>NZ_JAAUVI010000009.1 GCF_021352225.1 Methylobacterium sp. C25 | reverse complement strand
GCTCAAAGACGGCAAGCTGGTCGCCTACCCGGACGACGAATGGAACTCCTGGCGCAACGCGAAGAAGGACGAGGTCGACCCCAAGAACCACTTCGTCTGCGTGCAGAGCGTCGTCGCCGACGGCCAAGACCGGCTCTGGGTCGTCGATGCCGCCGCGCCCGCGATGGGAGCCGTGGTCAAGGACGGCGTCAAGCTTGTCGGCATCGACTTGAAGACCAACAAGGTCGTGAAGACCATTCCCTTCGACACCAGCACCGTGATGCAGGCGTCCTACATCAACGACGTACGCATCTCGCCCGACGGCAAGACGGCGTTTCTGACGGATTCTGGTGCCGAGGGTGCCCTGATCGTGGTCGACATCGACAGCGGCTCGGCCAAACGCGTCCTGTCCGGCCATACCACGACCATGCCGGACAAGTCGGTCACCGTGACCTATGACGGCAAGCCACTGCGCCGGCCGGACGGGCGCGGCGTCGAATTCTCTGCCGATGGAATCGCTCTCTCACCCGACGGCAAGACGCTGTACTGGCAGGCCATCAAGGGCAAAACGCTCTATGGCATCCCGACCGATGCCCTGACCGGTTGGGCGACGGCGTCGTTCGTGCCCGAGTTGCTGAGCGACAAGACGCTGGGATCCAAGATCATCACGGTCGGCGAGAACGGACCCGCTGATGGCTTGCTGATCGCTAAGAAGGACGGTCGCATGTACGTGTCCTCGCCGCAGGACAATGCGGTGAAGGTACGAGACCTCGCCGGCACGAATTCCGGACTGACGACATTGGTCCAGGATCCGCAACTACGCTGGCCGGACACGTTCTCCGAAGGTCCTGATGGCACGGTCTATGTGACGACGTCTCACATTCAGGACTCGGCCGACTACAATCCCGGAGCACCCATCAGCCTCCCGACCGAACTCTGGGCGATCAAGCCCCGTCAGGATTAGCTCCCAGGGCCTGGGGCTGTCGGTGACGGACGGAAATCGATTAGGCGCCTGCAACGCGCTCCGCCGCCTTGGCTGTCTTCTTTCGCGCCCGCTCAGCGGACTCCATCAGCGAGGCGCTGCGTTCTCCAGACACCTCAAGCGGACGCGCCGGCATGCTGATCCTCAATCCGCTCAGGCGAAACCGTCGAGTTCAAGGTGCCGCGGCCGCCGACCTGAGAATGACACGCCGTTCCGCTGCCCCCCAAGCCGACATCGCCCAACGGCCAAGTCTAAAGGTTGGCCAAAATCCACGCGCTGGGTCAAAACCAGCGGCAGCAGCAAGTTAAATGCTACGTTGTCCCTCAATCAAAGCGAGGGCGACGTGGGAAGGCTTCTCGGAATCATCGGTGCGATGGAGCTGCTGGTCGCGGTCGCCGTCTTCGGCTGGTTTGGGGACAGCGGGTTGTGTTATCCGGCTGTCGCGCTGACCGTCCTCACCTTCGGCACGATGCTGTTGGGTGCTGAATTCATCGGCAACACGGCGGTTTTAACGAAGTGAGCGACCTATAGCAGCCTGGTAGCTCGTCAGGCTCATACCACCAGAGTCGGACGCCCCCTGGATCTTTGGATCGAAGCTGCCTTTTGCCAGCGTTCTAACGTTCTTGAACCAACTCTCCGTCTCGTCGAATTTCGCCGAGTGCGGGCAAAAAATCAGCAAAATGGAGAAATCAATAGAAGCTGGGCGGCTGCTACCGCGCGTCAACGGCGCGCAGGGGCGAATGCAGGGCCGCTACGCGGAACGGGGCGCCCATTGAACGACGATCGATTGGCACGGCCGATCGCGGTCTACCTGGACGTGGACGGCGTTGTGACGACGGTCGGATATCAACGGCAGGCAGGAAAGGACGTGCTTGATCCTGCCAGAGTTAGCCTGGTCGCCGCCTTGGTACGGGAGTTCGATGCTCGGGTCGTCGTTTCATCGACATGGCGCATCGCCGATTGCCGTCCGACGCTCGTCGAAGCCGGCCTACCCGGGGACTGCTTTCATGCCGACTGGCGTACAGCCATTCTGCCCGCGAGCTGGGATGCGCAGACGGGCGGGATGCACCCCGCCGAGCAAGCGGGGCGCGGCGAAGAGATCGCCGAGCACGCGACCCGAAATCACATCATGCACTATCTCGTCCTCGACGACGTCGAGGTCGGTCCCGCCCATGCGGGACGGCATGTCCGGCCCGTTGCGGAGCATGGGCTCTGTGAAGCGGACGGGATCCGAGCCCGCACCCTCCTGGCGGGGATGGCCGCGGCCCGGCGCATGATGCGTCAGGACAACGCATTTGCGTCATCCGCTGATTTACGCTCCTGACGCTATTGAACTTTCCCGAGACACCGATCATTCCATGACAGTGGGATGACGACATCGTCATGCTGCTCCCGACATCGACACGGTCGCCCTGACCTCTGCCGGACCTGCCCGTCCGGCTTCTCCAAGCTGCTGCACGCGTGCGGCGGCCGAGAGATCGTCGCGTCGGGACGTCGACTGGCAGGAAGGAGTGGCTGCGATGTTTGGATTCAAGAATCAGGCGAGCACGTCGAATCCCTCACTTGCCGCTTTGGGCATCGCGGAACGGTCGGCTGAAAAGTCCTATGCCTCGCTCATCGCCACAGGTTGGACCGAGATTGGTTTCGGGTACCATGGCACGGTCCATGCGCACCTGGACCACCCGAACGTCATCGTTCGCTTCGCACGCAAGGCCGACGGATTCGGCGATTATGCGGCCCTGCTTCGCAAAGGATTTGCGGGCTCCGACGGGCCGCATGCACCGTGTGTCCACGATCTGTACGTCAGCCCCTGCGGCGCGTTGATGACCGTCGGCTCTCGCCTGACAACTCCGACGCGCGATGTCTGGTGGCTGGCCTATGCTCACGCCGTCATCGCAGATCATCCTGACCTCGCGATGGACGAGGGCGTCCGCGACCGGTTCAAGGCGGAATGGCCCGCGCACGAGCCTTTCGTCGATCACTCAAGCTTCGACGGTATCCGAGAGCATTTTAGGGCCGCGTGGCCCGATTACGAGGCGTACGTCGCCACCTTGCGTGTAGTCTCTCCGCGTGGGCTCGATCCGAACATCGGGAATGTTCTTGTCGGCCGAGACGGGAGTCCCGTGGTCAACGACCCGCTTTGCGACGATGGGCTCGGGCTATGGCGCTCCCCTCTCTCGCGCTTGCTGGCACGCTGCTTGGATGCTCTGCGTCGTACGGTGGGCGAAGCCTTCGGTAGAACACCTGTGACCGCTTGATCGAGGTGGCGCCGCGATTTTGTAGGACCTGAAGCCGGCCGAGGCAGCGTGCGGAAGGCGTGGCCGGTCTCGAAGCGGGTCAGCAATGCCGACAACGACAACGATCCGTGCCTGATCGAGGAGGAAGCGGAGTAGCGACGTCAGTCAAAACGGGCGCTCCGCGAAGCATCACATTGCCCGCTGTCAAGAACGGTTCGTCGTCAATCGGATTCTAGCTTGGCCGTTTCCTGACATTGGAGACGACCATGACAGTACGTGCGGCGGCCAAGGCTATTCGAGGTGGACGAACCCTCTGGATCTCTTCGCGCCGATCGCTGTCGAACACCCCGCCCATTCCGGCCGCAGACGATTACCGAGATCCGATGCCCCCGAAGTCACTCACCGCCGCCGATCTCATTGCGATGGCCAGAGCCGCTCGGTCTGCGTGATGGGCGAGGTCTCGATACGGGATCATCGTCCGCGATTGTGACGAAAGGTGCCTAACCTGCCGTTGTCATCATCTTGGTCGAGCCGCGTTGCGTATCGGCTCAACCGCCGGTGAGATCCGAAACTCCCCCGGCCGACCCGTGATCAGATCAGGCGGCGGGGCCGAGTTGTTTCGAGCGCCTACGGACGCGGCGCAGGAGCGTATCCGTCGGTTTTATCCATAACGGGGATGTAGATCCTGCGAACGGACCGCATGTTGCGGGCCGACTGCCTGTTGAGGATGTCGGCCTAGCCCTTCGCGGTGTGGGCCCTCGCCTAGTGCGACAGTGCGGTCTCGTCGGACCCATGGCCCAACATCGCCGCCACCGCGGCCGGCTCGAACATGAGCTTCATTCTTGCGGCCGCGACGTGGCGGAACGTGTAGAGCACGACCGGCTTGCCGCGTGGTCTATGTCGGCTGGGAACCTTCAGTCCCTCGCGACGCCAAATGCGCTGGACCCGGTCCTCGCCCACCTGCCAGCCGTCTGCCTGCAGAAGCACGGTGACGCGGCGGTAGCCACAGCACCCGAACTCGAACGCCATAGCGATGATGGCGCGGGTCAGTGCATCCTCGTCGGCCAGCAGCGTGGCACGTAGCGTTGCGTGCCTCGATGCTGGCTGACGATCCGGCAGGCGTGACGTTCCGAGAGACCATACTTCTCCCGGATGCCGTCGGCCGCCTGCCGGCGTCGCTCGGGGGCTAGAAGTGTCCCGAGGCGACGTCCGCCAGCACCTGCTTTTCCAAGGACAGGTCAGCTACCAAACGACGAAGCCGCGCGTTCTCGCGCTCCAAATCCTTTATCTTCCTAGCCTGATCGACCTTCAGGCCGCCGTATTCCTTGCGCCAGCGATAATAGCTCTGCTCGGAGAGATCCGCCTCTTGCAGGCAATGGCGATGCTCTTGCCTTGTGCCGTCTGTACCTCGATCTGGCGCAGCATCAGCACAACCTGCTCCGCGCTCGGCCTCTGTCCTTGCTTCATTCCCAACTCCTCCGGTCCCGGCTGATCCTCTCAATCAGCCGGTCCAAAAGCAGCCGGTCAGGTCTCTGCAACCTTAATGACGATGATCCGTTAACATGCAGAAGAAAATTCTGGCGTGATGGTCGATTTGCTCGTCGAAAAACATTTGAAAATACTGAGCGGCGGAACCAGCGTATGAATACCACCATCCGATTCGGTAAAAAATATCTCTACCACCAACGTCTATCATCAAACACCAGCTCCGTATGATGGCAGCCGCCGACTCGCTTGTCGTATTTTTGCTAGATATGAATCTGAATTCTCAAGATAAAATGACTGCATTAGCAGAATTGTTTGAAAATTACAGAATTCCCATTGACAAATCTGAGATAATAATGCGGCGACTGGGATTTGACCATCTAAATGTTTAGATTTTACTATAAATATTTAAATGTACTTATTGGTGGCGCTATGACACCATACATTATGAACAGGCCGCTCACTCGAAATTTCAAGGCATATACTCGGCCCTGTACCGTCAATGCCGGGCGTTTCAGATGGGTCGTAATCGCTGAGGATGGAGGGCATTCGGAGCACGCCATGAGCTCCTTCGCTACCTTAGAGATGGCTCAGATGGTTGGTGATGCGAGAGCGGTAGCACTGACGCGCATGGGATACGCCCGATAGCCAAGCGCCCAGCGCAAGGTACGTCACATACTGAAGCCGGCTATATTATCATGCGGAGTGCCAGCATTCGTTGGTGTTTCGATACATCTTACTACTCTATATGCCTGAAAATTATTTAATTCTCTGAAGCGTTTCATCTCTTAACGTAATCGAAAATCATTGGGATATTGAATGTTTATGGATCAAACTAGTCAGCAAGCTCGAGCTGCTACGAAGCTGGCGAAGGCGGCCGACCGCGCCGAATGTGCGACGAGGGCTTGGGCCGAAGTGCATGCAAAATCGACCGCTCGCGACGAGAACATCGTTCGCTTGAAAGCAGCCCGGCTTGCCCGAGACGAGCAACTGACGGAGGTCGTTCCAGAAATTACTCTCCTCCGAAAACGTAGGAGTTCAACTACTGATGGAGCGAAGCAAGGTGTCAGATCGAAGAGAGCTTTATCAAGCCGCTAGCGGCGAGACGTGGTACCTCGGCCGCGAACCAAGCAACGGCCGGGCATTCATTATCTACCAGCCGGGCGGCCCTTCGGGACGACAGCGAAGCCACGTCGAACTCGGCGCCTTCCTGAGCAACGGGACTGAAAAGCCAGAGCAACAAGCCTTGCTCCGATTGATCGGTACGCTTGTCGATATCCCGCCCTACGCCCAACGCGAGAAGCTTTGACACTTACTCTCTCATATTTTCGGACAAAATCGCAGAAGCGGATGCTGTGTTCATTGGTGTGAAAGCCTTGCTCGACGGTGTTTGCCGGCGATGCGCCTAGCGCCTTGGGAGGGTTATTAAACCGTGGACGTCATTCTCACGCCGACTGGATCTGATGGGCGATCGTGGACGCTGAAAGACCCATTGGGCCGTAGCCTAGGCACTGTGAAACACGGGTCCAATTTCGAGATCTTGATCGAATCAACGGGCCGACTGAACGGGATCTCGCTTCATTACAATACGCTCGACGAGCTGATGATGACGATTGCGAATCATATGAAGGGGTCCTGCTCTCTCGACAGTCAGAATTGGGATTGACTGATTTGACCGGGTCCAACCACGGGCTCATCTTTTAGGAATAAAATGGCTTTGAACTTGAGCAACTCAAGGAATAGCCTTGTTAGCTCAATAATTTATGTGATTTTGAATTCGTATTATTTTTTGTTCCAAAATATTATTTGATATATTTTGATTTCAAAGCTTGCCATTCTGGCTAATAACGCGCTTTGTTGCGCTGCAACAACGTTATCAGTTGCTCCATAACGAATTCAGATTGATCCGGATATCGTTCTGTTTTTGCAAAAGCGCGTTGGAGATATTTGTATGTCGAACAATCAAAATAACGACCATGGACGGCAGAGCAGCCCGAGCGCGCCTTCTGCAGGGGGTTTGAGGGCGGCTAGCGATACGGGTGCGCAGCGTGCCGCTGAGCAGGGGAAGCAGTTTGTCGAAGTAGCGCGGGAAGGTGCCGATAAGCTCGTCGATCTGCGCGAAAAGGCGGCGAAAACGACCCAGCATCTCATGCAGAACAGCTTTGAAACAGCGTCTCAACAGGCTCGTCAGGCAGCTGAACGCTTTTCGAAAAAGCTAGGCTTCTCAGGACAGGACAGTGATCAGCTCGCTTTTCAATCCCAGCAGAACATCGAAGCGATTACTCGATGCGGAACCATTTTAAACCAAGCAATTCAGGATGCGTCGCGCACTCTGTTCGAACTTGGTCAGAAGCAGTTCCAACGCAATATGGATGGATTCAACAAGCTGACGCGCGCGACGTCTGTCCAAGAAGCCATGACAATTCAGAGTACGCTGGTGCGAGAAGGCCTTGAAGGCATGATGCAAGATAGCAAGACCCTTACGGAGACGTCTTCTCGGGCTGTCGATGAAGCGAGCAAGACCTTTGCTAATGTTTCGCAAGCCCGCTGAACTCGGCTGTTGCCCTTGAATTAGAAGCGCATCGTTGACTCAGAGATTGCTGGGGGCGGTGAGTACTACCGCCTCCACAACTTCCGCGGAGTTTATATCCACATGCTTAGCTTCGAAGATTAAATGTCCGATCCATTTGCATTCGCAAAGCTGATTCTTGAATCACAGAAAGTCATCGAGCTGAGGCTTGTCCGTCTCGCCTGGGGCGGCAGCGAGAGCCACGCCGAGATGCAGTCCATGGTGATCGAGAAGATCCACGCCGGTATGGAGGCTGCGCAAACGCTTATGTCGGGCGGCTCGCCGGAATCGGTGATCGCCCGGTACCGTCAGCACGTTGCTACCAACGCGAAGCGGCTCTTGGCTGCCCGAAGGTTCTGAGCTCATGCCGGCCTCCAACGACAATCTGCCCCGAGAGGCCTCGCCCGAAAGCGAAGCTCAGACGCTTACGCCTGATCAGCAGAAGCGCCGGTTCCGAGATCTCTGCGAAACCCTTCGGTCCGATAGTATTGAGAGCTCAAAGCAGCAGGTCGATCGTGCCGAATGGGATATTAGATCTGGCCTTCCGGCTACCCACGGCCGCCGCCATCTAGAGCCGCCGCGGATCAGGGGGAGTCGACCTGGGTTTTCAGGATCGGGCTGATCTGATTTTCTTTCGGCTTTCCGACAGGAGGGTCGATGTCGTCGCCATTGTCGTCCGATCTGCGTGAGCGCGTCGTGCATGCCGTGGAGGAAGGCTCCTCGCGTCGGGGCGCAGCGCGGCGCTTCGGGGTCAGCCCGTCCAGCGCCATCCGCTGGCAGGAAAGCTTCACGCAGGAGGGTCGGGTGGCGGCCAAGCCGCAGGGCGGCGACCGGCGCTCGCAGCACGTCGAGGCGCACGCGGACCTGATCCTGAGCCTCTACGAGGCGCAACCGACGATCTTCCTGTCGGAGTTGCGGGGCCTGCTGGCCGAGCGGGGCGTCGCCACGAGCGAGAGCGGCCTGTCTCGCTTCTTCAAGCGGCACGGGATCACGCGCAAAAAAACACAGGCCACGCGGCCGAGCAGGATCGGTCCGACGTAAAGGCCGAGCGCGAGGACTGGTTCGAGAGCCAAGACGAACTCGATCCCGACAGCCTCGTCTTCCTCGACGAGACCGCGGCGACCACGGCCATGGCGCGCCGCTATGGCCGAGCCCCACGTGGCGAGCGCTGCCGGGTCGGCGTCCCACAGGGACACTGGAAAACCACCACCATCACGGCCGCGCTCCGCGCCAGCGGCCTGGCCGCCACGACGATGTTCGACGGAGCGACGAACGGCGAGCGCTTCCGCGCCTACGTGACCGACATCCTGGTCCCGACCCTGAGGCCGGGCGACACGGTGATCCTGGACAATCTCCCGGCCCACAAAGTCGCGGGCGTGCGCAAGGCCGTCCAGGCGGCCGGTGCGCGCCTCCTCTACCTGCCGCCCTACTCGCCCGACCTCAACCCGATCGAGCAAGCCTTCGCCAAGCTGAAGGCGCTCCTCCGCTCCGCTGCGGCGCGAACCATCACCGATCTCAAACAGGCGATCCGCCAGGCACTCGCCGCGTTCACCCCGGACGAGTGTCGCAACTACCTCGCCGCCGCTGGATACGATGCATACGATCCAGCATGATCGGCAGCGGCTCTAGCTTTGGGCCAGGTCCGCTTAGGGGCATTTGCCGCTTGGAAGCAGACGGGCTGAAAACCACCCGGCCCGGTCGTCAGCGGTCCGCTGATCACGTCCGCTATCGAGCACTCAGGTCGATATTCGGAATGACCAGGTTGGGCGCAAAGCCGACATCTCAGCGTCGTCGAGCCAACGACCCCTCCCCTCCTTATCGGTCAGCTTTCAATTATCGCTCGATGGTCGTTGACGATCGCACCGTCTCGTGTTGTGGCGACGTAGCCTCTCGCAGGGGAGCTGTTCGCAGTGCACTCACTATTCGCATGTAACCCTGCGAAACTGTCTTCTCTATTGTCCTCGTCAGCTGACCAAGCTGCCAAAGCGCAAGACGCGGCGTTTCTGCAAATTCCTTGATTACCCTACTAAGCGCTTGGCCCGCTTCGAAGCCTTTAAGAAGGTTCAGCGAAACGTCTGGCCGCGGCGAAGGGATCGCACCAGAACCTACGAAGGCCACGCGGTCGTCGACATGGTCGACAACATTGACCTTTTCGGCATAGCGCCGCGCTTCCGCGAACAACCGTTCGTAGAGTTCGGTCCGGCTCGGCACCATGCGTGGATCGGATAATCGAGCGCGGGCAGCCGCCTCCAGCCGGTCACGCTCGACTACCAGCCACGCATCCTTGCGATGGCGTGTCAGGCCGACATAGCATTCCCGCGCATCGCCGGCCGTCATTCCGACGTATACACATGCAGCCGACGTTCTGCCTTGCACGGAGTTTGCCGTGCCGGCATAGGCCGCGCTGATGCGCGGCAGCATCGCCGCAGGCTTCCGCCCGGGTACCGGATCACGCACGAAGGCCGTGTAGGCATCCTCGATCATGCGGCCATTTTCCAGGCTCACCGTCAGGCGAAGCTTACCGGCTTCGTCAGGCCCGATCGCAGCAACGGTCGCGCGGGTGCCATTGCGAACCTGATGGCGCTTGATAGCCTCGCCAAAGCGGATTTTGTCGCCGATGGCCAGATGCATGACCGCCGGCTTGTTCTCGCGGTCTCGCGTGTGAACCTCAATGTCGGGTCCAATGATCTTTCCCTCCGCGCGCAGAATGGCACGCGAGGCAGCGTTCAGTTCGGCGGCGTCCCGGTTTCGTCGGGTCACGATGAGGACCTCACCATCGCCATGGCGGGCACGCGCCTGCGTCCACAATTCGATGGCCCTCTCCTGCGTTGCAGCCACGCCGCTGACCAAGTCGATGCGCCCGTGCCGTGCATAGGCTCGGATTCCGGCCTCCACGTCACCCCGTGCCATCAGGATCGAGGCAGCGCGCTGCCAGGGCAACTCCTGCCTCCGGACTTGCGCCAGGGTCGCGTGGCGGCCAAGCACATCGACGACCGCGCGCAAGGCCGAGCCACCCGAAACAGCAGCAAGTTGCCTCCGGTCGCCGAGCAGGATCGCCCGCGCACCTCCGCCAGGAGCCGCTGCGGCCGCCGCGAGAACGAACGACATGTCCCTCGTGCCGACCATACCGGCTTCGTCGCAGATGATGAGGGTGTTGGCGTCGAGCGGAGGAAGGCGCCCGTGCTGGAGGTCGTGTCGCCATTTGGCGATGGCGAAGCTTTCGATCCCTGTTGAAGCCTTCAGTTCATCGGCCGCCGTCCAGCTCGGAGCCAGGCCGACGACCGTCAATCCTGAAGATCTCGCGGCTTCGACGATAACCTGGGCGGTGGTGGTCTTCCCCGTGCCGGCCCCAGCCTCCAGAACGCTGACGCCGCCCGCCGAAGGTCCTGTTACATGGAAGACGGCTTCTCTCTGCTCCGTCGAGAGTTGAGGGGCAGCCTCGACTGCCGACAAGACAGCTTCGGGCAGAAAACGCGGTGCGGCTTCACGTCGGTCGGCTGCCCGCAGCAACGCGGCCTCTGCGGCCGCGATGCCGGGTGTCGTCCAGCAGGCCTCCCGATCGGATGTGTTGAGCCGGACGAGCAGTCCCTGCCCTTCCAGCGCGGCAAGCTCGGCGCGTATGGCGGAAATGCCGGCGCCTTGGAGCGAAGCCTCATTGAGAGCCTGCTCAATCAGATCCTTTCGGTGAACTACAGTCTGGTGACGAAGCAGCGCAGAGGCGGCGCGTGCCACCGGCGTATCGCCGACGATATCAGGTGGATCGAGGTTCGGTTCTAGAGAACGATCTTGCTCATGATCGACAACGGGCAGCCGCGCTGCCGTTCGGACAGCCGTCCATGGGGCGATGTCGAAGGCCCGAAGTTCTTGCCGCCAGCGTTTCTCTAGTTCGGCCCCGGTCGGCAAGTCTTCCTTGGCGCTCCGCGTCGACAGCGCTGCGACCTCCTTCTGTGCTCCGGAAGCCGACGAGCGGTTCCCCCCAACCGCCGCCTCGATGGCAGTGGAGCGCTTGGAAAAGGCCGTGATCACCTCCTCGGGGATGCCGCGGATCTCGAACTGGCACTGCCCCGCCGGGCGGAGACTTAATCCGAATTCTCGCTGTAAACTCTCAGCCAGAGCAGCGCGATATGCCGAGCCAACGACTTTCTGCCAGTTAAACAGCCGCTCAGGTTCAAGTGTACGATATTTTTGGTCTGCACATCTTGCCGCATTTATTAAAACGCAATGGGTATGACAATTGGGGTCGCCAGCCCTAGTCGTATAATGATCGAAGCGGCCGACGATCAAATCTGTAGGCTGCTCGCGTCGATAGCCGCCGACGCCAAGCCGAACATCGAGGAGTTCTTCATCGAGTACGAACTGCAAGGCCTCCGTCACTGCAGCCGCATGGATCGCTTCGAGTTGCGCGCGCTGGTTGCCACCCCCAATCGCCCAAAGGATCGAAAAGGACTTCGGGGTCGTCAGGGTCACGTCCCAGCCGGCCCTGTGGCCTTCTCCTGCACCGCGTACGAGCGACTTGCCTGTTCTCGGATCGCGCCCGGAGCAGAGATCCTGGAAGCTCTTGAGATCGATCGCCGATCCGTTGCGAACGAGGCTGCTGTTACTCGACCACCAACGACCGCCGCCATCCTTGGCGTAGTACTCGTCGCGGTTGTGCGCTTCGCGGTGCGGGTCGTTGGTATAGTAGCTTCCCGCTCTCGCTCCTGATCCAAGAGTATGGAGGCTGGCCGTCACGCGCCAGTCCTGTACCGGCAGATGGAGGCGACCTCACCCGCTGACGGTTCCGCGAGAGCTTCGCCGACGAGGCCGGCAAGGGAGGCGAGCCCATCTTTGACCCGATTGATCTCGTCGGTGATGCGGGCGTAAGCCGTAAGGCCGTCGAGTTCGTTTCCCAGCGCTCGCAATACGAGTTCCGCAGGTGTCAGGCCGGTGCGATCGGCTGCCTCCTTGAGACGCGAACCGAGATTGCTATCAAGCTCGATGGTTAGAGATCGAAGGGCCGACATAGAAATCCCAGGCGGGAGTACGGGCATCGATCGTGGCGTCGGATTCGATGCGGCGACAAGACCTGGGTCGGCGGTCTGCAGCGTTACGGTTAACGCCGAGCAGCTTTAGTGCGTGTGGTGTGATCCCCTCAAGCTTGTTGGCCTTTTGTGGTCCTTTCGTAGTCCTCTTGTGGCCCTCTGTGGCCTTTCCGGCTTGACCTTAATGGCGAAGCGGGCGACGTTTTTGACAGCTTCACATCGCCGACGCGCCGCGCCTTACCCCGACCCCATGTCTGGATCGAGGTTCAAGCAACCTCGACCTTAGATCCACACCGGGGGCCCGGTTAAGGCGCGGCGCGTCGGCGATGTTGGCTCATGCCGACACGTCATCTCGATCCAGCTCGTCTCAAAAGCGATGTCGCGCGCCTGCGCGAGACGCGGTCGCCTGCTTTGGCGCCGGGGTCTCGCCGGCTGACCGGCGCGATGGCGGTCGTTCGCCACCATCTCGACCTGTTGCAGCGCCTGCACGCGGAGGGAGCGACCTGGGTCGATCTCGCTGCGGGGCTGGCAGCCCAAGGCGTGACGCAGAGCCATGGCGCTGCACTGACCGGCCGACGTCTCACGGCGCTTATCGCCAGCGTCGAGCGGCAGGATCGGCGCAGGGCAGCAAGAGAGGCTGAGCGTCTAGCGCGCGCCGATCTCGTCCGCCCCGTCTGCATGCAGGCTCCCGCAAAGATGAGCAGTCCGGTTCGGCTCGCTGCCGAGCTGACGCGGCCCGCTATAGCCGACGAAAAGCATGCTGCTCTGTCGGACACAGAAGATGTGATCAGACGCAGAAGCCTCGAACACATCCAAGAACTGCTGAAAAAGGATTGATTCATGCCGCGTATGTTGCTCGTCGTCCAGGATAAGGGCGGCGTCGGAAAAAGCTTGGTAGCCCGGGCCCTCGCAGAGGCCGTGCCCGACAGTCCCGTGATCGAGATCGACGCCTCGCAGAGACTTCTAGAACTCGGCGAGCGTGTGAGCTTCTTCTCGATGCGAGCGGCTCGTGAAGAGATCGAGCGCACCGGCGGCCGCGCCGCCCGCAGCGAGTTCGACCCCATCGTCAATGCGATGACGCGGGCGCGCCTGCCGACCATCGTGGATGTCGGAGCCAATACCAGCGGCTCGCTGCTGACGCTGCTCGCCGATCTCGGCCCTGATCTCAATGCCGCGGGAGTCGCGGTCGGGATTCTCGTTCTGGTCACTGCCGAGCCCGGTGCGCTCGCCGAAGCACCCAAACTGATGGTGCGGGCCAAGCCCTTCGCCACCGCACGCTTCCTGATCGAGAACCGCCTGCGTGGCGAGGTCGAGGCCAAGCTGCTCGCGAGAATCGCCGATGGCGCAGCCGTCACTCACCTCGCCGAGCAGGTGATGGAGGAAAGGGCGGCCGAACTGCTCCAGGCCGGCGGCCTCGCTTCGATTCCGAGACTGGATGCCGCCAAGCTGAACGAGAAGCATGGTCTCGCGCTCGGTGCCCGCATCCTGCGCGATCTCACCCGCATCCGCCTGGAGGCGATGCAAGCGGTCGAGCCTGCGGCGACCTGGCTGGTCGGATGAGTGCGTCGCCGACGAAGACCAGCCCCAAACGCGCGGCCTTATCTCCCAAGGCGTCGATCCGGCAGGCCCGAATCGACGCCGCCAGCGCTCAAGCCGCTGTCGAAGCGCGCAGTCATGAGCTCATGGCCGATTTGTTGCGGTCTCCGCCGGATGCCCGCCTCGCGGCCTTGGACGATCCTGCGCTCGTTGCGAGCGACCGCGCGACGCTGCGGCAATCTCTTCAATCGGGTTTGCGCAAGCCGCGATTGACCGGGGCCTTCTCTCGGCTCGCTCGGCGCGTGCGGGGCATCAGGCTCATGCGAAGGCTGCGCGGTCCCGCCGTAGGACTCGCCATTCTTGGCGCCCTCGTGGGATTTGCATGGATGCGAAGTGCGGAACGGGCGACGCTACGAAACCGGATGGTGGTCACGCTGGTCCATCCGGATGGAAGACGCGAAGCTGCCGCCCTCTCAGCTGGCCTGCACCTGCAGGTTCGCCGCATCGATGGTGCGCAGGCGGAGGCACGCCAATGGATGCCGGGTCAAGGTTATCTCACAGCCGTCATCCCGCTCGCTGTGTTGCAGTTTGCGCGCTGAAGCGCGAACGGCGATCAGGCCTCAGATCTTGAGGGGGCCGACCGGTGCAACGGTATCGAGCAGGCCAGCGAAGCGCTCTTCAACAAACGGCCGTGTCTTGTCGAGCAACAGCGGATCGGACGTATGCGCTGAGCCAGACAGGAAGTGGATGGCCTGACGCTGCGTGATTCCATTGAGCTCGGTTGCGGGAACGAGCCGCTCCTCGACAGGGCGCCTCTTAATAATCGTACCGCCTCCGGGACCGGCAACTTCCTCGGTGTCGACACCCGTGAAAGTTCCGATCGCTCTCGACCAGTACTCTGCCTCGTCCGGAAGAACGCGGCTCGTGTTGAACAGCGTCGTCACCTCGGCCGTTCCGAAAAGGTTATCAGCCCCCGCTTGACCATAGGTATCGATAATCTGAGCCCGATTCTGCCAGAAGCTCCAGATCGAGACCCCGTAGCCCGGCAGCTCGCCGACACCCTTCGAGATGGCGTCAAACCGGCCAAGGACGGCGGCTTCGTCGATGAAGACGACAATGCGTTCAGAGGGACGATTTTTGCGGATCGTCGCGAAAAGCTCGGCGAGTAACCAGCGCAGATAAGGCGCGAGGATTTTCCGGCGTTCGTCCGCGGGCGTCACGATAAAGAGATCGAGATTGCCGCCGGCAAGATCAGTCAGATCGAAGGTATGGTCGGACATGACGGCGCGTAGCCGCTCATCCAGCAGGAATTGCAATGCCTGTGCGGCCGTCGAGAGCAGAGGATCACGTGAGCGAGAATCGAACCCTAAAATGCTGAGAGCATCCTCGGAAAGCTTGTCCTTAGTCGCTATCAGCGCAGCGGCGAAACGATCGGGATCGCCGACTAGATTGGAAGCCGCTACGATTGCCGCGTCGGTGTCGTTACCTGAGAGTGCCTGACGCATTGCAGCGGCCAGAAGAACGCTGGCTCTGCTCCGGAAATATTGACCAGCTTCCAAGTCGTCTTTCGCTTCTGGCAGCATAGCCGCAGCTGTGGCCAGAAGCGCTGTCGTATCGCTCGGGTTGGTGTGAAGGAGCGGATTCCAACGATCCGTTCCGCCGATCAAGCCAAGTGGGTCAAGACAATGAACCTGCCGCCCCATCGCTTCGCGACGGCGTCGCGCCGCTCTGTATGCGTCACCTTTCGGGTCGATGACCACGACCGGACCGCCCCAGGCGCCAACCTCGGGCATGACGAGATTCGGCAATATTAGGCCGCTGGTCTTACCGGATCTGGGCGGTGCGATCGTGAGCAAATTGCCCTCAACAATGACACGAACGGCACGACCGGTCTTTGGATCACGCCCGAGCTCCAGGCCGCGCCGCATTCGCTTCACGTCCTTCGGATAGGCCCAGTGCGCGTTGCCATATCGGGTCGAGCCGTGGCGGGCCGCCATACGTTGGCCGCGGCTGATGATGAGAAAGGGCACGAGGGCGAGAAGGCCCATCAGGCCGTAGAAGACCGGTGCCCCGCCATAGTGCAGAGCGGTCGCCTGGCCCACCGAGGTCTCATACAAGACGGCGATCGCCGCCAGGGCGTGCTTCGGCTCAGTGAGATGCGTGAGATGCTCGAACCAAGCCAGTGGGTCCAGCTCGCCCGTCGGCCAGCCGGCAGGATTGAGCCCGTGCACGAGAACGAAGACGACAGGGTAGGCGAGTATCAGGATGGCAATGTCCACAATCAGCGCAAGGAAGACTCTGATCGGGAGGCTCGGTGTTACCATTGGCGAACGTAGCTCTTCAATATCGATGCGCGAATGTCATAGCCTTCAATGAAGCATCGATTGCTGAAGTTTTGCATAAAATTGTCATTAAAACGTAATTCTCAAAGAAATCTTGCGATAGATTCCTCTTTTCTGTAAGTCTGTTATCTCGACGCGAGCAAGAAATGTGCGGGCATCGAGTAGAAAAGAATTAGGAAGCGGGCCTGATGATGCTGGATCCGCAATCATGTCAGAGAGAATTACATGGCTGAGTCAAATCTTGGACCATATGCATATAATGCGGAACAACTACTTGAATTGGTACGCAATAAATACGTACACAGCGGCCATACCCAGGATACAATCGGCACAATCACCGGGACATTCGATAGCCTTATACTAGCGCAAAAACGTTCACGTGAGCGCGATGCTGCATTGCGTTTTGAATTCGCCAATCGCTGGAATTCGATGACCGATGAAGAAAAAACGGAACAAGCAGTGAGCGCCGTACAAGAAACTGCCCCAGGGATGGTCAGGATGGCTATTCCCTCCGATGTATTGAAAATATTTCTGGCAATTAAAGCATAATATAAATTGTTGCCTGCTCTAAATCCAGTAAATCATCTAGATAGCGACCGATGAAGCTATTGCCTGGCGCCAAGACGGCGCCAGGATTGATTTTGTAAACATTAATTGATTTTTGATCTCAAATAAAGCGGATCGACCGCTGTCCACTCAACCAAGCTGATCATTACCGCACTCATCACTCCTTTGCGCCATGAGCGGAACTCCGGTGCTTGTCGGAAAGCACACATCTTCAGTCGCGCAAACGATAATTTTCTCGACAGATCGTTAATCAGCATCGGAGAAGGCCATCCAGCGGCGCGAAAATCGTCGAAAAATCAGTGTCGCGAATCCGGGGGCATTGCTAAGTTCTGCGACATGCTGATTGGGTACGATGAGTCTCGACGGATGAGCAGAGCACTCGCCTCCAGCTCGATGCGCTGGCCGCAGCCGGCTGCGAGCGCCTTTTTTCGGAACATGCTTCTGGCGCCAACGCGAGTCGCCCGGTTCTCGCCGACATCGTAAGCCACCTTCGGCGCGGCGATACTCTAGTCGTGTGGCGGCTTGATCGCCTTGCGCGATCGCTCCCACATCTGATCGAGATCGTGCAACGCCTAAAAGACAGCGGGGTCGGCCTGCGCAGTCTCGGCGAAGGCATCGACACGACCATGCCGAATGGGCGTTTGATCTTTCATCTGTTCGGAGCACTCGCTCAGTTCGAACGAGAGTTGATCCGCGAGCGAACTCAAGCGGGTCTCGCGGCGGCACGGGCGCGAAGACGAAAAGGCGGTCGTCCTCCGAAGCTCAATCCGGAGAAGGTGCGGATGGCGAAAAGACTACTGAATGATCCGGAGGCCAGTGTCTCGGAAATAGCGCGAACACTTGGCGTTCATCGATCTACGCTGCACAAGGCGCTCAAGCCGACGTCGACGCGGGATCAGCGTTGATGCCGAAAAAGAGCAGTGTTCATGTCTTCTATTCGTGGCAGAGCGACTCTCCGAAGAAGACAAACCTCAACGCGATCAGAGCGGCCCTGGCCCTAGCTTGCAAGCGCCTCGAAGCGGCCGATCCGGCTTTGAAGCTCGTGCCCGACGAAGCGACGCGCGACACGTCGGGCAGCCCCAACATCGCTCTGAAGATTCTTGAGAAGATCGAAGCCGCGACCGTTTTCATCGCCGACGTGACAACTGTGACGTCGCCTGGCGCGACTCGACCTTGCCCCAACCCGAACGTCGGGTATGAGTTGGGCTACGCGGTCGCCACGCTCGGCTGGGACCGTGTCATCCTGTTGTTCAACGAGGAGCACGGCAGCTTTCCCGGCGACTTACCGTTCGATTTCATTCAGAACCGTGCGAGCCCGTACCGGCTCGCGGAAAGTGATCTGAAGGCGAAGCGGGACGCCCTAGCAGCGTTCCTCGAGGTCGCTGTCGGCGCCGTACTGGCGAAGAACCCAAAGCGTCCGGCTGAACTTAGGGGATTGACGCGGGAGAAGATTGAGCACGACCACGACGTCGAGAACATGAACTGGCTCATGCGCTCGCTCCACCTTCCGACGTTGGACCAGCACATCCTCGATCTGCCGTACGCTATCTCGGACAGGGCGATCTGGTTCTTTGAGAACTTCCGTGGCGTGGTCGCAAACAGCCTGTTCAGCCTCTATGACCCCGTCCTCCGCGACGCCGTCGATACCCTGTTCCAGGCTTGGACGCGGGCGCTCGCCCATGACGAGCAATATCATGATACGCCGAGCGGCCGGCTTCACGTCTTCAGCAATCCGGGAGACTTGCCGTTGCCGACCGATCGTCAGGCGATCTGGAACGAAATTGACGGCGCTCGGCGTGAGATGATGAAGGCGCTCGTGACAATCCTCGACCGGCTGAGAGAGGCCTACATCGAGATCAACATCCACAAGACGAACGGGAAAGCCTGGAAGGATTATGTGACGTTTCAGCGCGAAGTGGACGACGACAAGCCGAGGAAGGGGAAGGGCAAGAAGAAGCGGGCCAAGAAGTGATCAAGGCTGCCACGGCTACGCATGTGCAGCGATGGTCGCGAGCGTCGTCGCGGCCTTGCGCCGGGCTTCGGCGGACACGCCCTGCAACGCCTGAAGGGGCGCCGCGGTGAGCTCTGCGGCCCAGCGGCGCGGAAGCACAATCGGTTCTGCCGGGCTCGCGTCCACGCGATAGGTCTGCTTGATCTGCGTCCGTCCCAACAGGCCCCTAATCTTGGGATGGGCGACGCGAGCATATTTGGAGATCTCGCAGAACAGGTTTTGACAGTCGATCAGGTGAAGCCTGCGCCCACCAAGGCGCTGGAAGGTCAGGCCGAGTCGATCGAACTCCGCATCCTGATGTTCAACCATCCACTCGATCACGGTCCTGGGCGAGCGGCCGCCGGTGCTCACAAAGCATTTCGCGATGCCATCGAGGGCGCCTGGACCGGCGACCACAAAATCGTTCTCGTCGAAGTCGAGCAGGTCCGCGTAGTTGAGGTCGATGGCGTACTGAAAGGCCAGGAATGGACCGAGGCCTGGGTAGCGCAGCAGCTTATCGTAAACGTCGGCAAGCGAAGGTGCCTGGCGGAGTCGATCTGGAAGCCTGTCCTGCATCATGCGCTCCAGAAGCGCGAGATGGTTGCGGTGCTTACGGGCGTGGCCCAGAGCGGGCGGCGGCATGATGTAGGCCGCGGAGTAGTTCCGCGTGCCAGCGGCTTGGCGCGCATCCAGGACCGACACTGCTTTCACGAGATCAACTGTTTTCCACGCGAGCGGCCCCAAGGAATCCTCAAGCGCCTCCCAGGTGTCGATACGGTTGAAGAGCTTGAACAGGATGGTTCGGAAAAAGATCTCGTTCGGCTCTTGGCTACGATCCGCTCGCTGCTGAACCTCCCGAATGAGATATTGGCTGACCCGGTCGGCCACTCGGTAGGCGTTTGTGAAGCGATACGCGCGAAGGATTGGATCGTTGGTCCAAGGGCCAGGCTCTCCGGCGAGCCGGCGGAACAGGATCGCTTGTCGCTCGGCCGCGAACCGCCAATAGGAATCAAGAACTTCGCTCGGAACCATCGCACTCGCCGTCATCAGGACGCCGGCGAGCAGCTGCCCGTCACGGATTTGTGGGCTTGGTCGGCTGCGGCGCCCGCGGTGCGACGTTAGTAGCCGAACCTTCGGGCGGAGTTAAAGGCTGGACTGGCAAGGTCGGGCGCGGTTCAGCGCGTTCTGGCGCAATTTGCGCGCTCGTCGAGGTCTGTACTGCAGGCGGTGCGATGGCGACGGTTCGCGACGCGGTCACCTCGCGGATGAACCATCCGACGATTGCCGCCAAGAGGACGAGGCCGATCACGCGGACGAGGTTCTGCTCGTGGCTGACCGCGTCCATGCGCTTGTCGGTGGCTTCGATCTTGGCGAGCAGTCCGGCGAACGACTGGATCTCGCCGGCGATCGGGTTGATGAGCTTGGTTGGGATGTCGTCAAAGCCGGGGCCGGTCTTCGTGAGCGCAGTCTCACGATCGAGATCGGCATACCAGATGAGGAAGCAATCGTCCCCGCGCGCGAGGTGAACCGGGCCGGGCCCGGCGTTGAAGACCGAGAAGACGAGGCGCCCAGTGTAGCCAGGGTCGACGTGGAAACCCGAGACGTTGACGAGCCCGCGAAACTTTACGGTGGCCCTGACCGAGATGAAGGCCAAAGCGCTCTTCGGCACGGTGACCCGCTCTTCGGTGAGGAGAAATGCGAATTGGCCCGGGGGAACGGTGAACGCTTCACCGGCATCGAGCGGCACCTTCGTCTTGGTCGCGGCGTCCTTCGCTTCGCCGGTGGGCGAGATGTAGACTTCCTGGCCGACGCGCAGGCGATACGCCGCACAATCGATCTGCGCGGCTTCATAAGGCGAGACAAGGCCGGGAAGGCGCTCGGCGAGGGTCTCCCCGCTCCAGTAGCTCATTGGGCCGCAACCGGTGCGACGTCGCGAAGACGGGCGTCAAAAATGGAACGCTCCTCGACGACGCGTAGCCGGGCGGCATAGAGAGCGGCCAGGTCCAGAGACCGTACGGCTGCGGCCGCTACTACTAGCTTGAACAGTGCCAGATTGCTCTCGCGCATCGCGTTGCGGAACGGGAATGACTCCATGTGGTCTAGCGACTCGCATGCCTTGGCGAGTGCGCCGGCGTGTCGGGCGAAGGTGCGTAGCAGCCCCGAGACATCGTTGGTGGTCGCGAGCTCCGCTGCCAGATCGTGCCCGATCTTGGAGAGGTCTAAGCCGCTCCCGTTGGGAGCGGCGAGATCGCGCCCAAGGTCCTGGTTGAGCGTGTTGGCCGTCGCCAGGGTGATGATGAAGGCGTCGACTAGAATGCGCGACACGCGGTCGGGATCGTCGCCGTCGATCTCGGCGAGGTAGCCCACATACTTGGCCATGTGGAGGGCCATGTGCTTCACGCGCTCGCCCAAGGGCAGGAGGACAACGTCCTTGTGGTAGCGCTCGTCGTGCGAGAGCTGGGTCCATTGCAGGTCGAGCATGAGTGCAGGCGCGGTGACTGTCATGTGCATCCCTATGCGGCCAGGGCCATAGAGCGGGCTTGGTGGCAGCGCGCGACAAGATCGCGGACCTGGCCAGTGCCCCACTTCTTCGAGCTCAGTTCCAGCTGCGCCATCGACGAGTGGCAGACGAGAGGCCCCAGCTTCAGCCCGGCCTCTCGCGCGATGAAATTCTGAAGGTGGGCGAGTCCGAACAGATTACCGAGTGTTCGCTGGATCCAATAGTGTGAGCGGTAGAAGCCAGTCAGCATGAGCCGGTGGTCTGCGGTCAACTTGACGCTGATATGGCTCAGGCAAGGACCCCCATTAGGGCGTGTACGGTCGCTGCTCGCTGGATCGTAAATCGGAATGTCCAGCACTGGGTCGAGCATACCCAGCTCGTAGGTGCCGCGATTGGTGCCGCTGATCGCGAGTTGACTCTTCAACTTAGCAATCAACACCTTGAGAGGACTGAACTCGGTTCCGTCTGGATCGACGCGGCAAAGGATGCGCTGCGCGTAGGTGCCCCACGAACAGTCGGGATGCTTCAGCACTTGCGGCAGGACGTCGGTGACGTATCGCTCGTAAACGCCAACGGCCCCGTGTCGCTGATAAAGCTGGGCCGGAAAGATGGTGTTCACCACCGTGCTGAACGGCAGGCCTCCGCGCTGAACAAGGAAGGCGCTCAGCGTCTCAACCACCGCCCGATGGTCTGCAGGGAGCGAGAGCGGATTGGCGATCTCGCTAACGAGATTGTAGTCGCGCCAAGCATCCTGCTCCTGAAGGAGGAGATGATCGCAGCCTTGGAGCCAGGCATCGACACAAGTTTCGGCTTGGATCGGCTTCATCAGACCGTCTCCTCTTCGGGAAAGCGCGCGAGCGCATAAAGGCGAGGCCGAAGGTAGTCGGCCGAAACCCAAGAATGGCCATCAAGGCCCCATTCGAGACCCCACGAGTTGCGCACCAGGACGTAAGAGTCCGCTCCGTCTCGGCCGTGACCTACAGCTAGCACCGCGTGGTAGTCCGTATCCAAATCGCTCTGGCCAGCGATTACCCGACCTTGCGCATCGGGAAGGTAAAACCGCTCCCCCAGCAGTAGCGCGATGACGACGGGCCGATCTGCATCAAGCTCCTCTATGATCCGGTCGACCGACGTTCCTTCGAGCGCGGACCGCTTCCGAAATACAGGTTTTGCAGTCGCGGGCGGTGACCAAGTCGCCCGGTCGCCAATCGGATCTAGATAGGCCCATCCGGCTTCGTGGCATTGGCCGTCCGCAGCGAGCGCGCTGATGCAGACTGGCATGGTGACGCCCTGGTCCGGATCATTGCCAGGCGTGCGCTGGACGGCATTGTAGTACAGATGTTCGACCGAAAGAGGGGTGGGGTGCTTACGCGCCGCGGCGTGTCCGTCGCTAAAGGCGAAAGCGATACAGGTCGGACGACTCCCCTGGTTCCGGGCAGGTCCAAGCTGAGGCCGCAGGTCTCGAAGCGCCATTATCGTCATCACGCAGCCAGTCGGAGATGCCGTCGAGTGGCGCGGGGCATGCCGACCTCTTTCCCTTGGAGGTCGTAGGCGACGCGCAGTGCCGCGAGCGGCGTGCCCGTTTTCAGCCACGGGCGCCTCAGCTCGAGCGAGAAGCTGCCCTTCGCCGGCTCGGTGCGGCGGGCGGTGAGCGCGCGCGTCACGGGGCCGCCCACAGCCACGGTTGGCGGCGGCACCTCGCGCCGATCGCGCAGGATAGCGAAACCTGAGTCGATCAGGCCAGATGTCGTCCAGAGGTAGCCGGCTCCCCCCTGCTCTTCCAGACGGAGCACGAACACATCGTCGGGCTGACCTTCTATTGTGGAGCCCTCGTCGCGTTCCGTCAGTAGCCAAACATCGGGGAAGAAATTGTCGACCTCCACGCCGTCGAGCAACTCAGCCTTAATCGTCCGGCGTGGTTTCGCTTGCAGCGCCTCACGCGTGGTCTCGTTGATGATGTCGTGCCGTTCGAGCGCGACGCATGTCGCCGAATAGCTCGCTCCAACCCGCAACGAGAGTTGGTAGACAATGTGGGGATCCGCCATGCTGGCGCGGTTCCAGCCCTGCCGGCGGGCGTGCATCTGCAGGAGCCACTTGGGGAGCAGAAACGCTGAGGCGAAGCTGTCCGCCGCAACTTCTAGCTCGGAGACAACAGTATCGCCGCTGTTGTGCCCGATGCGCCGGAGGATCTCATCGCCGTCCAGACTCGAGTCGTGCCCCAGCGCGACATGCCCGAGTTCATGCGCGCCGGTGAAACGCTGGATGGGGAGAGGTCGCTCGGTCGAGATCATGATACCTGGCCCAGGCAGGCAGGCACCGAGCAGGCCTTGTAGCGGCCGGAAGATAAGCGGCGTGCCAAGGGCGAGAATGGCCCCAAACACATCGACAGAACCGGCGCGCGCCTCAACCTGCCTGCGCACGCCCAATCGGTCGTGCAGCCGGGCTGCACTTTGCGCCCCCTCCAGGATGGCCTCGCGCCGGGTCACTAGCGGTTCCTCGCCTGGAGGAACTGCGCGAACTGCAGGAGTTCCTCACGGTCGCGATCAGTCAATTTCGCGGCGGTCCGTGCGAGGTGCTGCACCGTCTCCGGCACCGGCGCAGGCTCGCCGGCTTCGCCCGTAAAGAACGCGATCGGACGCTGATAGATTTCCGCAAGACGCTTCAGCTCAATGGCATCGACCTTACGCTGTCCGGTCTCCATCAGCGATACGGCGGACCGGGGGAGGTCGAGGGCTTTCGCGACCTCATCTTGAGACAAGCCGAGGTACTCGCGAGCCTCTTTGAGGCGTGAGCCGAGGCCCGCACGGTCGCTGCCGTCCGTGGCGATCGCGCTCGGCGGGGCGCGTCCGATGCGCTTTGCTTGGGTCATGCGGCTTCCTTCCTGCGAGGTGCTGACTGACGGCGCGCGACCATCGCCCGTACTTTGGGCAGGAGGTCAGCCGTCATGTCTTCAAAGCTGGCGTACCCACCGGGGCGGATGACTCGCGGCGGCACTTCGAAACCGACGTGCTTCTCTATCGTGAGCAGACCGTTCACGGCGCCGAGCGAGTCTATGGTGGGTATGACATCGAAAATTGTGCCGCTGGCTGGCTTGGGATCAGCGAACGGATCGCCGTCTCCGACCTCGTCATCCCACCAGCTGCGAAGGTCGTCGAGCAACGCCTCTTCGGAGTAGGGTTCGCTGGTCATAGCGTGTGTCCCTCGTGCGACATTCACACCATATGGCATATTTATGTTCGATTTTCAAACACGCAGTTTGCGGTGGTGCTGACAAACCTTCAGGCTGGTGCCGAGCAGCGGATCGACGGCGCTACCGAAGGCGTGGCGGGCTGCGGAACGATCTTCACTAAGGCTGCCGCTGGTTCTAAGCCTCGTCAGAAGGAGATTGAGATGCCGAGGGTTTCGACCACGAACGAGCTCCGGCGTAGGATACGAAGAGCTAAGATGCTGTTTTACTTTGCTTTATCCTACTCCAGCGCACTCGAGCGCAGAGCGTAGCCCATTTAAAACGGCTCAAAATCCGGTTTGCGCATTGAGGCATCATCGGCAGAGGGGCGACGATAACCGACTTAATCAGATGGCCAGCCCAGAAGCGGACCTTCCGAATGTCCGCGAAGGGTCAAAAGCTGACGGCAGCTCGGACCGATCTGCAACGTGCCTCACGGAGGCCGAAGGACGCCGTTGCGTTCGAAGGGAGAGCCGATCCTTGGGGCCTAGACCAAAAAGGCTTGCGGGATACCCAACGCGAATCATCCGCGTTGGGCTGGCAGCTTGTAGATCGGTCACAACGCGGCGTCTGATACGTAGTTCGCGTCGACCATTGGTTTCGATCCGCCGAAATAAGCCCTTGCGTTCTGCGAAGCTTGGCCGAATCCTGACGGTGCCTGTCGATCTGCTGGGCCTCCTTGGAGGTCTTGCCGCCCGGCAGGCCGCTCCAGGGAAGGTGAGGAAGCCATCCCACGCTGACCGGCGGTCAGCCCCGGATGCGTAGGCCGCCGGTCGGCGTGGGACCTCACGTGTCATGTGGCGTATGAATCTCGTGCCCCATCGGCGGGCAGCGCATCACGCGCGGAAAAGCCGGGACTAAAACAAGCGGGCGCGGTAGCCGGCGCCAAGCATAAGCGGACACACCGAGCCACCGGGCGACCGGGAGAGCTGCTGGTTGATCGTCTGCTCGTTCAGCAGGTTCCGTCGCCGATGCGGCGGGGCAAGCGAGCGTTTGCGCGCGAGGCTGACGGCGATGCGTTTCGTGTCGTTGACGATCTTTCGCGCCCTGTGCCGGTCGGTCGGGCAGAGCTCGACGTGCTTGAGACCTATCTCGGCCAAGCGCTCGATGCGATTTTGCGTGAGATCGGCACCAAGCCATGACAGCTCACGGACACTTCACGGCATACAAAATTGTGGATCGCCAATGCCTCCGACGCTGGCTCGGTAGATCGGTTGTAAGATCGTGTGCGTATCAATCGAGTATCCGAACATGAACATGCAAGCTCGCAAGTCGAAGCTAACGCCGCGGCCCGAAGGACCGCTGCGCGCTTGTTCCTATCTGCGAGTGTCGACGTCTAGGCAGGCTGAGTCTGAGCTTTCCATGCCTGATCAAGATAAGCAGATTAATTCATTTTGCTTAGCCAAAGCTTGGACGATCGTTGCCAAATATCAAGAGCCGGGAGCGTCCGCCACAGACGACGCCCGCCCCGAGTTTCAAAAGATGATCGAGCGAGCCTGCGACAATGACCGCCCTTTCGACGTCATCGTGGTTCATAGTTATTCGCGCTTCTTTCGAGATGCATTCGGACTGGAAATGTATGTTCGCCGCCTTGCTAAGGCTGGGGTGAGACTTGTTTCGATCACGCAAGAACTTGGAGACGATCCAGCCCAGGTAATGATGCGTCAGATCATTGCGTTATTTGATGAATATCAGAGCAAGGAAAATGCGAAACACGTCCTGCGCGCGATGAAGGAGAACGCAAGACAGGGTTTCTACAACGGGGCACGTTTGCCGATTGGATATAAGCTTGAAGAGGTCGAAAAGCGCGGAAACAGGGTCAAGAAGCGCCTCGTCATCGACGCGGTCGAGGCCGATACCGTCAAGCTGATGTTTCGACTCTACCGTCATGGTGACGGCACATCTGGGCCCCTCGGTGTGAAGGCACTGACCTGCTGGCTGAATGAACACGGTTACCGGACTCGGCTCGGCGCTCGCTTCGGCATTGCGACTGTCCACGGGATGCTGACGAACCGCATTTACATCGGCGAATGGGGCTTCAATCGTAGGGATTCCAAGACGCTGATCGATAAGCCCGAGGCCGAGCACGTGCCGATCGAGGTGCCGGCAATCATCGACCTCGCCGAGTTCGAGGCGGTCGCAGCGACGCTCAAGGCTCACAACCCGCGTGCGACACCCGCGCGCGTCGTGACGGGCCCGATTTTGCTAACGGGATTGGCTACGTGCGCCACCTGCTCCGGACCGATGACCCTGCGCACCGGCACATCGAAGTCAGGGAAAGTCCACACTTACTATTCCTGCTCGACGCATGGCCGACAGGGTAAGACCGCCTGCGTCGGCCGCGCGATTCCGATGAATAAGCTCGACACACTGGTGACGGATCACCTCGTTGCTGAGCTGCTTCAGCCCGATCGGCTTCGCGCGACGCTGGCTTCGCTATGGGCTTTGCGCGCCGAGCGATCAGCAGAGGTCGATGGGCGGGTGGCCGCCTTGCGAAAGGAGGTTATTGCAGCCGAGGACAAGCTGCAGCGGCTCTACAGGATGGTCGAGGACGGGGTGACCGATCTCGACGATATTCTCAAGGATCGACTCGCCGCGCTGAAGCTGGACCGCGATCGGGCGAAGGCCGCACTTGATCGCATCCGTGTCGCTGAGCCTGCCGCAGAAACGATCGACCCGGATCTGATCGAGCGCTTCGGCACGCTCATGCGCGAGAACGTGGCGAACGGAGAGATTCCGTTCCGCAAGGCTTGGCTTCAGGCGATCGTCGACCGGATCGAGGTCGATGACGATGTTATCCGCATCTTTGGGGATAAGGCGAACTTGGAAACCGTCATCGCCGGCGGTGGCGCTCACATCACGCCCGGTGTTCGCAGTTCTGTACGGAAATGGCGCGCCCGAAAGGATTCGAACCTCTGACCCCCAGATTCGTAGTCTGGTGCTCTATCCAGCTGAGCTACGGGCGCGCGGTGATCGGGGAGCAGCGAGTGCCTCGCCCGATCGAGGGGGGTGTCTAAGTCGTTCCTGACAGCTTGGCAAGCCGTCGTTTTCGATAGCGATGCGTGATTTTGCGAAGGGGCTTCAACCATGTGCGTTCAGCGCACGGGAGGATCCCAGACGGGCAGAAGCGTGGTGTCGACGGGGCGCGGCAGCAGGCCTTCGGCGCGGAAGGCGCCGGCGATCTTCTGCTGCTCGGCGAGGCCGTCGCGGGTCACCGGCTCGACCCTGTAGCTGCGGCGGTCATTGGCCTGGCGCACGATCGGCGCCTCGATCTTCCACAGCGCCGAGAGGCGGGTCGCGGCCTCGTCCGGATGCGCCTTCACCCAGTCCCCGGTCTCGCGCAGCTTGCCGAACAGGATGGCGAGCACCTCCGGATGCGCTTTCGCGTAGTCGCCGCCGGCGAGGTAGTAGCGCTTGTACAGCGAGAGGCCGCTGCCGTCCTTCAGGATGCGGGCGCCGGCCTGGACCTGGGCCGCGGACAGGAACGGATCCCACGCCACCCAGGCATCGACGCTGCCGCCGACGAGCGCGCTGCGGCCGTCGGCGGGGGTGAGATAGGCCGGCGTGATGCTCTTGAAGGAGAGTCCCTCCCCGGCCAGCGCGGCGAGCAGCAGGTAGTGGCTGCCGGCGCCCTTGGTGACGGCGACCTTGCGGCCCTTGAGGTCGGCGACGCTCTTCACCGGCGAGTCGCCGGAGACCAGGATCGCCTGCGCGCTCGGCGAGGCGGCCTCCTGCGCGAGGTAGGTGATCCTCGCACCGGCCGCCTGGGCGAAGACCGGGACCGTGTCGGCGACATCGGCCGAGACGTCGATCTGGCCGACATTCAGCGCCTCCATGACCGGCAGGCCACTGGTGAACTCGTGCCAGCTCACCCGGACCTTCAAGGGCGCGAGCGCCTTCTCCAGGGCTTCGTCCTGGCGCAGCAGCGAGATCAGCGTCGAGGAGCGCTGGTAGCCGATGCGCAGCACCCCGCCGTGATCCGCCCTGGCGGGAAGCGCGGCAGCGAGGGAAGCGGCGATGAGGCTCGCGAGAAGGGTGCGGCGGAGCATGAGGGTCTCTGGGATCAGGTGCCGGGCTTGCGCACGGCGTCGGTGATGGTCAGCGGCTTCGGGATGAAGCCGAGGCCGTGGAAGGTGTCGGCGATCTTCTGCTGCTCGGCGATGGTCGGCCCGTCGAGGGAGCGCACGCCGTATCCCTGCCGCTTGAGGGCGACCGCGAGGATCGGCGCCGGGATGCCGACGGAGGGCGCGAGTTCGCGGGCGACCGCCTCGGGATTGTCCTTGGCCCAGGCATCGACCTCGCCGATCGCGGCGATGACGGTGTCGAGCACTGGGCCGTTCTTCTCCGCGAAGCTGCGCGAGGCGAGGTAGAACTGGTGGTTCGGCACGATGCCGGTCCCGTCCGCCAGCGGGCGCGCGTTGCTCGAGACCTCGGCGGCGGCGAAATAGGGGTCCCAGATCGCCCAGGCATCGATGGCGCCGCGCTCGAAGGCGGCCCGGGCATCGGCCGGGGCGAGATAGACCTCGGTGATGTCCTTGAGCGTCAGCCCGGCCTTCTCCAGGGCGCGCACTAGCAGGTAGTGGACGTTCGAGCCCTTGTTCAGGGCGACCTTCTTGCCCTTAAGGTCGGCGACGCTCTGCAGCGGGCTCGCCTTCGGCACCAGGATGGCCTCACCGCGCGGGGCGGGCGGCTCGTGCGCGACGTAGGTGAGTGCGTCGCTGGCGGCCTGGGCGAAGATCGGCGGTGTCTCGCCGGCCGTGCCGAAATCGATGGCGCCGGCATTGAGCGCCTCGAGCAAAGGAGGGCCGGAGGGGAACTCGGACCAGATGACGTCGTAGCCCAGCGCCTTGAGCCGCGGCTCAAGGCTGCCTCTGCCCTTTAGGAGGACGAGGGTGCCGTATTTCTGGTAGCCGATCCGGATCGTCTTCTCGGCGGCATGGGCCGGAGCGAGCCAGAGCGCGGCGAAGACGAGGGCGGCGAGGGCGAGCCACAGGCGCTGGCCCGGGAGCGTGAGCGGTCGTGCCTTGGCGATGGCGGGCATGGGCGGCCTCGTGGGTGAGCAGCGGATCGGGTTTGGCGTCCTCGCCGTCATTGCTTCGGCTTCGCCTCGCAATGACGACGGTGTTCAGTGTGCGGCGATGCGGCGGGTCGGGACGATGTCGTTGGCGATGACCTCGCCGAACGGGCCGTTGTTCGGCGCACCCGAGCGGGGGGCTCCGGTGGTCGTGCGGAGCGGCAGCTTCGGGAAGACGAGCTCGGCGAAGCGGTAGGCTTCCTCGAGGTGCGGGTAGCCGGACAGGATGAAGCGATCGATGCCGAGATCGATGTATTCCTTCATCCGGTCGGCGACCTGGTCCGCCGAGCCCACGAGGGCCGTGCCGGCCCCTCCCCTGACGAGACCGACGCCGGCCCAGAGGTTCGGCGAGACCAGGAGCTTGTTCCTGTCGCCGCCATGCAGCGCCATCATCCGGCTCTGGCCGACGGAATCCTGGCGCTTCAGGGTCTCCTGCGCCTGCGCGATGGTGGCGTCGTCGAGGCGCGAAATGAGCTTGTCGGCGGCCTCCCAGGCCTCGCCCTCCGTCTCGCGCACGATCACGTGCAGCCGGATCCCGTAGGAGAATCTTTTGCCACGGCGCTCGGCAGCCTCCCGGGCACGAGCAATCTTCTCTGCGACGCCGGCTGGAGGTTCGCCCCAGGTCAGGTAGACCTCACAATGGTCGGCTGCGACCTCGATACCGGCCGGGGAGGAACCGCCGAAATAGAGCGGCGGATACGGGTCCTGAACCGGGCGGAAGATCACGCGTCCGTTCTCGGTCCGCAGGTGCTTGCCCTCGAAATTCACGGTCTCGCCGGCCATCAGGCCGCGCCAGATCGTCAGGAACTCGTCCGTGACCTCGTAGCGCTCGTCATGGGCGAGGAAGACGCCGTCGCCCCTCAGCTCGACGGGGTCGCCGCCGGTGACGACGTTGATGAGCAGGCGGCCATTCGAGATCCGGTCCAGCGTCGCGGCCATGCGGGCGGCGACGGAGGGCTCCTGCAGGCCGGGACGCACGGCGACGAGGAAGCGCAGGCGCTTGGTCAGCGGTGCCAGCGCCGAGGCGACCACCCAGGAATCCTCGCAGGACCGGCCGGTGGGCAGTAGCACGCCGTAATAGCCGAGATCGTCCGAGGCTTGGGCGATCTGGCGCAGGTAGTCGAGCGAGACGTCGCGGGCGCCTTCCGAGGCGCCGAGATAGCGGCCGTCGCCATGGGTCGGCAGGAACCAGAGGACGTCGGTCTTGCCGTCGGTCTGAGCGGACATGGGGAACTCCACGAAACGAAGGGCGCGTCAGGCGCGCGCGAGAAGCTGGTCGAGGATGCGGCCTTCGAGGGCCGCGAGGTCGGGATCGCCCCGGCGGCGCGGGCGGGGCGTGTCCACGTCGACGTCCAGGGCGATCGCGCCGTCCTCGATCACCAGGATGCGGTCCGCGAGGGCGACGGCCTCGCCGACGTCGTGGGTGACGAGGATCGCGGTGAAGCCCTGTTCGGCCCAGATCCGCTCGATCATCGCCTGCATGTCGATGCGGGTGAGCGCGTCGAGCGCGCCCAGCGGCTCGTCGAGGGCGAGGAGCGCGGGCCGGCTCACGAGCGCCCGGGCGAGCGCCACGCGCTGGCGCTGGCCGCCCGAGAGCGTTGCCGGCCAGTCGCCGGTTTTTTCGGACAGGCCGACCTGAGCGAGGGCCTCGCGGGCCTTCTCCCGGCGCTCCGCCCGGCTGCCCTCGCGGCCGAGCCCGACGGCGACGTTGTCGGCGACGCGGGCCCAGGGCAGCAGCCGCGGCTCCTGGAACATGATCTTTCGCGAGGGGCCGGCGGCGCGGCCGTCGCGGCCGTCGACCGCGAGATGGCCGGAGGTGGGCTGTTCGAGGCCGAGGATCAGGCGCAGCAGGGTGCTCTTGCCGCAGCCGGAGCGGCCGACGATGGCGACGAACTGGCCGGCCGGGATGTGCAGGTCGAGCCCGCGGATCACGGGCTCCCCGCCATCGAAGGCCTTGGTGAGGCGCCGCAGCGTCACCGAGAGCGCGCGGCCGGCGCTGGGCCGCACCGGGGCGTGCGCCTGCGCGGCGACGTCCTTGAAAAGGGGAGCGATGGTAGCGGTCATGGCGGCGCGGCTCAGGCGTTGCGATAGGCCGGGTTCCAGGAGAGGCAGCGCCGCTCCAGGAGCCGGGTCAGGCTGTCGGCGAGCTTGCCGAGAGCCGCGTAGATCAGGATCGCCAGGACCACGACGTCGACGAGCATGAACTCGCGCGCCTGCATGGCCATGTAGCCGAGGCCGGAATTGGCAGCGATCGTCTCGGCGACGATGAGCGTCAGCCACATGATGCCGAGACCGTAGCGCAGGCCGACGAAGATCGACGGAAGCGCCCCCGGAAGGACGACGCGCCAGAAGAGTTCGCGGCGGTTCATGCCGTAGACCCGGCCCATCTCGATGAGCTGCGGGTCGACCGAGCGGATGCCGTGCAGGGTGTTGGCGTAGATCGGGAAGAACACGCCGAGCGCCACGAGGAAGAGTTTCGCGCCCTCGTCGATGCCGAACCACAGGATCACCAGCGGGATCAGCGACAGGTGGGGCACGTTGCGCACCATCTGCAGCGTTGTGTCGGTCAGTTTCTCCGAGAGCCGCGAGAGCCCGTTGGCCAGCCCGAAGGCGAGCCCGATGCCGCCGCCGATGAGGAACCCGGAGGCCGCGCGTAAAAAGCTGACCCAGAGATTGACCCAGAGTTCGCCCGTCTGCGCCGCCTGCCAGCCGGCATGGGCGACGTCGAGCGGCGCCGGCATGAACCGGGTCGAGACGAGGCCCGTCGAGGCCGCGGCCTGCCAGCCGAGGATGATTCCGGCCGGGAGCAGCCAGGGGAGCGCCCGGCTCGGATCGAGCCATGTCGGCACTCGGGGCGTCGGTGCGCGAGCGGCACGCGCCGGCGCGATCCGGGTGAGGGCGGGAAGGGCGGAATCGGCCATGCGGCTACCCGTTGCTGCGTGCGACGCCCGGCGGCGTCCAGACGATGTCGGAGACGCGGATCGCCCGCGGGATGATCTTCAGGGCGTGGAAGCGGTCGGCGATGTGCTGCTGCTCGGCCGTCACCTCGGGGGTCATCGGCGCGATCACGTATCGGATGCGGCCGACCGTCCGCTCGGTGGCCGCCAGCGGCACGCCGGTGATGCGCGACAGGCTTTTCGCGACCGCGCCGCGGTTCGCCTCGCACCAGGCGGCCACGGTGCCGAGCGCCTCTATCGCGGCCGCGACACGCTCGGGGTTGGCCTCGACGGTGCTCTTGTTCGCCAGGAAGAAGTTGTTGGTCGGCGTGATCTCGGAGGCCTGGGCGAGGATGCGCACGCCCTCCCCCGTCTCGGCGATGGCGAAATACGGATCCCAGACCGTCCAGGCGTCGACGGCGCCCCTGGCGAAGGCCGCCGCGCCGTCGGCCGGCGCCAGGGTCACTGGCTCGATGTCGGCATAGGACAGGCCGGCCTTCTCCAGGGCGGCGATGGTGAGGTTGTGCGCGCTCGAGCCCTTGGCGAAGGCGACCCGCTTGCCCTTGAGATCGGCCAGCGTGCGGATGGTGGAGCCCTTCGGCAGCAGGATCGCCGAGCCGGAGCCGCCCTTCGGCTGAGACGCGGCGTAGACGAGGTTCGCCTTGGCCGCCTGGGCGAAGATCGGCGGCGCATCGCCGGTCTGGCCGAAATCGATGCTGCCGACGCTGATCGCCTCCAGCAGCGGTGGCCCATAGGAGAACTCGACCCAGTTCACGTCGACGCCGAGGCTCTTCAACCGCGTCTCGATCGCAGCCTGCTCCTTGGCGACGGCCAAAATGCCGTTCCTCTGGTAGCCGATGCGCAAGACGGCGCCCTCCCCGGCCCGCGTCACGCGGCTGGAGAGCGAACCGGCGGCCGCGAGGGCGCCGGCCAGCGCGATGCGTCGTGTGATCATGGCGCGGGTCTCTATTCGGCTGCGGCGAGGCGGCGGCCGTCGCGCCGAAGGTCGAGATCGAGCAGCACGTCGAGTTCGGCCGCAGCGCGGGCGATGCGCTCCAGCACGGTGGCGTCGGTGACGCGGCCGTCCACGATCTCGGTGTCGCCAGCATAGACGGAGGTGGGCACGGTCTGCGCCGAGAAGAAGCCGAAGAGCGGCCGCAGGGCGTGCTCGACCACGAGGGCATGGCGCGGGCCGCCGCCAGTGGCCGCGAGCGCCACGGGCTTGCCCACCAGCGCCTCGGGATGGACGAAGTCGATGAGGTGCTTGAACAGGCCGCTATAGGCGCCCTTGTAGACGGGTGAGCCCACGATCAGCGCGTCGGCGTTCTCGATCGCGTCGATGATGCGGGCGGCCGGCAGCGGGAGCGCGTCCCGGCTCGCCACGGCGATGCCCTGCCCCGCATCGACCACGTCGAAGATCTTGAGGTCGATGGTGCGCAGACGCGCGACCTCCGAGGCCACTGCCTCGACGAGGGTACGAGTGCGCGACGGGCGACGGGCATTGCCAGAAAAGGCAACGATGCGAACAGGCATCTGTGGGCGTCCAACTGAGCGAGCAGCCTGGAGGCGAAGGCCCAGACTGGATCTGAGGTTGCGTAGAGCCAGAAGCTTCCGACAGCAGGCACGCCGAGAGTCGCGAGGACGAACTCGGTTAGCGCCCATGAAAGACTGTGACTGAAGATTGTGAGAGCGTTGTTGGCCCGCATCGGGCGTTCGTTACAACGAACAATATTGTGGCTAGACTTGTATGGTCAATAAACTGATCTTGCTTTGTGTGTCGCGGTATTGCAATGAAATGATCGCCCGAAGCGTCGGAAGGAGAAGAATTCCTCTCCATCGCAGATCGTCTGGGTTCTGACCGAATCTGCTGCAGGACACTTTGCGCTCTGGAGGGCGGCGAGCGCAGCCATGCGAGCGTGTCCGCCCCCGCCATCATTGCGCTGCAACACGCTTTTCCCGTAAGCAGGCGTTATTCGCCTGGACCCGGTGCAAGCCCGGGTGGCTCTTCCGGCCGCCGATCCGCCGGATCACGCATTCGAGACGTCTCCTGACCTGCGCGCGGACTGCGCAGAGGCCGATCTCCTGCGGAAATTTTCATGCTGTCATCGTCATCTAAACTCGCGCGCGAATGGGTCTCCAACCTGCGCGGCGATACTCTGTCCGGCATCGTCGTCGCGCTGGCGCTGATCCCCGAGGCCATCGGCTTCTCAGTGATCGCGGGCGTCGACCCCAAGGTCGGGCTCTACGCCTCCGTCGTGATCGCCTGCACCATCGCCTTCGCGGGCGGCCGTCCGGCGATGATTTCCGCGGCGACCGCCGCCACCGCGGTCGTCATGGTCGATCTCGTGCGCGAGCACGGCGTCCAATACCTCTTCGCCGCCACGATCCTGATGGGGCTGCTGCAGATCCTCGCAGGCTTCCTGAAGCTCGGGCGGCTGATGCGCTTCGTCTCGCAATCGGTGATGACCGGCTTCGTCAACGCCCTGGCGATCCTGATCTTCCTGGCGCAGTTGCCCGAACTGACGCATGTGCCGCCGGCGACCTACGGCCTGATCGCGCTCGGCCTCGGCATCATCTACGGCTTTCCGCGGCTGACCCGCGCGGTGCCCTCCCCGCTCGTCGCCATCGTGGTGCTGACGGTAATCACCGCCGTGTTCCACCTCGACGTGCGCACCGTCGCGCATCTCGGCGCCCTGCCCTCTGCCTTGCCGAGCTTCGCCATCCCGCAGGTTCCCCTGACCTTCGAGACCCTGCGCATCCTGCTGCCCTACGCGGCCACGCTTGCCGCCGTCGGCCTGCTGGAGAGCCTGCTCACCGCGCAGATCGTCGACGACATGACCGACACGTCTAGCTCCAAGAACCGCGAATGCGCCGGCCAGGGCGTTGCCAACATCGCCTCGGCCTTCTTCGGCGGTATGGGCGGCTGCGCCATGATCGGCCAGTCGGTCATCAACGTCTCCTCCGGCGCCCGTGGGCGGCTCTCGACGCTGGTCGCCGGTGGCTTCCTGCTGGTGCTGCTCGTTGCGCTGCAGGATCTTCTCGCCGTGGTGCCGGTGGCAGCGCTGACGGCGGTCATGATCATGGTCTCGCTGAATACCTTCTCGTGGCGGTCGCTCGCGGCCCTGCGCACCAACCCCCTGCCCTCCTCGGCGGTGATGCTGGTGACGGTGTTGGTCGTGGTCGCGACGCGCGATCTCGCCATCGGCGTGCTCGTAGGCGTCTTGCTCTCGGGCGTTTTCTTCGCCGGCAAGGTCTCGCGCCTGAGCCGGGTGAACTCGGATCTGTCGCTCGACGGCGAGACCCGGACCTACCGGGTCACCGGCCAGGTCTTCTTCGCCTCGGCGCGGACCTTCGCCGACGCGATCGACGTGCTGGAGCCGCTGGAGCGCATCGTCATCGACGTGCACCAGGCGCATTTCTGGGACATCTCGGCCGTTGCCGCTCTTGATCGCGTTGTGCTGAAGGCCCGCGCCCGCGGCCGTACGGTCGAGGTCGTCGGGCTCAACGAGGCGAGCGCGACGCTCGTGGAGCGCCACGCAACGCACGACAAGGCCGGAGCGGCCGCCCTCGCCGCACACTGAGCCCGCGTTGGGGTGCGCCTGGTTGTGCGGCTATGTGCGAAGGACGAGGCCTTTAGCGTATTGGCCGGCTCTGGCGACATACCGCTCGGCAAGGCTGCGTAGCCCTTCGGCGCTGGCTGGATCGAGGGTGCGGACGGCCTTGGCCGGCATGCCGACGATCAGGCTGTCATCCGGAAACTCGGCGCCCTCCTTCACGAGGGCATTGGCGCCGACGATGCAGTTTCGCCCGATCCGCGCTCCGTTCAACACGGTCGCCCCCATGCCGATCAGCGAATTGGCTCCGACCGTGCAGCCGTGGACGATCGCGCGATGGCCGACGGTGACGCCCTCGCCGATCGTCAGCGGGAAGCCAGGATCCGAATGCAGGACGGCGCCATCCTGGATGTTGCTACCGGCGCCGATGCGCATCTCCTCGTTGTCACCGCGCACCACGGCGCCGAACCAGATGCTGGCGTGGGCGCCGATGCGCACGCGACCGATCACGTGCGCGCCCGGCGCGATCCACACGGTCTGATCGTCGAGAACAGGCACGACATCGTCGAGCGAATAGACGGACATGAGCGCTTTCGTCATGGAAGGGAGCGGCACCATGGCCGGGACGCTGACAAATAGCGCGAAGGCGCCGACATGGCAGCGCCGGCGCGGTGGCAGTACGGGCCACACTCTGCCACTACGAAGGCCGCCCATCCAGGCCTCGTGAAGACCGAAAAATCCCTATGACCGATGCCCTGATGCGCAAGGTGTCCTGGCGGCTGCTGCCGTTCCTGATGCTCTGCTACTTCGTTGCGTATCTCGACCGGGTGAATGTCGGCTTCGCGGCGCTGACCATGAACCGCGATCTCGGCCTGTCGGCCGAGGCCTACGGCTTCGGGGCCGGCATCTTCTTCTTCGGCTATTTCCTGTTCGAGGTGCCGAGCAACGTGATCCTGGAACGCGTCGGTGCACGTGCCTGGATCGCGCGGATCATGATCTCGTGGGCGCTGATCTCCGCCGCGACCGCGTTCGTCATCGGCGAACGATCCTTCGTCCTGGTGCGCTTTCTACTGGGGCTCGCCGAGGCCGGGTTCTTCCCTGGCATTATTCTCTACCTGACCTACTGGTACCCGTCGGAGCGGCGCGCCGGCATCGTCGGCACCTTCATGATGGCCGTGCCGATCTCCGCGGCGATAGGCTCGCCGCTCTCGGCCTGGATCATGGCAGCGGCGGATGGCGCCCACGGGCTCGCCGGCTGGCAATGGCTCTACCTGCTGGAGGCGGCACCGAGCCTGCTTCTTGGTTTCGCCGTGCCCTTCGTTCTCACCGATCGGCCCGCAGCTGCCTCTTGGCTGACGCCCGAGGAGCGTGATGAACTCGCGCGCGAAATCGAGCGTGACCGGCAGGCCACGCGGCGCCCGGCCCTCGGTCTGAGGCAGGCGCTGGTCCATCCGCAAGTGCTTGCTCTCGCCCTTGTCTATCTCGGCCTCAGCGCCGGCCTCTACGGTGTCGGCCTGTGGCTGCCGCAGATCGTGAAGGGGTTCGGACTTTCGACGCTCGAGACCGGATTCGTCACCGCGGTCCCCTATCTCGTCGCTGCCGCGGGCATGGTGGCCTGGACGCGGATGTCGGACAGGCAGGGCGAGCGCATTTGGCACGTCGCCTTGCCGGCCTTCGCGGGTGGCCTTGCGCTCGCCGTCTCCGGCCAGACCGGTTCGCAGGTCCCGGCCATGGCACTCCTGAGCCTCGCGACCCTCGGCGTCTTCTGTGCGTTGCCGACGTTCTGGACGCTGCCTACCGCGCTGCTCTCGGGCAGCGCCGCAGCCGGAGGCATCGCACTGATCAACGCGGTCGGCGGCCTCGGCGGATTCATCGGGCCGTACCTCGTCGGCTGGATCAAGGACGCTACCGACCGATTCGACCTCGCGCTCGCCGCCATCGCGGGCCTGATGATCGCAGCCGGCCTCCTGACGCTGATCCTCGGCCGCGCGATGCGCCACGGCTGATGCACCTTAGACGCCCGTACGACGTGCAGGCGGTGCTGTGGACAACTCGCAAGGACAAGCTTTTGCCCCGATTGGGGCGTGCCATGCCGCAACGAAACCACTCAGGAAGGCGGACATGGTGATCCTGAATCCGCTCACGGGCGAACTCGTCGAGCTTCCCACGCCTCCGCCGAAGCCGAAGCAGGCGTAAGGCTGCAGAGGTTTTTTCGCCCTATCCGCGAGGTGGCTCGAGGTCGATCCGGAATCGGGGGTGCCGTCTGTGAGCAGCCGCCATGGACTGGAGATCCGCGCGGCGAACGAGGCCGATGCCCCCGGTCTCGCCGAACTGCTGCAGGCAGCGGGATGGCGCGTCCTGCCTCCTGTCCTCGCCGAGCGGCTCGCAGCCCTGAGGGGCGACCGCGGCGCCGCGTTGATCGCGTTGGAATGGGGACCGCCGAGCGGACTCGTCGTGTTCCACCGCTACCGGACGCTCGATGCCGACCTCGCGACCGCGCAAATCACGACACTGCTCGTCGGACCCGACGAGCGCCGACGCGGCATCGGCCGGCTGCTGCTCAAGGCGGTCGCCCAGGCGGCCCGCGTCTCCGGATGCGGCACCTTGGGGCTATCCGTCACCGCGGAGCAGCAGGAACTCGCGGGGTTTTGCAAGGCGACGGGATTTTCGGAACACGATACTGGATTCGTCAGGGCGTTGAGGAAGAAGGGACAGTCGCGGGAGGCGTGAAGTCCAGGCCACCCTTGGCCCGCCCCGCCGCAGTGTCGTAGCTTACCGAGAGTTCGTCAGCCCGAGTTCGACGCGACCGCTGCCGCAGCAATCGACGCATCCGATGCGGCTAGGATGAGGACGGAATGCACGACATCGGCGACGGCCATCCCCACGATAACGAGCACCCTCACCCGGACGAGGCCGACGCTTCGGCCGAAGCGCGCGAGCGCTGGAAGCACGATGGCGTGCGGGTGATACCGGGTGACGGGCTCGATCCCAACACGGCGCAGACCCCCGGCATGTACCGCCAGGCCGCGATCAACGCCGCCCGTGTGGGTGCCCAGAAGATCTGGGCCGGTACGGTGGCGATCGAGCCTGACGCCAAGACCGGCGTCCATCATCACGGCGCGCTGGAAAGCGTGATCTACATCGTCTCAGGCAAGGCCCGCATGCGCTGGGGCGACAGGCTCGAATATGTCGCCGAGGCCGGACCCGGCGATTTCATCTTCGTGCCGCCCTACGTGCCTCACCAGGAGATTAACGCCTCGACCGACGAGCCACTCCATTGCGTGCTGGTGCGCTCGGACAACGAGGCGGTCGTGGTCAACTTGCCCGACGTCGAGCCGATCGAGCGGCCCGAGACCGTCCACTGGGTCGATCCGATCCACAAGCGACCTTAGGCGAGGCAGACGGGAGACAGTCTGGCGTCATCGGTGTCAAGGGCTGTATGCGACGCTCAGGCCAAACTCGCCCAGACAAAAAATAAGATGCGGCTTGCCTTTCGCAGTAATCAGCTTGCACTGGAAAACATATTTGCAAAAGATGCGTATGTCTGAAGTTTATATTTAGGATCAATCAGATTTTAACGCTGTTAATATTGGTTAGAACCTTGGGCGCTTGGTCGAGTTGATCCTTCATCTTTGGAGGATCCTCATGTCGACATCCCTATTTTCTGTGCTCGGCCAACCGGGACGTTCTTTCGAGTGGCTGACGGCGCCCGACGCCCTGATGTCTTCGACGGCGCTCTCGAGCAGTGAACTCGGGGTGCTCGGGCCCATCCTCTCGACGGTCGAAAGCGGCCTCGACCTGACCTCGACCGATTCCGGGACATTGGGTCTGCTAGGTCCGGTGATCGCCAACGCCAATGATGCTGTTCTCGATCTGCATGCTTCGCTGGAAGATACAGGCCACCAGGTCACACCACTGAACGGTCCGATCCACGCACTGACCAACCTCGGCGAGACCATCGGCCTCGGTAAGATCGGCGAGCCGGATCATCTTCTCACCGACGTCGTCCACCTGCCCCAATCGATCCTCGACGGCGGCGGCCTGGCCTCCGTCGCTCCGGCGCTCACGGATATCGGGAGCGTGCTCGGTGCCGCCGATGGTCTCGCTGGATCGATCACCGGGGCCGTCGCCGGGAGCAACCCGCTCGCTTCTGACGGCCTGCTCGCTCCCGTCTCGGCGGTCGTGAACGGCACGGCATCCGGCCTGCAGCAGGCGCTGGATGGGCTTGGACAAAGTGTAGCGCCGCTCGGCGATGCGCTGCACGGTGTAACAGGGTTCACCGATAGCCTCGGGCTCGGCGGCCAACTCGGAATCCCCGGGAACCTGCTGACCGATGTCGTGGGGCTGCCGGGGGGGCTGTTGGGCGGCCAAGGCATCGATGCGCTCTCGCCGGTCGTGGCGGATCTCGGCAACGTCGTGGGGTCGGCGACGGGGCTGCTGCAGGACGTGCTGCACGTTCCGACGAGCCTCGTCGGTGACCTCACTGGCGCGGGTGGCATTCTCACGCCTCTGACATCGCTGGTCGGCGGCCTGACAGGTGATGGTGGCCTCCTCAGCCCCGTCACCTCGATCCTCGGCGGCGTGACTGGCGACGATGGCGGCCTCACCGGAGATCTTCTTGGCACCGGTGGCGCGCTCCAACCGGTCGCCGGCATCGCCAATGGGGTGATCGACACCATTCATGCCAATTTCGAGAATGTCGGCCACGACATGCCGCTTCTGAACGATACGATTCACGACGTGATCAATCTCGGCAATACGGTCGGTCTTGGCACCCTCGGCGAGGGCAACAACCTGCTCACCGACGTCGTTGACCTGCCGGGCAGCATTCTGAGTGGCGACCTTGCGGGCAGCCTCGATCATGTTGTCGGAGACCTGGGTAACGTCGTGGGCGCTGCCGGCGATGTCGTCGGCAGCCTGCCCGGGGTGCTCGGCGGTCTGACGGGCGGCGGCGACGGCTCGGCTGGCGGCCTCCTGTCACCCGTCACGTCCATCCTCGGCGGCCTCACCGGTGGCGACCAGGGATCTCCCGTCGGTGGCCTGCTCTCCCCGGTCACCTCGATCCTCGACGGAGTGACCGGTGGAGACCATGGCTTGCCGGGCGGTCTCCTCACGCCCGAGACTTCGATCCTCGACGGTGTCGCGAGCGGTGGTGACGGCTCTTCCGGCGGCGGTCTTTTTTCCCCCCTCACCTCTCTGCTTGTTGGCGTGACGGGTGGCGGGGATGGTTCGTCCGGTGGTGGTCTCCTCTCTCCGGTGACGTCCATTCTGGGCGGTATCGGGAGCGGCGCCGACGGCACGCATCCGCTGATCGACATTTCCGCCGGCCCCACCACATCGACGCCGATCGCGAATGTCAGCGTGCTGACGCCGCAATCCGACACCAGCCATGCGATCCAGGTCGGTGCCATCGGCGTTGGAGCGGATCAGCCGAGCCTCGTGAATGCGAGCCTGCTCGACGGTGACAGCCTGACGCTGCCTGCCTTGGGCAGTGGCGGAGCGGATTCGCTGGTCGGTCACGCGCTCGACCTCGTCCACGACACTTCGGGGCCGACAAGCCCAGACACGTCGCAGCATACGGGGCTCGATCTCGGCCTCGCCGCGATCGACCTCGGCGGCCATACGGATCTCCACCACACCGATCCGACGCCGCACTCGTCAACTGGCGGCCTGCACCTGCTCGGCCTCTGAGCGAGCAAGCCCCCGCCGCTCATGGCGGCGGGGGCTCTCCCAACGTCTCTGCCTGACGCGCCGCGCGCATCCCCTCAATCTGGACCCATGACGTGAGCGAAGACCGTGTGCTGCGCGTTGCCAAATCCCGTGAGTTCTGGAGCGCTGCACGAGCCGGCCGCGGCGCCTTGCTGACGGTCATCGGCATCAGTGGTCTCATCAACCTGCTGATGCTGACTGCCCCGGTCTTCATGCTCCAGGTCTATGACAGGGTGCTGCCGAGCCGCAGCCTCGCGACCCTCGTCGGGCTCGCCGGCATCGCGCTGGTTCTCTTTCTCGTCCAGAGCGCTTTGGAGGTGTTTCGCGCGCGCATCCTGTCGCGCTTCGGACGCCTCGTCGACGAGCGGCTCGGCGACCGCATCTTCCGGCACCTCCTCGTCCGCGGCTGCGAGATGCCCCGCACCGACGACGGCCCCCAGGCCCTGCGCGACCTCGATACGGTGCGTGGCTTCCTGTCGAGCATGGCCTTCACGGCCTTCTTCGACCTGCCCTGGGTGCCGCTCTACATCGCCGTCTGCTTCCTGTTTCACCCCTGGATCGGCCTGACCATCCTATGCGGCGCCGTCGTGCTCTGCGGGCTGACGATCCTCACCGACTGGGCGCAGGCCGGCCCATCCCGCCAGGCCGTGCTGGCGGGAAGCGAGCGGCGCTCCTTCACCGACATGGCGCACCGCACCGCGCCGCTGCTCTCGGCGCTGGGCATGCGCTCGCGGATCGCCGATCTCTGGCAGCAGCGCGCGCAAACGAACCTCGACGTCGCCGGCTACGGCAACGACCTCGCCATCGGCTTCGGCGCGAGCGCGCGGCTGATGCGGACGGTGCTGCAATCCGGCATCCTCGGGCTCGGCGCCTATCTCGTGGTGCGCGAGGAGGCGACGGCCGGCGTGATGCTCGCCGCCACCATCCTGTCGGCCCGGGCGCTGGCGCCGGTCGACCTCGCCATCGCCAACTGGAAGTCGTTCTCGGCGGCGCGCCAAGCCTGGACCCGCCTCGTCGCCTTCCTGCCGCGCAAGGCGGGGGTGGAGCTCACGCCCTTGCCGGCGCCCCGCGAAAGTCTGCGGGTGACGGCGCTCTCCGTCGCCATTCCCGGCACCGACACACTGGCACTCCACGACGTCAGCCTCGCCCTCGCACCCGGCAGCGCGCTCGGCGTGATCGGGCCTAGTGCCTCGGGCAAGTCGACCTTCGCGCGTGCCCTCGTCGGCTTGGCGCGAGCGAGCCGCGGCGTCATCCGTCTCGATGGAGCGGCGATCGACCAATGGGATCCAGATGCGCTCGGCCGCGCCATCGGCTACTTGCCGCAGGACATCGAGATGTTCGACGGCACCATCGCCCAGAACATCACCCGGTTCGACCCGGAGCCCGATCCCGAAGCGCTGCTCTCCGCTGCGCGGGCGGCCGGCGTGCACGAGATCGTGCTGCGCCTGCCCGGCGGTTACGACGCCCGCGTCGGCAGCGGTGGGCTCGGCCTGTCCGGCGGCCAGCGGCAGCGGATCGCCCTGGCGCGTGCGCTCTACGGTGATCCGTTCCTCGTGGTGCTCGACGAGCCCAACTCCAACCTCGACGTCGAGGGAGACCGGGCGCTGGCCGCGGCCGTGCAGGCGGTGCGGGCGCGTGGCGGGATTGTCGTCCTCGTCGCTCACCGGCCAAGCGCGCTGACGGCGGTCGACCGCATCCTGGTCCTCGGCGACGGCCGCGTGCAACTGCACGGCCCCCGCGACGACGTGCTGGCGAAGCTCGGCGCGCTGACCCGGCAGCAGCCCGCGAGAGTCGCATGAGCACCGAAGCGGATCTCACCCGCGGCACCCGCCGCTCCCTGCGGCGGCACATGGCGGGCGTGCTCGCAGTGATCGCAGTGGCGACGGGCGCCGGAGCCTGGGCCGGCACCACCGACCTCTCCGGCGCCATCATCGCCACCGGTTCGCTCGTGGTCGAGACCAATATCAAGAAGGTCCAGCACCCGACCGGCGGCGTCGTCGCCGAACTGAACGTGCAGGAGGGTGCCCGCGTCCAGGCCGGCGACCTGCTGATCCGCCTCGACGCCACCACGGCCCAGGCGACCTACGACAGCGTCAGCAAGAGCCTCTTCGAACTATCCGCCCGCCGAGCGCGCCTGGAGGCCGAGCGCGACGGACTCGACGAGGTCGATTTCCCCGCCGAACTGACGGAAGCTGGCCCGGACGTCGCCCGCATCGTCGAGGGCGAGCGCCGGCTGTTCCACTTCCGGCGTGACGCCCTCCAGGGTCAGAAGGCGCAATTGAAGGAACGCGTCGGCCAGCTTCAGGAGGAGATCAAAGGGCTCACCGAGCAGGCCGCCGGCAAGGAACAGGAATCCGCGATCATCAATCGCGAATACGAGGGTGTGCAGGATCTCTGGAAGAAGAACCTCATCCAGCTGACCCGTCTTACCGCCCTCGAACGTGACATCTCGCGGCTAAAGGGCGAGCGCGGCCTGCTCGTCGCCAATATCGCCCAGACCAAGGGCAAGATCTCCGAGACCGAGCTGCAGATCATCCAGCTCGAGCAGAACCTGCGCAGCGACGTCGCCAAGGAACTGGCGGAGATCCGCGCCAAGTCTGCGACCCTCACCGAGCAGAAGATCACTGCCCTCGACCAGCTCAAGCGCATCGACATCCGCTCGCCGCAGGGCGGCTACGTGCACGAGCTCTCAGTCCATACCCGCGGCGGTGTGATCTCGCCGGGCGAGCCGATCATGCTGATCGTTCCGACCGCCGATTCCCTCGTCGTCGATGTGCGCGTCGCACCCCAGGACATCGACCGCCTGCGACTCGGCCAGGGCGCCGGTCTGCGCTTCCCGAGCTTCGACCAGCGCACGACGCCCGAGCTGAATGGCCGCGTCACCCGCATCGCCGCCGACGTCAGCGAGGACAAGCGCACGGGCAGCTACTACTACCTCGTCCGCCTCGGCGTCTCGAAAGACGAGCTCAGCCGCCTCGACGGGGCTAAGCTGATGCCCGGCATGCCGGTGGAAGCGTTCATCCGCACGGCCGATCGGACAGTCTTCTCTTACCTCACAAAACCGCTGGCCGATCAGGCCCGGCGCGCGTTCCGCGAAAAGTGAGACGGCCGCGCCGCCGAGGTCTTGCCTGATCGCGCGGGGCTCCCGTCAGCCTTGGCGCTATCGCGTGAGTGTAGCGCCGGGACACGCCCTCCGTACGGTTTTCACGCGAAGCTCTCCCGACAATCGCGAACTGACGATCGTTCCCGGCGCTTACCAAAAGGACGGACGGCGGCGGCGATAGCCGGGATGTGCGGCCCAGGCGCCCCGCGGGCGGTAGGACGAGTAGCTGCCCATATGCTCGCCGGCGTAGCCGCGCTCGATGCTGTAGGCGTTGTGGCCCGGTTCGATCAGGGACGGGTTCTGAAGTTCGGCCCGAAGACCGGAATCGCCCGATCCATTCGCCAAGGCGGCCGAGCTCCCCAGCGCAGCGAACAGCACGGTGGCGGGAACAATGATGCCCTTCATGATCGGCTCCTGTCTCATGCAAGCGCTATTGAAGCGCTCTTGCCTCGATGGAGCCGAGTATTTTACCGGATACTGTGAGATCCAAGCAGAGTTTTGTGAATAAAAGTTCCGATTTCAAAACTTATTGTCGTTCGGAGATAGAAATGAATTCGTTTTGGAAAGAAAATTGGATTTTAATTGGCGCGCATCCACTCCGGCGTTAACAGGAAGAACAATCCGATCCCGCCGGATTGTTGATGTGCCAACGGAGCTTCTCCGGATTCCGTTGGACGAGCGGCACCCACCGCTTTTTTCGAGACCTGAAATGACTAGGGCCAGTCGGCATTCCGGCTGGCCCATTTTGTTTGGCTGAGTTCGGGCGGACGAATCGGCAACGAGCGGTGCCAATCCGAGGCGAGCGTCGACGAGCCGTGGCAAGGCGGTTTCCGGACATGCGGAGCCGGAGCGCGGTTCGGACGACTTGCAAGATTGGGCGACCGATGGCGCGGCGAGCCGCCGTCCTGACGCCGGGCTCGCGGCCATGGACGTCATCGGCGTCTGCGCCGGTCAGCGCATGCGCAACATACAGTCCGATCCCTCCTCGAACCTGCGCTCGAGGAGGGATCGGACGTGGCGGGATGATATGGGAGGAAACCCGCTGCGTCTCAGAACGGATAGTAGCGAAGGGAGGCGAGGCCGATGACCATGTGGGCCGAGGGGTCGACACCGGCCAAGCCGCGGAAGGCGTCGCGGGTGGTGTAGGACACCTCGCCGCCTGCGGCCACGCGGCCGTAGCTGCCCTTGTAGACGTCATGCCAGAAGCCGCCGGCGATCTGCTTCACATCGCGGCTCTCGGCTTGGCAGGTCGCTGCAAGCGCGCCTTCGATATCGCAGCCGGAGTTGTTGAGCGTCGGCGAGCCGTAGCCTGAGAGGCTCAGCGCGCCGGTCCGTTCGGCATGCTCCCAGCCGGCATAGGCGTAGACGTCGAAGCCCGGAGAGACGTGCCCGATGAGACCTGCGAGTGTCTGGAACATCGGAATCGCAACCACCGATCCATCCGCGCGCAGGGCGACGTCCGGCAGTTGCGCCGAGCCGTATCGGCCGATGCCACGCCCGAACAAGCCGCTCAGCTGGAGATCGAGATAGTCCCGGACGATCGGCATGGTGGCCGAAGCGCCGATCCCGTAGCCCATGTCGTCGTAGGAATGTCCGATGGCCCGATCGTTGAACCAGCGTGCGATGCCCTTGATCTCGTAGTGCCCCCAGCCTGGCTCGAAGGCGAGTTTGGCCGACACGTCGGGTGCCTGGTTCACGGAGTAAGTGGTCGTCGAGTTGTTCAATCCGGCGGGATCGCCGGCATTGGTCAGATTGATGCCGGCCGGGACGACGAACGCTCCGCCGGGCACGAGCGTCTGGGACGCCTCGAGCGCGGCCGCAGCCCAGATGCCCGGTGCGACGTTATCCACGACGCGAACCTGGGGCATGCGAGCCCAGTTGAAGCCGGGCACGAACTGGGCGTCGATCGTCAAAGGCGTCTGCTCTTTGGTGGCCGTGATGCCCGAGAGGTTCGTGGTCATGAGCGTGTAGGCCTGACCCGCCAGGACCTGGATGCCGAGATCCTTGTCGTCGAAGGCCGCCCAGAGCTGGCGAATTCGCGGGACATAGCTGTTGGATTCACGGTTGTTCGATGTCACCGCGGCGCCGAGGAAGTCCGCCTCGCCATAGGCGGAAATCTTCAGGCTCGGATCGATCATGGCGGTGACGAGGCCGGAGATGCGGCTTTGCCGGGCGCTGAACCGGAATTCACCCTCGTGAGCCAGCGGCGAATTCCGGAAGGGGATACCGCCGAAATTGCTGCCGATATCCGCCGCTTCGTTCGGGTTGCGATAGAACCCCGTCAATTCGAGGAAGCCGCCCGGCGTGAAGCAGACGTGGCCGACAGGGATCGCCGGGCCTTCGCACAGGGCCTCGGCCTGCAGGAAGGCGGGAGACCGACCCTCGGAGCCTGGAATCCCTTGCACGGCCTCTTCCCGCCGCGCCATGCGCGACTGATGCCCGGGACCGATCGACGTGTTCACGGCAGGCCCGGTCGGCCGCCGCTTCAGCATCGAGATCTCGTGTTGCATGGCGGCGATCTGCTTCTGCAGCGCCTCCAGTCTCGCATCCGTCGCATCGGCCGCCGCCGAAGCGGCCCCTGTCAGAAGTCCGCAGGCGATCGTTGCTCCGACGCACGATCGGAGCATCCAGGAAAGACGGTTCATAGCGAAATCAGCCCCAGCCCAAGGTGTTGTAATGCCGTTTCGATGAGTCGATCGGCATTTACAGTGAATATTTAAGAGATGCTGCGGTTCATCATCAATTAAAACATATTTTATTTTCAAAACCAGGGTTTATTTGCGGGCTATATTTTGCAATCGTTACTTGTAAGGCTGGGTTTTGTCTACGGTTAGGAGAGCGGCTTATCTGTGCCCCATATGCGAGAGCAGTCGATGGCGGCGCGCAGCGCAGTCGGCATCGAAGATGTCGCAGGCCCGCGGATAGCCGGGTGGCTCCGCCAGCATGACCTGTCCGCCGATATCGCCTCGCGAGTGCTCCTGAGACCAGACTGACTTCGGATCGAAATAAGGGTCCGAAGTGTAGCTGTTCATGAAAGCCCCGCCTGCCGGGATTCGGCTTTCGGCGAAAGCGGGGCTGGCGCAGCCGAGGAGAACGGCCGCCAGAGCGGCCGGGAGCGCAATGCGCATGGTCTGACATCCAAGATCGAAGGGGGATGGCCGCCTTGGCGATCGACGTCGCGACAGCCTGGAAACGGATCGAATCGGAAGACCTCGCCCGAGCGGATTTCGGGCGAGGTTCGCTTACGGGGCGCGAGGGCTCATTCGCCGCCGATCAGCATGCGGGCCGGGCCGCCGGTCTCGCTTCCGCGGCCGCGCTCGTACCAGGGCAGCGCCGGGTTCTTGGCATTGGCGCTGTCGTCGTCACGCTCGCCGCCGATCCACGCGCGGCGCGAGGCGCCTTCGTATTCGCGCGGGGTCTCCGCGAAGCCGGTATTCACGTAGGGGCCCGGCTGCTCCTCGCGGACGGCCTGGGCATGCTGGCTGGTGTGATGAATGGCGTGATGCAGCAGAGGCTGGGCATTGGCGCCGATCGAGAGAGCGCACAAGGATCCGAACGCGAAAGCGGCCGTCAGCACGGAGCGGGACGAGAGGGACATTCGATTTTCTCCGGTAATCTATACTTTGTTAGTCGAGCGTCCGGCGTGTGAATATTCTCTGCCGATCGCTTGAGACAACAATGCTGCTGATTTTCAAAACGAACAAATGAATAGCGATTTATTTAATTCATAAACTTTCGGTCTTTGAAATCGGATTTATCCTTGAAAGCGTATTCAAAATGCCAGTGGCCGATTTTCCTGAAGTCAGAAGGAGAAAGGTGCTCGGTCTCAGCTCCGCAGGTGGGTGGCATTCTTAAAACAAAAATCGATTTTCAACATTGAAGCCGAATTCATTGGAGACAGCCGAGCCTTCGACTTACTCGATTGTTGTCACCGTGATCGATCGGGTGTCGGCGATGAGCCTTCGGCCTTGGATCGTGATCGCACGGAAGCCTTCGGGCTGCCGGAATCTCCCACAGTCAGAGTCGGCGTATCGCGATGGGTGTCGTTCGGTTTGCCCTGAAGTTTCGCAACAGCTTCTTCGTGCTGGCCGTGCTGATGCTGCTCGCCGGGGCTGGCTCTGTCGTCGTCGCGCCCAAGGATGTGCTGCCGGCCGTCGACATCCCGGTCGTGGTGGTGGTCTGGACCTATAACGGCCTCGACACGACCGACATTGTTCAGCGCATCACCAATTACAGCGAGTTCTCGCTCTCCTCCAACGTCAACAACATCAAGCGGATCGATTCCACCTCGATCCAGGGCACGGTGACCGAGCGGATCTATTTCGATCAGAGCGTCAGCGTCGATCTCGCGATCACGCAGGTGGATTCCGCGATGAATTCGGCGCGCTCGCGCATGCCGCCAGGCGTACAGCCGCCGGTGATCATGCGGTTCTCGGCCTCCTCCGTCCCGGTGATTCAGCTCGCCCTGTCCTCGACCAAGGACACGCTGACCAAGGTCTTCGACTACGCTCAGTACCGCACGCGCCAGCGCCTCGCCGAGGTGCCGGGCTCCACGCTGCCGTCGCCCTATGGCGGCGCACCGCGCCAGGTCATGGTCGATCTCGATCTGGCCGCGCTCCGCGCCGTGGGCATGACGCCGCTCGACGTCACCAACGCCGTCCTGCAGCAGAACCTCGCGGTGCCCTCGGGCCTCGCCAAGATCGGCGAGCAGCAATACGCGATCCGGCTCAATGCCTCGCCAGAACTCGTAGACCAGCTCAACCGTATCCCGGTGAAGGTGGTCGACGGCCAGCCGGTACTGCTGCGCGACGTCGCCCATGTCCGCGACGGCGCTCCGCCGCAGCTCAACGTGGTGCGCGCCGACGGCCATCACTCGGTGCTGCTGCAGATCCTCAAGAACGGCTCTGCCTCGACCCTCGACGTCGTCAACAACGTGAAGAAGTCGCTCATCGACATACGCGCGGCGGCGCCGGCCGGCATGTCGATCACGCCGCTCTTCGATCAGTCGGTCTTCGTCTCCGACGCGATCCAGGATGTGGTGAGAGAGGCGGTGATCGCGGCCGGGCTCACCGGTCTGACCATCCTCCTGTTTCTCGGCTCCTGGCGCTCGACGCTGGTCGTGCTGATCACCATTCCGCTCGCCATCCTCACCTCGCTCAGCGTGATGACGGCGATGGGCGAGACCATCAACATCATGACGCTCGGCGGCCTGGCGCTCTCGGTGGGCATCCTCGTCGACCACGCGACGGTGGCCATCGAGAACACCTACCGGATGTTCGAGGAGGGCCAACCCTTCCGGAAGTCGGTGGTGATGGGCGTCTCCGGCATCGCCAAGCCGGCACTGATCTCGACGCTCGCGATCTGCGCGGCCTTCGTCGCGGTGTTCTTCCTGACCGACGCGCCAAAATATCTCTTCACGCCGCAGGCCGAGGCGGTCGTGTTCGCGATGCTCGCCTCCTACGTGCTGTCGCTGACGCTCGTACCGATCCTGATCGACGTTTTCGTCGCCCGCGAATACGAGCTGCACCATGCCGGTGTCCACGGTTCTGTGGAGCCGACGGGCGCAGACAAGCCCCGCTCGATCCTGAGCCGGATCGTAGGGATGGTCCTGGCAATCATCGCCTTCCCGTTCCGGCCGCTCGGCCGCGCGGCGACCCGCTTCCGTGCCGCCTTCGAGCGGGGCTTCGCCCGCTTCCATGCCGGCTATGTCGGGCTGCTCCACGCGGTGATCGCCCATCGCGTAGCGACGCTCGCCTGCGTGGCCAGCGTCTTCGTCCTTGCGGGCGCGCTGCTCCCCTTCGTCGGCCAGGATTACTTCCCGCAGATCGAGTCGAGCCAGATGACGCTGCACGTCCGCACCCGGCCAGGCATGCGGATCGAGACGACGGAGAAGGTTTTTGCGCAGGTCGAGGACGTGGTCAGAAAAACCGTGCCGAAGGACGAGCTCGGGCTGATCCTCGACAATATCGGCCTGCCGGCCTCGAACTATAACTTCGCGTTCATGGACGCATCCTTCGTCGCCTATAACGACGGCCAGATGCTCATCAACCTGAAGGGCGAGCACAAGCCGATCTCGTTCTACGAGAAGGTGCTGCGCAAAGAGCTGCGCAAGGACTTCTCCGACGTCGTCTTCTACTTCCAGCCTTCGGACATCATCACGCAGATCCTGAACTTCGGAACGATCGCGCAGATCGACGTCCAGGTGACCGGCCGTCACGACGCCAAGGATCTCGCCACCGCCCAGGACCTCGTGAGGCGGATCTCCAAGGTGCGCGGGGCGGTCGACGTCCACCTGCACCAGATCGTCGATGCGCCGCAGTTCTACGTGAACGTCGACCGCAAGCTCGCCTCCGAGATGGGGCTCAACGAGCAGGAGATCGCGCAGAACCTCAACGTCTCGCTCTCAGGCTCCTTCCAGGTCAGCCCGAATTTCTGGGCCGATCCGAAATCCGGCACGCCCTATCAGCTCTGGGTGCAGACGCCGGAATACCGCAATGCCAGCATGACGAGCCTGATGAACACGCCGCTAGCCGTGCGCGATGCCGACCATGGCGATGCCGGCATCCCGATCCTGCTCTCCAGCGTCGCCTCGATGGAGCGCAAGCCCGAGCAGACGGTGGTCAGCCACGTCAACACGCAGCCCACCTACGACGTGCTGGCGAGCGTCCAGAACTCGGATCTCGGCTCCGTGCGTAACGCGATCGAGCAGATCGTCGAACAGGAGCAGGCCGGCCTGCAGGCCCCCGACAAGATCCGCATCCGCGGCCAGATCGAGAGCATGGAAAGCGCCTTCTTCCACCTTGAGATCGGCCTGGGGATCGCGCTGGTCGCCGTCTACCTGCTGCTCGTCCTGAACTACCAGACCTGGGGCGATCCTTTCGTGGTCCTCGCGGCGCTACCGGTGGCCTTCTGCGGCATCGTGATGAGCCTGTTCATCACTGGCACGACCTTTTCGATCCCGGCCCTGTTCGGCGCGATCATGTCGGTGGGCGTGGCCTCGGCCAACTCCATCCTGCTCGTGACCTTCGCCAAGGAGCACCGGGAGGCGACGGGCTGCACCGCGGTCGAGGCCGCCCTCGTGGCCGGGCAGACTAGACTGCGACCCGTGCTGATGACGGCCGCCGCGATGTTCCTCGGCCTGATCCCGATGGCGATCGGCTCGGGCGAGGGCTCAGAGCAGAACGCCGCGCTCGCCCGCGCCGTGCTCGGCGGCATCGCGATGGGCACCTGCTCGACCCTGATCTTCGTCCCCTTCCTCTACACCCTGCTGCGCCGCGGCGCGGTCAAGCCCCTCGAGGACTACGCATGAGCGACATGATGGACCCTGGCGTCCCGCACCCGACGGGGGCCGAGCGTCGGGCGATCGAGGCCGACCCGCTGGGATCGGATCACGCAGACGCCGCCCTGGCCCACCAGGACGTGCCGCCGCCGCGCAAGCTGCCTTTCGCGCTCGCCGTCCTCGCCCTCGGCGGATTGCTCGGCCTCGGCGGCTGGCATCACTGGGGCGAGGTCAGTGCCGCCGAGGAAACCCAGGCGGAGGCCGTGGACTTCGTCCCACAGGTCCGCACCATTGCCGCGAGCCGCGACGATGCGCCGATGCGGCTGACGTTGCCGGGCCAGACGGAGGCTTTCGACAAGGCCGACGTCTTCGCTCGCGCCACCGGGTATGTCGCTGAACGCAAGGTCGATATCGGCTCCCGGGTGAAGAAGGGCGATCTGCTCGTGCGGATCGCCGCGCCCGACCTCGACGAGCAACTCCATCAGGCCCAGGCCCAGCTCGGCCAGATGCAGGCGCAGGTGGTCGAAGCCAAGGCAAACGTCGACCAGGCCAAGGCCGACGTGACGCTCGCCAGCGTCACGGATACCCGGACCTCCACGCTCGCCGGCCAGGGCTGGGCCTCGAAGCAGACTGCCGATACGAGCCGCGCCAAGGTGCTCACCGCGAACGCGACCCTCAACGCGGCGCAGGCGCGGGTGAAGGTCGCGGAAGCCAACCTCGCCGCCCAGCAGGCCACCGTGGACCGCCTCGGCGCCTTGACTGGCTTCGAGAACGTCACCGCGCCCTTCGACGGGATCATCACGGATCGCAAGGTCGATGTCGGCGACCTCGTGCATGCCGATACGGGGTCGAACACACCACTCTTCTCGATCGAGAGCGAAGCGGTGCTGCGCGTCGCGGTCCAGATCCCGCAATACGCGGCGATCGACATTCACGACGGCGTGGCGGCCAGCGTCGCCGTGCCGCAGATGCCGGGCAAGACCTTCTCCGGAACCGTATCTCGGAGTTCCGTCGCGCTCCGTTCGTCCGCACGCACGCTGACGACGGAGGTGGATGTACCAAATGCTGATGGAAACTTGCGGCCGGGTCTGTATGTGGCCGTGAGCTTCGACGTCCCGCGGAAACAACCTAGTGTCGTCATCCCCTCGGAGGCCCTGGTGTTCGATGCGAAGGGTACGCGGGTCGCGGTCGTCGAGCCGGGAGACACGGTGAAGTTGGAACCGGTGGAGATCGCACGAGACCTCGGCACGACGCTGGAGCTGCGCAACGGACTGACCGGCGGCGAGACGCTGGTCCTCAGCCCGCCGGCCGATCTGCAGGATGGGGGCAAGGTCGCCCTGGCTGAACCTGCCGCGATCCGGCCCGTGGCCGCGGTGGAGGCCCGGGCGGAATGACCGGACGACTTTGGACGCCGAACGGGTCTGCACCGTGCACACGGCAAACGCGTACTTCGCCGCATGGCTTCGTTAGACGACTGCCTATCTAAGCCCATGCGCAACAAGCCTGACTGCAACAGGAGACGTGCCATGGCGCGCGTACTGATCATCGAGGACGACAAGCGCGTCGCAGCCGAGATCGGCTCGGCTCTGTCGGACCATGGGTTTCGCGTCGACGACGCGCCCACGGGCACGACGGGCCTGAAGAAGGCGATGGAGGGCAAGTTTGACGTGATCGTCCTCGATCGCATGCTCCCGGAGATCGACGGGCTGGCCGTCCTCGGCCGGTTGCGCGAGGCGAAGATCGCGACGCCGGTGCTGATCCTCAGTGCCCTGTCGGCGGTGAACGAGCGCGTCGACGGCCTGCGGGCGGGCGGCGACGATTACCTCGCAAAGCCCTTCGAGTTCATCGAGCTGACGGCGCGCGTCGATGCCCTGGCACGCCGCAGCGTCGCGGTGGACGCGCTCAGCGAACTCGTCGTCGGCGATCTTCGTCTCGACCTGATCGATCGCGTGCTGTTCCGCGGCGATCGCGAGATCGACCTGCTGCCGAAGGAGTTCGCGATCGTCGAGTTCCTGATGCGCAATGCCAACACGCTGGTCAGCCGGACGATGATCTTCGAATCCGTCTGGGGCTACAGCTTCAACCATCAGTCGAGCGTGATCGACGTCCATATCGGCAAGATCCGCAAGAAGCTCGACCCGGATGGCCTGAACCCCTGCATCCATACGGTGCGCAACACGGGCTTCATCCTCCGTGCGGCTGCGTGATCTCCACCGCACGAGCGGGTTTCACGTCGCGCTCCTGTTCTTCGCCACCTTCGGAGCTGCCTCGCTCGCCCTGTTCGGCTTCCTCTTCCTCGAAACCCGGAGCTATGGGCGCACCTCAGCCTATGAATGGGTGCGCTGGGAATCCGCGCGCCTGAGCCGGCTGAGCAGCGCGCAGTTGCGCGAGCGCACGGATACCTGGCAGGCCTTCGAGCAGGGCGGACGGCCGCTCACGGTGTTCACCCCGGAGGGGAAACGTATCGCGGGCGCAGAACTGCCGTTTCCCCGGCCGGCCCCGATCGACAGGCCGTTCGAGCTGACTCAGACGGTGAATGGCGAGACGCTTCCCTTCTACAGCATGCTCAACCGGCTGCCGGACGGTAACCTGCTTCTGGTCAGCCGTTCCGCCAAGGTGCTCGAAGCCCTCGAAACGGCGCTCGTCGATACGTTCGCGTGGGGTGCCGGCGGCACCGTAGCCATAGGGATCGTCGGCGCCATCGTCTTCGGCGTCGGTTCCCTGCGCCAGATTGAGGCCATCACCTTCTCGGCCGAGCAGATCATGCGCGGCGACCTCTCGGAGCGGCTGCCGCAACGCGGGTTGTCGGCCGATCTCGGGCACCTCACCAATGTTGTCAACGAGATGCTCAACCAGCTCGAGCGGCTGATGAGAGAGGTGAAAGGCGTCAACGAGAATATCGCGCATGACCTGCGCACGCCGCTGACGCGGGTGATGGCGAGCCTGGAGCGCTCGCTGCGAAATGCCAAGACCGCAGAAGACTTTCGCGCCGTGAACGAGGATGTCGTGGGGGAACTCCGGCAGATCGTGGTTCGGTTCTCGGCGCTTCTGCGGATCTCGGAACTGGAGGACCGGGTCAGGCGATCGGCCTTCGCCCGCACGGATCTCGTCCGCATCCTCGACGACGCCTTCGAATACTATGCGCCGATCGCCGCCGACAAAGGCGTGTCGCTGATCTGGACGAGGCCGGCGGAGCCAGCGATTGTCGATGGTGATGCGAGTCTCCTGTTCGAGGCCGTGAGCAACCTCGTCGACAACGGCATCAAGTTCACGCCGCGAGGAGGATGGGTGCAACTCACCGCAATGGCCGATCCGCCAGGGCTCTGCGTTGCGGACAATGGTTGCGGGATCAAGCCGGAGGAAGTCGACCGGGTGAAGCAGCGCTATCAGCGAAGCAACAGGGTCCGCTCGTATTCCGGCTTTGGAATCGGCCTCAGCCTCGTCGACTCGATCGCACGGCTTCACAACCTCGAATTCGCTCTCGAGGACAACGCGCCGGGCTGCCGCGCAAGTGTTCGATCCCAAGTGGGATCGCCTGCATAGCTCTCTGACGCACCCTCCCGTAGCGTTCGCCAGCGGCTCCGCCGGGCTCGGCAGGGGATCAAAATGCAGTGATGACGGATCAAACGCCCCCGTTAGGACTTCGTAAACGATTGGTCCCAACAGTGTCGTGATGAATCGTTAGCTTCTGCCGGTAAAAGCTATGCTTTTGATATTGTTCAGCGCCCTGGTGGGAGCAGCGATCGCCGTCCCAGCGTTTTGGGCGCAGGGCGCTATCTTCGCGTTGATTGCCGCAATGCTTTGCGGGAGCGCTTCAGCGGTGGCTGCATGTGGGGCTTTAATGCTGCTGCGATTGCGGGCCGCACCAAAGCGCGTGCCGAAATCTGCGCCACTGACGAGATAAAGCGAGTCCTTGTACTTTCTCGGGGTTTAGGCCTCCCAGGGCTTCATCATAACGCCGGTCAGCCATCCCGACACCGGCGCATGCGAGGCGGCTGTCTCCGCTACACGCAGCACATCGGCCGCAACACAAAGCCGGTAACGCCTGAAGGGCCGTGCTCGCGATGCCGCGAGAAGCGATCGACGTCCAACCCAAGCAAGCACCTGACGCTTTTTTTCGTGATCGAGGTTGGCCAGCCGTTCACGTCGAAAGGCAGCGGCTGGTATTCAGCTGATCAATCGAAGCGAATACAGAAGTGCCCACTTTTCGCGGGCCGTCGAACCGGTGGGCATTCAGGAGAATAGTCGCAAAGAAATCAAAGATGATTTCAGCGAGTGGTGCCCAGGAGAGGACTATAGGCACTGAACACTAGGTGCTAAGGTATTGGTTATAAAGGAAGTAAATCAACATTCCTAGAGGCGTGTATCACCGGAAGTATCACCTCTCTAGGGGGCTCGGCCATGGATAATACCGGCCAAACGCTCGGCCAATGGTCGTCCTTTTGCGCTCAGATGAAACTGCTTTTGCCTAAGGCTCTCAGGGTCGTCTCTTCGGTCCAACAAGCCAAGACCGGTCCCTTCCTCTCCCCTACGCTTCGGGCCTAGATGTAATAACCAAGTTGATGCTGTCGGTTGGAGCGTTCCAAGCTTTCTGGCGTATTCTGTAGGACCAAGGCCGGGCTCTTCAGCGACAGTAAGGAACGTAAGTATCTGTGTTGCTGTAATCTTGGGGTAAATCGTAAGCATCTCCCTGATTGCCCAGGACAGCTTCATAATAGCTCGCTTATCGTGATGAGAAATTTCTGATACCGAATTATCGTTAAGTTCCATACGATCTCCATTATGACTCAGATTGATATGTGTTCAGTCAAAAGAAGGCTCTGAATAAGCCTCCTGACCGCACTCCAAGCGGTCTAGTTTTTTACATAGTTACATGGGTCATTTCTGACTCCGTTATTGCTTCAAGCACCAGGGCTGCATCTTTCTCAGTCCGTAGGATCAATACGCCGTTCTCCCATTCCCCAATCTCAAACTGAGTTGACCACGGCCGTGCAGAGTCGGTAGCCGGTTGGACGACCACAGGGACCATAGTACCATCGTCTCTTATTTGACCGCCGTGGATGAAGAAATCTGTGTGCCTGTAATCAAACATTCTTTTTCAGCCCCTTTAGATGCCCGGCGTATCGCCTTGGGTTTGAAGTGTTTGACTTATGTTCGGGATTTGGTCAAGAGATGAAATAATATATAACTCTAGCTGACCCATAGAGATTGTAATGGAACGACACGATAACTTGGCTAAGATTGATATGTGTTTGGCAAAAAGCTCTGAAGTCCCTCTCCTCCCCTGTAGGCGCCCTTGAACCTTTTGTGCCCGGTCCAGATTGGCTTCAGGCCTTGCTGATCCATGTAAAATTCAGAGCGGAGGGACCCATTGTGTTTGCTGGCAGAAACTCCGGGAGACACACAACGCTTCAAGGTCAAACAACAACTTCAGGCTTTACCGGGATTTTCGAAGTGGGCGGGTGTCCCCAAGCTCTCCTCAAAGCCAAGCGAAGGGACCCGGTAGATTCCCGGCGACTGCCTACGGTCACACGGCAGGCCAGCGATCTGTGAAGACAGCAGAGAGGCCCGAAGCTCTCATGCCCTAAGGTTCACCTATTGGACGAACGCTTGGGTTTCCTGCCGGACATTGGCGACATTCGCCGGATGCCTGAGGCTGATCCTTCCGTTCTTACACTGAGAGACCGGAGGCTTTGAGTACCACAGAGACAAGCATGGTCACGCAGAAGGCAATGTAGGCCACACCAATCCATCCAACAGGGTTGTGAAGGTACTTTCCTGATACGGCGCTCAGGCAAAGCATGATGATAACAAATGCTATCCAAAACATAGAGGCATCCTAGCTTTTGAATGCTTGAGTCTACCGAATTACAATTACACCGTAAACTGACAATGGCGTGAATTTTCTCTCCATTGAGTAGCATTGTTCGATAATTGCGCTTGATAGTGGGCTGCCTGAAGTGTAACGTTTGTAACAACGGACGTAGCGAGACACGTAACAGGAGCTTTGGGTATGAGCAGCGGTCGCTACGTGGCGTATTATCGGGTCAGCACGGACAAGCAGGGGCGTTCAGGGCTCGGTCTTGAGGCTCAGCAGCAAACCGTCAGGGCTCGGCTCAATGGTGGTGATTGGACTATCTGCGGAGAGTTCACTGAGGTTGAGAGCGGACGCGTTTCCTACCGTCCTGAACTTGAGAAGGCCCTGGCTCACTGCCGCTTGATGCGGGCTAAGCTCATCGTGGCGAATGTCTCCCGGTTGACACGTAACCCTGACTTCATGGGCCGCTTGGTCAAAGCTGAGGTTTCCGTGGAGTTTTGTGACCTTCCGATGGTGGAGGGTCCTGTAGGCACCTTCATGCTGCGTCAGATGCTGAGCGTTGCTGAGCTTGAGGCCGGAATGATCGCTGAGCGAACACGGAAGGCTTTAGCTGCTGCCAGGGCTAGAGGGACAAAGCTCGGAGGCGATAGAGGCAACCTCAGGGCCGATGGTGTCCAGGGTCGAGAGATCAGCAAGCAGGTGCGGCGAGCCAAGGCTGAGGGTAGGGCATCAGACCTTTCGTCCGTTATTCGAGCCATTGAGCAGGCAGGTGCCACGTCCCTCCGCCAGATAGCTGATGGTCTCAACAGCCGGGGCATCGAGACAGCCCGGGGAGGCCTTTGGAGCGCCGTTCAGGTGTCCAGAGTGCTGGATAAGATTGGTCGGTCTCCTGCGGCTTCCTGAGCGGCTTTTCGAGGGCCTAAGAAGGAGCGCTGCTGGGGCTAATTTGGGGACATCAATCTCATGGGCATGATTAGCCTTAGGGTTCTAAGAGTTAGCACTGATTTAGGGTCACAAACGGCCCCCCCTAGAGAAAACAGTTGCTGCTGGGGTGCCAAAAGACGGTGCTTCAAGGGCCGCCGAGTGACCGCTGGTCTCACAGGCATAATTTGCGGTGAGGCTCTAAGGCTTAGCGTCGCTTTAGGGTCATAACGGCCACCCCCTAGCGAAACGGCGGCTAATCAGCAGCGTTCTCAACTGACTATCTCTACCAACCCATGGGCACTCCTAAAGGTGCTCACCGTCAAACCCAGGGGCCTTCGGGCTCCTTTTTTATGCAATCACATTTGAGGACTTAGCGTGATCACACAGCGCTTCAGGGAGCCAAGAGGGCTTCACACAAACACAAAGGAATACTGCTTCTTCGTCCGACTTCAGGGAGACAATCGAGAGCTTATGAAAGCGGCCCATGGGATCGCCGTTGATCGTCTTGGAGGTATCCCGAGTAACCCTATGCTCCTGCTTGATATGATGAAAGTCTACGTGGACCAAAGCGATGCAAAGAGATACTCGCAGACTGCCATGGATACTGAAATCGAGGAGCGTATTCAAGCATGCGGTTGTTAAACGACGATGACGGCCTTTGGGGATTTCAGGGAACAAACGGGAATAGCGGAGCGCCTCCTCAAATCAAAAACGAGCAGTGGAACAGCGATCTTATCCAATTGTTCAAGAAGTTTTCGCCGTGGCGGAATCAGGATGGATTGCTGATCAAAAATCAACCCGGCGACACCTATTGGCAAGACACGGATGGCTTCCTGACAAGACACACTGTCCCATCGGAGACAAATGATGACGCAGTGCAGCTTTCGGGACCGACATCGGAGCTTTCAGTCACCGCAGATCAGCCGGTGGGCTCTGATCAAACACACCTAACTGCTCCCGGCGTCCCTGGGGCAATCGACTATAACGAACTTGAGAAGCAGCTTTACCCTGACGGAGTTGTGCCGCTCGGATGGAGGCAGCAGGCCCAGCAGTTTCTTCAGGGTGACCACGAGGCCGCAGAGGCTCAACGCCAAGCCACTAACCAGGAAATCATCAACCAAGGGGAAGCTCAGAAGCAGTGGGAGGACGCACAGCCCTCAGCGTTCGCTCAGATGGCTCAGGATACCGCGTTGGCATCGCAAGCCCTGGCGAGGGCTCCAAGGCTCTCAGGAGGCCTCCAGGGGCCGGGAACACCATCTTGGCAGGTGAGTGTCGAGCGTTGGCGGAAGGGGCTCATAGGGGCTCCTAAGGCGAGCCAGAGGCATTCTCTCGGTGGTGGGCAATAGGGTATGCCGAAGCTTACGCAACAGATTGTTGTTCCCGATGGAAAGCTGCAGTTCGCTGATCTGCTAGAGATTGAGAAGTCCCAAGAGCGAAACACGGATCAACCACGCTCCTTGCCTATGGGGCAGCTTCATACAGCCCCGGATGTCTTTCAGATCAGGAAGAACCGCCTTGACGAACCGCTGTTCGATAGGAGCCACATCCGGGTCTTGATGTCTGCCCTAAACGAAGTGGAGATGCCACTAGAGGCTATCCAAGTTACGGCAATTGGACAGAAGTTCTACATAATTGATGGACACCATCGGTACAGTGCCTACAGGTCCGTTGGGTGGTCTCGGGGGATACCGGTCAAGATATTCAACGGGTCGGTATCTGAAGCACAACTTGAGGCCGGAAGAGAAAACCACAAAGATAAGCTGCCGGTCTCGAAAGAGAATAAGCTTGAGTTCGCGTGGGTGTTGGTGCGCAGGGAAAGCTTCTCTATTGCTGAAATTCAGGCATCTTCGGGAGTGTCGCCTAGAACCATAAGTAACATGCGGGCTCAGAAAAAGAAGCTGGTGGAACGAGGCGACAATCCTTGGGAATACTCATGGAAAGGTGCTCAGCGAGACGCAACGATAGACCAAGAGTTCGATAGAGATAAGTGGATCGAAGAGAAATCCGATGAGCTTGCGCAGCGCATGTGTACTGATCGTAGTGTGAAGCTGGTCGCTTGGCCTGAGGTTTTATCTAGCGCAATCCAGAAGGTGAGCGGTGAGCTTCCTCGGAAACTTGTCGAGCAATGGGCAGACATCACGCTAGATGTGGCGAGTTATCTTGAAGAAGAACGGTACGAAGCTGAACTTTTGGACATCTGAAGGTGTCATTAGGTTGACCCTCTGCATCCCCCTACCTCTGCATTTGCAGTAGTAAGCACCTTTAGACGCCGATCTATAATCGCCACGGGAAGCTAATGGCTTCAAAGGATAACCCGGACGTTACCTAAACTCACTGTCCCTCCAACACACACAAGTTGTGCTCTAGCTCATTGACAACTTAAATATTGATCGCAGTTTGTATGTTCAAAGGTGTTGGGCGGAGCCATTCAGCGACACGAAATCTAACCTTAAACGTGCACTCCAAAAGGTATACAATAAACAAGAATGGAAACTAAGCTTATTAATATCGGTGATGGTCGATTCATCGAGGCAAAAGAGAACCCGCCCTCTCCCTCAGAGTCTTGCAAGAAGAAGCCACGAGCGGCCAAGCGTTACACGAAGAAAAAGCGTGTCCTTCGAAAAGGTTTCGTGGATAGGTCTCAGAAGTCTCATCCGGGAGCCAACACAAAATTCAAAGAAATCCCGGGGTATACCACCTGGGTGTCTGAAAGAACCAAGGAGCTTGAGGCCGTCAATCCCGTAAGGAACCACAAATCACGCTTCGGCATCCCGAATGGTATGAACAGGGAGGAAGCCGAGGCTGCTTGGGCTGCAACAAGCGAGTTAGTTGAGAGAGACATTCAGTGGCTGAAGAAGGCAGGTGTGCTCACCGATGCTGAAGTGATGGCCGAAGAAGCGATGCGAGCAACGTTGCAGGTCATGCGGGGGCCTGTTCATCAGAGATTGCGACTTGCAGCAGCCCGACAGGTCCTTGAGTGGACCAAGCCAAAATCCGCAGGTTCGTCCAATGTGAGCGTGGAGGCAGCCGAGGATTGGCTTGAGGGCCTAGCGAAAAAGCTGAGTACCTAGGGTATTGGTTAAAACAGGAGAGCTGGCGCTGGTTTGCAAGGGGAAACTTGGTGGCTGTGTGGCAGCCGCCGAGACCCTACACAAGCGGTTACCCTTAAGTCTCAAATCGCTTAATGCGTTCTTGGATTTCTCGATGAGTCTTAATTGGGGCATCGATCGGAGGAAAGATATCTTGAAACCCGGTGTGGGCGTTGTGTCCAAGCTTGTTGATTAGGCCGAGGAACCGATGCACGTCTTCGGGCTTCTCCCTGAGTAATTGCTTCAACCGAACGTTACTGTCACCACTGTCTGCAATGTATTTAGCATCCACCTCCCCTCCGTTGTGTTCGTAAACGTGCCGCCGTAAGAACATCAGATTTATAAAATCTCTGTCGGACTTATTGATGCCCTTTGCCAAATCGATATCAAACCAATTCAGAAACACTGAGCATACTTCTTCGAACTTATGGAATCTATTTCGTTGAAGTCGTGATTTCCGGGCTTTCGTCATTGGGATTTGATACACAAGTTGGTTTGATATTTGCCCAATAAATGAGTCGAAGTGAGAAGCTGCATCGCGCACACAATCTTCTGGTTTGTTTCCTTGGTTAAGTCTGGTGCGGGACGCTTCCATTTGAGTACGCAGTATCGCGTGGTCATTTCTAGTTCCACACGAAGAGCAGAAAACATATGCGCCGATCACATCGTTAAACCCCCCGCACGCTTCGCAGTCAAACTGATGCTGCTGTTGTTCTTCAGAGACATAAAACTCAGGGCGCTGGTCCGGGGTATCAACAGACGTAGCAATGGCGTCCATATCGATAATAACTTCACCGTTGTCGATCCTCGAGAGTGCGTCTACCAATGTTTTGCAGTAATGTTCGACATAGCGACGTTGGGCATCTGATAAAGTATGATGTGGTTCCGGCATGTTTCCACAATAGGGGCATACTCGCGGGAAAGCACTGCTACGCCAATAGCCAGAGCACTGATCGCATTTATGTCCAAATTTTCCATGGCTATCAGAACATAGGAATACAGGAAGACAACCTTTTGGTGGCGGAGGGTCCCAAAGCTGCCCGATACCACCCATGTTGAACGCAATAACCGGGATGCCTTGCTCTAGCGCGTGAATTCCGACAATGGCAGCTGGGGTTGGTCTGCTGTGGCTCCACGCAACTGAAAAGCCCCTGTTACCTGCTTCATCGGTGCTTATCCGAAAAGTAATCCTACCGCCGCTGTGTCCAATTTCTTTAAAATCGGCGTCCATTGTTGCTCCCGACCTATTGTGTTGCTTGATCTGCAACTGCGGTTCAGCGGTAGACTGACGGTCATGCAATCTAATCGATTTAGATTAGTTGAGTAATATCGGCCCTTAGTTAGAGGCAATCGATCCGCCCTATGCACTGGTAGATAACACCGGTTGCGCGCTTGTAACATCAGATGGTTCGTGATTTTCAACCTGGGAGAGCAAACGCGACCTAAGGCACCACAAACGGCGATGAGAAACACAATCCTCTTATCGGTCCTGGCGATAGCCCTTGGTGGCTGTATGTCAGCTGCAGGGAAACAGAGGGTCGTCTCTGAGAAGGCTAGGACCTATTGTTACGCCAATGGTCTCAATGAGGGCACGGACCAGTTCAATAGGTGTGTTGCTGGGGCAGGCCTGGTCTTTGAGGATCAGCTTGAGAGAGACCAGCGCATCCGTAGGCAGGACTTTAAGGACCGCCTTGGAAGAGCCAGCGAGGCCATGCAGTCGCTCGATAGGGGAAGCTCGGTCAACTGCACGTCCCGAAGAGGATTGCTAGGGACCGTTGAAACATCCTGTGATTGAGGGTTGCGAGAACCTAAGCCCGGGCTAAATTGGAACGAACCGTGATCATGAGGCGTGCGCTTTGATGTCCGATGGGGAACTTGCGGAAGTGCCTGAAGGCCAGAGTGCCCAAGAGAGCACAAGCTTACCAGATGTCATCGGCGAGACGGTTGCCGCAGCGGTCACGGGCATTCCACCGCAGGCTCAGCGCAACTTTTGGAAAGCAGTGGGTCGTGTGTTTCTCGGTGGTGCCGAGTGGCCTGCAAAGCACCTAGAGGGCAAGGCTCGTGTTTCAGCAGCCAAGGCGAATGTGGAAGTAGCTCGCCACGACGCTGAGGCGGCAGACATCAAAGCTCGGCAGAAGGCCCGTGAGATAATTTATAGAGACAGTGCAAAGGCTGCCGCAGCACAGTTTAAAGAGCGCGATTTAGCCATGAGGGCACTAGATTTTCACGCTGCAGATATCGTTAGAGAGCAGAGTGTCCGTGAAGATGTTCTCATGATAGCTGCAAGTGAACTGAAAGAAGCCCCTCTAGAACACGATGCCCCAAACGAGATCGACAGTGATTGGCTTGCTGCGTTTTTGAAATTTTGCACCGTTAGAACATCTGAGGAATACAAGCACGCTTTTGCAAAAATTCTAGCAGGAGAGATAAAAAATCCAGGGCAATTCTCAATGTCTACGGTTCAGGCGTTCGCGCAGTTAGATCCAGATATAGCAGAAAAATTCTACAAAGCGTGTAATTTAAGCACGAAATTTGGAGTTACTGTCAGATTGATTTCTCAACCATTTGCGAGCCCCGGCGAAAATAAGCTGAGGCCATTTGGAATATCGTATGATGATCTTGCTCAGTTAGTTGAGGTTGGGCTGGTTCGTAGCGAGTGGGACGAGCACGCTGAAGTTCCAGACGATATGCTGCGACAAGGCTTTCCCTTTGAAAACGCCGGAGAGAGGTTTTGGATACAGCGGGCTGCAGATGTATCGCACGAGATTAACACAAGTCTATCGTTAGGTGGACCCTCGTTTACGCTGGCAGGGAAGCAGTTGCGGGATATTGTGACTATGATTCCGTCTAATGAATATATCAAATTGCTTACGGGGTACTTTAAGGAAAATAATGTTAGATTATATCGAGTTATTGATATCAGAGACGGGCGACTGTTTGGTGATGAAATAAATCCAGATTGAGTTGGATGTCGTTATCAAGAAATCTTATCTAGTTGCTCGTGAAGTTGCTTCAGTAAATAACCCTCGCCGTAGCTCTGAGCCACTGAACGCTTTCCCCAGCCACCAATTAGGTCCTGGAATTCCTGTGGTACGCCTGCGTGCCTCAGTCGGTCGCGCATGGTGTGTCTAAAGGAATGACTGGTCTTATCGATCTTGAGTGTCTTCTTGAGCCACTTGTTGATCACGGCAGAAGCGCTATTAGCATTGATTTGATTATCAGAGGCGTAGCGTGGGAATAGCCACGGTCCTTTCTCAGGATTGCCCTGTACCGCCTTCAGGGCCTCCGTAGCTGCCCATAGAGCCTCACCTACAAGGGGAACCTCCCGCTCACTGTTGGCGGTCTTCAGCGTCCTTCCTGCTGCACTCAGGGGCCTAATGAGGATGTGAGGGGTTTCGTGGTCTAACACTACATCGTCCAGCCGCAGTCCCACGATTTCACCCAAGCGGGCTCCTGTGTCTGCCTGAAGGGCTACGATGTGCCTGATATCGTCGTTCAGCGCTCGACAGGCTTTGGTGATCACCTTTCGCTCAGAGGCAGTGAAGGACCCGCGCTCAACAGCGTCCTGTGTTTCCCCTGCAATCTGAATCCGCTCAAAGGGATTTCCAAGGTGGCGCTGGTTGAACTCCAAGAGTCCTTTATTGAACACTGCTTTGATTGTGTTTAACCTGCGACGAGCAGTGCCAGTCTTGTTGCCCTTAAGAAGATTATTCCGAACGAGCTTGGCGTTCTCTCTATTGTATTGATTTAGTGGCAAATCGCCTACGGCAGACAACACATGGCCAATTGCCCGCTTGGTGTCAGTTTCGAACTTCGGATGACTACCTTTGTCATGGTCTTCAAGGTAAACTCTCAGGGCATCGCTGAGCAGAGTACTCGGCTTAGATTGGTCCTCTTTTAATAATCTAACTGCTTCAGCCTCTATGGGAGACCAGAAGGACTGCATGGATTTTGGCGATCGAATTGGCTCGTAGCGAGCAACCTCATAGTCCGGCCCATGCTGTTTGATGAGGAAGTCATCTATGATTTCGTCCGGGTTATAACCCTCAGGATTGTTGACCCCTGGAGCCAGATCGCCGGGTGAGAGTCCGAGGCTGGCTAGGAGCGCCCTCGCGGCCTCTCGGTTCTCAGGGGTCGTCAGGGAGGCTCTTTGACCTTCCTTGGAGCCTAGAGAGGACCACAGGGCATCATGCTCCCTAGCGAGCTTAGCGGCCTTCCGTGTTCCTGCGTTTAGGTCCCTGGTGCCTAGGCTTTGCCGGAAGAGTGCCTTGCCTCCGTAATGCTGCTGAACGGCTTTGGGGATGCGGCGGACATAGAACAGCGGTCCACCGGGCTTCAGAGGTTTAACGTATCGGACACTCACGCGAATCAGGCCGGTATCGAGAAGCCATCGGGACACGGTGTATCACCTCGTGTATCACCACGAGCACCTTGTGTCAGGGCCTAACTAGCTGATCTCGTTGATAAAACCACTTTGAAAGTGGTGCCCAGGAGAGGACTCGAACCTCCACCTCTTGCAAGACTGGTACCTGAAACCAGCGCGTCTACCAATTCCGCCACCTGGGCGTGCGGGCCGGGCTCAAGGCCGGGGCTCGAACGTGGGGCACCGTTTAGGGGGCGGCGGGGATGGCGTCAATCGGGTCAGTGAGGGGTGGTGCGAGGGTGTTGCAGCGAGCCCACGCGACGGCCACTGGCGCTCCGCCTGCTTTCGTGTATGTATCCGCGCGCCTCGACCCGGCTTCGGGCGAGGCCTGAACCGCTTGCGCACGACCCTGCTGGACGACATCCCGGCATCGGCCGAGCCGCAGGCTCGAAGCCTGCCTCACGAGGCGGATGCTTCTCCGAAACACCACAACCCGAAAGGCCAGCGATGTCGATCTCGGCAGAGCGCAAGACCGCGCTCATCAAGGAATACGCTACGGGTGGCAAGGATACCGGTTCGCCGGAGGTCCAGATCGCTATCCTCACCGAGCGGATCACCAACCTGACCGGCCACTTCAAGACCCACGGCAAGGACAACCATTCCCGCCGCGGTCTCCTGAAGATGGTCTCGCAGCGCCGCTCGCTGCTCGACTACGTCAAGCGCAAGGACGAGCCGCGCTACCGCTCGCTGATCGAGCGCCTCGGCATCCGCCGCTAACGACGCCAGGACGCGGCTCCGCATTCACGCTGGGCCGCGTTTTGCCATCGGCCGTCCGGGCATGGGCTCGGCCGGCCAACCCTCAGGGCCGCTTCGAGGCGCGACGGTCAGGGCAGGATCATCAGCGACTTCCGAGATGGGGAGTCGCTGATCGTCTTGCCTCTGGCGGCGCCGGGCTCAGCCCTCCGTATGCATGAAGGCAAGAGAGATATGTTCGACGTACAACGCGAAGAGCTGATGTGGGGCGACCGCAAGCTCGTCCTCGAGACGGGCAAGGTTGCCCGCCAGGCCGACGGCGCCGTGCTCGCCACCTACGGCGAGACCTCGGTGCTCGCCACCGTGGTCGCCATGAAGGAGCCGAAGGCCGGCATCGACTTCATGCCGCTCACCGTGAACTACCAGGAGCGCGCCTACGCCGCCGGCCGCATCCCGGGCGGCTATTTCAAGCGCGAGGGCCGTCCCTCGGAGAAGGAGACGCTGGTCTCCCGCCTGATCGACCGCCCGATCCGCCCGCTCTTCATCGAAGGCTGGCGCAACGACACCCAGGTCACCGTGACCGTGCTCAGCCACGATCTCGAGAACGACCCGGACATCCTCGCCATGGTGGCGACCTCCGCCGCCCTGACGCTCTCGGGCATCCCGTTCATGGGCCCGATCGGCGCGGCGCGCGTCGGCTACGTCAACGGCAGCTACAAGCTGAACCCGCTGGTCGCCGAGACCAAGGAGGAGTCGAGCCTCGATCTCGTCGTCGCCGGCACCACCGACGCCGTGCTGATGGTTGAGTCGGAGGCCAAGGAGCTCTCCGAGGACGTGATGCTCGGCGCCGTGATGTTCGGCCACAAGCACTTCCAGCCGGTCATCGAGGCGATCATCCGCCTCGCCGAGAAGGCCGCCAAGGAGCCGCGCGATTTCTCCCCGCCGGAGAACGCCGACGCCGAGAAGGCCGTGCTCGAGGTTTGTGAGGCCGAGCTGCGCGAGGCCTACAAGAAGACCATCAAGCAGGAGCGCTACGCCGCCGTCGACGCCGTGAAGGCGAAGGTGGTTGCCGCCCTCTGCCCGGCCGAGGGCGAGCAGAAGTTCTCGCCTGAGAAGGTCAAGGCCGCCTTCAAGGAAGCCCAGTCGAAGGTCGTTCGCTGGAACATCCTCGACACCAAGTCCCGCATCGACGGCCGTGATCTCTCGACGGTCCGCCCGATCGTTTCCGAGGTCGGCATCCTGCCGCGCGCGCACGGCTCGGCCCTGTTCACGCGCGGCGAGACCCAGGCTGCCGTGGTGGCCACCCTCGGCACCGGCGAGGACGAGCAGTTCATCGACGCGCTGGAAGGCACCTACAAGGAGCGCTTCCTGCTGCACTACAACTTCCCTCCCTACTCCGTCGGCGAGACGGGTCGGATGGGTTCGCCGGGCCGCCGCGAGATCGGCCACGGCAAGCTCGCCTGGCGCGCGATCCGGCCCGTGCTGCCGCCGGCGCACGAGTTCCCCTACACGATCCGCGTGGTCTCCGAGATCACCGAGTCGAACGGCTCGTCCTCGATGGCCTCGGTCTGCGGCGGCTCGCTGTCGCTGATGGATGCCGGCGTGCCCCTGCGCCGTCCGGTGGCCGGCATAGCCATGGGCCTCATCCTTGAGGGTGAGCGCTTCGCGGTGCTGTCGGACATCCTCGGCGACGAGGATCACCTCGGCGACATGGACTTCAAGGTGGCCGGCACGGACGAGGGCATCACCTCGCTCCAGATGGACATCAAGATCGCCGGCATCACCGAGGAGATCATGAAGGTCGCCCTCGCCCAGGCGAAGGACGGCCGCGCCCACATCCTCGGCGAGATGTCGAAGGCCCTCACGGCAGCCCGTCCGGAGCTCGGCGAATACGCGCCGCGCATCGAGACGATGCAGATCCCCACCGACAAGATCCGCGACGTGATCGGCACCGGCGGCAAGATCATCCGCGAGATCGTCGAGAAGACCGGCGCCAAGATCAACATCGAGGATACCGGCGTCGTGAAGATCGCCTCCTCCGACGGCAAGGCGATCAAGGCGGCCTATAACTGGATCCGCTCCATCGTCGCCGAGCCCGAGGCCGGCACGATCTACGACGGCACCATCGTCAAGATCATGGAGTTCGGTGCCTTCGTGAACTTCTTCGGCGCCAAGGACGGCCTCGTGCACATCTCGGAGCTCGCTCCGCAGCGCGTCGCCAAGGTCTCCGACGTGGTGTCGGAAGGCCAGAAGGTGAAGGTGAAGTTCCTCGGTGCCGACGATCGCGGCAAGATCCGCCTCTCGATGAAGGTCGTCGACCAGGAGACCGGCGAGGACATCACCGAGAAGCTGAAGGCCGAGCGCGCCGCCCGCGGCGAGCCCGAGCCGGAGGAGCGCGAGCCCCGCAGCGACCGCGGTCCCCGCCGCGATCGTGGCCCGCGTCGCGACCGCGACTGAGCACCTCGCACGTCCGATTTGATGAAGCGCGGTCCTTCGGGGCCGCGCTTTTTCTTTGCGGAGCGTCGCGCCGAAATTTTTGTGCGGGGACGGTCGGCGCGCGGTCGGCTCGAACGTCATCGAGATAGGACACCGGCGACTTATGCTGGCGTCCAGCCATGCCGGTCCGAGCATGGAGCCGATCACCGGAGGAGAGTCCCAGGATGAGCGACCTCGTTTTTTACACGAACCCGATGTCCCGTGGCCGGATCGTGCGTTGGGCGCTGGAGGAGGTCGGGCAGCCTTACCGGACGGAACTCCTGGATTTCCGCGGCGGCCACAAGTCGCCCGACTATCTCGCCATCAACCCGATGGGGAAGGTGCCGGCCATCGTCCATGACGGCACCGTGGTGACGGAATGCGCGGCGATCTGCGCCTATCTCGCCGATGCCTTCCCGCAGGCCGGGTTGGCACCCGCCTCCGGCGACCGGGCGCGGGGCGACTATTACCGCTGGCTTTTCTTCGCGGCTGGCCCGCTTGAGGCCGCCGTGGTGAACAAGGTGCTCAAGGTCGAGGTGCCGAACGATCCGCAGATGCGCGGCATGGTCGGCTACGGCAGCCTCGAGGCGGTGCTCGACACGATCGAGGGCGCGGTGTCGAAGGCCGAATACCTCGCCGGAGGCCGTTTCAGCGCAGCCGATCTCTATGTCGGCGCGCATCTCGGTTGGGGCATGCAGTTCGGCACGATCCCGAAGCGGCCGGCCTTCGAGGCCTATGCCGGCAGGCTCTACGGCCGCCCCGCTGCGGTGCGTGCGCGGGAGATCGACGACACGCTGATCGCCGAGAAGAACGTCGGGGCCGCGTAGCTTTTCGCGATCCCGGGAACGCTCCCGCCCGACCCGCGTTCGCCCGGCGTCATGACTAAGTCCCGCACGGCGGGACGGACTTCAGCGGTTTCAGGAGCGTACGCCCAATGGCGAATGAGATGATCGAGGACGTCTTTGGCGGAGAGCCGAATATCGGGTTCACGGAGCGGGCCGTATCGGTGGCGCTCGGGCTCGGCATCGCGGCGGCCGCGGCCCAGCCACGCCCGAACAAATGGCTGAGCCTCGCAGCCCTCGTCGTCGGCGTCGGACTGGCGGTGCGCGGCGCCACGGGGCACTGCCCGGTCAAGGCGATCTCGGGAGACGGCGCGGAGGTGTGATGGTCGTCATCGCGAGCACGGCGAAGCGATCCGGGGTCCGGGCGCGAACCAATGGCTTCGCCTGCGGCTAGGCCGTCTCGGATGAGACCAAAAAAAGGGCGCCGGATCAGATCCGGCGCCCTTCTTTGTAACCTGGGTCGTGTTCGTCAGACCGAGGACGAGCGGCTGCGGCTGGCGATGAAGCCATAGATGAAGAGCACGACGATCGCGCCGACGACGGCGCCGATGAAGCCTGCGCCCTGGTTCGGGCCGTACCAGCCGAGCGCCTGGCCGAGGAAGGTCGCGACGAAGGCGCCGACGATGCCGAGGATCGTCGTCATGATGAAGCCTGACGGCTCGTTGTCGCCCGGCATGATGAACTTCGCGACGACACCGGCCAGGAAGCCGATGATGATGGTCCAGAGAATGCCCATGGCTGTAGTGTCCCCGACGTAACGTACGCGACTTCGCGATATGCGACTTGGCCGTACCGTGATGCCAGAACGCAGAGCCTCCCGTCGAGGTTGCGCGGCCCTGCGAATTTGTGTCGCGATGCGGCAAGCGCCGCTGGAGGCGCGAAAAGCCCCTTTACGGGAGCCGCCCGAAGGCTCCACAGAACGCGCTCCGTATCACCAACAGGTTCCTCTTCTGCGATGACGATCGAGCGTTTCGAAAAAGGCCCGCGCATGAGCCAGGCCGCTGCCCATGGCGACATGGTCTATCTCGCCGGGCAGGTCGCGGCCCAGCCCGAGGGCGCCGGCGTCACTGCGCAGACCCAGCAGATCCTTGGCCAGATCGATGCCCTCCTCGCGGCCGCCGGCAGCGACAAGAGCCGCATCCTCACGGCGACGATCTATCTCGCCGACATCGCCACCTTCGGCGAGATGAACGCCGCCTGGGATGCCTGGGTCGACCGGGACGAGCCCCCTGCCCGCGCCACCGTCGAGGCCAAGCTCGCGACGCCGGCCTACAAGGTCGAGATCGTCGTGGTTGCCACGCGGACCGCGCGATGAGGTGGCCCGCTCTCGGCCGCGCCTGTCTCGCCGCCCTCGCCGTCTCGGTGCTGGCGCTCGGCGGGCCGGCGCGCGCCGCTGAGCGGGTGATCAACATCTATAACTGGTCGGACTACATCGACCCCAAGGTGCTGGACGACTTCACGAAGGAAACCGGCATCAAGGTCGTCTACGACACCTACGACAGCAACGAGGTGCTCGAGACGAAGCTGCTCGCCGGCAAGTCCGGCTACGACGTGGTCGCACCGTCCGGCCCCTTCCTGCAGCGGCTGATCAAGGCCGGCGTGTTCCAGCCTCTCGACAAGAGCAAACTCTCGAACCTGACGAATGTCTGGCCCGACATCGCGGCGCGGTTGCAGGCCTACGATCCCGGCAACGTCTACGCCGTCGACTACATGTGGGGCACCACCGGTATCGGCTTCAACGCCGGCATGGTCCGCGAGCGGCTCGGGGCCGACGCCGCCCTGAACTCCTGGAGCCTCGTGCTCAACCCGAGCACGATGAACAAGCTCAAGGAGTGCGGGGTGATGATGATCGACAGCCCCGAGGATCTGATCCCGTCTATCCTGCCCTTCTTCGGGCCGAAGATGGACCCCAAGCGCTGGGACGACATTACCAAGGTCACCGACGCGCTCTACAAGGTGCGCGGCTCGGTGCGAAAGTTCCACTCGTCCGAATACATCAACGCGCTGGCCAACGGCGATATCTGCGTGGCTGTGGGATATTCGGGGGACGTCCTCCAGGCCCGCAAGCGCGCCGAGGAGGCCAAGAACGACGTCAAGATCGAGTACGTGATCCCGAAAGAGGGCGCGGAGATGTGGTTCGACACCTTCGCCATCCCGAAGGACGCCCCGCACGCCGCCGACGCGCACGTCTTCCTCAACTACATGCTCCGGCCCGAGGTGGCGGCGGCGAACACGAACTTCGTGTCCTATGCCAGCGGCAACCTTCCGGCGAAGAAGCTGGTGAAGCCGGAGATCCTGGCCAATCCCGGCATCTACCCGGACGACACGACGCTGCAGCGGCTCGTGGTCAACACGGCATGGCCGGACAACACGCAGCGGTTCGTGACGCGGCTCTGGACCAGGATTCGCACGGGGCGGTGACCCGGCTCGCATACGAAAAAAGGCCCGGTGCTCTCACACCGGGCCTCGTTGAAGAGACTGCGAAAAATCAATCCTTGAGGTCGTCCGGCACCTTGCCGCCGTTCTCTTCGAGCTTCTTGATCACCTGCTTGTGCAGCCAGATGTTCATCGTCGCGGAGTCGTTCTTGTCGCCGGTGTAGTGCAGCTCGTCGGCGAGCTTCTGGCGGGCGGAGAGGCTGGAATCGAGGTCGATCAGCTTCAGGAGGTCGACGATCGAGGTCTTCCAGTTCAGCTTCTGCGGATTGTTGGCCGCGAGCTGGGCGAGGTTCGCCTCGATGTCGATCGAGCCGGGGGCCGCGGCCGGGGCGCTGCCGCCGGTCGAAGCTGGGGCGTCCGAGCCGCCCGCGGGGGCTGCGGGCGCGCCGGCGGGGGCCGCCTGGGCTTCGGAGCTGCCTCCGAACGGATGGAGGATCTTGCTGACGATGCTGCCGAGAAAGCTCATGGCCGACTCCCTGTCTGATGTGACTGCCCGATCACGCTCGGACAGCCGATCAACGGAACGGCCACGCTCCATGTTCCCGGAGAATGGCCGCCGTGCAACCGGAGACAGCGCTGGGATTCGGCCTCTGGTCAAGGCTCCGGCGCCGCTTACCGCGAAGATTTGAGCCGGGCATATTCGGGTTTGATGTTTGCGGCTGCTGTGCCATGGGGGCAGCGCCATCTTTATCGGAAGTTTCCATGCGCCTCCTGATCAGCGCCCTGGCGCTCCTCGCCGGCCTCGTCACCACCCTGCCCGCCTCCGCGCAGCAGGCGCCGATCCCGGTGCGCATCGGCGTCATTCCGATCATCGGCGCGGCGCCGATCTTCGTCGCGCGCGGCGAAGGCTGGCTGAAGGAGGCGGGTCTCGAGCCGACCTTCACCACCTTCGAATCCGGCCCGAACATGATCCAGGCGCTCGCCTCGGGCACCATCGACATCTACGTGGCCGGCGTCGCGCCGCTGGCCGTGGCCCGCACCAAGGGCATCGACGTGCGCGTCGTGGCCGCCACCGCCATCGAGGAGATGGTGTTCGTGGCCGGCCCGAAGCTCGCGCCGTATTTTGCCAGCGCGCCCAGCAAGGCCGAAGCCTTCAAGGCGTTCAAGGCCAAGGAGGGCCGTGCTGCCCGCCTTGCCACGCAGCCGGCCGGCTCCGTACCCAACACCACCCTGCAGCACTGGCTCTGGGAGGTGGCGAAGGCCGACAAGGCCGACGCCGAAGTGGTTCCGATGGGCATCGACGCCACCCAGCAGGCGGTGCTCGCCGGTGCCATGGACGGCGCCTCGATCCGCGAGCCGGCGCTCACCATCGTCCAGATGCGCAATCCGGCGATCAAGCTGATCGCCACCGGCGGCGAGATGTTCCCCAACCAGCCCGGCACCGTGGTCGCGGTCTACGGCAAGTTCGCCGACAAGAACCCGGCAGCCGTCGACGCCCTGGTCAAGGCGCTGGTGAAGTCCACCGATCTCTTGAAGAACGACCCAGCCAAGGCCGCGCCGCATGTCGAGGCCGCGTTGGGCAAGGGCATCACCGACGTCGCCACCATCCAGAAGGCGATCTCCTCGCCGGCTGCGAAATTCGTCGCCGATCCGCGCACGATCATCGAGGCAACGAAAGCGCTGCAGACCTATCAGGTCTCGATCGGCACCCTCGACAAGGAGGCCCCGACCGACGGGCTGTTCGACGCCAAGCCGTACGAGAAGGCGGTCAAGCCGTAAGTGCTCGTGGTTCCTGCGTTCCAGACGACCGTTCCGATGCTCCTTCCATCATGGCGGGTCCGAGGCGAAGCAGGTCAGAGCCGCGGCGCTGACGTTGCGGGTAGGGCCATGGTTGGCTTCGCCGAGCTCGCTGTGACGGTAGCGGGTCTGGCCCGGGCCGATCGTCCGGAGGCCGCATGACGCTCTTCCGCTCGACCGCATTGGCGGTCGTGGGGCTTATCGTCTTCCTCGGTCTGTGGGAGGCGGCGCCCCGCTTCGAACTCGTCAATCCAGCCTTCCTGCCGCCGCCCTCGACGATCCCCGCCGCCTTCCTGAAGGAGATCAGGAGCGGAGCCTGGCTCGTGGCGGTGATCGAGAGCCTGAGCCACTACCTCGTCGGCCTCGCGGTCGGTGCAGGGGCCGGCATCGGGCTCGGGCTGGTCTCGGGCATGTTCCGCTGGTTTGAGAACCTCACGGCCTGGATCGTGCGGCTGCTGCGGCCGATCCCGGGTCTCGCCTGGGTGCCCTTCGCCATCCTGTGGTTCGGCGTCGAGCCGCGCGCGGCGATCTTCATCATCGCCATCGGCGTGTTCTGGATCGTGTTCTTTGCAACCCAGGGCGCGGTGCGCGGCGTCGACCGCGACCTCGTCGAGGTGGCCCAGGCCTTCGGCTTCCGCTCGGCCTGGTCGCGACTCACCAAGATCCTGCTGCCGGCGGCGACGCCGGGCATGCTGGTCGGCCTGCGCACGGCTTTGGGCCAGGCCTGGATGGCGGTGGTGGCCGCCGAGATCTTCGGGGTGCCCGGCATCGGCCAACGCATGATGCAGGCCTCCTCGCTCCTCTCCACCGACATCGTGGTGGTCTACATGCTCACCATGGCCGCGCTCTATGGCCTGTGCGATTCCGCCTTCGTCGCGCTGCAGGGCTGGCTGCTGCGGTGGCGCCCATGAGCACCGATGTGAGCGCGCCGATCATCGACATCCGCGGCCTCAGCCTCGCCTACGAACGGGACGGGCGGAGGAACGTCATCCTGCAGGCGCTCGACCTCGCGATCCCGCGCGGGCAGTTCCTGGTGATCGTCGGCGAGTCCGGCGTCGGTAAGTCGACGCTGCTGCGCGTGCTGATCGACCTCGCGAAGCCCAGCGGCGGCACGGTGACGCTGAACACCGATCCGAAGTCGCGCACGCCGATGGCCCTGGTTTTTCAGGACGCGCGGCTTCTGCCCTGGCGCCGGGTGCTGTCCAATGTCGCCTTCGGGCTGGAGCGCATCGGCATGCCCAAGCGCGAACGCTGCGAGCGCGCACAGGCGATGCTGTCCCTCGTCGGCCTCGGCGATCTCGGCCAGCGCTGGCCGCACCAGCTCTCGGGCGGCCAGCGGCAGCGCGTGGCGCTGGCTCGCGCGCTCGCCGTCGAGCCCGAGGTGCTCCTGATGGACGAGCCGTTCTCGGCGCTCGACAGTTTCACCCGCGAGGGCCTGCAGGACGAAGTCCAGCGCATCCAGCAGAAGACCTGCAAGACCGTGCTGTTCGTGACCCACGATATCGACGAGGCGGTCTATCTCGCCGACCGCGTCGTGGTTCTCGCCGGCGCTCCGGGCCGGATCGCCGCCGACGTCTCGATTGATCTCCCGCGGCCCCGCCAGCGGCGCGACGCGACCCTTGTTGAGGCTGCGCGCACCTTGCGGGCCGAGTTGTCGCGGCGGTCGGCGGATCTGTAGGAAAGCGCCGCCCTACCCCACCACCTGCTCGATCACGCCACGCCAGCCGAGGCCCCGATAGGTCTCGTAGCCGGGAGTGTCGTGGAAGGCGACGAGGCGGCCCTGTCGGTCGAGATAGTGGCCCTGGCTTCGGCCGTTGGTCTGCAGCGGGTAGCGTTCGCCCAGCATGCCCTGCCCCCGCGAGCAGGCGATCACCCGGTTGGCCGCGTCGAGCAGCATCACGCGGCTGCGTTCGCGCTCGCCCGGCATCAGCCGCACGCCCTCGACGATGGCGCGGGCCTGCGGCTCCCAGTCGAAATGAATGGCGAGATAGCCGAGCTCACGGCCATGGACTTCGCCGCGCTCCCGGACCGAGGCGAGATAGGTCGCGACCTGGCTGTTCCCGAGGGCCGGATGGCGCATCACCTCGGCCGCCTCGAAATCCTCACCCGAGCGAAGGCGCTGGGCCAGGCCGAACCAAGGCTCGTTCGATGCATCGTGGCCGCGCACGTCGAAGCGATCGGGCCGGCCGTTGGCGATGACGCGGCCGTCGAGATCGCACAGCCAGAGATCGAGATAGACCGTGTAGGAGGACAAGATGACGCCGAGGCGCCGGCTGGCATGGGCGCGCGCAGTCCCGCTCGGATCGGCGGCGGCATCGACCACGGCGGCGTCGGTCGCCCACCAGCGCACGTCGCAGGTGCGCTCATAGAGATTGCGATCGATGATCTCGACGGCGTTGAGCGCGAGATCGACGCAGCGGGTCGCTCTCGCCTCCTCGGCCAGACCCTCGACCGCCTTGGCGAGGTCGTCGATGCGAGCGCCGAGGCTGACTCCGAGTCCGGCGGCGATCCGCTCCACCTCCGCCGAGATCGTCCGAACCTCCTGCGCGACCACGGAGAAGCCCGCGCCCTTCTCGCCGGCATGGGCCGCTTCGATCAGGGCGTTGAGGGCGAGGAGCTTCATCCGTCCGGTGATGGACTGGATGGCGTCGAGGTTGGAGGAAGCGGTCGACTTCAGGCTTCTCGTGGATTCCCCCACGAGGTCTGCAAGCGAGGCTGTGCTCATGGGGAACGCCCGACCGAGATGCTGAGTGGAGCGCATGGCGCGCCTCGGATTCATCTAGGTGGCTATCTGCTAATGATACGTAAAGTTGTATTTTGTGCTTTGGTGGTATTGCTTGAAGTATATTTCAAACCCTAAGTATTGCCTTCCCTTCAGCGTCGGCTTTATTTTTCCGCTCCGGCGTCAACGGAGATTGGTGGCAGGGCGCTGACGAGAGGCGCGGCCTCGTACGGGTGCCGTTGCGGCTCTCGCAAAAAATAATCCGCCAATAAATAATCAATATCTCGGGATTAAATATCGATGCAATACTTGTGAGTTGGCGCACTTATTTGCTGTTTGTTGAATGTTATTTGAGCAAATGCCCGCCGTATAGGCGGCGATTGATCAGTAATGGAGCTGGATTTTGCTCGGATTTTACCTGCGCTCCTCGCTTTTAGTCGTGTTTCTTGCCGCCGCAGCGTCGCCTGCCTCGGCCAAGCCCGAGACATTGATGGATCTCTTCGCGGGTCGTGATACGCCAGCCTGCCCCAAGTATCAGAAGAGCCCCCAGCACTTCTGCAACATCGTCGTGCGTCAGCCGGGCGGGAATCCGACCCAGGATATGACCGGGTCGATCGGGCATCAGAAGTCGTACCAGAGCAATGGCGGCCCGCGCTGCAAGGTGATCTGCCGCTATACTGGCAGCAACTACGACGGCATCCGTTGAGAGGCCAGGGCGGCCGATCACCAAGAACCAGGTTGCGATCCGGGCGTCGCACCGATCGCAACCTGGGCGTTCTCGTTATCCGGTTCGGCTACTTCGCGCCGGCCATGAAGTCCTGGAGGTAACCCTTCCAGAGCTTTGCGAAGCGGAGCGACTGGTGGCCATGGGTTTCGGCCGAGGCCGGCACCAGCACGAGACGGCTGTTCTTCAGCTTGGCCATCGCCCCGTTCATCACGTCGAGCTGCGGCGGGTTCAATTCGTCGTCAGCGAAATTCACGGCCAGCAGCGGCGCCTTGATCCGGTCGAGCGCCGGGTAGGGGTCGTAATCGTAGGAGGAATCGAACCAGTACAGCCAATCGTTGGCGTCGATCTTGCCGGTATAGGAGGCGGCGAGCTTGTCGAAGAGCTGCCGGGCCGAGTCGTTGGTCGGTGCGTCCTTCTGCAGGGCGACCACGCTCTCCGTCATGATGTTGAAGATCGGCAGCACCTTGAGGAAGTGGCTCGGCTGCGCGGTGTAGTCGCCGCCCTTGTAGTCGGGGTCGTTGCGGATGTTCTCGATGAGCATCCGGCGCCAGAGGGCGTTGCGGCCGCTGACCTGGATCGGCTGGCTCGCCACCGCCACGATCTGGTCCATGGCGTCGGGGAAGCGCTCGCCCCACATCCAGGCCTGCATGCCGCCCATCGAGGTGCCCATGACGAGGCGCAGATGCTTGATGCCGAGCCCTTCGGTGACGAGCCGGTGCTGGCCCTCGACGACGTCGGCGTAGCCGTAGCGCGGGAACTTCGCCTTCAGCCCGTCGGAGGGCTTCGTGGAACCGCCCCGGCCGAGCCCGTCGGGCAGGATCACGTAGTATTTCGAGAGATCGAGCGGCGCGCCTTCGACGAAAAGCTCTTGAGCAAGCGTCGGGATCAAGAACTGCTTGCCGGTGCCGGTGGTACCGTGCAGGGCAAGCACCGCGTTGTCGATCTCGCCGGCCGCGTTCTTATGCGGGGTACCGAGCGTGGTGTAGTGGAGTTTCACCTCTGGCAGGGTCGCTCCGTCGGCGAAGCGGAAATTCTTGGCGACGTAATCACCTTCAGTTTGGTGCGGGAGGCCATCCGGCGCGGCTTGCGCTGCCGCGGCGCCCAGCATCAGGGCTGCCCCCAAAACTCCGCTGCGAAGATACGAAAGGGTCATGGGCTCGGCGCTCCCTGGTCGCGGACGCGTTCTTCGAAGCATTGTCCGCCGTGATGCCGATCTGACGTGTCGGGCGGCCTCGGTCAATCGCTGGTCGACCATGTTCCACGGACTGGAACAGCTGCGCGGCTCAGGCGGATTTGCGGAAGATCAGGCAGAAATTGTTGGCCGGCATGGGCACACGCTGGGCGAGCCTGAGCCCATGCGGGGCGGCGGCCGTTACGAGCGCTGCGAGATCCCGAATGCCCCAGCGCGGATCGCGTTGCCTCAGGTCCTCGTCGAAGGCCGCATTGCTCGGCGCTGTATGCATCCCATCAACCTGGAACGGCCCGTAGAGCACGAGGGGGGCGCCCTCATCCAGCGTTCGCCCTGCCCCGGCCATCAGGCCCTCGGCGGCGTTCCAAGGCGCGATGTGGACCATGTTGATCGAAACGATCGCCTCGGCGCGCTCCACCGGCCAGAGCGGCTCTGCAGCGTCGAGGGCGACGGCCGGGCGAAGGTTGGCGAGGCCGGCGGCGCGGGCATGGGACGCGATGCTCCTGAGCGCGGCCGCCTCCGGATCGCTCGGCTGCCAGGTGAGCGCCGGGAGTGCCCGCGCGAAATGGACGACGTGCTCGCCGGAGCCGCTCGCGATCTCGAGAACGAGCCCGGAGGGCGGCAGCACCCGCCGCAGCACCTCGAGGATCACCTCGCGGTTACGGGCGACCGCAGGGGCGAACAGCGCGTCGCCGTCGAGGCCCGTTTCCGGTGCGGTCATGGCTCCAGGCATCCCTCACCCGCTCCGCTTAGTCCGATCGGACAATAGAGACCCAGGTCCGAGCATGAGAAAATGCCTGGGATCCAACGAAATCACCCGCAGACCGGTGCGACCCATGCTGAGCGTCAGAAGGAAGCGAGCGGCTTTGACAATCGTCGAGGCGGAGACGCGGAGCGCTGCGGCCAAGACCGCGGAGCAGGTGAAGAACGCTGCGGAGACCAGCCTGTCGCGCGTGATTTCGGCACCGCAACGGGTCGAGGTTTGCGGCGTCGCCCAGGCGTCCTCCGAGCTGCGCGTGCATGTCTGCGGGCCGGACCTGTTCGGTGGGTTCACGGTGAGGCTTCAGCCCGTCGCTCGCCGAACCCTCCACTGAGGCGGTGCCGGCCGCCGGCCCGCGGCAGAGGCGAGACACCGGCCGTTCGAGGCGAATGAGAGCGAGGGCCGGGCTCGATACCGGCGAAACCGAGATGCGGCCCGGATCGCGCGCAGAGAGGGACGCCGTCAGCGTCGTGCGTGCAGCCTCGCGCCGCCCCTGGCACCGTGTTCCAGCAGCAGACGAACGATGCTGGTCTCGCCCTTCGAGGTGGCTGCGGCGAGAGGCGTTTCGCCGTGGTCGTTGGCGAGTTCGGGGTCTCCGCCCGCCTCCAGGATGACGCGCGTTGCCGCCTCCCGGCCGTGGCTGGCAGCGAGCATCAGCAGGCTGTCACCGCGATCGTTGCGGAGGTTGGCCGGCAGACCATGTTCGAAGAGTTCGGACAGCTCTTCGGCGCGGCCAGCCTCCGCGAAATAGAAGATGCGGCCGGCGAAGGCGAGGGATTCGTCGTCGAGAAACGGGATCGGGGCGCTTGCCTGATGGGACTGCATTCCGAACATCTCTTTGCGCCAAAGAAGTAGGCCATCTGGAGTCGGCGCGTGCGCCGTCCAGCCTTGCCGATCCAAAAAGATTGGGCTTGGTCAGAGCTGTGCCGCGACTCAGGCCCTGCAGCTCATGAGCCGGCTTGTATCGCGACACCCCGGATTTGTCGCCGATTCGTTGGGTGGCGATCCGCAAATTTTTCGCAAAAGTGTCATTTGCGGAGCCTGTGTTGCGAATGCTCTGCGTCCACTCGGGCAGCCGCCTGCTCGCCAACCTTGCCCCGCCCACGACCATCGCCTTGAGGCTCAACCTGGCGGTCTGACACGCTCCGTTTGCGGCAGCCTCCGTGGCACTGATCTGGCTCGTGCCACGTCTCCTTGCGGACGTCGTGCCGGCCCCTGGGCGGGGCTCTGTCTCAGGCGGCGACCGGAACCGGTTTCAGGCCGCCGAAGCGCCGGTCGCGACCCGTGAAATCGTGAACGGCGGCAGCAAGGTCGGCCTCCCCGAAATCCGGCCACATCCGGTCGGTGAAGTGCAGCTCGGCATAGGCCGCTTCCCAGAGCAGGAAGTCGGAGAGCCGCTTCTCGCCGCCCGTCCGGATCAGAAGATCGACGTCGCCCGGACCGCCCACCTCGGCGCGCAGGGCCTGGTCGAGATCCGCGCGGGAGGCCTCCGGGCCGAGCCGCGCGGCCGCGGCCACGATGGCATCACGGGAGGAGTAGTCGACGGCGATGCGAAGGCTGAGCTTGGTCCCGGCAGCGGTCGCCGCCTCGGCCCGCTCGATCGCCTCGGGAATGCCGGCAGGCAACCGGTCGCGCCGGCCGAATACCGTGAGCCGCGTGCCGGTGCGGGCGAGCCGTCCGGTCTCGGAGCGCAGATAGGCCTTGAGCAGCCGCATCAGACCAATGACCTCGGTCTGCGGCCGTTTCCAGTTGTCGCTGGCGAAGGCGAACAGCGTCAGCGTGCCGATGCCGAGGTCCGGCGCGGCCTCGGCCGTGCGCCGGATGGCCTCGACCCCCATGCGGTGGCCCGCGCTGCGCGGCAGGCCGCGCTGCGTCGCCCAGCGGCCGTTGCCGTCCATGATGATCGCGGCATGCAGGCCTCGTCTGCCGTCGGCATCGGGTCGCATCATCGGGTCTCCGCGCAGGGGATGAAACCTAAGGTCTGGAAGGCGCCGGCCAAGACTATCTGATACGCCGGTTAAGTTGGTGTTTTCGCGGTCGATTGCCGACGACATCATGTCGGTTCGGGAAACGGGCCGGTCATGACGCGCGCGATCTCTGCGGACTTCCCTGCCCCCTTGGCGGCGTCGCGCACGACCTGCTCCAGCACGCCGAGATATTGCAGGAAACGCGTGCGGCCCTTCGGCGTCAGCCGGCAGATCGTCTGTGGACGGTTCTGGTCGTAGCCCTTCTCCAGGTCGACGAACTCAGCCTCCTGCAGCACGGCGAGGTGCCGGCTGAGATTGCCATCGGTCAGCCCGCACAGGCGGCGCAGGTCCGGGAAGGCGAGGCCCTTGGGATGAGCCACCAGCGAGGTCAGTACGGAAAGGCGCGCCTTCTCGTGGATCAGCCGGTCGAGCCCCTCGTAGGAGAAGCGGCCATCGATGGTCTCAGGGAGCGGCATCGGAGCCTCCTTGGTCGCGCATCATGGCGCGGTGCATGATCACGGCGAGCATTCCCTGCCCGACGGCGAAGGGCAGGCCCATCTGCCAGGGCGAAAGCCGGTGGTCGCCGCTGGCGAGGGCGAAGACCGACAAACCGGCGAGGAGATACCAGGCGCCAGCGAGCTGCACCGCCTTCGGCAGGATCCGGGCGGCGGCGAAGAGACCGAGGCCGGTCAGCACCTGCCAGAGGCCCGGCAGCATCCAGACATCGTCCGGGGCGAAGCGGCCGAAAACCAGGGCAAGACAAAGACCGGCGCCGGCGGCCGGCAGGAAGCTCTCGATGGCGCTCGTCACCATCTCGTCGGCGAGCCCCGAATGAAGGCGCCGCGAGCGCCGCACGGTCTCGATGCCGATCAGGGTGAAGGCCAGGGCCGCCGCGACGATCCAGCCGCCGAAATACAGGAAGGGTCTTGCCGTCGGGTCGTTGAGCCAGAAGGCCTGCAGGCAGGCGGTGCCGATGGCCATGATGCTGGTCGCGGCGAGGGTCGCGGAGCCGAGGCCGCGAAACGCCGTCTCGCGGGCGATCTGCGTGCGGATCGCGACGATGTCGGCCAGTGCCTTGTCCAGGTCCTGCATGAGCCTCGCCCCTCTCGCGACTCAAACTTTGCATCGTAAAGTAGATGCCGAGGCAGAGTCAGGCAAGGCCCCAAACGTGGCGCTCTGTGGAATTCAGCGTTGCAGTCGCTGGCTCAGTCGGCTGCCGTGAGGAGGTCCGCGAGATCGAGCCGCCGCGTGACCATTGCGAGGCCGCCATCCGTGTCGCGCGGCCAGTCCGCTTCCGGCCGGTCGCGATAAAGTTCGACGCCGTTGTCGTCCGGATCGCGAAGATACAGGGCCTCGCTCACGCCGTGGTCGCTGGCGCCATCGAGGGAGATGCCGGCGGCTTGGAGGCGGCGGAGCGCATCGGCGAGCGCGGCGCGCGTCGGATAGAGAACGGCGAGGTGAAACAGGCCGGTGGTGCCGCGTGCGGGTGGCCCTCCGCCCGCGCTCTCCCAGGTGTTGAGACCGATATGATGGTGGTAACCGCCGGCGGCGACGAAAGCGGCCTGGGTGCCGTACCGCTGCGTCAGCGAGAAGCCGAGCACGCCACAATAGAAGCCGAGCGCACGATCGAGGTCCGCCACCTTGAGGTGGACATGGCCGATGCGCGTCTCGGGATGGATCGGATCCGACATGGTGCTCCTCGGCGGCTCGCCAGCCGTTGTCCGGCAGGTCCGTCGGGCTATCTCTCGCATATGGAGGCGCCCTACCACATCCGCCGCGTGTGCGAGGCCGACCTGCCGCTCCTGCGGTCCTGGCGGGCACAGCCGCATGTCGCGCGCTGGTGGGGGCCGCCCGAGGTCGAGCCGGAGGACGAGATGCTGCGGGAGACGCGCGTCGCGCTCTGGATCGCGGAAGCCGAGGGACGCGCCCTCGCCTTCCTTCAGGATTACCGGATCGCCGACTGGCTGCCGCACCATTTCGACGGGCTGCCCGTCGGCGCGCGCGGCCTGGACCTCTATATCGGGCCGCCGGACCAACTCGGCCGAGGGCACGGTCCGCGGCTGCTCGCGCAGCGCGTCGAGGCCCTGTTCGCCGAGGGCGTGCCTGCGGCGGGCATCGACCCCCACCCGGATAACGGGCGGGCGATCGCCGCCTTCACCAAGGCCGGCTTCGTCGTCATCGGCAAGCCGCAGGAGACGCGCTGGGGCCGGGCGCTCCTGATGGCGCGCTACGCCCCGCCCCGGGCGTCCTGACCTGACCGCTCAGCGCGGCATGGCCGGCAGGTTCAGCTTCTGGCCGTTCTCCAGGATGACGTCGCCCGGCTTCTGTCCCGCCTCGCAGGGGCCGATCCAGCGTGTCTCGAGGATCGAATGCGTGGTCTTCGGGCCGGCCGTGCCCGGAATACCGGTGACGGTCGAGTCGGTCTCGATCCGAACGGCAGAGTTGAAATCGCCCGTCATCACGGATTTCCCCTCCATCGAGATCGTCCCCATCTTGCAGGCCGTCTCGTTGACGTAGCCGTTCGCAGTCTTCGTCAGCTGCTTCTTCGAGCATTCCACGCCCATCTTGTCCGTCATGCCCTGCATCTGCTGATCGGTGGCGGCGTCGATGCACTGGCGCGTCGTCGTGGGCGCACCCTCCCCGTTGGTGCCCTTCATCTCCCAGAGCCCGGCCTTGCGGGTCGGAAGCGTCTCGGCACTCGCCGCCAGGGACGAGCCTGCCGCCAAGGCGGCTGCCAGTCCGAGGCTGATGATGGATCGGTGCATGGTGTCCCCTCCGAGATCACGCCGCGAACGGTTCGGCGCGGCGGCGGCGAAGGGCTAGCCCGGGGTATCCCCCCGGACAAGCTGGGTCGGACGGCGTTGGGCACGACGCGTGTGCCGCATCACGCACTCTTGACGAGGCGGGACATCCTGCGCCGCGGGGTTTTTCGCAGCGCCCACAAGGCCCATATTCGCGCCATGCCCGCTCCGAAGAAGCCCCGCTCCGCCTCTGCCAAGGCGGACAAGCCCGAACTCAAGCCGCTCGACGAGCATCTCGCCGAGTTGCTGAACCCGGCGCTCAACCGGAACCGGCCCAAGCCGGTCGAGACGCGGCCGGCCGAGCCTGCGCCGAAGCGCGGCCGCGGGACGAAGGCCGGCGCGTCGAAGAAGGCCGACGGCTTCGGCGAGGCGCCGCAGGCCGGTTTTGCGATCGGCGACATGGCGGATGTCGATCCGCGACTCGCCCAGGCGCTCGGCCTCGCCACGCCTGAGGGCGGCACGGCCGTGGCCGAACCCGATGAGGACGAGACCCCGTCGCTCGCCACCGAAGGCGTCTCCGCAACGGTCGAGGCGCTGGAGAAGCTGCTCACCGAGGGCAATCCGCTCTTCAAGAACGGCGAAGCCTGGGTGCCGCACCGGCCCGAGCGGCCGCAGAAATCCGAAGGCGGCGTGAAGTTCACGCTGAAGTCGGAGTTCCAGCCGGCGGGCGACCAGCCGACGGCCATTGCGAGCCTCGTCGGCGGTGTGAAGGAACTGGAGCGCGATCAGGTGCTGCTCGGCGTCACCGGCTCGGGCAAGACCTTCACGATGGCGAAGATCATCGAGGAGACGCAGCGCCCCGCGCTTATCCTCGCGCCGAATAAGACGCTGGCCGCACAGCTCTACGGCGAGTTCAAGAGCTTCTTCCCGGACAACGCGGTCGAGTACTTCGTCTCGTACTACGACTACTATCAGCCTGAGGCCTACGTCCCTAGGTCCGACACGTTCATCGAAAAAGAAAGCTCGATCAACGAGCAGATCGACCGGATGCGCCACTCGGCGACCCGCGCCCTGCTGGAGCGCGACGACGTCATCATCGTCGCCTCGGTCTCCTGCATCTACGGCATCGGCTCGGTCGAGACCTACACCGCGATGTCGTTCACGGTCACGCTCGGCGAGCGGGTCGAGCAGCGCCAGCTCATCGCCGACCTCGTGGCGCTTCAATACAAGCGCATCCAGTCCGACTTCGCCCGCGGCACCTTCCGGGTGCGCGGCGACTCGATCGAGCTGTGGCCGGCCCACTTGGAGGATCGCGGCTGGCGTATCGGCATGTTCGGCGACGAGGTCGAATCCATCGTCGAGTTCGATCCGCTCACCGGCAAGAAAATCAACGAACTGAAGTTCGTGAAGGTCTACGCAAACTCGCACTACGTCACGCCGCGCCCGACGCTGCAGCAGGCGATCAAGGGCATCAAGGACGAGCTGCGCCTGCGCGTCGACGAGCTGACCCGGATGGGCCGGCTGATCGAGGCGCAAAGGCTGGAGCAACGCTGCACCTTCGACATTGAGATGATCGAGGCCACCGGCGCCTGCAACGGCATCGAGAACTATTCGCGCTACCTCACTGGCCGGAAGCCCGGCGAGCCGCCGCCGACCCTGTTCGAGTACCTGCCGGACAACGCCCTGGTCTTCACCGATGAGAGCCACGTCACCGTCCCGCAGATCGGCGGCATGTATCGCGGCGACTTCCGGCGGAAGGCGACGCTGGCCGAATACGGCTTCCGCCTGCCCTCCTGCCTCGACAACCGCCCGCTTCGCTTCGAGGAATGGGACGCGATGCGGCCCCAATCCGTCCACGTCTCGGCGACGCCGGGCAAGTGGGAGATGGAGCGCACGGCGGGTGTCTTCGCCGAGCAGGTCATCCGCCCGACCGGCCTCGTCGACCCGGTGATCGAAGTGCGCCCGGCCCGCTCTCAGGTCGACGACCTCCTTGGCGAGGTCCGCGAGGTCGCGCAGGCCGGCTACCGCACGCTGGTCACGACGCTGACCAAGCGCATGGCGGAGGATCTCACCGAGTACCTGCATGAGAACGGCGTGCGCGTGCGCTACATGCACTCGGACATCGACACGCTGGAGCGCATCGAGATCATCCGCGACCTGCGGCTCGGTGCCTTCGACGTGCTGATCGGCATCAACCTGCTGCGCGAGGGTCTCGACATCCCCGAATGCGCCCTCGTCGGCATCCTCGACGCCGACAAGGAAGGCTTTTTGCGCTCCGAGACCTCTCTCATCCAGACGATCGGCCGCGCGGCCCGCAATGCCGATGCCCGCTGCATTCTCTACGCGGACAACATCACCGGCTCGATGGAGCGGGCGATGGCGGAGACCGAACGCCGCCGCCAGAAGCAGCTCGCCTATAACGAGGAGCACGGCATCACGCCGCAGAGCGTGAAACGCGGCATCGCCGACATCCTGGAGAGCGTCTACGAGCGTGACCACGTTCGGGTCGATACCGGCCTCGCCAAGGACGTCGCCACCGTCGGACATAATCTCAAGGCGGTCATGGCCGACCTCGAGAAACGCATGCGCGCGGCGGCTGCCGACCTCGACTTCGAAGAGGCCGCTCGCCTGCGCGACGAGCTGAAGCGCCTGCAATCCACCGAGTTGCTGATTGCCGACGATCCCATGGTGCGTCAGGGCGACGTGGAGCGCGGAGCCGGCCGCCAGGGCGACAAGCGCAGCCGGATCAGCAAGCCGACCCTCGACAATATGGGGCCGGGCACGGATCGCGAGCTGCCGGCCGGTGCCGTGCCTTGGAAGGAGCGGCCCAAGGCGCGCTCGACGCAAGGAATCGGCGGCCAGCGGCCACGCTATAAAGGGCGTTGATCAGTTTATCGAAGACGATGATCAGTCTTTCCGGCGGAACCGAACGCAGTGTCGCGGATTGATGACCCAAGATCCGGGCAGTTCCCAAGCAATGCTTGGCAAGATCTGCTGATCCTGCTCATTGAGCCTCGCCACGCAACCGGGATCGACGATCATGAAACTGATGCTCGACCCAGGAGCCGGAGTGGCTGTTACGGGTCTGTTTCTCGGAAGTCTCGCCATCGCGGCCGCCGTTGCTGCCGTCACCGCGCCGATCACGCCACGGGCGGCTGTTGCGCGGGAGGAGAGCGTCAGCACGCGGGTCGTCGTTCGCCCTGCCCCACTCGTCACTCCGGTCGCTTCGGTGCAGAGTGACCCGCGCACGAATCCGGACGACTGAGCGGACCGCAACCCGCCCCAGGCTCGGCTGTTCTCGGCCCGTGCACTTCGGCAGGGAGGACGCTCATGGGTCTGCTCGATCAGGTCATCGGCAACGTCGTCGGACAGGTGCTCGGCGGTGGACGCGGCGGCAGCACGATGTCGCCGATCGTCAAGGCGCTGATCATGCTGCTGCTGGCCAAGGGCGCGAGCGGCGGCTTCGGCAACATCTTCGGCGGGGGACATGCGCCGCAGCCTCAGGGCGGCGGCCACGATCCGCTCGGCCGCGGCGGTGGTCCCTCCCCTGACGAATATGGCGGACCCGGCGGTGACGACGGCGATCTCGGAGGCTTCGGCCAGCATCCGCAGGCCGGCGGCTACCGCCAGGCGCCGTCGCGCCAGGGCGATTACAGCGATCTATCCGGCATGCTCGACGGTCCCGGCGATGGCGGGGGGAACTCGCCCGGCGCCGGTCCCTATGCCCATCTCGACCATGATCAGGGCGGCGGCGCCGGCGGCGGCGGCGGAATCGGCGGGGGCCTCGACGGGCTGATCAACAGCTTCGAGCGCGGCGGCCTCGGTGACGTCATCGGCTCATGGATCGGCCACGGCCAGAACCGCGCCATCGAACCGAACCGCCTTGCGGACGCTCTCGGCTCCGACACGATCGACACGCTGAGCCAACAGACCGGCCTCGACCGGCAGGATCTGCTGAACCAGCTCGCCCAGGCCCTACCGTCGGTGGTCGATGCCCTCACACCGCAGGGGCGCCGGCCGGAATCGCACGAACGGCAGGGGTGGTGAGAGCCTGACGCGCTTGTTCCCCTCTCCCCGCGTGCGGGGAAAAAGGGGAACCCAGCGGCGCGCTCCGCGGGCGGAGCCGGCTGCCCTCAGCGCCGCCGGCGCGTCGAGCCTGTCGACTGCACCTTCGCCATCGCGTCGGCGCGGTCGGCTTCGCTCGCCTGGCTCCAGGCCTTGTCGTAGAGTTCGACGATCCAGTCGTCGCTACCCGGCCGGGCGCCATCGCGGGCCAGCGCCAGCCATGTCAGGCCGCGCGCGGGCTGGCGGGACACGCCGACGCCGTTGAACAGCAGGTCGCCGAGAAGCGCCTGGGCCGGCTTGTGGCCCTTCTCTGCGGCGAGGTTGAACCAGCGTGCGGCCTTGCGCGGATCCTGTTCGACGCCAGTGCCGTCGAGATAGAGCCGCGCCAAGTTGTACTGTGCATTGGGGTCGCCGAACGAGGCGGCGTAGTTGAACATCTCGTAGGCGCGCTCGGGGTTCGGGCGCACATAGGTGCCCTTGATCCCGTCGAGGAAATAGGTGCCGAGCGCCGTGAAGGCGCTGGTGATCACGCCGGAGTTTCCGCCTTCGGGCTTGTCGTCGCTGTCGTTGTCGTCGGCGATGCGCGAAAAATACTCGAAGGCCTTGAGGTCGTCGTGGGGCACACCGTCGCCGTCCGCATACATGCGACCGAGCTTCCACAGGGCCAAGGTCTGACCCTGATCGGCGGCGTATTCGAGGGCGCGCACAGCGCCCTGTTTGTCGCCGGCATTGTAGTCGCGCACACCCGAACGCAGGGCATCCTTGCCCGAGCGATAGCTCTTGTCCGGGACAGGCGTGCGCGCGGTCGCGTCGAGCGACTCTGCCGGATAGGCGGCGAGCAGCATCAGGCCGGCGGCGGCGAGACCGCAGGTCAGACGTGTGCGGAGCCGACCGGGATCGGCCCCAGCCGGCCGAAGCCGGCGGAGGTCAGTCCTAGATGTCCGCATAGGTGTGGATCTCCTGGGCACCGCCCGGGTGAGTAACGGCGCCGTTCACGGCGGGGCCGACCGTCTGCATGTACTTCCAGAGCACGCCGGAGGTCGCATCGTTCGTGCGCGGCTGCCAGGCCTTGCGGCGCTCGGCTAGCTCCTCGTCGGACAGGGCGACGTCGAGCGTACCCTTGATCGCGTCGAGGGTGATGACGTCGCCGTCCTTGAGTAGTCCGATCGGACCGCCGACGGCCGCCTCGGGGCCGACATGGCCGACGCAGAAGCCGCGGGTTGCGCCCGAGAAGCGCCCGTCGGTGATCAGCGCGACCTTCGAGCCCATGCCCTGGCCGTAGAGAGCGGCGGTGGTCGACAGCATCTCGCGCATGCCGGGGCCGCCCTTCGGGCCCTCGTAGCGGATGACGAGCACGTCGCCTTCCTTGTAGTCGCGGTTCTGCACGGCGGTGAAGCAGGCCTCCTCGCCGTCGAAGCAGCGGGCCGGGCCGGTGAAGACCTGGGCCTCGGGCGGCATGCCGGCGACCTTCACGATCGCGCCTTCGGGAGCGAGGTTGCCCTTGAGGCCGACGACGCCGCCGGTGACGGTGATCGGCTTGTCGGCCGGGCGCACCACGTCCTGGTCGGGGTTCCAGGCGACCTTGGCCAGGTTCTCTGCAATGGTGCGGCCGGTGACCGTGAGGCAGTCGCCGTGCAAGTGGCCGTTGTCGAGCAGCGTCTTCATGAGGAGCGGGATGCCGCCGACCTCGAACATGTCCTTGGCGACGTAGCGCCCGCCGGGCTTCAGATCGGCGATGTATGGCGTCTTGCGGAAGATCTCCGCGACGTCGAACAGCGTGAACTCGATGCCGCATTCATGTGCGATGGCCGGCAGGTGCAGCGCGGCATTGGTCGAGCCGCCCGAGGCCGCGACGGTGGCGGCGGCGTTCTCGAGCGACTTGCGGGTGACGATGTCGCGCGGGCGGATGTTCTTGGCGATGAGCTCCATGACCTGCTGGCCGGCGGCGGCGCAGAATTGGTCGCGGATTTCGTAGGGCGCCGGCGCGCCGGCCGAGTAGGGCAGCGCCAGACCGATCGCCTCGGAGACGGTCGCCATCGTGTTGGCGGTGAACTGCGCGCCGCAGGCGCCCGCGGAGGGGCAGGCCACGCGCTCGAGCTCGTCGAGATCGTCGAGGCTCATGTCGCCGACGGCGACCTTGCCGACCGCCTCGAACAGGTCCTGCACGGTGACCGGCTTGCCGCGAAACGAGCCGGGCAGGATCGAGCCGCCATAGATGAAGATCGACGGCACGTTCAGGCGCACCATGGCCATCATCATGCCGGGCAGCGACTTGTCGCAGCCGGCCAGCCCCACGAGGGCGTCGTAGGCATGGCCGCGCATGGTCAGCTCTACGGAATCGGCGATGACCTCGCGCGACGGCAGCGAGGCGCGCATGCCGCCATGGCCCATGGCGATGCCGTCCGTGACGGTGATGGTGCAGAATTCGCGCGGCGTGCCGTGGGCGGAGGCGACGCCCTTCTTCACGGCCTGGGCCTGGCGCATCAGCGAAATGTTGCAGGGCGCGGCTTCGTTCCAGCACGAGGCGACGCCGACAAGCGGCTGGTGAATCTGCTCGGTCGTGAGGCCCATGGCATAGAGATACGAGCGGTGGGGAGCGCGCGCGGGCCCCTCCGTCACGTACCGGCTCGGCAGCTTCGACTTGTCTGTCACCCGCGGGTCCATGGTCTTACTCGAACTTTTTTCTTCGCCCGTGTCCGGCGCCCCCCGACGCCGGTCTGAAAACCTCTTTACGGCCAAGCTTTTCCGGGTGGTCAGCCCACCTTTGGAACGGCTCGCAACGCAGCAGTAAAACACTGGCACGACAGCCATTTACCGCGAGGCCTGAGGTGGTCTCGGTTTATGGCGCAATAGCGGCGTGGCAGCGGGCGGCCTGAGGCAAACTCGGGATGGTTTCGCGGTGTGTCGAGACCGCAACAGCCGAGCTTGCCTCCGCGCCCGTCCGTTCGGGTGCCTGGCTTGGGGTATCGGCATGTGGGGAGGCTCGGCTGCGGGTGCCACGGGGTCTGCCCGTCCCCGTCGTGAAACCTTGGGCGGGCTTCGGGCTTGACCCGCCGGGAGGTGCCGATGGGCTATGAGCTTCACTACTGGCCGATGATCCAGGGGCGCGGCGAGTTCGTGCGACTCGCCCTGGAGCAGGGCGGAGCGGACTATGTCGACGTCGCCCGCGAGCCCTCGGAGGATGGCGGCGGCATCGACGCGATGGTGGCCCGGATGAGCGGCGAGTCAGGTTCAGAGAATTTTCGCCCGCCCTTCGCGCCGCCCTTCCTCGTCGATGGCGATCTCGTGATCGGCCAGACGGCCAACATCCTGCTCTATCTCGGCCCGCGCCTCGGCCTGGTGGGCACGAGCGAGGCCGACCGGATCTGGACCCACCAGATCCAGCTCACCATCGCCGACGTCGTGCTGGAGGCGCACGACACCCACCATCCGATCGCGGTGATGGACTATTACGAGGAGCAGAGGCCCGAGGCCGCCAAGCGCGCCAGGGATTTTCGCGAGAATCGGATGCCGAAATATCTCGGCTGGTTCGAGCGCGTGCTCGCGCGCAATCCGGCCGGGTCCGGCCGCCTGGTCGGCGATGCCGTGAGCTATGCCGACCTCTCCCTGTTCCAGCTCGTCGACGGCCTGCGCTACGCCTTCCCAAAGGCCAGCGAACGGGTCCTCGCCGGCACGCCCCGGCTGACCGCGCTCGTCCAGAATGTGGGTCGGTTGCCGCGGATCGCGGCCTACCTCGCCAGCGAGCGGCGCATCGCTTTCAACGAACAGGGGATTTTCCGGCGGTATCCCGAGTTGGATGGTTGAGCACCGGCCGGCGGAGTCGGAACCCCTCGCCGTGACCCATCGATAGCGTGCTGCTGCGAAGCGTTGCCGCAGGGAAGGATTATTCGGGCGGATCGGTCATCCAGCTCGCTCTATGAAAAATAGTACAGACCGAGCTTAAATATTCGGCAATGGGGATTAGGACCGAATTACACGATCCGATCGGCGTGTGGCGAAACATCATGTCGAGTTTTGTGCGCTGGCGGGATTAAAACGGCCAGACATATACTGTGAGTTATCTCACCTTCATCTCGCGTCTTGGTGAATATGTTCGTCTCATCGGCGCAGGAGCGGTTTCCGCGCCGGATCCATCCAAGGAAGGATATTGGGATGAAACGCCTCGCGAGCCTCTGTCTGATGGCGGTCGCTCTCGCCATGCCCGTTGCGGCTCAGGCCGGTGGTGCAGATGGCAGCCGCCAGGCCGCCGGCGGTGCCTTCATGAGCACCTACGTCAACGATCCGTATCACGACCCGCGCTCGCTCCATTCGCAGGACCGCGGCTCCGGGCAGATCCTCGGCGCGCCGATGTACCATGACGGGCCCCGGGCGGTGGTCTCCCGCCGCAATGTGGTCGATCCGCACTGGTCCTCGGGCCGCCTGAACGGACGCGCCGTTCGCTAACCGACCTCATCGTCTGATTAAGACCCAACTCGCGCGGCGCTGCCGTGGGGGTTCGGGTGCGTGCGGGCGCACCGTGCCGCCACGACGCATCGCAGACCGGCTTCCGGGCCGGACCATCCGCATGATCTCGACCCCGAAAGGACCCGCGTGGACAGCATCATCAAGGGGCTCGCGAGCTTCCAGGACACCGTCTTCCCCGGCCAGCGCCGGATGTACCAGCAGCTCGCGCGGGACGGTCAGAGCCCGAGCGCGCTCATCATCGCCTGCGCGGATTCCCGCGTCGCGCCCGAGCACATCACCCAGGCCGGGCCGGGCGAGCTGTTCGTCACCCGCAACGCCGGCAACATCGTGCCGCCCGCCTCCGAGCATGTCGGCGGGGTGTCCTCGGCGATCGAGTACGCCGTGGTGGCGCTCGGGGTGCGCGACATCGTCGTTTGCGGCCATTCCCATTGCGGCGCGATGAAGGGGCTGATGAATCTCGGCGCCCTGCAATCGATGCCCAACGTCGCGGCCTGGCTGCGGCACGCCGAGGCGGCGCATCGGATCGTCTGCGAGGCCTATCCCGAGGGGCTCGACCCCGAAATCCGCCACCGAGCGCTCGCCCTCGAGAACGTGGTGGTGCAACTCGCCAACCTGCGGACCCATCCGAGCGTCGCCAGCGGCCTCGCCAGGGGCACGCTGCGCCTGCATGGCTGGTTCTTCGAGATCGAGACCGGTGCATTGCTCGCCTATGACGGCGTCTCCGGGCGCTTCCTGTCGGTTGCCGAGGAGGCGGAACTGCCGGTGGCCCAGGCGCCCGCGATGCGGGTCGCGGTTCCCGAACTCGCCCTGCCCGCTGCAGCGGAGTGAGACCGATGCAGCTCGCCCAGGGCCTTCAGACCTTCCGGCAGAATCTGGGGCGGGATCTTCCCGCCTCCTTCGTCGTGTTCCTCGTCGCGCTGCCGCTCTGCATGGGCATCAGCATCGCCTCCGGCGTTCCGCCGGAGAAGGGGCTGATCACCGGTATCGTCGGCGGCATCCTGGTCGGGCTGATCGCCGGCGCGCCGCTGCAGGTGAGCGGCCCGGCGGCCGGCCTCGCCGTGATCGTGTTCGAGTTCGTGCGCACGCACGGCTTCGAGGCGCTGGGGCCGGTCCTCGTGCTGGCGGGCATCCTCCAGCTCGTCGCGGGCGGATTGCGCATCGGCAACTGGTTCCGGGCGATCTCCCCGGCGGTGGTGCACGGCATGCTCGCCGGCATCGGCGTGCTGATCGTGCTCGGGCAGATCCACGTCCTCACCGACGCGGTGCCCCTGCCGAGCGGCCTCGACAACCTGATGGCGATTCCGGTCGCGGTGTTCGAGGCCTTTTCCGGCGGCAACCGCCTGAGCGCGGTGATGGTCGGGCTCGCCACCATCGCGGCGATGCTCGGCTGGGAGCGCTTCCGCCCGACCCGGCTGAAGCTGCTGCCCGGCGCGCTCATCGCGGTGCTGGCGGGTACGCTGCTCGCGAGCCTCGGCGGGCTCGACGTCAAGCGGATCGAGGTGCCCGATGCGATCCTCTCGACCCTAGCCCTGCCCTCCTCGGAGGCCTGGGGGCGCCTCGCCGAGCCCGCCATCCTGGTGATGGCGCTCACCATCGCCGCGGTGGCGAGCGCGGAAAGCCTGCTCTCGGCGGCGGCCGTCGACCGCATGCATGACGGGCCGCGCACCCGCTACGACCGGGAGCTCGGCGCGCAGGGCGTGGGCAACCTCGTCTGCGGTCTCATCGGCGGCCTGCCGATGACCGGCGTGATCGTGCGCTCCTCGGCCAACGTCCAGGCCGGCGCGGTCAGCCGGGCCTCGACGGTGCTGCACGGCATCTGGATCCTGGCCTTCCTCTTGGCGCTACCCTGGGTGCTGACCATGGTGCCGACGGCGGCGCTTGCCGGCATCCTGGTGGTCACGGGCTGGCGTCTGGTCGGCCCGAGCCACGCCTTCCACCTGCATCGCCGCTACGGCTGGGTCACCGTCGGCATCTGGTTCGTGACGCTGGTGACCGTGGTGGCCACCGACCTGCTGACCGGCGTGCTCACCGGCTTCGGCCTGAGCCTGCTCCAGTCGCTCCCGGCCCTGCGCCGCGGCCGGCTGCGGATCGAGGAGGTCGAGGCTCCGAAGCAGGAGGGCGTGCCGGAGCTGCGGCTGTCGGGCGGCGCGACCTTCCTGCAGCTGCCGGGGCTCACCGAGGCCCTGGAGCGCACGCCGGAAGGCGGCGAGGTCAGGCTCGCCACCCGCGGCCTCTCGGCCATCGACCATACCTGCCTGGAGGTGATCAGCGACTGGGCGAACCGCCGCGCGGCCTCCGGCACCCGCATCGCGGTGGTCGGCGGCTCCGGCGCCCCGCATGACCGCCTCGCCGCGGTGGTCGCGAGCCCGGCGCACTGAAAACCGGGCACCCCGGCGACCGTCGCCGGGGTACCTGTCGGCATGGCTCTCTCGGGGCGCGCGACCCTCGCGCGCCCCTCTCGATTCCTGACGACGCACGCACACGCAACCGTGTCCTGCGCAAGCACCTGCATCGGTGGCGCGCCGCCGACGGCGCGCTTATGGGAGCCTGCGAGAACCCGGGCGATCCTGGCAGCCCGGAGCCGTCAGGAGTGCCGCGATCGTGAGAGACTTTTCCCGCCCCGGCCGTTCCCCGCTCCATGCCGCCAACGCGGCGGTGGCCACCTCGCATCCGCTCTCGACCCTCACGGCCATCGAGGTGCTGCGCGCCGGCGGCAATGCGGTGGATGCCGGCATCGCGGCGGTGGCCGTGCAATGCGTGGTCGATCCGCTGATGACGGGCATCGGCGGCGATTGCTTCGCGCTCTACGCGCCGGCCGGCGCCTCGGTGCCGGTGGCGCTCGATGGATCGGGCCGCGCGGCGGCCGCCGCGACGCCGGATTGGTATGCCGAGCACGGCGTCGGCATCGACGCGGAATCGCCCCATGCCGTCACCGTGCCCGGCGCGATCGCGGCCTGGGCGCGGCTGGTCGCCGACCACGGCTCCCGCTCGCTCGGTGAGCTGCTGCAGCCGGCCATCGGATTCGCCGAAAACGGATTCGTGGTGCAGCCCCGCGTCGGCTGGGACTGGCTGCGCTGCGTGCCGCGCGTCTCACACGATCCGGACGCCGCCGCGGTGTTCCTGCCGGGCGGCCGGGCGCCCGCCATCGGCAGCCTGTTCAAGCAGCCGCGCCTCGCCGCGACGCTCCGGCGGATCGCGGAAGGCGGCCCGCAGGCCTTCTACGAGGGCGCCATCGCCGCCGACATCGTCGACAAGCTGCAGAGGCTCGGCGGGTTGCAGACGGAGGAGGATTTCGCGGCCGCCAAGCCCGACATCGTGACGCCGATCTCCACGCGCTACCGCGGCTACGACGTCTACGAATGCCCGCCCGCCGGCCAGGGGCTCGCGGCCCTGATGATGCTCAACGTGCTCTCCGGCTACGATGTCGGCGCGCTCTCGGAGCTCGACCGCCTCCATCTCTTCGCGGAGGTCTGCAAGCAGGGCTACCACCACCGCGACGCGCTGTTCGGCGACTTCGACCTCGCAAACGTCCCGGTGGAGCACCTGCTCTCCGACGCCTGGCACGCCAGGGCGCGGGGCGACATCGACATGGCCCGCGCCCGCGAGCCGGTGCTCTACCCCGAGGCGGCGCAGACGTTGGCGCATCGCGACACGGTCTATCTCTGCGTGGTCGACCGCGACGGCAACGCGCTCTCGCTGATCAATTCGCTGTTCCAGGGTTTCGGCTCGGGCATCCTGGCGCCCGAGAGCGGCGTGATGCTGCACAATCGCGGCCTGTCCTTCCGCACCGAGGCCGGGCACCCCAACAGCATCGGCCCGCGCAAGCGCCCGATGCACACGATCATCCCCGGCATGCTGATGAAGGACGGCCGCACGGTCGCGCCCTTCGGCGTGATGGGCGGCCACTACCAGGCGATGGGCCATGTCGAGCTGCTGACCGGCCTGCTCGACCGCGGCCTCGACGTGCAGGAGGCCCTCGATGCGCCCCGCAGCTTCGCCTATGGCGGCGGCCTCGAAGTGGAGGAAGGCGTCCCGGAGGCGGTCTTCGCCGGCCTGCGCGAGCGCGGCCATCCGGCGATCCGCGCTCCCCTCCCCCTCGGCGGCGGCCAGATCATCTGGATCGACCGCGCGGCGGGGACGCTGGTGGCCGGGTCGGACCCGCGGAAGGATGGGAGTGCGTTGGGGTGGTGATGGATGCGCTCATCAGGGACAAAAACCGGATGAGACTCTTCTAAATTGCCTCAATGCCAGTATCTATTTCGATATTTATTTTGGGAATGCCAATAAACTGTCGTTTTCTTTCATCAAGCTGACTTATTGCTTCGGTTCCAAATAATTCGACAAAAAGCTCTCTAGTAATTTTATCTACTTCAGCTCCTAGGCGAGCTCGAAAATCGATGAAATTTGCGGCGTCCTTATAAATACCCAGATAAGAGTTTATCGACTGATTGAGATTTTGCATGAATTTCGAAATATTCATGTCTTTAGTCTTGGTGCTATTATATCTATAATCTGTTTTTAGATTATTCAATATTTTATTAATCTGAGATTTTCCTATAATTGCTTCGTACGCATTTGAGCGGCTGCGATACACAATCGATCGGCCTAGAAAATCAACTGGTTGATCCGGGGTGCAAAGTTCTGTTTTGCTGCTATTGCCGATCTCAGGTATTTCCAACGCAATTTTTGACAGTTCTTCTTTTACTTGATTTAGCCCTAGAAGGGCTTCCGATCTGTTCGGGAAAAATAAAATAATATCGTCAGAATATCTAATCATCCTAATATTTGATTGCTCAATATGTCTATCAAATTCAGATAAACATAGATTCGCCAGAGTAGGAGACAAGGGCATGCCTTGTCGGATCCCTCGGCCCTGCTCAATTCCCGTAGTTTTCGCCTTCCATTGATCTATTTTTCTGATTCGAGCTTCGCTATCAATTATCTGAAACAGATATGGTATCAGGCTGTTCCGTTTCATTGAACGGGCGAGTCTTTCTTTCAGATACTCGCGTGGAATTCGATCAAAGAAAGATTGAATGTCAGTTTTGACAACCCAATTTAGCTCGGAGCGATAAGCTACGGCGTCTTTGATAGCGGCGCCTACCCCTCGATCTTGGATGTATGCATAGGAATTGCTTCGATAGATCGGCAAAGTATTTTTCTGATGTATGTGATTGGCTATTGTTCTTTGAACCAGTCGATCCCTCACAGTAGGGACGCAAATAATGCGAAATTTTGTTGAATTTGGTTTTTCTATAAAAACTGCTCTAAGTGCGCGGAATTGGTATTTCCCGCCTTTGATCTCAGTCGCAATCGATCCGATATTCTGATCAAGATTGGCGGCAAAAGTCTGTGCTGAGATGCTGTCTATGCCTGGCTTTCCAGCCTTCGGCTGCGAGTCTCTGGAGTTCTTCCAGGCATCCGCAAGACGCTCGCGATTTAAGAGATGTAGTGGCCTGGAATACAACTGTTCGCCCCGACGTAGAGATTGAGGAGAGCTCTACGTCGTTTGGGACAGGCGCCGACAGATCGTCCGAGCCGTACCTGCCGGTTCCCAAGCTACCGCGGTCCGATCGCTTTCACAATCGCGCTGCAGGTCAGGATTATAATCCAGATGGCCGTTGGCCTGCAAACTAATCTGCAGGTTACTGCCAAGCTGGAGCTTGCTCCCCGTCATGCCGGCCGCGACGATCACGACAAGAACAAACAGTGAACAAAGGTGCTGGTTCAGGCGCGCCGGCCTCGCTTGGCGACCCTCAAACCTGCCATTAGCCCGCCTCTTCTTACAACAATCGGACATTGGCATCCTCACTGGGTTCCGGCGCCGACAGATCGTCCGAGCCGTACCTGCCGGTTCCCAAGCTACCGCGGTCCGATCGCTTTACGCAGTCTTTGACGGGCCAAGAAGGCAGTGAGTTGAGGGCATTTCACGGGGAGAAACGCTTCCAACTCATCTAAGTTGGCCGTGCTTCGCTAGAGTTTCAACTCGTTTCACCATGAAATCCACATCGTGGACGGATGCAGCAGTGAGTTTCTGCAGAATCACTTCTGACAAACCTCACAAAAAAACGTCGACCGTCCCGATTGCACGATCCGCGAAACATGCCCCCGGCATCCCTTTGCCGTGCACACCAACCCCGCCCGGTCATACACCCGAAAACTGTGCTGGAAGGCCCCTGCCCCGCCGTCGGGATGGGCGTAGTCGCGGAGCGTCGAGCCGCCCGCCGCGACGGCCTCGGTGAGGACGGTCTTGATCGCCTTGGCCAGCGCAGTGGCCCCGCGCGTCGGTGAGCCGTCGGGCTTGGCGAGCGTTCCGGCCATGGCCTGCGGGTGCAGGCGGGCGCGGTGGAGGGCTTCGCAGACGTAAATGTTGCCGAGGCCCGCGATCAGGCGCTGGTCGAGCAGGGCCGCCTTCAGCGGCGTGATGCGGTGGCGAAACAGGCGCGCGATGGTCGCACCGGTGAGCTCGTCGCCGAGCGGTTCGATGCCCATGGCGGCGAAGTGTCGGCACGCGGCCAGCGTCTCGGTTGGCGCCAGATCCATGAAGCCGAAGCGGCGCACGTCGTTGTAGGTGATCGTCGCGCCGGAATTCAGCGCCATCACCACGTGGTCGTGCTTGGCGTTGCCGAGCGCGCCTTCGAGATAGAAATCGCCCGGCGAGAGGTTCGAGCCGTCCGGCAGCGCCACGTCGAAGCGGCCGCTCATGCCGAGATGCATGATCAGGCTCTCGCCGGAATCGAGATGCGCCGTGAGGTATTTGGCCCGTCGCGCCAGCCCCGTGACCGTGCGGCCTTCGAGCCGCTTCGCAAAGCGCTCCGGGAAGGGAAAGCGCAGATCCGGCCGCCGCAATGTCACCCGCGAAAAGCGCGCGCCGACCATCGCCGGCTCCAGGCCGCGTCGGACGGTTTCGACTTCGGGAAGCTCGGGCATCTTTTAGGACTGATAGTGTGGCTATAGGAAATGTTTCACGTGAAACACGGGGTCCCCCACCCGTCCCCCTCATCCTGAGGTGCGGACGCGAAGCGGGAGCCTCGAAGGAGGGCTCCAGCCAGTCGCGCGATCCCTGGAGGTCTCCTTCGAGGCTTCGCTGCGCTTCGCACCTCAGGATGAGGGGGTGTGGTGGGATGACGGGGATGGGCGGGAGGCCCGTGTTTCGTGGGTCCGGTTCATAAGCGTTGTGCCGCGGCTTCTCCACATGGCGATCCCGCGGCGCATTCGCTATGAGCGGCGTGGCTAGAGCGGATGGGACGGCATGAGCGTGGCTGAAGACGGCACGGCGGATTTCGGCTTCGAGCGGGTGTCGCTCGCCGAGAAGCAGGGCCGGGTGGACGACGTTTTTCGCTCCGTGGCCAAGCGCTACGACCTGATGAACGACCTGATGTCGGGCGGCCTGCACCGGGCCTGGAAGTCGCATCTCATCGGCATGCTGCGGCCGGGCCGCAACCGGCCCTTCCGCCATCTCGACGTGGCCGGCGGCACCGGCGACATCGCCTTCCGCGTGCTCGGGGCTGGCGGACCGGACACCGAGGTCACCGTTCTCGACATCAACGAGGCGATGCTGCGGGTTGGGCAAGAAAGAGCAGAGACTCAGCGGGCGGGCACGCGCTTCGGCGGCCGGATCGAGTTCGTGACCGGCAATGCGGAGGCTCTGCCGCTGCCCCGGAACATGTTCGACGCGTACACGATCGCCTTCGGAATCCGGAACGTTCCGCGCATCGAATTGGCGCTGCAGGAGGCCTTCCGGGTGCTCAAGCCGGGCGGGCGATTCCTGTGCCTGGAATTCTCGCGGGTGGACCTGCCGGTCCTCGAAAAGATCTACGACGCCTATTCCTTCCACGTGATCCCGCGCCTCGGCGCGCGGGTGGCGGGGGATAAGGAATCCTACCAGTATCTCGTTGAATCCATTCGCAAGTTTCCCTCGCCCGGCCGCTTCGCGGCGATGATCGAGGAGGCCGGATTCTCACGGGTGACGCACCGGGTTCTGTCGGGCGGGATCGTGGCGATCCACTCGGGCTGGAAGGTGGCTTGAGTGGTGCCGTCATTGCTCTGCCGCGCTCCCGATGACGACTCTGGAGGAGCCCCGTCTTGCTAGGCGGCATCTTCCATCTCGTCCGCGGCGTCCATGTCGGCTTCGTGCTGGCGCGCGAAGGCGGCTTGGCGCTGATCGATCCGGTCGAGCTGCCGCCACACCTGCGCCTCGCGCTGAAGGTCGGGCGCTCGCTGGAGAAAAGGGGCGTCGCGCGCGATGCCGGGGCGAGCCCGCTGGAGCGGGCGATGACCCGGCTCGGGCCCTCCTACGTGAAGTTCGGGCAGTTCCTGGCGACGCGGCCCGACATCGTCGGCATGGCGGCCGCGCGCGACCTGGAGCGGCTGCAGGACCGGGTGCCGCCCTTCGCGCAGGGCGTGGCGATCCGCTGCGTCGAGCAGGAGCTCGGCAAGCCGATCACGGCGCTCTTCGTCTCGTTCAGCGAGCCGGTGGCGGCGGCCTCGATCGCGCAGGTGCACAAGGCGCAGGTGCTCGACGCCGACGGCACGCTGCGCGACCTCGCCGTGAAGGTGATGCGCCCCGGCGTGCGCGCCCAGTTCGCCCGCGAGCTGCAGGCCATGCGCTTCATGGCCCGCATCGTCCACGCGCTATTGCCCGATGCCGAGCGGCTGCGGCCGCGCGAGGTGGTCGAGACGCTGGCCCGCTCGGTGATGATGGAGATGGACCTGCGGCTCGAGGCCGCCGCCATGTCCGAGCTCGCGGAAAATACCAAGGACGACGAGGATTTCCGGGTGCCGCGCCCGGAATGGGAGATGACCTCGCGCAACGTCCTCACCTCGGAGTGGATCGACGGTATCCGGCTCAGCGACCGGGCTCGCATCGTCGAGGACGGGCACGACATCAAGGCGCTCGGGCGCACGGTGATCCGCGCCTTCCTGCGACAGGCGATCCGCGACGGCTTCTTCCACGCCGACATGCATCCCGGAAACCTGTTCGTGGACCGGCAGGGCCGGCTGACGGCGGTGGATTTCGGGATCATGGGCCGGCTCGGCATGGCGGAGCGGCGCTTCCTCGCGGAGATCCTGCTCGGCTTCATCATGCGCGACTATCGCCGCGTGGCGCAGGTGCATTTCGAGGCAGGCTACGTGCCGCGCCACCACTCGGTGGACGATTTCGCGCAGGCCATCCGCGCCATCGGCGAGCCGATCCACCAGCGCCCCGCCGACGAGATCTCGATGGCGAAGGTGCTGACGCTGCTCTTCGACGTGACCGCGCTCTTCGACATGAGTACGCGCACCGAGCTGGTGATGCTGCAGAAGACCATGGTGGTGGTGGAGGGTGTCGCCCGCTCGCTCGATCCGCAGCTCGACATGTGGACCGGCGCAGAGCCGGTGGTAAAATCCTGGATCGCCCGCAATCTCGGCCCGATCGGCCGGATCGAGGGGGCGGGCCGCGCCGCGCTCGCCCTCTCCGACGTGATCGCCGACATCCCCGACATCGCCCAGCGCATCCGCCGGATCATGGTGCGGCTCGACGAGGAGAGCAGCGAGGAGGCCCAGCATCTCGGCGTGCTGGTCAAGGCCGAGAAGCAGCGCGCGATCTGGTCGACGCTGGCCTTCTGGGTGATCGCGATCGGGGTGTTGGTGATGGCGTTCAAGTAGGGAGCGATTTGGTCGCTCGCTCAGCCGATCAACTCGACGCCGCCCACCGCATCCTTCACCACCAGAACCTGCCCGTCCCGCAGCGTACGATACGCGAGACCTTCCCGCTCGTAGAAGGCGATCTCCTCCTCGACGTCGTCCGATTCCGGATGGTCTGAGCGGTAGTGCACGGCCACCCGGAACGGCACCAGCCCGAGGCCGTCCCAGACGATCTCCCCCGGGTAGCCCTCGGGCACCTGGCGGGGATCGTCCACCGCCTCGATACCGCGTAGGCTCGGCGTGGCCGCGATGGTTGCGGCGCTGAAGCCGCCATAGACAATGGAATTCTCAGTGAGCCGCTTGGCGATGATGCGGTTGAAGCCGCTGAGCCACATGGCGCGCATCAGCACGAAGGTGTTGCCGCCATTGATCCAGACCATGTCGACATCGGCCAAATCTGCCTCAAGCGCGTCCGGTGTACCGAAGAAGCGGCGCAGGTCTAGCTCGTCGACGCGGTAGCCGAGCGCCCCCAACTCCTGTGTCTGGTCGGCCTGCCAATGGCCGCGTGACGAAGCATCGCCGTCGAGGGCGTTCATGATCAGGGCGACCCGGCCCCGCGGCGCCAGCGCCAGAAGTTCGGGCGTCGCATCGCCGAGGCCGAGGGAGGACAGGTAGAGGCGCATGCCCCTCCTTCTCATCGATCACGATGGATGGCGAGCCTGCCTTCACGGAGCTGCCGTCAGAGCTTGAACGTTCCCCGGCTCGTGCCGAGATCGGCGAGATAGGCCTGGAGTTCGCTGGGCAGTGCGTCGAACCAAGCCTGCTCCTCTCCCGGCTTGGGCAGGACGTGGCCGTACTCGACCATGTCCGTGGGCTCGAGATTGCAGAGATAGACCCAGATCTCGCTCTCCTTGACCCGTGCGATCCCGGCGACCGCGCGCATCATCGCGAGCATCATCTCCTTGCGCACGGATTCGGGCCGCCCGGCGCGGATGTCGCCGCGGATCCAGATCTGCCCATCCGCGCGCCGACCGCCGAGAAAGCGCGTCGTTCCGCCTTCGTCGATCACGACCTGGACGAAATAGATCGGCGCCCCGGTCGCCTCGGAGTGGATGCGCGAGATCGCCTCGGCCATCTCGGCCTTCTGCCCGTCGGATAGCAGGCCTGCCGGCACGGCGCACACATAGGTCGGCATGGCTTTTCTCTCTCCAGCTTTGGCTCGGAGGCACCTTGCGAAGGCCCTTCCGCTGCGACCAAGTCTGATGCGGGTATATGCGCATAGTTGGCCGGGCTCAAGTTGGCCATTTGGCTAGTATGCGCGCCGGTCGCCGCCGCCCTTGACGTGCGCCCCGAGAATCCGCCGTTGTCACGGCATGTCCCAGTCCCTCTCCGGCCGGCGCGTCGTTCTCATCATCGGTGGCGGTATCGCGGCCTACAAGGCGCTCGATCTGATCCGACGCCTGCGCGAGCGCGGCGCCGCGGTGCGGCCGATCCTCACCAAGGCGGCGCAGGAATTCGTGACGCCGCTCGCGGCGGCGGCGCTGGCCGGTCAGCGCGCGCACACCGATCTGTTCGACCGGGCCGACGAGGCCGAGATCGGCCATATCCGGCTGGCCCGCGAGGCCCACGCCATCGTGGTTGCGCCGGCCACTGCCGACCTGATGGCGCGGATGGCGGGCGGCCACGCGCCCGATCTCGCCTCCACCGTGCTGCTCGCCACCACCCTGCCGATCCTGATCGCGCCTGCCATGAACGTGCGGATGTGGCAGCACCCGGCGACGCAGCGGAATCTCGCGACTCTGACCGGCGACGGCGTCTCCGTCGTCGGCCCCAATGACGGCGCCATGGCCGAGGCCGAGCAGGGGCCGGGCCGGATGGCCGAGCCGTACGAGATCGCCGATGCCCTCGAGGCGATGCTGGCGGCGCGCGACGGAGGTAGCGGGATCGGCTTTATGGCTGGGCGCACTCCGAGAGGCGTGCTGGCCGGCAGATCGGTCCTCGTGACCTCCGGGCCGACCCATGAGGCGATCGACCCGGTGCGCTACCTCGCCAACCGCTCCTCCGGCCGCCAGGGCCATGCCATTGCCGCCGCCGCTGCTGCTGCGGGAGCACGGGTGACGCTGATCTCCGGGCCGGTCTCCATTCCCGATCCGGCAGGCGTCTCGGTGGTGCGGATCGAGAGTGCACGCGAGATGCTCGCCGCCGTCGAGGCGGCCCTACCCGCCGACATCGCGGTCTTCGCCGCCGCCGTCGGCGACTGGCGCCCCGCAGAGACGCGTGGCGGCAAGATCAAGAAGGACGGCTCGGCTGTGCCGCCCCTGACGCTCGTCGAGAATCCCGACATCCTCGCCACTATCTCCGCGCGCACCGAGAATCGGCCGGGTCTCATCGTCGGCTTCGCGGCCGAGACGGACGACGTTCTCGACAATGCGCGCAGGAAGCTCGCGAAGAAGGGCTGCGACCTCCTCGTCGCCAACGACGTCTCGCATGAGGGCGGTGTGATGGGCGGTGCCGAGAACACGGTGCACCTGCTCACCCGCGACGGCGGGCTCGATACTTGGCCGAAGCTCGGCAAGGAGGAGGTCGGCAAGCGGCTGGTCGCGCGGTTTGCCGAGTTGGTGAGCGCGGTGCCGAAGTCTTGAAGAGTTGAGCCCTCGATGGCCCGTCTACGAGCCGCCCTTGCCCAGCCGATCGATGAGCACTGCCTGCTGCCACCGGCTCGGGGCCTTGTCGGTGCGGTGAATGCAGCCGGCCCAGCAACACGGCCGCTTTTTGCCTTCCGTGATTTCCTCGCAGGTTCGTTCGATCCGGCGTTGGCGCGTCGCGGGCTGCTTCGCGTCCTCGACCCAGCAGATGAACTCGTTCCGGCCGAGGGGCGTCAGCTTTTCCCAGAGCCCGTAGATCGTCGCATCTGATCGCACGGCTGCCTGGAGGTCTTCACCGGCCTCGTGCACGGTACCGTGCGGGAATGGGTCCACCACGTATCCTCCATCCGCTGAGCAGCTCTTTGGTCCCGGTGCATCGGCCGTATCGTTCGATGTCGAGCCGCGCTTCGCCAAGATCCACTTCCTAGTCCCCGCCGCCGCCGCCGCACCCGCCGCAGCCGCCTCCCCCGCAGCCACCGCCGCCGTCCCCGCCGCCGCTGCTGCAGCCGGAACTGCCATTGTTCGACGAGCGCAGGAGGCGTCCATAGGACTCGTGGGGCGTGCCGGCGAGCACCGCGGCGCCGCCGAGCGCGAAGGCGAACAGCAGCTCGCCCTGCAGCGGAGCGCGTGCCGCCCTGGCGTGGCGCTGGCGGAAGCCGGCCAGCGCCCTGTCGCCCGCGCGGGTGCGGATGGGGCGACGGGCCAGGATGAAGAGGCTTGCCACGCCCAGCGCGATCATCAGGGCGACCAGGAATCCCACCGGCTTGCCCCGCGACAGGCCGACGGCGACCTTGGCGAGCCCGAAGGCGAAGAGCGGCACGACGCAGACGAGCGTCCAGACCAGGATCCGGCCGATGGCATCCCGGCTCGGCGCCAGCCCGGATCTCACGAGCGTCTGCCTGACCGTTTCGAGCCGCGGTGTCAGCAAGGCGATGAAGGTCGAGCGCCGCACCGTGCCCCCCACCACGCCGCGGAATGGCTCTAGGGCACGCGGCAGGCGCACGCCGTCATCTGCGATCGTGAGGTTTCCGCTGCCCGAGGCCAAGCTCGCCGCGCCCGCATCGACCAGGCCGATGATGACAGCATCGGCGGCCCGGCCGACGCCCCCTGCGAGGAGCGCCAGTTCGACCGGGTCGAGCTCAGGCTCGGAGGCAGGTCTGCGGCCGCCGCGCAGGACCGAGCGTCCGAGGAGCGCCGCGATCAGCGCCGCCACCGTCAGGGCGGCGTAGAGCGCGAGGAAGGGACCGCCGGTCCAGTCGAGGGGATTGAGCGGCTGAGCCAAGGCCGGCCGTGCCGCGGCGCAGAGCCCTGCCGCGGCGAGGACGATCGAGGCGCCGATGCGGGTGAGCCATCCCATCAGGGCCGGCCGGCGCAGCGTGAGGACACGGTCGCCGTCGACGATGCGGTAGCGCGGGCGCGACCGGAAGCGCTGATGCGTGGCGGGCCAGAACAGCGGGTCGGGCGGCCCGAAATAGCTCTCGTAGCGGGCGAGAGTCTGGGCGTACTGCATGCGGTATCTGCCCTGTTCGGAGGAGCCGCCTTCGGTCGGATCGTGGTGGAGCCGCCGCTGGAGCACGCTGCCGCACCAAGTCTCCCAGTAGTCGCGGGAATAGGTCAGGTGCTGGTGCCAGACCTCGTCCACCTCCTCGCTCGGTGTGACGGGTGTGTCGAAGACCATCGCCAGAAAGCAGAAGCGGCGATACTCGGCAACGGCGCCGCGGGCGAAGCCGAGGTTCCAGCCACGGTCGCGGGCGAGACGTCCGGTGAAGTCGAGGGCGTGATCGGGCCGTTCGAAGGGATGCGCCTCGATCCGTCTCAGCAGGTCGTGCTGTTCGGGCGTCCAGGAAACGCGCTCGACCTTGTGCAACGCCATGTCTGCCGAAGCGTGGACCGAGCCGGGGTCGACCATGGTCCTATGCTACCATATCGGGCGTGCGCCTTGATGAATCAGCGCATTTTCCCACGGCCGGCATGCTCGGGTGATTCGCGTCAGGCCGAGAGCTGATCCGCGGCATGGACGTCGTCCTCGCCGTCGCGCACCTTGCGCGCCGCGAGCGAGCAATGCCCCTTGCCCATCGACTTGGAGCGATAAAGCGCGCGGTCGGCGGCCTGGAGCAGGCTCGCCAGATCGTCGCCGTGCTCAGGTGACTGCGCGATGCCGATACTGGCGCCCACTTGGGCGGGACCAACATCCGCGATGGAATAGGGCTCGGAGATCCGAGCGATCAGCCGCTCGGCGAGCGCGATCAACTCCGAGCGGCTCCTATCCTCGCAGAGCACGACGAACTCGTCGCCGCCGATCCGCGCGGCGAGGATGCCGCGCCCGGCCTCCGCGCGCAGACGCTCGCCGACGATCCGAAGGAGCTCGTCGCCGATGGCATGGCCGTGGGTGTCGTTGACCGCCTTGAAGCCGTCGAGGTCGATGTAGAGCAGGCCGATCGGTCCGGACCGGATCGCCTGCATCGCTTCCATGGCCGCGGCGAGGCCCGAGCGGTTGGAGAGGCCGGTGAGCGCATCGTGATGGGCCCGGAAGCCGTTCTCGCGTTCCGCGCGCATGGTCGTGACCATCATCCGGTTCAGCTTGAATGCGGCGATGGTCATGGTCAGCACGTAGCAGGGGATCTGCAGGAAGGTGATCAGCAGGATCGGCTCGCCCGCGACGGCGGCGCCGAGGCAGCACGGTCCGAGCGTCAGCGTGATCATCAGGGCGGTGAGGCGCGGCGCCGCGAAGTTGCGGAAGCAGGTGCCCCCGATCATCGCGGCGGAGGACAGGCAGGCGAGCGTCGCCGCGACCCAATCGCCGCTGGTGATGCTGACATAGGTGCCGAGGCCGAGGCTCGCGGCCCAGGCCAGGGACAGGATGAGGTTGATGTCGGTCGGCGTCCGGCGCTTGCGCGCGGCAGCCCGGTGCGCGACGAGCAGAACGGTCAGCCGGGCGATGCAGATCGTGATCTCGAGGGCGAGCCAGACCAGCATCGACGGTTTTGGGATGTGGTAGGCGATCAGCGCGGCGACGGTGATGGTGTTCACCACGCCGCCGAGGAAGATCGGCAGCGTGCCGTACAGGCTGCCGATCAGCGCGACGCGGATGTCGCGCGGCACGTCCGGCCCGGCATAGGCCAGCCAGCGCGTGAAGCGCCAGCGCGGCAGGCTGAATGTAAGGGAATTGTCGCGCATGCGAGCCCGGGACGGCCGTGGACTCGAGATAGCCGAAGAGCGAGGCTTCCACGGGCCGCGCACCGGGGAAACGTTAAGTAGCCTTTGGTTACGAAAAGGTTTGCGCGAGGGCTGCGGGAGCCGTTGCGATGGGCCGCTCGGTATCCGCCCGCAGAATCACCGGCACGTAGGCGCGCAGCAGATCTGCATCGAGCTGTCCGGCCATGCCCTCCATGATGCGCGTGGCCTCGTGGCCGGACAGGGCGGGGCGGTACGAGCGGCGCTCGGTGAGCGCCGAATGCACGTCGCAGATTGCCACCAGGCGCACGAGGTCGCCGATGGCTTTGCCCTTCAGGCCGTCGGGATAGCCGCTGCCGTCGAGGCGCTCGTGATGGTGGCGGACCACGTCGAGGATCGCCGAATCGTAGGCACCATCCAGTGCGAGCAGATCTGCACCGATCGACGGGTGCTCGCGCATGACGCGCATCTCGTCGGGCGTGAGGGGGCCGGGCTTGTCGAGGATCGCAGTCGGGGTGTGCGCCTTGCCGATGTCGTGCAGCAGGGCGGCCTGTGCGAGGCGGTGGCTGTCGCGGCGGCCGAGGCCGAGCTCGGTGGCGAAGGCTGCGGCGAAGCCCGCGACGCTCAGGGAATGCTGGTAGAGGCCGATATGGTGCCGGCGCAGACGATCCAGCCAAGCGCCGATGCCGGCCTCGGATACGGCGGCGAGCACGATCTCGGTGCCCTCCTCCGCGTCCGCCACGCTCGGCGCACGGCCGCAGACGGCGGCGTCGAACAGGCCTGAGACGAGGGAGGTGGCGATGTCGACGCGCTTGGCGAGCCGAAGGGTGGTCGCATTCGACGACTGAGCTTCGTCAACGAGCTTCAGCAGCGTCGGGACAATCCCGGCCGAGCGTGCGCCCGCAGGGATGACCGTTGGGCTGCCGAAGCGACGAGCCTCGGGACCGTCGGCACTCTCACCATGGCGGGCTACGTAGAGGCACGGCACGGCATCGAGACGCGTGCGCTTGGCGAGGGTCTCGCCCCAGGTGGTGTTGGGCAGTCCTTCCGCGAGATCCACAAGAAAGGCGAGCGGCGGCTGGGACGGCAGCGCCCGGCCCGGCTCGATCACCTGGCACGGGCGGATGAGCCCGATCGCGCTTGCAAGCCTGTCCGCCCGCTCACGGCGGTCCGAGACGAGGAGGACGCTAGCTTCCTGCATGGGGCCGTCATACGCCCAGTGGCCCCGGAGCCTGGACGGAACGTCGGATCCGCAAGGGGAGGCGCGCAGGATTACCTTGCGATGGTTTACGAACACTCAACGAAGGCCCGGTCGAGACCTCCGTCAAGCCCCCTCGCCTACTCCGCAGCCACGTGTGGTCGGTAACCCCCGGGCTCGTTCGCCGCATGGCCCGGCGGGTAGAAACCGATCTCGTCCTCCGGGTTGTCGCGCTCGCCGACGAAGCGGCCGAACAGCCGCACGAAGAGCCGCGACAGGTCGTCGACCAGGATGAAGATCGCCGGTACGAAGATCAGCGACAATCCGGTGGAGACGATCAAGCCGCCGATCACGGCCACCGCCATCGGGGCGCGGAATTCGCCGCCGATGCCCAGCGCCATCGCCGAGGGCACCATGCCGGCGGCCATGGCGATGGTGGTCATCACGATCGGCCGGGCGCGCTTGCGGCCGGCATCTGTGATCGCGGTGATGCGGTCGACGCCGCGGGCCATCTCCTCGACGGCGAAGTCGATGAGCATGATCGCGTTCTTGGTCACCACGCCCATCAGCATCAGGATGCCGATCACCACCGGCATCGAGATCGGCATGTTGCAGATCAGCAGGCCGAGGATCGCGCCGCCGATGGAGAGCGGCAGCGAGAACAGGATGGTCAGCGGCTGCAGGAAGTTGCCGAACAGCAGCACCAGCACGCCGAACACCATCATCAGGCCGGCGCCCATGGCCATGGCGAAGCCCTCGAAGACCTCGCCCATGATCTCGGCATCGCCCGTCTGCTTGATGACGACGCCCGGCGGCAGGTTCTTGGCGGCGGGCAGCGCCATGACCTGATCGATCAGGGCGCTCAGCGCATCCGAGCCCTGCAGGTCGGCTTCGATGGCGACGCGGATCGAGCGGTCGTAGCGGTCGACGGCGGTGGGGCCGCGGCCGAGGGTGATGTCGGCGACGGTGGAGAGAGGGACGGCCGCGCCCTGCTTCACCGGCACCTTCAGCGTCTCGAGCTCGGAGAGCTTTCCGCGAAGGGATTCAGGCAGCTGCACGCGGATCGGCACCTGCCGGTCCTTGGCGTTGAACTTGGCGAGGTTGGCTGCGATGTCGCCAATCGTGCCGACGCGGACGGTCTCGGCGATCAGCTCCGTCGACACGCCGAGATCGGCGGCGACGCCGGGCCTCGGCGTGATGCGGATCTCGGTGCGGTCGAGCGGCGCCGTAGACATCACGTTGACGAGGTGCGGCACCCCGGCCGCCTCACGCTGCAGGCGTGCGGCGACGTCGGCCACGGCCGGGTAGTCGTTGCCGGAGACGATCAGGGCGAATTCGCGTTGGCCGCCTTCCTTGAGAGACCAGAACCGGATGTCCGGCACCTGCCGCAGGATGTCGGAGACCTTCAGGTCGATCTGCTTCTGGGAGAGGTGGCGCTCGTTCTTCGGCGTCAGGTTGATGGTCAGGCTGGCGAGCCGGACCTCCTTCTTGCCGGGCAATTGGCGGCCGCCGTCGACGAAGACCGAGCGCACCTCGGGCATCGCCCGGATGGTCTCGACGATGCCGTCGGTGACCTTCTTGGTGTCGTCGAGCCGGGCGCCGGGCGGCAGCTCGACCACGAACATGGTCCGGGCCGCGTCCTCGGCCGGGATGAAGCCAGCGGGCAGGAGGCCGGCGGATAGGATCGAGCCGGCGAAGCAGGCGAGCCCGAGCACCAGCGTGATGTATTTGTGGCGTACCGACCACGCGACTACGCGGGCATAGGCGCGCAGGATCGGGCCTTCCTTCTCCTCATGGCCGTGGTCACGCAGGAAGTAGGCGGCAAGCAGCGGCGTGATCAGCCGCGCCACGAGCAGCGACATGAACACGGCCGCGGCGATGGTCAGGCCGAACTGCTTGAAATACTGGCCGGCAATGCCGGGCATGAAGGAGACCGGCGCGAAGATCGCGATGATCGTCGCGGTGATGGCGATGACGGCGAGGCCGATCTCGTCGGCCGCCTCCAGCGCCGCCCGAAACGGCGATTTGCCGAGCCGCATGTGCCTAACGATGTTTTCGATCTCGACGATGGCGTCGTCGACCAGGATGCCGGTCACCAGGGTGATCGCGAGCAGGCTGACCGCGTTCAGCGAGAAGCCGAGCGCGCTCATCACCCAGAAGGTCGGCAGCACCGACAACGGGAGGGCGATGGCCGCGATGAGCGTCGCGCGCATGTCGCGCAGGAACAGGAACACCACCACCACCGCGAGCAGCGCGCCCTCGATCAGGCCCATCATGGCGGAGTGGTAGTTGCCGATCGTGCCGGTGACGCTGGTGTCGATCACGTCGAAATGCACGCCGGGATTGGCCTCATGCAGTTCGGCGATCTTCTTCGCCACGGCGACCGAGACCTCCGCGTCGCTGGCGCCGTTGGCGCGCGAGATCGCGAAGGCAACCACCGGCTCGCCGTTGAAGCGGGCGAAGGTGCGCGGCTCCTCGAAGCTGTCGACCAACGTCGCCAGTTCGTCGAGCTGCACCTTGCGGCCGCCCGGAACGACGATCGAGGTGGAGCCGAGGGTGGCGAGGCTCGCCGAGCCACCGAGCAGGCGGATCGACTGCTCGCCGCCGGCCAGCTCGCCGCGCCCGCCCGCCATGTCGGCGGAGGTCATGCGGACCTGCTTGTTCACGTCGGCGGCGGTGATGCCGAGGGCGAGCAGGCGGTCGGGCTTCAGGGTGATGCGGATCTCGCGGGCCACACCGCCGAGGCGCTCGACGCCGCCGACGCCCTTCACGCCCTGGAGTTGGCGCGCCACGACATCGTCGACGTACCAGGACAGGTCCTCGGGTGTCATGGCCGGCGCCGAGGCGCCGTAGATCATGATCGGCAGGCCGGCGATCTCGACGCGCTGGATGATCGGCTCGTCGATGGTGCGCGGAAGGTTGATGCGGATCTTGTTGATCGCCTCCTTCACGTCGTTGACCGCGCGATCCTGGTTCACCTCCAGGCGGAACTCGATGGTGGTCGCCGAGATGCCCTCGGAGATGTTCGAGATGACGTGCTTGACGCCCTTCACCCCGGAGACCGCGTCCTCGACCCATTTCGTGACCTGGGTCTGAAGCTCGGACGGCGCGGCGCCGGACTGGGTGATCGTCACCGAGACGATCGGGATGTCGATGTTGGGGAACCGGGTGATCGGCAGCGAGCGGAAGCTCACGAGGCCGAGCACCATCAGCACCATGAACAGGACGAGCGAGGGGATCGGCTTTCGGATCGCCCAGGCGGAGACGTTGAGGCGCATGTTCGGCCTCCTCAGCGGGTCTCGGCCGAGGCCTGATCGGCCTTCGGTGGGACGGCGCGGATCCGGTCTCCGTCACGTAGGAAAGAGCCGGCGCGTGCGACCACGAACTCGCCGTTCGAGACACCCGAGCTCAGCTCGGTGAAACCTTCTGCCGAAAGACCTGTCGCGACGGTACGGGCGCGGACCTGCCCATCCTTGGCGACGAGCACGCTCGCGGTGCCGTCAGCCGTGTAGAGCACGGCGGCGAGCGGTACGGCGACGCCCGTTCGGCGCGCGACCTCGACCTTGCCGCGGGCGAAGGCGCCGATGTGCAGCGCCGGATCGGGGCTCAGGGAGATGCGGACCTTACCGAGCCGCGTCATGCGGTCGACTTCCGGATAGATCCGGCGCACGCGGCCATCGAGGGTGCGGGTCTCGTCGATGTCGAGGCGAGCCGGGTTGCCCTCCTTGAGGCGCGGCAGGGCCGTCTCGGGAACGTCGCCCTCCAGCTCGATCTCGCCGCGGGCGATCAGGCGGAACAGCGGCTCGCCGACCGCCGTCGCGGTGGCTCCGATGCGCGCGGTGCGGCGATTGATGATGCCGCCCTCGGGCGCGCGGATCGCGGTCCGAGCCCGCCGCAGAGCGATCTCGTTGGCCTGCGCCTTGGCAGTAGCGAGGTCGGCCTTGGCGGCATCGAGGCCTCCCTTGGCCGATGCGAGCTTGCCCTCCGCTCCTTGCGCGGTGGAGACGCGCTGCTCGAGCGTCACGGCGGTGGCATTGCCGGTCTTCACGAGTGCCTGTGCGCGCTCCAGAGCCTGCTTGGCCTCGAGATTGGCCGCCTCCGCTTGCGTGATCTGGCTGCTCGCCTGGACGATGGCGGCCTCGGCGCGTGCGATCGCCGCCTTATTCGAAGCCTCCTGCGTCTCGATCATCTCGGTGGACAGACGCGCGAGCACCTGGCCCTTGGCCACCCGGTCACCCTCCTCGACCAGGAGATCGGTGATGCGCAGTCCCTCGACCTCAGGCGCGACCAGAATTTCGTCGCGCGGCACCAGCGTGCCGGTCACGACGGCCTGTTCGACGATCTCGCGGGTCTGGGCCGGCACCACGCTCACGGCGGGAAGCAGCGTGGCCGGATCCGGAACCGCGGCCGGCTCGGCCGCGAGCGCGCAACCGGAGGCCAACAGGGCCGCCGTCAGCAGGCTGTGAAAACGGATCTGGGTCATGGACACGCTTTAGCTCGCAGGCGCGGTATCGCTCGTGCCCCTCGTCCCGTCCCAGGCCGGCCTTTTCAAGGCGTGACCGTGTCGAGGCTGGACGTATCCATGACGCTATCACGACGGACCGGATATTTCTCCCATCATCGTGATGTTGCTGTGCAACTCGACGAAGCGTCGCACGTTGGACGATCCAATACAAAATCCATCCGGACGGTGCGCGATGAGCATTTTCCAGATCAAGAAGAAGACCAGCGGTGCCATTCTGTGGACCGGCAGCGCCGAGAGCGAGAAGACGGCGCTCGATGCGATGGCGCGCGAGGCCGGCTACCCGGATTTCGCATCCCTGCCGACCCAGCTTCGTGCCGGCGGCATCAAGACGTCGAAGCTCGACCTGATCTCGTAGCTCGGACGCGTGCATAGCAGCGAAAGGCATCCTTCGAATGGAGGGTGCCTTTTTGTTATCCATGCACATGCGGTGCCGGTGACGATCGGAAATCTCTCGCCGGCTACGCTTGCCAAGTCACCGAATCGGGGCCTAGCATCCCCTCATCGTCGACGCGGGCCTGCAGGCTGAAGCGGGGACGATGGATCGGAGAAAGGAGGCTCGCGCATGCGTCACGCCGTAGTTCTCTTCACGCCGCGCACCGATGAGGGTGACGCGGACGATCCACCGAATGAGCACCGACAGGGATGAGGCTTACGGGAGGGCGAGTGCCGCCTGCGACGGACCTTGAGAGGTCCAGGACGGTGGCCGGAACCTGACGAGGACCCTTGAACCCGAAAGCGTGGACCCTGCCGAAGGCCCGACAGTCGCGATGCCGGGCCTTTCTCATGTCCGGTCTCGACGCCGCCGTCTGCATCGTTGATACCCCCCCTGCGCGGCGAAAGGACTTTTCCCCGCAGCAGCCCGGGTTCGGCATCCTGACATCGGCAGAATGGCGCAGTTGAGTAACGATTGCTTCGCCGTCGGCGAGGCCCCCATGGCAATCGAGGAAGCCGTCGCGCTGATCGAGCAGCGGGTTTCGGTAACCGTCGAGAGTGAGCCTGTGGCCCTCGGGCAGGCAGACGGCCGCATCAGCGCCGAGAACATCTGCGCCACCGGCGACCTGCCCCCTTTCAACAACGCTGCGGTCGACGGTTACGCCGTACGCCACGCCCTGCTCGCGCCTGGCCGGGAGACGGTTCTGCGGCTCGGAGCACGGCTGGCGGCCGGTGCATCGGCCGAGGGCGTGCTCGCAGGTGATGGGGTGGTGCGCATCTTCACCGGCGCGCCAATGCCGCGCGATGCCGAGACCGTGTTCATGCAGGAGGATGTGCGCGTCGAGGGCGACCACATCGTGCTGCCGCCGGGTCTGAAGGCGGGAGCCAATTGCCGCTTGGCGGGCGAGGACGTGCCGCGCGGTGGTCTCGTCATCCCCGAAGGCCGGCGTCTCAGGCCGCAGGATCTCGCCCTCGCCGCCGCCGTGGGCTGCGATGCACTCACCGTGCGGCGGCGCCTGCGCGTCGCGCTGTTCTCTACCGGCGACGAGTTGACCGAGCTCGGCTCGCCTCTGCGCCCCGGCACGATCCGCGACTCGAACCGTGTGATGCTGGCCGCCTTGCTGCGCCGCATCGGCGTGGAGGTAGTCGATCTCGGCATCCTACGGGACGATCCCGCCACCCTGCCCGCTCGGCTGGCCGCGGCGGCCGCGGATCATGACCTGATCCTGACTTCGGGCGGCGTCTCTGCGGGCGAAGAGGACCACGTCAAGGCGGCGGTCGAGGCCGTGGGAAGCTTGGTGTTCTGGCGGCTCGCCATCCGACCGGGCCGGCCGGTCGCCATGGGGCTGATCGACCACAAGCCCTTCGTGGGTCTGCCCGGCAACCCAGTGGCCGCCTATGTGACGCTGCTCTTCGTGGTGCGCCCGCTCCTGGCGCGGCTCGCCGGCGAGACGTTCGTCCCGCCGATGGCCCAGCCCGTTCGCTCGGCCTTCACCTTCCGAAAGCGGGCTGGCCGCCGTGAGTTTCTGCGCGTGAGCCTCGCGCTCGGGGCGGACGGCGTGATCGAGGCCCGCAAGTTTCCGAAAGACGGCACCGGCATGCTGACCTCACTCACTGAGAGCGACGGCCTTGCCGAGTTGCCCGACGGCGCACCGATCGTCAGTGAGGGCGACATCGTGGGGTTCTACCCACACGCGACGCTGTGGTGATCAAGTCTTCGGTCGCGGCCCGTAGGCCTTAAACTTCTCGACGTTTCGGGCAATCTCCTCGTCCGACAGGACATGCGGCCGGCCAACCTGCAGCGCCACGGCATATTGCCGGCACAAGGTTTCGAGCTCGACAGCAAGCCACAGCGCCTTCGACAGGCTCGGCCCCGTGGCGATCATGCCGTGGTTGGCGAGCAGGCAGCAGGCCCGGTCCTCAAGCGCCTCGAGGGCAAGCTCCGACAGCTCGGGCGTGCCGAAGGTGGCGTATCCGCTGCAGCGGATGGTCGGGCCGCCGGCTGCTGCGATCATGTAGTGGACCGCTGGGATGTCCTGCCGGCACATGGCGAAAGCCGTGCAGTGGATCGGATGAGCATGGACGACGGCGTTCACGTCCGGCCGCTTCTCCAGGATGTCGCGATGGATGCGCCATTCCGTCGAGGGCACCAGAGGATGGTCGAAGCTCCCGTCCATCGCCAAGCAGACGACGTCGTCGGCGCTCATCTGCTCATAGGGCAGACCGGAGGGGGTAATCAGCAGGCCATCGCCCCAGCGGACGGAAACGTTGCCGGACGTGCCGTGGTTGATGCCGAGCCCATTCATGGAGCGGGCGGCGACGACGATCGCCTGGCGTAATGCGGCTTCGTTTTGTTCGGACATGCGGATCTCCTGCATGTCCCGTCTTCCTTCAGGCCGAGCAGCCTGACAACCGAAGGAATGGCTGGAAGCGGATCAGTGCTGCGTGTCGGCTTTCAGCACGTCGCTGCCGAAGACGTAGCCAGCGAATGTCGCGGCCGCGAGAACGAAGACGACCAACTCCCCACCCATCACCCGCTCCATCGTGTCGTTGCAAATGGTTAAGCTGTAAACGGCGCCCGTGTTCCGCTGCTCAGTGAAATTGTTCGCGAGATCGACAGGTCTTTCTGCTTGCCCCGAGCCGACAGCGCACGCGCGCTTGACCTCGCGTCTCCCCATGCCGACATCGGGCTCCTCACAGGAGCGATCATGGCGGGCCTCAAGGACAAACGCGGCTTCATCGACAAGGACCGGCTCGACCTCTCCGAGCGGAAGGCGGTCGAATACTGGATGAAGCGGTGGGGCGTGACGCAGGATCAGATCACTGCCGCCCACCGCAAAGTCGGTCGCATGACCAAGGACATCGCCGCCGAACTCGGAAAAAAGCGCTGATCGCCATGCCTCGCTACTTCTTTCACACCCATATCGACGACGACGTGATCGTCGATCCCGATGGCCGTGAGCTGGCCGATCCGGATGCGGCCTGGGCGGCAGCGCGGGTGCTGGCCCTGCAGCTGCTCCAGGGCGCCGATGGCGATCCAGCGCTGTTCCAGGCGGTCCTGTTCGTGACGGACGACAGCGAGAACGTCGTCCTGGAATTTCCGCTCACCGATGCCCTCGTGACCGAGCCGGTGCCGGAATCCGATGAAGAGACCCGCCACTGAGGCGCGCCCGGTCTCATCCCGCCAACGTGTTCATGACGGAACGCCGTCGCGGCTGGCTGGTTGGGGAGCACATCAATCGCATGGAGCTTCAGCGATGACGCGCTCTCTCATCATTTTGGCCGCCCTCGCGGCATTCGCTCTCGCCGGCACTGCAGCCGAGGCGAAGGGCTGCATCAAGGGCGCGGTCGTCGGCGGCCTCGCCGGGCACATGGCCGGCCATGGCAAGGCCGGCGCGGCGGCCGGCTGCGCCATCGGCCACCACGAGGCCAACAAGAAGGACAAGCAACAGGGCGACCAGCAGGGTCAGTCGCAAGCCAAGTAGTCCGGATCCAAGAGCCGAATGATCGGTTCTTATTCGCGGGCCTACGCATGATGTCGTGCACAGGCCCGCGAATGTTTTCGGGCGTTGCCCAACAATCGTCACTATTGCCTCGTGAGTCCGTGGGATTGCCACTGGACTTCGCAATCGGTGATCCAATTGGCCGGAGGCGCGTACCGAGCGTAGGGGAGACGGGCAGTGAATACGGGTTCTCAGCAGAGCCGCCTCGATACAGTCAGCACGCTGGCATCGACACTGGCCGACGAAATTCTGTCCGAACGTCTCGTCGACGGCTCGTTCTCCGCCGAGAAGAGCGATGCACTTGAAAAGGCATCGCGACTTCTCGAGGAATGCTCACATCCAGTTCCCGACATCGTGGCGGATGCTCTCGCGCAATGCAGGCGGCACGATCCGATCGAGGATGACACCTCGCTAGACGAGGTTCCGTTTGGCGATGGCCGCCCCACAAAGGGCGGCGCCAAGGGCGCGTTCATGCGCCTTATCCGATCTGTGCGACCGGCGGCCTCAGCCTGACACATCGGCAATGCCGGCGACCCAACTTGGCGTAGGCTCCGCCGGCGTGGCTGGCTGAGGGCGGGGTATTTGCGGTGGATCGGTTCGATCCGCCGCCCGACCTGGTCTCAGCTGTGGATCACCTTGCCATACGCATCCAGCACGCTCTCGTGCATCATCTCCGAGAGGGTGGGATGCGGGAAGACCGTGTGCATCAGCTCTTCCTCGGTGGTCTCGAGGTTCATGGCGACGACATAGCCCTGGATCAGCTCGGTCACCTCGGCGCCGACCATGTGCGCGCCCAGGAGTTGGCCGGTCTTGGCGTCGAACACTGTCTTGATCAGCCCGTCCGGCTCGCCAAGCGCGATGGCCTTGCCGTTGCCTGCGAAGGGGAAGCGCCCAACCTTCACCTCGAAGCCTTGCTCCTTGGCCTTGGCCTCGGTGAGCCCGACGCTGGCGATCTGCGGCTGGCAATAGGTGCAACCGGGGATCTTGGCCTTGTCCATCGGATGAGTGTGCAGGCCCTTGATGGTCTCGATGCAGATGACACCCTCGTGCTCAGCCTTGTGCGCCAGCATCGGCGGCCCGGCGACGTCGCCGATGGCGTAGATGCCCTCGACATTCGTGCGCCCGAGCCCGTCGGTGACGACGATGCCGCGCTCGATTTTCACGCCGAGCTTTTCGAGGCCGAGATTGTCGATGTTGCCGACGACGCCGACCGCTGAGATCAGCTTTTCGGCCGTCAGCTGCTGCGTCTTGCCCTTGTCGTCCTCGATCGTGGCGGTGACGGAATTCGCGCCCTTCTCGACCTTCGTCACCTTGGCGCTGGTGAGGATCTTGATGCCCTGCTTCTCGAAGCGCTTGCGGGCGAGCCCGGCGATCTCGGCATCCTCCATCGGCAGGATCTGCGGCAGCAGCTCGATCACCGTTACCTCGGCGCCCATGGTGCGGTAGAACGAGGCGAACTCGATGCCGATGGCGCCCGAGCCCATGACGAGCAGCGACTTCGGCATGCTCTCGGGCACCATGGCCTCGTAATAGGTCCAGATCTGCTTCTTGTCGGGCTCGATCCCGGGCAGCGCGCGTGGGCGCGCACCGGTGGCGACGATGATGTGCTTGGCCTGGTAGCTGCCCGCGCCCTTGGCGCCCTTCGGCGCCTCCGCCCGCTTAGTCTCCCTCACGGTGACCTTGCCGGGCGCGTCGATGGCCGCCTCACCCCAGATCACGTCGACCTTGTTCTTCTTCAGCAACATGCCGACGCCGCCATTGAGACGTCCGGAGACGCCGCGCGAACGCTTGACGATGGCCGCGGTGTCGAAGCTGACCTCCTTGGCGGAGAGCCCGTAATCACCGGCATGCTGCATGTAATGGTAGATCTCGGCCGAGCGCAGCAGCGCCTTGGTCGGAATGCATCCCCAGTTCAGGCAGATGCCGCCGAGGTGCTCGCGATCGACCACCGCCGTCTTGAAGCCGAGCTGCGCCGCACGGATCGCCGTGACGTAGCCGCCGGGGCCGGCACCGATGATGAGGACGTCGTAGCTGTCGGACATTCAAGGCTCCGGCCACTCCCCTTCCCCTTGTGGGGAGGAGTTGGAGGTCAGTGTTCGCGGCTTCTGCGGGCGCGCCTGCCGGTTAGACCAGCATCCCCATCGGGCTCTCGATCAGCCCCTGGAAGGCCGACAGCAATTCTGCGCCGAGGGCGCCATCCATCACGCGGTGATCGCAGGACAGCGTCACCGTCATGATCTGAGCGACCACCGGCTGGTCGTCCTTGCCGACGACGATACGCTTCTCGCCGGCGCCCACCGCCAGGATCGAGGATTGCGGCGGATTGATCACCGCCGTGAAGTGCTTCATCCCGAACATTCCGAGATTGGACACTGAGGTGACGCCGCCCTGGTACTCTTCGGGCTTGAGCTTCTTGGCACGGGCACGGGCCGCGAAGTCCTTCATCTCGTTGGAGATGGTCGAGAGCGTCTTCTGGTCGGCCTTGCGGATCACCGGGGTGAACAGGCCGCCATCGATGGCGACCGCGACGCCGACCTCGGCATTGTTGAACTTCAGCACCCGGTCCTCGGCGAAGACCGCGTTGGCATCCGGTACGCGCATCAGCGCGAGGCCCATCGCCTTGATGATGAAGTCGTTCACCGACAGCTTGAACGCCGGCTTGCCGTCTTTGTCCTTGGGGGCGCTGTCGTTGATCTGCGCGCGCAAAGCCAGCAGCGCATCGATCCGGCAGTCGACCGTAAGGAAGAAGTGCGGGGCGATCTGCATCGCCTCGGTGAGGCGACGGGCGATCGTCTTGCGCATGCCGTCGAGGGGCACTTCCTCGTAGGCGTCCTTGTTGAAGTAGCCGCGGACCTGATCGACGCCGAGGGGCTGCGCAGCCCCTCCCCCACCAGCTGGCTTGGCCGCTGGCGCGGCCTTTTCCGGGCTCGCGGAGGCGGCCTTCGCAGGAGCCTTGCCCGTTCCGCTCTTCGCCGCCTCGCGCACGTCGCGCTCGATGATGCGCCCGCGCGGGCCGGAGCCGCTGACCGCCGAGAGATCGACGCCTTCCTGCGCCGCGATGCGACGGGCGAGCGGCGAGGCGAAGATGCGCTCGCCGTCGGCGCGCGCGGCCGGCTGCGCAGCGCCGTTCGGCTTCGCACCCTCGGGGGCTTCATTCACGCGGGCATCGGCAGGTTGGGCCGCCTCGGCCGGGGCCGCCTTCGGCTCGGGTGCGCTGGCCGGTGGCTCCTTTGACTTGGGCACATCGCCGCTGGAGGGCGCGCTCACGCTCTTCGGGTCCTCTCCCTCTTCCGCGATCAACGCGATCAGGTCGTTCACCGGCACGTCGGCGGTGCCCTCGGGCACGACGATCTTGGCGAGCACGCCCTCGTCGACGGCCTCGACCTCCATGGTCGCCTTGTCGGTCTCGATCTCGGCGAGCACGTCGCCGGACTTGACCGCGTCGCCCTCCTTCTTGAGCCACTTGGCGAGGTTTCCCTTCTCCATGGTCGGAGAAAGGGCGGGCATCAGGACGTTGATCGGCATTGCGTTTCCAGGGTCCCGTGCGGTCGGTCAGTTGAAGCTGTCCGGGTCGAGGCTCTCGGCCTCCATCCCGGCGCGGATGCGCTCGAAGGCTTCCTCCTCCGACATGTCCGTCTCCAGCGCGTAGGTGCGTGCAGCTTGGCGGGCGAGGTCGATGAGCAGCCGGCCCCAGGTCGCCGGATCGTCGAAGGAGCGGCGGAGTGCAACGCTGACAGCGCCGTCGACGACGGCAGCGCGGAGCACCTCGACGCCGCCTCGTTCAACGGCGTCCGGGGGGATGGCGAGTTCGGCGAAATCCTTGCTCATGACGTGCGGCCTTGCGTTCCGCTTCAGAGATATGAGGGGTGCCGGGTAACGACCCGCATCACTTGTAGCAAACGGCCTTGGCCGCCTCGATGACCTCCGCCACGCTCGGCAGCGCGAGCTTTTCGAGGTTCGCCGCATACGGCATCGGCACATCCTTACCCGTCACGCGCAGCACCGGGGCGTCGAGATAATCGAAGGCGTCGGCCATGAGGCGCGCCACGATCTCGGCGCCGATGCCGCTCTGCGGGAAGCCTTCCTCGACGGTGACGCAGCGGCCGGTTTTCTTCACGGATTCGACGATGGTGTCGCTGTCCATCGGGCGCAGCGTGCGCAGGTCGATCACCTCGGCCTCGATGCCCTCCTCCGCCAACGCCTGCGCGGCCTTCAACGCGTAGGTCATGCCGATGGAGAAGGAGACGAGGGTCACGTCCTTGCCGGGCCGATGGATCTTCGCCTTGCCGATCGGCAGGACGAGGTCGTCAATCTGCGGCACCGGGAAGCTTTGGCCGTATAGTATCTCGTTCTCCAGGAAGACGACCGGGTTCGGGTCGCGGATCGCGGCCTTGAGCAGGCCCTTGAAGTCGGCGGCCGTATAGGGCGCCACTACCTTCAGGCCCGGCACGTTCGAGTACCAGGCGGAATAGTCGTGGCTGTGCTGGGCGCCGACACGGGCAGCCGCGCCGTTAGGGCCGCGGAACACGATCGGGCAGCCGAGCTGGCCACCCGACATGTAGAGCGTCTTGGCTGCCGAATTGATGATGTGGTCGATCGCCTGCATGGCGAAGTTGAAGGTCATGAACTCGCAGATCGGCCGCAGGCCGGAAAAGGCCGCGCCCACGGCGATGCCGGCGAAGCCGTGCTCGGTGATCGGCGTGTCGACGACGCGGCGTGCGCCGAATTCCTGCAGCAGCCCCTGAGTGATTTTGTAGGCCCCCTGGTACTCGGCGACCTCCTCGCCCATCACGAAGACGTTCTCGTCCCGGCGCATCTCCTCGACCATGGCGTCGCGCAGGGCCTCGCGCACGGTCATGGTCACCATGGGCGTATCGGCCGGGAACTCGTCCACCACCGGCTCTGCGGCCTTGCTCGTCACCGTGGCCGGTGCGGCCGGCACTTTCGGTGCGTCCTCGCTGGACTTTGCTTCGACGGGAGCCTTCTCGGCGTCCGGTGCGGCCTGTCCGTTCGACTTCGGCTTGCCGCCGCCGGCGGCCGCCTCCGAGACGTCCTCGCCCTCGCCGGCAATGATCGCGATCGGCGTGTTGACGGCGACGTTCTCGGTGCCGTCCGGGACCAGGATCTTGGCGAGCACGCCCTCGTCGATCGCCTCGACCTCCATGGTCGCCTTATCGGTCTCGATCTCGGCGAGGATGTCGCCGGACTTGACCGCGTCGCCCTCCTTCTTGAGCCACTTGGCGAGCTTGCCCTCCTCCATGGTGGGCGAGAGGGCGGGCATCAGAATGTCGGTCGCCATGGACGCTGCTCTATCGATCCGGTCTCGTGGGTTGGTCGGTCGGCCGAGCTGGGCTCAGGCGCGGGCCTCCAGCAGGATGTCCGTCCAGAGCTCCTTCGGATCGGGCTCGGGATCGTTCGTGGCGAAGTCGGCGGATTCGTTCACGATCTCGCGGATCTCCGCGTCGGTGGCCTTGAGGTCCGCCTCCGCGACGCCGTGTGCCTCGATCAGGCGCTTGCGCACCATCTCGATCGGGTCGTGCTCGTCGCGCATCTTCGAGACCTCGTCCTTCGACCGGTACTTGGCCGGGTCGGACATGGAGTGGCCGCGATAGCGATAGGTCTGCATCTCGAGGATGTAGGGCCCCTTCGCCGCCCGGGCATGCTCGACGGCGCGGACCGCTGCCTCGCGCACCGTCCGCACGTCCATGCCGTCAACCTGCTCGCCGGGGATGCCGAAGGAGAGGCCACGCTTGGAAAAGTCCGTCTGGGCCGAGGCGCGGGCCACCGAAGTGCCCATGGCGTAGCGGTTATTCTCGATCACGTAGATGACCGGCAGCTTCCAGAGCGCGGCCATGTTGAAGCTCTCGTAGACCTGGCCCTGGTTGGCCGCGCCGTCGCCGAAATAGGTGAAGCTGACGTTGCCGTTCTTTTTGTAAGCGTCGGCGAAGGCGAGGCCGGTACCGAGCGAGACCTGCGCGCCGACGATGCCGTGGCCGCCGAAGAACTGCTTCTCACGGCTGAACATGTGCATCGAGCCGCCCTTGCCGCGGCTATAGCCGCCCTGGCGACCGGTGAGCTCGGCCATAACGCCCTTGGCGTCCATGCCGCAGGCCAGCATGTGGCCGTGGTCGCGGTATCCGGTGATGACCTGATCGCCGTCGGTCGAGGCCATCTGCAGGCCGACCACGACGGCCTCCTGGCCGATATAGAGGTGGCAGAAGCCGCCGATGAGGCCCATGCCGTAGAGCTGGCCAGCCTTCTCCTCGAAGCGGCGGATCAGGAGCATCTCGCGATAGGCGTGGAGATCTTCGTCCTTGGTGAATTGCGGGATGTTCGGCGCCGGCTTGTGCTCGGGCGCGTCCGACTTGGACGCGGCCTTGCGCGCATTTCTGGCTGCAGCCATCGGCGTTCTCCCGAAACCCATGTTTCGAGTGGGTTCTAGAGCGCGGTGCAGCGGAAAGCGAGGGTCGGCCTGACAGAGTCCCGTTCGTGTTATGGTCAAGCTTAGCTCGACTAAACGCCGACGAGGCCATGCGGAAAGGACTCGGGGTCGTGAGCCGCGACGGGTCCGCCGAGACCGTCAGGGATCGATGATCACGACGTCGTTGGCATGGACGCGGCCGAGCACGACGCGGGCGCGCTCCTCCAGCAGGTCGCGATCGATCTGTTCCGAGCGCAGCAGTTCGACCCGATGCTCCCAGGTCGCCCGCTCGGCATTCGCGGCCGCGAGTTCCTGCCTGAGACCATAGGCCTGGATCTTGAGGGCCCGTTTGGCTTCCATGCCGCGATTGCCGGTTTCGGCCTGCATCAGGAAATAGCCGCCGACGAGCGCCGACACCGTCCAGAGAACGGCGGGCACGACGACGGCTCTGACGCGGCGACGGATGACCATGCCGAAACCATCGCCGTACAGGGTGAAGAAAGCGTTTCCGTGGAGCGCAGCGCGCAGACGTGTTCTCGACTATCTCCGGATCGGCCTAGCTTAGGTGCGAGGCTCGGCCGGAGGACGATGGTGACAGGCGAGATGGGCGCAGCGCACCGCCGATCGTTCGAACTGAGCGCGGCGGATCTGCTCGAAGTGCATCGCCGCATCTTCTGGCGGAACCTGCGCTCGTGGCGCGTCGTCCTGACCTTCGCCGTCGTCTCGGGGCTCATGCTCGTCGCGAGCCTGGTGAAGAAGGACGGCGCCGATCTCATCGGCTGGGCGATCTGGGTCGCCGGCTTTGCGACCCTTTTCCCCATCGCGATGACACGCTTCGTCATGCCGAGGCAGACACGCGCCGCCATCGAGAGGGAGCCGCGGTATCGCGAGCCCTGGCAGATCGGCTTCGGACCCGATGCGCTGACCGTCTCCAACGCGCAAGGCGTGACGCAGTATTACTGGTCGGGGTTCACGGCGCGGCATGCTGGGTCGACGATGATGGCACTGATGACCTCGCCGCACAGCTTCGTGCCGATCCCCCTGCGCGCGCTTCGAAAAGGCGACCTCCAAACGATCGACGCCCGCCTCAAGGAGGCGGGCGTCGCGTTGCGGTGACGTTTTCGGAGCGGGCGGGCGCTCAGGCGCCGGCGAGCTGCTTGATCGCGTCGCGTCCGGCATAGCGCCCTTGCGCGCCGAGGCCCTCCTCGATGCGGATGAGCTGGTTGTACTTGGCCAACCGGTCGGAGCGGGCGAGCGAGCCGGTCTTGATCTGTCCGCAATTGGTGGCGACGGCGAGATCCGCGATGGTCGAATCCTCGGTCTCGCCCGAGCGGTGCGACATCACTGCGGTGTAGCCGGCGCGCTGGGCCATATCGACGGCGGCGAGCGTCTCGGTGAGCGAGCCGATCTGGTTGACCTTCACCAGGATCGAGTTGGCGGTGCGCTCAGCAATGCCGCGCGACAGGCGCTCGACATTGGTCACGAACAGGTCGTCGCCAACGAGCTGGCAGCGATCGCCGATCTTCCGGGTGAGCAGGTTCCAGCCCTGCCAGTCGTCCTCCGACATGCCGTCCTCGATAGACAGGATCGGATAGTTGGCGACCAGCTTGGCGAGGTAGTCGACCTGCTGCTCGATGGAGCGAGTCTGGCCCTCGCCCTCGTAGTGATAGGCGCCGTTCTTGAAGAACTCGGTGGCGGCACAATCGAGCGCCAGCACGATGTCCTGGCCCGGCTTGAAACCGGCGGACTGGACCGATTCCATGACGAAATCGAGCGCGGCCTCGGCCGAGGGCAGGTTCGGGGCGAAGCCGCCCTCGTCGCCGACGTTGGTGTTGTGGCCGGCCTTCTTCAGTGCGCCCTTGAGCGTATGGAAGATCTCCGCGCCCATTCGCACCGCCTCGCTGAGCGAGGAGGCGCCGACCGGCATCACCATGAATTCCTGGAAGTCGATCGGGTTGTCGGCATGGGCACCGCCATTGACGATGTTCATCATCGGCACCGGCAGAACGCGGCCCTGGACGCCGCCGACGTAGCGGTAGAGCGGCAGGCCGGCCGTCTCGGCCGCGGCCTTGGCGACGGCGAGCGAGACGCCGAGGATGGCGTTGGCGCCGAGGCGCGACTTGTTGTGGGTACCGTCGAGGTCGATCATCGCCTCGTCGATGGCGACCTGATCCTCGGCCTCCATCCCGCCGATGGCGTCGAGGATCTCGGTCTGAACGGCCTCGACCGCCTTCAGCACGCCCTTGCCCTTGTACCGGCTGGCATCGCCGTCGCGCAGCTCGACCGCCTCGTGGGCGCCAGTGGAAGCGCCAGACGGCACCGCGGCGCGACCGAAGGAGCCATCCTCCAGCAATACGTCGACCTCGACGGTGGGGTTGCCGCGGCTGTCGAGGATCTCGCGGGCGGCGATGTTGGTGATCGCGGTCATGGACCATCCTTGCGTGGGGGCGCCGCGCGGAGCCTGACCGGCGGCGCTCGGTGAGGGCGGCATCATCCGTCGCGGCTTATCCGCCAAGCCGAAGCGCCCGGCAAGCGCTCCAGCAGATGAAGAATCTTTCCGGCCGCCCGAAGTATTTTTCCTGACTTCGACGGGCTCCCGGGACCTCCCTCCGCACGCGACTCGCCCGCCTAGGATGCGCGCCGCGCGGCCAGCCGGTATAGCGGGCGCCATGACCGACGATATCGCATCACATGCCCGTCAACTCGGCCACTCGACCCCCCTGCCCGCCTCGCCCGAGGCGGCGCAGCTGGACCGTGTTCCCAACCCGCATCCCGATACGGACTATCTCGCCCGCTTCACGGCGCCCGAATTCACCTCGCTCTGCCCGGTGACAGGTCAGCCGGATTTCGCGACGCTGGTGATCGACTACGTCCCGGGCGACTGGCTCGTCGAATCGAAATCGCTCAAGCTCTATCTTGGCTCGTTTCGCAATCACGGCGCGTTTCACGAGGATTGCACGGTCGGCATCGGCCGGCGGCTCACGGAGTTTCTCGAGCCGCGCTGGCTGCGGATCGGCGGCTACTGGTATCCGCGCGGCGGCATCCCGATCGACGTGTTCTGGCAGACCGGGGAGTCGCCGAAATCAGTCTGGCTGCCCGACCAGGGCGTGCCGACCTATCGGGGCCGCGGATAGCGAAGCGGGCTCACGCCAGCTCGGCCAGTACGCGGACCGTGCGCGCGATCAGGCGCTCCTGCCGGTCGGTCGGACCCTGATGGATCACGGCGACGGCCTCCAGCATCCGCTCGACATCGTCGCGCTCGGATACGGTTAGCTTTTCGCGCAGGAGCGGCGCGAGGTGGTCGATGGCGGTCTCGGCGTCGGCTGCCTGGGTCGCGGCGTGGCGGATGAAGACCATCTGGGTTGCGAGATCGTCGTCCGAGCCGATGATCGTGCGCATCTGCTCCTCGATGGCCGCTTCCTGCTCGGGTGTGGGCGTTCCGCGCGCCTGCGCGACGAGTTGCATCAGCACGCCAGCGGCATCCGCCGGGTTCTTGATCGAGCGGATGGGCGCCGCCTTGAAGTTAGCCTCGCTCTTGAGCCGGAGTTTGTGATTACGGCGATCGCCAAGGAGGCGTTCGATCTGCTCCATGCCGTTCCCATACATGAACCAGTACAGGAGCCCCGTCATGATCGCCCCGATGACGGCACCGATAACCGGCATCTGCCTCTCCCACCTCACCGAAAATTCAGCGCAGGGTGGTCAAGGCCCCACGGCGATGCAACCGCTTTCAGCCGGCTGAGCATTCGGCGGGTGAGGGTCCGCACCAACGAAAAAGGCGGCCGGTGAACACCGGCCGCCCTTCTCAAAAAGTTGGCTGCTGAACTCAGTAGCCGTAGTCGTAGTAGCCGTAGGCCGGACGGCCGTAATAGCGGTCCCGGTAGTAGGCGTCGCGAGCGGCGCCGGCAGCGATCGCACCCGCGGCGAGGCCAGCGATGCCGAGACCGACGGCAGCGCCGGTGCCGATGCCACCACGACGGTAGCCGCCGCGATACGCGTAGCCGCCACCATGATAATGGCCGTAGCCGCGGCCGGGGCGTGCTTCAGCGGTCACCGCCAGCATCGGGATCGTTGTGGCCACGACGGCCGTGATGATTGCAAGTTTGCGCATTGCGTCCTTCCCTCGTCTAAGCTCGTTAGCGCCGATAACGCCGAGCTTACTAACAGGTTCCAAGCTGCCGACTGAAATTCGAGTCATCTCAGCAGTTTGAACGTTCTGGTAACAGCAGTTTGGTCCCTCTGACCTGAACCCACCCTGAAGCCAGAACCGACTTGATGGTGCGTTGCGCTGCCCTCATCCGTCGGTGCGTTGCTTCACAAGGCGATCGAAGGCCTGCAACTCGGCGAGCAGAGCAGGCATCGCCTTCAGCGGCACCATGTTGGGGCCGTCCGAAGGGGCGTTGTCGGGGTCCTCGTGTGTCTCGATGAAGAGGCCGGCAACGCCGACCGCAACGGCTGCGCGAGCCAGGACCGGCACGAACTCTCGCTGGCCGCCCGAGGTGGCGCCCTGGCCGCCCGGCTGCTGCACGGAATGGGTCGCGTCGAACACTACGGGGGCCCCGTCCGTCACCCTCGCCATGATCGGCAGCGATCGCATGTCGGAGACCAGCGTGTTGTATCCGAAGGAGGCGCCGCGCTCTGTGACCATCACATTCGGGTTGCCGGCCTTCGTCACCTTGGCTGCAACATGCGCCATGTCCCAGGGTGCCAGGAACTGACCTTTCTTGACGTTCACGACGCGGCCGGTCGCGGCGGCTGCCTGCAACAGGTCGGTCTGGCGGCAGAGGAAGGCCGGGATCTGCAGCACGTCGACGACCTCGGCCGCCGGAGCGCACTGCGCGGCCTCGTGCACGTCGGTGAGCACCGGCAGGCCGAGCCGCTCCTTGATCTCGGAGAAGATCGGCAGCGCACCTTCGAGCCCAATGCCGCGGGCGGTGCCGCCGGATGTCCGGTTCGCCTTGTCGAAGGAGGATTTGAAGACGAGGCCGATCCCGAGGTGCCCGGTCATCTCTTTCAGCGCAGCAGCGACCTCGAAGGCGTGGTCCCGACTTTCGAGCTGGCAGGGGCCGGCGATCAGCGCGAAGGGGAGATGGTTGCCGAAGGCGACGGCGCCGGCGCGGACGACCGTCCCGGGTGCGGTGTTCTGAGACATGCCCCGCTCTACCCCGCGTCGGGCGCGGCGGAAAGGCTCGCCTTGCGTCTCGGCCGTGCTCTCCGGTCCGCCGCCAGCCGGCAGAGCGCGCCCTCCGACGACCCGTCGAGTCGATCGCTCGGCTCGCAGCGCAGGACCGCACCGCCGACCCGGCCGAGTTGAGGTGCACCCGAGAGTAACGCTGCCTGATGCAGGTTCATCGCCAGAACCTCGACACGTTCCGCGCTGGCACCGGCCAGCGTCTTCGCCGCGAGTCCGATCAGGACGAAATAGACGCGCTGCGGCTCCCGATCGCGGGAGCGGAAGACCATGCGGCGCGGCGGCCTGCAATCGAGGCTCATCCGTTCGGCGTCGGCAGCACGAAACACGACGAGCGGGCCGGTGCGGCCGGCGAGCGAGGCGCCGGTGCCGCGGATCAGCCGGGCCGTGAGCGCGTCGCAGCCATCGGCACGCGCCGGAGCGGCGATGGCGAGACAGAGGGCGATGCCGCCGACGAGCGCGCGAAGGGTCATGACGGCCGGTCTATCCGGCTCGCGGGGCCGTGGCGAGACGGTGAAACGGTGCCGGGACTCAGTTCACGGAGCCGGTGGCGTTGGGATCCAGCCGCGCGGCCTGACAGGATTCCCGCTCGTGCGAGCGCAGCACGCGGCGCAGCCGCAAGGGCTGCTCGCCAGAGCCGCTGCTGATGGTCCCGGCGAGCACGTCTGCGGCCGCCGTGCCCTGGAAGTGCAGCGGACCATCCGCACTCTCCACGGTGAACGAGATCTGCTGGGTGGTGTCGTCGATGGAGAGGGCATCGGCGGCGATTGGGGCCGTCTTGTCGCCGGCTGCCGTCTCGAAGAGCACGCCGTTGCCATTGGGCGAACGACGCAGCGTCACGCGCCGACCTTCCAGCCGTCCGGCATCCGGATCGGTGCAGAGATTGGCGTACACGAAGGTTCCCGTCAGCCAGCCCGGTTTGGCGGAAGCACCGAACGGGACGGTCGCTGCCAGAGCAAGCGAGGAGGCCAGGATCACGGTTGCAGTACGCATTTCGAGGCCTTTCCGGTCGGCACGTCGTCTCGGGAGGCGCCATGCAGGATTCGGGCAACTTGTCTGCGGACATGCGCCGGGCATCAGCTCGGCCGGAAACCGTATTGCACGCGTCCTTTGCTGCTTGATGTCGGGCTGGCGAGCCGAGGGGCATCGACGCATGCCGAACGCCTCAGCCGCCGGCCTTCCAGGCCTTGCGGCCCTGCTCGTCAAGCGCTCGAAACTCCGCGTCGTCGAGGGTCAGCTCCGCGCCCCGAACGTTCTGCGCGAGATGGTCAGGATCGCCGGTCCCGGGGATCGGCAGCATCACCGGTGAGCGCTTGAGCAGCCAGGCCAGAGCGACGGCTCCCTCGCTGGTCCCGCGCTTGCTCGCGATCTCGGCGAGTGCCGAACCCCTCTGCGCCAGCGTACCCTTGTCGAGGGGGGCCCAGGGGATGAAGCCGATACCGTTCCGGTCGCAATGGTCGAGCACGGCCTCGCTGGTGCGGTCTACGAGATTGAAACGGTTCTGCACGGTCGCGACCGGGAAGAACTTTCGGGCCGCCTCGATCTCCTCGACCGAGACCTCGCTCAGGCCGACATGGCGTATCAGCCCTTCCGCGCGCATCGCCGCGATGGCCTCAAACTGTCTCTCGCGCGGGACGTCGGGGCCGATCCGGTGAAGCTGCCAGAGATCGATGCGCTCGAGCTTCAACCGGCTCAGGCTCATCAGCACACATTGACGAAGGTAGTCGGGATTGCCGACAGGCTGCCAGATATCCGGCCCGTGGCGCGTCAGGCCGCCCTTGGTGGCGATGACGAGGCCGTCATAGGGGGCGAGAGCCTCGCGGATCAGGTCCTCGCTGACGTAGGGGCCGTAGCTGTCGGCGGTATCGATCAGATCGATGCCGAGCTCGGGCACGCGCTTCAGCGTTGCAATCGCCTTCGCCCGGTCGGCGGGCTCGCCCCAGATGCCGCTGCCCGTGATGCGCATGGCTCCGAAACCGAGCCGGTTGACCGTCAGGTCTCCGCCGATGGCGAAGGTGCCGGAAGAGCGAGCTGTGGTCATGCCGCATCCTTGTCGAGCGTGAGCATGAAGGGCGATGTGGGAAGGCGGCCGATCCCGACGAGCGGTTTGTGGTGGGATGGAGCCATGCCGCCAGGACAAGGGTCGTTGGCTCCGCTAGGTTCCTATCTGAGGTGGTATGCGCAGGGACGCGCACCTCGGTGGAGAAACGTGGGTCGATGAGTTCCGGTCACAGAAGGGATGCCGAACCGGCGGCTGGGGAGCCTCATGAGCTCAGTGACCGTCAGTTTGCGGCGGTCGCCAAGGCGCTCGCCGATCCGCGCCGGTTCGGCATCCTCGGAGAGATCGCGGCCTCCGAGGGCGCGTTGCCCTGCTGCGCGTTGAGCGATGCCGACAAGGTCAGCGCCGCCACGATCTCCCACCACATCAAGGAGCTCGAGACGTCCGGCCTGATCGCGACGGTCCGCAAAGGCCGCTTCGTCGAGCTGGTGTTCCAGCGCACAACGCTGGACGCCTACCTCCGGCGCCTGTCTCGATCGTTGTCGCCGACCCCTTGAAGCACGGCTCATCACCCAACACTTCGACGATTGTCTAAACGTCGAAGTGTTGGAGATCGTCATGAGCAAGCTCGAGGGAAAAGTCGCGGTGGTCACCGGGGCATCGAAGGGGATCGGAGCCGAGATCGCGAAGGCACTGGCGCGCGAAGGTGCAGCAGTGGCTGTGAACTATGCGACGAGCCGGGAGGGTGCGGATGCGGTCGTCGCTGCGATCACTGCCGCCGGCGGCAAGGCCATCGCGGTCCAGGGCAGCGTCGCGAAATCCGCCGACGTCGAGCGGTTCTTCGCGGAGACCAAAGATCGGCTCGGTGCGGTGGACATCCTGGTCAACAATGCCGGTGTCTACGCCTTCTCGAAGATCGAGGATTTTTCCGAGGACGAGTACCGGCGCCAGTACGACACCAACGTGCTCGGCGTCTTCCTCGCGACCAAGGCGGCGGTCGCGCAGTTCGGTGATCGCGGCGGCAGCATCGTCAACATCAGCTCGACCGTCACGCGCTTCGCGGTGCCGGAATCGGCGATCTATTCCGGGACCAAGGGAGCGCTCGACGCGATCACCCGCGTGCACGCCAAGGAACTCGGACCGCGCAAGATCCGCGTGAACGCGATCAATCCCGGCATGATCATCACCGAAGGCGTCGAAGCCGCGGGCTTCGCCGGCGGCGATTTCGAGCGCAGCATCGTCGAGGACACGCCACTCGGACGCTCGGGGCGGCCGGACGACATTGCCCCCGCCGCCGTCTTCCTGGCCTCCGACGACGCGCGCTGGGTCACCGGCGAGATCCTCTACGTTTCGGGCGGCATGTAGTCCATACTCGACGAAAAAACGCCGGCCCTTGCGAGCCGGCGTCAGTCGAGGGGAGAGCGGGAAACCGCCGCGAGGGGTGCGCGGCGGCCGCTACGGCTGAAACTCAGCCGTTCTTGGTGAGGGAGACCGCGACGAAGCGGGTCACGCCCTTCGAATTCTTGACGCGCATCAGCACCGCCTTGCGTCCATTGGACTCGGCCGTCTTGATCTGGGCGGCCACGTCGGAGGGGTTCGAGACGCTGGTGCCGGCGACGTCGAGGATCACGTCGCCCTGTTCGATGCCCTTGGCGGCGGCGGGACCGTCGGGGTCGACCCGCACCACGGCAACGCCGCTGCTGCCGAGACCGACCTCATCCGCCGGGGCGAGACCCAGGCCGAGGCGCGGCTGGCCGTTATTGGAGAAGCCGCCATCGTCGCTACGCGCGCTCTTCAGATCGGTCGGGAGCGTGCCGAGCTCGACGGTGGCCGTGTCCGTCTTGCCATTGCGCAGGAAGGCGAGCTCGACCTTGGTCCCAGGCTTCAGGCCGGCAATCTTGCGCGACAGCTCCTTGGCGTCATCGATCGACTTGCCGTCGACCTTTTCGATCACGTCGCCCGTCTTGAGACCAGCCTTGGCGGCCGGCGTGCCGGACTCGGTGGAATTCACCAGCGCGCCCTTGGCCTTGTCGAGGCCGAGGCTGTCGGCGATGTCCTTGGTCACCGGCTGGATCTGCACGCCGAGATAGCCGCGCACCACCTTCCCGTCGGTCTTGAGCTGATCGACGACTGCCTGAACCGTCTCGGCGGGGATCGCGAAGGCGAGGCCGACGCTACCGCCCGACGGCGAGGCGATGGCCGTGTTCACGCCGACGACCTCGCCGCTGACGTTGAAGTCGGGGCCGCCGGAATTGCCTTTGTTGATCGGCGCGTCGATCTGCAGGAAGTCGTCATAGGGGCCGGCGCCGATATCGCGGCCACGGGCCGAAACGATGCCCGCCGTTACCGTGCCGCCGAGGCCGAACGGATTGCCGATGGCCACGACCCAGTCGCCGACCTGCGGGGCCGACTTGCCGAACTGGACATAGGGGTAGGAGCCCTGGTCCTTGATCTTCAGCAGGGCAACGTCGGTCTTCGGATCGGTGCCGATCACCTTTGCATCGAGGGTGCGGGTATCGTCGAGCGTGACCTGCACCGACTTGGCGTGGTTGACGACGTGGTTGTTGGTCACGACGTAGCCATCGGCCGAGATGATGAAGCCCGAACCGACGGCGCCGCGCTCGCCGTGATGCTGGGGCGTCTGGCCGTTCGGGCCGCCTTGGCCGAACCGTTTGAAGAACTCGCGCAGCTGCGGCGGGACCTGCTGCAGGTTCGGCTGGCCGGGGCCACCCTCGCCGTCGTCGTCCGCGCTGTCGTCGAGCTTCACCTTCACGGCGACGACGGCCGGCTTCACCTTGTTGACGATGCCGGCGAAGGAGCCGGGCGGATGTTCCGGCGCCTCGATCGGCGTCTTCGGAAGAGCCTGGGCCAGGGCCTGGGTCGCGGGGGCCAGCGATCCGACGCCAGCCGCGCCGCCAGCGGCGAGCGCAGCCACGGCAACGGATGCAAGGGCGCGACGACGGAAGGTCGATGTCATGGGAGCACTCCGGAAACGGTCTTGCTGCCGTCTCAGCCGACGGAGCGTGTTGCCGGTGATAAGGTCCGCTGCCTGACCCGCTCGTGGCGCCCGTATTACGGTTTCGTCATGCGAGCGCCCGATGCGGCACGGCTGGATCCCCCTGCAGCGATGCTTCCGATTCCATCACGGCTTTCCTGATTGATCCGGGAGGATCGGAGCTGTGCCCGGCACCAGCTCGAGGGCGAAACGCTTTGCCATCTCGGTCTGCACATGCTCACGGAAGACGCGGACGCGCGCCGGCAATTCCCGACCCGCGAGGCTCAGAGCCCGCATCGCTCCGCCTTCCGTCGCCCAGGGCGCGAGGACCTGGACGAGCCGTCCCGCTTCGACGTCCCGCGATGCGACGGTGCTCGGCACATGGCCGATGCCGGCGCCGGCCAGAGTCAGGCGAAGCACCGTGGCGAAATCGCTGACGCGGATCGCCGGCTGGACCGCGATCTGTTCGGTCTGCCCCTGCCCGTCGCCGAGCGTGATGCCTGCTGCACCGGGCCGCTCGCGGGAGAGGATCATGTCGTGCGATGCCAGATCGGCGAAACGCGTGGGGGTCGGGCGATGCGCCAGATAGGCCGGCGCCGCGTAGAGCGCGATCCGAGTATTCAGGATGATCGCTGCCCGATAGCCGGTTTCCTGCGCTTCCCCGAGCCGCAGGGCGAGGTCGATCCGGTTGGCCGCCAGATCGAGCCTGGCATCGGTGTTCAACAGATCGACCGTGATCTGCGGATAGGCCGCGCGAAAGCTGGCGATGATCTCCGGCATCACCTCGATCCCGAAATCGACCGACGTCGTAACTCTCAGGTGCCCGGCCGGCACGGTGCGGGCGTCCCGCGCGCTTTCGGCGGCCGCGTCGAGCAGCCCGAGGCTCTTCTGCGCCTTGTCATAGAAGGCGAGGCCCTCGGCGGTCGGCGAGACGGCGCGCGGATGGCGCGCCATCAGGGTCGCGCCCAGGACCTTCTCGAGGCGTGTCAGACGCCGGCTGACGCTGCCCTTGGTCTCGCCGAGGCTGACCGCTGCGGCCGTGACCGTCCCGAGATCGACGACCGTGCAGAAGGCGCGAAGGTCGTCCAAATTACCGCGGAAGGTTTCCGATCTCGCAACCATGTGGTGCGGGATAGCAGTCTCAAACTCGGTTTGGAACGCACGTATCTCACCGCCGTCACGCTTGGGCATTCGATCGAGGTCGCGTCGCCCGAGGATCATCAGACGCACGGAGATATCGTTGAAGCAGCTCCTCGCCTCCTCCCTCGCGCTGGCCTTGGCGCTCGGTGCCTCCGCGCAGGCTCAGACCGCGCCGACGCGCGATCCGGCCCAAATCCAGGCGGGTCATTACGCCGTGGATCCTGGCCACACCCAGGTCGGCTGGCGCGTGTCGCATATGGGCTTCTCGAATTATACTGGCGGCTTTTCGGAGGTGTCGGGCACCCTCGACCTACAGCCGAAGGATCCGGCCGCAGCGAAATTGTCCGTGAAGATTCCGGTCTCGTCGGTCGCCACTACGAGTGAGAAGCTCACGGGTGAGCTGAAGGGCGACAAGTGGCTCGATGCCGCCAAGTACCCGGACATGATCTTCGTCTCGACCAAGGTGACACCGGCCGGGCAGGACAAGGCCAAGGTCACGGGAGACCTGACGCTGCACGGCGTGACCAAGCCGGTGACGCTGGACGTGACGCTGGTCGGCGCGGGCACGAACCCGCTCAGCAAGAAGATCAATATCGGCTTCGAGGCCACCGGCACGCTCAAGCGATCCGAGTTCGGCGTGAAGACCTACGTGCCGCTGATCGGTGACGACCTCCATCTCGTCATCGCCGGCGCCTTCGAGCGCCAGGACTGATCGGACGCTCGGGAGATCGGCCATGGGCACCGCCGTGTCCGCGCGGCGCTACTCGCTCGTGGCCATCGTGCTGCATTGGGCGAGCGCACTGGGTGTGCTCGCTCTGGTCGGCATCGGCCTGACCATGGCGCATGCGGGACTGACGCCGGTGCGCCAGTTCCAACTCTACCAGTGGCACAAATCCGTCGGCATCACGGTGCTGGGCCTGACAGTTCTGCGCCTCGCTTGGCGCCTGTTCCAAAAACCCCCCGCCTATCCCGCCGCGATGCCGGTTCGGGAACGACGGGCGGCCTCGGCCGCGCACGGTGCCCTCTATCTGCTCCTCGGGGAGCTGCCGCTCACGGGGTGGGCCGTGGTCTCGCTGTCGCCCTTCAACATCCCGACCGTGCTCTACGGCCTGGTTCCCTGGCCGCATTTGCCGCTCGCGGCTTTGGTTCCCGACCAGGCCTTGGCCGAAGCGATCGTCAAGCGGGTTCACGCTTACGGAGCCTGGCTGCTGATCGCTCTGCTCGTCCTGCACGTGGCGGCAGCTCTGCGCCACCACCTCATCCTCCGCGACGACGTGCTGCGGCGCATGCTGCCGACCCGCAAATCGCGGTCGGTATCCGAACCCCTGGGATCATCCCGATGAAGACGTCCCTCCTCTGCCTCGTGGCGGCTCTTCAGGTCGTCGCCTTGCCGGCTACCGCCTCCGAATGGGCGGTTGACCCAGCCAAGAGCGCGATCAGGTTCTCCGGCGTGCAGGTCGGGGCGCCGTTTACCGGGCGCTTCGAGCGCTTCGATGCCAAGATCGATTTCGACGCCGCCAAACCGGAAGCCGGCCACGCCACGGTGCTGATCGATCTGGCCAGCGCGCGGACGGGCGACGTCCAGCGCGACGAAGCCCTGCCGCAGAAGGACTGGTTCGATGCGAAAGCCGCGAGCCAGGCCCGCTTCGAGGCGGCTCATTTCGTCGACAAGGGCCACGGCGACTACGAGGCAGTGGGAACCCTGACGATCAGGGGAACGAGCCGGCCTCTCACGCTGCCCTTCCATCTCTCGGTCGAACAGGGACAGGCTCATGCCGTCGGCCGCGTCGGACTGATCCGCACGGAATTCGGCGTCGGTCAGGGCGTCTGGGCGACGGGCCAATGGGTCGCCCTCGACGTCGGGGTCGACGTCGATCTGGTCGCTACGAGCGCTTCCGCGGCGACCAAGGCCGGCGGCGGCTGAGCGCTGATCCGGACACGTCGAGGCCGCCCCTCTCGGAGCGGCCTCTTGTGCGATAGATCGATGGTTAGAACGAGCCGAACTTGTAGTTGATGCCGGCGCGCACCACGGCGAACTCGGTGTCCTGGCGGCGAATGGAGCCGCCTAGCACGTTGCCGTCGCCGCCAGCGACGCTCGCCACGGTGCCGTTCGGACGGATCGCGAAGCCGCCGAGGTTGCGATTGCCGCCGTGATCCATGTCCACGTAGAGGCCTTCGAGCTTCAGCGTCACGGCCGAGGAGTTGAACACGTTCAGGAACGTATTCGTCGGCAGGGCGTACTCGACGCCGCCGCCGACCGCGTAGCCGGTCTGGAAGTCGCTGCTCGAGGAATTCGGCAAGCCGAAGTCAAGGCCGCCGCCGGCGCCGTAGGCGAAGCCGGCCGTGCCGTAGACCAGCGTGCGATCGAAGGCATAGCCGAGGCGGCCGCGCACCGTGCCGAAGAAGTCGAGACCGGAAAGGCCGTTCGGATTGAAGAAGGTTACGCCGGTAGCTGCCCGCGTGCCGGGGCCGGGGAGGAAGTTGTTACGGCCGCGTCCGAAATCGGCGTACTGGGCGTCGGCCTCGATGCCGACCACCACGCCCGAGCCCGGCGTGAACTGATAGTTGTAGCCGATCTGACCGCCGCCGACGAAGCCGCTGTTATCGTTGCGGTTGTTGAACGCGACGGCACCAGCCGAGGCGCCGAAGGGCGCGACGCTGGAGACCAGCAGGCCGCTGGCGGCGGTCGTGCCGATCACAGTCGCCGGCTGATCGCCCTGCGTGCCGAAGCCGTAGCCCGCGTTGAGACCCGCATAGAAGCCCGTCCAGGTGAAAACCGGCAGCGGCGAGTACATCTCCGGTGCAGCCGCGCGACGCGGAAGGTCGGCGGCCGAGGCGACGGCCGTCAGGCCCGCGAGGACAGTCGAGGCGAGGAGCAGCTTTTTCATCAGACGAAAGGTCCTGGATTGGCGAAAGCCGGTGGGCTTCGAGCCCCGGTCCCGTGAGAAGGCTTGTCGCGTTCCTGCAACAAGTCGCTCAAATGCCGCCGACTCCGTCAAAGAAAGGTAAAGCTTACCGCAGCGCTTCCAGGGAGATTTGACGGATGTGTCTTTCCGCACATCAGTCCGGTTGGAGAGCATTGGTACGAAAACATTATGGTTAATCTCCGTGTTTCTTTGAGCGCCGTTGGAAATAATTCGGAAACCATAAGCTTCGCACTTGATACAGGTGGGTGCCGGGTGTCCCGGAAGGGCGAAAAGCGGCCGGCTCTCCTGTCAGCCCGCGTTAACCGCGTTCGTCGATCATGAGCGGCGCGACCCGCTCTCGGCGTTCGCGCAGGGTGTCCGCTCCATGTCGCTCGATTCCCCCGAACTGCCTCGTCCGCGTGGACTGCTCACCACGACGGCCATCTTCGCCCTCGTCCTGGGAATCGGCGGCCTCGGGATCGCTCATCAGCTCGCCCAGTCCATCGAGCACCAGAAGAGCCGGGTTGCTGCGCTGAAACCGGGCATCGCCGATCCGGAGACGACCGGCTCGATCGGCCCCTCGGCCCGCAGCATCGTGATCGACCCCTGCGTCGCTCGGGAACGTCTGATCGTTCGCGGCCCTTGAGGGCATCGCTGCCGGGGAGATCCGGCGCTCGCAGATTGACAAGCCTCGTCAAGCCTCTAAACGTCGCGCACGCTCGCACCCCCGGCGGGGCGAGGATGGTGCGCGGCCGAAGCGACGGCTGCGGTGCAGGACCGGACGTTTCCGCCGCTTTGTGAGTTCGACCGACCCGAACAGGGATGCGCGGAAACCCTTCGCGCATCCCTGTTCGGGTTTCTAGATTTCGCATCATTCGCTCGTGCGAGCGGCCGCCGCTCCGCACCGTTGATGCCGAAGACCTCGCGCGGATGGTCTCCCAACGATCATGTCTTTTGCCGATCTCGGACTGAGCGACAAGGTCCTCAAGGCCGTTGCCGCTGCCGGCTACACCGAGCCGACGCCGATCCAAGCCAACGCGATACCGCATGTCCTCGCACGTCGAGACGTGCTCGGTATCGCCCAGACAGGCACCGGCAAGACCGCGGCCTTCACCCTGCCGATGCTGACCATGCTGGAGACGGGCCGCGCCCGCGCCCGCATGCCGCGAACGCTGATCCTCGAACCGACCCGCGAACTGGCCGCGCAGGTCGTCGAGAATTTCGAGCGCTACGGCACCAACCACAAGCTGAACGTGGCGCTCATCATCGGCGGCGTGTCCTTTGCCGACCAGGACGCCAAGCTGATGCGCGGCACCGACGTGCTGATCGCAACGCCCGGCCGACTGCTCGACCATTTCGAGCGCGGCAAGCTGTTGCTCACCGGCGTCGAGCTGCTCGTCATCGACGAGGCCGACCGCATGCTCGATATGGGCTTCATCCCTGACATCGAGCGCATCGTGAAGATGGTGCCGTTCACCCGTCAGACGCTGTTCTTCTCGGCGACGATGCCGCCGGAGATCGAGCGGCTGGCGGATATGTTCCTGTCGAACCCGCAGCGGGTCGAGGTCAGCCGTCCGGCCTCCGCCGCGACCACGATCGAGCAGAAGCTCGTCGCGACGAGCTCCGAGGCGGCCGCCAAGCGCGACACGCTGCGCAAGCTGATCCGGGCGGCGGACGAGCTGAAGAACGGCATCATCTTCTGCAATCGCAAGCGTGACGTCGCGCTGCTGCAGCGCTCGCTCGCCAAACATGGCTTCTCCGTTGCGGCGCTGCACGGCGACATGGATCAGCGCGCCCGCATGCAGGCGCTCGACGGCTTCCGCTCCGGCGAAGTGCCGCTGCTCGTCGCCTCTGACGTTGCGGCGCGCGGCCTCGACATCCCGGCCGTGAGTCACGTCTTCAACTTCGACATTCCGCATCACGCGGAGGACTACGTCCACCGCATCGGCCGCACTGGCCGCGCCGGCCGCGCCGGCCACGCCTTCACGCTGGTGGGACGCGGCGACGAGCGCTCGCTCTCTGCGATCGAGAATCTGATTGGCCAGCCGATCCCGTGGCTCGACGGCGATCTCGCTTCGCTCTCCGTTGGCGAGGGCGATGCGGATGAAGGTCGCACGCGCCGCCGCGGCGGTCGCAAGGAGTCCGACCAGAAAGAAGCGCGCGCTGAGGGCGGCCGCCGTGTCCGTGGCCGGCGCCCGCGCTCCGAAGAGGAGCAGAGCGCAGAGGCGAAGGCTCCGCCGGAGCCGCGCGCCGAGGCGCCGCGGCGGTCCGCCGAGCGCGCGCCGAACGAGCGTCCGCGCGAGAACCGCCGCCCTGACCACCGGCGCGACGATGACGGCGACACGCCTCTCGGCTTGGGCGAGCACGTGCCGGCCTTCCTGATGCGGCCGGTAACGATCAAGAAGGGTTGATGGCGCTGCCCATTCCGGGGCAGCACCAGTCATTCGCCTTTCGATCTGCGGCTTAACTCAGTGTCCACCACCTGTCGTCCATCATGCCGTCGGGGCAGGTTGGATGAGCTTGAGATGAACGGCGCGGGTCACGAGGATCGCGAGCGGAGCTTCGTCATCGCGCAACGCGCGAACGAGCTGATGCGCGATTACGGTTCGTCGGCGAGCCCGCGCGCTTACGCGATCTGGTACACCTACGTCGCAGGTCGGCAGCCTGTGATGAACGAGGCCATCAAGCGTGTGACATCGAAGAGCGGCGTCCTGTCCGACAGCGACATCGACGATCTCTACGAAGCCTTCATCGACGGCCGGAACGTCGAAGGCGAGTTGGATCGCCACAATGCCGGCCTGATCGCCGAAGTTAAGAACATCATGGAGATGATCGACCTGTCGCTCGGCTCGACGGCGCAATACGGCGCTTCGCTCCAGGCGATCTCGAAGGATCTCGCCAACACCACGCCGCAGCGCTTGAAGGACATCGTTGCCACGCTGATCGCGAACACGCGCGACGTCGCGGCGAGCAACAAGACGCTCGAGGCGCATATGCGCGAGAGCCGCCGTGAAATCGAAGGACTCCGTGAGACGCTGGCTGCCGCCCGCCTCGAGAGCCTGACCGACCCGCTGACGGGGCTGTCGAACCGGAAGCATTTCGAGGAGACGTTGAACAAGGAGATCGACGAGGGCGCGAAGTCCCCCCGGCCGGCGAGCCTGATCCTCATCGACATCGATTTCTTCAAGCGCTTCAACGATCAGTTCGGCCACCTGACCGGCGATCAGGTGCTGCGGCTCGTGGCCGTCGTGATGCGCGAGACCGCCGTCTCACGCGGTGCGACGCTCGCGCGCTTCGGCGGCGAAGAATTTGCTATTTTGCTGCCCGACTCCAGCCGCGAGGCCGCCCGCACAATCGCCGAGGCGGTGCGCACCGCCATCATCGGCCGCGAACTCGTCAAGCGCGCCACGGGCGAGTCGCTCGGCAAGGTCACCATTTCTCTTGGTGTCGCGCAGCGACGCTCGGACGACAGCTCCGTGTCGTTCATGGAGCGCGCGGATGCCTGCCTCTACGCGGCCAAGCGCTCGGGTCGGAACAAGACCATGGACGACGCCGAGGTTGCGGAATTCTCGCAGGTTGCCTGACCCTCGCGTCAGGCCCGCGCCGCCGGGCGTCCACCCACGGATCCCTTCTCAGGCGGTGACGCCCGCTGACGCCAGCCGATCCGGCGTCGCCGGCGTGATCGCGATGGATTCGCCGCAGCCGCAGGCCGAGGTCTGGTTCGGGTTGTTGAACACGAACTGGGACGACAGCTTGTCGGTCTTGAAGTCCATCTCGGTGCCGAGCAGGAAAAGCACGGCCTTCGGATCGATGAAGACGGTCACGCCACGATCCTCGATCATGTCTTCGCCGGCTTTTCGCTCCTCGGCGTATTCCATGGTGTAGGCCATGCCGGCGCAGCCGCCGTTGCGCACGCCGACCCTGAGGCCGGCGATCGGCTTGTCCGCATCCGCCATGATGGCCTTGAGCCGATCGGCGGCGCGGTCGGTCAGCGAGATCACCTTGAAACCTGACATCGTTCTCTCCTGCGGCCGGGTTCAAGGCCCGGGCGGGTGAGGGGTTACGCCTTCAAGATAAGCACTGGACCTTAACCGGTCCACCGCACGCAATCGCGCAGGTGCCCCCCGCGCAGATCGCGGTTCACCACATGTCGAGGGCGACGCGGGCTTCGTCGGACATCCGGCTCTGGTCCCACGGCGGATCGAACACCATGGTCACGCTGCAGGACTGCACGCCCGGCACCTTGGTGACGGCATCCTCGACCCAGCCCGGCATCTCGCCGGCCACGGGGCAGCCCGGGGCGGTTAGCGTCATGTCGATGGCGACCTTGCGGTCGTCGGCAATGTCGACCTTGTAGATCAGGCCGAGCTCGTAGATGTCGGCTGGGATCTCGGGATCGTAGACGGATTTCAGCGCCGCGACGATGTCGTCGGTCAGCCGGTCGAGTTCTTCCGGCGGGATCGCGGAAGCCGCCGCGACGGCCGGGGCATTGGTGCCGCCGGTGATGGTGGCGTCGGTGCTCATTATGTCACTCCTCCGATGCGGCCTGAAGCCGCGACGGAAACTCCGAACAATCAGGCGAACATCATCTCGGCCTTGGCCAGCGCCTCGGCGAGTGTGTCGATCTCGGCCTTCGTATTATACAGGCCGAACGAGGCGCGACAGGTGGAGGTCACGCCGAAGCGGTTGAGGAGCGGCATTGCGCAATGCGTCCCTGCCCGCACCGCGACACCCTGGCGGTCGATGATGGTCGCGACGTCGTGGGCGTGCGCGCCCTTCATCTCGAAGGCGACGACGCCGCCCTTGTCCCGCGCGGTGCCGATCAGGCGGACCGAGTTCATTGCCCCGAGACGCTCCTGCGCGTAGGCGGTCAACGCCTCTTCGTGAGCGGCGATCGCCTCGCGGCCGACGCCCATCATGAATTCGAGAGCAGCACCGAGCCCGATCGCCTCGATGATAGCCGGGGTTCCGGCCTCGAAGCGATGCGGCGGGTCGTTGTAGGTGATGGTGTCCTGCGTGACCGTGCGGATCATCTCGCCGCCACCCTGGTAGGGGGGCAGCCGGTCGAGCCATTCCTTCTTGCCGTAGAGCACGCCGATCCCGGTCGGCCCGTAGACCTTGTGGCCGGTGAAGACGAAGAAGTCGCAATCGAGCGCCTTCACGTCGATGGTCCGGTGGACCGCGCTCTGCGCCCCATCGAGCAGCACCGGCACGTTGTGCGCGTGGGCGATGCGGATGATGTCCTCGGCCGGCGTCACCGTGCCGAGCACGTTCGACATGTGGGTGATCGCGACCATTTTCGTACGAGGGCTGAAGAGCTTCTCGTATTCTTCGACCAGAAAGTTGCCCTCGTCGTCGACCGGCGCCCACTTGATCACGGCACCGTAGCGCTCGCGCAAAAAATGCCAGGGCACGATGTTGGAATGGTGCTCCATGATCGAGAGGATGATCTCGTCCCCCTCCCCGATCAGGCCGGCCCGGTGCATCGACGAGGCGACGAGGTTGTAGGCCTCGGTGGCGTTGCGGGTGAAGATGATCTCGTCCGTCGAGTCCGCGTTGAGGAACTGGCGCGTCGTCTCGCGCGCGCCCTCAAAGCCCTCGGTCGCGGCATTGGCCATGTAGTGCAGGCCACGATGCACGTTGGCGTAGCCGCCTTCCATGCAGCCGACCATGGCATCGATCACGGCCTTCGGCTTCTGGGCCGAGGCGGCATTGTCGAGATAGACCAGGGGCTTGCCGTAGACCGACTGCGAAAGGATCGGGAATTCCTTGCGGATTTCCGCGACGTTGTAGCTGGGCTGGCGGAGGGGTGCGTTCATGGTGGCGGACCTGGCTTTCCCACCCCGGACCTCGCCTCGAGGTGCCGGAGCGAAACGGAGGCCTCGAAGGAGGGCTCCAGATATTTCGGCGATCCCTGGAGCCCTCCTTCGAGGCCCGCTTTCGCGGGCACCTCAGGATGAGGTTCGATGATGGGATCGCCCTCGTCGGCCCGGGTTTAGCCCCGCGCCTTCAACCAGCCCTCGACCTCGCCGATCAGGGCATCGCGTGCGCCCTCGTGCGTGACCGATTCCAGGGCCTCGCCGATGAAAGCCTGGACGAGCAGACTCTCGGCGACGGGCTTCGGCAGGCCGCGGGCCATGAGGTAGAACAGCAACTCCTCGTCGGGCGCGCCGCAGGTGGCGCCGTGGCCGCAGGCGACGTCGTCGGCGAAGATCTCGAGCTCGGGCTTGTTCATCATCTGCCCCTCGTCGGTGAGGAGCAGGCAGTCCGACTTCATCTTGCCGTCGGTCTGCTGCGCGATCTGGCGGACGATGATCTTGCCCTGGAAGACGCCGGTGGCATCGCCATCGATCACCGTCTTGAACTGCTCGCGGCTTACGCCGCCGACGGCGGCGTGGTCGGCCAGAAGCGTCGAGTCGGCGAGCTGGCCGTCGCCGAGCATGGCCGCGCCGTTGACGATGGCGTTGGCGTTCTCACCGGCGAAATGCAGGTAGATCTGGTGACGCGAGAGCGCGCCGCCGAAGACGAGGTTCACGCTTTCCAGGTTGCACTCGGCACCGAGCCGGGCCGCAATGGTCGACAGCGCGATGGCCTTGTCGCCTTCCCTGTTGAGCCGGGTGTGGCGCAGGGTGGCCTTGTCGGCGATGACCGCATCCACGACGTCGTTCGGCTGGTAGGCGAGGCGGGCCGGGCCCTCGTGGCTCTCGAAGAACGAGAACTCGGCGCCCTCACCCACCGAAACGAGCACGCGCGTTGCGGTCGAGAAGGCGGTCGCACCGGTGGCCACGAAGCGCAGATGCACGGGCGTCTCGACCGTGGCACCGGCCTCGACCGAGATCAGCGCGCCATCGGCCAGGAAGGCGGTGTTGAGCTGGTAGATCGGGTTCTCGCGGGTCTGCTCGACCGGGGCGAGCTGGCCGAGGCGGGCATCGCCCTTGGCGAGCGCCTCATTGAGCGGCGTGACGGTGACGCCGGCCGGCACCCGGTCGAGATCCGACAGGGCGGCGACGAGATGACCGTTGACGAAGGTCAGGCGCACGGCCTCGACGTTGGCCAGCGCCTTCGCGGAGGCGACGGCGGCCTTGGCGGTTTCCGCGGACGGAGCCTCGGCCGGCGGCGCGGCCTCGGAGATGGCGGCGCGCAGGTCGGTGTACTTGAAGGCCTCAACGCGGCGGCTCGGCAGGCCGGTTGCCTCAAAGAATTTGAAGGCTTCTTCGCGCGCGATCTGCTCGGACGACGCCAGGTTCTGGCGGGTCGTCTCGAACAGCTTCGAGAGCCCGGTTTCGGCCGAGGTGCGCAGGTTGGTGATGTCGGCCATTACGCGGCCTCGCTGCGGTAATCGGCATAGCCCGACTGCTCGAGTTCGAGCGCCAGCTCCTTGCCGCCGGTCTTCACGATCTGGCCCTTCGACATGACGTGCACGGTGTCGGGCACGATGTGGTTCAGGAGCCGCTGGTAGTGGGTGATGACGAGGAAAGAGCGGCCCTTTTCGCGCAGCGCGTTCACGCCCTCGGAAACGATGCGCAGCGCATCGATGTCGAGGCCGGAATCGGTCTCGTCGAGCACGCAGAACTTCGGCTCCAGCAGAGCCATCTGCAGGATCTCCATGCGCTTCTTCTCACCGCCGGAGAAGCCGACATTGAGGGCGCGCTTGAGCATCTCCTTGTTGATCTCGAGCTTGTCCGCGGCGGCGTTGACCTTGCGGATGAAGTCCGGGGTCGAGATCTCGCCCTCCTCGCGGGCGCGGCGCTGCGCGTTGATACAGGCCTTGAGGAAGGTCATCGTGCCGACGCCGGGGATCTCCAGCGGGTACTGGAAGGCCAGGAACAGGCCGGCCGCGGCGCGCTCGTCGGGCGCCATCTCCAGCACGTTCACGCCGTCGAGCAGGATCTCGCCGTCGAGGACCTCGTAGTCCTGCTTGCCGGCGATGACGTAGGAGAGCGTCGACTTGCCGGAGCCGTTCGGGCCCATGATCGCGGCGACCTCGCCATCGTTCACGGTGAGGTTCAGGCCGTTGAGGATCTGGTTGTCCTCGATCTTCACGACGAGGTTCTTGATTTCGAGCATGCTGGGGTCGTCCTAGTTGGAAGCGGCAGCCGGACCCCGCCGCGAGGCAACGGGGTCGGCGCCGACGTTGAGCATTCTTGTTTGGGTGGGCCTCAGCCCACCGAGCCTTCGAGGCTGATCGAGATCAGCTTCTGAGCCTCGACGGCGAACTCCATCGGCAACTGCTGCAGCACGTCGCGGACGAAGCCGTTGACGATGAGCGCGGTCGCCTCCTCCTCGGAGAGGCCGCGCTGCTGGCAGTAGAACTTCTGGTCCTCGGAGATCTTCGAGGTGGTGGCCTCGTGCTCGAAGACGGCCGAGGCGTTCTTCGACTCGATGTAGGGCACGGTGTGCGCGCCGCACTGATCACCGATCAGCAGGGAGTCGCAGTTCGTGAAGTTGCGCGCGCCCTTGGCCTTCTTGTGAGCCGAGACGAGGCCCCGATAGGTGTTCTGCGAGCGGCCGGCCGAAATACCCTTCGAGATGATCCGGCTCGTGGTGTTCTTGCCGAGGTGGATCATCTTGGTGCCGGAATCGACCTGCTGCATGCCGTTCGACACCGCGATCGAGTAGAACTCGCCGCGCGAGTCATCGCCACGCAGGATGCAGGACGGGTACTTCCAGGTGATGGCCGAGCCGGTCTCGACCTGGGTCCACGAGATCTTCGAGCGGGCGCCGCGGCAATCGCCGCGCTTCGTCACGAAGTTGTAGATGCCGCCCTTGCCCTCGTTGTCGCCCGGGTACCAGTTCTGGACGGTCGAGTACTTGATCTCGGCATCCTCCAGGGCGACCAGCTCGACCACCGCGGCGTGCAGCTGGTTGTCGTCGCGCTTCGGGGCCGTGCAGCCCTCGAGATACGAGACGTAGGAGCCCTTGTCGGCGATGATCAGCGTGCGCTCGAACTGGCCGGTATCGCGCTCGTTGATGCGGAAATAGGTCGACAGCTCCATCGGGCAGCGCACGCCCGGCGGGATGTAGACGAATGACCCGTCAGAGAAGACCGCCGAGTTCAGTGTCGCGAAGAAGTTGTCGGTCACCGGCACGACCGAGCCGAGATACTTCTTCACCAGGTCGGGATACTCCTTCACGGCCTCCGAGATCGGCATGAAGATCACGCCGGCCTTGGAGAGTTCCTTCTTGAAGGTGGTCGCGACCGAGACGGAGTCGAACACGGCATCGACGGCGACACGGCGCTCGGGGGCGATGCCCTCCAGCACCTCGACCTCGCGCAACGGGATGCCGAGCTTCTCGTAGGTCTTGAGGATCTCGGGATCGATCTCGTCGAGCGACTGGGCCGCCTTACGCTTGGGCGCGGCATAGTAATACAGGTTGTTGTAGTCGATCTTGTCGTACTCGACGCGCGCCCAGGTCGGCTCCTTCATGGTGAGCCAGCGGCGATAGGCGTCGAGGCGCCATTCGAGCAGCCATTCCGGCTCGCCCTTCTTGGCCGAGATGAAGCGCACGATGTCCTCGGAGAGGCCCTTTTCGGACTTCTCCATCTCGATCGTCGTCTCGAAGCCGTACTTGTACTGGTCGAGGTCGATCGAACGGACGCGATCGATGGTTTCCTGCACTGCAGGCATTCAACGTCTCCTGACGGCGCCGGCCCGAGCGGCCGGCGTGCTTGCGAGATGACGGTGGGAGGCGAACATCATGCCGCCTGCCCTCGCCGCTGATATAGGGATTGGACGAGCCGTTCGAAGGCCGTGAGGAAGCGGGTCACGTCCTCATCCCGTGAATTCCAGCCGAAACTGACGCGCAGCGCCCCCGCGGCGAGCGCAGGGCTCACGCCCATGGCGGCGAGCGTGGCGGAACGCGCGACCTTTCCGGACGAGCAGGCCGAGCCGGACGAGACCGCGACACCGGCGAGATCGAAGGCGATCAGCGCAGTGGCGGCCTCGATGCCGGGAACGGCGAAGCTGAAGGTGTTCGGTAGGCGTGGCGCACGCTTGCCGAACACGGTCGCATCGGGTGCCAGAGCGAGTACGCGATCCTCCAGCGCACCACGAAAAGCCGCGAGCCGCGCACTTTCGGTGTCGAGATCGGCGAGCGCGAGACGCGCCGCCTCCCCCATCCCGACGATGCCGGCGAGGTTCTCGGTGCCACAGCGCTGGCGCGCTTCCTGGCCGCCGCCACGCACGAAAGCGGCTTCCAGGTTGACGCCTTTGCCGAGCACGAAGCCACCGGCGCCCTTCGGCGCCGCGAATTTGTGGCCCGACAGCGTCACTGCATCGAGGCCCAAAGCGTTGAAATCGAGCGGAATTTTTCCAATCGCCTGAACGGCATCGCTGTGAACCAGTGCCCGGCCGTGCTCGCGGGCGAGAGCGACGATCTCCGCCAGCGGCTGGATCACGCCGGTCTCGTTATTGGCGGCGTGAACCGAGATCAGCAGGCTCTCGCCGGCCAGAGCCGAAAGCCGCTCGCGCAGCACATCGAGGCGCAGCAGGCCGGCAGCGTCTACTGGCAGAACTTCGACGGCATTGGCCGGGAAGCGATGTCCGGCGGCGACGCAGGCATGCTCGGTGGCCGAGATCAGCAGCCGCGCCGGTGCTGGCTGCCCGTCGCGCCGGAGCGCGCCCGAAAGCACGGCATTGGCGGCCTCGGTGCCCCCGCTGGTGAAAGTCACCTGCCTCCCCTTCGCACCGACCAGGGCGGCAACAGCGTCGCGAGCGGAGTCCAGCAAGGCACGCGCGGCCCGCCCCTCGGCATGGATCGAGGACGGATTGCCTGGCAGCGTCAGCGCGTGCGCGACCGCCGCGGCCACCTCCGGACGGACCGGGGTGGTAGCGTTGTGGTCGAGGTAGCTGCGTGCCGCTCCGTTCATGACTTCGTCGGGGTTGGTCGATCTCAGCGTTCGATTTCGCAGTGCGGCATCCGTAGGTGCCGGATTTTCTTGCTTTTGCCCCCGGTCAGCGTGCTAAGGCGCTGCCTCGAACATCAGCAATGAGACGCGGCGCTCGGCGACCGCTACTTTAGAATGCTTCTAATCGTCTAGAATTATTCTAAGCCGCTTGTACGGGGCTGGCGGAACGAGTCAAGGCATCGCGAAGAGCGGGCCTGCCGTGTCCTGCGAGCATCGATGGAGCGGAGGCGATCGGACGCTCCGCCTGAGGACAGCATGCCCGAAGTCATCTTCACCGGCCCGGCCGGTCGCCTCGAAGGCCGCTATCAGGCGCCCAAGAAGAAGGGCGCGCCGATCGCGATCATCCTGCATCCGCACCCCCAGTTCGGGGGCACGATGAACAACCAGATCGTCTATAACCTGTTCTATACCTTCGCCAATCGCGGCTTCGCGGCCCTGCGCTTCAATTTCCGTGGCGTCGGCCGTAGCCAGGGCGCGTTCGATCACGGCTCGGGTGAGTTGTCGGATGCGGCTTCCGCGCTTGACTGGGTGCAGTCGGTCAATCCGGAGGCCAAGGCCTGCTGGATCGCCGGCGTGTCCTTCGGCTCGTGGATCGGGATGCAGCTCCTGATGCGCCGCCCGGAGATCGAAGGCTTCATCTCGATCGCGGCCATGGCGAACCGCTACGACTTCACCTTTCTCGCCCCCTGCCCGTCCTCCGGCCTGTTCGTGCACGGCTCGGAAGATCGCGTGGCCCCGGCCCGCGAGGTCATGCCGGTGATCGAGAAGGTGAAGGTCCAGAAGGGCGTCATCATCGAGCACCAGATGGTCGAGGGCGCCAACCATTTCTTCGACGGCAAGGTCGACGAGCTGACGCAGACGGTCGACACCTATCTCGACAAGCGTTTGGGACCGGCAAAGGCGGCTTGAGCCTAACTCTCTCCCGACCCGCTTCGCGGGCCACCCTCTCCCGCAGAGGGGGGGAGGGTTTTGGTGCCCTGTCCTACAGCGTCGCCGCCAACGCCGCGAGCTGATCGGTCGCCGTCCCCCAGCCTTGGTGAAACCCCATCTTCTCGTGGGCTTCGCGGTCGGCCGCCGTCCAATGGCGGACGCGCGCCGTATAGCGCGTACCCTCGCCTTCTGCCTCGAAGGTGAGGATCCCCGTCATGAAAGGTTTTTGGGAGGGCTCCCAGGCCGAGGTGTAGGCGTCGGTGAAGACGATGCGCTCGTTCGGCACGACATCGAGATAGATCCCGCGATTGGGAAACTCGGTGCCGTCGGGACCCTGCATGACCACGAGGCTCGACCCGCCCGGGCGCAGGTCGTTCTCGACATGCACCGTCTTGAAGGGTGGCGGCGTGAACCACCGTTTCATCAGCTCCGGATCGGTCCAGCAGCGGAAGAGTGCGGCCGGGCTCGCCGCGATCAGGCGTGTGAGCACGAGATCGCGGTCCGCGCTTTCGGCGGTTTCGGTCATGAGTCTGTCTCCGTCGAAAGAAGGGAAGGCGAGCGCGTTCAGGGCTTCGGCTGATTGAAGGCCCAGAGCACGCCGAACGGGTCGCGAGCCTGACCGTAATAGTCGCCCCAGAACATCTCGGAGACGGGCATCACCGGGGTGCAGCCGGCATCGATGGCGCGCTTCCACCAAGCCTCGATGTCGTCGACCTGCAGGGTCATGGTCACGCCCGACGGCGCGTCGATCGGATGGCCGTATTCCGGGAAGGGATCGGCCAGCATCACCGACGAGCCGTTGATGTGCAGATGGATGTGCATCGTCCGCCCCTTGTCGTCGGGCGGGATGGCGAAGGCGGTCTCGGCCGCGAAGGCTTGGCCGTAGAACTCGGCGGCTCTCGTCGCGCCCTGGATCGAGAGGTAGGCGACCACGCCGCCCTTGGTGATACCCTTCGGCGGCTTCATGTTCGGCGGGGTGACGTTCGACTCGTCGCAGCTCATCCTGGGCTCCTCTCTTGCTCGGCCTTGTGGGCTCCTTCATCAAGACGAACGAAGCGCGGCCTTCCCGACAGCCTCCCGCGATTCTTTTGCAAAAAAGATGACGTGCTCAGGCCGCCTTCTGGATCTCCACAGGAGCGCGCATGACCGGCACCGGCGGGGCCCCTTCCCACTCGCTGTGGGGCGGGATGGTCTCACCCTTCATGACGATGGTGAGCGGGCGCAGCCGAGCGAAGTCGCCGACCTTGGCGTCGTAGAGCACGGTGGCGAAGGAGCCGATCGAGACGCCGTTGCCGATCTCGACGCGGCCGACCTTCATGATCCGGTCCTCGTAGAGGTGCGTCTGCGCCGCGGCGACGCGGTTGATGGTGACGTAGTCGCCCATCTTCACGCAGTCGAACTCGGTCACGTCGGTGGTGAACAGGCAGCAGCCCTTGCCGATCTTCACGCCGAAGAGACGCAGCATCCAGGGCAGGAAGGGAGTACCCATCATGTGCTCGAGCAGCACCTTGCCGGCGAGCCCCCAATAGGCCACCGCGATCGCCTCCGTGCGCATGGCGAACCACGACCACATCGGGCGCATGCCGGGCTTGTAGGTGCCCATCAGCAGCCATTTGAGGATGATCACGGCGGTCGTCTGGATGAAGGCGAAGGCCACGCTGAGCACGACGAAGCTCACCGCGAGGCCGGACCAGTCCTCGGCGAGGATCGCCGGGTAGAAGTAGTAGTCGATGCCGCAGACCGCGAGCGTCAGATAGAGCATGGGCGAGAACGAGGTCGAGAAAGCCTCGAACAGGCCACGACGCAGCTTCGGGCCGATGCCGGGCTCGTAAGTCTTGCCGATCTCACCGAGATCGACCTTCTGGCGGGTCGGCAGCTTGATCGGCGGCGATCCGAACCAGGTGTCGCCGGGCTTCATCTCTTCATTCGACGGCGCCTTGGACTTGATGCCGATCAGCACGTCGTCCGGCACCACCGCGCCCGGCTGAACGACGGCCTCGTTGCCGATGAACACCCGTGCGCCTGTCTTGACCGGCTTGGTCTCCACCCAGCCACGGACGATCTCCTCCTCGCCGATGATCACCTCGTCGGCCAGGAAGTTGTTGGCGCCGATATCGACGACGTCGTAGCGCCCGGAGAGGTTCGTCGAGATCTCCGAGCCCTTGCCCATGCGCGTGCCCATGATGCGGTACCAGGCCCGCATGTAGACGGTGGCGAAGAGCGAGGAGAGCATCTCCAGCGTCACCTCGACGGCGAGCGCCAGGGTCCATTTGCGCAGGTAGAACAGTGAGTGGACCGAGTAGGTCTCGGTCTTCAGCCGTGGCATCAGCACCCAGCGCATCAGCGAGATGAGCAGCACGGAGCTCGCCGTCATCAACATGGCGGTCGGCCAGGTCAGCAGCGGCAGGTACCAGTGGTAGTCGATGTCGGTGACGTCACCGAGTGAGTCGCTGATCTGGTCGAAGACGAAGAAGGCCGGGAAGATCGGCAGAAGGCCGACCGACGGTACGATGGTGACGATGGCGAGATAGGCCGCGCCGAGCCAGAAGCGGCGCGTTGGCGAGGCTTGCGCCGGCTCGGGCAGATCCGCAACGTCGACCATGCCGACCTTGCGGCCGGGCGAGCCGTCCCAGGCTTCGGCCTCGCAGATCACGGTGCCTTCCGGAACGGTGGTCAGGTCGGCGAGCTGGGCGTAGTCGCCGACCACCGTGTTCGGCCCGAAGACGCAGGAGGCGCCGGTGACGACGTCTCGGCCGATCTCGACGGTGCCGATCACCAACTCGTTGCCGATTACCTCGGCATTGGCCACCACGTTGTGGCCGCCGAGCGTCGCCCCCTCGCCGATCGACATGAGATCCGGCGCGCCGACGACGAGCTCCGAGATCAGCGCGTCCTTGCCGATCTTCGCGCCCATCAGGCGGAGATACCAGACGATGGCAGGCGAGCCCTGCAGCCACTTGATGTGCACCAGCGGCGCCAGCCGCGAGACCAGCCACCAGCGGAAGTAATATTGGCCCCAGAGCGGGTACCGTCCGGGCTTGGTTCGCCCGAGCAGGATCCATTTCGCCGTCACGGCGATGGCGCCGGTGCCGAGCACGAGGCCGATATACACCGCGAGCAGGACGCCGAGTTCGGCGAAGAAGCTCAGGCCGCCGCCGGTGAGCAGCAGGTAGGTCACGAAGATGCCGAGCCACTGTGAGGTGGCGAGCGCGATCACGAAGGGCAGCGCGATGGCCTGGGCCAGCCCGCACAAAGCCCGGCGCATGAGCGGCGGAGGCTCGAAACTCAGGTCGCGCACGGCCACGTCCGTGCCGACGCCACCGAAGCGGGCGATCAGGTCGTCAGACATCGCCCGCAAGGTGCGCTGGGCATAGACGTCGCGGATGGTCATGGCCGCGAGCACCGGCGTCTCGCGCACGGCACCGACGAAGCGGGCAGCGAGCAGAGAGTGACCACCGAGGTCGGCGAAGAAATCGGCGTCGAAGCCGATCGGCTGCTCGCCGAACGCCCTCTTCGCAGCCGCCAGCAGCGCCGCCTCGGTGGCATTGGCAGGCTCTTCCTGCTCGCCTTCGACCTTGGACACGGTCAGCGGGGCAGCCTTGAGCGCCTTGCGGTCGACCTTGCCGGAGGTCAGCCGCGGCAGCGTCTCCACGGTCTCGAAATGGCCGGGCACCATGTAGGGCGGCAGCTGCGCCGCAAGCGATTTGCGCAAAGCGGCCGGATCGACCGCCGCGCCGCGCTCGGGAACGACGAAGGCGACGAGGCGCTCAACGCCATCGTCGTTGCGCACGACCACGGCGGCCTGATTGATCCCGGCTTCCGCCCTGACGCGCGTTTCGATCTCGCCGAGTTCCACCCGGAAGCCGCGGATCTTCACCTGGTCGTCGATGCGCCCGTGGAAGGCGATGCGTCCCTGCTGGTCGAGCGAGACCGCGTCGCCCGAGCGGTAGAGCACCGGATCGATGCCGCCGGTCGCAAAGGGATTGGCGATGAATTTTTCGGCCGTCAGCTCGGGACGCTGCAGGTAGCCCTTGGCGACGCCGGGGCCGCCGATCAGCAACTCGCCCTGCTGGCCGGGCCCGAGCAAGTTCAGCGCCTCGTCGGCCACGTAGATCGTGTAATTCGGAATCGGGCCGCCGATGGTGACCGGCTCGCCCGGTTTCATCTCTGCAGCGGTGGCGACCACAGTCGCCTCGGTGGGGCCATAGGTGTTGAAGAGCTGGCGGCCGTTCACGGCCCAGCGGCCGACGAGCGGCTCCGGCAGCGCCTCACCGCCGAGCAGGACGAGGCGAACCTTCGGCAGATCGCCAGGGATCATGGCAAGCAGCGTCGGCACCGTGTCGAGCACCGTGACGCCGGCCTCGGCGATGATGCCAGGCAGGCTCTCGACATCGCCCATCATCGTCGGCGTCGCGACGAACAGCGTCGCGCCGACGAGATAGGGAACCCAGATCTCCTCCATCGAGAGATCGAAGGCGACGCTCGCGCCCTGGAAGACGACGTCGTCCGGCCGCATGCCGTAGAGCGCGTTCCCGGAGCGAAGGAAGTGACAGATGTTGGCGTGGCTGATGACTATGCCCTTCGGCACGCCGGTCGAGCCAGAGGTGTAGATCAGGTAGGCCGGATGCTGCGGCGTCAGGCGCAGCGACTTGAGATCCGGCGCCGGTGCCCCCTCCGGCACGTCGCGCAACAAGGATTCGGTGGTTACGACGGGCGCGGCTTCGGGCGCACCCGGCTTCAGCGCCTCCGAGACGAGGAGTGCCTTGGCCTCGGCATCCTTCAGGCAGATGCCGACGCGCTCCGCGGGTGCCTCGGCGTCGAAGGGGAGCCAGGCGGCGCCCGATTTCGTGATGCCGATCTGCGCGATCAGCAGTTCGGGACCGCGCGCCATCCAGAGGCCGACCACGGCTCCCGGGCCGATGCCGCGATTGGCCAGAGCCGCAGCGACGGCATCGGAGCGCGCATCGACCTCGGCATAGGTGAGGGCCGGATATCCGCCTTCTGCACCGCGCGCGGACGCATCGACCAGGCAGGGATGATCCGGGCGCGCCTCGGCGCTCGCGCGAAAAATGTCGGCGAGCACCTCGTCGCGGATCAGCTCGGGCCGGGACTCGCCGTGCAGCACAGCCTTGCCGACGAGCCCATCGGGCGATGTGCCGCCCTGGCGCGCCGTGCTCGCGTCGGTGAGTGTGCTCATCCGAACTTCCGCTCCCGTCAGGGACCGGTCCTCTGGTCTTGGATCGGCTCGGCGATGCTTGGCCGACGCTCGGGGCCGTTTTGCGACCGGGCCCCACCCTCACGGGAGCGTGAGCCCCAGCGAGCGTCGCCTAGCACGGTTCCATGCCGCGCTTGAACTAGGGTTGAATGACGGATTGCGTCAGGCCCACCGCCATCCGGCGGGCTCGATGACCAGGATGTTGCCCTGGCGGATGCCGAGACGTGGGGCGGCATAGGTATCGAGATGGCCGAGCGCCACGAGCGCCGCGCGGGCAACTCCGCCATGGGCGACGAGCACGGTGGGGCCGGCCAGCTCTTGGAGGAGCGCCGCCACGCGCTCGGTCAGCATGGCGTAGCTCTCCGCCCCTTGTCCCTTCGGCCGGTAATTCCAGCGGTCGCGGTCCCGCGCCGCCGCTCCCGATGGGTCCCAGCGCCGGATCTCGGCCCAGGTCGAGCCTTCCCAAGTGCCGAAGCAGATTTCCTTGAGCCGATCGTCGGCGCGGTATTCCGCCTCGGGCAGCCCGAGCGAGCCACGCAGCGCTTCCATCGTGCGCCGGGTCCGGATCAGCGGGCTTGCCACGAAGCTGGCCTGTGCCAGCTCCGCTCCGGCGACGGCGCGCAAGCGTGAGGCTGCTTCCACGGCCTGAGAGAGGCCCGTGGCGTTCAGGTCGATATCGCGCTGGCCCTGAAGCCGCCTCTGCGCGTTCCAATCGGTCTGGCCGTGGCGAACGAACCAGATCGCCGAACTCGACTGCACTAGGTCTATCCGATCCTGGGCACTGCCCGGCTGGGTTTTGCGAGCCGCCCGGAAGCCTTGGACCGCGCTCTCCGCCTCCGGTAGCGTGCCTTCGTGAAGTTTCAAAAACTCAGCGATCGACTTTCCTCATGACGAAGAAGCACGGCAAGCATCATCATCCCGGGGATGGCGAGAAAAATCCGGCCAAAGCGTCGCAGGACGAAACAAGCGCCGAGACCTCGCCGGCCATGATCGGCGGCCATGTTCCCACGGTTCCGAAGCCGGCTCCGGGGATCGTCATGGTCGAGCCCGGCAAGACCGTCAGCTTGGCTGCGATCGACGCAAATGCCGATGGCGGGTTCGAGAAGGGGGAAGCCAAGGAGTTGCTCCAGGCGGAACGTGCTCGAATCCAGGTTCTGCAGGAGCGGCTCTACGCCGAGCACAAACGCAGTCTGCTCGTGGTCTTCCAGGCCATCGATACCGGCGGCAAGGACGGTACCATCCGCAATGTCTTCGAGGGCGTGAACCCACAGGGCTGCCGGGTCTGGTCGTTCAAGGTTCCCAGCGCGGCGGAACTCGATCAGGACTTTCTGTGGCGCTACCATCTCCATACGCCGGGCCGCGGCATGATCGGCGTCTTCAATCGCAGCCACTACGAGGATGTGCTGGTGGTGCGCGTGAAGGACCTCGTGCCTGAGCCGGTCTGGCGAGAGCGTTACGGCCTGATCAACGATTTCGAACGCCTGCTCACCGCATCGGGCACCACGGTAATCAAGTTCTTCCTGCACATCTCGAAGGACGAGCAGAAGGAGCGGCTGGAGGCCCGGATCGCCGAGCCGGACAAGCACTGGAAGTTCGATCCGGGCGATCTGATCGAGCGCAAGAGCTGGGATGCCTACCAGAAGGCCTTCGAGGACGCGCTGTCGCGCTGCTCGACGCCTTATGCTCCGTGGCTCGTCGTGCCGGCCAATCGCAAATGGTACCGCAACCTCGTCGTCGCCCGCACCATTGCCGACACGTTGGAGGCGATGAACCCTGAGTTTCCCGAAGCCAAAGAAGGGATCGCGGGTCTCAAGGTGGAGGATTGAGCGAGCATGCCATTCTCGATTGGTGCCGCAGTCGTTGCGAGTGTCGGAACTGGTGACGGCGTCATCGGAAGCAGCTCGGTTCAAATGGACAACGCCTTGTCCGGGACGTAGCGCTGCGCCCTCGGAGGCAAGGATGGTCGTCGAGATTTCCTCGGTTCAGGTCGGGCGTGTCGCGCCGCTCGGCCGAAAGGGCGCTCCGAGCGCCATCGCCAAGATGCCGGTCTTGGGACGGATCGCGATCGGAAAGACGGGTCTGGAGGGAGACGAACAGGCCGACCGCCGCTTCCACGGCGGACCTGAAAAGGCCGTCCATCACTATGCCCTCGATCACGCGGAGGCATGGCGGGCCGATCTGCCCTCCCTGCCCGACCTGATCGGCCAGGCCGGCGCCTTCGGCGAGAATTTTTCGTCGCTAGGGATCACCGAGGCCGAGATCCATGTCGGCGACGTCTGGCGCGCCGGCTCCGCTCTGCTCCAGGTCAGCCAGGCGCGTCAGCCGTGCTGGAAGCTCAACGAGCGCTTCGGCGTGCCGGATATGGCGCGGCGGGTTCAGACGAGTGGGCGCACCGGCTGGTACTATCGGGTGCTGGAACCGGGCATGGTCGAGCCTGGCGATGGGCTTACACTTGTGGACAGGCCCTGTCCGGACTGGCCCCTCGCCCGCCTGCTGCACGTCTTCTACGTCGATCGGCTGGACAGGGTGGCGCTGGCAGGGATCGCGGCGCTGGAACCGTTGTCGCAATCCTGGCGACAACTCGCCGCCCGGCGGCTAGAGCGCGAGGCGGTGGAGGACTGGGCTCCCCGCCTCGAAGGCTAGGCGCGTGCAGCGCTCAGTCCTTGTCGAGCGACAGGTCCGGCGCTTCAGGGTTCTTCATGCCGACGACATGGTAGCCGGCGTCGACGTGCAGGATCTCGCCGGTCATGCCGCGGGACATGTCGGAGACGAGGTAGGCAGCGGTCTCGCCGACCTCGTCGATGGTCACGGTCCGGCGTAAGGGCGCGTTATACTCGTTCCACTTCAGGATGTAGCGGAAGTCGCCGATGCCGGAGGCGGCGAGCGTCTTGATCGGACCGGCCGAGATTGCGTTCACGCGGATGTTCGAGGGCCCGAGATCGGCAGCCAGATAACGCACCGAGGCTTCGAGCGCGGCCTTGGCGACGCCCATCACGTTGTAGTGTGGCATCCATTTCTCGGCGCCGTAATAGGTCAGCGTGAGCAGCGAGCCACCGTTCTTCATCAGCTTCTCGGCCCGCTGGGCGACGGCTGTGAAGGAGTAGCAGGAGATCAGCAGCGACTTGGTGAAGTTGGCTTCCGAGGTCTCGACGTAGCGGCCCGTCAGCTCGTCCTTGTCCGAGAAGGCGATGCAGTGGACGACGAAGTCGAGGCCTTCCGGAAACACCTCGCCGGCCTTGGCGAAGACGGCGTCGATCGAAGCGGGATCGGTGACGTCGCAATGGCCGACGACGTGGGCGTCGAGTTCCTTCGCCAGCGGCTCGACGCGCTTCTTGAGGGCGTCGCCCTGGTAGGTGAAGGCGAGCTTGGCGCCATGCGCGGCCGCGCTCTTGGCGATGCCCCAGGCGATCGATCGGTTGTTGGCGACTCCGAGCACAAGCCCGTTCTTGCCAGCCAGCAAACCGGTTCCGTCCGACATGATCCACCCTTGGTCCGCGTCACCGCCCTAGCCGAGGGACGGCCGGGCGGCCGGCATCCTTAGCGGAGGCCCGCCGCAGGGGAAAGCCTCGCGCCGCCACAGGACATCGGCTCAGGCGGCCCCGGCCTTCGCCTCGCGCCGGCGCGTCGCGTAGTCGGCGAGTGCAGCATCGTCTCCAGTCGGCAGCACGATGGCGGTGGTTGCGATGAGATCGCCGCGACTGCCATCCTTCTTCGGAAGGCCCTTGCCGCGCAGGCGGAAGGAGCGGCCGGAGCTGGTCATGGCCGGGATCTTCATTTCGACGGCGCCGGTGAGAGTCGGCACGCGCAATGCGCCGCCGAGGACGGCATCTTCGAGCGGCAACTCGACGCTCACGCGCAGATCCGCGCCCTCGACCTTGAAGCGGTCGTGCGGCTTGACGCGAATGGTCAGAAGGGCGTCACCCGGCTCCGAGCGCGGACCACCCTGCCCGCCAAGGCCGCGCAGCCGGATGGTCTGGCCGTCGACGACACCCTTGGGGATCATGACGTCGACCCCCCGCCCACCCGGCAGCGTCAGGCGCAGCTTTTCGTCCGCCGCAATCTGCTCGAGCGTAACGGAAAGCTCGGCCTGGACGTCGTCCCCGCGCATCGGCCCGCGCCCCGCTCCTGGTCCGGCGCCGCCCGCGCGAAAGGCCTCGCCGAACAGCGACGAGAAGATATCCTCGCCCATGCCGCCGCGCGCGCGCTGCATGTGCTCGAAATCGAAGCCGCCACCGCCGCCGCGTCCGCCGCCGAAGCCGGAAAAGCCCTCGAATCCGGTCGCGCGCGGTTTGCCCTCGGCGTCGATCTCGCCACGGTCGAACTGGGCGCGTTTATCCTTGTCGCCCACGACCTCGTAGGCGGTGTTCGCCTCGGCGAACCGCTCCTTGGCCTTGGGGTCCTTGTTCGAGTCGGGGTGGTAGGCCTTGGCGAGCTTGCGGAAGGCCTTCTTGATCTCGGCCTCACTCGCGCCCTTCGGCACGCCGAGCACGTCGTAGGGGTTTCGCATCCAGAGTGATGTCCAAGCGCAATCGAGCCGTACGGATACGGCCTCGTGGTCAGCCGTTCAACGTGGGGTCGGAGTGGCCCTTTCGCAACATCACGCGCCGCGGGTTGGCGACGATCAGGTCGTGGCGGGCTTGGCCGAGGCCTTCAGGCGCTTCAACTCCCAGGCGCCGCCCGACGGCTTGCAGCCCGTGCCGCGCACGAAGCGGCTCGTGGTCGGCGCGACCACGGATGCGAGGAAGTCCCGGCAGATCTCGTCGTTCGCGACATAGGGAAGCCCGGTCGGGTTCACCGAACCGCGCATCGTGGTCTCCGGGTTCTCCCACTTGACCGGCTTGCCATTGCCTTGCGGATCGAGCGCCACGGCGAGGGCGGCGTGGGCCCGGCGCCAATCCTCGTCGCCGAGATCCTTGCCGAACGTGGTCGGGGCCTTGGTGATGCTTCCAGTGCTGACGGGCTCGCGAACGGCTTCGTCCTGCTGCTCCGCCTGGAACGACAGGATCGGCCCACTGCAGCCGCAGAGCGCCGACACGATCAGACCCAGCGCGGCCAATCGCCAACCGGCAGGGGCTTTACACTCGCGAAAACGCATTACACCTGAACTCGCCACACCCCGTGACCGACGCTTCGGCGCTCCACGTCGGTGCCCCCCGACCCGGATGTCACGTCAAAGGAGTAGAGCGTGGATCGGTTAAGAGAGGATGAGTCCGGACTGCCGGCGGACTTCACGCTCGCGCGAAATCCCTGGCAGCTGTTTTCCGTTTGGATGGGGGAGGCGGAGGCCGCAGAACCCAACGATCCCAACGCGATGCAGCTCGCCACGGCCGATGCTGACGGCTTGCCCGACGTGCGCACGGTGCTGCTGAAAGGCGCCGACGAGGCTGGGCTGGTGTTCTACACCAATCTCGGCTCGGCGAAGGGCGAGCAGCTTGCCCGCAATCCACAAGCCGCCGTGGTGTTCTACTGGAAGTCGCTGGGCCGGCAGATCCGTGCTCGTGGCCCGGTGAGCCCGGTCACGACAGAGGAGGCGGATGCCTATTTCGCCAGTCGCCGCCGCGAGAGCCGCCTCGGTGCGATCGCCAGCCTGCAATCGCGGCCGCTGGCCGACCGCCCGACGCTGATCGCAGCGGTGGACGCGCTCTCGGAGCGATACGGCGACGGGCAGATCCCGCGCCCGGAGACGTGGTCGGGTTTCCGGCTCGCTCCCGTCCAGATGGAGTTCTGGCAGAATGGCGATTTCCGGCTGCATGATCGCGTGCGGTTCACGCGGGACGGCGAGGGCTGGAAGGGCGTCCGGCTCTATCCCTGAGGCGATCCCCGGCAAGCGAGCGAGGTCGAGCGATGAGTTGGAACCCGGCCCTGGAGCCCGGCTGCCCCGATGCAGTCGGAGTCGACGCGATCGAGACGCTGATCGTGCCACGCGCCCGCGACCTTGGCGGGTTCGAGGTGCGCCGCGCCCTGCCCTCACCGAAGCGCCAGATGGTCGGGCCGTTCGTGTTCTTCGATCAGGCGGGTCCGGCGGAATTCATCACTGGGAAAGGCGTCGACGTGCGCCCTCACCCGCATATCGGCCTCGCCACCGTGACCTATCTCTATCGCGGCGAGTTCCAGCATCGCGACAGCGTCGGCTCGAACCAGACCATCCTGCCTGGCGCCGTGAACTGGATGGTGGCCGGCCGCGGCGTCACCCATTCCGAACGCACCTCGGAGGCGACGCGTCTCGCGCCGCACAGCCTCTACGGCATCCAGACCTGGGTGGCCCTGCCCGAGGACAAGGAGGAGGTCGCACCGAGCTTCGAGCATCACGGCAAGGACACGCTGCCGGTCATCGAGAGCGACGGCGTGCGGCTGCGACTGATTCTCGGCCGTGCCTATGGCGAGACGGCGCCTGCCAGCGTCTTCACCGACACCTTCTATGCCGACGTGGTTCTTGAGGCCGGAGCACGCCTGCCGCTCCCGAACGACCACGAGGATCGCGGTCTCTACATCGTCGAGGGCTCGGTCTCGATTGCCGGCCAGGTCTTCGAGGCAGGCCGGATGATGGTCTTCCGGCCCGGTGACGCCATCACCGTCGCCGCCGGCCCGCAGGGCGCGCGGCTCATGGCGCTGGGTGGCGCGACCCTGAACGGGCCGCGCTACGTCTGGTGGAACTTCGTCTCGTCGAGCCGCGACAAGATCGAGGCGGCCAAGGAGGAGTGGCGGCGCGGTGCCTGGGGGCAGGGCCAGTTCGACCTGCCGGCCGACGACCGGGCGGAGTTCATTCCCCTGCCCGGCTGATCGGCCGGCGAGGCCCGCCTCAGTTCCAGCTGTGCAGCAGGACGCGCAGGTCGTCGCCCCGGCGCTCGATCACGTTCACCCAGTTGCCGCTGTATTGCTGCTGGCCGCCCTCGCCCGGGCCGGTCAGCGCCCAGGTGCCGGAGGCGACGAGGACGGTATCGCGCTCGAGCACCGACTGGACCGTGATCTTGTGCCCGTCGAAGCCCTTGGCGCGCAGGTCGGCGAAGAAGGCGCCGATGGCGCTCGGACCATCGACGGGCTTGCCGCCGGCCGGCACCACGCGCGCGTCCGAGCTGTAGAAGGTCGCGAGCTTGCCGGTATCGCCGCCGTTGAAGGCTTCGTCCCAACGGTCGGCAGCAGTTTGAACATGCGCAGTCATGCGATGGATCTCCAGTGAATTCGGGTTGCGGAAGCGGCGGTCGTGACGGCGAAGTCCATGACGGCCTGCCCTCGGGCAAGCCGCATATCGACTGGTCGTGACCGCTTGGTTACAACGAGTACCGAGGCGGCCGCCGCGCGTCAACAGAAGTGACCAAATGGTCACAAACAAGGGCGATGACGCTGGTTCGCGGAAGGGATCGAGCGTGGCGCAAGATCGCGACGAAGCCATCGAGCCGGGCGAGCGCAAGCGCCGCCATCTGCCTGCGGCCGAGCGCGAGCGTCTGATTGTCGAAGGCGCGACGCGATTTTTCGCCGAGCATGGCTTCGAGGGCCAAACGCGCGAACTCGCGCGCGGCCTCGGCATCACGCACTCGGCGATCTTCCGCTACTTTCCGACGAAAGAAGCACTGGTCGATCGCGTTTACGAGCACGTCTATGTGAGCCGCTGGGATTCAGGCTGGAACAGCCTCATCCGGGATCGCGCGCTTTCCCTCGAAGACCGGTTGCTGCGCTTCTACGGCGATTATGCAGCTCGGGTCTTCGACTACGAGTGGGTGCGCATCTTCGTGTTTTCTGGCCTGAAAGGCTACGACATCGCCCCGCGCTACCTCGCAACCGTGCGCGACGAGCTGATCCTGCCGATCGCCGAGGAGGTCCGGCAGAACCTCGCCCTCCCCGCCGTCACAGAGGTTCCGCTGAGCGAGCGGGAGGTGGAGGCCGTCTGGGCCCTCCATGGCAAGGTGTTCTACCTGGCCATCCGAAAATTCGTCTATGGCGGCGTCATTCCCTCGGACCTGACGCAGACCATCGCCGACGACGTGCGCGTCTTTCTTGGCGGGATGCCCGAGGTCGTCCGGTCGATTCCGGAACTCGCAGCGAGACGCTAGCTGCAGCGCTGTTCGCGGGCCGATCCGAACCGACTCGCGGGCTTGGGCGTTGCTGAAGTCCCAATAACGTGGAGGGACGTCATGAAATTCCGTTACCTGCTGCCCGTAGCCGGGCTTCTGGCTCTCGCCGGTTGCAAGGACGAGAAGAAGGCTCCGCCACCCCCACCCCCGCCGCCTCCCGCTTCTCCACCGGCGAGCACCGCGCCGACCACGCCGCCTGCGGCAAATCCCGACGCGCCGAAGCCGGCAGCACCCAAGCCCTGATCTCAACAGTGGCAAACGCGCTCTAGGCGCCTCGATATCCGGACCCGCCGAGCTGGCATTGGCCCCTCGGCGGGTCCTTTCGATCCAGAGTGGCGACACGGTGGCTGCGCCATGCCGAACCTCGCGCCCGCGGCTTTCAGATCCGATAGCGTTCGGCGAGGGCCATCAGGCCCTGCGCCAGCTCGGTGAGGTTGGCCGAGGCCATTTCGACCTCGCGGGTGCCGGCGGCCGTCTGCTGGCTCGCCTGGCGGATGTTCTGGAGCGCTCCCATCACCTGCTCGATGCCGAGTTGCTGCTGGTTCGTCGAGGCGACGATCTGCTGGAAGGTCTGCACGCCCTCGTCCACCCGAGCGGCCATCTCCTCGATGGTGCGCACCGTGGCATCCGTGCGGGTCTTGCCGGTGGCGGCGCGTTTGACCGCCTCTTCCGTTAGCATCACCGACGAATTGATGCCGCGCTGGATCTCCGAGAGGATCGAGCGGACCTGCACCGTGGCGGCCTTGGCCTGATCGGCCAGCAACTTCATCTCGGCCGCGACGATGGCGAAGCTGCGCCCGCTCTCGCCAGCGGCGGCCGCCTCGATGGCGGCGTTGAGCGAGAGCAGGTGCGTGCGCTCGGAGATGTCGTTGACCGTGGTGATGATCTCGCCGATCGCCTGGGTCTTCTCGCTCAAGGCGACGATGTTGCCGGCCACCGCCTCGCCCTGCTCGCGGATCAGCTCCATGGCCTTTGCCGTGTCGGAGGCTGCCCGTAGCCCCTGTCGCGCGGTCTGGGCGGACGCCTGAGCCGAGGCGATGACATCGGTGGCGCGCTTGGAGATCTGCGCGCCGGAATGGGTGATCTCGTCGACAGTGGCGGCTGTCTCCTGCACGGCGGCGAACTGCTCCTCGACGCTGGCCGCCTGCTCCTGGGCCGAGGCCCGGATCTCGGCGGCGGCGGCGTTGAGGTCGAGGGTGGCCGAGCGGTTGGTGCGCGCCAGTTCCGCAAGGCCGCCGACCATCCCGTTCAGCGTGATGCCGAGACGGCCTATTTCGTTGCGATCCTTCGTGGCGACACGCCCCGTCAGGTCGCCCTCGCCGATCCGTCCGACAAAGGCGGCGACATCCAGAAGCGGCCGGACGATCAAGCGATTGATCGCGATCCCGATGCCCAAGCAGATCAGCAGGGTCAGCAGCATCCCGCCCCAGAGGGCGAGACTCGCATTGCGCTCGGCTCGCACGAGGTACTCGTTCTGCCTCGTTCGTGTCCCCTCCTCGAGGGCCTCGATGGATGTGAGCCGCGCGCGGAGAGTGTCGAAGAACTGCTTGCCCGATCCATCGGCCTCGATCTGGACGGCCTCGGGACGTGTCGACGGATCGGCCGCTTTTCGCACGGCGGCCTCACCGATATTCGCCTGCCAGCTTCGCGCGGCCGTCACGGCGTCGGCCAGCATGCGCGCCGGCTCGGCATCGTCGCCGATCAGGCTGCCCAGGCGACCGATGGTCTCTTCGAAGGCGGCCCGGCCGGCGCGATAGGGTTCGAGGCTGCTGTCCCGGCCGGTGATGAGGTAGCCACGAAGGCCGGTCTCCTGGTTGAGCATGGCTGTCCGGAAAGCATCGAGGCCGCGGATCACCCGCGTCGAGCGAGCGCGCGCCTCGGTGGCCTCGTGCAACTGCGTCATCGTGACCAGGACCGCGCCGCTGCTGAGGACCGATACCAGCGCGATGGCGCCGATGGCGCCGCCGAGGGAGCGGTTGAGGCCGAACGTCATCGCCATGCTTGTGCCAGCTCCCCTCGGTATCGCAGTCCATTTCGGGCAGCGTTTCCCGAAAGACGCCGCTCGGCGACGCTCAGATCGTTCGCGCGGCTCGATCCGGCCTAACCGGCAATGCCCGCAGCCTCAATGATCGAGCCGGCACCGCAGCATCAATGGTCGCGCGGTGCACCGGTTTGCTGCGAAAGGTTGCAAGAATGGTTCCCTCGCCCGTGTACGCGCATCGACGCGATCAACGTGCAAGGTTCTCGCTGCAGCGCGGCAGGGTGCTGGATTTTGAACCTCACGCAGCCTAGACCTGTCGATGTCAGCGGTAGACCCGCCTCCATGGGCGCATGCCGGGACTGAAGGAGCGGCCTTGGCCCAGTCCAACGATCGTCGGCGCATCATGCTGCTCACCGGTGCGAGCCGCGGGATCGGCCATGCCACCGTGAAACGCTTTTCGGCAGCAGGCTGGCGCGTGATCACCTGCTCGCGCCATCCCTTTCCTGAAAATTGCCCCTGGGAGATGGGTCCCGAGGACCATCTCCAGGTCGACCTCGCCGATGCCGAGGACACGGTCCGCGGCGTGCGAGAGGTCGCCGGCCGCCTTGAGGCCGAGGGCGGCATGCTGCACGCCTTGGTCAACAATGCCGGCATCTCGCCGAAGGGCCCCGGCGGAGAGCGTCTCGGGGCCCTTGCCACCGACTATGCCGATTGGGCGCGCGTCTTCCAGGTGAACTTCTTCGCGCCGATCCTGCTGGCGCAAGGGCTTCGCCAGGAACTGACCCGCGCCAAGGGCTCGATCGTCAACGTCACCTCGATCGCGGGTTCGCGCGTGCACCCCTTCGCGGGGGCCGCCTACGGCACCTCGAAATCGGCGCTCGCCGGACTCACGCGCGAAATGGCCGAGGATTTCGGGCCGCTCGGCGTGCGCGTGAACGCAATCTCTCCCGGCGAGATCGATACGTCGATCCTGTCGCCCGGCACCGACGAGATCGTTAAAAAGATCCCGCAGCGCCGTCTCGGTACGCCGGACGAGGTCGCCAAGGCGATCTATTTCCTCTGCACCGAGGCCTCGTCCTACGTGAACGGCGCGGAACTCCACATCAACGGCGGGCAGCACGTTTGAAGGTGGGCTCGATCGGATTCTCCACCGTCGCTGCGAGCCAAAGGCGAAGCAAGCCAAAGGCGCACCCGCACCGTGAGGGTCCCGGATCGCTGCGCTGCGCCCGCAAAGACGGTGCGAGCAGAAGCCGCCTCGCCGCCATTCTCCTGCTCGCCCTGTCCGGTGCCGCCGCCGCTGAAGAGCCTGCGGCGGGCGCCAGCGTCATCGACCTGCCCTTCAAGGTGAAGGCGATGCGTGGCCCCGGCAGCGAGGTCTCGCTTGCCGTCGCCACCTCGGGCCTCCTGCCTATCGCCCGCCCGAAGCCGGCAAGTGCTGATCCGAAAGCGCCGCCGGCACCGGCCCCTGACGAGACCGAAGTCGCTCCGGTGGCCGTGGTCTGGGGCGACGATGGCGGGGCCGTGCTCAGTCTCGACGGCGATGGCGTGAAGACCACGCTGATCGGAGCCGAGGCGATCGAAGGTCTCGTCGCCTCCGAGACGCCGCGTGGAGCCGTGCCGGGCTCGCGCCGGGCGCTGTCGGGTCCGCTCAGTGCCTATCTCACCGGGGCCATCGGTGGTGCCGAGCAGGCTGCCGGGCTGACCCTGCGCGAGCGTCAGCCGCTGGGAACGACGAGCGAGCCGAAGGCCGTGCCGATGGCAACGGTCACGCTCGCACCGGGGGCCGACCAAGCTTTCGCCGCCCGACGACCGCGCATCGCGCTCGTCGATGGCAAGGCGGTCGTCCTCGCCGTGACGGCAGGGCCGGGAGCCGCCTCCGCGCTGGCGCTTGCGGAGAAGGACGCCGGCGGGAATTGGACCATCGCCGCCCGGACGCCGCCGCAGGCCGGAGCGTCGACGCTTTCTCTCGCGGGTGTTGGCGATTTTTCCGGCAAGGGGCGACCACAATTCGCCACCATTCGTGAGCCTGACGCAGCCGGCGTGCTCCAGCTCTGGTCCTATGCGACAGGGGCTTTCAGCCTCGTCGCGGAGGCGCCGGGCTATGCCGGCCCGACAGCCGACATCGACTTTGCCGCCGTCATTCCAGGTGAGCCGGGCAAGGCTGCCGACCTTGCGCTGCCGGCATCCGACAGGACGACTCTCGCGATCGTCTCTCTGAATGGCAGCATCGCGGAGCGGGCGCGCGTCCTCTTGCCTGGGCCGGCGGCGCTCGGCGTTGCGGTGCTCGGCCGTGGCGACCGAGCCCGCGTGCTCGTCGGGCTCGCCGACGGCCGGCTGGCCGTGGCCGGCGCAAGCGCCGGAGCGAGCGTCCGGCCATGACGGAGGGCGACGATCGGCTGTTTCCCGGCCGCCCGATGATTGGCGTGTCCATCGCCGTGATCCGTGACGGGCGCGTGCTGCTCGCTGCGCGCGCCAATCAACCGATGCGCGGTGTCTGGACGTTGCCCGGCGGCCTGGTGGAGGCCGGTGAGCCACTGGCGCAGGCGGCTCTGCGGGAGCTGCAGGAGGAGGTCGGCGTTCTCGCCGAGGTGGTCGGGCCGAGCCTGACGCCGACGGAGATCATCATCAGGGACGAGGATGGCCGCAGCCGCCACCACTACGTCATCCTCCCTCATGCCGCGACTTGGGTTTCCGGGGAGCCGGAGCCCGGCCCCGAGGCGCTCGGTGTGCGTTGGGCGCGGCTCGACGAGGTCGCCGGGCTGGAGACGACTCCGGGTCTCGCCGGCACGCTCGCCGAGGCGTTCGCCTGCGTCGAGGGGGCATCCCAATGATACGCGGGCTCGGGCCGATCCTGCTCTCGGGCCTGCTGGCCGTGGCACCGGTCGTTCCCGCCTGCGCGCAGCAGCGAGCCGCGCCGGCGCGGCAGCAGCCGAAGGCCGCCGAGAAGGAGCCTCCTCCCCCGGCCGAGCCGGCGCCTGCGCCCTATGATCGCGACCTTCAGCGGCTCTCCGAGATCATCGGAGCGCTCGCCTTCCTGCGCGGGCTCTGCGGCGCGAGGGATGCCGGCGAATGGCCCGAACGGATGAAATCGATTCTCGAATCCGAAGGGGTCACGCCCAATCGCCGCGACCGACTCGCTGGTGCCTACAACCGCGGCTACCGCGGCTATGCCCTCACTTACCGAATCTGCACGCCATCGGCGACCGAGGCCAGTGCCCGCTACCTCAGCGAGGGCGAGCGCCTCTCCCATGGCATCGCAGGGCGCTACGGAGGTTAACCAGTGCGCGGCGTCCGTGTGTTGCGCGCGCGACACATCGGCGGTTCGTTGCCGAAATGGTTGCGATTGCGCCGTCTGCGTTAACCTCTTCGCAATTCCCTGCTGGCCCGCGCCGCCCGATCTGCCTATCCTCGCAATGCTTCGCCGGACAACGGATCGGCCCGAATTATGCGCGAGACCATGCTCCAGGACACCGCCGTCGCCACGTACGACGCCGATAGCGATGACAAGCGCGTTGCGCTTGGCCTCGTGACGGAGGCTTTCGCTGAGGGCTGTCTCGACGGGCTCGACGGGGATTGCATGGCTCAGGCCGCCCTGTTCGCAGCCTTCCAGGAACTCGTCGCGACCTATGGCGAAGAGGCGACGGCGTCCTACGCCGAGGGCCTGCCCGAGCGTATCCGAGCCGGCGGGTTCACCACGACGCTGCAGCATTAGTCGCTAACCGCGCGACCTCGGGTTCGTCCCGGCGCCAGCCCGCTGCGCATATGCCGCGACAGCGGCTGGTGCGGCTTGCGTCAGATGACCATGTCGTTCCCGCCACTGAGCCGGTGCCAGCTCGCGCCTTCACGAACGTAGATCTCGCGATAAGTCTTCTTCTCGCCTGAGGCATTCTGCGATGAGTTCGCAAAGGTGAAAGTGATCCAGATCATCTTTTTCGCCTGAGCCTCGGCATCGGTACGTAATTTTGCGGCGAAGATGTTCTCAGCATACTTGACGAGATCTGCGACATCCGCCTGAGCTGGAGCTACAACCTGTGCATGCAATAGCGGATACATGATCCGCTCGCCCGCACTGTTCCTTTCCATGAAAGATGTCGAAGAGACGCTGACGAGGTGCGGCTGATGAGCGAGCTCGTTCCGCTTGAACAGCCATAACAGCGTGACGAGGCACAAAGCTGCCAAGACAAATGCGCCGCTGTACATGCTTTTATCGTTCGAATGCATCGCAGCCTCCCACCTTTTATCTTGGGCGACAAGCCAAGCTTCCTGGTTAACGCGGATGCAAAAATTCGACGATTGATGCCGGTCCGGGCGGCCTGCGGTTGAGTGAAGCGTCGGAGATCGGCGCCCTCCCTCACACGAGGACAGCCATCCCAGCCTTTCTCAGGCGTTGTAAAATCTGCGAAAATGCACGCTGACAGCGAGTCTGGGGTCGCGGCCAATGGCGGATCTGGATGGCGCGGCTGCCTCGATCTGGGCAGGCGGCGCGCGCGATCTATCCACAATGTCTTGGCCCGTGCGTCAGGCCAGAGGCGGCAACGCCTCTTCGAAGACGACCGCCTCTCCGAGCGAGGGATTCGTGAGCTCACCCTGCCACATCACGGGTGTGCCGCGGACCAGCGTTCCCACCGGCCAACCGGTGACGGTGACGCCGTCATAGGGCGTCCACTGCGATTTCGAGGCGATCCACTCGTTGCGAATGGTCTCGCGGCGCTTCAGATCCACCACGGTCACGTCCGCATCGTAGCCGAGGGCGAGACGCCCCTTGCGGGCGATGCCGAACAGCCGCTTCGGCCCGGCGCTGGTCAGATCGACGAAGCGTGCGAGCGAGAGCCGGCCTGCCGCGACGTGGTCGAGCATGATCGGCACCAAAGTCTGCACGCCGGTCATGCCCGACGGCGAGTCGGGATAGGCCTTGGCCTTTTCTTCCAGCGTGTGCGGAGCGTGGTCCGAGCCGAGCACGTCGGCGATGCCTTGCTCGACGCCCCGCCAGATCCCCTCCCGATGGGCGACGTCGCGCACCGGCGGATTCATCTGCACCAGCGTGCCGAGCCGCGGATAGGCCTCTGCGCCATCCAGGGTCAGATGGTGCGGCGTCACCTCGACGCTGACGTGATCCTTCGCCTCGGCGAGAATCGGCATCTCGTCGGCGGTGGAGATGTGCAGGATGTGGATGCGCGCGCCGGTTTCCCGCGCGATGGCGATCAGCCGCCGCGTCGCCTTCACCGCGACATCGGGCGAGCGCCAGACCGGATGCGAAGAGGGATCGCCGGGAACGCGCAGGCCCTTCTGCTCGCGCAGCATCGGCTCGTCCTCCGAATGGAAGGCCGCACGCCGCCGCGTGCGCTTGAGGATCTCCCGCACGCCCGCATCGTCCTCGACGAGGAGCGAGCCGGTCGAGGAGCCGATGAACACCTTGATCCCGGCCGCGCCCGGCAGCCGCTCGAGCTCCGCCACCTCGTGTGCATTCTCGTGCGTGCCGCCGACCCAGAAGGCGAAGTCGCAGTGCATCCGGTGGTGCGCGCGGGCGACCTTGTCGGCCAGCGCCTCGGCGCTCGTCGTCAACGGCTTGGTGTTCGGCATCTCGAAGACCGCCGTCACGCCGCCCATCACGGCAGCCCGCGAGCCCGATTCGAGGTCTTCCTTATGGTCGAGCCCCGGTTCGCGGAAATGGACCTGGCTGTCGATCACGCCGGGCAGGAGATGGAGGCCGGTGCAATCCCGGCGCTCCCGCGCATCCGCCTTGGAGAGATCGCCGATGGCGGCGATGCGCCCTGACCTGATGCCGAGATCGGCGCGATGCTCGCCATCCTGGTTGACCACGGTGCCGCCGGTGAGGACGAGATCGAACGGTGTCTCAGCCACGCGCCGCTCCACATTGAGGCTCACTGGCGGGCGGCTTATGTCAGCGATGAGCCGCGTGCAATCGCGCGGCGCTCGTTCGAGGAGGCTCCATGCCGATCGCCCTGCTGCCGGACCGCGCCATCGTCATGGTCACCGGCGAGCCCGCGACCGAATTCCTGCAGGGCATCCTCACCTGCAACGTCGAGACCCTGCCCGAGGGCGAGGCGCGGCTCGGCGCCCTGCTGACCCCTCAGGGCAAGATCCAGTTCGATTTCCTGATCTCGCGCGCCGCTCCCGATGCGTATCGCATCGACGTGACCGCTGAGCGCGCGCCCGACCTCGTCAAGCGCCTGACCCTTTACAAGCTGCGCGCCAAGGTCACGATCGCGGCGGACCCGACCCTCGGCGTTGCCGCGGCCTGGGACGGCGCCGAGACGAGCGCCGAGACCGTCCGTGTCCGCGACGGCCGCCTGCCTGGGCTCGGCGATCGACTTTACTTCACCGAGGGCGCCTTCTCGGCGGATGCGACCGAGCAGGAGTACCACGCCCACCGCATTGCCCTCGGCGTGCCCGAGGGCGGGCGCGACTTCGCCTTCGCCGATGCCTTCCCGCACGAGGCCCTGATGGACCAACTCGGTGGCGTCGACTTCAGGAAGGGCTGCTACGTGGGCCAGGAGGTGGTCTCGCGTATGCAGCACCGCGGCACTGCCCGCACGCGCATCGTGCCCCTCGTCTTCGAAGAAGGGCAGACGCCCGAGCCGGGCAGCGACGTGACCGCAGGTGCCAAGACCCTCGGCCAGATCGGCAGCACCGCTGGCAACCGCGGCCTCGCCACGATCCGGCTCGACCGCCTCGGCGACGCTCTGGCGGCGGGCGAGCCGGTGCGCGTCGGCGGTCGCATCGCCGGCATCGAGAAGCCGGCCTTCGCAACCTTCGCTTTCCCGGCCGACACGGCTGCGGCGGCCGGCTGACGCGATGTCCGACGAGACCGGCCTGATCACCACGCATCCCGACGGCTGCCCGCGCTGCTGGTGGGCGGGGCTCGACCCGGTCTACGTCGCCTATCACGATACCGAATGGGGCGTGCCGGAATACGATGGCCGCGCGCTCTACGAGAAGCTGATCCTCGACGGTTTCCAAGCCGGTCTGTCCTGGATCACGATCCTGCGCCGCCGCGACGGCTTCCGCCGCGCCTTCGACGGTTTCGAGCCCGAGCGGATCGCTCGCTACACGCAGGCCGATGTCGAGCGGCTGATGGGGGATGCCGGCATCATCCGAAACCGCGCCAAGATCGTCGGGACCATCGCTGGCGCTCGCGCGTGGCTGGAGATCGAAGAAGCCGGTCCCGGTTTCTCCCGCTTCCTCTGGGACTTCGTCGATGGTCGCCCCGTCCAGTCGGGTGCGCGGAGGCGAGCCGACATCGCCACCGAGACGGAGATCTCGAGGGCGATCTCCAAGGCGCTGAAGGCCAAGGGCTTCACCTTTTGCGGGCCGACCATCGTCCACGCCTTCATGCAGGCAACGGGGATGATCAACGATCACCTCGCCGGCTGCCACCGCCACACCGCCTGCGCAAAGCTCGCGACGACATGAGTGCGCGGAACAATCCGCCGCGGGCCTGGCAGCGCATGCTCTCGGGCCGACGCCTCGATCTGCTCGATCCGTCGCCGCTCGATGTCGAGATCGCCGACATCGCCCATGGTCTCGCCCGCGTCGCGCGCTGGAACGGACAAACGCATGGCGAGCACGTCTTCTCGGTTGCGCAGCACTCGCTGCTGGTCGAGGCGATCGGCGGCGCGTTGCCCGGCGGCGACGGCGCGGCCCAACGCCTCGAACTCCTGCTGCACGATGCGCCCGAATATGTCATCGGCGACATCATCTCGCCCCTGAAGGCGGCGATCGGGGATGCCTACAAGTCGGTGGAAAGCCGGCTGCTCGGTGCCATTCGCCGTCGCTTCGACATGCCTGCGCCCACTCCCTCGCAGGCGCGGCTGGTCAAGCGCGCAGATCGCATCGCGGCCTCTCTCGAAGCGACCCGGCTCGCCGGTTTTTCCGAGGACGAGGCCGGGCGCTTCTTCGGCCCCGTCGCCTTGCCGAAGGCCGCCGCCGAGGTCGAGGCGCTGCTGATCAGCCGGCCGACCGCGGAGGTGCAGAAGAGCTTCTTGGCCCGGTTCGAGGCGCTGGCCTCGGCCCACGCCGCCGAGCGGAACTGAGGTTTCGATGCCCAGCCTCCACGCCTGCCCGCTGTCGCGGCTACCCGAGACCGTCGCCGCGACGGGCGCGAGCCATCTCGTCACGCTTGCCACCATGGGCAGCCGTGTCGAGCGCCCGGACTCGATCGATCCTGGCCGCCACCTCACCCTCGGCGTCAGCGACATATCCGCGCCGATGGCAGACCATGTGCTTCCTGCCGAGGCGCATGTGTGCGCGCTGCTCGACTTCGTGCGGAGTTGGGACCGGGAGCGCCCATTGGTCATTCACTGCTATGCTGGCATCAGCCGCTCGACGGCGGCGATCTACAGCGCCGTCTGCGCCCTGCGCCCGGATCGCGACGAGGCCGATGTTGCCCAGGAGCTGCGCCGGCTCTCGCCCTCCGCGACGCCGAACCGGCTCATCGTCGAGATCGCAGACGGATTGCTGGGGCGCGACGGCCGCATGATCGCGGCGATTGCCGACATCGGGCGCGGGGCCGAAGCCTATGAGGGCGTGCCGTTCGGCGTGTCCCTGGCGTGAACGTCCCGGTGCAGCAGGTAATCCGGTGGGCTTGAATGGTTCCAGTTGCACCGGCATAACCGGGCCAATGGGATGTGAGGGATGAACGCAGCTCGATCCGCCGCGCCGGGCTCCGTGCCCGTAGCGCCCGAAGCCGTGGCCGAAGACCTGCCCTTCGAGGCAGCGCTCGCGCAGCTCGAGGATATCGTGCGACAACTCGAGAAAGGCGACGTACCCCTCGACAAGTCGGTCGAAATCTACGAGCGCGGCGAGGCCCTGAAGCGGCACTGCGAGTCGCTGCTGAAGAAGGCCGAGACGCGCATCCAGCGGATCACACTCGGATCCGATGGCCAAGCGGCCTCGGTCGCGCCCCTCGACGTCGAGTAGCGAGCGGCAGTTATGGCAGCCGACGCGTTGCTCCAAAGAAACACTCAAATCGCGCAAGATCTTGCGCGTGTTTTTTCAACCCGAACGTGAGGATGGTTCGGTGGCACTTGTAGACAAGACGATCCTCGACGGCATCCCGACGCCGGACGCTTTGCGTGAGCGTCCTGAGAGCGAGCTTCGGGCGATTGCCGATGCGGTGCGCGCGGAGATGATCGATGCCGTCTCGGTGACGGGCGGGCATCTG
>NZ_JAAUVI010000008.1 GCF_021352225.1 Methylobacterium sp. C25 | reverse complement strand
GAGCTATACGGCGGTCTTCGGCCAGAGCCTGATCAAGGCGGCCGATAGCGATCCGAAGGTGGTGGCGATCACCGCGGCGATGCCCGGCGGCACCGGCATCGACCTGTTCGGCAAGGCGCACCCCGACAAGACCTTCGACGTCGGCATCGCCGAGCAGCATGCCGTGACCTTCGCGGCGGGTCTGGCGACGGAGGGCTACAAGCCGTTCGTGGCGATCTACTCGACCTTCCTGCAGCGCGGCTACGACCAGGTCGTGCACGACGTGGCGATCCAGAACCTGCCGGTTCGCTTCGCCATGGACCGGGCGGGCCTGGTGGGCGCGGACGGCGCCACCCATGCCGGTGCCTTCGATCTCGCCTATCTCTGCTGCCTGCCGAACTTCGTGGTGATGGCGGCGGCCGACGAGGCCGAGCTCGTGCACATGGTGGCGACCTGCCACGCGCACGACACCGGCCCGATCGCGCTGCGCTATCCGCGTGGCGAGGGTGTCGGCATCGAGCTGCCGGAGCAGGGCGAGGTTCTCCCCATCGGCCGCGGCCGGGTGATCCGTCGCCCCGCCAATGCCCGCGTCGCCCTGCTCACGCTCGGCACGCGCCTCGGCGAGGCCCTGAAGGCGGCCGAGGAACTGGAAAAGGCCGGCATCGCCGTCACGGTGGCGGATGCGCGCTTTGCCAAGCCGCTCGACGAGGACCTGATCCTCGACCTCGCCCAATCCCACGAGGTTCTGGTGACGGTCGAGGAGGGCTCGACCGGCGGCTTCGGGGCGATGGTGCTGCATCTTCTGTCGGCCAAGGGCGCGCTCGATGCGGGCACCGTCCGGGTTCGCACCATGACGCTGCCCGACAGCTTCCAGGATCACGACAAGCCCGAGAAGATGTACGCCGAGGCCGGCCTCGATGCCGAGGGCATCATCGCAACGGTGAAGGGCGCACTGCCGACCCGCAAGGGGACCGGCGAGGCCGAGGTCGTCAGCCTGAGCCGCCGCCGCTGAGCGGCCCCTCGGCCTGAGCCGTCATTCCGGGGCCGCGAAGCGGAACCCGGAATCCAGAGCCGCCGACGGTGCTCGGCTTAGAGGAACCTGCGTGTCTGGATTCCGGGTTCTCGCTGACGCGAGCCCCGGAATGACAACGGAGGGTTTAATCAGCCCTACTTGATCACCGAGCACGCCACCCGCGCGCCCGCACCACCGATGGGCTGGCTCGCGTGGTCGTCCTCGTTGGCGTGGATGATCAGGGCCGAGCCGTCGCCGTCCTTCAGGCTTTCCTCGCCGGTCAGCGCCATTTCGCTGGTCATCTCGCCATTGGCCGAGCCGTCGGCATTGGCGAAGAGGTTGGGCAGGTCGCCCTCGTCCGGGCCATCGCCGTTCAGGAGGCCGTGCGAGCGCTTGTCGTGATTGACGTGCGCCTTCGACTTCTCGAACTTTTCGGTGTCCGAGCAATCGCCGACCGCGTGGAAATGCAGCCCATGCCAGCCGGGCGTGAGGCCGCCGGCCTTGACCGTCACGCGCAGAACCAACGCATTCGCGCCGTCGCGGATCTGGATCTGGCCGATCGGCTCGCCCTTGTTGTTCGTGATCGGGCTCTCGTAGGTCTGGACGGCGGTGGCGGGGGCCTCGTCCTTCTTCTCCTGCGCGAGCGCGGGCATCGCGAGGCCCGCAAGCACGAGGGCGGCCGGTATGCATCTCATCGGGTGACTCTCCTCCATCCGACGGGCTAGTTAGGGGGCTGGGCACCCCGCAGACAGGGGCGGCCTATCACACCTTCATCAACTCCGGACCGAACGACGTGCCCGCAATGACGGCCGAACGACTGCGCGCCGACCGATTGCTTGTGGACCGCGGCGTGTTCGAGAGCCGCGCCCGCGCCGTTGCCGCGATCCGCGCCGGGCTGGTCAGTGCCGACGGGCGGCCGGTTGCGCGGCCCGCCGACCTCGTGGCGGCGGATGCCCGGATCGAGGCGAGCGCGCCGCACCCCTATGTCTCCCGTGGAGGCCTCAAGCTGGCAGCGGCGCTCGACGCCTTCGGGCTCGATCCGAGCGGCAGGGTCTGTCTCGATATCGGCGCCTCGACCGGCGGCTTCACCGACGTCCTGCTCCGGCGCGGCGCACGCCACGTCACCGCGCTCGATGTCGGCCGCGACCAGCTCCACGCCTCGCTGCGGGCCGATGCTCGGGTGACGAGCCTCGAGGGCACCGACATCCGCGAGCTCGCCGCCGATGCGCTCGCCGAGCCACCGGATCTCGTCACGATCGACGTGAGCTTCATCGCCCTGCGCCTCGTCCTGCCCGCCGCCGTCGCGCTGATGGCCGAGGGGGCCGCTTTGGCGGCACTGATCAAGCCGCAATTCGAGGCCGGGCGCGAGCGCGTCGGGCGCGGCGGCATCGTGCGCGACGAGGCCGTTCACGCAGCCGTCTGCGACGAGGTGAGGACCGCGCTCGAAGGGCTCGGGCTCGACATTCTCGGACTGGCGCCCTCGCCGGTCGAAGGCGGCGACGGCAACCGCGAATTCCTGATCGGCGCGCGCAAGGGCGGCATCCGTTGAGCGAGAGTGTCACCATCACCCGGCTCGGCGCGCGCGGCGACGGGCTCACCGCCGACGGCCTCGCCGTGGCCGGCGCCCTGCCGGGCGAGCGCATCATGATCGAGCGCGAGGGCGGCCGCGGTCGGCTCCTCGCGATCGAGACGCCCTCCCCCGACCGGATCAACCCGTTCTGTCCATATTACGAGGCCTGCGGCGGCTGCGCGGTGCAGCATCTCGCGCCCGATCCCTATGCTGCCTGGAAGCGCGGTATCGTCGACCAGGCTCTGGCCCAGGCGCATATCGAGACGCCGTTGCTGCCCCTCGTCGAGGCGCATGGCGCCGGGCGGCGCCGCATCACCCTGCACGTGCGCCGCATCGAGGACACTGCGCGCGCCGGCCTGATGGCCGCGCGCAGCCACGCCCTCGTCCCGATCGAGCATTGCCCGATCACGGTGCCGGCCCTCCACCGCGCGCCACAGGTGGCCGAGGCGCTGGCCGAGTATCTCGGCCGCGGCTCGAAGCCCCTCGACGTGCAGGCGACCGCGACCGAATCCGGTCTCGACGTCGACGTCCGCGGCCATGGTCCGGTCAGCGACAAGGCGCGCGCCGCGCTCACCCGGCTCGCCGGCGAGCTCGATCTGGCGCGCCTCGCGCTCCACGGCGACATCGTCGTCGAGCGCCGGCCGCCGACCCTGGCCTCCGGCGAGGCGCGCCTGATGCCGTCGCCCGGCGGCTTCCTGCAGGCGACGCAAGCCGGCGAGGCCGCGCTAACCGCTCTCGTGCTCGGCGCGATGGACAAGCGCGTGAAGCGCGTCGCCGACCTCTTCGCCGGATGCGGCCCCTTCTCTCTCGCTCTTGCCCGCAGCGCCGACGTGCTGGCCGTTGAGGGCGACGAGGCCGCCCTGCGCAGCCTCGACCGGGCCGCCCGCGCCACCACGGGCCTGCGCACACTCACCACGGAGCGCCGCGACCTCTTCCGCCGCCCGCTCCTGCCGCTTGAACTCGACCGCTTCGATGCCGTGGTGTTCGATCCGCCCCGCGCCGGCGCCCAGGCCCAGGCGCGCTGGATCGCGGAATCGAAGGTGCCGCTGGTCGTCGGCATCTCCTGCGATCCCGGCACCTTTGCCCGCGACGCCGCCACGCTGATCGCAGGTGGCTACCGGCTGGAACAGGTCACGCCGGTCGATCAGTTCCGCTATTCCGGCCATGTCGAGCTGGTCGGCGTGTTCCGGCGCGAGGCGACCCCGAAGCGCAGACGACTCCGTTGAGCGCCTAGAGCAGGCTGCCCTGCTCGCCGCCCGCGTTCCTTCGGGGCTCGGCAGGCTTCGGGGCGGCCATCGGCTTGCCGACGGGCTCGACGAGCCCGGCATCGTCGTTCCGGGCATTGTTCACGCGGTCGCCGACTTCGCTCATGGTCAGCCACTCGTCCGGGCAGGGCCGGCAAAGCTCGATCACGTCACGCGGCTCGTTGCCCACCGTATCGAGCCAGTCCCCCACAGCCTCGGGCGACAGGATCGCCGGCATCCGCTCGTGGATTGCCGACAGCGTCCCGTTGGCGCCGCAGGTGACGATCGTCGCGGTGTCGACCTCCGAGCCGTCGGGGCTCGACCAGGTCTCCCAGAGGCCAGCCAGCGCCATCGGACCACCGTCTGCGTGGCGGATGAGATAGGGCGTCTTTACCGCCGTCTTCCCCTTGCCCTCGCGTCGCCACTCGTAGAACCCGTCGGCGAGGAAGACGCAGCGTCGATGCCTCAGTGCTCCGCGAAACGTCGGCTTCTCGGCGAGGGTTTCGACGCGCGCGTTAAAGATCAGCGGAAAGTCGGCGGGGTCCTTGAGCCAGCTCGGCCAGAAGCCCCAGCGCACCAGCAGGAAATGCCGCGTGCCGTGGTCATTGGTGACGATCGGGACCGGCTGAGTCGGCGCCACGTTGTAACGTGCGGGAAAATTCGGCGTCTCGACATAGCCATAGGCCCGTCGAAACAGCTCGGGCGTCAGGGCGATGACGTAGCGGCCGCACATATGCCGGATATGGACACCTCGCCCGTTGCGGCCAAGAGCGGGATCGATCGTTGCGCGGTCGGCGCGCGATGCGGTTCAGGACGACCGCATCGCGCCACGGGCCGTCAGGCGGCGCGCACGTTGTCGAGGAAGCGCCGGACTTCGGCGCCGAGATGCTCGGACTGGCGCGACAGCTCCGAAGCTGCCGAAAGGACCTGACCGGCCGATGCACCGGTCTCCTCGGCAGCGCCGGCGACGCCGCTGATGTTCGTGGTGACCTCCGCCGTGCCCATGGCCGCTTGTGAGACGTTGCGCACGATCTCCTGGGTCGCGGCGCCTTGCTCTTCCACGGCGGCGGCGATCGACGTGGCGACGTTGCTGATTTCGCGGATGCGGCCGGCGATGCCGTCGATCGCCTGGACGCTCTTGTCGGTGGCGCCGCGGATCTTCTCGATCTGTCCGGCGATTTCGTCGGTCGCCTTGGCGGTCTGCGAGGCCAGCTCTTTCACTTCCGCGGCAACCACGGCGAAGCCGCGGCCGGCCTCTCCGGCGCGTGCCGCCTCGATGGTCGCATTGAGCGCCAGCAGGTTGGTCTGGCCGGCGATGTCCGAGATCAGCTTGACGACGTCGCCGATGCGCGAGGCGGCGGTGCTGAGTTCCTGGACGAGCTGCGCCGTCTGCGCGGCCTCGCTCACGGCGGCCTGGGCGAGATCGGCCGAGCCGTCGACCTGACGGCTGATCTCCAGGACCGACGAGCCGAGTTCTTCCGCGGCGGCGGCCACCGTATTGACGTTGGTCGCGGCCTCCTCGGCGGCAGCGGCGGCCGAGGTCGACTGGTTCGCGGTCTGGGTCGCGGTGGCGGTCATGCTCTGGGCAGTCGCCTGCAGCTCGGTCGCAGCCGAGGTGACGGTGCCGACGATGCCGCCGACCGCCTGCTCGAACCCGTCCGCCATGTCGCGCATCGCGGCCTTGCGCTGGGCCTCGGCGCCGGCGCGGGCGAGAGCCGTCTCCTCTTCCAGGGCCTTGGTGCGGATGAGATTCTCCTTGAAGACCTGGACGGCGGCAGCCATCTCGCCGATCTCGTTCTGGCGGCCCATGCCGGGAATCCCGGTCTCCAGCCGACCCTCGGCCAGCCGACCCATCGCCCCCGTCATCCCGGCGAGCGGTCGCGAGATGCCGAAAAGGGCGAACAGCATGGTTCCGATGGCCGCCATGATGGCGATGGCCATCGCGATGTAGGCGGAGAGCTTGGCGGAGCTGGTGGCCTCGACGACCGAGGCGATGGTGTTCACGGCGCCGTCGCGGTTCAGCTCGACGGTCTTCTGCAGCGCCTGGGTGGCCTTGTTGTTCAGGGCAGCCATCTCGGCGCTCTTCACCATCGCGAAGGCCTCGGTCTTCTTGTCATCGACCATGAGCGCGACGGCGCGGCGCTGCATCTCCTCGTAGGTCGCCCAGGTTGTCTGGAATTCGCTGTAGATCCGCTTCTCCTCGGGGGAGCTGATCAGCGGCTCGTACTCGGCGCGGAGATCCGCCAACTTCTTGAGGCTGACCTCGAGGCTCTTGCGATTGTCGGCCAGCAATGCCGCGTCGTCGGAGGCGGTGGCGAGCCGATAGAGCTTCACCCGCGCGTCGCGTGTGGCCGTGTTCATGGCGCCGAGCTTGTTCACGGAAGGAAGCCAGTTCGTGCTGACGTCGACGGCGCTATGCTCGATCGACGAAAGCCGAACGATGCTGACGATGCCCTGCCCCGTCGCCGCGAGCGCAAGGCAGGTGATCGAGCCGGCGAGGATGGCTTTGAGGGTGAGGCGCATGAAAAATCCCGCAGCCGCATCCCGAGCGGGCGGCATTGCAGCGAATTTTCATCTTTAACGTTAAAATTCCATTGCCGTACGAATACAATATACCTGTCTCAACACGGCCGCCGCTGGCGTGTTGTCAGCAATACTTCCGAGGGTTGTGCGCTAGAGCCATTTCTTCCATCGGAAGAAGACGTAAGGTAGCACCGCTGCCACCACCATCATGCACACGGCCAGAGGATAGCCGTAGGGCCATTCGAGCTCCGGCATAGACTTGAAGTTCATTCCGTAGATCGAGGCGATCAGAGTCGGCGGCATGAACACAACCGCCATAACCGAAAACAACTTGATGATGTTGTTCTGCTCGAGATTGACCAATCCGAGCGTGGCGTCGAGCAGGAACTGGATCTTGGTCGAGAGGAACGTCGCGTGCTCTTCAAGAGACTGGAGATCTCGCAGTGTCGAGCGGACGTCCTCGCGCAGTTCCCTGGGGGCCTTGGCGGTGCGATATGTTGCCGAAAGCGAGAGCAGGATGCGCTCCATCGAGACGAGGCTCTCGCGCTGCTTCGAAATCAGATCGCCGTGACGGCCGAGCGCCCGCAGGGTGTCCTGCAGCGCCGTGTTGCGGGCGCTCGGATCGCTCTTCTCCTCGAAGATCTTTCGCGACAGGCGGTCGATGCGCTCGCCCTGGAGCTGGAGCACGTCCGCAGCCCGGTCGATCACAGCCTCGATCAGACCGGCGAGGATGGTCTCGCCGGAGGACGATACGGAGGGTCCATTGCCGGTGCTGCGGCCGGCCCGCTGCGTGTACATCCGGAAGGCCTGCGGCTCTTCGTAGCGCACGGTGACCAGCCGATTGCCGCGCAGGATGAAGGTAATGCCGGCGAGGCCCGGCTCCTCGGAATCCTCGACCTTCGAGAGCACGCGGCCCGTCATGTAGCGGGCGCCCTCCTCCACGTAGAGCAACTCGGACGGCTCGATGTCCTTCATCTCCTCGCGCGTCGGCACGGAGATGCCCATGAAGGATTCGACCTTGAGGTCCTCCTCGCGGGTCGGCCGGACCATGTCGAGCCAGAGGGTGTCCTCGGGGATGACGTCCTGCAGTTCGAGCGGGCGCCGTTCCAGGATCATCTGGGCGGCGCCGGGGACCGGCTGATGAATGAAGATCAAGGGCTGAACTCAGGCCAACGCATCGGGAGGAGCTACGCTCGCATCCGGCACGAAGAAGTCCGGCGCAAGAGGGACGCCGGGTGTGACGCGGTATTTTGAAAAGTCCGTGACACCTTCGCCAGCCAGGAAGGTGTCGTCGATCAGGAATTGGCCGGAGAATTCGCGTGCCGGCTTGAGGAAGACCGCATGCGCCGCGTCCGCCAGGATCTCCGGCGTGCGGCTCGCTTCGATGAGCGCCTCGCCCCCGAGGATGTTGCGGACCGCCGCCGTAGCAATGGTGGTGCGTGGCCACAGGGCGTTGACCGCAACCCCGCTCTTGCGCAGCTCACCCGCGAGCCCGAGCACACAGAGCGACATGCCGAACTTGGCCATCGTGTAGGCGAGGTGCGGTGCGAACCACTTCTCCGCCATGTCGAGGGGCGGCGACAACATCAGGATATGCGGGTTCCCCGACTTCTGCAGGTACGGGATCGCGTATTTGCTGACCATGTAGGTGCCGCGCGCATTGATCTGGTGCATCAGGTCGAAGCGCTTCATCTCGGTCTGCGGCGTGCGCGTCAGCGAGATCGCGCTGGCATTGTTCACGACGATGTCGACGCCGCCGAAGGTCTGGGCCGTCCGGTCGAGGGCATCCTTGACCGCATCCTCGTCGCGCACGTCGACGAGCAGCGGGAGGGCCCGACCGCCGGCCGCTTCGATCGCCTCCGCAGCCGTGTGGATCGTGCCCTCCAGCTTCGGATGTGGCTGATCGGTCTTGGCCGCGATGGCGACGTTGGCACCGTCGCGGGCTGCGCGCAGGCCGATGGCGAGGCCGATGCCGCGCGACGCGCCGGTGATGAAGAGCGTCTTGCCGCTAAGGTTGGCCATCGCTGTGTTCCTCTGGTCCGATCCGGAAACGTTCGGGTTGGGTGCCGTCGGCGTCGGTGAAGCCGTAGGTGCGGGCGAGATCGGCCACGTGCAGAACCTGCCCGCTGCGGGTCGATACCGCCGCGTCACCCGCGAGCGCCGCGACGGCCCGCCCCGCATAGAGCGCGGTTTCTGTCGCCAGCTCGGTCTGGCCGAGATCGAGCACGCGCTCGGTGCGCACGAAGCCCGGCGAGAGGCCGAGACAGGCGATGCCGTGGGGAGCGAGATCAGCGGCGCAGGCAAAGGCGAGGCGGTTCGTCGTCGCCTTGGCGAGGTCGTAATAGATGTCGCCGAGATAGCTTTCCTCGGTCCCAAACGAGACCAGGACGATGAGGCCGTTCCTGGCGGAGATCATCGCCGGCGCGACCGCCCGCGCCAGCAGGAGGCCGGGATAGGGCCCGCTCATGAGATGGCCGGCGAAGAGTTCGGCGGAGCGGCGCCAGAACGGCGTGCCCCAGGCGACGCCATCGGCGTAGCGCTCGCCATCGAAGCCCTCGTTGCCGCCCCAGACACTGGAGACCGCGACATCGATGCGGCCGAAGCGGCGCACGCACCAATGCACCAACTCGTCGACCGCGCGCTCGCTGCGGTGGTCGCAGATGTAGTGGTGGCCCTCGCCACCGGCTGCGTCGACCTCGCGCGAGGTATCCTCGATGGTCTCCGGCCGGGTTTCGGTACGCGGTCCGGTCTCGCTCGACCGCGCCGTGACGATCACCGTCGCACCGGCCTCGCCGAGCCCTCGCGCGATGCCACGCCCGACACCACGCGAGGCCCCGGCGACGAGGCAGACCTTGCCGCGCAGGTTGGGCTTGGTCACGCGGCGGGCTTCGGGGCGCGGTCGAGAAAGCTCTTGAAGGCGGCCTGCGCCTCCGGCGAGCGCAGCCGCGTCTCGAAGGCCTCGGCCTCCGCCTCGAGGGCGCCTTCGACCTCGGCCTGATTGCCGCGGATCAGCCTGCGGGAGGCCTCGACCGCCCCGCGTGGCAGCGCGGCCAGGCGCGAGGCCTGCGCGACGGCGTGCTCGACCAGCATGTCTGAGGGCATGAGCGCGTTCGCCAGTCCGAGGCTCACGGCCGTCGCGCCGTCGAAGGGCTCGGAGAGCAGCAGGAATTCGGTCGCCTTCAGCAGGCCGACCCGGCGCGGCAGCAGGTAGCTCGAGGCCGCCTCCGGCACGAGGCCGAGCTCGACGAAGGGCATCCGGAAACGCGCCTTGTCGGAGACGTAGACGAGGTCGCAATGCAGGGTCAGCGTCGTGCCGATGCCGACGGCGATGCCGTCCACCGCCGCCACCATCGGCGTTTTCGTCCGGGCGAGCTGACGGATGAAGCGCAAGGCCGGTGCCTCGGAGAAGGCCTTGCGCGCGCCCTCGACGAAATCGGCAAGGTCGTTGCCGGCCGAGAACACACCGGGCAGCCCGGCGAAAACCACGGCGCCGATCTCGGCCGATGCGTCCGCACCCGCGAGCGCGTCGAACATGGCGTCGTACATGACGCCGGTGAGCGCGTTCTTCTTCTGCGCTCGGTCGAGCCCGATGATGCGAACGCCGCCGGCGCTATCCTGGATCTTGACGAAGTCGCTCATGGTCGAGGCCCTTCAACTCGCCAGCGCCGAGGTGGCATCATCCAGGAAGGACCCGCCGCCGATGACGGTCTGCTCCAGGCTGCCCGCCGCCGGCAGCAGGTTCTCTGCGAAGAATCGCGCCAGCGCGATGCGGCCGGCATGGGCGGGATCGGTGTCGCCGGCCTTGAGCGCGGCATTCGCGGCAAGGCCCGCCTGTGCCAGGCAGGCAGCCCCCTGGACGAGGCCGAACAGGCGCAGATACGGCGTGGCGCCTGCGAGTGCGGCCTCCGGCCGATTGGAGGCGACGATCTTCAACAGGTAGCTGGTCGCGCGGTCGAGGCTGCCGATGCCCTCGCGCAGCCGGGACACCGAGGTGCCGAAGGCCTCCGAGCCATCCTTGAGCAGTCCTTCCGCGACCCGTCGCATCGTTGCGATTTGGGCGTGGACGGTGGCGCCACCATTGAGCGGCAGCTTGCGGGTGACGAGGTCGATCGCCTGGATCCCGTTGGTGCCCTCGTAGATGCCGAGGATGCGGGCATCGCGCATCAGCTGGGCCGCGCCGGTCTCCTCGATGAAGCCCATGCCGCCATGCACCTGGACGCCGAGCGAGGTCACCTCGTTGGCGATGTCCGTTGAAAAGGCCTTGGCGACGGGCGTCAGCAGCGATGCGCGGTCGTTGGCGGCTTTGCCCTCCGGGCCTTCGGCGGCATCGAGCGCTTGGGCGGTGAGGTAGCAGATGGCGCGCGCGGCCGCCGTCGAGGCCTTCATGGTCAGGAGCATGCGCTGGATGTCGGGATGGCCGATAATGGCGCTGGTCGGTGCGGAATCGCCGGGCGCCCTGCCCTGTCGCCGATCGCGGGCATAACCGAGCGCCTGCTGGTAGGCGGCCTCGGCGACGCCGACGCCCTGCAGGCCGACATTGAGCCGGGCCGAGTTCATCATCGTGAACATGCAGGCGAGGCCGCGATTCTCCTCACCAATCAGCCAGCCGATGGCGCCGCCCTGGTCTCCGAACGCCATCGAGCAGGTCGGAGAGGCGTGGATGCCGAGCTTGTGCTCCAGGCCGGAGCAGCGAAGGTCGTTCTGCGTCCCGTCCGGCAGGACTTTCGGCACGAGGAAGAGGGAGATGCCGCGGGTGCCGGCCGGCGCGTCCTTGAGGCGCGCGAGGACCAGATGGCAGATGTTGTCGGTGAGATCGTGCTCGCCGTAGGTGATGAAGATCTTGGCGCCGGTGATCCGGTAACGCCCCTCCCCGTCCGGCTCGGCGCGGGTGCGCAGGAGCGCGAGGTCCGAGCCCGCCTGCGGCTCGGTCAGGTTCATGGTCGCGGTCCACTCGCCGGAGACGAGCTTTTCGAGGTAGCGCTCCTTCAGCTCGGCCGAGCCGTGCTGGGCAAGCGCCTCGATGCCGCCGGCGGTCAGAAGCGGGCAGAGGCTGAAACTGACGTTGGCGCCGTTCCACATCTCCGTGCAGGCCGCCGCCATCAGGTTCGGCAGGCCCTGACCGCCATGCTCGGCCGAGGCGCCGAGGCCGTTCCAGCCACCGTCGACGAAGGCGCGATAGGCCGCGCGCCAACCCGGTGCGGTCGTCACCACACCGTCCTGCAAGCGGGCGCCCTCACGGTCGCCAGTGCGGTTTAGGGGAGCGATCACGCCGCTCGCGAACTTGCCGGCTTCCTCGAGGATGGCGGAGATGTCCTCGGATGCCATCTCGTGGCCGCCCTGAGCCAGGACGCCGTCGAGCCCTGCGACGTGGCGCAGGGTGAACACCATGTCCTCGACCGGCGCGCGATAGCTCATCGAGTTCCTCCGGCGCCGGTTGGCTCGGCGCTGATTTGACGTCCGCGACTGAGGACGGCTACGGCCACCTCTTACGACCGAAGCTGCGGGGCGGCCACAGGCGGGCTGCCTTGCGCAGATAGTTTACATATGAACGATCACGGATCAATCGGCTTGTCGGAGGCCACGCGGACGACGTCGCGCCTTGCAGCGGACGCAGACGGGATCGCCGAGGCGGCGCGGCTGCTCGGCGCCGGGCAAGTCGTCGCGATCCCTACCGAGACCGTGTACGGGCTCGGCGCCGACGCCTCCGATCCGAAGGCCGTCGCCGCGATCTACGCGGCCAAGGATCGGCCCCGCTTCAATCCGCTGATCTCGCATCTGCCCGACGCAGCCTCGGCTCGACGGGAGGGCGTGTTCGACGAATCCGCCTCGGCCTTGGCAGAGGCCTTCTGGCCTGGGCCGCTGACACTCGTGCTGCCGGTCGCGGCTGGCGGCTCGGTCTGTGATCTCGCCCGCGCCGGGCTGCCGAGCGTGGCTTTGCGGGTTCCGGGAGATCTGGTCGCGCGCGAGGTCTTATCGCGCGTCGGCCGGCCGATTGCCGCGCCATCAGCCAATCGCTCCGGGCGCGTCAGCCCGACCTCTGCCGAGCACGTGCTGGGGGATCTCGATGGCCGCATCGCCGCGGTGCTCGATGGCGGCCCCTGCCCGATCGGAATCGAGTCGACGGTGATTGCCTGTCTCGGCGGCCAGCCTCGCCTGCTGCGGCCAGGCGGAATCACGCGTGAAGAGCTGCGGCGCGTCCTCGGCGTCGATCCCGTCTTCGCGGCGTCCGACGAGGGTCGTCCGATCGGACCGGGTCTCCTTGCCTCGCACTACGCGCCGCGTGCCGCCGTGCGGCTGGATGCCGAGCTCGTCTCTGCTGGTGAAGCCGCGCTGCTGTTCGGAGCATTCCGGCCCGATGGCCTCGCCGCCGCCACGGCCGTCGAGAACCTGAGTCTTGCAAGCGATCTCGCCGAAGCGGCTGCACAGCTCTTCGAAATGCTGCGTCGTTTGGATGCATCGGGCGCTGCCACGATCGCCGTGGCGCCGATCCCGTCGAAGGGTCTCGGCGAGGCTATCAACGACCGCCTGAGCCGGGCCGCTGCGCCTCGCTGATTTTTTTCGAACTTTCGCGGAACCGTTTCCTGGAAAGGCTGTTGTCCAATCACGAAGGCCAGTTCAGCCCCCAATGGCCTTTTTCCTTCCCAAGGCTCGCAGCAATGCGAGCCTTTTTTCTTGGCTTCGTCAGGCGGAGAGCTTGGCTGCAATGCCGGCGACGTGCTTGCCCTGGAAGCGGGCACCGTCGAGTTCGATCGGGCTGACCGCACGGCTGCCATCGGCCCCGGCGATCGTGGTGGCGCCGTAGGGCGTGCCGCCCTTCACCTCTTCAACGCCCATCTGCCCCTGGAAGGCGTAGGGCAACCCGACGATGACCATGCCGTGATGCAGGAGCACGGTGTGGAAGCTCGTGATCGTGGTTTCCTGCCCGCCATGCTGCGAGCCGGTCGATGCGAAGACCGAGCCGACCTTGCCGACGAGCTTGCCCTGCGCCCACAGACCACCGGTCTGGTCGAGGAACTGCTTCATCTGGGCGGCCATGTTGCCATAGCGGGTGGGGGTGCCGAAGATGATCGCATCGTAGTTGGCGAGCTCATCCGGCGTGGCGATCGGCGCCGCCTGGTCGAGCTTGTAGTGGAACTGCTTGGCGACCTCGTCGGGCACCAGTTCGGGCACGCGCTTCACGGTCACCTCGGCACCGGCTTCGCGGGCCCCTTCGGCTGCCGCATGAGCCAGAGCCTCCACATGGCCCCAGGACGAGTAGTAGAGCACCAGAACCTTTGCCATCGCGCGAACTCCTGTCGTGTCTCGAACGGATCCGGGTCGTCCGCGCTGCGCGGACGCCTGCTTGACGGGATACATCGCCCCGCTCGGCGATTGCGAAAATGCCCTGATCTGCAAGAAGTCGTTTGCAGAATTGCCGATCAGCTGTCGAAGCCCGTCCAATGAGCCTCGCCTGGGATGACTTTCGCCTCGTCAAGGCCATCGCGGATCGCGGCGGCCTGACCCATGCCGCGGCCCATCTCGGCATCAATCATTCCACGGCCTTCCGCCGATTGGCTGCCGTGGAGGCCGCCGTCGACGCCCAGCTCTTCGAACGCTCGCGCTCGGGCTACGCGCCGACGCCGGCTGGCCTCGCTATGGTCGAGGCAGCGGAGCGCATGGAGACCGATGTGGCGCGCTTCGGCCGGGAGGTGCTCGGCCGCACGCTGACGCCCTCGGGCGAGCTGCGCATCACAGCGCCGGCCGGCTTCGTCACCGACCTGCTGATGCCGTTTCTCGCGCGGTTCCGGGAGGCTTATCCGGACGTGCGACTCGACGTCGTGATGTCCGAGGAGGCGCTGAACCTGTCGCGCCGCGATGCCGATGTGGCGATCCGTGCGACCAGCAATCCCCCTGCGAACCTCGTGGGGCGGCGACTGTCCGGCATTGCCTGGGCCGTCTATGGGCGGCACGATCGTCTACAGGACAACGCCTACCGTACGCGGTGGGTGGCACTGGGCGCGCAGGTGGCGGATGGACGCTTCACCCGCATGCTGCGCGACCGATCCGATGTGCGCGAGATCGCCTTGCAGCTCAACGCCGTGACGGGCCTGCGCGAGGCAGTGCTGGCCGGTATCGGGATCGGCATTCTGCCTTGCTATATCGGTGACCGGTGTCCGGATCTCTGCCGACTCGAAGAGCCCGAGCCGGCCAATGCATCGGATCTCTGGCTGCTCACGCATCCCGACCTGCGCCACGCCATGCGCGTGCGCGCCTTCATGGATTTCATGGCGGACGCGATTCTGCCGATGCGCCGCGCCTTCGAGGGGCGTCTCGACGCTCCAGCGGAGCCGACTAAGCCGACACCTTGACGATCTCGACCTCGTGGCCGTTCACCTCGACGGTGTCGCCGACCGACTTTCCGGTGATCGCGCGCGCGAGCGGCGCGACATAGGAGATCGAGCCCTTGGCCGGGTCGGCCTCGTCCTCGCCGACGATGTGGAAGACCTGTTTCGTATCGTCCTCGCGAACCACGGTCACGGTCGAACCGAAATGCACGGTGTCGCCCTCGACCTTCTCCACTAGCTGCGCCGAATTCTTACGGGACGACCAATACCGAAGGTCGCGCGAGACGCGGGCGGTCTCCGCCTTGTCGTCGTGGTCGAGCTTGGCGCTCTCGGCCTCCAGCCGCGCGACCTCGGCCTCGATCTGGGCGAGGCCTTCCTTGGTCACGAAGTTGGTGTGTGGGGAGATCGGGCGATCGGGAAGATCCTCGAACGCCTCGCCACCCTCTTTCTCGCGAACGAATGCTACACTCATGAGACGTGCAATGCGCGGGCAGCCCTAACAGTTCCGCTTGCGCTCAGCCGATCTCGACGACTGTGCGGCCTCGTGTCTGTCCGGCCAGAATGGTCTCGGCCAGATCGCCGACATCCTTCAGGCCCACCGTCTCGGTCATCTCGGCTAGCGCATCGAGGTCGAGTTCCTTGGCGAGCCGCGCCCAGGCCTCGCGACGGGGCTGCTGCGGCGTCGTCACGCTATTGATCCCGATGAGCGAGACGCCGCGCAGGATGAACGGCGCGACCGACGAGGGCAGGTCCATGCCGCCCGCATTGCCGCAGGCCGCGATGGCACCGCCGCCCTTCGTCATGGCCAGCAGGTTGGCGAGTGTCTTCGAGCCGACTGCATCGATGCCGGCGGCCCAGCGCTCCTTGGCCAACGGTTTCGGATCACCGGCCAGCTCGGCCCGGTCGAGGATCTCGGCGGCGCCGAGCCTCTTGAGGTAATCCGTTTCACCTTCACGACCGGTCGCGGCGATGACGTGCCAGCCAGCTCGCTTCAGCAGCGAGACCGCAACCGATCCGACGCCGCCAGAGGCGCCGGTGACGATGGCGGGACCGGTCTGAGGCGTCAGACCGTGCTTCTCCAGCACGATCATCGAGAGCATGGCGGTGTAGCCGGCAGTGCCGATGGCCATGGCCTGGGCCGGCGACAGGCCGTCGGGCAGCGGCACCAGCCAGCCGCCCTTGACGCGGGCGCGCTCGGCGAAGCCGCCGAGATGCGTCTCCCCGACGCCCCAGCCGGTCAGCACCACGGTGTCGCCCGATTTCCAGGCCGGGTCGTTCGAGCCTTCGATGACGCCGCAGAAATCGATGCCGGGGATCATCGGGAAACGGCGCACCACCGGCATCTTGCTGGTCATGGCGAGGTCGTCCTTGTAGTTCAGGCCCGAATGGGTGATGCGCACGGTGACGTCGCCGTCCATGAGCCCGGATTCGTCGAAATCCTGGAAGCTCAGGCTCTGGCCGCCCTCGCTCTTCTCAACCACCCAGGCCTTGAACGTCGCCATTGCTCGTCTCCCGCTAGCAGCGGGTCTGGAGGTACGGCGCACTGAGCCCGAATCAAGACGGCCCCGGAGGGGGAACGCGCCGAGGCCGCATCGAGGCTTGGTGTGTGCGAGGCTCAGTAGCCGTCGTAGATGCTGCCCGACGAGAAGCCGAGGCCGACGCCGACATCCGCCGAGGATGCGCCGGTGATGCCGACGGCATCCGGGATCGAGCCGACGCGCAGGCCAACCGGAGCGAAACCGCCACCATATCCGCCGCCGGCCGGCACCCATTGCGAGCTGGCGGGCTGCACCATCACGCGGCGCGAATAATTGGCATAGACCGGCGGGAGCGTCTCGGGGATCACCTCGGCCTGACGGACGAGGACGCGACGGGTCTGCACGGCGAAGCGCGGCGGCGTGCTGATCCAGCAGCCGACGAGCTGGCCGTAGGCGTCGTAGCTCGTCTGCCAGTGGCGGCCGCCCGGCGAGACCATCACGCGCTCGGACACGGTGTCATAGACCGGCGGCGTGGTGCGATAGACGGTGCGGGCCGGGCGCACGAGGCGCTGCTCGGAGACGGTGTCGAAGACCGGCGGGGTGGTGACCCGGCGGTAGCATTCCGTGCCGTAGCAGCCGCCGGCTGCAGCCGGAGCAGCGAAGAATGCGGCGCCGGCCAGGGCTGCGGCGAAGGTCGTGGCTAGTGTGGTGGTACGGCTGACCGACGCGGTCATGACGGCATCCTCGATCTGATACGCTGCGCGATACGGGGTGCGGCTGTGGGCAGCTCGCGGTCCTCGACGCGCAGGAAGCGGTCAAGTTGCAGTCACGGCAAGTTCTATTGCGGAAGACGGTAAAATTAACCTATGGCCAGGACTACGCAGGTATCGAAAACTTGCGTATTCCCTACGGAAAACTTCGGCATTTTACGCATTCGGCAAGCTAAATGCGGCGGACGAGACTCAGGTCTGCCCGCGCTTGAGCTGATAGAAGATGTGCCGGCCGATCACGTCCATCTTCTTGAGCCGACGCGACCAGCCCGGGCGGACGTAGTTCGCGTGATAATGCGTCGCGCCGCCGACCTCGCTGAGATAGGTCTTTCCTTCGATCACGGCGCCGGCGATGCGGGTGGCGGTCTGCCAGGAGGCGGCATCGGTGATGCGCAGCGACTTGCCCTCGCAGGCGAAGGAGAATTGGCAGCCCATGTAGCGGTGCCGGTTCTGATAGACGACGCCGCAGACATTGCTCGGATAGAGCCCGCTCTTCACGCGGTTGAGCACGACCTGCGCCACGGCGGCCTGCCCTTCCTCTGGCTCGCTGCGGGCCTCGAAATACACCGCCTCGGCGAGGCAGCGCTGCTCGCGGTCCATCGCATCGGGCTGGATCAGGTCTGCGTAGCGATGCTGCGAGGCTTCGGCCTCCCCGGGCGTCTGCGCGGGAGCCGCTTCGTGGTCGAGCCGCGGCGAGAAGCCGGGCAATGCGAGGCTGGCCGCGGCGACCTCGATAGGCACCGCATCCGCCGGAGCCGGCGTCACCGAGGACAGGGCGACGGCCCTCGGAACTGCCGGGGTGGCGCCGTCGGATTCCTCCAGGGCTTCAACATCCGCCTCGAGGCCGTTCTGCGGGTCGCCCAGTCCGAGGTCAGGGACGGGAATGAAGCCGTCGGGTGCCTGGTCGCGGCTCCAGGCCGCACGCCCGGCATTTCCGCCCGGCGTGACGCCCTGCGGCGGTCGTTGCGCCAAGCGGGCATCGCGCTCGAACAGGTTGCTGGGGCGCAGGCCGAACATGTGGTCGGTGCCGGCGGAAGCCGTGAAGGAGATCAGAAGACCGGCCCCGGCCGCCCACGGGATCATCGCGGCCGCCAGCCAGCCTAGTCCCGATTGGCGTCTACGCCCGCCTCGAACCCGCCTCGTCGCCACGCCACAAGACCCGCGTCAGGAATTCATAGCCCGCGCGCAGGATCGAACGAGACCACGCGATCATTTGGGCAGTCGCCCAGATATCGCTCGTCATGGTTGAGGTGAGGTTAAGGCTCGGGAGCAGACGCGTGCTCAAAAGCCCTTGGGCTGCCCGTGCGTGGCGATGAACTGAGAGGCGACCATCGGAAGATAGCCATTGCCCTTCTGCATGCCGATGATCATGCGCCCGGCCATACGGTCGTTGTGATCCCAGACCAGCAGGGTCACTACGAAGATTGTGAGTGCCGTGGCGAAGCAGCCCAGCGCCAAGAGACAGGCGGTCTGCATCGCGCGGCTGCCGTCGGGTACGCGACCGTCGAGGATCGCGGAAGTCGAGGTCGGATCAGACATCGTAGGAGGTCCCGCGAGCCCCGGTCGGACAGCCGACAAGTGCGCTCGCGCACGCGGCTTCGCTAGCAGTTAACGTGCCGCAGCGACAGGGGTTCGACGGTGCCGAACAAAAAATATTGCAAAGCTTCCACGGCGAAGCGCGAAACAGGCTTAAGGCAGCGTTAACCGCCTTGCGCCGTTGCACAATCGCCCGTCGCCGCTTGCCTAAAGTCCAGGCGTTCTGCGCCTGAAAACGGCAGCTCCTCAGGCGTTTTTGCCGCCCTCACCGAGGGCCGCCTGAGCGGCCGCGAGGCGCGCAATCGGCACGCGGAACGGCGAGCACGACACGTAGTCGAGCGCGACCTCCTGACAGAACGCGATCGAGGCGGGATCGCCGCCATGCTCGCCGCAGATGCCGAGCTTGATCCCCTTGCGGACCGAACGGCCACGCTCTGCCGAGATCTTCACCAACTCGCCGACGCCGTCGCGGTCGATCGTCACGAACGGGTCGGACGGGATGATGCCGGCCTTGGTGTAGGAGCCGAGGAAGGTGCCGGCATCGTCGCGCGAGATGCCGAGCGCGGTCTGGGTCAGGTCGTTGGTGCCGTAGGAGAAGAACTCCGCCGATTCCGCGATCTCGGCCGAGCGCAGGGCTGCGCGCGGAAGCTCGATCATGGTGCCGACCTGATACTCGACCGTGTTGCCGAGCTTCTTCGCCTCGCCATCGATCCGCGCCTTGACGATATCGAACTCGGCCTTGGTGAAGACGAGCGGCACCATGATCTCCGGCGTGACCGGCTTGCCGGTCTGCTTCGCCGCCTTGGCAGCGGCGGTGAGAATGGCGCGGGCCTGCATCTCGGCGATCTCAGGATACGCGATCGCCAACCGGCAGCCGCGGAAGCCGAGCATCGGGTTGGTTTCGTCGAGTTCCTTGAGGCGGGCGCGAACCCGCTCCTCGGGGACGCCGACTGTGTGAGCGAATTCCGTCACGTCCTTGTCGGTATGCGGCAGGAACTCGTGCAGCGGCGGGTCGAGCAGCCGGATCGTCACGGGCAGGCCCGACATGATCGTGAACAGCTCGACGAAATCGTCGGTCTGGTAGGGCTCGATCTTGGCAAGCGCCGCTTTACGGCCCTCGGCATCGTCGGAGAGGATCATCTCGCGGACAGCGACGATGCGGTCACCCTCGAAGAACATGTGCTCGGTGCGGCAGAGGCCGATGCCCTCGGCGCCGAAGTTGCGGGCAGCGCGGGCGTCGCTCGGGGTGTCGGCATTGGTACGCACCTTCATGGTGCGAGCGGCATCCGCCCACTCCATCAGGGCGGCGAACTCGCCCGACAACTCGGGCTCGACCATCTTGACCTCACCCTGGATCACCTGGCCGGTCGATCCGTCGATGGTGAGCTTGTCGCCGGCTTTCAGCGTGACGCCGCCGACGGTCAGGGTCTGGGCCTTGTAGTCGATGCGGATCGAGCCGACGCCGGAGACGCAGGGCTTGCCCATGCCGCGGGCGACGACGGCCGCGTGGCTGGTCATGCCGCCGCGCGTCGTCAGGATGCCTTCGGCGGCATGCATGCCGTGGATGTCCTCGGGCGAGGTCTCGACACGCACCAGGATACACTTGCGCTCGGCCTTGCGGGCGGCCTCGGCATCCTCGGAATTGAACACAATCTCGCCGACTGCCGCACCGGGCGAAGCCGGCAAGCCGGTGGCGATGATCTTGCGCTCGGCCTTCGGGTCGATGGTCGGATGCAGGAGCTGGTCGAGGCTGCCCGGTTCGATCCGGCGGATGGCCTCTTCCTTCGAGATCAGGCCCTCGCCCGCGAGTTCGACGGCGATGCGCAGGGCCGCCTTGGCCGTGCGCTTGCCGTTGCGGGTCTGCAGCATCCAGAGTTTCCCATTCTCGATGGTGAACTCCATGTCCTGCATGTCGCGGTAATGCTTCTCGAGGATCCCGTAGATGCGGGTCAGCTCGGCAAAGCTCTCCGGCATCGCCTTCTCCATGGAAGGCTTGTCGGAGCCGGCCTCCTGGCGGGCCTTCTCGGTGATGTCCTGCGGGGTGCGGATGCCGGCAACGACGTCCTCGCCCTGGGCGTTGATCAGGAACTCGCCGTAGAGCGCGCTCTCGCCGGTCGACGGGTTGCGAGTGAAGGCGACGCCGGTGGCCGAGGTGTCACCCATATTGCCGAACACCATGGCCTGGACGTTGACGGCCGTGCCCCAGCTCTCGGGAATGTTGTTCAGCTCGCGGTACTTCTTCGCGCGCGGGATCATCCAGGAATCGAACACGGCGCTGATCGCGCCCCAGAGCTGGTCCTCGGCTCCCTGCGGGAAGTCGGAGCCGTGCTCCTTCTTCACGATCGTCTTGTAGGTGCCGATCAGGGCCTTCCAGTCAGCAGCGGCGAGCTCGGTGTCGAGGTCGAAGCCCTTCTCTTCCTTGTAGTGCTCCAGCGCCTCCTCGAAGGCGTGATGCTCCACGTTGAGCACGACGTTCGAGTACATCGTGATGAAGCGGCGGTAGGAATCGTAGGCGAAGCGCTCGTCGTTGGCGTCCTTCGCCAGGGCCTCGACCGTCTGGTCGTTCAGGCCGAGATTGAGCACCGTGTCCATCATGCCGGGCATCGAGGCGCGGGCGCCCGAGCGAACCGAGACCAGCAGCGGCTTCGACGCATCGCCGAATGTGCGTCCGGTGATGGCGCCGACCTTGTCGAGGGCCGCCTTCACGGCGTCCTTCAGCTCTGCCGGATAGGTCTTTCCGTTATCATAGTAGGCCGTGCAGACTTCGGTGGTGATGGTGAAGCCGGGAGGCACCGGCAGGCCGAGATTGCACATCTCGGCGAGGTTCGCGCCCTTGCCGCCGAGCAGGTTGCGCATCGCCGATTCACCTTCGGCTTTGCCGTCGCCGAAGGAATAGACCCATTTCGTCATCTGTCTCGTCCGTCAGATCGTGGTGTCGCCGGCAAAGGGCTTGGCCTCGTTGCGGGGGTTGGACCACCTCATGATGCAATGCAAGATGAACGGCTCGCGTCCCGGCCCGATCCAGTAACGGTTTTCCCCCGATGTCGCCGCTCAGGACAGATGCCGGAACAGGCCGAGGCCGATGACGCCGACTGCGATCAGGTAGATCGCGACGATGTAATTGAGCAGCCGCGGCATGACGAGGATCAGGATGCCGGCCAGGATCGCGATGATCGGCTGCAGATGAGCGACGGTGATGGTCATCGAAAGGCTCCGCGCGGCCAAGCTTGGCCGCCTTGGAAGACGCATGGATGCTCGTCTGGTTCCCCGCCAAGGGACCGCGCAGGCGCTCTCGTCCCCGCGCGGCTTTCCGCCGGAGGCATGGCCCGAAAAGTGTCGGATCGGGGAGACGCGGGACGCCGCGGACCCATGTCGACACGCGTGATCACGAGAGGCGGGGGTCCCCGGCGTCCCGCGGTCCGAGAGCCCTTCGTGAGAGGCTGCCGGGCCGGTTTTACGTCGCGATGCTCTTCGGTGATGTCGACCTGTCGCTCAACTCGTTCGGGTGCCGGGCTCCCTGAGAAGCCCCCATCCCCGAACCGTTGCGTGGCACCTCCTTCCGTGCGCACCGCCTCGTAATGGACGGTGCCGACAGCATCTCGGTGTCGCCCAGGAGGGGTCGGCCAAAGCCCGGCGCATTTCCTCGCCGAACCCCGCCACGACCCGGGCAGACCTTGCGTCGACCTTTCCCGCCCGGGGCGGCAGCGGGTGAGACTGCCGACGCGGGCATCGCCCAAATCTCCCAGGAGCCCCGCCCTCGACCCCGCGGTGCTCCCCCGATGGTGACGGGAGGTTGGTTTCAGACATCAATCACAAAATAGGATTTTTGTCAAGGCTTAGGACGGCCGTATTCTTCCTTCGAGCGAAGGAAGCCATGCATGAGCATGGTGGGGCGGCCCTGTATTCGGGCGCGCCGGTCCCTTTGGTCCAATGCGCGGGCGTCTCGCCTGGCGAAGACGCGTCGGGGCGCTACGCGCCGCGGTACTTGCCGCTGCGCTTGATCAGCACCGTCGTTCCGACTGGCACGCGCTGGTAGAGATCGACGATGTCCTCGTTCAGCATGCGCACGCAGCCGGACGACATCTGCTCGCCGATGCTCCAGGGCTCGTTGGTGCCGTGGATGCGGAAGAGAATGTCGCGGTTGCCCTGGTAGAGGTAGAGCGCGCGCGCGCCGAGAGGGTTGTCGATGCCGCCCTTGAGGGTGCGCGGCAGGTCGGGATTGAGCGAGACCATGGTCGTGGTCGGGCTCCAATCCGGCCACACGCCCTTGCGGCCGACGCGGGCCTCGCCCTTCCAGGAAAAGCCCTGCTTGCCGACGCCGACGCCGTATTGGAGCGCCGAACCATCTTCCTGCACGAGCTGGAGCTGGCGCTTGTCGATGTCGACCACGATGGTGCCGGGCTTCTCGGCGCCGGTGTAGCGGACGGTCTGGCGGCGGAATTTCGGATCGAGCCGCGACGTATCGACGAGGGGAACGTCATAGGGCTTGTCCGGCATCGTGCCGGTGTACCAGGCCGATTCGTCGTCAAGGCCTGCGCTCTGCATGCGGGACTGGCACGCCGCCAGTGGCACGATGGCGAGGAGGGCGAAGAGGATCCGGCTGGCGCGCATCGATCGGTTCGGAGCCTTTGCGGGTCGGTCTCGGGCCCCTTCGATACCCGGCCTCGACCCAGGAGGTTGTGTCTTCGAGGCCTCAGGGACCGGGGAAGAGGGCGCGCAATTGCGGCGGCGGCTGCCCTATTTCGTCTCGTGGCAGAGCGCAGCGACGACGATTTCGATGTGAAAAGCGGGAGCAGGACAGGCATGGCCGACCCACAGACTTTCCTCGATGAATCCGGCCCCGCGCCGGTGGCCGGCCTCAGCCCGGCGATCCATCTCGACCATTGCGTGATCCACGTTTCGGACTGGGAGCGGTCCACGGCCTTCTATCGCGACGTGCTCGGCGCCGAGGTCGTGCCGTTCCGCAAGGGTGTGCGGTTCCGCTTCGGCGGAATCCAGCTCAACGTGCATGGTCCGGGGCAGATCGGCGATCCCGTCGCTGCGAAGCCGGTTGAGCCCGGCGGCAGCGATCTCTGCTTTCGCTGGTCCGGCCCGATCGAGGAGGCCATGGCGCATCTTGCCCGGCACGGTGTTCCGGTCGAACTCGGGCCGGTGGACCGCAACGGGGCGGCGGGTCCAGGAAGCAGCGTCTATTTTCGCGATCCGGACGGCTCGCTGATGGAATTCATCAGTTACGAGTGATTGCCGGCCTGCTTACCGGTCGCCGCCCGGTCGGCTGGCGAGTTGGCGGTTCGTCTGCTCGAGCCGCAGAGCCAGTTCGCGCATGACCGCGATGCCGATCTGCGGAAACTGGGCCAGCAATTCCAGAAACACGCCGCGGTCGATGCGCAACGCCGTCACGGCGCTCTCGGCGATCACCGTTGCCGAGCGCGGCTGGTCGGCGAGGATGCCCATTTCTCCGACCAGCGCATCCGCGCCCAGCAGGGCGAGCTGAACGGCGCCCTGCGGGCCGTCCAGGGACACGGCCGCCGAGCCTTCCAGGATCAGGAAGGCCGCGTCGGATTCGTCGCCCTGCGAGAAGAACCGCTGCCCGCTCTCGAAATTCACGCGCTCGCTGGTGAAGGCGAGGAGCTTCAGCCGCGACGGCTCAACCTCGCGAAACAGCGGCACCTGCTTGAGGGATGAGACCTCGGTGTCGAGCGTCATGATCTGTCTGGATGATCCCCTGCCGACAGCCGCGCGTCACGATGCGCTCCGGCCGGCCGATCATGCGGCGCGTAGCGGCTGACGTCCTGCCTGTCAAAAATCTCGAACACCGCCAGATCCGCTCCGCTGCGCCCGGTATGTGAGGTTATGCACCTCAACTTCGCGCGAACATGCACTTTTTTGCAATCTGCCGGTTTCCGCTCACGCTTGACTTCCTATGTCCCAAGCTTGGCGACCCGCCAAACGAGTGAACGGTACTGAGTTTCGGGTCTCGGGCACGGATACAGCCAAGGAACCATCGAATTGGCTGCCGGTTGTCCGGTTGTGAAAACTTAGCCGAGGAGGCGCTGATGGCATCCGGTAATTCCACCTCGAAGCGAGGCTTTGCGTCGATGAACGCAGAGCGGCAGCGTGAAATCGCCAGCAAGGGCGGTCGGTCGGTGCCCGCCGACAAGCGCTCATTCTCCCAGGACCGCGAGCTTGCCTCGACAGCCGGTCGCAAGGGAGGTCAGTCGACCGGCCGCGCCGGCGAATGATGTTGTCAGACCCGTGAAGCTGGGGCCGGCCTAACGCCTGCTGGTCTCCAGTTCGCGGATGATGCCTTGCGACTTGGGTTGGCCTGACTGATCAGGCTGCCGAAGTGTCGCTGCGTGCGTGTTCGCGCCAGAGCAGCACGAGTCGTTCGAGCTCCGCGATACTGCCGGAATCGAGCCGGCCGAGCGTGCGGCCGACATAGGCGGTCTGCACGGCGAGCCCCTGTTTCGCCAGTTTCGATCCCACCTCGGTGAGATGCAGTGCGTGGGAGCGTCGGTCGCCTGGAATGGCGCGTCGCTCGACCATACCGGCTTCGACGAGCCGGTCGATCAGCCCCGAGACGTTCCCCTTCGTGACATAGAGCCGGCCGGCGAGATCCTGCTGGGTCAGGCCCTCCTGCTCCGTGAGGGTCGAAAGCACGTCGAACTGGGGGATCGACAATCCGAGCGCGCGCAGCTCTGCGCCGACCGCGGCCGTGACCCGGCGGTGCAGCCGGACGAAACGGAACCAAACCCGCATCGGATCGGTCGCCGACGTCTCGGCGGGGTGATCGATGGGGGCGTTCTGGCTCGGCATGATCTCCGGCTTGTAGCAGAGCCCATTCGGGCGCGGCAGTCGCAGCCTTGCTCACTGGCGTGGGTGTTCACCGCCCTGTAGCGTGCGTCCGAGTTTCGACAGGCCTCGGATCCACAGCCGACTCCGCCACATGCGCCGACAGCCCATCCAGGATCCCGTCACCCGCGCCGGCGGCTATGCCCGAAGCATGGCCTTTTTCGCTGCCCTGGTGAGCGTCATCGCCCTCGTGATGGTGCGCAGCCAGCGCGCGGAACCGGGTCCGGCGCTGGCAGTTCTCGGCAGCGGCGTCGTGCTGGCGGGGCTGGCCCTCGTCTTTGCCGGATTCGCCTTCGTGCGGGGCTGGCGCGAGGGGGCGCGCGGCATCGGCGCTGCCATCCTCGGCGTCTTCATCGCCGCCCTGGTGCTGGCCTATCCCGCCTATGCCGCCCTGCGTGGCCTGCGCCTGCCGGCCATCACCGACGTCTCCACCGATCTCGACCAGCCCCCGGCCTTCTCCCGTTCGCGGGTGGCCTTCGCGGCGCGTGATGGGCGCTATCCGCCCGATCCCGGCCCGCAAGCGCGCGAGGCCCAGCGCGCCGCGTATACGCAGATCGCGCCGCTGACCCTCGATGTCGAACCCGACGAGGCCTTCGAGCTAGCCCGCAAGGCGGCGGTGAACCGCAAGTGGCAGATCGTGGAGGCAATCCGTCCGGGAGGCCGCGTCGGCAACGGACGGATCGAGGCGATCGCGCGCAGCCGGGTCCTCAACCTTCCCGCCGACATCACCGTGCGGGTCCGCCCGCGGGCCGACGGGGCGCGCATCGACGTGCGTTCGGCGACGCGCCTCGGCGCGCGCGACCTCGGCGACAACGCCGACCGTATCCGCGCCTATCTCGACGAGGTCGCCAACCTCGCCATCGCCTTGAAGTAGACGACGAGCCCCTGCCCTATTGGCTGGGCATCGACAGGATCAGCGGCCCATTGCGCGTGGCGACGACGGTATGCTCGTACTGGACGGTGAGCGCGTTGGGCTGGCTGTAGAGGGTCCAGGGATCGTCGCCGTCCTCGGCAAAGGTAGCGCCGAGCGACAGGAACGGCTCGACGGTGAAGACCAGCCCCTCCTCCATGAGACGGCGCTCGGAGGCATCGGGCCAGGTCGCGATCTCGGTGGGCTCTTCGTGGAGCGACAGGCCGACGCCGTGGCTCGCGAGGTTGCGCACCAGCGTATAGCCGTTCTTCTTGGCGAAGGCGCCGACGGCCCTGCCGATGCCGGCCAGCGGCTTGCCGGCACCGACCTCGCGCAGGCCGGTCCACATCGCCCGGCGACCGTCCTTGCAGAGCCGCTCGACCTTTCGCGTCACGGGCGGCACCGCGAAGGATGCGCCGGTATCCGAGAAATAACCGTCCTTCTCCGCGGAGACGTCGATATTGACGAGGTCTCCCTGCATGATCCGGCGATCCCCGGGGATGCCGTGGGCCACCTCCTCGTTGACGCTGATGCAGGTCGCCCCGGGAAAGCCGTAGACCAGTTCCGGGGCCGGCCGCGCCCCGGCCGCCTCCATGACCCGCCGCCCGATCGCGTCGAGCTCGCGGGTGGTCATGCCCGGCTCGATGGCCTTGCCCATCGTTGCCAGCGCATCGGCCACGATCCGCCCGATCAGCTTCAGCGCCGTCAGCTCGTCGTCGCTCGACACCGTCATGCTTTTTCCCTTCGTCGAGACGCGGACTCACGCCGGCTCGAAAACCCCATCGAGGCGAGGCGGCCCGTCGCTGCGCACGAGACCACGGGCGACCATGTCCTCGAGATGCGCGAAGACGGAGAGCGCGGCCGCGCCGCGCAGGGCCGGGGCAAGCCCCTGGTACACGGCGAGCACGATCGCGCGGATGTCGCGGTCCCCGGCCGCGATGCGTGCGCGGATCGCCGCCTCGCGCTGCCGCCGATGGCCGGCGAGGCCGCGGACGAAGCGACGTGGATCGCGCACCGGGCCGCCATGGCCGGGCCAGAAGATCGTTTCGGGCCGGTCGCGCAGCTTGTCGAGGGAACTCATATAGGCGCGCATCGACCCGTCGGGCGGCGCCACCACAGTCGTCGACCATGCCATGACGTGGTCGCCGGAGAACAGGGCGTTTTCCTCGGCGAGCGCAAAGGCCAGATGATTCATCGTGTGGCCCGGCGTGGCGAGCGCCGTCAGTGTCCAGCCCTCGCCGGTGACGGTGCTGCCATCGCCGAGTTCGCGGTCCGGCCGATGCTCGCGGTCTGCGCTGGCGTCGAGATGCGGGAACTCTCCCTCCGCCAGCTCGCGTGCGGCGCGATGAGGTCCGCATCCGACGATCGGCGCCCCGGTCAGCGACTGGAGGCGGCGCGCGCCCGGTGAGTGGTCGCGATGGGTATGCGTGACGACGATGGCCGAGACCCTCTCGCCCTTGGTGGCGGAGACCAGCGCGGCGACGTGGTCCGCATCGTCCGGGCCGGGATCGATCACCGCGACCTCGCCTCGCCCGACGATATAGCTGCAGGTGCCGCTCGCCGTGAACGGGCCGCCATTGGCGCAGATCCGGCGGCGCACGAGAGGCGTCAGCTGCTCGAGCGTGCCGCTGGCCGGAAGAGCCGGATCGAAAGCCGGTTCCGGCGCTGCTGTGCCGGTCGTGTCGGTCGTCGCCATGTCTGTCGCGGAGGTTGGGAACGGGTCGCCGGCCGCCTACGACAGACCGCGGCGAACCACAAATCGCCCGGTCGCGCTCAGTACACGAAGGGAGACGGGACCAGCACCCGCACGGGCGCGAAACCGGTTGTCTTCAGCGCCGGCTCGCCCTCTGCCGATCCGATGCGGACCTGGGCGCCCGAGGCGTCTGCGACGCGGACGCGGTCGTTCGCGGCCGTGACCGTCCGCATGGAGCGCCGGAACGAGCGCTCGGCGGCGTCCCGCCGCAGGGCGCCGATACGCAACTCGACGAAGCGGCGCCCGGCCGGGCTCAGCCGTTTCGTGCTGCGATAGTCTTCGACCTCGACGTCGCCTTTCGACAGGCGCGTCACCACGGCAGCGCTGGTCTCGGTGGCGACGATGTCGCCGGGTCGAATGGTGGGATCGTGCTCGATGGAGAGTGGGGCCGCGGTGCTGCCTGGGGCGCGGCAGTTGCAGCTCTCCACCCGCTTCGTCTTGTAGACGTTCGCCCAGGCTGCCGCGAGATAGGGTTGGCCCTTGAGGCTGACGACCTGGTCGAGCTCGGTCTTGCCCCAGGGCAGCGTGTAGAGGGCGGTCGGCGCGTCCGGGCAGGCGGCGGCGCAGGCGGCCTCATGCGTCGGCACCTCCTGCTGGGAGTGGCGGGCACCGAGCGGGAACATGTAGCCGTCGCAGGTGCGTACGCATACGCTCAGGGGACCGCTCGCAGAGACGGGCCTGTCCGATAGACCGGCGGCCATGGGCTTGCCCTTGCGCCGGGCCTGGGCTCGCTTCGACCGCCCGTCCAGATCGACGAGGGAGACCGGCCGCGGCGAATAATGGCGCTGGCGCGTCTCGGTCACGCGGCGGGCATCCGGCAGCGACGAATAGCGACGGGGCGCGGGGCGGATCTCCGCCGGGTAGGCTTCGACCTGGCGTTGTGGTGCACCGAAGAGCTGGCCGAAGAAGTCGAACACGCCGCCCCGATCAGACGCCTGGACGAGGCTCGTGCCCGCAGTGACGCCGCCGAAGCCGAGGATCAGGCCGGCCAGAGCCGTTCGGACGATGCGCTGGCGTTGAGCGGGTTTGCCGCCCGACACGAGGGCCGCCGGACAGTCGGGCTGCCTACGCTTGCCGAATTCCATCTGGACGAGACTCCGCGCCGGCAGGTCGTTCGATCGGGGACCTGAGGCCGGTGGACCGCAACAGCGGTCTGCCCTCCCTCGACCGCGAGCTGCTCCGTGCAGGCTTAGTCGAGCGCAAAGCGCGGCTGCAATCAGGGAGCGGACCGGATGTGGTGAAAAACTCGGGTCTGCTGCCGCTCACGTACCCGGAAGATTGCGCAGGCGCGCCTGCTCGGCCGCTTGACGGCCCGCACTCCTCGAGATCTCGGCTCAGAAAACAAAAACGCCGCTGGTCTCTCCAGCGGCGTCGAAGCTCATTCGAAACATCGGGACGGCGCTCAGCGGCCGCCCGGTGTGCGCCCCGAACGCACCTTGACCGGGATCGGCTTGAGCTGCGGCTGAGGACCGAGCGCCTCGAGCAGGCGTCCGAGACCTTCGGCCGCGGCATCGATCCACTTGCCGATGCTGGGCTGGCGCTTCGCGGAGGCTGATCGGGTCTGCTTCATCACGGCTCCCACAACGTGTCCTTCCCGAGATGGTGACGAACCCGGCTCCGTGCCAGTCGGTTCCGGCTGCAGCCGTGATTTGCGCCGAACACATGATAGGCCAGAGGACCACAGCAAGATCAAGAGACGCCGCCTGCGAGGCACCTCGGCCTCTTGCCCGTGCCTTCGTGCGAGCCGTCCGCGGCGATTAGAGGCTGACCACTACGTAAACAATCCTCGCGCATCATTGCCAGCAGAGGAACTGTATCTCGAACCTTGACGTTATTTCCTTCAAGAGGACGCGGTCCGTGCCGCGCCGACTATTCAAGAAGGAACCAGCACATGCTCGGTTGGGCCGTAACATTCCTCGTGGTCGCCCTGGTCGCCGCCCTGCTCGGGTTCGGCGGGATCGCCGGTACGGCCATGGAAGCCGCCAAGCTCGTCTTCTTCGTCGCGATCGTTCTGTTCGCGATTTCGGCCGTCATCGGCCTGATGCGCGGGCGCTCGCCGACCCTGTAGGTCGTACCGCGCCCGAGACTGCCGGGGCCTCTCCGAGGAGAGGTCCCGTCGTCACGGCTGATCCGAGGCCTCTGCCGGGCCGTCCTCGAGTTGGGCGATGAGATCGGTGAAGCGGCTCGGGATCGGCTGTTGAACGACGGACTCGTACATCGAACGCAAATGGACACCGATCCGCCGGTGGGCCTGTTTTCCGAGTGGGCGGACTGGCTCCGGCATAGGCGAGGCCGTCAACGAACCTCCTGCGCGGAGGCCGCCGGCCTTCTTGTCTTCCGTCATCCGGTTCGATCCCCTGGACGCCTTCTGAAGCGGCGTCGGCCGTGATTGTTTTACGGCTGAACTTGAGTCATGGCTCGTGCGGAAACGCCTCGGTTCGGCGCGAGTTCCGCTGGGGCGCGGAACGGAGCGCGGCGGTTCGCGTTAGGGCGGAAGCAACACGAAGAGCGGCGAAGGCTCAGGGGAACTCATGTCGACAGCACAACTCGTCGTGCAGCATCTGCCGTATCTGCGCCGCTACGCCCGGGCGCTCACCGGCAGTCAGGTCGCCGGCGATGCCTACGTGGCCGCCACGCTCGAAACGCTGGTCAACGAGCCGGAAACGCTCGGACGCAGCACCAACGTCAAGGCCGATCTCTTCCGGGTCTTCACCCGCATCTGGAACTCGCTCTCCGTCAACGGAAGCAGTGAGCAGGTCCAGCACGATCTTCCGGCCGAGATCCGTCTCGGGCAGATCACGCCGCTGCCGCGCCAGGCCTTCCTGCTCTCCTGCCTCGAGGGCTTCTCCGAGGAAGACGCGGCGATCATCCTCGACGTGGACGTCACCGAGGTGCGCGAATTGGTCGACGAGGCCGGCCGCGAACTCGCCGCCGACATGGCCACCGACATCCTCATCATCGAGGACGAGCCGCTGATCGCCATGGATCTGGAGGCGCTCGTCGAGGGTCTCGGCCATAACGTGATCGGCGTTGCCCGCACCCGTACCGAGGCCGTGAAGCTCGCATCCGACGGCAAGCGTCCCGGGCTGATCCTGGCCGACATCCAGCTCGCCGACGGCTCCTCGGGCCTCGACGCCGTCAACGATCTCCTGAAGACCTTCGAGGTGCCGGTGATTTTCATCACCGCCTATCCCGAGCGCTTCCTCACCGGCGAGCGCCCGGAGCCGGCTTTCCTCATCGCCAAGCCGTTCCAGCCCGCCAACGTCTCTGCGGTGATCAGCCAGGCGCTGTTCTTCCAGCAGAGCGCCCGCCGCCGCGAGGCGAAGTCGGCCTGAGCCGTTTGGGCGTCGCCACGTTTCCTTCGACATATAAAGCCCCGGCGGATCATCCGCCGGGGCTTTTCGTTATGCCGTGTGCCGCTCAGCGCGCACGAAAAAACGGGCTGGAAATCTCCAGCCCGTCGATGAGGTTCCGGCCGATGCACAAGGGGAATGCGGGGAGGACCAGGTGGCCGGGTGATGACACAACGGTACCGGGCGCGGCCGGTTCCTCCCATGGATAGCCGCTGCGCAAAATTTTTGATCGACGCGGCATTTTTGCAACGCGCAGAGCGGGGATAACCGGGCTCGGAGAGACTACAGGTATCAAGTCGAAACGGTCGGAAAACGAAAGCTTAACGGAAACGTAACAGTCGAGGAACCGAGCCGACGCACCGGAGTTGTAATGACAACCTGTCAAGCTCTCTTTTGGAGTGCATCGCGATGCTCCGGTCTGGCTTCCTTCTCGGCGTTGGTGGACCGGCAGCGATCCTCACGCTCCTCGTGCTTCCCTCGGTGCGTGCAAGCGCCGACAGGCTGGTCGTTCCGCAGGCTGCTGCGGCCGCCGCCCGGCTCGCGACCTCGCTTCCCGGCACGCGTCCGGCGTCGCTGGCCATCAGCCCGATCCATCGCGAGACGGCCTCCGAGACGTCACAGGCGCGCCCTGCCCCGCGCACCACTCCTGCGAATGTCGGGCAGAGCGCCAGCGAGCGTGAGATGCTGCCGAAGCCCCGCCGTATGACACGCGAAGGCTGTGAGGCGCCGCTCAGCTCGCTCGTCGGCCCCGAGGCACGCCGCATGGTGCCCGGCCGCTGCATGGTCTGACGCCCGGCTTCAGGCGGACAGGCCGACCTTCTCGACATCGGCCGTCAGCCCGGAGGGCGTCATCCGCTCGCGCGCGACCAGGCGGTCGCCGTCGGCGAAGGTCCCGAGCAGCACGTCTCGGTCGGGCAGAACCACCGTCGTGATCTTGTTCACGTGAACCAGGACGTGGCGCTTGAGCGGCAGCGAAGCCGCGGCCCAGCGCCGCAACTGGCCGTAATACGGTTCGCGCTTCCAGCCGTTCGGCTGGCCGGGGTCGACCTGCACGTTCATGAAGCGGGTAACCGGATCGAGCGTCAGCACCATCTTGGCGCGGTCCGGCTTCCATTCCGGGCCGAGCCAGCTCTCGGTCATCCAGAGACAATGGAAGTTGCGGCAATGGTCGGGCCGCGTCGCGTGAATGCCGCAGCCCTTGCCGGTCCTGGTATGGCGGCACCATTGACCGGCGACGCTCTCCACGGCCGGCACGTCGTAGACCTTGCAGCACAGCGTGCAGGCGCCACAGGCGCGCCCGGTGGCGGGCGTGGCAACGATGGTGGCGGGATCGAGCATCGCGTGCGGTGTTTTGGCAGAAGGGCAGATGCTCGGGTTACTGACCGTGCATCGGGCCGTTAGTGTGGCGGCCCCCATCTTTGCCGACGAGACCGCCAGCCATGCTCTCGAACATCGCCGCTCGGGACGTCGAGACGCTCATCCACCCCTACACCAACCTCGCGACCTTCCGGGAAACCGGGCCGCTGGTGCTGGAGCGCGGCCACGGCGTCTGGGTCTGCGATACGGATGGGCGGCCCTATCTCGAAGGCATGGCCGGCCTGTGGTGCACGGCCCTCGGCTATTCGAACGAAGAACTGGTCGAGGCCGCCACCGAGCAGATGGCGCGCCTGCCCTTCACGCATCTCTTCTCCGGCCGCAGTCATGATCCGGCGATCGAGCTGGCCGAGACGCTCAAGGAACTGATGCCGGTCCCGACCTCCAAGATCTTCTTCACCTCGTCGGGATCGGAGGCGAACGACACCCAGGTGAAGCTCATCTGGTACATGAACAACGCGCTCGGACGCCCTCGTAAGAAAAAGATTCTTTCTCATCGCAAGGGCTATCACGGGGTCACGGTGGCTACCGCCTCGCTGACCGGATTGCCCGCCAATCATGCCGACTGGGACCTGCCGCTCCCCGGCTTTTTGCATGTCGCATGCCCCCATCACTACCGTGGTGCGGAGCCCGGCGAGAGCGAGGCGGCGTTCTCGCAGCGGCTCGCCGACGCGCTCGAAGCGCAGATCCTCGCCGAGGACCCCGACACCGTCGCGGCCTTCTTCGCCGAGCCGGTGATGGGCGCCGGCGGCGCGATCCTGCCGCCCGCCGGATATTTCGAGGCGATCCAGACGGTGCTCGACCGCTACGACATCCGGCTCGTCGCGGACGAAATCATCTGCGGCTTCGGGCGCACCGGAAACTGGTTCGGCAGCCAGTCACTCGGCATGCGGCCGAGCACGATCTCCTTCGCCAAGGCCGTGACCTCGGGCTACCTGCCGCTCGGCGGCATCTCGGTCGACGAGCCGCTCTACAAGGCGATGCTCGACGAGAGCGCCAAGCTCGGCGGCTTCGGTCACGGCACGACCTATTCCGGGCACCCGGTCGCCTGCGCCGTCGCCAACAAGACCCTCGCGATCTATCGCCGCGACCGCATCATCGAGCGTGCCGCGGAGAAGGCGCCACACTTCCAGGCGCGCCTGACCGCCCTCGCCGAGCACCCGATGATCGGCGAGGCGCGCGGAATCGGCCTGATCGGCGGCATCGAGATCGTCGCCGACAAGGTCTCGAAGCGGCAATACGACCCGAAGGCCGGCGTTGCGGCACGTTGCGTTGCCTTCTGCCAGGCGGAGGGGCTGATCGTGCGATTCCTCGCCGGCGACCGCATCGCAGTCTGCCCGCCGCTCGTCATCGAGCTCGACGAGATCGACACCCTGTTCGAGCGCCTGACCCGCGCCCTCGACCGAACGGCCGGCTGGATTGCGCAGGAGGGACTGGAGGCGATGCCGGCGGCTTGATACTGCGCAGGAAACCGACGGCAGCCGCAACATCCATGACCGACGAACCGAACCTCCGCACCCTCATGCCGCTCCTGGAGCGGATCGCCACGGCCCTGGAGCGCGCCGCCCCGCCGGCTGTGCCGAAGACCGATACCACCGCAGCCGATGCGTTCCTGTGGGGGCCCGAGCGCCGGCTGATCCCGGTGCCGAAGGTCAACCGGGTCGAGATCGGCCTGCTCACGGGCATCGACCGGATGCGCGACATGCTCGTCGAGAACACCGAGCGTTTCGCCAAGGGGCTGCCGGCCAACAACGCCCTGCTCTGGGGCGCGCGCGGCATGGGCAAGTCCTCGCTCGTCAAGGCGGCCCAGGCCGAGATCAATGGGCGCCGGGCCGAGGGCGTGCTGCCGATGAAGCTCGTCGAGATTCATCGCGAAGACATCGAGGCGCTGCCCGACCTGATGGCGGTGCTGCGCCCCGACCCGCATCGCTGGCTGGTCTTCTGCGACGATCTCTCCTTCGATGCCGACGACACGTCGTACAAGTCGCTGAAGACGGCACTCGACGGCGGCATCGAGGGGCGGCCGGACAACGTGCTGTTCTACGCCACCTCCAACCGCCGCCACCTGCTCGCCCGAGAGATGGTCGAGAACGAGCGCTCCACCGCGATCAATCCCGGCGAGGCCGTCGAGGAGAAGGTCTCGCTGTCGGACCGCTTCGGCCTCTGGCTCGGCTTCCACAAGTGTAGCCAGGACGAGTACCTCGCGATGATCCGGGGGTATGTCGAGCGCTACGGCCTCGAGGTCGAGCCCGACCGGCTGCGCGCCGAGGCGCTGGAATGGGCGACGACGCGCGGCTCGCGTTCGGGCCGCACAGCCTTCCAGTTCATCCAGGATCTCGCGGGACGCCTGGGTCAGCGATTGGTGAGTTGAGCGCAACCTGCTGGCGAAACCGTCGCCTGCGTGTAATCTGGCCGTCCGATACTGTACCGCCGCCATCGGCGGCCGGTCACGGAAGGACGTGCGCGATGAGCTTGTTCGACAGCATCAAGGGATCTCTCGGCGGCGTGCTGGGATCGGCGGCGGCCGCGGCGCTGCCCGGCATCATCGAGCGGGTCTATCCCGGCGGATTGCAGGGCGTGCTCAACCAGCTCTCGCAGTCCGGCTACGGCAAGCAGGTGAATTCCTGGCTCGGCCGCGGCGAGAACCAGCCGATCACCACCGACGACCTGCGCAACGCGCTGAACGACTCTCACACTAAGGAGATCGCGGACAAGCTCGGCATCCCCTACGACCAGGTGCTCGAGACGCTCGCGAAGGTGCTGCCCCAGGCCGTCGACCAGCACAGCCCGAACGGCCAGTTGCAGCCGCCCGCGCCGGAAGGCGGCCACGCGGCTTGAATTGCATCAACACGGTATTTTCCGTGTTCGCCTGCGATGGTCCGCGATGACGGCCCAGGGACAACTGGCCGAGAAACGAAAACGGCGGCTCCTCTCGGAGCCGCCGTTTTCGTTTGAGCTGCAATACGTTCAGTTGCTGGCGAGGTGCGGGATCGGATCGACCGGGGTCGCGCCCTTGCGGATCTCGAAGTGCAGCTGCGGCGAGGTCACGTTGCCGGTGGCGCCGGACTTCGCGATGGTCTGGCCGCGTTTCACCTTGTCGCCGGGCTTCACGTCGAGCTCGCCGTTATGGGCGTAGGCCGAGACGTAGCCATTGGCGTGGCGCACTAGGACGAGCTTACCGTAGCCCTTCACCTCTGAGCCGGCATAGGCGACGGTGCCGTCCTCGGCGGCCTTCACCGGAGTGCCCTCCGGCACGGCGATGTTGATGCCTTCGTTGCCCGAGGTGCCGTAGCCATTGATCACGCGGCCCTTCGCAGGCCAGCGGAAGGATTCGTTGGAATCGGCCTTCACCGAGGCGGTGGTGGCGGGATCGGCGCTGGCAACCTTGGTGGGAGCCGGCTTCTCGGCTTCCTTGACGACGGGCGCTTCCTTCACGACCGGCTTGGCGGCAGCCTGCTTGGTCTCCTTGGCGGAGGCCTTCGCGGCGGTCTCGGCAGCCTTCGCCTCGGCAACCTTCTTCGCGGCCTCGGCCTTGGCGGCCTTCGCCTCGGCCTCGCGACGGGTGTCGGCCTTCGCGTCCGGCTTGGTCTCTGCCTTAGCGCTGTGCTTCTTCTTGGCTTCCGCCTCGGCAGCCTTCTTCGCCTCGGCGGCCTTGCGGATTTCGGCTTCCTTGCGGGCCTCGGCCTCCTTGCGCGCTTCGACGGCCTTCTTGGACTCGGCCTCGCGCTTGGTCTCGATGACCTTCTCGGTTTTCTGAGCGGGTGCGCCCTTGCCGAAGACGAGCTTCGGCTGCGGAGCGGTCGGCGAGACGCGGGGCGTCATGGCCTTGCCGGCGCTCGGGTTCATGCCGTCGACGCTGCCGCCGGCGCTCATCACGGGCTCGGCCGCGGCGACGCGGGGGGCGGGGAGCGGGCGAGAGGACATCTTCGCGCCGGGAGCGGCGAGCTCCTGCGACTGGATGCGCGGGGTGCGGATGGCCGGGGCCGATGTCATGGACTCGCCGTTCTCGCCGAGGCTGCCGGTGGCGGCAGGCTCGTTCGACGAGAAGGGGTTGGTGAACGGGTCGCTGAGGCGCGACGCGTCCGACGAGCAGGCGGCGGTGCCGCCGCCGATCATTCCGATGAGGGCGAGACGCGATAGCGTCTTCCACCCCAGACTCGCCCCTCGCACACGCATCGACGCACCCGCTTACAGACGCAAACTTGATGACCTCATTCAAAAGGGATTCAGGTTAAACAACCGTTCCCGTTCACCAAGATTGCAGCGTATTCGCGCAAACCGGGAACCTGTCGCGGCAGCGAAGAGACCGCTAGAGCACACTCGCTCGACCTGCGGTCAGGGAGGGCAGGCGACAGGTCATCTCCAAACGTCTGCCGAAGCCGCCATCCATGGCTCGATCGACGACGGCGATGCGCATCCCCCGTTCCGTCGCGACGGCGCCGACGAGGCGGCCTCCCGGCGCGAGGGCGCGGGCGAGATGCGCGGGAACGTCCGCGCAGGCGCCGTTGACGAGGATGCGGTCGAAGCCGCCCTCCCCGATCGTCGCGGCGTCGAGCCCATCGCCAGTCTCGACCGTCGTGCCGGCGTGATCCTCGCCGAGGCGGTCTCGCGCCGCGCGGGCGAGCCCTTCGTAGCGCTCGATGCTGCGCACCCGGCTGCTGCCGAGATAGACGAGCAGCGCCGTGACGTAGCCCGAGCCCGTGCCGATCTCGAGGACGCGGCTGCCGGACTGGACGTTCAGCAGGCCGAGCATCGCAGCGACCGTCGTCGGCGCCGTCATGCTCTGCCCGCAAGGGATTGGTAGGGCGATGTCCCGTCGGGCATGGGCCAGAAGCGGCGGAGGGACGAACCACTCGCGCGGCACCAGCTCCATGGCGCGCAGGACCGCGGTCTCGCGCGTACCGTGCTCGCGCAGGAGCAGAACGAAGGCCGCATCGCCGATCGCAGAGGCGTCCTCTCCCTCCCCCGCGACTGGCATGGTGCTGATTCCTCGCTCGGATTTCGCTCGACCCTGCCCCGTCATTCCGGGACCACGCAACGGGACCGGAATTCCGCGACTGGCCAAGCCGGCAGCCAAACCTATCGCATCATGGATGAATTCCGGGTTCTCGCCTGCGGCGGACCCCGGAATGACGGATCGGCCTGCGCCCCGCCGTCAGTTCTCGAAGGCCTTGGCGAAGCGCGTCAGCGTCGGCTCGTCGGTGAGATCGAGCCGCAGCGGCGTCACCGAGATCCGGTTCTCGGCAATCGCCTTGAGGTCCGAGCCGTTGCCGGGCTCGAACCGCGCCTTGGCGAAGGCAAGCCAGAAATACGGGTTGCCGCGACCGTCGTGGCGGGCGTCGATCCGCAGGAGCGCCTGGTTGCGCTGGCCCTGCGCCGTGACGGTGGTGCCCTGCACGTCGCCCGGCTCGCAATCCGGAAAATTGACGTTGATCACGATGCCAGGCTCGATGCCCGTCTCGATGACCTTGCGTACGACGCGCGCGCCATGCTCGGCGGCGCAGTGGAACTTGATGCCGGCGCGGCCGGCATGACCGTAAGCCTGGCTCAGAGCGATCGAGGGGACACCGAGGATCGTGCCCTCCATTGCCGCGGCAATGGTGCCCGAATAGGTCACGTCCTCTGCGACGTTCTGGCCGCGATTGACGCCGGACAGCACGAGATCGGGCTTCTGCTCCGCGAGGATGTGGGCGATGCCCATGATCACGCAGTCGGACGGGGTGCCCTTCACGGCAAAACGCTTTTCCGAAATCTGTCGCAGGCGCAGCGGGTCGTTCAGCGAGAGCGAGTGCGAGACGCCGGACTGATCGTGCTCGGGCGCGACCACCCAGACGTCGTCGCTGATCTGGCGGGCGATGCCCTCCAGAGTCTCGAGGCCCGGCGCATGGATGCCGTCGTCGTTGGTGACGAGAATGCGCATCAGGCCGAGGGTCCTTCGATCCGGTTGAGGCCGCCCATATAGGGCTGGAGCACGGACGGGATCGTGACGCTCCCGTCGGGATTCTGGTAGTTTTCCATCACCGCGATCAAGGCGCGGCCGACCGCGATGCCCGAGCCGTTCAGCGTGTGCACGAAGGCTGGCTTGCCGTCCTTACCCCGGTAGCGAGCGTTCATCCGCCGGGCCTGGAAGTCGCCGCAGTCCGAGCAGGACGAGATCTCGCGATAGGTTTGCTGGCCGGGCACCCAGACCTCGATGTCGTAGGTTTTTTGCGATGCAAATCCCATGTCACCGGTGCACAGCGTCATGACCCGGTAGGTGAGGTCCAGCTTCTTCAGGACGGTCTCGGCGCAGGCGAGCATGCGCTCGTGCTCTTCCGCCGAGTTCTCGGGCGACGTGATCGAGACCAGCTCGACCTTGTTGAATTGGTGCTGGCGCAGCATGCCGCGTGTGTCGCGACCCGCCGCCCCGGCCTCCGCGCGGAAGCAGGGCGTGAGCGCGGTGAAGCGGAGCGGGAGTTCGTCCTCGGATAGGATGCTTTCGCGGACGAGGTTGGTCAGAGGGACTTCGGCGGTGGGGACGAGCCAGAAACCATCTCCGGCGGCGAACTGATCGTCCCGGAACTTCGGTAGCTGCGCCGTGCCGAACATGGCCTCGTCGCGCACCAAGATTGGGGGCGCCACCTCGGTATAACCGTGCTCGGTCGTGTGCAGGTCGAGCATGAACTGGCCGAGCGCGCGCTCCAGTCGCGCGAGCTGGCCCTTCAGCACCACGAAGCGTGAGCCGGACAGCTTCGCCGCCGCCTCGAAATCCATCAGGCCGGTGGCTTCGCCGAGTTCGAAATGCTGGCGGCCCTCGCTGAGGCGCTCGCGCTCGGAATCGTGGCGGCGATATTCGACGTTGCCGTGCTCGTCGGCGCCCGGGGGTACGTCGGCCTTCGGGCGGTTCGGGATCTTCGCCAGTTCCGCGTCGAGGGTCTTGCCGGCCTGGGTCTGCTCGGTCTCCAGACGGGAAGCGTCCTCCTTGAGCCGTGCGACCTCGGCCATCAATTCGTTGGCGCGGGCCTCGTCCTTGGCCTTCTTCGCGCCGCCGACCTCCTTGGAGAGCGCGTTGCGCCGTTCCTGATTGGCCTGCGCCGCCGAGGTCGCGGCCTTCCGCGCATCGTCGAGGGCGATCAGTGAGGCGCTGAGCGGCTCCAGGCCTCGCCGCGCGAGGTCGTCGTCGAAGGCGTCCGGGTTCTCGCGGATGGCGCGGATGTCGTGCATGGGTCGCTCTGATCCTGGTCGCGCACGCTTTGCAGCATCGCCCCCGGCATCACAAGGGCGGCCCTACGGCTCCAACCCCGCCTCCACCCGCTGCGCCTTGCGCCGCTTCTCGACACGGCCCACCGAGAACACGGAGGCCTCGTAGAGCAGCAGCATCGGCAGCGCGAGAGACAGTTGCGAGATCACGTCGGGCGGCGTCAGCACGGCGGCAGCGACGAAGACCAGCACGATGGCGTAGCGGCGCTTCTCCTTGAGGAAGGCCTGGTCGATGATCCCGACCTGCCCGAGCAGGGTCAGGATGACCGGCATCTGGAAGGCGAGGCCGAAGGCGAAGATCAACGTCATGATCAGCGAGAGATACTCGTCGACCTTCGGCAGCAGCTTGATCGTCGGCTCGCCAGCCACGCCGACCTGCTGCAGCGACACCGAAAACGAGATCAGCAGCGGCATCGCCAGGAAATAGACGACGAGCGCGCCGAGGATGAAGAAGATCGGCGTCGCGATCAGATACGGCAGGAAGGCCTGGCGCTCGTTGCGGTAGAGGCCCGGTGCGACGAAGGCATAGATCTGCGTGGCGATGACCGGGAAGGCGAGGAAGCCGGCGCCGAAGACGCTGAGTTTGATGTTGGTGAAGATCTGTTCGAGGAAATGCGTCGCGATCAGCTCGGCATTGGCCGCACCGACCACCGAGACGTAGGGGTGGAGCAGCACGTTGTAGATGCTCCGGGAGAAGTAGAAGCACCCGAAGAACATCACCACGAAGGCGATCAGCGACTTGATCAGCCGTGCGCGCAGCTCGATCAGATGTTCGAGCAGCGGCGCGCGCGAAGCCTCGATCTCGGCCTCGTCCTGCTCGGTCTTCATGAAGGCTGGCCGTCCGAAGGTTTCTGTTCGCTGGCTCGAGCGTGCGGTGGCGAAACTTCCGCAATCTCTGTCTGCACGACGTCCGAAAGCTCGGTCGGTCGCGGGACGTCGTAACTTCCGCCCTGCGAGAGGCGCTCGGTGGCCTCTTCGCCCACACTCGCGATGGCGCCCTGCGCCGTGCTCTGCATCAGGCCCTGCGACGGATCGGCGGACTTCGCAGCGTTGCGGCCCTCGACGGCGCTCTTCAGTTCGTTACGGATCGTGTCGACGGGGTTGAAGCTCGGCCGAAAGCTCTCGGCCTGACGCTTCACACCCTCGACGTCCCGCTTGATCTCGTCGAGTTCCGCCTCGCGGATCGCTTCGTTGAACTGGTGCTGGAACTCGCCCGCCATGCGGCGGACCTTGCTCGTGATCTGGCCCAGGGTGCGCAGGGCCTTCGGCAGGTCTTTCGGCCCGATGACGATCAGGGCGACGCCGCCGATCAGCATCACCTCGCCCCAACTCATGTCCAGCATGACGACGTCCGTCCCGCCTTGCGCGGCCGATCAGGTCTGCGGAGGGGCTCGAAGCCTCAGCTCGTGCGGCGATCGACCGATTGCGCCGGCGCAGCGGTCGGCTCGGCCTGATGCGGAATGGTGCGGACCGGCTCGACCGGGGTGGAGGTCGATTTGGGCGCCTCGTCGTCCTCGGCCATGCCCTTCTTGAAGGCCTTGATGCCCTTGGCGACGTCGCCCATCAACTCGGAGACCTTGCCGCGGCCGAACAGCATCATGACGATCACCGCCACGACGATCCAGTGCCAGATACTCAAGCTGCCCATGGCGCATATCCCGCACCGCGCCGCTGCCGACGCGATGCTTGTCCTGTTCGAAGAGTTGGCGCCAACCTAGGGATCGGCCCGTGCGAACACAAGTTCGCTCGTGCGGTCCGGCGGTTACAAATCGCTGTTGAAGCGCCGTCTCGCGGCGTCAGGCCGCGGCGGCGAGACCCGCCTCGAATCGGCTGCGCGCCTCGGCCACGTCGAACGCGTCCTTATGCGCGGAAAGCCGGGCCAGGGCAGCCTGCGCCCGCTCCAGGGACTTCCCGGCGAGAACGGGCGTCCCCTCGACCACGCTGCGCATCTGCCGTGCCTGGCCGTTGCAGTGAAGCGCGACGTCGATGCCGGCCGTAAAGGCGGCTTCTGCCCGCTTGCGGTAGGAGCCCTTGAGCGCCTTCATCGAGAGGTCGTCGGTCATCAGCAGTCCGTCGAATCCGATCGTCTCGCGGATGATGTCTTCGACGATGATGCGCGACAGCGTCGCCGGCTTCTTCGGGTCGAGATGCGGGTAGACCACGTGTGCGCTCATCGCGAGCGGCATGTCGGCGAGCGCCTGGAAGGGACGGAAGTCGGTCGCCTCGAGACTGGCGCGGTCGGCATCGACCACAGGGAGCTGCATGTGGCTGTCGCTGGTGGCGCGGCCATGCCCGGGAATGTGCTTGATCACCGGCAGCACGCCGCCGGCCATCAGGCCTTCCGCCACGGCGCGACCGATCTCGGCGACCGAGACGGCGTCATGGGCATAGGCCCGATCGCCGATGATCTCGTGAGTGCCCTCGACCGGCACGTCGAGCATCGGCGCGCAATCGATGTTGATGCCGACCTCAGCCAGATCGTGCGCCATCAGCCGCGCGCCGAGCCAGGCCATGGCCTTGGCCGAGCCGTTGAGCCGGCCGAAGCGGGCGCCCGCCGGATATTTCGGCCAGAACGGCGGTCCCATGCGCTGCACGCGGCCGCCTTCCTGGTCGATCAGCACCGGCGCGTCGGCACGGCCGACGGTCTCGCGCAAAGCCGCGGTCAGGGCGCGCACCTCGTCGGGCGTGCCGATGTTGCGTTTGAACAGGATGAAGCCCCACGGCTGCGCGTCGCGGAAGAACGCGACCTCGCGCGCCGTGAGCGTCTTGCCGGAACAGCCGAGGATCAGAGCACGGCAGGTCATGACTTGCGGGAGATCCTGAGCCTTGGAACGGCCGAAGTGTCGAATCGTCAACGATAACAATTGAGAATTGGCTTCACTCTGAGTCGTCGCAAGACGAAACCGACCGGAAGCGCTCACGCTGCCGATCGGTGTGGCTTTCGAGAATCAGGTGATGAGAGCCGAAATCGCGCCGCTCAGTTCTTCGATACGAAGCACTGGCCGCCGGCGCCCTTGAGCTCCGTGCAGAGGCTCGTCGCGTCATTCTTGGCCAGAGGCCCGACGCGGACGCGGTAGATCGACTTGCCGCCGACCTCGGCCTGCTGGATCAGTTCGGGCTTGCCCGAGAGCTGGCTGAACTTGCCCTGCATCTGGCGGAAGGCCGCGCGAGCGTCGCTCTCGCTGGCGCGCACGCCGATCTGGACCGAGAAGCCGCCAACGGAGGCGGTCGACGGGGTCGCCTTCGGAGCAGCGGCAGGCGCTGCGTCAGTGGAGGAGGTGGTCTCGGGCGCGACCGAGGCGACGCGCTGCGGCGCCTTGTGGGCCGGCGGGGCGGGCGGCGCCGCTGGCTCGGCTGCGGGCATAGCAGGGGTCGCGCCGGAGGCGTCGGCCGTCTGCACCGGCTTCGAGGCGAGACTGCGTGTCACGCTGCGCGGCTGGGCTGCCGGCGTCTGCGACGGAGTGCTGGGCGAAGCATCCGGCATCATCATGGTCGGGATCGGAGAGGCCGGTCCGGCATCGGCTGAGGCGACGCGCTGGGGCTGCTGCTGTTGGGGCTGGCCCTGAGCCTGGGCCTGCGAGGCGGCGGTCACCGGCGTGTCCGGCTTCACAGACACGGTCCGCACGCGGCGTGGCTCGCCGAGCGAATCGGTCAGCAGAGCCGTGTTGCCCGGCGTCGTGCCGGTCGCGCCGTTGCCGCTTGCCGCGCGCGCGGCCTGGGCCACGTCGAGGGGCTGCTCCTCGCGGTTGACGACCTTGATCTGGCCGTCCTTGGCGTTGCGCTCGTAGATCTGCTTCTTCTGGTCTGGGATCTCGAGCCCGTCGGCCGTCGGCGGGGCGATCTTGAGGGGGGTCTTGTCGGCGAGAACGGTCACAGGCTCGCCGTTGGAGCCGTGCGAGCGCAGCAGCTTCATGCCGAGCGCGCCGGTCACGCAAAGGGTGAGCACGCCGATTCCGGCTCCGACCTGCACGAGCCGACGGCTCGGCCGCTTGCTGGCGGGAGCGCGGTAGCCGGCGCCCGAATCGTCGAAGGCGGCCGGGTCCTGCTGGTCGCCGCGCATTTCGTCGGCATATGCGCCCTGCTCGACGCTGGCGAGATAGTGGTCGAAGGCGTCGGCGGGAGAATTCTGTGCAGTGGCCTCGGGCTGGCCAGGGCCGTTTTCGAAGAATGACGGTTCGATCCGGCCGCCCGCGGACCGAGCGGCAGCCTGATCACCGCGCGAGGCGAGAAGGGCACGGAAAGGATCGTCCTGGCCGACGATGCGCGCGAGCTCGGCGAGCGGGTCGGCCCGCGACGGCGACGGGGCCGCCGCTTCGGTGCTGGCGAGAGACGTCTGACGCAAATCACGCTCGAACGCGTCGAAATCGATCGCCGCTCGCGGAGCGTTCGTCGTCATTGTCGCTTCCTTTCCAACCCGGCCAGCTCACCGCATTTCGTCCGGTGCGGTGACACCCAGAACCGCAAGCCCAGAGGCCAGGACGCCTCCGAGGGCTTCCACGAGGGCCAAGCGGGCACGAGTGGATTTTCGGTCGGTTGGATTAACAATCCGTAATTGCGGCAAGTCTTTGCCCTTATTCCAAAAACTATGCAGCGAACTCGCGGTTTCATAGAGATGGAAGGCAATTCGATGTGGTTCGTGTGCAACGGCTGCTGATTCCAGCACACGCGGGTACTGCGCGATCAGCCGCATCATCTCGATCTCGCCGGGATCGGTGAGGATCGAGAAGTCGGCATCGGCCGCCAGTGCGGCCTTGGACAGATCCTCGTTCGGGAAAGCCTCAAGCGCCTGACGCCGCACGGAAAAACAGCGGGCGTGGCCGTACTGGACGTAGAAGACCGGATTGTCCTTGGACTTCTCGACCACCTTGGCGAGGTCGAAATCCAGCGTCGCGTCGTTCTTCCGGTAGAGCATCATGAAGCGAATCGCGTCACGGCCGACTTCGTCGATCACCTCGCGGAGAGTGACAAACTCGCCGGCGCGCTTCGACATCTTCACAGGCTCGCCGTTCCGCAGAAGCCGCACGAGCTGGCACAACTTTACGTCGAGCACGGCTTGGCCGTCGCTGACGGCCTTCACTGCCGCCTGCATGCGTTTCACGTAGCCGCCATGGTCGGCGCCGAGCACGTCGATCAGTTCCGAGGCGCCGGCCAGCCACTTCTCGCGGTGATAGGCGATGTCGGAGGCGAAGTAGGTGAAGCTGCCATCGGACTTGAGCAGCGGGCGGTCGACGTCGTCGCCGAACTGGGTGGCCCGGAACAGTGTCTGCTCGCGGTCCTCCCAATCCTCCGGGAGCTGCCCCTTCGGCGGCGGCAACCGGCCCTCGTAGACGAGGCCCTTCGAGCGAAGCTCGTCGAGCAACTCGGCGACCTTGCCGCCATTCGCGCCCTGCAGCGTGCGCTCGGAGAAGAAGACATCGTGGCGGATGCCAATGGCAGCGAGATCTTCGCGGATCATCGCCATCATTGCCTGGATCGCCGCCTCGCGGACGATCGGCAGCCATTCTTGCTCGGGCATGTCGAGCAGGTCGCGGCCGTGCTCGTGGCTGAGCTGCAGGCCGACGGGTTTCAGATAGTCGCCCGGATACAGGCCCTCGGGGATCGCGCCGATCTCCTCGCCGAGCGCCTCGCGGTAGCGCAGGTAGGCGGAGCGGGCGAGCACGTCGACCTGCGCGCCGGCATCGTTGATGTAATATTCCCGCGTCACCTTGCGGCCGGCGGCGACGAGCAGGTTGGCGAGCGCATCACCGAACACAGCGCCGCGTCCATGGCCGACATGCATCGGGCCGGTCGGGTTGGCCGAGACGTACTCGATGTTCACCGGGCCACCCGGCAGTCTGGCGCGGCCGAATTCGGCGTCGCTGAGCGCGGTACGCACCACGTCGTGGAAGACGTCCGGGACCAGCCGGAGGTTGATAAAGCCGGGGCCGGCGACGCTCGCCTCGGTGACGCGCGGATCACTCCGCAATTCCTCGGCCAGAGCCTCGCCCAACGCCTTCGGGTTGGCCTTGGCTTCCTTGGCGAGCACCAGAGCGGCGTTGGTGGCGAGATCGCCGTGGGAGGGATCGCGCGGCGGCTCGACCACGACGCGGGAAAAGTCCAATCCCTCCGGCAGCTTGCCGGATCGAACCAGGGCTTCGAGGGCCTCGCGCACGCGCGCCTCGAACTGGGCGAAGATGTTCATGAAATCGATGTCCGCTGGTGCAGCCGTTTTCTGGCCGCCTGTCTCAGCGCGGCGGCATAGCAACGTGCGTCCGGGGTGTCACGGAGAACGGCTGGCCTCGGTCTCGTCCCGTCCGGGTACCAGCAGTTTCGTCAGGCCTTCGCGCCAGTTGTCGGGAAGCGGCACCGGCCGCCGGCTCTCCCGATCGACGTAGACGTGGACGAAGTGCCCCTGTGCGGAGGCCTCGGTCTCGTCGCCGCGAAAGATGCCGATTTCGTAGCGCACGCTCGACCGGCCGAGATGCGCCACCCGCAGGCCTGCCTCGACCCGGTCGGGAAAGGCGATCGGCGCGAAGTATCGGCAGCCGGTCTCGACGACGAGGCCGATGACGGGGCCGGTCTCGAAGTCGAGAAGGCCCGTCTCGACGTGATAGCCGGCCACGACCGTGTCGAAGAATGAGTAATACACGACGTTGTTGACGTGGCCGTAGACGTCGTTGTCCCCCCAACGCGTCGCGATTGGTCGGAAATGGGCGAAGTCGGCACGCGTTGCCTGGGCCGGACGGTCCTGACCACTCATGATCTGCAGCCTCCGCAATTCATCATGACGTCGCTTCGTGGGGGATGAGTCGGCATCTCAGTAGAGCGCCGCATTGAAGATGGACGTTGCCGATAGCCCTGATCGGGCCGGGCAATCTGGTCGATCCCGGGAGTTTTCGATGAAGGCACTTCTTGTTGCGGGCGCGGCGCTCGCTGCTCTGACCCTGATTCCGGCGAGCGCCGAAGCAGGCGGGTTCGGACGTGGCGGCTACGGTCACGGTGGTTATGGACGCGGTGGCTTCGGCGGCCATCATGGCGGGTTCGCTGGGTATCGCGGCGGCTTCGCGGGCCATCGCGGCTTCTACGGCGGTCGTGGATACGGTCGTGGCTACGGCTACGGTCGCGGCCTCGGCTACGGTCTCGCCGGCGCCGGGCTCGGCCTGGGTCTCGGCCTCGCCACGGCCGGCGCCTATGGCGGCTACGGCTACGGTGGCTATGGCGGATACGGCTATGGCTCGTCCTACGGTTACGGCGGCTACGCTCCGACCAGCTACGGCTACGGTGGTGGCTGCGGCTACAGCTACGTGCCGAGCGTGAGCTACGGCGGCTGCGGCCATTGCGGCTACAGCTACGCCTATCGCTCGCCCTGCGGTTACTGAATCAGGCATCGGGGCGGACTTGGTCCGCCCCGAACCCCTCAAGACTCCGCCAGCGGCAAGCCGCGGGTCGCCGGGCGCCAGTGCAGGCTCGGCGTCGTCGCATAGAACTTTCCGTGCTCCAGGACGGCATAGGTGTCGGTCATCCCGGCGATGTAGTCGGCGACGCGGCGCGCCCGCCGGCCGTCATCCGCTCCATCGAGACCGGCATGCCACTCGGCCGGCATCCGGCGCGGATCGGCAATGAAGGCGGCGAACAGATCGGCGACGATGGCACTGGCCTTCTCGCGCACCGCCATGACATCGGGATTGCGGTACATCCTGGCGAACAGGAACGCCTTGATCTCGGCATCCGCCGCCACGATCCGGTCGGAGAAGGCGACCACCGGCGCCTGCGCCCCCCGGATCTCGTCGACGCTGCGCGGGTCGAGCGCCGCCAGCCGCCGCTCGCTCTCGCCGATCAGGTCCTCGACAAAACGCGTGATGATCCGCCGCGCCAGTTCGTGAATCGCCCGTGCGCTTTCGAGGCCCGGATGGCGGGACTCGATCTCGTCGAGCAGTGCGGCCAGGAACGGGACCGTGCGCAGGTCTTCGAGCTCGAACAGACCCGCCCGCAGGCCATCGTCGAGATCGTGCGCATCGTAGGCGATGTCGTCGGCGAGCGCCGCCGCCTGCGCCTCGGCGCCCGCATACCGTGCGAGTTCGAGATCGTTCAGGGCATTGTATTCGAGGATCGCCACCGGAATGCCGGCCCGGCGGTAGCGCGGCGTCGGCTGACCACCCTGTTCGAGCAGCGGGCCGTTATGCTTGACCAGCCCCTCGAGGGTCTCCCAGCTCAGGTTGAGTCCATCGAACTCGGCGTAGCGCCGCTCCAGACGGGTAACGATGCGCAGCGCCTGGGCGTTGTGATCGAAGCCGCCGAAATCGGCCATACAGGCGCCGAGCGCGTCTTCGCCGGTATGCCCGAAACAGGTATGGCCGAGGTCGTGCGAAAGGGCGAGCGCCTCGGCGAGATCCTCGTCGAGGCCTAGCGCCCGGGCCAGGGCGCGGGCGATCTGGCTGACCTCCAGCGTGTGCGTGAGCCGGGTGCGGTAATGGTCACCCTCGTGATGCACGAAGACTTGCGTCTTGTGCTTGAGGCGCCGGAAGGCGCTCGAATGGATGATGCGGTCGCGGTCGCGCTGAAAGTCGCTGCGCGTTGGCGAGGACGGTTCGGGGATCAGCCGCCCGCGCGTCGCGGCCGGATCGGTGGCGTAGGCCGCCCTCCAGCGTTCGCCCGGCCGTCGTGTCGTCGATGTGTCCTGCACCACGTCCTGCACCGCCCCCATGCCGCGCTGCGTTGCGGTGTGTCGGCCTACCCCATATCTTGTCCATAGGTCTCGTCCGACAATCGCACAGCGCGGTCGCACGGGATCGAGCAACGAAGCCGAGCTCGCCATGGCCGACATCCAGCTGACTGCCCGCGCCGCCAAGCGCATCAACGAGATCATGAGCCAGGAGCCGCCCGGCAGCTCGCTGCGCATCAGCGTGAATGGCGGTGGCTGCTCGGGCTTCTCCTACGCATTCGACATCGAGCAGGTCCGCACCGAGGAAGACCTCGTGATCGAGAAGGACGGCGCCACCGTTCTCGTCGACCCGGTCTCCATCGAATACATGGGCGGCTCGGTGATCGATTTCGCCAACGATCTCATCGGCCAGTCCTTCAAGATCGAAAACCCTCAGGCGACCTCGTCCTGTGGGTGCGGGACGTCGTTCTCGCTCTGATCGCCCGGACGGCGACCACTCCGTCATTCCGGTCTGCCGCGGTGCTCGAGGATGACGATATGGCGAGCTGGGCTTTGCCGTGTCATCGGCGCAATTGCCTGCTCTAGCGTTCTGCGGCAGTGCATGGTGCCCGTGAGAGCGGGCCGCGATGGACTGCATGTTCCTCGCGATCCAGCTTTCCGGACCACGCCATGATTTCATCCTCCGGTCGCCGCGGCCTCAGGCAGGCGGTGCTCGCGTCGGTCTGCAGTCTCGCCGTGCTTTGCGCGGTGCCGACAGCCGGACCGGTCCGCGCCCAGGAGGCGGCGTCCGCGGTACAGGACGTGGCGCTGCAGGACGTCGTGCTGAGCTTCGGCAGCACGCGGGTGATCGCTCCGCAGATGACGGCGAGTGGCACGCGCCTCTCGAAGGATGAGCTGCTGGCGATCCTCGCGGCCGACGGCAAGGAGCCATGGGCGGCGCGCCTCGCCCGGCTCGATGCCGGCAGCCTCGCCATCCCTGAACTGCGTATCGAGCAGACCACCGGCGGGATGCGGCAATCCGCGACCTATCGCGACGTCGTCGCCCGCGGCGTCCATGCCGGCCGCATCGCCGAGCTGACCTCGTCCGGCGCGGCCATTTCCGTGGCCGGCGCCATGGACGGCAAGTCCGCCAACGGCGACGGAACCTACGGGAAGCTCCGGGCCGAGGATGTCGATCTCGCCGCGCTCGCCCGCCTCTCCACCGAGCCGGGCGACGGCAAGGGGCCGTGGCAGCGGCTCTACGCCGCCTTCTCCATCGAGAGCATCGCCTTCAAGGACGAGCGCGGCACACAGGTCAGCTTCGCCCGTCTCGCCGGGCGCGATTTCTCCGGCCGCCAGGTCCCCACCACGTGGAGTGGCGCCTTCGATGCCTTCAAGGGCCTCGATCTCACCACCAGCGATGCGAATGCACGCGCGAAGGCCGCGGCCAACGCGGCGGACCTGATCGAGGCCGTTTCGGTCGGCAGCGTCGAGGCGACCGGATTGCGGGTGCAGGAGACCAAGGCCGACAAGCCGCTCGACCTGACCATCGACCGTCTCGCCTACGCTGCGGCGGGCCCGGAGGCCGGGATCTCGCTGAGCGGCATCGGCTTCGCCGGCACCGGTACGCGTTCGACCATCGCCAAGCTGTCGCTGAGCGGCTTCTCGCTGGAGCCGACCATCGCCACCTTGCGCCGGCTGTCGAAGCCCGGCGCGACGGCGACCGTGACGGACGCCGACATGCGCCGCCTGACCCCGCTGATCGGCACGCTGCTGCTCTCCGGGCTGAGCGTCGATGTCCCGAGCGACCAGGCCCCCGGCAAGGCGCCCTCGCCCGCCGATCCCCTCGCCAAGTCGGGTAACGGCACGGTTCATGTCGGCCTGCGGGATGCCAGTATGACCTTCGGACCGCCGAAGGACGGCGTGCCGACGGCAAGCCGGCTGTCGCTCTCGGGTCTGACCATGCCGGCCTCGGCCGTGTCGGGTTTCCCCGTCCTCAGCTCGCTCGGCCTTTACGGCTATCGCGACCTCGACCTGAACATCGTGGCCGATTCCGCCTGGGACGAGAGCGCGAAGGAACTGGCTCTGCGCGAGGTCTCGGTCTCGGGCAAGGATATGGGCACGCTGCACCTCAACGCCACGCTCGGAGGGATCGGCCCGGAGATCTTCGACCCGGATGCGGCCACCTCCGGTTTCGCCATGCTTTCGGCCACCGCCAAGACCCTCGACATCAAGGTCGAGAATGGCGGGCTCTACGACCGCTTCATCGACGCGACGTCCAAGTCGCTCAGCCTGAAGCCGGACGAGCTGCGCAAGGAATACGTCACCGCTTGCCTGATCGGTATCCCGGTGATCCTCGGCAACTCGCCGGCCGCCAAGACGATCGGCGCCGCCATGGGCAAATTCGCCGCCAAACCCGGCACGCTGTCGATCAGCGCCAAGGCGAAGGGCGATGCCGGCCTCGGTGTCGTCGATTTCAGCACGGCGACGAGCCCCGGCGCCGTGCTCGACAAGCTCGAGGTGAACGCCTCGGCGGAGTGAGGCGCCCCGTCAGGTGCGCTGGAGCGCCGTCTTCACCTTCTCCGGCGTGAACGGGACCGAGCGCAGGCGCAGACCGATGGCGTCGTAGACGGCGTTGGAGATGGCCGCCGGGATCACGGCGGCCGAGGGCTCTCCAGCGCCCCAGGGCTTTTCGCGGGGGCGGTCGATCAGCTCCATCACGATCTCCGGCACCTCCGGGAAGGTCAGGATCGGGTAGCTCGCCCAGTCGGTGCTCGTCACCCGTGAGCGGTCGAACATCACCTCTTCCTTGAGCACGCGGCTCACGGTTTGGATGACGTTGCCCTCGATCTGGTTGCGCACGCCGTCCGGGTTGATGATCTGCCCGCAATCCTGGACCACGAAGACCCGCTTGGCACGGATCATTCCGGAGCTGCGCTCGACCTCGACCTCGGCCAAAGCCGCGACATAGGTCCGGTAGAGTTCGTACTTCACGTAGGAGAGCCCGCGGCCGGTCTGCACGCCGCCTCCCGCCTCCCTGCCATCGCCCTTGGGCGAAGGCCGGCTCTCCCATTTCGCGAGGGTGGCCAGCCGCTTGAGGACCTCGATCCCGCGCGGATCGTTCATCGATCGCAGCCGATATTCCAGCGGGTCGATGCCGGCCGCTGCGGCGCATTCGTCGACGAACGCCTCGTTGGCGAAGGTGTTCTGCATGCGTCCCGGCGTCCGGATCCAGGAGGGCCGCAACGGCGTCGTGGCGAGGCGACGGCAGACCGTCTTCACGTTCGGGAAGCCGTAGGGGATCGCCGAGTTATGGACGATATTGCCTGGCGCGAGCGCCGTCTCGTGCGGCAGGCCGGCGAGGGTCGCCGCCACCAGCGGCACGCTGCCAGCGGCTCCCATGGGGATGTGGAATTGCGAGGACCAGGCCGTCACTGCGCCCTTGTCGTCGAGTCCCGCCGCGAGATCGATCAGCGTCGGTGGTCCCTTGGGGTCCCAGCCATGCTCGTCGGCGCGCGACCACTGGACTCTCACCGGCTTGCCGACGGCACGGGCGAGGATCGCCGCGTCGCCGGCCGCGTCCTCGTGGCCGTTTCGGCCGTAGCAGCCCGAGCCTTCGACATAGATGCAGCGCACTTTTTCCGGCGGCAGCGAGAACATCGCCGAGAGCTGCGTGCGCAGGGCGTGGGTCATCTGCGAGGCGGTCCACACGGTGAGCGCGTCGCCTTCCGGCTGCGCCACCGCGCAGGATGGGCCGATCGAGCCATGGGTATGGATTGCGAAGTCGTAGGTCGCCTTCAGTTTCCGCGCGGCATTGGCCATGGCGCCGTCCGCGTCCCCGACATTGGAGGTGATGTCTTCCTTCACCACCGGTGTGGCGCGGACATGCTCCCAGAGCTGGCTCTGCTCCGGCAACGTCTCGGCCTTGGACCAGGTCGCCGAGAGTTTCTCCGCAGCCTTGATCGCGGCCCATTCGCTGGTGGTGACGACGCCCAGAAAGTCGCCTTCGCGCACGACTTTCACGAGGCCGGGAATGCCGGCGACCGAGGCTTCGTCGACGCTCGTCAACCGCGCCTCGATGGCCGGCGGCCTGATCACGCGCCCGTGCAGCATGCCGGGCAGCGTCACGTCCTGCATGTAGGTGAAGCTGGCGTAGATCTTGGCTGGGATGTCGAGGCGCGCCACCGGCTTGCCGACGAAACTGAACGCGTCGGGGTTCTTGCTCGGCGCGTCCTTGTCGAGCTTCAGCGAGAAATGGCCGTCCTTGAGCAGGTCGGCATAGGCGATCCCCTCGCCGCCGGCGGCAGGGATCACGCGACCGTCCCTGGTGGCGAGCGTATCGGTTGGCGTTCCGAGTCGTTCGGAAGCGAGCTGAAGCAACTGCCGCCGTGCGGTCGCCGCCGCGGCGCGGATCTGCGTGCCACCGTTCTGGATCGAGAGGCTGCCATAGGTCGGCCCCTGGTCCGGGGTCAGGGCGGTGTCGCCCTGGATCACGCGCACACGGGCGAGCGGCAGGTCGAGCTCGTCGGCCGCCATCTGGGTCAGCGCAGTCCGGACACCGGTGCCGAGATCGACCTTGCCCGAATAGACGATGGCCGAGCCGTCGCGCTCCAGGGAAAGATAGCTGTCGACCTGGTCGAGTGCGACCGGCTTCGAGGGAGCGGTGCCCGAGGCGGCCGCGACGGGAAGCGCGCGGCTCAGCGAGAAGCCGACGACGATGGCGCCGCCCTGCAGGAGGCTGCGGCGGGAGAATTGGGTGGCAGGCATGATCCCCTCCCCGCTCACAGGCTGGCCGCGGCGCGCTGGACGGCGCGCACGATCCGGGCATGGGTGCCGCATCGACAGAGATTGCCGGCGAGCGCCTGACGGATCTCGGCCTCGCTCGGTTTCTGCTTGTCCTTCAGGAAAGCCGCCGAGGTCATGATCATCCCGTTGATGCAGTAGCCGCACTGCGCGGCCTGCTCCTCGACGAAGGCCGCCTGGACCGGGTGCGGCGCCTCCGGCGTACCGAGGCCTTCGAGCGTGACTATCTTCGCGTCGGGCTTGAGCGAGGAGAGCGGGATCACGCAGGAGCGCACGGCCTGCCCATCGATGTGGACCGTGCAGGCCCCGCACTGACCGAGCCCGCAGCCGAAGCGTGGCCCGTGCAGACCGAATTCGTTTCGCAGCACGTAGAGGAGCGGCGTTTCGGGATCCTCCGGGCTCACGCTGTGCGAGCGGCCGTTGATGGTCAGCGAACGGGATTCGCCCATGCTCTCCTCCGTCTGATCAGAATTATTCTTGATTCAGATTGGAAGTCTGGACCGATCCCCGCTGCCGTCAAGCGTGCTGACGGCGCTCTTCTCTCGGCACCGGCAGCCTATGGAGGCGAGACCGTGCCGGTGCTCTCGAACTCCGCGACGTCGCCGACGAGGTCGGTGATCGAGATGTCGATCCGCTTTCCGTTCTTGAGGCGCAGCGTCGAGTCGGGGATCAGCCAGATCGGCATCAGGTTGGCGTGGCTGCCCGTCAGCGTGCCAGTAGCGACGATAGCCCCCTCGCGCCGTTCGATCACGACGCGGTACCGCACGCGAACGGCCTCGATCCCTTCCGCCGAGACATGGCCGCGTCCGGTCAGGGTGTGCAGGACTTCGTTCGGCTCGAACATGAAGGGCGATGGGCACCGGGATGTTTCGGCAAGCACTTTGCCGCTTAATCCCGAGTTAGGGTAGCCCCATCGTCATTGCTATGGCGCAGTATTGCGAAAGGCGCGCACCGCGCCTCGCGGGCGGGTTCCTCAGCCCAGTTCGCGCACGACGACGCGGCCGTGCTCCGTCGAGAGCGCCAGACGGCCTGTCTTGAGCGCCAGCGCCTTTTCGCCGAACAGGCTGCGGCGCCAGCCCTGAAGCACCGGCACATCGGCGTGGTCGTCATCCGCGATCGCTTCGAGATCGTCTACGGTGGCGATGATCTTCGGGGCGATGCCCTCCGCCTCCGCTACGGCCTTGAGCAGCACCTTGAGCAGTTCCACGACGGCGGCGTTGCCCCCGCGCGAGCGTCCGCGCTCCGGAAGCTTGATATCGGCAGTCTCGCGCGCGAAGCCCCGCTCGACTGCGGCGAGAATGTCGGTGCCAGTGCGCGAGCGTTCGAACCCGCTCGGAATCGTGCGCAGGCGGCCGAGCGCCTCGACGCTGCGCGGCGCCGAAGAGGCGATGTCGATCACCGCCTCGTCCTTGAGGATGCGCCCGCGCGGCACGTTGCGGGTCTGCGCCTCGCGCTCGCGCCAGGCCGCGACCTCCATCAGCACCGCGATCTCGCGCGGCTTGCGCATCCGTCCCGAGAGGCGGCGCCAGGCCTGGGCCGGATCGGCCCGGTAGGTGTCGGGCGAGGTCAGCACCGCCATCTCGTCGTCGAGCCAGGCGCCGCGATCGGTCTCGATGAGTTGCTTGGCCAGCGCCTCGTAGACCTTCACGAGATGCGTCACGTCCGAGAGCGCGTAGGTGAGCTGGGCATCCGAGAGCGGCCGGCGCGACCAATCCGTGAAGCGCGAGGACTTGTCGATCTTCGCCTTGGCGAGGTCGTTGACGAGCTGCTCGTAGGAGACGCTGTCGCCGTAGCCGCAGACCATGGCCGCGACCTGGGTGTCGAAGAAGGGGTGCGGCAGCAACTCGCCCATCAGCCAGATGATCTCGAGATCCTGGCGGGCCGAGTGGAAGACCTTCACCACGCTCTCATCGGCCATCAGGTCGACGAAGGGCTTCAGGTCCAGATCCTTGGCGAGCGGGTCGACCAGCGCCGCGAAGCCGTCCGGCGCTGCCATCTGGATGAGGCAGAGCTTCGGATAATAGGTCGTCTCGCGCATGAACTCCGTGTCGACGGTGACGAAGGGTTGCGCGGCGAAGCGGGTACAGGCGTCGGCGAGTTCCGACGTGGTCGAGATCAGGTCCATCCCCGATGGCTATATCGAAGGTTCCGGCCTCTTGCGAGGCGAAGTCCGCCAATACGAGGTGGACGTCTGGCGGGGCGGATGCGTCTTGGCCAAGCTCTGCGCCTTGACTTGCCCGGCACCGCGTGAATGGTGCCGGCCTTCATTCCCAAGAGCCCGTCATGCACCGTTACCGTTCGCACACCTGCGGGGCGCTTCGCCCGTCCGATGTCGGGCAGACCACGCGTCTGTCGGGCTGGTGCCATCGCATCCGCGACCATGGCGGCGTGCTGTTCATCGATCTGCGCGACCATTACGGCCTAACGCAGTGCGTGGTGGATTCCGATTCCAAGGCGTTCAAGCTGGCCGAGACCGTGCGTTCGGAATGGGTGATCCGTCTCGACGGCCGCGTGCGCACGCGCCCCGCCGGCACCGAGAATGCCGAGCTGCCGACCGGCGCCATCGAGGTCTATATCGACGATATCGAGGTGCTCGGCCCCGCCGGCGAGCTGCCGCTGCCGGTCTTCGGTGACCAGGAATACCCCGAAGAGACCCGCCTCGCCTATCGCTTCCTCGACCTGCGCCGCGAGAAGCTTCACGCCAACATCATGAAGCGCGGCGCGATCATCGACTCCTTGCGCCGCCGCATGCGCGAGAGCGGCTTCTTCGAGTTCCAGACGCCGATCCTGACGGCCTCCTCGCCGGAAGGCGCGCGCGACTTCCTGGTGCCCTCGCGCCTGCATCCCGGCAAGTTCTACGCGCTGCCGCAGGCCCCGCAGCAGTTCAAGCAGCTCACGATGATCGCGGGCTTCGACCGCTACTTCCAGATCGCGCCCTGCTTCCGCGACGAGGACCCGCGCGCCGACCGTCTGCCCGGCGAGTTCTACCAGCTCGACGTCGAGATGAGCTTCGTCACGGAGCAGGACGTCTACGCGACGATGGAGCCGGTCGTCCGCGACATGTTCGTGGAATTCGCCGAGGGCAAGCCCGTCACGCAGACCTTCCCGCGCATCCCCTATGCCGAGGCGATGCTGAAATACGGCTCGGACAAGCCGGACCTGCGCAACCCGCTGATCATTGCCGACGTGTCGGACGAGTTCGCCCGCGACGAGGTCGAGTTCAAGGCGTTCAAGGGCGTGATCAAGTCCGGCGGTGTCGTGCGCGCGATCCCGGCAACGGGTGCCGCCGGCCAGCCGCGCTCGTTCTTCGACAAGCTGAACGACTGGGCCCGCTCCGAGGGTGCGCCGGGCCTCGGCTACGTCGTGTTTGAGGACGAGGGCGGCACGCTCACCGGCAAGGGCCCGATCGCGAAGTTCATCCCTGCAGAGGTCCAGGCGATCATCGCCGAGAAGGCCGGCGTGAAGGCCGGCGACGCGGTGTTTTTCTCGGCCGGTACCGAGGGCAAGGCGGCCGCGCTCGCCGGCAAGGCGCGCAACCGCATCGCCGACGAGCTCGGCCTCGTCGACCGCGACCGCTATGCGTTCTGCTGGATCACCGACTTCCCGATGTACGAGTGGAACGAGGACGAGAAGAAGGTCGACTTCTCGCACAACCCGTTCTCGGGCCCGAACGTGAGCCACGAAGAGTTCCTGGCGCTCGACCCGGCCGACACCGAGGCGGTGTTGAAGCTCAAGGCCGTGCAGTACGACATGGTCTGCAACGGCTACGAGGTCGCCTCCGGCTCGATCCGTAACCACCGCCCCGACGCGATGGTGAAGGCCTTCGAGATCGCCGGCTACGGCGAGGCGGATGTCCATGCCCGCTTCGGCGGCATGTACCGCGCCTTCCAGTACGGCGCGCCGCCGCACGGCGGCATGGCGGCCGGCATCGACCGGCTGGTGATGCTGCTCGTCGGCGCGATCAACCTGCGCGAGGTGACGCTGTTCCCGATGAACCAGCGGGCCGAGGATCTGCTGCTCGGTGCGCCGTCGGAGGCCACGCCGAAGCAGCTGCGCGAGCTCCATATCCGGCTGAACCTGCCCGAGAAGAAGGCCTGAGGGCTGGGCGGCGGCGGGCACGGCGTGACCCTTACCGCCATCGTCGTCACGCATGACAGCGCCGAGGTGCTGCCGGATTGCCTCGCGGCCCTGGCACGCGAGCAGATCCCGGCCATTGTCGTCGACAATGCCAGCCGCGACGCCACGGTCCGGGTCGCCGAGGCGTCTGGCGCCCGTGTGCTGCGCAACGCGCGTAACGAGGGCTACGGCCGGGCCAACAATCGCGGCGTGCGGGCGGCGGAGGGGGCGAGCCACGTCGTCATCCTCAACCCCGACCTGATCCTGCAGCCCGGAGCCGCGCGCGCCCTGATGGCGGCGGTCGCGGCCTACCCCGATGCCGGCCTGTTCTCGCCGCGCATCATGGAGGCCGACGGGCGCTTCTTCTTCCAGCCGCGCTCGCTGCTCTCGCCCTATCTCCACAATCCCAGGGGCATCCGCTCCCTGCCCGAGGGGGATGCCTGCGCGCCCTTTCTGATGGGCGCCTGTCTGATGGCCGAGCGCGCCTTCTTTCTCGAGTTCGGAGGCTTCGATCCGAACATCTTCCTGTTCTTCGAGGACGACGATCTCTGCCGGCGGGTTGCGGATGCTGGCCGGGCGCTCATCCACGTCCACGACGCGGTGGCTTTGCACGGCCGCGGAAAATCCTCGTCGCCGGAGCCGGGGCGCGTCTTCCGCACGCGCTGGCACCAGGCGTGGTCGCGCGCCTACGTCTCCCGCAAATACGGGCTGCCCGATCCGAACCTGAGGATGCTCGCGATGAACGCGCCGAAGGCCGCGCTCTCGGCTCTCCTCCTGCGGCGCTCGGGAATGGAACGCTATGGCGGCTCGGCGGCCGGAGCATTGGCCGCAATGCGTGGGCAAGCCGCCCTCGCTCGGGAAGGCCTCACGCGGGACGAGCCGTCATGAGTCCCACGCCGACCCTCGCCGAGGCGTTGGCGCGCCCGCACAACGCCTTCTCGATTCTGCGCCTCGCCCTGGCCGTGGCCGTGGTGGTTTCTCATGCCTTCAGCCTTTCGACCGGGCGGCTCGGAGACGAGCCGCTGTTCGGCCTGACCGGCTTCACCCTCGGCGAGCACGCGGTGAACGGCTTCTTTGCCGTGTCCGGCTTCCTCGTCACGATGAGCCTCGATCGCCGGGCCCTGCGCGACTACGCGCTCGCTCGCACGCTGCGTATCCTGCCTGGCCTCGTCGCGGCGACGCTCGTCGTCTCTCTGGCACTCGGCGCGGCGCTGACCCGCTTGCCGCTCGCCGAGTATTACGGCTCGCCGGATCTCTGGCGGCTCATTCTGCGCACGCTTACGAGCTTCAAGAGCCATGCGAGCCTGCCCGGCGTGTTCGAGGACAACCCGATCCGCAGCCCGCTCGGCACCGTCTGGACCCTGAAATACGAGACGCTCTGCTATCTTGGCGTTTTTCTGGCCGGAGCGCTGAGGCTTCTGCGCTGGCGTTGGCTGGCCTTCACTCTGGTCGCAGGCCTGTCCGTCTCGCTGATCGCTGTCGCGGCCGTGAACCCGGTCATGCCCAAGGGCGTCGAGACGGCCCTGCGGCTGCCGCTGATCTTCGCCGGAGGCGCCGCGCTCTACCTCTGGCGTGATCGGATCCGGCTCTCAGCCTGGCCGCTCCTGGGTCTCGCCCTGGCGGTGCTGCTCCGGGAAACGCTGCTCTATCGCACCGTCCTGTTCCTGGCCGAATGCTACGCGGCGATCTGGGTCGCCGTCGCGCCTGCGCTCGCGCGCCCTGCCCTCGACCTGCCGGCCGACCTCTCTTACGGAGTCTATCTCTACGGCTGGCCGATCCAGCAGACACTCTACACGCTCTGGCCTCACACCTCGCTGCCGGTGCTGCTGGCGGCCTCGCTCGTGCTTTCGCTCGCCGTCGCTGCCGTGTCCTGGTACGCGATCGAGAAGCCTGCCCTGAGGCTGAAGGCGCGCGCCATGGGGCGGCGCGCCATCGGCACCATCGAGCCGGCGGGGCCGTGAGCGGGCTCCCGTCTCCTGCGGCCATCGCCTTGGCCGTTCGGCTTCTGGAGGCCGAGGGCTTCGTCGTCACGGCGCGGAACGAGCGCGGCGACAGTGTGTACCTCTCGCCTCCGCGCGACACGTTTGCGCTCCGCGTCTCCAACCATGCCCGAACACCGAAGCAGCGCGCGAAGCATCCGGAGGTGCTGACCAGCCTCGTGCTCCACGGCTCGACGACGCCGGCCCAGATCGAGGCCATGGTGACGCGAAGCCTGCGGGTGTTCAGGATCGAGCGCGAGCGGCGCGCCAATGCGTCGGCGTGACGGGCGCTACGCCTTCTTCGGATAGGGCGTCTCGCCCCGCTCCAGCATGGCGACGAAGCCGGCGACGCGCTTGGCGCGGGTCTCCGGCCTTTTCGCGTCGTGGATGCGGTAGAGGATCGCGTAGCGGTTCTGCCGGTCGAGGTTCTCGAACTGGCGTTTCGCGTCCGGCACAGCATCGAGGGCAGCGGTGAGGTCGGCGGGCACCTCGATGCGGCTCGACGGCGCATAGGCGGCGTCCCAGCGTCCGTCACCGCGGGCCGCCTCGATCTCGGCGAGACCTGCCCTCCCTACCCGGCCGGCAGCCATCAACGCCTCGGCCTTCTCGCGGTTGACCAGGGACCATTTCGAGCGCGCACGGCGTGGCGTGAAGCGGATCAGCCAGCAGCTCTCGTCGAAGGGAGCGGACTGGCCGTCGATCCAGCCATGACAGAGCGCGCCCTCGACGGCTTCCGGCTGGGTCAGGCCGGCGAGCCCGGAGCCCTTCTTGGCGAGCTTGAGCCAGATGCCCGTCATGGTGCGCGGCGCTTGCGCGAGCCAGATCTCCCACTCGGCGAGCGAGGCGAAGGCGAGGATCGGCAGCCCGGCCCGCTCCTCGGGCGTCGGCATGAAGCCCTATTCCGCGTCGCGCAGATAGGGCTCGACCGGGCCTTTCAGCTTCACGGTCATCGGGTTCCCGGCACGGTCGAGGGTCTTGCCGGCGGAGAGCCGCACCCAACCCTCGCTCACGCAGTATTCCTCGACATTGGTCTTCTCGACGCCCTTGAAGCGGATGCCGATCCCGCGCTCCAGCAAGGCCTCGTCGTAGTAGGGGCTGTTCGGATTGACCGAGAGGCGGTCGGGCAAGGTCACGGGAGGCGTGTCGGACATCGGAGGGCTCGAATTGATCGTCTCGGCCCGGCGTAGGAGATTCAGCCCCCGACCGCAACGCCGCGCGCCGCCCGAGCCGCCGCGACCAGCTCCGCGACCCGTCCACTGGAGAGAAGCGGCACCAGCCGATTCACGTCTTCGTGCGGGAGATCCCACCAGGCCGCGTCGAGCAGCGCGTCCACGGTCGCATCGTCGAAGCGTCTGCGCAGGACCCGCGCCGGATTGCCTGCGACGATCGCGTAGGGCGGCACGTCGCGGGTGACGACGGCGTTGGCCCCGATCACCGCGCCGTGCCCGATGGTGATCCCCGGCAGGATCAGGCAGCCGGTTCCCAGCCACACGTCGTGCCCGATGGTGATGCCGCCGCGCGAATGCTCGTAATCCTCGGGCGCTTCTGCATCCGGCCAGAGCCCCCGCATGGCGGCGAAGGGATAGGTGGTCACCCAATCATGTCTGTGATTGCCACCCATCAGAAGCTGGACGTTGCTGGCGATGGAACAGTATCGACCGATTGTCAGCGGGTGACCCGATTCCGGGTAGCGCACCCGGGGCCGGCCGTAGGAATACGCGCCGATCGAGTAATGCCAACGCCTCGCCAGCTTCTGCAGGTGAAGTCTCGTTTCGTTGTGCGGGTTGCGCCCTTGCCGCAGGCGGTGCACCACATCGGCAAGACGAGAACGACGCGGCTCAGGCACGCGTGGCGCGGCAAGACCGCAAGGCAGTGGGAAGGAAAGCCATGGCCGATACTATGTCCGAAGATCTGAAGGCCGGAGCGCTCGTCTATCACCGCCTGCCGCGACCAGGGAAGCTTGAGATCCAGGCGACGAAGCCGCTTGGCAACCAGCGCGATCTGGCGCTGGCGTATTCCCCCGGCGTCGCCGCCGCCTGCATGGCGATCCACGAGGATCCGCAGGAAGCCGCCACCCTCACCATCCGCCAGAACCTCGTCGCCGTGCTCTCGAACGGCACGGCCGTGCTCGGCCTCGGCGATATCGGCCCGCTGGCCTCGAAGCCGGTGATGGAGGGCAAGGCCGTCCTGTTCAAGAAATTCGCCGGTATCGACGTCTTTGACATCGAGGTCGGTGAGAAGGACGTCTCCAAGCTCGTCGACGTGGTCTGCGCCCTGGAGCCGACCTTCGGCGGCATCAACCTCGAGGACATCAAGTCGCCCGAGTGCTTCGAGGTCGAGGAGCAGTGCCGGGCGCGGATGAACATCCCGGTCTTCCATGACGACCAGCACGGCACGGCGATCATCGTCGCGGCGGCGGTGCTCAACGGCATGGAGCTCGCGGGCAAGAAGCTCGAGGACGTCCGCATCGTGACCTCGGGCGCGGGTGCCGCGGCCATCGCCTGCCTCAACCTGCTGGTCGCCCTCGGCGTGCGGGTCGAGAACATCACCGTCACCGACATCAAGGGCGTGGTCTACAAGGGCCGCACCGAGCTGATGGACCGCTGGAAGGACGTCTACGCCCAGGAGACCGCGGCGCGGACCCTCGCCGACGTCATCCCCGGCGCCGACGTGTTCATTGGCCTCTCCGCCGGTGGCGTGCTGAAGCCCGAATACCTGGAGAAGATGGCTGAGAAGCCGCTGATCATGGCGCTCGCCAACCCGTACCCTGAGATCATGCCGGACCTCGCCGAGGAGAAGCGTCCCGACGCGATGATCTGCACCGGGCGCTCGGACTTCCCGAACCAGGTCAACAACGTCCTCTGCTTCCCCTACATCTTCCGCGGCGCCCTCGATGTCGGCGCCACGGCGATCAACGAGGAGATGAAGAAGGCGGCGGTGAAGGCCATCGCGGCGCTCGCGCACGAGACCACCTCCGACGTCGTCGCCCGCGCCTATGGCGGCGAGGTGCGTCCCTTCGGACCGAAATCGCTGATCCCGAGCCCGTTCGATCCGCGCCTGATCCTGCGCATCGCCCCGGCGGTGGCCAAGGCGGCAATGGATTCCGGCGTGGCCGGCCGCCCGGTGGAGAACATCGAGGCCTATGCCGAGTCGCTCGACCGGTTCGTGCACCGCTCGGGCTTCATCATGAAGCCGCTCTTCTCGAAGGCGAAGGCCGATCCGAAGCGCGTGATCTATGCCGAGGGCGAGGACGAGCGCGTGCTGCGCGCCGCGCAGGCCATCGTCGAGGACGGCGTCGCGCGTCCGATCCTGGTGGGCCGCCCGCGGGTGATCGAAGTGCGCGTCAAGCGCTTCGGCCTGTCGCTGCGCCAGGGCGAGCATTTCGACCTGATCGATCCCGATGACGATCCGCGCTACCGCGATTACGTCGCCACCTATCTCGACGTGGCCGGCCGCAAGGGCATCACGCCCGATCTCGCCCGCACGCTGGTGCGCACGAACTCCACGGTGATCGGCGCGCTCGCCGTGCGCCGCGGCGAGGCCGACGCGCTGATCTGCGGCCTCGAAGGCCGCTTCGACACGCGGCTTCGCGTGATTCGCGACATCATCGGCCTGGCGCCGGGCGTGCGTGATCTAGCGGCGATGAGCCTGATCGTCACGAAGAAGGGCGCGTTCTTCCTCGCCGACACGCATGTCCGCAAGGATCCGAGCGCGGAGGAGATCGCCGACATGACGCTGGCCTTCCCGAACCTCGATGCGGCCAACATCGCCTTCCAGTTCGCGAAGGTGCTGGCCGATGCCCTGCCGGTCGGCCCCCTGCTGATCGGCCCGGCGAAGCCCGCCCACATCCTGACCCCCTCGGTGACCGCCCGCGGCATCGTCAACGTCACCGCGGCGGCCGTGGTCGAAGCCCAGTCGAGCCCGCAGCTCGCGGCAGCGTAACTGCCGAGGCTGGCAGTAGAACTGTGCTTATCGATTTGCTTGGGGGGCGGTCTGCGGGATTTTGCCATAGCGTCGACGGCGGTCGTCACCGCGGTTGCTGAGAGGGGGAGAGCGATCTCGGTCGATCTTTGAAACGGACTGTTGTTCGACCGGGTCGGACGCGGTTGCCGAGGGATCACGACATTTGCGAAGCTGCAGGCGCATCGCCCTCGCACCGGATGTGAACGCATGGACATCCGCCAGTTTCGCTACTTCATCGCGGTCGCGGAGCAGCTTCATTTCGCCAAGGCGGCCGACCTGCTGGGCATCACCCCACCGTCGCTGACGAAGCAGATCCAGGAGATCGAACGCGAGCTCGGCGTGCGCCTCTTCAACCGCACGAAGCGCTCCGTCGGCCTGACGGCGGCCGGCGCAATGCTGCTGGACGATGCCCGCCGCGCGGTCCACCAGGCGGAGCGCGCGGTGGAGACAGCGAGGCTCGCGGGCCGGGGCGAGCTGGGCCGGATCGAGATCGGTTACGTAGCCTCGACCGCCTATTCGGGCGTGCTGCAGCAGCAGATCACCGCCTTCAAGACGGCGCATCCGGGCGTGGACATGCGCTGCCGCGAAGTCGCGATGGACCTGCTTCCGGAGATGCTGGACACGCGGCGGCTCGACGTCGCCTTCCTGCGGCCGCCCATGGATTACCCGCCCGGCATCGTCTCCGCGACGCTCGTGCGCGACCCCTTCATCGTCGCCTGCCACGAGAACAGCGCGTTGAGCGCGAAGGCGGAGATCGCTCCCGCAGACCTGGCGAACGAGACCTTCGTCCTGCCCGAGCAGATCGCCGGCGTGCTGGAAGTGGGACGGCTCGGCCAGTTCGTGCCGAAGCTCGCCGAGCAGCCGGGCAATCTCACCTCCGTCGTGGTGCATGTCTCGCTGGGAGCGGGCGTATCGATCCTGCCGAGTTCCGTGTCGAAGGCGCTGCACATCGCGGGCGTCGTCTACCGGCCGCTGATGGACTCGCAGATCCTGTCAGAGATCGCGGTGGCGTTCCGGCGCAGCGAGGCCGGACCGGCGACACGCGCCTTCATCGCGCAGTTACGGGCGGCGAGCCTGCCGACGCCCCCACGGCATGAGGCAGGCGAGCAGCACCCGTGAGACGGCCTCGGGGAGGCGGGCGGCCAGCCTGACGGGTGGCCTCGCCGGCAGGGTCCGCAGCTTGGTCGCGGCCGCCGGTAGCAGCGCCCTGTCGAGCACCCTTGCGACGTGCTCGGCGTCGCGTTGGACGCCGTCGTGGATCTGGTGGCGGCAGCTGGTGCCGTCGGCGACGACGAGGTCGTCGGGGCCGGCCTTGCGGAGCGCCGGGAACAGCGAGAGCTCGGCCATGGCGAAGGACACGTCGATGGTCTCCGCCCGGTAGCCGAAGGCCCCGGCCATGCCGCAGCAGCTCGACTCGATCACCCGCACGTCGAGCCCAGGCACGGAGCGCAGGACGGTCTCGACGGCCCCCATCGCCCCGAAGGATTTCTGGTGGCAATGCNCCGGGCGTGCGTGATCTAGCGGCGATGAGCCTGATCGTCACGAAGAAGGGCGCGTTCTTCCTCGCCGACACGCATGTCCGCAAGGATCCGAGCGCGGAGGAGATCGCCGACATGACGCTGGCCTGTGCCGGCCATGTCGGCCGCTTCGGGCTGACGCCGAAGATCGCGCTGCTCAGCCATTCCGATTTCGGCCAGTCGGACAGCGATTCCTCGATGAAGATGCGCCGCGCCCTCGAACTGATCCAGGCCCGCGACGCTGGGCTTCAGGTCGATGGCGAGATGCAGGCGGATTCGGCGCTCTCCGAGCTGATCCGCGACAGGGTGCTGCCCGGCTCGAACCTCAAGGGCGCGGCCAACGTGCTGGTCTTCCCGAACCTCGATGCGGCCAACATCGCCTTCCAGTTCGCGAAGGTGCTGGCCGATGCCCTGCCGGTCGGCCCCCTGCTGATCGGTCCGGCCAAGCCGGCTCACATCCTGACGCCTTCGGTGACCGCCCGCGGCATCGTCAACGTCACCGCAGCGGCCGTGGTCGAAGCCCAGTCGAGCCCGCAACTCGCGGCGGCTGCAGAACCGGGCGCTGGGCTGGCTACGGCGTAAGCGGCTTCACATTACGAGGCGCTGGCCTCTCTCGGGGCGGCGGAGACCAGGTCTTCGCCGCTCTTCGTTTGTTTACCCCGGCGGTCGCGCCCGGAACCGCTCCGCGATGGCGATGCCGCCGAGCACCAGGATCAGCGCCAGGGCCTCGGTCGGCCCAAAAACCTCGCGGGCGACGAGCACGGCGAGCATCGCTCCGAAGACCGGCACCAGGTTCACGAACAGGCCGGCCCGGTTCGGACCGATCATCTCGACGCCGCGGATGAAGAGGAGCTGGCCCACCAGCGTTGGGCCCAGCGCGACATAGGCGACGATCAGCCAGCCGCGCGGGGTCGGCCATTGCAGGTGGCCGGCCGCCCATTCGGCCGCCAGCGGCAAAAAGGAGGTCAGCGCGGCCGCAGCCGACAAAGCGGTGAAGAAGGTCAGGCCGGCGACCTTCGGCCGGCGTGCGAGGGCGACGGCGTAGCCGGCATAGAGCACGCTGGCGACGACCATCAACGCGTCGCCGAACTTGAACGAGAGCGTCTTCAGCACCGCCCAGTCGCCATGGGTGGTGGCGACGACGGCCCCGAGCAGCGTGACCACGAGCCCGACCGCCTGCCCGCCGGTGACGCCGATCCGGTAGATGAAGAGGTTGATCAGCACCACGAGCGCCGGGATCAGCCCCTGAATCAGGGCAAGGTTGAGGGCGCTCGTCGTCTCGCCGGCGATGTAGAACAGGCTTGCGAAGGCCGTGAAGCCGGTCGCGCCCATCAGCAGCACATAGAGCCAGTGCGGCTTCAGCCTCGGCAGGTCCGCGACCGAGCTGCGTCCGGCGAAAGCGACCAGTGCGCCGAAAGCGATGACCCAGCGCAGGGTCGTCAGCACCTGAGGCGAGACTTCGCCCACCGCCCATTTGCCGGCGACGGCATTGCCGCCCCAGAGCAGGGCGGTGAAGGTCAGGATGAGATAGGCCACCACCTCGTTCCGGCGGGGCGTGGTAGCGGGAGGGCTAGGGTCGCTCACGAGTATCTCGGACCCATTCCTCTGCCGGGGCATGCAGGGTTCCGATCGAGACACGGAGACCCTGCTCGATCGCTTCGTCGTGAAACCGCAACTGCCCTCGACGTCTCCCGCCGTGATGCATCGCGGGTGGATTCCGGGTTCGCCTATGGCGCCCCGGAAATGACGACACAACCCGCCAATCCGGTGTCAGGCCTGGCCGCGCCACTCCCGGATGTCGACGAAGCGCCCGGCCACCGCCGCCGCCGCCGCCATGGCCGGCGAGACGAGGTGGGTGCGGCCCCGATGGCCCTGGCGGCCCTCGAAGTTGCGGTTCGAGGTCGAGGCGCAGCGCTCCAGCGGGCTGAGGCGATCCGCGTTCATGCCGAGGCACATCGAGCAGCCCGGTTCGCGCCAGTCGAAGCCCGCGGCCTTGAGGATGCGGTCGATCCCCTCGGCCTCAGCCTGGGCCTTCACGAGGCCCGAGCCCGGCACCACCATGGCCGAGACGCCGTCATGGACCTTCCGGCCCTCGACCATCTGGGCGACGATGCGCAGGTCCTCGATGCGCCCGTTGGTGCAGGAACCGATGAAGATGCGGTCGACCGTGATGTCGGTCATCCGCGTGCCCGGCGTCAGGCCCATATAGGCGAGCGCCTGCTCCTTGGACTGCCGCTTGTTCTCGTCGGCGATGGCGGCCGGGTCCGGCACCACGCCGAGGATCGAGACCACGTCCTCCGGGCTGGTGCCCCAGGAGACGATCGGCGGGAGGTTGGCCGCATCGAGCCGCACCTCTCGGTCGAAATGCGCGCCTTCGTCGGAGACGAGGCTCTCCCAATAGGCACGCGCCTTGGCCAGGGCCTCGCCTTTCGGCGCCTTCGGGCGGCCGTCGACATAGGCGAAGGTGGTGGCGTCCGGCGCGACGAGGCCTGCGCGAGCGCCGCCCTCGATCGACATGTTGCAGAGCGTCATCCGGCCTTCCATCGACAGGCCGCGGATGGCTTCGCCGGCATATTCGATGACGTGGCCGGTGCCGCCCGCCGTACCGATCTCGCCGATGATCGCGAGCGCGATGTCCTTGGCGCTGACGCCGGCCGGCAGGGTGCCGTCGACGGTCAAGCGCATGTTCTTCGCTTTGCGCTGGATCAGCGTCTGCGTGGCGAGCACGTGCTCGACCTCGGAGGTGCCGATGCCGTGGGCGAGCGAGCCGAAGGCACCATGCGTCGAGGTGTGGCTGTCTCCGCAGACGATGGTCTGGCCCGGCAGGGTAAAACCCTGCTCCGGCCCGATGATGTGAACGATGCCCTGGCGGCGATCGAGCGCGTCGTAGAACTCGACGCCGAAGTCGCGCACGTTCTCGGCCAGAGCCTCGAGCTGCGTGCGGCTCTCGGGATCCTCGATGCCCTTGGAGCGGTCCGAGGTCTGGACGTTGTGGTCGACCACCGCGAGCGTCTTCTCGGGAGCCCGCACCTTGCGACCGGCCACGCGGAGCCCCTCGAAGGCCTGCGGGCTCGTCACCTCGTGAACGAGGTGGCGGTCGATGTAGAGAAGCGTGTTTCCGTCCGGCAGAGTCTCGACGACGTGGTCGTCCCAGATCTTGTCGTACAGGGTGCGGGGAGCGGTCATGGCTCTGTCGAACACGTAAGGGTGGTCAGGGTCTGGAAGAGCCTGCCTCGTGGTGGCCGGTTGCGGCGCGCGAGTTGGGATCATTCCAGATCCCTCTAGTAGTGCTCCGAGCGGCATTTCGGAAGAGCCTGCCGGCGCACCCCTGGCGCAACCGGGGCAAGGCCGTCCCGCACGGGCGATTGCGCTTGCAAACGCGTTCCGGCGTATCTATCTACCTACTAGTAGGCAGGCAGCCTCGGCTAGAATGGAGTTCGCACGATGAACGATTGGAGCGCCTATCGCAGCGACCTGACCAAGACCCTCGGTCAGGTCGGCCGGATCAACCCTGATGTCCTGAAGGGCTACACTCAGATTTCGAATGCTGCGCCGGCCGAGCCGACGCTGGATGCCAAGACCCGTGAGCTCATCGCGCTCGCGGTCGCCGTCACCACACGGTGCGACGGATGTATCGCGGTGCATTCCGATGCGGCACGCAAGGCCGGCGCGACGAAGGAGGAGCTGACAGAGGCTCTGGGCGTGGCCATTGCCCTCAATGCCGGAGCGGCCCTGGTCTACACGGCTCGCGCCTTCGACGCCTTCACGGAGAACGCGGGCTGAGGGATCGCGTCGATGAGACCGCTGGACCGCCCTGCGGGCCAGCGGTAAGTCGGCAGCAAGATCCAGTGCGGGACTTGCGAACCGGTGCCCGAGACCTCGATTCCCGACATTCTCACCCTCCGTCCGATGCAGCCAGAGGTTGTGGAGGCTCTGGCCTCCCGGTTCAGGCTGCATCGCCTCGACCAGGTAGCCGACAAGGAAGCGCTCCTCAGCGAGGTCGGCCCGCATGTCCGCGGCCTCGCCGTCGGTGCCCAGACGCCGGTGGACGCCAAGATCTTCGACCGGCTGCCGCGGCTTGAGATCGTCTCGAATTTCGGCGTCGGCTACGACACGATCGACGCGAAGGAAGCCGGGCGACGCGGCATCATCGTCACCAATACGCCCGACGTCCTGACCGACGAGGTCGCCGACCTCGCTCTCGGCCTGCTCCTCTCAACCGTGCGCCAGATCCCGCAGGCCGATCGCTACCTTCGCGCCGGCAAATGGCCCACGAAGCCCTATCCGCTCACCTCGACACTGCGCGAGCGCAAGGTGGGCATCCTCGGCCTCGGGCGGATCGGGCATGCCATCGCTCGGCGTCTCCAGGGCTTCGACGTGGCGATCCATTATCATGGGCGCTCGCGCCAGAGCGACGTGGCCTACGCCTACCATGCGACCCTCTTGGATCTGGCCCGGGCTGTCGACGTGCTGATGGTGGTGGCTCCCGGTGGGGCCGGCACCGAAGGCATGGTGAATGCGGAGGTGCTTGCCGCGCTCGGGCCCGACGGCATCGTGATCAACGTGGCCCGCGGGACCGTCATCGACGAACCCGCGCTGATCGACGCATTGCGCTCCGGAACCATCCACAGCGCCGGTCTCGACGTCTTCGCCAAGGAACCGCAGGTTCCGCAGGAGCTGATCGACGTCGAGCGCGCCGTGCTTCTGCCGCATGTCGGATCGGCCTCAGTCCATACGCGCCGGGCGATGGGTCGGCTTGTCGTCGACAACCTCGTCTCCTGGTTCGACGGTAAGGGTCCGCTGACTCCTGTCGCCGAAACCCCCTGGAGCCGGCGGGCATGATCCGCGGCGCGCTGGCGGGCTGTGCGCTGCTGATCGCAGTGGATGCACCCGCGCGGGCGCAGGATGCGGCCCCAAGAATGGACGAGATGCCGGCGCCGCCAGGGGCGACCGCGCCGCCTCCCCCGGGGCCGGTCATGAAGACCCTGCCCGAGACCCTCGGCGATGCCGTCGGCACCTGGGACATGTCGCTCGACGGGGGCAACCGGCGCTGTGAGCTGTCGCTGTCTGGCGACAGTGGTCCGAACGGCCGCGTGCTGCGCTTTCCTGCCGGCTGCCGGCGCGCTCTCCCCGTTCTCGCCGAGGCCGCCGGCTGGCTTTTTGCGGAGAAGGGCATCCGGATCGTCGATCGCAATGTGCGGCCGCTGGTCTCGTTCGTGCCGCGCCCCGATCAGCAGAGCCTCGCCGGCAAGGATGAGAAGGGCGGCAGCTACAGCCTCGTCCCGCTGCAGACGATGGCGACGCTGCCGCCGCCGCCCCCCCCGATCGCAGAGGAGTCTCCACCGTCCTCCTCCGGGCTTCCCGATGTCGCCCCGACCCAGGGCATTCCCGGCTCTCAGCCGGTCCTGCAATCGGGCGTGCTGACGAGGCCGCAGGCGGCGGCGCCTGTCGAGACCCCTGCGCCCCTCCGGCCGGTCCCGACGGGCAGCCCGTCGGTCGGGACCTACGCCCTCGACCGGTTCAACGAGAAGGATGTCTGCCGCATCGCCCTGGAGTCGCGGACGATCGCAGCCAAGGCAGAGCGGGAGCCGCTCAAGGACCTCTCGCCCGCCCGGCTCCTTCCAGGCTGCCGCGACAGCGGGATCGCCACCTTCGATCCGACCTCCTGGCGCTACGCCGCCGGTCACCTCACCCTGAAGGCGAGGCGCGGCCATGCGATCAACCTGGTCCGCACCGCCGATGGGGCCTGGCGGCGTGATCCCGATACCGGGACCACGCTGATCCTCCGTAAGGTCGAGAATTGAGGGCGAGCCGCGCCCCCTCACCGCTTCGGTGAAGGCGCTTCGGATCGAGTTCCCAACTCACCGATCGCGTAGAAGAAGGTACAGGGCGTGGAACGAGCCCGGGAGATAAAACAGCAGACAGAGCAGCACGTTCAGCAGGAACTGCAGACCGAATCCATTCGTCATCAGGACGGAGATCGGTGGCAGAAAGAACGCGATCAGGATCTGTATGAGGGTCGACACGAGAACTCCGTCGATTTGGACGTCCTCAGAACGCAAGCGTGAGCATTCGAGTTCCGGCGGCGATGATTTGTAAAGGTCTGGCGATCAAAACTCGACGAGGTTCGCCGGTACCCGCAATGCGATGATGATCTCCCTGGCCAAGGATGTCGAATACGCCGTGGCCAACGGCGATCCGGCGGCGCGGCGGGTGATGCTCCTCAGGATGACCGACCTCTTCGTCGACACGGCGGAGCGGCTCGGCGACAGCCAGGTCTCCGCCTTCGAGACCGTGATCCTCAAGCTGGCCCAGAGCGTCGAGACCGCGGCAAGGGCGTCCCTGTCCGAGTCCGTCGCCGGCATCACCAATGCGCCGCGCTCGGTGGTGCGTGACCTCGCCTTCGATTCGGACGTCTCGGTTGCCGGTCCGATCCTGTCGCGATCCGTGCAGGTCGCGGAGGGCGATCTCATCCGGATCGCCGAGGAGCACAGCCAGGACCATCTCCAGGCGATCTCGCGGCGACGCTCGCTCTCGGAACGGGTCACCAACGTGCTGGTGGCACGCGGCGGTGGCGAAGTGCTGCGAACGGTTGCGGGCAACGAGGGTGCGCGCTTCTCGCCCCAGAGCTTCGACACGCTCGCGAGCCAAAGCGCGGCCGATCCCGATCTGAAGAACATCCTGCTCCTTCGCCGCGACATCCCGGCGATTCACATCGATCACCTCGTGGAGACCGCCAAGGCACGCGTCTCGCGCAAGCTCGGCGAAGAGTTCGGAGGCGAGGCCGTCACGCGCGCGGTATCGCATGCCGCCAGGGCCGTCGCCGGCGAGTCGATCTCGCTGCAGGAGGCAGCCATCGCCGTCGATGGTTGGCTCGCCGGCAAGGGCGCGCGTCAGCCGGAGGAGACGGATCTCGTCGCGTGGATCTCCGAGGGCCGGGTGATGGAGGCGATCGTCGGCCTTGCCCGGGCGGCGGGGATGCCGGCGGAGATGGTGTTGAGCGCCTATCAGGGCGCGCATTCCGACCCGCTACTCTTCCTGATCCGTTCGCTGCGGTTCGGCTGGGGAACGTTCAAGGCTTTCTTGGTCTCGAAGACAGACAAGGAGCCGCCGCCGGAAGAGATGCGTGGCCATTTCGAGGCCTTCCAGGCGCTTTCGGTCGCGACCGCGCAGCGCGTGGTGCGCTTCACGGCCGCCCGGGATCAGTTGCAGAAAACCGGCTGAGCCGGCCCGAACTCAAGCCGCTTTCTTCTTCAACGCGTCATAGAAGCGGCCGCCACTCTCGGCCATGGCGACGAGGTTGTCCGGCGGCGCAAAGCGGGGGCCGTGCTTGGCCTCCAGCGTACGGGCCAGCTCAACGAAGCGTTTAGCCCCCATGAAGTCGATGTAGGACAATGCGCCTCCCGTGAAGGGAGCGAAGCCGAAGCCGAGGATCGAGCCGACATCGGCCTCGCGCGGATCGGTGATCACGCCCTCCTGGACCGTGCGCGCAGCTTCGAGCGCCTGCACGACGAGGAAGCGCTGCTTCAGCTCGGCGACGTCGATCTCGTCGGCGGGAAGCGGCTCGGCCTGCATCTCGCGGAGCGCTGGCCAGAGGCGCTTCTGGCCGCTTTCCGGGTAGTCGTAGAAGCCCTTGCGGTTCTTGCGGCCGAGCCGGCCCTGCTTCTCGACGAGCTCGGTAAGCAGGGCCTTCTGGATCGGGTCGACGGCGTCGGGACCGAGCTGCGCCTCGGTGGCCTTGAGGATCTTGAGGCCGAGATCGATCCCGACCTCGTCGTTGAGCGAGAGCGGACCGACCGGCATGCCGGCCATCTTGCCGGCATTCTCGATCATGGCCGGCGGCACGCCCTCGGCGAGCATGCGGTGGCCCTCTTCGAGATAGGCGATGACGCAGCGATTGGCGAAGAAGCCGCGCGAGTCGTTGACGAGGATCGGGGTCTTCTTGATGGCGCGGACATAGTCGAGCGCGGTGGCGATGGCCTTGTCGCCGGTCTGCTCGCCCTTGATGATCTCGACGAGCAGCATCTTCTCGACCGGGGAGAAGAAATGGATGCCGACGAAATCGGTCGGCCGCGACGAGGCCTTGGCGAGGCCGGAGATCGGAAGCGTCGACGTGTTGGAGGCGAAGATCGCGCCCTCTCCGATCACCGCCTCGACTTTGGCGATGACCTCAGCCTTCACCTGCGGATCCTCGAACACGGCTTCGATGACGAGGTCGCAGCCGGCGAGATCGGCATAATCGCCGCTGGCATGGATGCGTCCGAGCAGGGCATCACGGTCGGCGGACTTGGCGCGGCCCTTGTTGACGCGGTCGGTGATGAGTTTCTGGGCGTGGGCCTTGCCCTTCTCGGCGGCCTCCAGGCTCTGGTCGACGAGGACGACCTCCATGCCGGCCTCGGCCGTGACATAGGCGACGCCCGCACCCATGAAGCCGGCGCCGACGACACCGACCTTCTTGATCGCGGTCGGAGGCACGTCCTTGGGGCGGCGAGCACCCTTGTTGATCTCGCCCATTGAGATGAACAGGGTGCGGATCATCGCCTGCGCTTCCTTGGTGCGCAGGATGTTGGTGAAGTACCGGCTCTCGACCTTGAGGGCGAGATCCATCGGCAGCTGCAGGCCCTCGTAGACCGAGTGCAGGATCGCCTTGGCGGCGGGGTAGTTGTCGTGAGTCTCGCGGCGGTAGATCGCGTTGGCCGGCGGCCAGATCATCATGCCGGCCGGTGAATAGACCTTGCCCGACGGGGCCTTGTATTTCGGCACGTCCCAAGGCGCGACGGCCGAGCCGCCGTCCCGGATCCAGGCCTTGGCCTTCTCGACGATCTCGGCGCGTGGCGCGACGGCGTGGACGAGGCCCATGCCCTTGGCCATGGGCGCGCGGATCTGCTCGCCTTTGAACAGCATCTGCAGGGCGTCGCCCGTCTGCATCAGGCGCGGCACGCGCTGGGTGCCGCCGCCGCCTGGGAAGAGGCCGACCTTGATCTCGGGCAGGCCGACCCGGGTCTTGTCGTCGTCGGACAGGATCCTGTGATGACAGGACAAAGCCAGCTCGAACGCCCCGCCGAGACAGAGCCCGTGGATCGCCGCAGCAAACGGCTTGCCGCAGGTCTCGAGCTTTCGGAAGACGAGGTTCAGGCGACGCGCGCCCTCGAAGAAGTGGCGCATCGCCTCTTCCTCGCCGGCGGTGGCCTTCAGCCGCTCGTACTCGGCGCCGAGGCCCTGGAGCATCGTCAGGTCGGCACCGCCCGAGAACTGCTCCTTCCCGCTCGTGATGACGCAGCCCTTGAGGCCGGCATCCGCCGCCACCGTCTCCACGATCCGCTCCAACTCGTCCATCACCTCCATGGTGATGACGTTCATCGAGCGGCCGGGCATGTCCCAGGTTGCCAGCGCGATGCCGTCTGCGTCGGTCTCGAGGCGGAAATTCGTGTAGGCGCTCATCGCGGATCCTCGGAAAAGGCGGCGTCCCTCGTTCGGCACGGGTCGTCGCCGGCGCACGGGCGCGCCAGCGACGACCGAGGCCTCATTTGGACGGCATCTGCATCTGCTTCTCGTAGTTCGGCACGTTGGGCTTCTGATCGCCGGCTGCAGCCAGCGTGAGCATGTTCAGGAGCCTCGTGACCGCGGCCTGCGAGATCACGTTGATCTCCGACTTCGGGTCGGCGTTTATGGCCTGATACTTCTGGTAGATCGGATCTTCGTAGATGCCCTGCAGGTGCTTCAGATCGGCAAGGCTGAACTTCTCGGCGTATTCCTTGGAGATGCCGTCGAGCAGGTTCTGACGCTGCGTGTCGAACTCGGCGCGAGCCTCCTTGCGGACCTTCTCGGCCTTGTCCTCTGGCATCTGCGCGACGGTCTTCTCCAGGGCGCCGGAGAATCCCATGTCGAGGGTCTTCAGGGTCGTCTTGTCGACGAGCGCCTTCGCGACGGCGACCTTGTCGGCCATTTCGTCGGCATGCGCTGCCAGCGGCACAGTGAGCGCGAGCGCGAGGCCGGCGGTTGCGAACAGTCTCATCATCTTGGTGTTTCTCCCGTTTCGACGGCCGCACCGCTGGACAGGCGCCGGCGGGCCGCCTTTACCAGCCTTTGCCGGCCGGCGGCCACCTCCCCGAGCAAGCCTCGCCGTCACACCCGCTCGATGATCGTGGCCGTGCCCATTCCGGCCCCGATGCAAAGGGTGACGAGCGCCCGTTCCTTGCCGGTCCGCTCCAGTTCGTCGAGCACGGTGCCCAGGATCATCGCGCCGGTGGCGCCGAGCGGGTGGCCCATGGCGATGGCGCCGCCATTGACGTTCACGCGGGACGGGTCGAGGTTGAAAGCCTGCTGGAAGCGCAGGACCACTGAGGCGAAGGCCTCGTTGATCTCGAAGAGATCGATGTCGTCGAGGCTCATCCCGGCTCGCGCCAGCACCTTCTTGGTGACGTCCACCGGGCCGGTAAGCATCAGGGCCGGGTCCGAGCCGATATTGGCGAAGGCGCGGATACGAGCGCGCGGACGGAGACCGGCCGCGCTGCCGGCTTCCTTGGAGCCGATCAGCACGGCGGCGGCGCCGTCGACGATGCCCGACGAGTTGCCTGCATGGTGGACGTGATCCACCGCTTCCACTTCCGGATGCGCATCGAGGGCCACGGCGTCGAAGCCGCCCATCTGGCCCATCTGCACGAAGGAGGGCTTGAGCTGGCCGAGCGACTGCATGTCGGTCGTCGGCCGCATATGCTCGTCTTTCGCCAGGAGCGTGATGCCGTTGATGTCTTTCACCGGCACGATCGAGCCGTCGAACTTGCCAGCGTCCCAGGACTTGCCCGAGCGCTGCTGCGACTGCACGGCGTAGGCGTCGCAATCGTCGCGCGTGAAGCCATACTTGGTGGCGATCAGATCGGCCGAGACGCCCTGCGGCATGAAGTAGGATTTGACCGCGATGGCCGGGTCGACCGGCCAGGCCCCCCCCGAGGCGCCGAGACCGACGCGGCTCATCGACTCGACGCCGCCGCCCACCGTCATATCGTGCTGGCCGGCCATGACCTGCGCCGCCGCGAAGTTGATCGCGTCGAGGCCCGAGGCGCAGAACCGATTGATCTGCACGCCAGGAACGTGCGTGCCGTAATCGGCGACGAGGGCCGCCGCGCGGGCGATGTCCCCGCCTGCCTCACCGACCGGGTCGACGCAGCCGAGCACCACGTCGTCGACCCGCCGGGTGTCGAGGTTGTTGCGGTCCTTGATCGCCCGCAGCGCCGTCTCGGCGAGGCGAAGCGCCGTGACCTCGTGCAGCGCGCCGTCCGGCTTGCCGCGCCCGCGCGGGGTGCGCACGTGATCGTAGATATAGGCCTCGGGCATATCCGCTTCCTCAGTTCTCACCGTTCTCGCGGGCCGTCCCTCTCCCCTCTGCGGGAGAGGGTGGCCTTCGCGCGAGCGAAGGTCGGGAGAGGGGAGCGCCGTATCCGGAGAGGGCAGTGCCGGCCCCTCTCCCGCCTCGCATCCGCGAGGCACCCTCCCCGGAAACAGGGGAGGGTTTCGCTTGCGACTGCTTAGAACGCCTCGGCCGCCAAGGCCATCGTCGCGTCGGAGCCGGTCTTGATTCGGGCCAGACGCAGGGCCGTCTCCGGCAGCATCCGCTCGGCGAAGAAGCGGCCCGTGACGAGCTTCGCCTCCATCCGCTCGGCGTCCTTGCCCTCCGCCTTGGCCGCGAGCGCCGCCTTGGCGATGCGGCCCCACATATAGCCCAGGGCGACGAGGCCGAGCAGGTGCATGTAGTCGGTGGCGCCGGCGCCGGCATTGTCGGGCTTGGCCATTGCGTTCTGCATCAGCCACATCGTCGCGCCTTGTAGGTCGTTGAGCGCAGCCTGGAGCGGGCCGGTGAAGGCCTTGAGCTGCTCGTCCTCACCGTGGTCCTTCACGAAGGTCTGGACCTCGCCGAGGAAGCCCATCATCGCGCGGCCGCCATCCTTGGGCAGCTTGCGGCCGATCAGGTCCATGGCCTGAACGCCGTTGGCGCCCTCGTAGATCATGGCGATGCGGGCATCGCGCACGAACTGCGACATGCCCCATTCTTCGATGTAGCCGTGGCCGCCGAACATCTGCTGCGCCTCGACCGCGTTGGCGAAGCCCTTGTCGGTGAGCACGCCCTTCACCACCGGGGTGAGCAGCCCGAGCAGGTCGTCGGCGGCCTGGCGCTCCTTGGCGTCCTGCGAGCGGTGGGCGATGTCGGATTGGAGCGCCGTCCAGAGCGCCAGCGCGCGGGCGGCCTCGTTGAAGGCGCGGATCCCCATCAGCGTGCGGCGCACGTCCGGATGCACGATGATCGGATCGGCGGACTTGCCCGGCTCCTTGGCTCCAGTCAGCGCCCTGCCCTGCAGGCGGTCCTTCGCGTAGGCGACGGCGTTCTGGTAGGCGACCTCGGACTGGCCGAGGCCCTGCACGCCGACGGCGAGGCGGGCCTCGTTCATCATCACGAACATCGCCGCGAGACCCTTGTTCTCGGCGCCGACGAGCCAGCCCTTGGCACCATCGTAGTTCATCACGCAGGTGGAATTTCCGTGGATGCCCATCTTGTGCTCGATCGAGCCGCAGGAGACGGCATTGCGCTCACCCACCGAGCCGTCCTCGTTCACCAGGAACTTCGGCACCACGAAGAGCGAGATGCCCTTGGTGCCGGCCGGCGCGCCCTCGATGCGAGCGATGACGAGGTGAATGATGTTTTCAGAAAGATCGTGCTCGCCGGCGGAGATGAAGATCTTGGTGCCGGAAAGGCTGTAGGAGCCGTCGCCGTTCGGCACGGCCTTGGTCTTGAGGAGTCCGAGATCCGTGCCGCAATGCGGCTCGGTGAGGTTCATCGTGCCGGTCCAGGTCCCCTCGACCATCTTCGGGATGTAGGCCTGCTTCTGCTCCTCGTTGCCGTGCACGAGCAGCGCTGCAATCGCGCCCTGGGTCAGGCCCGGATACATGGCGAGCGCGAGGTTCGCGCCGGAGGCGAATTCGGAAATTGCCGTGTTCAGGACGTGCGGCAGACCCTGGCCGCCATATTCCTCGGGCACCGAGAGGCCGTTCCAGCCGCCCTCGACATGGGCCTGGTATGCCTTCTTGAAGCCCTTCGGCGTCGTCACGCTGCCGTCGTCGTTGCGGGTGCAGCCTTCCCGATCGCCGGCGAGGTTGGCCGGAGCGAACACGTTGCCCGCAAGCTTCCCACCTTCGTTGAGCAAGGCCTCGATCACGTCGTCCGATGCATCGGAGAAGCCCGGAAGGTTGTCATAGCGGCGGATGCCGAGGACGTCGTTCAGGAGGAACGTGACGTCCTCGACCGGTGCCCGGTAGCTCGGCATTTCCTGTCTCCCCGTGCGCGGATCGGCGGCGCGCTTCGATAGTTCACATGTAAACTATCTCATTCGGTTCGAAAAGACCTTCCCGGCCCGGCACGTCGAGAAATCCGAATTCGGCCGATCGAGTGGCGTCGGCCCGGCCGGAATTAACCGGAGGTTTACCAAGATTGTTAAAGGTCTGCCGGACCGTTCAGGTTTTTGCCCGTTCCGCGCGTTGCGCCAGCGGGTAACGGCCGACCGAACGACGCTTCCGACCCCGGGTCCGACGATGAGACGTACCGCGACGCTCAGCCTCGAAGGTTTCGATCCCGACGTGATCGAGGCGGCGCGCGAGGTCGCGCAGCGCGCCGGCGTCCCGCTCGAGACATGGATCGCCTCGGTCGTCGCGCCCGAGAAGACCGAGACCAAACCGGCACCCCGCCAGCGAGCCCGCGCCGCCACCCGCACTCCCTCTGCCGCCGAGTCGAAGAGCGTCCAGGCCGCTCCTGCCGAGCCGCAGGCCTCTCAACCCGCTCCCGAACCGACGCCTGCCGCGGCTGTGCCCGCGCCGGCCCCGATCGCAGCCGCGCCCAAGCCGAAGCCCGTGAAAGCGCCGGCAGCGACCCGCGCCGTCGCGCCCGCGCCCGCTTCGGCCGAGCCGGCTGCCGCCTCGATCGGCGAGATGATGCGCCGCCTCGACGCCCTCGACCGCACGCTCAAGGAAGACCGCAGCGCCGTGAACGCGGAGGCTCCGGCCACAGCCAATGTCGACCATGTCGCCGAGCGCCTCGCCGAGATCGAGCGTCGCATGGGCGAGATGACCGCCCAGTTCGGCGGCCAGCGTCCCCTCGGACGTCGCGGCCGTCCCATCGCCGCCGAGATGCGTGAAGCCGTGGACGAGGTCCGCCGCCGCCAACGCGAGCTCGACGCGGATGGCGCGAGCGCGCAGCCCGTCGCCGAGTCCACCGTCCCCTCCCCGGCCATCACCGACTTGCAGGCCGAGACCGCGCGTCTGCGTGAATCGCTCGGCCATCTCGCCACCGGCAGCGACGTCGGCGCCCTCGAAAAGGCGATGCGCTCGCTCGCGGAGGACGTGCACCGCTCGCGCGATCCGGCCGAGTTCGCCGCGCCGATCGAGGCGATGCGCCGTCAGGCTGAGACGCTCGCGGAAGAATTCGCCGACAACGTCCAAGCCCGTCTGGCGGGCGAAGTCGAGCGCTTGGCGCGCCGCGCCGACGGTGCGGCCTCGAGCCATGCCGACCAGAGCGCGCTCGACGGCGTCCATCGCGAGCTCGACGAAATCCGCCAGATGATCGCGGGCCTCGCCGGCCCCGAGCGCATTCAGAGCCTCGCGCAAGGCCTGCAGGCCATGAGCGGACAGATCGCTGACCTGCAGAGCCGCGTCGACGTCAAACCGGTGCGCGACCTCATCGGGCGCCTGGAGACCATCGGCGAAACCCTGCACCGACCGGCGGCCGCGCCTGCGGAGCTCGCGTCGATGCATGCGCTCCTGCGCGGCATCGCCGAGAAGGTCGATCGCATCGGTTCCGGCGGCAGCAACCTCGATGCCCTCGAGAGCCACGTCGTCAGCCTCGCCGAGCGCCTCGACACCCGCGCCGTCGATCCGGCGGTGGCCGGCCTTGAACGGACGATGGATGAGTTGCTGACCCAGATCTCCGCCCTGCGCGACGATACCGACGTCGAGGCTGCCGTCGAGCGCGCGACGCGCCGGGCATTCTCCGAGGCCGCCGGCCAAGGCGCCCTCGATCCGGCTCCGGCCAAGTTCGATGCGGTCCGCGCCGATCTCGACGACCTGCGCGCTCGCCAGATCTCTGCCGACCAGCGCATGCAGGCGACGATGGACGGCCTGAACTCGGTGCTGACGCGGCTCGTCGACCGGCTCGGCATGTCCGAGGCCGGCCCGGTGATCCGTCCGCCGGCCCAGGACGAGACCCATTCGCTCGGAGAACAGCTTCGCGCCTCGACCACGCTCGGTGCACCGAAGATCGAGACGATCCCGGTCTCCGCCCCGCGCAGCCGTGCGGCGCGCCGTGCAGAGCCGGCCCTGGAGCCGGCGAGCCTCGGCGATGAGCTCCTCGAACCCGGTGCCGGCCGGCCGAGCCCCGCTCGCAGCGCGGCGTCCGAGGCTTCGTCCGCGCCGGCCAGCGACATCAAGACCAGCTTCATTGCCGCCGCGCGCCGTGCCGCACAGGCCGCGCAGGCCGATATCGCCGCAGAGGCGCCAGCCGCCCCCGAGCGTCGCGAGACCGCCACCGCGCGCACTAGCCCCGCCGCTTCTCCGGCGACAGGCGTCGTCGGCCGCCTGCTCGGCAGTCTCGACAAGCGCCGCCGTCCGCTGATCCTCGGCCTTGCCGCCATCGTCCTCGTCCTCGGCGCGCTCCAGGCCTACCAGATGGGCAGCCCTGCCGGTCAGGCGGAACCGGCGAAGCCGGTGGCCGCCGCCAAGCCGGCTGCCATCGAGCCGCCGGCCGCCGAAGCCGCCGTCGACACGGCTGCACCCGCAGCTGCCACGGCGTCTTCCGCCGGACCTCAGACGACACAGTCCATCGCCGATTCAGGCCCGGCCGCCACGAAGCCCGTCGAAGCAGCCCGTGCGGAGGAGAGCGCTGCCCCGGTCGCCACGCAGCCCGCGATCCCGAAGGTCATCACGATGGCCTCGCTCGGCCGCGAATTGTCCTCGGTCCCGGCTGGCCTTGCGACCCTGAAGCAATCCGCCCTCGACGGTGACGGCGCTGCCATCTACGAACTCGCCGCCCGCGAGGCCGATGGCCGCGGCATGCCGCGCGATCTCGCCGTCGCCGCCAAGCTCTACGAGAAGCTCGCCGATGCCGGTTACGCTCCGGCACAGTTCAAGCTCGGCAGCTTCTTCGAGAAGGGTTCCGGCGTGATCCGCGACCTCGGACAGGCCAAGACCTGGTACGGCCGCGCCGCCGACCGCGGCAACATCCGCGCGATGCACAACCTCGCCGTGCTGCACGCCGAGAACCCGAGCGCGAGCGGCAAGCCGGACTTCGCCACCGCCTCCACCTGGTTCCGCCGCGCTGCCGAGTACGGCGTGCGCGACAGCCAGTACAACCTCGCGGTTCTCTATGCCCGCGGCCTCGGCGTCGGCCAGGACCTCATCCAGTCCTACGCCTGGTTCTCTGCAGCCGCCGCACAGGGCGACGAGGAGGCTGGGAAGAAGCGGGACGACGTGGCGGCCAAGCTCTCGCCGAAGGACCTCGCCGCGGCCAAGGCCGTCGCCTCGGCCCACAAGCCCAAGGTGGCCGACCCTTCCGCGAATGACATGCCGCCTGCCAAGGCTGCGGCGCCCGCGGCGATGTCGCTTCTCGGAGCGCCCCCGCCTGGTTCGCCGACTGGCAACTTCGCCCGCTCTGCGTCGCGCACTGGCGTCTGATCGAGCGCCGCTCGCGAGAGCGGCGTCTCTGCGCCCGGATTCCCTCGCGAAATAGTGCGCAGTCTCGGCCGCGTGTGCCAACGCGTCCCGGTTGCCGGTTTCGCCCGTTTCTGCGCGTGTAAATCTGACAGCCGGCGCACGGGCCGCTCCTCCGCGGCCACATGCTGGTGCTCGGGAGCAGGCGGGCGATGAACGGGCAGGACCGCCAAGGCACGAGACGTCGTCTCCCGCCCGACGGGGAGACTTCATGGCGCGGATGACCACGGTGCCGATCGGCGCCGTCATCCTTGGTGTCGCCGGCCTCATCCCTTTCCTCGGATTCGCGGCTCTCTCGATCAGCGGATCCGACGGGGGCCTCGGCCCAGTCGGGCTGTCCCCGCGCACGATCCTCTCGGCTTACGGTGCGGTCATCGCATCCTTTCTCGGCGGGATACGCTGGGGCGCTGCTGCAGCCCGCAATGCCGGCAACGCCGACTACCTCGTCGCCGTGATTCCTTCCCTGCTCGCCTGGGCGGCGCTTGCCGCGCCAGCGCCCTGGGACCTGCGCGTGCTCGGGTGTCTCGTTCTGCTCTGGGGTGTGATCGATCAGGACCTCAGCCGCCGCGGCATGACGCCGGTCTGGATGGGGCGCCTGCGCCTTCTGCTCTCATGCGTGGCAGGCCTGTCTCTGCTCGTCACAGCTTAGCCGCTGCGACGAGCGAGGGGCCCGGCGGACTACTTCAGGAGCGCCGAGAGAGCGCGGCCAGCGGGGGTCTTCAACTCCTTGGCGTCGACTGTTCCGTCGCCATCCGGATCGGCTGCCTTGAAGCGCTGCTCCACCAGGGCAGAGTATTCCTTCTTGTCGAGATGACCGTCATTGTCGGGGTCGGCGGCCTTCAGGTCCTTTTTGCTGAGGCGGCCCTGCAATTCCTTGGTATCGACCGAGCCGTCATTGTCCTTGTCGAGCTTGGTGAAGGTCGCCTCGGCCGCGGCGGTCGCCTCCTTCAGGTCGATGCTGCCGTCATTGTCCGTGTCGACTGCCTTCAGCGTCTTCTCGGCGCCGGATGCGCGCGCGAAGGCGCCGGACGACGCAAGCGGGACCGTCAGGCCGACGAGGGCCAGAAGAAGAGCCGAAGCGGTGACTGGGCGCATGGGTGGTCTCCGAACGAGTGGATGGCGCGGTGCTGGCCAAGCCGAGCAACGAAGTATTTCCCGCGCGCCGTGTCTGCGAGAGGTGATCGCGCCGATGTGATTGCCCCAGAGGTTTGGTTCCGGCCGTGATGCTGGGCCCTTCTGCGAGGCGGCGGAGATGGAGGATCGTCGCAGGCTGCCATCGGAGCCTCCGGCGCACGCAGTTCGCACGCGGCTGCGGCAAGCTTTGCTTATTTCTGCTGCATCGGCACGCGGTGTGACGTCAAAACTGTGTTGCGTTTACTACAGAGAGCCAATCATGAACGGGTGTTCGCAGATTGATCATAAACTCCGTGCAATCATCGCAAGATGGCACGCTCTGATTCGCGAAAAGCTTTTCTCGTGACCTCGCCCGGCGACTGTCATTCGCATGGCGCAGTCTACACGACCCTGACGCGGCATCCCGACGATGCCGTTCGGGCGGTTGCGGCTGCACTCGGGATGGACGCGGGACAGCTTTCGCTTTCAGGGTCGCTGTCGCGGTCTCTCGCGCGCGCGATCGGGCTGAAGCCGCTTCAGGTACACCGGATCTGACGGCTGGCTGCCCTCGTCTGGACCATCATGTGATCGCGCCGTGCAGATAGCGCTGCAGCGTCGGACCGAGCCCGGCCGCCACGGCATCCGCATCCATCGCGACGACCGGCGGCAGGCCCAGGATGTAGCGGCAGAACACCAGGCCGAGCACCTGAGAGGCAACGAGGGCCGCCCGGCGTTCGGGATCGGACAGGCCGAGCCCCTTCACCATCGCAAGGACCTGACCTGCGAAGATGCCCCGTGCCGTCTCGGCGGCAGTTTCGTGAGTGGCGCAGGCGCGCAGCATCGGTAGCAAGGTCGCGCCGTCAGGGCCGTCCCAGAGCGCGATCACGTGGCGTGCGAGCCGGCTGCCGCGCTCCTCCCTCGGCAGCGTTGCGAGATCCGGGAAGCGCAGATCGACCTCGACGGCCCGCGCGAACAGGCCGTCCTTGCTGCCGAAATAGCGGATGACGAGGGCCGGGTCGGCGGCGGCGGCCTGCGCCACCGCGCGCACCGTCGTACGCTCGTAGCCCTGTTCCGCGAACAGCGTCTTCGCCGATGCGAGGAGCCGCTCGCGCGCGCCTGTCGGGCGGGTGTTCATGCCCTGGGCTTAACGGCAGTCAACGTGTGTTGACAAGAGAGATGTGGGGCCTACCCTTGGTCAACAACCGTTGACCTAATTGACTAGCATGGAGGTGCGTCATGCCCCTGCCCGACCGGACCGAGGTGTTCATCTGCGGAGCCGGCCCAGCCGGCCTTGCCCTTGCCGTCGGATTGCAGCAGCGAGGTGTGCCTCACCTGCTCTGCGATCGGCTGGCCGAAGGTCAGAACACCTCCCGTGCGGCCGTCGTCCATGCCCGTACCCTGGAGCGCCTGGAGACTCTCGGGATCAGTAACCGGCTGGTGGCACAGGGCAATCCGATCCCGACCTTCGCCGTTTGCGAGGGCGAGACGCGCCGTCTCACCGTCGACCTCTCGACGCTGGAGACCGCCTATCCTTACGGGCTGATCATCCCACAGGATCGCACCGAGGCGATCCTGCGCGAACGACTGGCCGAACTGGGCGGTGCCGTGAACTGGAGCCACGAGGTCGTCGGCATCGCCCGCGGCGAAGACGGCGCTACGGTCTCCGTTCGGCAGAAAGACGGCACGATCCAAGAGGTCGCAGCGCGCTTCGTGATTGGCACGGACGGCTTCCACAGCGCAGTTCGCGAGGCGGCCCAAATCCCCTTCCACCACGGTACGTATCCGGAATCCTTCATCCTCGGTGACGTCGAGGGCCACTGGCCGCTCCCGCCGGACGTGATCCAGCTCTACCTCCATCCGGAAGGTTTGATGGTGGTGGTGCCGTTCTCGCCCAGGCACCTTCGGATCGTCGCGACCTGCGATCAGGCGCCCGAGCATCCCTCGCTCGACGATCTCTCCGCTATTGCCACGGCCCGTGGACCGTCAGGCGTGCGACTCGAACGGCTGGTCTGGTCATCGCGCTTTCGCATCCACCACGGCGTCGCCGAGCGTTATCGCGAGGGGCCATTTCTGCTTGCGGGGGATGCCGCCCATGTTCACAGCCCGGCCGGGGGCCAGGGCATGAACACCGGGATCCAGGACTCCGTGCGCCTCGCCGAGCTTCTCGCCGAAGCAATCCGGGACGGCCGCCTCGAGGCCCTCGACGCCTACGAACGCGAGCGTCGCCCGGTCGCCGAGGGCGTCGTCGCGATGACCGACCGGATGACACGCCTTGCGGCGCTGAACGGCCCGATGGGTCGGGGCTTGCGCAGCCTCGTACTAAGGGCGGTCGGAGCCAGCTCGACCATGCGCCACGGCATCGCCCGGCAGATCGCCGAGCTCGATTCCTAATCCTTGCCGAGCATCGCGCGGCCGATGGCGAAGACGCGGCCATCGCCCAGGAGGTGGGCGGTGAAGCCCTGCGGGAACAGCGGGTCGAACGCTGCCGCACGTACGTTCAGGCCACCGGTGAAGGCGCCGAAGGCCGGCATCACGAGTCTCCGCTCGTCCGTGACGAAGCAGCGCCGCCGCACGCTGCGCCCCCGCATCGTCACCTTGCCGCAGGGGTGGAGATGGCCGGCAATCTCCCCCTCCCCGGCCTCCGCGGAGGGTTCGTGCCTCAGGGTCAGTCCGCCGATTGCGATGTGTTCGCAATAGCTTCCGCCAATTCCCTCGCGCACCGTCGCATCATGATTTCCAGCGATCCAGATCCAGTCCCGGCCGGCTTGCAGGGCGGCGACCATGGCGCGGTCGCCCGGTTCCAGCCGCTCCGGCCCACGGGCATCGTGGAAGGAATCGCCGAGCGCGACCACGCAGGCCGGATCGAGCCGTTGGATCACCTCGTGCAGGCAGGACAACGTCTCGCGCGTGTCGTAGGGCGGAAGAAACTGGCCTGAGCGTTCTGCGAAGGACGAGCCCTTCTCGAGGTGCAGATCCGAGACCACCAATGTGCGATGTGCCTCCAGCCAGAGCGCGCCGGTGCGGTCGAGGGTCAGGGTTTCGCCGGCGAGCATCAGCCCCGCCGCCCTTGCGGTCTTTTCCAGTCTCAGGCCGAGCGACAACAGCGCATCCTCATCGAACCGATGGGAGGAATCGCTCACGCCAGGGCCTCTTCGAGAAGCTCTGCTTCGGCTTCGGCCAGAATCTCGTCGGCCCCCTCCCCGTAGACGCGCTCACGCCCGATCTCGAGCATGACCGACACGGAGAGAGGCGAGACCCGGTCCAGTGCTTTGTGGGTGATTCGCCCCTTGATGCGTCTTAGCATCATGCCGAGGCGTGCCACGTCGAGGAGTCCGGTTGCCGCATCCTGCCGCGCGGCCTGCAGGAGCAGGTGGTCGGGCTGGTGCTTGCGCAGCACGTCGTAGATCAGGTCTGTCGAGATCGTGACCTGCCGGCCGGTCTTCTTCTGGCCCGGGTAGCGCCGCTCGATCAGCCCCGCGATCACTGCGCACTGGCGAAAGGTCCGCTTCATCATCGCGGATTCGTCGAGCCAGGCTTCGAGATCGTCACCGAGCATGTCTTCGTCGAACAGCGCCTGCGCGAAGCCCGGATCGATGGCGATGCGCTCGCTGACGTCGCGGCCCATCCAGATGGCGATGCCGTAATCGTTCGCCGCGAAGCCGTGCGGCTGCAGCCGAGCGCGCTCCAGGCGGCGGGTGAGCAGCATGCCGAGCGTCTGGTGCGCCAGCCGCCCCTCGAAGGGAAAGGCGGTCAGATAGAAGCGGTTGCCCCGCGGAAACGTCTCGACGAGTAGATCGCGCTCGCCCGGCAGCACCGAGTGTTTGCGCTGCTGCAGCAGATACTTGGAGAGCTGCGGCGGCAGCCGGTCCCATTCGAACGGGTCGGCTATGATCGCCCGCACCCGCGCGGCGAGAAACGTCGAGAGCGGGAACTTCGATCCGGCATAGGAAGGGATCGCCGGGTCCTCGATGTTCTTGGCGCGGGTGACGAGACAGTCGTCCTCGAACATGCCCTCGAAGCGCAGCACCTCGCCGGCGAACAGGAAGGTGTCACCCACCGTCAGCGTCTCGCCGAATTCTTCCTCGATCTCGCCGAGCACGCGGCCCGATTTCGGCATGACCGTGCCGGGCTTGCCGCGCAGGTGCCGGGTCAGCCGCACCTTGACCCGTGCCGCCTCGACGATGGTGCCGACATTCATGCGGTATTGCTGGGCAATGCGTGCATCCCGCACCCGCCAGAGCCCATCGGGACCACGCAGGATCTTGGCGAAACGCTCGTAGGCACGCAGCGCGTAGCCGCCCGTGGCGACATAATCGACGACCGCCTCGAACATCTCCCAGGTGAGGTACTGATAGGGCGCCGCCGAGACGATCTCGTCGTAGAGCTCGTTCGCGTCGAAAGCCTCGGCACAGGCCATGCCGAGGACGTGCTGGGCGAGCACGTCGAGGGCCCCGATGCGGGCATCCGGCGTGTCCTGGGCGGCTTCTTCGACGGCGTCGAGGGCGGCCCGGCATTCGAGCATCTCGAAGCGGTTGCCTGGCACCAGATAGGCCTTCGAGGGCTCGTCCATCCGGTGATTGGCGCGGCCGATCCGCTGCATGATCCGGCTCGCGCCCTTCGGCGCGCCGATATTGATGACGAGGTCGACATCGCCCCAGTCGATGCCGAGATCGAGCGTCGCGGTGCAGACGATGGCGCGCAATTGCCCGGCCGACATCGCGGCCTCGACCCGGCGGCGTTGGGCGGCATCGAGCGAGCCGTGATGGATCGCGATCGGCAGAACGTCGTCGTTGAGCCGCCAGAGTTCCTGGAAAGTGTATTCGGCCTGCAGCCGTGTGTTCACGAAGACCAGCACCGTGCGGTGCTCGCGGATCAGATCGTAAATCGCTGGCATCGAGTGCCAGGCGGTGTGCCCGGCGAGTGGCAATGTCCGCGCGATGTCGAGCATGTGCAGATCGGCTTTTGCGCCGCCCTCGACCACGACGAGGTCGGCCATGGGCGGCTCAGCCGACCCTCTACCCTCTCCCGCAGACGGGAGAGGGCTGGGCGCGGCCATCCCCTGCCCCACCAGATACCGCCGCAACTCGTCCGGTTCCCGCACCGTCGCCGAGAGCCCGATCGCCGTGGCTTGCGGGCTCAGACGGCGCAGCCGCGCCAGGGCCAGAGAGAGCAGGTCTCCCCGTTTCGAGGTGACGAGCGCATGCAACTCGTCCAGCACGATGTGCTGCAAGCCGCCCAGCAGCTCTGCCGCTTCGCGATGCGCGAGCAGCAGCGAGAGCTGTTCCGGCGTCGTCAGCAGGATGTCCGGTGGCCGCGCGATCTGGCGGGTGCGCTTGTGCGAGGGCGTGTCGCCGGTGCGGGTCTCGACGCGGATCGACAGCCCCATCTCGGCGATCGGTGCGTCGAGGTTGCGCGCAATGTCGACGGCGAGCGCCTTGAGCGGCGAGACGTAAAGCGTGTGCAGCCGGTGCTCGGTCGGCTTCCGCCGCGCCTCGCTCAAGGCGACGAGCGAGGGCAGAAACCCGGCGAGCGTCTTGCCGGCGCCGGTCGGAGCCACCAGCAGCGTAGAACGGCCGGCTCGGGCGTTATCCAACAACGCAATTTGGTGCGCGCGCGGCTGCCAGCCCCGCGAAGCGAACCAGTCGGTGAAGCGTTGCGGGAGCGGCGAGGCAGGCACGGGGCCGTGACGGACTGGATGGAGGTGGCCACGTTCCCAGCGGAATGGACCGACGCTCTATCTAAGGACCGCGCGCCGGATCGGCAGCCCCTGCGGCGACGAGTATGTCGTCCGCAGGCCGAACGAGCGCGGGCTCAGGCCACCGCCTTGGTGGCGTCGGGCTCTGCCGGCAATCCGGTGAACCGCGAGAACTGCCCGATCGGACCGGGTCGGCCCATCAGGTAGCCCTGCGCCTCGTTGCAGGATTCGCGCTGCAGGAAGCGCAGCTCCTCCTCGGTCTCGACGCCCTCCGCGAGGACGGGCAGGCCGAGTCCCCGACCGAGACCCAGCACCGACCGGACGATTGCCGCGGTCTGCTCGTTGCTGTGCACGGAGCGCACGAACGAGCCGTCGATCTTGATCTTGTCGAAGGGGAACGAGCGCAGGTTCGACAGCGACGAGTATCCCGTGCCGAAATCGTCCATGGCGATGCGGATGCCGAGCGCCTTGAGCTGACGCAGGGTCAGCAGGGCACGCGCGGGATCGCGGATCAGCGCCGTCTCGGTGATCTCGATCTCCAGTCGGCTGGGGGCGATGCCCGTCTCGAACAGGACCTCGTGGACCAGCGGGACGAAATGCGGGCTGTGGATCTGCACTCCCGAGACGTTCACTGCGATCGTCAGGGGGCGCGGCCAAGACGCCGCCTCGCGGCAGGTCTCGCGTAGGACCCATTCGCCGATCTGCAGGATCAGTCCGCACTCTTCCGCAATCGGAATGAACACGGACGGGGAAACATGGCCGCGTTGGGGGTGGTGCCAACGCAGCAGGGCCTCGAAGCCGACGACCTCGCCGGTCTCGACCTGGCTCTGCGGTTGATAGACCAACTCGAATTCGCCGCGCGCCGCCGCATGGCGCAGCTCGTGTTCGAGCACGCGCCGGTCGCGCACCTCCGCGCCCATCTTGGCCTCGTAGAAGCGGTAGGTCCCCCGACCGTCGCCCTTGGCGCGATACAGCGCCGTATCGGCGTGGCTCATCAGGAGATGCGGATCGGGCGAGTCGTCCGGGAAGATGGCGATGCCGATGCTCGACGCGATCAGAGGACCGGTCGCGTCGGCATTTCTGGCGCGTATCGCTTCGAAGATGCGCTCAGCCAGCCTGGCGACGGCGGATGCGCTGTCGCAGCGCGCGAGAACCGCGAACTCGTCGCCGCCGAGGCGGGCCATCATGTGAGTGTCGTCGAGTACGCCCGTCACCACGCGGGCGACCTCGACGAGCATGGCATCGCCGGCCGAGTGCCCGAACAGGTCGTTGACCTCCTTGAAGCGGTCGAGGTCGAGGCAGAGCGCGGCGAGCTTGCGATCCTCCGCCGTAGCCGTCCTGATCTCCTGTTCGAGCCGCTTACCGAAGCTCGCCCGGTTGGCGAGCCCGGTCAGCGCGTCGTGGTGGGCGAGAAACTGAATCTGCTGCTCGGCGCGGCGTCGCGCGCTCAGATCGCGGACGGCCACCGCGTAGTGAGCGCTGCTGGCATATTGGACCGGGCGCACGATCAGCTCGACGGGGATCTCTTCGCCATCCTCCCGGCGCAGGCTCGTCTCGATGGAGTGGTCCGCTGCGGCGTTAAGGGCGAACTGCGCCGCGCCGCTCGCCAGGAACCGCGACAGCAGCGCGCCGGGCAGGACGTCGTCGGCCACGCCGGCGAGTTGTGCGAAGCTTTCGTTGCCGCTGACGATCGTGTCGCCGGCACAGACCACGAGGCCCTCGACCGCGGCGTTGGCGAGGCTGCGGAGTCGGTCCCCTTCCAGCGCGGCACGCCGGCGATCGCGCAAGTCCAGTCCGAGGGCGGCAATCGCCAGCAGCAGGATGGCGAACCCGGCCAGCGCGACCGCCACCGCGAGCCAACTCGCGGGTAGCGCGCTCGCCGAGATCGCGACGGTCAGGTCCGGGCTGACCGTCACCGCGCCCATGGCGGTGAAGTGGTGTCCGCAGATGGCGACGATCAGAAGCAAGACGGCGAGAAGCTGACGCGGGAAGGTACGAGCCTCGCGTGCTACCCAGAGAGCGCCTGCGCCGAAGATCCCGCCAATGGCGATGGAGGCGGCGACGAGCTCCATGTCCCAGGTGACGTGGCCCGGAACTTCCCACGCCGCCATGCCGGTATAATGCATCGCCGCGATGCCACCGCCGACGACGGCGCCGCCGACCGAGGCGGCGATGCGCCCGCCGTAAGCCGCCATGGCGAAGCCGATGCCGACCAGAATGATCGCACAAGCGAGCGACACGCCTGTCAGGCCGAGAGCGTAGCCGCTCGGCAGGCCTGTGCTGAATGCCAGCATGGCGATGAAATGCGTCGCCCAGATCCCCGAGCCGCCCGCGATCGCCGCGACCGCCAGCCAGGCGACCCGGTGTGCCGATCCGGCGCGCCTGGCGTCAAGCAGAAGTTGAACCGACGTGAAAGCCGCCAGGGCACATATGACCGCGGCCAAACCGACCAACCGCAGATCATGGGCGGTGGCGAAACACCCCAGAACCTTAAGCATCGTTCCGACCAGCTCGAGCGCGTTGCCCCATCGAGGCTTTATTTGCTCACCCGTTTATTTGATCGGTATTAAAAATTCATTTGAGACGCGGTGCATCGGCTCGCGCGTTACGTGTATGACCGATCATCATACGCACGGAGTTTAATATCAGCTTCAGTTGATCTGGATTTGTAGTTTTTTACGACGATTATCGAAACGAGATATTTTGCAATCTTAACAGAATAACAAATTTCGCCAGGAGGGCTTCCTTAAGATAAATCCAAATAATCAATCCATTTCCGGTTGATTGCGAGGGTGTCGAAGACTGGTGTACCCCTGTTTTCAATGGTCGGGGCGCGTTGATTTCATGCCGGATGATCAACGTCAGATAGTAATGGGCTTGGACAAGCCCCAATGATTAGAGGCTCGAACTATGGGTCGCGCCGTCCGCCTGCCGGCGTCGGGCTGGCACTGTTGGCAGCGTCCTTTTCACGCAGGCAGCAGGATTCGTGGCATTGCCAGGACGAGGTGTTTGAAGCGAGAGGCGCCCGGCGAGAGCTTTAGGCCAGTGCCATGAGGAACCGCTCGCTCAGTTCCTGCGCACGCTCGGTGAGCGGGCCGGGATAGCGGATGAACACATGGCAGCCACCGGGATAGATCGCGGTGTGGCCGCCATTGCCGGCCGCCGCCCAGCGGGCCGACATGTAGAGCGTGTCGTCGAGGAGCGCGTCGGCCGTGCCCACCGAGAACAGGGCCGGCGGCAAACCCTTGAGATCCGCGTAGAGCGGCGAGATCTCCGGTTGGCGGCGGTCGACCTTTCCCGCGCAGAAGCCGTCGGCGAAGGTCTCGAGGTCGCGCGTGTTGTTGACCAGGCGCTCCTCGCCCCAGGCGCGCACGCTCGGCGTCAGGCCGAGGTCGAAGAAACCGCAATTGAGGTTGGCGCCCCGAAACGCGCGGGGCTGCTCGTGATGGTCGCGCAGGCGCAGCAGCGTCGAAACGGCAAGGTGCGCCCCGACCGACTCGCCGCCGATGGTCAGCGAGGAGACGTTGAGGCTCGCCTTGCCCGGCCCGGCGAGCCAGAGCGCCGCCGCCTCGCAATCCTCGAGCGCGGCGGGATAGGGATGCTCGGGCGCGAGCCGGTACCCCACCGAGAGGCAGACGAATCCGCAGGTATCGGCAATGCGCACGAGCCACGGGTCCTGGTCGTCGGCCCCCCCGAACACCCAGCCGCCGCCATGGATGTGCAGGTAGGCGCCCCTCGGCTTGTCCGCCGACTTTCCCTGCGGCCGGATGACCCGCAGCGCGACGGGGCCGCCGGGGCCGTCGATGGTGATCGTCTCCGCACGGGCGCTGCGCGTGAGCCGCGGAAAGGCGATCGAGCCCTTGGCCCGCAACGCCCTCGCCTCGGCGATGGGCATCGACCACGGATCGGGCTGGCTCGCCTGATCCTTGCGGATCTCCTCGTTGAGGCGCTTCGTCTCGGGGTCGATCGTCGCCGGGTCGAACAAGGCATGATCGAGCATGAATGCTCCCCGGTTGCGAATCGCGCTGAGACCGCGCTGGTCGATCCCATTGATACGACCCGTCCGATCCGGGTCGCATCTCGCAGGCTCTCACGAAAGGGCGTAACGCACTCAGGCTGGGGCGGTTTCGCACGGCTGTGTCGTGCCGGCCACGCTTGCCCCGGCTCATCGTCGTTGTGAAATCTGCGCCGACGCATCACCTGTTCAGAGCGAACACGCGCCGCCGGCAGACGGCACCAGACGGGAAACGAGGCATGATCGGCGACCAGGATCGACGCAGTCGCGCCACTCCTTATCGGGACCTGCCCGAGGTCGGCGATCCGCGCGCCTATGGGGAGCGACGCTCGGGGCTGCGCCGCTTCCTCGGCGGATCGCCGATGGCGGTGTTCGTGAAGCTGCTGTTCCTCTCCGTGCTCGTCGGTGCGGCGATGGCCATGCTCGGCCTCACCCCGGGCCAGCTGTTCTGGCGGCTCTACGATACTGGCCGTGCGATGATCGAACTCGGACTCGATACCTTCCACGATTTCGGTCGCTGGATCTTGGCCGGCGCGATCGTGGTGGTGCCGCTTTGGCTGATCACGCGCTTCCTCGCGATGGGGAAATAAGTCAGGTGCGAGTGGCAGGATCTTGCCGTTCCGGGCCGTTGTCCTGCCTCTGCGAAAGAATGATCCGAAGCCGTCAAAGCGAGGCTTGCAACGTCCGGCGGAATGGTGTTTAGAGAGCGCCGTTCGGGTCCGGCGGCGCTGCCGCGGAGCCGCTGCGAGCGGGTGTAGCTCAGGGGTAGAGCACAACCTTGCCAAGGTTGGGGTCGAGGGTTCGAATCCCTTCGCCCGCTCCAGTTTTCGATCCATCCATCATATCGTTGGCCGACGCGGATCGTCGCGAACGGTGCCGCGCTCGGCCTCACATCCGAGAGGCTGAGCATGCGCGTTATCGCTGATCTGTGCATCGTGCCGATGGGCGTCGGGCCGTCGGTGTCTCCCTATGTGCGGGAGATCAAGGCGATCATCGATGCCAGTCCGCTGAACGCCGAGATGCATGCCAACGGCACCAACATCGAAGGCGAGCTCTCCGACATCTGCAAGCTGATCGAGGAATGCGAAGCCAAGCTCAACGCGCTCGGCGTCGAGCGCCTGTTCTACACGATGGTCTTCGGGTCGCGACGCGACAAGGACCAGAGCATGGCGGACAAACTCGCCGCGGTATCGTGATCGAAGCGGCCTCGGCGCCGGATCACGGCGTCGAGGTCCTTACTCTACGACCGGCAGCCCGGGTTGGGCGTCGCGTCAGCTCTTCAGGCGCTTGTTGCACTCCGAGTAATAGCCGCCGCCCTTCTGGATCCAGTTCAGGCCGCCGTTGCCGCCATTGGCCTTGTTGACGTTGTACTGGTCGAGGCAGGTCTTCTGGCGCTGCTTGCCGGCTGACTCGCTGGCGTATTTCGGGTCGATCTTGCTCGGGAACACCGCGGAGCCCGAGGCTGCGGGAGCTGCCGGCTTCGCGGCAGGCTCGGCCTTGGCTGCCGGCTGGGCCGGCGCGGGAGCCGGGGCAGGCGCGGCTGCCGGAGCAGCGGCAGGCGCCGTGGTCGCCGCGGCAGCCGGCTGAGCATCCGCGCCACATTGGGCCTTGCGGAAGTCGTTCCACTTCATGCTGCCGAGCGTGCCGTCCTTCTTGGCCGCCTGGTACTTGGTGGAGCATTCGCTTGCCGAGAGGGCCGAGGCCGGCGCGCTCGCGGCACAGGTGAGAGCGAGGACGGAAACAGCGAAGATCAAACGGGACATGGGATGAAACCTCCCTGGCGCAGCGTTTGCCAGTATTGGGAACCTACGCCGCACGCCCGGTGCTGAGAAGGGCCGGCCCCGAGTTTTCCCAACCGTAGCGGGAGTCCGGGCCGGCCCTTCGCGTCAGCGCTTCTTGCCGGCCGGAGGCGGCGGTGGGCCGGGCGGCCCGTCATCGCCACCGCCGCCGGCATTCGCCTTGATCGCGAAGGCGACGAGCGGGCTCGCAACGTCGACGACCTCGGCCTTCGCCACGCCGGCCTTGGCATCGTAGCTGCCGGTCAGCATCACGACCTTGCCCTCGTTCGCGGTGAGGTCGAGCGGGGCACCCCCCTCACCCGTGGTTGCGCCGACCGGCTTGCCGATGGCCTCCTCGCCCTTGGGATCGTTCGTGAACAGAAGCACCAGCTTGCCGTCCTTCACCGCGCCGACGAAGCAGATCTCCTTTTCGCTCCGGCACGGAAACAGGCCAGGATTGGGCGGCGCACCCTGCGGCGGCGGCGGAGGCGGTGGGGCTTTCGGACGGCCCTGCGCGAAGGCGCTGCCTGCGAGCGTCATCGCCAGCGACGCGACGATGGCGGAGGGGAGGATACGTGGCATGTCTCGCTCCTGTTGGAATCGCGTCGAGACCACGGCTCGCCAATCGGGCATTTCTTCGGCAACGGCTCAGCCGCCGACGATGGCCGACGCGGCCGGCCGTCAGTTCGGCGACCGCAGCACCAGCGGCAGGTCCGTATCGCCGACACGCTCCCCGGCAGCGGTCAGCATGGCGTGGACCTGTCCGCGATGGTGGGTCTGATGGTTGAAGAGATGCGTGACGATCAGCGCCCGCGGCGCCGTGATCTCATGGCCGGCCGCGCCGCTGAACCATGTCAGGGCGCCGTCGAGCCATCCCGGCTCCAGCCGTGCCGCCCAAGCGGCAAGATCCGCGTCGATCGTTTCGCGGACCTCGCTGAGCGCATCGAAGGCCTCGTGCAGCGTCCCGCTCTCGGCGAGGCTCTGGGACGGCGCCTTCCAGCCGTCGATCCGCGACATCCACATCCGGTCGGCCCAGACGAGATGGTTCAGCGTGCCATGGATCGAGCGCCAGAAGGCGCCGCGATCCGCCTTGCGATCGGCATCGGAGAGCCGGGCCGCCGCGGCGTAGATCTTCGTGTTCAGGACGGCGTTGTAGGCCGCCATGGTCCGCGCGAACGCCGGAGTGATCACCGACACGGCACTCCCGGCGGACAGACGCGTCCGCCACCGCGAGGCTGCTGCTGAGGCTGCTGTTGCGGGCGCGCCATCATCTGCTGCCGCTGTGCGGCCTGCTGTTGCATCTGCATCTGCCGCTGTTGGGCCATCTGCTGCTGCTGAGCGGCGCGTTGCTGCATCTGTTGCTGCTGCATCATCTGCCGCTGCTGGGCTGCCTGCTGTTGCTGCCGCTGTGCGGCCTGCTGCTGCATCTGGCGCTGCTGCGCCGCCTGCTGCTGCATCGCGGCCCGTTGACCGGCTTGCTGCTGAGCGGCGGCTCTCTGCTGCTGTTGCTGCTGCATCATCTGCTGGCGCTGCGCGGATTGCTGCTGCTGAAGCGCCGCCCTCTGCTGGGCCGCCTGTTGCTGCTGCAATTGGCGCTGCTGGATCGCCTGCTGCTGAGCGGCGCCCGCACCTCCCGGAGGCTGTCCCGGCCGCACGATCTGCGGGGCCGCGCCGTTTTGAGGCGGCAGGCCCTGCGCAATCCCAGGCCTGTTCCCGTTGGGTAGGCCCTGCGCCGGTTGGCCGGGACGGTTGGCCTGCTGCAAGGGTTGCGCGCCGCCCTGCCCCGGAAGCCCCTGGCCGACGCCCGGACGGCCGGGCGTGACGCCGGGCTGCACCTGACCGGGTTGAAGCGGCTGGCCCGGCCGGTTGGCCTGAAGCGGCTGCACCTGCCCGTTCGGGTTGGGAAGGCCCTGCCCGGGCTGTCCGGGCCGATTGCCGGGAACGAGCCCCTGTCCGGGCTGCCCGGGACGGTTCGCTTGTTGCGGGAGCGGCTGACCATTCTGGCCCGGGAGCGGCTGGCCGAGCCCCGGACGCGCGCCGGGTGCGATCCCCTGCGGCGGCTGTCCGGGCAGGACCGGTTGGCCCGGGCGATTGGCCTGCTGCGGAAGGCCCTGGCCGTTCGGTGCGAGGCCGGGATTGCCGATGATGCCGGGCCTGAGACCGGGAGCGCCTGCCGGCCCTGCGACGCCGGGGGGAGCGTTGCCCTGAAGCGCCGCTCGGTTGGCGACGGCGGGCGGCAGCGCGACGCGCGAGATGGCAAGCCCGGCAGCCGCACCCGCGACCGCGCCGGCTCCGACCGCCAGGGCCGAAGGGCCGCGGCGCTCCCGCGAGAATTCCAGGTTCTGACGGTTGATCTGGTCGATCACCGTCACGTTGTGGATGTTCTCGTAATAGACGTTGTTCGGCGGCGCGGCGATGTAGGCCGGCGCACTGACATAGGCCGGGATCGGCACGAAGGCCGGGGCCGGCAGCGCGTAATCGACATAGACCGGTGGCGGCGGCGCGAGGTCGACGATGTAGGCTGGCCGCGGCGGCAGGAAGAAAGCCGGTGGCGGGGGCGGCGGCGCAAGCTCGTAGGAGGGGTCGTCGAAATAAACCGCTGGGCGCTCGACATAGACCACCTCCTCCGGCGGGGGCGGCGGCACGTCGTAATCGAGCATCGCGAAGTGCGGCGGCGGCTCCAGCGCCACCGAGAGCTCACGCAGCCGTCGGCGAGCGTCCCAGGCGTGCGGTCCGCGCGGATAGCGGCTGAGATAGGACCAGTAGCCATCGGGATTGTCGGCGAGGTAGCTGCGCCGCCAGGTCTGCGCCTCGCGCCGCGCCGCGATCAGCACGCGTACGCGCTTGGCCAGCGCATCCCGCGGATAGGCGGAGACAAACTCCTGGTAGCCCTGAAGCGTGTCGCGGTGCAGGCAGGCGGCATAGGCGTCCTGGGCCCCGATATCCTTCAACGGGCGTTGACTGAGGGCCGCGACCTTCTCGGCATCGGCGACGGGCGGCGCATCGGCCGCGCGCTTGAAGAACTCGAAGGCGCCCTCGATCCGCGAGGCGCTCCACGGAACCTCGCCGCCCTGCGTCGTCTCGCTGACGCGCAGGCGCACCCGGTCGAACAGCTCGGCCGGCGGCAATCCGCCCTCGCGGATCATCTCGACCAACGCCTGGGCATAGGCGCCGTAGGGCCCCTTCTCCTGCGGGCCCACCGTTCCCGGCGCTGCGTTGAAGGCGACGAGCGAGCCAGGCTCGGCCTCGGTCAGTGCGAGGCCGCCGGCGAGCGGATCGCCGGTCTTGGCGAAGGGCGCGGTACGGGCGGCATCGAGTACCACGAAGCGTGCCTTCAGCGGGATCGCCGCGAGCTGGCGCTTGTAGTCGGAGAGCCGCAGAGCCCGAACCGGCACGTCCGCGGCGGAGGCGATCTCGGCGTCGACCGGCGCGAAGTAATTTTCGCCGTTGAGCTGCAAGCCGTAGCCGGCGAGGTAGACGAAGGCGACGGTGTCGGGTCCCGATTGCGCGGCCTTGTCGGTGAAATCGCGCATCGCGCGCCGCAGCGAATCCTCGTCGAGGTCTCGAGCGCCGACGACGTCGAAGCCGGCCGCCTGCAGCGTCTGCGCGACGAGGCCGGCATCGTTGGCGGGCGTCGCCAGCTCTCCGGCCTTGTAGCCCGCATTGCCGATGACGAGGGCGATGCGCTTCTCGGAGCCGCCCGGCACCGGGTCGGCCTGGGCGATGCCGCCGATGAGGCACCACGACAGGATCGTCAGAAGAGCGAGAATCCGCGACGCTGCGCGCATGAAAAGCCTCCCTCGGCTGGCTCGAAGGACGAGCCGGGGCGGCACCAGAGCGCTCTTCCCCTCATGAACGGAGGTTGAACCGTCAATCGGGGCGATTTCGGGGTGCCTTGACCGACATCACCCGGCGGCGTCGTGCAGCGCGGTTCTCACCGCCTCCGTCATGAACGCCACGAATGAGGAGACCTTCGGGAGCGGAAAGTTGCTGCGGGGCCAGAGCAGGCGGAGTGCGCGGCACGTCTTCTCGGCGTCGGGAAGCACCTCGCAGAGGCGGCCCGTCCTGATCCGGTCGGCCACCGCGAAAGAAGGCAGCCAGGCGATCCCAGTCCCTGCCTCGGCCAGGCCGATCAGCGGTTCCAGGGAGGTTGCCGCGAGCGCCACAGGCAGGACCATGCCTTCGGGAAGGGGCAGGCCCCAGTCGCCGAGTTTTCCGGTTTCGTAGAAGCGGTGATGCAGCAGGCGGTGACTCGCCAGATCAGAAGGTGTCTCCGGCGTGCCCATTCGGGCGAGATAGCTCGGGGCTGCGACGAGGAGCGATGAGAAGTCGCCGAGCTTCACGTGCATCAGCCGGCTGTCGCTGACCTCGCCCGAGCGGATGACCGCGTCGAACCCGTCCTCGATCACGTCGACCATCCGATCGTTGTAGTCGAGGTCGAGGTCGATCTCCGGATAACGGGCCATGAATGCGCCGAAGAGCGGCGTGAGCAGGTCGCCGGCGAAGGGAACGGCGACGCGGAGCCGGCCCCGCGGAGAGACCGCGCTCTGTGCCAGCTCCGCTTCGGCCGCCTCCAGCTCCGACAGGACACTACGGCAGCGCGTGAGAAACGCCTCGCCCTCATGCGTCAGCCGGATGGCGCGGGTGGAGCGGTGGAACAGCCGCACGCCGAGCTGACCCTCCAGCCTCGCGATGGTCTTCCCGATCGCCGAGGAGGACAGCCCGAAGTGCTGTCCGGCCAGCTTGAAGCTCTGCAACTCCGCCGATTGCACGAAGGCGGAAAGGGCGCTCACGCTCTCGACACGGATGCTCATGGCGTCGGTTTCGTCCGCAATGTTCGGAAAAGCAGCCTGTTTTTCGGCCATCCATTCCGCCTTAGTCAATCGAGCGTCGCCCTGAAGGCCGCGACTGTGACGAAGGAGTTTCCATGCCGACGCTCTTCGAGCCCCTCGCGCTCGGCGCGCTGACCGTCCCGAACCGTGTGATCATGGCGCCGCTGACCCGCAGCCGTGCGACGCGTGACGGCATGCCGACGCCGATGATGGCGGAGTACTACGCGCAGCGCGCCTCGGCCGGGCTGATCATCAGCGAGGCCATCGGGGTCTCGCGCCAGGGCAACGGCTTCACCTACACGCCGGGGCTCTGGAACGAGGCGCAGGTCGACGCCTGGAAGCCGGTGACGCGGGGCGTGCATGAGGCGGGCGGCCTGATCATCGCCCAGCTCGCCCATACCGGCCGTGCCGGACATCATACCGTGATCGGCGAACAGCCCGTCTCGTCCAGCGCCACGGTCTCGCCGGTTGCTGCCTGGACCTATGACGGGCCGAAACCCGCCGAGATGTCGCGTCCGCTGAGGGTGGAGGAGTTCCCCGGCCTCGTGGCCAGCTATTCGCGCGCAGCCAAGAACGCGATCGCCGCCGGCTTCGACGGGGTCCAGATCCATGCTGCCAACGGCATGCTGATCGACCAGTTCCTGCGCGACAACAGCAATGCGCGCGCAGACGAATACGGCGGCAGCGTCGAGAACCGCCTTCGCCTGCTCCGTCAGCTCACGCAGGCTGTTGCCGAGGCGGTCGGTCCGGATCGCACGTCGGTGCGCCTCTCCCCCAACGGAGAGACCTGGGGCGTCGACGACAGCGACCCCACGCCGCTGTTCACGGCGGCGGCGTCGATGCTCGACGCCATCGGCATCGCGTTCCTCGAATTGAAGGAGCCGCGGCCCGATGGCAGGTTCCTCAAGACCGACGTGCCACGCCAATCGCCGATGATGCGCCGGCACTTCAGAGGGGCGCTGGTCCTCAACTGCGAGTACGAACGGGCCGATCACCAGGCCGATCTCGATAGCGGGCTCGCCGATGCGATCAGCTACGGGCGGGCCTTCATTGCCAATCCCGATCTGGTCCGTCGGCTGCGGGAGCGCGCGCCGTTGAGCGAGGCGCAGCAGGAGACCTTCTACACCCAGGGCGCAGAGGGCTACACCGACTATCCGACCCTCGAAGACAGGAAAGCCGTCGCCTGACCGGCATGTCGATCCGTCCGGACACTTGCCCGTCCGGATACCTCTTCCCTCTCTTCGCGGTGTTTCAAATGAAACTCTATTTTTCCGCGGGCTCGTGCGGGCTCGCGCCACAAATCGCCCTGCGCGAAGCCGGGCGGCCGTTCGATATGGTCGCCGTCGACTTCAAGACGAAGACGACGGCCGAAGGCGACTATTTCCAGGTGACGCCCAAAGGGGCCGTGCCCGCACTTCAGCTCGACGACGGCGACGTGCTGACGGAGGCTGCTGTCATCCTGCAATGGATCGCGGACCGAAATCCGGCGGATGGCCTGCTTCCGCCATTCGGCAGCAGGGCGCGCTACATGGCTTTGGAGTGGCTGAACTTCGTCGCCACCGACCTGCACAGAGGCTTCGCGGTATTGTTCTCGCCCTTCCTGGAGCGGGTCGCGAAGACGAGGTTCTTCGAGGGCAATCTCTCGAGCAAATTCGCGTATGTGGACGAGCATCTGTCGATCAACGACTACGTGCTGGGCGATCGGTTCTGCGTCGCGGATGCCTATCTCTACAACGTTCTGTCCTGGTCTCCGCGCGTCGACGTTGATCTGTCCGAGCATGCCTTCATTCGGAAATTCATGGCCCGCATGGAGCTGCGGCCGAGTGTTCGCGCGTCACTGGAAGCCGAGGGCCTCCGGGCGCGGTAGGTTCCGGTCAGGTGAATGACGATTCCCCGACAGTCTCGGCCAGAGGAAGAGCGATGACCGACCCCTTGGACAACCAGCCCGCAGACTACGTGCCGCCGAAGGTCTGGGCGCCGAAAGCGCCCCTCGGCGGCACGTTCGGCAGCATCAACCAGCCGGTCTCGGGGCCGCGCTTCGAACGGGAACTGCCGGTCGGGCGGCACAAGCTGCAACTCTACTCGCAGGGCACGCCCAATGGGCAGAAGGTGACGATCCTGCTCGAAGAACTCCTGGCTGCCGGCCATGCGGAGGCCGATTACGATGCGTGGCTGATCGACATCTTCCAGGGTGACCAGTTCGGCAGCGGCTTCGTCGGCATCAACCCCAATTCGAAGATCCCGGCGCTCGTGGACCATACGACGGACCCGACCACGCGCGTCTTCGAGAGCGGTTCGATCCTCGTCTATCTGGCGGAAAAATTCGGCGCGTTCCTTCCGACCGAGCACCGCGCCAGAACCGAGACCTTCAACTGGCTGATGTGGCAGATGGGGTCGGCGCCCTTCGTGGGTGGCGGCTTCGGCCACTTCTATGCCTACGCGCCGATCAAGATCGAATACGCGATCGACCGCTACGCGATGGAGGTCAAACGCCAGCTGCACGTGCTCGACACGCATCTCGCCTCGCACGAATTTCTTGCCGGCGACCAATACACGATCGCGGACATGGCGGTCTGGCCCTGGCAGCCCGGAAGCCTCTACGGCGCCTACAAGGCGAGCGAGTTCCTCGCCGTCGAGGAGTATCCGCACCTGCTTCGCTGGTACGAGGCCATCGCCGCCCGGCCGGCAGTGGCGCGAGGACGGATCGTCAACCGCACCTCGGGCGCGCCGGGCGAGTTCCTGCGCGAACGCCACGACGCCTCCGATTTCGACCGGGCCGCCGAAGCTTCGTGAGCCCTGACCCGGACCCGGTTGCTAATCCCGAAACCGCCAGACGCTCGAGCGCTTGATCTCGGCGTCTTCGAGCGAACGCGTCACCGGCACCTCGTAGGCCGCGATGGCGTCGAGCCGCTCGCGCGGCAGGTAGGAGCGACCGGGATCGCCGATCAGCACGGCGGTGCCGCGCGCGTGCAGGCCCTGCAGCCAGGCGCCCACGGCACCGGCGAGGTCGCGCTCGTAGAAGATGTCGGCGGCGAACAACCCGTCGAAGCTCTCTTCGCTGCCGATCAGGTTCTCGCCCGTCGCGGTGATCCGGTCGGCGACACCGTTCGCGGCGGCGTTGAGCGGGATGGCGGCGAGCGCGAAGGCGTCGAGGTCGCTCGCCAGTACATGCGCGGCGCCAGCCTTGGCCGCAGCAATGGCGACGAGGCCGGAGCCCGAGGCGAAATCGAGCAGGCGCTTGCCGGCGACCGTCTCGGGATGATCGAGGATGTAGCGGGCAAGAGCCTGCCCGCCCGCCCACGCAAAGGCCCAGAACGGCGGCGGCAGGCCGATCTCTTCCAACTCCTCCTCGGTCTTCTGCCAGAGCTCGGTCGCTTCGTCGGCGACGTGCAGGCGGATCTCGGGGGCGTGCGGGACCGGCATGAGCCGGGTATTGGCGCGGATGAAGGCGAGCGGGTCGCGGGACGGGGTCACGCGGACAGCAGCTCCGCATAGATGCCGGCGACGGGACTGGGGTCGCTGCCCGTCCGGTCGAGGATGGTCACGGCGGTATCTGCCGGATCGAGCCCGAGGGCACGGGCGTCGTCCGCGCTCTCGAGCAGGTAACGCGTGCTCCGGTTCGCCAGCGGCCCGCGGAGGAGGCCCTTGACCGCGAGCCGCGACAGCCGGCCGCTGTCGCGGGCGAGCGCGCCCGGCGCGTAGACGCGGCTTTGAATGCCGGCCATGGCGGCCGCCGTGCCTCCGACGAGGATGCCGCGCAGACCGACGCAATGCACGATGTCGGCCTTCAGCGCCTTCAGGATCGCCGAAAGCTGCCCTGCCGCGTAGCCGGCACTCATCGGGTTGAGGCCGGATCGGCCGTCATCCAGCGCGACCAGGCGCGCACCGGTGGCTTCGATCGCCTCGCGATGCGAGCCGATCCGTGTGATCACCGCCACCGACAGACCCATCGCGATGGCGGCACGGGCCATCGGCAGGCCGTCCGCGGCGAAGACGGCATCGTCGCTCGACACGAAGGCGACGGTTTTCGCAGGGCCCGCCGCGGCTTTAGGGGATTGGGTCGGATCGTCCATCGGGACGGTCTGTAGCATGGGCGCGGGGTCGCGGCATGGACGGTACGCTGAGCATCAGGCCCTTCGCCGAAGCCGACCGCGGGCCGGTCAAAGCTCTCTGGCTCGGCTGCGGGCTCGTGGTGCCGTACAACGACCCCGATGCCGACATCGACCTCGCGGCGGGCCGCGAGAATTCCGACATCCTCCTCGGCATCCTGCCCGACGGCAGGGTCGCGGCGACGGCCATGGTGGGCCATGACGGACATCGCGGCTGGCTCTACTACGTCGCCGTCGATCCGGCTTATCGCGACACCGGATTCGGGCGGATCATGGTGCGTGCGGGCGAAGACTGGCTGCGTGCGCGGAGCATCCGCAAGGCGCAACTCCTGATCCGCGAGACCAACACGGCGGTGCGCGCCTTCTACGAGCGGATCGGCTGGTCCGAGAGCCCGCGCACCGTGATGGAGCGCTGGCTTTAGGGCCTCGACGCCGATCGCGCCGCATTGGTCATGATGCTGGACTTCGCTCAGAACCGAGAGCCGGCGTTGAAGCGAAAATCTTTCAGGTCATCTTTCGGTGCCGGTACGGGAGCATAAAGCCGCAATACACCGTCCGCTTCCGGCTCTGTCTTCAAATCGGCAGATTGCCCATCCTCGTAGCTTAATTTTCTTGCCTCGGCGGTTGGCTCAAAAAACGCCGCATGGATCCCCAAAGGAACCGATTTCTCGTCTTCTGATTTAAGAACGTTCACTGTAAATTTTTGCGCTGTTTTATCGTCCGCGCTCACCGATTTTTTGAAGATCACGGTCACTTGAACGGAATTATCATCGATACACAGATCGATTGGCCGCAGATGTAAATCTGCGCATTTCACTTTAACTTCTTTAATATTATCAAACGCGGCTGCAGGAGAGGCTATTGGGAGGGTTGCGCCAATGGAGAGTGCGGTGACTGCATAAAATGCTGGCGTCATTATCTTGCCCTCAAAAGCAACGTTCCCTTGTTTTGGACGTGCCTGCGGCTATTTGATGGCCGGATCAATCGCCTCCGCGGAAACCGATCAGGGTCTCGCACCTTTGCGGTGGAGCTCGAGGCCGTTGGGCGGGAACACGGCCCGCCCGATTCCGGTTGAGCCCTCGCGTCTTGCGAGAGAGCCATCATGTCAGCCTGCGAGGACACCGGGACCGTCGATCCGCGAGAGGCCGCCCGCGAGGCCGGCCTGCGCTACGTGGACGATTCGAAGCCGGGCTGGACGCGCAAGCGCAGTGGGACGGGCTTCTCGTTCCGGGATACCGACGGCACGGCGATCCGCGACAAGGCCGTGATCGCACGGATCAAGAAGCTCGCCATCCCGCCCGCCTACACCGACGTCTGGATCTGCCCGCACGCCAACGGCCACATCCAGGCGACCGGTCGCGATGCGAAGGGGCGCAAGCAATACCGGTATCACCCTGATTTCCGCGAGGCGCGGGAGGCGACGAAGTTCGAACGGATCATGGAGTTCGCTGACGCGCTGCCCGGTATCCGCACGCGCATCGACGCCGACATGGGCAAGCGCGGCCTGCCGCGCGAAAAGGTGCTCGCTACCGTGGTGCACCTCCTCGAGAACACCCTGATCCGCGTCGGCAACGACGACTATGCCCGCTCGAACAAGAGCTACGGCCTTTCGACGCTGCGCGATCGCCACGTGAAGATCGAGGGCTCGGAACTGACCTTCCGCTTCAAGGGCAAGAGCGGCCAGGAATGGAACCTGTCGATCCGCGACCGGCGCGTCGCCCGGATCGTCAAGGCCTGCCAGGACCTGCCGGGCCAGGAGCTGTTCCAGTATCTCGACCACGAGGGCGTTCGCAGGGACGTCACCTCGTCCGACGTCAACGCGTATTTGCGCGAGATCACGGGCCGGGATTTCACCGCCAAGGATTTCCGAACCTGGGCCGGCACGGTGCTCGCGGCTCTGGCGTTGAAGGAATTCGAGAGCTTCGACAGTGAGGCCATGGCCAAGCGCAACGTGCGCGATGCCATCGAATCCGTCGCCTCCCGTCTCGGCAACACGCCGACGATCTGCCGGAAATGCTACATCCACCCTCAGGTGCTCGATTGCTACCTCGACGGCGCCCTGCTGCTGCAGGTGAAGGAGAGGGTCGAGGACGAGCTGACCGAGGAGCTCGACCAACTGAAGCCCGAGGAGGCCGCGGTGCTCAGCCTGCTGCGTAGCCGGCTCCAGCAACCTGCGCCCAAGCCGCGGGCAAAGGTGGCGCGCAAGGGGGTGCCGGCCGCAGGCCGGGTGGCCTCTCATCGTCGGCGTGCGGCGTGATCGAGTGAGCCGACGAGGTGCCGCACCGAGGTGGAAGCTCGGTGTCGGCGAGAGCCACTATCGAGCCCTGTCTCAATGCGAGGCGGAGCGGCGCGGGAGATCGGCGTCGATCACCGGATCGAGACCGAGCTGGCGGGCGAGCATCACGAGATCCTTGAGCCGGCCGGTCTGCGTCTTGCGGCGCAGGTTGAGCCGATGCGTCTCGACCGTTCGGACCGAGAGCGAGAGGCGGCGCGCCACCTCCTTGTTCGAGAACCCCGCACTCAGGAAGCGCAGCACCTCGGCCTCGCGCGGCGTCAGGGCCAGGACGTCCGGGACCGGGGCATAGCCGTTCTTGTGCGCCTCGACGGCGGTCTCGACGGGGGCACCGGCCAGTCCGAGGATGACACCGCAGACGTCGCGCGCCGGGGTTCCGCGCCCGACGAACGCGTCGGCTCCGGCTGCCAGCAGGTGACGAAGGTCGTCAGAACCCAGAGATTGGAAGACGACGAGGATACGCAACGAAGGCTGACGATCGCGCAACGCCGCGATCCGATCGCAGGCTGCGTCGAGAAGTGCCTCGCGAGCGCAGATCAGGGCGACGACGGTGCCCGGTGCGTCTGCTGCGAGGTCCTCCTCGCCGATCGTGCGCAGGGCTGGGGTATGCTCGAGAGCCGCCCGAAAGCTCGGATCGAACCCGAACGGCTCGTCGACGATCAGGACTTCGACGGTGTGACTCATGCCGCACTCCCCTTTACGCGTGCCGCCGCAATACATCGCGGCCGTATCGGGGTGTTCAGAACAAAATCCGTTCCAGCACTTCTATGCAGTAAAGTGGTTCAAAACAGCAATGCGTCGCCGATTCTGTGTCATCTTGGTCCCGGCGCGGGACATTTCTGGTAAGGTTACATTAATACTTCTTAATGTCAGCGAAAAACGTTCCAGTTGATCTCAGGAAGCTTTGCTCAGCAGTCGTTCCATGCCCGAGGCAACCACGCGGTCGCGGCCGGTCGTCTTCGCCTCATAGAGCGCAACGTCGGCGCGCTTGAGCAACCCGTCGACGGTATCTCCGTCGCGCCAGGTGCTGACGCCGAAGCTGCAGGACAGCTTGACCGGCCCTTTTTCGGCTGGGATGCGCAGGCCGAGGGCGCGGCGGCGCAGCCGTTCCGCGACCACCATGGCCTTGTCGAGATCGTGCTCCGGCAGCAGCAGCGAGAACTCCTCGCCGCCGAGCCGGCCGGCAATGCCCCGTCCGGAAATCAGCGTGGCCACCGCCTTGATCACCTCGTCACCGATATCATGTCCGTGGGCGTCGTTGATGCGCTTGAAATGGTCGATGTCGAGCAGGACCGCTGCGAGGTTGCCGGAGGTGCCGGCATGGGTGACGGCATCGTGTGCGCGGCTCATGAAGGCGCGCCGATTCATCAGGCCGGTGAGAGGATCCGTCTCGGCGAGGCGGATCAAGGCCGCCTGCATGGTGGTGAGCCGCTCGGCCGCGCGCAGACGCGCGTGAAGCTCTTCGGCGCTCGGCGGCTTCTCGATGAAGTCGTCGGCACCGCTGTCGAGGGCCTCGGCAAGCGTGTGGGTGCAGCGCGTCGAGGACATCACGATAATGGAAAGCGGCCGGTTGGCATCGCCGATCAGGCGCGAGCTCCAGCACAGTTCCAGCCCGCTGATCGGCCTAACCTCCAGGCTCGTGATCAGGGCCCTGACCGAGGGCTGCTTGGCGAGATAGTCGAGCGCCTCGGAGGAGTCGGTGAACAGTTCGACCACGTGGCCGCGCGGCTCCAGAAGCCCTGCGATGAGCTTCAGGACGACGCGGCTCGAATCGACGATCGCGATATGCATCTTGGCCTGCCGTGAGCGGTCCCGCCCCGCGGAAACCGTGCAGGTAAGATGACGCCAAGAGGTTAAAACCTCCGCTTACAGTCCGTTCAACTTGCGATGGTGGGAGAACTTCCTGCCCGCACCCTTCGATTGCTTCGGCGCGTCGCGTCGCGAAACGATGCCTGCCTCAGCGGCGCGGCACGGTCACCGAGATCACGCGAACGCCGCTCCGCGCGGCCGCTGCGTCGCGGCTGTTGATCACGGTCAGCGTAGGAGCCCCGGCCGGGGCTTGGCGAATTCCGGTAATCGTCGGGACGCCATAGGTGCCGTAGCCCCAGGCGGGCGGCACGATCTCGTTCGGGCGCGGAAACCGTGTCAGGGGGGCGCCGACATAGGCGCCGCCGATCGTCTCGCCGGCGAACGCGTATCGATCGCCGTACCCGTAATCCCCAATGACTCTGAAGCGCTCGCCGGCCATCGCGCCGGACACGGCACAGGACGAGATCATCACGGCGAGGCCGAGAAGGATGGGACGCATCGGACGGACTCCAGGCTCGATGCGGGGTCAATCGCATCCTTCGCTAGCTCGTTCCGCGGCAGCCCATCGCACCAGCGGTGCAGAATGCTGATACGGGCCGCCATCCCGTGCAAAGTGCAGCCGCAGCGGGTTTTTCGCTCAGCTCAGCGGCAGGTCGTGACGCGTCGGACGACCCAGCCCTCTCCCTCGACCCAGAGTCGCTTGCGGGATTTGTTGCAATTCGTCGACGCGTCGTCATCCGCGACCGCCGTCTGGGCCTGGGCCGCTTCAGCGATCTTGGTGGGTCGCTGCTCGATGGGAGCTGCGGTCGCGATCGTGGCGCTCGTCGCGCCAGCGAGCAGGCAACCCCCCAAGAGGGCGGTCAGCGTCGATACCAACCTGTTTGTCATCCCAACCTACCCGCGCATCCATCCGGCGACGCGCTCTGTTCGTTCGAATTCCGCCGTGAACGCTCGGCCACACTTCTGACCAATTCACAGCATGGCCATTCGGTTGCCCTGAAACGTCGCGAGCGCGGAATAAAGTGGTGCAGGGACCTGTCCTCTCGGTCTGCCGAGCCGGCACTGCGGAGATAAATTTCTGTGTTGAGACGCTGCCTGAAATGAAATTGCTCCCGAATTTCCGTTCCGTACGCCAGATTTGATCCTGATTTCATATTAATTCTTTGCCTGAGATCGTGTAGATTACAGATCTCGGGAATAAGATTGAATTTTGCCAATCTTTGTGCCGGCCGTGCCCTTCGGCGCGCCGGATCGACGTTGCAAAGGCCTTGAAAAACTATGAGCGGATCGATTTTTCTTCAGGCCTTCACGATCCTGTTTCGCGAAGGGCTTGAAGCGCTCCTGGTAATCGCGGCGCTGGCGGCCTTCCTGCGGCGCGCGGGTGCCTCGGAGCGGATCGCGCCTCTCTATGTCGGCGCCGCGGCGGCCGTGCTCGCGAGCCTCGGCATGGCCTGGGTGTTCGAGACCTATTACGACGGCAACCACAGCGATCTGTTCGAGGCGGCGGTGATGCTGCTCGCTGCTGCGCTGATGTTCTATATGAGCGGCTGGCTCCTGCTGCGGCAGGATCCGAAAGCCTGGCAGACCGATCTCAACCGGCTTGCCGAGAAGGCCCTGGGCGCCGGCACGGTGGTTTCCCTCGCCGCAATCGCCTTCCTCGCCGTCTTCCGCGAGGGGGCGGAGACCATGCTGTTCGTGCACGCCTTGGCCAAGGGCGCCAACGGCTTCGACGGAAGTCTGCTCGCCGGCTTGGCGGCGGCCGTGGTGGCGCTGGCGGCAATGTTCGTCGCCATGCAGTGGCTCGCCCTGCGTTTGCCGTTGCGGCCAATGTTCCTCGTCACCTCCGCCTTCCTGTTCGTGATGGCGTTGAAGATGGTCGGCGCCGCGTTCCAGGAGCTTCAGGAACAGGCCATCATTCCCGTCCACAACGACGGAGTGCCGGAATGGGTGGGCACGCTCGGATTCAACGGTAGCTGGGAAGCGCTCGGCATGCAGGGCGCGATCCTCGTGCTCGCCGCCATCACGGGTTTCCTGCTACTGCGCCGTAGCGGCAGGGACGCTTCGCAGGCTCGGGCAGCCGTTTCCTAGAGGGCACGGCGTGCCGACCGATCCGGTCGCGACACCTCGACCGTGTTCTGCTCAGGAGCTTAGGGCAGCTTATTCCGCCGGCTCGCCGGCCGTGACGGAGATCATCGGCAACATGATGGTCTCCGCGGGAGCGGCGGCGCGCGTGTGGAGCCCTGAGAGGGTCGCCGCGCCCAAGCCGAGGGCGAGGGTCAACGCGATCAGCGACGTCTCGACCCCACGATAGAACATATCCATGGCAAGCCTCCGGACCCGATTCGGATCAGGTCCGATCGTCGGCCGAAAGCCGTGTCGAAAGCGTAACCGGAATGACACCGCTTGCCTCTGTGCCTGATGGCGGCCCCGATCCAACACGACATCCGACGGTGCCGCCGGGCAACGCGGGAGCGTCGAGGATCTCTCCTCGACCGCAGGTCCCAATCCGAGGCGTCAGTCGTCGCGGTAGACGCGTTCGCGGCGCTCGTGGCGCTCCTGCGCCTCCAGCGACAGCGTGGCGATCGGACGAGCATCGAGGCGCTTCAACGAGATCGGCTCACCGGTCTCCTCACAGAAGCCGTAGGAGCGATCCTCGATCCGCGAGAGAGCCGCGTCGATCTTGCTGGTGAGCTTGCGCTGCCGATCGCGTGCCCGCAACTCGATCGAACGGTCGGTTTCGGACGAGGCGCGGTCGGCCAGGTCCGGATGGTTCTCGTTCTCGCTCTGCAAGGCGCTCAGCGTACCCTGCGCTTCGCGCAGGATCTCGCTCTTCCAATTCAGCAGCTTGCGCCGAAAATACTCGCGCTGCCGGTCATTCATGAAAGGCTCGGTGTCGGAGGGCGTGTAGCTCTCGTCGATCGTCACCTTGGTCATGCCTTGCCTCACGCCAATTACTGTCGGCTGCCGCGACATTGCGCGAGCGTATAAGCGAGGGGTGCGGTCTTCACAACGCACCACGGCGAAGCCGGGGCGATGAAAACAAAAAGATGTGGCCATGCGGCAAACACGCCACGGTCGAAACGGTGAAAAATCGGCAAATTCAAATTTGATCGATGTCTTGCGGGCTGCGTTTGAGATTTTTCTTTTCAGCGGACGAGAGGGTTGCTTGGAGCTACGCCGTTTCCCGCCGGGGTATACATGCCCTTTGTAGCCATCGGCGCCCCGAGACAGGGCGACGGCCAACGGGCAGGCTCGCGAAACAAGTCGTGCGGCTTCGCGTCAGAACTGGAAGTAAATAAACTCGCGGTTCGCGTCCTCACCGATCTTGAGGAGGATGACGACATACAGCATCGCGAGCCCCACCGCGAGCGTTCGGCTCGCCGGCAGCCGATGCACCGCAACCCAGGCGCTCGGGCCGATCAAGGCGATGGCGGCGGGAATCGCGAGCCCGCGCCACCGGAACAGGGAACCGATCGGCGCCTGACCGAACAGCCCCTTGTAGATGTTGAGGGCGCCCTCGAAGCTCGTGGCGCGGAACAAGACCCAGGTGAGCACGACGAAGCTCAGCGTCAGCGCCCATCCAATCAGCGCCGGCATGTGGCGGCCGGTGCGGCGCCAGAGGACGCCGGCGCACAGGCCGAGGCCGTGGGCCGCGCCCCAGGCGACGAAGGTCAGGCCGGCGCCGTGCCAGAGGCCGCCCAGCGTCATCGTCGCGAACAGGGCGGCCAATTGAAGGGCGAGCCCCCGGCGATTTCCGCCCAGGGCAATGTAGAGGTAGTCGCGCAGGAAACGCGACAGGGTCATGTGCCAGCGCCGCCAGAAATCCCGCAGCGAGGTGGCGCGGTAGGGCACGTCGAAGTTCTGCGGCAGGACGAGACCGAAGAGCAGGGCGATGCCGAGCGCCATGTCGGTGTAGCCGGAGAAATCGAAATAGATCTGCAGGGTAAAGCCGAGTGTCGCCTGCCAGGCCTCGGTCACGGTGACGACGTGCCCGGCGGCCGCATTCTCGAACACGGAATTGACCTGGAAGCTGAGGGGGTCGCTCAGCAGCACCTTTTTCGAGAGGCCGATGACGAGCAGCAGCAGCCCGCGCCCGATCCGCTCCATCGCGTCGGGGCGCGCATAGGGGCGCTCGTCGAACTGGTGCATGATCTCGCTCCAGCGCACGAGCGGGCCGGCGAGAACCTGCGGGAAGAAGGCGATGTAGAGCGCGTACTTGACCAGGCCGAAGGCCGGTGCCCGGCCCGCCCTCAGGTCTGTCAGGTACATGATGTGGTGGAAGGTGAAGAACGAGATGCCGAGCGGCAGCACCCAATCGAGGTGGGGCGCCGTCACGCCGGGCAGCAGACTCGCCAGGTCCGCAAAGAAATTCATGTACTTGAAGAGGGCCAGAACCAGCAGGTTCGCGCCGATCGCCAGCGGGATCAGCCATGAGACGGGACGCGCCAGGAAAGCGCGCATCACCAGCCAGTTCACGCCGATCGAGGCCAGCATCAGCGGCACAAAGCGGATGTCCCACCAGCCGTAGAAGACGAGCGACAGCAGGACGAGCACGGCGAGCCGCCAGTGTGGCCGGAAGCGCTCGACCAGCGCGTGCAGGCCGAAGGCAAACGGCAGGAATACGAGGAGAAAGACGTGGGAGTTGAAGAGCATCGCCGCTGAATCAGGCGCGCGATGCAGGGCTCGTTGCGAGCCTCCCCTCACGCCGCGCCGTTGTCGAAGATCAATCCGGCCAGGTCAACGGACGACCCGGACTGATGGGCTGGCTCGACGCGGCGAGGCGGCTCTCCTGCGGCGATGCGCTCCGGTCCCTGGCCGATCTATCTCGTTGTCGAAAAAGCGCTTTTCGGCTAAGCTCTGAATCGGTTGAAACAGGCGCTGCGTGACCGAAGATCACCGATATCCAGCGGAGGTCGACCGACTTGCGGCGGAGAACGCGCGCTTGCGCGCCTTGCTGCGAGACGCCGAGACCGATCTATCCTCTGCAGAGGACGGCCGACGCCCGCCGACCGACCGCGACTACCAGCTCGACCTTGCCGACGCTGTCTCTGATATCGCCGCCTCGGACGACCTTGCCGTGGAACTGCGCGCGAGCCAGGCCGCGCTTGCCCTCATCGAGGAACGTCTGGCTTTCGCCGTCGAGGCATCGGGCGCGCTGGGCTGGTGGGATTGGGATATCACACGCGACCGGGTCTATGCCGGCGAGGTTTTCGCGCGGATGTACGGGGTCGATCCCGCCGAGGCGGCAGCCGGCGCGCCGCTCTCGGCCTTCGTCGATGGCATCCACCCGGACGACCGGGACGTGGTTGCAGCGAAGATCACGGCGACAGCCGCCGAAGCGGGCGAGTTCCGGGAGGAATACCGCCTGCTCGGTGCCGACGGCAGCGTCACCTGGGTCTATGCCCGGGGGCGCTGCTATCACGATGCCGCGGGACGCCCGTCGCGCTTCCCCGGCGTCGTCATCGACATCACCGACCGCAAATGCGCCGAGCGGCGCAAGGATGCGCTGATCGAGCTCGGCGACCGGATTCGCGACCGTGATGACGTCGGCGAGATCACCTCTGCGGCGGCCGAGGTGATGGCGCGGGCTCTCGGCGCCACGCGGGCGGGCTACGGCCTCGTCGACCACGCCGACGAGAGCATCGTGATCCAGCCGGACTGGCGCTTGCCGGGAGCGGCGAGCATCGCCGGGCTGCATCGCTTCCGCGATTACGGCAACTTCGTCGACGACCTGAAGCGCGGCGAGACCGTGATCATCACCGATGTCGAGACGGATCCGCGCACGCGGGCGATGTCCGAGACGCTTCTCGCCCTCGGCATCCGTGTTCTCGTCAACGTGCCGATCGTGGAGCGCGGCCGGCTCGCTGCGGTCGCCTTCGTGCATTACGACGCGCCGCATCTCTGGACGGAGGAAGAGGTCGGTTTCGTCCGGACGATGGCCGACCGCACCCAGGCCGCCGTGGCGCGGGCTCGCGCCGAGGAGCAGCAGCGCTGGCTCAACGGCGAATTGAGCCACCGGCTCAAGAACACGCTCGCCATGGTCCAGTCGATTGCGACCCAGACGCTGCGCAACGCCACCGATCTCGACGCGGCGCGCGAGGACCTCGTGCCGCGACTCATCGCGCTCGGCAAGGCGCACGACATCCTGCTCGCCGGCAGCCGCGAGAGCGCGGAAGTGTCCGACGTGGTCGCGGGCGCCCTCGCGCTGCATGCGGGCCGGGAGGGCCGCTTCACGGTCGAGGGCCCGATGATCCGCCTCGATCCGTCCCTCGCCCTGTCTCTCTCTATGATTCTGCACGAACTCGCGACGAACGCGGCCAAATACGGATCGCTGTCGCAGGAGAACGGGCGCGTCTCGGTATCCTGGTCGATCGTCGGAACGACCGAGACGACTTTCCGCCTGGCCTGGGTCGAGCGCGACGGTCCTCCCGTCTCCACGCCGTCTCGCAAGGGGTTCGGCTCGCGATTGATCGAGCGAGGCCTGGCGGGCGGATCGGTGACGACGGATTACGCGCCCGAGGGCCTGACTTGCACGCTGGAGGCGATTCTGGGGCCCTGAGTGAGATCAGGCCTCGCGCAGGGCTTCGAGCTTGGCGAGCTCTACGGCGGCCCGCAGCTCGATCTCGGCGACCAAGCCGTCGAGGCGCGGGTCTCCGCTGGACTCGGCGCGATCGGACAACCTGCCGGCAATGGCCTGTAGTTCGTGCGTGGCGACGCGGCCGCCGAGGATGGCCGCCTTGAGCCGGTCGAGGCCGTCGAGGAGGTCGTGCCCGCGCTTGACCGAGCGGCGGCGGCGTTCCTGGGGCGCGTCTTCGTTGCCCTGTAGGGTCAGGATGGCATCGAGCCCGGCGAGCATGCCGGTCTGCGTCGCGGCGCTCGTTCCGGCGCGGGCCTGCTGCGCGCCCTCCGTGAGGGAGAAAGCGCGCGTTGCGTCCGTGCGGCGTCCGGCGGTGGCCGGCCCGGCAGCGGTAGCGGCAAAGCGTTGCTCGACGCGCATGATCCTGGCCGGAGAGAAGACGGGAGCCATGGTGGCTCGACCTGTCCAGTCATCCGGCCGCCATGGTTAACCGTCGGTAAACAGCCCGGCAGAAGCTGCCGGGCCGGCAGGAAGGGATGCGCTGGCCAAGGCCTCACTTGCCAACGGCCGGTTAGAAAAACCACTCGATTTCAATGCTTTGCGGAAACGGAGCGGATGGCACGCGGCTCGCAGGAGAGGATGCGTCATTCACCCGAGTCCACCATGACCCCGCGTCCGGTTCGGCCCCCTTCCTTTCCCGTTCTGCGCCTGCTGGTGCTGGGACTCGGCCTCTGGCTGTCGAGCATCGGCGGGGCCTCGGCTCTGTCGCGGGTCAAGGACCTCGCCTCGATCGAGGGCGTGCGTCAGAACCAGCTCGTCGGCTACGGCATCGTCGTCGGCCTCAACGGCACCGGCGACACGCTCAACAACATCCCCTTCACCAAGCAGTCGCTGCAGGCGATGCTCGAGCGGCTCGGCGTGAACACGCGCGGCGCCACCATGCGCACGCAGAACCTCGCGGCGGTGATGGTGACCGCGAACCTGCCGCCCTTCGCGGCGCAGGGCAATCGCATCGACGTCACCGTGTCCTCGCTCGGCGACGCCAAGTCGCTCCAGGGCGGCACGCTGCTCGTGACGCCGCTCCTGGGGGCCGACGGCGAGGTCTACGCGCTGGCGCAGGGCTCCGTCGCCATCGCCGGCTTCTCGGCCGAGGGCGACGCGGCAAAGATTACCCGGGGCGTCCCGACGAACGGCCGCATCTCAAACGGTGCAAACATCGAGCGCGAGGTGGCGTTCAAGCTCAACGATGCGCGCTCGCTGCGCCTGTCGCTGCGCAACCCGGATTTCACGACCTCGAAGCGCATCGCGGCCGCGATCAACGACTTCATGGGCGCCGACACCGCCGAGCCCACCGACCCGGCAACCGTCACGATCCAGATTCCGGCCAAGTATCACGGCAACATGATCCGCCTCGTCACCGAGGTGGAGCAGCTCAAGGTCGAGCCCGACCAGACGGCCCGCGTCATCGTCGACGAGCGCTCGGGCATCATCGTCATGGGCCGCGACGTGCGGGTCTCCACCGTGGCGATCGCCCAGGGCAACCTGACCGTGACGATCACCGAGCAACCGCAGGTCAGCCAGCCCGGCCCGCTCTCGAACGGTCAGACAGCCGTGGTGCCGCGCACCGCCCTCAAGGTCGATACCGGCGACGGCAACAAGCTGGCCCTGGTCCGCGAGGGCGTGACGCTGCGCGAACTGGTCGACGGCCTCAATGCGCTGGGCGTCGGCCCGCGCGACCTGATCTCGATCCTGCAGGCCATCAAGACCGCCGGCGCCCTGCAGGCCGACATCGAACTCATGTGATCCAGAAGGAGAGCCAGACCATGCTTCCTCTCGCAACCTTCGCGGCATCCGCAGCAGTCGGCGTCGGCAAAGCCTTGGCCAGTGCCGTCGCCAAGACCGGCACCGACACGATGGACACGGCCAAGGCGACCGCCCAGGCCAAGGCGCGCAAGACCGCCGACGATTTCGAATCGATGTTCCTGGAGAACAGCCTGGAGACCGTCACGCAATCGACCGGCACCGAGGGGCCGCTCGGCGAGAACGGCACCGGTGGCGGCGTCTGGCGCTCTATGCTCACCAAGGAATATGCCGGCTCGATCGTGAAGAGCGGCGGCGTCGGGATCTCGAGCCAGGTTTACGGCGAGATGATGAAGATGCAGGAGGCCGGTCGTGCAGCCGCCTGATCCGCGCGCCGTCCGCATCCAGGACAAGGCCTCTGCCGAGGCGTTCATCGCCAGCCTGATGGCAACGATGCACGACCTCGATGCCGTGCTCGCCAGCGAGAGCGAGGGCGTGCGTGCCGGGCGCATCCGCGAGGCGATGGTCGGTGGTCCGCGAAAGGCCGAGTTGGCCTCTGCCTACCTGAACGGCCTGGAGGCCGCCAAGTCCAACGCCATCGCGCTCGCGCGATTCGCGCCAAACGGCATCGAGAGCCTGAAGGCTGCCCATCGCCGCTTCGCCGCCGTCGTCGAGACCAACCAGACGGTCCTCGCCACTGCGCGGACCGTCTCCGAAGGGCTGATCCGCACTCTGGCCGACGAACTCGGAAAATCCGGGACGCCGACCGTCTACGGCCGGCCTTCGACGCCGCCCTCCCCTTACGGGCGCAACGCGGGGCGCGGGCCGCTGCTGCTCTCGCGCAGCCTTTGACGCTTCAGCGACGGCCGGCGTCGATGCGCACGAATGAGCGCATCGGGCCGACGGCCGTGTCGGTGCGCGTATCGATCGCGAAGCGGCCGTTCCCCGTGCCGGCGCTATAAGTGCGCCCATCCGTCGCGACGTCGGCTCCCGCGGCGACGCGGCCCGAGAGGCGGATGCAGGTGCTGGTGCCAGGGATGCGGACGAAGCTTGGCCCCTGCTCCGGACATTTCTGCATCGGCCCTTCCGACGGCAGCGGGGCCCGCTCGAAGGCGGCAGCCGGCGCGGCGGCAAGAAGCAGGGCGAGCGGGCAGAGGCGGAGCATGGCACGGGTTCCGGCGAAGACCGAGCGAATTCCGAGACGTAAACCCTGCGCCTGCTGACGCCTAGCGTCGCGCGGCCACAGATCTCCGCTCAAGAAAAAAGCCTCCGGGACATCGTCCCGGAGGCTCGTTTCGTTCGTCAGGCCAGCGGCGTCAGTGAGCGACGACTGCCGCGCCGTCTTCCTGGCCCGGCTTCTTCACTGCCGGGATCGGCTCGTCCCACTCGATCGCCTCGGGCTGGCGCACGAGGGCGTGGATCAGAACCTGGTCCATGCGGGCGACGGGGATGATGTCGAGCCCGTTCTTCACGCTGTCCGGCACCTCGGCGAGGTCCTTGGCGTTCTCTTCCGGGATCATCACCGTCTTGATGCCGCCGCGCAGAGCGGCGAGCAGCTTCTCCTTGAGGCCGCCGATCGGCAGGACGCGGCCACGCAGGGTGACCTCGCCCGTCATTGCGACGTCGCGACGGACCGGGATGCCGGTCAGCGTCGAGATGATCGCGGTGGCCATGGCGATGCCGGCCGACGGACCGTCCTTCGGGGTTGCCCCTTCCGGAACGTGGACGTGGATGTCCCGGCGCTCGAAGAGCGGCGGCTCGATGCCGAAGTCGAGGGCCCGCGAGCGGACGTAGCTCGCCGCAGCCGAGATCGACTCCTTCATCACGTCGCGCAGGTTGCCCGTGACCGTCATCTTGCCCTTGCCGGGCATCATGACGCCCTCGATCGTCAGCAACTCGCCGCCGACCTCGGTCCAGGCCAGACCCGTGACGACGCCGACCTGATCGTCCGCGTCGATCTCGCCGTAGCGGAACTTCGGCGGGCCGAGGAATTCCGGCAGGGTCTCGGGATTGCCCACGACGGACTTCACCTTCGAGATCAGGATCTCCTTCACCGCCTTGCGGGCGAGGTTGGAGATCTCGCGCTCCAGGTTCCGCACGCCCGCCTCACGGGTGTAGCGGCGGATGAGCATCATCAGGCCATCGTCGGTGATCGACCATTCCTTCTCATCCAGGCCGTGCTTCTTGAGCGCGTTCGGGATGAGGTGGCGACGGGCGATCTCCGCCTTCTCTTCCTCGGTGTAGCCGGCGATCCGGATGATCTCCATGCGGTCCATCAGCGGGCCGGGGATGTTCAGCGTGTTCGCCGTGGTCACGAACATCACGTTCGACAGGTCGTAATCGACCTCGAGGTAATGGTCGTTGAAGGTCGCGTTCTGTTCGGGGTCGAGGACCTCCAGCAGGGCGGCCGACGGATCACCGCGGAAATCCATGCCCATCTTGTCGATCTCGTCGAGCAGGATGAGCGGGTTCGAGGTCTTGGCCTTGCGCATCGACTGCACGACCTTGCCCGGCATCGAGCCGATATAGGTCCTGCGGTGACCGCGGATCTCGGCCTCGTCCCGCACGCCGCCGAGCGACATCCGGACGAACTCGCGACCCGTTGCCCGCGCGATCGACTTGCCGAGCGAGGTCTTGCCGACGCCCGGAGGGCCGACGAGGCACAGGATCGGGCCGGTCAGCTTGTTCGCGCGCTGCTGCACGGCGAGGTACTCGACGATGCGGTCCTTGACCTTGTCGAGGCCGAAATGATCCTCGTCGAGCAGGGTCTGCGCCGCGACGAGATCCTTCTTGATCTTCGAGCGCTTGTTCCACGGGATGCCGAGCATCCAATCGAGGTAGTTGCGCACGACGGTCGCCTCGGCCGACATCGGCGACATCTGGCGCAGCTTCTTCAGCTCGGCCGTCGCCTTGTCGCGGGCTTCCTTCGAGAGCTTGGTCTTCTCGATCTTCTCCTCGAGCTCGGCCAGCTCGTCGCGGCCGTCCTCGTCGCCCAGCTCCTTCTGGATCGCCTTCATCTGCTCGTTGAGGTAGTACTCGCGCTGGGTCTTCTCCATCTGCCGCTTGACGCGGGTCCGGATGCGCTTCTCCACCTGGAGCACGGAGATCTCGCTCTCCATTAGCGACAGCACGCGCTCGAGGCGCTGCGCCACCGTGGGGATCTCGAGGATCGCCTGCTTGTCGGCGATCTTGACCGCGAGATGCGAGCCAACGGTATCGGCGAGCTTCGAGGACTCGTCGATTTGCGTAACGGCGGCAACGACCTCGGGGGAGATCTTCTTGTTGAGCTTCACGTAATTCTCGAACTCGGAGATCACCGAGCGTGCGAGGGCTTCCGCCTCGACGCGATCGCCGAGATCGTCGGACAGCGTCTCCGCCGTCGCCTCGTAATACTCGTCCGAGCGGACGAACTCCTCGATCTTGGCGCGTCCGGCGCCCTCGACGAGAACCTTCACGGTCCCGTCGGGCAGCTTGAGGAGCTGCAGAACGCTGGCGAGCGTGCCGATCTTGTAGATCGCGTCGGTCGACGGATCGTCGTCAGCGGCATTGATCTGGGTGGCCAGCAGGATGTGCCTGTCTGCCTTCACAGCCTCTTCGAGGGCGCGGATGGATTTCTCGCGGCCGACGAAGAGCGGCACGATCATGTGCGGAAACACGACGATGTCGCGCAGGGGCAGGACGGCATAGGAGCCCGTCGAGCCCGGGACGACCGGCTGGCGCGATTTCGACTGGGTCATGGGGTTGGCTTCCCTTGTGCTCTGACGCCGGGCATTCGCTCCTCTTTGACGAGCAAGCATCCTGCCAGGGCCGACCGGGCCGCGTTTGGTCGGAGATCGGATCGAACGTTGCGGCTGGTGACGCGGCACCGCACCTCGGGGGTGAGCATGCGGCCACTGCGCTGACGATCAGGTGGCGTTCGCCGCCACGGCTTTCAAGTTTCGTGACGGTGGAATGACAGGGCCGCGCCGCTTGCACGGCGCGGCCCCAAATCGGATCAGGCGCTGACGCTTGCCGGGGCTTCCTTGTTGCGGTCGCCGTGGATGTAGAGCGGCCGCGACTTGCCCTCGACCACCTCGGGGCCGATCACCACCTGCTCGACCGAGTCGAGGCCCGGCAGGTCGTACATCGTCTCCAGGAGGATGGTCTCCAGAATGGAGCGCAGGCCGCGCGCACCGGTCTTCCGCTCGATCGCCTTGCGGGCGACCATGGAGAGCGCCTCTTCTTGGAAGGTCAGCTCGACGTTCTCCATCTCGAAGAGACGGGCGTACTGCTTCACCAGGGCGTTCTTCGGCTCCTGCAGGATCCGCTTGAGGGCGGTTTCGTCGAGATCCTCGAGCGTCGCCAGGACCGGGAGACGGCCGACGAATTCGGGAATCAGGCCGAACTTCAGCAGGTCCTCAGGCTCGACCGAGCGGAAGATCTCGCCGGTACGGCGGTCGTCGGGAGCCTGCACGGTCGCGCCGAAGCCGATCGAGGTGCCCTTGCCGCGCTGGGAGATGATCCGCTCCAGCCCCGCGAAGGCGCCGCCGCAGATGAACAGGATGTTCGTCGTGTCGACCTGCAGGAACTCCTGCTGCGGGTGCTTGCGGCCGCCCTGCGGAGGCACGGAGGCGACGGTGCCTTCCATGATCTTCAGGAGAGCCTGCTGCACGCCCTCGCCCGACACGTCCCGGGTGATCGACGGGTTGTCGGACTTGCGGGAGATCTTGTCGATCTCGTCGATGTAGACGATGCCGCGCTGCGCCCGCTCGACGTTGTAGTCGGAGGCCTGGAGCAGCTTCAGGATGATGTTCTCGACGTCCTCGCCGACATAGCCGGCCTCGGTGAGCGTCGTGGCATCCGCCATGGTGAACGGCACGTCGAGGATGCGGGCGAGCGTCTGCGCGAGCAGCGTCTTGCCCGAGCCCGTCGGCCCGATCAGCATGATGTTGGACTTCGCCAGCTCGACGTCAGAGTGCTTCGTCGCGTGGGCGAGGCGCTTGTAGTGGTTGTGGACCGCGACCGAGAGGACCTTCTTCGCGTAGTCCTGGCCGATGACATAGTCATCGAGGACGCGCCGGATTTCCTTCGGGGTCGGGACGCCGTCCCGCGACTTCACGAGCGAGGATTTCGATTCCTCGCGGATGATGTCCATACACAGCTCGACGCACTCGTCGCAGATGAACACCGTCGGGCCCGCGATGAGCTTGCGGACTTCGTGCTGGCTCTTGCCGCAGAACGAGCAGTACAGCGTGCTCTTGGAGTCGTTGCCGCCAGTCTTGCTCATATCGGTCTCCGCTCCGCGAGCGCGGCGCCGGCAAGGGGCGAACGCGCATCGCTCAGAATTAAAGGCATCCGCCTAAAGAAACAGTCACCTCAGGGCATGCACCGGGTTCGATCGAGGGCACGAACTCCGATGCAATCACGCTGCCGTCTCCGGATCAACCTGCTCAATGCGCTGAACTGTCGCCAAAAGGACGCATAGGCAGGCTGATCCGCATCGTCGGCAACGTCTTAAGCCGCGGCCGGCTCCGGCCGCTTGTGCAGGATGTCGTCGACCAGGCCGAACTCCTTGGCCGCCTCGGCTGTCATGAAGTTATCGCGCTCGAGAGCCTGATGGATGGTCTCGTAGTCGCGACCCGTATGCTTCACGTAGATCTCGTTGAGGCGCTTTTTGAGGGCCTCGATCTCGCGGGCATGGATCAGGATGTCGGTGGCCTGACCCTGGAAGCCGCCGGAGGGCTGGTGGACCATGATCCGCGCGTTCGGCAGGGCGAAGCGATGACCGGCCTCGCCGGCGCAGAGCAGCAGGGAGCCCATCGAGGCGGCCTGGCCGGTGCACAGCGTCGTCACCGGGCAGCGGATGAACTGCATGGTGTCGTAGATCGACAGACCCGAGGTCACCACGCCGCCGGGCGAGTTGATGTAGAAGGAAATTTCCTTCTTCGGGTTCTCCGCCTCGAGGAACAGCAGCTGCGCGACGATCAGCGACGCGCCTTGATCCTCGACCGGGCCGGTCAGGAAGATGATGCGCTCGCGGAGCAGGCGCGAATAGATGTCGAAGGCGCGCTCGCCGCGGCTCGACTGCTCGACCACCATCGGGACGAGGCTGTTCTGGAAGTAGTCGACCGGATCTCTCATTCTCACGCCCTCAAGGTCAGGGACCGGCCGGGGCGAATCATCCCCGGGCCGGTGTTACAAGCCAACTACGGCGGTTGTTAACACCGCCTGATCGGACCCGCTGACCCTGAACCGTGGGTGCGGGCCTCAGCCGGCGGCCTTCTCGGCCGCCGCCTCGTTCGTCTCGGCAGGTGCGGCCTCTTCGTCGTCCTCGGCGAAGAGCGCCTCCTTGGAGACCGGCTCTTCGACGAGTTTGACCTGACCGAGGACGTGGTCGACGACCTTTTCCTCGAACAGCGGCGCGCGAAGCTCGGCGAGCGCCTGCGGGTTGTTCCGGTAGAAGTCGTAGACCACCTTCTCCTGGCCGGGGAACTGACGTACCCGGGCGAAGAGGGCCTGATTGACCTCGTCGTCGGAGACCTTGATATCGGCGGTCTCGCCGACCTGCGCAAGCACCAGGCCGAGACGCACGCGCCGCTCGGCGATCTTGCGATACTCTTCCTGAGCCTTTTCCTCGGTCGTACCCTCGTCCTCGAAGGTCTTTTCGCGGGTCTTCAGGTCCTGCTCGACCTGGGCCCAGACGCTGGCGAATTCCTGGGCGACGAGGCTCGGGGGCAGATCGAAGGCGTATTTGCCGTCCAGCGCGTCGAGCAGCGCCTTCTTGGTCTTGCGGCGCGAGGCGGCGTCGTAATCGGTGCCGATCGCCTTGCTCACGGCTTCCTTGAGCTTCTCGAGGTCTTCCATGCCAAAGCGCTTGGCGAGCTCGTCGTCGATCGTGACCTCGCCCGGCGCCTGGACGCCCTTTACGGTGATGTCGAACTCGGCGGCCTTACCGGCGAGCTGGGCGGCCTGGTAATCCTCGGGGAAGTTCACCTTGACGACGCGGCTGTCGCCGGCCTTGGCGCCGACGAGCTGGTCCTCGAAGCCCGGGATGAAGCTGTTCGAGCCGAGCTCCAGGTCGACGTCCTCGCCCTTGCCGCCCTCGAACTCGACGCCGTCGATCTTGCCGACGAAGTCGATCGAGACCTTGTCGCCGGTCTCGGCCGCGGCGCCCTCGTCCTTGGCGGCGAAGTCGCGGTTCTGCTTGGCCATGCGGTCCAGTGCCTCCTGCACCTCCTCGTCGGAGGGCTTGAGCACGGGCTTGGTCAGGGTGACGTCGGAGAGGTCGACGAGGTCGAAGGTCGGCAGCACCTCGAGCTTCACCTTGAAGGCGAGGTCACCCTTCGCCTCGAGGGCCTTCTCGACGATGTTCTGCTCTTCGTCCTTCGGGAACTCGATCTGCGGCTCGAGCGCCAGCTTGAGGCTGTTGTCGGCGACGATCTTCTGGTTCGCCTCGTTGACGGCGTTCTGCAGCACGTCGGCCATGACCGACTTGCCGTAGACCTTGCGCAGATGCGCCACCGGCACCTTGCCCGGGCGGAAGCCCTTGAGCTGGGCCTTGCCCTTGATGTTCGAGAGCTCGGTGTTCAGGCGATCCTCGAGTTCGCTCGCGGGGAGGAGCACCTGAAACTCGCGCTTCAGCCCCTCGGAAGTCGTCTCGGTCACCTGCATCGTCGTCTCGTCCGATTCTCTAAAGTCTTTTCAGCAACGGCTTTGTCCGCCGCGGGCGAACCCTCGGCGGGGCGACGGACCGATCCGGGAATGCGGGCCGCCTCACGCGGCCGCGGGATGCCCTTTCGCCAGGCCCCTCGGCGGTCACGGCGGCAGGACTGGTGCGGGCGGAGGGGCTCGAACCCCCACGTCTTGCGACACTGGAACCTAAATCCAGCGCGTCTACCAGTTCCGCCACGCCCGCGGGCACCTGCGAGGAGGCACACGTCCGACCGCACAGGGGCGGCTCTATAACACGCACATTTCCGACTGCAGCAAAAAACTTCGCATGGGGCCGCCTCGTGTTGGCGACGGGGCCCGGCCGCCGCTAAGTAGCCCTCTGCGCTTCGGCCGGAGCGCACCGTCTCTCTCGAGCATCCGGGTGCCATGCCGCCACGCAAAGCCACGACAGGACCGTCGCGACGCGCTCTGCTCGGAGGCGTCGCTGCCCTCGCCTGGCTGCCGCGGCCCTCGGTCGCGCAGGGCACGCCGTCCGCTCCCCCGGCCGAAACCACCTGGACCGCGGCGCCCGGCCAGGCGCGGCTGAAGCCCGAGCCGGCCAAGGAGACGCCGGTCTGGTGCTTCGACGGGAAATCGGCGCCGCCGGTTCTCCGGATCCGGAAGGGCGAGGCCGTCCGGCTGAAGCTCGACAACAAGACCGACAAGCCGCTCTCGCTGCACTGGCACGGCGTGCGCAACACCAACGCCATGGACGGCGTCGGCGGGGTCACGCAGCCGCCGATCGCGCCGGGGGCGAGCTTCACCTACCAGTTCACGCCGCCCGATGCCGGCACCTCGGTGATCCGGCCCCTCGTCGTCGGCGGATCGAGCGAGCCGTCGGGCCGCGGCCTCGCCGGTATGCTCGTCGTCGAGGAGGCGACGCCGCCTCCCACCGACCGCGACCTGACCTTCCTGCTGCAGGACGTGCGGCTGGAGGATGACGGACAGCCCCTCCCCTTTGGCCAGCTCGCCTTCGCTGCCGCCTCGGGCCGGCTCGGCAATCTCGTCACCGTCAATGGCCGGCCGATCCCGGAGGCCGTCGAGGTGCCGCCGGGAAGCCGCCTGCGGCTGCGGCTCGCCAATGCCTGCAACGCGCGTGCGACGCGCATCCGCTTCGACGGGGCCAAGGCCTATGTCGTAGCCGTCGATGGCCAGCCGACCGATCTGTTCGAGCCCCTGCGCGCCACCCTGCCCTTCGCGCCAGGCACTCGCTACGACCTGCTGCTCGACATGCCGACGGAGCCGGGTGCGGCGGTGACGATCAATGCCCTGATCGGACAGGGCCTGGCCCTGGCGACCCTCACCGCCAAGGGCGCGCCGCTGCAACGGCGCAGCGCGCTGCCGCCGATCGCGCTTATCGGCAACAACAGCCTCCTGCCGGCCGAAGTGAAGCTTCAGAGCGCGTTTCGCCGCGATCTCGTCCTCACGGGTGGCGCGCGGATCGACAAGGACAAGCCGGGCACGGAGCCGGCCTTCACCGGCGATCCGACCCGGATCTGGCAGATCAACGGAGCCAGCGGCACCGCGGGCGCCGCACCGGCCTTCTCGGTGAAGCGTGGTCAGGTCGTGGTGCTCGCGGTGCGCAACGATACGGCGTTCCTGCAGACGCTGCACGTCCACGGCCACGCCTTCCGGCTGCTCCACCCGCTCGACGATGGCTGGGAGCCCTACTGGCTCGACACCTTCCAGCTCCTAGACGGGAAGACCGCCCGCATCGCCTTCCTCGCCGACAATCCGGGGCGCTGGCTGATCAGCTCCACGGTGCTGGAGCGGTTCGACACGGGGATGTGGACGAGCTTCGAGGTGAGTTAGGCCCCGAGCAATCCCGCCAGCACCTCCGGCATCATCTCCGGAATGTCCTCGGCGATCAGCCCCGGCCCGTGCCGCAAGCCCGCATCGCCGTGCAGCCAGACGCCGGCACAGGCCGCCTCGAACGGCGCCATCCCCTGTGCCAGCAGCCCTGCGATCAGGCCGCCGAGTACGTCCCCCGAACCGGCCGTACCGAGATAGGGAGAACCGTGATCGTTGATCGCAGCCCGGCCGTCCGGCGCGGCGATCACGGTATCGGAGCCCTTCAGGACGACGACCGATCCCGCGATCGCAGCCGCCCGCCTTGTCCGCTCGATCTTGCTCAGCCCCTCCTCGACCGCCCCCGTGCTGGCGAAGAGCCGCGCGAATTCCCCTGCGTGCGGTGTCAGGACGGCCTGCGCCTCGCCCTGGCGGAGGTGCTCGGCAAGCAGCGGCGCCTGACCCTTGAAGCTCGTCAGTGCGTCGGCATCGAGCACGAGCTTGCGGCCGGCCGAGGCCGCCACGACGACGAGGTCGCGCGCCGTGTCGCCGATGCCGAGGCCCGGACCGATCAGCACCGTGTCGAGACGCTCGTCGGTGAGCAGGTCGTCGAGGTCGTCGGGGCTGTCGCAGGCGCGCAGCATGATGGCAGTGAGATGGGCGGCGTTCTCGGCCATCGCGGCCTTCGGCGAGACCATCGTGACGAGCCCCGCGCCGACCCGCAGTGCGCCGCGCGCGGCGAGGCGGGCGGCCCCGGTCTTGAAGGGCGGTCCCGACAGAACGAGAGCATGGCCTCGGGTGTATTTGTGGCCCTGCGCGCTCGGCCGCGGAAACACCTCGCGCCACAGGTCAGGCCCGTTCCGGAACGACGGAGCGCCTCCGGCCGCGAGCCCCGCCGCAAGAGCCGCCTCGCCCGTGCCGATCTCGGCGACGTGCAGCGCGCCGCAGAGGGAGTGCCCCGGCTGCAGAAGGTGGCCCGGTTTCAGCGCGACGAAGGTGACGGTTTCGATGGCCGCGAGGGCGATGCCGCGCACCTCGCCCGTGTCGCCATCAATCCCGCTCGGGACGTCCACCGCGAGAACGGGCGTGCCTGAACGGTCGACCGCCTCGATCACCGCCCTCGCCTCGCCCGCGATCTCCCGCGACAATCCAGCTCCGAAGAGCGCATCGACGATCAGATCGAATCCTGAAACCTCGTCGCGTGCGAGCGCCGGCGCGACGGGATGGCCCCCCGCGCGCCAGTCAGCGGCGGCGAGGGCCGCGTCGCCGGACAAGGCGGCCGCGTCGCCCAGCAGGCGCAGAGTCACGGCGTAGCCGCCTTCGGCAAGAAGCCGGCCGGCCACGAAGCCGTCGCCCCCGTTATTGCCGGGGCCGCACAGGATCAGAACCCGCCCGCTGACGGGCAGTCGCGCCCGCGCCCGCTCTGCCACCGCCGCCCCGGCATTGCGCATCAGCGTGTAGCCGGCGATGCCGCTCGAGATCGCGGTCTCGTCGACGCATCGCATTGCGTCGACTGTCAGCAGACGGGTGGTGGTCATGGATGGCTCCTGCTCGCACACGGTCCAGGCCTGCCTGCGGGATGGGCGAATTGCGGCAAAATGCTCGAATGTTGTGCATTTTCTGCTCAAGGCTTGCGCAGTTTGCGCGAGGGCCACAGCAAAACGTCGTGGCGATCCTCAAGAGGCGGTGCTAGGAATCATTAGCTCCGCGAATGCGCAGGTCAGGCGCCGACCGAATGAAGAAGATCGAAGCGATCATCAAGCCGTTCAAGCTCGACGAAGTGAAGGAGGCCCTTCAGGACGTCGGCTTGCAGGGCATCACTGTGATCGAGGCCAAGGGTTTCGGCCGCCAGAAGGGCCACACCGAATTGTATCGCGGCGCCGAATACGTCGTGGACTTCCTGCCGAAGGTGAAGCTCGAGATCGTGCTCGGGGATTCCCAGGTGGAAGCTGCCGTCGAGGCGATCCGCAAATCTGCCCAGACCGGCCGTATCGGTGACGGCAAGATCTTCGTTTCGGGCATCGAGGATGCGATCCGCATCCGCACGGGTGAGACGGGATCGGACGCGATCTGACATGAGCGCGAAGGCGACAGCCGCGCGCATCGCCTTCCGCGCCCTGCATGCGCAGGGTTGCTTCGCCCTTCCCAACCCCTGGGACATCGGCAGCCTCAAGCGGCTGGAAAAGCTCGGTTTCAAGGCACTCGCTTCGACGAGTGCCGGCCTAGCCTGGAGCGCTGGTCTCGACGACCGCTCGGTGACCCGCGAGGTGGTGCTCGACCATCTTCGCGCCCTTTGCGCAGCGACGGATCTGCCCGTGAACGCGGATTTCGAATCCGGTTTCGCCGATGATCCCGAGGGCGTGGCCGGCAATGTCGCCCTTGCCCTCGAGACCGGCATCGCCGGGCTGTCGATCGAGGATCGCACGGGCGACGCGCTCTACGACAAGGCTCTCGCCGTCGAACGCATTGCGGCGGCACGTGCGGCGATGGACGCAATCGACCGGGACGCCATCCTCGTCGGTCGCAGCGAGGGATTTCTGATTGGGCGCAAGGAGCTCGGGCCAGCCATCGAGCGGCTCGTCGCCTATGCTCAAGCCGGTGCCGACTGCCTCTACGCGCCGGGCTTCTCCGACCCCGGTGCGATCCGCGAGATCGTCCAGGCCGTCGCGCCGAAGCCCGTGAACGTCCTCCTGCTCTCGCCGGAGATGCGCATCGCCGATCTCGCCGCGCTCGGCGTGCGCCGGGTCAGCACCGGCAGCCGTCTCGCCTTCGCGGCCTGGGCCGGTTTCGAGGCGGCGGCACGCATGCTGCACGACGACGGCGCCTTGCCGGCTGCGAGCTTCGGGCGCGCCTGAGCGCCCCTTTCTCGCCCCCTCCGACCCGACTGCGAGCCGTCCCCTGCCCCATCTCAACGACGTCGTGAGCGAGATCGCAGAGGAGATGCGGCTGCGGCCGGATCGCGGCGAGGTCGCCACCTACATTCCCGAGCTCGCCCGTGCCGATCGGCAGGCCTTCGGCATCGCCGTGATCGGCGCGGATGGTCAGTTCGCGGCTGCCGGCGACAGCGATACGCCGTTCTCGGTGCAGAGCATCACCAAGGTGTTCACGCTGACGCTGGCGCTGGGCAAGATCGGCGACCGGCTGTGGAAGCGCGTCGGCCGCGAGCCCTCGGGCAACCCGTTCAACTCGATCGTCCAGCTGGAACTGGAGAAGGGCGTCCCCCGCAACCCCTTCATCAATGCGGGCGCCATCGCGGTCACGGATGCGATCCTCTCCGGCCACGAGCCGCGCGAGGCACTCGGCGAGATCCTGCGCTTTCTGCAATTCCTGGCCGAGGATTCGTCGATCACCATCGACGAGGCGGTGGCGGCGTCGGAGAAGCGCACGGGCTTCCGCAACGTCGCGCTCGCCAATTTCATGAAGTCCTACGGGGTGTTGGACAACCCGGTCGACTACACGCTCGGCGTCTATTTCCACCACTGCGCCATCGCCATGTCGTGCCGGCAGCTCGCCATGGCCGGCCGCTACCTCGCCCATAGCGGACGCAACCCCTCGACGGGACTGCTGGTGATCTCTCCCGAGCGCGCGCGCCGCATCAACGCGATCATGCTCACCTGCGGCCATTACGACGGCTCGGGCGACTTCGCCTATCGCGTCGGCCTGCCGGGCAAGAGTGGCGTCGGCGGGGGCATCCTCGCCATCGCTCCGGGCACCGCCTCGATCGCGGTCTGGTCGCCGGGCCTCGATGCTGCCGGCAACTCGCATCTCGGCAGGATCGCCCTGGAGCGGCTGACCAAGCGCATGGGCTGGTCGATCTTCGGGGAATGACCAACGAAAACGGCGCGGACCCTGGGGTCCGCGCCGCTGGATTTCGGGAGATCCCGCTGGGATCAGGCTGCGGCTTCGGCCTCGCTGAGCGAAGACCCGGTGCCGGCTTCCGCCTCAGCAATGGTCTTCAGGATCTGCGAGGCGATCTGGTAGGGGTCGCCTTGGCTGTTGGGGCGGCGGTCTTCCAGGTAGCCCTTGTAGTCGTTCTTCACGAAGGAGTGTGGCACGCGGATCGAAGCGCCGCGGTCGGCCACGCCGTAGGAGAACTTGTTCCACGGCGCGGTCTCGTGCTTGCCGGTCAGACGCTTGTCGTTGTCCGGGCCGTAGACGGCGATGTGGTCCATCAGGTTCTTGTCGAAAGCCGCCATCAGCTTCTCGAAATACGGCTTGCCACCCGTGGTGCGCATGTACTCGGTCGAGAAGTTGGCGTGCATGCCCGAGCCATTCCAGTCGGTATCGCCGAGCGGCTTGCAGTGATACTCGACGTCGATCTCGTACTTCTCGCAGAGGCGCTGCAGGAGGTAGCGGGCCATCCACATCTCGTCGGCCGCCCGCTTGGAGCCCTTGCCGAAGATCTGGAATTCCCACTGGCCCTTGGCGACCTCGGCGTTGATGCCCTCGTGGTTGATGCCGGCCTCGAGGCAGAGGTCGAGATGCTCGTCGACGATCTTGCGCGCGACCGAACCGACGGCCGAGAAGCCGGCGCCGCAGTAATACGGACCCTGCGGCGGCGGGTAGCCCTGGGCCGGGAAGCCGAGCGGACGACCGTCCTTGTAGAAGAAGTATTCCTGCTCGAAGCCGAACCATGCACCCTCGTCGTCGAGGATGGTCGCGCGCTTGTTGCTCACGTGCGGGGTGACGCCATCCGGCATCATGACTTCGCAGAGCACCAGAACGCCGTCCTTGCGGGCCGGGTCGGGGAAATGACGGATCGGCTTCAGCATGCAGTCGGAGCTGCCGCCTTCAGCCTGCTTGGTCGATGAGCCGTCGAAGCCCCAGATCGGGAGCTGCTCGAGCGTCGGGAAGCTGTCGAAAGCCTTGATCTGCGTTTTGCCGCGCAGGTTCGGCACCGGCTCATAGCCGTCGAGCCATATGTACTCGAGCTTGTATTTCGTCATCCCTGATCTCTCGTTCGCCGATTTTGCTCGGTCTGAGGACGCCCGGCGGTGCCGGACTGTCTACGGCCGCCCGAGCGCTTGCATTTCGTGTGCCAGCCGCGAGCGCCTCCAGGCTGCCCTGGTTGGCGCGCGAACGGGCATCCGATGCCCGAAGAAAGCGCGGCCGTATAGCCATTGCCCGCGCCCTGAGAACGGATTGCCCCGGGAATTGCCTGAAAAAGCGGCAAATTCCCCTGCATGGCCGTCTGGCAACGGATGCGATCGGGGGATATCAGTGCGCCCGGCCAACGTGCGCGACGGGAGGGCGCACGACACCTGGGGCCGTCGGGCACACGCCCGACGATCTATCGATCGTCTGCCTCGTCGCCATGAGCAGGCCCGGTGAGATCGGCCATCCGCCGCGATCCCGGACACTCCGTCGAACGAGGCGATCACGCTCCCTTGCCTACGCTCCCTTCCCGAGGAGAACGCCGACGATGAAGAACGCAGCCGAAGTCCTGAAGGCGATAAAGGACAACGACGTCAGATACGTCGACCTTCGCTTCACCGATCCGCGGGGCAAGTGGCAGCACGTCACTTTCGACGTCTCGCTCGTCGACGAGGAGCTGTTCTCCGAAGGCACGATGTTCGACGGCTCCTCAATCGCCGGCTGGAAGGCGATCAACGAGTCGGACATGCTGCTGATGCCGGATCCGGTCACCGCCACCATGGATCCGTTCTTCTCCGCCTCGACGATGTCGATCGTCTGCGACGTGCTCGAGCCGTCGACCGGCGCGCCCTACTCGCGTGATCCGCGCTCGACCGCCAAGCTCGCCGAGGCTTACCTGAAGTCGACCGGCATCGGCGACACGATCTTCGTCGGCCCCGAGGCCGAGTTCTTCGTGTTCGACGACGTCAAGTTCGGCGCCGATCCCTACCGCACCGGCTTCGAGCTCGATTCGACCGAACTGCCGTCGAACGGCTTCACCGATTACGAGGGCGGCAACCTCGGCCACCGCATCCAGACCAAGGGCGGCTACTTCCCGGTTCCCCCGCAGGATTCGGCGCAGGACATGCGCGGCGAGATGCTGGCCGCCATGCAGTCCATGGGCGTGAAGGTCGAGAAGCACCACCACGAGGTGGCCTCGGCTCAGCACGAGCTCGGCATGAAGTTCGACACGCTGACGCTGCTCGCCGACCACATGCAGGTCTACAAGTACTGCATCCACAACGTGGCGCAGAGCTACGGCAAGTCGGCGACCTTCATGCCGAAGCCCGTCTACGGCGACAACGGCTCGGGCATGCACGTGCACCAGTCGATCTGGAAGGGCGGCAAGCCGCTCTTCGCGGGCAACAAGTACGCCGACCTCTCGCAGGAGTGCCTCTGGTACATCGGCGGCATCATCAAGCACGCCAAGGCGCTCAACGCCTTCACTAACCCGTCGACCAACTCCTACAAGCGCCTGGTGCCGGGCTACGAGGCTCCCGTGCTGCTCGCCTACTCGGCGCGCAACCGCTCGGCCTCCTGCCGTATCCCGTGGACGACGAACCCGAAGGCCAAGCGCGTCGAGGTCCGCTTCCCCGATCCGATGGCGAATCCCTACCTCGCCTTCTCGGCGCTGCTGATGGCCGGCCTCGACGGCATCATGAACAAGATCGATCCGGGTCCGGCCATGGACAAGGATCTCTACGACCTGCCGCCGAAGGAGCTGAAGAAGATCCCGACGGTGTGCGGCTCGCTCCGCGAGGCCCTGCAGAGCCTCGACAAGGACCGTGCCTTCCTCAAGCAGGGCGGCGTGTTCTCGGACGACCAGATCGACTCGTTCATCGAGCTGAAGATGACCGAGGTGCTGCGCTACGAGATGACCCCGCACCCGATCGAGTTCGTTCAATACTACTCGCTCTGAGCGATCGACGACGTCAGGACGAAGAGGGGGGCCGGAGCGATCCGGCCCCTTTCTTATTTGCGATGCCGGCTGCCGTTGATGTGAACTGCGTTCATTCGCCAGTACCGAAACGTTAGGACTTGGCTGATTGTGATGGCCCGACCGGCGATTTCTCGCGACCGGCTCGGCGCTCATGATCCGATTGACCTTCCTGTCGCGGTTATTCGCGGTTCCGCATTCCGATGCGGCCTTGGCGGCCGCTCAGGTTCGCGCCCTCTCGCGCCAAGTCCCGCTGCTTCTGATCACCTTGTCCGTGAACGCCGTCGCGGTGGCCTACACGCATTACGGCATTGCACCCCATGGCCTCACGATTCCGCCGCTCGTCGCCATGCTCGGGCTCGCTGCGGCGCGAATCTTCGTCTGGGTGAGGACCCTGCATCGGCCTCTCGAGGGCGAGGCAGCGTTCAGGCGCTTGCGGGGAACGCACCTGTTCGGCTCGGCGCTCGGCGCGGGGTTCTCGCTCTGGGCCGTGCTGCTGACCCGCTACGGCGACGTCGCCAGCCAGATGCAGGTGCTGTTCTTCCTGACCATCACCATGATCGTCTGCCTGACCTGCCTGCTGCATCTCAGCTCGGCTGCGACGACGGTCGGCATCGCCGCTCTGCCCCTGACGCTCTACTTCATCAGCACTGGAGAGGTGCTGCTCGTCGTGACGGCGCTGAACTTCGCCGGCGTCATCAGCGCGATGATCTTCCTGCAGAAAATGGGTTACGGCGATTTCTGCCGGCTGACCGCGCTGATCGCCGAGAACCACGATCTCGCACATACCGACCCGCTCACCGGCCTGCCGAACCGCCGCTCCTTCTTCGCCAGGCTCGACCAGACGATCGCCGAGGCGGGCACTGCCGGCACGACCTTCGCGGTCGGCCTGGTCGATCTCGACGGCTTCAAGCCGGTCAACGACAGCTTCGGCCATGCCGCTGGCGACGAGGTTCTGATCGAGGTCGGCACGCGTCTCGCGGCGATCCTCACAGGGAAGGGCTGGGCCGCGCGGCTCGGCGGCGACGAGTTCGGGATCATCGTCGAGGGAACACAGGACCCCGACGCGATCGGACGGGAGATCTGCGCGTCGCTGCGCCGGCCTTACGCGCTCCGTGAGGTGACTGCACAGATCGGCGCGTCGGTCGGGTTCGCTCGCTTTCCCGATGCCGCTTCCTCCTCGGAGATGCTGGTCGAGCGTGCCGACCATGCGCTCTACCACGCAAAGGAAGTCAGCCGGGGCACGGCGATCTGCTTTGCCCTGGAGCACGAGGCGCAGCTGCGCAGCCACGCCGTGATCGAGCAGGCCCTGCGCAGCGCGGATCTCGAAACCGAATTCAGCCTCGTCTACCAGCCGATCATGGATGTCGTGGAGCAGCGCGTCGACGCCTACGAGGCGCTCGCCCGCTGGACCAGCCCGACCATCGGACAGGTATCGCCGGGCGACTTCATCGTCGTCGCTGAGCGAAGCGGCCTGATCCGCGACGTGACGCGGGCGCTGCTGCGAAAAGCGCTCGCCGACATGGCCGCGTGGCCCGTGGAGATGAGCCTGTCGTTCAATCTCTCGGCGCACGACATCGCATCGAGCGCCTGCCGGGCGGATATCAAGAACATCGTTCGGGAGAGCGGCGTCGCGCCGGATCGGATCATGTTCGAACTGACCGAGACCGGCCTGATGCGCGACCTCGTCGACGCACGTGATGCGCTCACCGAGCTGAAGGCGCTCGGGGTCCACATCGCCCTCGACGATTTCGGTACCGGCTATTCGAGCCTGAGCTACGTGCACAAGCTGCCGATCACCAGGCTGAAGATCGACCGCAGCTTCGTGACCGGCATCTGCGAGGACCAAGCCTCGCTCAACATCATCCGCGCCATCATCGATCTGGCGCGCAATCTCGGCTTCTCCTGCGTCGTCGAGGGTGTCGAAACTGCTGATCAGATGCTTCTGCTGCGCTCGGCCGGCTGCCGGTTCATGCAGGGCTACCTGTTCCAGAAACCGCTGCCGCATGAGGAGATCGAGGCGCTGTCCGGCGTCGGAGCCGAGACCGTACCGCAGAGTCAGGGGGATCAGCAGCGCAGCGTCGCGTAACGAGGCGGGATGTACGGGGGCTCCTGGCCCGTCATTCCCGAAGGCGGCGCCCTATATCGAGCCTGCCGATCGCTCCGGAGGCAGCATGTCCCTCGTCGTCCCCGTCATCCTCGGTTCCGTCCGTTCGGACCGCCAAGGCATTCGTGCCGCCCGATTCCTGATCAGCCAGCTCACGGCGCGCGGTCACGACGCGCCGCTCGTCGATCCCGCGGAGCTCAACCTCCCGCTGCTCGACAAGATGTACAAGGAACATCCCAAGGGGCAGGCGCCGAAGGTTCTCGAAGACCTCGCGACGTTGCTTCGCCGCGCCGACGCCTTCGTGGTGGTGTCGGGCGAGTACAATCACTCGATCCCGCCGGCCCTGTCGAACACGCTCGATCACTTCCTCGAGGAGTATTTCTGGCGGCCTTCGGGAATCGTCTGCTACTCGGCCGGCCAGTTCGGCGGCGTGCGCGCCGCGATGCAGTTGCGGGCCATGCTGGCGGAACTCGGCACGCCGAGCATCCCCTCGCTTCTGCCGATCCCACGCATCCACAAGGCCTTGAGCGAGGACGGTCAGCCGTCCGAGGAGTGGCTCGGCAAGGCCGCGGGCAAGTTCCTGGACGAACTCACCTGGTACGCCGAGGCGCTGAAGGCCAAGCGCGCCGACGGCACGCCCTATTGATCCCCTGCCCCCTCGGAGACGGGCGTTGCCCCGGGGGCTTGCCGGGGCCATGTTCGGGACAACCGCCGGTTCGTCCGGCCCCGTCCGATCGAGCGCCGGCGCCGTGAGCCCGGCGCAGCGAGCCTTCCTTCTTGACCAGACGCACCAAACCCGCACCGGCTGCCGGCGCCCTGCCCTCGCGCGAAACCATCCTCGCCTTCATCGCGGACTCGACCGAGAAGATCGGCAAGCGCGAGATCGCCAAGGCCTTCGACATCAAGGGCGCCGATCGCATCGGCCTGAAGGCCCTTCTCAAGGAGATCGAGGAAGACGGCGCGATCGAGCGCGGCCGTGGCGGCTTCGCGAAGGCCGGCCGGCTGCCGCCCGTCGTGTTGGCCGACATCTTTTCGCGGGATCGCGACGGTGAACTCGTCGCCCGGCCGGCGCAGTGGGACGGCGAGGGCGAGACGCCGCGCATCACCCTCCAGATGCCGCGGGCCGGCCGCAAGTCGAACCGCCCTGCCCCGGGTCTCGGCGACCGGGCGCTGATCCGGGTCGAGCCGGAGGCCGGATCGGCGACGCGCTACACCGGCCGTGTCATCAAGGTGATCGGCAAGAACAAGGCCGAGGTGATCGGCGTCTACCGTGCCGGACGCGAGGGTGGCCGCCTGATCCCGGTGGAGAAGCGCTCCCAGGGCCGCGAGATCGAGATCCCGCCCGGCGAGGAGGGCGAGGCACGCGACGGCGATCTTGTCAGCGTCTCCGTCGAGCGCGAGACCCGCTTCGGCCTGCCGCGGGGCCGCGTGCGTGACCGTCTCGGCTCGCTCGGCTCCGAGAAGGCGGTGAGCCTGATCGCGCTGCATCTCCACAACATCCCGCACGTCTTCGCCAAGGAGACGCAGGCAGAGGCCGATGCGGTGAAGGAGGTCGGTCTCAAGGGCCGCGAGGATTGGCGCGATCAGCCGCTGCTGACCATCGACCCGCCGGACGCCAAGGACCACGACGACGCCGTGATGGCGGAGCCCGATCCGGATCCGAAGAACGAGGGTGGCTTCATCGTCACCGTCGCCATCGCGGATGTGGCCGCCTATGTCCGGCCGGGCTCGGCGCTGGACCGCGAGGCGCTCTTACGCGGCAACTCGGTCTACTTCCCGGACCGGGTCGTGCCGATGCTGCCCGAGCGGATCTCGAACGATCTCTGCTCGCTCCGCGAGGACGAGGATCGCCCGGCACTAGCCGTGCGCATGGTGATCGATGCCGGCGGCGTGAAGCGACGGCACAGCTTCCATCGCGTGATGATGCGCTCACGCGCCAAGCTCGCCTACGCGCAGGCCCAGGCCGCCATCGAGGGGCGGCCGGACGACAAGACCGCGCCCTTGCTGGAGCCCGTCCTGCGCCCACTTTACGCGGCCTACGAGGCGATGAAGGCCGCCCGCGACGCCAGGGGCCCTCTCGCCCTCGACCTGCCCGAGAGGAAGGTGCTGCTGAAGCCCGACGGCGCGGTCGACCGGGTCATCGTGCCGGAGCGGCTGGAGGCGCACCGGCTGATCGAAGAGTTCATGATCCAGGCCAACGTCGCCGCCGCAGAAACGCTGGAGGCGGCGAAGTCCCCGCTGATCTACCGCGTGCATGACGAGCCAGCGCTCGAAAAGATGCGGGCGCTCGGCGAGGTGCTCGCCTCGATCGGCATCAAGCTGCCGAAGGACGGCGTGCTCAAGCCCGCCCTGTTCAACCGCATCCTGCTCTCGGTGGCCGAGACCGAGCATTCGATCTTCATCAACGAGGTGATCCTGCGCTCGCAGGCGCAAGCCGTCTATTCGAGCCAGAATCTCGGGCATTTCGGGCTGAACCTGCGCCGCTACGCGCATTTCACCTCGCCGATCCGGCGCTATGCCGACCTGATCGTGCACCGCGCCCTGATTTCGGCCGGGAAGCTCGGCTCGGACGGCCTGCCCTCCGACACGACCGTCGGCATGCTCGAGGCCATCGGCGAGCAGATCTCCGGCGCCGAGCGCCGCGCCATGGCGGCCGAGCGCGAGACCATCGACCGGCTGATCGCGCACCACCTGGCCGATCGCGTCGGCGCGACGTTCACGGGACGAATCTCCGGCGTGACCCGCGCAGGCCTGTTCGTGAAGCTCGACGACACCGGAGCCGACGGCTTCGTGCCGGCCGCCACCATCGGGGCGGATTTCTATCGTCACGACGAGACCCGGCATGCGCTCGTCGGCGACCGCACCGGCGAGACCTTCCGCCTCGGCGACAATGTCGAGGTGAAACTCGTCGAGGCCGCGGCCGTGGCAGGGGCGCTCCGCTTCGAGATCCTATCCGAGGGCCGCTCCGGCTCCGGCCGGAAGGGACCCGGCGGTCGGCCGAAATTCCACAAGGCCAAGTCGAAGACGACGAGCTATGGGCCGCCGAAATCGACCTCCAAGCGCGGGAAGCCGGCTACTGCCGGCCGCAACACCGACCGGCGCCACCGCGGCTCGCGCGGCTGAGACGTGTGGTGTAGGACGGCGCCATGCCGATCGAGACGACCCACGCTATCGATCCGAACCCCGCGGAGCCGGCCGGAGCCCCCGTCGTCGCACGCACGCGGCTGATCCCGGCCATGCTGCTCGGCTTCGTCTGCCGCTGTCCGCATTGCGGCGAGGGCAAGATGTTCGGCCGCTTCCTCAAGGTGCGGCCACATTGCGAGGCCTGCGGGATGCAGCTCGACGGGCATCGGGCCGACGACTTCCCGCCCTACATCGTGATCTTCCTGGTCGGGCACATCGTCGGCTACCTGATCCTCACCTTCGAGATGGGCTACGACGTGCCGCTTTGGGTCTCGGTGACGCTGTGGCCCGGGCTGACGCTCGGGCTGGCGGCGGCGCTCCTGCAACCCGTCAAGGGCGCCGTGATCGGGCTGCAATACGCGACGCGGATGCACGGCTTCGGCACGTCGCCACCCCCGAGGCCCGGAGCCGAGGAGACCCGCGTTGGATCAGGCCACCCTGCCCCCTCCGCCGATGCCGGACGCGTCTGAGCGGCCGAGCCGCGCGGCGCCGGCACTCAGGCCGCGCGATGCCGCGACGCTCATCCTCGTCGACCGTTCGAGAAAGAAGCCCCGCGTGCTGATGGGCAAGCGGCATGGCGGCTTGGTCTTTCTCGCCGGCAAGTACGTGTTCCCCGGCGGCCGGGTCGAGGCGGTCGACCGGCGCATGACGGTGGCCGGCGCCCTGCCCCAGCGCAGCGAGGATGCGCTCGCCGCGCGTGTCGCCGGCCGGTCGGCGATGCTTGGCCGCAGCCTGGCGCTCGCCGCGATCCGCGAGACCTACGAGGAGACGGGCCTCGTTGTCGGTACCCGCGAATACGGGCCACCGGAATCGACGCCGGACGGCCCCTGGGGCGTGTTCGCCGAGGAAGGCGTGATGCCGGATCTCGAGGCCCTGCACCTGCTCGCCCGCGCCATCACGCCCCCGAAGCGCCCGCGCCGCTACGACACCCGCTTCTTCGTCGCCGACCGTAAGGCGGTGGCAGCCGAGCGCGCCGGTATCGTCGGTCCCGATGCGGAGCTGACCGAGATCGCGTGGGTCGCTATCGACGATGCGCGAGGGCTCGACCTGCCGCGCATCACCCGCGCCGTGCTCGACGATCTCGAAGAAGCTGCCCGGCTCGACTTCAAGCCATTCCGGCCGATCCCGTTCTACTTCGACCGCCACGGGAAGCATGTACGCGAGCTATTGTGACCGCCTCACCGCTCTCCATCATTCCGGGGCTGCGGAGCGAAACCCGGAATCCAGAAGCGCAGGCGCTTATCCTGGCTCCGTCGGCGGCTCTGGATTCCGGGTTCTCGCATTCTGCGAGCCACGGAATGACGGCGCGTTGGGGATAATGCCGTTGAGGACCGAGAACGCATGACCGACGCCGATCTCCGCGATCTCGGCCTGTGCCCGCAGCGCCTGGAGCGTGTCGACGCCTGGATGCGATGCTACGTCGATGAGGGGAAGCTCGCTGGCCTCTCGGTGAGCCTGCTGCGCCGCGGCCAGACGGCCTTCTTCCGCGCGCACGGCAAGGCCGACATCGCCCGCGACCGCCCGTTCGGCCCCGACACCATCGCCCGCATCTACTCGATGACCAAGCCGCTGACCTCTGTGGCGGTGATGATGCTTTACGAGGAGGGCCGGTTTCAGCTCGACGACCCGCTGAGCCGATACCTGCCGGAATTCGCCGAGATGCGCGTCGCGGTCGGTGGAAACCGGGTGAAGCTCGACACCGTGCCGGCCCAGCGCCAGATCACGATCCGCGACCTGCTCACCCACACCTCCGGCCTGACCTATGGCTTCATGGAGGCCACTTTGGTCGACGCGCTCTACCGGGTCGCCGGCATCGACTTCCAGACCTCGGACCATTCGCTGGCCGACCTCGTCGAGCGCGTGGCGCGCCAGCCCTTGCTTGCCGAGCCGGGTGCCGAGTGGAACTACTCCGTCTCCACGGACGTGCTCGGCCACCTGGTCGCCGTGCTCTCCGGCATGGAGTTTTCGGATTATCTGCGTGAGCGCGTGCTGAAGCCGCTCGGCATGAACGACACCGACTTCTTCGTGCCCGACGACAAGCGCGAGCGCTTCGCGGCCAACTACGTCTTCGACCGAACGGGCAGGCTCAAGATCTACGACGATGCCGAGGGCAGCCGCTTCCTCAAGCCCCCGCCGGTGGCCTCGGGGGGCGGCGGCCTCGTCGGCACGGCGGCCGACTATCTGCGCTTCTGCCGCTTCATCCTGAACAAGGGCGAACTCGACGGCGTGCGGCTGCTCGGCCGAAAGACGGTCGAGCTGATGACCACCAACCACCTGAACGGCGACATGGCGGCGATGGGCCAGCCGCGCTTCTCGGAATCCTCCTACACGGGCATCGGCTTCGGACTCGGTTTTTCCGTGATGCTCGATCCGGCCCGCGCGCAGATCATCGGCACACCGGGCGAGGTGGCCTGGGGCGGGCTCGCCAGCACCTCGTTCTGGATCGACCCGGCCGAGGATCTCGCCGTGGTGCTGTTCGCGCAGCTCATCCCCTCCTCCGCCCTGCCCGTCCGGCGTGAATTGCGGGTGCTGACCTATTCCGCGCTGGTGGACTGAAAGCCCTGCTTCGGCGCTATATCTGAGAAGGAATAGCGGGCTCGTCCGCGGCTTCTCTCGGCGATCCCATGCTCGTGCGGCACCTCTCCTTCTTCGTGACGCTGGCGCGGGAGCAGCACTTTGCGCGGGCCGCCGATGCCTGCAACGTCACGCAATCGACGCTCTCGGCGGCGCTCCGCAAGCTGGAGGAGGACCTCCAGGTCCCCCTGGTAGTGCGCAACCAGCGTTTCGTCGGGCTGACCGTCGAGGGTGAGCATCTGCTCGCCTGGGCCCGGCAGATCCTCGCCGATTATGACGGCCTGCGCGACGATCTTTCCGGCCTGCGTGCGGGCCTCAGCGGCACGCTGCGACTCGGCGTCGTCCCGGCCGCGATGGGCGCCGTGGGCGCACTGTCGACGCTGTTCCGCAAGGCGCATCCGGAGGCGCTGATCGAGATCCGCTCGCTGTCCTCGCGCGACATCCAGAAGGGGCTCGACGATTTCGAGCTCGAAGCCGGCCTGACCTATCTGGAGAACGAGCCGCTGGAGCGCGTCCGCCGCGTGCCGCTCTATCACGAGCGCTACATCCTGGCGATGCGCGCCGACCATCCGCTCGCCGCCCGCGAGACCGTGACCTGGGCCGAGGCGGTCACCCAGACGCTCTGCCTGCTCAGCCCCGACATGCAGAACCGGCGCATCCTCGACAATCTCGCGGAGAGCCTGGCGCTCAAGCTGCGCCCGGCGGTGGTCAGCAACTCCTTCCTCGGGATCTGCGCCCATCTGCGCGCCGGAGGCTTCGCGGCGATCGTGCCCCACGGCTTCAGGCAATTGTTTGGCGGAACTGATGACCTCGCCATGCGCGATCTGGTCGAGCCGGCGCACCGGCAGGCGGTCGGGCTCGTCCTCTCGGACCGGGAGCCGCTGCCGCCGATGGCCTCCGCGCTGCTGCGCGTGGTGCTGCGCGCCGATTTCGGAGCGGATGGTCACACGGGTTCGGCCGCCGAACTGTTCGGATCGTCCTGCCTCTGACTGACCCCGACGGACGGGCTGGTGGGAGCCGTCTGATCGATGCGGTCGATCAGACGATGCAAGTTTTTCGTTTGATGACCGTCAAAGGATTTCTCAGTCTACATCCGCTCGGACCGTCGGATCGCAGTCAAGACGATCAGTAGTGGGGTCTCGAGTGGGGAAACGCTCAGTATCATTGGAATATTTCCAATCGGATTCATTCCGTTCGTTCGGCTGGGCGACGTCCCCTTTGTTGTCGCACAAAGGGATTCCACATGGCCAAGATCGTCCTCGTCCTCTACGACAACCCGGTTGACGGGTACCCGAAGACCTATGCTCGCGACGATCTGCCGAAGATCGAGCGCTATTCCGACGGCCAGACGCTGCCGACCCCGAAGGCGATCGACTTCCAGCCCGGCACCCTGCTCGGCAGCGTCTCCGGCGAACTCGGCCTGCGCAAGTACCTGGAAAGCCTCGGCCACGAGCTGGTCGTGACCTCGTCCAAGGAAGGCTCCGATTCCGTACTCGACCAGCACCTGCACGACGCCGAGATCGTGATCTCGCAGCCGTTCTGGCCGGCCTACATGACCGCCGAGCGGATCGAGAAAGCCAAGAATCTCAAGATCATCGTCACCGCCGGCATTGGCTCCGACCACACCGATCTCGATGCGGCGATCAAGCACGACATCACCGTTGCCGAGGTGACCTTCTGCAACTCGATCAGTGTCGCCGAGCACGTGGTGATGATGATCCTCGGCCTCGTGCGCAACTACATCCCCTCCTACCAGTGGGTGATGAAGGGTGGCTGGAACATCGCCGATTGCGTCGCGCGTTCCTACGACATCGAGGGCATGCATGTCGGCACGGTGGCCGCCGGCCGCATCGGCCTCGCGGTGCTCAAGCGCCTCAAGCCCTTCGACATGCACCTGCACTACACCGACCGTCACCGGCTGCCGGAATCTGTCGAGCGAGAGCTCGGCCTGACCTGGCATGCGAGCCGCGAGGAGATGTACGGCGTCTGTGACGTCGTCACGCTGAACTGCCCGCTCCACCCCGAGACGGAGCACATGATCAATGACGAGACGCTCAAGCTGTTCAAGCGGGGCGCCTACCTCGTGAACACAGCCCGCGGAAAGCTTGCCGACCGCGACGCCATCGTCCGCGCTCTCGAGAGCGGCCAGCTCGCGGGCTATGCCGGCGACGTCTGGTTCCCGCAGCCGGCCCCGGAGGACCATCCGTGGCGGAAGATGCCGCATCACGGCATGACCCCGCACATCTCAGGCACGTCGCTCTCGGCCCAGGCCCGCTACGCGGCCGGCACCCGCGAGATCCTGGAGTGCTACTTCGAGAAGCGGCCGATCCGGAACGAGTACCTCATCGTCGAGGGCGGCAAGCTCGCCGGCGTGGGCGCTCACTCCTACAGCGTGAAGAAGTAAGGCGACCGGCGCCTCGATCTCCCCATGCATCCGACGGGCGGCGGCCGAGCGCCGCTGCCCGTTCCGCTGTCCGAAATCAGTCGTTCGCGACTGGAGATGAGATCGACAGCCCATGAACAGCCAGATGTCCGCGCGGACAGCCCGCGAGGCCGAAGCCGGTCCCTTCGAATTCAGGAAGATCGTACTCGGCGCGCTGCCCGCCGTGCTCGCGGGACTCGGCGGTTTTCTCGTCATCTACCTGCTCTCCGAGGCGACGATCCGGTTCGACGTGTCGTTGCTCATCGCACCCTTCGGGGCGAGTTGCGTCCTGGTCTTCGGCCTGCCTCAGAGCCCGCTCGCCCAGCCGCGCAACGTCATCGGCGGCCATCTGATCTCGTCGGCCATCGGCCTTGCGAGCCTCACCCTGCTCGGGCCAACGCCCCTGGCCTTCGGGATCGGGGTCGGCATCGCGATTGCCGCGATGCTCCTGAGTCGCACCACGCATCCGCCGGCCGGTGCCGACCCGATCGTCGTGATCCTGGCCGGTGCATCCTGGCCATTCCTGCTGATGCCGGTCCTGCTCGGTGCCGTGGTGATCGTCGCGGCCGGGATGATCCATCATCGGCTGGTGACCAGGGCCGCCTATCCCGCCGCTCAGGGCGAATAGGATCGCCCTCGCACTGACGGCCGGGGCTGCGACCTGGTGCCCCTCGGGCCCGCGCTTCTTGCCAAGATTGCCACCTTCTATGCTGCAAGAGATCCCCGAGGCGGCGCGTCGCAGGCCGATGCCGAAACGTAACCTGCGCGCCGTCCGTACGAATGGGGAGACGATACGTCCTCCATTCGGGAGCAGCGCCCATGAACCGCCGCCAGACTCTTTTCGCCGGAGCCTCGCTCGCCAGCCTGTTCGCCGGGCTGAGCGCCTCGAAACCCGCCCTCGCCTTCGCCGTCGAGAAGAGCGACGAGGAATGGCGCAAGCAGCTCGATCCGGCCGCCTATAACGTTCTGCGCAAGCAGGGCACCGAGCGCGCAGGCACCAGCCCGCTCGACCACGAGAAGCGCGCCGGCACCTTCTCCTGCGCCGGCTGCGACCAGAAGCTGTTTGCCTCGCAGACCAAGTTCGACAGCGGCACGGGCTGGCCGAGCTTCTACCAGCCGCTGGCCGGCGCCGTCGGCGAGAGCAGCGACCGCGCCTACGGCATGACCCGCACCGAGGTGCATTGCAGCCGCTGCGGCGGCCATCTCGGCCACGTCTTCGACGACGGCCCGCGCCCGACCGGCCTGCGCTACTGCATGAACGGCGTGGCGATGACCTTCCAGGCGGCCTGAGCCGTCTCGTCCCTCATTTCCCAGGAGATCCCGATGATCGTCTCCAAGTTCCTGCGATCCGCCGCCCTCGGCTGGACCCTCGCCATCGGCGCGACGGGCGGCCTGCTCGCCACGGTCTCGCTGCCGCATGGCATGGCCTATGCGGAAGAGGCCGGCCAGCGCCTGCCCGATGCCGCGATGAAGTCCAGCGAGGCCCCCGGAAAGCTGCAGACCGCGACGCTGGCCGGCGGCTGCTTCTGGGGTATCCAGGGCGTCTTCCAGCACGTGAAGGGCGTGAAGCAGGCCGTCTCCGGATATGCCGGCGGCAGCCGCGAGACCGCCAACTATAATACGGTCGGGCGCGGCCGCTCCGGCCATGCCGAGTCGGTGAAGATCACCTACGATCCGTCGCAGGTCCGCTACGACCAGCTCCTGCAGATCTTCTTCTCCGTGGCGCTCGACCCGACTGAGGTGAACCGCCAGGGGCCGGATAGCGGCACGCAGTACCGCTCCGCGATCTTCCCGGCCGATGCCGACCAGGCCAAGGTCGCCAAGGCCTACATCGCCCAACTCGATGCGGCCAAGGCGTTCTCGCGGCCGATCGCCACCAAGATCGAGCCCGGCGCGACCTTCTACGCGGCCGAGGACTACCACCAGGACTACATGGCCCTGAACCCGGATGCCGGATACATCGTCGTCAACGATGCCCCGAAGCTGCGCGCGTTCCAGCAGCTCTTTCCGGAGCGCAACAGTGCCGAGCCGGCCCTCGTCAACAAGCCGAAGGCCTGACCCGAGACCCGGCTCTGCCGTGGACGGAGGCCCGTCCCGGCGCAATCAGGCTTTGCCCCGCCCGCCGTTTTCGACGATGGGAGGGGCATGAACATCCTGCTCATCGGCTCCGGCGGGCGCGAGCACGCGCTCGCCTGGGCGATCTCGAAATCCCCGCTCTGCGACCGCCTGTTCACGGCGCCCGGCAATCCCGGCACCGCCGCGCACGGCACCAACCTGCCCGACCTCAAGGTCACCGACCATGCGGCGGTCGTGGAGTTCTGCCGCAGCGAGACGATCGGCCTCGTCGTGGTCGGGCCGGAAGTGCCCCTCGTCGCCGGGCTCGTCGACGATCTCCAGGCCGCCGGCATCCGCGCCTTCGGGCCGACCCGCGCCGCCGCGCAGCTCGAGGGATCCAAGGGCTTCACCAAGGAGCTCTGCGCCGAATACGGCATCCCGACCGCCGGCTTTGCCCGCTTCACCGAGGTCGAGCCGGCGCTGGCCTATCTGCGCGAGCATGGCGCACCGATCGTCGTGAAGGCGGATGGCCTGGCGGCCGGCAAGGGCGTCGTCGTCGCCGAGAGCCTGCGCGAGGCGGAGGCTGCCGTGCGCAACGTCCTCGACGCGCCGGGTGCCGCCCTCGTCATCGAAGAATGCATGTTCGGCGAGGAGGCGAGCTTCTTCGCGCTGTGCGACGGCACCCGCGCCGTTCCGATCGGGACCGCCCAGGACCACAAGCGCGCCTTCGACGGCGACCGTGGGCCGAATACCGGCGGCATGGGCGCCTATTCGCCCGCGACGATCGTCACGCCGGCGCTCGAGGCGGAGGTGATGGAGCGCATCATCGCCCCGACGCTGCGCGGCATGGCCGAGCGCGGCACGCCCTTCACCGGCATCCTCTATGCCGGGCTGATGCTGACGGCGGATGGCCCGCGGCTCATCGAGTACAATACCCGCTTCGGCGATCCGGAGGCGCAGGTGCTGATGCCGCGCCTCACCGGCGACCTCGTGCCCGCGCTGATCGCAGCCTGTGACGGCGATCTCTCCGCCGTTTCGATCGGGTTCGACGACGGTCTCGCTGCGCTCACCGTGGTGATGGCGGCTGCCGGCTATCCCGGGACCGTCGTGCGCGGCTCGCAGATCCGCGGCGTTGCCGAGGCCGGGGCGGACGACGTCATCGTCTTCCATGCTGGCACCCGCCGTGAGGGCGACCGGCTCGTCGCCGATGGCGGGCGCGTGCTCGCCGTCACCGCCACCGGCAGCAGCGTGCTCGAGGCCCAGGCCCGCGCCTATGCCGCCATCGCCCGGATCGATTGGCCCGAGGGGTTCTGCCGCAGCGATATCGGCCGTCGCGCGGTGACCCGCGAGGTCGAAGGCCACGGCATCTGAGGCGACGGTGAGCGCGGACCCGCTCGACCTCGCCTTCGACGCCGCCCGCGAGGCCGCTGCGCTCGGCGAGGTGCCGGTCGGCGCGGCCGTGGTCCGCGATGGCGTCGTGCTGGCGGTCGCCGGCAACCGGCCGCGCGCGCTGCATGATCCCACGGCCCATGCCGAGATCCTGGCGATCCGCGCGGCCTGCGCCGCCCTCGGCGACGAACGGCTGACGGGCTGCGACCTCTACGTGACCCTCGAACCCTGCCCGATGTGCGCGGGCGCGATCTCCTTCGCCCGCATCCGCCGGCTCTATTACGGCGCCTCCGACCCGAAGGGCGGTGGCGTCGAACGCGGGCCGCGCGTCTTCAATCAGCCGACCTGCCACCACGCTCCGGATGTCTATGGGGGGCTTCGCGAGGCGGAGGCGGCGGCGCTGCTCAAGGATTTTTTCCAGGCTCGACGGGATTGAGCCGTCAGCGGAGCAGAAACTCCCGCAGCGCCGCCAGCACCTCCGCCGGCTTCTCCTCGACGACGAAGTGCCCGCAATCGAGCGACAGGCCGGTGGCCTTCGGCGCGAAGGTCTGCTGCCAGACGGTGAGCGCGGGCTCCGGCTTGTTCTTGTCGAGATAATGCTGGCTCGCGAAGACGAGCACCGGCATGGCCAGCGTCTTGTTGGCCGCGAGGTCGGCTTTGTCGGCCGCCCGGTCCGGACCGTCGGGGCCGCCTGCGCGGTAATCCTCGCACATGGCGTGGATGCGCTCGGGCACGTTCCAGCTCTGCCGGTAGAGCTCCAGCGCGGCCGGAGCGAAGACCGAGAGGTCATGCGCCGCATTCCACTGCGTCAGCAGGCCTTCGAAATAGCCGTCCGGATCCTGGCCGATCGTGCGCTCCGGCTCCGGCGCGGGCTTGGCGAGGAAAGACCAGTGCGGGTTGCTGCCGGGCTTCGCCTCGATCCGCTGCCACTGGATGGCGGTCGGCACGATGTCGAGCAGGGCGAGCCGCTCGACGCGTTGGGGATGGTCGAGGGCGAGGCGGTAGGCGACGCGGGCGCCGCGGTCATGGCCTGCGATGGCGAAATGGACGTGGCCAATCTGCTCCATCAGCGCGATGATGTCCTTGCCGATGGTGCGCTTGGCGTAAGTCGAGTGGTCCGGCTCGCCCCTCGGCGCGTCCGTCCAGCCATATCCCCGCAGATCGAGGCAGATCACCCGGCGATGCTCGGCGAGCTTTCCGGCGATCGGGTTCCACATGGCGTGCGTCTGCGGGAAGCCGTGCAGCAGAAGCAGCGGTGGCGCATCCACGGGGCCGCCTGCCCGGGCGAACCAGCGGCCGGACGGCGTGTCGATCCACAACGCTTCGAAATTGGGAAACAGATTTGTCGCGACATCTTCGGTCATGTTGTGATCGCCTCCGGCATTCCTGCAAAATGTCGTTCCGACTTTGACCTGTCGAGCTTCGTTCGAGTGACCGCCTTTGCTTCGGAGATGATCGTCTGTTGGCTCGGATGAAGGCGGATCGATGATTTGAAGTGCAATCTGCTCACTACTTGTGCAAGATTTTTTCTTAACTGTTCTATCGCAGATTGCGTTGTCATTCGCGGATGTTCCATGCCTTTGCACGCTCTCGACGAAGTCGCGCAGATCTCATCCGACTGGCTCTGGGAGACCGACCAGGACGGACGCTTCACGCATATTTCGGCCGAGGCCGAGCGCTTCCTGGGTCTGCCTGCTTCCGCCATGATCGGCCGGACCCGTGACGCCTTCGCCGTCGACGACGAGGGCTTGGACGATCAAGTCTACAGCTTGCGAGCGGTTTCGGATGCGATGACCGCGAGGCGGCCGTTTCGCAATCGAGTCTATGCGTTTCGGCACCCCGACGGGACGCCGCGCTGGTATGAGATCAGCGGTCGCCCGCTCTTTGCGCCCGACGGCAGCTTCCTCGGTTATCGCGGCGTGGGGAGCGATGTCAGCGATCAACACCGCACCCGCCGCGCGCTCGCCGCCGCGCACACCCAGATCCAGAGCGCGAACGCGCAACTCATCGAGCAGAACCGACGCTTCGACGCGGCTTTGGAGAACATGACGCAGGGCCTGTGCATGTTCGATGCGCAGGCCCGCCTCGTGGTCTGGAACCGCCGCTACCTCGAGATCTTCGGCCTCGACGACGGTGCCATCAGCATCGGCATGACCCAGCGCGAGATCATCGAGCTTCTCGTCTCGCTGAAGCGCTACAAGTCCGGCGCCACCGTGGATTCGGTCAGCGAGGGCACCCGCACCTCGCTCACCGGCGAGAATGCCAGGTCCGTCCTGCGCGAGCTGGCCGACGGCCGCGTCGTCTCTGCGACGCATCGCACGATGGCCGGTGGCGGCTGGGTCGCGACGTTCGAGGACGTGACGGAGCGGCGCCGCAACGAGGCCCGCATCATCCACATGGCGCGCCACGACGCCCTCACCGACCTGCCGAACCGCTCCTCCGTGCGCGAGATCGGCATCGAGATGATGGGCCAGACCGGCGACGGCCGGACGCTCGCAGTGCTCTGCCTCGATCTCGACCGGTTCAAACCCGTCAACGACAGCTACGGCCACGCCCTGGGCGACTGCCTTCTTCGCGCCGTCGCCGATCGTCTGCGCAGCCATGTCCGCAGCCGCGACGTGGTCGCCCGGCTCGGCGGCGACGAGTTCGCGGTGCTGCACCGTGTCGACGATCGGGCCGGCGCGGTCGGCCTGGCCGAGCGTCTGATCGCGGTGGTCAGCGAGCCCTACGAGCTGAACGGACTCACCATCGAGATCGGCATGAGCATCGGCATCGCCTTCGCCGATGGCGAGGGCCACGACATCGAGCGGCTGCTCAAGAATGCCGACATGGCGCTGTACGAGGCCAAGGCCGCTGGCCGCGGCGCTCATTGTCTGTTCGAGCCGCAGATGGACGAGACCGCCCGCGAGCGCACCCTGCTGGAGCGGGAACTGCGCGAGGCGCTCACCTTCGGCCGCTTCGAGGTGCATTATCAGCCGCTCGTCGATCTCGACCGCAATCGGATCAAGGGCGTCGAGGCTCTGGTACGCTGGCGCCATCCCGAGCGCGGCCTGATCAGCCCCGCCGTCTTCATCCCGCTCGCTGAGGAGACGGGACTCATCGTGCCGCTTGGCGATTGGGTGCTCAACCAGGCCTGCCGCGACGCCGCCACCCTGCCCGACGACATCAGCGTCGCCGTCAACGTCTCGGCGATCCAGCTCCGCAATCGCACCTTCGCGCAGACGGTCCTGATGGCTCTGGCCGTGAGCGGCCTCAAGGCCACGCGGCTCGAGCTCGAGATCACCGAGAGCGTGCTGCTCGACGACACGGAAGCCAATCTCGAGACGCTTCACACCCTGCGCCGCCTCGGTGTGCGCATCTCGATGGACGATTTCGGCACCGGCTATTCGTCGATCAGCTATCTGCGCCGCTTTCCCTTCGACAAGATCAAGATCGACCGTTCCTTCGTGCGCGACTCCGTCGGCCGCTCGGATGCCGGTGCGATCATCCGCGCCATCGTCGGCCTCGGCACGAGCCTCGGCATCACGACCCTGGTCGAGGGCGTCGAGACGGAAGATCAGCTCGCGACCGTCCGTGCCGAGGGTGCCCAGGAGATCCAGGGCTATCTGTTCAGCCCGCCGCGCCCGCTGAGCGAGATCAACGAGATGCTGTTCATGGCGAGGGCGAAATCGGCGGCGTGACCTGACGATGCGTTTGTGCTGGTTCCCGGCCGCCTTCCGAGCCGGCTATCGCAGCAAATATGTTAAAGCACGGAACATTGCGGCGCCGGGCGCCGTTGCTCTCACGAAGACGGCTTGGCTGTCGATGAATGAGAGAGTTTGCAATGAGCAGCACAACTGACAAGATCAAAGGTCTCGGAAACGAGGCTGCAGGTAATATCAAGCAGAAGATCGGCGAGGCTACTGACAACAAGAAGCTTCAGGCCGAAGGCAAGGCGCAGGAGCTGAAGGGTGATGCCCAGAAGGCTGCCGGTCACGCCAAGGATGCCGTCAAAAGCGGTGCAGACGCGGTTAAGCGCAGCGTCTAAGGGAAAATCGACGATGCTGCGGAACGTTTTACGCAGCTTGGCAATTTAATCCCCGGAAGCTTGCAGGAGACGACAATGCTCGGTTGGGCAGTCACATTTCTCGTCATCGCACTGATCGCGGCGGTTCTCGGTTTCGGCGGTGTCGCCGGTACTGCGATGGAAGCGGCCAAGATCATCTGCTTCGTGGCGATCGCGCTGTTCCTGATCTCCGCCGTCATGGGAGCCGTGCGGGGACGCGCCCCGCGGCTCTGACGGAGCGACATTGCGAGACGACGGAAAAGGCGGCTTCGGCCGCCTTTTTCGCGTTCGGGTCGCCCTGGTGACGCGCCCCATGCAGCAGGCTCATCGCCGTGGTGTCGCCGACCGGGCCGTTGGCGTCTCGTAACGCGGCGCGCGCTCTGTTATGGCAGCCGCCATGAGCGACACTTCAGACGACGAGACCCGTGGGGCCGAAGCTCCGCGCGGCGAGGATGCCATTCCCGAAACCTTCGAGGGCGAGCGGATCGCCAAGGCGATCGCCCGCGCCGGCCTCGCGTCGCGCCGCGACGCCGAGGCGATGATCGAGGCCGGCCGGGTCAACCTGAACGGCAAGGTCCTGACCTCGCCCGCGATCAACGTGACCGACAAGGATCGGATCACCGTCGACGGCGAGCCGCTGCCGGCCCGCGAGCGCACGCGGCTCTGGGTCCTGCACAAGCCGCGGGGCGTCGTCACCACCGCACGTGACCCGGAAGGGCGCCAGACGGTGTTCGACGGGCTGCCGGAGGATCTGCCGCGCGTCGTCGCCGTCGGCCGGCTCGACATCAACACCGAAGGGCTGCTGCTCCTCACCAACGATGGCGGCCTCGCCAAGGTCATCGCCCATCCCGATACCGGCTGGCTGCGCAAGTACCGCGTGCGCGCCTTCGGCGAGATCACCCAGCCGGAGCTCGACAAGCTCCGCAAGGGCGTCACCATCGACGGCATGGAATACGGGCCCGTGGAGGCGAGCCTCGACCGGGCGCAGAGCGACAACGTCTGGCTGACGCTGGGCCTGCGCGAGGGCAAGAACCGCGAGGTCAAGCGCATCCTCGAGCATCTCGGCCTTTCGGTGAACCGGCTGATCCGGCTCTCCTTCGGCCCCTTCCAGCTCGGCGACCTCGAGGTCGGACTGGTCGAGGAGATTCGCACCAAGGTCCTGAAGGAGCAGCTCGGCAAGACGCTCGCCGAGCAGGCCGGCGTCGATTTCGAGAGCCCGACCCGGGAGCCGATCGCGCCCTTCGGTAAGCCGAAGAAGCCCGCTGCGGACTCCCAGCGCGATCCGTCCGCCAAGCCCCGCAAGCCGGCCTCCGCCTCCTCGCGGCCTGCCCCGCGCGGCGGTGACGGCCGCCCGAGCCGCAGTCCCTCCCGCCCGGCCGCACCGGCCCGCGTCCCCACCGGCGGCATGAGCGCCGGCCCACGCCAGTCGATCTGGCGCGCCGACGACGGCGCCGAGCGTCCCCACGGCACCAAGATCCCGCGCCGGGGCAGCGATCCGCGGATCTCCCGCGAGGCGGCGGCCGAGCGCGGCCGCGAGCGCGTCGGCGCCATCAAGTCGGGCGACCGCCGCGTCCTGGTCGAGCGCCTGCAGCCGAGCCCGGAGCAACCCGCCCCCGAGCCGCATCGCCGCGTCCGCTTCCGCACGGCGGAAGAGCGCCCCCAGGGCTCCGACGACCGCCGCGGCCCCCGTTCCGACGCGCGCCCGCCCCGTCGGGATGGCGACTCGGCGCCGCGCGGCGACCGCTTCGAGGATCGCGGCGAGCGCCGCGGTCCGCCGCGGGATCGGCCGCAGTCCGGCGAGCGTCCGGGCGGATTCCGCGACGGTTTGCGGCCACGCTCCACGGGTCGCAGCCGACAAGACGATGCCGCAGGTCGTGGCGATGACCCGCGTGCCTATCGTGAACATGATCAGCGTGCACACAGGTCTGGGCCGCGGGACGGCACGGGTCGACCCGGTGCCGGCCGAGCCGAGCGCCCCCCCGGCGGTGGTGCCCGCGCAGACAAGCCCGCAGGCGGCCGCGGCTTCAAGGCCGGAGGCGGTGATCGCCCGGGCGGCGGTGGCTTCAAGGCTGGTGGCCGTCCCGGTGGCGGCTTCAAGGGCGGCAAGCCCGGCGGTCGGCCGGGCGGGTTCGGTGGTAAGCCCGGCGGCTCTCGTGGCGGTGGCGGCGGTCGGCCGCCGCGCGCTGGAAAATGAGCCGGTGCCGCCCCGCCGAGGGGCACCGTGAGCACGCCCGAGGCGCCCGGTGAGGATCGTAGGCGGAACCCTCAGCGGGCGGACCCTGCGCGGACCGCGCAGTGATGCCATCCGGCCGACCTCGGACCGGCTGCGCGAGGCGTTGTTCAACGTCCTTCTTCACGCCTACGGCGATCCGGTTGAAGATGCTCGCGTTTTGGATCTCTTCGCTGGAACGGGTGCCTTCAGCTTCGAGGCCTTGTCGCGTGGCGCGGCCTACGCGCTTCTCGTCGACGAGGGCGCGGAGGCGCGCGGCCTGATCCGCGAGAATATCGAAGCGCTCGGTCTCGAGGGCGTCACCCGGCTCTATCGCCGGGACGCCACCAAACTCGGTCTCGCCCAGGCGATCGGCCGCTTCTCGCTGATCTTCTGCGACCCTCCCTACGGCCGCGGCCTCGCCCCGAAGGCGCTGGCTGCCGCCGTGGAAGGCGGCTGGCTGGAGCCGGAAGCCCTGGTGCTGGTCGAGGAATCTGCCTCGGTCCAGCTCGGGCCACTTCCCGGCCTCTCGCAGTTGGAGCGGCGAGACTACGGCGAGACGGCCGTGACCTTCCTGCGTTTCGAGGGTGCCTGAGTTCGCCTCGTCGCCTCGCTCGACTACTGGCACTCACTCAACCGTGATGGCGCGGTGAACGCGGTTAGCTCGTCGAAATACGACGGCATGGGCTACTCGCCGACCTTCAGCGACAACCTCGGCGAGGTAGGGCTGGCTGGTCCGGCGTAGCAAGGCTGCTCGCCGTCATTGCAAGGCGAAGTCAAAACAATCCGGGGCCAATTCTCCAACGCTGGCGGGTGTTTGCTCTGGAGTGCTTCGCTATGCTCGCAATGAGGGGGGATGGGTCGGCTTAGGACGTCCAGTGCCGTCGTGCCCCTGACTGAGCCGTCGACCGCGTCCTGCCTAGTCAGTACATATGGCGCACCGGGGGCTTGCGGCGAGCCCCCAGACCTGTCGCATGAAGGCTCCCCACAGATGACGGGGGAGTCGCCGAATGCGGGTGTTGTTGTCGACCTATGGGTCCCGCGGGGATGTCGAGCCGATCGCGGGGCTTGCGGCCGCGCTGCGGAAACTCGGCGCCGAGGTTCGCGTCTGCGCGCCACCGGATGACGAATTCAGGGACGTGCTGGCGCGGGCCGGCGGGGCGCCGATGCCAGGTTTTGCGCCGCTGCGTGAATGGGTCACGAAGTTGAAGAAGCAGCCGGCGACCGATCCGGCCCGGCGCGCCGAGGAGATCATCGAGACCGCCAAGGAGATCGTGGTCACGCAGTTCGACGTCATGGCCGCGGCGGCCGAGGGCTGCGACGCGATCCTGGCGACAGGGCTGTTCCCGTCCGTCGCCGCCGCGCAGGCCGTGGCCGCGCAGCGCGGTCTCCGCTTCGCCTGCGTCACCTGTTGCCCGCGGTTCCTGCCGTCCGAGCACCACCCACCTCACGAGTATCCGACCCATCCCCATCCGCCCGGTGCGAGCGACAACCGAGTGCTGTGGCAGCACGACATCCAGACCCGGACTGCTCTGTTCGGAGAGGGCATCAATGCGCTCCGCAGGCGGATCGGCCTTGAGCCGCTCGAGAATGTTCGTGACCCGGTCATCACCCGTCGCCCGTGGCTGGCGGCGGACCCGATCCTCGGCCCGTGGCAGCCGACGGATCTTTGCGACGTCGTGCAGACCGGCGCTTGGATCCTACCGGATGAGCGGCCCCTCCCCGCTGAACTCGTTGCGTTCCTGGAGGCCGGGGCGGCCCCGGTCTATGTCGGTTTCGGCAGCATGCCCATGCAGGCATTGAAGGCGGCCTCTCGCTTGGCCGTCGAGGCGTGCCGTGCGCAGGGCCGGCGCGTGGTTCTCGCCCGTGGTTGGGCCGAGCTGGACCTGATCGACGATCGGGACGACGGTTTCGTGGTCGGCGAGGTCAATCAGCAGGCGCTTTTCCGTCGGGTCGCGGCCGTCGTGCACCATGGCGGTGCAGGGACGACGACGACGGCCGCTCGGGCCGGCGCTCCTCAGGTGATCGTGCCCCAGGTGGCGGACCAGCCGTATTGGGGCAGCCGGGTCGCACAGCTTGGCATCGGCGAGAGCGACGGAGCGTCCATACCGAGCTTCGATGGTCTTTCGGTCGCGCTCGCAAAGGTCCTGTCACCCGAAACGCAGGCCCGGGCGGCTGCCGTGGCCGGCACGATCCGCGTCGACGGGGCAATTGCCGCTGCGAGGCTGTTTCTGGCTCCCGTCTGATGGCCGGCGCCTCGGCCGTCGGCAGAGCTGCTCCGGCATCCTGCCTTCGGGTTGTTAAGGTTACTTGCAGATCGATCTGCCTAGGGGCCGAAGAATCCCGATTTGGCGCTCCCTGCTCCGCCGTGTCGAGCTATCCTCGGAACCATGGCGCACTATCGATCAATCCAGAGTCTGCGGTTTCTGGCGGCCATTGCTGTCGTGATCTTTCACCTCAGCGATGGCCATTTCACGATCGGCGCAGCCGGGGTCGACGTGTTCTTCGTCATCTCCGGTTTCATCATGGGGACGGTCGGGGTCTCCGAGAGCCCGAAAACCTTCATCGTGAAGCGGCTGGCGCGGATCGTGCCGCTGTATTGGGCGGCGACGCTCGCCATGTGTGTGCTCGCGCTGGGCGGCCTGTTCTCGCACTTCACCTTCGATGGCGTGCGGCTTCTGAAATCGCTGCTGTTCATCCCGTTCTTCAGCGGAGAGACCACGATCTGGCCGTTGCTGGTCCAGGGATGGACTCTGAACTACGAGATGCTGTTCTATTTCGTCTTCGCTTTCGGCCTCGTGCTGCGCGCGCCGATCGCGTTCACCGCCGTGGCTCTGTTCGTCCTGGTGGCCTGCGGCTTGGCCTTCCGCCCTCATGCCGCGCCGCTGCAGATCTGGACCGATCCGATCCTGCTCGAATTTCTCGCGGGATTCGCCTTCGCGACGTTCGCCAGGCCGGCCGGTCTCGGCAAGGGCTCTGCCATGATGGCGCTCGGACTGGCCGGCTTCGCCCTCGTCGGATGGTTCTCGGCATTCGACTCGTCCTTCCGCCTGCTCACTTGGGGGCTGCCAGCTGCGCTGGTGGTCTGCGGGGCCCTGGCCATCGAGCGGGCTGGAGCCTGGCCGGTCATGAAGCCGGTCGAGGCCGGAGGCGATGCCTCCTACTCGCTCTACCTGCTGCATGGGTTCGCGGTCACCCTCGGCCATCGGGTCATCGGGACATCGCTCGTGGCCAACCTCGTCATCACATTCCTGGCGATTCTGGCCTCGTGGCTCTGCTACCGGCTGTTCGAGCGGCCGGTCGCGCGCTTCCTCGTCACCTTGGTCGGCTCGAAGCGCCGGAATTCTGCGGCCCATGCCATCGCGCGCAAGGAGCGGCAGGAGACTCCGGTCGAGGCGCTTCCGGCCAGCCTCGTCTGACCCGGCGGTACCCAACCGGCGAGAATGGACGTCGAGAGCCGGGTACTGGATCGTCGAATGGGTTTGATGCGTCAGACCGCTTGAGCCGCGCGCAGCTTCGCGCCGCGATAGGCGTCCGGAACCGAAAGCGCCCACACGAAGAGCCCCGCGGCATGCCGGCCGATCATGCTGGCATCCGGCGCGGCGAAGTGAGTGGTCAGCCAGGCGCCGAGGACCGTGAATAGCGCGAAGCCCAAGCCGCGGTTGGCTCGCCCCGTCAGGACATGTCCCATGCCGGGCAGGAAGATCGCCGTTGCGAGGACGAGGAGCGGATCAGGGGTCGACCGAAAGACGCGCATCGCATGGTTCCTGGTGCTGGAGAGCCGCCGATAGATCGACTGCGGCATCGAGCGTTTCGAGGAGGCTCCGCGGAGCGATCTGCTCGTAGGCGAAGCGGTTTCCTCGCATGAGCAGGTAGGCGCCACGGTCGCCCTCGCAGGCCTGGATCGAGATCCGCAAGCCTCGGGGTGTGACGAGAATTTCCTTGAGCCGAGGATCGGCGAATAGCGTGCCGGCCTGGATGGCCAGCTGGTCCAACAAAGAGCGTGACAGTTCGCTGCCGCGTATCAGGGTGTCTTGCGGCCATGTCGCCGGCACCTCGTGGCGGGCCGGCAGATCAGAAGCGGGGGAGTAGAACTCCACGTTGGTCGACCGGCGGACGATGCTGAGGGTCTCAGTTCCTCCGAGAGGTACCCTGACTTCGATCCGGCACCAGAGCTGCGGCAGCCGACGAAAGGCAAGCGAGTCGGCCAGCAGAGAAAGGTGGATCGGGCAGGCCCGGTAACGTCCCGTCAGGGTGGCGAAACCGGCGCGGTCGATCCCGCGATCAGGTGGCGTATCAAAGAACGGGAGGAAGGAGTCGAGCATAGTCCGGCGTTCGCTCGCGACGCGCGCAGAATGACGACGGCAGAGCAAAGCTGCCGTCGCCAGGATCACGCATGCCGCGAGGTAGAACACGTCACTCCTAGTACCCTTGAGGCTTCGGCCAGGGCATCGTGAACTGGTCGCCGCGCCGAACATACTTGTACCGGTGGAGCACGAACCAGACCGAGGCGAAGATATAGAAGGCCATCATCGCCATGAGCTGCGTGCCGTAGCCGAGGAATACGGCCACGTAGGTCGTCGTGCACAGCGTCAGCAGGATCAGCGCCGGCAGCGGATGCAGCGGGTGGACGTAGCCCCGCGGGATCGAGCCGAGTGGCCATTTGCGACGGAACAGGATGATCGACAGAGCCATCAGAGTATAGCCGAGCAGACCTGACAGGATCGACAGGGTGATGGTCTGGTCGAGCGGCGTCGAGATCGCGAAGACGATGGCGATCGGCGCGAAAAAGACAATCGCGCGGTAGGGCGTCCGATAGGTCGGATGCACTGCGCCGAACCAGACCGGCATGTACCGGTCGCGGCCCATGGCGAACCAGGCGCGCGAGGCGTCGTTGATGCAGCCATTGGCCGAGGCGATGGTGGCGAACAGCGTTCCGAGGAAGAGGGCCGTCTCGAGCCAGCGGTTTCCGGTCAGGCGGGCCGCATCGTAGAGCGGCGTGACGGCTTGGCCGAGATACTCCCAGGGCATCAAGCCGGTGCAGACGTACCAGGTGATGGTCGCCGCGATGAGTAGTGTCATCATCCCGGCCATCGTGCCGAGCGGGAGGGCGCGGGCCGGCGAGCGCACTTCCTCTGCGGCCTGCGTCGTTCCCTCGATACCAAGATAGAACCACAGGCCGAAATGCATCGCCGCGAGAATGCCGAGCGAGCCGTAAGGCAAGCCGCCGAGCAGATCGCCGTGCTTCAGGACCACTCCGGGCGACCATGGCTGCGCAGCCACGAACAGCACCACGATGGCAGCAAAGGCCGCTGCGGTGATGACGAGGTTGAGCGTCAGGGTCGCGAGCACGCCGCGATAGTTCAGGAAGGCCAGCGCCACCACGGTCAGCACCATGAACGCGCGCTTGTCGATGGCGCCTTCGAGGCCTGCATTCGTGGCGAAAGCCTCGATCAGATCGCCGGTGACGATGGCGTTCGAGACTTCGAGCATCGTGTAGGCCATCACGAGGTAGAGGCCGACATTGAAGGCGGCGAGCGGCCCGATGATGTGCTTGGCCTGCGCGTATTGTCCGCCGGCGGCGGCGACGGTCGAGGTGATCTCGGAATCGATCATCGCGACGCAGGTATAGAGGATGCCGGCGAGCCAGCAGGCCGTGAGGGCCGCGACCGGTCCGCCCTTCCCCACGGCGAAGTTCCATCCCATGAACTCGCCGACGAGGACGATGCCGACCCCGAGTGCCCAAACGTGGCCAGGGCCGAGGACGCGCAGAAGCGCGATCTTCTTCGAACCCGTCGTATCGCGGACGGATGGGTGAAGCGTCGTTGGCTCGGACAGCTCGACGACCGGAGCTTTCATCTCGTTCATTCCGTCCTCGCAGCCGATTCGCCAACGTCGCTGTCCACGATGTCGCCTTCGGCGGACGACAGCAGGTATTCTTCGTCGAAGCTTCGATCTGTCTTCACGAGATCGAACAACATCCAGACCGCGAGAGCGCAGGCGATCGCCCAGGCGCCCCAATTCATGAATAAGACCACGGAAGAACTCCTCGTAAGAGACTGAGGAAGACGCCAGCCGGCGAAGCGGGCAGCGGTGGCGCTATCGCGCTGAGTCCGAGCGAGAGAACTTCTCGGCGATGACCTCTTTGTATTCCTTGTTCGAGTAGACGAACATGAACACAAAATATCCGACGATAATTGCGAAGGTTATGATCAGGGCGGTGATGTTGAAGTCGTAGTCGAACCTGGTGCCGATAATCGGGGCGGCCTTCTCGGGGGTGAACCCCAGCTTGGTCCATTGCTCGACCATCGTGGCGTTCTGGCCGAGGTCCTGCCAAGTTGGATTCGTGTAGTCCTTCGTCGACGTGCCGCTGCCGGCCAGCTTGAGCCAAAGCGGAAGGTAAAGTGTGATGAAGACGAGAACCAACATCAGAATGGCGTCGAAGATCTGGCCGCCGATGGGTTGCTGGGGCGGTTCGTAGGGCTTCTTCATCAGACAGCTCCCTTTGCGCGCCGTGCTTCCCGTGCGCGATCGAGATAGTAGACGTCGGTGCCGTAGATCGAATCCCTGTCTTCGCTGTAGTGTTTGATCATCGCTACGATGGCAGCGGAATTCAGGAAGACGACGACGAGGCCTAGACCCGCCATGATCGGCAGGATGCCGTTCTGCGAGAACGAGTCTCGCATCATCCAGAAAGTAAAGCCGTAGACGAGCCAGACGACGAAGACTGCGAAGCCGGCGGCTGTTCGGTCGCGATTGAACATCGCGTCGATGCGGGGATCCCGATGCATCGTGGCGTCCTTCCTTCCCTGTCAGCTATTCCTTGAAGGAATGCTGTGTTCTTTGGAGGAAATATTCTGCCTTCAGCGCGGGTGTGTCAACACGCAAACGCTCGTGCCGTGCGTCTTCGTGCAAAATTTTGCGGGAGTTCGTCGGGGTCCAACTGCGTTCAGGACGCTGATCCGTCAGGACCGCCCATGGCGGATCTCGAATATTGGTCTGATGTCAGGATTTGCCTAGTCAAACAAAAATCCCCCGTGGCTGGCCACGGGGGATTTGCAGAGGTGTTCGATGCGCTAGGGCTTGGGCGAGCTGCGTTCGCGCCGGGGCCGTGATTGCTCGGAGCGTCGTCCGGCTCAGAACGTAAAGCCGGCCTCGACCATAAAGCGGTCCTGGCTCTTTCGGTCGCCGGTGCGGCCGAAGCCTGTACCCAGCAGACCGTTCGCCAGGTCGCTGCGCTGGATGTCGTAGAGATCGACGTGCGAGTACTCGCCGCGGACGAAGAAGCGGTCAAAGTTGAAGGTCGGCGTGACCGTGTAGGAGACCGCCGAGCTGCCTGCGCCGTAGAGCAGGTTATTGACGCCAAATGGGCTGATCCGGCTGCCGTTCTGGCCGATGTATTCGACGCGGCCGGCGAGCGAGAACCAATCGGTGAAGCTGTACGCCGCGAGCACCGCGCCACCGTAGGTCTCGGCGCCAGGATTGCCGATGCTCAGATCACGCTCGACGCTGGTGTACTGGGCGTAGGGCGTGATCGTCCAAGGACCGTTCGCGTAGGTGTAGTTCACGCTGACGATGCTGCTGTTCTGCAGCGTGTTCGGGGTCGCGTACTGGAATTTCGAGCCCCGCATGAGGCTGTTGAACTTGTTGAAGTGGGTGCCGCCGTTGATGCCGATCGTGTTGTTGTCGTCGATCTTGTAGGTGACTAGACCCGTGACCCAGTTCAGCTCACCGGAGAAGAAGCCGTCGGTCACCGCAACCGAAGCGTTCCACGGACCGCTCGAATAGTTGACCTGCACGCCCTGGTTCAGGAAGATTTCCTGGTTGAACAGCAGGCCACCCGAGATGTTCATGCGCTGGTAGGTAAACAATCCCTCGGAACCGATATTGCCGAACATCCGACCGGCTTGGACCGACCACTCGTCGTTGATCTGGTACTTGCCGTAAGCGATCGGCACCGGCCCGAAGAACAACGAGTTCTGGTCGAATGAAGAGTAGAGCGGGAAGCCGAGCAGCGGGAAGGAATACAGACCGGCCTGAACGTAGAATTGGAACGGACCATCGGGCTTCTGGATGGTGGCCATCAGGTTGGTGAAATCTACCCGATTCTGCTCGTCACGACCTGTGTTGAAGGGAAGCGGGAACGTTGCCGAGCCCGGGTTGAAGGGAGGCGAAAAGTTGTAGGCCACACCCGTGACCGCGCCGCCGACATAGATGTCGCCGATGGGTGATGCGAAGCAGCTCGGGTTGGGGTTCGCCTTGATGGTCGGGCCGTAAGCCGGCGTCGAGATCGTCGCCTTGCAATGCTCGGGTGCGGCCGGGACGGGCGCCGGCGCGGCGGACGACATGTCGGCAGCATAGGCTGACCCCGTGGCCAGAAGGGCGAGCACGGCCGTCGTGGCGCGCAGCGTCGTCTTGAATGCCATGTCGAACCGAGCCCCCTGCTTCTTTTTGCGGCCACTCGGCGCGGCCCATCCCAACGTCATGTCGCGGCTGAGTCGTCACGAACCGCCGCAACCTCGGCAGTATCCTAATGAGAAATATTCAAGCTCAAACGGAAAATTTCGCCGCCGTCGGCTCAAACAGGACTTTCGAGTAACGATGTATCAATCGTGCAACGATCGCAGTTGCGGTCGGCGGGGACAATTTAACCAAGTCTTAAGACCGCAATCGAAAACGCCGCAACAATGGCTTTGCTGCGGCGCTTCTCGTCTGGTGATGAGTGTCTGGGCGCAGGAGCCTGGTTGGTTGCTCGAGGCGTGAACACCGCTTTCGCGGCTAGCCGCGCGGCTGCAGGCGCGACGGAAGGCTAGATCTTACCGTCGAGACCCATCTGGTAGTATTTGTGGACGATCTTGTCCTGGTTCTCGAGGAGCCAGTCGATCGAGGGCTCGTTGGTCATGGCCTTGCGGATCGCCTCGCACATGCCCTTGCGCTGGATCTCGAACATCGACTTGTGATCGACGGTCTCGGCCTCGATGACGCCGGGGCTCAGCCAGACCGAGCAGATGATGCCGAGATCGTTGGCCTTGTGCTTCGGGATATACCCGGCGCGCACCGCGTCGAGCACGCCGTTGGCGATGGCGTACTGCACCGTGCCCATCAGGATCGACGTGTACTTGCTCTCGGTGACGCTGACCTTGGAGACACAGAGCGTCACCGGGCGGACCATGATGTCAGTGTTCAGGAGCGCGAAGACGCGGGAATGGCCGACGACCTGGTCGCCGGTCAGGGTGGCGAGGGCGGTGCCGACCGGGCCGTCGAGCTCGCCGATGATCACCTCGGGCTCGGCTGCCGTGTTCGGGGCGCCGCCTGCGACGAGGGCCTCGCCGGCGCGCAGCACGATGCGGTTGCTCATGGACGATCCTCCCCTCACCTGGTCTTTCCGCCGGGCGGCCGTGCCGCCCGACGAGGTTCGGCTTCTCAGCAATCGAGGGTGTTGTCCCGCTCCCACTCGGTGAGGTGGCCGCAATAGCCGTTCCACTCGTCCTGCTTGAGCTTGAGGTAGCTCGGCACGAAGGAACCGAAGGCCTCGTTGAGGACGCTGCTGTTCTCGAGGGCGCGCATCGCATCGAGCATGTTCAGCGGCAGCCGCTTCACGCCCTCGAGGCTGTGGCCGTCGGTGTACATGTTGATGTCGAGGCGCTTGCCGGGATCACGCTCCTGTCGCATCCCGTCGAGCCCGGCGGCCAAGATGCCGGCCTGCAGCAGGTAGGGGTTCACTGCGCCGTCCGGGAGACGGAACTCGAAGCGGCCGCCGCCCGGCACACGGACCATGTGCGTCCGGTTATTGCCCGTATAGGTGACCGTGTTCGGCGCCCAGGTCGCACCGGAGGTCGTGCGCGGGGCGTTGATGCGCTTGTAGGAATTCACCGTCGGGTTGGTGATGGCCGCGAGCGCGTCGGCCGAATGGATGAGGCCGCCGATGAAGTGGTAGCCGATCCGCGAAAGGCCGATCTCGTCCGACTTGTCCTTGAAGACGTTCTCGCCGTCCCGCCAAAGCGAAACGTGCGCATGGCAGCCCGAGCCGGTCAGGTCCAGGAATGGCTTGGGCATGAAGGTCGCGCGGAAGCCGTGCTTCTCGGCGATCGAGCGGGTCATGTACTTGAAGAAGGCGTGACGATCGGCGGTGACGAGCGCGTCGTCGTAGTCCCAGTTCATCTCGAACTGGCCGTTCGCATCCTCATGGTCGTTCTGGTACGGGTTCCAGCCGAGCGCGATCATGGCATCGCAGATCTCGGCGATGACGTCGTAGCGGCGCATCAGGGCTGACTGGTCGTAGCAGGGCTTCATCTGCTTGTCGGCCATGTCGGCCGGTTCGCTCCCGCATGGCGTGATCAGGAAGAACTCCGGCTCGACGCCGGTCTTCATCTGGTAGCCGTCCCGTGCGGCCTCCTTCATCAGGCGCTTCAGAATGTTGCGCGGGCCCTGCTCGACCGGCTTGCCGTCCATGTAGAGGTCGGCGGGCAGCCAGCCCACCTCGGGCTTCCAGGGCAGCTGGATCAGGCCATCGGGATCGGGCACCGCGAGCAGGTCGGAATCGGCCGGGCTCATGTCGAGCCAGGTGGCGAAGCCCGCGAAGCCCGCTCCATCCTCGCAACAGGTCTTGATTTTGGAAGCCGGCACGAGCTTGGCGCGCTGGGTGCCGAACAGATCGGTGTAGGAAACGAGGAAGTATTTGATCCCGCGCTCTTTGGCGGTGATTTCGAGATCGGTAGCCATCGCTATACCCTCCCAAGGGCTGCTGAATTCTTGTGGTCGGCAAAACAAAAAGGGTCGCCCCTTGGCAGGGCGACCCTCGATTTGTCTAGAGACCGGTCTTGCCCGGAACCCAGTTGGTGCCGGCCAGCGGAACCTGGGCCATCGCCGCGGCTTCGATGGTCAGGGCCACCAGATCCTCCGGCTCGAGGTTGTGCAGGTGGCTCTTGCCGGCGGCGCGGGCGATGGTCTGGGCTTCCAGCGTCATCACGGCGAGGAAGTTGGCCAGACGCCGCCCGGCGAGCTCCGGATCGAGGCGCTTCGACAGCTCCGGATCCTGGGTGGTGATGCCGGCCGGATCCTTGCCCTCGTGCCAGTCGTCATAGGCACCGGCCGTGGTCCCGAGAGCCTGGTACTCGGCCTCCCAGCGGGGGTCGTTGTCGCCGAGCGCGATCAGGGCGGCCGTGCCGATCGCCACGGCATCGGCGCCGAGTGCAAGCGCCTTGGCGACATCGGCACCCGAGCGGATGCCGCCCGAGACGATGAGCTGTACCTTCCGGTGCATGCCGAGATCCTGAAGCGCCTGGACGGCCGGACGGATCGCGGCGAGCGTCGGGATGCCGACATGCTCGATAAACACGTCCTGAGTCGCCGCGGTGCCGCCCTGCATGCCGTCGAGAACCACGACGTCTGCACCGGACTTCACGGCAAGCGCCGTGTCGTAATAGGGCCGCGAGGCACCGACCTTCACGTAGATCGGCTTCTCCCAATCCGTGACCTCACGCAGCTCGCCGATCTTGATCTCGAGATCGTCGGGGCCGGTCCAGTCGGGGTGACGACAGGCCGAACGCTGGTCGACGCCCGGCGGCAGGCAGCGCATGCCGGCAACACGCTCGGTGATCTTCTGGCCGAGGAGCATGCCGCCACCGCCGGGCTTGGCGCCCTGGCCGATCACCACCTCGATCGCATCCGCCTTGCGCAGATCGTCCGGGTTCATGCCGTAGCGTGACGGCAGGTATTGGTAGACCAGCGTCTTCGAGTGGCCGCGCTCCTCCGGCGTCATGCCGCCGTCGCCCGTGGTGGTCGAGGTGCCAGCGATGGTCGCGCCGCGGCCCAGAGCCTCCTTGGCGTTGGCCGAGAGCGAGCCGAAGCTCATGCCCGCGATCGTCACCGGGGTCTTCAGCTTGATCGGCTTCTTCGCGAAGCGCGAGCCGAGGATGACCTCGGTGCCGCATTTTTCGCGGTAGCCTTCAAGAGGGTAGCGGCTGATCGAGGCGCCGAGAAAGAGCAGGTCGTCGAAATGCGGCAGGGCACGCTTCGCGCCGGCGCCGCGGATGTCGTAGATGCCCGTCGCCGCGGCGCGGCGGATCTCGGACATCACGTCGGGCGTGTAGGTCGCGGAGAAGCGGGGCTTGGTGCGCGGGGTGCCGCGCGGATCCTTATGATCGGCCATCAGTAGGCTCCGGCGTTGTCGACGTGGAAGTGGTAGAGGGTGCGGGCCGAGCCGTAGCGCTTGAAGTCCGAGGGATCGACTTCACCGGCGAGGCCGGCATTCTTCAGCTTGGCGTAGAGCAGCTCGCGATGCTCGTCCTTCATCGGCTTCTCGACGCAATCGGCGCCGAGACTGGCGACGGAGCCGCGCACGAACAGCTTGGCCTCGTACAGGGAGTCGCCCAGCGCCTCGCCGGCATCGCCGAGAACCACAAGCGAGCCCGCCTGCGCCATGAAGGCCGACATGTGGCCGATCGACTTCTTCACGACGATGTCGATGCCCTTCATCGAGATGCCGCAGCGGGCACCGGCATTGCCGTCGATGAGGAGGAGACCGCCATGGGCGGTGGCGCCGGCCGACTGGCTGGCATCGCCGCGGACATGCACGAAGCCGGAGATCATGTTCTCGGCGACGCCAACACCCGCATTCCCGTTCACGAGGACGCTGGCCTGCTTGTTCATGCCGGCGCAGTAGTATCCGACGATCCCTTCGATCTCGACGGTGATGGGCGCATCGAGGCCGGCGGCGATGGCGTGACGGCCATCGGGATGATTGACCGTCCAGTGAGTCTCGTTGGTGTCGGACCGCAGCGCGTGCAGGGCCTGGTTCAGGTCACGCAGGGGGCTGCTGTTCAGGTCGAATATCGGCATCAGTGGCGCTCCCACGCATAGACCTTGGCAGGCTCCGGCTCGAAGACGCGCGCGCTCTCGATGCCCGGAAGGCCGACGAGGGCGCGGTACTCGGAGCCGAAGGCGACGTAGTCGTCCGTCTCGGCCATGACGGCCGGCTTGCAGGCGATCGGATCGCGCACGACGGCGAAACCATTTTCGGTGCCGACGACGAAGGTGAAGAAGCCGTCGAGATCGGTGAGGCTCGACTCCAGCGCTTCCTTCAGCGAGGCGCCCTCGCGCATCCGCCAGGACAGGTAGCCGGCGGCGACCTCGGTATCGTTCTGCGTCTTGAAGGTCAGGCCCTCACGCTGCAGCTTGCGACGCATGCCGTTGTGGTTCGACAGCGAGCCGTTATGGACGAGGCACTCGTCGAGGCCCGTCGAGAACGGATGCGCACCATTGGTGACGACGGCGCTTTCGGTGGCCATGCGGGTGTGGCCGATGCCGTGGCTGCCGGACATGCCGGCGAGATCGAAGCGCTCGGCGACGGAAGCCGGTAGGCCGACCTCCTTGTAGATCTCCATGCGCTTGCCGGCGCTGACCACGTCGATGCCGGGAGCATTCTCCTTGAGCCATGCGCGGATCTTCGTTTCGCGCTCGGCGGGGACGGACAGCACGGTATGCGTGTCGCGCGCGGTCTTGGCGAAGGAGCGGTCGAAGACTTTCTCGAGCTGCGAGATGGTTTCGCCAAGGGTTGCCTGATCCGGGCCACGCAGCGTGAGCTTCACGCCCTCGGCGTCCGAGCCATAGACAGCGATACCCGCGCTGTCCGGCCCGCGATCAGTCATCGTCTCAAGCATGTCCGACAAAAGCTTGCCGAGCTGCGGTTCAAGCTTTGGATTCTTTAGAAACAACCCGACAATACCGCACATCGCAAGTTCCTCTTAAATCGGGAGCGCCGGATATTGCTCGCACACTCCACGACAAGCGTCAACTGAGGATCAATAAAATTTCCTGGTGCGAAATTCGGTGCCAGGCAGAGAACGTTCAGGCGCTAATGCGGTGATCCAACATGCCGCTCATTTCCGAAGGCGCGACGCTTGACCGGGCGTCCTAGGAATGCGGGCCTCCGTCGGCTGCTCGACGAAGTCGACAGGTGTGAGCCTCGGCGCAACGCAACCCAAGTCGCCCGATTACACCGGAGACATTGCCAAGCCCGCGAAATGCAGCAACATCCTGCTTGAAGCGGCTTCGCGACCTTCTCTTTGCGAATGATATTTTCTCTAAGGGAAAACGGATGTCAACCGAGGAAATCATGCTGCTCTGCAGCAAAACCTTCCGTTTTGCGAGATCTATAGGCGGATGACGAATATTGTATCAGTCGTTGCCGAGCTCGCGGGCACGCGTCGTTTCCAGGCGACCTCGCGCCACCATTTGCACTTATCATGCAGTTATTTGCGCATGCCGCTGGAGGTTGCCCTCCTGAAAGCTCGTGCCGCATGAGAACGGCTTGGGCGATCAGCGATGAGTGCCAAGGATGGATCCGAAGGCGCGCCGGTTGTTCGTTGCGGCGCACGCATTGACACGCCGCGCAGCGATGCACCTCAGTGTGAGGATCAGACCAGTGGTTTCCCCCAGATGAAGAGTCGCGTGCCGAGCCGATCCCCACAAGAGCGCGTCCTGAACACGGCCTCCAACGCGCCGGTCGAAGACAAACGGAATCTGGAGAAGGCGCTGGGCCATCAGATCCGCGCACTTCGACGCGAGCGTGAATTGTCCGTCGCCGATCTCGGGGCCGCTGCCGGCATCTCGCCGGGCATGATCTCGAAGATGGAGAACGGACAGATCTCCCCTTCCCTCGCCTCGATCAACTCGGTAGCCAATGCGCTGAACGTCCCGATTACGGCCCTGTTCTCGGCCTTCGAGGAGCGGCGTGATTGCTCCTACGTGAAGAAGGGCCAGGGCGTCGTGATCGAACGACGCGGCACGAAGGTGGGCCACATCTACGAGTTGCTCGGTGCGGGTCTTCGCGGAGAACTGATCGTCGAGCCCTACCTCATCACCCTCGAGGATGCGGCGGAGCCCTACACGGGTTTCCGGCATGGCGGCATCGAGTTCATCTACATGCTGGCAGGCGAGGTTCTCTACCGCCACGCCGACCAGGAATATCACCTGGTTCCCGGCGACTCGCTCATGTTCGATGCCGAGGCTCTGCACGGACCGGCCAAGCTGCTCAAGAAGCCGATGACCTATCTGGCGATCATCTCATATCCACGGGTTTGAGATCTCGTCGGGCGGCGGCCTTACAGAACCGGCATCGGTTCTCAAGCGGCTTCTTCGCGCGACCTATGCACTTTCGTGCTTGTGTTTCTCTTCAGGAATGATAGTTTCCTTAAGTGATCGAGGCGTCGGTGCGGGTCGCTTTGGATCATGATTTCTCCCATGGACTCAAGGCTTCGCCGACACCGTTCGGCGAAGCCTTTTTCGTGATGGGCGCATGGTCTGCAGCGCTCGTCTCGAAGGTCGGACGATTGATGAGCGCTCAGCTCGCTTGCCGCGGATAGATGATTACGGCGATGTACTTGATAGGCGACCGGATGATCTGGACCGGACCGTGAAGGCCGGCCGAATCGAACATCAGCGAGTCGCCGGGTAGCAAGCGATAATCGTGGTTCGAGTGGCGATAGATGATCTCGCCACTCAGCATGTAGATGAACTCGATCCCGGCATGGCGGAAGCTCGCATAGGGCACCGCATCGTCGGTCAGATCGATGAGGTAGGGCTCGACGACGATGTCGCCGCCGAGCGCCGCTCCGAGCAGCTCATAGATGTGACCGACCTTGGTGCCGCGGCGCTCGATGATGAGCCCCTGCCCGCTCTTCACGTGTGAGCAGTCACGCTTCTCTTCGAACGAAGAAAACAGAGACGAGAACGGGACGTTGAGCGCACCGGCGATGGCGCTGATGGTCGAGAGCGAAGGCGAGATCTGTCCGTTCTCGATCTTGGAGATCATTCCGAGGGAGACCCCGGACGCACTTCCAAGCTCGGCTGCCGACAGATCCTGAGCTCGCCGGAGCATTCGGACCTGAGATCCGATCGCCTTCTCCAGCGATTTGGCGCTTTCCTGCGGGGCACTCGATCCCGTCGCGAGATCGAGTCCCGGATTCGCGGCAGCCACCAGCTGCGGCACTTCGGCGTCGGCCCTGCGTGCCGGCTTCTTCCGTGCGGCCTGGGAGGCGGGAAACTTGCTGATCTGCGCCATCGAAAATTGCCTCAGCGCGCGGATTCGGCCGCTCGGATCGAAATGGGTCCGGTAATCAGTGAGCCGATCCCTGCTCGACCTCGTAGCCGAACTCGGCGGCGGCCTCGGTCAGCCAGGACCAGAAGCTCCCGGCGAAGCTGCGGGCGACTGCCACGTCGTAGGTCGGCGCGTCGTCCAGCTGCCAGAGTTGGGCACCGATATGGGAGATGCTGGTCACTGCCGTCCGCCCAGCCTGGAACGCGCGTGGGTGCAGATCGACCGCGACTCCCTTCTCAAGCAACGTCCGGGCATTCGGCCCTGACACCCGCACGACCGCGCGGCCGTCGCTCTGATCGGTCACGGCCGCAATGCCGCGGAACACATCCGGCAACTCCCGTAGGGCATCGCGCGTCTCTGCGACGGCCAGCCACTGGCCCGGAGCAGACCAGACCAGCCCTCGCTCACGCGACACCTGAGACTTGCCGGGCTCGGGCAACGTCCAGCCGTACCGCTCGGATACGAGCGCCCGCAGGGCATCCGTCTGTCCATCGGCGGCAATGACCGTCGCCAGGGCGATGCCGTCGCGCAGGGTCAGCCGGACGCCAGCCTCGCCTTGGCTGCGTCCGTGACGGCCGGGCTTCGCGTAACCGGCCCAGGCGCTGCGGGGAGCCCACACGTTCGCGCTTGCCTCAGACATGCATCCTGCTCCCCTCGGGATCGACGAAGACCGCCGAACAGATCTCGACTTCGAAATCCTCGTTGCGCACGGGATCGTAGGCGCGCACGCGCTCGCCGATCCGCTGCGGACCGCGGCTGATGAAGCCGATGCCGATCCAGTGGCCGTTGCTCGGCGAGTAGGCGACGGAACTCAGGAAGCCCTGATCGGCCTCGAGGCTCGGCGTGGCGTCGAGCGCGATGATGTGCGTGCCGGCCCTCAGGCGCTTGGAGGTGTCGACGGGACGGACACCGACGAGCGTCGGCCGGTCCGGCTCCGTCAGACCGGGGCGGTCCTTCATCAGGCGGCCGATATAGTCCTTCTTCTTGGCGAGCATGCCGCCGAGGCCGATATCGGCGGCCGTCGTCATGCCGTTGATCTCGGCGCCGGCCGCGTGTCCCTTCTCGATGCGCATGACGGACAGCGCCTCCGACCCGTAGGGCGTGATGCCGTGTGGCGTACCGCTCTGCATGATCGCTCGCCAGAGGGCGTCGCCATAGGCGGCCGGCACGGCGATCTCGTAGGCGAGCTCACCCGAGAAGGAGATCCGGAACAGCCGCGCCGGGATCCCGCCGCCGACGGTGATGTTCGCGCTGGCGAGGAAGGGGAAAGCCTCGTTGGAGATGTCGAATTCGGGGTCCACGACGCCGCGAAGCGTGTCGCGGGCCTTCGGGCCGGCGACCGCATATTGCGCCCATTGCTCGCTGATCGAGGCGATCTGCACGTCGAATTCGGGCCAGAGCCACTGACGGCAGAACTCCATGTGCTGCATCACCTTCGCCGCGTTCGCGGTGGAGGCGGTCATCACGTAGTGGTTCTCGCCCATGCGGGCGATGGTGCCGTCATCGAGGATGATCCCGTCCTCGCGCAGCAGGATCGCGTAGCGCGCCTTGCCCACCGGCAGGCTGCCGAACGGATTGGCCGTGAACTTTTCGAGGTAGGCGAGCGCGTCGCGCCCCTGGATGTCGATCTTGCCGAGGGTCGTCACGTCGCAGATTCCGACCTTCGAGCGGACCGTGTTCACCTCGCGGTTGACACTCTCGAGCCAGTCCTTCTCCCCGGCGCGCGGGAAGTAGGCCGGGCGCATCCACAGGCCGGTCTCGACGAAGACCGCGCCGTTTTCCTCGCACCAGGCATGGGAGGGCACATGCCGGGTCGCCCGGAACTCCTTGCCGCGGTGGTGGCCGGCAAGCGCACCGAGCGCCACCGGCGTGAAGGGTGGCCGGAACACCGTGGTGCCGACGCTCGGGATCGCCTGGCCGGTCAACTCGGCCATGATCGAGAGGCCGGCGAGGTTCGAGGTCTTGCCCTGGTCAGTCGCCATGCCGAGCGTCGTGTAGCGCTTCAGGTGCTCCACGGCCCGGAAGCCCTCGCGATGAGCGAGTTCGACGTCCGTGGCGGCCACGTCGTTCTGGAAATCGACGAAGGCCTTGCCCTTGATGCGAGGCGACCGCCAGAGGGGCGTATGGGCCGCGCTCTCCGCCTCGGTGCTCGGGACGGGATAGAGCTTCCGCTCGAAGCCGCATTCCTTCGCGGCGTCCGCGGCGACATCCGCGCCCGTCGCGAGGCATTGCGCCAGGGTCAGGCTGCCCGCGGCCGCGCCCGCAGCGACCATGCCCAGAGGCATTGCTGCCGGGACGAAAGCGTGGATGTCCTCGTTCCAGACCGGCTTGCGCGACAGGTGTGAGTCGAGATGGACGATCGGGTTCCAGCCATTGGCCATTGCGAGGCAGTCGCAGGCAATGGTCTGCGCGCCGCCATAGGAGTCGACGACCTCGATCGCCTTCAACCGGAGATGACCGCGGGTGCCCGCGACATAGCCGTCGGTGATGATGGTGGCGCCCGCGCTCTCGGCCGCGCGACGCACTTCCTGCGGCACCGAGCGCCGTGTGTCGATCACGGCCGCGATCTGACCGCCGGCGGCGAGTACATCGGTGACCGTCCGCCAGCCATCGTCGCTCGACGTGACGACGGCGATCTTGCGTCCCGGCAGGACCCCGTAGCGATTGACGTAGGCGCGCACCGCGCCGGCCAGCATGACACCGGGCCGGTCGTTGCCGCCGAAGACATGCGGGCGCTCGATCGCGCCGGCAGCGAGAACCGCGCGCTTGGCGGTGATCCGCCACAGACGCTGGCGCGGTGCATGAGCACCCGGCACCGCGAGATGGTCGCTCACGCGCTCGACGGCGCCGTAGGAGCCGTGATCGTAGACCCCGAACAGCGTCGTGCGCGTCAGGATGCGCACTTCTGGCAGGCTGATCAGCTCGTCCAGGGCCGCTGCCGCCCATTCGACGCCGGCCTGCGAGCCGATCCACTGGTTCTCGGAGAGCAGACGCCCACCGAGCTTGAAGTCTTCGTCGACGAGGATGACTCGTGCCCCGGTGCGCCCCGCAGTCAGCGCCGCCGAGAGACCGGCCGGCCCACCGCCGATGACGAGTACGTCGCAATGCGCGTGCATCCGGTCGTAGGTGTCCGGATCGGGCGCGTTCGCGGCGCGGCCGAGGCCGGCGGCGCGGCGGATCATGGGCTCGTAGAGCTTCTCCCAGAAGGAGGCCGGCCACATGAAGGTCTTGTAGTAGAAGCCCGCTGCGAAGATCGGTGCCGCCAGCGCGTTGATGCCGAGCGCATCGAAGGCGAGCGAGGGCCAGCGGTTCTGGCTGTTCGCCTCGAGGCCGGCATAGAGCTCGGCGACAGTGGCGCGAGTATTCGGCTCGCGGCGCGCGCCGGTGCGCAGCTCGACGATCGCATTCGGTTCTTCCGAACCTGCCGACAGGATGCCGCGCGGGCGGTGGTACTTGAACGAGCGCCCGACGAGATGGACGCCGTTGGCGAGCAGCGCCGAGGCGAGCGTGTCGCCCTGGAAGCCCTTGTACGAGGTGCCGTCGAAGCTGAAATCGAGGAGCTTGCGCCGGTCGACGAGGCCGCCCTTCGCGACCCGGTAGGCCTGGCTGCGATCCGGGATCTCCGCGGCGACGTCCGCGTCCGACCGCTTGAGCGTCATCGTGGTCATGCGGCGTCTCCCGTATGGCGGGCCAGCGCGACGTCGCGGGCCGAAGACACGTCGCGGATCTCGTGGGTGCGGGTATCGCGGGTCACGACGAGCCAGCTTCGGCAGCCGGCGCCGTGGTACCAGAGCTCGCGGTGCAGGCCGGCCGGATTGTCGCGCAGGTAGACGTAGTCGTGCATCGCCTCGGCCGAGGCGTTCATGCCGTTGGGGCGAACGACCGTCGCATCGCCGAGATAGCTGAACTCGCCGTTGTCACGCTCGCCGCAATGGGGGCATCGGATGCGCATGGGATGAATCCTCAGTGCAGGTTCGGCTGCGCGCCCATGCCCTTCTCGTCGATGAGATGGCCGGTCGCGAAACGGTCGAGGCGGTAGGCGGCGCTGACGGGATGGGGCTCGTCGCGGGCGATGGTGTGCGCGAAGCAGAAGCCTGCCGCGGGGGTGGCCTTGAAGCCGCCGTAGCACCAGCCAGCATTGAGATAGAGGCCGCCGATATCGGTGCGATCGATGATCGGCGAGCCGTCCATCGACATGTCCATGATGCCGCCCCAGTGGCGCAGCAGCCGGACGCGTCCGAGGCCCGGCCAGAGGGCCATGCCGCCCTCCATCACGTCCTCGATCGTGGCGAGGTTTCCGCGCTGGGCGTAGGAATTGTAGCCGTCGATGTCGCCGCCGAAGACGAGGCCGCCCTTGTCGGACTGGCTGACGTAGAAATGGCCGGCGCCGAAAGTCATGACGCAGTCGATGAGCGGCTTCAGCCCCTCGCTGACGAAGGCCTGGAGCACGTGGCTCTCGATCGGCAGCCGCATGTCGACCATCGAAGCGAGCAGCGAGGACGAGCCGGCCACCGAGATGCCGATCTTCTTCGCGCGGATGAAGCCGCGCGAGGTCTCGACGCCGACCACGCGGCCATTCTCGCGGGCGATGCCGGTCACGGCGCAGTTCTGGACGATGTCGACGCCACGCTCGTCCGCGGCGCGGGCATAGCCCCAGGCCACCGCATCGTGGCGCACGGTGCCGCCGCGGCGCTGGACGAGGCCGCCCTTCACGGGGAAGCGGGCATTGTCGAAATCGATGAAGGGCACCATCGCCCTCACCTGCTCGCGGTCGAGCAGTTCCGCATCAATGCCGGCGAGCCGCATGGCATTGCCGCGCCGTGCATAGGCATCGCGCTGGCCATCGGAGTGGAACAGGTTCAGCACGCCGCGCTGGCTGACCATCGCGTTGTAGTTGATGTCCTGCTCCAGCCCCTCCCAGAGCTTCATCGAGTGCTCGTAGAACGGGATGTTGCCCGGCAGCCCGTAGTTCGAGCGGATGATCGTCGTGTTGCGGCCGACATTGCCGGAACCGATGACGTTCTTCTCCAGCACGGCGATGTTGGTGATGCCGTGCTCCTTGGCCAGGTAGTAGGCCGTTGCGAGCCCGTGGCCGCCACCGCCGATGATGACGACATCGTATTCGGTGCGCGGGGCCGCATCGCGCCATTGCGGCTTCCAGTCTTTCTGGCCGCGGAGCGCCTGGCCGAGGACGCTGAAGAGCGAGTAGCGCATGGAGATCCCCGTCGCCGGTCGTGATCGCTTGTCCTGATGTTGATACCGCCCTCCAATCGGAGCATCCTTGCAATTCACGACGGGTTTCCGGCAAATCGCGCAAAGATGAGCACCCCTACCGACGCCAGCCGTGGACGGCCCGGTCGCAAGTCTCGCCGGATCGACCCTCCTGCTCCGATCAGCGTCGGGTTCGTCCTCGTGCCGGACTTCCCGTTGATGGCGTACAGCGCAGCCGTCGAGCCGATGCGGGCCGCCAACACCCTGTCGGGCTGCACGCTCTATGAGTGGTGGCACGCTGCGCCGGGTGGCGGCACGGTGCGCGCCTCGAACGGCATCGAGATCCTCACCGACGTCGAGGTCGGCTCCAAAAAGCGCGGCACGGACCGCATCTTCGTCTGTGCCGGAGGGAACCCCGCCTCCTTCGTCGACCCCACCCTCTTCGCCTGGCTACGCGCGCTCGCGCATGGCGGCGCGACGGTCGGCGGGATCTCGGGCGGCCCCTATCTTCTCGCGCGGGCCGGCCTGTTGGATGGGCGGCGCTGTACCTTGCACTGGGAGCACGTCCCGGCCTTCGAAGAAAACTTTCCGGGGATCGACGTCGTCCGCTCTCTCTTCGAAGTCGAGAAGAAGCGCGTCACCTGTTCGGGCGGGATCGCGGCGCTCGACATGATGCTGCACCTGATCGAACGCGACCACGGGCCGGGACTGGCTGCGGGCGTCAGCGACTGGTTTCTCCATAACCAGATGCGCGAGGGCCTGAGCCCACAGAGAATGGATCTGCGGATGCGGTTCGGCGTGCGCGACCCCCGCGTGCTGAGGGTGCTCGCGGCCATGGAGAACAACCTGGAGACGCCACTGTCGAAGGACGTTCTGGCTGGTTTGGCAAACGTCTCGACCCGGCAGCTCGAACGCCTGTTTCGAGACCTGATGGATCGCAGCCTGCACCGCCACTATCTCGACCTCAGGCTCGACCGTGCCCACCAGCTGCGCCGCGAGAGCGCCCTGCCCGCGGCCGAGATCGCTGCCGCTACGGGCTTCCTGAACTCGGACGAACTGACACGGGCAGAGCGACGTCGGCGCGATTTCGGCGCGGAAACCTGACCACCGTCAGATGCCGCTGGCCCATGCTTCGCTGTTGCGAGTGCGCGAAGCTTTGCTCCACAACACCGGAGAGCCGACAGACGAATGCGAAGGCACCATGCCTCGCGACGCCGGCTAAAGGCAGTCCGAACGGCTCAGGTTCGCCAGGCGGTCATTCGTACCGATGGCGGGACATGTCGTGCGACATGCTGGCGATCGACCTCGCGATCTCCTGGGACCGGATCGCAAGCACCGAGAGCAGCGTATCGCTCAACCCGTGCGAGGTCTCCGAATAGCCCTGCAGATGGATGCGCGGCAGGAAGCCGTCGCGCATCTTGAGGCGATAGGCCCGGTCGACGCTGAGCTGCTCGATCTGGTCGACGATCGGCTCGAGGAAGGGCTGCAGGAGACTGCGTTCGTAGCCGGTCGCCAGGATGACGGCGTCGTAGAGCGTCTGCTGCGAGGCCTCCGCAAAGCGATCCTCGGTCGCAACGGCGATGCTTTCGCCGGAGGTCGTCACCGTCGTGATCTGGCTGCGCGGCAGCAGGTTGACCTGAGAGCTGCCCTCGACCTTCTGCTGATAGAGGATCTTGTGCAAAGCCTCGAGCAGGTCGGGATCGACAACGGCATAGTTCGTATTGCGGAAGGTCCGCACCACGGCCTCGCGGTCGTCTTCCGACAGATCGTAGACGAAGTCCGTATAGGACGGATGGAAGATCTCGTTGACGAAAGGCGAGGAATCCGAGGGCTTGAGGCTGTGCCCGCGGAAGATCAGGTCGATCCGTGCCTGGGGGAAGCGCGACTGGAGATCGACGGTGATCTCCGCCGCCGACTGCCCACCGCCGATCACGGCGACCCGCGCGCCCTCCTTGTCGAGGCCGCGCTGGTCGATCAGGTCGAGGTAGCGGCTCGAATGCAGCATCCGCGGATCGCCAGCGAGCGGCTTGAACAGGTCCGGGATGTGCGGAGCGCCGCCCACGGCCACCACGAGCCCGCGCGTCTGGCGCACGCTCTCGCGACCGGAGGCCGAGCGCGAGACGACGCGCAGGGCGGTCACGGTGCTGCCCTCGTGGACCGGCTCCACGGCGACGACGTTCTCGCCATACGAGCATGACGAGGCGAAGGTGTCGGCGACCCAGCGCAGGTAGTCGTTGAACTCCACGCGGCTCGGATAGAACGTCTTGCAGTTGGCGAAGTCTTCGAGCCGCCCCTGCTTGTGGAGATAGTTCACGAAGGTCAGCGGGCTGGTGGGATCGCGCAGCGAGACCAGATCCTTCAGAAACGAGATCTGCATGTCGGAGCCCGGCAGCAACATGCCACCGTGCCAGGTGAAGCGCGGCTGCCGCTCAAGGAAGTGGAAGTTGCAGCCCGCGCCGTCGACGCGGTTGGCCTCGTCGAGCGCGATGGCGAGCGCGAGGTTCGACGGGCCGAATCCGATGCCGAGCACGTCGTAATCGGGGGGATTCATGTGCATCATCGCGCGGTCTCCGCCGATCCGGAACGAGCGGGTGCCGGCTGCCAGAGGCGGTCCCCGAAAAAGCGCTCGCGCAGCAGCATGACGAGGCTTGCGCGCTTGTGTGGGAAGTCGAAGTTCTTCAGCCGCGCGAAGCCCGAAACGTCGAGGTTGCGGAGCTGCTGCGTGTGATGGGCCGCCGGCTCGCCGACGATGCGCTGCGTGCGCGGATCGTCGAGAAACAGATAATGCATCAGGGAGGGCAGCCAGGCCGAGATGTAGGCCCGCCCGCGGACCGCCTCTTCGCCGACGGCGACGTGCCAGCCGCGATCCCAGTCGTCCACGTCGTAGAACGGGGCGATCCGGTTCTCCTTGGCCCAATAGATCTCGAAATAGCCAAAGGGCCGATCGTCGAAACTGCCGATCATCGGGATCATGTGCGGGTCGGCGATCAGGCCGGAGAGATAGGCGCGGTGCTTCTCGTGATCGCCTTCCTCCTGCCAGAAGGCGGCGACGCGCGGATCGTTCATCCATCGGTTAAACAGCGGAACGTCGTCGAGGGTCAGCGCGCGGAACGAGACCGTCTGGCCGAGCCACGGGATGTGCCGCGCATAGACGACACCACGGGGCTTGGGCGGCCGGCGCGGATGGCGGCGCCCCTCCGTGAGGATCAGGTCCGCAGGATAGGGCTCCTGGCTCGGCGCACTCAGCCAGTTGGCACGGCGCTGCATCGCCATTGCCGGCCACACGCTCAGTTCGGGACCGTCATGGATGGCAAGCCCGCTGCTGCATGAGCGATCTGCGAGATCCGCATCGTCTCGAAGATCGAGATGCAGCCGATCGATGGTTGGCTCCCAGCCGATCAAAGCCTCGATCACCGCAGCGAGCGCGCGCTCGCCGAGCTCGAGTTGCCCTCGCGATTCGAGGAGGGTCAGGCGACGAGTGCCGGTCTCGAAGCGGAACGACGCGAGCGACTGGCCACCGGCGACGGCCTCGAGCCTGTCTCCCTGCCGGGTGACGGTCACGGGGTCACCATGGCCAGCGGCGAACAGCGTGGCGACCTGCCCGCTCGCCGTATTGTCCCCTTCGAACATTCAGGTCTCCGACGGGCCTTCGATACGGGCCATCCAGGGCGACGCACCGCCGGGCTGCCGACGGCGCGAGCGTGATCGCGAGAAGATGGGCGGTTCGTAATGGCGACTTAGAAGGGGCCCGGCGAATGCTCAAGCCCGCAGCACATGATATTTCGACCAAAACCAAAGTATTGAATTATTCCAAATAAGATCTCGGAAAGTTCAAGGCTCGATTTGATCGATGGGTGGTTCTCCCGTGGCAGGAATCCTTATTGGCGCAGGCGCCGGCGACAACGATCGCAGACGGTGAATGAGGGCGGCGCGCCACTAGAGTGAGCGCAACAACGATGCTCGTCGCTCACGTGGATGCCTTTCCGAATGCCTGGGCCAGGGCTCGCGAAATCTCCTGCTGCGCCGTCAACGCGTCTTCGGTGATGCTCCCCATGCGCAGGAACTCGTGGACCATGCCCGGATACACCCGGACCTCGGCGGCAACCCCAGCCTCCTGCAGCCGCGCGGCGTAGGCGCGTCCCTCGTCGAGGAGCGGATCGAATTCGGGAAGCACGATCAGCGCCGGTGCGACGCCGGCGAGATCCGGCGCGGCAAGCGGGGCGAAGCGCCAGTCGTCGCGGTCGGCCTCGCCGCGAAGGTACTGCGCGAAGAACCAGGCCACCGTCTCGGCTTCCAGCAGGTAGCCCCGCCCGTAGCGGCGAAAGGACTCGGTGTCCTGCCGGGAGCCGAGGCCCGGATAGGCGAGCGCCTGGAAGACGGGCTTCGGCAACCCCGCCTCGTCCCGTGCTGCGATCGCGAGCGCCGCCGCGAGCGTGCCCCCGGCACTGTCGCCGCAAAGCGCGACGCGTCCGGTGTCGAGGCCGAGGGCCGGCCCATCGCGGCCGATCCAGGCCAGCGCGTCGCAGGCATCCTCGAACGCGGTGGGAAACCTGTGCTCGGGGGCGAGCCGGTACGCGATGGCGAGGACTGCGCCGCCGCTGCCCTCGGCGAGGTTGCGCCAGAGCCATTCATGCGAGTCGAGGCTTCCGACCACGAAGCCACCGCTATGCAGCGCCAGCGTCACGGGCAGCGGGGCCTCTGTCGAGGGCGCGCGCGGCGCGTAGAGCCGGGCCGCGATCATGGCGCCGTCGCGCGTCGGCAGCTCGAGGGCCCGCTCGAAAGGGAGCGGATCGGCCTCGAGGTCGAGGAGCGGCGAGGAGGCATCGAAATCATCCCGCGCCGCCTGCGGCGTCAGCTGCGGCAACGGCGTGCGTGCGCCACTCTCGACACCCGCTGCGATCATGCCGAGGAGGGCTTCGATATCCGGATGCAGCTCGCCGGCGAGATCCGTCGGCCCGCTCATGCCGGCTCCTCCAGGCGTTCTTCCTCGCGCGGGGCATCGCGCAGGAGCCCACGGATGGTCGGATTCTTCATGAGGTCGCGGAGCTTGATCTCGATGCCGATGGCGCTCTCCCGCCGCAGGCGGCTGATGACCCGCAGGCTCAGGAGCGAGTTGCCGCCCAGCTCGAAGAAGTCGTCGGTGACGCCGACGCGCTCGATCTTCAGCACCTCCTGCCAGACCCGCGCCAGCGCCTTCTCCGCCTCGCTGCGCGGGGCAACGTATGCGCGCGATTGCCAGTCCGGCACCGGCAGCGCCCGGCGATCGACCTTGCCGGTAGAGGTCAGCGGCAGGCGGTCGAGCACCACGATCCGGGCCGGCACCATGTAGTCCGGCAGGACCTTTTTGAGTTCTGCCGTGACCGTGTCCGCGAGAGCCTCCGGCGCGGCACCGGCTTCCCATGGCGTGACATAGGCGATCAGGCGGCTGCCTTCGGGCGCCTCCTGCGCGACCACCGCCGCATTGCGCACCGCTCGCAACGCGCGGGTCCGCGCCTCGACCTCACCGAGTTCGATCCGGAAGCCACGGATCTTCACCTGGTCGTCGATGCGTCCGAGATATTCCACCGTGCCGTCCTCGTCCCAGCGCACGAGGTCGCCGGTGCGGTAGAGCCGGCTGCCGGGCTCGCCATACGGATCGGGCACGAAGCGGTCCGCCGTGAGACCGGGCTGGCCGTGATAGCCCCGCGCGAGCCCGGCTCCGCCGACATACAATTCGCCCGCGACGCCCGCCGGCACGATGTCGAGATGAGCATCCAGGATCAAAGCCGTGCGGTCTCCGACGGGGAACCCGATCGGCGCATAGGCCTGCGCGCAGGCCGCCGAGGCCGGCACCTTCCAGACCAGCGGCGTCACCACCGTCTCGGTGGGGCCGTAGCCGTTGACCAGGATTTGTGGCTTCAGGACCCGCGCCACGCGCTCGAACCCGGCCTTCGGCATCGCCTCGCCGCCGAAGGAGTAGAGCTTGACGGGCGGCGGATCGCCCGCCTCCTCGATCCATTCCGCGAGCTGCTGCAGATAGGCCGGAGACATGCCGGCATGGGTCGCCCCCTCCGCCCGCAGCACCTCCGCGATTCTCTGGGGCGCCCAGAGATGCTCGTCACTGACAACGAGCCGGCCGCCATGGGTCAGCACCGTCAGCCAGCGCTCATGCGCACCGTCGAAGGCCAGCGAGATGACGTGCAGTTCGCAGGTCTCCTCGTTCGTCTCGTAAAGCACTCCGGTCGCGCGGCAATGCATCGACAGCGCACCATGCGCGACGGAGACGCCCTTCGGCTCTCCCGTCGAGCCGGACGTGTAGATGACGTAGGCGAGGCTTTCACCGTGAAGCTCGGCCTGGGCTGCCGGGCCGCTCGTCCCCGACGTGTCCGCGATGGTCACGCGGGTGATCGCCGAGGGCAGCGCGACGCTGCCGGTCCGGTCCAGCACGTGGCCCACCCCCGAACTCGCCGTGATCACGGCCAACCGCTGCTCCGGAAGGCGCGGATCGAGCGGCAGGTAGGCCGCCCCCAGCTTCAGCACCGCGAGCATCGCCACGAAGGTCTCTTCGTGCCGCTCGACCATGAGCCCGACGAGGGCGCCGGCCACGATCCCTTCGGATATTAGCCGCTGCGCCAGAGCGTTGGCGCGGTCGTCGAGTTCGGCGTAGCTCAGCCGCCGCTCGCCGACCACCAGGGCGATGGCATCTGGCCGCCGCCGAGCCTGCTCTGCGATCGCCTCATGCACGAAGGGCGTCGACGGACAAGGCAATGCCCTGGCGTTGCCAAGGTTCTTGAGAGCGATGTCGCGTGGCGTCGCGAGCGAGAGCGAACCGATCTCGGCCTCGCCACGGACCGCGAGCAGGAACAGGACATGTTCCATCGTCTCGCGGATCCGCTCCGCATCCTCATCGCTGAAGTGATTGAGGAGGTAGAGGTATTCGATCTCGAGCACCCGCTCCGCGGTGACCTTGAGATCCATCGGATAGTTGGTGACATCCACGGATTCGAAATCGCTGAAGGCGATCGAGCGACCTTCGCGGTCCCGCAGGTTCTCCTCCAGCGGGTAGTTTTCGAAGACCATGATCGAGTCGAACATCGACTGGCCGGACAGCCCGGCGAAGCCCTGAATCGTGCCAAGCGGAGTCTGCTCGTGCTCGCGCATGTCGACGCTGCGGCTCTGCAGGTGTCTCAGCCAGTTGCCGACGGTGAGCCCTGGCTGCCGATCCTCCGAGATCGGCAAAGTGTTGATGAACAGGCCGATCATCTCCTGCGCTCCGGCCACCTCGGCCGGACGGCCCGCGACGGCAAGACCGAAGGTCACCCGGGCCTGACCCGTGTAGCGCTGCAGCAGCAGGATCCAGGCCGCCTGGACTAGGGTGCTGAGCGTGACGCCTTGTGAACGCGCGAAGTCCTTGAGCTGTCCCGTCTCGGCTTCGCCAAGTCGGGAATAGCGGCGGTTGTGCCGCACCTCCGTGCCCTTGCGCGAGAACGCATCCGCCAAGCGCGTCGGTGCCTCGAACGTCTCCAGCCGCTTGCGCCAGAACCGTTCGGATGCCGCCTCGTCTCGCCCAGCCAGCCAGGCGATGTGATCGCGGTAGCGCGGCGGAGGCGACGTCGGTGTCCGACCCTCATAAGTCTGCAGCAGCTCGGAGACGAGCCGCGCCGTGCTCCAGCCATCGAGCAGGATGTGGTGATAGGTCCAGATCAGCCGATAGCGGGATCGTCCGTCGGCGGCGGCGTCGAGCCGGATCAGCCGGATGCGCTGCAGCGGCGCCTCGGCCGGATCGAAGCCGCTTGCGTGCTCGCGCGAGGCAGCCTGCGCAAGCCGTTCGTCGTCGACGGCCTGTCCGCGCCAATCCTCCTCCGTGAAGGGGAGCGGCACGGCATGGTGCACCACCTGTTGTGCAGCCCCGTCGATCCCCCGCCACAGGAAGCTCGTGCGCAGGATGTCGTGCCGCGCAGACAAGGCCTCCCAGGCCCCACGCATCCGCTCGGCATCGAGCCCGGTGACCGTCACCGCCACCTGGTTGACGTAGTCGCCGCCGTCGCCAGCCCGCTGGAGCGCATGGAACAGCAGGCCCTGCTGCATCGGAGACAGCGGATAGACGTCTTCCATGACGGCGGGGTCGATGCCGAGTGCCGTGAGTTCGGAAGAGTTCAGGCCGGTCAGCTCGCCGAACACCCTTTCCGCCACGATCGGCGCCGGCTGATCCTCGGTGGCGGCGGCGACCCGGGCCAGTCCTTCGAGGCTCGGATGCCGGAACAGATCCCGTGGCCGGATCGCCCACCCGCCCTCCCGCGCCCGGCTCACGACCTGGAGCGCGGAGATGGAGTCGCCTCCTGTTTCGAAGAAGTTTTGTGTGACGCCGATCTGGGGGATGCCGAGGACTTCGGCCCAGATGGCGGCGAGGGCGGTCTCGGTGGGATTGCGCGGGGCGACGTAGTCGTCGGCCTGTGCGAGGGCTGCCTCCGGTGCGGGGAGCGCCCTGCGGTCGAGCTTTCCGTTGGGGGTGAGCGGGAAGCTGTCGAGCACGACGAGATGGGCGGGCACCATGGCCTCGGGCAGCACGGCGGCCAGCGCGGCGCGGATCCGGGCGGTGTCGAGACCGTGGCTCTCCTGGCCGTGCCCTTCTTGGCCGTGTCCCTCCTGACCGTGCTGCTTGTGCGGGGTGAGGTATCCGACGAGCTGGAGGCCTGATGGCGCGGGCCGTGCGAGCACGGCGGCCTGGGCGATGCCGGGCAGCGCCCTGAGGCGGGCCTCGACCTCGCCCGGCTCGATCCTGTGGCCGCGGATCTTGACCTGGTCGTCGGCACGTCCCCGGTACCACAGGCGGCCGTCGGCGCTGCGGCAGGCGAGGTCCCCGGTCCGGTACAGGCGGGCGCCGCCTGAGCCCGGGCCTGGGCCTGGACCCGCGAAGGGATCGGGGACGAAGCGCTGCGCGGTCAGGTCGGGCCTTCCCCAATAGCCCCGGGCGAGGCCGATGCCGCCGATATACAGCTCGCCCGTCACGCCGGGGGCGGCCGGCCGCATCTCGGCATCCAGGACGTGCAGGGTGGTGTGCGCCACGGCCGCGCCGAGATCCGGCTGCCAGCCGGGATTGTCGCCGGCATCGGCGCCGTCCCCGGGTGCGCCCTCGGGGGTGATCCGGGCGAGCGCCGACCACACCGTGGTCTCGGTGGGCCCGTACAGGTTCCACAGCTCGGCGGCGTCCGCGCTCAGCATGCGGGCGAGATCCGGGGCCAGCGCCTCGCCGCCGCTCCAGCGCCGGCATCCGCCGGGCAGGCGCTGCAGCACGCCGGCCCCGGCCAGCATGCGCCAGGTCGAGGGGGTGGCCTGGATCACGCTCACGGCCTGCCTCTCGGCCAGGGCGCAGAGGAGCTCGGGATCGCGCGAGGCCGATCGGTCGGCCAGGACGATCCGGGCGCCCACGGTCAGGGGCAGCAGGAGTTCCAGCACGGCGATGTCGAAGGAGAGCGAGGTCAGGGCGAGGACGGCATCGCCCTCTGCCATGCCGGGCGCGGCGGCCATGCTCGACAGGATGTTCGCCAGGGCGGCGTGCGGGATCATCACCCCCTTGGGCAGTCCCGTGGAGCCGGAGGTGTAGATCACATAGGCCAGGGACGATGCGGATGGGCCGGACAGGCCCGGCAGCGAGGCGGGCGCGCTGGAGCCCGCTACGAGGCCACCGCCGTCATCGATCCGCAGCAGGCGGGCTCCGCCCGAGGCCAGCGCCTGGGCGGCCTCCTCCGGGACGTCCTCCCGATCGTCCGAGACCAGGATCAGGGACAGGCCGGCATCCGCGACCATCTGGGCGAGCCGTGAGGCCGGATAGGCGGGATCGAGCGGCACGTAGGCGCCGCCGGCCTTCAGGACCGCGAGCAGCCCCACCAGCAGGCCCGCGCGTCGGCCGAGCGCCAGGCCGACCCGGCTCTCGCCGGCACCGGGCGCTCCGGAACCAGCCCCGACCCCCAGCCCGCGCAGATGCGCCGCCAGACGCTCGGCCCGTGCCTCGAGCTCGCCGTAGCTCAGGAGAGACCCGTCGCCCTCCACCAAAGCCACCGCATCGGGAGCCCGCGCGGCGCGTGCCGCGATCGCCTCCGTCACCAGCGGCAGAGACCCGCCAGCGGCCGGGATCGCATCCGCCCCCGCTGCCCGCGTCGCCGCCACGGCCGCCGCGATCCGGTCCGCGTCGCCCGCCGAGGCGACCGACCCGAGCGAGCGGGAGCCATCCGCACAGATCGCGACGAGCCAGTCCTGCAGGCCCTGCGCCATCAGGGCGGCCTGCCCCGGCGTGAACCGGGACCCGTCCACCTGCAGATGAAGCCGCAGGCCGGCGCCGGCCGATGCCGTCACCATCACCGGGTAGTTCGCACGCTCGGAGACCCGGACGTCGCCGAACCGGGCGGTCGCAGGAGAGGAAGCGTCGGTCGAGGAGGATGCAGAGGACGGTCCTGCCTCGCCCTTGAGCGCGGCATCGACCGGATAGTTCTCGAACACCACCAGGGTGTCGAACAGGGCCCGTCCGGCCTGGCCCGCCAGACGCTGCAGCCGGGAGAGCGGAACATGGGCATGCTCGCGCAGGGCGAGATTGCGCTCCTGCAGGCCGCGCAGCCAGGCGCCCACCGTGTGATCGGGAGGCGTCCCCTCCAGCACGGGCAGCGTCGCGATGAACAGGCCGAGCATCGTCTCGCTGCCGGCCAGCTCCGCCGGGCGCCCCGACACCGTCGCCCCGAAGCAGACCCGCTCCTGGCCGCTCAGCCGGCGCAGCAGCAGGGACCAGGCCCCCTGGACCAGGGTGTTCAGCGTCACCCGCTCGGCGCGTGCGAAGGCCCGCAGCCGATCGAAGGCCGTGCCCTCCACCAGCACCGTGCGCTCGATCAGCGCGCCGTCGTCAGGGCCGGCCTCGCCCCCGGCTTGATCGGAAGCGCCCGCGGCAGAATCCGAGTCGCCGGCAAAGGCCTCGGCCAGATAGGTCGGGTTCTCCAGATCCCCGAGCTCGGAGCGCCAGAACGCCTCCGCGCCCTCCTGGTCGCGCCCGGCCAGCCAGGCCACGTAGTCCCGGTACAGGCCGGGCGACGACAGGGCGGTGCCAGAGGCGGAAGACGAGCCCCCCTCGCCCCGATACGCCTCCAGCACCTCCGCCAGGAACCGTGCCGACGACCAGCCGTCCAGCAGGAGGTGATGGCTCGTCCAGATCAGGCGATGCCGCGAGGCCCCCTCGGCATCGTCCGGCAGCCGCACCAGCCGCACCCGCTGAAGCGGGGCCCGCGACAGGTCGAACCCCTCCGCCCGCTCCGCCTCACACGACGAGGCAAGACGCGCCTCCTCGTCATACACCGTCTCGTCCTGGCCGCCTGCGATGGGAACGGCCCCCCGCCAGTCCTCCTCGACGAAGGGCAGCTCCGCCTGGCGGAACACCACCTGCAGCGCACCGCCCGGCACGCCCACCGGAACCCCGCGCCGCACGAACCCCGTGCGCAACACGGCATGGCGCGCGCTCACCGCCTCCCAGGCCGCCCGCAGCCGAGCCCCGTCCAGGCCCGACACGCCCACGCTCAGCTGGTTCACGTAGAGACCCGACGCATCGTCCTCCAGCGCATGGAACAGCAGGCCCTGCTGCATCGGGGACAGCGGATAGACGTCTTCCATGACGGCGGGGTCGATGCCGAGTGTCGTGAGCTCGGCTGAACTCAAGCCGGTCAGCTCACCGAACACCCTTTCCGTCACGATTGGCGCCGGCTCGGCCGCGGTGGCGGCGGCGACCCGGGCCAGTCCTTCGAGGCTCGGATGCTGGAACAGATCCCGTGGCCGGATCGCCCACCCGGCCTCCCGCGCCCGGCTCACGACCTGGAGCGCGGAGATGGAGTCACCTCCTGTTTCGAAGAAGTTTTGTGTGACGCCGATGCGTGGGATGCCGAGGATTTCGGCCCAGATGGCGGCGAGGGCTGTTTCGACCGGGTTGCGCGGGGCGACGTAGTCGTCGGCCTGTGCGAGGGCGGCCTCCGGTGCGGGCAGCGCCCTGCGGTCGAGCTTTCCGTTGGGGGTGAGCGGGAAGCTGTCGAGCAGGACGAGATGGGCGGGCACCATGGCCTCGGGCAGCACGGCGGCGAGCGCGGCGCGGATCCGGGCGGTGTCGAGACCGTGGCTCTCTTGTCCGTGCTGCTTATGCGGGGTGAGGTATCCGACGAG
>NZ_JAAUVI010000007.1 GCF_021352225.1 Methylobacterium sp. C25 | reverse complement strand
ACAGGCAAAGCCCAAGATCTTCTCTGTAGAGCCTCAGAAGAAGACCAGATCAACCGGCCCCGCTCCGAAGTGGAGGCGCCGTTTAAAGCCCCTCCGAAACCGTGTCAACTGGGAAAATTCGAAAGTTTCGAACCGTCTCAATCGACTGTCGCACCCTTAGCAGAAAACAACAGAAGGCCGACCGGCGTGAACCGGATCGTACCATCCGCGAACTCTCAGAAGATGCGTCAGCGCCCGTTCCGCTCTCGCGGCCGGCGCCGATGAAGAGCCGTATAAGGATCGCCCCAAGCGAGGTCAACACAAAAAATGCGGTTGGAGCGAAGATTGCCGTTTCCGGGCGGCCAGGTGCTTTTCTGGCGGCATCCCCGGAACGGGGGTGTGGGTCGGTCCGACCAGTCAGCTTGCAGACGGGATGCGAACGCACTGATTGTCCGCTCCCCTCCCCTGCTTGATGGGCCTACCTGGGACCCTGCGATCGTGCGCGGGCCAGCAAAATCAGGGCAACGTCCACGAAGGCCTGCGTCCAGGATTCGAGCGGCCGCTCGCGACGCGAAACCCGATGGCGCCTCGGCCGCCCCGGGTCGGGCAAGCGTGGGATATGCAGGAACAGCGTCGGTCGGCCCTCGGCCAGGGCGCGGTAGTAGGTGGCGTTGCAGAGATAGGCGCCGGCATCCCGCGATGGGGCGGCATCGACTCCTCGTCGTCGCAGGGCGATGAGTGCGGCGCGTGCGTGCCGGCTGGTTCGCTGTGCCGGCCCGCTTCGATCGAGGCCAAGACGCGGCGGCAGCCATCCATCCGCATCGGGAAACAGAAGATTGGTTCGATTGCGAGCCCTGGTCTCGACGCGGATCCGCCGGGCGCGCATGGCAACTCCGATCATCACCACGGCGTCCCGCGCCTCGGCGAGCGCCGGTTCGAGCTCCGAGCCGATGGCCGAATAGGCCGTGCGTAGCACTCGGCAATCCGGCCTTGCGCCGAGCAATAGCTTCAGGCGCGGAGAGGCTGCGACGCGGCGGGCCAGCAGCCCGCTCGGATTGATCGGGACCCTCGGGAAGGCGCCGAAGCCGACGATCAGGAGCTCTTGCGCGCTCAAAGACCGATCAGCTCGGAAATGGCCTGGGCGCCGGCCGCCGGAGAATGCTCGCCGCTCGCCACCGATTTCTCGGCTTCGGTCGTCGCCTTGCGGACCTCAGCGCTCCCCGTGAGCTTCTGGTGCAAGCGCTCATGGACCAGCGCCCACATCCATCTCACATCCTGCTTCCTGCGCCGCTCGTCGATCTCGCCGGTCGCGGTCAGCTTCCGGCGGTGATCCTCGATCTTCGACCAAAGGTCGTCGAGGCCCTTCCCGTGCAACCCCGAGATCGTGACGACGGGCGGTGACCAAGTCGCGGAGGCCGGCGTCAGGATGTGGAGCGCAGCGCGATAGTCCGAAGCGGCGGCGCGCGCACGTTTCTCGCCGTCCCCGTCATCGGCCTTGTTGACTGCGATCATGTCGGCGAGCTCGAGGATGCCCTTCTTGATGCCCTGCAACTCGTCGCCGGCACCCGGCAACATCAGGACGAGAAAGAAATCGGTGAGATCGGCCACCGCGGTCTCGGACTGACCGACGCCCACCGTCTCCACCAGGATGACGTCGAACCCGGCCGCCTCGCAGAGCAACATGGTCTCACGGGTCTTGGCCGCCACACCGCCCAGCGTTCCGGAGGATGGCGAGGGACGGATGAATGCATTCCGGTCCTGCGCGAGTTGCGCCATCCGGGTCTTGTCGCCGAGGATCGAGCCGCCTGTGCGGGTCGAGGACGGGTCGACCGCGAGCACGGCGACCTTGTGCCCCGCCTTGGTCAGCTGGCTGCCGAGCGTGTCGATGGTGGTCGATTTGCCGACCCCCGGCACGCCGGTGATCCCGACCCTGATCGCTTTTCCCGTCTCCGGAAGGACCGCGTCTATCAGGTCGCGCACTGCCGCACGATGATCGGCCCGTCGCGACTCGGCCAAGGTGATTGCGCGCGCGAGCGCCGCGCGGTCCCCGGCGAGCAATCGTTCGCGGATCGTGTTCATGTCGGGAAGAGAAGGCGCCATAAGGGCTTCATGCCGGGCGAGAGGCCGTTCGTCGAGGGGGCATGCCGATCCGATGTAACGCGTCGATCACGCGCCCGTGGGCAGGATGGACAAAGCGGCGCATTGCCTCGCCAAGGCCAAGATCGTGCGTCACACGCAGCCCCGAGAAGCTGGGCGCAGTCGCGTCTGCCCGGCAGAAGGGGCATCGTACGATGAGGTGGCAGGGCTTGCAGCCAGAGAAGGCCGAAGCGGCCGAGCCGACCCGGCGCTCCATCGTCCGGATCGCCGCGCTGTTCGGCGCCGCAACGGTCACGCCGGGCCTGTCCGGATGCATCGCCGACGGCCTTGCCACGGGCGCCGTCGGAGGGGGCGGCCGCGAGCAATCCGCTCTCGACGTCAGCCCGGTCCTGTTGGTGGCCACGACACGGAAGGCCGTGGGCGGCGGCTTGAAGTCTCCGTATTTCGGCTCCGAGCGCGGGCGGGGGCTGAGCTTCGCGGAAGTGCGCATGTCGGCGCCGGACCGTTCGCTGATCGGCAAGGTCTCGTCGGTGGTCAGCGGCGACTGGGGCATCAAGTCGATTCAGCAGGTTGAGACCGGCGCAAACGCAGCTTCCGCCTTCTCGCAATCGGCCTTTGGCCGCGACGTGCTGATCTATGTCCACGGCTATCGCGAGAGCTTCGAATCGGCTGCGGTCAGCGCCGCCATGCTATCCGACGGCATCCGCTTTCGCGGTGCTTCAGCCTTGTTCACCTGGCCGTCGGCCGCGGCCACGTTCGATTACGGTTACGACCGCGAGAGCGCGATGTGGTCGCGCGACGGTTTCGAGGATCTGCTGAAGTCGCTGACGTCGTCGCCATCGGGGGGGCGCATCAACATCGTGGCGCACTCGATGGGCACGCTGCTGACGCTCGAGACCCTGCGCATGCTCCGGGCAGAAGCGGGCGAGGCCGCGATGTCCCGGATCAACGCCGTCGTGCTCGCAGCCCCCGACATCGACATCGATCTGTTCACGAACGGCGTCGAGCGGATGGGGCCGGACGTTCACAAGATCACGGTGATCTCCTCGACCAACGACCGCGCTCTGGAACTCTCAGGCGTGCTCGCCGGCGGAACCCGGGCGGGTGCGGCCGATCGAGACCGTCTGGAAGCGCTCGGAGTCCGAGTCGCCGACGCCTCGGACTACGGCGGCGGGTTGATCAACCACGACCTCTTCCTCTCGAACCCGGAGGTTCAGGGTGTGGTGAAGCGCGCGATCTCGCGCGGAGGAGCCTGATCCGCCTCGACGCGAGGCGGACGAGGCTCTACACGGGCGCCATTCCCTCCCCTGAGAGAGATCGGCGCGCGATGTTCACCCTCGAAATCGACGGCAAAGCGATTGCGGTCATCAATTCCGATGAGCAGACGGCCCGCGACCTCTTCACATGCGATGGCTTCAAGGAAGACATCGGCACGATGACGAGCGAGGGCAAGCCGATCTGGAATGGCACCTCCGAGCTGAAGATCAGGGCTTCCACCGAGGACGAGACCGACGAGTTCGAGCAGGCCATCGCCGAGGATGACGGCACCGGCGACTTCGAGGCCGATCCGCACCACGACACCGCGGATGCGAAGGCCGGCGCAGCGGACCACGACGAAGAGGACGATGAGGAAGACGAGGCGGACATCGTCTTCCTGGTCGATCTCGACGACGAGCAGGACCACCTCGACGCCTAAACGCGAAACGGCCCCCGATCGGGGGCCGTTTTCTTAATTGCGGGCCTCGCCGGACCAACGTCCAGCGAGGCCTCGTTGCATCGGGCTCAGAGCACCACGACCTTGGTGCCGACGGAGACGCGGCTGAACAGGTCGATCGCGTCCTGGTTGATCATGCGGATGCAGCCGGACGAGACGCTCTTGCCGATCGAGTGCGGCTCGGTGGTTCCGTGGATGCGGAACAGCGTGTCCTTGTTGTTCTGCCAGAGATACATGGCGCGCGCGCCGAGCGGGTTGCGCGAGCCGCCGGGCACGCCGAGGCCGCTCTGCAGCTTCGAGACCTCGGCCTTCAAGTCGGGCCGGCGCTCGATCATCTCCTTGGGCGGATACCAGTCCGGCCAGGCCTGCTTCGAATTGATCGTCGCGCTGCCGTTCCAGGAGAAGCCCTGCTTGCCGACACCGACGCCGTAACGCCGCGCCCGGCCATTCGGCAGGACGAGATAGAGGTAGTGAGCGCGCGGGTCGACGACGATCGTGCCGACCGGCTCGTTGGTGCGGTAGTCGACCTCTGCCCGGAGGAATGCCTTGTTGAAGGTCTTGACGTTGATCGGCGGCACGTTGAAGGGCTCGCCCTCAACGGGGCCGTAGGCACGAGCGATATCGATCGGGCCGTTGTCGATCTCCCGCTGCGGCACCGGATAGCCGGCCTGCTTCGGCGCGGGCCTCGCGCCGGGCTGCCCCTCGGGCGGCAGATCGCCAGCATTCGCCGCAGCCGGCGCGCCGGGCGCGGTAACCGGGGGCTGTTCACCGTAGCGCGCCGCGCGGCGGCGGGCATACTCGTCGGCGTCCATGGCAGCGCTCGGATCGTCGACCGGACGGCCGTTCACGACGGGACCGCTATACGGCACGTATTCGCCAGCGCGCTTCCGATAGAGCTGCCCGTATTGATCCTTGTACAGGCGGGCGTCGTCGTAGCCGCCGGCGCTCTGCGCCGAGACAGGGCCTGCGAGCCCGATCAGCGCAAGACTCGATGCGGCGCCGGCGAGGAGCTTGCGCCGGTTGAGGGAAGAGATCGCTTTGAACATGGGATCGCTCAAAATTCACGAATGCGCTGCCGACGGAGTCGTTGCGAATCCATCGATGCCCGTCAGCCGATCGGCCGGCACCTGGGCAAGCCGATAGCAAGAAATCATGTTTCCTGCCTGCAACATCATAGCTTTATCGACAATCGGTCGCCGTGCCGCAGGATTGCGGAGACATCGATCGAAAGCTGAGAATCGACGAGGCGGCCGCTGCTGTCTTGTGGGTCTGCGGCAAAAGTGTGGATCGCCTCGCGAATCGTCACAAGGCGTCATTGAAAACCGTGCAGCTTCCACGACATGAAGCTTGGCTGTCTTGCCGACCGGAGTTTTGCTGCCGTGGCCTATCGTGTCCGCCATCTCCGTAGATTCGGCTTGGTCCTCGCCGCGCTCTGTTTCGCTGCCGGGTCGGCAGATGCAGCCGGCCGCATCTCGGACTCTCATGCCCGGCGATCCGCCAAGGCCAAGCCGGCCAAGGCCGTGAAGGCAGAGCCCAAGCTCGAAGAGAACGCGACAGAGCGTGTCCAGCCGACCGGAGTCTGGACATCTGGCGAGGGGGATCGCGCCTGCTACAAGGGCCGGCGCAAGCTCTGGCAGGACGGCCAGGGATGGGTGGTCAAGCGGGTCGCCGTCTGCCCCTGATTCTAGCTTGAGATTTCGGGACGCCAGGCAGCTTTGCCTGACGCTCGGCTTGTGCCACCGGCGGGATCGTCTCTTCGACGCCGAAGTGTACGCGCCGGATTCCCCTCATTTCGGGGATCGACCGAGCGCCGTTCAATCCGCTTCGGTAGAGACCGTCGCGAAGGTGAGGAGGTCCACCTGCCGGGCGCCGCCCCGCAGGAGGGCGCGGGCGGCCGCGTTGCCGGTGGCGCCCGTGGTCGCGACGTCGTCGACCAGCAGCACGCGCCGTCCAGCGAGCCGAGGCTTGGCGGCCTCCGGCACCCGAAAGGCGCCCTGGAGGTTGTCCGCTCGCTGGACTCGTGTGAGCCCGACCTGAGGGCGAGTCCGCTTCACGCGCGCGAGCGCTCTCACGTCGCAGGGGAGGCTCGACGCACTGGCCACGTCGCGTGCGAGCAGAGCCGCCTGATTGAACCGTCGCCGCCAGAGGCGAAGGGCATGCAGCGGCACCGGCACGACGAGGTCGGTCTCGGCGATGAGCTCGGCGCCGGCCGACGCCATCATCCGAGCCATGGCCCGGCCGAGATCGAGCCGGTCACCGTATTTCAGGCGATGGACCAGATCCTGCGCCGTGCCTTCATACAGCGCGACCGCTCTCGCTCGTTGAAACACCGGCGGCTCGGCAATGGCGCGCGGGCTGAGCAGCGTGCCGACCCCGAGGTCGAGCGCGAAGGGCGTTCCCAGACGCTCGCAGAACGGTCGCTCAATCAGCCGAAGGCCCGACCAGCAGGCGGGGCAGAGCGCGTGCGGCTCCGCCGTCGCCTGCCCGCAGGCGATGCAGGTGGGCGGATAGACGAGCCCGAGTGCGGCACCGAGCGTGGCGCGCAGGCCTGCCGGCAGAGCGCTCAGCGCTGATCTCGATCAGTGCGAGCTCTGCTGCGGCTGTTGCTGCTGCTCCTTGGCCTTCTTGTTCGCATAGTGACGCCCGGCGATGCAGCCGCCAGCCGCTCCGAGAACACCATGCCCGACGGCATGCCCGGCGAGGCCCCCCACAAGCGCACCCTTGATGCACCCCTTGGCTTCAGCCGTGGTGCCGAGGCCTGTGACGGCGAGGGCCAGCGCGAAGACGGTGAACATGCGTGACATGGACATCTCCCAGTTCGAAAGCGCAGCAGTAACGGCGCTGGGGGCATCCCGTTCCGCAATCTCGTGATCTTGATGACGACCCCGGAGCCCAGCCTAGCGTCCGGGCCGATTGTGCCCCATCTCCCAGGTCGATGAGCCAGCCTCCTCCCCTCTTCGACACCGCTCTCGTGAGGCAACGCCTCGTGCGGGCGCGCCGCGCGGGCTTCGCCGACTTCCTCCTGTCGCGGGCGGTCGAGGATCTCGGCGATCGCCTCGACGCCGTCCTGCGTCGGTTCCCGCTGGCACTCGACCTCGGCACGCCGTTGCCGATGGCCGCCGCGCGGCTTCGATCGAGCGGGCGCATCGACAGGCTGGTTCGCTTGAGCCCGACCCCAGAGCCGGGCGAGCCGCTCTGTCTCGCAGGCGATGCGGAGGCGCTGCCCTTTGGCGGCGGGGCTGCCTTCGACCTCGCAGTGTCTCTGCTTGCGCTGCACGCGGTCAACGATCTTCCCGGTGCGCTCGTGCAGTTGCGCCGGGCGCTGAAGCCGGATGGGCTGTTCGTCGGCTGCCTTCTCGGCGGCTCAACGCTGACGGAGCTGCGCCAAGCCTTTCAGCATGCTGAGAGCGAGGTGGAGGGTGGCATCAGCCCGCGGGTCGCGCCGCTTGCAGAGGTGCGCGATCTCGGTGGGTTGTTGCAGCGCGCCGGGTTCAGCCTGCCGGTGACCGATTCCGAACGCCTCACGGTTCGCTATTCCGACCCGTTTGCCCTGATGCGCGACCTCCGTGCCATGGGCCTCACCAATGCCCTGACCGAGCGACGCCGGACGCCACTGCGCCGCGCGACGCTTATGCGCGCCGCCGAGATCTACGCCGAGCGCTTTTCGGATCCTGACGGGCGCCTCCGCGCGACCTTCGAGCTGATCTGGCTCTCAGGCTGGGTTCCGCACGAGAGCCAGCAGAAGCCACTCAAGCCGGGCAGCGCCAAAGCGCGACTCGCCGATGCGCTCGGCACGCCGGAACACGTCGTCGATCCAATCGGAGGAAGCCTGCGATGAAGGAACCGGGCCCAGACCACCCGATCACCATTACGCCGCATGCCGGGCGCGTCCGCGTCGTCGCGGGAGGGATCACCGTCGCCGAAACGACGCGAGCGCTCGCGTTGAAGGAGGCCGCCTATCCGGTAGTCCTCTATATTCCACGGGAGGATGCGCATTGGGGGCGCTTCGCAAAAAGCGCTCGAACGAGCCATTGCCCTTACAAGGGCGACGCGAGCTATTTCGATCTCGATGCCGGAGGCTCGCCGCGACAGGCCGCCGTCTGGAGCTACGAGAACCCTTTCCCGGCGGTGGCGCAGATCAAAGAGTATCTGGCCTTCTATCCCGACAAGGTGGACGCGATCGAACAAGGCTGAAGGTTCATCGCACCGCGAGGTTTGTTTCGCGCCAAGACAGCCAGGAGTTCGGGCCGGCACCGCCAGTTCCCGCTTCCGCGATCAGGTTCCGAGCAGATCGACCAGGAACGGGATCAACGGAGCGTCCGCCGGCGGCATCGGCATGTCGCGCAAAGCGCCCGGCCGCACCCACTTCAACGCCTGTCCCTCCATCGACCTGGGCGTCCCTTCCCAGCGGCGGCAGATATAGAGCGGCATCAGCAGGTGGAAGTCGGGATAGGGGTGGCTCGCGAAGGTGAGCGGGGCAAGGCACGGATCTTCGACCGTGATCCCGAGCTCTTCGGCGAGCTCGCGGATCAGCGTCGCCTCGGGCCGTTCGCCCGGCTCGACCTTGCCGCCGGGAAATTCCCAGAGACCAGCCAATTGTTTGCCTGGTGGCCGCTGGGCCAGAAGCACCCGCCCGTCGGCATCGACGAGCGCCACCGCCACGACGAGGAGCAGCCGCACCGGCGTCGCCTCGCTCACGGCCTGATCGCGAACACGGCTTCGACCTCGGCGCTGGTCTCGATCGTTCCGGCCTCGACGGGCACCGCCGCGCGATCCTTCGCGACGGACCGCGCCATGGCGGCGTAAGGCGCCGGGCGCGGATGCTCGGCTCGCGGCGGCGAGGCGATGGAGAGCGCCGGGCCGAGCTTCACGCCCGCTGCCTCGGCGAGTCGCTCGGCCTGGGCGCGGGCGTCCTTCATCGCAGCGACCTGGACGTCCCCTGGACTTTGCCCGGATCGCGCAGGCCGAAGCTGACGCCGTCGATGCGGTTCGAGCCCGCATCGAGCGCGCGACGCATCAGCTCGCCGAGCTTCGGCATGTCGCCGAGCCGCACGACGACGCGGTTCGAGGCCGCATAGCCGTCGGACTGCTCGCGAAACGAGCCGTCGGGCTGGCGGATCTGACGGCTTGCGGGCTGCAGCGTCACCGAGGAGGTGCCGATGTCGGTATCCGGCACCCCGAGTTCCTTCGCGGTGGCGATGATACCCTTGGCGGCATTGCTGGCCGCATCGAGCGCCGCAGCGGGTGTCTCGCCCTTGGTCTGCACACCGATCTCGACGGAGGCGAAATCCGGCTGCGTCTCGATCTGGGCCCGGCCGATCACACCGATCCGGCCCGCCCTGTCGTCATCGTCCGCGAAGGCCGGACCGCAGAGCGTGAGAACAACGCCGAACAGCGCGGCCGCAGACGTCCTCACGAGCGGTAATCCCCATTGATGGCGACGTATTCCTTGGTGAGATCGCAGGTCCAGACCCGCGCCCTCCCCTGGCCGAGTCCGATCTCGGCCTTCACCGTGATCTCCGGCTGGCGCATCACGGCGCTTGCCGCCTCCTCGCTGTAATCCGGATCGCGCGCTCCCTTGTGGGCGACACGCACGCCGCCAAAGGAGATGGTCAGGAGGTCGCGATCCGCCGGTTCGCCGGCCTTGCCGACGGCCATGACGACACGGCCCCAATTCGCGTCCTCACCGGCCACCGCCGTCTTCACCAGCGGCGAATTGGCGATCGACATGGCGATGCGATGGGCGGACGCGTCGCTCTCCGCGCCTTCGACCTCGACGGTCACGAGCTTTCGGGCGCCCTCCCCGTCCCGCGCCACGAGCTGGGCCAGCTCGATCAGCAGATCGTCGAGCGCCGCGCGGAAACCGGCGAGCCGCCGATCGTCGGCGCGGTCGATCGCCGTGTTGCTGGCCTTTCCGGTCGCGAAAAGCAACAGCGTATCCGAGGTCGAGGTATCGCCATCGATGGTGACGCAGTTGAAGCTCTTGCGCGTTCCAGCGGTCAGCAACTCGCCGAGGACATCCTGGGGCAGCGCCGCGTCGGTGAACACGAAGGACAGCATCGTCGCCATGTCTGGCGCGATCATCCCGGCACCCTTGGCCATACCGTTGATCGTCACCGTCTTGCCGTCGATTTCGGCCGTCCGGTTGGCGAGCTTCGGAAAGGTGTCGGTGGTCATGATCGCGCGAGCGGCGGCCTCCCAGGCGCGCGGGCCGTCCTCGGCGCGGGCCGCACAATCGGCGAGCACGCCGTCGAACTTGCCGGCATCGAGCGGCTCGCCGATGACGCCGGTCGACGCGATGAACACCTCGTCGCGTCCGCACGGCGCGGCCTTTGCCGCGATGTCGGCGGTCAGCCCGACGGCCTCGCGACCCCTGAGGCCGGTGAAAGCATTGGCGTTGCCGGAATTGACGACGAGTGCGCGGGCCGTGCCGCTGCCCGCGGCCAGGGCCTCCCGGCACCAGTCCACGGCAGCTGACGGACAGCGCGAGCGCGTGAAGACGCCGGCCACCGTCGTGCCTTCGTCGAGCGAGACCCAGAGAACGTCGGTGCGGCCCTTGTAACGGATGCCGGCCTGAGCCGTGGCGAGCCTGACACCGGCAACGGCCGGAAGCTTCGGTGTCGAGCCTGGAGCGAGCGGCGAGACGGGCGTTGCGGTTTGAGATGCCATCGATTCGCGCCTCGTCATCTGCGGCCGCTGCGGACGGTTGCGGCGGCGCCGTGTTGCCTCGGCTTCGAGGCAGGCGTCAACAGCGTCATGCCCCCTGTTGCTTCGCGGCAGCAGCACCCTGTGATGCAGTGCAAAACCGAGCCGTCTACAGATCTAGACTTGAACAATTTGATTGCCCGGCCTAGCCTGTTGCAATGCAACCTAATCCGGCGACTGGACGACAGGACGGACAGATGGGTGCCTCGGCTGCTCCGCGCGCTGATCATCTCGCGACGGGTCCTTCGGGATCTGTGGAGGGCGACGTCCAGGGTGGCTGTTACGGCGTGCAGGTCCTCGTCGCCGGCCGTCGCAAGCTTTGGCGCGACGAAGTCAGCGCCGAGATCAGACGTGCAGGCTATTGCGCCACCTCTGTCGATTCCGGCGTCGACGCGCTGACAGTTCTCGCGCTTGGCTTGCCGATGGACGTCCTCGTGACAGACGCCGAATTGTTGGGCGACCTGCGCTGCTCCCGGCTCGCGATCGAGGCCCGCGCGCTGCGGCCGAACCTCGCAATCGTCTTCGCCAGCGATGAAGACGAGATTATCGACTGCGTGCCGGATGCCCTGGTGGTACCGTCCGATGCGGAAGAAGGCGCGCTGGCCGGAACCGTCCGCGAGGCGCTCCAGGCCCGAACCTGAGCGACAGCACCGCAGATTTGGCTCTGAGCACCATCGGCGCTGTGCTATCAGCCTCATAGCAAACCCATTCTGTCCGTCCGAGGCAAGCTGCGGAATCGAGGGCGGCACGTGGGGTATCCACGCGCGATAACCGGCCAAGACACGTCGTCGAGGCCGCTCGCGGCTGGCGCCCTCCGGCGCTCCTTCGGGTTCGGAGTCGCCATCGGACCCTTGAACGACAGTGCTTGATGGAGAGGGCCATGACCCTGCTGCGTCGTGATTGCCTCGCCCTGCTCGGCACGCTCATCGCGACGGGTGCGCGGGCCGCCGAGGAAAGTGCTTCGAACGCGCGTGACTTCTCTTTCTCCAAACCCGGCGAGAGCGGCGTGCTCCCGCTGGCCGATTTTTCCGGAAAGCCCGTCCTCATCGTGAACACCGCGACGGCCTGCGGTTTCGCGGGCCAGCTCACGGGGCTTCAGGGTCTCTGGACGCGCTACGGCATGCGCGGTCTTACGGTAATCGCGGTACCGTCGCCGGATTTCGGTAACCAGGAGCCGCTCGACGGCGCGGCCATCGCCGATGCCATCCGCCAGAGCCATGGCGTGACCTTCCCGGTCGTCGACAAGACCCACGTGCGAGGCCCCTCGGCGCATCCTTTCTATCGCTGGGCCGCCGCGGAGAAGCCGGGCCAGACGCCGCAGTGGAACTTCCACAAATATCTGGTCGGCCGCGATGGCAGCCTGCGCGCGGCCTTCGCCACGCAGGTCGAGCCGAATGACCCGCGTATCATCAGCGCCATCGTTGCAGAGCTTGGCTCCGCCTGAAGGCAGCACTCAGCGCGTCACCGCGATCAAGCCGAGGATGAGGCCGGCCACCAGCAGGATCGCGTGGAGGCCGAAGCCGCCGAGCCAATCGGCCATGTTCATCGCGAGATGCCTGCACGAGGAATATCGGCGGGCGGTCGCAATCCACGCGCTTCCTTGCCTCGTCCCCGTGCGTGGCCGCCGCGAAACCGCTCATGGCGCGTATCACGCCGGATTTGCACGGAGGGTGGCTCGGACGGATAGTTCGAGGCGAAGGGGTTCGCCGGCAGCCCGGTCGAGGTGAGACCGACGGTTCCGCCAGGAAATCCTTGTGCGATCGCCGGACCTGCCGCCGTTACGGCAAGCAGCAGCAGGCCGAATGGAAATGCCCGCATCAGATTCCTTCTCTTGGATCGAGGGTCTCCCGCGATGGTAGGGCGGCACCCCATATGGCGACAGTCCGGCGGAGGGCCGGACGACGATGAACGCGTTGGAGACCGAGAATGGAGCCGCACCGGTTCGAGCACGACGGCAGCCTCTACGAGGTGTTGTTCGAGCGGACGCAGGACGGGTGGGTCGCCCGCATCCGGCGCGAGGGCAACGACCAGGTCCAACTCATGGCCTTCCCGGACGGCGTCGGCTTCGACCCGGAGGATCCACGGGGTTCCCTGATCGCAGGCTGCGAAGCAGCTGTGACCCGTCGGCCCGGGCCGCGCCCGACGCGGCACTGATCCTCTCAAGCGGAACTGCTGAGGGCGATGGCCGTTCGATGCTCAGCAAGGCAGGGAGCGCGAGATGAGCCGCCTTACCTATCACGTCATCGAGCACGACGGCGGCTACGCTTACAGGGTCGGAGATACGATCTCGGAGACCTTCGCGAGCCATGACGAGGCCTTGCGTGCTGCGAGGATCGCGGCAGCGGAGCAGCGCAGGCCGGACGAGGACGCGACGATCGAGTATCAGGACGCACGCGGCGCCCGCCACGTCGAGACGGCGCGCGGCGACGACAGGCCGGACACCGACGTCGACGGCTGAATCGCAGGCTCCGGCCTTCTGCCAGGGTGATTGCGATCGTTGGCGACACAGTCGCACGATGTTGCCGCGGTGCTTCGCCCGGCGGCTTCCCACTCGCCGACGCTTGGTGTATGGCGACGCCAAGGCGAATTCACCACGCCGAATCGCTTGCCGTCAGGACGTTCCGCTCGGGAAGATCCCCGGGGTTTGGAACGCATGGCGGTTTTGCCCGTCGAGCATGGCGATCCGGCACGGTCCGCAGATCGAACAGACAGAACCCGAAGGATTACGACAGTTGCAGGTACTCGTTCGCGACAACAACGTTGATCAGGCGCTTCGCGTCCTCAAGAAGAAGATGCAGCGCGAGGGCATCTTCCGCGAGATGAAGCAGCGCAAGGCCTATGAGAAGCCCTCCGTCCGCAAGGCTCGTGAGAAGGCCGAGGCCGTCCGCCGCGCCCGCAAGCAGGCTCGCAAGACCGCCATCCGCGAGGGCTTGATCGCCGCTCCGAAGCCGAAGCCCCGTACCGGCGGCCCGCGTCGTCCCGGCGGTTTCCCGTCCGCCGCTCCGTCGGCAAGCGCCGCTCCGGCGACCAACGTCGCTTCGTAAGCCATTCTCGGCCGGGCCGCTCAGCGCGGCCCGTCTGGACGATGCATGCAGGCCCGGCCCTCGGTGGCGCGGGCCTGTTTTCGTTCGTCAGGCCACGCGGTTGGCGATTGTCGCGCGATCGGCCTGAACCAGGACGTCCAGCGCGCGCCAGGGCTTCTGCATGAAGACGGCGCGGCGCGGCAGGGACTCGTTGCGATCATTGGCGCGGCCCGACGTCACCACCATCCGCACCTTCGGCCAGCGCTTCTCGACTGTGCGCGCGAGCGCCAGACCGTCCATCTTCCCCTCGAGCCCGACATCGGCGAACAGCAGCGCCACGTTCACGTCCGGCCGCTCCAGCACCGAAATCGCCGCCTCTGCGCTGGAGCAGGCGATCACGTCGAGGTCGGTCTCCTCGAGGACGGCGGATGCGAGATTGCGGATCGCTGCGTCGTCCTCGACCACGAGCGCGACGGGACAATCGGCGGAATCGTGCTGGGCCATGGAATCTCCTCGATGATCGGGGGCTTTCGGTCAAAGTCTCACGGCACGGCGACCAAGCGGAGCGGTATCCAACGAACGCGGATACGGGCTTGCTCGGCTGTGCCGTCTGCGAATCGATTAAGCAGCTATCGTCGGACGTGCTGTGGCATGGCGTCAACACGCAAGTTCGTTATTGAATTCCGCCATGGGCTCGCCACGGTGTTGGGCGAACGGCATTCCCGCGCGACCTTCGATCATGGTTAACGGTTCGTTCACTGCCCCGATCGGATGATGACACGTCGTCGGCAAAAGCGTCGCCATTCGGCCCGCGTCTTGCAGGCTGAGCAGTCAGGATGTCCGCTGGCGGATCGTGAACCCGCGCAGCAAGAGGGTTTGCGTCAGCCATGTGCCGCTTCCTCGCCTATCTCGGTGAGCCGGTCTTCCTCAACGAGCTCGTCTGCGCGCCGACGCATTCGCTGATCCATCAGTCGTTGCACGCGACGGAGGCGAAGACCGAAACCAACGGCGACGGCTTCGGAATCGGCTGGTACGGCGAACGGCGGGAGCCCGGCGTCTACCGCGACGTCTGCCCGGCCTGGTCCGACGAGAACCTCGTCAATCTCTGCTCGCAGGTGCGCGCCAGCGCCTTCTTCGGCCATGTCCGCGCCTCGACGGGCACCGCGACGACACGCGCCAACTGTCATCCCTTCGCGCATGGCCGCCACCTGTTCATGCACAATGGCCAGATCGGCGACTACCATCGCATCAAGCGCCGGCTCGAGGCGCTGATTCCGGACGACCTCTACGACCATCGTCGCGGCACCACCGATTCCGAGGCGATCTTCCTCCTGGCGCTCGCCAACGGCCTCGTAGAGGATCCGATCGGCGCAATGGAGACCACCTTCGCTGCGGTCCGCGAATTGATGCAGGCCGCCAAGATCACCGAGCCGCTCCGCTTCACGGCGCTGCTCACCGACGGCGTCACGCTCACGGCCTATCGCTGGGCCTGCGACGGCCGCCCGCCGAGCCTGTATTTCCGGGAGTCCGAGGCCGGCATCGTCGTGGTGTCCGAGCCGATCGACGGCTGCCGCGAAGGCTGGCAAGTGGTGCCGAAGGGTGGCACGCTCCAGGCGCGGCGCGGACATCCCGCGATCGTGAAGAAGGGCGGCGAGGCAAGGCGCATCGCGGCCTGATCCCGCACTGGAGCCGGCGTCCTCGGTCCCTATCTTGGGGGCATCGCATTACGATGCTCGAAGGCCCTCCAGGATGAACCATTCGGTCCAGCTCCACATCGCCGGCACCTGGCGCGATGGCGGCGAACGGGCGACGCTGCCGAACCTCAACCCTGCTACCGGCGAGACCCTCGGCGAGATCGCCGTCGCCACGCGAACCGACTTAGACGAGGCGCTGGAGGCGGCCGATCGCGGCTTCGCAGCCTGGCGCAAGGTCTCCGCCTTCGATCGATCCAAGGTGCTGCGCAAGGCCGCCGGCCTGATGCGCGAGCGCGCCGAGGACATCGCCCGCCTGCTCACCGCCGAGCAGGGCAAGCCCCTGGCGGAAGCCCGCATCGAGTGCGCCGTCGCCGCCGACGTGATGGAGTGGTTCGCCGAAGAAGGCCGCCGCGCCTACGGCCGGGTGATTCCGGCCCGTGCCGATGGCGTCCTGCAGATCGTGGTGCGCGAGCCGATCGGGCCGGTCGCGGCCTTCACACCCTGGAACTTCCCGCTGAACCAGGCGGTGAGGAAGATCTCGGCCGCCTTGTGCACGGGTTGCTCCGTGATCCTCAAGGCGCCGGAGGACACGCCTGCGAGCTGCCGCGAGCTGGTTCGCGCGTTCCTCGACGCGGGGGTGCCCGGAGACGCACTGGGGCTGGTTTTCGGAGACCCCGCCGAGATCTCCGGGTATCTGATCCCGCATCCCGTCATCCGGAAGATTTCCTTCACGGGCTCCGTCCCCGTCGGCAAACAGCTCGCGGCGTTGGCTGGGCAACACATGAAGCGCGCCACGATGGAACTCGGCGGCCATGCCCCGGCGATCGTCTTCGACGACGCAGATATCGAGAAGGCGGTGACGGTGCTCAGCGCCAACAAGTATCGCAATGCCGGCCAGGTCTGTGTCGCGCCGACCCGCTTTCTCGTTCAGGAGCGGATCTACGACCGCTTCGTCGACGGCTTCGTCGAGGCCGCGCGAAAAATCCGCGTCGGCAATGGTTTGGAAGATGGGACGACGATGGGTCCCCTCATTCACGGACGTCGCCTGGAGGCGATCGAAGGGCTCGTTGCCGATGCCGAGGCAAAGGGCGCGATGCTGCGCACGGGCGGAAAGCGCATCGGTAACCGCGGCAACTTCTTCGAACCGACCGTGCTGACCGACGTGCCGCTCGAGGCCCGCGCCATGAACGAGGAGCCGTTCGGGCCGATCGCCCTGATCAACCGCTTCCAGCACGACGACGAAGCCCTGCGCGAGGCGAACCGCCTGCCCTTCGGCCTCGCCTCCTACGCCTATACGCGCTCGTCGGAGCGTGCGACCCGAGTGTCGTCCGGCATCGAGGCCGGCATGGTCTCGATCAATCACCATGGCATCGCGCTGCCCGAGACGCCTTTCGGCGGCGTGCGGGATTCCGGCTACGGCAGCGAGGGCGGCTCGGAGGCGATCGAAGCCTACCTGTCGACGAAGTTCGTCACGCAGGCGAACTTTTGAGCGGCGCCGCCGTTCGGGGCCGCTGCACGCCTCCGCGATGATGGCTTGGCCGATCTGATAAGCGACAGCCAAGTGTCTCGAAGACAAAACCAGCCGCCCCAGGCTTGAGCGCTCATCGTCTGCAAATCCTGTTTGGTAACGGCATGAACTTTTGTTCACGCAACTTTCTCGCGACTCCTCGCGTTGCCGTCCGCAATTTCTAGACGCGAAGGACAGCTTGGTCAGCGAGCTGCTCCCAGGAGTACTCGCAATGCTATACCTCATGCATGAGGCGCGTAATCTCATGCTCGCTCCGATGCGGATGGCAGCGGAGGCGACCAAGCTGGCCTGCGAGAACCCGTTCCACCCCCTGGCCTACGCCCCCTCCCGCAACGTCATCTCGGCCGGCTGCGAGATGTTCGAGCGCAGCACGCGTTCCTATCCGAAACCGGACTTCGACCTGCCCGCACCCGAGCGCGTCGTCTGGGAGAAGCCGTTCTGTCGCGTGCTTGCCTTTGGTGACGACACCAGCAAGCCGAAAATGCTGCTCGTCGCCCCGATGTCGGGCCACTACGCCACCCTCCTGCGCGGGACCGTCGCTGCCTTCGTAGACACCCATCAGGTCTTCATCACCGATTGGACGAATGCCCGCGAGGTGCCGCTATCCGCCGGCGCCTTCGGCCTATCGGACTACATCGACTACTGCATCGAGATCTTCGAGGCGCTCGGGCCGGACCTGAACGTCACGGCCGTGTGCCAGCCCTCGGTGCCGGTCATTGCCGCCATCGCGCGCATGGAGGAGGACGGCAACGCGCTGGCGCCGCGCTCGGCGACGTTGATCGGCGGCCCGATCGACACGCGTCTGTCGCCGACCGCCGTGAACACGGTGGCTCAGGAGAAGGGCATCCGCTGGTTCGAGCAGAATTGCATCGAGAGCGTGCCACACGGCTATCGCGGCGCCGGCCGGCCCGTCTATCCGGGCTTCATGCAGCTCGTCGGCTTCATGAGCATGAACCCCGAGCGCCACGCCGGCTCGCACTGGGACATGTTCAATCATCTCGTGGCAGGCGACGGCGAATCCGCGGAGAAGCACCGCCGGTTTTACGACGACTACCTCGCGGTGATGGACCTCCCAGCCGAGTTCTACATCGAGACCGTCGAGAAGGTTTTCATCGAGCATACGCTGCCGAAGGGCGAGCTGATGCATCGTGGCCGCGTGGTCGATCTCGGCGCCATCCGTCAGTGCCGCCTGATGGCCGTCGAGGGCGAGAAGGACGACATCACCGGCATCGGCCAGACCCGCGCAGTGCTCGACCTCGCCACGAACCTGCCGGCCGACAGGAAGGCCTACCACCTGCAGCCGGAAGCCGGGCATTACGGCATCTTCAACGGCTCGCGCTTCCGTGCCGAGATCGTCCCGAAGATCGTTGCCTTCACGATCGACGAGACGGACCGACCGATCGTTGTGAGCGGCCAGCGTGCTGCCAAGGCGGCCTCTCCGGAGATCCGCGGGATCCGCGCCCGCGACGGGCATTCGCATTCCGGACGCGGCGAGCATCGCCCGACCGAACATCATTGGCATCGCGGCGTTAAGGCCAACCGTGGCGCGCACCCCGCGAAAGATCGCGACCGCCACATGCGCTTGCCGCCAGAAAAGACCGCGCGGGCGGGTTGAGCAGGTCAGGGGCCGGGCAGATCATCCGAATCGAGCAGGTCTCGCCGGCCCTCTAGCCGCAGCAGAAAATCCTTCGTCTGCAGGCCGCCCGCGAAGCCCGTCAGCTTTCCCGATGCGCCGATGACGCGGTGGCATGGTGCGATGATCGAAATCGGATTCTTGCCGTTCGCGGCGCCTACCGCGCGGACCGCGGCCGGGCTGCCGATCTGCGCTGCGATCTGTCCGTAGGAACGGGTCTCGCCATATGGGATCGTCAGCAGGGCCTGCCAGACCCGCTGCTGAAACGGCGTGCCCCGGAAATCGAGACCGAGCGAAAACGCGCGGCGATGGCCGACGAAGTACTCGGTGAGTTGCCGCCCGGTTTCGGCCAGCACGGGATGTTCTGGGCTCTCGCTTTGCGCGCCGAGCCTGACCCGTAGGGGATCGTCGTTCTCCCACAGCACAGCCGCCAAACCAGTTTGGCTTGCGACGAGCGTCAGCGCTCCCACCGGCGAGGGTACGACGCAGCGAACATAGTCGACGATCGTCGCTGCGATGGGCCGCGGTTTGCCAACTGCCATGAGCACGGAACGACCCTCCAAACGCGCTGAATATCCCATCCGCCCAGGTGTGGGAATTTCCGGCCCGCTGCGTCTTGGCGCGCGCCAAGCGGGCGGAGCAGGATGCAGTTGGAAAGTACGACCTCTGCCGCCGCTAAAGCAGCCTGAAGCCGCGCTCAGCGAGGGTTGCGCGCAGTTTTTCGCGGCCCTTCATATACTTCATGCTGGTCGCTGACGTGTGGACGGCATCCTGCCATGTCTTCGCATCCATGCCCCACATGTCACGAAATGCCAGATAGGCCTCTTCGTAGCCCGGAAGATGGGTTTCGTGGTTCCGATGAACGTAGTGGTCGTGATGCAAGACCACCGATTGAGGTATCCGCGGCCGCGGGCCACTCGGACGCTTGGGGTCCGGACGACCGACCGCCATACCGAAGGTCACGAAACTGTACTTCGGTAAGTCGATCAGCGCGGCGAGTTCTTTGGCGGCATTCCGCATGACGCCGAGAAACACGAACCCGAGGCCCACCGCTTCCGCAGCGACGGCCGCATTCTGGGCGGCCAGTGCCGCATCGATCGAGGCCATCAGAAACGCATCGAGATAGTCGTGAACGACGGGCTCGGTCCCCTGCGCCTTGGCGATAGCGTTGGAGCGAGACAGGTCGGCGACCCATAGAAGGACGACTGGTGCCTCATTGATCCAAGGGATCCGGCCAGCCGGAACCGTTGGCGCAATCAGATCGTGAACCCTCTGCTTCTGCTCGCCGGAGACTGCAACGATGCTCCATTGCTGCAACGCGGAGGACGTCGATGCCGATTGAGCGGCCGCTACCATGGTCTCTAACGCACCATCGGGAAGCGGCTCATCGAGAAATGCACGGACGGAGCGATGGTTGAGAAGATGTTCGACGTGGTCGTTCCACATTAGATTTTCTGGCGCCGCCTGCGCGCCATATCTTTGCTTGAGAATATTTTGTCTTCTATCGAAATCTGAGTTCATCTTAGCAATATTTCTTCAATATAAGCTGGCTCAAGCCAAACGAGCGTGTCACTGATGAGGCTCAGGCTGCCGAAGACCATGAATGGTCTTCGGCAACGATCGCGATCGGCCGCACGACATCGAGCCTGCCGCCGACCCTCGTCGTAGGCCTCAATCGCGAGGTCTCGTCTCCATCATCGACGGACGTGCGCTGAAGGCCTCGAACCACGATGCTGCAGCAGGGTGCCCGCCGCGCCAATCGAGCGAAGGATAACGGAAGTCGACATATCCTAGGGCGCAACCGAAGGTGATCGAGCCGATATCGACCGCGTCACCGAGCTCGGGAGCGATCTGCTCGAAGGCATCGAGGACGTCGGAGACCTTGGCCATCTGACCATCGGTCCAATCGCTCCAGCGCAGGACTTCAGGGCGAACCACCCCCTCGTATCGTACGAGCAACGCGGCCCCGAGCAGCCCGTCGCCCATCGCCGCCCGAGCGAGATTGCGCCAACGTGCAGCACCTGTTCCGAAGAGGCTGCCGCCCGCTTGAGCATCGAGGTATTCGCAGATCACGCGGCTGTCGAACAAGACGAGGCCGTCATCGGTCACCAGCGTCGGGGCCTGTCCGAGGGGGTTTTTCGCGCGGATCGCGGCATCGCGCTTGATGGGGTGCGGGGCGGCCTGCTGATGATCCAGTCTGTCGGCCAAGCCGAGCTCCAGGGCGGAGACCATCACCTTGCGGACGAACGGCGAAGACGGCGAATAGAAGAGTTTCATTTGATTTTTTTAACTCCGTTATCGTACGATTATTGCATTGACCAAATGTTTGGAACGAATTCGCTGTTGTATCCGGAGACGAACGGCTTTGCCTGCCCCGTCTCGGCATCGTAAACGTTCCGAGATACCTGGCCGATATTTGCGCCATAGACGTGAATGCTGATCGAGGGCCGGTCCTCTATGGCGTTGGCGACTTGATGGATGTCGCCGTGCGTGGGCGAGACGACATCGATCTCGCCCGGCCGAAGCCTTTCGATCCCCGCCTCGGTCAGACCGGTCCCGTTGCGCTCGAAGCGTCGCGAGCGCTCCTCGCCGCGGAGCATGCCGACGAGGCCCCAGACGGTGTGATCGTGGATCGGTGTCTTCTGGCCGGGCCCCCAGACGAAGCTGACGATGGAGAAGCGCTCCAGCGGATCGCAATGCAGCAGGTACTGGCGGTAGTACTGCTCGTGCGGGACCGTCGCGAAGTCCGGGAGCCAGTCATCCTGCGCGATCAGCCGCCCGAGAATCTCCCTCCCGCCCTGGATCATCGCCTCGGGATCGGTGCCTGATCGGTCGGCGAGACGCGTGAAGTCTTGAACGCTGTCCTTGAGGCGGCGGATGGTCATTGCGATTTCCTCAGGTCGATTGGTGACGAGTGGGCGGCCCCGGCGGATTGACGGGACGAGGCCCGGCTCACGTGCCGGTGTAGGTCGGCAGCCGCTTCTCGCGGGCTGCAGCGAAGCCCTCGCGGAAGTCGTTGCTCCTCGCGACGGCATCGACCGTGCGCATCGCGAAGCTGACGCGCTCGAGCGGCGAGCGTGGCACCGTCTCGCCCGAGAGCTCCTTGAGCATGGCGAGCACAAGCGGCGCATTGTCGGCGAGACGCCGTGCATAGGCGCGTGCGGCCGTCATGACCTCGCCGGCCGGGACCACCTTGTTGACGAGGCCGACCTGATAGGCCCGCTCGACGGAGAACTCCTCGCCGAGCAGCATGATCTCCATGGCAACCTTGTGCGGGATCCGCCCCGCCAGGCCGGCGATCAGGCCCCCGGCGAAGCCGAGCTTCGGCTCGGGATACATGAAGCGAGTCCCCTCGCCGGCGACGCAGAGGTCGCACATCTGCACGAGCGTCATCGCGCCGCCGATGCACCAACCGTTCACGGCCGCGACGACCGGCTTCGTCACCGGGATATCGAGACCGGGCAGGAAGCGGCGATAGTTCGGAAAGGCGTCCGACTGGGTGTCCTTGCCGACGGAGAAGGCGCGCTCTCCCGCGCCTGTCAGGATCGCGACGCGGTCCTCGCTCGCATTAAACCGATGCCAGGCCTCGGCGAGCGCCGTCTCGATGCTCTCGTTGATGGCGTTGAGCTTATCCGGCCGGTTCAGGGTGATCGTGGCGATGCCATCCGCCGATTCGTAGAGGAGGTCGCTCATATCGACATGTCCCTGGCTATGGTCTGCAACTGCGACTTGAGGACCTTCCCGTTCGCCGCAAGCGGCAGCGAGGGAAGGACGACGAAGGCGGTCGGGTGTTTGTAGGGAGACAGGATCCCCCGCAGGTGGCTCCCAAGATCCTCGGGTAGCTCGGAGCCCGATCCGGCGAGTTCGAGGAAGGCGACGATCTCCTCGTTGCCTTCGACCGCGCGGCCGACCACCACCGAGTGCGCCACTGCAGGATGCTGGTTCAGCGCTGTCTCGACTTCGAGCGGATAGACGTTGAACCCCGAGCGGATGATCACGTCCTTGGTTCGGCCGACAATGAAGACACGGCCATCCGGCCCGATGCGGGCCAGATCCTGGGTGTTGAGCCAACCGTCCGGCGTGAGGCAGCGGGCGGTCATGACGGGATCGCGGAAATATCCGACCGTCACGTTGGGGCCGCGCGCCCACAATTCGCCCGTGCCTCCGGGTGCGATCTCCCCGCCATCGGTGCCGAGCACCTTTACCTCGACCCCGGGCAGAGGCGGCCCGACGGAATCGTCCGGCGTGCCGTCTTCGAGACGCGTCCAGCAGATCGAGGCCGCTTCGGTCAGGCCGTAGCCGTTATGCAGGGTGGTGCCGAAGATCGACTCGACCTTGCGCTTGACCGTCAAGTCGATTGGGCAGCCGCCGGCCGCCGTGAAACGCAGGCTCTTCGGAGCCGTCCAGCCACGGGCTTGTCCGCGCTCGGCGAGCTTTGCGAACATTGCGGTCGCCCCCTGCAGAGCGGTGATCTGCAAGGCATCGATCTCGTCGAGGCACTCATCCGGCGAGAAGCGCGACCGCAGGTAGACCGTTGCGCCGTTGCGTAGGGTGCCGAGCAGGACCGAGGCGAGACCCATGATGTGGGTGATCGGCAGGATGCCGTAGACCCGGTCGCTCGGACCGATATGACGCAGCCGCTCCATCATCGAGGCGATGAAGACGAGGCTGCCATCTTTCAGCATCACGCCCTTGGGCGTGCCCGTCGTTCCCGTAGTGTAGATCATCGCGCCGAAATCGGGGTCGGCGCCCTCCCCTTCGTCAGACACGTCGCGCCGAGCGATGGCGAAGCTTCCGATCTCGGGATCGGTCAGCGCCCGCGCCTCGAACCGAGCGGCGTGCTGCGCCGCATCGCTCGATCCTTCCGTTACGAAGATCACGCCGCGGGGGCGGCAGTGATTTGCGATCCCTGAGACTTCCGGCCCCGCCCTGCGCGCATTTTCGAGCACCAGACGGGCGCCGGCGCGGTTGGCGGCGAGCAGCAGGGCCGCCAGCGCGACGCCGTTCTCCCCGACGATCATCACCCTGTCGCCCGGCATGAGGCCGAGTTCGCCGAGTTGGACGGCAAGACGGTCGACCGCCCGCACGAGTGCTGCATAGGTCAGCGAGCGGATGCCGTCGTCGATGGCGAGGGCGTCGGGGGTCCTGGCAGCGGCGGCGCGGACGAGATCAGAGAACGGCGCGCCGTCGGATGTTCCGGCCTCGGACGAGCGAACGGGCGCGTCCGTGAGGGCGTGCGATCCCATCATGATCAATAGTCCAGCTTCAAGCCGATCTTCTTGATCAATTCTCCCCATCTCGCCGTCTCGGCGTCGATGAAGGTCCCATAGTCGGGTCCGCACTTGATGGAGACGTCGGCTCCAAGCCCTGCGAGCTTCTCCTTGATGCCCGGATCCGCGAAGCCCTCAGCGATCGCGCTGCGCAGTTGCGCGACGATCGGCTCGGGCGTGCTCTTGGGGATCCACAATCCGTACCAGGAGGTGATGTCGAATCCAGGTACGCCGCTCTCGGCGACGGTCGGCAGATCCGGCGTCACGTCGGTCCGCTTGCCGGCGCTGGTGGCGAGCGCCCGGAGCTTGCCGCCTTTGACCTGACCGAGGGCACCGTTGTCGAACATGTAGTTGACGCGGTTTGCCATCAGATCGAGCTGGGCTGGGCCGCTGCCCTTGTAGGGGATGTGCACGACGTTGATGCCGGTCATCGACTTGAACATCTCGCCAGTGAGATGCGGGCTGGCACCGACGCCCGTCGAGGCGAAGGTCAGCTTGCCGGGACTGGCCTTCGCGGCCTCGACCAGGTCTTTGACGGATTTGTACGGCGAGCTCGCACCGACCACGAGGAAGTTCGGCACGCTGACCACCTGGCAGAGCGGGGTCAGATCCTTGTGCAGGTCGTACGGCACCTTGTTGTAGAGCACCGGGATGATCGCGTTGGCGATCGACCCCATCAGGATCGTGTAGCCGTCGCCCGGTGCCTTCGCGACGATGTCGGAGCCGATGATGCTTCCGGCGCCGGGGCGGTTGTCGACGATGAAGGACTGGCCAAACTTCTGACCGAGCTTGTCCGCCAGGAGGCGGCCGGCGACGTCAGTGATGCCACCCGGTGGAAACGGAACGACGATCCGAACCGTGTGATCGGGATATTTGCTCTCTGCCTGCGCTGCCCCGGCAACGAAGCTCATGCCGATCGCGATGGCCGCCGACACTATCCTCATCTCATTCCTCCCGTCGTCGCGGTTTTATTTTGATTTGAAAACCGACAATCGAAAGATTGGCGTATTATGTTTGTTCTAGTTCCGCTTGTATTGAAGAAGTCCGCCAGAAACCTTCGGGGGATGGGCGAGGATGGCCTCCTCGATGGGTTCCGTCCCCCAGCCCGGCCGATCCGGAACGAAGAGATGGCCGTTCTCGAATTCAGGCTCGTGCGAGAACAGCTCGCGGTCCCAGCTCAGGCGATCGACGTCGACCTCCATGATCCGCAGATTCGGCACGGCAGCCGCGAAATGGAGGTTCATCATCGTACTGAGGTGGCCGTAGAAGTTGTGCGGCGCGACGTTGACGTCGTGCGCTTCGGCCAGCGCCGCGATCTTCATGGACTGCCACGCCCCGTTCCAGGGCACGTCGACGATCGCCACGTCCATCGCCTGCTCCTGGAAGAAGGGCAGGAACTGGCGCATGCCGATCAGGGTCTCGCAGGACGCGATCGGGTTCCGGCTGTTGGCCCGGACGTAGGCGAGTGCCTTGGGATTGAAGCTGTCGATCTCGATCCAGAACAGGTCGAGATCCTCGAGCGCCCGCACGATCCGCAGCAGGCCTTCCGGCTTCGCGTTGAAATTCAGGTCGATCAGGAGTTCGACATCCGGCCCGGCGCCCTCGCGGAGCGCTTCGAGATGCTTCCGGATGCTGCGGATCAGAGCGGGGTCGACGTTGAGCTCGGGGTAGAATGGAACGGCGAAGCCCGGACGCCAGGTGCGCAGCGGCCCGTCATCGTGCAGGAACAGGTTGGTCTTGCAGGCGGAGAAGCCACGCTCTCGCACCTCTGCCCCCACGGCGCGCACGCCGGCGAGATCGGTGATGGCAGGCGGGAAGAAGGTCGGATGATTGATCCGCCATGTCGGCGCGTGGGACCAGTAGACCTTGACGCGATCCCGGATCTTGCCGCCGAGCAGCTCGTGGCACGGGATGCCGAGCGTCTTCGCCTTGGCGTCGAGCAGAGCATTCTCGATCGCGCCGATGCCTTCGCCGACCACGCCGCCGGATGCCGGACGCGTCAGGCAGGAGGCTTCCGCGAAGAAGCGCTCATGCTGGCGGACGTCCTGTCCGATGAGGCGCTTGCCCAATTGCTCGATGACCGAGGTCACTCCGGGTGAGCCGAAGCCCTCGTCGAACTCGCTCCAGCCGGTGATTCCGTCCTCCGTCGTGACCTTGACGAAGCGGTAGTTCCGCCAGCCGGCATCGCAGCAAAACGTCTTGATCTCACTGACGCGCATACGTTCCTTCCCAGCCTTGGACCGGCGAGGCCGGTCGACGTCCCGGTGACGATCCGCCCGCGGGCGGATCAGATGATCTCGTTGCAAAGATCCGTTCGCCCGCTCGCGAGCCGCGACAGATTTTCAACGAGGATGTCGATGACGCGCTCTTCGCAGGCCCGGGTCTCGCCCGCTGTGTGGCAAGTCATGACGACGTTCTCGAAGCCCCAGAGTGGCGAACTCTCCGGCAACGGCTCCTCGACGAAGCAATCGAGTCCGGCCCCTGCGATCACGCGATTCTCGAGGCCCTCGATCAGCGCGACCTCGTCGACGATGCGGCCGCGCGCGACGTTGATCAGAAGGGCCGAGGACTTCATCGCCGCGAGCGCTTCGGCGTCGATCAACCCGTCGGTCTCTGGCGTCAGCGGGCACGCCAGAACGACGATGTCCGCGGCGCTCAAGGCCTCGGAAAGACGGCTCGTCGGAAATACCGCCTCGAACGGGGCCGGCACGGTGCCGGCCTCGCGCCGGACGCCGATGACGCGCATGCCGAACGCGGCGCCGAGCGCAGCGATGCGGGTGCCGATGCGGCCGAGGCCGACCACCGTCATGGTCCGGGCCGCCAGTTCCATTTCACGAGAGGCGGGATCAGAGATCAGACCGCGCCAACGCCGCGCATGTTGATTGTCGCGCGCCGTGTGCAGTTGCCGCGTTAGGGACAGGATCATGGCCATCGCATGCTCGGCGACGGCACCGGCATTGCCGCCCTGCGCGCTCGCGAGCCGGATGCCTCGGGCGCGCAGGCGGTCGATGTCGAACTGCTCCGTGCCGGCACTCACGGATTGGATGAAGCGAAGACGGTCGGCGCGGTCGATCCACTCATTCCGCCAGAGGCGCGATACGACCAGCACCTCGGCCGTCGCGATCTGCTCTTCCACCGCCGCCAGCGATCGCAGCTCTGCGAAGGGGAGATTTGTACCGCGCTCCCGGAAGGCATCTGCCAGCTGATACGCTGGATGACCGAACAGCACTTTCGGCTGATCAAGCATGCGTTTCCACTCACCTGTAGCCGTCCTGAATTTTTGTTCGGCGGCCTTGGGCCATTCCTTGACACTCATTTTTCAAACTGTCTATCCTATTTAATAAAAGAGCGTATTATATTATAGAACACACGTTCTTTTGTTGGCCGTCCTGAGCGAAAGCTGGTGCACGGTTCGGAACAGGGCTGCTGGGCGACGCCATCGCTGCAGCAGACTGGGACACGGTGAGAGGCAGTTGGCCGCATCCCATCCGGATCGGCTCGCTCCGCTGCCTTCTCAGCGAGACGATCCCTCAGAGGATCGCTGACAGGGAGGGAACATGAACGGTGTGATCGCGCGGCGAGAATTGATGGCCGGCGGCCTGCTGGCTGCGATCGGCATTGGCGTCGTCGTTGAAGCTCGACGGCATGCCATCGGCACGCTCAGCGAAATGCAGGCCGGCTATTTTCCTCTGATCCTGGGGATCCTGCTGATCGGGCTCGGAGCCCTCACGGTCCTGTCCGGCTTCACGAGCGACGCCGCGGAGACCGTCGAGGACTCCCACCCGATCGACCTGCGAGGTTGCGCGGCAATCATCGCCAGCGTCTTGGCCTTCGTTCTGCTCGGCGAATATGCCGGGTTGCTGCCGGCGACCTTCCTCTCCGCTCTGATCGCTGCGGCCGGCGATCGAAAGATGACCGTGAAGGGTGCCCTGGTGCTCGCGGCGACGTTGTCGGCCGTCGCCGCCCTGCTGTTCTCCTACGCCCTGAACATGCCGTTCCCGCTGGTGAGGTGGTGAGATGCTCGCGACCGCACTGAACGACCTCTGGCACGGCTTCGGCGTCGCGTTTCAGCCCCACAACCTGATGTGGTGCTTCGTCGGCGTGCTCTTCGGCAACATCGTGGGCGTGCTGCCCGGCATGGGCGTGCTCGCCGCCATCTCGGTGCTGCTGCCGCTGACCTTTGCGATGAAGCCGGTCGGCGCCATCCTGATGCTCGCCGGCATCTATTACGGCGCACAATACGGTGGGGCGATCTGCTCGATCCTCCTGAATCTGCCCTGCCATCCGCCACATGCCGTGACCTGCCTCGACGGGTACCCTCTGACGAAACAGGGCAAGGGCGCAACGGCGCTCGGCATCACCATGCTGTCCTCTTTCGTCGGCGCCTCGTTCGGCATCGTCGAGATGATCTTCTTCGCGCCCGTACTGGTTGGCTTCGCGCTGCATTTCGGGCCGGAGGACATCTGTTCGCTGATGCTGCTCGGCCTTCTCGCCGGCTCGACACTCGCCAAAGGCTCGCCCCTCAAGGGCGTCTCCATGACGGTGCTGGGCCTCATCCTCGGCATCGTCGGATCCGACCCGAATTCGGGCGAGCAGCGCTTGACGATGGGCATCCCGCAACTCGCAGATGGGATCGAGATCGTCGCCCTGGCGCTCGGCCTGTTCGGAATCGCGGAATTCCTGAAGAGCGTGAACAACGTTCCGACGTTGGACGTCCGCGGCACGAATGTTCGCCTGCGGGACATGCGGCCAAGCGGCGCCGAGCTGAAACGCGCCGCGCCCGCCATGCTGCGTGGAACGCTGATCGGCAGTCTGTGTGCGCTCATCCCAGGCACTGGACCGACGATTGCCTCCTTCGTCGCTTATGCCAGTGAAAAGAACCTCTCACGGAACAAGGAGATGTTCGGACGCGGCGAGATCCGCGGTGTCGCGGCCCCCGAGGCGGCAACGCACGCCTCCGTGCAGGGGGACTTCATCCCGACCTTCAGTCTCGGAATCCCAGGCGATTCCGTCATGGCGTTGCTGCTCGGCGCCCTAATCGTTCAAGGCATTCAACCTGGGCCGCAACTGATCACCGAGCATCCCGATATCTTCTGGGGGCTGATCGCCAGCTTCTGGATCGGCAACATCCTCCTGATCCTGATGAACGTCCCGCTGATCGGGATCTGGGTTAAGCTGCTCGCGATCCCCTATCGTTACCTCTACCCGAGCGCATTGTTCTTCATCTGCATCGGCGTCTACGGCGTCAGCAACGACCTGTTCCTAGTCTGCGAGACCCTGGCGATCGGCATAGGCGGCTACGTGCTGCTTCGACTCGGATTCCACCCCGCGCCAATTCTCCTCGGCTTCGTGCTCGGACCGCGTTTCGAGGAGAACTTCCGACGCGCGATGCTGTTGTCCAGAGGCGACTTGAACGTCTTCATCGAAAGCCCGATCAGCGCGACGTTCCTCGGGATCGCGGTCTTGCTGGTGACGGCCCAAGTGATCGTCCACCTCCGACGGCGCCTCCGGGCCGGCCGCACATCTGGGGCCGAGGCGCCCCCCGTCCTGGCCGACTGTCCCACGGCCCCCGCAACCCGAGTCTAGACCGGACCGCTCGACTCGTCCGGTGCTATCGATCTGCAGCCGACGTCCAACCCAATCGGAGACCTTCGCCCGTGTTCAATGCAATCGTGATCGACAAGGACGACGCCGGATATCGTGCCGGCCTGCGGGAGATCGACGAGGCACAACTGCCCGAGGGCGACGTGACGATCGACGTCGCCTACTCGACGTTAAACTACAAGGACGGCCTCGCCATCACCGGCAAGGGACCAGTGGTCCGCAAGTTTCCGATGGTTCCGGGCATCGATCTTGCCGGCCGCGTGGTCCGCTCGCGGGACGAGCGATACGCGGAGGGCAATCTCGTCGTCCTCAACGGCTGGGGCGTGGGCGAGACACATTGGGGTGGCCTCGCGCAGAAGGCGCAGCTGAAGGGCGAGTGGCTCGTACCGCTGCCAGAGGCCTTCTCCAGCCGCCAGGCCATGGCGATTGGCACGGCGGGCTACACCGCCATGCTTTGCGTGATGGCCCTCGAACGCCACGGCGTAAGCCCGGACAAGGGCGAGATTGTCGTCACCGGGGCTGCCGGCGGCGTCGGCAGCGCCGCGATCACTCTGTTGTCGAAGCTGGGCTACACCGTCGCCGCCGTCAGTGGACGCCCCAACGAGGCGGATTACCTGCGCGGCCTGGGAGCGGCCGAGATCCTGGACCGATCGGCATTCTCGGAGCCGGGCAAGCCGCTCGCCAGGGAGCGCTGGGCCGGTGCCGTGGACGTCGTCGGCAGCCACACCCTGGCGAATGTCTGTGCTTCCACGAAATATCGGGGTGTGGTCACGGCGTGCGGGCTGGCGCAGGGAATGGATCTACCGGCGAGCGTCGCGCCCTTCATCTTGCGCGGCGTCACCCTCGTCGGCATCGACAGCGTGATGTGTCCGCGCCCCGAGCGGCTGGAGGCGTGGGAGCGGCTCGTCCGCGACCTCGACCCCGCCAAGCTCGACGTGATGACCACGGAGATTGGCCTGTCCGAGGTCGTCGCCACCGCCGGGCGCTTGATGGCTGGAGGCGTGCGCGGCCGCGTCATCGTGGACGTCAACCGATAATCCGGGGACGAGACCGGGGCGTCCGGCCTTCGTATCCCGGAGAACGCCCCGCATTCTCTGGCATCGTCAGCGCTGACGCGAGGGACGCGTCAGGACCGTCCGAGCATGTAGAATTCCGGATTGGGCCGCAAACTGGTGAAGTTCGCGAGACGGTTGGACATGCCGAAGAACGCCGCGATGGCGGCGATGTCCCAGATGTCGTCGTCGCTGAACCCGTGCTCCCTCAAGGCGACGCTGTCGGTCTCGCCCACAAGATGCCCGTGCTGCGAGATCTTCATCGCGAACTCGATCATCGCCTTCTGACGCGCGGTGATGTCCGCCTTAAGGAAGTTGGCGGCCACCTGATCGGCCAGCAGCGGGTTTTTCGCGCGAATGCGCAGGATGGCGCCGTGGGCGATGACGCAATACTGGCATTGATTGATGGCCGAGGTCGCGACGACGATCATCTCCCGCTCGGCCTTGGTCAGGCCACCGTCCTTGTCCATCAAGGCGTCGTGATAGGCCATGAAAGCCCGAAATTCGTCGGGACGATACGCCAGCATCAGAAAGACGTTCGGAACGAAGCCGGACTTTTCTTGCACTGCCAGGATCCGCGCCCGGATGTCCTCCGGCATGTCCTGTAGCTAGGGAACCGGGTAACGGCTGATCGCCGCGTCGCGGGCATCCATCTTATTTTTCACTCCCTGCGGCTACGGACTGGCTCTCGATCCCAGGAGGCCCACCGCGCGATCAAGTGTGCGCGTTCCGCGTTTTCAAATGTCTCGTATTTCAGAATGATTTGTTGTTTTATGATACTAGAGCTAGCGGATCGAATGAAGACTGCAAGGGCAGGTCAAGCGTAGGTCTCATCGTTCATTTCGTTGCTTCACAGTGCTGTTAAAACTTGACCGCGGCCTGAGCACGTCCTAAAAATCTCGGAACGATGTGCCGCATGATAGAACCATGGACAGCACGCTTCTCAAAGGCCTGAACCTGCTGGAGCACCTCGCAGCCAGCGAGACACCGCGCGGCGTGAGCGAGATTGCGCGGACGCTCGGCCTCACCAAGAGCAACGCCCACCGTACCCTTCAGACACTCGTCGCGGCTGGCTATGTTCGACCGGCACGAGGCGGCACCTATGAGTGCACATTGAAGCTGTTCGAGTTGGCGAGCCCGGTTCTGGCACGGATCGACGTCCGGCAGGTGGCCGAACCGTTCATGCGCTCGCTCGCGGAGAGCACGCAGGAGACGATCCACCTGTCCCTTCTGGACAGGGGCGACGTAATCTATCTTCACAAGATTGAGAGTCCGCACCCTGTAAGGGCTTACTCTTCGATTGGCGGCCGGGCTCCGGCTTATTGCGTTGCATCGGGCAAGGCGCTGCTCGCTTATCGAGACGATGCGCTGAAGTATCTCTCCGACCCGCTGCCGGCTCACACGGCACGCACGATCACGAGCCTGGAACTCCTGCATCGCGAACTCGAACAGGTGCGCGTGCAAGGCTTCGCGATCAACCGCGGCGAATGGCGCGAGGGCGTGTGTGGCTTGGCCGCGATTATTCGTGACGCGATGGGTAACCCAATTGCCGCAATCGGCATTTCAGGGCCTGCCGACAGGCTGAACGCGGCGGTCTTGCGCCGCTTCAGCGACGTCGTCGTCGACACGGCCCGGGGCCTGTCCCGCGCTCTCGGCTACAACCCGATCACCTTGTCGAGCGGCAAACCACGTCAGCGGGCGGCAGCCGAATTGATCTGAACGTTATGCAGGAAGCAGATCTTGCAGCCGCTCTTCGTACCCGTGTCATCGAGCACTGCAGAGCAACTCGGCGAACCTAACGCACAGAACGTCCCGTTCACGATCTTAAGGCTCTTAATGCAACGAGCGAGCACGGTCCTAAAGACACGAAAAGCTTGCGGGCAACTCATGCCGCGCAGCAGGCCAAGCGCTCCGTCTCGATTAAAATTGTTGGGGCTCGGGTAGGGAGCCGTGCGGCCTGTTTCGCATCGGATCGCCCGCGCGCACCTACGCCAAGCGAGTGGCAGCAGTCATGGGAAGGACCTGTCCGCAATCGGCACTTCACAAATCCGTGAGGGCAGGCTTATATCTACGAAACAATTGCATTCATAATCCGAACGTGGAGGTTTGCCATGCCACACACTGCATCAGCGCATCGACTCAACTCTGCGCCTGCACAACGCTATTACTTCGACATTAACGACGGCACGGAAGTTCGCGATGAAATAGGACGAGTGCTCGAAGGAGGTGAGATCCTCCGGGCCGAGGCTCTCCGAGTCATCACACGGCTGACCGCCGCGGAAGCCGAAGAGGCCCGCGAGACAACTCTCGTTCTGGCAGTGCGCGATCAGGTGGGCAAGACTGCTTTGAAGGTGCGGATTGTCTGCCAACTCGAAGAGGCTGTTTAGCTTCGTTTTCAAGCTCGATCAGGATCATTTCGAGGAGCACTCGAACGCGAAACCTGCCAGATGACCCGACTGTGTCCAGCGCCTTTTGGCAGAGGCTTTTGACCTCATTTGTGGCACTCTTTTCAACTGGCATTCGCCACCTCGTCGAACGGCCACATGTCGTGGCGAGACCGTATTGATCAGTCAAGACTCACCAAGTCACAGGCACGGTGTTTGTTCGAATTCGGACAACTGGAAGCAGAACCGCGGTTTCCGTTTTGCTAACGCTTCGGCGCCCTGCGACAAATGTTTTCACGATTCCAATGCCGCAAGCTAAACTAATTTTTGATAGCTCCAGATTGCCTGATCTCATTTGTGCGATGGCATTGAGCTGACTGCCTTCTCGACTCGCCAATACTGCCTCCTCTCCCATTGGCTGGCTGTGGGATGGGATCAGCCTCCGGTTCTATGCTGGCGATTGGGATCTCTTCGATCGAATTGCGGACCGAGAAGTTGATCGGCACGCCGGCCCCGCAGGCGGAAGCGGTGCCGCTGCAAATCGTCGAGATCATTCTCGCCCGGCCGCGAAGCTCATCACCCCCGGTTAGAGCCGACCGCTCATAACGGCCTGGTCGCTGGTTCTATTCGCCCAAGCAGAAAAGCCGTCTCTACCCGCTTTCCGGCAAGGCACTTTGGGGCGCCGCCGTTACCGACAGCCTAGCCAGGGTCTTTAATGGGCTACCGAAATCGGGCTGAGGAGTGGTGCCGCTTGAGGGATTCGAACCCCCGACCCCCTCATTACGAATGAGGTGCTCTACCAGCTGAGCTAAAGCGGCTGAGGCGGCTCAGGCGGATCGCCGAGTCGTCCTGGTGGGCACAGGCTCTTAGAGACCATGCGCCACCTTGGCAAGGCTCACCTGGGCACAGCCGGAGGCTGCCAGCGCTCCCGGATCACCACATCCCGCGGGCGGAAAATCCGGCCCGCCCCGAGGCTGCGACGGCGCTGCAGATCGAGCGGTCGAGCTCAAGCAAGATGTTCGAGCCGGCGACGACCCGACCGGAGACGTCGCGCAACGGCGTTGGGTAGGGCATGAAACACACCTCTCGGCCATCTGGCCTCTGGAGGATGTGCTGGATGCCGCGCACGGCGCGGCCTTCCTTGAGCGCTACCGCCATCGAGCATTCGTCGTGCGCCAGCTCCGACCCATCGGCCTCGAACAGCCGCCATGAGCCACACCAGCGGGCCTTGCCGAGCACGGGACGGAAGCCCCACAGCCTGGCCGCAGCATCGTTGTAATAGGTGAGCCAGCCTTCGGCGTCGGTCGTGTAGAGAGCCGCCGGGATCTCGCGGAACAGCTCCGCCCGCGAGGGCTCGTAATTCCAATCGGAATCCGGTGCGTCGAAGTCGTAGTCGATACCTTCGAGGTCCATTGTCCCTCCCGCGACAGACGAGCCGAGGCCCAAGGCGGAAACCGTCATCGGTTCCCGTTTGCCCCCATCTGTCGCGTGTACCTGTGAGCCCTCCGGTCGCTTTTCGCGGGCCGCTGAAGGCTCGTCGGTGAGCGCCGGCGAGCGCGCACTCCAGATCGTCCAACCCACCAAGATTGTGCCTGAACAGCTTCCGGGGGCGGTTGCTGTCCCGACGCCATGACTGGGATGACCAGTCTGGGCTCTCATGCTGGGCCGTGTACGGACACAGTGGTAAAAACACGAAAAAAACTTCTGCGCAAGAGGCGGAAGCTATTGGTGCGATGCGATATTTTGCCCTTTGCAGAGGAATGTCATTGAACGCGGTCGACGAGTTTTAATCCCTGCTGCTGCGCAGCAAATCGCGGCATTGGTCATTGATGAGGGACTCCGGCCTGCCCTAAAGTCGGGGGCATGGACGCGATCGCGATCGACTTCGAGACAGCGAACGAGCGACGCGACAGCGCCTGTGCGGCGGGTCTCGCCTGGATCGAGGACGGCCGCGTCGTTCGGCGCGAAACGCGGTTCATCCGTCCGCCGGAACTCCGCTTCTCGCCGGGCAATATCCGCATCCACGGCATCCTGCCGGCCGATGTTCGTGACCAGCCGAACCTCCCCGACGCAATGGCAGAGTTTCTTCCGGATCTGTCGGACCGGCTGGTGCTCGCGCACAATGCAGGCTTTGACATGGGCGTGCTCGCCGCCTCGCTGGCCGCCTGGGGAAAGGCCGTCCCGGCCGTGCAGTACCTCTGCACTCTGCGGGTCGCGCGGCACGTGTTTCCCGATCCAGCCGGATGTGGACTGGCCAAGGTCGCAGCACGTCTCGGCATCCGGTTCGAGCATCACGATGCGGGCGAAGACGCCTATGCCTGTGCCGAGATCGCTTTGGCCGCAATGCGCGAGACCGGTGCAGCGCGCGTCGCGGAGCTGCCACGCCTTCTGAAGATGCCGGCTACGGCGCTGCCGGGCCGCGACCTCCCGGCTTCAGAGATCGCACGCCCGACCGCTTCGCGCGCATTGCTAGCCGGCCAAGAGCAGCAGAAAGCTGCAACCGACCTGCGCTTCTCGGTCCGAGGCAGTACGGGGAATCGCTACGAGATCGTCCTGGAAGAGCGCAGTTTCGGGCTCTATCTGCGCTGCGACTGCATCGCCGGCCGGCACCGCAGGCGCTGCCGCCACGTCGATGCGATGATCGACGGGGACGTCACTGACCTGCTCTCCGGAAATCTCGGTGACGTCGAGCGCCTGCGTATTCGCATTCTGGCGAGCGACGCCCTCGTCGAACCAAGCAGGACCGGCGCCCCTGTCGCGCTGCGCAGGCAGTTCGGCTTCGCGTGAAACGCTTCAGCGGCGCGGAGCGGGCGCGCGCAGCGGCTCGATGCTCACGGCGCGGCGCCAGAGCTGGAGCATGATCCAGGCGGCGCCGAGGCTGAAGATAGCCATCAGGATGTGGCCGATCGTGTCGCCGAGCTCGAACAAACCTGCCAGTGCCCAACCGGCGGCGACGGCCGCAGCGAAGACTTCGGTCCCGACCAACACCATCAGGCTGACGATCGTGATCAGGTTACGGGTGTTCACGGGCTACGACCCTGTCTTCGATTTCGGCTTGCACGCGCAGTAGCGCGAGAGCACCCACGCGTGCAACCGATGCCGTTCGGCGGATCAGCGCGGCGCGCGCTTGGCGAGAATCCGCTGCAGCGTGCGCCGATGCATGTTCAACCGACGCGCCGTCTCGGACACGTTTCGCTGGCACAGCTCGTAGACGCGCTGAATATGTTCCCAGCGCACACGATCCGCCGACATCGGATTCTCCGGCGGATCGGCCCGCTCGCCCGGCTGGGCCATGAGCGTGCCGTGGATCTCGTCGGCATCGGCCGGCTTGGCGAGATAGTCGAAGGCCCCGAGCTTCACGGCAGTCACCGCCGTCGCAATGTTGCCATAGCCGGTGAGCACGACGCCGCGCGCCTCCGGCCGACGCTCCTTGAGGCGCGCGATCACATCGAGCCCGTTGCCGTCTCCGAGCCGCATGTCGATCACGGCGAAGGCCGGCGGCTCACGATCGACGGCCGCGACGCCCTCGGCGACGCTCTCGGCGACCTGGACCTGATATCCGCGCGCCTCCATGGCTCGGGCGAGCCTCGTCGAGAACGGCCGGTCATCGTCGAGGATCAGCAGGCTACGGTCACTGAAGGCGGCGAGCGGGTCGGAGTCTGACAGGACGACCGGATCGGTCCCGTGGGTTGGCGCTCCGCTTTGGGTGAGCATGCGACTATCCTCTCAGTCGGGCGAACAATCTAAGCGTTATATGGGGGCGGCAAGCCGGTCCGGCAGGGGTCGGACCGAATTGTGCGCAATAAATTCGTTGGCGACGGACCCACGTTCGAAAGCCTGGCGCGTCCAAGAGATACGTGCCACTGCGCCACGCATGCCGGGACCCGTCGTGTTCGACAGCGTGAGTTGCGCGCCCGATCGCTCGATCAGGGTCTTGGCGATGAACAGGCCGAGCCCGAGGCCAGAGCCTACGGTGTCGGGCGACTTCGAAGGCCCGGGGCTGCGAGTCGTGACATAGGGCTCGCCGGCGCGCAGCAGCACCTCGCTCGGGAAACCGGGACCATCGTCGCGGACTTCGAGGGTCACGCGGTCGAGCGTCCAGCGCGCCTGGATCAGCACGCGCGAACTGGCGAAGTCGACCGCGTTGTCGAGGATGTTGGCGAGGCCGAACATCACGCCCGGATTGCGCCGACAGGACGGTTCCGGCCCATCGCCGCTCCTGGTGACCTCCAAGACGATGCCGAGCGCGCGCTGCGGTGCCACCAGTTCCTCGACCAAGTGGCCGAATGTCAGCGTCTGCAGGAAGCCCTCGTCCTCGTCGAGTGAAGTGAGCTTCGACAGAATACCGCGACAGCGATCGACCTGATCGCGCAGCAACTTGAGATCGTCGGCCACGGCGGGCGTCGCGCTGGGGCCAAGCTGACGGTCGAGCTCTTTGGCAACCACCATGATGGTACCCAGCGGCGTGCCCAGTTCGTGCGCAGCCGCGGCTGCCAGGCCGTCGAGTTGCGACAAGTGCTGCTCACGCGCGAGAACGAGTTCGGTCGCTGCGAGCGCCTGGGCGAGCTGCCGCGCCTCTTCTGCGACGCGCCAAGCGTAGACTCCGGTAAAGGCCGTCCCGAGGAGGATCGCGGTCCAGACGCCGGACACGTAGAGGAAAGGCAGCTCGATGCGCCCGTCGGCGAACCAGGGCAGCGGCTGGTGCACCAGCGCCAGCAGGGTGGCCAGCCCGATCGCGAGCATCCCAAGCGCCAGCGTCCGCTCCGGCGGCAGGGCGGTGGCCGAGATCAGCACCGGCGCGAGGAACAGGAGCGAGAATGGGTTCTGCAGGCCGCCCGTGAGGAACAGCAGCGCCGCCAGTTGCACGATGTCGAAAGCGAGAAGCAGCGCCGCCGAGTCGTCGCTGAGACGGTAGCTCGCTGGGAATCGGATGCGCAGCGCCAGGTTCAGCCAGGAGGAGATGGCGATCACCAGAAAACACCAGCCGAAGGGCAGGCGCAGGCCGAGTCCGAATTGCGCGCCGAGCACAGCCGCACTCTGCCCCGTCAAGGCGAGCCAGCGCAGCCGCACGAACGTATCGAGCCGGAGATGCCGCGCGTCGTTCACGCCGGCTCCGCTGCCCATCTCGTTCACGAGTTCTCGATCTCCATCGCGCACCGGCCGCTGTGTCATCGCCGGTTCAAATCGCTTCGCAAAGAGATAGTGCGCGGAAATGTTTGCAGAGCGGACATTACCGAAAAGATAGATTTTGCGGCGCGGACGCGGTTGTTAAGAGGCGCCGCTCAGCGGCCGCACGACAGGGAGTCGTCATGGATCTCGCCTACGCCTGGTATGAAGCGATGAGGGCGATGCTCGCCCCGGCGCGCGTCGCCGCAGACATGACCCGGCACGGCTTGCAGAACCCGGCCAATCCCCTGGCCTACTCTCAGTATTTTCGACCGGTCGCTGCCGCCTGCGAGATGTTCGAGCGCGTGACGCGCCGATACGGCAAGCCAGCCTTCGGTCTCGACAGCACGGTCATCGACGGCAATGCCGTGCCGGTATCCGAGCGCGTGGTGTGGTCCCGGCCCTTCTGCCAGGTCATCACCTTCGACCGAGGTTTCGTGCGCGGTCCCGCCGAACCCGATCCGAAGCTGCTCATCGTCGCGCCGATGTCGGGCCACTACGCGACGCTGCTGCGCGGCACAGTCGAGGCGATGCTGCCGAACCATCGCGTCTTCATCACCGACTGGACCGACGCTCGCATGGTGCCGCTGCTCGACGGGCAGTTCGATCTCGACACCTACATCGACTACCTGCGCGACATATTCCGGGACCTGGGGCCTGACCTGCACGTCATGGCGGTCTGCCAGCCAGCAGTTCCCGTGATCGCCGCGATCGCGCTGATGGAGGCACAGAATTCGCCGAACATCCCCGTCTCGATGACGCTGATGGGCGGCCCGATCGACACGCGCCGCTCGCCCACCGCCGTCAATTGCCTCGCGCAGGAGCGGGGGATGGAGTGGTTCGAGCAGAACTGCATCACGCTGGTTCCGGCCATCTATCCGGGTGTTTTCCGGCGGGTCTATCCAGGCTTCCTGCAGCTCTCCGGCTTCATGGCGATGAACCTCGACCGCCACGTCACGGCCCATAGCGACATGTTTCACCACCTCGTCACGGGAGACGGCGAGTCGGCGGAGAAACATCGCGACTTCTATGACGAGTATCTCGCCGTGATGGACCTGACGGCCGAGTTCTACCTGCAGACGGTCGGGACCGTGTTCGTGGACCACGCCCTGCCGAAGGGCGAGATGATGCACGGCGATATGCCGGTCGATCTCGGCGCGATCCGCCGTTGCGCGATCCTCGCGGTCGAGGGCGAGAACGACGACATCTCCGGCGTCGGCCAGACCAAGGCGGCCCTCGACCTGACGCCGAACCTCCCTGCTGAGCGCAAGGCGTACCACTTGCAGGAGCAGGTCGGCCATTACGGCGTGTTCAACGGCTCGCGCTTCCGCTCCGTGATCGCGCCTCGCATCTCACGCTTCATCCGCGACATGGAAGGCCGGCAGGCTACGGGGCGCCATCTCCGCGAGGTCGGCTGACCGGAACGCCTGCTGCGAATTTCATCGGATTGGAGATGGCAAGGGCGCAATCGCGCAGCTATGACCGTTGGGTCGTGCATCGAGCCGAACCGCCGTCATCGCCGGAGCGCGGTGCCCGACGTTGCACAGAGACCGGAACGCGGCGATCGGAAGGCCGCAAGACGACGCCATGGCCATCGCGCTGAGATCCATGCTGCTGCGCACCCCGGATCCGGAGTTCCTCGAGATCCGGCACGGGAGCGTCGACCTGCAGATCGCCCTGCGCCGGCGCCCGACTGCACGACGGCTCACGCTGCGGGTCTCGAACGCCACTGGCGAAGTCATCATGACGGTTCCGAGCCGAACCTCCCTCGCGACGGCGCAGAAATTCGCGGTCAGCCATGGCGGCTGGATCGTCGCTCGGCTAGCCAAGGTGCCGGCGCGCATGCCCTTCGAAGTCGGCCTCGCCATTCCTCTGCGCGGAGAGGCGCACCTGATTGCTCACAGGGCGGGGCGAGGCGCTTGCGCTGTCGACCAGATCGACGGGGAGCCCGTAATCGTAGTGACGGGAGACAGCGCCCACGTGGCACGCCGGGTGCGCGACTTCCTGCAGCGCGAGGTTCGGCGCGACCTCACGGCCGCCGCCGAGGTCTACGCAGCGCGCCTCGGTGAGCGTCCCAGGCGGATCACCGTTCGGGACACGCGCAGCCGCTGGGGCTCCTGTACGGCGAGCGGCGAGCTGAACTTCTCGTGGCGCCTGATCCTGGCACCACCGGTAGTGCTCGATTATCTCGTCGCGCACGAGATGGCGCACTTACGCGAGATGAATCATTCGGCCCGGTTCTGGAACCTGGTCGGTTCGGTCTGCCCGAACGTCGACGAGGCCGAGCGCTGGCTGAAGCGGCACGGCGCGGAACTGCACCGCTACGGCTGAAGGCGATTCAACCGCGCGTGCGAAGCGCGGCGCGGTTTATGAAGCGCGGCGCAGGCCAAGCCGGTCGTGGGTCCGTGTGGCCGGGCCAGAGGTTTCGCGGCGCCACGCTGTCGCAGACCTCGCGCTGCCGGATGACCGGCTGACCGAGTTCGTCGCGACGGACGATGGTTCCGCCTTCGCGGCAGTATCCCGCAATCGCCGCGGAGCGCCGTCCCCGGCGACCGCTCGATGCGACCGGCGGGTGCTCGATCGTGAGCGGCGCCTGATGGTTCAAGGAGCGCTCGACATAGGTCGTCGTCTCCTCGGGCGGCAGGTAGTCCGATTCCTCGTACGGCAGGGACAGAGCCGACGCGCCGCTAGTGCCCGCGAGAAGCATCGGAAAAACGAGGGCGAGGCCACGGAGCGCATTGCGGTTCATGAGCAATTCCGAACGGAGCTTTGGGTCAGGCTTAATGGCTGGAACGGCCCAGCGATAGCACGGTTCGGCCACACTTGCCGCGATCGCCGTCCAATCTCCCGGATGGAACCTTCGGTGCCCGATACCGTTCCGCTTGCCAAGATAGCGGCGTCATTCCCGACGCGGCATCACAGGAGGTTTCCATGAGCAGCACGACCGACAAGATCAAGGGCACCGCCAACCAGGCCGCCGGCTCGGTGAAGCAGAGCGTCGGCAAGGTGACCGGTAACACCAAGCTTCAGGCCGAAGGTGCGGCTCAGGAGACCAAGGGGACGGCGCAGAAGGCTGTAGGCGACGTGAAACAGGGCGCGAAGAATCTCGCCTCCCAGGTCAAGAAGGGTCTCTGACCCTGCACTACGGTCTCGATCGCGGCGTGCCGAGTCATGCCCGATCGGGACCGGTCGCGAGCCGGGCGGCCCACCTCCGGGTCGGGCTGCCCGAACGTCACGCATCGTGTCCGCGCCGCTTCAATGGCCTGCCGGGTCGGTGCTTGTGAAAAATCGAATCCATGAATCGAGACCAGATCGAAGGCGGCATCCGCAACATTCGTGGCCGCGGGCGCAGTGCCCTCGGAGCCGTCACAGGCCGAGCACGCCCGCAGGTCGAGGGTGCCTACGAGCAGGTCGCCGGCGTCGCACAATCGACCTACGGCCGCGTGCATGAACGCGCCGAGCGGCTTCGCCGCGATGGCCGCGACTTTGCCGGGGACGCTGCCGAACGCGGGCGACGGTTCCGCGACGACGCCACCGAGCGGGGTCGTGCCCTGCGCGACGACGTGTTCGAGCGCGGCCGCCGCTACGGCCGCGAGGTAAACGACCGCGGTCTCGCGGTCTACGCGCGCGCCGAGGAGAACAAGGGCGCGACCCTGGCATTGATCGCGGCGGCGGCCTTCGGCCTGGGCTGGGCGCTGAGCCGGCGACGCTGACAGCGCGCTTCGTCGCTGCTTGGCGGATCCGCCGTTCCAGATGGGACGCGGCCGCCGGGCTCGGGCGCATCCATCTGTTCCCTGTGTGCCTTGACGCTCGTCTCGGCATCCCGCTTCCATGATCAGGTCGCCGACCAGGGCGTCGCTCGACGAGGAAGCCATGCCCGCACGTCCCTGGCGCGATCTGACCACCGTGGACGTCGCGACGCGCGAGATGTCGCGTTCTGTCGCAGTGCTCCCGGTCGCCGCCATTGAGCAGCACGGCCCGCACCTGCCGCTCGGCACCGATGCGATCATTGCCGAAGGCTATCTCGCACGGGCGGCTGCACTCGTTCCGGACGCCCTCGACGTGCTGACCCTGCCGGTGCAGTCGATCGGCAAATCCGATGAGCACGACAGCTTCGCCGGAACGCTGACGCATAGTGCCGCGACGGCGCTCGCGGCCTGGAGCGAAGTCGGCGCCTGCGTGCATCGAGCAGGCTGCCGCAAGCTCGTGATCGTCTCTTCCCACGGCGGCAACAACGCCCTGATCGATCTCGTTGCCGGGGAGCTTCGGGCGCGTCTGGGGATGGTCGTCGTCACGACATCCTGGGGCCGGCTCGGCTATCCGGATCATATGATTCCTGAGGAGGAGATCCGACACGGCATCCATGCTGGTGCCGTCGAAACGTCACTGATGCTGGCCCTCCGGCCGGATCTCGTACGCCGCGAGCATGTCGGCAATTTCGAGCCTCGCACCGTCGCGATGGAGCGCGAGTACCGGCTGCTGCGCGCCGGTCGCCCGGCGGCGTTTGCCTGGAAAGCCGAGGATCTGCACGCATCCGGCGCGATCGGACATGCGGCTCTCGGGACCGTGGAGATCGGTGAGGCGCTCCTCGATCATGGGGCGCGGCGCTTCGTGGAATTGCTTGGCGAGGTCTCCCATTTCGAGCTTTGAGCCGCGTCCTCAGCCCAGGAAGACCGCTTCGATCTCGCTCGGCCCCATGATGCGATAGCCGCCGGCCTCGAGGTCGCCGGCAAGCTCGACTCCTCCGACCTTGTCCCGATGCAAGGCGGCGACGTGGTTGCCGATGGCGGCGAACATCCGCCGGACCTGATGGTATCGCCCCTCGGTCAGTGTCAGTGCCGCGTGCGTGGCGTCATGGACCTCGAGTCGAGCCGGAAGCAGCGGACGCTCCTCGCCCTCCAACATCAGGGTGCCAGAGGCAAAAATCTCCGTCTCGCTGCCATCCAGCGGCCGCTCGAGCGTCACTTGATAGCGCTTCGGTACATGCGCCTTGGGCGAGATGATGCGATGGAGTAGCGCGCCGTCATCGGTAAGGAGCAGCAGGCCGGAGGTCTCCTTGTCGAGCCGGCCGACCGTGGACAGCGCGGGGTCGCGCCTGCGCCAGCGCTCGGGCAGGAGACTGTAGACGAGCGGACCAGCCTCCTTGTGGGAGCAGGTCACGCCGAGGGGCTTGTGCAGGAGAAGCGCGACGCCCGGCAACGGATCCAGTGCCTCGCCGTCGATCGACATGCGTGCAGGCAGGTCCGGCTCCAACGCGATCCGCCCGGCCGCATCCCTGACAGGCCTACCGTCGAGGAGTACAGCGCCAGCGCGGGCGAGCCCCTGGATCTCCCGGCGGGAGCCATAGCCGAGGTTCGCCAGCAGCTTATCGAGACGGACGGACTTGCCGCCGCTCACTTGCGCGCCTCGTAGACCTTGTAGCCCCCTTCCGACACGACCGGGATCACGTTGCGGAAGGCCGCGCGCAAGGACGCCTCGTAAGGCAGATGCGTGTTGGCCGTGATCCAGAGCGTGCCGCCAGGCCGCAGGGCCTCGGCTGCCCGGGCGATGAACGCCTTGCCGAGCGCCTGATCCTCCGAACCGCCATCGTGGAAGGGCGGGTTCATCACAACGAAATCGAGCCGCGTCAGGGCGAGATCGCGCTGGCGCAGGTCCGCCCAGACGACGCTGGCTCGCGGATCGTCGACGTTGCGACGCGCCATCTCGACCGCACGCCGGTCGATGTCGAACATGGTCAAGCTCGACACGGTCTCCGAATGCAGCACGGCAAGCGCCAGAACGCCGAGGCCGCAACCGAAATCCGCACCTCGTCCGGAGAGTTTAGGCAGGTGCCGGAGCAGCAGGTCGCTGCCGGGATCGATCCGGTTCCAGGAGAAGATGCCCGGCTGCGTGCACAGCGCGATGTTGTCGATGTGCCGTGAGCGGCCCTCCTCGATCGCGTCTTGAAGACCGTCGAGGGCGGCTGGCCGCGAAACCGTGCAGATCCGGTGGTGACGTCGGGCCTCCTCCGCCACCATGCAGCCGAAGCCCGCGAGCTCCCTTGCCAGCCGGCTGCCACCCCGGTCTTTCGGCGCGAGCGCGACCAGCGTCTCGCCTGGCGCGAGCGCGCGCAGGGCGAGCGCGAGCGTATAGCGGCGCTCCGAGGTACCCGGCGGCGCCAGTACGACGGCTGGTCCCGGAGCCGCCGCGAGTGAATGGTCCTCCAGCCGCGCAGAACCAGGGATCAGCGGCGAAACCTGTGCTGCGTGCTGCGGAACCACGACCAATTCAGCGGATGGCAGACCGTAAACGACGGGTCGTGCGGCGATGACACTGGCCGCTGGGTCTGCCGTGGAAGTTTGTGGGCTCATTCGGGACAAATTGAGTAAGAACGACAGGGGACACGGCGGCAGGACGTCAATACATGCCCGAAACGACTCAACTCATCGCGTTTGCTCTGATTTCACTAGGAATGGTCCTGACCCCGGGACCGAACATGATTTACCTCGTCTCGCGCTCGATCTCTCAGGGACCGGCGGCGGGACTCGTTTCGCTTGGGGGAATCGGTCTCGGCTTTATCTTTTATATGCTTTGCGCGGTCTTCGGCATCACCGCGTTGGTGATTGCGGTGCCGTTTGCCTACGACACGCTGCGATGGGCGGGCGCAGCCTACCTGCTCTACCTTGCATGGCAGGCCGTAAAGCCCGGCGCGCGCTCGCCTTTTCAGGCAACGTTGCTGCCGAGTGACAGCCCGCGACGTCTCTTCGCGATGGGCTTCGTGACGAATGTCCTGAACCCCAAGATCGCAGTTATGTACCTCTCGCTGCTCCCCCAGTTCGTCAGCCCGGATCACGGCAGCGTGCTGGTCCAGGCCATCATTCTGGGCGCCGTGCAGATCCTGGTCAGTCTCAGCGTGAACGCCATCATCGCGGTCACCGCTGGTTCGATCGCCCGGACGGTGAACCGGCGTCCAGGATGGCTGGTGGTCCAGCGCTGGCTGATGGGTACGGTCCTCGCCGGCCTCGCCGTCCGGATGGCGTCCGAGGCGCGGCGCTAGATCATGCTGCGTTTTGATTCGGCCAATCAAACCGCAGAAAACATGATCGATTCAAAGAGTTAGAGTATGCTTTGAGCGAAGAACCGTCACCACTTTTTCGCAGCATGCTCTAAGTCAGCCCCGTGGGAATTCCAGCCCCATCTCGCGATAGCGGGCAGGATCGTCGGCCCAGTTCTCGCGCACCTTCACGTGCAGGAAGAGGTGGACCTTGGTCTCCGCGACCTCGGCGATCTCGCGCCGCGCCGCCTGACCGATCGCCTTGATGGTCTGGCCGTCCTTGCCGAGCACGATCGAGCGCTGGCTCTCGCGCTCCACGAAGATCGTCTGCTCGATGCGCACCGACCCGTCGGTCTTGATCTGCCACTGGTCGGTCTCGACCGTGGAGCGATAGGGCAGTTCCTCGTGGAGCCGGTCGTAGATCTTTTCGCGCGTGATCTCAGCCGCGAGCATGCGGATCGGCGCGTCGGAGACCTGGTCTTCCGGGTACAGCCACGGGCTGGGGGGCATCCTGGCGGCGAGCGCCTTGCGAAGGTCGGCGACGCCGTCGCCGTTCAGCGCCGAGATCATGAAGGTGTCCTCGAACGGCGCCTTCGCGTTCACGGCCTGTGCCAGTTCGAGCAGCTTTTCGCGCGCAATCAGGTCGATCTTGTTGAGGACGAGGATCTTCGGCCGCTTCACCTCGGGCAGCCGGGCCAGGATCGCCTCGACCTCATCATCGATACCCTTCCGCGCATCGATCAGCAGGCAGAGCGCGTCGGCGTCGGCCGCGCCGCTCCAGGCGGAATGCACCATGGCGCGGTCGAGCCGGCGCTTGGGCGCGAAGATGCCGGGCGTGTCGACCAGGATGAGCTGGGCGCTTCCCTCCATGGCGATGCCGCGCACCAGCGTCCGGGTCGTCTGCACCTTGCGCGACACGATCGTGACCTTGGCGCCGACGATGGCGTTCACCAGGGTCGACTTGCCGGCATTCGGTACGCCGATCAGCGCGACGAAGCCCGCACGGGTATCCGCCGGGATGAGCGCCGGAGCGTCGGGCCCGTTGTCGTCGTTCGCTGTCATTCCTGTCCGTCCTGTGCAGCTTCCGTGCCGCCGATGCCCTCGCGATCGAGGATGCTCTGCGCCGCTTCCTGCTCCGCGAGCCGTTTCGAGCCACCTCGACCGAGACCCGGCTCGATGCCGGAAACTCGCACAGCGATGGCGAAGACAGGAGCGTGGTCCGGGCCGGAGCGCTCCGCAACCTCATAGACCGGAATCGGCAGGCCTCGCGCCATGGCCCATTCCTGCAAGGCCGATTTCGCGTCGCGCCCGCGCGGGGCCGCCGTATCCTGTTCGGGGCGGAACGCCGCCCGCACGATCGCCTTGGCTGGCTCGTAGCCCGCATCAAGGAAGACGGCGCCGAGGATGGCCTCGCAGACATCCGCGAGAATGGTCTGATTGCGCCGGCCACCACCCTGGATTTCGCCCGGACCAAGGTTGAGATGCGGTCCGACCTCCCATGCTTCGGCAACGGAGGCGCAGGTCTCCCGCCTTACCAGGCCGGCGAGCCGTCTCGACAGATCGCCTTCGTCGGCCTGCGGGAAGGCCTCGTAGAGAAGCTCGGCCACGGCGAGGCCGAGAACCCGGTCACCGAGGAATTCGAGACGCTGGTAGCTCCCGACGCGGTCGCCGCCTGCCTTGCTGACATGGGTCAAGGCCAACGGGAGCAAGGCGCGGTCGGTAAAGAGATGGCCGATCGCAGCTTCGAGCACGTCGACGGCAGGTTTCGGACGGTGCGCGCGTCGGGCGCGGCTCGACGGGCGTCCGGTTCGATCCCCGCTCCGTGGCGCGTTGGTCTCGGTGCTCACATCAATGAACCATGGTGAAGAGCCGGTCCCAGCCCACGCTTCGGCCGTTGGCCGCATTGCAAGCTTCGGCCTCAGCCGCCTCGACCGAGGGGAACAGCATGACGATGCGCTCGACGATCGTGTCGAGCGGAACGTAGCCCATACCGCTCGGGCCGCGGGAGTCCAAGGAACCCGTGATCATGCTGCACGACGACCAGCGACGTTTCCGCCCGTCTTCGCCACGCCATGCGCGCCGCCGTCGAGGGCGGCATCAAAGCATCAATGGATCGCCGTGAAGATGCGATTCCAGCGTACGTCGGCAGGCCAGCGCCAGATCTGCCAGGCCGGGGTGCCTTCGTCGATCGAGAAGAAGATCATCTCGGCGCGGCCGACGAAATTCTCGAACGGCACGTAGCCGACGCTCGACAGATCGCGAGAGTCGGTGGAGTTGTCGCGGTTGTCGCCCATCATGAAGTAATGGCCGGCGGGCACCGTATACAGCTCGGTATTGTCCCAGAAGCCGTGGTCGCCGTCGCGTTCGACCACACGGTGCTCCACACCGCCGGGCAGTGTCTCCAGATATTGCGGCACCTTGGTCGGCTGGCCGAACGGGTCGGTCGTCTCGTAGTCGGCGATCTGTTCGCGCTTGACCGGCTTACCGTTGATGTTGAGCACGCCCGCGATCACCTGGATTTTGTCGCCGGGCAGGCCGATGACGCGCTTGATGTAGTCGGTCGCGTTGTCCTTCGGCAGCTTGAACACCGCGATGTCGCCACGCTTCGGCTCGGCACCCCAGATGCGGCCGTGGTAATCAATCGGCAAGTACTCTGAGAGCGGAAGCGAGTATTTTGAGTACCCGTAAGAGTACTTCGACACGAACAGGTAGTCGCCGATCAGCATGGTCGGCACCAGCGAGCCCGATGGGATGTTGAAGGGTTGGAACAGAAGCGTGCGCACGACGAGCGCGATGAGCAGCGCCTGGATGCCGACCTTCAAGGTCTCCCGGATGCTCGCCCAGGTTCCGGCATCGGGCTCGGCCGACCGCGCCTGCTGCTTCGTGTCTTGATCCACGCGCGCCTGTTCCATGTCGTTGGTTCTGAGGCTCCCGGCCGATCTCTGCAACGGCCGCACCTGCGCCCGGCGCCGCGCCGACGGTGTGCCGCGGTCTAGACCAAGCCGAGCCCTCCGGCAACGCAGGGTCGTGCCGGCTATGGATGCGGCGTGCCGGAGAGCACAGCCTCGATGATCACGAAGGCTTGTGCCAGAGGCGGGTCGTCCGTCAGCGAGATATGGATCCGCGGCTCGTATCCCTCGGGCACCATCGCACTCAACCGCTCCGAGGCACCGCCGGTCAGCCGAAGGGTCGGCTTGCCACCAGGAAGGTTCACGACCTCCATATCGCGCCAGAACACGCCTTGGCTCATGCCGGTGCCGAGCGCCTTGGAGCAGGCCTCCTTCGCGGCGAAACGGCGCGCATAGGACGGAGCCCGTGCGGCGCGCGCATCGCATTTGGCCCGCTCGCCATCGGTGAAGACGCGGTGGGTAAAGCGCTCTCCGAATCGATCGAGCGAGGATTCGATGCGCCTTATGTCGCAGAGGTCAGAGCCAATGCCGAGAATCATGGAAGGTCCGCATCTCCGCCGGAGCGGCGCCGGGCCGCGCTCGCGATTACCGCATGAACCCTATGGTCCATGGACGATGCTTCGTCCGACGTCGAGTTCGACGAAACCGATACGGAGCCTCCTGGCGATCCGCCGACGCGAGACGTTCGGTTGAGCCGGAAACGCAACAGTCTCGGACGAGGCCTGTGCTAGAAGCTGGCGTCGGCAGAGAGCATTCCCGATCGCTCCGAGCCGACACCTAAGGCCCCGCAGCCTCGCGCTTGCGGGGCTTTTTTCGGCCCGAACTACCGCGCTCGCCGATCGCCACTGGGGAATGATCGGAGCCGGCGAGCGCGGCAGGCCAGCGTTCATTCGAGACCGGCAGGCGTATCCTATCGTACAGATCGACCGCGTCCAGCGCGCAGCGACCGCCGTACCGCCAAAGACCGTACTTTCTCGCGCAGCACCCTGCGCCGGCAGCGGCGATCAGGACGCGCGGGCACGATCCATTGCCGCGCGCATGTCGCGAACGGCCTGCTGCAAACCGACGAAGATCGCCTCGGCGATCAGCGCGTGGCCGATGTTCAATTCCCTGAGCTCGGTCAGCGCCGCGACGGGGCCGACGCTGTCCAGCGTCAGGCCGTGGCCGGCATGAACCTCGAGACCGAGAGCGGTACCGTGGCGCGCGGCCCGAGCGATCCGCTCGAACTCGGCCCGGGTCCGCGCCGCGTCACCGTCGACATGAGCCTCGCAATAGCTGCCCGTATGCAGCTCGACGACCGGCGCGCCGAGAGCGAAGGCCGCCTCCATCACGGCCTCGTCCGGCTCGACGAAGAGAGAGACGCGGATGCCCGCCTGCCCGAGCGCGGCGATCCGCGGCGCGAGATGGGCGCGGCCGCCGATGATGTCGAGACCGCCTTCAGTGGTGCGCTCCTCGCGCTTCTCCGGGACGAGGCAGGAGGCGTGCGGGCGGGTGGCGAGCGCGATGGTGACCATCTCGTCCGTCGCCGCCATTTCCAGGTTCAGCGGCACCGGCAGGGCTTTCAGCGCGGCGATATCGGCATCGCGGATATGGCGCCGGTCCTCGCGCAGATGCGCCGTGATCCCATCGGCCCCGGCAGCGACGGCCTCTCGGGCCGCACGAACCGGATCGGGATAGACGCCGCCGCGCGCGTTCCGCACGGTGGCGACGTGATCGATGTTCACGCCGAGCCGCAGCGCATGCAACGGAGAGGAATGAGACGGGGACACGGGAAACCTCCGCCGGTCAGGCCGAGAATGGCCAGGCAGCCTCACGCCGAATTGGACCGTCACCGCCGTCTTGGCAACGCAACGCTTCGCCGATGCGGCCTGCGCCTGTGACAGAGATCCCGCTCGGTCACATCCTCCACGCCCGGCCGGGCAGCATGCCCGTCTGGACGGTGCTTACGTCAGACAGACGTCAGAGATGCTTGAGGCCATAGCTCGTCAGCAGCGGCAGGAGCTCGTCCCGCGCCCGGATGCGATGCCGCCTTGCTGCGTTCAAGGCTGCCACCGGATCGCCGGCCAGGATGGAGCGAATGATCGCCCGATGCTCTTCGACGGAGGCCTCGAGCCCCTTGCGCAGGTTGAGCGTGAGCATCCGCGCGCGATGTAACTGGTCCGAGATCGTCTGCGCGATCCGGCTCATGCGCCGATTGCGGGCATGCTCGATCAACAGGCTGTGAAACGCGCCATCGGCCTGCCCCCAGGCCGGAAGGTCGCCATCGGCATGGGCCTTCGCCATCTTCTCGGTGGCTGCATCGAGCGCGGCAGCGGCCTTGAGACGCGCCGGCTCCGCCATCTCGGCGATGATCTCCGCCGCGCGCCCCTCGATGGCGATCACGACGTCGTAGATCTCGCGAACGTCCTCCGGCGCGAGCGCGAGGATCAGGATGCCCCGGCGTGGCTGCACCCGCACGAGGCCGTCCTCCTGCAGCCGAATCGCGGCCTCGTGCACGGGCGTACGGCTCATGCCGAGGCGCAGCGCGATTTCCTGCTCGGAGGCCTGATAGCCGGGCGCAAAGCTCGCATCCAGAATCGCCGAGCGCATCGCCGCGTAGGCATCGTCGACGAGTGAGCCCTTCCGCTCCTCGTCCACTCGCGCCGTCGATCTCGCCATCGAAAACCCCCAACTTCGACAGCCCGCCTACCATCTTCCATGCAAGTTGCAATGGATGGGTTGACGCTCATTCGGCATTATCTTACAAGAAATGCCATCTTGCATGGAAGATGGCACACAAGATTGCCGCGCCAGCGAGGTTTTCGAGAGGAGGAAACCATGGGCAGCTCGCTCGAGCAGTCCACCATGCGCCGCGTGACGTGGCGGCTGGTGCCGTTCTTGTGCGTTCTCTACACGATCGCGTTCATCGACCGGATCAACGTCGGCTTCGCCGCGCTGACGATGAGTAAAGATCTCGGCCTGACCCCGACGATGTTCGGGTTTGGTGCAGGCCTGTTCTTCATCGCTTACTTCCTGTTCGAGGTCCCCTCGAACCTAATGCTCGACAAGGTCGGTGCAAGGCGCTGGATCGCCCGCGTGATGATTACGTGGGGCATCATCTCGATGGGCTTCGCCTTCATCAGCAGCGCCAATCAATTCTACCTCCTGCGCTTCCTGCTCGGCATCGCCGAGGCCGGTTTCTTCCCCGGCGTCATCCTCTACCTGACCTACTGGTTCCCGAAGCGCTGGCGCGGGCGGGTGACCGCGGGCTTCGTCGTCGCCATCCCGATCGCCTCGGCCATCGCGGCGCCGATCTCGGGCTACCTCCTGGCGATGGACGGCGTGCTCGGTTTCCACGGCTGGCAGTGGATGTTCATCCTGGAAGCCGCACCGGCCGTCGTGCTCGGTTTCGTCTGCCTGTTCTTCCTCACCGACAAGCCCGAGCAGGCGACCTGGCTCGCGCCGGAGCAGCGTGAATGGCTCGTCGCCGAGATGGCGAAGGAGCAGGGCAAGCCGGAGCGCCATTCCCTGCGCGAGATCGGGGCGACCCTGATCTCCTGGCCGGTGCTGCGGCTCTCGCTGGTCTATTTCGGCCTGACGACCGGCCTCTATGGCATCGAGCTGTGGCTCCCGCAGATCGTGAAAGGCTTCGGCCTCACGAACATCCAGGTCGGCTTCGTCAGCGCGATTCCGTACCTCCTCGCCATCGCGACGATGGGCTTCTGGGCGCGCCACTCCGACCGCAGCGGAGAGCGCTTCGGCCACGTCGCCATCGCCTGCCTGATCGGCTGCGCGGGCCTGGTGATTGCCGGTCTGGTCCACACCATGGCCGTCCCGACGGTGATCTTCGTTGCCATCGCCATCGCCGGCGTGATGGCGGCGCGGCCGCCCTTCTGGCAGCTCCCTCCGGAATTTCTGTCGGGAGCCAAGCTCGCGGCCGGCATCGCGGCGATCAACTCGATCGGCAATCTCGGCGGCTTCGTCGGTCCCTCACTAATCGGCTGGGCGCGAGACCTCACGGGGAGCTTCACCGCCGGCCTGATGATCTCGGCGGTCACCCTCGGCGTGTCGGCCCTGTTCGTCTTCTCGCTGAAGCGCTCCGCACGCGCCGAGGCCACAGCCGGTACGGCCGCCCCCGTCGGAGCCGCGTCGCCGGCCTCGCACTGACGATCCCCTCGCCTTCCCGCGGACCGGACCCGGCCCGCCTCCCACTTCAGCAAACCAAAGGAAAACTGCCGTGGCTCAGTACAACATCGCCGCCATTCCCGGTGACGGAATCGGCAAGGAGGTCATCGCGGCCGGAATCGAAGTGCTCGACGTCCTGGCCGAGCGCGACGGCGGCTTCCGCTTCACCTTCGAGCATTTCGACTGGGGGTCGGACTACTACAAGCAGCACGGCGTCATGATGCCCGAGAACGGGCGTGACGCGATCAAGGACAAGGACGCGATCTTCTTCGGCGCGGTCGGCGCGCCCGACGTGCCAGATCACATCACCCTCTGGGGCCTGCGCCTCGCGATCTGCCAGCCCTTCGATCAATACGCCAACGTGCGCCCGACCCGCGTGCTGCCCGGCATCACCAGCCCGCTGCGCAATGTGTCCGGCCCCGAGCTCGACTGGGTGATCGTCCGCGAGAATTCCGAGGGCGAATATGCCGGCGTCGGCGGCCGGGTGCACCGGGGCCTTCCGGAAGAGGTCGCCACCGACGTCTCGATCATGACTCGCGCCGGCGTCGCCCGCGTCATCCGCTTCGCGTTCAAGCTGGCGCAGTCCCGCCCACGCAAGCTGCTTACCGTCGTGACCAAGTCCAACGCCCAGCGCCACGCCATGGTGATGTGGGACGAGATCGCCGCCGAGGTCGCGCAGGAATTCCCCGACGTGACCTGGGACAAGATGCTGGTCGACGCCATGACCATGCGCATGACGATGAAGCCGCAGACCCTCGACACCATCGTGGCCACGAACCTGCACGCGGACATCCTCTCGGATCTCGCGGCAGCGCTTGCCGGCTCGCTCGGCATCGCGCCGACCGCGAACATCAACCCCGAGCGGAAATTCCCGTCGATGTTCGAACCGATCCACGGCTCGGCCTTCGACATTACGGGCAAGGGCATCGCCAACCCGATCGGCACCTTCTGGACCGCCTGCCAGATGCTCGAACATCTCGGCGAGCCGCGCGCCGCCGCCCGGCTGATGCGGGCGGTCGAGCGTGTCACCGCCGACCCGAGCCTGCATACGCCGGATCTCGGCGGCAAGGCGACGACCCGCCAGGTCACGGATGCGGTGATCGGCGCCATCCAGGGCGACAACGAGTGATGGCGAGGGCCCGGGCGCAGCAGCACCCGGGCCCTATCGTTTTGGGCTCGACGAACACCGCGATGGGAGGATGCCGTATGAGTGGCAGAGATCAATCAAGTCGCCCCGGCCTCGGGCGCCGTGACGTGCTGAAGATCGCGGCTGCCTCGGCCGCAGCCTGGGCCGCCATCCCGGCGCCCGTTGCCGAAGCCGCATCGGAGACGAAGACGATGGTCGATCCCGCCTCGATCAAGGGCATCCTGTTCGACGTGCAGGGCACCACCGTCGATTTTTACGCCACCATCCTGCGCAAGGGCGACGTCTTCACCAGGGCGCATGGCATCGAGGCCGACTGGACCCGCATCGCCGACCAATGGCGCACCGAATACCGCCACCTGCTGGATCAGATCATCGCCGGCACGATCCCCTGGCGCTCGACCGACCAGATCTACCGCGAGGGCCTCGACAACCTGCTCGCGACCTATGATTGGGGGCCGAAGCTCAGTCCTGCCGATCGTGACCAGCTCAATGCGGTCTGGTCGCAACTCGAACCCTGGCCCGATAGCCGCCCCGGCCTCGACCGCCTCAGCAGGAAGTTCACCCTCTCGACGCTGTCGAACGGCAGCATGGCCTCGGTGGTCAGCATCGCCAAGCTCGGCCAGCTCCCCTTCGATTGCATTCTGACCGCCGAGCTCGTGAAGTCGTCGAAGCCCGACCCGAAGGTCTATGCGCTCGGCCAGAACGCGCTGGCGTTGAAGCCCGAGCAAGTGCTGATGGTGGCCTGCCACAAATACGATCTCGCGGCCGCCAAGAAATTCGGCTTCAACACCGCCTTCGTTCCGCGTCCGCTCGAGTTCGGCCCGAAGGGCAAGGTCGATCTCACGCCGGAGCCGTATTTCGACCTGATGGCCAACGACTTCGTCGATCTCGCCGGCAAGCTCGGCGCCTGAGCCATCAAATCTGCGGGAACCGGGCCGCACGGCATCGCCGCCGTGCCGGTCCGTGCTAGTGAGCGCCCCGCCGACTGCTTCGCCGATGGAGACTCCCATGCGTCGTCACCGCCACGCCAAGATCGTCGCCACCGTCGGGCCAGCGACCAACTCGCCGGAGATGCTGCGAAACCTGTTTCTCGCCGGCGTCGACACCTTCCGGCTGAACTTCAGCCACGGCGTCCAGGAGGATCACGCCCGGGTCCACGCCGCGATCCGCGCCCTGGAGAAAGAGGTCGGCCGGCCGATCGGCATCCTCCAGGATCTCCAGGGACCGAAGATCCGCGTCGGCACCGTGGCCGGTGGCCGGCTCGATCTGGTGGCCGGAGAGAGCATCCGCTTCGTCCTCGAAGGCGCCGATGGCGACAAGCAGGCGATCCCCCTGCGCCACCCCGAGATCTTCGCCGCCGTCGTGCCGGGCCAGGAACTCCTGATCGACGATGGCCGCGTGCGGGTGCGGGTCACCGGCCTGGAGGCCGCGACGATCACGGCCGAGGTGGTGACCGGCGGTACGATCTCGAACCGCAAGGGCGTGAACCTGCCGGGCACCCTGCTCGACCTCTCGCCGCTCACCGAGAAGGACAGGGCCGACCTCGCCTTCGGGCTGGAGCTCGGCGTCGACTGGGTGGCGCTCTCCTTCGTGCAGCGGCCCTCCGACCTGATCGAGGCGCGCGGCATCATCGGCGACCGCGCCGGCATCATGTCGAAGATCGAGAAGCCGCAGGCCCTGGAGCGGATCGAGGACATCATCCGCCTGTCCGATGCGGTGATGGTGGCGCGCGGCGATCTCGGCGTGGAGATCCCGCACGAGGACGTGCCCGGCCGCCAGAAGGAACTGATCCGCGCCTGCCGCCTCGCGGTGAAGCCGGTGATCGTCGCCACCCAGATGCTGGACTCGATGGTCGGCTCGCCGGCCCCGACCCGCGCCGAGGCCTCCGACGTCGCCACCGCGATCTACGACGGCGCCGACGCGGTGATGCTCTCGGCGGAATCCGCCACCGGCCGCTATCCGGTCGAGGCGGTCGGCATGATGGACCGCATCATCCGCAGCGTCGAAGGGCACAAGCTCTATCACTCGCTGATCGCCGCCTCCGAGCCCGGCGAGGAGGAGACGCCGCCGCATGCTGTCGCCACGGCGACGGCGGGCCTGGCAGAAGCGGTCAACGCCGTTGCCATCGTGGCCTACACCTCCAGCGGCACGACCGCCGCCCGCGTCGCCCGCAAGCGCCCCAAGGCGCCGATCCTCGCCCTGACGCCGAACCTCGCGACCTCCCGCCGCCTGTCGCTGCTCTGGGGCGCGCACAGTGTGCTGACGCAGGATGTCGGTTCCTACGAGGAGATGACCGCCAACGCCGCCCACCACGCCCGGACCGAGGGCTTCGCCGAGCCGAACGACATCATCGTCACCACGGCCGGCATCCCCTTCCACACCACAGGCAACACCAACAACATCCGGCTCATCCAGATCTGAGCTGCGCAGGAGCGGCACTCGCCGGCCCGCTATGCTGGATCGGGCCTTGCCGATGCCCGAGCGATCGGGCGTTGTCCGGCGCAATGGCGCGGCGAGCGAGACCGCGCGTTGGACCGAGCGACATGGCGGCTGCCGATCACGATCACGATCACGAGGATCATGACCATGGGCATGGTCATGGCAGCGAGCTGTCGCCGATCGAGGCCCGCGTCCGCGCCCTCGAATCCCTGCTGGTCGAGAAGGGCTATGTCGAGCCGGCCGCGCTCGACGCGCTGATCGAGCGCTACGAGCACCAGGTCGGTCCGCATAATGGCGCGCGCGTCGTGGCCCGCGCCTGGGTCGATCCGGCCTATCGTGCCCGGCTGCTGGCGGATGCGACGCCGGCCATCGCCGAACTCGGCATCGGCGGCCGCGGCGGCGAGCACATGGTGGTCGTCGAGAACACGCCGGACACGCATAACCTCGTCGTCTGCACCCTGTGCTCCTGCTATCCCTGGCCCGTCCTCGGGCTTCCCCCGGTCTGGTACAAGGCGCCGCCCTATCGCGCCCGGGCCGTGATCGATCCGCGCGGTGTGCTCGCCGAGTTCGGCGTGACGCTGCCCGACACGACCCGCATCACCGTCTGGGATTCGACGGCCGAGACCCGTTTCATGGTCCTGCCGATGCGGCCGGACGGAACCGAGACGCTCGACGAAGCTGGGCTCGCCGCCCTCGTCACGCGGGATTCGATGATCGGGACCGGTCTCCCGCTCTCCCCGGAGGCCGCGCGGTGAACGGCGCGCAGGATCTCGGTGGCGCCCACGGCTTCGGGCCGGTGGAGGCCGAGCCGGACGAGCCGGTCTTCCATGCCGAGTGGGAGCGCCGGGTCTTCGGGCTCGCCATGGCGATGGGCTTCACCGGAACCTGGACCCTCGACGGGAGCCGCGCCGTGCGGGAGGCGCTGCCGCCCGTCGAGTATCTCTCGTCGAGCTACTACGAGATCTGGCTGAAGGCGCTCGAAATCCAGGTCGCCGAAAACGGGCTCTGCCATCCGGAAGAGATGCGCTCGGGCGTCAGCGAGGCCGCGCCGAGCCCGGTCAAGCGTGTCCTGGCGGCCGACCAGGTCGCGCCGCTCTTCGATGGCGGCTTCCCGAGCGATCGGCCGCCCGCGGGACCCGCCCGCTTCGGCGTCGGCGACCGGATCGTCGCGCGCAACATCCATCCGGCCGGCCATACGCGGCTGCCGCGCTATGTCCGCGGGCGGCCGGGCATCATCGAGCGCGTGCACGGCGCCTTCGTGTTTCCGGACGCGGCCGCCGACGGCAAGGCCGCCCCGCCACAATGGCTCTACACAGCTGCCTTCACGGCGGAGGACCTGTGGGGCGAGAGCGCGGATCCCGGCGGCCGCGTCACGATCGCCGCCTTCGAGAGCTACCTGGAGCCGCGGGCATGAGCGGGTGCAGCCTCGATGCTCCCCGCCCCTTCGCGGAACCCTGGGAGGCGCAGATCTTCGCCCTCGTCGTCGGCCTCCAGGATGCCGGCGTCATCACCTCCGGCGAATGGGCCGAAGCGCTGAGCGCCGCCATCCGCCCCGCCGACGCGCCCGAACGCCCGGCCGACTATGCGCATTGGCTCGCCGCCCTCGAAACGATCCTCGCCCGCAAGCGCATCGCCGACGGCACCGCAATCGAGGGGCGCCGCGACGCATTTCTCCGCGCGGCCCAGGCCACGCCGCACGGCCAGCCGATCCTGCTGGAGAACGATCCGGGGCCGGGCTGACATCGGTCCGAGTCATCCCACCCAAACCACCTCATCCTGAGGTGCGAAGCAAAGCGAAGCCTCGAAGGAGCACTCCAGGGATCACGCGGCATCTGGAGCCCTCCTTCGAGGCTGCGCTTCGCTCCGCACCTCAGGATGAGGGAGTGGGTGGGATCACGCATGACATCCTTTACGGCCGCCGCGTTTCTCCCCGCCCCCTGGGCGAGAGGGACCACGCGCAAGCGCAGGATCAACCGGCACCAGCCCACGCCCCATACGCCCTTATCCCCGCGAGCGTTTCGCTCCGGGGGCATGGTGCTTGGCCGTCGGAGGGGTGACGCGGGACGCCGCAGAACCACTCGTAGGATGGTGCGAGGAAGATACGGTTCCCCGGCGTCCCGCGGTCTCGGGAGGTCGTCCTCGGGACCTCGCAGACCGATTTGACGTCACGATGTCGTCGGGTGGCCTCGACCTGTCGCTCAACCCATTCGGGTGCCGGGCTCCCTCAGAAGCCCCCATCCCCGAACCGTTGCGTGGCACCTCCTTCCGTGCGCGTCGCCTCGTAATGGACGCCGCCGACAGCATCTCGGTGTCGCCCAGGAGGGGTCGGCCAAAACCCGGCGCATTTCCTCGCCGAACCCCGCCACGACCCGGGCAGACCTTGCGTCGAACACCCGCCCGGGGCGGCGATGGGTGAGACCACCGACGCGGGCATCGCCCCACCTCCCAAAGCACCGCCCTCGACCCCGCGGCGCTCCCCCGAAAGTGCCGGGAAGCGGATGCAGGGACACAATCATAAAATAGGATTTTTGTCAAGATCGAACGGATCGCGCGGCATCGGCGCCCGGCGCGCCAGTGAGCGTGCGGCTGGCGTGGACTAAGGCAATGGCGCGGTCTCCGCCGCCATGGTGGAGGGACTTATCCGGGTTGACGAAGCCTCAACTCCGCGAGCAGCGCGTGCTCCTGAAATTCTGGTAGGTAAAATGTTTGTCCGGATCTTTCCGTGCAGTCTTTCTATTATAATCGAACGAGCATGATCTGGACGAAGTCGTTACGATAAGAATTCTTGTCTCCTCAACCGAGGAAACCGGAGGCTCTTTCCCCGCGGACTCGTATTGATATTTGATCGATATCGTAATCTGACTGCCGCTCATGCTCGAAGAAACGGTCGCGCCCCGATCGACGATCGTGTTGTCTGCGTCGGGAGTGCCATCCGGCTTTTTCCGGTACGGAGCGAAGACCGTAGACGTCCCCAGTGTCAGCCCTTCGAGCGCAGCAAACTCGGGGCTCAAGTCGTTCAGTCCGTAGATCTTGCCGTCCGCGATCCTGATTTTGAAGTCATGAGTGAGTTTGAGGTTTTCGGGTTCGCCACTCTTGCCGCTGATGGTCAGATTGATTTCATTTCCACTGCCCTTTGCGGCGGGCTCTCTCGGATTCGGATATACGACGAAATAATCAATCGTATTTGCATTGGGCGTGCAGACCTTACCGATCTTCGTGTCCTCAACCCGGCTGGAATTCTTTCGAACATGCGTGACGGTATCGGTAACGCTCAGTGATACGGGTGATCCGCAACCGTTACTGACGGTCCGACAGTACGATTTACCCGATGGCGTCGCGGCCTCGGTGCTTTCGCTCGTGGGGGCGCATTCGAGCCGCTGCACGATCCCAGGGCCAATGCTTTTGGCATCTGCTGGGGAGACCAGCCCGGCGAAGAGTGCTGCCATCAGCACTGCAGCCAGCCTGTTCGTCGATCTCGGCAACCCGTCCTCCCTTCGACCGCGCATGAATCGATAAAGCAAAGCTTCCATCCTACGGAACCGCAAGGTCAAAAGCAGAGCGCAAGCCGAGGAAGCCGCCTCGGATGAGTCCGCTCCTCCTATATCAGTGCTCCATCCGATCGCTTAGCTGGTTTCTCAGCTCTACGGTGTGCTTCGGTCGATCAGCTCGCGGGAGCATCGTTTCAGCGCAAGAAGCGGGGTGCTCAGCAGCCGGCACGATCACATACGCGGCTCGCCCGGCGGCGCTCGCGCCGTGTCTCTGAGCATCATCGGCGGACATCGCCCGCCAGCACCTCAGCAGAGCATAGGTGCCCCCACGCAGCCGGCTTGCTCCACATGAAGACATGCCGCTAGCGTCGTTCGCGGCGCGGCACGCGAAACGGAAATCGGTCATGCCCAAGGTGTCCGGCGTTCTTCTGGATCTGAGCGGTGTCGTGTTCAGCGGCGACGACGCGATCGCGGGCTCCCTGGCTGCCATCGACGACCTCCGCTCGCACAATATCCCGCTCTGTTTCGTGACCAACACGACGTCGGCGCCGCTGCGCGGGCTGCTCGAAAAACTGCAGGCCATCGGGGTCGCGGCATCGCGCGAGGACATCTTCACGCCGGCCGTCGCCGCATGCAGGCTAGTGAAGGAGCGTGGCCTCACGCCCCATCTGCTCGTCCATCCGAACCTGCTCGAGGACTTCGACGCGCCTGCGGCCGGCACCCCGGATGCGGTCATCGTGGGCGATGCGGGCGCGGCCTTCACCTTCGAGGCCCTCAATGAGGCCTTTCGGGCCATCGATGGCGGCGCCGAATTCATCGCCCTGGCGTGCAACCGGACGTTTCGCGACGGCAAAGGCGATCTCAGCCTCGATGCCGGCCCCTTCGTGAAGGCCCTCGAATTCGCGACCCGCCGAGAGGCCCTGCTGGTCGGCAAGCCCGCAACCGCCTTCTATGCCGATGCCGTGGCGCATCTCGGCACGCCCCCGGCGGAAACCGTGATGATCGGAGACGATGTCGAGTCGGATGTCGAAGGCGCCCTGCAGGCAGGATTGCGGGGCTTGCTGGTGCGCACTGGCAAATACAGGCAGGGTGACGAGGGCCTGATCGATCCGCCGCCGAGCGCCGTCGTGGCGGACCTGCGCGAGGGGGTCGACTGGATCCTTGCGGGTGGCCGGTGATCACCGCGCCATCCCGATCCTTGCCATCCCCCCCAAACCCGTCTACACGCCCCGCTTCGCGTTCGCTCCGGCTGGGGGCTGAACGGACGGTGCCGTTCGCGGCATAGGATTTCCCAAAAAGAATCCGTCGTCCCGTGTCTCCGCCTTCGATCATCCGCTCGGGCCATCAAACGGCTCGAAGGGCTTGGCGCCGAGAGAACTGCGAATGAACCGGCCCGAGACACCCGCTTCGCCGCGGTCGGGCTCCTTTTTGTGATGAAAGGCCCGAGAATGCCTCTCTACGAACACGTCTTCCTGGCGCGCCAGGATGTGACGTCCCAGCAGGTCGAGACCATGGTCGAGACCTACAAGGGCGTCATCGAAGCCAATGGCGGCACGATCGAGAAGATCGAGCCCTGGGGCATCAAGTCCCTCGCCTACCGGATCAAGAAGAACCGCAAGGCCCACTTCACGCTCCTCAACATCTCCGCCCCCCCGGCCGCCGTGGCCGAGATGGAGCGCCAGATGCAGATCTCCGAGGACGTGCTGCGCTTCATGACCATCCGCGTCGAGGAGCTCGAGGCCGAGCCGTCCGCGATGATGCAGAAGCGCGACCGCGACGACCGCAAGGATCGCGACCGCGGCGACCGTCCGCGTCGTCGTGACGACGATTTCGGCGGCTTCGGCGGCGACCGGGGTGACCGCGGCGATCGCGGTGACCGTCCCGAGCGTTCCTTCGGCGGGGAGAACTGATCATGGCATTCGGTGCAAGTGCCGGCGCTGGTGCCGGTGGCGGCGGTGGCCGTCGTCCCTTCTTCCGTCGTCGCAAGACCTGCCCGTTCTCCGGCCCCAACGCGCCGAAGATCGACTACAAGGACGTGAAGCTGCTCTCCCGCTACGTCTCGGAGCGCGGCAAGATCGTTCCCAGCCGCATCACCGCGGTCTCGGCCAAGAAGCAGCGTGAGCTCGCCCAGGCGATCAAGCGCTCGCGCTTCCTCGGCCTGCTCCCCTACGTCATCAAGTAGGTTTCTTGAGATTGGGCCGGCCCGGCTTCGCTGGGCCGGCTCTTCGTTCCGGGCGGCCTAGACCGTCCGATCGTTGGGGCGTCATGGGACGCCTCTAACCCTGCCCTTTTCGGGACAGTGGGACAGCGCAAGGTCAATGGCTCAGAATCTCGGCATCGGCGTCCTCGCCGGCCTCGTCTCGGCGCTCCTCTTCGGGATGCTGCTCAAGGCGACGCCGCTCGCCATCGTGCTCTACCTGCTCGCCCCCCTGCCGATCCTCATCGTCGGGCTGGGCTGGAGCCATAAGGCGGCGCTCGCCGCCGTCGTGGCCGGCAGCCTCGCGCTCGCCCTCGCCTTCTCGCCCTATCTCGGCATCGGCTTCGCGGTCTATCTCGCCGTTCCCGCCTGGTGGCTCGCCTATCTCGCGCTGCTCGGACGGCCGAACGAGGATGGCAGCCTCGAATGGTATCCCGTCGGGCGCCTGCTGGCCTGGGTGGCCGGCACCGCTGCGCTTGCCTTCGTCGCCATCGCCGTGATCGCCGCGCCGAACTACGACACCTTCCGCACGCAGATCGGCGGGATGGCCAAGAAGGTCGTCCAGATGCAGATGCAAGGGCGCGGCGGCCTGCCGACGCCTCCGCCGAAGGACGCGCCCAAACCCGCCGAGCAGACCCCTGCCCCGTCCCAGGATTCCGCCAAGGACGCCAAGCCGCAGGAACTGCAGGAGGAGGTCGCCGACGCGCTCTCCGTGATCGCCCCCGCCCTCGCCGCGCAGGGCCTGACGGTCCTGCTGACCTTCTACCTCTGGCTCGCCGCGCGCATCGTGAAGATCTCGGGCCGGCTGATCAGGCCCTGGCCGGACATCCCCTCCACCCAGATGCCGCGCAACGCCCTGATCATGCTGGCCGTCGCCGTCGCGCTCGCACTGGCGCCGGGCTATGCCGGCGTGCTCGGCGTCGCGCTGATAGGCTCGCTGAGCGCGGCCTTCGCGCTGCAGGGCCTTGCAGCCTTCCACGATCGGAGCCGGGGCCGGCCGGCGCGCGGAGCGCTGCTCTTCGGCCTCTACATGGTTCTCTTCATCACGCAGGGCCTCGCCTTCGTCGCCCTGACCCTGTTCGGCATCGCCGATACGGCGCTCGCCCGGCGCGTGCCCCAAGCGGGGCCGCCCGGCGGCCCTCGACCTCTCTAGACATCCAACCGAAAGAAGGACTTACACCATGGACGTCATCCTCCTCGAACGCGTCGCCAAGCTCGGCCAGATGGGCGAGACCGTGAACGTGCGCCCCGGCTACGCCCGCAACTTCCTGCTCGCCCGCGGCAAGGCCCTGCGCGCCACCGAGGCCAACAAGAAGCACTTCGAGGCCCAGCGCGCCCAGCTCGAGGCCCGCAACCTCGATCGCCGCAAGGAAGCCGAGGCCGTCTCCGAGAAGCTCGACGGCCAGAGCTTCGTGCTGATCCGCCAGTCGGGCGAATCCGGCGTGCTCTACGGCTCGGTCTCGACCCGCGACCTCGCCGAGGTGGTCACCAAGGAAGGCTTCACCGTCGGCCGCGAGCAGTTCGTGCTCAACCAGCCGATCAAGACGCTCGGCCTGCACAACGTGCCGGTGACGCTGCACCCCGAGGTCGAGGTCACCGTGACCGTCAACGTCGCCCGTTCTCCCGAGGAAGCCGAGCGCCAGGCGCGCGGTGAGACCGTGATCGAGCGCGAGACCTTCAACCTCGACGACCTCGGCCTCGAAGTCGGCCAGGCGCTCGCCGATGCCGGCGAAGGCGCCGACGACCGCGGCTGATCGCAGCGTCCTGCTGGTTTCCGCAGGGACAAGGCCGAGCCTCCGGGCTCGGCCTTTTTCGTTTGTGCGGGTCGTGCCCGACTCTGCTCCGCGCTATCAACGCCGAGACACGGAGCACGCCACCCCGCCAACCGGGCAGAACGGGGAGTATCGTCCCGCCACGCTTGACTCTCGGTCACCGGCTTCCAGCATGCCAGTATCGGCCGGCTGATGCGTCCCTGCGATAGTGGCTGCGGGAGATGCCGGCTAAGAGGATGGTCACGAGTCCGAGGCCATCATGCATGAGGTCTCGCCCGGCGACGGTGGCCGGGCCCGGACGATTCGGAGCTGACGCCCATGGCCCTGCCGAACGCCCTCGTGGCGAATCTCGACGCGGTGCAGGCCGAGTATCGCGTCGCGCCTCACAACATCGATGCCGAGCAAGCACTGATCGGCGCCATCCTGGTGAACAACGACGCCTATTACCGCGTCTCGGACTTCCTGCTCCCCGAGCACTTCATGGAGGAGGTGCACCGCCGGATCTTTGAGACCGCTTCCTCGCTGATCAAGGCCGGCAAGCTCGCCACGCCGATCACATTGAAGACGTATCTTGGCGACGCCGATCTCGGCGGCATCACGGTGATGGCCTATCTCGCCCGGCTCGCGGCCGAGGCGACCACCGTGTTCAACGCCGCCGATTACGGCCGCACCATCTACGATCTCGCCATCCGCCGCCGGCTGATCACCATCGGCGAGGACCTGGTCAACGGCGCCTACGAGGCCCCGGTCGAGTCGGCGCCGCGCGACCAGATCGAGGAGACCGAGCGTCGGCTCTACGAACTGGCCGAAGCCGGCAAATACGATGGCGGCTTCCAGAAGTTTTCGGACGCGCTCACCGCCGCCGTCGACATGGCGGCCAAGGCCTATCAGCGCGAGGGCAAGCTCTCGGGCATCGCCACCGGGCTGTCTGACCTCGACGCCAAGATGGGCGGCCTGCAGCCCTCGGACCTGATCATCCTCGCGGGACGCCCGGCCATGGGCAAGACCTCGCTCGTCACCAATATCGGCTTCAACATCGCCAAGGCGTACCAGGGCGAGAAGCAGACGGACGGCACGATCAAGACCAAGAACGGCGGCATCGTCGGGTTCTTCTCGCTCGAAATGTCGGCCGAGCAATTGGCGACCCGTATCATCGCCGAGCAATCCGGCGTGCCCTCCTACAAGATCCGCCGCGGCGACATCCGTCCGGAAGACTTTTACAAGATCACCGATGCCGCCCGGGACATGCAGACGATCCCGTTCTACATCGACCAATCCGGTGGCATCTCCATCGCCCAGCTCGCCGCCCGCGCCCGCCGCCTGAAGCGCCAGAAGGGCCTCGACGTGCTGATCGTCGACTACCTGCAGCTGCTGGCCGGCTCCGGCAAGCGCAGCGACAACCGCGTGCAGGAGATGACCGAGATCACCACCGGCATGAAGGCGCTGGCCAAGGAACTCTCGGTACCGATCATCGCGCTCTCGCAGCTCTCCCGTCAGGTCGAGAACCGTGACGACAAGCGCCCGCAGCTCTCGGATCTGCGCGAATCCGGCTCGATCGAACAGGACGCCGACGTGGTGATGTTCGTGTTCCGCGAAGAGTACTACGTGAACAACAAGAAGCCCCGCGAGGGTACCGAAGAGTTCTTCGCCTGGGAGGCGGAGATGAACCGCGTCCACGGCAAGGCCGAGGTCATCCTGGGCAAGCAGCGCCACGGCCCCACCGGCACGGTGGAACTGGCCTTCGACGCGAACATCACGCGGTTCTCGAATCTTGCCAGCGACGAGCGGATGCCGGAGCGGATGTAGCCGCTACTCGCGACGCCTACTCCTCCAACCCATCCCCCTCACGGCGCCCCGCGCAGCGTGATCCGCGTCAGCTCGGACGGCCGGCCGAAGCGCAACGCGAAGCCCGGCCACAGGGCCGTGCCGTTGCTGACGTAGAGCGTCATCCCTCCGACCGTGTAGCGCCCCGACACGAACCCGCCATTGCCGTTCGCGACGAGCCGGTCGAGGCCGATACTCATGCCGCCATGGGTATGGCCTGAGAGCTGGAGCGCGATGCCGCGCGCGGCGGCAGCCCTCGCGCCGCCCGGCTGATGGTCGAGCAGGAGGATGGGGGCACCCTCCGGCGCGCCGGCCAGGGCCGCGTCGAGGTCGGGGCCGGGCTGTCCGTGCCCGCGCGCCGACCGGTCGGTGACGCCGGCCAGCACGATCCGGGCCTCTCTCCGCTGGAGCACGGCATGCGCGTTCTCAAGCATGCGGATGCCCATGCCGCGGAGGTGACGCATCCAGGCGGCGTAGTCGAAGAAATACTCGTGGTTGCCGGGGATCGCGTAGACGCCGTCCGGCGCGTGGAGATCGCGCAGAGGCTCGACATCGGCGCGGCGCATCTCGAGCGAGCCGTCGATGAAGTCGCCCGTCACCACGATCAGGTCGACACCCGAGGCGTTCGCCCGCTCGACCATGGCGCTGGCCCAGCGCGCCGGAAACAGGCGACTGATGTGAAGGTCCGTGAGGTGCAGCAGCCGGTAGCCCTCGAACTCCGGCGGCAGATCGCGGATCGCGACCTCGATGTCCTTGAGCGGCGGCACGCGCATGGCGCCCGCGACACCGTAGGCCGCGAGCAGCGCCGCGACACAGGCGATCGCGTAGCGCAGGCCGTCCGGGATGCTGACAGCACTCTGCCGCAGCAGCATCACCGGCAGGGAGCCGAGATCGAGCAGGATCTGGAGCAGGGCCAGCAGCACGATCGCGCCGAAACCCCAGTTGAACAGGACCACGACGGGCCGCGGGAATTCCGGCGCGAAGACCGAGCCGGAGGAGAGCCGGCTCCAGACATGGTATTGCGACACGAAGAGCAGCAGCAGCGCGATCGCGGCCGTGCCCCAGAGCGGCAGCGAGAGCGGCCAGAGCCAGCGGGCGATGACGACCAGGCTCGGGGCCGCGAGGATCAGGTGAAAGATGGCTGGTCTCCGCCGCAGCGCCGGATGGCCCGGCCCGCTGCTTAGCTAAGCGTGGCTTCATGCCGTCGCTAGGCGCCCTGCATGCAACGCGCCATCGCACCACAGCAGTAGCCCGAGCGACTGCTGCCATCCTGGCGCCGCGCGCTCTTCGAGACCGAAGCGCGCCGCTCTCGCAAAGGTGAGGCCCTGCGTGCCGGAGGCCTTTATCGAGCTTGGACGCGACCTCGGCGAATAGAACCGCCCGGCTGCCGAAGTCTCTATCGGTATCGAGACACCTCGGTCCAAGTTGCGCAGCGTCGCGATCCGCAGGTGCAAGCCCGCACCGAAGCATTCGTCACGAGCGATAGAACTGTCGCGCTTCGCTCCTATGGGATCTGGCGAGCGGGCTTCAGCCAACGAATCGAGACAGGACCACCATGATCTCACGACGCACCCTACTCGGCGCCGCCATCGTTCTCGCGACGATCTCGGGAGCCGCCGCCGAGGGCGGTCTCGGCGAACGGCGGGCAATCACGGCCTACCAGCAGGAGAAATACCCTGCGCTCCTCAAGGCGATTCAGGATGCGGCGGGCTTCGCCGTGCCGGTGGAGGTGAACTGGGACCAGCTCGCCGTGGCGGGCGACGCGAAATACTACGCCGATGACGGCTATTTCGGGAAAACCATCTTCGAGCCGCTCGCGGCCGGCCTGAAGGAGGTCGGCAAGGACGACATGGGCCGCCAGGCACTCAAGGCCAAGCTCAAGTCGATCCGCGTGCGCTACGACGAGAAGACCTCGTCCAGTAATTACCTCGGCAGCCTGAAGTTCGACGGCGGCGTACTGGACGTGAACTGGCGGCCCTTCGCGAACACGCAGGACTTCAAGCCCCGCGTCGACGCCATCGTGCAGCTTCTGGAAAAGAACCTCTGATCCATACCCCGGCCGAGCCGAGCGCCCCTCTCCCTTCTGGGAAGGGGGGCGTTCCTCGTGAATGTGATCGGCTCCCCCATCCTCGCCTTCCCGCGAGGCCTCCGCTGCGCTCCGGCAGCACGGTGCGAGACGGCCAGATACGCATGCCGGCAAGCCGTTCCTGATCCCCATCACCGCCGCATATCGAAGAGAGTCTCACCATGACCGCATCCACCGAACGCGCGCCTTCTCCATCCGAAGGGGGAGGCTGGAAGCAGATCCTCTGGTCGATCGTCGGGCTCGTTGCCCTGGCCGGCATCCTGGTCGCCAGCGCCGTCTACACGCTGCCGGCGCTCATGACGGACTGGCAGGTCCATGGAAGCGCGCGGATCGTCGAGGATGGCCGCGTGAGCGATGCCAAATGCACGAGCAAGCTCGTCTTCCACATCTGCAACGCCACGATCGGCCTGCAGACGCCGAAGGGACGGATCGAGCATCGGGTGAACTACGTGTTCACGGACGTCCATGTCGGCAATTACAGCGTCTCGGTGATGGCGGATCCGGCGCATCCCGAGCTGGCGACGACGGATCTCGGCCTGAACCAGCTCTGGAACCGCACGATCACGCTCGTCGTCGGCGCCGGGGCCATCGTCGCGATCATCCTCGGAGCGATCGTCGGCACCCTGCGCCGCCGTCGGCGCCCCGCCGAAGCCGGCGCCTGATCGAGGCCCTTCGCTATCGAGCCATGGTGCGGTTGCGCACCTCGCAGCAAGATCCACCGCACTTATGCGCCGAAAGCGAGCCTCCGCCGCTTGAACAAGCGGCCAGAACGCTCGATCTTGCTGGGGACGGGATCGCGATGGCGTCGCGGTTCCTGCAGCCCCTCCAGGCTGCGTTCCTCCCAAGACTTCGGGCCGCCCCTCTCAACAGGGCGGCCTTTTTTCTGCGTGGGACACTGTGTCGGCGACTCAGGTCTGCTGGGACGCCGGCATCGGTCTGCGATCCTCCCGCTGCAATCGCACGATCGTTTCCCGCAGCCATCGTTGCGCCGGCACCTCGTCGTTCGAGGCGTGCCAGATCATCGAGATCGCCATATCCGGCAGCGCGATCGGCGCCGGGCTCACGGTCAGCCCCATGGAGTCGCCGAAGAAGCGGGCGAGCTGCGAAAGCATCGTCGCGATCACGGGAGCCTGCTGCAGCACGAACGGCATCACGGTGAAGCGCGGCGAGGTCATCGCGATCACACGCGTGAGGCCGATCTTGGCCAGCGCATCGTCCACCACGCCATGCGGGGTCTCGACGAGGCTGGTCAGCAGGTGCGGCAGCCGCACGTAATCCTCGAGCGAGATCGGCGGCGTTACGCCGACGAGATCGGCGTTGAACACGCAGAGATAGTTCTCCCGGTAGAGCACGCGCCTCTTGTGGTGGGTCTGACCCTGCTCGAACACGCCGATGCCGAGATCGACCCGGCCGGTATCGAGATCCTCCAGGATGCGCAGCCGGTCGACGGTGTGCAGCAGAAGCTTCACCCCCGGCGCCACCGCCCGCAGATGCGCCACGAGCTGCGGCATGAGCAGGACCTCGGTCGAATCCGGGATGCCCAGGGTGAAGGTGACGTCCGCCGTTGCCGGATCGAAGGCCTGGGGCGGCGCGACGATCGCCTCGATCTGCGCCAGGGCCGCCCGCACCGGCTGGACCAGCGCCAGGGAGCGCGGCGTCGGCCGCATGCCTTCCGGCGCCCGCGTCAGGATCTCGTCGTGGAAGACAGTCCGCAAACGACCGAGCGCATGGCTCATCGCCGACTGGCCGATGCCGACCCGCGACGCTGCTCTCGTCACGCTGCGCTCGGTGAGTAGAGCATCGAGGGCGACGAGCAGGTTCAGGTCGAGCCTGGCAAGATGAATGTGATCGATACTCATTATGCATGCAATCTGTTTGATTAATTGGTGCAGCGCAAACAGATTGTGCTCACGAAACGGCGGACAGCCCGCCGGCCCGTTGAGGATCACACCATGTCGAACCGTATCGCCACCATCACCACTGCCGCCGCCATCGCCCTCGCCGCTCTCGCCACCCCTGCCCTCGCCGACGAAACCGCGGGCGCCAAGACGGTCGGCGCGATGACCTTCGAGACCCGCGGCATCGCCGTCAATGCGATGCAGGTTGGCCGCCAGGGCGGTTTTGCCACCGCCGGCACCGTGCGCTGGACGGCAACGCCGGCCGAGCAGGCCTCGGCCGTCATCCACAATGCCGGCAGCGTCGGCGCCCTGACGCTCGAAACCCTCGGCCTCGCCACCAATCCCGGTGAGGTTGGCCGTCAGGGCGGTGCCCGGACCGCGGCCGCCGTCCGTTGGACCTCGGCGCCGGCCGAATAAGCAAGAGCGGGCGGAAGGCACTCCTTCCGTCCGCTTCGCGACGACCTTTCCCACCAAACCACCTCAGGATGAGGTTGTTGGGTGGGATCGCCTGTCGGAAGCTGCCCACTCGCGGATGACATCGCACCGCAACGGCGATACCTCCGGGGCGACGTCCTCGCCGTTGGGAGAGCCCGATCCCCTCCGCAATTCCCGCCGTCGCGCATGGCGCGCGTCTCACGATCGATCTCGACGCGATCGTCGCGAATTGGCGGCGCCTCGGGGCGCAAGCGCCGCGGGCCGAATGCTCCGCCGTAGTGAAGGCCGACGCCTATGGCTGTGGCCTCACCGCCGTTGCCCCGGCCCTGGCGCGGGCCGGCTGCCGCACCTTCTTCGTCGCACATCTCGAAGAGGGGCTCGCCGCACGGGAGTGCCTTCCGGATGCCGACATCTACATTCTGAACGGGCTCGCGCCGGGCGCCGGCAAGAGCTTCGCGGCACACCGCCTGATGCCGGTGCTCGGCTCGCAAGAGGAGTTGGCCGAATGGGCCGGCATCTCCGACGGCGCTCTCCCAGCGGCGCTCCATGTCGATACCGGCATGAACCGCCTCGGCCTGCACATGTCCGAGGCCCTGGCGCTGGCAGGCGATCCGCTTCTCGCCCGGGCCGGCATCCGCCTGCTCGTGAGCCATCTCGTCAGCGCCGAGAAACCGGATGAGCCGATCAACGCGCGCCAGATCGAGGCCTTCGCGGCGGTGAGGCAGGCGCATCCCGGCATCCCGGCTTCGCTCGCCAATTCCTCCGGCGTGTTTCTCGGCGCCCCGGCCCATCACGAGTTGCTGCGGCCCGGCTACGCGCTATTCGGCGGCAACCCGACGCCCTATCGCGCGGAAAACCCGATGCGTCCGGTGGTGCGGCTCGAATCGCCGATCCTGCAGATCCGCGACGTCGAAGCCGGCGACACTGCGGGCTATAATGGCCGCTGGCAGGCTCCTTCGCCCCGCCGCCTCGCAACGCTCTCCCTGGGTTATGCCGATGGCTACCCGCGCTCGGGAAGCCAGACCGGCCACGCCTTGGTCGGTGGCGTCCTCTGCCCGATCCTCGGCCTGATCTCGATGGACCTGATCATCCTCGACGTCACCGACGCGCCCGGCGCCCGGCGCGGTGTCATGGCCACCTTGATCGGCGACGGTCTCGACGTCGATACGGTCGGCGAAGCGGCAGGAACCATCGGATACGAGATCCTGACGGGTCTAGGTTCTCGTTATGTTCGCAGCTATACTGGCGGCTGAGCTTCGCCGCCCATTCCACCCAACCACCTCATCCTGAGGTGCTTCGAGGCTTCGCTCCGCTTCGCGCCTCAGGATGAGGGTGTGAGTGGGCTAACCCTCGCTCGCGCACGGCATCGTCGATGGCAAAGATCCACCAGACCTTCGTCTGCCAGTCCTGCGGGGCGGTCTACAATCGCTGGCGCGGACGCTGCGAGGCCTGCAACGGCTGGAACACGATCGTCGAGGAAACCGGCACGACCGGCCCCGCATCGGGCCCTGTTGCGACCCGCCCTTCCCGGGCGCGGGGCCGCGTGTTTCCGCTCGAAGGCCTGACGGGGGAGGCCAAGGAGGCGCCGCGCACGCCCTCGGGCATCGCCGAGCTCGACCGGGTCACCGGCGGCGGCTTCGTGCGCGGCTCGGTGATCCTGATCGGCGGCGATCCCGGCATCGGCAAGTCGACCCTGCTGATGCAGGCCGGCGCCGCCATGGCCTTCCGCAAGGAGCGCGTCGTCTACATTTCGGGCGAGGAGGCGGTCGGCCAGGTGCGGCTGCGGGCCGAGCGCCTTGGCCTCGCCGACCGCGAGGTCGAGCTCGCCGCCGAGACCAATGTCGAGGACATCGTCGAGACGCTCTCTCAAGGGCGCCCGCCTGCGCTGGCCATCATCGACTCGATCCAGACCATGTGGACGGAGACGGTGGAATCCGCGCCCGGCACGGTCACGCAGGTGCGCTCCTCGGCCCAGGCCCTGATCCGCTTCGCCAAGACGACCGGCACCGCGGTGATCCTGGTCGGCCACGTCACCAAAGACGGCCAGATCGCCGGCCCGCGCGTCGTCGAGCACATGGTCGACGCGGTCGCCTCCTTCGAGGGCGACCAGGGCCACCACTTTCGGATTTTGCGCGCCGTCAAAAATCGCTTCGGCCCGACCGACGAGATCGGCGTCTTCGAAATGACCGATGGCGGCCTCGCGGAGGTGCCGAACCCTTCCGCGCTCTTTCTCGCCGGGCGCGACCATGCGGCGCCAGGCACCGCCGTCTTCGCCGGCATGGAGGGGACGCGTCCGCTTCTCGTTGAAATCCAGGCGCTCGTCGCGCCCTCCTCGCTCGGCATGCCGCGCCGCGCGGTGGTGGGCTGGGACCCGAACCGGCTCTCGATGGTGCTTGCGGTGCTGGAGGCCCATGGCGGCATCCGGCTCGGCGCGCATGATGTCTACCTCAATGTCGCCGGAGGCCTGCGCATCACCGAGCCCGCGGCCGACCTTGCCGTCGCGGCGGCCCTCGTCTCCTCCATGTCGGGCGCGGCCCTGCCCGCGGAGACGGTCTATTTCGGCGAGCTCGGGCTGTCCGGCGCAGTCCGTCCGGTTTCGCAGGCCGTGGCGCGGCTGAAGGAGGCGGAGAAGCTCGGCTTCTCGAAGGCCGTCATGCCCCAGGCCCGCAGCGAGGTCGGTGAGCGTGGGATGCAGACGGAGGCCCTGCGGCACATCGCGGATCTCGTCGCCGGCATCGCCTCCGGCGCGCCGCGCGGCGGCCGGCGCAAGGCGGCACGGGACTGGCCGAGCGACGACGACTGAAAGAGGCTGGCCTCAGTGCCCTGACGGCTTCTCAGGCTCGGTCGTCTTCGCCTGCGGCTCAGCGGCCGGCGCAACCGCGAGATCGGGCTGCAGCAGCGACAGCGTGATGGCGCGGGTGACGTGCTCGGCCATGCAGCGCAGGCCGAGATCGTTCAGCCGGAAGTGCCGGCCGAGCATGTGCGTCTCGCTGCCCTTGTCGGCGCTGGCGGAGAGGAAGCGCATCGCCTCGTAGCGGCGCACCAGCGGGACGCCCTGCGCCACCGCCACGTCCTGCACCTTGTGTACGAGCCCGTTATACGACTCGTCCTCGGCGACGCTCTGAGTGAAGAGCGGGTCGATCAGCACCACATCGATATGGTGCGACTTGATCCACTCCACCGTGTCCTTCAGCGCATCGGCGAAGGCATCGGCATCCACGCGCGCCAGCGCATCGTTGGTGCCGACCTGCCAGACAACGAGATCCGGCTCGACCTCGGCAACCATGGTGCGAAGCCGCTCGCCGGCGCCGCTCGCCACCTCGCCGGAGAGCCCGCGCGAATCGATCTGGACGTCGACGTTGGGAAGCGAGCGCTCGAGGGCGTTCTCGAGCCGTACGGGATAGGAGGCCGAGGCGCCGAGGCCTGAAGAGGACGAGCCCACGGAGAGCACGCGCACCGGGCGCTTCTCCTTGAGGGCATGCTTCACGGCGGCGAGCCGGGCGAGTGTGTAGAGCTTGGAGCCCGGAACGCGGCATTCCGGCGAGAGGCTAAGGTCGACGCCCTCGATCGGCACGGCGCCGGGGGCGGCCGCAGGCGGATGCGGCGGCGACACGACGGTCGCGGCGCCTTCGGCGAGGGCAGAGGCTGCCGAAACGGTGAGGAAGAGGCCGAGCGCGGCCACACCTACGGCGCGGCAGGAGCGACGGCCGCCTTCTTCGGCTTGCGGGAACGCCATTCGACGAACCATGCAGTGAAACCCAGAGCGAACAGGCCGGAGCCTACGACCGAAACGTCGACGAATATACCACCACCGTACTGAAACCTCACGAACTGCGCGGCGAGGCTCAGAAGCGATCCCATCGAAAAGACCGCGAGGGAGTTCCGCCCGAGGCTTGCAAGGAAGCGCGCGATCGGCCCGATCCAGGGGGATACCCACCGGTAGACCGCCTGGAAGGCCAGGAGAACACCACAGAAATGGATCAGCCGTGCCGGCGACAGGTAGGTTTTGTCGAAGGTAAAAATAAGGCGTGGCTCCGGCACCATCAGCGGATCGGGCCGGATCTCGAAGACGGCCAGCACGATCCCGACGACGACGATGACGATGCCGAGCGGCATCAGTCGGAAGCACCAGACGCGGAAGCGCGGCCACTCGCGGCTCCAGCCCTGCAGGCAATAGCCGAGCATGAGCAGCAACTGCCAGCAGAACGGGTTGAAGAACCAGTCGCCCTCACCCGGCCAGGACGGGACATCCCACTCGAAGACGAGGCTCGCCGCGTAGAGGCTGAAGGACAGGAACAGCGCGCCGGCCCGGCTCACCCGCGACATCAGCACGAAGACCGGCGCCACCGCGATCAGCACGACGTAGAGCGGCAGGATGTTGAAGTAGCCGAGCTGGTAGGTCAGCAGCACGAGGCCGACCATCGACTGGATCGGGTCGGCGAAGAAGCCGCCGGCATTGTGCCATTCGAGGATCAGCGGGTTGTCGAGCAACAGCGCCGTGCCCGCGATCATCGCGAGCGCCAGCACCATGATGATCACCTGCGCACGATAGACCTCGACCGTTCGCGACAGCAGCCGCAGGATCGAGGTCAGCGCCGGCTCGGGCCGTCCTTCGCGGTCCGTCGTGGCGATGCCGATCGACCAGCCGGCGAGGAACACGAAAAGCTCGGCGGCATCCGAAATGCCGTACTGGGAATAGGTCCAGCGCTCGAAGGTGTTGCCGGGGATGTGGTTGACGAAGATCGTGATGAGGGCGAAGCCGCGCCAGAAATCGATCGCGTTCGGTCCACGCATCGGGCTCCCGACTCCGGCGAAGGTTGCATGATGACGCTCAAACGAGAGCGCGGACGGATGTCACGAGACGAAGGCGCGCCGTGATACGGCTCCTGTCACGTTCTGGAAAGTGGAACCGCCGCCGCAGTTCCCGTGCATGCGAACGGCGGCTGTCACATGTTAAGATGTACCGTTGCCCAAAAGTGACTGTATTTTGCATACAAGCCCGTTAAACAGGCAGCGTCCGTTCCAGAGACCACGGACTACCTCAGCCAGCGCGTCCAACTCGGGCGCGCTGTTTGTTTTTTGGGCGAACGTCATGCCGTCGCGCCCATTCGATGGGCAGCGTGCCAGGACTGGAGCCCGGCGAGCGTGACCACGCCATTCGGCCAGACCGCGCCGGCAAGATGCTGATGCGGCTGCCCAGGCTCACCGAGATCGGACACCGCCGAGAAGGCGCCGTCGAGGCGATGGCTCTCCGTGTACCGGCTGCGGGTGGCCAGCACCGCGAGACCCGCATCGAGCGCCGAACGGATGCCGGCGGCGGAATCCTCGAAGGCGATGCCCTCGGACGGAGCGATGCCGAGCCGCTCAACGGCGATGTCGAAGATGTCGGGCGCAGGCTTCTTGTGGGCCGCCTCGTCTCCCGCCGCGATGACGTCGAATGGAGTGCCGCCCTCGGGAAAATTGATAGCGATCAGCCGGTCGAGGTTCAGTCGCGTCGTCGTCGTCGCCACGGCCAACCGGACGCCGGCGGCACGCGCCTCGGCGATCAGCCGACCGATGCCCGGCCGAAGCGCGAGATGGCCCGTCTCGATCAGTTCGCCATAGATGCGGGTCTTGAGGTGATGGATTTCGGGCATCCGCGAGGCGAGCGCACCGTCATCCTCGGGATGCGTTTGCGCAATATAGTGCAGCAGCCGCTCCTTGCCGCCCATGACCTTGAGCAGTTCGGCATAGACCTCCGGGCTCCACCGCCAGTCGAGTCCGAGTTGCGCGAAGGCGCGGTTGAACGCCTGCCTGTGCAGGTCTTCGGTCTCGGCCAGCGTACCGTCGACGTCGAAGATCAGCGCCTTCAGCATCGCAGGCCGTCTCGGCCGGTTGCCGTATTCGCGCCCTCGCGGATCGCCGCGATGTTGCGGGCGTAGGCACTCGGGCCGCCGCTGAACACGCCGGAGCCGGCCACGAAGACATTGGCGCCGGCCCGGGCCGCCTCGGCGACGGTCGCCGGAGTGATGCCGCCGTCCACCTCGATGTCGATGGCGCGCCCCGCGACCATGGTGCGCACGCGCGAGACCGTCTCCAGAGCCGATGGCAGGAAGCTCTGGCCGCCGAAGCCGGGATTGACCGTCATGCAGACGACGAGGTCAACCATGTCGAGCAGAGGCTCGACCATCGCGGCCGGCGTGCCGGGATTGAGCGCGATGCCGGCTCGCTTGCCGAGCGCCCGGATCGTCTGCAGCGAGCGGTGGATGTGCGGCCCCGCCTCGACATGCACGCTGATCGTGTCCGCGCCGGCATCGGCGAAGGCCGCGAGATAGGGATCGGCCGGCGCGATCATCAGATGCACGTCGAAGTGCTTTTTCGTGTGTGGACGCAGCGCCTTCACCAGGGCCGGCCCGAAGGTGATGTTGGGCACGAAATGCCCGTCCATCACGTCGAGATGGATCCAGTCCCCGCCGGCCTCGTCGACGGCGCGAACCTCTTCCCCGAGCCGGGAGAAATCAGCCGACAGGATGGAGGGGGCGATGATGGTCATGGGGTCCTCGATGGGGAACGCAGATGGCGCGCGACCCGGCCCGTAGAAGTGTGCAATGCAAAACTAAGGCGCGGGTTGCCGCCGATGTAGTGGTCTTTCGTCCGGGCAGGAATGCCGCGAGGACCGCAATGTCATCCCAGCCTGCGCTTGCGCTCGACGAGTTGCATGATCATCGGCGTCAGGATCAACTGCATGGCGAGATCGAGCTTCGAGCCCGGAATCACGATGGAATTCGCCCGGCTCATGAACGAGTCGTGGATCATCGAGACGAGATACGAGAAATCGATCCCGTGCGGATCGCGGAAGCGGATCACCACCATCGATTCGTCGGCGGTCGGGATCCAGCGCGCGATGAACGGGTTCGAGGTATCGACCATCGGCACGCGCTGGAAGTTGATGTCCGTCCAGGAGAATTGCGGGCAGATCGTCTGCACGTAATCCGGCATCCGGCGCAGGATCACGTCGGTCACGGCCTCGGTGGAATAGCCGCGGATCGAGCGGTCCCGATGCAGCTTCTGGATCCATTCGAGGTTGATGACCGGCACGACGCCGATCTTCAGGTCCGGGTAGCGGGCGAGGTCGATGGTGTTGTCGACGACGCAGCCATGCAGGCCCTCATAGAAGAGCAGGTCCGAGCCGGGCGCGAAGTCCTGCCACTCGGTGAACTTGCCCATCGGTACGCCGAGCCGGGCGGCGTCGACCTCATCATGGGCGTAGGACCGCGTCCGGCCCTCGCCGGATTCGCTGTACCGGCGGAAGGTTTCCTCCAGCGCAGGCAGCAGGTTGGCGCGCGGCGCGAAGTGGCTGAGATGCGGTTCCTCGGCCATGCGCGCACGCATGGTGTCGCGGTCGAAGGCATGGAAGCCGTCGCCCTCGATATAGACCGCGCTCACGTCCTCGCGTCGAAAGATCTGCTCGAAGGTGTTGCGCACGGAGGTCGTGCCGGCACCCGAGGAGCCCGTGACCGAGATGATGGGATGACGCGCCGACATCGTGACTGGGCTTCCGGGGGCCGTAGGGGCGCTTAGCTTCGCATCAGGCCGCGCTGGCCGAACAGAGGAGAGCGGCCGGCGGCGGGCTGACGACCGTCATAATACGCCTGAACGCTGGAGACCTCTTCCTTCGAGCCGAAAACCAGCGGCGAGCGCTCGTGGATCTTCTTGGCGACGACGTCGAGGATGCGGCCGCGCCCGTCCGTGGCGGCAGCGCCGGCCTGCTCCATGACGAAGGCGATCGGTGCGGTCTCGTAGAGCAGGCGCAGGCGGCCCTGCTCGTAGCCCTTGCGGCTGTCGCCGGGATACAGGAACACGCCGCCGCGGATCAGCACACGCTGGGCGTCCGCCACCAGGGCTGCGGTCCAGCGCATGTTGAAGTTGCGATCGCGCGGCCCCTCGTCCCCGCGCATGCAATCCTCGATGAAGGCGCGCACCGGCGTGTCCCAATGGCGGCCGTTCGAGGAGTTGATCGCGTATTCGTTGGCGCTCTCGACGACCTGGAGCGCGTCATGGGTCAGCGTGAAGACCTTGGCCGCGCGGTCGAGCGTGAAGATGCGCGTGCCGTTGCCGAGCGTGATTACGAAGGTGGTCGCCGGCCCGTACACGGTGAAGCCGGCGGCCGTCTGCGTGGTGCCCGGCGTCTTGAACGAGGCGTTCGGATCCTTCGGGTCCGACACCACGGGGCGGATGCCGAAGATCGTGCCGACCACCATGCCCACGGCGATGTTCGACGAGCCGTCGAGCGGGTCGATCGCCACGGCGAGCGGCGCGCCGGGATTGAGGACCATGACGTCCTCGGCCTCTTCCGAGCAGACCTCGGCGACAGGGGCCGTTTTCAGGGCTTCGGTGAAGCGCTTGTGGGCGATGACGTCGAGCGCCTTCTGCACGTCGCCGTCGCTGTTGGTCTCGCCCTGCGCGCCGAGATCGCCGGCGAGCGCGCCGCGCCCACAGACTTCGCTCACGTCGATCGAGGCGGCGGCAAGCGCCAGCAGGGTCTTTGCGGTGTCGGCGAGGCCGGACTCACGCGCCACTTCCGCGTCGAGATACTCGGAAAGCGTTGAGCCGATCGTGATCGCCATGTGCTGAACCCAAATCCCCATACGAATGCCGGGCAAGGCCTGCGGCGCAGTCCCGATTGGCCAGATGATATCCCGCCGCCGCTCGCCAGTACCAGATCCGGTGCACGAGGCCGCGAAATAATCTGACCAAACTTGTGGTGCCGCGCAAAAAAACTAAAAGCGGCCTATGCGCAACCTCTCGCTCAAGCAGTTGCAGGCCGTCGCCGCCGTCGCCCGGCTCGGGACCATGACACGTGCGGCGCAGGAGCTGAACGTGACCTCGGCCGCGCTCTACGCGCGCATCCGCCAGTTGGAGGACGAGGCCGGCCTGCTGCTCTTCGACCGCACGCCCACCGGCCTCAAGCCAACCGATGCCGGCCGCGAGATGCTCTGGGCGATCAACAGCATCAATACCGTCCTCGAGACCTGCACCGAGCGGCTGCGGACGCTGAAAGGTGCCGGCGGCGGCCGCGTGGCGCTCGGCGTGGTCTCGACGGCGAAGTACTTCGCGCCGGCCGTGATCGCCGGATTCATGGGCTCGCATCCGCAGGTCGAGATCAACCTCACCGTGGGCAACCGCACCGGCACGGTGGATGCGCTGCGCAATTACGAGATCGATTTCGCGATCATGGGCCGGCCGCCGCGCGACTTCGCGATCGAGGCGGAAAGGTTCGGGCCGCACCCCCTCGTGCTGATCGCCGCGCCGGACCATCCGCTGGCCGGCAAGACGGGCCTCACGCGCGAGGACATCGCCGACCAATCCTTCCTCGTGCGCGAGGAAGGCTCGGGGACGCGCGCGGTCTTCGAGGAATTCATGAACGGCGTGATGATCCGCCGGGCGAGGCTCGGGATCGATGCCGGGTCCAACGAGACCCTGAAACAGGCGGTGATGGCCGGGCTCGGCATCGCCCTGCTCTCCTCGCACACGGTATCCGCCGAGCTCGCCAGCGGGCGCCTGGTGCTTCTCGATGTGCAGGGGCTGCCGATCCGGCGCGACTGGTACGTCGTGCGCCGCGCCGACAAGGTCCTCGGGCCGGCCTCGGACTCGTTCTGGCACTACCTCGTCCAGGAGGGCGAGGGCTTCCTGCCCGGGATCGACGAGATCATCAGACAGGCCTCGCCCGAGCAGGTCGAGCCGTGAGCCAGGCGGGCGTCGTCATCGTCGGGGCCGGCCAAGCCGGCCTGCAGACGGCCGCGAGCCTGCGCGAGGCGGGATTTGCCGCTCCGATCACCGTGGTCGGCGACGAGGATGCGCTGCCCTATCAGCGTCCTCCTCTCTCGAAAGCCTATCTCGCCGGCAAGACCGACGCTGAAGGCCTGCTGCTGCGGCCGGCCTCGTATTTCACCGAGCATCGCATCGCGCACCGCCGGGCGCGGGCCGTGCGCATCGATCGGGATGCCCGGACGCTCGGACTCGATGACGAGTCGGAGCTCGCCTACGACCACCTCGTCCTCGCCACGGGCTCGCGCAACCGCGCCCTCCCGGTGCCGGGAGCCGATCTGCCCGGCGTCTACCAGCTCCGCTCGCTCGCCGATGCCGACCGGCTGCGCGAGGCGCTCGAGGCCGCCGCCCGGATCGTAGTGGTGGGCGCGGGTTTCATCGGGCTCGAATTCGCCGCCGTCTGCGCCGGACGCGGCCTCGCCGTCACGGTGGTCGAGGCGGCCGAGCGCGTGATGGAACGCGCGGTTTCGGCCGAAACCTCCGACGCGTTCCGGATCGCGCACGAAGCCATGGGCGTGACGTTCCGCCTCCGGGCCGGCGTCGTCGCGATCGAAGGCCATGAGGGCCGCGCCGCCGCGGTCGTCCTGGCAGACGGCGAAAGCATTCCGGCCGACCTCGTCCTCGTCGGTGTGGGCGTGTTGCCCAACCAGGAGCTTGCCGAGCGGGCCGGGCTGGCGGTTCGGGACGGCATCGAGATCGACGCCTTCCTCACGACCTCCGATCCGGCCATCTCGGCGATCGGCGACTGTGCCCGCTTCCCGACGCGGTTCGCGGCCGGGATGTCGCGCGGCGACCGTGTGCGGATCGAATCCGTGCAGAATGCCATCGACCAGGGCCGATGCCTCGCCGCGCGGCTGACCGGGCGGCCGAGCGCCTACGATGCGGTGCCGTGGTTCTGGAGCGACCAGGGCCGGCACAAGCTGCAGATCGCCGGCCTTGCGGAGACGGGCGACGGCAGCGTCGTGCGCGGTGGTGGAGAGGCCTTCTCGGTGTTTCGCTTCCGAGACGGGCGGCTCTGCGCCGTCGAATCCATCAACCGGCCGGCCGAGCACATGGCGGCCCGCCGCATCCTCGCACTGGGCCGGGCGCTGACCCCGGCGCAGGCAGCCGAGCCGGCCTTCGACCTCAAGGCCCTGGCGACGGCCGGCTGAATCCCGTCAGCGGTCGTTCTCGGTGGTCAGGCTATCGAGCCGCGTCCCCTCGTCGGCGCCACGGCGGCCGAGCCGCACCCCGGCCGAGCCGTCATCGGTGAAGATCACGCCGGCCGTCGCGAGCGCGCTGCGCAACGCCTCGATCTGCCCGGAGGGCGGGTCGCTCAGCCGACCTTCGTAATCGCGCACCATCGCCTCGCCGAGGCCGACCTTGGCTGCGAGATCACCGACCGACCAGTCGATCAGCGCGCGACCTGCACGGCACTGCTCCGGCGTCATCGTATTGGGCAAGCGGCCGCTCGCCCCTCCCTCATCCGATCCGGACACTCGCGCACTCCTTGCCGCCCTCGAAACCCGCTCGAACCCGGAGACCGGCCCCGAGAGCCTCGACAACACGAAGAGGCCGGGGATCGTTGCAACGGCGGGTGCGACAACGAGGGAACGGCCGTCCTCGACCTTATTTGCGCTCGATTCCTATCGGATGCGCGGTCCGCTACGTGCCTCGGAAAGGTACGAGACCGACTTTCCATCGACGCCGCAGCGCTGCGAACCAAGGGGGCTTCACCATGAAAAAGATTCTAGCCGTCGCGCTGACGGGCGCAATCCTGGCCGCCGCTCCGGCGTCGGCACAGATGAGCGGCGTGCGCAATCTCGGTCAGGGGCAGCAGCAGGAGAAGAAGCCGCAATACGTCCCCGGCGCCAAGGCGCAGGAGAAGGTGTTTCCGCTCGGCACCACCTGGACCGCGGTGAGCCTGAACGGGAAGCCCTTCGGCGGCAGCGACCGGCCGAGCTTCATCATCGACACGCAGTACCGTGCCCGCGGATATGGCGGCTGCAACACCTTCGCGGCGACCGCCTTCCCGCTGAAGGAGCAGCATCTGGCCGTCGGGCCGCTCGCGATCACCAAGAAGTCCTGCGACAAGGCGCTGGCCGCCAGCGAGACCGCCTTTCTCACGGCCCTGCGTACGGCAGGCGTCTGGGACATCGTCGGCTCCCAGCTCGTGATCAAGAGCCAGGCCGGCGAGCTGCGCTTCGACCGCTCGCTGTGACGGTGTCGCCCTCCCGGGCGCCTTTAAGTCTTCATTGACGACAATCCGCGGTCGCGACCGCGGATTCAGAACTCCCTCAGACTGATTTCGTCATTCTGGCCCTGTCGAGCCTGCCCGTCCTGGGTGGCTCCATGGAGCTCGGGACCGATGAAGATCGTGCAGGCAGGTCGGCAGTCGATCGTCCGGGCCTCTGCGCGCACGGCCACGGCCCGCTACGTCACGACCCGAGGCTTCGACGAGAACGCCGCTTTCCTCGCGCTCGGCGTGACGATCTTCGCCTCCTTCCTGCTCGTGTGCTGCGCCATCGTCCTGCGCGGCTGATCCGCTTCCGGCGGCGATTGATCGGTCGATAGGCGCCGCGGAAGTAAATTCTCCGCTTGCCCAAACCGGCGATACCGTTCTTCTCCGCTTGGCCGCAGTGCGGAGGAAATCAAGAAAAGAATTGCTTTAGAGGGGCTTAGGTCAATTGCTCCTGCCGCGGTGACGCGATATCCGGTCGCTCCGAGAAGTCTGGTGGAACATCGGCGTCGCCGGCCCATATTCGGCGCACGTGCATCCAAGGCTTCCAACCTTCTTGCCTTGGACGATCAGGAGACCCGTGATGGCCGACGATACCACTGCAGCGCGCAAGCCGGGCCACGGCCGCATCTACGGCTCGATCACCGAAACCATCGGCAACACGCCGCTCGTGCGCCTCAACCGGCTGCCGAAGGAGCACGGTGTCGATGCCGAGATCCTGCTGAAGCTCGAATTCTTCAACCCGATCGCCAGCGTGAAAGACCGTATCGGCGTCAACATGATCGATGCGCTCGAGGCTTCCGGTCGGCTCAAGCCCGGCGGCACGCTGATCGAGCCGACCTCCGGCAATACCGGCATCGCGCTGGCCTTCGTGGCCGCCGCCCGCGGCTACCGTCTGATCCTGGTGATGCCCGAGACCATGTCGATCGAGCGCCGCAAGATGCTCGCCTTCCTCGGCGCGCAGCTCGAACTGACCCCCGGCCCGCAGGGCATGAAGGGCGCCATCGCCCGGGCCGAGGAACTCCACAAGGAGATCGACGGCTCGGTCATTCCGCAGCAATTCTCGAACCCGGCCAACCCCGAGATCCACCGCAAGACCACGGCGGAGGAGATCTGGAACGACACCAACGGCCAGCTCGATGCCTTCGTCGCCGGCGTCGGCACCGGCGGCACCGTGACCGGCGTCGGCCAGGTGCTCAAGCCGCGCCTGCCGAACCTGAAGGTCTTCGCCGTCGAGCCGACGGATTCCCCGGTGATCGCCGGAGGCCAGCCCGGCCCGCACAAGATCCAGGGCATCGGCGCAGGCTTCATCCCGGACAACCTCGATCGCTCGATCCTCGACGGCGTGCTCGCCGTCACCAACCAGCAGGCCATCGAAACCGCCCGCCAGCTCGCCAAGCTCGAAGGCATCCCCGGCGGCATCTCGACCGGCGGCAACGTCGCGGCGGCTCTCGAACTGGCGAAGCGGCCCGAGTTCAAGGGCAAGCGCATCGTCACCGTCGCCTGCTCCTTCGCGGAACGCTACATCTCCTCGGTGCTGTTCGAAGGCATCGGCTAGCACGCACGCGTCGCGCCGGGGATCGATGTCCTCGGCGCGTGCCGCCTGGCGGCATCATTCCATTGCGGTGATCCCCGAGGGTCACCGCTGAGAGACCGGCGCCCGTCCAGCGGCGATCCCGGCTGGATCGACCGGGGTTCGTGCGTCGTGTTCTCGAATGGCTATTTCCATCTGAAGGTCCTGAGCCGCCGGCCGTGGATCAGGGTCGCGCTGTTCTGCTTCGCTGCCGTCGTCGCGGCTCTGGCGGCTTCGGCGCTCGGACCATTCATCCCGTCGAGCATCGCCTCCTCGATCGGCTCGGAAGCCGTCGACCAGATCCTGTCGATCCTGGCGACGAGCATGCTGCCGGTGGCGACCTTCTCGCTGTCGACCATGGTTCAGGCCTATGGCTCGGCGACCAGCAACGTCACGCCGCGCGCCGTTCCGCTCCTCCTGCAGGACACCCGCGCCCAGACGGCGCTGGCGAGCTTCATCGGCGCCTTTCTCTATAGCGTGGTCGGCCTGATCGCGCTGAAGACCGATTACTACGGCCAGCAGGGCCGCGTCGTCGTCTTCGCCGTGACGCTCGTCGTGATGGTGCTCGTGGTGGCGACGCTCATCCGCTGGATCGACACGCTGTCCGAACTCGGACGGGTCGGCACGACGATCGATCTGATCGAAGCGGCGGCCGGCGAAGCCCTCAAGCGCCGAGCCGAGATGCCCTATCTCGGCGGCCGTCCCTGGCGGCCCGCTCCGGCTGGCTCCGAAGGCGTCGCGTCCCGCGAGACCGGATACGTCCAGCACGTGGATACGCGCAGCCTCGATGCCTGGGCCGAGAAGAAGGGCGTCGAGATACATCTCGCCGTCGTTCCCGGCAGCTTCGTCCATGGGGGCTGCCCGATCGCCGAGGTCACCGGCTCGCTCGACGAGGACGATCATGCGATCGTGCGCCGGGCCTTCGTCGTCGGCGATCGGCGCGTCTACGAGAACGATCCCCGCTTCGGCATCATCGCGCTCTCCGAGGTCGCCTCCCGTGCCCTGTCGCCGGCGGTGAACGATCCCGGCACGGCGATCGACGTGATCGGCACGCTGGTGCGCGTTCTGGAGATCTGGGCCACCCGCGACCGTTCGATTGCGGAAGAACCCGACTTTCCGCGCCTCTACGTCCTGGGATTGACGGTGGAAGACCTGTTCGAGGACGGCTTCACGCCCATCGCGCGGGATGGCGCCGGCCTCGTCGAGGTCGGCATCCGCTTGCAGAAGGCCCTGGCGGCCCTCGGACGGATCGGAGGTCCTGACTTCGCGCCGACGGCCGAGCGGCATGCCTCACTCGCCATCAAGCGCGCTCAGGCCAGCGGCATGATCTCGGAAGACGTCGAGGCGATCACGGCGGCCGCTGGGCGCTCGTAGCCGTCGGCCGGAAGAAACCTCTCCCGTCGCGATCCGTTGAGAAGGAAGGCCCGGAGACGCCTCTCGGCGTTGCCGGGCATGGCATCCGCGGGGTCAGCGTGAGCAACACCACAACAAGCCGCGATCGCAAGCATGGCGATCCGCATGACGGATCGCGATCCGGCGACGAGAAGAAGAAGAACGTGGCGCCGGACGCCGTCAAAGATCCCAATCAGAAGACCGAGGGCAAGCCGGGGCTTCCCTCGGATTCCGGCCAAGGCAGGGATGCCGACCCGGGCGGCGGTTAAGCCGCTTCCGCGACCACGCGGTTCCGGCCGTCGGCCTTGGCCCGGTAGAGGGCGTCGTCCGAGCGCTTGAGCATGTCCGACGCGCTGGTGTCGCTCGTATGCCGGGTCGCGACGCCGACGGAGACCGTGACGTTGATCAGATTCGTCCCACGCTGGATCGGGAACGGCAGACACTGAACCCGATCGCGGATGCGTTCACCGGCAGCCTGGGCATCGGCCAGGGTCGCCCCCGGCATGACGATCACCACTTCCTCGCCGCCGAAGCGCGCGACGACGTCGATGCCGCGGGTATGCTGGCGGACGCGATCGGCGAAGGCCTTCAGGACCTCGTCGCCGGCCTCGTGGCCGTAGGTGTCGTTGATCGACTTGAAGCGGTCGATGTCGAGGATCAGGCAGGCGAGGCCGAGCGCCTGGGCGCTCGCTGCCCCGAAGAGTGGGCCGAGTTGGCGATCGAGATAGCGGCGATTGTGCAGGCCAGTCAGCTCGTCGGTCACCGCGAGTTCGATCGAGGCCTGCACGGCATCGCGCAGGGTCGCCGAGAAGCGCCGGCGGCGGACCTGGGTCCGCACCCGGGCAATCAGCTCATTCCGGTCGACCGGACGCAACAGGTAGTCGTGCACCCCGAAATCGAGCCCGCGGGTGAGGCGTGCCATGCCGTGCGTCTCGCCGATCATGATCAGCGCCATGTCGCGCGTGCGGTCGAGCGAGCGGAGCTGGCTGCACAGCCGGAGGCCGTCGGCGCCATCGAGGTCGATGCTGATCAGCGCCAGGTCGAAATCGCCCTCGGTCGCGCTCATCAGTGCACGCTGGGGGTCGCTCTCGATGGTCACCGTATGGTGCTGGGACAGAGCGGTGGCCATGCGGTCGGCGGCACTCGGGCGATCCTCGACGAGCAGGATCCGGGCACCCTGGCCGGTCTCGGCGGCGGCGAGCGCGAAGGGATCGCCCATGCCGAGCTGGCGAGAGGCCAACGCGCGGCTGCGGAGTTCGTCCTGAACCGCCTTGAGCCTCAGCAGGCTGCGTACCCGCGTGAACAGCGCGGTGTCGTCGATGGGCTTGGTCAGGAAGTCATCGGCGCCGGCGTCGAGGCCGCGCAGCCGGTCGGAGGGTTCGTCCAGCGCCGTGACGATCACCACGGGAAGATGCGCCGTCGCCGGGTCGGTCTTGAGCCGCCGGCAGACCTCGAACCCGTCCATGCCGGGCATCATCACGTCGAGCAGCACGATGTCGCACAGGCCCTTCTCGCAGATCGCGAGGGCCTCGGGTCCGTTCATGGCGGAGACGACGTCGAAATACTCCATCGAGAGCTTGGTCTCGAGGAGCCTCAGATTCGGCAGCAGGTCGTCGACGATCAGGACACGGGCGGACATATGGTCTCCTACAGCCCCCTTTCCGACGGCCCCGGCGGGGTCAGACGTCTTCGCCGAGATATTTGCGCACGGTCGCGACAAACTTCGCCACCGAGATGGGCTTCGACAGGTAGGCCTCGCAGCCGCCTTCCCGGATGCGCTCCTCGTCACCCTTCATGGCGAAGGCAGTGATGGCGATGACGGGGATATGGCGCAGCTCCTCGTCGTCCTTCAGCCACTTGGTCACCTCGAGCCCCGAGACCTCCGGAAGCTGGATGTCCATCAGGATGAGATCGGGCATATGCTTGCGGGCGAGCTCGATCGCCTCGATGCCGTTGGCGGTCTTAAGGGTTGCGTAACCATGAGCTTCGAGAAGATCGTTGAAGAGCTTCATGTTCAGCTCGTTGTCTTCAACGATGAGAACGGTTTTCGACATGGCCCCCAATTCTCCGGGCTCCCGCGACCTCGCCTCGGTCGCCCTGTGTTCGTATTCCTCTTAAGTGATACTCGTTGATGAAACGCAAATTTGATCATGGAGACCAGGGAACCGAGTCTCTTGCACTCGAGGTGCTGGTCTGGCTCGCGGGCGACGAAGACAGACTGTTTCCGTTCCTGCAGGCGAGCGGACTGAACCCGGGAACGGTGCGCGAGAGCGCGCGCGATCCGGCCTTCCTCGCAGCCGTCCTCGACCACGTCATGGGCGACGAGACGCTCCTGCTCGCCTGCGCCGATGCGCTCGATGTGAAGCCCGAAACGATCGCGACGGCCTGGCGGCGGCTGCAACCGCCGGATTTCGACCACACCCTCTGAGAGTTCGGCCCTGAAAGTTTGGCTCTACTTGGCGAGCTCGCGAAGCCCGAGACGGATCAGCGTCTTGGCCTCGGCTCCCTCGGGAGCGCTCTTCAACACGGTGGCGATGGCGGCAGAGGCCTGGATCTGCGGATAGCCGAGATTGACCAAAGCCGAGATCGCGTCCGCCACAGGCTGCGGCGCGGTGCGCTCCTCGACCGCGCCCGTCAGCGCGATCAGCGCCGGATCGGCCGGCGAGAAGGACGGGGCCTTGTCCTTCAACTCGGCCGCGAGCCGCGCCGCAAGGCGCGGACCGACCCCCGGGGCGCGCGCGATCGCGCCCTTGTCACCTGTCGCGAGCGCGGTGGCGAGCGCGCCCGGCTCCAGGACCGACAGTACTGCAAGCGCGACCTTCGATCCGACGCCCTGCACGGTCTGCAGCAGCCGGAACCACTCGCGCTCGGCATCCGAGCGGAAGCCGTAGAGCCGGATCATGTCCTCGCGCACGTGGGTCTCGATGGCGAGATCGGCCGGCTCGCCGGGCTTCGGCAGCCGCTGCAGGGTGCGCGCCGAGCAATGCACCACGTAGCCGACACCCTGCACGTCGAGGATCACGAAATCCTCGCCGTAGGAATCTACGATGCCCTTGAGCTTGCCGATCATGTCGATTCCGTGCGGACCCGGTTCGGGCGCTGATGCGGGACTTGGTTCCCAGGCCCGCCTGCCATATCCGATACGCCGACGAAGCCGACAAGGTGAGCCTGACACCCCCATGAAGCCGACGATCGCCCTCGCCGTCCTGGCGCTTCTCGCCGTTGCGCCTGCCCCATCGCGGGCGCAGGACGCGCCGGCTGGCCTGAGCAAGGACCCGACGCAGGTGAAGCCGGGCAAGTACCGCCTCGACCCGGCGCACGGAAAGATCACCTGGTCGCTCAGTCATCTCGGCTACTCGACCTATTACGGCCAGATCACCGACGTCGCGGCGGAGGCGACCTTCGATCCGAAGGAGCCGGCCAAGAGCACGCTCTCGGTCACGATCAACACGGCGAGCGTCAACGGCCTCAACGACAAGCTGAACGAGCACCTGAAGGCGCCGGATTTCTTCGACGTCGAGAAATTCCCGCAGGCGAGCTACGTCAGCACCTCCATCGAGCCGACAAGCCCGACCACGGCCCACGTCAACGGCGAGCTGACGATCAAGGGCGTCACGCGGGTCGTCTCGTTCGACGCCACCTTCAACCAGGCCGGCGTGAACCCGGTCGACAAGGTCTACTCGGTGGGTTTCGACGGCCGGGCCGTGATCCGCCGCTCCGATTTCGGCATCAACGCCTTCCTGCCCATCCTCGGCGACGAAGTTCAGTTGCGGCTCGAAGGAGAATTCAAGGCACAGCCTTAATCCGTTTGCGGTCAGGAAACGTTCACGATATGTGCTGATGGTGGATGCGTCGCGGGTCGCCCGCCGCGCCGGAGGCACCATGACGACGGACGTCCGCATCCTCGGCATCGATCCCGGCCTGCGCCGCACCGGCTGGGGCCTGATCGCCACGAAGGGCACCAAGCTCGCCTATCTCGCCTGCGGCGTCGTCACCTCCGACGGCGACCTGCCGCTCGCCCTTCGCCTGCGCGAGCTGCACGAGGGCATTACGCGCGTCGTCGGTGACCACACGCCGGACGAGGTCGCGGTGGAAGAGACCTTCGTCAACAAGGACGCGCAGGCGACGCTCAAGCTCGGCCATGCCCGCGCCGTGGCCCTGCTGGTGCCGGCGCTCGCCGGGCTTCCCGTGTCCGAATATGCGGCGAACCTGGTGAAAAAGACGGTCTGTGGATCGGGCCATGCCGAGAAGGTCCAGATCCAGGCGATGGTGCGCTTCCTGCTGCCGAAGGCAGAGTTCAAGGTTGCCGACGCCGCCGATGCGCTCGCCATCGCCATCACCCATGCAAACCACCGCGGCGCACATTCGCTGAAGCGGCTGCACGCGGTCGATGCCGCGCAGGGCCCAGGCGCGGCCCGCATCGCCGCGGCACTGGCCCGCCAAGCTTAACGCTCGTTTCGAGACCCGGACGCAGCGAACGCGACCGATCTCGTCTGTTTTTCGAGCGAGGCAGCAGCATTTGCGGAGCGTTCGGCAAACTTTCCAAATAAAATTTGGGACCAATCGGGATCTCAGTCGTTAGCAGACCAGAACGAGGCCGGTGCGAACCGGTCTTTTGATCAATCCCGAGACCCGGAGTTCATTGAATGAAGCGCATTTTACTCGTTGCAGCCCTCGCCGTTTCTCCGCTCGTGCTCGCCGGTACTGCCGATGCTCAGGGCACCCTGCGTGGCGCGCAGCGCGGCGCCGAGGATGGTAACCGGGCAGCCGGACCGGTCGGCGGTGTCGTCGGCGGTGCCGTCGGCGCAGCGACTGGCACCGTGGGTGGTGTGCTCGGCGTCGATCCGGATGCCCGTGAGGCGCGCGAAGAGCGCATGGAGCGTCGCGACCGCCGCATGATGCGTGGTGAGCGCCCGGTGCGCCGCTCCACCGATTACTGATCCGCGCTGCCGTCCCTGACGGCGCGATTGTTTCGAGCCCCGTCGCCGAAAGGCGGCGGGGCGTTTTTGATGGCTTTGTTCAGTCGCCGCTCACACGCAGCAGCACCTTGCCCCGCGCTTCGCGCCTCTTGAGGATGCCGAAAGCCTCCTCGTAATCCGCGAGGGGCAGCACACCGTGGATCCTGGCCCGCAGCCGCCCCTCCGCGGCCCAGGCGAGAAGCTGCTCCTGGTTGGCGCGATGCGTGCCCGGCTCGCGTTCCACGAACGCACCCCAATGCACGCCCTGGACCTCGACGCCCTTGAGCATGATGACGTTGAGCGGGAATTTGGGGATCTCGCCGGCTGCGAAGCCGATGACGAGGTAGCGTCCTTTCCAGCCGAGCGACCGTAGCGCCGGCTCGGCCTGGTCGCCGCCGACCGCGTCGTAGACCACGTCGACGCCTCGCTCGCCCGTCAGCCGGCGCAGGGCCTCGCGGATGTTGTCGGCGGCGTAGTCGACGAGATCGTCGGCCCCGTGCTCGCGCGCCGTCTCCAGCTTTCCAGGCGACGAGGCGCAGGCGATCACCCGCGCGCCGAGGATCTTTCCGATCTCCACTGCCGCGAGTCCAACGCCACCGGAGGCACCGAGCACGACGAGCGTTTCGCCGGGCTGGATACGCGCCCGGTCACGCAGAGCGTGCAGCGTGGTACCATAGGTGATGGTCAACCCGGCCGCGATCTCGTCGGAAAGGCCGTCCGGCACCCGCGTCAGGCGGCGCGTCTCGACGGCGACACGCTCGCGGCAATTGCCGTGAGTCGCATGGACGATGACGCGATCGCCGACCGAAAACCCTTCTACCCCCTCGCCGAGCGCTTCGATGACACCGCTGGCTTCCCCACCCGGCGAGAACGGCAGGTCCGGCTTCACCTGGTAGCGGCCGGCGATGATCAGCGTGTCGGCAAAGTTGAGCGCCGCGATGGTGATCCGCACCAGGGCCTCCCCCGAGCCGGGCATCGGATCCGGCAGGTCTTCGATCGACAGTTCCTCCGGCCCACCGAGCCGGGTGCACATCAAGGCTTTCATTCAATGCTCCCCCTCGCCGGCCCGGATGGCCGAAGCGCGGGCAAAAATCGACAGGTGTGCCGGTACGGCAATCAATCCCGCCGCGCGGCGACCATGTAGTTCACGGCCGTATCACGGCTGCGGCGCCAGCCTCCCGTCAGCGGATCGAACATCACGCCGGCCGTATCGAACACCTGCAGGCCGCCGGCCTCGAGATCGGCGGTCAATTCGTCGGGCTTCACGAACTTGTCCCAGTCATGGGTGCCCTTGGGCAGCCAGTTCAGCACGTATTCCGCGCCGACGATGGCGAGCGCGAAGGAGCGCATCGTGCGGTTGAGCGTCGCGGCGAAGAGCAGGCCTCCGGGCTTCACGGCGGCGCAGCAGGTCGCGAGAAAGGCCGTGCGGTCGACCACGTGCTCCACCACCTCCATGGCGAGCACAATATCGAAGCGCTCACCCCGCTCGACGACGGCCTCGATGGTCTCGGCCCGGTAATCGGCCTTCACGCCCTCGGCCTCGGCATGGGCCCGCGCCACAGCCACGTTCTTTTCCGCCGGATCGAGGCCGATCACGCTCGCGCCGAGCCGGGCGAGCGGCTCGGAGAGCACACCACCGCCGCAGCCGACATCGACGAGGCTCAGGCCTTCGAGAGCGAAGGGCCGGTTCGGATCGCGCCCGAAATGCCGGCAGGCCTCGTCGCGGATGTAGGCGAGGCGCACGGGGTTGAATCGATGCAGGACGCGCATCGGTCCGTCCGCGTCCCACCACGTCGCGGCCTGCGCGTCGAAGCGCGCGACCTCTTCCCGATCCACAGACGCAGCCATCACACCCCACACACCCTCAGCCGGCGAACAGGCTTCGCCGCCATCGCATTGACACCTTCGAGAGGCCCTTGTACCCGCCGGGCACCTCCCCGGTACAGTCGCGAAGGCTTTCCGCGCGACGGCAATGCCGCGGCGGGCCGCTCCCGACCGACGGTACGAAACGGACAGAAGACGCGGACGCGATATGCCCCGTTTGGTGATGAAGTTCGGCGGCACCTCGGTCGCCAATGTCGACCGGATCCGCAACGTGGCCGCCCACGTGGCCCGCGAGGTTGCGGCCGGCTACGACGTCGCGGTGGTGGTCTCGGCGATGTCGGGCAAGACCAACGAGCTGGTCGCCTGGGTCAAGGATGCCAACGACCTCTACGATGAGACCGAATACGACGCGGTGGTCGCCTCGGGCGAACTCGTCACGGCCGGGCTCCTCGCCATCGCGCTCCAGAAGAATGGCATCAAGGCCCGCTCCTGGCAGGGCTGGCAGATCCCGATCGAGACCTCGAGCGCGCATGGCTCCGCCCGCATCGAGGCGATCGACCCCAAAAATCTCGACACGGGCTTCAAGCGCGGCGAGGTCGCGGTAATCGCGGGCTTCCAGGGTGTCCACACCGAGACCGGCCGCGTCGCGACGCTCGGCCGTGGCGGCTCGGACACCAGTGCCGTCGCCATCGCCGCCGCAATCGGTGCCGAGCGCTGCGACATCTACACGGACGTCGACGGCGTCTACACCACCGACCCGCGCGTCGTGCCGAAGGCCCAGCGCATGGAGCGCGTGACCTTCGAGGAAATGCTGGAAATGGCCTCCCTCGGGGCCAAGGTGCTTCAGGTTCGCTCCGTCGAGCTCGCCATGGTCCATCGCGTGCCGACGACGGTGCGCTCCTCCTTCGATCCCCCCGACGCGGCGCGTCCGGGCACCCTCATCTGCGACGAGGACGACATCGTGGAACAGCAGATCATCACCGGGATCGCCTTCTCGAAGGACGAAGCCCAGGTCACCCTCCGCTCGGTCAAGGACAGCCCCGGCATCGCCGCGGCGATCTTCGGTCCGCTGGCGGACGCAAACATCAACGTCGACATGATCATCCAGACCGTGTCGGGCGATCAGTCGACGACGGACATGACCTTCACAGTCCCGGCGGCGGACTACCAGCGCTCCCGTGCGATCCTGGACGCCCAGCGCGAGCGCATCCAGTTCGGCCAGATCGAGGGCGCCACCGACGTGGTGAAAGTGTCGGCCATCGGCGTCGGCATGCGCTCGCATGCGGGCGTCGCGGCCAAGGCCTTCCGAGCCCTTGCGGAAAAGGGAATCAATATCCGCGCGATCACAACCTCGGAAATCAAGTTCTCCGTGTTGATCGATGCCGCATACACGGAGCTTGCCGTTCGCACGCTCCACTCGCTATACGGCCTCGATAAGGCCTGACCGTACTCGCCGCATCGTGACGTGCCACTGTCTCGGCAGTTGGCACGTTTGGTGGTTGCACCGGCTGAACACGGATTGACGACTCGATGCCCGCTGCGCCCGGAGGCCCGCGCCTGCTGCTGCGCCGGCTCCGCGAAGCGATGGCGGAACCGGTCAGCGCTCAAGCACGCCTCGACCGCATCGTTGTTCTGATCGCCGCGAACGTCATCGCCGAGGTCTGCTCGGTCTACGTTCTGCGCGACGACAACACGCTCGAGTTGTTCGCAACCGAGGGTCTGAATCGCGACGCGGTGCACATCACCCGTCTGCGTGCGGATGAAGGCCTCGTCGGCCTGATCGCCCGGCAGGCCGAGCCGCTCTCGCTCTCGGACGCCCAGTCGCACCCGAATTTCGCGTATCGGCCGGAGACGGGCGAAGAGATCTACCACGCCTTCCTTGGCGTGCCCCTGCTCCGCGCCGGCAACACGCTCGGCGTGCTCGTCGTCCAGAACAAGACCTACCGCGTCTATTCCGACGAGGAGATCGAGGCGCTCCAGACCACCGCCATGGTGCTCTCGGAGATGATCGCCTCTGGCGAGTTGCAGGCCCTCGCCCCCGGTGCCGGAAGTGCCGCGCGCCGGCCGGTGAGCCAGCGCGGCGTGCCGCTCGCGGACGGCATCGGCCTCGGCCATGTGGTGCTGCACGAGCCGCGCATCATCGTGAAGCGGCTCATCGCCGAGAACGTCGAGATCGAAGTCGAGCGCCTGGAAGCGGCGATCGAGGACGTCCGCTCGGCTATCGACGAATTGGTGGAGCGCGGCGACGGCATCGGCTCGGGCGAATCCCGCGAGGTGCTCGAGACCGTGCGCATGTTCGCGCACGACAAGGGCTGGCTGCGCCGGATGCGCGAGGCCGTGCAATCGGGCCTCACCGCCGAGGCCGCCGTGGAGCGCGTGCAATCGGACAACCGCGCGCGGATGCTGCGCCAGTCCGACCCCTATCTGCGCGACCGCCTGCACGACCTCGACGACCTCGCCAACCGCCTGCTGCGGCGGCTCGTCGGCCAGGAGCCGGGGAACGGCCTCGCCGCGATGCCGGACAACGCCATCCTCGTCGCCCGCTCCATGGGTCCGGCCGCGCTCCTCGACTACGAGCGGGCGAACCTGCGCGGCGTCGTGCTGGAGGAAGGCGGCCCGACCAGCCACATCGCCATCGTCGCCCGGGCGCTGGGCATCCCCGCCGTCGGCGAGATCGCCAACGCCACGGCCCTGTGCGACTCGGGCGATGCGATCATCGTCGACGGCGCCTCCGGCGAGATCCAGGTCCGGCCGACGCCGGAGATCGAGTCGGCCTATGCCGAGCAGGCGCGCCTGCGCGCTCGCCGCCAGGCCCAGTACCGCGCGCTCCGCGACGTCCCGGCCATGACGCGCGACAAGGTCCGTATCGGGCTCAATCTCAATGCCGGCCTGCTGATCGACCTCAGCCATCTCGCCGAGACCGGTGCCGAGGGCATCGGGCTCTTCCGAACCGAATTGCAGTTCATGGTCGCGCAGCGGATGCCGTCCGCCGCCGAGCAGCAGACGCTCTACGAGTCGGTCTTCGCCGCCACCGGCGAGCTGCCCGTCACGATCCGTACCCTCGACATCGGCGGCGACAAGATTCTGCCCTACATGCCGGCGCTCGAAGAGGAGAACCCGGCGCTCGGCTGGCGTGCCATCCGCATCGGCCTAGACCGCCCTGCCCTGCTGCGCGTGCAGCTCCGCGCGCTGCTGAAAGCCGCCGCCGGACGCCCGCTCAAGATCATGTTCCCGATGGTGGCGACGGTGGAGGAGTTCACCCGGGCCCGCGGCATCGTCGAGCGCGAGAAGGCGCATCTGCGCCGACACGGCTACGTGCTGCCGAGCGACTGCAAGCTCGGCGTCATGGTCGAGGTGCCTTCGCTGCTGTTCCAGATCGATGAGATCGCGCGCGAGGCCGACTTCCTCTCCGTCGGCTCCAACGACCTCATGCAGTTTCTTTTTGCCGTCGATCGCGACAACCGTCGCGTCGCGGACCGCTTCGACCCGCTCTGCGGCGCCGCCATGCGGGCCTTCCGGGTCATCTCGGACCGCGCCGAGGCGGTCGGCTGCCCGGTCACGGTCTGTGGCGAGATCGGCGGGCGCCCGCTGGAGACGATGGCGCTGATCGGCCTCGGCTTCCGCCATTTCTCGATGTCGCCGGCCGCGATCGGCCCGGTGAAGGCCATGGTCCTGTCGATCGAGGCAGCGGAAGTTCGCGAGCTGATCGAGAGCGAACTCGGCAAGGTGACGGACGGCGTCTCGCTCCGCCCCGCCCTCACCTCCTTCGCCAAGGCGCGGGGCATTCCGGTCTAAACGTGGGCTGGCATGACGTGTCGGCGCTCGCGCTCCGGGCGGCACTGGGCTAGGAAGCCCGCTTTCCGAATGAGCCTCAAGAAAACGTGACCCCGATCCCAGCCGAGCGCCTCGACGCCATCCTGGCGCGCCACGACATCATCACTGCCCAGCTGTCAGCGGAGAACACGCCTGCCGACAGCGTCGTGCAGCTGTCACGCGAGCTGTCCGATCTCGACGGCGTCGTGGCGGCGATCCACGTCTATCGCGCCGCCAGCGAGAATCTCGCCGGGATCGAAGCGCTGATCGCCGAGGGCGATGCCGAAATGCGCGCGCTCGCCGCCGAGGAGAAGCCGGAGGCCGAGGAGGCCCTGGAGAAAGCTCACCGCGCGCTTCAGCTCATCTTGCTTCCCAAGGACGCGGCCGACGAGAAGAGCGCCATCCTCGAAATCCGCGCGGGCACGGGCGGTGACGAGGCCGCCCTCTTCGCCGGCGACCTTTTCCGCATGTACGCCAAATATGCCGAGGCGAAGGGCTGGCGCGTCGAGGTGCTCTCGCAGAGCGAAGGCACCATGGGTGGCTATCGCGAAATTTTCGCCGAGGTGAACGGCCGCGGCGTGTTCTCGCGGCTCAAGTTCGAGAGCGGCGCCCACCGTGTGCAGCGCGTGCCCGACACGGAGACGCAGGGGCGCATCCACACCTCCGCCGCCACCGTGGCCGTGCTGCCGGAGGCCGAGGAAGTCGACATCGTCATCAACGACGCCGACCTGAAGATCGATACCATGCGCGCGCAAGGTGCGGGCGGCCAACACGTCAACAAGACGGAATCGGCCATTCGCGTGACGCACATGCCCTCGGGGATCGTGGTCTTCGTCCAGGAAGAGCGCTCGCAGCACAAGAACCGCGCGCGGGCGATGTCGCTGCTACGGGCCAAGCTGTTCGACGCCGAGCGTACGGCGAAAGACTCGGCGAGGGCTGCCGACCGGAAGGCACAGGTTGGCTCGGGCGACCGCTCGGAGCGCATCCGCACCTACAACTTCCCGCAGGCCCGGGTGACCGACCACCGGATCAACCTCACGCTCTACAAGCTCGAAGAGGTCATGGCCGGTACAGCGCTGGACGAGGTGATCGACGCCCTCGTGACCGAGCATCAGGCCGAGCTGCTTGCCGCCGAGGGCATGGCGTGAGCGCTGGCCGCCACCATCATCGCGAGCCGTGACCACCGGGTTCGAGCCGAGCCTGTCCCGCGCCGAGGCGCGCTCGCGGATGGCAGAGGCGTTGGAGCAAGCCGGGATCGGCGAGGCGCGCGGCGATGCCCGCTTTCTCCTTCTTCACCTCCTCGGCCTGACGCCCACCGATCTGGCCCTGCGCAGCAACGAGCCGATTGGGCCGGCGGGAGCCGAAACCCTCGCCGATGCGCTCCGCCAGCGCCTGGCGGGCGTGCCCGTGGCGCGCATCCTCGGCGAATGGGAGTTTCGCGGACTCACCTTCGCGCTCTCCCCGGAGACGCTCGTGCCGAGGCCCGACACCGAGACGCTGGTCGAGGCGGCGCTGCGCCTCCTGCGCTCACCCGCACCGGCGATCCTCGATCTCGGGACTGGCTCGGGCTGCATCCTCGTGGCGCTCCTCGACGCTTTGCCCGGCGCCCGCGGCATCGGCCTGGATCGATCGGCGGACGCGCTCTCAACCGCCCGCGGCAATGCCACCCGCAACGGTGTCGGCAGCCGCAGTCTCTTCGTGAGAGGCGATTGGTGCGCGGCGGCCGGCGGCCCCTTCGACCTCATCGTCTCGAACCCGCCCTACATCGCCAGCGGTGTGATCCCGACGCTGGCCGAGGAGGTCCGCAAGCACGACCCCATGGCGGCGCTCGATGGCGGGCAGGATGGGCTCGATGCCTACCGGGCGATCATCCGTTCCTTCACCGAACGACCGGGCCTTCTCGCGGTAGACGGCGCCCTGGCTTTCGAGATCGGCTACGATCAGGCAGAGGCCGTCGCAACGCTGGGGCAGCGGGCGGGACTGATCGTCGAGGGTGTCGAGCGCGATCTCGCGGGACACCCGAGAGTCGTCATGCTTCGGCCATCCTCGGATGTCACAACCCACGACAAAGTCGTTCAATAATCGCGACGACATGAAAAAGTGCTTGTTGCGGAGGCCGTCAGCCATTACGTTCGAGTTGTAGATCGTGGACGGCCCATCAGCATGGGTCACGGTAGGATCGAGTTCGATCAGCACCGTCTCCGGTTCGGACGATCGCCCCACCATCGAGCGAACGCACACCTGGCATCACAGCCAAGGCTGCCGCTAAGCGCGATGGATTTGAACCTGACAGTCTAAGGTCATTCCGCGAGCACGCCTCGAGGCGAGCGCGGGTACCGATCGGACGAGACGACGGCACGCACGACGTGAAAGATCACGGATCGACCGGCGACACATCCCGCGGCGGGCATCAGGCTCGGTGGCGGAGCGTCCGGGTAAGCCGCTGATCAACCCTGTCAGAGATCATTTCTGTTACGAGCGAAAGGTCAATCGAGGCCGATGAGACCAAACCAGAATAGACGGATGCGCGGTCGCAACCGGCCCAAGGGTCCCAATCCGTTGACCCGGTCGTATGAATCCAACGGCCCCGACGTCAAAATCCGCGGCACCGCCCAGCACATCGCCGACAAGTACGCCCAGCTTGCGCGCGACGCGCTGGCGAGCGGCGATCCCGTCGCTGCGGAGAACTACTTCCAGCACGGCGAGCACTATTTCCGCATCATCACCAGCGCCCAGGAGCCGAACCGGCCGCAGGCGCAGGGCTATGCCCGCAACGGCTTCGAGGACGAGGACGAGGGCGACGAGGACGTCCAGGGCCAGAATGGCGCCGACCAGGGCCGTCAGGGCTATGGCGGCGAAGAGTACGGCGATCCGGGCCAGCAGCCCCAGCCCTACGAGCGCCAGGAGTACGAGCCGCGCCATCAGAACCGCGGCAATGATCGCCAGGATCGCGGCCAGGATCGCAACGATCGCCCGCAGCGCTTCCAGAACCGCAACGACCGGAACGACCGGCCGCAGCGCTTCGACAACAATCGTCAGGACTACAATCGCGGCGACTATCGCCAGGATCAGTCCCGGCACGATCAGCCGCGACAGGATTACGGGCGGCATGACCAGGGCCGTCCCGAGCAGGGCCGCCAGGATTACGGTCGTCAGGACTATCCCCGTCAGGACGCGGCGCGGAACGACCAGTTCAATCAGGATCAGCCGCGTTACGAGAACGGCCGCGGCAACTACAACCGCCAGGACGGCGGCCGGCCCGAGCGCAATCGCCAGGACGCGGGACGTCAGGAGGCGCAGCGCCAGGATACGCAGCGTCAAGATACGCAGCGCCAGGAGCCGAGCCGCGACGACGCTCCGCCGCCCCGGAACGAGGCGCCTCGCCGCGAGCGCCGCCGCGACGAAAGCCATCGCTCGAGCGCTGACGAGACGTCGGCATTGCCCGCGTTCCTGATGACGGCGACGCGCAATCCTCCTGCGCCGGCCCCAGAGGCGAATGTCGAGCCGGCGCGCGCAGCGCCCGAGCCCGTCGCAGCGCCCCAGCACGAGGCGGTCTCGGACGAGGCGGCGCCCGCGCCGAAGCCCCGTCGTCGCCGGACGCGCTACAAGGCCGGCGAGGAAGGCACCGCGCCCGAGAAGCCCGAGGTCGCCGACGCCGGCGAGTGATCGCCGAAGTCCCGAACGAAAACAGGAAGAGCCGCCCTCATCGGGCGGCTCTTCTCGTTTCAGGCCGGGTGGTTTCGACGATTAGGAGAGGTAGTTCACCAGCGAGAGCTTCGAGAGCATCGAGGTGACCTGATAGGTGGCCTGGAGCTGGGTCTGAAGCGTCATGAGCTTGGCCGCCACCTCCTCGGTCGAGACCTGCTCGACGCCTTCGATCGAGTCGAGCAGCGTGTTCTTGGTCGATACCGCCTGCGTCTTGGCGTCGGCCATCGTGCTCGACGCGATGCCGAACTCGCCCACCATGTCGGCGACGCTGGTCTTGGTGTCACTCGGCGTCACCAGCCCCTGAACCCGGCTGGCGGTCGCCTGGAAGCGCGCGGCGTCCTGCGTCCCGGTCGCATCGGTGAAGCTGTCGGCCGCCAGAGTCGCGAAGGCGGCGAGCGTGTCGCGCAAGGGCTGCTCGTTCGCCCTGGCGCCGATGCCGACGCTGCGGTTGGCGCCGATCTGGACGCTGCTGGTCGCACGCGGATCGGTGGCCGCGTCGTCGCCCGTGTACCAGATCACGGTATTGTTCTTCGGGACGTCCTCGTAGCCGCTCAAGTCGCTTTTGACCCGGCGCGGGGCGAGACCCGCCGACGACGACCCGTCGAAGAAATTCTCCGAGGCGCGGACCGCCGAGCTCGCCGAGAGCTCCGTCTGGGCCGAGGTCCCCAGCGCGGAGTTGAGCGCCGTCTTGAGATTGCCGGCGGTATTGGCGGCGCGGGTTGCGGCGTCTGCTCCCGCCGTGTCGATGAGGAACGAGCCGGCCGGCGGCGGAGAGGTGGTGGTTGCGGTCAGCGTCACGGTCTTGGTCGTGCCGTCATGCATCCCGAGCGTGACGGTGACGGTGTCGCCATCCTGCGGCGGGTTCGTGTCACTGACGGTGAGGCCGACGCTGCGCGCTGCCGGTGCCGCCGAGTAGTCGAGCGTGACCTCCGGAGTGCCAGAGGACTGGATGCTCGCGATCGGCAGGTTGCCGACGGCGCTCGCGATGTTCGCCGCCGTGTTCGCCGCGCTGGACGGATCGATCGCGAACGTCCCGTCGGCACCGCTGCCGGGATTCTGCGCGGTGAGGTCGATGATCTTCTGGCTGCCATCCGGCATGTTCACGGCAACGCGAAAGCGGTCGCCATCGGCCGGTGCGGGCGGAAAGGCGCTGGGAAAGGTCGGGTTGCCGCCGACCTGCACCTGTGCCGCCGGCGTTGCGGGGCTGGCGCTGATCGCGCTCGCGTTGGAACTCGACCAATCGTTGATGGTGAAGCCGAAATTGGCCCGCACGCTTGGATCAGTCGCCTCGGAGAGCGTCACGCTGGCACTGCCCGAGGCCCCCGAGAGTTGAAGCCGTCCGATACCGTCCGTCCCGTCGGCCTTCCGCTGCTCGGCGATCAACGTCTTCAGCCCGGCCAATCCAGCCGTCGAGTCCCCGTTGAGCATGAGGTCCGCCGACACTACCGGCGCCTGGTCGGTCGTGCGGCCGCCGAAGATGTATTTGCCGGCCGCGTTCTGGTTGAGCGCGTCGATTGCGCCGTCGAGACCCGACTTGGCGAGTGCCACGCTCGTGGTGATGCCGGTGCTGGTGCTCGGCTGCAGATTGGCGGTCAGGCTGTTGCCGAGCGTATCGGCGAGCTTCTTGACCTGTGTCAGGCTGGTCGCGGCCAGGTTCACCTGCGTCGTCCCGCCGGTGATCGAGGCGACGTAACCGTCGAGCGCGCTGATCGTGGCATGGGCGCTGAGACTCGCCGTGCGCGCCGAGCCGAGGCCGCCATAGGTGTCGGCGACCTGGCCGGTGGAGAGCTGGTTCGTCAGCCCGTCGAGGCGGCTCTTGAGCGTGAGCAGACTGGCGGTGGTGCGGTCGGCGTTGAAGCTGCCGGCGGCGAAGGAGTTGATGGTCGTCATGGTGCGCCCCGTCAGATGCGCAGAAGCGTGTCGAGCATGTCGCGGGCGGCAGTAAGCACGCGCGCATTGGCGGTGTAGGCGGTCTGCAGCTCGATGAGCTTCGACATCTCCTCGTCGATGTTGACGCCGGACTCACTCGAGAACCGGCCCTGTGCCGTGGCGAGCGCGATGCCCTGGCCCTCGTCGAGATCCTGAGCGGAAGAGGCTGCCGCGCCCTGGGAGGCGATGATCGAGCGAGCGAACCCACTGACGCTCGACGTCGTCGGGGCGTTGACGCCGCCGATCCCGCTCGCCGCCGAGAAGGTCCGCTGCGTGGTGTTGAGGGCGTCGTAGAGCGCCTGGGGCCGCGAGGAATCGCTGACCCCGGCGGAGGTCTGCGTCACCAGCATCGCGTTGTTCGTGACGACGGCCGGATTGACTGCGAGCCGTTGTGCGAAGCCGGTAAGTTGCGAGCCGCCGTCGAACGAGCCGGTATAGAGCCCGTTCTTGTTGCCAGAATCGACGAAGAGCGCGACCTGCGTGCCCGTTCCCTTGTCGGTCGGCGAGGTCGGCTGGGTGACGCTGGCATTGGCCGCGAGCAGGGTCGGTCCGCCGTTCGACAGGATACGCACCGTGCCCGCCGATCCGGGCGCGCTCACCGTGTAGCTCGAACCGAGCGCGGTCGAGATCGCGGAGGCGATGTCGGAGGCGCTGGGCGTCGCGGGCGGTGCCTGGATGGTGAACGGGACGACCGTGGCGTTGGGGTCGTCCGTCAGGGACGCATCGGGATTGGCCGGCGGCGTCAGGTACGACGGCATCAGGATGAGGTTTCGGGTCCCCGAACCATCCTTCACCGTCAGGGTGATCGCGTTGCCCGCCTTGAGATTGGAGAGGTCGACATCGAAGCCGGCCTTGCCGGAATCGGTCACGGCCGTGCCGGTCACCTGATTATCCGACATCGAGCGCGACAGGCCCGCGGCGAGATCGTCGAGCTGTCGCTGGGCCTGCGGCAGCACCGTATCGCGCATCTCGAGTTCGGCAGCGATCGAGCCGGACCGGATCGCTCCGGAAGCGACGAGGTCGATCGTGGCTCCGCCGGGCGTCTTCGCCGTGATCGTGCCGACGCCGCGCTGCGTGGGATCGGTCGAGTATTCCGACCCCGGCGAGAGCGTCCCGCGGGAGTCGAAGGACAGCACGGTCGGATTGCCGCGGTCGACGAGCGTCACACCCGTCGTGGTGATCAGTGAGACGGTGCCGTCGGATTGCGGGACGCTCTGAACGTCCATCAGCGCGGAAAGCGAGTTCACCGCCTGGTCGCGCTGGTCGAGCAGGTCGGCCTTGTTCGCGCCGTCGCTGGCCTGGGACACACGCGTGTTGAGGTCGGCGATCGACTTCAACAACTGGTTCGCCTGCGTGGTGTCCTGCGAGAGCTGGGACTCCATCGCGCTGCGCAGGTCCTGCACGCTTCCCGCGATGCTGCCGATCTGGGACGCGAGGCTCGATGCACTCGTCACGACGGCCGAGCGGGCCGCGGACGAGGTCGGATCGGCGGCCAGGCTCTGCAACGCCGAGGAGAAGCCGTTGACCAGTCCGTCGAGCGAGGTCGAGGAGCCGGGCGTGCCGTAGAGCTTGTCGACCTGCGTGAGGACGCTCGACAGAACCGTCGTGTAGGCGGCACCCGAGGTCTCGAGCCTCAACTGCTTCAACGCGGCTGCGTCGATGCTCCTGCTGATCGTGCCGGTCGCCACGCCCGAATTGCCCGGCCCCGTCGTGACGGAATCGAGCGTACGGCGGACGTAACCGACCGTGCCAGCATTCGCGATGTTCTGGGAGACGATGCCGAGCTGCGCCTGCGTCAGCTTGAGGCCGGCCGTCGACGTGTTCAGGGCATTGAGGGACACGTGACGCCTCCTCTCGAACGGGCTGCGACGCGCCCGGCAGGTCCTATCGTTTCGGGACGCGTCATCGGACGGATGCCGACCTCACCCCCGCTCAGCGGATGATGTTGATCAGGTCGGACATCATCGTTTGAGCGGTCGAGATGACGCGCGTGTTCGCAGAATAGGCCTGTTGCGTTACGATCATCTTAGAGAACTCGCCGGCAATGTCGGTATTCGACTGCTCCACGTTGCCCCCGACGATGGTCGTGCCCTTGAGGCCCGTGATCGGCTCACCCGAGTCCTGGGTCTGCTGATAGTTGCCGAACGAATCCGGCTTCAGCCCGTCATCGTTGGTGAAGTGGACGACGTTGATGGTGGCGAGCGTCAGAGAGGCCCCGTTGGAGTAGGTGCCGGTGATCTTGCCGTCCTCCGAAACGTCCACAGAGTTCAGAGTTCCGGACGAGTAGCCGTTCTGCTGGAGGGCGTTGGTCGTGGCGCCGCCGGTGCTCGACGCGTATTCGGTGAGACCGCCTGCGCCGTAGTCCAGCGTCACGTTGCCGACCGTCGCGCCGTCGACGGTGAGGTTCGGGATGGTGATCGACGTCGTCGTGGGCGAGGTCAGCTGGCCGCTCGCATTGAAGCTGAAGGCCTGTCCGACATTGGTCCAACCGGTGTTGTTGCCCGTCGTGGACGTGCTGTTGGCGTAGAACAGGTTCCAGGTGTCGGTGGTCGGCGGAGTGGCGGTCGAGTCCGCATTCGAGACCTTCGCCCAGCGGGTGGTGACGGGGACGGGCGATCCGGCCGCAGTGTAGGCCGTCAGCTGCGGCCCTTGGATGCTGTTGTCGACGAAGCTCTGCGCGTTCGCCGCCGAGACCGTCGCCGTTCCGGTCCCGCTCGTGATGCGCGGGTCGGAGCCATCCGCGAAGGGACCGAGCAATTCCGAGCCGGCGGTCGACGTCGTCTTGGCCGTGGCCGGCGTCTTCGGCAGGTTCGCCGAATAGGTGATCGTCGTCGTCGCCTTGGCCGGCAGCACCGAGTTCGAGATCTTGATCGGTCCGTTGGAGGTCGATTGCCCCGTCACCGGATCGAGCATCGTTCCCGTGAGGTACGAGCCAGCTCCATTGACGAGGTAGCCATCCTTGTCGGGCGCGAAGTCACCGCGGCGCGTATAGAGGTTGCTGGCCGAGAAGGTGGTGTTGCCGCTCGCGTCCGAGGTCTTTTTCTGGACGACGAAGAAGCCCTGTCCATTGAGCGCCATGTTGGTGCTGACGCCGGTCGAGGACAGGTTGCCCTGGATGGTGTTGGTGAGCTGCGAATAGGCGGCGACACTGCCGGCCACCTCGCGGCGCGCGGTCTGTTCGGCAATCAGGTCGACGAAGCTCGTATCGATGCGCTTGTAGCCCGTCGTCTGCGAGTTCGCGATGTTCCCGGAGATGTTGTCGAGGGCGTAGGACTGAGCCTTCAGTCCCGAGACCGCCGTCTGCATCGCGGTAAAAACGTCCATGGCCGGTACTCCTTCTGCCGCCTGGGCGGCTCCGCCCTCGGACAGCGCGGCGCAACGCTCATGCCAGACGTAAGTCTCTGATATTGCTCGCAGCACTGGCGCGGCACGCGGCAGATTTTGGCCCGGCAAACGGCGGGGCCGGCAAGTGTTGCCGAGTGTGTTCGTCGTTTACGCGACGTTATCGGCAAGCCCGCTAGGGTGTGGTTCCTGCGCCCAAAATGCGGGATCGGAACGAGTCTATGCGGCCTGCCAAGCGGACCAGCCTGGTCAACCTGATCTACTTCTCGCGGCTCAACCTCGCCGCCGATGCGCCTTCACGTGCGCGTCAGATCAGCGAGATCACCAAGCATGCGCAGAAGAAGAACGAGTTCTCGGTGATCACGAGCTTCCTGATCGTGGAGGGCAGCTTCGCCGTCCAGATCATCGAGGGCGAGCGGCTATCCGTGAACGAGACGTTTCAGCGGATCTCGACCGACACCCGCCACCGCGACGTGAAGATTGTCGAGTGGCGAGAGATCAACAAGCGCGCCTTCGTCACGTCCTTCACGACGGGCGTGCGCAGTGGAACCACCGAGATCCACTTCAACAAGGCGGGATTGCTGCCGATGCTTCAACGCGGAACGCCGAAGAGCAGCACGATCCACAATCTCGCCACCACGCTCCAGCAAGACACGATGTCGAAGCAGGGCATCGATCATCTCTTCGTCTGATATCGTCATGCCGGAAGCTGCCGAGAGCGCCATGAGCGACGTCCCCGCCATCTTGATCGTCGATGATCAGCCGAAGTTGCTTCGGCTGGTGATCGAACTTCTGACCCGACTGGGATTCCCGGAAGTCGAGGGCGTGTCGGATGCCTTCGAGGCGCTCGAGCGCATGCGCGCCCGTAAATACGCCCTGGTGATCTGCGATCTGAACCTCGAGCCGATGGACGGTCTGACGCTGCTGCGCGAGGTCCGAGCCGACAACGCGCTGATGAACACGCCCTTCATCCTCACCGAGGCGACCTTCGACTTCGAGGACGTGAACGTCGCGCACCTCGCCGGCGCCGACGCCTTCCTGCTGAAGCCCTTCGACATCGCGCTCCTGAAGACCAAGCTGAAGCAGGTCCTCAACCGCAAGCCGCGCCGCCGCGAGGCGCCGCTGCCGATGGAGTCGACGCTCAGCCAGGAATTCCCGCTGCTGGGCAAGCTCTAAGCAGCGAAATCGGGCTGATCCTCAGCCTGCCGCCGAGGCTGGAACCGCACGGCTTTCGCACCTCGGTGGTAGTCGCCCTGCCGGAGTGCGCAAACCGTGACACGCTTCGTCGCCCTCCTGCGCGCCGTAAACGTCGGCGGAACGGGCAAGCTCGCGATGGCGGATCTCGCACGGCTCTGCGAGGAGGCGGGCCTTGCGGAGGTTCGCACCTACATCGCCAGCGGCAACGTCGTCTTGTCCAGCGAGAAGAGCGCAGCAGCGGTCAAGCTCGCGCTCGAAGAGCGTCTGCGGAGCCATCTCGGCAAGCCTGTCGGCGTCATCGTGCGGGACGCGGCCGAAATGGCAGAGGTGCTCGCACGCAATCCCTTCCCGGATCATCCGGGCAACCGCGTCGTCACGATCTTCCTCGACGAAGCGACCCACCCCGACATGCTGTCGCGTGTGTCCGGCTTGGCCGACGAAGAGGTTCGGCTCGGCCGTCGTGAGATCTACGTGCGCTACGGCATCGTCGGTATGGGGCAGTCCAAGCTGCGCATTCCGGCCGCCTCCGTCGGCACCGGCCGGAACATCAACACCGTCGCCAAGCTCGTGCAGATGCTGGCGTGACGGCGCCCGCCAAAAGAAACGGCGGACCCTTTCGGATCCGCCCTCTCGTTTCGGAACTGCCGTTTCGAACTTAGCGCTTCGAGAACTGGAAGCTGCGGCGAGCCTTCTTGCGGCCGTACTTCTTACGCTCGACGACGCGCGGATCGCGGGTCAGGAAGCCTTCGCGCTTCAGCGGCGAACGCAGCTCGGGCTCGTAGTAGGTCAGGGCCTTCGACAGGCCGTGGCGCACGGCGCCAGCCTGACCGGAGAGACCACCACCCTTCACCGTGACGGTGATGTCGTACTGATCGACGCGGCTGACGATCTCGAGCGGCTGACGCAGGATCATGCGCAGCACCGGACGAGCGAAGTAGGACTCGATGGTGCGGCCGTTGACGACCACGGTGCCCTTGCCCGGCTTGATCCAGACGCGGGCGACCGCGTCCTTGCGCTTGCCGGTGGCGTAGGCGCGGCCCTGCTTGTCCAGCTTCTGGACGTGGACCGGAGCCTCCTGCTCGGGGTTGCTCGTGGCGGTGTTCGACCGGTTGAGGTCGGAGAGAGACTGAAGCGTCGCCATGATCAAGCGCTCACGTTCTTACGGTTGAGGGCGCCGACGTCGAGCGTCTGCGGCTGCTGGGCTTCATGGGGATGCTCGGAGCCCTTGTAGACACGCAGATTGCCCATGATCTGGCGGAAGAGCGGGCCACGCGGCAGCATGCGCTCCACGGCCTTCTCGACCACACGCTCGGGGAAGCGACCCTCGAGGATGTACTTGGCCGAGCGCTCCTTGATGCCACCCGGATAGCCGGTGTGGTGGTAGTAGTTCTTCTGCACGTACTTGCGGCCGGTGAACTTCACCTTCTCCGCGTTGATGACGATGACGTTGTCGCCGCAATCGACGTGGGGGGTGTAGGCGGGCTTGTGCTTGCCGCGCAGACGCATGGCGACGATCGAAGCCAGACGGCCGACGACGAGGCCCTCCGCATCGATCACGAGCCACTTCTTGTCGACGTCGGCGGGCTTCAGCGAGGTGGTCTTCATGGCTGATCCGTACCGGGTTTCGGAATAAAAGGCGCCGCCGCGTCGGGGAGACGCAGCGGCGTTCGGGCGGTCTCTACGGGGTCGACGGCGACGCGTCAAGTTGGTTTTGAGATTTTCTCAAGTAACTTCGTATTATCAGACACTTAGTAAATACGGTATCATAATACCTCGCTGTCGTTCGCGTCTTTCGACGCCGCAGCTGCGCATCGTTTGAGCAAACCGCCAAGCTCGTGTGCAGTATTTAGAAGACTTCCAGGTATCTCCACAAATCAGAGCGGCCCGAACCATGGCATTCGCGCCACAATCCGATCTCGCCGACGCTTGCGAAAGCTATGGCCGTGAGCGCTCCCCTGTGGCCGCATGACGCGGCAGCGGCCCGAATCCACAACAGTTAACAAATGGTTAGCGCGAATGGTTGAATTTCGAAGTCCGGCGGACGGGCCATCCTGGCCCAAAATGGGGCGATGGAACCGCACTGTGCTTTTTCTGCACTATTGCTAGCTTAGCCATACCGTAAGCTGAGGTTGTTCATTCGGAACTGAGTCGGAGACCACGATGATCACCTCCACCACCAAGCGCGTCGTTCTGCTCGCCTTCGCTGCCGCCGTCGCTCTCAACGCTTCCGCTTGCATCGGCAAGGGCAAGGCTCCCCCGCCGGCCCCGGCTCCGGTCATCTCCAAGTACTGATCTCTGAAGACCAGTATTTAATCGACCGGTCTCCGAACCAGACGGCCCAGGGGCTCGCCACGAGCGAGCCCCTACTCTTTTCCGCCGTCGCTCGTAAGACAATTCACATCACGACGCTGTTGGAGCGCGGGCCCATGGCCGACATTCGCGATTTGGCTGGACGCGTCCGGACGACGCGGACCTTGAGCCGGCTCTCCCTCCTCTCCCTGACCGCAGGCATTCTCGCCCTCGGGCTAACCGGCCAGCCGGCCGACGCTGCCCGCGGCGGCCCTGAAGCCCAGCAGACCAGCGTTCGCGGCAAGCAGCTCTATGCCATCGAATTCCGCTCGCGCTACGCGCTGAGCTACGGCCACACCTTCATCATGTACGGGCGCCTCAACGCAAAGGGCCAGCTCGTCGATCGCGTGGTGGCCGGCCTGCATCCGGCGGGCGACAGCCCGCAGCCATGGATGCTCGGCCACATCGTCCCCGTGAAATCGGAGACCGGCCCGAGCGACGGCGACCTCGAGGACAAGTACGTCTCCGCCCGCTACCGGGTCACCGTCGAGGAGCCCGAGTTCCGCCGGATCGTCGCCTATATCAAGACCAAGCAGGCCAATTCCGGCACCTGGCACGCGATCTTCAACAATTGCAGCGGCTGGGTTGCCGATGTCGGCCGCTACATGGGCCTGAGCGCGCCGAACTCCCTGCTGATGCCGGAAGACTTCATCAACGGCATGAAGCGGATGAACGAAGGCAACGACCGCCGCACGGCCCAGTCGCTCGCCGCCGCTCAGTGATGCGACCGGCCGTATGACAGTCCCGTCAGGACCGGTCGTACGCAGCAGGCTCGTCGTTCACATCCACGGTTACCAGCTGACGGCCCCCGAACGTTTCCATCGGCGCTTCGGACGCGACCTCGCGACCTTCGGCGAGACCTGGTCGGCCAAGACGGCGACCGGCCTGCCCGAGATCTCGCCGCGGCAGGCACGCTGGTCCGCCGAGGCGGCCGGACCGGATTGGCGCACGCGGACCGACTACCGGATCATCCGGCTCGACGACCTGATCGCGCAGGGGCATCACCGCCCGCTGCTCGACCGGATCGTCCTCGGCATTCGCGGATTGTTCGACTTCCTGCTCGACCCGGCGATCCTCGGCTATTTTCGCTATGGCTGGCGCTACGCCATCTTCACCCTCGCGCCGCTGGCGATGATGGTGGCTGCCGTGATGGCCGGCCTCGCTGCCGGCTGGTGGCTTTCCGCTCCGCTGGGACCGATGCTCGCCGCGCTTGCCGGGCTCGCGGTCTTCGCCGCGGCGATCGCGCTCTGCTCGAAGAAGTTCTTCCTGTTCATCCTGCTGGAGGACTGGGCCTTCGCCAGCGTCCTGGCCCGCCGGCTCGAGCCGGAGCTCGCCGCACGTCTCGACGAGGCGCGCCGCGAGGTGCAGGCCGCGGTCGAGGCTGATGCTTACGACGAGGTCCTGCTCATCGGGCACAGCCTTGGGGCCGTCATGATCCTGCATCTCGCCGAGATGCTGCTTGCCGGCCTGCCGGAGGGCACCTCCGGCTCATGCCGGACGAGGATCGCAGTCCTGACGATCGGCTCGTCCGTTCTCAAGATCGGATTGCACAGTGCCGCCGCGCCGCTGCGCCGTGCCACCGCCGCCGTGACCGCCTCATCGCGACTGGTCTGGGCCGATTACTGGTCTCAGCACGACGTGATGAACTTCCCCTATGTGGATCCGGCGGTCGCCATGGGGCTCACGCCCGTGCACCCCACGATCAGCCGCAAGGCCACCTTCCGGCACATGATCTCGCCGGAGGCCCTGCGCGCCCTGCGCTTCGACTTCTTCCGCAAGCACAATCTGTTCTTCCACGCGGCGACGCGCCGGAGCGAGTACGACTATTTCCTGTTCGCCTGCGGCCCGTTCTTCTGTGGCGACCTCGCGCGCTCGCGCGAGGGGGCCCTCGCATGGCTGGATGCAGCCGGCGCGCTCACAGACAAGGCGCCGGGAGTCGGTAGCCCGAGCGAGGCGTGATTGCGCGCCGCGCGGATCACCCCTATCGCCGCCCGATGACGACGCCGCTTCTCTGCAAGATCGCCTTCCTGGCCCTGATGGTGGGCTGGTACGCGATCCGTATTCCGCACAAGCGACGGGCGCGGCGCACGCCAGTCGCGAGTTCGCACTGGGACTTTCGCGAAAACCTCCTGCTGTCGATTTCGGCGACCGGTCTCGGCGTGATCCCTACGATCTACTGCCTGTTCGGCCTCGCGCGGATCGGTGAGCGGCCCACGAATCTCGCCCTGCTCGCGCTCGGCCTCGTCGTCGCCGCCCTCTCGCTCTGGATGTTCGACAAGAGCCATCGCGGTCTCGGACGCGAATGGTCGTTCAGCCTGGAACTGCGGGACGGCCACCGCCTCAAGACGCAGGGCGTCTACGCCTGGGTCCGACACCCGATGTACAGCGCGTTCTGGCTCTGGGCGCTCGCCCAGGCGATCCTGCTGCCGAACTGGATTGCGGGCCTCTCCGGTCTCGTCGGATTCGGCTGCCTCTACTTTTTCCGCGTGCCGCGCGAGGAGCGGATGATGCAGGAGCGTTTCGGCGGCGAGTGGCTGGCCTATGCCGCCGCGACGCCGCGCGTCGTGCCGTGGAAGGCGCTGGCTCGAAAGCCTTGAACAAGGGCCTCGCAAGCAGCCGATCTTGCGCCGACTGCTTGCGACTCGGAGATCAGTCTCGCGGCGTCAGCTGGTAGGTAGCCCGGCCAGTCACGGCAATGCCCTCGAAGCCCTCTCGGCGCGTCGCGACCGAGCTATTGGCGTTGACGTCTCCCAAACGGCAATCTGCCTTGAAGATTTCCGACAAAACACGGCACTCCGACTCGATCATCTCGTAGACAGTTCGCCGCGCACTCTCACTCTTGGCTTTTATCTGCTCTGGAGTATCGACTGGACCCGGAATGGTAAAGGACATCGATGATGATATACTCTGCGTAAGCGTCCGCTTAGATGGCGCAGATCGCTGAGATACTTCTTGAGCATATGCTTGCACGGTCAGAAAACTTGTTAAAGCCGCGAACGCAACGCTGGTCAGCATATTTTTCAATAGAACCTCCCCTACCGCTTGGCTCATCTAGCGACCATGACTGAGGTTTCTTTCAAAAGTTTCGATAAAATTTGCATCTTTGCCGGCGTGCCCGGAAATTCCTCTACCGATTACCGAGGGAGCTGCCGCAGGCGGCTCGCGTCCACCAACGATCCAATTACGACCGAGGCGGGATCGAATACGTCCCCGTCGCGTGGCAGACGAGATCGTCGCTCCCCTTCGTCGTGACGCGCACCTCACCCACCGCGAGCCGCCGCCCGAGCTTCAGCAGGGTGCATTCGGCGATCAGCCCATCCGTCCCGGGCTTGCGCAGGAAGTTGAAACTCAGCGACGTCGTCACCGCCAGCGCCACAGGGCCGACATTGGCGAGGATCGCCGCGTAGAGCGCGAAATCGGCGAGCGCCATCATGGCCGGCCCGGAGATCGTCCCGCCAGGGCGCAGGAATCGCTCGTGATGGTCGAGCCGCATACGCGCCGTCAGAGGGCCTACGGCCTCCAGGTGGTAGGAGCGGCCGCCATCGTTCATCTGCGGAAACTCGCGATCGAGGAAGTCGCGGGTCTCGTCCAGGCTCATCACGATCATGGCGTCTTGCAGCACGACACTCGCTGACCCACAAGGCGGAATGGACGCTGCCCTCGCCCACCACGATCACTACCCCGATGCCCGGATCCGCGCGCTGCTCAAGCAGACACGCACGATCGCGCTGGTCGGCGCGTCGTCGAACCCGGCCCGGCCGAGCTACATCGTGCTGAAATACCTGTCGGAGCGCGGCTACAAGGTGACGCCGGTCAATCCCGGTCTTGCCGGCCAGACCCTTCTCGGCATGCCGGTGATCGGCCGCCTCGCAGACCTGCCGGGCCCCGTCGACATGGTCGAGATCTTCCGCAACTCCATCGCGGCGGACGGCCTCGTCGACGAGGCCTTGGCGCTTCCCGAGCTGCCGAGGATCATCTGGATGCAGCTCGGTGTGCGCAATGACGAGGCTGCGGCGCGCGCCGAGGCCCGCGGCGTCACCGTCATCATGAACCGCTGTCCGAAGATCGAGTATGGCCGCCTCTCGGGCGAGATCGGCTGGACCGGAGTGAACTCGCGGATCATCAGCGCGAAGAAGCCCGTGCTCGACAAGCGCGGCGTGCAGCGACTGACGATCGACGAGCGCTAAGGCCTCGAGGCTGCCGGTGATCTAGGCGCTCGCCGCCGGCTGCCCCTGGCTCGGCGCGGCGGTCGGTTCGGCAAGCCGCAGGGCGGGCGGGTTCTGCGCGAGGTCGGCGAGAACGCCGTTCACATGGGAGGCCGTCATTCCCATCGCCGCACCGATTTCGCCGACGAGCCCGCTCACCTCGGGCGTCAGCGGAATCGCGCCAACGGATTTCACGAGGACGATCTCCTGGCCCTTCGCGGTCAGAAGACCGGCATGTTCGCGCACGAGATCGAGCATTGCGGTCTTGTCCATCGGCACCGCGAACGTCTCCTCGGCCCGAGGCGGGAGCTTCTCGAGCCCGAGCACGTCCTTGATCGTCATCGCGATGGACGGAGCCGAGAGCTCCGTCTTCTGCGCGTGAGCGACGTGGATCATGACCTGGCCGATCAACGCCGAAAGGTTCGTCTCGGCAGCCGCCTTGGCGCGACGCGGGTCGTGGTCGAGGACCTGCTCGTTGAAGGTCTTCTTGCAGGCCTGGCATTCGATATAGGAGTCGTAGGTGTCCATCAGGATCAGCGGGATCCAATAGAGATGACCCCAGCGCCTCGGACGTTTGTGAACGAAATTCCGGGGATTCGAGCAATGCGGGCAGTAAAACTCGCCTGTCTTGAGCTTCTTGTTCATCGCATAGCTGCCCCAAATGATCATGGCGTTGCCCTTCTGCGATAAGCCCCAAGTTTAGACGACGAACGATCTTCGATTGATCGATGAACCATCCTTGAACTGATTTACTCATGCAACTTGCGACTTAACCTCTGCCGTGCGCGCCGTCACCCGGCGGTGGCCTGTACGCGTGCTGCGAGCGTTATTCGGCGCGCGGACGCGTTTCGGCCATCAGCAAGACGGCGACGAAGCTGATCGCGGCAGCGGCGGCCAGATACACGCCGACCGAGCCGATCCCGCCCCACCCGGCGAGCCACTGCGCGGCAAACGGCGCCATCGACGCCCCGAGGATGCCGGCGAGATTGTAGGTGACCGAGGCGCCCGTGTAGCGGACCCGCACGGGAAACAGCTCCGGCAGGGCCGCGCCCATCGGTCCGAAGATCCAGCCCATGGCGAAGAGACCGAGGCAGAGGAACACGAGCACCAGGCTCCCCTCCCCGCTGCCGAGCAACGGCCCGAACAGCGCGCCGAAGCCGGCCGTGACCAGGAGGCCTGAAAGCAGGACCGGCCGACGACCAAACCGGTCAGCCGCCGCACCGGCCAGCGGAATCGACAGCGCCAGGAACAGGATCGCCGCGCACTCGAACAGCAGGAAGGTCGTCTTCGGATAGCCGAGCGGCCCGGTTCCCCAACTCAGCGCGAAGACGGTGGAGAGGTAGAACAGGGCGTAGGGCGCCACCATCGACAGCGTGCCGAGCAGCGTCGCCCGCCAATGGCGCGTGACGATCGTGGCGAGCGGCACGCGCTCGGGAGCAGTCCTGGCCAAGGCCTCGGCGAAGGCCGGCGTCTCGGTGAGCTTCAGCCGCACATAGAGCCCGAGGCCGACGAGCACCGCCGACGCCAGGAAGGGGAGCCGCCAGCCCCAGGACGCGAAGGCCTCCGGCGTCAGGCTGAAATTCAGGCCGAGGAAGAGCAGGTTCGCCGCCAGGAACCCCACCGGCGCACCGAGCTGGGGGGCAATGCCATAAAGCGCGCGCCGGCCCGGAGGGGCATTTTCGACCGCGAGCAGCGCTGCCCCGCCCCATTCGCCGCCGAAGCCGATCCCCTGTCCCACCCGGAACAGGCAGAGCAGCGCCGGGGCCACCCAGCCGATGCTGGCGTAAGACGGCAGGCAGCCGATGCCGACGGTGGAGAGCCCCATGATCATCAGTGAGGCGACGAGCGTCGCCTTGCGTCCGACCCGGTCACCGAAATGCCCGAACAGGGCCGCCCCTACCGGTCGCGCCACGAAGGCGATGGCGAAAGTGGCGAACGCCTGGAGCGTCTGCGCCGCCGGCTCGCCCGGCGGGAAGAAGATCGGCCCGATTACCAGTGCCGCCGCCGTCGCGTAGATATAGAAGTCGTAGAACTCGATCGCCGTGCCGACGAAGCTGGCGAGCAAGATGCGGGTGGGTGAGAACTGCATGGCGGCGGCTGTATAGCCGAGTTTCCTCCGCGCAATGCATCGGCTTGCCTCACTCGGAACTGCGGGCGTACACGACTGCGCGAGGAGTACCCCATGAGCGACCGCGAGCCCGGCTTCAACACCTTGGCGATCCACGCCGGAGCGACACCGGACCCGGCGACCGGTGCCCGTGCGACGCCGATCTATCAGACCACGTCCTTCGTCTTCGACGACGTGGACCACGCCGCCTCGCTGTTCGGTCTGCAGGCCTTCGGCAACATCTATTCGCGGATCACCAACCCGACCAACGCGGTGTTGGAGGAGCGCATCGCGGCGCTCGAAGGCGGCACGGCGGCGCTTGCCGTCTCCTCGGGCCACGCGGCCCAGTTCCTGACCATGCACGCGCTGATGCAGCCGGGCGACGAATTCGTGGCCTCGAACCGGCTCTACGGCGGCTCGATCAACCAGTTCAATCACAGCTACAAGAGCTTCGGCTGGAACGTGGTCTGGGCCGATACCGACGACACGGCCACCTTCGAAGCCGCGATCACCTCGCGCACCAAGGCGATCTTCTGCGAATCCATCGCCAATCCCGGCGGCGTGATCACGGACATCGCGGCGCTCTCGGCCATTGCGAAGCGGCACAACATCCCGCTGATCGTCGACAACACCATGGCGACGCCGTACCTGATCAAGCCCTTCGAGCATGGAGCCGACATCGTCGTGCACTCGGCGACGAAGTTCCTGGGCGGCCACGGCAACTCCATCGGCGGCCTGATCGTCGATGGCGGTTCCTTCCGCTGGGAGGGCGACGAGCGCTACCCGATGCTCTCCAAGCCGCGCCCGGAATATGCCGGCATGGTGCTCTCCGAGACGTTCGGGAATTTCGGTTTCGCCATCGCCGTCAGGGTCCTGAGCCTGCGCGATCTCGGCCCGGCGCTGTCGCCGTTCAACGCGTTCATGATCCTCAACGGCATCGAAACCCTGCCGCTGCGGATGCAGCGCCATTCCGACAATGCGCTGCAGGTGGCGACATTCCTGCAGAAGCATCCGGCCGTCGCCTGGGTGAGCTATCCGGGGCTCGAGTCCGACCGCTACCACGCGCTCGCCAAGCGCTACACGCCGAAGGGCGCCGGCGCGGTCTTCACCTTTGGCCTGAAGGGCGGCTACGAGGCGGGGGTGAAGCTCGTCTCGAACCTCCAGCTGTTCAGCCATCTCGCCAATATCGGCGATACGCGCTCGCTGGTGATCCACCCTGCCTCGACCACGCACCGCCAGCTCACCGACGACCAGAAGCGCGCGGCTGGTGCCGGCCCGGAAGTGGTGCGCCTCTCGATCGGCATCGAGGACGCGCTCGACCTCATCGACGATCTCGACGCGGCCCTGAACGCCTGAACCTCCGGACGGCCCATCGCACCCGAGGCGAAACCCGCCGCACGTCGTTGCGGGCGGCCGCGACGGCCGTGGCTTCTCCATGAACCGGCGCATCGGCGACCTGCCTGCACCCGGCCACGCTCACGTCAAGAACTCGTCAGTATCGCTGCAATCGAGACCAAGACGAGCGGCGTAACCCCCAGCGCCCGGGCGCTGGCCGCTCTCGCCGGCCGCATTGGCGCTTTAATCCCGTCGACGCAGACGAGGCAGACGTCGATTCGAAACGAGCCTCGCGAATCGGCTCTCGGCGTCAGATCAAACCTGGTTCCGTCGCGGTCTCGCGAGTGCTTCGCCGCCGCCAAAACTCGTTCTCCTTTTCCGCACAACAGGCTCCGACAGGGCCTAAAGGCGCCAGACCATGGTCACGAACGGATTTTTATACGTGAAAACGTGCCGAACCTGCGCGATCACTGAAAAAAACGCTTGAATCTTTTTACGATCCGCATAGGTCACAAATGGTGTGAGCCAAACACAGGAAGCTACAAATGTCGGACAGTACTGAAGCCCTGCCACTCGACCGTGTCGAACTCGCCGCCGATCTGGTATCGGCTTATGTCTCCAACAATTCCCTGCCTGCCGCTGATCTTCCGGGGCTGATCTCGCAGGTTCACGCCGCGCTGGCCAATCTGTCCGCTCCTGCAGCTGCGCCGGACGAGTCGGTTGAGAAGGCTTCTTCGAGCCAGATCAAGAAGTCGATCACGCCGGATGCGCTGATCTCCTTTATCGATGGCAAGCCCTACAAGACGCTGAAGCGGCACCTTTCGACGCATGGCCTCGACTTCGAGACCTATCGCGCCCGCTACGGCCTGCCGGCCGACTACCCCACCGTCTCCGCCAACTACTCGGCTGCCCGCTCGGCGCTCGCCAAGGATCTCGGCCTCGGCCAGCAGCGCCGCAAGCCGGCCACCAAGGCCGCCGAGACGACCGAAGCCGTCAGCGAGGCTCCCAAGAAGACCCGCGGCCGCAAGAAGACCACCGAGGCGGCCTGAGCTCGACCCTCGATACCGCTCCGGCCCCGGCGATCAGAAACGCCCGGGGTCGGATGCTCGACCCCGGCCTCTCTCCGAGGCATCGGATCTGCCGGGCAGGCGGTCATTCGCCGCCGAAGGATCGATCACGCTTTTGTGCGATGCGCCGTTTCGCCGAAGCCGTGTGACGGATCAAGGCCATGGGTGGTCGGCACACATTGCATCGCACAACCAAGCACTCGCCAATCCTTGACCTCCCGGCGCCCCGCCTTTACGGCGCACGAAACCGCCTTGTGGAAGCGTAATCATCGCTGATGACAGACGACCCCTCCGAGAATCCTGTCGTCCTGCTCGTCGAAGACGATGGGCTTCTCCTGATGGAGGCCTCCGATACCCTCGCGGAGGCAGGCTTCACCGTTCTCGAAGCTCCCCATGCCGACAAAGCCTTGACCATGCTCGAGGGCCGCGATGACGTCGGCGTGCTGATGACCGACGTGGACATGCCGCAGGGCTCCATGGACGGTTTCGCGCTGGCCCGTCTCGTCTCCCGCCGCTGGCCCGAGATCCCGGTACTCGTCGTCTCCGGCATGGGCTTTCCCGGCCCGCACGATCTCCCGGAAGGCGCACGTTTCATTTCCAAGCCCTACCAGCCCTCGGCCCTGGTGCGGACGCTTCGCGCGGTGGTCAGCGCAGCCTGAACGCTGGATCGACCGCTCTCGCCGTCGCACGGCCTGAATGCGGCTGGCGGCCCCGGAATGACCATCGAGCAGGCGCAACCGCAAAGCGCCATGATCGCCGATCATCATGGAGCATCGAGGCCGCAAGCGAGCAGGCACATCCCAATGCGTGTCGTGTGGACGATCGGATCGCTGTTCGGCGTCGCGGTTTTGGCCGCGATCGCCATCGTGGCCGTGGACTACTTGCAGATCTTCCGCACCGAGCCCGCCCTCGTGCCCGCGTCCGAGCGCGCCGACCTCATCCTCGTCGAGAAGGGCGCTCGGCGGCTGACCCTGATGCGGGGTGAAAAGGTGCTCGCAACCTATCCCGTCTCGCTCGGCTTCAGCCCCGTCGGCCACAAGCAGCGGGAGGGTGACGGGCGCACGCCCGAGGGCCGCTACAAGATCGAGTACAAGAATCCGGGCAGCGTGGCGCATCTCTCGCTCAAGGTGTCCTACCCGAACCAGGCCGACGAAGCCGCGGCCGCATCGGGCGGCTATTCACCCGGCGGCGACATCATGGTCCACGGCATCATGAACGGGCTCGGCTGGATTGGCGGGCTCCACCGCCTCACCGACTGGACCAGCGGCTGCGTCGGCGTGACCAATGCCGAGATGGAGGCGATCTATTCGCGGGTCGACGTCGACACCCCGATCGAGATCCGGCCGTGAAGAGGCTGGTCTCCACCGCGCGAGGCGCCCGATAGAGAATCGCGAGTGCTCAAGCTAGACACGGTCTAAGGAGCCGCGGATCCGCATTCCGTGCCCGAAAGACGGAGTGTCCATGGCAGGCCAGACCTGGGATCGGGTGCCAATCGATGCCCAGAGCATCGAAGCTCCACTCTCCCGCGCCGCGATCTTCCTCGTCCTCGACATCGTCGAAGGCGATGCCGCGATCGCCAGTGTCCGCGCGACGCTCGACAGCCTCGACGACCTTCTCAAGACGGTCGGCTTTCGCGCCCTCGACGAAAAGCTGTCCTGCATCGCCGCGATCGGCTCCAGGCTGTGGGACCGTCTCGATCCGACCGAGCGCCCGGCCGAACTCAAACCTTTCACCCCCATCGACGGACCGGCACACAAGGCGCCCTCGACCGCAGGCGACCTGCTGTTCCACATCCGCGCGGAGCGGGTCGACCTGTGCTTCGAGCTCGCCAAGCTTCTGCTCGACGGGCTCGGCGACGCGGCCCGTGTCGTCGATGAGACCTCGGGCTTTCGCTACTTCGACGCGAGGGACCTCCTCGGCTTCATCGACGGCACGGCCAACCCGGTCGGTCAGGACATTCCGGACGCGGCCCTGGTGGGCGACGAGGATCCTCGCTTCGCCGGCGGCAGCTACGTCGTGACCCAGAAATACCTGCACGATCTCGTGACCTGGAAGGCGCTCGGCGCCGACGCGCAGGAAAAGATCATCGGCCGCACCAAGGCCGACAACATCGAGCTCGACGACGACGCGGCGCCCCGCAAGTCGCACAAGTCCCTCGCGACGATCGTCGACGCCGAGGGCGTCGAGCACGACATCCTGCGAGACAACATGCCGTTCGGAAGCGCCGGGCGGCGCGAGTTCGGCACCTACTTCATCGGATATGCGCGCCGTCTCTGGGTGATCGAGAAGATGCTGGAGCGCATGTTCGTCGGCGATCCGCCGGGCTCCTACGACCGGCTCCTCGATTTCTCGACACCGCAGACCGGCACGACCTTCTTCGCGCCATCGCGGTCCACGCTGGCGAAACTGGCTGGCGGCGGCGCTGCCTGATCGGCTGAAACGGCCGGGCCCGGCCGTTTCTAGAAATGCGTGCCGATCCTGAGGCGCGCCTGGTGCCGGTCGAAATTCGTCAGGTCCTGGTCGTAACCCATGCCGGTCTCGCTGCCCGCGACCTGTACGCCCCAGGCGAACGAGATCCACGTCGCGTCGGTCAATTCTCGATAGATCGTCGGCCCGAGATAGATCGCATCGCCACTGAAACGGTCGAGGGCCGTGCCGGAATAGGCCCGTGCGTAGCGGGCCTCGAGTCCGAGAAACGTGCCGGGCGCGAATTTTTGCGAGAGCGCCGCGGAGACCTCCAGGCCGGAGGCGCGCTGCATGGCATCGAACCCATCGATGCGTGACTGGCCGAGGGCATAGACGAGGTTCAGGCCCGCTACGAGTTGGCCCGGCACGATCTCGCGATCGAAGAGAAGCCCGAATTCCGCCGACACACCGCGCGCGCCGAGCCCTGTCGCCGGGTCGATCCGGTTCGCGCCGACCACCGTGTTGAGGGTGAGCCCGAACGGGGATTCCTGCCGCGTCAGCAGCCGGGTCCGCGCCTCGACCGAGGCCCCGCCGAGGCTCGTCAGGCGACGATCGTCGAGGCCCGGGCCTACGCCGATGTCGTAGGCCGCGAAGCTCAGGCCGGGGGCGATCCGGAAGCGCTCGCTCAGCGGCAGTTTCAGGACGACGGCGGAGTCCACGGCCTGGAATCGGCCGCCGCGCTTGCCCAGCCGGCCGGTCGTCTCGGATTCGAGTTCGCGCTCGCCGGGACCGCCGATGTCAGAGCCCTCGGTGAAGCCGAACAGGTGCTCGGTATCGACGTCGTGCACGGAGTCGGCCCGGGCGGCGTCCAGCGTCGCCGGGACGAGCGCCAGGGCGAGGACGATCGCCACAGGGTGGAGGGCGGGGTTGAGACGGGCAGCTCGCAAGGCAAGGCTCATATGTATAGCTTGTGCTATACCAGTTAGCCGTTGCGTTCCGGGCAGGTCAAGGCCCCGCCGGATGGCCTAGGGCGGAAACAGAGTCCGGGAAGGTACCCATAAGTCTGGTTGTCATAGCGATACGCACCAGCACAACGGAAAGACTGTCAAAACAAAGAGCAGCAAACCGGAGGAAGAGCGGCGGATGCGCGCCTACGAGATGTCTTCAGCCACCGGTCTCGAGTCCTGGTCGCTCGCCGAGCGCCCTGAACCTGAACCGGGCCGCGGACAGGTTCTCGTCAGGATTCACGCCGCATCGCTGAATTTTCGCGACATCCTGATCGCGAACGGCCTCTACCCGTTCTCCGTCAATCTCGATCGGCTGATCCCGCTCTCGGACGGCGCTGGCGAGATCATCGCCGTCGGTCCCGGCGTCAGGCGCTTCAAGGGTGGCGAGCGCGTCGCCGCCATCTTTTCGCAGTCGTGGCTGGGTGGTGCGCAGGTCTCGGACGCTTGGAACACGGCGCTCGGAGGCGCCATCGACGGCGTGCTGAGCGAATTCCAGGTCTTCGACGAGGATGGGCTCGTCGTGCTGCCGGATCATCTCTCCTTCGAGGAAGGCGCCGCCCTCCCCTGCGCCGCCGTGACAGCCTGGAACGCGCTCTACGGCGCGAAGCCGCTCAAGGCCGGCGAGACCGTGCTGACGCTCGGGACGGGCGGGGTCTCGATTTTCGCAATCCAGCTCGCCCACGCGGCCGGAGCACGGGTGATCGCGACGTCCTCAAGCGACGCGAAGCTCGAGAAGGCGCGCGCGCTCGGCGCCGACGCGGTCATCAACTACCGCAGCCAGCCCGATTGGGAGACGGAAGTCCGCAGGATCACCGGCGGCGCCGGGGTCGACCATGTCGTCGAGGTCGGAGGCGCCGGAACGCTGCCACGTTCGATCGCCTCGACACGGGCCGGGGGCCATATCGGGCTCGTCGGGTTGCTGGCCCAGGGCGAGCCGCTCGATCCGCTCGCCATCCTCGGCGCGAGTTGTCTCGTGCGCGGCGTGATGGTGGGCTCGCGCGAGATGTTCGAGGACATGAACCGCGTGATCGGGCTCCACCAGATCAAGCCCGTAATCGACAGGAGCTTTGCCTTCGACGAGGCGAAGCAGGCGCTCGCCCATCTCGCGGCGGGCACGCATGTCGGCAAGATCGTGGTGCGCGTCGCGGCCTGAGGCCGCTCAGTCCTCGCCCTGCGCGCGCGTGGCCCGGCGCGTCAGTGCCCTGAGGGCGCCGCGAAACGTCCTGACGTCCTGCTCGGTGAGCGCCATGCGGTGCAGCCGGTCGCGCATGTTGCGGATGATGCCGAGGCGCTTGTGCGGAGGGTAGAAGCCCGCCGCGCCCAGTGCCGATTCCAGGCTCTCGAACAGCGAGAGCACGGCCTCGCGGCTTGCCGGCGTGGAGGTCATCGCGCCATCGAAGCGCTGCCGGGCTAGACCGGCTGCCCTGCGCCACTCGTAAGAGACCAGGAGCACCGCCTGGGCGAGGTTGAGTGAGGGAAACTCTTCGGTGACCGGGAAGGTGACGATGGCGTCGGCCAGAGAGACCTCGTCATTCGAGAGGCCGACCCGCTCGCGCCCAAACAGAATGCCGACGCGCTGGCCGCCTCCTCTGCGCGCGGCGACCTCCTCCATGGCGGCATCGGGAGCATAGACCCGCTTCATCTGCCCGCGCTCACGTGCCGTGGTGGCGAGCACGAAGTTCAGATCGGCAATGGCCTCGCCGACGGTTGCGTAAAGCTGCGCACCGTCGAGGACATGGACAGCGCCCGAGGCCGCCTCGCGCACGCCCTTCTTGGGCCAGCCGTTCTTCGGCGCGACGAGGCGCAGTTCGGACAGCCCGAAATTCGCCATGGCGCGGGCCGTCATGCCGATATTCTCGGCCAGTTGCGGCTCGACCAGGATGACAGCGGGGGCGACGGTGCTCATTCCGGCCCTGTGACATGGACCAAGGCCGGCGAAAAGACGGCGCCCACCCCGCCCACGCCCTCATCATTAGGTTTGCGAAGCAGCCTCGAAGGAGGGCCCAGTTTTCGGTGCGATGACTGGACACCTCCTTCGAGGCCGACGCTGCGCGTCTCCACCTCAGGATCAGGTGTATTGATGCGAGAGCCGACTACCCGGCCGCTCNATTTGTGGACGATCTTGTCCTGGTTCTCGAGGAGCCAGTCGATCGAGGGCTCGTTGGTCATGGCCTTGCGGATCGCCTCGCACATGCCCTTGCGCTGGATCTCGAACATCGACTTGTGATCGACCGTCTCGGCCTCGATCACGCCGGGGCTGAGCCAGACCGAGCAGATGATGCCGAGGTCGTTGGCCTTCTCCTTGGGGATGTAGCCGGCGCGCACGGCGTCGAGCACGCCGTTGGCGATGGCATACTGCACCGTGCCCATCAGGATCGAGGTGTACTTGCTCTCGGTCACGCTAACCTTGGAGACACAGAGCGTCACCGGGCGCACCATGATGTCGGTGTTCAGGAGCGCGAAGACGCGGGAATGGCCGACGACCTGATCGCCGGTCAGGGTGGCGAGGGCGGTGCCGACCGGACCGTCGAGCTCGCCAATGATCACCTCGGGCTCGGCCGCCGTGTTCGGGGCGCCGCCTGCGACGAGGGCCTCGCCGGCGCGCAGGATGATACGGTCGCTCATGATGTCTCCTTCGGATTGCGGGATGGTCCCGAAACTGTCGCGCTCATGCCGGATATCCAGGGCCGACGCCATGCGGGTGGCGCGCGGGGGGTGCGTCCGCTAGATCCTCTCGCCCATGACGGAACAGGCAAGATCCGGCCGCGACGGCCTGCGCTACGCGGTGGCGCTCATCGAGATCTGGGGCGGCCTCAACGGCCTCTGGGGCCTGGCCCACGACATCGAGACGACGGCCTCGAAGATCCCGGTCACCCTGATGCCGGGGATCGCGATCATCGCCCTCGTGCTGATCGCAAGCGTCGTCGCCGGCGTCGCGCTCTGGCACGACCGGCGCTGGGGCTACACGCTGTCGATTCCGGTGCAGCTCTTCCAGGTCGTGTGGTTCGTCAGCGCCGGTCTGACCTTCCGCATCGCTGCCAGCGGCTGGATGCTCGCCGACCTGCTGCTGCGCTATGCTGGAGACGGGCTGGTCCTCGCCTGGCAGCTCGACCTGATCCACAAGGGCGCCTACGCGCTCTCCCTGGCGCCGCGTGAAGAGATCACCGTGGCAGTGAACCTGGTCGCCCTCGCGATCCTGGTCTGGCTCGCGATCCAACTGCGCCGAAGTTAAGCGTGGCCGATGACGGAATTCATCGATCGTAACTCAGGCCCTTTGTCGGGTTGTTGCAGCGCGTTATAGCGAGCCCCGACTTGGCCCTGGAAACGCTCCGCGGGCCGCCAGCGGGAACAGCACATGGCGAAGATCAAGGTAGCGAATCCGGTCGTCGAGCTCGACGGCGACGAGATGACCCGGATCATCTGGGCCGAGATCAAGAACAAGCTCATCCACCCCTATCTCGACATCGACCTCGAATATTACGACCTCGGCGTCGAGTACCGCGACCAGACCAACGACCAAGTCACCGTCGATGCGGCCGAGGCGATCAAGCGCCACGGCGTCGGCGTGAAATGCGCGACCATCACCCCCGACGAGCAGCGCGTCGAAGAGTTCAAGCTCAAGGAGATGTGGAAGTCGCCGAACGGCACGATCCGCAACATCCTCGGCGGCGTGATCTTCCGCGAGCCGATCATCTGCAAGAACGTGCCGCGCCTCGTTCCCGGCTGGACCCAGCCGATCGTGATCGGCCGTCACGCCTATGGCGACCAGTACCGCTGCACGAACTTCAAGGTGCCGGGCAAGGGCCGCCTCTCGATCAAGTTCGAGGGCGACGACGGCCAGGTCATCGAGCAGGAGGTGTTCAAGTTCCCGGACGCCGGCGTGGCGCTCGCCATGTACAACCTCGACGAGTCGATCCGCGACTTCGCCCGCGCCTCGCTGAATTACGGCCTCGCCCGCAAGTACCCGGTCTACCTCTCGACCAAGAACACCATCCTCAAGGCCTATGACGGACGCTTCAAGGACATCTTTCAGCAGGTCTACGAGGACGAGTTCAAGTCGCGCTTCCAGGCCCTCGGGATCTCATACGAGCACCGCCTGATCGACGACATGGTGGCCGCTGCGCTCAAGTGGTCTGGCGGCTATGTTTGGGCCTGCAAGAACTACGACGGCGACGTGCAGTCCGATACGGTGGCCCAGGGCTTCGGCTCGCTCGGCCTGATGACCTCGGTGCTGCTCACGCCCGACGGCCAGACCGTCGAGGCCGAGGCGGCACACGGGACGGTGACCCGCCACTATCGCGAGCATCAGAAGGGCAAGGAGACCTCGACCAACTCCATCGCCTCGATCTTCGCCTGGACTCGCGGCCTGTCGCATCGCGCGAAGCTAGACGGGAATACGGACCTCGCGAACTTCGCCGCGACCCTCGAGAAGGTCTGCGTCGACACGGTTGAGGCCGGCTTCATGACGAAGGATCTCGCGCTGCTCGTCGGGTCCGACCAGAAATGGCTCTCGACCACCGGCTTCCTCGACAAGGTCGATACGAACCTGAAGGCAGCGATGGGTGCGTAAAGCTCCCGGCGGGCGTCATCGTGTATTCGATCGATGACGTCCGTCCCGAAGGCGGCCGATCGAGCCGGGTTGCGAAAGGAGTGACCCGGCTTTTGTTTGTTTCCGAACATTTCTATTTCGGGCGCACTTGCAAAATTTCGGGGCATTTTCCGCGGTGATCACGCGGTTCGCAGTGGCCCCGATGAGCGACAATCGTTAATCTTGGTATATTCGACAGCGCCATGCGCTGTGCAGCCCGGGTTTTCCAGCATGGCGCGGGGGACGGATCGCTTCGACATCGAAGCGATCACCGACAAGATCTACGAGGCGTCGGTCGTCCCAGAAGCGTGGACGCCGGTTCTCGATTCGATGACGGACATTGCTGGCGGCGTCGGCACGATCCTTCTCGCCGCCGACACGACCGACTTTCGCTTCATCAGCACGAAGGGGCTCTCCGGGTTCGTCGAGAATTTCGTGGAGCAGGGCTGGCCCGACAGGAACACCCGGACACCGGCCGTGCTCAAAGCACGTCATGCCGGCTTCATCGTCGAGACGGACGTCTACACTCCGGCGGAGATCGAGCGAGACCCGCTGATCAACGAGTTTCTGCGCCCCCAGGGCCTCGGCTGGGCAACCGCGACGGCATTCCCGATGACGACCGGCGACACGCTGGTGTTCAGCATCGAGCGCGCCTTCCGCGATGGGCCGGTGCCAACGGAGGCGGTCTCGATCCTCGACAGCGTGCGCCCCCATCTTGGCCGCGCAGCGCTGATCTCCGGTCGGCTGCGCCTCGAGCGCGCCCGCGCGGCGGTCGAGACACTCGCGCTTCTCGGGTTGCCGGCCGGGATCATCAGCCGGGATTCGCGCCTCCAGGCGGTCAATTCGCTTCTCGACGCGCTGATCCCACTCACGGTTCGCGACGGAGCCGCACGGGTGGCCTTCGCCGACAGTGATGCCGACGACCTTCTCGCTGCCGCGCTCAACGCGGCGAGCCGGCAAGTGCCGCGCTCGATCCCGATCCCGGCGCGCGACAACAATCCAGCAATGGTCGCCCATCTGGTGCCTGTGCGGGGCGTCGCCCGCGACCTGTTCACCGGCAGCGCGTTCATCCTCGTCCTGACGCCGGTCGAGATGAACGCCGAGGGTCCGGATGCCGATCTTCTCCAGGGACTGTTCGACCTGACGGCTGCGGAGGCGCGCGTGGCGCGCGGGATCGTCGCCGGAGAGACAGTGGGGACGGTGGCCTTGCGCCAGGGTGTCAGCGAAAGCACCGTCCGCAGCCAGCTCAAATCGGTCTTTGCCAAGACCGGGATGAAGGGTCAGCTCGATCTGGTCAGGCTCGGCTCGGGACTCAAGCTGGTGCGGTCGTCGGACGACATCTGACGGCGAGCCGGGTCAGGACGCCTTAGCGGCCGCGTTTCGCTTACGGGTTGCTGCAGCCTTCTTCGCGGAGGCCGAGCGCTGCTCCGCGGTCCGGGACGCGGACGCTGCGCCGCCGCTGCGGCCACCCTTGTGTGAGGCGGGATGATCGGTCGACTTGCCGCGTCCCGAGCCACCGGGATGCTTGCCGCCGCCGTCGTCCTTGTTGACCGTAGCCCAGGCCCGGGACTCGGCCTCTTTCGCCGGCACGCCGCGCTTCTCGTAGGACTCGGCGATCGCGTCCGCCTTACGGATCTGCTTGTCGGTGTATTTCGATTTGTCGCCGCGGGGCATGGGCATCTCCATCCTTGCGCGGCGACGGACGGTCAGCCGCCGCTCGGGGCGTCGAGGGTGCTCCTGACCCGCCGCACGAGATCGGCGCGGCGGTAGGGCTTATTCAGGATGTCGAACTCCGATCCCCCCACGTCGGTTCGCTCGAGGCTGGCCTCGGCATAGCCGGTGGTGAGCAGGACCTTCAGCTCCGGCCGCCTGTCGCGGGCGGCGCGGGCGAGCGTAAGGCCGTTCATGCCGCCGGGCATGATCAGGTCCGAGAACAGCAGCGCGATGTCGGAACGCGCCTCCAGGATCTGCAGCGCCTCGCGGCCGTTGGCGGCGGTCAGGGTGGTGTAGCCGTAGTCGCGCAGGATGGTCCGGGCGAGGTCGGCCACGTCCTCGCGGTCGTCCACGATCAGCACCGTTTCCGTCCCCGCGTGGTCGGCCTCCGGCGCGGGCCTCTGGGCATCCGGCCGCACCTCCCCGCTGGTGGCGGGGAAGGACAGGCGCACGGTCGTGCCCTCTCCGACCACGGAGGAGACCTGCGCCGTCCCGCCTGATTGCTTGGCGAAGCCATAGACCATGGAGAGGCCGAGCCCGGTTCCCCTGCCCTCTTCCTTCGTCGTGAAGAATGGGTCCATCACCCGCGCGAGCATTTCCGGCGGGATGCCACTGCCCGTATCGGTGATCGACACGCTGACGAGACGCCTGCCATCTGCGCTGAAGCCGTCTTCGAGCCGCCGGTTCTCGGTGGTGATCGTGAGTCGTCCGCCCTTCGGCATGGCATCGCGGGCGTTGATCAGAATGTTGAGCAGCGCGACCTCAGCCTGCGTCGGGTCGATGCGGCAGGCCCAGAGATCGGGAGCGAGCCGGGTCTCGACCTCGACCTGCTCGCCGAGGGTGCGCCCCGCCAGCTCACCCATGCTCTCCACGAGATGGTTGAGGTTCACCGAGCGACCCTCGAGCCGCTGTTTGCGGGCGAAGGACAGGAGTTGCCCCGTCAGGGTCGCGGCGCGCTCCGCGGCCGTACGGATGTTGTCCGTGGCACGGCCGAGACGCGCGCGATCGGCATCCGGCTTGTCGAGCCCGGCCGCGACGATGTCGACATAGCCGAGGATGACCTGAAGCAGGTTGTTAAAGTCGTGCGCGATGCCGCCGGTGAGCTGGCCGAGCGCCTCCATCTTCTGGGCTTGGCCGAGGGCGTCCTCGGCGTCGCGACGCCGCGAGACATCGAGCTGCGACGCGAAGAAATAGATGATCTCCCCCGCCGCATCGAAGACGGGCGAGATGAACAGCGCGTTCCAGAAGGTCGAGCCGTCCTTGCGATGATTCAGGATCTCGACGGCCACTTCGCGGCGCTCCGCCAGCGCCCGGCCGATCGCGGCGACGGCTTCGCGATCCGTACCCGGACCCTGCAGGAAGCGGCAGTTGCGGCCGACCACCTCCGCCTTCGTATAGCCGGTCATCGCAAGGAAGGCGGCGTTGACGAAGACGATCGGCATGTCCGGCAGCCGAGGGTCGGCGATGACCATCGGCATGCGCGACATCTCGACGGCCGCGAAGAAGACCTTGTCCTCGGGGCGTCCGCTGTCCGATCCCGCCGGCTCGACGGGGGCGCCGCGCGCAAGAGCCGCCGGCTTATCGGAAGACGCGTCCATGGGCACCCACTCGCTTCCGCGCGGGGTGAGGCGTGCCTCGGCCCCGTCGGCCAACGTCAAAAACCGTAATCGGAACCCCGATGCCTGTCGATCAGGCCGCCGCCGGGATGAACAGGCACGGCCTCGTTCGCAGCCCCGGCGGATCGGCGTCGATGGCCCTCACGCCTCCTCGTCGAGCCCGAAGCGCACGCGCTCGCCATGGGTCCGCTCGAAGGCCTGCAGCACGTGCTGATAGGAGCGCTCCATGTCGGAGGCTGCCTTGCCTGGACTGGCCTCGGGCTTGAGCACGAACATCAGCATCGAGCGGCCGGTCACCGTGTAGTTCTCGCCGACGCCGAAACTGGTCAGTTCCTGGCTGTCGTGCAGGTTCGTGTCGAGGAGCCGCGTCCAGGCGACGCCGCCGGGCGTCTCGGGCAGCGTGAAGCCGACGCCTTCGTGATAGGAGTTGTAGAACAGGAGTACGGTCGCATCGCCACCACGGCGGTGGATTCCGGAGGCCTGCGCTCGGCCGTCGAGCAGCACGGCGAGCGAGCGGGAATTGCCGTCGTTCCAGTTCTCCGAGGTCATCTCGGTGCCGGCCGGCGTCAGCCAGGTCACGTCCTTGACGCCGAACTCCTCATCGACCCCGCCACTCACGAAGCGGCCGCGCGACAGCATCGGCAAGGCGTTGCGCAGCTGGATCAGGCGCCGCGCGAATTCCGCGAGTTCGCGCTCCTCAGGCCCGATCGCCTCCCAATCCATCCAGGAGACCTCGTTGTCCTGGCAATAGGCGTTGTTGTTGCCCTTCTGGCTGCGGGCGAATTCGTCGCCGGCCAGCAGCATCGGCGTCCCCTTCGAGAGGAAGAGCGTCGACAGCATGTTGCGCATCTGGCGCAGGCGGACCGCCAGAATCTCGGGATCATCGGTCGGACCCTCGACACCGTAATTGAAGGACAGGTTGTGGCCGTGGCCGTCGCGATTGTCCTCGCCGTTCGCCTCGTTGTGCTTCTCGTTGTACGAGACCGTGTCGGCCAGCGTGAAACCGTCATGCGCCGAAATGAAGTTCACCGAAGCCCATGGCCGGCGGCCGCGCTTATTGAACTTGTCCGCCGAGCCGGTGATCCGCGAGGCCAGCGATGGAAGCAGGCCCTCGTCGCCCTTCCAGTAAGCCCGCACGTCGTCGCGGAAGCGATCGTTCCACTCGGCCCAGCCCGGCGGGAAGCCGCCGACCTGGTAGCCGCCGGGACCGCAATCCCATGGTTCAGCGATGAGTTTGACCGAGTTGAGCACCGGATCCTGGCGGCAGGTATCCAGGAAGCCACCGCCCTCGTCGAAGCCGTAGGGCTCGCGTCCGAGGATGGTGGCGAGGTCGAAGCGGAAGCCGTCGACCCGCATCTCGGTGGCCCAGTAGCGCAGGCTGTCGGTGACGAGTTGCAGCACGCGCGGATGGGAGAGGTTAAAGGTGTTTCCGGTGCCGGTATCGTTGATGTAGTAGCGCGGCTCCTTCGGCATCAGCCGGTAGTAGGAGGCGTTGTCGATGCCCTTGAACGAGAGCGTCGGACCCTTCTCGTTGCCCTCGGCCGTGTGGTTGTAGACCACGTCGAGGATCACCTCGAGGCCGGCGCCGTGCATGCGCGCCACCATCTCCTTGAATTCGGAGAAGGCGAAGTCCGGCACCGCCGCGTAGCGCCGCGCCGGCGTGAAGAACGAGATCGTGTTGTAGCCCCAGTAGTTGGTGAGGCCCTTCTCCTGCAGGTAATCGTCCTGCACGAAGGCATGGACCGGCAGCAGCTCCACCGAGGTGACGCCGAGGCTCTTGATGTAGTCGAGCACGGCCGGCGTCCCGAGCCCGGCATAGGTGCCGCGCAGCTTCTCGGGGACCGCCGGATGGAGCTTGGTGAAGCCCTTAACGTGGGTCTCGTAGAAGATCGTCTTCTCCCACGGTACGTTCGGCTTGACGTCGCGCCCCCAGGTGAAGGCCGGGTCGATCACTTGGCACCGGCGCGTGAAGGGGGCGCTGTCGCGCTCGTCGAAGGTGAGGTCGTCACCCGTCTCCATCTTGTAGCCGAACAGGGCCGGGTTCCACGTGATGGAGCCGAGCAGGCCCTTGGCATAGGGGTCGATCAGCAGTTTGTTCGGGTTGAAGCGATGGCCGGCAGCGGGCTCGTAGGGTCCGTGCACACGATAGCCGTAGATCGTGCCGGGGCGGGCATCGGGCAGATAGCCGTGCCAGACCTCGTCCGTGTATTCGGGCAACGCGATCCGCTCGATCTCCTTCTCGCCAGCATCGTCGAACAGGCAGACCTCGACTTTCGTGGCGTGCGCCGAGAAGACCGCGAAATTCACGCCCTGACCGTCCCAGGTGGCACCGCGCGGATGCGGCGAGCCTTCGCGGATCCGCGAGCGCGAGAGCCGGGGCTTGGCGATCTCGGCGGCCGGTGTCGAGGATCGGGTGTCTGCTGGCGTCCTGCTGGCGAGGTCGTTGTTGGCGTCGGCCATGATCTCTCCGCTGATCGGCGCCGCCTTGGACGCCCCTCTCGATGCAGTCATGAACGCCGCTGGCGGCATGAAGCTCCGCCGTTGCGCGGGAAATATCGGCGCAGCGCCGAACGTGTCGCACCGGAAGCCGCTGCATTGCGGGAAGTTTCGATCAGGCAATGACTTTTTCAGAACCGGGCGTCGCCCCCACTCCTAAGTGTTGATTCACTTCGAACCGCTATCGTGCCGCGGAGTTGTGTCCTGCAGGCTGGAGTCGTTTGCGGTGGAGTTGGTTGCGTTGGGAAACGTGCAGGGACGTTTGTGCGGCGAACTGGCAGCGTCCATCGCCCGCTATCTGACCCAGGGCGATACGGAGGCCGAGGCCGGGTCCGAGGGCGCGACCTACTATCACGAATCCGAGCCCGCCTTCGAAGACGCGACCCGCATCCTCAAGGAGTTCGGCCTGGTGCGGCCGGTCCCGCGCGACGATAAACCGGACGAGACCTGGTACTGCCGTCACGCGCTGACCATGTCGTGCGAGACAATGCCCGCCCGTCTCGCCTGTGCGATCCCCGCGGATGACGAACGCATCGAGGCGCTGCTCTCAGCCTTCCTCGCCATCGCCTGTCAGCATGATGGCCTGTCCTCGGAGCGGGCGCCGTTCACGCCGCCATCCGACTATCGGGCCGCATTGCGCGCCCTCGCCCGCGCCGGCTACGCACAAGCCGTCGGCAGCGCTTATCGCTGGACCGACAAGACCGGTCCCGCCATGGAGCGGATCGAGGCCTGGGATCAACAAGGCCGGTCGCTTGCAACCCTTCGCGAGGAAGATCGTCTGGCGCAGGCCGATGCGGCCTGGCGCACCATGCCCGAGACGATCCGCCGGGCGCATTTCGGCAAGCAGCCGGTGCGGGTCGTTCCCGTGGTCGAGGCCCTGACCATGAGCTGGCGTGACGGCGCCTGGCATCCGGTGACGCGTGAGGTGCCAGCGGTGTCGGACGGGCAGATCGCCCTCGCACGCCGGCTGATCGATCTGGCTCAAGGCCGAGGCTGAGCGGCCTTCGGCTCAGACGTTCGATCCATGAGCGCTGAGCGAGACATCGTCGACATCACCCGCATCTTCCACGAACCGGCGGTGGCCGACTTTCCGCGCGGCCGGGAGATCCTGGGCCGCTTTCCCGATGCCGAGCGCGTCCTCGTACCCTCGCATTGGAACATCCCCTCGCTTCACGGCAACCAAGGGTCCGTCGAAGACTGGGTGCGCATCAAGCGCTCGACCCTCGTGCTGGGCGTGAAGAAAGGGCTCACCGTGAGGCCCAATGGGCGCAGCGCCCATTTCATCGCGCCCTCCACCTCGAACGGCTGCGCCATGGCCTGCGCCTATTGCTACGTTCCGCGCCGCAAGGGTTTCGCCAACCCGATCTCGCTTTTCGTGAACACGCAGGCCATCGGCGAGGCGATCCGTCGGCACGCCGAGAAACAGGGACGATTGCCCGAGCCGGACCAGGTCGATCCGTCGCTCTGGGTCTACGATCTCGGCGAGAACGGCGACCTCTCGGTCGACGCCATGCTCAGCGACACGGTGCGCGACCTCGTCGGGTTGTTTCGCGACATCCCGAACGCCAAGGGCTCTTTCGCCACCAAGGCGGTGAACCGCGACCTGCTCGGCTACGATCCGCAGGGCAAGACCCGCATCCGGTTTTCGCTGATGCCAGCCCGGATCGCGCGGGTCGTCGACGTGCGAACGACCGCGATGTCGGAGCGCATCGCTGCGATCGACGACTTCCTGCGTGCCGGCTACGAGGTCCACATCAACTTCTCGCCGGTGATCCTCTACGAGGGCTGGGAAATGGACTGGCGGGCGCTGTTCGAGGAGATCGACGACACAATCTCGGACGCCGCCAAGGCCCAGCTCAAATGCGAGATCATCATGCTGACCCACAATGCGGGTCTGCACGCGGTGAATCTCGGCTGGCACCCAAAGGCGGAGAGCCTGCTCTGGCGGCCGGACATCCAGGAGGCCAAGCGCTCCGAGGGCGGCGGCGATAACTTGCGCTACAGAACCGGTTGGAAGGGCCGATGGCTCACGCGGTTCAAGGCTCTACTCCACGAACGGATGCCCTATTGTCGGGTGCGATACGCGTTCTGACGGATCTTCACAGGTGTCCGCTATGACGAGCCACGAAATCCATCTCCGAGAAGCCATAGCCCTCGGCCGCGCCAACATTGCGGAGGGCGGCACGCCCTATGGTGCGGTGATCGTCCACGAGGGCAAGGTGATCGCGCGCGCGGCCAACCAGGTTCACGCCACCAACGACCCGACGGCCCATGCCGAGTCCGTGGCCCTGCGCGAAGCCGGCCGCGTTCTCGGACGTCCGAAGCTCGAGGATTGCGTCGGCTATGCGAGCGGGCGGCCCTGCCCGATGTGCCATGCCGCCATGCGGCTCGCGGGGATCGGAGAGGCGTATTTCGCCTTCACGGCCGAGCAGGCTGCGGAACATGGCGCAGGCAATGCCGCGCTCTACGGCGAACTCTGCCGGCCGCTTGAGGAGCAGCCGATGCGCGTGCGCCATCTCCTCATCGCGGACGAGCCGGCGCCCTATGCCGAGTGGGCCGGGAGCAAGAAACGCTGATGCGGCTCAGTGCGTCCAAGGGGCCGTGCGGTTGAACTTGAAATTGTCCGAATAGGACAGGCCTTTGCGCAAGATCTGCGGGCGGGGCTTCTCGACGCGGTAAGCGATGCCCTCGCGCTTCGCATAGGCGATGGCTTCTTCCTCGGTGTCGAATTCGAGCCGCACCTGCTGCAGCATGTCCGACGAAGAGGTCCAGCCCATCAGCGGGTCCTTCTCGCGCGGGCTCGTCCGGTCGAATTCCAGCAGCCATTGCTTGGTGCGGGCGAGGCCCGACTGCGAGGCATCCTTCGAAGGGCGGAAGATGCGGGCGCTCGACATCGACGGAACGGTCTCCGGAAAGAATGGTCGGGGCGATAGGATTCGAACCTACGACCCTCTGGTCCCAAACCAGATGCGCTACCAGACTGCGCTACACCCCGACACGCTCACGCGCCATCGGGGAATAGGGTTTTAGCGGTTCTCCGGCAAGGCCTCGGCGACATAGGTGGCCCGTTCGGAGACCGATCTCGTGCTGGCAGCCGGGCATCTCAAGCCAGGCTGCGAGAACGCCCTCGGAACCGGAGCCTCGTCAGCCCTGTAGCGCAGCCGCATGTGCGCCACGCAGGACGACCAGAACCGGCTGGGCGGCGTGGTTCATCAATTCACGATCGGAGGTCGCGTCGGCATCGTGCTCGTGAAACGAATCCAGCTTCCGCTGAGCGCGCAACTCGACCGACCGTAGCAGTTCGCGAGCCGGCTCCTCGTCGATCTTCAGCAGAGACCGGGCCAGATCGGCATACGCCTCGCCGAGCAGAACGAACGCAAGCTGAGCTGCAGTGTTCATAGGCTGGTGATCGACGTGTATCATCATCACACCTCACAATCTCTATATGTATCCGCATATAAATCAATATTCAGATTGTGACAATTATGCGGTGAGTGAGCTTGGCCGAAATCATCGCGCGATTATTTGTGTATACTTGTGGAAAACTGGGGAGCTTGGGCGCGGCCCGATCGTGTCGGCGAAGCAGAACGCCTTCGGCGTCGGCTCTGCCGTGGAGACCCGCACCGGGCAGGAGCGGTTTACAGGCGAGCGCTCTCACCGCATCACTTCGGCATGATCGAAGCCGAGACGAGCCCTCGGCGCTTCCCGGATGTGACGCCCCTGGTGCCGCCGGTGCCGGCGCCCCCCGAGCATGATCTGCCCCTCTTCCGGTTCATCGCGACAGTCGGCAGCAACGGTATCGGGATCTGGCCACGCGAGGCCTACGAGACCCCCGTCCAGCGACGCAGGCTGTTCGGGCGCGAGCGCGTCACCGTCAGCGACCCCGAGGCCGTGCGGCGCGTTCTCGTGGACAATACCGAGAACTATGCGCGCACGGCGATCTCGGTCCGGATGCTGCGCCCGGTTCTTGGCGACGGCCTTCTCATCAGCGAGGGCGCCGCCTGGCGCCACCAGCGCCGTACCCTCGCGCCGGCCTTCACCCCGCGTGCGGTGGAGCTGTTGGCGCCGCATATCCTCACGGCCACCGAAGAGGCGATCTGCAGGCTCGACACCGCGGCGGGCCAGGGCGACGTCGACCTGTTCGGCGCGTTGCAGCATCTCGCGCTGGAGATCGCAGGCCGCACCATGTTCTCGGTCGGCATGGCGCGGCACGGCGGAAAACTGCGCGCCCTGGTCGAGGACTACCAGCAACGGCTCGGCCGGCCACACCTGCTCGATTTCCTGCTTCCCCTGCGCTGGCCGAGCCCGCACGATGTCGCCCGGTCGCGTTTCCGCAGGACCTGGACGGCGTTTCTCGACGGGGTCATCGCCGATCGTGGCAGCGGACGCACAGGCGCAGCGCAGGACCTGCTCGATCTTCTCGGCGAGGCGCGTGATCCGGAAAGCGGGCGTGCCTTCGGCCCGGACGAGTTGCGCGACCAGGTGGCGACGCTGATCCTTGCCGGCCACGAGACGACGGCGCTGACGCTGCTCTGGGCGTGCACCCTGTTGGCGCAGACACCGGTGATCCAGGAAGCCGTTGCCGCGGAGGCGTGCGCCGACACCGGTTCGGGCGACCTGATGAAGCGCCTGCCGCTGACACGGGCCGTCTTGGACGAGACCCTGCGGCTCTATCCACCCGCCTTCATCATGGCGCGGCTCGCGCGCGGCCCTGACAGGCTCGTGGGCCACGACATTGCAGCCGGGACCATCGTGATCATCTCGCCGTGGCTGCTTCACCGGCATCGCACGCTCTGGCAGATGCCGGATGCGTTCGATCCGTCGCGATTCCTCCACGGAGCGCCCGTGCCGCCGCGCTTCGCCTACCTGCCTTTCGGGGCGGGCCCGCGCGTGTGCATCGGTGCCCAGTTCGCGCTCACGGAAGCCGTGCTGGCGCTGTCACGCCTGCTCGCGCGATTCCAGATCGAACTGGCCAGTGACAGACCGGTCCTGCCGGCGCCGATCGTGACCACGCAGCCCGATCATGCACCGGCGTTCCGGTTGACCCCGCGCGGGAGCTGATCGCGCGCGGAGTTTGTCAGGCGGAGGCCCGAAGGGGAGCCGCGTCGACGGGGATCTCGATATCCACGCCGAGCGTCGAAACACCCTGGCCGCGCTCGAGCTTGATCTGCACCTTGTCGGCGTCGACCTTCACGTGCTTGGCAATGACCGCGAGAATCTCTTCGCGCAGCGTGATCACCAGGTCCGGACGGCCGGTTTCGGACCGCTCGTGCGCGATGATCAGTTGCAAGCGCTCGCGGGCGGCAGAGGCCGAGCCGCGGGGCCTGAGGAACGTCAGAACACTCATGCTGCCCTCCGTGTGAACAGCTTGTTGATCAGGGACTTGCGATCGGACGGGATCGCCATCGCAACGGTTTCGCCCTTCAGGCGGCGCACGGCGTCGATGTAGGCACGCGACGGGGCGCAGAGCGGGTTGTTCAGCGTCACCGGGCAGCCGACATTCGAGGCGCGGAGCACTTCGAGGCTTTCCGGGATGATCGCGAGCAGCGGGATCGAGAGGATCTCGAGCACGTCATCGACCTTGAGCATGTCGCCGCGATCGGCGCGGGCGGGGTCGAAGCGGGTGAGCACCAGGTGCTTCTCGATGGTCTCGCCCTTCTCAGCGCGGACCGTCTTCGAGTCGAGCAGGCCGATGATCCGGTCGGAGTCACGCACCGAGGAGACTTCGGGGTTGGTGACGACGACGGCGACGTCGGCGTGGCGCATCGCGAGCTGGGCGCCGCGCTCGATCCCGGCCGGGCTGTCGCAGACGATCCAGTCGAACTTCTCGCGGAGCTCGCCGATCACGCGCTCGACGCCGGCATCGGTGAGGGCGTCCTTGTCGCGGGTCTGCGAAGCGGGCAGCAGGGCGAGGTTCTCGAGCCGCTTGTCACGGATCAGAGCCTGGTTGAGCTTGGCGTCGCCATTGGTGACGTTGATCAGGTCGTAGACCACACGGCGCTCGGCGCCCATGATCAGGTCGAGGTTGCGCAGGCCGACGTCGAAATCGACGACGCAGACCTTCTCGCCGGCCTGGGCCAGAGCCGCACCGAGAGCGGCGGTGGTGGTCGTCTTGCCGACACCACCCTTTCCGGATGTCACACAGAGAACCTTGGCCATCTGATCGTTTCCCTTGAAGCCAAATCGTTGTTGTCGGGAGCGGGGCTCAGATGAGCGCCGCAATCTTGATCGCGCCGCCGTCGAGCCAGATCTGCGCGGCCTGGCCGCGCAGGTGGTTACCCATGTCCTCGGCGGTGCGGACGAGGCGGTCGATGCCAAGAAGCTCGGGCTCGAACTTCCGGCAATAGATGCGGGCGCGCGGATTCTTGGCAGCACCGGCGATGACCCGGCCGCGCAGGGCGCCATAGACGTGGACGGAACCGCCCGCGAGGATCTCGGCACCGGAAGAGACGGAGCCCATCACGGTCACGTCCCCCTCGTGGTGGACGATGGTCTGGCCGGATCGCACCGAACCCTCGATGGTCAGCGAGGTCATCGGAGGCTTCTCCTCCTCGATCACGACCTCGACGGAGTCCGCAGCAGGACGTCCATTGACGAGGAAGGGCGGCAGGCCGGCAGCCTCGCAGGACGCCCCCTCGATGCCGAGGATTTGGATGCGGCGGCCCGACAGCTCGGCGATGAGGCTTTCGATGTCCGCAGCCTCCGAGCCGAGGTTGGCTGCGTCGAGGATCACGCCTTTGCCGGCGAACAACGTCGGCGAGCGCTTGAGCGCTTCATCGAGCAGGGCGAGCCAGTCGGAGACCGGAGCCTGGGGCGCCAGGGCAAGCGCGCGAAAGACGCGGCCGCGGCAGGCGAAAACGGGGAGTGTAGGAGCAGGGCTCGTCACGGGCGTGAACTTTTCCTTACCGACGCGCCCATTCAGCGCCGGCATGGTTACTGCGCGGTTAATTTTTCCGATGACTCGGCAAGATTTGCCGGGTTCGATCAGCGAGGCCACACCCGCTGCTCGATGTGAAATCTATAAAGATCAACAACTTACTTTGATCTGTAGCCGGATTGCATCCGTTAAGGATTCGCAAGCTTCAGGCTGAGGATCGCCTGATCCTGTGATCGGACGAATCAGGGAGACCTCCGGCACTCCGCGTCTCGACGCTGCGCAACCGGCGCCGCAAGCCACGGTCGTGCTCGGCAATCGCCGAAACGAGGCACCGCGGGTGGATCCTCGGGCCCGTTTCCAGCGGCCCGGGATGTCCAATTGGGAGGCTCAGCCCACCTCGACCCGGCCGTCGAGCCCGATGATGCGCGCGAGGCCGCGCACCCGGTTGAGCAGGCGCTCGCCATCGAGGGGCCGCAACTCGGGCGGCAGCCTCAAAACGACCTTGCCGCCGTTGACGACGAGCGGTGTCCGATTGAGCACCCCCTCCATGCCCGCCGTGATCGGGAACGCCACGCGCAACAGCCCTGCGATAAGCCGGGCGCGGTCCAGAAGGCGAGGCCCCGCGAGGTCGCGCAGGGTCTGGCTTGCCTTCTCCGGGGCGATACCCTCGTGCCGGAAATAGCCGGTCAGCGCGAGATAGGCCCGGCCCGGATGATCGATGCCGGTGAAGGAGGCGTTGGCGATGACGTTGAGACCCTGCTCGCCGCGATAATCGGGATGCGCCCGCCAGTTGATATCGGACATCAGACAAGCGGCATGACGCAGGCGGCGCTCGTCGGCAGTTTCGGGACCGTCCAGGGTGGCGACGAAATGATCGGTCCACCGACGCAGCTCTTCGCCGTGCTCCGGCGAGCGGGCGCGCTGCTCGTTCAAGACCTGGGCCGCCGCGATAAGCGGGTCGAGAGCGCGGGTCTCGCGGTCGAGCTGCTCGAACAGTAGCCCTTCGCGCACGCCGAGCGCCGAGATGGCGACCTCGCGGGGGCGGCCGATGTTGATGATCTCTTCGAGCACCACGGCGCCATAGGCGAGCAGCGGTCGCCGTGCCTCCGAGACCAGCGTCTCGACGTCCTGTAGGGCGCTCGCCTCGCTCTTCTCGACCATGTCGAGGAAGGCCAGCGTGTCCTGCGGGTCGACCTTGTAGCCGTGCATCACGTGAAGATCGTAACCACGTGCTGCCATGTGCAGCTTGGCGAGTGCGCGCCAGGTGCCGCCAACGGCGTAGAAGGTCCGCCCGCGCATGGTCTCGAGCTGCGGCTCGGCCTTCTTGAGATGCTCGCGCGCGATCTTGCGGGCCTTCTTGGCAGAATCGCCGGAGAGGTCCTGGAGAGCGAGACCGCCGAGGGGCATGGTCACGCCCTGCCCCACCGTCGATCCGCGGACGTCGACCAGTTCGAGCGAGCCGCCACCGAGGTCGCCGACCACACCGTCCGGTCCGTGGAACCCGGACACGATCCCGAGCGCGGAGAGTTCGGCCTCGCGCCGGCCCGACAACAGCTCGATGTTCTGGCCCAGAATGTTCTCGGCCGCCTTGATGAAGGCCGGCCCGTTCTCGGCGTCGCGCGCGGCAGCGGTCGCGAGGACGAAAATGCGTTCGACCTTGATGGTGTCGCAGAGGACCCGGAACCGGCCGAGCGCGTGCAAGGCCCGGCGAACCGCCTCGTCGCTCAGGCGCTTGGTCGAGAAGACGCCGCGGCCGAGGCCGCACAGCACCTTCTCGTTATACAGCGGCGTTGGAGCGCGGGTCAGCCCGTCATAGGCGACGAGCCGGACCGAGTTCGATCCGATATCGATGATGGCGACGGGTTTTAGCCGATCAGGCATGGGCAGGTCGGCGGAATGTGCCAGCTTCAGGTGGGGACGGATCGGACCCATACAGCACCTTGTCAGGAGCGCTGAGCCCTGCGGCTCAGCGAGCGGGGGCTGGATTTTTTCGACGACTTGCCGCGCCCCGAGAGGCTCGGATTCGTCATGAAATACTTATGGGCGTTGAACGGCTCCTCGCCCTCGGCGGGCTGGATCCGTTCGCTCGCGCCGGATGCCAGTACACGCCAGCTCTGCCGGTTGTCGAGCAGGTTGGCGAGCATGATCTGATCGAGCACCTGCTGGTGCACCGTCGGATTCAGAATCGGCAGCAGCGCCTCGACCCGGCGGTCGAGATTGCGCTGCATCAGGTCGGCCGAGGAAATGTAGACGGTGGCGTTCGGATGCGGCAGCCCGGCGCCATTGCCGAAGGCGTAGATGCGGCCGTGTTCCAGGAAGCGGCCGACGATCGACTTCACGCGAATGGTCTCGGACAACCCGGGCACGCCCGGGCGCAGGCAGCAGATGCCGCGCACCACGCAGTCGATCTGCACACCTTCGGCGCTCGCATCGTAGAGCGCATCGATGATCTGCGGATCGACGAGCGAGTTGCATTTGATCCAGATGGCGGCCGGGCGCCCCGCCTTGGCATGCGCGATCTCCTCCTCGATGTGCTGGAGAAGACGCGGCTTCAGCGTCAGCGGCGAGACCGCCATGCGCTCGAGCTCCGCCGGCTCGGCATATCCAGTGATGAAATTGAACATCCGCGAGACGTCCCGCGCGATGGCCGCATCCGCCGTAAAGAAGGACAGGTCGGTGTAGATCCGCGCGGTGATCGGGTGATAATTGCCGGTGCCGATGTGGCAATAGGTGACGAGCCGCTCTCCCTCGCGCCGCACCACCATCGACAGCTTGGCGTGGGTCTTCAGCTCAACGAAGCCGAACACCACCTGCGCACCGGCCTTCTCGAGGTTGCGCGCCCAGCGGATGTTGGCTTCCTCGTCGAAGCGCGCCTTCAACTCGACGAGAGCAGTCACCGACTTGCCGGCCTCCGCCGCCTCGGCGAGGGCCGCGACGATCGGCGAGTTCGACGAGGTCCGGTAAAGCGTCTGCTTGATCGCGACGACATTCGGGTCGCGGGCGGCCTGGGCCAGGAACTGCACCACCGAGTCGAAGGTCTCGTAGGGGTGGTGGACGATGAAGTCCTTCTGCCGGATCGCCGCGAAGACGTCGCCGCCGCTCTCGCGTATGCGCTCGGGGAAGCGGGCATTGTAGGGCTTGAACTTCAAGTCCGGCCTGTCGATCCCGACGATCTGCGACAGCTCGTTCAGCGCCAGCATGCCCTCGACGAGAAACACCTCGTCCTGGGCGATCTCCAGTTCGTCGACGACGAAGGAGCGCAGGTCCTCGGCCATGCCCTCCTCGATCTCGAGCCGGATGACGACGCCGCGACGGCGCTGCTTCAGGGCACTTTCGAAATGCAGGACGAGATCCTCGGCCTCCTCCTCGATTTCGAGGTCGGAGTCGCGGACCACGCGGAAGGCGCCCTGGCCCTTGACCGTGTAGCCGGGGAAGAGCCGGTTCGTGAATTTCACGATGACCTGCTCGATGGCGATGAAGCGCACGGTCGAGTCACCCTGCGCATCGGGCAGCCGCACGAAACGGTCGATCATCGACGGAAGACGGATCAATGCGCGCAGGGTCCGGCCATCGCGGGGTCGAACCAGCATCAGCGCGATGGTCGACCCAAGGTTGGGGATGAACGGGAAGGGATGTGCCGGATCTATGGCGAGCGGCGTCAGTACCGGCAGGATGTGCTGAAGGAAGTAGTCGTCCAGCCACGCGACGTGCTGCTCCGACAGACCGGCCGGCTCGACCAGCTCGATCCCGACATCCAGCAACTCGCCGCGCAGCGCACGCCAGCGCTCCTGCTGGTCGAGCGCGAGCCGCGAGACCTCGTCGCCGATGCGCTGGAGCTGATCGGACGGCGACAGCCCGTCCTGCGAGGGCGAGGTGATACCGGCGCGTACCTGGTCGTAGAGACCCGCGACGCGAACCATGAAAAACTCGTCCAGATTGTTGGCCGAGATCGAGAGGAAGCGAAGCTGCTCCAGCAGCGGATGATTCTTGTTCGACGCCTCCTCCAGGACGCGCCGGTTGAACTGCAGCCACGACAGCTCGCGGTTCACGAAGCGCTCGGGCGAGTGGCGCAGATGGCGGCCAGCTTCGAGGATCGGCTCGCGGGCCGCCTCGTCGACCTTGCCGGGGCCGCTCTGTCCGCTCGGCCCCGCATCGGGCTCGGCCGCCTTCTCGGCGGCGAGGAGGCGGGCGGCGCGAGCGGTGCGGGCGCGAGCGGTCGCGCTGCGGACGCCGCGCTCGGTGGCCAGCGCGGTCTCTTCGACTTCGACCGCCTCACCGTCTTGCACCGAGGCGTCCGACTCCATCTCCGGCAACGGCTGGCTCCTTAATTGCGCGCGGGGCGCTGCCCTAGCACGGGTGCGCTCATGCCATATGACGATTCGATGACAGCCGCGACGAGGCCTCGCACAAGAAGAAGCGACGCCCCTTCCGCCCTCGCCTCCTCCGCAAACGTCGTCCTGTCGCGCCGGGATCGTCGGTGGCCCGTCAGACGTCCTCGTCTGCCGTCTCCGCATCCTCGCTGCTCTCCGCCATCCCGAGTCGATTCAGGACCGCGAGCGCGAGCGGCTTGGTGATGCGGCGGCCGCGGCCGAGGGCATCCCGGTCGAGCTCGGCCACCACGTCGCGGGCGCGGGCAAGCGAGCGGTCGATGCGCAGAGCCACGGCCTCCACGACGGCGAGATCGACCACGATCTGACGGTCGACGAACAGCTTGACGATCACGGCGCGCAGCAGAGCGTCGTCCGGCGGCAGGATCTCGACGCTCGGTGCGAGACGCAGTCGCGAGCGCAGATCCGCCACCTTCAGGCCGAAACCGTCGACCGGGCCAGCCGCGGTGATCATCACGGGGCTCCTGCGCTCGCGGGCGAGGTTGAGGAGGTGGAACAGGGCAGCCTCGTCCCGGCCGGAGGCGCGATCGACATCTTCGATGACGAGGGCACCGTTCGAGACGAGATGCGTGACCTGATCGTCCTTGAGCGCGTCGGCGGAGACGGTCCAGGCATGAACGCGGGTCGCCCAGATCGAGGCGAGGTGACTCTTCCCGCTGCCGGCCGGCCCCTGCAATAGCAGCACCGTATCCGGCCAGTCGGGCCAGGCCTCGACGAGGCCGTAGGCCGCTTCGTTAGCGGGGCCGACGAGGAAGTCCTCTCGGCCGTAACGCGGGTCGAGGGGCAGATCGAAAGTGAGCTGCTTCGGCGGAGCTTGGTCGCGCATGGGCGGGATATACACCGGATCGCTCGCGATTTGCGCAAGCGCGGCCACGACAAACCGGGCCGAACGATCCGCTCGCGAGACAGCCGGAACGCCTGCATTTACCAATTGCGCATTTGACTGCACGCCATTCGCGAAAACAGAATTCGTAGAAATATAACCGAACTGCGTCTACAGAATATCCAAGTCTTAAGCGTGGCGATTTTAGGTCGACCCCAATGGTCAGGGGAACGACATGAAACGTTCGAAAACCAGATTTCTCTTGGCCGCGCAAGTGCTTGCCATGCTCGCTATCGGCATCTCGAGTGCAGCCGCCACGTCCGACGACATTCGAAATACGCTCGCGCGCAAGGATTGTGTCCGCGGAAAGTTCGCGAACTACTATCTCGAAGGTAGAGGCGGCGATCCACCGGCGAACTACCGCGGTCGCGTTTTCAAGTTGAGCCAGAATTTTCCAGATCAGCTGCCGCCCGCCGAAAAACTGCCTTGGCAGAAAATCGACTTCAAGGATGGGGCACCGGTCGATCCGCGAGCCTATCTGCAGGCTCTTCTCGATTACGGCCTCGAAGGCAACGTCGATGTCGACTTCTACGTCGAGGATAGTAAGGTCCGGAAATGGTACGGCATGCCGTGGATGGACTGGAACACCGAGGTCGCGTCCGACTGGCCCGGCACGGATGGCCGTGAATTCGTCCACGGCTTCACCCACGAATTCGATTCGTCGGGCAACACGCTCAGCACGCTGCAGCGCGACTTCGTCGATACCTGGTCGGGCGCCTATTACAACGATCGCGCCGCCTTCGGTATCGGGCAGGTCTACTGCAACCCCGACGACCCCAAGCCGGGAGCGCTGAACCCCGATCCGACCGCGCTCAACACCTTTCCCGACGGCGCCTTCATCATCAAGCTGCTGTTCTCGACGGTGACGGAAGATCAGCTTCCGAGCGTCAAGAACGCGCTGGAATGGAAGGCCCATGTCTTCGCCAACGACGATCCGCGCTGGCGCAATGCCGGACCGCTCTCCCGGTTCAAGCGCGAGATCAGCACGATCCGCATGATCCAGATCGACGTGTCGGTGCGGGACGAGAGGAGCACGACTGGCTGGCTGCTCGGCACCTTCGGCTACGATGGCAACGCCCAGGGCGACACGCCTTGGAAGCGCATGGTGCCGCTGGGTCTTCAGTGGGGAAATTCGCCGAAGGCCACCTTCGCCGAGACCTGCAAGGGGCCAAACGGCCCTTGCGACCAGTCGAAACTGACCGAGCAGTGGATCAACCCGCAGGCACTCAAGGATCTCAACACCGCGCCGCTGAACTTCAACCACCTCGGCTATGGTGGCCGTCTCGCCGGCCCTGTCGACAATGCCAAGGCGTCCTGCATGGGGTGCCACCAGACGGCGGGCTTCCCGAACGTGCCGATCCTTCCGGAATTCTCCGCCAATGGCAGCGTGCTCGGCCTCGATGCCGAACGGCAGCCGCAGACCGAGCAGAGCCTTCGGATGATGTATCAGGGCAATGTCGCCTCGGGCGTCGTCTTCAGCGACACGCAGCTATACTCGTCCGACTCGTCGCTGCAGCTTTCGATGAGCCTGCAGAACTTCGTGTCGCTCCGCTGCGCGGCAGGTGCGCCGCCAGAGGTGCCATCTCTCTGTAAGCAACTTGCGCGCTGGCAGACTCTCCAGCGCAAATCGATCGACGCCGTCCTGACCTTCGGCAAGCCTGGGCCGGATGGCGGTCCGCTGCCAGCCAATCCGGACTGACCGATATGTCGCTCCGAAGCCGGAGGGTCAGTCGTCGACGTCAGCTAGGAGAACCGGCTCATCCGCGAGGTAGAGCCGGCTCTGCAGATAGCGCTCGACGCCGAAGCGCACGATCACTCCGATCGAAGCCGCGACCGGCACCGCGAGCAGCAGCCCTAAGAAGCCGAACAGCGTGCCGAAGGCGAGCAGAGCGAACATCAGCCAGACCGGATGTAGGCCGACGGAATCGCCGACGAGCTTGGGCGAGATCACGTTGCCTTCGAGAAACTGCCCGATCAGGAAGACGCCGACCGTCAGCCCGATATGCAGCCAGTCGCCCGTCGGCCACCACTGCACCAGCGCGACGCCGACCGAGAGAAGGAAGCCGGTTAGGCTGCCGACGAAGGGGATGAAGGTCAGGAAGCCCGAGATCAGCCCGATCAGCACACCGAAGTTCAAACCGACGCAGAACAGGCCGAGCGCGTAGAAGGTGCCGAGGATCAGGCAGACCAGCGATTGCCCGCGCACGAAGCCGGTAACGGCCTGATCGATCTCGCGGGCGAGCCGGCGCGTGGTCTCGCGATGGCGGGCCGGCACCCAGCGGTCGAGGGCGGCGATCATCCGGTCCCAGTCGTGCAGCAGGTAGAAGGCCACGACCGGAGTGATGACGAGAAGCGACGCGATCGAGATCAGCGCCTGGCTGCCGGACCAGATCGAGCCGAGGAATGCGAGAAACCACTGTCCGCCCTGCCCCACCAGCGAGCCGACCGAGTTCTGCAACTCGTTCACCACATCTTGACCGCCGACTTTTTCGATTAGCGGGCCGGCTCTCTCGACGATGATGCCCTGGAGCTTCGAGATCATCCCCGGCAGCGCGTTGACCAGCGAGGCGACCTGGCCTGCCGCGAGCGGGACCACGATGATCAGGAGCACGATCAGACCGACCACGAAGCCGGCGAGGATGATGAGCGTCGCGGCGAGCCGGCCGAGTCCGAGGCGCTCCAGCCGATCGGCGAGTGGATCGAGCAGGTAGGCGAGCGCCAGCCCCGCCACGAAGGGAAGCATCACTTCGCGCAGGGCGTACAGCAGGAAGACGAGCACCCCGAGAACCAGCAGACCGATGATTGCCCTGGTTCGCATCCGGCCCCTCGCGTTAGACTCGTCGACGCAACGAGATTGGGAAGCGTCGCCCATACGGTCAAGGCAGACCCGAGGCGGGAGATCCGGGATGATCCTCAAGCAATACGTCATCGACCTCCCAGCCGATTACGACATGCAGATCATCCGCGATCGCGTGGCGCGCGCCGCCGATGCCTTCGATCGGTTCCCGGGGCTTGGCCTCAAAGCTTTCCTGGCCCGTGAAAAGGGCCGGCATGGCGCCGATTCCAATCAATACGCGCCGGTCTATCTGTGGCCGGAGGCCGAGGCGCTTTGGGACTTCGTGGCCGGCAGCGGGTTCGACGGCGTGGCTCGGAGTTTCGGCCGCCCCTCGATCCAGACGTGGCTCGGCTTCGCGCTCGCGCGCTCACAGGCGGGTCGCGATCCGACCCGGTTTCGCAGCCTCGTGCGCGAGGACGTCACAATCGAGCGCGGCATCGATCTCGCGGCTCTGAGATCCGACGAAACGCGCAACGCCCGCACGGCCGTCGCCGAAGCACCGGGCCTCTGCCTCCGCGCGGTCGGGCTCAACATCGAGACCTGGCGGCTGGTCCGCTTCGACTTCTGGGATCGACCGCAAGACGCCCTGCCGGTGGGATCACGCAGCTTCGAGATCCTTCACACATCGGCACCCCGCGTGGAGGATCTGGATTTTCAGGACTGACCGAGGAGCGTTGTCGACAGCGATCTCGGCGGTTGCGCAGGCGATGGGGTGGCACTGGCGCAAAATCGGCTAAAGAGGCGCGAAACAGGACGGGGTGCCGATGACGGCCGCAGATCAAGACGGGCTGACCTACGCGCAGGCGGGTGTCGACATCGACGCCGGCAACGAGTTGGTCGAGACGATCAAGCCGCTGGTGCGCGCGACGCGCCGGCCGGGCGCCGATGCTGAGATCGGCGGCTTCGGCGGCCTGTTCGACCTCAAGGCGGCCGGGTTCAAAGACGCGATCCTGGTCGCGGCCAATGACGGCGTCGGCACCAAGGTGAAGATCGCCATCGAGACCGGGCGGCACGACACGATCGGTATCGATCTCGTCGCGATGTGCGTGAACGACATCGTCGTGCAGGGTGCCGAGCCACTGTTCTTCCTCGACTACTACGCCACCGGGAAGCTGGTGCCGGGTGTCGGTGCCGACATCGTGCGCGGCATCGCCGAGGGCTGCCGGCAGGCCGGCTGCGCGCTGATCGGCGGCGAGACCGCCGAGATGCCGGGGCTCTATGGCGGCGAGGATTACGATCTCGCCGGCTTCGCCGTTGGCGCCGCGGAGCGCGGAACGCTGCTGCCGCGGCCCGGCATCCAGCCGGGCGATGTCGTGCTCGGCCTCGCCTCTTCCGGCGTCCATTCGAACGGGTTCTCCCTGGTCCGCCGCATCGTCGAGCGCACGGGTCTCGGCTGGGATGCGCCGGCACCGTTCGAGCCGGGCAAGTCGCTCGGCGAGGCCCTGCTGACACCGACGCGGATCTACGTGAAAGCGCTGCTCTCCGCCATGAAGCATGCCGGCGGCATACGGGCACTCGCCCACATCACCGGTGGCGGCTTCCCCGACAACCTGCCGCGCGTGCTGCCGGACGGGGTCGGTATCGAGATCGATCTCTCCGCGATCACAGCCCCGCCGGTCTTCGGCTGGCTGGCGCAGGAAGGCGGCGTCGCGCAGGCCGAGATGCTACGCACCTTCAACTGCGGCATCGGCATGGTTGTCGTGGTCGCGGCCGACGCGGTGGAGGCCGTGGAAAGCGCCCTCGTTCAGGCCGGAGAGCCGGCCGTCCGTCTGGGCCGGATCACCGAGCGCGGGCCCGAACCCGTCACCTTTACCGGCACGCTCGCGCTGTGAGTCTCCCGAAGAAGACACGGGTCGCGATCCTGATCTCGGGACGCGGCTCGAACATGGTGTCGGTGATCGAGGCCGCGAAAGCCCCCGATTATCCGGCCGAGATCGCGCTGGTGCTCTCGAACCGTCCGGATGCCGGCGGCCTTGCCAGGGCCGCCGAGGCCGGCATTCCGGCGAGGGCCATCGACCACACGCTTTTCGCGAGCCGCGAAAGCTTCGATGCGGCGCTCGACGCGGCGTTGCGCGAGGCCGGAATTGAACTCGTTTGCCTCGCAGGCTTCATGCGGATTTTTTCCGCCGGCTTCGTCGAGGCCTGGGCAGGGCGGATGGTCAATATCCACCCGTCGCTGCTGCCCCTGTTTCGCGGCACGCATACCCATGAGCAGGCGCTCCAGGCGGGGGTGCGGCTGCACGGCTGCACGGTGCATTACGTCGTGCCGGAGCTGGATGCCGGCCCGATCATCGCCCAAGCCGCCGTGCCGGTTCTGACGGGGGACGACCCGGACAGCCTCGCCGATCGGGTGATCGTGCAGGAGCACAAGCTCTACCCGAAGGCTCTGGCGCTCGTCGCATCGGGGCAAGCGCCGCTGAAAAACGGGCGCGTCGATTTCGCAGCGGCGCAAGGCGCCAAGGGCGCCCTGCATTCTTTGTAGAAGTCGCCGAAGAAGTAGCTCTTCGGCGATTGGACGCTTGCCTTAGACCGGACGCGGCAGCTTGCAGCTGTCGAGCGCGTTCAGGGCCTTCGCCTTGGCGCTGTCGTTGAAATAGCCGGTTGCGCGGTAGGACTGGATTTCGCCGCTGTCCATCGACTTCAGCGTCTGGTCGGCATAGCAGCCACAGGGCTGCGCGACAGCGGCCTCTTCAACCTTTTGGAGCTTGGACTGCGTCACGATGCAGGCGTGGCTGACGCGACCCTTGAGGTTGCTCTTGGACGCGGTCTTCAGCGCCGGATCGGGCGTGTAGCCTTCGAGCGAGGCGACCTGCGTGCGGCCGCTCTGGCAGGCGGCGAGCAGGGAAGCGAGGCCGGCCGCGATGAGCAGCTTGCTGGCGCGCGAGGAAACGAGGCGCATCGATTTTTGTCCGGGAGAGAGATTCGTCAACGCGATCCTTCTCGTCCCGGCTGGCCCCGCGCCGCTAGGGCAGCGAGGCCACACCGTCTCAGTAATGCGACCTCAAGGTTCCACCTCGAGGCGCATCAGACTTCGCCTTCAGTCGGCGATGTCGGAGTCCTGGAAGAACTGCGCGATTTCGATCTTGGCGTTCTCGGCGCTGTCCGAGCCATGCACCGTGTTCTCGCCGACCGACTCAGAGAAAGTCTTGCGGATGGTGCCTTCGGCGGCCTGAGCCGGGTTCGTGGCGCCCATGACTTCGCGATACTTGGCGATGGCGTTCTCGCCCTCGAGCACCTGCACGACGACCGGGCCCGAAGTCATGAACTCGACGAGCTCGCCGAAGAACGGGCGCGCGTTGTGGACCTCATAGAACTTCTCGGCCTGGGCCTTGCTCATCTGGATGCGGCGCTGGCCGACGATGCGCAGCCCCGCCTTCTCGATCACGGCATTCACCGCACCGGTGATGTTCCGCTTCGTCGCGTCGGGCTTCAGGATGGAAAACGTGCGCTCGGTGGCCATGTTCGATCTTTTTTCGAGAGAGGTCGGTGAGGCCGAAAACGGCCGTCGCGGCAGGCTTATAGCGACGGGAGTCCGCGCCCTCAACCGAGCCCGCCGGCCTCGCTGCCATGGCGAAATCGCCACAGTGCCGGAAAATCGCCCCATTGCGACGCTTTGTTCCGGTCAAGACGCGGCGCCCGCACGGACGTCGCCAGGCAGACACCAAGGAGACCGCTGATGCGCATCGCCCTTCGCTCCGCCCTCGTCCTCGCGGCCCTTGGCGCCGCCTCCGCGGCTTCGGCCGCGCCGAAGGACCCGTCCGGCACCTGGCTCACCGAGGACGGACGCGCCAAGGTGAAGATCGATCGCTGCGGTCCGGGCGCCTCGAACATCTGCGGCAAGGTGGTCTGGCTGAAGTCTCCGACCGGCCCCACCGGAGGTCCCCGCACCGACCTCAAGAATCCCGACCCCAAGAAGCGCTCCCGTCCGGTGATCGGCCTGACGCTTCTCGACAACCTCAAGCCCGAAGACGCGAAGTTCTCCGGCGAGATCTACAACGCCGAGGAAGGCAAGATGTACTCGGTGAGCCTGCAGCGCGAGAGCGCGTCCGAGCTGAGCATCTCCGGCTGCCTGCTGAAGGTCCTGTGCGGATCGCAGACCTGGAACCGCGTGCCGGACGTGAACCAGCAGGCCGCCATTACACCGGGCGACGCCAAGGCCGCCGCGAAGCCGGCCGCCAAGCCACAGCCCGAAGCTGAACCGGAAGATTGATAGCCGACCACGTTATCTGACATCAGTTACGTAAAGAAGAAGGGCGCACCGGAGACGGTGCGCCCTAAGTTTTTGCCTATCCTGATGGGGGTCTAGGCGGGATCTGATTACAACACCTCCCCATCGCGGCGATCGCAAGAATTCTGCGGCATCGGGGCTATCCCCCGATTTTTGTTCCAGCGACCGCGCCGGTCCAGTCACATCACTGTCACGGTCGTGGCTGACAAGCTTCGCTTTTCCAAGGTGTAGCTTCTTCGCAACGGCTCTCGATCCTCGTCTCTCGGGCAATTGCAGCAATTATAGCAATTGCTATACCTCGGTGGCGACTGAGGTTTGGAGCGGGCGGTGGCGGGTCGAAAGGTCACGGTACAGCGAAGCGGAAGCAGCCGGGTTTTGACCCGCGCAGCTCTGCTGCTTGCCGCCGTCGGCTCGCCCATGGCGCGCTCATCGGCCGCCGACCTCGCCCAAGCCGGCACCGCGCAAGGACATGTCGACTGGTCCGGCGGCTATCTCGGCCTTCAGGGCAGCGCCGGTGCCTCTTTCGGAAACTACGAATTCGGCCCGACGACGATCGGCAACCGCCGCATCGGGACCTTCGAAACGGGCGACGCGACCGGCAGAAACAATCTGGGCCGCGACGCGACGACGGCCCTCGGTGGTGGCTTCACGGGCTGGAACTGGCAGAGCGGGGCCTTCGTCTACGGCATTGAAGCCGACCTCGTCGGCGCGAATCTGAGGCGTCCCGCTCCGTCCAATGCGCCGGGTCTCGGCTATGAAGCGATCGACCCGCCATTCGGCGTGATCCGAGAGACGACCGACCTGATCGGCACCGGCCGGGTGCGACTCGGCTACGCCTTCGACAGCAATCTCGTCTATGCGAGCTTCGGCCTGGCCGGCGCGAACGGGCGCGTGCGCGCGACCTATCCGGACCTCGCCACGGGCGGCGTGAATACCGCACGCCACGACGTGTCCTATCTCGGCTTCACGCTCGGCGCCGGCGTTCAGTATGCGATCTCGCCGAATTTCTCGCTGGGCCTCGACTACCGCTACATCGATTTCGGCCAGAGCGGCCGCTTCGACCTCGGCATCCTCCCCGGCACCAATGGCGGCCCAGTCTCCACGCGCAGTGCCTTCATCTCAAACGAGATGATGGTCCGCCTGTACTGGCATCCCGAAGGTCTGAAGCTCCCGGCCGAGAGCGAAGAACAGAAGTCGAGCGAGCCGAGCCGGTTCTCGTTCCACGGCCAGACCACCTTCATCAACCAGGCGGTCAGCGGCTTCCACGCGCCCTATGGTGGCGATCAGAGCCTCGTGCCGCATCAGGCGCAGGCGACCACCACCGCGACGGCCTTTCTCGGCTTCAAACTCTTCGAGGGTACCGAGCTCTATTACAATCCCGAGTTCAGCCAAGGCTTCGGCCTCTCGCGCACACTCGGCGTCGCCGGCTTCGTCAACGGCGAGGCGCAGAAAGCGGGAGCGCCCTTCCCGAAGCTTCGCTCGAATCGCTACTTCATCAAACAGACCTTCGGACTCGGTGGCGAGACCGAGGAAGTGCCGGATGGGCCGAATGCGATCGCCGGCACGCGGGACGTCGAGCGAGTCACGGTGGTTGTCGGGAAGTTCGCGCTCGGCGACTACTTCGACAACAACGCCTATGCGCACGATCCTCGCGTCGACTTCTTCAATTGGGGGCTCTGGGGATCTGCCGCCTATGACTTCCCGGCCAATCTACCCGGTTTCACGCAAGGCCTGATGGTCGAGTACAACCGGGCCGAGTTCGCGCTGCGCGCGGCCTACACGCAGGTTCCGAAGCAGCCCTCCAGCGACGTCTTCGATTCCCGTGTTCTCGACCGGCAGGGCATCACGGCAGAAATCGAAGAGCGGCACACGCTGCCGTGGCTCGAACAGCCCGGCAAGCTCAGACTCGGCATCTTCTCGAACGTCGGTAACACGGCGAATTATCGCGAGGCGGTGACGTTGACCCAGATTGGTGCCTTCGCCGACGTCAACGATGCGGCGGCCGCAACCCGCGCGGCGCGCCGCAAGACCGGCTTCTACGTGAACCTCGAACAGGCCGTGACGAGCGATCTCGGCGTCTTCGCCCGGGCCAGCGCCGGCGATGGCCGCAACGAGAACCTGTCCTTCACCGATATCGACCGCTCATTTTCAGGCGGACTGTCCCTCAAGGGGACCGCCTGGGGCCGGCCCGCCGACACGGTCGGGCTCGGCACATCGATGAACCAGTTGTCGCCTTCCCACCAAGCCTATTTCGCAGCCGGCGGATTCGGATTGCTGATCGGCGACGGCCAGCTCAACTACGCGCCCGAACGGGCCATCGAGGCCTATTACGCGATGAGCCTGACGAAATCAGTCACGGTGTCCTTCGACTACCAGCACGTCGAGAACCCGGGCTACAACCGCGACCGCGGGCCGGCCGACTTCTTCGCGACGAGGCTGCACGCGGAGTTCTGACGCAGGCCCGGCGGCCAAAAGAAAAGCCGCATCCGACTTCATCGGATACGGCTCACGATCGTCTGTCTGTTACTTCAGCGGACGACCAATATACGTCCGGCGCGTCAGGCGACCTTGCGGCGACCGCGAGCCTTGGGCTCCTCGACGATCTCTTCTTCCGGAATACGTCCGCCCGGACGGCCGAGGCCGATCGACTTGGCGAGCGCGGAGCGCTGTGCGGCGTAATTGGGCGCAACCATCGGGTAGTCGCTCGGCAGACCGTAACGCTGGCGATAGGAATGCGGGTCGAGGCCATGCGTGCCGAGATGGCGCTTCATGGTCTTGTAAGCCTTGCCGTCGATGAAGCTGATGATCGCGTCGGGCGTGATCGACTTGCGCACCTGACCCGAGGACGGCTTCTCGACACTCTCGGCGACGGGCGCTGCCTCGACACTGCCAGACAGGCCGATCAGGGCCGCGTGGACACTGCCGATCAGGGCCGGAAGATCCGCGGCTGGCAATGAGTTCTTCGATACGTAGGCGGAAACGATGTCACCTGCGAGCGTAACGAAGTCTGAGTTCACTGTCTGTTGTTCTTCTGCCATGTCCACGGTCCGGTTGATTGCCCCCTGACGGCAAGATCATACAAATGATGCCGGAAATCAAGCGAGTATCCTCGAAGACCATAACAAGTCCAGCAACTCTACGAAATGCAACGTAGAACACAGCTCATGCCAGGCGGGAACGACCTGAAGTCTCCCGGCTTTTTTCTCAGTGAATGGAGCGATATGCATACCGCGCACCCAGAAGGTTAGTATCGGCGATCAATTCAATGTGATCGACGCGCAGCAGGGGGCAAAAGTCATTTCGACAGATCGTTGCCTGATCTGCGTGCACTCGGGGACTTCTCGATCAAATTGAAGTGAATGCGGGGCGGCTAGCAGGCAGGGGCAACAGTGTCTTCGAAGGCGCCTAGCAATGCGGATTCAGCAACAAGACGGCAGGAAACGGCCGAAGCGCAGTGAAAGCGATGGCAAGATCAGTAGGTTGAGGATCGTCGAACTCGCCAAACCTCCCAGAATCACGATCGCCATCGGACCTTCGATTTCGCGGCCAGGCTCACCCGCCCCGAGCGCCAGCGGAAGCAGGCCGAGCCCGGTGACGAGCGAGGTCATCAGAATCGGTACGAGCCGGTCCGCCGCGCCCTCCACGCAGGTCGCGCGATCCCAGGTTCGGCCCTCGATGGCGACGAGATGCTCGTAATGGGCGATCATCATGATGCTGTTGCGCAGGCTGATTCCGAACAAGGTCACGAATCCGACGATCGAGCCGAGCGAGACCACGGCCCCCGTCAGCCCGACCATGAGGACCCCGCCGACGAAGGCGAAGGGCATGTTGGCCAGCACGATGGCGAGGTTGCGCCAGGAACCGGTGACGACGGCGAGCAGCAGCAGGATACCGAGCGCGGCAAGTCCAGAATACAGAATCAGATCCTGGCGAGCCCGCGCCTGCGCCTCGGCGGCGCCCTCGAAGCCGACATAGACGCCCGGCGGCAGCTTCACCGAGCGCGCGATCTTGCGCTTGGCCGCCGCCACGAAGGAGGCGACGTCGCGGCCCTCGACGTTGGCGGTCACCGTGCGCACACGCTGGGCGCCGGCATGCTGTACGGCGTAGCGGCCCGAGGTCTCGTAGACATCGGCAACCTGGGCCAGACGGATGTAGCTGCCGCTCGGCGTCTTCAGCGGTAGATCACCCACCGTCGCGAGCTTTGCGCGCGTAGCGCGGTCCAGGATGACGATGACGTTGAAGACGGCGTTGCCCTCGTAGGCCTGGCCGACGGTGTCGCCCTGATAGGCCGTGCGGACGATCTCCAGGACTTCGATGGCATCGAGGCCCCAGTGGCGCAGGTCGTTCGCGCGCAGGCCGACATTGATCTGCGGCAGTCCGGCGGGCGAGCGCTGCTGGACATCGGCCGCGCCGTGCACCTCGGCGAGTTCGCGGGCGACGTCACGGGAAGCGGCCTCGATCTTGTCGAGATCGCTGCCATAGACCTGCACGACGACCGGCGCGGTGAAGCCCGAGACGGTCTCCTCGATGCGCTCCGTCAGGAAAGTCTTGAGCGAGAAGCTGGCGCCGGGCGTCGCCGCCATCAGCGCACGGATGCCGGCCTGAGCGCGATCCTGCGCAACTCCGTCCAATCCGGGCTGCAGGTCGATGTGGATCTCACTGTCCTGTGGGCCGCCGACGTCATAGCCGGCTTCGGCCCGGCCGATCTGCTGGGCGACAGCGCGCACGCCGGGCACGGCCCTCAGGCCGTCGGTGATGTGTGAGCCGAGGCGGAGCGATTCCTGCAGCGAGGTGCCCGGCGCCGCGGCCATGTGCAGGATGAGGTGGCCTTCCTTGAGATCGGGCAGGAAAGCTCCACCGAAGAACGGCACGGCTGCCGCTCCTGCCAGCGTGGTCAGCAGCGCGCCCGTGATCATGATCCCCGGATGCCGGTCGATGCGTGAGAGCAACCGTGTGTAGATGGCGCGGGCGCCGCGCATCACCGGCGGATCGCGCGTCGGCAGGGTCTTGCGGCCGGCGAGCAGCAGGCGCGACAGGGCCGGCGTGACCGTCAGCGCCGTGGCGAGCGAGGCCAGCACCGCGAGGATGTAGGCGATGGCGAGCGGGCCGAAGAGCCGGCCGGGTACGCCGGTCAGTGCGATCACTGGCAGGAAGACGAGCAGCACCGCAAAGGTGGCGTAGGCGACCGAGACGCGCACCTCGAGGATCGCGTCGAGAATCACGCGCGGCTCTTTCGCGGGCGTGGCGGATCGCCGGTTCTCGCGAAGACGGCGCACGACGTTCTCGACGCCGATCACTGCGTCGTCCACCACCTCGCCGATGGCGATGGCGAGGCCGCCGAGCGTCATGGTGTTCAGGCTCTCCCCAAGGAGCTGCAGCACCAGCACGGCACTGATCAGCGAGAGCGGGATCGCCACGGCGCTGATCAAGGCCGTGCGCCAGTCGAGCAGGAAGATGAAGAGCACGACGACGACGAGCGCTCCGCCGAGCGCCAGTGCCTGCACGACGTTCTCGGTGGCTACCGAGACGAAGTTGGCCGGACGAAACAGGTCAGCGCGCAAGGTCATCCCGTCGCGCTCCAGCGCCGGGCGCAGTTCGGCAAGCGCAGTCTCGACCTTCTCGGTCACGTCGAGCGTGTTGGCTCCGACCTGCGCGCCCACCATCAGCAGCACCCCGGGCCGGCCGTCGACGGAGGCCGCGCTGATCGCAGGTTCCGGCGCGGCCACCACGTCGGCAACGTCGCCGAGCACCACGCTGGCGCCGCCCTCGTTGACGAGGACCGTGCGCGCCACCTCGTCCGGCGTCAGCGATTGTCCCTCGGTCTGCAGCGTGATGCGCTGGTTGATCGTGTCGACGAAGCCGGCCCCGCGCACGCCCGTCGCCTTGCGGCCAGCCGCCAGCACGTCGTTCATGCCGATGCGGAAGCGGATCAGATCCTTCGGCCTGACCTGGATCTGGAACGAGCGCACGTCGCCGCCATAGACCAGCACTTCGCCGACGCCGGGAGCCGCGAGCAGCCGAAGCCGTACGCGCCAGTCGGCGACGGTGCGCACGTCCATGAGCGAGCGTGTGTCCGACGTCAGGCCGACGAGGAGCACGGAACTAGTCGAGGAGGTCAGCGCGGTCATGGCCGGTGTCAGGACGCCCTGGGGCAAGCGACCGGCGAGCGTCGCGAGACGCTCCGTGACGAGCTGGCGCACGCGGTAGATATCGCTGCGCCCCCCGAAGGTCACAGTGATCACCGAGAGACCCTGGATCGAGTTCGAGCGCATGGTGGCGAGGCCCGGCAGCCCGCTCAGCGCGACCTCGACCGCCTGCGTCACCAGCACCTCGACCTGTTCCGGGTTGAGGCCTGGTGCCTCGGTCTGCACCGTCACGGTGGGCGGCGCGAATTCCGGGAAAACGTCGAATTTCGCCTGTCTCAAGCCGAGGATGCCGTAGACGGCGAGCGCCAGGGCCAGCGCCAGCACGATGCCGGGCCGGCGCACGGCGAAGGCGACAAGAGCGGCCTGCGGGCCGTGATGGTCGGGCGTCACGGGGAGCGTGCTCAATCGTCGTCGGCGTCGCCGGTCGCCTGGCTCTGTGTCTTCACCTCTTCCGAGAGCACAGCCTGCGGCCCGGTCACCACGACCTCGGTCGGCGCCTCGATATCACCGACGACGTAGGCATCGTCGGCCATCGGTGTATCGGGTTTGAGGGCGTGGCGGGCGAAGCTATCGTCGCCGACGGCGCGATAGATCCAGGCATTGCCCTGCCAGTGCACCACGGCGCTCTCGGGCACGGCGATGCCGTTGGCGATCTTGTCGGAGGTCAGGAAGGCCAGCGTGCTCATGCCCGGCAGAAGCCCGCTGTCACCGGACACCACGTAGAAATAACTCAGGCCCTGGATGCGCTGGTCGGTACGGGTCGCGGCCGAGACGTAGCGCAGCGCCACGCGATCGCTCTGCGGCGGCACCTCGGCGAAGGCAGCGCCCGGCTCGCCCTTCAGGGTCTCGCCCGGCGGCAGCGTGACCTGCACCAGGAAGTCGGTGCGCTCGATCAGCCGCGTCACGGCAGGCGTACGCTCAACGATCGCCTTGCCGAGCACTGCGCCCCATTCCTGCTGCGCCGTCGCGGCGAGCGTACGCACCTGGGATTGCGCTGCCGTCAGCGCCGCCTCATCGGTGCGGAAAGTGCCCTCTGACGTCTCAACCTGCACCTGCGTGGCGTACTGCCCGAGGCTCTTCGCCCGTGTGTAGGCACTCCGCGAGACCTCGGCTCGCGCCTGGGCCGTCTGCAGCGCAGCCTTGGCGCTGGCGTAGGAATTGGTCAGGTCGGTGATGCGCGCAATGTCGAGGACGCTACCATAGGCCTGGATCTCGGTGCGATGCGCGGCAGGCGAGAGCCGTGCCGTCTTCACACCCATGCGCGCGCGCTCGTCGTCGGAGAGTTTCACTACGACGCGGCCGCCCTCGATGGCAGTGCGCGTCGCCAGCAGCAGCGGGCGCTGGGGCTCGACCTTGGCTGCACCCGGCTTGTTCTGCGCAAAAAAGCCAGCCAGTTTCGGCGCGAGCGAACTTTCGAGCTGGGGCCACGACAGGACGGCAAGCGCGACGAGCAGCAACAGGCCCACGACCCATGCCACACTGGATCTGCGACGACCACGCGACGTCATGAGCCAACTGCCATGGTTCGATGCTCCCCCAAGCGAACCACGCGCGCGCCCTGTGTAAGCCGTTCTAATGCAGCGATCCGATTACCATTTTATCCCGGTATTTGCCACCAAATTATCCCGGTTCGCGCAATCTTAGGCGTCGTCTGGCGGCGGCGCGGCCGTGCTCTGTTTCAACGGCGCGGTTCATGATACCCAGTCACGGTCATGACCCTGGTCCGGCAAATCGCGCTGCTGCTCGCTATGGCGATCGCCACGATCGCCGTGTCGCTGTCGCCGTCCTCGGCGCAGGCGCATGACGGCCGCGGCCATGCGGTGACGCCGATGGGCGGACACGCGACGCATGCCACACCTTCGCAGGTCGACATCCACACTTCAGTGATTCAGTCGGAGACGGGAGCCGAGTGTGATTGCCCGTCCTGCGCGGCCGGCGGCCACCACGGCTCGTGCTGTTTTGCCACCGGTCTCACGCCGACCGGCGTTGCTGCGGCGCTTCCGCCCATGACATCGGCCCGCGCGCCCAGCCGAGACCTGGCAGGTCTCTCCGGCATCGTGCCAGAGGCGCTACCCGAGCCACCCAGACCCTTCGCCTGAGCCCTGCTGCTCGGCCGGCGCATCCTTGCGCCGCCAGCGGCACCCCTCCGGTGAAGGTCTTCCATCATGTTCCGTCGTTTCGCGGCAGCGCTGTGTGCGCTCGCCGTTCTCGGGCTGCATCCCACCTCGGCCCACGAGGGCCACGACCACGGCGACGAACCGGCTCCGCCCGCTCATGTCGGGCCGCGTGCCGAGGCCGCCTCGCAGCGCTTCGAGCTCGTCGCGATCCCGCGCGGCAGCGCTCTCGTTCTTTATCTCGACGACTTCGCGACGAACGTGCCGGTGGCGGGCGCGGATATCGACGTCGAGACACCGGAGGGATTCGTCGAGGCGAAGCCGCAGGCCGATGGCAGCTACCGCATCGATGCGCCTTGGCTGGCGGCCGGAGGCCATCGCGATCTGGCCGTTACGGTGAAGGTGGGCGGTGTCGAGGAGACGCTGACGATCGATCTCGACCTGCCGACTGCGGCCAGTCCGCTCGCCGCGACGGCGCAAACCGAGTCTTTCCCGCTGATCGCCGAGATCCGCGAGCATCTCGGGCATCAGGGCCTGATGGGCGCGCTCGGCGGCGGCTTCCTGCTTGGCCTCGCGACGATCATGCTGCTCCGGACAAAGCGCATGCTCCCCGCACTGGCAGTGCTGGCGCTGACGCTGACGGTTCTGATCGGCGGCGCAGCGATCGCCCATGAGGGTCACGAGCCGGCGGCGCCGGAGGTGAGGGGGGCGGCGCTCGTCGCGCCGAGCACCGTCTTCGAACAAGCGCGGCGGATGCCGGACGGTTCGATCTTCGTGCCGAAGTCGACACAGCATCTCCTGACGCTTCGCACCAACGTCACCACCGAGGCCAGCCATCGGCGCAGCGTCGAGCTGCCGGGCCGGGTGATCGCCGACCCGAATGCCAGCGGCGTCGTGCAATCTTCGGTAGGCGGACGCCTATCGGCGCCGCCCGGCGGCTTTCCGAATCTCGGTGCGCGGGTACGCAAGGGTGACGTGCTCGCCACCGTCACGCCGCCGGTCCAGGCCGTCGACGCTTCCGACATGCGCCAGACCCAGGGCGATCTCGATCAGCAGATCGCCATCGTCGGCCGCCGCGTCGCCCGCTACGAGAAGCTCGCGCCAAGCGGCGCCGTCGCGCAGACCGCTCTCGACGATGCCCGCGCCGAGCTGACCGGCCTGAAGGACCGCCGCAGCGCCCTCGATACCATTCGCCGCCAACCCGAGGATCTGATCGCGCCAGTCGACGGCGTGGTGGCCGAGCGCGCGGCGACGGCGGGCCAGATGGCCAATCCCGGCACCATGGTGTTTCGGGTCGTCGATCCCGACCGGCTTTACGTGGAGGCCCTGAGCTTCGAGGTGCTGGAGCCCGACGCCATGGCAGGCGCGCGGCTCCCGGACGGCCGCACGCTCACGCTTGCCTACCGCGGCGCCGGACTCGCCGACCGTGCCCAAGCGGTGCCGGTGCAGTTCGCCATCACCGCTGGCGGCGAGGGTGTGCGCCTCGGCCAGTTCGTCACGGTCCTCGCCCCGACCGGCGCCACTGCTAACGGACTCGCCCTTCCCAGGGCGAGTGTGATCCGCTCGGACGGCGGCGCCGTCGTCTACGAGCACGTCTCGGCCGAGCGTTTCGAGCCGCGGCCGGTGAAGGTCGAGCCGCTCGATGCCGAGCGGGTACTGGTGGCGAGTGGGCTACCGCCGGGTCGGCGAATCGTGACGCAGGGCGCCGAGCTGCTGGATCAGGTGCGCTGACGATGTTCGCCTTCCTCGTCCGCTCTGCTCTCGCCAACCGCGTCCTCGTCCTGGCGCTCTGCGCGGCGCTCGTGCTCGGCGGCGGCCTTGCGCTGACGCGGCTGCCGGTGGACGTGCTGCCCGATCTCAACCGGCCCACCGTCACGGTGATGACCGAGGCCGAAGGCTACGCGCCGCGAGAAGTCGAGCAACTCGTCACCTACCCGATCGAGAGCCGTATGAACGGCCTGCCGGGCGTCAGCCGCGTGCGTTCGGTCTCGGGCGTCGGACTCTCGATCGTCACGGTCGAGTTCGACTGGGGTACAGACCTCTACCGCGACCGCCAGTTCGTCGCGGAGAAGCTCGCTTTGGTGCGCGCCGAGCTGCCGACCGGGGTCGAGCCGACGATGGGGCCCGTCGCCTCCATCATGGGCGGGATCCTGCTGGTCGCCGTCACGAGTGACACGGCAACGCCGATGGCTTTGCGTGAAACCGCCGACTTCACTCTGAGACCGCGCCTGCTCTCCATCCCTGGGGTGGCGCAGGTGATCCCGATCGGCGGCGAGGTGCGGCAGTTCAGGGTAAGCCCGAACCCGGCCGCCATGCGCATGCTCGGCGTGACGAACCAGGGGCTCGCCAACGCACTCGCCAATTTCGGCACCAATGCCGGTGGCGGCTTCGCAGACAGCAATGCCCGCGAGATCTTGATCCGCAATGTCGGCCGCACGCTGAGTCTGGACGACCTGAAGAACGTCGTCGTGCCCACCGGCCCCGACGGCGCCACTGCGGCGGCCGACCTGCCGGGCACCGGCAACCCGGCAGTGGAGGGAAGGGTCCATCTGCGCCAAGTCGCCGAGGTGAGCTACGCCGCCAAACAGCGGCGGGGCGACGCCGGCTATATGGGCAAGCCCTCGGTGATCCTCTCGATCGAGAAGCAGCCGGGCGTCGACACCGTACGGCTCACGCAGAGCGTCGAAGCCGCGCTGAAGGAAATCGGCCCGAGCCTGCCCGCCGGCATCGACGCCCAAAAGATCCTGTTTCGGCAGGCGGATTTCATCGAGACCTCGTTGGGCAATGTCGAGCGCGTGCTGATCGAGGCCATCGCGGTCGTCTCGCTCGTGCTGTTCGCCTTCCTGATGAACGCGCGCACGACGCTGATCTCGCTCACGGCGATCCCGGTTTCGATCCTCGCCACGGCCGTGGTGTTCAAGCTCTTTGGATTGTCGATCAACACGATGACACTTGGCGGCCTGGCCATCGCCATCGGCGAGCTCGTCGACGACGCGGTGGTCGACGTCGAGAACATCTACAGGCGGCTTCGCGAGAACCGGACGGACGGCTCGCCGCGCTCCGTCTTCGACGTTGTCGTCTCGGCCTCGTCCGAGGTGCGCTCGGGAATCGTCTACGCAACGGCGATCATCGTCCTGGTCTTCGTGCCGCTCTTTGCTCTGTCGGGCATCGAAGGCCGGCTCTTCGCGCCGCTCGGCCAGGCCTACATCGTCGCGATCCTGTCGAGCCTTCTCGTCTCGGTGACGCTGACACCGGTGCTGGCCTCCTACCTGCTGCCGGGTATGAAAAGCCTCGCCGACCACGAGCCCGCGCTGATCCGCTGGCTCAAGCGAGGCTATGGCCGGCTCCTGCGCGGAGCGCTCGCGCATCAGGTGCTTCTGATCGCCACGGTGCTGATCGCCGTCGCGGCTGCGGGATTCGGGGCGAGCAGGCTGCCGCGCGCCTTCCTGCCGGCTTTCAACGAGGGCTCCTTCACCATCAACCTGACCTTCCGGCCGGGCATCTCGCTGGCGGAGAGCAGCCGGGTCGGAGCCATCGCCGAGCGCCTGCTGCTCGATGTGCCGGAGGTCGAAGCGGTCGGCCGGCGCACCGGCCGCGCCGAGCTCGACGAGCATGCCGAGGGCGTGCACTCGTCCGATCTCGAGGTGCGGCTGAAATCCGCCGGCCGCGAGCGAGAGGCCGTGCTAGCGGATCTGCGCGAACGCCTCGCGGTGCTGCCGGTCTCCGTCAATGTCGGGCAGCCGATCTCGCACCGGCTCGAGCACATGCTCTCGGGTGTGCGCGCCGAGATTGCGCTGAAGCTGTTCGGCGACGATCTCGATACGCTGCGCAGCTCTGCCGAGAGCTTACGCGAGCGCCTGTCGAAGGAGGTGCCGAGCCTGCGCGACCTCCAGGTCGAGCGCCAAGTGCTGATTCCGCAGCTCGACATCCGCGTCGATCATAACCGTGCCGCGCTCTACGGAGTTTCGCCCTCGGCCGTCGTCGAGGCGATCAGCCGGCTGGCCAACGGCCGCACCGTCTCGACCATCGCCGACGGCCCGCGCCGCTTCGACGTGACCCTGCGCCTGCCGGAGGCCCGGCGCACGCCGCAGGCGCTCGGAGACCTGCTCATCGAGACGCCCTCCGGCTGGGTGCCGGCGCGCGAGGTTGCCGACATCCGTGAGACCGACGGGCCCAACCAGATCCTGCGGGAGAACGGCCGGCGCCGGATCGTCGTGCAGGCCAATTCCGACGGACGCACCGACATGGCCGCCGTCATCGCGGGCATCCATCGCGTGCTCGATTCCGCGAAGCTGCCGCAGGGCGTCAGCGCGAATCTGGAAGGGACGTATCAGGCGCAAGGCGAGGCCGCGCGCACCATCGGCCTGCTCTCACTGGTCTCGCTGAGCCTGGTTTTCGCCTTGCTTCACGGCCGGTACCGCTCGGTGGCACTTGCCTTGATCATCATGGGCAACGTGCCGCTTGCGATCCTGGGCAGCGTCGCGGCTCTCCGGATCACGGGTCTGCCGCTCTCCGTCGCCTCGATGATCGGCTTCGTGACTCTGACGGGCATCGTGGCGCGGAACGGCATCCTCAAGGTCAGCCACATGCTGAACCTCGCAGTCGAGGAAGGCCTGACCCTCGGGCCCGAACTCGTGATCCGCGCCAGCCTGGAGCGCATGACGCCGGTCCTGATGACGGCCCTCGCGGCCGCCATCGCCCTCGTGCCGCTGCTCTTCGATGGCACCGCGCCGGGCAAGGAGATCCTTCATCCGGTCGCCGTGACAATCTTCGGCGGCCTGATCAGCGCGACGCTGCTCGATGCAGTGCTGACCCCGATCCTCGCCCTGCGCTTCGGACGCCGCGCCTTCCAGCGGCTGCAGGACAGGCCCAAAGAAGGCGGCAGCCTGCGCGAAGCCTTCTGACACCGACTCCCCTCATCACTCCGGAAAACCGCCCATGCGAAACATCCTCGTTGTCGCCATCCTCATGCTCGGCTCGGCCGCCTCGGCCGAAGGCGAGCATCACCACGGCCATGCGATGTCAGAGGCGGTACGGGCCACCGACACGGCTGCGACCAAGGCCTTCAAAGAGGCGGATACGCGCATGCACCAGGATATGGCGATCAGCTATTCGAACGACGTCGACGTCGATTTCCTGCGCGGGATGGTCCCGCACCACGCCGGCGCCATCGCCATGGCCAAGGTCGCTCTCGCGCATTCGAAAGACCCGGAGGTCCGCAGACTCGCGGAGGAAATCGTCAAGGCTCAGGTCGACGAGATCGCACAAATGCAGGCGATGCTGAAGCAACGCGAAAGCGCTCGCAACCGGTAACGCTCGCAGCGCAAAGCACCGATTTTGCATTGCAAAATTCTGCCCAGACAAGGCCGGCAATTGTCATGCAGTAAATTCAAAATTTTACAGTGTGCGTCGCAATATGAATCTCTGAATGTTCAATAGTTCACACTACAAGACAGGAATTGTATTCAGAAGAATTCCAATTTTTGTGCATCCTTATTATCTTCTCAGCAGTTCCCTCCGCACGACAAAACGCCGCGCCTCGAGACGACGCAAATCGTTTCGAGGCGCCTGAAGCCACATGGAGGGATGCCGAGATGAGGGTGACGACGATTGGTGCGGGTTTCGCGTTCGGGACGCTGATGTTTGCAGGCGGCGCGCTTGCCGATGCCGGTCCGTTCAGCCAGAAGCAGGCCGAGGACGGCAAGACGAAGTTCAACAATCACTGCGCCCAATGTCACCGGCCGAACCTCGCAGGCGGCACCGGCCCTGCTCTCACGGGCGATGAGTTCAAGAAGAAATGGGCCGGAAAGCCCGTGGCCGAGCTCCGCACCTTCGTCCAAGAGAAGATGCCGCAGACGGCGCCCGGCTCGTTGGGCGACGATCAGATCGATCCGATCGTTGCCTTCGTCCTTTCGAAGAACGGCGTGCAGCCCGGAGACAAGGATCTCACCAAGGGTTCGGCAAGCGCCCAGTTTCCGAAATAGCCTTTCGGGAGGCCGCGGAAACGCGGCCTCCCGAACGCTTCATGCAAAGAGCACGTGGCGACGCGTGCCGGCTGCCTAATTGGCCGATGCGCCAATCCGGCGGGCACCCTCGAAACGGTTGAGGAAGCGCGGCTCTTTTTCCGGTGCGATCCGGATAGCGAGATGCATCGTGCCGCCCTCCTCCGACTTGCGATCGAGCACTTCGGCATTCTCATAGAGCCAGTTCAGCGCGGCGCCCTCCTCCGGCCCCAACTCGACGGCGAAGGTCGAGCGGGCTTTGGCAATACGGGCTTCGATTCGGGCGGAGAGTGCCTCGAGCCCCTCCCCTGTCAGCGCCGAGACCAGAACCGGAGCAGCGCCCCCGCTCTGGCGGCCGAGATTGGCGAGCCGCGTGCGCTCGCCCTCGTGCAGCAGGTCCGCCTTGTTCCAGACTTCGATGACCCGGTCGGCATTGGCTTCGATGCCGAGTTCGCGCAGCACCTCGTCGACATCCTTACGCTGGGCTTCGGTGTCGCCATGGGACACATCGCGCACGTGCAGCAGGATGTCGGCCTCGATCACGTCTTCCAGCGTGGCGCGGAAGGCCGCGATCAGCGAGGTCGGCAGGTCCGAGATGAAGCCGACCGTGTCGGACAGAATCACCGTCTCGCCATGCGGCAGCCGGGTCGCGCGGGCGGTTGGATCGAGGGTGGCGAAGAGCATGTCCTGCGCTTTCACCTCGGCCTTGGTGAGCGCGTTGAACAGCGTCGACTTACCGGCATTCGTGTATCCGACCAGCGCCACGATCGGGTACGGCACGCGTGCGCGGCTCTTGCGGTGCAGGCCGCGGGTGCGCGTGACCGAATCGAGATCGCGCTCGATCTTGGTCATGCGCTCCTGGATCTGGCGGCGATCGGCCTCGATCTGGGTCTCGCCGGGGCCGCCGAGGAAGCCGAAGCCGCCGCGCTGGCGCTCCAAGTGGGTCCAGGAGCGGACCAGACGGCTCTTCTGGTAGGCGAGATGGGCGTGCTCGACCTGCAAGGTGCCCTCGCGAGTCGAGGCGCGGCGGCCGAAGATCTCCAGGATCAGGCCGGTGCGGTCGATGACCTTGGCGCCCCAGACTTTTTCCAGATTGCGCTGCTGCACCGGCGAGAGCGCGCAGTCTGCCACAACGAGACCGATCTCCTCGGCAGCGATCAGCCCAGCGATCTCCTCGACCCGGCCCTTGCCGAGATAGGTCGATGGTCGGATGCGCTGGATCTGCACGCTGATCGCCTGCGCGACGTCGAGCTCGATCGCAGCGGCGAGACCGACAGCCTCGTCGAGCCGTGCCTCGATCGAGCGCGGCGTCTCGTCGGCATGCGCAGAGCGCTCAGCGGCGCGCGTGAGATAGGGGCCGACGACGAGTGTCCGGGTCGCGGCGGCGATATCGCCCTCTGGCGCGGCCTGACGCCGCAACCGCGCTTCGCCGGGGGTCAGCGGTTCAGTCATGAAGTCCTCTTGGCATCACGATGACATATCGTGATGCCCGATACTGTTTCGAAGGGGGGCCTACCGGGCAACCATCGAGGATGGCGCCGGAGAAGCCTCAAGCCTTCTCGGGAGCCGTCTCATCCGGCTCGAACAGCTGCACGGGATGTCCCGGCATGATGGTCGAGATCGCGTGCTTGTAGACGAGCTGCGAATGGCCGTCCCGGCGCAGAAGCACACAGAAGTTGTCGAACCAAGTCACCACGCCCTGGAGTTTCACTCCATTGACGAGAAAGATCGTGAGCGGGATCTTGTTCTTGCGGACATGATTGAGGAACGTGTCCTGAAGATTTTGTGCGCGCTCGCCCGCCATTTTTCTTATCCTTGTTGAGCTTATGTCCGTCACTCAGAACGGATTCTTTTGATTGGCTTCGCGAGTCGAAACATTCGAGCCCGTCATCCGGATCCGACCCCGGACGTTTGGCATTACACGGCGAAGCCTTCCCGGACGCAAGAGGTTTGCGTCACCCAAGGTCTTTTCCTGGACCGGTCCACAGCGTCGTGGGGCTATCCAGGCCCCGGCCGCTTACGGACCAATTCCGAGCGATTTCAGCTTCCGGTGAAGCGCGGAGCGCTCCATCCCGATGAATTCAGCGGTCCGTGAGATGTTTCCGGAGAACCGCGCGATCTGCGCGATGAGATACTCGCGCTCGAAGATCTCGCGGGCCTCACGCAGGGCGAGGCTCATCAGTTTCTCACCACCGGCCCCCGTCGGCGTGGTCGGAACCAGCGCACCGACCTCGGTCGGCAGCATCTCCGAGGTAACCTCCTGCTCCGGATCGGTCTGGGTCAGGATCATCAGCCGCTCGACGTTGTTGCGCAGCTGGCGGACGTTGCCGGGCCAGTCATGCGACTGCAGAACCGCCATGGCGTCCTCGGCAATGCGACGACGCGGCAGGCCGGTGGCCGCCGAGATCTGGTCCATGAAGAAGGCGATCAACTCGGGCACGTCCTCGCGGCGCTCGGCGAGCGACGGCACCCGGATCGGCACCACCGAGAGCCGGTGGAACAGGTCCTCCCGGAAGCGGCCGCCGGCGATCTCTTCCGCCAGGTCGCGAGACGAGGACGAGATGATGCGCACGTCGACATGGACGCGCGTGGTGCCGCCGACCCGCTGGAAGTTCTGGTCGACGAGGACGCGCAGGATGCGGCTCTGCGTCTCCTTCGGCATGTCGGCGACTTCGTCGATGTAGAGCGACCCGCCATGCGCCTCTTCGAGCGCGCCGACGCGACGGGTCCGGCCCTCGCCCGCCTCCACGCCAAAGAGCTCGGCCTCCATGGTGTCCGGGGTAATGGTCGCGGCGTTGATGACCACGAAGGGGCCGCTGGCCCGCGCCGAAGAGGCGTGCAGCGTGCGTGCGGCGAGCTCCTTGCCGGAGCCGGGCGCGCCCGAGATCATCACGCGGGCGTTCGTCGGCGCGACGCGCTCGACGGTCTGGCGCAGCTGGTTGACGGCAACCGAAGCGCCGACGATGCGGCTGGTCTGGCCGCCGCGGGTCTTGAGGTCTCGCACCTCGCGACGCAACCGCGAGGTCTCCAGGGCGCGCTCGGCAACGAGGATCAGGCGGTCGGCCTTGAACGGCTTCTCGATGAAGTCGTAGGCGCCGGATTTGATCGCGGCGACCGCCGTCTCGATGTTGCCGTGGCCCGAGATCATCACCACCGGCAGGTCGGGATGGCCGGCCTTGATCAGGTCGAGCACCTGCAGGCCGTCGAGGCGCGAGCCCTGCAGCCAGATGTCGAGGAAGACGAGGTGCGGACGCCGGCTCTCGATCGAGGCCAGCGCCTCGTCCGAGCCGGACGCCGTGCGGGTCCGGTGCCCCTCGTCGTCGAGGATTCCCGAAACGAGGTCGCGAATGTCGGCCTCGTCGTCGACGATCAGGATATCGGCGCTCATGACTGCATCTCCGCGACGCGGGGAGCGCTCGTGCCGGCGCCCTCCCTGCCAGTGTTCGTGTGAGGAGTGGGGATGGGGGCGGCTGCTGCACCGGTGCCGGCTTCACGCGACAGATCGCGCGGCACTCTCATGCGGACTTGACCACCCCGTCCGTCGGGATTGTCGTTCAACTCGATCCCGCCACCGTGTTCCTCGAGGACCTTGCTGACGATCGCCAGGCCGAGGCCGGTCCCCCCCTCGCGGGTGGTCATATAGGGCTCGAGCAGGCGCTGGCGTCCCTCTGCGGGAAAGCCTTTTCCGTTGTCGGTGACTTCCATCACCGCGAAGTCCTGCTCGACTAGGAGCCGCAGGGACACGCGGCCCTGGCCGCCATCCGCGAGCAGGATCTCCTCCGGCACGGCCTGAACCGCCTCGACGGCATTCTTGAGGATGTTGGTGAGGGCCTGGCTCAGCAGCCGGATATCGAAGGCCGCCTCGATCCGCTCATCCTCGCCAGCGCCCGTCACGGAGAAGGGGAAGTCGAAGTCCGGATGCGCCACGCGCATCATGAAGAGGTTCTGCTTCGCGATCTCGGTCAGGTCCTGCCGCGCGATCGTCGGCTTCGGCATTCGTGCGAAGGACGAGAACTCGTCGACCATGCGCTTGATCTCGTCGACCTGGCGCACGATCGTTGCCGTGCACTGATCGAAGATCTCCTTGTCCTCGACGATCACCTTTCCGTATTTGCGACGGATGCGCTCTGCCGAAAGCTGGATCGGCGTCAGCGGATTCTTGATCTCGTGCGCGATGCGGCGCGCGACGTCGGCCCAGGCCGAGGTACGCTGGGCCGTGACGAGATCGGTGATGTCATCGAGCGTGACCACGTAGCCGCGCGAACCGCCTTGGGCCTGCTCGCTCGTGACACGGACCGCGATGGTGCGCTCGCGTCCGTTGCGCTGGAGCTGGATCTGCTGCTGCAAGGCGCGCTGGCGGCCCTCGCGGCCGCCCTCTTCCGGCAGGAGCGAGGCGAGTTCGGGCACAGCCTGCGCGAGCGGAACGCCGACGAGCTCGCCGGAAGATAGCCCGAGGGTGCGCTCCACGGACGGGTTGGCGATGGTAATGACGCCGCCGGCATCAACGCCGATCACGCCCGGCGACACGCCCGACAGCACGGCCTCGGTGAAGCGGCGGCGTCGGTCGATCAGCTCGCTCGCAGCCGTCAGCCCGTCGTGCTGGCGGCGCAGCTCCTGCGTCATCTTGTTGAAGCTCTCGCCGAGATGGCCGAGGTCGCCCTCGTCCCTCCGGGCCGGAACCTGCGCGTAGTAGTTGCCCGAGGCGACCTGATCGGCCGCGTTGATCAGGCGGCGGATCGGCTCGACGAAACGATTGGCGAAGTTCAAGCCGAACCAGACCGCCGAGAGCAGCGTGATCAGGGCGATCAGCAGGAAGACCGAGGCGAAAGCGATCTGGATCGAGCGCTTCAACGAATCGTAGGTCAGGTACTCTGCCGCCGCTGCGCGCGATACGCCGGGAAAGTCGATGGCAAGCTGGCTGACCTCGCGCTGGATCAGCAGCACCGCATTGTCATAGGCCGGCATGCGCTGCAGGGCTGCGAAGACGCGTCCCTCGTTCGGCAGCAGACAGATCGGCTCGCTCGATTTCGCTGCATCCTCGAAAGCCGCCGCCGAAGGCAGGCGTGTCTGCTTGAGGATGTCGATCTGGGCGCGCGCGACGACCTCGTTCGGGCCGCGCATGATCTTGGCGATCGGCAGGCCGAGGGCCTGTGCGCGCGTCGTCATGAAGCCTTCGAACCAGTCGCGGTTCACGTCGAATTGCGGCCGGGCCCTGGTCAGGTCGTCGCTGAGAATGCGGATCTCTCGGGCCAGGGACTGGCATTGGTTTTCTTGGTAGGCGTCGGCCACCTCGACGGATTTGAGCACCACGTCGCGCACACGGTCGGTGAAGCCGAGGGAGAGGCCGCGATCGATCGTCACCGAGGCGACGATGGCGAGCAGGATGGTCGGAAGAATTGCGATCAGGCTGAACAGGCCGACGATGCGCGAGTGCAGGCGCGCCACTGCCGCATGCGCCTTGCGGGCATGCAGAAAGACCCGCGCCTCCCAGACGATCACCACCACGAGCCCGAGCACGAGCGCAACGTTGATCGCGAGCAGGGTCACGCCCGTGGCCGGTGTCGGCGTGACCTTGATCAGACCGGCCAGCATCAGGAAGGTGACGCTCGCCGAAATCAGCGCGGTGGCGACGACGGCCGCGCCGATCCAGCCCGGTCCCCGTGGGGTCCGTCCGGGCCTTGCGGCCTCCGCCTCGGGGGCGGACCCTTTCCTGAACCAACGCATCAGCGGCATGGCTGATGCAGGACCATCACAGTGTGGCGAAATTAATACGAATCGGGCAATCGGCCGCCCCAATCACGAGACGCCCATCCGTACTTCTCCTGTGACGCCAGGTTAGCGCGAGGTGCGAAATACCTGCAGGTCGAGATCTCGCACCTTCTTGCGCAGGGTGTTGCGGTTGACGCCCAAAAGCTCTGCCGCGCGGATCTGGTTGCCACGGGTTGCGGCCAGAGCCGCGCCGATCAGGGGGCCTTCGATCTCCCGCAGGATGCGGTGATAGAGGCCGGGCGGCGGTAGCGTGTCCTTGTAGCCTGAGAAGTAGTCGGAGAGGTGGCGCTCCACCGCACCCGACAGCGTCTCGTTCTCGGCAGCCTTGCGGCCGTTTGCGCCAGACGCCTGGGACTGCATCAGCGGCAGGGTATCGAGCTCGGCCTCGATGACCGGGCCGGTAATGGTCTCCTGCGGATAGAGTGCGGCAAGACGGCGGACGAGGTTTTCCAGCTCGCGCACGTTGCCAGGCCAGCGGTAGCGCTTGAGCCGCTCCATGGCGTCGCCGTCGAGTGTCTTGCGGGTCAGGCCCTCGCGCTCGACCAGCACGAAGAAGTGCCGGATCAGATCAGGCACGTCCTCGGCGCGCTCGCGCAATGCCGGCAGCCTCAGCGGCACGACATTCAGACGGAAGAAGAGATCCTCGCGGAAGATGCCCTGCTGGATCGAGACCCGCAGGTCCTTGTTCGTTGCCGCGATGATGCGGACATTGGTCTTGATCGGGACGCGGCCGCCGACCGTGGTGTACTCGCCCTGCTGCAGCACGCGCAGAAGGCGGGTCTGCGCCTCCATCGGCATGTCGCCGATCTCGTCGAGGAAGAGCGTGCCGCCCTCGGCCTGCTCGAAGCGTCCGGCCGAGCGGGTCAACGCACCGGTGAAGGCGCCCTTCTCGTGGCCGAAGAGTTCCGATTCGATGAGGTCGCGCGGGATTGCCGCCATGTTGACCGGCACGAAGGGGCCGGCTCGACGACGGCCGTAATCGTGCAGGGCACGGGCCACCAGCTCCTTGCCGGTACCCGACTCTCCGGTGATCATCACGGTGAGATCCGTCGGCATCAGCCGAGCGAGCGCCCGGTAGATTTCCTGCATTGCCGGAGAGCGGCCGACGAGCGGGATGTCGTCGTTCTCGGGTGCGACGCCGGCCGCCGGCGTGCCGCGGGGCCGCGAGAGCGCGCGCCCGACGATCGCCGTCAGTTCCTTCAGGTCGAAGGGCTTGGGCAGATACTCATAGGCACCCCGCTCGGAAGCGCGGATCGCCGTCATGAAGGTGTTCTGGGCGCTCATCACGATGATCGGCAGTTCGGGCCGCACGCGCTTGATGCGTGGCAGCAGGTCGAACACGTTCTCGTCGGGCATCATCACGTCGGTGATGACGAGATCGCCTTCGCCTTGCGCCACCCAGCGCCAGAGCGTCGCGCAATTGCCCGTCGAGCGCACCTCGTAGCCCGCGCGGGACAAGGCTTGGTTGAGTACGGTGCGGATCGCTGCGTCGTCGTCCGCGACGATGATGTTGCCGTTCGGCATTTCGCTTTACTCGGGCTCCGAACTCACGGCTCCGCCGTCGATGCACGCCCGTCTCGGGCGCTGGACATCGGCAGCAGGATGCGGAAGGCAGTGCGACGGGGAATGGGATCGCATTCGACGATGCCCCCATGGTCGCCGACGATCTTGGCGACCAATGCAAGACCCAGGCCTGATCCCTGCGCCTTCGTGGTCACGAAGGGATCGAAAAGGTCCGGGAGCAGTTCGGCCGAGATGCCGGGTCCGTTGTCACGGACAGCGACCTCGATCGGCAGGCTGACGCGCTCGCGCGATCCCGGCACCTGCAGGCGCAGACCCGTGCGGTAGGCAGTCGACAGGGTAATCTCACCCTCGACGGTGTCCGCGCCGATCGCCTCGGCGGCGTTCTTCACGAGATTGAGGATCACCTGGACGAGCTGGTCGCGGTTGCCGAGCACCGGCGGCAGCGACGGGTCGTAGTTCTCCAGAAAACGGATGTGCCGCCCGAAGCCTGATTGGGCAGAACGCTTCACCTGATCGAGCACGCCGTGCACGTTCACCGGTCCGCGTTCGACGGGGCGCTCGTCGCCGAACAGCTCCATGCGCTCGACGATGCGCACGATCCGGTCCGACTCGTCGCAGATCAGCTGCGTGAGAACTCGGTCTTCCTCGACGCCCGACTGTTCGAGCAATTGGGCAGCGCCGCGAATGCCGGCGAGCGGGTTCTTGATCTCGTGTGCGAGCATGGCGCCAAGCGCCACCATGGATCGGGCGGCGCCGCGATGGGTGAGCTGCCGGTTCATCTTGTCGGCGATGGTGCGCTCCTGAAGCATCAGCACGACGTTGTCGCCGTCGTCGCCGAGATGCGTGGCGAAGACGTCGACGCTGCGCTCCAGACCTGTGCGTGGCTGGATCAGCTCGACCCTGTACTCGCTGACGCTGGAGCGGCGGTTCCGCACCTCTGCGACGAGGGCGATGATCGGCGAGGCGAAGGGGAAGATGTCGCCGAGCCGGCCGCGCTTCATCAGGCGCAGCGAAGCGTCAAAGAAGGTCTCCGCCGCGTGGTTGGCGTGAAGAATTCGCTCGTCGGCGCCGACGGTCAGAACCGGCAGCGGCAGTGCATTGATGATCGCCTCCGAACTGAGGCCGCCGATGGGGAAGACGCCGCTCTCGCCTGACATCGCGTCTATGCCGCCTCGCCAAGGGATTCGAGGGCCGAGCCGTCCGGATCGAGGAAGGCCCGGCGCAGGAGTTCGAGCGCTACCGCTGGCTCGGTCGTCGTGAGCAGACGCGCGCGCTCGGGCGCGGCAAGCGCGCCCGGTCCGGCGTGATCGACGTAGGAAGCCAGATGCTTGCGCGCATGTCGCACCCCCATCGCGGCCCCATAGAGCGCGATCAGGCCCTCGTAATGCTCGCAGGCAATGCTCGCGCGCTCCGCACGCGACGGCTCGGGCCGCGCCTGACCGGCAAGAGCGGCGGCGATCGCACCAACGAGCCAGGGCCGCCCCTGTGCCGCCCGACCGATCATCACACCGGCCGCGCCCGACGCCGCGAGACAGGCACGGGCCCCATCGATGCTCGTGATGTCGCCATTGGCAAAGACGGGGATCTTCACCGCCTGGGCGACGGCGCGGATTGCCGACCAATCGGCGCTGCCCTTGTAGAATTGCTGTCGGGTACGGCCGTGAACCGTGACCGCGTTGAGGCCGAGCCGCTCGGCACGCTGGGCCAGATCGGCGGCGTTCAGGCTCGCCTCGTCCCAGCCGAGCCGCATCTTGACCGTAACCGGAACGTCGACGGCATCGCGCACCGCGCCGAGAAGTCGCTCCGCGTTGTCGAGATCGCGCATCAGGGCAGAGCCCGCCGCGCCGCCTGTGACCGTCTTGGCGGGACAGCCCATGTTCACGTCGATCACGTCGGCGCCGGCCTCCACGGCGATGCGGGCGGCTCGCGCCATCGGCTCCTGCGCGCAACCGGCGAGCTGGACGACATGCGGCGAGACGCCGGCCCCCTCCGAGCGAAGCTGCGACTCGGCATCGCCGCGTGCGAGCTCAGCGGCGGCGACCATCTCTGAGACCACAGCGGTGGCACCGTGACGCCGCGCGATCCGGCGCATGTACAGGTCCGTGACACCGGACAGCGGCGCCAGCAGCACCGGCACGCCCTCGGCCGGGTCGCCATCGCCCCTCAGAACGCTTAAATAATGATCAGCCAACATTCTGCACAATAAATAGACAAAAGCCGGCGAAGGCAAGCGGGTTCTTCGGTTTGCCTTCGTCTTGGGCAGCGCTTATGAGCCACCCGACTTCCACCCCTTTGCAGAGGCCCCATGTCCGACCCCGCCGCGAGGCCCATGACCGCCGCGGTGGTCGTCGCAGCCGGCAAGGGCCTGCGCATCGGCGGCGATCTGCCAAAACAGTATCGCAGGGTTGGAGGCCAAGCCGTCCTGACGCGAACCCTGGCGGCGCTCGCTGGCCATCCGGGCATCGACCGCATCCAACCCGTGATCGCGCCCGATGCCGCCGCGTTCTACCGCGAATGCCTCGCCGATCTCTCATCCGATCTCGGCAAAAAGCTTTCCGAACCCGTGCAGGGGGGCGCCACGCGCCAGCAATCCGTCCGCGCCGGGCTGGAGGCGCTGAGCGCCAGCGGCGGGACACCGGGCCTGGTCCTGGTCCACGACGCTGCCCGCCCCTATGTGGCGACGGACCTGGTCGACCGCGCCATCCAGGCTGGCCGCGAGCATGGTGCTGCGGTGCCGGGCGTGGCCGTCACCGACACGATCAAGCTGGTCGAGCCGATCGCACCGGGGATCGGCCGCGTTCACGAGACCCCGGCTCGCGAGGCGCTGCGTGCGGTGCAGACCCCGCAGGCTTTCGGCTATTCGGCGCTCCTTGCCGCGCATCGCCGAGCTGCCGATCAGGGCCAAGACGGCTTCACCGACGATGGCGCGCTGGCCGAATGGGCCGGCCTGTCCGTGGTCGTGTTCGAGGGCGATGCCGCGAACAGGAAGATCACGCAGCCGAGTGACCTGATCGACGCCGATCGCTCTTTCTCGCGGGGCGCCGGCGCTGTATCGGTCTCCCCCATGACCTCGCTCGTCTCGCGCCTCGCCACCGGCTTCGACGTCCACAAGTTCGGACCGGGCGACCACGTCTGGCTCGGCGGCGTGAAAATCCCGGCCGACCGCGGTGTGATCGCGCATTCGGACGGCGACGTCGTGCTGCACGCTCTCACCGACGCACTGCTCGGCACTATCGCCGATGGCGATATCGGCACGCATTTCCCGCCCTCCGACGAGCAGTGGCGCGGGGCGGCTTCCGACCAGTTCCTGGCGCATGCCGTCGAACTGGTCCGGGCCAGGGGCGGCAAGATCGACCATCTCGACATCACCGTGCTCGCCGAGGCGCCGCGCATCGGCAAGCACCGCGACGCGATCCGCGCCCGGATCGCCGAGATCGCGGCCATCCCGGTCGCCTGCGTCTCGATCAAGGCGACGACCACCGAAACGCTCGGCTTCGTCGGCCGAGGTGAAGGCCTCGCCGCGCAGGCCGCCGCCAGTGTTCGCCTGCCCGAGATCCTCACCGAGCTCGACGCCGAGGCGGAGCAGACCGACCGCCAGTCGTGATCAACGACGCCGTCCTGTTGGCCCGCGCCGAGGCGCTGCTAAGGGCCTACCAGGCGGCGGGACGGCGCATTGCCACCGCCGAATCCTGCACGGGTGGATTGGTCGCCGCCTTGCTCACGGCCGTCGCCGGCTCTTCCGCGGTCGTCGAGCGTGGATTCGTGACCTATTCGAACGAGGCCAAGACGGAGCTCATCGGCGTGCCCGAGGCGACGCTGCGAGCCCACGGAGCTGTCAGCAAGCCTACGGCTGTCGCCATGGCCGAGGGCGCTCTCGCAGCCTCTCGCGCGGATGTCGCGGTCTCGATTACCGGCATTGCCGGACCGGGCGGGGGAACAGCGGACAAGCCGGTCGGGCTCGTGCATTTCGGTCTCGCCGAGAGAAACGGCGGGACGCGTCATCTCGAACGCCGCTACGGGCCGGAGGCGCGCGGAAAAATCCGGCGCCGCGCCGTCGAAGATGCCCTCGGTCTTCTCGAAGGCGCGCTGACCTGAACACCCGACACGCAGCTGCCTCTGGCATCCGCGAGGCGCGGGTCACACCGCATCGACGCGAATCCGAAGAGGCCGGCTTGGGTCAATAATCGCCGAACACGTCCCGTCGACCATACTCTCGGTCGCCGAACGGATCGTATGAGCGCTGCCGTAGCTGGGGAGAGGAGCGGTAACCGGCCGAGCGGCCAGATTGCATGCCCGCCGGCATGACGTCGCCGTCATCGTCGTAGCTGCGGCTCTGCCGTACGGTGCGGAAGCCGCGATCACGCCCGCCGCCGGCAACCGCTGCGGGAACGTCGCCCTCGAGCGTGATCCGCGTATTCGCCATGCCATGCGACTTGATCAGGCTGTAGAGAGTCGCGGCATTGCCCGGCGAGAGACGTACGCATCCATGCGATGCGGCCCGCCCGAGGCTGCGGACCTGATTGGTGCCGTGAATGGCGTGGCCAATCTGCGTGAAGAACACCGCATGCGGCATCGGCGCGTTGTCGAACTCGCGCGAGAAGTGATTCGGCTCCATCCGGAACGGTTTGTAGCTTCCGCTCGGAGTGTCGTAGCCCGAAACGCCCGTCGAGACTGGCCACGTGTAGCGCGGCTGTCCATCGACGGTGACCGACATCCGCTGGCTCGACTTGTCGACGTCGATACGGACTTCGGCCGAGGCTGGGGCCATGAAAGCCGCCAGCACAATGCATGACAGCAGGGGGAGGAACGGCGCACGCATGAGGGGGGCCTCGCAACCGGAACGGTTAAGCCTCACAGACTACGCCGCCGAAGCCGCGAGGTTCCGCGAAATCTCGCGGCACCCACAAGGGCGAGCCGACCGGCGCAAGTCCCTCGGCCGCCAGCCCTTTCCCAAGAACGGCACCGGGGCGAGCCCCGGTGCCGCACAGCGTCTCAGTAGTCGGACTTCATCCTGGGGGATGATTACATCGGCGGGGTCAGACCGTCCTTCCCGACGCCGACGAGCTTGCCGTCGAGTTTACCACCGTCCTTGGCGGCGACCACGAAGATTTTACTGCCAGGCTTGAGGATGGAGTTGTCAGCGGGCTCGAAGGCCACGATCGGCGCCTTGGTTGGGACGGTGATCGTCTTCGAGCCGTCCTTGTCGTAGGTCACTGTGAGCGTCTTGTCGCCACTCTCGCCGGCGCTCGACTTGACCGTACCGTTGGTCATCGAGCTCTTCACCTTGGGCGCCCCAGCGGAACTCGATTTCACCGTGCCGTTGGTCATCGAGCTCTTGGTTTTCGTGCCGCCCGCCGTCGTATCGACGATCTCATCCCAGGGATAATGCCCCTCGGCCGTGCCGCGCATGGATTCGGGAAAGAGCACCACCTCCAACGCGGTCGGCGGATTGTCGCCCTTGGTCGCCGTGCCGATGAAGACGCCATCCTTGATCTCGTCGAGACTGGACTTGACCACCCAGGCGAACTTCGCGCCCGAAATTGCGATCGTCTCCGAAGCGCCGTCTGCCGTCTTGACGACGACCGAACCGGCATCGGCACTCTCGATCGTGCCGCGGACGCGCTGGAGTTCGGGGGCCGCGAGACCGGCGCTAGTCAGGGCTAGAAATCCCGCAAAGGCCGTAAGCGTGAGGCGTCTCATGACGTTGTCTCCCTGTTCGTATCGCCGAGTTATGGGGCGAGGAACCGGGCCGACAAGCTTGCGCGCAATCGAATAACGCTCAAGGCTTCTTATTTTGCACTCAGCGTGACAGGTTGAAAAAGACATGGGCGCCCGATCGGGCGCCCATGTTGCAAACTTACTTGAGCAGCTTGGCCAGAGCCTTGCCGGCCGGGCTCTTCATTTCCTTGGCGTCGAGGGTGCCGTCGTTATCCGGGTCGGCAGCCTTAAACAGCGACTCGGCGAGAGCAAGGAACTCCTTCTTGTCGAGGGTACCGTCGCTGTCCGGATCGGCCTGCTTGAGGGTGGCGGGCTTCACGCGACCCTTCAGCTCCTTGGCGTCGAGCGTGCCATCCTTGTCCGGATCGAGCGCGTCGAACGAAGCCGAGGCCGCAGCCTGAACCTCCTTAAGGTCGATGGTCCCGTCATTGTCGGTGTCGACGGCCTTGATGATCGCGCTGCCGCCGGCGCCCTTGGCGAAAGCAGGGCTCAGGGAAGCCACCGGCAGGAGGAACGCAGCGGCGGCGAGAAGCGCGGTCGCGCGGGTCGAAACGGTCATGATCGAGGTCTCCTACGGGTCAATCTTCGAACGTGGTGAGGGCAGAGCGAACACGGCACGGGACACCACAACGTGTTGCAACGCGGAATCTTATATCGGGAGCTTTTGGCAATCGCGTCAAGGGAACAAGCGCATTTAGCCAAGCTTGTCCTCTCATCAGTCCGCTGGCCTTCGCGGGCGCAACCGAACGAGCCCGCGGACGTTGTCCTCGGACGGGCTGGATCGAGCCATTTCCGTGGCTCCGATTAGCCGGCACTGGGAATGATAGTGCAGGAGCCAACCCCCTCTGAGAGCGCGAGAATTTGCAGAACGCCTCTTGGATCGCTTCCTGAGAAATTCCTAAATGTTCTATGAGAAATATAAGTGCAGCGCCCGCTTGAATTGCGCCCAATGGATCGGCTATCTAAGGGTCATCGAAACACGAAGGAGACGGTCATGAAGTGGTCTGCCCCGGTCGTTCAGGAAGTCTGCGTTGGCATGGAAGTCACTAGCTACGAGTCCGCCGAGATCGACACCTTCAACTAAGATCGGCGAAAGCTGATCTCGGTCGATAGCCTTCTCACAAACCTTTTAATTCAGGAGAAACGTCATGAAGTGGTCTGCCCCCGTCGTCCAGGAAGTCTGCGTCGGCATGGAAGTCACCAGCTACGAGTCCGCTGAGATCGACACCTTCAACTAAGGTCGTATTTCGGGACTCGACGAGTTCTGGAGGCGTCACCCGAAGGGGTGGCGCCTTTTTTAATTTCGGTGCTTGAACAACAAAACGGCCAGGTGATCACTCACCCGGCCGTTTCGCTGTCTTAGGCGCGCCGAAGGGTCAGAGCTTGTAGCGGATCTGGTCGGTCCAGAAGCGCTCGAGCCGGCCAAGCGCCGTGTTGAGCCGTCCGAAATCGTCGGTCGAGATGCCGCCGATCGGCTGGATCGTGCGGGCATGCTTCTCGTAGAGGCCACGGATGATCTCGTGGACCTCGTGCCCCTTGTTGGTGAGGCTGATCCGCACCGAGCGGCGGTCCAGCTTCGAGCGGGCGTGATGCAGGAACCCGGCCTCGACCAGCTTCTTGACGTTGTAGGAGACGTTCGAGCCGAGATAGTAGCCCTTCGAGCGCAGCTCGCTCGCGGTCAGCTCCTTGTCGCCGATGTTGTAGAGCAGCAGGGCCTGAACGCTGTTGACGTCCTCGCGGCCGCGCCGCTCGAACTCGTCCTTGATCACGTCGAGCAGGCGGCGATGCAGCCGCTCAACCAGATGAAGCGCCTCCAGGTAGGAGCCGGTCGCCGGGGCGGCTTCCGGTGCGGTGTCGGACTCGACGATCCTCGCGGCCTGGGACTTCATCTGACGCCTCACTGCTCTGTTCTGCCGTGTGCCGTTCTTCGTCGGCACCGCTTATGCAGCCAATCTGGCGGAGACGAATGAAAGCCGATTTAAGCGACAAGATGAATTTGTGATTTACCTGCCGAGGTAAATGCGCAGTAAAATCCGCGATATTTACCAATGCGAAGGGCTATCCGCCAAGCTTCCGCTAAGAATACCGGGCAGGCGCGCAGGCTCGACTTGCGCCGCCGGGGCGAAAGCTGCGGCTTATCTATTGGCCGCCGTTCCAGGCGGCGAAAACCAATCGGGTCAGGCCTTCACGACGCGCTTGCGCTTCGGCTTGGGCGGCGTCGGCGCGGGCGCAAGCGCGGCCTCTTCGGCTTCCTTGGCGAGGCGCAGAGCGCGCAGCCGGGCCGTGCGTTCGTCGACCGCCTTGATCTGCGCCACATGATCCGCCATCGCCTGGGCTCCATCGCGTGCGAGGCGCTGGGCGCGTTCGGCACGGTCCTCGGTGGGGATCTTCGCGGTCGGGTCCTCGGTGGTCATCGGTGGACTTTCGTACTCGGTCGGCGCGCCCTGCCGTCGACAAGGCGGAGGCTCATCGAAGCCCGCTCTCCGGTGAGGATGGGCTGCGTCGGAAAGGTGTGGCGTCGCATCGATCGAGCAGACGCCGGAGACTTGGCGGAAGTAGCACATCGCATTGGCCGAGGGCCAATCGCGAAGCGCAGGTCTCGGATCGAATAGCCGGCCTTCCCAAAGGGTGAGGCAGCCTCACACCAGCAGCAGGCCGACCAGCGCCAGCACGAGAGCCGGCGGCATCACGAGGAGGCCGAGCTTGAGGAAGCGGAGTGCACCGACGTTCTCTCCCTCGCGGCGGATCGCAACGAGCCAGAGGATCGTCGCGAGTGAGCCGGTGACGGAGAGGCTCGGCCCGAGGTCGACGCCGATCAGGATAGCGCCAGCAATCTTGTCAGAGACGTCAGCGTTTTGAACGGCGGCGCCCGCCAGAAGCCCCGCCGGCAGGTTGTTGACGAGATTGCACAGCACCGCGACCAACACGCCGCCGCCCCAGGCCGTCGCCTCTGGCGCGCCCTGAGCAGAAGCCTTGAGCGCGGCAGCGATCATCCGAAGGACGCCGGTGACGTCGAGCGCCTCGACCAGCACGAACAGGCCGGCCACCAATGGCAGCACACTCCATGAAACGTCCTTGACCACCTCGACGAGCCCGCCGCGCCGGATGGCAAGGACGAAGAGCGTCGCCGCAAGCCCCGAGATGAAGGTCGGCAAGCCGAGCTCGAGACCAAACGCGGACGCCGCGAGCAGGACGAATGCCGTGGCGACAATGCCGAACCCGGCGACCTTGCCGGTGGCCGACAACGTGACCGGGTCGATGTCAGTGGCAACTTTTATCCGCCTCAGCTCCCTGTTCTGGCTGATGCGCAACATCGCGAAGGTGGCGAGGATCGCCAGCGCCGAGGGTAGCGCGAAACGGGCGAGCCATTGCGGCAGCGGCGGCATGTGCGCGGCGTAGACGACGAGGTTGGCCGGGTTCGAGATCGGCAGTACGAAGCTCGCCGCGTTGGCGATGAAGGCGCAGACGAACAAGTAGGGCAAAGGTTCGGCCCGCGCGGCCTTGGCCGCGGCATAGACGGCCGGCGTCAGCACCACCGCGCAGGCATCGTTCGACAGGAACACCGTCACCACCGTGCCAACGATGTAGACGAGGAGAAACAGCCGCGTCGCCGAGCCCCTGGCGTGGCGCACGGCAATGCTGGACAGCCAGTCGAACAGCCCCTCCTTCCGCGCAATCTCGGAGAGCAGCATCATGCCGACGAGGAACAGGTAGACGTCGGTACCCTTCAGGACACCGTTGAGCGCCGCCTGCCAGGGCAACAGCCCCAGCGCGACGAGCAGCACCGCGCCCACCACCGCCCAGATCGCCTCGGGCCAGGAGAACGGGCGCAGGATCACGCCGAGGGTCGCCAGCCCGGCGATTGCCCAGGCGGCGAGGTTGGGTGTCGAGCTCAACGCGCTCATCAGTCCGGGAAGCTTTCGCGGGATCGGCAGATGTTGGCCGAGACGCGACCTTCTGCCCGTTGGCGGATAATGCCCAGCTACGGAATCGATCAAGAGGGAAGCGCGTCAGGCGACGGTCGGAACGCTGAGTGTCGAGATCGCCATGCGTCTGTCCGGCGGTACGTAGCCGCGGGTCTCGGGCATCAGCGTGAGATACACGACGAAGCCAGCGGCAGAGATGGCGGCGAGCACCAGGAAGGCGGTCGAGAAGCCAGCGGCGACGATGATCACACCGGCAAGCGTGGCGCTGAACGATGCCCCCACGCCCTGGGCCGTCGCGACCGCGCCCTGAGCCACGTTGAAGCGTCCGGTGCCGCGGGTCAGGTCAGCGACGACGAGCGGGAACAGCGCGCCGTAGATGCCCGCGCCAATGCCGTCGAGGCACTGCACGGCAACCAGCCAGAATGGATTGTCCGAGAATACGTAGAGTACGCCGCGGATCGCCAGGAAGCCGAAGGCGGCGAGGAAGATCGGCTTGCGTCCGATCATGTCCGCCTTGGCCCCCACGAAGACGGCAACGGGCACCATGACGAGCTGGGCGGCGACGATGCAGATCGCGATGAGCGAGGTTGCATGGTCCTTGCCCGAGATCTTGGTGAGCAGTTGGCCCACCGAGGGCAACATCGCTGCATTGGCGAGATGGAAGGCCGCGCAAAGTCCGGCGAACAGCATCAGATGCCGATTCTGCAACAATGCCGCGAGACCGGAGGGTTGGTCCGCGCCTTCCTGGCCCTCCGCATGGTCCATCCCGCGCGCCAGATCGTCATCGATCTCCGCTGCGGGGATCATCAGCGTCGCGGCGATCGAGGCAACGGCCAGGATCGCCATCAGCCAGAACACGACGATCGGGCCGAAGAAATAGGCGCTGCCGCCCGCGATCATCGCCGAGGCCGCGTTACCGGCATGGTTGAAGCCTTCGTTGCGACCGACGCGCTTCGAGAACATGTTCGGACCGACCACGCCGAGGGTGATCGCAGCAATGGCCGGCGGGAAGATCGCCCCGGCGATCCCGGCGAGCGATTGCGTTGCGGCCACGAGGTAGAAGTTGGAGACGAAAGGCAGCGCCAGGCAACTCAGGGTCACCGCGACCGCCGCGGCAATCACGACGGCGCGCTTGCGGTTCGTCCGGTCGATCAGCGCCCCGGCCGGCGTCTGCGCGATCAGCCCGGCTATGCCGGCGATCGTCATGACCAGGCCGATGGTGGCCTCGTTCCATCCCTGGTCTGGTCCGCGCACGGCGAGGAGGTAAATCGCAAGGTACGGTCCGAGCCCGTCGCGCACATCGGCGAGGAAGAAGTTCATCGCGTCGAGCCCGCGCAGGGATCGCGCCGACGGCCGACGTGCCGGGGCGGCCGGTGCATCGCTCTCACGCATCTTGGTCGCTCTCCGGCCGGTCGGGAGGCCTCCCTACAACCAATACGGGTCCCAGGAGGCCGAGCTGGAAATGCGTCTGGTCCGACTCGGTTCCGCATTTCCACGACGAGCGGGATCGCTTCACCGGCGGGACCATCGACTCGGCTGACGGCACGGCGTGGCCGTGCCCGGAGCGCGTCGGTACTGATCGCCCTTCACATCCGCCGAACTCCCCGCAAGCGTGTCTTGACGCGAAGGCGCGCGGCGGCGAACCATGTATCCAAGCAAGGGCTTGGACGGCCGAGCGGCCGCCGCGAGGAGACCGTGATGGGGTTCTTTCAGGATGCGCTCGTCCGCATCAATCGCGCCGTCATGTCCTATGCCGGCGATTCCGTATTCATGCAGGCAGCCGTCGCGGCGGCCGCCAACATCATCGTTGCCGATGGCGAGACTGACGAGGAAGAGATCGAAGCCGCTCTCGTCAGCATGCGGGCCAACCCGATCCTCGCGAAATCCTACGACACGCTCGCCCTCGAGAAAGAGCTCTACGAGGCGCTGGCGCGGGCCGAACTGCGGGCCGGCCGGCTCGAGAACATGACGCTCGTCGCCGCCGTGGCCGACCGGCCGCTGGAGCACCGCCAGCACGTCTTCCTCATCGCGGCCGATGTGGCGGACAAGGGCGGCGTGACCGATACCGAGCACAAGGTGCTCGATGCGCTGGCCGAGGCGCTCGACGTCGACAAGGTCGCTCTACTGGGCTGAGGCCTCGGCGCGACCTGCGAGCCAGACCGCGACGGCAGCGGCTGCGAGCAGGGACGCCGAGACCAGCAGAGCCACGCGCAGGCCCGCCTGCGCATCGGCCGCCAGCATCGTGCCGAACAGGGCAACGCCGAGCGCGCCGCCGGCCTGCCTGACCGTGTTCAGCACGCCCGAAGCGACGCCGCCTCGCTGGGGCGGCACGCGAGAGAGCAGCGAGCTTGTCATCGTCGGCACTGTGATCCCGATGCCGAATGACAACCCGATCAGGCAGCCTTGCAGGACGATCGGAACTCGCGCTGCGCCCAGGAACGCCAGCGCCACGTAGGACACGACGGCCATCGAAAGGCCGCCGATCATCAGCGTCCGCGCCGCGATCCGCCCGCTGGCCCGACCGGCGAAGACATTGGCCAAGCCCAGCACGACGGTGAACGGGAGGAAGGCACGGCCAGCCTCCGCCGGCGAATAGCCGCGCTCGTGCTGCAGGTAGAGGCTCAGCACGAACAGAATGCCGTAAAGCGTCAGGTTCACGCAGAGCCCGACGAAGGTTGCCGCGCTGAAGGACGGATCGCGAAAGAATCCGAGCGGCAGCATCGGGTCGCGGCTGCACCGCTCGACCCAGACGAAGGCACCGGCCGCCGAAAGTGCGGTTGCCAGGGCGGCGATCGGGATCGGCGACAGCCATCCGCGCGGTCCGGCTTCGATCGCCGCGCCGACGATCGCCACCAGTGAGACGATACCGAGCAGTTGGCCTGCCGCATCGAAACGTCCCGCGCGACGCCCTGCCTCGCGGACGAAAAACAGCGTCGTCGCGATCCCGAGAATGCCGATCGGCACGTTGACCAGAAACACGCTGCGCCAGCCGAACGCGTCGACGAGCAGACCGCCGAGCATGGGGCCGGTCGCGAGCCCGATGCTGCCCGCTGCGGTCCACAGTCCAACGGCTCGGGACCGCGCCGCGGCATCCTCTGCGCAGGCATGGTTGAGCAGGGCCAGCGAGGACGGCACCATCAGGGCAGCTCCCGCGCCCTGCATCACACGCGCCGAGACGAGGCTTGTGAGGCTCGTCGACAGGCCGCAGGCGGCGGATGACGCGATGAACAACCCAAAGCCGCTGAGAAAGACTTTCCGCGCTCCGACGCGGTCGCCGAGCGTGCCCGCGAAAAGCAACAGCGCGGCAAAGGCGAGCGTGTAGGCGTCGACGATCCATTGCAGCCCATCGACGCTGGCACCCAACCCGCTCCCCATCGCCGCGAGCGCGACGTTGACGATCGAGACATCGAGCTGAACGAGCAGGAAGGCGAAGCCGGTGGGCGCAATGACGATGCCAAGCGGGGACGGCTGCCCTCCTGCAGCCGGGTGGTTCGTCCGATCGCCGTCCATCTCCGATCCTTGGGCTTCCATCAAACACCGCCGACGGATAGCCGCCGGACGAGCGAAACGATGCCAGCCCAAACGGGTTCGGTCATCGCAGAACGGTTCGGTCACGGCCGAAGCATTCTCCCGTGACCTGTTTGCCCGGCGTCCCTATTCTTGCGCTCATGACCGGATCGACCTTCGCCTCAGGCAGCGCGGTCGCCGAGGTTGCCGCCGCCATCGGCGACACCGCCCGCGCCACCATCCTCGCCGCACTCGCCGACGGGCGCGCCCATACGGCGGGTGAGCTCGCCTGGGAGGCCGGGATTACGCCGCAGACGACGAGCGGCCATCTCGCCAAGCTCGATGCCCTCAAACTCATCACGGCGGAGAAACAAGGGCGACATCGCTATTTCCGACTGGCCTCACCCGAGGTGGCGCATGCCATCGAGGCACTGATGGTGCTGGTTTCGGTCGGTCCGATCCGTCACCGCCCGCCGGGTCCGCGCGACGAAGCGATGCGCGAGGCCCGCACCTGTTACGACCATCTCGCCGGCCGTATCGGCGTGGCCCTGAGCGATGCGCTCGTGGGGCACGGCCACCTTGTCCTCGAGGACGGCGCAGGCGCCGTCACCAACTCTGGCGAGAGGTTCCTACGCGACTTCGGCATCGATCTGACGTCCGGCAGGCGCAGCACTCGCCCGCTCTGCAGGACTTGTGTCGATTGGAGCGAGCGGCGCACGCATCTCGCCGGGCGACTCGGCGCCGCCCTTTGCATGCGCTGCGAAGAGTTGGATTGGATCACGCGCGCGAAAGATAGCCGGGCCGTGACGATCACGCCGAAAGGCTATGCCGGACTCGACGCGACATTCGGGATCGCGCTCTCATCGTTGCGAGCCGGAGACGAGGCGGTCGAGTCTTCGTCATCGACCGCATTCCGTGGATAGCTGCGACTACCGTGAAGATGGTGCGGGCGGTCAGACCGCCTTCTGGTAGTCCTTCACGTCCGTGAAGCGCACTTTCTCCCAGCGCTCTTCCTCGTAGCGCAGCGAGAACGCGGTCGTCGCCATGAAGACCGGTGCGCCGTCGAGATCCTTGGCCATCGACGACCCGTGGGAATCGACGAACTTGTCCAGCTCGGCCTCCGAATCCGACTCGATCCAGCGACAGACCGAGAAGCGGCTCATCTCGTAGTCGATCGGCAAGCCGTATTCCGCCTGCAACCGCTCCTTCAGCACGTCGAGCTGCAGCGCACCGACGACGCCGACGATCGCCTGAGAGCCGTCCTGCGGGATGAAGACCTGGACGACGCCCTCCTCGCCCATCTGCTGGAGAGCTTCCTTCAGCTTCTTGGCCTTCATCGCGTCGGTCAGCTTGATCCGGCGCATGATCTCGGGAGCGAAGCTCGGGACACCGCGGAAGATGAGCTCCTCGCCCTCGGTGAGCGTGTCTCCGATGCGGAGCGTTCCGTGGTTCGGGATACCGACGACGTCGCCAGCATGGGCCTCGTCAGCGATGGCACGGTCCTGGGCAAAGAAGAATTGCGGCGCCGTGAGCGGGATCGGCTTTCCGGTGCGCACGAGCTTGGCCTTCATGCCGCGGCGGAGCTGGCCCGAGCAGACACGCATGAAGGCGATGCGGTCACGGTGGTTCGGATCCATGTTCGCTTGGATCTTGAACACGAAGCCCGTCATCTTCGGCTCGTTCGGCTCGATGCGGCGCTTGTCGGCATCCTGCCCGCGCGGCGGCGGCGCGACGCGGGCGAGCCCGTCGATGAGATCGCGCACGCCGAAATTGCGGAGCGCAGAACCGAAGAAGACCGGCGTGAGGTGGCCTTCGCGGAAGGCTGTCAGATCGAAGCGCTTGAGGCCGCCCTCGGCAAGCTCCGCTTCCTCGCGCCAGGTCGCGGCCTCGCCCTGTTCCTTCAAGAGTTCGTCGAAGAGCGGGTCGTCGATGCCGGATACCGCTACGGTGCCGGCATCGTCCGCAGCATCGAGCCTGCGCACGCGATTGTTGCCGAGATCGTAGGTACCGGCGAAGGAGCGCCCCCGGCCGATCGGCCAAGTGACCGGCGCAACGTCGAGCGCCAGCGTCTTCTCGATCTCGTCGAGCAACTCGAAGGGGTCGCGCGCCTCCCGATCGAGCTTGTTCACGAAGGTGACGATCGGAATGTCACGGAGCCGGCAAACCTCGAACAGCTTGCGGGTGCGCGCCTCGATGCCCTTGGCCGCGTCGATCACCATCACCGCCGAGTCGACGGCCGTCAGCGTCCGATATGTATCCTCCGAGAAGTCCTCGTGGCCCGGCGTGTCGAGCAGGTTGAAGACGCAGTCGCCGTATTCGAAGGTCATCACCGAAGTGACGACCGAGATGCCGCGCTCCTTCTCGATGCCCATCCAGTCCGAGCGGGTCGAGACACGGTTGCGCTTGGCCTTCACCTCGCCGGCAAGCTGGATGGCGCCGCCGAACAGCAGCAGTTTTTCGGTGAGCGTGGTCTTGCCGGCATCCGGGTGCGAGATGATCGCGAAGGTACGCCGCCGCGCGACCGGATCGGTCTCCTTCACGGCTGCGGGTTTGGGATCAGTCTGCATCAGCATGGCGGGCACCGGCCGCCTGTGGGGCGGCCGCTCGTGGGAGGTCCTATGGGTAGAGTGCGCTCTCTACGCGTTCCGCTTCGCCCGCGCAAAGACCGCTGCGGGCTCAGCCGCGCCCGACATACGGCATCGTCGTCGCCATCACCGTCATGAACAGCACGTTGGCATCGAGGGGCAGCCCAGCCATGTAGACGACAGCATCTCCGGCATGGCGGGCATCCATCACCGCTTCCGGCTTCATCGAGCCGTCGGCCTGTCGTGCACCGTCCTTGAACGTGATCGTCATCTCGGTCTCGGCATTGCCGACGTCGATCTGGCCGCAGGCGATCTTGTAGGGTCGCCCATCCAGCGCGGTGGAGCGTGTGAGCCCGGTGATGGCGTGTTTGGTCGCCGTATAGGGCGCCGAGTTCGGCCGGGGGACGGTGGCGGCGATGGAGCCGTTGTTGATGATCCGCCCGCCCTGCGGCGACTGCGCCCTCATCTGTCGGAAGGCAGCGCGCGTGCAGTAGAAGGCGCCGGTCAGGTTGGTGGTGACGGAGCCGAGCCAGTCGGCATCGCTGATCTCGTCCACCGGCACCGCCGGGGTGAAGATCCCAGCATTGTTGAACAGCAGGTCGAGCCGACCGTAGCGCGCGACCACCTCGGCGACGACTCCGTCGACCGCCTTCGCGTCGCCGACATCGGCAGAGATGCTGAAAGCCTCGCCGCCAGCCGCGCGGATCTCGCGCTCCACCGCCTCCAACCGCTCGCGCCGCCGCCCGGTCAGCGCCAGGCGCCAGCCAGCAGCCGCCAGTGCCAGCGCCACGGCCCGGCCGATGCCCGAGCCGGCTCCCGTCACGATCCCGATGCCGCCGCTCATGTCCTGCCCCTCGAAACACGCCGGATGGCGGTTTCGCGCCGCTCGTGCCCAGTTGCAAGCATCACGGACGCCGTCTAGACACGCCCAGCCTAGCGCGATGGGGCGTCGCCAAGTGGTAAGGCACCGGTTTTTGGTACCGGCATTCGGAGGTTCGAATCCTCCCGCCCCAGCCACATTGCTTCAGCCTTTGAAACACCTGCGTTTTTCTGCCTGAGCATCCCACCTCGGCTCAGCTACGCACACCTGCGGCACCATCCTGACACGCAGGCCCAGTGTCGTTCCTCACATCGGGGCCATCGAGCTTGAGGCCCTTGGCTCGTAGGCGAGAGGGTTCGGCGGATGGTGTCTGGGATCAGAGTTGTCAGCCTCTAGCCTTCTCCCGACCTGGCGACGGCGTGATTGCCTGCGGGCGCGAAGATCAAAATAATCTCCACGTTGGAGCGTCAGCTACCACCGCCTTCGTCGAGAAAGGTCTGGACGGCCCGGAACAGCTCGAGCCTGTTCTTTTCCATCAGAATGGTATGGGTGCCTTCGGCGAGCTCGATATAGCGTTTTCCCGGCGCGTTCACGAGCAGCGGGAAAAGGGCTTGGCGCATGTAGGCCGGGCAGTCTCGATCCCATTCCGCACCCACCAGGAGCGTCGGGACGACGATCTTCGCGGGGTCATAAACCGGCTTGTTCGAGGACCAGTAATCCTTGGCGTCGGCAACCGTGCCGTTGGGAGCCCGGATCACGGCCGGCTCGGCCTTCGCGCCGATCGGATCGGTCGCGAAGGTGGCAGCGGCCCATTGCTCGAACCATCCTGCCGGAATCAGGCTATCGACCTTGTCATGCGGGACACCGGTCAGCCAACGCTCATGTGCTGTCTGCTTCGTGACGGAGCGATAGGCTCCGAGTGGACCCGATCCCGTCGCCATCGGGCTAGGTGTCGTCCGAATCCACTGGGGAGCATAGAGAACGAGGCGCGAGACCTTGTCGGGATGCTGCGTCGTGTAGCTCGCCATGATGGTCGTGCCCCAGGACCACCCCATCAGATCGAGCTTCGCGAGACCCCGGCGCTTTAGGATGGCATCGACGGCGCTGCCGACATCCTTGACCGCCGTTTCGGTGCGGACGATCGGTCCGTTAGCCTCCGGCGCCTGCGACATCTCCGGTGGGCGCGTCGAGCGTCCATACCCGCGCAGATCGACGAGATAGACGTCGTAGCCCTTGGCCGCGATCTCATCCATCCACGAGCGGCCGGCCAGCGGTAGATCGAAGGAGGTCTCAGCCGGGTAGGTCGAGCCGTGCACGAAAAGCAACGTCCGCTCTGGCCGAAACTTGGATATCCCCGCGGGATGCTTGTTACGGACGTAGAGGCTGATGCCTTCGTCCGTGGCCGGGACCATCATCTCCTCGGTAACAATGCCCGACGGTCCGGATTGGGCGAGCGAGCGGCACGGCGTCATGCCAAGCAGCACACATCCGGTGATCGCCGCAGCAGCGGCAGCAAGAATCCTCGGCCCGCTTTTCAGCATTAAATCCTCCCGAGTGGGCCCGCTACTGGGGCCTTGTTCTTCAATGAGTACTGACCGAGCTTCCCTTCCGGGAAAGTCTATACCCGGTCAGTGCAAGACTTAAGCAGGCACGGCCTGGATCACGTTCCGCAATGTGCCGATGCCGATGATCTCGGTCTCCATGACATCTCCTGGCTTGAGATATTCTGGCGGCTTGCGGGCGTTGCCGATGCCAGGGGGCGTTCCGGTCGCGATGATGTCTCCGGGCACCAGTGTCAGACCGTGTGAGAGTTCCGCGATGATGCGGGCGACTTTGAAGTACATCTGCTTGGTAGAGGCATCTTGTTTCACGACCCCATTGATCCGCGTCTTGAGATGAAGGTCGCCTGGATCGAGGTCTGCCGCGGGCACGATCCACGGGCCGATCGGCCCATGTTTATCGACACTCTTACCCTTGAACCACTGCCCCCCATGGAGCTTGATCTGCATGTCACGCGCAGTGGTGTCGTTGATGACACTATAGCCGAAGACGTGGCTCATGGCGTCCGCTTCCGAGATGTTTCGCCCTTCCTTGCCGATGATGACGGCGAGCTCCACTTCCCAGTCGATCGCAGTAGAGATCTGAGGATCATACGGGATCGGATCATAGGGTCCGTTCACCGTATTGACGCCCTTGGTGAAGAACACGGGGTGAGCAGGGTATTCCATGTTGGTACCGCGGGCCGCCTGTCCTTCGGCGAAGTGCTCGAGATAATTCCAACCAACCGCATAGATGTTACGTGTCGGCGTCGGGATCGGCGCCAGAAGACGAACGGTTTCGACATGTGGGCCGTCACCAGCAGCCGCGGCGCGGCGGACGAGTTCAAGCACTTTCGGGCCAGCTTCGATCAGCGAAACCATTCTGGATGCGTCGAAGCCGGGCACCCCAACTCGCGTCAGGTCGACGACGCGCCCATCTTTTTACACGACTCCGACCCGTGGCGTGCTGTCGGACGAAGGCAGGAAGGTGACGAGACGGAGGACGTCGTTGCCGACTGGAGGGATGGGACGACCTGCGTTCGAGGCCGTTTCCTGCGCTGCTGCGGGTCCCGAGAGAGCTCCCAGTGCCGTTGCCGCTGCCGTCAAATGCAGAAAGTCCCGTCGCGTGCTCATGGCTCATCCTCCGATGCGCTCGCTTTTCGGCGAAGCGATGCGCATTTTCGGAGCATCGGCGACACGCGCCGGCGAGCACAAGGAAAATGTATTCAAAAAACGCAGCCGGCTCGCCCGTGTCGATCAAGTCTGCTTGATCACCCGCCGATTGGCTCCTTGCTTGACCTCAGGCTGCACTCGGCTTGCGATCATTGCCCCTAAGATTGAGCCCGAATCCGATGCCGGCGGCTAGCGTTCCGAGGAAGACGGCGAAGCCGCGAGGCATACCGGCGCAGCTTCATGCGCCGCGCGCATAGGGCGTGCGACTTGCATTGTGCGGTGCAGCATATAATTTCTGATGCGTGAGATCGCGATGGCGTCGCGATTTTGCAGCCCTTCTTGGGCGTTTCCTCCCTAGACTTCGGGCCGCTCCTTCGGGAGTGGCCTTTTTTGTCTGGGCGCCGGGTTGTAGCCTGCTGCGGCCGACGCTGCAAACTTCACGTCGTAAGTCAGGCTGGTCGGCTCAAGGCGCAGCGATACCTGACAGGATCGACGGCGCGCTCGAGAGCAAGTCATCCGAACCCTGCGGATCGACCGAACTCAGGGCTCTGGCAACCGCGACGATACCGATCATGGCTGCTGCAATGAGCCGGCTTTTCTGAGTTTCCTCGGTCGGCACGTCGATAGCGGCTTCGATCTTATTGCTGAGACGGCGATACGCGGTCGCGAACTCAGTCCTCAAAGCATCCGACTGCCTCGTCGCTTCGCTGGCGGATGCGAGCATTGGGCAGCAGTTTGCGAGATTGTCGCGCTGTCGAGGTGACACGTAGAATGCAATGATCTGTTCCAGGCTCGGCCTGCTGCCGATCTCATCGTCCATCCGACTCTCGCTTTGCTCGTGTCCGTGAGCAAAGGCCTCCGCGGCCAACGAGTCCTTCGAACCGAAGCGCGAATAGAGCGCGCCGTGTGTCATGCCGGCGGCCTTGCTGAGATCCGCAACGCCGATCCCGTCGATACCATGCTCGCGGAACAGGCGGCCCGCCGCGTCGAGCAGAAGCTCGCGGTTCTGTTGCGTTTGCTCCTTGCTGACCCGCGCCATCGCCGCTCCCTCGGATTTTTGATTGCGATCGTAATCAAAAAACTATAATTGCGGTCGCAATCGTTGTCCAATGCTGAGGTTGGCAGTAGGGCCCGATTGGGAGCGCGATCCGATGCCGATAACCGCCGTTCTGAAGGCCGCACAGTCTCTGCAGAGGCCAAGCGCACTGAGTTTCAAAGCCGCCGCGGCGCTTGTCGTTCTATCAAGCTGTCTTGCGCCGAGCGCTGCGCAGGAAACAAGCAAGAAGCAAGTATCAAACTTGCTCCAGCAAAAGGAATCCGACGCGATCTATGATAATTACCGACTGCGGAGCGGCGAGACGATCGAAAGGCTGCGTCTCCACTTCGCGACACTTGGCAATCCTCATCGCGATGCAACGGGTAATATCGACAACGCGATTATGGTTCTCCATTGGACAGGAAACAGTGGCGCATCGGTCTTGACCCCAGAGTACAAGCAGTCCCTGTTTGCCGATGGCAAGCCTCTCGACGCAAGCAAGTATTATCTCATCGTACCGGACAACCTCGGTCACGGGCAGTCGACAAAGCCTAGCGACGGCCTAAGAAACAAGTTTCCGCGCTACGGCTACACCGACATCGTTGATCTACAGCATAAACTTGTCACCGAAACTCTGGGGATCAAACGACTCCGTGCCATTCTTGGCATGTCGATGGGCGGAATGAACGCTTGGCAATGGGCCGAGGCGTATCCGGATCAGGTCAGCGCGATCATGCCGGTCGTCGCGTTCCCGGTACCGATTTCCGGCCGGAATCTTCTTTGGCGGCGCATGGCCGCTGCGATCATCCGCAACGATCCCGAGTGGCAGAGCAACGGCTATGCGACCACCACCAGAGGATACGTTCAGGCTCAGCAGTTCATCAGGTTGATGATCGACGGCGTTCCTCGCTTCCAGAAAGCGATTCCGGATGTGAAATCAGCGGACGCCTTTATCGAAGCGATCAGCAAGCCGGGACCGTCCTCCGACCCGAACGACATTCTCTACTCGCTCGAGTCGTCGCAAGACTACAACCCGGAGCCGAAGCTCAGTGAGGTCAAGACAAAGGTTTTCGCCCTGAACTTCGACGACGACGAGTTCAACCCAGACCGTCTGCAGATCCTGCAACAGTCCATGAAGAAGGTCGCAAACGGGCGTTCAGTCGTACAGAAGGGGTCGCCTGACTCGTTCGGTCATCTCACGATGGCCCATCCCGCGCTCTGGGCGGGCCATGTTGGTGAGTTCATGAAGTGGATCGAGACGCAGTCCGCCACGTCGACGCGCTAGATTTCGTTTTCGATCGCCGACCGGCGGCCTCGGCATGGATGGCGATACGGAAAGCCATAGGGCCGGGCCGTCGTAGGACCGGCAGGGCCCGTGGCGCCCTCGCCATAACGCATCGGTATTCGGGAAGTCCGGTCGATGTCGTGTTGACGAACTGCACAGTCTGAGTTGCCGATTCCGACGGCGCACGGTGAGCTACAATAGCCGTACCGGCCTCCGCGAGAATTAGTCTGCGACTAATTAAATCGAACGGAGCCGGCAATGACATCGGAAGACGGGCGCTTCAGAAATAGAGCACGGTCTCAAACGGAGATGACCCGTGCTTCGATTGCTTCGGACTTGCGTGGCCTCCGTTCTCGTCGGGACATGTAGCGTCGGAGGCGCCCTGGCTCAGACGCTGCCGGTCCAGCCGGTGCTGACCCTCGAAGCGGCCCGCGTGGTCCTGAAGGCCGCTCAGGCCAAGGCGCAGGCCGAGCACTGGCCCTGCGTCATCGCCGTTGTCGATAGCAGCGGCCTGCCGATTGTTCTGGAACGAATGGATGACGCCGCCGTGCCGGCGGGCGTCGAACTCGCGCCCGGCAAGGCGCGCACGGCGGCCTTGTTTCGGAGGCCGAGCGGCGCTCTCGAGGATGCGATCAACGGACAACGTCCTGCAGCCCTGTCGGCCCGCGGCTTCGTGCTGATGCGCGGAGGGCTTCCGATCAGCGTCAACGGTCGGATCGTCGGTGCGATCGGCGTGTCCGCCGACACGCCCGACCATGACGAGGTGATCGCCAAGGCCGGCATCGCCGCCCTCGTACCGTGAGGATCGAACGATGAGCCCAGCTTCGTCGCTGCAGCCGTCCCCAGAACCGGAGTCTTTGGCGCATGGCAGCCGGATCCGAAGGTCGCGCGTCCGCGCGGTGAAGGCTCCCCTCTCCTCGCCGCTCCGTACGGCGACAGGCACGATGACGAGCGCGCCGCTGGTTCTCGTCGATATCGAGACGGATGGCGGTGACGTCGGGCACGGCTATGCCTTCGCCTACACGCCGTTGGCGCTGCCCGGCCTGACCGAGCTGCTGCGCAATCTGCTGCCGCTTCTCGAAGGTGCGGAGCTCGAGCCAGTCCAGATCATGGAGAGCTTGCGGTCGCGCTTCGTGCTCCTCGGGACCCGTGGGCTTCTCGACATGGCCCTGGCGGCCATCGACGTCGCCCTGTGGGATGCCCACGCGAAGATCCTCGATCGGCCGCTCTACCGGTTGCTCGGAGCGACCGCGAAGCCTCTGCGTGCCTATGCGAGCTTCGGAATGGACGGCCAGGACGAGTCGGTGCGGCTCGCCGCCAGCGCTGCGGAGCAGGGCTTCACCGCCGTCAAAATCAAGATCGGCTACCCCACCCTGGCGGAGGACGTTGCCGTCGTTCGGGCGGTCAAGCACGCGCTCGGCGCCGTCGACCTCCTCGTCGATTACAACCAGTCGCTCACGGTCCCGGAGGCGCTGCGGCGCTGCCGCGCCCTCGACGACGAGGGCCTCGGCTGGATCGAGGAGCCGACACGCTACGACGACATGCGGGGGCACGCGCGGATCACGGCCAAGACCGCAACCGCGATCCAGACCGGCGAGAACCTCTGGGGGCCGCGCGACGTCCGCGAGTCCATCGAGCTCCACGCCTCCGACCTCATGATGCCCGACCTGGTGAAGGTCGGCGGCGTCACCGGATGGCTCGGCGCCAGCGCCCTGTGTCATGCGCACGGCGTCCCCGTCAGCAACCACTTCTTCCAGGAAGCGAGCGCGCATCTGATGTGCGCGACGCCGACGGCGCACCTCGTCGAATATTTCGGCCTCGCAGATCCGATCCTGGCCAGGACCCTGCCGGTCCATGACGGGCATGTGCGGCCGGGCGACGAGCCGGGTCTCGGGATCAGCTGGGACGAGGCGGCAATCGCCGATTTCGCGGCCTGACACGGCCCACCACCACGCCAAAAAACGATCCGAGGAGATGGTCCGATGAAGTCCTACCCCCGCTTCAAGGCGGCGGCCTGCCATGCCGCGCCGGTCTACTTCGATGCGGATGCCACGGTCGACAAGGCCTGCGCCTGGATCGCCGAGGCCGCACGCAAGGGCGCCGAACTCATCGCCTTCCCGGAAGCCTATATCGCCTCGTTCCCCGTCTGGTCCGGCGTCTGGGCGCCGGTCGACACCCACGAGTTCTTCTGCAAGCTCGCCGGTTCCTCGGTGTTGATCGACGGTCCCGAGATCGCGCGCCTGCGCTCCACGGCGAGGAAGCACGGCGTCTTCGTCTCCATCGGCATCAACGAAGCCTCGCCGATCAGCGACGGCTGCGTCTGGGACACCAACGTCCTGATCGGTGACGACGGCTCGCTGCTCAACGTTCACCGCAAGCTCGTGCCGACCTACTGGGAGAAGCTGACCTGGGCGAATGGCGACGGGAGCGGCCTGCGCGTGGTCGATACCCGTGTCGGCCGCATCGGTGCGCTCGTCTGCGGCGAGAACACGAACGGCCTGGCGCGTTTCGCGCTGCTCGCACAGGGCGAGAACGTCCACATCTCCTCGTTCTCACCGCGCTGGCCGACCCATCCGCCGGGCGAGGCCGCCTACGACCTCGAGGCCGCAATCCGGCTGCGCGCGGGCGCTCACGCCTTCGAAGGCAAGCTGTTCAACATAGTCGCCTCCGGCTTCCTGCCGCCGGATGCCATCGACCTGATCAGCCGCGACAATTCCCGCGCGCGCCAATTGCTGGAAGAGGCCTCGAAGAGCGTCTCCCTGATCTTCGGCCCCGGCGGCGCTCCGATCAGCGAGGTCCTCAAGGAGGAAGAGGGCATCGCTTACGCGGATATCGACTTGGCGCAATGCGTGGTGCCGAAGCAGTTCCAGGACGTGGTGGGTTACTACAACAGGTTCGATGTCTTCGAGTTCAAGGTGAACCGCCGCGCGAACGCAGCCGCCGAGTTCGTCAACGACCTGTCGCCACCGGATTTCGAGGGCGACCTCCAGGCCTCGCTCGCCGCCGAAGAGGCGCGCTGACGGGGTGCGCATGCCGGCCCGATCGTGACGCCATCACGATCGCGGCAAACGGGGCGGCCGCCATCCGCCCCGACTCCGCGTGAGCCACCGCGGAGCGAGATCCGACCTTCCACATCGATGCGCCGTCCGGACGCCATCCGGCCTCGGCCAAGCCCTCCTCGCGGGGTGCGGTGAAGCAGGCCCGGACCTGCGGCCTCCGGCGAACGGGAGCCGCCCTCAACGACAACAATCGAACAACAGGGAGGTCAGCCATGACCGTGTGGAGCCAGCTCTACGATCCGTTTGGCAACAGCGCGATCTCGACAGTCGTCGCGGCCCTGCCGATCGTCATCCTCCTCGGCCTTATCGCCTTCGGGCACATCCAGGCCCATCTCGCCGCCCTGATCGCGCTTGCCGCGGCCATGGCGGTCTCCGTGCTCGTCTTCACGATGCCGGTCGAGATGGCCGGCAAAGCCGCTCTCCTGGGCGGCCTGAACGGGCTGTTCCCGATCGGGTGGATCATCCTCAACGTGATCTTCCTATACCGCCTCACGGTGGAGAACGGATCCTTCCAGACATTGCAGTCGCATCTCGCCGGCCTGGTGCCGGACCGACGGCTGCAATTGCTTCTGATCGCCTTCTGCTTCGGTGCCTTCTTCGAAGGCGCTGCCGGCTTCGGCACGCCCGTCGCCGTGACGGGCGCCATCCTGATCGGCCTGGGCTTCTCTCCGCTGGCGGCCTCCGGGCTGGCACTGATCGCGAACACGGCGCCGGTGGCCTTCGGCGCGCTCGGCACGCCGATCGTGACGCTGGCCTCCGTCATGCACCTCTCGGGCAATACGGATATCGATGCGATCAAGCTCGGAGCGATGGTCGGGCGGCAACTGCCGCTCTTCTCGTTGCTCGTGCCGTTCTGGCTGGTCTGGGCCTTCGCCGGCAGACGCGCCACCCTGGAGATTTGGCCGGCCATCCTGGTCTGCGGCGGATCCTTCGCGGGCGTCCAGTTTCTGGTGTCCAACTATCATGGCCCGTGGCTCGTCGACGTCGCCGCGGCCATCGTGTCCATGACGGCGCTGATGGCGTTTCTCCGGGTCTGGAGCCCGAAGACGATCTGGACAAGCCCTCGGCTTCGGGGGCACGCCGAGGGAGGCCTTGTCGAAGTCCAGCCCGCTCTGTCGTTGGGCGCCGCCGCGACCCCGGCAAGCCTGGTGAAACCGAGCGCCGACCGGGCATCGCTGATCCAGGCCTGGCTGCCCTGGGTCATTCTCTGCGCCTTCGTCTTCGTATGGGGAACCCAGACCTTCAAGGATTGGGCGATGCCGATCTTCGCGCCGAAATGGCCGATCGCCGGCCTGGATCAGCTGATCCAGAAGGTCCCTCCGGTCGTCCCGGCCGCGAGCCTCGAACGGGCGGTGTTCAGCTTCAACATCGTTACGATGACGGGCACCGGAATCTTCTTCGCAGCCCTGGTTGTCGGTCTTCTGATGAAGTTCTCGCCGCTCAAGCTGCTGCGAGCCTATGGCGAGACGCTCTGGGCCTTGCGCCACTCGCTGATCACGGTCGCAGCCATGCTCTCGCTCGGCACGCTGACCAAGTATTCGGGGCTCGACGCCACCGTCGGATTGGCCTTCGCGGCGACGGGGATGCTCTACCCGTTCTTCGGGACTCTGCTTGGCTGGCTCGGCGTCGCCCTGACCGGGTCCGACACGGCCTCGAACGTCCTGTTCGGCGGTCTCCAGAAGACGGCTGCCCAGCAACTTGGGCTGTCCCCGATCCTGATGGGAGCGGCGAATACCTCGGGCGGTGTCATGGGCAAGATGATCGACGCGCAGTCGATCGTCGTGGCTGCCACGGCCACCAACTACCGCGGAAAGGAAGGCGAGATCCTGCGGTTCGTCTTCTGGCACTCCATTATTCTCGCCTGCCTAGTCGGTGGGTTCGTGACACTCCAGGCCTATGTCTGGCCGTTCACGCTGATGATCGTCGAATGACGAAAGCGACGTCGGCCCCGCTCCGGCGGGGCCGGCAAAGCGTGATGGGCTGTCCCTACGCTGCCGCTGTTGCCTTGCAGGCATGATTTTGCCGAATGCTTGCTAATTACAATTCATCTACGAACCAATTCTAGCCGATGCCGGCACATCGACGGAGATCGACCGAATCGAAGCGGATATCGCAAGCGTTTGGAGAGGCCTCATGAATGGTGATCTGAAAAATAGCCTTGCGACGGCTCTTCAGGGTGATGTTCGTTTCGATGCGTTCACGCGCGGTCGCTACAGCACGGATGCGTCGATCTACCAGATCATGCCGGCCGGCGTGGTCCTGCCGAAGAGCCGGGCCGATCTCGGCGCGACGCTG
>NZ_JAAUVI010000006.1 GCF_021352225.1 Methylobacterium sp. C25 | reverse complement strand
CAGATGCCCGCCCGTCACCGAGACGGCATCGATCATCTCCGCGCGCACCGCATCGGCAATCGCCCGAAGCTCGCTCTCAGGACGCTCACGCAAAGCGTCCGGCGTCGGGATGCCGTCGAGGATGGAAACGTCGACAAGAGCCAAAGCGGTCACCTGCTGTTCGTCGTATTCCCGCGCCACGGGCGTGGCCCTAGGCGGCGGATCGTGGAGATCGGCTCGTCGCGTGCCGGTCGGCTGCGCGCCTGACGGCCACGATCACCAGGCGAACAGCCTAGCTCGATCAGGCCCCGAGATGCCATGATCCGCCAATTGGCAGGACACAGCCATCAAGAGCTTTCGAACGATCCGGACCGCTTTACGGTTAAGGCAGTCCGGTCCGATCTCCGATAAGGCCCCGGGCATTACGGAATAGGGCGGCGATGATCAATATTGTGCATGCGCTTTTTCGAGATCAGGGGCACTCGGGCAACAGAAGGTCATGCCGAAGGACTCTCTGGATGCTTGCGACCGCTGCGGCGATTCCCGTGCTGTTCGCGCCCAATGCACAGGCGGCGGACGCCCGCTGGCGAGCCCGATGCAATCCACAGGTCGATTGCCCCGGTCGCCGCCCACCCGGCGCACCAGACCGTGACGCGCGGCCCTTCGAGGGCACGCTCGGCTGGCCGTGTGGCTATCGCTGGCGCTATTCGCCATCTGGGACTCATCGCGTGCGGGTCTGCTTCTGACGGAATTCGGCACAATGGTGCAAGGAGCCGGGCAGCGCTCTGCCGTCCTTCTTCTCGGCTGCGCCATGCTCGCAGACCCTGCTTGTGCGGCGGAAAACTGCCCTGGCCTCTTCGCCGGCGGCCGGGAGCCGGTGCTCGCCAATCCGCGGCTCGCACCGAACACCGTGCCGCTTTGCTTCGATGCCTTCGCGGTGCTGTTTTCGGGCGTCTCGCGGACACCGCTCTACGCCGCGGAGCGATTGACGCGGGCGAGCATCGGCGCGGCGCGCAGGGTCGATAGGGCCGATGCCTTCCACGAGGAGGATCGCCTTCCGGGCCGCGTCCGATCGGAGCTGAGCGACTACGTCCATAGCGGCTACGATCGCGGCCACATGGCTCCGGCGGGCGACATGCCGACGGCAGAGGCGCAGGCGCAATCCTTCAGCCTCGCCAACATCGTGCCGCAGGATCGCAGGTCCAACCGCGGAATCTGGGCATCGATCGAGGAGAGCGTGCGGCGCCTCGCCCTGCGGCGCGGAGAGATCTACGTCGTCACGGGGCCGATCTTCTCGGGGAGTTCCGCCGAAGCGGTCAATGCCCGCGTGCTCGTGCCGACTCAGATCTACAAGGCGATCTACGACCCCGCGCGCGGAGAAGCCGCAGCCTATCTCGCTGGAAACGACGGAGGCGGCGATTGGCGTGCGGTTTCGATCGAGACCCTGCAGCAGACCGCCGGACTGGATCCTTTCCCTGCGCTGCCAGCGGCGGCCCGCGCGAAGGCGATGAGCTTGCCCGAGCCGCACGAATTTTCGCGCAACCGCTCGGGCTCCGAGGAGAGCTTTCAGAGTTGGGCGAAGCGCGAGCTCTACCGCATCCTGTATCGTCTCTGGCGCGACCTGATGCGGTCGATCTTTTGACGAGGAGGCCCCCATGCCCCGTAAGCCCATGACGGGATTTCGCCCCTTCGCCGACGAGGTGAGCGTCCAGACCTTTGGCGATCTCTCGCTCGAGAATGGTACGACGCGAATCGCGCTGCATGGGTCCCTGGACCTGACGCGGGACCAGCCGGGGCTCGACCATGCGAGGGCCTTGAAGGCCACGCTCGACGCCATCGTGGCCGCGCTCGAAGCCGAGGATCTGCCGAAGAAGGTCGTCGAGGAGACGCGGGCGCCGACGATCGTGAAGAACCCTTTCGCCTGAACGGCCTCGCGCCCATATCGGCGCCATGTGCGGGGTGGCGACGCGGTCGGCATCCTTGCCGGTTCGAGGGCGCCCTGTTAGGCCGGCGCAAACATCCCAACGCTCAACGCGGATCACAAGATCATGGGTCGCGGCTCGACGACGAGCCAGCACCGGATCGCGATCCGTGACGGCCGCGCCCCGGCCCGCCCCATCAACGAGGACATCCGCATGGCCCGCGAATTCATCTACCACATGAAGGGTCTGACCAAGACCTATACCGGCGGCAAGAAGATCCTCGATAACATCAACCTGTCGTTCTACCCGGACGCCAAGATCGGTGTGCTGGGCATCAACGGTTCGGGTAAGTCGACGCTGCTCAAGATCATGGCCGGCATCGACACGGAATGGACCGGCGAGGGCTTCGTCGCGCAGGGCGCGCGCGTCGGCTACCTGCCGCAGGAGCCGCAACTCGACCCGGACAAGAGCGTCCGCGAGAACGTGATGGAGGGCGTGGCCGAGAAGCAGGCCCTGCTCGACCGCTACAACGAACTCGCCATGAACTATTCCGACGAGACGGCGGACGAGATGACCCGCCTCCAGGACGAGATCGAGGCGCAGAACCTCTGGGAGCTCGAATCCAAGGTCGACCAGGCCATGGAAGCCCTAGGCTGCCCGAGCGACGATCAGCCGGTCGCCACCCTGTCGGGCGGTGAGCGCCGCCGCATCGCGCTGTGCCGCCTGCTCCTCTGGGAGCCTGAGCTGCTGCTGCTCGACGAGCCGACCAACCACCTCGATGCCGAGACGGTGAACTGGCTGGAAGGCCACCTCAAGGTCTATCCGGGCGCGATCCTGATCGTGACCCACGATCGCTACTTCCTCGACAACGTCACGAGCTGGATCCTCGAGCTCGATCGGACCAAGGGCATCCCCTACGAGGGCAACTACTCGGCCTGGCTGGTGCAGAAGCAGAAGCGCCTGGCGCAGGAAGGCCGCGAGGATATGGCCCGCCAGCGCGCGATCGCCCGCGAGCAGGAGTGGATCGCCGCCTCGCCGAAGGCCCGTCAGTCGAAGTCGAAGGCCCGTATCACCCGCTACGACGAGCTGGTCGCCAAGCAGAACAACAAGGTCGACGCGAGCGCCCAGATCGTCATCCCGATCGACGAGCGGCTCGGCAATAATGTCATCGAGTTCCAGCACCTCAACAAGGCGTTCGGTGATCGCCTGCTGATCGAGGATCTCTCGTTCAAGCTGCCGCCGGGCGGCATCGTCGGCGTGATCGGCCCGAACGGCGCTGGCAAGACCACCCTGTTCAAGATGATCACCGGCCTGGAGAAGCCGGATGGCGGCGACATCTCCGTCGGCGAAACCGTAAAACTCGGCTACGTCGACCAGTCGCGCGACGCGCTCGATCCGAACGCCACGGTCTGGCAGGAGGTCTCGGGCGGCAACGACATCATCTATTTCAACAAGCGCGAGATCAATTCGCGCGCCTATTGCGCGGCCTTCGCCTTCAAGGGCGGCGACCAGCAGAAGAAGGTCGGCACGCTTTCGGGCGGTGAGCGCAACCGCGTCCACCTCGCCCGCACGCTGAAAGGCGGCGCCAATGTGCTGCTGCTCGACGAGCCGACCAACGACCTCGACATGGAGACCTTGCGCGCCCTTGAGGACGCGCTCGAGGATTACGCCGGCTGCGCCGTGATCATCAGCCACGATCGCTGGTTCCTGAACCGCATCGCGACCCACATCCTCGCCTTCGAGGGCGACAGCCACGTCGAGTGGTTCGAGGGCAACTTCTCGGACTACGAGGAGGACAAGAAGCGCCGCCTCGGCAGCGACTCGATCATCCCGAAGAAGCTGAAGTACAAGAAGTTTTCGCGCTAAATCAGCCGATGGGCGAGGCCTTGGCGGACACCGCCAGAGCTTCGCGGAAATCGCGGAAATCGGTGAGCTTGCGACCCTGCCTCCGCATCGTGCGGAGCATCGCCTTGTCCGGAAAGCCACAATAAGGCTCGACCGGCATGGCCGTGCCTACGGGTACCCTGCCCTCCTCGGCAATGCGCTCGAGCAGGCCGTCGAGCAGCACGCGGCCGTGCTCGTGCAGCTGGATTGCGGCACGCGTGGCGGTGACGTCGGACGGCAGCGCGAACGGCGCCTGCGCCAGGATCGCTCCGGCATCGATCGCCGGAACCAGGTGGTGCACGGTGACGCCGAAGTCGCCCTTCCCCTCGGCCAGGGCATGGATTGTCGGAACTGGGCCACGATGGCGGGGCAGAAGGCTCGGATGCACGTTGAGGCCGCCGAGCTGCGCCAGAGCCAGCGTCTCGCCCGAAAAGATCTGGTCGAAATGGAAGCTGACGATGAGGTCCGGCGCGTGTTCGCGCAGGGCTTCGGCAACGGACGATCCGTTCACGTCGTCGATGCTGGCCGTCGGAATGCCGAGGCGCCGGCAGAGCGCGGCCAAAGGCGTCGTCTCCACTGCGTCCCTGCTGCCGGCGAGCCTCTGCATCAGCGGCGCGAGCGGACGCAGCAGGTCGGGCAAGCCGAAATTGACCGCGAGATAGGGTAGGATCGCCGGCCCGGAGCGGGCGAGATGGCGCCGCACCTGTCCGACGAGGCCGCCGGTGGAGGGTCGCTCGGCGTTCGAGAGTCCGACGAAGACGATGTCCGCGGCATGGTCGGCGACGAAACGGCGCACGGCGCGGGCATTCGGCAGCGCCTCCAGTGTGAAAAGGGCGAGCCGTTGCCGCGTGTCGGCCATCACTCGCTGCCCCTCACCGCGTACCACCGATGCGGGCCTTGAACGGGGCCATGCCGAATCGCACGACCCATTCGGGCACGAGCCCGGCGCCGCGCGCCAGCGCCGTCAGGATCCATGGAAAGGCGATGACGTTGCGGTTGCGCTCCAGACCGCGGGCAATCAGGGCCGCTGCCTGGTCGGCACTGATTTCGAGCGGCCGCCAGCCCTTCTTGTAGGTCGCGCCCATGGCGGTGCGAACGTAGCCCGGCGTCACGACGTTCACGCGCACGCCGCGCGGCCCGAGCTTCTGCCGGAGCGCCAGCCCATGCGCGAGCAGGGCTGCCTTGCTGCCGCTATAGGACGGCGCATCGGGCAGCGGCGCGTAGGCGGCGAGTGACGACACGAGCGCGATTTGCCCGCTTCCCCGCGCGCCCATCAGGGTGACGCAGGGCAGAGCGACGTTGAGCGCTCCACCGAGATTGATGTCCATCGTCGCGAAGGCGACCTCCTCGGTCTCCACCGCGCCGTCCGGATGGCCACCGTTGACGCCGGCATTGACGATGACGAGGTCGAGCGGGTGGGCCGCATCGAGCGCTCGAAGGCGAGCGCCGGCCATTGCGCGATCACTGACGTCGAAGGCCTCCACCAGCACGTTCGCGCCCTTGGTGCGACAGGCCTCCGCGACCGCTTCGAGCCGCTCGATGCCGCGCGCGTTGAGGATCAACGTTGTGCCGGGGCGCGCGTAGAGCCGGGCAAGCGCGGCCCCGATGCCGCTCGACGCACCGGTGATGAGGATGACGGGCATGAGGGCCGAGGGTGTCGTGGAACCGTGACGGTGGCCGCTCAATAAGCCGGAGACAGGCTGCCACCCTCGGCTGCGGGCTCACGCGTCGAGCGTGCGACTGCCAGGGCTGTGGGCGGGAGCACGGCCTCGAGCCGCGGTACAGCGCCAGCCACCGCCCGCTCGATCGCCGGCGTCGAGAAGTAACCACCGTTGATCTGGGTCCTGTGCATCACGACGCGGCGGAAATCCGCCATCAGCGCCGAGTCGGGCGGTGTCGGCGCGTGCCAGAAGCTGTCGATGTCGCCCTGATGGGTCAGACCGGCCATATTGTAGATCGCGACGCCGGTGGCGAGCGTCGGGCGTCCGCGCTCCAGCGAGAGCATGCCTACGGTGGAGTTGACCAGCACGACGCCGCGGCTGCCGTCGATCAGCGCCTGCAGATCGCCGCCGTCGATGAAGTCGATGCGGTCGTTGATGCCGTGGCGTCTGGCCGACTGACGGGCGCGCTTACGCCAATCCATGATCCCGCTGTCGAGCGGATGCAGCTTGACCAGCAGCCGCGTCTGCGCGCCGGGATGTTGGCCGAGATATTTGGCGAAGGACGCGATTGCCCGGTCCATGAAGCCCTCGACCCCGAGGAAGGGCGAGTGCACCCGGATCTGGTAGTCGCTGTCGAGCTGGAGCGGCAGCAGGAAGTAATCTGCCCGGATGGCACTGTAGATGCGGTTCACGTCCGCCGCATGTCGGCGGGTGCGGCCCCGGCGCACGAACTTCTTGATCCAGCCGCCATACTCGGCCGCGATGTGGTTCGGCCGGTGGCTGCGGAAGCCGGGATAGAGATACGGGAAGGCGATGTTGGCAATGTTGTAGGCGATGTCCCAGACGCTGCGCCGGGCCATATCGCCAGTGAGGGGCATCGCGCGCCCCTGCTGCGGCAGGCGCCGCGCGATAGCGCGGATCTCGGCGGCGGTCTTGGGGAGCGTCGAGCTGCCGTTCACGCCGCCGTGCTCACAGGTGATCCAATTCGGGCGGATATAGCCTTCCTCGAAGACGTGGACGCGCACTCCCAGCGGCTTGCCCGTCTCAATCGCCGCGACGTGGTAGGGCCGGCAATCGCCGAACAGCACGAGGTCGGTGACGGCGTGTTCGCGGATGTAGGCTTCGAGATAGGCTGGCCAGCCATCGCTCGTACCGCGGTAATCGTCGCTCTCTCCGCGCCAGAACAGCCAGTCGCCGGAGGAGAAATTGATCCGCCGGACCTTGTGGCCCCGTTCGCGCAGGGCTCGGCCGAGTTCGGAAAAGAACGGAGACGCGATGCCCTGCAGGAACAGGAAGGTGGCGACCGGCGAACGCGCGATGTTCGGACGAGGCTGCGGCATACCGGAGAGTTTCGTCCTGAAACCGGTTCGATCCGAGCTGTTCATGGACAGCGCGACCGTGCCCGTCATCGGTTGCACGTTCGCTGAGGCCTGATCAATTCGGGTCGCTGTCCGCATCCCTGTTTCCTGAAGCGCGTTGCCCGTCGATCACAGGCCGCATCACGCCACTAAGCTCTCTCTGCCGAATGAGGCCGGTATGTGATCGCCGTGTGAAAAAGCCCGACCGCGGAGGGGAGAAAGACCTGGTTGCGGTGAAAACTCGGTTAAGGCCCAGCCTCCCGCCGGAGCCTGCGGTTCGACGGACGCCTCTCATGATGGTTTAAGGCGTCTTTCGCGTCTCCGGCTTTCCCATGTCCCCGCCGTTTCCATCGATCCTATTTCCGGCCGGCCGGGCGATTCGGAGCCTGCGCCCCGAGATCGAGGCGGCGACGGGCACCATCCTCACGCGCAGGCCGGCGGGTGCCTTCGTGGTGTGGCAGGGCTCGCGGGCGGAGGCGCTGCTCACTGACCTCGGCCGCCCCGTGCTGAGCGTCGCGCCTGGTCCGCTGCTAAGCCCCTATGATAGCCCTGCGATGGGCTATGCCAGCCTGCGTTTCGCCTTCGCTGGCCGGCCGCTCGGTGGCACCGAGCCTGCGCCAAGCATCGCGAACCTCCTGCGCCGGCATCGGCTCTATGGGCGGAACCGATTCCCGAACAATCCGTCCCTCCCGACGGAAATCGTTGCCCGCCGACCATCTCTAGTGCTCGTCGATGCGGGCCTTGCCGCCTCGCCGTCTCGCCTCAAGGCTTTCCTCGATCGGGTGCAGGTTTTCGCACCCGGCGAGGATGTGATCGCCGCAGGGCCAGAGGGCGTGCCGCTCGTCGGGTCCGGGACGCAGCGCGCGGCGGTGTTGAGCGGACCGGTCGATCCTTGGTTGTTGTTTGAGCATGTCTCGCGCGTCTACGTCGCCACCAGTGACGCGGCCTGCGAGCCCCGCCTTGCCGGTGTCGAGACAATCTTGCTCGGCCCCGACGGTCCGCGGACACTGCCCGACGAGACGGCACTCGTCGCCCTACGCTACGGCCCTGGCGTTCACACCTTCGATCCCTGGACGCGGCGGCCGATCGCGATGACGGACGCAGTTGAACGCGTTGCTTGGCTGCGTGAGCGCTTTGCTGGCAATGCCCGCCGTGTCGTCTATGTCGGCATCTCGCGCTGGAAACGCCCAGCGCTGGACGTTTTCGCCGACGGCCCCGCCGGGCCGGCGATCCACGCCATGGCGGCCGAAGACGCGGTCACGGCGGCGTCTCGTGAGGGCGCCGAAGTCCAGGCTTGGGCGACACGCATGCCGGCCCAGCTCTCCGCGCTCTGCGAAGCCGATGGCATTCCGCTTTCGCGGATCGAGGACGGCTTCCTGCGCTCGGTCGGGCTCGGAGCCAGTCTGCAGCCGGGCGCCTCGATCGTCGTCGACGATTCCGGGATCTATTACGACCCGCGCACCGAGAGCATGCTCGCTCGAATCCTGCGCGAGACGACCTTCGCACCGGAGCTCGTGGCGCGGGCACGACGCTTGCGCGAGTCGATCGTGGCGCGGCGGCTCAGCAAGTACAATGTCGGCCTCTCGCAGGCGGCAACCGACTGGCCCACCGGGCGGCGGATCGTGCTGGTGCCAGGCCAAGTCGAGGACGACGCCTCGGTACAATATGGGTCGCCGCTGGTACGCTCCAATCTTGGCCTGCTAAGCGCCGCCCGCGCCCGCAACCCGGACGCGTTCGTGCTCTACAAGCCTCATCCCGACGTCGAGGCGGGCTTCCGGCCCGGTGCGATCCCCGAGGCCGAAGCTCTCACGCTGGCCGACCGGCTCGTCGGCGGCCTCGCGATCGTCGACCTGCTCGATCGGGTCGATCACGTCGAGACCATGACCTCGCTGGCCGGTTTCGAGGCCTTGATCCGCGGGCTCAGCGTGGCGGTGCACGGGCGCCCGTTCTATGCCGGCTGGGGGCTGACCGAGGATCTCGCCCTGGGTGCGGACCGCGGCCGCCGCTTGGCGCTCGACGAACTCGTGGCAGGAGCCTTGATCCTGTACCCGCGCTACCTCGACCCGGTGGCGATGAAGCCCTGCGAGCCGGAGCAGCTTCTCGACCGGCTCTCGGCGGAGCGGGATGCCACGGGGCCGTCGCGGCTCGCCATCGGCGGCCTTCGTCATGCCGTGATGCGGGCGCGTTACGTCGTTCTCAACCCGATCGTACGACGGCTGCGCGCCCGTCGCGGTGTCGGCGGCACACCTCGTTAAGGCGTTGTTTCTGCTGCCATGTCCGTGATCCTGGCCTTTGCCGTCGCCCTTGTGGGCTCCTTCGCGATCGAGGCGGCCGCTGCGGCCCGGCGCGTCAGCCTGCGCCCGGGCGACGTGGCGATCCGGCTCGGGTCTTATGCGCTGATCACGGCGTTCTGGTTCGTATTCTCGTGGCGGCCTTGGCTCGCTGGCGCGTCGACGCTCACGACGATCATGATCACGATGATGATCGACGCGCTCAAGCGCAGGATCCTGGGGGAATCGCTGGTGTTCAGCGACGTTGCCCTGCTGCGCCAGGTGCCGCGCCATCCCGACCTCTACTACACGATGCCCCTCACCCATCCGCGCATCGCCGTGCCGCTGCTGCTGGCTTTCCTCGGCGTGGCCGCCTGGTACGCGATCGAACCGACGGCGCTGCCCGGGGGCTGGCCGGCGAGCCTGCTGGCGATCCTCGCCCTGCCATCGGCTCTCCTGGCCTTGTGGTTCTCGGCGCGGACCGGAATCGGGCGTGCCGCGCTCGCCGACCGGTTTCCGGCACCGGACCTCGAGGCGGACGTGGCGCGCTACGGCGTGCTCGCCACGATGTTCGCCTATCTCGCCCGCCGCGAGGCCGAGGCCGCGACGGAGGCTCCGCCGGAGCCTCTGCCTCTGCGTGCGGGGCGGGGCGACGAGGTCGTCGTCGTGGTTCAGCTCGAGTCGTTCCTCGACCCGGCCCGGCTCGGCGGCGAGCCCCTGCCGGCGATGGCGCGGATCGATCGTGAGGCGGCTCAGCATGGCCGTCTCGCCGTGCCGACGCACGGGGCCTACACCATGCGCTCCGAACACGCCCTGCTCACCGGGCGCGAGGGCGCAAGCCTCGGTTTCGGCGGGTTCGACCCCTACCTTTCCGGTGGCGGCCACGAGCCGACGAGCCTCGCCCGGCTGGCAAAGAAAGCCGGCTACGAGACGGTGTTCGTCCACCCCTACCATCGCGATTTCTTCGACCGGGAGAGCGTGATGCGCGCCCTCGGCTTCGACCGCCTCGTCATGTACGAGGACTTCTCGGGGGCCCCGCGCGTCGGCCCCTATATCGGCGACGCGGCGGTGGCCGGGCGCATCCTCGCCGAGGTGCGGGAGCGGACGGGACCGATCCTGATCTTCTGCGCCACCATGGAGAACCACGGACCCTGGAAGCCCGGCCGGATTCCCGGCATCGACGATCCGCTCGCGCAATACCTGCATCACGTCGGCAATGCTGGCCGGGCGGTCGAGACCCTCATCGACGGGCTGTCGACAGAGCCGGCCACGCTCTGCGTCTACGGCGATCACGCGCCGTCCCTGCCCTGCTACCGGCCCGGAGACGGCGACCCGCGCACGGATTACGCCCTATTCCAGTTCGGTCGCCCGGTCCCCGAGGGCGAACGCCGGCTCGATCTCAGGATCGCCGCGCTCGGCTGTCGCCTGCGGGACGCAGTCGCCCCCGAAGCGGTGTCGGCGGCCGGCCTAAGCGTGGCCGTGCCACGCTCGTGACGCATTGCTAGCGAACGGCTGAGCTTGGGTCGGCTGACGCCGCACCCTGGTCGATCCCAAGCACTCGTTAAACGGATCGCAGCGTTTCGACGGGTATTCGTGAAAAGACCCAAATCCGGAAGCGGCCTCGCCCGCATGCCGGCTGGAGAGAGTTCATGGTGCGTATCGCAGCTCCCGCTGCCCTTCTGGCCTGCCTGACCTCGGGCTGTTCGTACTTGCCTGCGTCGGGTCCGACGTCGAGCGCGATCGTGAACGGGGCGGACGTCGCGACGCCTGGTGGGGTGTATGCGCGCTACGAGCTGGTGGACGTCTCGCCGGCGGTGATCGAATCGCTGCGCTCGCGCCCGCTCGACAGCCTGCTCGCGACCTTCGGAGACCGCAGTCCCTCGGCCGAGCCGGTGATCGGCATCGGCGACTCGGTCTCAGTCCAGGTTTGGGAGGCGGGCTCGGGCGGCCTGTTCTCGGGGCCGCTGGTGGCCGACCGCTTCTCGGCCGGCTCGAAATCGGCGCTGATCCCCGAGCAGGTCGTGAGCCGCGACGGGGCGATCTCGGTGCCCTATGCCGGCCGTATCCAGGTGGCGGGCCGCCGCCCGCAGGACGTGCAGGTGCTCATCGAGAACGAGCTCGCCGGCAAGGCGATCCAGCCGCAGGTGCTGGTGACGGTCTCGAAGCCCATCTCGCAATCGGTGACGGTGACCGGCGAGGTCACCTCGGGCGCGCGTATCCCGCTCTCGGGCAAGGGCGACCGGCTGCTCGACGTGGTGGCCTCGGCCGGCGGTGTCAGGGGGCAGGTCAGCGAGACCTATGTGCGGCTCTCGCGCGGACCGACCACCGTGACGGTGCCGCTCACCGCCGTGGTCTCGAACCCGCGCGAAAACATCTTCATGCGCCCGAGCGACGTGCTCACCCTGGTGCGCGATCCGCAGACCTTCATGGCGCTGGGCGCGCTCGGCAACGCCACCGAGTTGCAATTCTCGGCCGAGGGCATCACCCTGGCTCAGGGCCTCGCCCGGGCCCGCGGCCTGTCGGACGTCCAGGCCGATGCGGAGGGCGTGTTCCTGTTCCGCTTCGAGCCGAACACGCTGGTGCGGCGCCTCAAGCCCGGCTCGCCGCTTCTGACCACCAAGCTCGTGCCGGTGGTCTACCGCTTCAACATGCGCGATCCGCAGAGCCTGTTCATGACCCAGGCCTTCCGCATGCGCAACCGCGACGTGCTCTACGTCTCCAACGCCCCCTTCACCGAAGTCCAGAAGGTGCTCAGCGTCTTCACGACCGTCGCATCGCCGATCTCCGCTGCGGCATCGACCTACGCCTACACTCGATGAGGCCAGCCGTCCTCGCCGTTGCAGGCCTCGCCCGCGAGGCCCGGATCGCTGCCGGCGAAGCCGTAGAGACGCTTCATGCCGGCGGCCGGCCGGCCGTGTTGCGAGATGGGCTCGCGGCGCTCGCCGATACGCCCTACCGCGCAGTGATCAGTTTCGGCATCGCTGGCGGCCTCGAACCGGAACTCACGCCCGGCGACGTCGTGATCGGGACGGCGGTGGTGTTCGAGGACGGCCGTCGGCTGCCCTGCGATCCAGGCATCGTCGAGGCCCATGCGATGCGCATCTCGGGGCTCGGACGGCGCGTCGTGGCGAGGGATGTGGCGGGCGTAGAGGCGGCCGTCATGACGAGAGAGGCAAAGACCGCGCTCGCAGCCCGAACCGGCGCGGCGGCGGTCGATATGGAATCCCACGTGGCGGCCGATTACGCGGCGCAGCGCGGCCTGCCCTTCGCGATCCTGCGGGTGGTCTGCGATCCGGCGGAGCGTGCCCTGCCGCCCTTCGCCGCCTCGGCACTCAAGCCGAACGGCGATCCCGATGTACCTGCAGTGCTCATGGCCCTGCTGCGCCGGGAGGCGCGCATCGGGGAATTGGTACGCCTCGCCCGGGATTCGGGCGAGGCGTTCAAGTCGTTAGGCCGCGCTCGCGCGCTTCTGGGTCTCGCGCTTGGTGTCGACGCCTGAAGCTTTGATCTCGGACAGCTTCTGGGCGACGTTGCGGGAGAAGACGTATTCGGCCGGACGCTGGTTCTCCAGGCTGATCTCCGGAGCCATCTCGCCCTCGGTCTTGACGCCGCGCAGGGCGTGGATGACCGGCTTCCAGGGCTTCTTGACCGAATCGACCACCGAGGATGCCTCGTAGCCCGAATGGACCATGCAGTCGGCGCACTTCTCGTAGTTGCCGGTGCCGTAGGCGTCCCAGTCGGTCTCTTCCATCAACTCCTTGAAGGTCGCAGCATAGCCCTCGCCGAGCAGGTAGCAGGGCTTCTGCCAACCGAAGACCGTGCGCGTCGGGTTGCCCCACGGCGTGCAGTGGTAGGATTGGTTGCCGGCCAGGAAGTCGAGGAACAGGCCCGACTGCTGGAAGGTCCACTTCTCGCGGCCCTTCTCCTTGCCGTGGCGGAACACGCCGCGGAACAGGTTCTTGGTGGCCTGACGGTTCAGGAAGTGCTGCTGGTCGGGCGCCCGCTCGTAGGCGTAGCCCGGCGAGACGGTAATGCCGTCGACGCCCATCTTCGTCACGCTGTCGAAGAAGTCGGCGATCTTGTCGGCCTGCGAGTTGTTGAAGAACGTGCAGTTGATCGTCGTGCGGAAGCCCATCTCCTTGGACTTCTTGATCGCCGCAACGGCCTTGTCATAGACGCCGCGCTGGCAGACCGACTGGTCGTGCATGTCCTTGTCGCCATCGAGATGGATCGACCAGGTGAAGTACGGCGAGGGCTTGTAGTCCTTGATCTTCTTCTCGAGCAGCAGCGCGTTCGTGCAGACGATGACGAACTTCTTCTGCGCGATGATGCCCTGAACGATCTGCGGCAGATCCTTATGCAACAGGGGCTCGCCGCCGGCGATCACGACGACGGGTGCACCGCACTCGCGCACGGATTCCAGCGCCTCGTCCACGGGCAGGCGCTTGTTCAGGATCTCGTCCGGGTAATCGATCTTGCCGCAGCCGGCGCAGGCGAGGTTACAGCGGAACAGCGGCTCCATCATCATGACGAGCGGGTAGCGCTTGCGTCCGGTGAGGTGCTGCTTGAGGATGTAGCCGCCGATCTTCGCGACATACCGAATGGGGATTCCCAAGACGCGGCTCCTTGTGCTCTGGCCCCATCAAACGAAGGGGCTGCTTAGCGCGAAAAATTTCTGAATTCCAGGGATGTAGTCTGGAACCAAGTTGAAGTGGCCGAAAAAGGGCGGTCCGACTTCCGTATCTTCGCGGTCGTGTCGAAGGAGCCACGAAGGATACGCAGATCGGGCTCCAAGAGGGCGGTCTCAACCGCTAGTGGCGGCACATTGTTCGCTGCGAGACCGTTTCAACCCGGCTCAGGTCTCCAACGCAATGCTGCAATGCAATACAGCATGGCTCGACCGATGGCTGCATGAAATTGCCGCCGCGTTGCATTCCGAGGCTGGGACCAGTACTTAGCGCCCCATCGAGAGGCATCGTCCCAGATCGGCGGCTCGGCCTTAGCGGCCGGCGGGAGCATTTCCGGCGATCCGCGATCCAGCTGGAGAGTGACCCTCTCCTTGCCGGAGGAGATGCCGGCTTTCGGGAGAAAACGGCGGGTTCCGCCGCCCGTCGCTCCAGCGGCGTACGGGTCAGATCGAGGTAGGCAGGACACCGCGTGATCGAACGTCTCGTCGCGTTTTCCGTACAGCGCCGTTGGCTCGTCATCGCCCTCATCGCGCTGATCACGGCGGCGGGCGGTGGTGTCGCGGCTCATCTCTTCCGGATCAACACGGATGTCGAGCGGCTGATCGAGCCGAGCGTGCCGTGGCGGCAGGACGAGATCCAGTTCGAGAAAGCCTTCCCGCAGCGCTCCAACCTCGTGGTTGCCGTGATCGACGGCCGGACGCCGGAGATCGCCGAAGAGGCCGCGGTCGAGCTCAGCAAGGCGCTCGCCGTCCATAAGGGCCAGATCGAGACGGTCTACCGGCCGGATGGCGGCCCGTTCTACGACAAGAACGGCCTTCTGCTGATGTCGCAGAAGGAACTTGAACAGACTACCGAGACACTGATCCAGCAGCAGGGCCTGCTTGGGCCGCTCGCCTCCGACCCGTCTTTGCGCGGCATCATGCACGTGCTCGCGATGGGTGCGAAGGGCGTGAAGTCCGGCGATGCCAAGCTCGAGGATCTCGAGCAGCCGATGACCCGGATCGACGAGACCCTCAAGACGGTGCTCGCGGGCCAACCGGCTCGGATGTCCTGGCAGGAGCTTCTCGCGAACGGCAAGTCCGAGACCACGGACAAGCGCAAGTTCGTGATGATCCAGCCTGTGCTCGACTACAACGCGCTGGAGCCGGGCCGAGAGGCGACCAAGCTCATCCGCAAGGTCGCGCAGGATCTCAAGATTACCCAGGCCGAGGGCCTGCACATGCGTCTGACCGGCCCCGTCGCGGTGGCCGACGACGAGTTCGCGACATTGTCCGACGACGCCTTCGTGAACAATGCGGTGGTGGTCGGCGCGATCGTGCTGTTCCTGTTCCTGGCGCTGCGCTCCGGGCCGCTGGTGATCGCGGTGATCATCACCACTTTTGCCGGCCTCGTCGTCACGGCGGCGCTCGGCCTGCTCATGGTCGGCGAGCTCAACCCGATCTCCGTGGCCTTCGCGGCCCTGTTCGTGGGGCTCGGCATCGATTTCGGCATCCAGTTCGCGGTGCGCTACCGGGCCGACCGCTACGAGGTCGGCGATGTCGAGGGAGCGATCCGGGCGGCCGCGCGCGGGGTCGGCATCTCGCTGACGCTCGCCGCGATCTCGCTGATCGCCGGCTTCTTCGCCTTCCTGCCCACCAAGTTCCGCGGCGTGTCCGAACTCGGCCTGATCGCCGGCGTCGGCATGATCGTGGCCTACCTCTTCGCGCTGACGCTGCTGCCGGCGCTGATCGCGGTGTTCCATCCGCGCGGCGAGAAGCGTGCCGTGGAAACCACCTGGCTGTCGGGTGTGGACCACTGGATCGTCCAGAACCGCAAATACGTGCTCGTCGGCGTCGGGATGCTGACGGTGGCGGGCATTCCAATGCTCTTGAAGCTGCCCTTCGATTCGAACCCGATGCACCTGCGCAGCCCGAAGGTCGAATCGATCGCCACCTATCTCGACCTGATCAAAGACCCGGCTACGAGCCCCAACACGGTCGACGTGCTGGCACCGAATGTCGATGGCGTGCCCGATCTCGTCGCGAAGTTGCTGAAGCTCGATTCCGTGGCGAAGGTCATCGACATCGACACCTTCGTGCCGCGTGACCAGGACCAGAAACTGCAGACCATCGCCGAGACGGCCCAGTTGCTCGGCCCGGCCCTGAACCCCACAAAGAAGCAGCCGCCACCCACCGATGCCGACAACGTCAAGGCGATCAAGGAGGCTGCTGCCGCCCTGAAGAGCATCGACGACGGCAAGTCGGCCGGTGCCAAGGCTGCAGCCAACCTGTCGACGACACTCGATAAGCTCGGCAACGCCCCGGTCTCAGCGCGGGAGGCCGCCTCGGTCGCGCTCACCACCGATCTCAAGACGCTTCTGCGCCGCCTCGGCGGTCTGCTCTCGCCCGAGAAGATCACGCTGCAGAACCTGCCGCCGCAGCTCAAGGCCGAGTGGGTCACCGCCGACGGGCGCTCGCGGATCGAGGTGCATCCGAAGGGCAACTCGAACGACGACGAGGTGCTGCGCCACTTCGCCAAGGAGGTGCAGACCGTGGCCCCGCACGCCACCGGTGCGCCGATTGCCACGACGGAGTCGAGCTACACGATCCTCGGCGCCTTCATCCAGGCCGGCCTGACCGCGCTGGCGCTGATCTTCATCATCCTCTCGGTGGCTTTGCGCAAACCCTGGGACGTCGCCATGACGCTCGGGCCGCTGGTGCTCGCCACCCTGTGGACGCTGATGGCGCTCTACATCCTCGGCATGCCGCTGAACTTCGCCAACATCATCGCCCTGCCGTTGATGCTCGCCGTGGGCGTCGCCTTCCACATCTACTACGTCATCGCTTGGCGGGCGGGTGTGGCCGACATGCTGGCCTCGAGCCTGACCCGGGCGATCTTCTTCTCGGCGCTGACCACCGGCACCGCCTTCGGCTCGCTGATGCTGTCGAGCCATCCGGGCACGGCGAGCATGGGCAAGCTGCTGGCGTTGTCGCTGTTCTTCACGCTGGTGGCGGCGTTCTTCGTGGTGCCGGCCTTCCTCGGGCCGCCGCCGGCCCAGCCCGATGCGGGACCGACCCGAGGGGAAGGATGCAGGCAAGCTGCCGCCCTCCGAGGTGAAGGTGCGGGAGACGGTGGCGGCGAAGTAGCCGAGCGATCGGCCGCCGGCGCTTAGGAGAAGTCCGAGAAACCGCCGCTTGCCGCGCCCGACCGCGCGACGGCATCCCGCGACTCCGCCGCGATCAGCGCATCCCGCTCGGCGGCATAGGCGTAGCCGGGCGCTTCGCCTTCGAAGCCCCCAGCAGTGGCCGGATGGGTATAGAGCTCGGTCAGCCCGTCGGGCAGATGCTCCAGCAGACCCGCGACGCGGGCCGGCGTCATTGCGCCGGACCAGGCGAGCCCGAGCGTGCGATCGGGAATGAGCAGACCCGCCTGCCGAGCGCGCGCCGCAAGCAGGCCGGCCCAGGGGGCGATGTCGAGGGCTGGGCGCGGACGGCAGCCGGGTTCGGCGAGGCGAAGCAGCGGGCGCGGTTCGCGCGGCACCCGGATCGCCCGCATGCCGTAGCGAGAGCCGATGGCGAGCACCGCGCCGGCGATCAGCGGATGCACGTGGAAGTGCTTGTGCGCGTTGACGTGATCGAGCGGCAGGCCGGTGGTCTTGTAGGCCTCGAACTGCGCGGTGATCTCGGCGGCGAGCTGGCGCCGCGCGGCGGGTTTCGCGGCGAGATCGAAGCCGAGGCGGCCCATGTCCCGGCGGATCAGGCCGTTCTGATCGACGAGATTGGGGAGCTGGGCCGGCGGCAGTGTCGGCCATGCCTCGACCAGGACGAGGTGTAGGCCGACGCGCAGGCTCGGCAGGCGCCGGGCGCGAGCGACCGCATCCGCCGCCGCAGGTGCCGAGACCATCAGGCTCGCGGCGGTGAGGATACCCTCGCGATGTGCCTGTTCGACGGCCTCGTTGACCTCGGTACTGAGCCCGAAATCGTCGGCGGTGACGACGAGGCGCTTGGATGCGTGAGTGACCACGCTAGCTCTCCTGCACCGGTTCGGCGGAGGTCTCGCCCGGTGCCGACAACCCGAAGGCCTCGCGGCCGATGACGAGGGTCGCGCCCTTGCCGCCCTGCGCAGAGAGCGCCTGCAACAGCCGAAGATTCATCAGTTCGGGGTTTCCCTTGAGCATGCGCGCGGAATTGGCCAACGAGCGAAGGGCCGCCTGCTCGCTGCGCGCGCGCTCGAGGGCGGCCTGACCGTCGAGGCGGGCCCGTTCGATCTCGGCATAGAGCCGTCGAAGCTCCGGCGGCATCGTAATGGCTGAGATCGAAATGCCGCTGATCGTGCAGCCGCAATCCGGCTGCGCGATCAGCGGCAGAAGCGCTTCGCCGAGGCTGGCGCGTTCGGCGAGCATCGTCTCGAGCGTGCGCCCGGCCGCGAGCTGGACCAGCGCCTCGGTCACCGCCAGTCGCATCAGTTCGCGATAGCCCTGTTCGTGCGCGCGCCGCGGGTCGGTGATCGCGTAGGTGAACACGGCCGACAGCCGATAGGACAGCCGCTCCGCGCTCGTGACGTCGGCATTCGTCAGGTAGTCGAGGTGTGGCTGGCGGGGCAGCACCACGACCGTCTGCTGCTTGAGCCCGAGCGTCCAGTAGCGGCCCGGTCCGAGCACCCGTGTAAAACGACCGTCGACATAGAGCAGTCCCTGCTCCCATTCGCTGACGGTGCGGCTGGAGGACGGGGCGCGTATCGCGCGCAGGGTGAGGTAGCCGGCGAGCGCCAGAAGGCCGAGCACCAGAACCGCAGTGATCCCTGACAAACCTGCCCTCCCCCGACCCGTGGGACGAATCTCGAGACTCTCCGACGCCGCGGGGATCGCGCGGGGATCCGAGGATCCGCAGGGCGCAGTCCTGGCTGCCGCAAGGGCCGGCGCCGGAGAGCACTGGATGCTGACCGAACAGCGTGGGAGCAGGACTTTCGCCACTGGCCGCGTCCGTGATGGACGTCGCGCGGCTGACCCGCCCTCATGGGGAATCGATCCCCGGCCGACCACTAGCACGGCCCCGGTCGAATGTGTCGAGGAGCCGCTTTGACGAACTGCCACAAACGAAAACGGCCGGGCATCGAGCCCGGCCGTGAAAGGTGATGATGCAGGCTCGCCTTATGCAGCCTTGGAGGTGCCCTGGCGATCCCGGAGGAAGTGCCAGAACTCGACGCCCTCGCGCAGGCGGCGCTTCATCATGTCGGGCGAACGCACCATCTCGTTCACGATCGAGGCGATCTTGGGCACGCGGAAGTAGAACTTCTTGTAGAATTCCTCGACCGCCGCGAAGATCTCGGCATGCGACAGGTGCGGGTAGTGCAGCGGAGCGATCTGCACGCCGTTCTCGTCGACGAGTTCGGCGTTCTCCACGTCGAGCCAGCCATTCTCGACGGCCTGCTTGTAGAGGAAGGTGCCGGGATAGGGCGCGGCCAGCGAGCACTGGATCGTGTGCGGGTTGATGCGCTTGGCGAAGGCGATCGTCTCTTGGATCGTCTCCTTGGTCTCGCCCGGCAGGCCGACGATGAAGGTGCCGTGGATGGCGATGCCGAGGTCGTGGCAATCCTTGGTGAACCGCTCGGCCACCTCGACGCGCATGCCCTTCTTGATGTTGTTCAGGATCTGCTGGTTGCCGGATTCGTAGCCGACGAGCAGGAGGCGCAGGCCGTTCTCCTTGAGCACCTTCAGGGTCTCGCGCGGAACGTTCGCCTTGGCATTGCACGACCACGTGACACCGAGCTTGCCGAGCTCGCGAGCGATCTCCTCGGCGCGGGGCAGGTTGTCGGTGAAGGTGTCGTCGTCGAAGAAGAACTCCTTCGTCTGCGGGAACTCCTTCAGGCAGTACTTGATCTCTTCGACCACGTGAGCGACCGAACGGGTGCGGTAGGTGTGCCCACCGACGGTCTGCGGCCACAGGCAGAAGGTGCAGCGGCTCTTGCAGCCACGGCCCGAGTAGAACGAGATGTAGGGGTGCTTGAGGTACCCGATGAAGTACTTCTCCATCTCGAGGTCGCGCTTGTAGACGCTCGTGACGAAGGGCAGCTGGTCCATGTCCGTCATGATCGGACGGTCTTCGTTATGGACGATGTTGCCGTCGGCATCCCGGAACGAGAGGCCCTTGATCTCCGACATCGGCACGCCGTCGGCGACTTCCTTCACGGTGAAGTCGAACTCGTTGCGGGCGACGAAATCGACGGCCGGAGCGGCAGCCATCGAACCCTGGGCATCGACGGCGACCTTGGCGCCGATCAGGCCGGCGATGAGCTTCGGGTTCTCGGCCTTGAGCGCCTCGATGCACTTCACGTCCGACTTGAAGGACGGAACCGAGGTGTGCAGCACCACCAGGTCGAAATCCTTGGCCTGGGCCACGACTTCGGCGAGCTTGATGTTGTGGGGCGGGGCGTCGATCAGCTTCGAGTTCGGCACCAGGGCGGCGGGCTGGGCCAGCCAGGTCGGATACCAGAACGACTTGATCTCGCGCTTGGCCTGGTAGCGCGAACCTGCGCCGCCGTCGAAGCCGTCGAAGGTGGGGGCCTGGAGGAAGAGCGTGCGCATCGAGTAGCGGCCTCGGGCTCGTGTTCTTGCGGGTGAAGACGGAGTGCAGGCCGAAAACGGCGATTTGCAGCCCGTCATTTGTTCGTTTGATGCATTCCCGAACGAGGAACCGAGGTTCGTTTCGTCGGACTACGCAGGTACTGAAGGTCTTCGAAAGTTTAGACCGAAGTCGCGCCGGTCTCGTGACCGATGGCGTGCTCCGGGATCAGCGTACCGTCAGCAACCACTCTGTAATCGTGACCTTTCCATGTCACCGCACCCGAGACGAAGCTCCAGGTGAAGTTGATGAAGGACAGCATGTCACGTATCGGCAACAGCCAGTAGGCGTGCGGCGTCAGGCCGAAGGCGCTCTCGACGCGCAGGCACAGCACGATGCGGCAGGCCAGAGCCAGGGCGGCCACGGCAAGCGCGAAGGTGCCCGCATTCGGCATCAGGGCAGCGATCAGCGCCAGCGGGAAGGCGTGGGTCACCACCGAGCCGGCATAGCCGGCCGGGTCGACGTTGCGGATGGTGCGGTTCCAACGCAGCTCATGGCGCCACAGGCCCGAGAGCTCGGTGTCGACGCAGGTATGGCCGATAGTGAAGGTCGGGATCGCCACCTCGCCGCCGAGCTTCCGCAGTGCTTCGCCGACGGCGTAGTCGTCGGCGAGATCGTCCTTGAAGGCGCGGAAGCCGCCGATGGCTTCGAGCGAAGCCTTGGTTAGCGCGATGGTCGAGCCGAAGCAGGGATTAGCGAGGCCGAGCGTGGTGCCGACGATGACGTTCGGGGCGAACTGGACGTCGATGGCCAGCGCCGAGAGATGGGAGAAGACGGAGCGATTCGCCGGCACGCCGTGATAGAGGCAGGTCACGCCGGTCACGCCGGGCTGGGACAGCTCGGCGACGACGCGCTCCAGGTAATCAGGCTTCACGACCATGTCGCTGTCGGCGAGCACGACGACGTCGTGGGCGATCTCAGCCGACATGTTGATGAGATTCGAGACCTTGCGGTTCGATCCGTGCTGGCTTGGATCGATCACGAGATCGAGGCGCAAAGCCGGAAACGCCTCGCGCAGGCGCTCAACGGTCTCGATCGCCGGATCGGTCGCCTTCTGCACGCCGAACACGATCTGCACGCGGCCCGAATAGTCCTGGCGGCAGAAGCTCTCGAGATTGGCGTAAAGGTTCGGCTCCATGCCGCAGAGCGGCTTCAGGATCGTGACGGAAGGACGTTCGGTGCCTTCGGGCAGCAGGGGTGTCGCGCGGCGCGCGAAACGGCCGGTCATGACCGCAGCCATCAGCCCGTACACGCAACCGGCAAGCGCCATCAGCAGCAGGAACGGCGAGATCCAGTCCGAAAAGCTCGTGAGGTCCATGGCGGCGATGCTTGGTCCGGAAGGATAGCGGATGTCGCCTGCGACGGAAGGATTCGTCTTGGGCGCGAGAAGATGGTGCGCGTTAGCGTCTCGGGATGATTCAAGGCTTTGGTTTGGCGGCGAGCATGCCTTCGGTGCGCTCGTTCAAATATTTTACGAGTGCGTCCGCGCCGCCCTTCTTCACCGGGTCGTTGAAGCCGGCCCGCATCGAGGCGACCTCGCTGACATTGCCGTTGAGCAGCACGTCCTGGATCTTGTTGGATGCGTTCACGACGTAGTCGACGTCGGTATCGTCACCATCCTTGGTCGTGATCTTGGTATGGACGATCTTGTTGCCGCCGCGCGTATCGGTGCCCGGCTTGATGTCGAACTTGCCACCTGCCGCCTGCGACAGCCGGTTGGCGTAGAGCGTCGTGAAATAGGTGGTGAAGGTATCGGTGACCGCGCTCTGCTGCTCGGGCTTGAAGGTCTTCCACTTCGGCCCGACGGCGACGGGCACCATTGCTCCGGTATCGAACACATCCTTGAAGGTCGGGCCGATCACGTCGATGCGGCTCTTGAGGTCGCTCGATCCGCTCTTCAGGGCTTCCTCGACCTTGCCGTAGAGCTTGGTCACCGCGGCGACCGCCGGATCGTCCTCGGCGCGCGCGCGCTGGGGCGCGCCAGCCAGGACGAGGGCGGCGAGAAGGGCGAGGCTGGACAGGCTGCGACGGGTCAGGCGCACTTCTTGAACTCTCCGCGCTCGATATCGACGGGACGGGATGGGCCAAGGCCATTGGCGGCATAGCCATAGGCGGCAGGCGCCGGCTCGAAGCCGCGTCCGACGATCCGCTCGCGGATGCCGTCGAAACCGTCTTCGGCCTCGCGCTCTGCGTCCTTCTGAACGCGGCCTTCCAGGCGGTGCCAGAGAAACAGGCTCGGCAGGCCGATGGTGAGGTCTGCGGCGCGCTTGACCAGCGACAGGGCCAGGGCGACCTCGGCCGGGATATTGAAGATGGCGCACAGCGCGATGAGACCGCCTTCCTGGGCGCCGAGCGCGCCGGGAACGGCGAAAGCGGCGCCGCGCACGGCCTGGGCCAGGCTCTCGATCACCAGAGCTTCGAGGAAGCTGACCGGGAAACCCATGAAGTGCAGGCAGACATAGACCTCGAAGGTGCCGATCACCCAGCCGATCTGGTGCACGAACACCGCGTTGCCGAAGCGCGCGCCGTTGCCGTAGAGGCGCTTGAGGTTGGCGTAGAGCACGTCAACCGCGCCGAGTGCGCGCCACTCGCGGCCCGAGGCGAAGCGGGTGAGGGCCGCCTGGATCAGGCGGTGACCGCTGCGGCGCTGGATGAGGTAGAAAGCGCCGAGCGCCGGGACTGCGACCACGAGGCCGCCCGCCACCGTGCGGACGACGGGGCCGTCGCCCGCGAGCCAGACGAGGATGGCGAGGCCGGCGATCGTGAACAGGAGCTGGGTCAGCGCCTGGGTCATCAGGTCGACGAACATCGAGGCGCCGGCGAGGCTGCCGGACACGCCCCGCTTGGCGAGAAGGCGCGCGCCGACGAAGTCGCCGCCGACCTGGGCGACGGGCAGGAGCGTGTTGATGCCCTCGCGCACGAAGCGCAGCGTCACGCAATTGGAGAGGCTCGGGCGCTCGCGGCTCGGGAAGACGACGAACCAGCCGAGGCCGGCCCATGCCACTGCGGCGAAGCGGGCAACGATGACGGCGAGCGCGCCCCAGCCAGCGCTGAGCACGGCCGTCCACACGTCATCCAGTCCCGAGGAGAGGAACAGTCCGACGACGGTGCATAAGCCCGCGATCAGTGCCAGGGTCGTGAGGTGCTTCATGGCCCTCTTTCCGCTACCGGCGATGGTGCGAGGTGTTGTTGGCGTGCTGCGACGTCGGCTCAAATCGGCCGCTCGGAGCGAATAGGATCACGGCAAGTTGCAGCTTTAGAGAGCGCTGTCTATCACCCGAGAGCCACACTGAAGGCCAAAGCGGCAGATCGGCAACAGTCTCAAAACTAAAGACCGCAGGGCTTTATCCCAAGGGGATTATCCATGGAACGCGATGCGTCCAACATGGCGGAGAACGTCATGCTCGAAGATGCACAAACTCAAACCTTCACCGACCTTCAGAGCCTGTCGCCGGACATACCCGCGCCGCAGAGCCCTGTCATGGCCTGGAACGAATGGGATCCCCTGGAAGAGGTGATCGTCGGCTCGCTCGACGGCGCCACGATCCCGACCCACCACCTCACGGTGATCTTCAATCTTCCGCGCGCCGCGCAGCCGTTCTACCGGCTCGCTTCCGGCTGGAAGTATCCGAAGTTCATGAAGAAGCTCGCCCAGGCCGAGCTCGACAACTTCATCACCATCCTCGCGGGCGAGGGCGTGAAGGTGCGCCGGCCCGACACGGTCGATTTCTCGAGGAAGTACAAGGCGCCGCGCTGGACCTCCCGCGGCTTCTGCGTCGCCTGCCCGCGCGATCCCTATCTCGTGATCGGCGATGAGATCATCGAGAGCCCGATGTGCTGGCGCTCGCGCTATTTCGAGGGCGACGCCTACCGCTCGCTGTTCAAGGAATATTTCCGCGCCGGTGCCCGCTGGACCTCCGCGCCGCGTCCGCAGCTCACGGACGACCTCTACAACTACGATTATCGGGTGCCGAACCTGAAGGCCGGCGAGCCGATGCAGTTCACGGTCAACGAGTTCGAGCCGGTTTTCGACGCGGCCGACTTCGTGCGCTGCGGCCGCGATCTGTTCGTGACTCGCTCCAACGTGACGAACCTGATGGGCATCGAGTGGCTGCGCCGCCACCTCGGGCCCGGCTTCCGCATCCACGAGATCGAGAGCCGCTGCCCGCAGCCGATGCACATCGACAGCTCGTTCATGCCGCTGGCGCCGGGCAAGGTGCTCGTGAACCCGGACTATATCGACGTCGAGAAGCTGCCCGCCGTGCTCAAGAAATGGGACGTGCTGATCGCGCCGCGCCCCGACCCGGTCGAGGGCTTCATGAGCAAGATCTCGATGTGCTCGCCCTGGACCTCGATCAACGTGCTCGCCATCGACGAGAAGAAGATCGTCGTTGACCAGAGCCAGCCGACGCTGATCAAGGCCCTGAAGGATTGGGGCTTCGATCCGATTCCGGCGCCGTTCCTGAGCTACGGCCCGTTCGGCGGCTCGTTCCACTGTGCGACGCTCGACGTGCGCCGCCGCGGCGTTCTCAAGTCGTACTTCTAGACACCGGCCGCGTCGCCCGCCTCCACGCGAGGCGGGCGACCAGCACCGCCCCGCCGATCTGCAGCAGGCCGTTCTCGTCGACCGGGATCGGCCAGAGCGGCATGGTCCAGCGCGTCAGCGCGTTGAGCGCGATCAGCCCGAGACAGAGGGCGAGAGCGGCGATCAGGGTGGCAATGAAATCCGGCATGACGGCGCGTCCGAGGCGAGCCGGCAAAGCTTAGCAAGCGGCGGGCCGGGCGCTGCGTCGCGCCGGCCACATCGCACAGCCAAAGCGTCGTGATCAGCGCCGATCGGCGGCGCGCGGTTGTGCCTGTCGGCCTTTGCCGGAAGCGCCGCGGGCGGCTGCCGTGGTCGGAGCCACCGCCGCGGGGGCGGCGACGGGTGCTGGCGGGGCGAGCTTCGGCACTTCGACACCGAGCCGCTTCACCGGCCAGCCATCGGCCCAGCGGCCCATGTCGCTGAAGCTCGAATCGGCCTTGAGCTTGTTCGCGTCCTTGCCGGCGAAGGCGCCGCTCGCTGCCATGTCGAACGTGCGCCAGTAGCCGAGGTAATCGAGCGCGTCGGCGCGCGCATTGTTGATCTGCTGCACCAGCGTCGATTGCTCACCGCTGAGCGTCACGTCGGGCGACCACTTGAACGGGGCGGGCTTAGCGTCCTTGGGCTCGGGCGCGATGGTGATCGCGGTGCCGTCATAGGCGGCATCGATCCCCGCAGGCGACGACAGGGTCGCGGTCATGGCGGGAAATCCGTGATCATCCGAGAGCGCGCGCACTAGGAGCTTGCGCTCCGGCGCAACGGCGGTGGCCTCGCGAAGGATGCGGCGAGCGGCGAGATCTGCCGCGCGGGCGTCCTTGTCGCCGGTCACCGCGACGAGCAGCGTGTCGCCCGAGATGCCCGAGAGATCTCCGAGTGGGATGCCGCGCGACTTGGCGTCGTGGGCGATGCCGCCGGGCATGATGACGTAGAGAAGTTTGGGTGCCGGCAGCCCCTGGGTCTGTGCCCCGGCGGCGAGGTTGGCGGCGAGCGGCGCACCGGCCAGATGGCCGATCAGGGTCATGCGCTTCGTGTCAGGCTTGGCATCCGGATCGGCGGCCAGGGCATCGAGAGCCGACTTCAGCAGGATGCCCGCCTTTTCCGTGGCCTCCGATGGCCGGGACTTGTTCAGTTCCTGGAAGCGCGGAAACAGCACCAGCCAGCCGTTGCGAGCGAGGTGGTCGATCCAGCCTCCATAGGCGCGCGGGTTCGTGGCGCCCCAGGCATGGAGAAACACGGCGACGGGCCGGCCCTCTGCGGGGGCCGTGCCGGATCTGTAGAAGGCGTAAGTCGAGGAATTTGCTGTGCCGATGCCGCGCTTGACGATCGTCGCGGCCTTGTCGCCAACCCCGCCCGGGCCGTCCTGCGGCTGAGTCGGCGGCGCTGCGGCGAAAGCAGGTGCACACAGCCCCAGCGCGATGAGAAGGCTCGCGGTCGCGGAGCGAAGGCGGAAGGTCAGGCGCATCGGGATTCGGCGGTTGCAGGTCTCTGCCGAGTTCGGCGCGCCCTGCATATCAGATTTGGGGTCGGAGGCGACGCCCGATCACTGCCATTCCATGTAAGTTTCGAGGCGCCTACTCTCCGCCGTCACCGTCCGGCCGCCTTGCATCGATCGCTTGTGCGAGGTCCAGCAGAGAACGCGGTACTTCGGAATCGATCACCTCGTGATAGTGATGTCGAAGATCATCTCCGATCCTGCCTAGTAGAGCGTTGCCAAAAGGCTCGTCGAGAGAGCCGCCATCGATCGAAAACTCAGCTGCAAAGTTGTCGGAGGCTGTTTTCATTGGGCACCGGCTGCTGATCTCCTTCCTCGAAACGAGGACACGTAAGCAGTCCAACGGCTCCATTGCTGGATGTTTCCCGGACGAGCAGTAGGTTTTTCGTCGAGCCGTCAGCGTTCGCGTTGGCCTGGAGCGCCGGAAAGAGGTCGAAGACGCTGGCGATGAAGGCGGATCAGGCGATCCCGCATCGTTTTTCTCGCCAGGGTTGAGGCCGCCCAAAAAAGTGGGTGTCTCACTCCTCGCTGGCGCTGCCGTGGTGCCGCGCGGCTTCCTCGAGCCATTCGAGGATTTCAGGCGCACGCCAGGGCTTCGGGATGAAGGTCGCGGAGATGCGCAGATCGCTCGGTTGGTCGCTGGCATCGCCCGAGGTCAGCAGAATGCGGATGCGCGGCCAGGTTACACCGATGATGCGGGCGAGTTCGAATCCTCCGATCGTGCCGGGCGTGCGGACGTCGGAAAACACCACGGCAACATCGTCGCCGCGCTCGTTGAGGATCGCAAGGGCGCGCTCGGCCGTCTCGGCCTCGATCACTTCGAAGCCGGTCTCCTCAAGCATCTCGGACGCGAGGAAGCGCTCATCAGGCTCATCCTCGACGACGAGGATGACGGGCTTCCTGCCCGCCGGTCGCACGTCACTCATCACCTGACTCACGGCCGTGATTACTCGCTGCGCCGAATCCGGGGTCAATCGCCGCATCGCGATGACATTCGACGCGCTGCAACGATAGTTGCCTGCCGCCTCACGTCTGTACCGCGAGGGCAACAACGCCGGAATTATTCAGATGTGCAGGCGGCCAACGAACAAACTCTCACGAACTCAGCCAACGCCGTGCTGTTTCAGGAACGCTAGTGCGCGCTTCCAGCCGTCTTCAGCCGCGTCCTTGCGGTAACTCGGGCGGTAATCGGCGTGGAAGCCGTGCGGCGCATCCGGATAGACCACGAGCTCGACGCTCTTGCCGGCAGCCTGCGCCGCGTCCCTCGCCGTCTCGACGCTCGCAACCGGGATGCCGGTGTCGGCGCCCCCATAGAGCGCCAACAGAGGAGCATGGATCTCCCCGGCGACGTCTCCGGCAGTCTTCGGCTGGATCGCGCTGCGCTCGCCGCCGAGCGGGCCGTACCAGGCGACGGCCGCCTTCAGATCGGTTCGGTGAGCATCATACAGCCAGACTGCGCGCCCGCCCCGGCACCAGCCCATGACGCCGAGCCGGCCGAGATCGCCCTTCGCGGCCGAGGCCGCCCAAGCCGCCGTGCTGTCGAGATCGGCGATCCACTGGCCGTCCGGCGTCTTCAGGATCACGTCGCTGACGATCTTCTTGACGTCTGTCATGGCCGAGAGATCGCCCTGCCTGGCATAGAGCTCCGGCGCCACGGCGCAGTAGCCCGCCTTGGCGAGCCGCCTGCAGATATCCTTGATGTATTCGTGGACCCCGAAGATCTCCTCGACCACGAGGACGATGGGGAATGGACCCTCGCCCGTCGGCATGGCGCGGTAGCCCGGCATCGGTCCGTCGGCCGCTGGGATCTTCACCTCTCCGGCCTCGATGCCGCTGGCATCGGTGGTGATCACCTGCGCCTCGACCCTCGCGGTTGCCAGGGTCAGGCCGGTGATCAGGCTCGTCATCACGAAGCCCCGCCGCGAGAGCGGCCCGGGATCGAGCCCTTCGAGTCCGCCGAGGGTGGGGCCGCGCGCGTCGTCATGGATGCTCATGATGCCTCCGTGGGTACTCGGGTCAGGCCAACACGGCGGCGGGGGCGCTGGTCAAGCCGGCGCGACGTCACGAAGCCGACATTGCGCCGCCCTCAGTCTCCGGCGATCTCGGCCTCAGGACGCGTGATGCAACGGGTATTCCCGCGCCGCCCTTCTCCCCGCCGGCCCGTCACGCGCCTGCCCTGACCAAGACGCGCTCCCCGGCGCGGTCGCGGATGGGTTGGCGCGGGGCCGGCTTGGCCTCGGCAGGGCGCTTGCGCTCTGCAGATCTCGGCCGGAGCACGTCACCCAAAGCCACGAACCCGTCGCGTCCGCTCTGAGCGGGCCGCAATCCAAAGCCGACCGCGAAGGAGCGTGAAAGAGCCTCGTCGGCGGTCAACCCAAAGCGCTCGAGCGCGGCGAGGAAGACTTCGCGGAACAGGCGCGGTGTGCACCAGCTCTTCTCGGCGAGCTGCAGCGGCCAGGTCCAGAGCCCATCTCCGCGGCGGGCGCCAAGCGCCTCACGTGCGATGAAATAGCCGGTGGCGCGATGTTCGAGCCCCTCCGAGACGAGGCTCCAGTCGTCATTCGCGAACAGGACGTCACCGTCGGCGTCCATGCAGATGTCGATCATGCGGCGGCCCACCCGCTGATGGCACCGATTGATTCGGCGCATTGGGAACATAGGAGGAACATTTGCCCGGCTGCCTGCACCGGTCAAGGGTTTCGTTCACTCTGTGTTCCATTCGCCTCAGCCGCCGGAGAGGCCCTCGGCGAAGTCTTCGGGGATTTCCCCGAACCGGGCCAGGATCGTCGCGCTCTCGAGTTCACCGGTCTCGTCGTCGGCCACCACCTTCAGCGCCGCGGTGCCAGGCAGGCGCGCGGCCATGGCCTCGGCCTTCTTGAGGGCACCGCTTTCGGTCGGCGTGATCTCGCGATCGCCTGGCTGCAGGCGTTTGCGCTTCTCGATGAAGGTCTGCACGAGGAACGTCGTCTTCATGGCCATCGCCGTCTCCCGCTTGTCCCCAGGCCGTTGCGTTCCGCGTCGTCCGGTAAGCTCCTGCTAAGGCTTCCCGGCCAGCCTGTCGCCTCGATCCGCCCACGCCGACGGAAGGCTGCAGTGAACCTGGTTCTCGGATTTCTCTCCCTCACCATCGCGACGACCCTGGCCACCGGGGCGGCGGCGGTGCTTTGGGCGCGCTTCGTCGGCCGGGGGCTGGACGAGCGCGACGTCTCAGAACCGGGCCATCACGCGGGGCTCGACAGCAGGACTTGGTGAACGGATTCGCGGCGCACGAAAAGGGCAGCCTCCCGGGCCGCCCTCTTCGCATCGTCGGTGCTGAATCGGCTTCAGTTCGGGCGCGTGCCGGCCTGGGCGGTCGGCTTGATCTCGCTTGAGAAGATCCGACCGGCCTCCTCCGCACGCTTCAACGACGTCTCGGCGATGCCCTTGCCGTCCTTCACGAAATCTTCGAGGCCCTCACGCACCACCTCGCTCTGGATCGCGGCGAATTCCTGGAGCGTCCTGGCCTGGGCCAGCCGGTTGAGGGCGGTGAGGTTGCGCTGGAACTGGCGCTGCCCGAACTCGAACCAGTGGCGGGAGGCGTCCTGGAAACCCTGGCCCAGCACGGTGCCGCATCGCGTCACGGCGTCGAGATTGCGGCGCGACTGCTCGGTGAAGCGCTCCGCGTCCTCCTTCGACAGATTGAAGCTGCGCGTGAAGCGCTCCGTGGCGTCGAACATCTGGCGAGAGACGCTCTGGGCATTCTCCTGCACGGTCCGGAGGGCATCCTGACTTTGAGCCGTGACGCGTTCGGCAGTGTTCTTGTGCTGTGCTTCCGTCTGATTGGCGGCCATGATCATAGTCCTTCCTGAAATCAGAATGTTGTCCCAATCACGCGATGCTCGATTGGAAGAATATCATCCTGAATAAGTCGGCGGATACGAACGTAGACAGGGCCTCGATTGGCTGCACTGTCGACGGCTCAGGTCGGACCAGAGACACTATTTTCAAGGCCTCCAGACTGCATTCATTTTTATAATTTCAGCACGTCGCTCGACTGAGATTCATCCCGCCGGCGCAAGCCTCTGAGTGCGTTGCACAATGATGATCGGTGCGGTGCGGAGCTCGCGCCCGTATTCGTTTTCAGTCCGCGCAGTGTCGTGCCGGCCGAATCGCCGGTGCGAACGCCGGTCGATCACTGGCGCGCGGCCACGATCGATCAACGTCGCCCGAACAGCCGCTCGATATCGGAGAGCTTCAGCGTGACGAAGGTCGGCCGGCCGTGATTGCACTGGCCGGAATTCTCCGTGACCTCCATCTCACGCAGCAGCGCGTTCATCTCCTCGGGCCGCAGCCGTCTCCCGGCGCGGATGGAGCCGTGGCAGCTCATGCGCGACAGAACCGCGTCGAGACGCCGGGTGAGGGGATCGCCGGATCCGCCCGGAGCGCCCTCCTCCACGCCGCCCGCCTCCAGCGCGTCGAGCACATCGAGGACGAGGTTACGGACCGAGCCGCCGCTGAGCGCCGACGGAATCGCCCGCACCAGGACGGCGCCCGGTCCGAACGCCTCGAGCGTGAGGCCGAGCCTTTCGAGGTCCTCGGACGCCGCGATCAGCCGGTCGGCCTCGGCCGGGGACATTTCGACGACGTCGGGGATCAGTAGGCCCTGGCGCGCGATGCCGCCCTCCATGCGCTCGCGCTTCAGCCGTTCGTAGACCAGCCGCTCGTGCGCCGCATGCTGGTCGACGATCACGATGCCGTCCGCGGTCTGCGCGACGATATAGGTCTCGTGGAGCTGTGCGCGGGCGGCCCCCAGCGGATGGTCGGATTCGGGCTCGGCGGTCTCCTCGCGCAGGTCGGCGCCCGGCGGGGCGAGCTCGGTGGCGAACAGCGCCTGCGGCGCCTCGCCCAAGCCGGCGGCGGCCCGGCCCGGCGCATGGTACCCGGCAGGCGCGGCAAAGGAGGGCGTCGCGGCCGGGCGGTAGCCCGTACCGATCGGGCGTGCGAAGGCCGAGGCGCCCGAATGCACCTGGAACGGCCCCGCTGTACCCGGCCGCAGGGCATCGAGCGCCTGCGCTGCGCCGGTGGTGGCCGAGCGCGCGCCGGCCCGGCGCAGACTCTCGTGAATCGCGCTGACGACGAGCGCGCGCACCAATCCCGGATCGCGGAAACGGACCTCGGTCTTGGCGGGATGCACGTTGACGTCGACGAGGTCGGGCGCACAGGCGAGCGCCAGGGCGAGCACCGGGTGGCGATCGGAACTCATCGTGTCGGCATAGGCCCCGCGCACGGCGCCGAGCAGCAGCCGGTCTCGCACCGGCCGGCCGTTGACCGAGAAATGCACATGGCTCGCCGCGCCGCGATGGAAGGTCGGCAGGCCGATATGGCCTTCCAGCGAGACGCCCTCGCGGGCAAGAGAGAGCGGCACGGCGTTGGGCGGGAAATCCGCTCCCAGCACCACGCCGAGCCGGCGCAGATGGGCCGCCGGACCCGGTTCACTCTCGGCGGGGAACACGGCGGGGCTACCGCTCTCGGTGCGCAGCGTGAAGCGGATATCGGGCCGAGCCACCGCGAGGCGGCGCAGGATCTCGGAGATTGCCGCTGTCTCGGCGCGATCGGACTTCAGGAATTTGAGCCGGGCCGGCGTCGCCGCGAAGAGATCACTCACCTCGATCCGGGTGCCGCGCGGGCCCGGTGCCGGGCGTGACCGCCCCTTGATCCCGGCCTCGACCACGAGGCTCGTGCCTTCGCGATCCTCGGCGCGGCGCGAGGTGATGGCGAGCCGGGCCACCGCGCCGATCGAGGGCAGCGCCTCGCCGCGAAAGCCGAGCGAGACGATGCGGCCGAGATCTCCGTCGGGCAGCTTCGAGGTGGCGTGGCGCTCGACCGCGAGCTCCAGATCCTCCGGCCCCATGCCGTGCCCGTCGTCGATCACCCGGATCAGGCGGCGGCCGCCGGCCTCGATCGTCACCTCGACACTGGTCGCGCCAGCATCGATGGCATTCTCGACGAGTTCCTTGACCACGGAAGCCGGCCGCTCGACCACCTCGCCCGCCGCGATGCGGTCGACGAGGATCGAATCGAGCCGGCGCACCGAGGCGCGCTGGCGCAACAGGTCGAGGGGGGCGGACATGCCGCGACGCTAGCCTCGATGCGGCCAGCGCTCAACGGCGGCGCGGGTCAGGCGGCAGCGTCGTCCAGCACGTTACGGCTCTCGCCGAGCAGGTCTGCCAGCTGCGTGCGGGCACGGCTGACCCGGCTCTTCACCGTGCCGACACGGCAGGCGAGGATGGCGGCCGCTTCCTCGTAGGTGAAGCCCTCGGCACCGACCAGGAGCAGGGCTTCACGTTGCGTCGCCGGCAGGTGCTCGAGCTTTTGGTAGAGGCTCCGCAGGGCGACGGCGTCGTCCTGGCCGGCGAGCGCGGTCAGGCCGGCGGCATGGACGCCGTCGGCATCCTCGACCTCGCGCTTGCGTTTGCGGATCTCGGAATAGAACAGGTTGCGCTGGATGGTGAACAGCCAGGCGATCAGCCGGGTGCCCGGCGCGAAGCGGTGATGGTTGGTCCAGGCCCGCAACATGGTCTCCTGGACGAGGTCGTCGGCCCGGGTCGCATCACCCGTCAACGACAGGGCGAAGGTGCGCAAGGCCGGCAGGGCCTGCATCAGTCCGTCGCGGAACTCGGCCGTCACCGACTCTCCGCGCGCGCTGAGTGCGCTCTCGAAGGCGGCGAGCAGGCGCGACAGACGGCTCGGCATCCGGTCCGCTGGCAGCTCGAAATAGGCGCGCAGCGGCATCCGGAGCTGGTCGGGGATCGAAGCCGGGGCGACCGTCTCGGGCCGGATTCGTTCGGCGATGCCGGAGGGTGCTGTCACGATCGGGAAAGGCCCTTTTGTTTCATGGCGTCCTCAAAGTGAATGCGCCCAACATTATGAGCGGGTGATGAACGCTGGCCTCCGCCGGGCGCGTCGTTGACCCCCCATTAACCACGTTCGGTTTAGCTCCATTAACCACGGCTCGCCCGGGGACGGCCTCGGCGTGAGCCATGGTTCGACCCACGGCGTGAGCCGCCCTGCCCTTTCGAGGACGACGGAGCGACGTCCACCCGTGACAGGCGAGCGGCCCATCGCAGAAGCGGGGAGACGGCACGCCGCCGTGCGGCTGTGCGGTCTGCTTCTCTGCGCGACCGCCCTGAGCGCGACGCTCGGCGGGACGGCACTGGCGCAGGCTGCCGCCGACCAGGACGCGCCACCGCCTGCCTTCGAGGCCGGCAATCCGCTCGCCAGGAAACGTCCCTCGGAACGGTTCGGTCTTGATACCGGCCAGACTGGCCTGCCCGCCCTGCGCGGTGCCGGTGGCAGCGGCAACGTGCTGGCCGGCGCTCAGCCCTCTGGCGATGCGGGAGATACCGGTGACAGCGTCGCGCGGCTGCCGCGCTTCCGCTCGGCTGCCGCGCCGGTCTCCGGCATCTCGGGCGCGCGCGGCGCTGCTGCCCCCGCGAGCCTGCTGCGCCAGCGAGCGGCGCCGCCGCGCCGTCTCGGTGTTCCGACCCGCGTCCTGACCCGCGCGCGCACCCAGGGCTTCGTCACCGATCTGCGCCTGACGCCGGTGATCCAGACGCCGGTTTCCGGAGTGCCTCTGCCGGCCGCGGTGCCGCTGCCGACGGCGATCCCGCTGCTCGGCTTGAGCAATCCCGGCCGGCTGCTGCTCGCTGCCCCCGGCTTTCGCCAGGCGGGCGAGGCCGATCCGGCCTACGCGCCGCTCGGGATCAAGCTCGGCACCATGACCTTCCTGCCGGCCTTCACGCAGAGCGTCGGCTACGACACCAATCCCGATCAGACCACGGCGCGGACTGCGAGGGGCTCGATGGCGCTGCGCAGCGACGCCGAGCTGCTGTTTCGCAGCGATTGGTCGTCGAGTGAGCTCTCGGGCGAACTGCGCGGGGGCTACAGCGAGTTTCCCGACAATGAGATGGCAAGCCGCCCGAACGCTTCGGGCGTGACGCGCATGCGCATCGACGTGGACCGCGACACCCGCGTCGACCTCGAGACCCGCTTTCTGCTCGACACGCAGCGCACCGGCAGTCCCGATCTCAACGCGGCGGCCACGAGCCGCCCGATCTTCGCGACCTACGGTGCCTCGGCGGGCGTCACCGAGAATTTCAACCGCATCCAGGTGACCCTACGCGGCTCGATCGACCGCCAGGTCTTCGACGATGCGCGGCTCGCCGACGGCACTCCGCTGATCCAGAGCGACCGCAACGCCAACCAGTACGGCGTGCGCCTGCGCGCGGGCTACGAGATCTCGCCGGTGATCACGCCCTTCGTCGAGACGCTGCTCGATACGCGCATCTACGACACGCCCGTGGACCAGTCGGGCTATCGCCGGGACTCCGACGGGGTCGGCTTGACCGCCGGCGCCACGGTCACCCTGACGCGTTTCGTTTCGGCGGAGATCTCGGCGGGCCTGCAGCGGCGCGACTACGTCGACCCGAAGCTGCGCGCGATCACGGCGCCGATCTTCAATGCCTCGCTGATCTGGCAAGTGAGCCCGCTGACCACCGTGCGTTTCAGCCAGCAGACCGGCGTGATCGAGACCTCGGTGGCGGGCTCCAGCGGCGTGTTCACCGACGCTGCGACGCTCGAGGTGCAGCACGACCTCCTGCGCAACCTCTCGATCACCGTGGGCGGCGGCTTCCTCAGCAGCGACTACCAGGGCGTGCAGATCAAGGAGCGCGGTTACTCGGCGCTGGCGAGGGTCGACTATCGCTTCAACCGCTGGCTCACGCTGCGCGGCAGCTACGTCTATCAGCAGATCACCAGCACGGACCGGGCGTCGAGCTTCAGCGACAACATCTTCCTGCTCGGGATGCGCATCAACCCATAGTCTTGGGCATGCGGCCGTCATTCCGGGACTCCGAAGCGTTGCCCGGCATTCACGACGGGCCTCAGTGGTGCCTACGACCGCGCATCGGGCGCGGATCCCGGGTTCTCGCCGACGGCAAGCCCGGGATCACGAGCTTCGCGGAGTGACGCGGCCCTCAGCGCGCCAGAGAGAGCGATGCGCCGGATTTCGAGAGGGCGCCGTCCAGCGAGCCGCCAGCCTGTTTCAGGCGCGCGGCGACGGTGCCGCCGGACTGATAGAGGTAGACCTCGCCGTCGCGAAAATCCCAGGCGGAGACCTTGGCGAGATCCTTGTTGGCGCAGCCCGAAGTGGTCGCCCGGTAGAGGTCGAGCGTCGGCGAGCTGGTCAGCGAGACCCGGCAGGTGCCGCTGGCATCGGTAGCGGTCCAGCCGCCGACGACCGAAGAGCGGCCGGTGGCGACGACGGGCGGCGGCGCAGGCGGCGTCACGGGGTCCGCGACGACCGGCGGTGGGGACGAGGCGACGATACCGGCTTCCAGAGGAGCCCCCTCGGCGGTCGCGCCAGGCGGCGGCGCGAGGGGAGAACTCGTCACCGCGCCCGAGGGAGCGGAAGCGTAGGGCTCCGGTGCGGGCCGTGCGCGTGGCGCGCGGCTGGAAGGGCCGTCAAAGCGCCCTGAGCTGCAAGCGGCGAGACCGCAAGCGAGCGCGAGGAGGGCGGCAGTCGACTGGAGCTGGCGCGGCATCGGAACACGATCCCCTTTACGGCCGAGGTTGGACCGTTGCGTCGCCGCCAATTGCGATGGCTGCAAGGCGAGCGGCGCGGCGCTTCCTGTGAAAAGCCCGGAGTTGCCGTGTTTTCGAGCCGGTGTGGCCGGTCAGCCGCAGTGACTTATCTGCAGCGCGAACTGACGCCACGAGCGCATCGACGGCCGCGATCAGACCGCGCGCTCGACCATCATCTTCTTGATCTCGGCGATGGCCTTGGCCGGGTTCAGGCTCTTCGGGCAGGCATTCGCGCAGTTCATGATCGTGTGGCAGCGATAGAGCCGGAACGGGTCGTGCAGCGCGTCGAGGCGCTCACCGGTATTCTCGTCGCGGCTGTCGATCAGCCAGCGATAGGCCTGGAGCAAAGCTGCCGGTCCCAGGAATTTGTCGCCGTTCCACCAGTAGCTCGGGCAGGATGTGGTGCAGCAGGCGCACAGGATGCATTCGTACAGGCCGTCGAGCTTGGTCCGATCTTCCGGCGTCTGGCGCCACTCCTTCTCGGGGGCCGGTGTCTCGGTCTGCAGCCAGGGCTCGATCGCGGCGTGCTGCGCATAGAAGTTAGTGAGGTCCGGCACGAGGTCCTTGATCACCGGCATGTGCGGCAGCGGGTAGATCCGGATCGCGCCGTCCTTGTCCTTGCGGTTGAGGAATGGCACCGCGTTGTCCGGGCTCTTGCACTCGTCGATGCCCATGGTGCAGGCGAGGCTGTTCTGGCCCTCCATGTTCATCGCGCAGGAGCCGCAGATGCCCTCGCGGCAGGAGCGGCGGAAGACCAGGGTCGCGTCGACCTTGTTCTTGATCCAGATCAGCGCGTCGAGAACCATCGGGCCGCAATCGTCGCGGTCGACATGGTAGGTGTCGATGCGCGGGTTCAGCCCGTCATCCGGGTTCCAGCGGTAGATGCGGAAGACCTGGACGTTCTTCGCGCCCTCGGGCGCCGGCCAGGTCTTGCCTTCGCCGATCTGCGAGTTCTTGGGCAGGGTGAACTGTGCCATGAGCGGTAGGGCTCCGTATTTTCAAGCGAGCCAACGGGTGCCGACGATGGTCGAACGCGGCCGTGCTTTGCCGGAGCGTTTTTCGAAGACGACCATGCTGTCGTAGAAGGAGATGCCATGCGTAACCGCCGCAAAGCCGGGGTCGCGTGAGACCGGATCTGCGTTGAGGACGTAGCCGGCATGGAGCCGGTCGATCAGCCGTTTGGCGTATTCCATGAAGGAGCCGGGCGCCCGCAGGCCGCCGCCGAAATCCTGCCAGTACGAGGAATGCGCGTCCTCGACGATGTACACGCCGTCCGGCGCAAGTAGCGGGTACAGGAATTCGAAGCTGGTTATCTGGTGGGCGCTGATGTGGCTGGCGTCGTCGATCACGACATCAATTCCACCCATCTGTTCGACGACACGGCCGAGCAGGCCGGTGTCGGTCTGGCTTCCGATGTGGATGACGAGGTCGGTATCGTCGATGGTTGCGCAGCGCGGATCGATGTCGAGCCCGTGCAGGAGCGCGCTGTCGCCGAGGTAGCGCCGCCAAACTTGCAACGAACCTCCCTGGCAGACGCCCAATTCGAGGAACCGGACGGGTTTGTCGCGGTGGTTCGACAGGTGGCGGTCGTAGATCTCCAGATAATGATGCCACTTGTTCGCGACCCGGTCGACTTGCGCGTAGTAAGCGGCCTCGGCCGCGTTCTGCGCGCAGGCCTGCTCGTTTGCCTGATCGACGGGCCGCTCATAACTGCGGACGACGTCGTTCCACGTGCCGGGAGCCTCGACGGCCGCACCGGCGCGCAGAAAGGGCGCTGCCGTTGCCTGACGCCCAAGGATCTTTGACAGAAGCTTCATCGAATTCTTACAGATCGTAATCAATACACCCGAGCCTTCGGCTCGATGTACTGGATCTCGTTCGACATCGTGTAGGTGTGCACCGGCCGGTAATCGATCGTGACCTTGCCGGAGCTCTCGTCGAGCCAGGCGAGGGTGTGCTTCATCCAGTCCTTGTCGTTGCGGTCGACGAAGTCCTCGCGGGCATGCGCCCCGCGGGATTCGGTGCGGTTGGCGGCCGATTCCATGGTGACGACGGCCTGGCCGATCAGGTTGTCGAATTCCAGCGTCTCGAGCAGGTCGGTATTCCAGACCAGTGAGCGGTCCTTCACGGCGATGTCGGCCGCGCCCTTGAACACCTTGCCGATCAGGCCCCTGCCCTCCTCCAGCACCTCGCCGGTGCGGAAGACGGCGCAGTTATTCTGCATGGTGCGCTGCATCTCGTCGCGCAGTTTGGCGGTCGGTGTGCCGCCGCTCGCATTGCGGAAATGGTCGAGGCGGGACAGCGCCTTGTCGGCGGAATCCTTGGGCAGTTCCGGCTGGCGGGCGCCCTTCTCGACGATCTCGGCGCAGCGCAGGCCGGCGGCGCGGCCGAACACCACGAGGTCGATCAGCGAGTTGGAGCCGAGGCGGTTCGCCCCGTGCACCGAAACGCAGGCCGCCTCGCCCAAAGCCATGAGGCCGGGGACGATGGTGTCCGGATCGCCGTTCTTCAGGGTGAGCACCTCACCATGATAGTTCGTAGGTATGCCACCCATGTTGTAGTGCACCGTCGGAATGACCGGGATCGGTTCCTTGGTGACGTCGACGCCCGCGAAGATCCGCGCGCTTTCCGAGATGCCGGGGAGGCGCTCGTGCAGGATCTTCGGGTCGAGGTGGTCGAGGTGCAGGTAGATGTGGTCCTTGCTCTTTCCGACGCCCCTGCCCTCACGGATCTCCATGGTCATGGAGCGCGAGACCACGTCGCGTGAAGCGAGGTCCTTTGCCGAGGGCGCGTAGCGCTCCATGAAGCGTTCGCCCTCGGAATTCGTCAGGTAGCCGCCCTCACCGCGCGAGCCCTCGGTGATGAGGCAGCCAGCGCCGTAGATGCCGGTGGGGTGGAACTGCACGAATTCCATGTCCTGCAGCGGCAGGCCGGCCCGCAGCACCATGGCGTTGCCGTCGCCCGTGCAGGTATGGGCCGAGGTCGCCGAGAAATACGCGCGACCATAGCCGCCGGTGGCGAGGATGGTGGTCTGGGCGCGGAAGCGATGGATCTCGCCGGTGGCTTGGTCCAACGCGATCACGCCTCGGCAGCGGCCATCGTCGTCCATGATCAGGTCGAGGGCGAAATACTCGATGAAGAACTCCGTCGAGTTCTTCACGGCCTGCCCGTAGAGGGTGTGGAGCATGGCGTGGCCGGTGCGGTCGGCCGCGGCGCAGGTGCGCTGCGCGGTGCCCTTGCCGTAATCGGTGGTCATGCCGCCGAAGGGCCGCTGGTAGATCTTGCCCTCCTCCGTGCGGGAGAACGGCACGCCCCAGTGCTCGAGCTCGTAGACCGCCGCCGGCGCGTTGCGCACGAGGTACTCGATGCAGTCCTGGTCGCCGAGCCAGTCCGACCCCTTCACGGTGTCGTACATGTGCCAGCGCCAATCATCCGGGCCCATATTGCCGAGGGAGGCCGAGATGCCGCCCTGCGCCGCTACGGTGTGTGAGCGGGTCGGAAACACCTTGGTGATGCAGGCGGTGCGCAGGCCCGCCTGGGAGCATCCCACCGTGGCGCGAAGCCCGGCGCCGCCGGCGCCGACAATCACCACGTCGAACGTATGATCGATGATCTTGTAGGCGGGCGCGCCGCCATTCGATCCGTTGGAGGCCATGCTGGTTTTCCTCGGATTGGGGCGCGTCAGACAAGGCCGCCCAGCCCCACGCGGATGATCGCGTAGAGGCAGGCAGCAGCGACGGCGACCGCGTAGAAGGTGTTGGCGGTGAGCGCCGCGAATTTCAGGCCGGTACCGTGGACGTAGTCCTCGATGATCACCTGCATACCGAGCCGCATGTGGATCGTGGCCGACACCACCGTGAGCAGCAGGATGATCGCCACGATCGGCTGTGCCACCAGGGCGACGGCCTCGGGATAGGGGCGGCCCCACATCTTCGCGACGATGACCACGAAGGCGATCATCAACAGCAGGTTTGCCGCGCCGGTGAGGCGTTGGATCCAAAAGTGCTCGGCGCCGTGCCCGGAGGCGCCGAGGCCCTTCACACGGGCGCGCGGCGTGCGGATCGAGGCGGACTTGGTTTCAGCCATGACCGGTCTCCTCAATGCAGCAGCAGGGCGATCGCCCAGATGATCAGGGTGAGCGCCACCGAGGCGATCAAGCTCAGCCGGGAGAGCGCCATGCGCTCGTTGGGCTCGAATCCGCGGCCGGTATCCCAGATGAAATGCCTGACGCCGCCGAGCATGTGGTTCAGCAGGACCCAGGTATAGCCGAACAGGATCAGCAGCCCGATCCAGGAGCCGAAGAACCAGGCCACCGCGCCGTAGGCCTTCGGGCCGGAGGCGAGGGCCACGAGCCAGATCGTGACGAGGAGCGTGCCGCCATAGAGCGCCGCCCCCGTTGCCCGGTTCAGGATCGACATCAGCATCGTCCAGGTCCAGCGGTAGACCTGAAGGTGCGGGGAAAGCGGTGGGGCGACGGTCGGGCGGGCGTTAGGCGCCATATCGGGTCCTCGAGATGCGGGGATCTGGAGTCTGTCTAAAGAGAGGGCGTAGTGTGCGTTGCGGCAAGCGGCAAGGCGGCCGCCGCCCCCGCGAACCTGTACCTTTGGCCGATCACGGCAGCCTCCCGAGAAGGCGAAACCACAGGAAGGCGCAGGGCGCCGCGATCAGCAGGGTCGCGGTTCCGAAGACCAGTGTGAGCCGGGTGGTGTCGGCGAGGCTCACCCGGCCCAGATCCATCGTCATGACGATCGGCGGCGCCTGGTAGGGCAGGAACACGTTCGCGTAGCCGACGACCTGGATCATCACGATGCTCATCAGGTCGAGACCGCTCGCCTGCGAAAAGTCCTGAGCGAGCGCCGTGTAGAGCGCCGGGGCGCCGTTGGTGGTGGTGGCGAAGAGGAAGCCGACCGAGATCGCGACGAGCGTCGCGAAGTTCTTGGCCGAGGCGCCGACCTCGAAGGGCGCGACCGCGAGCAAAGCCCGGCCGATCTCGCGCCCCAGCCCGCTCTCGTTGACGATGGCGGTCAGCCCGAAAATGGCGGCGATGTAGAAACAGGTTTTCAGCTGGATCTGGCTGAAGGCGTCGCCCGGCAGCACGCCGACCTTCGGCAGCATCACCACGACCGCGGCGGCGAGACCGACCCAGGCGGGCGGGATGTGATGGATGCCGTCGGTCACCCAGAGGCCGAGCATGATCGCGAGGATCACCGCGAGCCGACGCTCGTCGGCCGAGATCGGCGGAAGCGGCTCCATGGGCGGGCGCGCGCTGTCGATGCGATCGCGGAACAGAAGCACGACGCAGACGGTGAGGATCGCCCCCTTCAGCACGGCGAGCACCGGCGCGTGCAGCCAGAGATAGGGCAGATAGGTGAGATGCAGCCCGTAGAGCGTTTCGGCCGTACCGGCCATGACGAGGTTTGGCACGTTGGCCGGCAGGAGCGCCGCCGACAGAATCGGCGTGGCGACACCGAAGGCGAGGATCGCGCCGGTGCGGCCCGGCCGGCCGGGCGTGAGGCCATAGGCGTCGCAGATCGCGAGCAGGATCGGCACCATCAGCGCGATGCGCCCGAGATTCGACGGCATCACGAAGGCGAGCAGGAAGGAGAAGGCGATCAGCCCCGCGACGAAGCCCGGATAGGAATTCGGCAGCCGGTCCGCTAGCGCCCGCGCCAGCCTCTGGCCAAGGCCGGTGCGATTGATGGCGAGTCCCACCACGAGGCCGCTCGTCACCAGCCAGAAGGCCTGCGACGCGAAGCCGGAAAAGATGGTCTGCGAAGGAGCAAGCTTCAGCAGCATCGCCAGGGCGAAGAACATCATCGCCGTGACGACCTCGGCGATCAGCCCAGTCGCCCAGAGCCCCATGCACAGCACGAGCAGGCCGGCGGTCAAAAAGACCGTGGCCTGTGAAGCCGCCGTTGCTGCTGTCGTTGCACCCATTGCATCGCTTGAAAACCGAACTTGGAACGGTTCGCAATTCGGGATTTTTGGCACTTGCCTTCGTCAACGACGAAGGAAACTTTCGGCAAATACTGTAGGATGCGTCGCAGCATCCGAGTCACGGTTTCGTTATCAGCGAAGCGGTGACGGCAATGCGGTCGATCGATGCAACGAGGGTGACGAACCATGATGCGCTTCGACCTCGTCGATCTCGGCCTGTTTCGCCACGTCGTGGAGGCCGGCTCGATCACACATGGCGCCGAGCGGGCGCATCTCGCGCTGGCGGCGGCCTCGGCGCGGATCAAGGCGATGGAGGTGTCCCTCGGCGCGGCGCTCCTCGTGCGGGGCAGGCAGGGCGTGGTGCCGACGCCGGCCGGGCAGGCGCTGCTTGCTCATGCCCGGAGCCTGCTCACCGATATCGATCGCCTGCAGAGCGACCTGTCAGTCTTCGCCGGCGGTGCCGTCGGCCAGATCCGCCTGATGTCGAACACCAATGCGCTGACCGAGTTCCTGCCCGAGGCGCTGTCGGCCTATCTCGCGCTGCATCCCGGTGTGAGCGTGGACATGGAGGAGCGGACTTCGGATGAGATCGTCGGACTGGTCGCCGAGGGTGCTGCCGATCTCGGCATCGTGGCCGGTACGGTCGATACCGGCGGGTTGCAGACGTTTCCGTTCCGCCACGATCGCTTCGTCGTCGTGGTCGCGGGAAACCACGCCCTGAGCGGCCGCGGCAGCATCGGCTTCGCCGAGGTGCTCGAGCACGATCTCGTCGGGCTCGACCGGCCGAGCGCGCTGACCCGCTTTCTCGCCGCCAAGGCCTCGCGGATCGGCCGGGTCATGCGGCTGAGGGTGCAATTGCGGAGCTTCGACGCCATCTGCCGCCTCGTCGAATGCGGCGTCGGACTTGGCATCGTGCCGGAGACCACCGCTCGCCGCGCCAGGCGCGGCATGGACTTCGCCATCCTGCCGCTGGAGGATTCCTGGGCGGCCCGCGACCTGACCCTCTGCGTGCGCGACCTCGATGCATTGGCGCCGTTCGCCCAGGAATTCGTGGCGCATCTGCGAGATGCAGCACCGGCCTGAGGGTTGAGGCCCTCAGCCGCCGAGTACGGTGTCGAACAACAGCTTTACGTTCAGCGCCACGATTACCGCGGCGATCGTCCAGGACAGCCACTTCAGCCAGCCCGGCACCACCAGCGCCCCCATCTTCTCGCGGTCCGACACGAACCGCACCAGCGGGATCACCGCGAAGGGCAACTGCATCGACAGCACCACTTGGCTGAGCACCAGCAGCTTCGCCGTGCCTTGATCTCCGTAGAGCGCCGTGACGATCACCACCGGCACGATGGCAATGGCCCGGGTCATCAGCCGGCGCGCCCAGTCCGGGATGCGCAGGTGCAGGAAGCCTTCCATCACGATCTGACCGGCGAGCGTTGCCGTGACCGTGGAGTTGAGCCCAGAGGCCAACAGAGCCACCGCGAACAGCGTCGAGGCGAGGCCGACGCCGAGCAGCGGCGAGAGCAGCTCGAAGGCCTGCTCGATTTCCTGCACCTCGGTGCGGCCGCTCGCATGGAAGACCGCGGCCGCCAGGATCAGGATGGAGGCGTTGACGAACAGCGCCAGCATCAGGGCGATGGTGGAATCCGTCACCGCGAAGCGCAGCGCCTCGCGGCGACCCCGGTCGGTACGCGGATAGGCCCGCGTCTGCACGATCGAGGAGTGAAGGTAGAGGTTATGCGGCATCACGGTGGCCCCGATGATGCCGATGGCGATGTAGAGGGCGGCTGGGTTCGTCACGATCTGCGAGGACGGCACGAAGCCGCCGAGCACGGCCTGGACCGGCGGCGCGGCCAGCGCGATCTGGATGCCGAAGCAGACGAAGATCACCGCGAGCAGCGCGATCACGAAGGCTTCCAGCGCCCGGAAGCCGCGCCGCATCAGCAGCAACACGAGCAGCACGTCGAGCGCCGTGATCACCGCGCCCATCACCAGCGGGATGCCGAAGAGCAGCTTCAGCGCGATCGCGGTGCCGATCACCTCGGCGAGGTCGCAGGCGATGATCGCGATCTCGCAGGCGAGCCAGAGCGCGATGCCCACGGGACGCGGGTAGTGGTCTCGGCAGGCCTGGGCGAGATCGCGGCCGGTAGCGATACCGAGCCGGGCGGCGAGCGCCTGCAGCACGATCGCCATCAGGTTCGAGAGCAGGATGACCGAGAGCAGCGTGTAGCCGAACTGCGCACCGCCGGCGATGTCGGTGGCCCAGTTGCCCGGATCCATGTAGCCGACCGAGACCATGTAGCCCGGCCCGAGGAAGCCGATCAGGCGGCGAAACCAATGGCCGCTGGTGGCGACCGGAACACTGCCGTTCAGATCGCCGAGGCTCGGCTGCTCCCGCGTTTCACGCGCGAAACGCCAGCCTCGGCTCGAGTCGGGTGCGGTCAACGAGGCGTCCATCGGGTGCAGATCGCGTGGGAGGGCACCGCGAAGATGGGCGCCCGAACGAATATAGCAATAGCTATACTTATGTGCCCAAGCTTTGCAACGGGTATGCGACGTCGTTGCCACCGTCAGGCAATCCATGGAGAAAGCCGCCTCACGGGATTCACGCATCGGCCCTGCTTCGGCTAGAACAGCGGCATCGTCGCGGACCGAAGCGGAAAGGATTCAAGGCCTGAGCATGCAGGAACCGCCCGCCTCCGCGCCTGAGGGATCGCTGATCGATCCGGAAGTCCACGTCGAAAGCTTCCGGCAGGCCCGCGAGGCCCGCCGGCTCGAACTGGTCGAGGACTATGTCGAACTGATCGCCGACCTGATCGGCGACGGCGGCGAGGCGAGGCAGGTCGACATCGCCGCCCGCCTCGGTGTCGCCCAGCCTACCGTCGCCAAGATGCTCAAGCGGCTGGCCGAAGACGGCCTCGTGCAGCAGCGGCCGTATCGCGGAGTGTTCCTCACCGCTGCCGGCGAGGCCCTGGCCGCCCAGTCACGCGAGCGCCACCGTATCGTCGAGCGCTTCCTCTGCGCGCTGGGCGTCAGCTCCGAGACGGCGCGGCGCGATGCCGAGGGCATCGAGCACCACGTCAGCGCCGAGACGCTCGACGCCTTCCGCCGCTTCGCCGACGGCCGCTCGAACGCCTGAGCGTCGGCGCCCCCGAGAGGATCAAGATGGATCTCGACAAGCAGATCGCGGCACTCGCCGCCGTGACCAGCCAACACGACGAGGGGCTCAAGTCGCTGTCGGAAGGGCTCGCCGAGATGAGTGCCCGCCAGATCGCCCATCAGATGGCGATCGGTTTCCTGGCCAACGTCCTGCGCTCGATCGATTCGGACCATTACGACGAGCGGCTTGGCGGCTACGTCACCATGCTCAGGGACGCCCTCACCCGCGACGACCCCGACGCCGCCTTGGCAGGGACTGTGCTGGAGACCGTGCAACGGGTGCTTCAGCCGCAGACGGACGAGGACGAAGAATAAGCCGGCGCTGCTCCAAGGTGCCGGGAGTCGCCGGGGGCAGCGTCTGCTGGATCGGCTTCGTTCCGAGGATCAGTCGACCGGCGAGCGGAGCCTCTGGCTAGCGCGGGCCGATCCGGGACGCCTCAGACCACCAGATCGTCGACACGGTCATGCAGAGAATGCCGAGTGCCAAAAGGAACAGCGCTCGATGGGGCATCCGGGCCTCGCGCAGCCGCGCAAGCATGACGGAGCCGGCGAGGAACAGCAGCGCTCCGACGATGCCGATGGTTTTGATCACGGGGGCGCTGTCTCCGGCCGGTCGATCCAGTTTCGCCGCGCACGCCTAACCTGACCGCGGCCGGCACGAAAGCATTCGGACGAGGGATTGTCTGGCGGCTCGCCGTGCCCGCTGCGTGAGGGCGGCATTCTTACGGTTCGGGGTCTCGCTCACGACAGCGAGCCGAGCAAAGACGCGGCGCTTCGACTTCGGGCCGAACTCGGTCTATGACGACTCTCGTGACGGTGGTGATGCAGATCGGTCATCGACCAGTCGTCGAGTAAGGCACCGATAATTCACATTAGACGATTTTTTGATGTTGAATAATAAAAAAGCAGCATTCGGAGTATTAGTTTTATTGTGTTGTATTTTCGCGGGCGTGGTATTTGACCGATATGTGTTGATCTCCCAGGATATCCCCGCGTTATACAGAGAGGCGAGGCTGAACGTCGTCCAGCAGTATCTCGACGAGGCTGATCCAGGCTTCGTGCTGATAGCCGGCGACTCGAATGCCGAGTTGCACAGTCCATCCGAAGGGATGTGCGGTCGCGCGGTCATCAATGTCGGGGCCAGTGGCGCTACGACGAAAGCCTATGCCGGCTTCCTGGAAGAGCTGCGGTTTCCCGTCAGACCATGGGCGGCGGTGCTGACGATCGGGACGAACGATCTCAACCGGAAGAAGGACCCGACAAGCGCACGATCCGAAGCGTATTTCGAGACTGAGCTCGATGCCTTGATCGTAAAGCTGCGGTCAATCACCGACACCGTCTTCGTCACGGCCGTTCCACCCATCAGCCGCGAGGCCAAACACGAAATCGATGCGCTCGCGGTCGTCGAATATTCCCAACAGATCAAGGCCGCGTGCGAGCGACTGGGATGTCGCTTCATCGATCCCTTCGTCTCGCTTCGCGAGAGCGGCACCGGATATGGATTGCCCGGAGTGAATGTGAACGGAAAGCATCTGAAGCGATACAAGCCGGTCTTCAGCACGGTCGCTGCGAATCTGTGCCCTGATCAGAGCACGCGAGGCCAGTGATCGGAGCGGCTTCCAACGTCGGTGCCGCGAGGGGTTTGAGTCCGGAAATCAAGCCAGCCGTCTGGCTCTCAGGGTCTCTTCCGCAACGGGGATGCGTCCCAGCTCGTTGTTCCGGTCGTCACAGATCACGACCGTCCATCCGTCTCCGGCAACCGGAAGCTCACCGGCTTCGCGCATTTCATCTACAGATTGTAATGCTTGCCTGACTGCCGTTTTCGCATCGTCGACAACAGTGCCTTCGTCGTCACGGATGGACTCGCGCCCGTTCTCGAGATGAAAGAAGAAGCGTGGCAATTGGCTCTCCCAAGGCGCGCCGAGGCTAATCCCTGCAGGCCTACATTCGTTCCCGTCCGAGAACGATGGCTAAGCTTAGCACGAGATAAATTCTTAATCACACGGGGAGCGCGCCGAATAGATTTGATTTCATCGCCGACGACCGTGTGCTAGCCTTCACATTCCTGTGATCGGCAGTTTCGGGGGCATGCGATTCGGCAGCCGTCGAGGCCAAATTGGGATGCAAGTCAGCTATGGCAGCTACAGCGCATTCAATTGAAGTCCGCGTTGCACCAACGCCGACGCTGAACGACACCGTGGGCGAGCACGTCAGGAGAATGATTTTCAAGTTGAAAGAGCAGGCGACTCAAAAAACAAGGCAAAGCTCTTAGGCTCCAACATTCCTCACGCGGTTGCGCAGCCCAAGGTTGCAAAATCTCTGCCCGAACCCTCGGCCGAGTTGGGGCCGTGGGCGGGTTTGGCGGCCTGTATTGAATGAAGCGGGGGTCGCACCGATCGATATCGCTGCGCCAACCTCTGAATTGCTTGCTCCTCGGTGAGCCGAGACAGGTGGAATTGCGGAGCCTGCTGCGGGAAGCTTGATCTTGTAGGACGGCCAGGCCCGACTCAGAGCTTGCGATGGACCGCTCGCACGGACCCATCCAGAATTCACCGTCACGGATGCAGCGAGACCCGGCGTCAGCCGGGCTCTTTTTCCATGCCTTCACGTATGGGGCGAGAAGGTACCCGGCGTCAGCCGCCGGCGAGTTTACGATCTGCATTCCTCTTGCGGTAGCGTCGCAACATCAAGTAGCCGCCAGCCACGAGGAGGATGGGCAGGCCAGCTCCCGCGATAGGACCGGGCGCAGCACGGCCGCCACAGGAGTTGCCCTGACATTCATTGCCGACACCTTGGCTCTTTCCGTCAGCGAAGCTGGGCGCCGTGCTGACGACACAAACAGCTGCAGCCGCGAGTAAGGTTATGCGCAGAGACTTCATAGGACCCTCCAGTCAGCGAGACCGATCCTAAGTCAAAGACCCGAATTGCAACGATGGGAAGCTATACGATTGAGGTACGCCCCTCTGCTTGCCCCCTGCACGTGGAGGAGAGGAACGGCTTTGACGTCCCACCCAGGGGCGGGGTCATCGGGCGGCTTTCGGATGGGTGAGCCAGGATCCCCAGCAGTCACGAGATCCAAACTGACCCAATCCCCGCGGGTCCTGCTGTGAACAGCGTGGATAATGGGGAGAGATCGCCTCGATCGCCGGCTAAGGCTTGATCGGGTCTAAGCCTTTAACCCGACTTCGATTTCGCCACGGTATGCTCTGTCACATGAGATGAGGCGCCCGTGAGCGAGTCATGCAGTTCGAGGTGAACGAGGAGCGGCCCGGTCAGTGGTCCTGGACCCTGCGCGGCAGCCGTGGCGAGACCATCGCCCGCTCGCCCGTCGGCTATCCGAGCCAGGTCCAGGCCTCGGCTGCCGCCACTGCCTTCGCCCGCATGGTCGCCAAGGCCAGCGCCCAGATGCACGGGCGCTGAAGCCCGCTCAGGCGTCCATCAGTTCCGGCTCGGCCCGGATCTCGGCCGAGACGCGCTCGGCCACCAGCCGCTTGTAATCCACCTTGCCGTTCGGCGTCGTCGGCAGGGCAGCGACCGTCTCGATCGCGCGCGGCACCAGATGCGATGCCAGTGAGCGGCGCAGATGGGCCATGACCTCAGCCATCTCCGCGCCGGTTCCGGATGGTACCGCGACGGCGTGGATGCGCTGGCCGACGCCACGGTCCGGCAGGCCGATCACCGCAACCGCGCGGAAGGCCCCGGTCTCCATCAACGCAGCCTCGACCTCCGTCGGACTGACCCGGAATCCTTGCGTCTTGATCATCGCGTCCTCGCGGCCGAGGAAGCGCAGGAAACCGTGCTCGTCTGCAACGGCGATGTCACCGGAGCGGCAGACCGGGCGACCGTCTCCGGCCATCGGGAACGGATCGGGGACGAGCACGCGTGCGGTGTCCTCCGGCCGGTTCCAGTAGCCGAGCGACACCGTCGGCCCGCGATGATGCAGGATGCCGGGCTCGCCGGGCCGTGCCTTGCGGCCGTCGGCGGTGACGAGAAAGATCTCGGTCTCCGGGATAGCCCGCCCGATGGAGTCAGGGTGGTGGTCGACCTCCTGCGGCGGCAGGTAGGTCGAGCGAAAGGCCTCGGTCAGCCCGTACATCAGGACGAGATCGGTCTCGGGCAGGCGTTCGCGCAGGCGACGGATCGTGCCGAGGGCGAGGCTGCCGCCGGAATTCGTCAGGTAGCGCAGGCTATTCAGTTCAGCCTTGGCGAAGCGCGGGCTGGCGCGGGTCAGCAGCGTCCACAGCGTTGGCACGCCGGCGAGCCCAGTGATGCGATGACGCTCGATCGCCCGCACCACGTCGTCGCCGAGACGGAAGCTCAGGAGCACGATCCGGGCGCCCTGCTCGACGCTGGTGAGCAGCTGGTTCAGTCCGTAGTCGAAAGAGAATGGCAGCACCGAGAGGATGCGCTCGTCGGCCGTGATGCCGAGATAGGTCCTGACGATGCGGGTGCCGGCGATCAGGTTGTCGTGGCTCAGCATCACGCCCTTGGGCAGGCCGGTGGAGCCGGAGGTGTAGAGGATGGCGGCGAGGCCCGCCGGAGGCGGTTGGCGGGCGGCGTCGGATGAGGCGGCGATCTCGTCCTCGCCCAGCAGCACGCTCAATTCGAGGAGGTCGTCGAGCGCGCCGTCGAGCGCCGCATGGTGGGCGGCATCGCTGACGAGCAGCCGGGCTCCACAATCCTCGACGATGTGGCGGATCTGGCGCGGACGCAGCGACGGGTGGACCGGCACGAATACCCCGCCGGCCGCACTCGCGGCGAAGATTGCGACGCATTCGGCGATCGATTTCGGCAGCAGGATCGCCACCCGGTCGCCCGGCGCGACGCCGAGAGCCTCCATGCGGGCGGCAAGTGCCGTCACCTGCCCGCGAAAATCGCCATAGGTGAGCTCATGCTCGCCGTCGACGATCGCCACGCGGCCGGGCGCGCAGGCGTCGCTGTCGAGGAGATGATGCAGCAGCGTCGGTGACATGGGCGTGAGTGAGGAAGCGCTTTTGAGCGAAGTGGGTCCGGTTCGCGTGAAGAAAACGCGAGAGATCAAGACCCCGAACGCCTGTCGTCGATATAGCGCGCCAGGGTGTCGACGCTCTCGAAATTGGCGAGGTCGAAGGCATCCTCGTCGATTTCGACGCCGTAGCGCTCGCCGAGGTGCATCATCAGGTCGAGGATGCCGATCGAATCGAGCGCATCGCTGGTGACGAGCGAGGTCTGCCCGTCGACCGCGCCGGGGGGCAGGCCCGGATTGCGGGCCGCGATGAAGCCGAAGATCGCCTCTCGCACATCCGCGATCGACTGGACCAAGCTCAGCTCTCCGTCAGCATGCCGACCGGCGCCGCTCCGGACGCCCGCTCATCCGACAGCGCTCTAAGCCCTTCGCCAGGTATCGTCCACTGCGCGGGCCGTGGAGCTCAGGCCAACACCTCGTCGTCCGGGACGACGTCGACCTCGACCTTGAGCTTCTGGCCGCCGGGGGAGGAGACGATGCCGTCGATGGGCGTGACGTCGCTGTAGTCGCGGCCGCTGGTCAACTCGATATGGTCGTCGCGCACGCCGCAGGCATTGGTCGGGTCGAGACCGAACCAGCCGCCCTGCCCGGCTCCGTCATGCCAGCCTTCGCCGCACCAGAGAGAGACCCAGGCATGGCTGGCATCGGCGCCGCGCAACCGGGCCTGCCCCGGAGGCGGCCGTGTCCGCAGGTAGCCGCTGACATAGGCCGCCGGCAGTCCGAGCCCGCGCAGGCCGGCGATCATCACATGTGCGAAATCCTGGCAGACACCGGCCTTGAGCTCGAAGGATTTGGCCAGCGGCGTCGAGACGGTGGTGGCCTTGGCGTCGAACTGAAAATCGCTCCGGATGCGGTTCATCAGATCGAAGGCGCCCCCGTAGGCGCTACGTCCAGGGGGAAAACTCCGGCGCGCGTAGTCCGTGACCTCGGCGACGATCGGCACACGGCGGCTCGGGAACAGGAAATGCGCGGGAGAGGCGGCATCGAGCGTCGGGAGCGTCAACGCGGCCTCGCGCACCGCCTCCCAGGACGGTCCGGATTCCGGATCGGGCAAGGCCGGGCGCTCGACGATCACGCGCGAGGTCGCCTCGACGGAAAAGACCTTGTGCGGCTGGTCGATGATCAGCGTGAGGGCCTGGGGCCCGAAATACTCGTCCCGGGTGCCGCGCCCCTTCGGGACCGGCGTGACCGTGATCGTGCTGGCCAGGACGTGCTGACCGTCGCCGTCCCGCGGTCGGAGCCGCAGATTGCAACGGGCGTAGTTGACGGTGCGTGCGTACCGGTAGGTCGTCAGGTGGCGCAGGCTGTAGATCACGCGAGGCCCGTCAGCTTCTCCGGCCGCAGGGCATCGGCATTGCCGGGGAAGTAGCGGCCGGCGATCAAGGTGGCGAGCCCTTCGAGCTCTTCCTCGAGCTCGCCGAGCTGGATCGCGTTGAGATCGGTGGCTTCTGCCGTCGCGAAAGTGCCCGCGAGCCGCAGGGCGGCACGGCGATGCGGCTCCGGCACGCCGTCGGCGCGCAGGGCCGGCAGCGTGTCGAGATGGCGTACGATTTCCTCGACCTGAAATGCGACCGAGCGCGGATTGAACGGGTCGAGCAGCGCCATGTCGCGCACGGCGGGCAGGCTGACGCCGGTCAGGTAGCGCGCTCCATAGGCGATCTGGGAATCGCACAGAGCCAGCATCACCCCGAGATCCTCGGCGCCCGCGTGGTCACCCGCGAAACGCAGGGCGAAGGAGCAGGTGTTCACGCCGCGCTCGATGCGCCGGCCCATGTCGAAGAAGCGCCAGCCGGCGGAGTGGTTCATGTTCTCGTGCGAGAGCCCGGACAGGGCCGAGAGGTGGCCGAGGGCCCGCTCGGCCCGCTCGAAGAGCTGCGCCTCGCTCGGCACGCGGGATCCGCTGAAATCGAGCAGGTCTTGCAGCTCCGTCAGGGCTCCCCAGGCCTCCACGGGCAGGCGCTCGCGCAAGGTCGAGGCGGAGCGGCGGGCCGAGAGCACGTGGGAGAGGGCCGAGCCGTGCTGCTCGCGATCGCACAGGGCCTCACGGGCGAGCGCCGCCGTCGGCAGGTCGGGTTCGTCCACCGATCCCCACTCTTCGAGCAGTGCGCGGATGCGCAGGCTCGTCGGTGTGCCGACGTCGCTTCCGGTATCGGAGGCCAGGGTGCCGGCAAGCCGGCCGAGATGGGTCTGGACGAGGCGGATCACGCCTTCCGCTCGCTCGAGATAGCGGCCGAGCCAGAACAGGTTGTCGGCGGCGCGAGAGGGCAGATGGCCGGCGATGCGCCGGATCTTCGGAGTGATGGTGTTGAGGAGCGGCGGAGTCTCGACGGGGATGTCCGACACGACCCAGACGTCGGCCGAGCGGATGCCGGCGCGCATGACCGTCGGGTCGACGCCCTCCTGCTCTGCCGTGCGACAGAAGGCGGTCGGCATCACGCGCCAACCGTCTCTGGTCGCCGTTGCGAAGACCCGCATGACGAAGGGACGCGGCACGAGGCGCCCCTCGAACCAGGCCGGCATGGTCGAGAGTGGCCCGGTCTCCTGGCCGACCCAGTCGAAGGGCCGGTCGCCCAGGGCGGCGATGGCGTGCTCGCGGGCGGCATCGAGGGCATGCGGGCCGAGGATGGCGTCGCGCTCAGGCCCGCGCACCGGCGTCGCGGCCGGACGCAGGGTCAGGCCGTCGAGGTTTGCGCGAACGTAGGCGAGGCTCTCGGGATCGCCGCACCACCAAGTCGGCGGATCGGAGAGCCGCAGCGACTCGCCGAGCAGGCGTTCCGCGATGCGCGGCAGATACGGGCTGAGCGCACCGGATTCGAGCACGCCCGAGCCCGGCATGTTGCCGATCACCACCCCGCCACGCCGCAGGACGTCGAGGATGCCGGGCACGCCGAGCCGGGACTCGGAGCGCAACTCCATGGGGTCGAGATAGTCGGCGTCGATCCGCCGCCAGAGGGCGTCGGCGCGCTTGAGTCCGGCGACGGTGCGCACGTGCAGAAGGCCGTCCTGCACCACGAGATCGTCGCCCTCGACGAGCAGGAAGCCGAGATAGCGGGCGAGCGCCGCCTGCTCGACATAGGTGCTGCTGTAGGGGCCGGAGGTGAGCAGGCAGATGCGCGGATCGCTGCGCTCGCAGGCCGCGGCGATGCCCTCGCGCAGGCTCTGGAAGAAGCCCGGCAGTCGCTCGACGTGAAGGTCCGAGATCAGGTCCGGGTAGGCCCGGGCCAGCACCATCCGGTTTTCGAGCGCGAAGCCGAGTCCCGATGGGGCCTGGGTGCGATCCGCCAGCACCCGCCAGCGCCCGTCGGGTCCCCGGCCGACATCGGCGGCATAGATCTGGAGGTGGCGGCCACCCGGCGGCGTGACGCCGTGGACCGGCCGCAGAAATTCGGGACTGCCCGCGACGGCAGCGGCCGGGAGCAGGCCCTCCGAGATCAGGCGGCCGGGGCCGTAGATGTCGGCGACGATCCGCTCCATCAGGCCGGCGCGCTGGACGATGCCTGCGGCGAGTTCGGCCCAGTCGCGGGAATCGATGATCAGCGGCAGCGGCCCGAGCGGCCAGGCATGCTCGCGCTGGTCGCCATAGACCCGATAGGAGATCCCGGCATCGTGAATGTGCCGTTCGCCCGACAGGAAGCGGGCCATGACTTCGCGGTCGCCGATCTGGCCGAAACGCTGGAGAAAGCGCGGCCACGCGCCGCGCACGTAGCCGTTGGCGTCGAGCAACTCGTCGACGACGCCCGGCCGGCGCTCGTAGCCATCGATCCAGCTCTGCACGGGATCGAGACTCGGTGTGCCGGTCGGCCAATCGTAGGCGAGCGCCCCCCCAGAGGTCATCGTGGCGCCGGTGTGCGCAGGTCGAGGGTGAGCGGGAACTCGATCGAGCGCTCCTCGGGCGGCATCTCGATATGGCCCGGCGTATGGCCCTCGGCTTCGAAGCGGGCGAGGCGGCGCCCCTCCGCCTCGTAGGCGTTGACCGGGAAGCTCTCGTAGTTGCGGCCGCCCGGATGGCTGACATGGTAGCGACAGCCGCCGAGCGAGCGCCCGCTCCAGCTGTCGAGCACGTCGAAGGTCAGCGGGCCGTGAGCGGGAATCGTCGGGTGCAGCGACGAGGCTGGCTGCCAGGCCTTGAAGCGCAGGCCGGCCACCGCCTCACCGGAGCGCCCGGTCGCGGTCATTGGCAGTCGACGGCCGTTGCAGGTGATGATGTGCCGGGCCGGGTTGAAGCCCTCGACCTTCACCTGAAGCCGTTCGACGGATGCATCCACGTAGCGCACGGTGCCGCCGCCCGATCCTTCCTCGCCCAGGACATGCCAGGGTTCCAGCGCCTGGCGCAGTTCGAGGCCGACGCCGCCTTGCTCGACGCGACCGAAGACCGGGAAGCGGAACGCAGCCTGCGCTTCGAAGGCCTTGGGGTCGAAAGCGTAGCCGGCCCGGTTCAGGTCTTCCAGTACGTCGAGGAAGTCCGACCAGAGGAAATGCGGCAGCATGAAGCGATCGTGCAGAGCCGTGCCCCAGCGGACACAGGAGCCGCCCTGGGGCTCACGCCACAGCCAGGCGATGATCGCGCGGAGCAGAAGCTGCTGCGCGAGGCTCATCCGGGCATCCGGCGGCATCTCGAAAGAGCGGAACTCCAGGAGGCCGAGCCGCCCCGTCGGGCTGTCGGGATTGTAGAGCTTGTCGATGCAGATTTCGGCGCGATGGGTATTGCCGGTGACGTCCGCGAGGATGTTGCGGAAGAGCCGGTCGACGAGCCAGTGCGGGATGTTGGGCTGGTCGGGAGACGGCACCTGGGCGAGCGCGATCTCCAGCTCGTAGAGTCCGTCATGGCGGGCTTCGTCCATGCGCGGCGCCTGGCTCGACGGGCCGACATAGAGGCCGGCGAAGAGGTAGGACAGGCACGGATGGCGCTGCCAATAGAGCGTCAGGCTCTTAAGCAGGTCGGGGCGGCGCAGGAAGGGTGAGTCGGCCGGGGTCACGCCGCCGAGCACCACGTGGTTGCCGCCGCCGGTGCCGGTATGGCGCCCGTCGATCATGAACTTTTCCGCGCCGAGGCGGGTCTGCCGGGCGTCCTCGTAGAGGCCCATGGTGATGTCGACCGCCTCGCGCCAGGACGCTGCCGGGTGGACGTTGATCTCGATCACGCCCGGGTCCGGTGTGACCTTGATGAGGCCGATGCGCGGATCATAGGGCGGCTCGTAGCCTTCGATATGCAGCGGCTGGCCGACCTCCCTGGCCACGGCTTCGAGATGGCCGACGAGCTCGAGATACTCCTCGACCCGCTCGAGCGGCGGCATGAACACGCAGAGCCGGCCCTCGCGCGCCTCGATGGTGATGGCCGTGCGCACGGCCACTCCCTCGATCCCGGCGCCATTGGCGCGGCTGAGGCCGCCACGGCCATCGGAGAAGTCGCCAGCCAGGGCGCCGCGATCCTCCAGCGGATCCTGCGGGTGGTAATAGGGATAGGAGCCCGGCGGCACCCAGGGCAGCGAGGCGAGCGGCAACCGGAATCCGGCGGCCGAGTCGCCGGGCACGAGGAACAGGCCGCCGCGCCGAAACGCCCAGGCTTCCGAGATCCAGCTGCGGCCCTGGTCCACGGCGAGGCTTGCCACCGGCAGAACGAAGCCGGTCGGGTTCTCCAGGCCGCGTGCCGCGACCCGGGCCATGCGGGCATCGTTCTCGGCGCTGCCGCTCTTGGCGTCGGCCGTGGTCACGTTGGCCGGCAGCAGGCTCTCGCTGGTCTTCCAGTAGGCGTCGTCCTCATAGGCCGGGATGAGATAGTCGGAGAGCCCGAGGCGGCCGGCGAGCGCGGTGGCGAAGGCGCGGGCCGTGGCCTCGTTCGCCTCGCGGGGGCCCTCCTCGACGGCGACGAGCGACGGATCGTGCCAGATCGGCTCGCCGTCCTTGCGCCAGTACAGGCCGAAGGCCCAGCGGGGCAGGCTCTCGCCCGGATACCACTTGCCCTGCCCGTAATGCAGGAAGCCGCCCTTGCCGAAGCGCTCGCGCAGGCGCCGGATGAGCTGGTCGGCGAGCCCGCGTTTGGTCGGCCCGACGGCGGAGGCGTTCCATTCGGGCGACTGGTAGTCGTCGATCGAGACGAAGGTCGGCTCGCCGCCCATGGTCAGGCGCACGTCCTGGGCTTCGAGATCGGCGTCGACCTTTTCTCCGAGGGCGTCCATTGCCGCCCAGACCGAGTTCGCGAAGGGCTTGGTGATCCGCGGCGCCTCGGCCACGCGGCTGATCCGCATCTCGTAGTCGAACTCGGTGCGGGCAGCCTCGGACGTGCCGGTGATCGGCGCGGCGGAGCGATAGTGCGGCGTCGCCGCGAGGGGGATGTGGCCCTCGCCCGTCAGCAGGCCGGAGGTGGCGTCGAAGCCGATCCAGCCGGCGCCGGGCAGATAGACCTCCGCCCAGGCGTGGAGGTCGGTGAAGTCGGTCTTCGTTCCCTCCGGCCCGTCGACGGCCGTGGTGTCGGGGACGAGCTGGATCAGATAGCCGGAGACGAAGCGCGCGGCGAAGCCGAGGCGGCGCAGAACCTGGACGAGGAGCCAAGCGGAGTCCCTGCAGGAGCCGACCTTGGCGCGCAACGTCTGCGCCGGGGTCAGGACGCCCTCCTCGAAGCGGGTCGAGTAGCTGATCTCCGAGCAGACCTGCGCGTTCAGCGCGACGAGGAAGGAGACCGTGCCGGTCTCCTTCGGCAGCCGCGTCAGGAAGGCATCGATTTCCGGGCCGTGCCCGTCATCCACCGCGAGATAGGGAGCGAGTTCGGCCTGCAGGTCGTCGGCATATGCGAAGGGGTGCGTGTCGGCGTAGGGCTCGACGAAGAAGTCGAACGGGTTGATGACAGCGAGATCTGCCGTCAGGTCGACCTCGATCCTGAGCTCGGTGGTCTTTTCGGGGAAGACCACGCGGGCGAGCCAGTTGCCGGCCGGGTCCTGCTGCCAATTGATGAAGTGGTTCGCCGGGCTGACCTTCAGCGCATAGGACGGGATCTTGGAGCGCGTATGTGGTGCCGGCCGAAGCCTGATCACATGGGGAGCCAGCGTGATCGGCCGCTCGTAGCGGTAATGGGTGACGTGATGCAGCGCGGCTTTGATGGACACGAAGGCTCCCGCTCAGATTGCCAGGATGCGGCGCGGCCCCGCCGGGACGGAGCGGACCAAGCCAACCCCAGTATAGAGCGGGCGACGGCCTTGGGCCGAAAAAGCAAGATCCATGCTTCCGGTTGCGATAGTCTCTGGGCCTCGCGATCCTCAACCCCGCGACAATCCCGAGACCCGTCGACGATGCAGAGCCACCGAATCCATCTCGCAACGACGCCGGGCATGCCCCTGCCGACCCTGAAGCGCAAGCTCGGGGTCAGCAACATCGGCTTCTATTGCAGCGAGTGCAGCGAGTTCTACGCCTTCGCGATCGAGGTGCCCGACGACAAGGTCGTCGAGTTCACGGCCGACGGGCCGGTGCTGACGAAATGCCCGTTCTGCAAGGCGGAGGTCGACCGCCGGGTGAACGAGATCAAACGCCTGGTGCTCACCGAAGCCAACAAGCGCGCCACCCATTCCTGAGCCAGCGCTGCGGGGCGAGCGGGAACCTCCCGGCCCGGGCCCCGCTTGGTCCCTACCGATCTCGGGCGTCAGCAAGACAGGCTCATGAAGATCTTTCAGTGCCAGGCCTGCGACCAGCCGGTCTCGTTCGAGAGCACGTCCTGCGAGAGCTGCGAACGGCGCTTGGGCTTCGTCACTGGCGTTCACGAGATGTCGGCGCTCGAACCATCAGGCGACGGACTCTGGCACGCCTACGCCCATCCTGGCATCAAGCTGCGCTTTTGCGCGAACGCCGCCTACGACGCCTGCAACTGGATGGTCCCGGAGGAAACAGGGGAGGAATACTGCCTCGCCTGCCGGCACAACCGGGTGGTGCCGGATCTGGCAATCGAGAACAATCTTCTTCGCTGGCGTCCAATCGAGGCTGCAAAGCACAGATTGTTCTACACGCTGATGCGTGTCGGCCTGCCGCTCGCGAGTCGCGAGGAGTATTCCGACGGACTGGCCTTCGACTTCCTCGTCGACCCCGCCGAGAACCAGCTCGAAGGGCCGCCGGTTCTCACCGGGCACGATAGCGGGTTGATCACCCTCAACATCGCCGAGGCCGACGATGCCGAGCGGGAGCGGCGGCGGGTGCTGTTCGGTGAGTTCTACCGGACGCTGCTCGGCCACTTCCGCCATGAGATCGGTCACTACTACTGGGACGTGCTCGTACGCCACGACGCGAGCCTGCCGACCTGCCGCGCGATCTTCGGCGACGAGAGCGTCGATTACGGCGAGGCCCTGCGGCGGCATTATGCCGAGGGGCCAGCCCCGCACTGGGAGGAGACCCATGTCTCGTCCTACGCGACGGCTCATCCCTGGGAGGACTTCGCCGAGACCTTTGCCCATTACCTGCACATCGTCGACACGCTGGAGACGGCCTCGTCTTTCGAGATCCAGGTGCGGCCGAAGTTGAGGGGCGCGGGCGAGGATGGCGAAGACGGCCTCGTTGTCATCGATTTCGACCCGTACCGGGCCGGCGATTTCGGCCGGCTGATCGCGGCCTGGATGCCGCTGACCTACGCGGTGAACTCGCTCAACCGCTCCATGGGCCAGCCGGCGCTCTACCCGTTCAAGCTGACCCCGGCAGTGATCGCCAAGCTCGCCTTCGTCCACGAGCGCATCTACGCGGCCCGCAACACCCTCCCCTCGGCCGAGGCCGGCGAGGACATGCTCAAGGCGGTGATCACGGGCCTGCGCCAGCGCGTCGCCGCTCCGACCACCTGATTCGATTCTCGCGCCGCCCCATCGGTCCCTGAAACGGCGAAGGCCGCGATCCGGATATCCGGATCGCGGCCTTCGACAACCGTCGAGATGACGGGGACCTCAGTCTTCGGGCTGCTCGGCCTGCGGGGCCGGGGCGGCGCTCCTGGCGGGTGCAGCAGGCTTCGCGGCTGCAGATTTGGGAGCCTTCGGAGCGGTGCCGGTCGTCGCGGGCGAGCCCGCGGCATTGGCGACATTGGTGTTGCCCTTCGGCGCCCACTCCGCGTCGGCGCGGGGGCCGTTGACGCCATTGGTCGGGCCGGTGAGCTGGCCGGGAGCGATATCGGCCTTCTGCTCCCAGGTCTGCGAGCCGCAGAGGAAGCCGAGCATGCAGCCCTTCACATTGAGCTCGCCCTGGGCCTCCGACCAGATCGTCACGTCGTAGAACTTCCCGTTCTCGGCGTTGTAGATCTTGCCCTCGTAGCGGCCGTCGGCATTCGGCTTCAGCCCCATGATCATCTGGTGACCGAGCGAGGGACGGACCTGCTTCTTCGGATCGGGATTGCGGAAGTCCACGCGGGGCTTGCCCTCGTCGTTCAGCGGCACCTTCAGCCAGACCGCGTAGCCGCAGATGTTGGTGCCCTGCGCGCCGCATTTCTCGACGCGGATGCGCGCCTTGCCGTCCTCGGTGAGCCAGACCCCGCTCGGGTCACGCGGGGCCGCCTGCGCGAGGCTCGGGAGGGCGACGAGCGCCAGGCCCGTGAGCGCGCCGGTGATCGAAGACCAGTTCATGCGATTCTTCCCCATGCCCGCGAAGAGGGTGCGGGTCGTCGGCAGGTTCGGGGCCGCGGCGTCGGTGCCGTCCGGCCTCTCGTCTGGGGGCTCGTGTCGTCCGGGAAGTTGACCGCATCATGACCGGCGCGGGGCACGATGATGCCCGAGGCCGCAGATCCCGAGTCGTCCCAAACGAAAAAGGCCGGCGCTCTCGCACCGGCCTCGTTCGCATCTCGTTTTATGCGGGCATCACTCGGCAGGCTGGGCGCCCGTGGAGAAGTGACCGCACCAATCCTTCGAAGCCACCACCGGCCACAGGCCATGGCCCTTCGGCTCGGGCTGGCTCACCGGCGGGTTGAAGCGGCACAGGCCCTCGTCACCGGCAGCAGTGCCGCCATTGGTCTTGTGCTCGTCGAAGAAGCGGCAGCTCTGGCAGGAGGCGCTGGTGGCCATGGCAGAATTCCTTCTCTTGGTTGCGGTAGCTGGAGCCAATCAGCCCCACCGCGATCACTGTTTGAAGTTAGAATAACTCCAGAGAGTGGTCAACCAGTTTAGAATGATTCTGTTTCATGGGATCGCTGCAGGATGTCTGCGGCGGGCCGACGCACCCGCCCGGTCGTCGCGTCGGGGCGAAAGTCGGCCGAGAGGGCGGCCTAAGCCTCGTCCTTGGGCGCTGCGCGAAGAAGCTCGCCGGCGACGTCGTTGACCGTCGGCGGGGTCTCCCGCGTGAAGGGCAGAGGCCGGCAGACGGCGAGCGCGGCGAGGCCGAAGCGAGCGGTCATCAGCCCGTTGAGGATGCCCTCCCCGAGCTTCGCCGAAATGCGCGCGGCGAGGCCGAGCCCGAGCACCTGCTGGACCACGCCCTCCCCCACCGCCATGCCGCCGGTCACCGTGAGATGGGCGAAGGCGGCGCGCGCCAGCCGCAGGAAGCCGAGGAAGCCAGGGCGACCGCCATAGATCGACGCGATCCTGCGCAGCAGGCGCACGGCCGCGAAGACCACGAAGACGACGTCGACGATGGCGCGCGGCGAGAGCGCGGTGACCGCGGAGACCTGCTTGGCGGCCTGCGCGATGGCGTTCTTGGCGCGCGTATCGAGGGGGGCCAGCAATTCGCGCTCGGCGATGCCGATGCGGTCGTCGACGTCGAGGATGGCATCGCCCAGCGCGTCGAGCCGGGCGCGGCCTTCGGCGAGCGTGGAGCGATCTGCGTAGAAACTGCGCAGGTCCTTCACCACGCCCTGGGCCGCCGTGTGGTCGCGCGTCGCCAGCGCCTCGACCGCCCTCGCCCGAAGTGCCTCGATCTTCCGCTCGCGCCAGACCCCGGCGATCTCGCGGGCGACGATGGCGGTGAGCGCGATCAGCGCCAGGGCGAGCAAGGCCAGCGCGACCCAGCCGAGCCAGGGCGCGGCGGAGAAGAGGTCGACGATGAGCCGCTCGATCGACAGGCCTATGGCGATCGAGACGAGGCCGCCCAGCGCGGAGAACAGCAGGGTCAGCCAGGGCGCGCGGCGCTTGCGCGCCACCGGGACCACGACACCATCGGCGGCCTCGACGATCTCGAAGGGCTCGTCGACGAGTCGGATATTGTCGGGATTGGGCGGGGGCGCTTCGGCCGTTTCCACGGGGTCTGCAGTGGGAATGCGGAAGGCGCGCGGGCGTTGGCTCATGACAAGCGGTCCCCGATCAGAAACTGCATCGCCCGGTCGAGCCGGATCATCGGCAGATCGCCGGGTCGCCCGAGCCGGTCGGGCTTGATCAGCGGAGGCCGGAACCGCGGGAATCGCAGGGAGCCTGGCGGCACTGCGCCTTCGAGCACGGCCTGGGCGTCTGCCGGCAATTCACCCGGGAAGATCGCGGCATCGGTCGTGCCGTCGAAGAGCTCGTCGCCGACATGCTCGCCGGCCTCCGGTGTGCCAGAGACTGCGCGCAGCACCATGTCGCCCTCATGCACGGTGGTCTCGCGTGTGGCACGCACCGAAGCGAGGGCGACGGTTCCGACGCGTGCGCCCGCTGCCTCGGTGCGGCGCATGGCGCGGCCCACCAGCAGGCGCAGCAGCGCGTCGAGGCGATCGTGGCTGGTCTGGTGGAGATGGTCGGCCTTGGTCGCGGCAAAGAGGATCTTGTCCGCGCGCGGCGCGAAGAAATACGAGAACAGCGAATTGCGGCCGATCCGGAAGGACAGGAGCACGGTGTCGAGCGCCTCCTCCAGCTCCGCGAGCGCGGCGGGCCCGGCATCGACCGCCGAGAGCACGTCGACAAGCACGATCTGCCGGTCGACGCGCTGGAAGTGGTCGCGGAAGAACGGCACCACGACCTTGGCCTTGTAGGCCTCGAAGCGCCGCTCCATCAGGCCGGCGAGACTGTCGTGCGCAATGCTTTCGCCGAGATTGTCGAGCGGTGCGAAGGTCAGCATCGGCGAGCCGGCGAGATCGCCCGGCATCAGGAAGCGGCCGGGCGGCGTCGTCGCCACGGATTCCGGGCCGGCGCGCAGGGCCGCCAGATAGGTCTTGAAGCTGCCGGCGGCGCGCTCGGCCACGATCTCGTCGAGGGGGCCGTTCGGATCGAGGGTGTTCAGGGTCTCGAGCCAGGGAGCAGCCATGGCGGCGCGCCCTGCCCTACGGGTGCCGAGGATCGTGGCGCGCGACCAGCCGGTATAGCTCTGGTCGATCAGGGCGAGGTCGAGCAGCCACTCGCCGGGATAGTCGACCACGTCGAGGTTGAGCGTCGCCGGCCCGCTGCGCCAGCCACCCGTGCGCTCGTACTCGATGGCAAGCCGGAACTGGCTGATCCGATCGGTGGAACGCGGCCAGCGCCGCTCTTCGGTGAGGGCCGAAAAGTGCTCCTCGAAGGGGAAACGCGGCAGGTCGTCGTCGGGCTGCGGCACGAGGCGCGCCCGGCGCAGGCGTCCCTCCTGAGCCGGTGTGAAGGCCGGAAGCCCGCGGCCCTCGACGAGATGGTGGATCAGCGCCGTCGTGAAGACCGTTTTCCCCGAACGCGCCAGACCGGTGACGCCAAGCCGGAGCGTCGGCTGGATCAGCAGATCACTGGAGGCTTCGGCAAAGGCTTTGATCGCGGAGCCGGCTTGCGCGGCGAAGTCGGACAGTGGCGGCAAGGACGGGCTCGGGCGCGGGTCTCGGAGAAGGATGCGAGGTTGAGGTGGCGCGCAGGCCGGGATCGCGCAAGGTCACTCGACTGCGGACGCGGCGGGGCTTGGCAGGCGCAGGCCAAGCCGGCCGATCGCCGCCGCGATCAGCGCCGGGGTCGCGTGCAGCGAGCCGAGTTCGACCGAGGACATCGCCAGCATGACGGGAGCGAGCCGGGCCGTCGGCGTGCCATCGCTCTCGAACAGCCGCAGGTCGTCCTCGGGCTTCAGCCCGACGCTGCCCGCGATCCGGCTCGCATAGTTGCGGATGCGGGTCTCGTCGGTGCTGCAGAGCGGGACGGGCACGCTGAGGTCGAGCAGGCGTCCACCGGGCAGCCCGGCCACGATCGACGGCAGCGCAGCCGATTCCGCGACCATCCTGTCGGGTGCGAGCAGAGCGGACGGGTCGGCCGCCCCGCTCCCCGCCAGCCGGGTCGGTCGCGACCTTGCCGCATCGAGCGGGAATTTCGGCGGCGGTGCGAGTCCGCTCTGTGTCGATAGCCCGTAGATCGGCGGCTTGGCTGCCTTCGCTGTGCCCGGACCGATGCCGGCCGCGATGTCGGCCACCGGCTTCGGCGCAGGCACCCTGGCGGAAACGCGTGTCCCGCGGCTCGGATGGCCAGCGAGCCTCGCGCGGGCCGACCAGGGCTGCACGCGCAGGGGCGCTCCGGCGCTGCCGCGATAGACGGCCACCCGCCGCGGCGCGCCACCTCTTGCATGTCTCGCCAGGAACCGGGCGCGCAGCGTCTTGCCGATCCCCTGCGGAGCCACCGCCTTGGCGACTGGCGGGATCGCGGATGCATGTGCCGGCAGTCCCCTCGGTGCACCTGCCGTGGAGACGAGCCCGCATTCGGCGGGCGCCCAGCGCCGCACGATGGCGAGCGCCGTGCGCCGACCGAACTCGCGGTAGTAGCGCCGCAACAGGATCGCCGCTGCGTCCGCGCCGTCGGCCGCGGTGGCGAAGCCGGTATGGCCCTCGCCGTCACCGCCGAGTTCGCCGTGCCAGCGGGCCTGCTTGATGCACCAGTAATTGTTGAGCTTCACGCAGCGGGCGACGAAGCCCGGATCCGTCGCCGCGTATTTCACGACGAGGGCGAGCGATGCCGGCAGCAGGGCGGTGCCGGCTTCGTCGCGCCAGTTCGACACCGCCCGCGCCGTCGCGCTGAAATAGGGCAGCGCCGGAGGAGACGGGTCGGCGCCGAGGCTCGAGCGCAGAGCCGGCATTTCCAGATACGTGAGTGGCGCCCGCGCCGCATCGAGGCCGGCGTCGAGACGCGGCAGCACCGTCGCGAGGGCGATGAGCGCTTCGAGAAGCACGGGCGGGTCTCGGCGGGTTGGAGCTTGGCCTTTCTAGCACAACGGCAGCGGGCGCGCGCGGTTCACGCGGATATGCGCGCCATCCACATTTGTCCGCATCGGCACCCGGGGTCGATCGGCAGGCGACTCCGTGAACCGAAGCCCCAGCCATTCGTTGGCGTCCGGGCAGAGGGAGCGGCACGATGAGAGCATGCACGATCCTGGCGGCTTGGTTCGTCGCGTTGGCAGCGCCGGCTGCGGCGCAGGTTGTCACCGGAGGCGCCGCCCATACCGGCGTACCGGCACCCGCCGTGACCGGCGGTGTCCGGTCCGGCACGGTGCCCGGCGGAGCACTCGACGATCGCAGCCCGGCCGCCGGCAATACGGTGAACCGGAGCAACTCGTCCGTTCCGGGGACGACGCCGGGCGTGAACATCGGCGGCACGTCGACGAGCGGGCCGCCCGGCACGGGTGGTGCCGCGGGCGGTCCGTCGCTCGACCGCTAGGAGGCTGCTTCCTCCGCCGCGAAGCGTTCCGAAGCCTCGGCTTCGCCACGAAAAACCCGCCGCGACATCTCTGCCGGACGGGTCGAAGTTGAGTTGGCAAGCCGCCACGCCAAGGCGACCTGAAAAAAGTTCTGTATGCCAGGGATGATTTCGTCAAGTTGGACGTGCGCCCATCGCAGACCGGGATTGCGCCGCTCGCCAGGCGCCCTTCGCTGCCTCACTATCAACACGGCGAGGCCGAATTGCAGGGTTCTGCCGGCGCCCCGGGCTCAGTCCGAAAGCCCTCGCGGTACAACGAAGCGCTCCAGCCGCCCCGCTGCTCGGCCAACGCCTGCCCAATGGGCGACGGGGGCATCGATCACGACGAGCCCGGCCGTCGGGAATTTCTCGCGCAGGTTTGCGCGGAGGCTCGGAGAGCCCTCCCCGATCAGCAGCATCGCGAGTTCGTGAAGTCCGGGATTGTGGCCGATCACCAGCAAGGTCTCGGCATGGTCGGGCGCCGAGCGCACCGCATCGAGGATGCGGGAGGCCGCGGCCTCGTAGATCATCGGCACGGTCTCGGCCTCGATCCCCGGAAGCTCGCGGCGTACCAGTTCCCAGGTTTCCTGCGTACGCCGGGCCGGCGAGACGAAGACCTGGTCGGGCACGAGCTTCTCGGTCCTGAGATAGCCGCCCATACGCGACGCGGCAGCACGGCCGCGCTCGTTCAGAGGCCGGTCGAGATCGGCCACGCCCTCGGGCCAGGCCGACTTCGCGTGACGAAGCAGGATCAGGCGGCGCATCATCAGGAGAAGCCTACCGGCGCGTGCGGGATATAGGCCGCTTCGAGCGTCTCGATCTCGTCCGGGCTCAGCGCGACGTCGAGGGCGGCGACCGCATCGTCGAGATGATGCGGCTTCGAGGCGCCGATGATCGGCGCGGTGACGACGGGCTTCGAGAGTACCCAGGCCAGAGCCACCTGAGCGCGCGGAATGCCGCGCTGTGTGGCGACCTTCGCCACCGCCTCGATCACGCGCCGGTCAGCCTCCAGGGTGGCGTCGTAGAGCCCGACGCCGGTCACGTCGCTGTCCTGACGGGTCGAGCTCGCATCGGCGTCGCGGGTCAGCCGCCCACGGGCGAGCGGGCTCCAGGGCAGCACGGCGATGCCCTGGTCGGCGCAGAGCGGCAGCATCTCGCGCTCCTCCTCGCGGCTGAGCAGGTTGTAGTGGTCCTGCATCGTGGCAAAGCGTGTCCAGCCGTTGAGGTCGGCCGTGAACAGGGCCTTGGCGAATTGCCAGGCGAACATCGAGGAGGCGCCGATATAGCGCGCCTTGCCCGCCTTCACGACGTCGTGCAGCGCCTCCAGCGTCACCTCGATCGGCGTGCCGTAATCCCAGCGATGGATCTGGTAGAGGTCGACATGGTCGGTGCCGAGCCGCTTCAGGCTGGCATCGATCGAGGAGAAGATCGCTTTGCGGGAGAGTCCGCCGGAATTCGGTCGGTCCTTGAGCGGGAAATAGACCTTGGTCGCGAGCACGATCTCGTCGCGCACGCCGAGATCCCGGAGCGCACGTCCGACGATTTCTTCCGAGGTGCCGTCAGAGTAGAAATTGGCGGTGTCGAAGAAGTTGAAGCCGAGATCGAGCGCCTTCTTCAGGAGCGGCCGGCTGTCTTCTTCCGTCATCGTCCAGGGATGGGGGCCGCGCTCGGGCACGCCGTAGGTCATGCAGCCGAGGCAGAGGGGCGAGACGTCGAGGCCGGTACGTCCGAGTTTCTTGGTCTTCATCGTCTCGTCCAACTGTGCGGTAGGCTGCCCCCCTGCCCCGACATAGAGCAGCGCGCCGGCGCACCCATAGCGGGGCGAGATGACAGCCAGGCACGAGGCCGCCATGACGCACGACCCCCGCTTCGGCCCCAATCCCAGGGCGCTCCATCCGATGACCGGGCACGAGCGCGTGACCTTCATCGCCAATCTCGACCTGCCGGAGAATGTGAGCGTCGGCGACTACACCTATTACGACGACCCGGCAGGGCCGCGGGCCTTCCTCGACGCCATCCTCTACCACTTCCCCTTCATCGGCGATCGGCTGGTGATCGGTCGCTTCTGCGCCATCGCGGCCGGCACGCGCTTCCTGATGAATGGCGGCAATCACCGCATGACCGGACCTTCGACCTATCCGTTCCCGATCTTCGGCGGCGGCTGGATCGGCCGCTTTCCCGAGGAGATGGACTTCCCGAACCGCGGGGACACGGTGGTGGGGAACGACGTCTGGTTCGGCATGGGCGCGACGGTGATGCCCGGCCTGCGCATCGGAGACGGCGCCGTCATCGCGACGCTCTCCGTCGTGACGCAGGACGTGCCGCCCTACGCCATCGTCGCCGGCAATCCGGCGAGGGTCGTGCGCACGCGCCTCAGCGAGACAGACGCCGCGCGGATGCAGGCGATCGCCTGGTGGGATTGGGCGCCCGAGCGCATCACGCGGGCCATTCCGGCGATCAGCGGCGGGGATGTCGACACGCTCGAAGCGATGGCCCGCGACGGCTGAGTCCGGGCGGAACTTAGCAGGCGGACGTCAGTTCGGTTCGCGAGCCTCCTTGCCACCAAAGCCGGAGCCGTCCGATGGAACGTTCTGCCCGCGTCGCCGAGATCCTGTCCTGGTACGGCGCCGACAGCCCCGGCACCCTGACGAACCTCGCCCGATTGCTGGAGCATGGACGGCTCGCCGGCACCGGCAAGCTCCTGATCCTGCCCGTGGACCAGGGCTTCGAGCATGGCCCGGCCCGCAGCTTTGCGCCGAACCCGCCGGCTTATGACCCGCGCTATCATTTCGAACTCGCCATCGAGGCGGGCTGCAACGCTTACGCTGCGCCGCTCGGCTTCCTCGAGGCGGGTGCTCGCGAATTCGCCGGGCGCATCCCGCTCATCCTCAAGCTCAACGACCACGATACGCTGGCCGACGAGGACGATCCCGACCAGGCGCTGACCGGCTCGGTGGCGGACGCCCTGCGGCTTGGCTGCTCGGCGATCGGCTTCACGATCTATCCCGGTTCGATGCACCGCAATGCCATGTACGGCCAGATCCGCGAGATCGCCGAGGAGGCCAAGGCCGTCGGCCTCGCCGTGGTGATCTGGTCCTATGCCCGCGGCTCCTCGCTCTCGAAGGAGGGCGAGACGGCGATCGACGTGATCGGCTATGCCGCGCAGATCGCGGCGCAGCTCGGCGCGCACATCATCAAGGTGAAGCTGCCGAGCGACCACATCGAGCAGGACGCGGCGCGCAAGGTCTACGAGAAGACCGGCATCCCGATCGGCACGGCGGCCGAGCGCGTGAAGCACATCGTGCAATGTGCCTTCGACGGCCGCCGCATCGTGATCTTTTCCGGTGGCGGCGCGGCCGAGGATGCGCCGTTCCTCGAGGAGATCAAGGCGATCCAGGCCGGCGGCGGGTTCGGCTCGATCATCGGTCGCAATGCCTTCCAGCGCTCGAAGGCGGATGCTCTGAAGCTGCTCGGGCAGGTGTCGGATATCTATTCCGGAAAGGCTCGATGAGCTCGTGACGACGACCCGCCGGTCATTCGTTCGCCTCCGTTCTTAGGCTCTGCGCAGCTTCGTCGCGGGGCGAATGGCCGAACAGCGCCTTGTAGGCGCGGCTGAAGGCGGCCTCCGATTCATAGCCGACGCGGTGCGCGACCTCTCCGACGCGCGCGCCTCGTCGCGAGAGCAGATCCTGGGCGATCGTGAGCCGCCAGGCGTTCTGGTAGCGCAGGGGCGAGAGGCCGACGAGCTGGGTGAAGCGACCTGCGAAACTCGAACGGGACATGCCAGCCAGGTCGGCGAGCGCCTCGACGCTCCAGGGCTGCATCGGCTCCTGGTGGATGGCCTTCAGCGCGCGAGCGATGCGCGCATCCGACAATCCGCCCAGCCACCCGGACGACTGCCCGCGTTGCACCCAGGTGCGGAGCGTGCGGATGACCAGCACGTCGATGATCCGCGAGATCATCAGGGCCGCGCCTGGCTGGGTGTCGGTCGTCTCGATCATTAGGAAGTGGACGATGCCGTCGAGCCATCCGGCCCCTTCGTCGCGCCGGATGTGGATGCGCCGAGGCAGTGCGGCGATCATGCTGCGCAAGGTGTAGGGATCGAACCGGAACCGGCAGACGACGACCTGCGCGGGCTGTGACGCGACGAAGGACGTCGCGCCGACGCCGTTCGGGATCAGGACGAGATCGCCGGTCTCGATGAGGACGGGGCTCGCCTCGTCAGGCGTTGAAGCGTGCAGCCCGCCCCCGGTGATGACGAAGGCATGGGCGGCGTCCGGATCCAGATCGAGTCGGCCGCCCTCGGGGAGGGTTTCGGATGAGACGCCATCTCCGGTCAGCCGGATCTGGGACAGGACGTGTGACAGCAGGTCGAGGGAGGCCGCGCCGCGGGTCCCGTCTTCCGGAGGATCGGTCAAGTTTTCCAGCCTTTCGATCATGGCTGATCCGGGCCTCCCGCAAGTAGTTTCGCGATCCGTGAAGACGCCCAGTCGCTTGAAAACAGGTGTCTTTCCTCGTGAGCGACCAGGTCGCTCGACCACTCACCAGCGCGGCGTCCGGATCGATCTTCGGTCCCGGCGCTCGTGCGCCCGGAGGACACTTCGATGAATACGGCCCCCTCGCCGAACTGGCTTCGCTCCTACTACTTCACCCGTGCCAGCGTCGCCGTTGCCTGGGTTCTCGCCGCCTTCAGCCTGGGCAAGGGCAATCCCGCGATCGCGGCCGCCCTGCTGATCGCCTATCCCGCTTGGGACGCGCTCGCCAATCTCGTCGACGCGCGACGCAGCGGCGGCCTGAGCGCCAATCCCAGCCAGACGGCGAATGCGGTGGTCAGCGTGATCACGGCGATCGCGGTCGCCGTCGCGCTCGGCCGGAGCCCCTACGCCGTGCTCGCGGTGTTCGGCGCCTGGGCGGCTCTGTCCGGTCTGTCGCAACTCGCGACCGGTATCCGGCGCTGGAGAGCGGGAGCCCAATGGGCGATGATTCTCAGCGGGGCACAGTCGGCGCTCGCAGGCGCGTTCTTCATCAAGCAGGCTGCCGGACCGGACATGCCCGGCATCACCGACGTCGCGCCCTACGCGGCCTTCGGCGCCTTCTACTTCCTCGTCTCGGCCGTCTGGCTGACGGTGGCCGGGATGCGCAGGCACTCCGCTCAGCCAGCCGGCTGACGTCGGCCCGCGCCTATCGCGGTCGCGTCAGCCGCCCCGCCCTTCCCGCCGCATCATGAAGGCCAGCTTCTCGAACAGGCTCACATCCTGTTCGTTCTTGAGGAGCGCCCCATGCAGCGGCGGGATCAGCTTGCGGCTGTCGCGCTCGCGCAGGGTCTCGGGCTGGACGTCCTCGGAGACGAGGAGCTTCAGCCAGTCGAGCAGCTCCGAGGTCGAGGGCTTCTTCTTGAGGCCGGGGACCTCGCGGGTCTCCAGGAAGACCCGCAGGGCCTCCTCGACGAGGCGGTGCTTGATGCCCGGATAATGGACGTCGACGATCTGCTGGAGCGTCTCGGCGTCGGGAAACTTGATGTAGTGGAAGAAGCAGCGGCGCAGGAAGGCGTCCGGCAGCTCCTTCTCGTTGTTCGAGGTGATGATCACGATCGGGCGCCGGGCCGCCTTCACGGTTTCGCCGGTCTCGTAGACGTGGAATTCCATCCGATCGAGCTCGGTGAGCAGGTCGTTCGGGAATTCGATGTCGGCCTTGTCGATCTCGTCGATCAGCAGCACCGGCCGGGCCTCGGCGGCGAAGGCCTCCCAGAGCTTGCCGCGGCGGATGTAGTTGGAGATCTCCGAGACGCGCGGATCGCCGAGCTGCGAGTCGCGCAGGCGCGAGACGGCGTCGTACTCGTAAAGCCCCTGCTGGGCCTTCGTCGTCGACTTGATGTGCCAGGTCAGCAGCGGTGCGCCGAGGCCCTTGGCGATTTCTTCCGCCAGAACCGTCTTGCCGGTGCCGGGCTCGCCTTTCACCAGGAGTGGTCGCTCCAGCACGATCGCGGCGTTCACCGCCGTGGTGAGATCGGAGGTCGCGACGTAGGTTTCGGTTCCGGTGAAGCGCATGGAGGCTCGCTGTCGTGGACGGTCGGCCCGGACTACGTGCCGAGCCGGCGACCTGCAAGCCTCAGGAGCAGCTCGCGAAAGCTCAGACCTTGCTCGGATCGAACCAGATGCAGCTCTTGGCGAGCTGCTGTAGGTTCATCTCGGAGTTGGTCTGCGGCGCGATCTGCTTGTTCACGGCGATGTTGACCTGCACCATCACGTCGCTGCCGAACTTCTGCGGGTGCGTGAAATAGCAGTACTGGCCCTCCGGGGTCTTCTCTTCGCCCTTGAAGGTCCATCCGGTGACGATGTTGCCGTCGAGATACGGCACCGTCTTGAACACGGTGAAGGTGGTGCGCACGGCGGCGTTGCCATCCTCGCCCTTGCCCTGCTTGGCAACGACTGAGGCGATATCGGGCCTGGCTGCGGCAGCCGGGGGCTGCTCGAGCTTCAGCACGTTGTCGGTAAGCGTCACCTCGCCCTTGGTCTTGAGCGTGACGTCGGAGAGCGCCGTCTGCATCGCTGAGGCGATCTTCTCGGCCGCCGAGTCGAACTGGTTCATGTAGGCATAGCCGTAGGAGGCGGCGCCGATGCCCGCTCCGGCGAGCAGGATGAAGGCCCCTGCCCCGAGCGCGCGGTAGAGGAACGCCTTCGCGAAGATGATCCGCGATTCCGCCCTGAGGCGGCCGTTCACGTTCTGAGCGAGGACGATGTTCTCGTGCGTGCCAGGGGTGTGGATGCTCATGCCGTGGCTCCGACGCCAGAGGCCGGGTTATTGGACTGCGTGACCGGCGGCTGGCGCCGGTCGATCGGGATCACGGCGGCGGCCGGCTGCGGCACGGGCTGTCTCGGCTGCAGCAGTTCAGGATGCTCCTTCAGCGCGCCGGTGAGGTGGTCGATCAGGTAGGGAGTCGCCTCGGTGTTCACGTCGGCACCGAGATCGTCCTCGTCCATGAAGGTCCGGCGCACGGAGACCGCGGAGAGCGCCAGGATCGTCGAGGCGAAGGCCGCGCAGAGCGCGGGCACGAACACGAAGATGCGCAGGAAGGCGTGCACCTGCGCGTCCGTCACCTCGATCGGGTCGACGCCGTAGACCATCGCCGTGAAGGAATGCAGCTGCGAGCGGTTCACGGCATTGCGGAAGGCCTGCTCGGTATCGGCGACCTTGCGGTCTGCGGCGCCGCGGTCGAGCTGCGCACGGGCCTGGCGGGCGGCTTCGAGATCCTTGGTGACCGCGCCGCGATCGGCGCCGGCCTTGGTCACGGCGGCGTTCAGCGTGGCGACGCGCGGGTCGGCCACGCATTTCAGGTTCGAATAGGCCCGGCCCTTGCTGTTGGTGCCGGAGATGCGCTCGCAGCGCTGGGCCGGCAGTCCGGCGAGCTGCGAGGAGTTCTCGGCGGCGCGCTTCTCGATCTGCTCGAGCTCGTTCGTGTACTGCGTCACGCGGGCGTCGGCTGCCGCGATGCGGGTATCGATCGAGGCGCGGTCGTTCTGGGCGTCCTTGAGGGCGGTCTTGGCCTTGGCCGCATCCATCAGGCGCGGATGGAACATCATCTCGCCGAGCTGCGAGACCGACTTGGTGGTGACCCCGGCTGCGAAGATGATGCCGATGATGGCGAGGCACTTCACGAACCACGAGCGCTGGGTGCGCGCCAGGATGCCGAGCGGCACGCGGCACAGCTCCACCGCGGCGTAGACCAGCGGCGCGAGCAGCATGAAGTAGAAGGCGCGGTTGTCGCCGTCGCTGTAGTAATCAGCGAAGAGCCAGGCGCCGATCAGCGAGGCGCCGATCACCATGAACTCGACGAGATAGGCGATCGCGACGTAGCCCCACTTGATGCGGTAGCCGCGCTCGATGTCGCGCGCCTGCTTCCAGCGCTGGCGGTCGAGCTTCCATTCGCGATTCTCGCGCGCGACGTCGCGGTTCGGCGGCTCTTTCCGCAGGGTCAGCATACGGTCACTCGGTCCCGAAAGGTCACGGCAAGCGCGGCCTTAAGCCTTCGTTAACATGCTGGTTATGCGGCTATTGTGCCGAAGTTGTGCCGTCTCCCGCCGGATCGAACGCGGCGGTGGATGGTGGCTTTCCTGCATCACGTCGGCGGCGGCGGGCCGAAATGGCCCTCGATCGGGGCCGTCCATGTGCGCTGCGGCACCTCGGCAGCCGATAAGCTCGGCCATACAGTGGCTTAATCCCGCCTGCCGCCGAATTGCGGTTGCTCCGTCGAGGCCTGCGTGGCCATGATGGCGGCAGCCGTCCTGCTTGCGGACGGTCCATCCTCACAGCGAAGGCCGAGCAAGCGCCCGATGACCGATCCCACCGCCGCCGGGGCTCAAGTCGCCGCAACGGTCGAGCATCTCGGTGCCTACAAGGAGGCGATCATCTTCCTGGTGACGGCCGGCGTGGTGGTGCCGCTGTTCCATCGCCTGCGGATCAGCCCGGTGCTCGGCTTCATCGGCGCCGGCGCCCTGCTCGGACCCTACGGGCTCGGGCGGCTCGCGGAGGCCCATTCCTGGCTCGGGCCGGTCACCATCGGCAACCGCGCGGAGATCTCGCATCTCGCCGAATTCGGCGTGATCTTCCTGATGTTCATGATCGGCATCGAGCTGTCCTGGGAGCGCCTGCGGACCTTGCGCCGCCTGGTCTTCGGCCTCGGCTCGATCCAGGTGATCGCCTCCGCGGGCCTGATCGGAGCGAGTTTCCTGGCGGCCGGCCAGCCCGTGGCGGCCTCGCTCATCGTCGGCATCGGCCTCGCCCTGTCCTCGACCGCCGTGGTGCTCCCGGTGCTCGCCGAGCAGAAGCGGCTGAACACGCCCTCCGGCCGTACCAGCTTCGCGGTGCTGCTGTTCCAGGATCTCGCTGTCGCCCCGGTGCTCTTCGCCATCGCGGTGCTCGGGCGCAACGATGGCGGCAATGTCGGCGTCGGCCTGGCATTGGCGCTCGGGCAGGCGGCGGTGGCCCTCGTGGTCATCGTTGTCGCCGGCCGGCTGGCGCTGCGCCCGCTGTTCCAGCTCGTCGCCCGCACCAAGAGCCCTGAATTGTTCATGGCGGCCTGCCTGCTGGTGATCGCCGCCACCGCGCTGACGGCGGCTGCCAGCGGTCTGTCGATGACGCTCGGTGCTTTCGTGGCCGGTCTGCTGCTCGCCGAGACCGAATACCGCCGAGCCATCGAGGCAACGATCGACCCGTTCAAGGGCCTGCTGCTCGGCGTGTTCTTCGTCTCGGTCGGGATGAGCCTCGATCCGGCCCAGCTCGTCGCGGCACCCGCGTTGATCCTCGGCCTCGCCCTGGCGCTGCTCCTGGTGAAGGGCTTCGTCATCCTCGTCGGTGCGCGCATGATGCGGCTGCCGCGGTCGGTGGCGCTGGAGACGGCCCTGTTGCTCGGCCCGGGCGGCGAATTCGCCTTCGTCCTGCTCGGCGGCGCCATCGTCAGCGGGCTGGTCCCGGAGGCGCTCGGCCAGACCGCACTCATCGTCACCACCGTGACCATGATCGCGATCCCGCCGCTCTCCCTGCTCGCCCGCCGGCTCGGCAGCCGCGCCAACAAGGCCGGCCTCGGCCGGGCGCGGGCCGAGCCGCCGCCGGACGCGCAGCAGGACCGCGTCATCGTCGCCGGCTACGGCCGCGTCGGACGTCTCGTCGGCGAGATGCTGAAGCGGCACAACATCCCCTACATCGCCCTCGATTCCGACCCGATCCGGGTCGGCGAGCAGCGCCGCCTCGGCAACCCGGTCTATTTCGGGGATTCCTCCAGCACCGAGCTGCTGCGCCGTTGCGACATCGCCACCGCACGTGCCCTCGTCGTCACCCTCGACACGCCGAACCGGGTCGAGGCCGTCGTTCAGGCGGCGCGCGCCGAACGGCCCGACCTGACGATCGTCGCCCGCGCCCGCGACGCCCGCCACGCCACCGAGCTCTACGAGATGGGCGTCGACGACGCGGTGCCCGAGACCATCGAGGCCTCGCTGCAGCTCTCGGAGGCCGTGCTGGTCGATGTCGGCGTGCCGATGGGCCTCGTCATCGCCTCGATCCACGAGCGCCGCGACGAGTTCCGGATCATGCTGAAGCGCAAGGAGGCCGAGACGAGGCCGGCATTCCGGGCACGCCGTACCATCGGCAAGACGGTGGATGCGAAGGCGACCGACGGCAAAGGCGGTGACGCCTCGAAGGACGAGAAGGCCCACACTGCCATGGGGCAATCAGCCTGAACGGGGTGCTGCCGCCTCGCCTAGGGGCGATTGGCAACATGCGCCATCATCGGGGATGAGGGGGGCGACGGTGTCGGATTCGTGCGGGCCGCGTCAGTCGTCCCGGTCGTCTTCGCGCTCGTCGTCGAAGAGCGACTCGCGCGGCGCGGGCGGCACCGGCTGGGGTGCCTCGTCCGGCAGGCTGCAGCGATAGACGACCTCGTCCGGGGCGCCCATGGCGGCATTGAGGGGCACGGCGACGGTGTCCCCATGGAAGCGCCACTTGCGCGTGCCCTTGTCCCAGTAGAGCCAGACGGTCTCGTCATGGCCCTTCACGTCGAACACGGCGGCCTTTTTCGACATGGCCCGCACGGTGCGCGGCTCGTAGAGCCCCTTGCGCCGATAGGCTTCACGGAATTGGTGCGGCTGACGCTCGATCAACGTGTTGTGAACGATTTGAATCGTAGCGCCCGGCTTCCGTAGAAACCGTTTGAAGTCGCTCAAGGAACGCAAGACGACGGCCATCACCACCATCCAGTGGGCAAGTCCGGATACGCTGGACTCTTGTTCGATGACTTGATTGTCAGCTTCGTGACGGAGTCGATGACTCTCCAAAGCGGTGCCCTGGACATATCCACCGGATTCCGATTCTTTCCACAGCCCAATGACGACTCTGGCCCAAAGCCTTACAGAATCGTTAGCCAAGTCACGACAATCGCTGGGGGTTCACTCACGCAAGCGTGACCATTCAGCGGTGCCCTTGACCGCCGCCCCCGGCTCGGGCGACGTGCCCCGCAATGTTGCTCAACCTCTTCACCGCGTTACGAGAAGCCAAGGTTCCGGTCTCGCTGCGCGAGCACCTCACCCTGGTCGACGCTCTCGGGCGAGATATTGCTGAAAAGCGGGTCGAAGACTTCTACGTCCTTGCCCGCACCGCCCTGGTGAAGGATGAGCGCAACCTCGACCGATTCGACCGGGTTTTCGGTCAGGTTTTCAAAGGCTTGGAGACGATCGGGGAGGCCGTCGAGCCCGCCGCGATCCCCGAGGAATGGCTCCGCAAGCTCGCCGAGAAATATCTCACCGACGAAGAAAAGGCCGAGTTGAAGTCGCTCGGCTGGGACAAGTTGTTCGAGACGTTGAAACAGCGGCTCGCCGAGCAGAAGGGGCGCCACCAGGGCGGCTCCAAGTGGATCGGCACAGGTGGCACCTCCCCGTTCGGGGCCTACGGCTACAATCCGGAAGGCATCCGCATCGGGCAGGAGGGAAACCGCAACTTCCGCGCGGTGAAGGTCTGGGACAAGCGCGAGTTCAAGGATCTCGACGACGGGGTCGAACTCGGCACCCGCACCATGCGCATCGCGCTACGGCGCCTGCGCCGCTTCGCCCGCACGGGTGCGGCGGAGGAGCTGGATCTCGACACCACGATCCGCGAGAGCGCCCGCCAGGGCTATATCGACGTGCGGCTGCGTCCCGAGCGGCGCAATGCCGTGAAGGTCCTGCTCTTCCTCGACGTCGGCGGCTCGATGGATTGGCATGTCGGGCTGGCCGAGGAATTGTTTTCGGCAGCGCGCGCCGAGTTCAAGCACTTCGCCCACTTCTACTTCCACAACTGCCCCTACGAATCCGTCTGGACCGAAAACAGCCGGCGGCATGACGAGCGAACCTCGCTCACCGACGTGATCCGCACCTACGGCTCGGATTATCGCGTGGTGTTCGTGGGCGATGCCTCGATGAGCCCCTACGAGATCGCCATGGCCGGCGGTTCGGTGGAGCATTGGAACGAGGAGCCGGGCCAGGTCTGGCTCACCCGCGTGCTCGAGCATTTCCCGAAGGCGGCCTGGCTCAACCCGGTGCCCGAGGCGCATTGGTCCTATACGCAGTCCATCGCCATGGTCCGCCAGATCTTTTCCGGGCGCATGTTCCCGCTGACGCTCGACGGGATCGACGGCGCGACGCGCTCCCTGCTGAAATAGCCCTTTCGATCCCCTCGCCTCTTGCCGGGACGCCTTGCGTTGGCGCGGCACCTGGCCTGGGCCGGGCCCCTCGTGGCGCGGACCCTTCAGTTCCGACGCGCCGCCTTCGTCAGCCCGAGGCCTGGGCCGGCCGCAGAGCCCGCAGGGACGCCGGCAGCGCGCGCTCGAAGGCGGCGAGGATGGCGGGGCGGTGGCGCCGGTAGAGAAGGCCCGCTGCCACGACTCCGACGCCGATCAGCGACAGCGCGAAGGGAAACAGCAGCGAGTCCTTGAAGACCTTGTCGGCGAGGTGGCCGAGATAGAAGGCGATGCCCATCGCCCCGAACACCGCGTAGACCTTGCGCGTCAGAAAGATGGCGAGCCCGATCAGCCCGACATTGATCAGGCAATAGGCGAACTTCCCGAGCTCGCTGTCGGAATCCTGGAGCGTCAGGCCGCCCCAGAAGGCGGCGATCGCTGCGAGATGAAGCCAGAACGCGTAATCCGCGCGGCTCTGGCGGAGATCGACCGCCCAGGACACGAGGATCAGCGCGAGGCCGAACCACATCGAGACCGTGCGACGCAGCGCCCAGTCGAAATCCTGCGAGCCGCCGATCCAAGGGGCGAGGTCCATCGAGAGGAACCAGAGCGCGACCGCCGCAACCATGGCGATGAACCCGAACGGGTAGAAGCGCACGGCGATCAGCGCAGCGACGAGCGTGGCGATCTCCATCGCCAGCCAGCTGCCTTTGATCCAGACGTAGAAGTCCTTGTACTGGCCCGGGTCGCCGAAACGGCCCCACCAGCCCAATCCCTCCTGGACGCCGAAGACGGCGAGCGGCGTCATGGCGACGGCGACCGTCACCAGAAGACCGCCGGGAATGGGCAGGCCCTTCGCGTGCCAGAGATAGTGCCCGGCCGCCGTGAACAGGCCGGCATAGACGACGGCCGTCCCAACGAGCGCGCCGGCCCCCATCTGCGAGAAGGCCACAGTCGAGAAGAGGCCCATCGCGCCGATCACGATGAGGGCGCCGGCATACCAGAGCACGTGGGCGAGATCGAAGTTCGCCGCGAGCTTGCCCGGCCTGACGAGGGGCGGCTCCCCGTAGAACGCCGCCAGTCGCGAGGCCTGGTCGGCCGTGACGATGCCTGCCGCGACGGCGGAGTCGAAGGAATGTGCCGGAACCATCGTGCGTCGTCCCAGGACAATCGATCTCCGGCCCACCGGAGGCCCGAGGCCCTGGTCGTCGACGCTATCGTGCCGTCATACCGGTCGCTGTGCGATCCGATACGCGGCGGATCGCGCCCTCAGCCCTGGCGGGCCGGCGTCGTTACCTTGAGGCCGTCGAGCTCGGGCGTGATCCGGATCTGGCAGGACAGGCGCGAGCTCGCGCGAACATCGGAGGCGAAGTCGAGCATGTCCTGCTCCATCGGCTCCGAGGGGCCGACCGCCTCCATCCAGTCGTCGTCGACATAGACGTGACAGGTGGCGCAGGCGCAGGCGCCGCCGCATTCGGCGTCGATGCCGGGCACGTTGTTGCGGATCGCCGCCTCCATCACGGTCGACCCGACCTGCCCGTCAATCGTGCGGGCCGTGCCTGCGTGATCGACGTAGGTGATCTTGGGCATGCCTTGCTCCGCCGTCGTGCCGTTGCGCCTCAGGCGCGTGTCCATGGCCTTCGGCCCGCTTGTTGGAGGGGCACGCACTGGAATGCAAGCATGGGAGCAGGGTTTGGGCAGACTTCGTGCGCCTACGTCGCATGGCGGACGCGCATGACGCCCCGCGGCGCCTCAGGCGGTCGCGTCGAGCGCCGCCAGTGTGGCCGCGACCGCTTCGGCGAGCGCCTGCGTCCGGCTCGCCGAGGCGGCGCTCGCCGCGCGCAGCGCATCCTCGGTCTCTGCGGCGCGGGCGGCGACCCGCACCGCGCCGACGCCGAACGCCGAGCCCTTCAAGGTGTGGGCGAGATCGGCCCTGTCGGCCTCCGATCGCGCCGTATCGGCGATGCCCGGCATGAGCTGCCGGCACTGCTCCGCGAACAGCCCGAGAAGTTCCTGCGCCAGGGCTTTGTCGCCGAAGGTCTGGGTGTCGAGATGGGCTCGATCGAGCAGCTTTTCGTCGCCCAAGTCCGTCTCCCGACTCGTTTTTCCGGATCGCGTTATGATTTTCGGCCGAGCTGTCCACAGCGGCGCTTCTGCCCGTCCGCACGGTTTAAGCGTTGGCGTGCCGAGAGATAAGTCCTCTCGTCGGGCGCGCTGGCCCGCTTGGTAACCATTCCGTTAAGGTTTTTCCTCGCTCCCGCAGCGCTTGGGTATCCGCTACCGGGTACGGGGACTAAACTTCCAGGCAATACGGGTAATTTCGTCTTCGGCTGGCCGTGTGCCTGGCGAAGGGGATGCGTAACGAGGCGTCGCATGGCCACCGAGAAGAAACTGAAGGATCCCGCAGAGGCCGCCCTCTCCGCGATCGAGCAGGCCCTCGCCCTGGACATGTCGAAGCTCGACCTGTCTGCCGAGGGCCAGGCGCGCGGCTCCTTCGAGCCGCCGATGGGGCTGCCGCTGGCAGGCGACAACGACATGCCGGCATCGGACCGTCTCGAGCCGCGCATGCCCGATGTCGGCGACAACGATCCGCTCTCCGAACCGAGCGGCCGCGTCGCCCCCCCTCCCCTGGATTTCGGCAAGGACGTGGCGCAGCCCGAGCGTGGCCGCTCCCGCCGCGAGGGCGGATTGCTGCCGCCGGACCGCTCGCTCGTCGCCAATGACGACCGCCAGAGCATCGGCGCCCTGCAGCAGACGCTTCGCGTGCGGCCTTCGCGCAAGCCCTACATCTATGCCGCCGTCCTCTCCTTCGTCTGGCTCAACGGTCTGATCGCGCTGGCCTGGAACCAGTCCGGCGGCGATCTCAAGAGCTATCTCACCGGCCTCACCGCCCTGCAGACCGCGGTCGGCGCCACGGCTCTGGCCGGGCCGATCGTGCTGTTCCTGATCACCGCGATGCTCGCGGTGCGTGCCCAGGAGATGCGCCTCGTCGCCCGTGCCGTCGGCGAGGTCGCCCTGCGGCTCGCCGAGCCCGAGAGCTTTTCGACCGACGCGGTGCTGACCATGTCGCAGACGGTCCGCCGCGAGGTCGCCGCGGTCGGCGATGGCGTCGAGCGGGCGCTGGCGCGGGCCGGAGAGCTGGAAACCCTGGTGCGCGGCGAAATCGCCACCCTGGAACGCGCCTATTCCGACAACGAGATCCGCATCCGCACGCTCGTCGACGAGCTCGTCGCGCAGCGTGAATCCATCGTCGCCAATGCCGAGCGCGTGCGCGGGGCCATCACCGGCTCGCACCAGACCCTCAGCCAGGAGCTCGAAGGCGCGGCCGAGCGCATCGTCAGCGCGGTCACCGGCGCGGGCGACCGCGTCACTGGCGCCCTGGAGAGCCGCGGCGAGGCCATCACCGGCGCGCTCGGCGAGGCCGGCGACCGCGTGGTCGGCCTGGTCTCGACGCGCGGCGACGAGCTGATCGCCCGCCTGCTCACCACCAGCGAGAGCGTGCGGGCCGGCATCGCCGAATCCGGCGACGCCATGACCCGCTCCTTCGAGACCCGTGCGACCGAGGTCGCCCATGCCTTCGAGGCGGCGAGCGGCAACCTGACCGCGAGCCTGACCGATACCGGCACCACCGTGATCGACCGGCTCGACCGCCAGAGCGGTGAGCTGCGCGAGGCCTTCGAGCGCTCCGCACAGGGGCTGGAGGCCGCCTTCCTGTCGCGCGGCAGCGAGCTGTCCGAGCGCTTCGCCGCGACCGGCTCCGACATCACCGCGCGCTTCGCCGAGACCGGCGACGCGTTCCGCCGCGACTTCACGGCCGCCGGCCTGTCCCTCACCGACGACATCTCGGCCCGCGGCGCGGCGCTCCGGGGCGAGATCGAGGCGGCCGGCGCCGGCGTCTCCGACACGATCGAGGCCCGCGGCCGCGACGCGCAGGCGGCGCTCGCCCTCACCGCGAGCGGCGTCGTCGAGGCCTTCACCGCCCGCGCCGGCAGCGTGCGCGACGAGCTGGCGGCCTCCGTCGAGCAGATCGCCGGCAGCATCGGCGAGCGCGGCTCGGAACTGGCCGGCCGGATCGAGACGGTGGCCCAGCGCCTGCACGAGACCGTTGCCGTCCACGGCAACGAGCTCGGCAACGGGCTCGATGCCGCCGCGATGCGCGCAAGCGAGCTGATGAGCCTGCGTGGCCGCGAGGCCACCGCCGAGGTCGAGGCGGTGCTCGGCCGTCTCGGCAGCAGCTTCGAGGATCATGCCGGCGAGGCCGTCACCCGCGTCCGCGACGCCGCCGACGGCGCCGGTGGCGCCGTGGTGCAGCGGCTCGCCGCAGCCACCCTGCGCTTCGAGGAAGCCTCGCATGGCCTGCGCCAGGCGGCCGACGACTCCGCCGGCCATGTCGAGGCCCGCACGGTTCAGATCGTGGATCGCTTCCGGCAGGCCTCGCAGGGCATTGCCGGCGAGATCGGCGAGCAGGCCGACACCTCGCTCCAAGCCGTCGAATCCGCAATCGGCCGGCTCGGCGAGCAGCTCACTGCCCGCGCCCAGGAGGCGACCGCCGCCCTGGCCCTGGCCTCGGCCGGCGCCAACGAGGCGCTGGGTGCTCGCATCGGCGAGCTGGAATCGAGCTTCGGCGATCACAGCAGCAGCCTGACCGGCCTGCTCTCGAGCCATGCCGACGAGGCGCAGAGCCGCCTCGCCACGGCCGGCCGCGACATCGTTCTGGCCATGACCAGCCAGGCCGCGCGCATCAACGACGCCCTGACCCGCAACGGCACCGCCTTCGCCGAGACCGCCGACACCCGCGCCCGCGCCATCGACGACGTCCTCAACAACCGTCTCGCCGCCCTGCAGGAGACCATCGCGCGCGGCGACATCCTCGCCGACAAGATCTCCCGCGATACCGGCGCGCTCACCGACACCGTCGGCAGCCAGCTCGACCAGATGGACCGGATCATCTCGGTTCAGGGCCAGTCGGTGGCCGACCGCATCGCCGAGCGGACCCGCGAGGCGCGCGAGGCCGCCGAGCGGCATCTCGGCCTGCTCGAGGAGCACGCCGCCAAGCGCACTACCGAGATCGGCGACCAGCTCGGCCGGCAGTCGCAGGAACTCGTCGCGCGCCTCGACGAGAGCGCCGGCCGCTTCGACAGCGGCGTGCTCAGCCGCCTCGACGCCGTCGGCATGGCTTTGGAGGAGCGCGCCCGCGCCCTCGACGAGACCCTCGACGCGCAGGCGGTCGACGCCGTCCGCCTGATCGAGGCGCGCCTGCGCACCGCCACCGAGGATCTGGCGAACCGCACCCGCGATATCGTCTCCTACGTCGAGAGCCGCAGCAGTGGCACCAGCGAGGCGCTCGCGGGCCATGCCGACGCGATCCGCCGCGCCTTCGACGAGCGGACCCAGAGCCTGGAGCAGCTGTTCGACGAGCGCACCGCCGCCGTGGCCTCGACCATCGACGAGCGCGGCAGCGTGGTCGTCGGTTCCCTCGGGGGACGGCTCGGCGAAATCTCGCGCCTGTTCGATGACGGTGGCGCCTCGATCGCGCAGGCCCTGGACGCGCGCGGCCAGACCATCCTGTCGAACCTGCGGGCCATCGTCGACGAGGCCGACCGCCTGCTCGGCGACGGCGCAGGCCGCCTCGGCGAGGCCGTCACCGCCCGCACTCACGAGATTCGCGACTTGATCGACGACCGTGCGCAGGATCTGGCACGCATGGTCGAGGAAGGAACCGGCGCGATCCGGGGACATCTCGATACCGGCACGGACGCGTTCCGCGCCAGCATCGACGAGCGCGTCCACGGCATCCGCACCGTTCTCGACGGCCATGCCGGCGAGATCCGCGGCCTGCTCGACAGTCACGCCAACGTGCTCGGCGAGGGCTTCGACGCCCGGATCCGGCCGCTGCACGAGGGTCTGGCCGACAAGGCCCGCGAGTTCCTCTCTGTGGTCGAGGCCGGCCTCGGCCACACCACCGGCGCCATGGAGCAGCGCACCAACGCGCTCGCCTCGATGTTCGACGAACGCCTCGACCGGCTCGACGGCCTGTTCGAGAGCCGCGCCTCGGCGCTCGCGCTCCAGGTCGACCAGCGTGCCGAGGCCATTACCGGCGTGTTCGAGAACCGCAGTCAGGACTTCACCACCCGGATCGACAACCGGATGAAGACCTTCGCCACCCTCGTCGCCTCCCGCGCCGATGCCCTGGCCGACGCCTTCGACGAGCGCCACGACGCCTTCGCGACGCTCGTCGACGAGCGCACCGCCAAGACCATCGCCGCCATCGACGAGCGCGTCGGCAAGCAGGCGGCTCTCGCAGAGGCGCATGCCACGGCGCTCGCCAAGGTGCTCGACCAGCGCAACGAAGCCGTCGCCGCCCTGCTCGAGAGCCGCAATGCTGCGGTCGCCGAGCAGATGCGCCAGCGGACCGAGGCTGCCGCCGGCCTGATCGAGGCCAGCATCGAGGACCTCGCGCGCCGTCTCGACGGCAGCGCCGAGACCGTCGCCCGCACCATCGAGGGCGGCACCGCCTCGCTGGTCGAGACCATCGATGGCCGCGGCCGCGCGGTGATCGACGGCATCGCCGACCACACCGACCGCCTGCGCCGCACCGTCGACGGCCCGGCCGCCGCGGTCGCCGCCGCCCTGTCCGAGCGCGGACAGGCGATCGAGCGGGCACTCGCCGAGCACGGCACGCCGCTGGTGGACGCCCTGCGCGAGCGCGCCGACGAGTTCGTCGCCCGCACAGGCGAATCCGCCGAGGCCCTGCGCCAAGCGATCGAGGAGGGCGCGGCGCGCTCCACCGCCACGCTCACCCAGGCCAACGAGGCGCTCGGACGCAACCTCGGCAGCGTGCTCACCCGCATTGAGGGCGCCAACAGCGCCATGCGCGATCTCGTCTCCGGCACGGAGGGCAATCTCGGCGCGATCGAGCAGGGCCTCGCCGGCCGGGTCGACCAGATCCAGGCGGCGCTCACGCAGATCGCCGGCGAGACCAGCCGCGCCACCGACGGCGTGTCGAGCCAGGTTTCGGCGCTGCGCGAGGTTTCGCAGGGCGTGCTCACCGAGGCCGCGGCACTCGCCGCCTCGCTCGATGCCCGCAGCCGCAGCCTCGGCGAGCAGACCCAGGCCCATGTCGCGAACCTGACCGGCGCCGCCGGTTCGATCGAGACGATCGAGGGCCGCCTCGCCGAGACGCTGAAGACCCGCCACGACGAGGTCGAGGGCGTGCTCGCCCGGATCGAGGAACGCTCGGCGGCGCTGGAAGCCCAGTCCGCCCAGTTCTCGAAGAGCGTCGAGGACAGCCTGCGGTCCGCCGAGGCGCGCGCCCGTGAGATCGGCGAGAGCCTGTCCCAGGCCGCTCAGGCCGCCGGCAGCAGCGTCACCGGCGATTTCGAGCGCCTGCGCTCGGGCGCCGACGAGGAAAGCGAGCGCACCGTCGCCGCCGTGAAGGCGACGATCGCCTCGGCCTCGGCCGAGATGACCCGGGCGCTCACCGCCGCCTCGTCCGGCTTCGGCGAATCCGTGGCATCAATGAACGCCATGGCTGCCGAGATCCGCCGCGAGCTCGATGCCACCCGCGCCGAGATCCAGCGCGGCGTGCTCGAGATCCCGCGTGAGACGCAGGACCAGACCAGCGAGATGCGCCGCGTCGTCTCCGAGCAGATCGAGGCACTCAACGCCCTGGCGAGCCTGGTCTCGCGCTCGACCCGCGGCGCCGACGTGGCCCAGCCGCAAGCGGCGGAGCAGCGCCGCGTGGCCGAGGCCGGCCGCGCCCGGAGCGCGGAGCCCGCGGCGAGGGCACCCACCCCGCCGGCCCCGGCGGCTGCTACGCCCTCCCCGGCTCCGGGCGGCTTCCGGGTGACCTCACCCGCGCCCGCCCAGGCCCCGTCGCGGCCGGCTGCCGCGCCGGCCAATGGCGGCCAGTCTCGGCCAGCCGCCGCCCGCGCTGGCGGCAACCGCGGCTGGCTCTCGGACCTCCTGACCCGCGCCTCCCTCGACGAGGAGGACCATGCACCGGCCCCGGCGAGCCCCGCCGCGCCGGCCTCGGTCTCCAGCCGGACCACGCTGGACAGCATCTCCACGGACATCGCCAAGATGGTCGACCATCAGGCCGCGGTGGACCTGTGGAACCGCTACCGCCGAGGCGACCCGAACCTGTTCGACGGCCGCCTCTACACCGCCCAGGGCCGCCAGACCTTCCAGGACCTGAAGCAGCGCTACGCCAGCGACGGCGAGTTCCGCCGCACGGTCGATCGCTATGTCGGTGAGTTCGAGCGCCTGCTCGGTGAGGTCACCAAGAACGACCGCGACAGCAAGCGGGCAGACGCCTACCTCACCTCGGAGACCGGCAAGGTCTACACGATGCTGGCCCATGCCAGCGGCCGGTTCGACGGGATCTGAGCGAGGCGTTCAGCCCCTTCTCGGGCTGGATGGCCTGAACGAGAATCGGGAGCCGCGACCAGGATCGGTCGCGGCTCCCTTTTTCGTTGTCGTGTTCGAGCCGCCGCAGCGAGCGACCCCGAGCGCCACCGGCTGCCGCAACCGGAGTGGCCGTCAGATCAGCCCCAGGGCAGCCAATTCCCGCCGCAGCGTCTCCGGCATCTCGGCGAGGTCGCCCGCAGCCGCGTGGTCGAGGTCGCGCGGGGCGTCGCGCTGGGTGAGATAGCGCCAGCCCTGGAAAGGCCGGCAGGGCCGGGGCGTGACCGGCTTCACCTCCGGGTCGAGCACCAGGTGGCAACGGCCGATGCCGTCGGTTCCGGTGAAGGGCTCGATGGCGGTGATGGCCTGCCGGCAGAGCAGCGTCCCTTTGATCACCCAGTAGATCGAGCCCTTGCCGGCGATCTCCCGCGCGCGCTTGGGCACCATGCGCGTCGTGTGGAACGTGCGCGGTGTCTGACCGAGGCCGACCATCTCGGCGCGCCTGCGGGCGATGTGGGCTTCGAGATCGGCGACCGAGCTGGGTCCGACGGCAAGCTTCAGCAGGTGCAGGGCCATGCCGGCTTATATGGTGACGGCTGGCGAAACGGAGCCCGTTTTCGCTGCGCTCAGGAGAACAGCGCGATCTTCTCTTCGATGCTGAGCGCGTCGAGATCGCCGAAGGCGAGGGCGAGGTCGTCATCCTCCCCCGGCTCGCCGATCGCTGCCTGAGCGGGCTCCGGCTCGCGGATCTCGGCCTTGGGCTCCGGAGTCTTTGCCTCGGTCTGGCTCGGCAGGAAGTCGAGGTGGTGGTCCTCGGACTCGTCGTCCGGCAGCGGAGGCAGCGCCGCAGCCGCGGCCATCGTCGGTTCCATGGAAGCCGGCGCGATCTCCTCGCCGGTCTCGCCGGCGATCCGTGCCTCGATCTCGCAGAGCGCCGAGACGACGAGGCCGGTGCGCTGGGTGGCGAGGTCCTGGGCCGAGCAGGCCGTGTAGATGGTGACGGCGCGGCGATCGAGCACGTCGCAGAGTTCGGTATCGGCGCCCTTCTCGCGCAGGCCCCAGGCGGCTTCCTGGATGGCCTCGGCCGCACCGAGGATCTCGGCGGTGGCCCGCTCGGCCTTGTGCAGGAAATCTTCCAGGGTGTCGGCGGCATCCCCCTCGCCGCCTTCGGCCGGGGTCATCGCGGCGATGGCGACCCGGGTGCGGGCGATGCCCTCCGCCATGGCCGAGAACTCGCTGCGAAGCGCATCGGGCGCGGCGGAGGCCGGAAGATCCTTGGTGACGACGCCCTCCAGGCGGTGGATCGCCTGGAGCAGCGTGTCGGTGTCGGCGCCGCGATGGCGGCGGGCAAATTCCGCGAGGAAGCGGCGCCCGCGCTCGGTCTCGGCGAGGGCGGACTCGATGACGTCGTACTCGGTCTGGTCGAGTGGCGAGGGCGAACCGGAACCCATCATCGAACGCACGTCCTTGTCGACCGGCGATCCGCTTACCTGCCGGTCCTACACGGGCCGCATGATCGCCGAACGTGCTTAACGGGCGCTTACGCCCTTCATGGGACGGTGTTTCTCACAAAAGCGTGCCTCGCAGGATGATCGCGGCGACGCCGAAATAGATCACCAGGCCGGACACATCGACGAGCGTCGCCACGGCCGGCGCGGAGGCGCTCGCCGGATCGAAGCCGAGGCGGCGCAGCAGGAAGGGCAGCATCGAGCCGGTCAGCGAGCCGAAGGTGACGATGCCGATCAGCGCCGCGCCCACGGTGCAGGCCACCAGGCCCCAATGTTCCCCGTAATCGTGGAAGCCGAGCCATTGCCAGGCGGCGATGCGGGCCATGCCGAGCCCGCCGAGGATCGCGCCGAGGGCGATGCCGGTGGGGAGTTCGCGCAGGGCCACGCGCCACCAGTCGCGCAGGCGCACCTCGTCGAGGGCCAGGGCGCGGATCAGCAGCGAGGTCGCCTGCGAGCCCGAATTGCCGCCCGAGCTCATGATCAGCGGGATGAACAGGGTGAGCACGATCGCCTTCTCGAGCTCGTCCTGGAAGCCCTGCATGGCCGAGGCGGTCATCATCTCGCCGAGGAAGAGCACGGCGAGCCACCCTGCCCGCTTGCGCAGCATCTCGCCGAAGGAGATGCGCAGGTAGGGCTCGTCGAGCGCCTCCATGCCGCCGAAGCGCTGGACCTGCTCGGTCTGGCGCTGGACCATGGCGTCGATGACGTCGTCGACGGTGACGATGCCGATGAGATGCCCGGCGCCGTCGACCACGGGCACGGCGAGCAGGTCGTATTTCGAGATCAGGCGGGCGGCGTCGTCGCGGCTCGCATGTCCCGAGACCGTCACCGGACGCTTGCCGGGCGCGGCGGAGAGCACGCTCGCGCCGGTCTCGGCCGAGATCAGCCGGCGCAGGGGTACGGCGGCGAGCAGGACGTGGCTCGCCGGATCGAGCACATAGACCGAATAGACTGTCTCGCGGGTGCGCTCGACGCGGCGGATGTGGTCCAGCGTCTGGCCGACGGTCCAGTTGCCCGGCACGCTGACGAATTCCGTCGTCATGATCGAGCCGGCGCTCTCCTCCGGATAGGCGAGCAGCGCGCGCACCGTCCCCTGCGTCTCCGGGTCGAGGCGCTCGAGCAGGTCGGAGCGGCCCGGCTCCTCCATCAGGCGGAAGACGTCGGCGAGCCGGTCGGCTGCCATGCCGGTGAGGAGCGGCCCGGCCCGGTCGCGCGGCAGCGCCTCGACGATCTCCTCGACGGCATCGAGGCCGGGCTGGTCGAGCACCTCGACGGCGCGCTCGGCGGTGAGCCCGAGCAGGATGGCGGCGGCGACGGCCGGTCGCTGCTGGTTCAGCGTCTCGACGATGTCGGGCGCGCTCTCCTCGCGCAGGCGGCCGGCGAGCGCGGCCGGATCGGTCACCGGATCGACGAGGGTGACGAGGTCGTTCATGGCTCACCTCTTTGGGCCGGCCGCCTCCGGGCGGCCAGGGTGAGCCGATCCCGCGAGATCAGGCCCCGGCAGCCGGAGACGGCATGGACGATCGACTGGGACTGTCGCTGGGCATGATCGGGATGGGGTGCGCGAAGGGCGCGACACCGTCATGACGGTGCCGCGGCGGCACGGATGAGCCGATGACGGGCTCCCGTCAAGCCATTCAGAGCGAGGAGATGTAAGCGGCGAGATCGGCGATCTCGTCGTCCTTCAGGTCCTGGGCGGCCTCGTTCATCGCCGCGTCGTAGCCGGGCCGGGCGTTGGAGCGGTAGCCGGTGAGCGCGGCGGCGAGGTATTCGCGCCGCTGCGCCCGGATGCGCGGCACCGCGTCCTGCCCGGTGAGGTCGGGGCCGTGGCACGAGGTGCATTGGTGCTTGGCGAGAATGCCCTTGGCCCGCTCGGCCAAAGCCGCATCCGCCGCCGGCCCGGCCGCCTTGGCCGGGGGCAGGGCCGCGATGGCGTCGGCGAAGCCGCGCAGGTCGTCGTCCGACATCCCCTTCGCCATGTCGTTCATCGGCGGCGCGCTGCGCTGGCCCTCGCGGAACTGGAAGAGCTGCGTCACGACGTAGTCCGCCCGCTGGCCGCCCAGCGAGGGCACGCCCTCGGTCGCGGAGGTGCCGCTCTCGCCATGGCAGCCGAGGCAGGCCGGCAGCCGCTCGGCCACCGTCTCGGCCCCCGCCCCTCCCGCCAGGAGGAGCGTCGAGGCCGCCAGCAGGCCTGCGAGGCCGAGCCTCATTTCCCGGCGCTCACGCGAAAAATCGCGCCGTTGAAATCGTCCGAGACCAGCATCGAGCCGTCCTTGATGAACAGCACGTCCACCGGCCGGCCGACGTACTTGTTGTCCTGCAGGAAGCCGGTGAGGAACGGCTCCACCGAGGCCACCTTCCCGTCCGAGCCGAGCTTGGCCACCACCACGTCGCCGCCGAGCTTCTGCGTGCGGTTCCAGGAGCCGTGCTGGGCGATGAAGATCTGGTTCTTGTAGGCCTCGGGGAACATGCCGCCCGTGTTGAATCGCATCCCGAGCGAGGCGGTGTGCGGCCCGAGGAGCGCGGCCGGCGGCGTGAACTCGGAGCAGGAATGCCCCCAGCCGTATTCCGGATCGGTGAAGGTGCCCTGGTGGCAGAACGGGAAGCCGAAATGCTGCTTGCCCGGCTCGGTGAGCACGTTCAGCTCGTCGTTCGGAATGTCCTCCGAGACCCAGTCGCGCCCATTGTCGGTGAACCAGAGCTGCTTGGTCGCCGGGTTCCAGTCGAAGCCCACGGAGTTGCGCACGCCGCGGGCGATCACCTCGGCGTTCTTGCCGTCGAGGTCCATCCGCCGGATCTGGGCGTGGGTCTCGGGCGGCATGTTGATGTTGCCCGGCGCGCCGACCGGCACATAGAGCTTGTTGTCCGGCCCGATGGCGATGAACTTCCAGCCATGCGCCTCGTCCTTAGGCAAGTCGTCATAGACCACCGTGCCCTTGCCCGGATCGTCGAGGTGCTTGGCGATGTCGTCGTAGCGCGTGATCTTCGAGAGCTCGGCGACGTAGAGCGCCCCGTCATGCACCGCGACGCCGTTTGGCCGGTGCATCCCCGAGAACAGGGTTTTGACCACGCGCCGGCCCTCGGCATCGGGCTGCGGCAGCACGGCGTAGACCTTGCCGACGGTGCGGGTGCCGACGAAGACCGTGCCGTCCGGCGCCTGGACGATGGAGCGGGCATTGGCGAGCCCGCTGGCATAGACCTCGACCTTGAACCCCTCCGGCACCTTGAGCTTGTCGAGCGGCAGCTTGGCGGCGGCGGTGGCCAGCGGCGGCCCGGCGACCGGCGCAAGCTTCGAGGCCCCCGCCCCCTCCGGCCGCCCGTAGAGCGCCGAGCCCTTGTCGACCGGTGCGGCCGCCGGCGCCGCGGCGGGCGCGGGTGCCGCCGCCTTCGGGGCCGCCTCCTGCGCGAGAAGCGGCAGCGGCGCGAGCAGCGCGGCTCCCAGGCTCGCGACCAGGGCCGCAAGGCCCACGGACAGGCTCGATCTCATGGCGTCACTCCCGATTCCAGGCCGACCTTCGCCGCGACCCGGTTGGGATACATTATTCAACCCGTGCGACGGTTTCGCCAAGGCGTGGGAGGTGTGGCTCGCGGTTGTTTGATCGGGGCAGCCTGCCGCTGCCGCACCTCACGATGCTAGAGGCTTCAATTACCAAGCCCTGCTACGCAAGTGACGGCGAGCCGACTTCTGCGAAGCTAGCTCCATTCAGTAAATTTGTGTAATTATTGATCTGCAGTTCGTAGAAATTCCAGTCTTTTGCGAAAATAAAAAGTAATACGGACTACGGTTCTTATAAAGGTATAGATACTTTCGAATACAAGGATGTATAAAATAGTAAATAATAAGACTCGTAGCGCCATTTTTGCGATTAATGCCAAGTTTCGAATCTGTTCATAATAATCATGAAAATTGTCCATCAAATATTTAACGCAATATTCCGTGGTAGTAGATGATAAGCTAGGTATAAAAATGAGCAAAGAGAGAAAAACAGAAGATATTGATACAAGATTAAAATATGAAATATTACCAAATATCTCTTCAGACAATGCTATGATTTTGTTTCTGCGTAAATCTTGCTCTATTGACCCCTCTTTCTTGCTAGGCAAAACGTTCGCGTTCGATAGGAGAAAAAAGAGAACATTAAAACCGAATCCCGCAAGAATGGATTGCGCTGTTATAATGGCGGCAAGTGCATTATCGCTTAACTCACTAAATCCTGTTGCGAATATTAAACTAATAAAAATAATGGTGCCCGCGTATAAAACGCGGGACTGCTGAGCTCCTGTATTATAATCGTAAAAAGTTTCACGATTATATTTATAGATCTGCCCTATATTAAACATTTTCGCTCTTAGCTATTATTTCTGTCCCCAGAACGCGAAGCATTTCCTTTTGAGTTTCTTGGAAATCGGGATGCCCATCGGCATCGAGGGTTACGTTAAGTGGGAATTTTGTAGCGAAACTGCCACTGTCGAGCATATAAATAGTTTTTTTGCTCCCATTTACTTTTGCAATAATTGTACAGTCCTGGATATCAGTATCTTGTACAGCAATAAGCTCGTTTTGGTTGACAACCTCTGCTACGACTCTCTTGATATCCGAATTCGTCCTTCCAAAGAATGGCAGTAACTTCTGGGAAACTTCTCCTTCAAATCCGTCGTCGCGCGAATGTTTCTTGAAAGTAATTATCGAACTTTGGGAAAATACATTTGGCTTAGCAATAGAAGATGAGTGGCGCGACAAAGTAATGCGGACTTCTTTAGCTTCCGCTTTGCTTAAGTTAATTGAATCCAATCTATACGTGTGGGCTTTGATGTCATCGTAATCTGGAAGCATTTTCTGGATAGTTGTCTGCAGGGCTGTGTAACCGCCATGCTGACCAAGATACTAAGACGCAATATAAATACGTCCTTCGTCAGAAAGATAGATCAGGAAGTGAAACGGGCGCAAACTTACACTATCGGCAGGTATTTTTCCTTTATGCGTGTTCTCAAAGGCGTGGCCTGAATAGGGGTTCTTGAAGGTACCAATTATTGTTCGAGGGTTCTCGCGTTTAATATTTAGAAGAATAATTTCTGATCGGAAGCGCAGTCGATCAACGCTCTTTTGATCGCGAAAATCGATGGGCGTTTGTTTTTTCATGTTATCTTCAAGTAAGTTGAAATTATCACTTGTAAATGCCGTATGTATTACATCCCCTTTGTCGGATTCTTTTGATCTTGATAGGTAGTGAAAACTAACGGAGACCGCCTCCTTTTTCTTCTTCGCTGCCACGATGATGCCTTTCTTGCGATTTAATATTTGACGTCAGTATGAGCGTTTTTGATCGTTATAGTTTTTATTACAACATTTGATAGTTGGCAAGACATGTCATTTTTACATGTTATATTGATATTGAACTGTATAAAATTCCATTTTTACCGAAGTAAAGTTTGTAAAAGTTTTTGTTCTGGGCAAATTATCATCTTGGTGAGGACCGAGAAATTGATTATTTTCGATTTCGTTGTGAAATTACTTTTGTATTTGCGAGCCGACGGGGGCTAATTTGACCGGATATCTACCGCGCCGCTGATGGCGCTGATCGACCGCGGGTTTTCCGCGTGCAGCCCCGGCGAACCGTGTCGATGCCCGCGGTACCTTGCGTAGGCCGATCGGCAAGTTGGAGGGTGGAGCGTAATCCCCTAGGTGACACCAATGGAATCGCGATCGCTCCAAATTCGGCGCGAATTTGAAGCCGAGGGACGCCCCCTTTGGAAATGCCGCACTGGCGATCCTGTGTGCGGCAGATCACAGACATTGTAGAGAGCGAATGAAAATCTGCGATCTGTATTCGCGGATATTGAACAGCAAGAAAATTTCAATCGATAGCGTGGCCGCGGATCGCCCGGTAACTGCGCCGCACTCGAGCGACGCAGCGTGTGTGTCACCTCGCGTAAATCCTCATCGCTCTCGCCGCCTCGCGGCGCATTGGAGGTTTTGGCTATGGCTACACTTCTTGCTCGCGGTTCTGTCCCCACCAATTCCAGCACGACCGGCAAGCACGGCACGCGCGCCGGTACCATCCTGACGCTCGTCGTCTGTACGCTGGCGGCCCTCACGCTGCTGACGGTGTCCGTGCGCTACGGGATCACCGCCGATCCCATCCTCGAGCCCGTCGCGGCAGCCTCCGAGTAACGGGACTGCGGCGCCTTCCCCGTCTGCCGGGTTCGGTGGAGCGGGTCGAACGAGAGGCCCCGGCGCGAGGTTCTTGCGCTCGGGCGCCGATGAACCCCACGCGCCGCGGCACGTGACGAGGGCAGGCCGTCCCTCCGCGCATGGACGAAACCGGGTGGGACGTGCATGCGTCCGGCCAGTCTCCGCCGCCCCGTCCCTGCCTTGCCCCCTGCCCCGCCCCCGCCCGGCCCGAGCGACGCGCCCAACGCCTTCCGGCTGGCGCTGCTCTACACCGTGGTCTTCGTCGAGATCGGCATCGCGATGCCGTTCATGCCGGTCTGGCTGAACGCCCTGCATCTCGATGCCGGGCTGATCGGCGGGCTGCTGGCGCTGCCCATCGCCATCCGCATCGTCGCCACGGCGCCGCTGATGGGGCTGATCGACCGGGGGTTTTCCGCACGCACGCTCCTGCTCACCGGGAGCCTCGTCCTCGCCGCGACCTACGCGCTGATGCCGGCCGGCGCCGCCATCGGCTGGGGCCTGCTCGCGGTTCTGATCGCGATCAATGCCGTGGCCGCCGCGCCGATGGTGGCGAGCATCGACTACCTGACGCTGGCCGCCGTACGGCTCTCCGCCGAGGAGGAGAGCGCGGCGCAGGCCGGCGCGGGCCGGGCCGGGACCGCGCGCCCGAAGAGGCGGCTGGATTATCCGCGCATCCGCATGGCCGGCTCGATCGGGTTCCTGGGCGCGAACCTCGCCGGGGGCGCGCTGCTCGGGGTGCTCGGCGAGGCGTTCGCCGTGCCGCTGCTGCTCACCGGGCTGGCGCTGATCGCCTCCGCCGTCGCCTATGCCAGCCGGGACGTGGCGGGCGGCGCGGGCCGGGTCTCCCCCGGCACGGAGCGCCCTCGCCTGCCCCGCAAGCTGTGGCTGGCCATCGCCGCGGCGGCCCTGATCCAGGCGAGCCACGCGGCGATCTACGCCTTCGGCTCCATCGCCTGGAGCACGGCCGGGGTGCCGGGCGCCTGGATCGGCGCGCTCTGGGCCATCGGCGTCGCCGCCGAGATCCTCCTGTTCGCGGTAATCGGCCGGGTGCCGGCGCCGTGGCGCTCGCCCTTCCGGCTGCTGGCGCTCGGCGCCGCCGCCGCGATCCTGCGCGCCATCGGCATGGCCTGGGCCGGCGATTCCCTGCCCGCCCTGGTCGGCCTGCAGATGCTCCACGCCTTCACCTTCGGCGCCACGCATTTCGGCGCGATGAACGCCGTGTCGGCCTTCGCCCCCGACGGCGCCCGCGGCCGGGCCCAGGGCACCGTCAGCTCGGCCACGGCGCTGTGCTCGTCCATGGCCACGCTCGGCTGCGGCGTGGTCTACCGGAGCGCCGGGCCGGCCACGACCTTCGCCCTGATGGCGCCGGTGGCTTTCGCCGGGCTCTGCCTCGTCGGATTCGCCGCCAGGGTCGCCCGGCGCGGCGGATGATGCTCCGGATGAGCGCGCGGATGCGCATGCGCGCCATGTTCGGCGTGCGCGTGGCGTGCGTGAGCACCGCCGTCAGCATGGGACGGCTGCCGGGGAAGACACGCTTTGGTCACCATGTTGACCTCAAGGTGCAGGGCATTCCCGTCCCCGGGACGGATTCTGGAGACCTTTTCCCGTGCTGATCGAAGCCGGCACAGCCCATCCCGACGGCGCCGGCGCCACGCCCGGCGCGGGCGGCACGATCGCGCTTACGGGCCGCTGGACCGCCGACCAGGGCCCCGCCGTCGAGCGCGCCGCGGCTGCCATCGCCTTGCAGGGAAAGGCGAATCCGGTTCTGATCGACCTCGCCGGGATCGTCCGGCTCGACACGCTCGGGGCCTGGGTGCTGGAGCGGACGCGGGCCGAGATCGAGGCTGCAGGCGGGCAGATGGCCTATGCCAACCCGCGGCCGGAGCACAGGATTCTGCTCGGGGAGGTCGCGCTGCGGCCGGTCGAGACCCCGGCCAAGCCGCGGGTCGGCCGGCTCTACGGGATGCTCGACGGGGTGGGGCGCAGCGTCGTCGTCGGCGGGCGCGAAGTGCTTGCTGGCGTTTCGTTTTTGGGCGAGGTCGTGGCCGCCATCGGCCGCGTCGCCGCCCGCCCCTCCAGCTTCCGCTTCACCGCCCTGGTGAACCAGCTCGAGGCCATCGCCTATCGCGGCGTGCCCATCATCGCCCTCATCTCCTTCCTCGTCGGCGGCATCGTCGCGCAGCAGGGCATCATCCAGCTCCAGCGCTTCGGCGCCCAGAGCTTCGTCGTGAACCTCATCGGCATCCTCGTTCTGCGCGAACTCGGAGTGCTCCTGACGTCGATCATGGTGGCGGGTCGTTCCGGCTCCGCTTTCACCGCCGAAATTGGGTCGATGCGCATGCGGGAAGAGGTTGACGCGCTGCGCGTCATGGGCCTCGATCCGATCGAAATCCTGATTGTTCCCAGGATCTTGGCGCTGATGATCGGCCTGCCGATGCTCGCCTTCATTGCCAATCTCGCGGCGCTTTCGGGCGGCGGCGTCACGGCGATGATCTATGGCGGGCTGACCTCCGAGGGCTTCCTGTCGCGCCTGCAGAACGCGGTGTCGGACCATCACCTCTGGGTCGGCCTGCTCAAGGCGCCGTTCATGGCGCTGACCATCGGCATCATCGCGACGATCGAAGGCTTCGCTGTGGAGGGCTCGGCGGAGTCGCTTGGCCGCCACGTCACCGCCTCAGTCGTCAAGTCTATCTTCATGGTCATCGTGCTTGATGGTTTATTCGCGGTGTTCTTCGCCGCGATCGAATTCTGAGTGGGATCAGCGCCTTGCGCGCAGACCCTCAACCGGGACACAGCGTGACCTCATCGCCTCGCCAGCCGGGCCGGGACGCCATCATCCGCGTGCGCGAGCTCGTGGTGGGCTTCGGCGCGCGCAACGTGATGAAGGGGCTCGACCTCGACATCTGGCGCGGCGAGATTTTGGGCTTCGTCGGCCCCTCGGGGCAGGGCAAGTCGGTGCTCACCCGGACCATCCTCGGCCTGATCCAGAAGCGCTCGGGCACCATCGAGATTTTCGGTGAGGACGTCGACGGGCTGACGCTGGCCCGCCGCCGTGAGCTCGAGAAGCGCTGGGGCGTGCTTTTCCAGCAGGGCGCCCTCTTCTCCGGGCTCACGGTGAAGCAGAACATCCAGATGCCGATGCGCGAGCACCTGGACCTGTCCGAGCGCCTGCTCGACGAGTTCGCGCGCCTCAAGATCGAGATGGTCGGCCTGAAGCCCGATGCCGCGGACAAGTATCCGTCGGAACTCTCGGGCGGCATGATCAAGCGCGCGGCCTTGGCCCGCTCGCTGGCGCTCGATCCCGAGATCCTCTTCCTCGACGAGCCCACTTCCGGCCTCGACCCGATCGGCGCCGGCGAGTTCGACGAACTCGTCGCGACGCTGAAGCAGACGCTCGGGCTGACCGTCTTCATGGTCACCCACGACCTCGACAGCCTCTACACCGCCTGCGACCGCATCGCGGCCCTCGGCGACGGCAAGATCATCGCCGAGGGGCCGATCGAGGCGATGCTCGCCAGCGACCATCCCTGGCTGCGCTCGTATTTCCACGGAAAGCGCGCCCGCGCGATCGCGCCGCGGCCGAGCGTGCCGACCGGGAGCGTGGCTCATGCCTGAGCGTGTGCCCAACGCCGTCCCGTGTGCGATGGCGCACCGAAGCTATGCCGCTCATCGCGAGAAGGCCTGACCGATGGAGACCCGTGCCAACTACGCGCTGATCGGCGCCTTCACCATCGCGATCGTGCTCGCCGGCTTCGGCTTCGCGTTCTGGCTGAACGGCGGCTCACGCAGCGCGGCGAACCAGGCCCTGCGCATCGTTTTCTCGGGAAGCGTCGGCGGCCTCGCTAAAGGCTCGACCGTGTCGTTCAACGGCATCAAGGTCGGCGAGGCGACGGACGTGCGCCTGCTGCCGCAGGATCCGCGCCGGGTCGTCGCCCTCGTCGAGGTGCTGCCCTCGACGCCGCTCCGCGCCGACACCCGCGCCCGCCTCGACTCGGCGATGCTGACCGGTGTCTCGCAGATCTCGCTCTCGGGCGGCAGCGCCGATGCGCCGGTCCTGAAGCCGGCTGCCGACGATTCGATCCCGACGATCTTCGCCGATTCCGGCGACATCCAGGACATGATGACCGCCGCCCGCCAGATCGCGCAGCGGGCCGACGACATGCTCTCACGCCTCGACAAGGTGATCTCGAGCAATGAGGGCGCCATCAACCGCACGCTGGCCAATGTCGACACCTTCTCGAAGGCTCTGGCCGATGCCGGTCCGGCTATCGGTACGCTGGTCAAGGCGATTGACGGCGAGAAGCTCAACCGCGTCATCGACAACGTCGACCGCTTCTCGACCGCGCTGGCCAATTCCAGCCCGAACATCGAGGCTGGCCTCACCGATGCCCGCGCGATGATGGCCAAGCTCAACTCGGCGTCCGACCAGATCGATGCCGTGCTCAAGGGCGCTCAGGGCTTCCTCGGCTCGGCCTCGGGCGAGCAGGGCTCTTCGACCTTCGCCGAAATTCGCGAGGCCGCGATCTCGGTGCGCGATGCGGGCAAGGCCTTCCGGTTGCTGTCGGAAAATCTCGACAAGCGTACGGCCAACATCTCGTCGAGCGTGACGCGTCTCAGCGGGTCGAGCCGTCGTGAGGTCGAGGCGCTGGCGACCGACGGCCAGCGGACGCTGAACACCCTGAACCGGGCCGCCAAGAGCCTGGAGCGCGATCCGTCTCAGGTGATCTTCGGCGGCAAACCGTCGTTGCCGGAATACAACGGTGGCCGCTGAATGCGGCCTGTGTAGCCCAATGTGCCGCGTCGCACCGGCACAATCGAAGCTTTGCCGTAGTTTGATGCTGGCAGGCTGCTTCCCGGCCCGGAAAGGTGGACGATCTCGCCCATGACGACGGCCACGACCTTCGCGTTCTCGGCATTCCGCCGTGGCCCGATGCGGCTGCGCGCGGCCGGACTCGCGCTGGTTGCCGTGCTGGCCTCGGGCCTCGCCGGATGTGGCGGCGGGGCGACGCCTCTGACCTTCGACCTTGCTGCCGTGCCCGGCAATGCCCGCGCTGCCGGTTCATCGCGCTCGATCGTCGTCGCCGAGCCGATCGGGTTGCAGACCCTCGAAGCCGACCGAATCCTGGTACGCGAGCCCAACGGCTCGTTGTCCTTCCTCGGGGGCGGGCAGTGGTCGGACCGTCTGCCGCGCCTGATCCAGACGCGCCTGATCCAGAGCCTCGAGAATTCCGGCCGGCTGCGCTCGGTGACGCGGCCGGGCGACAAGGTGGTCTCAGATTACCAACTCGTCAGCGAGATCCGCGAGTTCGACGTCGCCGCTGGCTCTCGCGAGGCCGTGGTCGACATTTCCGTCAAGATGATCGCCGAAGGCAGCGGCCGCGTGGTCAATGCGCGCGTTTTCTCGGCGCGCATCCCGGTTGCCGCGGTCGATGCCGGCAATGCCGCGACGGCGCTCGACGCGGCGCTCGGTCGTGTGCTGACTGATATCGTGCGTTGGGTGAATTCCGGCCGCTGATCTACCCCGCGAGCCGAGCCCTTGGCCGAACTGCCATCTCGCGAAGTCTGGCTCGAAGGCCCCGGCGGCGAGCGGATTGGCGCGCTGATCAGCGGGGGCAGGGGCTGGTTGATGTTCCAGCGCGGGCCAGGCGATGCAGGGCTGAGCTCCCGCAATCCCGCCTATGACGGACCGGCCAATGCGCTGATCGACTACACGCTGTCGAACGGCCAGCGCGACCAGTATCCGGCCTCCTGGACGTATCCGGCTGAAGTGGTCGAGCGTGCCCTCGATCACTTCAGGCACACGGCCGAGGCGGCTCCGTTCATCGTCTGGCACGACGACGAGGTGGAGGGCTGACGGCTCTCGCCGTGTCCTATCGCTTTCGGTGTTCCCGGCCAGCGGTGGATAACAGCTGTCCGAAACCGGACCATGCCGGAACAGGCCTCACTGCATGCCGTTCCCGACTCCCGAACGCACGCGTTCGCGGCAGTTTTCTTAACAGCGGACTTCGATGCAGTTTCCCAGCAATGATCATGACCATGCCTGCGCCCGCGCGTTCCGCGCCTTCATCGGCAGCAAGCCCTTCCCGTGTGTCGGTGCCAAGTCCGCGGTCGCGAAGGAGCGTATGAAAGTCTTGGTGGCCCGCGACATCACCTCCGGTTGGGACGACATGCGGATCTACCCCGCGCTACTCGCCTTCATCGCGCGCTACCGCAGAGATCCCACGCTGTTCCAGAGCTTCGTGGTAGTGTTCGAGGGCCCGGACAATCTCTCGGAGGAGGCCTTCGAGGAGCACCTTTGGGTCCGCGTGCAATCCTTGTCCGACAAGGATTCTTGGCTTGGCCAACCCCTCGACAAGCGCGTGCATGGCGACCCGGACAATCCGCATTTTTCGTTGAGCTTCGGTGGCGAGGCCTTCTTCATCGTCGGGCTGCACCCGCGGGCGAGCCGGCCGGCGCGGCGGTTCTCATCGCCAGCCCTCGTCTTCAACCTCCATGCTCAGTTCGAGCAACTGCGCGAAGAAGGTCGCTACGAGACCCTGCGCAACTCCATCCTGAAGCGCGATGAGGCGCTCGCGGGCTCGACCAACCCGATGCTCGCTCGCCATGGCGAGGCTTCGGAGGCGCGCCAGTACAGCGGCAGGGCCGTCGATGAGTCCTGGAAATGCCCGTTCCAGTCCCGCGCCAAGGACGCCGTTCTCGATGGGCGCTGAGTGCCGCCACCACGAGATCCATCCCCGCTCCGGGACGGCTTTCACCCTGGCCAAGGGCGATCGGTTGACTGTGATCGATCCGTGCGGCGAGCAGGTCGCCGACCTGCTCGCGTACAATCACCACGACATCGGCGAGGTAATTTCGTCCGGCCGCACCCTCGATTATGCGAGCCGCATCTATCTGACGACGGGCGATGCGCTCTATTCCAATCGATCGAACGTGCTGCTGCGGATCGTCGAGGACACGGTCGGCCGGCACGATTTCCTGCTGACGCCCTGCTCGGCCGACACATTCCGCATCATCTACGGCGATGCCGATCCGCATCGTGGCTGCTTCGGCAACCTCGCCGCTGCACTCGCACCGTACGGAATTGAGCCGGACGCCATCCCGGTTGCCTTCAACTGCTTCATGAACGTGCCGATCGACGGCGTGACGGGCAGCTTCACCGTCGAGCCGCCGCTGAGCCGGGCCGGGGACCGCATCGTGTTCGAGGCCGAGACCGACCTGATCATTGGCCTCACGGCCTGCTCGGCGCTGCAATCGAATGGCGGCAGCTTCAAGCCGATCCACTACAAGATTGTTCGGGCCGGCCCAGAGGAGGGCGGACACTAGGTCAGAAGTGGCTGAACGAGCCGCGCTCGAACGTCTGCACGGAGCCATCCTCGCGCACGAACGATGCAGGCCCCTCCCCGGCTTCGACGGCGCCGATCTCCGCCACCACGACGCCGGCCTCACGTGCCTCGGCCAGGAAGCTGTCGAAGGCATCGGGCGGCACCGCGCAGAGCACTTCGTAATCGTCGCCGCCGGTGAGTGCGGTGGAGAGCAGCGCCGGGTCGACGCGAAGCGCCTGCCGGGCGGCCGGTGACAGCGGCACGTCGGCGATCCGGACGCGGGCCGTCACCCCTCCCCCCAGCATCTTTGCGAGGTCGCCGGCGAGGCCGTCGGAGACGTCCATAGCCGCGCGAGCGTGCCGGCGCAGGGCTGGAGCCAGCGCGAGGCGCGGTTGCGGATGACGATAGCGGTCGATCAGCGCCGCCTTGCTCTTCGGATCGAGCGCAGGCGCCTGCGCTCCCTGAACCACGAGCCCGAGCGCCGCATCGCCGATCGTGCCGCTGACGCAGAGCCGGTCACCGGGTCGCGCCCCCTGCCGTCGCACCATCGTCCCGGTCGGTACTTCGCCGAAGGCCGTCACCGAGAGCAGCATGGCGCCTCCTGCCCTCGTGGTGTCGCCGCCGAGCAGCGGGCAGCCGAAAGCCTCGCTCGCCTCACGCAGGCCGTCCGCGAAGGCAGAAAGCCAAGCTTCGGTCCAGTCGTCGGGTAGCGCCAGAGTGAGAAGGAACCCACGCGGGGTCGCGCCCTTGGCGGCGAGATCCGAGCAATTCACGCCGAGCACCTTACGGGCGATGGAGGCCGCCGGGTCGTTGGGGAAATAGTGGATGCCAGCGACGATGGCGTCGACCGTGACGACGAGGTCATGGGCGGGGCTCGGCGTGAGGCTCGCCGCGTCGTCGCGCAGGCCTTCGGCTCCGTGGCCAGCCAGCGGCGCGAAGTAGCGCGCGATCAGCGCCTCCTCGCCGGGCCGCCCGTCACTCACCCCTTCTGGCCGGCCGGGAGGGCCAGCTCCTCGGCGCGGACGTCGCGGGCGACGCGGTCGAGGACGCCGTTGACGAGGCCGGGCTCGTCGCCCTCGTAGAAGCTGTGGGCGACGTCGACGTATTCGGTGATGGCCGAGCGGGCCGGAACGTCACGGCGGAACATCAGCTCGTAGGCACCGGCACGCAGGATGGCGCGCAGCACGGCCTCGATGCGCTTCAGGGGCCACCCTTTCACGAGCGCCTTGTCGAGCACCGGATCGATGGCGCGCTGCTGGTCGACGGTGCCGCGCAGGATGTCGCGAAAGAAGCTGGCATCGGCCGGCGGATGAGTAATGCCCTCGACCTCGCTACCGATCCAGAAGGCTTCGAACTCCGCCAGCGCCTCAATGGTACCCTTGCCCGAGATCTCCATCTCATAGAGGGCCTGAACCACGGCGAGCCGCGCGCCGCTGCGCTCGGACTTGGCCTGCGGATCCTTTTTCTGCTGCGGGGCGTGGCTCATCGTGCCTGCTCCGCGGCCTGGCGCTTCAGGGCAAGGACGGTGAGCGCGGCGCGGGCCGCGCCGCCGCCCTTGTCCATCTCGTCTGGCTTGGCACGGGCCATGGCCTGCTCGTGGTTCTCGACCGTGAGAATGCCGTTGCCGAGTGGCAGTCGTTCGGCAACCGACAAATCCATCAGGCCGCGCGCGCTCTCGTTGGAGACGGTGTCGTAATGGCTGGTCTCGCCGCGGATCACACAGCCCAGCGCCACCACCGCGTCGTAAGGCAGTTCGGCCCGCTTTGCGGAATCCACCAGGATCGCGATGGCAGCCGGCAACTCCAGCGCACCCGGAACGGTAACGAGTGTCGTCTCGGCGCCGGCCTCGTCGAGGGTCCGACGAGCGCCGTCGAGCAGGGCGTCGGCGACGTCATCGTAGAAGCGTGCCTCGATGATGAGGACGCGAGCACCGGCGGCATCGATCGGCGCGGGTGCCTCGCGGCTGTGAGAGACCATGGAACCGTGATCCGAAGGGAGAAGCGGCGCATCCTCGCGGGCCGTCACCGGACTGTCGCGGTGTTCGGGCGCCGCGAGCGTTAGCCCGGAACGGGCCGGAGCGGCAAGGCAGAGGATGCGAGGCTGATGTGCTCGCGCCTCACGCCGCCTCAGCAAAGTACTGCGCGCGCATGCGCCGCTCGTAAGCGACTAGGTTGGCCCGTGCCACCGTCGCGTCGCGCAGCGGCGTCTCGAAGACCGGGCAGAGCAAGCTGGCGATGAAGGCGCAAGCCGTCGCGTCTGAGCCCGAGGGTGTCGCGCCCAGGAGGTACGGCTTGTCACCGAGGATGTCGGCGAGCGCCCCGATCGAGCGCATGCCCATCGCCTCGATCTCGGATTTGGCATGTCGGCCCAGGCCGTGTCCGTGCAGATCACGGAGCACCTTCCGGCGGATCGCGGCCTTGACGAGTGGCCGAACCGGAGCTGGCACGGCCGCGAAGAAGGCCGCCGGTCCGCGCTCGAAATTAGCGTCGTCGCACCATCGCGCGTGAACCACGGCCCAATAGAGCTGCTCCTCGAGCATCTTCTCGACAGCCCAGCCCACCGCCTTCTCGGCCGGCCCGTAGCCCGCATCGAAATCGATGCCGTGCGCCTGCTCCAGGTGCCAGCGGATTATGGTCGAATCGGCCACCACGGTATCGCCATCGCGCAGGTAGGGCAGCTTGCCTTTCGGTGCCTTGCGAAAGCCTCGGTGGTCGCTGGTGAAGGGCAGGCCAGCCATCTTCAGGAGAAGCAGCGCCTTCATCACGAAGGGGCTCGGGTCGGGCAGCCCGAAATTCGGTCCGAAAGTGTAGAGCGTGATCACCGGCTTCCCCCTCGTCGGCGACGTGTAGCCTCGGCCGCTCGGCCCGATTCCGTCAAGCCGAGGACGCGGCATCGAAAAAATTCGGGTGACTGTCGGCTCGCCGCTCGTCCGTGCGTCTTCGAAGTGAGGCCGGCATGGTCTCGGCGGGACGTAGGAGGCACCGATGCGCGTGATGGTTCTGGTCAAGGCGACGACGGACAGCGAGGCGGGCCAGCTGCCCGCCAAGGAAATGTTGGCGGCGATGGGGGCTTATAACGAGGAGCTCAAAGCAGCCGGCATCCTCGTCACGGCCGACGGCTTGAAGCCCTCGTCCAAGGGCAAGCGTGTGGCCTTCGACGGCGCCGATCGCACCGTCATCGATGGCCCCTTCGCCGAGACAAAGGAGCTCGTCGCCGGCTTCTGGATCTGGGAAATCAAGGACATGGACGAGGCGGTGGCCTGGGTGAAGCGCTGCCCCAACCCGATGCCCGGACCGAGCGAGATCGAGATCCGGCCGTTCTACGAGATGTCGGATTTCGCCGATGTCCTCGGGGGCTGATCGCCATGGACGAAGACCGGATCGCGGTCGCCCGGCGCTGCTACCAGGCCTACGCCGATGGCGACCGCGCTGCGATCGAGGCGGTGATTGGAGACGACTTCTCTTTCACCAGCCCGGTCGATAACGCACTCGACCGGAAGACCTATTTTGAGCGTTGCTGGCCGAACCATACGCACTTCGCAGGCTTCCGCTTCGTCCACCTCGTGGCCGACGGGGAGCGCGTCTTCGTGACTTATGAAGCGTGGACCCATACGGGCAAGGCGTTCCGCAACACCGAGATTCTGACGATCTGTAGCGGCCGGCTCGTCGCGGTCGAGGTCTATTTCGGATGGTCGCTGCCGCACGAAGCCACGCCAAGCGGCTTCGTCGAACGCTGACTCGCTTCAGAGGCCGAGCGAGCCGCGAGCCTCCGTGAGCCGCGCGGCATAGCGGGCGATGAGGTCGACCTCGAGGTTGACCTGTTCGGCCGCGCGGCGTTCGCCCCAGGTGGTCACGGAAAGCGAGTGCGGGATCAGCAAGATCGAGAAGAGATCGCCCTCCACCGTGTTGACGGTGAGCGAGGTGCCGTCGAGGCAGACCGAACCCTTTTCGGCGATGAACGGTGCGAGCGCGCTTGGAGCGCGCAAGGTGAAGCGCGTGCTTGCGCCCCACGGACCGTCGCTGCCGGTCACTTCCTCGCGCGAGACGATCTCGGCGATCCCGTCGACATGGCCGGTTACGAGGTGCCCGCCGAGTTCGTCGCCGATCTTGAGCGAGCGTTCCAGGTTGATCCGACGACCCTCGATCCAGGTGCCGAGCGTGGTGCGCGCCAGCGTCTCGGCGGCGGCATCCACCGAGAACCGGCAGCCCGAGCCGTGCGGCTCGATCGCCACCGCGGTCAGACAGGGACCGGAACAGGCGATGGAGGCGCCGAGCGCGATCGTCGCTGGATCGTAGGCGGAGTCGATGACGAGGCGCCGCAGCCGGTCGTCGCCTTCGACGGAGACGATTCGGCCGACGTCACTGATCAGGCCGGTGAACACGGTTCAGTTGCTCCGCTCGTAGGTAACGGCATGGTCCGGTCCCAGCATCAGGGATTCGGCCTCGCGCAGGTGGCCCGTGGCGAGCGCGTTGTCCAGATGCGGACCGATCGCGGGTAGGCCGCCGCCCGCGCCAATCGCTGTCGGACCGGTGAAGACGGTGAGGACGTCGACGAGGTCGGCCGCACCGAGCGCATCGGCGAGGCTCGGGCCGCCCTCGCTGCAGAGCCGGGTGATTCCGCGCTCGGCGAGAGCGCTCATCGCGGCATGCAGGTCGACACGGCCGTCCGGCCCGGCATCGACGCAGACCACCTCGACGCCGAAGGACGCGAGCATCCGCTTGGCATGAGCCGGGGCGTTGCGTGTGCTGATCGCCAGCGTTGGCACCTCGCGAGCGCCGCGAACAAGCCGATAGGCCGAATTCAGCCGCAGATCCGAATCGAGTACCACGCGAAGAGGCGAGCGCTCGGCGAGCCCTGGCAGGCGGACGGTTAGGGCGGGATCGTCGGCCCTTACCGTGCCGATCCCGACGAGGATCGCGTCGGCATGGGCGCGCCAAAGGTGCACTGCGCCGTCGGCGAGCGGCCCGGTGATGCGCAGCCGATCGTTGCCGGCATGGGCTGCGAACCCGTCCTGGGTCCGGGCGAGCTTCAGGTGCAGGCTCGGCCGCCCACGCGTGATGCGGCTGATATGGCCGCGATGGTCGCGGACAGCGTCGTCCCGCAGCAGGCCAGTCTCGACCGCAATGCCCGCCTCGCGCAGCAGTGCATGGCCTCGGCCAGCGACACGCGGATCGGGATCCTCGATCGCGGAGACGACGCGCGTGATTCCGGCCGCCGTGATCGCGTCCGTGCAGGGCGGCGTGCGGCCGTGATGCGAGCAGGGCTCGAGGCCGACATAGAGCGTCGCGCCACGGGTGAGGTCACCGGCCATGGCCAGGGCCACGGGCTCGCCATGGGGGCGTCCGCCGGGCGCGGTCACGCCCTGCCCGACGATGACGCCGTCCTTGACGACCACCGCGCCGACGGAGGGGTTCGGCCAGGTCCGGCCGAGATTGCGCCGGCCCAGGGCCAGCGCGAGCCGCATGAAGCGCTGATCGGCCGCCGCCTGCTCGCTCACGCGCCGGATTTCGCCGTCCGGCCGCGCTTGCGCGGCGCTCCGGATTTCTCGGGCGCTTCGCCGAAGGGCAGCGTCGCGTCGCCGGCGAGCGTGCCGAGCAGGTCCTTGAAGTCCTGCGGTTCGGCGAAGTTCTTGTAGACCGAGGCGAAGCGTACGTAGGCGACGTCGTCGAGGCCCTTGAGCCCCTCCATGACCGCCTCGCCGATGGCCTCGCTCGTCACTTCGTTCTCGCCGCCGCTCTCGAACTGCCGAGTGATGCCGGAGATCAGCCGCTCGACGCGCTCGGGATCGACCGGGCGCTTGCGCAGGGCGATGTCGATGGAGCGTTCCAGCTTGTCGCGGTCGAAGGGCACGCGCTTGCCTGAGCGCTTGAGCACCATGAGCTCGCGCAATTGTACCCGCTCGAAAGTGGTGAAGCGCCCACCGCAATCCGGGCAGACGCGGCGGCGGCGGATGGCGGCGGAATCCTCGCTCGGGCGCGAGTCCTTCACCTGCGTATCGGGGCCGCCGCAATAGGGACAGCGCATCGGCTCAAAAAACCTCGCTGGCGCCGGAACAGAAAACGGCCGCGGACATCGATCCGCGGCCGTTTCTAGCGTGGTGGCGAAGGCGCCGAAAGGGCGCCCGCGCGACTAGTAGATCGGGAAACGCGCCGTGAGGGCGTGCACCTGCTCCTTCACCTTGGCCTCGATCGCGGCATCACCGCCCTCGCCCTTCTCGACGAGGCCGTCGAGCACCTCGACGATGAAGCCACCGACCTGCTTGAACTCGGCGACGCCGAATCCGCGCGAGGTCGAAGCCGGGGTACCGAGACGGATGCCCGATGTGATGGTCGGCTTCTGCGGGTCGAACGGGATGCCGTTCTTGTTGCAGGTGATGTCGGCCCGCGAGAGCGCAGCCTCGGCGGCCTTGCCGGTGAGGTTCTTGCCGGTGAGGTCGACGAGCATCAGGTGGTTGTCGGTGCCGCCCGAGGTGATGTGGTAGCCGCCTGCGATCAGGGTCTCGGCCAGAGCCTTGGCGTTCTCGATCACCTGCTGCGCGTAGACCTTGAACTCGGGCTTGAGCGCCTCGCCGAAGGCCACAGCCTTGCCGGCGATGACGTGCATGAGCGGGCCGCCCTGCAGGCCGGGGAAGATCGCCGAATTGAACTTCTTGGCGAGCGCCTCGTCGTTCGTGAGGATCATGCCGCCGCGTGGGCCGCGCAGGGTCTTGTGGGTCGTCGTGGTGGCGACATGCGCATGCGGGAACGGCGACGGATGCAGGCCCGCGGCGACGAGGCCGGCGAAGTGGGCCATGTCGACGAAGAAGTAGGCGCCGACGGAATCGGCAATCTCACGGAACCGCGCGAAGTCCCAGTGGCGCGGATAGCCTGAGCCGCCGGCGATGATCACCTTCGGCTTGTGCTCCTCGGCGAGCTTCTGGACCTGATCCATGTCGATGCGCTGGTCCTCGCGGCGCACGCCGTAGGAGACCGGCTTGAACCACTTGCCCGATACGTTCGGAGGGGCGCCGTGGGTGAGGTGGCCGCCGGCGGCGAGGTCGAGGCCCAGGAAGGTGTCGCCCGGCTGCATGAGCGCCATGAACACGCCCTGGTTCGCCTGCGAGCCGGAATTCGGCTGCACGTTGGCGAAGCCGCAATTGAACAGGCGCTTGGCCCGGTCGATGGCGAGGTTCTCGGCCACGTCGACATACTGGCAACCGCCATAGTAGCGGCGGCCCGGATAGCCCTCGGCGTACTTGTTGGTGAGCACCGAGCCCTGGGCCTCGAGCACCGCGCGGGAGACGATGTTCTCCGAGGCGATCAGCTCGATCTCATGCCGCTGGCGGCCGAGCTCCTGCTCGAGGGCCTTGGCGAGTTCGGGATCGGTCTCCGTGACGTGGGCGGAGAAGAAGCGGCTGGTGGCGTCGTTGGCGGCTGCTGTACCGGCGCTCATGAAACTGGCCTCGTTGCTTGTTCTTTGGGGGTGTCGCGCACCCGTCGACCCGTGGGCGTTCACAGGGGGCGTCTCAGGCTGCAGTTAGTACACGCAGGTATGATGCACGCCAACCACAGCTGAATTTGCCGCGACCCTGAAATTTTTTGACGATGAAGGCCTCATGAGCCTCCCACAGCTCGGGTTTTTCCTTCCTCGACACCCGCTTCCGTAGTTGTCCGAGCCATGCCCCGGACGGCGCCTGGCCTCACTCCGAACTGGCGCTGGAAGGCGCGGCTGAAGGCGCTCTCGGACTCGTATCCGACCTCGGCGGCGATGCGGGCCAGCGGGTCGCTGCTGGTTTCCAGGCGCTGATGCGCCAGACCGAGGCGCAGCCCGGCGAGGAAGGTTAGGGGAGCGGTGCCTGCGACCCTCCGGAAGCTCCGCACCAAGGTCGCACGGGAGACATGGGCGGCGCTCGCGATCTCGTCGAGCGACCAGTCCCGACGGGGATCTCCCAGTAGCGCCGCGGAGGCGCGCGCCGTGATCGGATCGGAGAGGAGGCGCAGCAGACCGCTTCCCGTCATCCTGCGTTCCAGATGTGCACGCAGTACCATGAGCAGCAACGCGCTCGCCAGATCAGTAGCGATGGCGCCCGAGCCCGCCGCGGCGTGGCTGAGCTCGTCGCGGATCGTCGCCACGAGCGCGCGCAGCCGCAAGGCGGTTTCCTCGTCCGCATGCATCACCACGAGAGGCGGCAGCAGCGCAAGGATGGGGCTCGACGACGCCTGCTCGAAGCGCAGGCGTCCGCAGATCAATTCGGTCTCCGGCTTGCCCTCGCCGTTGCGGACGAGGCGGACTGCTCCGTGCGTCTCGACTGTCCTGGACGTCTCCACCACCCTGTCGGACACGCCGCGCACGGTGTGCGCGTCCCCCTGCGGCAGCACGGCGATGTCCCCGGCCCCGAGCAGCACCGGCGCCTCGCCCGCACGCTCCATCAGGCAACGACCCTCGGCGACGATGTGGAACGGCGCCCAGCCGGCGGCCTCCGGGGGATGCGCAGAATGCCAAGCATGGCTGTACCAGCAGAGGTCCTGCAACTCCGGCCGTACCCTCAGCATCGGCGCGAGCCCGGTCAGCGCATCCGGGGCCCCCTCCTCCGGCTTTTGCTCCATGCGACGTCCTCGATGTCTCGCGCCTCGCCTGAGCGATATCAGTGATTGATCCGCGCGGACATGAGGATGCGCCGTGCGGCCATCGCGGCACGAGCCGTCCTGGCATACCTCATCGATCAACGATCCTCTCTCGTGCGGGATTTCAGCCGATGACTACGATTCCTCTTTCTCCTGCCGATAACGTCGCAGCGTCGCGTCGGCGTTATCTCGCCTACCTTCCTGTCAGCCTGTTCGGTTCCGTCATGGGACTGACCGGGTTGAGCGTGGCGTGGCACCTCGCATCCTCACGCCACGGCGTCTCGCCCCTGATCAGCGACGCAATCGGCTGGCTCGCCGTCCTGGCCTTCGTCGCGCTCACCGGTGCCTACGGCGTGAAGGCGGTGACGGCACCGGATGCGGTCGCCGCAGAGTTCAAGCATCCGATCGCGAGCAGCCTGTTCGGCACGGCGATTATCAGCCTTCTGCTGCTGCCGATCGTGCTGGTCCGCTACAGCGCCCCGCTCGCTGACGGCCTCTGGATCATCGGCACCGTGCTGATGATGCTGTTCGCCTGGCACATCGTCAGCCGCTGGATGAGCAGCCGCCAACAGGTCGCCCACGCGACGCCAGCCTGGATCGTGCCGGTGGTCGGCCTGCTCGACGTGCCGCTCGCCGCTCCCTCCCTCGACCTGCCGATGACGCACGGGATCAGCCTGTTCGCGTTCAGCGTCGGCCTGTTCTTCGCGGTGCCGCTCTTCACGCTGATCTTCTCCCGCCTGCTCTTCGAGGAGCCAATGCCGGAAGCTCTGCGGCCGACGCTGATGATCCTGATCGCGCCCTTCTCGGTGGGCTTCACGAGCTACGTCGCCACCACGGGCCAGATCGACACCTTCGCGGAGGCGCTGGTCCTGCTGTCGCTCTTCATCCTGGCGGTCCTGCTGCGCCAGCTGCGCGACCTGCCCTTCGCCTGCCCGTTCCGCCTCTCTTGGTGGGCGGTCAGCTTCCCCCTCGCGGCAACGGCCGGGGCGGCGATCCGCTACGCCGGGCATGCCGGCCACCCCGTTCTCGACGGGATCGCGCTGGCGACCCTCGCACTCGCTACGGTGGTGATTGCCGGCCTCGCGATCCGTACCCTCGTCGGGGTCGCCAGGGGGGAACTGAAGTCGCTCAGCTGACGCCAGCGACGTGACACGGCCGGCCGATCGGGCCGGCCGTGTCGTGGTCTCAGAAGGCGCAGATCAGCCCGACCCCGGCGACCATCAGGATGGCGCCGAGCAGGCGCGGCAGCCCGACCTCCCGGATCGGCGCACCGAGCAGGCCGAAATGATCGAAGGTGAGTGAGGTCAGGATCTGCCCGACCATGAATAGGGCGACCACGGTCGCAGCGCCGAGCCTCGGCAGCAGGAAGATGATGCCGATGATGTAGAGCGCGCCGAGGCAGCCGCCGATCCACGTGAACCACGGCGCCCTGGTCACGACCTGGAGGGACGGCAGAGGCTCCCGGATGGCGATCAGGACGATGCTCAGCACCAGTCCGCCGGCCAGGAAGTTCGTGAGCCCCGCCCAGAACGGCGAGCCGAGGGCCCCCCTGAGATTCGCGTTGGCCGCCTGCTGAAGCACGAAGGCCGCGCCGCCGAGGAGCGCGGCGAGGTGGAGGCCGATCGCCACGATGGGTGCCAAGACGGTGTTCTCTCTCGCAAACCAAATGAGGAAAGACCCGCACCTCTGTTCGAGAGGAGCGGGTCTTTCAGTGTCGTCTGCGCGAGGCTTGAGGAGCCTCGCTGCCGATGCCGAAAAGATCAGTTCTCTTCGTCGAACTGTTCGAAACGCTCGGGCTGGGTCGAGGCGGCGCTCGCCACCGGGGTCGGTGCCTCGATGGTCGAGGGCACGTTCACGCCGTCGCGCTTGTAGATGTCGTCGCGGAACTGGACGGTGCCGTCCGGCGTCGCCCAGGCGGTGATGTAGGTCCAGTAGACCGGCACGGGCTGGGTCAGCGTCGCGTCGATGCGCTGGCCGCTCTCCACGGCCTGCTCGACATGGGCGCGGTCCCAACCGGGCGTGTCCTTGAGCAGCCAGGTGATGTACTCGCGCACGTTCTGCAGGCGCACGCAGCCCGAGGAGATGAAGCGGAAGTCGTCGCCGAACACGCCGCGCGAGTTCGTGTCGTGCATGAACACGCCGTAGGGGTTCGGAATGTTGATGCGCACGACGCCCATCGAGTTGAAGTCGGCGCCCGAATCCTGACGGTAGCGGTAATGCGTGCCCTCGTCAGAGTTCCAGTTCACCGAGCGTGGTGAGATCTCGGTCTCGCCGCGGAAGATGCGGATCTTGTTGTCGGTGAGGTAGTTCGGATCCTTCTGCATCTTGGGGATGAGGTCCTTCTTCACGATGGAAGCCGGGACCGTCCAGAAGGGGTTGAAATTGATCTGCGTCGCCTTGGTATTCATGATCGGCGACTGGCGGTCGATCTTGCCGACGCCGGCGGCGTGGATCGTCACGACCTGACCGTTCTCGACCGTCTGGACGAGGGCGGCGGGCAGGTTGGTGATGACGAAGCGGCGGCCGAGATCGCCCGAATAAGAACGCAGACGGATCAGGTTGGTCTCGAGCTGGCGCAGGCGGATGTCGGCGGAGACGTTCATCGCGGCCTGCGTCGCCGGGCTCATCTGGCCGGTCTGGCTGAGGCCGTGGCGGGCCTGGAAGCGCTTCACGCCGGCCGCGACGTAGGAATCGTAGATGCCGCCGCTGCCGGCCTGGGCGTCGAGGTCGCCCGTGGCGATCAGGCGCTGACGCAGGGCGCCGACGGCCGGGCCGCGCGAGCCGATCCGCAGGCCGCCCGCGCCGGAGACGGGCTGCCAGCCGCCGCGCGAGACGATCGCGCGATACTTCTCGATGACCTGCTCGGTTGCCGCGATGGTCTGGGGCGAGAGGATCGGTGTCGAGGAGCGGCGAACCTGCATTGTCTGCGGCGCCGCGTAGTCCTGGGCCCACTCGGCCTGGCCGACATCCTCGCGTGCCGAGGCAGGCGAGAGGAGCGGGAGCAGCAGCGCTGAGCCGGCCAGCAGGGCGCTGGCGAGGCGGTGGGCGGGGCGTGAGGTGATGACCTGGTTCAGCATCGATCCAATGCTCTGATCCGGTTGAGAGGGCGGAGATACGGAGCCGGCCTGACTCGATACGCGCCGGAAATCGCCTGCCGCCCTTGATGTCGGGCTAGCGTTAAGAACGCATGATGACCGGGCCATATTGTGGCGCTTCACGCCTTGGCCGTGTGCTGGCACACGTCGATTTGATTGCCGCGTCGATTGCGGCGTGCGCGCAACAGTCCGGTGCGACGGTTCTTAGGCGATCTGGCGGGGCGCCGTTCGCCGGTCTAGAGAAGCGGTGATGACGATGGCTGAAGCCTGGACCGGAGGAGGCGTGCGCTCTCTGCGCAGGCTGACGGCCGTCCTGGCGCTCTACGCCTTGGTGATGCAGACCTTCCTCGGCGGGCTCGCACCGCTGCCGATGGCGTCTGCCGCCGGCCTGCCCTTCGACGTGCATTGCCTCGACAAGGCCGACGGAGCCGGAAGCGGCGATCCTGCTGCGCCGCACACGCCCGCTCACCAGCATGGATGTTGCTGTACGGCTGCACAACCCGTCGCTGCCTCGCCCCCGCCGCTGCCCGCGATGGCCTCGATCGCCTGGCCGCCGCGTCTTGCCGTCCAGCTCGTCTGGCGGATGACGGTTGCCGCGCCCGCCCGCGCTCCCCCCGGAACCCTCGCCAGCGCTCGCGCGCCTCCCGTCGCCTGAACCGATCGCCGCACATCGCGCCATCAGATCCTTCAGACGTCGGAAGCCCTTCATGTCGAACCGTTTTTCTCGGGCCGTGCTCTTCGCCGCCCTCCCCCTCAGCCTGTCCGTCTCCGCCGCCCTTGCCCATGCGGTGCTGGAACGGAAGGAAGCCACGCCGAACGCGAGCTATCGCGGAGTCGTGCAAATCATGCACGGTTGCGAGGGCAAGGCGACGACGCGCGTCACCGTCACCATCCCCGAGGGCGTGATTGGCGCCAAGCCGATGCCGAAGCCCGGCTGGCAGCTCGCCACCACCAAGGGCAGCTACGCCAAGGCCTACCAGTCCTTCCACGGCAAGGTCTCCGAGGGCGTCACTGCGATCACCTGGAGCGGTGGCAGCGTCGGCGACGACGAGGTTGACGAGTTCACCTTCTTCGCTCGGATCTCGGACGATTTTGCACCGGGCTCGACCGTCTACTTCCCCGTCGAGCAGGAATGCGCCGGCGCGGGCGACAAGGGCCTGCTCGCCTGGACGCAGGTTCCGAAGGCTGGGCAGAACCCGCACGATCTCAAGACGCCCGCGCCCGGCGTGAGGATCGTCGCGGCAAAGGCCGGCGGCCAAGCCGCCGTCGCCATGGCGACTCCCGTCAAGGCGGGCGACCTCACGATCGAGACGCCGTGGCTGCGGGCCACGCCGAGCGGCGCGAAGGTGGCCGGCGGCTATGTCACCATCGCCAATGGCGGCACCCAGCCGGACAAGCTCGTGGGCGCGTCGATCCCGCAATCGGGTCGTGGCGAGATCCACTCCATGTCGACAGAGGGCGGCGTGATGAAGATGGCCCCCGTCGAGGGGGGGCTCCCCGTTCCGGCCGGTGGCCATGTGGCGCTGAAGCCCGGCGGGTTTCACCTGATGTTCCTCGACCTGAAGGACGGCCTCAAGGCTGGTGAGTCGGTCCAGGGTACGCTCGTCTTCGAGCATGCGGGCACGGTGCCGGTGACGTTCAACGTCGCCCCGATCGGCGCCCAAGGACCGGCTGGGGCCTCCGGCGGGGCCGAGCACCAGCACTAGCGGCGGAACCGCGCGCCCGGCGCGCGGTGGTCTCTTCCTTCTCTCTTTCGACGACCCGAAGTCCCTCGCCCATGCGTGCGAGCGCGGCGCGGGCGTGGAGCCGACGACCATGCCCCTCACCTCCACCAAGGGCGGAGCCAGCGCGCTCGCCTTCCTGCTTCTGACCTCGACGGCCGCTCTCGCCGAGCCGCAATCCGCCACCCTGCCCGAGCTCAGCGTCGAGGGCATCTCGACGCCGAAGGCCGGCTCGCTCACCGTTCCGAGCGTCGCCGAGCAGCGCAAGGTGGTGAATTCCACCGTCGGCTCGGTGGCCTTCGTCGACGCGGACGAGTTCAAGAACAGCTACGCCAACACCCTGCGCGACGTCCTGAAGGACACGCCCGGCGTCTTCGTGCAGGAGCGCTACGGACAGGAGCTCAGGCTCTCGGTGCGCGGTTCGGGCGTCGCCCGCGGCTTCCACCTGCGCGGCATCGAGCTGCTGCAGGACGGGATCCCGCTCAACCTCGCCGACGGCAGCGGTGACTTCTACCAGGTCGATCCGCTCTCCCTGCGCTCGGCCGAGGTCTACAAGGGCGGCAACGCGCTGACCTTCGGCGCCACCACCCTCGGCGGCGCGGTCAACCTCGTCACGCCGACTGCCCATACCGCTTTCGCGCCGAATATCTATCGGATCGACGGCGGAAGCTTCGGGACCATCCGCGAGAATTTCCAGGTCTCGCGGATCTCAGGCCCGGTGGACGTGCTGCTCAACGGCACCATCACCAATTCGGACGGCTACCGGGTTCACGAGACTCAGCGCACCCAGAATTTCAACGCCAATCTCGGCTACCAGATCGCGCCGGGCATCGAGACGCGCTTCTACGCGGGCGTCTACCTGACGGACCAGAAGCTGCCGGGCTCGCTCAGCCTGTCGGATGCCCTCAACAATCCGCGGATCGCCAACCTCTCGGCGCTCAGCGGCAACCAGTCGCGGCAGGTGGAGACCGAGAGGTTCGCCAACCGCACCTCCTTCGCCCTCGACGTCGGGCGCCTCGACGTCGATTCCTGGGTGATTCACAAGAACCTGTATCACCCGATCTTCCAGGTGATCGACCAGGACGGGTTCACCTACGGCATCTCCCCGCACTGGTCCGGAACCTTCGAGATCGGTGGATTCCGCAACGACACGATCCTCGGCGTCAGGGCCTTTGCCGGCGTCAACGACGCCCGGCAGTACCTCAACACCTCGGGCTACCGTTTCACCCAGACCCTGAACTCGGTGCAGAGCGCCTCGAACTACGAGGCCTATGGCGAGAACCGGTTCTGGTTCCTGCCGGACGTCGCGCTGATGACCGGGCTCAAGGCCTTTTCCTCGAACCGGACCTACAGCGACAAGGGCGGCCTGCCGGCCGTGCCCAACGCCAATCCGGCCCTCAACTTCGCCGGCAACCTCGTCGGGAAATACGACAGCGTGACCTATCAGGGCATCAACCCGAAGGTTGGGTTGATGTGGCAGCCGCTGCCGGACATCCAGGTCTTCGGCGACATCACCCGCAGCCGCGACGTGCCGGACTTCTCCGACCTGAACCAGGTGATCGGCACGACCACGCAATTCGTGCCGCTGCGCGCCCAGCAGGCCTGGACCTACGAGGCTGGCAGCCGCGGCAAGGTCGACCGGCTGAGCTGGGACGTGACGCTGTACAGGTCGGAGATCCGCGACGAGCTGATCAACTTCTTCGCCAATCCGGGTGCGGGCATCCCGGCGGCGACCTTCAACGCGCCGCGCACGGTCCACCAGGGCGTGGAAGCGGCGGTCTCGCTCGAGGTGCTGCGCGACCTGACCGGCATCGGCGACACGCTCACCGCGACGCAGATCTGGACGCATAACGACTTCCGCTTCGTGAACGACCCGCAATTCGGCAACAACCGGATCGCCGGCATCCCGCAGGACGTGCTGCGCACCATCCTGACCTACACCCATCCGAGCGGCTTCTACGTCTCGCCGTCGATCGACTGGGTGCCGCAGGGCGCCTTTGCGGATCACGCGAACACCCTGAAGGTGCCGGGCTACGCGCTGGTCAACGTCCGCACGGGCATCGACTTCGCCAACGGCATCTCGCTGTTCCTGGATGCCCGCAACCTGGCGGACGAGCGCTACGTCTCCGACATCGCGGTGGTGACGAACGCCTCGACGGTGCCCGGTGGGCCAGCGGCCTTCTACCCGGGAAATGGCCGCTCGTTCTTCGGTGGGGTCAGGGCCTCGTTCTAAGGTGCTTCGGCCCCAGCCCGTTGGCATGGGCATGGCGAGTATGCGCGCACCCGGATAGACGGATCGCATGCGCCTTTCCCCACAGCAGGACTTTGCCGTCGCACCGCCCCCGGAGGTTCATGTCGGGCGGGACGGCTGGCTCATCCTCACCGGTGGCTCCAACCGCGTCCTCGAGCAGTTCGGCCGGCCGGGCCTCGCGCGACATGCCCTGTGGCAGTGGCGCAAGCACCTCGCCGACCGCTGCCGCCGGAGCCGCCGCCTCGGCGCGACCTACCTGCACGTCGTCGCGCCTGAGAAGCTGACGATCTATTACGACGCAGTGGACGGCTTGGTTTTCGACCCCGAGCGTGCTCCGGCCCTGCGGCTCCGGCGGTGGCTTCGAGGCTCGGCCGGCGCGCGCGCGCTGGTCGACCTCGTCGGCCCGATGCGGGAAGCACGGTGGCGGACGCCGCTCTACCGGCGCACCGACACGCACTGGACCTTCGAGGGGTGCGACCTCGCCTACCGCACGATCCTCGGTGGCCTCGGCGTCGCGCCACGCGACGACATCGCGGCGCGGCGCATGCGGCAGACCCTGCCCTTCATCGGCGATCTCTCCTCCAAGCTCACGCCGTCACCCGTCGAAACCATCGAAGACTGCCTGTTCGAAACCATGGCGCGGCGCACGCATGCCAACCGTCTCATCACGCATTTCGAGGCGCTCGGGCGGCCCAGGGACGCTCATATCGGTGCCCACGCGGTTTTCCGGAACGACGATCCCGCGGCCGACCCGCGCCGCCTCGTGCTGTTCGGCGATTCTTTTGCCGAGCACGGAGCCATGGACACTGTAGGTGTGCTGACACCCTTCCTCGCCGACACATTTCGCGAAGTGCATTTCCTGTGGGCGACGAGCATCGACTGGAACTACGTCGCCAGCGTGCGCCCAGACTTCATCGTCAGCGAGATCGCCGAGCGCTTCATGATCGAGCCGCCGATCTACGGCATGCGGATCGACGCGTTGGCCGAGTTGGCGATGGCACGCAAAGCGGTGGTGTGAGCGGGTTGCTGACGGAAAACCTCAGTCAACGATCTTAAGTCGCCGTGTTAAAAATCGTCTTTAAGCGCCTGTATCGGAATAAAAAAGAGAGGGCGCCTGCCCTCTCTTTCCTGCTTTGCTTTCAGCCGGCACTGGTTCAGTACACTCCACCGGTCTGCGCTGCGGCGCCAGCGCCGTCGGGTACGGCCGTCGGGGCTTCGGGCCTTGCGACATAGGCATCCGGCGGAGCCGTGCCCGGCTTGAAGGCCTCCAGGATGGTGCCTGCCCCGTCACCCGCGCCGGCGCGAGCGCCGGAGCCCGCGGCGACGCGGATCAGTTTGATGCCAGGCGGCACCCGGAACGGGGTCGGCGGCTTGTCCTTGAGGGCGACCTTCAGGAAGTCGAGGGCGATCGGCGCGGCGAGGCCGCCACCGGTGGCGCGGTCGCCGAGCGAGCGCGGCTTGTCGAAGCCGAGATAGACGCCCACTGCGAGATCCGGCGAGAAGCCGACGAACCAGGCGTCCTTGGCATCGTTGGTGGTGCCGGTCTTGCCGGCCAGCGGCTTGCCGATCTGCTTCAGGATCGTCGCGGTGCCGCGCTGGACCACGCCTTCCATGATCGAAACCATCTGGTAGGCGGTCAACGGATCGAGCACCTGCTCGGATTCGTCGACGAGCTTCGGCTCGTCCTGGCCGGACCATTTCTCGGCCTCGCAGCCGATGCACTTGCGATTGTCGTGCTTGTAGATCGTCTCGCCTGTGCGGTCCTGGATACGGTCGATCAGGGTCGGCCGGATACGGCGGCCGCCATTGGCGAGCATCGAGTAGGCGGTAACCATCCGCATGACCGTGGTCTCGCCGGCGCCGAGCGACATCGGCAGAACGGGGAGCAGGTCGTCGTAGACGCCGAAGCGACGGGCATATTCCGCGATCAGCGGCATGCCGATGTCCTTGGCGAGCCGAACGGTCATCAGGTTTTTCGAGTGCTCGATGCCGTAGCGCAGCGTATGCGGGCCGCCGGATTTGCCGTCGTAGTTCGAGGGTGTCCAGGCTTCCTGGCCGGGACCGGCCTCGATGGTGATCGGCGAATCCTGCACGATCGACGAGGGCGTGTAGCCGTTGTCGAGCGCGGCCGAGTAGACGATCGGCTTGAACGACGAGCCGGGCTGGCGCATCGCCTGCGTCGCGCGGTTGAACTCGGAATCGTCGTACGAGAACCCGCCGACCATGGCGTAGACGCGCCCGGTATAGGGTTCCATCGCGACAATGGCGCCGGAGATCTCGGGCTTCTGACGCAGCCGGAACCGCCCCTGGCCGCCCTCGATCGCCTCGACATAGACGATGTCGCCGGGGCTGAGCGCCGATGCGACGCTGCGACCGGTCCATTTCACGCCGTCCGGCCCGATGATGCCTGTCTCCCGGTCCTTGCTGACGACGTTGCCGGCTTCGCGCTTCGGCTGAAGACCGATCTGGGCGTTGCCGCCCTGCGTGCTCAGAACCACGGCGACGCGCCAGGGCGCGATGTCGTTGAGGAGCGGCACCTCTGAGACGGCGAGCCCCCAGTCGCGGCCCGTCAGGTCGACCTTGTGGGTGGCACCGCGCCAGCCATGCGACTGGTCGTAGCGCACCAGCCCATCGACCAGCGCCTTGCGCGCCCAGCCCTGCATCTTGGGATCGACGGTGGCGCGGACCGAGAGGCCGCCCTCGTAGAGCTTGGTCTCGCCGTAGCGCTCGGCGATCTCGCGGCGGACCTCTTCGGTGAAGTAGTTCGACACGGCGGCGTTCGGGAAGGCGACGCGCGGGTTGACGCCGAGCGGCCGCTTTTTGGCCTCGTCGGCCTCCTGGGTGGTGATGTACCCGTTCTGGGCCATCAGGCCGATGATCTCGTTGCGGCGCGCCAGCGCCTGCTGGGTGCGGCGATAGGGGTGGTAGTTGTTCGGCCCCTTCGGCAGGGCGGCGAGATAGGCCGCCTCGTTGATGGTCAACTCGTGGACCGACTTGCCGAAATAGTCGAGCGCGGCTGCCGCGACGCCGTGCAGGTTGCGTCCAGGCACGATGGTGCCGAGGAAGATCTCGTTGAGATAGAGTTCGAGGATCTTGTCCTTCGAGTACGTCGACTCGATCCGCAGCGCGATCAGCGCTTCCTTGATCTTGCGATCGTAGGTCTGCTCGCTCGACAGCAGGAAGTTTTTGGCGACCTGCTGGGTGATGGTCGAGGCGCCCTGCTTCTTGCCCGACGAGGCGTTGGTCACGAAGGCGCGCACGATGCCTTCGGGATCGATGCCGCCGTGCTTGTAGAAGTTCTTGTCCTCGGCCGAGAGGAAGGCTGCGACGACGACCTTCGGCATGGCCTGGATCGGCAGGTAGAGCCGGCGCTCATGGGCGTATTCGGCGAGCAGCGAGCCGTCTGCTGCGTGGACGCGGGTCATCACCGGTGGCTCGTAATTCGCGAGCGCGGCGTGGTCCGGCAGGTCTTGGCTGTACTTCCAGTAGAAGAACGCCCCGATCACGGCCGCGACCAGGAACAGCACGGTGCCGGCCGAGAACAGGATCCCGAAGAACCGCAGGATGAATCGCATCCGGATGTCCGTTTCGTCGCTTGGCCGCCCGTCGACGGTCCTGAGGGCCGGCGTCGGGACGATGCGGCCTCGAAGGGCTGTGGCGTCGGCGCGGTCGCGAGCCGTTCAGGCAGCCTCGGCCCGACCGGGCTCGTTCGGCGCCGTATCGACACTGGTTCTATGGTGAAACTGCGGCGGGCGCGACGGCTCTCAGCGCTGCCGCGGCATCTTCCGGCCGCTGGCGCCTGGTCCGAAGGGCACTGAGCCGGTGGTGCTCGGCGGCGCGCCGGTCGGCTGGGCCGAGGTGGCGCGACCGGCGAAGAACAGGTCGATGGCCTTGGCCATCGAACCGGTGACGCCGGCACGCCATTCGTCGGATTGCAGTTTCTCTAGATCGCTCTTGCTCGACAGGTAGCCGAGTTCGACCAGAACCGAGGGCACGTCCGGCGAGCGCAGCACGACGAAGCCGGCCTCGCGATGCGGCTTCGTGCTCATCTCCATCACCGGCGAGAGCTGGCCCATCAGGCGGTGCGCGAAGCTCGAAGAGAAACCTCGCGTCTCCCGCAACGTGAGCTCCGCCAGGATGTCGGTGACGTCGGCCGGCCCGATCGCCGAGTCGGTGCCGGCTGCGGCGTCGGCTTTGTTCTCGCGCTCGGCGAGCTTGGCGGATTCGGAATCGGTCGCCTTCTCGGAGCCCGTGTAGATAGTGGCGCCCTTCACCTGCGGCGCGGCCGAGATCGAATCCGCGTGGATCGAGATGAACAGGTCTGCCTTGGCGTCGCGGGCAACACGGACCCGCTCGCCGAGGGGGACAAACACATCGCGGTCCCGCGTCATGGTCACGCGATAGCGCCCGGACGCTCTCAGCCGGTCGGCCAGCGAGGTCGCGAAGCCGAACACGATGTCCTTCTCCTGCACGCCGGTCTTGGCGATCGCTCCCGGATCGGTGCCACCATGGCCGGCATCGACAACGACGAGAGGCCGGCTGTCGAGTGCCTCGACGGGTGGCGCTTTGCGAAGGGACGGCGCGGGATCGCTCGCCACGGCCGCCTTGCGGAAAGCCTCGCGTTCGGTGCGCCGAAAGGCGATCGAGAGCAGCGTCGCGCCGTCGCGCCGCGTCTTCGTCTCGACCCCGTCGACCACTGCCGGTCCGGCGAGATCGACCACGATGCGTGAGCGACCCGGCGCGAACAGGCCATAGCGGTAGGAGGTGACGACGCCCTCTCGCTTGGAGCCTGCCTCGGGCGCGATCTGGAAATTGACCTCGGGCAGGTCGATCACCGCCCGGTCCGGCCGCTCCATGACGAAGGCATGGGCCTCGACGGGCTTGGACAGGACGAGGGTCAGGGTGGTGGCGCCGCCCTGCGCGGCGAGTTCGGCGCCGATCGCCACGGCGCTCATCCGGCCCTTGTCGTTGTCCTGGGCATGGGCCGCCGCGCCGACGAGAAGCGTCAACGCGAGGATCACGGTCGGGACGGAGCGGGCGCGTATCGGCATCGGGAGGCGTCGGGAGATCCGCGGGGCCTTTCCTCTACGAGATAGGACGATCGTGGTTAACCGGACCTTTCCGGCCAAGTCGAGGCCCGAAACGGAACGCTGCCGTGGGGTGACGCTTTGGCAAATGCGGGATCGCATGGGCGGTCACATGGAAACGACTGGCAAACCAAGTTGTCGCGGCAGACTCTTGCCAAAAGCCCGTTATGAACGCTAATGAAACTGACCCCATCCGGTCCCGACGGTCATCGTTGCGGCCTTCGGACGCGGAAGCCCCCTCGCGTTCCCTCGCGCCCGGCTCCTCGTGGTGATCTTCGGACATGTTTCGAGGCTGGATCGGAGTCGGCAAGCATGGCGAGCCGTTCTCTCGCCGTACCTGTTTCGAGTGACATGCGGCCGGCATAACCGGCCAGGAATCTTCGTGAGGCCGGAAGGGATGGGAGGACACACAGCATCGGTTGCCGTTGCTTGTGCTCCCCGCGCACGCCTGTCGCGTCGCGCCGTCTCCTCTCTCCCGCCGGCCATGTTCAACCCCAGATGCGCCGATCGCCGGCGCCCATCGGCGGTTGACGGCAAACCCCTTTCCCGACGCCTCTCGCCCCAGAGCCCCCAGGCCTCGGCGACGAGCCCGGTACGCGCCCTCCCCGTTTCGGCCTCGCGGCCGCGGAAGGCGCCGCCGGGACGGCAAGGTCCAAGGAGTGTCCCGTCTGCCGCCATGTCGAAAGTTCGTCATGGCCAACACCAACAAGATGCTCATCGATGCGACGCACCCAGAGGAGACCCGGGTCGTCACGGTTCACGGATCTAAAGTCGAGGAATTCGACTTCGAGTCCGCCAGCCGCAAGCCACTGCGCGGCAACATCTATCTCGCCAAAGTGACCCGGGTGGAGCCTTCGCTCCAGGCTGCCTTCGTCGAGTATGGTGGCAACCGGCATGGCTTCCTCGCCTTCAGCGAGATTCACCCCGACTATTACCAGATCCCGATGGCCGACCGCCTCGCTCTGATCGAGGCGGAGAAGCAGGAAGAGGAAGAGCACCACGAGCGCGAAGAGCGCCGCTCGCGGGGCCGTCGCCATCGCGGGCGCCGCGCCGAGGCTGCCTCCGCCAAATCCGACGAGTCGGTGAGCGTCGAGGACGATCAGGCGCCCAACGCGGAGGAGCGCACGGCTGAAGCTGCCGAGGCTGCCGAGACTGCTCCCGAGGGAGAGGAGGCGGCTCCCGCCGCCGAGGCCGGATCGGAGTTGCCGGCCGCCGTGCTCGATCCCGCCTCCCGCACGGAAGGCGAGGCCGAGGGAGAGGCCGGTGAGGCTGCGGCAGCCGAGTCGGCGCCCGAGCCAGCCGAGGTCGCCGCGATCTCAGAGGCTCCGCACCCCGCCGAAGCGCCGACTGCATCCGACGCGACCGCTTCTGCCGAGGAGGACGAGCACGACGAGTCGGATGAGGACGAAGACGAGGACGAGGATTCCGACGACGACTCGGATGACGACGAGGACGACTCGGATGACGAATCCGAGGACGAGGACGGCGAGCCCCGCGTCGCGCAGATCGGCGGGGCTGGCGATGCGATGGCCGAGCTCCCCGAGCGTCCCCGCGCCTATCGCCGCCACTACAAGATCCAGGAGGTGATCAAGCGTCGCCAGATCATCCTGGTCCAGGTCGTCAAGGAAGAGCGCGGCACCAAGGGCGCGGCGCTGACCACCTATCTGTCGCTCGCCGGACGCTATTCCGTGCTGATGCCGAATACCGGCCGCGGCGGTGGCATCTCGCGAAAGATCACGTCGGCGGCCGACCGCAAGCGTCTGAAGGAGGTCGTGGCTGATCTCGACGTGCCGGAGGGCATGGGCATCATCCTGCGCACGGCCGGCGCCTCGCGCACCAAGCCCGAGATCAAGCGCGACTTCGAATACCTGATGCGGCTCTGGGAGAGCGTGCGCGAGTTGACGCTGTCCTCGACCGCGCCGGCGCTGGTCTACGAGGAGGGCTCGCTGATCAAGCGGGCGATCCGCGACCTCTACAACAAGGAGCTGGAGGAGGTCCTGGTCGCAGGTCCCGACGCCTATCGTGAGGCGAAGGAATTCATGCGCATGCTGATGCCGGGCTCCTCGAAGGTGGTGAAGCCCTACACCGACACGGTTCCGCTCTTCGCCCGCTACGGCATCGAGCAGCAGCTCGACGCGATGTTCTCGACCCACGTCACGCTGAAATCGGGCGGCTACCTCGTGATCAACCCGACCGAGGCCCTCGTCTCGGTCGACGTGAACTCGGGCCGCGCCACCCGCGAGCACGATATCGAGGACACCGCACTCAAGACGAACCTCGAGGCGGCCGACGAGGTCGCCCGCCAGGTGCGTCTGCGCGATCTCGCCGGCCTCGTCGTGATCGACTTCATCGACATGGAGGAGAAGCGCAACAACCGCGCCGTCGAGAAGCGCCTCAACGAGGCCCTCAAGAACGACCGTGCCCGCATCCAGGTCGGCCGGATCTCACCCTTCGGTCTGCTGGAGATGAGCCGCCAGCGCATCCGCACCGGCGTGCTCGAATCCTCCTCGATCCCCTGTGCCCATTGCGGCGGTTCGGGCATGGTGCGCGCCGCCTCGTCGGTGGCGTTGCATATCCTGCGCTCAATCGAGGAGGCGTTGGTCAAGAGCAGCACCCATAACCTCGTGCTGCGGACCCGCACCGAGGCCTGCCTCTACATCCTCAACCAGAAGCGCGCGCATCTCTACGAACTGGAGTCGCGGTTCGCCGTCACCGTCACGGTTGCCGCCGATGACCGGCTTCCGGCGACCTCGCCGTTCCAACTCGATCGCGGCGAAATCGCCGTGAAGTCCGCCGCGCCAGTGACCGGCGTACGCGCCGTCGCCATCTCGCCGACCTACGAGGTCGAGGACGACGAGATCGAGGACGAGATCACGGAGGATGCCGAGGCAGACGCCGAGACGGAGTCGAAGGATGGCGCCGAGAGCCGCGAGGCCGGAGGCGAGTCCAGCGACGAGAACGGCCGTCGCCGTCGCCGCCGTCGCCGCCGTCGTGGCGGCCGGGGCGGTGCGGAGGATGATCGCGCTCGCGGTGACGACGAGGGAGACGAGTCCGGCGAAGCCTCTGAGGATGCCGAAGAAGGTTCCGAGACCGAGGTCGCTGCCGGTGCCGAGGCTGACGAGACCGTCTCTGAGAGCGACGGCGAGAGCGAGGGTGACGGCGCGCGTCGCCGCCGCCGGGGTCGCCGCGGCGGTCGTGGCCGCGAGCGTGGCGGCCGCGGCCGTTCGGATCGGGACGACGAGAACGCCTCCGAACAGCGCGAAGCCGGCGAGTCGGTTGCCTCCACCGAGGAGCCGGTCAGTGCCGAAACGGTGATCGCCGTGTCCGCCGAGGCGGCCCGGGAGACCGTTCTGGACGGCGCCGAGCTGCCCGCGAAGGACGAGGCTCCGGTTCAGGACGTCGTCGATCTCCCCGTAGAGACCGCGCCGGCTGCAGAAGCGGCTCCGGCACCTGCGCCTCAGCCCCTGCCCGAGCCTGTCGCCGTGGCCTTGACGCCGGTAGACCCCGACCGTCCGAAGCGCGCCGGCTGGTGGTCACGCACCAAGGCAGCTTTGACCGGCGAGTAGGACGCGATCGGCGGCACAGTTCGCCGATTGGGCCCAAACTGACGAAGCACCAAAGATGCCGAGCCGACCTGTCGGCTCGGCATCTTCGCTTTGGGCCTTGGCGCCGCCAGCGCTCTGGCCGCCGCAGCGCATCATCCAAAAATCACTCTATGTTGTTGGGATGGGCTGCGTGCACATGCAACTGCCCCATGTCGCTGAAAGTTTTGCGATGCATCATTGCATCAATATTACCTTTCAGTCGCGGGCGGCCCTCCGTTAACCTCGGATTTGCAACTGAGGACTAACGATGAACCTCGTCGCGCCCGTCTGTTCGGCCGATGGGAGATGCCAACATCATGCTCGGACGTTTCCGCAAGCCTCGCCTTATCATGGATGCGGCGGCCAGCTCTGCGTCCGCCCCGGTCGAGGAGCGCGCTCTTGCGCCAGCTCCCGTTGCCGAGCCTGCCCCTCCCGCGATCGATCTCGATCTCCTGGCCCGTCAGGCCAACATGGCTGCCGACGCTTCCGAGGCGGGCATGGCGATCGGCTGGCTGACCCACGACGCAGCCCAGATCGCCGACCAGGCACGCACCATCGCTGCCGCAAGCGAGGAAGTCGCCGTCTCGACAGTCGAGATCGCCAGCCGCTCGCAGAACGCTGCCGCCACTGCCGAGCGCGCCCGCACGGGCATCGCCGACTGCGCCGGAGATATCGCCCAGGCCGGCGCTCGCATGAGCGCCATCGAGACCCATGCCGGCAAGATCGCCGGTTGCCTCGCCGCTTTCGAGCGGGCTGCCACCCAGATCGAGGAGATGGCGAGCGCCATTGCTGGCATCTCGGCCCAGACCAACCTGCTCGCCCTTAACGCCACCATCGAGGCAGCCCGCGCCGGCGAGGCCGGCCGCGGCTTCGCGGTGGTCGCCGGTGAGGTCAAGGCTTTGTCCGGCCAGACCGCCAAGGCCACGGAAGAGATCCGGACGCGGCTCGACGGCCTGCGCGGCGAGCTCGCTGCCATGCGCGACACCGTCACCCATACCCGCGAGGCCGTCGCGGCCGGTGCGGGCGCCGTCCAGCGCGCGAATCTCCGAGTCGAGGCCGAGAGCGGCGCCGTCGCCGAAGCCGCCGCCGAGATGCGGGCCATCGCCGACGTCATGGGCCAGCAGCAGCAGGCTACCGGCGAGATCTCGTCGAGCGTCGAGCGCATCGCTGCCGGTACCGCGAAGGCGCGCAGCGAGATTTCTTCGGCGATCACCCGCCTCGTCGGCCTGGAGACCACCAGCCGGGCTCTGCTCGATGTCGATGCCGCAGACAAACGCCCCATCCTGCTGGCTCGACTGCCGGCCGACATCGCGGCTTGGAAGCGCGGCCTGGCCTCGGTGCTCGTCGGGCTCTCGCCGGCCGATCTCGCTGTGGCGCGGCGTCCGGGTGCCGATGCGGCGGCCGAATCCGGTCTCGACAGCGCCCTTCGCGGTGTCCTCGGTGAGGCGGAGCGTCAGGCCAAGCTCATGGTCGAGAGCGTCAAGGCCCAGGACTGGGGCGTCGCCACGACCGCATTCCAGGGCTTCGAAGGGGCCTGCGCCGAGGCTGTGCGCCTCTCCGGGTCAGCGGCGAGCCTGCGCGCCGCCTGAGCGGGCGCGTCAAGCGAGCCAGGTTCGTAGCCGCCGCACCGCTTCGACGCATTCCGCCCGACAGCCTGCGAACGAGAAGCGGACATGGTGGTGGCCCTGCACCGGGTCGAAATCGAGCCCGGGTGTCGCCGCCACGCCCGCCTCCTCAAGCATGCGACGGCAGAAGGCGGTGGCGTCGTCCGTGAGCCGCCCGACATCCGCGTAGAGGTAGAACGCGCCGTCCACCGGATGCGTCTCGCCGAGGCCGAGGCCCGGCAGGGCGTCGAGCAGAATCGCCCGGTTCTGCGCATAGCCGTCGCGGATCGCGCCAATCTCGTCGAGGGTATCGAAGGCGGCGAGTGCCGCGACCTGCGAGAGGTAGGGCGCTGAGATATAGAGGTTCTGCGCCAGCCGCTCGATCGGGCGCACCAGGGCTTCCGGTACCACCATCCAGCCGATGCGCCAGCCGGTCATGCAATAGAACTTCGAGAACGAGTTGATGATGACCGCGTCCGGGTCGAACTGCAGCGCCGTCGCTGTCGGCACGCCATAGCTCAACCCGTGATAGATCTCGTCCGAGATGAAGGGGAGGCGGAGCGTCTTCGCCGTCGCGCAGAGCTCGGCAAGGCGGGCCGGCGCGATTACCGTGCCGGACGGATTGGCCGGACTCATCACCAGCACGCCGTCGAGGCCGCCCTGCCCGTGCACGTCCTGGATCAGGCCGCTCGTTGGCGCGAAGCGGTCGGCGCGCTGCAGAACCATTGGCACCGGCACCAGATCGAGCGCGGTGAGGATGCTGCGATAGGCGGGATAGCCCGGCTGAGGCACCCCGACCCGAGCACCTGCATCGAACAGCGCAAGGAACGATAGGATGAACCCGGCGGACGAGCCTGTGGTGACGACGACGCGCTCTGGTGGAACAGTGACGCCGTAGGTCTCGGCATAGTGGCGCGCGATACGCTGGCGCAGAGCCGGCATACCGAGCGCTTCGGTATAGGGGACGCGTCCGTCGCTAAGGGCCGCTTGCGCTGCGGCGATGACCGCTCGCGGGGCCGGCGCCGACGGCTGGCCGACCTCCATGCGGATCACGCTCTCGCCGCTGCGAGCCTTGGCGGCAGCCGCAGCCATCACGTCCATGGCGAGGAAGGGGGCCACGGCTTGGGCGCGCCGCGAGATTGTTTCGAAAGTTTGGCTCATCGGGCTTCGATCGGGCGATATGCGCCCGCTGGCAAGGGCCGGACGGATCACGGGCACGATGAACGGTACGCCTCAGCCCTCGCCGCTTGTGGGTTGCGGCACCCTCGCGGCCAACCGCTTCGGCGCGATCAGGCGGTAGCTGCGGGTGACGAGCGCTTCGACCTCCGACCAGTCCGGGCTGTCGTCCAGTCGCATCCCGATCCAACCCTTGGGGCCGACATAGGGCGGCGCGAAGAAGCGGCTCGGGTCGGCGCCGATCAGGATTTCCTGCGCGTGCGCGGGCGCCTTCATCCAGACCGAGGGACGACCGTCGCCTTTGCGGGGCATCGCGAAGATCTTCTCCCGCACCCGGAAGGTCGGGCCGCCGAAGGTCTCCTTCTCGGTCGCCTCAGGCAGCGCAAGGCAGATCTTGCGCAAGCGCGCGACGCCGTCATCGCTCATGGCCGAGGCTCCCATCCGTTCGTCGCAGGAGTTCTATCCGATCGCGCCGTGATTTGACCCCGCGCCGCGAAAACGCCTAACCCCTCCTCTATCGCAGGCCCGGAAGCGCGCCGCGTCGCAGCCGCCGTTGCGAGGCCCGCCTTGAATTCTTCGAGGACATCGATGCCCCTCCTTCGTTCCGCCTCAGCGTTCGCCCTCGCTGCCGCTCTGGCTCTCGGCGCCGTTTCATCCGTCTCTGCCGAGGATGCTCCGGTCTTCAACGACGCCCAACGCAAGGCGATCGAGTCCATCGTCAAGGACTACCTCGTGAAGAACCCCGAGGTGCTCCAGGAGGCCGTCGCCGAAGGCGAGCGCCGCGCCCAGGAGACGCAGAAGCTCGCGCAGGCCGCCGCCCTCAAGGAGGCGAGCGCGACCCTGGTCGACTCGCCCCACAGCGTGGTCGCCGGCAACCTCCAGGGCGACGTCACCCTGGTCGAGTTCTTCGACTACAATTGCGGCTATTGCCGCAAGGCGCTCTCCGACGTGCAGACGCTGATGAAGAGCGACCCAAAACTGAAGGTCGTTCTCAAGGACTTCCCGGTTCTCGGCAACGAATCCGTGGAAGCCAGCAAGATCGCCCTCGCCGCCAAGCAGCAGCTCAAGGGCGACAAGATGTTCGACTTTCACGTGAAGCTTCTGGAGAGCAAGGGCCGCGTCAACGGCGAGCGGGCACTGGCCGTCGCCAAGGAATTCGGCCTCGACGTCGAGCGCCTGAAGAAGGATGCCGCCGGCCCCGAGGTGAAGGCTGCGCTCACCGAGAATATGGGTCTCGGCGACAAGCTCAGCCTCTCGGGCACGCCCGCCTTCATCATCGGCGACGAGATCCTGCCGGGTGCCGTGGGCGTCGATCCGATGAAGAAGACCATCGCCGACGTGCGCCAGTGCGGCCACGCCAGCTGCTGATCACGGCCGATCCGCGACGGGACTACGGGTGCGTGGCCCCTTGTCGCAGCCTTCACCGGTCGTCTAAGACCGGCATCGTCACGGCCGGGTCCGCCTGGCCGCCACAGCCTTAAGGGCCCATGCTCGCCATCCACGTCCTCAACGGGCCGAACCTCAATCTGCTCGGTCGCCGCGAGCCGGTAATCTACGGCAGCACCACGCTGGCCGAGATCGAGCGGGATTGTGCGGTACGGGCAGGCGAGCTCGGCATCGCGCTGACCTTCCGGCAGACGAACCACGAGGGCGAACTCGTGAGCTTCGTTCAGGAGGCGGGCGAGGCGGGGGCCGGCGTGTTGATCAACGCGGCCGCCTACACCCACAGCTCGATCGCGCTGCGCGATGCGATCGCCGGGTCCAAGGTCACGGCCGTCGAGATCCACCTCTCGAACGTGCATGCCCGCGAGGAATTCCGCCACGTCTCGTTGATCGCTCCGGTCTGTGCCGGGGTGGTCTGCGGCTTCGGCGCCTATAGCTACCGTGCGGGGCTCGACGCCCTCGCGCATCTTCTCCGGGGGCGCCAGCCCCCCTCCCCCGACGCATAAGACGGCAGGCGATGGCCAAGAGCGAACCCTTCGATCCGGACCTCGTACGCGAACTCGCCAAGATGGTCGCCGAGACGGATCTCACCGAGATCGAGGTCGAAAAGGGCGATCTGCGCATCCGCGTCGCCCGCAAGATCGAGCAGATCGCCGTGCAGGTCTCGCCGTCGGCTTCTCCGATCGCGGCTGCCGCGCCGGCTCCGGCCGCCATCGCGACCGCTTCGGCCCCTGGCACGCCGGCGCCTGCCAAGGGCGCGGCCCATCCCGGAGCGGTGCCCTCCCCGATGGTCGGCACGGCTTATCTGCGCCCCTCCCCCGAGGCGAAGCCGTTCGTCGATGTCGGCTCCAAGGTGGCGGCCGGCGACAAGGTGCTGCTCGTCGAGGCGATGAAGACCTTCAACGAGATCGTCGCTCCGCGCGCCGGCACCGTCACCGCGATCTTCGTCGAGGACGGCACTCCCGTCGAATTCGGCGAAGCTCTCATGGTGATCGAGTAGAATGTTCGACAAGATCCTGATCGCCAACCGCGGCGAGATCGCGCTGCGGATCCTGCGGGCGGCCAAGGAGCTCGGGATCGCCACCGTCGCGGTCCACTCCACGGCGGATGCCGACGCGATGCATGTGAGGCTTGCCGACGAGAGCGTCTGCATCGGGCCGCCGGCGGCGCGCGACAGCTACCTCAACATCCCCTCGATCATCGCGGCCTGCGAGATCACCGGGGCCGATGCGGTGCATCCCGGCTACGGCTTCCTATCCGAGAATGCCCGCTTCGCCGAGGTGCTCTCCCACCACAATATCGGGTTCATCGGCCCCAAGGCCGAGCACATCCGGGTGATGGGCGACAAGATCGAAGCCAAACGCACGGCGAAGCGTCTCGGCATCCCTTGCGTGCCGGGTTCCGAGGGCGGTGTCACCGATACGGACGAGGCCAAGCGCGTCGCCGCCGAGATCGGCTATCCGGTGCTCGTGAAGGCTGCCTCCGGCGGCGGCGGGCGCGGCATGAAGGTCGCCCGCACCGAGGCCGATCTCGAGCAGGCGCTCACCATGGCTCGCACCGAGGCCAAGGCCGCCTTCGGCGACGATGCGGTCTACCTCGAAAAATATCTTGAGAAGCCGCGCCATATCGAGGTGCAGGTTCTCGGCGACGGACGCGGCAACGCCATCCACCTCGCCGAGCGCGATTGCTCGCTGCAGCGCCGGCACCAGAAGGTCTGGGAAGAAGGCGGCTCGCCCGCTCTCAATGCCGAGATGCGCGCCGAGATCGGCGGCATCTGCGCCAAGGCGATGCAGGAGCTGAGCTATCTCGGTGCCGGCACCATCGAGTTTCTCTACGAGGACGGGCGCTTCTACTTCATCGAGATGAACACCCGCATCCAGGTGGAACATCCGGTCACGGAGATGATCACCGGCATCGACCTGGTGAACGAGCAGATCCGCGTGGCGGCAGGCAATCCGCTCTCGGTGGCGCAGTCGGACATCCACGTGAACGGCCATGCCATCGAGTGCCGGATCAATGCCGAGCATCCCTCGACCTTCCGCCCCTCCCCCGGCCTGATCACCTATTTCCATCCGCCGGGCGGCCTCGGCGTGCGCGTCGATTCCGCGGTGTTCCAGGGCTACCGCATCCCGCCGAACTACGACTCGCTGATCGGCAAGCTGATCGTACACGGGCGGACCCGGAACGAGTGCCTGATGCGGCTGCGCCGGGCGCTGGACGAATTCGTGGTCGACGGCGTCGACACCACGCTGCCGCTGTTCCGGACGCTGGTGCGCAATGCCGACGTCCAGAACGGGCTCTACGACATCCACTGGCTCGAGCATTTCCTCGAGCGCGAGGGCCTCGACGAAGGCTGACATCGGCCATGCGGGAACAGTGAGGCTTCGCGACGGTTCCTCGGGCATCCGGACGGCGAGCGGGGTCACGCTCGTGACGTCGTCCATGTCCGATGGAGTTTCCTCGTGTTTCGTTCGACTTCCGCCGTAGCTGCTCTGCTCATCACGGCTGCGCCTGCCTTCGCCCAGAGCGATCGCGGCAATGCCGCTCAGCCGAACCAGCCGGTTCCGCAGACGGGTCAGACCTCGGGTGGCCCGCGCCAGACGCCACCAGCCCCCGAACCGATGCCGCGCGCCGGCGTCAGCGACCCCGCCGCGGGCACCGGCGCCATCGATTCCGCCAAGGGCGGCAATGCCGCGCAGCCCAACAAGCCTGTGCCGAATGTCGGTGGCACCTCGGGCGGCCCGGCACGCTGACCGAACCGGCGCCGCCGGCCCGATGACGCGGCCGGCGGCGCTGATTCTTCGCTGGCGCTCGTGAAGCGGGCGAGCGAGAAAAGGGGATGCACGATCGGATCCCCGTCGAGATCACGCCGGACATCCTGCTGAAGGCCTATGCCGCCGGCATCTTTCCGATGGCGGAGGATGCCGACGATCCCACGATCTATTGGGTCGAGCCCCGCGCGCGCGGGGTTCTGCCGTTGGATCGCTTCCATGTGCCACGCCGTCTCGCCCGTACCGTGCGTTCCAACGTGTTCGAGGTGGTGAGCGACCACGACTTCGACGCCGTCATCGCCGGCTGCGCCGCGCCCCGGCGCGAGACGAACCGCACCTGGATCAATGCCCGCATCCGCGACCTATACGGCGCGCTGTTCGATGCCGGTCGTTGCCACACGGTCGAGGTCTATGCCGAAGGTCGTCTGGTCGGCGGCCTCTACGGCGTGTCGCTCGGGGCGGCCTTCTTCGGGGAGAGCATGTTTCACGAGGTGCGCGACGCCTCGAAGGTGGCGCTTGTCCACCTCGTCGCGCGGCTGCGTGTGGGCGGCTATCGCCTCGCCGACACGCAGTTCCTGACCGACCATCTCAGCCAGTTCGGCGTCGAGGAAGTACCGCGGCACGTCTACAAGCGCCGCCTGAACGAGGCGGTCGCACGGGAGGCCGACTGGGCGGTCTGGCCGCGTGACCGAGCCGTGAGCGGAGCGGACGTGCTCGCAGCGCTCGGTCCGGAGCCGATCTAGCGGAAGATCCGGTCGAAGATCGATTCCGGCTCGCGCGGAGCGGGCGGACGTTGGGCGGCAGCCGTCGGACCCTCGTTCGTCGGGAAGAACTTCCGGGAGGGCTTCTGCTTCGGCTGCACGGGCACACCGCGCGGCCCCTCGACGTCGACCTGGCCCTGCTGGTTCATCTGGGCGGCCGCCTTGGTCGGATCGTTGCCGCGATCGCGCTTCTTCTTTTCGGCGCGTGAGGCCAGGGCCGGAGTGTCCTCCTGCTCCTTCACCTCGGCGATCACGTCGGTGCCACCCTTACAATCGACGAGCCAGACGTCGTAGATCGGGTGCTCAATCGCGTGCAGGCCGGGGCTGGAGGCAAACATCCAGCCGGTGAAGATGCGGCGGTACTTGTTGTCGAGCGTGACCTCGTCGACCTCGAGGAAGGCCGTGGTCTTCGGGGTCTCGGTGGGCGGCCGCGAATAGCAGACACGCGGCGTGAGCTGCAGGGCGCCGAACTGCACGGTCTCGTCGACGGCCACCTCGAAGGACACGATCCGGCCGGTGATCTTGTCGAGGCCGGAGAACACCGCCGTGGGGTTCTTGATCTTGTCGGCCGAAGCCGGGCTCGCGGCGAGGCCGAGAACCGTCGCCAGGAGAACGGTCGAGCGGAGAAGACGTGCGGTTCTGCGGCTCAAGGCGCGCCCCTCTCGAGACTGTGCTGGGCGTGAGGCCGGAGCTGCGCCGGCATGGGGCGCTCTAGACACGGTAAGCTTGGTGGAAAAAGGGCGGCCAAGAGCAGGCTACGAAAAAGTGGACACAGCCATTTTGCGTGAAGCCTGCTCTAACTCTTTGAGTCGATCACGATTTCTGCGCCCGATCGGTCTGATCAACCGCAACGTGATCTGCCCGCAGGCAGCCGACTTCAGGCTCCCGGCGACCACGGCACGTAATCGCCCGAGGCCGGGGCAGCGGCGCCGCGCGCGAGCTGCGAGCCTGCCGGGCGGTAGGCGGCGGTGGTGCCAGTGAGGTTTTCGAGATGCGGCTTCTGCCACTCGCGGGGATGGTAATCCTCCTCGCTCGGGGGGATCTCGCCGTTGTGGCAGAGCCAGGCACGCCATCCGGGCGGGACGCGCGAGGCATCGGCATAGCCGTTATAGACGACCCAGCGCCGCTCCGGCCCGACCGAGCGGTCGATCAGGGGGCCAAGCGCTTTGTAGTATTTGTTGCCGAGTTCGTCGGCTCCGACGTACTGCCCGCTGCGCGCGGTCATGAGTGCCAGCGAAACGGTCTGCCCGTTCCACCAGGTGAAGATGCGCAGGAGCGTGTCCTTGAGGGCCATGATTCCTCGGTCGCAGGCGCGGGCCAGCCGTCAGCGCCGCCCTTATGAGCGGGGCATCGGCGCAAGTCCAGCGTCGCGCGGCGGCGATCCGGGCCGAGAGGAGCGGACCTCGTCACCGTTCGGCGCGATGATCGCGAGCCCCACGGCTCGCGGGCGCTCTCCGCTCAGGTACCCGCGCAGCGCGCTTCTCGGCGAGGAAGCCGGTCATGTACTCGGTGGCGAAATCAACGAAAGTCCGCACCCGGAGCGGCAATCTGCGCTGCAGGGGATAGACGACATGCGCCGGCAGAGCGCTGGCGTGCCACTCTGGCAGCACGCGCACGAGACGGCCGTCGGTGAGATCGTCCTCGACGAGCCAGTCTGGCATGATCGATATGCCGAGACCCATCCGGGCCGCTTCACGGAGGCTCGTAACGCCCTCGGAGGTCATGACCGGCTCGATGTCCAATCTGCGCTCGTCGCGGTCGGAATGCAGCTCGATCAGCTTCGTCCCGCCGAACTGGGCGTTGTTCAGACTGAGCCAGGGCCAATCGCGGAGATCCTCCGGATCCCGGGGAACCGGTCTGCCGGTGACGAGCGACGGCGATGCGACGAGATGGCGTTCGATGTGACCGACCGAGCGGGCCACGACGCTGTCGTCGGTCAGACTGCCCGCAATGACGCCGGCATCGCAGCCTTCCTCGATCATGTGCAGAGGCCGGTTGGAATAGGCGAGATCGAAACTGACGGCGGGATGCGCCTGGATGAAGCTTGCGATCAGCCGGCTTACCACGCTCTGGCCCCAGTCGATCGTCGAAAAGATCCTCAGATTGCCTTGGATCGCGGTCTGGTCGTTGCGAAGCCTCTGCTCCGCCTCCTCCGCCATCTCTAGGATCGATCGAGCGTCGACAAGGAAGCGACGGCCGGTATCGGTCAGGCTCATCCGGTGGGTGTCCCGGCGCAGCAGGACCGCGTCGCACTGATCTTCCAGGCTCTTCAGCTGGCGGCTGAGCCAGGATTGCGTCACCTGCAGCTTCACAGCTGCCGCGGAGATGCTGCCGCTCTCCACGATCGTGACGAAGCTCTTCAGCAGGGCAAAGTCTTTGAACATGCTTATTCGCTATACGAATAAGCGACAGTCGTGCCAGTCGTCTACCGCACGAACTTGCCCCGGCACATCTCACGTCCATCGGGATTGAGACCAGACACAGGAGGCAGACATGTCGAACACGGCGCAGGGCAGCAGGGTCGCCATCGTCACCGGGTCGTCCAAGGGCATCGGGGCGGCGGTCGCCGAGCGTCTGGCCAGCGACGGCCTGGCGGTCGTGATCAACTATGCGAGCGGCGCGGAGCCGGCCGAAAAGCTCGTGGCGAAGATCCAGGCGGCAGGCGGCCGAGCGATGGCCGTCAAAGCCGACATCGGCAACCTCGCCGAGGTGCGGGCGCTCTTCGCCGCGGCCGAGGCGGCGTTCGGCGGCGTCGACGTCCTCGTCAACAATGCCGGAATCATGAAGCTCGCGCCCGTCGCCCAGACCAGCGACGAGCTCTGGAACCAGACCATCGCGATCAACCTCACCGGTACGTTCTACGCGCTGCGCGAGGCGGCCCAGCGCCTGCGCCAGGGCGGCCGGATCGTCAGCTTCTCGTCGAGCGTGGTGGGACTCTACCAGCCGAGCTACGCGGCCTATGCGGCCACGAAGGCCGGCGTCGAGGCGATCACGCACATCCTGTCCAAGGAATTGGGACCGAAGCGGATCACGGCGAACGTCGTCGCGCCGGGTCCCGTCAACACCGATCTCTTTACGCACGGCAAGACCGAGGACGACATCAAGCCGATCATCGGGCGGACGCCGCTCGGTCGGCTCGGCGAGCCGCGCGACATAGCCAACACGGTCTCATTCCTGGTGGGACCCGATGGGGCCTGGATCAACGGTCAGGTCCTGCGTGCCAATGGCGGCATCATCTGAGCCCAGCGGACGAGGAGCTTCAACATGAGCACAATCGCGCTCGTCACCGGCGCCTCGAGCGGTTTCGGCCGCATGATCGCCGAAGACCTCGCCCGGTCCGGACTGATCGTCTACGCGTCGATGCGCGGCACTGCCGGCAAGAATGCCGGGACCGTCGCCGACATCGCGGCCTGGGCCGCGCGAAGCCGCACCGACCTGCGGACCATCGAACTCGACGTTCGGGAGCAGCTTTCCGTCGATGCCGCAATCGAGCGGATCATCGCGGAGCATGGCCGGCTCGACGTGCTCGTCCACAATGCCGGCCACATGGTGCTCGGGCCGCTCGAAGCGTTTTCCGCCGAGGAGCTCGCCGCACTCTACGACGTCAACGTCCTCGGCACACAGCGCGTGAACCGCGCCGTGCTGCCTCACATGCGGGCGGCCCGCGACGGCCTGCTGGTCTGGATTTCGAGCAGCAGCGTGATGGGCGGCATCCCTCCTCTGCTCGGGCCGTACTTCGCCGCGAAGGCGGGCATGGATCAGGTTGCGGTCTCCTATGCGCGTGAACTGGCGCCGTTCGGCATCGAGACGACGATCGTCGTGCCCGGTGCCTTCACCTCGGGCACGAACCACTTCGCCAATGCCGGCACCCCGGCGGATCAGGCACGCGCCGAGGACTACACGGCCGGCTGGCCGAGCGACTTCGCCGACAAGATGGTGAGGGCTCTCGCCGCGACGGTGCCGCCGGAGGCCGACCCTGCCGAGATCGGCCGTGCCGTCGCCGAGATCGTGCGGATGCCCAAGGGCAAGCGGCCGTACCGCGTGGTGATCGATCCGGCGAGCGACGGTGCCGTCGTCGGGTATGCCGTCGTCGACCGGCTGCGCGAGCAGTTCCTCGACCGGATCGGCTTCCCGGAGCTGCGCCGCCCCACGGCCCTCACGGCCTGACGGGCGCCCCGATCGTCGCCGTTCTCGCTGGTCGAAAAGGCGTCGTGAGGGCGGCCCCAGAGCGCAATTTAGCGTGCTTGTCGCGCCTCCGGGACCATCAGACGCCGACACTGCATGGGGGCGGCCACTCTTCTCTTCGGCAGGCCGAACGAAGCTGACGGGCGCTGTTTGCGCCTCCGAGACGGACGTCAGGAATCACGGCGCTCCGCCCACGGTGTGTGCCGCCGTGAGCGCCCTCCAAATATCACCCGCGACTCGTCTCCGACCTCCGAATCTCCGAGCCTCCGGTGAGTCGATCCGCTCCGAGCGGCGACGTCGCGACATGGATGCGTTTCCGCCCCCAAACCCTGTCGCATATCCGCCACGCCCACCTCCGCGATCGACGGCATTTTAGCGGCGTTCGTCACTGCCCGTTCGCGATGCTGTGGAGCAAAAATTTTATCGAACTCAAACGGTGAAGCCGGATCGACACTTAGCTGGCACCGTGAGTTATCCACAGGATTTGCGGCGCAGACCACAACATCTAGCGCCGCTTCCTCGTTCCAACACCACTTATTGACGTCCGGAATCTACCAGGGTTAGTGTTCGATCAACGCTTCGGCTGGGCTGAAACGGGGTTGTCGAGTCCCCGTCCGGCCATCGCAGCGGCGATCGACAACCGGTGGGTTCGTTGTCGGCGCCGTGCTCCGGCCGGGTGTCAGCCAAACGTTCAGTCCATGCCGGCATGTCCGCCGGCAGGGCGCGCCACGCGCGTCGAGGGGGAAGCGATTCATGCGGTTCGAGCGGCGTTACACCACGGCCAACCAATCCCCGTACGCGGCCATCGCGTTCCGTGAGGCGGTGAGCGAAATTCGCAATCCGGACGGCTCGGTCGTCTTCCGGCTGGACGGCATCTCCGTGCCTGAGAGCTGGAGCCAGGTCGCTGCCGACGTGCTCGCGCAGAAATACTTCCGCAAGGCCGGCGTCCCCGCGCGCCTCAAGAAGGTCGAGGAGAACGACGTTCCCTCCTTCCTCTGGCGCTCCGTCGCGGACGAGAAGGCCCTCGCCGAGCTTCCCGAGGCTGAGCGGATCGGCTCCGAGATCTCCTCGACCCAGGTCTTCGATCGGTTGGCCGGCTGCTGGACCTATTGGGGCTGGAAGGGCGGCTATTTCTCCTCGGAGGAAGACGCCTCGGCCTTCATGGACGAGCTTCGCTACATGCTCGCCAAGCAGATGGTCGCGCCGAACTCGCCGCAATGGTTCAACACCGGCCTGCACTGGGCCTACGGCATCGACGGCCCCGGCCAGGGCCACTTCTACTGTGACTGGAAGACCGGTGAGCTGACCCGCTCGTCCTCGTCCTATGAGCATCCGCAGCCGCATGCCTGCTTCATTCAGGGCGTCCAGGACGACCTCGTGAACGAGGGCGGCATCATGGACCTGTGGGTCCGCGAGGCGCGCCTGTTCAAGTACGGCTCGGGCACCGGCTCGAACTTCTCGATGCTGCGCGGCGAGAACGAGAAGCTCGGCGGCGGCGGCAAGTCCTCCGGCCTGATGAGCTTCCTCAAGATCGGCGACCGGGCTGCCGGCGCCATCAAGTCGGGCGGCACCACGCGCCGCGCCGCCAAGATGGTGATCGTCGACATCGACCACCCGGACATCGAGGCTTTCATCGACTGGAAGGTGAAGGAGGAGCAGAAGGTCGCCGCCCTCGTCACCGGCTCGAAGGTCGTTTCCAAGCACCTCACCGCCGTGATGAAGGCCTGCAGCCAGTGCGAGGCCGAGGGCGACGCCTGCTTCGACGCCGAGCGCAACCCGGCTCTCAAGCGCGAAATCAAGGCTGCCCGCAAGGCGATGGTGCCGGATTCCTACATCAAGCGCGTCGTGCAATTCGCCAAGCAGGGCTTCACCAAGCTCGAATTCCCCGTCTACGACACCGACTGGGATTCCGAGGCCTACCTCACGGTCGCCGGCCAGAACTCCAACAACTCGGTCTCGCTCACCGACGACTTTTTGCGCGCGGTGGATGCGGACGGGGAGTGGAACCTGACCTCCCGCACCACGGGCAAGGTCGTGAAGAACCTGAAGGCCCGCGATCTCTGGGAGAAGATCGGTGAGGCCGCCTGGGCCTCGGCCGATCCGGGCCTGCACTTCAACACCACGATGAACGACTGGCACACCTGCCCGCAGGGCGGCCGGATCCGGGCTTCGAACCCGTGCTCCGAGTACATGTTCCTCGACGACACCGCCTGCAACCTGGCCTCGGCCAACCTGCTGACGATGTACGACCGCGCCACCAAACACTTCGACGTCGAGGCCTTCGAGCACCTCAACCGCCTCTGGACGGTGGTGCTCGAGATCTCGGTGATGATGGCGCAGTTCCCCTCGAAGGAGATCGCCGAGCTCTCCTACCGCTACCGCACGCTGGGTCTCGGCTACGCCAATATCGGTGGCCTGCTCATGACCATGGGCCTGCCCTACGACTCGAAGGAAGGCCGCGCGCTCGCCGGCGCGCTCACCGCGATCATGACCGGCGTGAGCTACGCCACATCCGCTGAGATGGCCTCCGAGCTCGGCCCCTTCGCAGCCTATGAGGACAATGCCGACGCGATGCTGCGGGTGATCCGCAACCACCGCCGCGCTGCCCACGGCGAGGCCAAGGGCTACGAGTTCCTCTCGATCGCGCCCGTCCCGCTCGACCACGCCAACATCCCGCAGGGCGATCTCGGCGCCCATGCCCGCGCCGCCTGGGACCGCGCGCTGGAACTCGGCGAGGCCCACGGCTACCGCAACGCCCAGGCGACGGTGATCGCGCCGACCGGCACGATCGGCCTCGTCATGGATTGCGACACCACCGGCATCGAGCCCGACTTCGCCCTGGTGAAGTTCAAGAAGCTCGCCGGCGGCGGCTACTTCAAGATCATCAACCAGGCGGCCCCCGACGCCCTGCGGGCGCTCGGCTACCGCGAGAGCGAGATCGCCGAGATCGAGGCCTATGCCGTCGGCCACGGCTCCATGGGCCAGGCCCCTGCGATCAACCCAGCGAGCCTGCGGACCCGCGGCTTCACCGACGAGAAGATCGCGGCGGTGGAGAAGGGCCTGAAGTCGGCCTTCGACATCAAGTTCGTGTTCAACCGCTGGACGCTCGGCGATGACTTCCTGAAGGACACCCTCAAGGTGCCCGCCGAGAAGCTGGCCGACCCGACCTTCGAGCTGCTGCCCTTCCTCGGCTTCTCGAAGAAGGACATCGAGGCCGCCAACATTCACGTCTGCGGAGCGATGACGCTGGAGGGCGCGCCCTTCCTCAAGCCCGAGCACTACGCGGTGTTCGATTGCGCCAACCCGTGCGGCCGCACCGGCAAGCGCTACCTCTCGGTCGAGAGCCACATCCGCATGATGGCTGCCGCGCAGCCCTTCATCTCGGGTGCGATCTCCAAGACCATCAACATGCCCAACGACGCCACCGTCGAGGATTGCAAGGCGGCCTACCGCCTGTCCTGGACCCTGGCTCTGAAGGCCAACGCGCTCTACCGCGACGGCTCGAAGCTCTCGCAGCCGCTGAACTCCGCCCTCATCGCCGACAACGACGACGAGGACGATGCCGTCGAGGCCGTGATTCAGGCCCCGGCCGCCGCCAAGGCTGCCGTGGTTGCCGAAAAGATCGTCGAGCGGGTGATCGAGCGCGTCGAGCATATCCGCTCGCGCGAAAAGATGCCCGACCGCCGCAAGGGCTACACCCAGAAGGCCGTGGTCGGCGGCCACAAGGTCTACCTGCGCACCGGCGAATACGACGACGGGCGGCTGGGCGAGATCTTCATCGACATGCACAAGGAGGGCGCTGCCTTCCGAAGCCTGATGAACAACTTCGCCATCGCGATCTCCCTCGGCCTCCAATACGGCGTGCCGCTGGAGGAATACGTCGAGGCCTTCACCTTCACGCGCTTCGATCCGTCGGGCTTCGTGCAGGGCAACGACGCGATCAAGAACGCGACCTCGCTGCTCGACTACGTCTTCCGCGAACTCGCGATCTCGTATCTCGGCCGCACCGACCTCGCCCACGTCAACCCGTCCGAGATCGGTGGCACCGCGCTCGGCGGCGGCGAGGGCGACACGACCCGCGAGGCCGGCAAGCCCGGCCCGGCTGCCTCCAGCGTGGTCTCGCGTGGCCTGCTGCGTGGCTCGGCCGACCGGCTCACCCTGATCCAGGGCGGTCCCGGCTTCGCGACCACGGGCGTCGGATCGGTCAGCGCCTCCGCTCCGGCCGGCAACGTGATCCACGCCACCCGTGGCGCGACCGCGCTGAAGGCTGAGCCGGTCGAAGCAGGCCATGCCGAGACGATCGCGGACACCCTCCCCTTCGCCAAGCCCGAAAAGGCCGAGCGCACGGTCGCCGACCGCCGCGCCGAGGCAAAGATGAAGGGCTATGTCGGCGAGGCTTGCCCCGAATGCGCGAACTTCACGCTGGTTCGCAACGGCACCTGCCTGAAGTGTGACACCTGCGGCGGCACGACCGGCTGCTCATAGTGTGACGACTGTGATCTAGCCATTCAGAGAGACGAGCTTGAGAGGCTTATTTGCCGAAATGGCTCTCAAGTAAGTTTCGATGGCATTGGTTCTTCGGGCGGCCCGATCCGGGCCGCCCAAATCCTAACGCGAACGAAACATGAATATTTCCGAGCTTGATCGGCTGCGCTGGCGAGCGCCACGATGATCGCTACCGAGATCGAGCGTAAGCCGCCCGATCAGACCGGCTTCGCCGTTCATCCGCGCAGGAAGTGGCAGAGGGCCTCTGCTCTCGGATCAGCCGCAATTGCCGCCTCCGGAAGGATTCAGATGCGGCTCTTTCCTCCGCAAAATGCCTTCCTCTATGCCGTCGCCGTCATAATCATCGTCGGACGCCGCGGATGTGCCGCCTGAATTCCGGGATGAAGTCCAAGACGAGACATCGTTCGACGAACAAATGAAGCTTGACGAGATCGCGAATTCTGGTGGCAAGCTGACCGACGAAATCTGACGTCGGGCGTGGCCATGATCAATCAATCGGCGCAGATCATCCCCCCGCTTCGGGTTGAGCCCTCCCCGGCCGATGCTTCGATCGAGAACGTTGCAGCGCGGCTCGAACGGCTGCCGATGACGGGATACCAACGCAAGGTCTTCGCGATCATCGCCTCAGCCTGGCTCGTCGACCAGATCGACGTGGCTCTCCTGACGTTTCTACTGGGCTCGATCACGGTCGCCTTTGAGCTGACACCGACGCAGGCAGGGCAACTCGCGGCCATGACGTTCGCGGGACAACTCGTGGGCAACATTCTGGCCGGAACAGCCTCGGACCGCTTTGGCCGCAAGGCGGTGTTTCAGGTGACGATGATCGTATGGGGTTTGGCGAGCCTCGCGGCGGCCGCGGCTTGGAGCCTTCCGGTGCTGATGGCATGCCGCTTCGTCATCGGCGTCGGCGTCGGCGGCGAAGCGCCGGTGGCACAGGCGATGGTGTCCGAGATCGTGCCTGCAAACGTACGCGGGAAGTACATCGCCATCATGGAGGGATTCTGGGCCGTCGGCTTCGTTCTCTCTGGCGCCCTCAGTTTCCTCATTCTCCCGATACTCGGCTGGCGGTGGGCCTTCGTGGCCGTTGGCCTGCTCGCCCTCGTGGTGCTGATCGTTCGACGGTCGATGCCCGAATCACCACGCTGGCTTGCCGACCGAGGCCGTCTTGCCGAGGCCGACGCGGTGACACGACAGATCGAGACCGAGGTCCAAAACCGGATCGATGGACCGTTGCCGCCTGTCGTCCAGGTCGCGAGCGCACCGAACGTCTTGCATCAGAACCCGATCGCGACCCTGTTCTCCCCGGACTACCGGCTTCGAACCATCATGGCCTTCGGGCTCTGGTTCTTCGCCTTGATCGGGTTCTTCGGGCTCAATTCCTGGATCGCCGTGCTGCTCAAGGACAAAGGATTCTCGATCGTCGGTTCGGTGGGCTTCGTGACGCTGATCACGATCGGGGGGATTCCAGGCTTCGCAGCGGCTGCGATTCTTCTGGAGCGCATCGGGCGGAAAGCGACGACGGCGCTATTTCTCATCTGCGCCGCCGTGGCCGCCTATCTCTATGGCAACGCGACGAACGAGACCTGGCTCTTCGTTTCCGGTTTCGTGATGCAGTTCTTCATGTTCGGCATGTGGAGCTGCCTCTACGCCTATACGCCCGAACTCTATCCGACTCGGGCTCGGGCGACGGGGGCGGGCTTCGCCTCCGCTTTCGGCCGAGTGGGCGCCATCCTCGGGCCCATGATCGTCCCGGTTCTTGTCCGCGATTATGGGCCGGCGACGGCCTTCCAGGTCGGAGCCGGCGGCTTCCTCATCGCGGCGCTGCTGGTCCTCATACTTGGTGTCGAAACGCGGGGCCGCGTCCTGGAATCGGTCTCGCACTGAAGCGCGTCCTGCAGGCCGGAAGTGGCGTCTCCTCCGTAACGGCTTGTGCAGGGGGGCAGAGCCGCGTGACGCGGCAGCCTTCTTCGAGCGATGCGGGGCGCTAGGCGATCCCAAGCGCCCGGATCAGGATGAGGCTGATCCCTAGCAGGACCAGCAGGGAGCCCGTCACGGCCAAGGTCACGCGGCCGCCGACCTTTGCAAGGACTCTGACATCCACGCCCAGTCCCAACCCAGCCATCGAGATGATCGTCAGAAAGCCGGCGAAGGTCGTCACGGGTTTTGACGCTCCGTCCGGGATCAGTCCGATCGAGCGGCTCGCCGCCAGGACGAGAAACGCGATGATGAACCAGGGCACCATCTTGGTGAATCCAAGACGCCCGGATCGGGCTTTCGTCGTGGCTCCCTCAACCGGAAGCCTTGGGCCGATGAGAGAAAAGGCGACGACCACCGGGCCCAGCATCAGGACCCGGACGAGTTTCACCAAAGTTCCGACCTGCATGCTGAGAACGCCGACGGGGACCGTCGCAGCGAGAACTTGTGGGACGGCGTAGACGGTCAGTCCGGCGAGAACTCCGTATTGATGCTCGGACAGGCCCAGGAGCGGGATGAAGAGCGGGAGTCCAAGGACGACGATGACGCCGAGCACGGCCGTGAAGGCGATGGACGCAGCGACGTCCTTGCTGTCGGCGCCGATCACCGGAGCGACGGCGGCGATTGCGGAATTTCCGCAGATCGAGTTCCCGCAGGCGACTAGGATTGCCATCCGTGGCGGCAGTCCGAGCGCTCGACAGATACCGAAGCTCGCCGTGATGGCGAGGACGACCGTGCCGACGATCCCACTCAGCAGGGCCGGTCCCGAAGCGACGATCGTCCCTAGGCTGATGGAAGCACCGAGAAGTGCAACGGCCACTTCGAGAACCTGCTTCGCGCTGAAGGCGATACCGGCCTTGTAGCGCTCTCCCGGCGTCCAGAACGATCGGATCGCGATCCCGATCAGGATCGCGATGACCAGAGCCTCGACATAGGGATGCCCGGTGCTGTGCTCTTCCAACGCCTGCACCACCATCGACATGCCTGTGATCGCTAGGCACAGCAGGATGCCCGGCAGGACCGATGGCCGACCGAGGTCGAGCGCTCCGAAGACACGCGCGTGGATGGGCGAGGCAGTAGAGTGGCTGATCGTCACGGCTTGTCTCGATGGTTTCCTGCGACGCCCCTTGGCCGATGCTCAGTAGGTCACGGCGAGATAATCGGCGATGATCTTCGCGTCGCTCTCGCCGATCTGTGCCTTGTAGACCTTGATCATCTTGTGAACTTCGGTCTCCCAGAACTTGTCGCCCTTCTTGGGCGGCTGGGTCGCGATGTAGTCGACCGAATGGCAAACCATGCAGTTTCCGGTTGCTGCATCAAAGCCAGCCCTATGGGCATCATCCTTCGGCGCTTTGAATTCGGCCGTCGGTTCGGGAATTTCGATGGTCCGTGGGCTGGCCTTGGCGATCCCGATTGACGCCACCAACAGAGCGGCGGCCGCAAGATTTGACCGTTTGGACATCTCGCTCTCCTTCAGGCAGCCGTGACGCGGGTGCTTTCGACGACGTTCCGCATGTAGCCGGCCGGATTCCAGCGCGGCTCCATGGGTTGCTCGCCGCCATCATTGCCGGTCGCCTTGACGCGGATGACGTGCTGGCCCGCCGGCAGATCCACTTGAAGCGTCCACGGGCGGAAGGCGTAACGGCCAAGATCCTGGCCAAGCTTCGCCGTGAGCCAGCTCTTCCCGTCATCGGTCGAGACCGAGACCGCCTTGATCCCAGAACCGCCATTGAAGGCAATTCCGCGCAGGTCGACCGATCCAGCCTTCACCTTGGTGTTGTCGAGGACGTTCGTCACGAAGGAACGAACACCGAACCGATTGATCGGGACGGTCGATTTCGGTGCCTGACCGGGGTCGGTGCAGGCGCAGTCGTTGTCGGGGATGCGGTAGGCGGTCTTCATCCAGAAGCCGTCGAACGGCTTGTCCAGGACGGTGATCGCTTCGAGGTGTTTGACCCAATAGGTGCCGAAGTAGCCCGGGACGACGAGTCGGAGCGGATAGCCGTTCAACCACGGCAGCTCTTCGCCGTTCATGGCCCAGGCGAGCATCACTTCGCCGTCGCGGGCATGATCGATGCGAAGTGCCTTCGCGAAATCGGGCGTCTCCGACAGCACCGGCCCATCGAGAGCCTCGAAGACGACATCGAGAGCCCCCGCCTTGACGCCGGCCTTGTCGAGAACGTCCTTCAGGGCGACGCCGGTCCAGCGGGCGCATCCCATAGCGCCGTTGGCCAACTGGCCCCCCGCGACCCGTGGCTCGAAGAAGCCTCGCGAGTTGCCGGAGCACTGGCTTACCGCGACGATCTCTGCCCTAGGCAGCGCCTTGATGTCTTTGAGCGAGAGGGAAAGAGGCTGATCGACGTGACCCTTGATACCGAGACAATAGGTCTCCGGATCGATCTCGGTCGGAACACCAGCCAGATGGTATCGGACGAAGAATGCGTCGTTCGGCGTGATGATGCTCTCGTCAAAAACCGAGAAGGGTGTCTCAAGCTGTGGAGGCCGGGCGGTGGTCAGGAGAAGGGGACGCTTCCCCGGATAGGCCACCAGCGGCCGTTCACCGTTCCCGAATGGAAGGGAGACGCCATCTGCTGCTCGGGATCGGCCAAGGCCGACGCCCGCGCTTGCGAGTGTCGCCGCCCCGACACCCTTCAACAGGTCGCGTCTCCCTAGGCCCATTTTCAAATCTCCCTCTAGAACCAGCGCTGGGTCTGCATCATGTTTTCAGTCTTCGGAAAAGATACGCGAAATTTGAGTCATACTTATTGTGTAAGTATATTTAGAATAAACAATATATAGTCGACATGTATGCGAGCCTTTTTCTTGAAAAATCTTGTCAGGCGACTGAAGTATCTGACGCCCGCGCAGGCCCTCGCCTTCGGCTTGTGAGAAGGTGAGATATGAGTTTCGGCACGATCTTCGCTTGCGCTAAAAGCTGGTGCCGAATCTAAGAAACGGCACCAGATCAGTTGAGAGAAACGCCGGAACGTGAGCGCTACACATCCTTGTTAGGACGTTGAACGTCTTCACGGCCAATACATTCTCTCTTCAGTGTCATAGGCAGACATTATCGGTTTGTACGAAGTGTGGTGGCAACGTTGCGTGTTCGGCGGAGGGGACATGCCAATTGTGCAGTGCCGTTGGACTGATAGCTGCGCTAGAAAGCACATGCTTGGTCTGTCGCTTCAAACCTTGATGCTGACCGGACGCGCGGCCGCCAATGGTGTGGCTGCTTCATGAGTGGGATCGATTTAATGTACGCGGCGATCGCCGAAGCATTCACCATCACGCTCGGCTTGGCCTTGATCCAACGCTTCACATCTTATCCCGCCGCCACGACCGTGATCCTGACGATCGCTCTGGTGACCCTGATTTACGCGATCGGTGCAGTCTTGAACTGGCAAATGCTAGGCAGCCTGTGCAATTCCGGCGGCGCGTCATTCTTCCCGAACTCGTATTGCGTCGGTCTCGCCACGTACTGAGACGGGGCCTTCTCCAGCACTCTATTCACAGTGAGGCCGTGGATCCCTAACCTGTCGCAAGGTTGATTGAGATCCACGGCCAGGCTGGGCGAACCGAGAGGACAACACCTCGGAGCGGTGACGAGAGCTACCTCGATCCGTCAGCCAGCTTTGCCAACGGTGTCCGGCGCCACGTTGCCGTTTCGACGCAGGGATTCGGGTCCGAAGACGTAGGCGAGCAACGCGCAAAGGAGGACGGCGCACGAATATTTCATCGCGTCTCCCATGCCGCCCTCGGTCACGCTAGCGAGCCACGCGATGCCCAGAGGAGCGAAGATCGACGGGAAGCGACCGATGGCGACCGCAGTGCCGTAACCAGATCCACGGATCTCGGTCGGGAACAGTTCTGCGACATGAACCATGCCGATCGCCCATGAGCCTCCGATACCGCCGAATGCGAAGATGCCGGCGATAACGAACAGGGGGATGGAGGCTGTCGAGAACATGACCCAGAGAGCGGCGCTCAGCGCCAGTAGCGTCACAGACCCCGCTACCCTCCTGCCGACCCGATCCGACGCCATGCCGCAGAGGATCGAGAAGACGAACATCGAGAGGTTGAACAAGCCCAGGGTTGCCACAGCAGTGGTCGTGGTCATCTTGAGGGTCGTGACCATGAATGGCACCGCGAATACCGTCTCGGCGTAGTAGATGCAGGCGAGTGAAACGTAGATCAGGGAACCCCAGATCAGATTTCGCCGAATCTGCGGGTTCTGCTTCATGGCTGCCATGAGCGAAATCCGCTCGCGCCTGGATTCCTTCAGCTTAGCCATCGTGGCGACGTAGGAGGGGCTCTCCTCGAGTTGGAGACGGACGAAGAGGATCACCACTGCAGGCAGAACTGCGAGGAAATACATCGCACGCCATCCCAGCCAATCGAGGATCAAGGCAGAAACTCCGGCCGCATAGACGACGCCGAGAGCGTAGCCCGCGAACATCCACCCGGCGCCCAGACCGCGGTTCTTGCTGTCCCAGGATTCGACGACATAGGGAACGCCCACGGTCAGCTCTCCTCCGCCCCCGACGCCGGTCAGAAACCGTCCGATGGCAAATGAAAGCGGGCCCGTGGCGAAGCCCGTCAGGGCCGTGACGCTGCCATAGGCGAAAATCGAAAAACCAAGTGTCTTCCTACGGCCGATTTTGTCCCCGAGCATTCCGAAGACGCAGCTGCCGAGCATGTAGCCCGCGATGAAGACCGAGCCGATGGCGCCCATCGTCTGAATGCTGACGCCGAAATCCAATGCGATCAGCGCGAGGGTCATGCCATAGATATTGATAGCGTAGGCGTCGAACAGATAGCCGAGCGTTGCCGCCAACGTGATCGTATTGCGAGCCTTCTTTGTGATTTGAGGCTCTTCGAAAGGAATTTCGCTTGCCGTTGTCGTGGGGCTGATCGGAACAGCCCCTTCTACAATGACGCCGACACCTGACGACATGATGAATTCCTCCCAATACGTCTTGATGGATTAATCGCTCGGTCGGGCGACTTTTTGCCTCGACTTCGCTTATCGAAGCCTAAAGTCCATTGCAGATTTGAATCTACGGTGTGGCGTACACCTGACCCTCGGCCGATGGCTTCTAGATTTTGATCGTCCGATCAGAACGATTCTGCGATCTTCGGATTACTAGACATGAGATTCACGGCATATCTCCATGTTGCAGCGCAAAGACGTCGCCACATCAATGATTGGCTGCCAATCGTCTCTGCGGCTAATATTTATTTGGAAGATGGTGATAGGAGTGGCCTATTAACTGGCCGTGGCGTTGCCTCGACTGATCGCCATCACGCGGCGCATGGGACTCTGCCGTGCGCTTGCGCGCCGGTGAATTAGGATCGGGCTATGGGCCGATCCGAATTTTCTAATATTTTCGCGTTCTGCGCGCGGACAGACTGCTTTCGTCCTGGGGGCATTGGTCTGGCAGCAGTCCGCTTAGCCATTCGATCGTTGCGGCGGTAGCGCCTCGTCGCCCGCAGACCCCAACTACGAAGACGAACCGGGAGGAAAAGAAATGGCAGTTGGAGGCAATCAGCCTATCGTCGACATGCGGAGCCGACCCGCTTTCCTGCACAAGTTTTTCGGATCGACACCGAACACGCCCGAATACGATGTCGTTCGGTGGCTCAACAAGCGCGTTGGAAGCCGGGACATCGATCATTTCACGAGGGCCCGCGATGCAGCTGGTTTCATTGCCGAGATGGACGAAGCGGGCATCTCTGCAGCCGTGATGGTGGCCCGGAGTGTGCCCGGCGTACGGGTGACCAACGACGCCCTGGCTGAGGTCGCTTCCGCCGCTCCGAAACGACTGTTGGGTGTCGCTTCCGTCGATCCGATCGAACTCGGCCCGGAGGGGGCGCTCGAGGAGGCAACACGGGCCATCCGACAGCTTGGCCTGAAAGGGCTGAATCTCGATGCCGGCTTCTACAAGGAGCACCTCAAGGCGAATGACGACCGTCTGATGCCGCTCTACGAACTCTGTCAGACCCTGGAGGTGCCTGCCTTCATCATGTCAGGCCCGACGACTCCCAACCTGGCGTTCAATGATCCATTCGCAGTAGACGTCGTCGCGAAGACATTTCCTCGCCTTAAGCTTGTCTGTTCCCACGGCTTCTATCCGCGTGTGCACGATATTGTTACGGTCGCGTTCCGAAACGAGAACGTCTTCGTATCGCCGGATATGTACACGTTTGCCCCAGGCGGAAAGCTGTACGTCGAAGCCGCGAACGGCTTCATGAAGGATCAGTTCCTGTTCGGCAGTTCCTATCCGTTCCGGCCGATGCGCCAGGGGGTCGACGACTTCCGCAATCTCGGGCTCTCGGCGGACGCTTTCGCGGCTGCGACCTACCTGAATGCCGGCCGGATCTTCGGCGTCAGTTTCGAGAAATGAACCTTCGTCCGTGAACTCGGCGCGCGCCTTGTTGCTGTGATTCCAGGCTTCGGGGAGCGCGCCCATCGCGTTGGATAGGCAGTCGACATCATGGCCGAGCACAATCTTTCCCACCTAGACGTACCCGACATCCAGAAATTCAACGAGGCGCAGCATCAGGTCCATAGCCTCCTGCAATGGGTGGCCCGCGTCGAAAACAGCTACGGGCCTGATGCCGGAAGGAAGGAGCCCATCCGGCTGCGGTGGTGCGACGAACGACGTGCCATCACGACCCACGGTCTCATAGACGGCCTGGAACTCGAACTTCGGGTTGCGGAGATGACTCTCCAGTTTCTCGAGCATGGAAAGCCGTCCAATCACGCGTTTTCGGCGGAAGAGCATTCGCCGGCGCATGCCGAGGCATGGTTGCTGATCGAGTTGCTTCATCGGGGAGTTGATCGCTCAAGGTTCACGAAGAAGCTCCCCTACGATGCTTCCCAGCTTCTCTCCGGCGACGGCCAGGAGTTCAGTCCCGAGCAATATTCAGATGAGTTGGTGCTCCTCGCCGAATGGATGTCGCGCGCGGCTCGCGCACTTCAGAGCGCCGACAAAGGCTCAGACGGCAATGGCGACCGAAAGGTCCTCGTTCGGCCCGAGGATCTCAGCATGGAGTTGCTGTGCTCGGGGCACGTCGTGGGGTTCGCGCCCGTTGGATCGGTCTTGGACGAGCCATACTTCTACGTTCGTGGGCGCGACAGTCAGGAGCGACCGCGCGAAGACGTCATTGCTGCCTCGCACATCTTCGGGAGTGCCGGAGCCGGCCAACTCGATACGTTCGTCCGCGGTCATTGAAGTCGCATTGATCGATGGCCGAGACGGCAGCGTCCGTCCAGCATCTCGATCCGTTCGCTAGCGAGCCGGGCCTCGATCTCGAGCCCGGCTCGTATTCGTTCTCGCAACAGATCTTCGCCGGGATGGCCTGAGCCGATCAGATTCGTTCGGCCTTCTGCGGCACTGCAAAAGTCGGGCAGGCAAGCGGTGGCAGCGTGGCGTCCCAGTCGGGAGCGGCGACATTGGACGTTCGGCTTAAAATCTGATCGAGGCCTCCGCGCTTGTTGAGGTTCTTCACCGCAGCAACCAGAGCACTTGCGATCGGCGTGAGAAGCTCTCCTTCGGACCAGTACAATCCGACGTCCTGACTTACGATCGGGTCGACGAGATCGAGAGCTTTGGTTCCAGGGTGGAGGCCCGGCATCCGCGTGAAATGCTCGGGAATGATCGTGCAGAGCCCACCGAATTGAACTTGGAACATCAAATGCAGGATCGACTCGGATTCCAATTTGGGCTCGGGGACCAAGCCGACCTTGGCAAATACGCTATCCACGAACCGTCGTTCATGCATGGACGGCCGCAGCATAGCCAAAGGAAGCTTCGAGGCCTCATCCCAGCTCATTGTCGTTCTGTCGGCATATTGTTCCGTGTCCGGGACAAGGATGCAAATCTTTTCCGTATAGATCTTGATGGTATTCCGGCGTCCAAACTCAGCTTCATCGAGGTATGTCAGCGCTGCGTCCAGAGTAAAATTATTTAAGCCGATCTTCATCGCGTCGTTTCCGATGAAGCGCACATCCATCACGACGTTAGGATGCTTTTGTCGTACCAGTTGCAGGAGCACCGGAAGGACCGGCGACATCGAGGGCATGGCGCCCATTCTCAGCCGCCCCGAGAGGTTGGCCCGCATCTCCGCGATCTCGTCGAGCATTGCATCGCAATGTCCTACAACTTTGCGTGCCCATTTCGCGATGATCTGACCTTCGGTTGTCAATCCATGGAAACGTTGCCCACGTCCGCGGAGAAAGATCGGTGCTCCGAGCTCCATCTCAAGCTGTTTGATGCCGACCGAGAGGCTAGGTTGAGTGACATGGCACTTTTCGGCCGCTCGACCAAAGTGTTCTTCATCTACAACGGCAAGTAGATAATTGAACTGACGCAGGAACATCCGAGCTCCGCTCTATAATGCTGGCGCACTGGCGCGTTTTCACTTTCGCCACTCAGCGCGTGCAACATATTTCTTCATGAGACGAAGCGGAAAGTAAAGCTGCCCATGGCATGAGATCCCATGCCCAAATGCCCGAAACGCATGGCATCGCCACGCCTTAGTGGAACGCCAGGGTCGTGGCCATGATTCCACTCGTCCCTAGAAGGACGGTTGCGGCAACGGTCCTGAGGGTCTTCTGCTCGACGTGGTGTGAGATCCAGGCACCTGCCGGACAACCGACGACGAGGCCAGCAGTGAGCGCGATCGCAATTGTGTAATCGAGAGAGCCGAAGAGCATCGCGCCTCCCGTCGCTGTGATCGCTACCGGGATCTGGATTGCCTGGCCGAGGCCGACCGCTCCGAGCACGGGGAAGCCCAGCCACATGAGAAGGGGCACCAGGACAAGCGGCCCTCCGGTTCCAGTCACGCTCGAGATCAGGCCGACCATGCATCCGACCAGCAGCGAGGCAGCAGCCCCGAGCACAACCTCTGGGCTCGCGGGAAAATTCACTCGACTTCTGAGAAGGTTATGAATGCCCGCAATGCCCGCAAGGCACGCTATCACGACTTGCACGACGAACGGGTCTGCTGCCCGAACGATCCATGCTCCGGCTAAAGCTCCGGGTATTGCGCCAGCGCAGAGAAGGCCGGCCAGCTTGTTGTCGATCGATCCATTGCGGCCGAACGCGAGTGTTCCGGCCAATCCGGTACCGATATAGCCCACCATGGCTGCCGCCGCCGCCGTTCCTACGGGAACGCCGAAGGCAAGCGAGAGAATGGGCACGATGATGACGCCACCGATGCCGACGCAGCCGATCATGAGGCCCGACAGCGTGCCGACCAGGACCAGATTGACCGCGAGAGGAGTGACGACTGCGGAAAGCATGCCGGCTTACCCGAACTTGTCGTAGCGGATGCGATCGGGGGTAACCTTTCCGGTGCCGATGAGAGTCCGGAGAGCCCCATCGACCATCGGCGGCGGCCCAGCGAGGTACGACATCATTCTGTCGCTGAATCGGCCCTGCATGTCCCGGCCGCAGACCTCGTGCACCAGTCCGGTTGCAAAACGGATGTCCGGATGGGCGCCCTCCACCGGACCCTGCGGTGGTGCGTCCGACAATGCGATCGTCACCTCGAGATTGCCGCGGGCCCTGTCCACGTACCGGCTGAACTTATCGAGGTAGAAGCAGTCGTCGACCGTTCGTACCCCGAAAAAGACATGGCCCCTGTGGCTCTCGAAATGACCCTCGTTGGTCGCTCTCTCGAGAATGGACATCATTCCAGCGATACCGGAGCCGCCGGCGACCATCAGGAGATCATGACCTTCATCCGGGTGGAACGTTGCGCTGCCCAGGGGGCCGAATACGTCGATCTTGTCTGCCGCAGCTGCGCGCTCGAAGAGCCAGTCCCCGAAGCCGCCCCCTGGCTTGCGTTTGACCACCAGGGATAGGCGACGGGTTCTGCGCTCGTAATTCACCATCGAGTATGCGCGCATACCTTCGAGGCCGGGGATCTGCAGCAGGACGAACTGGCCTGCGTCGAACGACATCGGCTCGGCGAGAACGACATCGAAGTGGATGACGTCCGAAGTCAGCCTGTCGAGCCGCTCAATCCGTCCGTTGTGGTGTGTTGGAAGTTCATAGCGGGCGAAGCCCTCCACGACGTTGGCAGGCACCCGAAGCGAGCAATCTCCGAGCGGGCGGCTTTGACACATCAGGATGTCACCCTTGGCGGGCTTGATCTTCATGTGCCCCGGAGCATCCGGCCAGCAATTCGCGACGTCCCCGGAATCCAGCCGAGCGCGACAGGATCCGCAGGTTCCAGAGGCGCACTCGTAGGGCAATGTCAGACCCTGCCGAAGGCCGGCCAACAGCAGGCTTTCGTTCTTGCTGCATGCGAAGGCGGTCAGGCCCGCTTTGGACTGCACCTCAACGAGGCAGGTGTCGTTCGAGGGCCGTACCACCTGATCAATCACGTCCTCGTCCGTGCGGAGGTTCGATGAGGACGTTCCGGTTCTATTTGAAGAAATCGTCGTCATCGTCGCCCTCCTCGTCGAAGTCGTAGGTCAACTCTCCGTCGATGAGGGCGAGAACCTTGTCTCCTTCCTGCTTGACTTCGTAGGTCTTCAGATCTCTCTCCGTCTCGCCGATCATCGACAGGTTCCGGAGATCCCAGGCCCAAAGATGCTTGGTGCAGGTTAGGATGCAGTTCGCGATGACCCCCGACTCGGCAAGCGGCTCCTCCATATGCGGGCAGATCGGCGGCATGGCCCTAAAGCCGCCGCCATAGTTCGCAACAAGCACGGAGACGCCATCGACATCGATCAGCTTGACGGAATTCGTCTCCACATCGGAGACTTCACACAGATACTTCCAACTCATGTTTCCTCCGCGGGAACGCAAGTGGTTCCAATCCTGCTTCAGCATTCCAAAGCAGATAGCGAGCAAAACTGGAATACTTGTTCCGGCCAATTGCCCAAGAACATATGATCGTATCTGCTAGATCGGCCAGTGCGATCCTTTGTCGAGGCGCCTATTTTGAAGACGCACTTCGCGACTAACAAAAATCGGACGTCCCTCTTCGATCCGAAACTTGTCGATATACTTTCCGACAAGGAACAGCCGGCTCTCCCCTGAGTCGACATGGGAGTTGGTGCCGTCGAGGAGGTGCTGATAGACGGCGACGGAACTGACGGCAGAGGCATTCTTGCCATCAGCATCGACATCGATGGTGCAAACATTGGTGTGACGGCTGAGGGGGGAATGATCGGTGTTGTGCTTGGGAAGGAGCTTAATCAAGCTCTCCATGTCTCTGCGACTGCCTTGCAAGTAGGTCATGTCGTAGTTGATTTCGGGGCTGAAGGACTTGATTGCGTAATGAAAATCGTCGGCGCAGAGATCGAGCCAGTCGTTCCAGCGCTGGTCGTCGAGATAGACGGTTGCTCGGCCAATTGCCTCGCGGACGGCGCTTGCCGCGTCCATGGCGGTACCCTCCCAGAATTGTTTGTGTGTTGATTATCTTCGGGTCGTCTGGGCGGCGGATCGAACTGAACTGCCGCCCAAGAACGTCTCGCTACTCCGCAGCGATCAGTTCGCGTTCTGCGAAGATTTTTTCCGGATCGTTCGGCATCCGGTTCATCCAGCGGCCCCACTCGTCATAGTAGTGGCGCATGCCGTTCTCGTCGTGAATGGTTTGGTTTTCCTGGCGACCATGAAGGATTCGGCGAGGCTCCGAACCCGGTCGCATCGTCGTGCCCTGCCCCTGCACGCCGATGAGGTCTTCATGCAGGTTTCGACCGAATGGTCCCCAGATGGAGTTGTGGTGGTTGATCCGGGTCTGCCGGTCTTCGGCACTGTCGCTCTTCAATCCCAATCCGCGGAACTCGATCATGAGCTTGTTCGGACCGAGCGGGGTGACCGTGTCGCACCGGAGGGCGGAACCGCGCAGGTTGAAGTTCATGCCGGGGAACAGGTCGATCATGTACCATTGATTGGGCGGCAGATGCGGGAAGGAGAGCCCGGCTCGACTTTCGAAGCCCTCGTACTGATCATAGTTCACCTCGAATGTCCCGACGACGATGTGGCCATTCTCGAAGGACTCGTTCTTCCGGGCAAAGTACGCGTCGTTGAAGCCGGTGACGCGGTTATGGTAGTGCATGAAATCGTGATAGAATTCACAATTCGTATCGTGCCAAAGCTTGTAGTTGGTTTCCACGATAGCCTTGTGGTAGTGAAAGACTTCGAGCGGCTCGGCCTCAAGTGTCTTGCGGAGGCATTCGAACGGCTTGCCTGCCCAGTCTTCGAGCGAGAGGGGATTGTCGTCGAGATTCACCCAGACGAACCCACCGAATTTGACTTCGCAACGAAGGCGGCGAAGGCCTACGTCCTCTTTGCAAAGACGATCCTGGTATCCCTCCTTCTCGCGGCTGACGTAGACGCAGTTCCCTTTCATATCGAACTGCCACGCATGGAACATGCAGGTCATCCGCTTGGGATTTCCCGACGGCTGAGGTTCGAAGAAGCTTCCCGACGGGCGCCGTTCGATGATCATCCCGCGATGCGGGCAGACGTTCAGGAACGCGCGGATCACGTTGTCTGGGCCACGGCAGACGATGACTGGCTCGCGCGCGATGCTGGTCGTTCTGAAGTCGTAGGCCTTCGGGAGCTCAGATTCGTGGCAGACGGGGATCCAGGTCTTTTTGAAGATCTTCTCCATCTCCTCCTCGAAGATGGCCTCTTCAGTATAAATCCGACTATCGATCCACTCGCTGCTCTGCAGGGGTGGTTTTGCGGTCCACTGACTGTGGTTTCTAGCGGGCATCTGGTTTCCTCCCAATACAGCCGTGTATCGTGCGCCCATGACGAGCCGCCGAGACACGCCACAGAACGGGGGATGCGATGAGCCGTTACGTCAGGCAGACAACCGTCTTCTAATAATCGGACGATGTATTTGCATGTCGATCGAAGATATGCTTGCCGCACTCGTCTCTAGCTTCGCATCACTGGTCTGAGGATGGACCAGGGGATCAGCGACCGATAATTGAATCTCTTTATGGGCTCATAGGTCTGGCGGGCTGGGCCAAGCCGATTAGGCTTTGCCAGAGGGCCTCGTCAGGGCCGAGCCAACCCACTGATGACGCAATGTGGCTTGGGATTTGAGCGCGAAAGAGAGCCCTGGGCCTGCAATCCAGGTAGTCGGGCGGCGATCTGGCGAAGCTCGCTCCGATCTTGCGGTTGGGCCGCGGCAAGCGGGCGGAACCGGGCGAGGAGATTTTTGGGGCCCGGGAACGAGGCGGCGACTAACTCCCCGCTTGCCGTTCGTTGAGATCGCGGCCCGGGCGGCCTATGCAAGGCCCCATGGAAATCCAAACGTCTGCCGAGCGATTCTCGGCGCCCCTCGCCTGCACAATGCAGTCTTCCAGAAAGGCGGCGCCGTTCCTGCCGATGAGCCGCGCCGAGATGGCGGCGCTCGGCTGGGATGCCTGCGACATCGTCCTGGTGACGGGCGACGCCTATGTCGATCATCCGAGCTTCGGCATGGCGATCATCGGCCGGCTGCTCGAAGCGCAGGGGTTCCGAGTCGGTATCATCGCGCAGCCCGATTGGCAGTCGGCGGAGCCGTTCAAGGCGCTGGGCCGGCCGAAGCTGTTCTTCGGCGTGACCGGCGGCAATCTCGATTCGATGGTGAACCGCTACACGGCCGACCGGCGGCTGCGCCATGACGATGCCTATACGGCCGGCGGTGAGGGTGGCCGGCGCCCGGACCGCTGCACCATCGTCTACACCCAGCGCTGCCGCGAAGCGTTCAAGGATGTGCCGATCGTGCTCGGCGGCATCGAGGCCTCTTTGCGCCGCATCGCCCATTACGATTACTGGTCCGACAAGGTGCGCCGCTCGATCCTGGCGGATGCCAAGGCGGATCTGCTGATCTACGGCAATGCCGAGCGCGCCGTGGTCGAGGTGGCGAACCGCATGGCCGCCGGCGAGACGCCGCGCGAGCTCGATTCCATCCGCGGCGTCGCCCTGTTTCGCCGCGTGCCCGAGACCTACACCGAGCTGCCGGCCGACGATCTCGAGTCTGCCGACGAGGCCGCCAACCGACGCCCCGGCGACACCGTGATCCGGCTCCCCGCCTACGACGAGGTCAGGGACGACAAGGAGGCCTATGCCCGCGCCTCGCGCGTGCTGCACCGGGAGGCCAATCCCGGCAATGCGCGCCCGCTCGTCCAGCGCCACGGCGACCGCGACCTCTGGCTGAACCCGCCGCCCATCCCGCTCTCCAGCGACGAGATGGATGCGGTCTACGACCTGCCCTACGCCCGCGCGCCGCATCCGTCCTACGGCGACGCCAAGATTCCCGCCTGGGACATGATCAAGTTTTCGGTGACGATCATGCGCGGCTGCTTCGGCGGCTGCACCTTCTGCTCCATCACCGAGCACGAGGGTCGCGTCATCCAGAACCGCTCGGAGGGCTCGATCCTGCGCGAGATCGAGCGGATCCGCGACAAGACGCCGGGCTTCACCGGCGTGATCTCCGATGTCGGCGGGCCCACCGCCAACATGTACCGGATGGCCTGCAAGGACCCGAAGATCGAGGCGGCCTGCCGGCTGCCCTCCTGCGTCTTCCCGGACATCTGCCCGAACCTGAACACCTCACACGACGACCTGATCCGGCTCTACCGCAAGGTCCGCGAGGTGAAGGGCGTCAAGAAGGTGATGGTCGCCTCCGGCGTGCGCTACGACCTCGCGGTGAGGAGCCCCGAATATGTCGAGGAACTCGTCACCCACCATGTCGGCGGCCGCCTGAAGATCGCGCCCGAGCATACCGAGCGCGGGCCCCTCGACCTGATGATGAAGCCAGGAATCGGAACCTACGACCGCTTCAAGGAGATGTTCGAGGCGGCCGCGAAGAAGGCCGGCAAGAAATACTACCTGATCCCGTATTTCATCGCGGCGCATCCGGGCACGACCGACGAGGACATGATGAACCTCGCGCTCTGGCTCAAGAAGAACGACTACCGCGCCGACCAGGTGCAGACCTTCCTGCCCTCGCCGATGGCGACCGCGACGGCGATGTATCACACCGAGCTGAACCCGCTGCGCGGCGTCCGGCGCGGCGGCAGCGAGCAGGTCGATGCGATCAAGGGCCTGCGCCAGCGCCGGCTTCACAAGGCCTTCCTGCGCTACCACGACCCCGAGAACTGGCCTGTCTTGCGCGAGGCTCTGAAGGCGATGGGCCGCGCGGACCTCATCGGGCCGAGGCCGGACCAACTCGTGCCGTTCTCGCAGCCGCCGGGAACGGGCGCGGGTCCGGGTGCGGGCAAGGCGGGAGGCCGGCAGCGACCCATGCGTCATCCCGGCGCCCCGCGCTTCACCACGAAGGGCGTGGCGCTGCGGAAGTGATGCTTTCCCGCGTCTGAAAAGCGGATGTGCCGATGGCGGCTTCCGGCCCCCCAGCGGTCGACGCGGATGCCCGAGGCAGCATCTCGTTTCTGGCCGTCGCTCTGGCCTTCGCGAACAGCCTGAATGGTCGCAATGGGGCAGCCGTCGAAATCCGGCGAGGCTCAGCGCCGGGACTGATGGCTGGCTTCAATCCCTCGGCAGTGCAGATCCGACGACCACCACCGGATCACTCATCGAGGATTGTGAGGACACCCTCGTCCGGCTCGATCCTGACCTTGTCACCGGTCTTGATGAGGGTCGTGATATCGCCGTCCACAAAGCGGTCGACCATCGTGAGATCCCCGAAAGCCGCGCCCTGAGCGAGGATCGGATTGACGGTATTGAAGACGAGCGCAAGCGGCGTGATCTTCAACTGCTGCATCTCCCGCAGCATCCATGCCGAGGCGACGCCGCCTTTCGCCGTTTTCAGGACGAGTATCTTGTCGACGTAACTTTCGCCGAACAGCTTGTGGGCAGGTCGTGAAAAGACGCCGGTTTTGCGATCGAGGTCGTAGCGGGCGCTAAAGTTGTCGTCGGCGACGAGGGCGGTTCCCTCGACAGCGGGTCCGAGACCGCGATGACAGCGAAGTACGATTGGCATCAGAGGACCCTCCCGGCTACGGCACTGGCAACACAGGCTTCCATGCTGGCGAGCGTCGGCTTGTACCCGTACCCGCCGATGATGTTCACGAGCTTGGCTGAATTCGACATGAGGCGCTTCCAACCGTTGGCCTCGGCCATCTCACGCGCATAGCTCTGATAGAAGCAGACACCCGAGAGCAGCAAAGCACCCGAGGCCTCGATACGGGCCGTGAGGCCCATCCGATCCGCCGCGAATTTGATTTCGGGCGAGGTCACTGCCAGGAGCGTGGTGTCGCGGTGAACGCGCTTCCCGTCGAGATGCGAGGCGACCTGCTCAAGCTCGAGAAGCGAGAGTTGCGGCGCCGAGAAAACGACGACGTCGACTTTGTCGCCTCGCGCAGCGTAACCCTCATAGAAGGTCTCGAAATCTGATTGCGTGATCGCCTCGGCCGACGGAATCGGCCCCCCATGAAAGGCGTCTGACAATGTCGGCGCCTCCGGGGTCACGCCCGGCATATGGAAGAGCGCAACCGATCCGAAGCTCGCCAGCGCTGCACCGAAATGCTTGAGCTCGTCGGAATTCGGCGCACGCACGCAGTTCGAAACAACGGGAACTTCCCAATAGCTGTTGGTTGCCCGGCCGACGATACCGCCGAGCGCACCCCAATCGCTGAGCGATGCGGGCTGGTGCTCGAGGGCGAAATGGCGCGTGCCGACCCTGTTCTGCTCCAGATGGTATGCATAACGCGGCGTTCGGCCCGTCAGTCCCGCTGACAGGGCCGAGGGACCGCCCTCGAAATTGGTTCGGGCGCCCAGCACGCTGTTTGAGTAGATCACGACACCGGTGTCGCCGAAGGCGAGATGTTCTCCTCGCACGGGCGGCAGGATGGTCTGGTAGTTGATACAAGTGTTCGTCATCAGCACGCCGAGTGCCTCGAACGCCATGATCAGCCGCTCTTCAAGCGACGCCATGTCATCGGTCTGTTTCAGGCGCCGATAGGCGTCGAAATCGACTCCACGCGGGTCGGTGATGGTCGGAATGCGCACACGGCGCTCCGCCTCCGGCTTTTTTGCCATCTCCTCCAGGAAAGCGACACCGGACGGGCCGGTCGCTTCCGTATCCGCCATGATGTGCGCTTGCCCGACGGGCACGAGATCCTCTGCGTCGAAGAATTGGCCGACGGCGATCTGATGCTCAATGGCCCAGCGACGGACGGGGCCAAAAGCCCCTGCCCGCATGGCCTCTTCTTCTTCAGTCAACCGCATCTTTAAGCATCTCCAATGGGGGCATGATTAGGGTTGTGCGGTATTTCAAAGCTTCGCCGCCGAAGCCTCGACCGGTGGCGACAAAACGGTCTCTTCATCATCTTGGAATGGGCGGTCCGGCCGCATGAAGAGCGTGAGCAGCGCCCCGACGAACAGCAGTGCGATCGACATGGCAAAGGGCAGATGCCAGTCGCCCGTGCGGTCGATGACGAAGCCGAAGGCGAGCGGCGAAACGATGCCCGCGATGGCGAAGCCGAAATTCATGAAACCGCTTGCCGTCCCCGAATACTGGGGCGCGATGTCCATCGGTACCGACCAGAGGGGACCGATCACCAGTTCCATGCAGAAGAAGGCGAGGGTCAACGCTACCGCGACGACGTGTATGTCCTTGAGAAAGAGCACTGGCAGAAGACAGATCAGAGACCCGATCAGGCCGCCAGCGATCAGGTAACTGCGCGCCTTCAGAAGATTGCCCGTGCGGTGAAGGATGCGATCGCTCCAGATGCCACCGAGCGTGTCTCCGACGATGCCGGCACAGAGAATTCCTCCGGCGAACAAGGCCGATTGCTTTAGATCGAGGCCGTAGCTCTTTAAGAAGAAGGACGGCAGCCAGTTGAGATAGACCCAAAGTGTCCAGGCATAGCAGAAGTCCACCAGCGTGACCGGCAAGATCCGCCGGAGCAGCCTCGCGACGGGGACCTTCTTTCGCTTCTGCCGCTCGCCGGACAGGGGCAACAGTCGAAGATCTTCGGCTGTCGTCCCCGAATGCTTTGCCGGATCGTCGCGGAAGTAGGCCACCCAGGTTATCACCCAGGCGAGGCTGATCGTCGCGACGAAGAAGAATGAACCGCGCCACGAGAACCAACCGATCAAGAGGGCGATCAGTGGCGGCGTGAGCGCGTTGCCGACACGGGCCGCAGCGTGAGTCAGGCCTTGCGCCATTCCCCATTGTGCCGGGGGCGTCCAGCTCGCGATTGCGCGTGTCGCGGTAGGAAGCGCGGGCGCCTCACCGAACCCGAGAAGAACCCTGCAGGCGACCAGCCCGATCAGGCTATCGGCAAACCCAATGAGTAGGGTCGCAACCGAGAAGATGCAGCCGCAGATCGCGAGCGTCACCCTTGGGCCGAACCGATCACCAGCCCACCCGCCGAAAAGCTGTATGAGCGCATAAGGATAGGCGAAAGCCGAGAAAACGAGACCGAGTTCAGTATTCGAGAGCTTGAGATCTGACTGAATGGCGCCCGCCGCCGTGCCGATGTTCACCCGATCCATGTATAGGACAAGATACATCGTGCAGATCAGCAGGAAGATCCGTTTCGGGGTCGTGAAGCGGGCAAAAGCCTGTCGCACTACGTCCTCCCATGCCGAACCGCCGGCGTAGACTGCCGATCGGCAGGCCTACATGGGCGCTTAAGCTAGATAGCTATATAGCTTTGAATCATGCATGATTCTTCCGGTTTGGCAACCCGATGTGGAATAAGTCTAAACCGATCGGTGGCCGGACGTGCCCGCCCGAGGTTCGCAAGCCTTTGCGTTAGCCACGGATCTCGATCGGGCTCACATGCGGCGGGACATAGATCCGCTGCATCGAGATCGGGTGGTCGCGATTGCTGCGCCCCATGACGTCGCTCATCAGTCCGAACGAGGCAGTTGGCAAGCCGAGCAGGCGGCAGACTTTCTCCGGCAGCCGATCACACCAGATCCGTTGAGAGGCGTGATAGGTCGGTGCGTTGAAGCGCTGGTTCAGCAGGCTTCGCAGCACGACGCGGTGCAACTCAGGCATTGGGATGTCCAGAACACCCCGGAAACGCTCCGCGTCGATGTAGAAGTCCGACAGCACCGAAAAACGCCCGGCGACGTCAAGCAACCGACGAATTCGGATGACTTCATCGGCCGCCAAGAAGTCATGCCATGGACCTCGTTGGCGGATGATCCGGCGATCGATCGCACGCGCGGAGATCGGCAAGAGCTCGCCACCGGCGTTCGAGAGGAAGCGAAAGTACCAGAGGTCACGCTGATCTTGATCGATGGTCGCGACAAACGTGCCGTGACCATGGCGGCGATCGACGATCCGCTGCTCCGAAAGGATGCGCAAGGCTTTCTGAACGGTGCCGAGGCTGAGTCCGGTCCGCGCGGACAGGTCGATCTCGTTCGGGAGCTTTTCACCGGATCTCAATGCGCCGGCATCGACGAGCCGGGTAATGCCGTCGACGAGGCGCTGATACTTCGGCCCGCTGCCTGCGCCAGAGGCGACGCCGCGCAAATCGTCGGCCAATGCGGCAAGTGGGTCGTCCATAAATCCGATGCTCGGCGGCCTGAACGCTTTTCGACAGTAAGGAGGCCGGCGCCTTAAAACTCGAGCTTGTACCAGCGATCGTCGCAGGTCGACAGCACGGCAGCGCCAAGCCAGTAGACTCACACCAATTGCAATAGCTATATAGCTCTAAATCTCTTGGTTCGTTAGCCCGAGGACCCCGGAGCCTCGACCCGATTTGTCCGGTTCAGCATGAAGGCGAAGGCATCATCGTCACGGTCTGGCTCCAATCCTACGGCTGCGAGTGAAGGCACTGGTCGGGCGCGTGATCGCTTGCGCGTTCTGCGGTTGGGATTGCCGCGACTGAGGAAGATCGGCGGGTTCGGTGGTGTTCGCATCACGCGTCGACCGAGGGGATCGATCCGCCTCGTCGTTCTCGCGCTGCCCACAGGCCTCGTAACCGGCTTGATCGTTGCTCTGGTCAAGGTTCTCGTTGCGTGGCTTCAAACGCACACGCTCGGATTCGATGCAGAGCACCAGCTTTACGCCTTGGGATGGCGCGAGGGGCTGCGTGCAGCTGGCGTCCTCGGAGCGGCCGGTCTTGTCATCGTTGTCGTTTCAGCTGCCGCGGAACGGAGGGAGCGCCGGCGAAAGCTTGCGCCTCCCGTCGACGCGATCGAAGCGAATGCAATGCGCGGCGGCTTGCTCGGCCTTCGCGACGGCATCTCGGTTGTGGGACCGATTCTCACCTCGGTTGGAGCGGGCGCATCGGTCGGGATCGAAGCGGCCGTAACGCAGGTCGGCGCGACCCTGGCCAGTCTGTTCGGCCAAGCGCAACGGTTGCCGCGATCGGAGATGCGCATCCTGGTCGGATCGGGTGCTGCTGCCGCTATCGGCGCAGCTTATGGCGCACCCTTGGCGGGGGCTCTTTATGCATTCGAGCTGATCCTCGGAGAATACTCGACGCGCATGCTGGCTTCTGTCGGCCTAGCAGCCGTCGCGGGATCAGCGATGTCGAGTGCTGCTCTCGGGCACGGGAGCACCTTTCAGTTTCCGCCGATCTCTCAGGTCGACGGCACTTCGTTTCTCGTCGCCGTGCTTGTCGGCAGCCTCTGCGCCCTGCTTGGCATCGCAACGATGGTGCTGACATCGGAATGCGAGAGAGGGCTTCGGCGCCTCCTGAAAAGCCCGCTGTCGCGCTTCGCTGCGGGTGCTGCGGTTCTGGCGGGACTGGCGGTCGCCGCCCCAGGTGTCCTGGGCAGTGGCCATGCGGGGATCGTGGACACAGTCGGTGGACGGATCGTCGGTACGGCGGCACTCGGGCTCCTCTTCGCGAAGATCGGCGCGGCTTCGATCAGCCTCGGCGTCGGTTTTCGAGGCGGCTTGTTCAGTGCCTCGCTCCTGATCGGCGCACTGACCGGAAGCGTTGTCGCTTACGGTTCGAGCCTCGTTCCGAGCCTGCCCCAGTTGGATTCCTCGCTTTGCATTGCGATCGGAATGGCTTCTGCAGGAGCTAGCATCATCGGTAGTCCCCTTGCGATGATCTTCCTCGTCCTCGAAACGGGAGCGAGCCTCGATGCAACAGCAGCCGTGGCGGTCGGGGCGATCGTCGCATCGTTTCTAACGGGCCGCCTATTCGGATACTCGTTCGCGACGTGGCGCTTCCAGCTCAGAGGATTGGGGATCGAAGGCGGTCGGGACGTCTCGCGTTTCTCCGCGCTCTCCATCCGATCGCTTGTCAGACCACCTAAACAGACGCTCGATGCAGAGGCGGGCATCGAAGAAGTCCTGCGCGCCGTATCGGTCGCGGGAAGTCGCGGCACAGCAGTCAAAGGGCGTGACGGTCGCTTTATCGGTCTGATTGACCCGGACCTCGTGGAGATCGCATCGGTCGAACGAAGCCTGCCCGTCGTCGCCACGGACCTCATTTGCAATCCACCGGTCAACGTATCCGAATTCGCGAGTCTGGCTGAGATTCTCGATCTTTTCCGGAAGGACGATCGGGCCACCGTGGCTGTGATCGACTCGATTGATAGCCGGAAGTTGATTGGCTGCGTCCGCGCCCGCGATGCTTATGCCTCTGCCGCGCACGTTCCGGATTAGGCGGCGTCCGATGATCGCGCTCACGCTTGAGTGATAGACCATGCGGCACGATCGGCTCGAACGGGCCTGTGACGGTGTTCGGTCACACTTCGGTGCCAACGATCGAGGGCAACGCCTTCAGAAGCCTCTCATCTGGCTATCGCCCTGCTCTTGATCGGCAAAGATCATCTGTGTCGATATTTCCCGATCTGGCCTCCGAATGACTGATCCGTCGCGCGAAATCATGACCATACCGCACGTCCTTCGTCTCGGCCTCGTCGGCTACGGTGAAATCGGAAGCACGCTGGGACGCGGCTTGCGAGCCGCGGGCCTTCAGGCGGTCACAGCCTACGACAAATATGCCTTCGATGGGCCCTATGCCGCCCTCATCCAAAGCCGGGCGCAGGAGGTGGGCGTCACTCTGGCTCGCTCGAACGAAGAGCTGGCGGAGGCGGCCGACATGATCGTCAGTGTGACGCCGGGCTCGGCGTCGCTGGAGAGTGCCGCGGCTTTCGCTGGATGCCTCGATGGCCGGCACAGCTTCGTCGACCTCGCCTCCGCGACGCCGACAATCAAGCTCGGCGTCGCGGAACGGCTGGCAGCAGGCGGTGCGCTCCTCGGCGACGGCGCGATCGAGGGCACGCCGAAGAGCGGGCACGCACTCCCGATCCTCGTCAGCGGGCCGTCAGGGGAACGGATGCGTGATGCGCTGACACCGTATGGCATGCAGATCCGCTTCGTCGGTGACAGGCTCGGCACGTCATCGGGCATCAAGATTCTGCGCTCGGTGCTGATCAAGGGAATCGAGGCGCTGACCGACGAGATGATGCCGGCCGCCCGCCATTACGGCATCGACGAAGCCGTGCTTGCCTCTGCCTGCAAGACGCTGGGGCGACCGTGGATCGAGACGGTGGAATCGTTGATCCCTTCGGGGACGATCCACGCCAAGCGTCGGGCGGAGGAGTTGGAGATGTCCGCTGACGCCGTGGCCGAGGCCGGGATCGACCCGATCATGGCGCGAGCGATCGTTGCGCGCCTTCGCTGGAAGGAAGGCCTCGGTCTGAAGGAGAGGCTGAACGGGATCGAGCCGGCAGACCAGAGGGCTGCCTATGCCGAGATCGAGAACGCCCTCGACGGGTGAGGCGCCCCTTGCCGTCGCCCGGCAGCGGGACGCCTGGCTCTCCTCAGGCTTTCGGGAAGCCGTAGAGCTCGGCCGGGTTGTCGACCAGGATGCGTTTCAGCGCAGCCTCGTCCGGCGCATAGGTCGGGAGCAGGTCGATCATCAGGGCATCGTCGGGCTTGTTGCTCTGGCTCTCGGTCGGGTGCGGCCAGTCGCTGCCCCAGACGACCCGGTTCGAAGCGGCGGCAACGTAGGCGCGCGCCACGGCGACGGAATCCGAATAGCTCGGCGGCCCGACCTTGGTGTCGTTGTAGAAGCCCGACAGCTTCACCCAGGTGTTGCCCTGGTCGAGCAGCCGGTGGATCAACTTGAAGGTGTCGCTCTCGGCGCCGGCCGGCTCCGGGCAATGCGCGAGATGGTCGAAGACCAGCCGGCCGCGGATCTTGAGGAAGGTGTCGGCGGCGGCCACGATCTTGTCGCCCGGCATGTTGACCTGACAGTGCCAGCCGAGGGCGTCGACACGCTGGGACAGGGGCTCCAGCATGTCGAGCGTCGTCGTACCGGCCTGGGCGAGGTTGAAGCGGATGCCGCGCACGCCGAGGTCGTGCATGCGCTGGAGTTCGGCATCGGTGACCGACGGTTTCACCACGGCGACGGCGCGGAAGTTCGGGCCGAGCGCGGCCATGCCCTCCAGCGTCGGGCGATTGTCGATCCCGTAGAGCGAGGGCTGGATGACCACGCCGCGGGTGGTGCCGAGGCGCTTCTGCAGGGCGCGATAGTCGTCCGGGGTCGCGTCCGGCGCGGCGAGGCCGCCGGCGGCGGGCGCGAAGCGGCTGTCGTAGATGTGGAAATGGCAATCGGTGGCGTTGGCCGGGACGCGGATCTTTGCGGCCTCGCTTCCGGTGGAGTAACGCACGTTGTGCTGGGCGGCAGCCCGATGGGGGCCGATCCCGACCGTGGCACCGAGAGCCGCGGCCGCCGCGCCGCCGAGGATGTTGCGCCGGCTTTGGTGGGCGTGCGTCATGATCTCCTCTCTGTCGTTTTATGGGTGAGCCGTTCAGGCGGCTCCCTTGATCCAGCCGAGTCCCTCTTCGGTGGTGGTGGCCGGGTGGTACTCGCAGCCGACGCTGCCGGCGTAGCCGACAGCGGCGAGCGCCTCGAAGATCGGGTCGAAGGCGATGGTGCCGGTGCCGGGCTCGTGACGGCCGGGATCGTCGGCGATCTGCACATGGGCGATCAGGGCAGCGTGTTCGCGGATCAACGCCGCCGGATCGTGGCCGAGGCAATGGCAGTGATAGGCGTCGAAGAGCAGCTTCACGTTCGGCCGTCCGACCTCGCGGATCAGCCGGACCGCGACCAGCGGATCGTCGACGACGTAATTGGCGATCGAGCCGGGGCCGATCGGCTCGATCATGATCTCCATGCCGCGCTTCGCAGCCGCATCGGCCGCCAGGCCGAGGCTCTCGCGGTAGGTGTCGAGAAGCCGTTCCTCCGCCACGCCGGCCGGGCGCACACCCGCCATGGCGTGGACGAAGCGGCAGCCGCCGATCTCCTCGACATAGTCGAGCGTCGGCTCGATGCTTTCGCGAAACGCCTGGGCCCGATCGGGCAACGCGGCAAAGCCCTTTTCGCCGCGGGACGGATCGCCCGCCGGGAAGCTCGTCTGGACGAGGGTGAGGCCGGAATCCCGCATCCAGCCCGCGACATTTTTCGCTGGCGTTGCGAAGAGGTTCGGATGCTCCATGATCCGAAAGCCGTCACGCGCCGCTGCCGCGAAGCGCTCAGGCAAGGGATGCTCGGTGTAGAGGAAGCCGAGATGGGCGCTGAGACGGTCGGCGTAGGGACCGAGATGGATCGGCATCGATACGTCCTCGTGGGGAATGCGGCTCAGCCGAAGGCGGCCCGAAGCTCCGCGACCTGGGATTCGTCGAGCATCCGCAGTTTTTGGCCGCGCAGGGTGACGAGGAGCCGCGCCGTCTCCTCCAGCTCTTCCGCGGCGTAGACCGCGCTGGTCAGATCCTTGCCGCTGACGATCGGGCCGTGATTGGCGAGCAGCACGGCCGCGTGCCGGCCGTCGAGCGCCCGGATCAACTCGCCGCCCCTGGCGTCGCCGGGTCGGAAATACGGCACCAGAGGCACGCGCCCGACGCGCATCACGACATAGGGCGTGAGCGGGGGGATGCAGTCCTCCGGGTCGGTATCGGCGAGACAGGACAGGGCGGTGGCGTAGGTCGAGTGCAGATGCACCACCGCGCCGGCCGCGGGCCGCGTCTCGTAGAAGGCGCGATGCAGGAAGACTTCCTTCGAGGGCTTGTCGCCGCCGACGTGGTTGCCGTCGCGATCGAGCCGGCTGATCCGAGCCGGGTCGAGAAAGCCGAGGCAGGAATTGGTCGGCGTGATCAGATAGCCGTCGTCGAGCCGCACGCTGACGTTCCCGGCCGAGCCGACAGAAAAACCCCGGTCGAACAGCGACTTGCAGAGCCGGGCGAGGTCGTCGCGAAGGGCCGCTTCCGTCATGCCGTTCCTGCGATATGGGCGAGCGCCTTGTCGAAGAAATCGACGGCGCCGAAATTGCCGGACTTGAGCGCGAGGCCGAGCCGCGGCGCTTCTTCCGAGACGAGGACCGGGACGCCGGGATCGATCTCGCGGCCGACCGTCAGCGCGGAGAGGCCGAGCGCGCCGACCACCGCGCCGGAGGTCTCGCCGCCCGCGACGACGAGCCGGCGCAGGCCCCGCTCCACGAGGTTCTTCGCGAGCTGTCCGAAGATGCCGTCGAGGGCCTCGGCCACGGCCTCGCGGCCGTATCGGGCCTGGGCGGCAGCGATGTCCTCCGGGTCGGCCGAGGAATAGACCAGGGGGGCCTTGCCGGCATTGTCGAGGACGAAGCGCAGCACCGCCTCGCTTTCGAAGCTGCCGTCCATGACCGCATCCACCGAGATCATCTCGACGGGATGACGCTCGCGGTGATGGGCGATCTGGCCGCGCGTCGCCCGCGAGCAGCTCCCGGCGAGGATCGCCTCCGGGCCGTCGACGGCAGGCGCCCCGGCGCCGCTGCCCGAGGCCTCGCCCCGCGCGATGAAGTTGTGCGGCAGGCCGCGCGCGATCCCGGAGCCGCCGGTGACGAGGGCTGCGTCGGCGATCGCCGCGCCGATCGTGGTGAGGTCGTCGTTGCCGATCGCGTCAACCACGACGAGGATCTCGCCGCGCCCCGCCGCCGCCGCGAGCGCCTCGGCGATCGCCTGCGAACCGGCGGCCACGACCGGCTGCGCAACGTGCCCGACGGGACCGCGCGACTGCGCCGCGAGCACCCGGCGGATGTCGGGATCGGTCATCGGCGTGAGCGGGTGCTTCTCCATGCCCGACTCGCTGAGCAGCCGGTCGTTCACGAAGAGATGGCCGAGATAGATCGTGCGGCCCGCGCCCGGAAAGGCCGGGCACACCACGACGCCCTTGGAGCCGAGCCGCTCGGCCAGGGCCTCGGCGACGGGGCCGATATTGCCGGCCGGCGTCGAATCGAAGGTCGAGCAGTACTTGAACACGATCTGCCGGGCGCCCTGGGCTCGCAGCCAGTCGAGCGCGGCGAGCGACTGCGCCACGGCCTCGTCGGCGGGGATCGAGCGGCTCTTGAGCGAGACGATACCGGCTTCGACCCGGGCCGCAGCGGGAGCGGTCGGGATGCCGAGGAACTGCGCCGTGCGCAGGCCGCCTTCACCCTCCAGCCCCTTGGCGATGGTGGCGGCGATGTCGCTGGCGCCGGTGAAATCGTCCGCGATGACCCCGAGCAGCATGGTCAGCCCCTGCCGCCCGCCCGGCCCTCGATCAGGGCACGCATCCGGTCGACGGCGGCATGCGGCGCCGTCAGTACCGGCACCGAGACCGCCTTGCGCACGGCCTCGGCGGCGCGCGAGGTCGAGAAATGCGCGAGCATGATCGCGTCGCAATCGGCGAAGTCCGGCGCGCGCTCCGCCACGAGGCGGTTATGGGTCTCGGCGTCGCCCTTGCGGAGGCGGTCGATCGCGCCTTCCACGACGATGGTGCGCAGGCTCGCCTTCTTCTCGGAGCCGGCGACGAACTCGTCGAACTCGTCGGTCATGGTGCCGACGGAGGGGCCGAAGGTGGCGAGCATGCCGACCTTGCCGCCTTTCGCGATGGCCCCCTCGAACATCGCCTCGTTCGGCTTCACCACCGGGATCGGCAGCACGTCCGCGAGGCGCTCGATGGCCGGGCCGAAGGCGGAGCAGGTGATCAGGATGCCGTCAGCGCCGTGGGCGTGGCCGTAGCGGCCGAAGGCGACGAAGCGCTCGATCATCGCCTCCGTGATCGGGCCGTCGCCGTCCTTGGCACGGTCGATCGACAGGCCGTCGTCGAGAAGGTTGATCGGCTCGGCCTCGGGCCAGTTCTCGGCCATCGCCGTCTGGATCGGCTGCATCGCGACCGGGGTCGCATGGAGGAGGACGATACGAGGAGCCATGACGGGACCGTTCTGAGAGCGGGCAACCTTGTAAGCGATTTCAGACTATACGCAAGATATCGCAGGTTGTCCCGTCGTTGGAGGATCAGGTGCGCCGGCGCGGCGGGGCCGTGCTGCCGCGGGCGATCAGCTCCGCGTCGATCTCGGTGAGCCGGACGGAGGGCCGACCGGCCATGCGGGCGACGAGATGGTCGCCCGCCGCGCGGCCGATGGCGGCGGAATGCACGTTGATCGTGGTCAGCGGCGGGGACAGGAAGGCTGCGAAATCCGAGTCGTTGTGGCCGATGACCGAGAGGTCGCCGGGGATGTCGAGCCCGCGCGAGCGCGCCTCGATCATCGCGCCGAAGGCGATCTGGTCGGTGCCGCAGATGATCGCGGTGGGCGGTTCCACGCCGGAGGCCAGCATCTGGCGGAACCCGTCGCGGCCGCCGCCGATGCCGTAGGAAATCTCGACGTCGTGCTCCGGCAGCATGGTGAGGCCGCGCGCCGCCAGCGCCTTCCGGATGCCGTCGACGCGGGCGCCGCCACGGTCGTTGTCCTTGCGCAGGCCGGAGATCACGCCGATCCGGATATGGCCGAGATCGAGCAGGTAATTGGCGGCGCGGGCCGCCGAGGTGGCGTTGTCGAAACCGATGCAGGCGCGCTCGGTCGAGAGCGTAAAGGCCTGGACCATTGGGATTTTCTGCCGCTCGATGCGCGCGTGCAGCAGGGGATGGTGGATGTCGCCGACGAGCATCAGCCCGTCGATTCCGCGCTCGATCAGGAAGGTCGCCTCGCGCAGCACGTTGTCGATGTCATAGCCGGAATTGGCCGCGATCAGCGTGTAACCCTCCTGCCGAAGGCGCTCCTGGAAGCTCGACAGAAGGCGGATGAAGGCCTCGTTCTCGATGTTCGGGACGACGGCGCCCACCGCCATGAAACGGCGCATCGACAAGGCGCGGGCCGCGCCGTTGGCGACGAAGCCGAGCTCCTCGGCGGCCTTCATCACGGCTTCGTGCTTGTCGGCTCGGACACGGGCGGTGCCGTTGAGGACCCGCGACACGGTGGCCGTGGACACTCCGGCACGCTCGGCGACGTCCTTCGTCACCGGAAACCGCAACGGCTCCTGGCTGATATGCGGTTTCGTCACACTCTGAAGACCTCGTCGGACCAAGCGGCGCGCTAGTTCACATTTCACTCGCGCAGCGCGCAAGCCACCCGGCGGATTCGGTGCGCCGGGAGAAATATATTGACATCGACTTGCCCGCGCTGTCACTTGTAATCGCTTTCAAGAAGGGCGTCCCGGGCAGGCAGCGAGCACGCTTCCAGGCCTCAGGAGACACCGCAGGGCCCCACGGCCGGGAGGAACGGGATGGCTGCGCTTGCGCGCCAAGATGCCGATCGCGACGCACCGTCTCCGGTCGAGTATGCGGCCGCGATCGACGTGGATACCGGCATCGCCGTGAAGGCGGATGGCCAGACGCCCGCCGCGGCCCAACCGGCCGAGCCGCTCGTCACCAGCCTGAAGCGCGCCGCGAGCACCACGCCGCGCGCCTTCCGCGACCTGCTGGCGCTCGACGATTTCGAGCGGCACGCCAAGCGGCGCTTGCCGCACATGATCTTTCAATACGTCGCTGGTGGCGTCGAAACCGGCACGGCGATGCGCCGCAGCGCTGCCGCCTATTCCGACTACGCCTTCCTGCCGCGAGCGATGGTCGACACCTCCGCGCGAAGCTGCGCGACGGAGCTGTTCGGCAAGATCTACGCGGCGCCCTTCGGCATTGGCCCGCTCGGCGGCTCGGCCTTCATCGCCTATCGCGGCGACCTCGTTCTGGCCGAGGCTGCCGGTGCGGCGAACATCCCGATGATCCTGAGCGCGTCGTCGCTGATCAAGCTCGAGGACGTCCACGCCCAGAACCGCGACGCCTGGTACCAGGGCTACCTGCCGGGAGACCAGAACCGCATCGACCGCCTGATCGATCGCGTCGAGCGCACCGGCTACGAGACCTTCGTCGTCACTGCCGACACGCCGACGCTCGGCAACCGCGAGCACAACACCCGCAGCGGCTTCTCGATGCCGATCAAGGTTACGCCGAAGGTGCTCTGGCAGAGCGTCACGCATCCGCGCTGGGCGCTCGGCGTGGTGGCTCAGACCTTCATCAAGCACGGCGTCCCGCATTTCGAGAACACCGAGGCCGAGCGCGGGCCGCCGATGATGTCCCAGGGCGCGGTGCGCAACACGATCGCGCGGGACAAGCTCTCCTGGACCAATCTCGAAGCGATCCGCCGCCGCTGGAAGGGCAACCTGCTGGTCAAGGGTCTGCTCAACCCGGCCGATGTCGAGATCGCCCGCTCGTGCGGTGCGGACGGCGTGATCCTGTCCACCCATGGCGGGCGCCAGCTCGACCACGCCATAGCACCCCTCGACGTGCTGCCCGAGATCGCCGCCAACAAGGGATCGATGAAGGTCATCGTCGACAGCGGCATCCGCCGGGGCACCGACGTGCTCAAGGCCGTGGCGCTCGGCGCCGACTTCGTGCTCCTCGGGCGCCCCTTCATGTTCGCGGCGGCCCTCGGCGGAGCGCCCTGCGTGTCGCACGCCATCGGCATCCTGAAGGACGAGATCCTTCGCGACATGGCCTTCCTCGGCGCCAACCGGCTCGACGAGCTCGGCCCCGAGATTCTTCGCAAGGTCGAGCGCCGTGTCTGAGCGGCCCATCCATCATCCAGAGAGCGGATCGCAGCATGGCTGAGGCTACGACCAAGACCGTGCAGGCCATGTTCGCGCTGGTGGTGAAGGGCGCCTTCGATGCGAGCCTGATCCCGGCCTTCGAGGCGGAAGGAGGCAGGCTCGACATCCTGTGGGGGCCGACCACGGTCATCCAGGGCAAGCTCGCCGAGGGCGCGCGGCCGGACGTGGTGCTGGTGCTCTCCGGCGCCATGGATACGCTGGAAGCCGAGGGGCTGATCCTTCCGGGAAGCCGGGTCGACGTCTGCCGCTCGCGCTACGGCGTGGCAGTCAAGGCCGGCGCGCCGCATCCGCGCATCGATACGCTGGAGGCCTTCAAGGACACCCTGACTGGCGCGCGCTCCGTCGCCTATTCGCGCTCGGGCGCGAGCGGCATCTACTTCGCCGGGCTGTTGCCGCGTCTCGGCATTGCCGATGCGGTCAATGCCAAGGCGACGATCATCCCCCAGGGCTTCACCGCGACGAAGCTCGTCTCGGACGAGGCCGACATCGCCGTCCAGCAGATCTCCGAGCTGATGGTCGTGCCGGGCATCGAGGTGGTCGGCCCCTATCCGGACGGCGCCCAGGAGGAGACCACCTTCTGTGCGGCGATCCTGCGCGAGGCCAAGGCGCCCGAGGAAGCGCGCCGCTTCCTCTCCGTCCTCACCGCCCCGGAAGCGGCCGAGGCCTACCGGGCGAGCGGGCTCGAACCCGCCTCCTGACGCCCGAGCCAGCGCTCCTTCACCCATCCCCCGCCACCGGGGGCACAGCCCGACGAAGACAGTCCCGCGAAACCATGCCGATCACCGAGACCACGAAAGATACGGTCAAGCTGCCCGCGATCCGCTGGGTGATGATCCTGCTCTGCTTCCTGATCCTCGGGATCAGCTACATCGACCGCATCAACCTCGCCATCGCCGCTCCTCACATCAAGAAGGAGCTCGGCTTCAACGACGGCGAGATGGGGCTCATCCTCGGCGCCTTCTTCTGGACCTATGCCTTCGGCCAGCTCCCGGCCGGCTGGTTCACCGACAAGATCGGCGCCAAGATCGGCCTCGCGCTCTCCGCCGCCTGGTGGTCGGTCTTCACTGTCGTCACGGGCTTCGCCAATTCGGTCGCGGCGATGTTCGGCTCGCGCATGATGCTCGGCATCGGCGAGGCCGGGTCGAACCCCGCCTGCGTGAAGGTCGTCTACGGCTGGTTCCCGAAACGCGAGCGCGGCCTCGCCAGCGGGTTGTTCGATGCCGGCCCGCAGGCCGGAACCGCCCTCGCGCTGCCGCTGGTCGCGTGGCTGATCCACGCTTTCGACTGGCGGATGTCGTTCTACGTCACCGGAGGCCTCGGCCTCGTCTGGGTGGCGCTCTGGCTGCTGATCTACCGCGAGCCCGAGAACGACCGCAGCATCACCCCGCAACAGCTGGCCGCGCTCCGTGAGGGCGTCGAGACCGACAAGGCCCCCGCCGAGCACGTGCCGTGGTCGTCCCTGTTCAAGTACCGGACGATGTGGGGGATGATGATCGGCTTCTTCTGCATGAACTTCGTGAAGTACTTCTTCATCACGTGGTTCCCGACCTACCTGGTCAGCGCGAAGGGCTTTTCGCTGGGCCAGCTCGGCACGCTCGGCGCGATCCCGGCCCTGATGAGCCTGCCCGGCAGCGTGCTCGGCGGCTGGATGACCGACCATCTTTTTCATCGCGGCTTCTCGCTCACCGCCTCGCGAAAGATCTGCCTCGCCGGCGGGATGCTGACCTCCTCGGTGATCGCCTTCGCGGCCTTCACCGACAGCATCGCGCTGATGCTGGTCCTGTTCTCGATCACCTATGCCGCGCTCGCCTTCACCGCGGCTGTGATCTGGTGCGTGCCGGCCGACGTGGCGCCCTCGAAGGCCCATGTCGCCTCGATCGGCGGCATCCAGAACTTCGCCTCGAACCTCGCGGGCGTCGGCATCACCAGCGTCACCGGCCTGATGCTCTGGCTCTCCGGCGGCTCCTTCCTCGGGCCGCTGCTGCTGGCCGGCGGCGTCTGCATCCTCGGCGCCCTCAACTACATCTTCGTGGTCGGAACCATCGAGCCCTTCGGCGGCGCCCCAAAAGCGGCGCCTCAGGCTGATCGGGCTCTTCCGGCCGCCAGCCCGACCACCGCCTGATTGTCACCGGCACGGGAGGCAGACCGAGCATGACCCAGGGCACGATCAGCCGCAGGACGATGCTCGAAGGCGCGGCGGCGCTTGCCGCGCTCATGCCAGGAACGGCGGCCTTCGCGGAGGGTGCGACAGGCAAGCCGCGCTTCGCCTATGTCGGCTGCTTCACCACCGCGCAGCGCAAGGCGCGCGGCGACGGCATCAACGTCTTCGCCATCGACGCCCAGACCGACGCCTGGACCCACGCCCAGCGCGTGCCCGACAGCGTCAACCCGTCCTTCCTGATCCTCAGTCGGGACGGCCGTTTCCTCTACGTCGTCCACGGCGATCTCGACTATGCCGACGCCTTCACGGTCGACCCATCGACCGGCAAGCTGACCGTCCTCAACCGGGCGGCGACGGGCGGCAAGAACGGCGTCCACCTCGCCATCGACCCGTCGAACCGTTTCCTCATCGTCGCGAATTATTCGAGCGGCAGCGTCGCGGTGCTCGGCATCAGGCCAGACGGAGGACTGAGCGACCAGCATCAACTCCTCCCGCTGGAGGGCACGCCCGGTCCGCACCGCGTCGAGCAGACAGCCTCCCACCCGCATCACGTGGTGTTCGACCCGTCCGGCCGCTTCGTGATCGTGCCAGACAAGGGCCTCGACCGCGTCTTCGTCTTCGGCTGGGACGCTGCCGCTGGCCGCCTGACTCCAGCGGGATCGGTCGACAGCCGTCCGGGCGCCGGACCACGCCATCTCGGCTTCCACCCGAAGCTGCCCGTCGCCTGGGTGCTGAACGAGCTCGACAGCACCGCCACGACCTATGGCTGGGATGCCGCGGGCGGAAAGCTCCAGCCCCGGCAGGTGATCACAACGCTGCCGAGCACCTTCTTCGGCGCCAGCACCGCCGCCGAGATCGCCGTCTCGCGGGATGGCCGCTCCGTCTACTGCTCGAACCGGGGCAGCGACGACGTGGCGATCTTTTCCGCCGATCCGTCCACCGGGCTGCTCGCCCCGAAAGGCTGGGAGCCGACGCAGGGGCGCGACCCGCGCTTCATCGCCTTCGATTCCGAGCAGGCCTTCTTCTACGCGGCGAACGAGCAGGGCGACACGCTCGTGCAGCTTCGCGCCGACCCGTCCAGCGGCGCCCTCAATGCCACCGGCCAGACGGTGAAGACGCCGAGCCCGGTCACCATCGCTTTCTCCGCAACGACGGGGTGAAGCGCACGACCTTTCGATTTGAGCGGGACGCCATCCCGCCGGACCAAACAGAAACAACGACAAGATCTTGGAGGACACCATGGGCGACGCCGACATCGAGAAAGCGAGTCTGGACCGCATCTTCAAGCAAGCCTTCGTCAGACTGATGCCGCTGCTCTTCATCGGCTACGTCATGGCCTATATTGACCGCATCAACGTCGGCTTCGCGGCGTTGAAGATGAATGCCGATCTCGGTATCGGACCGGCGGTGTTCGGCTTTGGGGCCGGCGTGTTCTTCATCGGCTACTTCTTCGCGGAAGTGCCGAGCAACCTGATTATGGAAAAGGTCGGCGCGCGGCGCTGGATCGCGCGCATCATGATCAGCTGGGGCCTGATCTCGGCCGCGATGATCTTTGTGCAGGGGGAGAAGAGCTTCCTCGCCATGCGCCTGCTGCTCGGCGCGGCGGAGGCCGGTTTTTACCCCGGCGTCATCCTCTACATGACCTACTGGTTCCCGAAGGAATACCGCGCCCGGATGTTCGGCGCCTTCTCTGTCGCGATCCCGGTCTCGCTCGCCATCGGTGCGCCGCTCTCGACTGCGATCCTCCAGCTCGACGGCCTGATGGGGCTCAAGGGCTGGCAGTGGCTCTTCATCCTCGAAGGCCTGCCGACGAGCGTCTTTGGCATCCTGTTTCTGTTCATGATCCCGGATCGCCCGAAGGACGCCACCTGGCTCGCTCCGGCCGACCGCGACAAACTGCAATCGATCCTCGATGAGGAGAAGCGGAGCGTGGCGGCGACCCATGGCAGCAGCCTCAAGACTGCTTTCACCGATCCGCGCATGGCGGCTTTATCCTTCATCTACTTCGCCAATACGGGCGCCAATCTGGGTCTGGCCTTCTTCCTCCCGCAGATCCTGAAGAGCACTGGCCTCACAGACATGCAGTCCGGCCTGATGACCGCGGTGCCCTACGTATTCGGCACGATCGGCGGCCTGGTCTTCGGCTATGTCTCGGACCGGTACAACGACCGCCGGCTGACGCTCGTCACGGCGCTGATCTTCACCGCGATCGGCATGGTCGGCGCGGGCTTCCTGACGGGATCGCTCTGGGCGGTGGCCTTCATGTCGCTCGCCGCGGTCGGACTCTATGGCGCCAAGGCCCCATTCTGGGCGCTGCCTTCGCTGTTCCTCACCGGCAGCGCCGCGGCGGCCGGCATCGCGGTGATCAACTGCATCGGCAATCTCGGCGGCTTCGTCGCGCCCTCGATCGTCGGCTGGGTCCGCCAAGCGACGGGCAGCTTCGAGGCCGGCCTCTACTTCCTAGGAGGCATGGCGCTTGCCGGGGCGATCACGACGATCCTCGTGGTCAACCAGCGCTTTGCTGACGCCCGCGAGCCACGGGGCACCCTGAGCAAGCAGGGCGCCTGAGTCGGCCCCCCGAGGGCGCTCCCGAGCGCCCTCGCCTTCCCTCACGCACGATGAGACGGGTCATGAGTACGGGACTTCGCAAAGGCCTGACGAGCTACGGGGATGCGGGCTTCTCGCTGTTCCTGCGCAAGGCCTTCATCAAGGCGGCGGGCTATTCCGACGATGCCCTCGACCGGCCGATCGTCGGCATCACCGACACCTCCAGCGACTACAACCCCTGCCACGGCAACGTGCCGGCGCTGATCGAGGCGGCCAAGCGGGGCGTGATGCTCGCCGGCGGATTGCCGATGGTCTTCCCGACCATCTCGATCCACGAGAGCTTCGCCCATCCGACCTCGATGTTCCTGCGCAACCTCATGGCGATGGACACCGAGGAGATGATCCGCGCCCAGCCGATGGATGCGGTCATCGTGATCGGCGGCTGCGACAAGAACCTGCCGGCGCAGATCATGGCGGCCGCGAGCGCCGACCGCCCGACCATCGTGATACCCACCGGTCCGATGGTGGTCGGCCATCACCGCGGCGAGGTTCTGGGCGCCTGCACCGATTGCCGCCGGCTCTGGAGTTCGCACCGCGCCGGGGAGATCGACGAGGCTGAGATCGAGGTGGTCAACGGACGTCTCGCCCCCTCCGTCGGCACCTGCATGGTGATGGGCACCGCCAGCACCATGGCCTGCATCACCGAGGCGATGGGCCTGGCTCTGCCGATGAGCGGCACCATCCCCGCACCCCATGCCGAGCGCGTCCGCCTCGCCGAGGCGAGCGGCCGGCGCGCTGCCGAGATGGCGGTATCCGGCGGCCCGCGCCCGAGCGAGTTGCTGACGCCCGGCGCCTTCCGCAACGCGCTCACCGTGCTCCAGGCCATCGGCGGCTCGACCAACGGGCTGATCCACCTCACCGCCATCGCCACCCGCACGCCGCACCGGATCGACCTCGACGCCTTCGACAAGCTCGGCCGCGAGGTGCCGGTGCTGATCGACCTGAAACCGTCGGGCCAGCACTATATGGAGCACTTCCATCACGCCGGCGGCATGCCGCAGCTGATGAAGCGCCTCGGTGACCTGATCGACCTCGACCAGCCCACCGTCGCGGGTGGGACGCTGCGGGACATCGTGGGACAGGCCGAGGATGTCCCAGGCCAGACGGTGATCCGCTCCGCCGAGGATCCGATCAAGCCAGTGGGCGCCATGGCGATCCTGCGCGGCAACCTTGCCCCGCGCGGCGCGGTGATCAAGCACAGCGCCGCGAGCCCGGCGCTGCTCCAGCACGAGGGCCGTGCGGTGGTCTTCACCTCGATCCCCGACATGGCCGCGCGGGTCGACGACCCGGATCTCGACGTGAGCCCGGACGACATCCTCGTCCTGCAGAATGCCGGCCCGAAGGGCGCCCCCGGCATGCCCGAGGCCGGCTACCTGCCGATCCCGAAGAAGATCCTGGCCACCGGCGTGAAGGACATGGTGCGCATCTCGGACGCCCGCATGTCCGGCACGGCCTTCGGCACCATCGTGCTGCACGTCACGCCCGAATCCGCCGATGGCGGACCGCTCGGGCTGGTGCGCACGGGCGACCGCATCCGTCTCGACACGCCGGGCCGCCGCATCGACCTGCTCGTCGACGAGGCCGAGCTCGAACGGCGCCGTGCCGAACAGGCCCCGGCAAGCACCCATGCGACACCGGACTGGGCGGCGCGCGGCTATGCCCGGCTCTACCACGATACCGTGCTTCAGGCGGATGAGGGCTGCGACTTCGCCTTCATGCGCCGCCCCGACCAAGCCTGACGGCTGAGAACAGGAGACCTCCATGGACGATGCCGACCTCATCCAGCGCCTGCGTGGCGTGACCACCGCCTCGCTGACGACGATCCTGCTGAAGAAGGGCCTCCGTCGAGTCTGGATGGCGGGAACGCGGCCGCTGACGCCCGGCACGCCGCGCGTCGTCGGCCGCGCCTTCACCATGCGCTTCGTGCCGGGACGCGAGGACGTCGCGACGCCGGCCTCCTGGTCCTCGCCGCGCTCCACGCGCGCCGCCATCGAGGCGATGCCGCAGGGCTGCGTCGCCGTGATCGATGCCCGCGGCATCCGCGAGGCCGGCGTCTACGGCGACATCCTCTGCGCGCGCATGCACAAGCGCGGCGTCGCGGCGCTGGTCACGGACGGCGTCGTGCGCGATGCGCAGGGCGTGGTCGACAGCAAGCTGCCGGTCTGGTGCGACGGCATCGCCGCGCCGCCCTCGGTCGCCTCGCTCCATTTCGTGGGCTGGCAGGAGCCGATCGGCTGCGGCGGCGTCGCGGTTTTCCCGGACGACATCATCGTGGCCGACGGCGACGGCGCCGTGGTGATCCCGGCCGCCCTCGCAGCCGAGGTCGCCGATCTCGCCGTGGAGCAGGAGAAGCTCGAAGCCTGGATCATGCGCGAGGTCGAGAAGGGCGTGCCGCTGCCCGGGCTCTACCCGCCGAACGACGAGACCCGCGCCCGCTACGAGCGCGAGAAGGGCTGAGGCGGAGCGCCCGCCGCAAGACGCACGACCAGCAGACGAAGAGGATGTGAGATGGATCTCGGATTACGCGGCAAGACCGCCCTGGTACTCGGAGCAGGCGGTGGTCTCGGCCGCGCCATCGCCGTCGCGCTGGCGGCGGAGGGTGCGCGGCTCGCCCTCGGCGACATCGATCAGGCCTCCCTCGACGCGACCCTGAAGGACGTCGAGGCCGCCGGGGCCGAGGGCCTCACCCTGCAATGGGACCTCGCCGATCTCTCGCAGATCGAAACCCATGTCGCGGCCATCGAGAAGCGCTTCGGCACCGTCGACGTGCTCGTCAACAACACCGGCGGGCCGCCGCCCACCCCGGCCTCGGGCCAGCCGACCGAGCTCTGGAGCAAGCACTTCCAGGCGATGGTGCTCTCGGTGATCGCGCTGACCGACCGCGTTCTGCCCGGCATGCGCGAGAAGAAATGGGGCCGGATCATCACCAGTACCTCCTCGGGCGTGGTCGCGCCGATCCCGAACCTCGCCGTCTCGAACGCGCTGCGCCTCTCCCTCGTCGGCTGGTCCAAGACGCTGGCACGCGAGGTCGGCCGCGACGGCATCACCGCCAACATCGTCCTGCCCGGCCGCATCGCCACCAAGCGCATCGTCGCCCTCGACGAGGCCAAGGCCAAACGCGAAGGCCGCACCGTGGAAGAGGTGCAGACCGAGAGCACGGGCTCGATCCCGCTCGGCCGCTATGGCGATCCCGAGGAATACGGCAGCACCGTCGCCTTCCTGGCGAGTGCGCGTGCGTCCTACCTCACCGGCTCGGTGATCCGCGTCGATGGCGGCCTCATCCCCAGCATCTGAGCGGAGGAGCTCACCCATGCCAGCCCTGACCAGCGACATAAGCGGCGTCGTCCCGATCGCGCCGACGCCCTTCCTCGACGATGGCCGCGTCGACGAGGCATCCCTCGACCGCATGACCGACTTCTTCGTCGGCGCCGAGGTCGACGGCATCACCATCCTCGGGCAACTCGGCGAGGCCCCAAAGCTCGATCACGCCGAGGGCGTCGCCATTGCGCGGCGCGTCATCGGCCGCACCAGGTTGCCGGTGGTGGTCGGCGTCTCGGCGCCGGGCTTCGCCGCCATGCGCTCACTCGCCCGCGAGGTGATGGAGATCGGGGCGGCCGGCGTGATGATCGCGCCGCCGAACACCTTGCGCACGGACGACCAGATCGTCGGCTACTACCGCAATGCGGTAGAGGCAATCGGTCCGGACGTGCCCTTCATCCTCCAGGACTATCCGCTGACCTTCTCGGTGCAGATGACACCGGCCGTGATCCGCCGGATCGTCAGCGAAAACGAGTCCTGCGTGATGCTGAAGCACGAGGATTGGCCTGGGCTCGAAAAGATCACGGCCCTGCGCGGTTTCGAGCGCGACGGCTCGATGCGCCACATCGCGATCCTCGTCGGCAATGGCGGCCTCTTCCTCGATTTCGAGGTCGAGCGCGGGGCCGACGGTGCCAATACCGGCTACGCCTTCCCGGAAATGCTGGTGGATGTGGTGAGGCTGAACGCGGCCGGCCGTCGCGACGAGGCGCACGATCTGTTCGATGCCCACTTGCCCTATCTGCGCTACGAGCAGCAGCAGGGCCCGCTGGGACTGGCGGTTCGCAAGTATGTGTTCAAGCGCCGTGGAATCTTCACGTCGGACGCCCAGCGCAAGCCCTCGATGGGGCTGACCGCGCAGGCGAAGACGGAGGTCGACTACCTGTTGTCACGCATTGCGCGGGTGGACCCGCGGGCACGCCTGCCGGCTTGAATCGCGTTGCCAGTGATCCGATCCGCCAATTCGAAGCGGGTCGGACCGTGAGCTCGACTACCGCGTCAGTGGCGGAAGCCACCAGCCTCGAAGACGCGGCGGTGGTGGGCGAGCCAAGCGGCGATCATTTCGGCAAAGAAGCCATTGCCGGCCTTGCGCGAAGTCGGGACAGAGGCGGCCTGGAGAGCAGCAGCAACGTTCATGGCAGCGAAAGCCTCATGGCGCCGGGGCGCCGATTATTGCGACGCAATATAAAATGCTCTCGATCCCGCGTTGCAGCAATAAGATTATCGGCGTCGCTTGTATGCGCGAAGAGCATGGCTCATGCGGGGATGAGTTAACGATTGGCTTTGGAGGTCATAGCTCGAGCGCCAGCTGGGCTGCACTCGAGCACTCCCGGTCGAGCCGGGCATTGCCCCCCAGTGAACGTCGGAAGTGCTCGGCGTAATCGGATCATCTCGAACGCCGGCCATTGCCGAACCGCTCAAGCCGGGTTCGCGCCGAGCCGCCTGGAAATGGTGTCGGCCGACCTTCGCAGCAGCCTTCCCAGGCGCTCGAGCACCTCTGGAAGCGCCTCGCTCTCCATCAGGCTGATGGCGACACCGCCGACCGGCTTGTTCGAGTAGTCCAGGATCGCCGCGCCGAGGCAGATCATCCCCTCGCGGATCTGCCCATTGTCGATGGAGTAGCCGCGCTCGCGAATCTCGATGAGTTCGGTCTGGAGCTGCGCGAGCCCGCTGATGCTGGTCCGCGTCATGGGCTTCGGCCAGCCCTTTTCGAGAAGGCGTTCCAGCTCGAGGTTTGACAACCCCTCCAACTGTGCCTTGCCGGTCGCTGTGAACTCGGCAGGCAGCCGCATCCCGATCCGGAATGTGAAGCCGAGCGGCTTATCGCTGTTACGGCACGCCAGATAGACGACCTCCCGGCCATCCAGAACCGTGAGCGTGACGGTGTGCTCTGCGAGATCCATGCTCTCCATGAAGTGGCGCTGGAACTCCGAGACGATGTCCTGCCGCGCCAGGAAGCCGTTCGCCCAGCGCATCGGATGAGGCCCTAGGCGGAACGAGCCCTCGTTAGACCGCGTGAGCAGCCCGAGATCGACCATTGCTGCGAGCAGCCCGTGAGCCGTGCTCTTCGGAATGCCGACCGCCCGCGCGAGATCCGCCGAGCTAGGCTCGGTCTCCGCCGCGCCGACGAAGTCGAGAATCCGCACGGCGCGGCGCAGAGCCGGCACGCTCTCGCCGCCTGATGGATGCGCATCGTCGTCCATAAGTCGCGTTGACTCACTCAATTGAGACAAGGTACGTTCAATTAGAAAAATTTAGTTCAATTAGTTGAACAAGACAAGCGAGTTGAAAGTGGCGTTGAACCTGAATGCCCCCAGCCTGCTGCGGGAAGCCTGCCTCATCGACGGGCAGTGGCACGCATCGCAGGAGCGCGACTTGATCGTCGTGACCAATCCTGCCGACGGCTCTGTCGTAGGGCGCGTCCCGTCACTGGTGGCCAATGACATCGAGACCGCCCTCGATGCGGCCGACCGAGCCTTCAGGAGCTGGTCGAAGACTGCCGCGAGCGAACGATTCGTGAAGCTGCGGGCCTGGCGCGACCTGATCGTCGCCAACGCCGACGACCTCGCTGCGATCATGACCGCCGAACAGGGCAAGCCCCTGGCTGAAGCCCGCGGTGAGGTCTTCTACGCGGCATCCTTCATCGAGTGGTTCGCGGAGGAGGCCAAGCGGGTCAACGGGGACATTATCCCCTCGCCGCAGGCCGACAAGCGCATCCTCGTGTTGAAGCAACCGGTCGGCGTCTGCGCGGCCATCACGCCGTGGAACTTCCCGGCGGCGATGATCACCCGCAAGGCGGCCCCGGCTCTCGCAGCGGGCTGTACGATCATCGTCAAACCGGCCGACCAGACGCCGCTGACGGCGTTGGCGATTGCTGATCTCGCCGTGCAGGCTGGCATTCCTGCTGGGGTGCTCCAGGTCGTCACGGGGCCTGCCGAGGTCATCGGCGGCGTGCTGACCGGGAGCGACCGCGTCCGCAAGCTCTCGTTCACGGGTTCGACGAAGGTCGGGCGGCTGCTGATGGCGCAGTGCGCACCCACGATCAAGCGGCTGTCTCTGGAACTCGGCGGGAATGCGCCCTTCATCGTCTTTGACGACGCGGATCTCGATGCGGCGGTCGAGGGCGCCATCGCCTCCAAATATCGCAATGCCGGACAAACCTGCGTCTGCGCCAACCGGATCTACGTCCAATCGCGCGTCTACGACGCGTTCGCACGCAAGCTCGCGGACCGCGTCGCCGGGCTAAAGGTCGGCGCCGGGACCCAGGAGGGCGTGCTGATTGGGCCGCTGATCGACGAGGCCGCGATCCGCAAGGTCGAGGGACATGTCGCCGATGCGCTCGCCGAGGGAGCGAAATCTCTCGTCGGCGGACGTCGCAGCGACGCCGGCACCCTGTTCTACGAGCCGACCGTCCTCGTCGGCGTCACTCAATCCATGCGGATCGCTCACGAGGAGACCTTCGGCCCTGTCGCGCCGCTTTTCCGGTTCGAGACGGAAGAGGAGGTCGTGCGGATGGCAAACGACACCGAGTTCGGGCTCGCCTCGTACTTCTACACCGAGAATGGCCGCCGGGCCTGGCGGGTCGCGGAAGCGCTCGAATACGGGATTGTGGGCCACAACACCGGTATCATCTCGAATGAAGTCGCACCCTTCGGCGGCGTGAAGCAGTCCGGGATGGGGCGCGAAGGATCGAAATACGGCATCGAGGAATACACCGAGACGAAATACTGGTGCTCGGCCGTTGGATGATCGCGGTTTGTCCGAGATGCGCCGGGGCGGCTGAGGCGGTGCCCAGACGATGAAAAGGCACCCGGCCGCCAGCGGGTTTCGCTGCGCGGCCGGGTTATCGAGAACGTTAAGCCACCGAAACTGGCCGCAGCCTAGTTTGAGCCAAGTCGGGTCGTGATCGCCTTGGTCTCCAGGTAGTTCGAGAGCACGGCCTGACCCATTTCTCGGCCCCAGCCGGACTGTTTATATCCGCCGAAGGGCAAAGCCGCATCGAACACGTGATAGCAGTTGACCCAAACCGTTCCGGCTCGGAGCTTGTGGGCGACTTGTTGAGCGCGGCCGGTGTCTTTGCCCCAGACGCCGGCGGCGAGGCCGTAGACGGAATTGTTAGCCTCGGCGATCAACGCATCGTCAATCTCGTCAAAAGGCGTGGCGACGAGGACTGGGCCGAAAATTTCTTCGCGCACCACCTTCATGCTTGGGTTGACGTCCGTAAGGATGCGCGGGGCTACGAAGTAACCCTTGCCATTCGGTACGTCGCCACCGCACACGATCTCCTTGGCGCCCTCGTCGCGGCCGGCAGCGATGTAGCCATTCACCCGTTCGTACTGAACCGACGAGACCAGCGGGCCCATCTCGGTGCCTTCCGACAGGCCATGGCCGAGCTTGATCTTGCTGGCCTCCGCGGCAATGCCATCGACAACTTTGTCGAAGATCGAGCGATGCACGAAGAGGCGCGAACCCGCGTTGCAACACTGACCGTGATTGAAGAAGATCGCAGCATTGGCGCCCGGAATGGCGAGCGACAGGTCAGCGTCTGGTAGAATGATGTTCGGCGACTTGCCGCCGAGTTCCAAAGAGACGCGTTTGAGGTCGTGCGAGGCGGCCTTCACGATGAGCTTGCCAACCTCGGTCGAGCCAGTGAACGCAACCTTGTTGACATCAGGGTGGCCAGCGAGTGCCGCTCCTGCAGTCTCACCGAAGCCGGCGATGATGTTGACGACGCCGTCCGGTAAGCCAGCTTCGAGAAGCAACTCGCCGAGGCGCAGCGCCGAGAGCGGGGTCTCCTCCGCAATCTTGAGCACGACGGTGCATCCGGTGGTCAGCGCTGGGGCAAGCTTCCAGGCCGCCATCAGCAGCGGAAAGTTCCACGGGATGATCTGGCCGACGACCCCAATGGGTTCGGGACGCGTCACCGAGAAGAAGTCGGAGCCGGGCGCGGCTAGCGCCGAGATCGGTATCGACTTGCCCTCAATCTTCGTCGCCCATCCTGACATGTAGTGAAACATGTCGGCCGAGAGTGTCACGTCCGCGGCCTTGGCGACATTCTTCGGCTTGCCGTTATCGATCGCTTCCAGTGCAGCGAGTTCGTCCGCATGCTCCAAAATCAGGTCGCCGATTTTATGTAGCAGGCGCCCGCGGGCAGACGGGCTCATCTTCGACCACGGCCCGCTTTCGAAGGCGCGGCGGGCTGCCTTCACAGCGAGGTCGACATCGGCTTTGTCGCCCTCGGCGACCTTGGCGATGACCTCGCCCGTTGCCGGATCGGTCACCTCAAACGTCTTGCCAGATCGAGCGGGAACCCACTTCCCGTCGATGAGAAGGTGGCGCTCCTTGCCGAGCCAGGCGCGTAACTCGGGCGGCAGTGTGGGCGACGAAGAGGGAATGTCGGCACGAATGTTCATGACGTTTCTCCCGAACAATTTGCAATGTCGATTCGCTTGCCGCGCAAGACTAGGCCTCTTGTATCCGGCGCATCAACCAGATTGCCAAGATTAGAACTGATACAACAATGTTAAACTGCCAAGCTATACGGCGAGACAGCTAGCGCGCGGATGAGCTGTGTTGACTGATCGGTGCGGCGTGCACGAGCCGACATAACGCTCGCAACCGCCGGGGCAACTGTACCGGCCTGGCTGTACCGCGATTGTGACCGCGAAATTTTGCGCGTCGTCTCTTGCGCGACCGCAAGAATCTCGTCCCGCTGCTGGCTCCTAGTCCAAACCCGGGCCCAGTTCCGCCTCGGCCCTTAGGCTCTGGGCGCTTGGGCGCACTCTAAGGAGAGTACGCGGCTTGGCTTCGGGTGGAAGAAGTTCAACCCAAGCAACGGCTTGGGAAAAATGGCGCGCCAATCAGAATAAAACTGCGAACACCTACATCATTGAAATAATTAGATAAATTTTTAGCCGCAGTCCGGCTGTTTCTGGATGATGGAGGTCGGCTGACAGCGGACTGGAAGCTTTAGGCCCCCCTTACTTGGAAGCGGACGTCGACCTTGGGGCGGGTATCGATCCATGCCGGCCGTTTACGCGTGGCCGCGCAGTTCCCGAAAGCAGACCTCGGTTCTGCCTGTGCTCCGGCAGCGCTGCGCCCAACCCGGTCATTCCAAGCCGTTGGTCGGCGGTTCAGAAGCGGACATCGGGGCTGATCGGAACGGATCGAGGATTGACGGGCCGAGCGACGCTTGGGGGGCGGGGGATCGCCCGGTCCGTTGCCGGCAGATCGAGAAGATTCAGACGGTTCACAATCGTAGCTGCCGCGTGTTTCCAGAATTCTTCTGAGACTCGAGCAGGCCGTGTAAGACGGTAGAGGCGAAGCTCCAGACGGGTCGAGCGGCCTGTGGGGCAGGAAAACCGCTCGACCCGCCGTCACCCGCGCCGTGTTGAGACGACCGGCGGGCGACGCGGCCTCGTAGCGGCTTCGTGTTTCTGGATTTGATCTAACCCCAGCCGGCCCGGTGAAGCCGATCGCTTAGGTTTTGGCGGCAGTCGTTTCCGGTCCCAGCCAAGCTTGCGCGGCAGCGAAGGTCCGAAACTCGTGCTCTGATCGCGTGAAGGGCCGCGGGTGGTTTGAGATGGCCTGCCGTTCGGTGAGGCGTGCTCGCCAGATCACGGGCCGATGCCGTGTGCCAGCCGTGCGAGTGAGGTTTCCAACCGGCTCGCCCCGCAAATGGATTTCGTAGGAGCCTAGCGCAACACCGATCAGTCGATACGTCATCATCGGCTAACGTCTGGCGCCGCGAAACGACCAAGCCGCCAGATCGGTACGGAGCTTTCTCGTTGCCGGGACGCAGTTGATGTCGGCGCCCTGTGTAGCGGTTCGCGCCGGACCCGACTGAAACCATTTGAGGCCTCCGGCCGTATCGTGCGGTCTGAGGCAAGCCCCACACAGCATAGCCTCGGCTTCAAGGCCCGTCCCATTGGCTCACATGGGCGGGCTTTGTTGCTTCTGAACAATCGCCCGTACCCCCGGTTTCACCAACTCGGGTGTCTGCAGTGCTGCTCCGCCCGACCTCAGAGGCCGTCCGTGTTCCTCCTAGTTCACGGCGGCTTTTGTTGTGCTTAGCTTATTGCAGGGCGCAAATTTCCCGACATACGTTGTGGCGCAATAGCGCAGAAGCTGCGAACGATCGAGATGTGGCGCACCCATCGTCGCAAGCCGTGCCGACTGCTTCTGCCTTGATCCTGTCGGCATGATCTCCCAAGAACTCAGCCCGCCCGGTTCGCCGAGCGGGCTTTTTCATGAGTTCATTTCGCCCAAACACCTCGGAATGAAAGCTTGCCGTGAACGATAAGACGACCGCTTTCGTCCCGGACATCGGCCGTGAAATCGCGCTCGTCCCGACTCGGGAGCTTGTCCTTTGCAAGATGCGTAAGGGTGCCGATGGCCTCTTCGCCCGCGTGCTTTTCGGTGGGGTGGTCTGCTCCCTCCGTATCGACTTCACCCCAATCACCATCGTGAATTTCAAAGTAATATCGAGGCATGGCCGTCCATGCAAAGATGAACTGAGCCATCTCGCCAGATCAACATCGGTTTCTTAGTCTACTTGTTAACAAACTTAAGATCGATAGGCTCATTTCCACCAGCTGCTTCGCGCCCTAAACTTTGCGAATGAAACATCTCCTTTCGCCTCAGTGCCAAGCCATACTCACCAGGAAGCAGCCGGCCCTAATCAGGAACGGAGTCAAGATCACTCAGGTAAAAGTGATAAAGAGTCGCTGCACAAGCTATGCCAGAGAGAATGGTCTGTGCCATCAGCACGCGGCGAAACACCGCGAGGGTAAGCTTATCGAGCGAGTCGAGGATTGATTTGAAGCCTCGAGGACACCCTCTCTTTTTAGCAATCGTCGGGAACGTTTTTTCAGACCCCAACATAAAGCGTGCCCAACCCCAACCGTGGCTGCTATCTACGCCGCCCTTGCAGGTTCGGGATCTAGGATGAGCGATGACACGGCTTCCCTCATCGTGGCGCTTGCAACCGAGGTCGCCGAATTGCGCGCGCAGCTTGCTCAGGCGCAGGACATGCTCGTTGAAATTGCCGTCGATGGTGGCGAACTGCATGCCCGCATCAATGAGGTACAGGCCGAACTAATCGAGACACGTGCCGATCGCGATGCTTGGCGCGCTAGGGCGCACCTTGAGTCGGCGTCCATTCGAGCTGCACCTGCTGGCCCGGTCTCGCATAGGCAATCAGAACAATCTTAGTGCCATCCTGGTGTACGAACACCGACGTCAGAACGTTGTGGCTCCCGCGTGCTTTCTGACGGGCACGGGCAGCATCAATGAGCTGCCGGACCTGGCATGCAATATCATCTCGTGTCTCGTAGCTATACACCTCATCGCCCCACTCTGTGGGGCCATCATCGTGAACGTCAAAAATATAATGCGGCAAGGCTCCATCGGCAAATTCAAATAGCCGAAAACGCAAGGCGGCCGCGCGGCTATGACTGAATCAATACTTCCGCAAAGACTGATTGTTCCTGCGACAGATTGCTAGGAAACTCGCCCTCAACAGCAAAATGCTCAATGAATCGCAGGCCATCCCACAGGTCGATGGCGTGACCGTTTACCATCGCTTTGACCTGGCTTTTTGCATGCTCGTCATCAGCAGCTCGCAACGATCGAACATTGACGACAGTCCCATCCGACCGGAGCAAAAGCACCCGATAGAAAGGCCGCGTCCTAAGAAAATATGACGCGCTAGGTATGGCTTGCTCCTCGACTGTTAGGCGGGAGCGCAAGCATCTCTCAGTCGCCGAAGCTGCCCCCACCACCGACACGATGCACAAAGACGGTGGTGAGCCCGTCCAGGCTGCCGCGATCGACCTGCCGTTTTTGAGCTTCGATGATCAGCGCGAACGTGACGCTCGATCTCGGCATGGTCGGCAAACACGATGCCTTCGTCGTCCCATTCCACGGGACCGTCATCGACCACGTCAAAGGTGTAGCGAGTCACTGCGGCTCCTCAAATGGTGAGAAAGCCGTACGTGAGTGGAGAGTGATTGTTCCGAGCGGCTTTGGGTCACCGGGCCGAACGTAACGCGCCGTCGATCCGGTGTCGGTCATGACGGGATCCTTGCTGGCGAAAATGGAATGCGCTGGAGAAGAACCGCAAAAGTGTACCGCAGCTATGAGGTCGGCAGAGCAAGCGTGCGGAATTAAACGGCAAGCTCACTCGCGCCGTTGTGAGTTACGCACTATATTAAAAACCAATATATGTTGTACAAAAGCTGATTGTCTGCGTCTATGCCGAGACATCATCGGTAATTACCCGGCGCCGTTGATTGAGAGCTCTTCGTGCTCCCGCCGAGCCTCAGGGGAGCGGTGTCATGCCTCGCTACTTCTTCGACATACACGATGGCATGGACGCCATTGATAACGAGGGGCTGGAGCTTCCCGACCTTGAAACCGCACAGGGTGAGGCAGTTCTCGCGGCCAGTAACTACGTCGTTTCTCCCAAGACTTTGAGTGAGAAGGGGGGCGCCGTCATCGTGGTCGTTCGAGACGGTCCCGACAACGTCGTCATGACTGCCCGGCTCGTTTTCGATGTTGTGGTGCCGGAGGCCTTCTCTAAGGAGATCGCCCAACTGTAAACTTGGTGACAGAACTTCGACGCTGGCAGTGGGTTGGAATCGGATCAAGGGGATCCGGGTAGCCCATGTCCCGCTACTGCTTCGACATTCACGACGACCATTCGCTGATCCGGGACGATGTCGGCGACGAATGCGCCGACGCTAAAGTCATCCGACAGATGGCGATGGAAACGCTACCGCAGATTGCGCGAGATGAGATCCCCAAGGACGGAGATCAGCAGGCCTATACGGTGCTTGTTCGCAACGAGCGCAACCTCACGCTCTACAGCGGCGCAACGGTTCTCATAGGCGGCCTCGCAGAAGACGACGCTCAAAACTTTGCGGCCTTCGTCCGCGCATCAGACCGCCTCCAGGCTAGTCGAACAGGCCGAGTTGTGGCGAGGGGCGGCCAGGGTTTGCTGAAGTCTGTGACTGCCTAGCCAACACGGCCCGGCCCTCGCCGAGGTCGCGGGCTGCTGTGCGCTATCAGACCGAGCGCGTCGGCGACCTTCCGGGGCGGCGCTCTCGGCCTAGGTTTCTGTCGTTGACTGCCGCCAACCACCTCCGCTTAGCGCGGGGTGGCATCTCTAGGCGCAGCGAAGGGTGCCCGGTCCATGACCACGCGGATTAGCAACTCGGCGTTTACTCAATATCGGCTGACAGCACTGGCCTCGGACGGGCACGTGCTCGACACGATCAAGCTCAACGCAGCCGACGACGCCGCCGCTCTATCCTTAGCTCGGGTCATGGCAGAGAAGCACGCGGTCGAGCTTTGGGATGGCCTGAGGTTCATCGAGCACATCAAGCCGACCGGCTGAGCCCATTTGGGGCAATACGCGGTTATGGGTGCGACCTTCGCGCCAGCGACCCAGACCTTCCCGGGCCAGCTTCTCGCGGCTAGCCTCCGAGGATGACAGACCCAGCACGCGTCCTGATCATCATCGGCACGCCATACGGTCTCCGCCACCTCGCTAGCTCATCCGAGCGGAAGGCGGCATGGCCTGCCGAGGCCGTCCTGAGGAGCCTTGGGAGGGACGTGCGGTCCTCCAGCCTTTGAGTCCAGTGTGCCGACCTTGAAGCAGCCAAACGGCTCACGGGCTACCTTCGAAGCGTGAAGGCCGAGGTGCTGGCCGAGGCGGAGCTGGGCGTTCGACTGGGCTGATAGAGGAAATCTCGCTGATTGCCCGCTAAGCCTGAACTCCGGTAGCGGTCTCGATGAGAGGGCGGCATCGCGCGGACGCCACCCTCCTTGAGTTGTCTCAGCTCACATCGCGCGGCTGCGCTTCATCATTCTCTTTTTCTTCATCATCTTCTTAGAGCGCATGCCCTTTTGCATGCCGCCTTGGCGCATGCCGCCCTGTTCCATACCCATGCCACCCTGGCCCATCTGGCCACCTTGCTGCATGCCGCCACTCATGCCGCCACCACCCATGGCACCACCGCCGCTGCCGCCCGCCCCCTGAGCTGACGCCGCGGAGGCAACGCCGAGGCTGAGTGCGATTGCAACCGCCGCGGTCATCATTCGATAGTTCATCGTCATTTCCAATCCAGCTTTCGCATGTGCCGACTCCGTTATAATTTCCGAAGCCAGTCGTGCCGGGAAAGCAGATCGTCCTACGCTTGTTCCCAAATTGATGATTGAGCAGCAAATCGGCAGTTGATTAGGAAATTTTTCGATCGTTTTCCCATCATAGTTTGGTGAACCCAAGAAGCCGACCCGGAATACATCATATGTAATGTCTATTGGAGTTGGAGACCGGCATGACTCCCTATCAAGTCAGCGTGTGGGTGCCGAGCGCGCGCCCCGATCAGGCAAAACTTATCAAGCTCTTTGGGACGTACGCCGATTGCGACGACGAAGCCTTGCGGACGGTTGCCGACACGATGCCGCCTGAGTGGCAGGTGGACCGCATAACGGGTGTGCTTTCGCGTTTTGAGGCTGAGATACTAGACCTCGTCCCTGGTGAGGTGCGTGAGCTGCCCCTCAGCCGTTAGCATTTTCGCCGCATAGACACTGCCCCCGCCAATCATCAGCCGTGCGCGACAAAAAAATCCCCCGGCTGCTGAGGCAACCGAGGGCGTCATATTCGTTGTCGCGATTGGCCGAATTACTGCTCAGTACCCGTAGCCGTAATAGCTGCCGCAGTACGGCGAGCCATAGGCGCTGTAGCCATACCCGTAGCCGCACCCATCGCCGTAGTAGCCGCTGAGGCCGTATCCGACGCCCAGGCCCAGCCCGGCGCCTGCCAGCCCGTAGCCTAACCCCCGGCCGTAGTAGCCGCGACCGCGACCATACCCGCCTGCAAAGCCACGGCCGGCGAAACCTCTACCGGCGAAGCCAGGGCCACCGAAGCCGCGTCCTCCCCCGAAACCACGTCCTCCTCCGAAGCCGCCGCCCCCGCCATGGAAGCCGCCACCACCTCCGAAGCCGCGAGCGTCGGCAGAAGCAGGTAGGAAAGCCAGGGCGCCTATGAGCGCCGTTGCGGCAATCGCGATTTTCTTCATGTCATGGACTCCGTGGCCAAATCCGGCCGCTGTCTGAGATGAAGTAACAACAAGCGAGACGGAGGAATTGTTCGTCCATAAAGGTGCGCAAATGCACGCCGTTACGTACCTAATTGTTTCTGTGGCCAAGGTCTCGCCAGGTGCCGCGGCTATCAAGACCACCGAGCCAGCGCCGCCTCGGCCTCCGCCGGGTTCACCTCGATCTTGTAGACCGTCTGCCGGGTCAGCCCCGTGGGCGTCGCGATGGCACTGACGCCAAAGTCCTTGTCCAGGGCATCCCGCACGGCCACGAACTGGTCCCGCGTGAAGCTGGGCTTGCGGCCCCGGTAGGCGTCCTCGCCGTTCAAGGCTGACACTGGGATGGGCTCACGGAGCCTTCGGGTTCAATGCCCGATGCACGCTGCCCTTGCCGATGCCGAGCTTGGTGGCGATTGCAGCCATGCCGATCCCTTCACCTCCACCGCCTTAGCCCGTGCAGTTGGCTTGCGGCCCTTGTAGGCGCCCTCTGCCTCAGCCTTGGCGATGCCCGCGCGCTGCCTCTCCAGCATCATCTCCCGCTCGAACTAGGCGACACCGCCGACAATGCTTTGCAGATGCGTGCGGGCTGCGGCCATAGCCCGGGGAGCGGTCGGAGAATCAGCGATCCCCGACCACTACCACCAATCGCCCAGCCATCCGCTCACCCAGACCACGAAGGCGGCGCCCGCCCAGAGACCCATGGCTCGTAGGACGACAGACCACGTTGGTTCGCGGGGCTCGGCCATGGCGTAGACCTAAGGCGGCCGAGCGGCTTCCGCCGCCCTCTGAACGGCCGGACAACGCGCTTACCGTCTTCTCGTCCGATCAAGACGTTCCTCGGCCCTTTGCCGGACCAGCGGACATGCACAACGACCGGCTTGCCGCGTTCGCGGTAGGTGGGACCGATCGTGGCTTCACGACGTCGATGCCGGCGGCTTTGGCGCGGCGGGTCATGAGGACGTCCATACCCCGACAAGCGACGGCACCTTTCGCGCGCGCGGTTACGACGTGGTGAAGCGTGTAGGGGACGAACGGAAAGGCCTTCAGCGATCCACTCCCGGTGGCGTTGCCAACTGCACGCAGCGCACGGTTCACGCTTGCCGCGACAAGATCCCAATAATTATCGTTGGCGGCCACCACCGACCGGAACTTGTCCGGGAAGGCCTTCAGCTTCTAGCAATACTCGGCGGGATAGGAGTCGAGTTCGAGGATGCGTTCGGGCCCACAACTCTGGCCATGCGTATGCTCGGCCTTATGCAGATACATGCGCCCGTCGTCGACATCGGCCGTCTGCCACTTTGCCGGCCTAAGACCGAGATCGGAACCGAACCGCAGGAAGCCAGCGGCTAACTCGGCATGCAGATGCTTAGACACCTTGAAGCGGCCGCCGCGTCTGCCTGTTCGACGGTCAAGCTCTTCCGCTTCCGCGAGCTCGTCTTACGATCGGCCTTCTAGTTCGAAGCTTAACGCCAAGAATCGCGCCGGAATGGGAGACGGGCCGATCTGGTGTACGGCCGTCGATAGTGATCGAAATAGTCTCGATCATCCAAACGCGGGTCCGCGTAGGCGTTTGCCATTGTTTTGGCCCAGCCCGCACCGATCTCAGCAAGACCAGATGGAATTGCCGTAAACGCGTTACGACCCACACTCGGTCCAATAATGTCGTCGTTGGGACGGATATCACGATCGCAGGCTTGTGACGGAATAGTCACGCAGCCGAGACCCATCAGCAAGGCAATCGCAAAAAAGCAAGCAGTCGTGCTTCCTGTCGAGCACATGTTTAGTCTCCACGTCCTACGCTGGAACTAGCCGAGTGAAAGGCGGTTCCGTCAATCGCGGCCGCAGCGGCAGCTTGGCGAAGGCGGCGTCCGTCGTCGCTCTGACCACGTTTCAGCGGATCGTCCAAAAATCGCTAAACCGTGCATGAACCGGTTACAGATCTCCCATGGGGCACGAAGCTGTATCCGTGCGACCTGATGACCTCGCTATTTCGGGTATGGTAGAAATTAGCTTGGAGACGTCTGTGAATGTACTTGCGGCTTCGCATTGTAAATAATTCGGACGGCCGCCTGAAGGCAGCGACCGTCCGAGTAGCACCTACGACCTAAGCGAGCGTACGAACCTTGGGCTCACGGTCCCAATAGCGCTTTGTTGCAGCCTTCGCGAAAGCGCCGAGATCCACCACGCCTTCGTCAAGCTCGACACCAGCTTTGTCGAGAAGCGGTTGAGCGCCGGCGTTGTGTCCTATCGCTTTCAAATGGCCGAAAGCATCCATGACCCATTGCACAGCCGCTCCCTCTTTGAGGAGGTTCTTACACGCGTCGTCCGATAGGATAACGGCACATGCGTCCACGGTCACAGACGGCTGACCGAACAGCTGAGCGTCAGCCTTCAGCTTCGAACCGTCCGACAGCGGCACTGCGCCGACCTTCGGTGCGATCGTGATCGAATGGCCGCCCGCCTGCGTTACGGCAGCCATCACCTTCTTCAACTCCCCGGCATCGGTCCCATCCGCGATCAGGATGCCAATGGTGCGCCCTTCCAGCGTATGCCGCTCCAGCGGACCACGGATGATGCGCAAGGCTGGCGACGGCTCCATGTCCAGGACCGGCGCGGCAGTCGGGGAGGGAGGGGGCAATTCCATTGCCAGCCCATCGGCAACACGCGTTGCCAGTTCCTCGTCGACATTACGTAGGTTGGCAAGCATCGCCACCCGGATATGCTCCAAGCTGACCTTGGACAGTTCGAAGACCAGCGCAGAAGCGATATGTGCCTGCTCGGCTGGGTCCATCGAACGGAAGAACAGCCTCGCTTGGCTGTAATGGTCGGCGAAGCTCTCTGGTCGGACACGGCGCTTCTGCCCTTCCTCGTCTGATGGGAAGGTCACATAGCCCTTGGATGGGTCCTCGCGAGCGCCGCCCAGCTCGCCTGCTCGAGCAAGGCTATTGGGTTCGTAGTTGGCGCGTCCCTTCGGGGCAGCCATTTGCATATGGCCGTCTCGCTGCTGGTTTATGAACGGGCAGCCCACCGCCGAGGCGCGCCCCTTCGCGGCGTTGATGGGAAGCTGGTGGAAATTGACCGATCCCAAGCGCGATAGCTGTGTATCCGTGTAGCTGAACAGGCGGCCCTGAAGCAGCGGATCGTTCGAGAAGCCAATGCCGGGCACCACGTGGCTGGGAACGAAGGCTGCCTGTTCGGTTTCTGCGAAGTAATTATCCGGGTAGCGATCAAGCACCATGCGCCCGACAATCTTAACTGGGAGCACCTCTTCGGGGATGATCTTGGTCGCGTCGAGTACATCATAGGGCTGACTGTTGGCGAAGGCCTCGTCGAAAAGCTGCACGCCGAGTTCCCATGTCGGATAATCGCCGCGGCCGATCCGCTCGAACAAATCACGGCGTTGGAAGTCCGGGTCCGCCCCTGAGATTTTCACCGTTTCGTCCCATATGGTTGAGGCTAGACCAGCTTTTGGCTTCCAGTGGAACTTAACGAAGGTGCTTTTCCCTTCCTGATTGATGAGACGGAAGGTGTGGACACCAAAGCCCTCCATGTTGGCGAAGGTGCGCGGCAGCGTTCGGTCCGACATGGCCCACATGATCATGTGGGTCGACTCCGGCATCAGGCTGATGAAGTCCCAGAACGTGTCGTGAGCAGTTGCCGCCTGCGGGTAGCCGCGGTCGGCCTCCATTTTGGCAGCATGGATTAGGTCTGGAAATTTGATTGCGTCCTGGATGAAGAACACCGGGATGTTGTTGCCGACGAGATCCCAGTTGCCTTCTCGCGTGTAGAATTTGACAGCGAAGCCGCGAACGTCCCGGGGGGTATCGATCGAGCCCGCCCCTCCCGCAACGGTCGAGAAGCGGGTGAACACCTCGGTTCGCTGTCCCTTGCGCTGGAACAGGTCGGCCACGGTGATATCTGCGAGGCTCTCGGTGCACTCGAAATAGCCATGCGCAGCGGAGCCGCGGGCGTGCACGATCCGCTCCGGGATGCGTTCGTGGTCGAAGTGATTGATTTTCTCGCGATAGACTTCGTCTTCAAGAAGCACCGGCCCGCGCGGGCCAGCCTTGAGCTGGTTTTGGTTGTCGGAGACAGGCGTACCATGATTGGTCGTCAGCACCGGGTGATCGGCATCGGTTGTTTGATGGGTTTCCCCGCCGTTTCCGGTGGTGCGGACGGTGCTGTCGGTCATTAGGAACCTCGTTCGGTTCGATGATCGAACCTATGGCCGCCAGCTAGGCTTAAGTTGAATTAGTTTTAGATAGCCATAACGTCGCATCTAGTTCTCGAAGCCGAAAAAGGTTGAATCGATTGGTGTATCAGCGGCGCGCAAAATATTTAGGGTACCATACCGAACGAAACTATTTGGACGTTCTGCGCGTACCTCCACGGCTAGGTTGGGCTGGAACGGCTGAGCGAGGGAGCCCGAATGGTTTTTATTTCACGCTGGATCATGAGCATTGCTTATTTCCTAGTCGCGCAACACGCAGCCGATGCGGCAGCGCGGAAAGTGCGCGTACCGGATCAATTTGACGGCTCATGGACCATTACAGCCGTCACCAACGACGGGCCGTGCCCAGCCTCCACCACCTATCAAGTGCAGGTCAAAGGACGCAACGCCTCGGTTCCCGGCGAAAATGTCGACATCGCCGGCGGCGTTTCGGCAAGCGGGATGGTACAGGCTACGATCACCAAGGGTTCGAATAAATTGCCAATCTCGGGCAATCTCAAACGCCAAGGCAGCGGTAGCGGGACTTGGCGCACTAGTGGCGGATTTGTTGCTTGCAGTGGAAGCTGGAATGCCAAGCGTATCGGGTAAATCGCTTCAATGTCCGGTGCTTCAGGTAGGGACTGCGCGTCAGAAGAGCGCTGCTCTGCAGCATTCAGTTGCTCATAGCATTTTTATGCGTCGGGCCTTTAAGAAGGACGTGCATGGGCACGCACAATGATCGACGCCACGCTGCCGATATCTGTCGCGAACATGGCTGGGGCGTCGGAACACAGCTGGCCGGTAGCGACGGCTTCGGAACGACGACGATCGAGATCACGGCTCTCGGCAACCAAGTGATGCTCGCTCGAACCATAGGCCAAAACGGGCGTCCAGCTTCCTATGCCAGGGATCGGCCTTGGCGGCTCTCTGATCGCGATTGGAAGAAGATTGCCTAGTAACCTTCATGTCGTGGTGTAGGATCGTTGACGCATTCCGCATGAAGCGTTTGGTCTGCGCATGTCACCAGCCGCTCTCCGGGCATTCGGGAGCCCGCTCGCACTTCAGGTGTTAGATGGCAGGCTTAAAAGGCGCCGTGTTGCGGAGAGCAGTAGTCACATACGCTGGCTCACGGCATTATCCGCCGCCCATTAACGACTGGATCCGGTGCATCCACGGTCCACGATTTGCCCGAAAGTCAGCAGCGGCTTCGGCATAGGTAAAGCCGTAGCGCACGCCGGCGGCGTCGCATGTCTCACTCGGCATGACGGCGGCGTCATCCGTTAGCGCACCGCACAGGTGTTCCAGAGCACCATAATGACTGAGACGTTGGCGCCGTCGATCGACTCACCGTCCGGATAAGCCACAATAGCGCGATAGGCACGCTCCGCCGTGTCGAGACTTGAGCTAGCGGCGCTATGACCGATGTCCTTGATATCCACTTAAACGATCCCAGGCTGTTACTCGGAAATTTTTGATCGAACTTAATATTTTCGCTTTAGCTAGCTAGAGTTGGCGCCTTTGGCGCATCAATGTTCACAGCAGCGCCGCCGGCAGCATTAATATCGACAAGGGCCGCAAGATCGGCCTCGTTTAAAATATTTTTAGCCGGGTCCGTGACCACGATTTCCGCATATTCAGCATGTAGAAAATCTCTCAACTTCTTGAGAGCCCATTCGGCAGTGGGACATCTGTATGTAATACGATTATGACCATTTAAGCCGGTCACAGTATAGGGCGTTATATCAGACATCGATGCCCGCTGCGCCCATCAACGCGCGATGCTTGATGAGACTCACCCGGTGATGACGGATCTGAAGAACCAGTTGTCGCACATCGTGAGCGGTCAGGCTGCCGTGATAGCGCGACAGACAGTCGGACAGCCTGTCATGCCTGCGCGGTGCGTGCGCTCTGCAAGCCCGAGAAGGTCAAGCGCTTGAAGCGATGGAGGCACGAGGCGGTGCTGGAGGCCATGCAGAAGCGGCTCGATGCCATGCCTGATGCCATGGCGGTACGACGAGCAACGGTCGAGCACGTCTTCGGAACGCTGAAGGCTTGGATGGGCAGCACGCCCTTCCTGACGAAGGGCCTGAAAGGCGTAAGAACCGAAATGAGCCTCGCGATCCTCGCCTACAACGTGAAGCGGATGATCCGCCTGTTCGGAGCAGCCGAACTCATCCAGGCCATACGAGCCTGAAGAGGCCCACCCCGCCACCGTCATCATCCTGTAGATCGGCGCTGGCGGCCACCCTCAACGCGTTTTGACACGGCCTCGACCCAACTAGGTCGTCCCGCGCAGTGCGTAAGTTTCCCGAACGCGGACCTAAGCTTAGGACATCGTACAGCGAACAATGGCCGCGAAGCAGCCGGCTGAAGCCGGCCGCAAGCAATTTTCCTAGATTGGCGAACAGATTGCCGATCCCATTGCTCCGCCTCATTAACGATCGTAACGCGTTGCACGAAATAGAGATCTGCGGTCAGCGCTCATTGCTGCGAATGGTCATTTTGGCATCGGCCTCGGTCCTGCCTTGGCGATGCGGACAGGGATCGCCTTCGCCGCTGGCGTCTTAGCCTGCTCGTCATGATGCGAGAGCGGGATGAGCACGTTCAACTCGGGATAGTAGCCCCCGCAATTGCCCTCCGGGATGCTGTATTTGACCACTCTGAGCCCCTTCACGGCTCGCACATACTGGTCGTTGGACTCCGTGACGACGTCGACGGTATCGCCGTCCGCGAGGTCGAGCCGGGCGATGTCGACCTCGTTCATGAACAGCACCTGCCGGGTGCCTTTCACCCCGCGAAAGCGATCGTGATAGCCGTAGACTGTGGTGTTGAACTGGTCGTTCGAGCGTAGCGTGATCAGGTCGAGCACGTCTGCGTGCCGGGCCGGCATGTCAGGATCCTCGTCGAGGCCCTGAGGCACGACGAAATTGGCCTTGCCCGTTTCGGTATCCCAGCGACGCTCGCGCGCGGCGAGCGGCTTGTGGGTGCCGCCCGGCTCGAACAGACGCGCGTTGAAATCCTTGAACACCATCGGATAGGTCGCCTCGATGGCGTCGCGCACCTTGGCGTAGTCGCCGACCCAGGAATCCCAGTTGACCTTGGGGTTCGGCGGCAGGGTCGCCTTGGCGATGCCCGCGACGATCCAGGGCTCTGAGCGCACGTGATCGCTCACCGGTTTGGTGACGCCGATGGAACCGTGGAAGCAGGAGGTTGAATCTTCCATCGAGACCGCCTGCGGACCAGCCGCCTGCTCGTCAATCTCGATCCGTCCGAGGCAGGGCAGGATGTAGGCGACCGCGCCGTTGACGAGGTGAGACCGATTGAGCTTGGTCGAGATCTGCACGGTCAGACGCATGCTGCGCCAAGCTTCCTCCATCCGCTCCGTATCAGGAACCGCGCGCACGAAATTGCCGCCGAGGCCAATGAAGGCCTTCACGCTTCCAGCGATGATGCCCTCGCAGGCCTCGACCGTGTTCAGACCCTTATCGCGCGGCGGCTCGAAGCCGTAGAGGTCGGCGAGTCTGTCGAGGGGCACCAGCTCCGGTTTCTCGGCGATGCCGACGGTGCGCTGGCCCTGCACGTTGGAATGACCGCGGACCGGGCAGAGCCCCGCCCCCGGCTTGCCGATATTCCCGCGCAGCAGCATGAGGTTCACGAGCATCTGAACCGTTTCGGTGCCCTTACGATGCTGGGTCAGCCCCATGCCGTAGATGCCGATGACCCGCTCAGCACGTCCGTAAACGGCGGCGGCGGCTTCAAGCGCCTCGCGCGTTAGCCCCGATCGTTTTTCGAGCACTGCCCAGTCCTGGCGATCGCAGAAGCCGACGAAATCCTCGAAGCCGTAGGTGTGCTCGGCGATGAACACGGCGTCGAGCACGCGCGGCCGCCCCTCCGCCTGCATCTCCCGATCGGTCGCAAGAAGGGCCTTGCACATTCCGGTGATCGCCGCGATGTCGCCTCCCGCCTTTACCTGATGATACTGCGTCGAGATCCGCGTGGACGACTTGGTCAGCATCTCCACGGGCGATTGCGGGTCGGTGAAGCGCTCCAGTCCACGCTCGCGCAGCGGGTTGAAGGTGATGATAGGAACCTTGCGCCGCCGAGCATCCTGCAGCGGATGCAGCATCCGCGGTGCGTTCGAGCCGACATTCTGGCCGAAAAACAGGATGCAGTCCGTGCTCTCGAAATCCTCCAGCACTGTGGTGCCCACCGGCACGCCGATCGACGCCTTCAACCCCGTCGAGGTCGGCTCGTGGCACATGTTGGAGGAGTCGGGCAGGTTGTTGTTGCCGTAGAGCCGCGCGAACAGCCCATACATGTACGAGGTTTCCAGCGAAGCGCGGCCGGACGAATAATAGACGACGGATTTCGGATCGAAGCCGCACAATTCGCGGCCGATCTCCGCAAACGCGTCTTCCCATGAGATCGGGGCGTAGCAGTCGCTCGCCGGATCGTAGCGCAGGGGATGTGTAAGCCGGCCTTGCGCCTCCAGATCGTAATCCGTCCAAGTCAGCAACTCGGCGACCGTATGCTTCGCGAAGAAGTCGGGACCGACGCGCTTGCGAGTCTGCTCCCAAGCCGTTGCCTTGGCGCCGTTCTCGCAATACTCGAAGGTCGCGGGCTTCGCCGGCTTTGGCCAAGCGCAGGACACGCACATGAAGCCGCCCGGCTTGTTCTGCTTCAACAGCAGAGCCGCGCCCGTGATAGGGATCTGTTCGCGGGTCAGAATCTCGACGAGCGAGCGGGCCGAGCCCCAGCCGCCCGCTGGATCGTCGTAGGGCTCGATTTCGACGTTGCTCACAGGCTGGCTCCTCGCTGATCCTCGGCAACCTCACCTCGAATCGGGAGTTCCAAGGCTTGCAATGGGCCGCGGCCCGCCTGATCTGCCCGCGCACATCATGGCTGGCGCAGATTGGGATCGCCGGAGGAGGGGCGAAGCGGCCGAGACCGTGGCAAGAGGAACGGCTGCTCCGAGAAACGTCGAAAAGCGGCTTCTACTAGGAGGTTGGACGCGAAGCTGCTGAGCTGTGATGGTCAGGGGAACGACCGCTTCTTAGGCTTTGCCTCCTGAAAGCGGACTGGCGACAATCAACCCTTTCCAGCAACGCCGCTTTCAACCCAACCTCGCCGTTCACAGGCGATCGCGCCACCCTCAAAAGCAGACATTCCTTCTGCGGTTTCTGCAGCCCCAAGGATCTCGTGTCGGATTTTCATGGTGCCAAAGCGGAATGTCAAACGCAGTCGATAGCAGTGTGGCGTTGGTTTAGGTCCGCGTGTGGGGAAGTATCCACCGATCTCCTTACTGTTTTCAACTTCACGGAAGACTTTCTCAACGCCTGCCTCCGACCTCGTCCAGGTGCTTGAGCAGATCGGCGGGATCCTCGTAGACCCTGACGGCCCCGGAT
>NZ_JAAUVI010000005.1 GCF_021352225.1 Methylobacterium sp. C25 | reverse complement strand
GGAGGCGAAGACGCTGGCGGGTCAGGCCTTCCTGTTCGAAGAACTTCTCGCCGCCGACCTGAAGGCGGGACGCATCACCCTGAACCTCGCCGACCAGGCGGGCCGAGTGGCGCATCTGCACGGCCACTGCCACCAAAAATCCTTCGGGGCGATGGGCGCTGTGGAGACGGTGCTGCGCGCCGTGCCTGGGCTCGACGTGCGGGTGATCGAGTCGAGCTGCTGCGGCATGGCCGGGGCCTTCGGCTACCGGGCGGAGACCATCGACGTGTCCTTCGCCATGGCCGAGCTGTCGCTGTTTCCGGCGCTCCGCAAGGCCGGCCCGGACGACCTCGTCGTCGCCGACGGAACCAGCTGCCGACACCAGATCCATGACGGCGTCCAACGCGACGCCGAGCACGTCGCACGCGTCCTCGACAGGGCGCTGCTACCGGGTTGATCTCGACGCTTTCGGCACGAAGGTCGAGCGTGTAGACGATCGGCCTTCTTCCGCGGAGCCTGCCCCTGATGGCCCATTGGCTGTTCAAATCCGAACCCTCGACTTGGTCCTGGCAGCAGCAGGTCGAAGCCGGGGAGGGGGGCACGTTCTGGAACGGGGTTCGCAACCACTCGGCCAAGCTGAACCTGCAGGCCATGAAGGTCGGCGAGCGCGGCTTCTTCTACCACTCGAACGAGGGCAAGGCGGTCGTCGGCATCGTCGAGGTGATCAAGCCGTACTATCCGGACCACACGGACGAGTCTGGCCGCTTCGGCATGGTCGATATCAAGGCCGTGAAGCCGCTGGCTCAACCCGTCACCCTCGACGCGATCAAGGTCGAGCCGCGGCTCAAGGACATGGTGCTCGTCAACAACTCTCGTCTTTCGGTTCAACCCGTGACTGAAGCCGAGTGGAAGGCGGTCTGCGAGATGGGCGGCCTGCCGAAAGGCTGACGTCTCTCCAACGTGACGCTTTGACGCTTGCATTCCGCGTGAATCAGGCGCTCGCCTTGGCGGTGGGGGACCCTCTCAGAGACGCCACCATGACAACTCGTGAACCCCTCCTCAAACCAGTCCCGATCGCCGAGCTGCGGCCGACCCAGATCACGGTCGGCTTCAAGGAGGTCGAGGAGAAGCGCAAGCGCTGGCGGGAGCATGATCCCGACAAGAAGGCGGCCTTCCTCGGCTCGCACATGATCCCGGTGCTCCTCGGGCCGAAGAAGCGCCACTACGTCATCGACCATCACCACCTCGCACGCGCGCTCCAGGACGAGGGCGAGGAAAACATACTGGTGAATGTGGTCGCCGACCTTCACGCCCTCGACAAGGACGCCTTCTGGACGGTCATCGATCTGAAGTCCTGGTCTCACCCCTACAACGCCGAGGGGGTTCGCGTCGGCTATTCCGAGGTTCCCAAGAAGATCGCCGATCTCGTCGACGATCCGTTCCGCAGCTTGGCCGGCGAGCTGCGCCGGGCTGGCGGATTCGCGAAGGACACGACGCCGTTCAGCGAGTTCCTGTGGGCCGACTTCCTGCGCAGGCGGATGAAGCGCAAGGCGGTCGAGAACGACTTCTCGTCCGCGCTTGAGGAGGCACTCGGCCTCGCGAAGTCGATGGATGCCGGCTACCTGCCGGGCTGGTGCGGTCCCGTCGAGGGCTGACGCGACAGCGCGGCGAGGCCTGCGAACGCAGCCAGGGACGCGGCGATCACCGCGTTCCAGCCGGCCAGCGAGAGTCCGAGGAAGATCCAGGCCGCCTTGGTGCAGTCGACGGGCTGCTTGACCGCGAGGTCCTTCAGGAAGTCGTTGATGTCGGCCGCGGCTGCCGAGCCGCCACCGCAATCGGCTGGTCCCGGCCAGAAGCCCCACTCGGCGCCGGCATGATAGACGCCGACGCCGGCTCCGTAGAGCAGGATGAGAGCAATGAGTCCGAGGGTGAGCCGCGAGGCTCGTCTTGGCAGGAGCGCAGCCGCGGCAGCCAACGGCAGCGTGAGATAGTAGGGCACGCGCTCCGTGAGACAGAGCTTGCAGGGCACGTAGCCGAGAACATGCTCGAAGAAGAGCGCGCCGCCGACGGTCAGGACGGCGCCGAGGAGGAGCAAGAGCGCAGCCGTCCGCGGCCGCAGCAAGACGCCGAGGGGCATCAGAACACCACCTTGAAGGCGAAGAAGCCGAGGATGATCACTGCCACGGAGATGGCCACGACGACGTTGAGGTGCCGGTCGAGCACCGAGCGGATCGAGATGCCGTAGCGGCCGAGCAGTCCCGCCAGCAGGAAGAAGCGCGCCCCACGGGTGAGGATCGAGAGCACCACGAACCAGAACAGGTCGTAATGGGCAAAGCCCGAGGTGATGGTCACGAGTTTGTAGGGGATCGGCGTGAGCCCCTTCAGCAGGATCACCCAATGCCCGTACTTGGCGTAGGATTCCTGGAAGGTGTGGGCCTTGTCCGAGAGCCCGTAGAGGTTGAAGAGCCACTGGCCGACGGAATCGAAGAGCAGCGCGCCGATGGCATAGCCGACGAGACCGCCGAGGACCGATGCCACCGTTGCGATGGTGGCGTAGAACCAGACCCTGTCCGGCCGCGTCACCGCCATCGGCACGAGCATGGCGTCGGGGGGCACCGGGAAGAACGAACTTTCGGCGAAGGCCACCGCGCCGAGCGCATAGGGCGCCGACGGCTTGCCGGCGAGCGCGAGTATCCACTCGTAGAGGCGGCGGATCATGGGGCGTGAAGTCCGATCGGGAAATCCGCCGCTCTTTGAGCACGGCTTGGCCGGAGAGGCGAGGGGCCAGCGGCGTCCATGCCTCCGTCGTGGTTTCCTCAGATCCCGATGATGCCGACGAAAAGCGCGGCCAGCGACGCGCCGATCGCCGGCCCGACCACCGGAATCCAGGCGTAGCTCCAATCCGAGCCGCCTTTGCCGGCGATCGGGAGGACGGCGTGGGCGATACGCGGCCCTAAGTCGCGGGCCGGGTTGATGGCGTAGCCGGTCGGGCCGCCGAGCGAGAGACCGATACCCCAGACCAGCACGCCGATGATGTAGGGAGCGATGCCGGTCGGGAAGGCGCCCGGCGCGATCACGGCCTTGGAGACGACCGCGTAGATCACGAGCACCAGGACGAAGGTGGCGATGACTTCGGAGAGAAGGTTCGCGCCGGTGTGGCGGATCGCGGGCCCCGTGCAGAAGCAGGCGAGCTTGAGGTCCTTGTCCTCGGTTGCCTCCCAGTGCGGCAGGTAATGCAGCCAGACGATCGCCGCGCCGAGGAAGGCTCCGATCATCTGGGCGGGAATGTAGACGCCGAGCTTGCTCAAGTCGCCGGTGGCGACGGCGGCCGCGATGGTGACCGAGGGGTTGATATGCGCGTCCGCGCTTCCGGCCGCGGTGGCGACGAAGATCCCCGCGACGGTACCGAAGCACCAACTCGCGGTGATGCCGACCCATCCCATGGCCTCACCCTTGGACTTCGCCAGCAGCGCTCCCGCCACGACGCCATCGCCGAAGATGATCAGGGTCATCGTGCCCAACAATTCGCCCAGGAACGGCGACGTCATGACGGTTTCCTCCGATTGTTTTTGGATCGCAGAGACAGGCCGGACGTCCCCGGCTCAATCCTCGTCGGTCTTCCAATCGAAGGAGCGTTTCACCGCGCGGCTCCAGGCGGCGTAGATCTTCTTGCGCTGGCCGGAATCCATCTGCGGCTCCCAGCGGTGATCGACGCTCCAGTTGTGCTTGAGGTCGTCGAGATCCTTCCAGTAGCCGGTGGCGAGGCCTGCGGCGTAGGCGGCGCCGAGCGCCGTGGTCTCGGTGACCTTCGGGCGCACCACCGGCACGTCGAGGATGTCGGATTGGAACTGCATCAGGGTGTCGTTGGCGACCATGCCGCCATCCGAGCGCAGCTCTTTCACGCCGATCCCGGAATCCTTTTCCATCGCCTCCAGCACCTCCTTGGTCTGGAAGGCCGTCGCCTCGAGCACCGAGCGGGCGATGTGCCCCTTGTTGGCGTAGCGGGTCAGGCCGATGATCAGGCCGCGCGCAGCGTCGTTCCAGTGCGGGGCATAGAGGCCGGAAAAGGCCGGCACGAAGTAGACGCCGCCGTTGTCCTCGACCGTCGCGGCGAGCTTCTCGACCTCGGCGCTCTCCTTGATCATCCCGAGGTTGTCGCGCAGCCACTGGACCAGAGAGCCCGTAACCGCGATCGAGCCTTCCAGGGCGTAGACCGGCTTCTGGTCTCCGAGCCGATAGGCCAGCGTCGTCACAAGACCAGCGCTCGACGGGACCGGCTTGCCGTCAGTGTTCATCAACGCGAAGCAACCAGTGCCGTAGGTGTTCTTCGCCTCACCCGGCGCAAAGCAGGTCTGGCCGAACAGGGCCGCTTGCTGGTCGCCCAGGATCCCTGCGATCGGCACCCCCTCGAACGGAGCCTTCGTCTCGCCGTAGACCTCGCTCGACGACACGATCTTGGGAAGCATCGCTCGCGGAATGCCAAAGGCCGTCAACATGCCCTCGTCCCAGTCGAGGGTCTCAAGTGACATCAACTGCGTGCGGCTGGCATTGGTCACGTCGGTGAGGTGGAGGCCGCCCTCGGTGCCGCCAGTGAGATTCCAGACAAGCCAAGTGTCTATGTTGCCGAAGAGCACGTCGCCGGCCTCGGCCTTTCCCTTGGCGCCCTTCACGTGGTCGAGGAGCCAGCGCAGCTTCAGCCCGGAGAAATAGCTGGCCAGCGGCAAGCCGGTGATCTCGCGAAAGCGATTGGGCCCACCGTCCTTCGCGAATTCGGCGACGAGACGGTCGTTGCGGGTATCCTGCCAGACCAGCGCGTTATGCAGCGGCTCGCCGGTCGTCTTGTCCCAGATCAGCGTGGTCTCGCGCTGATTGGTGATACCGATCGCAACGAGATCCTTGGGCTTGAGGTCGGCCTTCTCGAGCGCCTTCTTCATGACCTTGCGGGTCTTCTTCCAGATCTCCCGCGGGTCGTGCTCGACATGGCCCGGTTTCGGGAAAATCTGCTCGTGCTCCTCCTGGGCCACCGAGACGACGGTGCCCTTGCGGTCGAACACGATGAAGCGGCTGCTCGTGGTGCCCTGGTCGATGGCACCGACATATCGGCTCATGGCTCATCCCTCCCTGGGATTCATGGTGTCGTCTTCTTCTGGCCTCGCCGGTCTTTCGCCGGTCGGGGCCGTCTCATCGGGTCACGCGGCCTGAGAGGCCTTGCCGTCGAGGTAGGCCTGCAGGCGCGCCTCACTCTCCGCACTCGTCTGCAGGCCGAGCTTGGAGCGGCGCCACAGGATGTCGTGAGCGGTGATCGCCCATTCCTGATCACGCAGATAATCAACTTCCCGCGCGGTCAGGCCGCCATCGAAACTCTCGCCGAGATCCGACAGCGACCGAGCGGCTTTGAGGATGTCGCGCGCTCGCGTTCCATAAGCACGCGCCAGCCGCCGTGCGGTCTCCGGCGGCAGGAACGGCGACCCGGCTTTCAGTGCGGCCAGGAAAGCGTCGAAATCCGCATCGGGCATGTCACCGCCCGGCAGCGGCGCATCACCAGTCCAGGCCGGCTTGAGCTCTGGAAAGTACTCTTCGAGCTTCTCGAGGGCGTGCTCGGAGAGACGGCGATACGTCGTGATCTTGCCGCCGAACACCGAAAGCACCGGCAGGCTGTTGTTCTGGTCCGACACGTCAAGCACGTAGTCGCGCGTCACGGCGGACGCATTGGCGGCAGCATCGTCGTAGAGCGGACGCACACCCGAATAGCTCCAGACGACATCGTCCGGCCCGATGCATTTCGCGAAGGAGCGGTTGATGCAGTCGCAAAGGTAGGCGGTCTCTTCCGGCGAGATCGTCACCGCGCCGGGCTCGCGCTCGTAGGGCACATCGGTCGTACCGATCAGCGTGAAGTCGCGCTCGTACGGGATCGCAAAGACGATGCGCTGGTCGGGCTGCTGCAGAATGTAGGCCTGCTCGCCCTCGAACAGCCGTTTCACGACGATGTGGCTGCCCTTGATGAGCCGAACTGCCGCCCGGCTGTTGATGCCGAGCGTCTCGCCGAGCGTCTCGCTGACCCAGGGACCGGCCGCGTTGACCACTGCCTTGGCGCGAACGGTCTCGGCTGCTCCCGTCCGCTCGTCGTGCAACTCGGCGACCCAGGCATCGTGATCGCGGCGGGCGGACACGACGCCGGTTCGTGTTCGGATCTCGGCGCCGCGCGCCCGCGCATCCATCGCGTTGAGCACCACGAGCCTGCTGTCCTCGACCCAGCAATCCGAATAGACGAAACCCTTGGCCAGGCGCTGCTGAAGTGGAGCGCCAAGCGGCGATGTTCGCAAGCGAACCGACTTTGAGCCGGGAAGCGTTCGCAACCGCGCGAGGTGGTCGTAGAGGAACAATCCGATCCGCAGCATCCAGGCTGGGCGCAGTCCCTCGTCGTGCGGCAACACGAAGCGTAACGGCCAGATGATGTGAGGGGCAACGCGAAGCAGCCGCTCGCGCTCGGCCAAAGCTTCACGGACCAGGCGGAACTCGTAGTACTCGAGGTAGCGCAGGCCGCCATGGATGAGCTTGGTGCTCGAGGAGGAGGTGAACTCGGCAAGGTCGCCGCGCTCGCAGAGCAAAACCTTCAGGCCGCGTCCCGCCGCGTCGCGCGCGATGCCGGCACCATTGATGCCGCCGCCGATGACGAGCAGATCGTAAGCAGGCTGCAAGGCGATCCCTCCGAACGCGGACGCGAATCCGATCAGGGATCATATTGTGCGCGCCAAAATGTTCGCAAGCGAAAACTTTTTCGTTCGATAACGATCAGCCGAAGCGGGAGGCGATCGCAAGCTCGATCCCCTGCCGGTCCATCAGCGCAGCGATCTCGGCCGGAGGAGCCCGATCGGTGAAGAGCGTATGGACCCGCTCCAGGCTGCCGACCCGTACCATCGGCCGGCGGGAGAACTTGCTGTGGTCCGCGACCAGGAAGGTGGTCTTGGCATGCGCCAGAATGGCTTGGGTGGCGCGCACCTCTTCGTAGTCGAAATCGAGCAGCGTGCCGTCGCCATCGATGCCGCTGCAGCCGATCACTGCATAGTCCACCCGGAATTGGCTCAGCGTGTCGAGGGAGAGCTGGCCGAGCACGGCCCCGTCACGGCGGATGGTGCCGCCCGCCACGACGATGCGGAACTCCGTGGTCTCGGCGAGCGAGAGAGCCACGTGCAGGTTATTGGTAATGATCGAGAGATCGTCGTGGCGCATCAGCTCGCGGGCCACCGCCTCGGTCGTGGTGCCAATGCCGATGAAGACAGAGCAATGCGACGGGATGCGCTCGGCTGCGAGACGGCCGATGAGCGTCTTCTCGTCGGAGAGTTTCACCCTGCGGTCGGCGTAGTCGATATTCTCGACGCTGGAGGGCAGGCCGCCGCCCCCTCGGTAGCGTTCCAGGCGGCCCTCGGCGGACAGTTCGTTGAGGTCGCGCCGGATCGTCTGCACGGTCACGCCATGGCTCGCCGCCAGCGCCTCGATCGTCACGAAGCCGCGCTGGCGGACCGCCGTGACGATGGCCGCGCGCCGCGCCTCGACGGCAGAGGTCTCCTGCCGGGCATCTGATCGTTCGGAGACACGGGCCACGCTGTTCGGATCTCCTGCGCCCTCGAGACGGCCGATGCGCCGACTTATCGCCTGGATCGGACGTGCACCACCACACCCAGATTGCGATGGAGCGGGCCGGGCTTCCCGGTTCGACGTGCGGGCCTGCACATCCTTGGCCTTCGAATCCGCCCACACCGGAACCAGAAGATTACTGCCAAGTTAATGCAGCAATCAAACGGTCAAGCTCCACCGCGACGGTGGACGATTAGTTGGGCAACCACGTCATGCGCCAGGGTTACACTGTCTTCGCGGCTCTCGTCGCCACTTCGCTCCTCACCACCACGATGGTGATGGGCGCCGCCAATGCCCTCGCCACGCCGGACAGCCCGGAGACCGTCACCCAGGCGGTCGCGGTGACACCGGTCGAGGTCGCTCCGGTCACCAGCGCTGTTGCGCCGGAGACCTGCAACCGCAAGGTCCGCGTCGTCTACAGCGGTTATGCCTCCGCTTCTGCGGCTTGCGTTTCCACCGCGCGCTGATCAGAGGCCGAAGCGCGCCCAGGCGGCGCGCTCCTCGATCGCCGCGAGCATGGCATCAGGCATGTCGGCAGCCGTACCGGGCCCGGCCCGGCGCAGCAGCCGCGCCAGGAACGAGCCCTTAGCCTCGGCGACGAGCTTGAGCTCGACCTTCTCGCCAAAACGGTCTCGCAGGGTGGTGCGGACGTCGCCGAGGCCGTCGACGAGACCGAGTTCGAGCGCCTGACGGCCGCTCCAGACCGCGCCTGTGAACAGGTTCTGGCCACCCGGCAGCTTCGGCCGCCGCTCAGTGACGAGACTGGTGAACAGGCCCTGCACGTCGGCCTGAATTGCCTTCAGCCGCTCGACGTCGGCCGGATCCTCGGGCCGGAAGGGATCGAGCATTGCCTTCGCCTCGCCCTGCGTGTGGACGCGGCGCTCGACACCGATCCGCTCGATCAGCTTGTCGAAGCCGAACCCCGCCGAGACCACACCGATCGAGCCGACCAAGGAGGCCGGATCGGCGATGATCTCGTCGGCGGCGCAGGCGATCATGTAGCCCCCGCTCGCGGCGACATCCTCGACGAAGGCGAAGACCGGCAGCTTCTTCTCGGCGGCGAGCGCCCGAATGCGGCGATAGATCAGGTGCGACTGCGCGGCCGAACCGCCGGGCGAGTTGACGATCAGCGCCACCGCGGCAAGGCGCGGCATGGCGAAGGCCCGTTCCAGGCTGGTCGCCAACGTCCCGATCGAGAGGCCCGGACGGATCGGAGAAACCGCACCGATCGCCCCGTTGAGCCGCAGCACCGCCACGCGCGGGGGAGCCTGACGCCAACGTGCCGGGAGGAACCGGCGCAGGCCGTCGGTGATCGCGGTGATGCTCGGCATTGTGTTCGAGATCCGGGGAAGCGGGCTGATGCTCTGCGTAAAGCGCGGGAAGCCGTCGCGCCACCGTGATCCGCCGACAGGCCGGCCGGCGCGTGTGACGGAACGATCGGCCTTGAGCTCGACACGAAACGACTGATGACATTGGCAATAGGCGCAGCCCCAAGGCAACGACTACGTGTTTCAACCCCAGTCAAAACATAGATGCGGACAAATCGACAATTCCCATTGAGCTTTGTTTATGGATCATACGCGCGTGTCGAGTCGCGATCCGTCCACGCGCCACGACCGTGCACTTGGGCGGCCACTCAGCGGAGGAAGCAAGACGTCATGCGTGCCTTACGTTTGATGATGTTGATCATCGGGATGCTCGGGGGCGCCATCGGCCTCAGTGCGTCCGCCAATGCTGCGCCGATGCCGGTCGCCGGAATCGTTTCCGAAACCAGCCCGGCCCCGACCATCGAAAAAGCTTATTACTACTTCGTTCGCCGCCGCTACTACCGCCCGCGTTACTACTACCGCCCGCGGTATTATCGCAGATATTACTACCGCCCGCGCTATTACTATCGCCCGCGGTATTATCGTAGACGCTTCTTCTTCTGATCCCAAAGCGGATCAACGGGACCGAGGGGCGCTGGCGGGCGCCCCTTTTTCATGGCGTCAGAAGGTCACCGCGATGCAGAGCCTCGGCCTCCGCCGTGAAGCGGCCGGATGCATCGTGAAGCACCAGAGGCGGCAACAGCGAGAACGGTCCCCGGCTCCCCATCACCGCACCGATCAGCACGCGGATCGCCGGGCGATCGGGAGCGGCATGGATCGGGCGTACGGTGATCGTCCCGAAGCGCTTGCGCATGGCGTCGAGGCAATCGGGCAAACTGTCGGCACGATGGATCAGGCCAAGCTGTCCGCTCGGGCGCAGGATATCGGCGCAGGTGCGCAGCCAAGCCTCCAGCCCATCCGCCGCGAAAGTGTGAGCGGAGGCCTTCCCCGCGACCGGCGAGGGACGATGACGCCCTTCCTCGAAGAAGGGCGGGTTGGTCACCAGGATGTCGGCCATGTCGGGCAGCAGGCCTGCCTCTCGCCGCCTGGCACCCGGCGCGAGCACGTCGGCTTCGACGACCGTGACGCGCTCGGCGAGGCCATTCTCGGCAGCGTTCTCCCGCGCCAGCACCGCGAGGCGCTCTTCCTTCTCCACCAGCACGACGCGGCACTCCGGATGGAGCGCGGCATAGGCGAGCCCGACGGCGCCGCTCGCCGCCCCGAGATCGCAGATCACCGCACCGGGCGGCGGTTCGAACAATCGCGCGAGCAGCACGGCATCCGTGCCGGCCCGGTGTGCGCCGCGTGGTGGTTGGCGCAGCGTCAGCCGGCCGCCGAGCCAGCGATCCGGCTCAGTGGGCTCCGTCATCGCGAAGTTCCGCTGCGAGGCCGGCATCGGTGAGGATGCGCCGCGCCTGTCGGCAATGATCGTCCGGCACCAGCAGGCGGCGGCCGAACGCGCCGATCGAGCCCTCCATCAGGCTCATATGTTCGTCCGCCACGAGCACCGGAATGTCGGCGCCTTCCAGCAGCGAGCGTGCGAAACCGATCAGGACGATATCGTTGGTGCGGATCAGCTCGGTCACGGGCGGCGGCATCCCTGCTCTCTGGGCTCGCTCTACCATTCACCGGGCGCTCACGCACGGGTGGGCCGCGCCTCGTGCGACGGCGCGCATGTTGCGAGGCCGCATCGCCCGTGCGAAGGGGTCGGAAACGTCCCGTGGCGGGCTCGGCCCGCTCGGACAGGTTCGCAGGCAGGTGCGTATTGGGCGTCGTGGTTTCCCTCGATGAGAGCCGCTCCGATCCGGAAAGCTCCCTGAACGATCTGGTCGCCCTCGTCGCGGGCGGCATGGAGCGGGTGAACACGACGATCCTGTCGCGCACCGGCTCGGCCGTCACGATGATCCCGGAAGTCGCTCAGCACCTGATCGCCTCCGGCGGCAAGCGCCTGCGCCCGATCCTCACGCTCGCCTGTGCCGACCTCTGCGGCTATCGCGGCGACGACGGCGCGGTGAAGCTCGCAGCCAGCGTCGAATTCATGCACACGGCAACGCTCCTGCACGACGATGTCGTGGACGAGAGCGACATGCGCCGCGGCCGGGTCGCTGCCCGCATCAAGTGGGGCAACGAGGCGAGCGTCCTCGTCGGCGACTTTCTGCTCGGCCAGGCCTTCCGAATGATGGTGGAGGTCGGCTCGCTCCGCGCCCTCGACATCCTGTCCTCCGCCGCCACGGTGATCGCCGAGGGCGAGGTGATGCAGCTCACCGCCGCGAAGAATACCGAGACCAGCGAGGACGAGTATCTCGCAGTGATCCGTGGCAAGACCGCGGAGCTTTTCGCCGCGGCCTGCGAGGTCGGACCCGTCCTCGCCGAACGTCCGCGCGCGGAGCAGGCGGCCTGCCGCTCCTACGGCATGAATCTCGGCATCGCTTTCCAGCTCGTCGACGACGTGCTCGATTACGGTGGCACCAGCGCCAGCCTCGGCAAGAACGTCGGCGATGATTTTCGCGAGGGCAAGATCACCTTGCCGATCGTCCTCGCCTTCCGTCGCGGCTCGGAGGAGGAGCGTACCTTCTGGCGGCGCACACTGCAGGACGGCGAGATCAACGAGGGAGATCTCGAGACCGCTCTCGGTATCCTCCGGCGGCACCGCGCGCTCGAAGACACCACGGAACGGGCCCGGCATTACGGTGCGATGGCGCGCGATGCGCTGGCGCTTTTTCCAAACGGGCCGGTGAAGACGGCGCTGCTGCAGGTCGTGGATTTCTGCATCGCCAGGGCTCACTGAGCCCTTTCGTCAGCTCAGCGTCGTCGCCTCGACCCACCAGTTAGGCCGCGAAGCGCCGATCGCCCTTGCTGCGCGCTCGGCCGCCGACAGATCCGAAAACACCGCAAAAACCGTCGCGCCCGAGCCCGACATCCGCGCGAGCCTGCAGCCCGGCTGATCGCGCAGCGCGCCGAGAGCTTCACCGATGATCGGCGCAACGGTGAGTGCAGGCGCTTCCAGGTCGTTACGCGCAGGAGTGACCGCCCCGAGCACCCCATCGAGATCGAGACCAGCCTGGACGACCGGATGCTCGGCGCCGGGCAGAGTTTCGCCGACCTGAAGTCCGAGAGCCTTGAACACGGGAGCCGTCGAGACCGGCACCCCCGGGTTGATCAGCAGCGTCGGCAGTGGAGCAAGGTCGAGCGCCGGGCCGAGGTCTTCGCCCGCGCCGCGCATCATGCGCGCCCGCGGATCGAGGCAGACCGGCACGTCGGCGCCTGCAGCGCGTGCGGCAGCGACGATGGCGGGATGATCCAGCGGCAGGTCATTGAGCTGCGCAAGGAGGCGCAGGGCCGCCGCGGCGTCGGACGAGCCCCCGCCGATCCCGGCGGCCACCGGCAGGCGCTTGTCGAGCTTGAATGCTCCGACGCGCAGACCCGGTACACTCGTGGCGAGGTGACGGGCCGCGCGCAGGACGAGGTTGTCGTCGGTGGGGCCAGCCGTGCCTGCCGTCGGGCCAAACACGTCGAGGCTCAGCGCGTCACCGGGCTCCAGCGTCAGCGTGTCGCCGATGCCAGCGAAGGCGACGAGACTTTCGAGCGCATGATAGCCGTCGCCCGCGCGCCGCCCGAGGACATGAAGCGTCAGGTTGATCTTGGCCGGAGCCAGGGTGCTGAGGGCGGTCACGGGTCTTCGCTACGGCTGAACGAGATCGAAGCGCGGCCATAGGCGACCGCGCTTGACCCGGCAAGCAAACCGGCTGCTAGCCACCCGGCTTCTTATCGACCTTGTCCGCTGCGCCCGGAGGCTCGCTCGGAGCGGGCGCGCCTTTCGGCAGCTCGGGGTTCTCGGCATTGTGCGGAGCGGCCACCGGAGCCGGGGTCTGCTCGGCCGGGGCCGGCGGATTCTGGGCGGTCACGGCCGGCTTGTCGAGCTCGGGCAGGCCGTCCTTGAGCTTGGCGTTGATCTTGGCGAGATCATCCGGCTCGGGGTTCAGGTCCTTGGCGTGTTGCCACTGGAACTTGCCCTCCAGCCGGCGGCCGGTGCGCCAGTAGCCGTCGCCGAGGTGGTCGTTGATGGTCGGATCGCCGGGCTTCAGCTCGACGGCCTTTTCCAGCTCGCGCACCGCGTCGTCCCAGCGGCCGAGGCGGAAATAGGCCCAACCGAGCGAGTCGATGATCATGCCGTCGCGCGGGGAGAGATCGACAGCCTGCTTCAGCATCTTGAAGCTCTCGTCGATGTTCATGTTCCGGTCGACCCAGGAATAGGCCAGGTAGTTCAGGACCTGGGCGCGAGCGTTGGGCTGGGTCGGCGAGATCAGATCGAGGGCCTTCTTGAGGTCGGCCTCGGCCTTGGGCCACTCACCGGCGCGCTCATAGGCGGTGCCGCGGAAGTAGAACAGCGTCCAGTAGCCGGCCTCCTGGCCGGGACCGATCAGCTTGATCGCGCGGCTATAGGTCTCTGCGGCATCAGCAAATTTCTTGCGCGAACGTTGGACGTTGCCCAGCGCCGAGATCACGTCGATGTTGTCCGGATGTTCCTTCTGGACAGCGTCGAGGTGCTGAAGCGCCTCCTCGCCCCTGCCCATCTGTTCGAGATTCAGGCCGACCTGGATATCGGCGTTGAGCTTGAGCGGGGATGAAGCCGGGATCTGGCTGTAGGCTTCGTTCGCGCGCTCGGCCTGCTTCATCCGGTCGAGCGTGTCGGCCAGGGTAAGGCGGGCGACGCCGTGCTCCGGGTTCAGGTAGAGGGCGAGGCGGAGATAGACCACGGCAGGCAGCTCGTCGCCTTGCGTGGAGCCGGCAGAGCCGAGCCCGTAGAGCACCTCGGCGGCGCCTTCCTGGGCTGAATTGATAAGCTGACTGAGCGGCTTGCCGGCCTTGAGCTTCTCAAGGGCGTCGGTGACGATCGGGTGGCGCGGCAGTACCTTGTCGAAATCGGTATAGGCTTGGATGGCGAGATCGGTCTTGCCGGCCGCGGCCTCGAAGCGGGCATAGCCGTCGACGATGCGCAGTGTGTTGTGGTCGGCGTCGTAGGCCGCCTTCAGCCGACGCTCGGCCTCGGCCTTGTCACCGACGAGGTTGGCGATCAGCCCGGCATGGTAGTCGCGGAAGACGTTGAAGTAGCGCTCGCCGCGCAGCTTGTTCACGGTTTCGAGCGCGCGCTTGCCGTCATTGGCACCGGCATAGGACCAGGCCGTGAGCAGCGTCGAAGTCAGGTCGGCGGCAGCGCCCTTGCCGCTGCGGCCGAAGCTCTGGCGCGCGGCCGAGTATTGTCCGGCCTTGAGCTGACGAACGCCGAGCGAGAGCTGGGCAAGCCCATTCGAACCCTCGCGGGTCGAAAGCCGCTCGGCAGCGCGGAACGCATCGGTCATCGCACCGTCGGCGAGCAGTGAAACGAAGGCACGCTCCAGGAGCTCGGCGTTGCGCGGGTCGCCTTTTACCGCCTCACGGTAGAAGCTCGCTGCAGCCGAGGTGTCCTTGGCCGCGCCGGCGATGTAGGCGGAGAGGAAGTTGCCTTCGAGCGACTCGGCGGGCTCGTACTCGGAAATCGGCGAGGATTCGCGCGGCTGAGCCGCCACAGCGGAAAGACTCGCCGGAACCGACGAGGCCAGGAGCAGGGCAAGCGCCGACAGGGTCCGGCGGCGGGCGGCGTTTCCGTTCATGATCACCAGATACGGCTCCTAAGATCATGCTGCGTTTCGATCGAACCAATCAGAACGCAGAAAACATGATCGATTCAAACGGTTAGAGCAGGCTTTGAGCGAAAAACCGTTGCCACCTTTTCGCAGCCTGTTCCTGTGCGCCGGCGAACAGCCCGCGCCGATATGGCGGCGCGGACACTAATCCCTTCCGCCATCTCCGCAAGCCATGGCCGAACGGCGAAAGCATGGCGTTCGGGCCGCCGGTCGCCGAGAGCGCAACGAAGCCGTCGCGATCCGACACTCAACGTCGCCCGAAATGGCCCGACTGCTTCGTTTCACCCTCCGTGACAGAGGGATTTACAGGTTCGTGTAGTTCGGGCCGCCCGGTCCCTCCGGGGTTTCCCAGTTGATGTTCTGGTTCGGGTCCTTGATGTCGCAGGTCTTGCAGTGGACGCAGTTCTGCGCGTTGATCTGGAAGCGGATGCCATCGCTGGCGCTCGCATCCTCGACCCATTCATAGACGCCGGCCGGGCAATAGCGACCGGACGGACCGCCGAACACATCGTGCTCCGAAGCCTTCTGGAGCTCCATGTTCTGGACCTTGAGGTGCACCGGCTGGTCCTCCTCGTGGTTCGTGTTCGACAGATAAACCGAAGACAGGCGGTCGAAGGTGATCTTACCGTCGGGCTTCGGGTACTTGATCGGCTGTACCTCGGAGAGCGGCTTCAGGCAGGCATAGTCCGGCTTGCCGTGCTTCAGCGTGCCGAACAACGAGGTGTTGGCGAGGCTGTTCGTCCACATGTCGAGCCCGCCGAGGCCCGTGCCGAGCATCGTTCCGTAGCGCGAGAGAAGCGGCTTGACGTTTCGAACCGGCTTGAGGTCGCGGCCGATTTCGCTGCCGCGCCAGCCCTCTTCGTAAGCCGTCAGTTCGTCGCCTTGCCGGCCCGCGGCCAGGGCAGCCGCAATCGCCTCCGCCGCTTGAACGCCAGAAAGCACCGCGTTGTGCGAGCCTTTGATGCGCGGGACGTTCACGAAGCCGGCGGCATCGCCGACGAGGCAGCCACCCGGGAAGGTCAGCTTCGGCACGGATTGCCAGCCGCCCTCGTTGATGGCGCGGGCACCGTAGCCGATGCGCTTGGCGCCCTCGAACACCTCGCGGATCATCGGGTGGGTCTTGAAGCGCTGCAACTCCTCGAACGGCGACAGCGTCGGGTTCTCGTAATTGAGATGCGTGACGAACCCGATCGAGAGCAGGTTCTCGCCGAAATGGTACATCCAGGAGCCACCGCCGGTCCTGTTCGAGAGCGGCCAGCCGAGCGTGTGCTGCACGAGGCCGGGTTCGAACTTGGCGTCCGAAAGCTGCCAGAGCTCCTTCACGCCGAGCCCAAACTTCTGGAAATCGGAATCCTTCGCGAGGTCGAACCGGGCGATCAGCTGCTTGGTCAGCGAGCCACGCACACCCTCGCCGAACACCACGTATTTGCCGCGCAATTCCATGCCGCGGGTGAAGTCGTCGCGCGGCTGCTCGTCCCTGCCAATGCCGAGATCGCCGGTGGCGATGCCGGTGACGGTGCCGGCCTCGTCGAACAGGATCTCGGAGGCCGGGAAGCCCGGGTAGATCTCGACGCCGAGCGCCTCGGCCTTCGCCGCGAGATACTTCGTGACGTTCGAGAGCGAGCCGATGAACTTGCCGTGGTTCGACAGCAGCGGCGGCATCACGAAGTTCGGGATCCGCATCCCGCTATGCCCGGTGAGGTACAGGAAGACGTCGCGCTCCACTTCAGTGGTGAGCGGGCGTTCGGGATCGTCGCGCCATTCCGGCATCAGCTTGTCGAGGCCCGACGGATCGATCACGGCGCCGGACAGGATATGCGCGCCGACCTCGGAGCCCTTCTCGACCACGACGACGTTGATCTCTTCGCCCTTCCCGGCGGAGATCTGTTTCAGCCGGATCGCGGTGGCGAGGCCCGCCGGCCCCGCGCCGACGACCACGACGTCGAAGTCCATGCCCTCGCGTTCCGGCAACGCCATCCTCTCGATCCTCCAAGTCTTCGTTCGGCGCGGCAGACCTCACGGGCGAAGCCGGAGCGGGCGCATATGCTCAAGATGTCTCTCAACCCATTCCAAACTAGGAAGGCAAGTCGCCTCTGGTAGGAGCGACTGTGGTCGACCAAATGCAACCGGAACGAAGAGCCCGGTGGGCCGGGTGTGAGAGAGTGTTGTCCACAGCGTCGATCCGCGCCACATCAGCAGCATGGCGTCCCTCGACACCGATCGCTCAAACCTGATCGCGCTTCTCGACTTCCACGTGGAGGCCGGCGTCGACGTCGTGCTCGACGAAACGCCACATGATCGCTTCGCAGAAGTCGATCTTCCGCCTGCGGTTCGCGAGACCTTCGGCGAAACCAGAAGGGACGTCCTGTCCGCTCCCAGGCCGGAGCTTCGCCGCGAGCCGCTGCCCTCTCGTGAAGCGCCCCCCGAGCCGAGGCCTGCGGCACCGCGCACCTTCGGAAGTTCGGCTTCGGCGAAGCCCGAGGAAGCTGCAATCGACGCGCGGGCCAAGGCCGCCGAAACCAAATCGCTGGACGAGCTCGAGGCACTGCTGCGCGATTTCGAGGGCTGCGGCCTACGTTTCACCGCCAAGAATCTCGTCTTCGCGGACGGCAATCCCGAGGCGCGGGTCATGTTCGTCGGCGAGGCGCCGGGCGCCGACGAGGACCGGGTCGGCAAGCCGTTCATGGGCCGGTCCGGCCAATTGCTCGACCGGATGATGGCGGCGGTCGGGCTCGATCGGACGAGCAGCTACATCGCCAACATCGTGCCGTGGCGTCCGCCGGGAAATCGCAATCCGACGCCGCAGGAGGTCGCCATCTGCCGGCCCTTCATCGAGCGGCAGATCGCCCTGGTGAACCCCGCGGTTCTCGTCTGCCTCGGCGCGCCGTCCACGCAGACTCTGACAGGCACCAAGGATGGCATCCTGCGGGCGCGCGGGCGCTTCTTCCCCTACGCGCTGCCGGATGGCCGCGAGATCAGGGCGCTGGCGACCCTCCATCCGGCCTATTTGCTGCGCCAACCGGTGCAGAAGCGGCTGGCCTGGCGCGATTTCCGCGCTTTGCGGGCGGCGCTCGACGCCGCGACCTGATAGGGTTTGGGGGTTCAAGCGGAACCGTATTTTTCCTCAAATCATTCTCAAGCCAGACGCCGGCCTCGCCCCGGCGGCAGCGAACGGGACGAGACGGCCATGCGTTGGGATGATTTCCGAAGCTCGGACAACATCGAGGATCGTCGCGGCGAGGGCGGCGGCGGTGGAATGGGCTTTCCCGGTGGCGGGGCCGGCGGCCTCGGCATCGGCACCATCGTCATCCTCTGCATCATCGGCTGGGCGACGGGCATCAACCCGGCGATCCTCATCGGTGGCTACTCGCAGATCACGGGCGGCGGCGGCGGTATGCCGCGCGAACAGCAGGCCGACCCCGAAACGCAGGCGCGGCGGCGCCAGGCTCCGACGGACCAATCCGGCCGCTTCGCGGCCGCGATCCTCGGCAACACCGAGGACGTCTGGAAAGAGGTGCTGCCGAACCAGACAGGCAAGCAGTACACGCCGACCACGATGGTTCTCTACAAGGGCGGCACGCGCTCCGGCTGCGGTGACGCGCGGGCGGCGATGGGTCCGTTCTACTGCCCGATCGACAAGAAGGTTTACCTCGACACGACCTTCTTCCAGGAGATGCAGCGGAAGTTCGGCGTGAAGGGCGAGTTCGCCTACGCCTACGTCATCGCTCACGAGGTCGGCCACCACGTCCAGGACGTGCTCGGCATCCTCGGCAAGGTTCAAGGGCGGCAACAGAACGCGAGCAGCAAGACCGAGTCGAACCAGCTATCAGTGCGCATCGAGCTGATGGCCGACTGCCTCGCCGGCGTCTGGGCCAAGAACTCCAACGACAAGTGGAACTCGCTCGACCAGAGCGACATCCAGGAGGCGCTCAACGCCGCCAGCGCCATCGGCGACGACAAGCTGCAGGAGCAGAGCCAGGGCTATGCGGTGCCCGACAGCTTCACGCACGGCTCGTCCGAGCAGCGCATGCGCTGGTTCACGACCGGCTACAAGAGCGGGCAGACCAAGAGCTGCGACACGTTCCGGGCGGCGCGAGGCTGACGCCGGGCCAAGTCCGCCAGGGCGTGTAACGCCGGGCCGGACGTGGCGAATGTCGGGATGTCAGGATGCGCCGGATCGGCCAGCGCATCGTCCTCCGAACGGAAAGCGATGGCGCGATGCTTCGATCGATCGAGTCGCGCGCTTCGCGACGGGTTCGCCGCCACATGACGGTCGTCGGCTTCGCAGCCCTGTCGATCCTCGGGCCGGGGGTCGCGCAAGCCGGCTGCAGCGCGCCGGTCGCCGTCCAGGTGCTCGGTTCCGGCGGCCCCGTCTCCGACGATGCCCGCGCCAGTTCAGGCTATCTCGTCTGGATCGACGGTGAAGCGCGTCTGCTGATCGATGCCGGCGGCGGCGTGTTCCTGCGCTTCGGCGAGGCCAAGGCGAAATTCGAGACGCTCGATGCCATCGCGATCACCCATCTCCATGCCGACCACGTCACGGACCTCGCGGCGATCCTGAAGAGCGGATTTTTCAGCGACCGCAAGCGCCCCCTGCCGATCATCGGGCCGACGGGAAGCCCCGCTTTCCCCGGCATGCGCACCTACATGCATGCCCTGTTCGATGCGCGGCACGGAGCCTATCGCTATCTTTCGGGCTATCTCGACGGATCAGGCGGCCTCGCGAAGGCGGAGATCGCGGAAATCTCGGCAAAATCGGAAAAGCCGCAGAAGGCCTTCGCCAACGCGGCGTTCAAGCTCAGCGCCGTCGGCGTGATGCACGGCCCGGTGCCGGCGCTCGGCTACGTCGTCGAGGTGCGGGGGCGCAAGTTCGCGTTCTCGGGAGACCAGGGCGGCGACAATCCCGATTTCACCGCGATGATCGAGGGGGCCGACATCCTGGTCATGGATCACGCCGTGCCGGAGGATGCGGGCCTGGTCGAGGCCGCGCTGCACGACCGGCCGAGCGAGATCGGCAAGCTCGCCAAAGCTGCGAACGTCAAGAAGCTCGTGCTGTCACACAACATGGCGCGGAGCCTGAACGTCCTGCCGAAAAACCTCGCCACGATCGCCGAGCATTACACGGGATCGACGGTGGTGGCGGACGATCTGATGTGCTTCGCGCCGGATGGCGACGCCAGAAAATAACGCGCTCGAGACCGCGGTTCACTCTACCCGCGCCCAGCCCTGCGGCATCAGCCGCTCCTGCGGCCGGAAGCGGGCCTTGTAGTCCATCTTGCGCGAACCCTCGACCCAATAGCCGAGGTAGAGATAGGGCAGCCCCATCTCCTGTGCCCGGCGGATGTGATCGAGAATCATGTAGGTGCCGAGGGAGCGCGAGGCCTCGTCCGGGTCATAGAACGAGTAGACCATCGACAGACCGTCTGCGAGCACGTCCGTCAGGCAGACGGCGACCGGGCCGCCGCGTCCGCGACCGTTGATGGCGGTATCGGGTCCGCGACGGCGATAGACCACGAGATGCGTGTCAACGTGGCTGTCCTCGATCATCATCGCGTAATCGAGCACGGTCATGTCGACCATGCCGCCATCGCCGTGGCGGGCATCGAGGTAGCGCCGGAACAGGGCGTATTGGTCCGAGGCCGGCCGATTGGATTCCGGCACGCCGACGAGGTCAGAGCTGCGCTGCAGGATGCGACGCTGGCTACCGGTGGGCCGGAAGTCGTCGACGAGGACGCGAACCGAGATGCAGGCGCGGCAGGTCTCGCAGGCCGGCCGGTAGGCGATGGTCTGCGAGCGGCGGAAGCCGCCCTGCGTCAGGATCTCATTGAGGTCTCGCGCCCGGCGTCCGACGAGGTGCGTGAACACCTTCCGCTCCTCCTGACCCTCGAGATAAGGGCACGGCGAGGCGGCCGTCAGATAGAATTGCGGTGTGTCGCGCGGATGACTCGTCACGCCGATAGATGCCTGGGACCGCTGGAGCGGACGCCAATGCCGCTCCGCCTTGGAATGTAACGGTATCGTCGCGCCGCTCAATGGGCTTCGTGACGGATCCCGCTACGTCGCATGAGCAAATTTCAGGCCCGACTCAGGCTCGGACGACCGCGAGCCCGAGGATCAGGTCGTGACCGAGCCGGCGATCGGGGCGCAGGAGCCCGAACACGACGTCGACGCACCAGAGCAGAAAGGTCGAAATCGCCACATAGAACAGCAGCGCGTGGATCGCTGCGGTCAGCATGTCCACCCGCGTGCCGCTCTCCGGCGCGACGACGCGTAGCCCGAGCATGCGCATGCCCCAGGTGCTCTGCTTCGAACCACCGACGGTCACTGCGCTGTAGATGATGCCGCTTGCGGGCAGAATCGCGAAAAGCGTCCAGCCAAAACCGAAGGTCAGCAGGCCGATCACCGCGATGGCGGTCGCCAGGACCCCTGTGAACAGAAAGATGAAAGCGATGTCGAACAGGTAGGCGACCGTGCGGCCGCCGAGGCTCGCGCGCGCATATGGCACGGGCAACGGACCGCCATAGCCGGTCGTGCCGTAGGGCTGAGCGTAATCGGTCTGGGGCTGGTTCATCGGGCGTTGCTCGGTGAGGACCTGTCTCACCGAAAGTAAGAGGCCCTCTCGAACGTTCCAAGGGGCGGCGCCCATTGGGCTGCCAGCTCATCCTTGCCGAGGCCCGCGCGATGCGGCAGGCCTCGGTTCGTCAGGCTAGCCGTTGCCGCGGCGGTAGCGCTGCGCGCTGGCATATCGGGCGCGGAAGTGGCCGCGCGCGAGGTGCTGCCGCGCCCTGCCGTACCAGGCCATGCGGCGCTGGCCGATATCGGCATGGATCAAACCGCCCGAATACGAGCCGATGCCGCCGACCTCCGGCATCTGTCGAAGCACGGCGAGGGTCGCGGCGACTGACTTGGCTTTCGGACGGAAATCTACGGCGGCGCCGCGATAGTGCTGCGAATTGTGGGCGTGGCGTCCGCCACAGGTCGAGGTGATCTGGATCGGACCGACGCGCGATGTCAGGTGCGCGATCATGGCCCGCGTGCGCGGTTGTAGGCAGCCCATTCCACGAACCTGGGGCTGAAACGAAACGTAACTGGTTGCAGCCTGCGCCCCGGGCACGATGCCGAGCGCGCAAACGACAAGAAGGGCGAGCGAGAGCAAGCTCCGCATCCAATAGTCCTGTAGCTGTTTTTGGGAAGGCCGCCGGGCTAAGCGGAATCGCTCGCAAGATCAATGCGATAGGCTTGGGGCTGCTGACCGCTCAGCGCAGAGCGGGAGAGCGCCATGTCAGCGCGACGCCTCGCTCAACTCACGACATTCAAGACAATTCACCGGCCGGCGGGATCGGCCGCTACGGCTTCCGGCGTGTCGAGATAATAGTGCCGGAGCAAATACACGGACGCGCCGCTGATGGGCCCGGACTCCGTGGTGATCGAGTCGAGACTCGATCCCGGGCCGAAGGCGCAGACGATCCAGCGCGCCTTCGAGGCGTCGGAGCCGCCCGTCAGCCGGTAGTCGACGCGGATGCTGTCGGCGGATGAACCGGACCCGACGCGCAGGAGCGAGACGCTGGCATCGCGCGGGACCAGGGCGGGGACGGCGCGTCGGCAGACCGTTGCGCGGCGCGCATCGAGACCGCGGCCGCAGGCCGACAGGGCTGGCAGTAGCAGGACGACGAGGACGGCGCAGGGCGTCCTCCTGAGCAGGTCACGCACCGGCGCTCAGACGCTCCGCCACGCGCACGGCGTAGTAGGTCAACACTCCGTCGGCCCCGGCCCGCTTGAAGGCGAGAAGACTCTCGGTCATGGCGCGATCGCCGTCGAGCCAGCCGTTGCGAGCGGCGGCCTCGATCATCGCGTACTCGCCGGACACCTGGTAGGCGAAGGTCGGCACGCCGAACTCGTCCTTCACCCGGCGGATGATGTCGAGATAGGGCAGGCCAGGCTTCACCATCACCGAGTCGGCGCCCTCGGCAAGGTCGAGGGCGACCTCACGCAAGGCCTCGAGGCCATTGCCAGGGTCCATCTGGTAGGTGCGCTTGTCGCCGACGAGGGCGGCCTTGGTCCCGATGGCATCACGGAAAGGGCCGTAGAAGGCGCTCGCATACTTGGCAGCGTAGGCCATGATCTGGACATCGCGGAAGCCGGCCTTGTCGAGCCCGGCGCGGATGGCGCCGACGCGGCCGTCCATCATGTCTGAGGGCGCGATGATGTCCGTGCCGGCCTCGGCCTGGATCAGGCTCTGCTCGACGAGGACCGCCACGGTCTCGTCGTTCAGGATGGCACCGTCCTCGATCAACCCGTCATGGCCGTGGCTGGTATAGGGGTCGAGCGCCACGTCGGTCATGATGCCGATCTCGGGCACGGCCTTCTTCACGGCGCGAACGGCGCGACAGACGAGGTTCTCTCGATTGAGCGCCTCGGAGCCGTTTTCATCACGCAGGGCCGGCTCCGTGTAGGGAAACAATGTAACCGCGGGAATGCCGAGGCGCGCGGCCCTTTCCGCGTCGCGCACCACCTCGTCCACGCTGCGGCGCTCGACACCGGGCATAGAAGCGATGGGCTCGCGCCGCCCCTCTCCCTCGATCACGAAAAGCGGCCAAATCAGGTCGTCCACGCTCAGCGTGTGCTCGCGGACGAGGCGGCGCGACCAGTCGGCCTTGCGGTTGCGGCGCGGGCGCTGGGTGAGGGTCAGGGCGCTTGCGCCGGGAGCCGTCTCTCGCGCCGTCTCGACGGCGAGCTGGCGCGGTTCGTTCGACATGGACAACGGCTCCGGGGGCGGATTTGGCTTCCGCACGTCGGCGAGCGCCCTAGCACATCCCGAATCCGTCTAAAAACTGCGTGCCGATCATTTCGGCGTGTCGGATCGCCGCTCGCCCAGCCGTCCTCGGGTCGACACAAGCCGCCACACGGCCGAGGAGCCACCATGACGCTGACCCTGCACGCGCACCCCTTCTCCTCTTATTCCTGGAAAGCGATGATCGCCCTCTACGAAGCAGGGACGCCGTTCGAGTCCGTTCTCCTCGATCAAACCACTTACGGTGCGTTCAAAGCCCTGTGGCCGATCGGAAAGTTCCCGGTCCTGGTCGACGATGCCAGAGGGCAGACCGTTCCCGAGGCCAGCATCATCATCGAGTATCTCGACCTGCATTACCCGGGGGTCGAACGGCTGCTGCCGGAAGACCCGGATGCACGCCTCGACGTGCGACTGCTCGATCGCTTCTTCGACAACTACGTCTCGACACCGCAGCAGAAGATCGTGGCCGACCGCATGCGCCCCCCCCACGCACAAGATTCCCAAGGCGTGGGAGAAGCGCAGGCCATGCTCGCCACGTCTTACCGCTGGCTCGACGACCGGATGGCGACCCGGAGCTGGGCGGCAGGCGACATGTTCAGCCTGGCGGATTGCGGGGCCGGGCCCTTCCTGTTCTATGCCGACTGGGTCCAGCCGATCGATGAGAGCCATCCGCACCTCAAGGCCTATCTGGCGCGGCTCAGGGACAGGCCCTCGGTGAAGCGGGCGATCGACGGGGCGCGGCCTTATCGCCACTTGTTTCCGGGAGGCGTTCCCAACCATGCGGATTGAGGCTCGCATGCCAAGGTTCGCCTTGACGAAACGGGGGCCGGTCCCCTATAGCCTCGCGCCTTCAACAGGACTCCGCTGGACTTCATCGAATTCACGCGCGGGTTTTTCGAGTGCGCGGCGAGAGCCGCACATCGCTCGCAAAACGGACCGGCGCGTCGCTTGTTCGCGGAACGATACGGGATAAACGTCAATGTCGCGCCGCTGCGAACTCACGGGCAAAGCCGTGCAGGTCGGCCACCTCGTCAGCCACTCGAACCGCAAGACCAAGTGCCGGTTCCTGCCGAATCTCGTCAACGTCACGCTGACGTCGGATTCGCTCAACCGCCGTGTCCGTCTTCGCGTCACCGCGCACGCCCTGCGTTCGGTGGAGCATCGCGGCGGCCTCGATGCCTTCCTCGTGAAGGCCCGCGAGGTCGAGCTTTCGCAGAACGCGAAGCTCCTCAAGCGCGAGATCCAGAAGAAGCTCGGCGAGACCTCGGAAGCCGCCGCGGCCTGATTGGCTCGGCCTGCCGTGGCATCGCCGCGGCATCCGTTTCTCTGAGAACTTCAGCCGCCGGGCGCCCTCTGCGTCTCGGCGGCTTTGTCATGCCCGACTGTGATCCATGACCGCGCTGACGCTCGTCATCCCGATCTTCGGCCTCGTGATGATCGGCTGGCTTGCCGCCCTCACCAAGGTGCTCTCCGACCGCGTCAGCGAGGGGCTGTCGGAATACGTTTTCGCGATCGCGATTCCCGCGCTGATCATCACAACGCTGACGCGCCCCGGCATGAACGGCGAGATTGCCTGGGGCTACTGGTTCAGCTATTTCGGCGGAGTGGCGGTCGCCTGGGCCATCGCCTCCTTCATCGGCATTCGGCGAGAGGGCGTCGACCGGCGCGGCGCGATCCTGCACGGCTTCGCAGCGAGCCAGTCGAACACGATCTTCGTCGGCGTTCCGATGATCCTGCAGGCCTATGGCGAGGATGGCGCTTTCCCGCTCTTCATGCTGCTCGCCGTGCACCTGCCGCTGATGATGGGAGCGGCGACTTTCCTGATCGAGTCGGATGGCAACCGCTCCCTCGCGGACCGGATCAAGGGGCTCGGCCTCGTCCTCATCAAGAATCCGATCTTCCTGGCGCTGCTGACCGGCATGGCCATGAAGGTGTTCGGCATCATGCCGAGCGGGATGGTCAAGACCCTGCTCACAGACATCGGCAGCACGGCCTCGACCTGCGCGCTGATCGCGCTGGGGGCCGCCCTGAGACGCTACCGCGTGCTCCACGACCTGCCGGGCGCCAGCATCATCGCGGCGCTGAAGCTCGGGATGCACCCCTTCGCCGTCTACGTGCTCGCCTTCCACGTCTTCACGATGCCGCCGGCTTATGCGGGCGTGGCCGTGCTGTTCGCGGCGATGCCGGTGGGAATCAACTCGTACCTTCTGGCCGCCCGCTATCGGACCGAGCAGGGCGTCATCGCCGCCTCGCTCCTCGTCTCGACGATCGCTGGAGCTGCGACGACCGTGGGCTGGTTGCTGGTGCTCGGGCGCGCCTGAGCCGCGATCAGCGATACGGGTTCAGCAGAAGTCCATGCGGCCGGCGCGGCCAAGCGGCCGGACGCACTTCGCTCATCGCGCGCCGGACACTCGCGTCGCCTCGATTCTCGTCGGCGCCCTGCGCGGCGCCGGCCGTGCCGGGGCCACCCGCGCATCTTCCTCGAACAGCTCCGCCAGCTTCTCAGTCATCGCACCGCCGAGTTCCTCGGCATCGATGATCGTGACGGCACGGCGGTAGTACCGGGTGACGTCGTGGCCGATGCCGATGGCGAGGAGTTCGACCGGCGAGCGCGTCTCGATCTCCTCGATCATCCAGCGCAGGTGCCGTTCGAGGTAGTTGCCGGGGTTCACCGACAGCGTCGAATCGTCGACCGGCGCACCGTCGGAGATCACCATCAGGATCTTGCGCTGCTCGGGCCGGGCGAGCAGCCGCTTGTGCGCCCAATCGAGCGCCTCGCCGTCGATGTTCTCCTTCAGGAGACCCTCGCGCATCATCAGCCCGAGATTCTTCCGCGCGCGCCGCCAGGGCGCGTCGGCGGGCTTGTAGATGATGTGACGCAGGTCGTTCAGGCGGCCCGGCGAGGACGGCTTGCCGTTGGAGAGCCAAGCTTCCCGCGACTGACCACCCTTCCAGGCCCGCGTCGTGAAGCCGAGGATCTCGACCTTGACGCCGCAGCGCTCCAGCGTGCGCGCCAGGATGTCGGCGCAGGTCGCCGCCACCGTGATCGGCCGGCCGCGCATCGAGCCCGAATTGTCGAGCAGCAGTGTGACGACGGTATCGCGGAAATTGGTGTCCTTCTCCTGCTTGAAAGAGAGAGGCTGGAACGGATCCATGACCACGCGCACCAGACGTGCCGGATCGAGCTGGCCCTCTTCGAGGTCGAAGTCCCAGGCACGATTCTGCTGCGCGAGCAGACGGCGCTGCAAGCGGTTGGCGAGCCGGCCGACCACGCCCTGCAGATGAGCGAGCTGCTTGTCGAGATAGGAGCGCAGCCGCGACAGTTCCTCGGCGTCGCAGAGATCCTCGGCGTGGACCTCCTCGTCGAAGCGCGGATTGTAGACCTTGTACTCGGGCCCGATGACTTGGTTGGGGCGCGGCGTCGGCGGCCGTGAATTCTCCGAAGCCTGTTCCGAATCGGCATCGTCGGCATCGTCAGGCAGCTCGCCCGAGGGAGCATCGGCCGATTCGGTGGCCCCCTCGTCGAGATCCTCGGCCTCTTCTTCCGTGACCTCGATCTCGGCGCGGTCGCCCTGCGACTGCTCCTCGGCCTCGCCGCTGTTTGGCTGCTGCTCGTCGTCCTGGCTCTCGGACTCGTCCTCGTTCTCGTCGTCCTCAGGATCGAACGGCGTCTCGTCCGCCATGTCGAGGGAGGTCAGGAGATCGCGCACCGAGCGCGCGAAGGCGCGCTGGTTCTCAAGCGAACCGATCAGGCCGTCGAGGTTCTTGCCGGCCTTCTCCTCGATATGCTCACGCCAGAGGTCGACGATCTTTCGCGCAGCGGCGGGAGGGCGCTGGCCGGTCAGGCGCTCGCGCACCATCAGCGCGACGGCATCCTCCATCGGCGCATCGGCCCGGTCGGTGATGTCCTCGTAGCGGCCGCCGCGGTGGTAGCGGTCCTCCAGCATCGCGGTGATATTGGAGGCGACGCCGGCCATGCGGCGCGAGCCGATCGCCTCGACGCGGGCCTGTTCGACGGCATCGAACACCGAGCGGGCCTGCGCATTCTCCGGCGCCAGGCGACGGTGCACGCCGGCGTCATGGCAACCGAGGCGCAGGGCCATCGAATCCGAATGGCCGCGCAGAACCGCGACGTCCTCGGGCGTTAGCTTGCGGGCCGGCTCCGGCAGACGCGCCTTGTCACCGAGCAGGGCAGGGCGGTCGCTGGCGTAGGTGACCTCGATCTCCGACCGACGTGCGATCGCCCGCAGGCAGCCGGCCACGGAGCGCTTCAGCGGCTCCGCGACGGGCTCGCGGGTGGCGGCGACCTTGCTGCGGTTGGGAATTGACAAGCGGGCGCGTCCGTCAGCTCAGGGCCACGTTCACCGCGCTCTCCGGCAGCTCCTTGCCGAAGGCGCGCTGATAGAACTCGGCGACCAGCGGGCGCTCGAGCTCGTCGCACTTGTTCAGGAAGGTGACGCGGAAGGCGAAGCCGATATCCTTGAAGATGTCGGAGTTCTCGGCCCAGGTGATCACCGTACGCGGGCTCATCACCGTGGAAAGGTCGCCGTTGATGAAGGCGTTGCGGGTGAGATCCGCCACCCGCACCATCCGGTTGACCAGGTCCTTGCCCTGCTCGTTGCGGTAATGCGTGGCCTTGGAGAGGATGATGTCCACCTCGCGGTCATGCGGCAGGTAGTTCAGCGTGGTCACGATCGACCAGCGGTCCATCTGGCCCTGATTGATCTGCTGCGTGCCGTGATAGAGGCCCGACGTATCGCCGAGGCCCACCGTGTTGGCGGTGGCGAACAGACGGAAGGCCGGGTGAGGGCGGATGACCCGCTTCTGGTCGAGCAGGGTCAGGCGGCCGGAGACCTCCAGCACGCGCTGGATCACGAACATCACGTCCGGGCGGCCTGCATCGTACTCGTCGAAGACCAGTGCGACGTTGTTCTGCAGCGCCCATGGCAGGATGCCGTCCTGGAAGGCGGTGACCTGCTTGCCGTCCTTCAGGACGATCGCATCCTTGCCGACGAGGTCGATGCGCGAGATGTGGCTGTCGAGGTTCACGCGCACGCAGGGCCAGTTCAGCCGCGAGGCGACCTGCTCGATATGGGTCGACTTGCCGGTGCCGTGATAGCCGGTGACCATGACGCGGCGGTTCTTGGCGAAACCGGCCAGGATCGAGAGCGTGGTCTCGCGGTCGAAAATGTAGTCGGGGTCGCGATCCGGCACGTGCTCGTCGGCCTCGGAGAAGGCCGGCACCTTGAGGTCGAGATCGATCCCGAAGGCCTCGCGGACGGAGACTTCCCGGTCGGGGAGCGAGGCGTAGGTGTCGTCAGAAAGCATGAATGGCCTCTTCGGGGCGCGTGCGCCCGCGTGGATCGCTGGCTTGCGACCGGCTCGGGAACGGGCCGCAGGACGGAATGCCGACGCCTTCCTTAGTCGCCGGGTCCGGCAACCGCCAAGGGGGCCGGCCGGATATAGTTCTGAACGACGCGATTGCCGCCCCCTGTCGGGTAGCATCCTTCATGCCGTGGACGCGGCCCTCACTCAGCAGAGGTTGGCGCCGCGGAGCACGTCATGGGCGCGGATGATGTCGCGCAGGCGGTCCTCGAAGGAGCGATCGCCGCCATTGGCGTCCGGATGGAAGCGCTTCACCAGCACCTTGTATTGGGCCTTGATCGCTGCCGTATCCGCGTTCTCGTCGAGCCCGAGCACATCGAGGGCCTTGCGGACCGCCGAGGAGTATCGCGGCTTCTTCGGCTCGGGGGCCGCCTTGCGCTCGTTGCCGCCGATGCCGGCCGCACGCAGCACGCCGAGTGGATCGGCATAGGCCCAGTCGCGCTCGGGCTGCGCATCGCGGCGACGCTTGCGCGGCTCTGCGGTGCCAGATCCCATCGCCCAGGTCGGACGATGACCGATGATCGCGTCCTTCTGGAAAGCCTGGACGGCGTCGTCGTTCATGCCGTCGAAGTAGTTGTAGGCGGCGTTGTAGGCGCGCACGTGATCGATGCAGAAGCGGTGATATTGCCCCTCCTGCTTGCGGCCCTTGGGAGCACGATAGAGGCCCGGATGCGTGCAGCCGGGCGCCTCGCAGAGCGCATCGGCGGCCGCGCTCTGATCCGCGCCGCCCTTGCCCGAACCGGCTTTCGGGTCGTCACATTTGGGCTTGATGCGGATGCTGTCGAACAGCGGCGAGTTGAGATCCATGACGACCCGATTATGAGGGGGTGGACCGGAGACACAAGTCCGACGGGCCTGATGACGCATGCGTGGTTTCGGGCTTGACGACCCGCACCGCCGGCCAGTCGGACACGAGTGGAGACGATGATGAGCGGCCAAGGCACGCTGAAGGACTGGATCGGGCAGACGCTGCAGGCCCAGCTCTCGCCGACGCATCTCGACGTGGTCGACGAGTCCCACCTGCATGCGGGCCATTCGGGCGCACGGCCCGGTGGCGAAACGCATTACAGGGTGGATGTGGTCTCGACCGCCTTCGAAGGGAAGAGCCGGGTCGAGCGCCATCGCCTCGTGAACGGCATGCTCGCGCCCGCCTTCGAACGAGGTTTGCACGCGCTCGCCCTCAAGGCCCGCACCCCGTCCGAAGCCGGCTGACGTCGTTCCGATGGCGCTCCAATGCACGCCGCAGATCGCCATCGACGAGGCAGAACTCGAAGAGAGCTTTGTGCGCGCCTCCGGGCCCGGCGGCCAGAACGTCAACAAGGTGGCGAGCGCGGTGCAGCTCCGCTTCGATGTACGCCGCTCGCCCTCACTGCCGAACGCCGTCGCCATCAGGCTCATGAAGCTCGCCGGCCGCCGGCTCACCGATGACGGCGTCCTCGTGATCGACGCCCGTCAGCACCGCACCCAGGAGCGCAACCGGGCCGATGCCCGCGAACGCCTCGCCGCTCTCGTCGCCGAGGCTGCGGTGCCACCGAAGCCACGGCGCGCGACGAGGCCGACACTCGCCTCGAAGACGCGTCGGCTCGAAACCAAGAGCCGGCGCGGCGCGGTCAAGCGTTTGCGCGGCGACACGGGCGGAGACTGAGGGTCCCGCTCGGAGCGCTATCCAATCAGCGCGGCTTGCGCAGGATCGCGATGCGACCCGGGACCTCCTCGCCCCGCTGCCGGCGAATTCCCGCCTCCGGCATGGCGACCAGATCGAGACGCGACCGTTCGGCTGCCGCGCGAAGATGGGCGTTTCCATGTGCGAAGCGCCCGTCGGCCCCGAGGACCACGCCTTCGCCGTCGTGAGATTGGATGGAGACGACCGCCAGAGCTCCGGCCCGGATGACGCGCTCGATGGCCGTGAAGACCGGGACCAGACTGGGCAAATAGATCAGCACGTCGGCCGCGATGACGAGGTCGGCACTCGCCGGGGCTTCCTCTGAGAGGAAGCTCGTCAGCTCGCCCTCGGCGAGCCGAGCATAGAGCCCCGTCCGTCGCGCAAGGGCGAGCATCGCCGGCGACAGGTCGACCCCGGCAAGCTGCCCGACCCGGCCGGCCAGCGCCCGACCCATCAGGCCGGTGCCGCAGCCGAGATCGAGCACCGTTTCGAACCGGGCAGGGGTATCCGGCAGCGCGTCGAGCGCCGCCATGATCAGCTCGGGGCCGCGATAGTGCAGGTCGCCGACGAGATGCTTCTCGAAGCGCGGCGCGTAGCCATCGAACAGCGCACGCACATAAGCCGGCGTGATCGCGGCCAGTGCATCGCCGCTGCCGAGCCCGGCGAGGTGGAGACGTGCGCCGAGCGTGTCGCCGGGGTCGATGTCGAGCGCCTTGGCGTAGGCCGCGCGGGCGGCCTGTTCGTCTCGCTCTTCGCTGGACGCGAAGAAACGGGCCTCCCGAGCCCGCCCGAGCAGAAACCACGCCGGGGCATAGAGCGGCGCGATTTCGAGTGCCTGCTCGGCCATCTCGGCAGCCCCCTCGGCATCTCCCTCGGCCAGGCAGGCTTCGGCATAGGCGTAGCGGCGGTCGGCGAGGAGGTCTCCGGAGGATCGTTGGCGGGACATGGTGTCTGGGACTGGATGCGGAGTTCTGGGCCGCTCCTATATCCCTCCTGATGCCGATCAGCGCCTCCGAATTGCTGAGCCTGACGCGAGAGGGCCTGTATTGCCCGCTCGGCCGCTTCCACGTCGACCCGACCTGGCCCGTCGAGCGCGCGCTGATCACCCATGGCCATGCCGACCATGCCCGCTCCGGGCATGGGCACGTCCTCGGCACGGCAGAGACGCTGCGCATCATGGCCGTGCGCTACGGAGAGGATTTTTGCCGGACGCGGCAGGAGGCTCGCCTCGGTGAGGCGATGCGGATCGGCGACGTGACGGTGCGCTTCGCTCCGGCCGGCCATGTGCTCGGTTCGGCGCAGATCGCCATCGAGAAGGACGGCAAGCGCATCGTCGTGTCCGGCGACTACAAGCGTGCGCCCGACCCGACCTGCCTGCCCTTCGAGGTCATTCCCTGCGACGTCTTCATCACCGAGGCGACCTTCGGCCTCCCGGTCTTCGTGCATCCCGATACGCGCGGCGAGGTGAGGAAGCTGCTCGACTCGGTCGCGCTGTTTCCCGAGCGCGCCCACATCGTCGGCGCCTATGCGCTCGGCAAGGCGCAGCGCGTGATGGCGCTCCTGCGCGAGGAGGGGTGGGATCGGCCGATCCACCTGCACGGCGCCATGGAGAAGCTGACCGAGCTCTACAAGCGAGAGGGTATCCCGCTCGGCGATACGCCGAAGGTCGTCGCTGCCGAGCGCAAGGACCTGACTGGCGCCATCGTGATCTGCCCGCCTTCCGCGATCCAGGATCTGTGGGCGCGCAAGTTTCCCGACCCGGTCGCCGCCTTCGCCTCGGGCTGGATGCGGGTTCGTGCCCGCGCCCGTCAGAAGGGCGTCGAGCTGCCCCTGGTGATCTCCGATCATTCGGACTGGCCAGACCTCTGTCGGACGATCCGCGACATCGGCGCGGAGGAGGTCTGGGTGACGCACGGGCAGGAGGACGCCCTCGTGCATTGGTGCGGCACGCAGGGCATCAAGGCGAAGCCGCTGCATCTGCTGGGCTATGGCGACGACGGCGAGGCGGAGCCCGATCCTGCTGCGAAGCCGGGAATGGAGGAGGCCTCGTCGTGAACGACTTCGCGCACCTCCTCGACCGCCTCGCCTACGAGCCCCGCCGCAACGCCAAGCTGCGGCTGCTGAAGGATTTCTTTGCGAGCACACACGACCCGGAGCGGGGCTACGCGCTCGCGGCGATGACGGGGAACCTGAGCTTTCGCGAGGCCAAGCCGGCGATGATCCGGGTCCTCGCGGAGGAGCGGGTCGATCCGGTGCTGTTCGGGCTGTCGCGGAACTATGTGGGCGATCTCGCGGAGACGGTGGCGTTGATCTGGCCGGCCGCTGGCGCGACGCCTGCAAACCCTCCCTCTGCAGGGGAGGGTGGCCCGCAAAGCGGCTCGGGCGAGGGGAGCGGCATCTCCGCGGTAGGGAGAGGGCTGGGAGCTGGCCCCGGCCACAACAACCCGCCCCCCGACGTCCCGACCCTCGCCGAGGTGGTGGAAACCCTCTCGACCATCGCGAAAAAAGATCTGCCCCGCCACCTCGCCCGTTGGCTCGATGCCCTCGACGAGACCGGCCGCTGGGCACTGTTGAAGCTCGTCACCGGCAACCTGCGCGTCGGCGTCTCGGCGCGGCTCGCGAAGACCGCCCTCGGCGCCCTCGGCGCTCATGAGCCGGACGCGATCGAGGAGATCTGGCATGGGCTCGAGCCGCCCTACGAGAGCCTGTTCGCCTGGGTCGAGGGCAGGGGCGACCGGCCGGAGACGCTGAATCCGGCCCCGTTCCGGCCGCCGATGCTCTCGCACCCGATCGAGGAGGACGCGGACCTCGACAAGCTCGCGCCCGACGAGTTCTCGGCGGAGTGGAAATGGGACGGCATCCGCGTTCAGCTCGCGGGCGGGCGCGACCGGGACGGGCGGCAAGTCGCGAAAGTCTATTCGCGTACGGGCGAGGACATCACCGGCGCGTTTCCCGATCTCGCGGAGGCGGTGACCTTCGAGGGCGCCATCGATGGCGAGTTGCTGATCCTGCGCGAGAGCCGCGTGCAGAGCTTCAACGTGCTGCAGCAGCGGCTCAACCGGAAGGCCGTGACGGGCAAGCTGCTGGAGGAATTTCCGGCGCATGTGCGCGCCTACGACCTGCTTGCCGCCGGGGGTGAGGATCTGCGTGCGCTGCCGTTCGCTGAGCGGCGCAAGGCACTCGAAAACCTCATAAAAAAGCTCGACCACGCGCGAGTCGACTTGTCGCCGCTGGTACCCTTCGCGACTTGGCAGGATCTCGCGACGGCGCGGGCCGATCCGGCCTCGGCGGGGGCCGGCGCGGATGCCGACGCGATCGAGGGCGTGATGCTGAAGCGGCTCGACAGCGTCTATCAGCCGGGCCGCCCGAAGGGCCCGTGGTGGAAGTGGAAGCGCGAGCCCTTCGTCGTCGACGCGGTGATGATGTACGCGCAGCGCGGGCACGGGAAGCGCTCGTCCTTCTACTCGGACTACACCTTCGGCTGCTGGCGCGACGGGGACGAGGGCGAGGAGCTGGTGCCCGTCGGCAAGGCCTATCACGGCTTCACCGATGCCGAGCTGCAGAAGCTCGATCGCTACGTCCGCAACCACACCACCAAGCGCTTCGGCCCGGTGCGGGAAGTGGCCTATGGCCGCGAGGCCGGCCTCGTGCTGGAGATCGCTTTCGAGGGCGTGCAGCGCTCGACGCGGCACAAATCGGGTGTCGCGATGCGCTTCCCGCGCGTCAGCCGCATCCGCTGGGACAAGCCTCCGGCAGAGGCGGACAGGCTCGAGGCGCTGGAACGGATCCTCGAACGCGGCGAACGCGAGATCGCGCCGGGCGCGAGCATGGAGACGGATGGATGAGGCAGGCGGGCAAGGTCGGCACCATCGAGGGGTTTTCGAGCGGTGCCGTCGAGCGTCGGGCGAGCGCGCGGCTCACGGTCTCGACGCCGGGCCAGGGCTTTACGGACATCACCGACGCCGTCGCCGGTTTCCTGCGCGAGAGCGGCCTGCGCGAGGGCCTCGTCACGGTCTTCTGCCGGCACACCTCGGCCTCCCTGACGATCCAGGAGAATGCCGACCCGGACGTGCGCACCGACCTGCTCACCTCCCTCGATAGCCTTGCGCCACGCAATGCCGGCTGGGTGCACGGCATGGAGGGGCCGGACGACATGCCGGCGCATATCCGCACCATGCTCACCGATTCCGGGCTCAGCGTGCCGGTGATCGACGGGCAACTGGGGCTCGGGACGTGGCAGGGGATCTACCTGATCGAGCATCGCGATCGAGGACATCGGCGCGAGATCCTGCTCGGCGCGATCGGAGCGTGATGGCGGCCGCCGTCACGAAATGCGCGCTGCATGCGGTGTTCGCGGCCTCCTCACCGGCGGCCGTGATCTACCGGCGCGGGCCCTCGAAGCAGACCTGCCTGATCGCCTGGGACCGAAGCGACGACAGCTTCCGGATCGGCCAGTGGTTCAAGGGGACGGTGAAGCCGTCCTGGGGCGGGCTCTCCCCGGACGGGACGTGGCTCGTCAGCTTCCTCGCGAAATACCGCGGACTGTTCGGTACCTACACCGTCCTCTCGCGGCCGCCCTTCTTCACGGCGGTCTCGCTATGGCCGCAGGGCGATACCTGGCATGGCGGCCGCTGGTTTCTGTCGAACCGCGAGATGGTGCTGGCCAACGGCGCCGGGCAGTTCGATCTCGCTCCCGGTTTCCCTCCGCCACCGGGCATCAGGGTGTTGCCCCTCACGCGCGACAGTCGGGCGGAGATCGAGCGGCGAGCGGACACGCCCTGGCGCAGCCGGCCGTCGCAGCAGGAAGAGGTCTGGGCGGGTTTGCACGGGCATGCCCTGCGCCGGAAAGCCTGCTTCGAGGGCTGGGGCCGGGGCATGCATGGCTCCCTGGAGGAGGCGATCGAGCACCGCCTGGTGATCGATGGCGGGGCCACGGTCGACCTCCCGCGATGCGGTTGGGCGGCCTTCGACGGGAATGGCGACCTGCTCTTCTCCGACGGCGGCCGGCTCTACCGGCTCCCCACCGAGGCGATCGCACGGCAGGGCTCGACGGCGGAGCTCGTCGCCTCTGCGCGCTGCCTCGCCGATTTCAGCGATCTCACCTTCGCGACGGTTCTGGCGCCCTACGCCTTGCCCCGGATCGAGGCCGCCGCTGCCGAGGATGCCGTGCCCGAAGGCTACGCACCAACTTTGGACAGGACGACGCGCGAGGATCGCCGCGCCGCCAAGCGCCGTCGGCGGGTCGAGCAGCGCGCGAAACAGGAACCGTGAAGCGGGCCCGGGCTCGGCACCCGCCATGACGGCAACGGCGGCGCCTCCCTTCGGAGCGCGCCGCCGTTGTCATTACAGAAAGGTCGATGTCAGCGGTTGCGCGACTGCGAGCGGCCGTCGCGGGTGTGCATCGCCGTGAAGGTCGTGGTGTTCCGATCGAAGCGCTCCGCAGCCTGCATGGCCGAGGGAGCGGCAGGCGCGGGCGCGCCATAGGTCGGCACCTCAAGCTGCGCACCCCAGACGTTGATAGTGCGCGTCTGTGCGAGAGCACCGCTGGTCGCACCAACAGCAAGAATAGCAGCAACAAAGATCTGCTTGATCATGATATATTTCTCCTGATTGAGCTCTGGCGCCGGTATTGGCCGCAGCTAATCAGGATTTCGCGGAACAGACGGAGAGGTTACACACGAATTCTCATTCGCGTGCGACAGCACACATCGAGCACTGTATCGAGGATCAGGCGCCGCGCCTGGCGAGATAGCCTGCGAAGCCCTTTGCTCGCAACGCGCAGGCCGGGCACGTGCCGCAGCCATAGCCCCAGTCGTGCCGTTCGCCGCGCTCGCCGAGATAGCAGGTGTGGCTGTCCTCGACGACGAGGTCGACCAGCGGCCGGCCGCCGAGTTCTTCGGCCAGCGCCCAGGTCGCGGCCTTGTCGAGCCACATCAGCGGCGTGTGCAGCACGAAGCGCCGCTCCATGCCGAGATTGAGCGCGACCTGCAGCGCCTTGATCGTGTCGTCGCGGCAATCCGGGTAGCCCGAATAGTCCGTCTCGCACATGCCGCCGACGATGTGGCGCAGGCCGCGCCGGTAGGCGAGGGCAGCGGCGAAGGTCAGGAAGACCAGATTGCGGCCCGGCACGAACGTGTTGGGCAGGCCGTCGGCCGCCATGGCGATCTCGGTGTCCCGGGTCAGCGCGGTCTCCGAGACGGCGCCGAGGGCGGCGAGGTCGATGGTGTGATCGGGGCCGAGACGGCTCTCCCAGCGTTCGTCGAGGCGCCCGAGTTCGCTGCGAAGCTGTTCGCGACAGTCGAGCTCGATGCGATGGCGCTGGCCATAGTCGAAGCCGAGCGTCTCGACGCGGGGGAACCGCTCCAGCGCCCAGGCGAGGCAGGTCGTCGAATCCTGGCCTCCGGAAAAGAGGACCAGCGCGCCGTCGTCGCTCGGATCAGTCGCCGTCATACTCCGCCCAGGATAGCGGCGTCTCCATCACCTTCACGCTGGAGAGGCCCGGCAGCACAGGCTTCGTCTTATGCCAGATCCAGGCCGCGATATGCTCGGCGGTCGGGTTCTCCAACCCCTCGATCTCGTTGAGGGTATGATGGTCGAGCCTCTCGAGGATCGGCTTGAACGCGCTCTCGACGTCGTAGAAGTCGATGACCCAGCCGCTCGTCGCGTCCACCGGGCCGGAGACCGTCAGCTCGACGCGATAGGAGTGGCCGTGCATGCGGAAGCAGCGATGCGTCTGCGGCACGTTCGGAAGGCGGTGCGCCGCCTCGAAGGTGAAGGCCTGGGTGATCTTCATCGTGTCTCGTCCGGCGCGCGCGTCTCGATCGCGGCTGTGGCACCTGAACTCAACGACGAGCTTACTGAAGGAAAATGGTGGAGCCTAACGGGATCGAACCGATGACCTCTTCCATGCCATGGAAGCGCTCTCCCAGCTGAGCTAAGGCCCCACTTGTGTCCGAAACGATCTGGTCGTTCGTTTCGGAAAACCTCCCGGCGGTCGGCCCGTCGGGGAGGGCGGTTCTATAAGCGGAGGTTTGCCGGGACTCAAGCCCCTTCTCCGCTCCTTTTTTCGCCCCTGCTTGGTGTGTCGTCAAGGCATCAGGGGCGAGGGTGATCAGTTGTCGTCGTCGTTATCGTCGTCGTTCTCGACGAGGTCCGAAACGTCGTCGTCATCCTCCTCCTCGAGGAAGGTGTCGTCGTCGCTTCCGCCGGAGCTCGAATCGTCGTCGTCACCGTCGTCGCCGTCGACCTTGGCGTCGCTATCCTCGCTCGCCTCGGCCTCATCGAGGGACACGACCTCGGGGCCCGTCTCGTCCTCGTCCTCTTCGTCGTCATCCTTGCGGTTGACGACCGGCGCCGAGCCGCGCCCGGCGGCCGCCATCTGGAAGACCGTGCCGCATTTCGGGCAGGTCGCCGGATCGCGGGACAAGTCGTAGAACTTCGCGCCGCAATTCATGCATTGGCGCTTGATGCCGAGTTCCGGTCGGGCCACGGGCTGGAACCTCTGGAGGTCGTGTCGGGGGGAGCGCGGCCCCGTTAGTCGGCTCCTGCGAGCATGTCAAATGGCATCGCAACCAAGAGGCCCGGCACCGGCGGTGTCGGCATGCGGCGCGGCCCGGATGACGTGCGGTCGCCCCCATGGTAACCGGCCCCTTCCCGGGGACGACCCCGATCCCCGAAACAGCCCCTCAGCCCTGCCCGTGTCGCACGCCTCAGAGCCGCAACCCGTCACTGCCTCGCCCGGAACGCCGCTGCGCGGCGCCCTTCGGCCGCCAGGCGACAAGTCGATCTCGCATCGGGCGATGATCTTCGGTCTGCTCTCCATCGGCGAGACGCGCGTCGAGGGTCTTCTCGAAGGCGACGACGTGCTGCGCACCGCCGATGCGGCGAAGGCACTCGGCGCCTCGATCGAGCGGCTGGGCGAGGGACGCTGGCAGGTGAAGGGCGTCGGCATCGGCGGCTTGAGCGATCCGGTGGGCGTGCTCGATTTCGGCAATGCCGGCACCGGCTCGCGGCTGATGATGGGCGTCGTCGGCGGCCAGCCCGTCACCGCGACCTTCGATGGCGATGCGAGCCTTCGCAAACGCCCGATGCGGCGCATCCTCGATCCGCTCCTCAAGATGGGCACCCAGGTCGTCTCCGAGGCCGAGGGCGGCCGGGTGCCGCTCACCCTGCGCGGGCCGGCGGAGGCAATCGCGATCACCTACGAGACGCCGGTGGCCTCGGCGCAAATCAAGTCGGCGGTGCTGCTGGCAGCGCTCAACGCGCCCGGCATCACCACGGTGATCGAGGCGGCCGCGACCCGCGACCATACCGAGCGCATGCTGCGCCTGTTCGGCGCCGAGGTCGCGGTAACGCCGCACGGTCCCGGAGGGCACGGCCGCGCCATTGCGCTCACCGGCCAGCCGACCCTGCGCGGCACCCACGTGATCGTACCTGCGGACCCGTCCTCGGCGGCCTTCCCGCTCGTGGCGGCCCTGATCGTGCCGGGCTCGGAGGTGACGATCGAAGGCGTGATGATGAACCCGCTCCGCATCGGCCTCATCACCACGCTCATCGAGATGGGCGCCGATATCGAGCGCCTGAACGAACGCGACGAAGGCGGCGAGACCGTCGCCGACCTGCGCGTGCGCGCAAGCCGCCTCAGGGGCGTCGATGTCCCGGCCGAGCGCGCGCCTGCGATGATCGACGAGTATCCGGTGCTCGCCGTCGCCGCCGCGTTCGCGGAGGGCACGACGCGGATGAATGGCCTTCACGAGCTGCGCGTGAAGGAATCCGACCGCCTTGCCGCGGTCGCCGACGGACTCGCCGCCAACGACATCGACCATAGCATCGAGGGTGACGACCTGATCGTCCGGGGCAGTGGCTCCGCACCCCGCGGAGGCGGCACGGTGGCGACGCATCTCGACCATCGCATCGCCATGTCCTTCCTGGTGCTGGGGCTCGCCACCCGCGAGCCGGTCACGGTGGATGACGGCGCGATGATCGCGACGAGCTTCCCGAGCTTCACACCGAGCATGACGGCGCTCGGCGCCGCGATCTCGGGCTGATCCGATGCCATTGGTCATTGCCATCGACGGGCCGGCCGCTTCCGGCAAGGGCACCCTCGCACGCCGTCTGGCCCTGCATTACGGCCTGCCGCATCTCGATACCGGGTTGCTCTACCGCGCTGTCGCGCTGCTGATGCTCGATGCCGGGGCCGATCTCAGCGACACAGCGGAAGCCACGCGTGTCGCCTCCCGGCTCGTCGCCGACCAACTCGCCGATCCGCGCCTGCGCGAGCGTGCGATGGGGGAGGCCGCGTCGCGGGTCTCCGGCATCCCAGAGGTGCGTGCCGCGCTTCTCTCCTGGCAGCGCCGGTTCGCGTCGGACGATGCTGGCGCAGTGCTGGACGGACGGGACATCGGCACCGTGATTTGTCCCGATGCGCGGGTGAAGCTGTTCATCACCGCCTCGGCAGAGGAGCGCGCCCGCCGCCGCCATCGCGAACTTGCCGGACGCGGAGAAGACACCACGCTCGCCGCGATCCTCGCCGATATCCGCGCTCGCGACGAGCGCGACAGCTCCCGGAGTGCCGCCCCGCTCAAGGCCGCCGAGGATGCCGTACGGATCGACACGACCGAACTCGACGCCGACGAGGCCTTTTCTGCAGCCCGGGACGTCGTGGATCGCGTCCGCGAGCACTGAGGCTCACTCAGGCGCCACGCCTGTATACCCGCCAAGGTTGTCATCGATCGTCTTGCGGCGTTGGCCACCGCAAAGATTGCGCACGAGCTTTTCAATCCGGCCAAGCTTGCGCTAAGTCTTCCTACACGTGTCCGGCGCGCCCAGCACGTGATAGCCGAAATCGGCAAATAGAGACCGGGGGCTGGCCTTGAGCCGCTATTTCTTCGACATTGACGACGGTTCGACCATCCCCGACGAAATCGGCCGCGAGATCCGCGATTACCGCATGCTCCGCCGTGAGGCCCTCGGCGTCGTGGCGGCTCTGATGGCTGCCGAAGCGGAAGACGCGAAAGAAACAACGCTCATCCTCTCGGCAAGGGACGAAACGGGCCACGTTTCGCTTAAGGTTCGGATGGTGTGTCAGGTCGAGGATCTGTAACGGAAAACGATTGCTCATGCCTCAACTCGATTGTAATCATGTCGAGCAAGACGCAAAGCCTGTGATTACCACTTGATTTGAATATTTCGCGGATTCGTTCGATCTCTGCGATCGTCTCCATTACGACCTGAGCTTCAACGTTGGACACGGTTTGCCCTCCGCATGACACGAGCGCTCGGCAGCAATCGCACAACTATAGGGTTTCAACATAAGATGTATACGCATTGACCGTTTTATGTCGGATACCCGACATTACGGCTACTGAATATTGCCGATTGAATACTCTACCCGCCGCGACCACATCTCACCGACGAAACAACCCTAAGGTGCCGCCGGCAACGGTCTCCGCTGGTCACCCCGTCCCGATCAGCCGCGCATATTCCGTTTCCGGCAGGCCGTAGGAACAGCCGGCAGCCGCCTCTAGCCCATGCCGATCCATCACGCGGACCCGGCCTCGCTGTGCCTTGATCAGCGCGCGGCCCTCGATCATCTGGATCGCCACCGTCACACTGGAACGCTGCACACCGAGCACCATCGCCAGGAGCTCGTGGGTGACGGCAATGTCCGCGCTCCCGAGACGGTCCTGGCACATTAACAACCAGCGGGCGAGGCGGGATTCGAGGTTGTCGGTGAGATTGGCACGAGCGGTCTGCGCCGTCTGAAGGTAGAGCGTCTGCACGAAAGCGAGCAGCAGCCGAAGCAGGCTCGAGCTCCCCGCCACGGCCGCCTCGAGCGCTTCCATCCGGATGCTGTGGCCATGCCCGGCGACCTGGACGACCGATGTGTCGGGCGTTCGATCGACGCCCAGCAGCGCCGGGACCGCGCCGACCAGGCCCTCACAGCCGATCAGAGCGATTTCGGCCCCGTCGCCGCGCCGCCCCGTGACCACTGAAACGAAGCCGCTTTCAGGAAACACCAGTTCGCGGATCGGCAGGCCGGGCTCGATCAGGACCTGACCGCATTCGAGCGCGACCGGCACGAGGTTGGTTGCGAGCAGCGCGAGGTCGGCCGGCACACACCGCCTGAGAAGCCTGTTTCGGTATACTCCCTGCGAGGCGACAGGAACGCTTTCCTGCGCCGGGGAGAATTCACACGCGCGCTCCGGCGAGCCTGCCTTGGCGCCCGCGCGAGTCGGCCCGTCGATGGGATCTTCTTCTTCCAACAAGGGGAGCCGACTTCTCAGTCTGGTACCGGACCATTGTGGCGTCCTGAGGCAGCGGCCATGCGGCGGCTGCGTCCAGGTTGGTGTCTGAACCAAGACCTAACTCGCGATAAGTGGACTCACCTCAGGTTGGTTCCGTCCGCCGCCGGATTGCATCGGGCGTTCAGACGTGGGGACGTCGTCCCCTCGTTCCAGAACCGTCGTTTCAGCCTCCGTCCTCGGGGCCAAATCGGTTCGGGCCGGCCGTGCCGCGCCGGCCCAGCGTCTCGATGAGAAACCACAGCCCGGCTGCCAGCGCGGCGAGAGCATAGGCCAGGACCGCAGCAGGGTGGGCCTCGACCTGATCCTCGATCGGCACGAAGCTGAGCGCCGTCTGCAGCAGGGGCAGGGCGAGCCACAGGCCGGTGCGACCGCGATCGTGGAGCCGCCGCACGGTCTGCGCGAGGGCAGCAAGCCCCGGCAGGAGAGCGCTGCCGGCCACTACCAGGGCCGCCACGCGCCATCCCTGGCCAGCCAGCACGACGGCGAGGCACGCCAGCGCAGCCGCTAGCAGCCCAAGCCGCACCACGCGCCGGCCATAAGCGCGGCGCGACAGCCGGCCCCGCGGATCGAACCCGCGCAGGAGGGCCGCGAAGCCCGGATCACCGCCCCTCTGGAGCCGGCCGGATGCGTGCGGCGCCGGTCCTGTCTGCATCACGTTCCCCGCGGCTTCGCCCGTCGCGTCGGCGCTTCCGAGAGCGGGTCCTCCGGCCAGGGATGGCGAGGGTAGCGGCCGCGCATCTCGGAACGCACCGCCGCCCACGATCCGCGCCAGAAGCCGGGCAGGTCGCGCGTAATCTGGATCGGGCGCTGGGCCGGCGACAGCAGGTGCAGCACCAGCGGCACCCGCCCGCCGCCGAGACTCGGGTGCCTGTCGAGACCGAACAATTCCTGGACCCGCACCGCCAGCACGGGCTCCGGCCCGGATTCGTAATCGATCGGGATGCGCGAGCCAGTCGGCACCTCGAGATGGGAGGGCGCCTCCGCCTCGAGCCGCGCCCGCAGGTTCCAGGGCAGCAGGCCGTCGAGTGCCCGGCCGAGATCATCCACGGTGACGGCATCGCGTCCGGTGCGCCCGACGATCGCCGGCGCCAGCCACGCCTCCGCCGATTGCGTCAGCGCCTCGTCCGACAGGTCCGGCCACGCGTCGCCCTCGGCCGCCCGCAGGAACCGGACCCGGGCCAGCCACTGCCGCTGACCCGCGCTCCACGGCAGTCGGTCGAGCCCGAGCCCGGCGAGACCGCGCGCGAGGACTTGCGCCGAAGCGTCATCAGGCGGAACGGGCAGCGTGCGCTCGTCCAGGACGACCGCCCCGAGCCGCCGCCCCGTCCGCGCCCGGATTTGGCCGGAGCTGTCGTCGAACATGATGGTCGTGCTCTCTTCGATCATGTTCGACGCGATGGCTCGAATCTCGCGCGGATCGATCGCCGCAGCCGCCAGAATGCGCGCCGAGCCGGCGGTTCCGGCGAGGTCAGCGACGACGATGAACGGCTCGCGCGCCAGCGCGCTGGCCGGATCGAGTTGTCCCGCGCGGCCCTGGACCATGACGTAAGCCCCGTCTCGCCCTCGCGATCGCGCGATCCGATCGGGATAGGCAAGCGCCAGGAGGGGGCCGGGCCGCGACAGGATTTCCGCTGTCAAATTAGATATTTGCGGGGAGACCGTGGCTCGCTCGGCCTGCCGGGCCCAGCCCTCCGCAAGGCGCCGCATGTCTGCAGCCCGGCCGCCGCGCTCGCGCGAAAAGCGCTCCACCCTCTCCCCGAGATCGACGCCGTCGCCACCAAGCCCGCGCTCGACCAGCACCGCAGCCAGATCGGCGGCCTGGCGCGCGGCGCCTGCGCCCGCAGCCGTCACCACCATCCGAGCAAGCCGCGGCGGCAGCGGCAGGGCACGCAGGGCCTGCCCCGTCGGAGTGATCCGTCCATCCTCGTCGAGACCACCGAGACGGGCCAGAAGAGCACGCGCCTCCGCCAGCGCCGGGGCTGGCGGCGGATCGAGAAAACGCAGGGTGTTCAGATCCTTGACGCCCCAGGCGGCGCAATCGAGCACGAGCCCCGAGAGATCGGCGGCGAGGATCTCCGGCCGCGTGAACGGCTCCAGCGCGCCGGTGGCCGCCTCCGACCAGAGGCGCCAGCACACCCCCGGCTCGGTGCGTCCGGCGCGACCCCGGCGCTGGTCCACCGAAGCGCGCGAGGCGCGGGTGGTGACGAGCCGGGTCAGGCCATTGCCGGGTTCGTAGACCGGCACCCGCGAGAGGCCGGAATCCACAACGATCCGAACGCCTTCGATGGTGAGCGAGGTCTCGGCAATGGAGGTCGCCAGCACCACCTTGCGCCGGCCCGGAGGCGCGGGCGAGACCGCCCGGTCCTGCTCGCCCTGCATCAGCGCACCGTAGAGCGGCGCGACGTCCGTTTCCGGCCCGACCCGACCTTCGAGGCGTTCGGCGACGCGGCGGATCTCGGCTTGTCCAGGTAGGAAGGCTAGCACCGAGCCGTTATCCGCCCTGAGGGCGCGCAGAATGGCCTCGGTGACGGAATCCTCGATGCGCGCATTGGGATCACGCTCGAGATGGCGGGTCTCGACAGGATAGGCCCGGCCCTCGGACTCGATCACGGGCGCTTCGCCTAGCAGGTGCGCCACGCGCGCGCCGTCGAGGGTCGCCGACATCACGAGAACCCGCAGGTCTTCCCGCAACCCCGCCTGCGAATCGAGCGCCAGGGCGAGGCCGAGATCGGCGTCGAGGGAGCGCTCGTGAAACTCGTCGAACAGCACCGCGCCGATGCCCGACAATTCGGGATCGTCAAGGATCATGCGCGAGAACACGCCCTCTGTGACGACTTCGATCCGTGTTCGCGCCGAGATCTTGGAGCCGAGGCGGACACGTAAGCCCACCGTGTCGCCGACGGCTTGGCCCAGCGTCTTCGCCATGCGCTCGGCGGCGCCGCGCGCGGCGAGACGGCGCGGTTCCAGCAGAATGATTTTCTGGTCGGCGAGCCAAGGCTCATCGAGGAGCGCGAGCGGCACCCGCGTGGTCTTGCCGGCACCCGGCGGCGCGACGAGGACCGCCGCACTCGACACGACCAGCGCCTCGCGCAGTTGCAGCAGGACGGCATCAATCGGCAGAGGGCTCGTCGGGGGCAGGGGCATCGCGGCCGCTCGTGGCGCGGAAATGAGGCCGGCGCAACAGAGGGGCCCGATGGCGCCAAGCCGATCACTCTGCCGCACTTCGCGAGCTCCCTCTTGGCCATGAAGGCGAGAAAGGAGCTGTGGCCATCGACTTCCGGGTGGAGAACCTGGCAGATCGCCCTCAGCCGCGATGCGGCCTGACACCGGCCAGAAAAAGCGCCACGGCTGCACGCCGCCGCTTCTCCTGAGCCTTCGGATCGAAGGCGATACCGTAGAGCGCCTGTTTCGAAGAGCGGCCGAGGATCAGGTTGAGAAACAGATCGGCGGCGATCTCGGAATCGTCGACCTGGATCTGTCCCTGGGCCGCGAGAACGTCCAGCAAGCGGCCGACGGCGCGCACGCCGCGCAGCCATCCTTCCTCGTAGGCGAGCTTCGCCATCTCCGGAAACTGTAGGGCCTGCGCGGCGATGCAGCGTGTGAGCGCAGCCGCGCCGGGCTCCTGCGAGCGCGCGAGCAGGCTGCGGCTGAGATCGTCGAGCACTGCTTCGGCGCCCCCCGGCTTGGCCTGCAGGGCCTCGGCTTCGGCGGCTGTCAGGGGGGCGAGCCATTCACGGACGCGCTCTTCCAGGACGGCTTCGAACAGGGCCCGCTTGTCGCGATAGCGCGCATAGAGCGTCGGCTTGCTCACGCCCGCTGCCTCGGCGACCGCGTCGATCGACGTCGCGTCGAAGCCTCGCTCCATGAAGAGCTGCGTCGCCACCTCGACGATTCGAGCCTCGCGACGCGCCGCTTCCTCCCGGGTGGGACGTCCGCCGCTTCCGCGCTTCGGTGGCTCGTTGGCATCGGCGGTGGCCGACTGCGCCATTTTAAAAATCTCCTTGCAGGCTCAACTGATCGGACGTATTGCAACGATACCGTATCGTTTCATTAATGCCCAGCGCCGATGAAACCCCGTCCAAGCGATAATCCCCCCACCGCCGCCATGCCAGATCCGGCCTTGCCGATGCAGGGGACCGCGTCGGTTCCGGCGACAGTTCCCGCGCGCAAGCGTCGAAAGGGCCGCCTCGTGCTGATGCTTGTCCTGCTGGCAGCCATCGGTGGTGGCGGGAGTTATGGCTGGCACTGGTGGACCATCGGCCGATTCCTGGAGACGACGGAGGACGCTTATCTGCAGGCGGACAAGGTCTCTGTCGCCCCGCGCATCGCCGGCCACGTCGCCGAGGTGATGGTCGGCGACAACCAGCCGGTGAAACCCGGCGACGTCATCGCCCGCCTTGACGATCGCGAGTACCGCGTCGCGCTCAAGCAGGCCGAAGCCGATGTCGAGAAGAGCCGCGCGCAGGTGCTGGCAACAGCCGCCGCCATCCTGCAGCAGCAGGCGCAGATCCAGTCAGCCAAGGCCGAGGTCGACAACACCGTCGCGGCGCTCGATTTCGCCTCCAAAGAATACACCCGCTACCAAAATCTGCTGCAGACCGGCTCCGGCACGGTGCAGCGTCAGCAACAGGCGGATTCGGACCTGCGCCAGAAGAAGGCCGCGAACGACAAGGCCAACGCCTCGCTCGATTCCGCGAACAAGCAGGTCGAGAGCCTCAAGGCGCTCGAAGCCAGCATGAAGGCCACTCTCGAAGGCGCGCAGGCCAAAGTCGAGCAGGCGCAGCTCAACCTCACCTACACCACGATCACCGCGCCCATCGACGGTGTGGTCGGCGACCGTTCGCTGCGTGTCGGCCAATTCGTGTCCGCTGGGACGGGGCTGCTCACCGTCGTGCCGATGGGCCGCGACATCTACCTGGTCGCGAATTTCAAGGAGACGCAGACCGGCGAGATGGTCGAGGGCCAGCGCGTCACCTTCACGGTGGACGCACTCGGCGACCACGAATTCGGCGGCCGTATCCAATCCTTCTCTCCCGGCACCGGCGCGCAATTCGCGCTGCTGCCCCCGGAGAACGCCACCGGCAACTTCACCAAGGTCGTGCAGCGTGTGCCCGTACGCATCGCCCTCGACGCCGGCGATCCGCTGCTCTCCCGCCTGCGGCCCGGCCTCTCGGTGGAGGCTACCGTGCACACGCTCGACCCGATCGAGCCGGTCGCATCCGGCCGCACCAAACCGGCTCCGGCCCTCGTCAGCGAGGCGCTACCGCGATGAGCGCCGCCGCGACGGCCATCGTCGCGCCGGAACGAGCTTCCGCCCGCGACTGGCTGGCTGTGTTCGGCGCCATCCTCGGCGCCTTCACAGCGATTCTCGACATCCAGATCACCAATGCCTCACTGTCCGACATCCAGGGCGCGCTCGGTGCCTCGACCGAGGAAGGGAGCTGGATCTCGACCGCCTACCTGATGGCAGAGATCATCGTGATACCGCTCACCGGCTGGCTCTCCTCGGTGATCGGGCTGCGCCGATACCTCGCCGTGAACACGATGCTGTTCACCGGCTTCTCGCTCGCCTGCGCGCTCTCGACGTCACTCAGCCAGATGATTCTTTTTCGCGCCGGCCAGGGCTTCACCGGCGGCGTCCTGATCCCCACGGCCATCGTCATCGTGCGTACCCGGCTCTCGAAGAGCCAACAGCCGATCGGCATCGCGCTGTTCGGCCTGACCGCGACCTTCGCGCCGGCCATCGGCCCGACGGTGGGCGGCTGGCTCACCGACAACCTGTCCTGGCACTACATCTTCTACCTGAACCTGATCTTCGGCCCGCTCGCCGCGGCGATCCAACTCGGCGCCTTCGACAGCGTCCCCGCCCGCTGGAGCGAGCTCCTGAAGGGCGACTGGATCGGCATCGGCCTCATGGCCACCGGCCTGCCGGCGCTGACCTTCGTGCTGGAGGAGGGTCAGCGGAAGGACTGGTTCGGCTCGCCGGTCATCGTGAAAGCGAGCCTGCTGGCAGCCGCCGGCATCGTCGGCTTCATCATCCGCGAGCTGATGGCGGAGCGGCCCTTCATCAACCTGCGGGTGCTCGCGAACCGCTCGGTGGGCGGGGCCTGCGTGCTGATGACTGTGCTCGGCGCGGTTTCCTTCGGCTCCATCTACATCATCCCCGTCTATTGCGCGCAGATCCAGGGCTACAATGCCCAGCAGATCGGCTACGTCGTGATGTGGTCGGGCCTGCCGCAACTGCTGCTCTTCCCGATGATGCCGCTGATCATGCGCGCCTTCGATGCGCGCCTGCTCGTGATCGTCGGAACGCTGTTCTTCATCGCGAGCTGCTGGATCAATGTCGGGCTGACGCACGATGTCGGGGTCGACCAGTTGATCCTGCCGCAGCTGATGCGCGCCATCGGCCAGCCGCTCTTCACGATCCCGCTCTCGCAGCTCTCGACTGTGGGCCTCGGGCCCCGCGACACGGCCGATGCCTCGGCGCTGTCCAACATGATGCGCAATCTCGGCGGCTCGATCGGCATTGCGATGCTGTCGACCATGATCGACCGGCGCGAGCATATGCATTTCTCGGTGCTTGCCGAGGCCATTACCGTGAATGCCACCCGCACGCAGGAGCACCTCGCGGCGCTCGCCGCCGGCCTGCATGGGCGGATCATCGATCCGATCGCCGCGAAGGGCGCGGCCGTCGGCATGCTGGCACAGCAAGTGCGTCGAGAGGCCTACGTCATGGCCTATGCCGACGGCTTCTGGCTCGTCGGCGTCAGCCTCGTGCTCAGCCTGGCGGTGGTCGCCATCCTGAAGAAACCGCAAGGGGCCTCGGCCCCGGTGGAAGCCCACTGACCCTGCAGTTCATTCCGATCGCGCGGCCCATCCGGGCCGCTCGATGGACGGCCGGTCCGCGCACCGCCCCCTCGCGCGGATCGGCTGTTTCCTGATTGAAGGCGCCTCAGCCGCCGATATCGAACGCGGCGAGCGCAGCCATGTTGACGAGGTCGGCATCGGTCGCGCCGAGCGGCACGATCTGCACGGCCTTGTCGAGCCCGACCAGGATCGGGCCGAGCACCATCGCACCACCGAGTTCCTGCAGCATCTTGGTGGAGATTGATGCCGAGTGGAAAGCCGGCATCACCAGCACATTGGCTGGCTCCTTGAGACGGCTGAACGGATAGTAGCGCTGCATCAGCTCGTGATCGAGAGCGATGTCGGCCGCCATCTCGCCCTCGTAAGCGAAGTCGAGCTTCATGCCGTCGAGGATGCGCACCGCCTCACGCACCTTCTCCATGCGCTCGCCCTTAGGATGCCCGAAGGTCGAGAAGGAGAGCAGGGCGACGCGCGGCTCGGTGCCGAGCTTGCGCGCAGCACCGGCAGCCTCAATGGCGATCTCGGCGATCTCCTGCGCATTCGGCATCTCGGTGATGGCCGTGTCGGCGACGAGCACGGTGCGGCCGCGCGCGACCACCGCCGAGAGGCCGATGACCCTGTGTCCGGGCTTCACGTCGATGACGCGGCGGACATCCTCGAGAGCGAGGGAGTAGTTGCGCGTCGCGCCGGTCACCATGGCGTCCGCATCGCCGAGCGCGACCATGGTTGCGCCGAAGACGTTGCGGTCCTGGTTGATCAGACGATGACAATCGCGCAGCAGGAACCCCTGACGCTGCATGCGCGCGTAGAGGTGCCCGGCATAGTCGTCGTTTCGCGTCGACAGCGAAGCGTTGTGAATCTCGATGGTCTCGCGCTTCTCCAGGTCGATGCCGACAGCCGCCGCATTCGCCTTCACGCGGTCCTCGCGTCCGACCAGGATCGCGGTGCCCAGGCCCTGGTTCGCAAAGGAGACGGCGGCGCGGATGACCAGTTCTTCTTCGCCCTCCGCGAAGACCACGCGCTTGGGGAACTTGCGCACGCGCTCGAAGACGCGGTTGAGCACGCCGGCCACCGGGTCACGGCGGGCCGAGAGCCGATCGCGATAGGCCGCCATGTCCTCGATGGGCTTGCGTGCGACACCCGTGTCCATCGCAGCCTTCGCGACGGCCGGCGGCACCGTGTGGATCAGGCGCGGATCGAAGGGCACCGGGATGATGTATTCGCGCCCGAAGCGCGGTCGGCTGCCCTGGTACGCGGCTGCGACCTCGTCGGGCACGTCCTCGCGGGCTAGGGCCGCAAGGGCTTCGGCAGCCGCGATCTTCATCTCCATGTTGATCGCGCTGGCGCGCACGTCGAGCGCCCCGCGGAAGATGTAGGGGAAGCCCAGGACGTTGTTGACCTGGTTGGGATAATCCGAGCGGCCGGTAGCGACGATCGCGTCGGTGCGGATCTGCCCGACCTCTTCGACGGTGATTTCCGGATCCGGGTTCGCCATTGCGAAAATGATCGGGTTTGGCGCCATCGATGCAATCATCTCGGCCGAGAAGGCGCCTTTCACCGAGAGACCGAACACGATGTCTGCGCCCACCATGGCCTGCGCCAGCGTGCGCTTGTCGGTGGGTACTGCGTGGGCCGACTTCCACTGGTTCATGCCCTCGGTACGGCCTTCGTAGACGACGCCCTTGGTGTCGCAGAGGATCACGTTCCGGTGGCCGAATCCCATGGCCTTCAGGAGTTCGATGCAGGCGATGCCGGCCGCGCCCGCACCATTCACGACGAGCGTGGCCTTGGAGATGTCGCGGCCCGTCAGGTGAAGCGCGTTGAGAATGCCGGCCGCGGCGATGATCGCGGTACCGTGCTGGTCATCGTGAAAGACCGGGATGTCCATCAGCTCGCGCAGGCGCGCCTCGATGATGAAGCATTCCGGGGCCTTGATGTCCTCCAGGTTGATCCCGCCGAAAGTGGGCCCGAGGTAGCGCACCGCATTGATGAATTCGTCCGGGTCCTCGGTGCCGACTTCGAGATCGAAGGCATCGACATCGGCGAAACGCTTGAATAGCACCGCCTTGCCTTCCATCACGGGCTTCGAGGCGAGCGCGCCGCGATTTCCAAGGCCGAGGATTGCCGTGCCGTTCGAGATCACGCCGACGAGGTTGCCTTTGGCCGTGTAGTCGTAGGCCTTCGACGAATCCTCGGCGATGGCGAGCACCGGCACGGCGACACCGGGCGAATAGGCGAGCGAAAGGTCGCGCTGCGTCGCCATCGGCTTCGTGGCTATGACCTCCAGCTTGCCGGGCCGATCACCGGCATGGAAGGTGAGTGCCTCATCTTCCGTGAAGGTCGGACGCTTGCGTGGCTGGATGGGCGTGCTGTCGGTCATCGGCGTTTCCTCTTTTGAGGCAGTGGCCTACTGCCGCCCGCCAGTGGGCTCAACCAAGACTTTGGGCGATGCAGCCGAAGCTCGGCGTTGCAGAAAGCGGAGCCGTTTCCCCAGGCGAGATTCGGCGCTCGCCTGATTCAGCGGGCTGCTTCTGTTAAGCGTCGCCGCATGAGCCGCGAACCCGTGACCGCGAAAGAGCCCATTTCCTTCGACCGCGCCGGGGCGACGCCGATGATGGCGCAATACCTGGAGATCAAGGCGGCCAATACCGACTGCCTGCTGTTCTACCGGATGGGCGACTTCTTCGAGCTGTTCTTCGAAGATGCCGAGATCGCCTCCCGTGCCCTCGGGATCGTGCTGACCAAGCGCGGCAAGCATGCAGGCTCCGAGATCCCGATGTGCGGCGTGCCGGTGGAGCGCGCCGACGACTATCTTAGCCGCCTGATCGCTCTCGGCCACCGTGTTGCCGTCTGCCAGCAGGTCGAGGATCCGGCCGAGGCCAAGAAGCGCGGGCCGAAATCGGTGGTTCGGCGCGAAGTGCAGCGCCTCGTCACGCCCGGCACCATCACCGAGGACCGGCTGCTCGACCCGGCCCGCGCCAACCTGCTGCTCGCCATCGGCCGCCGCAAAGTCTCAGAGCAGTCACATGCCTACGGCCTCGCCGCGCTCGACATCTCGACGGGGCGCTTCTCGCTGAGCGAAGTCGCCGACGGCGCCTTATCGGCAGCCATCGCCCGCTACGAGCCGCGCGAAATCGTGCTGTCCGAGGCGATCCACTCTGATCCGGCGCTGGCTCGGCTCTGGCGCGACACGTCCGCTGCCGTGGTGCCGCTGGCTCAGGCCGAGCTGGAACCAGCCTCGGCCGAACGGCGCATCCGCGAACAATTCGGCGTCACCACCCTCGACGGGTTCGGTCAGTTCAGCCGCGCCGAGATCGCGGCGGCGGGTGCGGCGCTGCTGTACATCGAGCGCACGCAGATCGGCACCCGCGTGCCACTCTCCGCCCCGACCCGCGAGGCCAGCGGCGCGACGCTGTCGATCGATGCGGCGACACGCGCCAATCTCGAATTGACCCGCACGCTTTCCGGTGAGCGCAAAGGCAGCCTGCTCGACACGATCGACCGTACCGTCTCGGCCGGTGGCGCCCGACTGCTCGCCGAGCATCTCGCCGGACCGCTGACCGATCTCGAAGCCATCGGCGCCCGCCATGCCGCGGTCGGCTATCTCGTCGGCGAGCCGAGCCTGCGCGGCCCGCTGCGCGATGTGCTGGCGAGTGCCCCCGACATCGCGCGGGCCCTCTTGAGAATCGGCCTCGGGCGGGCCGGCCCGCGCGATCTCGCGGCCCTGCGCGATGGCCTCGACGCAGCAGCACGGATCTCCGGTCGTCTCGCTGATGCCAAGGAGGCACCGCGTCTCCTGAAGGAGATTGGCGGGCATCTCGCCGGGGTCGATACCGGCCTCGTCGCCGAACTCGCGGCGGCGTTGTCCGACGAGCTTCCGCTCAACCGCCGCGACGGCAATTTCGTCCGCACCGGCTATCACGCCGAGATCGACGAGGCCCGCGAGCTCGGCCGCGATTCCCGAAAGGTGGTCGCCGCGTTGCAAGCCCGCTACGCCGAGCAATCCGGCTGCCGGACCCTCCGTATCAAGCATAACAACGTGCTCGGCTTCTACATCGAGGTACCGCAAGCGGTGGGCGAGGCCTGCCTCAAGGGCTTGATGAAAGACTTCATCCACCGCCAGACCATGGTGGACGCGATGCGCTTCACCAGCGTCGAGTTGGGCGAGCTGGAATCGAAGATCGCCGGAGCCTCGGACCGCGTGCTCGTCATTGAGGGCGAGGTTTTCGAACGTCTAGCCGGCCTTGTGCTCGCCCAGACCGAGGTTGTCGCCGGCGTTGCCGAGGCCTTGGCAAACCTCGACGTCGCCGCGAGCCACGCGGAACTCGCCGTGGAACTCGATTGGGTTCGGCCCCGGCTCGACGAGAGCGTCGCCTTCACTATCGAGGGCGGACGCCATCCCGTGGTCGAAGCCGCCTTGCGCCGCTCCGGCGAGCCCTTCATCGCCAACCAGTGCGACCTGTCCGGCAAGGAAAGCGGCCGCATCCGCCTCGTCACCGGCCCGAACATGGGCGGCAAGTCCACCTTCCTGCGCCAGAACGCACTGATCGTCGTGCTCGCGCAGATGGGCGCATTCGTGCCGGCGCGCGCCGCGCATCTCGGGCTCGTCGACCGGCTGTATTCCCGCGTCGGCGCGGCGGACGATCTCGCACGCGGGCACTCGACCTTCATGGTCGAGATGGTCGAGACCGCCGCGATCCTGAACCAGGCGACCCGGCGCTCCCTCGTCGTCCTCGACGAGATCGGCCGGGGCACCGCGACCTTCGACGGCCTGTCCATCGCCTGGGCCTGCCTGGAGCATCTGCACGAGACCAATGGCTGCCGGGCGCTGTTTGCCACGCATTTTCACGAGTTGACCGCGCTGTCGCAGCGCCTGACCCGGCTCGACAACGCTACACTGCGTGTCACAGAGCATCGCGGCGAGGTGGTCTTCCTGCACGAGGTCGTTCCTGGCGTCGCCGAGCGCTCCTACGGGCTGCAGGTCGCTCGCCTCGCCGGACTGCCGAAGCCCGTGGTTGCTCGTGCCGGGGCGATCCTGAAGGGGCTGGAAGCCTCCGAGCGCGACCGGCCGAGCCGCAAGCGGATCGAGGACCTGCCACTCTTCGCGAGCTTCGCCGACACCCCGCCGGCCGAGCCCGCACCGCCCATCGTGGTCGATGACGGCATCGGCATCCTCGTCGACGAACTCGACCCCGACGCGATGACGCCGCGCGAAGCGCTCGAAGCGCTCTACCGACTGAAAAAAGAGCGCGCCCGCAACGCGTAAGCGGCGCAAGACTGCCACGATTCTTGCGGATACGACCCTCTCAAATGCGAGGAGTTCGACCCATGGCCGCGACGAGTTCAGGCGCGACCCAGCCCCAGGGCCGGAAATTCCGCATGCGCGACCTCTTCGAGGATCCGCGCGTCATCCAGATGCTAGCGCTCGGCTTCTCCTCGGGCCTGCCGCTTCTGCTCGTGCTCGGCACCTTCACGCTGCGGCTCGCGCAATCGTCGATCGACATCAAGGCGATCGGATTATTCAGCTACGTCGCGATGCCGTATTCGCTGAAGTTCCTGTGGGCGCCGACCATCGACCGGATCGACCTGCCCGTGCTGGCGAATTGGCTAGGACGACGACGCGCCTGGATGGTGGCGACGCAGATCGCGACAGCGCTTGCACTCGTCCTCATGGCTTTCTCCGATCCGGAGCACAGCCTCGCGCTTCTCGGGCTCGGCGCCTTCCTCGTCGCCTTCTGCGCGGCGACACAGGACGTGGTCATCGACGGCTGGCGCATCGAGGCGGCCGGTACCGACATGCAGGGTATCCTCGCCGCGACCTCGAACCTCGGCTACCGCTTCGGTCTGATCCTGGCGGGCGCCGGCGCTCTCTACATCGCAGCTTATGGCGGCTGGACGCTCGCCTATCTGATCATGGCGGCCTCGATGGGCATCGGCCTGATCGCCGCGCTCTTCGCCGGTCGCTACGACCAGAAGCGCGAGACCAGCGAAAAGCCGCAGGACGCCGGCCGCGCGAGCCCGATGGATCGCATGCGCCGCGCGGTCTTCGAGCCGCTGACCGAATTGCACGGCCGGATGGGCAACGCGCTGTTCGCGGTGCTGCTCCTCGTCGCGCTCTATCGAATGCCGGACTTCATCTCCGGCGTGATGGCGAACCCTCTCTACATCAAGCTCGGCTACGACCTGCCGCAGATCGCGACCATCGTGAAGCTCGTCGGCATCTGGGTGGGCATCGCGGGCGGCTTCGCGGGCGGCTGGGCAATCTCGCGCTTCGGCATGTTCCCGGCGCTGGTCACCGGCGCCTTCATCGCCGCCGCCTCGCATCTCTCGATGGCTTGGCTCTCCACCGGAGAGCCCGAGCTGTGGCGGCTCGCCATCACCGTTTCGATCGAGAGCCTGTGCGGCTCCTTTGCCGGCATTGCGCTCATCACGTACATGTCGAGCCTGACGACGCCTGGCTATGCGGCCACGCAATACGCGCTGTTCTCCTCACTCTATGCTCTGCCGGGCAAGCTCGTCGCGGGCCTGTCCGGATTCGTGGTTGCTGCCTACGGCTACCCGGCCTTCTTCACGATGACGGCTGCTGTCGGCATCCCGGTCGTGGCGCTTTGCTTCGCGGTGGGACGCGTACCCGAGCGGGCCAAGGCCAGCGCAGCGACGGGCGCAGGGAACCCTGTCGAGGCCCCGGAAATTTCTTCAACCGGCATTCCTGCGGCAACCGCGAGGGCGCAGACGTGAACGAGATCACCCCGGCCAGCGAAATCCTTCCGGTCCGCGTCGCGCCATTCGCGTCGCTCAGTGACGAGGATCTGGCGGCGCTGCGCCGCGCGGTCGCTGTCCTCGAGAAGCCGAGTCTGGCTTCTCGGCTCTCGGCAGCGGCCGGCGCGCCCCTCGACATCATCGGCCGCTCGCTTCCCGCGCCGGTGACGGACGTCGTCGCACGCTCGGCGGAAGGGGCGATGCGGGCAGCCCTTCGCGTCGCCCTGGCGACGCTGCCGCACAAGGCCGTGACCCCGGCGGGCTCCGAGGTCGAGACGGTGACCGAGGAACCCGGCAATCGGCTTGGGCGCCTGTTCCCGTCGAGCGACTCGAAGCACAAGGCCATGGCCGCTCTGTCGGGCGCGGTCGGCGGAGCCTTCGGGCTCGCGTCGCTCGCCGTCGAGCTGCCGGTCTCGACGACCTTGATGCTGCGCTCGATCGCGGAAATCGCCCGCGAAGAGGGCGAGGACCTGAGCGATCCCGAGAATGCGCTGGCCTGCGTCGAGGTCTTCGCGCTCGGCGGCAAGAGCGGCGCAGACACGGCATTGTCCGAGAGCGGCTACTTCGCCGTGCGCGCCGCGCTCGCCAAAACCATGGCCGAGGCCGCGAAATACGCCGCCCATCGCTCGGTCCTCGATTCCTCCGCGCCCGCGCTGATCCGCTTCGCCTCGCAGATCGCGGCACGCTTCGGAATCGTCGTCTCGCAGAAGCTCGCTGCGCAGGCCGTTCCGGTGCTCGGTGCCTTCGGCGGCGCTGCGGTCAACACCGCCTTCATGAACCACTTCCAGGCGATGGCGCGTGCGCATTTCACCGTGCGTCGCCTGGAGCGTCTCTATGGTGCCGAGCCGGTGCGTGAGGCCTATGCCGCCGAGAAGGAAGCGCTGGGCCTCGCCTGAACGGCCTGCGGCAGCTTCAGGCAGCCGGGTAGAGCGTCTTGAGCAGTTGGTGGACGAGGCGCGCCGTCTGGACCTCGCCGCCTTCCGGCCGGCCCGGCTTCGTCGACGGGTTCCAGCCGTAGAGATCGAAATGCAGATGCCGTTTCGTTTTCGACGCGAAGCGGCGGAGGAAGAGCGCCGCGGTGATCGCCCCAGCGAAAGGGCCGCCCGACACATTGTTGAGATCGGCGACCTTCGAATCCAGCAGGCTGGCATAGGGCGCGTGGAGCGGCAGGCGCCAGACCGGATCGATTGCGGCGCGGCCGGCTTCGTCAACCGCGCTCGCCAGGGCGTCGTCTTCGGTGAAATAGGCCGGCAGATCCGGTCCGAGGGCTGTGCGGGCTGCCCCCGTCAAAGTCGCGAAGTCGATGATCAGGTCCGGTCTCTCCGCTTCCGCGAGCGTGAGGGCATCCGCCAGGATCAGCCGGCCCTCCGCATCGGTATTACCGATCTCGACCGTCAGGCCCGAGCGGGCGCGCAGAATGTCGCCGGGACGGAAAGCGTTGCCAGCGATCGCGTTCTCGACCGTTGGGATAATGAGGCGCAAACGGAGGTTCAGGCCCGAACCCATCACCATCTCGGCAGCGCTGAGCGCCGCGGCCGAACCGCCCATGTCCTTCTTCATGAGAAGCATGCCGCTCGACGGCTTGATGTCGAGGCCACCGGTATCGAACACGACACCTTTGCCGACCAGCGTGACGCGTGGCGCGTCGGCCGGTCCCCATGTCAGGTCGATCAGCTGGGGAGGCCGCGTCGAGGCCTTGCCGACGGCATGGACCAGCGGGAATTCCCGCTCCAGCTCCTCACCGCTGGTCACGCTGATCGCGGCACCGAAGCGATCGGCGAGCGCACGCGCGGCAGCCTCGATCTCGGCCGGGCCGAGATCATTGGAGGGCGTGTTGACCAGATCGCGCCCCGCGGCAACGGCGCGGGCGATGCGCAGCACCGCGTCTGCATCGATCGTCTCGGGCGCTGCCAAAGCTGGCAGTTTTGCCGGCGAGGCCTTGTAGCGGCCGAAGCGATAGCTCGAGAGCAACCAGGCCAGCGTGGCTTCGGCCAGGTCGACGCCACCTTCCTCGAAGCGGTAGCGCCCTTCTGGCAACAGCCCGACGAGCCGGCCGGCCGTGAAGCGATCATAGGCGGCAGCTGTCGTGTCACCGAGCCCGAACAGCACGCGCTCCAGCCGACCCTCGGCGTTCGGCAGCAGGCACAGACGCCCGGCCTTCGGCATGAAGCCGGTCGTCTCGACATAGGCGCGCTGGATGGGGGTCAGGACGGCCTCGACGCTGTTCCATTCGGCCGGATCGATGCAACGGATCGGGATCGCGTCGCTGGTGGCGGGAAGGAGATCGAGAAGGTCAGTTTGCATCGGCTCTGATGGGGGAGGAGGAAAACTGGTTTGCTGGGGGTGCCGGGGCCGATTTACGGGCCGTTAGGGTTAACGGCCTATCACCAAAGGCCCGGGACGGCGATGCCGTGACCGATGGTCATTTGGAGCGGAACATGCGTGCGGCGGCTTCGAGACCTCGCGCCCTCTCATCTTTCGGCAGGGCAGGGCGGTCGCTCGGCGCTGCAGTGCTCCTCGCGGCTCTCGCAGCCGGATGTCAGTCGCGCTCGCCCGAGACCACGAGCTCCATCGGCAGTGGGTCCGCGCCGCGTGCCGCCACGCGCGGGGAGATCGATGAGCTGGGCGCGAAATACACCGCCGATCCCACCGATATTGGCGTCGCGATGCGCTATGCCTCGGTGCTGCGCGCCACGAACCAACGCACGCAGGCGGTCGCCGTCCTTCAGCAGACTGCCCTGCGCAATCCGAAGAACCGGGCCGTGCTGGCCGCCTACGGCAAGAGCCTCGCCGACGCCGGCAGGTTCGCTGAAGCCGCCGAGGTCCTTCAGAACGCTCACACACCTGCCCAACCAGACTGGCGTGTCCTCTCGGCGCAGGGAACCGTCGCCGACCAGCTCGGCGATCATGCCAGCGCGCAGGGGTTCTACGAGGCGGCCCTCAAGATCGTGCCGAACGAGCCGACCGTGCTGTCGAATCTCGGACTATCCTACCTGCTCGGGCGACAGCTCGACCAGGCGGAGGCGACGCTGCGGCTAGCGAGTGCGCAACCGCGCGCCGACGCCCGCGTTCGCCAGAATTTGGCTCTGGCGCTCGGACTGAAGGGTCGGTTCGACGAGGCGGAAACGGTGCTTCGCCAGGATCTCACCCCCGAGGCGGCGGCGGCCAACGTCGCGTCGCTTCGTTCGGTCGCAGCGCGCCAGGCGAGCGCAAAACCCGATCAGACGCTCAGCCGCGAGTTGCCGAGAGCACCGATCGCCGCACCGCGCGGCTGATCGGACAGTATCAGCTATTCCAGGCCGGAGCGTTCCCGGCCTCGGCGCTGCCGTACTCGGCTTCAAGTCACTTGTAGCCGAAGACCTGGATGCTCGCCGGCATCAGGATCACCACGAACAGCACCGGCAAGAAGAACAGAATCATCGGCACCGTCAGCTTCGGGGGCAGCGCGGCAGCCTTCTTCTCGGCCGCCGTCAGGCGTTGGTCCCGGCTCTCTTGCGCCAGAACGCGCAGGGCCTGCCCCACCGGCGTGCCGTAGCGCTCGGCCTGGATCAACGCCGTCGCGACGGCCCTCACTCCTTCGAGCCCGATCCGGTTACCCATATTCTCGTAAGCCAAGCGCCGATCCGGAAGGAACGACAGCTCGGCCACCGTCAGGGCGAGTTCCTCGGCGAGCACCAGGGATTGCGCCGCGATCTCGATACCGACGCGACGGAAGGCGTTTTCGACCGCCATGCCCGATTCGACGCAGATCAGGGCGAGGTCGAGGGCATCCGGCCAGGCGCGCCTAATCTCTGCCTGGCGCTTGCCGATCAGATTGGTCAGGAACAGCTCGGGCAGCTTGATTCCGACGAAAGTCGCCGCGATCACGATCGCCAACTTGATCATGACTGGCTGGTCCAGCACGTCGAGCACGAACAGGTAGACCGTGGAGGCCACGGCCATAGCAGCCGGCGAAACCAGGCGGAAAAATAGAAAGGCGGTCTCGGCCCCCTGGCCGCGATAGCCTGCCATCACGAGCTTTTTCTTCGATGTGTCCGTCCCGAGCCAACTGCCGAGGTTGAACCGCTCGACGACGTTTTTCATGTACGCCTTCGGTTCAGTGCGCAGCGTCGACTTGGTGGCGAGCTTCTCGCGCTCGCGCTGACGCAACTGCTCGCGCTCATCGCTGACGAGCTTCATGCGCTTGCCGAGCCTGTCCGGCTCGAGCAGCGGCTGAACCAGCGCGAAGGCCGTGGCCGCCACGGCGAGGCCAGTCAGCACCATGGCCCCAAGCTTCGGATCGGTCAGAGTGTCGAGGAAGGAAGCGTTCATCCGTCACAAGTCCTGGGCGCGCCGACCTCGTCGGACTGGTGGTCATGCCGCTCGCGATCCGGCAGGCGGGGCAGCTCAAATATCGAAATTGATCATCTTCTTCATCGAGAAGACACCGATCGACATCCAGATAGCCGATCCAAGCAACGACAGCTGTCCAACCCGCGTCGTCCAGAGCAACGAGATGTAATCAGGGCTAGATATATAAGTAAGAATGGCAACGAGGAATGGCAGGCACGCAATGATCGCGGCGGAAGCTTTCGCCTCCATGCTCATCGCCTGAACCTTGCCGACCATCTTCTTACGCTCGCGCAGCACGCGGGAAAGGTTGCCCAGAGCTTCAGACAAATTACCGCCTGACTTCGCCTGGATGCCGATGACGATCGCAAAGAAGTTGACGTCGTTGACGGGGACGCGCTCGTACATCTTGAGGATCGCGTCCGACATCGGCACGCCGAGGGCCTGAGCCTCGATCGCAATCCTGAACTCGCTGCGCACGGGCTCCTGGGCCTCCCGTGCGATGATCCGCAGACAGTCGCCCACCGGGATGCCTGAGCGGATGCCGCGCACGACGACGTCGATCGCGTTCGGGAGCTCGAGCACGAACTTGCCGATGCGCCGCTTCTGCAGGAAGCCCAGCATCCAGCGCGGCAAGCCGAAAGCGCCTGCGAAGGCGGCTCCCAGACCCACCAGCATGTTGCCGCTCACGATCAGCATGCCGAAGCCGATGACGAGCCCCATGATCGCCGAGATGACGAAGAATTTCTTCCGCGACCAATCGAGGCCTGCGCGGGCGAGCCGGGTCTCCAGGGTGATCTTCGTATTGGCCTTCTTGGCCTCGATTTCCTTGAGGCTCTTGGCGACCTGTTCGCGGCGGTTGATCGCGGTCGTCCGGTCGATCGCGGACTTCGGCGCACCGAGTGCCTTCACACGCTGCTCCGCAAGGCGCTCACCGGAAAGGAGCGGCATCAGGAACACATAGGCGATGCCGCCGGCCGCGACGGCCGCCAGACCCGCAGCGATTGAGGCGCCGGCCGCGTTCATTCGTTTGCCGCCTCAGGTACGGCAGCGGCATCGAGTGCCGCGGCGAGGGCGCGCTCTTCTCCGTAGTAGCGGGCCCGCTCCCAGAAGCGCGGGCGCCCAACGCCGGTCGAGCGATGCCGGCCGATCAGTTTGCCGTTCGCGTCCTCGCCGAGGATGTCGTAGACGAGCAGGTCTTGGGTGATGATCACGTCGCCCTCCATCCCGAGCACTTCGGTGATGTGGGTGATGCGGCGGGAGCCGTCGCGCAGGCGCATTGCCTGGATGATGACGTCGACCGAGCCGGTAATCATCTCGCGCAGCGTCCGCGAGGGCAGCGAGAAGCCGCCCATCGTGATCATTGATTCAATACGTGACAGGCATTCGCGCGGTGAGTTGGCGTGCAGCGTCCCCATCGAGCCGTCATGGCCGGTGTTCATGGCCTGTAAGAGGTCGAAGGCCTCGGGTCCGCGGACCTCGCCGACGATGATGCGCTCGGGCCGCATACGCAGACAGTTTTTGACGAGGTCGCGCATGGTGATGGCGCCAGACCCCTCGAGGTTCGGCGGTCGCGTCTCGAGGCGCACGACATGCGGCTGCTGGAGCTGCAATTCGGCAGCGTCCTCGCAGGTGATGACCCGCTCGTCGAGTTCGATGAAGGCCGTCAGGCAGTTCAGCAGCGTCGTCTTGCCCGAGCCGGTACCGCCGGAGATCACGACGTTGCAGCGGACCTTGCCGATGATCTGCAGGATCTTGGCGCCCTCCGGCGAGATCGCGCCGAAGCGGACGAGCTGTTCGAGGGTCAGCTTGTCCTTCTTGAACTTTCGGATCGTGAGGGCCGGGCCGTCGATGGCCAGCGGCGGAGCGATCACGTTGACGCGTGAGCCGTCGGGCAGGCGGGCGTCGCAGATCGGCGAGGCCTCGTCGACGCGGCGGCCAACCTGGCTGACGATGCGCTGGCAGATGTTCATCAGCTGCGCGTTGTCGCGAAAGCGCACAGAGGTCAGCTGAATCTTGCCGGCGACTTCGATGAAGGTCCGATCCGCTCCGTTGACCATCACGTCCGCGATATCGTCGCGTGCGAGAAGCGGCTCGAGCGGCCCATAGCCGAGCACGTCATTGCAGATGTCGTCGAGCAGTTCTTCTTGCTCGGCAATCGACAGAACGATGTTCTTGAGGCCGATGATCTCGGAAACGATGTCGCGAATTTCTTCGCGCGCACTCTCACCGTCGAGGCGTGCGAGCTGAGCGAGGTCGATCGCCTCGATCAGCGCTCCGAAGATCATGCTCTTGGTGCGGAAGTAGTCCTCGGACTTGTGCGGCACAGGAGGCGTGGCGGCCGCCTGTTGGCGGGCCGGGGCTTCCACGGGCGCCGGTATCGCAATCGGCTCAGCCGCGCGCGGGGGCGCTCCCGGCAGCGGCAGGGGCGCCGGTGCCGGAGCTGCGGATGAGCCAGTGCGTCTGCCGAACATCGCGTCCCGCGCCTTCAGTGTCCTAGGACGCCTTGCGGCGCGAGAGCTTGGCCAACAGCGGCTCGAGCATGTTTGGGCGGTTGCGGCGGAGCTCGGCGCGGCCGGTTACAGCGGCAGCGAGGCTTCCGAAGATCTCGGCCGGCTTCGCGTTGGCCTGTACCTCGGCGATCATCTGGCCGTTATTTGCGGCCGTGCCGAACAGGGCAGGATCGAACGGCAGTACGGCGCTGAGGGTCAGGTCCAGCGCCTTGGCGAACTCGGCGGCCGCGATCTCCGGACGCTTCGGCACACCGACGCTGTTGAGCACCACCTTGGCGCGCGCATCGTTTGGGCGGCTCTGCGCGAGGACAGCGAGCAGGTTCTTCGTGTTCCGCAGCGACGCGAGGTCAGGCTGCGAGACGATGAGAATTTCGTCGGCAGCGATCAGCATGCGCCGCGTCCAGGCCGACCAACCCTGCGGAACGTCCAGCACGATGCAAGGAACAGCGGCCCGAAGCAGGTCGAGCAGGGCGTCAAAGGAGGCCTCGGAGAGGTCAACCGTCCGGTCGAGAGTGGCCGGCGCCGAGAGCAAGCTGAGGTTGTCGCTGCATTTCGACAGCAGCCGGTCGAGCAGGTTCGCATCGAGGCGTTCCGGCGCGAATACGGCCTCGGCAATGCCCTGCGGCGGATCCTGGTTGAAGTTCAGGCTCGCCGTGCCAAAAGCAATGGAAAGGTCGGCGATCACCGTCGCGGTGCCATGCTCGCGGGCGATGGTCCAGGCGAGGTTATGCGCCACCGTCGAGGAGCCGGCGCCACCGCGCGCGCCGAATACCGCGATCGTGCGGCCGACGGGCTTCGCACCCGGCGCCGAGAACAAGTCGGACACCGCCGAAATCAGACCTAACGGCTCGACCGGAGCCATAAGATATTCGCTGACCCCGCGTTGCAGGAACTGGCGATAGAGCAGCACGTCGTTGACGTGACCGATGATGATGACCTTGGTGCCCGGGTCACAGACTTCGGCCAACGCGTCGAGACACTCGAGCGGTCGCGACTTCGGACCCTGGATCTCGATCACGATGACGTTCGGCGTCGGAGCCTGGCGGAACGCCTCGACCGCGGCCGCGCCGCCGCCCATCTGAACGCGGACATGCGCCTTCTGCATGCGCCGGTCGCCGACGGTGGTCTCTATGAGGGCCGCCGTCTCGGCAGTCTCGCAGAAGGCCTGGATGGTAATCCGGGGGACCGCGGCGATGATGCGCTCGTTCGGCTCGTTCGGGTCCGGCATGTGTCGCTTCCGGTTGATGGAGTCTCGCGTGTGATAGCCGGAACGACGCAGGCCGATCCGATCGCCAGATGGGTGGGCCTATTGCGAGACGTTGCTCTTCACTTCGTTCTTCCCATCCTGGTTCCATTTGGTTGACGGATCGTTGCCCTGTCGCAGCTTGTCGATGACCTGCGTGCGCCGAACAGTGTCGATGCGGCCCTCGGGTCGGCCGCGCACGAGGTCGACCGGGTCGGCAATCTGAGCGGCGATGTTCGAGCGCGTGGCACAGCCGAGATTCCACGAGGGTTCGTTACGCAGATTGGATACAGGACTGCTGACGCCGAGATCCTGCGGCCACAATCCGCAGGCGCTCGCGACCTTGGCCTCCATCTGCTGGAAGCTGAGGCGAACCGGCGAGGCAAGGCCGGGATCGGCCGCGGCATAGCTCGCTACGACGATGACCCCGTTCGGCAAGCCGTTCTCGGCGGCCGCCCTACGGACTGCCGCGCCGGTCCGCTCCGCCGCCGCGGTGGCCGCCGACGACGCGCCACGCGGCATGTCGATGGCGAGCGATCCCCGCCCGTAGCGGCGGTATTCGAGCAGGAAGGCGTCGAGATCGGCCGCTTGGCGCGGGTCGAGATGACCGGGGCCCGACGGGAAGATGTCGAGTTTGGTTGTACCCTCGGCGAGAACGAACGGGTGTCTAACCCGGACGTCGTGCGGGTAGATCGAGCCCGTCTGATCGACGCGGTCACTCTTGCAGGCAGCGAGGGAGCCGGTCAGAAGCACCAGGACAGCCAGAGCCAATGGCGATCGAGACGTGTTTGAAGGTTGGAATGCCATCGTTCGCGATCCTGATGCGGCGTCGGGCTGAGCATGGATTTTCTAGGATAAGCGTCCGGCTCAGTCGGCGATGAAGCCGACATTTCCGCGATAGCCTTGGCCGAGAGGGCGCCCCCGGGCGGAGCCGTAGATCTTGTTCACGCGCCCAAGCAGCACGCCCTGGATATCGGTGGCGTCGGTGAAGCCGTCATCGGGACGCGCGACCTGGGCCGCCTGCATCGGCTTCGCGATGTACGGCGTAACCATGATCATCAATTCCGTCTCCTGGCGCTGGTAATCGCGGGAGCGGAACAAGGCGCCGAGGATCGGCAGGTTGATCAGGCCAGGCAGGCCGCCGATCGCCGCCTTGTTCTTCTGTTGGATCAGGCCGGCGGTCATCATCGTCGCACCGGAAGCAAGTTCGACGGTCGTCTCGGACTTGCGCACCGTCAGCCCAGGCACGGGCGTGCTGGCGCCGTTATTGATGAAGTTATATGAATTCTGCGGATCGATTTCGGAGACGCTTGTTCCGACTCTGATGGAAATACGGTTTTCCGACAGAACGATCGGCGTAAATGTCAGTGAGACGCCGTAAGGCTTGTAGACGATGCCGACGACGCAAGCCGCGCCTCCAGCCGAGCACGTCTGGCTAGCTGGGACCGGAATTTCGCCGCCGGCCGTGAAGTTGGCCGCTTCCCCAGAAATCGCCGTTAGCGTCGGCTCTGCAAGAATGCGCGAGACGCCAGCCTGCTCAAAGGCCCTGAGCGTAGCAGTAAGGCTGCCTCCGCCGCCGGTGTTGACCGTGCCGGAAAGAAGATTGCCATTTGGAAATTGAGAACCGGACAGAGCGAAAGGCGTCTGATTGACGAAATTGAGGTTCGACCAGCTGCCGTTCACATTCACGCCGAATTGCTTCAGCACCGTCCGTGCAACCTCGACCACGGTGACGCGCAGCATCACCTGATCCTTCTCGCGAATGGTCAGGTTGTTGATCACCGTGCCGCGCGTTGCCGCCGCTCCTCCGGCGCCCGCTGCACCTCCCATCGCCCCGGCAGCGCCGACGAACCCGTTCGCCAAGTCGATTGCACGGCTGGCATCGGATGCGGATGCGACGGTACCGGACAGGATGATCGAGTCGCCCGCCGAACGGACCTCGAAGCGGCTGCCCGGAAAGCTCTGCTGCAGAGTCTGCTGGAGCAGTGGAAGCTTGAGCTCGCGCGCGACGACCACGTCGAGCGCGGCGATCTGACGGCCGTCACCATCCATCACGAAGATCGAGGTCGCGCCTTCCTCCATGCCGATGACGAACACCTTACGCGTCGATCGCACCACGGCGTTCGCGACGTTGGGGTTGGCGACGAAGACCTCCTTCGCATCGCGCGGGAGATCAATGATCATCGAGCGCCCCCTGGTCAGCTCGACTCGTCGGGAGGCAGAGGACTCGTCCGCGCCGACCGAAACGACGGGAGCCTGGCCGAGGCCGGAGCGAGTTTGCCCTTGCGCCGCGCCGGTCGTCGCGACGGCGATGGCGCAGAGGGCCGGGATGAGCAGGCGCACGCGGTTCATCGTCATCACTGCTTTCCTCAGCGGCGCGGCTGCTGTTGGGCGACGCCGAAGCGAACGATTGTGAGGCCGGCTTCCGGCGTCGCATCCGCGGAAGCCGTATCCACCGTCTTGCCCGTATCCTGGATGCTGCGGAGGGCGAGCGAGATCGCACCCGTCTTCTGCGCGAGCGAAACGACCTCTGCCTGGGCGGGTGTCAGCGCCAAGGTGGCGTTGTCACCGGTGACGACGGTCTCGCCATTGCGCTCCTGAACGACTTGACCGACAGCGAGAACGCGGATGTCGGTGAGGATCGTCTGCGCGATGGGCTCGCCGGTCGTGCCGCCCCCAACCTTGCCGATGCTGATGACGTCGACATGATCGTTGGGCAGGACGAAGCCGCCCGCCGATGTCGAGCCTCCCCTCTGAATTTCCACGGCCACGGCGCGCAGGCCCGTCGGCAGGATCGCCGACATGAAGCCGCTACCGGCCTTCACCAGCTTCTCGGGCCGGATCGGCTCGTTGGCGAGAATGTTCAGCCGAGTCATGGACCCGGCCGTCTCCTCGAGAGCCTTCGGGGAGTTCACACGTGTGACGTAGCCGGCTGCGAGCGCCTGGTCGGGCCAGCTCTGCCAGCGCAGGTCCTCGGGCTTGAGAGTCTGGCCCATCGGCAGGTCGGCAGCCGCGACGAGCACGTCCGTCGTCGGCAGAGCCGGGGCCTGCGCGACAGGGGAGGGGGGAGGGGGAGCCTCGTCGCCGCTCATCAAGAAGGCCGCACCGCCGCCCGCGACGAGCGCGATGGCGAGAACGGCGAGACGTGCTGGTTTCATCGGAGCCGAAGTCCTGACGACGGTGCGATCACCGCTCGAACGTCAGGTTTGGGCCAGATTCCTCAAATTAAGGTTAACCACTGATGATCGCCTGGTCTCAGCACCGGTCCAACCGTGGGGCGGCGGCCAGCTCGACTTCGAAGGCAGCCGGGGAAGCTGACGGAATCTCGTCCATCAACCTCCGGTTTGCTCGATGAAATCCGGGCCGACGTCAGACTGAAAGATTCCGCCCATTTTCTGCGGGGCGCATCGAACCCGGATCAGCCTCAGAGGCCGTAAAGGTCCGACCACAGCGCCGTATAGGGGACGACAGCGAGGCCAGCTGCCGCGAGCGCGATGCCGTAAGGGACGCCTGTCTTCCCGTCATGCAGATGCATTGCGAAGGGAAGGCGACGAAGCGGTGACGGAAGCGGATGAGCCCGAACGGCCAGGAGAAGAAGAGTTAGGCCGCCACCAAGGACGGAGGCCACGAGCAGGTAGTCGAGCATGTTACCGATACCGGTCCAGAGGGTCGTGGCGGCCGCCAACTTGGCATCTCCTCCACCGATCACTCCGAAGGCGAATAAGGTGAATGTTATCGACAGCGTAAGCAATGCGGCGCCGACATGCCAGCCAATCGCCGTCCACCCTAGCCCTGACACCGCCGCAACGGCGGCAAACGCGACGACCAAGGCGAGGGAGATCCAATTAGGGATCAGCATCGTCAGCAAGTCGCTTGAGGCCGCATAGGCCATCAGGAACGGGAAAACGATGAGGAGGCCAGCCCAACCCATGATTGCGTACCTATGAGTGCTTAAGGTCTTTTGGCAAACTGAGCCGGAAACGCGCGAAAGGACCGGTCCGAGGGAGCGGTCCTTTCGTCATAATTCTCATAGCGTCTCTTGCGACGCGGCCGTACACCTCTGGCTGATGTGCTTCCCTATTACGGGGTGGTGATTTTCGTTGCGATGGTGCCGAACGTGGTGTTCAGGCTGGTGGCCACGCCCTTCACAGCGGCGATGATCGCGATAGCGATGAGGGCAGCAATGAGGCCGTATTCGATGGCAGTGGCGCCGGACTCGTCGGCGACGAAGCGCTTCATGACAGTCTTCATTGGTAAATTCCTGGTCTGGCAGCTTGCGTGGTTATTGTCGGAGATCTGTTGTTCGATCTTCGGCTCACCCAATTTGCTCGGGGCGCGTTGCGATAGAGTTAAATGGTTCCGCGAAACCGCGCCTGCTGCCGGCGTTTCAAGTCGATGGTGAAGGGAAGGTTATCGAGACCGCTGCAACCCGACGCGGCAGACGGAGCTGTGATCACCTGCCGCTAGGTCCACGCCGTCTCCTTGAGCGATCATCGCAGCGGAGCGAGCGTGGCTTGAACGCAGCTCCTACGCCCTCCATATCGGTGTGAGCGGCGAGCAGTCGCCGCCGGAAGCGCTGCCCAGGCGGGCTTCCCCATCCACGAAGCGTCTATCCGGACGCCTCCCGTAGGGTATCGTCCTGGGGCTTCGACGAGGTTCGCGCGAGACGATGACACGGCCTTCTCCGTTCGGGCATCCTTTCCTTTTGGGCTTCGACGAGATCGAGCAGGCTCTCGACCGAGTCTCGAAAGCCGCGAATGACGGTTATCCGCCCTACAACATCGAGCGTGTCGGCCGCACGGATAGCGAGCCGGAGCGGCTGCGCATCACGCTCGCAGTTGCCGGATTCACGCGCGACCAGCTCGACGTGATGCTGGAGGAGAACCAACTCGTCGTTCGCGGTCGCCAAATCGACGACAAGTCGCGTCAGTTTCTGCATCGCGGCATCGCGGCGCGGCAGTTTCAGCGCGCGTTTCTGCTCGCCGACGGCATGGAGGTGCTCGGCGCCGACCTGTCGAACGGACTGCTCTCGATCGATCTCGCCCGGCCCGAGCCGGAGCGGGTCATCCGCAAAATCGCGATCGCCGCTAAGGACGTGTGACGCTTCACACCTGACGGAACGATCGTTTCACCCATCCGGAGTTGTCGCCGCAATGAGGCGGGACCACATCCCGGAGAACGCTCTGCCAATCGGAGGGCCACCATGAACGAGTTCGACACCACCCCGACCGCCGTCCCGCAGTTCAACCCGACCGAATTCGCCTCGCTCGGCGAAGGTCAGATCGCCTATGTCAGGCCGATCCGCTCGGATGAGGTGCGCCAGTTCTTTCCGCAGGCGCCTGAGCTGACACCGGGGCTCGATCTGTTCGCTCTGCTTTCTGCGAGCGGCGCGCCGATCCTGCTTGCCGATTCCCGCGACGTCGCGCTGGCCAACGCCATGGCGCATGATCTGCACACGGTGAGCCTGCACTGACGATCGTCGCCTGGTGGGTTTCCTAGCCCGTCAGGCGACAGCGTCTACCGTCCGCAGCATCAGATCGATGTCCTGCGGGCGGGACAGGCGGTGATCGCCGTCCTTGATAAGCGTCAGGACAGTGCCTTGGGCGGGAAGCCGATCGACGGTCTTCAGGGCGTGAGCCCAGGGGACGTCCGGGTCGTTCATCCCCTGCAGGATGTGAACAGGGCAGCCAGGATCGACCGGTCCGTCAAGCATGCGATTGCGCTGCCCATCCTCGATAAGGGCACGCGTGATGGGGTACGGCTCGGGCGCATAAGCCGTCTCTCGATACCAGACTCCGCGTTGCTCGATCTCGGTACGAACCTCCTCGGGGAAGGCTTCCCACATCAGGTCGTGCGTGAAATCGAGAGCCGGCGCGATCAGCACGATTCCGGCCGGACCGCTGCGGCCCTGGTTAAGCCTCTCCCTCACAGCGAGGCACGTCACCCACCCCCCCATCGAGGAGCCGACGAGGACGGGCTGGTCGTCTGCGAAACGTTCGAGTACGGCGAGAGCGTCTTCGACCCAGGTGGAGACGACAGCATCGGCAAAGACGCCGCCGGACTCACCATGCCCGGTGTAGTCAAACCGAACCAATGGCCGCCCGCGGCGCGTGGCCCAGCCGTCGAGCGCAGTGGCTTTCGTCGCGCGCATGTCCGACCGGAAGCCGCCGAGCCAGACGACCGGGCGCCCTTCACCCGCCCGGATGCGCACGGCGATCTCACGTCTCCCTGCGCCCGCTCCGACCGTGATCGTGACGATCGGCAGATCGTCTCGGAGCGAACCGGTCTGGGTCGCCTCGTCATGTGCCATCTCGTATCTTTCCCTGCGAGCGGCCGGTGGCGCGCCGCGCGATCTCTCGGCTTCGTTTACGGAAACCTAAAGCGCGCACGCGATCCTGACGCAATGATCGAGACTGGAATGGACGGCGACCGACGAAGAGTTCGGATTGCGGCAGAGGCCGGGCGGCCGGGGACGTCGCAATGAACGAATCCAACCGCGCCGGCAGCTTTCCAAGCGAAGCGGCGCCGCTTGCTGGTCGCACCATTCTGCAGATCATCCCCGGCCTCGATGCGGGCGGTGCGGAACGCACGACTGTCGACGTGGCCGAAGCGGTCGCCGCAGCAGGCGGACGGGCCCTCGTCGCGACGGAAGGCGGCCGGCTCGTCGGAGAGCTTCAGGCGAAGGGCGGCGTCTGGCTCCCGTTCCCCGCGAACACCAAGAACCCAGCGGCGATGGCGCTCAACGTGCTCAAGCTTGCGAAGCTGTGCAGACGAGAGGACGTGAGCCTGATCCACGCTCGCTCTCGGGCCCCAGCCTGGGTGGCGCTCGGCGCCGCGCGGCATCTCGGGCTGCCCTTCGTCACCACCTATCATGGAAGCTATTCCGGCCATGGCAGTGTTAAGGTTCTCTACAACTCGGTGATGGCGCGTGGCGACGTGGTCATCGCCAACTCGCACTACACAGCGGACCTGATCCGGACCCGCCATCCGGACCAGGCGAAGGACCGCGTCCGCGTGATCCATCGCGGGACGGATCTTTCCGTCTTCAATCCGTCTGCTGTTACCGCCACGCGTGTCGAAGCCCTGCGCCGGTCCTGGGGCGTTTCCCCACATGAGCGCATCATTTTGCTCGCGGCGCGCCTCACGGCCTGGAAGGGCCAAAGGGTTCTGATCGAGGCGGCAGCGCTGCTGCGCGACCGGGGCCTGAAGGACATCGCCGTGGTTCTGGCCGGCGACGCCCAGGGGCGCACGACTTATGAGCGCGAACTCGATGCGCTAATCGCGGCGCGCGGGCTCGACGGAATCGTGCGCCGCGTCGGTCATTGCAGCGACATGCCGGCAGCCTTCCGCGCGGCCGCCGTGGTCGCCGTGCCCTCCGTCGAACCAGAGGCCTTCGGGCGCTCGGCGGTCGAGGCCCAGGCGCTCGGAACTCCCGTAGTCGTTACCGATATCGGCGCCGTCCCGGAGACCGTGCTCGCACCGCCGGAGACGGAAGCGTTCCGGCGCACAGGATGGCGCGTGCCACCGCACGATCCGGCCGCGCTCGCTGATGCGCTTGGCGAGTTGCTCTCGTTGGGAGCGAGCGCGAGAGATGCGCTGACGTTACGGGCGAGGGCGCATGTCGAGACACGATTCTCGCTCGAGACCATGATCGCAGACACCCTCGACGTCTATCGAGGGCTGCTGCGGGCCTAGCCGAACCATCGCTGCCATGCGTGCGGCCATGAACCGATCAGGGTTGTTCGAGTTGACTTGTCGGAAGGTTTTGCCAAGGTGATGCAAACCGGCTTAGTCGGTTCACAGGGTGGCCGGGACCTGCCAAGGGCGGATTCGAGGCTGCCGTTTCGTCGTTTTTCAGGAGATCAAAGCCATTCGTAGACCTATGAGAGCCATGCCGGCCCCGCAGAAGGACGGGCCGCGCGCCAACCGGGACATCCGCGGCGTCCGTGAGGTTCAGCTCATCGACCAGGACGGACAGAACAAGGGCGTCGTTCCCTTCTTCGAAGCCCTCGAAATGGCAGAGGAAGTCGGTCTCGATCTGGTTGAGATCGCGCCGAACTCCGTTCCTCCCGTCTGCAAGTTCCTCGATTACGGCCGTTTCCGCTTTCTCGAGCAGAAGAAGCAGAACGAGGCGCGCAAGCGTCAGAAGACGGTCGAGGTCAAGGAGATCAAGCTCCGTCCCGGCATCGACAAGCACGACTACGACACCAAGATGAAGTCGGTGCATCGCTTCTTCGAGGAAGGTGACAAGGTCAAGGTGACCCTGCGCTTCCGCGGTCGCGAGATGGCTCACCAGGATATCGGCTTGCGGCTCCTCGAGCGCGTGAAGCTGGAGACCCAGGAGATCGCCAAGGTCGAGAGCGAGCCGATGCTCGAAGGCCGACAGATGATCATGATCCTAGCGCCGCGCTGAGCCGAAGGCTCGCACAGTCCAGTCGATCGACGTTTTCGCCGCCTCCGAACGGGGCGGCGTTTTCGTGTGTGGTCGGCGGCGTCCGTCTGTCCGGGTCTATTTCAGGAGCGAGATCTGCACGTCCCCGATACGACGCTCCACCGAGACGGTGACGTCGTCGCCATGCCGGTGCACACGCAGGTCCACCCGCGAGTTGCCGAGCTTCAGATTGTAGAGCGTCACGGCATCGAGGAAGCGTGGCAGCATCGGATTGCGTAGGCGGATGCGATTCTTGTCGTGCACGATCTCGAGGCCGAGGCAGGAGGCGAGCAGCGCAAAGGGCGTCGCCGCCGCCCAGGCCTGTGGCGAGCAGGCCACCGGATAGTTCACTGGCCCGCGCTGCCGCCGGCGCATGAACCCGCAGAACAGCTCTGGGAGCCGCTTCTGATCCTGGTAGAGCGAGGTGTCGAACATGCCCTGGAACACGCGGGCAGCCTCTGCCTTCAGGTCGTAGCGGGCGAAGCCCATGGCGATCATGGCGTTGTCGTGCGGCCAGATCGACCCATTATGGTAGGACATCGGATTGTAGCGCGCCTCACCCTTGGCGATGGTGCGGATGCCCCAGCCATTATAGCCGTCGTTGCAGAGGAGCTGGTCCGCCACCTGCTGCGCACGCTCCGGCTTTGCGATGCCGGTGAACAGGGCGTGGCCGGCATTGGAGGAGCGCACGGCGCATTGCCGCTTGTCGCCGTCGAGCGCCAGCACGTAGGTGCCGATCTCGTCGCTCCAGAACGCCTTGTCGAAGGCCTCCCGTAGGGCGTGAGCCTGCTTCTCGAGCTTGATCGCCCGGTCGGGGTGGCCCGTCAGGACGGCGAGCTTCGCGGCTCCCTTCTTGGCGGCATAGACGTAGCCCTGGACCTCGCAGAGCGCGATCGGCGCCTTGGCCATGCTTCCGTCGGTGTGGAAGATCGAATCGTGGCTATCCTTCCAGCCCTGATTGGCGAGGCCGTTCTCGGTCTCGCGGATGTATTCGACGAATCCGTCGCCATCCCGGTCGCCATAGGTGTCGATCCAGTCGAGGGCGAGTTCGAGCGCGGGCCAGATGTGCTTGATCGTATCGAGATCGCCCGTGACGTCGTAATATTCGGCGGCCAGCATGACGAAGAGCGGCGTGCCGTCGATGGTGCCGTAATAGTGCCGGAATGGCACCTCGCCGAGCATCGCCATCTCGCCACGACGGGTCTCGTGCAACACCTTGCCGGGCTGCGCATCGGCGGCCGGATCAATGGTTTTTGCCTGGGTCGCGGCGAGGAAACGCAGCACGCCCTTGCCGAAATTCGGATCGATCCAGAGCGCCATCATCGCGGTGATGATGCCGTCGCGCCCGAACACGGTTGAGTACCAGGGGATACCGGCGAAGGGGTAGATGCCCTCTTGGGTCCGACTCGCCAGCATGTAGAGGTCGGCCGTTGCCCGGCAGAGCGACTCGTTGAACTGGTCGTTCGACGAGATGATCGTCGTGATGCCGGCCGTCAGCTGACGCTGGTCGCGGCGGTTGTCGCGATAGGCGCGAGCAAAGATGCGGCCCTCTGACAGGCCCTTGGTCGAGCGCTCGCCGCCGGAACTGCCGGCCGCGCGCGAGAGGGCGGCGGCAGCGTCCTCGCCGGCACGCTGTGCGGTCGGAACGCTGGTGAAGGCGCGGTGCGACTCGCAGACCACCCGAATGAACATCGAGGTGTGCTCGCCCGGCTCCATCGTCACTTCGAACTCGGCTCGGCCCGGCCCGATCCGCTTCGGGGTCGGCCCGAAATGCACGGAGGTGCTGCGCACGATCTCGTCGAGGCCGACATAGCGGAACTGCACCTGGTTTTCGCTCGCCACTTGGACGGTGCGCTTGCCGAAGCGGGTGCGGTTGGTGCCGCGCACCTCGAAGAGGTCGCGATAGTCGGCATCGAAGGTCACGCAGACCTTCAGGGTCCGGGGGCGGGTGTCGTAGTTGCGAAGACCGATGCGGTCGTAGCAGGTGCCCTTGAACAGGAACTTGGTGCGCTCGATCGCGATCAGCTCGCGCGGGATCGAGGTCTCGTCCTGGGCGTCGATCCGGATGTCCGGCGTCGTCATGTCGACGCTGAGCGCCCCGTTATCGTCCTGCATCACGGAGGACAGGATCAGCGGACGCTGATCCTCGACGGTGAAGGCGAGTCGCGAGAGATAGCGTGTGTCCTGGAAGTAGATCCCGTCGGGTCCGGCAAAGACGCCGATGTCGCCGTGGGTGTCGAGGACCGCAAAGGCCTCGCCGTATTTGAGGGAGCGCAGCGGCCGTTCGACGAGCGAGGTCTGGGCCTCGATATGGTACTGCGGGAGAGCTTCGTCGGCGTCCTGGAAACCGTGGAGCGGTCGGGTCGTGCCGTCGTCGCGGGGGATGACCGTGGCCTTCGCCGCTGCCTCGTCTGCTGCCATGCCGAGTGCCCTTTGCTGCGATGATCCGAGACTGTCCGCGCTGGGGCGCGAATCATAAAGGCCGCCGATGTGAACCGGCGGCCAAGTTCGGACACGTCAGTTAGGCGATAAATCGGCGCCGGCGAGGGGCCGGCGCCGATGAATTCATCAAGCGGGCAGAGCTGCCACGTTGATCGAGGGACGGGGCGAACCATTCACCTCGCCATATTGCGGCGAGAAGCTCCCGGCGGTCGGCAGGTCGACGACGTTGCCGCGGTTGGCGAGGAGCTGCTCGTAGGCGGCGACGTACTTCTTGACCATCACTTCGGCGGTGAACTGGCTCTCGAAGTGCTTGCGCACGCCGGCCCGCGGCAGGTCCTTGGCCTTGAGGCAGGCAGCAACCGCGTCGTCCATGTTGTCGACCACGAAGCCGCCGACGCCGTCCTTGATCACCTCGGGAACCGAGCCGTTGCGGAAGGCGATCACAGGCGTGCCGGCCGACATTGCCTCGATCATCACCAGGCCGAAAGGCTCCGGCCAGTCGATCGGGAAGGCGAGGGCGAGAGCGTTGCCGAGGAAGTCCTTCTTCTGCTCCTCGTTGATCTCGCCAATGTACTCGATCAGCGGGTGATGGATCATCGGCTCGATGACCTCGTCCCAGTAATCCTGGTCAGCCTTGTCGACCTTGGCGGCGATCTTCAGCGGGATGCCCGAACGCTTCGCCATCTCGATGGCGCGATCCGGACGCTTCTCCGGGGAGATGCGGCCGAGGAAGGCGAGGTAGCCGCCCTTGGACTCGGGGTAGTACGGGCAATTCTCCTTCGGCAGGCCGTGATGGATCGTGGCCAGCCAGTTGGAATCCTCCGGCATCGGCTCGCGCTGGTTGTCCGAGATCGACACCAGCGGCATGCCGGTAAAGGTCTTGTAGACCGGCATGAAGTCCGGCACGTCGAGACGGCCGTGCATGGTGGTGAGGGTCTTGTGATAAAGATCCTCGAACATCGGATACTGCAAGAGATCGATGTGGAAGTGGATGATGTCGAACTCGTGAGCCCGGCGATGCACGTGATGCAGCATCGCGAGGTGACCTGCGGTGTGATCACGATAGCCGAGAAGGCGCAGACCCTCCGGATGGCAAGCAGCGAGCTTGGCCGAGGTCTCGGAATCACCGCTGGCGAACAGGGTCACGTCGTGGCCCTGGCGGACCAGTTCTTCTGTGATCCACGAAACGACGCGCTCGGTACCACCATAGAACTTGGGCGGTACGGCCTCAGCGAGCGGGGCAACCATTGCGATGCGCACGAATACGTCTCCTTGACAGGACGAAGCGATGTGTTGCTGGGGAATTTACGCACGAGGCCTGAGCCGAACATGAACGAAACCGTAGGCTGAGATTTAAGGTTCCCCAGGCTTGGCCGTTGGGTGTGGATTTCCCGGATGAGCGAGTGGCAGCGCTATCTGCAGACGGCCTTCGCACGGCCGAGCGAGCCCGATCGGGCGAGGCTCGAAGCCCTGGCCGGAGCGCGATTACCGGACCTCTATTGGAAGATCGTCCGCGAGCATCAGGGACAGGTACTCGACGCCGATGGCCTGGTGCTGCCCGACGAGGGCGAGATCAATTTCGGCGTGCTTCTGCTCGTCCTTCCGCCGGATAGCCTGTCCAAATCTGATGCGTCCTACACCGTCGAGGAGTGCTTTCGGCACATGGAAGACCGGTATCCGGCGGGGCTGTTTCCGTTTGCGGACGACACGGGCGGCAATTACTGGGCCTTCGATTTTCGCAGCGATCCCGCGAACCCGGCAGTGGTTTTCGTCGACCATGAGGAGACGGGTGAAGACGGGGTGTCGTACGCCGCAGGCAGCTTCGACGCGTTCATGGCGCTGGCAGGACAAGCCTAGGCCGATTCAGCCGGTCGCCGATCGCGATCTGATCTGCGTTGAAACCCTGCAATCTTTCTGTCATAAGCCGGCCCGCGTCGAACCGCCCGGCCGATTAGGGCTGCCGTGGCGGTTGCCGTTGCTTCCAGAAGCATCATTCGCGCAGGAATGCCGGTCACACCGGTCGGCATCCTTTTGCGCCAGGAGAGCCAAATGCCCAAGCTGAAGACGAAATCGGGCGCCAAGAAGCGCTTCAAGATCACCGGCACCGGCAAGGTGATGTACGCCCAGGCCGGCAAGCGCCACGGGATGATCAAGCGGACGAACAAGCAGATCCGCAACCTGCGCGGCACGACGACCCTGTTCGAGGGCGATGCCGTCAACGTGAAGAAGTACTTTCTGCCAAACCAGCGCTGATCCTTCTTCCCGCGAACCTGCTTTTTTCTGAAATCCGAGGAGATCTCCCATGGCCCGCGTCAAGCGCGGCGTGACCAGTCACGCGAAGCACAAGAAGGTTCTGAAGGCCGCCAAGGGCTATTATGGCCGCCGCAAGAATACGATCCGCATTGCCAAGCAGGCGGTCGAGAAGGGCATGCAGTATGCCTACCGCGACCGTAAGAATAAGAAGCGCACCTTCCGCGCCCTCTGGATCCAGCGTCTCAACGCTGCCGTCCGCGAGCATGGCCTGACCTATTCGCGCTTCATCAACGCCCTCGCGCTGGCCGGCATCCAGGTCGACCGCAAGGCGCTGTCCGAGATCGCCATCCACGAGCCGGCGAGCTTTGCCGCCATCGTCGAGAAGGCCAAGGCTGCGCTCCCGGCCGAGACCAAGAAGGCCGCCTGAGCTCCCAAGCCGAGCTCATCGAGCTGACAAGGCGCGGCGCTCGACAGCGCCGCGCCTTCTTTTTTGGCCGCGCTTGCGCGACTTCGCGCAAAGCGCGAAAGCAGCGCGCGAAAGCCGCCGCTCTCGGACAAAAGATGACCGATCTCGACAGCCTCGAACGCGATCTGATGGGCCAGATCGACACCGCCCCGGACGAAGCGGCCCTGGAAGCGGTCCGTGTCTCGGCACTCGGCAAGAAGGGCAGCGTCTCCGAGCTCCTGAAGACGCTCGGCGCGATGACGCCAGACGAGCGCAAGGAGCGCGGCCCCCTCATCAACGGCCTGCGCGACCGCGTCACCACGGCGCTCGGTTCGCGCCGCGAGGCGCTTCAGGGCGCCGCCCTCGAAGCGCGGCTGGCCTCGGAGCGGATCGACGTCACGCTGCCTCTGCGCGAGGCGCCGGAGGCCAGCGGTCGGATCCACCCGATCAGCCAGGTCATCGACGAGATCACCGCGATCTTCGCCGATCTCGGCTTCTCGGTTGCCGAAGGCCCGGACATCGAGACCGACGAATACAACTTCACTGCGCTGAACTTCCCCGAGGGCCATCCCGCTCGGGAGATGCACGACACCTTCTTCCTGGCGCCGGACCATCTTGGCCGCCGCAAGGTGCTACGCACGCACACCTCTCCGGTCCAGATCCGCACGATGCGCTCGGTCGAGCCGCCGATCCGCGTGATCATCCCGGGCCGTACCTACCGGCATGATTCCGACCAGACCCATACGCCGATGTTCCATCAGGTCGAGGGGTTGGTCATCGATCGCCAAGCGAACATTGCCAACCTGAAATGGGTGCTGGAGAACTTCGCCCGCGCCTTCTTCGAGGTCGAGAGCGTCGGCATGCGCTTCCGGCCTTCGTTCTTCCCCTTCACCGAGCCGTCGGCCGAGGTCGACATCCAGTGCTCGCGAAAGGGCGGCGAGATCCGCTTCGGCGAGGGCACCGACTGGCTGGAAGTTCTCGGCTGCGGCATGGTCCACCCGAACGTGCTCAGGAATTGCGGGCTCGACCCGGATCAGTTCCAGGGCTTCGCGTTCGGCATGGGCATCGACCGCCTCGCGATGCTGAAATACGGCATGCCGGACCTGCGCCCCTTCTTCGAGGCAGACGTGCGCTGGATCGAGCATTACGGCTTCCGGCCGCTCGACGTGCCGAGCCTCGTCGGCGGCCTCACGGCCTGAGCCACGATCGTCTCACGGGCCGGGGCTGAAGCCCCGGCGGACCGCCCTGGCGTCCGCGAAAGACTGCACCGATGAAATTCACCCTCTCCTGGCTCAAGGACCACCTCGACACCGAGGCGTCGCTCGAAGCCATCGCCGAGATGCTGACCAAGATCGGCCTCGAGGTCGAAGGCATCGAGGACAAGGCGGCGGCCTTGAAGCCGTATGTCGTCGCCAACGTCATCAGCGCCGAGCAGCACCCGAATGCTGACCGTCTACGCGTCTGCATGGTCGATGCCGGCGACGGGGCGCCGCTGCAGGTGGTCTGCGGCGCGCCGAATGCGCGCGCGGGCATGAAGTCGGTTTTCGCGCCGCCCGGCACCTACGTCCCTGGCAAGAACATCACGCTGTCGGTCGGCACCATTCGCGGCGTCGAGAGCCGCGGCATGCTCTGCTCGGGCGCCGAGCTCGGCCTCGGTGAGGATCATGACGGCATTCTAGATCTGCCGGCCAACGCACCCATTGGCATGCCCTACGCGCTCTATGCCGGACTCGACGATCCGGTCATCGAGATCAATCTGACGCCGAACCGCTCCGACTGCGCCTCGATCCACGGCATCGCCCGCGACCTTGCAGCGACGGGGATCGGCACCCTCAAGGGCGATGTTTTCCCGGCTTTGCGTGGGGATGGCGTCTGCCCGGTGCCGCTCGCCATAGAGCTGGGGGCGGACCGCGATCTCTGCCCCTATTTCACGCTGCGCCTCGTGCGCGGGGTCAAGAACGGCCCGTCGCCCGACTGGATGCAGGCGCGCCTGCGCGCCATTGGGCTGCGCCCGATCAACGCGCTCGTCGACATCACCAACTACCTGACCTTCGACCGTGGTCGGCCCCTCCACGTCTTCGACGCGAAGAAGGTTGCCGGCGGCCTGACGGTTCGCCTGGCTCGCGAGGGCGAGGAGCTGAAGGCACTCGATGGCCGCACGCACAGGCTCGATGCCGAAACCGTGGTGATCGCCGACCAGAACGGCGTCGAGTCGATCGGCGGCATCATCGGGGGCGAGGCCTCCGGCTGCGACGAGACCACCACCGACGTCCTGATCGAGTCCGCGCTCTGGAACCCGCGCAACATCGCGCGCACCGGCCGCCGCCTCGGCGTGATCACCGATGCGCGCTACCGCTTCGAGCGCGGCGTCGATCCGGCCTTCACCCTGCCGGGCCTCGATACGGCGACGCGCCTCGTCCTCGACATCTGCGGCGGCACCGCTAGCCAGACGAGCATCGCCGGTGAGCCACCCGAGACCGATCACGTCATCGACTTCCCCTGGACCGAGGTCCGGCGTCTCGCCGGGCTCGAGCTGTCACGGGCCGAGATGAAGGTGACGCTGGAATCGCTCGGCTTCCACGTCGCCGGCAACGGCGACCGGGTAAACGTGCTGACGCCATCCTGGCGGCCCGACGTCGAAGGCAAGGCCGATCTCGTCGAGGAGATCATCCGCATCGCCGGTCTCGATCGGATCGAGCCGAAGCCCCTGCTGCGGCCGGAGACGAGCGCGGTGGGTCCGAAGCTCACCGTGCTCCAGCGCCGCACCCGCAACGCCAAGCGCGCTCTGGCCACCCGGGGGCTTTTCGAGGCCGTGACCTGGTCGTTCATCCGGCGCGAGGATGCACTCCTGTTCGGTGGCGGCCGGCCGGATCTCGCTTTGGCGAATCCGATCGCATCCGATCTCTCCGACATGCGCCCGAGCCTCGTCCCGGGCCTGCTGCGCGGCGCCCAGGCCAATGCCGATCGCGGCTACGGCGACGTCGCGCTGTTCGAGGTCGGACAGTGCTTCGAGACCGATCAGCCCGAGGGCCAGACGATCCGCGCCGCCGGCGTGCGACGCGGGTCCGCCCGACACGCAGGCGCCGGCCGGCACTGGAGCGGCACGCTTCCCGTCGTCGACGCCTTCGAGGCCAAGGCTGATGCGCTGGCGCTGCTGACGGCTTTGGGCATCCAGACGGGCGGCCTGCAGATCGTGGCCGGTGGCCCCGAATGGCTGCATCCTGGCCGCTCTGGGATTCTTCAGTTCGGACCCAAGAATCCCGTCGGCTGGTTCGGCGAGATCCATCCGAAGGCGATGAAGGCGCTCGATCTCAAGGGCATTCTCGTCGCCTTCGAGATCACCCTCGATGCGCTGCCGCTGCCGAAGTACAAGCCGACCAAGGTTAAGCCTGCGCTCGCCCTGTCGGACCTCCAGGCCGTGTCGCGCGACTTCGCCTTCGTGGTCGGCCGTGACGTCGCCGCGGCAGACGTTATCCGCGCAGCGCAGGGCGCCGAGCGGAAGCTCATCACCGGCGTCGACGTGTTCGACATCTACGAGGGCGCGGGCATTCCGGAGGGCTCGAAGTCGCTCGCTGTCGCCGTGCGGCTCCAGCCGACCGAGCGCACGCTCACCGATGCCGAAATCGAGGCGGTGAGCGCCAAGATCGTCGCGGAGGTAGCAAAGAAGACCGGGGCAACCCTGCGCGCCTGAGGAGGCCGCCATGGACGACGCTCTCGTCGCACAACTCTCGGAAGCCAAGTTCCTTCCGAGGGAAGCGCTCCAGCGCGCGGTCGCAGAGCCAGACCTCGTGGCCGATTCCGTGCTGTGCGTGGTCGACCGGTTCGCCGACGATCCGGACGCGCCGAGCGACGACGAAGCGAACCTGCTGTTCTGGGGCGTCCACGCCCTCGCAGCCGCGAACGACGCCCGTCTCTTCCCGCCGCTGCTGCGCTTCCTTCGCCAGGACGACGAGGCACTCGACGGCCTTTTGGGCGATGCCGTCACGACGACGCTGCCGCGTGTGCTGGCGAGCAGCTTCGACGGCAATGCCGACGCGCTCTTCCGGCTGATCCTCGACAGCACGGTCTACGAAGCGGCGGCTGCCAGCGCCTTCACGGCCATGAGTTTTCTCGTTCGCGAAGGCCGTATCGAACCGGCGCGGGCCAAGGCTCTGCTCATCCGCTACGACGATGCCCGGGTCGCGGTCGAGGGGAGCCTTGCCTGGATTGGCTGGGAGCAGGCCATCGCCTATCTCGGCCTCCCCGATCTGGCTCCGCGCGTCGAAGCCGCCCGGAAGGACGGCCGCATCACGGACGAGTTCAGCGATCTGCCGTGGTTCCGGCGCGCTCTCCGCCAGGTCACATCCGAACCGCCGAGCTTCCAGTCTTTCGAAGGCGAAGCCTATGGTTATCTCGACGATCCGGTGAAACAGCTCGCCTGGACGGCGGAGGAAGCCGGCCAGCCGGTCAAGAACCCATTCAAGGATGTCGGCCGCAACGATCCGTGCCCCTGCGGCAGCGGCAAGAAGTACAAGAAGTGCTGTCTCGGCGCCGAGTTGCCGACGCAGCTGCCTGGACTGTCCTAGCCTCGCAGTCTGCCGGCTTCGGGCTCGCGAAGAAACTTGCGGCTCCAGCACGCCTGTCCTGTTGTGCATCCAAATCGTTCTGTTTACAGAACGCGATCAGCGGGGCGGTTGAATCGCCGAGAGCAGTTTTTCCAGAGTGAAAGGACGTTCCGATGTCGAAGGAACGCGCGGCGCGGACCGTTGCGGCGACCAATGGCGTCGCACAGGACACGGCCTTCGGAGCGGTGATCTCGCCGATCCACCTCTCCACGACCTTCAAGTTTCCTGCCTTCGAGAAGCCCGGCCCTTACGACTATTCCCGACTGGGCAACCCGACCCGCGACCAACTCGCTGACACCATCGCCAAGCTCGAGGGAGGCGCACGCGCCGTCATGGTGTCGAGCGGCATGGCGGCCCTCGAACTCGCCCTGTCGAGCCTGCGTCCCGGAGATCTCCTGGTCGCGCCGCATGATTGTTATGGCGGCACCTATCGCCTGCTCAGCATGCGCGCCGAGCGCGGGCATTATCGTGTCGCCTTCGTCGATCAGGCCGACGAGGACGCCTTGGCAGCGGCTCTCGCGCAAAAGCCCCGCATCCTGCTCGTCGAGACGCCCAGCAACCCTCTGATGCGGGTGATCGACATCCGCCGCACGACCGCTTTGGCGAAGGCGGCCGGAGCCCTGGCCGTCGTCGACAACACCTTCCTTTCGCCGGCCCTGCAGCAGCCGATCAGCCTCGGCGCCGATCTCGTCGTCCACTCGACGACCAAGTTCCTGAACGGGCATTCCGACGTCATCGGCGGTGCGGTCGTCGCCGCTGACAAGGCCGTGGGTGAGGAGTTGGCCTCCTGGGCCAACACGATCGGCATCACGGGAGCGCCCCTCGACGCCTACCTGACGCTGCGCGGCGTCCGGACACTCTTCGTCCGTGTGGAGCAGCAGCAGAAGACCGCCGCCGCTATCGCCGCATTCCTCGAAGCCAGCTCTGCCGTCGCGCGAGTCCACTATCCCGGCCTCCCGAGCCATCCGGATCATGAACTCGCCAAGGCTCAACAGGGCGGCTTCGGCGCAATGCTCAGCTTCGAACTGGCCGGCGGCCTCGAAGCCGTCCGCGCGTTCGTGGGGGCAGTGCAGATCTTCACGCTGGCCGAGTCGCTCGGCGGGGTCGAGAGTCTGGTCGCGCACCCGCCGACCATGACCCATGCCGCCATGGATGCCGCGGCGCTCGCGACGGCCGGCATCACGAACGGCTTGCTTCGCCTCTCGGTCGGGCTGGAAGCGGAAGAGGATCTTCTGGCTGATCTTGGTCGGGCGCTGGACGCGACGAAGGCGCGTTGAGACCGGATTCAGGCTTCAAAAATCCGACGCCTGAACCAACCACCACACTCATCCTAGTGTGGCAGTTGGGTGCGATTGCGGATCCGACCTGTGCAGGCCGCAGCACTTCAGAAGAGGCCTCCGGCTGTCTGCTGTCGAACACTCATGCATCGGCGAAAGTGCGATCCTGACAGTGCCGTCCGGCGACGACGAGCACGCAAGCTTTGCGGCAGCGATCAAGTTTACCAATTGACTGGACGACGGCCGGCAACTGGCGCTCTCGATCCGGTCTCTGTTTCCTGCAAGTTCATGGAAACAATTAGAAATATCGAGAAATATAGAGAACGATAACCATACTCGCTTAGGACGAATGCGGGGGACGTCACGAATTCCGTACGAGGAGCCTTCGATGAGTCTTTTCGATGCTTTGTCTACCTCGATCACCGGCGTTTCGGCACAGTCTTACGCGCTGAACAACATTTCTGGAAACATCGCCAACACGTCGACTGTCGGCTTCAAAAGCATCAACACGAGCTTCGCCGACATGCTCGCAGAAACTCAACAGACTACTGATGCTCCTGGTGGCGTGTCGATCGGCAAGAGCTCAACCTTGGGCATCCAGGGCATAGTCGCCCTGTCTGGCGTCCCCACCAATCTTGCCATCACCGGGAATGGCTATTTTATCGTCAAACAGGGTACCGGCACGCCGGAAGCACCAAGCTTTTCATCGGATACGGCCTACACGCGGCGCGGTGACTTCTCGCCCGATTCAAACGGCTATCTCGTCAACGGCGCCGGCTACTACCTGTTTGCAGGGCCTTCGGCGACCGCACCCGTGGAGGTCGACGTGAGCAGTGCCAGCGCGCTGTCGTCCCTGTCCGTTTCCTCGTCCGGTGGTCTTACGGCAAACTATGCCGACGGAAGCACACAGTCCCTCGGCTCGCTCACCGTCGCCCAGTTCGGATCTCAGGACGGGCTCGCGACACTCGACGGGAGTGCCTACGTGGCGACGTCGCAATCCGGCGCGCCGACGTTCGGTCTCGATGGCGCAATGATCTCAAGCGGATCGGTCGAGCAGTCCAATTCCGACACCGCGGACCAGTTCTCGAAGATGATCGAGACGCAACAGGCCTACACGGCCAACACGAAGGTCATGAGCGCCACGAACGAGATGCTGCAATCGGCCATCGCGATGTACGTCTGAGCGGCCGAGGGTTTGGCGCGGCCCGCTCCCTTCACCCGACACAGGATGCTTTGCGGAAAGGGAGTTGAGATGGGCATGCCGGCCCGCACTATCCGCTTGAAAATACTCCCGTACGTCGCGGTTGAAGCGGATGTCTCACACGAGGGCGAAGCGCGGAACCCTTTTCGCCATTCTCAGCACGAACGCCCGACCAACCCCTGTACCGTCTCGCCGCTCAGCGGGTTGGCCGGATCCCAGCCGTAGCTCAGCGTCTCGAAGCGCATCGAGCGGGCATCGACCATCAGCAGGCGCCCGACGAGCGACTCACCGAAGGGCACGATCGCGCGGATCACCTCCATCGCCATCAACGAGCCCATGACGCCGGCCAATGCGCCGAGCACCCCGGCCTCGGCGCAGGTTGGAACGGCGCCGTTCGGCGGTGGGTTCGGGAAGAGGCAGCGATAGGTCGGATTGGGGCGACCATCCGGTCCGGCCTCATGCGGACGCAGGGTGGTGAGCGAGCCATCGAATTGACCGAGCGCCGCCGTCACCAGGGGGCGCTCAGCACGGAAGCAGGCATCCGACACGGCATAGCGGGTGGCGAAGTTGTCCGAGCCATCGGCGACGACGTCGTATTCGGCGGCGAGCGCCGCCGCCGTCTCATCGGTCAGGCGGGTGGCATGGGCCACAACCCGCACATGCGGATTGATCAGCGATACCGCCTCGGCGGCACTGTCCACCTTCGGCCGGCCGATATCCGGCGTTCGGTGGATCACTTGGCGCTGCAGGTTCGACAACGACACCACGTCGTCGTCGGCGATGCCAATCGTGCCGATACCGGCCGCGGCAAGATACTGGATCAGCGGTGCACCGAGCCCTCCGGCACCGACGACGAGCACGCGAGCTGCCTTTAGCCGCGCCTGACCCGGACCGCCGATGTCGCGCAGGACGAGGTGGCGGGCATAGCGTTCGATTTCGTCGGAAGACAAAGCCATGATCGGCACATAGTCAGCCAACGTGCCGTGCGATAGCCGCATCCGATACCCAATCGTCAGGCCAGCGATGCGGGCTCAGCCTGACTGCTTGGTGGCGTCGGCCTCGTCCCGTTCGAGGATCAGCCCGGCGAGGTCGCCGCGCTGCCAGGCGAGGCGCATCGGAAACCCATCCGTCCGGCTGCCCGTCACCAGCTTGAAGCGCGGCGGCAGGCGGTTGCGGCCCGGGATCGCAATTCTGGCGCCGGTCGTCGACATGTCGCGCAGGACGCAGCGATATTCGATTCCATCGGGGCACACTGCGATCGCGGGGATGAGCACCGTTTTGCGCGCGAGGCCACGACGCTCAGACGCCGGCTCGGCCGCGGGCGGCCCAGACAGGGACGGAGACATGGGTATCGTTCGCATGAAGACGCAACCTCGCGAAGACACGATCTCGGTGAGGTTATCATTGCCCGCGCAAGCCCCGATCACAACGGCTCTTGCAGGTTGTCCGCAGCTGAGCGTATCGGCAGCTATGCAATTGTGTTTTCCGAGCTTTTTTAACGCGCAAGCAACGGAATGCGGCGCGGCACAGGTGCCGGCATGAGCCTCGATCCAACATCTCCGGTCTCGCTCGCCCAGGCGCTGATCCGCTGCGCCTCCGTCTCGCCGGAGGAGGGCGGGGCGCTGTCGTTCCTCGACGAATTGCTCGGTGGGATCGGCTTCAAAGTCGAGCGGCCGGTGTTTTCGGAAGCCGGCACTCCGGACATCGAAAACCTCTACGCACGGATCGGCACGGGCAGCCCGTGTCTGCTGTTTGCCGGCCATACCGACGTCGTCCCGACGGGAGAGCCCTCCGCCTGGAGCCACGGGCCTTTTTCCGGCGAGATCAAGGATGGCGTGCTCTACGGACGCGGCGCCGTCGACATGAAGGGCGGGATCGCCTGCAAACTGGCCGCGACCCTCGCCTTCCTGCGCGAGCGGTCGGATTTTGCAGGCTCGATTGCCTTCCTGATCACCGGCGACGAGGAGGGGCCGGCGATCAACGGCACGGTGAAGCTGCTCGCTTGGGCGCGGGAGCGAGGCGAGCGTTTCGATCATTGCCTGCTCGGCGAGCCGACCAACCCGAGCCGCCTCGGCGAAATGATCAAGATCGGCCGGCGCGGCTCGCTCACCGGCGTGATTACCGTCCACGGCCGCCAGGGCCATGTCGCCTATCCGCACCGGGCCGAGAATCCGATTCCCGGCCTGGTGCGGCTGTGCTCGGCCCTGATCGACGAGCCGCTCGATGGCGGCACCGCGCATTTCGACGCGTCGAACCTGGAATTCACGACGGTCGACGTCGGCAATCCGGCCACCAACGTGATCCCGGCGAGCGCCAAGGCGGTGTTCAACATCCGCTTCAACGAGGGCTGGAGCGCAGAGAGCCTCGGCGCCGAAATCCAGCGCCGCCTGGAGGTTGCAGCCGGCAACGTCGTGAGCTTCAGCCTCGATCTTCAGCCTTCTAATTCGCCGGCCTTCCTCACCCAGCCCGACGCGTTCGTCGACTTGGTCTCCGGGGCCATCGCGGCCGAGACCGGCCTGACCCCAAAACTCTCGACGACGGGGGGCACCTCGGATGCCCGCTTCATCAAGGATGCCTGCCCGGTGATCGAATTCGGCCTCGTCGGCGAGACCATGCATCAGGTCGATGAATGCGTGGCCGTCGCCGACCTGGAACGGCTGACGGCGATCTATGCCCGCGTGCTCGACGCCTATTTTCCGAAGGGCGGCTCGTAGTCGACGCCGACGAAGGTCAGCCCCTGGGCCGGGGCCATCGGCCCGCAGCGACTGCGGTCGCCGGAGGCGAGGATGTCGGCAACGTCATTGGCGCTGATGCGTCCGCACCCGGCGAGCATCAGGGTGCCGACCATGAAGCGAACCTGATGGTGAAGGAACGAGCGCGCCGAGGTCGCCACCACGATCTCTTCGTGAAGGCCCATGGTGCGGGTCTCGATCCCCATCTGTTCGAGCGTCCGGATCGGGCTTGCCGCCTGGCACTCGGCAGCGCGGAACGCCGAGAAGTCGTGGCGACCAAGCAGCCGGCGCCCGGCCTCCTGCATCAGGCCCGCATCGAGCGGCCAGGGCACGTGCCAGACTTGTGCCCGCACGATCGCCGGAGGAGAGCGCCGGTTGAAGATCCGGTAACGATAGTGCCGGCGGATGGCCCGGTGGCGCGCATCGAAGTCGGGGCTGACGATCTCGGCGTTGACGATGGCGACCGGATGCGGGCGGACATGGGCATTGATGGCGTCGCGCACCGTGTCCGTGCGCCATTCTTTCGCGAGGTCGAGATGGGCGACCTGATGGATCGCATGAACGCCCGCATCCGTACGCCCGGCGCAGGTAAGCCGCACCGTCTCTCCTGAGAAGCGGTGGACGGCCGTCTCGATAACCTCTTGAACCGTCAGGTCTTCGGCCTGCCGCTGCCAGCCGCAGAACGGAGCCCCGTCATACTCGACGATCAGTTTGTAGCGGGGCATCAGACGAGACGGGCGCCGGCGCCGAACCTCGCGCCGCGCAGGAAATCTTCGCCCGTCGCCGTGCCGCCTTTGCCAGCGCGGCGCAGCTCCAGCAAGCGCACCGCACCCTCGCCGCAGGCGACGGTGCAAGCCTCGTCCAGCAGCGTGCCGGGCTCTCCCGATCCGCCCACTGCACGTGCGCGAAGAACCTTTACGCGCTCCGGCCCCTTGCCGAGATCGGCCTCGAAGAACGCTCCCGGAAACGGCGACAAGCCGTTGACGTGGTTGGCGATCTCCTGCGCCGGCCGGCTCCAGTCGATGCGCGCTTCCTCGTTGGTGATCTTGTGGGCGTAGACCACGCCCTCCTCGGGCTGCGGCGTGAACGCGAGATCGCTGGCCGCCAGCGCCGCGAGGGCACGGCTCATCAGCTCGGCGCCGAGCGGCATCAGCGCATCGTGCAGCTCGCCGGCCGTCATGCCCTCGGTGATCGGCAGACGACCTTCCAGGGAGACCGGCCCAGTATCGAGCCCCTTCTCCATCCGCATCACGCCGACGCCGCTCTCGGCATCACCCGCCATGACCGCCCGCTGGATCGGCGCGGCGCCGCGCCATCGCGGCAGCAAAGAGCCGTGCAGGTTGAGGCAGCCGTAGCGCGGTGCGTCGAGGATCAACTGCGGCAGCAGCAGCCCGTAGGCAACGACCACCGCAACGTCGGCCCCGTGGGCGGCGAAGTCCTGCGCTGCCTCGTCCGTGCGAAGGCTGGCGGGCGTATGCACCGTGAGCCCCTCGCTCTCGGCCAGCGCATGGACCGGCGATGGCCTCAAGCTCATGCCGCGGCCTGCCTTGGCAGGTGCCCGAGTATAGACCGCAGGGACCTCGTGCCCATCGGCAAGGATGCGCGCCAGCGTCGGCACGGCGAAGTCCGGCGTACCCATGAAAACGACGCGCATGGCTTTGTGGCCCCGCTTCAGGCGGCGTCGCGCTTGGCGGCCTTGGCGAACTTCTTAATGACCCGGTCGCGCTTCAGCTTCGACAGGTGATCGATGAACAGCACGCCGTTGAGGTGATCGATCTCGTGCTGCAGGCAGGTCGCAAGCAGGCCATCGGCCTCCTTTTCGACCGTCTCGCCATCGAGGTTCATGTAGCGCACCTTGACCCGGTCCGGCCGCTCGACCTCGCCGTAGAACTCGGGAATCGACAGGCAGCCCTCGTCGTAGACGCGCAGTTCCTCCGACGCCCAGACGATCTCGGGGTTGATGAACACGGTCGGGTCGCGCGCTTCTTCTTCCTTGTTGGTGTCGATCGTGACGACGCGCTTGGCCACGCCGATCTGGATCGCGGCCAGGCCGACACCGGGCGCGTCGTACATGGTTTCGATCATGTCCCGCGCGAGCACGCGGATCTCGTCGGTGATCGTCGCCACCGGCTCCGATTTCTGGCGCAGGACGGGATCGGGAAGGATGACCAGAGGGCGGATCGTCATGGGTTGAAGCGGGCTCGATGGCGGCGCCGGAAGGGGCGCGCGGAACAAGCCTTTCGCATACGGTCCGCCCTGCGGACGGTCAAATCCAGGGGCGAAAACAAAAACCTACGGCGGCTCGGGCGGCTCGCTCACTTGATCAACGCGACGATCTCGCGAAACTGCGGGTGCTTGCAGGTGGCAAGCCATTCGAAGGCGACCATCTCCGTCGTGACGATCTCGGCGCCATGCCGCTCCATGCGGCGCAAAGCGGCCTCCTTGCTCTCCGCACGCCGCGCTCCGAGGGCATCACGCACGACGTAGACCTGCCGACCCGCTTCGAGCAGGCCGAGCACGGTCTGCAGCACGCAGACATGTGCCTCGCATCCGGCCACAACGACGGCGCGATCCCCCGGCAGCCTGTCGAGGAAGCCGGACGAGCGCACGGCGTCGAACGTCATCTTGTGTGCGGTCGCTCCCGTCGCGTCGAGTTCCGGCACGGTTGCCCCGAGACCGGCGCGGTTCTGTTCGGTGAACAGGATCGGCACGTCCATAAGCGCGGCCGCGTCGAGCAGACGCCGGGCATTGGCGATCGCGGCCTCGCCATCTTCGATATGCGGCATCAGGCGCGCCTGGAAATCTATGACGAGCAGCGTCGAGCGCTCACGATCCAAGGTCAGCATGGCTTTGCGTCCTGCATCAATGCGCCGATCCGGCCATCGAGATAGGCCTCCATGCGCTCCGCGGCCGAGGCGCCGAACATGCGAATCCGCCCCGTATGCAGCAGGAGCAGCAGCCCCGTGGCATGCGCGAACGTGTCCACCATCAGCAACTCGGCTGCCATCGGGGAGGCGCCGAGTACCCGGGCAGCTTCGGAGATCGGACGCAAAGCGATCGCGAGGTCGTCGTTCAAGGCTTCGTCCCGCTCGCGGCCCAGGCCCTTCGGCTTCATGCCACCCCGAAACAGATAGAAGCCGAGGTCGAGGTCGCGCGGGTTTTCGGCGTAGAACCAGAAGAACGCCATCGCTGCAGCACGCAGCTTCGCCTGCGCGTCTTGCGCCTCCGAGACCGCCTCCGAGACGTGGCGGCCGAGTGCGCGGAGCGAGGTCCGCAGGACGTCCGCGTAGATCGCCTCCTTGGAGTCAAAATGGAAATACAGGGCGGCCGGCGTGTAGCCGGCCCGTGTCGCAATGGCGCGCAAGCTCGCCCCTTCGAGCCCTTCCTCTGAGAAGACCGCGCGAGCCGCATCGAGGATCAGCCCCCGCTTGTGATCACTCACCGCCTGCTGCCGCGCCGCGCGACGAACCGCCATTTCCAACGTTCTCCGAACTCACCCTGGAACGCTTGACAGAAATTCTAACACCGTTCAATTCATCAAACGATTTGCAGGATGATGCCATGCTGATGGACGCTACCGCTTACCGGGAGTCGCTGCGCACCTACCGGCCCCGCGTATTCGTCAACGGCATGATTGTCGAAAGTGTCGCCGACGAGCCGTTGCTCGTCCCCGGCATCAACGGCGTCGGCGTCACCTACGACTTCGCTCACCGGCCCGAGCATGCCGCGGTCATGACCGCGCGGCAGGGCACGTCGGGCAAGACCGTCAACCGGATGCTCCACATCGACGAGACGTCGACCGACCTGCTCCACAAGCTCGAAGCGGTTCGGCTGGTTTGCAAGGTGGCTGGCTGCGCACAGCGCTACCTCTCGCACGATGCCCTCAACGGGCTTTTCCAGGCAACGAAACGGACCGACGAGGCGCGCGGCACCGACTATCACCAGCGCTTCCTCGCCTATCTTCACGACGTCCAGGATAGGGATCTGACCCTCGGCGTCGCCATGACCGACGCGAAGGGCGACCGCTCGAAGCGACCGGGCCAGCAGGCCAATCGCGACGTCTACGTGCACATCAAGGAGCGACGACCGGACGGCATCGTCATCCGCGGCACCAAGGCGATCGTCACCGGCGCCCCTTACATGCACGAATTTCTGGTGATGCCCTGCCGCACGCATACGCGGGAGGATGCCGATTTCGCTGTCTGCTGTGCCGTGCCGATCGATGCGCCCGGTATCACCATCGTGGCGCGCCCGGCGGGGCGCCCCGGCGAGGCGGCAGCAAAATTCTCGGGCAAGTACGGTCAGTCGACGGGTGTCGTGATCTTCGACGACGTTTTCGTTCCGCACGACCGCATTTTCCTCGCGGGCGAGACGGAGGAGGGCGGGTTCCTGACGACCAGCTACGCCACCCATCACCGCCATTCCTGCATCGGCGCTCGAGCCGGCTTCGGCGATCTGCTCATCGGGGCGGGCGCGCTGATGATCGAAGCGAACGGACTCGATCCGGACCGGCACGGCCATATCCGCGACGCGATGGTCGAGCTCATCACAATAACCGAGGGCTTTTTCGCCTGCGGCGTCGCCTCGTCGGTCTATTGCGTGAAGGATTCGGCTGGCTCGGTGATGCCGGACGCCGTGTTCTCGAACATCGGCAAGCTGCTGCTGGCGACCAAGATCTACGACATGCACAAGCTGGCCCATCACGTCTCGGGCGGCCTGATCGTGGCGCTGCCAGGCCCGGACGAGGACCACAACCCGGAGACGCAGGCTTCGTTGTCAGAGGTACTGATGGGCCGGCCCGACATCTCGGCTGAACAACGGCTCGAGGTGTCGCGGCTGATCGAGGACCTCACCGTATCGCATCAAGCCGGCTGGTACTCGGTGATCTCGCTCCATGGCGGCGGCTCACCGGAAGCGATGAAGCGCGAGATCTGGCGCAACTATCCGGTGATGGAGAAGGTCGAGCTGGTCGAGACGCTGTTGGACCGTGGTGTCCTCGACGAGGGGAGGCGGGTGTCGAAACAGCCCGGGCGCTGCTGCACCACCGGCTGCGAGGTGCCTGAGGTCAGCCGTCCTCTCGACTTGCCTCAGAACGCAGAGCGACTCCGGATCGCCGCCGAGAGCGTGCCCTCGTCGAGATAGTCCAGCTCGCCGCCCACCGGGACGCCGTGGGCGAGTCGGGTGATGGTCAGTCCGAGATGGCGCAGGGACTCGGTGACGTAATGCGCCGTCGTCTGGCCGTCGACCGTGGCATTGAGGGCGAGGATGATTTCCTTCACAGCCGGGTCGCTCGCCCGCTCGACCAGTCGCTCGATGTTCAGGTGCTCCGGCCTTACGCCGTCCAGCGCCGAGAGAACGCCGCCAAGGACGTGATAGCGCGCGCTCACCGCGCCAGAGCGCTCGAGAGCCCAAAGGTCCGAGACGTCCTCCACGACCACGAGCGTCGATGCATCACGGCTCTGATCACGGCAGATCGTGCAGGGCTCCGACGTATCGACGTTGCCGCAGGACGAGCAGACGACGATGCGCTCCGCCGCGATCCGCATCGCTTCCGCGAGTGGGCCGAGCAATGTGTCGCGCTTCTTGATGAGCTGTAAAGCCGCCCGCCGCGCCGAGCGCGGGCCAAGTCCCGGCATGCGCGCAAGGAGCTGGATCAGGCGCTCGATCTCCGGGCCGGCGACGGATTGAGGCATGCGAGGCTGCGTCTGGGGACGGGATGGAGGGAGGCGCAACCGGCGGCATACGATGCGGCGGCTCTCCCGCAAAGCGGCACGTTCGAGACGCTCGCTTCCATCGTTCCAGACGGACCATTCATCCACGAAACAGCGAGGCGCACCGTCCCCGCGACCACCGCAGGCTGTGACCAGACAAAAAAAATTTGTGGTCGACCAAAAGTTCAGTTGACGTCAAATCGTCCGCGACCCAAGCCAAGCACATCACGGGACGGTGAACCTGCGCGCGGCGGACCTGAACGACCGCGCGGACGTCCCTCGACAAAGTCAGCAGCCAGACCGTGGCAGCGGTCGCGATCAGGGCTTCGAGGAGAGAGTGACGTGAACAACATCGGCGACTTCAACGAAGCCCATGGCGCGGAGGCCATCGGCCTGCGGAATCTGAAGGCCGTCTACTGGAATCTCGAGGCTCCTCGTCTTTACGAGGAATCGCTTTGCCGTGGCGAGGCGGAGCTGGCCCGCGGCGGCGCCATTGTCGCCAATACCGGCGCCCATACCGGCCGCTCGCCGAAAGACAAATACGTCGTCCGCGACGCCTCCACTGAGGATCAGGTCTGGTGGGAGAATAACGGTTCAATCACGCCCGACCAGTTCGAGACGCTCTATCAGGACTTCCTGAAACATGCCGAAGGCAAGGAGCTCTTTGCGCAGGATCTCTACGGCGGCGCCGATCCGGCCCATCGCGTGAAAGCGCGCGTCTTCGGCGAACTCGCCTGGCACTCGCTCTTCATCCGCAACCTGCTGATCCGGCCCGACCGCGAGGCCATCGCCTCCTACGTGCCGGACATGACGATCATCGACCTGCCGAGCTTCCAGGCCGACCCGGCTCGGCACGGCTGCCGCTCCAAGACCGTGATCGCCATCGACTTCACCAAGAAGATCGTGCTGATCGGCGGCTCGGCTTACGCCGGCGAGATGAAGAAGTCGGTCTTCACCTATCTCAACTACATCCTGCCCGGTAAGGGCGTGATGCCGATGCATTGCTCGGCCAACGCGGCGCTCGACGAGGCCGGCGACTCGGCCTTGTTCTTCGGCCTCTCCGGCACCGGCAAGACCACGCTGTCGAACGATTCCTCACGCCAACTCATTGGCGACGACGAGCACGGCTGGTCGGGCGAAGGCATCTTCAACTTCGAAGGCGGCTGCTACGCCAAGACGATCCGCCTCTCGCGCAACGCTGAGCCCGAGATCTATGCCACCACCGAACGCTTCGGTACGGTGATGGAGAACGTCGTCATCGATCCGCTCTCGCGCATCCCGGATTTCGATGACGCCTCGCGGACCGAAAACACACGCTGCGCCTATCCGCTCGACTTCATCGCCAATGCCAGTTCCACCGGTCGAGCCGCGCATCCGAAGAACATCGTCATGCTGACCTGCGACGCTTTCGGCGTGATGCCGCCGATCGCCAAGCTGACCGGCGCCGAGGCGATGTACCACTTTCTCTCGGGGTACACCGCGAAGGTGGCCGGCACCGAGCGCGGCCTGACCGGTCCCGAGGCGACGTTTTCGACCTGCTTCGGCGCCCCCTTCATGCCGCGCCATCCGAGCGTCTATGGCAACCTGCTGCGCGAGCTGATCGCCAAGCATCACGTCGATTGCTGGCTGGTGAATACCGGCTGGACCGGTGGCGCCGTCGGCACCGGCCGTCGCATGCCCATCCGTGTCACGAGGCGCCTGCTCTCGGCGGCCCTCGACGGCTCGCTCTCCAAAGCCGAGTTCCGGCGTGACCCGTATTTCGGCCTCGCGGTGCCGGAATTCGTGCCGGGCGTTGAACCGCACGTGCTCTCCCCGGTGAAGACCTGGCAGAACAAGGCGGCCTTTGCAGAGACCGCGACCCGGCTGGTCGAGATGTTCCGCGAGAATTTCAAGCGCTTCGAGGATCACGTCGATGCCGACGTGCGCGCCGCCGAGCCGGTCGCTTCGATCGCCGCCTGAGGCGTCGCGCTGCACCCATCGATGGCGAGTTCCGGCCCAGGCGTCGGTCGCTCAGGGATCCTGAGAAACATAGCGCCGGCGATGAGGGTCGAAGCCTAAAACACGTGCGCCGCCCGTGAGGGCGGCTCTGCACAAAGCAACGGCGGCAGCGAGGTTAGGGGGACCCTCGCTGCCGCCGTCGACCTGTCGGAGAGGCTTACTTGCCGCCGAGGCCGACGCTGCCGGTCACACCACCGACGACGCCGCCGACCGCACCGAGCACGGTGCCGAGCAGGCCGCTCACAAGTCCACCGACCTGATCGACCGTACCGGACACGGCACCGAGTTCCTGGCTGAGATCGACCGTGGCCCCAACACCGACGCTGAGGCCGCCCCCGACCTCATCGAGTTCCGACGCATTAAGCTCGCGGATGGTCTCGATGTTCTGCGACATAAATATTCTCCTGAAATGACAGGCTATATCCAAGCTCATCCCAAAAGATGACCCGGCTTAAAACCTCATCACGAAGCGTTGGATACGCATCGCCCCATAACGTGACCATTCATTGGACTGGGGATCAACCCAGGTTTCTGCCACGTTTATGGCATGCGCTTGGACTCTGATCTTTGAAAGACCGATTGCGATACCCGCGGCAGAGGAGCATCCGCCCAAGAACGTTGAGCTTTTTGGGATCGCTGCAGTGCAGCATCGGGGTGAAAGCGGTGTGCGACATTACGGCCGAGCCTAGTGCCGAGCCGCCCCACCAATTAATTGGTATTGCTGGTCTTTTTTGGCTATATGCGGCAGGATGCCGCGGCAAAAGGTTGCGGTTGGGGCAATCTGGCACTTCAAGACACACGACAGGCGATCACGCCCTCGTGAGGCCGATCTCCAAGGTCGTATAATTTTTGACAAAATCCGATCGATCTCGGCTGAGCCGTCAAGTTGCGACCACGCCAAAAGAATTGGGCGCTACCGAAACCGCGCGCGGCCGAACCTTGGCAAAAAGATGGCGGAATGTGGCGCCGCCACAGGCGAGCGGCCAGCAGCCACGATTTCAGCTGCCGGCCACCTCGCACAGGGTTGGGCGGCTTACTTGCCCGTGAGGCCGCCGAGCGAGCCGAGCAGTCCGCCGGCGAGGTCCTCGACGAGGCCGCGGACATTGGTCACCGCGCCAGCGGGGATCGAATGAACCGTATCGATCAGCTCGTTCAGGCCGCCGATGCTCACCGATAGCTCAGACTGGCCACCGCCAACCTCATCCAGCTCGGCCGCGCTCAGTTCGCGAACGGTGTCGAAGTTCTGCGACATAAACATTCTCCAATTCGATCCATGAATAGCGAAGACGGCTTCCCAGCCGCGAAAGAAGCATTGGATTGGCCTCTTCTGAAAAACATTCGATCATTTGCAGTACATTTCGGCAACAGCAGAAAATTCCGCCGCCATTATCGATCAGTTACTCACAAACTCGTGATATTAGCAGAATATACTTCTCTCGCGCCGTGAGCCCCAGCGCAGATTGTCGGGCGCGAAGCGACGGGTTCCGGGGTTCGACGGCGATGGTATGGAGTAAGACAGCGGGCACTCAATTCAGCAAATAAAGCACGCTGAAAATTGATCATTTTCCGGAACATGCGGCAGGGCGCCGCAGGAGATCGTGCCTGCTTCTTGGTCGAAATTTTGAATTCAAGAGAAGGCTATTGCCGTAAATCGGCAACCAACAGTGCGGACAAAATGTCTTTACTGCTGCACTTCTGATCGCTGGCAGATCGAACCGCGTTGGCGGATCGGCTCAGAATGATCGCCCCCTTGAGCACAGCGGCCGTTTTGGTGGTCATGTGCTGCTCTCTAGCGCGTGACGGCCGCTCGGATTGCTTGGCCTTCCCTCCTGTGACAAGCCGGCGTCGGCAAAACCCGCGCAGGCCCGGCGCGTCATCACAGGTGTTCATGTCCACGCCGCTATTCCGCAAGGAAGTCACCGAGGCGCGCCGCAATGCGTGGCTCGGCGAGGCCCAGATCGTTCAGCCCCTCCCGATCCGGATCGTCGCTTATGTCTGCATCGGCCTGGTTCTGGCGACGCTGCTCTATGCGGTGCTTGGCACGTACACCCGCCGCGTCCACGCTCAGGGGCTGCTCGCGCCGGATGTCGGCCTGATCACCGTAGCGAGCCCTGTCGCCGGCCGAGTCAGCGCCTCGGGCGTCAAGGAAGGCGACAAGGTCGAGCAGGGGCGTCTTCTCTACACGGTCGACGTCGACGCCGTTTCCGCCAGCGGGCCGACCCAGGAGCGCGTCATTGCACAGCTCGGCCGCCAAAAGGAGAGCATGGAGGAACAGCGCCGCCTGCGCGCGTCCATGGCCGGAACCGAGAAGCGCTCTCTGCAGGAGCAGATCGCCAACCTCGAATCCCAGTCCGAGCAGATCAAGCAGCAGGTCGAGCTCCAGGAGAAGCTGGTCCCCCCGCTCAAGGCCCGGGCGGACGAGCTGGCGTCGGCCGTCTCGCGAGGTTTCGCAAGGGCGGCCGATTTCCAGAACCAGAACTACCTCTACATGCAGTCGACTTCGCAGCTCGCGCAGTTCCGCCAGAGCTCGCTGCAGATCGAAGGCAAGCTCGCGGATCTGAAGTCTCAGTACAGCTCCTTCGACGAGAAGCTCGCCAAGGATCTTTCCGAGATGGACCGCGCGGCCGCCCAGCTCGAACAGCAGAAGGCAGAGAGCGAGGCCAAGCGCGCCATCGAGATCCGCGCGCCCGAGAAGGGCATCCTCACCTCGATCCGTGCCCAGCCCGGCCAGAGCGTCGCGGCCGGCGCCACCCTGCTGACACTCCTACCGAGCGAGGGGCGGCTACAGGCGAACCTCTATGTAGATTCCTCGGCGATTGGCTTCATCGAGACCGGCGCGAGCGTGATGCTGCGCTACGCCGCCTTCCCGTTCCAGCGCTTCGGGCTCTATCGCGGCGTCGTCACCGAGGTGACGCGTGCGCCGTTGGAGGGCGAGGACGCGCCAGACGAGATGAAGCGCAAGAGCCAAGGCGGCGTCTACCGCATCGTGGTCAAGCCCGATGACGATGGTGTGCTGGCCTATGGCGAGAAGCGCCGCCTCGAGGCCGGGATGCGCGTCGAGGCCGACATCGCCCTCGAACAGCGCGCGCTCTATCGCTGGCTGCTGGACCCGCTTTACCACGTGAAGCGCAGCGTCGACCTCGTCACCGATGGCGGCCCACTGGCCAGCCCGAAGGGGCTGCAAAAGTGAAGCTTCTCGACAGCATCTCGCAGGCTGGCCTGCAATTCGGCTTTGGCCGGCGCCTGCCGGTCATCCTGCAGGCGGAAGCCGCGGAGTGCGGCATGGCTTGCCTGGCCATGGTGCTCGGCTTCCACGGGCGCGAGACCGATCTCGGCGCCATGCGCCGCCGTCACGCCCTCTCGCTCAAGGGCATGACGCTGCGCAACCTGATGGACCTGTCGGGTACGATGGGCCTCTCGACCCGCGCCCTGCGGATAGAGCTGAAGGATCTCGGGCGCCTCAAGGTGCCCGCCATTCTTCACTGGGGCCTCAACCACTTCGTGGTGCTGGCCTCGCTCACCCGCGGCGGCATCGTGATCCACGACCCCGCCCGTGGTCGGCGCACGCTCACGCTCGAGGAGGCCTCGCGCGATTTCACGGGTGTCGCGCTGGAGGTGACGCCGAACCAGAGCTTCGTGCGCGAGAAGGTCACCAAGGGCCTCGCGCTGGGCGATCTCTTCCGGAACCTGCGCGGCATCCGACCGGCGATGATGTCGATCCTGGCGCTCTCGATCGGCATCGAGCTCGTCAACATCCTGATGCCGATCGCCTCGCAGATCGTCATCGACGAGGTCATCGTCAACGCGGATCTCGACCTGCTCCTCGTCGTCGCCATCGGCCTCGCGCTGCTGCTGCTGATCCAGCTGGCGCTGGGCGTCGCCCGGACCTGGGCGATCATGCTGACGGGCACCAAGCTGAATTACCAATGGTCCGGCAGCCTGTTCGACCATCTCTCGCGGCTGCCACTCGACTATTTTGAGAAGCGGCATGTCGGCGATGTGATCTCGCGCTTCGGCTCGCTCGCCACCATCCAGAAGGGACTGACCACCGATCTCGTCCAGGCAGTGCTCGACGGCGTGATGTCGATCGGCATGCTGATCATGCTCTTCCTCTACGGCGGCTGGCTGGCGCTGGTGGCGCTGCTTTCCACCGCGATCAATGCCGGCCTGCGCATCGTCGCCTACAACGCCTACAAGGAGGGGACCGAAGAGGCGATCGTCGCCGAGGCCCGTCAGCAGACGCACTTCATCGAGACCGTGCGCGGCATGGCGAGTGTGAAGCTGCTCGGCCTGCGCGAGCGGCGGCGCGGCACCTGGATGAACCAGTTCGTTACGGCACTGAACGCGCGGCTGCGGCTCCAGCGCCTCGACCTCGTCTTCGGCCGCGCCAGCGAGCTTCTGGCCGGCGCCGACCGACTGATCCTATTGGTGCTGGGGGCACGCGCGGTGATCGACCAGTCGATGTCCCTCGGCATGCTGGTGGCCTTCCTGACCTACCGCGATCAGTTCTCGACCCGCGTCGGCAACCTGATCAATTCCGGCTTCCAGTTGCGCATGCTCAACGTGCAGACCGACCGGCTCTCGGACATCGTCATGACCGACCCGGAAGAGCCGGCCAACGCCAAGCCCGTGGCCGCCCCGGCCACGATCGAGGGCGGGGCTCCGCGCGGGTCGATCGTCGCCAATGGCCTGTCCCTGCGTTACGGCGCCGACGAGCCTTGGGTCTTCCGCAATCTCAGCTTCCAGGTCGCACCGGGCACCTGCTTCGCCATCATCGGCCCCTCGGGCTGCGGTAAGAGCTCGGTGATGAAGATCCTCATGGGCCTTCTCTCGGCCACGGAGGGCAATGTCCTGATCGACGGGCGGGACATCAAGACGGTGGGCGCTGCCGCCTATCGCAAGCGCATCGCCGGCGTGATGCAGAGCGACGGCCTCTTCGCCGGCTCCATCGCCGAGAACATCGCCTGTTTCGACGAGCATCCCGACCCGGCCTGGATCGAGGAATGCGCTGCCCGCGCCGCCATCCTCAACGACATCCGCAAGACACCGATGGGCTTCGAGACACTCGTGGGCGACATGGGCTCGACGCTCTCGGGCGGTCAGAAACAGCGTGTGATCCTCGCACGCGCCCTCTACCAGCGTCCGGAAATCCTGTTTCTCGACGAGGCGACGAGCGCGCTCGACGAGCCCACCGAGGCCGCGATCGCGCAGGCGCTCCGCGAGTTCAAGATGACGCGTGTCATCGTCGCCCACCGCCCGGCGACGATCGCCCATGCGGACCATGTGCTGGAATTCGAGCGCCTGCTGCCAGTGCCCGGTGCTCTTCAATCGACAAGAGCTCCCGAACCGGTTTCCTGAGACCTTGGACGACCAGCCTCCCTCCCCAGGAGGGAGGCTTCCCGGCGAAGCCCTAAAAAGGCAGTTTCATGCCCGGGGGCAGCGGAAGGCCCTTGGTCAACTCGGCCATCTTCTCCTGGGCGGTGGCCTCCGCCTTGCCGCGGGCATCGTTGACGGCGGCGACGATGAGATCCTCGAGGATCTCGCGCTCGTCCGGGATCATCAGCGCCGGATCGATCGCTACGCCCTTGACCAAGCCCTTGGCCGTCATCGTCACATTGACCGCGCCGCCACCCGAGGCGCCGCTCACCTCGACGGTATCGAGTTCGCCTTGCAAGGAACTCATTTTCTCCTGCATGGCCTGAGCCTGCTTCATGATGCCCATGATGTCGCGCATGAGATGGAAGATCCTTCGTTTCGCACGGCCGACGACGTCATCGGAGAAGTTCCGTCGGCGCGCATCTCTATGTCTTGGACGAGGTTTCGAGTCGAAGCGCCCCGGTGAAGATCTGAGCGACCTCTAACACGAAGGCGGTGGGCCGGGGCACGACCGACACGGTGAGCCGGCGAAGGTTCAGGCAGCAACGCGCGGTGCGACCGCGTTCACCCAGTCCGCGAGCGAGAGGGGGTCCGGGTCCAGCCAAGCCACAGAGGGCATGGCCGCTTTCAAGGCATCAACATGTTTGGCAGAGACGGTCGTGAGCAGCGGCTTGGCATGGCCGATCCCTTCGGCGAAAGCTTCCCACAGGCCTTGTTGCCCCGCCTCCAGCTTTCCGAACTTGCTGAGGACGATCACGTCGCTTGCAGGAATCTGCGGTAGCAGCTGCATGCAGGCAGCGCCCACGCCATCGGTGTCGAGATGGCAACTCGATCCGGCCGGCGCCTGATCGAGCGCCATCGAAAACCGCCGACCCGAGACCAGGTCGCGAAGGAACCCGGCGCTGCAGGCAGCATCCTCGCTCTGCAGCTCCGCCAGAACCCCAACGACCGCGTAGCCGAGGCCGCGCCAGCTTGCCGCTACACTATCGAGCAGTGCTTGGTTGTCGGTGCCGTCGCGGTTGACGATGACGGAGATCTTGCTTGGAGCGATCATCGGAAGAGCCGACTTCTGGAAGCCGCGTGCGCGTGACCGCGAAGCAGCGGGTTACGATCAAGCGTCGTCGTCCACCTCGTCCTCGCCCATGGCATCGGGCGGCGGCGGCATCTCGGCGATATCGGCGGCAGTGTCCTGAGCCTTGTCGCGCACGTCGACGATCTGGGCGCCGGGGAAACGCGCTAGGACCTCGCGCACCAGCGGGTGGCTCGCCGCATCGCGATGGCGGTTCTCCTCTAGCTCGCGAGCTGCGGCGGCCAGCGTCGGCGCGCCGGCCTCCCGCGATACGCTGACCAGCCAATTGCGACCGGTCCATTGCTGGAGCGCCTTGGACAGGTCGACCGGCAGGCTCGACTTCGCGCCCTGGCCGAGGCGCAGCTCGATCCGCCCTTCCTCAAAGCGAACAAGGTGCACGTCGCGTTCGAGGGCAATCTTAAGGGTGATGTCGCGGCGCTCATTGGCCAGCGCCACCACGTCCTCGAAGCGCCCGAGACGCGGCGCCTGCGGCTGCGGAGAGGCCGCAACGACGGTCTCGGGCGAGGGCGCAGGCCGTGGCATTGCCCCGCCGCCCTGCACCGCGGAGAGCTGGGGCCTCGGCGAATCCGGCAGCGAGGCGCGCGGGGCGGGCAGGGGGCGCCCGCCGCCTTCGGAGCCGGGACCGGCGCCGGAGCCCACATCGCTCCTCAGGCTGCGCAGGGCCTCGTCGGGCGTCGGCAGGTCGGCGGCATAGGCGAGACGCACGAGCGCCATCTCGGCCGCCGCGAGCGGGCGCGGCGCGGCCTGCACCTCGGGGATCGCCTTGAGCAGGATCTGCCAAGCGCGCGACAGCGCCCGTACCGAGAGTTTTTGTGCGAACTCGGCTCCGCGGGTGCGTTCGACATCGCTCAGCGACGGATCGGCTGCGGCAGCCTCGGGCACCAGCTTCAGGCGCGTGACGAGGTGCGTAAATCCGGCGAGATCCGACAGCACGATCCCGGGATCGGCGCCGGAATCATATTGCGCACGCAACTCGCCGAAGGCGGCCGGGATGTCGCCGCGCATGGCGGCTTCGAACAGGTCGACCACGCGGCCACGATCGGCGAGGCCGAGCATGTCGCGCACCGAGGCAGCGCTCACCGCGCCGGCGCCGTGGGCGATGGCCTGGTCGAGCAACGAGAGTGCATCACGCACAGAGCCCTCGGCCGCGCGTACGATGGCGGCAACGGCCTCGGCTTCCGCCTCGACGCTCTCGGCCGTGCAGATCTTCTTGAGATGCTCTGACAGGACGTCCGCCTCGACGCGACGCAGGTCGAAACGCTGGCAGCGCGACAGAATCGTCACCGGAACCTTGCGGATCTCGGTGGTGGCGAACACGAACTTCGCGTGGGGCGGCGGCTCTTCCAGCGTCTTCAGGAAGGCGTTGAACGCCTTCTCCGAGAGCATGTGGACCTCGTCGACGATGTAGACCTTGTAGCGCGCCGAGACCGGCCCGTAGCGGATGCCGTCGATGATGGAGCGCACGTCGTCGATGCCGGTATGGGAGGCGGCGTCCATCTCGAGCACATCGAGATGGCGCGATTCCATGATCGCCTGGCAGTGCAGACCGAGTTCCGGCATCTCGACGGTAGGGCCTGTATCGGGCTGGCCTGGACGCACGTAGTTCAGGCCGCGCGCTAGGATACGTGCAGTGGTGGTCTTGCCGACGCCGCGCACGCCCGTGAGCATCCAGGCTTGCGGAATGCGGTTCGCCTGGAAGGCGTTGGCCAGCGTGCGTACCATGGCGCCCTGGCCGATCAGGTCGTCGAAGGTCTGCGGACGGTATTTGCGGGCAAGAACCCGGTACGGAGTCGCGACATTTCGGGCGGCGGGCGCAGACGCCGGCATGCCAGGCAACCCCGGCTCATCGATCAGCGTGCCGAGAGTGTCGTCCATGCCGCGTTAGATGTCGGGTTGTGCCCCTCCCCGGGGCGGCGCACTCGCCGAGAGGCGAGGGTGGGAGGCTGGACAAAGACCCGCTCGGTCTCGTTAGGGCTGCTTCCTTCCGGACCTGACCCGGTTGGCGAGTGATACGTCCCTCGCCAACCTCCCGAGCCGTATATGGCCGGCATGCTCGGACGATGCAAGCCGGATCGAGCCGGCTGCCGCGAGCCACCACGTTTCCTCGCTCACGATCTGGGATGTCGGATTTTGACCACAAGGATCGCCATCGTCTTCCCGATCGTCGTGAAGAGGTTGGGACGCCATGAGACAGCTGGGAGCCGCCATAATCGCCATCGCCGCCCTCGGCGGAGCCGATGCCCAGGCGCAAACGACAGCTGACTGGAAGGGTGCCTACAGCTACACGTTCGACGGCGGCAAGACCGCGGGCGGTTCTCCGATCCTGATAACCTACGATCTCGTCGTGGTACCGGGTGCGGCACGCGGCGGCTGCCTCGTCTCGGCGAGCGGCTTCCAGACGGACGAGCGCATCGTCTGCCACGCCAGTGGAGATGCGAAAGCCCTGAGCGTGATGTTTCACGGTTACGACGATGGCCGGACCGTCAACAAGTATGGCGTCGCCATCTACAAGCCGGGCCAGACCCTGTTCACGCTGGAACGCGGGGAGGACGGCAAGGTGCTGACCCGATGGGACGGGTTTCGCCCAGACCTGCCGGCGGGAGCCGCCGGTCCGGGCGAGTACTTCAAGGCGACGAAGCGCTGAGCGGCCGCGAGCGCCGATCACTCAGCCTTGCGCTTGACGATCTCGAGCGTCTTGGGGTCGAGCTTGAGATCCGACTTCTTGCCGTTCGCGTCGATGGCATCGTCCACCTCGATCATACCGTCGTCTAGCTCGATCTCCTTCCAGGTCGTGAAGCCCTGCTTCTTGAGAACCTCCTCGACCTTGGACTGCTGCTCGGCCGGCAACTTCTGGTCGGCGAAAGCAGGTGCTGCGAGGGCGAGCGAGAGGACCATGGCGGACAGGCCGAAAGCGCGTGCGGACATGAGAGATCTCCGGAACTGAGGGAACGCCTTGCGAACGGCCCAACCTGCCGAGCGTTCCACCACCGTCCCCAGCGAGCCGGCAGCCTGCGGTTGTCACGACACAACGCCAAGCTTAAGCTTGAGCGCGGATAAGGGGCTCGCATTTCGACATGGTCACGCGCGTCGCCACCGTGGCCTTCGAGGGGATCGAGGCGCGGGCCGTCGACGTTCAGGTGCAGATCGCGGCCGGCATGGTCGCGTTCAACGTGGTCGGGCTGCCCGACAAGGCGGTGGCAGAATCACGCGAGCGAGTGCGGTCGGCGCTGATCGCCTCGGGACTGGCCCTGCCGGCCAAGCGCATCACCGTGAACCTCGCGCCCGCCGACCTCCCGAAGGAGGGCTCGCATTACGACCTGCCAATCGCGCTCGGTGTAATGGGTGCCATCGAAGCCCTGCCGGCCGACGCGCTCGCCGGCTATTGCGTGCTCGGCGAGTTGGCGCTGGACGGTTCGCTCACCGCGGTCGCAGGCGTGTTGCCGGCGGCGATGGCAGCCAACGAGCGCGGGCTGGGCCTGATCTGTCCCGCCGCCTGTGGGCCGGAAGCGGCCTGGGCGGCCGGCGACATGGACGTGCTGGCGCCGCGCTCGCTGATCCAGCTCGCCAACCACTTCAAGGGCAGCCAGGTCATGGCGCGGCCGGTAGCCGCCATCGCTGCATCGAGCGGACCGCTGCCGGATCTGCGCGACATCAAGGGCCAAGAGGGCGCCAAGCGCGCATTGGAGATCGCGGCAGCTGGAGGGCACAACCTCTTGATGAACGGGCCGCCCGGAGCCGGCAAGTCGATGCTGGCCGCCCGGCTGCCATCGATCCTGCCGGCTCTGTCGCCGCGAGAATTGCTCGAAGTCTCGATGATCCAGTCGGTGGCCGGACAGATCAAGGGCGGCGCGCTCTCAAACCGGCGGCCGTTCCGGCAGCCGCACCACTCGGCCTCGATGGCAGCACTGGTCGGCGGCGGCATCAATGCACGGCCTGGAGAGGCGTCACTCGCCCATGGTGGCGTGCTGTTCCTAGACGAATTGCCGGAGTTCCAGCCGCAGGTGCTCGACTCGCTGCGCCAACCTATGGAGACGGGCGAAGTGATGATCGCGCGCGCCAACCACCGCGTGACCTATCCGGCCCGCTTCCAGCTCGTCGCGGCGATGAATCCATGTCGTTGCGGGCAGGCGCTGGAGCCGGGCTATGCCTGTCGGCGCGGACCGAACGATCGCTGCATGGCGCAGTACGGCGCGCGCATCTCCGGTCCGCTGCTCGATCGCATCGACCTGCGCATCGAGGTCGGCGCGGTCACCGCCGCCGACCTGATCCTGCCGCCACCCGCCGAGGGCTCGCGCGAAGTGGCAGCCCGAGTCAGTGCCGCGCGCGAGCGACAGACGAAGCGCTACGCCGAACACGGCCTCGGCCCCGCGATCACCAATGCCACCTGCCCGGCGACCGTCATCGAAGAGGCGGCCGCGCCGGACGCCGACGGCACCGCCCTGATCCGCGACGCCGCCGAAACGATGCGGCTCTCCGCCCGCGGCTTCCACCGGACACTACGGGTGGCACGAACGCTGGCGGATCTCGACGGGGAGGAGAGAGTGCGGCGCATCCATCTCGCCGAGGCGTTGTCTTATCGGGCGCGGGCAGACAAGCCGATCCAGGCCTGAGGCGCTTCGCGCCGAGATGGACGCCGAATTACTAAAAGTATCGCCGCATCGATCGATTGACTTGGTGATCCCTTTCAGTCGGGGCGCGGCCCTAACCGTCCGTCTGCTCGGCAATGTAGCGGCCGAGCGCGCTCGCGGCGTTGAGCATGTGGGCGCGCATGTGCCGTGCCGCGGACTCGCCGTCGCCCTGTGCCATGGCGGCGAGTATGGCGCCGTGCTCATCGCGCGAGAATCGGATGCGCTCGCCGTGCCGCAGTTGCGTCCGGCGAAAGGCCGAGAGCCGCCAGCGAATGCCGAGCGCCTGCTCCGCCATGAAGGCGTTGTGCGTCGCCTGATACAGAGTTTCGTGGAAGGCCCGGTTGAAAGCGTCGTAGGCGTCGACGTCCCCGGCCTCGACAATCGCTGCCGAGGACTCGTGCAGGTCGATCAGGCGGCTGCGTTCGAGGAGCGTCATCCGGTAGGTCGCGAGACGCGTGCACATCGCCTCGATCTCGGCGGTCGTCTCGAACATGTCGGCGATGCGCTCGGGCGTCATACGCGTGACGACGGCGCCGCGGCGCGGACGTAGCTCGACGAGGCCGTTGAAGGCGAGCTGGCGCAGAGCCTCCCGGACCGGTGTGCGCGAGGCGCCGAAGCGCGAGGCGAGTTCCTGCTCGTCGAGCGCCGTGCCGGCAGCGAGGCTGCCCGAAGTGATGGCGTCGGTCAGCGCATTGTGGATGCGGTCCGAGAGTAGCTCCCGCTCCTCGATTACTTCGCCGTCCATCGCCCGCACCCTCGTTCCGCCCTGCGCCAACCTGAGCCGACGCCCAACCTGAGCGTCAAGCCATGCGGCGAGCCGCCATCCCTCGTCCATGCGATTTTTTGGTGAAGCGGGACGGCCACTGTGAGAGGGTCCTAACACACGGCCAGTACACGACCGGCACCGGCCGGTCGTCGCGCTCGACCGTGAATACGCAATGAAAGGTTTTGCACGTTTCCGTATTCAGAACAGCACAAGATCGCTTGAAAATATACGAAACTGTGCAAGATTGCGCAAACTCGCATCCGGCAGAGATGCGGACAAGACAGACCTCGCTCGGGAGCGAAACGCCATGATCCTGACTCGCCGCCATTTCGTCGCGGCCGGCCTTGCTGCGCCGGCTCTCTTGAAGCTCGGCACCGGCGCTGCCCAGGCCGCGACCACGCTGAAGCTCTCCCACCAGTTTCCCGGCGGCACCATCGACGAGGGCGATTTCCGCGATCGCATGTGCCGGAAGTTCGCGGCCGCCATCGCCGAGCGCTCAAAGGGCGCACTCGAGATCCAGGTCTATCCTGGCTCCTCCCTGATGAAGACGAACGCGCAGTTCGGCGCCATGCGCAAGGGCGCGCTGGACATGTCGCTGTACCCGTCGCCCTATGCCGGCGGCGAGGTTGCCGAGTTGAACATCGGCCTGATGCCGGCCTTGGTGACCTCCTACGCCCAAGGCATCGCCTGGAAGAATGCCCCAGTCGGGAAGAAGCTCACCGAGGTGCTCGATTCCAAGGGTATTATTCTGGTCTCCTGGGTCTGGCAGGCCGGCGGCGTCGCCAGCCGCGAGCGCCAGCTCGTCGCTCCCGAGGATGCCAAAGGCCTCAAGGTGCGCGGCGGATCGCGCGAGATGGACATGGTGATGAAGCAGGCGGGCGCCGCCACACTCTCGATTCCATCCAACGAATCTTATGCTGCGATGCAGACCGGCGCCTGCGACGCGCTACTGACCTCTTCCACCAGCCTGATTTCGTTCCGCCTAGAAGAGCTCTCGAAGCACCTGACCTCGGGTCGCGAGCGCTCCTACTGGTTCATGCTCGAGCCGATCATGATGTCGAAAACCATCTTTGCGGGCCTGCCGAAGGATCAGCAGGACATGATCATGGCAGTCGGCACCGAGATGGAGACGTTCGGCCAGGAGGGTGCAAAGGCCGACGACACCAAAGTCGAGCAGGTCTTCTCCAAGGCCGGCGCCAAGGTGCAGCAGCTCGACGAGCAGACGATGGGTAAGTGGCGAGACATCGCGCGCGACACGGCCTGGAAAGATTACGCCGCGAAGAGCGCGTCCTGTGCCGAGCTGCTCAAGCTGGCCGAGCAGGTGTCGTGAGCCACGCTTTCGACGCCGCCACCGCGGCTCCGGAGACCCACGCCTCCGCTGAGCCGCGGGTCCCCGGCCTTCTCGGTGTCCTCGACCGCGCGATGCGGTTCGTGAATCAGACCATTCTGCTCCTGGGCGGGGCTGCACTCGTCGCGGCCTGCCTCGTGCTGAGCTATAGCGTGCTCGTCCGCCACCTCTTCAACGAGGCGACCGAGTGGCAGGACGAGATGGCAGTGTTCCTGATCGTCGGCGCCACCTTTTTCTCGGCCGCCGCCGTGCAGGCCAAGCGCGGCCACGTCGCCATCGAGGCGCTGACCGGGCTGCTGTCGCCGAAGGTGAACCGCATTCGCCTGCTCCTGGCGGATATCATCAGCCTCGCCTTCGTCGCCTTCTTCACCTGGAAGAGCTGGTCGCTCTTCCACGAGGCTTATGTCGACGGGCAGACTTCCCAATCGACCTGGGGGCCGCCCCTCTCGATCCCCTACGGTCTGATGGCCGCGGGCATGACGCTGCTGACGATTCAGTTCGTGTTGCAGATCGCAGAAGGGCTGCTCTACGGGCCGAAAAGCGCCGGTTGGGCGCAGCCCAAGATCGGACTCGGCGCCGACCTCAACAAGGACAGGCACGACGCGCCCCTCGAAGGTCCCGACTCGATGGCCGGGACGTCAGGGACCGCCTCTGGAGATCACCGATGAGCACCGCCGCGATCGGCTTCCTCTACGCCGGAGCGACGCTCGGGGCGATGCTGTCCGGCATCCCCATCGCCTTCGCCCTCGGCTTCGTCGCGCTCGCCTTCATGTTCGCGTTCATGCCGGGCGCCTCGCTCGATACGGTGACGCAGAACGTCTACGAGGAAATGGCCTCGATCACGCTGCTCTCGATCCCGCTCTTCATCCTGAAGGGCGCGGCGATCGGGCGCTCGAAGGCCGGCCAGGACCTCTATTCGGCCATGCATGCCTGGATGCAGCGCATCCCAGGCGGCCTCGGCATCGCCAACGTTTTCGCCTGCGCTCTCTTCGCCGCAATGGCCGGGTCGAGCCCGGCCACCTGCTCGGCGATCGGCTCGGCCGGCATCCCCGAAATGCGCAAGCGCGGCTACTCGCCAGGCTTCGCCGCCGGGATCATCGCCGCGGGCGGCACGCTCGGCATCCTGCTGCCGCCCTCGATCACCATGATCCTTTATGCGGTCGCTGCAGAGCAGTCCCTCGGACGGCTGTTTCTCGCCGGCATTGGGCCGGGCCTACTCCTCGTCGGACTGTTTTCGGCCTGGGCGATCTACCGCTTCCGGTCGGAATACGCGGCAGCTAAGGTCGCCTTCGAGGCCGGCGGGCCGCGCTCGCCGATCCTCACCGAGGATCGCTACTCGATGAGTCAGCGCTTCTCGACGCTGCCGAGGGTGCTACCATTCGTGGTGTTGCTTACCGGCGTGATGGTCGCGCTCTATGGCGGCTATGCCACGCCTTCGGAGACGGCGGGCCTCGGCGGCTTGCTGGCGCTTCTGCTGATCGCGCTGATCTACGGCGTCTGGCGGATCAAGGACGTCAGCCCGATCCTTATGGCGACACTCCGCGAATCGACCATGCTGATGCTCATCATCGGTATGTCGCTGCTCTACGCCTACGTGATGAGCTACCTGCACATCTCGCAGTCGGCCGCCTCGGCCATCGTGGCGATGCAGCTCTCCCCGTGGCTTCTGCTGCTGATGATCCTGCTTCTCGTCGTCGTGCTCGGCTTCTTCCTGCCGCCGGTCTCGATCATCCTGATGACCGCGCCGATCATCCTTCCGCCTCTCAAGGCTGCCGGGTTCGACCTGGTCTGGTTCGGCGTGGTGATGACCATCACCATGGAGATGGGCCTGATCCACCCGCCGGTGGGCCTCAACATCTTCGTCATCAAGAACATCGCGCCCGACATCCCGCTCTCGGACATCATCTGGGGAACGCTGCCCTTCGTGATCCTGATGGCGGTGGCGATCCTGGTGCTCTGCCTCGTGCCCGGCATCGCCCTCTGGCTGCCCGACATGCTGCTGCCGACGACTCGGTGAGGGGTGACCGCTCCACGATCCACAACTGACCTCGGGGCAATCCAACGCTCGCCGCCTCGGCGGCGAGCGTCCGTCACTCGCGATGCAACACGTGGTCGGCGACGAAATCCTGCAGCCCGCGGGGCTTCTGGGTGCCGGCCAAGGCCTGCGGGTCGTAGACCTCGGCGACCCAATCCTCGAAGGCGATCGGGGTATGGGCGTCGTAGTCCGAGTAGGCGCAGAGGAAGCGATAAAGGATGCCGGTCTTCGCGCTCCGCATATGGCCGTAGCGTAGCGAGAGCTGTCGCGCGGCCTCGGGCACGGGCCGCTTTTCCTGGAAGATCAGGTACAGGGCCGCCGCCAGCCCGGCACGGTCGGCGCCTGACTTGCAGTGGATCAATGCGGGATAGCGGATCGTCTCGAAGAGCCGCTTGAGCTCCAATACGGTCTCGACCTGCGGTGCCTCGCGCGAGCGCACGGTCACGTCGTGCAGGTCGATGCCGAGGTCGCGGCAGGCGTCCCGCTCCAGGGGCCAGGAGCCGTATTCCCGCTGTCCGCGCAGGCAGATCACGCTGCGGATGCCGGCACGGTGGAAGCGCGCGAGCTGGCGCGGCGTCGGCTGCGCAGAGCGCCACAGTCGGCCGGTCCCGACCGGATGCGCGTTCAGGTACGCCAGCCGGAACAGGCCATGATCGGCGAACAGCATGTTCAGCCAGGCCTTGGCACGCTCGGCACGGCCCTGCAGCGGCCTGTCCCAGCGAGCGACGCGGGCATGCCTCTTCAGGTTCCGGCGCAGAAGCTTTTGGTATGCAGCGTCGTCCATCAAGAGCCCATCGGCGGCTGAACCTCGACCCGGCGAGCGTCGCAACGCGGCGTCTGCAGGATCTTCCGCGTCAGCCGGAGGCACGGCTTTTCCCATTCCGGCGCAACAACGCCAACCGGTAGGTCCGCAACCCTGCGATCGTCGAGGCGACGGCCAAGCCATAGGCTCCGCCCGTGAAGTGCCTCTTCAGGACGTAGTATTTGAAGAAGACCGTGAAAGGCTCCGTGACCATCCTGAGCAGGAGCAGGCTCGGAGCCTTGTCGATCTCGGTGGTCTGCAGTCGATAATACGCGACGTTCTTCTTCATCAGATGCGAGAGCGATCTCAGCGACTGGTGGAGCACGGGCCCTCGGATGCGGCCCGTGTTTCTGGCATCGAGCTTGATCTCGTCGAACACGGCGCTGTCGGGGAACCGGCAGCGTGTCTTGTCGTACAACCTGATGTATTTGTGGCTGTCGGCCAGCAGGCGCGGCTTGGACCGGCCCGGATAGACATGCCGGATATCGAACCGGTAGCCGTGGATCTCGGGATCGGGCTGCGGACTGCCCATGATCGCCGCGATCTCCTGGCGGGCCGCATCGGTCAGCCACTCGTCGGCGTCGAGGTTCAGGATCCAGTCGTTCGCTGCCACGTCTTCCGCGAAGCGCTTCTGCTGTCCGTATCCCCGCCACGCATTGACGTGGCAGACCGCCCCGCAATCCCGCGCGATCTCGAGCGTCCGGTCGGTACTCCCCGAATCGACGACGACGATCTCGTCGGCGATGCCGCGGACGCTGGCCAAGCATCGCTCGATCCGATCCTCCTCGTTCATCGTGATGACGGTGCACGACAGTTTGCGGCTCATGATCGCCAAACGATCTCGGGTGCCTCGCCTCGGCGCTGCGGACGGAAAATCGGGACGCGGCGGATCGACCGGGACGGGCGCCGCCTGCGCGTCCTCAGCCCATAGCGCAGTCCAACGGATACGTCGCCTGGAACGAGAGGCCATCACCGCGAGGCCGGAGCGTCACGGTTTCCGAGTAGCAGACTGTCCCACAGCAACGCGGCGCGCTCCCAGGTCAGAGCCGATCGCTGGAGGAGGGCACCCTCGTGGAGGTGGCGCCACAGATCGTCGTCGCGTGCGAGCAGTGCGGCGAAGCGGGCGAACTCCCGGTCGTCCCGCGCGATCAGCCCGTCGATGCCGTGCCGGACCCGCTCGGACAGCGCCCCGATCCCGAGGGTGACGACGGGCAGGCCCATGGCCTGGGCCTCGGCCGCCGCGAGGCAGAAGGTCTCGTCGATCGCGCCCGGGTAGAGCATGGCGCGACAGCCACGATAGGCTTGCGCCAGCGCCTCGGCGGTCTGACGCGGGTGAAACGTCACGCCAGGCCCGAGCGCGCGCGCAGCAGCGGGACGCAAACTCTCCCGGGCCGTCCCGAATACGCGAAGCGTGCCGCCGAGCGCCCCATGCACCCCCGACGCCTTCCAGGCGTGCAGGGTCCGGTCGAGCCCGCGCTGCTGCTGCGAGGCAAAGACGAAGTCCCGCGACCCTCCATCGGCGACCGGCGCGCTGCAAAACGACTCGCCGAGACCGTGCGGGATGACCAAGTGGCTGCGGAACCGGTAGACGCGGCTCGCCGCGCGCTCGGCGACCTCGCCGACGAAGACCGCGTCAGGGCGAATCCGCAGAATGGGGAGAAGATAGCCCCGACGCATGGCCTTCTCGACGGGCAGCGGATTGTGCATCCAGAGCACCGTCCGCGGGCTGCCCGCCAGACCGTCGAGCAGCCGCGGCTCGTTGCTTGATACGGCGACGTCAGCGCGGATGCCGCGCAGTTCCTCCAGCGGCCGGTTGACGACACCGTCCGCCTCCACGACACGCTCGGTGCGGGTCAGCAGCGTGACCGCGTAGCCCCGCCGAGCGAGCGCCCGGCACAGTTCGAGGTTCGTGCTCTCGATGCCGCCCAGGCCTTCGCTCGCCGGCGTCGCGAGATCGAAGCGGGCCCGCGTCGGGCAGATGAAGAGAATGTGCATCGACCGGTCTCCCACGCCATGCCATAAACCGCCCGGATACGGCCAAGTCGAGTGATCGGGGAGCCTGCGTCGGGTGGCACGTGGCCGGGCAGCGTGGAAAAGGGCGCTCGATCCCAAGCTATATCTCACGCAGGCTATGCTGCGGCTCGAACGATCCGCCCCTGCGCTCACCGCTGCTGTCGGCTATCACGCGATCCTCGGCCCTCCCTCACGCTTCGACTGGCTGAGCGAGACCCGCATCCCAACGCGGATGACGCAGGCGCCCTACGCCGAGGAATTCCGCGCGCTCAGCGTCGCCAACGTCGACGCGCCGACCTGGCATCTTGGGCATCCGGGCCATACATCGGAGGGAGGCGTCTCGCGCTTCGGTCCGCTGGAGCCGCTGGAAGTCCGTCGTCTCTCCTCACTCGTCCCGGGCGTCATTGTGCCGGGCCACAACCTGCTGCCGGTGGATGCGGAGACGGGGCGGTTGCTCGCCTTCTACGGAAGCACCGAGGTGAATTGGGGAATTGCGTTCCCGGGATTTTCGCGGCTGAAGCGCGTGCGGTTGAGGGGCGCCGCCTGGGCGATCCCGCCAGTGAAAAACCACTTCCATCTCCTCGTCGAGCACATCCTGCCGGTCGTCGACATGCTGCTCGCCGAACGTGAGCGTCTCGCTGGAAAGCCGCTCACCGTGATCGCGCAACGCGATCTGCCGCTGCTCGACGCAGTCGCGAATATTCTGAAAAGGCTCGGCATTGCCATCGCCTTCGAGGAGGCGCGGCCCTTCGCGACCTACGCGCCAGAGCAATACCTGTTCTGCAAGCCGGTCGCCGCCTCCGTCGAGCACTTCTACGCCTACCCGGAAGCGGTCGGCCTGCTGCGCGAAGCTTTCCCGGATCGAGGTGCGGCGCTGCCATCCAGACTCTACGTGCCGCGCACCGGCACCCGCATCCGCCGGCTGATCGGCGAGACGGATTTGATCGCGCGGCTGACCGAGCGCGGCTTCGTCTCCTTCACCGCACACAGGGACAACCCGGAGGAGCAGATCGCACGCTTCATGGCCGCGCGTGAGATTGTGTCGGTGCACGGCGCGGCGCTGACGAACATCGTCTGGGCCGCGCCCGGTGCGCGGGTCGTCGAGATCTTCCCTTCCAACGCGCGCAAGACCACGTACCTGCACATGGCGTCCCTGCACGACCATGCCTATTCCCACGTGTCGGGCGGCTCGGAGAACGAAAGGCAGGATTTTTCGGTCGATCCCGCCGCGGTGTTAAATGCCCTCGGGTCGTGACCGTTCTCGCGAGGGCGTGCCTAAACGCATAGCTAGCACAGCCCACAGCATTGTCTTGTCGAAGACAACCAGGGTGCTCACCCGGCGGCTTTCTCAGTGGATGGGTCCGACCGGCAGCAGCGCTGGAACCGGAGCTAATACTTAAGAATTTCTTCGTATACGACTGAGTGAGCGTCTGGCTGTCTTCCAGGGGACAAACTGCCGATGGTGATTTTCGGGCTTTGCCTCCTGGGTGCGGGTGCGATTCTCAGCCTGTTTTCGCGTGTCTCCGGCCTTGTGGCGATTGCCCTAGGTGTCGTGATCTCCCTGGTTCTCGGCACCTTGTTTGTGTCGTCCGATGTCGCTCCGGCCTACCCGGTCGGCGTTGCCTTCATCGTTGCCATCGTTGCCCTGCAGATCGGCTATGGTCTTGGCGTCGTTGCGCGAGCTCTTCTCGATAGCCGCCTGCGGCGCACAAGCTCCACCGACCGCAAGGAAATCCAGTCGGGGAAGCAGCAGTTCGGCCGCGAGTCGTAAGCGCGGACCTACCGCGTCTTTCTCCCAATATTGGAAGTCGCAGTGCCCGCGTCCGACTGGATGTCAGGCAATGAGCATGCCCACGGCCTTACGGAAGAGGACTCTCGAGCCACCCCTGAACCATCGCGTATTGCACGATTTTGGCCCGGCTATGGATGTCGAGTTTCTCTGTGGCTCGTGTTTTGTAGGTCTCGATGGACTTGGTCGTGATACCAAGTCGGCCGGCAACTTCCTTGTTCGTAAACCCGAGCGCGATTAAGCGTAGCACCTCGCGTTCCCGCTCCGTCAGTGCGCGTACTGCGGGTTTAGCTCCCGCCGGTCCCGACACGCCGAAGACGCCGGTGGGGATGATCTGTGCGGCGACGGCAGGATCGAGGTAGAGGCCTCCACGGCTCACGGCATGGACGGCTTCGATGATGCTCGAGCCCGTGGATCTCTTGAGCAAGTAGCCGCGCACGCCTGTCGCCAGCACACGATGAACATAAGTGGTTTCTTCGCAGTCGCTGAGAATGATGATCGCCGTTCCTTCGGCATCGGCGCGAAGTTGATCGAGAATCGCAAGTCCGCGCATGCCGGCCATTGCACTATCGAGGATAGCAATGCGTGGGCTGAACTCCATGATACTGCGGTATGCGGCTGATCCCGTGGAGACTTCGGCAACAATGCTCAGCGTTTCGATGCTGTGCAGCAGCGCGCGAATACCGTCGACAAACATCGGATGCCCGTCGCCAATCACAATCTGAATGCACTCGTCGGTAACGTTCCGCATGATCGGACTCCTCAGAGGCAGTGTATCCGGAGCTATTCATAAGGTTCGACGCATCTTGAGGCACTGCTCCTCAAGTCGAATCTAAGATTATTTACCTATTATAATTCCATGGCATCATGACCCAGCCGTAGGGACTGCCCTCTCGCACCCGTCCCGTGGCAGACGCACCAAAACAATGGTGCACTGCAAACTTGCGAGAATGCAAACCGGAGGTCAAGCATGGATATTACATATTTGGTCAAAAAATTAGCTTTCATGCGCCTATTTTTCCGGCAAAATCTATAAAACCAAGCCTTCATGAAATTTTTTGCCGCCCGCATCCCGCGACTTCTTCAGTCGGATATTTTCTTACGAACATGTATATTTTTCAATCAATGGATTACTGGCTGCATTTGCAGCGTTGCGGGCGCGGTAATCTGTAAGTAGCTCCCGCCGATGAGCGGGATGCAGACTGCATCTGCCTTGCTGCTCATGCAGCTGCGCCGGGAAGCCAAGCACAGGGGTCATAGCTTAGGGGAAAACCTGACGAAGCTGCGATTTTTCCGACAGGCCCGGCCATTGCCGCAGTGCACCAACCCGGGAATAGTTAACAAATCGTTGAGTGCTTGAGGCATCTGACCAGCCTCATGCGGGTACTGTGATCATTCGGATCTGCACTTTCAAGCATTTGAAATTCTGTCGTTCGAACGAACAACTTTCTTGGAGCGACTGAATACGAGTGAGGCGGATCGTTCACGATCCGATCGAACTCGGTGCCGAGTGTGTGCAGACAGCGTCCTGTCGGAGGAGAAGTCAGTTGCCCAAGCTTTCTCTGCAGCTTCCCCAAGGCGAATCCGGTGCACTCGAAGTTCAATCCGATCGGATGTCTGGAGCAAGCCACGCAGCGGTGGCGAAGCGAGTCTTCGACGTATTCGTCGCCGCGGCAAGCCTAATCTTACTGAGCGTACTCTTGCTGATCGTTGCTTCAGCAATCCTGATCATGGAAGGACGCCCTGTCTTCATCCGTCACCCCCGCGTGGGCAAGGGCGGAGCAATATTCCCATGCTTCAAGTTCAGGACAATGGTTCGTGATGCCGATGCTGCTTTGGTTCGGCACCTCGCAATGGACTCGGGCGCCATGTTGGAGTGGCAGGCAACACGCAAACTGAAGTACGACCCGCGCGTGACTCCGCTCGGCAAAATTCTGCGCGAAACCAGTCTCGATGAACTTCCGCAGTTGCTCAATATCATCCGTGGCGAAATGAGCATCGTCGGGCCACGGCCGATCGTTGCGCAGGAACTGATACGCTATGGCAGCGCCATCGCGGAATACCAATCCGTCAGGCCGGGCCTGACGGGCCTCTGGCAATGCAGCGGGCGCAATGACACCAGCTACGACGAACGGGTCATGTTGGACCGAGAGTACGTGCGCCATTGGTCCATGACTGGCGACCTTGCGATCATTTTGAAAACCGTGCCGGCGCTCATCAGCTCTCGCGGCGTCTACTGACGATCCTGTGCGCACGATGCCCTCGCGTCGGCAGCGCGGGGCGCATTGGCTTCTGCCGCCCTGCCGGGAAGTCGTCGAGCCATGCTTCGATTGAACCCGGCCTTTTTGCCGGATGCGCAGAACGATGCCTCACCTCGCCGAGCGGCCTTTTCGCTAGGGGGAATCGGCACTGCCTTGCGGCGCTCGCTCTGGACGATCATCGGAGCAATCGGACTTTGCGTCGCGGCCGCAGCGGTCTTTTGTATCTTCAGCACGCCTACATACGTTGCGAGCGTGCAGCTCCTCATCGAGCCGCAAAAGCAGCAACAGTTGCTCTGGTTCGAGCCAGGCATGCTGGATCTCACGCTCGACAACGCTCAGGTCGAGAGCCAGGTCGAAATCCTGCGCTCGGAGCGCTTGGCGGCCTGGGTCGTTGCGGATCTCAAACTCGCCACGGACCATGAGTTCCAGGCCGATCCCGGCCGCATGAATCCGCAACCCGATGCGTCTTCTTCAGCCGACGCTGGTCGTGACGAAGCGCAACGCCTGCGCGGGACGATCGCGAACCTCGCCAAACATGTTGGCGTGCGCCGCATCGGCCAATCCTATGTCATCGAAATCTCTGCCTGGTCGACGCGCGCGGACCTCGCCGCACAGATCGCCAACGCCTACGCCAGCGCCTATCTGCGCGATCAATTCGACGCGAAGTCGCAAGGGGCCCGCCAGGGCGTGGACTGGCTGAAACTGCGCATCACAGAGCTGCGCGGGACGCTGAACGACGCTGCGCGCGCCGTCGAAGACTTCAAGTCCAAGAACGGCCTCGTCACCGCCGGCACCAATCTCCTCGTCGAGCAACAGCTCAGCGAGATGAACACCGAACTCGTCTCGGCGCGCGCACAGACAACGCAATCGGCAGCGAGGCTAGCGCGAGTGCGTGCGGTAGGCGGTGCGGCCGCTGGCAGCGCATCGGTGGGCGAGGCGCTCAACAATCAAGTCATTACCAATCTCCGCGAGCGGCAGCAGAACGCCATCGCGAAGGAGGCCGAATTCCGAGACCGCTACGGCCCCACCCATCCATCGGTCGTCAAGGCGCATGCTGATGCCACCCAAGCCGAGGCCGAGATCGCAACCGAGATGCAGCGGATCGCTCAGACCTATCTCAGTGACTACGAGATCTCCGTGCAGCGTGAGCGCGCCCTCGAGGGCGAGGTCGGCAAGCTCGTTGCCGTCGTGGACAAGCGCCGTCAGTCGAAGGTGGTTCTGTCCGAGATGGAGGCCCAAGCCGAGAGCTACCGGAAGATGTATCAGAATCTGCTCGAGAAACTGACGGAGACCTCACAGAAGGAAACGCTCCCAGTTTCGAGTGCTCGGATCGTCGCGCCGGCTAGCGCCCCGCTCGGCAAAAGCAGCCCGAAGACGGGTTTGCTTCTCGCGCTCGGTGCTGCTTTCGGCCTGCTCGGTGGAACGGTGTTTGCGACGGTGCGGGCGGGCCTCGACCGAACCGTGCGGACGGCCCAGGACGTCTCCCAGGCAACCCGTCTCGACTGTCTGGGCCTGATGCCGTTCGTGGCGGAAAATCGGACCGGTGGGAAGGGCGGCAAGAGCGATCGCCCTATGGGCTTCGAGGTGGTCGAGGCGCCGTTCTCGGCTTTCAGCCGGGCGCTACGGCGCACCAAGATCTCTATCGACGCGTCCCGCGAGAACCGCACGATGACGACGATTGGCATCGTCTCGACCGCGTCGGGAGAGGGCAAAAGCAGTATCGCGCTCAACCTCGCTGCGCTCTACGCCCAGGCTAATCACCGCACACTCCTTGTTGATGCCGATTTCCGGACGGCCGACCTCACGCGCGCCAACGCTCCCGCGGCCACGGCTGGATTGGTTGAGACGCTCGAGCGCGACGCGGACGCGATTCTGGCGACGCGGCTACCGAACCTGGACCTGCTGCCATTGGTCTTCACGATGCCGATTGCCCAATCGAGCGACATCATCAGTTCGCGGCAGGCAAGCGTGCTGCTCGCTGAACTGTCGACGTCTTACGACATCGTCATCCTCGATCTCACGGCAATGCAAGATTCCGCCGACGTCCGAGCAGTGGGTCGGCTTGTGGACGGATTGCTCCTGGTCGCTGCGTGGGGCGAGACCGAAGCCGCGGTCTTGTCCGAGGCTGCCCATGCCCTCGACGCCAGCCGAGCCCACGTCTTCGGCGTCGTGCTCAATAAGGTTCGCGACACCGCATCTGTTTTGCAGTCGATCTGAGGTGCGGGGATGGCATCGCCGCACCCCCGTTGGCGGAGGAAGCCTCGCAGGCTTCCTCCTGCATCGTCAGCGAGCCTCGGCCAGCCGGGCCGGACTATCAACCGAGATCGCAGAGCGGCGGTCCGCGCCACCGGCATCGAGACGCTCGCCATCGACTTTCAGCACGTCGCCCGGCTCGATCACGTCGCTTTCCGTCGCGGCGATCTCCTGTCCACCATCCTGACCCTGGCGGACCAGGGCAAAGACCGGGTTTCGGCGCCTATCGGCCTGCGACTGTTCCAGCATACGCGGTGCGATCACCTCGCTGTCGGTGATCAGGTTCCGCATGGTCTCGGCTTTCTCCCCGATCTTGGCGAGCTTGGTCTGGGCATCGCGCAGATCAGCCAGCACGCCGGTCTGGCGCTGGTTCTTAAGGTCGAGGACCATGCGCTCGTTGCGGCTGATGTCCTGACGCGACCGAGAGATGGCGAGCACGTTGTCGAGCCGTGCGCTTTCCATCTGGGCCACGGTCTGTTCCAGAGCGAGCTGTCGCGGGCTGATCGACAAGCCTCGCTGGACGAGGGCGACGATGCTGTCGAGCTCCTTGCGCGCAAGCGCCACCTGACGATCCTGCGAGGCGATCTTCGCCTGCAGAGTCTCGATCTCCGCCTTGATGAGCTCCTTGGCCTGGGTGAGCGCCTCGAGTTGCGACGAGAGGGCCTTGCGCCGGGCATCGAACAGGGCCTGCTCCTCACGCATCGCATCGGCGACGGCAGGGCTGCCCTTGCGGGCCGTCACGGCGTCGGGGAATGTGAGCGTGGCTCCCTCCCGCATCTCGACTTCGAGACGCGACCGGCGGGCGATCAGCGCGGTTTGCTCGATCTCGGCGTCGCGCAGTTCTCCGCGAGCGCTGATCGCCTCCCGGGACAGGCGCTGCATGCCCAGTTCCGGCGGCCGATAGAAACCACCCGCCAGGCTCACCGCCTGAAGAACGGTCATTCGCGGGCGGTACGGATAGGCCCCGGGCTTGTCGACCTGGCCTACGACGTAGATCGGTCGGAACTGCGAGACCTCGACCGACGCGTCCGGCCGTTGCGTCAGCCCCGCCTTCCTTTGCAACCGCTCGCCGATCACTGCGGCAATCTCTTCCGTCGTCTTTCCCGCAGCCTCAATCTCGCCGATGAGAGGCAGGGACAACAGGCCGCCCGCCTCGACGGTGAATTCCCCGGAAAACGCCGCCCACTCGTACGTCTCGCCCTTCGCGGCGCGCCACTCGTTCACCCGCAGACGGACGCGGTCCTCCGCTCCAAGCCGGTAACGCTGCGGCGTCGCCCAGGCCGAACCGAGCAGCGTCGTCAGCAGACTTCCTGCCATCACCGACCGAATGACGCAGTGCCTCATGGTGCTGGTCTCCTACGCAAATCCCAAGAATCTTTCTCGGAGCCAAAATATCGATCAAATCAGTAATACGCGTCAACTATTATTTACTTGTTTTGGACTTTATCTTGTCGAACAGCAGGAAATGAGTTGCTTTATCAAATATAAACTTGAAGGACAGCTCAAATGTCGCGCGAGGATATTGTGCCATCTCCCCCATCGTCGGTTGCCACGGCACGGGGTGCCGCGGTGCTCGCCGATCATCCGGACCCATCGACGATGACGAGTCGTAGTGGTGCGGGTCCGACCAGCCTGCCGAGCCATCGCTTCGGCAGCATCGCGCCGTTGGGCATCTTGTGGGAGCCCGAATCCTCTACCCACGAAGCGCAGTCAGCATCGGAGGGGGCTTGGAATGCTCGCTTGCCCGCGCCAGTCCGAAGACTGCGCATCGCAGTCGGGCTGGCGACGGCGGGTCGCCCCGATGTCGCCTGCCAGATGCTCGTGCGGCTTGGACGGCAATCGAGGCCGCCGGACGCGATTCTCGTCTCCGTGCCGACGACGGCCGATATCGGCCTCGAAGCCGCAGGAATGCCGGCCGTCACGCTGCTCGTCGGCGCACGTGGTCTGACCCGCCAGCGCAACGCCATCCTCGAACGGCTGGACGGCTTCGACCTCGTTTGCTTCCTGGACGACGATTTCGTCGTCGGCGACGACTACCTCGCTGCGATGGAGCAGGCCTTCCTGCGAGATCCGGGCCTCGCTGGAGCGACCGGTGTCGTCCTGGCGGACGGGATCACCGGCGCCGGCTACAGCTTCGACGATGCAGAGCGCGTGCTCGCCGCTGCGCGCAGCCCGGAGGTCTCCACCTCGGAAGCCTATAATGCCTACGGCTGCAACATGGTCTTCAGCGTCGGCGCGATCCGGCGGGGCGGCCTGCGCTTCGACGAAAGCCTCCCGCGCTACGGCTGGCTCGAGGATGTCGATTTCAGCCGACGCATCGCCCGGTTCGGGTCGTTGGGGCAGGTCGAGGATGCCCTTGGCGTCCATCTCGGAGTCAAGGGCGGCCGCCAATCGGGTCTGTGCTTCGGCTACTCGCAGATCGCCAACCCGCTCTACCTCGTGCGCAAGGGAAGCTACGTCTGGCATCGGGCTGCCTGGCTGATGAGCCGAAACGTCGCGATGAACCTGCTGCGTTCGGCGAGACCCGAACCGCATGTGGACCGCCGCGGACGCCTCGCGGGCAACGCCGCGGCTTTCGTCGACCTGCTGCGTCGCCGCCTGGATCCCGAGCGGATCGACAGCCTGTCCTAACCCTTGAGCGAAACCGTGAGCGAAGCGAGGCTTTCATGATCGAGCGCGTGGTCATCGTCAGCGACGACGCCGTCGAGAGCGGCGGAGCGGCCGGGATCGCCCTCAGTTCCGCTCGGTTGCTGAGCGGCCGGGGAATTCCGGTGACGATCCTCAACGGCAGCGGCGGCGAGGGGTCGGCGGCCTTGGGGGCGGGGATCGAGGTGCACTCGCTCGGCTCACGCAGCCTGATTCAAGGCAGCCGCGGCACGGCCGCGGCGCGGGGCCTGTTCAGCCGGGCCGCCCTGGGATTCGTCGACCGCTGGATTCGCGAGAACGACACGCCGGGCACGGTCTACCACCTCCACAATTGGCACAAGGTGCTGTCGCCGTCGGCATTCGTACCGTTGAGACGCGTCGCAGATCGCCTATTGATGACGGCCCACGACTACTTTCTCGTCTGTCCGAACGGGGGGCAATTCGAGTTCCCGCGTGGAGAAGCCTGTGAGCGGGTCCCGCTCTCCCTCGGATGCGTGGCCACGAATTGCGATCGCCGCCACTTCGCTCACAAACTCTGGCGGGTCGGCCGCCACGTCGTTCGCGAAGCGACGTTCGACCTCGCGCACAGCCCTGCCAGCGTCGTCGCGGTGCATGAGGGCATGCGTCCCTACCTGATCCGCGGCGGCGTCGCTCCGGACGCGATCGCCGTCCTGCGCAATCCCGTGCTGCCCTGGCGAACCGAGCGCATCAGAGCCGAGCAGAACCGCGAGGTCGTCTTCGTAGGGCGCCTCGAACGGGACAAAGGCGTCGACGTCGTTGCCGCGGCAGCGCGTGACGCGAAAGTTCCACTCTGTGTCGTCGGCGACGGACCGCTCAAGGACGAATTGAGCGCAATCTATCCGGAGGCTCGGCTCCTGGGGTGGCGCTCGCCGTCGGAGATCTCTGCCCTCGTCGAGACTGCCAGGTTGATCGTCGTGCCGACGCGCTGGCGGGAAACCTTCGGGCTGGTCACGCTCGAGGCCGCCATGAGCGGCCTGCCGGTGATCGTCTCCCGCCACGCCCTGATCGCGCCGGAAGTCGTCGATACCGGCTGTGCCGAGGCCTGCGATCCCGACGACCGAGTGGGCCTGGCGGCACAGCTCGCACGCCTCGCCACGGACGATCTCCACGTGCGCCGCATGAGCGAAGCCGGATTCTATCACGGGCGAAGCCTCGCCCCGACTCCAGAGGCCTGGTGCGACGGCCTGATCGCGCTCTACCGCGCGAAGCTCTCTGCCGCATCCGTCGAACTCCGGCCCCCTCCGGCTGTGGGAACGCTCGCCGCCCTTGGCCAGCGATAGGCGCGATCATCAGTCTTGTGATGAAAACCTGTCGGTTTCGCCGCCGCTCAATCAGTTGCTCGAAATTTCAGCAGCGGATTTTCAGGAACTCGAAAGATCTCGAATAGAATCTCATTTTCGACAAAGGCGAATGACTTTGGTTTCGCGAAAGCCTTCGATCGAGCAGGCATTCGCAATGCTGCCGTGATCTCTGCTGCGCCAGACCAACCTGAGGTTTCATCGTGATCGATCTGACCGGCTATCGGCTGACCTTCGACGACGAATTCAACCAACTCAGCGTATCAGCAACGGGCAGCGGCACCGTTTGGGCGGATACCCGCCCGGATTCCCTGCTGCGACCCGGGGTCGATATCGGATTTGGCCAGTCGGCCTTCGTCGATTCCAGCACCGGGATCCAGCCGTTCTCCATCACGAACGGAGCGCTGAGGATCGAGGCGGCCCCGGCCACCGGCGCGGCGGCCGATCTGGTCTATCCCGGCCTGTGGTCGTCCGGGCTGATCCACGCGGCCGAGACGTTCTCGCAGACCTACGGCTACTTCGAGATGCGGGCCGACTTGCCCGAGGGCGCGGGCTCCTGGCCAGGCTTCTGGTTGCTCGCGGCCGATGGCCATTGGCCGCCGGAACTCGACATCGTGGAAACCTTCGGCGCCGATCCAACCACTCTGACGAACTCGGTGCACACCGGGCAGACCGGGGAGCACACCTTCCAGACCGTCTGGACCAATCAGCCAACCCTTTCGGCTGGCTTCCACACCTTCGGCGCACTTTGGACGCCGACGACCATCACGTTCTACTACGACGGCACCGCCATCGGAGAACTCGCAACGCCGGCCGACATGCACGGGGCGATGTACCCGGTGATCGCGCTGGCGATGTCGCGGGGTGTCGAGGGGACGACCGACGATCCCCGTTCGATGCTGGTCGACTATGTGCGCGCCTATTCGGCCGATCCGAGCGCGACCGCCGTGGCGCTTCAGCACATCGCGTCGCCGGACGGAGCCGATACCTCCGACCTTCACGGGGCGGTGGCGGCGACGGTCGGGCCGCCCGCATCCGGCTCGGATACCCTGACCTTCCACGTCTCTGGAGACCTCTGGAACGGTGGCCCTGAATTCACGGTCACGGTTGATGGCCAGCGCGTCGGCGGCATCTTCGAAGTCACCGCCGATCATGGTTCCGGCGCGCGCCAGGACATCAGCCTCACCGGAGATTTCGGCGCGGGGCCCCATGTCGTCGCGGTCACGTACATCAACGATGGTCAGGGACAGCCGGTCTACGATCCCGCAACGGGCTGGCACATGAACGACCGCAACCTCTACGTCAGCGGGTTCAGCTTCGATGGCGCGGAGCACGGCGTCGAGGCGATGACCGCCAACAACGCCTCCGGCGGCTGCGACTGGCTCGATACCCAGGCCGCCGTTTTCGTCAATAACGGGACTGCAACCTTCGCTTTCAAAGGTGGATCCTCTTCGACCGCCCCCCCGGTCGTGACACCGACAGCGCCTCCCGTAGTGCCGGTGGAGGCCGCTCCGAGCACTCCCGTCACCACCACTCCGCCCACCGTCCCCGTAGTTCCGTGCGGTTCGGACACCCTGACCTTCCACGTCTCCGGTGATCTCTGGAACGGCGGTCCTGCCTTCACGGTCACGGTCGACGGCGCGCGCGTCGGGGGTACCTACGAGGTCAGTGCCGATCATGGTGCCGGCGCGCGCCAGGACGTCACGCTCACGGGTGCCTTCGGGTCGGGGCCGCACACGATCGCCGTCGAGTTCGTCAACGATGCCGCGGGAACGCCGGTCTACGATCCCGAAACGGGCTGGCACATGAACGACCGCAACCTCTACGTCAGCGGCTTCAGCTTCGACGGAACGGAGCATGGCGTCGAAGCGATGACGGTCAACTACGCGTCGCGCGGCTGCGATTGGCTCGACCCCCACGCGGCCGTGCTCGTGGATAACGGCTCGGTCCTGTTCCACATCTGAAGCAGAGGGCTCAGGCGATGCGCGGCCGGCGCAGCATCGGCGTAGCGACGCGACGCAGGCTGGACAAGACGCTGAGAACCGGCTCGTCGACGAGGTAGGTGAACAACGTCGCGACCAAAAGGGACAGGGCCAGAAAGGCGGCGAAGACGCCTGCGAGACTAAAGTTGCCGAGCGGCCATAGTGCAACCACCGTCGCAGCGGTGAGCGTGCACAGGATCGGCACGTGGACGAGATAAAGCGAGAACGAGATTCGCCCCAGGAAGCGCATTGCCGGACTGGCGAAGGCGCGGCCGAGGCGTGGCGAGCACAGACATCCGTAGACGATGAGGGCTGCTCCGATCGGTTCGAGGTCTTCGCCGGGGATCACTCGCCCAAGCCAGTCAGGCCCCATTGCGACGAGCGTCACGTGGCTGCCGAGAAGGAGGCCGAGGCAGAATGCCCCCACCGGTGCGACGGCACCGAGTTGGCCGCGGATCCAGGCTTCCCGTAGCAGCGCGCCAAGGATGAAGCCGTCGTAGTGGAACCGGTGCATCGCGACAGCGGCGATCCCGACCGCAATGAGGATCACGACCCGGACGCTGCCCTGCGTCCACGCATAGACCGCGTAGAGCAGGAACGACCCGAGCAGCTCGATCCGCATGGTCCAGAGCACATTGTTGAAGAGCGATCCGCCGGTGCGGAACATCCCCACCAGACCGTCGTAGAGTGCGGCGGCCGCCGACGGGATGAGGCCCTGATAAACCCATTGCAGCCAGGGGCTCGGCGCGAGCCGATCGAGTTCGCGCGCGGCGTCCGGAATCGCCGAGAGCAGAATCCAGGCGAAGCAGACGCTCGCCGTGGCCGGCAGAGCGAGCCGCAGATACCGCAGAAGCGCGATGAGATAGACAGGCGCTCGCCGGCCGGCCGCGGAGTTCGAGACGACGAAACCGCTCAGCACGAAGAACACCGACACCGAGAACGGCCCGTTGAAGAGCGCGCCGAACGCGGTCCCGTCCCATAGGGAAGGTGTCACGCCTTCGCCGACGGCAAAGCGCGGAGCGAAGGCGCTGAGGAAGTGGAAGACCACCACCAACAGGGCGGCAGCGCCGCGCAGTCCGTCGAGTTGATTTAGCCGACCACGTGCCGCCAGTGAGCCGTCGCCGCGCGCGTCTTCTGACGGTCCGCGCCCCGGCATCATGCCTTCGAGCGAGCAGATCGTCGGGAGAAGCCCGGCTCTCACGCCGGTGTCCATGTCCGGCTTCGACTGCGAACCGCCTTCAGCGGCATCTGCCAATTGGGTTTTGCTCCGACGAAGTCACAGTAACGCGGATGTTCGAACCGATGCAGCACGAAGGTTTTGACGTGCCAGTGGTCGGGCACCGCGCGCTTCGCCGCTAACCCGTGTATCGCTGCGATCTTCATATCGGTGTGCGCGTCGTTGAACTCCCGGATCGCGAGGAGTTCTCCGATGAACTCGCAATGGAGCTCGGAATCGTCGCCGACGATATCATCGAAGTAGAAGAAGGGCCGCGGCAGGAAGATGTCGTGGCCCTCCTCACACAGCGCCAACGCTTTCCGCGTCGATGAATAATAATCCATATCAAAAGAGATGAAGCCGATCGGCGCAGGCTTCATCTCATCGATGAACCGCCGTAGTCCCGTCTCAACGTCATCTATGATGAGCCGGGCTGTCGTCAGCCGAGCGGCCAGTGCCTCAAAATCCATGCGGAATTGGCCAGAGCGCCAGATGAACGGTGCGTCGCGGTGGTCGAGTGGTTGAGGCATTCCCTGGCCGGTGTCGAACCCGTAGACGTCGATCCGCAAGCGGAGGTGGGCGCCAATCACGGCCGCCACGTTCTCCATGGCCAGGAGACCATTGCCGCCGGCGACCCCGAATTCGAGCACACTCATCGCTTCGTAGCCGAGCGCCTTCGCCTGTCGGGCCGCCTGATAGATGCCATAGGCGAATTGCGGCCGATCGATTGCGTCGTATCGGACTTGCAGGTCCACGAACGGCGTCAACCTCAGCACACGCCGTCGCAGTGCCCGTCCGAGTCGTATCGGATCTGGAAACATCGCAACTGACCCTCGCTCTAGATCGCCGGTCGGGCCGGCACCCTTCAGGCTTCCTTTGGGCTGAGCATCGCCAGGAGACTGTCCATCGGCATCCGCACGCGGCCGGGGATCCGATCCGCCATCGCACGCAGACGGGAAACGTCCTGCGCCGGGAGCGCCCCAAAGCTCCGCACGGCGATGAGATAGACGGCCGCCCCACTCGCGATTGCCAACGGAATAGAGAGTATCGGGTCGCGTACGAAGCAGATGCAGAGGTAAGCCACGAGCGCACAGAGGAGCGCAGCGATCAGCAGTCGCCCGAGATCGCCCAGCGGAATCGGGCAACCGAGCCGGCGCAGGATGAACCACGAGCCCCATGCGACCATCACGGCGTGAACGGCTGCCCGCGACAGGGCAGCCCCCATCATCCCGAAGGACGGTACGACCAGGAAACCGGCAGCGATCGAGAGTGCGGCTCCGACGAGACCGCTGATAAAGACGAAGTCGCTGCGCTCGTGCGCATAAATCATCTGCGATCCGACGGATCCTGTCGCCCCGATGGCCGCGCCCGCCACCAGCACGCTCGCTACGGGGATCGCGGCGGAAAAAGCAGAGCCGTATATGAGAGGCAGAAGCGCGGGCAGGATCGCGGCGAGCCCGAGACAGCTTGGAAAAAGAAGAAAGGCCATGATCCGGGTCGCAGTGGCGTAGGCGCTGCGTGTCCGGTCCGTGGCGCGCTGCCCATAGCTCTCGGCGAAATACGGTAGCAGGCCGCCCGTCAGCAGGAGTGGTCCCTGCGAAGCGAGGTTGGAGAACGTGAACCCAACCGTAAACAGGGCCACTGCTTCACTGCCCTGATAGCGCTGGAGGAAAAAGATCTCCAACCGAGACCAGATCAGCGTCGTCGTCAGTGCGCCAGCCCACGCGTAAAGCGCGAAGCGCAGGGTCCGTCGGCGCAGTTCAAGTTCGATACGGGCGCCGTGCGCTCCGACCCGGATCGCCGTCGCGATCGGAAGCAGGCTCCCTGCGCAATAGCCGAGCAATGCACCCTCGGCCCCGTCGAAATGCGCTCCTGCCGTGACGGCGCAGAGTTGCATGAGCAGCGAGCCGAGCGTGAGCTTCGCGGCGGCGTCGAAGCGCTGCATTCCGCGCAGGACACCGAGACCGAAATTCGAAACGACCTGCGTCGTGAACAGCAGACCGATCAGCCACCAGATCCGAGCCAAAGAGTCGGGGTTCGGGCCATCTGCCTTGCAACCGAGCCACGCAAAGATGGCCCCTCCCAGCGCAGCGAGTGCAAGGCAGGGGCGCAGCAGATAGGCCGCGAGACCGAGCGCGTCGGCTTCGTCGCCAGTCGCAGTCAGCTCGGGCAGGTAGCGCGTCAGCGACTGAAAGATGCCAAAATCTGCGAAGGTCACGGCGAGCGTCACCAGCCAGAGGGCATAGGCGATGATGCCCGTGTCGATCGGACCTAGCAGGCGTGCGACCAGCACCATGCTGACGAAGCTGCCGAGCGCGGTGCTGAGGCCCGCCAGAGTGGCGAACAGGGAGTTCCGAGCGAACCGAGATGACATGCCCTAGCCTGCTAATCGGTCAGCGGGGGAGGGGCGTCTGGTGCCGGCGGCGATCGGTCGTCCGCTGCCGCGCAGGCGATGCGCGTCGATGGCGCGCTGGTAGACCTGCACAGTCTCGTCCGCCACGCGGCGCGTATCGAGCCAGCCGAGCTCTTGCCCCGCTGCCACACGCCAGCGGGCTAGCTCGGCAGGATCATCGAGCAGCCCGCACAGCGTCCTGCCGAGCGTCTCGGGATCGCCTGGCGGCACCAGCAATCCGGCACAGCCGCCCTCGAGAACCTCGGGAATGCCACCGACATCGGTTCCGACTACTGCACAGCCAGCCTCTCGCGCCTCCGCGATGACGAGACCGAACGGCTCGCTGCGCGAGGCAAGGACGAAGATGTCGGCACCACGGAAGTATGGCCGCGGGTCCGCCAGAAAGCCGATGAAGCGGATGCGGCCGCCAAGCCTGCTCGCCCGCGCCTGTTCCTCGAACCGGGCACGGTCGGGACCGTCGCCGACAATGTAGAGGGCGGCGCTTGGATGACGCTCGGCCAGAGCGCCAAACGCCGTGATGAGGTCGCCGATACCTTTGCGGGCATAGAGACCAGCGACCGTCAGGATCGCGGGATGTGAGAGTTCAGCGACCTCGTCCCCATCAGTTGCGCGGCGTGGTGAGTTCAGCGGCCCGTTGCGCACCACGTCGATCCTGGAGGCCGGAATGTGTCGCTTGCTCATCTGCTCCGCCACGGCCGCACTCACGGCGATGACGCGGTCGCCGACACCCATCATCACGGCACTTCGCTGCCACTCATTGTGGACCGTCGTGACCAGTCGCCAGTCGGCCCCTGCGCGGACGAGCCGGCCGAGAAGTGCACCCGTCATCATGTGGGCGTGGACGACCTCCGGCTTCCAAGACCGGATCAGCGCCTTCAGTGCCAAGGCTGTACGCGGCAGCGTCAGGGGGCTGCGCCAACTCTGGCGCAGGTCGAAATGCCTGACTCCGTACTCAGCCAGGAGCTTCACGTAGGAGCCGCCTGCGCTGGCCATGGCGACCGAATGCCCGCGCTCGGACTGGCGACAGGCGATGTCCACGGCGACGTTCATGATGCCGTTGCCGATCTCGTGGCAGTGGTTGGCGAGATGAAGGATCCTCATGCAGGGATGCCCGTCTCGCTGCCACGCCATCGATCGTAGACAGATCGCAGCGCGCGACTGGTATGAGCCAGTTCGATCGCGACCAACCCGGCACGACCGACACGCGGAAACATTCGCATGACGGCCCCCTCGCGCCACAGGCTGTCGCGGATTCGAACCGCGCGCCCCAATGCGACATCGCCGGATGCGAATTGCGTCACTCTCTCTGTCCGGCCGAAGTCGCGCGAACGATCTGCCAGACTCAACGTGGCGAGGTCAGCGCTGCGGGGCCAGACGACAGCACGCTTGAACCGCCTCCATGCGAGCGCGGCGTCATCGTCGATCCGCGTCAGCGATGTCTCGTCGAGCGTGTCGATGCAGGCCAGGACCCCTGAGAACAGGCCGCGTGCGTCATCCGCGATCCGGTGCTCCCAGCCTTCGACCTCCAAATTCGAGCGCGGCTCCTCAGACTCGGACGGCTCGACGAAAGTCCGAACGCTCGGCAGATCCGGCTCAAGAACGGCTTCGATCAGGTGCCAAAATCGCAGGCCGGAGGTACGTAGCTCCCACGGCTTGTAGGCGTCGCTCTCGATAGAGAGGCCCCGGGTGCAGTCGAAATGGGGCGTGGCGAGGCCTTTGTAGTTGCTGCGCGCGAATTGCAGGCAGAACCAGCGGCGGTCCGGAACGCCGTCGCGCAGAAGCCGCACCGTGCTGCCGTAGAGGCCGGTGTCGCACAGGATCACGGTCCGTCTGCCGCCGCTACGCGCCTGCAGATGGCGGCGGAAGAGGGCGTCCTGAACGGTGATCGCTTGCCGGACGGCCACGGCATCCACGTCAGCCGCCGCCAGAAGGGCGGCAAAGCGCTGCGGCTCGAACCGCGCGTCCCATTTCGATGACAAGATGAGGTCGGGGCGCTGCGTGAGCGCGAGCGCGACCTCTGCCATGGGCCGGCCCTCGAACTCGCGTCCGAGTTCCGATAGCAGGGCGTCGCCAGAGGCGGGGGCGCAGGTGCGGGCGGCCACCAGCCTGGAGACCATCAGACTATTCGTAGCGACCGGCGAAGGCAGACCGGTGCGAGCGAGGAAGCGCTCGTAGACCTGCCTAAGCCGCAGCCCACCACGGGCACAGAACAGCAGGGTCGCCTCGTCCGCCTCGGGGAAAAAGCGCAACGAGAGCCAGAGCCGCAGACTGAATTCGGCCAGGATCGGGCCGAGAACCTCTCGCCCGAACGCTTCCGAGTTGGGGGGGGATGAAGCCGTCGGAGACCCGCTCACGTGAGGGCTACCCCGCGGCCTGCCAGAAAACCGTTCCGATGCACCAGCAATTGTTCCAGTCGCGCACGCACGGCATCCGCTTTGCGCCGGATGCGGATGTGGCGAGGCCGGACGAGGTGAAGGGCTTTCAGACCGGCGGCGGAAGCCATTTCAACGTCGGCCAAGGCATCGTCGCCGACATGCACGACCTGATCTGCACGAACGCCTTCCGCGCGCAGCAGAGCGGGAAAGAGCGCACCGGACCGCTTCGTCGCGTTGAGGTCGGCGCTGGTATAGATCGTGGCGACCGGATGCCCCGGCGCCAGCGTATCGAGGAGATGCGCGATGGTCGCGCCCTCGTGATAAGTGTCGCTGGCCGCGATGACCCGACGACCCATTCGCGCCTGTTCGGCCAACCACGCCAAGAACGGTCGGTTCGGCCGTAGCTGCCGCCGCTCCACTGCGATCTCTGCCTCACACAGGATCGCGGCCCTTCGCCCCTCCAAGCCCAACATCGTCGCGGTCACGGCGACGAGATCGGTGAAGCGCACGTCGCCCTTCGGATTTGCGAGCTCGACAGCCCGGTAGGCTTGCTGCTGAACGCAGATTCGAGTGCGCCAGACGAGCCTCGGGTTGATCGCAACGCCGTGCTCGCCGCTCAAGCGCTGCGACGCGAGTTCGGCGATGGTTCGGAATCGGCTGCTCTCGGCCCTGTCGTCTCGATGGAGAAGCGTATCGAAGACGTCGCAGGAGATGGTGGTCGTGGTGTCCGAGACGCTTGCGAACATCTCATTCCTCTGACGACAGATCAGCTCTCAACACCGTAGCGACGGTAGCGAGATCTCGACGCCAGACTTCCCGATGGGCAGCCCATCGCGAAGACAGTGAAAATCGTGCCCAAGTCAGGGAAAATCCGACATCGGCAGGCGCGCGAACTGACTGACCGCAGTGAAGAGGCCCGGATAGCGTGGCGAAGCCGGATCTTAGCGGGAGCTATGCAGCAGCTGACGACAAAGACAGCCGAGTTCTGAAGGGAAGTGATCCAGAATGCGTGTTGCGATCATCCACTATTGGCTCGTCGGCATGAGAGGGGGCGAGAAGGTCGTCGAGGCGCTCTGCCGGATGTTTCCGGATGCCGATCTCTTCACGCATGTCTATCGCCCTGAAGCCGTCAGCGAGATCATCCGTTCGCGCCGAGTCGAGCAATCTTTCATCGGCTCGCTGCCTTTCCCGGCAAAACTCTACAAGAACTACCTTCCGTTGATGCCGATGGCGCTCGAGCAGCTCGACCTTCGCGGCTACGACCTGATCATCAGCAGCGAGTCAGGGCCTGCCAAGGGAATCGTCCCGCCGCCGAACTCGCTCCACATCTGCTACTGCCATTCGCCGATGCGGTACGTCTGGAACATGTACCACGACTATCGCCGCTCGACCGGCGTCATGAAACGGGCGCTGATGATGCCCGCCGCGCATTACGTGCGCTCTTGGGACGCGCTATCCGCCCAGCGCGTCGATCATTTCGTGGCGAATTCGCAGACGGTCGCACAGCGCATCGCGCGTTACTATCGGCGGGACGCCCAGGTCATTCCGCCGCCTGTGGCCGTCGAGGACTTCTACATCGATACGCAGGCCGGCAGGAGCGAAACCTACCTCATGGCCGGCGAACTCGTGGCCTACAAGCGGCCCGACCTTGCAGTCGAAGCCTTCAACGCGATGGGGCGCAAGCTGGTCGTCGTCGGCGGCGGCGAAATGCTGACCGAGATCCAACGCATCGCGGGCCCGACGATCACCGTTCTCGGACCGCAGCCCTTCGCGGAGTTGCGGCGGCTCTATGCCGAGTGCGCGGCCCTGATCTTCCCCGGAGAGGAGGACTTCGGGATCGTGCCCGTCGAGGCCATGGCGAGCGGGCGTCCCGTACTCGCCTATGGCCGCGGCGGCGCCACCGAGACCGTCGTCGACGGCGTCACCGGCCTGTTCTTTCACGAGCAGACCGTTGCGGCGATCATCGAGGGCGTCTCGCGCCTGGAACGTATGACGATCGACCCGCAGGCGATCCGGCGACTGTCGGAGCGCTTCGCCACGCCAGTTTTCGAGCGCAGGATGAGGGCGTTCATCGAGGCGAGCCTTTCAGATGTCGTCCCGCTGCGGCCTCGTCCGCCTGCTTTGGTCTCGGTCGGCACCTGAGAGATGACGTTCGAGTGGATCGGCCTCGTTGCGCTCGTCGTCGGGCTCCTCGGCCTCGTGCAGAGCCAACGCCTCGCGATCACGGCATGCGTCGTGTCGACCCTGCTCGGGGCCGCGGCCGCCTCCATTCTAACGGCGCTCGGGTCGGCAAACCTGCCACCCGCTCATGTGCTGCTCGGCTTCCTCGTCCTGATCGCTCTGCGCCGGCCTTTTGCCGGCCGGATATTGGAGGCTTATGCGTGGCCGCAGCCGGGCTTCTGGCTGCTTATGACCGGTCTCTATGCGACCCTGGCCGCAGTCTTCATGCCACGTCTTTTCGCTGGCACGAGCTACGTCTTCACGATCGCCCGCACTGATCTCGGGCCGGGCTTGTTGCTCACACAGCTCGCGCCTGTCAGCGGAAACCTGTCGCAGACCGCATACTTCATCGCCGATGTGCTCTGCTTCGGCGTCTTCTACGCGTTCGCGCGCGATGAGAAGAGCCACGGCTGGATCGTCCAGGCGATGATGATCTGCGGCTGCCTCAACATCGTGTTCGCAGCGCTCGACTACCTGACGTTCTTCACGGGGACTGCTGACTTACTGGCCTTCATGCGCAACGCCACCTATCGCATGCTCGACACGGCCGAGGTCGTAGGGTTCAAGCGCCTGGTTGGGTCGTTTCCCGAAGCGTCCGCCTTCGCCACCGCGACCCTCACCCTCTTCGCCTTCACCTTCACACTGTGGCTCGACGGCTACCGATCCCGAATCGTCGGTGTGCTCTCGCTGCTGCTGTTTCTTGCCCTCGTCGCGTCGACCTCGACGACGGCCTATGCGGGGCTCTCGGCCTATCTGGCGCTCGTCTACCTCGGTAGCCTCGGACGGCTCCTGTACGGCCGCGTCAGCCCAACGCGACTGGCGTTCCTCGCCGTCAGCCCGATCATCACCCTGATCCTCGTCGGAACGATAAACCTTCATGACACGCTGACGGCCAGCATCAGCGACATCCTGCAGCAACTGATCTTTATGAAGGGAAATACGGCCTCTGCAATGGAGCGGGCGAGCTGGAATAGTCAGGCCCTCGTCAACTTCTATGACAGCTATGGGCTTGGCGTCGGCCCGGGCAGCGCGCGCGCCTCGAACATCGTGATCGCCACCCTCGCGACGATCGGAGTCTTCGGGGCCTTCGCTTACGCGACATTCCTCGTCACCTGCCTCGTCGCACCGTGCTTCGAACGGGACCGGACTCGACGCACCGTACGCATGGCAGCCGCGTCGGCCTGCACGGCCCTGTTCATCAGCGGGTGCATCGCGGGCACGACCATCGATCTTGGGCTGATGTTCTTCATATGCGCCGCCTTGGCGGCCACTCCCGTCGACCTCCCTGCGCCGGGACCGGTCCGGCTGGCGGCGGCCCGGCCTCCCGTCGTTCCGGGGCGCGCTCACGGAGCCGCGGCCCCGGCCTGATCGACCTTCACAAACCGCCAAGGAAGGCAGTGGCATGCGCAATCGGCTGCGAAGCCTTCTTCTGCTGGGAGCTACGCTCCTCGCGGCCACCGTCGCGACCATTCCTGTGGCAGCCGGGGAGGATGTCGCGGAGGCCGGACCATACGCCCTGCAACTCACCTCACCAGGGCCAACGGGGACCGCGACCCACAATCAGCTTCTCGGCGCTCAAGCCTCTACCGTGGCGATCGACGATGATCGGATGCGAGTGCGGGCAGACAAAGTCGCGTTCGCGGGCATCGCAAAAGGTATGCGCAGCGTAGCGATCGTGGTGGGCGGCGTGTGGACCCTAGCCGTCCCCGACGCAGACCAGCGCTTCAAGGCGATCGTCGATCTCTCGAAGGCTGACAATGGCCCTCTGGTGGTCGACGTCTTCGCCTGGGATGCGCCGCCGGACGACCATTCGTTCAAAACCAACCTGAGCCTGCGGGTTCATCTCTTCGTCGAGGGAGGGGCAGACGGCTCCCCGTCCGTCGAGAGGCCGCTGGGGCACCCGGCTCATCGCCGGACTCTCGTCTGGAGCGAGAACTTCGACGCGCTGTCACCGAAGATCTGGCATGCGGGCCCGAAGCCGGACGGACAGGAATACAGTGCAGCAGCATTCCTCAGCTACAGTTCCACGGAACCGAGCCCTTACACCATCCGAGATGGCTTCCTCCGAATTCGGGCCAACTATCAACCTCAGCGAACCGATCCGGCCGGTTTCGGCCGCAAATGGACCACCGGCCACCTCTCGACGGGTTTTCCCGATGGTTCGACCAGCGCTGCCTTCCGCAAGGGGTATGCGGAGGTGCGGATGCTGCTTCCGGCCGGCCCGGGCTGCTGGCCCTCATTCTGGCTCCTGGACCAGGACAGTATCCGCAACAGTGCGAAGACAGGCGCCGTCGAGATCGACGTCATCGAAGCATACGGACACGCGACAACCTCCTACGTCGCGACCGAGCATGACTGGCCACCGCCTCCGGTGACCGCGCGTCACCCGATCGCGCAGAGGAACATCACGGGACTGCCGGACTATTCGCTGGGATTTCACGATTACGGTGTCGAAACCACCGATGACGAGGTGATCTTTTACTTCGATGGCGCAGAAAAATTTCGCGCGCCCCTGTATCGAGCCGTCAGCCAGTCACCGTTCTTTATGATGCTGACGCTGGCGATCAGTCAGGACTGGCCGGTCGCGGTGCCACCGTCCGGATATTACGATCTCTGGATCGATCAGGTTCGGGTTTACCGGTAGCGCCTGCCGGTCTCGATCACCGCGAAGGGTCGGAACATCGATCGAAGTTCACAGACCGACGCATTCGTCACTTGCGCGCGACGATATAGGCGTAGCTGGCGAAGATGCGCCAATCCCGCCGCTCGACCCAGCGATCGAAGGCACTGGCGAGGTGCTTCAGAACCGGGACGGCTGGAAAGTAGGGCGTCCCGAAGAACGGAACGACGCAGACCTCGCGGAACCCGATCCGGGTGAGCATCGGCGCGAGGGCGGTCTCGCTCGCTCGGCAAGCTTGGTAGAAGGCGGGAAACTTTGGGATCTCGTCCGGGTTTCGCGACCGATCGATCAGGCGCAGCACCCGGCTCGTGAGGGCTTCCGGCATCGCCCTATTGATGACGAAGGGCGGCGAGAACAACGTCGGCACGAAGGCAAAGCCGATCCCGCCGGGCGCCAACAGTGTGTGGACGTTCGACCAGGCTTTTTCTGCGTCGCGCACGTGCTCGAAGACCATCCGCGAAAAGATCAGGTCGTACACACCGCGTTCGACACCAGAGCCGTCGAGATCGGCCGCGATATCGAGCACGAGCCGTCCGAACTCGCCGGGGGCATGGCTCAATTCCTCCGCATCCAAGTCGTTGACGGTCAGATCGAACCCAAGCCGCTTGGAATCCGCTACAGTGAAGAACGGGTGGCGACCGCCTCCGATCTCCAACACACGGCGAACCTTCGCCTCCGCGATCACACGTTCGAGGCTGGGCTTGAGGCTGGTCCAGGCATCCTCCGCGCGCGGAACGATTTCGTCGGCTCCGAGGCAGTTGCGAAGCGATCGAGGCGCGACCCACGTCTCAGACCCGTCACTCAAGATTGATCCCGAGCCCACCGCCATCAGTCTCTCCACTCGATGAAATCGCGCGGACTCGACGCTATTGACGACAATCGCCTCCGGATACTGAGGAAAAACCTGACTCGGCGCGACCGACATCGGACCTATTTGCCAGTTGCAACTTGCGAGCGGCTCCCCCCTGCTTCGCGAGTGTAGAGGCGGGCTGACGCCAAGCCGCTTCTGGATAACGGTCTGTCAGGCCTGCTTGGTCATGGAGCGGCAGAAGAGGCGGTGGGCCAGTCCCAGCTGAACTGCTACGCGATGCGACGCGCCCGCAGCCGGTCGAGCACTTGTTCGAAACGATCAAGGGCCGGATGAAGGCAGCCCTCCTTCAAACACGCCAGCCCATTTCACCGTGGCAACTGCGGTTAGCTGGTACACCAAATGGCGGAGAGGGAGGGATTCGAACCCCCGATGGGCTTGCACCCATGCCGCATTTCGAGTGCGGTGCATTCAACCGCTCTGCCACCTCTCCAATCCTGGCCGCCGAGCGGGCACGCTGGGCTCGAACACGCCCATGCCGGGATCGCGCCGGCCCATGGGGCTCAGCGAGGGCCGGGTGATAGCGGAGGGGATCGGCTCTGGCAAGGCGAACCTGAGCCACACCTGCGCCGCTTATCACTGACCATCGCCATGAACAGGATTCGAGGGGCCTGCAGCGCCATCCACAGGCTTTGATGGGTCGAATTAACCCCTCGTTAACCGCGCGGGATTGTTCTGGATCCGTTCTCAACGCGAGTCGGAGAGGGACCATGACCGAAGCCATGATGCGCAGCTGCGCTGCCACAGTCGCGAGCCCGGTGGAGGAGATCGCCCAGGCCTATCTCAGCACCGCTCAAGGGGACGCCTCGCTCGCCCTGCGCCGCGCGATCACCGACGCGCTATCCGACCTGCTCGAGGCCGAGCGGCGCACGCGCGAGACCGGGCGGATGATCTCGCGCGGCTATGTGCGCCGGCCCGGATAGAAGGGCGTCCCAGCCCTGAGAAGCGGCGCACGAAACAGGCGCCGCCTCGACACGTTGATCTCCTGAGCGAGCCCGAAAAAGCTCGATCAGGAGACACCATGAGACCGATGTTTTCGGCCGCCGCCGCGCTGCCTCTGCTGGTCGCACCGGCGCTCGCACAAAGCCTGCCCTCCGATCCGACCGCGATCAGCCTCGGCGGATTGCAGACAAACCCGCCGGGCACGGCGAACACGCTCGCCAATCCCGGGCAATTGTCTCTCGGGGGCTCGGCAGGCGGTGGATCGGGCGGGGCACGGATCGCGGGTTCGGCCGCCAATGCCGGCCAGCTCGATGTCAGCCGCACCAATGGCACCGGCGAGGCGCCGTCCAGCGGGGGCGCCGGCATCGCGTCGGGCTCGGCCGCGACGTCGCAGACAGACGACACATACCTCTACCCGCTCTACGGCAAGCATTTCTGACGCGTGGCGATCAGGTGTTGGGGGTGAAGGTGCCCACCGCACGCAAAGCCTCGGTGACACCGCTCATCGTGATCTGAACGCCGACGCAGAGCAGGATGAAGGCTGCGAGCCGGGCAATCACCCGGATGCGCGATTTGCCGAGCAGGTTGGTGATCCAGTCGGCCCAACTGTAGGTGAAGCCGATCGCCGCCGCGATCGCGAGCGCCGCGACGGACGTGCCTGTGGCGAACGCGGCGAATTCGGCGCCGCCCGTCGGCCGGTTCGAACCGAGCGCTATCGCCACGGCAATAGAACCGGGCCCCGTGGTCAGCGGCAGGGTGAGCGGGAAGAATGCGATGTCGTCCTGGCCGCGCGCATCCTCAGCCTGGGCCTGCTTCTTGTCCTCGTTCCGCTCCGGCGCGTTGAGGAGGTGCCAACCGCTCGCCGCCACGACGAGGCCCCCGGCTACCCGGAGCGCCGGGATCGAGACGCCGAAAAAATCGACGACATAGGCGCCGATCCAGAGCGACGCGAGCAGCACGATCGCCGAATAGACCATGACGCGCCGGGCGAGCACCGTCCGGTCGGCATGCGTCCGGTCGCCGGTGATCTGCGCGAAGATCAGCGCGCCGCCGAGCGGGTTCACGATGGAGAACAGCGCCGAGGCCGCCGCCAGGAAGCTTTTCGCGGCTTCGATCCACCACATGGTGATGATCCGGTTGGTTGGGTGGCATCAGGTAGAGGAGAGGGGCGGGGAGTTGCAAGAAGCGGGGGCCTGTCGCACCCCAGCACCCCGTCATCCGGGGCGCTTGAAGAGGCCCCGTAATTCCCCCCTGATCCGAAAGTGCATGAACCGCGTAACAACGCAGCCCGGCACGGGGTCCTCAGTCAGGAGATCGGAATTCCGTTACGCGAATCTGGAATGACGCGCGGCAAGCGCCCCAGCGGAGGGAGCGCTCACATCCCCTGCGCCCCCGTCACCCGCCACACCGTCTTCCCGACATCATCCGTCACCAGCAGCGCGCCGGTCTTGTCGAGCGTGACGCCCACCGGGCGGCCCTGCGCCTTTTCGCCGGCGTTGAGGAAGCCGGTCAGCACGTCCATCGGCTTGCCGGAGGGCTTGCCGTTCTCGAAGGGGACGTAGATCACCTTGTAGCCGCTCTTCGGGCGGCGGTTCCAAGAGCCGTGCTGGGCGACGAAGAGGCCGCTCTTCCAGGCCTGGGGCAGGGAGGAGCCCATTGAGAAGGCGATGCCGAGCGAGGCCGTGTGGGTGCCCACCGCATAGTCCGGCGCGATCGACTTCGAGACCTTGTCCGGGTTCGGCGGCTGCACGCGGCTGTCGGTGTTGTTGCCCCAGTAGGCCCAGGGCCAGCCGTAGAAGGCGCCCTCCTGAACATGTGTGATGTAGTCGGGCACGAGATCGCTGCCGATCTCGTCGCGCTCGTTGACTACGGCCCAGAGGGCACCGGTTTGCGGCTCGAGGGCGAGGCCGTTCGGATTGCGGATGCCTGTGGCGTATTCATGAAAATCCTTGGAAGCGATGTCGTAGACCCAGATCGCCGCGCGGCCCTTTTCCTTGTCGAGGCCGTTCTCGCCGACATTCGAGTTCGAGCCGACGGTGACGTAGAGCTTCTTGCCGTTGGCGCTGGCGATGACGTTCTTGGTCCAGTGGTGGTTGATGCCCGACGGCAGGTCGACGACCTTCTCCGGCATCGCGGTGATCTCTGTCTGGCCCTCCTGGTAAGGCACCTTCACCAGTGCGTCGGCATTGGCGACGTAGAGGTCGCCGCCGACCAGCGCCATGCCGAAGGGCGAGGTCAGGCCCTTGAGGAAGTCGTAGCGCTCCTCGGCGACGCCGTCGCCGTCCTTGTCGCGCAGCAGGGTGATTTTGTTCGGGCTCGGCACGCCGGCGCCGGCCATGGCCTTGACGTGGTCGGCCACCCAATCGGCGATGCCGGTGGAAGGATCGTCAGTCTTCGGCTTGTTGGTCTCGGCCACGAGCACATCGCCGTTTGGCAGCGTTACGACCCAGCGCGGATGGGTGAGGCCGGTGGCGAAGGCTTGGACCGCCAGGCCCTGGGCTGGCGTCGGCTTGGCGCCGTTCTGCCAGCCGACGACGGTGGCGATGTTCACCGTCGGCATCACGGTGCCGTTGGGCGGCGGCAGGGTCGGGCTGGCACCGATGCCGGCCGAGTAATCGAGCGTGGCCTGCTCGGGATACATGATGAATTTGAAGAAGGAGATACCGCCCACGAGCACCAAGGCGAGGGCCGCAAGGCCGACTTTCGATCCTGTCCGCATGGGGATGTGCGCTCTACTGCTGGCGTGCGGCTCGACGACGGGCGCCGCTGACGGCCTTCAACGCTGGGACAGTGGATCGGTTCGCCGGGGAGGGGATTTCGCGTTTCGGGCTCCCCGGCTTCGGCATGCTGAGCAAGCCGAAGCCGCGCAGGGCCGAATTGCCGACCTTCCCGAGCACGACTTTATGTGCCGGGCGCGGTCCCATTGAGAACGGGGAGGCGCCTCAAGCTGCGACGGCTTCCGCTTCCGGCTCTGTCTTCGTCTCCTCGGCGCCGGGGTGGCGGCGGCTGGAGTAATAAAGGCCAATGGCGTTCCAGAACGCTTCGCGGACGTCCGGCGCGAACTTTTCGAGGCAAGTCTCCAGCGCGGCACGGCCGAGTTCGGAGGCTTCGTTCAATGCAGCGTCGATCGGCGTGGCGAGATCGGACATGGGCTGGCCTTTCGCGGTGCAATATCGCGATAGTCAACGCCCAAGCTGAAAGTTCGATCCCGACCGTTGATCGGAGTCGCGACCCGATCGCTCAAGCTCCGCCGCCAAGCCGAGCTTAAACTGCAGTTGGTGGAAATCGGTGCGTTGGCGCACACGGCCTGTTGTCCATTCTGGCCGAAATCCGTCCCGCCGGACCGATTCCGTGACCTGGCATGGGCCCTTGCACGGGGAAGACAACCCCTTTGGACGCAGGCGTGGCACTGAAGTCACAGGCGCCAAAGAAGCGTGGCTATTCCCGCGATAGGGTTTCTGAAACCCTTTACGCCTAAGCTTCGGCTAACGATCCTGGGGCTCGACGGCAGAGTCGTTCCCTGAAGCCTCCTTCATCGACGTCGACCCGATCCAAACGTCGAAGGAAGTGGCCCCAGCGAACGCCTTGGCAAAACGCTACGAGGAACTCGCATGCGCCGGAACCAGAGCAGCCTGATCGGCAGCCTTCTCCTCGTCAGCCTTGCAGGCTCTGGACTGGGCGGCTGCGGGGTGCTCCCCACCGGCGAGATGACCACCGGTTCCATCCAGACGGCGCAGAACGCCAAGATCGTCCAGACACCGACCCGCGCCGACCGCGAATGCCTCGCCCGCGCGATGTATTTCGAATCGAACCGCACGGACGAGGACGGCATGCTCGCCGTCGGCACGGTGGTCATGAACCGCCTCGACAACCCGAAATATCCGGGCAGCGTCTGCGAGGTGGTTGGCCAGAAGCGGCAATTCGCTAACGGCGTGCTCACCAAGCCGGTGCGCGAACAGGATCGCCCCCGCATCGAAAAGGTCGCCGACCTGATCCTCGCCGGCGAGCGCCACAAGGAAGTCGGCGCGGCGATGCACTTCCATACCGCCGGCTACCACTTCTCGTACACGAACATGCACTATGTCGCGCTGGCCGGCGGCAACCAGTTCTATGAGAAGACCGATCGCGAGGGCTATCTTCCGGCGGTGCTGCCGCATGCCGTAGTCCAGACGGCCTCCGGCAAGCTCGTGCCGATCCAGATGGCCGCTCTCGCCGACGCGCCCGACGCCTTCGCCACCGGCGCGCCACGTCCGCGCATGCCATCGATCCAGGCGACGCAGGTGGCCTACGGCCTGAGCCTGCCTCATGGCGTGCCGACCCGGTACAGCTCCGCTCCCGCTCAATGATCGCCGGGGCCTGAGCCCCACTGCTCGGGACCGGCCATGAGCATGGCCACGAGCAGCCCATGAGCATGCCGTCCTCGCGATGGTTGCATCCCGTGTGTATCGGCTGGACGCAGCACTCATCGTTTGCGACGAGCGTTCCCGCGTCCTAGATCATGGCTCGGGCACCGCAGGCCCGCGTCCTCCAGTACCAGACCCTCATGGCCGTCGTCCTCGACCTCCTAAACAACGATAGCCGGCCCAAGGCCGCAGGCACCGTCGCGCGCCCGCGTCATCCCGAGAAGGCGCACCGACCGGACAATCCGATCCAGAGGAAGCCTGACTGGATCCGCGTTCGCGCCCCCGGCTCGAAAGCCTGGGCCGAGACGAACAAGATCGTGCGCGAGAACGGCCTCGTCACGGTCTGCGAGGAGGCGGGTTGCCCAAATATCGGCGAGTGCTGGGAGAAGCGGCACGCCACCTTCATGATCATGGGTGACACCTGCACGCGAGCCTGCTCGTTCTGCAACGTGCGTACCGGCCTCCCACAGGGGCTCGATCAAGCGGAGCCCGATAAGGTCGCCGACGCGGTGGCCAAACTCGGTCTGCACCACGTCGTCGTGACTTCGGTCGATCGTGACGACCTCGCCGACGGGGGGGCCGAGCATTTTTCGCGGACCATCGCGTCGATCCGAAGGGCCAGCCCGAACACCACGATCGAGATTCTCACGCCTGATTTCCTCAGAAAACCCGGGGCCTTGGAACGCGTCGTTGAGGCGAAGCCCGACGTGTTCAACCACAATCTCGAGACGGTGCCGGGCAAGTACGTGACCGTTCGCCCGGGCGCCCGCTACTTCCACTCGGTGCATCTGCTGCAACGGGTGAAGGAGCTCGATCCGACGATCTTCACCAAGTCCGGCATCATGGTCGGCCTCGGCGAGGAGCGGAACGAAGTCGTGCAGTTGATGGACGACCTGCGCACGGCCGACGTCGATTTCCTCACGATCGGCCAATACCTCCAGCCGACCTCCAAGCATCATGCCGTGATCCGCTTCGTGCCGCCGGACGAGTTCAAGAGCCTGGAGAGCACCGCCTATTCCAAGGGCTTCCTGCTGGTCTCGGCGACCCCGTTGACGCGCTCCTCGCACCATGCGGGTGAGGATTTTGCCCGGCTCAAGGCGGCCCGCCTCGCCAAGCTCGGCGTCAACCGCGAAGCGGCAATCGCCTGATGCCGTCGTTCCGCATCACCCGCCACGTCCGGCACACGCCGCAGCAGATGTACGACCTCGTTGCCGACATCGAGCGCTATCCGGAGTTCCTGCCGCTCTGTGAGTCTCTGCGCGTTCTGCGTCGCCAGGAAGCCGTCAACGGCAATCCAGTGCTGATTGCGGAGATGGGCGTCGGCTACAAGGCGATACGCGAGCGCTTCACGACCCGCGTCGGCCTCGACCGACCAAACCTGAAGATCACAGCCGAGTATATCGACGGCCCATTCAAGCATCTCGAAAACCGTTGGGCCTTCAAGGAAGCGGCGGATGGCGGCTGCAACGTCGAGTTCTTCATCACCTACGAGTTCAAGAGCTTCGCCCTCGGCCTGGTCATGGGCAAGATGTTCGACAAAGCCTTTCGCAAGTTCACCGATGCCTTCGAGAGCCGGGCAAACCTCGTCTACGGTAACGCGATCGCCTAACCGCAGCAGATCGCCTGTGTGCATCTGAGCGAGACCGTTCTGGCGGACAAAGCTCGACCCCGTTGCAGAGAGCGTTTTTCGCAGGCAAGTCAGAGCTGAGCGCGATTCAGTCCGGATCGCCGGAACGAGCCTCTTCCGATGCGCGTCGCAGTTTCGATTCTCTGTCTCGCTCTCTCCGCGGCGACGGCAATCGCGCAGCCACGGCCCTACACGCCTGCCCTGACCTGTTCGGCAGTGAAGGGCATCGTTGCGCGGCAGGGCGCGGTCGTTCTCGCAACGAGCGCGCACGCCTATGAGCTGGTCTTCGTCGACAGCGGCGCCTGTCAGGGCGAGGTCACGGCGGTCCCGGCCTTCGAGCCAGCTCTCGACGATCCGAACTGCTTCGCCGGATACCGTTGCCAGCAGCGCAACAACGGCAATACCAGCGGAAAATAACCCCGAGACGCATTCGTTCCCGTTCCGGGACGACCGGCTTAGCTGCGGATTGAACGGCGACTAACCGCTTGCTGCCAAGGTGTGCCCGAGCCGCGTTGCGTATCGGCTCCGTCGTGCAGGCACGACACGCCCCGCCGCTCTGCGTTTCGTTCCGAGCGGCGGGGCTGCCAAGGCAGCCTCATTTCCCATCAATGCTTGATCAGGCTCTCGACGCTCTCGTTCGGGCCGATCTTGCCGGCGAAGCGCGCGAGCTTGGTCAGGCTCGATTCGCCCAATCCGCCAGCATTGGCGAAGGTGGCGAGCGCCATGCTGACGAGGAACTCGGATTCCTCCTGCGTCATCGCACGGCCACTTAAGGTGCTGGCCGCGCCCTTTACGGCGAGGACCGCTTGACGAAACGCCGGATCGCTCTTGAGCTCTTCAAGACGCTTCATCGTACTCCCTGCCTTCGCTGATCGGCCGCCGGCTGCCGTGGCTCATCGCTGCGCAATGCGCAACTGCACAACGGTGTTCCCGCAAAGCAACGGTGTCGACGATTTGCGGTGAAGACGGGTTTCGACGCCTCCGCTGCCATGCCTCGCCACGGACTCGACGCAAAGCACCCGTACCCGACGGAGACCGCTCGAATGTTTCGAGACTCTGCAAAGCTGGGCCGGAGAGAGCGGCCTGAGGTATCGTGGTCATGTATCCTGTGGTCGCCGTATTGCTGCTCGCCGTGATGATCGCGATCATCGGCAGCCTCCCGACGACGGGCCCTTGGGGCTTCGCCGCGATCGCGATCATCGTGGCCGCTTTGCTCGTTCCTTGGACCCAGGCCGAATAAGCCTCTGGTGCGACTGCGTTATTCGATCGCTTCCATCGCGAGCGACAGCCGCGAGCGCAGGATGAACGCGCCACTCTCGTCCCGGACTGCGGCAACGAAATCTTCGCGCTCCAGATCGGGCGAGAGGTCGCGCAGGATCGTCGTCATGATCCGCAGAAGCTTGTGACGGACCGCGTCGATATCCGGCAGGTCGAACCCCTCGGTATCGCGCACATGTTCGGTGCCGGTATGCAGGTCGATGAAAAAGCGGGGCACGGATATCCGGTTCTACGTGGGAATTGTACCCACGATCCTAGTGCTTACGTAACGGATGCGGAAGCGGGAAGATCGCGCATGTCGTCGAAAAAAGCGAGTGCGGGATCGAAGTCCTCGTCAGGTAAAACAGCACAAGCGCGCTGCCCCGTCTTGCCATCGACAATCTACGACTTGGACTTGACATTGGAGACTCAATGCTCGGCTGAGTTGCGACTGTAGAACCCGGTTGCGCCGGCGGCGTCGGTGATGCTCCGGGTCGTCGCCGATGTCGGGCACAGTGATCACGTGCATCATGACGCCAGTGATGATCCGAAACAGCGAGCGCCCGGAACGGCCGCGGTCCATAAGCTTGCGGTGTGCAGTTTTCCGATACGGCTTTCGGAACGGCCGGGAAAACGTCAAGCTGTCGCCTGCGTCGAACAGCCGGAAGCCTCATGTCGATCGGCCGATCACCCTGGCTCGTCTTTCCAGGCTTGGCCCTGGTGCTCGGCGCCGTGCCGGCCCGGGCAGAGATCGAGATCCAGGCGGCGAAGATCACGGCGGGCGAGCTCTGGGTACTCGGCTCGGCCGGCGAGCCCGATGCGGAGATCACCCTCGACGGCGGGTTCGCACGCCGCACCGATGCCAAGGGCAATTTCGAGTTCCGGGTCGTCCATCATCCGGCGACCTGCATCGTCACCCTGCGTACGGAACGCCAGGAGCGGCAGGCCGTGGTCGCCGAATGCGGCCAGCAGGGTCCGCCGGGACCGCAGGGGCCGATCGGCGCAACGGTGACTTCCGTCATCCCGGGGCCGCCCGGCCTGCCGGGCGAGACGGGGCCGCCCGGCGAAGCCGGTCCAGCCGGGCCGCAAGGCGAGCGCGGCGAGGCTGGCCCGGGCGGGCCGCCGGGCGCCGATGGTCGGAATGGCGCGGATGGCGCGCCCGGCGCTCCGGGAGAAAAGGGCGAGCCCGGCCCAGCCGGGCCACCGGGAGAGGTGGGCGGCCCGGGCAGCGCTGGCCCTCAAGGTCCGCCCGGACCGGCGGGTGAGCCCGGTCCTAGCGGAACGCCGGGACCCGCCGGACATCCGGGACCTGCCGGACCTCCTGGTCCTGCCGGAAGGCCCGGCCCCGCCGGCCCACGCGGTCCTGCCGGCACCCCGGGGGCGGCCGCGAAGTCGCAGGCCCGCGCACCGAGAGCCGCGCCCGACACCGTCACCGCGGCACCGCGCGGCGCGCGCCCCGCGCCGCCGCCCGAGGAGGATCCAGATCCTGACGTCGTCCGGTAGCGATCGTAGCAGGCCATCTCGTCGAACGAGGCCTCGCCTCGCATCGCGCCATGCACGGTCAGGGGAGGGGCCGCGGAAGACGCGAGGCCGGTCCAGCCGGTTCCGTCCGAACCGGATTTCGATCAGTTCGTCCGACGGCCAGAGGCCCGCATGCGCGGCGAATCAGGGGAGGCCTTCAGACGACGGCCGCCGACCGTGCGGGCGCTGCTCGTCGTGGGCGGACCACCGGAGAGATGCGCGACGACGAGGTCCGCAGTCTCATCGGAGAGGTTGGAGATGATCAGGCCCTCGCCCGCGAAGACCGTGCAACGCCCGTCGAATGCGCGGTGCTTGCGAATGTCGGACATGACGCCTCCCAGGGAACGGCTCATGACATCACAACGTCCGACGCGCGCCAAGGGTTACGGCACCCGGTGCGATCCGAGGTCGCGTCCGGACGCGACCTCGCTCACCGAACCAGCGCGAGCAATCCAATGGTGACCGCGAAGGCGATCGATAGCGCACCTGACCCGAGCAACGTCATGTCGATTACCCAATCGCCTTTGGCCTCGATCCATTTCCCGGACATGGCTACTCTCCCTCTCTGCGCAAGAGTTCTGACTCCGCTCTATTGCCCGGCTGTGTCTAACCCCCGTTGCCAGACGGATTTTCTTGTTTCCGAGAGGTAACCGTCATGCGCCGGCGGGGACCTGGCGCGGCATCCGCGGAGTTGGTCTCTCGTGAACCGCTGGAACGCCCATGGCCGACCCCTATGACCTCGACCGTTTCATCGAGGCTCAGACCACGACCTTCGATCAGGCGCTCCGGGAACTCGCCGCGGGCCGCAAGCGCAGCCACTGGATGTGGTTCGTCTTCCCGCAGTGCTCCGGCCTCGGCGCGAGCGAGATGGCGCGACGCTACGCAATCGGCGGCCTCGAGGAGGCGCGCGCCTACCTGCAGCACCCCGTCCTGGGCAACCGCCTGCGAGCCTGCACGGCGGCCGTCAACGCCGTGAGTGGCCGCACGGCGCACGACATTTTCGGATCGCCGGACGACATGAAATTCCGCTCCAGCATGACCCTGTTCTCGCGCGCGGACCCGAGCCTTCCGGAGTTCGGCGAAGCACTCACCGCCTATTTCAACGGCGAGGAAGACCCGCGCACCATCGAGATCCTCTCGCGCGGCTGAGCGCGAGCCAAGCGAGTGGCTGCAATCGTCGCCCTCAGGATCTCGCTTCGAGTTTCACCCACACGCCGCCCTTGGGCCGAAGCGTGATCGAGGGGAACGGCTTCGGCGCCCGATCCGACTGACCGACGAACCGGAACCGTCGCAGCAGTGTCGCCAATACGGCCGTCGCCTCCATCAGGGCGAACCGGTTGCCTATGCAAATGCGTGGACCGCCACCAAACGGCAGATAGGCAAAGCGCGGCAATCGCTGCGCCAGGCCATCCTCCCAGCGCTGCGGGCGGAAGGTCAACGGCTCATCGAAGTACCGGGCATCACGGTGAAGGATCCAAGGTAACGTGAAGATCGGTGTTTTCGCTTTGACCCGATAGCCGCCGATCTCACAGTCGCGTGCGGCTTCGCGGCTCAACCCCCACGCGGGCGGATAGAGGCGCATACTTTCGGTGATCACATGACTGCAGCGATGTAGACGTGGAATGTAGTCCGTTGGCTCTGCTCCCTGTTTCGCTTCGCGCTGTGCTTCAGTCGCGGCATACGCGTCGATCTCAGGATGCTGCCCGAGCAGATAGATCGACCAAGAGAGTGCCAGCGCCGTCGTTTCGTGACCGGCCAATAGAAAGGTGATGACCTCGTCTCGCAGCTGACGATCAGACATTTTCGACCCGTCTTCGTCGCGCGCGTGAATGAGATGACTCAGGAGGTCGTTCGTCTCGATCGGCGAGGCCCGGCGCTCCGATATGATCCGCTCGACGATGGCGTTGAGGCGCGTCAGGCCACGGCGATATCGGAGGTGGCCGGGCAGCGGCACGGCATCGGGAATCAGGATCGGACGTTTGATGCGTGCCGCAATCTCCTCCATGACGTCGTCGAGCGCCGCGTCCACCTCCGCTACGTCGTCATCGACCTGGGTGCCAAACAGCGCCTGCGCCGTGATTTTGAGCGTGAGGCCCATCATGTCGGCGTGGATGTCTCGCACCTCGCCACTTTGCCATGAGCTGACCATCTGCTCACTGGCGAGCACGATGGCCCGAGCGTAGTGGGAGAGCGCGAGCGGCGTGAACGCCGGAGCCGCGAGGCGGCGCTGTCGCTGCCAGAAGGCGCCCTCGCTGCTCAGCAAACCATCGCCGAAGACAGCCCTCACTTGCCGCCAGAAATGCTCTGCCTTTGGGAACGCCTTGTGTTCCTTGACGAAAATGCGCTCGATCTCCGACGGATCGTTCAGGAGGAACGATGTCTGGGGGCCGAATCTGAACGCAACGAAGTCGCCGTACTGGGTCACACAGCCTTCGAAAAACGCGATTGGATCTCGGGCGAAGTCGAACAGACTGCCGACGAGCGGCAACCCCTTCGGACCGGGCGCTGCACGCCCTGAAGGTGGCAGATGCCCAGCTAAACTGGCTGACCCTGCAAGGCTCGGCATGACGCGATCCCCAGTCAGGAACTCGTGAACTCATCCGTTTCGATTTCGCCCTCTGTGTCAAGTTATCGCTCAAGTCTAAAGCAATTGTTTGAAGCTTGGCTATTTGCGAAATCTAAACAGTCATATCTTCAGAAGCGTCATTCGTGCGCGATGACTTTATATCGCACGCCCTATCTGGTTGAATCGAAGCGGATTTTTGATTGTCTCTGCGCAGCGAGCCTACCGGCTGGATTCAGTGCGCCAACCGAACGGACTGCGCTTGGCATCGATCACAGCGCTGAGCCGTTTCCGGCCGCCAAGCCGTCCTTCCCCGCGGCCCAAGCTCGCCAATCGATCGTCCGTGTGCGCAAAGTCACTTGCTTCATGCAAGCAAGTCGGATGTAACTATCATCATGCAACGCACATCCTTCGACCAGATGCCGTGTCCCGTCGCCCGTTCCCTCGAAGAGGTCGGCGAGTGGTGGAGCATCCTCATCCTGCGGGACGCCTATTACGGGCTGACGCGCTTCGACCAATTCGCGCAGAGCCTCGGCATCGCGCCCAACATGCTGACGCGCCGCCTCAAGGGGCTGTGCGAGGCCGGGCTGCTGGAACGGCGGCTCTACCAGGAGCGGCCGCCCCGCCACGAATACGTCCTCACCGACAAGGGGCGCGACTTCCGCCCCGTCCTTTGGACGCTCTTTGCCTGGGGCAACCGGCATCTGGCACCAGAAGGAGAGAGCGTCGTCCTGACCGATCCCGAGACCGGCGATGCCATCGAGCCGATGGTGGTCGATGCCCGCACCGGCCGCCCCCTCGCCAAGGGCGTGCGCGTCGTCGCCGGTCCGGCCGCGACACCGGGCCTGCGCCGCCGCTTCGAGCCGAAGACGGCGATCTGATCGACAGGGGCACGGAACGATGAGCGGCACCGCAACTGTCGACGCACTGATGGAGACGTCGGCTCCGACCCAGGAGAAGGCCTCGCGCAAGCGGCCCTCCATCAAGCGCCTTGCCTTGATCGGCATCGCGCTCATCGCCGTCATCGGCGGGAGCATCTACGGTCGCTACTGGTGGGAGACCGGCCGCTTCCTCGAGAGCACGGACGACGCCTATGTCGGCGGCGACGTCACCGTCATCGCGCCGCGCGTCTCCGGCTTCGTCTCGGAGGTCCTCGTCACCGACAACCAGCGCGTCCGCTCCGGCGACCTGCTCATCCGCATCGACGACCGCGATTACCGCGCGGCCCTCGCCAAGGCTGAAGCCGCCGTGGCCGCCCAGGAGGCGACGCTCCTCAACCTCGACGCCAACCGCCATCTGCAGGAGGCGGTGATCGCACAGGCTAAGGCAGACCTTGCGGCGGCGAGCGCCGAGGCGGCCCGTACCCGCTTCGACTACACCCGCTACCGCCAGCTCTCGGCCAATCAATACGCATCCGAGCAGCGCTTCCAGCAAGCGGATGCCGACGACAAGAAGGCCTCGGCCGCCGTGGACAAGTCCAAGGCGAACCTCGAAGCCGCCGAGCGGCGCATCGCCGTCATCGACACGCAGAAGCGGCAGGCCGAGGCTGCTCGCGATCAGGCGAGGGCCGAGCGCGAAACCGCCCGGATCAACCTCGGCTACACCGAGATCCGCGCGCCGATCGACGGTCTCGTCGGCAACCGCAGCGCCCGCACCGGCTCCTACGCCATGCCGGGGGTGAGCTTGGTTGCGCTGGTGCCGGCCGACGGCCTCTGGGTCGATGCGAACTTCAAGGAAAGCCAGCTCGCGCAGATGAAGCCGGGCCAGAGCGCGAACATCGTCGCCGACGTGCTGCCTGACGAGGTTTTCACCGGCCATGTCGAGAGCCTGGCGCCGGCCACCGGCGCGCAGTTCAGCGTGCTGCCACCCGAGAACGCCACCGGCAACTTCACCAAGATCGTGCAGCGCGTGCCGGTGCGCATTCGCCTGGACGGGGAGGGTGGTCGGCTCGGAAAGCTGCGCCCCGGCCTCTCGGTCACGGCCTCGGTCGATCGCCGCGGCGGCAACCCGGAACCGGATTTCCCGGCCAAGCGCGACGGGGAGCTGGTCGGCCAGCTCGACCGATGACCACCGCCGCGCCGGCCAAGCGCGAGCTCTCCGACTCCCAGAAGGTCTTTGCCTTCGCGGTGATGTGCGTCGGCTTCTTCATCGCGCTGCTCGACATCCAGATCGTCTCGGCCTCCCTGCGCGATATCGGTGGGGGCCTCTCGGCGAGCCCGGACGAAGTGGCCTGGGTGCAGACGAGCTACCTCATCGCCGAGATCATCGTGATCCCGCTCTCGGGCTTCCTCGCCCGGGTGATGTCGACCCGCTGGCTGTTCTGCGTCTCGGCAGCAGGCTTCACGGCGACCTCGCTGCTCTGCGGCTGGGCCTGGGACATCCAGAGCATGATCGCCTTCCGGGCGCTGCAGGGTTTCCTCGGCGGCTCGATGATCCCGACCGTGTTCACCACGGCCTTCGCCTTCTTCCCCGGCAAGAAGATCCAGCTCGCAGCGGCAACCATCGGCGCGCTGTCCTCGCTGGCGCCGACGCTCGGACCCACGGTCGGCGGCTGGATCACCGACAACTATTCCTGGCACTGGCTGTTCTTCGTGAACCTCGTGCCGGGCGTGTTCATCGCCATTGTCGTGCCGATCATGGTGCGCGTCGACGAGCCCGACCTGTCGCTCCTCAAGACCACCGACTGGCTCGGCATCGTGCTGATGGCGGCCTGTCTCGGCTGCCTCGAATACACCCTGGAAGAAGGCCCGCGCTGGAACTGGACCGAGGACCCGACCATCCGCACCACGGCCTGGATCTCAGTGCTCACCGGGATCGGCTTCATCTGGCGCAGCCTCACCTACGCGCATCCGATCGTCGACCTAACGGCGCTGAAGAGCCGCAACTTCGCGCTCGGCTGCCTGTTCTCCTTCATCACCGGCATCGGCATCTTCGCGACGATCTACCTGACGCCGCTCTTCCTCGGCCGCGTGCGCGGCTTCTCGGCTCTGCAGATCGGCCTCGCCGTGTTCTCGACCGGCGTGTTCCAGGTGATGGCGATCCCGGTCTACGCGATCCTCGCCAAGCGCATCGACCTGCGCTGGCTGATGATGTTCGGGCTCGGCCTGTTCGGCCTGAGCATGTGGAACTTCACGCCGATCACCCATGACTGGGGTTCGACCGAATTGCTCTGGCCGCAGGCCATGCGTGGCTTCGCCCAGCAATTCGCGGTGGCGCCGACCGTGACGCTGACGCTCGGCGGCCTCGCCCCGAACAAGCTCAAGCTCGCCTCGGGCCTGTTCAACCTGATGCGCAACCTCGGCGGTGCCATCGGCATCGCCGCCTGCGCGACGATCCTCAACGATCGCACCAACCTGCATTTCCTGCGGCTCGCCGAACATCTCAACACGACGAACGCGACGATGCTCGCGACGATGCGTGGAATCGAGAGCCGGACGACGGGGGTCTTCTCGGGCGATGCCGACCACGGCCACGCTGCCGCCGTGAAGCAGCTCTGGTCGCTCGCCTACCGAGAAGCGCAGACCATGACCTATGCCGACGCCTTCGTCGCCATCACGATCTGCTTCGTGTTCGCCACGGCGCTCGTGCCGCTGATGCGCAAGGTCGGGCCGCCGAAGGGCCCCAGCGCCGATGCCCATTGATGGCGCATCGGCAGGCCATCATGCCGTGCCGGGCCTCGGCGCCGGCATGAATTCTCGCGCGCCGACCACGCGACCGTCCTCGCCCTTCACCTCCAGTCGCGCGAGCGGCTTGCCGGTCACCGCGTCGAACATCGTGCGGCTGAGCGCGACTTCGTCCGAACAGTCGGCCTCGCCCCATTGCCAAAGGGCGATCAGCACGACGTACAGACGCTCGCCCTTCTCGGTCAGGACGTAGCGGCTCCTCCCGGAAGACGGCTCGTCCTCCTCGATCCTCAGGATGCCTTCGTCGACGAGCTTCTTGAGCCGCGCCGAGAGGATGTTCTTCGCGATCCCGAGGCTCTTGTGGAACTCGTTGAAGCGCTGAACCCCGCGGAACGCCTCGCGCACGATCAGCAGAGACCACCAGTCGCCAATGACGCCCAGCGAGCGGGCGATGCCGCAATCGGCATCGGTGAAGTCGGTCTTCTTTCCTTTCATCGGAACGGGTGCCGCAGCCTGCAAGAAATCGGTTGCAAATCTAAACCGCTCGGGTTTAGGTGTCAAAGGTTGCAAAGTTAAACCACATGGCGGCTGCATTCTGCCGCGCTCGTCGATCTTGCGACCGCACGCGGCCGCGCCGTCCAAGACCCATGCAGGCCGGGCCGCTCCGATCTTTCTCGAGGAGAGTTCGATGACCTATCAGACTGTGAACCCGGCTACCGGACAGGTGGTCGAGACCTTCGCGGCGATCAGCGATCGCGACCTGGACCGCGTGCTCGCCACGGCGCACGACACGTTCCGGAATGACTGGCGCAAGCGCAGCGTCGCGGAGCGGGCCAAGGTCATGGCCAAGGCCGCCGCGATCCTGCGCGAGCGGATCGACGAATATACCGGCTACCTGGTTCTGGAGGTCGGCAAGCGGGCCATGGAGGCCCATGCCGAGATCGACCTCGCCGCCGGCATCCTCGAATATTATGCCGCACGCGCCGAGGGCTTTCTGAAGCCCAAACCCGTCGCGGATGTCCCGAACGCCGAAGTCCAGATCGACCCGATCGGCGTGCTGCTGGCGATCGAGCCCTGGAACTTCCCGTATTACCAGGTCGCTCGCGTGGTCGGCCCGCAGCTCATGGCCGGCAACGTGGTGCTGCTCAAGCACGCCGAGAGCGTACCGCAATCGGCGCTCGCCTTCGCCCGGCTGTTCGAGGAGGCCGGCGCGCCCGAGGGCGTCTACACCAACATCTTCGCCACCATCGAGCAGGCCGGCCGGCTGATCGACGATCCGCGCGTCCGCGGCGTCACCCTGACCGGCAGCGAGCGCGCCGGCTCATCCGTCGCCGAGCGCGCTGGACGCAACCTCAAGAAGGCGGTGCTCGAGCTCGGCGGCAGCGACCCGCTCATCGTGCTGGAGGACGCGCCCCTCGAATGGGCGATCGGCAGCGCCATGGTCGGGCGCCTGTTCAATTGCGGGCAGTGCTGCGTCGCCTCGAAGCGCATCATCGTGGTCGGCAAGGAGCGCGGACAGGCCTTCCTCGGCGGCTTCAGCCAGGCGATGGCCTCACTGAAGGCCGGCGATCCGGCCGACGGTGAGACCGGGATCGGTCCGCTCTCCTCGGAGCGGCAGCTCAACCTGCTCGTCGACCAGATCCACCGTGCCAAGGACGGCGGAGCCAAGGTCGCGGTGGGCGGCCACCGCATCGACCGCGCCGGCTTCTACCTGGAACCAACGGTGCTCACCGACATCTCGCCCGAGAACCCCGTCTACCGCGAGGAGCTGTTCGGCCCCGTGGCGCAGTTCTTCGTCGTCGAGGACGAAAACGAGGCGATCCGGCTCGCCAACGACACGGCCTATGGCCTCGGAGCCTCGGTCTTCACGGCGGATACGGCGCGCGGCGCCCGCATCGCCGCACAGATCGACAGCGGCATGGTCTTCGTGAATCGCCCCTTCGGCACCACGCCGCAATTGCCCTTCGGCGGCGCCAAGAATTCCGGCTTCGGCCGTGAATTGTCGGAGGCCGGCATCGAGGAGTTCGTGAACAAGAAGCTCGTCCACGTCGATCCGGTCGGCACCGCGCCGTTCTAAGGCCGGAGCGGGCGCCGCATCGGCGGACAGCGGGATTCGCGGCTGTCTTTCCCGGCAGCCGCGAATTCCTCGTGCCAGGTGACCAGCTGTGATGGCGGGATCGCAACCAGCAGGATAATTCAGATAGGGGGAAACGGACGAATCGCGCCAGCGGCGCGGCGCGTCACGATGGGCGATCGTCGGAATCTCGATGCTGTCACCTAGCCTGCTGAGGCGGCTCGACCTCAGGACGCTGCAGCTTTTCACGGTGATCTGTGAGGAGGGCAACCTCACCCGCGCAGCCCATCGCGAGGCCATCGCTCCCTCGGCGGTCAGCAAGCGGCTCGTGGAGCTGGAGACATCGCTCGGCGTGCAGCTGCTCGAACGTGGCACCAAGGGCATGACGACGACGCCCGCCGGCCAGACGTTGCTGCACCATGCCCGGCGGATGCTATTCAATCTCGAGCAGATCTCGCTCGAACTGGCGGATTTCGCGCGTGGTGTGCGCGGGCATGTCCGCGTGCTGGCGAACCTGTCGGCCATCGTGCAGTTCCTGCCGGAAGACCTGCGCTCCTTCCTCGAACGCCAGGACGGAATCCGGCTCGACCTCGAAGAACGGCCGAGCAGCAGCGTGGTCCGCGGAATCGAGGAGGGTGCGGCCGAGATCGGCATCTGTGCCGACAATGTGCCGACGCACGAGCTGCGCAGCCGGCTCTACCGCAGCGACAAGCTCGTGCTGGTGATGCGCCACGACCACCCGCTCGCCGACAGCCCGTCGCTCGCCTTCGAGGATTGCCTCGACCACGACTTCGTCGGGCTGCATGCGGAAAGCTCGATCTACGCGACGGTACGCGGCGAGGCTCAGCGCAGCGGCCGATCCCTGCGGCTGCGCGTGCACGTTCCGGGCTTCGATGCCGTCTGCCGGATGGCCCAGGCCAATATCGGCCTCGGCGTGCTGCCGCAGCGGGCCTTCGACTTGCTCGGGCAGCCGATGGGCCTCGTCGCCGTTCCCCTGCGCGACCGCTGGGCGCAACGCGAGTTGCGTCTCGTCGTGCGGGACGGGCCGCTCGCACCGGCCGCGCAGCTTCTGCTCGACCACCTCACCACCGGAGCGGCCTGAGCGATACCGCCAAGCTGCGTTCTCGTTTGGAGAACGCGTGATGGCGGATGACGTTTGGACAGTGATTAACCGGCTCAAGTATTGATTTTCGAAAGATCAATACAAGGGGACGGAGATGGCTGGACCGCTCGAAGGGATTCGTGTTCTAGAAATCGGAACATTGATTGCCGCCCCTTTTGCTGCGCGAATGTTCGCCGAGTTCGGGGCCGAGGTCATCAAGATCGAGTCGCCCACCGACGGCGACCCGTTGCGCAAGTGGCGAAAGCTTCACGAGGGCACCTCGCTCTGGTGGTACCTGCAATCGCGCAACAAGAAGTCCCTCGCTCTCGACCTGAAATCCGCCGATGGCCGCGCCATCGTGAAGGCGCTGGCGGCAAATGCCGACATCGTCATCGAGAACTTTCGCCCTGGCGCCCTCGAGAAGCTCGGGCTCGGCTGGGACGTGCTCTCGGAGCTGAACCCCAACCTGACGATGGTCCGGATCTCGGGTTACGGGCAGACCGGCCCCTATCGCGACCGGCCCGGCTTCGGCGCCATCGGCGAGGCCATGGGCGGCCTGCGCTTCACCACCGGCGATCCGGACAGCCCGCCCGCGCGTGTCGGCATCAGCATCGGCGACAGCCTCGCCTCGCTGCACGGCGTCATCGGCGCGCTGATGTCACTGCTGCGGGTCAAGACCGGCGCCGGGCGTGGACAGGTCGTCGACGTTTCGCTCGTCGAGAGCGTGTTCAACGTCATGGAGAGCCTTGTTCCCGAATACGATCTCCTCGGCCATGTCCGCCAGCGCACCGGCGGTGCGCTGCCGGGCATCAGCCCCTCCAACACCTATCCGACGGCCGATGGTGGCTACGTTGTCATCGCCGGCAACAGCGACGCGATCTTCCGTCGGCTGATGATGGCCATCGAGCGTCCCGATCTCGGCGAGGCGCCCGAACTGCGCAGCAATGACGGACGCGTCGCCCAGAATGCGGTGCTCGACGAGGCAATCACCACCTGGACGCGCACCCGCACCGTCGCGGAGGCCCTGGCCGCCCTCGAAGAGGCCGACGTGCCCGCGGGCCGCATCTATTCGGTGGCCGACATCGTCGCCGATCCGCACTATCAGGCACGCGAGATGATCCTGCCGACCGAGTTGCCGGGGGGCACCCAGGTCGCGATGCCGGGCATCACGCCGAAGCTCTCGGACACGCCCGGCGAGGTCCGCTGGTCGGGTCCTGCGCTGGGCGCGCATACCGACGGCGTCCTCTCGAATCTCGGCTACGGCAGCGACGACATCGGGCGCCTGCGCAAGGCGGGGGTGGTGCGGTGAGCGCCGCCGACCGCATCCTCGTGCAGGAGGTCGCGCCACGCGACGGCCTGCAGATCGAGACCGCCTTCGTCGAGACGGCCGATAAGATCGCCCTGATCGATGCGCTCTCGCGGGCCGGCTTTTCTCGGATCGAGGTGTCGTCCTTCGTCTCGCCCCGTGCCGTGCCGGCTCTGCGCGACGCCGAAGAGGTCTTCGCCGGCATCACCCGTCATCCGGACACGATCTACGTCGCCCTGGTCCCGAACGTGAAGGGCGCCGAGCGCGCCATGTCGGCGCGGGCCGACGAGCTCAACCTCGTCATGTCGGCGAGCGAGACCCATAACCGGGCCAATATGGGCATGGCCTGCGAGAACTCGCTCGTCGCCTTCGCCCGTATCATCGAGGCGGCGCGCGGCACCGGAACCCGGCTCAACGGAACCGTCGCCACGGCCTTCGGCTGCCCCTTCGAGGGTCGGCAGGCGCCCGAGCGGATCGCCGAGATCGTCTCTCGCTACCTCGCACTGGGCATCGAGGGCATCACGCTGGCCGACACCACCGGCATGGCCAATCCGCGCCAGGTCGGCGAGTTGGTGCGTGCCACCCTGCGCCAGGTCCCGGCCGAGCGTCTGACCCTGCATTTCCACGACACGCGCGGGCTCGGTCTCGCCAACGTGCTCGCTGCCCGCGAGGCCGGTGCGATCCGCTTCGACGCGGCCTTGGGCGGCCTCGGCGGCTGCCCCTTCGCGCCGGGCGCCTCCGGTAACATCTGCACCGAGGACCTCGTGAACCTCTGCCACGAGATGGGCATTGCGACGGGTCTCGACCTCGACGCCCTGCTTACCCTCTCCCGTGGTCTCCCTCGCCTCGTTGGCCACGCCGTGCCCGGCCAGGTCGCCAAGGCCGGACGCCCCTGCGACCTCCATCCCCCCCCGCGCGTCGCTGCCTGAAACACCTGCCGCCGGATCGCTCGTCAGAAGCGACCGGCCTCCGAAACCCCTCGAGGGAGGAAACCATGTCCATCGCCGCGCGAGCCGATATCGCCGACAGCGTCCCCGTCTCCGAAGAAGCAAGTGTCGTCCGGAAGGTCGCCTGGCGGCTGATGCCGCTGGTGATGGTCTGCTACCTGTTCGCCTTCTTCGACCGCATCAACATCAGCTTCGCGAAGTTCCAGCTCCAGAGCGACCTCGGCTTTAGCAACACGGCCTACGGGCTCGGCGCGAGCATGTTCGTCGTCGGCTACGTGATCTTCGAGGTGCCGAGCAATCTCTTCCTCTACCGGGTCGGCGCGCGGCGCTGGATCGCCCGGATCATGATCTCCTGGGGCATCGCCACGGCACTCATGATCTTCGTGAAGAGCGAGTGGCAGTTCTACGCCCTGCGCTTCCTGATCGGCACGATGGAAGCAGGCTTCGCACCGGGCATCCTCTACTACCTGACGCTTTGGTTTCCTGCCTCCTATCGCGGCCGCATCACCTCCACGCTGTTCGTGGCCTCGGCCTTCTCGGGCATCGTCGGCGCGCCGTTCTCCGGAATGATCCTGACGCATTTGAACGGCGTCGCGAATCTCGCCGGCTGGCAATGGCTGTTCCTGGCCGGCGGCCTGCCTTGCCTCGTGCTCGGCGCGCTGGTGCTGCTCTACCTCGACGACTCCGTCGAGAAGGCGAAATGGCTGAAGCCGAGTGAGAAGACCCTGCTCGCCTCCCGGATCTCGCAGCAGAACCGCCATGTCGAAGAGGTCTCGCTGCTCGGTGCGCTCAAGACGCCCGGCTTCCTGACGCTCGGCCTGATCTATTTCCTGATCCAGGTCGGCTCCTACGGCCTCAATTTCTGGGGCCCGGACATGATCCGGACGGCGAGCGGCGCCGATGCCGGCACCGTCGGCCTGCTCGCGGCGATCCCGTATATCTGTGGCGCGATCACGATGGTGCTGATCGGCCGTCTCTCCGACGCCTCGGGCCGCCGTCCGTCCTTCGTGGCCGGCCTCGTCGTCGCGGCGGCGATCGGCTTCTTCGCCTGCGGCTTCTTCGACCGGCACATCGTGCCGCTGATGATCGCCCTCGCTCTCGTCGGCAGCGGCGTCGTTGCGTCGATCCCGACCTTCTGGACGCTGCCGCCCAAGCTGATGACAGGCGTCGGCGCGGCGGGCGGCATCGCCCTCATCAACACGCTCGGCCAGTTCGGCGGCATCGTCAGCCCCGCCATGGTCGGCTGGATCAAGGATCTCACCGGCAGCACGACCCCGGCGCTCTACGTCATCGCGGCACTCTGCCTGGTCTGCGGCCTGATCCTTCGCTTCGCGCTGCCCGCTCAACTCTGGACGAGCGACCGCGCCGCCTGAGGCGGCCCGGGCGCTCAGGGCCCGGCCTCCTCGAACATCGACACGCGGGAGGCGCGGCAGGCGCCTCCCGTCACAGCAATCCGGTCGGCCCGACACGCCAAAAGGCGGCAGGCGCCCGGACATAACGGTCTCGGATCTTTGGAGGGGCGACTATGATTGACTGGAAGAGCTTACTACTCGGAACGACCGCAGGTCTGATCACGCTGGCCGGATCGGCATCGGCGGCGGACCTGCCCGTGAAGAAGGCTGCACCGATCGAGTATGTGCGCGTCTGCGGCACATATGGCGCCGGCTTCTTCTACATTCCCGGCACCGATACCTGCCTGCGCATCTCGGGCCGTGCCCGCGCGGAGGCCGGCTATCTGCAATCCGGTAGCCGCAACGGCGCAGGTAACGGCGACAACAGCCAGTTCCGCGGGCTGCTACGCCTCAATGTCGATGCGCGCACCCAGACCGATTACGGCACCTTGCGCGCCTTCCTGCGCACCGAGATGGCGAGCCGCACCGGCGACAACCGGATGACCTCCGGCTCGCAGCAGCGCATCGGCAACGCCTTCCCGGCGATCGGCCAGGATTCTTTCGGTCGCGTCCAGGACTACGTCGCCGTCGACAAGGCCTTCGTGCAGTTCGCCGGCCTGACCGCGGGCCGCGCCTCGTCGTTCTTCGACTTCTACGCCCACGACTTCGAGATCATCGGCCAGTCGCTCGGCTCCGACGTCTTCGCCACGAACCTGCTGGCCTATACCCAGCAACTGGGCGGCGGCTTGACCGCGACACTGTCGATGGAAGACCCGAACTTCCGCAAGAACCCGTTCTACTCGCAGGCGACCTCTCCGGCCGCGGGTGCCCTCGGCCAGACCATCAGCTACCAGCTGACCAACGCGCCTTCACCGGTCATCACCTCACTCGCCGCCAACGGACTGCCGTCGAGCATCTCATATGTCGACGTCGTCCAGCGCTCGCGCATGCCCGACTTCGTCGGCGTCGTGCGCTACGATGCGCCGTGGGGCTCGGCCCAGCTCTCGGGCGCGGTGAAGGACATCAATATCGGCGGTCCGCTCGCGGGCACGGCCGCGGGAACGGTGAACCCGACCAGGCTGACGGGCGCGGATGTCGGCGCGCAGACTTCCTATGGCTGGGCCGTCCAGGGCGGCCTGAAAGTGAACCTGCCGCAGGTGGCGCCGGGTGACTCGCTCTACCTTCAGGGCGCCTATGGCCAGGGTGCCGCGATCTATACCGGCATGATCGCCTATACCGGCACCTACCTGAGCAATGCGACGGTGTTCAACGGCAACGCCTTCAACCAGTTCTTGAGCGACGCCGTCCTCAATCCGCTGACCGGCCGGATCGAGACCTCGAACAGTTTCACCGCCACGATCTCGTATCTGCATTACTGGTCGCCGGAATGGCGTTCGGCCTTCTACGGCAGCTACGGCGAGATGCACTTCCCGCGCGGCCTGCGCGAGGCGTTCGGCCAGATCAGCCAGGCGGCCGGCTCGGTCGCGGCCGGGGGCCTCGGACTGCCCTTCGTGACATCCGGATTACCGGTCGCCGCAAACGGAGCGGGCTTCCCCTACAGCCAGGTCCTGCGGGACACGAGCCAGATCGTCGCCGGCGCGAGCCTGATCTGGTCCCCGGTCAAGGATCTCGATATCGGCGTCGAGGGCCAGTACATGCGCGCCGCGATCCTGAACGGCAAAGTCACCAACAACGATCGCAACGCAACGGTCGGCACCGGCGCCAACGCGACCCCGGTCTATCCGATCAGTTCACAGGATGCCTTCCAGGCACGCGTGCGCGTCCAGCGCGACTTCTGAGCATTGCTGGGAGTCCGTCCGATCATGGCTTCATCGCGGTGAGTGCCGGAAGAGCGGCGCCTCCAGGAGGCGATGAAGCCCAGCTCGGGAGCGCCGTGTGTCCGCAGACCACCCGGCGGCAGACCCGACTCATCGGACGGACTCCAAACCACGAATGTGTCGAAGCGCTCGGTCTCGAGCGCTTCGACAGGTCCGACCTTATACGGCCATCCCGAGGGCCTGCATGTACAGCTCGAGGATCGCCTCCTGCTCCTGCCGCTCGGAGTGATCCTGCTTCCTGATTCTGAGGATGGATCGCACGGCCTTGACGTCGAAGCCGCGTCCCTTGAGCTCGGCGAACACCTCCTTGATGTCGCCCTTGATGGCGTCGGCTTCCTCGTTGAGGCGCTCGATGCGCTCGATGAATTGTTTCAGCTCATCCGCAGCGACGCCTTCGGAGGAAGAAACGTCGGGTGCCCGCTGTGTCGAAGCCGCGCTCATCGCTGTGTCTCGCCTTGGTGAAGCCCCGCACGATTCTGGTCGGGGCCGCATGATGGGTGGTTCGCGGGCGCGCTCATGCGCCGCGCGGAAGCCGCTCGATCCGCTGCGGGGACTCGTCGCAGCCGGTCGGTTGGCCGCACTCTGCCCAACGCCATAAGCGCCGGCGCGACGAGAGTCGACGATCCGTCGGCGGCCAACGGCAGTGGATGCGCGGCTCCTCCCACCTCCTAGCGGTCGCGACTTACCGTGCCGTGAAGAGCAGCGTGCCAAACCTGCGGACGGCGCGCCGATGTGACGACGTGCGGCCGTCGCGTTCGTCTTTTACGGTCGCGCTCGCACGCGGCCTCCTCTAGCTTCGATCCGTGCAAGGAGGATCGCCGGTGGCAGTTCATGGCAAGGCAACGTGCGTCACCGCTTGGAGGGCGCATGCACGTGGATGGCTCGCCGCAACGGGGCTCGCCTTAGGCCTCGCCGCCTTCGGCACATCTCCGGCCGCGGCCATTCAGGGCGGCGCCTCAGCCCGATCCGGAGATGCGCTCGCCCGGGCGACGGCCGGCATCGGCATCATCACGCAAGCCGATGGTTCGCTGCGGCTGTCGCGCTGCTCGGGCGTGCTGATCGCACCGGACAAGATCCTCACGGCGGCCCATTGCGTGTCGGGCTCCCCGGTGGGGCTCGTCGTGATCTTCTACAACGGCACGAATGCCGTGAAGCCGGCCTACGCGGCGAGCGTCATCGCGCGCTACAGCCCGGATCGCGGCATGCTCACCTCCAACGCCGTTCAGGTCAGCCTGGCCGAGCTCTCGCTCGATCTCGCGGTGCTGCAGCTCTCCTCGCCCGTCCGAGACCGCAGGCCGATCCCGCTCGCCACCGAGCCGGGACGGGTGCCGGCTTCGCTGGAGATCGCCGGCATCGGGCTGTCGGGCCGGACAGGCGGGCGCCTGCGCACCGCGGCCCTGAAGCCGCTCGCCGCATCCAATACCGGCTTGGTCATCGCGAGGACGGTGGGATCGAGCGCCTGCTTCGGCGATTCCGGCGGCCCCGTGGTTGGCCGTGACCGGCGCGGCGTCTACGTGGTCGGCGTCGCCAGCGCCGTGCTCTCGCGCGAGCCGCCCTGCGGCCACCTTTTGGTGGTTGCCCCGGCCGCTCAGGTGTTCGGACGCGGTGGCTGACCCGGCCGAGAGGCTGGGACGAACGACTTCGCACCCGAGGGCAGACCCGGTGCTCACCGAGGGTGGGTAGATCGTCGCGGAAGTGGGTCAGCGCGCGAGGGGTGGACCCGGGATCCGCTCCCGGCAGCGAAGACGCTCACGAATCTGCCCTGAGCCGGGGCAGCTTCTACTCTATGCGACGAGGCTCCTGGCACGGCCAGTCCACGATGATTCGGATCGGCCTCCAGCGTGAGGACTATAGAAACCGCACGACAATGTGATGCGTGACTGGCGAACCCATCCGGGGTGCCATGAGATATCCAATATTGCGTTGTACGCACGCGACGAACGCGCCCCTGCAAGCAATCGGAGATCGGTCGGATACTGCCATGCCACGTTTTCTCTTCGACGTTCACGACAACATCTTCAGCGACCTTGGTGACGAGGACCGCGACTGCGAAGGGCGCGAAGATGTCGAGAAGCATGCTCAGCAGCTACTGGCCGAAGCCCGCGCCAAGCAGCGGGCGCGAGCAAACTTGCACCTCGTGACGAGCGTGATCGTTCACGAACTCGGCAAGGGTGTCGTGATGACAGCGATTGCCGGGCCCGGGCAGGACCTAGACTTCGTGTGGAAAGAACGCAGGGCTGCCTAACAAGGGGGCCGAACAGTCCGATCGGTATAGCGAGGCGCTCACAGCTGATGCGCAGCGCGAGCGGTCTGCGAAAGCCGACTGACCGGTTGAATAACTAACCTGCCGGGTCAGTTGTCGGTACGCGTCTGGCTAACTGGCTGATCGACAGCAGCGAGACCATCAATCGGCTGCTGAGCATGGCGATCGTCGCTCGATCGGTCGACCCGACGAGAGGACGGTTGGACACTCGGCTTCGGGCGTTTCCCAATCAACACGCGACTTTAGGCCAGTGCTTGGTGCCCAGGACCCGGCCTCCTGACCGCACAAACGACAGTCGAAGCTGTCCTTGCCCTTCTGAAACTTTCGGCTCTCGATTTGCTAACAAATAGCCACGCACGCGCGCTTGACCTGTGTTGTCGTCTTCCCCTTGCTCCGGTCGGAGCCGGCGAGACTCGCGTAGCGCTCAATTCAGCGGCAACGAACAAGCCGGGATCAGCGGACGCAGCCTGGGCGTCGCAAAACCCAAGCTTGCCAGCTATTCAATTAACGAAAATTCCATCTATTCGCGAAAACAATCAAATTTGACGCCATTACTGGAAGACGTGCGATCATGTTCAGTCTTCACATGCCCGATCGCGAGCAGGAGCCGGTTCGCAAGCGTGGTCGCGAAAACGCGTTCGGCGGCATGGTGCTTGGTTTCGCGGCTGGGCTGACCGTTGTCATCGCTCTCGATGCGCTTGTACTGAATCACGCGCTCTTCCGCGACCTGCCGCATTGGGATTGGTACATGCCGCAGGTCGTGCGCAGTGCGGTCGCCCTACCTTGGCGCTGAAGGCGCCACGAAAAGCTCTCCGCGAAGCGGGGAGCCAAGGCGCGAACGACGCCGCAGGAACGATCGGCCAAGTTGGCCGCGTTCCACCGTCTGCTTCACCTGCAATGACCCGTCTCAGTCCGTGTGGCCCCGGTCGCCAATGTCGGCCGTGTCTGGGCGAGCCGTAGCACGGGCTTGCTGGTGAGCGGGCCGTTGGCGAGGATCACAATGTGCGAGTTCGACGAGGCTTGAGCTGAGCCCCGGAAGAAACCGTCTCGGCGGTGGCGCGCAGCCTCAAGCGCGCAAGAAAGTATGGGCACACAGAAGGATTGGCCGCAAAGGCTACCGCCGCCAAACTGTTATAAACGCTGGGGAAGTGGTGAGCGCGCTGGGACTCGAACCCAGGACCTACAGATTAAAAGTCCGTTGCTCTACCAGCTGAGCTACGCGCTCGCCTCCGAGGCCGAAACCGTGCCCCGATCGTTGGAAGCGTCGATCAAGAAAAAGCACCAACCGTTAGGTTGGTGCGGCCAAGAGGACTCGAACCTCCACCCCTCGCGGGACTAGCACCTCAAGCTAGCGCGTCTACCAATTCCGCCATGGCCGCTCGCCACATGTCCCGGGGCCAGCGCCGCGAGGGGGCCGGTGAGCCCGTGTGAGCGGCGGAGCGGATAACAGATGGATTCGGCGGGCACAAGCGCGGTTTGCGGATTCGTGGGCCCGAAGGCGTCAAAGCAACGCTTCTGCGTGCTCGAGGACCGGCACTTCGCCTTCGCCGATGGTCATGCCCGGCTCGCGGATGACGGCCGGCCTGCGGATGAGTTCGGTCACCTCGATGGCGATGCGGTTGCCGGTGACCACGATCTGCCCGCGGGCGATCGGGTGGTCGTTGGCGAGAATCTCGACCATATCGGTTTCGGTGGATTCGAGCTCGATCACGGCACCGCGGCCCATGCGCAGCAGCATGTGCAGCGGCATGTGGCTGCGCCCGAGCACCACCTTGAGGTCGACCTTGAGGTCTTCGAGAACGGCCACGCCACGATCCTTGAGCCCACGGCCTCACCACCGGCGCAGCCAGCGCCGTCGACATGATGCCGGCATCGACCTTCCGCGCTTTATGGTGAAGCCTTGGTAAACGACACGACGATCAGCCCCCCGGAATCGGTGCCACGCCTGTCCGTGAGCCCGGTCTCGTTCCTGGCCGCGCCCGGTTCGCCGCCGGTCGCGTGGCAGGTGAGCGACGGGCCGGTGGGCTACGACGAGGCCGTGGAGGCCATGGAGGTGCGGGCTGCTGCCATCGCGCGCGGAGAGGCACCCGAGTTGGTCTGGCTGCTGGAGCATCCGCCGCTCTACACGGCGGGAACCTCGGCGCAGGCAGCCGATCTCGTCGAGCCCGAGCGCTTCCCGGTCCACCGAACGGGGCGAGGCGGGCAATACACCTATCACGGACCGGGCCAGCGCGTGGCCTACGTGATGCTCGACCTCGGCCGCCGCCGCCAGGATCTGCGGGCCTACGTCGCCAGCCTGGAGGCCTGGATCATCGCCACGCTGGACGCCTTCAACGTCCGCGCCGAGCGCCGCGAGGACCGCGTCGGCGTCTGGGTGCGGCGTCCCGAGAAGGGGGAGGGGGTGGAGGACAAGATCGCGGCGATCGGCATCCGCGTGCGGCGCTGGGTGAGTCTGCACGGCATCAGCCTCAACGTGGAGCCGGACCTCTCGCATTTCTCCGGGATCGTGCCGTGCGGGGTCCGCCAGCACGGCGTGACGAGCCTCGCCGATCTCGGGCTGATCGTGTCGATGCCGGAGGCGGACATGGCCCTGCGCGCGGCCTTCGAGCCGATTTTCGGGCCGACCGTCGACGCAGCCTGATCAGATCACCGGCACGCCGCGCGCCTTGGCCTTGTCGCCCGGCTCGACGTGGATGGTGACGACGGCGCCCTCGACGGCGGATTCGATGCCGTCCTCGATCCGGTCGCAGATGGCGTGGCTGTTGGCGACGCTCATCTCGCCCGGAACGACGAGGTGGAAATCGACGAAGGTCGCGCTGCCCGCATGGCGGGTGCGGACATCGTGGGCTTCCAGCGCACCCTCACCATGCATCGAGATCAGCTCCCGGATCTTCTGGATCATCTCGGGAGAAGCGGCCTGGTCCATCAGGCCGTTGATCGAGTCGCGCATCATCGTCCAGCCTGACCACAGGATCTGCAGGGCGACGAGGCCGGCGACCAGCGGGTCGAGCACCAGGACGCCGGTGAGCAGCACCAGGGCCACGCCGACGATGACGCCGCCGGAGGTCACCACGTCGGCAATGACGTGGCGCGCATCCGCGACCAAGGCCGGCGAGCGCCAGGCCCGGCCACGGCGCAGCAGAACCCAGCCCCAGGCCGCGTTGATCACGGTGGCCAGCCCGTTCACGGCGAGGCCGATAACTGGCGTGTCGATGGCCTTTGGCGTGACGATGCCCTGATAGGCCTCCCGCAGGATCAGCAGGGCCGCGACGATGATCAGCGTGCCCTCGATCACCGCAGAAAAATACTCGGCCTTGTGGTGGCCGTAGGGGTGGTCGTCGTCGGCCGGCTGTGCGGCGACCCGCAGGGCCACGAAGGCGCAGACCGCGGCGACCACGTTGATGATGCTCTCCAGTGCATCGGAATAGAGCGCGATGCTGCCCGTCAGCCAGAAGGCCGCGAATTTCAGCGCCGTCACCAAGACGCCGATGGCGGCGCTCAGCAGGGCGGCTTTCTCTGTGCGGGTCATGACGGGCCCGGGCGCTCGCGCAATCGTGGAGAGGAGATGCCGCGCCCATAACGGTCAGCCCGGCGGAAGGCCACGGCAAAGGTTTTAGCCGTGGCTATGGGGGTGCGGGCCGCGATCTTGCGGCCACGCTCGAGCGTGCCGATATCGATTCCAGGGACGGCGAACGCTGCCCCGCGAAACGGTTCAAGAGGAGGAAAGCGACATGGCCCTGGTCCAATGCGCCGCTTGCGATCATCGCATCTCCGCCCAGGCCGTAGCCTGCCCGTCCTGCGGACATCCCTCCGGCAGCGACCGTCAGGGTGTTTTGCGCGTCCTCGGGACGGTCGCGGGCACGTACATCTCCACGACGACGCTCGCGAGCCTCGTGCTCGGCGTGGTGATGTTCATCTGCGCGGCTGCCGTGCTGATCACCCTGATCCTACACAGCCACTGAGGGCGATCGCCTCCGATCAAACCTGATCGGGGTCCGAATCCGGCCCGCGTCCCCTCGCAGCCTCCCGCACGCGGCCCGCCTTGGCGAGCGAGCGCGCCCTGTCCGCCTTGCGGGCGTAGCCGCGGGAGGCCCATTTGAACATCGCCCGGCTGGCGAGATCGTCGAGCCGGGCGGCTTCGCGCTCCCAGTATTTCACGAGTTGCCCGTCGAGGGTGATACGCTTCGGGTCGGTTTCGTCCGTCATCTGGTGATCCTCGACCACGCCCGGCGCCTGATCAACCGGAAGTCGCCGCCGTACACGGCCTCTTGAACACGCAGGCCGCGCGCGATGCAGCCTCCCACTCCCGCGAATTGATTCGTCACGGCGTTCCGTGCAGTTGGCGCATCATGCGCGTGGACCTGTTCGATTTCGACCTGCCGGAGGCCTCGATTGCCCTGCGCCCGGCAAGCCCTCGTGATGCCGGGCGGCTGCTCGTGGTGCGTCCTGCCGAACCCTTCGCGGACCGCGCGGTGCGCGATCTCGCCGGGCAGCTCCGGGCGGGCGATGCGCTGGTCTTCAACGATACCCGCGTGATCCCGGCCCGCCTGACCGGGGTGCGCCGGCGCCCCGGCGCGTCGGGCCAGCGTATCGAGGCGATGCTCCACATGCGCGAGGCACCGGACCGCTGGCGCGCCTTCGCCCGTCCGGCCAAGCGCATCGCCCCCGGGGACCGCCTGAGCTTCGGCAGCGACGAGGGCGCGAGCGCGACCTGCGAGCTCGGCCGGCTCGATGCGACCCTGGAGAGCAAGGGGGAGGGCGGCGAGGTCACCCTGCGCTTCGACCTGTCCGGCCCCGCACTCGACGAGGCCATCGCCGCGCAGGGCGCCTTGCCGCTGCCGCCTTACATCGCCGGCAAGCGCCCGACCGACGCGCGCGATGCCACCGACTACCAGACGGTCTATGCCCGCGAGCCCGGCGCCGTCGCAGCCCCAACGGCCGGCCTGCATTTTTCGGAAGCGATGCTGGCGGAGCTCGATGCGGCCGGTATCGCCCGCCACGCGGTCACACTGCATGTCGGCGCGGGCACCTTCCTGCCGGTCAAGGCCGACGACACGGCCGCTCACCGAATGCATGCCGAGATCGGCACGCTGAGCGCGGACACCGCCGAGGCGCTGAACCGTACGCGGGCGTCGGGCGGCCGCCTCGTCGCCGTCGGCACCACAGCCTTGCGCCTCCTCGAGAGCGCGGCGGACGAGGCTGGCCGGCTGCATGCCTTTGCGGGCGCGACAGACATCTTCATCACCCCGGGCTATCGCTTCCGCGCGGTCGACGCCCTGATGACGAATTTCCATCTGCCGCGCTCGACGCTGTTCATGCTGGTCTCGGCCTTCTCGGGGCTCGAGACGATGCGCGCGGCCTATGCCCATGCCATTGCGAGCGGCTACCGCTTCTACTCGTACGGCGATTCTAGTCTGCTGTTTCCTGACCCGAGCCGATGACCGACACCTTCAGCTTCCGCGTCGACGCCACCGACGGCGCAGCGCGCACCGGCGCGATCACCATGCCGCGCGGCACCATTCGGACGCCGGCTTTCATGCCCGTCGGCACGGCCGCCACCGTGAAGGCGATGTACCCGGAGCAGGTCCGAGAGCTCGGTGCCGACGTCGTCCTGGGCAACACCTATCACCTGATGCTGCGCCCCGGCGCGGAGCGGATGGCGCGGCTCGGCGGCCTGCATCGCTTCATGCGCTGGGACGGGCCGATCCTCACCGATTCCGGCGGCTTCCAGGTGATGTCGCTCTCGGCACTCCGAAAACTCGACGAGCAGGGCGTGACCTTCCGCTCGCATATCGACGGCACCGCCCATCACATGAGCCCGGAGCGCTCCATCGAGATCCAAGGGCTTCTCGGCTCCGACATCCAGATGCAGCTCGACGAATGCGTGCGCCTGCCCGCGGAGCGCGCCGAGATTGAGAAGGCCATGCGGCTCTCGTTGCGCTGGGCAGAGCGTTGCCGCGTCGCCTTCGGCGAGCAGCCGGGCAAGGCAATGTTCGGCATCGTGCAGGGGGGCGACATTCCCGAGCTACGGATCGAGAGTGCAAGGGCGCTGACCGATCTCGACCTCAAGGGTTACGCCATCGGCGGCCTCGCCGTCGGCGAGCCGCAGGCGGTGATGCTCGCGATGATCGAGACGGTGGAGCCGCACCTGCCGATCGCCAAGCCGCGCTACCTGATGGGCGTCGGCACGCCCGACGACCTGATGCAGTCGGTCTCGCGAGGCATCGACATGTTCGACTGCGTGATGCCGACCCGGGCCGGACGCCACGGTCTCGCCTATACCCGGTACGGCAGGATCAATCTGCGCAACGCGCGGCATTCCGAGGACACGGCACCGCTCGACGAGGCCTCCTCTTGCCCAGCGGCACGGGACTATTCACGCGCCTATCTCCACCACCTCGTCCGCTCGGACGAGATTTTGGGGATGATGCTCCTGACGTGGAACAACCTCGCCTACTACCAGCAGCTGATGGCTGGGATGCGGGCCGCCATCGCGGCGGGCCGCCTCGCCGATTTCATCGGCGAGACCAAGCAGGAATGGGCACAGGCAGAGGCCGCGCGCGCAGCCTGAGGCTCACGTCCCGTCGGCGATGGCGTCAGCCTCGCTTCTGCGCCTTGGTGTAGCTGGCGATGGCCGCGCGGCAATTCGGGGTGAGCTTGGTCTTGTTCTGCTTGAAGCAGGCCTTCACCTCCGGGCTGTCCGCCGCGAAATCGCTGCAGAAGCTCAGATAGTCGCCCGTGCAGTACTGACGCAGTGCCTCGCGGCTGGCTTCGGGCGCAGCGACGGCAGCGCTCGCAGTGAAGAGCAGGGCAGCGGTTGTACGGACCAGCATGAATACGTCTCTCGAACACCCCGGTCTGGCCGGGCGGCCGGCGTAAACCAAGCGATCTGGACGAGAGTGCGACGAAGACGTGGCCGTGACTCGGTCAGTGCGCCGTCAAGACTTTGTAGAAGCCGGCCGGGTCGTCCCCACCGCCGGCCTGTGCCGCCTTCAGCGCGTCGACGATCCGGCGTGCGACCGGCAGGCGGTAGTGGAGGGCATCCCAGTAATTGGCGTCGTCCGTGGTCACCGGCGAGGCGATCCGGAAATCGACGACGGTGGCGCCGCGCTGGGCACCAATGCGCGCGACGCGCTCCTTGCACAGGCGCTCGCGCTCGGCGCGGGGTGTGCCGTCCCGGGGTTGGAAAGCGACGTGGGCAGGCATGAAGGCGACGATCTTCAGCGCCGCCGGGGGCGCGTCGGCGAGCATCTTGTCGAGCCAGGCAAGCGCCGGCATCGGTCCCTTGGGGTCGGAGATGTCGAGCCCCGCCGGCATGAGATGATCCAGTGGGTTCTCGTCGTTGTGGATATGCGCGGATGCCCGCCTCGCGTCGTAGCTCTGCTCGGGCGGAGTGAACACGGTGAAGCCGTTGGCCGCCATCTTCGGCTTTGCAAGACCGAACCGGTTCAGCAGCACGCCTTGCGCCATCGTCAGGGTCCGCCAGCTCACCTGCTGGAAGTACGTCTTGTAGGATACCGCCTCGTAGAGCCATGCCGGAAACGGCAAGCCGTACCGGTACTGGTCCGTGTCGGGCTCGCACCAGTTCGAGTCGAGGCCGAAAATCAACGCCTTCGCCTCGACGTGACGCAGGAACAATCGAGCCAGTTCGGCTTCCTCATGCGGCGCTCCACGGTTGATCGCCAGATTGGCGAAGTGGGCACCGAAGGCCGCGTCGAGATCTCTGGGATCGAGCAGCCGCGACGTCGAGGTGCCGAACACCGCGGCGTCGTACAGACCGGAGCGCACGATCTGCGGGTAGAAGAAGCGCTGGCTCTTATCCATGATCGGACCGGGCGCACGGCCGGGTCCGACCCGCAGCCCGTAGGGGTCGAGCCACGCGATGAAGCCGACCGCGGCCAGGCCGAGCAGGACTACTGTCGCGACGAAACCCGTCGCGAAGCGGCGCCAGGCCGCTTCCCCGCTCTCAAACCTAATCATGGCGTCTCAGTGTAGCTTGACCCGCGCGGTGCCGCGGCTGGTGAGGGCCCGTGCCAGAGCGTCGAGGCCGGTCTTGACCATACCGTTCACCGCCATCTCGTGCATCTTGTAGAGCGATCGGTACATCACCCGGGCGAAGAGCCCGGCGATGAACATGTTCTTTCCCTGGATGAAGCCCATCAGGTTGCCGACGGTCGTGTAGTGGCCGAGCGAGACCAGTGAGCCGAAGTCGCGATACTTGAAGGGTGTCAGCGGCTTACCGTCGAGGCGGGCCAGGATCTGCTTGTAGAGGTGCGAAGCCTCCTGATGCGCGGCTTGCGCGCGCGGCGGAATCGGAGTGTCCGAGCCCTGTTCGACGAGATAGGCGCAATCGCCCATGGCGAAGATATCCGCGTCGCGCGTCGTCTGAAGCATCGGTGTCACGACGAGCTGGTTCGAGCGCGTTGTTTCGAGACCGCCGACGCCCTGCAGGAAGGGCGGTGCCTTCACGCCGGCCGCCCAGACCACCAGCTCGGAGGGGATGAAGCCACCATCGGCGAGTTGCACACCATCCGCCTTCACCTCGGTGACGCGCGCCTTGATGCGGACCTCGACTCCGATTCCAGAGAGCAGCGACATGACCTCGCCCGAAAGACGCTCGGGCACCGCCGGCAGGATCCGGTCGGCCGCCTCGACCAGCGTGATCTTGAGATCCTTCGAGGGGTCGATCTTGTCGAGGCCGGTCTTTGCGACCTCACGTGTGGTACGGTGTAGCTCGGCCGCGAGTTCGGTACCGGTGGCACCAGCCCCAATCACCGTCACGTGCAATTGCCCCGGCAACACCGGGCCGACCTGCGTGTGAGCGCGCAGCATGCCGTTGATCAAGCGCTGGTGGAAGCGCACCGCCTGGTCCGGTGTGTCGAGGGCGATGGCGTGCTCCTTCACGCCCGGCGTGCCGAAATCGTTGGTGGTCGAGCCGACCGCCATGACCAGCGTGTCGTAGGGGACCTCGCGCACCGGGGTGACCTCGCGGCCTTCGGCATCGTGGCTGGCGGCAAGGTGAATGACCTTCCGCTCGCGGTCGAGGCCAGTCATCTCGCCGATACGATAGCGGAAATGGTGCGCGTGGGCGTGGTGCAGGTAGTCGACGGCATGATGACCCACATCGAGGCTGCCGGCGGCGACCTCGTGCAGCAGTGGCTTCCAGATATGGGTCCGCGCACGGTCGACGAGCGTGACGTGCACCGTGCCCCTCTTGCCGAGACGGTCGCCGAGCTTGGTCACCAACTCGAGGCCGGCCGCCCCGCCGCCTACCACCACGATCTTGTGGCGGTCGGTCACCGTTTCCCCTGGAACCATCCCTTACCCCGCATCGCAAACCAGAGAGCCTGCCACCGTCATACCTCATGACGGGGCGAAGCCGCTTTGGAATATCTTTATCCGACGGTTGCAGAAACTTTCCGCGTCAACGGGAAGTGATCCCCACCCACGGCTAGGCTGACGGCGCGCCGGGCTGCTTCAGCGGATGCGCGCGGGCGACGCCGTCGAGGGCGAGGCAAGCCTCCGCAACCCGCTTCACCGTCGGATAGGGCGCGGTGTCGACGCCAAAGATGCCAGTGCCGACCCAGAGGCTGGCGATGCACAGATCCGCGTGGCTCACCGAGTCGCCTTGCGCGAAGCGGCCAGTGCCGGGCTCGGTGGAGAGGCGCGCTTCCAGAGTCTTGAGACCACCCTCGAAGGCGAAGCGCAGGAATTCGAGCATGCGCTCGCGCGGCAGGTCATAGGCTTCCATCAGGCGGTTGCGCACCCGCGGCGTGTAGAGTGGATGGGTGTCGCAGGCGACGACCTGGGCCAGCGAGCGAGCACGTGCGCGCTCGCGCGGATCGGCCGGCAGCAGCGGCGTCTGCGGATGGGTCTCCTCGATGTAGTCGAGGATGGCGAGCGACTGCATCAGCGGCGGCCCGTCATCGACGAAGACGGCCGGCACCGCGCCCTGCGGGTTGATCTTGCGGAATTCCGGCTTGTGCTGATCACCGGCATCGAGGTCGAGGAAGATCTCCTCGTAGGGGATGCCCTTGAGGTTGAGCGCCGCCCGCACCCGGAAGGCGGCGGCCGAGCGCCAGTTGCCGTACATCTTCATGGGCTTCTCCTCACACCACTACCGTGATCGCCCGCGCCGCCCGCGTCAGCCCAGTGTAGAGCCAGCGCGCCCTGTGCTCGCGGAACGCATAGGATTCGTCGAACAGCACCACCCTGTCCCACTGCGAGCCCTGCGCCTTGTGGACGGTGAGGGCGTAGCCGTAGGTGAACTCGTCGGTCTCGCGGCGCATGGAGAAGGGGATCTCCTCTTCGCTGCCCTCGATGACCTGGCGCAGCACCTTGATGTCGACCGCGCGGCGGCGAAGTGCCGGATCATCCTCCGGCACCACGTCGAGGCGGATTGTATCGGGGCGGGGAGGGGGGCGCAGCGCCTGCACTGTCCAGGTCGAGCCGTTGAGCAGGCCCTTGGTGCGGTCGTTCCTCAAGCAGACCAGCTTCTCGCCGACGGAAGGCATTGGGTCGGTATGGCCGGCGAGTTCGCGCAGGCGGTTGTTGTAGAGCCGGCGCGTCTTGTTCATGCCGACCAGCACCTGATCGCAATCGAGCACCTCGGCCGGGTCGAGGGTTCGGCGGGAGACGACGCGGCTGTCGCCGAACTCGCCCAGACTGAGCCGGCCGCCCTCGCGCACGGTCATCGCCATGCGCACGATGGGGTCGTCGGCCGCCTGGCGATGGACCTCGGTGAGCATCACGTCGGGCTCGGCCTCCGTGAAGAAGCCGCCGCCGCGCACCGGCGGCAATTGGGCGGGGTCGCCGAGCACCAGGACCGGCTTGCCGAAGGCGAGAAGGTCGTTGCCGAGGTCGGAATCGACCATCGAGCATTCGTCGATGACGATGAGATCGGCCTTGGAGGCCGGCCCGGCCCGGTTCAGCGTAAAGGTCGGGCCGCCCTCGTCGCCTTCCTTGGTGCGGTAGATCAGGCTGTGGATCGTCGCGGCGTCGTGGCAGCCCTTCTGGCGCATCACCGAGGCGGCCTTACCGGTGAAAGCGCCGAACAGGACGAGGCCGTCGGCATCGTCGGCGATGCGGCGGGCAAGCGTGGTCTTGCCGGTGCCGGCATAACCGAACAGGCGGAAGACCTGTTCGCCGCCGCCCTTCATCCACTTGGAAATGGCCTTGAGCGCCGCCTCCTGCTGCGGGGCGTAGGCGCTCGGAAGATCGGCCGTCACGGCCAGCGCACGGTCGGCGGCAGCGAGGATAGGATCGAGGCGACGTTGCCGCCGGTCTTCAGCCCGAAGATGGTCCCGCGATCGTAGAGCAGGTTGAATTCGACGTAGCGCCCACGCCGGACCTGCTGCTCCAGACGGTCCGCCTCGGTCCAGTCTTTCGACAGGTTGGCGAAGGCGATCTCCGGATAGGCCTTGAGGAAGGCCTGGCCCACGTCCCGCGTGAAGGCGAGATCGGCCTTCGGATCGCCGGTCCAGTGATAATCGTAGAAAATTCCACCGATCCCGCGAGGCTCCTTGCGGTGCGGGAGGAAAAAGTACTCCTCACACCACGCCTTGTACTTCTCGTAGTTCGCCGCCGGGGCGTGGGCGTCACAGGCTTCCTTGAGGGAGGCGTGGAACAGCTTGGTGTCAGGGTCTTCCTGATTGCGGCGGCGGTCGAGCACCGGGGTCAGATCGGCCCCTCCGCCGAACCAGGCTTTCGTTGTGACCACGAACCGGGTGTTCATGTGAACGGTCGGCACGTTCGGGTTCCATGGATGCGCGATCAGCGAGATGCCGGTGGCAAAGAAGCGCGGGTCCTCCGACGCGCCCGGCATCTGCGCCCGGAATTCAGGCGCGAACTCGCCGTGGACGGTGGAGATGTGAACGCCGGCCTTCTCGAAGACCCGGCCCTTCAGCATGGACATCACGCCGCCGCCGCCGGGCGCACCGCTATGATCGGTGCGCTGCCACGGCGTCTTTTCGAATTTTCCGGCCTCAGACGGTGCATCGGGATGGAACGGGCCCGCGACCTGATCCTCCAGCGTCTCGAGAGCCGTCACGATCCGGTCGCGGAGCGTGGCGAACCAGGCGGCCGCATCGCTTTTGAGGGCGGCGAGGTCGCTCTCGCTCGGCAGCGGCAAGGTCATCTCGGGCTTCTGCATGATGCCTGCGATGTCCCATCCCGCGCAGGAAGCGTCAATTCACGAGATCAGACCGGGGTCTTTTCCAGCCGGCGCTCGATCTCCTCGGGCTCCAGGCCCGGAGCGACGAGGGGCGGCTCCGGAACGTCTGCGGAGCCTTTTCGAGAGGACAGGGCTCCGGCGAGGCGCGAGCGCTCGAACAGCAGCACCACCACGATCGCGACGGCGAAGGGCAGCAGCAGGTAGAACAGGCGGAAGATTAGCACGGCGGCGACCACGGCGGCCTTCTGCGCGGCGGCGCTCGGGTCTTCCGGATTGATCTGCATGGCGGCGAGGAAGACCAGCTCGAACACGCCGAGGCCGCCCGGCGCGTGCGAGGCGAGCGCCACCGAGAAGGACGCCAGGAAGATCGCCAGGACCGGGATGAAGCCGGGATTCAGGCTGTCGGGCAGGGCGAAGTAGATGATGCCGGCCGCGCCCAGAAGCTCCATCGGAGCGGCGACGAGTTGCCGGAGCATGATGCCGGGGCGCGGATACTCGACCTTGAACGAGCGGATCGTCAGCGGCTTGAAATGGAGAATCGAGCCGAGGACGTAGAGCCCGACGGCCCCAAGCATTGCGAAGCCGGCGATGCGGGCGGTGGTTGGATTGGTGAGCAGGCTCGGCAGCATCGTGTCGAGGCGCGCGAGCAGGTAGGGATCGTAGACCAGACAAAAGCCGCCGAGCAGCAGCGTGCCGAGCCCGAAAGTGAAGGAGCAGAGCGCGACGAGAACCGCAACCTGCGCGGTGGAGAGCCCCTTCGAGGTGTAGGCCCGGTAGCGCACCAGCGCGCCTGAGAAGACCGAGGCGCCGATATTGTGCGAGAGCGCGTAGGTCGTGAAGGAACAGAGCGAGACGAACAGCCAGCCGATATGGCGCACGCCGAGATGGATCAGCGCGATCCGGTCGTACCAAGCAAGGGCCGCATAGGCGACGAGGGTCGAAACGGCGGCAAGAAGGAAGTGGTGCAGCGGAATCGCCGCGAAGGCCGCCTGGAGCTGGACCCAGGACAGCGTCTTGAGCTGTCCGTAGAGCAGGTAACAGGAAACGACGACAGCCCCGAGGCCGATGATCGGCCAGAGGAATTCACTGATCTTCTTCATACGATCCGGCCGCGCCCTCGGAGACCGGCTCCTGATGCGCCACCGTGCCGGGGTTCGCAAGCGGGACCGATCAGGTCTCTCGATGCGCGCACCCTTGGGCCAAGATCATGACATTGTCGTGCCGCCGGCGGCATTGCGCCGGGAAACCGGCTCAGGCGCGGGCGCGGCCGAGCCCGATCGCATCCATCTCGGCCTGCTCGCGGGCGCCTGCAGCAGCGCGCTCGGCCGAACGCTCGCGATCCTCGAGGATCTCGACCTTCTTCAACTCTTCGAAGGCCTCGCCGAGCTCGGCCTTGGCTTCGGCGAGCTGGCCTTCCAGCGCGAGGGCCGACTGGCGCATGTTGTCGCGTCGGGTCGCGGCGGCGCGAGCATAGGTCGGGTAGGCGAAATGCCCCGGATCGGTAATGCCGGCGCGGGCCTCCTCATGGGCGACCTCGCGATCGAGCTCGACGACCATGCGGTTGAAGTCCGCCATCATCATCTCGATCTGGGCGACGCGGCGACGCTTCTCATCGACCTGAAACCGGCGCAGCCGGATCAGCGTGTCACGCGACTTCATCTGAGGCCATCCCTCTCAACGCAACGCAGGCAACGGGCCCTTCTCGGGCGCCCGGCGTTTCAGCCGGCGCCGACGATCGCGGCCAATCTCGCGTAACCCTCGCTGATGGAGGTTGCTTCTTCCTTACTTTGCCCCAGAAAAGCCTCAAGATCTGGCATCAGCGCCACGGCTTCATCGACCTCCGCCGAAGAACCGGCCCGATAAGCACCGAGCCGGATCAGTTCTTCCATGTCGGCATAGGTCGACAGAACCTTCCGCGCGCGCTTCACCGTAGGCAGCCAGGCAGGCTCGCAGGCCCGCGGCATGGTGCGGGAGACCGAGCGCAGAACGTTGATCGCCGGGTAGCGCCCGGATTCGGCGATGCGGCGCTCCATGACGATGTGGCCGTCGAGGATGCCGCGCACCGCATCCGCCACCGGCTCGTTGTGGTCGTCGCCCTCCACCAGCACGGTGAAGAGGCCGGAGATCGAGCCATCGCCAGTCCCGGGTCCCGCGCGTTCGAGCAGGCGCGGCAACTCCGAAAACACCGTCGGCGTGTAGCCTTTCGCTGTCGGCGGCTCGCCGCTTGCGAGGCCGATGTCGCGCTGAGCCATGGCGAAGCGCGTGATCGAGTCGATCATGCACAGCACCTGCGCGCCCTGATCGCGAAAGTACTCGGAGACGGTCAAGGCGAGGTAGGCTGCGTTGCGGCGCATGAGCACCGGCTCGTCGGAGGTCGCCACCACCACCACCGAGCGTGCGAGGCCCGCCGCGCCGAGATCCTCCTGCAGAAATTCCTGGACCTCGCGACCGCGCTCGCCGACGAGCCCGATCACCGCAACGTCAGCCGCGGTGTAACGGGCGAGCATCGAGAGCAGCACCGACTTGCCGACGCCAGAGCCCGCGAAGATGCCCATGCGCTGGCCCGAGCACATGGTCAGGAAGGTGTTGATGCAGCGAACGCCGAGATCGAGCGGTGCCCCGACACGGCGGCGGGCATGGGCCGGAGGCGGATCGGCCCTCAGCGGATAGATTGCCGGCCCCTGAGGGAGGTCGCCGAGCCCGTCGATCGGTCTGCCGAGCGCGTCGATCGTGCGACCGAGCCAGGCCTGCGTCGGGCGAACCGCGCCGGCAGCATCCTGGCGGACAAAGGCAGGACAACCCTTGCGCACGCCGTCGAGGGAGCCGAAGGGCATGGCGAGCGCCCGGTCGCCCTGGAACCCAATGACCTCGCAGGGCACGAGGCCCACACCGGCCGCTCCGACGGCAATGTCGATTCGGCCGCCGAGCCGCATCGCTGCAATCGGCCCCGCGACCTCGACGAGCAGCCCGCGAATCGCCGTGACGCGTCCGTAGACCTCGAGCGTTTCAACGCCCGAAAGCGCCTCAATTGCCGCCGCGAGATTCGGTCCGGATCGCGAAGCAGCCGTTCCGCGGCGATCTTCGCTCATGCGCTCAACCTCAACGGTTCATTTACCTCCCTCCTTAACACTGTGCGGATCGCTTCGTTAACGGGGGCGTCGTCGATGTGTCCGGAAGGACACATGGCGACGAGTGCGTTATCGTAGAATGGGTTAGCGGGAAGCTTGACAGGTTCTTTGGCCCCGAATCAGCGTCGAACGTGAACAGATCGACAACGACTCGCGAAAAATTGGGCCAACCTTCGAAAAGAGCGCTCTTGCAACCGGGATTCGGGTTTTGTTAACGGTTAAAAGTTAGCGTTTCGAAAGATAAACGAAGCAGCGCCCGCCGAGGCCGTCGGCGAGCGAATGGCGGGGGTGCGCCCGTCCGCCTTCTAGACGGCCGGCCGGGCTGGGGACCGACGATGCGCGTACTTCTGATCGAGGACGATGGCGCCACGGCGCAGAGCATCGAGTTGATGCTCAAGTCCGAGAACTTCAACACCTACACCACCGATCTCGGTGAAGAGGGCGTCGATCTCGGCAAGCTCTACGACTACGACATCATCCTGCTCGACCTGAACCTTCCCGACATGTCGGGCTACGAGGTCCTGCGCAGCCTCCGCGTCGCCAAGGTGAAGACGCCGATCCTGATCCTCTCCGGCATGGCCGGCATCGAGGACAAGGTGAAGGGCCTCGGCTTCGGCGCCGACGACTACCTCACCAAGCCCTTCCACAAGGACGAGCTGGTCGCCCGCATTCATGCGATCGTGCGCCGCTCCAAGGGCCACGCCCAATCGGTCATCACCACGGGCGATCTCATCGTCAATCTCGACCAGAAGACGGTCGAAGTCTCCGGCAGCCGCGTGCACCTCACCGGCAAGGAGTACCAGATGCTGGAGCTGCTTTCGCTCCGGAAGGGCACCACCCTCACCAAGGAGATGTTCCTCAATCATCTCTATGGCGGCATGGACGAGCCCGAGCTCAAGATTATCGACGTGTTCATCTGCAAGCTGCGCAAGAAGCTCGCCAACGCCTCGCAGGGCAAGAACTACATCGAGACCGTCTGGGGCCGCGGCTACGTTCTGCGCGAGCCGATGGAAGGCGAGGATCGCATCGCTGTCTGAGCGAGCAGCTCACTTCCTGGAAAGAAGGGCCCCGGTTTCCGGGGCTTTTTCTTTTTCGGAGCCTCGTCAGTGAAAGTCCCGCGACTTCGGCAGGATGCGCACGTTGCGCGGATGCCCTTGCGGCCCGCGCGGCTGCTGCGGGTGAGTGAACTCGTCGGCGCGGGTCAGTTCGATCGGTACGTCGCGATCCCGCGAGAGCCGCCCCAGCTCGGCGCTGCGGTCGAAGGCGCGATCTGTCATCAGGTGGACCACGCCCTCGGGGCTCTTCTGAACGCGCCCCTCGATCAGCAACAGCCGCGCGCCCATCACCTCACGGCGGTAGCGCTCGAAGGTGGTCGCCCACATCACGACGTTGGTGACGCCGGTCTCGTCCTCGAGGGTGATGAAGATGGCATTGCCCGCGCCGGGGCGCTGGCGCACCAGAACCACCCCCGCCGTCCGGCAGAAGGCGGAGTCCGCCTTGGCAGAGGTCTCGGCACAGGTGGAGATGCCCTCGGCTGCGAAAAGGGGCCGTAGAATCTGCATCGGGTGGCCCTTCAGAGACAGCCGGGTGGTCTGGTAGTCGGCCGCGACCTGCGCGCCAAAGGACATTTTGGGCAGCGCCACCTCCGGTTCGGTACCGAGCTCGCGCGCATCGGCTGCCACGAAGAGTGGAAGCGGATCGTCGCCCGGCAGGCGACGTACGGCCCAGAGGGCGGCGCGCCGATCGAGGCCGACGGAGCGGAAAGCATCGGCATCGGCGAGCAGGCGCAAGGCCCGCGCCGGCAGGCGGCTACGCAAGGCAAGGCTTTCGACATCGACGAAGCCATCGCCGCGAACAGCCACGAGGCGGATCGCATCCGCCTCTGCGAAGCCGCCGACCTGCCGGAAGCCGATCCTCAGGGCGAGTTCGCCCTTCGCATCGCGCTCCAACGTGTTGTCGTGACGGCTGTGATTCACGTCGATCGCGCGAATCTCGACGCCGTGCTCACGGGCATCGCGCACGATCTGCGCCGGCGCGTAGAAACCCATCGGCTGCGAGTTCAGCAGCGCGCAGGCGAACACCGCCGGATGGTGGCATTTGATCCAGGAGGAGACGTAGACGAGCTTGGCGAAGGAGGCCGCGTGGCTCTCGGGGAAGCCGTAGGAGCCGAACCCCTTGATCTGCTCGAAGCAGCGTTGCGCGAAGTCCCGCTCGTAGCCCCGCGCCACCATGCGCTCGACCATGATCTTCTCGAACGTGCCGATCGTGCCGACGTTGCGGAACGTGGCCATGGCTCGGCGGAGCTGGTTGGCCTCAACGTCCGTGAACTTGGCCGCGACCATGGCGAGGCGCATCGCCTGCTCCTGGAACAGCGGCACGCCCTTGGTCCTGTTGAGCACGTGATAGAGTTCGTCGTGATCCCCGTGCTCCGACGCAGGAGAGGGATACTCCACCGGATCGATCCCGGCCCGACGGCGCAGATACGGGTGGACCATGTCGCCCTGGATCGGGCCGGGCCGGACGATCGCGACCTGGATGACGAGGTCGTAGAACTCTTTCGGCTTCATCCGCGGCAGCATGTTCATCTGCGCGCGGCTCTCGACCTGGAACACGCCGAGTGAGTCCCCGCGCTGCAGCATGGCGTAGACCTCCTCGTCCCCCTGCTTGACGGTGGTGAGATCGAAATCCCCTTTGCCGTTATCGCGCAGCAGGTCGAAAGCCTTGCGGATGCAGGTCAGCATGCCGAGCGCCAGCACGTCGACCTTCATCAGCTTGAGTTCGTCGATGTCATCCTTGTCCCACTCGATGAAGGTGCGATCCGGCATGGCCGCATTGCCGATCGGAACGATCTCGTCGAGCCGGTCGCGGCTCAGCACGAAGCCGCCGACATGCTGCGACAAGTGCCGCGGAAAACCGAGCAGCCGCCGGGCGAGGGCGATGGCGCGGGCGATCGACGGGTTGGCCGGATCGAGCCCCGTCTGGCGGATATGCACGTCGCTGATGTCGCTGCCCCAGCTTCCCCACTGGGTCGAGGCGAGGCGGGTGGTGACGTCCTCGGTGAGGCCGAGCACCTTGCCGACCTCGCGCATGGCACTGCGCGGACGGTAGCTGATCACGGTAGCGGCGATCCCGGCCCGGTGCCGGCCGTAGCGCTCGTAGATGTGCTGGATGATCTCCTCGCGCCGCTCATGCTCGAAATCGACGTCGATATCGGGCGGCTCGCGGCGCTCTTCCGAAAGAAACCGCGCAAACAGGATTTCGTGCTCGTCGGGGTCGACCGCCGTGATGCCGAGCGCGTAGCAAACCGCGGAATTCGCAGCCGACCCGCGCCCCTGGCAGAGGATGCCCTTATCCTCGGCGACCCGCACGATGTCGAGAATCGTCAGGAAGTAACGAGCGTAGTCGAGCGTCTCGATGAGAGCGAGCTCTTCGCGCAGCAGCCCCGCGACCTTGTCCGAGATGCCGTTGGGATACCGGATCGCGGCGCGCCGCCAGGTCTGCTTCTCAAGCCACGCTTGCGCCTTGTAGCCTGGCGGCACCGGCTCGTCGGGATAGTTGTATTTCAGCTCCGAGAGCGAAAAACCGATCCAGTCCAAGAGCGTTCCGGTCTCCGTCACGGCCTCTGGAGCTGTCCGGAACAAGCGCGCCATCTCGCTCGGCGACTTGAGATGCCGCTCGGCATTGGCTTCGAGCCGCCGCCCCGCATTCTCGATGGTCACGCCCTCGCGGATGCAGCTGAGTACGTCCTGCAGGTCGCGGGCACCGGGCGTGTCGTAGAGCGCATCGTTGATCGCCAGGATCGGGATGCGCGCCTGCCCGGCAATCCGCTGCAGACGGGTGAGCCGCCGCAGATCGTCGCCGCGCCGATGCATCGCCACGCCGAGCCAGGCGGTGCCCGGCGCCGCTTGCGTGATGCGCGCGAGGATGTCGCCGAGCCCATCGAGCCGGCGCGGCGGGATCACGATGAGGAGAAGGCCAGCCGGATCGGCCAGGAGGTCGTCGAGATGGAGGATGCACTCGCCCTTGTCGGCGCGGCGGTTGCCGAGGGTGAGAAGGCGACAGAGGCGGCCCCATCCCGCCCTGTCCACAGGATAGGCAATCACGTCCGGCGCGCCGTCGGTGAAGGCGAGGCGCGAGCCGACGACCAGCTTGAACGCTGCAGCGCGCCGCCTGAGTTCCGCCTGCGCGAAGGGGATCGCGGGGGCGAGCGGGTGCTCGATGAAGACGAACTCACCCGGCCCGGAACCGTCGCGCAGCTTTTCGGGCAGCGGCAGGCCCTCGGACCGCAACTCCTTCAGGGCGCGGTAGGCCCGCACGACGCCGGCCACGGTGTTGCGGTCGGCAATGCCGATCCCGCTCTGGCCGAGGAGGAGGGCGGTCAGCACCATGTCCTGCGGTGTCGAGGCACCGCGCAGGAACGAAAAATTCGTCGCCGCCGCGAGTTCCGCATAGGCCAGCGGATCGGGCGGCTCGTTATCCTGCGCGCTCATGCGAACAGGCCGTGCAGATACCAGCGCGGTACGTCGGTCTCGCTGCCATAGAGGCCGGCGCGAAACAGCCAGAAGCGACGACCCTCCTCGTCCTCGACGCGAAAGTAATCCCGCGTCGGCGCCTCGCGCCAGCGCCACCATTCGGCAGAGATGCGCTCCGGCCCCTCCGCCCACACGACACGGTGCAATACGTGCCGCCAGCGGAAGTGGATCGGCGGCCCGTCGGGCACCTCGGCCAGCGTTTCGATGGGCTGGGCTGGCTCGAAAAGCTGAAGGGGCCGAAGGGGCGGATCGCCCGGTTCGGCCAGAGGCCATGCGACGGGTGGGGGAGAGGGAGCCGAGGCCGGCAAGACTCGTGCGGCACGCACCGGATCATGCGTATCGACGGGCGTGAAGCGCAGTACCCGCGCCGGCCCGAAGCGCGCGACCAGCCGGTCGACGAGATCGGAGACCTCGGCATCGCCCAGGATCTCGCCGTCGAGGCAGACCTGGACCGGCGCCAGCGGCTCGGCGACCGGCACCGCGAGGCGGATCAGGTCGAAGCCGTAACCGGGGTCGAGGGGATCGGCGAGGGTGTCTAGCCGCTCGTGGAAGAGACGCAGGATCGCGGCGGCATCCCGCGAAGGCCGGCCGGTCTCGACGGCAATCCGCCTCATCTCCCCATCGGCACGGAAAAAACTCGACTCGAAAGCCCGGCCGCCGTGCCCGGCCTTGTCCAGGATGCTGGCGGCCTGCTCGATCAGGTGCCGCAGGGTACTCTCGATCACGTGCTGCTGGGTGACGGGTTCGGTGAAACGCTCCTCCACGCAGCAGGCGGGGGGAGGGCGCAGCGGGGTGATCCGCGCATCCTCCCGACCGAGCAGACGCCGCAATGCACGAGGCAGGCCCTCGCCGAAGCGGGCCGCCAGCGGCTGGCTCGGCAGGTCGGCGAGATCGGCGATGCGCTTGAGGCCGGCGAGAGAGAGCGCCGCGCGGTCCGCCTCCGGCAGCCTCAGAGCCGCCACGGGCAGGGGGCGGACGGCCTCCTCTTCCCGGCCCGGCGCGACGACCCTGGCCTCGCCGAAGCGGGCAAGCGCGCGGGCAGCCTCAGGCGTGCCGGCGAGCGCGCCGCGAGTCGAGACGCCTCCGCGCCGGAACGCAGCGACGACCCGCTCCCGCAACGCGGCCTCGCCGCCGAAGAGATGCGTGCAACCGGTCACGTCGAGGAGCAGCCCGTCGGGCGAGGCGAGGGCGACGAGGGGCGTCCAGCGCTCACAAGCCTCCGCCATGCGGCCGAGCAGGGCCGCATCTTCGGCAGGCTCGTGCTCCACGGCCATGAGCCCCGGAATGCGGGCGCGGGCATCGGCCAGCGTCATGCCCGTGGTGAGTCCGAGTGCCAGTGCCTCCCGGCTCACGGCAGAGAGCCGCAGGGCGCTCTTGATGGATTGCGTGAGCACCAGGGGTTCAACCGGCCCGCCGCCAGAACGCACCGTTCTCCGCCGCCACCGGTCGATGGGCAGGAACGGAAACCACAGGGCGAGGTAGCGACGTTGGGGCGAAGGCGGCGCTGTCACGGTCCCACTCCAGCCTCCAGTTACGCCGACCGAGCCCGGCGCGATGACGCAGCAACGAGATCGCGAAGGCCGGGCGCCCCGGCGCATTCGCCTCCAGCGGCACGGACGCCGCCGCCGCGACGCTCCAGCGGCTGGCCGCCGCGCTCGGGGCGGGCTCGGCCTGGAGCCGGATCATCACCAGGGTCACGCCCGAGGCGGCGGCAGCCAGAGCCAGTCGGCGGCTCGCCTTGAGGTCCAGAACCCGCGGCTCGCCCCAGATCTCGACGAGGGCGGCACCGATTGCGGCACAGCGCGCCGCCTCGGCCGTCGCCCGCAGTGCTGCGGTGGGATCGCGTACGCGCACGAGGATCAGGGCCGCCGGATCGAGGCCGAAGGCGGCGAGTCCCGCGCCGTGAAGTTGGCCGGTCTCGACCCCGACGAGGTCCTGCCGTGCCCAGACCAGCGGACGCCGCCCGGCCGCCCGCGCCGCCACGCCGAGCCCGAACCCCGCGGCGGCCGCGCCGTCCGCGACGCGCTCGGCATAGAGTTCGTGCAGGGCGCCGCGCGCCAGGCCACCGCCGAGCCAGTCATCGAGATCCGGCATGCCGAGGGGAAAACGACCGGCCGCAGCCACCGCCTCGCCGGGTTCGAGGGCGGAGACGGCACGACGTAGGGCAGACAGCGTGGTGGGGTGAGCCGCGGGCATCAATGTTCCTGATTTGTTCTTATAACGGCTCCGTTGCCCGCGTGGAGTCAAGGCAGTCTGTGGATGAGTGTGGATAGCCCGAGTGCCCGTATGCGGGTGCGCGAACGAGCTTCCGCAGCCGATCAGGCGGCGCGCTTGCGCAGCAGCAGATGGTAGTCGCCGTCGCGCACGTTCGCGCGATGTGCGAGCGCGAGATTCATGAGATCGGTGATGCCGTCGACGACCTTTCCGAGAACCGGACGCCGGGTCCGCATCTCGGGAAAGCGCGGGCTCTCGTAGACGCGTTCATAAACCGTCTCGAAGCCATGCCCGGCCATATAGGCCTCGAGGCGCTGCGGCAAAACAAGCGGATGGTAGTGCACCCGGAACGGTCCGACGCCCGGCGTCCCGGCCCGCTTCTCTCCCAGAATGGTCCGATAGAACCAGACGTGGAACCAGTGCGGCGAGTACTTGGTCACGAGCCCCGAGAGCGAGAACGGATGCGGCGCCCCGATCAGGAGCAGGCCGCCGGGCCGCACGGCCTCGGCGAACCGGTCGAGTGCGCCGGGAACGTCGGGCAGGTGCTCGATGACGTTGTAGCAGGTCACGAGATCGATGCTCTCGGGCGGCAGGCGATGGGCCTGGATGTCGCCGCAGATCTTGGTCTCGGCGTAGCGGTTGTTGGTGATCTGCGTCGAATCGATATCAACGACCGTGATGTGGGCGCGCCGCAGCAAATCCGGTGTCAGGAACGAAGCCGCGCCGCCGCCAGCCTCGTAGATCGTAATATCCCCTGCAGGAAGCAGCGCCTGCAGCTTCGCGTGAACCTGCGCGAGGCTCGCCCCTGCCTCACCCGGCGGGCACACGATGTCAGGGCTCGCATCGCTCATCGCAATCGCGGCTCGATCGGTTGTCGCGCTGGCGAGTGTCACGGCCAATGGCTCCGAAGCAAGGTTTGAACGAGACACTGCGCCCGTATTCTCGACGATTCTCTACCTTCGAACTCTTGATAGCAATCAATCCGCCAGAACATGACTCGTTAAGACTAACCCGCAACAAATCCATTTCTAGGCACAAGGCCCGGGACACGGAGCGGTGTACGATCGGCCAAGCAGCCCATGCTTACCCTTGAGCGCGGCGGCCGAAGGTACACGCGAGCGTCAGGTGGCATCGACAGTCGCATAGCGCCGACAATGGTCTAGGTAACCGACCTCGTGCCGGCCAGCGAGTTCAACCACGCTCGACCAGAGCCACGACGGCGCTCCCTCAGCCTCGATCGCGCATCGCGTGACCTCGCGGCGCCACCCCGAACGCGTCGCCTCGTCCATCTGTCGGCCATGCGCCTTGCCGACCACGTAGGCTAGGTAATGCGCCGCCCGCACCGCCTCCCCACTGCTGAACTGGTCGACGTCGAGCTTCAGGTCCTGCGGCGCCAACTCGCGCATCACCACGGGCTTGCCGAGAAGGCGCACCGCCAGCATGCGCTCCCCCAGATTCGGGGAGAGCGCGCGCGCTCCGGCAACCACGCGCTCGGCTGCATCCATCGGCATCTCGGCGCCGGGAGTCGCCGGCGCGGCGGCCTCCACCGCCTGCTTGAGATCGACGAGCGCGAGGCGGCGCTTCCCCTCGTGTTCGGCGATGCGGACGAGTGCGGCATAACGCAAGAAGCCGAGTGAACTGCAGCCCTTCATCCAATAGGCCGCATCGATCAGGCGAACTTTGGCCTCCTCGCCGCGCCCATTGAGCGCCAGGACGAGGCTGCGGACCTCGCGCTGACCGAACAAATCGTCGAGGGCCGCGCGCTCCTCGGAGTCGAGCATCCAGAATTTTCGACCGAGCGGAATCGACGGCTCGACGTCCTTCAAGCGCTCCCGGGCGAGGTGTTTCCAATGCCGACCGAGCGCTCGCCGGCGGACCGTGCGGACCACGTCCGGCTCGGGCGGCGCTTCATCGCTGTCGAGGCCCCCCAGGCCTCGCGCATAGCCCCGGACCATCTCGTCCAGCATCCGGGCCGTAACGACGCCGGGTAGGTCAGAGCCGCGGGCCGCGCTCGCCAAAGACAAGCCGAGGCGCACGAGGTCGTGGGTCGGATTACCGATCACCGTCTGGTCGAGGTCGCGGATCTGAACCTCGACCCGGCCATCGGCATCGGCGAGGGGACCGAGGTTGCCGAGATGGCAATCGCCACAGATCCAGACCGGCGGCCCCTCCGGCAAAGTCCCCCGCCGGAGCCCGTCCAACCACTCGTAAAATTTGAGGGTATTGCCGCGGACATAGGCGTGCGCGGACTTGGCCATCTTGAGGGTACGTTGCCGCTCCAGCACCGCCGCGCGGTTCTCCGGAGACAAACCCTCTTCGTCACGCATCAAACACTCTTCAACTGATTGCCGCCCGTCCCATGGCTCACCATCAACCCACGAGAACAAGCGGCCGATGCGCGGCACAACGCCTCTGATGTGGATGATCGGGGCGGCCCAAACGTGCGCCTCGGCGATTGAGCCGTGGGCCTATCCGAGGGCTCGCTCGAAGGCGCGCTCATCGAGCTCACCCTCCCATTTCGAGACCACCACCGTCGCCACCGCAGTGCCGATGAAGTTTGTCAGCGCCCGCGCCTCCGACATGAAGCGGTCGATACCGAAGATCAACGCAATGCTGGCGACCGGGATGTGACCGACGGTGCCGAGCGTCGCGGCCAGCACGATGAAGCCGCTGCCGGTGACCGCGGCCGCGCCCTTCGAAGTCAGCAGCAGCACGCCGATGATCCCGACCTGCTGGGCGAGCGATAAATCGGTATCCGTGGCCTGGGCCAGGAACAGCGCCGCCATCGTCAGGTAGATGCAGGTGCCGTCGAGGTTGAAGCTGTAGCCGGTCGGGATCACCAGGCCGACGATCGGCTCGGCGCAGCCGGCCTTCTGCATCTTGACCATGAAGCGCGGCAGCACGGGCTCGGAGGCCGAGAAGCCGAAGACCAGAAGGAGCTCCTCCTTCAGATAGCGGATCAGCTTCCAGACGCTGAAGCCCATCATCCGGCAGACGGCGCCGAGCACGCCGAAGATGAAGAGCAGGCAGGTCGCGTAGAAGCAGAGCATGAACTGCGACAGCGAGACCACCGCGCCGAGCCCGTACTTGCCGATGGTGAAGGCCATCGCTCCGAAGGCGCCGATCGGCGCGAAGCGCATGATCGTGCCGAGCAACTCGAAGAAGATCTTGGCGAGGTCGTCCACCATCTGGACCATGCGCCGGCCGGGCTCGCCGACCCGCTGTGCGGCGATGGCGAACAGGATCGCGAAGAACAGCACCTGAAGCATCTCGCCATTGGCGAAGGCACCGACCACGGTGTTCGGGATGATGTCGAGCAGGAAGCCCGTGACGGTCTCGTGCTGCGAGCGGCTGATGAAGCCCTGCACGGCCTTGGCGTCGAGGGTGGCGACGTCGACGTGCATGCCGGCGCCCGGCCGCACGAGGTTGATCACGACGAGGCCGACGAGCAGGGCGAGCGTCGTGCCTACCTCGAAATAGACCAGGGCCTTCCAGCCGATCCTGCCGGCGCGGCGCATGTCGCTCATGCTGGCGATGCCGTGGACCACCGTGCAGAACACGATCGGCGCGATGGTCATGCGGATCGCCTTGATCAGCGCGTCGCCGAGCGGCTTCAAGGACTCGCCGACCTCCGGAAAGATCGCGCCGAGTGCTCCGCCGAGGGCGATGGCGATCAGGACCTGGAGCCAAAGGCGCCGGTACCAAGCCTCGCGCTTGATCGGAACTTCGGCAAAGGCCGCGTTCGCCACTGCAGCGTCCATTGTGCGTTTCCTCTCGGCATCCCGCACGCGTTGCTCGCGTGACATTGTCGCCATTTCAGGCGGACTCAGCGTGGAATGAGTGGCGCCGAGGAGAGCCTAGGCCGCGCCCAAAGGCCTTTGCAAACCACGTTACCTCGCAGTCCGTGAGGTTTGCTCACACCAGAGATCGTCTCGGCTTTTGTTGCGGCGCACCACATAGATACCTCGGCCAAAGGATGCGGTCCGATCGCTGTGAAGGAACCTCACGCCGGGTCAGCTTAAATGGTTTGCGCTGATCGGGTTAGGCAGTGATCGTCCGGCATCCGTCCAAACCGGCTGCCCGTCAGGCCTGCGCCCGACCGTCAACACATCCGGAGGACTCGAGGAGGATCGGGGCATGAAGAGCCTTTCCGTTGCCATCATCGGTGCAGGCATGGGTGGGTTGGCAACCGCTGCGGCGCTGCGCCGGGTGGGGATTGAGACGACCGTCTACGAGCAGGCGCAGCGCTTCACGCGCCTCGGCGCCGGCATCCAGATCGGCTGCAACGCCATGAAGGTGATGCGCGAATTCGGCCTCGAGCCCGCTCTACGCGCGGCCGCCTTCTATCCACGTTCGTGGAACAATAAAGAATACGACACCGGCGAGATCCGTTTCGACATGGTCTTCGGCGAATCCGCCGAGGAGCGCTGGGGCGCCCCTTACCTTCTCGCCCATCGCGGCGACCTGCACGCCGCGCTCGCGAGCGCCGTGCCGGACAGCGACATCCATCTCGATCACAAGCTGACCGGGCTTGAACAACAGGCCGACGGCAGCGTTCGCCTGAGCTTCGCTAACGGCGTCACCGCAACCCACGACGCGGTCGTTGCCTCGGACGGCGTACATTCCTTCGTGAAGGAGACTCTCTTCGACAAGGAGAAGCCGACCTTCACAGGCCGGATCGCCTACCGCACGGTCTTCCCAGCCTCGCTACTCAATGGTTACGAAATCGACGACTGTACGAAGTGGTGGGGGCCGGATCGGCACATCGTGATCTACTACGTGAAGCCGGACCGCAGCGAGGTCTACTTCGTCACGAGCCAAGTCGAGCCGGGCTTCCAAGTGGAATCCTGGTCGGCGATGGGCGACGTGAAAGAGTTGCGCGCCGCCTTCTCCGAGTTCCATCCGCAAGTGCGCCGCGTGCTCGACGCCTGCCCCTCGGTCCACAAATGGGCGCTCGTCGACCGCCAGCCGCTGCAGCGCTGGTCGGATGGGAACATCACACTGCTCGGCGATGCCTGCCACCCGATGACGCCCTACATGGCGCAGGGCGCCGCCATGGCGATCGAGGATGCCGCCGTGCTCTCGCGCTGCCTGCAGGGTGTCGACCGCGACGGTGTCGCCGAAGCGTTTCTGCGCTTCGAGGCCACGCGCAAGCCGCGCACCTCGCGTGTCCAGGCGAGCTCGCGCACCAATACATGGCTGCGTGATCCGACCGATCCCGATTGGGTCTACGGCTACGACGCCTGGACTACGCCCCTCGTATCCGCCGATTCCAACCTCGCCGTAGCGAGCTGAACGAAAAAACGGAGCCCAACGACGATGACGACCGACAGACCCCAGAGCGAGAAGTTCAAGAAGGGGCTGGCCACGCGCCGGGCCGTTCTGGGCGACGCCTATGTCGACACCGCGCTGAACGCGGCCACCGATTTCACGTGGCCGCTTCAGGTGCTGACCACGGAGTATTGCTGGGACGAGATCTGGAACCGCCCGGGCCTCGACCGGCGCAGCCGCAGCCTGCTCAACCTCGGCATGATCGCGGCGCTCAACCGGCCACACGAATTGAAAGCCCATGTCCGCGGGGCGCTTGCCAACGGGCTGACCGAGGCCGAGATCCAGGAGGTCTTCCTGCAGGTCGCAATCTATTGCGGCATGCCGGCGGCGATCGACAGCTTCCGCGTTGCCAAGGAAGTCATTGAGTCGATGGCCAAGAATGACTGAGTGGCAGCCGATCGATAGTGGCGACTGGCCGGGCTTTTCGCGAATCGAGAGCCCGGGCGCTGCCGGCACGCTGAGCGTCCGGATCGGCGGCCCGGCTGGGGGTGAGCCGATCCTGTTCGCCCATTCGATCCTCACCGACGGGGCGATCTGGTCCGGGCAGGCGCGGCGCCTCGCCGAGCATGGCCACCGCGTCGCGGTGCTCGACACCCGGGGCCACGGCGGTTCGAGCGCCCCGCCAGCGCCCTACGCCATGGCGGATCTCGTCGCCGACGTCGTGGCGGTGCTCGATCGGCTTTCTATCGCACGGGCGCATTTCGTGGGCGTGTCGCTCGGCGGCATGACGGGACTCGGACTCGGCATTGCCCATACAGACCGGCTGCTCAGCCTCTGCGTCTGCGCGGCGCGTGCCGACGCTCCAGCACCCTTCGCAGCCACCTGGGACGATCGCATCGCGCTCGCTCGCGACAAAGGTGCCGCAGCGCTGGCAGGTCCGACCATCGCGCGCTGGTTCGGAGATGCCTTCGTGGCGAACGAGTCGGGATTGGTCGAGCAACTGGCCACCTGCATCGCGGGTACCGCGACCGACGGCTTCATCGGCTGCGCCCGGGCGATCCAAGGGCTCGATTACCTCGATGCAGTCGGACAGATCAGGGTACCGACCGCGCTCTTGATCGGCACGAACGACGAGGCTCTTCTCGCGCCGATGCGCGCTCTGGCGCCGCTAATCCCCGAAGCGACCTACGCCGAGATCGTCGGTGGCGGACACTTGCCGCAGGTCGATCAGCCGGCCCTCTTTGATGCTGCCCTGATGGCGCATCTGGCGGCGGTCGGCCGGTAGAAGGGACACAACTTGTACCACGATCATTCCGGGGCTCGCCTTCGGCGAGAGCCCGGGTTCTACACTTGATGCCTGGATCATATCTGGCGTCGGATGCGGTCGATATCCGGTTTCAGGATGCGTCTCCGGAATGGCGGAGCTGGCGCACACTGTCTTTCGAGCAAGGAAGCGAAGCCTGTTGTCCCGTCTCCGTTTTGGTTAGACCGAGCTGAAGCTCTCCTCGATCAGGAGATGACAAGCGCCCGAAGGGCACCATGAGGAAACTGCCGCCGCTCAATGCCGTCCGCGCCTTCGAGGCGGCCGCGCGCCATGTCAGCTTCACCAAGGCGGCCGAAGAGCTCTTCGTCACGCATGGCGCCGTCAGCCGTCAGGTGGCGCGCCTCGAAGAGTATTTCGGGACGAAGCTGTTCCGGCGTACGCCGTCGCAACTCACGCTCACCGACGCCGGGCAGCTCTACCTCACCGAGGTGACCCCGCTGCTCGACCGGCTCGCGCTGGTCTCGATGCACATGATCGAGAACGCAACGCCCACCGCCCTACGGGTCAGTGCGCCCCCGACCTTCACCATGCGCTGGCTGATCGGCCGGCTATCAACCTTCCAGAAGAAGCGCCCGGAGGTAGAACTTCGCGTGACGACCTCGGTCGCACCGATCAGCGCCACCGAGTTCGGCTTCGATGTCGGCATCCGTGGGGTCACGACCCCGCCAAACGGCTGGGAGCGCACTCCCTTCATGACCGAGTTCATCGCTCCGGTCTGCCACGTCGACCTGCTCAACCGTTCGGCACTCACCATGCCAGACGATCTTTGCGGGCATACTCTGATCACCTACCTGACCGAGCCCTACGATTGGGGAAGCTGGCTCGAGCAGGCCGGCGCTCCAGGTTTGTCGTCGACCCAGAGCATCCTGCGCTTCGAGCAGATGTATTTTGCGCTGCACGCCGTCCAGGAGAGGATGGGAATCGCCCTGCTGCCGCTTTTCCTGGTGATCGACGATCTGATTGAGCGGCGTCTCTGCGTCCCCTTCGGGCCCCTTGGCCTGCGTCGTCGCGAGTACGGCGCATTCTATCGGGCTGATTGCGAGGCGCGGCACTTGATTGGCAGCTTCTGCGAATGGCTGCGCGAGGGCGGGCGCGACACCGAGAAATCTACGAATGAGTGGGCTCGCGCGCAGGGCTGGCAGCTTTGAAGCACGATGCGGGATGGTCACATCCTACGAGACTATCGGGGCGCCGACCCTGAAACCTTCTGCCCCCAACTTCACGCATCAACGAAGTGCGTCCGTCCGCCCAGCGCCGAATAAACAGATCCGACAGCACTTCGGTCATGTGGCGGAGAATGAATCGGAGTGGAGCGATACCGGGAATTGAACGCGAGCGCACGGCAAGGCTGGAGCGCGCAGTTCGATACCACTTCCCGACTTAATCCACTCGCCGCAAGAGCCGCCGGAAAGCTGCATCAAGGCGACCTAGGCAAGCCTCGAGTTTAAACTCATAGCCCTTTAATCCTCTTAGTGATTAGTAGCTTTGTTTACGTAAGCCGGTGCAAACTCCAAAAGCTGGCTATGAATTACTTATTTTAACCGTAGATTGTATTTCACCATCTTAGAGTAACCTCAAATTAGATAGAGGATAGGGCCCATTGCGCCTCCCATCACGGCTTTAGGAGACTCGCTTGCCACGCTTCTTTTTCCATCTTGAACATGGGCTCGAATCCATTCGCGATGACGAAGGGGTGCTGGCTGACGATGCGGAAACGGCAGTAACGCAAGCCTCTAAAGCGTTCGCAGAAATGAGAGAGGCCGGTGAGCTACCCAGCGCGAACGAAGAGTGGATGCTCGTGGTCCGCGACGAGCAGCACAATGAGCTTAGCCGCATCGTCATTCAGTGACGCCAGCGAAAAAGCGCATCTCTCCTCAAAAGCAAAACGTCCCTACCCAGCGTCGAGCCGTCCGATCGCCAGATCAAAGCCGCGGCGATGGCTTCCGCATGCCCGAGCCTCGCTTTTACTTATTCCCTTACCTCATTTATAATTTACTTGAGGCATTAATTTTCATCTCGCAAAACTGCGTCTTTGAATTTTCCGAAGAACATCAAATTTGAAAATTCTGGGTCTTAATCTCAGGGATAGATTACAAACCTACTGGAGACGCTCGCTGAGCTCATCGAGCTTTTTGAATAACGCTTAGCGCCTGGGTGTGTGTCGGAAGCTGAATACTGTCAGGTGATTTGTAAAAACTCGGCGTAAGCGAACGCATCCAATCTAATTGGGTGCTGTCCGAAACGTCTACCCCGAGGCCTCCGAGTATTAATTCCCCCCATAAGACCAGGAGAACAGGCTCGGATACGGTTTGCGCCGCTGGCGCGGAATCACACGTAGAGGAACCGAATAGTCTGCATCAGGATCCTCGGCTACAATTGCGTCATCAACGCACTTCAATAGAAGAGACTGAGAATTCTCGTGGCAACCTGGAACAAATCTCGCATAGCGCGGAGGCTTTGCTCGCACCACGACTGGGGCCTCAGCCGCAGGATAGCGGGGAAAATCCGCAGCCTGAGCCGAATACAATGACGAACCTATGAAAACCACTGCGGTGAACGGCAGGGAGGATTTCATCGCGGGCTTCCTTCTGCGCGAACTGCTCACTTGGTCGCCTTCGACATCCTGCCTTTAAATCTCAACGAGCGACACCAGCCGCCGACGAGACGATTGCTACGTTTCCGGAACCCGCTTCGAGAGCTTGAATACCAAGCCCAAAAGTTGTCGCTTGTGTTCCGGCAACGGTAATATTCGTGATGATGCTCAGGAACTTTGCCAAATCGACAGCAGGCGCCTCAGATACGTATATGATATCGTTGTGCTTCATATACATGTGATTTGCCAAGAAATAGCCTTCCGACTGGCTAAGATCGACCGAGAACACTGTCGGGACCTGCGCCGCTGGGAAATTGCTGACGTCAACGCCAGCCTTCGCGAGACGCGCACGTGGCATGTAGCGGAACAGGAAGACCGACCGGGCGTCGGCATTGCCACTCGTTGGGCCACCGGCGGCCGCAAGCCCCTCTGCCACTGTCATATTCTCGCGGTCCATCGCAAAGCGCCGGCCGCTGCTGAACGATGTCCCGCCGCCGGCTCCGCTGCTGATCTGGACGCTTCCGCCACCGCCTACGGCCCCGAAAGCCATGAAGACGCGCGGTTCGCTCGCGACATAAACCACGTCCTGCGGCGCGAGTTGGATGTTCTGCCGCGGGTCTCTCAGAACCGACGTCAGGAGCGCCTGCTCGTTCTTTCCGCGGCGCTGAATCGTGACCACCGCCGAATAGGCTGGCGGAATAGAGCCCCCCGCTCGAGCGATCGCAGCAAGCAGGCGCAATCCCCCTGGGCGCATCGGGATATTGGTGGGCGACCTGACATCGCCCAGCACGCTCACCGAATTCTCAGCGCGTTCGCCCACCGTAACGACGACCTGGGGATCGATGGCCCGATTCTTCAGCTTGGCGACAACGTCGGCTTCGATCTCGCGTGGGCTGCGGCCGATAGCCCGCACCGTGCCCGCGAAGGGAACGGATATGCTGCCTTCAGGATCGAGTTCCTGAGGCGGGATCTGGACAAAGTTGCCCGCGCGCGTACCGCCCTCGGACGGGATGAACAGGCCGCCGGCTTGCGCCTCGAAAATTGCGAGCGACACAACGTCGGATGCGGTGATCCTCACGTCCGTAGCGCCTCTGACCTGCGCGAGGCGGCTGAACAGAGCCGTAGGTTGGGCTTCAGTCTGCAGGCTGGAGAGTACGAGCGGGCTGAGCTTTACGAAAACGTAGCTCAGACGACCCGGGTCCTGCAGCGTGACGTCGGCCCGAGTCTGCACCTCGAGACCGGTCGGCCCATCCTTCGGGATAAACGGGACAGTGGCGCACCCCTGGAGAAAGGGCATGCACAGGAGCGCCCCCCTCAGGACGAGCCGTGTCTTGCGTGTGGAGAAGCGCACGGTTCCGATAACCAAAGCCGTCCCAAGTCTGAAAACTGCGGCTACCATCTGGCATTCCACAGTCGATGCTTCGCCCAGCATACCCCCAGGATCACAGCCATGCAGTGTCCCGCGTACCACAGCCGGCGCTAAGTCGGTCGCGAAGTCACGAAGACGCCGCACCTCACCAGCGATCACTATAAGCCAATGATTTCCTTAATTTTTATTTCAGGCGTCGCGCGATGGCTATTTGACGGTCCGCACTAGCAAGATTAGGCCGGCTCGTCGGCGCCGAGTTGGCGAGATGCGTGATTGTCTAGCCTGATCACTCAGTTGCACGGGTACGCGGCGAAACCCGCGAGGTGATTCGGCAAGGGGCTATCGCTTCGCTAGCATTTTCGTTCGTCAGCCGTAGAGCGCGCGACGCAGCGTGTCTGCGGTACGAACCTGCTCATCCTCGCTCATCTGGGCATAGATCGGCAGCAAGATCGCACGATCCTGCGCCTCCTCTGACCGGCTGAGATCGTGGCGCAAGGATTCGTCCGCGTAGCAGCGCTCGCGATGGCAGCACATGATGCCGCGCCGTGTGGCGATGCCTTGGTCAAGCAGCGTCTGCATGGTGGACCTCTGGTCCGCCCAAGCGGGCAGGCGCACGCAGTAGCTCTGCCAGTTGGAACGCGCCCAATCAGGCTCGAAGGGCAAGTGGAGACCTTCGCAGTTGCCAAGCATTTCGGCATATCGGGCGGCGACCATCCGGCGGCGCGCAATAATGTCCGGTAGCCGCTCGATCTGCTTGCGGCCGACCGCGGCCTGCATCTCGGTCATTCGATAGTTATAGCCCACATCGTCGTAGGTCTCGAAGATCACCTGCGACGCAGCGTGCCGTACCGCGTCGGACACACTCATCCCGTGCTGTCGCAGTTTCCTGAACCGGTCGTCGACGTCTGCATCGGCGGTGGTGATCATACCACCCTCGCCGGTGGTGACGACCTTCCGCGGATGGAAAGAGAAGCAGGCCATATCGCCGATCGGGCTTCCGATCTGCTTCCATTCTGCCTCGATGCGGATGGCGCTTCCCGCCGCGCAGGCCGCGTCTTCGATGAGCGTGAGGCCGTGCCTGCGCGCGATCGCGGAGAGTTCGGCCATAGCGCAGGGCATGCCCATCTGATGGACTGCCAGCACGGCGCGCGTCCGCGACGTAACCGCTTCTTCCACGCGAACCGGATCGAGATTGAAGGTCGCTGGATCGATGTCGACGAAGACCGGGGTCGCCCTGCAGTACCGGATGCTGTTTGCCGTCGCGATGAAGGAGTGACTGGGTACGACGACTTCGTCGCCCGCCCGCACACCGGCCGCGGTAAGCGCGAGATGGAGGGCTGTCGTACAGTTCGATACCGCGCAGGCGTGGGGCGAGCCCACGTACCGGGCAAAATCGCCCTCGAAGGCAGCGACTTGCGGCCCCTGAGTGACCCAGCCCGAGAGCACAACCTCCCGTGCCGCGTCGGCCTCCGCCTCGCCGAGAAGTGGCTTAGCGATCGGGATCATGACGCGAGCGACAGCGTCGCGTCGCTGCTCCGAGTGAGCCGCCACCAATCCACAAGGTCGCGTAATCCTTCCTCCAGCCCGATCGTGCTGCGGAAGTCGAGGATCCTCTCGGCACGTTCGGTCGACGCCAGACGGCGCGGCACCGGGTTCACGGCCCGTTCGGGTCGAAATTCGGGCTCGGATTGCGGCCGACCCATGACTTTCGCCAAGGCCCGGGCGAGATCGAGAAGCGAGGTCTCGGTGCCGCTGGCGATGTTGAAAACAGCATCGCTCGCTGGGCTCTTCAGGGCCAGGAGGTTTGCGCGGGCGATGTCACGGACGTCGACGAAGTCCATGGTCTGACGCCCGTTTCCGAAAATGATCGGCGGCTCCCCGGCCTCAAGGCGCTCCATCCAACGAATGAGCACCTCTGTATAGCGCCCGTGCACGTCCATGCGTGGGCCATAGGCGTTGAAATAGCGCAGTGCGACGTAGTTGAGGCCGTTCATCTCGGCAAAGCTACGGAACAGCCCTTCGTTGAAGGCTTTCGCTGCTCCGTAGAGAGTCCTGTTGTCGTAGGGCGATTCTTCCTCAGGCGTCGGGAAGGTACTGGCCATCCCGTAAACGGAGGCGGAGGACGCAGCGACGAGCTTTTCGATGCCGTGCTCCACGCAAAGTTCGACGAGATCGAAGGTCGCCCGGACCATTACATCCATGGCGAGGCGGGGCGCCTCCGCACAATGGGTGATGCGAAGGGCGGCTTGGTGGAACACGACGTCCGCACCTCGCACCAGGGATGCCAGCAGAGTGCGATCGCAGATGTCGCCGCGAACGAGGCGTACGGGACCATGCCCACTCGCCCAAGCGAGATTGGAAGGGCGGCCCCGGATCATATTGTCGAGGACGATGATCTCCGCACACCCTTCCGCGCAAAGAAGATCGACGATGTGAGAACCGATGAACCCTGCGCCTCCGGTGACGAGGACGGTCTTGCCGGCGAGATTGACCAAGGGTCCCTCCTTACACACTCTCGAGAACTTTGTTCGTCTCGCGAGCGGACGGTGCTCGCGAAGCCGGTTCAATTTGCTCGGCCGCATGTGCCCGCTCCAGCTCTCGGCACACCTGTACGACCTGGTCGGGCGCGAGTTCCGGATACATTGGTAGCGACAGGAACCGCTCTGCCAGGGCTTCGGTCACGGGGAGATCGCCACGGCCGTAGCCCAGATTCTCGTATGCGGGCTGAAGGTGGACAGGGACCGGATAGTGGATGCCGGTCCCGATGCCGGCAGTAGTCAACGCGGCCTGCAACGCATCTCGGCGCGGATGTTCGATCGAATAGACGTGGTAGACGTGTCGAGTATCTGAGGGCGCGCTCGGGCGTTTTTGACCAATGGCCGCAAGTTCTTGATCATACACTTGAGCAAGCCGTCGTCGGTCTTCCGTCCAGCCCTCAATGTAGTCCATCTTGAGATTGAGGATCGCCCCCTGGATCGCGTCCATGCGATAATTGTAGCCGGGCAGGACGTGCCGGTACTTCTCTTCCTGCCCCCAATCGCGCAGCAGGCGAACCGTTCGAGCTAGACCGGCATCGCGGGTTACCACGGCTCCCCCTTCGCCGAAGCCGCCGAGATTTTTTCCTGGATAGAAGCTGAAGCAGCCGATATCGCCGATCGATCCGGCGCGGCGGCCTTTGTACTCGGCACCGTGGGACTGCGCGGCATCTTCGACGAGGACGATTCCATGCCGACGCGCCACCGCCATGATCGGGTCCATGTCAGCCATGAGCCCATGCAAATGGACGGGCAGGATGGCCTTGGTCCGCGGAGTGATGGCCGCCTCGATCAACTCGGGAGCCATTGTCCACCGGTCCGGATCAACATCGACGAAGACCGGTTTGGCGCCACAATAGAGAACCGCGGCGACCGTCGCGACGAACGTCATCGAAACCGTGATGACCTCGTCTCCAGGCCCGACGCCGGCCGCGAGCAGCGCCAAGTGGAGAGCTGAGGCTCCGCTGTTGACACCGACGCAATGATCTGTCCGGCAATAGGTGCTGAACTTCTCCTCGAAAGCAGAGACAGCGGGTCCGAGAACGAAGTGACCCTGATCGATCACCCTGGAGATTACTTCGTCAATCTCCGGCCTGAGCGCCTTGAGTTGTGTTTTCAGATCGACGAATGGGATCATTGCGACTTCTCTACTAGATTATGATATGTAAATATTTGACACAAATCGCCAAACTTAGGTTCCGGAGCCATGAGACATTTCGAGGATCAACGTCCGAGCGATGATCGCTAAATCGAGCCTTAGAGACGATTGCTCGATGTATTCGAGGTCGCATTCTACGCGGCCCCTGGCGTGATCAAGGTCCAGGACAGGTCCTCTGAAACCTCGCACTTGCGCGAGCCCAGTGATGCCTGGCTGCACATGATGGCGGTCTTGATAGCGCTCCACGACCTGATCGAACCGAACGCCGCAGACCAACATGTCAGCGACATGGGCCCGTGGTCCGACGAGCGACATATCCCCACGCAGCACGTTCCAGAGCTGCGGAAGCTCATCGATGCTGTGGCGACGCAGAAATCGGCCTAGGGGTGTGACACGCGGGTCACCCAAAAGCGTCTGCCGGACACCCGATGCGTCGCAGCAATGCGCGTAATGCGTCCTAAACTTGCAACACCAGAAGATCTTGTTGTTAAGCCCGACACGCTGCTGCCAGAACAATGCCGGCCCTTTCGACGTCACCCGAACGAGAGCAGCGACCAACACGAGTGCTGGCATGAGGACAAGCAATCCCAACAGCGAGAGAACGACATCAGCGCCTCGCTTTGCGACACGGTGCCCAATTGCGCGTTTCTGCTGCGAGCCCTGGAGTGCTTTCGGCACCCATTGCTGTGTTCGAGCATCGAGCGCAGGTGCTAGCGGGCTGGAGACGTACTCCGGCTCAAGATTGCCGATCATAATACGACGGCTCCGTGTAGATTTTAGGGATATCCCACGCTTGGAACGACTGTTGCGCGCCGCTTTGGCCGAACTTGCCGTCAAATTTCCAACAGAACAATACCTCTTTGAGATTAATCCAGACAATTGCACTTTTTATATCAATATGGCATCACTCAATACCCAGCAACATGAGCTTAATTTTATATATACATAGATTATATCAACCAATAACTACGATACGTTATTTGAGACGTGCGATTCAAGAGCACGATTATTATAGATTTTGACTTCAAATTAGAATCGCGATTCCGGTCATGGAGCCAAATTTTCCGGCCGGGCATCGCGCGAGACAGTAAAATCGAATTCTCTCCATAGAGATGATACCCTTGGTGCGAATTGGCGAATCTGATCAGCGAGCGGATGACTGACAAAAAATAGTGCAGAGAGCCATCCCACGAAGGCGGTCGTGCCGGCGGCAAGCAAGGCTACAAGATCGAGGCCCCGATCACCGGCCACCATATGTCCTGCAATGAGCAACGGCCCCACCACGCTGCAAACGGCGACGAAAGCACTCTTGATGAGATGACGCAGGATGTCTGGCGCACGGATATTCAGGCGATATGCAATAAAAGAAATTGCCACTATGGCCTGAAGCGGACATGTCACGAGGCTTGACGCGGCGACCGCTTGAGCGCCGTGAGGTGCCGCTAGTGCAACGATTAGGATCGATGGCGGCAGCGATATCAGGCTGGAGACGAGCGTGTCTCGTACCTTTCCGGCAGCCACCAGGGTGGGGTAGGTCAGGCAAGCCGCGAACAGCGAAAGCGCAGCAAGGCAGAGGCACTGCACCAGCGGAACCGTCTGCAACCATGTCGCTCCGAGCCAGATCTCGATGAGGGGCTGGGCCATCAACGTGACATATAGCAGAATCGGCCACTGTATCGCGGTGATCATCTCGATCGACGACAGGTAGATCCGCCCGAGATCGCCGCCAGCTCGCGACTGGGCCGACATGGCTGGCATGATCACTGGATTCAGGATCTGCACAACCAATCGATCGTATAATTGGGAGATGCTCATGCTGCGCGCGAACAAGCCGGCCGCATCGAAGCCGTGCAGACGTCCGAGGATGAACTGCGGGAACGCCTGGTAGAAGACGTTGACGACGACGACGGCACTAGAGCAACTCCCGAACCGCAACACTTCGCGATAACCAGTAAAACTCGGACGAAATATACCCAACCTCGGGCAACTCAACCAAAGCGACGCGATCAGGAATAGATTGCCGACAACGACACCCCAAATCGGGGCCATGAAGCTGAAGCCATTCAAGGCGAGGATTACAGTCGCGCCGACATTGACGACAGTTGCGGCTACATTGCTGCGTGCAAGAACGTCGAAGCGCATCTCGCGTCGCAGTAATGCTGACAGGGTGATCGCGAAAGGCGACAGTAAGAAGCACAGACAAAAAACGGCAATACCTACTCGCATTCCACCGTTGTCGAAGAAGGTCGCCACTGCGTCGCGGCTCGCAAACAGGGCTGCTGCGAATGCAAGCGACAACAATAAAGTGACGGTGAAGGCTGTCCGTACGTCTCTCTCAGTAAGAATAGGTTTCTGGATGAGATAATTTGCGCCGCCGAATTCCTGGAATGCAGCACTTGCTACAGCTGTTTGAGCGCTCAAGATTGCGTAGACCCCAAACTCGTGCGGCGTCAGCAGCCGGGCCAGCACGGCGGTTGCAATCATCACGAGAACGACACTGCAGTACCGCTCTAAGGCCGAGAATATGAGGGATCGCCGAACAGAGTTCATTGTCGCCACTTCGCAGATCGGATGCACAAGATCTTTTTAAGAAGTAACTTGAGTGCTCAGAGATATGCCAGGGCGACGGCTCCCGAAGCTCGTTCATCCGTCATAGTGCAGCTAGTTCTTGGGGTGGAACTCGGCAATTTGAGGTAGGCCGAGCGCTCCGCTGCGAGCGTGCTGCCATTTGCCATGGCGAGCCGAAACTGTCGAAATTACCTACAAGACTGGCAAATAGACGATTCAGGCAGCCGGCTCGAGAGAAAGTTGTAGTTCTTCAAAGCATCTTTCTCGATTAGGAGCTCAGACGTATTGTGGCGAAGTATCACCGTCATAAATTGGCTGTTGGTCGCGACCACGTCAGACCAACCCGGAGTGCGGCATGATCATCTGTGTGCTCGAGGATCGAAAAACTTCGGAAACGTCCCTAAAGCTGCTGCTGCTCAGTCTTACTAAGCATTGCCGCGACATCCCAGTCCGGCTATCATATCCGGCGGCTGACGCGGCTTTTCGAAAGTGGCTCTTACACTGCCCGCAGGTTGCCTTGAGTGGCGCGGCCGCCGGTCGCTCCGGCGGATGGAACGCGAAACCGCGGGCGTTGCTCGATCTTCTCGGCGAGGGCTATGGCGAGGTCGTCTGGCTCGACTCTGACATAATTGTCACGCAAGACTTCCGAAAGCATTTCGGCGCGCTCGACTCTGAAACATTGGTTCTGACGGAAGAGGCGTTGTTCGGAGCCTATCGCGACCCGGATGCAATGCGGGCCCGTTTGTGGGGGCTCGCGGTCGGCCGTTCGTTCCCGTTTGTCGCGAACACAGCGGTTGTCCGCGTCACGGCTCATCACATTCCTCTCCTGCTAGCATGGGAGGGACTTCTGGATGACGCGAGCTATCAAACGGCCCAGGAACAGCCCTGGGACGCGCGCCCAACACACTTATTCGGCGATCAGGATGTCATCAGCGCCCTTTTGACGAGCATGCAGTTCATGGACGTGCCGGTGAAGTTCCTTATGAGGGGAGCCGACATCATCCAATATTTTGGATTAAGTGGTTATACGTGCTCCGAGCGGCTCAGGCACATTTTCAGAGGTCCTCCGGCCTTCATTCATTCGCAGGTTTTCAAACCCTGGACGAAATTCAAGCATCCGCGGCGGTCCGAGAATTTTCGTGATCTCGTCGATACCCTCTACCTCGACCTGTCACCATACACGCTCGCAGCGCGACGCTATCGACCGCTTCTATTGGCGCAAGATCACTGGATGGAGCCTCACTCAAGGCTTGCAAGGTTGATGCGGATTCTCGGTCTCTGGTATTCTCCTTTGGTTGGCGCTCCCATCGCTGCAGTAGCGGATTTTGTCCGGCTAACAAATCTTCGGTTTGCCAAGAAAATGTACTTTAGCTTGGTCTCTCTGCGCGATCCTGAGCACGCCCGAGAGCTTTGACACTTCCGACAATTTGCTTGAGGGTGAGCATACGCGGAAGCGCGGCGAACGACACAGCGCTGGTGATGTGCTGATGTTGGCCCCTAGCGGTGGAATGGATCAGGCCGCGGTTTTGACGGTCTTCCGGGCGTGTCACTGCGAAGCTTGCACTGCAGAGCCAGACCGCCTCAAGCGCGATCCGCTTCATCAAATGCTGCGACTAAACACCTAGCACGTATTTGCGAGGGGACCGTTTCATTGTGCCGGCATCGATCCGGTTCGCCACTTGGCTAGTCCTACCTTCGCGGATCGAAGATAGGTCCACGCTTGCTCGGCAGTATCGATGAGCATTTTCTGCGACCGGCCCGGCGCTATCTCGAAGTTTCCGGCCGAAGTGACGTGGCGCCCCCCGAAGCGCTTCTTGAAGCGATAGACGTCCGGATTCTCGCGCTGATCGATGCCGCCGAGGTCATAGTACCGGTTGCCGGTCTCCAACGCATACTCGACTGTGGCCCACCAGAGAGCGAAAGAGGCACAGACCTCTCGACCGCGGGGACCTGCGGCAGCGAGGATCGCGAGCGCAGTGTCCCCCACGAAGCTGCCGATATGCCCGGCCACCGGCTCGTTCTCGTGCCAGGCAAGGTGAACGAATATCCTGTCGCTGGCAGGAGCCCGGCGGCTTACGTCGGAGAAGAAGCGGGCACCTTGTCGTGCGAAGAAGCCCTTCCTCTCGACAATCCCGTCATAGAGCGCCTCGAAGCGCTCGAAATCTGCGGGATCCTGGGTTCGCGTGATGACGATATTGGACTGCTCCGCCCGCCTCAGGCTGGCGGACCATTTGCGATCGAGACCACTGCGGATTGCACCGAGAGGCTTGTTGAGGTCCACAATGAACGTCTCGAGAGAATGAGGCTCGTTGGACAGTCTAAATCCTTGTTCCGCCAAGCAGGCGGTCTGCGCCGAGTTGTACTCTGCGCCGCCCTGTGGCGCCGCGATCCGCAACTGGAGGCCGCGCCTGTCGACATATTCTGCTCTGAGTGCCGCGACACTGGCCGCAAATGTTTCAGGCAGGAATGCGTCGGTTCGCATGGTCACGGGGCCGTGGTTCACGTAGGCGACCCCCACCGGCAAAAGCGGCAGCATCTTCACGCGGATGGCAGCGAGCGCGACGATCGTTGTGCCTTCCGAAATTCCCACGAGTTCGGCCTGCGCACCGATCTCGTTCGCGGCCGCCTCGGCATAGGTCCCGCATTGGCGATAGGAGAGATCACGAAAACCGGGAGTCAATCGATCCCAGTCCTCCCTCGACAGGCGCTCGACACTCAGTCTCTCGTGCATGCGCCGCGTTTCCAGCTGGGATCGACAGAGACCGACGCTCCGACGCGGTCGCGAGGGTCGGTTTCCGCAAGGGATCGGACTGTCGGGGTCATGCTGCGTCGGCCTCGCGCCATATCCCCGGAGGATCAATTCCGCCCGACAGACCGCCTGGGTTCACCAACGCCTCGATCTGTTCTCGCCGGCGCAACGCCACCTTGTGCCATTGGAATGCTTCGGCATGTGCGGCGGCGGATCGGGCCATCGCCTCGCGGCCATCCGGATCGCCAGCCATCATCGCCAGGGCTTCGATCCACCCGGCCTCGTCGTAGGCGTCCAGCACAAACCCCTCGCATCCGTGACGCGCGATCCGCCCTGCACCCATCGGCGTCGTGATCACGGGCAGCCTGCAGCCGCAGGCCTCGTAGGTGACCTGTGGACCGCCCTCCTCGAGCGTTGGAAAGACGAAGACGTCAGCCGAGCGGAACAAGGCGCCGACGTCATCGACGTAATCGAGCACGACCACATCGTCGCGCGCCAACTCGGACGCACACATCTCGCGGATGATGGGCTCCATGGCGCCGGCCAGGATGAGCCGGCCGCGGATGCGGCTGCACGACCAGTAGCGCAGCAGCAAATGCACTCCCTTGCGGACCGACAGGGATCCGACAAACAGCGCAGTAAGCCCATTGATCGGCGCGAGCGCCTTGCCGGTACCCTTGAACCGCGCTGGATCCCAGCCGTAGCTTGCCTCCACGATTTTGTCGGACGACACGCCACGTCTCTGCACGGCAGCCGTGACCATCGCGTTTGGGCAAAAGACATAGTCGACGAGGGCGAGCGCCTCATCTTCTTCAGTGACCGAAGCATCGCTGATGCCGTGACTAGGCTTGGCACCAAGATCCCGGTAGGCAGCGTCGAGGATACCCTTGGCTGCCCCACGCGGCCCGTTGATCATTTCGCGGAAGCTTGGAACGCCACCTTGGCGCAAGCCTCGGAGTGTACCGAGGGACGCGTCCGCCCAGATGTAGGCTGCGCGCTGCTCCGGCGCTGGTGCCGTCGCTCGATCAAGAAAAGCAGCCTCGACGGCATTTCTTGCGAAGGGCCTCAGCCAGGGATACGGCAACGATCTCGCCCATCGCGGTAGGACCTGAATCGTTTCAGCCGGCTCTATCGAATAGGGTCGTGCGCGCGGTGTGACAACCGTGATTGAGAAATCCGCGCCTGCCATCCCGCGAACGATTTGCCCGCAAGTATAGCTGGTTCCCCGAGCAGCAAGCGGCGGAGGGAGGAGAACGCTCAGCCGTATGCTCACGCTGGGACTCCCATGGGCAGCGTCCCGGTCTTGACGAAACTCCGCAAAACCGAGAGCAGTTGCGGCGAAGCCGTAGCACTGAGCCGATCGGCAGCCTTGGCGACCTCAAGTCGATTGAGCAGTTGATGAAGCTCCGCCTCATCGAAGACGGCTTGTACCAGGCCAAGCTGGGAGAGACGCTCCGCGGTCGCGACCTGATGATCGTTGCGATGTTCGCGCAGATTGCAGCGGCGCGGCATCACGATGACCCGCTTACCGAACTCGAGTGCCGTAATAATGGACCCCATGCCAGCATGGGCTATTGTAAATTCCGACGTCTCGACGCTTGCCCGAAACTCGTCGGGATGAAGGAACTGCTTGGCCTTGAACTGCTTCGGGCTGTAGTCGGACGGGCCCACCTGCGCGAACAGGTCGCGCCGTCCGGTCTGGCCGGCCCAATCGTCCACTGCACGGACGAGACGGTCGAAAGGACCTTGGGTGCCGACGGTTATGAAGATCATAGCACAGACCCAGCGTAGACAGGGCCTTCCGGCCGAGCGAGGGCTGGCCACTGGGTCAGCCAAAGATCGGCATAAGGACCAATCTTTCGGCCGGACATCGACAGATGCTCAGCATTTGCAATGCTTTCGAGCCATATCGTTCTCGCTCCGATGAGGCGAGCGAACCGCAAGGCGAGGTAACCTGGGGCTGCCCCCGTCGACACGATGACTTGCGGCCTTTCCTTTCGAATGATGCCCAGAAGCTGCCAAGCCGTCATGAGTAATCGGAGCGGCTGGCGGCGGTTCGCATCGCGAACCGAGTAGAACTCCGATCGGCCTACTTGAGACCGATACGCCTCATGAACCGTGACAAATACGACCTCGCACTCATCGAAAGCTTTGCAGATGCGCAAAAGCTGCACCCAATGGCCACCACCGGATGCAACAGCCATAATCTTAGTGCGACTTTCTACAGATTTTGACGACATCAAAAGATCTGCACCTCTGTTTTGTATAATGCAATCTACATCATGTCATTAACGGCCATTACAGAAATATCGATCGCAGATATATATAATATAATCCGCCAAGATTTACAAATACACGCGTTTCTATCTCATACTTAGAGCTAATCGACCATTTATCAAAAGGTGCTAGTCAAAGGCTGATTACCGCGGTTCGATATGGCCGACTTGCGCCGGCCGGCTAAGTATCCGGTTCGATCTTGGGCCGAAAAAAAATCGCGCGGTTCGAAATGTCGGCGCTGCGAGTGATGCGCGTTTAGGCGCATCAGCGCAGGACGCCAGATCAGGCACGTGGCCGCTCCGTGAGACTTACGCCGACCAGTCTATGGACCGAGTTGAGAGATCGAATGGCTACGCCGTTCGCCGCCGGCCCCCATCTCGGTCCAAGGAATTGCCAGATCGTGACAGCCATCGCGAGCCGCGACTCCAAACAGCGGCTCGTAGCGGATGTTCAGTCCGACCGCTCGCCCCGTCATGCGCCAGAAGTAGGCGCTCCAGGACTGCCAGCGCGGCTGATCGCCGTGAATGACTCCGGCAAACACGAAGAAAACATAGCCGTTGTGCGGAGCCAAGCGATGAAGAAGGTGGCGGTGCCAGCTGAGAGGCGACAATGGGGCAAGGACAACGCGGCAAACGTCACGCTCTGCCGAGACAAACCGCATGTCATCCTGTCCTTGCCAGCGCTCGATGAGGAAGCCGTGATCGACGAGAAAGGCCTCAACATCGCCTCTGGCTGCCGAGAGTTCGGGATCGGCAGCGGCGGCGGCTTGAAAACCGAGGCTGTGGCCGAGCGCAACCTTGATGCTTAAGGTCAACCCGAGGAGCAGAACGAGCACCAGCCTAGGCATGTGCGCACGACCTGTTCCGCACACCTCGCAGGCAGATCGAAACGATCAGGCCAAGCGTGACCCATCCGGCAATTGCAGCGCCGATCGGCCCGTGGATAAGGTCGTACCGATCCGGGAACAACACCATTAGCGACATGCGGCCGACATTGACCAAGCTCACAGCAACGCACGCAAATCCGCACCAGATCATGTTGACCGGCGACCATGGCAAGGCCCGCCACTGTGAAACGAGCGTCCAGCAGAGAATCACAAGGGATATGCCAGATAGGGACGAGCATCCCTCCTCTACCCAAAGGTACTCGCCATCGGCCATTCGCACAGTATTGCCGGAGTGTGGGCTGCCAGTCGCAAGTCCGACAAGCGACGCGTCAAAGGTCAGCAGGAATTCGCCCAGGATGATCAGCGACAGTCTGCCCCAGTACATCACCGTAGTGGTGGCAAGAAGAATCCAGGCGGCGCGCCGCAACGGATCCTGGTGCCCGTCAGCCGAGACCGGTCGCGCGCCCAAGAGATAGATCGCGATACCCGTTAGAGCGATCCAACTCGGCCATGCCATCGGCAGTAGGATTGTACCGAACGCGCCTACCGCAACGGCGAAGTCGGTCCGCGTCGGCGGTCCTTCTTGCGCCTCCAGCATCAAGCTCGGGCACATCCAGAACGCGACCCAAACGAGAACGCTGATACCGCAGGTTTCGAGAATCGCACCGATCGGGCCGGACGCGCTCACCGACGAAGTAATGCGATCAGCAACGCCGTTTGCAGCGCCTAGGACGCAGAGACCTGCGAACAGGCCACCGCGTGTCAGCGGGCCCGGTCGGGCAATGATCGAGGCTAGACCAGACGCCATGCGCTAACCCGGCGAACGCTCAGAGCAAATCGCTTTTCGGGGCCTGCGCCAGTCTCCGTCGCCTCCGCCGCACGTAAACCAACGCACCGGCCACGAGAAGCACCGGCAAACCAGCACCGGCAATTGGTCCAGGCGCAGCTTTCGGGCCGCCGGGGTTACTGCCGTGTCCCGAACCAGAGCCGGATCCGCTTCCCCAGCCATAACCTTGCGCTATACCCAGCCCACCAAGAACGGAGAATATGAACGCAATCCAGAACTTCGATAGCATGATGGCCATTGCCTCTCGACATCGTTCAGCTTCCGAGAGTCGGATTTCGCGGAGTGCCTGTCGAGTCAGCCAAAGTTCTGAATCAAATACTCCGATAGATGGATAAGCCGCCTTACGACGTGAGCCGCAACCTCAACCGATCTCGAGAAGGTCCCCGACTCCCTAATGTGGTGAGACTGCGAGGAGCGCGCTAAAGGTTGTCCATCGGCTTCATTTCGGAATTGTCCGAGCCGACGCGCATTGGGCGAGCGAGCAGACGCTTATACTGCTGAGCTGGCTTCTCAATGAGATACCAGCTGATCACCCCAAGCGTGAGGGCCATCGGCAACGTGACCGCGGTCACGACCAGCGGCGTAATGCCAGCAACGTTAAAAATCAGCAGGTTTTGGATCGGCCAAGCATACAGGTATAGCCCGTAAGATGGATCAACACTCTCCATCCATTGGCTAATCCGATTTACGGGACATGCGAAGGCGTACCAGAAGATCAGGTAGCCTCCGAGGATTGCGACTGCAGGCTCGGCCACGGGAGCGATGAAGAGCGTTACGACGAGGATCGATGCAGCGAGCAGAGCGCCACGCGCCGTATACGAGACGCGAAGGCGCCAGACGTAGAACGCGCTTCCGATAACAAAAATGAAGCAAAAGCGGATCATCTCGGTCGACTGCCCAAACACCGCACGGCCGACGGGAACATCCGGAACTTGAGATCGAAAGATATAGAGAACCGCCAGAGCTGCGAGAGCGATTACCTGGGCGCTCCGATTGGATGAAAACAAAATTGGAGCAAGGAAAATCATCACGAGATAGCATCGAAATTCGTAAGCCACCGTCCACATCGCACCGTTCAGGTCGGGGTAAGGTAGCCCTCCAAACACACCGGGGACGACAGGACGGCTGAGCAAGCCGATCCTCGCCAGCATTGTCGTCGGCGATACTTGCGTAAGCTCGCCGCCGACTAAAGGAGCCACCAGCACGATCGATACCAGCGAAGCGGCGATGAAACCTGGGTAGATCCGGAGGATACGTTTGGCGAGATAGTCCAAGACGGATCGTGAATTTCGGAAGCTCTTGGCAATTAGATAGCCACTGATCAGAAAGAAGCCATCGACAGCGACTTCTCCAAGTGACAGCGTGCCGAAAAGCCGGGTGAGGGGCTCACGCAAGCGGTCGCCGTCGATCAGTTCCGGCGAATGTGATACGACAACGAGCCCGGCGAAGAGCAATCGGAGTGTGCCGAAATTGTTCAGCCGTTCGGTGCCGGTTGCTGTGGTCATCGCCCCAGCATCCATCCCCCCAGAAAGCCGTTTGGGGGTGCTCTCATCGGCGACGAGGCTTTGACGACCAGCCGAGCCTCGCAGGTCGCTCGCCTCCCCACGGCGTGGCCACCCGCCAGTAGATCCGACACGCTCGAAACGGCGCGCCCATCGCGCAGCGATCGGCGCGGAACCGGCCATGCAGAACTCAAGCGGGGACCACCGTCACTACTTAGCACTTCGGTATATCCTGCTCTCTCCAAAGCGCGCAGAACACGCCAGTTGTACCGTCCGAACGGAATTGCGGCACGTCGGACCGCGACGCCGATCGTATCCTCAAGCACGGCCTTGGAGGCGCAGGCTTCACGCTCAAGATCGCGGCGGCGCAAACGTGTCCAATCCACATGATCGTACCCATGCGAGCCGATCTCGAATCCCGCGTCGGTGAGCTCACGCAGGTGAGTCTTTGATAAGAAGGAAGCCTGACCAAGCCGACCGGCGAGGGCAAAAAACGCCGCTGGAATGTTGCGCCTAATCAATTCGGGTGCTGCAATTTCCAGATCCGAAACATTACCGTCGTCGAAGGTGATCGCCACTTGAAGGTCGGACGGTTTCAGCTCTATCGCGTCCAATGCTTCCTTGAATTCTTGCTGGCTCAGCCAGAAGGGGGCTTCGCCTGGATCGTAGGGTCGCGAGATTTTTCCAATCCCGTGAAAATTGAAAATGAAGGTTCCCGGCCTGGTCCGCATGGGAGGCTCAACGCGTTGGCTGCGACTGTCGAGGATACTTGCCGCGCACATATCTCTTACTGCATGTTCCGTTCAATTGAATCCGAGTCGTACTCCGGCACAGAAAGTTCATCTGGGATTACAAAAAAACATAAGTTTACAATGTTCTACCCTAAGACGATCGCCTCTTGATCGAGGCGCACGGATCTTCAATTACTTTGGGACCGAGCGAATCCGCGCGCGTGCTGAGCAATTCTGCCAGCCACCCGAAGCATGTCCGAAAAAATCTCTCATTCATTAAGAGAAGTCTACGCGCGCTCTGGGAAGCGAAACAACCCTAGCCTTATCGATGAAAACTCATCAATTCGGTCGACTAACTCGGTCAGCAGGATTATAAATACATTTCGCCGACTTTGCCGGATTTTACGTAGATACATCCATTTCTTCTAGCACTTTTGAAGGATACCCAAGCACTCACTATTCTATACGATCAGAGCGAGATTGGAGTTTCGTGCCGATAGGGCACGTTGCAGATTCACCAAGGAACGGTGACGCCTTGAAGCCTTTGCCGGATCAGCGTGGGGTCGACGTCTCGATCATCATCGTCAACTGGAACACATGTGACGTGTTGCGGGGTTGTCTATCTTCGATTTTCGAGCAGACGACCGATATTTCTATTGAAGTGATTGTGATCGATAACGCTAGCTGCGATGGATCAGTTGAGGCCGTCTCTACTGAGTTTCCGGCAGTGACCTTGATTGCCAATCATGAAAATCGGGGTTTTGCAGCTGCCAATAACCAAGGAATCCGTATCTCCCGGGGGCGGCATGTTTTGCTGCTTAATCCGGACACCGTCATTCTGGACGCGGCAATCACACGGTGCGTCGCTTTCGCGGATGTGCGTCCGGATATTGGGGTCGTCGGCTGCAAGGTCTTTACCGACGAAGACACGGTCCAGCAGACTGGCTTCGCGTTTCCAGGGCCATGGAACCTATTTCTGGTCCTATCGGGATTGGGCCGATGCTTTCCGAAATCGCGCATCTTCGGGCGGCCTGAACTGGGATGGTGGGATCGTGACAGCGAGTTGGACCTCGATGTCGTGTCCGGAATGTTCATGCTTGTCCGTCGCGAAGCGATTGAGCAAGTCGGCCTCATGGACGAGCGCTTCTTCGTTTACGCGGAAGAGGCGGATTGGTGTTACCGCTTTGCCAAAGCCGGCTGGCGGCGGGTGTTCACCCCTACGGCTCGCATCCTTCATCTGGATGGCGGAGGGAAGAGCAGCTCGCAGATCAATACACGCATGTTTATCCAGCTTCAGAAGAGTCTACTGATCTATTTCAGGAAGCATCTTGGGCCGGTGTCGTGGACCGTCGGCAAGATGCTTTACATCGCTTCTGATCTCGGGCGATCGGCCGCGTGGCTCGTCTCCGCTCGAGTGACGGGCGATCCGGGTCTGCGTGCGAAGTCTGCCGCCGCCGCCGCCGCCTTGCGCTACCACTTACGAGGGATAGAGCCAACGTGACGGCCTCGCTTGCGCTCACCGTTGGCAGTCCCGCCGAACCGGCCGCCCTCCAGACGACGGTGCTCGATTCCTTCGGGGGCGACGGTTTGTCGGCGGAACTCTGGGACGAGCACATCCAGCGCACCGGAGCTTCCCTCTACCTCACTTACGATTGGTGCCGCATCTGGTGGCGCCACTATGGAAACGGGCGCCGGTTGCGGATCTACGTGTTCCGCCAGGAAAGCCGCCTCGTGGGCCTCGCTCCGATGTTCGTTGAGACCGTTCGCCTGGGTCCAATAGGCCTGAGGACGGCCAAGCGCGTCGGTGCGGATTCAGCTATGGCTGTCTTCTCGCTGCCGATCCTGCCAGACAGCGCCGAGGCGGTCTTCCGGGCGCTCATCACCGACCTGGTAGGCAACGAGGGCTGCGAGGCCCTCTGTTTTGGTTCCGTTCCGGGCGACGATTCGGCTCTTGATACGCTCCGGGCTCTTTGCGGCACGCTTCGAACGGATATCAGCGTAGCGCGCGATGCGCCGACTGGCGTCCAAAGCGTCTTTCATCTGCCCTCGACGTTCGAAGCCTATCTCGGACAACTGGGAAAGAGCCAGCGTCAAAACTATCGCCGTCAGCTTCGCCAACTACAAACGGAACTCGGCTGTACGAGTAGCATCGTCACGAACCCATTCGAGGCGAGATCCGTTTTCAGGACCTTCTCGGCCATGCACGAACGTCAATGGCAAGCAGAGGGCAAGCTCGGGCATTTTGGTGATTGGCCAGCATCCGAAGCCTTCAACCGAGACCTCGTCGACACCTTTTCCCGGTCCGGTCGGATGCGGTTCCATCGCCTCGCCATCGACGGAGAATTCGTCGCGATCCAGTACGCCTTTGTCATTGCCGGGCACTGCAACTGGCGGCTAACAGCCCGTGTTCCCGAACTGCGATATGGCCGCTTCGGCCTAGGTGTGCTTGGGCTCGTGCAGTTGATCGATGCGATGATCGCAGAAGGCGTTTCCCAGATCGATGGGGGCGTCGGCCACTATGACTACAAGCTTCGCTACGGCGCCGAGGAGCAGGAGATCCGCTCGTTCGTGATTATTCCCAGCCGTCGTAGTGCGGCTCTGAAGGCAGGGCTTTTTCTCAGAGCCGCCGATCTTCTTCACTTCCTCTATTACCGCATCTGGTTTCTGCGGCTTGCCCCGCGTCTCGGAATGCCTCGAAGGCCGCTCTGGCGCCTTTGGATTCGGTCGCGGCTGTGACCGGCGCGCTCCCTTGCAGCGCCATTGGTCGAAGCCCCGCGCAAAGCGCCGCGGATTGGTTGACTGGATGGGGGGACGCGAACCCACCGACTTGGCAAGGCGGTCCCTCCTGGGGAGACGGCCGGACCGTATTCACGACCTCAGGACGAAGCGCGATTGCGTTGGCCGCGCAGATCTGGAAGATCGGCAACGGCGACGAGATCCTCGTTCCGGCGTATAATTGCGGTTCAGAGATCGGCCCACTCGCCGCCACCGGTGCGACACTGATATTGTACCGTGTCGATGGGGCAGCACGGATCGACTTGGCCGACCTCGTCGGCCGCATCACATCGAGAACGCGGGTCGTCTACATCATCCACTATTTCGGCCGCGCGGCCGAAATAGGTCAGCTCCGCGCAATCTGCTCAAAGCGTGGTATTAAGCTATTCGAGGACTGCGCCCTGTCACTGTTCAGCGCCGCGACTGGGCTTGTCGGGGATGCTTCGGTTTTCAGCCTCCCCAAAAGTTTGCCGGCAATCGACGGAGGTCTCCTCTGGATGCCGGGCACGGAGGAGATGCCTCCGCCCCTGTTCCGCCCGCATGCTGCTGCCATCGTCAAAGGTTTCGGCCGACAGGCTGAAAGCTGGTTCTTTCAGTCCAACAGCCTGCGCTTGCCCGGTCGCCGCATTCGGAGGAGAACCTCCGTTGGCGCGGCCGATGGTGACGCCCTGCCTGATCTCCCCAAATCATACGAATGGCCGACCGGTGCGAGCCTTCATCGCGCCTCGCGTTTCGCAGTTGGCCTTCTGAGACGGACTGATCCCACGGTCGTCGTGACACGGCGGCGCGCCCATTATGCGCGCCTTCGGCACGCGCTGGCCGACACGCCCGGCATTACATTCCTATGGGACGAGGAGGAATTGCCTCCTGGAATGTGTCCGCTCGGTCTGCCGATCCTCGTTTCGGACAAGCGCGCTTGGTGCGACCGCCTGCAGGCGGCCGGCATCTTCGTGACGCCCTGGTGGACCGGCTGCTTTCGAGGGCTGGATTGGCAATCCTTCCCCGACGCCTTGGCCCTGAAATCACGCCTTATCCTGCTCCCGGTGCATCAAGGTCTCGAGGAAGACGACATGGCTTACGTAGCCGGCGTCGTTCGCGATCTTGCACGTCGGGAATCGCCCGAGGCCAGACGCCGGTCGTACCTCAAACTGACGAATACTTTGCCGTGTCGGTCCGTGCCGTAATGCAGCGTCTCAACGTGCCAGCCAGAACATTTGCACTGGCAGCAACAGCAGCGCGGTGAGGATTTCAGCGGGGGAGTGATTGCTATGGTCTTCGATCCTGTCGGCGTCGCCGTCATCGGATACGGATATTGGGGACCCAATCTCGCCCGCAATTTCGCTGCACTCGATGAAGCCCGGCTAGTTGCTGTGGTGGATCGTGATCCGCTTCGCCGGAGCGCAGCTGAGCGAGCCCACCAAGGGATACGCACAACGGCGTCGGCAAGCGAGGTATTCAGCGATCCGAGTATACGCGCCGTCGCGATCGCGACACCCACTCACACCCACTACGAATTGGCACTGGCCGCCCTCAGGGCCGGCAAGCACGTGCTCGTCGAGAAGCCGCTAGCGCAAACCTCCGCACAAGTCGCTCATTTGATTGAGGAGGCTGAGCAGCGCAAGCTCGTCCTAATGGTTGATCACACTTTCCTATACACACCTGCAGTGCAAAAGATTCGCCAATTAATTGCCAGTGGCGGCCTTGGAGACATATATTACTATAACAGCACACGTGCGAGTCTTGGACTATTTCAAAGCGATATCAATGTCGTCTGGGATCTTGCGGTTCATGATCTGTCGATCATTCGTTATCTGCTCGACGAAATCCCCGTGGCGGTCTCAGCGACGGGCGTGAGTCATGTTCCGGGACGCCCGGAGAACATGGCGCACATAACGCTACACTTTGAAAGTCGATGTGTGGCGCATATCAGCGTGAATTGGCTGTCGCCCGTCAAAGTCAGGCAGACTTTCGTTGGCGGCGAACGCAAGATGGTCGTATACAACGACCTGGAAGCGACCGAGAAGGTCAAAGTCTACGATCGAGGCATCACGATCGCGAATATGGCCGAACCAGAGCAGTTGCGGGTCGGCTATCGCGCCGGGGACATGTGGGCGCCGCACCTGGCGGCCAAGGAGGCCCTTCAGACCGAACTGGAGCATTTCATCGATTGCATCGACAAGGGCGAAGCTCCAACGACCGACGGCTTCAGCGGGCTCGAAGTGGTCGAAATACTGGAAGCGACCTCCCAGTCGATCGCGGCGCGTGGCGCACCGATCCCGATCAAGCAACGGAAATTTCAGTTGCGGGCGCCGGCTCCAGCTATTTTGCGCGAACAGCCTATCGAAGTAGGGGCTGTGCTTCCATGAATGGAGAGCGCTTTGTGCGAGCCGTCCATGGCTTGCGGGACAGCGAACCCGATCCAGACCATGAGCTGGGCCTTGCGGACGAGTTGCGACGGCGCCTCGACCAGCAACAGTTGATGGATCTCTTCACGAGACACGCTACCGGCACCGGCCACTTCGATACCATGATGAGGCGAGTCGTCCTGCGCAGCCTCGTCAAAAGCCTCGGATCGGGTGCCCGCGTTGGTCGGAACATCTCGTTGGTCCATCCGGAGACGATGGAGATCGGCGAGCGGGTGTTCATCGGCGACCAAGCCGTCCTCCAGGGCCGGCACGATGGGCGCTGCGTCATCGGAAGCGGGACCTGGATTGGTCCCCAGAGCTTCCTCGACGCTCGCGACCTGCAACTCGGGGATCATGTCGGATGGGGGCCAGGTGCCAAGGCGCTCGGTTCCGAACATACCGGATACCCAATCGACGTCCCCATCATTCAAACGGACCTGTGGGTTGCACCGGTCCGTATCGAGGATTGGGCAGATGTCGGCGTCAACGCGGTCATCTTGCCCGGCGTGACCGTCGGGCGCGGAAGCATCGTGGGCGCCGGTGCGGTTGTGACGCGGGACGTGCCGGCTCGGGCCAAGGTTGCCGGCGTTCCCGCGAGGGTCATCGGCTGGCTCGACTCAGAAGCCATACATCAGGGCGAGGCCCTCGCAGGGCAAAGGACCAGCTCAGACCATGACGATCCGATCGATCAGGGCCGCGCGACGCCGCCACATTAGTATTCATGTAATTTTGTAGAGGGTTTATGTGCTGTCATTGCCCCGAATACTGCCGACGCGAGACACCAGAAAGTCTAATAATTTCTCTCCATACTAATCGGGTCGCCAGGCCTCCTGCGGTAAGCGCGACGTCCTTTGCCCGTACGTGTGTGGCAACTGGATCTTCTATCGCAGCATAGTATTCTTGCTCTAGAAAACGGGCGGCCCGTCTCAGACTAAATCGGTCGATCACAAGTTGCCGCGACATCTTACTTAGACCGAAACGCATTTCCGGAGAGTCGATCAAGCGCTCCAGGGCTCGCCGGAGCGCCGGCACCCCAGCGCCGAGCGATCCAGGTCCGCGACCGTACCAGCCCTTCTGCAGAAAGTAGCCGAGGGTATCGTCAGTGAGAGTCTCGCTGAAGCCTTCCTCTCCGATGACCACGAGCGGCTTGGCGAACGCCAGTCCTCGCAAAGCGGATCCGCCCATCCCTATGACAATGTCGGCCGATGCATAAGCGGGACGCGGATCGGCCATCTCGCCACACAGGATAACAACGTCTCTGTCGGCAGCGGCATTAGCGGCCGCACTCTGGGCAGCCACCTGTTCGCGTACTGGGCCGTCGCCGACAATGACCAAGCGCGCGCGACGTTCAGAACCCGCGGCAATCTCGCCGACGGCTTGGCACGCCGCTATCAGGCCTTCCAACTTGAGTGTCGACGCCAGCCTAGACACCATGACAATCATGGCCTCATCATCTCCGATGCCCAGTCGACGTCGGAAATCTCTGCCGTCCTCAACGCACGGATCATCCCCTTCGGTGTCGACCGGAGGTTCCAACAACATGACCCGACGATGTCCCGTTTTGATGGCCGCCTGATGCATTTCCTGGGTACCTACGAAGAGAGGTACAGTGCGGGGAAAGAACCAGACAACAGACATCGACATGACGGTGCCGACGACGGGTGTTCGGTAACGTAGTCCGGGGCCGAAGAAGGCTTCTATCACACTCGGCCATTCGGAGCCGTGCACAACATCGATTCGACGATCTTGCACTATGCGAGCGAGGCGATTTGAGACCATAGCCGACGGAACGCCGCGCGAGCGTGGGATCTCGAGATGCTCGAGCCCCAGCTCGCGAACCTTAGCCACCATCGGCCCCGGCTCAGAAAGCACGATCACCTCATGTCCGAGATCGCGCACGGCTCCGGCAAGCTGCACCGCGTTGAGCTGCGATCCGCCGATTTCCATCACGTGCGGATAAACGAGAATTTTCATTACACCTCGACCTAGTCACGATGTTGGAATCTATGGGTTGCAGGTACTTTTCCGGCACCTAGACGTTGCAGCCATACGTGCGCGACACCTTTTCGTAGTTGATTATCCCATATCGCTCCTCAGTTTTTAACAGTCGTTCTAAGTTATTTTCATTAGAAAACTACGGTTTTGACGTTTATCGATTTCTAAATGTTATATCCAAACTTTTCTCGATCTACTCAAGCGCGATCCTCGAATTAGCGGCAGAAACGAGACTATGCCGAATTCAGCAACCTAGCCATTTGCCGAGGCCCCACCGCGGATCATGCAAATGATCAGGTTGCCTGATGCCGGATGAAGTAACATGCTGAACCGGTCGATTGCACCACACAAAAGTTAAGGGGCGTCCATGACTAAGATGCGTCAGGACCTAGCCGACCACTATCCGAACAAATTGGGTTTCGCCTCAAATCTGATCAATCTCGGGCGCTATTGGCTTCGACAAGCTGTCTATGGCCTAGCGCCGGTGCGTCGCAGACTTGAGCCCAAATCGACGGGCAGTACCGCCAAAAGCTGGGACACGCTTCTCTCGAGCCCCCAATTTTCCACATACCTCGGAGGAACTATTAACGTCGATGCCGGCAACAGTGCTGCTGCGACTCTGATCAAATTCAGAGCCCCCCCGAACCCATCCGTTTTGGATGTGGGCTGTTGCGGCGGAACACTGTTAGCGGCGTTGTCGTCATGCAGTCGCTATCGCGGGACAGATATCAGTACTTTTGCAATCGATGAAGCACGAAAGACCTCGCAATGTTTGGATCATTTGCAGTTGAAGCGAGCGCATTTCGAGGCGATCGACCTTCGGGAATTCAAATCGAGCGACATGTGGGACGTCATCGTCTTTAGCGAAGTCTTGTATTATCTCGGACTCGAAGAGGCGCAGCGCGAGGTCGAGCGATACGCCGAAATGCTGACGCCAAGCGGGATCCTGGTTGTTGCTATGAAAGACGATGCGAAATCCAAGGCGCTCTTTTGCGGGCTCACCAAGCGCTATCATTGGGCCGACGGATTGCTGTGGCAGCGAAAGCCTGCTTGCCCGGACTACCGTACACGTATCAGCCGGGAATGCCCCTCTTTCCTCACGGGCGTGCTGGTACGACGGCAGCCAGATGGCGTTCTAGCGACAGATCAGAAGCTCTGACGAGTACGCGCTCGGCCTTGCGTCCGATGATAGATGAGCTCGTGTGCACCCCATTTGCCCGCGAGGCACCGCCTGTAGTGGGTTATGGGGAAGCCATAAAACTTGGGGCGTGCACTCAACGGCTTTTGCCGTGCCCAACCCTCTTATCTGTCTCGATCGGGTTGAGAGGACTTACTGTGGCAGGACTTGCGTTTCCCCACGTATCGACCGCCCGCAGGTCGCCAAGCTTGATATCAGGCGACAAGGTAGCGACGATCATCCAACCGCCATCTCTTTCGACTTTGGCACCAGTCCTTAGACCGGAGGCGGTCGTTAGGCTGATCTGCGTGCCCGGCTGTGCAGTTCCCTTCAGAGTGATCCGTTCGCCCTCGCGCGCAAGGCTCGTTACGACTGGGGGTGCCGGCGAGCGAGTTGGAACGCCGGCTGTTCGACTGTTGTACGGTCCCGCTCGCAACGGGGCACCCTTCGTGAGATCACGATTGTCATAATAAATTGGGTTGGTCAGTTCGTTGTAATAGGGCGACCAGATCCCGTAGAGGACCCCTGTCGAATCTACAAAATTGTCGTGGATGGTCGGATTGAGGACCGCACCGCCGTCGACCGAGATATCGAAGACGTTTGCGAAGCGGGCTGTGCCCTCTCCGCGAAAGATCAAGGTGTTATGCCCGATCTCGAGAGCCTCGACGGTCTGGCCGCGCTGATCGCCGACGCGAACGAAAGAGTTGCCCCCTCCGGGAAATCCGTCCACCCCTGGAGCAGGTTGATAGACCGTATTATAGTTGATTTTTAGGCTCTTAATACCCGTGAAGAATGTCTGAACGCAATCCGTGTGGCCAGCGCCAAAATTAAGTGAGTCGAATAGGTTGTATTGAATCGTATAATCACCATCTTGCGTTATGTTGATGGCATCGTTCGGAACATTGCGAAAGACATTGTACTCGATAATTGCGCCACCCGCGCCCGCGGATACAAGAGGGTTGACGGCGCTTGCTGCTCCCCCGCCATCAAAGAGATTGTGTATCAGTTTTACCGTCCCGCCTCGAAGCGCGTATACGGATGACAGCTTCTGTTTGGAATTGGAGATGAACCGCGATCGTGTGATCGTGAGGTTGCCAGCGCCCGGCAGCAACTCGATCTGCCAGCCGGAAAAATCGTATGCATCCAGCACGACCCCGTTACCCCCGATGTCCACGCGCTTCGCGTCTGCGTGAATTGAGACCCGCTTGTCTGAGATTGATGTCGGTGGCTTCAAGACTGTGCCTGCCGGGATTCCGACAGCGTAATCGATGCCACTGACCTTCCATGACGGTCGAGTTGGGTATCGGTCAAAAGCTCCCGCCCGCTGGACAACACCCGCCGTATCCATCCCGGAATCGGCCGAACTGTTCAGGGCAAACGCGGGGCCTAGGCTCAGGGCCAGCACCACAAGGCCGAAAGGCGGTTTAATTGATCTCACGATGATCACACGCCAGCACGATGTGCCTCGGACAAGCGCCATAGAACCTAAAGTCACCGCTGCCGTTACGCTCGGGTAGGCTTCAGCACGCTGTCATCCACCAGCAGCGCGAGCTGCTAGATTGGCAATGAAGGATCGGCGCACTCGAAACGCGCGAACGCTGCAACAATTGAGACCCGTACATTCGGATCACGGTAGCGGCGGAAATAGCCCGTTACGCCAAAGGTCAGAATATCGTTCCCCTGACCTCACAGAATAACAATCTGGAAACGCAGCGCCGAAGATGCAAACGCTTGCCCCGATGTCAGGGCGCCATCGCGTGATGCCGATAACCATCGTTACGAGCCTCGTCGAATTCGCAAGCGCAATCAATGGCATGTTCGAAAGAACAAGGAGCCAGTTCCGCCTTCGAACTCCATTCAACTACGTAACGTCCGGCAGCGCGCCGCAATGGACGCTACTATCAGCCCTATCGATACGAACGTATTCAGACCGCCTCGGCGGGTATGGCCGCCAGCGAGGGCGGACGGCTCTCCCGACCTGTCACAGATTCAACCGCTAGCTTGGCCGGCGGTCGCAGGTCGGTCAGTCTCTGGGTTCGATCGTAACGGTCAATGATGCGGGCCGGCACACCCATGGCGAGAGCGCCGGGCGGGACATCCCTCGTAACGACGGCGCCCGCGGCGATCATCGCGCCTTCGCCAAGAGAGACACCGCACAGGATCGTTGCATTGGACCCAATCGAGACCCGGCGAGCCACAATTGTCGGCTCCATTGTCCAATCGTCCACGCCCTGGAGCTTCCCGGCATCGTTGGTGGCACATGGCCAGCGATCGTTAGTGAAGACTACTCCGTGACCTACGAACACTTCATCATCGATGCGGACGCCAGAGCAAATGAAGGAATGCGACGAGATTTTGCACCGTCCTCCAATGACGACATCGGCCTGGATTTCCACAAATGGACCGATCTGGCTGTCCGGACCAATCGCGCAACCGTAGAGATTGACCAGGTCCGGATGGAAAATCCGGACACCATCTCCGAGAGTGACGTCATCACGAATGGGCATGGCCGTATCTCACGATGTCACGACACGGATCCGAGTTATCCGAACCGCTTCAGACCCGAGGTTTGAGTATCACTTTCAGGATGTCCGTCGAGACACGACTGACTTCCGCTGTTCATGCCGCTCAAAGACGCCGCACGCGCAGTAGACGAGGTGGAGAGCTTCTGTGCGACCATGGACGGAACGCGCTGCGAGGGCGTAGGAGCGACCCCACCCCGAACGTAAAACGCGACTTGCGTTCGATTGGTGGCCCCGAGCTTACGCATAATGTTGCGCATGTGCACCTTTACGGTGCTCTCGCTCATATTGAGGCCATAAGCGATCAACTTGTTCGGTTGCCCACTCTTCAGCTGCTCGATGACGTCGAGTTCGCGCAACGTGAAGACGTTTGTCGCGGGGCTAGTTCGGGAGGAGACAGCCTCGCAACTGCTGTCATGATCTGCACCGACCTGATCATCGTCAGGTAAGCTGTCGGCCGTCGGCCTATGCCCGCAAGTCCAATATTCGATTAGAGACGTTGGAACGTAGACGCCTCCCGCCATGGCTAACCGGATAGCCGCAACGAAGGCCGACGTTCCGAGGGACGCCATCACATAGCCCTTTGCACCGCAGCGCAGAACAGCGCTTGCTAGCTCAATATCGTCTTCGTCGGACATGACCAGAAGAGCCACCGAGGCGAACTTTGCCTTCACCGCATCGATATACTCGCGCGCTTCCGACATCGCCCGCGGAATGGATGACTGGCAGACCAGCATCAAATCGACTTGCTCCCGCGAGATCTCATCGAGTCCCGCATAGCTTTCTACTGTGCACTCCTCCAGGACGTTAGCCAGCAGAAAATGCAGGCTTTCGCGCCGAACTGGGCTCTCAATGATAAGCACAAGACGATGCTTTCTATTGGCTTCGACGCGACCGAAAAGCCGGCCAAGCGTACTCCTTGGACCGTTGTCCACTTTAATTGGAAGGTCGATCTGCTCATGTTCGGCCGGCTGCATGACTCCCTCCACTATTAAAATGGCACTCGACCCAAACCACTTAAATGATCGACATCCTATTGCGCTCTATTTGTACTGAACAAACGCGATATTATTGTCGATCCTGAACTTAAACTGGAGATTTCTATCCGCCCCCAGCCGAATTCAAATTTTGACCACGAGGCTCGGTTTGAATTGGAGTTTAAGCGTAATGCAAACTTTTTCTTAGTGTCAACGGCCCGACGGCATTCTGATGCCGGATATGAACAATGTTCACGAAGAATAATGCGGCCGCCCCATCTCGCTATCCAATTCTGCTCATTCTCGTCCAATCATTAACGCAGGGCATGTAGTGAATATCGCGACCCCAAAGCAGCGCGTGCCCTCACGACAATACCCCACGGACCAACTACGGCATAAAGCCAGTCGCCTCGAAGCGAGGCAGGCATTTTTTCGACAATTAAGTAGAGCTTATTTGGCCGAATTCGCAAATCATGATCGGCTTTGCACTGCTTAGAATGCCCATACCATAGCATACAAACAAGCTTCGAGGCGCCCCCACGCATTATGCCCCTCGGCAACCGGGCGAAAAACTCAACCTTCGGTCTAAGTATCTGCCATCCAGCTACATACGATCGATCGAATTTTAATCTGAAACCTACCACATTGGTATGAGGCGACTACTACCTATTCCGAATATCTAATCATACCGCAATCTTCATACTCGGCCGAGCAGCTGCTCGCTGGCATCCCGTCGATGCAATCGACGAAAAGGACTGCTGGACGCGTCTCAGCCACAACTCGCTACGGGTACAGTCGGTCAGACCATGCTCAACAGTGTCACCGAAACGATCCCATGGAAAGCAGAGACCGCGCGAGAGCCGGATACTCTTCGCCCGATGCTAAAGTCCATCGGTGGCATGCTCCGACGACAAGCCGTCCTGATGATGCTGACAGCGGTATGCGGGCTGGGGATCGGCTTTGCTTACACGAGGAATGTCCAGCCGACATTCAGTGCGGAGGTCTCTCTGCTCGTCGAAGCTCGCAAGGTGCAGATCTTTAACAACGCTTCGGTCTATGACGAAGCCCCCCTCGATGGGTCAGGCATTGAGACGCAGATCGGGATTATACGATCCGACAAGAACCTTGCCGCCGTGATCGACAAGTTGCACCTCTTGGACGTGCCCGAATTCACGAAGCCGCCCGAAAGCGCATTCGCGCGACTACGGAATTTTGTCGCTGCGTTGTTCGCCACGGACGAGAAAGAAGGGAAAGATGCAGTCGCTCCTAGTAGCGATGCGTTGATGGCGCAGGCGATCGAAGCGCTGAAGGCTCGGCTGGAAGTCTGGCGGGTCGGCGGGAGCTATGTAGTCGCTGTGAGGTTCCGAGCGTCCGATCCGTTAAGGGCGGCCAATGTCGCGAATGGAATCGCCTCGGCTTACATCGATGGGCAACGCGACATCCGATCCGCAGGAACCCTAGCCGCATCGACCTGGATGCAGGAGCGGCTTGCCGAACTTCATCTACAGAGTTTGGCGGCTGACCAAGCCGTGATCGACTTCAAATCGAAGAACAAGATCGTAACGGCGCAAGGTCATCTCCTCAATGATCAGGAACTCGGAGCTTTGAATGCCGAAGTGGCCGCGGCGCGCGAACGCAGCACCGAAGCGCGCGCACGGCTCGATCGCATCAACGCCGTCATAAAAGCAAATCAAGTCGATCCGCGAAGCGCCGCTACAGTCTCCGATGTGGCGAATAGCCCAGGCATGGCGAAATTGCGGTCGGAATTTATCGAGTTGTCTGCGCGCATTGCCGATTGGTCGGCCCGATACGGCGCGAAGCATCAAGCCGTTGAGAACCTCCAGCGCAAATTGCAGGTCATCAACTCGGCTATCGCAAGCGAGACGAAGAGCATCGCAGAGACTTATAAGAGCAACTTGGAAATCGCGATGGAGCGGCAGCGCAGCGTCGAGAAGCGACTTGATGACGCGATCACTACGACGCGCACCACCAATCAGGCGCAGTCAGTTCTACGGAATCTAGAAAGTTCGGCGCAAACCTACTCGTCTCTCTCGAACAACCTAGCGCAGCGTTATACTGAGTTACTTCAGCAGCAATCGTTTCCTGCCGGCATCGCAACCATTATGGCTCGTGCAACAGTTCCAACCGCAACAAACCAAACGAAGGCGAATCTCGTTCTTGCGGGCACGACCTTGGCGGGCTTGCTGCTTGGAGCCGGCCTCGGCTTTTTGCGTGAGACGTTCGACAACGTCTTCAGAACGAGCGATCAGATTAACGACGTTTTACAGTCCGAGTGCCTGGCCATGGTTCCGCTGCTTAGGACATCCGGTCGGAATGAACGAAGGCACGGCGGGGCGACTCCGCTGCCATGCTCTGAGCGGACGATTTTGCGAAGCAATGATGTGATCTGGAACGTCGTCGACGCGCCGCACTCACACTTTGCGGACGCATTCCTTCTGCTGAAGTCGACACTCGCTCCTCGAGTGGGCCGATCCAGCCGCATCATCGGGATTACGTCGACCTTGCCAGACGAGGGGAAGTCGTCGACAGCCGCGTCCCTGGCAATTCTGATGGCTCACGTCGGTGCTCGCGTCGTTCTCGTGGATTGCGACCTGAACAATCCTTGCCTCTCTCAGCAGCTCGCTCCGAGCGCACCTGGCGGAATCCTCGAGGCTGCCTCTGAACACGAAAAGGTTCGCGAACTCATATGGCATGAGCCGCTCACCCGGTTGGACTTCCTTCCCGGCTGTATAGGCCCCACGCCGGCCCATAGCAGCGAGTTTTTCTCGGCGCCGGGAACCGTCACGCTCTTCGAGAAGCTTCTTTCGGAATACGACTACGTCATCGCCGATCTTCCGCCGATGGTTCCCCTCGTCGACGTTAGAACAAGTTTTAGATTCATCGAAGGATTTATTCTTGTTGTCGAGTGGGGGCGAACCAAGCGAGAGCTCGTAGAAAAGAGCTTGAAGTCTGCCAAGAACGTTCAAGAAAATCTTCTAGGCGTCGTCTTGTCGAAAGTAAACATGGGCAGATATAAGAGCTATGAATCCAACTATAAAACAATGTACGCGAGTCGCTACATATCACATTATCGCCAAAAGGATCATTTTGTTTCTTGAATATTATGATTTTTGAAATTTCATAATTAAACATCAAACACTCACCGCGACCGACACGCCGCCATGATGTCGATCATAATCCCTGCGCACAATGAAGCCACTGTGATCGGAAGGTTACTGGCTACATTGCTCGAACGCACGTCACGGACCGAATTCGAAATTATTGTAGTTTGCAATGGGTGTATCGACGACACTGCAGACATTGCGAGGAAATTCGGATCCGCGGTCGAGGTCATCGAGGTTTCGGTGGCAAGCAAAGTCTACGCTTTGAACGTGGGCGACGATTCAGCGACATGGTTTCCGCGCTTCTACGTTGATGCTGATGTTATGGTCACACCCAACGTGCTGCGCGCGCTCGCGCGTCGTCTCGAAGTTGGTGACGTACTTGTCTGCTCTCCAGTCGGCCAGTACGAAGTAAGTAAGAGCTCATGGCCGGTGCGACAGTATTTTCGCGTTAGAGCATGTTTGCCATCGGCAGGCGAGGGCGTGGGCGGCTCGGGCGTCTATGCATTATCAGAGGCTGGACGTAGGAGGTTCGGGACTTTTCCCAATGTTCTTGCCGACGATTCGTTCGTACGCTTACAGTTCGATCCGAGAGAGCGTGCATCCCTTAAATCTGAAACTTCAACCGTATATGCTCCACGCGACTTGAGATCCTTGTTAGCCGTCCGCAGCAGGATCTATCATGGTCTACTCGAGCTTTCGTCTCTATTCCCGGCAGACCGCAGCCATAGAAGCGTCGAGAATGGTGTCGCGCTCGCCAAGCTCGCGGCAAAACCTCAGCTATGGGCGGGCATTGCGATCTATCTCTACGTCAGCCTTACAGCCCGTGCTCGCGCCCGTACTCGCCAGCGGACGCCCGGAAAAAGAGCCGGGCTCGGCGACGAGATTGTCTGGCAGCGAGATCAGACAACGCGGAACATGACTAGTTGAGTGGTCACGTGATCGAGGCAATCGGTGAACTGAGATGCCAGACGTGGCCGAAGGGCCTTCGCTTGGCTGCGTGGGCTCAGTTCTACAAGCGCGAGCTTTGGGTTGCTTCTGATCGGCAACCAGGCAAAAGACCACGCAATCGAGCGTCGGTGGCCGTCTGGCCCAGCGGCCATCGAGATCGCGACGGTTGCCGGGCGCAGCCGAGGTGGGGGAACAAGGCGCATTACGGCACGAGCCTGGTCGCCGTCCCGCTTATCTTCTGAGCGCGAAGCGTGACAGGTAGGTCACACTTCCTCTATTGGGGACAGATCTATCCCCAAGGTGCGCTTAGCCAACCTTCCGAGCCATGGGCGCTGGGTCCATCGATGTGTCTACCGCGATCTCAGCACTGGTCTGGAAGGCCTCAAGCGCACTCACAATTCGCGCAACCTCCTCGTCCTCGAGATGTCCATTGATCGGGAGAGAGAGTGTGGCACGAGCGAAAGAGCTGGACCGAGGATAGGCCGTCGGATCGTCAACAAATGCGGAGAAAATAGGTTCTTCGTGGAATGGGACGGCATAGTGGATCATGGTTGGCACACCATGGGATAGCAATTCATCCCGCAGACGATCGCGGTCGGGTGCGAGAAATACATACTTGTGGCGTCCATGAACGACGGCCGGATCCCAACGAGGGCGCTTCCAGCCAAGCCGGTCGAGTGTGTTGTCGTATACCTCGGCAATCTGTCGACGGCGGTCCGCCCACACCGATTGACGCTGGTGCTTAATGTCGAGCACTGCCGCCGTCAGAGACGACATTTGTGAATTGTATCCCGGCTCGAGAAATGCGCCCTGCTCCTTTCCATGGTAGCGCAAGCGCCGCATTTGACCGGCCAACGCGCTGTCGTTGGTCATTGCGCAGCCGCCGGATCCCGGCGCGCTCAAGACCTTGGTAGGATCGAAGCTAAAGACACTGATGTCGCCCGTACTTCCCGCGGGCCGATCCCCATAAGCAGCACCGAACGCCTGAGAAGCGTCCTCGATCAGTGCGATTCTGTGACGAGATGCGAAAGCGGCGACCCGTGCGGGGTCGGTCAGGCCGCCGAACAGATGCACGAAGATCATTGCCTTGGTGCGCGGGCCGATCGCTGCAGCGGCCCTGTCAAGGTCGATATTGCAGTCGTCTGCGACATCGACCAAGACAGGCGTCGCACCAGCTCGAAGGATGCATGAGGCCGAGGGGATAAAGGAGAGATCGGTCGTGATGACCTCGTCTCCCGGGCCTACACCGAGAGCGATCAGCGCGAAGAATAGCGCGTCGGTGGCCGACCCGACTGCGACTGTGTGCCGGCGGCCGGCGGCAGCCGAGATCCCATCCTCGAAAGCTTCCACCCATTTGCTTTGCAGCATCTGACCAGAGCAAAGCACAGCATGGATAGCTGCGCTCGCCTCGGATGCGATCTCAGTGTTCTCTCGTGCGCTGCCGAAAAACGGAATGACCGAATGCATCATGCCACCTGCGGTACGCTGTCAGGCTGGCTCCGGAGATGCCGCAGGTAGTTCGCAACACCCTGCTCGAGTCCAAATTTCGGCGAGTATCCCAGGAATTCCCGGGCTTGCGAAATATCTAGCGAACCGCGACGGGGACGATCGGTATCAAAGCTTGGTTCCCGCTCAATCTGTACACGCCGGCCGGCATAGGCTTGGACAGCCTCGGCCAATTCATCCAGCGAACGGCCCTCGCCGCGCGTGATGTTGAAAGTCCTACCGGCAGCGCCAGGCTGTGTGGCGGCCAGCAGGAGACCATCAGCCACGTCCTGCACGAAACTGAAGTCCATTACGGTATCGCGGCTGCTCTTCACGCGAAGAGGCCGGTTCAACAGAGCGTTCTCACAGAAGAGCTGGACGACTCGCCGGTTGACGTCAGTTGGTCCGTAGACTGCCGATGGACGCACGACCACAGGCTCGATGGGGCTGTTACGCAGGTAGCTGGCAGTGGCGACTTCCCCCGCGAGCTTGAGCGCTCCGTAAATGTTCACTGGCCGGGTCGGACCGGTTTCTGGCATCGGGTCTTGCGTGAAGTCGCCATAAACCATGCTGGAGGAGATGTAGACGAAACGCTTCACACTCGTCTTCTGACGGAGAAGTTCCAGCAGGTTGATGGTGCCATCAAAAATTGAAAGCTTGGCCTCCTCAGGGTGGGACGTCGCCATGGTCACAAGCGGAGTTGCAGCCAGGTGTATCACGCAGTCCGGGGAATGATCGCTCAGGACGCCGGCAAGCTCTCGCTTACTCGTCGTCGACCCGCGCAGGGTGGTTGCCCCGGCAAGAAGCACGTCGAAGCGATACGCGAGCGCCTCTGCCTCGAAGCTATTCATGGGCGCGAAATGCGAGAACTGAAAACTATCGAAGGCGATTGCCTCATGCCCGGCCGCAATGATCTTCGAGACGAGGTGAGCGCCGATCAGGCCGGCACCTCCAGTGACCAATATGCGCATCAGTTTCCCCCGCGTTACGCCGCCCTGACTCGGTGCGACTCGAATGGCGTGAATTGTGACGTCTCACAGAGTACGGATCGAAATAAACCCAGCAATTCATGCAATAGGCGGATCACAAAACAGAACCGGCGTAATCCATTGCAGTGTAGGGCAATAACGAGCGACTTCGCTTATCCGACCAACGCAGGGGCGGCCTCCGACTAGCCGCTCAGGGCTGCGTCCGAAAACCGTCTCGTAGCGCAGCGTGCGGTTGCTCAGCGACCTCACCACTGTTCGTCCGGCACCCCAACAGCTGTCGCTAGTTCGTTCGACTTAGTCGCCCGGGGAAGCCGCTTCACGAGGGCAGGTCGCGCATTTGGTCCGAGCCGGATGCCGCTTGGTCGATGCCGAGGGAACGATCAGCGCCCTGCGAAGCTGGCGCTAACCCAAAGTCGCCTGCTTTTCCGAGGCGGACGCATGCAGCCGGCTGCTTTTGGGCCTGTTCCAGTCCAGGCTCGTTACAGCGCGCCCCGGATCGAAAACCTGCTCAAGCATACGCTTCGCGCGATGCACGCGGATTTTCCCAATCGCCACCGACACCAGATAGCGTTCCCTCCACGTCGCAAGCTGAGCCGAAGGCAACGTACGCGGGACCTCCACGATCGGCGAAAACAGCACAGCGACCGCCCTCAGGATCCAATTTGTCCGCCCCACCCATCCGCGAGGTCTTCGTGCGAAGTCATGGCTGATGTGCCGATCCCACCTTCGATAGAGTTCACTGAGGAGCTTACTCGGCGGGTGATAGACAGTCATTTCGGGAACGAAGTGGGTCCGCACGCCCATGGCAGTTGCACGCTGGCCCCAATCACGATCCTCTGAAATCTCGATACCTGCAAACGGTCCGACCCTATCAAAAACCGAACGGCGCATGGCAAGATTGCCGCCGCAAGAGAAGCCGAGCTTCTCGATGTAGTGCTTCTGGCGGTACGAAAAGACGCTTTCGTACGCTTCGAGCATTGTCGGCCGGGAGGGATTTGCCATTGCAATCCGCACCTGACCGCCGGCGACCTCTAGCGCCTGGTCGGCGAAGGCGCTCTCGATTGTCGCAAGCCAATTGCGATCTGCCACGCAATCGGCATCCATGAAGGCGATCAGTGGCGCCGTGGCGACGCTGACCCCCCTGTTGCGCGCTCGACCAGGGCCCGGCTCCTCTTCCTGAGCAAGCACAACTCCTTGGAATTCAGACCTAATCTCGACCGGAAGAGACGTCGAACCGTTGTCTACGACGATGATTTCGACACGGCGCGTGTCAAAAGCTTGGGCGAAAAGCGACATTAGGCACCGCCTCAGCCCACCCGGATCATTCAGATGCGGGATGACAACACTAATCGACGGCCGTTGCATTACGACTGCTCGCGAACAATTCCAGTCACCACGTCGGTCGCAGGCAGCCATTCGCCAAGAACTTGGCGATATGCCGCCAATAGCTTCGGTTTCTCGTTTGTCCAGCTGAACTCATGGGCAATCTGCCTACGGCCATATCGACCCATGCGCTCTCGTGCCGGAGCGTCCGCCAAAAGCGTCACGATCCCATTGGCCAAAACATCGGGAGTAGGTCGATCCACAATCAACGCAGCTTCACCCGCCTCGCTCTTACTCTGAACCAAATCGAACAAGACAAAAGGAAGGCCCACGGCCATGTATTCGAACACTTTGTTCATCGATATATGATGGTTGAATGGGTTGGGCGGGTCCGGAATTACGCCAATGTCTAGAATGGACATGTGCCGCAGGAGGGATTCGCCCGAAATATAGCCGGTGAACTTGACGTTATTCTCGACCTGGAGTTGCCTTGCGAGAGCCTGCATTCGCTTGAATTCCGGCCCGTCTCCAATGATCATGAAGCCGATGTCCGTGCGGCCGAGGGTGTGGACGACGTGCGCTGCCGCTCGGACGAGTATGTCCACACCGTCCTGCTCTCCCATGATGCCCACCCAGCCGACGAGCTGGCGGAATTCACCACGCAACGTTTCGTCGCGTTCAACAGGCCGGAAGGTTTTGAGCTCCGGGTAACTCTTGACCGTCCAAACACGCTCCGCAGGCATGCGCCCGCGTTCAATGGCCAGCGTCTTACAAGTTTCGTTCATCGCAATGCTCGCGTCGGCACACATGAAACTCAAACGCTCAAATACTTCTAGAGTTTTGTAGAATATGCCCCGTCGCCCAAACTTTACCTCGAACAGTTCAGGATTGAGATCATGCTGATCATATATAAACTTCGTCCGAAACAATAATTTATGTAAAACAGCAACCAATACGATAAGATCAGGCGGATTACAGGCATGAATGACATCGAATCCATGTGTGATTTTTATCCGAAATGATAGATATAGCTGAAATATCAATGCCACTACATATTCCAAAATGTAAGATAATGGCCCACCAGACGCGATCGGCAACCAATGCCGAAAAATATGTATTCCGTCCAAGCATTCTTTGCTCGCACAAAAACCGTTTCCTTTGGGGCATATAACGCTAACTTTGTAGCCCGCCTCCCGTAGAGCGAGCGCTTCGGCCCATGCTCGCCGATCGAAAGGAACCGAGAGATTCTCGACGATGATGAGCACCCCCGGCGCCGCTTCGGGAGAACGCATTCGCCCCCAAATCTGCCGGGTAAGCGGCATACGCGCATCGCTCTGCAACATTAGGGGACTCCTCCACCCGCCTGTGCGCTCGGAATCTCTATGCTCGATGCGCGTGTGCAGGCACCTTCACCATCCGATAGGTTAGCCCGAGTACACGGAGGTCGCCGACTTCTACATTAGAGGTAGTGATATGTTCGCCGACGTTCCGGACCCGGCGTGAGCACTGTATCTGGCATCTGCAGAAGTAGTAGCGCTGGCTGCGAATTGAGCCCCTCGACTCAATAAGGCCCGCGGCACCGGCTAGGAGAAGCAAGCGTTGTGGGCTACATCGTAGCCCGAATGGATGAAACCTGTACTGAGATGCGTGCCTTGTACCGTTAAAGCAGGCGTGCATACTCCAAAATGACTGATCTCAATGACCGCGCACCCTGGGTTTCCCGGAACGAATTCAGCTTGGACATCCTCCAAGGGATGCGAACTCATGATGGAAGCGGATGCCGACACAGCAGCCTATGGCGGCCAAGCAACGCGACCTTCTCAAGGTGCGATGCAATCCGTTCCTGATATGGATCACGCCAATAGCGTTGTTCGCACCCTACATGCTGACAGTTTATGTCGGAACCCTCAAGTTGACGCCGGGGAAATTGCTCACATTAATTCTTGTAATTCCCGCAATATTTAACCTCGCAAATGGCGCGTTGGCACGACGTCGCTCCTTTATTATGGCCGATTTTTTCGCGATTGCTTTGACATTTTGGCTGGTGGCCGCGCCGATCACCGCCTCCGGAAGTGACGTCATCGTCGGGGCAGCCTCGCAAGGACTCGAGTTTTTCGGCAGCTACGTAATCGGGCGTGCGTATTTCTATGGAAGCGATGCACTTTCGATATTCGGAAGAGCGCTCGCCGTTGTTGTCGTTGCTGTCACAATGATTGGTTTACTTGATACGCTCACCCATCATTATGTCGTGAGTGAAACACTGAATCCAATATTTTATTCGCCAGGCGAGCCGCTCGACGCAAACTACCCGCAACTTAATCGTAGTGTTTTTGGTGTAGAGTTATTGAGAGCGGCGTCCACTTTTGATCATCCTATCCTCTTTGGGATGTTTTGTTCGATCTCGGCGTGCGTACTGATTTACATGCAGCCGTCGAGCATTCGATTGATTGGCCTTTTGTTCTGTGGATTCGGGTGCGTGATTGCTCTCTCATCGGCTGCGATCCTTGCGCTCGGGATCGCCGTCGCCTTCAAGCTTTACGATCTGACACTGATGCGTGCGGCGTGGCGCTGGAAGGCGCTGTTGGCGCTGGTCACTATCTTTCTCATATTAATCAGTATAATTTCGAATAATCCAGTCACCTGGATTATTCGAAATCTTACGTTTGATCCACAAACTGGTTACTTCCGCATCCTCGTATGGGACGCGGCAATGCCTTACATTCACGCGAATTTTTGGACCGGAAAAGGAGCGCAGTTAACTGGAAATCCATTTGTGGATGGATCAGTTGATAGCATTTGGCTTGGTTTGGCCCTCGCTTACGGCATTCCAGCGGTCACTCTCCTCGCACTCATTGGTGTGACTGTCGTGACACCTGCTCGCGGCTCCGCTCGCATTCGAAGACATCAAGTTGATATCGATTCCTGGTGTACGGGATTTTCGCTGGCAATCATTCTTTTTGGGCTGATCGGATTTACGGTCTTCTATTGGAATGGCGTCTGGCTATACGCTGCCTTCTGTTTAGGAGTTCGAGCGTCACTTAAGGAATACTGCAAGATTGCCGCTTCAACGATGACGAACGGGACTACTAGATTTCCGTTGAGTAGTGTTATTCCTGCCTCCCCGCTGCCGCTTTCGTTCCCCATTGGAGCGGGAGCCAATCAAGCCTGACCTTAGCGGCGCGCCCAACTCAGGCAGTAAATTTCAATTATACTTCCCGCAATGAAGGCAACGAAGTAAGATGGATCGGATTGCGGCTAGATAGTCCGCATGGAGCGACATGCAGTAGCGATGTTGCTGACCGATCCCTAATACCTTGAGTCGCTCGCGACGCGGAAAGGTAGTGTTATGTGACGTGATGCGCCGAACGATCGAGGGACTAGTTTCGGCAGCGTCGTGCCCAACGCTGATCAAGCAAGCATACATCGCGGCAGGTTCAACGCGCGAGTAGCTGCCAGCAGCTGTTGGTTTGCGTCGGGCGGCCAGCAGACCTTAGTAGTGGCGCGACGACTGGCCTTCTTTTCTCGGCCATGCCAGATGGGTTGGGAAACGCCAAGGTCGAGCGTCTTGCTGCCACGAGGTCATGCAGCCGCGCTCGCCCAACTGGAGAGCGGCTCCCTAGTTGATGCTCTTTCCATAGGTTACACGAGGCTTTCGCAAATAAACACACATATCATCCGAGTGGATGAAGTCGGGAGCTTCTCCACGTTCCTTAAAGAACGCGTCGATTGCCTCGCGACAGCCTGTAAAAGTACCGTAATCGTCTATGACAAGAAAACCACCTTCAACGACGAGATCGTAGAGATTCTCGATACATACCTTGGTCGATTCATACCAATCTCCATCGAGCCGCAGGATTGCTATGGGACCGAGCGCCGTTGCCGCGGTTGGAACAGTGTCCTGGAACCAACCCACATGGAAAGCGAGTTGGTCTCGGGGTATGCCGACATGATTTGTCAGAAATGTCTGGACAGTGACCGCACCCTCACCTCGGCAGGCGCCGATGGCTCTCAGTGCATCTGAACTCTCCTCTGGGTGACCCTCATCGAGGTAGCCTTGGTATACATCCGTGTCCTTCTCGGTGGGTTGTGGCAGCCCTTCGAAGGAGTCGAACAGATGAATCACTCGCTCGGGACCGGGGCAGCGACGATCGGCAAGGCCCATGAGGCCGACTGCTCCTCCATTCCAGACTCCACACTCCACGAAAGCGCCGGCAATGCCTTCAGCGTTCACGGTCGTTACGGCTTCATGAAGATCGAACAGGCGGGGCATGGGAAGCATCGTCTTCGGCAACACCTTGAAAATGTCTTGCAAGGCGGCCAAGTGCGACCATCTCGAAGACGGCACGGTCCTGAAGTCCCTGACAAGCTTATAAGTGCTGTGCAGAGCGAGCGACCGCTTAATCAGGTTAACAATCATAATTCCACCCCATCGCTGGATGGTGCGTAGAATAACCGTGAACCGATATTCCCCACAATCAATAGATCTTTGCACAAACATGGCCTTTTGGCTTAAGTCCCGAGCCGGTTCTGTGGCAGAATATGATTGCGGATACCTGCAACTACAGCGGCATAGATCACGACCGGAGAGGACCTCGGTGATATGACCAAGCTGGTCGAAGAGGGCGGGTCGGCGCTCGCATTCTGGCCGATCGAGACGACGCCTGGGCAGCATCCTCGGAGTGCTCAACGCCCCCTACGTTCAAGGACATTAATCTTCGCTGGATGTGTCCGGCGCGCCGAACATTTCGACAAGCGGGACGGCGACAATCACGACGACAGCCAAGTTTTTGCCTCGCGCGCCACAGAATCAACTTTGTCAATCGAGGAAAGGTAGCTCTCTTCAGAGTAGGTTGAGCGGCTGCCGCACGGACCTCAAGCGTTCAGTATTAGCGGTTGCCTTCAGATGGGCATGCGATCATCGCCGCGAGAGCCCGCACTCCGACGTAGCTCTTTCAAGTCCATGTCGACTCAGAATGCGGCAATGCCCGCGGCCAACTTCGATCAAGCCTTGGCGCTTCCAAGCTTGTAGTTGTCGGTTGACCGTCTCGCGGGTCGTGTTGGCAAAGACGGCCAATTCGTCCTGGGTGACTTGCACGTCATCGCCATAATCTTCGGCGAGATCCACGAGGCGGCGTCCGATGCGTGCAGCGGGCGACAACAGGTTCGTTTCTTCCATGCGCTCGCTCATCCACCGCACGCGCGCGCACATCAGGTCGATCAAGCGGAGTGCGAGAGCCGGTTCCCGAGCGAGCAGGTCGAGAAAATCGCATCGACGAATGACGGAGAGAGTCGTCACTTCGGTAGCGATCGCGTCTGCAGTGCGGCGCCCTCCGTCCAAAAGGGCGACTTCACCGAAGACATCACCGGGACCGAGCAGGTTCAGCGTAAGCTCGCGCCCTTCGGCCGTTCGCGTGACAATCCTTACTTCGCCGCGCCGTACGGCATAAAGTGCATCCGCGAAGTCGTTTTTCTGGAACAGTATTTCGTGGGCGGCCAGCTCGCGGCTCACGGAGAGGCGGGCAACCGCCTGCAGAGCCTCGTCACTGATTCCTGCGAACAGAGGATTAGCCGATAGGATTCGGCCTAGCTTGACGGATTCCAGCATCGGAGCCACTCGGCTATCAGTAAATAGTGGGAATTTCTGAGGCCAGAATCTTTGCTCTTGCCGAGACGAGGGCTCCCGGAAATAATCCGATTCGTGTCCGTCACAAAATCATTTGAATACTGCCGGCGAGCGGTATCGCCATTGTAGAATCATAAGAAAATATTCGCGCTCGATGAGATCACCTGCGTCGGAATTGGTCCGCGTACGATTGCGTCATTGAAGGTTCAGTTCGCCGAGATCTCTCGACCCGGAGGTTTTGACGGGGTGGTGATGAGCTTGGTCTCGATCCGTCCAAGCATTGCCCCGGATGAAGCAAATGAGCCCGAGCCGGACGCGCCATGATTGGAGCAGAAACGCGGCCTCGTCGGTCCTTGTTCGGGAAGTACTTCGTCGCGCTATTCGCCGCCGTGGCACTCCCACTCTTCACGAACGGGAGCGTGGAGGCCTGGCTGGGCTATCGCGATCGACGAGAGCAACTGCACGACCAGCTCGGTCTGGAGGCACGCGCCGCAGCCTTTCGGATCCACGCGTTCATCGACAACATCCGAGAGCAGCTAGCCTGGATGGTTCAGCTCTCGTGGACGGCGTCGTTCGCTGATCGTCACAAGGTTGATGCCGCACTGCTGCTCCGGCGGGTACCCGCAATCGTGAGCCTCACGCTCGCTGACGGAGACGCGCGGGAGCGACTGCATGTCTCCCGGGTCGAGTTGAACAGGTTCGATCGTGGCTCCGACCTTGCCGCAGATCCGGGCGTCCTGGGCGCTCGGGCGAGCCGGATCTGGTATGGCCCGGTCACCTATCACCGTGGCTCAGAGCCCTTTATGACGATCGCGGTGGCCGGTAACCGGACGTCGGCTGGCTACGCGCTCGCGGAGATCAACCTCAAGCTGATTCAAGAGGTGGTCTCAGGCATCAAGGTGGGTGAAACCGGGCAAGCCTTCGTCCTCGACAGCCCGGGCCGGCTCATAGCGCATCCCGACATCAATCTCGTCCTCCGCGGCGCTGACGACCCGGCAGCACGTCCGCTGGTGGCACTGCGCAACGTCATTCACGCTTCCGGCGGGATCGCGACAGGAATGGACGCCTCGGGGCTACACGTCCTGGGCTCGATGTCGACGATCCCAGCGGTCGGTTGGACGGTGATCGTCATGGTGCCCATGGCGGAGGCGTTCGGGCCCATCTCTCGGGCGTTGCTGCGCACGGGAGCTCTGCTGATCCTCGGCGCGCTCCTCGCTGCGGGGCTCGCCTATTGGCTGGCTCGGCGAATGACCGGCCCGATCCAGCGTCTGGAGCACGGCACCGAGCAGATCGGCGCCGGCAATTTCGACCATCGAATCTCGATCACGTCCGTCGACGAACTGGGCCGGCTCGCAGCGCGGTTTAACGCGATGGCCGGCGAGCTGGCGTTGTCGCAGGAGCGACAGGAACGCATCAGGCGCCTGAAGCGATTCCTTTCGCCTCAGATCGCGGAGCTCGTCGATCGGACTGGAGACGACAACGTTCTCGACGGCCAGCGCGTGGACGTCTCGGTCATCTTCTGCGACCTGCGCGGCTTCACGGCCTTCTCCGCCGCCTCATCACCCGACGCCGTGATGGAGGTGCTCGGCAGCTATTTCGAAGCACTCGGTCGCGTGGTCACGTTGCATCGTGCGACCTTGATCTCCTTCACCGGCGACGGTCTCATGGCGATCTTGAACGCCCCCGTGCGCGTGACCGACCCAGCCCTGGCGGCTGCTCGACTGGCCATCGACATGCAGGCTGTGGTGCAGGAGCTGATCGTCTCGTGGCGCGGCAAGGGCCACCAAATCGGCTTCGGCGTCGGTGCCGCGATGGGACCGGCGACCGTCGGACGGATCGGATACGAGGAGCGGTACGACTACACCGCCATCGGCCCCGTCGTGAATCTCGCGGCACGGCTTTGCGCGGCGGCAGCGGACGGGCAAATCCTGATCGATCTGATCTTGGCCGAGCCCCTTCGCGGCCGTGTGGCGATTGCCTCGCTCGGATCGAGACCGTTGAAGGGGCTGAAGGAGGAAGTCCCCGTCTTCTCCGTCTCCGACGGTGTTCCGTGCGAGCCCGGTGACGGAGAGGAGTCTCGGCTCATTCGATGACCGTATCGGCACCGCTGAGCAGCGACGGCGGTACGGTCAAGCCCAGGATGCCGGCGGTCTTCGCGTTGATGAAGAGTTCGACCTTCGTCACGAGTTGCACCGGCAGATCCTTCGGAGATTTTCCCTTCAGGACCTCGCCCGTGTAGATCCCCGCCTGCAGATGCGATTGCGTGAAGTCGCCGCCATAGCTCAACAATCCGCCGCCCAGAACGAAGTCTCTCGACTGCGTGATGGCCGGCACCGCGTAGCGAAGGGCCAGCTCGGCGAGGAGCTGGCTGCGATTTGCGAAGTAGGGGTCGGAGGTAAAGACGATCCCCTTCGTTGTCCCACCGGGGACGCTCGCGAAGATCGGCTCGAACTCTTCCTGACGACTGACGGATGAGACCTGAAGCGCGACACCAAGGTTTTCGGCAGCCTCGTTCAAGGAGCGCAGTTGCGATCGTGCCGTCGGGCTGGTGGGGTTAACGATGACGGTAAAGGCGGACGCGTTCCGCACAACGTTACGCAGAAACTCCAAGCGTTTCCGTGAGACGTCGACGCTGAGACTGGAGATGCCTGTCACGTTCCCCGGCGGTCGAGCCAAGTTGTCGACGACACCGAGCGCGACGGGATCTCCACCCATCTCGAAAACGATCGGGATCGTCTGCGTGGCCGACTTCGCGGCAAACGCTACGGGAGCGCCACCCGGCGCCACGAGGACCTTGATCCCGTGCTCGACGAGGTCCTGAGCGAGCACGGGCAACCTCTCGTAGTGTCCCTCGGCCCACCGAAATTCGAGCATCACGTTGCGGCCTTCGTCGTAGCCGGCCTCGGCCAGACCCTCGCGGAACGCTGCGAGCCGGGTTGCGAAGAGCTGAGGTGACTCGGGACTAAGGTATCCGACAACGGGTTGGGCGGATGGCTGAGCGAGTGCCGATGGTATTCCTGCGGCCATGACGGCCAGCCAGCCAAGCGCATCCCGTCGGCTCACGCGACACGTCAACTGCCATGGAATCGGCGCGCAAACCCCATGGTGAGACCGTGACTTTGTCATCGCGGCGGCCTTCGAAATCAGTCACTCTGCCGCGAATACTATACAGCTTAAAACAGCCAAGTGGAAATTGTTATCGCCGAGAATTCGCGGGTGGAGCAAGCGTCGGCGACCTAAACGACGACCCGCATATCCCATGGGATTTTAGTCTTGGCATGATCGAAATTAGGATTGCCGAGCGATCTTCTCCATTTGATAAATCGTATGGGAAAGATCGAAGCGGCTTTTGAACTATTTGAAGTCATGCTGGCGCTGTTTTGCAGAGCGGTTAGTATGCCGCTCTGCAATCGAAGGCTCCAATGCCGCTGTACATCCGGTCGAACCGGTTTTCCCCGCCATCCAGGACAGCTGCGCACGCATTCGTCGGCGACCGGTCGAGCCGCATATATTGTCCGCGCGTTGCGGTCATCCGGCTACGCGCCTCGTCGAACGCCTTTTGAGCCGGCCGTGCCTGTGAAGTCGCGGTGCTCATCGTGAGAGCAACCGCGATGAGTAAAGTGGAATAAACCTTGTTCATGACTTGAGCCTTTCGAGTTGTACGGCAGTCGCGCCGTAGACAATCTCGGTTTCACAGATCTCAAGTCGGCGATCTGTGATCCGCATCACACTCGCCAAGCCGGCATTCGAAATCATGATGACGCGCGTCTGCAACTGCCAGACGAGGCGCATAGACCGAACTCAGAACCGCAGATTCGATGTCCCAAGAACTCTAAAACCGCCATATTGCGCGCAGCCACTTTAGCTGCCTGCCGGACGTCGGCTTTTCGGGCACTCAATAGGGAAGCAGATTTAAAAGCCCTTCCAGAACGGATTGCGGCGTTCGACACCGCTTGGTCGTTCAGCCTGCTGCGAACATTGCCCGAAAAGAGATCTGAACCTGGGCGCGTCACCGACACGGTGACGCGCCGTCCTTCTTCAGAGTGATATCGACACCCGAACCCCAACGGCGAGCCGCCCCGAATGTTTTGTTCAAGAGGACGCTGTTGTCGGCGTCACCGCTCTGCGGAAAAGATCGACATTTCGAAATAATGTCAGAGTTCCTACAATCGAGAACAGTGCAGCGCAGGTCAGCCATAAGCCAGGCATTGCACGGTTTCCCGTCTCATGGATGAGATATGTGCAGACAGCCGGCGTGAATCCTCCGAAGATCGCCTGCGCCAAGCTGTAGGCGAGGGAGAACCCAGTGGCTCGTACTTCAGCCGGCATAATTTCGGTCAGAGTGACGACCATGACGCCTTGGTAGCCGCCATAAAGGAACGACATCCACATCAGCACCGCAAGGAGTCGCACGAACGAAGGCTCGGACACGAGCCACGCCATTATCGGATAGGCGGTAATGGCGATTAGAACCGAGAAAGTGATCAGCACGGGCAGGCGCCCGACGCGGTCGGATACCGCTCCCATGACCGGCACCCAGATGAAGTTCGCGACGCCGACGCAGACCGTGACGACGAAGCTGTCGTTGGCGCTCAAGCCCAGCACCTGCCGAGCATAAGTCGGCGTATAGGCGGTGATCATGTAGAAGAACACGCTGGTCAGCGTGACGAGCAGCACGGCCTTCAGCACGATCGCCCAGTTCTGCGCGAGGGAGCCATAGATCTCGCCCAGAGTCGGCTGGCGGCGCTTGGTCCGCTGCGCGAACTCCTCGCTCTCGTGCATCGAGCGGCGGATCCAGAACAGGATCGGCACGATCAGGCAGCCAATCAGGAAGGGGATTCGCCAGCCCCATTCCAGCATCTGATGTTCGGTGAGAAGGCCGCGTAGGCTTACGCCGATGACGGCCGCGAAGACGACGGCCACCTGCTGGCTCGCCGATTGCCAACTCACATAGAAGCCGCGGTTCCCGGGTGTCGCGATCTCGGAGAGATAGACCGAGACGCCGCCCGACTCGGCTCCCGCCGAGAAGCCTTGGAGCAAGCGCCCGATTACGACCAAGAGCGGAGCGGCAAGGCCGATCGACGCGTAGGTCGGCGTGAAAGCGATCAGCGCGACGCCCACCGACATGATGGCGAGGCTCAAGATCAGTCCGGCGCGGCGTCCGTGCCGGTCGATATACGCGCCGAGCACGATCGCGCCGAGCGGACGCATTAGGAAGCCGATGCCGAATGTCATCAGCGACAGCATCAGCGAGACGAATTCGTTGTCGTTCGGGAAGACGGCCTGTGCCACGGCCGAGGCGTAGAAGCCGTAGACCATGAAGTCGAACATCTCGAGGAAGTTGCCGCTGACGACGCGAACGACGTCCCCCTTAGTCGGCGGTCCCTTCACGGTTGCGTCCATCATTCCCTCCCATGAGCTCACTTGCGTGCCTTGCCGAGTAAGGAATTGAAAAACATCCCCTACAGTCTGTATCGTTCTATTATTTAGCACGACAGTTCAATATTTGCTAGAGTAGTAACGTCTTATCCCGTTCGTCAACTGACTGGGCAAAAGTTTTCAGAGCATTGCCCTCAACGACAGATTCGAAATGGACACTTTTCACTCACAGTCGCTTGACCCGACCTCACGAAAGGCAGTATCAAATTATTAGACCAATGTTTCATATATTAGAACGATGGATAGCGCAGCTCTCAGAGGCCTGACCATCTTGGATCATCTCGCTGATAGCGATCCGGTCGCACTGCTCCGCTTCAACGACGCGGTCGTCGACGGCGCCCGCCGGCTGTCGCTGGTGCTCCAGTACAACCCCATCGCCCTTTCGCCACGGCCGGCGCCCGCCGCCGCCTTGAGCGCCTTCGTCTGATAAGGAGCACTCAGCTTGCGACCGCTTTCCGGCATCCGGGTCATCGAGTTCTGCAGTGTCGCTGCGGGCCCTTTCTGCGCCATGCTCCTCGCCGACATGGGCGCCGACGTCATCAAGGTCGAGAACCCGGACGGGGGCGACACCATGCGGGCCTGGCCTCCGATGAGCGAGGGCTACAGCGAGAACTTCGCCTCGCTGAACCGCAACAAGCGCTCGGTCACGCTCGACCTCAAGGACCCTGGCGGGAATACGAAGGCACGCGACTTGATTCGCTCGGCAGATGTCGTTCTCGAGAACAACCGCCCCGGCGTGATGCAGCGCCTCGGTCTCGACTACGCGACCGTCAGTGTCGAGCAGCCCGGTCTCGTCTACTGCTCGATTTCGGCCTACGGCCAGGAAGGTCCGCGCTCCCGCGAGGCCGGCTTCGACCTGACGCTGCAGGCCATGAGCGGCATCATGAGCGTTACCGGCGAGCCCGGTGCGCCTCCGGTGAAATGCGGCGTGCCGATCTCGGATTTCGGAACCGGGCTCTATGCCGCCTACGCCATCGCCGCGGCGCTGCTGCAGGTGCGCGATGGCGGCACGGGCACGCATATCGACGCCTCGATGTTCGGGGCCTCGCTCGCCATGGGCGCGCTCCAGACAAGCCAGTATTTCGGCAGCGGCAAGGATCCGGAGCGCCTCGGCTCGGCCCATCCGCGCAACGCGCCCTACCAGGCGTTCAAGGCGAAGGACGGCTATGTCGCCATGGCGGCCGGCAACAACGCGCTCTATCGCGCGGCCTGCCTTGCGATCGAGCGGCCCGACCTGATCGACGATCCGCGCTTCGCCTCCACGGCGCTCCGCGCCGAGCACCAGACGGACCTGCTCGAGATCCTGGAACGGGATTTCGCGAGACACACCTGCGGGGATCTGCTCGCCCGCTTCCGCAAGGCCGGCGTGCCCTGCTCGCCGATCAACGGCTATTCCGATGCCCTGGCCGACCATCAGGTCGCGCATATGGGCTGGGTCCAGCCGATCACGCTGCCTTCGGGTGTCGAGACCAAGACCTTCGTCTCGCCGCTGAAGTTTTCGGGCGAGGGCTTTTCGATCTATCGGCAACCGCCGGGGCTCGGTGAGCACAACGATGAAGTATTCGGCGAAGTCACGCCTGCTGCTTTGGCGAAGAGCGCATGATGGACGAGCTTCTGATCGAGCGCGACGGCACCACGCTGACGCTGACGCTCAACCGTCCCGACAAGATGAACCCGCTCTCGGCTACACTGGTCGAGGCTTTGCTCGCCCAGGTGCACGAGGCTGCCGAGTCCGGCGTCCGGCTGCTCGTTCTGAAGGGCAATGGGCGCAACTTCAGCGCCGGTTTCGATTTCGGCGGATACGAAGAACAGTCGACCGGCGATCTCGTCCTGCGCTTCATCCGGATCGAGCAACTTCTGCAGGCGGTGCGCTACGCCCCGTTCGACACGCTCGCCCTGGCCCATGGCCGCAACTTCGGCGCGGGCGTCGACCTGATCTGCTCCTGCGCCCGGCGCATCGCCGATCCGGCCGCGACCTTCCGGATGCCGGGGCTGGGCTTCGGCCTCGTCCTTGGCACCCGACGCTACGCCGAGCGGGTCGGGCCGACCCGTGCGCGAGCCATCCTCGGCGACGGCCTCGTCTTCGACGCGAAGGAGGCCATGGCCGACGGTTTCCTCACCCGCCTTTCCCCAAGCGCGGAATGGACCGATCTCGTCTCCACCGTTTCGGAGACCGCGACGCAGCTAGCGCCCGAGGCCGCCATTTCGCTCTACGCCGCGACCGCTGCCGACACCCGATCCCAAGATCTCGCCGACCTCGTCACCTCCGCCGCACGGCCGGGGCTGAAGGAGCGCATCCGCGCCTATCGCGCCGCCTGAACACCATCCGCTCGGGAGACATCCTCGTGAGTTCCGGACATTCGAAAATCGTTCCGCTGGCGGATCTCGCTGGGCGGATCACCGATGGCAGCTCGATGGCGCTCGGTGGCAGCTTCCTGCATCGCGGCCCCTTCGCGTTGGTCCGCGAGTTGATCCGCCAGGGCCGCAAGGATCTCGAGGTCATCAAGCAGTCCCCCGGCTACGACATCGACATCCTGTGCCGGGCAGGCGCGCTCGGCCGCGCTCGCGCCGGCATCGTCGCTATGGAGGGCAATTTCGGCCTGGCTCCCTGGTACCGGAAGGCCGTCGAGAAGGGCGAGATCCGGCTCGAAGAACATGCCTGCGCGACACTGACGGCGGGCCTGCGCGCCTCGGCCTTCGGCGTGCCGTTCATGCCCTGCGGCGGCATCCACGGCTCGGACCTGCCGGCCATCAACGGCTGGAAACAGGTCGAGGACCCCTACGGCACCGGCGAGTCCGTCTACGCGATCCCGAAGATCACCCCCGATTTCGCGGTGATCCTCGCCAACGAGGTGAGCGAGGAAGGCGACGTGCGGGTCTACGGCACCTCGCATTGGGACCGGATCATGAGCCGCTCGGCCAAGCGGGTTCTCATCGTCGCGGAAAAGATCGCACCGAGTGCCTCGTTCCGCGAGCAGCCCGAGCTGACGCTGGTTCCGCACTTCCTCGTCGAGGCCATCAGCGTCGTCGCGAATGCCGGCTGGCCGGGCTCGTGCTGGCCCCACTACGAAGTCGATTACCCAGCCGTTGAGGCCTACATGGAGGAAGGAGAGGCCGTGCTGAAGGCCCATCTCGCAGCGGCCCCGGAAGCGCGGGAGGCGGCCCATGCATGAGTGGTCGGGCTTCTCCTTCATCGTCACGAACCTCGCGCGGTTCGTTCGCCCCAACGAGATCACCTTCAGCGGCGTGAACTCGGCCCTGCCGATGCTGGCCTGCCTGCTCGCCAAGCAGGCCTATGACTTCGACTTCACCTACATCAACGTCGCCGGCGGCGTGGACCCGCGCCCCTCGAAGGTGCCGATCTCAAGCTCCGACCCGGTGCTCGCCGAGGGCTCGCGCTCGATCTTCTCGAACGAGGATTTTTACGACCTCTGCACCCGCGGCCAGATGGATCTCTGCTTCCTCGGTGCGGCGCAGGTCGACGGGCTCGGGCGCACCAACGTCTCGGTGATCGGCGACTGGCACGCCCCGAAGGTGCGGCTCCCCGGCGGAGGCGGCGGCGCAGTGATGCTGCCCACGGCCCGCCGCGCGGTCACGTGGCGGACCGAGCATTCCAAGCGCACGCTGGTCGAGACCCTCGACTTCGTCACTGCCTCGGGCGGTATGCACGGCGTCGTCACGCCGATCGCGGTGTTCACGAAGCGGGACGGCCGTCTCGTCCTGTCGTCCTGGCATCCGCAGGCGAGCCTCGACGAGGTCCGCGCCCGCACCGGCTTCAGCTTCGAGGCGGACGGCGCCGAGCCGTCGTCCTGGCCGACCGAGGCGGAAGCCGACGCGCTCACCGCGATCGACGCGGATGGCAGCTTCGAACGCGACGCGGCGATCAAGCTGCGCTGACAAAAAACCGGGAGGAACGAAACCATGGCGGAGACGATCAGCGGACGCCTTCGCGAGGCGATGGCGCGCCACGCCTCTGTCGGACTGACAGCGATCACCGTCCCGGAAACGGTCGGCTACGGCGCACTCCGGGATGCGATCGATGCCTACGCGGCCGGCTTCCATGCCTGGGGCGTGGCGCGCGGCATGACGGTCGGCGTGATCGCACCGAAATCCATCGCGGGCATCTCGGCCTATTTCGGCGCGATGCAGGCCGGTGCCTGCGTCTGCTTCCTCGAACCCGGGCTTGCCCCGGAGGCACTGGCCGAGCAGGCCGAGGTCGTCGGCATGCGCCACCTCGTCGTGGACGTAACGCTCATCGAGCGCTTCGACGTGCCCGCGCTCAACGCCCTGGCGATAAAGCCGGTCACCGCCGTGAAAGGCGAGGGGGTCTTCGTCGAGGAGGCGCTCGGACCCGACGACAACGCCATACTGCTCTTCACTTCGGGTAGCACCGGCCGGCCGAAGGGCGTGCTGCTGCGCCACGGAGCGCTGATCTGCAACGCCGAGGGCGTTCTCAGCCACACCGGCACCTCGCCGGAGGATCGGCTGCTCCACATCATGCCACTCTACCACACCAACGGCGTGAACAATCAGTTGATCGTGCCGTTCCTGGCCGGCGCCAGCCTGATCCTCGCCGACCGCTTCAAGCCTGAGATTGCGATCGAGCATCTGCGCCGCGATGGGCCGACCTACATGACCGGCGTCCCGACGATCTACGCGCGGATGCTGCCGCACCTGACCGAGGGCGAGCGCTTCCCGAGGCTAAAGTTCCTGCGCTGTGGTTCGGCGCCGATCACCCCGGCGCTGCACGAGCAGATTGAGGCGGCCTTCGGCGTGCAACTGCTCGTCTCCTACGGGCTTTCAGAGGCGACCTGCACCTCGACCATGAACCCGCCGGGCGCCCGCAAGATCGGGACGATCGGCACGGTTCTCGTTGGCCAGGAGGTGGGCCTGTTCAACCCCGTAACTGACGAGCCCGCGCCCGAAGGCGGAGAGGGCGAGATCCGCATCACTGGGCCCGCGCTGATGGCTGGCTATCTCGGCAGCGCCGATCAGCCGATCATCGACGGCTGGCTGCGCACCGGCGACCTCGGACGTTTCGACTCGGACGGCTTCCTCGCCATCACTGGCCGCATCAAGGACGTGATCATCCGTGGCGGCGAGAACATCTCGCCAGCCCTGATCGAGCGCCAGCTCGCCACCCATCCGGCGGTCCGCGATTGCTGCGTCGTCGGCGCGCCGGACGCCGATCTCGGCGAGGTGCCAGTAGCCTTCGTAGTCCTGCGCGACGGCGAGCCCCTCGACGAAGCCGGTCTCAAGGACTTCATCCGTAGCTCATTGGCTCGAATCTATGTGCCGGCCCAGATCCGCAGCCTCGACATCCTGCCGACCAACGGCGTCGGCAAGACCGATCGGAAATCGCTGAGAAGCTTGCTGATGAACTGATCGTCGGGGTAGGGAAGCTTTACAAGCGCCCTCCTAATCGACGTTCGTCGAAAAGTCTTAGGAGTCTGAGCGTGTCATCCGGCAAACCGTCGCGACTTTCATCCCGATGATAGCCGTGACGATGTAACGGTCGACGGACATAGTGCAAATGACCCGGTAAAATCGGCCATCCACACTCAAATGTGCGCCGCATCATTCAGATTTACGCGGATTTCGCGGCAACGATAAGATTTCATTGGCCACGTGCGGCGAGGCACATCAATATTCGTAAAGTTATTTAAGTCTCCAGTTCGCTGACCGGACAGACCGTTTGGCCTAACATTGGAGAGCGTTATGATCAATAAGACGTTCAAGTCCCTGCTCATCGCTGCTGCAATTGCAGTTCCGCTCGGCGCCGCCGCGACGACGGGGGCCTCCGCCTTCGGTGGGCACTTCGGCGGTGGCCACGGCGGCGGCCACTTCGGTGGAGGTCACTTCGGCGGCGGCCATGGTGGCGGCCACTTCGGTGGAGGTTTCGGCCACGGTCATTTCGGCGGTCACGGTGGCGGCTTCCGCCATGCTGGAGGATGGGGCGGCTACGGCTACGGTCCGCGGCGCGTCCTCTACATCGGCAGCGGGTGCGGCTACGGCTATCGCTACAGCAACTACTGGGATCGGTGCGTTCCGATCTATTGATCGGCGACAGTCACGCATGGTGCGTTCTTCTCTGCCGACCGATGGGTCCCCATCGTCAGGGTCGCGAGCGCGCACCAACAATGGCCCAGCGCGGGAGGATCATCGAATTTCGACGATCCCCCCGCCGCCGCGGGTCGAAAGATACCCTCGTGAGTGAGTACTAGGCGTCGGCTTCCGGCAATCAGACGTGGCGCCTGTGAGTTGCCGCGTCCGCCATGCGAAGCCGCCCTGGCCACGACCGTGGAAGGAGCGGGGACCCTTTGATCGGAAGAAACGAATCGGCCGCCCGGACCAGCTTGTCCGGAGGCAGCAAAGGTATGTCAGGGTTGAGTGAGAACTGAGAGAAAACAGGCGTCCTCGGAACGCGACTGCTTCACTCAATTATCTGAAATTAATCAAGAAAGATGGGCTGGAGCGGGTGAAGGGAATCGAACCCTCGTATTCAGCTTGGAAGGCCGCTGCCCTAATATCTCATCAACCAGCCTATCCATCTCTTCGGCCAATAACCTACGCAAACCATTGCCAATTCTCAAGGAGATGGGCTTGCTCTCCAAATGCCGTGCCGGACACCCTGGTTGTACGGCGGTTGTATGGAGACCGGCATGCGTCAGTCAATTCCACCCTTCCGCGCGCCCGATCCCGTCCGGATCCGTCCGCCCAAACCCGAACCCACCGGCGTGGTGGCGCCGCTCGAAAGGGCGACGCTCCTACTCACCAACGACATCATCGTCCAGGCCAAACGCTACGTCGAGAGCGGTGCAACCAAGGGACAGGTGGTCGAGTGGCGCGATTCTGAACAGATGGCGCTGGTCCTTCGGCTCACTTCGACAGCGGCGACCTGGTATGTCAGGCGCAGGACGGCTTCCTGGCGTCTCGGCACGATCCAGGACACCGGCGTCCGCGACGCCCGCGAACTCGCTCGGAAAGTGCTGGCCTTCGAGGCCGAAGGTCTCGATCCCCGTCGCTATCTCGACAAGATGCGGAAGGTACGGTCGGACTACGACGACGGGTCGTGGCATCTATATCAGGACGAGATGTGGATCGACGCCGACGGCGAGATCCACGGCCCGAATGACGGCATGCCGGATCGGATCTGGTCGTGGGCTCACCTCCGCAAGAAGTTCCTTGCAGACAAGCTTCCGAGACTTTCGCCGAGATGGGCCTCTCAGTACGGGACGCTCCTCCATCATGAGTGCTTTGCCGACATTGAGGAGAAACCCGTCGGGCTGTTGAAATACAGGGATCTGGAACGCGTCAAGAAGAAGCTGGAGAGGGTCTCCTCCGACAAGAAAAGAATCTGCTCGGCAGCGAAAACATACCGGATCATATCTGCCGCGAGGGAGATGCTGGACTGGGCCTACGCAGAAAACTCCGAGGCTACGGGGCTCGACGAACTCGAATTCGTGTTCTGGGCTCGATGGTCGACAGAGCGCAAGAGCGGCACCCGCGAGCACTCGCCCACGATCCGCGAGTTGGCCCGCACGCTCGTCCTCGTGGAACACCTGCATGCAACCTCTGACGGCAAACGAGGGGCGGGGGCGGTCGACGCCTCGGTCGTCGGAGCACTTTGGGCGACGGTGCTGACTGCACAGAGAGCGGGGCAGCTCCTTCGAACGCCGACCGGACGCTACTTCATCTCGCCCGATACTCCAGACGGATGGAAATGCCTCAGTTGGACGCCGGAGGAGATGAAGACGGTTAAGGGCAACCCGCTTCCGCACTCCCTGCCAATACCACCGGAGACGATCGAGATTATCGAGAGATATCGATCGAACCGCGGCGCACGCGGGTCGAAATGGCTGTTCCCCAGTTCATGCGGCGAGGGGTGCGTAAGCGTGGGCGGACTTGGTGGTCTCTTAAGACGCCTCCAGGGCATCCGCCACAAGGGAAAGAAGAAGGTGCCCGGTCAGGGGGACGGCAGAAAAGTCCGCGGCAAGATCAAGGACGGGTCATCCAGGAAGGTGGGTATCGATCTCCTGGCCGAGCACGGCATCGAGCCTTGGGTGCCCCACGACGCGCGCCGCTCGCTGGAGACCTTTCTCGACGATCGCAGACTCGGCGGTGCCGGCTCCGCAATCCTGTCTCACCGTGAGCACAAGAAAGGGGACGAGAAGGAGCACATGAAGGAACGCGCGCTTCCCGTCACCCGCATTCACTACAGCAAGGCCCAGAAGATCGGTCTGAAGGCCGAGGGAATCGCGCTTTGGACCAGGGCTGTCCTCGATGCCTACGAAGTGGAGAAGCGCGATTTCGCAAGCCGACTGAAGCACAAGCAGGAGGCGACACCGCCGGCTGGGGCATGGAGCAGGCCTGCTGTCGCCGAATGCTTCCAGAGCCATGGATAATCGGCTGCTTGCCGGCGCCGTGACGGTTCACCAGTCCCTTCCGTATTTTCGGTGCGGGAGTGATCATGAGTTGGGACGCGCGTCGCGAGGGATGGCATCTCGGCCGGATGATGCCCGCGATGACGGCGACATCGACTACGGCCGCATCGTCAACTCGGCTTCGTTCCGCAGGCTGCAGGGCAAGACCCAGATCCTGAATCTCGGCGACAGCGATTTCTATCGGACGCGTCTGACACATTCGCTCGAAGTCGCGCAGATCGCGGGCAGCATCGTCAAGCAGCTGCGCGCCACGTTTCCCCTTCATGAGGCGACCGCTCATCTGCCCGGCCGAGCCTTGATCCAGGCTGTCGGCCTGATCCACGACCTCGGCCACCCGCCCTTCGGGCATGGCGGCGAGGTAGCACTCAACTCCTGCATGGGGAACGACGGCGGCTTCGAGGGCAACGGCCAAAGCCTTGGCATCCTCGCGCGGCTCGAAGCGTTCTCGGCAGGCGCGGGCGCCAACCTCGGCCGAGCTAATCCAGACGTCCGGCGAGGAGAAGGTCGCGGTCAGGGATATCCTCGACGGGCTTCCTCAGGAGTTATGTGAAAGTCCGAACGGTGTTCGATTGCGTATCGCCAGCTTGGCGCGGGCGCTCCGGTCTTCGCAAGGAACGGCACACCGCATCGTTAGGCACGAGCCCAATTGCTTCGGCCTCCAGAAGCGAACTTAGGGCAGGCTGCACCCTGAAGCTCCGGTCGCTCGACGGCATCGGACCTCCCTCGGTCGAGGGGAGCCGGCACCTGCCAAGCTGACCCAGCGACGCTCCTCTCGATCGTAGCGCTACGCGCTAGTGCTACGCTGCTACGCTACAGGCTGGGTCGTTCGACGTTCGGCGAGCTTGGGCACGGGTAGCGATGTCGGAGGCAGCAACTTTGGTCCACGTCGCTCCTGATGGCAGGGCCTGGGCGAAACTTCCGCGGACGAGCCTCGCTCATTTGTCCACACCCGGGCGTGGACATGTCTGCGAGACCGATTCATGGTCGATAAGGCCTAGATGGAGGCCTATCGTGCAGAGTTCGTTCGCGTATCAAATTCCCGGCTCGGAGGCGGAGGTGCTCGTCCTTCTTCGCGACGCCGCACACGCCCTCCTCGAACAATTTGGCTGGGAAGGCCCGTCGGAAGCGCATGTGGTGACGAAGTCGGCCAACGTGGCGGGTTTCTTTATCGCCTATTTCGGCGGAAAGCCCGGTGCCATGAGCCGCCGAGCCATGGGTGCCTGGAAGACCCCGTACGCCGAGATCGGGTATAACTTTCAGAACGTCATCGAAATTCGCCTCGGCGAGCAGGTCGCTTGTTTCGGCTGGCGCAGCGGAGAGAACGGCGAGGGGCCGATCGAAGTCGATCATCTACGAAGAGGCCTTTGGGAGTTCGAATTGCTAAAGGCGGCAGGCATGAGCTGCTCGCTTCCCGTAGGAACGCTCCCTGCTGCTCCGCTAGCTCCGGAACCGATGAGCCTCTGGGTGCTCCAGGGGAAGCTTGAGCCGTCCGTCTATTCTAGGACGCTCGACAATCCGCTCGCGGTCACGATCGTCAGACACGGGCTGCGGGGCGACGCCGTGGTCACGGAGCGATCCAATTTCTCAGATCTGTGGGCTGCTCTGGAAAATTGTTATGCCATCACATGCGAGAAGGACGAGACGCCTTACGTAAGGGGCGATCCGATATCGTGCTTCTCTCTCGAAGTCCGTAGCGTGAACACTGATCACGCAGATCATCGTGGCTGCCCGCGCGTCCAACCATCTCTCAAGTATTTCGTCGGCTCTGATGATGGGCTTTCCTTAGCGGCAGCCCTGCTGCTCGCCTACGATTACGACAATGAACCCAGTGTCTTCGAGGCACCTGAAAGGTGTCTGACAATGCTGGTAGCCGAAAGAGGGCAGGGGGCAACGACATTCCACTGATGGCGCGGCAACGGCGCGACGCCATAGTAATATTGCGGAGCTACTAGAGCTATACGTTTACCGCTCGGACACTAGGGCAGGATCCGGTATCCACCTCGGATGACCGGGTACTGCCGCGGCCGCTTCTTTTGGAGACGCTCGGACCGGCTACGACGATGATCGGTGGGGCCAGCCTGCCGATAGTTGGCCGCACCCTACGCCGATCTCCCTACCAGCAGCTCCAATCGAACACACGGACGATCTTTGAGACCACGAAGTCCGCCCGCGACGGGGCGGGGGTTGGCACGCTTGCGATCCACTCGGGAAGGAATCCTGCCGATGGGGCAAGCCAGCGGACACGAATTGCTGGCTGCCGGCGAAGGCGAGTAGCGACTAGGGCACCACGTCGCCATAGGCCCGGCGGCAGCCGACCAGCGCCCGCACCATGATCGACATGCCCGTGCCGAACACCTTGGAGAGCCGCGCCTCCGCGCTGAGGCCGATGGGCGAGGCGCCCCCGACATCGGCGAAGCAATTGCTGCCGATACGGATCGCCGCGGCACCGACGAAGGGTTCGAAATATGCCGCCGCGACCTCGACAATCTCCTCGGCGCGATGGTCGACCTGTTCGAAAGACGAAATCTCGCAGGAAGGATTGCAGATACCGCCATCGCGAAGCGGTCGCGGTATCTCGATAGTCGGAGATCCTTCCACCTCAACGAAGACATCCGCGATGGCGGCGAAGGATGCCCCATGCAGGTCCCGATCTACAGCGGCCTGAATTGCCTGCAGGCCCCAGGTGCAGAAGCCCCTGTCAGAGACGAACGGAACGCCTCGGCCGACCGGTTCCTCGGCAGATTTGCAGTCGACGAGGGGTCCTCCCGCCGCACGTCCCGCACGGCTAGGGACATATCCCGGCGGCTGTTCGGCACCCGTATCGACCGGACGCAAGCCCATCGACCCGCGGCCGCCGAGTTCACTGGACCCTGCGATCTGCACGACGTTTGCATTGCGACGCGAACGTTTCTCAGCCTTCTTCCAAAATGCGGTGCGTGAAACCGACGATCACTGCGGACTGCCGCATGAAGTCTGGTTTGGGCTTCATAAAACGACAGAAGCCGTTGCCCGTCTGTCCCAACGGTCGAAGGACATGACCCTTGGGCGCGCGCTGGTTCAGCGACGGAACCCCGGTAGCCGCATCAACTGTAGGGCGCTTCTTGTTCGCAACGCTACGATCGAGCTCGTCGCCGATGCGCAGCCACCCGATCGCCGCAGCGTGCCAGACCATCGACGATCACGCAGAAACAGACCGTATTGCAAGATCCGTAAAATCACACCACCAAATGGCCTTGAAGTAACGCCAGCAGGATTTTGTGGCTTAGTTTTCATAGCTCGCGGCGTCGTATACGGCCCGGCGGCCGACCGCGACTAATTCCTGAACGCAAAAGAATCTATATCTCTCAGATGTTTGAGGTTTCTGCCATAATTCCCAAATGGCGCGGTCAGGATCGGGCCCATCCACAGATTGCTGTATTTTCCTCGCCGATTTTTCGGATTTGCCGTAAAATCTCTATCCCATCTGTAAGCTGCTGTTTCTGATCGAAATATTCCGCCGTTAATTGACCAGAATGAACGACGCTGCAAATCTTGAGTCAAAACAGCACCAGCTGAAATATGGTGCATCTATTTTTACGGTCATTGGAAAAGCGGCGGCCTTGCGCCGAGGCAAACCGCGATGCCGCATTACTAAATAAGGCCCGGTGTTCCGTGTGAACACCGGGCCTCTTCGCGATGAGTGCCTCGGCGTGTCAGCCGAAGAGGTCGAGCTGGTTCGCACTTGATGGTTTGACGGAGGGGTTGTCCGCGCTCGCAGCAGGCGACGCCGAAGGTTGGTTCGATGCCGTCTTGAGGTTCGTTTTGATCGTGGGCTGTCTCGCCTTCGGAGGCCTCGCGGTCAGCCGCTCTACCGGCAGAACGATCGAGGCCTTCGTCCCGGGCGCAGAACCCGCTCGCCCCATGCGTGCCAGGGTCTGCGGCGAGTTCGCTTCGAGCGCCGTAACGATCGAACGAATGAGGCAGCTGCCGTCACGGTCCTCCTTCGCGAAGCGTCCGAAGACCTTGTAGATCGAGCTTCTGCTGCCGTACCTGGAGGGCAGCTGCTGCCATGCCGTCCGCGTCGCCATGATGAATAGGACAGCATTTGTCGCCGTACGATGGCGGCGCTTCGAAAGCGGCGGCAGGACGTCGGCGACGATCGACCACTCGCGATCGGTCAGGTCCATCCAATCGTCCGCCGCGGCCTTCTGAAACCTGCCCTCCGGATCCCAGATGCGGAGAGCCAGGGTGTCTTCAGGCTTCCTGACATGCGCTTCGGTGCCCTCGATACCAAGCCTGCGCGACCGGGCACTTGGAACGACGCTGGTGTCCACGCCCTCAAGCAGTTCCGGAAAGCGTCTGTTCCAGACCAGCAGGATTCGATCCCATGTCCCGGTGTAGGTGACCCGGTGCATCGCGGCGAAGAACTCGTTGTATCCGAATTCGCCGAGCGGCACCTTTCTCCATGCACATCGTGTCCTGAGCTTGAGCAACATGAGTTCGAGAATGGTTCGCGGCGGTATCGAGCAAGCCTGGCGCCCGACAGGTACCTTTACGCTGTCGTCGATGAGGTCCTCGACGGCGTGCCATTGCTCTTCCGTCAAACGATGGTTGCCGGATCGCACGTTTGCCTGTGCGACAAGCGCGGGTCGAACGACGACGCGAGGTACTGCCGCCACCTCCTCCGCCCGCCGGAACCTCGAAAGCGATGCGAAATCCCATCCGCCGACCATTTCAGGGTAGCGGTCCTCGAGCTGCATCCGCAGCTTTTCCAGACCTCCTGCGTAGATGAAGCGGAGGATCGCGTTGTAGACCGTCTTCCGGGGTCCGAACGAGAGAGGCAGCCGACCGATAGGAATTCGGGTCGTCATCTTGAAGACGATCGCGTCGACGACGGTCCTCGTCGTCGTATCCCGACCGCCGTGATGGTCCGTCATCCTGGTATCGGGAAGGATGGCCTCGACGAGCGCCCATTGCTCGTCGGTCAGGGCGTGTAGTCGCTGAGCGGCCTGCTCCTCCATCGAAAGCTGCGCGGATTCGTTGAGCCCGTACTTGATGTCCAGATACGCATCCGCACGCAACGTGACGGAGGGAGCCTCCGCGATCGCGGCTTCATCGTTCGTCAGCAGCGCGTCCCAGACGACCTTCATGACGACGGATATCTCACCGCGTGGCCTGCCATGGCGTTCGATGCGGATCTCCGGCACGAGCCTCCGAAACATCTTGAGGAACTCCGCATCGGCTTCGTTCTGCACGCGGAAGGGAAGACGCAGGTCCAGAGCGGCGAAGGCGCGCGAGATCTGGCCCGATCGGCCCGCCCGCTCTGAAACAGCTGCTTTCGACCGGATCTGCAGGGCGAGCCTGTTCTCGAGCTCGTTGATGTGCGACGCGCGTTCCAGCCGGTCCTGTACGAGCTCCTTGGCGGAATACATCTGGCGCAGATCGCTGTCGTAGGTCCGTCGACGAAGCGCTCGTTCCTCGTCGAGTTCGCGTTCCGTCGCAGTGATCCTGCCGTCGTACAGCGTGATCTGCTCGGCGATGCGATCATCGTAGTAGCGTTCGAAATGCTCCTGGACGAAGGCGTGCTCTGACGTCTCGACCAGGGTACGGACGATTGCCCTTTCGACCGGCTCGATCTCGAGGCTCTGGACGGGGGCAAGACACGATGCCCGCTTGGCGGCAAGATTGCAGTTCAGACGACCGGCGAGTCTGTCGCCGGGGCAGTAGCGTTGCTCCTGCGCTCCCGGACAATCGCAGACTGCATGTCCGAACAGATTTACAGCCTTCAGGTCATCGCTCCTCTTCCCCGGGCGCCCCTTGCGTTTGCGGGCCTTGTTGGCGGCCCTGAAGAGCTTGTCGGAGAGGATGCGGTAGCGCTTGTTGTAGTTCTTCTCAATCCGCTCTCGGACATTGTGATACTGTTCGACCTTGTCCGATTTTCTGTCTTTGACCGTGATGATCCTTCTGTAGAAAATTCGACCGGTATAAATGGGGCGACGTACGATGACGGCGACACCACTGCTGTTCCATTTCTTCGTGTTGTTCGGCGCGTAATCTCCGTCGTCCGAAAGCTTCTTCGCGATCTTGGCGAAGGTCATACCCTCGGCCGCAAGACCCATGATCTTGATCACGACGACCTTCTGATCGTCGTCGGGCACGGGAAAGCCCGGGGTATCGGTGTCCCTGTATCCGAAGCATGCGCCGCTCGGGATGCCGCCCTCGCGGACAAGCTGAGAGAGCCCCGCCGAGGTCAGGTTCCGTCTCCGGATCCGGTCGTGCTCGGCACGTGCGGCGGCTTGCGTGACGTCCGTTTTCCTGAGCAGCTGCTCGTCGATGGCGGAATGGAGCTCCACTCCCGCCTTCTCGAGACGTTCGTAGATTTCGACCGCATCATAGAGCTCGCGACTGAACCGGTCGAAATCTTCGAAGACGATCGCGTCGAATTCCTCGAGGCGCTCGAGCATTTTCATTAGCCCGGAGCGCCCGCGCATCGTCGCCCCGCTCTTTCCACGATCTTCGAAATGCTCAAGGACGACCCCGCCGATAAGATCGACGTAGTAGTTGCAGTTGTCGTTCTGCCGTTCGATGCTCGACTGCTTCTGCGTGGATCGTGAGAAGCGTGCATACACGGCAAAGCGTTTCTGGCCTTTGAATGTCGTTTTGACCTTGATCCGTTTTGCGGCATTCACGTCGAAGAGCGTGTCTTCGATCCATTTGTCGTAGGAACTGAGATTATCGTCGGAAGCATCATCCGAAACGTACGGAGCATCGCTCACGTCGAATACATCCGATAAGTAATCGTCTTCGGCGTCGATCAACTTTTCAAACTTGCTTTTCATCGACGTCGGTCCATTTTTATCGATAAAATTCGTTGTATGGCGTCTAATCGATCATGTATGGATATCCCATCAACAAGAATGACTAACAAATACGAACAAGCCGAAGAACGACCCGGGATGCCGGCATCGGTCTCTACTTCGGTTCTTCGTTAAATCGGGCGAGGTTCGTATCGATATCGGTATCCGCCAACATGCGTGCGGCAGCGCGCAGGAAGACGTCGACAGGAGATCTGTGTGGTTCCGCGGACCTGCATGGGCCGGATGCACCGTACCTTTCTGCGAGGCGCGCCGATCCACCGAGCGCGCGGGCGGCAGCGCGCGAGCGTCGGTTCATGCCGGGAATCGGGTCGCGGACTTTTCCCCTGGTCGTGGTCATGGCGCCAACCCCGTTGCATAGCTTCGACGAGTCCGCTCCGTCTGCCGACCGAAGTAGTCGGAATCGGAAGCCGCTTTCCGTTGCCCGATCCACAATGCGGCGTTTTCTACGACCGTGGCTCTTCGACCTTGCCGAGGCGGAGCGTAGTCGGCGGGAGGGTGGCGGCCGGTGAAGTAGTGTCGATGGATCGGGCAATCAGTTCGACGACCTCGCATCCTTCCAAAGAGATTCGCTCGATCAGGGTATCGGCCAGCTGGTCGAGGGTCGCTCGGTGACTAGACACGATTTCTTCGGCACGCGCCGCCGCGCGCTGGATTTCGTCCTCGATGACGGTCGGGTCGGCGTCGATCGATTGCGGGGAGAGAACCGACAATCGAGTGCCAAAGGCCCAGCGGTAGTGGATGTCCCATGCGATGTCGGTCGCCGCCTTGAGATCGTGCGCCGCCCCGGCGGAAGCGCTGCCGAAGACGAGGATCTCCGCCGCCCGCCCGGCAACGTAGACGCAGAGTAGATCGCGAGCCCGGTCGGGCGTCATTACGCCCTTGGTGCGACCGAGGGCGAAGGCCCTTCGGTTCGGATCCGGCGACTGCAGGACGACACTGCCGATCTCGAAGCCGAGAAGATGTCCGGCGAGCACATGCCCCATCTCATGGATGCCGATGCGCCGTTCGGTTTCGGGATCGAAAGGTTCGACGGCCGATCCGATCTCCATGAAAAGATCGGCTCTTTCGAGCCGTCGGCCGGCTCTGCGTGCGCGACTGCGCGCGCGTCTGATCAAGGCGGCGCAATCGGCACCTGTCCCGCCGAGGCAGCGGCGGGCGACATCTTCCAGGTCATCGTCGGGCAGGTCCGGCCCGAGATGGTGCCGGAGGATGAGGGCGAGATCGCTTTTCGACGGCATGTGAATCTCGATCATCCGATCGAAGCGACCACTTCGGACGATCGCTGAATCGATCCGACCTGGTTGGTTGGTGGCGCCGAGCAGGACCACGCCGTCGCGCTGCTCGGCACCGTCGAGGCATTCGAGAAATGCGTTCACGATCTGCGTGGAATAGTCCCGATTGTAGTCGCGGAACGTCTTGCGATCCCCGAACGAGTCGAGTTCGTCCACGAAGGCGATGCAAGGCGCCTGGCTGCGCGCATCGGCGAAGAACTGGCGCATCGCCTTGCAGGTGGTCCCGAGATGCGCCTCGCCGGCGGACTGCCAGCGTCCGAGGGATCCGACGACGAGCGGCACGCCGGCTTCCGCTGCGATCGCGGCGGCGAGCAGCGTCTTGCCGACGCCGCTGGGTCCCCAGAAGACGCCGCCTCTGGGCAGATCGGCGGCGCATATCTCCGATCTCAAGTAGGCCTTCAGGTCCTCGGCGAGCGAGCGACCCCATTCGCCGGCGGCGCCGTATCCCTGCAGGTCTGCGAGGCGCGGTGATGTTGAGCTCGCGCAGATGCGGCGGCGGAGCAGAGCTTCGAGGCGGTCGATGCAGCCGTCGGCTCCCCGATCCCGGTGAACCGCCAATCGGATGTCGTCGAGATCGAGAAGGGGCAGCAGCTCCGCCGACAGCATCTTTTTTGGACGGCAGCTGGTCACCGCCGCGACGACGAGGACGAGCAGATCCGCATCGAGTCGTTCGGCGACGAGCCGGTGATCGGCGGCCCGGAGCACGGCGGGTGGCATCTCCCGGCCGGGATCCCTTGCGATCGCGACGACCGAGCACATGTCGGCGATGCTTGCGCTCGCGTCCTTGGACTCCTTGTCCGATATCCTACACGGGCCGGCGAAGACGCGGACGGGCGAGGCCGATCGCGCCTGGCGCCCTATTTCGGAATCGGGCTTGGCGGGGATGTACCCATCTACGCCGGCCTTCGGCGGGATACGCGCATTGGTCAGGACGCAGTCGCGGACGGCCCTGCCGAGCGCGGCGGCCCAGTCGTCGTCGACCGCCTCGACGACGATGACGACTGGGCCTGAATCGAGGAACTCGTCGATCAGACCGGGGACACGCCCCAATGTCGCGCCTGCGACGACGCTTGCGGCCGCCGGGACCGGACCCAGGCGTCCGGCAACACGCCCGGCGGACGCGGCCAGGGCGGCCTTGCGCCGCTTCAGGAAGAGCCGCGCGCCCGCGAGGGCGGATTTCGTCTGAGTGTCGGGCCGGGCATTCATCTCCGACCTCCATGATGGTCGACGGTCAGAAGACCGGGCAGGGCGATCGCGAGCAGCCGGACGACCTGGATCGCCGTCGCGTCGCGGGGTGCATCGGGCTGCACGGCACGGCCTCCCGGCAGGACCCGCAGATGCGGGCGCGATCGCAGGTGCGCTACGACGGCGGCGGTGACGTCGGAATCATCCGTGGGCTCGGCCGGCAGGCCGCCGACGACGAGAATGTGCTTCAGGGTCCACCAATTCGGTCGCATCGATCGGCCGACCATCGTGACCTGCCACGATGGTGTCATGACGAGCCTCACAGGGATGGGGCCGCCCTGCGCGCGTCCGACGAGCAGGCAGATCGCGCTGCCGTCTGGGCACACCCGCAGGAGCTTTCCGTAGGAGTGCCGCGCCGCGCTTCCGATCCATGGCGCTCCGTCGCCGGATGCGATCCTGAGGGCGAAGTAGTCGGGTGCTTGGCCGGCGACATGGAGGTCGTAGACGCTGGGGACGCCCCGGATTTTTGCAGACGGGGGGGACCTGTCGGCGCCGATCTCCCGGGCATGTCGGAGGGCGAGGCGGGCGGCAGTCTCGTGCGTGATCGACCCGGCCGCCGCGAGGACCGAAAGGCGGCGGATGGTGGCGTCGGCGACGCCGCAGAGCGCCTCCAGGCGAATGGAGAGCGCCGCCGGCCTGCGGGGCAGGGCTCCCCGGCGCCCGAGTTTGCGATGGAGCTGACTGGCGATGTCGAAGACGGAACCTGGTCCCACATGCTTTACGGTTTCGCCGGTCGGGAATTGGATGATCTTTCCTGTCGAGGCCATGGCGTCAGTGCTCCGGGGCTACGACGAGGCCGGCGAGGCGGCGTGCACGGAGGCGGCCGGTTTCGTGGAGGATGCCCCGCGGAGTGGCGATGACGACGCGCTTGAACTCGCGCTCGGCGAGCTCACGGAGGGCGAAAAGACGGTGTCGAAGATCCGGACGTTTCAGGACGCGTGTCGCGGCCACGATGATCGTGAGGCGGCCGGTCACGCGCCAGACACCGGCGTGGACGAGGCCCTCGTGCTCGAGGATCCGGTATCCGGCAAGGTGCCGCAGATCGTGGAAATCGAAGCTGACCGCGTCCGGAATTTCGACGAGGAGGCGCTGAAGGCGCTCGGCGAGAACGGCCCGCTCGCGGGCGAGACGGCGGGCGCGGCACTCCCAATTGGTCATGCCAGTGGTGGCGCTCGAAGCGCCGGCGATGCTGATCGGCATGGCTACCCTCCGGCCGCCGGGATACGGCGGCGATCGACGATTGATCCGGGTGGTAAGCACCGCACGGTGGGGCCGAAGGCCGGGTGCGGGTATGCCCGCGGAGCGGGCCGATGCAGCGAGTCCGAGTATTGGCTTGACGTCGGAAGCCCGTGTCGTCTTTTCGCCCTCCGCAGGTCGCGCTCGGGTCGATCAGACTTCACGAAGTTGCAGCACTAATGCACACTTCGTCAATGACCGCGTTTGCGGATTTTGTGGAAAGCTTGCTGCGGGCAGGTCTGCCAAGCTCCAGGATCAGGCGACCTGCCCGTCGTCTTTCGAGATCTTGAGGAGAAGCCCGAAACCGTCGGGACTTTCGAACATCTCGATGCCGGCCTGGGCGAATGCGACGGCGAGCCGCTCGACGGTGCCGTCACGCGGCACGCGCCGGCCGGTCTCGATGTTGGCGAGCGTCCGCGCAGCGACACCTGAACGTTCGGCGAGCTCAGTCTGGGACCAGGCGAGCATCGCCCGCGCACCGCGCACTAGTCGGGCGACGGCGGCGTCGGCCGTCTTCGGGCGGCGGACGAGGACCACGATGCTCCGTTCCTTCGTTTCCGAGGGGCGAACGCCGAACGTCCGACGCGGACGATCGGCTACCGTTCCTTCGCAGACGGCCGTTCGGTGCCGATGCCGTTCCTTCGAGGATTGTCCGGATCCGCGGTCCTGGCAACGGGGTCGGTGGAAGCGCCGTCCGGGAGGACGGGGTCGGGGGGAGGGGCCTTTCGGCTACTCGTGCACGCAGGTAGCAGGAAACGCGACCTGCTACCTGCAACCACGGATTTCGCCGCGGCCGTCGTCCGTGGATGTGAAGCTTTAACCGTCCTCGATCGACAACGGCGAGGTAGCGGAGAACGTGAAATGGCGGGCAAGAGCGAGGTCTACGCGGCTGCCGACAGGCTGCACGCGGCGGGCGAGCGCGTGTCGCTGCGCAAGGTGATACCGCTGCTGCAGTGGGGCGGCTCGAACCGCAACGTGGGCCCGCTGCTTCGGGACTGGAAGGGCGAGCGGGCGTATCGTCCTGCCCTGGTCTCCAAGGATCTACCGGAACGGGTGCAACGCCAATTGGTTAGGGCGACGGCCGAACTTTGGACCGTGGCCCAAGCTGAGGCGGCCAAGCTACTCGAGAAAGAGCGCGCCGCGACTCTTGCAAGCAGGGCCGCCGCCGACGAGATCCTCCACGAGGCACTGGCTAGGCTGGACGTCGCCGAGGCGGAGGCAGCACTCCTGCGGGAGCGTCTCTAGCGGCTGGAAGCGCATCAACCGGGATTCGCGGCCTAGTGGTCGAAATCTGACGCTTGGTCCCTATCGCCGGGGGCTGCTTACGACCCAACCTCGCCGTTCGCGGGCGTTCATGCGATGCCCGAAAGCGGACGTCCGTCCTCCCGCTGCTCTGGCCGCAACGCGCCCAACCCGGTCATTCCAAGCCGTTGGTCGGCGGTTCAGAGCGGACATCGGGGCTGATCGGAACGGGTCGAGGATTGACGGTCCGAACCACGCTTCGAGGGCAGGCGGTCGCCCGGTCCGTTGCCGGCAGATCGAGAAGATTCAGACGGTACACAATAGTAGCTGCCCGCGTTTTTGCAGAATTCTTCTGAGACTCGGGCAGGCCGCGTGAGGCCGTAGAGGCGAAGCTCCAGACGGGTCGAGCGGCCTGTGGGGCAGGAAAACCGCTCGACCCGCCGTCACCCGCGCCGTGTTGAGACGACCGGCGGGCGACGCGGCCTCGTAGCGGCTTCGTGTTTCTGGATTTGATCTAACCCCAGCCGGCCGGGTGAAGCCGATCGCTTACGTTTTGGCGGCAGTCGTTTCCGGTCCCAACCAAGCTTGCGCGGCAGCGAAGGTCCGAAACTCGTGCTCTGATCGCGTGAAGGGCCGCGGGTGGTTTGAAATGGCTTGCCGTTCGGTGAGGCGTGCTCGCCAGATCACGGGCCGATGCCGTGTGCCAGCCGTGCGAGTGAGGTTTCCAACCGGCTCGCCCCGCAAATGGATTTCGTAGGCGCCTAGCGCAACACCGATCAGTCGATACGTCATCATCGGCTAACGTCTGGCGCCGCGAAACGATCAAGCCGCCAGATCGGTACGGCGCTTTCTTGTCGGCGGGTCACCCGCCCTCTTCCGGTAAGGCCGAGCGATCTTACCATTTATAAGATTCACCATGACCGCTTCCGCGGCGAGCACTCCCGCTCGCATGCCGCTCAACCGCGCCCTATTCTTCGACCGCATTTGCCGCATGCGGGGTGTTCGGGCCGACGCTCTCCTAAACCGAGGTGGATGGGCTGAAAGGCCTGCTGGAAGCCTAGGGTGAGCAGAGCTGGCCCGGCGATCTCGGGTGGGTCGCCCACGGATCGCCATCTTGAACCGGGATGCGTGCGATCTGTAGGAGCAATCGAAGACCCTTGCCACGAAGGCCGAGATCGAGACCTCATCGAAGCGACGAGATGACATCCAGCGGATCTCCGACGGTCGCCGAGATCGAATGATAGGGCAAATCGAAAAGTTTAGTGACGAAGTTGTACCGCGCGGCGAATACGTGCGCATCGGGCAAAGGAGGAGCAGGCAAACGTCGAATTGCAGATGCAGGTCGACGACCTGAAGAAGTCCTACAATGACTTGTTTAGCCCACGCGATGCTCTGCAGAGCATGCAGAAGCGGATCGATGCCTTGGAAGCTCAAAGGGCAGTGCGATAGCGGCCGAGCAGATCATGAAGATGCACTGTGTGACTGCGAGAGGTGATCTGGGCTGAAACCTTTTGACGCCGGCCGCCGTATTGGGCCGTTTGAGGCAAGCCCCACACAGCGGAGCCTCGGCTTCAAGGCCCGTCCCATTGGCTCACATGGGCGGGCTTTGTTGTTTCTAAACCATCGCCCGCACTAACTGTTCACCGGTCCTGGGCCGTCTCATTCCTGTGAGTCCCACCTTCAGAGCCCGCCCGGCTGAACTCCCCGGTGCGGGCTTTGTTGTGCTTGTAGCGAACCGGACAGCGAGCACCCTGGACGCACACGTGAAGGTCGGTTGCTCGAAACTTTTCTCTCAATGGGTCCGTAGGAGTGGTCAGTCAGTCTCAACCGAGACGGCCGATCAAGGAAACGCAATGTTTAAGGGACTTATAGCGCGCCGTGGCGCCTGCATGCTCGCGCTCGCCGTCACGCTCAGCGCGGCTGGGGCGGCCCAGGCCAAGAACCCGATGGTCGGCGGCGCGCCGATGTACGCCTCCAAGACAATCGTCGAGAACGCGGTCAACTCGAAGGATCACACCACGCTCGTCGCCGCCGTGAAGGCTGCTGGCCTCGTCGACACGCTGTCAGGTCCGGGCCCCTTCACGGTGTTCGCCCCGACCAACGCCGCGTTCAATAAGTTGCCGCCGGGGACGGTCGACACGCTGGTTCAGCCGCAGAACAAGGGCACGCTCACCGCAATCCTGACCTATCATGTGGTGCCCGGCACCTATACGGCGAAAGACTTGATGGCGGCGGTCAAGGAAGGCGGCGGACAAACCACGCTCAAGACCGCCCAGGGCGAGCCCCTCACCGTCACTACCAAGGGCAAGAAGGTCATGCTGACCGACGCTAAAGGCGGCACGGCCGTGGTGACGACCGCAAACGTGATGCAGTCAAACGGCGTGATCCACGTCATCAACGGTGTTCTACAGCCCTGAGGCTTCCTCGCTCTCAGTTATATGGACGGGTACGGCAGAACGATCCGAAACCTTACCTAAACCACATCGTTAGCTGAGCGTATCTTCCACTCCAGCTTGAAGTGGCCGGGCTTGGGAGACCTCCTGAATTCGGGAACGTTTCAGTTCAGCCCGAATCCCGGCTTCAGAGCCCGCCCGGCCAATTGGCGTTTCACGGGCGGGCTTTGTTGTGTCTGGCCCTTGTGTGCCGGCGCACGGCAGCCCGGATTGAGCGGCGCCACGTGTAGCTCTCCTCCCAGAACGAGAACTCAGCCCGCCCGGTTCGCCGAGCGGGCTTCTTAGTAATCTGGTTGAAAGAGCAGCATCGATCCGAAAATCGCAGTATTTTCAGCGAGCGATCACGTAGTCTGCAAACCGAGAACGACGGACGGCGTATTGTTATCTGCTGTACAATAATTTAAACTCGGAGAATCGCTGGCGGACGATCTTAAGGTGCCTGCGACTGAGAGAGACGAGCGCTCCCGCCTTCCTTGGAGTGTGCGCCTTGTCTCGGTATTTCTTTGATGTTCGGAATCGAACTCTCTCTCATGATGATGAGGTCGGGACCGAATGCGCTAATCTCGAAGCTATCAGACATCGTGCCCAGCAAGTGCTTGGGCAAACAATAGCGGCCGAGCCGTTTCACGCAGATGGACTGCATGTGGTGGTCAGCGTTCGCAACCAGTCAAGAGATCGCGTTTTCATGGCCACGGCCCTCGTCGTGGGAAATACTCTATAGCCGATTTATCTTCGTTCACAGGTGGTGTGATGCCCAAGTTACCTGCAATAGGCGGTTGGTTGACGCGCCGCTCACAGCGCCAGCGGGTCAGGCTTCTGATGCCATGGCCACAAAACAAGACCAAGCGCAGCGATAGGGTTTCTACCATACCCAAGATTACCATAGCCGACTTGACGAATGTGGTCTTCTTCGACGTTCCCAATCTTCGAATCCGAGTTGATCCGATTTAGTCGAGCGAGCTTGAGAAGTCCCGCGAAAGCCAGTGCAGGTTTTCTCATGCCGTGCGGCATGTCGGCGACACCGCGTTGCTGCAATCTGTGGCATGGTTTTGGAGTGGCGAAGCCTCTTCCGTATCGGCCTAGCTGCACCGATCCTCCCTTCAGCCCGCCCGGTTCGCCGCGGCGGGCTTTTTGTCGCGGCCAGTCAACCGCAATGAAGAGACTAAGAATTTAGGTGCCTCCACGCGATAGCTGACGGATTGCATCCAAGCGCAAGTTGTGTTCGCTTATCATCAGAATAAATTTAGGTTCGGTGGTGCGAGGGGCGGTTGATGTCTGAGCATCAAGCAGATCGCAGCTCTATCCTCGCACTAATCGAGCGGGCAAGAGAGCAGGCGGGTCAAAACATGGGTTTCCGCATAAATACCTTGTTCGATATGCTGATCATCGAACTTGCAAAGCGAGAAGCGGCTAATGCTCCTCAACCTGACAAACAAGCCGGATCTTCAGATGAATAGATCCGTAACTGTCACGTACGGTTAGAAGCAGTGTCGTTTCCTTCGCATCCTCGGCCTCGGCTTCCATCAGCCTAGCAACGACTTTCAAGGCTTCAGTTCGGAGAATTGGACCAGGCTCAAGCTCGCGTCCGATCTCGTCACGCACTTCGACGCCATCGTGGATATCGAAGAAAAATCGCGCCATTGGCCAGACCTTCCGCTCGGCCGCGCAGGCCCACCCTACTGCCTACGAATTGATCGTTCTCTCAAACCATTACTACCGGCTCACCTGCTCGTCAGTAAGTGAGAAAAATTCTCGGATACCGTGCATTTAGCGCGTGGTTTGCGAATGATATAATCGCCTTTTCTTTCAGGCCCGATCCCAGATGGCGGCGGAACAGGAAGCCTCTAATTGTCCGAGCTTCGATTTCGTTGGCACCGACGGCCCGGCCAGCACCCGCTGAGCCGGGCCTTTTTCTACGTGGGTGTCTCTCGGTCGTTCCAATCCACGATGCGATAAGGAAGGCGATCGAGCTTCCTCGCCAGTAGGGCGTGTAGATCGTCCGTAAGGTCTCGGACTTTCACAGTAACCCAATCCGTCCCGCCGACAACGAGGTACCGGCCTGGCATGCCCATCTGAGCCATCAGGCGATTCGCAGTCTCTTGGCGTTCGACGGCGTCGCTCGTCATTCGGTCTTGCTCCCACCGCTTGCTGGTAGGTCTGCAAGCGTTCGTTCGGGGCCGATGTTCCGCAGTCCGCCCAGTTCGCCGAGCGGGCTTTTTCGTGCTGCGACCGAAATGAGGAACAAGCGATCTCGCGTCCTGTTGTCGGGTCATGCGCGAATATTTCGTGACTTCATATCCGCGCAAGTACGCAAACACACATAAAATCTTCAGCTGTGAGGAGACGATAATAGGTCTTTTTACTAAAGACATCAAGACGTTGGACGATCTCTTCGTTCATACACTCCAGGATATCTACTATGCGGAGAACCAGATCACCAAAGCTTTGCCGAAAATGATCGACAAGGCGACCAATCCGCAGCTCAAGCAGGGCTTCGAGACGCATCTTCGCGAAACGGAAGGGCAGATCCAACGGCTCGAACAGGTCTTTCAGATGCATGGGCAATCGGTAAAAGCCGTCACCTGCCCCGCGATCAATGGGCATCATTGAAGAGGCGAACGAGCTAGCTGGCGACGTCGACGACAAAGAGGTCCTCGACGCGGCTTTGCTCGCGTCTGCTCAGGCGGTTGAACACTACGAGATCACCCGCTACGGCACCCTGATCGCCTGGGCAAAGCGGCTTGGCAGGGATGATTGTGCGAGCGTCCTACAGCAGAACCTCGACGAGGAAAAAGCGACCGACGAGAGGCTCAGCGCACTCGCTGGGAGCCAGATCAATCAGCAAGCGGCATAGCGAGTGGACCACCGTCGACCGACCTATGCCCGGCCAGCACCCACTGAGCCGGGCTTTCTCATAGCTAGTGATCGGTGCCCGGCCTGTTCTGACGGGGCGGCTCGCCATGTTGCTTTGTGAAGCTCGATCGCTCGGGGTCGCCCTTTGCTTTAGCGACGCGCCCGCGCATTACGGCGGCAACGACGACAACGATCACGAGGGTCGTAATCGCGAGCGCGATAATCAGAATTGAGTTGTCCATCTGGTTGCTCCTCGAACTGATTGTCGAGGAGCAAGCCATTTGGTTGCAGCCAAGTTCCTGATAACTATCCGAGATCTAAACGCACTCGGCTGTCTGTTTTCGCGGTCTTCGCATTTTCCGTCTTCGATACCCGAGCGTTCAATCTTCATTGATTGTGAGGGAGAGATTAGCCATAAAGACGAGTTCGCCTGCTTCGTCCCGTATCGAACTGGTTGCCGCATGAGGTGAGCCATCACTAAGACGCACCCTCAATATTTCCTCCATCGCGGCGAGGGCCTCCTTCTGCGCCGCCTCCAAATTGAGGAAATCTGCGCCATCTTCGTCCCGGGTCATCCTGTGATCTGCATCTACGTCGATGAAGAATCGCGGCATGCGCAGCTCCCTAGTTAGCCTTTCTGGGTAAGCGATCCATCTTAGGCAAAGTTTCGTGCGCTTGATCTGCGCTATCGCTGACGAAGACATGGAGAAGAGGATGGAGGACACTCGGCTGCAGCGTGGCGTCGGTATCAAGGAGTCAGAAGGCCTGCCCCACTCCGCTCCGCGAAACCGCCTCCTTAGTATCCTCGATCCTGATGACCTCGCTCTGCTCGTACCGGCCCTCGAGCAGGTGCCGCTTGCGTTGAACCAAGTCTTGATCGCGGCAAACGAGCCGATCGGACATGCGTATTTCATCGAAGACGGGCTCATTTCTCTGGTGGCCGCCACCGACCGAAGGGAGACCGGCCGGATCGAGGTCGGCATCGTTGGGTATGAGGGGTTTGTGGGCGTGCCGCTGGTGCTGGGCGCCGATCAATCCCCGCACATGGGGCTCGTCCAAGGCGAGGGACATGGGTTGCGTATTGCGGCAGCCGACCTGCAGATCGCCATGCACAGAAGTCCGAGTCTACGCGGCGTCCTAGGCCGGTTCGTGCAAAGCCTTATCGTCCAGGTTGGGCAGACTGTTTATGCGAATGCCGATTTGGACATCGAGGGCAGGCTGGCTCGCTGGATCCTAATGTCACAAGACCGCTTGCAGACGGACGATCTACCTCTCACGCATGTGTTTTTGTCGTTGATGCTAGGTGTCCGCCGGCCGAGCGTGACAATGGCCACGCAAACCTTGGAAGAGGCTGGCATGATTAAGGCCAGGCGAGGCCATATCGTGGTCAGGGACCGAGACAAACTTGGTGCTCTGGTCGGTGACACGTATGGTCTGGCTGAGGCGGAGTACGAGCGGCTGCTGAAGCGCGCCTGAATTTTAGGCTGATAGTACCCGGTGGCGAATACATGTGGAGCAGCTGAGCGGCAGCGCATATCGGCTGATCGCTCTAGGACGCTGGAAACAGACGCGCGCGCCGATGCCGAAGGAGTAACTCATGTCCGATATCCCACAGGGCGGCATACCGGGTGGGGACGAGTCCAAGCCGCTGAGCTATCGTGTGATGCTGCTAGATCCCGAAGGGAATGTTTAGACGTCGACACCAATCCCTGTGCCCAATGACGAGGCCGCCAAGGTTGTGGCCGAGCGCTTGGCAAGTGAGTTGGCCGCAGAGCTTTGGGACGGCCTGCGCTTCATTGAGCGTTTCGAGCCTTCTTCCCGAGCGATCCAGTCCCGGGCGTAGGAACAATGACTTCGACCTGGAGTAACTCTCTCACATAGGCGCGGTCAGCGATAACACTGCTCGTTTCGAGCTATGCCATCTCGCTGGTGTCGGAGTGCCTCGCTACTTCTTCGACGTTCACGATGACGGTCCTGCTGAGTGGGACGATATTGGACGCGAGTGTCGGACATCAGGCGAAATCACAACCCATGCCGTAAGTTTGATCGCCCAGGCGCGCGCTCAACAAAAGGCGGCCCAACGCCCGGCCACCACAACCACCGTGATGGTCCAGCGTGAGGAGGGGGAAATCGTGCTTACCGCGATTGCAACGATGAACGTCTCTGCGCCGCCAAGTCCGCTTATGCCGGGATCCGCGATGACTTGTCGAGCTTCGCACGAGCAAGAGCGGTGGCCGCACTTCCGACCTTGCCGCCATGACCCTATTTCGCGACTTAGGGTGGGCAGCGGAGTTATCGAGTAGATCCAGCGGCCAACGCGGTTGAAGCAAACTCGACCGCCATTCTGGCAATTTGGTTACGCTACATTGAGAGCCGAAGAAGTTTTGTATTCCTGTCGTCTCGAACGACAAGCGTCCAACCTTCGGATCCGCCTAATTTCAGCGTTTCTCTTAACTCCTCAAGCCCAAGCTTCGCCTGTTCTATTATTTCAGAAACATTTCCAGCTTCGACGCCACACTCATCGCGAACGATCTCGCCGTTCTTCTCTACGTCAAAGTAATATCGCGATGTCACGATGTTCTCCTGCATTTTACCTTCACGTTGCACGAAATTCGAATTCAATGAACGAAAATATCTACGCGGGATCGTTAAGTGCCTTCGAGAGTCAATCCAAGTTTCCACAGCTTACGTAGTCAATGTTCGCTTGATTTTCTGACAAATTGAGGCTTACAACCATAGGCCTCTGGGGGAGTAAGTCCGTGTTCCATTTAAGTGTCGGCAAAATTACGCCTCTTCCCGTGCCTGCGAATGCAGGGCAAAACGCGGTACGAGACCACATTCGTAAGGTTTTACAGAAACTTGCGGTCCATATTGCCGCGGAGCGAGTCGTCAGAACGTCTTAATCCTGGCGTCGCAATAGTTAATTTTTTTTGAAATGCGATCCGACGCAACCTCAGAGCCGGGGCTTGTTGAGCGTGGTACAGGCTGCTGGCAGACGCGCTCGCCTTTCTCGAGGCGAACGGATTCGAAGTGGTAATTACCAGACATCCGCCGCGGCATGAGATCGACGGGCAGCGGGTCAACAAGGGTGATATCATTGCGCTCGCGGTACAATTCACGCCGCCTGAGGTGGACAAACTGCAATGGGTCTCACCTGGCAACCGACCTGGGGCGAAGGCGGCCCCAACTTCATCCTAGTCCGCACTCGCGATCCATCCGTTGACCCAGAATCCGAGACCATCGGACGGATCATGCTCTTTCGGCCCATTGGGTCGAGCACCGACGCGTGGAAGTGGAGCCTGACATCGCAGGCCCGCCCGGTCGGCTTCAACAAGCAGGGCTTCCCGACGTCGGGCTCGGAAGACACGCAACGGGGAGCGCGTGACGCTCTGGTCGCGGCGTGGAGCCAGGAGGAGGCCTTCCGAGCGGAGGTGCGGGCCGATCCGAGGTTCGGTGAGATGTCGGTCTACATGCGCGGCTTCATCGAGAACGGCCAGCCGACACCGGCCAAATGGAGCCGCGACCCGACTTAACGAACCGGCCCTTTGGTACAATCCGAGGGATTGGGATTGTCACGGGGTATCATCAGTTAGGGCTTCAGCTTTCGGTCACGATCGCGGCAAGTGAGCAGAGCTTCAACGGCTGTTCGGACAAAACCCGCTATCGACTCTTTCGGCTCTAGCACGGCACGGGCGCGATCGAGCGTTCCTTTCGCGAACCGAGAGGTCGTTGTCTCTTTCGGATCTTTGATCTGCCTGCGTCCCATGCGGAACTTTCTGCCTGAGGCAAGTGCGGCCGCCAATTCCATCTTTGAAAGATGGTGGCATCAACCAACTTTCATATGATTTAGATGGCAGCATTTATCTTAATTAGAAGCCATCATTTATCGCGAGGCTGATTTGACTTTCACCTATGCCGTTCCCGATCTGCATGGCCGCTTCGACCTGTTCGAAAAGGCGATCAGCGCAATTGGCAAGCGCGGTGGCGGCAAGGTCGTGTTCACGGGCGACTACGTCGATCGAGGCCCGGAGAGCCGGCAGATCATTGAAGCGCTGATATTTGGCGCTCCCGAGGGTCAATCGTGGATCTGCCTCAAAGGCAACCACGAAGACATGATGGTAAAGTCCTGCTCGACCCCGCTCGATCCTGATTGGTGGCTGAGCAACGGGGGGGCCGCCACCGTGCGTTCATACGGCGCAGGGGTCTCACTGACCCATTTGCGCTGGGCTGACCGGCTTCCACTCTATCATGAGGACGAGCACAGGGTTTTCGTCCACGCTGGCCTCGACCCGAGCGTGAGCATGCCAGAGCAGCGCGAGCAGATCCTGTGCTGGTACCGTTGCCCGCGGGACTTCGACTACAGCCTCGGCGCCAAGCACGTGGTTCACGGCCATACGCCGTTCCGAGATGGTCCCATTCTGCTGCCTGGACGCTCAAATTTCGACACCTACGCGGTAGGCACTGGGCGTCTGGTGATCGGCGTGTTCGACGACGCGAAGGCCGGCGGCCCTGTCGAAGTCATCGAAGTGCTGGAGCTCCAACCCCTCAAATTGGAGGGACGGTGACCAGGCGATACGGAGTTGCGGTGAAAGAACTTTACCGAGGCATCCATAATGAGCTGCGGCGGCAAAAGTTTTGCCGTACACATGGAAGTATACCGACAGCTTTGGCGTCGCTATTTGCACGAGTGCATGCATCGCGGCGGATGACGCCGGCGGACCTGGCCGCATCTGAACGCGGGCTAAATCGCTGATAGGCGGCGGAAAGACGTTCGGAAGGTGTCCCGTCATGGGCGACGACAATCCGCCCGAAATGAGCCGAAGCCAATCGTCAGCCTAGCTGAAAAGCTCATCGGATGCCTCAGAGAAAGGCGGCTGTCGTCTAATTCGCGAGTTTGAACACGCCCGATGAGCTGCCTTTGGTTGAGCTCTGCAACCTTAATGACGATGATCCGTTAACATGCATAGACAATTTTGGCGCCATGGCCGATTTGTCAGTCCAAAAAACTGTGAAAATACTGAGCGGCGGAACCATCGCATGAATACCACCATCCGATTCGGTAAAAAAATATCTCTGCCACCAACGTCTATCATCAAACACCAGCTTCGTATGATGGCAGCAGCCGACTCGCTTGTCGTATCTTTGCTAGATGTGAATCTGAATTCTCACGATAAAACTATTGCACTAGCAAAATTGTTTGAAGATTACAAAATGCCCGTTGACAAATCTAATATAATAATGCATAAGTTGAGATTCGATCATCAAAATGTTTAGATTTTACTATTAACACTTAGATGTATTTATTGTTGACGCTATGACACCATACTTTATGAACAGGCCGCGCACTCGAACTTTCAAGGCATATGCTCGGCCCTGCACCGTCAACGCCGGGCGTTTCAGATGGGTCGTAGTTGCTGAGGATGGAGGGCATTCGGAGCACGCCATGTGCTCCTTCGCAACCTTGGAGATGGCTCAGATGGTTGGCGATGCGAGAGCGGTAGCACTGACACGCATGGGATACGCCCGATAGCCACGCGCCCAACGCAAGGGACGTCACATTCTGATGTCGGCTATATTTTCATGCGGAGTGCCAGCATTCGTTGGTGCTTCGATACACCTTGCTACTCTTTATGCCTGAAAAGCTATTTGCTTCTCTGGCGCGTTTCATTTTTTAATGTAATCGAAAAATACTTGGAATGCTGAATGATTACGGATCAAACTAGTCAGCAAGCTCGAGCTGCTACGAAGCTGGCGAAGGCGGCCGACCGCGCCGAATGTGCGACAAGGGCTTGGGCCGAAGTGCATGCAAAATCGACCGCTCGCGACGAAAACATCGTTCGCTTGAAAGCAGCCCGGCTTGCCCGAGATGCGCAACTGACGGACATCATTCCAGAAGTTACTCCGCTCCGAAAACGTAGGAGTTCGACTACTGGTGGAGCGAAGCAACGTGTCAGATCGAAGAGAGCTTTATCAAGCCGCTAGCGGCGAGACGTGGTACCTCGGCCGCGAACCAAGCAACGGCCGGGCATTCATTATCTACCAGCCGGGCGGCCCTTCGGGAGGCCAGCGAAGCCACGTCGAACTCGGCGCCTTCCTGAACAACGGGACTGAAAAGCCAGAGCAACAAGCCTTGCTCCGATTGATCGGTACGCTTGTCGATATCCCGCCCTACGCCCAACGCGAGAAGCTTTGATGCTTACTCTTAGATATTTCTGGGCGAAATCGCGGAAGCGGATGCTGTGTTCATCGGTGTAAAAGCCGTGCTCTACGGTGTTTGCCGGCGATGCGCTTGGCGCCTTGGGAGGGCTATTAAACCGTGGACGTCATTCTCACGCCGACTGGATCTGATGGGCGATCGTGGACGCTGAAAGACCCATTGGGCCGTAGCTTAGGCACTGTGAAACACGGGTCCAATTTCGAGATCTTGATCGAATCAACGGGCCGACTGAACGGGATCTCGCATCATTACAATACGCTCGACGCTCTGATGACGGCGATTGCGAATCATATGAAGGGGTCCTGCTCTCTCGACAGTCAGGATTGGGATTGACTGATTTGACAGGGTCCAACCAGAGGTTCATCTACTAGGAATAAAATGTCTGTGAACAAGTAATAGTCTTATTAGCTCAGCAATTTATGCGATTTTGAATTCGTATTTTTTTTGTTCCAAAATATTATTTGATATATTTTGATTTTAAGGCTTACCATTTTGGCTAATAACGCGCCCTGTTGCGCTGCAACAACGTTACCAGTTGTTCCATAACGAATTCAGATTGATCCGGATATCTTTCTGTTTTTGAGAAGCGCGTTGGAGATATCTGTATGTCGAACAATCAAAATAACGACCATGGACGGCAGAGTAATGCGGGCGCTCCTTCTGCAGGGGGTTCGAAGGCGGCTAGCGATACGGGTGCGAAGCGTGCCGCTGAGCAGGGGAAGCAGTTTGTCGAGGTAGCACGGGAAGGTGCTGATAAGCTCGCAGATCTGCGCGAGAAGGCGGCGGAAACGACCCAGCATCTCATGCAGAACAGCGTCGAAACAGCGTCTCAACAGGCCCGTCAGGCAGCTGAACGTTTTTCGAAAAAGCTCGGCTTCTCAGGACAGGACAGTGATCGGCTCGCTTTTCAATCCAAGCAGAACATCGAGGCGATTACTCGATGCGGGACCGTTTTAAATCAAGCCATTCAGGATGCTTCGCGCATTCTGTTCGAACTTGGTCAGAAGCAATTCCAGCGCAATATGGATGGCTTCAACAAGCTAACGCGCGCGACGTCTGTACAAGAAGTCATGACAATTCAGAGCACGCTGGTGCGAGAAGGCTTTGAAGGCATGATTCAAGATAGCAAGATGCTTACGGAGACGTCTTCTCGGGCTGTCGATGAAGCGAGCAAGACCTTTGCTAATGTTTCGCAAGCCCGCTGAATTCGTCCGCTGCTATTGAAGTAGAAGCGCGTCGTTGACTCAGGGAATGCGGGGGCGGTGAATTCTGCCGCCTCCACGAATTCCGCGGAATTTATCCGCATGCTTAGCTTGGAAGCTTAAATGTCCGATCCGTTTGCATTCGCAAAGCTGATCCTTGAATCACAGAAAGTCATCGAGACGCTCGCTCAGGTGTGCCTCAGGGTTAACCCACCACGATAGAGGCTCCTCCTATGCCCGCGAAAGATGTACGGTTTTCCGTCGATGCTCGCGAGAAGATGCTTCGCGGCGTCGAGCTCTTGGCCAACGCGGTCAAAGTCACGCTCGGGCCCAAAGGTCGCAATGTGGTGCTCGACAAGAACTATGGCGCTCCGCGCATCACCAAGGATGGCGTCACCGTCGCCAAGGAGATCGAGCTCGCCGACAAGTTCGAGAACATGGGCGCTCAACTGGTGCGCGAGGTGGCTTCGAAGTCGAGCGACTTGGCGGGCGACGGCACCACGACAGCGACTGTTCTGGCGGCTTCAATCGTGCGCGAGGGCGTGAAGTACGTCGCCGCCGGCATGAACCCGATGGATCTCAAGCGCGGCATCGATCTAGCTGTGGCGGCAGTCGTGAAGGATATCGGTGGGCGAGCGCGCAAGGTTGCCTCCTCAGAGGAAATTGCTCAGGTCGGCACGATCTCGGCCAATGGCGACAAGGAGATCGGCGACATGATCGCCCACGCCATGCAGAAGGTCGGCAACGAGGGTGTCATCACCGTCGAGGAAGCCAAGACCGCCGAGACCGAGCTCGACGTCGTCGAGGGCATGCAGTTCGACCGCGGCTACCTCTCCCCGTACTTCATCACGAACGCGGAGAAGATGGTCGCCGAGCTCGAGGACCCCTACATCCTCATCCACGAGAAGAAGCTCTCCTCGCTCCAGGCCATGCTGCCGGTGCTCGAGGCCGTGGTGCAGACCGGCAAGCCGCTCGTCATCATCGCCGAGGACATCGAGGGTGAGGCTCTCGCCACGCTCGTCGTCAACAAGCTGCGTGGTGGCCTCAAGGTCGCTGCCGTGAAGGCTCCGGGCTTCGGCGACCGCCGCAAGGCGATGTTGGAGGATATCGCGATCCTCACCAAGGGCCAGATGATCGCCGAAGACCTCGGCATCAAGCTCGAGAACGTGACCCTGCCGATGCTCGGCCGCGCCAAGCGCGTCCGCATCGAGAAGGAGAACACCACGATCATCGACGGTTCGGGCGAGAAGGCCGACATCGAGGCCCGCGTCGGCCAGATCAAGGCTCAGATCGAAGAGACCACCTCGGACTACGACCGTGAGAAGCTCCAGGAGCGTCTCGCCAAGCTCGCTGGCGGCGTCGCGGTGATCCGCGTCGGCGGTTCGACAGAGGTCGAGGTCAAGGAGAGAAAGGACCGCGTGGACGACGCGCTCAACACCACCCGCGCGGCCGTTGAAGAGGGCATAGTTCCGGGCGGCGGGGTTGCACTCCTGCGCGCCAAGACAGCAGCCCAGGGTTTGAGGAACGACAACCTGGACGTGATGGCTGGCATCAAGATCGTTCTGAAGGCACTCGAAGCCCCGACCCGTCAGATCGCGCAAAACTCTGGTGTCGAGGGCTCCATCGTTGTGGGCAAGATTCTGGCCGACAACTCAGCTACGTACGGCTTCAACGCCCAGACTGAGGAGTATGTTGACATGCTTCAAGCCGGGATCGTCGATCCTGCCAAAGTGGTGCGCGCGGCTTTGCAAGGCGCAGCCTCAGTGGCCGGTCTACTAGTGACCACTGAAGCTATTGTGGCCGAGGCTCCTCGTTAGGAAGTTGTGCCTATGACTAGTGGTGGCGGGAGGGACTTCTAGCCCGACCGGTGCTCTGGGACAGGAAACGAGGGGCCGCCGGAAGCGCGGCCCTTACCATCTTGAATGTTTAGTCTGAGCAAGCGGTCGCTTCGGCGCTGTTTGATGGGAGCTAGACCTTCGACCTGCAGATCAGCATCTTGTAGTTACGAATCGAGTGCTGGTGCGGGGGGCTGGATCGCTCCGACGATTACCTCGCGGGTATCGAGCTCGATGGACCACGACTGCCTTGAAGCGCGGGACTGTCCGATGAGATGCACGCCGCGTGGCCCGCGGATGTCCGCTTTAGAGCACCGATTTGGGTGTCTAGCTGATTGTGTTGGGTCGAAAGCACCATGGATGCTTTCGGGATCAGGTCAGAAAAAAGCAGACGTTGCCGAAGGGCTGGAACGGTTTGGGGAAAGACGGACGATGGCCGGCGCCGTGGCGGCAGCCTCACGCCCTATTTCGCAGCTTTATTTCTCTGGATGACCCGATCCGAGCGCGATGGTCTTCGGGCCTTGCCGTCCGCAATCCGACCTTCATTTCGGAGATCGCGCCCTTCCTGAGCCTTTTCCTTGCTCTCTGGGGATTTGCCGTGTTCGTGAAGCTCCTCCTTGACGAACCCGGTCGCTTCCTTGGCTTAGCCCTCGACGCTCATACTCGCTTTCCTCCGATGACGCGGGCCCTCGATTGGTCGCTGGCGCGCTACGCGGCCGTCACCCAAAGCTTTCATGGAATGTTTCGGGCCTTCTACGGGCTAGATGCCAGTCCTGGATAAACATTCGCTCGCCAGGCCCGCGCCTGTGACCTTTCATCATAGAGAGAGCCCATGAGCGTTCGTTTCCGTACGTAGCCATGCGACTAAGCCGATGGTTGGCAAATACGGCGTCTTCGCGCCCGCCTACGCCCGCAAGGAGATCTTCGAAATCTTGAGCAAGTTCTTCAAGAAGGAGCGCTGAAGTCCCCGTCCGACGGGACCCCAGCCTTGCTGGTTGAGCGCATCAGATCGAGGGAGGCCAGGGCAATAGCGACTACGCGGCAGGCGATTACTCGCGAGCGAATCCGGGAGCGCGCCTACGAGCTTTGGGAACGCAACCATCGGCCCGAGGGGCTCGACATGCAGTTCTGGCTTGTAGCCGAACGCGAGCTGCGCGCCGAACTGGAAAAGCGTGGCCAGTTGCCTGAAGGTGAACGGGCCAGCGACGACGCTGTAGCCGCCTCTGGCGACGCACCGCGCAACAAGCCGTGATGCATTGGGTTGAGCGTAAAGGGGCACGTCTCATGGACCGCGTCCAAGACTTACGCCGACCAGATCTGGCTATCGAGGAAAAACAGATGATCGACACGGACAGAGTGACGGGAGCCGTCAAGGAGTTAGGCGGAAAGGTCCAGAGCGAGGTCCGCGAATTGTCCGGCTCGACACGGGACGCGGTCGAAGGGCTCGTCAGCCAGAAGGCGGCCCGAGCCGAGCGTGACTACGGCCAAGCCAAGGACAGGCTTCGGAAGGGTGCGGACGATGTCGCTGACTACGCCGAGGAAGGCTATCGGACGGGTAAGCGCTACCTGAAGGAGGGCCATGAGCAATCCGTCAAATGGCCCCACACTTCGCTGCTCGT
>NZ_JAAUVI010000004.1 GCF_021352225.1 Methylobacterium sp. C25 | reverse complement strand
CTGCATCACCGCTGTCACCGTCACGATGTCGAAGCGCGCCTTGAGATCGGCGATCGATAAGTCGAGTGGTGTCGAGACCGACCCACGGATCGCGAGCCGATACGAGCCTCCATCGATCTCGGGAAGATCGCCATGACTGCGCACGTAGAAGTCGCCGGCATCTGTCCGGAAGGCCGCCCGCAGGCGGTCGAGCGGCGGCTCGGCATTGTAGGGCGCTTCGCCGTGGACGATGAGATGCTTCTTGCGCTCCGACAGGTTCATGCACGCTCTCAGTGTGAGGCAGGGACTCGGGCATGAAACGCGCTCGGGGCCCAATGGTCCCCGAGCGGATCGCAATCACGGTTGCGGCTTGAGGTTCGTGAGGTAGTCGATGATCGCTGCCGAATCCTCCGGCGAGATCGGCGCGTGATACACCTTCGCCATCTTGTTCACGGTCTCCGTCCATTGCGCCTTGGTCAGCTTGGGCTGCGTCAGCACCATGCCGGCCGAGTGGCAGGCGAGGCAGTTGTTGTTGATCGCCTCCGCGCCCGGACCGTCGGGAAACGTCCGATCGGACGACGGAAGTTCGATCTCTTGGGAGGAAAAGTGCATTGGCTCGGACTCCGAAGCGGCGAGAACCGCAACGGGTGACGAGACGAGCACCGCAAGCAGCGAGATGCTACGGACAAAGAACATCTGTGCTCTCCCTCAGGCGGCCTGGAAGCGTAAGGTTTCGATGCCGTTCTGCATGAAACCGTTGGTGTTCCAGACGGCCTCAATCGGCTGCACAAGACCGTTCGTATTCGTGCAACGGACCATGACGGCATGCGAGCCTGCCGCGAGCGCTGGCAGGCTGCCTGTGAAACGGCGGAAACTATACGTCCCCTCGTCCGCTCCGAGTTCGGCCGGAAACCATGATGCTCCGCTGTCCCCAGAGAACTCGACGGACTTGACGCCGCAATCTCCCCCGAAAGCGATGCCGCGCAGGGCTACCGGAGAGCCGGCCTTCACGGAGCCACCATCACGCAAATTGGTCACGAAGGAGCGTGGCACCATGCGGTTGATCGGAACCGTCTTGAAGCCCGTCTGGCCGGGCTTGATATTAGCGCCGGGCACGTCCGGAATCCGGTAGGCGGTCTTCATCCAGTACAGTTCGTCTGGCTTGTCGAGGACTTCGATGTCGGACAGCATCTTGACCCAATAGGTCGAATACCAGCCCGGCACGACGAGGCGCAGGGGGAAACCGTTGAGCAACGGCAGCTGAGCACCGTTCATGGCGTAAGCGACCATCACCTCGCCGTTTCGGGCATGGTCAAGGTCTAGCGATTTCTTGAAATCGGGGGCTTCGTCCACGACAGGTTCGTCGAGACCGCTGAACCGAACCTGCACCGCGCCAGCCTTCACTCCAGCCTTGTCGAGCAGGTCCTTCAGGCGGACTCCCGTCCAGCGCGCGTTGCCCATCGATCCATTGGCCCATTGCGCGCCCGACACGCGAGGCTCGAACAAACCACGCGAGTTTCCCGAGCATTGATTGACTGCAGCGATTTCGAAACGCGGCAAGGTCGCAATGTCTTTGAGTGAAAGCGATACCTCGCGCTCGACGTGGCCGTGGATCTTCAGCCGGAATGCGTCAGCATCAATGGCACTTGGGATCGAGGCCCAATGCCAGCGAACATAGAATCGGTCATTTGGTGTAAAGACACCCTCGTCGAACACTTCGAATGGCGTCTCGAGCAGCGGCGGCCGCGTGCGCTGCAGGATCATTTTTCCCTTGCCAGGAAAGATCGTGGTGAGCTCACGCTGATCCGGCCCACCGGGAAGTGGAAGCCTGACTCGATCGTCTGCCCATGCCTCCGACGAAGGAAGCAGTGCCGCCAAACCGCCCAATCCCAATCCTCGGATGAGCTTTCGCCGATCCGTCGAAGCGAGAGATCCCACCTGCTGCCTCCCCATCAAATTGGCGTGCCTTGGCGACTTGACGCGGGCGACGCGTCATCGGCTCCGTCAGCCAAGGAACCCAAGCAACACGATTGGTACAATAGCTCTCAGGTGCCGACCAATGCGCAGGGACGACAATTTCATTCGTAAAATCAGAACGTTCGCCACAAACGCTAATCAGAGGTAGCGATGACGTCCCCCAGGAGCGTATTGCAGCTGCGATCAGGCCAAAAGTCGACGTACAAAGAGGTTCAGGCAGCATTATCGCTGGAATCGCTCAGACCTAACAGGATCCATATGGCGGCAAGTTGCATCGGCAGACCCGCGAGAAACATGACGAAGCCCGCCCATTTTTGGTCGACAAGAGGCGGCACGTTCCAGAGGCAAATCACGTCAAGATAGGGCGTGTAGAGCACGTCGGAAGCAAGCATCCAGACCACGGCGACGGCGGTCATCGGGATACTCGCGACCCAAAGCAGCGACGCTGCCCGCCAGTTGGCCAAGGCTTGTCGGGTAGCGGGAATGGCCTGCGCCCAAATCAGGAGACCAGCAGCGAGTTCGAGAAGACCAAGCGGCGCGGCGTAGAGCGCGTTGGCAAGCGTCGGCTCCAGGATTCCAGGCAGGCTCACCGCGACGCTGAGCGCGCAGAAGGCCGTCAACGCCAGAATCGGGTCGAAGGCCAGAGCGAAGAAGCGGGCGGTTCGAGGTCCTGGCCTGTCAAGGGCAAGGAGGAGAAGCGGCGGCGCGATCTGGTTGAGAACCATCAACGCAGCGGTGTAGCTCGCCATCGAGGCCAGCGGGTCGCGCAGGCCTAGCCCGGCACCCGAAACGACCGCGATCCCCGCGGCACCGGCAGCCAGCCGGCCCGGGCGGTGCCGGCGCTCAGACACCGCCCAGCAGGGCGCTGAAGTCGCGCGCTAGCGCGGCCGGGTCGCGGGTCTGCGCGTAGCCGTAGCGTAGGCGTCGGCGACCGGACGGGTCGACGGCCGTGACGAAGGAGCTGTGATCGAACAGGCCGCCCTCGGCGCGCCGCCAGGTCACGCCCCAATCCGCGGCGGCGCGCGCGACCGCCTCCGACGAGCCGGTCAAAGCGACGAAAGGCGGACTCTGCCCGAAGCTGCCAAGATACTCTCCAAGCGCCGCCGCCGGGTCGGCCGCGGGGTCGAGACTGACGAACGCAATGCGCACCCTCGCCGACTCATCAGGTGTCAGGCGGGCCAAGGTGGCCGACAGGTCGGCGAGCGTCGTCGGACACACGTCCGGGCAGCGCGTATAGCCGAAGTAGACCAGGACGAGCCGACCGCGTTCGGCGGCGAGGTCGAAGGGCCGGCCGTCGAGCATGGTCAAGGCGAGTGGTGGCGTCGGCGCGGCCACCACCGGCGTTCCGACCAGGGCCGGGCCAGAGTTCGACGATCTCCACGGAAGTGCGACTGGCAGTAGTGCGACCAGCGCGAGGATCGGCAGCGCCCGCAAGAGCACGCGGACCGGGAGGGCCGGTCTGCTCACCACACGTTCCAGCCGTGGGCGGCGGTGGCGTTCTGCAGGAACGGCCAGAAGATCGGCACGTAGGCCGCGGCCGTAGCGAGGGCCATGAAGGCGGTGATCAGCCCAACGTGCTCGAGAGCGAGGGCCAGTTTCGAAACCGTCTCATGCGCGACGACGCCGACCGGCTCGCCACCGTCCAGGGCGTAGCTTTCACGGCCGCCGAAAGCTTGCGCGAACGGAATCGAGGGGCGTCGGTCGAGGCGGCGCGTGGCGAGACTACCGAGAAACACGGTGTAGAAGGCGATCGTGGCAAGCCACAGGATGCAGCCCCCGACCGCCACCAGGATCAGGGCGAAATGCGCGTCGCCGTAGACCCGGTCGTAGACGGAGCGCGGCAGCATCGAAACCCAGGCCCGGCGCGGCACGCCGTGAAGGCCCGCCCAGTGCATGCCGAGCGCGAAGACCGACATCCCGGTGAACCAAAGCCAAGCCGAGGCGAGAGCCAGCCGCCGGCTTAGCAATCGTCGTCCCGTCAGGTGCGGCAGCATCCAGAACGCCACGCCCATAAAGGTCAATGCCGAGGCCGTGCCGACCGTGATGTGAAAGTGGCCGGGCACCCAAGTGGTGTTGTGAACGATGTTGTTGAGCTCCCAGCTACCGTTCACGATGCCGCCAGCGCCGCCGAAGATGAAGGTGAGCATGGCAAGCACCTGCGCGGCGACGCTCGGATCGCGCCACGGCAAGGCGGTGAACCAGCCGATGACGCCCCGGCCGCCGCGCAGCCTCCCGGCATATTCGAGGCTCAACCCGATGGTGAAGGCCGTGACCAGGCTCGGCAGCGCCACCGATAGGGTGAGTGCCGTCAGGATCCCGCGCCAGATGGGTGAGAAGCCGGGGTCGGTGAATTGGTGATGGCTTCCTACCGGCAGCGAGAAGATCAGCAGCAGCGCGAAGGTCAGCCGCGCCATTGGGTCGGAGACGAGCTTGCCGCCGATCTGCTTCGAGAGCAGCCCATACCAGGACACGTAGGCCGGCATCAGCCAGAAGTAGACGATCGGGTGTCCGGTCCACCAGAACAGGGTTCGGGCGACGATCGGATCGACCGTATCGGTGAACCCGAGCGCCCAGGGGTTGAGTTGGACGACGAGTTCGATCAGGGCGCCCCCGCCGGCGAGCGCCCACATCAGCATGGTGGTCAGGCTCATGTAGGTGACGAGCGGCGTAATCTCGCCGGGCCGACGCGCCTTCCAGCGGGCTCGCAGGTCGAGCAGGATCGGCAGCGGCATCAGGCTGCCCGCCACCACCAACGTCATGCCGAGATAGAACCACGCGCTGCCCTTGAGCGGCGGGTAGAATGTCCACAGCACGCTCGACGAATTGTCGAACATCGCGACGAGCAGCATCAGCGTGCCGAGTGCCATCGCCGCGAAGCAGCCACGCCACAGCGCCATGTTCGGCATCAGCCCGAGTTCGCGCGCGGGCAGGTAGACCAGCAGGCCGCAGGTGACGAAGAAGGTGAAGATGTAGGCGTTGAGCACGCCGTGAATCGTCAGGCCCTGATAGTAGGTCTTGAGGAGCGGCGCGAGGGACGGGTAGGCGTTGACGCCGCCGTAATTGAGCGCCTGAAGCGGGCCGATCATCGCTCCGATCATCAGGGCCGAGAAACCCCAGACCAGGAAGGCGAGCATGGTGCGCCGCTGCGGCGCCAGCGCGTCCGCGGGAGCGTCGATCGAAGCGGGCAACGCGGCAGGGATCGCGGACGCGCTCATGCCGGGTCTCCCTCGACGACGATGCGCCCGAGCATGCCCTGGTGCTCCAACCCACAATATTCGTTGCAGACGATATTGAAGGTGCCGGGACGGTTGAAGGTGTAGCTGACGCTGCCAGTGATACCGGGCACCGCCGTCACGTTGACGGTGGTGCCCTGGATCGCGAAGCCGTGGAGCACGTCGGCACTCGTCACGCGGAAGGTCACGGTCGCGCCCTTCGGGATGCGCAGCGGGCTCGGGCTCCAGCGCCAGAGTCGGGCGACCATGGTGACGGTGTAGGCGTTCGGGCCGGTCTTCTCGATACTGCCCTCCGGCGCCTCGATCGCCGCCGGGTCGCGGCGGAAGCCGTCGGTGCGCACCACCACGCCGTAGGCGTAGACGACGATGAACATCGTGCCGGCCAGCAAGAGCGTGAGCATCAGGATGGCCACGAACACCCAGACGCGCTCGTGGCGCTCGGCAGCCTTGTGGAAAGCGGCCTCGAACTCCGAGGACGCGGCGCTCTCGCTCATCGACTGATCTCAGCTGCGGGTGTGGAAGACGAGCGCCGCGAGGCACCAGACGATCACGATCGAGGCCACGAGGAAGACGGCCACGACCCAGGTCCCGACCGGCCGCACCGGCTCGGACGTCGCATGAGCGATCGTTGCCGGCGGCGCAGCGCGGCGAAGACTCTCGTTGTCGCTCATTTCCCCTGCTCCGCCGCCGCCGGTACCGTGCCCGCCGGTGGTGTCGATGCCGGATCGCCGAGGACCGCCCCATTGACCGTCTGGCCGTACATCGAGTTCGCATTGTCGTGGAACTTGGCGCGAGTCTCGGCGACGCTTCCGGTGAAACGGGGATCCTGGGGGCGGACCTGGCTATCGACATAGGTGGCCACGTCCCAGGCCTGTTGCGGGGTCAGGCTGCCACCCATGCCCAACGGCATGTTGGCGTGAATGAATTCGGCAGCGTTCTTGATCGACCCCATGCCCGCGCCCCAATTGTACGAACGCGGTCCCCAGAGTGGAGGGAAGACGACCTTGCCGTCCGCCGACTGGCCGAGCCCGTCGCCGCCGTGGCAGGCGGCGCAATGGTCGGCGTAGACCTGGGCACCGCGGTCATAGTCCGGTTTGGTGTCAGGTTTCGGCAATGCGGGAAAGCCGCGGCCGGGCGGTGCCTCGTCGGTTGGCAGACCCTTGGCGAGAAAGAAGGAATAGCTTTCCAGCGCCACGAGGACAGGGTCACCGAGCGGCGGCACCTTCCCGTTCATGCTATAGCGGAAGCAGCCCTGAAGCCGCTCCTCGAACGAGTTCACGTGTCCGTTCTTCGCCTGGTAGGCCGGATAAGTCACGTAGGCGCCCCACATCGGTGCGGAGCCGGCGAGCCGCCCGGCATCGAGGTGGCAGTTCGAGCAGCGCAGGTCGTTGCCGACATAGGCCGAGGCATGCGTGCCGGGTTCGCGGAAAATCTTCTCGCCGAGGCGGACCTCGTCGCCGAACTTGCCCTGCGGAATCGCGCTTTCGGGGGGAGGAACGAAAGCGGCTTTGTCGCTCGCATCCGCGGCATGGGCGGCAGGGGAGCGGGCGGTCCAACCCGCAAGGCAGCTCAGTGCGGCGAGGCTGGCAAAGGCGATGGGGATGCTCGCGGGCGTGGTCATCGATCGGCGCTCCTCTGCGATCCACCGGGCTTCGGGTCGAGTGACGCCGCGTAGGCGGCCAAAGCCTCGATGTCGTCAGACGAAAGCCGCGCCGCGATGGCCTGCATGTAGCTCCCGCGCGGGTCGCGCGGATCACCGTCGCGCCAGCGATGCAGCTGGTCGGCGATGTAGGGGCCGGATTGACCGGCGAGCCGGGGCGTGAAGCTGCCGACGCCGACGCCGTTTGGACCATGGCATTGCGTGCACGCGATCAGCTTCGTCTGCGCGTCGCCCCGTTGGAATAGCGCCCGACCGCGCTCGAGCTGCGCCGGTGGCGCCGAGACGGCATCGACGGGCGCCGGTATGGGCAGACCCGCGAAATAATCGGCGACCGCGCGGCGCTGATCTGGAGTGAGCGCCTCTGCATAGGGGGACATGATCGGATTGCGGCGCTTGCCCGAGGCGAAGTAGCCGAGCTGGTCGGCGATGTAGGAGGCGTGCAGCCCGGCGAGGCGCGGGATCCCGACATCCGGCTGACCGGCGCCGTCCACGCCGTGGCAGGCGGCGCAGGCCGGGCGGTCGCGAGACGCCCCCTGCACGGCGATCGTCGCGCCGATCGTCGCTGCTTTGTCGTCGGCACGCGCCGGACCCGCCGCTTGGATGACAAACGCACACAGCAGGCTGCGCATGACGATAAATCGACCGGTTCGCAGCGCGCGCTGCGGCCGGTTGCGGGCCAAGCGGTCCATCGCTTCACATCGCATCATCATGCGAGAGTGAGCGGGGGACTGAACAGCGTCCATTCGTATGATCCGAACGGTGTTCATCGCGGGTGCTCGCCGCCGAGCGCCTCGGCCCTGAGTGCTGCCAGACGCGCGCGGGCCACGGCGGCCCGGTCGAGCACGGCGCGTGCCTCCTGCAACATCACGTCGCCCTGGCGCGTCAGGCGTAGGCCGCGCCCCGACCGGTCGAACAGCGAGAGCCCGTACTCGGCTTCGAGCGCCGCGATCGTGGCGCTGACCGCCGACGGCGCGGTATGCAGAACCAGGGCCGCGCGGGTCAGGTGCTCTCGCTCGGCCACGGCCACGAAGACGCGCAACTGGTGCAGCGTCATGAATCGACCTCCCATCTCTTGCTACCTCAGCCGCCGCGGTAAGGCTTGAAGCCGTACCGCTCGAAGATCTGCAGCGCCTCGGGCGAGTGGATGAAGGCGAGCCAGGCCTGCGCGGCCTCTGGATGCTGCGCGCCCTTCACCTGCGCCCCCGCGTAGATCGCCGTCGCGTTGTCGGACTCGGGGATGTCGACGTGACCGATCGGGTTGCCGACCTGCTCCTGGAACAAGGCCTCGGACTGCCACGTCACGCCAGCCTGCGCCCGGCCCTGCATCAGGAACAGCGGCGTCTGACGGTGGTGGATGTGGGTGAGGATGGTCGAGCCGTCCTTGACCTTGGTGTCGTAGACGGCCGTCTCCAGCGCTTGGCCGCCAGCCTTTCCAAGCGACATCTTGATCTGCCGCGCGATGCCCTCGAATTCCGGGTTCGGCATCGCCAAGCGGATGTCCGGATTGCCGAGATCGCTCAGGGTCTTCACGCTGGCCGGATTGTCCTTGGGCACCATGATGGTCAGCGTGTTCGTGACGTACGGCACCGCCGGCCCGACGAGCTTGCCTTCGCCGATCAGTTCCTCGACCTTCTTGAGGCCCGCGAAATACGCGTCGGGTTTGACCGTGAAGGTCATGTTGCCGACGGTGATCGTGCCGCCGGCCTCCATCTGCTTGACGAGCAGGCCCGGCGGGATCGTCTCCCAAAAGATCCGGCCCTTATATTCGGGGTGGCTCGCCTCGAAGGCCTTCACCAGCGGCGCCATCGCGAAGAAGTAGTTGCCGCCCACGAACAGCACGAGCTTCGGGTCATCGAGGCTGCCGTGAAAGTCGGCGAGCACGTCGACCTCCGGCACCGTGAAGGGCAGGCCGCGGGGCGCGGCGTCGTTGTTGTCGCCGTGCTGCCACGGCGGGAACGGGCCGGGCGGGGACTTTGCGTTCTCGGCCCGCGCGCCGAAGGCCAGCGCGAGGGCGAGGGCGCACCCGGCGAGAAGAGTTTTGCGGAAATCTCGCATTGGAATCCCCTCACTTCGCGTAGTGGAAGCCGACCTGCTGCAGCTCGGGCAGCGTGCCGACGGCGCCGGGCGTGAGGATCACGCCGGGGATGAGGTGGTTGGTGAGCTCGGCCGCGAGCGCCTCGTGGCTGAGCTTGTCCGGGTTGACGCCCTTGGCGATCAGACCGCCGGCCTCCTCCCAGATTGCGTTGTGGCAGGAGGTGAAGACCACGCCGCGCCGCATCAGCACTGGGATCGAATTGTCTTCCGGCGAGAACACGCCGGCCGGATCCTCGAAGTTTTTCGGATCGGCCGAGGCCGCCTTGCCCTCGACGATGAGCGTGTTGGTCTTGAATTTCGGGCCGGCCAAGTCGGCGAGCTTGTACTTGGCCCAGGTCTCCTGGTCGAAGAGCGCGAGGTGCGCCGTGCCGTGCGTCGCCGAGACGGCCAGGAAATCCGGGTGGCGGAACGACCAGACCTGCGCGTTCAAAGCGTTGCGCATCAGGTTGAGCCAGGGGCTGGCGATGTCTGTGTTGTCCCAGACCTGCTTGGGCTTGGGCCGATAGGCCATCACCTCGGTGAGTGCCTCATGGTCCCATTCCTCGGGCTTTGTCAGGATCATCGGCACGGTCTTGAAGTCGCGCCGCCGCGGCGCCTTAGCGAGCCGCTCCATCAGGCCGCGAAGATCGCCGGCGCCGGGCTCGATCAGGGAGACCGGCTCAGCCGCCTTCGCAGAGCGCGGTCCGAGGACCGGCAAGCCCGCCGCGCCCGCGGCCAAGCCGAGGCTCAAAATCTGAAGCAGCCCGCGTCGTCCGGTCCGATGGTCGATGATCCCTTGGGACATGATGAGTCTCCTTCCTGCGTGGGGATGCGCTGTTCTCAGCCGATGATGGCGAGCCAAGCCGACCCGACCGCTGCGATGGTCAGCGACACGGTCCAGAACAGGACCCAGCGCATGTGCCCGCTGGTCTCGCCCTGGCGGGCTTGATCGACGGTTTCGATCGTCGTGCCTTCACTCATGGCGACGCTCCTGTCCGCTCGTTTTGAAGGGGGCTGGCGCGGCTCGCGTGCGGAAGTGCGCGAGAGCCGCGCCAGAGGATCAGTTCCCGATCAGCTGGCGGGCCGGTCCGCCGGTCTCTTGACCGCGGCCGCGCTGGTAGCTCGGGAGCGCGGGGTTCTTCGCGTTCGCGCCGTCGGTGTCTGGACTGACGATGATCGGTTCGCGCGCCGGAGCTTCGAGAGCGTCGAAGGTGGTGTAATGAGATTCGGGCATGGGGACGGGTCGAGCTTGCGCTGCGCCCACCGATGCGAAGGCGGCCGAGCCGGCGAGAGTGAGGATTGCGAGCATGCGTGTCATGGACTGGTTCCTTCTCGTGTGAGGTCACGTTCGTTCGTGATGTGAGGAACCTAGTTGCCTGCTATTGTTCAATCCAAAAGTATGATTCGCACGTTTCAATCACCAATATAGATTGGTTGCTCGGTTCGTTCGCGAAAGCCGTACAGTCCGTTGCGCGCTGGGGGTGCTACATGACCTCGCGCCGGATCTCGGCCGCGGAGTTCGCATTGTCCGATCCCAACCTCCTGGATATCAGCACTGGCTTGAAGCCTCTGTCGCGGCTTCAGCATCCGCGTGACGTGATCCGGCAATTCACGCCGAATTGGTTCACGGTTGTGATGGGGACGGGGGTGGTCGCGCTTGCACTCGACCGACTTCCGGCCACGCACGCGTTGCTCGCGTCGGTCTCATTCGGACTATGGCTGGCCGCGGGCGCCATTTTCCTCGCCTGCTGCCTGCTCTATGCAGCGCGCTGGATCTTCTTTTTCGAAGGGGCGAGCCGGATCTTCGGCCACTCGACCGTGTCGATGTTTTTCGGCGCGATCCCGATGGCGCTGGCGACGCTGCTCAATGGCCTCCTAATCTTCGGACCGACTCATCTCGGCCTCGCGCCAGCGGCCCTCGTGCTACCGCTATGGTGGCTCGACGTAGCGCTCGCGATGATCTGCGCGGTGGCAATCCCGTACTTGATGTTCACTCGCCAAGAGCACCGTATCGACCAGATGACGGCGGTCTGGCTGTTGCCGGTGGTTGCGGCCGAGGTAGTCGCGGTCACTGGCGGCCTGTTGGCTCCCGCTCTGTCCGAGCCGGGACAGCAACTCGCGGTGATCGTCACGTCGTTCGTATTGTGGGGCGTCTCGGTGCCGCTCGCGCTGAGCATCCTGGCGATCCTGGTGCTGCGCATGGCATTGCACAATCTGCCGCCGCGCGAGATGGCCGCATCCAGTTGGCTCTCGCTCGGCCCGCTCGGAACCGGCGCGCTCGGTCTGCTCGTTCTTGGTCAGGCGGGCGGCAATGTACTCGCCGGCCAAGGCTTTCCGGGTGCACCGGAGACGCTACGCCTCGTCGGTCTGATCGGCGCGCTGATCCTGTGGGGCTATGGCGCGTGGTGGTTTCTGCTCTCGCTGGCCGTCACCACGCGCTATCTGCGGAGCGGCGTGCCGTTCAACCTGGGCTGGTGGGGCTACATTTTCCCGCTCGGCGTCTATTGTCTCGCGACGCTTCGGATCGGGGATGTCACGGGCATCGTCGGCTTCAGCTGGCTTGGCGCCGCTCTCGTCGCGATGCTGAGCCTGATCTGGCTCGTCGTTGCGGTCCGCACGGTCTGGGGCGCCTACAAGGGTGAATTGTTCGTGGCGCCGTGCCTCGCGGGATGAGCGGGCCTGCCGACCCGCTCCAGATCCCGTCAGAACCGGATCATGCCGAGCCACACTGCGCCGACGGCCAGGATCGACAGGACCATCGTCGCGAGCAGCACCCAGCGCATGTGGTTGGATGTCTCGCCTTGCCGTCCCTGGTCGACGGTCTCGACGATGCGCTTCTCGGTCATTCGATGGCTCCTTTCGATATTCGCTCATTTCTCAATGTTCGAGCCGCAGGTCGGTTGCTCCTTCCGTCCGGCAGAGCGCAGCCGCTTCGGTGAAGGCTTGCTCGAGGCGACCGAATGCAGATCGATCGGCTGCCAGATTCGCCGGACTGGGGTGAGGGGCCGTGAGGACGGCCGCCACACGCTCTCGCACCTGTTCCGCGAGGGCTCCCGCCACTGCTCCCAGGAGGACCACCGCCTCCAGCCGGGGCATCAGGTCGAGCAGATCGGGGAGAATCACGCGAGCAGCCGCCCTGTCGCGTGAAGAGGGCAGGCCGAGTGCTCTTCCCCTGCGCGGGAGGGTCCATGGCACCGCGTTCCAGAGAACCGTATCGCGGCGCGATACTCTTGAGACGGCGAACAATCGTCTCAAAGTCCGCGCCGTACCAGTCGGGTTGTCCCGCGAGGTAAAGCGGATCGCCGCCGAGCTGGGACCCGGGGTCGAGAGGAGAAATAGCAGGCGCGCGTCGATCCCACCGTCGAACGGATCGAAATGCGGGACCTCGCCGTAGGTGTGGCGCAACGCTTTCGCGTAGGTTTCCAACGCAGCGACATGCGGCGAACCGAGACCCGCGAGGCGTTCGACGATCGCCGCTGAGTTGTCGAGCAGGTTTTCAGTCATACGCTTCGAAACGCGTGGGGACGCGAGAGCAGACGGAGATTCTCGTTAGGTAGCCTTGGCAATGAAGCGCAGCATCAGTGCGACGCTGGCAACGCTCGCAACGCCGCCGAGCCAGAGCAACACGAACCAGCCGAGGCGGGCGGCCAAGCCCGGAACCTGTTCGTGGTCAAGACGGTGGCGCATCGTGTCATTCCTCGACTGCGTTCCGGCGGTGGCACCTCAATGGTAGCCGTGTTCGGGATCGACCTTCCCGCGAAACACCCAGTAGGCATAGGCGGTGTAGGTCAGGATGATCGGGATCAGGATGGCGGTCCCGGCGAGCACGAACACTTGGCTCTCGTGCGGCGCAGCGGCCTGCCAAATCGAGATTCGCCCCGGCACGACGTTCGGCCATATCGAGACGCCGAGCCCGACGAAACACAGGAAGAACAGCACCAGCGACAGTACGAACGGCTTGTAGTCGTGCGCGTCGGCGAGGCTGCGCAGCAGGAACAGCGCCACGGCGGCGACGGCAAGCGGCACCGGCGCGGTGAGCACGATGCCCGGCCACGCGAACCAGCGCTGCCAATAGGCCGCTTCGAGGAACGGCGTGGCGAGGCTGACGGCGACGATGAAGCCGAGCGTGCCCAATGCAAGCGGACGTGCGAGCTTCAGCGCCCGGATCTGGAGCTCGCCGCCGGTCTTCATGATGAGCCAGGTCGCGCCCAGCAGCGCGTAGCCACAGACCACCGCCGCGCCGGTGAGCAGGCTGAAGGCCGAGAGCCAGTCCCACCATCCGCCGGCATAGGCGCGGCCCGACACCATAACGCCTTGCAGCATGGCGCCGAGCGCCACGCCCTGGCCGAGCGCGGCGACGAGGGAGCCGCCTGTGAAGGCGATGTCCCAGACCGGACGCGCGCGCTCGGTTCGCCAGCGGAACTCGAAGGCGACGCCGCGCAGGACCAGGCCGAGCAGCATGGCGATGAGCGGCGCGTAAAGCGCCGGCATCAGCACCGCGTAGGCGAGCGGGAAAGCGGCGAACAAGCCGCCACCGCCGAGCACCAGCCAGGTCTCGTTGCCGTCCCAGACAGGGGCAACCGAATTCATCATGACGTCGCGATCGTGCCGCTCTGGGCAGAACGGAAAGAGCAGCGCCACGCCGAGATCGAACCCGTCGAGCACCACGTAGGCGAAGACCGCGAAGGCGACGATAAAGGCCCAGATTGTGGGCAGATCGAGGTCGGTTAAGCTCATCCTCGCGTCCTCATTCGCCCGGCTGCAGGCCGTGGCCTGGGGTGATAGCCGGACCAGGGGCGAGGCCGGCGGTGCGCACTGGCTCGGCCGGGCTGGGGCCGCGCTCGCCGAGATGCGGCGGGGCGCTCATCAGGCGGAGGATGTAGAACATGCCGGCCGCGAACACCGCGAGGTAGATCGCCGCGAACGCCGCGAGCGAGCCGGCCACTGCCGGGGCGCCGAGGGGCGAGACGGAGTCGGCCGTGCGCAAGACGCCGTAGACGGTGAAGGGCTGGCGCCCGACCTCGGTCGTCGTCCAGCCCGCGAGCACGGCGACGAAGCCGGCCGGACCCATCGCAAGCGCGTAGAGATGCAACGTCCGCCAGTCGCAGAGCTTGCCCTTGAGCCTCGCGAGGAGTCCGAACAGGCCAAGGCCAAGCATCAGGAACCCGAGGCCGACCATGATACGAAACGACCAGAACACGACCGGCACTGGCGGCCAGTTCTCGCGCGGCACGCTGTCGAGGCCGGCGAGCGGCGCGTCGAGGCTGTGCTTCAGGATCAGCGAGGACAGTTTCGGGACTTCGACCTTGTAGCGGACCGTGGCCGCATCCTGATCGGGCAGGCCGAACAAGACGAGCGGCGCACCGTTAGGATGGCTCTCGAAATGGCCCTCCATCGCCATGACCTTGGCCGGTTGATGCTCCAGCGTGTTGAGGCCATGGGCATCGCCCGCAAAAATCTGAAGTGGCGCGACGACGAGGACGAGGCCCATCGCCATCCCGAACATTACGCGCACACCCTCGTGTTCTCGGCGCCCGCGCAGCAGATGCCACGCCCCAACCGCGCCGACGACGAGTCCGGTGGTGAGGTAGGCGGCGAGCACCATGTGCACGAAGCGGTAAGGGAACGACGGCGAGAACACGATCGCCCACCAGTCGGCGGGCACGAACTGCCCTTGGGCGTTCGTCGCGTAGCCGGCCGGCGTCTGCATCCAGGAATTGACGGTCAGGATCCAGAAGGCCGAGAACAGTGTGCCGGCCGCGACCAGCAGCGTCGCAAGGTAATGCAGGCCTTTGCCGACACGCCCCATGCCGAACAGCATCACGCCGAGGAAGCCCGCCTCCAGGAAGAAGGCAGACATCACCTCGTAGGCCATCAGCGGACCGACGATCGGTCCGGCCTTGTCGGAGAAGCCCGACCAGTTGGTGCCGAATTGGTAGGACATCACCACGCCGGAGACGACGCCCATGGCGAAGCCGACAGCGAAGATCTTCAGCCAGTACTTGAACAGGTCGAGATAGACCTGCCGTCCGGTGACGAGCCAAAGACCCTCCAGCACGGCGAGGTAGCTCGCGAGCCCGATCGAGAAGGCCGGGAACACGATGTGGAAGCCCATCGTGAACGCGAACTGAGCGCGGGCGAGCAGGACGGCGTCGAGATGGGCCATGACCGTTAGAACGCTTCTCGTGAAGTTCAGTCCCCAGCCGCGGCAATGACTGCCGCTGGGGCGAAGGCTCAAGCGATCCCGAGCAGCCGGATCAGGCCAAGGCTCGCTGCCGTTAGGGCGACGAGGGAGGCTATGACGGCCATCGTGACGCGAAGGCCGGCGCCAGCGACGCTGCGCACATCCACTCCGAGCCCGAGGGCTGCCATCGAGACGATGGTAAGGAGGTTAGCCGTCTCGGCGATCGGGGCAAGAGCGGTCTGCGGGATGAGACCGGCCGAGCGAAGACCCGCCACGCCGAGGAAGGCGAGGATGAACCACGGCACGAGATGGTGGACCGCGACCCTGCCTGATTTCGGACGATCACCCGCCGTGACGTGAGGGGCCGGCGCGTCGGTCTCCTCCCGCAGACGGCTCGCGCCGACCGAGAGTGCCAGCACGACCGGGCCGAGCATCAGCACCCGCACCAGCTTGACCAGCGTGCCGACCTGAACGCTGAGCGCGGCGACCGGCGCGGTCGCGGCGAGCACCTGCGGCACGGCGTAGACGGTCAGGCCCGCGAGCACGCCGTACTGCATTGGCGACAGGCCGAAGAGCGGCACCAGCAGCGGCAGGCCGAGCACGACCAGCACGCCGAGGACGGCGGTGAAGGCGATCGATGAGGCGACATCCTCGCCGTCGGCGCCGATCACCGGCGCGGTCGCGGCGATGGCCGAGTTACCGCAGATCGAGTTGCCGCACGCGACGAGGATCGCGAGGCGATGGTGCAGTCCCAGAGCCCGGCCGATGCCGTAGCTCGCGGCAATGGCAAGCGCGACGACCGCCGCGATCCCGGCAAGCAGGCTGGGGCCCGCTGCTAGCAGCGTCCCAAGGCTCAGCGAAGCCCCGAGCAGAACGACGGCGATCTCCAGCACCGTCTTCGCGCCGAACGCAATGCCGGGAAAGAAGCGCTCTGGAGGCGTCCAGGCCGTGCGCAGCGCGGTGCCGAGCAGGATCGCAAGCACGAGCGCCTCCAGCCAAGCCCGGCCAAACAGGTGACCCTCTGTCGCCTCCAAGCCGAGCGCTGCAGCAGTGACGACGATACACAAGCCGAAGCCAGGGAGGATCCGCTGGGTCGCGTGGTGAAGCTTATGAAAGGGGTTTGCTCGCTTGCGCACGGTCATGGATGGCTCCGATCTGCCCATCCAAATTCGGCCTCTACGTTTGATCTTTCCAACAGAATGTTTAGATCATTTCAATCTGATCTACGGATTGATAGAAAGTGCGCAGCTGGGCTTTAGATGCGAGGTCGGCGCGAGACGACGACTAATTTAGTCGGATCGATTTGGGATTGAGCATTGCGAAGCGACCTACACACGCACGCCCTAAAATTTTAGAACTGCTGTATTCGAAGGTGGATGCAGCGTTTGAATTTTTGCAATCTGCAACTTATCCGCCAAAGCCGCCATTCGATCGTCGCCCTTGCATAAAACGCTTTGACGTCTTGCGATGTCCCAATGTACTCAGTGGCGTGTGATGGGGATGGAGCTCCCCGACAACTGCCCGTGAGGGCTGATGGCTCCTGCTGCGAGGGCGTGTGATTGCCCGTTCGCGGCGGGAGTGCGTCCGACGCCAACCCGCCGCGAGGCGGGTTTTTGTTGCCCTCTCCAACTGGGGAAAGGGTCGGCGGTTGAACGTCTTGTTGGTATTCTTGGGTGGCGGCTTGGGTTCCGCTGGACGCTACGGCGTCGGCGTGCTGTCCCTGCGGCTTGTCGGAGGCGCTTATCCCTGGGGCACCTTCGCCATCAACGTCGCGGGCTCCTTCGCGATGGGCGTCATCGCAGAGTATTTCGCCCTGAAGAGCGGCCTGTCGCAGCCGCTCCGGCTGTTCCTGACGACCGGCATTATGGGCGGCTTCACGACCTTCTCGACCTTCTCCCTGGAGACCGGCCTGCTCTACGAGCGCGGCGAGCTCGCGGCCGCTCTGCTCTACGGGGTCGGATCGTAGCGGCCGGCGTCGCTGCCTTGATCGGAGGGCTCGCGTTGGTGCGCACGCTGCTGGACGGGGCGGTGGCGTGACACTGTCCTGGCTCGGCGTGCTGGTCACGTTCCAGGTCACGTTCACCGAGCGGTTCATCGCGGCCACCGTGCTCATGGCAGCCGCCCCTCGGTTCGGGGGGGCGCAGCATCCTGGCGGGGAAAGCAGTAGGTTTGTCTGCAGTCGTCTGCTTGGCTGGCGTAGTGAAGGCGGCTGCCTACACCATCGCGCTCCACTGGCTGGACTGGGTGTCTGCCTTTCTGCTCCTCGGCTCGGATCGGTATCTTCCAGCGACTGCCGCATTGGCTGCTCGACGGGGTCGCCGCCATTCTTGTGACGGCCTACGGGAGCCGTTTTCTACCTGAAGCCCTCGCGCCGCGCTGATCGCATTTGACGAACGTGCTGGAATAGATCATCGTCCAAAACGTGGGATGGGGATGGAGCTCCCCGACAACTGCCGGGTCCCTAAGACCTGGACGATAGCTCCTACCGAGCGCTTCCGGCGCGGGTAGGGCTATGCTTTCCCCACTTCCGGCTCGCTCATCGTCGTCAATAGCCCTCGCGAGAGGGCAGCGCATGAGTTGTCCGCCCATGATCCCCTTCCGACCGAAAGGCTGACGTCACCGCCCCCGACCCATCGATGATGGGCCGGTCTGCCGTCGCGTCCGCATCAAAGCAAGTCCTGGCAAGAAAAAAGGCGGAGTCTTTCGACTCCGCCAACGATCTCGTCATGCTTTGCGGCGGTGTTTGCTTCATCCATGAGAGACTACGTATTTACGTACCGCGAACTGACAGATCAGTTATTCGCAAACACAAAATGAAAGTAACCAGCGGACGTTCGGAGTCAATGCCAACTAAGCGCAAAAATTCTGATAGATAACCAAGGTACTTTTATTTTTTTCAACAGTATAAATTTTAACCTGATAGATCTGGTGATCTTTCGGGGTCATTTGTCGCGTCTATACATGTTTGACTGATGTCAATGCAAGATATACTGTCGCACTTATAAGAATCTTATTGTGTTTGGTTTTGAGATCGATATGAATTCGATCGCTAGTCTTGCCGTTCTCACATGGAGCTGATGCTGGCGGGACAGCTGTCGGAGGGTTTCAACACAACCGACATCCAGTGCCGGTCGCGAGACCGGCCGTTCAACGCGACGACGCCGACCTGACAGGACGATCAGGCGGCAGAGATCGCTGCGGAGGAAAAACCTGATGAGAAAGATGCTTCTCGTGGCATCTGTGGCTTACGCCGCCACGTTGCTTCCTGCGGCTGCGAATGAGCAGCTTCAGAAAGAGATCCAGAACAACAAGCAGTGGGCCTTCCCGGGCCACGATTACAGCAATCAGCGCTACTCGACGCTCGACCAAATCAATTCCAAGAACGTCAAGGATCTCCAGGTTGCCTGGACCTTCTCCACCGGCGTGCTGCGCGGCCATGAGGGCCAGCCCCTCGTGATCGGCAACATGATGTACGTTCACACGCCCTTCCCGAACATCGTCTACGCGCTCGATCTCGACCACGAGCAGAAGATCGTCTGGAAGTACGAGCCCAAGCAGGATCCGGCCGTCATCCCGGTGATGTGCTGTGACACGGTCAACCGTGGCCTGGCCTATGCCGACGGCGCCATCATCCTCCACCAGGCCGACACCACCGTCGTCTCGCTCGACGCGAAGACCGGCAAGGTGAACTGGTCGGTCAAGAACGGCGATCCGTCCAAGGGCGAGACCAATACGGGCACGGTGCTGCCGGTGAAGGACAAGGTCATCGTCGGCATCTCGGGCGGCGAATTCGGCGTGCAGTGCCACGTCACCGCCTACGACCTGAAGACCGGCAAGAAGGTCTGGCGCGGCTACTCCGAAGGTCCCGACGATCAATTGCTCGTCGACCCGGAGAAGACGACCTCGCTCGGCAAGCCGATCGGCAAGGACTCGTCGCTGAAGACTTGGGAAGGCGACCAGTGGAAGACCGGCGGTGGCTGCACCTGGGGCTGGTACAGCTACGACCCGAAGCTGAACCTCGTCTATTACGGCTCTGGCAACCCCTCGACCTGGAACCCGTCGCAGCGTCCCGGCGACAACAAGTGGTCGATGACCATTTGGGCACGTGACGTCGACACCGGCATGGCCAAGTGGGTCTACCAGATGACCCCGCACGACGAGTGGGACTACGACGGCATCAACGAGATGGTGCTGACGGACCAGAAGGTCGACGGCAAGGAGCGCCCGCTCCTGACCCACTTCGACCGCAATGGCTTCGGCTACACTCTCGATCGCTCGACCGGAGAGCTTCTCGTCGCCGAAAAATTCGATCCGGCCGTAAACTGGGCCACCAAGGTCGAGATGGACAAGAGCTCCAAGGAGTACGGTCGCCCGCTGGTCGTCGCCAAGTTCGCTCCTGGCCATAATGGCGAGGACGTGAACAACAAGGGCATCTGCCCGGCCGCCCTCGGCTCGAAGGACGAGCAGCCTTCGGCCTACTCGCCGAAGACCAACCTGTTCTACGTGCCGACCAACCACGTCTGCATGGACTACGAGCCCTTCAAGGTCTCGTACACGCCTGGCCAGCCGTATGTGGGCGCTACCCTGTCGATGTACCCCGCGCCGAACTCGCACGGCGGCATGGGCAACTTCATCGCCTGGGACGGCGTGAAGGGTAAGATCGTCTGGTCGGATCCGGAGCAGTTCTCGGCCTGGGGCGGCGCGCTTGCCACCGCTGGTGACGTGGTCTTCTACGGCACCCTCGAGGGCTACCTGAAGGCTGTCGACGCCAAGACGGGTAAGGAACTCTACAAGTTCAAGACCCCGTCGGGCATCATCGGTAACGTGATGACCTACGAGCACAAGGGCAAGCAGTTCATCGCCGTCCTGTCGGGCGTCGGGGGCTGGGCCGGCATCGGCCTCGCGGCCGGCTTGACCGACCCGAACGCTGGTCTGGGTGCCGTCGGCGGCTACGCGGCGCTCGCCAACTACACCAACCTCGGCGGCACGCTGACAGCCTTCGCTCTGCCGAACCAATAAGCCATCGCCTAGCTGCGATCATGGTGCCGGCGGGAAACCTGCCGGCATCTCTCGTTTGGTGTCAGACCTGCGGAGACGCGCTCATGGCCCGAGTATCGTCGGACGAGCCGGACAGCGAACTGGCGGAAATGGACGAGCTTGCTGCGGAGGAACGCCGTGCGCCTGTTGCGTTTCAGCGCCGTACCGGGCGGATCATCATCATCGCTGTGGGATTGGCTGTTCTGCTTCTGATTGCGGTAGTGGCTTGGTACGCTAGTCGCTAAGTCCACCTTTTCGATGCCCTGTCGTGGTGCTTGCTCGCGGTCTCACCGCTGTAGCGCCCCCTAAGTGATCTTTCCGATGCCCGCTTACCGTTCCCGCACCACCACCCATGGCCGCAACATGGCCGGCGCCCGCGGCCTCTGGCGCGCGACCGGCATGAAGGATGGGGATTTCGGCAAGCCGATCATCGCGGTGGTGAACTCCTTCACGCAATTCGTGCCGGGACACGTCCACCTGAAGGATCTCGGCCAGCTCGTCGCCCGCGAGATCGAGCAGGCCGGCGGTGTCGCCAAGGAGTTCAACACCATCGCCGTCGATGACGGCATCGCCATGGGCCATGACGGCATGCTCTACAGCCTGCCGTCCCGCGAGCTGATCGCCGACAGCGTCGAGTACATGGTCAACGCGCACTGCGCCGACGCCATGGTCTGCATCTCGAACTGCGACAAGATCACCCCCGGCATGCTGATGGCGGCCCTGCGCCTGAACATCCCGGCGGTCTTCGTCTCCGGCGGCCCGATGGAGGCCGGCAAAGTCGTGATGCACGGCATCACCCGCAAGTTCGACCTCGTCGACGCCATGGTCGCCGCCGCCGACGATCGCGTCTCCGACGAGGACGTTGCAGTGATCGAGCGCTCCGCCTGCCCGACCTGCGGCTCCTGCTCCGGCATGTTCACGGCCAATTCGATGAACTGCCTGACGGAGGCACTCGGTCTCTCGCTGCCGGGCAATGGCTCGACGCTGGCGACCCATGCCGACCGCCGCCGGCTCTTCGTGGAAGCCGGGCACCTCATCGTCGACCTTGCGCGGCGCTACTACGAGCAGGACGATGCCGGCGTCCTGCCGCGTGGCATCGCGAGCTTCGCCGCCTTCGAGAACGCGATGACCCTCGACATCGCCATGGGCGGCTCGACCAACACCGTGCTCCACCTCCTGGCGGCGGCGCACGAGGCCGAGGTGCCGTTCACGATGGCCGACATCGATAGGCTGTCACGGCGCGTGCCCGTGCTCTGCAAGGTCGCGCCGGCCGTGGCGAACGTCCACATGGAGGACGTGCACCGCGCCGGCGGGATCATGGGCATCCTGGGCGAGCTTGCTCGTGCAGGGCTTCTCGATACCGGCGTTGGTAGCGTGCATGCGGAATCGCTCGCGCAGGCTCTCGAGCGCTGGGATGTCCGCCAGACCGGCAGCGAAAGCGTGCACCAATTCTATCGCGCCGCCCCCGGCGGCGTGCCGACCCAGACGGCCTTCAGTCAGAGCGCGCGTTGGGACGAGCTCGATCTCGACCGGGAGAGCGGCGTGATCCGCGAGGCCGCACATGCCTATTCGCAGGATGGCGGTCTCGCCGTTCTCTACGGCAATCTCGCAGAGGACGGCTGCATCGTGAAGACGGCGGGCGTCGACGCCTCGATCCTCACCTTCACGGGCACGGCGCATGTCTTCGAGAGCCAGGACGCGGCCGTCGACGGCATCCTCAACGGCCGGGTCACGGCTGGCGAGGTCGTGCTGATACGCTACGAGGGTCCGCGCGGCGGCCCCGGCATGCAGGAGATGCTCTACCCGACGAGCTACCTGAAATCGAAGGGCCTCGGCAAAGCCTGCGCTCTGGTGACGGATGGCCGCTTCTCGGGCGGCTCCTCGGGATTGTCGATCGGACACGTCTCCCCTGAAGCAGCCGAGGGCGGCCTGATCGGGCTCGTGGAAAGCGGCGATCGAATCGAGATCGACATCCCCGCCCGGCGCATCAATCTGGCCGTGGATGCGGCCGAACTCGAGCGGAGGCGTTCCGCCCAGAACGCACGGGGCTGGCATCCCGCCGCGCCGCGCAAGCGGCAGGTCAGCACGGCACTCCGGGCCTATGCGCTCCTCGCGAGCAGTGCCGCAAAGGGTGGAGTGCGTCAGTTACTCGACGCATGAAGGACGCGTTCGCCTCTTGGCAGGTCTGGGCCGCTCTGTCGGCCGGATTTGCCGCGCTAACGGCCATCTTCGCCAAGGTCGGGGTCGAGAACGTCAATTCAGACATGGCGACCTTCATCCGGACCATCGTCATCCTGTGCGCGCTGGGCGCTATCTTGGTCGGCACCAGCCAATGGCAGTCGCTCTCGTCGATCTCGGGGCAGAGCTACCTGTTCCTGCTGCTGTCGGGCTTGGCTACCGGAGGTTCCTGGATCTGCTATTTCCGCGCCTTGAAGCTGGGGGACGCGGCGCGCGTCGCCCCGATCGACAAGCTCAGCGTGGTAATGGTCGCGGCGTTCGGCGTGGCCTTCCTCGGCGAGCGGCTTTCCGGTCCCAACTGGCTCGGCGTTGCGCTGATCGCGGCGGGCGCCGTCCTGGTGGCCTACAAGGGCTAGCTGGCACTCGCGCCAGATGCCGATCTCGGACCACCTCTTCGGACCATTCCGCTGCAATCCGATCCGCGATAAACAGCTGCTCAGGCGCGCGGACGGGATGCCGGTGACGCATCGCTTTCCCCCTTACGGCACCCACAAACCGACTGGCATCGGCTTCTGGATCGAACCGCGCGAGACACCCACCATAGGACCGGACCTGATTGCGCAGGTAGCGTTCCATGTCGAGGCGGGGCGCACGGACGCCCTGCGCCTCAGCCCGGACGAAATTGAAGATCTCGGCCGGACTGCTTTTCGCGCCCTCTAGGTCTTCTGAAAGGTCTGAATGCGCAAAGCCTGGAATAAGGCCGCCGCCCTGATCTCGGCGCACAAGCGGTTGCGCTCAGGCGAACGGGTTCGCGAAGCGTGCCCGGCTCCCCAACTCGGCCTCGATCGCAAGGAGTCGGTTGTACTTAGCCAACCGCTCGCCTCGGCAGGGTGCACCGGACTTGATCTGCCCGCATCCCAACCCGACGGCGAGGTCGGCAATGAAGGTATCCGTGGTTTCCCCCGAGCGATGCGACACCATCGTGCCCCAGCCGGCCTCCTGACAGAGGCGGATGGAGCGGGCAGTTTCGGTGACAGTGCCGATCTGGTTGGGCTTGATCAGCGCTGCGTTACCCGCCCGCTGAACGATCGCTCGCTCGATGAAGGTAGGATTGGTCACCAGGAGGTCGTCGCCGACGATCTGCAGCCGGGCACCATGCGCTGCAGTCTGGGCCTGGAAGGCCGTCCAATCGTCCTCGGCGAAGCCGTCCTCGATGGACACGATCGGCCATGTGTCGATCCACCGGCCGTAGAGTGCCAACAAGGCCTCCCGGTCGAGAATGCCCGTACCCGAGCGGCTTAGGTCATAGCCGGCCGCTGTTGCGAAGGACGAAGCGGCCGGATCCAGGGCGATGGCGACGTCCCGACCGGGATGGTAACCGGCCCGCTCGATCGCCGCCACGATGATAGCGCAGGCGGCCTCATTGCTTTCGAGCCGTGGAGCGAAGCCTCCTTCGTCGCCCACCGCCGTCGACAGCGATCGGGCGCGAAGGAGCTCGCGCAGCGCGGCGTACACCTCCACACCGTAGCGCATTGCCTCGGCGAAGCTCGGGGCTCCAAGGGGCACCAGCATGAACTCCTGGAAGTCCAGGGAGCTGTCGGCGTGCTTTCCGCCGTTCAGGACGTTCATGAACGGCATCGGCAGCAACGTCGCCGCCTCGCCCCCGAGATGGGCGTAGAGGGATCGGCCGTCGCTTGCGGCCGCCGCTTGCGCGACCGCCATGGAAGTCCCGAGCAAGCTATTGGCGCCAAGACGGGATTTGTTCGCGGTGCCGTCGAGCGCGATCATGTGCTCATCGATGCCAACCTGATCGTGGACATCCCGCCCTTTGAGCGTGGCGGCGATATCCTTTTCGACAGAGGCGACTGCCTTGCGGACCCCTCGTCCGCCGTAGCGAGCCCGGTCGCCGTCTCGCAGTTCGGCGGCCTCATGGAGACCGGTGGACGCTCCCGATGGAACGGCGGCGGTCGCAGTTGTGCCGTCTGACAGGCTAACAGTGACCTGGAGAGTCGGGTGGCCGCGACTGTCTATGATCTCCAAGGCCTCGAGGCGCTGAATACGGGAAACACTGGTCATGAACGATCCTTGCTTCGGGCATGGCGGCCCAAGGGCTGCTGCCGGCAGAATGAATGGGAAGGGCGTGCGGCAGCTCCAGGTCCGGATCGCCGCCGCTGAGATCAGATCAGGAGGCGGAGCGCAGGCAGCCGGCTTCTTCGGCCACCATCTCCCCAAGGACGTCGTCAGGCGCGGGATCGACCGTTGTGGTAGGCATGATGATCCTGCTGGCATCTAAAATCCGTCCGTCGTCCGCGAACTCGTAGACACGGAGGGCGCCCGGCGGCATTTCCAGGGTCTCGACCTCTTCCGGCGTCAGACCGTCCAGGGCCATCATGAGAGCGCGCAGCGAGTTACCATGGGCGACAACGAGCGTAGGGCCGCCCATCACCGCCGGCAGGATGTCACGTAGGAACGCCAGCACGACGCGAGCGGCGGTGTCCCGCAGGCTTTCTTCCCCTGGTCGGACTGCTGAATAGGATCGGCGCCACTGCCGGACCAAGCCGCCGCCCCAGCGCGCCTCTGCTTCGGCGCGAGTAAGGCCGTTGAGGGAGCCGTAATCCCGCTCGACCAGACCGGCGCAGGTCCGGATGCGCAGATCGCCACGATCGAGGACATCGAGGATCCGCCCACAGCTGCTGACCGCCCGTAAGAGCAGCGACGCGTACGCCGCCGTGACGAGAGTTCCCTGCGTCGCAAGCCATCGACCCGCCGCCTGGGCCTGGGCGCATCCGAGGCCAGTCAAGGGTGGATCCAGGCAACCCGTGAACCGGTTCTCGCGATTGGTCCGGCTTTGGCCATGGCGCACCAGGACGAGTTGTCGATGCGCGATTGGGCTCATGCGGCTTCTCCGGCACCCGCCAGAAGCTGACGGGCATGCGCGGCAGCCACGAGCCTCCGCGCCGTGGCTGCACCGGCCCAACCCGCTACCTTCACCCACTTGGCGGCCTCAAGATCCTTATAGTGGCTGAAGAAGTGCTCGATCTGCTGCCGGGTAATGGGTGGCAGGTCGGTATGGCTGCGGATGGTATCGTAACGGCTCGTAAGCCGTGTGGACGGCACGCCGATTATCTTCTCGTCGGGACCATGCTCGTCCTCCATTAAGAGCACGCCGACCGGCCGCACCTGCATGATTGCCCCCGGCTGGACGGCGTGGCTGCTCGCGACCAGCACATCACAGGGATCGCCGTCCTCGGACAGTGTATTGGGGATGAACCCGTAGTTCCCCGGATAGAACATTGGGGTGTGGAGGAAGCGGTCGACGAAGAGGGCGCCGGACGCCTTGTCCATCTCATATTTGATCGGAGGGCCGCCGAATGGCACCTCGATCACCACATTGACCTCTAGGAGGTCCGCGTCGCCCGCAGGAATGGCCGCCAGATTCATGGCAGCACCTGCTCGGTAGCGGCGGTAGGGCAAAGGACTATTGCAGGCGCTTGCCTGACGGATTTGTGGGATCTCAACACGCACTCCTATCGCGAAGATAAGCGATAGGAGTCATCAGCCCAACGGGCGGTTATTCGGGAGACTCCATTCCCTGTTGGCCTTCTAGCAGAACTGGATTACGGGTCAACGACAATAAGACGGTGAGAAAGCTGCGGTTTAGACAAAAACTCGCACCCGAGACCACGGACAGCTTTTGCTTCCGTTTCCTCGAGCGCCGGTGTTGCTTCCGGTTTGACCGGACAGCTGGCGAGCAGGCCAAACCAGATTGTTGGGACTGCAGTGAGGCATTAACGAACATCGGCTAGATTTCGAGAACTTGGTGCAACACTCGAATTCAACGAACGGAAGTTCTATTGTCAATTGTTTGTTGCAGTAAAACTATCTTTACTCCTTAAAAAATGCCTCGATAATCCTATTATATTCAGATTAATATTGTACGGACTGGCGCAGTGGCAGTATGATTAGCTGACCGACGATTTGGTAAAACTAAACCTGCATTTCACCGCATCGAGAGAAACAAGGCGACCAGCACTATGACGAAGATCGCCAGCGGGACCAGCCAGATCACACCCATCGTGCCTCTCGACACTCCGAGTGCACGGGCCGCCTGGCGATGCTGGCGCTCAATCAGGCCGAGTTCGCGGATGTCCTCCAGTTCGGGGTCGGGATCGCGGTGCGGGGGATGCGACATGGCGGGCTCCATACAGGTCTCGGTTCAGGTAAGGGTCTCGCAGGCTTCGATCGTCGTGTCGGCGGCGAGCCGGTAGAGGCGCACCGATCCGGTCGGCAACTCGATCGCCTCGATGGCGTCCGGCGTCATGCCCTCGATGGCTGCGACCAGGGCGCGCAGGGAATTGCCATGCGCGACGACCAGCGCGACGCCCCGCATCGCGGCAGGCTGTATCCGCGTGATGTGATACGGCGCCACACGCGCCAGCGTGTCCCGGAGGCTCTCGCCTTCGGGCGGGGCGGTCGCGAAGGAACGGCGCCAGATCGCGACCTGACCTGCACCCCAGCGTGCCTCGGCGGCATGATGAGTGAGGCCGGTCAAGGCACCGTAGTCGCGTTCGTCGAGTGCGGCGGCCTCAACCACGCCTTGCCCGGGGCGACCGATCGCTTCGAGGATCAACTCGGCGCTGGCTCGCGTGCGCGAGCGGGTCGAGCAGAAAATCGCGTCGGGTCGCAGGCCCCGTTCCAGCAGGCGTCGGCCGGCTGCGCGGGCCTGCTCGCGGCCGAGCATGGTGAGAGGCACGTCGCGGGTGCCGGTGAATTCGCCCGCCGCGTTCCCAGTGCTCTGCCCGTGACGCACGAGGATGAGGGTGCGCTCGTTGCTCACGACACGCCTCCGCCAAGTGCGGCACGCGCCAGGGCGAGACCGGCTACCAGACCGACCAGGCCGCCCCCGACCGAGAGTAGAAGATAGTAGGCGGCGGCCGCGAGCTCACCGCGATCGTACAGGCTGATCGCGTCCAGCGAGAAGGTCGAGAAGGTTGTGAAGCCGCCGAGCACGCCGGTGGTGATGAGGAGTTTGAGGGGATGCCCGTCTCCCCCGCGCAGGACAAAAGCCTCCGCGATCACCCCCATCAGGAACGACCCGAGCACGTTGATCAGGGGCGTGGCCAACGGAAAGTCGAGGCCCGGCAGGATGCGCGCGACGGCGAGGTTGAAGCCATGGCGGGCACCGCCTCCGAGACCCGCGCCTAGCATCACGATCAGAAAGTCCACGTACAAACCCTCTCTGTCTTGAAGAGGGGTCGGTCAGATGTCCGTGGAAGGGGGGCATGCACCTACCACGGGCGAACCTCGCCCTCGCGGTAGGAGCCATCAGCCCCGGATCGGGGCGGTCGACGGGGAGCTCCATCCCCTTCCGAGCCTGCGCCGATCGCAGCGGTAGTCTCGGATGGTATGACCGCCAAACGGCCTAGAGGCGCTTCGGTTCCTCGCTTGCTGCGAGCGTGGGTTCACGAACGCATCGCACCGGCGGGCCTAACGAAGCGCTCTGTTCGAAATTGCAGAACGATCTTCTTGGAACGCATCCAGACTACGTCGCTTGTCGCCGGAGACATTCCGAACGACCGCCGACGAGTCTGGTCAATGCCGCAGGATCACTACGACGTCATTGTGATCGGCTCCGGCCCGGGCGGCGGCTCGCTGACCCATCGGCTCGCCGCGACCGGCAAACGCATCCTGCTCCTGGAGCGCGGCGACTACCTGCCGCGCAGCCAGGCGAACTGGAGCGCCAAGACCGTCTTCGTCGACGGCACGTATCAGGCGCCCGAGACGTGGTACGGCGGCGACGGGCGCGAGTTCCATCCTGGCCTGCACTACTACGTCGGCGGCAACTCAAAGGTCTACGGCGCGGCGCTGTTCCGCCTGCGCGAGCGCGACTTCGAGGAACTGCACCACGTCGACGGGGTCTCGCCCGCCTGGCCGGTCTCCTACGCTGAGTTCGAACCCTACTACGCCCAGGCCGAGGCGTTGTTTTCGGTCCACGGCACCCGCGGGGAGGACCCGACGGAGCCGTGGTCGAGCGGCGGCTACGAGCATCCCGCCGTCTCCCACGAGCCGCGTATCCAGAAGCTCTCCGACGACTGGGCGAAGGAGGGGCTCCACCCGTTCCACCTGCCGCTCGGGATCAAGCTCGACGAGCGGAACGGCAAGCCGACGCCGACCTCGGTCTGCATCCGCTGTGACGCCTTCGACGGCTTTCCCTGCCTCTTGAACGGCAAGGCCGACGCCCAGGTGATGACAGTCGACCCGACGCTCGCCCGGCACGACACCGTCACGCTCCTCGTCAACGCCTGCGTCTTGCGGCTCGAGACCGACCTGGCGGGAAAGACGGTGACGGGCGTGCGCGTCACTCGCGAGGGCCGCGAGGAGCGCTACTCGGCCGACATCGTCGTGGTGGCCTGCGGGGCGCTTTCCTCTGCTTTGCTGCTCCTGCGCTCGGCCAACAGCGTCCACCCGAACGGGCTTGCCAACGGCTCGGACCAGGTCGGGCGCAACTACATCCGCCACAACATGTCCGTGCTGATGGGCCTGTCGAAGGAGCTCAACGAGACGGTCTTCCAGAAGACGCTCGCCGTCTCGGATTTCTACTTCGGCTCGAAGGACTGGGAGTACCCCATGGGTTTGATCCAGATGTGCGCCAAGACGCATCCGGACCAGATCCGCGGCGAGGAGCTGCCGAAATGGACGAGCTTCCTGCCGGACGCCCCGTTCGAGGTGATGGCCCGACACTCGATCGACTTCTGGCTCCAGAGCGAGGACCTGCCGCATCCCGACAACCGCGTCTCGATCGACCGGGACGGGCGCGTGATCCTCGACATCGCACAGAACAACCGCGAGGCGCACGGGCGCTTGCGCGCCAAGCTGGAGGAACTGCTGAAGCCCGGTGGGCTTTACAGCTACCTGTTCGAGCGCTCCCTGTATCTCGGCAAGAACATCCCGCTCTCAGGCACCGCGCATCAGGCCGGGACGCTCCGCTTCGGCACCGACCCGCGCTCCAGCGTGCTCGACCTGAATTGCCGGGCGCACGAGCTCGACAACCTCTACGTCACCGACGCGAGCTTCTTCCCCTCGATCGGCGCGGTGAACCCGACGCTCACCATCATCGCCAACGCGCTGCGGGTCGCCGACCACATTGCCGAGCGGCTGCAGTGAGGCGCCGCGTCTTTGACTCATCGTTTGCGGCGGTCGGTTCGATCGCATCATTCCGTTAGATCGCTGAATAGCTGCGACTAGCTTTCAGACGACCGGGGTCAGCCCGCGTCACTCCGATCATTTGGGTCACAGGAGACATCATGTCCGGCATCGTCGTCGTCACCGGAGCGGGAGCAGGCGTCGGCCGCGCGACGGTCGAGGAGTTCGCGCGCCGCGGCTACGACGTGGCCTTGCTCTCGCGCGATCCGGACCGGCTGGAGCGGGCTGCTGCGTCCCTGCGCCGGCACGGGGTGCGAGCCCTGCCGATCCCGACCGACGTCGCCGACGCCAAAGCCGTCGAGGCGGCGGCCGACCGGGTCGAGGCCGAGCTCGGGCCCATCGACGTCTGGGTCAACGTGGCGATGGCTACCGTCTTCGCCCCCGTGAGCAAGCTCACCGCAGAGGAGGCCGAGCGGGCGACCCAGGTGACCTATCTCGGTCAGGTCTACGGCATGATGAGCGCGCTAAAGCGCATGAGGGCACGCAACCGCGGCACCATCGTCAATGTCGGCTCCGCCTTAGCCTACCGCTCGGTGCCGCTGCAATCGCTCTATTGCGGCGCCAAGTTCGCCATCCGCGGCTTCACGGATTCGCTGCGCTCCGAGATCCTTCACGACAAGCTCGACATCCACATCACTATGGTCGATCTGCCGGCGGTCAACACCCCGCAATTCGACTGGGCGATGAACAAGATGGGCAAGAAGGCGCAGCCCGTGGCGCCGATCTACCAGCCGGAGGTGCCGGCGCGCGCCATCGTGTTCGCCGCGACGCACCGCCGCCGCCAGGTCTGGGTCGGCTATCCGACCGTGCAGGCGATCCTCGCCAACCGCATCGCGCCCGGACTGATCGACCGCTACCTCGCCAAGGCCGGCTACAGCGGCCAGCTCACCGACAAGCGCCTGCCGCGCGACGCGCCCTCCAACCTGTTCGAGCCGGTGCCCGGCGATTACGGCGCCCACGGCCGCTTCGACGCCGAGGCGCGCGCGGGCAGCTGGGAGATGTTCACCGACCGTCATCGCACGGCGTTCTGGATCGCTGCCGCACTCGGAGCGGCGACCGGCCTGCATCTGCTGGCCAAGCGATATCGGTTCTGAGGCCGCGAGGAAGACGAGCAGGACGGACCGATGAGCAAGCCGATCGAGAGCTACGCCCTGATCGGGGACGGGCAGACCGCCGCGCTCGTCGCCCGCGACGGGTCGATCGACTGGCTTTGCTGGCCGGATTTCGACTCCGATGCTTGCCTCAGCGCCCTGCTCGGCGATGACGAGAACGGCCGCTGGCTGCTCGCGCCGACGGAGGCCGGCGAGGTGCGGCGGCGCTATCGTGGCGACACGCTCGTGCTCGAAACCGAGTTTCGCGGCGACGCGGGTGCCGTTCGCGTCACCGATTTCATGCCGATCCGCGGCCACCATTCCATTGTGGTACGGATCGTCGAAGGCCTCTCGGGTGCCGTCGCGATGGATTGCGATCTGCGGCTTCGCTTCGACTACGGCGCGCTGCCGCCGTGGTGCGAGGCGCGGGAAGACGGTGCGATCGCCACGGTCGGCCAGCATCGAGTGATCCTGCGGGCTTCGGTGCCGGTGACCGTCCGTGACGGAACGCTCGCGGCCGGCTTCACCCTACGAGAGGGCGAGCGCCACGCCTTCACGCTGACATGCACCGCCTCGTGGGATACGGAGCCGGAGCCGATCGACGCGCAGGCCGCGCTGGACGGCACACTCGCCCATTGGGAGTGCTGGATCGGCCGCTTCGACGCCTCGCGCACGCAGTGGCCGGGCGCCGTCAAGCGCTCGCTCCTGACCCTCAAGGCGATGGTCCACCAGCGCTCGGGCGGGTTGATCGCCGCGCCGACCACCAGCCTGCCCGAGGCGCCGGCCGGCGCGATGAACTGGGACTACCGCTATTCCTGGCTGCGCGACGCGACCTTCACGCTCGGCGCCTTCCTCAATGCGGGCTTCACCGACGAGGCGACCGCGTGGCGCGACTGGCTCCTGCGCGCCATCGCCGGCGCACCGGACAAGATGCGGATCATGTACCGCGTCGACGGCTCACGTCATCTCGACGAATGGACGGTCGACGCGCTGCCCGGTTACCGCGAGGCCCGGCCGGTGCGCATCGGCAACGCCGCATCGACCCAGGTCCAGATCGACGTCTACGGTGAGGTACTCGACACGCTCGCGCTCGCCCGTCGCGCCGGCATCCCCGCAAGCGCCCATCAGGAGGCGATGGAGGCCCGCATCGTCGCCCACCTGGAAGAGGTCTGGTACCGGCGCGGCTCGGGCGTGTGGGAATCGCGCGGGCAGCCGCGGCAATACACCTATTCCAAGGCGATGTGCTGGGTCGGGTTCGACCGGGCTCTCGCCCACGCCCGCCTCGACGCCGAGACGCGCGGGCGCTTGGAAGCTCTACGCGAACGGGTGCGCACCGAGGTCTGCCGCGACGGCTGGAACGAGGGCCTCGGCACGTTCACGCAGAGCTACGGCAGCCACGCGCTCGACGCGAGCCTACTGCTCCTGCCGCTCGTCGGCTTCCTGCCCGCCGACGACCCGCGCATGGCCGCCACCATCGCGCGGATCGGTACCGAACTCGACCAGGGCGGCTTCATCCGGCGCACCCGCGCCACAGGCGACGGTTCGGATGAGGGCGCCTTCCTGCCCTGCTCGCTCTGGATGGCCGATTGCCTACGTCTGCAGGGCCGAAAGGACGAGGCGGCGGCCTACCTGGAACGGGTTCTGGGCGTGGCCAACGACGTCGGCCTCTTGTCGGAGGAATACGACGTGCCGGGCAAGGCGCTGACCGGCAACTACCCGCAGGCGCTGACGCATCTCGCCGTCGTCAACACGGCGCTCGGCCTGTCCGGACCGGTGCTCAACCGCGGCGGCGGCTGATGGCGTGCGGGGCTGCGCGGCGGAGCGGTGACGAGGGGGAACGGGACCCGATGTGCTTTTCGGCGGAAGCGAATTTCGTAGCGGCCGGCGCGATCGGCCTCGTCGGCCTCGCGACCCTGAGAAAGGTCGATTCGGTGCCGGCCGTGCTGTTCGCGGCGACGCCGCTGCTGGTCGCCCTGCACCAGTTCACGGAAGGCTTCGTCTGGCTCGGGCTCGACGGGCGCATCCGTCTGGAGGCGCGGGACCATTTCGTGTTCCTGTTCGTGCTATACGCGCAGGGCGTACTGCCGCTGCTGATGCCGCTCGCAGTCTATCTGATGGAGCCGCCGGGGCGGCGCCGTCTGCTGATCGGCGGGTTGACCGCAATCGGCGGAGCGCTGTGCGCCTACACCCTCTACGGCGTGATCGCGTATCCGACCACGGCACGGGTCGAGCATCATTCCATCGTCTACGACAACGCCGCGACCTCGTGGCTGTCCGTGGCGGCCGCCTACGTGCCGGCGACCTGCGGCGCTCTGGTCCTGTCCTCGCATCGCGTCGTGATGTGGTTCGGCATCCTGAACTTCGTCGGTGTCGCCGCGACCCTGGTCGTGCGCGGCTATGCCTTCACCTCGGTGGGGTGCCTCTATGCCGCGATCGTGAGCGTGTTGATCTTCTGGCAGTTCCACAGGGGCTACATCGACCTGCGCAATCCAAACTCTCGGGCGCTCGCCGCATGACCGGCGCTCGACAATCGAGCCGGTCCGCAGGCACGGCGGCGGCGCGGCTGGGCCGCCCCAGGGCGGTCGCGGTCGCTCTCGCCGCGCTCGGGCTGCTCCCGCTCGGCGGCTGCGGCGTGCTCGATCACGGCCTCCTCGGCGCGGCCGGGCCGGTCGCCGACGAGACGCGCAGCCTGTTCTACCTCGTCTGCGTCATCCTGATCTTCGTGGCCGGCCCGGTGCTCGTGCTGACGCCGATCTTCGCCTGGCACTATCGCCTGTCGAACACCAGGAGCGCCTACCGGCCGCAATGGGGGTTCAACTGGCCGCTCGAAGGCTTCATCTGGATCCCGCCAGCGATCATCGTCGTCGTTCTGGCGTTCTTCCTCTGGCGCGGCACGCACCGGCTTGATCCTTACAAGCCGCTCGCCTCCGACGCGTCGCCCGTCGAGGTGCAGGTGGTCGCGCTCGATTGGAAGTGGCTGTTCATCTACCCCAAGGAAGGGGTCGCCAGCGTCAACGAGCTCGTCTTCCCGGCCGGCCGGCCGGTGCATCTCAGCCTGACCAGCGGCACTGTGATGCAGTCGTTCTTCATCCCCCAGCTCGCCGGGCAGATCTACGCGATGGCCGGGATGACGACGCAGCTCAACCTTGCGGCGCATGAGCCCGGCCGCTTTCGCGGGGAGAACACGCAATTTAACGGCATGGGCTTCCAGACCCAGAAATTCGTGGCGCTCGCCAAGACGGACGACGCGTATCGCGCTTGGCTCGCGCAGGCGAAGGCCGACGGCCAGACCCTGGACATGACCGCCTACAAGATACTCTCCGCCCGCGCCGTCCAGACGCAGCCCAGCCAGTTCGGTTCGGTCGCGCCGGACCTGTTCAAAGCGATCCTCGCGCTCGACGATGCGGGCGCGCACGCCGCTCACAAGAAGGCCGGACAATGAGCGGCGACGATCTCTGGTACTCGCTGTTCGGACGGCTCGAAGCCAAGGCATTGCCCTTCGTGCGGGCCTGGGAACACCCGACGCTCAGCGAGTTCATCGGCGCCGGCGCCGGCGCAATGGTCGTGGTCGGCGGGATCGCCGTGGTCGCCCTGCTGAGCTGGCTGCGCTGGTGGCGCCCGCTGTTCCTCGACTGGCTGACCAGCCTCGATCACAAGAAGATCGGCATCATGTACGTCGTGCTCGCCGCGGTGATGTTCACCCGCGCGCTGATCGAGGCGGTGCTGATGCGGACGCAGCAGTCGCTCGCCATCAACGCGCCCGGCATCGTCGCGCCCGAACACTTCGCGCAGCTGTTCAGCACGCACGGCACGATCATGATCTTCTTCATGGCGATGCCGTTTCTGACGGGACTGATCAACTATGTCGTGCCTCTCCAGATCGGGGCGCGCGACGTCGCCTTCCCGCTGCTCAACTCGATCAGCCTAATGCTGACCGCGGGCGGGGCCGGCCTCGTCATGGTCTCGCTCGCCGTCGGCGACTTCTCCACCGGCGGATGGTCGGGCTACCCGCCCTATACCGGAAAGGCATTCCAGCCCGGCGTCGGCCCGGATTACTGGATCTGGGCGGTCACCCTGTCCTCGCTCGGCACCACCCTCTCGGGCCTCAACTTCGCGACGACGATCTACAAGAAGCGCTGCCCCGGGATGCACCTGATGCGCATGCCGCTATTCTGCTGGACGGCGCTCTGTACCTCGGTGCTGATGATCTTCGCGATGCCGCCGCTGACGCTGGCCACCGCGCTGCTGGCTCTCGATCGCTACGCCGATTTCCACTTCTTCACGAACGACCTCGGCGGCAACATGATGAACTACGTGAACCTCTTCTGGCTGTTCGGCCATCCGGAGGTCTACATCCTCATCCTGCCCGCTTTCGGCGTCTATTCGGAGGTGATCTCGGCGTTCTCGTCGAAGGAGCTCTACGGCTACATCTCGCTTGTGCTCGCCACCATGGCGATCGGCGTGCTCTCCTTCACGGTCTGGCTGCACCACTTCTTCACGATGGGCCAGAGCGCCGACGTCAACGCCGTCTTCGGCATCGCCACGATGACGATCGCGGTGCCGACAGGCGTGAAGATCTACGACTGGATCTGGACGATGTTCCGCGGCGAGGTGCGCTTCACCACGCCGATGCTGTTCTCCCTCGCCTTCCTCGTGACCTTCGTCCTCGGCGGCCTGTCCGGTATCATGCTCGCCGTGCCGCCGATCGACTACGTCGTCCACAACACCGTCTTCCTCGTCGCCCACTTCCACAACGTGATCATCCCCGGCCTGCTCTACGGCCTGATCGCCGGCTACATGTACTGGTTTCCGAAAATCTTCGGCTTCCGCCTCAATGAACGCTGGGGCAGGATCTCCTTCGTTTGCTGGGTGGCCGGCTTCTACCTCGCCTTCATGCCGCTCTACGTGCTCGGTCTCGGCGGCATGGCGCGGCGCTCTCAGGCCCTGTTCGAGCCGGATTACCGGCCCTGGCTGATCGTCGCGGTCCTCGGCGCCTTCCTGCTGCTCGCCGCGCTCGCCACGCTGTTCGGGCAGCTCGTCGTCAGCATCCGCCAGCGCGAACACAACCGCGTACCGGTCGGCGATCCGTGGGACGCGCGCAGCCTCGAATGGTCGATCCCCGCTCCGCCGCCGGAATACAATTTCGCGACGATCCCCCATGTCGACCGGCGCGACGTGTTCTACTGGCGCAAGGCGGAGGAGAAAACCTATCGCGCGGCCGAGCGTTACGACGACATCGCGGTGCCGAAAAACAGCTGGATCGGCCCGATCGTCGGCTTTGCCGGCGCGGTCTGCGCCTTCGGGCTCGTCTGGCACATCTGGTGGATGGCGATCCTCGGCTTCCTCGCCGGCTGGACCGCCGTGATCGCCCGCAGCTTCGTGCGCGACACGCACCGCATCGTCCCGGCGGCCGAGGTCGAGGCGGCCGAACGGCGCTGGCTCGCGCAGGTGGCTGCGGCCCGCCCCGTGCCCCGGCGGCTCGAGGTGAACTCGGACAATGTCGGCTTGGCCGAGCCCTTCCCGGCGCCAGTGCCGGCATGAGCGGACCTCAACTGCGCCATGTCGGCCTGAACCTCACGGGTGCCGACACGCTCGAACCGGGCGAGGCCGAGTCCGGCCTCTACGGATTCTGGATCTTCCTGATGAGCGACGCGGTGGTGTTCGCGCTGCTGTTTGCGATCTACGGCACGCAGCTCGCTGGCACCGCCGGCGCGCCTGGTCCGGCGGCGTTGTTCAAGCTCGGGCCGGCCTTCGTCGAGACACTGCTCCTGCTCACCTCGAGTCTGACCTTCGGGCTCGCCTCCATCGCCATGAAGTACGACCGGACTTGCACCGGCCTCGTCGTCTGGCTCTGCATCACGCTGGCGCTCGGGCTCGCCTTCCTCGGTTTCGAGCTGAACGATTTCGCGACGATGGCCGCGCAGGGCGCCACGCCCGACCGCAGCGGCTTCCTCTCGGCCTTCTTCGCGCTGGTGCCGACGCACGGCCTCCACGTCACGGCCGGCTGCCTCTGGATCGTGGTGATGCTCGTGCAGATCGCGACCTTCGGGCTGGATGCCAGGGTCAAGCTCAACCTGCTGCGGCTCGGCCTGTTCTGGCACTTCCTCGACATCGTCTGGATCGGGATCTTCTCCGTCGTCTACCTGCAGGGAACGCTCGGATGACCGCGAAGGGCGAGACCAGGGCGGCCGTGCTGGCGAAGGCGGCCGGAGCCGCTGCCGTGCTCGGAATCTTCAACCTTATGGTCGGGAAGGGATCGCGGCCGATGGTCGATGGACGTTCGCAGCCGGCAGAGCCCCGCCCGTCCGACGACGGGCATTCGCGCCGCGCCGATCTCGCGACCTATGCCTTCGGCTATCTCCTGGCGCTGGTGCTGACCGGGGCGGCCTTCGCGCTCGTCCGCTGGCGCTGGGCGGGCGGCACGAAGGCGCTCGCCGTGGTCTTCGGCCTCGCCCTGGCCCAGGCGATCGTGCATTTCCGCTGCTTCCTGCACGTCGACCTCAAGCGGTCGGCCCGCGACGACCTGCAGCTGATCCTGTTCTCGACGCTCATCGTCCTGCTGATGGTCGGCGGCACCCTCGTCGTGCTGCTCAATCTGCGCATGCGCATGATGTGACGCCGTGTCATGCCGCGCAGAGGCGGTGTCCGTCGGGATCGACGGACGGCAAATCTCGCGGATTGCCTCCCTCGAGACGGATGCGCGTCGCCAGGACGTCGTCGTCGGCGACGGGCTCGGCATGGGTTCCGGGCACCCGGTAGTGCAGCAGTTCGAGATGTGGGCCGCTCGCATGGGGAAATGCCAGCGCGACGACGTCCACGACCGCCCCGTCGACGTCGTCCATCCGTTCCTGCGCGGCGCCGCGATTGACCTGGCGGGAGGCGACCGACAGCCCGAGCGAACCGTAGAACGCGATCGAGCGCGCCACGTCGCAGACCGTGATCGCCGAGTGGTCGATCCCGAGGATCACGCCGTCGCAGCCGCGCCATCTTTCCGGGCAGGCGTGCGGCAGGAAGGCCAGGAACTCGAGCGGGTGGCCCTCGGGATCGCGGAACTTGAAGGCCGTGACGCCGCCCGATTCCTCGGGCAGCCGCTCGGGACCAGTCCGCGAGATCGAGCTCCAGCCGGTCACCGACGCGAGCCGGGACATTGCGGCCGCCATGTCGGACACGACGAGCGCGAGATGCTGGAAGGCCGTGGAATTCGAGCGGGCCGGCGCGGAGCCTGTCGCGGCCCGCGCCAGATCGAGCATGCCAGATCCGATCCCCATCGAAGGCGAGCCGTCGGCGGCCGCACCTGATCGCGCGCCGAGCGCCGCTTCGTAGAAGCGCGCTGTTGCCGGGACGTCCCTGCACAACAGGCGAAAGCCTTCGATGCGCAGGCTGGCGCTCATGGGCAAGGTCTCACGGGAACGACACGCCGCGCCGGTTTAGGAAGATCGCGTAGAGGTGCTGCGAACCAGCAATGAACAGGCGGTTGCGAAAGAGGCCGCCCCAGGCGACGTTCGCGACACGGTGCGGCACCAGCACCTTGCCCATCAATTCGCCCTGCGGCGAGAGGCAATGCACACCGTCGGCCGCGCTCGACCAGACGTTGCCGTCCGTGTCGACCTTCATGCCGTCGCAATAGCCGGGCGCGATGGTGTGGAAGAGCTCGCCGCCGGTCAACGCTCCGTTCGCATCGACGTCGAACACCCGGATGAACTGGCGCGGCGCCTCCGTGGACTGGTCGCCCGTCTCCGACACGTAGAGACGCCGCCCGTCCGGCGAGAAGGCCAGACCGTTCGGCCCGTCGAAGTCGCTCGCCGCGACCCGGATCTCGGACGTCGCGGGATCGAAGCGGTACAGGGCCGGCGGCTGCTCGGAGGCCTGGATCCCGCCCTCGTAGTCGTTCGAGATGCCGTAGAGCGGATCGGTGAACCAGATCGTCCCGTCGGCGCGAACGACCACGTCGTTCGGAGCGTTGAGGCGCCGACCGGCATGGGTGTCGACCAGGGTCGTGCGCGTGCCGTCATGCTCGGTGCGGATCAGGCAGCGGTCGCGATGCGAGCAGGCGAGGAGCCGACCCTGCCCGTCGCGGGTCTGGCCGTTGCCGTATTGTGAGGGATCGCGAAAGACCGTGACGCCGTCGCGCTCCGACCAGCGCATGGTGCGGTTGCGCGGAAGGTCCTGGAACAGCAGGCAATCCCAGTCACCCATCCAGACCGGACCTTCGACCCAGCGGAAACCGCCGGCCAGTTCCTCCAGGCCGGCATTTGCCAGGAGGTAATGGGCGAAACGCCGGTCGTGGATCTCGAAGCCGTCCATCGGATCACGCGAACCGGCAGGGCGTCTTGTCGTCGCGTTTCGTGTCGAGCTGCACCACCATCAGCACGGCGGGCTCGTTGCCGACGGTACCGGACAGGTGACCCGTCCTACCGTCCTTCGTCACGCAATCCTGATCCTCGCCGAAGCTGATCTCGCCCGGCCCCATCTCGACCCGCGTGCCGTCCATCGATTCGACGAACCAGCGGCCGGAAAGCGGGATGATCCATTGCGGGGCAGGGTTCTCGTGCCACTCGCCCGTCCAGCCGACCGGCTGCACCGTGACCATCACGGTCATGCCGTCGTGATGTTTCAGGCCCTGCCATTGTGGGGCGGCGGGCGGCTTCATCGTCTTGAGGTCGAACTCAGTCAACGCGCATGATTTCTGTCGGCTGATTCCGTCGGCATCGGTGTAGAGATGCCAGTAGGGTACGATCGGCTTCTCTCCGGCGGCGGCCTTTTCGTCCTTGCTCATCGGGTTCCCGGCTCCGTGGTGGAATAGGGGTGGGTCGAGGCGAAGGGCGCTTCGATGAAGCGCGCGACGCCGCCGGCATTCGGGCCGAAGGCAATCATCAGGAAGCCGCCCGCGACCGCGAAGTTCTTGAGGAAGTCCCAGAACACCTCGCGGCCCTGGCTCTTTCCCACCAGCCGGAAATCCGGTTCGCGCCAGAACTGCTTCCAGAGCAGGGCAGTCACCCCGCAATAGCCGGCGAGCACGAAGGCGCAGAAGCGGTCGGCAATGCCTCCTAGGACCCCGGCCGACATGACGATCTCGACGAAGAGGCCGACCAGGATCAGGGCGCGGGCGAGCGTCTTGGACGAGACGATCCGCTCCGCCTGTCCGGTCGCTGCGGAGAAGTTTAGGACCTTGTCGAGTGCCGAGAAGGGCAGAAATAGCAGCACCAGCGAGAGCCGGGCGAGAAAGGTCACGAGGACCTCGACACCACCCTCCATCCAAACCACTCCCCGCGTCGCTCGATACCAGAGCAACGCTCCCGAGAGAGCGATGTTGCTTGCTTGGAAGGTTATTGCGGGCGGGATGTGTACGAGCCGTGCCGGGCCGCTCCTGATGCCGGAAGCGTGTGTGGACAGGTCGATCAGAGCAACCATTGGTTCTGTCGATCGACAGCTAAAATCAATATTTGAAGAACAACGGCGCACTAGGTGCCAAACTTTATACAAAGCGGTTCAGCTTTCTGGTGGATGTTCAGATCATTACCAAGACTTCATGCAACGCCGCCCGAAAGATCACGTTCCCCCTCAGTCCCGCAGCGCAAGACGGCCCGCAGACACGACCGCCGAAGCCGGAAGGGACATGAAGGAGAGAATGTCATGACCCAGCGTCGTCTACTTGCCAGTCTCCTCGTCGCGTCGACCGTCATCGGCGGCGGCGCCTACGCCGCCGAGCAGGCGGCCGGATCGTCACCCATGACGAGCACGGCGCAGAAGGCCGCCGATCGCGACATCGGCAAGCTGTCCGCCGACGGTGCGCAGGCCTTCCGCGACATGCACATGGCCCGCGTCGCGATCTTCGATGCCAATCCCGATCAGGCGAAATCGCTGATCAGCAATGCTCAGGCCGCGCTCGGGAAGGCCAAGACCGACGAGACCGTGTTCACGAAGGCGGAAGCCGATCTCAAGAAACCGGCGACGGCGGCGAACGGTAATGCGACGAGCGACAAGGCGTCGTCGGACCAAGCGAACGGCGCGGCGAAGCCCGAAGCCACCAAACCGATCGCGTGGCTGCCGGTCGATGGTCAACTGACGCTTGCCGACGACTTTGTGGCAACGCCGCAGAAGGCGAGCGCCGTCTCCGATGCCAACAAGACACTGGCGAAGGGCGACCAGAAAGGTGCGGTCGAGAAACTGAAGCTCGCCGGCGTCGACGTGAACTTCACCATGGCGGTCATCCCGCTGGACAGCACGACGACCGACGTCGATCAGACCGCGAAGCTGCTCGAACAGGGCAAATACTACGAGGCCAACGCGATCCTGAAACAGGCCGAAGATGGTTTGCGGTTGGACGTCTTCGACGCGGCGGCGATCCCTCAGAAGGCCGCGAATGCGCAACCCGCGAAGACGGATCCGCATAGTGCTGCCACGGATACGACGGAATCGAGCGGAGCGGCCAAGTCGTCGACGCATTGAGGACGCCGGACGTCCTGCCGAACGAGTACGTCGCTTCGAGAGGCTGTCCATCCGGTCAGCCTCCTCAACGCAACGAAAGGTCTTATCGATGACGCAGCGTCTATGCTTGGCGGCGGCCTTCCTCGTCGCATTGTCGATCGGTCCGGCCGCAGCCGACGGGCTCGATTGCGGCAAGCCGCCGTCCGAACACAATGCCGGAAACGATGCTCTGGCGAAGGCGGTGACCGCACCACGATCCCAGGTGGGCGCCAACGGCGGTCTGCGCGAAGCCGTTAAGCGCTTGAAAGCCGACGGCGTTTCGGCTGGGATGATTGTCGATAACGCAGTAGCCGCCTATTGCCCTCTGGTCGATGGCGACGACAGCCTGTCACTAGATAGGAAGCGGGAAGCCGTGCGCCGATTCGCCTCCGAGATCACGGGTTACGTCTACGATCCCGGGCAAACGTCGGACGCGATCATCGTCTCACTGCCACTGCAGACCGCATTGTCAGCGCAGGTCGATGCTGCTGCGGCCAAAGCAGGTCAGACCCGCGATGAATGGCTTCTCGATGCTGTGAAAAAGGCAATCGTATTTAGATAATATATTTTTGAAATTTAGCTGAACCTATTATATTTATGATTTGCGATTATCCCCTTGAAGCACATGTCATATTAGATTTTTGAAAAACTGATCGCTAAATAATACAAATATTTGTATTTATCATGGCAAGATGAGATATAATAACGATTTTTTCCAAATTTAACTTAACCGACTTTGCGATCCTCCTCAAGTGGCGGTCAGACAACCTTTCCGATGAGGCTTCCAATAAGCGCGGTGACCGCCATTGCGAAAGTACCCCAGAAGGTCACACGCATCGTCGCGCGGCGGCAATCGACGCCACTAGCCCCGCCGGCTCTTGCGCCAAGCGCGCCGAGCGCCGCCAGAAATATTAGCGAGGCCGTGGCCACTGTGTAATTTGTAAGGCGCATCGGTGAGAGTGCCGCGACAGCGAGCGGGAGTGCGGCTCCGGCCGAGAAGGTCGCGGCCGAAGTGAGCGCCGCCTGTACAGGGCGGGCGGTCGTGACGTCCGACATGCCGAGTTCGTCACGGGCATGCGCGCCAAGAGCATCCTTGGCCATCAGTTCCTCGGCGACTTGACGCGCCAGCGAAGCATCGAGGCCACGATCCACGTAGATCCGTGCGAGTTCCTCTCGCTCGGCATCCGGATCCTCGGTGAGTTCGCACCTCTCCTTCGCGAGATCGGCTCGCTCGGTGTCGGATTGGGAGCTGACCGACACGTATTCGCCGGCAGCCATCGACATGGCGCCTGCGACGAGACCCGCACTTCCAGCGACCACAATCTCGCTCGTCCCGGCTGCCGAGGCCGCGACCCCCACGATGAGACTGGCCGTCGAGACCAGACCGTCGTTGGCACCGAGCACCGCAGCTCGCAGCCACCCGATCCGGTTGATCAGATGACGTTCCGAGTGGACAGGTCGCATCGTGAAACCCCTCGCGGCAAGCGCTCTGGCAGGGCACGCAGGCGCTGCAGCGCCCGAATCGACCCAGGGGGTGCCAGTGTCTAGCCTCGTTTCGAAGCGATTTCGGCAACGGCCCGAATCGTCCTCTCGCGAACGCCCTGCAACGCCGCCCGCCCGTGATGCTCAGGTGGACGCCTCAGTTCAAAGCGGCTGCTACCGCCATGCGCGCCGAGAGCCGCGATCGACTAACCGTGCAGCTTGGCGATAGCCGTCACCAGACCGAGGCCGAGCCCGTTGCCGGGCGTGTGCCGCGTGCGTTCCGCCCGATAGAATCGACCGAAACCTGTGGCGCAATTCCAACACGTAGGACACCTTAAGTCTTTCTTACGTTGTCGATCGACTTGGAGCGTGCGAAGGTTGCGATGCTAACGGATAGGGCCGTCCTCCTCGTGGCATTCGTGCGCACATTGCTGCTTGCCATCCTCGCGGTCGCCGTAGCCGTCGCGCCGGGGGCGCCGTGCACGATGGTCAAGCATGCTACCGCCGACCATGCGGCAGGATCGGCCCGCGCGATGACTCATCACGATCACGCCGCGATGGTCGCTCACGCGGGTGCAGTCCAAGCAGCCGATACCGACGGTGGCATGGGGCCGTCCGCGCACCAGCAACACAAGCATCACGAGCACAAGCGGTCCGGCTGCCTCGCGACCTGTTGCCCGCTGTCCTGCCAGGCCGCGATGCCAGCCCAGCCCTGGTCGGGCGCGGTCCTGAGCTTTCGTCAGTCCGATCCCGTTCGGATGGATCGGGAAGACGTTGCCGTCGACATGCATCCCGTGCGCATCGAGCGCCCGCCCAGGCCCGTTGCCTGAGGCAGGCGGGCGCCGCTGAGCGGCGCCCGCTCCCGACCCGTGCCGACGACCAGGCCGCGTCGCCTTTCCAACAACTCGACGATCTAGACCGACCGTAGCCGGCCGACGCACGTCGTCCCGCCGCGCCGGCAGGCGTCGCCGATCCCGAAGCCCGCGAGCTCCGCCCGCGGCCGTCCGCCCCCGTTCCGGGATGCTCACGATGTCCAAGTTTTCGAGAACCGTCGCCCTGGCGACGGCGTGGCCCCTTGCCGCCTGCGTCCCGTCCGCCTCGCCGGTCTGGCTCGACAGGCCCGACGATCCCTACGTCCGCGTCAGGCCGGCGCGCTATGCTCCCGTGACGGCGGGCGTGAAACGGTTTGACGTCGCCGAGCCGAAGGACTGGATCGAGCAGAACAGGCGCGTGACGCCGAAGGGCGGCTCCGGCGGCATGGAGGGAATGGACGGCATGGATCATTCCCGGATGCCCAGGATGGGCGGCAAGCACGACATGGGAGGCCGCTGATGAGACCGCCCCATCATCGGCAGCTGCATGGCACCGGACGCCGGCTGAGGGCAGCGGCGAGCCTGGCAGGCATCGGCCTGACCCTCGGCGGCTGCGTGGGCTTCTCGCCCGACGCTGGGCTCGGGCCGGCGCGTGAATACGCGGCGCTCGACCTCAGGAAGCACGTCGTCAAGGTCGCCGACGTGGAAGGCGCGCTATCCGCTGGCGCGCAGACGGACATGCTGCTTCGTAGGCCGCTGACACCCGACAGTGCCGTCCAGGTCGCGCTTCTCAAGAACCGCGGTCTGCAGGCCGCCTTCAACGACCTTGGCGTCTCCGAGGCGCAGTACGTCCAGGCGACGCTGCCGCCGGCCCCTCGCTTGTCCATCACGCAATGGGGCCTCGGCTTCAACACCGAGATCGAGCGCTCGGTGGCCGCCAGCCTCCTGGACCTCGCGACCTTGCCAGCGCGCGCAGAGATCGCCCGCGATCGCTTCAGGGCCGACCAGTATCACGCGGCCGAGCAGGTACTGCGTCTCGCCGGCGAGGCGCGGCGACAGTTCTATCGGACCGTGGCCGCGAACCAGGCGACGGCCTTCCTCGAACAGGCGCTCGCCGGTGCGGAATCCTCCGCGATGCTGGCCAAGCAGCTCGGCGAGACGGGTGCGCTCAACAAGCTCGAACAGGCGCGCGAGCAAGCCTTCTACAGCGAACTCGGCGCCCAGCTCGGCAAGGCCCGAGTGCAGCAGCGAGCCGAGCGCGAACGCCTGACGCGCCTGCTTGGCCTATGGGGGCGCGAGACGGATTTTCGGCTGCCGAACGGCCTGCCAGCGCTCCCCGCCCGGCTCGTTCCTGGCGGCGAGATCGAGACCGAGGCGATGCGCAAGCGGACCGACGTCCAGGCCGCGCGCTTCGAATTGCATTCGCTTGCCGGCCAGTACGGCCTCTCGCAGGTGAGCAGCTTCGTCAGTGTCTTTGACGTAGGTTTCGCCAACCGGTTCAGCCGGTCCAGGATGCCCGGGACGGCGGACGCACCGCCGACAATCGACAAGAAGAGCCTGAACGGCTTCACCGGCGATCTCACCATCCCCATCTACGATTTCGGGACGTCGACCATCCAGGGCGCGAGCGAGGCCTATCTCGCCTCGGCCAACCGCCTCGCCGAACGCGCCGTCAACGCCCGCTCCGAGGTCCGGGAGGCGTGGCAGCGCTATCGCGGCCAGTACGACATCACGCGGCATTACCAGGCGAGCGTCCTGCCGCTGCGCAAGACGGTCCAGGACCAGGCCCTGCTGCAATACAGCGGCATGCTCATCGACGTCACGACCCTGATCGTCGATGCCCGCGCCCGCATCCTGAGCAGCATCCAGGCTATCGAGGCGCGTCGCGATTTCTGGATCGCGGCGACCGACCTCCAGGCCGCAACCCTCGGCGGAGGCTATTCCGGCGGGTCCTTCGGCGGCGAAGCCCCCGGCGCCAATACCGGCTCCAGCCTCGCGATCGCGACGCCCGGCGGCTGAGCCGCGCGCATCCGTTCAGACCATTCGGAGCAAGCCCATGAGCCACTTATCACGCAGAGGCATCCTCGGAGCCGGGGGTCTCGTCCTCGCCGGGACTTCGATGATCAGCGGGCGCACACAGGCCGCCGGCCTGCCGGAGGCGCCGTCCGCGACCAAAGCCACCACGCAGCCTCCGCTCCATCCAACGAGCGGGCCAGACTACCAGCCGGTGGTCACGCTCAACGGCTGGACGCTGCCCTGGCGCATGAAAGGGGATTGGAAGGAATTCCACCTCGTCGCCGAGCCCGTCGTGCGCGAGATGGCGCCGGGGATGAACGCGCATCTGTGGGGCTATAACGGCCAATCGCCGGGTCCGACCATCGAGGCGGTCGAGGGCGACAAGGTCCGCATCTTCGTCACCAACCGCCTGCCCGAGGCCACCACCGTGCACTGGCACGGCCAGGCCGTGCCCAACGGCATGGACGGCGTCGTCGGCCTGACGCAGCCCGGCATCCCGCCGGGCAAGACCTTCGTCTACGAGTTCGTGCTGCAGCGGTCGGGCACCTTCATGTACCATCCGCACTCGGACGAGATGGTCCAGATGGCGATGGGCATGATGGGCTTCTTCGTCGTCCATCCGCGCGACCCGGCCGAGCGGCGGGTCGACCGCGACTTCGTCTGGCTGTTGAACGCCTACGACATCGAGGCCGGGGCCTACGTGCCCAAGGTCAACACGATGCTCGACATGAACATGTGGTGCTTCAACAGCCGCGTCTGGCCGGGCATCGACCCGATCGTCGTCCGCCAGGGCGACAAAGTCCGGATGCGCTTCGGCAACCTGACCATGACCAACCACCCAATCCACGTGCATGGCGGCGACTTCAAGGTCACCGGCACCGACGGCGGCTGGATCGACGTGGCCGCGCAATGGCCGGAGGTCTCGGTCGACGTCGCCGTCGGGCAGATGCGCGCCATCGAGTTCACCGCCGACAATCCGGGCGACTGGGCGGTGCATTGCCACAAGTCGCACCACACCATGAACGCCATGGGCCATTCGGTGCGCACCTATCTGGGCGTCAACCTCAAGCGGACGGCGCCGCAGATCCGGAAAGTCGCGCCCGGCTACATGCCGATGGGCTCGAACGGCATGGGCATGATGTCAGAGATGAAGATGCCGCTGCCCGAAAACACGCTGCCGATGATGACGGGCGACGGACCGTTCGGCTCGGTCGAGATGGGCGGCATGTTTACTGTCCTGAAGGTCCGCCCGGACCTCGCGGCAGGCGATTACCGCGACCCGGGCTGGTACAAGCATCCCGAAGGTACGCAGACCTACGAATGGACCGGCGATCCGATGCCCGAGCCGGCTCGCGCGCCGAACACCGGCAAACGCGCCCGAGAGACCGACCTGCGCGTGGTCGACCCTCGCAAGCGCCACGTCGCTTCGAGCGTGCACGGCCACGAGAACCATTGAGGTTGATGAAGCGATTCATGGCGATTGCCGCCTGATGAGGGCGGCGCGATCCGGGACAGCGGAACCCATGCGTGTCCTTCTGATCGAGGACGACAGGATGATCGGCGAGGGCCTCGCCCGCGCCCTCGTTGCGGACGGCGCCTCGGTCGATTGGGTTCGCGACGGCGCGGAGGCCGAGGCTGCCTTGTGCGAGCGAGAGCATGCTCTGGTACTCCTCGATCTCAGCCTGCCGGGGGCCGACGGACTCGAACTGTTGCGGATCGCCAGGACCCGAGGCGTCGACACGCCGATCCTCGTCATCACGGCCCGGGATGGCGTGGACAGCCGCGTGAGCGGGCTCGATCTCGGAGCCGACGACTATCTCGTCAAACCCTTCGAGACGCGGGAGCTTCTCGCACGGATGCGCGCGGTGCTCCGGCGTCGGGCCGGACGCGCGACCTCCCGTCTCATCGCAGGCCCGACCGAACTGGACACGGAGACGCACACGCTCTCGCACGAGCAGGTCGCGACGGTGCTGCCGGCGCGGGAATACGCCCTCATGCACAGTCTGATGGAGCGGCCCGGCCGCATCCTGTCACGGGCCCAGATCGAGGAGCGCATCTACGGCTGGGGCGAGGAAATCGAGAGCAACGCCGTCGACGCCCTGATCTACGCCATTCGGCGCAAAATCGGCAAAGACGTCATCCGCAACGTGCGTGGCGCCGGCTGGATGGTGCCGAAGCCGTGAAGGCCGTTTCTCTCAGGCGGACGGCGCTCGCCTGGATGACGGCCTTGCTTGGGCTCGTCGGGCTGATCGCGATGCTCGCCGCCTACACCCTTGCGCGAAGCGAGGCCGCCGACTTCCTTGACGGGCAACTCCGCCAGGTCGCACTCAACGCCGGCCGCGGGCTCGCCGATGCGGACGCTCCCCCGGCCGCCGACCAGGATCCCGAGGACCAGATCGCCGTCACGACGTGGAAGCGCGGTGTCCTCGTCCGAAGCGATCTCCCCGGCACGTCCCCGACGCGTCCGACCGCAACGGGTTATGCCGACGCGGTCATCTCCGGCGAGGCGTGGCGGACCTACACGACGGATAACGACGTCTGGACCATCCAGGTCGCGCAGCGCGACCGGGTTCGGCGCGAAATCGCGAGAAGTGCGGCGATCGGGGCGGCAACGCCTGTCCTGCTCGTCATCCCGTTTGCGTGGCTCGTACTCGGCTTGGCCATGAACCGCATCCTCGCCCGCCTCGACGGGCTCGCGCGGGACCTGTCGGAGCGAAGCGCGACGGCCGCAGCCCCGCTGCCGATCGACGGGATCCCGGTGGAGATCGCGCCGCTCGTCGCGGGTATGAACGGGCTGATCGTCCGGCTGCGCGCCATGATCGAGGCCCAGCAGCGCTTCGTCGCCGATGCGGCGCACGCGCTTCGAACCCCGCTTGCTGCCATGCAGGTCCAGGTCGACAACCTCGCGGACGGCATCGAGGCGGATCTGCCTGCGCACCGCTGCGCTCTCGCGGCCGGCGTGAAGCGCGCGAGCAGTCTGGTCGATCAACTGCTGCGCCTCGCCCGCCTCGAAGTGCCCGCACCGGTTTTCGGTCCGGTCGAGATCGAGCCGCTGCTTCTCGACTGCGTCGGAGAGCATGTCGTTCTGGCCGAGAGCTGGGGCGTCGATCTCGGTTTTAAGGCGGACGCGCCGGCCTCGGTGCAGGGCGTCGCGGAGGAGATCAGGGTCCTCGTCGCCATCCTGATCGACAATGCGATCCGCTATACGCCTGCCGGCGGGCAGGTCGACGTCGTCCTGCATCGCGCGGACGGCGTGGCCGTCATCGACGTCGTCGATACGGGACGCGGGATCCCCGTGGGTACCGAGACTCAAATCTTCGACCGGTTCTTTCGGGCGGCGCCCGAGAGTGGGGACGGCTCCGGTCTCGGCCTCGCCATCGCACGCCGCATCGCGGAGAGAAACGAGCTTGAGCTGACCGTCGAGAACCGGCAAGACGGAGACTCCGGGGTTCGCGCCCGTATCGTCCTGCCTGCCTGATCCGGTTCCCTTCCAAGCGCGTCGCGGCCGCTCATTCTGCGCTCATTCTGAGGGACTACGGCTCCTCGTCGACGGCGGTCGCGGAAACGCGGCCTGCCGCGGCAACCGCCACTGCACGGCAGTGGCACGCAGGAGTGACCTCCATGAGCACCCAGTATCGACGGCGCGCCGCTCTCGCGGCGGGGGCCCTGATCCTCGCATTCACCCAGACGGCCTGGGCATTCACCGGTCAGGAATTGGCAGGCGAGGCGAAGGTCAGTCCGAGCGAGGCGCGCGCCATCGCGCTGAAGGCGCATCCTGGAAAGGTCACCGACCAGGAGCTCGAACGCGAGCCCGGCGGAAGCGGGCTTCGCTATTCCTTCGACATCCGGAACGGCTCGGTGACGCAGGAAGTCGGCGTCGACGCCGCGACCGGCGCGGTACTCGAGAACAAGGCCGAGGGCCCGAACTCGGACTGATCGCTCATCAGCCGACACGGCGACCGCGACGTCGGCGTGATCCCAAAAAAGGCGAGGACTTCGGATGACCCGCGAAGAGAAATCGGCCCTCAGCAAGGTTCCGGCGATCACCCTCGGCTTCTGGGTGATCAAGATCTTTGCGACGACACTCGGCGAGGTCGGCGGCAACGCTGTGACGCTGACCCTCGGGCTCGGCTATCTCGCCGGCACCGCGATCTTCGCCGCGGCCCTCGCCGCGCTCCTGGTCGCCCAGATCCGGTCGGACCGGTTCCATCCAACCCTCTACTGGGCGGTCATCACTGCGACCACGCTTGCCGGGACGACCTTGGCCGATTTCTGCGACCGATCGCTGGGCATCGGCTACGCCGGTGGCTCGCTCGTCCTGTTCTCGCTCGTCGTCGCCACCCTCGTTCTCTGGCATCGCACGCTCGGGACTGTCGCCGTGGAGACGGTACGCGCGCCCAAGGCCGAGGGGTTCTACTGGGCGACCATCATGTTCTCCCAGACGCTCGGTACGGCGCTCGGCGATTGGATGGCCGACAGTACCGGGCTCGGCTACAACGGGAGCGCGCTTCTCATATTCGTTGCGCTCGTCGTCGTCACCGTCCTGCACCTCCGGACGCGCGTTTCCCGGCCCCTGCTGTTCTGGACGGCCTTCGTCCTGACGCGGCCGCTCGGCGCCACTCTCGCGAACTCGCTCGACAAGCCGGCCGCTTCTGGCGGCCTGGGCATCAACGACGTCACGATCTCGGCGGTGCTGGCACTCGTCATGGTCGCGGCCGTCCTGCTGATTCCGCAGCGCGCCGGTCGCCATCCGGAGACGGCCGATGCCGCGTGAGCCGTCTCCTCGAACCAAAAGGGTGGGCCCGATGACCGACGATCAGAAACGCGCCTTGAGCAAGGTGCCCGCCGTCACGCTCGGGTTCTGGGTCATCAAGATCCTGGCCACCACGCTTGGCGAGACAGGCGGCGACACCGTCACCATGACCCTCGAATGGGGCTATCTTGCCGGCACGGCCTTGTTCGCCGTGTTGCTGATCGGACTCGTCATCGCTCAGATCCTGTCGAAGCGGTTCTATTCGGTTCTGTACTGGGCGACGATCATCGCCTCGACCACGTTCGGAACCACGATGGCCGACTTCGCCGACCGCTCGCTCGGCATCGGATATACCGGCGGAACGGCTCTGCTCCTCGCTTGCCTCGCTGTCGTGCTCGGGCTCTGGTACGCGAGCGAGGGCACGGTCTCGGTCGACACGGTCTCGACCCCTCGGATCGAGGCGTTCTACTGGGGGGCGATCACTTTCTCGCAGACGCTCGGCACCGCGCTCGGCGACTGGCTCGCCGATTCCGGAAGCCTCGGCTACGAGGGCGGCGCTCTCGTCTTCGCGGGTGCGCTCGCGCTCGTCATCGCCCTCTATTATCGGACCTCGGTGTCGCGCGTGGCGCTGTTCTGGGCGGCCTTCATCCTGACCCGGCCCCTCGGCGCCACGGTCGGCGATTTTCTCGACAAGCCTGTCGCCAGCGGCGGGCTGAACCTGAGCCGCCCGCTCGCCTCCACGGTGCTCGCGGCCGTGATCGTCGCCCTGGTGGTCCTGCTGCCGCAGCGGCCCGGGCGTCATCCAGGGCAAGAGGCAGCGACTTCCTGATCGGCAGTGCCGGCTCTCGGCCGACGACGGCGACCGCGCCTCTTGACCTTCCCATGATGGGAAGCCCCATCTGTCTGGGGCGGCATCCGCGACGTTAGATGCCTGCAGAGTCTGCCAGACGAGGATGCGCCACCCGCCGGCCCCCAAAGCCGTCCGCGAGGTGCGCGGTCCGTCTCGCTGAGTGAACAGGAGCCATCCATGACATCCGCCGCCGACCGCACGGCAACCCTCTACCGGATGGTGATGGACGAGCACGTCTGCCCTTATGGGCTCAAGGCGAAGGACCTGCTCGAACGCGAGGGCTTCGCCGTCGACGACCACTGGCTGACGACGCGCGAGCAGACCGACCGCTTCAAAGCCGAGCACAAGGTCAAGAGCACACCCCAGACCTTTATCGACGGTGAGCGCGTTGGCGGTTACGACGATTTGCGCCGCCGTTTCGGCAAGGCCGTGAACGACGCGGAGGCGACGAGCTACACCCCCGTCATCGCCCTCTTCTCGATGACCGCCCTGATGGCGCTCGCTGCTAGCTTCGGCGCCTTCGGGACCATCCTGACCGTACGCACGGCCGAGTGGTTCATCGCCTTCAGCATGTGCGCACTCGCCCTGCTAAAGCTTCAGGACGTCGAGAGCTTCTCCTCGATGTTCCTGGGCTACGATCTGATGGCCAAGCGCTGGGTGCGCTACGCCTACTCGTACCCCTATCTCGAAGCGCTTGCCGGGGTGCTGATGATCGCGGGGGCGCTCAAGTGGCTGTCGATCCCGGTGGCCCTGTTCATCGGCACGGTCGGCGCGGTGTCGGTGTTCAAGGCGGTCTACATCGACAAGCGCGAGATCAAATGCGCCTGCGTCGGTGGGGCGAGCAAGGTCCCGCTCGGATTCGTCTCGCTGACCGAGAACCTGATGATGGTCGGCATGGCGCTGTGGATGCTCGCCGCGGTCGCGACCGGCTCGATGGGGCACTGAGAGGAGACTTCGGCATGGCTCCGATCTGGCTCCACGCGCTCGCGATCTTCGCGCTCCTGCTCGGCGCCGCCTGCGCGCTGCTGCTGGTCTTTGACGTCCGAGCACGCCCGCAGCATATGGCCGTCATGAACGTCGTGTGGCCGGTCTGCGCCCTGTTCGGCACGATCGCCGTGGTCTGGGCCTACTACCGCTACGGTCGGGCACCGGCCAGCGAAACACACGATCACGGGGCGTCGAAAGCGCGGGGCTCCCCGCACGGGAGCACCACGCCCTACCCGGTCATGGTCGGGACGGGCGCGCTTCATTGCGGCAGCGGCTGCATGCTCGGCGACATCGCCGCCGAGTGGTTGGCTTTCTTCTTGCCGGGGGTTGCCGTGTGGTTCGGCTGGGGCGGCGTGTTCGCCGACAAGATGTTTGCCGTCTGGGTCCTCGACTTCCTGTTCGCCTACGCGCTCGGCATCGTGTTCCAGTACTTCGCCATCGTGCCGATGCGGGGGCTGTCGTTCGGACAGGGCCTGATCGCGGCCGTGAAGGCCGACACGCTCTCGCTCACTGCCTGGCAGATCGGCATGTACGGCTTCATGGCGCTGGCGCAGTTCGTGCTGTTTCCCCGCCTCCTCGGGCAGCAGGCGCCGGTTGACTCGGTCGAGTTCTGGTTCGCGATGCAGATCGCGATGGTCTGCGGATTCGTGACGAGCTACCCCGTGAACTGGTGGCTGATCCGCGTCGGCATCAAGGAACGGATGTAGCCTGCGTTACAGTGATGCCGGCGACTGACTTCAAAAAGCCAGGCGGGCAGACAAAGGCACGATTTGTTAGTTGCGCGGGACCAAGCGAACGTCCGTTACCCACGGTCTCAAGCCGAAAAGCCGCCGTTCCGCTTTCGGCCAAAGTCAGACTTAGCGGCCCCACGGGACGAAGAAGGCTCCCTAACGCCAGAGAAAACGGAGCGCTGAGCCGAAGAAACGGAGCCTCCAGCCCTAGCATGCCTGCAAGTGATGGAGATAAAAGAGTTTTTCATCCTGTGGCCGGGTGGCGCGTACACGTCGTTTTTGAGCCGCGTGTTCGGAGGCCCCGCGGGTCAGGCTGTCTCGCCGGTTTCAGATCGACGCTTAGACGACGCAGTTGAGAGCCTTCCCGCTGCATGCGCTTTTGCAGCATAGACTGAGAGCGGTCGATCGGCGCCGAAATGGCGGTCGCGCTCGACCGGCAGGCCGAGACGGCCGCGGAGAGCGGTGATCTCTTCAAGATCGACAGTACCGAGTTCGGGGCACCCTAGCCCGAGGTCACAGAGACCGAAGGCGAGGGTGTGATCGTCGGGGTCGATCTCGGTCAGGAGCCAAGTTGCGTCGCCGTCCGGAGTGAAAAGTTTCACAACGGGGAGGGGGTCGGGGTTCTCGCCCGCGGCTGCACGGCAGCCGTTGGCGAGAAGCCGTCGGAATTGAGCGGCGGTGAATAGCTTCGCCATCAGCGCACCTCCTGCACACCGAGAGCAGGAGAGGGTGAGGCTGATTTCTGAGTTCGAGTCCGGATACTAACCCCGGCCTTGCGCGGTCGCTTCGGTCCGTCTGCGTTGGCTGTGGCGGTCGAACTTTGTGCTGCCGACAGCAGCGTCGATCCTAGCTTTGGTCGCCTGGGCTCGACTGAAGAGTTCGAGGTTCGGGTGCTGCCCTCAGCCAGAGCCGATAAAGTCGGTGCTCCAATTTGCCTGGATTCAGCAGGGGAGGGACCGCGCTCGGTTAAACCAGCCTCTTCCAGGACAAGGTCGAGGACAGGCTGGAGATCGAGGTATCGGTGACGAAGGTAGCTGGCTTCCGCGCCACCGCCCGCCTGCGCCAGCGCGTCAACGAAGCTCTCGAGCGAAAGCGAAGTGAATCCTACGGTCTCGGGTGATGAACCGACCGGATCTACGAGTTCGGCAGCGTAGAGGGCCGTCGCGATGGCGACGCGGCGATTTAGCCGAGGCGATAGAACCAGCAGGTGGGCGCGGGGTGTGACCCCGGTCCGAACAGCGAGCTGCGCAAGTAGGTGGAGGCGCCAGAATTGTTCGAACTGAACGCTGCGCAGCGCAAGTGCATCGGAGTTGTGATGAAGCGCAACCTCGCGGCTGACTTCGTCGTAGCGGGGGCGGCGAGTGGCAGCAGGACCGGAGCAGCCCTCGCTGTATTTCACCTCGATGAACACGGTTGCTGACTCGCCATCGGGCGTGACGACGGAGACAGCAGTATCGAAGGCGGTGCCATCACGGAGATAACGTACTTCGTGACGGCCTGGCGACGTCTCGAACCGGATATCGGTGACCTGATGGACGAAGTCCGGCAAAATCTGGCGAAAGACGGCGGTGGCCAGATCGAGGTTGAAGAGGAGCGGCACAAATAAGTTGTAGTTGAGCGGCTCCGATGAAAGCAGATTTCGATGAAGGCGCTCGTAATTCACGCACGCGCCTTCCTCCCGCATGATTAGGCTGTGACGAACGGAGGCATGAACGGCTTGACTGATGAAATTAACGCCGCGATCACCGTCAGCTGTCTGCAGCTTGGAACCCAGCGTGATGGACGAAAGACCTTTATTACTGTCAGGTTGATGAAGGCCAGCGGGCAGACCTTGCTCTTCACGCCAGAGCGACTGGCGGAAGCGGGCGGCGGCGCGGAAGCGGGTGTCGCCGAAGATCCAGCAGGAATGGCGACGCAAGAGTGGTTCGGGAACGAGGGGTGCGCGTGCGAGAGGCTGAGCGACGCGTGATGCGGCCGGATTGTCGTTAGGTGAGGGCTGTTTGTCCATGAAGCTGACCTCAGACTGCTCTGGAGGAGAGCTACAGGTTCAGCGAGACGGGGCAGAAATTGCGCCGGCGAGGTAGGTAGGCGGCCGTTCTTGGGGCGGCGGGTCACGAATGCGGGCCGGCCGAGAGAGCTAGCTCAAGAGCTTCACTCACTGATGCATGGCGGAGGGTGAGGGGTGTATCCCTGTAGGTCGAGCGGCTACAGGGGCAGGGCCACCGCCCGCACTCCCCGCCGGATCACCGCTTCCATCCGGGGGGAGGGGGGTAATTTTATGTAGGTCGTTGACCAGCGAGTGCGCAGGCCAATTTGCGCCTCCTCCCCCAGCGTTTTGCACGAAAGGTTTAGGAAGAAGCAGGACCATCGCGCCAAGAATCGAGGTGAGTTCTGGCCCCAAACCAAGAGTTCGGGTTTAGGGGGTTATCGGTCGCCCAACACCTCTTGCGAGTTCTTCGAAGCCGACCTTGCAGCAGATCAGCTTAGGCGTCTTGGTCGCGCCACTAGCAGACTTCGGGTTGGGCATTCCAAAAGTCTGCTAGTTGAGCAGCTGCGGACGTTAACGCGGAGGGAACGCATCGCTCGGAAGATGTCTATACGCTCTACTTCCTACCCTCTTCGCCCAGGAGGTCCGCCACGGCGTCGTTCCCGTTTTAAGGCTGTCTTGCGAACAGTTTGCGCCGCTTAGCTTGAACAGCTTGTCACAGCGCCTGCGTCGGCACAGAGCATGTTCGACTGGGTTGAGCCGGTCGGCGGTCGGCACGACGGAGCTCAACACATCATGTCTTCGTGAGACATTAAAGGGCTTATGCCCAAGACATGTTTACCGATTAGTCAGCTTGAAAAAACTCAACTATGGCCGGCGTTTTCGGAAAACACAGACATTGCTTGCCTTCAGAGGGCATACGCTCAATCGGTGCCGCTTTCCGGCACGGTCACGATGGTGATGACCTCGCCCGGCACTGATACGAAGGATTGCTCCCGGACCTCTTCGTGCTGGCACCCTCGAAACTCGAACCACGCATCGGCACCGACCTTTCTGACGGGCGTACTGCCTGTTCCACCGCCATGAAGCAGTTCGTAGGCAAAGCTTTCTGGATCGAGGTCATCACGGGCCCGCCACCGAGGCGAGACGACGTTGGACGGCCACGACCATCGTCGGCGGTCCAGCCCGTCGCGAAACATGACGATGGGGAAGCGGTTGCACTTGACCGCTTTCAGCAGCGTCGCGGTCCTGCTCGTGTTGAATGCGCCTGTCAGGTCGTCGAGCGCCTGCAAAGAGAGTACCCGAATTCTCATGATCGACGGTTCGAACATGAAGGACGGCAGCAGCAGGTCGGAGGCGAAGTCGTCGGCTTGCCGCTCCGGGTTGAGAGCATCGCGCGAGAACCCGCCGATGTCCTTCGAGGTGCAGAACAGCAATCGGTGTCGGTGCAGGAGCCAGTGCCCGATCTCGTGGCCTATCGAAAACCGTTGACGCTGCGGAATGCTCAGGCTGTTGACCGCGATGATCGCGTGCCGTGCGTTGCCGACGATGGTGGCCTCGCACCTGTCCATTGGCCGAAACTTCACGAAGGCGCCTTGTGAATAGGCGATGGCTTCGAGGTCGATGTCACCGGGCTCCTTGATGCCGAGTTGCAGCAGTAGCCGCTCGGCGGGACTGACGGTTGCCATCAGCTGTCACTCCCGTCCTTCTCGGCACCGAGGCGGTCGAGGTCGGCCAGGTCGTCTAAAAGCCCTTCATTGTCACGGTCGGAAAGCCCTTCGCCCTTCCGGGCGGCCATCATCATGCCTGTCGCGGCGGGCGCTCTCATGCGCATGGCAGCGAGACGCTCGCGCCTTTTTTGAAGATCCTCGACCGGCAGAGCTGGGCGATCAGCTTCACGGAAGCTAGCAAGGTCGGCCTTCGCCTTTGCGAGGCGCGCCTGTACGCATTCCTTTTCCGCCAACGAAATCATGGATCTTAGCCCGCCCAATATCTCGTCGGGGGAAAGGCCCTCCTCGGAGAGCTCGGCTCTTAGGTCCTGCTCCGAGGTTTCGAGGATGTTGTCGAGGAATGCGTCGTCGATGAGAGCTAAAGGATGAGGTTTTGGCTTATCGGCGCTCATGGCCTCCACCCCTCCGGCCAGCGTTTCTCGACCGCCTTGCGGATGCGGCGGATCACGTAGTGCACCCGGTTCGAGGGCAACTCGACGGCAGCATAGAGGTCGCCCCCCCTCAACCCGTCGGACAGGGCGAGGATGACCAACTGGGCCTCATCATCCTTTGCGAAGAGCGCCATCATCGCATCCACCGCATTGGGTTCCTCCCGCTCCATAAGGAGCGTTTCAGGGTCGTCGGTCGAAGCAAGCAATCGTTCGGCCAGCGAGCGGCTGTCGACCCGCCCTCCCGCCTCGACGCGGAAGGGAGCGTCGAACGGCACTTGCCGGGCGAGTTCCTCGCGCCGATGGCTTGCTGTGCTACGGATTGCGCCTGCGATGAACCTGACGAAGGTGTCATCGCGCCGGCACTTCCGCTCGCGCAGGAACGCTTGGCAAAGCGCACTCTTCAGTAGCGCCCCTGGCTCATAGTCGGTGCCGCCTCGATAGCGCGCGTCGACCTTGCGAAGCCTCAGCAAGTCCGCGTCGGTCAGCGCCCCAATGGCAGCGCGAACCTCGGCGTCGTCGAGGAACCGGTCTTCCGGCTCCATCCCCCCAGCCATTCCCATACTCCAATGCCGGGCAGATCGCCGGTCTCGGAACTTTTTTCGACGACGCTGTCCGAATCCGCGGGCGTCACCGGCCCAGGAAGTCAGGATGCCAGCCTGGACCAAGGATGCAACCTGGATGGGCGGGATCGACAACACCGGCTGCCAAATAGGCGACCGAGACAGACTTGAGGTGGAAACGATGAAGCAGCCTGGGCTCGACGGTCGCCATCGCGACCAGAACGGACAGATCCGGCACAAGAACGGGACGACGCGCGTAGGGACGCTGCGGGAGCAGTACGGCGAGGACTTCGCCGCCGGCCACCGCTCGGACATGCACCTGAAGTCGCTGCTGGAGCGCGAGGGTGCCGGCTCCTTGAGCCAGCTTCTCAAGAAACGCGGCTGAGCCCTCCATCGGTCGCGCCAGGGTGCGCGACCGATGCTGACCCTCGTCCCCGGAGAACCCTATGTGGGCCGATACCGACACTGACATCGACTACCTTAACTACTCCGAGGTGGCCGAACTGGTCGCTGAGATGGTGGGAAGCAAACGGCTCCTTCCGCTCTCGCTCGGCATCTTCGGCACTTGGGGGACCGGCAAGTCGACGGTGCTGCGTCTTGTGAAACGTGCGCTTCACGGCTCCCCGGACGAGTACCTGTTCATCGATTTTGATGCTTGGCTCTACCAGGACTTCGACGACGCGCGCGGCGCGCTGATGTCTGTGATCGCAAAGGCACTCCACGACGAGGCGCCCGAGGGGTTGAAGGCCAAGGCGAAGTCATTCCTGGGCCGCGTCAACAAGCTGCGTGCCCTCGGCCTGCTGGCGGAAGGTGGGGCTGCCATGGCCGGCGTGCCTACGTTCGGCCTCCTGAAGAAGGGGATGGAAGGGCTTGGCGACCTCCTGACCGGCAACGCCGACGGCGCGGACTACGAGGCCATGGGCAAGGCCGCCGGCGAGGTGAAGGAAAAGGGCAAGGGGCTCCTCCGGGAGGCGGAGAAGCACAGCCCGCCCGAGGAGATCACCGCCTTCAGGAAGGAATTCGGCGAGCTCCTCCACGGCATCGAGAAGACGCTGGTCGTCGTCATCGACAACCTGGACCGTTGCACGCCGCCGAACGCGATCCACACGCTGGAGGCCATCCGGCTCTTCCTTTTCCTGCCCCGCACCGCGTTCGTGGTCGCTGCCGACGAGGACATGGTCCGACACGCTGTCTCCTCGTATTTCAAGAACCCGTCCGAGCGCCTCGTCCAGGACTACCTCGACAAGCTGATCCAGGTGCCCGTGAGGGTGCCGCGTCTCGGTGTTCAGGAGGTCAGGGCTTACATGCTGCTCCTCTTCGCGGAGGCGGCAGGGGTCGACGGCGAGAAACTTGAGGCCCTGCGGCGCTACCTCGTCGACCAACTTCGGCAAGTCTGGAAGCCTGACGCGGACTTCAGCGTCGACCAAGTCCTCGGCGTGCTCGAACCGAGCGATCCGGACCCGTTGCGTAGAACCCTCGACCTCGCCGATCGCATGGCGCCGCTCCTGGCCTATTCGACGACCGTCAAGGGCAACCCGAGGATCATAAAGCGCCTCTTGAATGTGGTACGGATGAGGGCGTCGATCGCGCGCAAGCGCGAGATGCCCATCGATGAGGCCGTTATCGCGAAGCTCGCCCTCTTCGAGAGATGCACGTCGTCGAACGCGGTCGACGCCTTGCACGACGCCATCAACGCCGGGAGCGGGAAGCCCGAGCTGCTGGCGACCATCGAGGCGATGGACGGGAACGACGCCGACTTCGAGCAGGCCCTCCCGCAGGCTATGAAACCACATCTGACCTTTGTCAGGGACTGGGTCGGACTGGAGCCAAAGCTCGGCGGCTATGACCTACGGCCTGCGGTTTACCTCGCGCGCGAGACGGTGCCCGTTCGCACGGTGGCGACACTGCTTTCGCCGGCGGCGCTCCAGGCGGTGGAGGTGCTGCGTGCGATCCGAACGCTCAACTCGCCGGCCGCGCGCACCGCCCTCGAAGGCGTCGATCCGAGCGAGCATGTCGCGATGATGGATGCGCTCGTGCGCGACATGAGGCGCAACGCGGATTGGATGCGCTCCCGGGACGATTTCCGCGGCGCAATCTACCTGGCGGATGCCTCGTCGGGCGCGGCCGCGACCCTATCCCGGTTCATCCGCACGCTCGACCTGCCGCGGCGCCCACCCTGGATGTCGACGATGCTCAACGGAAAGACATGGGCTGGGGCTTAATCTGATGGGAACCTCGTCATCCGCGCGCGGGACCTCGCCCCGCGCCTCGCTCGTCCCTCCGCACGCGGACACCGATCCGACGGTGCCCGTGCCAGCGCCCGTAGGCAATCGCTTCCGCACGTTCCGGACCGAGTTCGGGCGCTTCTGCGAAGGTGGCGGCCGGGGGAGCGTGAGATCGGCGCTCGGCCACTATGCCCGGACTTCAACAGGCGGCTCGACGATTGGTCCGAGACGTTTCGGTCCGGCCTACGCGGCAGGCGGCAGCTTGTTCGGGTTGCTCGGCAACATGCGGGCCGGCGGCGACGGTGCGGCGTTCGCGGGTATCGATCTGTCAGGGTTGGTGGGGCGGACGGTCGGGTACGCGGCTCAGGAGATTGCGCGGGCCCTTACGCCCGAGAACGAGGATGCCGAACGCATCCGCGTCGCCATCCACGAGGCCATCGCGGAAGTCCTTCCGGACGTCGAGATCTTCGACCCCACCGCCATGTCGGCGGATCAAGTCATCGCCGTCCTCTTGGACTTCCTGGCCCGCGTCCTTTTCAGGCAGGTCACGGAGGACGCCGGATCGGCCTGGAACAAGGCGCCTTCGGGCGACCGGACGATCCAGGCTGAGAACGAGCTTTTCGACCTGGTCAAAGTCGCCATGGACCGGCATCTCGGCCCCGCACTAGCGGGGGGCGTCGGGAACCTCAGCCGAACCCAGGTCGAGCGTCTCCAGCGTGAGGCAATGAACGAGGTCTGGCGCGAGTGGGAGGCATACGAATGACGAGGGTCGTCTTTCACACCGATGTCGAGGATGTTCCCGACCTGAGGGATGACAGAGAGGTTCACGTCGTCATCTATGCCGCCGGCCGGATGCCGGAAGGCGTCGCGCGGATCGGCTATCAGCTGCTGGACGCGACCAGTCGGTTCGGCTTTGGCCTGCGAACCGACGCGTTCGACTTTCTAACGTTGGCGCTGGCGGTGACAGCCGCGGACACCTTTGTGCCCCGCGGTAGTACGCACGACCGATGGTGCCGCAATCTCGAACTGCAGGTGCCGCTCATCGATCCGACCCCATGGGCACCCGTCGTGCACCGGCTGGAGGCGGCGCTGAACTTCCTCAGCGGCGACAGGTGGACCGTCGTTCTCGGTCCGGACGGTCCCAGGCCGCTCGGTCATAACGTTATTGCGCGCCGGCGTCGCCGCATCGACCTCTCGCGGGCCGATTGCGCCTGCCTGTTCTCAGGGGGACTCGACAGCTACGTCGGCGCCCTGGACCTGATTGGGCAGGGTCATCGTCCCCTGCTCGTTAGCCACTCATACCCGAAGGACAGCCAGTACCAGAACCGGCTGATGCGAAGGTTGCCCGCGGCCTGCGAGCGGTTCACTGCCAACGCTCATCCGACCTGGAGCGGCGCGAGCGACGTCAGCATGCGGACGCGCAGTTTCAACTTCATGGCCTACGGCGTGGCGGCCGCGACCGCCATCTCGCAATGGCGGGGAGGCGACGTGATCGATCTCTACATTCCGGAGAACGGCCATATCGCATTGAACCCGCCTCTGACGCCTCGGCGTTTCGGATCGCACAGCACTCGGACGACCCATCCGCATTTCCTGTCCGAGATCCAGGCCATTGTGCAGGCGGTCGGGCTACCTGCGCGGCTCGTCAATCCGCTGCGTCACCAAACAAAGGGCACCATGGTGCGGCGGTATGCGGCCGACGAGACCTTCTCCGAGTTGGCCGCGCAGACAGTATCTTGCGGAAAATGGAAGCGCGACGGTGTCCAGTGCGGCCGTTGCGTCCCCTGCCTGATCAGGCGGGCTTCATTCTTCGCGGCCGGCCTCGAGGACGCAACGCCGTATCGTTCGGAAGAGCTCCGCGAGGTCTTGGCGGACATGAGGCACCGCGACGATCTCGTATCGGTCATGCGCGCAGTCGCGCGGTCAAACGGGGCCGACATGGAGGCTTGGGTTCTTCAGGCCGGTCCACTTCCGCCAGACCCGCAGGAGCGCGCGGCCTATGTCGACGTCTTCCGCCATGGTATCGATGAACTGCGAGGATTCCTAAGAGCCAGCGGCCTGCCGTGATCGACTTCCACTGCCATCTCGACCTCTACCCGGATCCCGAGATGGTAGTGAGACAGGCCGACGAGGCCCGCATCTACGTGCTGTCGGTGACGACCACACCGAAGGCCTGGCGTCGAACGTCTGAAATGGCCAAGGACTGCACGCGAATTCGGACCGCTCTAGGCTTGCACCCGGAGCTTGCGCATGAGCGGCATGCCGAGCTTCCCTTGTTCGAGGCGCTCCTTCCGCAGACGCGATATGTTGGTGAGGTTGGACTAGACGGGTCTCCCGACCTCAAGCCGCATGCTCAGATCCAAAGGAAGGTCTTCAAGACCGTCTTGAAGCTTTCATCTAGGCAGGGCGGTCGTGTCTTGTCCATCCATAGCCGTCGCGCTTCCGACGAGGTCCTCGAATGCCTTCGTGCGGAGCCGGATGCCGGGACGCCCATCCTACACTGGTTCTCCGGCAGCCAGGCCCAATTGCGTAGGGCTATCGATCAGGGTTGTTGGTTTTCGGTCGGGCTGCCGATGTCACGTTCCGATAGGGGACGCGCGTTGCTTGCCAGCCTGCCCAGGGATCGGGTCCTCACGGAGACCGACGGGCCGTTCGCACAGGAGGGCAACCGGGCGGTGAAGCCATCGGATGTCTCCGGCATGGCGGATGCCCTATCTTCCGTCTGGAATGTTTCAGCGAGCGAGGTGAGAAATCAGCTGGCTACGAACTTGCGGCGTTTGACTGCGTATGCCCTCGATACCTCTCGACAGGTTGTTCCAAGGGCTGGAGCAGCCGTGGCCTAGCGATTGATACGGGAACGCATCGCTTTCCCAGTAAGTGGCACTTCTTCGAGCCCCACCCTGCATGATGGCCCGAACGTCACTGGGCATGCGTATGGAGGATCGTGTCGAATTCTTCCGGATGTCCGACGAGATGCGAGCTTGGACAGGCGCAAAGGCCATGCGTGTCACCATGCGGCGAATGAGGCAAGAGCTTCAGCACGGGTCTTTCAGCTACATCGGACGACTACACCAGGATTAGAAAGGCGAGAAGTCGTGCCAGCCTGCTGTTGAATCAATGCAGCTCCTGATCTTCCTGGGACAAAACTGTGCGAATCCGGTAAGGTTCGGCTCAAGGAGATGCAGGATAAGGGAAAGCAGGGCTTCGACGGTGAGCCTGTCAAATTTGAAGCGGCGCTCGTCGCGTCGCGAGCGGTCCTCGACGGTGTCCTTCCGCCGAAGCCGGAAGGAACTCTTCCCCGGGCAAAACGATCCAGCTCGTGTTCAGACGCTCGCCAGGCTGCTCGATGCCGCTGAAGGGGCGCCAACTCATGACATTATGGCCACCGACGAAACGTCTGCTTCAACTATTGGAGCAAACTTTTGGAGTGGCGACGCGCGGGGTCAGCTATGGGTCAACTGCTGCCGTGTTAGCAACTAATGAGAAGCTGATCTGCGACCTTAAAAAGCTTGCTCCGCCAGGAGAGCGTATGAAGCCAGCGACTAGGAATGGCCGCAGCGCCGTAGATGGCACCAGCGAGCTGGCCGGTCACTGCGCCAACTGTATCCGCGTCTTCGCCGAGGTTCACTGCCAAGATGAGAGCATCCTCGAAGGTCGAGGTATTGCCAACGGCCCAGATGGCGGCTTCGAGCGTGTGGACGACGAAGCCTGATGATCGAATTTGATCACGGGATTTTTTACGCCAACTGCCGGACACGATAGTCGCGATGGCGAGATCGCCGGACCACAGGCGGGGGCGAAGAACATCGGGCTGGCCGAAGATGGCTTCGCGCAGGAGCTGGACCAACAGAGCGCAGGCTTCGACGGCCTGCGGCGCGGCGTGCGTAATACGGCTTTGGTTACGGGCGAGCTGATCGGCAGCTTCGTCGTCATGAAGCGCAAACAAAGCTGCCGGTGCGAGGCGCATCAGGCTGCCGTTGCCGCCGGTGGTTGGGTCAGAAGAGCCGGCGTAGGGATTTCCGGTACGGATGAAGCTAGCGAGCGCTTCCCGGGTAGTCAGACCGATGTCGCGGCAATCGTGAGTGCAACTGTAGACACCGTCTTGCCACCACGAAACGAAGCGGGTGGCGATGTCGTGCGGGTTGAAAGCCTGACAACTGATGAGGCTATCGGCGAGCGCAAGTGCCATCGCTGTATCATCGGTCCATTGACCCGGTCGGAGATCGAAGGGGCCGCCGCCGAGCATTTCAGTATGAAGATGCTGAGCGTCACGGCGGGTAAATTCGATCGTCGTGCCGAGGGCGTCGCCGACGGCCAGGCCAAGTAGGGCGCCTTGAGCGCGATCGCGGATGGCGGGGGAAGTAATGGCGGATGGGGCCAGTGGCTGCGTCCTTCAGTTCGAATGCAGCGAGAGTTTCGCGTCTAGGGCTAAGAAGTTGCTCTATGATTATCGCGCAGCAACCGGAGCGAATGGATAGAGAAATGGAGCGGTAGCTGGGTAAGTTATTGATCTGATGCGCAAAGTGGGACGGGGAGCGTACAGCGCATTGGCCTGTCCAGCATCAGGCCGTAGGGTGCAGCGGGAGGAGGTCGGTAGCGGCGCGGGACAGAAGCGCAGCCCGTCCGCGGGAGCGCTGATCGGAAGCCTATCCTCGCAGGGAACCGGACAGCGGGATGGCTGTCCGGTGCCAGAGCAGTGGCTCCGGCATCACCCCAGTCCCAGCCGTATCGTCTCACAAGGGTTATTCGCGAATATCGCTTCGAAGCCAGCTCGCTAACAGCGCTTCGGCTTCGATCTATGCGCGTTGGGCACAGCGTTCGACGTTCTGGTTGGTGACCGCGTGTTATGACCGCGGGTCAGCAGATGGCCCGGTTTCAGCTATGGTGGTTGAAATGGCTTATTCACCAAATTTAGCCTGCAAAAAAATCTCGTCCTTGGTGTCGGACGTCTAAACAATGCTGTAGTTCCAGACGTGCCGACCACGCGATGTGAAGAGCTGCGCAGCGCACGAACGCCAGTTCTCAAGATTGGCACGCGCAGCGAGCATGTTGGCATCAAAATTCGAGCCCAGTTTGGCGCCAGAAGCCGTTGCCATGTAGTCGGTGACCCCGCCAACCTTGTAGACCTTTACTGCGCCGAGCAGCGGAGATGACTCCGCACACACGCAAATACGGACGAACGCCGGCTGATGCAGCAGCGGAGTGAGCGCCGCCGTACTGGCCGAGTAGACGAGGTGTGTCGGCGAGGCCATTTCATTCGATTGGCTGCCCCATGTCCCGTGCGGTCCGGCACTTGTGCTGCCGATCGCGTTCGCTGCCCTCGGGCGAACCAGGCACGAGCTGCCTAAGGACCTTGGCGAGGGCTGGACGCCTGCGCTTGGTGAGAGACTCTCCGCCGTCGCGGGTGATTCGAACGATGGTGGGATTGAAGTTTTAGGGTCGACCTCGATGTGGGCGGCCCCGGACCATCGAAGATTGTCGAGCTTTAGCGCGCGAGGTAGCGCACGGCGTCGGTCACTCGAGGATGGTCCTCGTGGCGGAAGATGTTGGGGGGTTGTCGCGCGTGGATCGATCGTAGCCGTTTGCGCTCCGAGATGTCCGTGGTCGGGCGTAGTCTTATGGCGGCACGTAACAGGGTATCGCCTATCTGCTCATCGCCCTACGTCATCAACACGTCGCCCTCCAATTCGAGAGATTTGAATTTGCGGGGTCGTCGGGACCAGTCCGGTACAGAGATGGCTGAACGCTGACCAATTCTCAGCCATAGCTGCGATGGGGATGGTCGTCGGGCCAACCCCGCCAACAACCATGCGCGAGTGGCGCTCAGGTGTCCTCGCGGGTCAGACGCGCGCTGGTCTTGCGTACACCCTCAGCCGTCCATCGGCGTCCCGTCATCGTCGCAACACCACGCTTGTTCAGCTCGTCCGCCGCAGCGCTCCAGCGTCCGGCCCCCTCGGGCAACCGCGATACGACATCGGTAACTTCCTCCTTGGCCCGCGCCCGCGTCGCCCGAGCCTCCGAGGATTGCCGCCGCTGCCAGCGCCGGAAGTGCTTCACGGGATCGAAGTCGCTACCCATCCCTTCGATCGGCGTTGGATCGGGGCGCAGATCCTGGACGCGGATACCGCGGTTCTCGACCGCGTCGTCGAGGATCTCCTGCATGACGCCGTGCGGGCGCCAATGGTGTACGAGGGAGAAGTCGACGTACACAAGCGTCGCTGCCTCGGCCGCGCACAGCGCGAGGGGTCGGGCCAGCGCTTCGGCCACGGCGTCCGTGCCGCGATCGACCGCCAGCTCAAGGAAGGCTGCCTCGTCGAGAAGCCGGCCCCTCTGCTCAGTCACGTAGCGGCGCACTAGCGTTAGTTGGTAGCGGATCGTGCGGCTGAGCCTGGCGGCGGCCTCGACATCGCGAGGCCATGTCCTCACCGGCCGGCGCGGCACCGGGAGCGACCAGTAGAATCCGACGAACGCCTGTCCCAAGCCGCTCCCTCCGTCCACGGTCCACCGCCTATCCAGCCCGGACAATTCCGACGATTCCGCAGCGCCCCCCCTCGACCGGCTAGTCCTGGGTCATCGCCTCGCGAGCACGATCGGAACCATACCGGATCCGCTCCCCGCAAGAGGCACGACACGGAGATGGGACGAAGGTGATGGACAGTCGAGATGACGGGCGGGGCCCCGCGGAAGGCGTCGGGGCGACGTACGGCCTGCCGGCCGAGGCGCTGGCGCTCTTGAACGGGTGCGCCGAGCGCATCCGCACGGCTTACCGGGGCGAGACGCGGCGCGTCCTGGCGATCGGCCGGGATCTGAAGGCGGCGAAGACTCACTTGCGGCACGGCCAGTTCGGACGCTGGCTGCGGGAGGAGTTCGGCTGGAGCGAGCGGACAGCGCAACGCTACATGCAGGCCGCCCGGGTGTTCGGCGACGAACCCGACACGGTGTCGGATCTCGCCCCTGGGGCAGTCTACGCCCTGTCGGCCGAGTCGACGCCCGCCGCGGTCCGCACGGCTGTGCTGGCCCGGGTCGAGGCGGGCGCACCGCCGGACGCGTGCGAGATCCAGGCCGAGGTGGCGCAGGTGCGAAAGGCCGAGCGAGCCCAGCGAGCCGAGATGCGCGCCGTACGCGACTTGTCCCGACCCCTCCCGTTTCTGTCGGCTCAGCGCAAGGCGGCCCTGGCGCAGAGAGCTGCGAGCTTCATCCTGACGCATCTCGGCAACGAGCGTCGGACGCTGGCCCGGCTGATCGAGGATGTCGATCCGAAGGCACTCATCGAGGCACTGCGGGCGATGGAGACCCCAGATCCAGGCGAGCCGATCTCCGCGATCGACTTCGATGAAGCGGCGACGCGCTAAGCCCGGTCCATCCCCGCGAGCAGATTCAGGAGCTACAATATGGACGACGGAACGTTTGACATCTCGAGTTCGTACGAACTGGACCGCGATATCTTCGGCATCGACGACGACCCAGAGGACGCGGCGCGACCGCTCATTTCGGATGCCGATCGGGCGCTGCTCGACCGGGAGTGCCCCGCCGAACCCGTCCCTACCGCGCCCGTTATCGCCCCGCCGCACCGGGCGCCCTGGCCGCTCTACGACGTACGTGCACTGATGGAGCGACCGTTCTTTAGTTTGTCGAGCCGGATACGACAGTCGCCGATCGACTATGCCAGTCCTTGCGGCCGTTGGCGGCTGCATGCGGCGCCGGCACATGAACGGGGTGTGGCGAGCATCCGCGACGCGGAGCTGCTGATCCTAATTGTCAGCCAACTCATTCACGAACAGCCCCCGAACCGCACGGTGCCGGAGGTGGTCCATTTGAAGCCGCGGAAGCTGATGCAGGCTCGTGGCCTCACGGGCAGCGGGCGCGAGTACATGCTGCTGCGGGCGAGCCTCGAGCGACTGCAGGGCACGCGCTATACGACGAACATCCAACCCAACGGTTACCCAGGCGGAGAGCAGACTTTCGCGCTGATTGACGAGGTGACATTCGGCGCCAGCCGCGGACACCTTAGGGTGAAACTGAGCCACTGGTTGCGGACGGCATTGGCCAAGCGGGACGTACTGCGACTTAGCGAGGCCTATCTCCACATCCCGGGCAACTACGAACGCTGGCTCTATCGTGTGGTGCGCAAACATGTGGGGCCACAGCCGCACTTTCAGATGAGCGTTTCCACGTTGTGGGAGAAATCTGGGAAGGGTAGCCCGCTGCCGCGCTTCAAGCACGAGCTGCGAAAGATCGTACAGACGAACGCATTGCCGGACTACGGAGTGTACTGGTTGGATCGAGAAAAGCAGGAGCCGATCGTAGCAATGGGGCCGCGGCGGGGCGCGTTCGAGAAGAAGCGGCGGACAGCGAGCGATGACCCGGCACTCGGGGAATGGGGATGAGCCCAGATGCGTCACTCGAGGAAAAATATCGGAAGACCCGGCCTAATTCATTAACTCTCGATCCCGGGAATGATTGTTGTCGGTTCGGGGGGTTGGGGGAGACTAGCGGGAGGGGCAAGTCCTTTCCGGATCCCCCTCGTGCAGGCACAGCGGGGCCGCCCCCGGCACAAGGCCCGGGCGGCCGCATTCCTTACGAAGTCTAGCTCTCAAATGAGAGCCCCCTCGCTTGGCCTTGCCCGCCCTGCCTGCGGAAAGGATGCTCGCGACTTAACGACGGACGTGCAGGCCGCCGGCGATCAAGGGCTTCGAGCTGTTTGCGGTGCCCCTGGCGTAGTGATCGCGCCCCAACAGTAGCCTGTGTCCCCGCCGCGCTGTTGTATTGAGCCAACCACGACGGGCAAGCCCGGTCGATGCATCGGCCGAGCAAGAATGTTTTGGTTCTTCCTGCGGCGGCGTTCAAGGCCCGAGGCGAATTTTCTTTGATCGTGCGTAATAAAGACGGCGGAGAGGGAGGGTGGGTTTGAGCCTAATCACCGTTTATGCCTACCTGCAGCCTGATCCTGACGCGTTCCTGCCGATCAAAGCCGGATGCCGCGGGTGCGTGAAGCACGCGCAGGATCACGCCCATCCGGCTTTACGTTCGCGCTTACCAGCCTTCAGCACAATCATGACTGTGGTCGGTGAGGAGATCGCAGCCAGACAGGCGGCTTACCTAAACCAGATCCAGGCCCGGTTGGGCGATGCTCGTGAGGCGGCTAAGGCTTCACTGCGCGCCATTCAGATGACCGACAGGCAGATCGAGTATCTTGAGCGCAAGGGGACACCCTCGCGGTTCGTACAGCTTAAGATACCCTTCGATATCGCTGTCGACCACGTTCTGTCAGACGGCACACTTTTTGAGCCGGGTGACCGGCTCTACAGCTTTGCCCGATGGGAAGAACTTGCCTTCAGGATCAGGCTGCCGCGTGATGTCGCCGGTGCGCTTGAGTATCGCATGACTGCACGGGTCACGCCTACGCGCTGGGGTGGCGAGCCGATCAAGGCACTCGTCGTGCGTAGGGACGAGGTCGGCGATGGCGAACATCTCTGGGTGACATTGAGGCTGGTGAGCCGCGCTTGTTTCCCGGATGATGAGCGCTGCCGGATCGAGATTTCGGCCCCACGGCTCGCGTGGGACTATCCGCCTCCTGTCGCACGGGTGATGCCGAGCACGGAGGAGACAAGATACAACCGCTTTGGCCTAACGGCAGAAGATCTAGAGGCCCTGCGGCAGCGGGGCAGAGGACGCGGCATTGCAGAAAACCCTGATTACAAACGCGAACAGGCCCTGCAGAAGGTGCAGCGGGAGTTAGAGCGCCGGACGGCACCGCCCCTGGCGAAGATGAAGCCCCTGGAAAGGAGCCGCCTGGGCGAGACAGGCATACCGCGGCGCCAGCTTAACGAAGCAGAGTGGAAGAAGGCTCAAATCCGCACCACGAAACGGCAGACGCGGGAGGTGACACCGCAGCATGTTCTGGAAGTTGCACTTAGCCGTGATCCCAACCGACTGGGCTTGGACCCAAAACTCGCCGCGATCGCCGCAGAGGCCCTGAGCGGATGCGTTATGCCGGGCGTCCCGGCGGAAGCAAGGACGTCGGTTGAAACCGGCGCGGTGCTATATGCTGCTTGCCAATTGCCGACTGTTGCCTTCGAGGCGCTCTCGGGCGGTTGGCTGGAACTCGCCTTTCGACCGGCGATGGGCCAGCGGTTCGAAGCCCGCGGTCCGATCTTCGAAACACGAAATGGTGCAGACGCTAATTACGTCCAATTCGGTCTGGCGCTGCCAGCCGGCGCGCTGCACGTTCAGGAACGGCGAAATGTGCATGATGCTGTCCTTTCTGATCCGGATGGCGCTCGAGAGGTGCTAGCGGTGCATCGTAGCTGCCTAGCGCGGGTGTCGGATCAAACCAGTGATGGGCCCGATCGCGTGATCGCCGTGCATACGAATGAACGCGAATTAGCGTTCGTGCGAGTGCAGGTCGGCGTGGAGGGTCTGGAGTTCGCCGAGATCGAGCCCGCTGTCCAACTGCGAGCAAGCGAAGCGATTGTCTACGGCCTGACTTTGGTAGACATCGCCATCCGCTTATTCGAGGAGTGGGAGAGGTTGGCAGCGGGCGCTTCCGACCGGCTTCGCTACCGAGCGAACCTCAACCGCAAGGATCGGAAGGCTTGAGCGCCCCCCCTGAAGCTGGATGCGCACCAGCCAGACCGATCCGCAACCCGGGCGCGCAGACCGTTCATAGTGTGATGATATCTTGATCCCAATCCAGCACGTCGCTGCCGGCAGCAGTGAAGGGAATAAGGGACTCATAACCTATGCAGATATTATTATCCGCGAGCCAGTACGGGACGTCACCCCGGTTGATCTGATCGCAGAAAAATCCCTGCATCGCGGCGTCGAGGCAGCGTAGGGGCAAAACGTGCTGTCCCGGTTGAGTGCGCTGAGGCTGCGTTGAAAGTGTTGGCAGTTGCGCTGGTGTTCGGTTCGGCGAGATTTCGTCTGGGATGCAGCAAGACATGACTAAAGATCTCCAGAGAGCGCCGGAATGAAGCACCGGCGGCCACTCGGCGTGGCAAGCTCTCAGGGATTGAGCACGGTCTTGCGGACAAGCAATAGGGTCAGGGCGGCCCTGCCAACTGAATCGAACAGACCCCATAGCGTTTGGCCATCGCTGGTCCTGGAGGAGGCCCGAGGTGCTGTTGTGCCCGCGAGGGCACAGCTTCGCCGGCAACCGGCAGAAGCTGTTGTTCGCACAACCAGCAAGGGTGTCGGAGCGGGGTCGGAGGTGAAACCTTGACAGGGAGGCCGGGGTTGGGCTGTCGGCCGTTTACTAACTGCTTCCCGCCTTCCCGACGACCAACGCAGACGGACCCCACTCTCGGACGCTCGGAGCACGCGTCGTCCAGGGGAATTAGATGCTCACCGTTCCCCCCTACTGAGCAGACCGATTAGAACAGTTGCTCTTGAGTACCGATGCCCTTCGGCGACTGATCAGGCAGTCCCCATCCCGCCTGCCTGACTAACGGTGGAGGGCCGGAGCCAGTAGGAGGCTTGGCATGTGAATCGACTTGGCGGCACCCTTTGCTTGCTAGAACGGAAAAGTGATCCGCTTATGCGGCAGATCTGATGGCGTTATGGCGCCATCATAGAGGTTGAAAGTTGCAGCACCGTGGTGCTACACAGCGACCCTAGAGCGTGCCTTTATCTGATTGATTCTGTTCAGTATTTTATTGCTTGGGTGCAATCCGTCCCTGGGCACCACTTTTCTGATTTGCTTCGACAGCACAGAAACTTAAGTCCCTAGAGCGTGTTGCGTTTGGCCGACCGTGTTACAACGGCGTGCTACAGATGCTCTTTCGGCTCGTTCGCTCGGTGAAGCGCTCAGACTCGTCTCTCCCGCAGTTCGTCCAACGCATCCCCTCTGACGTGCGGGCGAGGGCTGTCGGCCGGACCTTATCGGTACCTTTGGGCTCCGAGACTGCGCACATCACCATCACGCCGAGCATGGCGAGCCTCAGGCTCTCGCTGAAGACCCGAGACCCGAGCGAAGCCAAGGCGCGACAGGGGCAAGTGGCCGCTACCGTAGAGCGCTTCTGGACCGCACTGCGCAACTCCTCTCCCGCCACGCTCAGTCATCGGCAAGCCACTGCCTTGGCCGGAGACCTCTATCGAGCGTGGGCAGACGGGGGAGGGGATCGAACCGTCGCCATCGTCCACACGGGTGACGGCTGGGTGCCCGACAGGAGCACTCCCGATGAGGAGCGAGCCGGCTTTGAGGCCGCCCTCGGGCACCTGGAGACCGCCATCGAGAGCACCGACAGCAGCCGCCTAGAGCGCCTCGTAGGCCCACTCGTAGACCGCCTGCTGCTAGCCAAGGGCATCGCCGAGGTGGACGCCGACTCGCGGTCAATCCTCCTGGATGCCTTCGTGCTGGCCCTTAGGGATGCCTTCGAAGTCCGTAAGCGGAACGCGGAGGGCGACTACAGCCCCGATTTGAAGGCCACGCGCTTTCCGGCCTTCGAGGCGCCGAGCGCAACGCCTAGTACCCAACCCGCCTCCAAGACCTCCCTAACCGGCTTGGTGGTCTCCTGGTGGGCAGAGCGGAAGGCCGCCGGCCTCAAGCCCAGCACCCACGAGAGCTACCGGAACACGATGGCCAACTTCGTGGCCTTCCTGAAGCACGACGACGCGGCCCGCGTGACGGCGGCTAACGTGATCGGCTTCAAGGACCACCGCCTCGCCAGCATCAACCCCCGTTCGGGCAAACCGATAACCGCCAAGACGGTCAAGGAGAACGACATCGCGGGGCTACGGACGGTCTTCGCGTGGGCAGTGGCGAACCAGAGGATGACGAGCAACCCTGCCAAGGAGGTGACCCTCAAGCTCGGGAAGACGAGGAAGCTGCGCTCGAAAGGTTTCACCGACGAAGAGGCGAGGGCGATCCTTGAGGCTGCCTCAGGCCACCAAGGGGGCACCGAGCGCCCGCAGACGACCGCGGCCAAGCGTTGGGTCCCATGGCTCCAGTGCTACACGGGCGCCCGAGTCGGTGAACTGGCGCAGCTCCGCAAGCAGGACCTCCGCAGGGAAGGGGAACACTGGCTCATCAACATCACGCCAGAAGCCGGCACCGTGAAGAGCAACGAGGCCCGAGAGGTGGTCTTGCACCCGCACCTCATCGAGCTGGGCTTCGCAGAGTTCGTCCTGCAGGCGCCCTCCGGCCACCTCTTCCTGAGGCCGGCTAAGGATGGCGACGTGCTCGGCCCGTTGCAGGGCATCAAGAACCGCCTCGCCGAGTTCGCACGGGCTGTCGTGACGGACCCTAACGTCGCCCCGAACCATGGCTGGCGGCACCGCTTCAAGACTGTGGGTCTGGATGCCGGGATCAATGAGCGGGTGCTCGATGCGATCCAGGGGCACGCGCCAAGGACAGCCGGCGAGGGCTACGGCGAGGTGAGCATCAAGGCGATGGTGGAGGCAGTGTCGAGGCTGCCGAAGATTGCAGCCGATCAGGGAGGATGCTCTTGAGTGACGATATCAGTGCTCTCGCGCACCTACACGAACGCCTCGATGCAGCGTCCGCGGACCGCGACATAGAAGTCGCTCAAGAAGCAAATCTGATCTTGCGCAAGGCGGCTGCGGCCGGGCGGCTAGCCTCAGGTAACACGATTGCCGACTTGAAGCGGCATGCACTTGAAGACCTGCGCATTCGGTCTGAGTTGGTTTACCGCGCCCTATTAGAGACTTGGGCGAGCTTCGACCCTGTTGCTGGAGAGGCAGCGGAAGCCGAGCGCATGCTTCTAGAAAAACTTAGCGTCGCGGCCGAGGCCCGCGAGCGCGCTATACGTGCAAGCGGCCCCTCTATGTCGCTAGGCTCGTTACCTGATACCGTTTGGCATGATTTGCGGGTTCAAAGCACAAATACAAAGCATCGCTTGGCACTCCGGCTGCGCGAGTGGAGACAACAGATGCGGCAACCTAAAGCCGAACCGGTCGGCAACCAGACCACCACCGTCACCTTCAGTGGCAACAACAATACGATAGTTGCCGGTCTCATAAATTCGTCGGCGAATATTCAATTAGATAATGCGACAAGACCGCGTTTGGCCGAAGCGTTAGCGGAGGTCAAAGTTGCTCTACAAACGAGCGTCGCGCTACCGCAGCAGGACCGGACCGATACACTGGAGCTTGTCGAGGATGCTGAAGCCGAGCTGAGCCGCCCGCAGCCCAACAAAAAGAGGCTTGCGAGCAGCCTTAAAGGTATCGCCGCGACTATTCAGACAGTCGGTGCTTTGGGAGATGCCTACGGCGCCCTCAAGAGCGCGATGGCTTTGATTGGCATTCCTCTACCGTGAGCCCAGGCTGCTCGTGCTCGCGGTCAGTCAGGATAGATAACTAGATCGATCGGGCCTTCCTCGTTATCGGCCTTATTTCTTTTCTCTTGGGAGCTACATCGATCTGCATCTATGGAGCATGCAGCCACCAGCGCCTGCCCGAGCGGAGTGAAGGTGACCAGCCCGAAGCTTATCGCTCCGTCCCAAACGCCAGCGGGAACCACGCACCCAAGGCGAGCTAAGTTGTTAAGCGACACCAGGACAGGGCCGGGCGGCTCTTGTAACCGGTTGTCGGGGTCTTCGGAGTTTTCAATGTAAGCGTCAGGGAGTTTCGCCGTGTAAACGGTGCGCTTCGGGCTAAGGCGTGGCTTAGCGTCGGGAGCCTTGGCCAACGCGAAGAGCACCTTCACGTCAAAACCATTCATCTCGTGCAGCATGCTGACGAATGCTTGCCGGGTCTCAGCTTGCGAGGTGGTATCAGTTGCATTGAAAAGCAGCTTTGCAAAAAGGTCTTGGAGTTCTTCTTCTTCTTCCACCGAGGCAGCATCAAGCAGCGCCTGAGCGAATTTGAATGGCAGCGGCCTGACTCCGTTCGACGCTCCATTGTCGATCCAAAGTTGCTCCCACCGCTGTTGAAGCTTCATAAGATTGGCCGCTCGCCTGAAGCGTGCGGTGTCGTGCATCTGACCGCCATACTCCTCTAACGCCGGTCCAAAGATGCGTGCGAGAAAGCGGCCTAGACCACTCGATGCGTCGATTGCTTTGCCGGCCGTGCGGGCAACCTCTTTAGTCGCCTCTGCGCCTGCTTCAAATTCGGTACCCATGATCGTGATAGTAAGCCGCTGACTTCGACTAAACCAAGGGGTCACTCACGCCAGCCAACGATAGGGCCTCAGGCTGCCGCGACCGCTGGAGGTCTGCCATCGAACTTCGGCGCGGAGGGCGCCCGGGATGCCGCGAAGGTCGCTTCAAGTGCTGCCGCTCGGTGCAAGTGCTCCAGGGCCAGCAACGGCTTCAAGGCAGACTCGGCGAAGTCCATCAGGCTCGCATCCCGCCATCGCAGCCTGAAGGCAGCCTTGCCGCCGAACCACCGTGGCCGCTTTTCCTCGACCATCAGCACGACCTTGCCGGTCCACGTCTTGCGGAACCAGAAGCGTCCGGTGAGCGCCATCGCGATAGACCCCGTACCTGAACCTGAGGGCCGGGCTTAAAGCCAAGACGCTAACCGCCTCCCCTCATTTAGTGGTTTTGTACGCTTGGTAATTTCTGGACCGAACGCCTAGTGCCGCTCAATGCTCCGTCGCGGGCATATTTTGGCGCGGCTCGCCACCGTGATCCTTCACAAGGTTGGATCGCGCCGGGTCGCCCTTCAGGTCCGCCACGTCCTTGCGTGCCTTGCCGGCGATAAAGAGCCCAGCCCCTAAGGTGCCTAGCGCCAGTATCAGTAGCGGAATGCCATTGCTCATCGTGGGTCTCCTGTGTTGCCGCCGGAGTGGCAGACAACAGGGCAACCTCGTGAGGCGCGGAATGGTCCTTCAGGTCCGAGAGTTCGAAGGCATGATGGCGCCGGCAGGTGGCTTGGCGTGGCCCGACTAAACTAAGGGGTCACTCACGCGACACATGAGGCTACGCGGAGCGGAGCAGAGTTTCCCCCGTATAGGGGCGCCGGGTGGCCCTCCGGCCAAAATGCGAGGCGCCTGGGGCGGTGTTGGGCCACGGCGCCGCAGCTCCTTGCCACGATGCGGCGCAGACCTGGAGCCCAGACGAACAGTCTGGATCTTGCATGGCACCGGGGCGGCGGGGAGATCCCAATATGCTAGCGCTCCTTCGAAGCCTTCGTGCCCAACTCCTCTATCTGCTCGCCCGACAGGACGTGGCCGCCTCCGATCGGGCTCTAGCAGTTGGCGACGCTGCTGGCTCGGCCCGGCGCCTCACCCGTGCTGATGCTCGCCTTCGAAAGGCGTGCGGTTTGACAGTCTGGCCGACTGAGCGTCCCGACCCGAGCAGGCGCTCAGCGGTCCAATAGGGCTTGCCCTTGCGGAACGTTCCAACTGGCGGCCTTTGCGGTTCCAAAAGAAACCTCTTGATTTCTGGAACGGCATCGCCATCATTGTCTAAGAGTCCATTGGAACGCTTGGCTCGGAGACCACCGCCATGCTGATTGGTTACGCCCGCACGTCCACCCTGGAGCAGGAGGCCGGGCTCGATGCCCAACTCCGCGACCTCACCGCCCTGGGATGCGAGAAGGTCTACAAGGAGCAGGTCTCATCGGTGGCCTCGCGTCCGCAGCTTGAAGCCGCCCTGGAGTTCGCCCGCTCGGGTGACGCTCTTGCGGTGACGAAGCTCGACAGGTTGGCCCGCTCGGTTACCCACCTGGGCAGGATCATTGAGGCCCTGGAGGCGAAGGGGGTCTCCCTCCGCATCCTCAACCTCGGCGTTGATACCGCCACGCCCACCGGCCGCCTGATGCTCAATGTGCTCGGCGGGGTCGCCCAGTTCGAACGGGAGATGATGCTGGAGCGGCAGCGGGAGGGCATCGCCAAGGCCAAGGCGGAAGGCGCGTACAAGGGCCGTAAGCCGACCGCACGGGCCAAGGCGGAGGAGGTGAAGGCGCTGGCAGCCGAAGGGCTCAGCATGGCTGCAATCGCCACCAAGCTTGGGATCGGCAAAGGCAGCGTGCATCGGGCTCTGAACCCGAAGATGCCGTGAAGCCTTTAGTGGCCGCTACTCGCGGCCCACTAACAGCTTCTCGATGATGGCCAGTCCGTTCTCTCGGGCCTTCGCCTCCGAGGGGTAATAGCGGTCTGAGCGCTCTGCCATCTTGCCGTGCTTACGGATGGCCCACTGGTAGGAGCCGCCTTCTGCCTTCGGAGGGATGATTTCTAGGGAGTAGGGGTGCGTATTGCTGCTTACTGTCATGCCCTGCCACCATTGCCCGCTGTAGTTGGGGCAACCCGAGCTTAACGGGCATTAGCGCCGGTAGCCTAGCCCAGACCTACGCCCAGCTCAGCCTCGGCCAGCACCTCCGCCTTCACGCTCCGCAGGTAGCTCGTGAGCCGCTTGGCTGCCTCGGGGTCGGCACACTGGACCCAAAGGCTGGATGACCGCACGTCCCTTCCTAAGCTCCTCAGGACGGTCTCCGCAGGCCATGCGGCCTTCCGCTCGGATGAGCTAGCAAGGTGGCGGAGACCGGATGGCGTGCCGATGACGATCAGGACGCTTGCAGGGTCTGGCACTGCGATGCGCTACCCGACTGCAGGCTTCGATAATCCCCGCCGTCCTCTGGCTCCAGCTTGGCCGGATCGACCACCTTGGAAGCGATCGGCCGCCCGAACGAACGCTGCGAAGTTCTGAGCGTCGTCTTCTGCGAGGCCGCCCATGAGGATTGTCGAGCCGCTGTAGACCGCTCGGGTCCCCAGCCTATCCTCGCGTATGCTGATCTTTGGCATGGAGGCCATCCCTGGAAGGCGAACCGCTCGGCCAATGCAGCTAGCGGGGTCCGCCACGACTCAACTGGCAGCAGGGGCACAAGTTTCCGCACCTCTGGATGGGCTTATGGCTGCTTTGGGTTGGAAGGTTGCCGGGCCTCGCGGCGCTGCAGCTCGACAAGGGGCAACACCTCATCAGCCACGGCGGCTCAGATCTGAGCGACCTTATGTTTCAAGAGGTTAGCCCTTGCCCCTAGCCTAAAGGTCGCCCTGTCCCAACCTTCGCCCGTTCAACCTCTTCTCGCTCCACCGCCTCACGGACGGCCTTGCGGATAAAATCGGCTCGGGATTGTCGCGGCCCTAGCAGCGCGTCGATCCGCTCGGCGACTCCGCCATCGAGGCGAATGTGCGTGGCTTTCACGCCCAGTGGTGGTCTGCCCATTTCTACCCCCCAACAGCCCGACTGTTTGCAAGGATTAAGCGGTACCCTTTACAGGGTTAGCGGTACCGTTTATTCATCAACCTATTAATGAGCCGTAACCGACACACAGCCCTTCTCGCCGATCCCTGACAAGCCTGGAGCCACCCCGATGCCCGCGCTCGCCGCTGCACCGAATGATGCCGCACGCCTGGATGCCTTCGCGCCGTGGCTCATCTCACCGGAGCAAGGGCCTGCATGGGCCGGAGGACTGTCTCTGCCCAGCCCCATCTACCTCGCCATCCGCGCCCATCACCTGTGCTGGGAGGCTCTCTGCGCCAGCTCGGCGGCCTTCGATGCAGCCGGCGAAACCGAGTGGAAGCAGCAAGACTGGGGCGCCCGCGATGCCGAGAGCCAAGCCGCATGGATCGTCCTGAAGACCCCGTGCGGAAGCCGCGAAGGCGCCGCCGCGCTGGTCGAGCATCTGGAGTGGTACCTCGCGGCCGACACCCAGCACCCTGGAGGCGACGGGCCGGACTCCGTGGAGGCCAACAGTGCGCGGCTCGCCGACCTCCGCATGCTTCTCGGGGCCGGCCCGGAGACCGCCGAGGGCCCGATGCTCGCCGCGATCGAGGCCAACCGGTCGGCCTGGAGCGCATTGCTGGCGGCCGCGGCTGAGCGGGGCGACGCCAGGTGGGAGGCAGAGGGCGAAGCGCGGTCCACCGCCTACGAGATCAAAGAGACATCGTGCGGGAGCAGAGCCGGGGCGGCGGCATTGCGGGAGCACCTAGAGGTCTACCTGCCGGCTTTGGCCGCGCGGGAGCTGGACGGGGCGGCAGGCTTCGAAGGCGCCCTGGCGGCCCGACTCGCGGACCTCCGCATGTTGCTCGGGGAAAGCTCGTCGGGGCGGGTGCCGGGCCGCCCGGTCTGAGCGCTAGGCTGTAGGCACGAGTCGCCAGCGTGGAGCCCGCGCAATGTTCGCAAGCCCTCAGATCCCCCAGGCGCTCCAGGACGCCTTCGCAGACAGGCTGACCATCAGTGGTCCCGATCTGTGCCGCCTGATGCCCATGGACGCAAAGACCCTAAAACGTCACTGCGCTTGGGGAACGATCGGTTACCTTCAGATCGGCTTCGGGGCGTCGTCTCCTAAGCGCTTCACCCTGGCGCAGGTTGTGCAATTCCTTGCAGATCGTAGCAAAACTGAAAGCCGTTCTACATGCCGAAGAACTGACCGCACTGGCAGTCAGGCCTCTAGCATTGAGGCAGCCGCTATGCTGGCGCTGCTAGAACAGGGGAGCAACAATCAGCCGAGGCGGATGGAGGCGCCGTGTAGGCGAAAGCGCGACGGAAGCGGGCTTGCTCCCGACGGGCTTCTAGCACGGCTGGCCCGGGAGCAAGCGGGCAGCGAGCCTAAGCTGAGGCTGCCCAGTGGCAGGAAACCCGCGGACCCCGTCCTGGTCGCCCCATGGCCCGCCGCGCCCCCGCCCCACCGATTGCCCGCCGATGCCGTCACCCCGAAAGCACGCCATTCAGCCGCGACATGGCCGCCTGCGGTGGGGGAAGAGGGCTTTGAAGACTGGAAACGGACCCAAGCCGCCGAGCGTAGACGCCTTGCCGCCGAAAGACAGGCAGCCAGCCGCCGCAGCCCCGCCATCACTCGCCACGGCCTCGTCTAATGTGTGAAGTTCCCCAGGCCCTTGCCAAGGCCTTCGCCGATAAGGTGACGGTGGGCGCTCCTGAGCTTTGCCGTCTGCTGCCCATCGATCGCGGGTCCTTGCGGAGACATATCGCGGATGGCTGCATCGCATACGTGGCTCCCGGCACTGGCAAGACTTGCCCAAGGCCCCGCTTCACGCTGGCAGCCGTTATGGCGTTCCTGGAGGACCGGAGCGTTATGCTGACGCCTCAAGTCGCTAAGGGAACGAGGCGGCGCGTCCCAGCCGAACATCAGAGTGCGAACGAAGGCTTCCGCGCAAAGTACGCGCGTCGCCGGGGTGAAGCGGGCCGCGTGCCGAATTAGCCATGGTATATGAGGAGGCTGCGCCATCTTCGAAATAGATAGCGTATATGGAGCGAGCCCCCTCAAGCTAATACAGCGCGTATATGAGAGAGCCGACGCCGCTGGGCTGATTACATCGGGTCTATGAAGAGCGCATACGCCGCCGATCTGATCGCGGGGAATACCCTGCGTATATGAGGAGTCGCCCGCAATCATAGGACCGATAGAGACTACAATCCCATTCGTGTGCGATACCATCAGTCGTCGTCTAGTCGGTTCGGCCCGTTGGGGGAGGCTCGAAGTGAAACGCGCTGCCATCCAGGGCCAGCAACTCGCAGCCGCCGTTAGGTTCGACCCGCAGCGTCGCGCAGCATCACCTGAGATGCGGGCCGCAGTAGCCTCCGTCATCACCGGCGTGGAGGAGCATGAGGCCGCCGTCACTCCCCGTGAGCGTGCCCGATCGCCTCAACGCCAAGCCAACTTTCATGCAGCCATCGAGGCGCTCGTCTGCAATCTCGCGGGGCTCGCGCTAGACCCCTTTGACCGTCCGCTTGCCGTCCCCCGAAGCAACGGCGTGATGTGGTCCGGTACGCGATACGCCGAGCCCGTCTACGGCCAGCATTTCCTCGACGCGCTGGACCTGATGGCGGACCCGCCGCTTGGCCTGATCGAGGAGCTTCGGCGTGGCTTCAGTTTCGAGGCCATGGGCAAACAACCCTCGACCATCCGCCCCGGACTAGCCCTCAGTTCATACGTGGCCATGCAAGCCGTGAGCTGGGCCGACTTCAAGAGCATCCCCGCTGCCGAGGTCATCGTGCTCAAGGCGATGAAGGGCCCGGACGACGATACAGCCGAGGCCATCAGCTATGACGACTCCCGCTGGCCCGACACGTGGCGCAAGGAAGTCCAGGAAATCAACAACTGGCTTGCTGACGCCCCCTTCTGGCTGCTGCCGGATGGCCGCGAGGTCGAGCGGCTAGCTGGCGTCGAGCCGGTGAACCCAACCCGTCGAGCGCTGCGGCGGGTCTTCAACGGTGCCCATCGTGACCGGCCCGGCGAAAGGTGGGGGCGTGGCGGCGGTCGCCTCTTTGATGGCTTCTGGATCAACATGCCCAAGGCTGAGCGCTACCGTCGCCTACGGATCGCCTCAGCGGCGCACCCCGAAGGTGAAGAGGTCGCCGCGGTGGATATGCGCCAGTTCAATCCGCGGGCGGCTTACGACTTAGCCCTTTTGCCCGTGCCGGACGGCGACCTTTACGACGTGCGGGGGGATGGCTCCTGCCGCTCCGGTTTCAAGAAGCTGGTCAACGCCATGCTGTCTGCGAACAAGCGCTCTCTACAATGGCCAGACGGACTGCAGTCCGAATTCCCGGCGGGTACTAAGCTCAGAGATGTCGTGGACGAGGTAGAGCGATTTCACGCTCCGATCGCCGACAAGTTCTGGACTGGAGTGGGCACGCGGCTGGCGATGATCGAGAGCACCATCGTCATCGACGCCATCCGGCTCCTCATCCGACAGGGCGTGGTCGCGCTGCCCGTCCACGACGCGATCTGGTGCGCACGATCCGAGGCGGGGCGCGTCACTTTGTCCATTTCAGCCGCAGCAGACCAGCACTGGCCAGATCTCCGCGCACAGACTGAAGTCGAATTACCTCAAGCAAATCAATTGCTTAGACTCATTTGAAGGCTTAATCCTCCGCTATATGCCCCCTGGCCCTCCCCTTGGGCGAATATGCGAGACCCCCGCCACCATCACTCCCGCCACCGACCACTTGACGGAACCAACATCGAGCATTCTCTAAGCGGTCGGCCATCAGACCGATCGAGGATCTAACCACTCCTCATCAGCACATGGTCGGCTCTTTGACATGTGCAGCCAGTCAGACCGTTGAGGTTGGACTTCATGCAAGCCGAGAGGAGGGTGGTCTACATCACTCACCACTGTCGGCTTTCAGTACACCGTCCTGTCGAGCCGTGAGCCGATCTTTCGGCATCTCCGGGACGAGAGAACACTTCCACCTACTTGGAGCCCGACGACATGGCAGCACATCCGGTGGCCGCCGTGTGATCGTCACTACGCTCAAACCCATGAGGTACGCATCACGTGAGCAACGATACGCTCGATGCCCAAGGCCCCGTTGAGGAGGCTGAGGTGTCAGCGACGACCGCCGAGAAGCCGAGCCTGAAGACGACCGGGCAGGGCTCCTCCATGAAGACAGCCGAGGCATGGGCCGTAGCGTCCCTCGTGCCGGCGAGGGTTGGGTCCAAAGGATACTGCGCGTCGGCGTGGGCGATCACATACGATGGCTGGCAGACCAAAGCCGTCGAGCAAGTGAAGGCGAGCCGCGAGCCCAATCGGGATGAGTGGCTGGGCGGGATCAAGGCTGTTGTTGGCGTCCTGGAGGATGTCGAGCCGGGCACCGCATTGACGATCTACGTGCCGAGCGAGGCGCTGGCCAATGGCTATACCGCCAAATGGACCAACTCGCGGGGCGAGCCGACGAGGGACGCTGAGGCAGCCCAAGCCATCTTCAGGCTCCGCGATGAGAAGCGCATTTGGCTCACCATCGAGCATCGCCCCATCGACGGAGTCGCAAAGGCCCTACGCGATAAGGCCAAGGCCGCAGCCAAGGCGCAGGACCGTGGTCTAACCGCCAGCGACCGCCGCGAGGTAGCCGCAGCCGATCGCGCACAGTTTCACAATCAGTTCGGCGGCTTTCCGCCAGCCAAGGACGACTGAAAGCAGGGTGGTCTAACCCTCCCCGCCCTGGGCAGCGCTGGGCCTGACACGGCGCTCCCGTCATGACGCCTCGCGGAACACCGCAGGCTCCCAACCCCTCCCGTAACCCGCCGCTCGGTGCGCTTGAGGCTGTCTGCCTCGCGTGCCGGGCCGGCTCTTCAATCTGAGAGACGATGGCACGCACACCAACCAGACCCGTAGATCTCGACGTGGCCCTCCAGCCCGTCGCATCTCCCGTAGACACCTTCGTCCGGCCCCAGGAGCCATCCCGCGACACCAGCCTCCAGGATCTCGCCCGCTCCCTCTCGGGGCTCGGCGGCAGCCTGGGGACGATGCTGGAGGAGCGGAAGCAGAAGGACGAGCAGGACGACAAGCTCCGGGGCGAGGCGGCCTTCCACCAGAACATGGGTCAAGGCTTCGCCGAGGGAGTCGCCTCAGGCGCTATCCCGGCGCAGTACTCCAGGACCTTCATGCAGGCCTACAAGAAGGCCCAGGGCGACGTAGCCGGGGCGGACCTGGAGCAGAAGTTCTCGGCGGCCTACGATGCCTGGGACGGCAAGACCTCGACGGACCCCAAAGCCTACGACGCCTTCGTGGGCTCGTTCCTGAAGGACAACATCGGGACCCAGGACCCGGACATCCTCGCCGGTCTGCTGCCCCGTGTCCGGCAGATGACCAGCAACTACCTTTCGAAGCACATCGGGGACGCCTCGAAGGCGACCATGGATGGGGCAGCCGCAACGCTCGCCGCTCGACAGGACCAAGCCCTCAACGACGCGAACACGGTAGGCCTCGCCTCGAAAAAGGGGACCGACTACCAGACCACCTTCGATACCTTGGAGGCGATCCGAGCCGAGGGACTAAGCCACGGGATCAACGAAACCGAGGCGGATAAGAAACTCGTAGACGCGGTCACGGCCAGCGCTGTGAGCCTCCGAGACCCCAAGATCCTCGACTTCCTGGAGCGCAAGGTCCCCGGCAAGGACTACTCGTGGGCCAACACGCCCTACGGCCGGGACTCGAAGCAGAAGACCATCGACGCGCTCCTCACCATGGGCCGGCAGTCGATCGCTGAGGACGAGAAGAAGCGCCGCGAGGAGAAGGCGGCCACCAAGGATGCGGTCACCCGAGACACCATCGGGTGGATCACGGCGCACCCCAACGAGCCTGTCCCGGAGGATCTCCTGGCGCGGGGCGAGAAGGTGGATGCCGACTTCCGGGTGAACGCCATCACGTGGCGCGACAAGATCGCCAAGGGCACGGCCACTTCGGACCCGGAGGAGCTGCTCGGGGTCACCCGGGACGTGCTCAACGGGGGTGGCTTGCAAGTGGTCCAGCGGGCCATGGAGCGGGGGGTCTTCAAGAACGCGGGGGACCTGACGACGACCTGGAAGCTCGCCGAGAGCGTGGCCAAGGACGGTCCAGCGCTCGAAGGCGTCCTGAAAGGCGGCTCGGCGAAGAACATCCTCGACACCATTCGGCAACGTACGCTTTCGGCGCATGACCTAACAAACACGTTCGATCCCGGCGGCCTCTCGGCAGAAGGTCTGCAGGCCCAGCAGGACTTCAAACTCCAGATCCTCGCGTGGCGTCAGACTCATCCCGATGCGAATGCCATCGAGCAGGAGAAGGCGATCGGTGACATTGGGGCCGGCATCCTGAAGCGCATCGTCCCGCCAGCAGTCGGGCCGGGAACCTACGATCGGCGGAGCTTCGGCAACCCGAACACCTACGGGGCCACTGGGGCACCCGAGGCCGAGACGCAGCCTGAGGCCCAGCCCGGAGCCGAGCCCAAGAAGAACACCATCACGAGGCCTAACCCCTTCGGAGGCCGAGATGCGCAGGTGCCCAGCGGTCTGCCTGGAGCGGGCGAAGACGCGCCGAAACGGCTCGATATCCCGACAGCGGCGCCTTCACGCCAGCCCACCTCAGCGCCACCCCCAGCCGACGCCGCGACTTGGTATGGGAGCCTGCCGGCAGAGACGAAGTCCATCATGGAGCGGCTGGCCGCTGAGGAGAAAAAGCCTCTTAGTTTGAAGGTCCAGGAGCTTTACCAGCGCGGCATCGAGCGTGGTGTAATCCAAGCTCCAACGCCGAAACCGGGGCGGCAGAGCATGCGGGCTCCCGACGGCACACCTGTGGAGGCGGCCCTTGCTTCCAGCGGAGACGTCGAAGATCTCGGCAAGGCGTTCCAAGGGGCCATCGACGCGCCGGCTTCCGCCGAGCGGGTCCGCCTCATGGGCGAGGCCTTCGAGAGGGCTCTTCAAGGTTCTGCCCGGCCGATCGGCAACTACTCGACGGCTGCCCTTCGTGATGATCCTAAGGCCGCTCGCATCCTCGACTTCATCTCGGGGCCCGAGAGCAACGGCAACTACAACGCCTATTATGGGCACGCCGGCTCTCCCCTCGACCTCTCGAAGTTCTCCCTCAGCCAGCTCAAGTCCTGGATGGGGAACCGCGGGACAGAGTCGAGCGCCACCGGCCGCTACCAGTTCATGAAGTCCACCCTCTTCGGTGACCCGCGGAAGGCTGGCGACTCGGGGCTGGTCGGCCAGATGGGCCTCAGCATGGAAACCCGCTTCTCACCAGAGTTGCAGGATCGCCTTGCCATCGCGCTGCTGGAACGGCGGGGCTACTCGAAGTTCGTCCGCGGGGAGATCTCGGGAGCGAAGTTCGCCAATAACCTCGCCTTGGAGTGGGCCTCGCTGCCGAACATCACGGCGCAGAACGGGCGGCCCGCGGGGGTCTCCGCCTATGCCGGCGATGGGCTGAACAAGAGCCTCGTCACCCCGGCTTCGGTGCTCGGCGCCCTCGGGCGGCTGATCCCTCGCCGGCTCAGACCAGACGGCAACCCGGAGACACGGGTCTGATGGGCGCCGACATGCACCCGGAAGATCGGGACGTGGCCGGCGAAATCGTGAAGATGTTCGAGGCCGAAGCAACCAGGGCAGAGACCGAGCGGCGAGCCGCCTGCCTGATGAGCGAGGCCATCGAGCGGGCTGTGAGCCGCATTCTTGGCTCCCTCAACGTCGTCAATCTCCAGGAATGGCGAGAGCGTCGGTCACTCCGCCGGCCCAGGCCCGAGTGATGGCCGCGACCCGCGCCTGACGACTTTGGGGCGGCAGCACTCGCCGTCGTCCCACCCTCCCAATCACCTCACGCAGCACCACGCCGCAGCCGCTTCTCGGCCGCGCCTGCCCCGCTGCGAGCAACGGACCCAACCCAGACATGACACCAGAAGAGTTACTAGCGCTGGACGCTGCGCCCTCGGCCGCGGCCGGAGGCCAGCCTCCTGTGCCCAAGGCCGGTCACGAGTTTACGCCTCAGGATCTTGAGGCGCTCGACGCAGCGCCATCGGGAACGGCTGCCCAGCCCGCACAGCAGCAAGCCAACCTGCCGGCACCCACCGTCGAGACGCCTCAAGCTCAGCCAGCAGCCGCTCCAGCGGTCCCGGCCCCCGAAGCTCCGGCACCTCAGGCTGGCCCCACGGCACCGGGCGACGGCTCCTCCACGGACTGGCGGGACGCCTCCCACTACGATGCTGCCGGACGGGTCGGCGGGGCGATCCTCACGGGTGCCGCCAAGTCGATCTTCGAGACGAAGGACTTCATCTTCGGCAAGCCGGACCCTGGCATCACCTCCCTGGTGACGGGCGACAAGGATGCCGGGAAGTCCCAGACTCGGCGTGACATCGAGCGGCTCGACAAGTCGCTGGGCGAGGCGTCGATCGGCAACAGCTTCGTGTCGGGCCTCTCGCAGTTCGCCACGGGGATGCTCGGCGCCGGCAAGGTGGTGGGACTGCTCAAGGGCGTCCGCGGGATCGGCGCCGGGATCGAGGCGCTGGAGGCCACCAAGAAAGGCGCTTGGGCGCTGTCGTCCGCAAAGGCGGCCACCGTGGGCGCCGTGGCGATCGACCCGAATGGCCCCAGGCTGTCGGATCTCGTCCAGCAGTTCCCCGCGCTCCAGAACCCGGTGAACGCCTATCTCGCCAACCATCCCGGCGACAGCGAAACCATCGGCCGCATGAAGAATGCCCTGGAGTCCATCGGGGTGGACATCGCCCTGGCGGGGGTCTTCACAGCGTCCGTGGCGGGCTTCAGGGCCCTCCGAAGTGGGGACCGGGCGGCGATCGAGGCGACCCAGTCGGAGTTGGCTCATGCGGTGGCCCATAAGGACGCCAAGCTGGCGTACTCGAAGGGTGACCTGGACGAGGTAGAGCGGCTTCGGGAAAGCCACCCAGAAGCCGTCGCCCAAGCCGAGCCGGCCCTTCCGACCCAGCGTCCCGTCAATGCTGATCCCACCGAGGGATCAGCCGGCGCCGAGGGCCCTTCAAAAATCAATGACCTTCAAAATCAAGGAGTTAGTGGCGCTCAGCCAAGAGCCCTCGATACACCTGGGCAATCGATCTCCGGCCCAGCCGACACGGCAGCTCAGCGGGCATCACCTCGCGCAATCCCGCTCGACATCACCACTGATCAGCTCACCCGCCTCATCGAGCACGGGCAGGCCGACACGCAGGCGATCCTTGGGCCCGGCGGCTGGGAAGGCGCCCTGGAGCGAGGCTATCGGTTCGGCGACGGGGGCAGCATCCCGTGGCAGAAGTTCTGGCGGCCGGGCGATGGCCCTCAGCCGTTGGACTTCATGATCCGCCGGGTGGCCGATGAGCTGTCGGCTCCCCTGGCCGCCATCAAGGGCGGAGACGCGGAGGGCGTGCTTCACGATGCCCAGGTGGAGCGCATGGTCGGGCAACGGGTGGCCCTCTGGAACGAAGACCCCGAGGCCCTTCTAGGTCTACTCCAGCAGGCCGGCTCGCAGGCCCGCACCATGAGCGTCAACATGGAGGCCGGCTTTCTGGTCGGCCAGCGGGTGATGCAGGACGCCCTCAACCTCCGGTCCCGCATCGGCTTGGGGATGCTGGAGGAGTTCGGCGGGGATCTAGGCGCAGCCCGAGAGGCGCTCCAGCAACAACTCGAAGTCGCCTCGACGGCCTTCGGGCAAGCTCAGTCCATGCGAGCCTCTGCCGGCCGGGCTCTCCGGCGCAACAGGGCGGACTTCCAGCTCCAGCCCGACGACATCGCTGCGATGCGGGGTCTCGATGATGCGAAGTTCTTCAACCTGCTCGATGCCGTGGGGCACGACTTCCAGGTGGCCAACAGGCTGGTCAAGCCGGGGCTCTGGGCCCGCATCAAGGACGACGCCAGCTACCTCTACGTGAACAACCTCCTCTGGGGGCTGCGCACGCATTTCGTGAACCTTTCGACCAACAGCTACATGCTGATGGGGCGGCCCCTGGAGCGGATGATCGGCTACGGGGCCCAGGGAGACCTCAGGGGTGTTCAGGAGAACTGGAGCCAGTACGGCTACATGGGGGCGTCCCTCATGGACAGCTTCCGAGACGCCGTGCGCACCTGGAAGACTGGCGACTCGGTGCTCAGCCCGCACTCCGTCGAGGTGAACCCGGCGGGCATTGCCGATGCGGGCCGCGGGACGAACTGGGTGGCAGAAGGCTTCAAGCCCTGGGACTCGGTCCCAAACGTCGTCGCCAACGCCTACACCGGGTTCATGAAGGGCGCAGGGCTCCCCACGCGGGCGCTCGGTGCCGTGGACGAGCTGGTGAAGCAGGTGGTCTACCGCTCGAAGGTCCAGGCGGCGGCACTCTCGGACGGCATCGGGGCGGGCTTGGATGGCGAAGCTCTCACTGCTCACGTCCGGTCCAAGCTTCTCGCGGCCTACGACGATGCCGGCCGTGCAGTGGACATGAAGGCGCTGGACGAAGCCAACATCGCCACCTTCCAGCAGGACCTCCTGGAGGGGACGTGGGGCAAGACGGTGCAGAACACCGTAGCCAGTCAGCAAGTGCTCCGCTTCGTGCTGCCGTTCGTGCGGACACCGACAAACGTCATTCGGATGGGCGTGAAGCTCACCCCGGGGCTCAACATGCTCCAAGGCGAGTACCGTCAGATGATCCGGGGGCAGATGGGCCCGGAGAAGCAGGCGCAGGCCATGGGCCAGATGGCAATGGGCTCGCTGTTCCTCGGCTCGGCCTCCTTCCTGGCCATGCAGGGCTACATCACTGGAGGCGGCCCTACGGACGCGAGGCTCAATGCCGAGCTGAAGGCCACCGGATGGCAGCCCTACTCCTTCGTCACGGCCAATGCGGACGGCTCGAAGACCTACGTGAACTTCGGCCGCTACGATCCCATCGCCATGCCCTTCGGCATCGTGGCGGACATCGTGGACATCCTAAGCCGGGACCAGGACGGGGATGGGCAAGGGGAGCGGGCCGTCCAGGCAGCCTCCGGCCTCGTCATCGCCCTCGCCAAGCAGATGGGCCAGAAGTCGTACCTGACCTCCCTCCACGACACGCTCGACGCGATCATGGACCCGGACAAGAACGCCTCGAAGGTCATCGGCTCGATGGCGGCCAACTTCGTCCCCGGCGCCTCGGCTCTGCGCTTCTACAGCCCGGACCCGTACCTCAGGGAAGCCCGGACGATCGTGGACAAGATCGCGGCCACCGTGCCCGGTCTGGCGGAGAAGCTGCCGCCGAAGCGGGATGTCTTCGGAGACCCCCTCACGGTCCACAAGGGCCTCTGGGTCGATGGCGAGAAGACCGCCGTGGACGCCGAGGTCCGCCGGATGGTCGAGGAGGAGGGTGTCGGGCCCTTTGGTCCGCCGAGCCCGAGGTACCGCGATGTAGATCTGCGGAACGTGACCATGAAGGACGGCCGGAACGCCTACGACGCTTTGCAGGAACTCGCCGGCCACCCGCCCCGAGGGCCCAGCCTCAAGGAGATGGTTGGGCGCATCATGGCCACTAAGGCGTACCAGCACGCACCGGACGGCGACCCGGGTAACCACCAGAAGGGCACGAAGCAGGCGATGTTTACGGGTACCGTCGCCAAGTACCGAGAGGTCGCCTCACGCCTGCTGATGCGGGACGAGAATGTGCGTCAGGCTGTCGTGAAGCAGAGTCTCAAGGCGCGTGCCGCCTACGCCGTGAAGTCGGCCCCGAAGACCGACCAGCAGGCAGGGGCAGCAAGTCTGGTGCAGATGGGCAAGGCTGTCGGTGTGGACCTGGGCGGCCTGCTGCCGGAGTAGTCGGGCGGACAACGCGGGAGCGGGGGTCTTAGAGGCTCTCGCTCCCCGGAGCTTACAAGTCACGCGGCTACACTTCGAACGGGATCAAAGGCGGTCGGCGTTCAGGAGGTGCACCGTTCTCGCCGGGCACCCAGTACGGGGACCAAGCATGAAGGAGACCCTAGGACGGATCATGGCAACCGCCGCGTACCGGAAGGCCCCGGATGGTGACGCCAAGACCAAGGGGACCAAGGCGGCGATGCTCACGGGTACCGTGGCGAAGTACCGGGAGGCGGCGGGGAGGTACCGGATGGCGGACCCGAACGTGCGGCAGGCGGTCTACCAGCAGGCGGTGAAGGCCCGGCCAGCGCTGGCCGCGAAGGATGGCTTGAAGTCGGACAAGCAGGTGGGACCAGCAACCATCGAGCAGCTAAGCAAGGCATACGGGTTGGACTTAGCCCGGTAATCACATATCACGGTGATCACAGAGGCGGGGCGCAGTAGTTTCCGCCTCTGTGAAACCTGCACCGCGAAACATCCCACCTCGCCATACAGTAAAGTACGTCGGCTGGCCCCCGTCTCTGCGTGCAACACCGAAAATTCAGTGGCCCGGTTGCTAGATCGATTGCGCTAAGCGGCCCTGCTGATGTGTTTGGGCACCTATAGCCTCTACCGGCGAGCTTCCGCCCGTTCGTACCCCAGTGGTCTTAGAGCGGCGACTTGACCTTGCGGCCGCCCGAACGTAGCTCAGCAGATCAGCGTTTGTCCGGTAGCATTTCCGATGTCATCACTGTCCGTATTACACTGGCGGCGTCCGCCGGTGATAGAGGCCTGTTGCCCCGATGATCGAGGCCGCACGCTGAAGTTCGGGGTTTCCGATGACCTCACCGGCAATGGCCGCGAAAATTGGCGCAGGACCCCACTATTTATGGTTTGGGCGCATCTCCTCGGCCAATTACCTCCGATCAACAACGCGGCTTACGCCATGCGTAACGGCGATGAGCCCACCTTTAGTACCTTAAGGGAAGCTTCAGCTTGCTTCCGTGGGATCAAAAGACCACATCATACTGAGGACGACGGCTGTTCGGTTATTGTTTACGTGCTGAAGCCTAGGGCAACGCTGCAGTACAGTCTTGAAACCGCGATGGTTTGTCCCATGGCCGTTGTGCCTGTCTCCGAGACAGTTGTCCTAACGGTTCAAGTTCGGCTGGCAGCTTCTTTACAAGAAGGTGTTAACGGTTTAGACGGCATCGTTACCAGGATTGAGCCAGTGATTGGCAAAGCGCCTGACCATGCCCTACCTGTAGGGTATGATACGCGCTACGCCGAGCGCTGCTGGTAGACAGGATCGACACATGAGCACCATCGACTCAGAGCACGTCGGCTCGTACGAGCCGGCGGCAATTTTTTATGGCGACTCCGATTGCCTGGAGTACGTGAAGGCGGACGCATTTTGCGTCTATGAGCGCGTGGATGAATTCCTAACGTTGGTGCATGACGCCAGCGGCAAGCAGCTCGTTGGCTTCAAACTCAAAGGCTTCCGGAACCGCTTCAACAAACTTCAGGCTTCGTTTGCCCTGAATGATGGTCAGTTCGCGTACGTTATATCCGCGATTGAGAACATCTACTCTGAGCTGGGCGACATGCTGTTCGCTGACGCACACCGTGCTGCGGCCTATAAGGCTGCATACCAGCTTGCGGCTAACGACAACGTGAAAGTGGACCGCTACGAACTCAAGCTTGCTGCCTAAGTTCGTCTAGTCAGACCGCGGAGGCCGGCCCAGGGGCCGGCTTTTTGCTGTCATGAGACGGTGTTTGGCGGACGAGCGCCAATGCCTGCGCTTCCTAGCGACGCAGAAGCATACGACAGTTCGAACCAAATTACGCCCTCAGCTTGTTGCGCTACAAGACACCCGGAATCTCCTCATGTTTGGACCGCTTGGGGCAACCGGCTTCGAGATGACGATGCTGGCGGCGGAAGCGCAAGGGTGCGAGAAGCTCGGCTCAGCCTGAGAAGCCGCAGTAGCTGGTAGCTGACAACGTGCTACAGACCGTGTAACAAACCGGCCGCGGCCCCAACCACCGATCTTTGATTATCAGTCACTTAGCGGCTTCCAAGCTCAATCCGTCCCTGGGCACCATCCGCCTTCTGAGCGGCTCGTTTTCAAAAAACTCAGTCAAATGATGTGGTTAGGCAAAGCCCTTGTGACCCACAGGTGCGCCGCGCGGAAACAGTCCTGCGCATGATCCGTCCTCGGCTCAATTGTCTTACAAGGACGCGCACCGTCTGATCTCTTCGCCGGCATGGGCAATCAGAAAGAGTCCTTCGGCCCGCCGCGGTCCCGCCGAAGCCAGGGCAACTCTGCTGAGAAACCGTCGGATCTCAGACAGCACTGAGCGCCGTTGCAGGCTGGTCTCGATGGTTTGATCAGCGAGGAAGCACACACGCACCACTCGCGCCCTACACGGCAGCTATTGTGCTCAGACGGCGCGTGGTTGCAGCGCGGCGGCGTCGCGGCCCGGGCTGGCCGCGAGCAACGCGTAGCTCAACTCAGCCGGGGTGCGGCTACGGCCACTGCCGTCGCGGACGAGCACGCCTTCCATGCCGGCGCTCGCAAGGGTCAGAGCCTGTTCGAGCGCCGCCAGCATCGAGCCACGCTGAAAGCTGACGTCGCGAGCGTGATGGCGCGCAGTGACGGTAAAACTCACGAGAACACCTTGAGCAGACGGATGATAGCGATCGGTAATTGTTTGCCCGAGCGGATCGAGACGGATCAGCCTTCGTGACGACTTTTCAGCCGCTGGATTACGGCAATCCTTTGAAGGCATTTGATTGACGAATCCTGAGCAGATCCGCGTTTTGTCGCGGCGATAATGGGGCAAATGTCTGCCACCGCGGCGGCCTCGAGCTTGATCGCAGGGTTGCCCCGATCCCGCCCAGCGCCATCGATACGGCGCATGAGCCCGGCCGCCACTAGGCGTGGGACCGGTGACGGGCTAGACCCGTGCAGCTTCATTCCAACGGCATGCGGAACGGATCGCGGCGAGTGCGGGGTTCCGCCCGAGAGCAGGGCAGGGCGATGGCGGACAAGGCAGTCCCTCATTTTCACAATCAGGACGGCGTGCCCCGGGTGCGCGTCGGCGCACGCGAATTCATGTGCATCGGCGCATTGCCGCCCTTCGACCACCCCCATGTCTTCCTCGACATGGGCCACGGCGGCGATGAGATCATCTGCCAGTACTGCTCGACGCTGTTCGGGTACGATGCGCGTCTGAAGCCGGACGGCGCCGAGCCGGCCGCCAGCATCTGGCGAGACGACGCGCCGCAGGCGAGAGTCGCAGCCGAGTGAGGTCGCGCGTATCGTGAGCCCGCTCTCGATCGCCGTCGTCGGGGCCGGGATTGGCGGCCTCACGGCCGCGCTGGCGCTGAGCGGGGCAGGGCACTCGGTCACGCTGATCGAACGGCGCACCGGTTTCTCGGAGGTGGGGGCCGGCCTGCAGATCTCGCCGAATGCCAGCCGGATCCTGATCGAACTCGGCCTCGGGCCGGCCCTGCGCCGGGCTGCCGACGAGCCTCCGGGCGTGGCGATCCGGGATCTCGCCAGCGGATACAGGCTCGGCGGCATCGAGCTCGGCGCCGCGATCCGCGACCGCCACGGCGCGCCGTACTACGTCATCCACCGGGCCGACCTGCAGACGCTGCTGCTCGACGCCGTGCGCGGGCGGCCCGGCATCCGGCTGCTTGTCGGCCGCGAGGTCGTGTCGGTCGAGGAGACCGCCGACGGTGTTGCGCTGACACTGGAGAGCGTCGCGGGCGGGCGTGGCGACCTGATCCAAGCAGATCTCGCCATCGGCGCCGACGGCGTGCGCTCGAGCCTTCGCGCGCGGCACGACGCACGCCCGCTTCGAGCGCATCGGCAGGCGGCCTGGCGCGCGACGATCGCGCGCGAGGCGGCGCCGGCTGAGCTTCAGGGTGACGAGACGGGCCTCTGGCTCGGCCATGGGCGGCACGTGGTGCACTACCCAATCGCAGCCGGGCAGCGGCTCAACGTCGTCGCGGTGGTGCCCGAGCGCGAGGGCGACGACGATTGGGGGCGCCTCGGTGACCCGGCTGTGTTGCGCGACCATTTCCGGAATGCCGCGGAGCCGCTCGGCTCGCTGCTCGCCGTTCCCGACACTTGGATGGTGTGGTCGCTGGTCGACCGCCCGGCGGCAGGGCCGATGGCCTCGGGCCGGGTTGCGCTGATCGGCGACGCCGCCCATCCCGTGCTACCGTTCCTGGCGCAGGGTGCCGCCATGGCGATCGAGGACGCGGCGGTGCTCACGCATTGCCTCGGCGCCCACGCTCAGGTGTCGGACGCCCTCGGGGTCTTCGCGAAGGCACGCGGCGACCGGGTGCGCAGGGTCTGGAAGGCGGCCCGGTCCAACGGTCGCGCCTATCATGCCGGTCCCCTGGTCGGGCTTGCCCGCAACATGGTCATGCGCCGTCTCGGGCCGGCCGGGATGAGCCGGCGCTATGACTGGCTCTATGGCTGGACGCCGGACACAGCGTGAACGGTACCGGCTTGATCTGACGCCGAGCCGTCGTTACCGCTCGTCCCATGCGGACGTGGCGGAACCGGTAGACGCACGAGACTTAAAATCTTGCGGCCGCAAGGCCGTGCGGGTTCGAGTCCCGCCGTCCGCACCAGGGTGCCTGCCAGCGCCTCGAACCTCCATCCGATCAACCGGGCAGCGCCCCATTGAACTGCCGCCAGCCAGCCCCGTCATGCGCGAGTGGCAAGCGGTCAGCGGCGCAATGGATTGCGGAAGTCGCGGAACGGTCAAGAGACGTGGCCGTTGAATCTCGGCTGGACCGCGCCAGAGGTACCGGCTGACGATGATTTCCAGCACGTTAGGACCACATCATGTCCGCTGCGCCCGTCACCATCATGATTGCAACGCCGAAAGGACGGCATCGCCTCGTCGGCGAGAGTGACCGCAACGTGGCCCAGCCCGCAGAAGAGATCCTGCGGGCTCTAGGTGCGGATGTCAGGCCAGCGATCTTCTGGGTCGAGTGCGCGGACAAGGCGGTCCAGTCGGTGCTGACGAACTACCTGTCCGGGGTGAAGGCCGAAGTCCTCGCGCGTTCGCGAGCGGGGACATTTCAGTCGAAAGGCGGAAGAGGCTTTTCGTAGCTCCGATCCGGTCTCGTCGGCCGCATGCTCGCTCGGTCTGGAGGATCAGGCTCGGCGCTGGAGCCGCAAGTCGGAAGCTTTTCGTGAAACTCTCGGGTGCAGTAGTCGCGCCCTGCGAATTTTGACAGCGAGGCGGCGCCTTGCCGCCCTCGCCTTGGTCGCAGCTTGAGCCCTCACGACCGGTCGTCCCAAGCTTGGCCGGATTGTCCGAACTCTACCAGCAGGCACGCGGGAGGCGGCGCTTCCAACGCTCGCCGAGAGGCAGTCTCACGCCGTCCGGCTGGACCCTGCGCATCGCGGGCTTAGCCTGGGCCGCCGGGCTCACGGCTGGAGCGGTCACCGGGACTGGCTCGGGCTCCGGCGTGCGCGCGACGACGGGCGCCGTATCGACTGGTAGAGGATGCTTGCGCGGTCGGCCTCTCCGGCGCGGCGCATCGTCGAGCGTGCCCTGCGGCGTGATGCGGCGTACGCGAGGCAGCGGCGGCTCCGGCGTGAATGCGGGCTCTGGCTCGGGGACCGGAGCCTCCCAGGCGATCAGGCTCGGCAGGATACGGCGCGGCATGAGTTCGGACGCCGACGCGGATGCCGGTGCCGGCTCTGAAAACGCTGCACTCGAAGGCGCTGCCGAAACTTGGCGGGCCGCCTTCGCCGCCCGCGGCGCCTTGACGGGGATGGTGACGAAGCCGCTTTGGCCGCTCGACTTGGCTGCGACGGTAAACGACCGCCGCCCGCGATTGCGAGTCATGCTTTTCCTGATGTCGTTGAGATCGGTGAGCGCTGATCTGCGCGCCGAACAGCCACATGACCGTTCCACGACATTTTGTCCAGAAACGGTTGCGATTGAGTTTCCACCACGGGCGTTCCGCCAATGATGGTGATGAGAGTCGTTTCCAAGACCGATCTCTTGCTCAAGACATCTTGGGGGCGGCTTGGGTCGCGCGACGTCTTTGGCAAAGTTCGATCAATGTGCCGTTCCATCCTCGGCATCTGCCATGATGTCGCGAGCGAGAGCGCGGGCGACGTGGACCACCAATGGCCTAAGCGCTTCGAGAAGGATGGGATCGCGTACGTCCTGAGCCGCGCGCCAGAGTCCGATGGCATGCTCGGCAAGCCGCAGGATCGAGCCCTCGCGAGGCTCTTCGCGCTCCGGCTCGGGCGCCCATGGAATGGTCCGATGCGTGCTCATGTCAGGCCACTGGCCTCGCAGTGCGGCCAATCAGTCGAGATGGGAAACGTCGCGACAGCGATCCACAAGACATAGCCGACGCATCGATGTCATTTCTATCTTTTGATAAAACATCTTTCCGCTGTCGTCGACAATCAAAACGGTTATCAGATTTTGTCTTTGGCGATGATGCCGATTTGTCGCGGTTGCGCAAATACACCAACAAACACGATTTTTCCGAAGCTATATTTCGATTTTTTGTTTAACAATATATAATAAATACTATCATGATATTTTATTATTCAAATACAACTAAATTACATTTAAAGAGTAGCTTGCAAATATATAGGCGAAAACAGGGGTGAACCATCAGAACCTAACGACGCCTATCGAGCGGGGGTAGCAGTCCCGACCTGTGAGTCGCTTTGCCGAAATCGACCGATGCGCAGAGATTTCGAGTAGCCGGAGACGCGCCCCTTCCAGACCATGAGCTTCATCGGCGAAGCAACCGCCGCGCTCATCGACCGCTGTAGCGCCATGTGCCGCTACGGCTCGCTCCGTTCTGTGGCGACATCTTCCGCAAGAGCCATGACGAGGCGCCGCAATTGAGCCTTGCTTGCGCTCTCCGGCAAGCGGTCGAAGGCTTGAGCGAGGGAAATCGCCGCCCTAGACAGAGAGGGCAGACCCGGGACGTCGTCCGTCGAACCGAGCAGTTCAGCATGGCCGATCCCGAGCAACCGGGCGATCTCAACGATCTTGCCAGCTGAGATGCGGTTCAGCCCCTTCTCGTACTTCTGGACCTGCTGGAACGTGACGCCGATCGCGGTCGCGAGCGTCGTCTGCGAGATGCCTGCGAGCTTCCGAGCCGCCGTGATCCGCTCGCCGATCAATCGGTCGGTTTCGGTGACCTGCTTCATGGCTCTGCGATCCTGGGCCAACCACTGATCCACGTCTCTGCCGGATTCTCAAGTTTCCGTGAGCAGGTCTTTTTTGTATTTTCGACCGACCTGTTGTCAAGCCATCTCTGCCGACGACTGAAAAACCCCAGTCAATATCGCACAAAGGGCACCCGCTGCAGGATCTCGCCCAATGAGACCATGATGACGCATCCATTGCATCTGCAAGGTCTTACAGCCCTAAGACCGGGAAACTGCGCCGGACGGACCTGATCCGACCTCCGGCACCAAAACGAATCCCCGACGCAACCACAAAAAACGGCCACGCTTGGGCTGGCTTCCCGTTCAGAAACGGTTAAGCTTCACCCTAAGGGTCGCGAAGCGGCGGGGGGAATGGGTTGCGATGGCCTCGATCAAGATCCGCGTAGCCGAAGACGGTACCTGCACGATTTTTCGCAACGGTGACGCGGTATCCACCGGCCTGACTCGGCCGCAGGCCGAGCGCCTCGTTGCCGTGCTTCGGTGGATCGAGCCCGCCTGACGCGCGACCGCCCGCTCGCACGGCACTTAGCATCGCGTTCCGCGGCCTTGCCCAATCGACTGAGCCTCTGGTCGCCCCCGGCGGGCTGGGGAGCGTTCGGAAAATCGCGTTAGTCTCAATCGCGCTTGATCCGGTGAGCAAGCGATCGAAGACGCGCATACCTGTTTTCAGGTTTGAAGGCGCGACCGGAGCCGTCCTGCATCGCCGACACCTCCGCCAAGGACGAGGCTCTCAAGCGCTGGCCACCACCAACGGACCCGGCCGCGCCGTCAAGAGCGCAGCCGGCCAGGATGTCGCCATCCTGCTATCACGGCGAGGGCTGTCGCAGGCCCTCGATGCGCCCAACAAAGAGCCGGGATGACCCAGAGTGAGACCTCGGCAGCTTTCCATCGGGAGCTAGCGAGGCGCGAAAACTAACTTAGATCCAGTCACCGTTCGACTGGTGTCGCCCTGATCACGGCGAAGTAGCCAGATGTCTGTCGTCCTCAATCCAGTAAAGAGGCCGGCGCTGGGGTGATATCGTGATGCGTCGGCTCAGTGCCGTAGAACGAGCGGCGCCGGGCCAGCTGGCACCCTCGGGATCGGCGGCGCCTCGGCAAAAACAGCGCCGATGCCGAGCCAGCTCTGCTGCACCGCCCGTTTGAGCTGTGGCAGGTCGTAGCGGTCGATCACCGCCAGCGGGAAGGTGTCGAGGCCGAGCGAAGCGTAGACGTTCGCGCGCGCATTCTGCACCGCTGCGTGGGCGAGGTCGTACTTCACCTCGGCGATGAGCGTGTTCATCTCCTCGCGGATCAGGGTCTGCTCGCTCGCGGACTCGACGGCGGCTGAGGCGCGCATCTGCTCGACGATCCTGCGCTGGACACGGCGGAACTCGGACGCGGTCTGGAACTCCTTCATCGCCAGCATGTGACGCACGCGGCTGACATGGACCTGCGTCATCACCGCCATGGTCACGGCGAGGGCGCGCTTGTCGAGCAGAGCGTCCTGGGCGTCGATCAGCCCCTGGCGGGCGGGATATTTGAAGACGTTCATCAGGTTCCAGCTGGCGCGGGCGCCCCAGCCGACCCAGTTCGAATTGTAGAGCAGACGGTTGGAATCCGCGTTGCCGCCGACGATCAGGTTCATACCGGGCAGGAGCTCGAGCAGCGCGGCGGTGGCCTCGCGGCCGTTGATGCGCTGGCGGTAGGCGACCTCGCGCAGCTCAGAGCGGTTTTCCAGCGCCACGCGGACGAGGTCGGGATCGGCGACACCGAGCTTCAGCCCGGCATCGACGCCCTCCATCTCGGCGAGCCGGAAGGGGAGGTCGGGCGGCAGGTTCATCAGCGCCGCGAGCTGGCTGCGGGCGACGAGCAGGTCGGTCTCGACGCGCTGGATCTCGCGCTTGATCTCGATCAGCTCGCGCTCGTAGGTCAGTGCGGTGATCGGCGAAGTCTGGCGGTCCTTGTAGAGCTGGCGGGCATTGCCGATCGCGGCCTGGGCGCGGCCTTCGAGTTGGCGCAGGCGGCTGGCGAGGCGCTCGCTCGACAGCGCGCGCCAATAGGCGGTGCGCACGTCCTCGATGATGCGGCTGACCACGCGGCGGCGGTTCTCCTCCGCGATCAGGACCGTGTCGGCCGCCTGGCGGGCGCGGATGTAGGACAGGCCGAAATCGAGGATGTTCCAGCTCAGGGACAGGTCGGAGAAGACGTAGTTCTTGTCCTGGCTGTAGGACGGCTCCAGCGACTGGCGCTGGGTCAGGACCGAGATCGAGGAACTCGCCGCATAGCTGTCGCGGCCGGCATAGGCGCTGTTGGCGACGAAGTTCGGCAGCATGGAATAGCTGGCGAAGCTCAGCTCCTGCGCGCGCACGGCCGTCTGCATGATCTCGACGCGCTGGTCGAGGTTGTATTTCAGGGCGCGCGCGAAGGCCTCGTAGAGATCGATGCGCGGGCCGGGCAGGGGCTGGTCGGAGCCGACGCGGCGCAGCTTGTCGGCGGCATAGGCGCCGAGCTCGGCCTGGCCGAGCGGCTCCGGCTTGAGCGTGCAGCCGGCCAAGGCCGCAGCGAGGGTCGTCGCCCCGAGAAGGACGGAGAGGACGCGACGCGTCCGCCTACCGCCAGAATGACGATCCAGCACCATGACCCCGGACATCCCGTTCGCTTTGGTCGCGTTCGGGAATCCCCCCGGAGGCACACTCTCGCGACGCCCGGATTGTTGATCCGTTAAGGTAAATGAAGCGTCAAACCCACGGGTTCGACGCGTCCCAGTCCGGTCAATTCCTGCGTGTCAGGGCACGCTCGATCAGGTCCATGTCATGGGCAGCGTGCTTGTCGAGCGCGGCGAGTTGCGCAGAGAACAGAGGCACTTCGGCCCGCTGGATCGGCTCCGGATCACGCTTGGTCGCCGGCTTCGGCTCGCCGGCCGGTACGGCCTTGGGAAGCGCGCGGATCTCGCCGGTCTCGGCGTCCACGCTGAGCGCCCGGCGCACGATGCGACCGTCCTGCAACACGATTTCCAGCTCGAACCGGACGATGCCCGTTCCGGCCGGCGGACGTCCCCAGAAGCCGCCCAGGCCGTCGCCCTCGATCCAACGGGGCGGGGGCGCGCCATCGAGGCCGAGCAGCCTCACCTCGGCAACGGAATCGAGGCGCGCGGCGTAGCCGTGCAGGTTGATCGAGAGCGTGTCCGGGCGCCGGATCGCCTCGACCATGAGGTCGCTCGTGCCGAAGCCGAATTCTTCCGCCGCCAGCGAGACGCCGAGCGAGCGGCCGAGATAGGGCCGCGGCGAGAACCAGGTGGTGTCGTCGATCGGCATGCGATCGAAGCGCTCCCAGGCCATCCGCGCGATCCGCTGACCCTCCTCCAACATGACCGGATGATCGAGCTGGATCACGGTGCCATGGAGGTGGGCGACGCCGTTGACCGCTGCGACCACGGCACCGTCCGCGAGCACGACGTCGCCGATCGATTGCAGCGACTCGATCCCAGCCACCGCGGGAAGCACGATGCCCTCGGCGGCGATCGACGAGGCCGGCGGCTGAACCGGCGGGGCGGCGGGGCGTTCCGTGGCCGGCAGCGGAACCAGGCCGGGCATGATGACGGTCGGCGGCACCTGGATCGGGTTCGGCGTCACCGTGACCTCGACGGTCGCGAGAGCGAGGCCGCCATGGCCGTCGCTGACCTCGACCGTGAAGCGGTCGGGACCGCTATAGGTCGCATATGGCGTGTATGCGTATCGCCCATCGGCCGCGAGCGTGACAGTGCCGTTGGTGGGCCCGTCCGTGAGGCGGAAGCTCAACGGATCGTCGTCGCGATCGCTCGCGACGATCCGGCCGGTGCCGACGGTGTTCGCCGGCATGCTCAGTGGGTCGGCCGCGGCAACAGGCGCGTCGTTCACCGGGGTCACGGTGAGATGCACGGTGGCGACCGCACGGCCACCATCGGAATCGACCAGCGCGTAGGTGAAGGAATCCGCGCCGCGGAAATCCACATCAGGCGTATAGGTGAAGGTCCCATCCGGACGAAGGTCGAGATGGCCATGGGCCGGCCCGGTCACCGGCTCGACGTGCAGCACGTCGCCATCTGGGTCGTGATCGTTGGCCAGCACGGTGCCGGTGAGCGGCGTGTCCTCGGCCGTCGTCAACACGTCGTCGACGGCGATTGGAGACGGGTTCGCCACGGTGAGGGTCAACTGCGCCGTCGCAGAGGCTCCGGCGAGGTCCGTGCCGGTCAAGGTGATCGTGTAGACGCCGCCTGGAACGCGGGTCGAGGCATCGGAGGCGAGCGTGCCCGAGATCAATCCCGTCGCCGGGTCGATCGACAGGCCAGGCGGCAGCCCCGTCGCGCCGAAAGTCAGCCGGTCGCCGCGATCGATGTCGTAAAAGGCGCTTCCGGCCGGGATCGAGACAATCTGCGCATCGTTCGCCGCGTGGTTCGCGAGGGCGGGTGAGCCGGCATCCAACACGGGCGCGTCATTGACCGGGGTCACGGTGACCGTCACCGAGGCCGTGGCGAAGCCGCCATTGCCGTCAGTGATCGTGTAGACGATGCGATCACTGCCATTGAAATCGTGGCCCGGCACGTAGTGCAGGGTGCCATCGGTATTGATCGTGACCGTTCCGTGGGCGGCGACGGCCGAGCCAGCCACCACCGAGAGCGGGTCGCCGTCCGGATCGTGGTCGTTGGAGGTGACGTCGATGTCGACCGGAGTGTCCTCCGCCGTGGCAATGGCGTCATCCGCCGCCACGGGCACCGGATTGGTCACCGTCCAAGAGAGGCTGCGCGAGACCGCGAGGCCGCTCGGATCGGTGGCGGTCAGCGTCACCACATAGGTGGCGCTGCCGCTCGGACCGGAGGCGGCATGGTCGATCGTCCCGGTGATCCTGCCCGTTGCCGGATCGATCCCAAGGCCCGGCGGCAAGCCGCTGGCCGAGTAGGTGAGGGGATCGCCATCGGGATCGATGATCAGGTTGCCGAGCGGCACGGTCACGTTCTGGCCGTCGACGCCATTGCGGCCGGAGAGCGTGTCCGGCGCCGTCGGCCGCTGGTTCACGGGCGTGACGGTGACGGTGAGGATACCCGTGGCGCGGTCGCCGTTGGCGTTCTCGATCGTGTATACGATGGTGTCGCGCCCTGAGAAGCCGGACACCGGCACGTAGGTGAGAAGCCCCGTCGCTGGATCGACCGAGACGCTGCCATGGCCGGCGCTCGCCGCGCCGGGCTCGTCCACGAGATGGACACCGGTGCTGCTCGGGTCGGCGTCGTTCGACGTGACCGGAATGATCACCGGGGAGCCGGCCGGTATCGTGCTCGTGTCCGGCGTAGCGAGCGGCGCAGTGTCGCTCACCGTCCAGCCGAAACTGCACGAGACACTGGCTCCCGCCGCGTCGGTCGCCGTCACGGTGACGGTGTAGTGCGAGACCGGCGCGGGATCGTTCGGCAGTGTGCCCGTGATCACACCGGTGGCGGGATCGATGGCGAGTCCCGGCGGCAGACCAGTCGCGGTGAAGCTCAGACGATCGCCGCTCGGCGCCTGGACGACCGTGGGGTCCGTGTCGGGATCGTGGAATCGGCTCGAGACGTCGTAGCTCACGGCGTCACCGTCGCGGCCATAAAGGTCGGGCAGCGTGTCGGCATCCGGAGCCTGGTTCACCGGCGTGACGGTGACCGAGACCGAGGCCGTACTGATGCCGCCGTTCCCGTCGGAGATGGAGTAGGTGATGGTGTCGATGCCGTTGAAATTCGCGTTCGGCGTGTAAACCAACCGGCCGCCGACGACGCTCACCTGGCCATGACCGGCACGCGGTGCGGCGTCACCGCTCTCAACGATGACGAGCGGATCGCCGTCGAGATTGTTGTCGTTGGCGAGTGCGTCGATGGTGACCGGCATGTTCTCGGTCGTCGCCGCAGCATCGTCCACGGCGTTCGGCGCCGGGTTCGTGACCCGATAGGTGAAGTCGCGCGTCTCGGTCGCGCCCTGCGGATCGGTGGCGGTGATCGTGATCCGGTAGTCCGTGCGGCCGTCTGCCCCCGAAGCCGCATGGTCGATCGTGCCTGTCACGACGCCGGTTGCCGGGTCGATCGATAGGCCCGGCGGCAGGCCGGTGGCGCCATAGGTCAGCGTCGTGTCGTCGGGATTCGGGAAGAGGCTTCCGAGCGGAAGGTCCACGGCATCGCCGTCACGCGCGGCGCCGTCGGTCGGGGCGAGCACGGGCGGAGCGACGATGCTGCCGGTCACCGTGACTGTGAAGCTGGCTTCTGAGACCCGGCCTTCACCATCAGTGGCCATGTAGGTGATCCGTGTCGTGCGGGTCTGGCCCGTAGCGAGATCGGCGAAGTCGCTGCCCGGATCGAAGCGATAGCTGCCATCGGCGAGAACGGTGAAGCGGCCTCCGGCTGATCCGGTGACCGGGCGGCCGACATCGGCCGCCGATCCGTTCACGGCAGCGATCGAGAGCGGATCCCCGTCAGGGTCGCTGTCGGGGCCATTGCCGTTATCGGCGAACACGGAGCCGGAGACCGGTGTCGCGGCGGCGGTGATCACCTCGTCGTTGCGGGCGGTCGGCGCGGGATCGACCACACGCCATGTGAAGCTACGGCTCGTCAGGCCGCCTTGGCCGTCATCGGCCGTGATCGTCACCGTATAGTCGCCGCTGTTGCCACCCTGTGAGGCGGAGCGGTCGATCCTGCCGCTGACGAGGCCGCTGACCGGATCGATGGCGAGCCCCTGCGGCAGGCCGGCAGCGCTGAAGCGCAGCACGTCTCCGTCGACATCGCTGAAGTACCGACCGAGATCGGTGCCGCCGACGATATCGCCGTCGAGTGAGCCGAGCGCGGGGAGGGCGCCGGCCCGCGGCGCGTCGTTTGCGGGTGCGATGGTCAGCGCGATCGTATCGGTATCGGTCTGCGGGCCACCAGCGCCGGTATTGCCGTTGTCGTTGGTGAGAACGGTCAGGCTGTCCGACCCGTTATAATCCGGATCGGGCCGGTAGGTCGTACCATCGAGCGCGGCGTTGATCGCGGCGAGGGTGCCGGTCAGCGTCACCGAACTGGTGCCGTCGTTCGAGATAGTCACCCCCGTGCGCGAGCCAAGCGTCAGCGTTCCATGCCCGACACTCAGCACCGTCGACAGGCTGCCGCCCCGTGCATCCACGTCGGCGATCGTGATGCCATTGCCGCGTGCCGCCGAGAAGACGAGCGGTGTGTCCTCGGCGAGGCTCTGGCCAGCCGGCACGCCGTTCACCGGCGGGTCGTTCACAGCGGCGAAGGTGACCGTGGTCGCGGCCGCATTCGAATCGAGCCCACCATCGTTGACCGTCACGGCGATGGTGCGAGTGACGGTCGAGGGATCGTGGTTGTCCGACGAGAACCGAACCTGCTGAAGTATGGCCTGGTAATCGGTCTTGGTCGCCGAGCCCGTCAGGGTCAGCGTGTAGGTCGCGGGATCGAAACTCGCGGAGATGCCGGCCGGCAGTGAGCCCTCGATCGCCAGCGTATCGCCGGCGCTGCCATTGGTGATCACGACCTTGGCCGAGGTCATGTTCGCGCTGTCGATATCCGTGACGGAGACGTCGCCCCCGACGACCGCCACGCCCGGCGCACGCTCGGTGTAGCCCGTGGCGTAGCCGGTGCCGGAGCCCGATGCCGAGAGGTCGAGAACCGGGGCGTCATTCACCGGTCGGACGGTGACGGTGACGATCGCCGTCTCGGTCGTACCACCCGAGGTCACCGTGTAGGTGAAGCTGTCGGTGCCGTTGAAATCCGTGACCGGCGTGTAGGTCATCGTGCCGTCGGCGAGGAAGCTGACGCTGCCATGCGTGCCCTGGGTCACCGATGAAACGTAAGCCGCCGGGCTCTCGAACGAGTCCGCAGAGGCACCGTTCGTGCCCGTGAGGGCGTTGAAGGTGATCGCCGTGTCCTCGTCGGTGGCCACGGAATCGGGCACGATATCGGCCACCGGCGCGATGCTCAGCGCGATCGTGCTGGATGCGGTCGCGCCCTGCGCGTCCTGCGTCGAGAGCGCGATCTGCGCAGCTCCGTTGACGTCGGCGTTCGGATCGAAGCGAAGGCCTTCGAGGGCGGCGTTGATGTCGGCGATGGTGCCGGAGAATTGCAGTGTCCCGTCGCGCGTACCGTCGCCTTGCAGGAAGGTGAGCCCTGTCATCCGCGACAGCGTGAGGACGCCCTGGGCCGAGCTCAGCGTGACGGTGAGGGTGCCATCGTCCGGATCCGACACGCTGATGCCGTTGCCACCGGCCGCCGAGAAGACCAGTGACGTATCCTCATCGAGAGCCTGGGTCGGGCCGGGCACGGTGTTGGCCGGCGGGTCGTTCACCGGGATGACGGTGATGGCGAGCGTATCGGTATCGCTCTTCGCGCCACCAGCGCCGGTATTGCCGTTGTCGTCAGTTACGATCGTGAGCGTGTCCGCGCCGTTGTAGTTCGCGTCGGCGCGATAGACGGTGCCGTTCAGGGCCGCATTGATGTCGGCGACCTTGCCCGTCAGTGTGACGGAGCCCATGCCGTCGCCCGAGACGGTGACGTTGGCAGTCCCTCCGAGCGTCAGCGTGCCGTGCTGGACGCTGAGCGTCGTCGACAGATTGCCGGTACCGGCATCGACGTCGGAGACGGCGACGACGTTGCCGTTCGCAGTCGAGAACACGAGATCGGTGTTCTCGTCGACCGTCTGCGGAGCCGGAAGCCCATTCACGGGCGCATCGTTCACCGGCGTCACGCTGATCGCCACCGTATCGGTATCGCTCTTCGCGCCGCCCGTGCCGGCATTGCCGTTGTCGGTCGTACTGACCGTCAGCGTGTCGGCGCCGTTGTAGTCCGGCACGCCCCGATAAACCGTGCCGTTCAGGGCCGCATTGATATCGGCGATCGTGCCGGTGAGGGTGACGGAGCCCGTGCCGTTGCCCGAGACCGTGACGTTGCTGCTCCCCCCGAGCGTCAGCGTGCCGTGCTGGACGCTGAGCGTCGTGGACAGGTTGCCGCCACCGGCATCGATGTCGGAGACGGTCACGGCATTGCCGTTGGCGGACGACAGGACGAGGTCGGTATCCTCATCGACCGTCTGGGCCGATGGTACGGTGTTGATTGGAGCATCGTTCACCGCGGTAACGGTGATGGCGAGCGTATCGGTATCGCTCTTCGCACCGCCCGTGCCGCTATTGCCGTTGTCGTTGGTGACGATCGTGAGCGTGTCCGCGCCGTTGTAATCGGCATTGCCCCGGTAGCGCAGGCCGTTCAGCGCCGAGTTGATCGCGCTCAGCGATCCCGTGAGCACCACCGTGCCGCTGCCGTCGCCAGATACCGTCGTCAGGCCGCTCGTCGTGCCCAGCGTCAGGCTGCCGTGCAGCACGCTCACCGTCGTGCTCACGTCGCTGGCGCCGGCATCGACGTCGGAGACCGAGATCCGGTTGCCGTTGCCGGCCGAGAAGACGAGATCCGTGTCCTCGTTCACCGTCTGCGGAGCCGGAAGCCCATTCACGGGCGCATCGTTCACCGGCGTCACGCTGATCGCCACCGTGTCGGTATCGCTCTTCGCGCCGCCCGTGCCGGTATTGCCGTTGTCGGTCGTGCTGACCGTCAGCGTGTCGGCGCCGTTGTAATCGGTAGCCGGGGTGTAGGTGGTGCCATTCAACGCGGCGTTGATCGCGGCGATCGTACCAGTCACCGTGACCGTTCCCGTGCCGTTGCCAGTCACCGAGACGCCAGCCGTCGAACCAAGGCTGATGACGCCATGGAGCACGCTCAGCGTCGTCGTCAGGCTGCCGCCTCGGGCATCGACGTCATCGATTGTGATCGCAGTGCCGTTTGCGGCAGAGAAAACGAGGCTGGTATCCTCGTTGGTGGTCTGGGCCACGGGCACAGTATTCACCGGCGGGTCGTCGACCGCGACGACTGTTACGGTCGTGGTGGAGGACGTGCCCTCCACGTTGTCGCTCGTGACGTGCGTCTTGATGATGCGATCGACCGTGTTCGGATCGCTGCTCGTGCTGTCGAACGTGATGGCTCGCATCGCAGCCTGATAGGTTGCGGGGCTGGCATCGCCCGTGATGGTCACGGTGATCGTGCCCGAGCCCGTTGTCGATGAGGCGGTGAGGCCGCCCGGCAACGTGCCGATGTTGAGCCGGTCACCCGCTTGCGCGTTCGTGAGGACGATCGTCGCGCTCTGCACCGTGGCAGCCGAATTGCTGATCAACGGATCGGTATCCGTGATCGTCGCTGCGCTCCCCTTCTCCGTATAGGTCGCCTTGTAATCGTAGCCCGTCGCGCCGCTGGAATCATCGGCGTCGAGATCGACCTTTGGGACCAGCTTGGTGACGGGGTTGGTGATCACCATCGCCTGGTGGCCGTCATGCTGGAAGGCGGCGCCGCCGGTGACGCTGTTGGCGGCGAGGTCGTAGGTGACCACCCAGGACGTCACGCCATTCCAGTTGAACTGCACGTTCGACTGGGAATCCGGAGAGGCGGAGGGGTTGGCGGTGTTCTCGTTTTCCGTGCCGGAGACGCGCACGCGGTCGTTCGACGTATCGACCCTGAGATCCGTCGTGGACGCCAGGGTGTAGGAGACGAGGCCAAACTGCGAAGGCGTCACGCTCTCGCGGGTATTCGGCTGGCTACCGATGCCGTCGATGTCGCCGATCCGAAAGTTGATGTCGGCCGAGACGGCCTGTCCGTCGCTGTGGCGGACGACTTCCCATTTGATGACGATCTGAGCGGCATTGTTCGCCGTGCCGTTGCTCGCCGTGGTCGAACGAACGAGCACCACCGCATTGTTGTTTGCGCTGGCGAAAGAGACGGCGTCGTCGCTCTCCCCGCGGCTGATCACGGTGGCCCGCAGATCGACGGCCACACCGTCGGCGGTGCCGACGTTCTGCCAGAGGGCGGTCGCGTTCACGACACCGCTGTTCACGTCATAATACGTGAAGCCGCCTGAAGCGCGCCCCGTGCTGATCGCGTTGCCGTTGGCATCCTTTACGGTCGGATCGCCATTGATGGAGATCGTGACGGGAGCGAGCAGGTGGTGCCACTCGTGCTGGGCGGCATCACTGATGACGATGCCGGTCTCGATCGAGCCGTCATGCACCTCGAGGTCCCAGTCGCCGCCGAGCGCCGTGTCGCCGGTGGCGTCGTCCGAGGCCGCGACGTCGGCGCCCGTCGCCTGTGCGAGGAGATCGGCCGCCCGCGCGCCAGTCTCGCCGGCGGCGAAGTCGCAGCCGTAAATCAGGATGTCGCCGGTGGCAGTGAGGGCCCTGCCGATGATGGCGAGATCGGCGGCGTAGCGACCCTGGATCGACTCTGCGGTCAGTTCGGCCGATCCCAGATGCAGATCACCCGCCGAACCATGCGAGAGGATGTGGATCGCATCGATGTCGCTGCGCCCCTGCAGCGCGTCGGCAAGTTTATCGAACCCATCCGTGCCGGGATCGATCAGAATGACTTCGGCCGATGACGGCACGCCCGCGAGCAAGGTCTGCCAATCGGCAACGCTCTTATCGATCACCACGATCTCGTGGCGGCCATTGGTGGACGCGGTCTCCGAGGCCGGACTGGCAGCGGCGGGAGCCGCGCTCGACTTGTCGGCGGCGTCGGCGTGAGAGGTGTCGGCCGTCTTCTCGGCCGCGTCGGAATGAGACTGCGCGGCGGCATCGGACTGTGCCTGGGCGGCGGCCGGCGCAGCCGCGCCGTCGAACACGAAGCGCGGTTCCAGCGCACGGATGGCCGGCGCAGGCATCGGCCCGATCGAAGCGCGCGGCTCCGAACCGTGACGCGATCCTTTGCGGAAGCGCTCGAACATCGTGACGCCCATTTCCCAGCCAGAGCGCAGCGAACGCACCCTCCGGCCGAGGCTATGTGCGCATGGTTAAGGAAGGGTGGGACGGCGCCCTAGAAACCGCTCTCGCGCACAAGCACGGCTGCGACCCGGCGCAGCGCGCGGGCGGCCATGCTCTCACGATGACCGGACACGCTGACGACCCCGCGCACCACCTCGGGTGTGCCGGACAGGCGCAGTTCGTCGTCGGGCCGGTTGAGGACGACGGCGTACTGCGCCTCGACCGGCACCGGACCGACGCCCTTCTCCTCGCGCACCGAGACGGGGCCGCCGAGCAGCGAGGATAGAGCCGGGATCTCCACCGTCGCGACGGCCGCCTTCGAGACCGAGGTGACATTGACCGGGATCGAACCGGTGGTGAGGTCGTCGGGCACGAAGGTGCCCATGGCGCCGGGATAGAGCCGGGCCATGGCGTCCTCGGGCACCAGGCCACGCACCTGCCGGCGGCCGTTCGAGACGAGCGTGCCCAGCTCCTCACCCCTGCCGACCCAGCGGCCGGGCTGCAGGTCGGGCTCGATCTCGGCGACGATGCCGTCGAAGGGCGCGCGGATCACGAGTTCGTCGTGGCGCAGCTCGAGCCCCTGCACGGCCTCGCGGCGCGCGCCCTGCTCGCCGTCGAGGACGAGGCCGCCGGCCCGCTCCTGCGCGTCAGCGGCGCGGCGGTCACGCTTCATCTCGACGAGGGCGAGGCGGATGCGGGCGGCGTTCAGCTCGTGGTCAAGACGCGGCGAGGAGAGGCGGATCAGCACTTGGCCCGCGCTCACCGAAGCGCCCGGCTCGACCTCGACGGATTCGACCCGCGCCGGAGCCACGGCGGTCAGCCGCTCCGTGCGCTCGGGCTCGGCGATGGCCGGGATCTCGACGCGGCCGGAGATCGGCAGGAGCAGCAGCAGGACGCCGATGGCCAGGGCCGCCGCCGTCAGGCGCACCCGCCCGTTCGCGGGAATCCGCTCGCGGTTGCCCCACCAGAACGCGATCTCCCGGACGACCGGGCGGATCACGAAGACGCCGATCTCGACGGCGAAGAGCAGCAGGCCGAGCAGCTTGAACGCCATGGTGTAGACCATCACGGCGATGCCGGTGAACAGCACGAGCCGGTAGATCCAGACCGCGATCCCGTAGCCGATCACCGCCATGCGCCGCCGCCGGCTCCAGGATTCGGGGCAGGAGTCGCCGAGACCGAACAGCGTCTCGCGCAGGGCCCAGCTCGTCAGGGCGAAGGCGCGCGGCTGCAGGTTCGGAACACCGAAAAGGTCGGCGGCGATGTAGTAGCCGTCGAAGCGCATCAGCGGGCTGAGATTGATCGCGACGCTCATCACCCAGCTCGTCGTCGCCAGGAAAAAGGCGATCGATCGGGGCGTGCCTTCAGGCAGGAACGACCAGGCGAGCGTCGCCAACGCAGCAACGGCGAGCTCCACCGCGACGCCAGCCACGTCGATCGCCACACGCTTGCGGCGGTCGGTGAGACGCCAGGCATCAGTAGTGTCGGTATAGAGGACCGGCACCATCACCATGAAGGCGACGCCCATACTCGGCACCCGGCAGCCGAAATGGGTGGCGACATAGGCGTGGCCGAGTTCGTGCAGCAGCTTAATCACGACGAGCGCGGCGAGATAGCCGGCCATGCCCTCGGGCGTCAGGAATTCGAGGAAGGTCGCGGTGAAGGCGTCCCATTGCTGCGCGGCGAGGTAGAGGCCGAGCAACCCGGCGAGCGCGATGGCGACCAAGCTGCGCCGGTCCGCGAGGCGGCGCGCCAGCGGCAGGGTCCGGTCGAGGAAGGCCTGAGGCCGCACGAGCGGGATGCGGATGAACAGGTAATTGTGCAGCAGCCAGGCGCCGATCCCGTGCTTGCGCGCCGCAACCTGCCAAGCGAGCCCTTGCCAGCCGCCGCGATGCGCGACGAGGCCATTGAGCTCGCAGAATCCCCGGAAGCTCGCGACCTCGGAGAGGGCGACCTCGCGACCGATCCGATCGCCGGCCGCCGCCGCGACATCGGCGGGCGCCGCGCCCGCGCGCCAGGCACGCAGCAACGCAAGTCCGGTCTCGTCGATCTCGAAATAGCGGTGCGCCAGCGGATCGTAGAGCAGCCAGGGCGCCGGACCGCCATCGCCCGGCACGCCGCCGCGCTCGATCCGCAGATCCTCGCGCAGTGCCGTCAGCGGGAGCTCGCCGGGCAGCGAGTTCGGAATGGGGCTCACAGCCCCACCTTCTGGCGGAGGAACGTCAGCGGTTTGCGCAGCAGGTAGAAGCCGAAGGGCACCGTCGAGCCATAGAGCTGCGCGGTGCCATGAGCGCCAAGCCGCGGCGCGCTGGAGGAAGAGGACAGCCGCGCGACGACGCGATGAGCGAGCACGCCGGCATCGGTCAGGCGGGCCACGGGCGTGACCTGCTCGACGCGCGCTTCGAGAGCGCTCAGCGGATCGGTGTCGAGGAAGACGCGCACGCGCGCATCCGGCTGCAGCGCGATGGCATCGGCCACCGGCAGATCGACGCGCACTTCAACCGTCTTCGGATCGGCGATCTCGAGGATGCGCTGGCCGGCGGCGACGGGCTTTCCGAACCATTCCTTGCGGTCGGCATAGACAGTGACGCCGGCACGTTCCGCGCGAACTTGGGTCTTGCCGAAGGTCTCGCGGGCGAAATCGCGTTCGGCCGATTTCAGGGCGAGTTCGGCACGGGCCTGTCCGACATCGCGTCGGGCGCGCTCGTCGACATAGGCGCCCTGGGTCACCGATCGCAGACGCGCATCGGCGACCTGCACCTCGCGCTCGGCCACGGAGAGGGCGTTGCGTTGCGCGGTATCGACGTAGCGCAGGACGACGTCACCAACCGCCACGGGCGCGTTCGGCGCCACAGCGATCTCTTCGACGATGCCCTCGATCGGGGCTGCGACGACGAAGGGGTGCTCTGCCGTGATCGTGGCGGGCGCCAGCACGGTCATCGACACCGGAAAGCACAGAGCGAGCAATGCGACGCCGGCAATTCCAATCGCGGGCTTGCGGATGTCGCCGTCGAAGCGGGGCAGCAGGGGAGGGCGCAGAGCCAGCAGCGCATGAGCGCCAGTCTCGGCGAGTCGAGCGGCGAGAGCCGTCACGGCCTCATCGAAGACTCGCTCGCGCGTGAAGAGAAGTCCACCGATCACCGCCCCGGAGCGGTCGCGCAGCGGCATCCACAGCGCGCAGGCGAAGGGGTAGCTGCGCGCTTCCTCGCCACCGTGCGCCGCGAGGTCGAGAAGCCGGGGCGCCGCGCACTCGGCCTGGGGAAGGGCGGCGATGGTCGCCTCGATGAAAGCGATCAGCGGGGCATTGCGCTCGACTTGCACCGTTCCGGAGACGCGTTCGACGATCAGCCCGCCGATACGATCCCGCTTCAGGAGGAAGCCCTGGCGGGCCTGGACCAGCTTGGCGCTTTCATTGATGAGGGCGACGCCGAGAGTGTCGCGGTCCGGAGCCTGCCGAAAGGCCGCCTCGACTCCGAGGAGCTGGCGCAGGCCTGCGCTGGCATCTTCGACGGGCGCGGGCTTCTGGATCGGCATCCGCGCAAGCGTCTCGCCAGCCGGATCGACCAGGAGACGGCGGCGCGGCTGAGCGCTCGGCTGCGGCGCGCTCATGTCAGGAGCCGGGGCGCTCGAAGGTGGCGTCGAGGCTCATGCCCGGGAGCACGGCGGAGGTGTCGCCGGCCGCAAAGCCCGCGGTGATCTTGATGGTCTGCGAAACCGGGTCGACGGCAGCGGCGCTTCGGATCACCTTCGCGGCATAGGCTTTGCCGGTCTCATCGACCTTCACCTGAAGGGGTGTTCCGGATTTCAGCCAGACCAGCCAGGCCGATGGGACGATGAGGTCGATCTCGAGCGCACCGGCATCGACGATGCGCAGCAGCGGCTGGCCGTTGGCCGGCATCTCGAATTCGCGCGCCTTCAGCTCGGCGACGCGGCCGTTGAAGGGCGCGACGATCCGGCAGTCCCGCACGCGGAAGCGCAGGGCCTCCGCGGCGGCGTGGGCCTTGTCCCACTTGGCCTTGGCGGCCTGGACCTCGATCTTTCCGATGGCATGACGGCGGTCGAGCTGCTGAGCATTGTCGAAGGCGATGCGGTTGACCGCATCCTCGGCCTCGGCGGACCGCATTTCGGCCTCTGGCTTGTCGCAGTCGAAGGCGACGAGGGTGTCACCGGCCTTGAACGACTCGCCCTCGCGGAAAGGCAGCTTCATGATCCGCGCGTTCAGGTCGGTCGCGATGCTGGCATCGCGCACGGCGCGGACGACACCGCGCACAGGTGGGTCTGATTGAGCCATCGCAGGCAACGCCGCGAGCGACACCAAGACGGCCGTTGCCAGACGCACGTTAACCCCCACGCAGACGCAACCTGTGGGGTTGTTTGTGCACCGTTAGGGTTAAAGGTTCGTGCGTCCGACGCGATAGGAGCGCCCGACTCGGCAGCAAATCGGAGCCGGTGTCTTGAGCACAGTTATGACGATCTGGATTTTACTGCGGGTTCCAGTGGATCAAGCTACTGATCCATTCAAGTTGGCGGCACACCAGCCACTGAGCGAAGCGTTGGCGGAAGGGGTGGGATTCGAACCCACGGTGGAGTTGCCCCCACGGCGGTTTTCAAGACCGCTGCCTTAAACCACTCGGCCACCCTTCCAATCCGGACGAAACCGGTGCCGCTAGCGAGCCGTGCGGCCGGCGGCTTGTAGCGGAGAACGGTAGCGCTCGGAAACCGATACCGCGAGAAATTCTTAGGCAGGCCGCAAGCGCGTCAGACGGTCGAGCAGGGCGCGGTCGTGGAGCAGCGCCATGCGCTCCTTCGGCGCCAGCCAGACCGTCGCCTCGCCGAGCGTGTCGGCCTCGATGATCTTGGCCTGGGCCAGCGCCCGGACGGCATCGATGTTGCCGCGTGGGCGGCTGGTGGCCAGCGGCAGCATTGCGGCGTGGTCATGGGCGAGGCGCGGGTCCGCGTGCAGGGCCGCGAGGGCGTCCGCGTCATCGAAGCCCTGCCGCGCGTTGCGGGCGGCCAGTTCACCGGCGCGCAGCGCGACCGCGGGCGGTTCCTTCTCCTCCGGCGTGCCGAGCAGGCCGAAGCGCTTGAGGGCGAGGCCCCAGGCAAGCTGACCGCTCGCCCAGGAGATCGGGATCGCCAGCACAAGGCCCAGGATCGTCGGGGACATCCAGAGGAACAGAGACGTGGCGATGGCGAAGGCAGCGCCTCCGGTGAGCAGACCGAGCGCAGTGTGCCAGCGGTGGCGGCGCACTATGTCGGAGAGCGGGATCGAGCCGTCATCGCGCCGTTGCGGGTTCCAGCCGGTGTCCTGGCCGGCGAGAATCCGAAATACGGAGCCCGACTGAATCAGCATCGCGATCGGCGCGATCAGCGCCGAGAGCAGGATCTCGATGAAGAACGACAGCACGAGCCGGATCGCGCCACCAGAGCCCCGTCGCGTGTGCCCGTCGATCAGAGCCAGCAGCAGCCCCAAGAATTTCGGAGCGAGCAGGATGCCCATGGTCAGTCCGAAGAGTTGCAGCGCGCGGACCGGATCGAAGCGCGGCCAGACGGGCGTCAAGCCGAACTCGGCCGAAAAGTATTCGGGTCGTACCCAGGCCGTCTGCAGCACCAGCGCGATGCCGATGACGAGTTGTGCGAGCCAAAGCGGCGAAGCGAGGTAGCCCATGATGCCGGTGGCGAAGTGCTGGCGCGAGGGCATGGCGAGGCCGGCCGCGCCGATCACCCGGGCATGCTGAAGATTGCCCTGCGCCCAGCGCCGGTCGCGCACCGAGAGGTCGATCAGGGTCGGCGGGCTCTCCTCGTAGGAGCCGGCCAGCAGCGGCAGCATCGTGACGCCCCAGCCAGCGCGCCGGATCAGAGCCGCCTCGACGAAGTCGTGGCTGAGGACGTGACCGCCGAAGGGCGGTCGGCCCTCGAGGTCGGGCAGGCCGCAGGCCTCGGCGAAGGCCCGGGTGCGGATGATCGCGTTATGGCCCCAATAATTGCCGTCGCGGCCTGACCAGATCGTCAGGCCGGTGGCGATCACCGGCCCGTAGATCCGTGCCGCGAATTGCTGGACGCGGGCGAACAGGGTGTTGCGGTTGATGATCAGCGGCAGAGACTGAACGATGCCGGCATCCGGGTCCGCCTCCATCGCCGCAGTCAGACCCGTGATGCAGGCGCCGGAGAGCAGGCTGTCGGCATCGAGCACCAGCATGTGGTCGTAGGCGCCGCCCCAGCGCGTGACGAAGTCGCCGATATTGCCGGCCTTGCGGTGGTGGTTCTTCGGACGGTGGCGGTAGTAGAGGCGGGCGCCGGGGCCGAGTTCTTCACGCAGGGCCAGGAAGGCGCGTTCCTCGGCGATCCAGGCATTGGCCTGGGTGGTGTCGGAAAGGACGAACCAGTCGAAATGGGAGCCGAGCCCCGTGGCCTCGACTTCCTCGCGCATCGCCTGGACCGCGGCAAAGGTCCGCGCGGTTGCCTCGTTATAGACTGGCATGACCACGGCAGTTCGGCCCGAAAGCGTGGCCGGAACGGCGGCCTTGCGGCGGGTGCGCAGGAGCGCGAGGAAGCCGAGGATCGCCGCGGTAAAGGCGAGGGCGATCCAGGAGAAGGTGAGGGTGAACAGCCCGAGCAGCACGTATTGCAGCGCGGTCGCGCCGCCCGCGACCGAGATCACCTCGTACATCTGCCAGGTGCCATAGGCGGTCAGTGCCACGGCGCCACCGAACACAAAGGCGCGCGCGGCCCAGGGGCGGGGTTCAGGCCGAGATGGCGCCCGCCGCGCCGATGGCTCCCAGCTTTTGAGATTCTGGACCGGCATGGCAAGCGGCGCTTCCGGCGGCATGGCCGGGCGGAATCCGACCGGCTTACGCTCGCCGGAAGTCGGACCTGACACCTGCTTGGCGTCGGCGAAGATCGTGGCGTCCGTCATCGGTGCTTCCAGGAGGCGATCGCGGGCATCATCCGGTCCAGCGATAGAGCCAGGTCTCGCTCACCTGGCGCTCGCCCGACTTGAGGGCGAGACGCAATTCGCTGGCCGGCTGACCGCCGGCATCGAGCTCGAACACGACCCGCACGGTGCGGCGCTCGGGATAGGGATAGATCGCCTGCCGGGTGATGGTGCCGGGACCGGCGATCAGAACGGTCCGCAGCTCCGGCACGGCCCCATCCCGGCCGGTGAACAGGATGTCGCCGATGAAATCGACGAGGAAGAGCCGGCGCGCGGCGCTGGAGCCGCGTCCGCTGCGGCTGATGCCGGCGACCGCCAAGGCGGGCTGGTCGGGCGCAGGGGACGGTGGCTGCCAGCACCAGGTCTGGCGGTAGCGGAACCGCGCCTCGACATTGGCTGGGATCACGACCTTCGGGCGCCAATAGGCGATGACGTTCTCGTTGATCTCCGAATCGCTCGGAATTTCGAGGAGCGTCACCGCCCCGGCCCCCCAGACCGTATCGCTGAGGCCGCCGTCACTCCCCCCGGCTCCCGGCAGAGGCTCGATCCAGAGAGAAGGCCGCCATTCCCAGTGCTGCACGTCGTCCTGGAAGGCCGCGTAATCGCGGGTGCGCTGCATCAGGCCGAAGCCGTCCGGGCCATCGTCCACGAACGAGGAGATCTGCAAGTTCTGCGGGTTGTTCACCGGGCGCCAGATCGCCTCGCCGCCCCCATTGCGGATCTGCAGGCCGCCGGAACTGTAGGCGGCGGCGCGAGCATCATCGACGCCGCGACGGCCCACCGGTCCGAACAGGTAACTGGTCTGCGCGCCACCCAGCCCGAGATGGTCGATCTCGGCGCGAGTGAAGATCGAGCCCTCCATCTCGACCACCGAGGCGTCGCCCGGCTTGAGCGTCATGCGGAGAGCGGCCGAGCAAGATTCGGCATCGAGCAGGGCATGGACGACCAGGGGCGCCCCATCCTTGCCGGGGCGCTCGATGAAGAAGGCCCGCCATCGGGAAAAATCCTCGCCGCGCGCGTCGGCCGGGCGCAGCATCAAGGCGCGAGCCGTGAGACCGAAGCCTTGGCCGCGGGCGATCAGGCGGAAGAATGAGACGCCTTGGAAGCTGGCGAAATCGGAGAGATCGCCGCCCGCGAACCGCGCGCGCAGGCGAAAACCCGAGAAACCCGGATCCGTCTGGCCGGGATCGGGCAGTGCGATGCCGTCGGTCGCGAAGCGGTCGCGGGCGTAGGGCACCGGCCGCACGATCCCGTCCTCTACCAGGAAAAGCTGGACTCGGTCGGTATAGACCGAGCCGCGATGCAGCGGCTCGACCGCAAAATCGAACCCAGCATCACCCCAGATCGCAGCGCCCGGTGCTGTGCGGATCCCCGCATATTGCTCGCGCGTCAGGTTCTTGAGGACATCCGGCAGATCATCGGTGCGCTGTGGCAGGTAGGGCTGCCGGGCGAGCGCTCGCGCGATGTCGGGGACCGTCGAGGCGGTGAATGTCGTGCCGGCGGCAGGCAGGGCGGGGGCCGTCTGCTGCGCGAAAGCGGGCTTGGCTCCGACCATCGCTCCGGCAGCAAGGCCAGCTGCCGTCCTCAGGACCTCACGGCGATTACGGCCGGCATCGGCCTGGTCGTGAGGCTCGTTCCGGGGAAGTCCGGCGGAAGGATGCGTCATGCCCTCGTCGATGCCAGATGTTGATGGGGCGGGATCGGTCGCGTCGTTAGGAGGCAACGCCTGAACCCGGGCTTAAGGTTGCGGTCTCCCGATCGGGTCGGGCGGCCTTTTACGCAAGCGTGGCGATCGGTTACATGCCGCGCATGCCGATGGGAACGGGGCAGGGGATGACGAAACTGGGAGCAGGGCAGGCGGCACGCGGGTTCACGGCAATCGTGCTTGCTGCCGGCAAGGGGACGCGCATGCGCTCCGACCTGCCCAAGGTGCTGCATGCCATTGCCGGGCGCAGCATGCTCGGCCACGTGCTAGCCGCGGTTCAGGAGGCCGGCGCCACGCGTGTCGATGTCGTGATCGAGCCTGGCCGCGAGGATGTCGCTCGCGAGGTCGAACGGCGGGCGCCGGGCGCTCGTGTGCATCCGCAGATCGAGCGGCTCGGCACGGCCCATGCCGCTCTGCAGGCTCGCGAGGCCCTGGAGACGGGCAACGATGTCATCATCGCCTTTGGCGACACGCCGCTCGTGACCGCGGAAACGTTTCGCCGGCTCAGCGAATCCTTGTCCCATGGCGCGGCCGTCGCCGTGCTCGCCTTCGACGCGGCCGATCCGAAGGGCTACGGCCGAGTTCTCACCGAGGGAGGCCAGGTCGTCGCGATCCGCGAGGAGAAGGACGCGACGGAAGAAGAACGGCGGACCCACCTGTCCAATGCCGGGCTAATGGCGCTCTCTGGAACGCACGCCCTGCGGCTGCTGACCCGCATCGGCAACGACAATGCGGCGGGCGAGTACTATCTCACCGACGCCGTGGCCCTGGCAGTGTCGGAGGGGCTGCGGGTCGCGGTGGTCTCGATCGACGAAGCGGAAGCGCAAGGGGTCAACGACCGTGTGCAGCTCTCGGTGGCCGAGGCCGCGATCCAGAATCGCCTTCGCCGCGCGGCGCAGCTCGGTGGCGCCACGCTGATCGCCCCGGAGACCGTCTTCCTGGCCGCCGACACGGTGATCGGCCGCGACGTGGTCATCGAGCCGAACGTTGTCTTCGGCCCGGGGGTGCGCATCGGCGACGACTGCCTGATCCGCGCATTTTCTCACCTGGTTGAGTGCCGCCTCGAGCGCGGTGTCGATATAGGCCCGCATGTACGTCTGCGCGGCGGCGCGGTGCTCGAGGAGGGCGTCCATCTCGGCAATTTCGTCGAGCTGAAGAACGCCCACATGCATGCAGGTTCGAAAGCCGCGCACCTGACCTATCTCGGCGATTCCGAGATCGGCGCGCGGGCCAATGTCGGTGCCGGCACCATCACCTGCAATTACGACGGAGTGAGCAAGCATCGCACAAGCATCGGGGCGGATGCCTTTATCGGCTCGAACTCGGCACTCGTCGCCCCGGTGAGCATCGGTGCGGGTGCCCTGATCGGAGCGGGTTCCGTCATCGTGCGCGATGTGCCGGCCGATGCCCTGGCCGTGGGGCGTGGACGGCAGAGCACCTTTGAAGGACTCGCCAAAACGAAGCGCGCGAGCATGCTCGCGGCCAAGGCCGCCAAGGCGAAGTCGCCCTGACCTCGGCATTGCGGCGCAGGGCCGCTGGCCCTGTGCCATTCCGATCCGTTAAAAGCCGGCTCGAAGTGTCATGCGCGAGGCCCGAACCTTGCGCTGATGCGAGAGCGAGGCGGCCGTTCGTCCCGATCCGGGACGGGCGGCCGTCGGGCGCGACAGTTACGGCAGGATCGCAGGCATGTGCGGGATCGTAGGCATCGTCGGGCGTGAGGCGGTGGCGGGTCAGGTGATCGAGGCGCTTCGGCGGCTCGAATACCGCGGCTACGATTCCGCCGGCATCGCCACCCTGGAGCACGGCCAGCTCGAGCGGCGGCGCGCCGAGGGCAAGCTCTCGAACCTGCAGCTCAAGCTGGTGCAGTCGCCGCTCAAGGGCGCCATCGGCATCGGCCATACCCGCTGGGCGACCCATGGCCGCCCGAACGAGACCAACGCCCACCCGCACGCCACCGAGCGGCTGGCGGTAGTCCATAACGGCATCATCGAGAATTTCCGTGAGCTGAAGGCCGAGTTGCAGGCTGTCGGCGCCCGCTTCGAGACCGAGACCGATACCGAGGTCGTCGCCCAGCTCGTCAGCCATCTGATGGGGCAGGGGCTCGGGCCCGTCGCCGCGGTCGAGGCCGCGCTGCCGCGCCTGCGCGGTGCCTTCGCGCTCGGCTTTCTCTTTGCGGGCGAGGAGGACTTCCTGATCGGCGCCCGCCACGGCGCGCCGCTCGCCATCGGCTTCGGCCAGGGCGAGACCTATCTCGGCTCGGACGCGCTGGCGCTCGCCCCTTTCACCGACGAGATCACCTATCTCGACGAGGGTGACTGGGCGATCCTGGCCCGCGACGGCGCTGAAGTTCGCGACATCGCCGGCAATGTGGTGGCAAGGCCGCGCCAAAAAATCGTCAGCCAGGCCTATCTCGTCGACAAGGGCAACCACCGCCACTTCATGGCGAAGGAGATCCACGAGCAGCCCGAGGTGGTCGGGCGCACGCTGGCCCATTATGTCGACATGGCCAATGGCCGCATCGCCCTGCCCGAGGCTTTGCCCTTCGATTTCGCCAAGCTGTCGCGGCTCTCGATCACCGCCTGCGGCACGGCCTTCTATGCCGGCCTCGTCGCCAAGTACTGGTTCGAGACCATCGCCCGTCTCCCCGTCGAGATCGACGTCGCCTCAGAGACCCGCTACCGCGAGCCGCCGCTGGAGCGCGACGGGCTGACGCTCGTCATCTCACAGTCCGGAGAGACGGCCGACACGCTGGCCTCCCTGCGTTATGCCAAGGCTCAGGGGCAGCACAGCCTCGCCGTGGTCAACGTGCCGACCTCGACCATCGCTCGCGAATCCTCGGTGGTGATGCCGACGCTCGCCGGCCCCGAGATCGGCGTCGCCTCCACCAAGGCCTTCTCCTGTCAGCTCACCGTGCTGCTCTGCCTCGCCATCGCGGCAGGCCGGGCCCGCGGCACCATCGACGCCGCCCGCGAGCGGGCGCTGGTCGACGCGCTGATCACCGTGCCGGGCCTGATGGCGGAATCGGTGAAGCTCGAACCGGAGGTCGAGGTGCTGTCGCGCGAGATCGCGAAGGCGCGCGACGTGCTCTATCTCGGCCGCGGCACCTCCTACCCGATGGCTCTGGAGGGCGCGCTGAAGCTCAAGGAGATCAGCTACATCCACGCCGAGGGCTATGCCGCCGGCGAGCTGAAACACGGTCCGATCGCGCTGATCGACGAGAACGTCCCCGTCATCGTGATCGCACCGCACGACGCGATCTTTGAGAAAACGGTGTCGAACATGCAGGAGGTTGCCGCGCGCGGCGGCCGGATCGTCCTGATCGGCGATGCCAAGGGCGCGGCCGACCACGGCCTCGACACGCTGGCGACGCTGACCATGCCGGATGTCGATCCCGTCGTGGCGCCGATCGTCTACGCGGTGCCGGTCCAGCTTCTCGCCTACCACACCGCCGTCTTCATGGGGAAAGACGTCGACCAGCCCCGAAACCTCGCCAAATCCGTCACCGTCGAGTAGCCGCCTAACAACGAAAAATGCCGGCGCGGAGATCCGCGCCGGCATCGATGATTGGGCTTTGATGTGGCTCAGCGGTTCGGCAGGCCGAAGACCGTGAGCTGACCACCGAGGTTGGTGTAGCTCGACAGGGCTGCGTAGCCACCGACGGCACCGAGACCGGCATTCGGGTCGGTCAGGCCGGCCGCGAGGCCGATGCCGGCCCAGCCGCCGACGCCGGACAGGATGCCGACATACTGCTTGCCCTTGAACTCGTAGGTCATCACGTTGCCGATGATGCCCGACGGGGTCTTGAACTTGTAGAGTTCCTTGCCCGTCTTGGCGTCGACAGCCTTCAGGTAGCCCTCGAGCGTGCCGTAGAAGACCACGTCGCCGGCAGTGGCAAGCGCGCCGCCCCAGGCCGAGAACTGCTCGGGGTTCGACCAGATGATCTTACCCTTCACACCGTCCCAGGCGATGAAGTTGCCCATGCCGCCATGCGAGTTCGGCGCGGGATACATCGACAGGGTGGCGCCAACATACGGTTGGCCCGGGGTGTACGAGACCTTGAAGGGCTCGTAGTCCATGCAGACGTGGTTGGTCGGGACGTAGAACAGGTTGGTTTTCGGCGAGTAGGCCGCCGGCTGCTGGTCCTTGGTACCGAGAGCCGCCGGGCAGATGCCCTTCGAGTTCACGTCCTCGCCGTTCTGCTCGGTCGAGTATTTGGCGACGACCTTGGGACGACCGTACTCCTTGGACTTGGGGTCCATGTCGACGCCGGACGTCCAGTTCACCGCCGGATCGTACTTCTGTGCGACGAGGAGCTCGCCGGTGGCGCGGTTCAGCGTGTAGCCGAGACCGTTGCGGTCGAAGTGAGTGAGGAGCGGGGTCTCCTTGCCGTCGACTTTCTGATCCGTGAGGATCATCTCGTTGACGCCGTCGAAGTCCCATTCGTCGTGCGGGGTCATCTGGTAGACCCACTTGGCCATGCCGGTATCCGGGTTACGCGCCCAGATGGTCATCGACCACTTGTTGTCGCCCGGACGCTGCTTGGCGTTCCAGGTCGAGGGGTTGCCCGAGCCGTAATACATCAGGTCGAGCTTCGGATCGTAGGAGTACCAGCCCCAGGTGCAGCCGCCGCCGGTCTTCCACTGCTCGCCTTCCCAGGTCTTGATCGAGGAATCCTTGCCGACCGGCTTGCCGAGATAGGTGGTCTTCTCGGGGTCGACCAGGATCTGGTCGTCGGTGCCGACGGAGTAACCGCGCCACACCTTCTTGCCGCTCTTCAGGTCGTAGGCGGTGACGTGGCACTGCACGCCGAACTCGCCGCCGGACACGCCGACGATGACCTTGTCCTTCACCGGGAGCACGGTGGCGGTGTTGGTTTCGCCCTTGGCCGGGTCGCCGTTCTTCACGGACCAGTTCACCTTGCCGGTCTTCGCATCGAGCGAGACGAGAGTGGTGTCGGCCTGATGCAGCAGGATGGCGCCGTCGGCATAGGCCAAGCCGCGGTTGACCGTGTCACAGCACATCACCGGGATGACGGCCGGGTCCTGCTTGGGCTCGTACTTCCAGACGATCTTGCTCTCGTTGGCGAGGTCGAGCGCGTAGACGATGTTCGGGAACGGCGTGTGGAGGTACATCATGTTGCCGATGACCAGCGGCGAGCCCTCGTGGCCGCGCAGCACACCGGTCGAGAAGGTCCAGGCAACCTGGAGATCCTTCACGTTCTTGGCGTTGATCTGGTCGAGCTTGGAATAGCGGGTGTTGGCGTAGTCGACAGTCTGGATGACCTGCTCGGCGGGGTTGGCGATCCCCTTCAGCACACTCTCATTGGCAAGGGCCGGTGCTGCCGCAACAAGCCCTGCACCGAGGGCGAGACAATGTGCAGCTCTCATGTATTCCTCCGCGATCGCTCCCGGGCTTAAGCAGCTCATCTGCCAAATGCCCGTACTTGCTTGGCAAGTCATTGCCGGTCGTTGCCGGAAAACGGCGTCCGCCAATGCGGTGGTACGCCGTCAGCTCGTCTCGTTTTGACGTAAAATGGTCGCTTGCCGAGATCCGCTTTCCTTTGCCTACGCGGTTCCGGAAAAAAGGCAATAATAAACTCATAAGCCCAACAAGATTCGATCTCGCATATTCAACATTTACATCAGATTTTTCCCGATTTTCTTAATTGCCATTAGATTTTTGCTCAATCATCCCAAATAAATTTGGATACTTATTCTTTCCTCAAGGGCACTGTCCTTGGTTGACAGCGTTTTCGCTCGATCTATCCTCGGACTCGTTTGCGACTGGATGGAACGGGCTCCCTGGCCAACCGCTCTCGGGAGTTCTTTTAAATCGGCGGCGAAGTCTTTCCCGGCTTCGCCGTTTTTCTTTGCCTGTACGCGCATGAGCATTTGCGGATCTGCGCACGACTGGAACGGGGATGAGGATTCGGGCAGCTCGGATTGCAGCGATCATCGCCGTCTCCCTGGCCACGGCGCTCGCCAGGCCAGTCTCCGCCTGGTCCGTGACCGTGGAGGATGGATCGGACACCTCCATCGGACCCGATTCCACCCGCATCGTGCTCGATCTGATCAGACAGCGTTTCGAGACCCTCGATCCGAAGGTATCGGTGCTGCGCAAATCCAAGAGCGCTTGGATCTGCGGTTCGGTGAACGTCAAGAACCGGGATGGCCTCTATTCCGGCGAGCGGGGTTTCGTGGTCGACCTCTCCAACGCGTTCTTCGGGCGCATTCCCGACGGACCCGAGATGCTGAGCTCCCGCTCGGAGGGCTTCGCGGAGCGCGAGCACATTCGGCAGCTCTATTTCGATCTCTGCCTGGACTGAGCCGGCAGCCCGGCAACACCCGCCCGGACCCGTCTCGCATGCGGTGGACATCGCCTGAAAATCCGGGCTTTGATCCGCGAAACGAGGTGTCACGCGACGCGGGCCGGCACCCTTTCGCCAATCGGAAGCGGCATGAAGATCGAAATCGCCCTCGGCGATGTCGTCGTGAAAGGGGCTCGTGCCGAGCCCGCTCTGATGGACGTCGAGGAGCTTCTGGCGACCCGCCTGCTGGTCCAGGGGAATTCCGGATCGGGCAAGTCGCACCTGCTGATGCGCATCCTCGAGCAGAGCGCCGGCAAGGTGCAGCAGGTCATCGTCGACCCCGAGGGAGACTTCGTCTCACTTAGTGAGCGCTACGGCCACGTCGTGATCGATGCGCGCCGGAGCGACGCCGAGATCGAGACCATCGCGCTGCGCGTGCGCCAGTCCCGCGTCTCGGCGGTGCTCGACCTGCAGCACCTCGAGGTCGAGGGACAGATGCGGGCGACCGGCATCTTCCTCAACGCCCTGTTCGAGGCCGAGCGCGAGCACTGGCATCCGGCGCTGGTGGTGGTCGACGAGGCCCAGCTCTTCGCGCCCGTCGAGCGGGGCGAGTTCTCGGAGGATGCACGCCGGCTCTCGCTCGGGGCGATGACCAATCTGATGTGCCGCGGCCGCAAGCGCGGGCTCGCCGGGATCATCGCGACGCAACGCCTCGCCAAAGTCGCCAAGAACGTCGCGGCGGAAGCCTCCAACTTCCTGATGGGCCGCACCTTCCTCGACATCGACATGGCGCGGGCCGGGGACTTGCTCGGCATGGAGCGGCGCTCCACCGACATGTTCCGCGATCTCGGCCGCGGTCATTTCGTGGCGCTCGGCCCCGCGCTCTACCGGCGCCCGACCCAGCTCCATGTCGGCGAGGTCGCGCTTCGCGCGCTCGGCGCCGCGCCCCGGCTGACTCCACCGCCGGCCGAGGTCTCGGCCGAGGAGCGCGAGGCGCTGCTCGCGCCGGTGCCGATGACCGCGCCCCGTCCGGTGGCGGAGCGGCGGGCCGCGGCACCGCCGCCGCCTTCGGTCAACGACATGCTGGCGCGGATCGCCGAGCGCCGTGAAGCCGACGAGGAAGAGCATGCGCCGATCCCGGGCATGCCGCCGGAGGAGCGCGAGGCGGCCCTGCGCGCCATCGTGGGAGAGATTGCCGCCAACCCCGACAACGCCTTCGCGGACGAGCAGACACTGTTCAACGCCTTCTCCTACGCACACCGCTTCAAGCGGCTGCCCGGCACGGCCAACCGCGACGAGTTCCGGCGCCTGCTGGTCCTCGCCAAGGCGGGTGGCGATACGATCGACGCCTCCGACGAGCGCTGGCAGCAGGCGCTCACTGTGGCCGACGACGTGCCGGTTGAAGACCGCACGCTCTTTCTGCTCTTCGCCCGCGCCGCGATGAACCGCAGCGAATGCCCGCCCGACGCCACCGTGGCACGGATCTGCGGCACCCGCTCCGCGGGCCGCGCCCGCGGCATGATCTCCTTCCTGGAGCGCAAGGGCCACATCGCGGTGCGCTCGGGCTTCCGCAATCTGCGCACGGTGGCGATCCCCGCACTCGGCTGGGAGACGGCACCGGGCGATCCCAATGCGCCGGACGATCCCTCCGACGAGCCGCGGATGGCGGCGGAGTAGAGTACTGCCACGAGCCAGGGGGGCCGAATCCGCGTCCGGGCATTTTTGCGCGGTCGTGTCGGCAGCGGCTAGGTTCGCCCGTCCTCAGGGGGGAATCGGGTCGAACGCCATGCTCTACGCCATCCTTTGCTATCACGACGAGAACACCGTCTGCGCCTGGAGCAAGGAGCAAGATGAAGCGGTGATGGGCAAGCTCATGGGCATCCAGCAGAGGCTCGCCCAGGAGGGCAAGCTGGGCCCCGTGGCCCGGCTGATGCCGACCACCGCCGCCACCACGCTGCGCAAGGACCGCGAGCCGCCGCTGGTCATCGACGGTCCCTTCGCCGAGACCAAGGAGCAGCTGCTCGGCTTCTATCTCGTCGAGGTGGCGGGTCTGGACGAGGCGCTGGCGATCGCGAAGGAACTCGGCGATGCCAATCCCGGTGGCGCCCACGAAGTCAGGCCGGTGGGCTACGCCCACATGGGCGATCCTGGGAAGGCGATCACGTCATGAGCGACCTCGACTGGATCGAGCAGGCCCTGACGGGGGCGCGCCCCGTCGCAGTCGCCGCCCTGCTGCGCTACTTCCGCGACCTCGATACGGCGGAAGAGGCCTTCCAGGAGGCCTGCCTGCGGGCCCTGTCGAGCTGGCCCAAGAACGGGCCGCCGCGCGACACCGCCGCCTGGCTGATCATGGTCGGGCGCAATGCCGGGGTCGACGCCGCGCGCAAGCGCAGCCGGCTGGAGGCCCTGCCGGACGAGGACAAGCTCTCGGACCTCGACGATGCCGAGGGCGCGATGGCCGAACGTCTCGACGGCTCGCACTACCGCGACGACATCCTGCGGCTGCTCTTCATCTGCTGCCACCCGGACCTGCCGCGCACCCAGCAGATCGCACTGGCGTTGCGCATCGTCTCCGGCCTGTCCGTGGCGCGCATCGCCCGCGCCTTCTTGGTCGGCGAGAGCGCGATGGAGCAGCGCATCACCCGCGCGAAGGGGAGGGTGGCCAAGGCCGAGGTGCCCTTCGAGGCGCCGGGGCCGGCCGAGCGCGCCGAGCGGCTCTCGGCAGTGGCGGCGATGCTCTACCTCGTCTTCAACGAGGGCTATTCCGCCGGTTACGATCAGGCCGAGGCCCGCGCACCGCTCTGCGACGAGGCGATCCGCCTGACGCGACTACTCCTCAAGATCTTTCCGGCCGAGCCCGAACTCATGGGCCTGCTCGCCTTGATGCTCCTGCAGCATTCGCGCACCGCCGCGCGCTTCGACGAGGAGGGTGCCCTCGTGCTGTTGGAGGATCAGGATCGCGCGGCCTGGGATCGCCCGATGATCGGTGAAGGGCTCGCGCTTCTCGACAAGGCGATGCGCCACAACCGGCCCGGCCCCTACCAGATCCAGGCGGCGGTGGCCGCGCTCCACGCCCGCGCCACCACGGCCGCCGAGACCGACTGGCCACAGATCGACCACCTCTATGCGAGCCTGGAGCGGATGCAGCCCTCACCCGTGGTGACGCTCAACCGCGCGGTCGCCGTGTTCAAGGCGCGCGGGGCCGAAGACGCGCTCGCGCTGATCGCACCGCTGGAGAAGGATCTGTCGGGCTATTTCTACTTCCACGGCGCCCGCGGAGCGTTTCTGAAGGAGCTCGGCCGGCGGGAGGAGGCTCGCGTCAGCTTCGACCGGGCCATCGCGCTGGCCGGGACGGCAGCGGAGGCGGCCTATATCCGGATGCAGCTCGACGGATTGGGCGAAGGTGGCGTGCGGGCGGCTGGATAGCGGACCAATCGAGACCATCATGACGGAAACCATCGGCCTGCCGCTGGCGCGACGCATCGCCCTCGCCGCGCAGGGCTTCGGCATGCGGCGGCCGGAGTTGCCGGGCATCGCGCATCTGCGCCGGACCCTGGAGCGTCTGCATCTCCACCAGATCGACAGCGTCAACGTGCTGTCGCGCGCCCACTACCTGCCCGCCTTCTCCCGGCTCGGCCGCTACGACCGGGCCGAACTCGATCGCCTCGCCTGGGGGCCGAAGCGCCAGCGCAGACTGTTCGAGTACTGGGCGCACGAGGCCTCGCTCCTGCCCTTCGACTTCCAGCCCCATTTGCGCTGGCGGATGGCGAAGGCCGATCGCGGCGAAGCCGGCTGGAGCCGGATGCGGGCCTACGCGACGGAGCGGCGGCCCGAGGCCATGGCCCTTCTCGATCGCATCCGGGCCGAGGGCCCGCTGGCGGCGTCGGATTTCGAGGCCCATGCTGGCCAGTCCGGCTGGTGGGAATGGAGCGACGTGAAGAGCGCGCTCGAATGGCTGTTCTGGGCCGGTCACATCACCACGGCGACGCGGCGCGGCGGGTTCGAGCGGGTCTACGATCTGCCAGAACGCGTGATTCCCGCGGAGGTGCTGGGGCTGCCCACGCCATCGGATGCGGAAGCGCACCGATTCCTGATCGAGCGTGCCGCCGCCGCGCACGGCATCGCCACCGAGGCCGAGCTCAGGGACTATTTCCGCCTGTCGCCTGGAGAGGCTCGGCCGGCGATCCTGTCGCTCGCGGAGGAGGGGGTGCTGATCCCGGTCTCAGTGCCGGGATGGCGGCATGCCTGGCTTCACCGGGAGGCGCGCCAGCCCCGCCGGGTCGAGGCCCAGGCGCTTCTGGTGCCCTTCGACCCACTGATCTGGGAGCGCGACAGGACCGAACGGCTTTTCGGCTTCCGCTATCGGATCGAGATCTACGTCCCGGCCGAAAAGCGCGTGCACGGCTACTACGTGCTGCCCTTCCTGCTCGGAGATCGCCTCGTCGCGCGCGTCGATCTCAAGGCCGACCGGCAGGCCTCACGGCTCCTGGTGCAATCCGTTCATCTCGAACCCGGCGCGCCCGACCATACGCGCGAGGCTCTCGAGACGGAGCTCGGCACGATGGCGCTATGGCTGGAGCTGGACCGCGTCGCATTTCCGATGGAACGGCTGAGGCCGACGGGCTGAGGGGGCGCAGCCGGCTAGAGCGCCAGGGCGAAATCCTCGGGATCCGGCGCCGGGACGGATTCGCAGAGCGTCAGGTCCGCCACCGCTGGCAGGCGAGCCGCACGCAGGATGCGCCCGAGTTCTCCGACCGAGTACGGCTTGTGCAGCACCGGGAAGCCATGATGCGTGTCGTCGGCCAGCACTTGGCTGTACCCGCTTGTCAGCACCACCGGCAGATGTGGCCAGTGCGTGCGGATGTAGCGGCCGAGTTCGAGCCCGCTGATGCCGGGCATGATCACGTCGGACAGCACGAAGTCGAAATCCCGGGCCCGCTCTTCCAGAATGGCGATGGCGCTCTGGCCGTTGGCGGCGAGGCAGGTCTCGAAACCGAGATCATCGAGAAGCTGGCGCGCGAACTCGCCGACATCGCCGTTATCCTCCACGATGAGGACGCTGCCATGGCTCTCGATCAGCGGCTCGCCCGCCTCCTCGGCGTCGGTACGCGCCGGCGCCTCGACCCGCGGCAGGTAGAGCGTGAAGGTCGTGCCTTCGCCGAGCCGGCTCTCAACGGCGACGTCGCCGCCCGATTGCTTCGCGAAGCCGAAGACCTGCGACAGACCGAGGCCCGTGCCCCTGCCGACACCCTTGGTGGTGAAGAAGGGTTCGAAGATCTGGTCGAGGATCTCGGCCGAGATGCCAACGCCGGCATCCGTCACAGCGACGGCGACATACCGTCCCTCGATGGCGGCATGCCCTCTGAGCGCAGGAATCGAGGCCGTTTCACGCACTCGGATGGCAAGGTCGCCCTCACCATTCATCGCATCGCGCGAATTGACCGCGAGATTGACGATGGCGGTCTCGAACTGGCTGGCATCCGCTTCCACGAAGCAGGCCGACGCACAGGGCTCCACGGTCAGTCGGATGCGTGAACCAACCACGGTCCGCAGCATGTCTGCGACGTCGTCGAGCCGGTTGCCCGCATCGAAGGTTACGGGCTTGAGCACCTGACGGCGAGCGAAGGCCAGGAGTTGCGCGGTGAGCTTGGCGGCGCGGTCTGCCGTGTCCGAGATGGCGTCGAGATACCGTGTGCGCCGCTCTTCGGACAGCGACGGGCGACGCAGCAGCTCGGCTGACGACCGGATGACGGTCAGCAGGTTGTTGAAATCGTGCGCCACGCCCCCGGTGAGCTGGCCGATCGCCTCCAGCTTCTGCATCTGGCGAACCTGGCCCTCGGCCGCCAGGAGGTCGTTGGTGCGTTGCTGCACGCGCGATTCGAGGGTCTCGTTGAGGACGCGCAGCGTGGCCTCGGCCTGACGCTGCTGCTCCTCGCTTTCGCGCAGGGCGGCAACGGTTCGGGCGAGTTCCTGTTCGCGCGCCCTCAGCGCCTCCTCCGCGATCGTGCGCTCCAGGAGATCGGCCGCCTGCCGGGCCACGATATCGAGCAGCCGCAGATCGCGCTCGGAGGGTTGGTGCGGCGTGCTCCAATGCGTCGAAATCATCCCCAGCAGCCTTCCGCTGCGCGAGAGCAGCGGTGTGGTCTGGGCGGAGCGGATGCCGGCGCGACGGAAAGCGAGAAGGTCTTCGGTGCCGGCGATATCGTCCCATTTCTCGAAATCGGAAATGATCGCCCGCCGGCCGGATTTCAGCGCCAAGGTGCAACTGCTGCGCGCCGCAGGGCTGACCCATTGCCAGAATCCGATGGCGTCCGACGGGATCCCGCGCGAGCAGAGGAGCTGAAGCTCGCCGCCATGGCCCGAGGCGTGCCCCCGAGGGCACAGCAGCTGCATCGTCCCGAATTGCGACCCCGTGATCGACACCGCCGCGTCGACGATCCTGCCGTAGAGCGCGACCCGATCCTGTTCGCCGATCAATTCGATGCTGATGCTGTGGAGCAGCTCGATGTCGGAGAGATCGTTGTCCGGCGCGCCGAAAGGCGGGCGAAGAACATCCCCCGGATAGGCGTCGAGCAGAGCTGTCATGACTGCGCCTATGGGAGCTTAGCAAATGCAGAATTCATCGTAGCACTAAACGTCTGGGAGCGCGAAGTGTTTCGCTCCGAGGCAATCCGGCCTCCGGCTCGACGGGAAGCAGGCTCGTCCAAGCCCTGCAGTGCGCCGGATGCGGATGCCCCCCGCCACGATCTCGGCCGCTGATTTCTCGCCAGCCGCTGTCGGAACGGCGACGCTTCGACCGTCCTCGGGATATCAATCGACGGACGCGGCCTGTGCCGTTCGCGAGACCCTAGGGGGACCACCATGCCGACGACGCCGCAACACGAGACCAGCTCCCGCGCCATGACGCTCGCCGGGCGCATCATGAGTGGGCTCGTCATCGTGTTCCTGGTGTTCGACGGCGGCATCAAGCTGATTCCGATCGCTCCCGTCACCGAAACGATGCAGGCCCTCGGCTGGCCGGCGAGCGTCGAGATGGCACGCGGGCTCGGCGTGGTGACGCTGATCTGCACCTTGCTCTACGCCACGCCGCGGACCTCCGTGCTGGGAGCGATCCTGCTGACGGGCTATCTCGGCGGGGCGATGGCGACGCATCTGCGCGTCGGCAGCCCCATCTTCAGCCATCTGCTGTTCGGGCTCTATCTCGGGCTTCTGGCCTGGGGCGGGCTCTACCTGCGCGACGCGCGTCTGCGCACGCTGATTCCGATTCGCCTCTGAGATTCCCAAATGTCGAGTGTCGGGATTCCCAAAGCTCGCACGTTCTTCAGGAAGACGCCCACGTCACTCGAGGAGAACAACGATGAGCGAACCCACCATCGTCACCCGCGAGGCCTGGCTCGAGGCCCGCAAGGCCCTGCTGGCGCAGGAACGCGACCTCACCCACCGGCGCGACGCACTCAGTGCCGCGCGGCGAGAGCTGCCCTGGGTCAAGGTCGAGAAGGACTATGTCTTCGAGGCCCCGGACGGTGAGAAGCATCTCGGCGACCTGTTCGAGGGCCGTAGCCAGCTCGCCATCTACCATTTCATGCTGACGCCCGGCTCGGACCACATCTGCCCAGGCTGCTCCTTCGTCGCCGACCATGTCGACGCCGCCCGCCAGCATTTCGAGCAGGCCGACCTCGCCTTCTGCGCGGTCTCGCGTGCACCCCTGGGGCATATCGAGCAGGTGAAACGGCGCCTCGGCTGGACATTCCGCTGGGTCTCGTCCGGCCGCAACTCGTTCAACTACGACTTCGGCGTGTCCTTCGGGTCGGAGGAGCCGGGGCGCGTGATCAGCTACAATTACGGCGACGAACCGTCGACCGCACCCGATCTCCCCGGCGCGAGCCTGTTCATCCGCGACGCGGCCGGCGAGATCTTCCACACCTACTCGACCTATGCGCGTGGCCTCGAAACCCTGGTCGGCGCCTTCAACTGGCTAGATCTCGCGCCGAAGGGGCGCAACGAGCAGGGTACGATGAGCTGGGTGAAGCTGCACGACCAGTATGAGGGCGGCCAGGCGAAGGGCTCCTGTTGCGCCTGACACGATGCGCAGGGCCTTCGGGGGGCGCGGCACGGCAGGCCCGAGCCCGCGCGGCTTGGGAAACGGCCAAGCTCGGCCTGTCGCCGAGCCCGCGCTCTTGAGGCCGCGCAGGGGAGCGGTTACCTCTTCACAGGGTCCGTAATGCCCGAGCTTCCGGCAGCCCTCCGGTCCAGAGTTTTTTTCCCGTGGCGCCCACCATCTCGCCGATCCCGGATCCAGAGCCGATCTCCTCGAAGAAGCGGGTGAGCGCGCGGGGGCGTCTGCGCACCTATTTCCTCACCGGCATCATCGTCGCCGGCCCTTTGGCAATCACGATCTACATCACCTGGTGGATCATCGCCCTGATCGACGGCTGGGTGAAGCCGCTGGTGCCGGCGAGCTACCTGCCGGACCACTACCTGCCCTTCTCGATCCCCGGCCTCGGCCTCGTCATCGCCTTCGTCGCGGTGACGCTGCTCGGGTTCCTCACCGCGAACCTCGTTGGGCGCTCGGTGGTGGAGTTCGGAGAGGTGCTGCTCGCCCGCACGCCGGTGATCTCCGGCCTCTATCGCGGGCTGCGGCAGATCTTCGAGACGCTGTTCTCGGCCAACGGGACCTCGTTCCGCACCGTCGGTCTCGTGCAGTTCCCGGTGAAGGGCACCTGGTCGGTGGTGTTCCTGTCGGCGCCGGCCGGCACCGAGGTGCAGAACGCGCTGGCGCAGCACGACGGCATGCCGGCAGGCGAGGGGCACGACTACGTCGGCGTCTTCCTGCCCTGCGCGCCGAACCCGACCACGGGCTTCTTCTATTACCTGCCGCGCTCCGAGATCATCGAATTGCCGATCAGCGTCGATGACGCGGCCAAGCTGGTGATGTCGGCCGGCGTGATCCAGCCGGAAGACCATCAGAACCGGCTCCAGGCCATGGCGGCGGGCCTACGATCGGCTCAGGTCGAACAAGAGGCCGCCAACGAAAAAGCGCGCCGGGATCCGGCGCGCCTGGACGCGTAGTCGTCGGTCTGGGACCAGAACCGCCCGCTCAGTGATGGATGCTGAGCGAGGCCTTCTCGGCGGCGATGGTCGGCGGGGTCGCCTCGGCAACCTGGCTCGTTGCCGGTCGGGTGTTCGATCCGACCCAGTTCGTCGTCAGTTGCGCCGTCAGCAACAGGGCGAGCACCGCACAGAGAGCATTGGCGGCGATCCGGAACGGACGGGCCGAGAGCCGCACGCTGTCCATCAGGTCATCCGAAGAGGGCGAGGCCGCGATCTTGTCCGAGATCGGCAACAGCCACGGCTCGCTCGCCAGAGAGTTCGTGGAGCCCATCTCGTGAGCGCCCGGCAGGTTCTGGAACAGTCCTGCAGACATGTCCGATCTCCCGTTTTCATCTGTGGCAGGCCAGATTGAATGGCCTTTCGTTCATCTCCAGTTAATCGGGGAATACGTTCATTTCAAGTTCATGAAGGCCACACTGGGTGCTCTATTGCACTCAAGTTTGCTGAGAAAATACCTCAAGAAATCCGCATAAGCATCTGTGAAATAGATAAAAAATAAAACTGTCACAAATCGAGCTAATCCTTCTTGATGCGGCGTGGGCGCGCAGTCTGCCGCGTCGAAGGCCCGTTCAGAAGCGGCTTTCCTGAACGGGCGAAACACTCGCGAATCTGAACGATCGAGGGACGGGGGCCGAGCGTTGCGCCCCGAAACTCACCCAGCCCCAAGCAGCCGGATCGCGGCGTCGCGCTCGAACAGGTAGAGCAGCACCCGCAGCGCCTGCCCGCGCTCGCTCTTCAGGGCCGGGTCGCGCTCGACGATCAGCCGGGCATCGTCGCGAGCGGCCTCCAGCAGATTGCCGTCGCTCTCGATCCGTGCGAGGCGGAAGGCGGCGAGGCCCGACTGGCGGGTGCCGAGCACCTCGCCCTCACCGCGCAGGCGCAGATCCTCCTCGGCGATGCGAAACCCATCCTCGGTCTCGCGCATCATCTCAAGCCGGGCCTTGGCGACTTGGCCGAGAGGGCCGCGATAGAGCAGCAGGCAGGAGGAGGGCTTGCTCCCGCGCCCGACGCGGCCACGCAGCTGATGGAGCTGGGCGAGGCCGAAGCGCTCGGCATGCTCGATCACCATAATGGTGGCCTCCGGTACGTCGACACCGACCTCGACCACGGTGGTGGAGACCAGGATCCTGGTATCCCCGGACGCAAAGCGCTCCATGGCCGCGTCCTTCTCAGGCCCCGGCATCTTGCCGTGGATCAGACCGACGGAGGCGCCGAACTCCTTGGCCAGGTCGTCGAACCGCTCGGCCGCGGCCGCGAGGTCGATGAACTCGGATTCCGCGACCAGCGGGCAGATCCAGTAGACGCGGTCCCCGGCTTCGAGCGCCCTACGCAGCCCGGCAACGACCTCGTCGATGCGCTCGATCGGCACGGTGATGGTCTTGATCGGCTGGCGCCCTGCCGGCTTCTCGTCGAGCACCGAGACGTCCATGTCGCCGAAGAACGTCAGAGCCAGGGTGCGCGGGATCGGCGTCGCGGTCATGACCAGGATGTCGACCGCCTCGCCCTTGTCGCCGAGCGCCAGACGCTGGTGCACGCCGAAACGATGCTGCTCGTCGACCACGGCGAGGCCGAGATCGGAAAACACCACGCTCTCCTGGAAGAGCGCATGGGTGCCGACCAGAATGTCGATCTTCCCCTCGGCGAGATCGGACAACGTGGCCCGGCGCTCGGCGACCCGGTCGCGGCCGGTAAGGAGACGGATGCGCAGCGCCCCGATCAGGGGCGACAGCCGCTCGAAATGCTGTCTGGCGAGAATCTCGGTCGGCGCCATCAGCGCGGCCTGCCGGCCGGCCTCGACGGCCGAGACCATGGCGAGGAGCGCCACCGCCGTCTTGCCCGAGCCCACATCGCCCTGGAGCAGGCGCAGCATGCGCTTGTCGGAGGCCATGTCGGCACGGATATCGGCGACGGCCCGCGACTGCGCGCCGGTCAGCGCGAAAGGAAGGGTGGCCTCGATCCGCTCCTTCAGATGGCCGTCACCGGCATTGGAGCGGCCCGGCTTGCGCCGGGCGCGGGCCCGCATCAGGGCCAGCGCCAGCTGCGAGGCCAAGAGTTCGTCATAGGCCAGCCGCCGGCGTGCGGCAGTCGACGGCGCGATCTCGCCTTCGGGAACCGGGGGAGGCGCCTCGTCCGGGTGATGTTCTGCCTTCAGCGCATCGGCGAAGGGCGCGAAGCCTTGCGCGCGCAGCCACGCTGGGTCCTGCCATTCCGGCAGCACGGGCAGCTTATCGAGGGCGCTATGGGCGAGGCGGCTGATCGTGCGCGAGGTCAGCCCCTCGGTGGCGCCATAGACCGGCTCGACCGCAGGGAGATCGGCGAGGCCGGCCTCGTCGATGATCCGCGAGGGATGCACCATCTGGCGCATGCCGTCCCAGAGCTCGATCCGGCCCGAGACGAAGCGATGGCTGCCGAGAGGCAGCATCTTTTCGACCCGCGCCCGCGGCATGCCGAAGAAGACGAGGCTGATGTCGCCGGTCCCGTCCTCCACCAGCACGCGATAGGCGCGCCGGCCGGCTGCCGGGGCACGGTGATCGACCACCGTGACACCGAGCGTCACGGGCTCGCCGATGGGGGCCTGCGCGATCGAACCGACGAGCGGACGGGCGATGCCACGCTGGGGCAGGTGAAACAGCAGGTCGACGATCCGCGCCGGCCGCTCGTCCGTGCCGAGCAGCCGCTCGATGAGCGGTGCCATCTTCGGCCCGACGCCGGGCAGCCCGCGGGCCGGGGCGAACAGGGCATCGAGGAGGCTCGGGCGCAGGCGGGGGGTATCGTCGGTCATGGAGCGAGGCTGTGTAGGGCCGCAAGGATATGGCGTCATCCGTCTGCCGTCGCGCCCCCGCCACCAAGGAGGCGTGGAGAGCGGCCCTGGATCCTCTGATACCCGGATACCCTGATCCCAGGATCAGCCGATCCGGTGACGGCTCGGTTTCGCGCGCCGGGTCGCCTCGGCTAGACTGCCCCGTCCGCCACGGAGCCCTTCATGTCCGGCACCACCCGCACCAGCGCCGATCTCGATCCCCGCCGCCGCCGCACGCTTTTTCGGGCTTGGCATCGCGGCATGCGCGAGATGGACCTGCTGATGGGTCGCTTCGCCGATGCCGAGATCGGGGACCTGTCCGAGGACGACCTCACCGCCTTCGAGGCGCTGATCGAGCTGCCGGACCGTGACCTGCTTGGCTGGCTCACTGGAGAGGCCGCGACCCCCTCGGACTACGACACGCCAGTGTTTCGCCGCCTCAAGGCGTTCCACCGACACGATTCACCGATCCATTCCTGAAGCTCGGCCGTACGGTGCGGGCGGACACGCCCAACCAAATCGTCTAGTCCCAGACTTCGATTGTGCCGAATCGTCGCATCGCAACCAGCGGGCGACGCGATCTGCTGATCGAAGGAGTGGACATGGCCGTGACCTTCATTGGGCGAGCCCGCCCCATTGCACTTTGTCTGGCGCTCATCCTCGTCGGAGGCGCGGGATCCGCGCAGGCGCAAACCGCGGCGACGACACAGGCCGCGCCGCAGCCCGGCCCGATGACCGCCGAGCAGAAGGCGGCGGAGGTGAAGTCCGCCTGGACCGACGCCCAGAAGGTCGCCACGCTCGGCCCGAACAGCGCCAAGCTCCTCGACCAGGCCGACCTCAAGCTCCCCGACAACACCGCGTTCGTGCCGGCCATGCAGGCCAAGCGCATCCTGCGCGCCTACGGCAACACGCCGGGTCCAGACGTCGTCGGCCTCGTCACGGGCACCGCCGACAAGGACGATTGGTTGGTCGTCATCCGCTACATCAAGGAAGGCTACATCAAGGACGACGACGCCAAGGACTGGAACGCCGACGACCTGCTCGCCAACATCAAGGAGGTCACCGCCCAATCCAACGAGGACCGCGCCGCGCGTGGCTTCCCGAAGCTCCGCATCGTCGGCTGGATCGAGAAGCCGAGCTACGACGCACAGACGCATCGCCTGGTCTGGTCGCTCTCCTCGAAGCAGGAGAACGAGCCGGACAGCGCCGATGGCGGCGTCAATTACAACACCTATGCCCTTGGTCGGGACGGCTATTTCAGCCTCAACCTGCTGACTTCGCAAAGTGAGGTCGAAGCACGGAAGCCCGTGGCGCACTCGCTGCTCTCGAACCTCTCCTACGTCGATGGCAAGCGCTACTCCGACTTCAACACCTCCACCGACCGCATCGCCGCCTATGGGCTCGCGGCGCTGGTCGGGGGCGTCGCGGTGAAGAAGCTCGGCCTGTTCGCGATCGTGGCGGCTTTCCTGGCGAAGTTCGCCAAGATCGGCATCCTCGCGGTGATCGGCCTCGGCGCCGGCATCTCCAAGCTATTCAAGCGCAAGCCGAAGGACGCACCCCAGGCGGCCACCTCCTCGGCGCACGACGCCTCATAAAAAGACCCGCCCGGAAGCCGCTCCTCGTTGGGGGCGCTCGGGCTCGGCAAGGCGGCGACGACAGGCGGGACCATGCTCCTGCCCATCGCCGCCTACGCCCCGGTCTGGGACTGGCGCTTTGCCATCAGCTTGGCCGCGCTGCTCGTCGTCCACGAGAGGGGCCACTTGGTCGCCGGGCGGCGGTAAACGGGGCCCAACTCCTCCGCACCCGGAACTGCGCGAAACCGATCAAGCTTGTCCGAGACGCAGCCAGCAGGCATGCGACGCAGCGACCCTGCCAGCCCATATCGCCCCCTGACCAAATCAACCGTTTCGAGCTACACCGCGCCCGACATGGCCAAAACTGCCCCCGTACCCGCTCCGAAACAGCCGGTCGCACGCTTCGCGCTGCCCAAATCCGCTCCGCTCACCAAGGCGATCGAGGCGCTGAAGCGTGGCGAAAGCCCGACACTCGGCAACGTGCCCGACGGCTTCGACACCATCGTGGTCGCCGACCTCGCCCGCGCCCTGGCCCAAGGCTTCGAGGGGCCAGCGGTGCTGGTGCACGTGGCGCGCGATTCCAGCCGCTCCAACGCCTTCCAGACGGCGCTGAAATTCGTCGCCCCCGAGATCGAGGTCATGAATTTTCCGGGCTGGGACTGCCAGCCCTACGACCGCGTCTCTCCGAATGCCGGCATCGCCGCCCAGCGCATGACCGCGCTCTCGCGCCTGACCCGGTCGCGCTCCTCGGAAGAGAACCCGCGCATTCTCTGCACCACGGTGAACGCCCTGGTGCAGCGCGTGCCGCCGAAGAATCGCATCGCGGTCGAGACCTTCTCCGCCTCGGCCGGCAGCGTCGTGCCGATGTCGAAGGTCCAGGAATGGGTCGAGGCCAATGGCTTCCTCCGCACTGGCACCGTGCGTGACACCGGTGAATATGCCGTGCGCGGCGGCATCCTCGACCTGTCGCCGCCGGGCCTGCCGAACCCGATCCGCCTCGATTTCTTCGGCGACACGCTGGAGACCATCCGCGCCTTCGACCCGGAGACCCAGCGCACCGTCGGGGCCCTGCGCTCCCTCGATCTCGTGCCGATGAGCGAGGTCCAGCTCGTCACGGATACGATCCGGCGCTTTCGACAGGGCTACATCGCCTCCTTCGGAGCGGCGAACCGTGACGACCGTCTCTACGAGACCGTGAGCGAGGGCCGCCGCTATGCCGGCCTCGAGCACTGGATGCCGCTCTTCTACGAGCATCTCGACACGCTGTTCGATTATGTCGGCGGCGTGCCGCTGATCTTCGACGCGCAGGCCGAGGACGCCGCCGCCGAGCGGCTCTCGCTGATCCAGGACTATTTCCAGGCCCGCGACGAGGCCCAGAAGACGCCCCAACCCGGCGTCGCGCCCTACAAGCCGCTGCCGCCGCGCGCCCTCTACCTCACGCCGAACGAGCTGAAGGAGCGCATCGCCACGGGCGCCGTCGCCCGGCTCACCCCCTTCGCACAGCCGGAATCCGACGAGCGCGCGGTCATCGACTGCGGCGCCCATGCCGGCCGGAGTTTTGCCCCTGAGCGGGCCGACGAGGCGGCCAGCGTCTTCGATGCGGCCGTCGCCCACATCAAGGACCTGCAGGGATCCGGTCATCACGTGATCCTCGGATCCTGGTCCGACGGCTCGCGCGACCGGCTCTGCGGCGTGCTCGCCGATCACGGTCTCAAGAAGCCGATCTCCATCAACACGCTGACCGCCGTGAATGCGCTGAAGCGCGGCACCGACGTGGCGGTCGCGGTCTGGGGCCTCGAATCCGGCTTCATCATCGACCGGCTCGCCGTCGTCTCAGAGGGCGACATCCTCGGCGACCGCCTGGTGCGCCAGAAGCGCAAGTCGAAGCGCCCGCAGGACGTCATCCTGGAGGTGCAGGCGCTGCAGCCGGGCGACCTCGTCGTCCATGCCGATCACGGCATCGGCCGCTTCGTGACGCTCAAGACCGTGCATGCCGCCGGCACGCCGCACGACTGCCTGGAGATCCAGTACGCCACCGGCCTGCTGCTGCTGCCGGTCGAAAACATCGAGCTGCTGACCCGCTACGGCTCCGAGGATTCGGAGGTCGCCCTCGACCGCCTCGGCGGCAGCGGCTGGCAGGCCCGCAAGGCCCGGATGAAGAAGCGCATCCTCGAAATGGCGGGCGCGCTCATCAAGGTCGCCGCGCAGCGCTTCGTGAAGCAGGCCCCGCGCCTGCATCCGCCGGAGGGCCTCTACGGCGAGTTCGCCTCCCGCTTCCAATTCGAGGAAACGGAAGACCAGCAGAACGCCATCGACGCGGTGCTCGACGACCTCAATGCCGGCCGTCCGATGGACCGCCTCGTCTGCGGCGATGTCGGCTTCGGCAAGACCGAGGTGGCGCTCCGCGCCGCCTTCGCCGGCGCGATCTCGGGCAAGCAGGTCGCGGTGATCGTGCCGACGACGCTGCTGGCGCGCCAGCACTACAGGAATTTCGCCGAGCGCTTTAAAGGACTTCCCGTCCAGGTCGCTCAGCTCTCGCGCTTCGTCTCGGCCGGCGAGATGAAGCAGGTGAGGGCGGGGCTCGCGGACGGCACCGTCGACATCGTCGTCGGCACGCACGCGCTGCTGGCCAAGAACATTGCGTTCAAGAATCTCGGCCTGATCATCGTCGATGAGGAGCAGCACTTCGGCGTCTCCCACAAGGAGCGGCTGAAAACGCTGCAGGCCGACGTCCACGTGCTGACGCTTTCGGCGACGCCGATCCCGCGCACGCTCCAGCTCGCCATGACCGGCGTGCGCGAGCTCTCGATCATCGCGACGCCGCCGGTAGACCGCCTCGCGGTGCGCACCTTCGTGACGCCGTTCGACCCGCTGCTGATCCGCGAGGCGCTGCTGCGCGAGCGCTACCGGGGAGGGCAGTCCTTCTACGTGGTGCCCCGCATCGAGGACCTCGCCGAGGTCAAGAAATTCCTCGACCAGGAGATGCCCGAGACCACAGTGGCGGTCGCTCACGGCCAGATGGCGGCCGGGCAGTTGGAGGACGTCATGACGGCCTTCTACGAGGGCAAGTACGACGTGCTGCTCTCGACCACGATCGTCGAATCGGGCCTCGACATCCCCACCGCCAACACACTGATCGTGCACCGGGCCGACATGTTCGGCCTCGCCCAGCTCTACCAGCTGCGCGGGCGCGTCGGCCGCTCGAAGGCGAGGGCCTACGCGCTGTTCACCACACCGGCCAACCGCCAGCTCACGACGCAGGCCGAGCAGCGCCTCAAGGTGCTGCAGACCCTCGACACGCTGGGCGCCGGCTTCCAGCTCGCGAGCCACGACCTCGACATTCGCGGCGCCGGTAATCTTCTGGGCGACGAGCAGTCCGGCCACATCAAGGAGGTCGGCTACGAACTCTACCAGCAGATGCTGGAGGACGCCGTCACCGCTCTCAAGGCCGGCATCGAGGAGCCTGAGGAAGAAGCCTGGTCGCCGACCATCGCCCTCGGCGCGCCGGTCACCATCCCCGAGGACTATGTCGAGGACCTCACGGTCCGCCTCGGCCTGTATCGTCGCCTGTCCACCTTGGAGAGCGACGCCGAGCTCGAGAGCTTCGGCGCCGAGCTGATCGACCGATTCGGCAAGCTGCCACCGGAGGTCGAGCAGCTTCTCAAGATCGTGACCATTAAGCTGCTCTGCCACGAGACCAACATCGAGAAGGTCGAAGCCGGCCCGAAGGGCATTGTGATCCAGTTCCGCGACAAGAAATTCGCGAACCCGCCGGGGCTGATCGCCTACGTCACGAGCCAGGCCTCCTTCGCCAAGGTGCGGCCGGACATGAGCATCGTCTTCATCCGCGAGCTGAACAGCATCCCGGCGCGTCTCAAGGAGACCACCGGCATCCTGCGCAGCCTCGCCAAGATCGCAGGGCAGGGGAAGAAGGCCGCGTGAAATGAAAAAAGGCGAGCCTCGCGGCCCGCCCCTGTCATCGTCCCGTTGCCGATCCCGTCTAAAGCTCTGGCTCGTTGAGCACGTAGGGACCGATTCGGCTCTTGAGATCGACGGGGGCACCGACGCGGGTCGGGGCGCCGTCCAGTTCGATCACCGGGATGCCGCCGCTCTTCATCTGCTCGCGCAGGCGGGTGGCCAGTCGCTCGTAGACGGCGTCGCGACGATTGGAACTCTGGAGCAGGACGGCGGCGGGGCGCGCAATCACCGCGAGCACATCGTCGAAGGCTTCGATCGAAGCGGTGACGCTGGCATAACCGAGCCCTGCGAGGTCGGCGGCCAGGGAATGATCGGCGAGGCGAACGCCGTCGTCGACGACTAGCACTTGCTGCAGCGCACCCATAAGCGTTGCTGATACCTCAGATAGCCGGCCCAGGAAAGGGCCGCAGTGCAATAACTCACATGGCTACGATTGGTTCGCCGGCCATGTCGACTCCGTGACGATGCCGCTCTCCAAGTGAGCGCGAGATGAATTGAATGGCCGATTTTCGGCGATTCGACAGCCGCCGGGATCAATCGACCCCTGCAATCGTCTGGCAGCCTTAAGGAAATTCTAGAGATCGGATCGGGCGCCGAAGAGCCTCATCGGCAACGGGGGCGCCGGACGTCGGAACCGTCAAGCGTGCGCGAAGGAACTGGGGACAGCGTCGCGGGTATGGGTCGGCCCGGCGACGAGCGCCGTGGCGAGGCCAGCCGTGACCACCGGTTCATAGGGGCTCGGTCGCCAGATTTCGGCCGGTTCCGATGCCGGTATTCCGCGATGCAGCGGCGCACAGGCGCAGGCCTGTCCCCGGAAGGCGAGCCGGCCTTCCTGTGTCCGGGTGATCGCGATCAGCGATTCGGGCAAGGCGAGGCGCTCGGGCGAGGCCAGAACGAGGGCGAGGTCGCGGGCCGTGCCGCGGCGGCCGGACAGAATCGCGGTCTCGTCGAAGGCGAGGCTGTCGATCACGGCCTCGACGCGCAGGGCCTGATCGGGCCGGCGGCTGCGGTTGGGGAAGCGGACGGGGGCCCGGTGGGCGAGGGCAACCGAGCGCAAGCTCGAGGGCAGGGCGCGTCCGGCGAGGTTGGCTTCGAGGAAGCCCGGGGCGACGAGGTGCGTCGGTACTTCGCGCGCCAAGGAGGCGGCAAAGGCCGCGCCGTCGAAGAGCGGCAGGGTTTCTAGAGCCGCACCCGAGACGAGCGACGCGGTGAGGCCGGTCGCGAGCCCGCGCAGGTCGTGCGGCCCGATCAGGCTGAGGATGCGCTCGTCGGGGCCGACGCGGGTCGACACGAGATGCGCCGTCGCTGCCGCGACGAGGGAACCGAAGCTGCGATGGACCGCTCGGCCGGGATCGCCTGCGGCGAAGGTGACGATACCGGTGCCGACGGGTGCCGGCGACGGTCGCGCGCCCGGCTCGTCCGAGGCAGCGGCGCGTTCGTCCAGCACCATGCCGTCGAGATTGATCACGCCGTCCGGAACGTCCGGCCCAAACGCAGCGACGTAGCGCAGTCCGAAATAGCGCACGGCGACCGCGCAGATCCGCTCGGCAAGTTCCCCCGTGCCGAGGCGGGCCTGGGTGAGGATGGCCGAGACCCCGACACCCTGGACGGCAGCGACGAGGCTGTCCTCGTCCCAGGAGACCGGCAGGAGGCAGGGTGTGTGGCCGGCCGCCTCGACCGCAAGGAGGGCCAGCGCGCTCTCGGCACTGCCGGGCAGGCACAGTCCGATGCGGCTCCCGGGCGGCAGCCGCCAGGCGCGCAATCCGCGGGCGAGGCGATCGACGATCTCGGCGGCGGCAGCGTAGGTCCAGGTGATGGCCGGCCGGCCGCTCCAGAGCGGCTTGTCCGCCGGATCGATCAGGGCGACGCGATCGGGATGGCGCCGGGCGGTCATGCGCAGCAGCGCGCCGAGCCCGATCCGCGCCATGACGGGCGTATCCAGCGTCTCAGCCCCTGTGACAGCCCAATGCGCAGACACCCGGACGCATCCCCGATCCTGTGCTCGGTGATGGGGCGCTTATGGTTAACCCGACGTTAAATGTCCTGGATCGGGCGAAGTCCCCGAACCGGCCGAGTCTCGTTCATCGCGACCGCTCTTGCTCTTCCGATTCAGCCCGCATGGGTGTACGGCGCAGGCGTCATGCCTTCGCCTCATTACGGGGAGAAAGCAGGCCGCGCGATCATTCGACAGGGCAGCGGGTTAGCTGAATCAGGCGCCCCGACGTCCGCGAAGGTCCGGCTTTTCGCGACGGGGTCGACCTGCCGTCGGATCGCCGGATCGCAGCCATCCGCTGGTCCTCAGACAGCAATGTGCGTCAGTTGAGCCGCACCAGAAGCGATTAGAATTCGTTGAAGGGGTCATGAAGCCGATGTTTCTTGCAAACCGTCCCGCGCGCCCGCTGCGCACTGCCACGCTGATCGCTCTGGCGGGCCTCGGCGCCGGCCTTGCCAGCCCGGCCTTCGCCCAAGGCAACAAGAAGGCCGCCCCGGCGGCACCTGCGCCCACCGCCCCGGCACCGGCCGCCCCGGGTGGTCAGCCCCCGCAGGGCGCCGCCCAGCAGGCCGGCCCGCAGATCATCAACGTGAAGTCCGAGCCGAGCCAGGACAAGTGGACCAAGGTTTGCGGCAACGACAAGAACTCGGGCACCGACGTCTGCTACACCACCCGCGACTTCGTCTCGGATAACGGCCAGCCGGTTCTCGCCGCCGCGGTCTACGACATGAAGAACCCGGCCCAGAAGCAGGAGGTCAAGGTCGTCCGCTTCCTTCTGCCGCTCGGCCTGATGCTCGCCCCGGGCATCCGCTTCAACGTCGACGGCAAGGAGCTCACCGCCGGCAAGTTCGCGGTCTGCTTCCCCAATGGCTGCTTCGCGGAAGCCGGCGGCGTCTCGGCCGAGTTCATGAACGCGCTCAAGAAGGGCACCACCCTCAACGTCGCGGTCCAGAACCAGACCCAGAAGGAAGTCATCTTCGCGGTGCCGCTCGCCGGCTTCGGCACGGCCTTCGACGGCCCGGCCGTCGACCCGAAGGTGCTCGAGGAGCAGCAGAAGAAGCTGCAGGCTGAGCTCGAGAAGAAGAGCGACGACATGCGCAAGAAGCTCGAGAGCCAGGGCGGCGCCACCGCACCGGCCGCGAACGCCGCGCCGAAATAAGTTTTCCGGTCATGGCCTCGGCCCGAGTCATCGGGCCGAGGCGCGCAGCCTCATCGATCACGAAAAAAGGCCGGGCAGTGCTGCCCGGCCTTTTCGTATTCTGAACCCTGGAGCCGCTCAGTTCGCGTGGCCGGCCCGCACCCGGTAGGCGCCGTCAGGCGCCCGGTCGAACACCTCCGGGATACCGGCATGGCGCAGGGCCTCGCCCGACATGTCCGGCACCAGATTCTGCTCGGAGACGTAGGCGATGTACTCGCTGTCCGCGTTCTCGGCGAGCAGGTGGTAGAAAGGCTGATCCCGGCGCGGCCGGACCTCCTCCGGAATCGCCTCCCACCATTCCTCGGTGTTGGCGAATTCCGGGTCGACGTCGAACACGACGCCGCGGAACGGGTAGATTCGGTGACGGACCACCGCTCCAAGGTTGAACTTGGCGGTCTTGATCAGGTCTTCGTGCATCACGGTCTCGGCCATAAGCGGTAAAATAGGCCGGCTCGACGCTCCTGTCATCCGATCGAAGTCTGCATCCCCATCAAGGCAGCTTGTAGACTTTCGCCAGTTCCGGGTCCTTGTCGGCGACGAGGCGGGCGAGGTCGACGATGACCTTGGCCTGCTTCCAGGTGGCATCGTCCTGCATCTTGCCGTCGAGCATCACCGCACCGGTGCCGTCGGGCATGGCCTCGACGATGCGGGCGGCGAAGTTCACCTCGTCCGGATCCGGCGCAAAAACCTTCTTGGCGATGGTGACCTGGCTCGGATGAAGCGTCCAGGCGCCGGCACAGCCCATCAGGAAGGCGTTGCGGAACTGAACCTCGCAGGCCGCGGCATCCGAGAAATCGCCGAACGGGCCGTAGAAGGCCTTGATGCCGTTGGCGGCGCAGGCATCGACCATCTTCGCGATCGTGTAGTGCCAGAGGTCCTGCTGAGCGCTCGCCCGAGCCTCTTCGCCCCTGGCATCGGCGATGACGCGATACTCGGGATGGCCGCCGCCGACGCGGGTGGTCTTCATGCTGCGCGAGGCCGCGAGATCGGCCGGGCCAAGGCTCATGCCGTGCATGCGCGGGGAGGCGGAGGCGATGGCATCGACGTTGGCGACACCCTCGGCCGTCTCGAGGATGGCGTGGACCAGGATCGGCTTCTCGACCTTGTGACGCGCCTCGAGCTGGGCGAGCAGCTGGTCGATATAATGGATGTCCCAAGGCCCCTCGACCTTCGGCACCATGATCACGTCGAGCTTGTTGCCGATCTCGCCGACGACCTCGAACAGGTCGTCGAGAATCCAGGGCGAGTTCAGGGCGTTGATGCGGGTCCAGAGGCCGGTGCCGGTCTTGGCGAAATCGACCTCCTTGCCCATGGCGATGAAGCCCTTGCGCGCGGCCTCCTTCTGGTCGGCCGGCACGGCGTCTTCGAGGTTGCCGAGCACCACGTCCACCGTCGCGGCGAGGTCGCCGACATTGGCGCGGACCTTCTCGTTGTGCGGCGGCACGAAGTGGATCATCCGCTCCAGCTTCACCGGAAGCTCGCGGAACGGCTCGGGGGCCCCGGCGGCGAGCGGCTGGAAGAAGCGGCGCGGAAGTTTCATGTGGTTCGGGCTCCGGAAGGCGCGTGTTTCCGCCTCCCGTAGTTCACCCGCCGCCTCCGCGTAAAGGCTACCCGAGTACAACCATTAGGGCATATGCGCCGCGACGCGCTTGGCGATGGTGTTCACGCGCTGGGTCGCGTCGTCATAGAGCGCTTTGTCACGCATGTCGCCGCCGACGCGGACCGCGATGTTGACCACGCCCTTGCGGATGACGATCTGGTTGGTCGGCGAAAGCGCGGCCTCGTCACCGATCCCCTGCAGGTCGGTCTTGGCATCGCCGACCTTCTTCGAGATCTGATAATATTTGAGCGCGAGTTCGGGCGTCGCGGCAACGTCCTGGACGTTCAGCGAGATCGTGTTGGTGATGATCTTCCGGGCACCGCCTTCGGTCAGCACCTTGCTCGCCGTATAGTGACAGGCGATCGGGTTCGGCAGCTTCTCGACCTTCTGCTCGCGCCCGTCGGAGGTCAGGGTGCCCATGACCTTGCGGACCGGATCGAGCTTCATGTCGCCGAACACCGCGCGCACGTCGTCTTCCTTCAGGAGAGCGCAGGCGTCGGGCCAGCGATCGACCGGGGCTTGAGCGGATTTGCGGGTATCCGGCGGGATGATGACCTCGTCTTTCGGCGTGACGGGGCTCTTCACGGCCGTATCCGTGCCCGCAACCATGCCGGTTCCCTCCTGCCAGCGTCCCGCCGCCTGCTCAGCCAGCGCCAGGGCGTTCGGCAAGGTCTGCGTCGAGTAATTGTCGAGGGAGATGACGAAGACGAGATCGCCTTTGCGGACGCGCACGTCCGTCGTGTACTCGGACACCTCCTGGAAGGCCTCGTCGCCGATGCCGCGCGCGGGTTCGATCGTGCGCTTCTTGTGGGGATCGGATTCGGCAATCTTGGTGCGCGTGCTGAGCACGTTCTTGAAGACGTCGATGGAGCCGCCTCGGCCGCTCGTCCCCTCACCGGACAACACGACCGTCACGGTCACGAACTTCGCCAGATCGGATCGCGAGGTCGGGCTCGGCAGGCGTACGAGATACTGGCAGCCCTGATTGTACTGGGGCCCCTTGAAGACCAGGCTCAGCGTCGCGCCCTTGCTTTCGACCGGGCGTCCGGGAAACAGCGTTTCGAGATCGGATTTCTGCACGAGCCCGCAGGCGTCGGGTTTTCCCGGTGGCGTCGTGGTGACGGGCGCAGTCTGGGCCGTCGCTCCTGTCGGGGCAGCGAACGCGGTCAGGACTGCCAAGCCGAGGATCGCGAGCGGATGGCGCGTCTGCGTCGCAAGTCGGATCATCGCTGGATACTCCAGGGTCTTTGCCGGACGGTCTCTCAGGAGAAGCGACACAGCACGCGGTCGGGGCCGTTGCGGCGGATCGTCATCGTAAGGGACCGGTTCGGTCCTCATCTGCGAATCGTCGAAGTCAGGCTTAGCCATTGGTTTGGCGGAAATCGGGTGCGAAGTCGCACAGCGATGACGAAGGGCGCCGTTGCAGCGCAATATCATCGGAACTGGCCGATGGCTTGGGTGTTTCTGCGTCGAGGCGGCTGAGAGCGCTTCGGCGCGAACGCAGATGAGGCAGTCAGGACACGGCAGTCGGGCCGGATCTGGCCCACAATTGATTTCCCAGAAGCTTTTCCAAGGAAAGAGTTTGGGAACTCTTGATGAGTCATGGTTTCGTGGGCACCGTATGGTGACCATGTCGTCGTGAGACTGCTCTCGTCCTCGAGGTATCGCCATGACATCAGAACCGACGACGATGAGCGCCAACCGGCGCGGAGCGATGACGGGGGCGATCCTGATCGCCCTCGGGTTTGGTTTCGACGACGGCGCGCTCGCGCGCTCTCCGGCGCAGCATCAGCGCCCGCAGGCGGGCGAGAGGGCCTCGCCGAAGCCGCAAGCGCCCGATCCGCTCCAGCAGGGCAGGCAGGAGCGCACGCCGTTCACGGCCCAGGAGACCGCCAGCGCCAAGCCCGAGGATCTGCCCGGTTCCGTGAGGTTCGCCGGCGACGATCCGGCAGCCTTCCAGAAGGTAGTCGGCGAGGCTGCTGCCGCACGTGACCCCTGGCTCGTCATTTCCGGGGGTGGCGAGAACGGCGCCTTCGCGGCCGGCATCCTGAGCGGTTGGTCGCAGGCCGGCAACCGTCCGAGCTTCGGCGTGATCACCGGGGTGAGCACCGGCGCGTTGATCGCACCGTTCGCGTTCGTCGGCTCGGGCGCGGATGCGTCGCTCAAGCAGAATTACACCGAAATCACCGCCGCCGACGTGTTCGAGTTCGGCGGCACCAACGCGGCCCTGACCGATACCTGGCCGCTGAAGGACCGGATCGACAGGTCAGTCACGCCCGATCTCCTGAAGGCGATCGCTGCCGAGCATGCCAAGGGCCGCCGCCTCCTCGTCGCGACGACGCAGGTCGAGACCGAGCGCCCGGTCGTCTGGGACATGGGCGCGATCGCAAGCCTCGCGAGCGGCCCGGACGCCCGGAAATACGGTGACAGGCCGTTGAAGCTGTTTCGCGAGATCGTGCTCGCCTCCACCGCTGTTCCCGGCGTGTTCCCACCGGTGATGATCAATGCAGTCACCGAGGGCGGCAAGCACATCCAGGAGATGCACGACGACGGCGGATCCATGGCACCGTATTATCTGGCACCGGCTGCGACGCTCGCCGGTGCGCCGGAAGGCGGCCCGAAGCTCCCAGCGAGCACCGTCTATCTCGTGATCAACAACAAGCTCACGCCGGAATTCGGTCTGGTGCCGCGCACGGTGCTCGGCGTCCTCAGCGGCACCGTGTCGGCGGCAATCAAGGCGCAGACGCAAGGCGCCCTGGCGATCACCCGGGCCTTTGCCGCCCGGACACATCTCGACCTGCGGGTCGCCGAGATCGACGGCCGCTTCGACAAGGTTTCGCCGGGCCCGTTCGATCCGAAATACATGAAGGCCCTGTTCGAGCACGGGGAAGCCCTGGCCAAGAGCGGAAAGGCCTTCCCGGAGGCCCAGATTGCTTCGCCGAAGGGGCGCTCGGACAATCTCAGGGGCGCCGAGGCCGTACCGCTGGACGATCGGACCCTCGCACAGCGCTGATGAGCCGGCCGGTCAGCGCCCCCGCATCAGCGTTGGCGCTCCGAGCCGGGGCAGCACGCCCTCGCGCATCACCGCGCGCCTGAGCGGTCCAATCGTGCTCATAGCAATCAGGCCGAGCCCACGCAGGGCATCGACGGGCACGAGATCGGCGAGCAGGCTGCGGTTGAGCCAATCGACTGCGGTTCCTCGCAGGCGGGCGTCGACGGCACGGCCACGCGCGAAGCCCGATAAGGCCTCCCGGCTGCCCGGGTCGCGTCCGGCGCCCCGAGCCGAAAGCAGAACGTCCCGCAGGCTCGCGGCGTCGCGTAGTCCGAGGTTCAATCCCTGCGCACCGATCGGGGGGAAGACGTGAGCCGCTTCCCCGATCAGGGCGAGCCGCTCCGCCACCGGCGTCGCGACCGACAGGCCACGCATCGGCACGAGTCCGCGCGGGCCGTCGATGCGCATGGCACCGAGCATCGCTTGAGCCTGATGCTCCACGGACGAAGCCAGCGCTGCATCGTCGAGGCCAGAGAGGCGGCGCGCTGGCCCCTCTCCCATGACCCAGACGAGGCTCGAGCGATGCCCACCGGGCAGCGGCACCAGTGTGAAGGGTCCCGACCGCGTGTGGAACTCGGTGGAAACATCGCGATGCGGACGATCATGAGCGAGGATCGTGGTGATGGCCGCCTGCGGATAGGACCAGTCCCGCACCGCGATCCCCGAAGACACCCTGAGTGGAGAGCGCCCTCCGTCGGCACCGATGATCAGGCGCGCCTCGACCGTGCGGCCGTCCTCGAGCATCAGCCGCGCGCCACTGCCATCGCGATGATTGTCCGCCGCGTCGCTTTCGAACACGGTGAGATTCGGCGTCGCGCGGGCCAGCAGCCGCAAACTGTCCACCAGCCGCGCACTCTCGACGTTCCAGCCGAACGCATCGAGCCCGATCTCAGAGGCAACGAAACGAGCTGGGGGTGGTCGAAATAGGCTGCCGGTATCGTCGACGAGATGCAGTTCGACGAGCGGTGCGGCCTGCGGCGCGATTGCGGCCCAGGCGCCGAGCGCATCGAGAAACCGGACCGAGCCGTCGAGAAGCGCGACGGTCCGCCCATCGGCGACGGGCGCGTGCCGTCCGACCAGGGCAGTGGCAATGCCCTCGCGCGCCAGGGCGAGCGCAGCGGCCAATCCCGCTGCACCCGCCCCCACCACCGCCACTTCGAAACCAGCCTCGCTCGACACCTTGGACCCCAGGAGATCGGCGGCGCATCCGTGAGCAGTGCGCCTTCTCGATCCTGCTTACAGAGGCGGCGCGCGGCCTGGGTCAAGAGCGTATGAAACCAAACCCTTCCATTCGCATTATCCCAGCTGCGTTGAAGTTTTCGGCGACGCGGGGGGCGTCTCTTGAAGCGTTTTGTATTGACGAAGACCGAGCTCGACGAGCGCAGCTTCGGCTCGCCGTTCGATCCGTTACTGCACGGCGTCGCCCAAGGTCTCGCCAATCTCTTTCCACCGATCGAGATCGTCCGTCTCCCTCAATCCGAGGAAGAGGCCCTCCGCTTGCATGAGGCGGACGACGAACTCACGGACGAATGACGGGGCGCTCATGAAACCCGAGTTGATCGATCAGCACATCGTTGCGATGACGGCCGCGAGCACGAACCTGCTGCGCCAGATGCAGGATGAGGGGTTGGACTACTCACTCGACGTCCGGCCGGCCGACACGGCCACCATGCATGTCAGCGTACGTGACCTGACCCCCGACATCGAGGACCGCATTCGGCGTTGCCTCCTCGGGACCGGAATGCAAATCGCGGTTCGCGAAGCCTGACACTGTCGCCGTGGCCGCTTTGGCCCTATCTCGGCTTCAACCTTCAGCGTTGAGGAAGAGTTCAGATGCCCAAGGCGATCCGGGTTCACGAGTATGGCGGGCCGGAGGCGATGTCCTACGAGGATGTCCCTACGGCGGAGCCCGGTCCGGGCCAGCTCCGCGTCCGTCAGACGGCGATCGGGGTCAACTTCATCGACGTTTACTTCCGCAAAGGCGCCTATAAGGCAGCCTCGCTGCCATTCACACTCGGCAAGGAGGGCGCTGGCGAGGTTGCGGCGATCGGCGAGGGCGTCACCGGTTTCAAAGTCGGTGAGCGCGTCGCCTATGCGGGAGCCGTCGGCACCTATGCCGAAGAGGTGATCGTCGAGGCGTCCGGAACCGTCCATGTGCCGGACGGCGTGAGCGACGAGACGGCCGCGGCAATGATGCTGAAGGGCCTGACTGCGCAATATCTGCTGCGCCGGACCTACCGCGTCCAGAAGGGCGATACGATCCTGTTCCACGCCGCCGCCGGTGGCGTCGGTCTGATCGCGACACAATGGGCGAAGCATCTTGGTGCCACCGTCATTGGCACGGTCGGCTCGCAGGAGAAGGCCGAGCTCGCGCGGGCGCATGGCTGTGATCATGTGATCCTATACCGCGACGAGGACTTCGCCGCCCGCGTGAAGGAGATCACGAAGGGGCAGGGCGTGCCGGTGGTCTATGACGGCGTCGGCAAAGCGACCTTTCCGGCCTCCCTCGACTGCCTGCGGCCCTTCGGTGTCTTCGCGAGCTTCGGCTCGTCCTCTGGGCCGATCGATGCGTTCGACATCGGGATCCTGGCCCAGAAGGGCTCGCTTTTCGCGACCCGGCCGACATTGTTCACCCACATCGCCACACGCGAATTGCTCGACGCCAACGCCGCAGAGCTGTTCGACGTCGTGAAGAGCGGCGCGGTGAAGATCCCGATCCACTCACGCGCCCGGCTCGCCGATGCCGCGCAGGTGCATCGTGATCTCGAAGGCAGGAACACGACCGGCTCCACGGTGATGATCCCGTGATCCTCGGATCACAGGAACCCGTGATCCCAGCGTCCTGGTCCCATCGCCCGCGATGAGGCTCCTGGAGTCCGACGCCCTCGTCGTGGTTGATGTCCAGAACGACTTCCTGCCCGGTGGGGCGCTCGCCGTGCCGGACGGCGATGCGGTGATCGCGCCGATCAACCGGCTGGCCAGCCACGCCCCGAACGTCGTGGTTACCCAGGACTGGCATCCCAGCGCGCATGCCTCGTTCGCGTCTCGGCACTCGGGCAGGATGCCGTTCGAGACGCTCGCGCTGCCCTATGGCGAGCAAGTGCTTTGGCCGGACCATTGCGTGCAGGGCTCGTCCGGAGCCGAACTGGCGCCCGGTCTCGAAGTGCCGAGGGCGGGGTTGATCTTGCGCAAAGGCACCCATCCCGAGGTAGACAGCTATTCGGCGTTTCTGGAGGCAGACCGGACCACACGTACGGGTCTCGCCGGCTACCTGCGTGAGTGCGGTGTGACCCGACTCGTCCTTACAGGGCTCGCGACGGATTTCTGCATCCTCTGGACCGCTCTCGATGCACGGGCCGAGGGTTTCGCCGTCCTTCTGGTCGAGGATGCAGTGCGCGGAATCGATGTCGATGGATCGGTGGGCCGCGCTCTGGAGACCATGGCCAAGGTTGGCGTGCAGCGGCTCCAAAGCCAAGACATCGAGGCCTGACAGGATCACGGCATCACAGGACCAGCCAGGCGCCAAGTTTACAGCGATCCCGTCATCCCTGGATCACGGGATCCAGGTGCTAGACGGCGATCCCGTGCAGGTCATAGGCCTCCGCCCGCTCGATCTTCACGGTGACGATATCGCCCGGCCGTAGGGGGCGTCGCGAGGCGACATGGACCGTGCCATCGATTTCCGGTGCATCCGCCTTAGAGCGGCCCTTGGCCACCGTCGGACCAGCCTCGTCGATGATCACCTGCAGGCGCTTGCCGATCTTGGCCCGTTGAAGCTTCAGCGAAACGCCGTTCTGCGCCTCCATGAAACGCCGCTTGCGCTCGGCTTTCACCTCGGGGGGCACCTGCACACCGATGCCGTTGGCGGTGGCGCCACGGACCGGCTCGTATTCGAAGCAACCGACGCGCTCAAGCCGGGCTTCCTTGATCCAGTCGACCAGTTCCTCGAACTCCGCATCGGTCTCACCGGGAAAGCCGATGATGAAGGTCGAGCGGATCGCCAGATCCGGGCAGGTCTCGCGCCAGCGGCGGATGCGATCGAGCTGCTTCTCCTGGTTGCCGGGACGGCGCATCCTCTTGAGAACGCTGGGAGACGCGTGCTGGAGCGGCATGTCGAGGTAGGGCAGGATCTTGCCCTCCGCCATCAGCGGGATGACCTCATCGACATGCGGGTAGGGGTAGACGTAGTGGAGCCGGACCCAGGCGCCGAGCTCGCCGAGCTCCTTGCTGAGATCGTAGAAGCGGGCGCGCACGTCCCGGTCCTGCCAGCGGCTCGCGGCATAGCGGGTGTCAACGCCATAGGCGCTGGTATCTTGTGAGACGACCAGCAGCTCCTTGACGCCGGCCTTCACCAACTTTTCGGCCTCGCGCAGCACGTCTGCTGCCGGGCGGCTGACCAGATCGCCGCGCAACGAGGGAATGATGCAGAACGTGCAACGATTGTTGCAGCCCTCGGAAATCTTCAGATAGGCGTAGTGCCGCGGCGTCAGCTTCACGCCCTGCGGCGGGATCAGGTCGAGGAAGGGGTCATGGGCCGGTGGCACCGCCTCGTGCACCGCGGCGACCACGGATTCGTAGGCCTGAGGACCCGTAACCGCCAAAAGCTGCGGATATTTTTCGCGGATCTCTTCCGGCTGCGCACCCATGCAGCCGGTGACGATGACCCGTCCATTCTCGGCCATCGCCTCCCCGATCGCCGACAGCGATTCCGCCTTGGCCGAGTCGAGAAAGCCGCAGGTGTTGACGATCACCACATCCGCCCCGTCGTGGCGACGGGCCAGCTCGTAGCCCTCGGCCCGCAAATGCGTGAGGATCCGCTCGGAATCGACCAAGGCCTTCGGGCAGCCGAGTGACACGAACGAGATCCGCGGAGCGGCTTTCCCGGTATCCGATTGCAGGGGTTCGGCGGTGGCGGTCATGACGTCTCGAACGACAACGTGACGAGAAGCAGCCATCGGGCCGCGTGGTTCTCGGTGGGATAGGATGCGGATGGTATACGCGCACCGCTCCTGCGTTGCGAGCCTCAGGCGGCCAGGGCACCGTACGACACCGATGTCACAAGGCAGCTCTATAAAAAAATGCCGATTGATGATGGGGTTACGATCAATTTTTTACCTTGCATATCAAGCAGGCTGGCCCAGGAGGGCAGGGCGCTCATGCCGTGGTTGCAGGCAAGTCGGCCTGTGCCGGAATTGACGAAAGGCGCTCCGGCGCGGTTGGTGCTTGAGAGGACAGCGAGCGCAAAACCCGAAACACCGCATCCATGATCTGGACCCAGGAGATCCCAACCATCGATCCAATCGCGGCGGCGTCATGCCTGTCGCGTCTGCCCGGTCTCGTCTTTCTCGACAGTGCCATGCACCACCATACGCTCGGACGCGTCTCGGTGCTGGCTGCCGACCCGTTCGGTCGTTTCCGCCTGCGTGAGGGCCGGGCGACTCTCGATGGCCGGCCGCTCGACGGCAAGCCACTGGACGCACTCAGAGAGTGTCTCGCCCCTTACCGCCTGCCGGCCATGCCGGATCTCCCGGCTTTTCCGGGCGCAGCCATCGGCTATTTCGCCTATGATCTCGGGCGGGAATTGGAACGTGTCGCGAAGCCACCGCGCCGTGCCGGACTCACCGACGACATCGCGTTCAATCTCTACGACACCCTGCTCGTCATCGATCACGAGCGCGATCGCTGCCTCCTGATCGCCACCGGCTTCCCGGAAACCGAAAGCCTTGCGCGCGAGGCAAGGGCCCTTGGCCGCATCGACGCCTTCGCTGCCCTGCTCGGTGAGACGAAACCCGAATCCTGCACCGAGACCGTTCCCGCCAAGCTCACATGGCAGTCGAACTTCACCCGGCAGGCGTATGAGGAATCTGTCGAAAAGGTTCGCGACTATATCCGGGCCGGCGACATCTACCAGGCCAATATCGCCCAACGTTTCAGCGCCGAGCTGCCGCCGGGATTTGACGGATTTGCCCTGTATCAGCGGCTCCGTGCGACCAACCCGGCGACGTTCGGCGCCTATCTCGCGTTCGATGAGTTGACCGTCGCATCGAGTTCACCGGAGCGCTTCGTCACGCTTCGTGGTCGGCACGTCGAGACGCGCCCGATCAAGGGAACGGTTCGACGTGTCGACGACCCCGACGAAGATGCCCGCCTGGCTCAGGCTCTCCAGCAGAACCCGAAGGAGCGGGCCGAAAACATCATGATCGTCGACCTGCTGCGCAACGATCTCTCGCGGGTCTGCGAGCCGCGCAGCGTGCGCGTGCCGGTTCTGTGCGGTCTGGAATCCTACGCCTCGGTCCACCATCTCGTTTCGGTGGTCACCGGAACTTTGCGCGAGGGCGCCGACGCCTTCGACCTCATCGCGAACACGTTCCCCGGCGGCTCGATCACCGGCGCGCCGAAGCTCAGGGCCATGGATATCATCACCGAGATCGAAGGAGATGCCCGCGAGCTGTATTGCGGGGCCATCGGCGCGATTGGCTTCGATGGCTCGATGGACACGTCCATCGCGATCCGCACCGTGTTCATGGACCGACATCAGGCTGTGTTGCAGGCCGGCGGCGGCATCACGCTGCTGTCGGAGCCAGGCCCCGAATACGAGGAGACCCTCACCAAGGCCGCCCGGGTCTTCGCCGCGTTCGAGCCGGACGAGGCAGCAAGGCCATGATCCTCGTCATCGACAACTACGATTCCTTCGTCTTCAACGTCGTGCGCTACTTCGAGGAGCTCGGCGAGACGGTCGAGGTCGCGCGTAACGATGCCCTTTCGGTCGGCGAAATCCGTGCCGCCGTTCCCGATGCGGTGGTGATCTCGCCGGGGCCCTGCACACCTGCCGAGGCGGGAGTCAGTCTGCCGGTGATCCGCGAGCTGTCGGGTGCCGTGCCGATCCTCGGCGTATGCCTGGGGCATCAGGCGATCGGGGCGGCATTCGGTGGACGCGTCGAGCGCGCAATCCGTCCTCTCCATGGCCACGCGACCCCGATCCATCACGGCGGCACCGGGCTTTTCTCGGGCCTGTCGGACCCGATGACGGTGGCCCGATACCACTCGCTGATCGTTGCGCCGGAACCCGGCATGGAGCGCCATCTCGCAATCGATGCCGTCTCGGACGAGGGTGAGATCATGGCGCTCTCGCATCGCCGGCATCCGACCTGGGGCATCCAGTTCCATCCGGAATCGGTGCTAACCGAGGGTGGCCACGCGATCTTCGCCAACTTCCTCCGGTTGGCCCGGGCCTGGCGCGAGGGCAGGGGACGGATGCCGGAACGGCTGTCGCACCCCCTGGACGCCCATGCTCTGGTATGACGGGCGCATCGTCGAAGGCCCTGTGCCCTTCGATCTCGCCGATCGCGGTTTGCTCCTTGGGGACGGCGTGTTCGACACCGCGCTGGCCCTCGACGGGCGGGTCGTGTTCGAGACGGCTCATGTCGCCCGCCTCGTCGCGGCGGCTGAATCACTCGGCTTCTCGATCGACGCAGGAGCCATCCTCAAGGCCATGCGAGCGGTCGCCGGCACGGCACCACGAGCGGCAGTCCGCACCACCGTGACGCGAGGGGCAGGCCCGCGTGGTGTCGCGCCCCCTAAAGAGCCGCGTCCTCTCATCTTCGCCAGCGCAGCCGCGGCAAAGCCAGGATTGGCCCATGCGAGCCTGCGCCTCCAGGTCTCCGCGATCGCCCGCAACGAGACGTCGCCAACCTCTCGCACCAAGACTCTCGGCTATCTCGACGCGGTCCTCGCCGCCGGCAGCGCTCAGGCGGCCGGCTTCGACGAGGCCTTGTTCCTCAACACGAAGGGTCGAGTGGCCTGCGCAGGAACTGGAAACCTGTTCGCAGTGATCGATCGGCAACTCGTTACACCGCCTGTCGAGGAGGGCCTCCTGCCGGGCATCACCCGTGCTCTGCTGCTCGAGCAGGCTCCGAATCTCGGGCTGCCGGTTCGGGAAAGGGCACTGAGCCTCGACGAGCTCTTGCAGGCCCAAGCCGTCTTCCTGACCAACTCCCTGCGCCTGCTGAGCCCGATCACGGCGATCGGTGAGCGGTCATGGCCCGAGAAGGAAGATCCAACGATCGTTCGGTGCCAGGAGTTGATCGCGCGCGTGATCGATTCCGCCAAAACCTGAGGCTTCGAGAGACGGTGACAGGATGAACCAGGAGGGCGCGCCCACGACACGCCGCTGGATGCGCTGGGCGATGATCGTGGTCTACGGTGCCATCGGCCTGGTCCATCTCGTGTCGACGGATGCCTTCCTGCCGATCATGCCGGACTGGGTGCCGCAACCTCGTCTCGTGGTGGTGGCGACCGGTCTCTGCGAGCTGGCGGGAGCCGTCGCACTGATGACCAACCGCCTGCGACGGCTCGCCGGGTTCCTCTTCGCCCTCTACGCGGTCTGCGTGTTTCCCGCGAACCTGAAACACGCTTTCGATCACATCTCGGTTCCGCCGATCCCGGACAGCTGGTGGTACCATGCCCCGCGTCTTGCGCTTCAGCCGGTCATGGTCTGGTGGGCGCTCTACGCCGTCCATGCGATCGATTGGCCGTTCGGTCGAGGCCGGACCGGGATCGGCTGATCCCCTGATGCAAGGATCAGAGGATCACATCGCACGCCACGTCATCCCGAACGGGAAAGATGCCGAGGCGAATGAAACTGCGCTTCTGTCAGGCTTCGTCCCGCTTGACGGCCTGCCAAGCTGCTTCCATCGCGGGTAGGTCACTCGACGACAGAGCATGGCCCTGCCCGGCGAGACGCTGGGCCATCGCCGCGAACCGGCGCTCGAACTTCCGAGTCCCCTGTCTCAGCGCTTCCTCCGCATCCACGCCAGCATGCCGTGCGAGATTTGCCACCGAGAACAGTAGGTCTCCGATCTCTTCGGCAATTGCCTTCGAGTCGCCCTGCCGCAAACTGTCTTCGACCTCGTCGGCCTCTTCGCGAACCTTGGCGATCACGTCATGCGTGTTCGGCCAATCAAATCCGTAACCGGCAGCCTTGCGTGAGATTTTCTCCGCACGCTTGAGAGCCGGCAGGACCAGCGGCACGTCGCCGAGCGGAGAGGCAGCGGGGTTTCGCCCGCCTGTCCGCCTCTCCTTTTCGGCTCGCTCCTGAGCCTTGATGCGCTGCCAGGCAGCTTCCACCGCGCGTGGGTCTTCGACACGCTGATCCATCGGCAAAGGTGACCCGTTCACGTCGAAGACGTGAGGGTGACGGCGCACGAGCTTGCCGACGATGCTTTCGACGACATCCGCAAACGTGAACGTCCCGGCTTCCTCCGCCATCCGGGACTGGAAGACCACCTGCAGCAGAAGATCCCCGAGTTCGTCACGCAGATCGTCGTGATCCCCCCGGTCGATCGCATCCGCGACTTCATATGCCTCCTCGATGGTGAAGGGCACGATGCTGGCCGGGGTCTGTATGACATCCCAGGAACAGCCCCGAACCGGATCCCGCAGCGTCGCCATGAGGCAAAGGAGGGTATCGATCGAACGGTTCTTCATGCGCACCGTCGTACCGGTTTCGTTCCAAACGTCCATCCAAGCGGCTCGAAACGCATCAAACGGCTTTTGCTGCGTCCGTTGGATAACTGCCCGTCAGTTTGTGGACAATTCCGTATATTCCATAAATTCAAAACGGAATACGCCAGTTCGCTGCGGCGGACAGTGCTTCCCCATCATAGGAAATATATCAGATCACTCTCTTTAAGAGAGTCATTTCAGCATGTTATATGGGATCGCTGAAACCTCATATAATTCAAAGCTTTAATCTGGATGTTCGTATTGGGTTCTGCGTAACTTCGTATCGGATTCAGCGTTCCGGCGTATGGGATTCTGCGCTTCGTTCAGCGGTCCTTGCATAAAACTCTGCGTGATCCCGCATCGAATTCGGCGCGCAAAATCGGCTTTGCCTGTGCATTCCGGGGATGAGTTGCGCGATTGGCCCCGTATCGAACTCTGCGTAGACGCAATGGCCGGGTGTTTGCTGCATTGGACTCTGCGAGCGATGTCTCGATGCAACGGTCTGGGGATTGCCGGCATCGAGAAGCGGGGAAAGCCGGGATAACGCGCATCCGACACGGGACTCTGCGGTTACGAATCGTGCGACATCCGATGCCATCCAGATCCGGCCTTCGTCTGATGATGGGGCCAGGTGGTCGGGACCAAGATCGCGGAACGGGAATGTCGGGGCTCGAGCAGAAGATCGATCAGATTCGAGACCCGGATCTGCGTGCCGAGCTCGAAGCCGCACGCGGTGGATTTCTGTTCGCTCAGATCGTCGAGCACATCCTGTTCCGCCAACGCGAGCGGGACGACAGAGCGGCGCTCGAGACGACACAAAAAATCCGGCGCGACGTCATGGGTCGTGATCAACGCCGTCGCGATGCCGTTCGTGAGGTCATCGAGAACGAGCCGGCGGTGCCGGAAAACCTGCAGCACATCCACTCGGTACTGGCACTCTGCGGCCTTCCTTATCGGGACCCGGGTCCAGTGCGAGAGGTGGTGCGCGAATATGGACGCAACTCCCTGAGCTTGAGCGCGGGCCGTCTAAAAAACCCGGTGACGGGAGAGATGGAGGCGCAAGGACTGCCCTTCGGGCCCAAGGCGCGCCTGGTGCTCCTGCATCTTTGCACCGAAGCCGTGCGTCAGCGCAGCCCGGTCATCGCTGTGGCCGACAGTCTCTCCGGCTTCATGCGCGAAATGGGCTTTGCGGTAACGGGCGGTGAACGTGGGACCATCGGCGCTTTCAAGGAGCAGCTGAATCGTCTCGCGGCCTGCTCGATGCAGATTGGCCTGTGGGACGGTCGTGAGACCGCCTCGACGCTCACCGTTCCGCCTTTCCGAAAGCTCGACCTGTGGCGGCCTCAAGGTGCGGGGGAGGTCGTCTGGCAGCGCGAAGTGCAATTCCACCAGGATTTCTACGAGAGCCTGATCAAGCACGCCTTGCCGGTTGATATTCGTGCGGCACGGGCACTGTCTGGCTCGGCGCGCAAACTCGATCTGCTGTTCTGGGTCGGATACCGACTGCGCGCCCTACAACGGCCGCTGAGGCTTACCTGGGATAATCTCCACCGGCAGTTCGGTGCGGACAATGCGAGCCAGCGCAGCTTCCGGCAGGCCTTCAAAGCCGATCTCGCGGGCGTGCTTGAGATATTTCCGCGCCTTCCGGTCAGCCTCGACGAACGCGGAATGCAGCTCAATCCGGCTGACCCCAACGTTCTGATTGTTCCTCCGAAAGTCATCGGAATATCCAGGAAGAAGCAGAAGGCTGCTTGATATTCTCAGGATGCCAAGAGCGTCTGCCATCTAAGCGATTGCAATTAAAAGTAATTTCATTACAGAATATTCCATGCAGGCTCATGTCCTTGGGGCTTATTCTAATTGCCCCACAGGTAGGAATAGAAGGGTCGATAGACATGTTTGGAATATTCCATTAGGTTGTTCCGGAATCGACCGGTCCGGGCTGGTCGGAACAACCTATGGTTCATGTCACGATGGTGCTGTCTGAAGACGAAGCTGAAGCGCAGCTCGCATCTTTGCGCCGACAGCGCGAGACACTCGATCGTGCGATCGCCGATTTGACGCTCTATCTCGAACTCGGACGTCGGCTGACGACCGAGGCCACCGTCGCCCGTGGCGATACAGACACCGCGTCTGCACCAGGTCGGGGAACGGCCTTCGTCGCGGGAGAGCCAGACAACAATGCCGGCCATGGAGCAGGTCGCGCCTCTTCGGAAGGCACCGCCTTTCCGCCAGCTTCCGTGACGTCGGACGCCGGTCGAACGGCCGAGCCCTCGCTGCGCTCTGCCTCTCCGGTTCCGCCGAGCTTCGAACGCGGTTCGCCGAAGGCTCCGAGCGCGCCGGTGCGATCGGCGCCCCAGCCAACACACGATTCCGCCGAAGAAGGGCTGTCCGAAGGCGTCCTCGCTCGGCGCTATGGCCGCGCTTTGATCGAGGCGGCTCTGGGCGTGCTTCAAGACGCTGGTCGACCGCTTCATGCGAGCGAGATCCTGACGGTGCTGACCGGCCAGGGGTTTTCGCTGCCGGGTCACGATCCTGTCGCTGCGCTGAATACCCGGCTCTGGAAGCGCTCTGGAACGGGTGGACCACTCAAGCGAATGGGCGAGGCGGTCTATGCTCTCGTCGAGCCCGAAGGCGGCTGAGACAACTGGATCGATCCAGTCGCTCCTCTCCACTCATTCAGTGAGCGCTCGATGGGCGGCTGCCATCCGGTGCATTCATCTGCTCGTCGAAAATCGCCCTGCAGCCGGCACTGAGGCTGACCCGCTGCGCCTTCATGCAGCGGATGATACGCCCACGATCCGGGATCGAGCTGGCGCAGAGGCGGATCACGTCATCGCGGCAGTATTCGGCCTGTTCCGCTTCGCCGGCCTGAATGGCGGCTGGATAGAGCAGGGCGGCCAGGGTCGCTGCCAGAGCGATTCGAGTTCCGATTTTCACCATCAACGACTCTAACTTTCTGTCCCAGTTTGACCTTAGCAGCAGATACGAAACAGTTCCGTTCAGCCCCCTACCAGAGCGGCTGGCTCTGCCAGCAAAACATGCATGCCTGTTCGAAGTGCGGCAGGCAGGGCATCGTTTGCCGATCGGATTTCAAAGTGCAGCGGCTCCCGTAATCCGATCTTATCGCCGCGCCGGGATCAGCACGGCATCTCGAAGTCCGGTGGCCCTCTCGGCACTACCCGGCTCTTGAACGTTACGGCGGTCCTTAGCCGGGCAAGGTTCGCGAGCCGCGACGCTTGAATTGACTACGGGTCGCGAAGGCCGGATCACCGGACCGGTGGGCCGCAGTTGCAGCGGCAGGTCCGAAGAGGACAGGACGGGATGGAACGCGACGACGCCTGGCGGCAGACCGATCGATTGCAAGCCGAGACCGGCAAGGGCGATCCATTCGCCGCTGCGGTGCGCGGCACCCGCATGCCGATGATCATCACCGACCCGCGCCAGGCCGACAATCCGATCGTCTACGTCAACGACGCCTTCCTCTCGCTGACCGGTTACGACCGCGACGAGATCATGGGACAGAACTGCCGCTTCCTGCAGGGGCCAGAGACGGACAAGGGCGCCGTACGCCAGATCCGCGAGGCTACCGAGGCGAAACGCGACATTGCCATCGATGTGCTGAACTATCGCAAGGATGGGACGCCGTTCTGGAACGCGCTCTACATCAGCCCCGTTTCGAACGAAGCCGGCGAGGTGCTCTACTACTTCGCCTCGCAGGTCGACGTGACCGATCGTATCGACGCGCATTTGAAAACATGGAGCGAGAAGGAGCATTTCGAACGCGAGGTCGCCAAGCGCACACGCGAGCTGAGCGAGGCTCTCGCCGCCAAGACCATGCTGCTCCATGAGGTCGACCACCGGGTCAAGAACAACCTCCAGATGGTTGCCTCGCTGCTGGCGCTGCAGACGCGCACCATTACCGACCCGACGGCGCGCGCCACGATGGAAGACATGCTCAAGCGCGTCGAGGCACTCGGCACGGTGCATCGTCGGCTCTACCAGTCGAACGACGTCGAGCGCTTCGACGTGACGGAGTTCGTGCGTGACCTCACGAGCGATTTGGTGCGCGGGCTCGGGCGCAACGACATCCGTCTGCATTTCGACGTCGAGGCCGTCGAGGTGCCGGTTGCCAAGGCGCCACCGATCGCGCTCGTCCTGAACGAGATCGTCACCAACGTCCTCCGGCATGCTTTCCCGGATGGCCGGCCCGGAAGGCTCTCGATTGCCGTGATTCCCGGCGAGACCTCCATCGTGATCGAGGTCAAGGATGACGGCGTCGGAATGCCGGACCTCGACCAACGCTCCGGGCAACGCTCCTTCGGCAAGCGTCTGATCGAAACCCTTGCCCGCCAGTTGAACGCCAGTATCACATGGCGCGCGGCCGATCCCGGCACGGCCGTCCACGTCAGACTGCCACGCGAATCGGCAGTCAGATCGGAGACTCGGTGAGCGAACCATTGCGGGTGCTGCTGGTCGAGGACGAGGCCCTCATCCTGATGCAGCTCGAAATGCTGCTGGAGGATGCCGGCCACCTCATCGTCGGGACAGCAGTGCGTGCCGAAGAAGGCGTTGCGCTTCTTCGTGAAACGCGGCCCGATCTCGTCTTCGTCGATCTGCGCCTAGCCGACGGTTCCTCCGGCGTCGCAGTAGCGCAAGCCGCGCTTGGCATCGGCGGAATTACCTGCGTGTTCATCACAGCCAACTCGCGCCAGCTCACCGGTGATCTCGAAGGCGCAGCCGCGGTGATCGCCAAACCCTTCTCGGGCAGCGCGCTCGAAGATACCCTGGCTTTTCTCGAACAGGCCCTGCGCCGACCCCCACCGGACATGGCGGTGCCGCACGGCATGCGCATTGCGCCCATCGCTCGGGCGAACTGGGCGCTGATCGAGGGGTAGAGGATCGGCCGGCGCAGTTGCCATTGGCCCGTCTTGCTCGTGGACTTCGCCAGCGCGCCCGACGGGGTTGCCTTTAACCACCGCCTGCTCAGCCCCTGGTGAGCGCTGCAACCGAGTGGTTCATGCCTTCAGCTTCACATCATCGGGCTTGGGCGCATCGGCACGCGCCCAATCGGCGGGTGGGCTGGTCACGGTGATTTTTCGACGGCGCGAGCGGCGGCTGATCTCCGAGATGCGGCAGACCACGCGCACGGGGGTCTGGGTGGCGAAGCTGAGGGCCGGGCGCTTGGGCATCAGGATATAGAGATAGACGTCCTCGTATGGCTGACCGGAAAAGCGCGCATTCGAGCCGTCGAGGTCGCGAGCGACGACGACACGGCGGCCGAGCGCCTTTCGGTCGGCCTGAGCACGCTTGTGCCAGGGCTCGGAGGTGCTTTTGTCGATCCAGGTCTGCGGCGCAAGACGGCCTGCGCCCGGCTTCTTCAGCGTGACGGTCTTCAACCGGCACTTGTGCTTGTCGATGTCGTGCAGACGCAGGCGCAGACAGCGGAAAGGGCCGTCGTCGAGGTAGTCGGCCCAGGTCAGCGACCAGAGCTGCTCCTCCTCGGCCAGCATCCTGCGCCGCGCCTGAGCATCGCGGCGGAGAGACAGGAGGAAGGTGGCAAGGCTGGAGAGCGCCGCCACCCAGAGAAGGATCCAGGCCGTCAGACTCGATTCGCCGAAAGGCACGGGACCTCACTCGTCGACGCGGGACAGGATGGGAATCCTGATCGTGCCGGCGATGCGGTGCAAGGCCGGGTTTCGTACGCTCGTGATTCGAGGGGAGGGTGTGGCCCCGTCGTCATCGTGAGCGGAGCGACGCCTTCCAAGCCAACTCGCTGACGACGCACGAGCGATCCTGGATGGGGCCGCCGAGCAATGGCGACCTGGTCAGTACTGGATCGTCGCTCGCATCCCGAGCACCGCGGCGTTCTTGACGCGGCCCAGTTCCGGATAGCGCGGGTTCGTGATCCCGCCGCCGGGATGCATGACGTACTGCACGTCTGGCTGCACCGTGAAGCCCGGTACCACCAGGGCCTGGTAGGTCGCCTCGATCACGGTCTCTCCGCGCCGGCGCGGCATCGGTATGCCGGTATAGGCGATCATGTCGGCATCGGCCCGGCGGGCATCGTCGCTGATCCTGGCATGAGCCAGGCTGACGCCGATCGTGTCGTCGTCGCGGCCTTCGATCAGGCCCTTGTAGGCGAGACCGGTATCGACATAGGCGTCGATCAGGCTCGAGCGGGTCGGCGAATAAGCCGCGCGAACGAAGAAGCCGAGACCCTCGTCATCCTTGCCGGCTTCGCGATAGAGAGTCTGGTCCCAGATCGCGTAGATGCCGGCATTGCCGCGGAGCTGTTTGTTGATTCCGCTCGCGTTCGGATCGGCGAGGGGCAGGCCGTTGCTGGCGAAGCGCAGGGAATCGAACCGACCGAAATGCTGCCAGCCGCCCAGCGTGATGTCGCCCGGCAAGCCCTTGGCGTCCTTGTCGGTATTGTAGGCATAGGTCGCCTCGGCCACGATCAGGGCCGGGTCGTGGATGCGGAAATTCGTTCCGTTGCGGTCGAGAAGCTGCGCCTCGGGGTCGTCGCCGGGACGATTGGCGCCGGCCGAATCGCCGTCATAGATGCCGACCTGCAGCGAGAAACCGTTGCCGGGCACGTATTTGGCGCGCACGGCCGGGGCCGATAGTGGGTAGGCCGGACCGCCGCTTGGCAGATTGAGTCCGGTAATCGCCGGCCAGCCGAAGGTCGAGTTCACGAAGAGGGTCGCCGTCTGGCTGACGAAGAACTCGGTATCGGCCGCCTGCTGGCCGATGCGCAGGCCGAGCTTGCCGTCCATCAGCTTCTGGTCGAACCAGAGCACGTAGAGCCGGGTCGAAGGCAGCGCCTCGATCACGCTCGTGGTCATCAGGTTGCCGACGTAATAGCGCGACAATCCGGTGCCGTGGATGAAATAGGCGTTCGCGTGAATGGTGGCGCCGTCCCAACCGGCGATCTTCTGCAGGTCGAGGTTGAGCCGGAGATTCAGGCGATCCTCGGCGATCGCTCCCTGACGCACGCCGCCGACCGGGTTTCCGAGCACGTCGGCGATGTAGGTCAGGCTGTACTCGATGCCCTTCTCCTTCAGCACCGGACGGATACCGAGCGGATCGCCGAAGGGGCCGAGATAGGGCTGGATCGAGCGGACATAGCCGCCCGAGGCCTGACTGGTTGTTTCAGGCTGAGAGACCGAGACCCGCGGGTCGTCGCCGGCGCCTTCGATGACGGGAGCGAGATCCTGTCCCCGCGCCGTCGAGGCAAGGGCGGCAAGCAGGACCACGCCGGATAGGAGGCGTCGCACGATGTCCCCCAAGCTGAGAGCTCGGAGGCTACGCTTAAGCGGAAGCCAGCAGAGTCGCTAGGAACACCCGGCGCGTCATGCGCCGAGAGCCGTAGCTTGCGGCTTTTTTACCGCAGGCCGGCCGAGGCATCAGCCTCGCGGCGGGTCGGGCGGGTCCAGACCGGCTTCGTCGGTATGTGGAGGGGCGCCCCCGTGCTCACGTCCGCGCCCATGATCGAGGTGATGCGCGCGGTGCGACCGGTGAAGCCCTGGCCAGCTTTGGGCGAGCCCTTTGCCGCGAGGACAGCAGCCGGATTGACGTTCTGTGCGAGGACGGGCGAGGCCGCGAAAGCGGCACCGAGCATTCCGAGCGCAACGACTGAAGTGACGGACCGAATGAGCATCGCCGGAATCCCAATGCGGGCCGCTCCGACAATGCAGGCGGCACGTCCCCTCTTGCCGTGACCTAATCCGTTCAGTCGAGATCGGATGTGCGGAATCGCACGACAGAACAGATTGCGGTTTTTCTTGGCCTGATGTGCGCAAGCGCACGACATTTCGCTAAAGGCCAAACCAGTTTGAGGTGGCACCAAGAAGACACGGCCCCCGACATCTGACGGAGACCGCGCACAGACGAAAGGAAGAAGACCATGAACACTCGTCTCGCATCCGTCGCTGCTGCCCTGGCTCTCGGCTTGGCAGCTCCCGCTTCAGCCTTCGCGCAGGGTTACGTGACTCCAGGCGGCGTCCCGGTCGTGGCGGTCGAAGCTGGCCCCGGCTGGCAGCCGCGTGCCGCTTCCGGCGTGTTCGCGGATTCCTACCGCGGCTACGATTCCTCCGCCAAGGGCGGCAACGCCTCGCAGCCGGAACGTGCCGTTCCGCAATACGGCACGACATCCGGCGGCCCGGCCTACTGATCGATCGGGATTTGCTACGGCAACGGCGGCGGGGCGCGAGCCTCGCCGCCTTCTCTTTTGGCGTGGGCTATTGCTCTCTCGCTCGCTCCCGCAGCACGAATTTTTGGACCTTACCGGTCGAGGTTTTCGGGAGCTCCCCAAACATCACCTGCTTCGGCAGCTTGTAGGCGGCGAGCCGCTCGCGGCACCAGGCGATCAGCTCGTCGGCCGAGACCTCTCCGCCTTCCTTGAGCTCGACGAAGGCGACCGGCGTCTCGCCCCATTTCTCGTCGGGTTTGGCCACCACTGCGGCTGCCGAGACGGCGGGGTGTTTGAACAGGACATCCTCGACCTCGATCGACGAGATGTTCTCGCCTCCCGAAATGATGATGTCCTTCGAGCGGTCCTTGAGCTGCACGTAGCCGTCGGGGTGTTTGACCCCGAGATCGCCGGAGCGGAACCAGCCGCCCTTGAAAGCCGCCTTGGTGGATTTTGGATTCTTCAGGTAGCCGCGCATCACGACGTTACCCTGGAACATCACCTCTCCGATGGTCTCACCGTCGGCCGGCAGCGAGGCCATGGTTTCGGGATCGCGCACGTCGAAGGCCTCGAGCACCGGATAGCGCACGCCCTGGCGGGCTTTCTTCTTCGCGCGTTCCTCGGACGGCAGGTCGTTCCAGTCCTCGTGCCATGCGTTGACGACGGCTGGACCGTAGGTTTCGGTCAGCCCGTAGAGATGGGTCACCTCGAACCCGGCCTCGCTCATCGCCGCGAGCACGGCCTCGGGCGGCGGCGCAGCAGCGGTGAGGAAATGGACCCGGTGGGGCAGGGGCTTCTTCTGATCGTCCGGCGCGTTGAGCAGCGTCGACATCACGATCGGCGCACCGGACAGGTGGGTCACCCCATGGTCGACGAGGGCCGTATACATGGCCGGCGCGCGGACCTGCCGCAGGCAGACATGCGTGCCGGCGACGATCGAGAGCGTCCAGGGGAAGCACCAGCCATTGCAGTGGAACATCGGCAGCGTCCAGAGATAGACGGCGTGCTGAGGGATGGCGGCGGTGATGACGTTGCCGAGCGACAGCAGCGCCGCGCCGCGGTGGTGATAGACCACGCCCTTCGGGTCGCCCGTGGTGCCCGAGGTGTAGTTCAGCGAGATCGCGTCCCACTCGTCGCCGGGCATCGCCCAATCGTGATCCGGGTCGCCGCCCGCGAGGAAGGCCTCATAGTCGATCTCGCCCAGCCGCTCGCCCTCGCCGGTGAAGACCGGATCGTCGACGTCGATCACGAAAGGTGCGGCCTTGGCCTTCTTCAGGGCGGCCCGAGCGGTCTTCGAGAATTCGCGGTCGACGATCAGGACCTGGGCCTCGCCGTGATCGAGGCAGAAGCCGATGGCCGCTGCATCGAGGCGGGTGTTCAGCGTGTTCAGGACGGCGCCGGTCATCGGCACGCCGTAGTGGCACTCGATCATCTCGGGCGTGTTGGCGAGAAGCACGGCCACGGTTTCGCCGCGCTTGATCCCACGCCTCGCTAAGGCCGAGGCGAGGCGCCGGGCGCGCATGTAGAGATCCGCGTAGGATCGGCGCAGGTCGCCATGGATCACGGCCGTCTGCTCCGGAAAGGTGCGGGCGGCGCGGTCGAGATAGGCGAGCGGCGTCAGAGGCTGGTAGTTGGCCGGGTTCCGGTCGAGATGCCGGTCGTAGATCGTCTTCTTGGGTTTTGCCGTTTTCGGCTTCTTGGACATGTGCGTTTTCTCCTGATCGGAGAGTAGCCGGAAGCCCTTGGCGATCAACAGGATGACGAGGTCGGCCGAACACGAAAAAGCCCGCGGCGCGTTTCGCACCGCAGGCTCTTCGTGATCGTCGGATCGGGTAGGTTCTGGCTCTAGGCCGGCTGCTTGGTCATCCGGATCTCAGTGAGACCCGAGAAGGACCTTAGCGCTCGTGTCCGTTCAGGAGCTTCTCGATGGCGGCGAGGCCGCTCCGCTCCGCGGCCTCTTCCGTGGTCTGCAGGCGATCTGCCCGCTGGAAGAGTTTGCCGTGTCGGCGAATCGCCCAGGTGAAGTGTCCGGCCGGGCGCTCGCAAGCTGCGATTTCGAGGGTGTAGGGGTTCGCTGAATTGCTGCTCATGGCGAGGGATATAGGGCGCCCACCCTGCCACGGCTACCGCACCGCCGCATATCTCGGTTGCGGACGATCGAAAACGCATCCCTCGGAGGTCCATCGGCGCGGTGGGTGCGATCCCCCGCGCGGTGGGCGGCGGCCCTCCCGGAATTGACATTGCAGGGCCGATCATCGACACGGGTCGCCTCTATAAAGAGCCCCCGCAAGGCGGCGCGCGGACCCGCTGTTGAGGCCCCTCCGGTCGGAATGCCTGCGTGATCGGCACCCTGCACCACTCCCCATCATCGACCGTTCGGACGGCATGACGAGCTTCCCCGCTGCTACCGCGGCATCGCAGGTTGGCGAGACGCGCCCTGGCTTGGTCGGACAGACCATCCGGCTCGCGGAACGGGTGCTGGATCTCGGTGCGGCGAGCCACCTGCGGGCCACGATCCTGCTGGTTGTGCTGGGCCTTGCATGTTTCCTGCCCGGCATCGCCTCGCTGCAGCCGATGGACCGGGACGAGCCGCGCTTCGCCCAGGCCTCCAAGCAGATGCTGGAAACGGGCGATCTCGTTGATATCCGTTTCCAGGGGGAAGCGCGTCACAAGAAGCCGGTCGGCATCTACTGGGCACAGGCGGCCGCCGTCGGCGCGGCCGAGATGCTCGGGGTGCCGGAAGCCCGTAGCCGGATTGTCTTCTACCGGATCCCCTCGCTGCTTGGTGCCCTCGCGGCCGGGCTGCTGGCCTATTGGGCCGCGCTCGCCTTCCTGGAACGCAGGGGCGCGCTGCTCGCCGCAGGCCTGTTCACGGCCTGCATTGACCTCGCGGCAGAAGCTCGCCTTGCCAAGACTGACGCGTTGCTCGCCGCCTGCGCCGTCGCGGCGATGGGCGCGTTGGCGCGGGTCTGGCTCGGGCGCGTGCGGTTGACCCGCGAGCGCGCGCCCGCCGGCCTCGGCACGACATCGATCTTCTGGCTGGCACTGGCGCTCGGCATCCTGGTGAAGGGACCGATGGTGCCGATGTTCGCGGGCCTCGCGATCCTCGTGCTCTGCATCCGCGAGGGCTCGGTCCGCTGGCTGTCCGAGCTGCGCTTCGGACCCGGCCTGCTGCTGGTGTTGGTGATCGTGGCGCCGTGGTTCATCGCCATCGCCTGGAAGACCGGCGGCGAGTTTTTTGCCGCCTCCGTCGGCAAGGACATGCTGGCGAAGGTCGGCTCCGGCACCGAACGGCATTGGGGGCCGCCCGGCTTCTACGCCATTGCCTTCTTCGCCACCTTCTGGCCTGCGGCGGCTTTCTCGGCGCTGGCCATCCCCTTCGCCTGGGTGAATCGCCGCGACGATTACATCGTGTTCCTGCTCGCCTGGATCGTTCCGTCTTGGATCGTGTTCGAGGCGGTCGCGACAAAGCTGCCGCATTACGTGCTGCCGCTCTACCCGGCCGTGGCCATCCTCACTGTTCTTGCCCTGGTACGCGGCGGGTTCGACCCAGACAGGCGCGGCGCGCGGGCCAGCGCGGGTCTCGTGGTGCTGATTCCGGTCGGGCTGACGGTCGGCCTCTCTGCAGTGGCCTGGTCCTTCGATCACAGGCTGCCGCTCACTGCCCTTCCGTTTCTGCTGCTCGCTTGCGTTTTGGCCTGGCTCGCCTGGGCTGCCTTCTCGCGCAGGGCCATCGAGGCGGCGCTCGCGATTGGGATCGCAGCCTCCGTGGTGCTGTCCGCGAGCGTATTCGGGCTGGTGCAGCCGGTACTTGCGAGCCTGAAGGTCTCACCGCGCCTTGGGGCGATCCGCGACGCGTTGCCCTGCAAGGCGCCGCAGGTGGCGACCTTCGGCTATCGTGAGCCGAGCTTCGTCTTCACCATCGGCACCGATCTCGAGATGGTCGAGAGCGGCGAGGCGGTCACCGCCTTCCTCAACCAAGGCGGCTGCCGGCTGATCTTCGTCGAGAGCCGTTATGCGAAGGAGTTCGCTGGAGCCATCGCTGCAGCAAACCTGCATCCGAGCGAAGTCGCGACGGTGTCGGGCTTCAACATCAATACGGGCCGACGTACCGAAGTCACCGCCTATGCGAGCGGACTCGATCCGGTCACGCCGAAGGAAAGCGCTGCGCCGTGACCGACGCGACGTCGCCCTCCGCAGAGCCCCGTCTCAGCGTCGTCATCCCGGTGAAGGACGAGGCCGGCAACATCGCGCCGCTGCTCGCCGAGATCGAGACCGCCTGCGCGGATCTCGTGCCCTTCGAGGTGGTCTATGTCGACGATGGCTCGACCGACGCCACCTTCTCGGAGTTGCAGGCCGCGCGGGCGCACCGGCCCTGGCTCCGGGTGATCCAGCACGACCGCTGCGCCGGCAAGGCAGCCGGTATGCGGACCGGAGTGCGCTATGCCCGCGCGCCCATCATCGCGGTGCTCGACGGCGACTGCCAGAACGATCCGGCCTTCATCCCCGTGATGTACGCGGCCGTTTCCGACGGCGGCGAGACGACGGGCCTCTGCGCTGGCCAGCGCATCGGGCGCAAGGATGGTCGCTTCAAGAGCTGGCAGTCACGCATCGCCAACGGCGTGCGCGGTCGCATCCTCAAGGATGCGACGCGCGACACCGGCTGCGGCTTCAAGGTGTTTCGGCGCGACCTCTATCTCGTGCTGCCCCATTTCGATGGCCTGCACCGCTTCCTGCCGGCCCTCGTGGCGCGCGAGGGCTACAGAGTGACCCATCGCGACGTGATCGACCGGCCGCGTCTCGCCGGCAGCTCGAAATACGGCCTGTTCAACCGCCTCTGGGTCGGGCTGATGGATCTCGCCGGCGTCTGGTGGCTGATCCGCCGCGCCAAGACGATCCCGGCATCGCGCGAGATTTCGGCCGGGAGCCCGAGCGAGGTTCGCTGACGCCATGCTGATCCAGCTCGCCCACGACCTGCCAGCCTATTTCTACGATGTCTTCGTCACGCGGTTCGACTTCTGGCTGGTCTTCGGCATCGGCGCGCAGCTCGTTTTCGGCTCGCGCTTCATCTTGCAGTGGATCGCCAGCGAACGTGCTGGACGCAGCGTGATGCCGCTGTCGTTCTGGTTTCTCTCGATCATCGGCGGCCTGATGACCCTGGTCTACGGCTTCGTGCGCCGCGAGCCGGTGATCATCATCGGACAGGGGCTCTCGACGGGCATCTACCTGCGCAACCTGTCGATGATCTTCCGCGAGCGGCGTAAACCCGCGGTGCCTGCGACAGATCCGGCCGCGACAGAGACGCACTGAGTATCTCGACACGAAGTCTAGCGTAAAGCTAGCTTGTCATGCCCATAATCATTTCTGACTGAACGACGAAAATCCAAGGTATCGGCAAGACATACCGTCCGCAAATTGCCGCATTCATCATGAGTTAATTCATGATGGGACAGCAAGGGCCCGATCAGGCGGCCATATGTCGGACTTTCCCCCCTTCTACGACGACCTCGCGGCGTGCCATGCCGAGCTATGGCGGCTCCTGGAGGAAGGCGTGTCCGATCGGCATAGCGCGTTTCACACCCCGGCGCTCGCGACGGTCGACCCGCACGGGCGTCCCCAGGTCCGCGCCGTTGTGCTGCGCGAGGCCGATCGCGGGGCCGGTACACTGCGCTTCCATTGCGATCGGCGCTCCGAGAAAGCCTCGGAGATCGCGGTTGCAGGAACGGCCGCGCTCCACGTCTACGACTCGGCTGCCAGGATCCAGGTCCGAGTCGACGGGACCGCCAAGCTCCATACTGACGATTGGTTCGCCGAGACCGTCTGGACCCAATCCCAGCCGATGAGCCGCGTCTGTTACGGCATCGCTCCGGGTCCCGGCACTGCCCTGGCGAATGGGGGCGACTACACGCTGCCCGATGCGGACGACGCCATCCTCACCGGCCGGGAGCATTTCTGCGCGGTGGTCATCCGGGCCGAGCGGCTCGAGTTCCTCTATCTCGATACGCGCGGCCATCGCCGCGCCCTCTGGCTGCGCAGCAATGCGGGTTGGGTCGAGACCTGGCTAGCGCCGTAAGGCTCAGCCGGCCTGCGCCATTCGCGCGAAGCCGGCATCGAGATCCGCCTTGAGATCGTCGAGATCCTCGAGGCCGATATGGAAGCGGAGCGCCGGTCCCTCCGCCTGCCAGCGGGTGGCCGTGCGGTAGACCGTCGGATCGAAGGGGATGACGAGGCTCTCGAAGCCGCCCCAGGAAAAGCCCATCCCGAACAGCTCGAGCCCGTCGAGCATGGCGCCGAGCGCCGTGTCCGAGACCGATTTCAGAATGACGCCGAAAAGGCCCGAGGCACCCTTGAAGTCACGCCGCCAGATGGCGTGGCCGGGATCGCTCGGCAGGGCAGGGTGGAGCACCTTCCCGACCTCGGGGCGGCCTTGGAGCCACTCCGCCATGGCGATGCCTCGCTCCCCGTGCTCGCGCAGGCGCAGACCCATGGTCCGCAGGCCCCTGAGGCCCAGGAAAATGTCCTCGGGACCCGCGCAGGGCGCGAAATGCTCGTAGGTGCGCTTCACCGCCGGGTACCAGCGCTCGGTCGCCGAGACGAGGCCGATCAGCAGGTCCGAGCCCCCCGAGAGATATTTGGTGCCGGCCTCCACCGCGATGTCGACGCCGCGCTCGTGCGGCGGGAAGAGCAGGGGGGTCGCCCAGGTATTGTCCATGATCACCGCGCCACCGCGGGCATGGACGGCCTCGGCAATGGCCGGCACATCCTGCATCTCGAAGGTCTGCGAACCCGGCGCCTCGACGAGCACTGCCTTTGTATTGTCGCGCAGGAGCGCGGCAATGCCGGCGCCGACCAGCGGGTCGTAGTACTCGACTTCGACGCCGTAACGCTTGAGCACGCCGTCGCAAAAGATGCGGGTCGGGCGATAGGCGGAATCGGTGACGAGCAGGTGATCGCCGGCACTCACCACCGCCATCAGGGCGACGGTGAGCGCGGACAGACCCGAGGGCGTCAGGACGGTACCCGCTGCCCCGGCGATCTCACTCCAGGCGTCCGAGAGCGCATCCATCGTCGGCGTGCCCGATGTGCCGTACTGGTAGCGCCCGCGCCGGTTCTTGATGTCGTCGTAGCTCGTGAAGAGCACGGTCGAGCCGCGATAGATCGGCGTGTTGACGAATCCGTGCTGCGCGGACGGATCGCGGCCGGCATGGACGAGACGGGTATCGGCCCGAAAGCGGCCGAGATCGCGCGGGGGTGTTTTCGACATCTGCCTTGGCGGAGCTGGGCTTTTGGGGGGAATGACCTTTCAGCCCGCCGGCCGCGGCCGCGTCAACCCAGGCCACACGCATGCCGCGTCTCACAGCCGATGTAACCTTGTGCTTTAACTCGACGAATTAGAGCTTGGCCGAGTCCGTCGGCCAATACCGGGAGACGATTTCGTGCAGTACACCCTCCTCGCGCGTAAGGCCCTGCTGGTCATCGCCCTCACCGCTGCGGCAGCGATGCCCGCACGCGCTGAAGAAGCCTCGACTGCCGAGCAGACCATCGACGTGATGAACAAGCTCTGGGGCAGCCATCCGGGCTTTCGCGCCAACCATGCCAAGGGCGCTGTCGTCGAGGGTCATTTCACGCCGAGCAAGGAGGCCTCCTCGCTGAGCAAGGCCTCGCTGTTCAAGGGATCCGAGGTGCCGGTGACCGCGCGCTTCTCGGACGGCACCGGCGTGCCGACGATTCCCGACGCCTCGTCCGATGGCAACCCGCACGGCCTCGCCATGCGATTCAAGCTTCCGGACGGCGACATGGACGTCGTCACGAACGCGTTGAAGTTCTTCCCCGTCGCCACCGGTGAGGAGTTTCGCGACCTGCTAATCGCCGCTTCGAAGAGCGGTCCCGACGCGCCGAAGCCCACCCCGCTCGAGGCCTTCGTCGCGAGCCATCCGGCCGCCGCCGAAGCCGGCGGGACGGCCAAGACCCCGACGAGCCTCGCGCGCCAGACCTACAACGGCGTCAATGCTTTCGTGTTCGTCGACGCTTCCGGAAAGAAACAGGCCTTCCGCTGGCGCATCGTGCCGGTCGACGGCGAGGAACTGATGCCGGCTGCCGAGGCGGCCAAGCAGGCCCCGAACGTCCTGATGGACGAGATCCGCGCCCGCCTCGCCAAGGGGCCGGTGAGCTACCGCGTCGAGGCACAGCTCGCCGAAGCCGGCGATCCCACCAATGACGCCACCAAGCCCTGGCCGGAGGACCGCAAGAGCGTGACCATGGGCACCCTGACCCTCACCAAGGCGGTGGCCGACAGCGCCGAGGCGGAGAAGCAACTGTTGTTCATGCCGAGCGCCCTCGTCGACGGCGTCGAGGTCTCGGACGATCCGCTGATCGATGCCCGCGTCCAGGCCTATGCGGTCTCGTTCGGCCGCCGCTCTCAGTGAGACCGAGCGGCCGGTGACGAAGCGCTAACCATGCCGCCGGACCCGACATCGGGTTCGACGGCCGATCGCCGGTTTCGTTAACGGGGTGCTCCTATCTTCGGCATCGGTTGCAGGACGACGGGCGGCTCGAGGCCGTCCGACGATCCTGCCACCACGGTTCAGCGGCCTGTCCGGCCGGCCATCGTCGAGTGTGTGCGTTGGGTATCCTGCGTCCTCTGGTCCTCGCCGGCATCACCGGTGCCTCGACCCTCGTCATCGGCTTCGTGGCAGCCGACCGGCTGTCGCATACGCGCTTCCAGGCTCCGCCGGCGCTGACGATCGCTCAGGCGCCGGTTCCGGAGCCGGCCACAACCGGCACGATCGTCCAGAGCGCCGAGGCTCCGGAGACGAAGCCCGTGCGCGCCATGAGCGGCTTCGACACCGAGCGCCTGAACGCCTTGATGCGCGGCGAGGTGCTTCCGGCGCCGGCTCCCGCATCGTCCCGCCGACGCTGACGGCCCTTCCCCCAAGCGATGGCTGACCTGCGCCGGGCCTCTGCCGCCGGGTGCGCGAACGGGTAGAAGACGCGCGAGCCATCCGAAGTGGATGCGTCGCGAAAGGCATTCCCGGTGGGCCTGATCTACGCGCTGTTGGCCTATCTGAGCTGGGGTCTCGTGGTGCCGGTGCATTTCCGGCTGCTCGACGGCGTGTCGCCTCAGGCGATCCTGGCCCACCGCATCGTCTGGTCGGCGGTCTTCGTTACGGTTCTGCTCGTGATCCTGCGTAAGCGGCTGGCGAATCCGTTTCCGCTGCGCCCACGACACGCGCTGCTGATCGGCTCGGCGATGGCCATCGCCGTCAACTGGCTACTCTATCTCACGGCCGTCGGCTCCGGCCACATGCTCGATGCGAGTCTCGGCTACTTCATCAACCCGCTGGTCAACGTCGCCCTCGGCGCGCTGGTGCTCGGTGAGCGGTTGCGGCCGGCGCAGATGCTGGCGGTCGGGATCGCGCTGATCGGCGTCGCCATTGCGCTCGCCATGGCCGGGCGGCTGCCGCTGCTCTCGCTCGGACTCGCGTTGAGCTTCGGGCTCTACGGGCTCCTGCGCAAACTCGTTGCGGTGGACGCGATGATCGGCTTCTACACCGAGACCCTGCTGCTGCTGCCGATTGCGTTGTCCTACGCTCTGCTCGCTCCCGACGCTGTGCCTGCCGATGGGCGGCAATTCGGCCTGTTGCTGCTCACGGGCGTGACCACGGCCTTGCCGCTGATCTGGTTCGCGGCCGCCGCCCAACGCCTCAGCCTCGCGACCCTCGGGCTGATGCAATACATCGCCCCGACCTGCATCATGCTGCTCGGCATCCTGCTCTACGGCGAGACCCCGACGCCCGACCGCATCGTGCTGTTCGCGCTGATCTGGGGCGCCCTGGTGCTCTATGCCGGCGATTCCGTGCTGGCGGCTCGTCGGGCGCGCGCCGCCATGCGAGGGTCGCTGCCGGAGACGAGCCGAGCCTAGCCGCCATGCGCAACAGCCTCACCGATATAGCCGGGATCACGGTCGGCCATGCCGGCGACGAGCGGCTCGGCAGCGGCGTCACCGCGATTCTTTTCGATCAGCCCGCCGTCGCGGCGGTGGATGTCCGCGGCGGCGGTCCCGGCACGCGCGAGACGGACCTGCTCGACCCGGCCGCGACCGTCGTCGCGATCGACGGCCTGAGCCTGTCGGGCGGCTCGACCTTCGGGCTCGATACGGCTGCGGGCATCGTCGCACGCCTCGCCGAGACGGGCAGGGGCTTTCCCATCGGCGACGTGCGCGTGCCGATCGTGCCCGGCGCGATCCTGTTCGATCTCGTCAATGGCGGCGACAAGCGCTGGGGCCGCTTCCCGCCCTATCGCGACCTCGGCTATGCGGCCGCCGTCGCAGCCTCGCAGGACGTTGCGGTCGGAACGGTCGGCGCCGGGCTCGGCGCGCGCACGGCCAACCTCAAGGGCGGCATCGGCACGGCCTCCGCGCTGGTGCCGGACCGGCCGTTCCGCGTCGGAGCCCTCGCGGCGGTCAACGCCTTCGGCCGGGTCACGGTGGGGCAGGGCCCGCATTTCTGGGCGGCGCCGTTCGAGCGCGATGCGGAGTTCGGCGACCTGGGCTTTCCCTCGCCCATGCCGGCGGATGCCTTCACATGGCCACGCGAGGCGCTGCCCGGCACCAACACGACGCTCGCGGTGATCGCCACCGATGCGGCGCTGACCAAGGCCCAGGCGAAGCGGCTCGCGGTGACGGCGCAGGACGGCTTGGCGCGGGCCATCCATCCGATCCACACGCCGCTCGACGGCGACGTGGTCTTTGCGGTCTCGACCGGCCGCGTGCCGCTGGCCGATCCTGTCGGCGACCTCGCCCGGATCGGCGCGATGGCGGCGGACACCCTGGCGCGCGCCGTGGCGATCGGCGTGTACAGCGCGCGGCGCCTGCCCTGCCTCGACCTGCCATCCTGGCGAGAAGTGTTCGGGCAGTAATGGCTCGAGGCGGCTAGCTGCCCGGCTCTTCCCTGGCGTCCGCTAGCAACTGGGCGAGGCCTGAATCGACCTCCGCACCGAGCAGGGCACGCTCGGCGGCGGTGAGATCCTTCGCCCAATTCGGGCCGGCAAATCCCTCCGCGCAGCGCGCCCGCTCGGAGGCGATGAAGGCCTCGGTCTCAGTCGGCTGCGTGCGCATGGCGTGCTGGAACCCGAACCAGGCCGCGCGCTCGACCACGGCGAGGCGGGCGCGCAGTTTGATCATCACTGCCCGATCAGGGCTGACCTCGTCGCTCATCAGTGGCGCTGCTCGCAACGGGTCTTCACGTAGGTGTCCTTGTCGGCGGCGCGTCCGGAGCCCGCCGCGATGGTCGGCCCCTGGATCAGGCATTCCTGCAGAGAGTGCGCCGGACCGGTGACCACGTCCAGCGCCGTATCGCGCGTACAGTCCGGCGCCGCCACCGAGTTGGCGCAGACGAGGGCGACGACGAGGATCGTGTTCATCATGGTGTGGGGTCCCGCAAAAGGGAGGGCGCGGCAAGTGAACCGATGCCGGCAGCAAAAGGCTCCCGAGGCCTTCACGACACGCCCGCCCCAAAATCGCCTCATCTCAGCGATGTCTTCACGCATTCAGGCCTTGGTTGATGCAAGGAAGCAACAATGTCGTTCGATGTCGTTTTCACCCACTCGGCGCGGAGCGCCGCTGCCGACCATGGTGATCTTCCGTCACTCGAAGAGCGCACGCGCGACGAGATCGCCGATCTACCCGGTGAAGGTCTGGAAGAGCTGGAAAAGCACTTCTTCCATTCCTTCGCTCTGGACGACGGAACCGAGTTCATCTGCTCGTTGACTGCCGACGGTGCGGTGCGCGTCGATGCCTGTGCCAACGAGGATGCGCGCGAGGCCGCGTAAAAGCCGTTCGCCGAAAGACTCTGCTGCACCAATCGGCGAGAGGCGCCGCACGCTCGCGGAGCCGGGCGGCTCGATGGCAAGACGGCCTATCATCGACCGCCGATCGAAGCGCTGCGTTTCAGATACCGATCATTTGCGACGCGAACCTGCGCGCTTCGGTCCAGCCTCTGCCGAAGGGGCAAGCGCCTCGATCACCTGCGGAGCGAGATCCTCCGCGATCCGGGCATGGCCCTCGCGGGTGATGTGGATCCCGTCCCACTGATAGCTCTCACGAGGAAAGACCGGGTCGTAGACGATCGACGCGATGCCCCGCTCGTTGAGCCGCGCCACCATGGCCTGGATGTTGGCCGCACGCCGCTCGCGCGTCCCGAAGAAGCGGAGGTCGTTGGCACCGGGTTGGAGCACCACGAGCCGCGTTCCTTCCGGCACCACGGTGTCGAGCCGATTGAGCATGCCCGAGGTCGTGTCGAACGCCCGGCCGGCATTGATCACGCGCAGGTCGAGCCCGCGCTCGCGGAGTAGGGCTTCGAGCCGGGCCGGGTAGGCTGCTGCCTCGCCGACGCCCCAGCCCGAGGTGTTGCTCGCCCCGACCGCGACTACCGTCAGCGCCGCGGCCTGCGCTGCCGGGGCGGTGGCGCCCGTGAGCGCCAGCGCGGACAGGCAGGCCCGCAGCATCGTGCCGAGTCGATTCACGTGTTTCTCCGGCTCGTGGTCGCACGCCCTGTTACGCTGCCGGACGCCTGACCGGAACACCCGGATCAGGCGCCGAGCGCCCGTTCCAGCTCGCCCTTGCTCATGGTCGAGCGTCCCTTGATGCCCTTCGCTCTGGCCTTCTTCAGCAAATCGGCCTTGGTCGGGCCGCCGGAATGCGCCCGGCGTCTCGCGGCGGCCGCCTTGCGGGCAACGTCCTTCGGCTGGCGCGAGTGCTGCTTGCCCTTGGCCCTGTCTGCGCGCTTCTTGGCGGTCGAGCGGGCGTACTCGTCGCCGGACAACGTCTCACGGGCCTTCTTCGGCAGATAGCGCTCGCCGGTCTTGCCGCTCTCGCGGCCCGATTTCGTATCCCACTCCTCCTCGGTCCACTGCTTGAGGTGGTTGTCCTCGGACTTGCCGCCGGCATAGCCGCCGCCCTGTTTTTTATACGCGGCGGTGGCCATCTGGGCCTTGCGTGCCGACCACTGGCCGGGCTTGCCGCCTTTGCTCGATTTCGTGGCCTCGTCTTTGACCCGTTCCCAGAGTTTTGGGTCGGTCTTCTTCGCGGTTCCTGCCATGCGCGCCTCCGAGCGGATCGTCGACCGGTCAAACCGGAGGCCGCCGGTGGTGTTCCAGGCCGCGCGGCCCGCGCTGTGGACCGGGACGTCACGGCTCTGTCATGTCTCCCGCGCCATTGACTCGGCTGGGCTGAAATTCCACGTGCTCGCCGAGTTCCGCCCGAGGTTTACGCGCCGCGAAACGAGAGGACCCGATGTCCGCCACGAATGCTTCCGAGATGCCGAAGGTCTTCATCGACGGCGAAGCCGGCACCACCGGGCTCGGCATCCGTGAGCGTCTGGAACGCGAGGGTCGCGTTCGGCTCGTCAGCATCCCGCACGAGAGCCGCAAGGATGTGGGCGCCAAGCGCGACCTGCTGGCCCAGGTCGATCTCGTCGTGCTCTGCCTGCCCGATGACGCCGCCCGCGAGACGGTGGCGCTGGCCGACGGCCTTCCCGAGGGTGGCCCGCGCATTCTCGATGCCAGCACCGCGCATCGCGTCGCTCCGGGCTGGACTTACGGCTTCCCGGAGCTCGACCGCGGTCAGGCGGACGCCGTCCGCGCGTCGCGTCGCGTCGCTAATCCCGGCTGTTATCCGACCGGCGCCATCGGCCTGCTGCGGCCGCTCGTCGAAGCGGGCCTGATCCCGGCCGACCATCCGATCAGCATCAACGCCGTCAGTGGCTATAGCGGCGGCGGGCGCACGATGATCGAAAGCTACGAGTCCGGGGAGGGCGCACCGTTCCTGCTCTACGGGCTCGGCTTCGGTCACAAGCACCTGCCGGAGACGCAGGCCTATTCGCGGCTGACGCGTCGGCCGATCTTCGTGCCTTCCGTCGGCAACTTCCGGCAGGGCATGCTGGTCAGCATCCCGCTCCACCTCGACACGCTGCCCGGCAAACCTGCGGCTACCGATCTCGAAGCTGCGCTGGTGGCGCATTACGAGGGCGCACGCCTCGTCGAGGTGGTGACCGGTGCCGGCGAGGGCGCGCATCGCGAGCGCATCGAGGCCGAGGCACTCAACGACACCGACCGGCTCGAGCTCCGGGTATTCGGCTCGGACGAGCATCGTCAGGCCGTGCTCGTTGCGAGGCTCGACAATCTCGGCAAGGGTGCCTCGGGGGCGGCGGTGCAGAATATCGGGTTGATGCTCGGCCTCGACTGAGCAGGCATCCGAAAAGACTGCGCCGAGACGGCCCAGAAACCCTCGGCGCCTCCCAGCTGACGCGATCCCGTGCAGGGTTTTCGAGGCCTGCGCCGTGTCGAAACGCTGGCCGAACGACGGGTGTAACGATCTTGATCGCCCCCCTTTGTCCCGCGCAAAGGCTGTAGAACCGAGTGTGCTTCGACAAACCGCGAAATAGCCACGCTTCGTGGCAATCACTCGTTCAGCACAGATTGAATTCATATCGGCAAGTGGTCGCTCTTGGATTGAGAGACGAGCTGGTTCTACAATCGAACAGAAATTGGCCTCCTGCGGAAGCCCTCATCGTTTTCCATTAAAACGCTCGATTATACAGATTCGAGTTCTTGCTCGCAGACATTATCAGGCATATCCTCGGCTCGATCTTTCCTATCAACGTGAGGGCAGGTCAGATATGAGCGAATCCAGCGACGAAACGGCACGACGTGTCACGCTTACTGCAGATATCGTCTCTGCCTATGTCAGCAACAACCATGTACAGAGCGCCGACCTCGCGAAATTGCTGAGTGACGTGCACACGGCCATCTGTGGCGTGACGGCGCTCGCCCCCGCGGCGGAGGCTGCACCAGCCAGGGCGACAGCCCAGGAGATCAGGCGCTCGATCTCGCATGAGCACCTGATCAGTTTCGAGGATGGTAAGCCCTACAAGACCCTGCGGCGCCACCTGACGCTGCGGGGGCTGTCGCCGGAGCAGTACCGCGCGAAATGGGGCCTCAGCCCCGATTATCCGATGACCTCCGCGAGCTACTCGGAGCAGCGCTCGGAACTGGCCCGCGCTCTCGGGCTCGGTCAGCAACGTCGCAAGACCGTCGCCGTGGTGGCATCCGATCCGGTGCTGCAGTCGGTGCCCGTCGAAGCGGGCCCCCCCAAGAAGGCCCGTGCCTCGCGCAAAAAGGACGGCTGAGCCGGCTTCAGACGGACCGGCGCGACCGCGTCAGGCGGACGCCCGGCGCCGGACGCTCCAGCAGTACCTCCCGACGGAAGCGCACCAGCTTCGCCGGCCGTCCGGTGGCGCCGCTGGTGATGCCGTCGGTCTCCTCCACCAATCCCTGCTGAGCTACGAGCCGACGAAAGTTCTGCTTGTGCAGGCGGATGCCCGAGAGCGCCTCCACCGTGCGCTGGAGCTGCAGCAGCGTGAAGGCAGGCGGCATCAGCTCGAACACGACAGGACGATACTTGATCTTGCCGCGCAGGCGCCCGATCGCGGTGGCGAGCACGCGGCGGTGGTCGAGGGCCATCGGCTGGCCAGTCACGGCGTGATCGGCAGGATCGGCGGTGCCGCCCTGACCCCTGGCCTCCGGGATCAGCCCGGCCTCAAACAGCAATTCGTAGCGCTCGAGCACCCGCTCCTCGTTCCAGGTGCCCCCGAAATTGAGGCCGACGCGGTCCTCGCGCTGGCGCCGCAGCTTGGTGTCCGAGCCCTGGGCGATCCAGGCGGCGAGCCGCGGCTCGATCTCGGAGAGAGCCGGCGGCCGGCCCTCGCGAAAATCCTCCCAGGGCAGGAAGCGGTACCAGTTGCGCCAGGTCGGCTCGAGATCGGGGGCGGTCTCGCCGGTAGCCCGCGCCTCGCGGGTCAGGGCGAGATAGGCGACCGAGAGCAGGTGGACGGCGTCGGATCCGGGCCCGGCTGCCTTCCGGTCGCGGTCGCCGAAGGTGTAGAGCTGCTCGACATAGCCGAGCCGCGCTTGCGTCTGACGCTCGACCCAGGCGCGCAGGCCGCGCTCCAGCGTCGGGTGCTCGGAGACCAGGGGGCCGGAGGGCAGGCCGGTCTCGCGGCCCTTGGCCTGGCCGGGGACGGGCACCGTGAGTGCGCGGGGCTCGCCGTCGGTGGCGGCGAGGATGACCGCGACGAGGCCGACGGAGGACGCACCGGCCGAGGATGGCGCGGCGGCGCGCACCTCCGCGCCTTGTGAGGCGGCCCGGATCGTCTCCGCCGTCGTCATCGCGTCAGTCTCTCCCGCGGATCTCTTTAAACGCCACCGCTATAGCGGACGGGTCCGCTTCCTCGTCAACGTCCGGTTTCCGATTGCGCGTGGATGCGAGGCTTGCCACCCGGGGGCGGGCGGCGCGACAAGCAGCGCGGGTCGAGGTCGGGATGGGGAGGTTCGGGTGAGCGGCACGATGGCGGGCATGGCGGAGCGCGGTACGGGCCGGCTCAATGCGGTCGACCTGCGCCTTTACGGGCTCCTCGACGTGGGTGTGCTCGGTGGCGATGCCAGCCGGCTCGCGGAGCTGGCATCGGAGGCCGTCGCCGGCGGCTGTACGCTGCTGCAGTACCGGGACAAGGACATGGACAGCGCCCGCGCCGCGCTCGCCCGCATCCGCGCGGTCCAGGCGGCGGTGGAGGGCCATGTGCCGTTGCTGGTCAACGACCGCGTCGACCTGGCTCTCGCGGCGGGTGCCGAGGGCGTGCATCTCGGCCAGGGCGACCTGCACCCGGAGGAGGCCCGCCGCCTGCTCGGGCCCGCCGCCATCATCGGGCTCACGGTCAAGACCGGGGCGCAGGCCGACGAGCTGTACCGGCTGCCGGTGGACTATGCCTGCATCGGAGGCGTCTTCGCCACGACGAGCAAGGACAATCCCGATCTACCGGTCGGCCTCGACGGGCTGCAGCGCCTCGTCGTCCGCGGACGACTCGCCCGCGGTCCGAGCCTGCCGCTCGGGGCCATCGCCGGGATCGACGCGGGCAACGTCGCCGAGGTGATCGCGGCCGGCGCCGACGGCGTGGCGCTGATCTCGGCCCTGTTCAAGGACGGCGCCTCTCGGGCCAGGGCGCGCGACTTGCGCGAGCGCATCGATGCAGCGCTGATGGCGCGCGGACACAAGAACCGAGGAGACCTTCGCTGATGGCCAGCACCCCGATCGCGCTCACCATCGCCGGTTCGGATTCGAGCGGCGGCGCGGGCATTCAGGCCGACCTCAAGACGTTCGCGGCGCTGCGGGTCTACGGCGCCAGCGTGATCACGGCGATCACCGCGCAGAACACCACCGGCGTGCAGGCGATCCACGACGTACCGGCGGACTTCGTCGCCGCCCAGATCGAGTCCGTGATGTCCGATCTCACGGTCGGCGCGGTGAAGATCGGCATGCTCTCGCAGCCCGCCACGATCCGCGCGGTGGCCGAGGGCCTGCGACGCCATGCTGCCGGGCTCCCCGTCGTGCTCGATCCCGTGATGGTCGCCACCAGCGGCGATCGGCTGATCTCGGAAGAGGCGGTGGCCGCCTTGCGCGACGAGCTGATGCCGCTCGCAACCGTGATCACGCCCAACCTGCCCGAGGCGGCGACGTTGCTCGGCACGACGGAGGTTGCCGGGACGGAGAACGAGGCCGTCGCCCAGGCGCGCAAGATCCTGGCGCTCGGAGCGCGGGCCGTGCTGATCAAGGGCGGCCATGCCGAAGGTGACGAGAGCGTCGACCATCTCATCGGCGCCGACGGCACCCTGCGTCGCCTCGCTGCCCCACGCATCGTCTCTACGAACAGTCACGGCACCGGCTGCACCCTGTCGGCGGCCGTCGCCGCGGGTCTCGCCCGCAGGCTCGAGCTCGCCGAGGCGTCCGCGCGCGCGAAGAGCTTCATCACGGCCGCGATCCGGGCTGCCGACGGTGTCTCGGTCGGCCGGGGGCACGGTCCGGTCCATCACTTCCATGCGCTCTGGCAGTGATCGGGCGCCCTTGCGGGTTGCGTCCGCCGGCGCTTTGCGTTTGATGGAGAAAACGCTCGTTCGGATTACCGGATGGCGGGGCGGCGGACAGGGACGATGCAGGATACGGCGACGGGGGTGGAACGGGCGCGGGCGCGGGATCTCGGCGCGCAGGTGCTGTCGGGCCAACTCGGCAAGACCATCCAGCGGCTGCGGAAGGCCTACAACCTTTCGCTCTCGGAGCTCGCCGAGCAGTCCGGCGTCGCGAAGTCGATCATCAGCCAGATCGAACGCAACGAGACCAACCCGACGCTCGCCACGATCTGGCGCCTGTCCCAGGCGCTCGACGTCTCGATCGAGCGCGTGCTCGCCACGTCCGACGAAGAACCCTTCATCGAGAAGACCTCGCGGGCGGACACGCCGATCCTGGTCTCCGACGACGGCAAGGTGCGCCTCGCCATCATCGGCTGGATCAAGACCGTCGAGTGGCTTCAATGGTACGACGTCTCGGCCGATCCCGGTGGCGTGCTCGATTCCGACCCGCATCAGCGCGGCTCGGTGGAGTCGCTGTCGGTGATTGAGGGCGCCTTCGAGGTCGACGTGTCGGGTGAGATCCAGCGCGCCAAGGCCGGCGAGACCCTGCGCTATCGCTGCGACCGCCCGCACGTCGTGCGCTGCATCGGCAGCGAGCCGGCCCGTGCCACCATGGTGGTGATCATGAAGGCGGCGGTGATGGAGTAGGCGCGGTCGCGCCTTCCAACCCGCCGAGCTGCCTCAGGCTTGCCTCCCAGACCGTCTCCTGCAGGGCGCGATCGCGGCTGAGCGCCGAAGAGGCCGTCTCTCGGCTCTTGGCAAAATAGCGCCCGGTCACGCCGTCGAGTTCGGCTGCGGTGGCGACGTGGAGCGAGGTTTTGGCTCCGTCCTCCGTCGAGATGAGGAAGGGCCGCATCAGCCCCCAGACGAAGCCGAGCGGGCCGACGAGGTTCTTGGCAAACTCGCTCGCCACCACACCGGGATGCACCGCGTTCACGGTGACGGCACTGCCCTCGAGGCGGCGGGCGAGGGCGTAGGTGAAGAGCAGGTTGCCGAGCTTGGCCTGCGAGTAGGCCTTCATGCCGGCGAAGCCAAGTTCGCCGTTCAGGTCATCGAGGGCGATCCGGCCGCGCGTATGGGCGGCCGAAGACAGGTTGACGATGCGAGCCGGTGCGCTGGCTTTCAGCCGGTCGAGTAGCGCCAGGGTCAGCTGCATGTAGGCGAGGTGATCGAGCGCCCAGGTGCGCTCCAGCCCGTCGACCGTGACCATGCGCCGGTCGAAGATCGCCCCGGCATTGTTCACGAGCAGGTCGAGGCGCGGATAGAGCGCGAGCACCTCGCCGGCGAGCCGCTGGGTCTCGGCCTGCGATGAGAGATCGGCGACGAAGACGTCGACGGGATCACCCGTCTCCGCGCGGATGCGGGCTGCGGCGGCCTCCGTTCGCTCGCGGCTGCGGCCGACGATGCCGACGCGGGCGCCGGCACGGGACAGGCCGAGCGCCGTCTCGAAACCGATGCCCGAGGAGGCACCGGTGACGAGACAGGTCTTGCCCCGCATCAAAGCCGGCGCGCTCAGAACACTGCGTGCCCGATGGCCACGGCGATCACCACGATCACGATGGCGATGACGAGGAACAGGCCGAAGAGCAGCTTGGAGATCGAGCGCGCGCCCGAGGCGATGCCGGTGAAGCCGAGGCCTCCGGCGATGATCGAGATCACGAAGGCGATCAGGGCCCACCGCAGCAGCTTCATCGGGATACTCCAGGACGACGAGAAAAAAGCTGGCCATCAACCCGGCTTGGCCGTGCCGCGTTCCGTGCCGGGTGCAGGAAAATCCTCGTCGGCCGGCTCAGCCTTGGCGACGAGCACGGCGGCGAGCGCATGGTAGATGCCTTGCTTGCAGACGATCTTGGAGACCGCGTCCGCGATCACCGCTGCGATCATCAGCGGGATCATCATGGCGTGGTCCTGGGTCATCTCGGTGACGATGACGAAGGACGTGATCGGCGCCTGCAGCACGCCGGTGAGGTAGGCGACCATGCCGATCAGCACGAGCGCGCCGATCGGCGCATCGCTGAAGAGGAGGCGCGCCTCGGCGCCGATCCCGGCGCCAACGGCGAGCGACGGCGCGAACAGGCCCCCGGGAATCGCGCTGATCGAGGAGAAGACGGTGGCGAGGAACTTCAACGGGGCGAAGCTCCAGTCGACATGGTCCTCGCCGTGCAGGATCGCCCGGGCCTCCTCGTAGCCGGTGCCGTAGATCGTCCCGCCCGAGACCAGGCCTGCCACCGCGACGGCGAGGCCGCAGGACATCGCGAACAGGACTGGATGCGCGGCGATCCAGCGGCCGGCACGGCCCGGCAATCCGCGTCCGAACAGGATTACGATGCGGCTGAACAGGCCGCCCAGGAGACCGCCGGCCGCGCCGATGACGAGCACGGCGAGCCAGTTCGCCGAGAACGGAAGCACGGCCTTCGTGGTGCCGAAATAGGTGTAGTCGCCGAGGATCGCGAGGGAGGTCAGGCCGGCCGCGATGATGGCGGCCACGATCAGACCTCCGGCCCGCGTGTCGTAGGCCCGGCCAAGCTCCTCGATGCCGAAGACGATGCCGGCGAGCGGCGTGTTGAAGGCTGCCGCCACACCCGCCGATCCGCCCGCGAGCAGCAATCCGCGCATCCGCTCGGGCGAGAGCCTGCCGAAGGCTCCCATGATCGCCGCGCCGACCTGCACTGTCGGCCCCTCACGGCCCACCGAGGCGCCGCCGAGCAGCCCCAGCGTCATCACCACGATCTTGCCGAAGGCGACCTTCAGGGAAACCAGAGCATGGCGCGCGCCTGCATCGTCGATGGCGCGCGCCGCGATGACCTGAGGAATTCCGGACCCTTGCGAGTTCGGAAATACCGTGCGGGCGAGGTGGGCCGCGAGGGCGAAGGCCGCGGGCGTGACGGCGAGCGTCAGCCAGGGCGAGACGGCCAGCCCCTGTTTGAACAAAGCCTGCGCGCCATCCGCGAGCTTTGCCATGGCCACGGCGGCGAGGCCGACGCAGAGGCCTCCGGTGAGGAAGAACAGCCTTCGCCGCCAGACCTGCCAGGTGTCGAGGGATGCGCCGCGCAGACGCAGCATCGTGCGTCGGATCTGGCGGGGACGAAGCTTCATGGTGCCTGTTCGGAGGAGGGCGTCGCGGAGGCGGAACGGGGCGTCCCGCCACGGTCTCTCTTAAGCCAGTTTCGGGCCGGCTCAGCCCTCCGCGGCGCAGAGCTGCTCCACGCTCTTCAGATAGGCTTTCGCGTCGAACTTCCTCAGCGAGTTCTCGCTCTGGTAGCGCACCGTGCCGAAGATCTTGCGTCGCTGCCAGGGGCGATCATGAAGCCCGAAGATCCAGGCGACGTTGGTGAAGGAGTTCGCGTCGCGTCCGTCGAGGAAATACCGGTTGTTGAGCCGCAGGGTGCGTCTGAAGGCCTCCTCGGGGGAGGGGGACCATTCAAGGATCTTCTTGCCCCAGTACATGCGCAGTTGGTTGTGCATGTAGCCGGTCTCACGCATCTCGCGCATCGCCGCGTTCCAGTATTCGTCGTGGGTCTCACCCCCGGCGAGCTTGGCCTCGCTGTAGCGATGTGGGCGCGGATCCTCGGCGTGGTCGGCGAGCGTCTTCTTCGCCCAATCGGGGAGAGCGGTCTCGTAGCGGTCGTAGCCCTCCGTGTAGAACACGTGGTTCATGGCGAGCTCGCGCCGCACGATCAGCTCTTCGAGGTAGCTCTGTCGGTCCTCGCGGCTGCCGGTTTTGGCGTCGCGCACGGCCAGCGCGATCTCAACCGGCGAGATCTGTCCGAAATGCAGGTAGGGGCTCATGTGGGAGGCGGCATCCGCCTCCGGCTTGTTGCGCTCGGCCCCGTAACCGGCGAAGGAGCCGGCGAGATAGGCCTTCAGGCGCCGCTTTGCCTCCGTGTGGCCACCGACGAACCGCTTCACCGGAGCGACCGAGGTGTCGAGGCTCATGCCGGCGAGCACTTTATCGGGATCGGAGATGTCGATCTCGCTCTCCAGGCTCAGCCGGTCGGCCTTGTGCGTGACCTTGCGGGCCTTCAGTGGCTCCAGATATTCGTCCCACAGCTTGTGGAGCTTCGGCCGCAAGGTGCGTGCGGCGTATTCGTGCTTCTTCGAGGCCGTCTCGACGGGAACCACCACGTCGCCCTCGACCTGGACGATCCGCGTGTCGACCCCGTCGACGATCTCGCGGTACCAGCTCTTCTGGATCGTCAGATATCCGCGGTCGAGGATCAGCAGCTTCGCATCTCTCGCGAGATCGATGGCGACCCGGGCGGGTGAGGCCTTCCGCATGACGAAACCGATGCCGCGCGCGGCCAGCCGCCCCCGGCAATCTGCGAGCCCCTGCAGCAGGAAGGCGTAGTGCCGGGCGTTGGCCTCGGGAAAGCCGCTCTTGCCATCGAGCAGCCCGAAACAGACGACCACGGGACAGCGGAGGCGGTTCGCCTCCTCGATCGCGAATTCAAGGGCCGGATTATAGTCCGCGCGGTTTGCCTGCTGGAGCAGATAGAGGACGTAAGAGCCGCCCTCGCGCGGTGCGACGTCGTTCAGAGCCTTGAGACGCGTCGCCTGGATCGCCATGCCGAATCAAAAAACTCCATTCCAGTTGATGGCCTTCGGCGAAAGCCTTGCACCATGACCCCGCCGTCCGTTCAAACCTCCCGACGCACCGCTTGCCAATACCGGAGCTCGATCAGGATCAGAACATCTGAATTCACAGAGGTTTAAGGGCAGATCTATTTGGCCTTCGCCTTCGATCATTGACCAGCGGCGCGATCCAAGCCTGAGACATTTTGGTAACATTGTTCGAACAATGTGCGGGTCAGCACGTCGAGCGCCTCGTCACCTGAAACGACGCTCTTGCATTTCGCCGTCGAAGGATCAGATTGTGCGTCGCGGGATCGATGGCGTTCGGTCCTGCTGCCCTCCTTGGGCGTTTCCTCCCTAGACTACGGGCCGCTCTCACGGGCGGCTTTTTTTTTGCCTTGACGGCCGCCTCACCCGCGGGCGCGGGCGCGGATCATGAAATTGTCGTAGGTGTATTCGGCGACCTGGAACCAGAGATATTCCTCGTTCCGGAACGTCTTCATCGCCTCATAGATCCGTTTGAAGTCGGCGCTCTTGGCCGAGAGTTCGCCGTAAAGGTCGTTGGCCGCCTTCAGCGCCGCCTCCATCACCTCCTGCGGGAAGGGCCGAAGCTGAGCGCCAACGGCCACCAACCGGCGCAGGGCCTGAGGATTTCGCGCATCGTATTTGGCCTGGACCTCGGCGCTGACCTGCGCGGCTGCTGCCTGCAGCACGGCCCTGTAGGCCTTCGGCAGTGCCTTCCACTTTTCGGCGTTGAACCAGAACAGCATCATCGCGCCACCCTCCCAGAAGCCGGGGAAGTGGTAGACGGGCGCAACCTTCTGCAAGCCGAGCCTGTCGTCGTCGTGCGGGCCAATCCACTCGGCGCCGTCGAGCGTCTTCGACTCGAGGGCCCCGTAGAGATCTTGGCCCGCGGTCGCCTGCGGCGACACGCCGAGCTTTGCCATGACCTGAGCGCCGAGCCCGGTGATGCGGATCTTCAGTCCCTGCAGGTCGGCCGTCGTCTTGATTTCCTTGCGAAACCAGCCGCCCATCTGCGCGCCGGTATTGCCGCCCGGGAGCGCCACCAGCCCGTGCTTGGCGAAGACCTCGGCGAAAAGCTCCCCCGCTCCCCCCTGGAGCCACCAAGCGCTCTGCCCGCGGGCGTTGAGCCCGAACGGCGTCGCGGTGGCCAGCCCGAAGGCCGGATCCTTGGCGAAACCGAGATTGGACGAGGCATGCCCGATCTCGACCTTGCCCGACCCCACGGCGTCGAGCAGCCCCTCGTTCGGCACGATCTCGCCGGGTGCGGCGGGCTGGATCTTGAAGCGGCCGTCGGTGGCCTCGCCGACGATCCGGGCGAAGCTCTCGGAGGCGCCGAACAGGATGTCGAGCGTCTTCGGGAAGCCGGATCCGAGCCGCCAGGTCAGCTCGGGAGCTGCTTCGGCGAGAGCGGGCGTTGCCAGTGGCGCGGCGGCGGTCGCCAGGCCCGCGGAGAGAAGCGCCCGTCGCGGCAAGGTGTTCGGCATCTCGCGTCGCTCGTCTCAGATCTCTGCTCGGCGCGGCATACACATTCGGGCGTGCGAAGTCCCGCCGCGTTCGCTCGACCATCACTCTTGTGATAGCAGCATGCCGTGGAACACGCCCGCGTCACCCTGCATACCGTCTGCGGCCTCGAGGAACTGCCGGGTCACGGCGCTCGCGGCGTCACGCATGTGCTGTCGATCCTCGATCCCGGCTGGCCTGATCCGGATTTCGGCGGGTACGGCGCGCATCGCCGTAGCGTGCTGCGCTTCCACGATGCCGTCGCGCCGGCACCCGGCGTCGTCGTGCCAGAACCTGGCGATGTAGAAACGATCCTCGCTTTCGGACGATCGATCGCGGCTGAGGCCGGCGAGGCCCACATCCTGGTTCATTGCCATCTCGGGCTGTCGCGCTCGACGGCCGCCTTGGCGACGCTCTTCGCCCAGGCCGAGCCCGAGACGCCGGCCGAAGAGCTGATCGTCCGGTTGCACGCTTTGCGGGACGGCGCTTGGCCGAATGCCCGGATGATCGGCTTCGCCGATGATGCGCTCGGGCGAAAGGGCACCCTCGTCGACGCCGTGCGTCGCCTGCATGGACGCCAGCTCGCCAGGAATCCGAGCCTCGATGCGGTGATGCGCGACCTCAACAGGGCCGCCGAGGTCGAGGCGGCCATCCGGCCCTGAGCCGGCTCAGTTCGTCTTGGCGTAGTTGAAGTTGCCGTCACGCCAGACGTAGAGCACGTAGCCCTGAGCGGTCACGTCGCCCTTGGCGTCGAAGCCGACGGGGCCGAGGACCAGATCGAAGCGCTCGGTGTGCAACGCCTTGGCAATGGCCCGCGCGTCGGCGCTGTGACCAAAATTGCCGGCCTCGACGAGCGCCTGTAAGGCTGCGTAGCCGTAGACCAGCGAGCCGTCCGGTTCACCTCCCTGCGCCTTCACCGCTGCGACGACGGGCTGCGCCTCCGGCTTGCGGCTCGGGTCGAGGTAGAAGGTCATCAGGACGCCATTGCTCGCCGAGCCGGCGATCTTGCCGAATTCCGGCGTGGCGATCGACGAGGTGCCGAACCATTGCGGCTTGAATCCGCGATCGGCCGAGATCTTCACGAGGCGCCCCATCTCCGGGGCGCCGCCGCCGTAATAGACCACGTCGACTCCTGCACTCTTCAACCGGTCGGCGAGGGCGGCGTTGTCGGTATCGCCCGGCTGGAAAGCCGCGAACAGGGCCTCGTTCACGCCGATCCGGTTCAGATTGTCCTTGGTGGCCGCGGCGAGCGTGCGCGAGGGCGGCGAGGGGTCGTAGAGGATCGCGATCTTGCGGTCGCGGAACCGCTCGGCGAGCACGGCCGCCGAGAGCTTGGCCTGATCGTCGTCGCGTCCGCAGACCCGGAAGATCGTGGGCAGGTTGCGGTCGGTGAGCTTCGCGGCGACGGAGGCCGCGGTGATCATCACGATTCCGTTGGCAGCGTAGATGTCGGAGGCTGTCAGGGACGCATTCGAGCAGACATGGCCGACGACGAGGCGGACATTCGCCTGGACGTAGTGGTTCGCGACCGCTGTCGCCTGATTGGAGTCGCAGGCGTCGTCCTGGACGTCGAGAACGATCTGCTCGCCGTCTAGGCCGCCTTTCGCATTGGCGTCGTTCGCGGCGGCCTGGACGCCGCGCAAGACCTGTTCGCCGATGGCGACGTAGGGACCCGAGCGCGGCACGGCGACGCCGACGACGACATCCGCCAGGGTAGGGCAGCTGGACACAGCCAACAGGATCGTTCCGAATACGATCCGTGACGGAAGGCTGGCTGGGCGTGCGCTGCGAAGGAGAAGGCGTCCGATCGTCATCACGCCCCTTCTAGCGCTCTTGTTCTGTCAGCCAAACCCGACTCGCTGGGCGCCGCACAATGAGCAAAATTCAAGACGGCCTAGCAAAGACAGGGAGATGAACACATCCTCGGCCATGGATCGGTGCCAGCACGGTGCTTCGCAAGAAGCGAAAGCTACGAGCCCGGCTGCCATCCTTTCTAGGCTAGCGACGCCGGTGACGGTCCTGTGCCTCATCGAGTGTAGGCGTAGGTCGATGCCGCAGCGGAAATCGGCGATGCGACGGTCGAGAAGACGCTGAGCACCTTCTGGACTTCGGTGAAGGGGGCGTTGGAGACGTAGAGCACGTCGCGGCTGCGCATCCGGAAGGCCTGGCTCATGAACAGGCTCTGCGGATCGCGCATGTTGAAGCGATAGACCACCGGCACGAGCTTGGTGGTCAGAAGCGGCGAGCCGGGCTTGAGGCGCCGCACCAGGGTATTGGGCTCGAAGCGGAACAGGAACACGCCCTCCGCATCGGCCTGGACGTCCGACAGGCCGCGGGCTCGCGCGAGGCCCTGAGCCAGGGTGATGCCCTCGGCCGAGAACGGGATCTCGGTGGCGTTGCCGAGCGCGCCCAGCGCCATGAAGGTCTGCGGATCGCGCACCAGGGTGAGCACGTCGCTCGGGCGCATGAAGATGTTTTCGCGCGGGTTCGAGACCACGGCGGTGAGCGGCACCGTCACGGTGGTCGGTCCGCGCGAGAGCCGCACATAGGTCTCGCTGACCTGCCCCCTGACACCGCCGGCCGAGGCCACCACGTCGAGCAGCCGGTCGCCCTTGCCCGAGAGCGGGATACGCGCGCCCGAGGTGACCTCGCCGGTCACCGTCACCGATTGCGAGATGGGCTTCGAGACCGTCACCAGCACCTGGGGCTGGATCGCCTTTCCCGCGAGCTCGTTCTCGATGAGCACCTGCACGTCCTGGGGACGGCGGCCCGCCACCTGGATACGGCCGGCATAGGGCACCGAGATTGCCCCGTCGCGGCTCACCACCTGCTCGGGGATCAGCGCGGATTTCGAGCCGGCCGAGAAACGGTCGGCCACGAGCGGCCCCGAGAACAGGCCACCCGAGCCCGCCTCCCAAACCTGGACCGACACCGAGTCGCCGATGCCGATCACCGGCTCAGACGAGGGACTGCGGTCTCCGAAGGTGGCGAGCAGGCTGTCGAGCGGGCGCGAGCGCAGCGATTCGATCACCGCCGGCGAGACGTCCACCAGCTCGTAGCGCGCATACACCCCACCAGGCGTCGCGACGTCCGCCCCGTTCACGATCGCGCTCGACGTCGGCCCTGCCGCAGGCAGGTACGAACAGCCCGAGGTCGCGAGAGCGACGCTGAGGGCAAGAGGAATGGAGCGCATACAGGAGGGCCTGTCGGTTTCCTTGAGCCTGCTGCCTAGCTCAAACCACCGAGCCTGTCCGTGGCGAGGCAGTCACAGTGTTCTCTCGACGGCCCAGGTCGTCCTGTCGTCCCCGATTCGCACAAGCCAGTTGGCAGGGGGCAGTCCTGTCGGCATCTGATTTTTCGAAACGGCCTGATTTTTTGCCGAAGAAGATTTGAGGGCTATCTTTTGACAAAATGCATGCGGAATGACATGTAGTATTTACTATACTGCCGTGGTGGGGGCGCTGTGTGCAGTCTGATCTTGATGATAGATATCCATCTCGCGGAGCGGTCGCGACAAGAACTTGTCTAGGATATACGCCGCCCGATCTGCTGTGCTCCGGCTCGCCGAAGCAATCGATATCGGTCCGGCGACGCCACGTCTTCTATTGTCCTGGCTACGACCCGGAATCGCGCACCCGCTACCGGCTGCTCTTCGTGCGTGAGCTGCTGCGGCACGCCAAATGTTTCGGCGAAGCCAAACCTCAGATCAGCCGCGCGAGCCTCTCGGCGGACGGGCTCGTGCAGCACTGGACCGTCACTGCTCCGGAAGGCGTCGAGACAAGCTACGACGTGCTGCTGTGGGACGACGTCGTCGCGCGGGACTCGGAGCGGTTGCGCTTCGTCAGCGTGGCCCTCCTCGTCGTCGGCACACTGCACGCGTTGATCCGAGGCAAGCTGTTCACGTTCTACCGGCTCAACTGGAAGTACGGAAACGTCATTCTCTATCCCTTTGTCCTGCTTCTGCTGCTCGGGGCGGTCAGCGCACTCGTCGCCCTCGTGGTCCATGCCCATCTCGGCGACTGGTACGCGCACAGCCTGGGATTACCGCCCTGGGCGACGATTCCCCTCGGTATCCTCGTCGGCCTCGGCTGGATCAGGACGATGGAGGTGCTCCTCTATCGCGCCTTCTTCTGGCAGCTCCTGAACGATTGGGTGTTCAACTGGCAGCACGGCCAGGGGCGGCGGCCGGATTACGAGACGCGGCTCAACGTCTTCGCCGACCACCTCGTCGCACGCCTTTCCGCTTTTGCGGAGGCAGGCGAGACGCTGGACGAGATCCTGATCGTCGGCCATTCCACCGGCGGCCTGACGGCGGTGGAGGTGACAGCGCGGCTGCTTGCCCGTGATCTCGACGTCGGCACGCAAGGGTCGGTCCTGTCGGTTGCGACGCTCGGTTCGGGGCTGCCGCTGGTTGCGATCCAGCCGCAGGCGGCCCGTGTCCGGGCCGATATCGCGAGCCTCGTGACGAGCCGGCGGGTCGCCTGGATCGACTACGTGGCGCCGCAGGACTGGATGAATTTCCCGCGTTTCAATCCGCTGAACGATCTCGATCTTCCGATCGAAGCCGGGTCCGCGATCGTCAACCCGACGATTCGCTCGGCGCGGTTTCGCGAAATCCTCAGCGATGAGACCTACCGCAAGGTCCGGCTGCGGCCGTTCCGAATGCACTTCCAGTTCCTGATGTCGAACGACCGTCCCGGCGCCTACGATTTCTTCGCGATGACGCTCGGATCCGAGACCCTGCATCAGCGCGGGCTGGCCGACTGGGCCAGCCTCTCGACCGCGCACGGTCCCTCATGTGAGACGATGGCTGCCTGAGGGGCACTCCCGAAAGCACGGATGCACGAAATGACGGCTCCGATGGTGCTCGTGGTGATGGGCGTGTCGGGTTCCGGCAAGAGCACGATGGCCGAACTGCTGGCCGAACGGCTCGGCCTGCCCTTCGCCGACGGCGACGATTTTCACACCCTCGAGAACATCGACCGGATGCGGGCCGGTCACCCTCTCGACGATGCCAGCCGCAGGCCCTGGCTTGCCCGGATCGCTGCGTGGATCGACGCGCGGCTGGCGGACGGGCAGGGAGGCGTCGTCGCCTGCTCGGCCCTGCGCCGCGTCTATCGCGACGCCCTGGTTCGCGGTCGCCCGTGCGTTCGCATCGTGTATCTGGAGGGGAGTCGCGCCGTCATCGCCGCTCGCCTGGCGCGGCGGCACGGCCATTTCATGCCGGCCGCTCTGCTCGACAGCCAGTTCGCCGATCTGGAACCTCCGGGCCCCGACGAGCGTCCGGTCACGGTGGGGATCGAGGACGAGTCAGACGGGATCGCGGCCACGATCCTCGCGCGCCTCGCTCTCGCAAAGGAACCCTGAAGCGAGCGGAGCCGGCATGGATATCGCCCTCGTGGTCTCGGACGTCGACGGCACGCTCGTCACGACGGAAAAGCGTTTGACGCCGGCGAGCATCGACGCGGTGCGGCGCCTTTCGGCTGTCGGCATCCGCTTTACCATTGCATCGTCCCGGCCCCCGGCTGGTTTCAGGCCCCTTGTCGAGCCACTGAACCTGCGGCTGCCGATCGGCGCTTTCAACGGCGGTAGCATTGTCAGTCCAGACTTGGTGCCGCTCTCTCAGGCGTCGATTCCGGAGCACGCCGCGCGGCAGGCGGTCGAGAGCCTGCTTCGGGCGGGAATCGACGTCTGGGTCTTCGCCGATGGCTTCTGGAACCTGCGTGATCCGGGCGCGCCCTACACCGACCTCGAGCGCCGGACGCTCGGCATCGAGCCGAGGGTCGTCGGCGACCTCGGCACGCTTCTCCGGTCGGCTCAGAAGATCGTCGGCGTGAGCGGGGTTGCCGACGGGCTCGCTCGTGCCGAATCAAGCCTGTCTGAGGCCTTGGGTGGCGAAGCCAATGTCGGGCGCTCGCAGGCCTACTATCTCGACATCACGCCCCCTGGCGTGAGCAAGGGCAGCTTCGTTCTGGACGTCGGCCGCCGGCTCGGAATCGCTCCCGAGCGGATCGCGACCATCGGCGATGCCGCCAACGACAAGGCGATGTTCGCGGTGAGCGGGCTGGCCATCGCCATGGGCAATGCGACGCCGGACGTGAAGGCCGCTGCCACGTCGGTGACCGCGAGCAACGACGATGACGGCTTCGCCCGTGCCATCGAGCGCTTCGTCCTCGCAAGCGCCTCGGCGAGTTGAGCGACTCCCCGGGGACTGTGCCCCGGTGAACACAGAAAGCCGACGAACAGCCACGCTGTCCAAGTCCGCCAGACCGAGGCCGCTTTCCGGCCTCATTTCGCTACGACCAAGCTTCCGAAACCGTGGCTGTCTCCGCGAGGAGAGAGGCCAACGCGCCGAACTTGGGTCATGCCGGAATGCACACGCGCCTCACGCTCGCCGCTCTGATCGCTGCCGTTCCGGTTTCCGTGCTCGCGCAAGGAGCGCATGACAACATCGATGCGCTGATCGAGCAGCAGGCCAAGGTCAACAAGGTGCCTGCCGCCTTCGTCCACCGGGTGGTCAAGCGCGAGAGCAATTACAATCCCCGCGCCAAGGGCGGCTCGGCGCTCGGCCTGATGCAGATCAAGCACGCGACGGCGCGTGGCATGGGTTACAAGGGCGACGCGGCCGGTCTCTACGACCCCGAGACCAACCTGAAATACGGCATCGCCTATCTCGCCAGCGCCTACCGCCTCGCCAAGGGTGATCTCGACCAAGCCTACCGCTACTACAACAAGGGCTTTTACTACGCCGCCAAACGGCTCGGCATCGAGACCACGGTCACCGTACCGGATGACACGCCGACTGCGGCTCCGGTGCAGACCGCCAGCTCCTCGAACGATTTCTCGAAGCTGTTCGGCTTGTCCTCCGGACAGAATGCAGCGCCGACGCGGATCGCTTCCGCCGATCCGCAGGCCGGCATCGCCGGGACGACCGCGCTTGCCTACGCTGCCCCATCCGGGCCGGCAGGTTCCGTTGAAGTACCGCTGCCTCCGCGCCGGCCGGCAGCACTCGGCGGCGACGTTCAGGCTCCTGTCGAGGCCCTTGCACAGGTCGCGGTCGTTCCAAGCTCTCCTGCCCCGAGCCCGTCCCAGTCGGCTGCGCCACAGCAGGTGGCCTCCGCCGATCTCGTCGAGGTGCCTCTGCCACCGCGCCGGCCGACTGCCGTCATGCTCGCCGCCGTCGCACGGCCAGCTATGGCTGCCCGCAAGGCCAATCCGCCCGCAGAGGTTCTGGAGGCAACGGCGCTGCCCGCTACCGAGTAAGCGCGCGACGCCATCAGCCGCGCGTCGAGGTTCTGTGGCCAGTCGCATCGAGGATACCCCCGTTGCGAAATGCATGGGACCGCCGCTTGCGGAACGATTGCGTTCATGCCCTCGAAGCGGCACATCTACTGATCTGCTATTGCAACGCAGCATAGGCGTGATCATGTCGAGGACGTGGTCTGCGATTTGCTGCGTGCCTCGCGTGAAGCGGAAGTCGCGCCTGTATCTTGGCGCATGGGGAGGCTGATGACGCCATGAGCGGCGTGGAACTCGAAACCGCTTTTCTGAGCGAGTTGGGTCGGCGCGTGCGCGAGGCGCGCACCATGCGCGGCCTGTCGCGCAAGCTGCTGTCGCAGACTTCCGGGCTCTCGGAGCGCTACATTGCCCAGCTCGAGAGCGGGCAAGGCAACGTCTCGATCATCCTGCTGCGACGGGTCGCGAATGCCATGGGCGTTCGCCTCGACGACATGATCGCAGGCGAGGATTCCTCGTCCGAGTGGCGGCTGATCCGCGATCTCCTGCGCGACGCGTCGCCCGAACAAGTCGCGCTCGCCAAGTCCGTGCTGTCCGGAACCTCGCCGCAGCAATCCGGTCAAGGTGGTGGCATCCGTGTCGCGCTGATCGGTCTTCGCGGTGCCGGCAAGTCGACCCTGGGGCGGCTCGTCGCCGAGCGTCTGGGCTGGACCTTCATCGAGCTGAATGCCGAGATCGAGCGCGAGAACGCGCTCTCCGTGCGCGAGATCTATGCGATCTACGGCCAGGAGGGCTATCGCCGGCTGGAGCAGCGGGCGCTGCGGCGACTGACGGCGCATCCTGGCCCGCTGATCCTGGCCACCAGTGGCAGCATCGTCGCCGAGCCGCTGACCTACGACCTCCTGCTCCAGTCCTTCCTGACGATCTGGCTGCAGGCCCGGCCCGAGGAGCATATGCAGCGCGTGCGCGATCAGGGCCAACTCGAGACCAAGGGCGATCATCCGGCGGCCCTCGACGAATTGCGGGCCGTGCTGATCAGCCGCGAGCCGCATTACGCCCGCGCCGCCGCGACGGTCGACACCTCCGACGTGCCCGTCGCCACGATGCTCGACAGGCTTACGAGCGAGATCGAGGCGCGAATCCCGGCCGCGACCGAGGTAACCGCGAAGGACAGGCGCCGCGCCTGAATCACGCTTCGGGTCCGGTGCCGCTTTAGCCTTGTGCTGAGCCGGGCCTTGACGCAGCGCACACCGGTGCTCACTTCCGATCCCAAGGCCCGAAAGACATCCGGTTCTCCGGATGCCCGACCGAGCCACGGTTTCTTGCTGGGATCGGCCTGCGCATTGGCAGATCGTTATCCGGAGCGAGGCTAGGCTCGAAGCCAGCTGCGATCCGTCCCATCTGCGCCTAGGAGGAAGGCATGTCAGCCAGCCCTGCGCCGAACCTCAACCGGGGATCGAATGCCGTCGCGGGCGTCGTCGATCCGTGGTGGACGCGCGTGAGGGACGAGGCGGAGGCGGTCGTGCGCGACGAGCCGCAGCTCGCCTCTTTCTTCGTGGCGACGATCCTCAACCATCCGACCCTCGACGCAGCCGTCGCCCATCGGGTGGCAGCGCGTCTCGGCCATGCCTCTCTGCCGGCCGAACTCGTCGCGCACGGCTTCCGCGAGGGTCTCGAGGCCGATGCCGAGCTGGGGCGCAGCATCCGCGCCGACATCGCCGCGGTGATGGACCGCGATCCGGCGACCACGCGGGCGCTGGAGCCGGTGCTCTACTTCAAGGGCTTCCACGCCATTCAGGCTCATCGCCTTGCGCATTGGTACTGGAACCAGGGCCGGCGTGACCTCGCGCTCTACCTGCAGAGCCGGTCGTCCGAAGTCTTTCAGACCGACATCCATCCGGCGGCCCGGATCGGACGCGGCGTGTTCTTCGACCATGCTACGGGCATCGTCATCGGCTCCACGGCAGTGGTCGAGGACGACGTCTCGATCCTGCACGCGGTGACGCTCGGCGGCACTGGCAAGCAGGGCGGTGATCGACATCCCAAGATCCGTCGCGGCGTGATGATCGGCGCCGGCGCCAAGATCTTGGGCAATATCGAAGTCGGGGCCTGCGCCCGCGTCGCGGCCGGCTCCGTGGTGCTACGGCCGGTCCCGCCTCACACCACCGTCGTCGGCGTGCCCGCCCGCGTGGTCGGCACGGCCGGCTGTGCCGAGCCGGCGCGCTCCATGGACCAGCTCCTGGCGATGACGGACTACATCGACATCGCCGGCGGCATCTGACGCCGGCCTTGCGATCCGGCGCAGGGGCCTCTAGCTCTGCGCCCAATCCCGCCCTCGCCATCGGGCCGGTCCCGCCCGCCTTTCGGCGGCCGCGACGGGCAGTCCGTGCGAAGGCGAGGCGCATCTCAACCCGAAAGGCCAGCTCCTTGAACAAGACCGAAGCCGCCACGCTCCAGGGCTACCTGCGCCGCAAGTTCGCCAACGCGAGCATCAAGGTCGTCGCCATGAAGACGGGCGATACCGCCGAGGTCTTCATCGGCGAAGAGTCGATCGGCGTGATCGCCGACGACAAGGAGGACGGCGACGATTCCTACACCTTCCGGATGGCGATACTCGACATCGACCTCGAAGAAGACGCCTGACCGGGCAGCCTTCGTCCACAGCCCTTCCGGCCGGCGTTTACCGTCCGGGAGGGTAATGCTTAACAGATCGTAAATCTTTGGTCAGAGTGCCTGTCTCTTTGTGATGGAGATGGTGCGTCATGACCGTCAGCCCCGCCGCCACGGAATCCTTGCAGACGCTTCTCGTCGGGCTCGCGCTGGCAGGCCTGCTTGCAAGCGCCTTCGAGCTGTTCACCGATCGCAAGGCCAGCTTCCGGCTGTTGGAGGCCGGTGGCGTCTCGGCCCTGGCGGCGGTGCCGATGCTGGCCTTCACGGCGCCCTTCATCATCCTGCGCAACACCCTGCGCGGGCGCCGCCTGGAGCACAGGCCGATCCCCTTCGTGATGATCGCGACCATGGTCGCCTGCGGCTGGAGCCTGATGTCGGGCCGCGTCGCGGTCGATCTCGCCACCCTCATGGTCGGCGGCTGAGGCGGATTCAGCGGTTCGCCGTCGTGGCCGGTGACGTGCCGTTGGTGAGTGACACCCAGGCCAGTCCATCCTGGCCCTCGCGCTTCACGAAGCTGTAGCCGGTGCGCTGCCAGGGCAGCACGGCGTTGGTCTTGTTGTCGAGGATCAGATCGCCGCGATCGGTGCGCACCATCAACACCGCGTGTCCTTCGCCGATCTCGTCGATCACCACCGTCATGCGCAGGGCGCGGCGGGGCAGGTGACGCTGCACCAGCATGCGGCGCTTGAGCAGTTGTATGTCCTCACAATCGCCGAAGCCGTCATCGGGATAATCCCAGCGGTCGACGACGCCCCAATGCGCCATGTCGGTCACCGGCTTGATACGCTGGTTGACGCGCCGGTTGATGCTGGACAGCAGGCGCCAGACAGAGGGCGTCAGGGCGATCTGCGTTGGCTCCGACAGGTCGACGGTGCACTCGCTCGGCATGCGGGCGCAGAAATCGTTCCAGGCGGCGACCGGCCGAGCCGGCTGGCCGTCTTCGATAGGTGTACCGATCTCGGGAAGGCGGATCGAGGGTCGGGCTTGCGTGGCCGCGCCGCCGAGCAGCAGCATCGCGCCGACGATCGAGAGATGGGCGATTTGGCGCAGATGGCGGTGCGCCGAGACGCGGAAGACCGCAGACCCGCCGTCCCAAACCGCGTACCGCATGACCTTGAAGCCTTGCCGCAATGACCCAACGGCGAAGCTTGCACGGCGAGGTCCCAGGCTCAACAGCAAAGTTAAGCGTGTGTAAATGGATCGTCGCGTTTTGCGTCCCGGATCGAGACATCGTCGGCCCGGCTTGCAGCCGAGCCACACGAGCCCTCAGCGATTGGCGGTCACCATCGGGGAGGTGGCACCCCCGAGCGAGACCCAGGCCACCGCGTCCTGGCTCTCGCGCTTGATGTAGGTGTAGCCGGTCTCGTGCCAGGCCATGACGGTGCTGGTCTTGTTGTCGAGGGCGAAGTCGCCGCGATCGGTGATCAGGGTGAGCACGGCATGGCCTTCGCCCTTCTCGTCGATCACCACGGTCATCCGCATGGCACGGCGAGGCAGGCCGGCCTCGGCGAGCAGGCGCCGCTTCAGCAACTGGTAATCCTCGCAGTCGCCCACACCGTCCTCGGCGAGATCCCAACGATCCGGCACGCCCCAATGCTCCTGGTCGGTTCTTGCCTGGATGCGGTCGTTCACGCGGCGGTTGACCGAGGTGACGAGGGACCAGACCGCCGGGGTCAGTGTGATGCGGGCCGGCTCGTTCGTGTCGACGGCGCACTCGGTCGCGTAGGACTTGCAGAACTCGGTCCAGGCGAGGATCGGACGGGCGGTGCCGACCGGCCTGGCGCCGGCGGAAGCCCGGGGAAGGGCGCTGCTCTGCTCGCGGGCCGTTGCCTGCGTGGCGCCGACGAGGAGCGTGAGGCCAAGAGCGAGCCCCGTGATCCCTGCCTTGATTCCTGCGCTGCACATCGCGGCCATCCCTTTGAACGAGGGCCATCGTGCAGCCGCATCTGCTCCGGGGCGCTGAAGCGAATACGCGCAATTTTATGGAATTGCCGGCGCCGTGCGCAGACCGAATGGCACGCCGAATCGTCGGATGAGGATTTCCGCCAACTTTTCGAGGCTTCGTTAGGATGCCGATAACCCTGTCGGCGCGAGGCGCAGCCGAGAGCCGGCGGATAGGCCGCCGTCATCGCCCGCCTTCCGCCCTGGGCGGTCTCTAGAGGCGGATGCCTTCGTGGAAGCGGTCGGCAGAGATCGGCAGCATGAACTGAGCGCCGATGCCGCCCTCGAAATAGCGAACCACGCGGCTCGGCGTGCTGCCGACCATCAGGCTGGTGCCGAGCGGCGGGGTCGTCTCGGTGGCGATCGCCACGCCCGACATCGAGATGTCGATCACCCGTGCGGTCAGTTCGCGTCCGCTCGCGAGCCGCAGGGTCACCACCGGATTGTTGGGAGTCAGGCGCTCGTGCGTGCGCCCCTCGGGCAGGCCGAGATGCTCGCGGTTGGCGAGCCAGGTGAGCTGGGAGGCGATCTTGTCGCGTTTGCGCGGGGAGGCGGTGAACTGGGCCGCCAGGGTGCCGGAACCCGGATGGCGCGCGATGACGCCTTCGACCCGGCCGATCTGCTCGAGATAGAACACCACGCGCTCGCCGATCTGGCCGAGCACCGCGCAGGTCACCTTGATGCCGCCCGGCGACATGTCGACGGTCTGGCAAGGATATTCGCGGCGGTCCGACAGCATGTAGCGCCCGAGCAGCGCGACACGCACGCGCTGATGACGGCGCAGCTCGTGGCCACGGACAGGACGAGCCTCGACGGACTCGGCTCTCGCGGCGGCCTCGCTCATGTCCTCATGTCGTCCGGAATTCGCGGAATCGGGTCTCCAGCATTAGTTGCCGAGGGTTACGAAAGCCTTGTTGCAAATCCCAGCATGCACGCAAAACACGGGTCTTTGCGTGAATATACTACCCCAGATTGAGATAGCCTGCGAGATGTAAGTCAGAGGCGACCACCCTCGTGCACGAGCAGATGGCCACGGCGAACGGGGAGGGGGTCGTTGGCCGGTTGCGGCATGTCGCTCGGGAGCTTGGTTTCCTCCGGAACGAAAGCCGGTCCCAGAACCCGCAGGGAATTGACCTCCATGCGCATGACCGGGTGCAGGCCGAGCCAGGCCGGCACGCAATGCGGGCTGAGCGCGCCGAGCAACCGGGCCTGTGTCCGTCCGCGATGACGCAGGGGCAGCAGCAACAGTTCGAGTTCGATGATTTCGCCGCTGGCGGTCAGCCCCTTGAGGCCGGCGACGACGCCGACGGTGTCCATCGTCACCGTCTCCACGAGGCGCCAGGCACTGTCGGCAGGATCGCCGCCTGTCCTGTCCCACAGCTCCGAGAAGGGCGACCCGCGCAACTCGCGTCCGAACAGGGCGCAAAGGCGGGTGCCCGCAAGCCGGAAGACCGCCTGACGCCGCTGCGGTTCGATCTCCAGGATCAGGCTGTCGGCCAAAAGGTTGCGGATCTCGCCGGGTTCGATCTCGCTGCGCTCCGGCGCGGCGCGCTCGCCGCGCAGGCGGTCCCAATAGGCATGGAGCAGGCGGCTCGTCGGGTGCTTCATGGGTGTTCCGGATCGGTACGGCTGCGCTCGGCCTGTCTCGGGATCGTCGATCGCCGGGTCAGGCCGACCAGTGCCGGCTGCATTCGGCGATCACGGCGCACACCCTATGCCGGTCGAAGGCAGGGGGCTCGCTTAAGCTTTCGTTAAGGTTAAGAGATAGTTGCGATTGCGCTGAGGGCCGCGCTCGGCGAGGATGAATGCGTCGGATCGAGACCCGCCGCTCCCCAGCGGCACCCCGTCCCTTAGCGGTCCCGATCCACAGCTTGCGATGTGAAACTCGAGGAATCGGACCCGGTCGATGCGAGGCCTCCGGCGCGCTCTAGCGCGCGGCTCCGCGAACAGGGTACGGGCTCCATCGTTTGGGGGAGGGCGGTAACGCTCTCCCCTTTTTTCTTGCCGTCTTCTCGAGGCCATCCCGCCTCTCCGCACTGCGGATGGTCGACGCGGCATCGCATGTAGCTCTTGCCGCGCGACCACGAGCCCCGACATGGTGGCGGCATGGATGCCTCCCCCGATCTTCCGCCCCGGAGCCGCGTGCCCGTCTTCAACCTGCCGGGCGTCGTGACCGCCTCGATTGCGGTGCTCGTCGGCATCCATGCCGTTCGGCAGGTCCTGCCGGACGTCTGGGACGTCCAGACCCTGATCGATCTCTCCTTCATTCCCGCGCGCTGGACGATGGCCTTCGATCCGGCCAAGGCGCAGGCCATCATACAGGCGGCAGGCGAGGGGATCAGCGACCCGGTGACCGCCGCGGCCCGTCAGGATTTCGCAAGGGCGCTGATCTCCGAATCCAGTCCGATGCCCTGGACCTTGGCCAGTTACGGACTCCTGCACGGTTCCTGGATGCACGTGATCTTCAACGTGGTCTGGCTCGCCGCCTTCGGCTCGCCGGTGGCGCGCCGGTACGGACCGTGGCGCTACGGCGTGCTGGCCTTGGCTGGGATCGTGGCGGGCGCCTTGCTGCACCTCATCATCGATCCCTTGAACGCAATGCCGCTAGTAGGAGCCTCAGCCGGCATCGCTGCGCTGATGGCCGCGGCCGCGCGATTCGTGTTCCGCCCCCCGTCGGCCTATCGCCCGGCCATGGCCTGGCAGATCGCGCCTCCACCAAGACTGGAGACGATCCCCGAACTGATGCGCAACAGGAGTGCCGTGCTGTTTCTTGTGATCTGGCTCGGCACCAACCTGCTGTTCGGTCTGATCTCCCTGCCGCTCGGTGCCGGTGATGGCCCGATCGCCTGGGATGCCCATCTCGGCGGGTTCCTCGTCGGGTTCTTTCTGCTGCCACTCCTGGAACCGCGCCGTCGTCCCGAAGAAGGATGACGCCGGCCGGACGATCGCGCCTCGTCCTAAGCATGCGGTGACATCTCGAGCGACCTCGCGCTCTTTTCAGCAATCGGGAAACCTTGCCCGGTCGTACAAGCTTGCCATGTCGACGGGAGCGCCACAGTATTGATTCGAGAGCCGGGGCCAACCCGGCCCGGAAAACCTTCACGGCGCCGCGGGCTGACGGCGCATGTCCTGGGAGGACAGCAAACGATGACCGTTGCACGTATTCTTGCCGAGAAGGGCACCACCGTCGCGACGGTGGCCCCGCACCGGACGATCGACGAGGCGATCCATCTGCTCGCCGAGAAGCGAATCGGTGCGGTGGTGGTCAGCGACGACGAGCGGAAAGTGATCGGCATCCTGTCAGAGCGCGACGTGATGCGCGCCCTCGCCGAGGCGGGTGCCGCCGCCTTCGACGCCCCGGTCTCCCGCTACATGACCTCGAAGGTCACGACCTGCACCCGCTCCACCACCATCGAGGAGGTGATGGAAGTGATGACCGAAGGTCGTTTCCGCCACTTGCCGGTGGTGGAGGACGGACAACTCGCCGGCGTCGTCTCCATCGGCGACGTGGTGAAGCGGCGTATCGCGACCGTCGAAGCCGAGCATCAGGCGATGCGCGACTACATCACGATGGCCTGAACGGGCAGTTGGCTGGGCGGGTCATACCCGCGCGGCTGCGCCCTCGACCATCCGGCGGATCTCCGGCAACGCTGCCCGGGCCGCTTCGCGGCCGAGGGCGATGCCTTCGGCCGCGCGGTGGAACTCGAACAAGCCCATCCCGGCGAGCCGCGGGGTGACCATCACGTCAGGCGGGTCCGAGGCGAGGCGGGCCCGCGAGATGCGATCCTGCGTGATGTTGAACGCATCGAACATGACGCGCGCCGCACCGGGCGCGCCCGTCTTGTTCGCCGCCTTGGCGATGGAACCGTCGCGCGAGGGGCGACGCCCTACGATGCGCAGTCCGGCGCCACGCAGGAGCGCCCAATGGCTGCGGGCTTCAACCACCTGCTCGATCTGCTCTTCGAGATCCTCCTCGTCTTCGGCCGGCGGAGCCTCGTGCCAGACCAGGGAGCCGCGGACCCGGGGGTCGCAGGCGAGGTTCACGCAGATCACGACATCGGCGCCGAGTTCGCGAGCGAGCCGCACCGGGACCGGATTGACCAGCGTGCCATCCATCAGCAGCCGGGTATCGAGCGAGATCGGCGGAAACAGACCCGGGATGGCGTAGGAGGCCCTGATCGACTCGACGAGCGGTCCGTTGGTCAGCCAGACCTCGTGGCCGGTCCCGAGCTCAGTGGCGACACAGGCGAAGGCGACCGGCAGGGCCTCGATCCGCTGTCCGCCGAGTTCATCGACGAGGCGGCGCGCGAGGCGCTCGCCACCGATCAGCCCTGATCCGGTCAGCTTCAGGTCGGCCAGCCCCATGACGCTGCGTTTGGTCAGGGAGGTGGCGAACCCCTTGAGCTTGTCGAGCTTGCCCGCCGCATAGGCGCCTCCGACCACCGCCCCGATCGAGCAGCCAGCAACGACCTCGGGAGAGATGCCGGCATCCTCCAGCGCCTCGATCACGCCGATATGTGCCCAACCGCGTGCCGATCCCCCGCCCAGCGCCAAGCCGATTCGCGGCGCGCGCCGATGCGGCGCCGCAACGGGCTCGACGGTCCCTTCGGGAAAGCGTTCGACTTGACGGGCGGCGCGAGGGCTCACCGTTCGGACGGGACGAGGCGTGCCCCGGCCCCTGACCCGAGCGCGACGTTGCGGTAGAAGCACGAGCGGCGTCCGGTATGGCAGCAGCCGCCGTCACCGCCGACCTCGACCCGGATCAGCAAGGCATCCTGGTCGCAATCCACCCGCATCTCGACGACGCGCTGGATCTGTCCTGAGGTGGCGCCCTTGTGCCAAAGCTCGCCGCGCGAGCGCGACCAGTACCAGGCCTCGCCGGTCTCGATGGTGCGTGCCAGCGATTCCGCGTTCATGTGAGCGAGCATCAGGACGGCGCCGTCATGCGCGTCCACCGCGATGCAGGCGACGAGCCCGTCCGCGCCGAAGCGCGGCATCAGAACGTCGTCCTCCTCGATCTCGGCCTTGGTCGCAGGTACCTTGAAGAAGTCGTGTGTCATGGTGGCGTGTCGCCTCGGCAAGCGGCGCGCGGGAGACCGAGCCTCAGGGCTTGTTGCGCACGAGCGTCAGGAAGCGGACCTGCTCCGACGCGTCGTCCTTGTAGACGCCGCGGAACTGGGTGGTGATCGTCGAGACGCCGGCCTTCTGTACGCCGCGCATCGCCATGCAGAGATGCTCGGCCTCGATCATCACGGCGCAGCCACGCGGTTTGAGGATCGACTCGATGGTGTCTGCGATCTGCGCGGTCATGGTCTCCTGCGTCTGCAGGCGCTTGGCGAAGACGTCGACCACACGGGCGAGCTTCGACAGGCCGACGACGCCCTTCGACGGGTAATAGGCGACATGCGCCAGCCCCATGAACGGCACCATGTGGTGTTCGCAATGGGAGTAGAACGGGATGTCGCGCACCAGCACGACGTCGGAATAGCCCTCGACCTCTTCGAAGACGCGCTCGAGCAGCTTGTCGGCATCGACCTTGTAACCGGAAAAGAGCTGCTCGTAGGCCTTGGCGACGCGCGCCGGCGTGTCGATCAGGCCCTCGCGAGTCGGGTCGTCGCCGGCCCAGCGCAGCAGGGTGCGCACGGCGGCCTCGGCCTCCTGGCGGCTCGGACGGCCGAGCGCGATCTCGTTCGGCACGCGCTGGGCCGAGTCCGGCATCGCTGCGATCTCGGCGTGCGCGTCGTTGTCGTTGCGCGTCAGGATGGCGGCGTCCGCGCGCCGGTTCTCGTCGCTCATGCCGTAGGATAGGGATTTGAGCGCGGCATCCATGGCATCTCCCGCCCGCGCGACACGGGTCTTCATCGTGGTGCTGTCGGGCTTCGCGTACATCGTCGGGTCTCGCCGGCGTCTCTCGAATACAGATGCCGGTGCCCCTCATGATCCGGCGACGCCGGTCGGGGCACGACCTGGAACGACGGGCCGTCCTCGCGGAACGGCGGCTCCACGCCTATATCGGCGTTATGGGGCGTTCGCGCAATGCGCGGCACGCGGATCCGGTTTCCGGCAGAGTCCTGATGCTCGACGACATCTATAACCGCCGCATTCTCGAACTGGCAGCGGATATTCCCCGGCTCGGCCGCCTCGACGCGCCCGATGCGAGTGCGAGTGCCCACTCGAAGCTCTGCGGCTCGACGGTGACGGTCGATCTCCTGACCGACGATGCCGGGGCCGTCGTTACCGACTTCGCGCACGAGGTGAAGGCCTGCGCGCTTGGCCAGGCCTCCTCCTCACTCATGGCCCGGCACGTCGTGGGCGCCAGCGCGGACGAGCTTCGACAGGTCCGCGAGCGGATGCGCGCGATGCTCAAGGAGAACGGTCCGCCGCCGGACGGCAAATGGGCCGATCTCGCCGTGCTGGAGCCAGTGCGCGACTTCCGCGCGCGCCACGCCTCCACGCTGCTGACCTTCGACGCGGTGGTGAGTGCCCTCGATCAGATCGCTGCCCGCAAGGCGCCCCAGGCCGCGGAGTAGGACTGTGCTGGCGCGCCGAGCCGCTCACTACGCGATCCGCGCCTATCAGCTCACGCTCTCGGGCCTGATCGGCCGCCAGTGCCGGCATTGGCCCTCCTGCTCCGAATACACGGACTCGGCCATCGGGCGGCACGGGATCTGGGCCGGCGGCTGGATGGGGTTTTCGCGCATCTGCCGCTGCGGACCTTTTGGGACGCACGGGATCGATCTGGTGCCCGAACACGTCTCTGAGCGGGCGCGCTGGTGGCTTCCCTGGCGCTATGGCCGCTGGAAGGGCGTTCAGGAACCGCCGACGCCGTTCCTGTGCGACGACCCCGATGAGCCGGTGCGAGGCCGACCGTCGACGTGACCCGGCCGGCAGGAAGTCGGTGCCGGCACGCCGAAGGCAGTGGGCGTCCTCGTCTCGCAGACCGTCTCTGGAGGCGGGGACGGCGCTGTCTGCGCACAAGCCGACAATCCGCCGAAGACGATCGATCCCAGCAGCCATCGGACCACCATCGGGGTCGATCCACACTCCGGTGGTGGTCTGCCCGGCCGGTTCTGAGTCATGCGCTCCTGTCCTCGCGCCCGAAGGCGAACAACGCAGCATCGGTGTCCCGGCCGCCCGAGATCGCGGTCGAGACGAGTTCCGAGGCGATCTGCGAGAAGGTGATGCCGTTGCCGCCATAGCCCTGGACGGCGAAGACGCGCGGCCGCCCCGGCAGCGGCCCGATCGACGGTAAGCCCGTCGTCGTGGTCCCGAAGCTTCCGGCCCACGCGAAATCGGGCTCCGTGTCGAGTTGCGGAAACAGCTGTTTCAGCTTTTTGGCGAGCCGTGCCGTCTTGGCTGGGATCAGGGCGTCGCGTCGATCCTCGTCTTGGAATTCCTCGTCCTCGCCGCCACAGATGACCCGCCCGTCATGGGTCGCGCGCATGTAGAGATACGGGTCCGAGGCTTCCCAGACGAAGGCGGCGCCCGGCCAGAGCGACGACTTTTGCGGTTTCGTCGCAATCACGTAGGTCGAGATGATCGAATGGGTGTCGGAAGCAACGACGTCCATCAGCTCGTAGCCGGTGGCCAGAACCACATGTCCGGCCGTGATCCTTCGCCCCTCGCGGGTTTCGGCGACCACATCGCTCGCGTGATGGACCAGGCGCGTGACTTCGACGGGTGCGTAGAAGCGGGCCTTGCGACGGGCGGCTTCGCGCAGGAATCCAACGGTCAGCTTGAGCGGGTCGAGCGCCAGATTGTTGTCGCTGAGGATCGCGCCGGCCCGATCGATCCCGAAGCCCTCATTCAGCGCAGACGCGCTCAGGTAGGTGGCGCGCAGGCCGGCCGCGACACGGGCTTGAGCCTCTTCCCATAGCTTGCCGGCACCAAGCACGTTCCCCGCGACGTAAAGCGAGGATCGCGTCTCCAGCCGGCAGCGGATCCCGAGCTGCGCGATGCGCCCTTGCAGATTGGTCACGGCCAGTCGCGACCGGCGCCAGGCCTGCTCGGCCTTCGCCCTGCCGATCTTGCCGCTCAGGCTGGTGATCGGCTCGTCGATCTCGAACTGGACGAGCGCCGTCGTGCTCCGCGTCGAGCCGCGCATCGGCCCGCGGCGATCGACGCCGATGACGGATAGACCCTGCGCAGTCAGCGCCTCGGCAGCCATCGCGCCGCTGATCCCGAGGCCGACGATGAGCACGTCGCAGGCGGCGTCTCTCTGCAGCGGGGCGGACCGGTCAGCGGGCGCGCGGTAGGCCGACCAGACCGGCGTTCCGGTATCGAGATCCAGCTTGCGGCCCATGTCCAACCGTCCGAGGGAGATCGCTCTCGCTTCTCGCACGAGGAGATGCGCGACGTCCCGCCCGAGATCCGTCGCCGCGGCCTCGGTCCAAAGGGCGTTTTCCTCTTGCGCCAAATCGGTCTAAACCGCGCCGCCGTGCACCGGCGCGAGCCCTGAAGCACCGCTTACCTGCCTCGTTCGCAGGAGTGAGCAAGGATACTGCGAAACATGCCCATACTGACATTTCCCGACGGCAATACGCGCGCCTTCGACGCTGCCGTGACCGGCCGTGCCGTAGTCGAAGGCATCGCCAAGTCGCTCGCGAAGCGCACCGTCGCCATGGCGCTCGACGGCACCGTGCACGATCTCGACGACACGATCGAGCACGACGCCGCCATCGAGTTCCTCGGTCGCGATGATCCGCGCGCACTGGAATTGATTCGCCACGATTGCGCGCACGTTCTGGCCGAGGCCGTGCAGGCGCTCTGGCCGGGCACGCAGGTTACGATCGGGCCGGTGATCGAGAACGGCTTCTATTACGATTTCGCGCGTAACGAGCCCTTCACGCCCGAGGATTTCCCGGCGATCGAGGCCAAGATGCGCGAGATCATCGCGCGCGATGCGGCCTTCACCAAGGAGGTCTGGAAGCGCGACGACGTCCGCAATCTCTTCGCGGAGAAGGGCGAGGCCTACAAGGTCGAGCTGGTCGATGCGATCCCACCGGGCGAGGACCTGAAGATCTACCGCCAGGGTGAGTGGTTCGACCTCTGCCGAGGCCCGCACATGACCTCGACGGGCAAGGTCGGCACCGCCTTCAAGCTGATGAAGGTCGCGGGCGCCTATTGGCGGGGTGATGCCAACAACCCGATGCTGACGCGCATCTACGGTACTGCCTGGGCCTCGAAGGAGGATCTCGACGCCTATCTCCACCGCCTGGAGGAGGCCGAGCGCCGAGACCATCGAAGGCTCGGCCGCGAGATGGACCTCTTCCACTTCCAGGAGGAGGGGCCGGGCGTCGTGTTCTGGCACGCCAAGGGCTGGACGATCTTCCAGGAGCTGATCGCCTATATGCGTCGGCGCCTGAAGGGCGACTATGCCGAGGTGAACGCCCCGCAGATCCTCGACAAGGCGCTCTGGGAGACCTCGGGCCACTGGGACTGGTACCGCGAGAACATGTTCGCGGCCCAATCCGCCGGCGACGAGGCCGAGGACAAGCGCTGGTTCGCGCTGAAGCCGATGAACTGCCCGGGCCACGTGCAGATCTTCAAGCACGGGCTGAAGTCCTATCGTGACCTGCCCCTGCGCATGGCCGAGTTCGGCGTCGTGCACCGCTACGAGCCGTCCGGCGCCATGCACGGGCTGATGCGTGTGCGCGGCTTCACGCAGGACGATGCGCACGTGTTCTGCACGGAGGACCAACTCGCGGCCGAGTGCCTCAAGATCAACGACTTGATCCTCAGCACTTACGCCGATTTCGGCTTCGACCGCATCGTCGTGAAGCTCTCGACACGGCCTGAAAAACGCGTCGGCTCCGATGCGCTATGGGACCATGCCGAGGCGGTGATGACCCAGGTCCTCGCGCAGATCGAGGAGCAGTCGGGCGGGCGCATCACCACCGCGGTCAATCCGGGGGAGGGCGCCTTCTACGGGCCGAAATTCGAGTACGTCCTGCGCGACGCCATCGGCCGCGACTGGCAGTGCGGCACCACGCAGGTCGACTTCAACCTGCCCGAGCGGTTCGGCGCCTTCTACATCGACGGCGAGAGCAACAAGGTCCCGCCGGTGATGGTCCACCGCGCGATCTGCGGCTCGATGGAGCGCTTCACCGGCATCCTGATCGAGCATTTCGCCGGGCATTTCCCGCTCTGGCTCTCGCCGGTGCAGGTCGTGGTGGCGACGATCACCAGCGAGGCGGACGATTACGCCCGCGACGTCATCCGTGCGCTGACGCGCGCAGGGCTTCGGGTTGAAGCCGATCTGCGTAACGAAAAGATCAACTACAAGGTCCGCGAGCACTCGCTGGCCAAGGTGCCGGTGCTGCTGGCACTTGGCCGGCGTGAGGCGGAGGAGCGCACTGTTTCCATCCGCCGCCTCGGCAGCCAGCACACCAAGACGCTGCCGCTCGCGGAAGCGATCGCCTCGTTCGTGGAAGAGGCGACCTCGCCCGACATCCGCCGGGCCGAGGCCGTGTCCGACAGCGTGCCGAGCGAGAACGCGACACTCGACGGGCACCACGAAGAAGTGGCTGCGCCCTAACCTTCGGGATGGAGGGGCCTACCCCTCCATCGCCTCCGCCAGCACGTCGAAGACCCGCTTGTCGGCGCATTGGGCGACGTTGAAGCGGAGGTGGTCGGCGGCGTTCTGGCCGAGGCTGAAGACGTTGCCGGGAGCTAGCACGACGTCGTGGCGGAGCGCGCGGCGGGAGACCTCGGCCGCGTCGATGCCATCGGGCAGGCGCGCCCACAGAAACATGCCGGCCGCGGGCACGTAGCTTACGCTGAGGCCGGCAGCGGCGAGGCGCTTCAGGGTGACGCCGCGCGCGTCGGCGAGGCGGTTGCGCATCGTCTCGAGGTGATGACGGTAGCCGCCATCGGTCAGCAGGCGATGGACCAGCACTGCGTTGAGGTGCCCGCTGCCGACGCTGACGGCGAGCTTGAGGTCGACGAGGCGCTCGATCCAGTCCGAGCGGATCGCGATGACGCCGATCCGGGCCGCGGCCGAGAGCGTCTTCGAGAAGCCACCGATATGAATGACGCGGTCGAGCCCGTCGAAGCCGGCCAGTCGCGGGCCGGATTCGAGCTCGAAATCGGCGTAGATGTCGTCCTCGACGATCACCGTATCGTGGGCCTCGGCGATCCGCAGCACGCGATGCACGACGGCCGGCGTCAGGGAAGCGCCCGTCGGGTTATGAAGCCCGGAATTTGTCAGGTAGAACCGAGGCTTGTGCTCGGTCAGCGCCTGCTCGAAGGCGGCGAGGTCCGGCCCGCCGACGCCGAAGGGCACGCCCACGACCTTGAAGCGGTAGGCCCTCAGCAGGGCGTGGAAGTTGAAGTAGCAGGGATCGTCCACCAGCACCGTGTCGCCCGGCTCGGCGAGGAAGCGGCAGATCAGGTCGAGGCCAGCGGTCGCGGAATCGGTCAGCACGATCTGGTCGGGATGGGCAAGGATGCCGCGCTCGGTCAGGCGCCGGGCGAGCTGCTTGCGCAACGGCGCGAAGCCGAGCGGCGTGTCGTAGTTGGTCAGGTCCTCGCCACGGTCCCGGGCGACCTGGCGGAGCGCCCGCCGCATGGCGTCCTCCGGCATCCAGGACGACGGCATCCAGCCGCAGCCGGGGACGAGCGTCTCGGAGCCCGCTTCGAGGGATTGCCGGGCGATCCAGAGCGGATCGACCTCCCGGTCGAGCCGAGGGCCGATCGAGGCGAGGCTGAGCGGCTGAGCCTTGCCGGCGACGTAGAAGCCGGAGCCGGGCCGCGAGACGATCGAGCCCTGGGCCAGCAGCCGGTCGTAGGCCTCCACCACCGTCGATTTCGAGACCTGCATGGTCTCGGCGAAGGCCCGCACCGAGGGCAGGCGGCTGCCGGCAGTCATGGCGCGTCCCTCGATGCGTCGCTCGATCGCGGCCATCACCGCCTCGACACGGCTCAGGCCGGGCTCGGCGAGGATCTCGATCACACCCTCCGTCATGGCATCCGTCCTCCCCATTCGAGGCAACTGTACCGGCGTTTGTCCCGTACAGTTCAATCGAATCGTACTGCAACCGTCCCTGTCGTGGAAGCCGCCGCTCCGGCATTGTACCGCCATCAACGAAACAAAAGGGGACCCGCCATGACTGCTCAGACCGCACCTTCAAGCCGCCGTGTCTGGATTGCCCGCCGCCTTGCCGACGCGCTGATCCTCACCGCCGGCGTCGCCCTGGCCCTGCCGCTGATCCTGCCCTTCGCGTAAGGTGAAGGCGCAAGGGGCCAAGGCCCTGCAGGAGCCCGACCGTGCCTCGCCGGCAGGGCTCACGACGTCCACGATCCCGGCCGGCCTGTTCGATGGCCTCGCCGGGATCCTGATTTTCAGCGTCTCGCTTCCGGCCACGCGACTGGCGCTCCAGGGCTTCGACCCGCTGTTTCTCACCGCGGCACGGGCGGCGATCGCTGGTCTCGCGGCGGGCGCTCTCCTGATCGCCCTGCGGCAGAGGCGGCCCAAGCGCGGCGATCTCGCCTCCCTCGCGATCGTGGCCTGCGGTGTCGTGATCGGCTTTCCGCTGCTCACCGCTTTGGCGCTCCGCCATGTCGGCGCCGCCCATGCGGCGGTGTTCGTCGGTCTGCTGCCGCTGGCCACGGCCGTCTTCGGCGCGGTGAGGGGAGGGGAGCGCCCGTCCTGGAGCTTCTGGGCCCTGTCGATGCTCGGAAGCGCCGTGACCGTCGCCTATGCCGCCCGGAATGCCGGAGTGATCTCAGGCCTCGGCGACGGCCTGATGCTCGCTGCCGTTCTGGTCTGCGGGCTTGGCTATGCCGAGGGCGGCCGCCTCGCGCGGCGGCTCGGCGGCTGGCAGGTGATCGCCTGGGCCGACCTGCTCTCGCTGCCGCTGACCCTGCCGTTGACGCTCCTCTGGATGCCGGCGGACCCGCTCACGGCGCCGCTGCCGGCCTGGGCCGGGCTCGGCTACGTCTCGCTGTTCAGCATGCTGATCGGCTTCGTGTTCTGGTACCGGGCGCTCGCCCGCGGCGGCATCGCCTCGATCGGGCAGCTCCAGCTGCTGCAGCCCTTCCTCGGCTTCGGCTTCGCCGCCCTGCTGCTCGGCGAGCAGATCGAGCCCGCGATGCTGGCCGCCGCCGCCGCGGTGGTCGCCTGCGTGGCCGGTGCCCGGCGCTTCGCCTGAGGCTGCTACTCTTCGGTGCAATTGGCCCGGTACAGGTCGAGCGTACGCTGCATCGCCTGATACTGCGCCATGCTCGACGGATGACGCAGCTCCGGAGCATCGGGCAGCACGCCGCCGAACCCGGCTGCCGTGTCCGCCACGAAGGGGCGCGGGCCGGTATGCGTCCCCATCCGGTTGGTGGCGTCGACCTCGCCGCACAGCGCTCCGGCCCGGCCACGGTGCAGCCGCGAGTAGAGTGCGGAGGAGGGGTCCTTCATTCCTTTGCCGACCAAGGCAAAGACGGCCTTCGCATCTTCCGCACCAAGCACCGATTCCGATCCGTCTATGACGGTCTGCGCAAAGGCACGGTCGAGGGGCAGCAAAAGCGCCATGATCATTGCCATTACGGTAAACCGGATCACGCACAACCTTTCTTCATCTGATGTGCTAGCGCACTCGATCATTTCGATTCTCGCGATATCAGATGGCCTGTCGGCCACACCGCTACAAAAATTTACCGCAATCACACGAAGGAGTGCGGCCGGCAGTTGATCGAGGTTTGAGCCTTGGCGATGGTCTCGACGCTTTCAACGGACCGGCACGTACGGCCGGCCCGGCTCACGTCCAACGAGGGGCAACGAGGCATGAGGGGTGTCATCGATCGCGTGCGGGGGCTGTCCGTTCGCTCTGTCCTGGGCGGCATGGCCCGCATGTCCGTCGTGATTCTGGCGATGGGCTCAGGCTTCGCCGAGGCGGCGACGGCGGATCGCCGGGTCGCCCTGGTGATCGGCAACGGCGCCTACGAGAACGTGCCCGCGCTCGACAATCCGCTCACCGATTCCAAGGCGGTGGCCGCGGCCCTGAAGCGGATCGGCTTCGAGGTGGTCGAAGGCTACGATCTCAAGCTCGACGGCATGCGCAGCCTCGTCGGCCAGTATGCCTCGAAGCTCGACGGCGCCAAGGTGGCCTTCGTCTACTATGCCGGCCACGGCGTCGCGGTGGCGGGCGACAACTACCTCCTGCCCACCGACACCGTCCTGAAGAGCGAGGCGGACCTCGACTTCAAGACCATGAACGTCAACCTCGTCCTGCGGCAGATGCAGCGCGAGGACCGCGTCAACGTGGTCATCCTCGATGCCTGCCGCGACAATCCCTTCGCCAAGGAGCTCGCCCGCTCGCTGAAGACCCGCTCGGCCTCGGTCGCGTCGGGGCTCTCCGAGATCACGGTGAACTCGGCCGCCGGCACGATGATCGCCTTCGCCACCGATCCGGGAAAGACCGCCCTCGACGGCTCGGGCGGCCATAACAGCCCCTTCACCACGGCGCTGCTCAAGCACATGGAGACGCCCGGCGTCTCGATCAGCACGGTGATGGACCGGGTGCGCGAGGATGTCTGGCGCTCGACCAACGAGCGCCAGCGCCCGTGGGTGAATACCTCGATCATCGGCGAGTTCTACCTCAACCCCGCTCCCAGCGCGGCGGCCGCCGTGCAGGTCGCAGCCGCCGAGACGCCCGGCGTGCCCTCGGTCAATCCCGCCATGGCGGCGGCCGGCCCGCAGGCCCTTGAGATCAAGCTGTGGGAATCGGCGGAGAAATCCGGCGCCAAGGAGGACTACCAGGCCTATCTCGACGCGCATCCGAACGGCTATTTCGCGCAGATCGCCCGCAACCGCCTGGCGCGTCTCGGCGGGCCGGCCGGTGGCCGTTCCGTCCAGTCGGACGCCGAGCTGAAGGAGCCCGGCACGGCTCAGACCGAGGCCGGCCTCGCCCTGTCCGTGAAGGACCGGATCGAGGCGCAGAGCCGTCTGCGTGCCATCGGCTTCGACCCCGGCGGCACCTCGGGCACCTTCGGGCCGGGCACTCGGCGAGCACTGACCAACTGGCAGAAGACCAAGGGCCTGCCGGATTCCGGCTTCCTTACCAAGGCGCAGCAGGTCGCCCTGTGGGAGCAGAGCGAGACGGACTACCAGAAGGTGCTCGCTCGTCCGCAGGCCGAGCGTGCCGTGAGGGCGGCGGTGCCGCGTCCGCAACGCCCCGCCCCGGCACAGGCCCGGGCCATGCGCGAGCCCGCGCCCTATCCTCAGCAGGCGCCGCCGCAGCGCGGACCCTCGCTCGGCGAGATGGGCAACTTCCTCGGCGGTGTCGGCAACCTCGTCGGCAGCATGCGGCGCTGATCCGGCGAACGCGATCGTCCTTTCAAAGGCCGTGGCGTCCCTCGCGACGCCGCGGCCTTCGTGCGTTCAGGAGGCCTTGGCCACGACCTCGATGTCGCGGTCGAGGCCGCTCTCGACCTTGAACTCGCGGGTATAGACCTGCCCCTCGTGCCGGGCGATCAGCACGTAGTCGCCCTCCGCCAGTGTCACCGAGGGGAAGGCGCCGATCGCCTCGCGGATGGTGTCGCCGCCGGGCGTCAGCACGCTGAAGGCGGTGCCGGCGAAGGCTTCGGAGCCGGGGGCGGCGACGAGCTTCAGGGTCACGGTGGCGGCCCGGTGGTTGAGGGTAGCGTCCGTCACCTTGCCGTTCTCGACCTTGAGGTCGGCGCGCTGGATGGCGTTCGATTCCCCGTAGGTCGAGACCACGTGATAGGTGCCCTCGGGCAGTCGGATGACCTCGCCGGCCTTGACGCCGCTCCGGACCAGGCGGCCCTCCGAGTTGGTGCCGATGGGCACGAAGATCGAGAAGGCGAGCTGGTTGGGCGCGATTTTCTGGTTGCCGATCGAGCCCGACAGCTTGAGCGCTCCGGCGCTGATCTTGAGATCCTCCCGTACCGTCTGGCCCGACATGGTCACGCGCTTCGAGGCGCTGGCGAAGCCGTAGGTCACGGTGGCGACGTAGGAGCCCGGCGCGAGCTTGAAGCTCGGCGCCGCGTCGGTGGAGCGGGCGACGATGGCCGGCTTGCTGGCATCCGGCCGGTCTTCGTAGATCCGCCAGGCGAGCCCCGAGCGCAGGGCCTGGTTGCCGCCTGCGAGCGTTGCCGACACCGTCAGGTCGGCCTCGCTCTCGGCCGGGGCGGGCTGCGGCAGCATCGGGCTGGTGATGCCGGGCGAGGGCAGGGGGCCGCCCACCGGATTGTCGAAGGGACCCGGCGTCTGCGCGCGCGCTGCGCCCGCCGTCGCGGCGATCACCGCGACCACCTGCCAGAGCGCCACTCCACGCATGCTCGATTCGTCCCGTCGCACGGGCGACATCGCCCGCAATTGCCAATCCGGCGACCCTACGCCATGACGAGCGCTACGACCGGACGATGGCGGCGGCATGGCCGCCGCCGAGGGTGCGCAGGATCGCGCATCGCCGCCCTCGCGTCCATCGCCGCCTCCTGTCGCCGAACCAGCCTTCGGATGTCCATGAACGCCACTCTCGACATGCTCCGCATCCGCCGCTCGGTGCCGCCCATGCGGCTCGAAGGCCCCGGCCCGTCCCGCGAGGAGCTCGACGACCTGCTGGCCATCGCCGCGCGGGTGCCCGACCATGGCAAGCTCGCGCCCTGGCGCTTCCTCGTCATCGAAGGGGAGGCGCGTGCGAGGGTCGGCGAGATCATCGCCAGGACCCATGAAGCGGACTTTCCCGACGCCGATGCCGGCCGGCTCGACCTCGAGCGCAAGCGCCTCGCCCACGCGCCGGTGGTGGTCGCCGTGGTCTCACGTGCAGGGCCGCACGTAAAAATTCCGGAATGGGAGCAGGTGCTCTCGGCCGGCGCCGTCTGCACCAATCTCGTGATCGCGGCCAACGCCGCGGGCTATGCCACCTCCTGGCTCACCGAATGGTTCGCCTACGATCGTCGCGTCCTCGACGCGCTCGGCCTGGAGCCCTCGGAAAAGATCGCCGGATTCATTCATATCGGGCGCCCGCAGGAGGTGCCGAGCGATCGGCCGCGCCCCGTGCTCGCCGAGATTGTCACGCGGCTTTAGGGTCGAACCTCATGCATTACGCCGCCGACGAGCGCACCCTGCCGCACAACCCACTGAAGGCGATCGTCGCGCCGCGCCCGATCGGTTGGATCAGCAGCATGGACAAGGCGGGCCGGCTGAACCTCGCGCCCTACTCGTTCTTCAATGCTGTCGCCGACGACATGGTCATGTTCTCCTCGACCGGCCGCAAGGATGCACTGACCTTCGCGGAGGAGGGCGGCGAGTTCGTCTGCAGCCTCGCCACTTACGACCTGCGCGATGCGATGAACGCCACCTCGGCGCCGCTGGAGCGCGGCTTCAGCGAGTTCGACCATGCCGGGCTCGAGATGGCGCCATCCCGCAAGGTGCGTCCGCCGCGCGTGGCCTCGGCGCCCGCGGCGATCGAATGCAAGTGGCTGCAGACCGTGCCGTTGGTGCCGCTCGGCGGCGGTGCGCCCACCAACCACATGGTGATCGGGCAGGTGGTCTCGATCTATGTCGACGAGCGTTTCGTGCGCGACGGCCGCGTGGATACGGGCGCCATGCGGCCGATCCAGCGCGGCGGCTATTTCGACTACTTCACCGTAGAGTCGGAGCAGCGCTTCGAGTTGGTCAGGCCGAAGGGCGGCTAGGCGCGCCCGGCGCTCGCGTCGTCATCGTGCGATGTCGCTGATCGTGCTCGCCAAGGGTCCCAGAGCGCCCCAGAGCGCGACCGCGCTCATCAGAACCCGCGCGACCGTCTTCGAGCCAGCTGCCTTGCGGGCCATCGGACCCACCACGTCGAGCACGAGTTGAGCCGGGCCGAGCGCGACTTTGGCCGTGAGGCCGGGGTAGGGGCGGTGGATGCTGGCAATGGCCGAGGCGGACATGGGAGCCTCTTCAGTCGAGGGCAGGGGGATCGCTGCGATCACCGTGGATCGCTCGCGCCGAGGCAGACTGCGCCCTCACCTTCAATCTGTAAAACGCATAGTTCGTATCATTGCGATCTGATTTTCTGCTAGATCAGGTGGCCACCTCCTCGTCTCTGCAGCGACCCATGCGCCATCCCGATCTCGAACTCGACCTGCTTCGTGCCTTCGTCGCCGTTGCCGAGACAGGCAGCTTCACGGCTGCGGCCACCATCGTGCATCGCTCGCAATCGGCGGTGAGCCAGAAGGTGCTGCGACTGGAGGAGATCTTGGGACGGCGCGTCTTCGACCGCACCAGCCGCACGCTCGGCCTCACGGCGGATGGCGAGCGTCTCCTCGTCAGCGCCCGCCAGATGCTGGAACTGAACGACGGCATCATCCGCTCCTGGCACGAGCCGCCCGCCAGCGGCACGCTGCGGCTCGGCGTGTCGGACGACTTCATCCCGGGCGAGCTGCCGAAGCTTCTGGCGCGGTTCGGGCGGCTCTATCCGGGCGTCCACGTCGACCTGATGACCGGCCTGAGCCTCAGGCTCATGGAGGCCTACGACGCGGACCGGCTCGACGCGGTGATCGCCAAGCGCACCGCTGCTCAGGCCCGGGGCAGGGTGATCTGGCGCGAGCCGCTCGTCTGGCTGGCCTCGGCCGACTACCAGCTCGATTTCAGCCGGCCTGCCCGGCTGGTGATGATGGTGCCGCCCTGCAGCTACCGCGAGATGACGATCGCGGCCCTCGACTCGGTGCGCCGGGAATGGACGGCCGTCTGCACGGCGAGCAGCTTGATGGGCGTCCAGGCGGCGGTTGCCGGCGGCCTCGGCGTGACGCTGCTCGGCCGCTCCTTCGTGCAGGAGGGCATGCAGATCCTGCGCGCGCCGGAGCTGTGGCCGGCTCTGCCGCTCAGCGAGGTGATCGTGCTGGGCGAGGATCGCTCGCCGGATCTCGTCGCGCCGCTGATCGCCTTTCTCAGCGAGAGCCTCGCAGGACACGAGGCGCTGACTCCGGCGGCTTGAGGGAGGGTCCCAAACCCCCCTCGCGAACTGATCCAGCATTCGCATAAGACATATTATGGAACCTGCATCTGGGTTTTCCGGGGGTAGGGGCCTTGGAAGCGCTTCTCCCAGCCCTGTCGCCGTCCTGGCACAGGGCCGGGTCAAAGCGAGCGTGCGACAACGATCACGGGCGCAGTGTGGCGGCCGCTCGCGGTATGGTCACAGTGTTTCGCTACGTTTCCACCCGTCGGCATTCCGTCTCCAGCTTTCGTCCAGCGATGTCCAAGCGCTTCTCCTGCCTTGCCCTTGCCGTCCTCGCGATCGGCTCCGGTTCGCCTGCCCTGGCCCAGCCCGCTGCACCGGCCCGGCCGGCGATCAAGCTGGCGCGTCTGGCCTCGCTGCTCGGCCGTGACGGCGACGTCCGTATCGTCGCCTTCGGCTCGTCATCGACCCAAGGCATCGGCGCCTCGTCGCCGGCGGCCACCTACCCGGCCCTGCTGGAGACCGATCTCGAGCAGAGCCTGCAGATCGGCGCGTCGAGCCGGCGTTCGGTCACGGTGATCAATCGCGGCAAGGGCGGCGACGATGCCCGCGACATGGCCCAGCGCTTGGAGCGCGACGTGCTCGCCGAGCACCCGGACGTCGTCATCTGGCAGACCGGCAGCAACGATCCGCTCAAGGGCGTGCCGGTGGAGCGCTTCAAGGCGCTGACCCGCGACGGCATCCTGGCGATCCGCGCCACCGGCGCCGACGTGGTGCTGATGGACCAGCAATGGTGCCAGCGGCTCAGTGGCGTCGCCAATGCCGGGCAATACGGCGATGCGCTGCACGAGCTCTCGGCCGAGCTCGGCGTCCCGGTCATCCGGCGCCACGACATGATGCTGTCCTGGATCACGCGCGGGCTGATGACCCCGCAGCAGATGATCGGCCCGGACGGCCTGCACATGACCGATGCCGGCTACAGCCGGCTCGCTCGCTCGGCCGCGGCCCAGCTCCTGGCCGGCGCCGGATTGTCCCAGCCGTCCCTCGTGCGGAATTGACTGGGGCAGGGGTGGTGACGCCCCCTCCCCGCGCCCGGTTCGAGGCGCTGAGCGAGGAGACGCTCGGCCACTTCCTCGACGCCTTCTATGCCAAGGTCCGCCGCGACGACGTGATCGGGCCGGTCTTCGCCGCGCGGATCGCCGACGAGGACTGGCCGCGCCATCTCGCGACGATCCGCGATTTCTGGTCATCGGTGCTGCTCAAGACCGGGCGCTACAAGGGCAATCCGTTCGGCAAGCACGTGGCGATCGACGGGATCGGCATGGCGCATTTCGAGCGCTGGCTCGGGCTATTCGGCGAGACGGCATCGGAGACGTTCGCGCCGGAGATCGCCGCGGCTCTGGTGGAGCGCGCCCATCGCATCGGCGACAGCCTCAAGGCCGGGCTCTTTTTCCGGGCCGAGCTGCTTCAGCCTGCCAAGCCCTGAGCGGTCAGAGATCCACGCTGACGGCGAGCCCGTCATGGGCCGGCACCACGCCCGGCGGCAGCTTCTTGGCGAGCGTCTCGTAGTCGAGATCGGTGTGGAGGTTCGTCAGGATCGCCCGTTGCGGCGCGACCTCTTCGATCAGCGCGAGGGCGTTCGTGACCGAATAATGCGACGGGTGAGGGGTCTCGCGCAGCGCGTCGATGATGAGCAGGTCGAGGCCCTTGAGCCGCGCCTTAGCGGCTTCGGGCATCACGCTGACGTCGGGCGCGTAGGCGACCGGACCGAAGCGGAATCCGTGCGCCACCTCGTTGCCATGCTCCATGGCGAAAGGCAGGGCCTCGATGACACCCCCCTCCCCGGTCACGCTCACGCTATCCGCCTCGGTGAAGCCGTGCAGGTCGAGGATCGGCGGGTAGAGGCTCCCCCGCGGGGTCTCGAAGGCATATCCGAAGCGCGCGCGCAGCATTGACTGCGTGAAGGTGTCGGCATGGACCGGGATGCGCCGGCGCATGGTGAGAACCAGCGGCCGCAGGTCGTCGATGCCATGCATGTGGTCGGCATGGGCGTGCGTGTAAAGCACTGCGTCGAGCCGGTTCACGGCCGCCTCGAGGAGCTGCTCGCGCAGGTCGGGTGAGGTGTCGACGAGAAGGCTGGTGGTGCCGGTGCCGTCTTGCCGCTCGACCAGGATCGAGCAGCGGCGGCGGCGGTTTTTCGGCTCGTTCGGGTCGCAGGCGCCCCAGCCATAGCCGACCCGCGGCACGCCGCCGGACGAGCCACAGCCAAGGATGCGCAGGTTCAGGGACGCCATACGCCCTCCCCGCACCTCATGCCGCCCTGCTCTCCAAGGCGGCCGCCTTGTCGAACAACCGATAAAAGTTCTCGGTCGTCTGCGCGGCCAGCGCCTCGAAGGGCATGTCGAGCGTCTTGGCCAGCGAGCGCGCCGTGTCGGCGGTGTAGGCCGGCTCGCAGCGGCGGCCGCGATGCGGCTCGGGGGCGAGGAACGGCGCGTCGGTCTCCACCAGCATCCGGTCGAGCGGCACGGCGGCGGCGATCTCGCGCAGCTCGTGCGAGCGGCGGAAGGTGACGATGCCCGAGAACGAGACATAGAGGCCGAGCTCGACGCCGACCCGCGCCAGCCGCGCGCCGGACGAAAAGCAGTGCAGGATCGCCTTGAACGGGCCGCGCCCGACCTCGTCGACGAGCACCGCTTCCATATGTGCGTCGGCATCGCGCGAATGAATCACCAGCGGCAGGCCGGTGGCGCGTGCCGCCGCGATATGGGCACGGAACACGCGCTCCTGCACCGCCTGCGGCGCCGCATCCTCGTAGTGATAGTCGAGCCCGGCCTCGCCGATGCCGATGCAGCGCGGTGCCTCGGTCAATCCGATGATGGTCTCGGCGGGAACGTCGGGTTCCTCGGCGGCACCATGCGGATGGGTGCCCACCGTGTACCAGACTTGGGCATGCGTCTCCGCGATCGCCCGGTAGGCATCGGCCTTGGCGACGCGGGTCGAGATGGTGAGCATTCGCCCGACGCCGGCAGCCTCGGCACGCGCGATCACGCCCGGTATGTCCTCGGCGAAGTCAGGAAAGTCGAGATGGCAATGGCTGTCGACCAGCATGGAGCGGGATTCAGTTCCTTGCACCCGAAGCCTCAGGCGGCTTCGGGCTTCTCGAAGCGCGGGAAGATCGGGCTCGGCGCCGGCAGCGGCGTTCCGGCCTTCAGGCTGTGCGCCTCGCCGACATGGGCGAAGAGCCGTTCCAGGGTCGGCACCGCGAGCAGGTCGAGCAGCACGGCGCCGGCCGTCGGCACGAAGGGCTGGACGAGGATGCCGACGCGACGCAGAGTCTCGATCGTCACGTAGAGCACGGTGTTCATGCGCTCCGGATCAGACTTCTTCAGCTTCCACGGCTCTTCCGAAGCGAAGTAGCGGTTGGCGTCGGCCACCACCGTCCAGATCTCGGCCAGGATCTGATGCAGGGCGAGGTCCTTCATCAGGCCCCTCGCCTTCTCCGGCAGGGCCGCGGCGGCATTCAGCAGCGTCGTGTCGGCCTCGGTGAAGGCGCCCGGCTCTGGCACGGCGCCCTCGCAGTTCTTGGCGATCATCGACAGCGAGCGCTGGGCGAGGTTGCCGATGTCGTTGGCGAGATCCGCATTGATGCGGTTGATGATCGCCTCGTGGCTGTAATTGCCGTCGCCGCCGAAGGGCACCTCGCGCAGCACGAAGTAGCGCACCGGGTCCACGCCGTAGGTCGAGACGAGATCCATCGGGTCGACAACGTTGCCGAGCGACTTCGACATCTTCTCGCCCTTAGAAAGCAGGAAGCCGTGTCCGAAGACGCGCCGCGGCAGCGGCAGCCCGGCCGACATCAGGAAGGCGGGCCAGTACACTGCGTGGAAGCGCACGATGTCCTTGCCGATGACGTGCAGATCGGCTGGCCAGTACTTTTTTCGCGGGTCGGATAGGTCCGGGAAGCCCGTGACGGTCAGGTAGTTCGTCAGCGCGTCGACCCAGACATACATGACGTGGCCGGGCTTTTCCGGCACCGGCACGCCCCAGTCGAAGGTGGTGCGGCTGACCGACAGGTCCTTGAGGCCCGAGCGCACGAAGCTCGCGACCTCGTTCATGCGGGTGTCCGGCCCGAGGAAGTCCGGCTGCTCGGCATAGAGCTTCAGCAGCTTGTCCTCGTAGGCCGAGAGCCGGAAGAGGTAGTTCTCTTCCTCCATCCACTCGACTGGCGTATCGGTCTTGGCGCTGCGGCGGCTGCCGTCCGGCGTCAGGATCGTCTCGGCTTCGTCGTAATAGGCCTCGTCGCGCACCGAGTACCAGCCGGCGTATTTGGCGAGATAGATGTCCCCATTCGCTTCCATGCGCCGCCAAATGTCCTGGGCCGCGGCGTAGTGCTCCGGCTCCGTGGTGCGGATGAAGCGGTCGTAGGAGCAGTGCAGCGCGTCGGCCATCGCCTTGAAGCGCGCGGCCATGTCGTCGACGAAGGCACGCGGCGTGGTGCCGGCCTTGGTCGCGGTCTGCTGGATCTTGAGGCCGTGCTCGTCGGTGCCGGTGGTAAATTGCACGTCGAAGCCGTCGAGACGCTTGAAGCGCGCGATCGCGTCCGTGGCGATCACCTCGTAGGCATGGCCAATATGCGGCATCCCGTTCGGGTACGAGATCGCCGTGGTGATGCTGAAGGTGCGCTGTGCGGTGTCGCTGGCCATCAGGTCGAAGAGGCTTTCCGCAGGGGATCGGGTCTGGCCTTGTTGCGCGGGATCCGGCGCGACGCAACCGACGAACAGAGGTCCGGAAGATCAGAGGTGGCGTAACGCGCCGGCCACCTCGCCGAACAGCGACAGCACCAGAGGTCGGCGATCGAGATTATAGACCGCCGCCTCGCGGGACTTCTCGCCGATCCGTTCGGCGGCCTCGACAAGCGCCAAGAGCTGCGCGGCCCCCTCCCCCTTCCGGCGGTCGATTTCCGAGGAAAGGAAGCGCTGCAGCGTATCGAGGGCGGCCCCGAACAACTCGTCGGCATCCCGGCCGGAGACCGTGTCGGCGAGCTTGAGGACACGACGCCAGTCGGGATCGTGCGGGTTCGAGAGCAGCATGCGGACCTCGCGCACCACGCCTGCCGTTGCGGAATCGAGGAAGGAGACCGAGCGCGACACCGATCCCTCCCCGAGCGCAGCAGCGCGAGCGACGTCGTCTGCGGCGGGCTGGACGAAAGGCGGCGGAAAGCTGTCGATCACCGCCTCGACCTGCTCGTCCTCGAGCGGCCGCAGGGCGAGCTTGCGGCAGCGCGAGCGGATCGTCGGGAGGAGGCGCCCTGGCGCGTGGCTGACGATCAGGAAGAGCGCGCGCGGCGGCGGCTCCTCGATCATCTTGAGCAGGGCGTTGGCGCTGTTGGCGTTGAGGTCCTCGGCGCTGTCGACGATGCAGACGCGGTGGCCGCCCTCCCCGCCCGCGGTCTCGCCGAACAGGTCGAGAGCTTTGCGCGCGGCGTCGACGGAGATCTTCGTCGGCAGAGTCTTGGCGCCAGGGGCCTGGACGCGCCGCAGGGCCACCAGATTTGGATGCGAGAGTGCCGCGACCTGCCGGGCGGCGGGATGCTCTGGCGGCACGTCCAAGCTGTCGGGATGGGGCAATGTGCGCGGATCTGCGACAAGGCGGCGCGCGACCCGGTAGGCGAGCGTCGCCTTGCCGATGCCGCGTGGGCCACCGATCAGCCAGGCATGGTGCAGCCGGCCGGAGCACAGGGCCTCGGTGAAGGCGCTCTCCGCCGCCTCGTGCCCGACGAGCCTGTTCTGCTCTCGCGGCCGGGGAATGTCCGGAAGATCGCCCGCTTCCGCGGCCTCGCGCGGGAAATCAGGCGGCATTCTCTGTCGCGTCCTTTTCGCCCCCGGAGAGCAGGTCGGGCAGCCGCACGGCGACGGCGGAGCGGATTGCGGCCTCGACGGCATCCGGTGCGGCATCGGCATCGATGACGACGCAGCGATCCGGCTCGGCCGCGGCGATGGTACCGAAGGCCACGCGCAGGCGCTGGTGGAAGTCGAGCGTCTCCGCCTCGAACCGGTCGGCCCCCTCCCCGTCCCCCGCCCTCTGCCGGGCCCGCGCGAGCCCGGTTTCCGGTGGCAGGTCGAGAATGATCGTAAGCTGCGGCCGGGTTGGCCCGACGACCACGCGCTCCAATGCATGTAAGGCAGCTTCGTCAACACCGCCGGCTGCACCCTGATAGGCGCGGGTCGAATCCGAGAAGCGGTCGCAGAGCACCACGGCGCCACTAGCGAGCGCTGGCCGGATCAGATGGTCGAGATGGTCGATGCGGGCAGCCGAAAACATCAGGGCCTCGGCGAAGGCGCCGTAGGGTTTGGCGACACCGGCGAGCACCGCTTCGCGGATGGCCTCGGCCTTCGGCGTGCCGCCGGGCTCCCGTGTCGTCACCACCTCGCGGCCGGTCAGCGCGCGCAGATGCGCGGCGAGGCGGAGGATCTGCGTGGATTTCCCTGCCCCCTCGCCGCCCTCGAACGTGATGAAGACACCTTCCGGGGCATCTTCTGGCGTGTCGGTCGTCATGCCGAGGGGCCTAGCATGACCGGGATCGCGGGGCGACGGCCTGAGTTTTCAGGAGGCGCTTCCGGCTTCCTTGCCGCCGCCCCGGGCCTTGTCGAAGGCCTTGCGCACGAGGTCGCCGCCAACTTCGAGCGCGGCATCGAAGGCGCGCTGGGTCAGGGTGCCGGTGGCGACGGGATCAGCGGCGTAGAGCGGCTGATCGAGAGCGATCGTATCGCCTCGCATGACGCGCAATGTGCCGACTTGCTGGCCCTGCTCGATCGGCGCAACGAGCGGACCCTTATAGACCACGCGCGCGCTCATCCGTTCGGACGAGCCGCGCGGTTGGAGCAAGCGGACCGTCTTCTTTGCCACGACGGCGACCGAGCCCTTGTCGCCACCGTAGACGGGCACCTCGGCAACGGTCTCGTTGGCTTGGAAAATTTGCCGGTTGTCGAAAGCGCGCAGGCCCCATTCCATCAACTTGCGCGATTCCGACGCCCTGTCGCGAGCGGTTTTGAGGCCCGAGAGTACCATGATCAGGCGTTGGCCGTTCTGCACGGCCGAACCGGTGAGCGCATAGCCTGACTCCTCGAGGTAACCGGTCTTCAGACCGTCGGCGCCGATGTCGAGGGTGAGCAGCGGATTGCGGTTCTGCTGCTTGATCTTGTTCCAGGTGAACTCGCGCTCGGCGAAGATCTTGTAGAGGTCCGGGTAGGTTTCGATGATGTGCTGCGCGATTTTCGCCATGTCGCGCGCCGTCACCTTTTGATCGGGCGCGGAGTAGCCGGTGGCGTTGCGGAAGGTCGAGTGCGTCAGCCCGATCTCCTTGGCCCTCTGGTTCATCAGGCCGGCGAAGGCCTCTTCGGTGCCGGCCATGTTCTCCGCGATGGTGATGGCGGCGTCGTTGCCGGACTGGACGATCAGGCCGCGCAACAGATCGGACATTTTGATGCGGCTATTGACCTGAGCGAACATTGACGAGCCACCGCCGCCGGCCCCTCCCCGCTTCCAGGCGTCCTCGGTCACCGTGAACTCGGTATCCATGGTCAGCCGCCCTTCCTTGAGGGCGCTGAACACGATCTCGGTGGTCATCAACTTGGCCATGCTGGCCGGGGAAAAAGGCTCGTCGGCCGCCTTCTCGAACAGTACCGCGCCGGATTCGGCATCGACGAGGATCGCGTGGGGCGCGGATGTCTGGAAGGTCTGGGCGATCGCGGTCCCTGTCGCCAGGGAGAATACGGCGGCGAGAACAGTGGCCGCGCGAAGGATCGCTCTCGAAGCCCGCATCGTCGTTTCTCGCACGTCGCCTACCGAGGCAGGCCTCCCAAGAGCTTGACTATATCCTGAACTGAGGTGGCGATCGAATCCAACCTGTTGGAATGATGAAGCCTGCGGCGACGTGCCCGCCCTGATCGTCAGCGCTGGGCCGCCTGCATCGGCTTGCCGTCACCCTTTTCCGGTTGGATCTCGATCTTCTGGCCGTCCTTCAGATCCGGCGGCGGGCTCAGGAGGATGCGCTCGCTGCCGTTGAGCCCCTGGTCGAGCTCCAGGAAGGCGCCGAGGTCGCGGCGGATGCCGATGCTGCGCCAGGAGGCGGTCCCGTCGGGATTGGCGATGGCGACCTGGGTGCCCTTCTGATTGAACACCATGGCCTCGGCGGGGATGCGGATGGCCGGCGCCGTGCGTGGGATCTTTAGCGTCACGTAGACATAGAGGCCGGCCTGTAGCGTGAAATCCTTGTTCGGCACGTCGACCTGCGTGGTCAGCGTGCGCGAGGCCGAGAGCAGGGCCACCGAGCTACGCTCGACCACGCCGGCGAAACTACGGCCGGGCATCTGCGGTACCTTGATGGTCGCGTCGATGCCGGGCTGCACGCCGACCGAGGCGTTCTGCGGTACGTTCACCGAGATGCGCAGCAGGTCGTCGCGGGCCATGGCGAGCAGCGGCGTTCCGCTGCCGGCATCCGCCGTGACGAGGTCGCCGACATCGACGCTGCGGGTGGTGACCACGCCATCGAAGGGCGCCGTCACGATCTCGAAGCTCGTCAGCGCCTTGAGCCGGTCGACGGTGGCCTGTTGCGCCTTGATGTTGGCCTCGGCCACCTTCACGTCCGCCTCGGCCGAGGCGAGATTTGCGGTCTGGCTGAGCACTCCGGCCTGGGTGTTGTCGGCATTCTGCTTGGAGGCCCAACCCTGGCCGGCGAGCGTCGAGGTGCGCGAATTGGTGACCTGGGCGAGGTTCACGTTGGCCTTGGCCTGATCGACCTGCGCCTTGGCGCGCAGAAGCTGCGCCTGGAGCTGTCCGAGCTGGGCCTGGGCCTGGGCGAGTTGCTGGTCAAGATCAGGTGCGGCGATGCGCAGGAGCCGGTCGCCGGCCTTCACCCGCGAGCCAATATCCACGTTGCGCTCGGCGATGTAGCCGGTGGCGCGGGCGAAGATGCGGGCCGTGGCGAAGGCCTCGGTCTGGCCCGGCAGCGTCAGCTCGACGGGTTTCTCGACGCGCTCGGAATTCACGGCGCGCAGCCGCGGCACCTGCTGGATGACCTTGCGTTGCGACTCGGCGGCAGCCGCATCGCGCCGCCAATGGCCGTAGCCGCCCCAGCCCAGCAGGGCGATCGTCACGAGTGCGACGAGCACGAACAGCCCCTTGCCCGGCGGCGGGGGGATGTCCTTCTCGGAAGATAGCTGTTCGGGTTGGCTCACGGTGACCTTGTCTCGGCCCATTGGCGAACGGCCGCGCGCCGCAACGTGTTCCGGATCATAGGTAATCCTCGACCGGTTGGACGGCGCCGCGGCGCAGCAGAGTGTACAGAAACGGCACGAAGAGCAGCGTCGCCGGAGTTCCGATCGCGATGCCGCCCATCACGGCGCGGGCGAGGGCTGCGTTCTGCTCGCCACCCTCCCCCGATCCGATCGCCATCGGGATCAGGCCGAGGAACATGGCGCCCGCCGTCATCAGAACCGGCCGCAGCCGGGTGTCGCCGGCCTTGATCGCCGCCTCCATCGCCGAGCAGCCCGTGGCCTCGCGGTGCTCCTTGGCGAAGGTCACGAGCAGGATCGAGTTCGCCGACGCGATGCCCACAGACATGATCGCCCCGAACAGCGAGGGGATGGAGAAGGTGGTGCCCGTGATGAACAGGCTCGCGGTGATTCCGCAGAAGGCGAGCGGCAGGGCGGCGAGCACCACGAAGGGGTCGCCCCAGCTCTGATAGTTCACGGCCATCAGCAGGTAGACCGCGATCAGCGCGATGCCGAGGCCGACCTCCAGCCGGAAAAAGGCCGAGCGCATGTTCTCGATCTGGCCCCGAACGGTGATCTTGTCCGGAGCGGGCAGCGCCTTCTGCTCCTCCTGCACGATCCGGTCGATCTCACGCGCCACCGAGCCGAGGTCGCGGTCTTGCACGGCGGCGTAGACGTTGAAGGTCGGCTGCGTGTTGACGTGGTTGATCACCGTCTGGGTCGGGGTGCGCTTGATCGACGAGACGCTGGAGAGCAGCGTGAGCACGCCCGGCCCGTCGCGGCCGCCGCCCTGGACCAGGATCGGCGTGTTCTGCAGCTCGGTCAGGCTATCGTTGCGGTATTCCGGCGTCTGCACCCAGAGCTGGTAGGGGATGCCGGTCTTGGGGTCGGTCCAGAAGTTCGGGTTCACCTGGAAGGAGCCCGACAGCGACACGTTCAGGCTCTGGGCCACCTGCTGCTGTGAGAGCCCGAGCTCGGAGGCCTGGCGCCGGTCGACATCGACGTAGAATTGCGGCTCGTTGACGATCTGGTGGAGATGGACGTCGACGAGGCCCTTGGTCTCCTTGAGGCGCGCCAGCACCCTCTGCGCCACTTCCAGATCCTTCTCCGTGTTGCGGCCCGAGATCTGGACGTCGATCTGCGCCAGCACGCCGAAATTCAGGATCTGCGTGATCATGTCGGAGGGCTGCACGTAGACCGTGAGATCCGGGAAGCGGTCCCGCAGGGTCTCGCGTAGCGCCTTGGTATACTCCGCGACCGGTCCGTGCCCCTCCTTGAGGCTGATCAGCATCTGCCCGTCGTTGTAGGAGACGAAGGAGCCGTCGGAGAAGGCGAAGTTGTAGTTGTTCGACGGCAGACCGATGTTGTTGAGCACGAGCTCGACTTCGCTTGGCGGGATCACCTCGCGCACCGTCTTTTCGACCTGGCCGAAGACCTGGTCGGCGGTCTCGATGCGCATGCCGGTGCGGGTGCGCAGGTGCAGGGTGATCTGGCTCGATTCAACCTGCGGGAAGTAGTCCTGGCCCGCGAAGGTGAAGAGCACGCCCGTCACGGCGAAGATGAAGCCGACGACGCCGAGCGTCGCGACGCGCCGGGCGAGCACTACGTGCAGCAGCCTGACATAGCTTCGGTGAAACCGGGCGAAGCGGGCCTCGAAGCCGTGGCGGAAGGCGCCGGCGAGGCGGAAGACCGGCTTCATCGGCCATTCCAGGGCCCGGCGTAGCCGCCCGCTCTTCGGCTTCTCGTGATCCTCGCCGTGGTGCTGCGCGTATTCCCGCGCGACGAGCACGTCGATCAGCAGCGGCACGAGCGTGCGCGAGAGCAGGTAGGAGGTCAGCATCGCGAACACGACGGCGAGCGCCTGCGGCGTGAACAGGTATTTCGGGATGTCGACGAGCGCGAAGACCGAGACGAAGGCGGCGCAGATCGAAAGCGTCGAGATCAGCGCCGGCTTGGCGATGCCGGCGGCGCCGTGGACCACGCTCTCGCGGAACGGCTTGCCCTCCTCGAATAGGCGGTAGGTGTTCTCGATCGCCACCGTGCCGTCGTCGACCAGGATGCCGACGGCGAGGGCGAGGCCGCCGAGCGTCATCACGTTGATGGTCTGGCCGAGCGCGGCGAGCACGGCGAGCGAGGTCAGGATGCAGAGCGGGATCGAGATCAGCACGATCAGCGTCGAGCGCCACGAGCCGAGGAAGAGCAGGATCGTCACCCCCGTCAGGCAGGAGGCGATGAGCGCTTCCTCCAGCACGCCCTCGATCGCGTTCGAGACGAAGACCGACTGGTCGAACAGCGTCTTGATGCTCATGCCCTCGGGCGCGGCGGCGCGGATGTCCGGCATCGCCTTCTTGAGGTTGTTGACGACGTCGAGCGTGGAGGCGGTGCCGTTCTTGAGCACCTTCATCAGCACCGAAGGCGAGCCGTCGCTGCGCACCACGTTGACCTGCGGCGGGCCGCCGTCGCGCACATGCGCCACGTCGCGCACCAGCACCGGCTGGCCGGCCACCACCTTGATCGGGATCTCGTTGAGCTCGGCGATGGTGTCGGGCGTGGCGTTGAGCTGGACCGGGTATTGCTGCTCGCCGAACTTGGCGAGGCCGGAAGGGATGGTCAGGTTTCCCGCACCGATGGCGTTGGTGACCTCAAGCGGCGTGATGCCGAGCGCCTGCAGCGCGCGCAGGTCGAGATCGACCATCACCTGACGCGGGGCACCGCCGAAGGGCGAGGGCAGCGTCGTGCCCGGCACCGTCGTGAGGCGCTGGCGGATGCGGTACTGGCCGTAATCGAAGACCTTGGTGAGCGCGTCCTTGGTCGAGGTCAGCGCCAGCTGGATCACCGGCACCGAGGAGGCCGAGAAGCGCACGATCACCGGGGGCTGGACGCCCGGCGGCATCAGGGCGCGGATCGAATTCGTCGAGGAGACGACCTGGGCGATGGCCAGGTCGATGCTGACCGACGGATCGAAATAGATCTTCATCACCGCCGTGCCCTGGAGCGTGGTCGACTCCATGCGGGCGATGTTGTTGACGTTGTTGGAGATTCCGAACTCGGAATACGTCGTGATCCGCTTCTCCATCTCGGGAGCGGACAGGCCGGTATACGTCCACACCACGACGACGACAGGGATGTCGACGACGGGCAGCACGTCCTTCGGGGTGACGATGATGGCCCCGGCGCCGCCGAGCATCATCAGCACGGCGAGGACGTAGGTCGTGATGCGGAATTTCAGCGCGTACTGGACGAGCCCCATCCGCCCTGCCCTCGCCCTCTCAGCCTCGCCGCGAAGGCTGATCTAGGACGGCCGGAATGTTTCCGGCAAATGTCTCGATGGGTGCAACGCCGCGTACGCGCGCCGATGCCGCACTTATCGACAGCCTATCACGCGCCGGTCAGTAGACGCCGGCCACGTGGGAGCGGCTTCCGGCGGCAGCGGCCGCCGGTTTCTTGCCCGAAGCCGCCATCAGCCGCGCCATCGCGTTCTTCGAATCCGACGGCATCGCAGCGCGGCTGCCGGGGACGGTCTTCGCCAGAGTGCTGGTCTTGGGCGAAACGGCCTGGGCGATCTGGAGCCTGGATGCTGGCAGCGCCGATTGCGCGATGGTCGCCCGAGCGACCTTGGCCTGACCGAACCTGGCCTCCGCGAACCTGGCCTCCGCGAACTTGGCCTCGGCGAACTTGGCCTGACCGAATTTCGGCGGGGTGGCCCTGTCCGGCCCTCCCGCCGCGAGGGCGGCATGGGCGGCTCGGCTACCCGTCTCGCGGCCAGGCAGCGTGGCCGCGGGCTCGCGCATCGCACCGGCGAGACGCATCGGCGGCGGCGCGAGGCTGAGCGGAGCGCGTCCATGGCCGGCGCCCGGCGCGTCGGCGGATGCCAGGCGTCCCGCCGTCCCGGCATGGGCCGACGGGTTGAGGGCCGCCACTGCCATCGGCTTGAATGCAGCGCCGCGCGCCGAGGTCGGCTGCACGGCGGCGGGCACGGCGACGCTGGCGGCGCTCGCCAGAACGATCGGCGCGGCGCGCTGCGGGCGCGCGGCGGGGGCGGTCTCCGATGCGTCCTCGTCCGATCCGCGTGGTCTGTAGGCCAGGGCCGGCTGGGCGGGCCGGGCGAAGCGCTCGCGCGCCGCCTCGTCGTGATCGGAGCCCAGATCGGCCACCATGATCGGCGAGTTCGAGCCGGTTCCGGCCGGGCGGCCGTCGGTGCGCAGGCTGGCGAGCAACTTGCGGTCGTCGCTGCCGGCGACCGAAGCCTTGCCGATATACTCGACGCGGACGTGCTCGGTGCCCTTGCGATGGAAGTCGAGGGCGCGGGCCGCTTCCTCCGACAGATCCATCACGCGGCCGGCATGGTAGGGACCGCGGTCGTTGACGCGCACCACCATCGAGTAGCCGTTCGAGAGGTTGGTGACGCGGGCATAGCTCGGCAGCGGCAACGTCGGATGCGCCGCCGCGATCGAGTGCCGGTCGAAGATCTCGCCATTGGCGGTCATGCGGCCATGGAAGGCCGCGCCGTACCAGGAGGCGAGGCCCTCGCGGACATAGCCGCGGGCATCGTCGCGCGGCACGTAGGTCTTGCCGGCCACCACGTAGGGCTTGCCCGAGAAGCGGCGTCCGCCGCCCTTCGGTATCACGTCGCCCTCGTTGTAGAGGCGCTTGGAGGCCTTCACCCCGTATTTCGGGTCGATGTCGCTGCCCGAGCCGCCGCCCGCGAATTTCTGGGTGTTGCCGGCGCAATTGGCGGTGGTGAGCGCCACGGCGCAGACGCCGACCAGGCGCCAAAGCGGAAAGGCGCGCGTCGAAGCGCCCAGAGCCGGAACCGATCCGGCCGTCGTGATCCGCGCCATACGCAACTCGCCCGGCTCAATGGCGGCCGCCTGATGCCCTCCAGGAACGCGGAGGGCTCGGGGACGCTCGATACGCAACAGTTGACGATCGGGGACACGTGTCCCGTCACGACCGCGAGGATTGTCCGGACGACGTAAATGAACGCTGAACGATGGTGCGGATGCGAAGGGTTTCGCCTCCAACCTGTTGAGCGTGAGGATGAAGATCGCTCACTAAGCTCGCGTTCAGAAACGCGAAATCACACCTGGCCGATGGCGGTGGCGAAAAAGCGCGCAGCCGATCTCGCGCAGCGGACGAAAATCCGTGCGCAAGTCATTCCTGAAATTCAGGATAATCGATCTAGAAGGCTCAACGGCCTTCGGCCTCGTTGATCTGCTCGATGGAGCGGGCGCCACGCTGCTTGAACAGCAGGTCGAGCGCCTCGAGCATGAGCGCGTGCATCTTGGTGCGCTCGGTATGGGCCAGATCGCGCAGCTGATCGTAGACCGGCGGCTCCAGATAGACCGACATCTGGCGCGCGCGCTCCTTTAGCGTCGCGGCCGGCTTCGGCCTCGGCGCCGGGACGTCGAGCTGGACGATGTCCGCGCTCTTGCGGGCCGGCGGCGTCGCGGCGGCGACGATCGCGGCGAGGTCGAGTTTAGGCGGCCTTGACATGCTTGCCTGCCCCTGCCCCGCGGCCCTGCTGCATGCGGCGCTCGATCCAGGACCAGAGGCGGCGGATCTCGCCGGCAGCCTGACCCTTCGGATTGAACTCGGTGACGCCCTGGCCGACGCCGATGGCGTCCTGGTGGTCGGTGCGTGCGACGATGTTCACGTCCGGCAGGATGCCGAGCACGGCGAGGCCGTCTGCGGCGTCGCGGATGCGGTAAGAGCGCGGCGGCGTCTGGTTCAGGACGAAAGCGAACTTCTTCTCGAGCCGGTAGATCGCGGCGAGCGTCGGCTTGAAGGCGCGCAGATCGGCGGGCGTCGGGCGGCACGGGATGATGCAGAGATCGGCCGCGCGGATCGCCGACAGCGTGCCGGCGGAATCGACGCCGGGCGTGTCGATGAACACGTAGTCGTAGGCCGACTCGTGCAGCCGCTCCATCACGGCCTCGATCTGCGTGGCGTCGATCTGGGCGACCTCCGGACCGTCGGCGGTGCGATGGTCGAGCCAGTCCGAGACGGTGGCCTGGCGGTCCATCTCCAGGATGCAGACCGTTTTACCGGCTTCCTGCGCGGCGACGGCGAGCGAGATGCAGAGCGTGCTCTTGCCGCTGCCCCCCTTCTGCGTGACGAACGTGATGGCCTTCATCGGCGTGAAACCCCTGGAGCCTGTCGGCTGTCGCCCCGATCGTTCGAGGATCACGCCGGCCCGGCTGAGCGTCCTGTGATCCCAGGATGCCCTGATCCCGGATATCCCTGGCTCTTTGGTGTCACGATTATGGTTAATCGGTCGTTAAGAGCATCGGATCGTGGGATGACGAGATCACGGCGTCCTGTGATCCGGTCGCGTCCGGCGCTTCGCCGCCCGAGATCGCTCCTCAGGTATAAACCTCAGGTTATTTTTTGCCACGATGCCGCCGGCGATGCCGGTCGACTTCGGCAAAGGTGCCTTTACAGAGGATTACAGAGCGGCCTAAGGTTTCGTCATCGCAAACGATCTCTGAATGAGTTTACTTGAAGTTTATTTTCAGAGAGCGTCGTGACCGGTCCTCGCGCCTCGCCGGAGTCCGCCCGCATGCTGTCCGTCCTTCCCTCGCACGACGTGGATTTCGGGGCCGCCCTCGACGGTTCGGCCTGTCTCGGCGCCTGGACGCACGACGTTTCAGCGGACCGATTCGGCTCTGCTCCGCTCCTCGGCGACGCACTCGGCCTCGCTTCGGAAGAACTGGCCGGGATGACGCTGGCACGGTTGGTCTCGGCGATCCATGCCGAGGATGGCAGCCGGATCGCGGCCCTGTTCGCGGCATCCCTGGAGAGTGGCGGGCCGTTCGAGGCGGAGTTCCGCACGCGGGACGGAGGCCGCTGGCTTCGGCTGATGGGCCGGACCGATCTCGGCGGTGAGCGCCAAGCGGCGCGAGCCTGTGGCCTCGCCTTCGACCTCACGGAGGGGCGGCTCGGCCGTGGCGGCCCGGCGCGGCGGGCGCAATGGCAGGCCAATCAGCTCGCGGAGCACGTCATCGCGATGAAAGGCCTCGTCCCGCGGTTGGACAATCCGGGCCTGGCTCGGCTCGTCGACCGGCTGGCCGTGGAGATCGGCTTCGAGCTGGCTCGACGCCTCGTGCCGTCGGCTGCGAATGCGCGCCATCATTAATCCCTGGCCCGACCGGCCGGAACCGCGCCAGTCGCAGGCGACAGGATACGCGCTGCGGTCCTAAGGCTCTGCGGAGGCCTCGAGCGACGGGCGCGGCGCCGAGGCCGGGGTGATCAAGCCCCGCAAAGCTGCCGCCGCCTCGCGCTTGGGATGGGCCAAGGCTTCGGAATAGGCCGCCCTCAGGGCCGCGCATTCGGATGGCGGCGGGGCCGACATCGGCCGCAGGGCGTCGTCGGACAGTGTCAGCGCGTTGGGGATAGCGGGCGCGTCCTCGCGCGACAGCACCCGTATGATCAGGGTCCGGGCGGCCAGATCCACCGACCCGCCGCTGCCGTCCTTGGCGAGCACGTGCTGAGCGAGGACGAGGTTGCCGTCGGCTCCTATGGCGGCGCAGGTCCCCGCGCGCGCCTCTGTCATGGCCTTCAGGAGGTGACGACCGAAGGCGACCGTGCTGCGATCGTCGGCCTCGCGCATGGCTCGCAAAACGGCGCGGGCGGCGAGCCGCTTCATGCCCTCGAAGGCGTCGGATTCGGAGCGGCCGCTGCGGTAGCCTTCGAGGTACCAGGCGGCGATGCCGTCGATGATGCGCGGCGCCTTCGTCTCGAAGCCATTCAGGAGGTCGACGTTGCGCAACACCGCGGCGCGGGCATGGGCCGCGTCGTCACCGTCGTCGAGGGTGGAGTCGGGGAAATGCGCGGCGTCGACGATCCGCGTTGCGACATTGGCCTTGGTGAGCCTCTCCGCATCGGGAAACCACATGTCGGTCGAGGCCACCTTGAGGGCGTCGTCCGCGAAATCCGCCGAGACACCGGCCGCCAGGTAAGCGGCGCGCTCCGGCGCGGCATCCGCCTGGAAGGCCTGTCCGAACAGTCCCGGCTCGTAGGGCGCGTGAAAGCCGAGCCGCGAGGCTTTCAAGAGGTAGCGCTCGCTGCCGCGCACGAAGGCGAGGGTGCAGGCGGAAACGCAATAATCGGGAACGTAGGTGGCGAGGTGGTGCCGCGCGATGGCGGCGCCGATCGCTTCGCCCTCATCGACGAGGCCGCCCTCGCTGGTGAGGTGAATGCGCTCGACCTGAGGATTCTCCGAGAGAAGCCGTTCGAGCCGCTCGCCCGCCCCGTCCGTCAGCTCGCCATGAAGGCGCACGTCCCGCCCACCCGGACCCAGTACGATGCGGGTATCGGCAACCGGCAGGTCGGTTCCGAGGCGCGATTCGAGTTCAAGGGAGAGACGCGCATAGATGCCGAACAGGCCGGTCTCGCCAGGCTCCAACCCGTTGCGCAGATGAGCCTCGACCATGCTCGCCGCGCCGAGGCAGCCGAGCGCGAAACCCGCAAGTCCCAACCCGCATACGACGCGCCAGGCTCTCGCCATGACCTGCCCCCAGATGGCTCGATGGTCGCCCACGACCACGGCCAGTCTTCATTGCTTGATCGGCTAAGCAAGGGCCGGGCCGCGGCGTTTCCGAGGCCGAATGCATGTCGTGGATCGGCTGTGTCGGCTGGGATACGTTTTGTAAAACGAACAAATCGTTCGACATGAGGGCCGGGAGAAAAACGCTCCGCCAGTCGGCTCTTATGTCGCAGGCCGGCTGAGGCGATAGATATCCATGATCCAGCCGTGACGTGCCCTCGCCTCGCGCCGCGTGGTGCGAATCAGCTCCGCGACGTCGCCGAGCCGGCCCGCGATCAGCAGCTCGTCGGCGGTGCCGAGATAGGCGCCCCACTGGATCGTCAGGTCCGGGTCGAGCCCGGCGAGATCCACCTTGCCGTCGAGCATCACGACGGTCGCGCCGTCCGTGGAGAGGTCCTGCGCGAGGCGCCGGCCCGTGGTGATCGTCACCGGCTCGCCGATGCCGTTGAGCGGGATCTGGTGGCCGGCGGCGAGCGCCTGGACGCTGGTGATGCCGGGGATCACCTCGCACGCGAAGGCGAGCCGTCCGCGCGCGCGGATGCGTTCGATGATCCTGAGCGTGCTGTCGTAGAGCGATGGGTCGCCCCAGACGAGGAAGGCACCGCTCTCGCCCTCGCCGAGATGTGTCTCGATCAGCGCCTCGTAGAGCTCGGCCCGCGCGGCGTGCCAATCGTCGACCGCCACCCCGTAATCCGCCGGTGACCGATCGCGTTCGGGATCTGCCGCCTCCACGAAACGCGGCGGCTCGCCTTCGATGAAGCGCTCGCAGATCTCGCGGCGCACGCGCAGCAGCTCGGCCTTGGCGTCCCCCTTGTCGATCAGGAAGATCGCATCGGCCGCTTTGAGCGCGCGGACCGCCTGGAGGGTGACGTGCTCGGGGTTGCCGGTGCCGATCCCGATGACGAGTAGTTTTCGCAAGGTCAGCGGCCGAACCAGGAGGCGACCGGATCGACGACGTAGGAGGCTGCCGACGAGATCCAGGCCAGCGCACGGGTCGTCAGGCCGCGCCTTTGCGAGCCGTCGGAAGCGGCGGTGCGCGCCGTCAGCTCGGCGGCGACATAGGCGTCCTCCTGCGCCTTGCAGGCGGCAAGCGCCGCGCGCTCGGCAGCGCGCTTCTCGATGCTCAGCGGCTGGCCGGAGAAGTGCTGGCGGACGCAGCGGTGCCAGTCCCCGCGCAGGCCATCGAGCCCGCCCTGCTGCTCCTGTGCCAGCGCGGGCGAGCCGGCGAGCCAGCCTGCAGCGACGAGGGCCGCAAGGGGGGCGGACAGTCTCGAGCCTCGCATGTCAGGCCTCCTCCGATCCGACGGATTCGCTCCGAGAGAGGGCCGGCGTTCCCGGCTTGTTCTCGGGTCCATGGAACGAGGCAGTACGTGATTTGGGTAACGAAGGCTGTAACCCGGATGCGTCAGCCGATCCCAGGATGAGCCAGTGCGGAGATTTGCCGCGTCAGCCGACGAGGGCCGTCACGCAGGTGCCGAGCAGCGTCACCAGGCCGATCATCACGATGAACCTCAGATCCTCGATGCGCTCTCTCATGACTCTCTGCCCTCTCCTCGGGCGGTAAGCTGGCAACCGCTCATCAAGCTCAATGACCGGTTAGCGGTATTGGTAAAGTTGCTCCGTGCGTTTCGTCACCAGAACCCACATGGGACCGGGGCAAACACTTGGAAACACGGTTGCCGAACGCTGAATCACGCCATTGGTTGCAGTGGTATCCGCAGAGATTACTCTCGTCCCACCTCCACCCGCACCTCGGGCGAAAATGTCTTGCCTTCCACCGGGTTGGCCACCCAGCGCGTGCGGCCGACGCGCAGGTCGTGGCCGGCGTGGAAATGTCCGGAAATCCAGGCCTGCGGGCGCTGCGCGTCGGGGAGATCCTCCAGCACGGTCGTCGCGTAGAAGGCCGGCACCCACCAGGGCACGCCCGGCGCATTGCGAAACGCATCGGCGGCGAGCGGGCTCGGCGGGTGATGGGTGACGGCGACCGTCGGCCCGTCATGCGGTTCGGCCAACGCCGCCAGCAATGCCGCCTTCTGCGCGCGATGCGCCCGCATGGCATCCTCCGGCGACCAGGACGAGCCATCGGCGTTGCGGATCGAGCCGCGATATTCGCGTGAGCCGGTGACCGGGTCCGTCATCCGCGCGGCGGCATAGGCCACCGGATCCTCCGGGCGGTCGGGCGTGTCGGTCTTCAGCCAGCGCCCAGCCAGGGACCAGTCGCTCCACAGGGTCGTGCCGACGAAGCGCACGCCATCGATCGCCGTGCTCGCACCGTGCTCCAGCAGGTGCAGACGGGCGCCCTCGGCGGCGAGGCGCGCGACCTCCGCACGCAGGGCGTCGAGCAAGTCCGGCGCGGTACGCGGATCGCCGGTCGGCGCATAGTGCTCGTGGTTGCCCGGCACGAGAACCACGGGCCGGCCCCCGGCAAGCGCCAGCACGGCCGCGAGCCCCTGCTCGGGATGGCCCTCGAACAGGTCGCCGGCACAGACCAGGACGTCGAAGGGCGCCGAGGGCCGCGAGATCAGATCGGGACGGCGGCGTTCGAGATGGAGATCGGAGATCGGAAAGAGCAGCATCAGACGTTCATTGCGGCCCGGCGCTCGGCGCGCGCGGCCTTGAGGATGTCGAAGGCGGAATCCGCGTTGAGGATCGCGATGCCGATGCCGACGACGAGATCCGGCCAGGGCGAGAGCGTCACCGCGGTGGCAAGGCCGGCCACGATGATCGCGATATTCGCCGCCACGTCGTTGCGGGCGGAGAGATAGGCGGCCTTGGTCAGGCTGCCATGGCCGCCGCGATGGCGGGCGAGCATCAGAGCGCAAGTGAGGTTGACGAGGAGCGCGCCGATCCCGGTGAGTGTCAGCGGCAGGGGGGCGGGCGGCGCCATGTCCGCGACCTTGTCCCAGGCGGCCCAGGCAGCGCCAATCGCCGGCACCAGCAGGATGAAGGCGAGCCCGGTGCCTAGCCGCGCCCGGTTGCGAAGGCTCCAGCCGAGGCCTGCGAAGATCAGGAGGTTGATCGCCGCGTCCTCGAGGAAGTCGAGGCTGTCGGCGATGAGCGCGACCGAGCCGATCGTCAGGGCGACGGCGATCTCGATGCCGAAATAGGCGAGGTTCAGCCCGGCGACCCGGACGACTACCGGCCGCAATCCTGAAGCTGCGCCCTGCGCGTCCATCCTGTCCGATCGCCTCGACCCGGCGGCTGATCCGCCGCCGGGAGGCCCCTAGCCGAGAAGGAAGGCCGGGGGCAATTCAGCGGCCCTGCTCTCAGGGCCGATCAGGCTTACCAACGACGATAGCCGTGGCGGTAGTAGCGCGGGCCGGGGCGGCCGACGATCACACGCGGGCCGGGGCGCGGTCCGAAGAAGCGCGGGCCGTTCGGGCGACAGACGCCGTAGGGATTGGGATGGAAGCCGGGGCCGCAGCCGAACCGGGCTTCGGCAGCGCCGCTGCCGGCCAGGACGGTTCCGAGGGCCAGGAGGCCCAAACCCGCAAATTTCCAAGTCATATGCTTCTCCTCGGTTGTGGCCAGGGGGCCGGTCGCGCCCCTCGCGCCACCGGGTCTGTCCGCCCCGTCCGTCCTCCGACGGCCCTCGTTTCGCGGAACCGCCGCGCCCCCATCTGGTTCGATGCGTCGTGAAGTCGAGGGCTTGACGGCCAAGCTTCTTCGCCGATCGCGGGGACGCGCGGCGTCGGTTCGTCCGGCGAAAGCAGGAGGACACAGGCCGGCCAAGACCCGGCCCGTCGCCCGGAAAGGCCTGCGTAATGATACGCGTCGCGCTCGCGAATGAAGGCCGCCGGGCGTATCAATGGCGCACTGGATTTGCGTGGCCTCCTGTGCGAGGCCAAAGCTTTGCCAAGCCCACCTTCTTCGTGGCGGCACAGGAGAAACTCAACGATGCTGCCCGAACTTCGTATTTTGTATTTTGAGGATCTTGAGGTCGGGCTCACTGAGACGCTGAAGAAAGAAATCTCGTCCTCCGACGTAGTGGGCTTCGCCGAGATCACCGGCGACCGCAATCCGATCCACCTGTCCGAGCACTTCGCGGCGCGCACGCCTTTCGGCGCCCGCATTGCCCACGGCCTCTACACGGCCGGGCTCATCTCTGCCGTGCTCGGCACCCGTCTGCCCGGCCCCGGTGCCGTCTACATCAGCCAGACGCTGAACTTTCGTGCTCCCGTGCGCATCGGCGACACGGTCGAGGTGATCGTCGAGGTGGCCGAACTGATCCCCGAGCGCCGGCGCGCCCGCCTGTCCTGTACCTGCAAGGTCGGCGATGAAGTGGTGCTCGACGGCGAGGCCCTGGTGAAGGTGCCGAAGAAGGAGGAATCCGACCCGGCCAGCATGCGCATGGGCGGCGGTAGGGCTTGAGGGCCCTGTCATTCCGGGGCTCGCTGCAAGCGAGAACCCGGAATCCAGAACCACAGGCTATGCCTGATCTTGCGCCACCTGCGGTTATGGATTCCGGGTTCGCCTCCGGCGCCCCGGAATGACGGGCAGGGTCCGAATTCGGTAAGGAAAGCCTAGCCAGGCGCCCCCTCCTCCCTGCGTGCCGCGAATGCACTTCGCGCACGGTTCTGGAGCGGCATGAGCAAACCCGAAACCATCCCCATCGACGATCCCGCGGATCCCCGCCTCGCAGCCTATGCGGCGATCCGCGAGCGTGATCTCGTCGGGCGACAGGGGCGCTTCATCGTCGAGGGCGACGTCACCTTGCGGTTGATGCTGTCGCCAGGTTCGCGCTTCCGCACGGAGTCGATCCTGCTGCTGCCGGAGCGGCTCGCTGGCCTCTCCGACTGTCTCGGCGCCCTGCCCGATCCGCCGCCGGTCTATCTCGCGGGGCGCGCAGTGATGAGCGCGGTGGCGGGCTTTCCGATCCATCGCGGCGTACTCGCCGTGGGCCTGAGCGGTACGTCGCTGGAGCCGGACGTGTTGATCCCGGTACCGCCCGCCCCGGCGACGGTGCTTGGCCTCGTTGGGTTGACCAACCACGACAACGTCGGCGGCCTCTTCCGCAACGCCGCCGCCTTCGGGGCGGATGCAGTGCTGCTCGACCCCGAGACCTGCGATCCGCTCTATCGCAAGGCGATCCGTGTCTCGGCCGGCGCGGCGCTGACCGTGCCTTTCGCCCGCGCGGCGAGCGCGGATGCGCTGCTCGATCTCGCGGAGCGCCACGATCTGGTGCCGCTGGCGATGACGCCGGGCGCCGAGCACGACATCGCGGATGCCCCCCTGCCCGCCCGCGCCCTTGTTCTGCTCGGCAGCGAGGGACCGGGCCTCGCCTCCGGGTTCATGGCAAAATGCCGAAAGACCCGGATCGGAATGGCGCCGGGCTTCGACTCGCTCAACGTCGCCACCGCCGGTGCGATCGTCCTGCGCGAATTCTGGCGGGCGCGCGGACGGGTCTGACAGTCGACGCAGGGCTCAAACCAAGCGTTGCATTGCGCGCGACATTGCGCTGCAATTGCCGCAGGGCGGGCTGGGGCCGAGATCACTCGAGCGAAGGTTGGCTTCGAGAGGGCGGACGGCATTGCTTCAGTCGGGTGAGCGTTTGCGGAGCCTGTCGGGCCGTCGCGTCGCGGTGGTCGGCGCCGGCCCCGGAGGCCTCGCCACCGCTCTCCTTCTCGCCAAGGCTGGCCTTCACGTCACGCTGTTCGAGCGCGACAAGGCGGTGGGGGGGCGGACCAAGACGGTCGAGGCGCCCGGCGGCTACCGCTTCGACATCGGGCCGACCTTCTTCCTCTACCCGCAGATCCTCGCCGATATTTTTGCCAATTGCGGCGAGCGCCTCGAGGATCACGTCGAGATGCGGCGCCTCGACCCGATGTACCACCTGCTCTTCGAGGGCAAGGACGGCCTCTCGGGTGAGATTCGCGCCACCGGCGACGAGAGCCGGCTCCAGGCCGAGATTGCCCGCATCGCACCTGACGATGCCCGCAACCTCCCCGCCTTCTTCGCCGAGAACCGGACCAAGCTGAATCGGTTCAAGCCGGTTCTGGAGCAGGCCTTCGACCGGTTCTGGTCGATGGTGAGCCCGGCCATGCTCACGGCCCTGCCCCATCTCCATCCGGGCCGCAGCGTCGACGGCGACCTCAAGCGCTACTTCGCCGACCCGCGCGTGCGCCTCGCCTTCTCGTTCCAGACCAAATACCTCGGGATGAGCCCGTTCCGGTGCCCGAGCCTGTTCACGATCCTGTCGTTCCTCGAATACGAGCACGGGGTCTATCACCCTGTCGGAGGCTGCGGGGCGGTCTCGGAAGCGATGGCGGGGCTCGCCCGGACGTTGGGCGTCGACATCCGCCTCGGCGCGCGCGTCGAACATGTGCTCTTCGAGGGAAAGCGCGCCTCGGGCGTGATGGTCGATGGCGAGCCCTTCAACGCCGATGCGGTGGTGCTGAACGGCGATTTCGCCGGTACGATCCGAGCGCTCGTGCCGGAGAGCCACCGCCCGCGCTGGCGCGACCGCAAGGTGGAAAAGTCCCGCCTCTCCTGCTCGACCTTCATGATGTATCTCGGCATCGAGGGCAGGATGCCCGAGGGGCTCGGCCACCACTCGATCCTGCTCGCCAGGGACTACCAGCGGAACATCGCCGAGATTACCGGCGGCACGCTGTCGAAACAGCCCTCGCTCTACGTGCAGCATGCCGGCTTCACGGATGGCGGCATGGCGCCGCCCGGCCATACCGCCCTCTACGTGCTGGTGCCCGTGCCGAACCTCAAATCCGGCATCGACTGGGAACAGGCGCGGCCGGCCTATCGACGGCTGGTGCTGGAGCGGCTGAGGTTGCTCGGCATCGCCGACATCGAAAGCCGCCTCCGCTACGAACGCGTGCTCGACCCACGCGATTGGCGGGACGAGTTCGCCGTGCACCAAGGCGCGACCTTCAACCTCGCCCACGACCTCGGGCAGATGTTGTGGTTCCGCCCTCACAACCGGTTCGGGCCGGGCCTGTATCTCGTCGGCGGAGGCACCCATCCGGGCTCGGGCCTGCCGGTGATCTACGAGGGCGCACGGATCTCGGCGCGCCTGCTCATCGAAGACCTCGTCGGAGCCAAGGCGCCCGCCCTGCGGGAATTGCCCGGGACATCGCCGCTCGCCACGTGAGCGGCGATGTCCCGCTGCGGCTACTTCGTGCCGCAGCCGATGCAGATGCCCTTCATGATCTTGTCGTCCCGCTTCATCACGTCGCTGCGCGCCTCACGCGTATCGGACCGTTCTGGGCCGGCCGCAGCGCCCGGCGGCTTGGTCTGACCGACGGCCGTGGTGTTCGGGGCCCTCATCGTGGAGGCGGGGCCGCCGCCGGTACCGGTCTGGTCGACGGACTGGGCCAGGGTTGGTGCAGCCGTCGCGGCTGTGATCAGCAGAAAGGCGGCGGCGATGGATCGCGCGGACATCGGAATACTCCTCGTTTCTTCAATCAACGTCCGAGCGCGGCTGGAAAGTTCCTGCGTCGTGGGTCTGGGGCGCGGCGGAGTCTCGCGTTGACCGGTCCGATCTCGCTTCTAGCTTCGCATGAGCGCCCGGCTTCTCGGCCGGTCTCGATGGGGTGGCCTCGACCATGAGCAGCGGTTCTTCGGTCGCGGTGATCGGCGGCGGTTTGGGCGGCCTGGCCTCGGCCTGCGTCGCGGCGGCACGCGGGCACCGCGTGACGCTCTACGACAAGAACTCGTGGTTCGGCGGCAAGGCGGCCGTGCTGCACGATGGCGGCTTCCGTTTCGACATGGGGCCGACCATCCTTACCGTGCCACGCGTGCTGGAGCGGATCTTCGCCGAAGCCGGCCGCGACGTGCACGAGGCGCTCGACCTGCGCCGGCTCGATCCGCAATGGCGCTGCTTCTTCGAGGACGGCTCGCGCATCGACCTCGTCGAGAACGTCGACGCCATGGCGGCGGCGATGGAAAGTTTCGCTCCGGGTCAGAACGCTGGCGAGGGCTACAGAAAATTCCTCTCCATTTCCGAGACCCTGCACGGCGTCTCGGAACGATTCTTCTTCTGGAAGGCGGTGCAGGATCTCTTCGACACGATCGACATCCGCGCAAACATGAACCCGGCGACCCTGCGCGACGTGCTCTCCCTGCGTATGCATTCCACCGTCGCCGCCACGATCCGCGGCAAGGTCAAGGATGCCCGGCTGGCGCAGATGCTCGACCATTTCGTCCAGTATGTCGGCTCCTCGCCCTACGGTGCGCCGGCCGTGCTCTGCGCCATCGGTCACATGCAGGTCTCCGAAGGCGTCTGGTATCCGATGGGCGGCACCCGAGCCGTCGCCGAGGGGCTCGCGAAGCTTGCCACCGATCTTGGCGCCGTGATGCGGCCGGCCGAAGAGGTGAAGGGCCTCGACATCCGCGACGGCGTGGTGCGCGGTGTTCGCACGGCTGAGGGGATCACCGCCTACGATGCCGTGATCTCCAACATGGATTCCGTGCGCACCTACCGCGAGCTCGTCGGCGGCGAGACCGGCAGGGCCTATGCGGCAAAGACGTTCGAGCCGGCCTGCTCGGGCGTGGTGCTCTATCTGGGGCTGAACCGGCGCTACGAGCATCTCGGCCACCACGACTTCGTCTTCTCCCGTGATCCGCAGGAAGAGTTCGACTTCATCTACCGCAAGGGCGAGCCGGCGCCGGACCCGACCGCCTATCTCGCGGCGCCGTCGCGGACCGATCCATCGGTGGCGCCGGAGGGCGGCGAGGCGCTCTATGTCCTGGTGCATACGCCGTATCTGCGCCCGCACCACGATTGGAAGACGATGTTCCCGGCCTATCGACAGGTGATCCTGGACAAGCTCAAACGCACTGGGGGAATGCCGGATCTCGAGGAGCGCATCGTGGTCGAGCGCCACCTGACGCCGCAGGACATCCATGAGCGCTATCACGTGCTGAACGGCGCGATCTACGGGCTTGCCTCGCACGGGCGGATGATGGGCGCCTTCAAGCCCGGCAACCGCTCGCGAGAGGTGAAGGGCCTTTATCTCGCGGGCGGCGCGGCCCATCCGGGGCCAGGCATGCCGATGGTGATGATGTCCGGCTGGATCGCCGCCGACGCCCTCGATTCCGACCTGAGGGCGGGGGTGCGGCCCGGCCTGCGCGAGAGCGCGTGAACACGCCCCACCGCGCCGCCCCGGCTCGCTCCGAGCGCGTCTGGCGCTTCATGGCGGCGCATTTCGCGCGCTTCCTGCGCCGGCACATGAACGCCCTGCGACTGGCCCGCTGGGGCGCGCCGCGCCAGGCCGATCATCCGGGGCCGCTCGTGATCTACTGCAATCACCCCTCCTGGTGGGATGCCGCGGTGCTGATCCTGCTGGCCGACCGGTTGTTTCCGGGACGGGCGATGTTCGCGCCCTTCGACGCGCGGACGCTGGAGCGCTACGGCATCTTCCGCCGTCTCGGCGCCTTCCCGGTCGAGTTGGAGACGCGCCGCGGGGCCGCGCAGTTCCTGGCTTCCGCGCGCACGGTGCTGGCTGAACCGAGGCACATGCTCTGGGTCACCGCGCAGGGCCGCTTTTCCGACGTGCGCAGCCGTCCGCTCGATCTGCGCCCCGGCATCGCGCATCTCGCCGAGATCGCTCCGGAGGCGCTGTTTCTGCCCCTCGCTCTCGACTACGCCTTCTGGGACGAGCGTGGCGCCGAGGCCTGCTGTGCCTTCGGCGAGCCGGTCCCCGCCCGTGACCTCCTTGCGCTGAACCGCGGCGAGCGGCTGGCCCGGCTCGAGGCTGCATTGACGGCGACGCTGGATGCGCTTTCTGCCGACGTCATGGTCCGCGATCCCGCCCGCTTCGTGCCGGTGATCGAGGGTGCACGCGGGATCGGCGGCGTCTACGACCTCTGGCGCCGTGCCGTGGCTCTGGCGCGAGGCCGGCGCTTCGATCCGGCCCACGGCGCGGCCGAGGCCGAGCGGAAGCCGTGATGGTGACCCTCGCGCTCATCTCCCTCGTCCTCGCCCTGCTGCCGGCAGTGCTGGCCGCCGTGAACATCCGGAGCCTCGCCGCGCCCGAGCCGATACCCGCCGCGACGGGACTCGTCTCGATCCTGATCCCGGCCCGGAACGAGGCGGCGATCATCGCCGGCACCGTCCAGGCGGCACTCGCGAGCGAGGGAGTCGCAGTCGAGGTGCTGGTCGGCGATGATCAGTCCACGGACGCCACGGCCGCGATCGTGACCGGAATGGCCGAAAGCGAGCCCCGTCTGCGTTTGGTCTCGGTCCCGGCCCTTCCCGAGGGCTGGACCGGCAAGAATAATGGCTGTGTCGCCCTCGCCGCGGCTGCCCGGGGCGAGCGCCTGCTGTTCATCGATGCCGACGTGACGTTGGGTCCGCATGCCGCTGCCGCGCTCTCGGCCCATGCCGAGCGCAGCGGCGCGGCTTTGGTCAGCGGCGTGCCGCGCCAGGTGATGCGGAGCTTGGGCGAGATGCTCACGGTGCCCGCCATCAATTTCCTGCTGCTCGGTTTCCTGCCGATCCCGCTGATGCGCCAGCGTCCCGACGTCTCTCTCGCAGCGGCTTGCGGTCAGCTCGTGATGGTCTCGGCCGATGCCTATCGCGAGACGGGCGGCCACGGGGCGGTGCGCGCCTCGCTTCATGACGGCGTGATGCTGCCCCGAATGTTGCGCGCATCAGGCTTCCGGACGGATCTCGTCGCCGGGGCGACGCTCGCCGACTGCCGGATGTATTCGAGCTTCGGCCAAGCCTGGGCCGGCTTCTCGAAGAACGCACGCGAGGGCATGGCGACCCCGCGTGCCCTGCCCGTCTGGACGATCCTGCTCTTCGGCGGCCACGTCCTGCCCTGGCCGTTGCTCGCGGCTGCGCTGGCGGCCGGACGGCCGGCGGCTGCGCTGACCGCGTTTGCCGCGGGCGTCGTCTCCCTCGGGACGCGGGCTGCGATCACGCGCGCCTGTGCCGAGCCGCTCGCGACGATCCCCCTGCACCCCTTTGCGATCACCACGGCGTTGGCGATCCAGTGGGCGGCCTTGGTGAGGGAGGCGCGCGGACAGGCGCCAGCCGCGTGGAAAGGGCGCAGCTATCCCGTTGGGCCCCACTGACCTGACGGGGTTGCCGGTCTTGCGCCACCCTGCGCGGTGGTGGAACGACGCGGCCTGCAGCACGTCCGTCCGACCAAGTCACGATGCCCGCGAACCGCTCGAAACCCGACTTGAGGCCCTGTTTCGCCGATCGGATTAAGCAAGCCGTCATATCCCGCGATCACGCTCTTGCGCGATGATGGGTGCGGCGATGTTCTGGGCATTGTTCGGGTTCAAGGGGCGATTAAGTCGTCTCGCCTTTTTCGGCTGGAGCATGATCGTTGCCTCGGTCGCCGGTGTCGGCGTCGCGCTCGCGACGTTGGGCTTCGTCGCCGGTCTCGCGAAGGGCTCTGGCGACACGCTCGTCGGGACGGGGCTCTTCGTGGCCATCGGCGTGATCCCGATGCTTTGGACCAGCACGGCACTCACCACGAAGCGCCTGCGCGATGCCGGTTTTCCTCCGAGGCTCGTGCTGCCTGCAATGTCGGCCTTTTCCGCCTACGAGGCGATGGTGCTGGCGCCTCAGACGGGTGAGCATTCCTTGCTCGCCGGAATCATTGACGGCCACCCGGCCGGCCTCGCCGCCAAAGGGGTCTTCGCGTTGGTCCTGCTGTTCTGGCCGAGCGTGGGCGTGAGGGGCGACGGGAATTCCGACGAGAGAAACCGGAAGGGCGAGGCTTCGTGGCACGAACGCGCGCTCAAAATCGCCTCAGAGCCATTGCCGCCGCCGGAATCGGCACCGGCGCACGCGATCCCAGAGCCTGCCTACGCGCATGCCCCGCCCGTCCGCACTTTTGGCCGACGCGGCGTTGTGGGCTGACGTCAGCCCGCGGTGGCGGTCTCGGCCAGGATCCAGGCGGCGGTATCTGGATCGGCGCCCGTCACCGGCAGATGCAGGATGATGGGCGTTTCGTAGGGATGGCGGGCCTTCAGCGCGGCACTCAACGCCTCCGCCTGGCCCTCGCGGGTCTTCAGGATCGCCACGACCTCCTGCCCGCGCTCGATCTCGCCTTTCCAGGCATAGACCGACTCCATGCCGGGCAGCACGTTCACGCAGGCGGCGAGGTGCTCACGCACGAGCGCCTCGCCGATGGCGAGGGCCGTCTGCGTATCCGGCATCGTGGTGTAGACGAGGAGCGGGCGCTCCATGCTATGCCTCTCATCGAAGATGCGTCCGGCCGCGAGTGAGACCTCGCGCCATCCCGGCGTCAACAACGTTCGAAGGCGGGTCGACGGTTTCGATGGCGGCGCGTTTCCACCGGATCGCCTTCGTCGCGAGCCCGACCTCCGATGCCCGCGAAGCTGCCGAGGCGCTGATGCGCCGCTACGACCACGTCACGCCGGAGGAAGCGGACGTCGTGGTGGCGCTCGGCGGCGACGGCCTGATGCTCCAAGTGCTCCACCGGTTCATGGACGGTTCCAAGCCGATCTACGGCATGAACCGAGGCACCGTCGGCTTCCTCATGAACGAGTTCCGCGAGGACGGCCTGATCGAACGACTGGAGAACGCACAGCGCAGCGTGATCCATCCGCTCTCGATGGTCGTCACCGACACGGAGGGGCGCACGCATGAGGCGCCGGCGATCAACGAAGTCTACATGCTGCGCCAGACCCACCAGACGGCGAAGCTGAGGATCTCGATCGACGGCAAGGTGCGGCTGCCCGAACTGATCGCGGACGGCGTGCTGGTGGCGACGCCGGCCGGCTCCACCGCCTACAACTTCTCGGTCGGTGGGCCGATCCTGCCGCTGAACGCGCAGCTTCTCGCACTCACGCCGATCTCGTCATTCCGGCCGCGGCGCTGGAACGGCGCATTGCTGCCGAACCACGCGCGCATCCATATCGAGGTGCTGGAGGCCGCGCACCGGCCGGTGGCGGCGGTGGCCGACCACACCGAATTCCGCCGGGTCCGCACTGTTGAGACCTGGCTCGACCATGCCACCGACCTCGTGCTGCTGCACGATCCCGGCCACAGCCTCGACGAGAGGATTCTTCGCGAGCAGTTCGGCTGATCCTGCCTGGGAGGCATTTGGCGCCTCCTGACCTGTCAGGCGGCCATCCGGAGGCGGTCCGCCCGGTAGCTGGCCATGATGCTCTCGGAGATCAGGCTCTCGACCAGCGCCGGGCCGTCCTGAGCGGCCGGCTCCCGCGAGGGAACCGATAGCAGCACGGGGGCCTGGTTCTGCTCACTGGCCTTGCTCGTCAGCATGACGGCCGGCGCTTGATTGTTCTCCGGCGGAGGCTCGCGGCTCGCCAGGAAGCTCGCCATCAGCGAATCGGAAAGTCCGTCGAGGACGGCACTCGTCGCCTCGGCCTGGCGGCGCTCCTGCTCGGCCCGATAGCTGGTGATGATCGCGTCGGGCAGTTCGTCGAGGACGCGGGAGATCCGATCCGACACCATCGGCTCCTCCGCCGCGCTGGGCGCGAGCTGCCGGGAGGGGATCGCGACGGCTTCCGGCAGGAAGCCATCGCTCTGGCGCTCGGCCGCCTCGATGCGCAGGATCGCGTCACGCGCGGCCTCGTCAGCCAGGGCGCGGGCGTGCTCGCGGGCCTCTTCCCGGGCGGCCTCTGCCTCGAACCGGGCGAGCAACTGCATCAGGCTGCGGCTTTCGGCGAAAGGCATCTCCTCGCAGGCGGTCAGAGCCCGCTCGATCATCCGGCGCGCCAGCCGGGCGCCTTCGATCTCGGCGGCGCCCGTCGCGCCCTCGCGCCAGGCCGAGAGCGCGGCCTGGATCGCTGGCAACAGCAGGGCGGGTAGCCCGGCGCGGCGATGAAGCGCGGCGAAGCCTGCGCCGCGCGGCTCGAACATCAGCCCGGCGACGCGCGCCCGGCTCAAACCCGAAAGGTCGGCGAGGGCCGCCTCGGCGAAAGGCATGCGCAGCGTCAGGATGGCGCGCAGGATCAATCCGGCATTGAGCTGCCCCTGCGCCCGCAGGTGGGAGACCAGCCGTGCCAGCCCGGCCTCGCCGGCCTCGTCGCTCAATGACAGGGCGGCGCAATCGCGTGCCTCGCGGTGGATGCGATCGCCGCGCTCGCGGCTGAGCCAGCCGCTGGCGAGCCCGAAGGAGGATAGGGCCTCGGAGACGCGCGCGGAGAGCGCGTGGCGTACCTCGATGCCGATGCCGGGCCTTGCGAGCAGCGCCTCGCGCAAGCGGGCATCGTCGCCGTGCCGCTCGACCATGCGCAGCAGCGCGGCGACGCCGACCCTGGCGTAACCGTTGCGGGCGAGGACGATGAGCGACGGGGCGCCCGCCACCTCGGCGAGTGCGGCGGCCACCGGCATCGATATGTCGGCGCGACCGGCGATGGCGCACCGGGCCGTCTCGCAGCCGATCGCCGCGCAATCGACGAGGTCGGCATCCATCAGCACGGGGGATCGGGCGAGCACCAGGCAGGCGATCTCGGGCTCGGCGGAGGCCAGCGCCACGATGAGTGGGCGCGGCGCGGATGGCGATGCGGCGCAGGCCTCCGCCAAGGCGCGGCGCACCAGGGCCGACCCGTCGTCGAGGAGCGCCAGCAGCGCGGTCTTGGCCTCCCAGGCCGCCTCGGGGGCGAGGTTGCCGTGGCAATACGCTCGGCCGAGGGCCGCTGCGGCCTCGGCGCGGCGTTCCACGGAGGCGGTCTGCGTCGAGAGGAGGAACTGACGGAGGGTCATTGGCCGTTCCGAAGTCCGAGGGTGGAGAGGAGATCGAGGAAGCCGCCGGAGCCAGCCTTGGCGGTCTGGGTGACGGCGGGCGTGTCGGTTGCCGGCTGCTCCTCGACGACGGCGGCCGGGGCGGCCGCGACCTTCGTGGATGCCGGCGGCGTCCGCTGCTGCAGCTCCAGCGCGGAGGGGCGGCGCGGCGGCAGCGGCACGAGGATCGGTGCGGTCTTTGTGGTTGCGGAGCCGATGGAGCCGATCGAGCCCGTGGTCTCGGGCTCGGAGACGGTCGTGCTCGCCTCGGAATCGGAGCGCGGGAAATAGGTCGGCGCGCTGCGCGCGGTCTCGGTGCTGATTCCGCGGTTCTGCCAGAGCTTGGCCACGCCGGGAGAGATCGCGCCTTGGCGCCGGTCGGTCTGAAAGAGGCTGCGCAGCCCGTCGTCGAGGGACGCATAGGCCGTGGTGGCCTCCGGCACGTTCGCGGTGCCCGCGACGGCGCTCTGGCCGCCGGCCGTGCTGGTCGACAGCATCGCGTAGAGCTCGGCCGAGCCGCGGGCGCGGCCGGTCTTGTCGTAGAACAGGCTGCGGTTGGAGGCCGCGGCTTCCGGCAGGTCGCTCGCCGCGGGACGTGCCGGGCTGACCTGGGCCGAATTGATCAGCGTGGCGGCGCCCTTCGCCCCGAGCACATGCGCTGCGTAGAGGTCGCCGCTGGTCGGTTCGCGGCCGAGCGACGCACCGAGCGCGTCGCGGTTGCGCTGGGTCAGCGCTCCGGCCATGGCCGTGGCGACGCGCGGATCACGACGCAGGTCGAGGATCTGCTGCTTGGTTGCGGCGTCGGCGACGCTGAAGGTGCCGTCGGGCCGCGCCGTGATCGCGTCGGCATAGGAGGACAGGCCGAGCTTGGCCCCGGCCGCCTTCATGGTGCCGAGCCAGGTCTGGTCGATGAACTGGAACAGGCCGCTGGCCGAAGAGGTCGCGGCCTTGGCCGTGGGGTCGAGGCCGGATTCGCGCTTGGCGGTGGCGAGCAGGTATTCGAAGCCGACTCCGCTGGACTCGGCGCCGCTGCGGATCGCGTCGACCACCGATCCGTTCGGAGAGCTCGCCGTGCCCGTGACCGTGCGGCCGCTGCCGGCGGTCGAGCCGGTGTCGCGGGTGCCGACGGGGGCATTGGTGAACAGGAACATGGATGATGTGGCCGAGCGGCCTAACGCTGTGCCGCGTAACGGACTTTCCTGCCGTTATGGTAAAGGAAGCTTGAAGACCTGCGGCCGGGCTGCGTCCCGGTTCGGCGCGCGAGGGGGTTGGGGTGCGCTGTGCGGGCCTATCTGATCGCCGATGGCGCGAAAGAGCCGAATTCGTCCTGCGCCGATGCATGGGTCGTCGATGCGCGTGCCGCACATCCGTCATTGCGGCTCGCAACGATGCAGGGGGCATCCGGACGGCGCTCCGTGCCACTGCTGCTGCGTGTCGATGAAATCGATGCCAGGGATCTCGATGGACTGGCGGAGCTTCGTCCCGACGCGATTCTGCTGACGGCGAGCCATGGGCGCGACATCGCCCGCCTTGGAGCGCACCTCGCTGTGCATGAGGCGGAGCACGGCCTGCCGGATGGCGGCATCGGCATCGTGGCCCTCGTTACCAGCGCTGCCGGGGTCCTCGCCGCCGCGAGTTTCGCGGGAGCGAGCCCGCGCCTTCGCGGGATCGGCTGGGATGCGGCGCTTGCGCAAGAACTCGGCGCGCAGCCCGTCACGGTCGAGGGAGACTGGTCACCGGTGTTGATCCACGCGCGCGCCATGGTTCGCCTCGCCGCCTCGGCTGCAGGCGTCGTGGCGATCGAGGCGGCTTATCCGGGTGAGGATCCTGAAAAAGTGATTGCCGCGGCGCGCCGCGACGGGTTTGCGGCGATCTTCGCCCGTGACGCGCGGCAGGCCGAGCTCATCCGGGCCGAATCGTGAGCGCTAGGCCTCGACGACCTCGTAGGCGTCGGGGCTTTGCATCAGCGTGGCGACGAACGCGTAAGTGAGCTTGTGCGTCGGCCGGTGCGCGACGATCCGGCCGACGAGGGGCCGCCCTGCGAGCATCAGGTCGCCGAGCAGGTCGAGGGCGTTGTGGCGCACACGCTCGTCGGGGAAGCGCGCGCCGCCGAGCACCCAGGGGCCGACCTGAATCGCGGCTCGCCCGAGCCGGACGCCGCGCAGAACCGGCTCGCCGCGCGGATGCGCCATGCCGGCTCGAATCCCATCGGTGAGCGCAGTCGGCAGATCCGGCCATGGCGCGTTCGCTACCGGTCCGCCGGCTGGCTCGGCAACTGCCCGCCGTCCGATCGGACGCAGCAGCGGCGCCAGGACCCGGGTCGCTACCGGGCCGAAATCCCAGAGCCGGCTGACCTGGCCCGAGGAGCGGCTGGCCGCCAACTCCTCGGCGAAGGTCTTCGCAGACGGATGGCCGCGCCACGCCTGCACGCCGCCCGCGTAGTAGGACTCGCAGGTGACGTCGAGTTCGAGCGACGCTGCCGGCTCGGCCCTCACGAAACGCTGGCCCATCGCCACCTGGATCGGCCGGGTGATGCGGAGGAGGCGTCGCGGTGCGGCCTGGGTGGTGAGACCAGCCTGGACGATGGCCGCGCACCAGTCGCGCGCGCTGCCGTCGAAGATCGGCATCTCGCGGCCCTCGACCATCACCAGCGCGTTGTCGACACCGAAGGCCGACAGGCTGGCCGCGAGGTGCTCGATGGTGCGCAAGGTCGTGCCGTCGGGCAGCCTCAGCGCGGTGTTCAGCCGGCTCGGCGCACGGGTCTCGTACGACAGGCCGACCGCACCGGCTCCGGCGACATCGAAACGGATGCCATGGCCCGGCGGCGCGGGCGCGACGGTGACGCGGGCGAACCGGTTGGTGTGGAGGCCGCGCCCGGAGACCGAGAACGGCGCCGCAAGGGTCGCCTCGAAACGCTGATCGACGGGCACTCTGCGCCCCCGTATGTGCTAGCCTTCGTCTTTATGCGAACCGTGCCGTTTGTCGCCTGCGAAAACTGCAGACGGCTTCGCGGGTTGACCGCCCGGCCGAACCGGCCGACCTCGTGGTCGAAATCCTCTATGGAGTCCGAAGCCCCTGCCCTCCCCGAACCCCTCGCGCCGCCACGCCGATCTCGGCTCAGACTTCTTCGACGTGGTCGCCGCCGCGCGGTTTCCGCAAACCATCCTGCGCTACCGCAACCAGCCCTGGGCGCAACGCGTCGGCCTCGACGGACTGTCGGAGGCGGAGTGGATCGCGCATTTCGGGCGGTTCGAGCCGCTGCCCGGCAGCTTCGAGACCCCGCTGGCGCTCCGCTACCACGGCCATCAGTTCCGCTCCTACAACCCCGATCTCGGCGATGGCCGCGGCTTCCTGTTCGCCCAGCTGCACGATCTGCGTGACGGGCGGCTCCTCGACCTCGGCACCAAGGGCAGCGGCCAGACGCCGTGGTCACGCGCCGGCGACGGGCGGCTGACGCTGAAGGGTGGCATGCGCGAGGTGCTGGCGACCACGATGCTAGAGGCGCTCGGTGTCTATACCTCGAAGTCGTTCAGCCTGATCGAGACCGGCGAGGCGCTGGAGCGGGGTGACGAGCCCTCGCCGACCCGTTCCTCGGTGCTGGTGCGCCTGAGCCATTCCCACATCCGCATCGGCACCTTCCAGCGCTTCCTGGCGCTGGGCGAGACCCGGAACATCGAGCGGCTCGTCGACCATGTGGTCGCCACTTACTACCCAGAGATCCGCGAGGAGACGCTGGCCGACCGGACGATCGCCTTCTTCGACGCTCTGATCGCGCGGGTGGCGAGGATGGGCGCGCAATGGATGGCGGCGGGATTCGTGCACGGCGTGCTGAACACCGACAACATCAACGTCACCGGCGAGAGCTTCGATTACGGCCCGTGGCGCTTCGCGCCGACGCATGATGCGGGTTTCACCGCGGCCTATTTCGACGAGTACGGGCTCTACAGCTTCGGCCGGCAGCCCGAGGCGCTGTTCTGGAACCTCAGCCGGCTCGCCGAATGCCTGATCCCGCTCACGGAGCAGACGCGGCTCGAAGCGAGCCTCAAGGGCTTCGGACCGGCGCTTCAGGACGCCTTCGCCGACGCGATCCTCTTCCGGCTCGGACTGGCTCGCCCGAGCGACGAGCAGGCGTTGCACCGGCTGATCTCGGCCTTCTGGAGCTTCATGGCCAAGAGCCAGATGCCCTTCGAGCAGGCCTTGTTCGACTGGCGAGGCGGACTCGCCAGCGAGGCGCGGGCGGCGGCGAGCCCGGCCGCCTCCTTCTACGCAGGAGACGATTTCAAGCCGGTCCACGCCGCTCTGCAGGATCTGGAGCCGTCAGCCGACGCCCGGCTCGACCATCCCTATTTCGCGGGAAAACCCTGCACCATGCTGATCGACGAGGTCGAGGGGATCTGGCAGCCCATCGCGGAACGTGACGACTGGTCGGCCTTCACGGCGAAGCTCGCCGCGATCGACACCATGGCCGACGCCTACGGGACGCGGCCCCTGTCGGCCTAGGGATGGCCAGGACGGGCGAGCCCGAGGTGGCTCGGATCCCGGAAGGCATGTCATAGGACGAAACGAGCCGGCGCGCGGGCCTCGCCGCCGGAGCGGACGGACCATGGCGAGCCTTCGCGCATATCTCTTCGATCTGGCGGCCCGGATCCGTGTGAAGGCGCGGCTCGGCCATTCCCCCGACATTGCCCGCATCCGCGCGGTCTTCCACCAGAACACGCTCCACCCTTCGCCGAGCGCGGTGTTCGACCCAGGCGAACTCGGCGGTGTGCCGGGCGAATGGGTGAGGCCACGCAAGAAGACCGACGTAGCGCGCCCTCACCTGCTCTACCTGCATGGCGGGGGCTTCGTCGGCGGCTCGCCGTTTACCCACCGCACGATCACGGCGGCCTTCGCGCGAGCGGATTTCCGAGTGTTCGTGCCGGATTATCGCCTCGCTCCGGAGCACCCGTTTCCGGCAGCTCTCGAAGACGTCGTGGCGGCCTGGACCGCTTTCTCGCAGGAGGGACCGGCGGCTGTGGTCGGCGATTCCGCGGGTGGGAACCTGGCGCTTGCGCTGATCGTCGAGGCGCGCCGCCGTGGCTTGCCTGTGCCTGCCGCTGCCGCCTTGTTCTCGCCGGCCAGCGACCTTCTCGCGCGTGGCGCCTCGTTCCGGTCCAACCGGCACCGCGATGCGATGTTCACCCCTGGCATCCTGGCGAGTCTGATCACGGCCTACCTCGCCGGGGCCGACCCCCGTGATCCTCGCGCCTCGCCGATCGAGGCCGATTTCTCCGGCTTTCCGCCCCTGGTGATCCATGCGGCCGAGCGTGAGGTCCTGCGCGACGACGCGGTCGCGCTGGCGGAGCGCGCGCGCGCGGCCGGCGTGCGGGTGGAACTCGCGCTTTGGCCGGTGGTGCCGCATGCTTGGCAACTCGCCGACAACTACGTGCCGGAGGCGCGCCGCTCCATCGAGATGGCCGCCCACTTCCTGCGCCGAGAGGTCAGGACCGCCGCCGCGCTACCCGAGGAGGCGGCATGAGGCTGCGTCGGATGACGGACGCAGGAGAGGCGACGGCGAAAACGCTTCGGTGAAGCTTTGCCATGCATCCTCTGCCGACCTCGCGAGTTAGCGTGCATACAGGGAGACCACGATGACGATGATCGCGTCCAAATCCGTGCTTGCAGCGACTGTCGCGGCAAGCGTCCTTCTCGCGGCCGGATCGGCCTTCGCCATGGGTGGCGGCAACAGCAGCAGCGGCAGCGGCCTCTCGCCCTACGCCACCGAGAGTGGGAATGACCGCTCGGCCGGCGTGAACAACGGCAACTACGCCCCGTCGCGCTACAACTACTACCGTCGCGCCTACGGCCCGCGCGACGTGCCCTATGGCGAGCGAGGCCGCCGCTACGAGGGCTATCCTTACTGATCGGCCTCGATCACCGAGGCCAGCCGAGAGGTCTCGCATCGGGCGCAGCCTTCATGGCTGCGCCCGAATAAATGGGGAAGCTCCGTCAGTTCAGACGGAAGTTCGCCTTCGCCCTCGACAGATTCAGGTTGTAGAACGGGTCGCGCGAGAGCTGCTTGCTCCAGCGCTCGACCATCACCTTGGTCTCTCCCTCGAACCGCCTGCGCTTCTCCGGCGTGTCCTCCTGGCCGCGGCTCTTCGATTCGTGGTGTATCAGCACTGCGTGCGGCGTCCAGATCACCTGATAGCCGGCCTGCGTGGCGCGCAGGCAGAGGTCGATGTCGTTGAAGGCGACGCTGAGCCGCTCGGCATCGAATCCGCCGATCTCCTCGAACACGGCCTTGCGCATGGCGAGGCAGGCACCGGTAACCGCGGAGACCTGCTGCGCGACGACCATGCGGGCGAAGTAGCCTGGATCCTCGCGCTCGATCCCAAGATGACTGTGGCCTGCGATGCCGCCGGCGCCGAGCACCACGCCGCCGTGCTGTAAGGTCCAGTCCGGATAGAACAGCTTCGCGCCGACGGCCCCGACATGCGGCTCGGCCGCGATCGAGGCCAGCTCCCGCAGCCAGCCGGGCTCGATCACCTCGATGTCGTTGTTGAGGAAGAGCAGCACCTCGCCCCGCGCCGCTTCGGCTCCCACATTCGAAAGCTGCGAGAAGTTGAACGCACCGGGGCTCGGCACGACCCGCACGCGCGGATCGTCGGCGTAGCGAGCGAACAGGGCTGCCGTCTGGGGCTCGACGCTGTCGTTGTCGACGATCACGGCTTCGATCGCAGGGTAGTCGGTCTTGGTGAGCAGCCCCTCGAGAGCGACGGAGAGCAATTCCGCCCGATCACGGGTCGGGATCACCACCGAGACCAGCGGTGCCGGCTCGGGCAGCGCGCGGACCATGCGGTTGAAGCCGGCCGGCCCGCGCTCGGCCCGGTGCCGCCAGCCACGCCGCGCGATGGCCTCGTCGAGCGCGCGCAGCCGTGCCGCCTCCGCGGTGGCCAAGGCCGCGTCCGAGAAGGTGCCGGAGCCGATCGCCGCGCGCCAGTGATAGAGCACCTTCGGGATGTGAAGGACGCGGTCCGGCGTCAGGTCGTCGGCGATGCGCATCAGAAGGTCGTGGTCCTGGCTGCCCTCGAAGCCGGGGCGCAGGCCACCGACGCGACGGATCAGCTCGGTGCGGATCACGGTGAGGTGGTTCAGGTAGTTCTGCGCGAGCAGCAGCTCGGGATTCCAGTCCGGCTTGAAATGAGGCTCGAAGCGCTTGCCCTTTGCATCGACCTTGTCCTCGTCGGAATAGATCAGATCGAGGTTGGGATCGGCGACGATCGCGCTGGCGACCTCCCAGAGGGCATTTTCCGGCAGCAGGTCGTCGTGGTCGAGCAACGCGCAGAACGTCCCCGTTGCCGCCTCCAGTGCGCTGTTGGTGGCGCGCGAGATGTGGCCGTTCTCGCTGCGGCGGATCAATCGAATTCGAGGTTCGGCGGCTGCGGCGCGTTCGAGCACGGCCGCCACGCCAGCCCGGGTCGAGGCATCGTCGGCGATGCAGAGCTGCCAGTGCGGGTAGAGCTGGCCTCGCACCGAGGCGATCGCCTTCTCCAGCACTCCCGGATCCGGGTTGTAGACCGGCATCAGCACCGAGAGGGCCGGCGGCTTGGCCCAGCCCGCCATCTCGGCCTTCATGCGGGCGCGGTCGGCTGCCGTCACGGTGTCGAAGCGGGCGATCCAGTCGTCGTAGCCGGCGAGCGCGCGCGGCTGGACGGCCGCCTCCAGCCGATATTTCGCCCTGAGCCGCTTGCGCACCAGCCGCCAAAGGCCGGCCTCGGCGACGAGATGCGGCCGCCGCATCAGCCCCGTGGTGATGAGGCCGCCGAGATGGGGCTCGGCGAGTTCGAGGTCGGTCAGCGGCGGCAGGAAATCGTCGAAGGTCGGCGCGAGTTCGAGATGCCGCACGGTCTTCGGCAGCAAGCCGGTCCAGCTGAAGCGGCCGTTGCCGTCGGCCGAGAGCGCGAGCTGCGGCTTGTAGCTGCCCTCCTTCAACCCGGCGCTGAGCGTCACTCGGCTGAAGGCGGCGCTGGTCGGGTCGAGGAAGCTGACGCGCACGAAGCGCAGGCCGAGATCCTGGCCGTCGAGGCCGATGATGAGGCGCAGGCGGCTGCCTTCGACGGGCAGGGCGACCGGCGGCCGGCCGCGGCGGATCAGGCTCGCCGTATCGGGATGGGGCATGTCAGGCGTGCGAATAGGAGAGATCGTAGGCGTCGCCCGCCTCGGCGTCCCACGCGACACGTGCCGGCCCGGTCTTCTCGACGAGGCAAGCGGTGGCGAGGAAGGCCTGCTCGTGCTCGATATCCATCGTGGAACCTCCCCCCGCGAAAACCGGCACGGTCATGGCCTGGATGTCGTAGCCCGTCCCGATCACGGAAAACCCCGTATGGCTGCTGAACAATCCGCGCCAGCCATTCTCGGAGAAGCGCCAGAAATCCCAGGGCTCCTCGTGCAGCGGCCACATCGGATGCGACTGAATGTAGGCCACGCCGCCGACGGGCATCACCGCATTCATTTCCAGGGCGACTTTCCAGGGCATCAGCAGATGCTCGAACACCGAGACGGAAAACACGTAGTCGAATGGCCCTTCGACGTGGCGTGAGAGGTGATGGGCGTCGCCGACCACGTCGACATTCGGCCCGTCCTTCACGTCCAGGCCGCGATAGGGAATCGTCGATGGAAACAGGCCTCGGTAGGAGTGGCCGCTGCGCGCCCGCGAGCCGATTTCGAGGAGCGGCCCCGGCTTGGCCCCGACACGCTTGCGGAACTCGTCGAGCAACTCCCACATCGAGCGCCGGCCCTGGGGCAGCGCGGCGACGTCCATCGGGGTCATCACGCGTCCGTTCGGCCAATGCAGGCTGATCGCATCGTGCGGCACGCTCGCCGCTTCCGTCGCAGCGGCTAGGCGGAAGCCCCATTTGCGCGCGCGATCACCGAACAGCGTCACAAGATCCGTCCGCGCCGAGCGGGCCGTGCAGGTCGGCAGCTTGGTCTTGCCGAGATAGAGGCTGGGCAGGCGTCCGTCGGTCCACCCGGTGACGACGATGCATCCACGCACGATGGCGAACGTGTCGATTGCGTAGCGCATCCTGCTCCTTGTCGAAACGCAGCGTGATAGCCGGACTCGTCCGATCGGATCAATTTCGGCTGCAGGGGCAGCGTTTGTCGCACGCCTCCCCTCGCTCGCGATGCGCTCCATTTACCCCGCGTCATCGCGAAGGGAAGGCTGATGCCTCTTGATCGACGAACGCTGCTGGCCGCCGGCGCCCTGATGCCGCTCGCCGTCCGGCCGGGACTGGCCGAGGACTCGCTACTGCTCCGAAAAATCCCCTCCTCGGGCGAGTCCCTGCCGGCCATCGGTATCGGCACCTCGCGCCGTTACGAGGTGGAGCCCACACCCGACAAGATCGCTCCGTTACGTGAGGCGGTGGAGCGCTTCATGGCGTTGGGCGGCCGGGTGATCGATACAGCGCCGAGCTATGGCACCGCCGAGGACGTGCTCGGAAAGATCCTGCCCGAGGGCGGCCTTCGCGAAAAAATCTTTCTGGCGAGCAAGGTCTCCGAGCGCGGCAAGGATGGGCTCGCGCAGATCGAGCGCTCGTTCAAGCGGATGAACGTCACAAATATCGACCTGATCGCGGTTCACAATCTCGTCGATGTCGAGACCAACCTCGCGACCCTGCGTGAGCTCAAGCGGCAGGGCCGGATCCGCTATGTCGGCGTCACGGTCTGGGTCGACAGCCAGTTCGCCGATCTCGAAGCGGTGATGAAGCGCGAGGCGCTCGACTTCATCCAGGTCAATTATGCCATCGATAGCCGGGCTGCGGCCGAGCGCATCCTGCCGCTGGCAAAGGATCGCGGCATGGCCGCGATGATCAACGTCCCCTTCGGGCGCGACCGTCTGTTCGGGGCCGTAAAGGGCAAGCCGATCCCCGACTGGGCGGCGGCCTTCGGCTGCGCGAACTGGGCGCAGTTCTTCCTGAAATACGTTCTCGCCAACGAGGCGGTCACCTGCCCGATCCCCGGCATGGCCAAGGTCGCCTATGTCGAGGAGAACGTCGGGGCGGCACGCGGACGGCTGCCCGACGCTACGGAGCGCAAGAAGATGGAGACCTATATCGATGCCGTTTGATGCCCTTCGGATTGTGTCGCGGGTTGCGGCCCTTGCTGCGCTGGCGGCGGTCGCGGCAACACCGGCAATGGCCGAGCCAACGCCCAAGAAGATCGGGATCGTCGGCGGCGGCAAGATTGGCAGCACCTTTGGGACGCTGTGGGTGAAGGCCGGCTACGAGGTGCTCTTCGCCTCGCGCCATCCGGAAGACCTGAAGCCGCTGGTCGAGAGCCTCGGGCCGAAGGCCCATGCCGGCACACCGGCCGAGGCGCTGGCCTATGCCGACGCGGTGTTTCTCGCGGTGCCCTACAAGGCCTATCCCGAATTCGGGAAGCAGAACGCCGCCGCGCTGAAGGGCAAGATTGTGATCGATGCCGGCAACGCGACGGCCGCGCGTGACGGCGCCGAATTGCGCGACGAGGTCGACAAGAACGGCATCGGCGTCACGTCGCAGAAGTACCTGCCCGGTGCGCGCATCGCCCGTGCCTTCAATGCGGCGAACTTCAAGGTCTTCGAGAAGAATGCCGGCCGGCCCGAGCCGCGCATGGCGATCCCGATCGCGGGAGACGATCCGAAGGCGATCGAGACCGCCCGCACGCTCGTGACGGATGCCGGGTTCGATTCAGTCGTCGTCGGCGACCTGGGAGCCGCCAAAAAATTCCAGATGGGGCAGCCGGGCTTCGGGCTCGAACTTTCCGCGCCGGAGCTGAAGGAGAAGCTCGGGGTAAAGCCTTGAGGGAGCGCGCTGCGGCGCGCCCGTCCCTTCTGGCGCGCCTCGTCGACCTGCGGCCCGGCGAGGGGCCGGCTCTGGCCTGGTCCTGGGCCTACCTTTTCGCAATCCTGGCGAGCTACTACGTGCTGCGCCCGATCCGCGACCAGATGGGCATCGCTGGCGGGCTCGAGAACCTGCCCTGGCTGTTCCTGGCGACGCTCATCGGCATGCTGGCCCTGAACCTACCCTTCGCGTGGCTGGTGAAGAGCTTGCCACGGGCGCGCTTCGTGCCCCTCACCTATCGCTTCTTTGCCGGCAACATCCTTTTGTTTGCCGTGGCAATCTATCTCGCGGATGGAGAGAGCCTGATCTGGGTCGGGCGTGTGTTTTTCGTCTGGCTGTCGATCTTCAACCTGTTCGTGGTCTCGATCTTCTGGGCCACCATCGTCGACGTATTTACCACCGAGCAGGGCAAGCGCCTGTTCGGCTTCATCGCGGCGGGGGCGACGCTCGGCGCGATATCGGGCTCGGCGGTGACGGCGACACTCGCGAGCCATGTCCCAACCTGGGGACTGCTGATCGCCGCAGCCCTGCTGCTCGAGGGCGCGGTCTTCTCGATGCGCGGGCTGGCGCGGCTGTCGGAGCGGCTGCACGAGGTGCCGACGGGCCGCGCCGTCGAGACGATCGGCGGGAGCGCCTTTGCCGGGATCCGACGCACCTTCGCCTCGCCCTATCTGCTCAACATCGCGTTGTTCCTGCTGATTTTTTCGGTCACCTCGACCTTCCTGTATTTCGAGCAGGCCGGCATCGCGAAGCGCAGCTTCCCGGACCGCGCGGCGCAGACGGCGTTCTTCGCCAGTGTCGATCTGGCGGTGAACGTGCTGACGCTCGGCATCCAGCTCTTCCTGACCGGCCGGATCACCAAGGCGATCGGCGTCGGGCCGACCCTGGCGCTGCTGCCGGCGGCGAGTGTGCTCGGCTTCGCGGCGCTTGCGATCTCGCCGAGCCTCGTCGCGATCGTCGGCTTCCAGGTGCTGCGGCGGGCCGGCAACTTCGCCATCGCCCGGCCAGTGCGCGAGGTTCTGTTCACGGTCGTCCCGCGCGAGGACCGCTACAAAGCCAAGAGCTTCATCGACACGGTGGTCTATCGCACCGGCGACCAGATCGGCGCCTGGTCCTATGCCGGCATCGGTGCTCTCGGCCTCGCCGGCACATGGACGGCAATCCTGGCGGTGCCGCTCTCGATCGCTTGGCTGGTGAACGCGCTCTGGCTCGGCCGCGCCCAGGCCGCGCGCCAGGACGAGATGGAATCCGACCCTATCGCTGGAACGGATACAGGAATTGCCGCCAATAGCCGCGCGGCACGGGGTGTCCCTTGATCCCGTAGCCCTTGGGCCAGCGGCCCTCGGGCATGTGGTGCGTGCCGAAGATCTTGTCGATCACGGGGAAGTGGATCGCGAAGTTGACGTCGATCGCCTCGCGCTCCTCGCCGTGGTGCCAGTGATGGAAGCGCGGCACCACGACCAGCTTCTCGAGCCAGCCGAAGCTGCCCGAGACGTTGGCGTGGATGAAGGCCGAATAGACGTAGACGATCAGGATGTAGGCCTGGATCGCCGATTCCTCGAAGCCGAGCACGAACATCGGCGTCGCGGTGAGCGCGCGCAGCACGACGATCTCGACGAAGTGCATCCGTGCCCCGGCGATCCAGTCGAGGGACTTCGCCGAGTGGTGCACCGAGTGGAAGCGCCACAGCGCCGGGATGCGGTGGAACATCCGGTGCACCCAGTACTGCACGAGATCCGTGAACAGCATGATCAGCAGAAGCTGCAGCAGCCAGGGCAGGCCGCCGAAGAAGCTCTGGATCGTGCCGAGGTCGGTGTTCTCCTTGACGAGCCGCGAGGGTGCAAGCGTCAGGAAGGTCAGCACCTGCACCAGCAGCGAGGAGACGAAGTAGTAGAACAGGTCCTCGCGCCATTCCTCGCGCAGCAGGATCTGGTCGCGGTTGCGCGGAAACAGGCGCTCCAGGGGCACGAACAGGAAGCCCATGAACAGCACGTTGAGCACGAAGAAATCGAGCCCGAGGAAGGCGCCTTCGAGCCTGAGCGAGGCATGGGTCGGCAGGCTGCCGATGAAGGAGGCGAGCAGCGTCGCGGCCATGGCGGTGACGCCGAGGGTCTTGTCGGGCCGCAAGGCGAGGCTCAGCGCCGCCAGCACGTAGCCTGTGATCAGCACGAAGTAGAGGAACGGCCGAAACAGCGCGCTGTCGCGCACCATGGCGAGTTCGGGCGTGGTCAGCAGGTCCGGGTTGCGCAGCGCCACAACCATCAGGTTGGCGGTGATGGCACAGAGGAGCGCCGCCGAACCCGAGAGCCAGCCCGACCCGAATGGCCGCTCCGTGCGCGGCCGTTCCAACTCGGCCACGAGGTTCGACAGATAGGTTTTCAGCACGGCGCCCTCCCCTTGCCCGGATCGTCGGGCCGCCGTTCTTTGCGAAGTTCGGCGAACAGAATGTCGGGGCGGAATCGGGCAGTTCGGGGGCTGCAGTGGCAGCAGCGTCTCGCCGCGACCGTGCGGGTTCGCGAACCGCAACGCGAGAGCGGCATTTTAGCATTTGTCTGAGACGGATCACGGGCTCGTGACTATTCTTAACGAATCAATTCTGATCAATAAAATTACGAACACACTGGATAGAGAGATGTCGAATAAAGCTAAATTACAGATAAAGAAGAGCATGGATCTGTGTGACAAGGCTAGAAGTGAAATCGAAAGCGCATGTTCCTTTAGAATCAGAGTGTTGTTCGACATGATCATGATCGAACTGGCGTTGGAGATGGTAAAAGAATGTCGCTCAGAATGAGATCTGTGCAACCAGAGACAATTTCAGCCTGACCGCCCCCGCTCGGCGTGAGCGGCAAACCGGTCTCGCACCTCAGCGGGGCCGCTGTGCCGCGTGCCGCTGCGCGATGTCGATGATCTCGCCCGACCGGATTCGGGCTTTCGACTAATGTCCAGATTGCCCTGTCAATCCTTCGGGGTACCATCACGGTATTCCGAAGCGTCTATTGTCGCGCGTCAAAATATTCGTACGGGAGGATTTTTCAGGAGATTGCGCCATGAAAATGATCGCGGAAGCAGGCCTGTATCCGGCATTGGAGACGGCGGGCGACATGCTCGTCAGGCGTCTCGGTGCGGTCGCCGACCTGACGGCGGGCGAAGTCCAGGCGCTGCATCGGCTGAGCGGCGACTTCATCGCGGTCAAAGCGCTGCAAGACGTCCGCATGGAGGGAGACGAGAACCCGGGCCTGTACTTCCTGTCTAGCGGCTGGATCACCAGCAGCATCTGTCTCGCGAACGGGAAACGTCAGGTCGTTGCGGTCCATGTCGACGGCGATCTCATGGGGGCGTCGAGCCTGCCCTTCCTGCATGCCGTCGATACGCTGACTCCGCTGACGGATTGCCTGATCAGCCAGATCCCGGCTGCCCAGCTCGGCGCGATATTCGCTGAGCAGCCGCGCCTGGGCGGCTTTTTCTTCTTGGCTGCTCAACGCAAGCGCGTCGCCCTCATGGACAACCTGCTGATGCTGGGGCGGCTCAGTGCCCGGCAGGGTTTTGCTGCGTTTCTCCTGACGCTGTTCGATCGCAAGGCGGGCTCGCCAGAGGCCGGACGCCAGTCGATCTACATTCCGATGAACCAGGACCAGTTTTCCGACGTCCTCGGCATCAGCGCGATGCATGTCAGCCGCACGATCAAGTCCCTCGAGGTGGACGGGTACATCACGAGGACGGGCCGGACCTTCCATTTCGTCGACCTGCCGAGGCTCAGGAAATTCGCCAAGATGCCCGAGCGATCGATCGATCGGCGACTGAGCTGGCTCCCGCACCCCGAGGCCGGCCGCGCCTGAGGCCGAGGCATCGTGCCGGCTGCAACGCGGGCAATCCGGCTTTCTGGTGCTTCATGCAGTCGGGCTGCCAGACTTCTAAATTTTGAATGCAGATTGGCCCGAGGTTTGCTGCGTGCCGCTCCGTAAGAGGAGTCGGCATGACGGCGAACAACGTTCAACTGCGCCTGAACGGCATTCGGAAGGCTTTCCCCGCCAAGGGAGGCTCAGTGCCCGTTCTCGACGGGCTGACCTTCGACATTCACGAGCGGGACTTCGTCTCGATTATCGGTCCATCCGGGTGCGGCAAGACCACGGTGTTCAATATCATCGCGGGGCTGATCGAACCCGATAGCGGCGCGATGTTCTTCCGCGGCGAGCCGGTCTTCGGACTGCGCGGCCGGGTCGGCTACATGATGCAGAAGGACCTGCTGTTTCCCTGGCGCACGGTCCTGCAGAACGTGATGCTCGGGCTGGAGATGAAGGGCGTCGACCCCTGCCAGGCGACGGACACGGCGCGGGACTACCTCGCGCGCTTCGGCCTCGGCGGCTTCGAGAACGCCTATCCAAAGACCCTGTCCGGCGGCATGCGCCAGCGCGCCGCCCTGATCCGGACCTTGATCATGGACCCGGACATCCTGCTCCTCGATGAGCCGTTCTCGGCCCTCGACTACCAGACCCGGCTCTACCTCGAAGGCGTGCTGCTCGACGCGGTCGAGACCTTCAACAAGACCGTGGTGCTCGTCACGCACGACATCGACGAGGCGGTGGCGCTGTCGAAGCGCGTCGTAGTCCTCGGCGGCCGGCCCTCGCAGGTCAAGAACGTCCACGAGATCGAGCTCGGCGACCGTTCGCCGATCGGCGCGCGCAGCGACCCGCGCTTCTCCGAATACTTCCACGCACTGTGCGGCGAACTCGACATCCAGACCCGTACCCGAGCGGAGGCTGCCTGATGACCACGCAAGCCCTGAAAAGCGGCAGCCGCGCCGTGTCCTCGAATCGGAGCATGAGCATGCCGCGGCGCGGTCCCGGCCCCATCGCCCGCGCCATCGACACGCGGCTCGGGCGCGGCCTGATCCAGCTCGCAGCGGTTGCCGCTTTTTTCATCATCTGGGAGATCGCGGTCGACGCCGCCTGGCTCGACGCCTTCCTCGTCGGTGCGCCCTCGGGCATCTGGCAGGTCTTCCGCGCCAGCCTGCTCGACGGGAGCCTCCTCACCGATACCTGGTACACGCTGATCGAGGCGATCCTCGGCTTCGTGATCGGCACGGCCCTCGGGTCCCTGGCCGGCCTCTCCCTCTGGTACTCGACCCTCGTGGCCCGCATCGTCGAGCCGTTCATCGTCGCCATCAACTCGGTGCCGAAGATCGCACTCGCGCCGATCGTCATCCTGTGGTTCGGCACCGGCTTCATCTCGAAGGTGGCGCTCGCGGTCTCGCTGACCGCCCTCGTCGCGCTGATCGCCGCCTATCAGGCCGCGCGTGACGCCGATCCCGACCTCCAGGCCCTGCTCGCCTCGATGGGCGCCTCGAAGAACAAGATCTTTCGCTCGGTGATCGTGCCCTCGACCCTGCCGGCGATCATCGGGATGTTCCGCATCAATATCGGCTTCGCGCTGGTCGGTGCGGTGGTCGGCGAGTTCATCTCGTCCCAGCGCGGCCTCGGCCACCTGATCTACAACGCCTCGTCCCTCTACGACCTCAACACGGTTTGGGCCGGGCTGTTCGTGCTGATGTTCGTCGGCTTCGTCCTCTACCACCTGATCGACTTCGTCGAGCGCCGGATCCTGCCCTGGAAGCAGATCTCGACCGCCGGCCAGGTCCAGGTCTGAGCCCCCGCTCTTGCCCTCGGCGGCCCGGCTCGGGCCGCCTTCTCTCCCTCCTCTCCCACGGATTCTCGATGTTGAAGTCCTTCCGTTCCGCGGCCTTTCTCGCCGCCGCGCTCGCCTGCGCCACGCCGGCCGCTGCCGCCAACCTCAAGGCCACGGTCTCCCAGGCCTTCCAGTCGATGCTCTACCTGCCGCTCTACGTGGCCCTGGACGAAGGCCTGTTCGAGAAGGCCGGAATCGACGTCACCAAGGAGACGGCCGGCGCCCCGAGCGTCGCCCTCTCGGCGGTGATCTCGAAGAGCGCGCAGTTCTCGCTGCACGGGCCGGAATGGACGGCGGTGGCCGCCTCGAAGGGCGCACCGGTCAACATCATCTGCAACGTGGTCAACGGTGCCGCCGTCTGGATCGCCGCGACTCCGGACTTCCCCTTCAAGGAGGCCAAGGACCTCAAGGGCCAGACCATCGTCGCCGGCCTGATGCCCACCACCAGCACCTCGCTCTTCCTCAAGTACCTGAAGGAGAACGGGATGGCGAAGGACGACGTGAACATCACGCAGGTCCAGATCGGCACCGAGCCCGGCCCGTTCCTGGCCGGTCAGGCCAAGGTCGCGGTGATGTACGAGCCTGGCCTCGACCAGGCGGTGGCCAAGGGCATGAAGGTGCTCGTCGGCTTCCCGCAGCATTACGGCGCCTACGCCTTCTCGGCGATCAGCGCCCGCAAGGACGTCGATCCGGCGACCGCCCAGGCTTTCGTCAACGGCCTGCAGGCGGCCCTCGTCCTGATGAAGACCGACCAGGCCAAGGCCATTGCCGTCGCCAAGAAGGAATTTCCGACCCTCGATCCGGCCGTGGTCGAGGCCGCGGTCAAGCGCATGATGGCCGAGAAGGTCTATCCGGAGACCGCCGACATCAGCCCGGATGCGCTGAAGGTCGGCCTCGATACCCAGATCGCGCTCGGCAACCTCGCGGCCCAGCCGGACTACGCGACCTTCGTGCGGCGTTCCTTCATCGAGAAGGCGATCGCCGGAAACTGATGACGATGGAAGCGCACACTCTCGGCCTCGTCGAGGCCGCCCGCGCCATCCGTGACGGCCGCCTCGACGGCGCGGCCTATCGCGCCGCCCTCGTCGAGCGGATCCGCCGGATCGACCCCGAGATCCGGGCCTTCACCTGCATCGCCGATCCGGGTGACGCCGCGACCACGGCCGGCCCGCTCGCCGGCATCCCCGTGGCGGTGAAGGACATCTTCGCGACGAGTGGCCTGCCGACCACCAACGGCTCCCCGATTTATGCCGACCGCATCCCCGATGCCGATGCCTGGGTGGTGGAGCGGCTGCGCTCGCTCGGCGCCACGGTGATCGGCAAGACCGTGACCACGGAATTCGCCTGGCGGCACCCCGGGCCAACGCGCAATCCCTGGAACACCGCCCACACGCCCGGCGGCTCGTCGAGCGGTTCCGCCGCGGCCGTGGCCGCGGGGCTGGCGCCGCTGGCGCTCGGCAGCCAGACCTTCGGCTCCGTGATCCGCCCCGCCGCCTTCTGCGGCGTCGTTGGGCTCAAGCCGAGCTACGGCGCGATTCCCCGCACCGGTGTCCATGCCCTGGCGCCGTCCCTCGACCATGTCGGTGTGTTCACGCGCTCGGTCGGGGATGCCGCCTTCGCGCTGTATCTGCTGGCCGCCGTCAGCGATACCGACCCGCACGGACGGCCGTTGCCGGGCTTCACCCTCGATGGCGGCCTCGCGCCGCTGCCGGCTCCGCGCCTCGCCTTTGTGAAGACTAGCCTTTGGGATGCGGCGGACGATTCGCAGAAGGCGCTGACCGAGGCCGCGGCTGCCCGCTTTAGGGACGCTGGAGGCACCGTGGAGGCGTTCGCGCTGCCCGATTCCTTCGCTGGGATGTGGGAGGCCGGGCGGATCATCCTGGCCTGCGAGGCCTCGGCCATCTTCGCGCCATTGGCGGAGCGCCATCCGGACCTGGTCAGCGCCGTCCTGAAGGAACTCATCGCCGAGGGAGCCGCGATCGCCGCACCAGCCTATGTCGATGCCCTGCGCCTGCAGACGCGGCTTCGCAGGGAGCTCGCCACCGTGCTCGACGGCTTCGACGCGATCCTGACGCTGCCGGCGGCGGGGGCGGCCCCGGAAGGCCTCGCCTATACGGGCAATCCGGCTTTCTGCGTGCCCTGGACCTTCCTCGGCACCCCGGCCGTGAACCTGCCGGCAGGACTGCACGACGGCCTGCCGCTCGGCATCCAGCTCGTCGGCCGCTACCGCGACGACTTGCGCCTCCTTCGTGTGGCCGCCTGGTGCGAAGAGATCCTCGATCACCGCACGGCGCCGAGCCTCGCCGCAGGCCCGTGAGACCCGGCCACGCCGCCTATCCCCGCATGCAGAAGAGCGACGTGAAGGTCCGCTACGTCATCGACATGCGTTCACTGCCGAAGGCGGCGTAAGACTTTTTCGTCGAAGATGACGCCCGTCCGGTTCGCCGTGGCGGGCTTCTGCTTGCGCTCAGCGATGTCCGATCAGTTGAACGAGCGCTTGCCCGACCCCGCGCGCAAATACCTCTGCGGCGGCCATCGCCTTGCCGCGGCTTGCATAAGCCTCCTCGGCGTGAGCCAGGACATGCTTGCCGAAGGCGAAGCTCCACTGCCACTGGCCGGGCGCCGTCTCGCTGAATGTGAACATGGCTGAACTCCGCCTACTGCGAGACAACGCGCAGGCGAACGAGCTGTGCCATACCCATTTGGGGGTACGGCACCGATGCGTTTGCAATACTCGGCTAAGGATTAGACACGGTTGCCCTGATCAGGGCCGGCCCTTGAACATCGCATGTTCCACGCGATCGCCGGACCGGATGCCGAGCTTCTGCGCAGTGCCGGCATTCACCTCCAGCACTGCGAGCACCGGCTCGCCCGAGGGGATCACCTTGGTGGAGAAGGGCTCGGTATCGGCGGCGACGCGGGCCACGGTTCCGTCAGCCCGGATGAACACCATGTCGAGCGGCAGGTAGGTGTTCTTCATCCACATATTGACCGTCTGCACCTGTTCGAAATCGAACAGCATGCCCCGGTCGGCCGCCAGCGACTTGCGGAACATCAGGCCGCGGCCGCGGTCGGAATCGGTGCGCATCACCTCGACCTTGAAGGCGTGGCGGCCGCTCTTCGAGACGATGGCCAGAGGTTCGGTGAGCGCCCCTGACATGTCGTCGACGGGTTTTTCCGCGCGCGCGGGCACGGCGAGAACGGATGTGGCGAGCGGAGCGGCGAGAAGCGAGGCGGCGAGCGCCAGTGCGGCGCGGCGGCGAAGCAGGCTCGAGACCATCGGGGTACCGTCAGTGAGAGGCCGGAAGCGCCCCGTCGACGAGGCGAACTTCCGCCGCCATAGCACCCTTCGAGCCGTCGCCGTAACGCACGAGCACGGTATCGCCCGGCTTCAGCTCGGCGATGCCGTAGCGGCGCAGGGTCTCCATGTGCACGAAGATGTCCGGCTTGCCCTCGCCACAGCTGACGAAGCCGAAACCACGCAGGCGATTGAACCACTTCACCACCGCCGTCTCGAGCCCGCTCGTCGGCGTCACGCTGACATGGGTGCGCGGCATCGGCAGTTCGGATGGATGGGTTGCGGTCGACTGGTCGAGCGAGACCACCCGGAACGCCTGCCAGCCGCGCGGCCGTTCCACGGCCTCCACGACGATGCGCGCGCCCTCGCTTGCGCTCTGGTGACCGTCGCGGCGCAGGCAGGTGACGTGGAGCAGCACGTCGGGCGAGCCGTCATCCGGAACGATGAAGCCGAATCCCTTGGAGACGTCGAACCACTTGATGCGCCCTGAGACCTCGACGAGGTCGAGCGGCCGTTCGACTTGCGCCTCGCGCGCTCCGTCCTCCGGGAGCGCTGCGGCGGCGCGCTCGTCCTCTGCCGTTCCGTGATCGTTCGACATGTAAGCAACCCGAACCGAACCGAATCACGCCGACGCGATTCTGATGTCAGGTTAACAAAGTCCGGATTCGGCGGAAGCCCGTTCGCGAGGCAAGCCGGCGCGTGAACATTGCATTTTTTCGTGATTCGGCAGTCTTGCCACAGTCATGCTCGGGCATGTCGCGCGTGATCACCGCGCGACGTCATAATGTTCGCGCGCGAAACCGTGCCCGGTCACAATCACGAGAGGCACCGCCGGGCATCGCTCCGTCCCAGCAAGGATGCTACGCGCAAGCCCATGCACGACGCCAGCCCCTCCTCCGCTGCCGCCATGGCCGCGGAGGCCCCCCGCTCCCAAAGCCGCATCGACGCGATCGACGCCGCCCGCGGCGCGGCACTGCTCGCGATGGCGTCCTATCATTTCACCTGGGATCTCGGGTTTCTCCGTCTGACGCCGTTGAATGCGGCGCTGACCACGCCCGGGCGGGTCATCGCCCATCTCATCGCCGGAAGTTTCCTGCTGCTCGTCGGGATTGGCCTCGTGCTGGCCACCCGCAACGGCCTGCGCTGGCGGCCTTATCTGATGCGGCTCGCCCGGATCGGTGGCGGCGCGGTCCTGATCACCGCCGCGACGTTCTGGTTCATGCGGGACGGCTACATCTTCTTTGGCATCCTGCACTGCATCGCCAACTCCAGCGTGCTCGCGCTGCCGCTGCTCCTGATGCCCCGCCGACCGAGCGCCGTGATCAGCGCCTTGCTGTGCGTCGCGTTCATCCTCGGCAGCTATACGCTGCGCGCGCCGCTGCTCGACGACCCGGCGCTCGGATTTCTCGGCCTTGCCCACTTGCCGCCGCAGACGAACGACTGGGTGCCCCTGTTTCCCTGGTTCGGGATCGTCTGTGCAGGGATCGCGCTAGGCCAGCTCGGGCTGCCGGCCTTCCTGCGCTCGCGCGTCGCAGCATGGCAGGCCGAGGGCAGGCTCGGTCGGGCCGCGAGCCTCGCCGGGCGGCACAGCCTCGCGATCTATCTCGTTCACCAGCCGATACTGTTCGCGCTGGTCTACGCGGTGGTCAGCGTGACCGGACCGAACCCGAATGCGGGCGTCTCGGAGTTTCGGGCAGAATTCGAGGGCAACTGCACCCGCACGGGCGGCTCGACCGAGGCCTGTCGGATCGCGAGCCAATGTGTCGCTGACGTCCTGCGCCGCGAGGGGCTCTGGGGAAGCGGCATCCCCTATACGCTGGAGCAGCGGGCGAAAGCGCAGAGATTCGCCCGGCAATGCTACGAGGCGGCGGAGGGCACCGCCTCCCCGCCGTAAGATCGTGTCTCAGCTGATAAAAATCAGTCCTTGGCGCGTTCGACGTAGGAACCGTCGGCCGTCATGATCACGACGCGGGTGCCGGTCTGGATATGCGGCGGCACCGTGGTCTTCACGCCGTTCGAGAGCATCGCCGGCTTGTAGGACGAGGACGCCGTTTGACCCTTGGTCACCGGCTCGGTGTCGACGATTTCGAGCGTCACGCGCGCCGGCAGCTCGATGGTCAACGGCACGCCGTTGTGCTGCGAGAGCATCACGGCCATGCCCTCCTGCAGGTAGGGGGCGGAGGAGCCGACCACGTCCTCGGGCACCGCGATCTGCTCGTAGTTCTCGGGGTTCATGAAGTGAAACCCCTCGGCGTCGTTGTAGAGGAAGGTGTGCTCGCGATCCTCGACGAAGGCGCGCTCGACCTGCTCGGTGGTGCGGTAGCGCTCGGAGACCTTCACGCCGTCGGTGATGCGGCGCATGTCGAGCTGGGTCACCGGGGTGCCCTTGCCGGGGTGGATGTTCTCCGCCGTCAGGATGACGTAGAGCTTGCCGTCCTTGTCGACGACATTGCCCTTGCGGAGCGTCGAGGCGATCACCTTCACGAGCGTAGACCTTGTTTTGTCGAGGGCGCCGGGCCGATGCGGCGACGCCGTAGCGAAATATCGCTGCAGCCCCTACCGCATCCGCCGCCTTCGTGCCAGCCGAGACCCGTCAATCTAAAGAGCCGGCGCAGCGTGAACCCTCCCTCCCCCTGGTGGCAACCGCAGGTCCATGCGGATCGGCGCCCGCTGCTGATGGCGCGAAACCGCATCCAGGCGGCTCTGCGCGCGCATTTTTACGCGCAGGATTTCGTCGAGGTGGAAGCCGCTTGCTTGCAGGTCTCGCCGGGCAACGAGGCGCATCTCTCGGCCTTCGCCACCGAGGCGATCCAACCCGATGGCGGTCGCGAAAAACTCTACCTGCACACCTCGCCGGAATTCGCCTGCAAGAAATTGCTGGCGGCCGGCGAGCCGAAGATCCTCAGCATCGCCAAGGTTTTTCGCAATCGCGAGCGCGGGCCGCTGCACCATCCCGAATTCACGATGGTCGAGTGGTACCGAGCGGGAGAGGGCTACGAGACCCTGATGCGGGACTGCGCCGACCTGCTGGCGCTCGCCGCCGGGACGGCCGGCGTCACCCGCCTCGCCTATCGCGGCCGTGAGGCCGATCCCTTCGCCGAGTTCGAGCGCCTGACCGTCGCCGAAGCCTTCATGCGTCATGCCGACATCGATCTACTGGCGACACTCTCGGACGACGGCCAGACCGATCGCGATCGGCTCGCTGCCGCCGTTGCCGCGCGAGGCCTGCGCGTCGCCTCGGACGACAGCTGGGCGGATCTCTATTCCCGCATCCTGGTCGGCCTGATCGAGCCGCATCTCGGCGATGGCCGCCCGACCATCCTTTGCGAATACCCGGTGAGCGAAGCGGCTCTCGCCCGACCGAGCCCCTACGATCCGCGGGTGGCTGAGCGTTTCGAACTCTATGCCTGCGGCGTCGAGCTCGCCAACGCCTTCGGAGAGCTGACCAATCCGGCCGAGCAGCGCCGCCGCTTCGAGGCCGAGATGGACGAGAAGGCGCGCGTCTACGGCGAGCGCTACCCGATCGACGAGGATTTTCTGGACGCCCTCGCGATCATGCCGGAGGCCTCGGGCATCGCGCTCGGCTTTGACCGGCTGGTGATGCTTGCCACCGGCGCGCCGCGCATCGACGAGGTGGTCTGGACGCCGGTCGCCCGGAGCACTGCATCGTGACCCGGCCCCTGCGCAGCCCCGCCGATCTCGCCCGCGCCGGCCTGTTGCGGCCCGAAGACCTGCCCGGCCTGGAGGCCGTGGCGGCGCGCTACGCCGTCTCGCTCTCGGTGGACCTCGCCGAGCTGATCGACCCGGCCGATCCGTCGGACCCGATCGCGCGCCAGTTCGTCCCTCGCGCCGAGGAGCTGGAGACTCAGCCCGGCGAGATCGCCGACCCGATCGGCGATGCCGTGCACGAGCCCCTGCCCGGCCTCGTCCATCGCTACCCCGACCGGGTGCTCCTGAAGCCGCTCCATGTCTGCCCAGTCTATTGCCGGTTCTGCTTCCGCCGCGAGATGGTCGGTCCCGAAGGACTTGGCACGCTGAGCGATGCTGAGCTCTCGGCCGCCTACGCCTACATCGCAGCCAATCCCGGCATCTGGGAGGTGGTGCTCACCGGCGGCGACCCCTTCGCTCTGTCGCCGCGCCGCCTCGCGGCGATCGCCAAGGCGCTCGATGCGATCCCTCATGTGAAGGTGCTGCGCATCCATACGCGCGTGCCGGTGGTCGACCCCTCGATGGTGAGCGAAGCGCTCGTCGCTGCGCTCAAGCGCTTCACCGGTGCGGTCTTCGTGGCGCTCCACGCCAACCACCCCAAAGAATTCACGGCGGCGGCGCGCGGCGCCATCGCCAGGCTCGTTGATGCCGGCATTCCGATGGTGAGCCAGAGCGTGCTGCTGCGCGGCGTCAACGACGACCCAGAGACGCTCGCCGCGCTGATGCGTGGCTTCGTCGAGAACCGCATCAAGCCCTACTACCTTCACCATGCCGACCTCGCGCCGGGCACGAGCGGATTCCGCACGAGCCTTCCCGAGGGGCAGGCCTTGATGAGAGCATTGCGCGGAAAGCTCTCCGGGCTGGCGCAGCCGACCTACGTCCTCGATATTCCCGGCGGCCACGGCAAGGTGCCGGTCGGCCCGGGTTATTGGCGCGAGAGTGCCGAGGGTCACCTCGTCACCGATCCGGCCGGCCTCGAGCACGCCTATCCGCCGGAAGACCAGAGCGAGGACAAGTGATGCGGCGTCTGTGGGGACGGGCGAATTCCGTCAACGTGCAGAAGGCGATCTGGGGCCTGGAGGAATCCGGGCTGCCCTATGAGCGGACCGATGCCGGCGGCGCACATGGCGTGGTCAGTGAGCCTGCCTACCGCGCCATGAACCCGACCGGGCTGGTGCCGACGCTCGAGGAGGACGGCTTCGCCCTCTGGGAGTCGAACGCGATCTTGCGCTACCTCTCGCGTCAGCCCGGCTCGCCGCTGGCACTCCCTGGTGATCCTCGCGCCAGCGCACGGGTCGACCAATGGCTCGACTGGCAAGCTACGGCCTTCACCCCGGGCATGCGCGACGCCTTCTGGCAGATGATGCGGGTGCCCGAGGGCCAGCGCGACATCAAGGCCGTCGAGGCCTCTCGCGTCACGACCGAGAAGGGCGCGGCCCTGCTCGACCGGCATCTCGCCGGCACAGCATTCGTGGCGGGCGACAGCTTCAGCATCGCCGACATTGCCGTCGGCTGCGCGGCCCATCGCTGGCTCAACATGCCGCTCGAACGGGACGAGCGCCCGCATATCGTGCGCTGGTTCCAGGTGATCGCGCAACGCGAGGCTGCCTCGGCCGTTCTGACGGTGCCGATCAGCTGAGCACTTACCGAGGCTCGGGAGCGGCGCCGGATGATGCCGCGATGAGCAATGCCCCCTCGCCCGAGCCCTCACCTCCACGATCCGGAAAAGTCATGTTCTTCCCGCTCTCGAAGATCATCTTCTTTCTGATCACGCCGTCGAACTTCTTCATCCTGATCGGGCTGCTCGGCTGCCTGCTCCTGTTCACGCAGGCGGCTGCACCGATCGGGCGGATCTTTGCGATCTTCGGTTTCCTCGGGCTGCTCACCGGCGGTCTCTCGCCACTTCCGATCTGGACGATCCTGCCGCTGGAGGAGCGGTTTCCCGCCTTTGTCGATGACGGGCGCCCGATCACCGGCATCGTCGTGCTCGGCGGCGGCCTGATGACAGGGATCTCCGCAGAGCGCGACCAACTCACGCTCAACGACGCGGGCGAGCGCCAACTCGCCCTCGGCGACCTCGCCCGGCGTTATCCGCAGGCGCGGCTCGTCTTCTCGGGCGGCAGTGCCAGCCTTAAGGAGGACGCGGTCACCGAAGCCGGCACGGTCGGCCGCTTCGCCGAGTCCCTCGGCGTACCGCGCGATCGCTTGATCCTCGAAGAGCGCTCGCGCAACACGCGCGAGAACGCGAGGTTCACCGCCGAGCTGGTCCAGCCGAAGCCGGACGAGCGCTGGTTGCTCGTGACCTCGGCCTGGCACATGCCGAGGGCCGTCGGCTGCTTCCGCAAAGCTGGCTTCCCGGTGACGGCCTATCCGGTCGACTACCGGACTGCCGGTCCGCATGACGTGACGCGCTTCAACACCTTCGCCTCGGACGGCCTGCTCGAACTCGATCTGGCCGTGAAGGAGTGGATCGGCCTCGTGGTCTACAAGCTCGTCGGCTACACCGACACGTGGATGCCCGCGCCTGAAAAGTCGCCCTGAGCCCTGGTGCTAGGGAGCGACGCTCCCCATCTCGGGCGGCTGTGCTCGATCGAAGGGGCAGCCCGCCGGCCGGCCAGCCGTGTCGCTTCTTCGGAGGCCGGCATGACCGATCTCGTCAGCCAACTCACCGCGCTCTCGACGAACCAGCTTCTCGTTGCCGGCATCGGTACGACGATCGCCGCCTTTCTCGCTCTGCAGGCGACCCGGCTCGCCGCCGGCCTGAAAGCCTTCATCGGCAGCCAGATTTTCTCGACGCTGACGGCGCGCTCCAACGGTGCCTCCGTCGAGCGCCTGACCGGGCTCATCGCGCGTCATCGCCTGCATGCCTGGGGCCGCAGCTACAGCGTCACCGAGGACAATGCGCTCACCGTCGGCTACGGCTCCGGCATCGCCCGCTGGCAGGGCACGTGGATCTGGTACAACCTGCGGATCGACGAGAACGCCAAGACGTTCCAGGTCGTGGAGGTGCTCACCCTCGCCTTCCTGACCCGCGATCGCACCGCTATTCGTCGCTTCCTCGACGAGGCGCTCGACGACGCGATGCAGGATCGCGGCACCATCGACATTCACCATCGCTCGACCAGCGGCTGGCAGGCGATCCGCCGGGCCAAGCGGCCGATCGAAACCGTCTTCGCCAATGGCGCGATGAAAGCCGAACTCATCGAGAAGGTACGCTGGTTCCTCGCCAACGAGGAGTGGTACCGGCGGCGCGGGCTGACCTACAAGCTCGTCATCCTGCTGCACGGCGAGCCCGGCACCGGCAAGTCGAGCCTGATCCAGGCCATTGCCAGCCACTTCAACCGCGACCTCTACTGCGTCGACCGGCTCGTCGCGCTCGGGCCGGAGATCGGCCGCTTCAAGAACGGGATCCTGGCCATCGAGGACATCGACACGCTTGGCTCGCTGAAGCGCGAGGCTGGCGAGACCGCGCCTGTGCCTGGCACTATCGGCGATGCGAAGGCCCTGCTGCACGGCGTGCTCAACACGCTGGACGGACTTGCCACGCCGCACGGGCTGATCACGATCATCACGACGAACCACGTCGCGGCGCTGGATCCCGCCATGGTGCGCCCCTGCCGGATCGACCTGAAGCTCGAGGTCAGCGCGCTCGATTACGACGCCTTTGCCGAGATGTTCGCCTCGTATTACGACGGAGCCATGCCGGCGCTGCCGCGCGAGGCCTATCGACCGCAGACGGGTGCGCGTCTCCAGGAGGTCTTCATGGGCGCTCCCGGGGCTGCCGATGCGGAAGCCGCCCTGCGGCGGATGAGCTGCAGGACGCTGGAGGCCGCCTGAGGAGGGGAACGCTTTTGCCGGCGCAGCGTTCGCTTCGCGACGAACGTCGCGCCGCCAGCAGGACGGCAGGAGGCTGTGATGGCCAATTCGACCGCCGTACCACCGATAGGTTCTTCCAACACTCCGCTCGCTGGCGTCGCCAGGCTCGACGCGATGAGTGCGGTTCTTGCGCGGAACTGGTGGCTCGTGGCGCTGCGAGGCGTCTTCGCCATCCTGTTCGGCGTTCTCGCCTTTGCGGCTCCGCAGGCTTTCTTGCTCGCATTGGCGCTGTACTTCGCGGCCTACATGCTGGTCGATGGCGGCTGGACGATCGCCTCGGCGATCCGGGCGGCTCAGAAGCACGAGCGCTACGGATTTCTGCTGCTGGAAGGGATCGTCGACATCGTCGTCGGGCTCGCTGCGGCCTTGATCCCGGCGGCGGCGATCTGGGCCTTCGTGCTGCTGGTCGCCACCTGGGCCCTCGTGACGGGCGCCCTGATGATCGCTGCCGCCTTCAGGCTGCATCTCCATTACGGCCGCTGGTGGCTCGGGCTCGGTGGCGTGATCTCGATCCTGTTCGGGCTGGCACTGGCGATCAATCCCGGCATGTCGGCGATCGTGCTGGCCTTTTGGATGGGTGCCTACAGCCTCGCCTTCGGCGTCATGCTGCTGTTCCTCGCCTTCAACCTGCGCGGCCGCTACGCGTCGTCTAGGTGAGGCTCGACGGACCCAACCGGTAGATCCCGCGAAAGTCGTCGGGATCGGCCACCGGTTTGCCCTTGCGCAGGATGGCGATGCGGCCCTCCTTGGTCAGCCGCACGGCGACGCGTCGTATCGGCTGCATCAGCGGCCCCCAGCCGTCGGGATGCGGGCCGCCGATGGCGCGGGCGACCTCAGAGGGGCAGCAGGTCTTGCCCGGTCCGCGCTCGACGACGAGGTCGAGCATCGTCTTCTCGATCACGGCCTCATCGGCCATCGCGGGTCTCCTCGTCGGCAAGCAGGGCGGCACGGATCTCGGAGGAGAATTGCCGGCGCCACATCACGAAGACGCAGGCGGCGGTGGAAGCGATCAGGACCGGAGCGCTGACGAACCAGCCGAGATACGCCAGCGCGAAGAAGAAGGCCCGCTGGCCCCGGTCGAAGTGGTTGCCGGCGGCGATGTTCATGGCTGCTGCGCGATGCGCTGCCTTCTGCATCGTCTCGTAGTCGACGCCAGTGCCTTTCGGCGGCACCGCGCCGATCAGGATCGCGCCGTAATTGAACAGCCGGTAGGCCCAGGAGAATTTGAAGAAGGCGTAGACAAACACGATCGCGAGCCCGGCGACCTTCACCTCCCAGGTCGCCCGCGTCGTCGCGACGCCGAATGGCAGCGAGCCGAACAGGCTGAGCACGTCGTCGCTCGAGCGCGACAGGGTCAGCACCGAGCCGAGCGCGATCAGCGAGGTCGAGGCGAAGAAGGCGGTGCCGTTCTGGAGGGAGGCGTTGATGGTGGTGTCGACCACACGATTATCGCGTCCGATCAACTGCTCGGCCCAGATCCGGCGCTGGCCATGCATGATCCGGCTCAGGCTGCGGTGACCCTTCCGGCTCTGCACCGCGTAGCCGTAGGTCAACCAGGCCCCGACGAAGAAGACCAGCCCGACGAGGTCGAGGGGCGAGAAGGCTCTGAGATCAGGCATGACGTCGGGCGGCCCCGGATCCGGCGGGAGGGCTCATGGTCTGGCGGCTACAGAGCGCGCCGCGGCGCGGCAAGCCCTGCGGGCGAGATTCGCGATTGCGGCTCAATGGGTCACCTCGAAGTCGCAGCCCTGGACTGAGTCTGCCGCGGTGATGTCGATGCCCTCGACGCGCGCTGCCGGTGGCCCGTCGCGGCATTCGGCGACGAGCGCGTCGACGGCCTCCGCCGGACCGGAGAAAACGCCTTCGACGGCGCCATCCTCGCGGTTGCGCACCCAGCCGACGATCCCGTGGTGGCGTGCGCGCTCCTGCGTCCACTTCCGGTAGAAGACGCCCTGGACGCGGCCGCGGATGACCACATGGATCGACTTGGTCTCGCTCAATGGGCTGCTCCGTTTCTCACCGTCCACCTAGAGCATGCTGCGAAAAAGTGGACACGGATTTTTCGCGCAAAGCATGCTCTAACTCATTGAATCGATCATGTTTTCTGCGTTTTGATCGCTTCAATCAAAACGCAGCATGATCTCGCGCGGGCTACGCGGCCGTCAGGCCCGCGCCCGCCGCAGCCACCCGCGCATCTCCTGAACGTATGGTCCTGGCAATTGCGCGGCCTGCGCTGCCGCGAGTACGTCATCCAGATAACCCGGCCGCGGGATGCCGGGGGCGGTGCTGCGGCCGAAATAGATCAGTGCGCGCTTCACGCCGCCCGGCGTCGTGATTGGCTGGCTCGCCTTGACGTAAAGGCCGCCCGCCACGCCCTCGTAACGGTCGAGCGCCGGGACGTCCGCAAGCGAGAGGTCCCAGAGCACGCCCCAGACGGTGGAGCCGCGTGCGCGGATCACCGAGGCGTAGCCCTCCTTCATGATGATGAAGCGGTGCCCGTTGAGCCGCCCTCCCCCGACCAGCCGGGATTGCGGGCAGCGCGCGGCCATCGCGGCCGCATCCATGTTGGCTCCGTAGGCGAAGTAGAGTGGCATCGCGGGCTTTGGCTGAGGTCTGAGGGCCGCTGTACGAAGGAGCGAGCGGTCCTGTACAGTAACGGTGTCGCCCGGTCCGGGCGCGCAAATACCTGCACGAGGCTTGCCAATGCGCCATTCGTCGCTCCCGACCGATCTGGGACCCGTCCGCTGATGGCCGGCACGATCCGCGTCGGCGTCGGCGGCTGGACCTTCGAAGACTGGCGCGGCGGCTTCTATCCGAAGGAACTGCCGAAGACGAAGGAGCTCGCCTACATGGCGGAGCGCCTGACCGCGATCGAGATCAACGGAACCTTCTATCGCGGGCAGACACCGGAGACGTTTCGCAAGTGGGCCGGCGATACGCCCGATAACTTCCAGTTTTCGGTGAAGGCCTCACGCTTCACCACGAGCCGACGTGTCCTCGCCGAGGGCGCGGAGTCCATCGCGCGATTCCTCGATACGGGTCCGACGGAGATGGGCGACCGGCTCGGCCCGATCCTCTGGCAGCTTCCGGCCACGAAAAAATTCGACCGCGACGACATCGCGGCCTTCCTGAAGCTGCTGCCGGCCAAGCGTGAAGGGAAAACGCTGCGTCACGTGATCGAGGCGGGCCACGAGAGTTTCGCCGACCCGGCCTTCGTGACCCTGTTGCGCGAGGCCGAGGCCGATGTCGCACAGGTCGTGCTCGACGATCCCGATCACCCGACCATCGCCGACGTCACGGCGGACTTCGTCTATCTCAGGCTGCAGCGCAGCCGGGACATCGAGACGGGCTATTCGGCGGATGACCTCGATGCCTGGGCCAAGCGGCTGAAGACTTATGCCGATGGCGGTGTGCCCGACGACTTGCCGACGCTGAGCGGCGACAAACCGAAGAAGCAAAGGCGTGACGTCTTCGCCTTCTTCATCTCGGGCGCGAAGGCACGAAACCCTGCAGCCGCGATGGCGATGATCGAGCGGCTGTGAGGCTTACTCGCCCGGCGGTGTGCGCTCGCTGCGCTTCACGGCCCGCTCGTTTGCGAGCATGGCGAGATAAGCCGCCGTCAGGACGAAGGCGGGGATGACGAAGGTGACGAAGATCTGGCCGGAATTCATGGCCTGAGGCTCCGCAGGACGCGTCTGCCTATCCAATGTAGGCCAAATCACGGAGAACCCGCCCGTGCTCCAGCTGAAGTGCGGAGCGCTTGCGACACCGAAGCTGGCCGCCGTGATCGGCGTCACGACGCCGATCACCACGAAAGCCACGCCGATATTGTTCAGCCCGGTGGCGAGAAGCTTTGTCTGCTCGTTCCGGGCGGCATCCGACATGGCTGCCCCTTAAGGCGAGGCCTCGCTCAGGCGAATTCCAGGATCACCTCGTCGACGGCGAGGCTGTCGCCTTCCTTGGCCGCGATGGTGGAGATCTTGCCGTCGCGCTCAGCGCGCAGGACGTTCTCCATCTTCATGGCCTCGACGATGGCGAGCGCCTCGCCGACCTTCACTTCCTGGCCTTCCTCGACCAGGATCTGCTTCACGAGGCCTGGCATCGGGCAGAGCAGCTGCTTGCCGGAATCGCCGGTCTCCTTGACCGGCATCAGTGCGGCGAGCTCGGCCTCGCGGCGGGTGTAGACGCGGGCATTCGCGGCCACGCCGCCATGCTGCAGGAAGACGCCGTTGAGCACGCCGCGCACCTGGATCGCGACGTTCTGGTTGCCGACCGTGCCCGTCCAGACCGGCTGACCGGGCCGCCAATCGCTGAGCACGGGCGTCACGGTGCCGTCCTCGCTCGTCACCACGAGTTCGTTGCCGACGGTGGAGACGGTCACGTTGAAGCTCTGATCGGCGAGCTGCACCACGCGCTCGCGCTCGAAGTTCAACAGGCCCGGATCGCGCATCTGGCCGGAGATGCCGCGCTTTCGCTGGTTGAGCTTGTGGTCGATCGCCGCGGCGACGGCGGCGAGGCGCAGGGCGATCTCGCCCTCGGGCGCCGGGGCGGTGAAGCCGTCCGGGAATTCTTCCTTGATGAAGCCGGTCGAGAGTTCGCCGCTGCGCCAGCGCGGATGCGCCATCAGCGTCGCCAGGAACGGGATGTTGTGGCGGATGCCGTCGATCGCGAAGGCGTCGAGCGCGGTGCCCTGTGCCTCGATGGCCTCCAGGCGGGTCGGCGCCCAGGTGACGAGCTTTGCGATCATCGGATCGTAGTGGATCGCGATCTCGCCGCCCTCCTCCACGCCGGTATCGTTGCGCACGATGGCGTCGCCGACCGGGCCCTCGGCCGGAGGCTGGTAGGTGGTGAGGCGGCCGATCGAGGGAAGGAAGTTGCGGGTCGGATCCTCGGCATAGACGCGGCTCTCGACGGCCCAGCCGTTGAGCTTCACGTCGCTTTGGCCGAGCGGCAGCTTTTCGCCGGCGGCGACACGGATCATCAGCTCGACGAGATCGAGCCCGGTGATCATCTCGGTCACCGGATGCTCCACCTGGAGCCGGGTGTTCATCTCGAGGAAGTAGAAGGACTTGTCCTGGCCGGCGACGAATTCGACGGTGCCGGCGGAATCGTAATTCACTGCCTTGGCGAGAGCGACGGCCTGCTCGCCCATCTTGCGGCGGGTCGCCTCGTCGAGAAGTGGCGATGGGGCCTCTTCGATGACCTTCTGGTTGCGGCGCTGGATCGAGCACTCACGCTCGCCCAGGTAAATCACGTTGCCGTGCTTGTCCCCGATGACCTGGATCTCGATGTGGCGGGGGTCGACGATGAACTTTTCGACGAAGACGCGGTCGTCGCCGAAGGAGGACGCGGCCTCGGACTTGGCGCGATCGAAGCCTTCCTTCACTTCACCGGCGGATTCCGCGATCCGCATGCCCTTGCCGCCGCCGCCGGCCGAGGCCTTGATCATGACCGGGTAGCCGATCTCGTCGGCGATCTTCACGGCGTGCTCGGCATCCTGGATCACGCCAAGATAGCCCGGAACGGTGGAGACCTTCGCCTCGGCCGCGGCCTTCTTCGATTCGATCTTGTCGCCCATGGCGGCGATGGCGCCGGGATTCGGGCCGATGAAGACGATGCCGGCCTCGGCCAGCGCTTTCGGGAAGGCCTCACGCTCGGACAGGAAGCCGTAGCCCGGATGCACGGCCTGGGCGCCGGTCTGCTTGCAGGCCTCGATGATCTTGTCGATCAGCAGGTACGACTGCGCTGCGGCCGCGGGGCCGATATGGACAGCCTCGTCCGCCATGGCGACGTGGACGGCGTCCCGGTCGGCATCGGAATAGACCGCGACCGTCTTGATGCCCATCTTCCGGGCCGTCTTGATGATGCGGCAGGCGATCTCGCCCCGGTTTGCAATCAGGATCTTGTCGAACATCACAGGCCGCGTTTTGGGAGGAAGTGTCGTCGTGCGGAGACCCGGACGGGGCCGGGCCGCATTCCGATAAAGCACTTGCTCGGCCGGCGAAAGCTTTGCCGGCCCCTGTCGTAAAGTGAATACAATTCAGCGGGTTTTGGCGGCCTCAGGCTGCGAGGGCGAAGCTGCGGGAGCGCGCTGCCGCAGGCCGGCGTGCCCAGCGATTGGCCTCGAGTGCGAAACCCGTCAGCACGTCGTCGCTGGCCTCGGCCTCGCGGACGAGATCGACGGCGATGCGCGCGCCGGTTGGTGTCGGACCGGTACGGCCGCCGATCGAGGCGACGAGCCATGAAGCGGTCTCGCCGTCGATACGGCCATGAGGGGTCTCGCCCCACACGGCGAAGTCAACGACCAGAGCGACGAGCAGGTCCGCGAAGGTCTCGTCCTTGTCGGTCACGGCCCGGTCGAGGGCGAGCAGCAGGTCGACCTCATCGCGGTGCTCGAGGCCATCTTCGAGGCGCTCCTCCCGCAGGATTCGCACGTCGGCGCGGGTGATCGTGCCGGCGGTGGCGATACGGTTGCAGAAGAGTTGAAGAGAAAAGTTGCTCATGTCTTGATGCCTCCCCCGGCTTTTGTCTTGCCGGTCTCTTGTCCCTGTGTGTCTGCACTATGCGTGATGGCCTCGTCTCAAGAGGTTAACGGTCAAATCTGAATGGAATTTCAGGTTAAAGCGTCATCACGATTGGTGCTTTCGAAATCGTAATCATGAATGAGCGCATTTTTCGGATCTTGCATCTTCGCGCTGCGGCGGATGGTCCGGAGACGATCAGCAAAACGGAGCGGGGCGGCACTTGCGTGCCGCCCCGCCAGGGCCGTCGTCAGATTCGAATGTCCGGTGCGGGCCTACATCACGACGACCTTCGTGCCGATCGGCACGCGGTTGTAGAGGTCCATCGCATCCTCGTTGAGCATGCGGATGCAGCCCGACGAGACCGATTGGCCGATCTTCTCCGGCTCGTTGGTGCCGTGGATGCGGTAGAGCGTGTCCCTGCCGTTCTGGGCGAGGTAGAGCGCGCGGGCGCCGATCGGGTTGAGCGGGCCGCCCTCCAGGCGATGCGGCAGATCGGGCTTGCGCTCGAGCATTTCCTTCGGCGGGTTCCAGTCCGGCCATTCGAGCTTGCGGTCGACATTGGCCGTCCCCGACCAGGAGGCGCCTTCCTTGCCGACCGAGACCGGGTACCGCATCGCCTTGCCGTCGGCCATGACGAGGTAGAGGCGCTTCTCGGCCGTCGCGACGATCACCGTGCCCGGCTTCTCCTTGGTCGGATAGTCGACGACGGTGCGCAGGAGCGCGGGGTCGTTGATCTGGGCGGCCGGCGCGAGCTTCAGCCATTCGCGGTCGCGCTCGGGTCCGGGAGGGAAAAAGGGTGGCGGCGGGGGCAGCGGCATCGTGCCGCCGACGGCATTCGGCGGGGTCAGCGCCGCGAGCTGCGTTGGGGGACGCTCGGCGCGCTCGGACATGCACGCGGTCAGCGATGCACAGAGCGGAGCGAGGGCAAGGAGCCTGAGGACGGAACGCATATCGTGGTTGCCCAGTAGACGGAATGCCGAGTCGGATGGCCGACAGGACCGGCGATAAATTGCCGAGCTTCATGGTCATGACTGTGGCAAGCTGCCCTTGCCGAGCGAAACCGTGGCGCAATTGCTGCGCTTGTTGCCGAGATGAGACAGCAGGCCGGCCCGTTGCAGGCGCCGCGCTGGTGGGAGGATGATCGTGACCACCCTGTACGTGAGCCATCCCAGCGCCCTCGACCATGTCGTCCCGCCGGGCCACCCGGAGCGCCCGGCCCGTATCCAGGCTGTGGAGCGTGCGCTGGAGCAGGAAAGCTTTTCCGCGCTCGTCCGCTGCCTCGCCCCGCGCGCCGACCTGGCTGCGGCCGAACTCGCTCACCCGGCCGAATACGTCGAGACGATCGCCAAGGCCGCGCCCACCGACGGCTACGTGCAGATCGATTCCGATACGCTGATGTCGCCAGGCACCCTCAAGGCGGTGATGCATGCCGTCGGCGGAGCCATGCTCGCGGTCGATTCGGTGATGAAGAAGGAAGCGACCAACGCCTTCGTTTCAATGCGGCCGCCCGGCCACCACGCCGAGCGCGCGACGCCGATGGGCTTCTGTCTGTTCAACACCGTGGCCATCGCCGCCCGTCATGCCCGGAAGGCCTACGGCGCCAGCCGCGTCGCGATCGTCGATTGGGACGTCCACCATGGTAACGGCACCCAGGATATCTTCTGGGACGACAAGGACATTCTGTACGCCTCGACTCACCAGATGCCGTTGTTTCCCGGCACGGGCTCGGCCTCCGAGCGCGGCAATCACGACACCATCGTCAACGTGCCGCTGCGGTCGGGCGACGACGGCAGCGTCTTCCGTGAGGTGTTCGAGGCCGGCATCCTCTCGCGGCTCGAGATCTTCGCGCCCGATCTCATCATCATCTCGGCGGGCTTCGATGCACACCATCTCGACCCGCTGGCGAATCTGCGCCTCACCGAGGCGGATTTCGGCTGGGCGACGCGCCGGCTGATGGAGGTCGCGAACAAGCATGGCGGCGGCCGCGTCGTCTCGGTGCTGGAGGGCGGCTACGATCTCGACGGGCTCGGCCGCTCAGTCGCGGCGCATGTCGATGCGCTGATGGGCCGGTAGGCAACGTCTCTCAGGGGAGCCTGCGCCGATCGAATGGCCTCGCCGCGGGCGCTCCGGACTCTGGCCCTGGGGCAACGGAAGGAGCCGCTGTTTGGTTGAGCCGTGGCCGTTTTGGCTGAGATCCGCTCTCGGGAAGCGACGCTATTTCCCGGAAACGCATGCATCGATGGGCTTGCGTGTGAAGGCGGCGGGCTTCGAGCCGTTAGCTTATAGGGGCCAGTCGGCGGAATTTCGTGCCGCCATTACCGACGACCGCCGGGCTCTCCTGCATCTCCTCGACTACTGCTCCCTCACGCATTTCTCCTATCCGATACGGCTCGACACCGCCGGTTTCAGCCGGCTTGCCGAGGCACGCTGCTGGAATCGAAACTCGCTCGCCGAGTTGATGTCGAGTCTGATCAACAGCCACTTGCTGCTGCATCCAGACACCGCCCGAGATGCGGACTTCTGGCAGGCCGTCCTGCCGGCGATGCAGCGTGTCGGCCAACCTTATCTGCTGATTGGCGACAGCCACTCGCTCGCCAGCCGGATTGTTGGAAACAACTGGCGAGACCCCATCATTCCCATTCACTTGGCTTGCTTGGGGGGCTCTGCGCTTGGGCTCAACAATCCGCACTCGCGCTCAGGGTACCATTCCAGACTTGCGCGGCTTGCGGCGGCCCTTGGCGAAACGGGGCTGGCGTCTCGGCTGCCGGTTTTCTTCCAGTTTGGCCAAGTCGATGTGGAATTCGTCTCGGTCTTCCGCCGCATCCAGTCCGGTGAACGGGCGTTTGACCGCGCTGGCTTCGAGGCATTCTGCGACACGGTCTCCGATGCGTATCACGCATTTCTCGGCAGCTACTATGGATCGCCATTCGCGACGCATGTTCTGTCGATCTTCCCGCCGGCACTGTCGGACGAGTCTTGGGCACAGGGCTACGCGAACGCTCACATCGTTGGGCTGGAGGGGGATCGTTCGCCAGAGGCGATGATCGATGCTGTGAGGTCGATAGATATCCCGAAGCTTAGTGAAAGAACGGCGATGCATGACAGCTTTAACCAGCGTCTTCGCGCGATCTGCAACGATCGGGGCTTCCGGTTCATCGACCTCTTCACGCCCATTCTCGGCTCCGATGGGACTATCGACCAACGATTCGTAGCTCGGTCGGCGGGCCGCGACCACCACGTCGATCCCGAGCCGCTGCGTTCGGTGGTCGGTCCGATCCTCAAGGCATCAATAAGCCGCAACGTCCGCCTGCAATCAGACCGCTAGATCACCATGCTTAAACAGCCGCGTAGTTAGGAAAGCCTGATCCTCACACGGCCCGATGGTTTGGTGCCTTTAGGTCGAGACGACCAGTCTCGTCGATCCTGACCTTGAGATCATCGAACTCCCTTCGAGAAAAATGGTCCGATCCGGGAATTCCGGAGGGAGTTGGAGCAAGCTACCGGTGTCGTGATCGCGCCGAACTTGCGGTTGCCGCAATCCGGGCCGAGTCTGCCCTAGCTCGCCACCGGGACTTCGCCTGCGATGATCCGTCCCCTGCGCTGCCTCGCCGCCCTTGCCTTGCTCGCGGGCTCGGCAGTGTGTGCCGATGCCACGCCAGCCGAAGACGCGGCCTTCGTCGATGCGCTGACCTGGGGCATCACCCCGTCGAGTTTTTCGGAGTTTCGCACAAAGGGACGAGAGGCGTGGCTGCGCGAGCAGCTGCATCCGCCGGCCCAGCCGCGGCTGCCGGCGGCGGTGCAGGCGCAGGTCGACGCCCTGGCGCCGAGCGGCAGCCTGTTCGACCGGATTGCCGCGCTCCAGGCCCAGGGCAAGGAGGCCAATGCCGAGCCGGATCCCGAGGCCAAGCAGAAGTCACGGCGGGCGCTGCAGGCCTCGCTCAATGCCAGCGTCAAGGACGCCGCCTCCGCGACTTTGCTCCGCGCGCTCTACAGCCCCGACCAGCTCCGCGAGCGCCTGACCTGGATCTGGTTCAACCGCTTCAACGTTCATCTCGGCAAGGCGAACCTGCGCGCCATGGTCGGCGACTACGTCGATACCGCGATACGCCCGCACGCGCTGGGCCGCTTCCGCGATCTCGTCGAGGCGACCCTGCGGCACCCGGCGATGCTGCGCTACCTCGACAATGCCGACAACGCCGCCGGGCACATCAACGAGAACTACGCCCGCGAGCTCTTGGAGCTGCACACCATGGGCGTCGGCACCGGCTACACGCAGGGCGATGTCGAGAACCTCGCCCGCATCCTCACCGGAATCGGCATCGATGCGCGGACGGAGGACCCGAAGGTGAAGCCCGAGCGGCAGGCCGATCTAGTCCGGGCCGGCCTGTTCATCTTCAACCCGAACCGGCACGATTACGGCGACAAGAACCTGCTCGGCCACACGATCCGCGGGCGCGGCTGGGCCGAGATCGGCGAGGCGCTCGACATCATCTGCAGCCAGCCGGCGACGGCACGCAGCGTCTCGCGGGGCCTCGCCCGTGCCTTCATGGGCAGTGAACCCTCGGGCGCCCTCGTCGACACCATGGCGGGCGTCTTCGCCAAGAGCGGCGGCGACATCCCGACCGTGCTCGATGCTCTTTTTCACTCGCGTGATTTCACGGCGCCCAACGCGGCCCGCTTCAAGGACCCGATGCGCTTCGTGCTCTCGGCGGTGCGGCTCGCCTATGACGGGCGCCCGATCCTGAACACCGCGCCGATGCAGGGCTGGCTCAACCGCCTCGGCGAGGGCCTGTTCAACCGCACCACGCCGGACGGCTACCCCCTCGACGCGGCCTCCTGGAGCGGGCCGGGCCAGATGACCACACGCTTCGAGATCGCCAGGCAGATCGGCTCGGGATCGGCCGGCCTGTTCAACGCCGTGATGCCGGATGCCACCGAGGTGCCGGCCTTCCCGCTGATCCAGAACGAGCTCTACTTCTCGACGCTGGCCGCCACGCTGAGCGAGCCGACCCGCACGGCCCTCGCCCAGGCGGTTTCGCCGCAGGACTGGAACACGCTGTTCCTGTCCTCTCCCGAGTTCATGCGGTGAGGCTGGGCATGAAGGATCTCGCCATGGATCGTCGCGATCTCATCCGGGCGTCCTTGGCGCTGGGGCTCTCCGCCGTGGCCGGGCGCGTCTGGGCCGCGCCGAAAGCGGATGCGCGGCTGCTCGTCGTCTTCCTGCGCGGCGCCTACGACGCCGCCAACGTGGTGATCCCGACGGGCAGCGACTTCTACTACCGCTCCCGGCCGAATCTCGCCGTGGCGCGACCCGACCCGAACAACCCGGCCGCCGCCCTGACGCTCGATGCCGATTGGAGCCTGCATCCGAGCCTGCGCGAGACGATCCTTCCGCTCTTCGCGAAGGGTCAGGCGGCCTTCGTGCCCTTCGCCGGCACGGACGACCTCACCCGCAGCCATTTCGAGACGCAGGACACGATCGAGCTCGGCCAGACCGTCGGCAGCGGGCGCGACTACAATTCCGGCTTCATGGCGCGGCTCGCGGCCGAGCTGACCCGCGTGCGACCCATCGCCTTCGCCGAGCAGATGCCGCTGATCTTTCGCGGCGGCGAGACCGTGCCGAACATCGCCATCGCCCGAGTCGGCAAGCCTGGCATCGACGAGCGCCAGGCCCGGCTGATCACCGCGATGTACAAGGCGACGCCGCTGGCCTCCTCGGTCAGCGAAGGGTTCCGGGTGCGCGACGAGGTCTATCGGACGATCTCCGCGCATCAGGAGCAGGCCGATCGCGGGGCCGTGTCACCGAAGGGGTTCGAGCTGTCGGCGCGGCGCATCGGCCACCTGATGCGCGACCAGTTCAACCTCGGGTTCGTCGATGTCGGCGGCTGGGACACCCACGTGAACCAGGGCGCTGGTACAGGGTATCTCGCCGACCGGATCGGGGAGCTCGGGCGTGGGCTCGCGGGCTTCGCGCAGGAGATCGGCCCGGCCTGGAACGACACGGTCGTGGTCGTACTCTCCGAGTTCGGCCGCACGTTTCGCGAAAACGGCAACCGTGGCACAGACCACGGCCACGGCAGCGTCTACTGGGTGCTCGGCGGCGGCCTCAAGGGCGGCCGGATCGCCGGCCCGCAAGTGAAGGCCGACGAGGCCCACCTCTTCCAGAACCGGGACTACTCTGTGCTCACCGACTATCGGGCGCTGTTCGCCGGGCTCTTTCAGCGGCTCTACGGGCTCGACCAGACGGCGCTTCGAAGAGTGTTTCCGAGCGTAGATGCCACGGATCTGGCGCTGATCTGAGCGCTTCCGCCGTCATTGCGAGCGCAGCGAAGCAATCCAGAGCCACACCCGCGACGCCTGCCCGTTGGCCCTGGATTGCTTCGCTTTCGCTCGCAATGACGGTTCAGGTTTGCTCGAAGACCTGGAGGCCGTCGGCTGTCGCGCGCACGGCTAGGCGCTCGTAATCCCGGTACTTCGGATGGCCGGTCTCGAACGGATGGGCATGCGTTGTCGTGATGACCAGGGCCGGTGCTCTGGCGGCATCGGCAGCTGTCAGGCCAGCCGGCGAGTCCTCGAAGACGAGGCAATCCTCGACCGACACACCGAGCCGCTCCGCGCCGAGCAGGAAGCAATCGGGCGCAGGCTTGCCATGCTCCACATCCTCCGCCGCGATCATCAGTGGTGGCAGCGGCAGGCCGGCCGCCGCGATGCGCCGCTCCGCGAGCAGGCGCGGCGCCGAGGTGACGATTGCCCAGCGCTCGCGCGGCAGGTCGGCGAGAAACGCCGGCGCCCCGGCGATCGGCGCGACGTCCGCGACGTCCTCCATCTCGGCCTGCATGATGGCGTCCGCCTCGGCCACCGGATCGATGCCGGGCAGACCGAGGCGGGCGATGGTCTCCACCGTCCGCACGCCGTGGATCGTCGGCAGGAAGGTCGCGACGTCGAGGCCGTGCCTCTCCGCCCAGCGCGCCCAGACCCGCTCGGCCGAAGCGATCGAGGTCAGGATCGTGCCGTCCATGTCGAAGAGGAACGCGGCGAAGGCCTGCCCTGGGAACAGCGGGCGTTCGGTCACTCCAGAGGCTCGTCGCCGAGCAACTCGATGCCAAAGCCGGAGAGGCCGACATAGGCGCGCGAGGACGCGGAAAGATTGCGGATCGAGTGGACGCCGAGATCGCGCAGGATCTGCGCGCCGAGGCCGACTTCGCGCCACTGGCGCACGCGCTGCGCTTCCGCGCCCTCGTCGGCGTAGCGCGAGAGCGGCACGCCGGCGGTGCCGTCGCGCAGGTAGACCAGCACGCCCCTACCCTCGCGGGCGAAGCGGCGCATGACGCAGTCGATCTGGCCGCCGCCCTCGATCACGTCGGCGACGACGTTAGAGCGGTGCAGGCGCACCAGCACGTCGCGGCCGTCGCCGATCTCGCCATGGACGAAGGCGAATTGCTGGATCGTCTCGAAGGGCGTGACATAGGCATAGCCCGTCATCGCGCCGTGCTGGGTCTTCACCGGGAAGCTGCCGACACGCTCGACCAGCCGGTCGCGGGCCTGGCGATAGGCGATCATCTCGGCGACCGAGACGCGCTTCAGGCCGTGCGTCTCGGCGAAGGCGTCGATCTGCGGCCCCTTCATCACGGTGCCGTCGTCGTTGGCGAGCTCGCAGATCACGCCGACCGGCGGCAGGTCGGCGAGCTTGCAGAGGTCGACCGCGGCCTCGGTATGGCCCGAGCGCATCAGCACGCCGCCGTCGCGGGCGATCAGCGGGAAGACGTGGCCGGGGCGCACGAAATCGGCCGCGCCCATGTTGCCGTTGGCGAGCGCACGCACCGTGTTGCAGCGCTGCTCGGCCGAGATGCCGGTGGTGAGCCCGTGCTTCACGTCGACGGTGACGGTGAAGGCGGTGCCGAGCGGCGCGTCGTTCGAGGCGACCATCGGGGCGAGGTTGAGCCGGCGGGCCTCCTCCAGCGTCACCGGCGCGCAGACGATGCCGCAGGTGTTGCGGATGATGAAGGCCATCTTCTCCGGCGTGCAGAGCGAGGCGGCGACGACGAGGTCGCCCTCGTTCTCGCGGTCGTCGTCATCCGTGACGACGACGATCTCGCCACGGGCAAAGGCCGCGACGGCCTCGGAGACGCGGGAATGGTGGGTCACGTTTGACTTCCGGTTCTTCAGGCGCTCTGGGGCGGTTCGCCGACCTGCCCTCGATGGCGCAGATAGTGATCCGCGAGCACGCACGCCATCATGGCCTCGGCGACCGGCACGGCGCGGATGCCGACGCAGGGGTCGTGGCGGCCCTTGGTGACGATCTCGACGTCGCGGTTGTCGCGGGTGACGGTGTTCCGGGGCGTGAGGATCGAGGAGGTCGGCTTCACCGCGAAGCGGCACACAACGGGCTGTCCCGTCGAGATGCCGCCGAGGATGCCGCCGGCATGGTTGGCCAGAAACGTCGGCGCGCCGGCATTGCCCGAGCGCATCTCGTCGGCATTCTCCTCGCCGCGGAGCGCAGCGGCCGCGAAGCCGTCGCCGATCTCGACGCCCTTCACCGCATTGATCGACATCATCGCCGCGGCCAGATCCGCATCGAGCTTGCCGTAGACCGGAGCGCCGAGGCCGACGGGCACGCCCTCGGCGACCACCTCGATCACCGCGCCGATCGACGAGCCGTCTTTTCGGATTTCGTCGAGATAGGTCTCGTAGAAGGCGGCGGCCTTGGCGTCGGGGCAGAAGAACGGGTTCTGCCCGACCTGCTCCCAGTCCCAGTTCGCCCGGTCGATGGCGTGCGGACCCATCTGCACCAGGGCGGCGCGGATGGTCACGCCCGGCAGCACCTTGCGGGCGATGGCGCCGGCCGCGACGCGTGCCGCCGTCTCGCGGGCCGAGGAGCGACCTCCGCCGCGATAATCGCGGATGCCGTATTTGGCGTCGTAGGCGTAATCGGCATGGCCCGGACGGTAGCTGTCGCGGATCTCCGAATAATCCTTCGAGCGCTGGTCGGTGTTCTCGATGACGAGGGCGATCGGCGTGCCGGTGGTGAGCTGGCGGCCGCCGGTGCGGTCGTCGGAGAACACGCCAGACAGAATCTTCACCTGGTCAGGCTCGCGGCGCTGGGTGGTGAAGCGCGACTGGCCGGGCTTGCGCCGGTCGAGTTCGGCCTGAATCTCCTCCGCCTCGATCGCGAGGCCGGGCGGACAGCCATCGACCACGCAGCCGAGGGCGACCCCGTGGCTCTCGCCGAAGGTGGTGACGCGAAACAGGTGGCCGAACGTGTTGTGGGACATCTCAGGCCCGCTCTAGCGCGGGAGGCGAGGAGTCACAAACACGATGGTGCATGGCGCGATTGCGCGAAGCCTCAACGCGGGGGCAGTGGCACCTTTGACAGCTTGCTCAGATCGGCGATCGGCAGGTCGCACCCGTAGACGCCCTCAGCATAGGAGCTGACGGAATATTGCCCGAAATAGACCGAGGCCTGCGTCTCCTTGATGGACCAATTGGCAAGGTCCTTCACGATCTCGGAGACCTTCTTGGCGAGATCGGGATCGTCGCCATCGTCCCCGGTGCCGCGCTCGACCTTCTCGGCCTTGATCTGTTTCACGCAGCGTTTGTCGATCTCTGACGCTGCCTTGGCGTCGAACAGATCGGAGAAGCCGAGGATGCGGCCGCTGCGCAAGTCGATATGGATGCCGGTGCCGCTGGCGCCGCCATGGGCGCCGCCGCTGTAATCGTAGCCCGTGGACCAGATCGAGAGGAAGGCGGGCGAGGCGTAGGAGATCGACCAGTTCTCCTCGTGGCTCCAGCTGCGGTCGTCCGGCTCGTCCTTCTTGAAGTCGATCTTGGCGGCGATTTCATCGGCGCGGGCGTTGAGCAGACGCTCGCCGGGTGTGGCAGGGTCGGCGAACTTGTAGAGTTGCACGTCGACCTCGACCTTGTCGCGGCTGCCAGCCTGGCGAATGAAAACCGGGATCAGGCGGCTCTGCGCGCCAGGACCGGATTCCGGCCGTGCGGTGAGGACGCCGGTGCGCGCGCCGTTCGAGTCCGCGGCGCAGGAGGCGGGTGTCTTCTCCTTCCCGCAATTCTCGTTGCGCTGCTTCAGCCACGCGCGCTGGTCGTCGAGGGCGGCCTGTTTCTGCGGGCCGGTGAGGCCTGCGCGAAGGGCGTTGAACGCCGATTCCATGGCGTCGTCGGAAGCCTTGGCAACGGGATCGGCGCAGATCGCCTTCTCCATCGGCGTGGCCGCCTTGGCGCAGTCGAAGGCCATGGCCGGGGCACCGCCCATCAGCACGAGCCCGGTGGCGGCGGCACCCGTGCGAAGCTGAGATCTCATTCTTTGGATTCTCGTCCGATCGGAAGGGAAGCGTAGTCGTTGCGGCGAAACCGAGCGAGCCGCTCAGCGCGGCCGGGCCAGCACGCCGCCCGAGATCGCCTCGCCGACGCCGGTGGTGCTCGGGAAGGTGATCGGCAGGCCCTTCATCGAGCGGAGGGCGAGATAGGCGAAGGCCTGCGCCTCCAGGAAGGCCGAGGACCAGCCGATCGTGTCGGCCATCAGGATCTCGGCATCGAGCAGCCCGTTGAGGAGCCGCATCAGCTCGCCATTCTTGGCCCCGCCCCCGGCGACGACCCAGCGCGTCGGGCGCTCGGGAGCGTGGTCGAGGGCGAGCAGCACGGCGCGGGCCGTGAAGGCGGTCAGCGTCGCCGCTCCATCCTCGGTGGAGAGCTGGCCGGCGAGCTTATGCGAGAACCAGTTGCGGTCCAGCGACTTCGGCGGCTTGCGCGCGAAGAACGGGTGCTGCAGCAGCCAGGCCAAGAGCTGGTCGTCGGGCTTGCCCCGAGCGGCGGTACGGCCGCCATCGTCGAGGTTCTTGCCCTCACGCTCCTGCATCCATTCGTCGATCAGCGAATTGCCCGGCCCGGTATCGAAGGCGACGACGCCGCCCTTGGAATCGATCAGCGTGGCGTTGGCGACGCCGCCGATATTGAGGATGCCGAACGGCCCCTCGAAGCCGGCGGCTTCCGCGAGCGCCTTGTGGAAGATCGGCACCAGCGGAGCCCCCTGCCCGCCCGCCTCGATATCGGCGCGGCGCAGGTCCGAGACCACGGGAATGCCGAGTCGGTCGGCCAGCGCCTGTCCGTCGCCGATCTGAATCGAGATGCGATGCTGAGGGCGATGAATCACGGTCTGGCCGTGGAAGCCGATGACTTCGATGTCGCCCGGCGTCAGCCCGTTCTCGGCGAGGAAGCGTTCTACGGCCTCGGCATGGGCGCGCGTGACGAACTCCTCCGCCTCCGGCAGGTGGCCGGGCCGGTCGGTGGGCAGCACGACGCTCTCGGCATCCTTAGTGGCGGCACGCAAGAGCGCGCGCTCGTCCTCCTCGTAGCCGCGATAGCCGGTCGGACCGAGGGGTTCGAGGAAGTTGTTGCGGCTCTTGACGACATGGACCGCCTCGCCGTCGGTCTCGATCAGCGCGACGTCGACCCCGTCCAGGGAGGTGCCGCTCATCAGGCCGATCGCGCGCTTTATGGTCATGTCTTCACGCCCCGTGCCTTTCGCCGGCTGCCCTGTTAAGAGCCGGCCCATCCCCGATGCGGGGAGCTAGCATGCTGGCGCCGATCCTGTCGCGCCACCCCTGACCGAGACACACATGACCGCCGAGAGCCACACGCCGAAATCCGATTTCCTGCGGGTGCTGACCGAGCGCGGCTATATCCACCAGACCTCCGATCTCGCCGGCATCGACGCGGCGGCGGCCGAGGGGCGGCTGACGACCTATGTCGGCTATGATTGCACGGCGGCTTCGCTGCATATCGGCCACCTGCTCTCGATCATGATGCTGCACTGGCTACAGGCGACGAAGGCAGGCAAGCCGATCGCGCTGATGGGCGGCGGCACCACCCGCGTCGGCGACCCGTCGGGCCGTGACGAAACCCGAAAAATCCTGAAGCTCGAGCAGATCGAGGAGAACAAGCGCGGCATCGGCAAGACCTTCGCCAAGTTCCTGACCTTCGGCGACGGCGCGACCGAGGCGCTGATGGTCGACAATGCCGAGTGGCTAACGAAGCTCAACTACATCGAGATGCTGCGCGACATCGGCCGGCATTTTTCCGTGAACCGGATGCTGTCGATGGACAGCGTGCGCATGCGTCTGGAGCGCGACCAGGAGCTGTCATTCCTGGAGTTCAACTACATGATCCTCCAGTCCTACGACTTCGTGGAGCTGAACCGGCGCTACGGCTGCGTCCTGCAGATGGGCGGCTCGGACCAGTGGGGCAACATCGTCATGGGCCTCGATCTCGGCCGCCGCATGGGCACGAAGCAGCTCTACGCCCTGACCTGCCCGCTACTCACCACGGCCTCGGGCGCCAAGATGGGCAAGACCGCTGCCGGCGCCGTCTGGCTCGATGCCGAGATGCTGTCGCCTTACGACTACTGGCAGTTCTGGCGGAACACAGAAGACGCCGACGTTGGCCGCTTCCTCAAGCTGTTCACGTTGCTGCCGATGGACGAGATCGCCCGGCTCGCCGCTCTCGGCGGTGCCGAGATCAACGAGGCGAAGAAGACGCTCGCTACTGAGGCCGCCGCCCTCATGCATGGCCGTGAAGCGGCCGAAGCTGCTGCCGAGACGGCGCGAAAAACCTTCGTCGAGGGCAGCGTCGCGGCGGATCTACCGACCGTGATCGTGTCGGCGGAACTGCTTGATGCCGGCATCGGCGTGCTCACGGCTTTCGGGCCTGAATTTGCCAGGCTCCTGCCCTCCACCAGCGAGGCGCGGCGGCAAATCAAGAGCGGGGGCCTGCGCGTCAACGACACCCAGGTCAGCGACGAGCGCTCCGTGCTGCGCACCGGCGATCTCACCGCCGAGGGTGTGATCAAGCTCTCCTTCGGCAAGAAGAAGCACGTGCTGCTCAAGAAGGGCTGAGACGCGCTTCTCAGCGCCGCCGTCAGCTTCGCCGCTATCACAGACCTGATCTATCGGAAGCGACGTCAGCGTTCCGGCGATGGCAATCCGTTGGCGGATGGGCCGGCGCTGCCTCCGCCGGCGCCGAAGAGCTGGCGCAGGAAGCCCGGCGCCACGGCCGAGAGCGGGTTCACGCTCACCGTCGGCTTCGAGATCGGACCAACGACCGCGAAGTTGACGCCGAACAGCCCCTCGTTGCGGTCGCCGGCGAGCAATGGCCCGACGATCGGCACATGGGCGACGACGTTGTTGAGCGCGTAGAGCGGCACGAAGGTGCCGTCGATCTGCGTGCGTTCCTTGGCCGTGTCGAGCCAGCCGCCCATGGTGAAGCCCATGGCGGCGTTGGAGATCACGGCATCGGAGAAACTCACGCGGGAGCCGTTGCGCTGGAAATTCGCGCGCATCCGGTCGAAGCCGACGTCGCTCGCAGCCGCGACACGGCGCCCGCGGGCATCGACGGCATCGCCGGCGGCTGGGCTCGAGGCCATGATCCGTGACAGGGCGGGCTCATCGCGCAGCACGAAGTTCTTGACCTTGACGCCGCCCGTCTGGGGCCCGTCGTTCAGGAAGAGGCTCAGGTCGAGTTTTCCGCCGTACATGCGCTTGTAGACGTCGAAGAAGCGAAGCGTCGCGCCCGAATCCTCGGACTCGACCGCGAGGAGCGGTTGTCCCCGTTCGGGCCTGATGCTCGCGGTCAACGGCGCGCTGCCGAACCGTCCCTTGACCTGAGCGCTGCGGATGTCGCCATCGCGCATCGTCATCTTGAGGTTCGCGTTGGTCAGAGCCTCGCCATTGTATCCCGTCAGGATATTGAGGGCGATGTCGGCCTCGATGTCCTTGCCGTCCTTGTCCTTGCCCTTCTTGGGATCGGGGCTGGTCAGCGTTTTCAGGAAGGGCCGTGCATCGGCCACCGCTCCCTTCACCGCGACCTTGTAGACGCCGCTCGAGTGATCCACCGAGACGCGCATGTCGTCGCCGGGCGAGAGTTTGAGGCTGGTGATGTCGGCCCGGTCGAAGGCGCCGTCGGCAGTGATGACGGCGCTGCCGCGAGCGAGTGCCGGGGCCGCGTCGAGGTTGATGTCGCGCAGGTCCGAGCCGCCATTGGCGTTCTCGGCGAGGGTGAGGCTGAGCTTGCCCGGCTTGCCGGCGGCCTTCGACCAGCCGGGCAGCAGGCCGTCGATGCCGGCCTTGGTCAGATCGGCTTCGACGCGCATCGGCGGCTTACCCGACCCTGATCGGCCAATCGGAACGGTGATGCGCGCCGGGATCGACCCCGTGAGTTGCGGAGCGACCGGGAACCCCTTCTTGGCCCGGAAGGTCTCGTCGAGCACCACGCTCACGAGCGCCTCGCCGGGGGCGCCGGGCTTGGGCTGCTTGAGGTCGATCGTCACCGGCGCGCCGAGCACCCGGCCGTCGCCCTTCATCGCGAAGCCGCTGCGGTCGTAGTTCAGCGCGAACCGACCCTGTTCGAAACGCTCCTTGCCGAAGGCCTTGTCGACGGTGAGGTCGGTCAGCGCCCCGTTGAGCGTGACCGGGATGTCGGCGAGATCGGGCACGTGCTTGAGGTTCAACGGGAAGTCGATCCGCATGTCCGCGCGGCCCTTCACGTTGGCCGGATCGATATCGGCGCCGGTCAGCCCCTTGAACATCTTGGTCTGGAGGAGCGCCGCGACCGCGTCCGCACTGCCGCCGAGCCGCAGCCCGATCTGCGCGGGCACCTTGGCCGGCTGCGGGTCGCGGACTGTGAAGGAGCCGTCGCTGATGGCGAGGACGCGGTTATCCGCCATGCGGATTTCCGCGCTGGCGCCGCTGATGGTCGTCGAGCGGCCGGTGATCACCCCCGACAGGCGGGCGCGGCTCAGCGGCGGCGCATCGCGGGACACGGTGAGGCCGGCGTCCGAGACCGCGACGTCGACATGCAGGGCCTTGTCGGGCAGGGGCGCGCCCTGCAGGGCGGCCGCCATCTCCGAACCGCTCAGGTCGACCACGATGTCGGTGGCGTCGACCTGGCCGCCGACCAAGTAGTCCTGGAGGTAATAGCGCACGGCCGGCGCGATGTGCTCGGGCCAGAGCCGGAGCGCGAGGCGCCCGTCGGTATGGTCGGCCTTGATCCGCAGGGTGACGCCGTCGTCGTCGCGGCTTGTGCCGATGGTGCCGGTGATGGTGCCGTTGAGCTTCTCGCCGCGCATCGAGAAATCGTCGATGCTGATGCCGCCCTCGCGGCCGGTCAGGTGACCTGTGATCTCGGCGACCTTCACGGGCGCGTCAGTGGCCGCGGCACCGCGCAGGACCGCATTGCGGCCGCTGAAGCCGAAGGTCCAGTCCGTGATGGCCCCCGACGGGCTCTGGGCGAAAAGCCCCTCGAGCCGGATGGCGTTTCCGGCGCCGGCATAGTCCAGCGCGTCGAGCTTCAAGGCGCGGCCCGCTTCGTCCCAGCTCGCCTGGGCGTTCAGCGTCTCGATCGTGACCGGGTTGAAGTCCTTCTCCTCGATCAGGAGATTTCCGGCGCTGGAATGGACGCCGACCTTCATGGTGTCGATCCGTCCGGCATTGATCGCCACGTCGGCTGAGGCCGAGAGCTTCAGGTCGGTCTCGACCGGCAGCTTGGACATCCCGCCGAGCAGCAGCATGTCGGTGACCGGCAGGTCGTCGAGGGTGATGGTGCCCGAGCGGCGGCCACCGCCCTCCTCGTGCAGGTCGCCGCCGAACCGCCACTCGCCATGCGGGCCATCGATGCGCAATTCGAAAATGCGGGCATCGCGTGTCGCATCGCGCCGAAACAGCCCGTTGACGCGCTCGAACACCGCCCGCTCGCGGGCATCGTCGTCGATCAGCGTCAGGCGGCCATTGGTGATCCTGGCCCGGTCGAGGGCGCCGACGACGCCGGCGGAATCGAGCACGACACCGAAGATCGAGCCGACGGCAGCGGAAACGGGCGAGACGGTGCCGCGCGCCTGGTCGACGCTTGGCAGGGTGTGCGGCTTCACCGCTGCGGCCTCCGTCGGCGAGGAGGCGGCGAAGGCGATCGAGCCGTCGCGATGGACGAGCGCGGTCATCCGCAGGTCGCGGAACTCGATGGAGCGCGGCTGCACCGAGAACTTCAGGAGCCCCCAGGTGTCGATGCTGACCACGGCGAGCGGAGCGCTGACGACGAGCGCGCCTTCCGGATTGAACACGTCGAGCCCCGCGACGCGCAGGGCCAGGGAATTTTCGGAGTCGAGCTCCAGCGAGCTGTCCTTGAGATCGACCCGCCAGCCGGGTCCGATGCTCCCGGCGAGGCCGGCGGCGACGCGCTCGGACATTCCGTCGATGCGCAGCGGGCCCTGCGACAGCCGCAGCACCGCGAGCCCCGTGCCGAGGCCGAGCAGGAAGACCAGTGCCACGGCCACCAGCATGCATCTGCGGCGGATACGGCCCGGCGGCTTGCAAGGCCGTTCCGGCGGCGTCTTACGCCCCCGTGCAGCCTTGCCGGTCGCAGCGTTGCCGGTCACCGCTTCCTCGAGGAGCGAGTGGGCCGTTTCCTGGTCCATTCATCCTTCGCCGCTGGAGTGGCTGGCACACCCGGGGTAAGCGGGCGCAAAACCTTGGGATTCGTAGTCTGTCGGCGTGGCGCGCCGCAACGTCTGGGCGCATGTCCCGAGGGACACGATCAATCAGCCGAAAGGAAGGCATGATGCCGCTCGAACAGGGTCAAAAAGCTCCCGATTTCAGCTTGCCGGGCGCGGGAGGCGAGACGATCGCCCTCTCAGGCCTCACGGGGCGCAAGGTCGTGCTGTATTTCTACCCGAAAGACGACACGAGCGGCTGCACCCTGGAGGCCCAGGGCTTCAACGCGCTCGGAGATGCCTTCGAGAAGGCCGGCGCGACGGTGGTCGGCGTCTCCCCTGATTCGGTGAAGAGCCACGACAAGTTCCGCGCGAAATACGGGCTGACCTTCCCGCTCGCCTCGGACGAGGCCAAGGGCATGCTCGAAGCCTACGGCGTCTGGGTCGAGAAGAGCATGTACGGGCGCAAATACATGGGCGTCGAGCGCACCACCGTGCTGATCGACGGGCAAGGCAAGATTGCTCGCATCTGGCCGAAGGTGAAGGTGCCCGGCCATGCCGACGAGGTGCTCGAGGCAACTCGCGCCCTCGGCTGAGACAGCGGCGCCGGGGCGATTTTGTCGGTTCCTTAACCTTGACGATGTGTGATGGCCGCATCTGCCTTCCCCGTTCGGCGTGATGCGTCTCATCTCACCATCGAACTTTCCGACCGACGGCTCGGCCCGGCGCCGCGATCGCCTCGCCCAGGCCCGGGCTCCGCGCCGGAGCAGGCTCGCTCCGATCCTGGCCGTTGCGCTCTGCGCGTGCACGGTCTGGGCCGGCGCGACCACCTACTACATCGTTTTTCGCGACGAGACGCTCGGCCGCTTCTTCGTGCAGGTCCGCACCGTCGAGCTCGCCTATCAGGAGCGGGTCGGCGCGCTGCAATCGCAGGTCGAGCAGACGGTCGCCGAGCGGATCAGGAGCCGCGAGGGCTTCGAGAGCCGGCTCGGCGCGCTCGCCGAACGTCAGGCGCTGATCGAGCGGCGCCAGGGCATCCTGGTGAGCCTCGGCGCCTCCGAGCCGGTGACCACCGGCGCGATCCCGGCGGAGCAGCCGGCCGCTGCCCAACCCCAAAAACCCTTTCCCACGCCCGAGCCCTCGGATGCCGGCGGCAGCTTCGGCCTGCGTATGCGCGGCGGCGACCGGGTCGAGGCGCCGGAGCGCCGGCTCGGGCTGCGCCTCGCTCATCTCGACGGCCGGCTCGACCAGCTGGCCGAGCGGCAGTCGGAGGTCCTGGGCGATCTCAGCGCTAAGACGGCGCGCAACGTCGGGCGGCTCAGAGACCTGATCGCGCGGGCTGGTCTCGCCCCGAGCCGTTTTGACAAGCCGGAGCGTGGCGTCGGCGGCCCGCTGGTCCCGCTGACCGGGGACGCTTTCGATCGTGCGCTCGCCGAGGCGCAACGTTCCAGCGACGAGGAGCAGCGGCTGCGCCGGACGGTGGCCACCCTCCCCCTGCGCAAGCCGCTTGCCGAGGACACCGTCTACACCAGCACCTTCGGCGCCCGCCTCGATCCCTTCACACGCGGCCTTGCGCTACACACGGGCATCGACATGCGCGCCGAGCACGGAGCCCCGGCCCGCGCCACGGCGGCCGGCCGCGTTACCGTGGCAGAGCCCAATGGCGGCTACGGCAACATGGTCGAGGTCGATCACGGCCACGGGCTCGTCACGCGCTACGCGCATCTGGCGAGCTTTTCGGTGACGCCCGGCCAGCGGGTCGAGGCCGGCACCATCGTCGGCCGCGTCGGCTCTACCGGCCGCTCGACGGGCAACCATCTGCACTACGAGGTTCGGATCGACGGCGAGCCGGTCGATCCGCAGCGCTTCCTCAAGGCCGGCATCGGCCTGGCCGACGAGGCCGTGGACCCCGAGCCGGTCTCGGATCGTCCGGGCCGCGACGGCCTGGCCGGCGAATCCTGGGTCGCCTGGTCGCATGCGCAATTGCAGAAGCTGACGCAGCGGCCATAGGCCTCCGCGCCGCTGCACGATCAGTCGATATCCTCGACCGCCTCTGTGGTGCCGTAGACCCGCGCCGCGAGCGAAGCCTCCATGAACGGGTCGAGATCGCCGTCGAGCACCTCGTCCGGATCGGTCGACTGCGTGCCCGTGCGAAGATCCTTCACGAGCTGATAGGGCTGCAGCACGTAGCTGCGGATCTGGTGGCCCCAGCCGATATCGGTCTTCGAGGCGGCCTCGGCATTGGCCTTCTCTTCGCGCTTCTTCAACTCGGCCTCGTAGAGCCGGGCGCGCAGCATGTTCCAGGCGGTGGCCCGGTTCTTGTGCTGCGAGCGCTCCTGCTGACAGGCCACCACGATGCCGGTCGGGTTGTGCGTGATGCGCACCGCCGAATCCGTGGTGTTGACGTGCTGGCCGCCCGCGCCGGACGACCGGTAAGTGTCGATGCGGCAGTCGGATTCCTTGATCTCGATCTCGATGCGATCGTCGATCACCGGATAGACCCAGACCGACGCGAAGCTGGTGTGCCGCCGCGCGTTGGAATCGTAGGGCGAGATCCGCACAAGGCGGTGCACGCCGGATTCGGTCTTGAGCCAGCCATAGGCGTTGTGGCCCTTGATCAGGAGCGTGGCGCCCTTGATCCCGGCCTCTTCGCCGTCGGTCATCTCGACGATCTCGACCTTGAACTTCCGGCGCTCGGCCCAGCGGCCATACATGCGCTGCAGCATGTTGGCCCAGTCCTGGCTCTCGGTGCCGCCAGCGCCTGCATGGACTTCGAGATAGGTGTCGAAGCCGTCGGCCTCGCCGGAGAGCAAGGTTTCGACCTGGCGGCTCGCGGCCTCCTTCTCGACGGCCTTGATCGCGTTCTCGCCCTCGGTGATGGAGGCTTGATCCTCCTCCATCTCGCCGAGCTCGATCAGCGTGGCGCCGTCCTCAAGCGCCTGCTCCAGCTTGCGGATAGCGGTGACGGCCTCGTCGAGCTGCTGGCGCTCGCGCATGACCTTCTGCGCGGCCTCGGCGTCGTTCCAGAGGTCGGGGTTCTCGGAGGCGGCGTTCAGCTCCGCGAGACGTTTATCGACGGTATCCCAGTCAAAGATGCCTCCTCAGCAGTCCTATAGACTGCTTGGCGGCATCCGAGCTCTGCTCGATCTCGGCGCGCATCTTGGGGTGAACTCGTGTGCGGTGAAGGCCGGGGTGATACCGGGCGGGTCCGGCGGTGTAAATGCTCGCATCGTGATTGCGGCGCTCTTGCGCGTGATGACGAGGCGACCCCTGGTGTCACCGTTCAGCATCCATCCGGCGTCTCGGGCTTCGCGCGATCAGCGTGGCCGCGACGATCGACACCATGCCGAGGGCGACCAAGGGCAGGCGGAGATCGAGCGTCGCCAGCAGACCGGCTGCCAGGCCCGACAGTGCCTCCGCACCCACCTGGATGCTCTGGTTGTTGCCGAGCACGCTTCCCTGCTCGCCGTCGCGCGCCGCGAGGGAGAGCATGGTCGCCAAACTGGGAAGGCACAGCGCCAGGGGCATCGCCGTGAGCGCGAGGGTCGTCCAAAGCCAGCTCGGGCTACCCGGCAGCACGATCGCCACCATGGCTATGCCGACGGCGATCGCCGACCAGAACGCGATATCCGCAACATCGTAGCGGGCCGAGACGAACCCGGTGATCCAGAGATTGGCGAGCACGATCGGGACGCTGACCCAGGCGATCAACCAGGAGAGATCCGCGAGGCCGAGCTGGAAGCGGCCCTCGATATACATCGGATAGCTGCGGAAGAATCCGAAGATCGCCAGATAGATCAGCCCGTTGATCACGTAGTAGCGGCGATAGCGGACATCGTTCAGGGACCTGAGGAAGGTCGTGAGGCCGCCGGCATCGGGACCGGAGCCACGCTGATCGGCGCCTCGACGGGTTTCGGCGAAGCTCCACCAGACCCAGGCCGTCGTCGCAACCAGAAGAAGCAGGACGGCCCAGAACGGCGTGTCGCTGCCGAACCAGCCGACATGGCCGGAATTCGCAAGCAGACCGCCCCCGATGGGTCCGAGGATATAGGCGGAGCTCGACGCGAGGTAGACGTAGCCGAAATACCGGTTGCGCAGCGATGGCGGCACGATGTCGGTGATCGCGCTCTGAGCCACCACGATGTTGCTCTCGCACAGGCCGCAGGCAAAGCTCGCGGCCATCAGGAGCCAGAGCAGGTGGGCATGCAGCGCCTCGCCAATGCCGACATAGCACACGACGCTCAGCGCCAGGCTGACGAGCAGCACCCGCCTTCTGCCGAACCGATCCGACCAGGCGCCGAGCCGGGGAGCGCCGAGAAACTGGGCCGCCGGATAGAGGCTCAGCAGGATGCCGAGCACGATCGAGCGTGTGCCCGTCGATGACGTCGCCACGAGCGTCACGTCGTTCACCACCAGCGGCGTGAAGATCGTGATCATCAGGCTGTAGCCGACGAAGCCGACGAAGATCGCCAGGTACAGCGGCAGCAACCGAGCCAGATAGATCGGGCGGCAATGGGACAGGGGGGCATCGGGTGTCATGATCTCGCTCCCGGCGAGCGATCGCGGGATGCGAACGGGTCGGTACCGTCCACGTGAAGGAGGCGCGGACATCTCCGCGCCCCGCGCCGGCTTCACCGTGCGGCGGTGTAGCGGTAGCCCGAGCCGGCTCTCTCGATCCTGCCGAGGCCCGGAAACGGGAAATGGAAGGCCAGGACCGCCATCCTGTCGTGCGTCAGCCGATCGAGCAGGCGCTGCCGGGTCGCTATGGCGACGTCGGATTGATAGTCGAAGCCGTTCTGCCAGGCGGGATGCTCGACCGAGATCAACTCGTGCGTGAGGGCATCGGCCGTGATGAAGAGGCCGTCGCCGCCTGCGACTGCAAAGGAGAGATGCCCGGGCGTGTGGCCGGGGGTCGCTACGGCCGAGATTCCGGCGGCGACCTCGTCGCCGTCCTTCAAGAGGCGAACGCGGTGTGCAATCGCAGCGAGATCGCTCTGTGTTTGAGGGACGACACCCCGGAAGGCCTCGGGAAGCCGCGAGGCGACATCGGGCGCCGTCCAGAAATCCCATTCCGTCTGGCCGATGACGTAATCCGCGTTCGGGAAGTTCAACTCGCCTGCGACGTTTCTCAATCCCCACAGATGGTCGGGATGCGCATGCGTGAGAACGACCTGGGTGACCTCTCTCGGATCGATGCGTTCGTCGCGCAGCGCGCCGAGAAGCTTCCCCTCCGTTGGCTGAAACCGGCCTCCATCGCCGAGATCGAACAGGATGAGCTCTGTTCCCCGGCGCAGAACTGGCACGTTGGCCGCTGGCAGGACGTTCGGCGAAGGCGCGCCGGAGCGCTCGATCACCTCTTCGCGCTGATCGGCCGGTGCGTCCTGCGCGATGAAGGCCGCCGGCACGATCATGTGCCCGTCGCTAAAGACGGTGACGTCGAACTCGCCCTGCCTGAACGTTCGAGCGCTCGTCGAACCTCCCGCCGAACGATGCGTCGCCGGCACGATTGCGGGCGAGGCCCCAGGCCCATCATGCCTGTCTATTGTTGGAACCCGGGCATGGTCTGCGTTCGACATTGAAACACTCCTTCGCGAGAACTTGAGTCGACTCCTCGATGTCGACTTGAATACTGGGAAGGTTGATGTGTCTTGACTTCGTGGTGAACGTCCGAAATCGAAAATGCATTGTTTCTCCTTGTGCAAGGATGCGACGCGGCGGCCTCCTCGCAAGGGCATTGCGGCTTGGGTTATCCGAATGCGGCTCACCTTCATGTCGTGCTAGCGGAGCGGAGCAACCCGGGACCCGGCTCCGCGCTTCGACGCCTCGGGCCGAAACCAAGAGCGACCATGATGCGGTTTCTCGTTCGAAGCCGGCTGGTGATCCTGGTCGCGACGCTCGCCGTCATCGTACTCGGAACGATGCTGCGGCTGGTGCCGGTCGGCCTCCCCGCCGGCGTCGTGAAGTACGTCGGCAGCGTGCTGTGGGGCGCGATGGTCTACGGGATCGTCGCCTTCCTGATGGCGGGTGCGCGCACGCGAATGGTGATCGCCGTCGCCCTTGCCGTGGCGATCTCGGTCGAACTGCTTCGCCTGTTCCACACACCCGGTCTCGATGCGTTCCGCTTCACTCTCGCCGGCCAGCTCCTGCTCGGTCGAATTTTTTCAGGCTGGAACATCCTCGCCTATGCGGCGGGCATCGTCGCCGCGGCCTGCCTCGACCACCGGGGCGCCGGTCGTTGAGGCTGTGCGGGAGATGGACTGGATGACGCTTGGCCGTTTGCCGGAAGCTCAGCCAATAGGTCATTCTTGCGCGGTATCGACTGAGCACGCCAACCGTAAATCCGAAGCCTTCATGATGAAGTTTCCGGAAAATACGGCGATCTCTCTATAGAATAGGCGGCCACATGCGGAGAGAGTATTTCAAAAAATTCATGCAAAGGCATTCGCATCCAGGATCGAATTGATGCGAGAGTGCGGATGCGTGGAGGTAGAGAGATGGCGCTAACGCGACTTGCCCTGCCCGTTGCTCAAAAAACACAAGTCATCAACTAAACGCGCGATGGTGCGGGCGACGGGCAAGTCCCCGGCAACAAAGTCCTGGACGCGGCTCGGCCGTTCATTCCATCTGGGGCGATGTGTTCACGGCGTCGCAGAGAGGATTATGCCTCAAGAGGAACAAGTTCTTGAGAGCGTGGCGGGCCTGTGCCGGGAAGCCAGAGAATTATTAGGAAATAACGGCGGCTTCCGGCTTCGTGTCTTGCTCGACATGCTCTCCATTGAGCTGGCGAAGGAAACTGCCGCGTCAGTCGATCTGGCAGATCAGCCGGACCGTGGTCACGGTGGTGCCGGACCCGTCTCGGACGGTGACGACTAGGAGGCCGCCTGCTGATAGGTTCTCGACATCTTTCGCGTACTCCGCCGCAAGCCGGACGGCTTCCTGCCGCGCCGCTTCGGGACCCTCCAACTCACGGCCGGCATCGTCGCGAACGTCAACGCCATCGTGAACGTCGAAAAAGTATCGAGGCATTTGGACCAGCACCGTCCCTGCGCAGCGCCGTTGCTGCAGATGGTTTAGTTGCGAACCAATTGGGCAAAAATTGGCTGAGCGCTAGCTGACTTTCGTCCGTCAGCAGTTTGCCGCAGCTGAAAGGCTCCAACCAATCAAAACCACTGATGCCGCCCATTATGGGTGCTTATGGTGGTGGGTAAGCCTACTGGCAATTTACCGAATTCTACCCAAAGTAGATTTCGGACAGTCTGCGAAGACTACTCGAAACGTGGCGGCATATGCCCGGTTGGGGTTCAAGTCCCCCCATCAAGCCCGGCTTGTGAGAACCACCACTCTGCCGATATAGGAATATTGGCATAATCAGCGGCGCGCTGTCAATGCGTTCCACGACGGTTCCGGCCGATGCTGTTCTCAGAGGGGGCAATCCCGGCCGTGGGACGGCTTGGGACAGGCGGGACATCCGTCCCGCTCGTCCGGCCTTCCGTACGGCCTGAAACGAGATGACGTCCGACGCCCCCGTTAAGCGTCGGCTCCGACGAACGCACCCTCCAGCGCCTTCCCGATCAGCGCCCGCGTCTCGGCCACCCCATACAGCGCGATGAACGAGCCGAAGCGCGGCCCCTGCGCTTCCCCGAGCAGCACGTTGTAGATCGAGGCGAACCAGGTCTTGGACACGCCCGGCCGCCCATCGGGGCTCTTGGCCTTGCCCGAGAGGTCCGGGAAGTGGCGGCGGCCCACCTCGTAGACCACGGCCTGCAAGCCTTCCGGATCGGTCGAGCCCTCGTGCTCGGCAAGGGTCTCGGCGAGGTCGGCAAGCGCCGCCCTCTCCTCCTCGGTGGCCGCGCGGTACTGCTTCTGGGGGCGCACGAAATCGCGGTAATAGGCGAGCGCGCGGGTCACGAGCGCGGCCAGCCGCGGATGCGTCTGCGGCCCGACATCGGGTGCATAGCGGCGGATGAAGCCCCAGAGCACGTCGGGGGTCTCGGCATTGGCCACCGAGACGAGGTTCAGGAGCATGGCGAAGCTCAGCACCGTGCCGGAGGCGTCGATGGCCTCGGGGGCGGGCGGGTTGCCGGCATGCAGGTGCCAGACCGGGTTGCCGAGACGCAGCTTCGCATCCTGCCGCGGGTAGCGGCCCAAAAAGTTGTCGTACTCGTCGACGTGGCGCGGAATCACGTCGAAAAACAAGCGCTTGGCCTCGCGCGGCTTGTTGTACATGTAGAGCGCCAGCGAATCCGGCGTGCCGTAGGTCAGCCACTCGTCGATGGTCAGGCCGTTGCCCTTGGACTTCGAGATCTTCTGGCCGTGCTCGTCGAGGAAGAGCTCGTAGTTGAAGCCCTCCGGTGGCTCGGCGCCGAGTGCGCGGGCGATCTGGCCCGAGAGCTTCACGGAGTCGATGAGGTCCTTGCCGGCCATCTCGTAATCGATGCCGAGCGCCACCCAGCGCATCGCCCAGTCGGGCTTCCATTGCAGCTTGGCATGGCCGCCCGTGACCGGGGTCTCGTAGGCCTCGCCGGTGGCCGGATCGCGCCAGACGATGGTGCCGGTGGCCGGCTTCACCTCGTCGATCGGCACCTGCATGACATGTCCCGTCACCGGGTGAATCGGCAGGAACGGCGAGTAGGAGGCCGAGCGCTCGGCGCGCAGCGAGGGCAGCATGATCGCCATCACCGCCTCGTAGCGGTCGAGCACGAGCCGGAGCGCGTCGTCGAAGATGCCGGCCTTGTAACACTCTGTCGCGGAACGGAATTCGTAGTCGAAGCCGAATGCGTCGAGGAAGCGGCGCAACTCGGCGTTGTTGTGATGGCCGAAGCTCTCGTGGGTGCCGAACGGGTCGGGCACCTTGGTCAAAGGCAGGTTCAGCGCGGCCGTGAGCCTGTCCTGGTTGGGGACGTTAGTCGGCACCTTCCGCAGGCCATCCATGTCGTCGGAGAAGGCGATGAGCCGCGTCGGTACGCTGTCATTGGTGAGCACGCGGAAAGCGTGACGCACCATCGATGTGCGCGCGACCTCGCCGAATGTGCCGATATGCGGCAGGCCCGAGGGGCCGTAGCCGGTCTCGAACAGCACTTCCGCCTTCGGCTTCCGCTCGAGCCGCGCGAGGAGCTTGCGCGCCTCCTCGAAGGGCCAAGCGGCTGCCGTGGCGGCAGCGTCCACGATGTCGGGATCGAGTGCGAGCGGGGCGGTCATGGTCGTGACTTACTATGGACCGGGTCCGGGCCGGTCAACGCGATGACTCAGAACGGGCTCACCGGAAAGAAACGCAGGTAGAGCTCCGCATATTTGCCATCATCCCAGACGCGCTGGAGCGCATCGTCGAGGGCGCGGTTCAGGGCGGCGTCCTCCGTGCGGGTGATCAGGCCGATGCCCTCGCCGAAATAGCGGTTCTCCAGGTAATCGCCGCCAACGAAGCTGCAGCAGCGCTCGGAATCCTGGCCGCCGATCCAGAGTGCGAGGTTGAGGCCGTCGGCGAAGACGTAGTCGATCTCGCCCCGCCTCAAGGCGGCCTCGGCCGACGCGAGATCGGGGAAAGGCTTCGGCACTGCGCCGGAGAAGAACGTCTTCAGGTAGGCAGCGTGCGCACTTCCTTCGATGACACCCACCGTCTTGCCCGACAGCGCCTGGGCCGAGGGGGGCGCCAACCCCCTGTCGCCGCGCGCGACGAAGCGCGCCGGCCAGCGAAAATACGGGCGCGTCGCCAGGAAGCGGGCACGCAGGCCTGGCGTCAGCGGGATCGCGGCCGCGACGACGTCGCCTTGCTTGTCAGCCAGAGCGTCGAGCAAGGTGTCGAAGCGGCGCGCCTGCACCGTGCACTGGATCACCAGCCGCTCGCAGACGGCGCGCGCCAGTTCCACCGAGAAGCCGGTCGGGTTGCCGTCGGGCCCCGCGAAATGCAGCGGCGGAAATTCATCGTCGGTCAGGAAGCGGACCGGGCGCCCGAGTTGCGGTGCCTCGACACGCTCACCGCGTGCGCGGGGATTCCAGAAGTTCGGGATCGCGACGGACGGGCTCGTTGGCTTTGTCTCGGGTACGGCGGGAGCCTGCGCCTGTGTCGATTCTGCCGCACTGGTCAGCAATAGGGCGACGGTTAACAAACCGTACACAACCAGAGCGCGCAGGGCGCTTGCCTGGACCGTGCGGCTGCGATGGCTTTGCGGAAGGGAGGACGAGATCGGGCTCACCCTGCCTCCCTACCATACCGTCGAGCCCCTCGGGAGCGTCCCTCATGGCGGTCCTCGACAGGTCCATCGTGGCACGGGGCTCTCTCGACACTGGGGCGCGCCCGGAAGAGGTGGTGCTTCCGCGCGAGATCGGATTTCTGCTCGCGCATGGCATATCTTACCGGGCTCTCGCCAACGCCGCGGAAGCGGCACGTCTGGGCCGCGCTGATGTCCTTACGACGCTGCTCAACACCGGCGTGATCGACGAGGAGCGATACTACCGCGCCCTCGCGCTCACCCTCGACACGACATTCGTCGAAGACGTGCGGCTCTACGACAAGGTGCGCCATTCTGAGGTGCTGGACGTTGACGCCACTCCGTTGGCTCGGGAGTTTTGGCCCCTCGTCGCTGTGGCGCCGCGCGGACGTGCCGTCGCGCGCCTCATCGACACTTGGAACCAGCGGAGCGTCCAGCCGGCCATCACCACGCCCACGCGATTGCGCAATGCCGTATTCGCGCAGCGGGCCGATGAGATCGCGGCCGAAGCGGCAGATGACCTGAGGCAGCACCATCCAGAATGGTCATGCCGGCCAGGCCTGACGGCGAGAGACCTCATCGTCGTTGGGGCCGTGGTCGGATTGGGCCTTCTTTTCACCAGCTTGCCGAACGGATTCAGCATGGGGCTGCTCGCATTGACCCAACTAGCGACCATTGCGCTGCTGATGGTCCGCTTCTGTGCCGCTGGAGTACCTTCCAGCCCGGAGCCTTCTCCCGAGATTCGTCTCCTGAACGACGCGGCATTGCCGACTTATACCGTCCTCGTCGCGCTCTACCGCGAGGCCAGCGTCGTGGAGCAACTGGTCGGATCCTTGAAGCGTCTCGATTATCCGGCGGCCAAGCTCGACATCAAACTCCTGCTCGAAGCCGACGACGCGGAAACGGCGGAAGCGCTGCGGGCGATCGCCTTGCCGCCCTGGTTCGAGATCGTGACGGCTCCGCCTGGCCTGCCCAGAACGAAACCGCGGGCGCTCAACGTCGCGCTGCCGCTGGCCCGCGGCCGTTATCTCGTCGTCTACGATGCGGAGGACGTGATCGAGCGACAGCAACTCAGGCTCGCCGCGACGCTGTTCGCCCGAGCCCCCAAGACGACGGCTTGCCTGCAGGGGCGTCTCGTCGTCGACAACTACGAGGATGGCTGGCTGACGCGGCTCTTCGCCCTCGAATACTCGGCCCTGTTTGACGTGCTTGGACCAGCCCTCGCTGCGTGGCGGATGCCGACGCCGTTGGGCGGGACGACGACACATTTCCGCACGCGCGTACTGCGTGAATTGCGCGGTTGGGACGCCTGGAATGTCACCGAGGATGCAGATCTCGGGATGCGTTTGGCGCTCGCTGGCTATCATGTCGGTGACCTGCCGAGCGACACGAAGGAGGAGGGCCTTCGGCTGGTGAAGCCTTGGCTACGCCAGCGGACGCGCTGGATGAAGGGATTTCTGCAGACGACCTTCACCCATCTTCGGAATCCTGCAGAGACTGCCGGGCGGCTGGGACCGCTTGGAAGCCTGTTCGCGGTCACGCTCCTACCGGGGACCGTCTTATCTGCCTTGGTCTACCCGTTTCTCTCGCTCTGGACGGTCTATCGACTGATCTCTGGGCCCGACGCGGCGCCAGACATATTGGCGGAAGTCACGAGCCTTGGGACGCACGTCGTGTTCATAGGCGGTATCGTGGCAATGCTGCTCCCGGCGCTGCTTGCCTGTATGCGCCGCCGCTGGTTCGGGCTGATGCCATGGGCACTCCTCTTGCCGCTCTACTTCGGCTTGGTCAGCGCCGCGGCGTGGCTCGCGGTGTTCGAGCTCGCCCGCCATCCGCATCGCTGGAACAAAACCGAGCATGGTCTGGCGCGCACCTCGCGCAGCGGCGCTCGGCTGACCCGAAAAGGCGCGGGCGTCAGATCCGCTTCGTCAGTTCCGCGGCCGTCTCCTGCGGCGGTCGCTGCAGGTTGAGGGCACTGACGAAATTGTTGTGCGCGTCCATGACGTAGACCAGCGCCGTGTGCTCCATTACGTAGTCGCCGTCTTTGCCCTCGACCTTTTTGGCGTAGCCGCGATAGGCCCTGAGCGCTGCCCTGACCTGCTCGGGCGTCCCGGTCAGGCCGGTGATGCGCGGATCGAAGCTCGACAGGTACTCTTTCAGCGCAGCCGGATTGTCGCGCTCAGGGTCGACTGTGACGAAGGCGACCTTCAGCTTGTCACCCTTGGGGCCGAGGGCGGCGAGCACGTCGGTGATCTGCTGCAGCGTGGTCGGGCAGACGTCCGGGCAGTGGGTGAAGCCGAAGAACATCAGATGCGTGGCACCGGCGAAATCGCGCTCGGTTACGGTCTTGCCGTCCTGGTTCACCAGGGTGAAGGGGCCGCCGACGGCACTTGTCGCAGCGGGGCGGCTCTGCGGCACGAGATAGATCACGGCCGCCGCCGACAGAAGCACGATGCCTGCTGCGAAGGCGAGGAGCGGCACGAGGATACGAGACTTAGGCTGCATGGGTGGGGGTCCGACGCCGGAAGCGCACCTCTACCCGCGCGGAACCCGGGAGGCCAAGGGCTCGGCCCTGCGGCCTGTCGCCGTCACGCCTCGCTGCTCAGACCGCTAGCCGATCTTGCATCGTGTCGACGATCGCTCCGACCTCGCGGCGTCCCAATGCCTCGCCGACCATGAGGATCGCGGGGCCTTCGAGGCCGGCGGCCTCGATCCGTTCCGCAAGGTCGGCGGCGGTGCCGGTGACCGTGGCCTGGTCGGGCCGGGTGGCGTTGAAGACCACAAGTGCGGGTGTCGCCGGGGCAAGGCCCTCCGCAATGGCGCGCTCCAACAACGTGCCGAGCGTGCGCTTCGGCATGTAGACAACGGTGGTGACGCTGGGATCGGCGAGCGCTCCCCAGTTCAGGTCCTCGGGCAGCGCGCCGCGGCGATCGTGGCCGGTGACGTATTGCAGGCGGCGGGCGGCGTCGCGGTGGGTCAGCGAGACGCCGAGCGAGGCCGCTGCACCCTGCGCGGCGGTGACACCCGGAACCACTGAGCAGGGCACGCCGGCAAGACGGCAGGCTTCGAGCTCTTCGCCGGCTCGGCCGAAGACCAGCGGATCGCCGGATTTCAGCCGCACCACCTGCTTGCCGGACTTTGCCAGCGAGACCATCAGCGCGTTGATATCGTCCTGGCGGCAGGAGGGGCCGTGCCCGGTCTTTCCGACGAGCATGGTGCGGGCTTCGCGCCGGGCGTAGTCGAGGATTTCGCGGGCGACGAGGTCGTCGTAGAGGATGACGTCGGCGTTGCGCAGAGCGCGCAGGGCCTTGAGGGTCAGGAGCTCGGCATCGCCCGGCCCCGCCCCGACGAGGGTGACCGCCCCGCCCTTCGGCGTGGCCTCGGTCTCGCCGAGAAGCTCGGAGAGGTCGCTCTTGGTGGGCACGCGGTCGGGCTCGGCGAAGGCGCGATCCGTGAAGCGCTCCCAGAAGCCACGCCGCTCAGCGAAGCCATGGAAGCGCTCGGAGACGCCGTCGCGCCAGTCGCGTGCGGCTGCAACCCAGCGCGCGAAGCCGCGCGGCAGCATCGCTTCGATGCGGGCGCGTACCGTCTGCCCGAAGACGGGGGCCGCACCCTCCGTGGAGATGCCCACCACCAGCGGCGAGCGGTTGACGATGGCGCCGAACTTCACGTCGCAGAGATGCGGCCGGTCGACGGCATTGACGATGGCGCCGGCTGCGCGGGCCGCCGCGACGAAGGCGATACAGTCGTCCTCGTCCTCCATCGCGCCGACGGCGAAGGCGGCACCTGACAGGTCGGCGGGGGTCCAATTGCGCCGATGGAGGGTCACGGAGCCGGCGGCGATATCGCCCGGCACGGCCAGAAGCTCCTCGCTCGGCTCTGCGGCGTAGACGTCGACGATGGCGCCGGCTGCGGCGAGCAGCCTCACCTTCCAGGGAGCGCCGCCGTTAGAGCCGGCAAGCACGGCGCGCTTGCCTTGGAGCGGTACGAAGACGGGCAACACCGCCAGCGGCTCGAGGCCGGCGCGGGTTTCACGGGGTTGGCGGGGCGTGCTCATCGACGAAAGTTGGGTCTCGACATCGTGCTCACCCGGAACGTGACCTCACGCAGCGTCGCGCGCAAGCGCCGCGGGCAGCAGCTTGCGGATCTCTGGGATGCACGAGCCGCAATTCGTGCCCGCCTTGCAGGCCGCGCCGACCTTTTCGACCGACCCGGCTCCGGCCGCGATGGCGGCGGTAATGACGTCGAGCCCGACGCCGTGGCAGGCGCAGATCACCGGGCCGGCCGAAGCCGTCTGAGCCCGGCCCGAGAGCAGGCTGCGCCGGTCCGTGGCCTCGATTTCGGGTGCGGCGAAGACCTGCTTGGCGATTTCCCAGTCCGGCCGCCGCTCGCCGGTCTCGACGGCGAGGCAGGCTATCAGCCTTCCTTCGCGATAGGCGGCGAGCCGGTAGAGCCCGCGAGCGTGGTCGGAATACTCGGCAATCTCGTGGCCCGGAAACAATCCGCGCAGGGCCAATGCCACCTCCCGCGAGCCGTCCTGGGTCGCGAAGATCAGGCCCGAGCCGCCCTGGACCGTGGCGCGCGCCCACCACCAGCCCGCAGGTGCCGGAGTGGCCGAGCGCGTGAGCAGGTAGCCGCGCGAGCGATAGGCGACGGGCTCGACGGCGGCCGGCGTCGCCTTCAGCTCGGGCTGGCCCGAGACCGGGTCCGGCATGCCGCGCACCAGCGCCACGACGCGGCCGTGTGAGGCCGTCATGTCGCTCCAGTGCATCGGCGCGAAGATGCTGCCCGGGAGTGCGCCGTCGGTGACCGCGACTTCTAGGATCGCGGTGGCGTGATCCGTCGTCACGCGGGCGAAGCCGCCGTCGCTCAGCCGGTAGCGCGCCGCGTCGTCCGGATGGATTTCCAGGAAGGGCGCGGCGCGATGGGCCGAGAGGCGCTGGCTCTTTCCGGTCCGCGTCATGGTGTGCCAGTGGTCGCGCACGCGGCCGGTATTGAGGATCAGCGGCCGCTTGGCGGTCGGGTGGAGCGCCAGGGCCGGCGGCTGCACGGCGACGAAGCGGGCGCGCTGGTCGAAGGTGTAGAAGCGTCCATCCGCGAAGAGCCGCGCCTGGCCCTTGCGAGGGTCGGCGGCGCGCTTCGGCAGCGGCCATTGCACGGGCGGCGCGGCGTCGTAGGCGCGATCGCTCAGCTCGGCGAGGCCACCGAGATCGAAGTCTCGGCTGCCCTCGTTCTCGAAGGCCGAGAGCGCGGCGTGCTCGCGAAAGATCTGAGCGGCGGAGGTGTAGGCGAAGGAGGCGCCGAAGCCGAGGCGCTTGGCGACGTCGCCCATGATCGCCCAGTCGGCCCGTGCCTCGCCGGGTGCCTTGAGGAAGCTGCGCTGGCGCGAGATCCGCCGCTCGGAATTCGTGACCGTGCCGTCCTTCTCGCCCCAGGCCAAAGCCGGCAGCAGCACGGTCTTCTTGGCCGTGGCCCGCGCCGTGTCGCTGGTCGCGAGCACCTCGGAGACGACGTAGAGGTCGAGTCCTGCGATCGCGTCGCGGATCGCGTCGGCGCGCGGCATCGAGACCAGCGGATTGGTGCCCATCACCCAGAGCGCCTTGATCTTGCCCCGCGCGATGGCCTCGAACAGGGCCACCGCCTTCATGCCCTCGCCGGTGATGATGTTGGGCGCATCCCAGAAGCGGCGGACGCGATCGACCTCCTCGGGAGCGAAATGCATGTGGGCGGCCAGCATGTTGGCGAGCCCTCCGACCTCGCGCCCGCCCATGGCGTTGGGCTGTCCCGTCAGCGAGAACGGTCCCATGCCGGGCTGTCCGATCCTGCCCGTGGCGAGGTGGCAGTTGATGATGGCGTTGCCCTTGTCGGTGCCCTGCGCCGACTGGTTCACGCCCTGGCTGAAGCAGGTCACCACCCGCCGGGTGCGCGTGAACATTTCGAAGAAGGTCAGGACATCCGCCTCGGCGAGCCCGGTGGCGGCGGCGGTGGCGGCGATGCTCGGCGCGATGATTTGGGCGCGCTCCAGCGCGGCGTCGAAACCCGCGGTGTGGTCTGCGACGTAGCGGCGGTCCACGGCGCCCTGCGTGGCGAGATGCACGAGAAGCCCCGAGAACAGCGCGGTGTCGGTGCCCGGCCGCAGGCCGAGATGCAGGTCGGCCTCCTCGCCGGTCTGGGTGCGGCGCGGGTCGATGGTGACGATCCGGGCGCCGCGCTTGGCCTTCGCATCGGCCATGCGCCGGAACAGGATCGGGTGGCACCACGCCGTATTCGAGCCGACCAGGACGAGGAGATCGGCCTCGTCGAGATCCTCGTAGCAGCCCGGGACCGTGTCCGAGCCGAAGGCGCGCCGGTGTGCGGCCACCGCGCTCGACATGCAGAGCCGGGAATTGGTGTCGACATGCGGCGTGCCCAAAAAGCCCTTCGCGAGCTTGTTGGCGACGTAATAATCCTCGGTGAGGAGCTGGCCGGACAGGTAGAAGGCGATCGAATCCGGGCCGTGCTGCTCGGCGATCCGGCGCAATCCACCCGCAACCGTGCCCAGCGCGCCCTCCCACGAGGCGCGAGCCCCGTCGACCACCGGGTGGAGCAGCCGGTCGTCGAGCGCCAGGGTTTCGCCGAGCGCCGAGCCTTTCGAGCAGAGCCGGCCGAAATTGGCGGGATGATCGGTGTCACCCGCGATGCCGGCACCCCCCTGCCCGTCCGGGCTCGCCAGCACGCCGCAGCCGACCCCGCAATAGGGGCAGGTTGTCTTCACGACGGCGGGCGTGGCGTCGGACACGTGCACGGTCATGGCGTGATCCTCGGCGGGTTCTTTGTGATGTCGAGCAGCAAAAGTCGGGCCGGTGCCGATGCGATACCCTCTCACGCCTGCTCCGCAGGCGCCCTCCCCCGCAGAGGGGGGAAGGTTCGCGTGACGCTCAGTACACGTCCGCCTGATACCGCCCGGTCTTCTTCAGGTTCGCGAGATAGGCCACGGCCTCGTCCGGGTTCTTGCCGCCGTACTGGGCGGCGACGTCGATGATCGCGCGCTCGACGTCCTTGGCCATGCGCTTGGCATCGCCGCAGACGTAGAAATGCGCGCCGCCTTCCAGCCACTTCCAGAGGTCGGCGCCGTTCTCGCGCATGCGGTCCTGGACGTAGGTCTTCTCCTTGCCGTCGCGGGACCAGGCGAGGGAGAGGCGGCTCAGGATCTTGTCGTCGCGCAGCTTGGTCAGCTCGTCCTTGTAGAAGAAGTCCGAGGCCTGCTTCTGGTGGCCGTAGAACAGCCAGTTGCGGCCCGGCGCCTGCGTGGCGGCGCGCTCGCGCAGGAAGGCGCGGAACGGGGCGATGCCGGTGCCCGGCCCGCACATGATCACGTCCTTCGAGAGATCCTCCGGCAACGCGAAGCCGTGCGCCTTCTGGAGGTAGATTTTGACTTTCGTCTGCTCGGGCAGCCGTTCGCCGAGATGAGTGGACGCAACACCCAAACGAAGACGCGAGCGGTGATTGTAGCGGACCGCATCCACCGTCAGCGAGACCTTGCCGACATCCATCTTCGGCGAGGACGAGATCGAGTAGAGGCGGGGCTGCAGCTCGTCGAGCGACTCAACGAAGACCTCGGCATCCGGCCGGGCGCCGGGAAACTTGTGGAGCGCACCGAGCACGTCGAGATAGGCGGCGTCGCCATCCGGGTCCTCGCCGGCGGCCAGCGCCTGAGCCTTCTTGCGGGCCTCGCCCGAGGTGAGGAGCGAGAGCAGCTGGTAGAGCCCGTCAGGCGCCGCACCGAGAGAGTAGTCGGTGAGCAGCGCGTCGCGCAGCGTGCGACCCCCGATGATCCGCTCGGGCCGCGTGCCGAGTTCCGCGATCACCGCGTCGACCAAAGCCGGGGCGTTGGCCGGAAACAGCCCGAGGGAATCGCCGACGACGTAGTCGATCGGGGTGTCCTTCAGGTCGATCTCGATATGCCAGGTCTCCTTCTCTCCGCCCGGCGCGTTGAGGCGAGTGCGGGAGAGAAACGTCGCGAAGACCGGGTTCTCGCGGCAGAGGCCGAGAGGGCCGAGCGGCACCTCCGCCTTCGGCGCGCCGCCCTCCTCCGACGTGGCGGGGGTGGCACCGCCCGAGGCGCCGAACTCCTCGTCGAGCTTCTTCAGCATCCGGAGCGTTTCCTTGCCGCCCGGCTGGCAGAGGTTCAGTCGCTCTTCCTTCTTGAGGAAGATCGCGTTGGCGTAATCGGCACAATTGTAGCCGCATTGCCCGCAATCTTGCTGGGCCATGGCCGCCATGAGCTTCTGCGGCTCCGGACGCTCCTTCGCCATCTCCATGCGGTCGCCGATCGCCATGGACGGGTCGTGCCAGGGCGCGTCGTCGTTGTCGGCGAGCCGCGGGCCGGTCGACGGCCCTTCCCCCGGCGCGAGCGCAGTGGCGCCCTCGACGGCGGGGCCGAGCAGGGCGGCGAAATAGCCCGACAGCCATGCGCGTTGGTCCGGATCGAACGGCGCACTCTCGGGGATCAGGACGAGCGGGGGCGAGACGTGCTGGGTCATGCTGCGGCCTTGAGGACAGGCTGTTCTTCGGCGGCGTCGCGCAGGGCTTCAGGGCCCTTGCGCGCGGTGAAGGACTGGAAGCTCTCCTCCTTGCTCTCGCGGAGCGCGAGGTAGGTCTTGAGCAGGGCCTCGACGCGGAAAGGCGCATCCTCGGCCTTCACGGCCTTCCAGATCTCGGTGCCGATCTTCGGGTTCTCGGCGAAGCCGCCGCCGACCACGATGTCGTAGCCGTCGACCGTGTCGCCGTCCTCGCCGACCGGGACGCGGGCGCCGATCAGCCCGATATCGCCGATGTAATGCTGCGCGCAGGAATGGTGGCAGCCGGTGAGGTGCACGTTCACCGGCACGTCGAGATCGATCACCGTGCGCTCGACATGGTCCGCGATGATGATGGCGTTGCCCTTGGTTTCGGCGGCGCCGAACTTGCAGCCGTTGCTGCCGGTGCAGGCGACGAGCCCGGAGCGGATGCCGGCAGCCTTGATCGTCAGCCCGAGCGCCGCGACGCGGCTCTCGACCTCGGCCACCTTGGCGTCGGGCACGCCGGAGAAGATGAAGTTCTGCCAGACGGTGAGCCGGATCTGGCCGTCACCGCAGTCGGACGAGATCTTGGCCAGCTCGCGCATCTGGTCGGTGGTCATCTTGCCGACGGGCAGCACGACGCCGACCCAGTTCAGGCCGTCCTGAACCTGCTTGTGCACGCCGACATGGCTGAACCGGTCGGTGGCTTTTCGCGGCGCGACGTGCTCGGGTGCGACCCGATCCAGCTTCCGGCCGAGCTTCTCCTCGACGGCGGCGAGGTACTTGTCGAAGCCCCAGGCATCGAGGACGTATTTCATCCGGGCCTTGGCCCGGTTAGTGCGGTCGCCGTTCTCGATGAAGACCCGGATGATCGCGTCGGCGACCTGGTTGCACGCCTCGGGCTTCAGGACGATGCCGGTATCGCGGGCGAGGTCCTTGTGGCCGGAAATGCCGCCGAGCACGAGGCGCATCCACACGCCCGGCGCGACGGAGGCGCCTTCGAGCACTTCGATCGCCTGGAAGCCGATGTCGTTGGTCTCTTCCAGCACCGGCATCACGCCGCCGCCGTCGAAGGCGACGTTGAACTTGCGTGGCAGGCCGTAGAGCGAGCGGTCGTTGACGATCCAGTTGTGCCAGGAGCGCGCCAGCGGGCGGGTGTCGAGAAGCTCCTGCGCGTCGATGCCGGCGGTGGGCGAGCCGGTGACGTTGCGGATGTTGTCGGCACCCGAGCCGCGGGCGGTGAGACCGAGATCGGTCAGGCCGTCGAGGAAGGGCTGGCCGTGCTCCGGCGTGATCTCGCGGACCTGGAGGTTGGCCCGCGTCGTGACGTGTGTGTAGCCGCCGCCATGCGCATCGGCGAGATCGGCCACACCGGCGAACTGCCAGTGATGCATGATCCCGTTCGGGATGCGCATCCGGCACATGTAATGGGTCTTGTTCGGCGCGAGCCAGAACAGGCCGTGGTAGCGCCAGCGAAAATTATCCTCGGGCTTCGGTTGGGTGCCGGCGGCGGCCTCGCGGATCAGGCGGTTATGGCCCTCGAACGGGTTCTCGGCGCGCTTCCACTTCTCCTGGTCGCAGAGCTTGCCGCCGTCCTTGACGGTCTTGTCCTGCGCCCTGATGTGGACCGCGTCGGGCCCGGTCGGCTCCGAGGGAGCGGCGGCGCCCGCTGCCCCGCTGGCGATGCCGCCGGTGAGGCGGGCGGCGGCGATCCCGGAGGCAAAGCCTTCGAGATAGCGCTTCTGCTCGGCGTTGAAGTCTCCGGCCATGGTCATGTCCGTTACGCTGCAAGGGCTTGCGGTTGGCGGCGCCCGAACATCAGGTCGTCGCGGTCGTCCAGGGTGAGAGGCGCGCCGGAGCGGATCATCTCCTTGCACCGCGCCTGCTCGGAGATGTCTCCGACGAAGACTGCGCCGGCGAGGCGGCCGTCGATGATCGTCAGCTTGCGATAGAGGCCGGCGGCGGCGTCGTGCACGGTGATCGCGTCGGCGCCATCGGGCGTGTCGACCACGCCGGCCGAGAAGACCGGCAGGCCCGAGACCTTGAGGCTCGTCGCCAGCGAGGTGCCGAGATAGGCCGCCTCCTCGCCGACGAGGTGTCGGGACAGCACCTCGGCTTGCTCGTAGGCGGGCTCGACGAGCCCATAGGCGATGCCGCGATGCTCGGCGCATTCGCCGAGGGCGAAGATGCGCGGGTCCGAGGTGGTCATGCGGTCGTCGACGGTGATGCCGCGGCCGATCGCGAGGCCGCAGGCCTGCGCCAGCGCCGTCGAGGGTCTGATGCCGACCGACATCACCACGAGATCGGCCGGCAGTACGGTGCCGTCCTTGAGCACGAGACGTTCCACCGTGCCGTCGCCTTCGATGCAGGCGGTGTTGGCCGAAAGCAGCATTTTCACGCCACGGGCTTCCATCGCCGCCGTCACGAGGCGGGCGGCGGTGTGGTCGAGCTGGCGCTCCATCACCCGGTCCATGACGTGGAGCAGCGTACAGTCGACGCCGAGCCGGGCGAGGCCGACGGCGGCCTCCAGGCCGAGAAGGCCGCCGCCGATGACGATCGCCTTGGCATGCTCCACCGCCGCCGCCCGGATCGCGGCGACGTCGGCGAAATCGCGGAAGGTGACGACGCCCGGCAGGTCGGCGCCCGGCAACGGCAACCGGATCGGCAGCGAGCCGACGGCGAGGACCAGCCGGTCGAAGGGCAGCACATGGGTCTCGCCGACGACGACCAGCCCGTTCTCCCGGTCGATGGCCGTGACCGGCGCTCCGGTGATCAGGCGGATGCCGTGCCCGGCGTACCAGTCGAGCCCGCGGAACCCGCAGGCCGCCTCATCGACCTCCCCGCCGAGCAGCGAGGACAGCAGCACCCGGTTGTAGGCGGCAACCGGCTCGGCTCCGACGACGGTGACGTCGAAGCGACCCGGTGCCCGTTCCGTCAGCTGCTCCAGGAAGCGGAGAGAGGCCATGCCATTGCCGACGACGACGAGCCTTTCCTTCGCACCCATGACACGCTGACCTTCGTTCTCAGGCAGCGAGGGCGGCAGGCTTGGCGTGGCGTGCGTAGAGAAACTCCAGCACCGCGGCGCGCGCATGCACGTAGGCGGCATCCTCCACTAGCTCGAGCCGGCGGCGCGGGCGCTTCAGCGGAACCTCGAGGATCTCGCCGATCGTGGCCGAGGGGCCGTTCGTCATCATCACGATGCGGTCGGAGAGCAGCACCGCCTCGTCGACGTCGTGGGTGATCATGATGACGGTGTTCTTCAGCCGCATCTGGATCTCCATGATCGAGTCCTGGAGATGGGCGCGGGTGAGCGCGTCGAGCGCACCGAAGGGCTCGTCCATGAGCAGCACCTTCGGCTCCATGGCGAGCGCACGGGCGATGCCGACCCGCTGCTTCATGCCGCCGGAGATCTCGGCCGGCCGCTTGTCGGCGGCATGCATCATGTTCACGAGGGCGAGGTTGTGCTCGACCCACTCGGCCCGCTCGGCGCGGCTCTTCTTGCCGGCGAGTACCTTGTCGACGGCGAGCGAGACGTTCTCGCGCACAGTCAGCCAGGGCAGCAGCGAGTGGTTCTGGAAGACCACGGCGCGGTCGGGGCCGGGCGCGTTCACTTCCTTGCCGTCGAGGAGCACCACGCCGGTGGAGGCCTTGAGCAGGCCGGCGACGATGTTCAGCACCGTCGACTTGCCGCAGCCCGAATGGCCGATGATCGAGACGAACTCGCCCTTGGCGATGCTGAGGTCGACCTCGCGCAGCACCTCGGAGGTCTTGCCGCCGCGGGTGAAGCTGATGCCGACCTGGGACAGGTTGAGGTGGGACATGCTGGTTCTCCTCAGGCTGCGCTGGTGCCGCGGGTCACGAGCGCGCCCACGGCGGCGACCAGCCGATCGAGGATGAAGCCGATGAGCCCGACATAGACGAGGGCGACGATGATCTCGCTGATGTGCGACGAGTTCCACGCGTCCCAGATGAAGAAGCCGATGCCGACGCCGCCGATCAGCATCTCGGCCGCGACGATGGCGAGCCAGGACAGGCCGACGCCGATGCGCAGGCCGGTGAAGATGTACGGCGCCGCCGAGGGCAGCATGATCTTGAAGAAGAACTCGATCGGGTTGAGCCGGATGACCGCCGCGACGTTGCGGTAGTCCTGCGGGATGTTCCGGATGCCGACCGCGGTGTTGATGATGATCGGCCAGATCGAGGTGATGAAGATCACGAAGATCGCGCTCGGCTGACCGTCGCGGAAGGCGGCGAGCGAGAGCGGCAGCCAGGCGAGCGGCGGGATCGTGCGCAGCACCTGGAAGATCGGGTCGAGGCCGCGCATGGCCCATTCCGACTGCCCGACCAGGGTGCCGAGCAGGACTCCGGCGACGACGGCGAGCGAGAAGCCGAAGGCCACGCGCTGCAGGCTCGCCGAGAGGTGCCAGAACAGACCCTTGTCGGTGCCGCCATTGTCGAAGAACGGATGGGCGATGATGTCCCAGGCCTCGGTGACCACACGCGAAGGCGCCGGCAGGCCGGCGGTCGGCGAGGAGCACAGCACCTGCCAGAGGAGCAGGAAGCCGGCGAGCACGACGAGCGGCGGGATCACCCGGGCGCAGACGGCCCGGATGCCCTTCATCGTCACGAAGGGGCCACGGCTTTTCGCGGCTGCCTTGACGGCCGTTCCGAGGCTGGTCGAGAGAGCGGAGCTGGATGCCATCACGCCACCTTCTTGATGTCGAGGCTGGACAGGTAGGCGGAGGGGTCGGCCGGATCGAAGACCTTGCCGTCGAAGAAAGTCTCCTTGCCGCGCGAGGTCGAAGTCGGGAGCGCTGCGACGCCGAGAGCCTTGGCGGCATCCTTCCAGAGGTCTTCGCGATTGACCTTCGCGATCAGCGACTTGCCGTCGAAATTGGCGTCGTACTTACCCCAGCGGATGTCCTCGGTGATGAACCAGAGGTCGTGCGACTGGTAGGGATAGGAGGCGTTGTCGGCCCAGAACTTCATCGCGACGGGGCTGTTCTCGACGACGCGGCCGGTGCCGTAGTCGAACTTGCCCTTCATCCGGTCGATCACGTCCGCGACCGGCACGTTGATCCACTGCCGCTTGGCGACGATGGCGGCGAGCTCTTCCTTGTTCTCGACCTTCTCGCACCATTGCTGGGCTTCCATCACCGCCATCAGCAGGGCCTTGGCGGCGTTCGGATACTTGTCGACCCAGGCCGACCGCATCGCGAAGGACTTCTCCGGGTGGTCCTTCCAGAGCTCACCGGTGGTCAGCGCGGTGTAGCCGATGCCCTGGTGGATGAGCTGCTCGTTCCACGGCTCGCAGACGCAGAAGCAGTCCATCGTGCCGACCTTCATGTTCGCCACCATCTGGGCGGGCGGCACGACGATGGTCTCGATGTCCTTGTCGGGGTCGATGCCGCCGGCGGCGAGCCAATAGCGGATCCAGAGATCGTGGGTGCCGCCCGGGAAGGTCATGGCGGCCTTGATCGACTTGCCGGACGCCTTCTTGGCGTCGAGCAGGGCTTTGAAGGGCTTGGTGTCGACGCCGATCTTGGCGTCGATGTACTCCTTCGAGACCGAGATGCACTGCCCGTTCAGGTTGAGCCGGGCCATGATGTACATCGGCACCGGCACGTTGTTCTGCGTCACGCGGCCGGACGAGATCAGGTAGGGCATCGGCGTGAGGATGTGCGCGCCGTCGATGCCGTTGCCCTCGGAGCCGAGCACGAGATTGTCGCGCGTCGTGCCCCAGGAGGCCTGCTTCAGCACTTCGACGTCGGGCATGCCGTACTTGGCGAAAAAGCCCTTCTCCTTGGCGACGAAGAGCGGGCCCGCGTCGGTCAGCGCGATGAAGCCGAGTTTGGCGCCCTTGACCTCGGGACCCGCGCCCTGCGCGAAGGCGCCGCCGGGAAGTGCAGTACGCGCGGCGGCGGCCAGCGCGAGGGCGCCGGAAGCGCCCTTCAGAATGCCTCGACGGGTGCTGCTGCGATCGAAGTCCATGATGTCCCCACGCCTCGCCGCCCTCACGGCGGTCGAACAAAGAAGGCCGCTGGTCGAGATCGTCCGCGCGATGGAATCGCGGGTGGATGATCCGGATCAGCGGCCTTGCTGACGGCTAGAAACCCGTCGCCGTTGACGGATGCGAGGGTGGTCGCACGATCCGTGCCAACGTGATCGAGTTTTTATAAGTTATTGATTTGTATGAATTAAAAAGCCGCGCCTCAAGAAGCCGTGATTGCTGCTGCCGCGGAAAGTGCGCTGCACAAAAATAAGGCGGGTGATGCTTCTTGCTGCAATGCGGCAGGCTGCGCCAGCCGAATGGTCAAGCTTTGTGCAATATGGGCCGGTAGAAGACTCTCGCGGCCCCGGCCGTCTGACCCGCGTCCGAGACCTGACCCGAGGCGGCCATCTGGCGGGCCAGCCAGAGAGCGTGCTCCGGGCGGGGAGCCTGCACGTCGGCGCCGAGCCGCAGATAGTCGGGATCGGTTCGGCGCGTCCCGGCCGCATCCACGACGAGATGGCCGGTCAGGGAGCGCCGGATCAGGTCGGTCTCGCGCCCGAGGCCGCTTTTTTCCGAGAGCAGCCCAGCCAGTTCACCGACATTGGCTGGATCGCCGCACCAGATCCCGGCGCGCGTGACGGCGTGCACCAGCGGTGCCAGCGCCTCCGCCTGCCCTGCGTGCACGGCGAGCACCTTTTCCGGGCAGTCGGGCACGATCTCGCAGCCGAGGGCGGCGATGCGCCCGAGGCCTGCGGCGACCGCGATGCTGTTCCACGGCGCGCCGACGCAGAACCCGTCGATCTCGCCGCGCGAGAGCGCATCGACCGTCTGAGGCGGTGGCACCACCACGATCCGAACCGTCCGCTCCAGATCGATACCGCCACGCTCGGCAAAGATCCTGAGCTGGTAGCTGTGGCAAGAGAACGGGTGCACGGTGGCGATGCTCAGCGGCCTGCCCTCCCGAGCCCGCGCAAGGGCGAGGCGGCCGAAGGCCGAGGCCACCGCATCGAGGTTGTCGGCCTCCGGCGCCATCGCCTCCCAGAGCGGCAGGGACAGGGTGATGGCGTTGCCGTTGAGGTTCAGCGCCATCGGCGCCACCAGATCCGCCTGGGGACCGGACAGGCCGAGCCGGGTTGCCAGCGCCAGCGGCGCCAGCATGTGGGCGGCGTCGAGATAGCCGAGCGCCAGCCGGTCACGCAGGGTCGCCCAGGACGGTTCGGGGTGAAGCACGAGCTCGATCCCCTCATCGCGGGCGAAGTCGAGTTCGGCCGCGGCCAAAACCGGGGCGGCGTCCGTGAGCGGGACGTATCCGAGATCGACCCTCATCCGAGCAGATCCGCCGCGGTGACGATCGCCCGGGCGATGTCGATGATCTTGCGCTTCTCGTTCATGGCCTGCTTGCGCAGGAGCTTGTAGGCCTCGTCCTCGGAGAGACCCTTGCGGCCCATCAGGATGCCCTTGGCCCGGTCGATCACCTTGCGGTCTGCGAGTTCGCTCTTGGCTTCCAGCAACTCGCGCTGCAGTCGGGCGAAGGCGTTGAAGCGCAGGATTGCGATGTCGAGGATCGACTTGATGCGCTCGGTCTTGAGCCCGTCGACGACGTAGGCCGAGATGCCGGCATCCACCGCCGCCTGCATCATGGTCGAGTCGGAGCGGTCGACGAACATCGCCACGGGACGCTCCACCTGTCGGGAGATCCCGGACATCTGCTCGAGGATGTCGCGGCTCGGGCTTTCGAGATGAACCACGACCACATCGGGCTCAAGCGCCGCGACCCGTGCCTGCAGGTCGGGTCCGTCGGCGACGACGACGACCGTGCCGATCCCTGCGGCGCGCAGGCCCTCTTCGAGGATCGCGGCGCGCACGCGGCTCGGATCGATCACGGCGACGGTGAGGCTGGTCTCGGTCATCGAGGCCGGATGCTGGATTGCAGGGTGGCGGGGCGGCGTTGCGGTAGCGTGGCGGCGATCGGTTTAGCAAGCCGCGTGCCCACGCGGATCGACCCACCGGCGTCTCCATGGGCAGGAGCGCTCCGACCAAGGTGTGGCCCTCTGGCCGATACCGCGAAGGTAATTGTTTCACGGCGGAGACAAAACGGCCCAGGTTCCGCCGCAAACCAGTCGGCAAATGACGGTTCGAGGCGAACCGGAGGCTTCAGCCGATGAGCGCATGTGCCCCCCGCGATCCCGGAGTGGAAACGCTCTCGGCCGCGCGTGGATCGGCCTTGCCCTTCCTGCCGACGCTCGTCACAGCGCTCGCCGTCGGCCTCCTGTCCATGCTCTGCCGCGCGCCGACCGGTCCCATGGAACCCGCTGTTCCAACCGTGACGGCGGAGGCTGCCCCCGCCGGCACCGATGGGTTCCATCCTGTGCTGCCGGGATCCGAGACGGCGCCTGCCATTCCAGCGGCCCTTGCCTTCGCGCGACTGCATCCGCTGACGCTGCATGCGCCGCACCTCGCTGAGACCAAGGCTCCCACGACACGTCCCACGCGGTCGGCGTCCACGAACCGTCGTTCCTGCATCGGGCCGCGTTGCGGCGAGGCGCGCCGTGTCGAAACCGCGGTGCGGACGCCACCCGCCAAATCCATTTCCGAGCCCGAGGCGATTCCGGCACCGCTGCGTGCCCAGAGCGAGGCGGACGAAGATATGCTGCCGACTGGTGCCTTGCCCTTTGCCGCGACCGCAGCATCCTGGGTCGAGCGCGCACGCAGGATCGGCGGCACCGTGGGCAACGGTGCAGCCTCGCTCGGCGGTTCCGTGGTCGAACTGCTCGCCAGCGCGCGCTGAGACGAACCGGTCCCTCCGCGCGGCGCGGATTTGACGGCACTGCAACACAGCTCGGCGTCAGGAAAGTGCGCGTGGGCTGGATCGCCCCGCAACCGGCCCTAACTCGGGTCTGACGGCCCCGAATACGCCGTCGCCCGAGGTTCCATGGCAGGTCGGATCGAGGATTACGCGCTGATCGGCGACGGGCGCACTGCGGCGCTCGTCGGACGCGACGGCAGCATCGACTGGCTGTGCTGGCCGCGTTTCGATGCCTCGGCCCTGTTCGCGCGGCTGCTTGGCACCGAGGAACATGGCTTCTGGAAGCTGGCGCCGGTGGCCGAGAATGCCGAGCAATTCTGGCGTTACCGGACCGGCTCGCTCGTTCTCGATACCTACCACACCACCCATGCCGGCGAGGTGCGCGTCACCGACTACATGCCGGCTGCCGACGGCTCGCACCTGATCCGCCTCGTCGAGGGCCGCAAGGGCAAGGTCGCCATGCGCATGGATCTCGCCGTGCGCTTCGATTACGGCTCGGCCACCCCCTGGGTCTCGCGCAACGAGCTCGGCGACCTGCGCGCCATTTCCGGTCCGCACAAGGTCGTGCTGCGGACGCAGGCGCCGCTGCGCGGCTCCGGCAAGACCACGATCAGCGAGTTCACGATCCACGAGGGTGAGAGCGTCTGGTTCGTGCTGAGCTACGGCGCTTCGCATTGCGAGGACCCGCCGCCGATCGAGCCGCGGAAAGTACTCGCCGAGACCAACCGCTTCTGGCGCGAATGGTCGGACCGATGCGCCACCGGCACGCCCTGGGATGAGATGCTGAAGCGCTCGGCGCTCACGCTGAAGGCGCTGATCTATCGACCGACCGGCGGGATCGTCGCCGCGCCCACGACCTCCCTTCCGGAAGATCTCGGCGGAGTCCGCAACTGGGATTACCGCTTCTGCTGGCTGCGGGATTCCACCTTCACGCTGATGGCGCTGATGGATTCGGGCTTCATCGAGGAAGCCCGCGCCTGGCGCGACTGGCTCCTGCGCGCCGTCGCCGGCAGCCCGGAGCAGGCCCACATCCTCTACGGCATCGCCGGCGAGCGCCTGCTGCCCGAGATCGAACTCGACTGGCTGCCGGGCTACGAGGGCTCGCGACCCGTGCGCGTCGGCAATGCGGCGATCGAGCAGTTCCAGCTCGATGTCTACGGCGAGCTCTTCGACGCGCTCTACCAGGGGCGCCAGCGTGGCATGCTCGGCGACAAGGATGGCTGGCGGGTCGGCCGCGCCATCCTGGGCCATCTGGAGACAGCCTGGCGCGAGCCGGACGAGGGCATCTGGGAGGTGCGCGGCGGCCCGCGCCACTTCGTCCATTCCAAGGTCATGGCCTGGGTCGCCTTCGACCGGGCGATCCGCAGCCATACCGAGGAGGAGAGCCCCAACGCACCCCTCGCGCTCTGGCGGCGCCTGCGCGACGAGATCCACGCCGAGGTTTGCGAGAAGGGATTCGACAAGCGGCTCAACAGCTTCGTCCAGTCCTATGGATCGAAGGCGCTCGATGCGAGCCTGCTGCTCATCGCCCATGTCGGCTTCCTGCCGCAGGACGACCCCCGCGTCGTCGGCACCGTCGCGGCGGTGGAGAAGCACCTGATGCGCGATGGCTTCGTGCTGCGCTACGAGACGGTGGACGCGCAGGGCGGCAACGTCGACGGCCTTCCGGGGGGCGAGGGCGCCTTCCTGCCCTGCACCTTCTGGTATGCCGACAACCTGATCGGTCTCGGCCGCCGCGACGAAGCGCGCGGGATCATCGAGCGCCTGATCGGGATCTGCAACGACCTCGGGCTCGTTTCCGAAGAGTACGACGTCAAGCGCAAACGCCTGGTGGGGAACTACCCTCAAGCGTTCACACACGTTGCACTCGTGAACACGATCCTCAATTACAGCCGCGCGGAGTCGCCAGAGGCGAAACGCGGTGCAGCCGAGGCGGACGACGTCGAGGACGAGGAGGACGAGACCTCCTCCGCCTCGCCGGCCACCGCCCTGCCGCTATGACGAAATTGGGAAGACACACGGTATGAGCGGAGCAGACACCGTCGCCAAGAGCGGCTTCAGCGAGAGCGACCAGCTCGCGATCAACACGATCCGGACGCTCGCCATCGACGCGGTGCAGAAGGCAAATTCAGGCCATGCCGGCGCGCCGATGGGCCTCGCGCCCGTCGCCTACACCGTCTGGAACCGCTACCTGCGCTACGACCCGGCCAACCCGCACTGGCCGAATCGCGACCGCTTCGTTCTGTCCTGCGGTCACGCCTCGATGTTGCTCTACGGGCTGCTGCATCTCGCCCGCGTCGCGGAGAAGGACGGCGGCAACGCCCCGGCCATCTCGCTGGAGGATATCAAGCAGTTCCGGCAGATCGACAGCCGCACGCCGGGCCATCCCGAGTACCACTTCACCACCGGCGTTGAGACCACGACCGGCCCGCTCGGCCAGGGCGTCGCCAACTCCGTCGGCATGGCGATGGGCAGCCGCTTCCTTAACAGCCGGCTGAACAAGCCCGGCCTGCCGCTCTACGATTTCGACGTCTACGCCCTGTGCTCGGACGGCGACCTGATGGAGGGCGTCGCCTCCGAGGCCGCCTCGATCGCCGGGCATCTGCGCCTTTCGAACCTGTGCTGGATCTACGACGACAACACCATCACCATCGAGGGCCATACCGAGCTCGCCTTCTCGGAGGAAGTCGCCGCCCGCTTCCTCGCCTATGGCTGGCAGGTGCTGCGCGTCGCAGACGCCAACGACGCGCACGCGATTGCCGCTGCGCTCGATACCTTCAAGGCCTCGCACGATCATCCGACGCTGATCATCGTCAAGTCGATCATCGGCTACGGCGCGCCGACCAAGCAGAACACCTCGAAGGCCCATTCCGACGCGCTCGGCGAGGAGGAGGTCAAGGGCGCCAAGCGTGCCTATGGCTGGCCCGAGGACAAGCAATTCTACGTGCCGGACGGCGTCTACGACAGCTTCGCCGACGGCATCGGCAAGCGGGGCGCCGCCCTCTTCGCAGAGTGGCAGGGCCTCCTCGACAAGGCGAAGAAGGCCGATGCGAGCCATGCCGAGGAACTCGACGCCTTCCTCCAAGGCCGCCTGCCCGAGGGCTGGGACAAGGACATCCCCGTCTTCCCGGCCGACGCCAAGGGCCTCGCCACCCGCGAATCCTCGGGCAAGGTGCTCAACGCCATCGCCCAGCACGTCCCGTTCATGCTCGGCGGCTCGGCCGATCTGGCGCCGTCGAACAAGTCGAACCTCACCTTCGAGGGCGCCGGCTCGCTGACCCCGCTGAACCCCGGCGGCCGCAACGTGCATTTCGGCGTGCGCGAGCACGCCATGGGCTCGATCGTGAACGGCCTCGGCCTCGTCGGCCTCAGGGCCTACGGCGCGACCTTCCTGGTCTTTGCCGACTACATGCGCCCGCCGATCCGGCTCGCCTCGCTCATGGAGCTGCCGGTCTTCCACATCTTCACGCACGATTCGATCGGCGTGGGCGAGGACGGCCCGACCCACCAGCCGGTGGAGCAGATCCTCTCGCTGCGCGCGATCCCCGGCCTCGTCACGCTGCGCCCGGCCGATGCCAACGAGGTCGCCGAGGCCTACCGGGTGATCTTTGCGCTGAAGAACCAGCCGGCGGTGCTCGCCCTCTCGCGCCAGCCGCTGCCGACCTTCGACCGCTCCAGCTTCGGCGCGGCCTCGGGCACCGCCAAGGGTGCCTATGTGCTCGCTGATTGCGAGGGCACGCCGGAGGTTCTGCTTCTCGGCTCCGGCTCCGAGGTGCAGCTCTGCGTCTCGGCCTGGGAGACCCTCAAGGCCGAGGGCGTGAAGGCCCGCGTCGTCTCGATGCCGTCCTGGGATCTCTTCGAGCGCCAGGACCAAGCCTATCGCGACTCCGTACTGCCGCCGCAGGTCACGGCCCGCGTCGCCGTCGAGATGGGGACGGTGCTCGGCTGGGACCGCTATGCCGGCTCCACCGGCACTATCATCGGCATGCACAGCTTCGGCGCGTCGGCGCCGATCAAGGAGTTGCAGAAGAAGTTCGGCTTCTCCGCCGAGGCGGTTCTGGGGGCTGCGCGCGACCAGATCGCGCGGGGCAAGAAATAGAGGGTCAGGCACGCCCCTCATCATTCCGGTGCCGCACAGCGGAACCCGGAATGACGATGGTGTTCTCGGCGGCAGGGCGGACCTGCCGCCGGTTGGTCCGCCGCCCTATCTCTCAGGGCGCGGACGGAACGAGATTTCTGAGGATCGGTCGACATGAACGCGCTCAAGGCCCTGCACGATGAACAGGATCAGGCGGTCTGGCTCGATTTCGTGGCCCGCGGCTTCATCGCGAAAGGCGATCTGAAGGCCCTCGTCGAGCGAGACGGCCTTCGCGGCGTCACCTCCAACCCGGCGATCTTCGAGAAGGCGATCGGCCACTCTGCCGAATACGACGACAGCCTCAAGGCCGTGCTCGACCAGGGCGATGCGCGGGTGATCGACCTCTATGAAGGCCTCGCCATCGCCGACATCCAGGCCGCAGCAGACGTGCTCCGCCCGGTCTGGGAGGCGAGCAAAGGCGCGGACGGCTATGTCAGCCTGGAGGTCTCGCCCTACCTCGCCCTCGACACCGAGGGCACGCTCAAAGAGGCGCGACGCCTGCACAAGGCGGTCCAGCGCGATAACCTGATGGTGAAGGTGCCGGCGACCCCGGAGGGCATCCCGGCGATCCGCCAGCTCACCGCCGAAGGCATCTCGATCAACGTCACGCTGCTCTTCTCCAAGAGCACCTACGAGACCGTGGCCCGGGCCTATATCGACGGCCTCACCGAGTTCGGCGCGCGCGGCGGTGACGTCTCCAAGGTCGCGAGCGTCGCGAGCTTCTTCATCAGCCGCATCGACACCCTGGTCGACAAGCTGCTGGACGAGAAGGGCGATTTCGAGGATCTCAAGGGCAAGGTCGCGATCGCGAATGCCAAGCTCGCCTATCAATCCTACAAGCGGCTCTTCGCTGATCCCGACTGGCAGGCGCTTGCGGCAAAGGGCGCCAATGCGCAGCGCCTGCTCTGGGCCTCCACGGGCACGAAGAACAAGGCCTATCCGGACACGCTCTACGTGTCCGAGTTGATCGGCCCCAATACCGTCAACACCATGCCGCCCGCCACCATGGACGCGTTTCGCGACCATGGACAGGTGCGCGCCTCGCTGGAGGAGAATATCGGCGATGCCGAGGCCGTGATGGCCCGCCTCGCCAAGGCCGGGATCGATATCGAGGCAGTGGCGCGCCAACTCGTCGACGAGGGAGTCCAGCTCTTCGTCGACGCGGCAGATGCGGTGCTCGGCGCGGTGGCGGCCAAGCGCGCGGCGCTGATCGGCACCCGGCTCAACGGCCATGTCTGCAAGCTCGGCGAGGTGCTGCAGGGCGCCACTGACAAGACCATCGAGGCCTGGCGCGCGAAGGGGCTCATCCGCCACCTCTGGGCGCACGACAACACGGTCTGGACTGGCCGCGACGAGGACAAGTGGCTTGGCTGGCTGCGCATCGTCGAGGACGGTCTCGCCAGGCTCGGCGAGTATGAGAGCTTCGCCGAGGAGATCCATGGCGAGGGCTTCACCGATGCCGTGGTGCTCGGCATGGGCGGGTCGAGCCTCGGCCCGGAGGTGATCGCCGCCACCTACGGCGAGCGCGACGGCTGGCCGAAGCTGCGCATCCTCGACTCGACCGATCCCGACCAAGTGCGCGCCGTCGAGGCCGCGGTGAAGCTCGAGAAGACGCTCTTCATCGTCGCCTCGAAGTCGGGCTCCACCCTCGAGCCCAACGTGTTCCGCGACTACTTCCTCGGCCGCATGAAGGAGGTCGTCGGCGACAAGGCCGGCCGACACTTCGTTGCGGTGACCGATCCGGGCTCGGCCATGGAGAGGGCGGCCAAGGACGACGGTTTCCGCAAGATCTTCTACGGCGTGCCGCAGATCGGCGGCCGCTATTCCGTGCTCTCGGCTTTCGGGCTGGTCCCTGCCGCCGCGGCTGGTGTCGAGATCGATGAGTTCCTGGAGAGCGCGCACATCATGGTGCGCTCCTGCGGGCCGGCCGTTCCGCCCGCCAATAATCCCGGTGTGCGCCTCGGCGCGGCGATCGGCTCCGCGGCGGTCGAGCATGGCCGCGACAAGGTGACGATCATCTGCTCGCCGGGCGTCGGCACCTTCGGCACCTGGGCCGAGCAGCTCATTGCCGAATCCACCGGCAAGGAAGGCAAAGGGGTCATCCCGATCGAGGGCGAGCCGGTCGGCGTGCCGGCGGTCTACGGGCGCGATCGCTTCTTCATCTACCTGCGCCTCGACGGTCGCGCCGACGCGCAGCAGGACGAGGCGGTGCGCGGCCTCGAGAGCGAGGGACACCCTGTGGTACGCATCGACCTGGAAAAGGTCGAGCAGCTCGCCCAGGAATTCTTCCGCTTCGAGATGGCCACTGCCGTCGCCGGATCGGTGCTTGGCATCAATCCCTTCGACCAGCCCGACGTCGAGGCGAGCAAGATCGAGACGAAAAAGCTCTTCGCGGCTGCCGAGCAAACCGGCTCCCTGCCGGCCGAGACACCGATCTTCGAGGACGAGACCATCGCCCTCTATGCCGACGCCGCCAATGCCGAGGCACTCGCACAGGGCGAGGGTGGCATCGAGGCGACGATCGCCCGGCATCTCGCTCGGCTGAAGGAAGACGATTACGCGGCTGTCCTCGGCTATATCGAGCGCAACGAGACTCACCACGCGATCCTGCAGCCCGCCCGGCTCGCCGTGCGCGACGCGAGGAAGGTGGCGACCTGTCTCGAATTCGGGCCGCGCTTCCTCCACTCGACGGGGCAGGCCTACAAGGGCGGCCCTTCGAGCGGCGTCTTCCTGCAGATCACGGCCGATCCGTCGAAGGATCTGCCCATTCCCGGACGCAAGCTCGGCTTCGCCACGGTCATCGCGGCCCAGGCGCGCGGCGACTTCTCCGTACTCGCCGAGCGCGGCCGTCGTGCCTTACGCGCCCACATCAAGGGCGGCGACGTCGAGGCCGGCTTCAAGCGCATCGCCGCAGCGATCAAGGAGGCCGTGGCCTGAGCGACGTCATTCCGGGGCTCGCCGCAGGCGAGAACCCGGAATCCAGAATCGTCACCGTGCCAGGTCTTGAGAGCTGGCACGGCCTCTGAACGGCTGTCGGCGGCTCTGGATTCCGGGTTCCGCTTCGCGGCCCCGGAATGACGGAAGAGGTTTTCGGCTGGCGGGGGAAGCTCGACCAGTAGAGTCCCCTCTCCCGAGGCGGGAAGAGGTGCACAGTGGCGCCAGACGGGAGTCAGCAAACGATGCAACTCGGCATGATCGGTCTCGGCCGGATGGGCGGCAACATCGTCCGGCGGCTCCTGCGCAACGGGCACAGCTCGGTGGTCTTCGACAAGGATGCCAAGGCCGTCGAGGCGCTCGCCTCCGAGGGCGCGACCGGCGCCACCAGCCTCGAAGACCTCGTCGCCAAGCTGGAGAAGCCGCGCGCCCTCTGGGTGATGCTGCCGGCTGGGCGGATCACCAACGAGACCATCACGGCGCTGCACGGTCTGATGGAAGACGGCGACATCGTCATCGATGGCGGCAACTCGTTCTACCAGGACGACATCCGCCATGCCGCCGAGCTCAAGGACAAGGGCATCCACTTCGTGGACGTCGGCACCTCGGGCGGCGTCTGGGGCCTGGAGCGGGGCTATTGCATGATGGTCGGCGGCGACAAGGCGGCCGTCGATCGGCTCGATCCGATCCTCAAGACGCTGGCGCCGGGCCGCGGCGACATTCCGCGCACGCCCGGCCGCGAGGGCCGCGATCCGCGTGCCGAGGAGGGCTACATCCATGCCGGCCCGACGGGCGCCGGGCACTTCGTGAAGATGATCCACAACGGCATCGAGTACGGGCTGATGCAGGCCTATGCCGAGGGCTTCGACATCCTCCGGCACGCCAACTCGGAGGACGTCCCCGAATTCCGCCGCTACGACCTGAACCTCGGCGACATCGCCGAAGTCTGGCGGCGCGGCAGCGTCGTCTCGTCCTGGCTCCTCGACCTCACCGCCTCGGCGCTCGCCGGAAACGAGAACCTCGATGGCTTCTCCGGCTTCGTCCAGGATTCGGGCGAGGGCCGCTGGACGATCAATGCCGCCGTCGAGCAGGCGGTCCCGGCGGATGTGCTCTCGAACGCGCTCTATCGCCGCTTCCGCTCGCGTGACCACGACAGCTACGCCGACAAGCTGCTCTCGGCCATGCGCAAGGGTTTCGGCGGCCATATCGAGGGTGCGCCGGCGCCGGCCATGGGATCGTCCGGCGATCGGAAATAGGCCTCGGCGATGATCGCCCTGCCCCCGAACACGACGCTCCTGCCCGATGCCGAGGCGACGGCGCGGGCTGCTGCCGATCATCTCGTCGCCATCGCCGAGACGGCTGCGAGCGAGCGCATCGCGATCTGCCTGTCCGGTGGCTCGACGCCGAAACGGCTCTACGAGCTCCTGGCGAGCGAGGCCTATGTGGATCGCCTGCCCTGGTCGCGGCTGCACTGGTTTTTCGGTGACGACCGGGTCGTGCCCTGGGACGACCCCTTGAGCAACGTGCGCATGGTGCGCGAGGCCTTCGGCCACGGCGCGGCGCTGCCACCAACGCATTTCCACTTCATCGCGTCCGACGAGGGGGCGGAAATCGGCGCGCGTGCCTACCAGCGCACCCTCCAGCAGTATTACGGTGCCGAGACGCTCGATCCGGCCCGGCCACTCTTCGATCTCGTCCTGCTCGGCCTCGGCAGCGATGGCCACACCGCCTCGCTGTTTCCGGGCAAGCCGGCCGTCGAGGAGACCAAGGCCTGGGTTGCACCTGTCCCCGAGGCGGGCATGGAGCCCTTCGTTCCGCGCATCACGCTCACCTTCCCGGCGATCGCCTCGTCCCGGTCTGTCCTCTTCCTGGTGAACGGGGCCGGCAAGCGCGATCCCCTGTCGCGACTCGCCGCCGGCGAAGACCTTCCGTCGGGCCGGGCCAGAAGCGAGGGCCATCTGGAATGGTTCATCGACAAGGCCGCTGCCGACGCCTGATCTGTGGCTCCTCGGCATCGACCGGCGAAATCCCCGGCGCGCCAGCAGGTTGCTAACGGGTGGCCGAACCGCGGCATGCCGGCCGCCACATTTTCGCCGCAACCTCTAACGGGTTGTCGACATGGATGGCTGGCGACGGCCGGAGAACGAGTTCATGTCGAGATTTTTGGGGCGCTCAGCGCGCATCGTTCCCGGTCCCCTGAAGGCCGTTTCAGCCGCCGACGGCAACCCGGTGCCGCTCACCGCGCTGGCATTGGCGGCAGCCATCATCGCGACCGGCCTTGTCCTGATTCCGCATCTGACGCGGCACCAGCCCGCTGCCTCTTCGCCGGTGACGGCGGTCGCGCAGCCAATGCCTGCGAAGCCGCGCACCGTCGCGCTTGCAGCATCGGAGGCGCCTGCGCCAGCCGAGCCTCAAGTCGTCGCAGCGCCTGCCGCCGCCATCCTGCCGGCGGCGGAGCCGGTGCATGCCGCCGAAGCCGCTCCGACGGCAGCGCCCGTCGAGCCGGCGCTGTTCCAACTCGATGCGCTGCCGGTGCTCGAGGCCACTGGAGAGGATCTCGACATGAGTGTCGCTGCGCCGAAGCCATCAGCGCGGTCTGCCGCGCGCAGGAGCCCCGGCAGCCGCAGTGCTGCTCTCGGAGCCCAATAGGCTCGGCATCCTATCGTCGAAAGTCTCACTAGCCCTTCGCGCCGCGCCCGTGCACCCTGCCCTCTCGGCCGATCATCGGCACGGTCTCGGGGATCCTCATTGATGCGGTTCGGGTTGGGTCCGTTGGTCGGCGTCGCTGCGCTGCTCGGCGCGTCGACCTTCGCGTCGCCGCTGCGGGCGGCAGACAGCGTCGCCACTGCGCTCGTCGTCTCGGTGGATGTCTCCAACTCGGTCGACGAGCGACGCTACAAGCTGCAAATGGAAGGCATCGCCGAGGCGCTGGAGGATCCAACCGTGATCTCTGCGATCACCGGCAGTGGCGGCATCTACTTCTCGATGGTGACCTGGGCGGATACGGCACGTGTTGCCGTCGAGTGGCGCCGCATCGCCTCGAAGGAGGATGCCGCAACGGTGGCCGCCCTCGTCCGTATCGTGCCACGCATGCAGGGCAACTTCACCTGCCTGGGGGGAATGATGCGCTCGGTTGCCGCCAGCGTGGTGCCGAGCCTGCCGGTCCAGGCCGACCGCACCGTGGTCGACGTGTCCGGGGACGGCATCGACAATTGCATGGACCCGGACGATCTGCGCGAGCAGCGCGAGCGGCTCCTCGCCACCGGCAGCACCATCAACGGCTTGCCGATCCTGGTTCCTGGCGAGAACGACGTTGTCGGCGTCGGCGCGTTTCGGGCGCCCGGCTATGGCCTGCGCGAGCTTCCCAAGGGCACCTATCGCGAGGGCACGACGCTCGACCGCTGGTATCGCGAGAGCGTGGTCGGCGGCCCCGGTGCCTTCCTCATGGCGGCCCACGGCTACGGCGACTTCGCCCGCGCCCTGCGACAGAAATTCGTCCTGGAAATCAGCGGGCTGACGATCGACGGGACTGCCCCGACGTTGGCCAGCCGATAGGCGATCCGATCGCACCTGGCACGACGTTATACCTCGGAGGACTACTGACCAGGGTGCAGGCCACGACGCTTTACGGTCCACACACTGGCAGAATGCCGTTCTCGCGATCGAATCCATGGCAACTTGCGACGGACATGGCGGCCCGCCTCCCATCATTTGACGACGCGGCAGGCTATATTTCAAAGCGCGATACAATCATACAACGATGGGTATGGCATGTCTCATTGTAATACCAAATTCTTCTTCGAACGAGCAGTTTGCCCAATTTGTGCAAGTCGTGCGACGTCCAAGATCTATGAATGCGGTTTGACGTCCAGCCCCATCAAAGATCTTATTTCGAGCCATTATCGCAGTCAGGGAATCGTCGACTGGTCTCTGTTCGACGGCACGGATTACGAACTCCGCAAATGTGATGATTGCAAGCTGATCTACCAGAAGAACGTGCCGAACGACCATGTCCTGGATCGCATCTACAATGAGATGATCGCACCCGACGGCCTCGATCGCCTGGAAGAGGAGCGGCTGACGATCGACAATTTCGAGCGGCTGGCCGGGGAACTCGGTGTGCTGTTTCGATGGTGCGCACGTATAAACGGAAAGCACCCGAGCAAGATCAGGTTTCTCGACTACGGATTCGGACACGGACGATGGGCAAGGATCGCGCGCGCGCTCGGCGCGACGGTCTTCGCGACGGAAACGGGTGACGCCAAGAAAGCGATCGCGGCCGGCATCGGCGTCGAGATCATTTCCGACGATGACATCGATCGGATGCGCTTCGACATCGTCCACACCGAGCAGGTCTTCGAGCACCTCGTCGATCCGGCGGGAACCTTCAAAAGGCTATCGGCGGCGACGGATGGCATCTTCAAGCTGGCGGTTCCGCATCATCGGAACCTTGAGGCGACCTTGGCGAGCAAGGGGATCCCGAAGGAATCGCCGTTTCATCAGAAGCAGATCACAGGCCGGCGCTTGTCCATGGCCGACTACACGTACATCTCGATCCTCCCGCTCGAACATCTGAATACCTACTCGCCAAAGACGATCGACTATCTGACGCGAGAGAACGGCATGCGTGTCGTGAGTACGAAGCGGAAATCCTCCGTCGCTCTGGTGCCTACGGATCTCGGATCGCTCGTCAGATCGAGCCTGAAGGCGGGCGCGATGGCGGCGAAGATGTCGCTGCCTCGCGATACGGGCTATTACCTGATGACACCGGCATAGGGCTCTTGCCGGGCGATCCCGGCCTACCGGCCCGGCGCGCCGCCGCGCGCCAGCGCTGCGAACTCCGAAAAGTTCTCCTGGTCGAACCCGCCCACGACCCGTCGGCCGCCGACGAGGATGGCCGGGACGGCCGTCAGGCCGAGTTCGCGGGCATGGGCGTCGTTGCGGGCGAGTTGCGCGCCGATCTCACCCGCATGACCTGCCGCGTCGGCGTCGAGCCGGGTCATGTCGATCCCGGCACCCTGCAGGATCGCGCGCATCTGGTCCAGTGCGATGCGACGCCCGGGCGCCGCCATCAGGGCGCGATGGGCCGTCTCGTAGCGGCCCTGATAGGCCGCCGCCAAAGCGAGGCGAGCGCCGACAACGGAGGCGTCGCTCAGAACCGGCCAGTCCTTGTAGACGAGGCGGATCCGCCCATCCGTCTCGATGAAGCGACGCAGCTCCGGCTCGGCGCGCCGGCAGAACGGGCAATTGTAGTCGAAGAACGCGACGACGAGGACGTCGCCACTTTCGTTGCCGCCATGGGGAGCGGCCGGATCGTCGGCCTCGACCGTGCCCGCTCGGGCCAGCGCCGGGCCGGCGGCGGCGAGGATAGCGAGGAAGGCCCGGCGCTTCATCCGGGCAGCCTATCAGGAAAAATGCTTCGAGAGCTTCAGGCCCTGCGCCTGATAGTTCGAGCCTGCCCCTGCGCCGTAGAGGGCCTCGGGCGTCTCGGCCATGCGCTCATAGACGAGGCGGCCGACGATCTGCCCGTCCTCCAGGAGGAAGGGCACGTCGCGCGAGCGCACTTCGAGCACGGCGCGTGCCCCCGCCCCGCCTGCCCCGGCATAGCCGAAGCCCGGATCGAAGAAGCCGGCGTAGTGGACGCGGAACTCGCCCACGAGCGGGTCGAACGGCACCATTTCGGCCGCGTGGTCGGGCGGCACCTGTACCGATTCCTTCGAGGCCAGGATGTAGAACTGGCCCGGATCGAGGATCAGCGTGCCGCTGCCGTCGGCGACGAGCGGCTCCCAGAACTCGGCGGTCTTGTGAGCGCCCGGCCGGTCGACGTGGATCAGGCCGGTATGGCGCTTGGCGCGGTAGCCGATCAGCCCGTCGAAGCCCGCGAGATCCACCGAAACCGCCACGCCGCCGGTGAAGGACGGCGAGGCTGCGCTCACCAGGGGTGAGCGCGCGTGCAGGGCGGCCAACTCGGTATCGTTCAGCCTCGGCTCGCCCCGGCGGAAGCGGATCTGCGAGAGCCTCGTCCCGGTCCGGACCAGGACCGGGAAGGTCCGCGGCGAGATCTCGGCGTAGAGCGGCCCGTGGTAGCCGGCCTCGACCTGGTCGAAGGCCGCGGCCCGGTCGGTGATCACTCGGGTGAACACGTCGATCCGGCCGGTGGAACTCTTCGGGTTCGCACTTGCGCAGAGGTCGTCGGGCAGTGCGAGGTGCTCCTGTACCTCGGCGATGTAGACGCAACCCGTCTCCAGCACGGCGCCCACCGTGAGGTCGACCGGATGCAGCGCCAGCCCATCGACGCAGGTGCCGACGGTGCGTCCCCGCCCCGGCAGAAAGCTCGTGCGGACGCGATAGGCGCGGGCGCCGAGACGCAGATCGAGGCTCGCCGGCTGGATCTGGTCTGGCGCGTAGGGCCGTTCAGGCTTGATCGCGCCCGCCTCGGTCAAGGCCGCGATGCCGCGTGCCGAAAGGATGCCGTCCTGCGCGGCCGCACGTCCTGTCATCGTTCGATCTTTTTGGAACTGGCCCCGGAGGGTGCGGGAGAGGTCATGGCGGGTCCTGGAGCCCTGCCCGTGAGTCGCGCGCCGCCGTCCCCGTGCGGGACAGGACGCTGCGGATGAAGGAGAGGCGGGCAAGCGCGCCCATGGCGATCAACCCTGCGATCAGGCTCGCGACGATCGGAAACCGGCCCGATTCCACGAGCGGCAGCAGTGCCAGGAGGGCGGCGGCGAGGCCCGGCATCGCGCCGAGCGGCAGCACCAGCGAGGGCAGGCCGCCCATCGCGAGCGCCAGCCCGGAGCGCCGCGAGAGGGCGGCTGCGGTCAGTCGCGAGGCAGCATCCAGCACGATCGCGACGGCGAGGGCGAGGCTCGCCGGCCCATTCGTTGCGGGGGCATGCAAGAGGAAAGCCGCCGCCACCGCGAGCAGCCCAGCGCACCCTAGGCAATAGGAAAGGGAGGCGTCGGCAACTCGAGGATGCAGGGCCTGGGATGAGGCTTGCGCCAAGAGAACTCCGACGTACTTCGCCGCGATTGACGGGACTCCAGGCGCCACGTACCACGAGGCTCTGCGGTTGTCGCGTCACCGCTTGCGATGGGCGAGGGAGACCATTCCGGCGATGTACAAGGCCGAGACCCGCGGCATCACGGTGACCGTCGAGCCTCGCTTCGTCGAGGAGGAATCGTCTCCCGGCGATAGCCGCTACTTCTTCGCCTACACGGTCGAGATCGTGAACAACGGCAGTGAGAAGGTTCAGCTGCGCTCGCGCCACTGGCGCATCATCGACGGCCACGGTGCCTGCCAGGAAGTGCGCGGGGCCGGCGTCGTCGGCAAGCAGCCCTTCCTCGGCCCGGGCGAGTCGTTCAGCTACACCAGCGGGTGCCCGCTCACGACTCCAGACGGCCTCATGGCCGGCAGCTATACGATGACGATCATCGGCGGCGACAGCTTCGAGGCGGAGATCCCGGCCTTCTCGCTCGATTCGCCGCATGTCCGCCGCAGCGTCCACTGAGATCGTGACGCGCGAAGGAAGCCGGTTCACCACCCTCGAACTCCTCGAACGGCTCGTTGCCTTCGACACCGAGAGTTCGAGATCGAACATCGCCCTGATCGATTTTGTTGCCGGCTATCTGGACGGCTGGAACGTCCCGTATGTCCGCGTGCCGAACGCGGCCGGCGACAAGGAGGCCATCTTCGCCACTCTCGGGCCGATGATCGACGGCGGCGTGGTGCTCTCGGGCCATACCGACGTGGTGCCGGTCACCGGGCAGGCCTGGACCTCGGATCCCTTCACGCTTCGCATCGCCGACGAGCGCGCTTATGGCCGCGGTGCCGTCGACATGAAAGGGTTCGACGCGCTGGCGCTCGGCCTGGTGCCGGATGCCGTGGCGACCGAACTGAAGCGGCCGATCCACATCCTGCTCTCCTACGACGAGGAGGTGAGCTGCCTCGGCGTGCTCGACACCATCGCCCGCTTCGGCGTCGACCTGCCGCGTCCGGGGGCCGTGATCGTCGGCGAGCCGACCGGGCTCGAGGTGGCGGACGCGCACAAGAGTGTCGTGACCTACGATACGGTCGTGCACGGCCACGAGGCGCATTCTTCGAAGCCGTCGCTCGGTGCCAACGCCGTGGCGGCGGCGGCTGATCTCGTCTCCGAGCTGAACCGGATCTCCGACGCGATGATCGCGCGCGGCGATGCCTCGGGCCGGTTCGATCCACCCGCCACCACGGTGCATGTCGGCACGATCCAGGGCGGCACCGCCCGCAACATTCTCGCCAAGACCTGCCGCATCGAGTGGGAGTTTCGCGGCCTGCCCGATCTGGACATGGCGGAGATTCCGCGGCTGTTCGCCGAGGCGAGCGAGCGTGTGCTCGCCGGCCGGCTCAACCGCTACGGCGATTACGGGCGGATCGAAACGGTGGAAGAGGTCGCGGTGCCGGGCCTCGCGCCCGATCCTGGTTCAGAGGCCGAAACCCTGGCGTTGCGGCTCGCCGGGCGCAACCGCACCATCTCCGTCTCCTACGCCACCGAGGCCGGCCGCTTTCAGCAGGCGGGCCTGCCGACAGTGGTGTGTGGGCCAGGCTCGATCGACCAGGCGCATCAGCCCGACGAGTTCATCACCCTGGACGAGCTGCAGCGAGGGGAGGCCTTCATGCAGCGTCTGTTGTCGGAATGCGCCGCGTGACTCGAAAGGCGCCGGTCTGGGCCGTGAAGCTGCGGCCGCTGGAGCGCGAGGATCTGCGCTTCGTGCATCAGCTCAACAACAACGACAGCATCATGCGCTACTGGTTCGAGGAGGCCTACGAGTCCTTCGCCGAACTCCAGCAGCTCTACGAACGCAATATCCACAACCAGACGGAGCGGCGCTTCATCATCGCGACCGCTGCCGACGAGCCGGCCGGACTGATCGAGCTCGTCGAGATCAACCACCTGCACCGGCGCTGCGAGTTCCAGATCGCTATCCATCCGGGCTTCCAGGGGCGCGGATACGCCTGGCAGGCCACCCGGATCGCCATGGACTACGCCTTCAGCGTGCTGAACATCCACAAGCTCTATCTGCACGTCGACAAGGACAACACGCGGGCCGTGGGGATCTACGAGCGCTGTGGTTTCAAGCCGGAAGGCGTCTTGCGCGACGAGTTCTTCGTGAACGGCCGCTACCGGGATGCCGTGCGGATGTGCCTGTTCCAGCCCGACTATCTCGCCCAGCGAGGCAGCGGCGACGTCAGCGAGCCCGTGCTGAAGACCTGAGCAGCAAAAAGAGAGGGGCCGTCTCCGGCCCCTCCCCGTTTGCCTACAGTCGCAAGCGCGGCTTAGTTTCGGCCGCCGCCCGCACCGTTACCGGCGCCTGCACCGCTCTTACCCATCGCGCTGCCGCCGCCAGCGCCCATGGAGCCACGGCCGCCACCGGCAGTACCGCCACCAGCGTTGCCGCCTCCGGCGTTACGGATGCCGCCACCGTTGTCGCCCTTGTTCGACACGTTACGGATGCCGCCACCGGATTTGGCGTCGTTGCCGGCGTTGCGCATGCCGCCCTGGCCGCCATGGGTCATGCCCTTGCTGCCTTCGGTCTGCTCGGCTCGGCGTCCGCTACGCTCGTCGCGCCCGCGGAAGTTCTCGCGGGTCGAGACGCTGGTGCGGGTGGAGACCCGGTCACGCTCGAAGCCGCCGCGTCCGCCGATATTCACCGACAGGCGACGATACTCGGGCGACCCGTAGAGCACGCGCTGGCCGCGAATGGTGACGTAGCGCTCACGGGTGCCACCGCGGCGCTCGGTGACGATCAGGCGGCGGTATTCCGGCGAGCCGTAGATCACGCGGTGACCACTGACCATCACGTAGCGCTTGCCGCGCGTACCGCCGCTGCGCTCGGTGATGACGAGCCGACGATACTCGGGCGAACCGTAGACCACGCGCTGGCCGCCGATGAACACGAAGCGCCCGCTGCGGCGGCCGCCATCGACATGCTCGCGCGACGAGGTGCGGACGTCGACCCGGCTGCTGCCGCGCTCGCTTAAGCGCTCGCCTCGGCCGCCATGCTCGGCCCTAGCGCCATGGCCGCCGCGTTCCTCCCGCATCGCGCCGCCGCGCTCGTTGGAGGCCGCCTTGTCGGCGCCGCGCTCCGAGCCCGCTCCGGCGCTCCGGCTCTCTGCCGCTCCACCGGTTGTGCCGCCTTTGTCGCCTCCGCGAGAGGCCTGCGCGGCGCTCGCACCGCCACCCTCACCACGGATGGCCGCACCACCGCCGGCCCCACCGCCTTGGCCGCCTCCCATGGCGGATTTTGCAGCACCGCCGCCCGCACCACCGGTGCCAGCACCGCTGCCACCCTGCTGAGCATAGACAGACGTGCTCAGCAGAAGTGCGGCTAGACCAATCGCAACTCTCTTCATCAGACGTTCCTCCGAGTTCAAATCTGGGTTCGAAACGTCGGGGGTGCGAAAAGGGTTTCGAGATTTTTTGTATTGAGTGGATTTGACCTCGCTTGCGACGCAAGCTTGACCTTATAAATCTTGTCAGGATGCGAAATGATCGATCCGTCTGCTCGAATTATCTTCGCGATATCAAGACGAATATAGCGAATGGCCATGGATGCCCGACGGCAGGCCTCATCGCCTGAGGAGAGGGCGACGGGATATCGTCGCGACCCCGTCGTGCTCAGCGCAGACGACTGGCCGTTTCCGCCGCTCTCCGGATCGCGTCCGGATCGGGCTTGCCGGCCGGCACGACCCAGCTACCGCCGACGCACAGCACCGATGGATGTGCGAGCCATTCCGGCGCTGTGGTCTCGGTGATGCCCCCTGTCGGACAGAAGCGGACATTGCCGAACACGGCCGCCAGTGCCTTCAGCGCCTTGAGGCCGCCGGAGGCCTCGGCCGGAAAGAACTTGAAGCGGTCGAGCCCGTGGTCGAGCCCGCGCATGATGTCGGCGGCGTTGGCGACGCCCGGCAGATAGGGCACGCCGGTCTTCGCCGCGGCCTCCGTCAGCGGCGCGGTGAGGCCGGGGCTGACGATGTAGCGCGCGCCGGCCGAGAGGGCCGCGTCGAGATCGCGTGGGTTCAGCACCGTGCCGGCGCCGACTACCGCGCCGGAAACCTTGGACATCTCGCGGATCACGTCGAGGGCCGCGGGGGTGCGCAGGGTGACCTCCAACGCCACGAGACCACCGCCGACCAGCGCTTCGGCGATCGGCGCGGCATGGGCCACATCTTCGATCACCAGGACGGGGATGACGGGGACGGAACGCATCAGCGCGTCGATGTCGTTGGCCATGCGTGTCTCCTCAGATCGGTCTCGACGCCATTGCAGCCCCGGAGGCAAAGCCATCCAGAGCCAATGTGCCGGCGTTGCGTTTGGTCAAAGTCCCGCCGCCGCCAGCATCGCCGAGGCACCTTGCTCGGCGCCATCGGCTCCGTGCCGCATGAAGGCAAAGAGCTCGCGACCGGTGCCGAGACCGGGCGGGGGCCGGGTGACGTCCTCGCGGGCATCCCACTCGGCCGGATCGACCAGCGCTTCGAGGACCCCCTCCTCCGCCGAGAGCCGGATCACGTCGCCGTCGCGGATGCGGCCGATCGGGCCACCGCCGACGCCCTCGGGGCTGAGATGGATCGCCGCCGGGACCTTGCCGGAGGCTCCAGACATGCGGCCGTCCGTCACCAGCGCGACCTTGAAGCCGCGATCCTGCAGCACGCCGAGGGGCGGCGTGAGCTTGTGGAGTTCCGGCATGCCGTTGGCGCGGGGCCCCTGGAAGCGCACCACCACCACGACGTCCTTTTCGAGCTCGCCGGCCTTGAAGGCGGCGATGACGTCGTCCTGGTCGTCGAAGACGCGGGCCGGAGCCTCGATCGTCCGGCGCGCGGCGTCGACGGCACTCGTCTTGAAGGTGGCACGGCCGAGATTGCCCTTCACGAGCCGCATGCCGCCATCCGGCTGGAACGGGGCGGCGGGCTTCCTCAGCATCGTGTCGTCGAGGCTGTCGGCGACGGCGTCCTCGAAGACCAGATCCTCGCCTGAGAGCTTGGGATCGCGGGCATGGTCGCGCAGCCGCGCACCGGAGACGGTCAGGATGTCGTCGTGCAGCATCCCCGCATCGATCAGGCTGGCGATGACGTAGGACATGCCGCCAGCCGCATGGAAGTGATTCACGTCACCGGCGCCGTTCGGATAGACGCGGGCGATCAGCGGCACGGCGGCCGAGAGCCGGTCGAAATCCTCCCAGTCGATCAGGATGCCGGCGGCGCGCGCCATCGCCGGCAGGTGGATGGCATGGTTGGTCGAACCGCCCGTGGCGAGAAGCCCGACGATGGCGTTGACGATGGCCTTCTCGTCCACGCAATGGCCGATCGGGCGGTAATCGTTGCCGCCCCAGCCGATCTCGGTGAGCCGGTGGACGGCGGCGCGCGTGACCGCCTGGCGCAACTTGGTGCCCGGGTTGATGAAGGAGGCACCGGGCATGTGCAGGCCCATCACGTCCATCATCATCTGGTTGGAATTGGCGGTGCCGTAGAAGGTGCAGGTGCCAGCTCCGTGATAGGAGGCGGACTCGCTCTCCAGCAGTTCCGCACGGCCGACCTTGCCCTCCGCATAGAGCTGGCGGATGCGCTGTTTCTCCTTGTTGGCGAGCCCCGAGGGCATCGGGCCGGCCGGGACCAGGATCATCGGCAGATGACCGAAGCGCAGGGCGCCGATCATCAGGCCGGGCACGATCTTGTCGCAGATGCCGAGCAGCAGCGCGCCCTCGAACATGCCGTGGCTCAGGCCGACGGCGGCGGACATGGCGATGGTGTCGCGGGAGAACAGCGACAGCTCCATGCCGCGCTGGCCCTGGGTGACCCCGTCGCACATCGCCGGCGTGCCGGCCGCCACCTGAGCGGTGGCGCCGACCTCACGGGCAAAGACTTTGATCTGGTCCGGATAGCGTCCGTACGGCTGATGGGCCGAGAGCATGTCGTTATAGGCGGTGACGATGCCGATATTCATCGCCCGGCCCGCGATGATCGCCTTCTTGTCCTCGCCGGAGGCCGCGAAGCCGTGGGCGAGGTTGCCGCAGGCGAGCATCGGGCGATGGACGCCAGCCTCGCGCTCGCGCTCGATCAGGTCGAGATAGGCGCGGCGCGTGCCGCGCGAGCGCGCGACGACACGCTCCGTGACGGCGGCGATCTCGGGGTGAAGGTCGGCCATGCGATCCAAGCTCTGCTCGAGGATCCGGCGCGGCCGGCCGCCTCCTCGAAGGACGTGGTGGCCGACCTGCTGCGCCGCGAAGTTCCGCCTAACATGGAACGGATCCAGTCAGGATCACACCCCCGTCAGTGATGGCTCTGGTCGCCTTCCGGCGCAGCCTCACCCTCGGCCTCGGCAGGATCGACGACGTAGTGGCGTGAGCAGAACTCGCAGGTGATGCCGATCTTGCCGTCATCGGCCACCATGTCCCGGCGTTCCTGATCGCTGAACGAGCGGATCATGCCGAGCACCCGCTCGCGCGAGCAGCGGCATTGCTCGATCAGCGGCTGAGCATCGAACACGCGCACGCCGCGCTCGTGGAACAGCCGGTAGAGCAGCCGCTCGCTCGACACTGCCGGATCGACGAGTTCGTGATCCTCGACCGTGGCAGCCAGAGAGCGCGCCTCGACCCAGGCGTCGTCCTCCGGCAGCCCAGTCTCGTCGAGCCGCTCGTGCCCCTCCGGCGCGTCGCCTGGATCGAGATCCGCCTGGCGCATGCGCTCGGGCGAGGAGGGCAGGAACTGCATGAGCAGGCCTCCGGCCCGCCAGCGCTGCTCGCCGCCTTCGACCTGCTCGGCCACCGCCAGCCTCACCCGCGTCGGGATCTGCTCGGACTGGCGGAAGTATTGGTGCGCGGCCTCTTCCAGCCCCTGCCCTTCCAGCGCGACGATGCCCTGGTAGCGGCTTTGGGCAGAACCCTGGTCGATGGTCATGGCAAGATGCCCATGGCCGATCAGGTCGGCCGCCTTGGCCTTGGCGTCCAGGGCCGCGACGCGCTCGGCATCGAAGCGCGCGGTGGCGCGCAGCCGATCGGGCGCCTCGAAATCGACCACGATCATCTCGACCGGGCCGTCGGTCTTGGTCTGAAGCTGGAACCGGCCCTCACCCTTGAGCGAGGAGCCGAGCAGCGCCGTCAGGGCCGTGGCCTCCCCGAGCAGGCGCGCCACCGGGTCAGGATAACCGTGTCGTCGCAGGATGGTGTCGATGGACGGCCCGAGCCGCACGGCGCGGCCGCGCAGGTCGAGCGGCTCCACGGAATAGGGCAGGACCGCATCGTCGGCGCCTTCGGCGATAGGGGCCGACGGGATCGACGATGTCGTGGGCTGTCCGGAACTCATAACGTCTCCGTTCGCGCGTCGTGTCGCATCGGGCCTTGCGAGGGCCGCAGGTGCATAGCGAATGGTGGGTAAGGCGCGCAAATCGCGCAGACCGGATATGGAGATGAACAGGGCAGATTGCGAGCCGCGGGCCGCTGCATCGCTCGATCGACGGAGCCACGCGCATGAGAGCCCCCATTCTCGGTCTTTGCGGTCTGCTTCTCGGCACATCCCCGCTGCAAGCCGCAGAGGCCGCCACACCCGAGGTTTTGCTCACTGCATTGTACGGCCACTACCCGCTCAAGGACGGCACATCCCCGGTTTTCCGCAAGCCGCAGGACTGGCTCGCCGAGCCGTTGCTCGGCCGCGTCCGCAAGGACCTGCGCCAGGCAGCGAAAAGCGGAGAAGCCGGCAACCTCGATTTCGACCCGATCTGTGCGTGCCAGGACGATGCCGGGCTCAAGGATACGAAGGTCTCCGTCCAAGAGAACGACGGCAAGGCCGCGCGGGCGAGCGTCAGCTTCACCATCGAGAAGACCGCGCTCAGCGTCCGCTACACGCTCGTCGCCACTCCGGGCGGTTGGCGGATCGCCGACATCTCCACGAAGGAGGTCCCGAGCCTGCTCACGATGCTCGCCAAGGCGCAGGCCCTGGAACTCGATCAGACGAGGCTCGCCGGCTCCGCGAGCATGCCGTCGACGAAAGCGGTGAGGCCGGTGCGGCGCACACGCTTCAGGCGTTCGGCGGCGAGGATCGATTCGAGCGCGTGGAAGGACTCGTCGAGATCGTCGTTGACGATGACGTAGTCGTATTCGACCCAGCGCTGCATCTCGTTGCGGGCGTTGGCGAGCCGCTTCTCGATGGTTGCCGGGGAATCCTCGGCGCGGCGTTCCAAGCGGTGGCGCAGCTCCGAAAAGCTCGGCGGCAGGATGAAGACCGTGACGACGTCGTCCTGCAGGCGCTCCCGCACCTGGCGGGTGCCCTGGTAGTCGATGTCGAAGATCATGTCCCGGCCTTCGGCCAGGGCCTGCTCCACGGGGCTGCGCGGCGTGCCGTAGAAGTTGCCGTGGACCTCGGCCCATTCGAGCAGGTCGTCGCGATCGCGCAGATTCTCGAAGGCCCTGCGGTCGATGAAGTGATAATGCTGCCCGTCGATCTCGGATTGGCGGCGCTCACGGGTCGTCGCCGAAATCGAGAGGTCGAGTCCCCAGCCGCCGGCATTGGCGATACTGCGCGTCAGCGTGGTCTTACCCGCGCCCGAGGGCGACGACAGGATCAGCACCAGGCCGCGTCGCTCGATCCGGCTGGGAGTCGGTGCGGTCTTCTGCTTCATCGATCCTTCACCGCGGACATGATCTAGCGTCACTCGACGTTCTGCACCTGCTCGCGGAATTGCTCCACCACGGCCTTCAAGTCGAGTCCGATCCGCGAGAGCGCGATGTCGTTGGCCTTGGCAGAGAGGGTGTTGGCCTCGCGGCCGAGCTCCTGCGCCAGGAAGTCGAGCCGACGGCCGATGGCGCCACCCTTCGCGAGCAATTCGCGGGCCGAGGAGAGATGGGCGCGCAGCCGGTCGAGCTCCTCGCGCACGTCGGCCTTGGCGGCGAGCAGCACTGCCTCCTGATGCAGGCGATCCGGATCGAGGGCGCCGTTCTCCACGAGGGATGCCACCGCTGCCGCGAGGCGGGCGCGTACCGCCTCCGGCTTGCGGGCCGGGCAGGCGTCGGCGGCCTCGGTGAGGCGCTCCATCTCGGCGAGCTGGCCGCCGACGATGTCCGCGAGCTGGCGCCCTTCGGTGGCTCGCATCTCGACCAAGTCTGAAACCAGATCTTGCACGGCCGCAGCGAGGTCGCGGTCGAGGGCATCCCGGTCTGTTCCGGCTTCATCCTCCGACTCGATCACGCCCCGGATGCCGAGCAGGCCGTCGAGGGTCGCCGGCCCCAGGCCCGCCGAAAGCGGGACACGAGAGACGGCTGCCGCGAGATCGGCGAGGAGTGCCTCGTTGATGCGCACGCGCGGTGCGGCTTCCGGCCGGGTCAGATTGAGCGAGAGCTGGCACTGCCCGCGGGCAAGCGCCTTCTGCAGGGCCGCGCGGGCGGCCTCACCGGGACCATCGAACCCGCTCGGCACCCGCACCCGCACGTCGAGCCCGCGTCCGTTGACGGAGCGGACTTCCCAGACCCACTGCACCGGGCCTGTGGTTCCGGCTGCGCGGGCGAAGCCCGTCATGCTGGCGATCATGGTGCTGTGCGCGGCCTCGTCTCGGGGCGAACCCGTCGTCTCGCCCAGGGGAGCCGGCTCATAGCACCCGCGCAGAGCTGGCCCAAGACGGGTCCGGCAGAACGCGAGCGCTGATCATGGATAGCCGAATGGCCGCCCGATCAAGGGTTCTTCAGCTGCGGAACCGTTTTCGGCGAAGTCAGGTCATAGGTGCGGTTCTTGAGCGGATCGAGCCGAGTGCCCTCGGAGGCATCGAATGCCTTGGAGCGCTGGCCGTTGGTGCCCATGGTCGAGGTGTCCGCCGCGTAGGCTGAGTTCGATGCTGGCGCGGTGGACGAGGCGCGGCCAGGTTGGGCCTGAGACGCGGCGTTTGGATCGCCGGCGCCCGGATCGAGCTTGTCGACACCGCCGGCATCCGGCTGCTGGGCCTGCTGCCGCGAGCGCTCGACCTGGCGCCAGCGGGTGACGTTGCGCTGGTGGCCTTCGAGGCTGTCGGCAAAAGCGTGGCCGCCGGTGCCGTCGGCAACGAAGAACAGGTCCTTGGTGCGCGAAGGGTTGGCCACCGCCTCGAGGGCGGCGCGGCCGGGATTGGCGATCGGACCCGGCGGCAGGCCCTCGATCACGTAGGTGTTGTAGGGCGTGGCGCGTTCGATCTCGGCGCGTTGAATGCCGCGCCCGAGCGTCCCCCGGCCGCCGACGAGACCGTAGACGATCGTCGGGTCGGATTGCAGCTTCATGCGCTTGTTCAGGCGGTTGACGAAAACGCCAGCGACGCGCGGACGCTCGTCGGCCCGGCCGGTCTCCTTCTCGACGATGGAGGCGAGGGTCACCATCTCGGCCGGCGTGCGCACCGGAACGTCGGTGCTGCGGCGCATCCAGATCTGGTTCAGCACCTCGCGCTGCTTGGCGCGCATCAGGTTGACGATCTGCTGGCGCGTGGCGCCGCGCTCGAACTTGTAGGTGTCGGGCAGGAGCGAGCCCTCGGCGGGGATCTCATTGATCTCGCCGGTGAGGATGTCGTTCTCGTTGAGGCGGCCGACGATCTGCTCGCTGGTCAGGCCCTCGGGGAAGGTGATCGCGTGCTGCACCTGCCGGCCGTTGGTCAGCGTCTCGACGGTGTCATCGATGCTGGCATGGGCCTTGAAGACGTATTCGCCGTGCTTGAGCGGGCCCTTGCCGCGGAAGCGCGCGGCGAGCTCGAACAGCGTGGTGTGGTCGATCACGCCCTCGCGGCTCAAGGTCTCGGCGATCTCGCTGGTGCCGCTGCGGCTGGCGATGACCACGACCTTGTCGTTGGCGAGCGGCCCGGGCTCGCGGAATTCCCGCGTCACGATGGTGAGCCCGATCATCGCGCCGATGGCGAGCACAACCGCCAGCGTCAGGAGACCGCTGACCATGCCGAGGAAGCCGCCGCGCTCGCGCTCGGGCTGCTCAGGCGGGGGCGGCGCAGCGGTTGGCTTCAAGGCCTCGCTCGGGCTGCGCGGCGCGAGGCGCTGCGGCAGGGCCGGGCCGCCCTCGTCCTCGGAGGCCGCCGGTGCGGGCGGAGGCGTCTTGCTTCTGCGGAACATCGAAAACCCTGATCTCGTCTCGCGCGTCAGGCCCGTGGTTGAGATGGGCCGGATCCTCCCGGATCGACGCGGGCGCGAGGGGGCACTCTGATGCGATTTTGTGGCGAAAATCGAGTGTCGGCGGCCGCCTGATAGCCCGGTCAGGCCGCCCGATCAGCGAATGCGCCACGCCTTGAGTGGGGACCCGTCGAGTGCAATCGGCTCGAGCCAGTCCGCCTTCTCTCCATGGATGAGGCGGCCCGCGAAGCCCTCGTCGTCCGTGGCAGGGCAGAGAACGAGATAGGCTGCACCCGTCGCGGCGGCCTGCCGGCGGACCTCTTCCTGCGTGCCCTCGCTCACGGCGATGCCGGCAATCAGGCCGGCGGTCGCGCGGTGATAGGGCGCGGCGACGATGGAATGGGGAGTATAGGCCAGGAGATAGGGACCGAGGTCGATCGCCGCGAGCACGGTGCCGATGGGCTGCGCGCCGAGCGCGGCGAAGGCATTCGCGGCCTTGCAGCTCGCCTCGGCCGCTCCGGATTGCTGCGCGGCCGCCACCGGCGACGCCATCTCCTCGCCGAGCCGGCCGACTGCGAGCCAGGCACGGCCGTTGAGCAGCAGAACCGAGGCGAGGAGCGCGATCCGGGCCATCCGGCCGGCCGGCGTCGCGCGGGAGAGCGGGAGGGCCCGGTCCAGGCAGATGCCCGCGATGATCGGTATTATGCCGGAGGCGACATAGGCCCCGCGAAGCTGAAGGCAGGCCTGCACGGCACCGATGGCGAGGAAGAGACTGGCGATGATCAGTGGTCGCCGATGGGCGGTGTCGGTGGCCGCGAGCACCACGGCCGCGACCGTGGCGGCGAACAGGGCCGCGGTGAGGCCCAGCGCCTCCGCCGGGGTCGCGCGGAGCAACGTCCAGATCGGCATCATCTCGCGGACCCGATCGAGCCAGCGCGCGCGCACGAGGTCGGGCATGTTCGGGAACGGGCCGTGGAGGCAGGCCGGGAACAGGGCCGCGAACCCGGCGATGCCGAGAAGGCCGATGCCGAGGGTCAGGCCGATCCGAGCGCCCCTGCGGTCGGGGTTCAGCACGGCCGCGGCCAGCGCGGTCAGTCCGCCGATCCCGGCCAGCCAGAGCCAGGGCGGCGAGAGTGCGTCGCAGGCGCTGGTGCTCCAGAGCGCGGGAGCCGTCTGGACACCGAATAGCAGCGTCGCGGCCGCCAGGAGGGCGAGCCCGAAACCGGCAAGGGCCGGCATCGCCGCGCGTCCCGAAAGGCACCAATCCGCGACGACGATAAGGCCGGCGAGGGCGATGGCCGGCAGCGCTTCGAGCCCGATGGCGAGGGAGCCCGCAGCGAGCACGCCGGCGATGGCCCCGCCGCGCCACGAACGTGCGGGCTGCATCAGGCACAGTCCTACGCCGAGCAGAAGAAGCACCTGAAGATTGTGGTGGTCGATGCGCCCGGGGGTGAATTGGATCGTCAGCCCGACGGTCTGCGTCGCTGCGAAGATCGCAAAGATCGCAGCGCGGCCGGCGAACAGCCCGCGCATGCCCCGCGCGAGGACCAACGCGTAGACGAGGAACAGCAGCGGCGGCCAGAGCGCGGTGGTGACGCGCTCGGCAAGCGAGCTGCCGATGAGCGGCGTCAGCGCCGCGATCGCGGCGGCGAGCGGCGCGTCGACCAGCCGCGACCAGTGGCTCGCGACCCCGGCGGGCGGCAGGAAGCGGTGCTCGACCAGATCGAACCAGGATTGGCCGGCGACGAGGTCACGCACCTCGACGAGCCGCATGGCGTCGTCGGTATCGCCGAGGTGAAGCGTGTGCAGAGCCGCCGTGAGGTCACCCGTCCCGTACAGTGTGATCACGCCGTAGGCGGCCAGCGCCCAGGGCAGGACCGGACTGTCGAGCAGGCTGCGGCGCTGGGGGGCGTCTCCGCTTGCGGCAAGGGAAGTGGCAGCCATCGCGCGGTCCTCTCTCACGCAGCGGCCGGCGTGAGCGCCCGGAATTCGGTAGGCGCGGGGCGGGCGATCTCCTGCAGGATGGTCAGGTAGAGCGCGATCAGCGCGAGCGGCGCGATGCCCACGCCGATCATGTTCAGCGGCATCATCAGAGCCGGAACCATCCAGGCGGCCAGCAACCGTCGGTTGATCGTTGGATCGGGCTCGGGAGCACACAGCCGCCAGACGATCACTGCGGCCACGGCCGTGAGGTCGTAGTTGAAGGCGTAAGGCGTCAGCAGCGGTACGGCGCAGACGACGAGCGTGGTTCTCTGGCGAGCGTCCTGCGAGCGGCGGGCGCCCCAGACGGTCGCCGCGAGGACCGGCAGCGACACCGCCGCCTGAAGCGCGAAGGCCACGTGCGAGGATAGGCCGAAGGTCCGTGCTCCGGCATATACCGAGGCCATCATGTAGGTGAAGAAGCCCTCGAACCGTTCGAGGATCGCGAACTGGAAGGCGCTGACGGTGGTGAAATAGGCCCGCCACGGCTCCAGTCCGAAGACGGCCGCCGAGATTCCGGCCAGCGCGATTGCGGTGAGGCTAGCCGAAGCGATGGTGCGCCACGCACCGATTGCGATCAGCACGAAGGGCAGGACCAGCCCGAGATGGGGCTTGTAGGTCAGCATGCCGAACAGCACGCCCGCGAGCCAAGGCCGCCTTTCAAGAGCGAGCAGGCCGCCGACCAGGAGGAAGCCGGTGAGGAAGCCGTTCTGCCCGCCGATCGTGTTGATGAGGCAGGCCGGCGAAAGAAAGAGCAGCAGCAAGGCGCGCAGGCGCTCGGAGGCGGCCACCTGGCTCAGCGTCACGGCGGCGAAGGCCCCGAACAGCAGAAGGGTCCATGCGGCGAGGGCCGCGAAATACGGAAGTTGCGCGAAGGGCCACAACAGCAGGAGCGAGAAGGGCGGATAGCCCCAGTTGTGGAACGGCAGCGGCGTGCCGAAGACCCGGCCGATCGCCTCGGCATAGGCCGTAAGGTCGAACAGCGTCGCCATCTCGCCGCCGAAGGCGAGGCGCGGGCCGACCCAGTTGTTGATGAAGTCACGGCCGACCGGGTAGCCCGTTACGTCGAGGCCGTTTCCGGCTGGCCAGTAGAAGCGCACTGCGATCGGCAGAACGGCAAGGAGCCCGAACGCGGCGAAGGCGGTTTTCGAAAAGGGCGGCCGGCTGGCGCGTCCGGAGAGGCCCGGGTTCATCACTGCGGCAACCTCACGCGATGTGAAGGTAGAGGTTCGAGCTGAAGGGGCCGAGGGGGATCCCGGTGCGCCCGATCTCCGCGACGCGCCCCGGCGGCACGGCCTCCGCCAGGCGCCTGCGCGTCATCAGGATGAGGCTCTGCTCTTGCGTCCAATCGGACTTTCCGAGCAATCGGCAGGCGAGCTGGAAGCCGGCATCCGTGTAGTGCAGGAACGGAACGGCGGTGTGGTGCTCGATCGGAAAGAACCGATGAGGCACGGTCACGAAGACGCTGCGGGCGACCCGGGCCATCTCGGCGAGCATGAGGCGCTGGTTCTGGCGGCTGCCGACATGCTCCAGCACGGCGTTGGAGACCGCCACGTCGAAGCTGCCGTCGGCGAAGGGCAGCCGACAATCATCGGAGACCTGTCGGTAGGCGATCTCGGGATAGGCTTCGCGAAAGGCCTCCGCGGAGCCGAGCCCGACAGCGGTGATGTTCGCCCGGTGCGGATAGGTCCGCTCCAGCACGTTTGCCGCATCGTTCAGGACGTCGGACACGCCGACGTCGAGGATCGTGGTCTCCGGCCCTGGTCGGCACAGGCGAAGAAAGTCGGCATGGATGCGGTCGCGCGCCACCGCGACGACCCGCTCGGCGAGCGAGCTCGGCGGGGCGACCTCGTAGTATTTTTCGTCGCGCAGCGACGCGCCGGGCGTGAGGTCGAGAGTGTCGGTAGCCACGGTCGATGGCCTCGTCAGGTGCCGTTCGGGGCCGGCAGGTCGAGGTAGCGCATCTGCTTGAACTCGCGCTGGCTCGTGCAGACGGCGTCGACGATGATGCCGCAGGTCAGGCTCATGAAGGCGAGCTGCATCAGGGCGGCAGCGAGGACCGCTGTCGGCAGGCGCGGCACCAGGCCCTGCTCCAGATAGGTCGTGACGATCGGCAGTCCGAGGACAAGGGCGGCGCTGGCGAGCCCGGCAGCGAGAAATCCGAAAAAGCGGAACGGACGCAGCGTCTTGTACATCCGCACGATCTTCACGAGGATCTTGGCGCCGTCACGATAGGTGTTGAGCTTGGAGCGCGAATCCGCCGGCCGGCGCCCGTAGGCGATCGGGATCTCCTCCGCGGCGAGGCGGAGGTCGAGCGCGTGGACGGTCAGCTCCGTCTCGATCTCGAAGCCCGAGGAGGTGGCGGGAAACGACTTCGCAAAGCGGCGCGAGACGACGCGGTAGCCTGACAGGATGTCGGTGAAGCCTGCACCGAACAGTCGCTCGACCAAGCCGTTGAACATCCGGTTGCCGAAGCGGTGACCGCGCGGGAAGGCGCCGTCCGCGCCGACGCGCACGCCGACCACCATGTCGACATTCCGGGTCACGAGGGCGTCGATCAGGCGGCCGGCTGCGGTGGCGTCATAGGTCAGGTCGGCATCGGCGAGCACGTAGAGGTCGGCATCGATGTCGGCGAACATGCGCCGGACGACATTGCCCTTGCCCTGGCGCCGTTCGTGCCGGAGCACCGCGCCGGCAGCCTGCGCGATTTCCGCCGTGCGGTCGGTCGAGTTGTTGTCGTAGACGTAGACGGTGGCGCCCGGCAGAGCCTTGCGGAAGCCGGCGATCACCTGCGCGACCGTGTGCTCCTCGTTGAAGCAGGGCAGCAGGATCGCAATCGACTTGTTCCGCAGGAACGAGGCCTGCGGCAGCAGGTCGTTCAGCTCCTCGCGGATCCGTTCCGAGCTTTGCATCATGGCGGGCTCTCCCGGCCTGCCCTCTCAGGCGAGCCCGGGTCAAATTAGCCTGCGAGCGTTAACGGAATGCGAGCGCACGGGGCGTTTCGGCCCATGCAGGTGAGGCAGCGTTTACCAATCCGCATCTACAACACAGGCAGTATCGATCCACGATCCGCCTCGGGTTCGCCTGCGTCCTTCGGAGTCCCTGATGAGCCACCACACCGAGACGCTGGTCATCGGCGCGGGACCCGCCGGGCTGACGGCGGCCTACCTGCTGTCGAAGGAGGGCCGTCCGGTCACGGTGCTGGAACGCGACCCGGCCCAGGTCGGCGGCATCAGCCGCACGGTCTCGCATGACGGTTACCTGTTCGATATCGGCGGCCACCGCTTCTTCTCGAAGTCGAAGGCGGTTGTGGATCTCTGGGACGAGATCCTGCCGAACGACTTCATCGAGCGCCCTCGCCTCTCGCGGATCTTCTACAAGGGTCGCTACTACGCCTACCCGCTCAGAGCCTTCGAGGCCCTGAAGAATCTCGGGCTCATCGAGAGTGCGGCTTGCGTCGCCTCGTATGCCTATGCCCGCATCCGGCCGGTGAAAGATCCGAAGACCTTTCACGAATGGGTCCGTAATCAGTTCGGCGAGCGGCTCTTCTCGATCTTCTTCAAGACCTACACCGAAAAGGTCTGGGGCATGTCCTGCGACGCGATCTCGGCCGATTGGGCTGCGCAGCGCATCAAGGGGCTCGACCTCGCCTCCGCCATCGTCGACGGCGTGACGCGCTCGCTGGGCCTGCGCCGCAGGCGACAAGCCGACGGCCCGGTCATCAAGACGCTGATCGAGAGCTTCCGCTATCCGCGCCGCGGCCCCGGCATGATGTGGGAAGCCGCCGCGCAGAAGACCCGGGCCAATGGTGGCAAGGTGCTGCTCGACCGCGGCGTCGAGCGCCTGACCTACGAACCGCGCACCGGGATCTGGACGGTGACGGCACGGCGCGGCGACGGCAGCCTGGAGACCCATACCGCCCGCAACCTCATCTCCTCGGCTCCGATCCGCGAATTGGTGGACGCGATACGCCCGACCCCGCTCTCAATCTTCAACGCGCGCGCCTTGAAGTACCGCGACTTCCTCACCGTCGCGCTGATCGCCAAGGCACGTGAGGACTTCCCGGACAACTGGATCTACATCCACGATCCGTCTGTTTTGGTCGGTCGCGTCCAGAACTTCCGCTCCTGGTCGCCGGAGATGGTGCCGGACGAAACCCGCACCTGCCTCGGCCTCGAATATTTCTGCTTCGAGGGCGACGGCCTCTGGACCGCACCGGACGAGGAACTCGTGGCGCTCGCCAAGCGCGAGATCGCGCAGATCGGCCTGGTCGCCGAAGACGACGTGGTCGACGCCTGTGTCGTGCGCCAACCCAAGGCCTACCCGGTCTACGACGAGGACTACAAATCCCATGTCGCCACGATCCGGCGCGACCTGGAGCGGGCTTTCCCGAGCCTGCACCTCGTCGGCCGCAACGGCATGCACAAGTACAACAATCAGGACCACGCGATGATGACCGCGATGCTCACGGTCAAGAACATCGTCGCGGGCGCGCGGATCTACGACACCTGGTGCGTGAACGAGGATGCCGAGTACACCGAGGCCGGTGTTTCGGGTGCCGAGACGGCTCTCGCTAGCGAACGCCTGGTGCCGCGCCGAGTGGCGTGACCTCTCCGTCCGGCGCTCGACAGCAGGGCTGCCGAGCGCATGGCTGGGTCAGCCCCTGACGAAGGCCAGCAGGTCTTCATTGAGGATGTCGGCATGCGTGGTCAGCATGCCGTGCGGGTAGCCGGGATAGGTCTTGAGCGTGCCGTTCGCGAGCAGCTTGACCGAAAGCCGCGCGCTGTCGTCGATCGGCACGATCTGATCGTCTTCCCCGTGCAGAACCAGGGTCGGCACGGTGATCGCCTTGAGATCATCGGTCTGGTCGGTCTCCGAGAAGGCCTTGATCCCGTCGTAATGGGCAATGGCGCTCCCCGTCATGCCTTGGCGCCACCAGTTCCGGATCACTCCCTCGTCGACCTTCGCGCCGGGCCGGTTGAACCCGTAGAACGGCCCCGTCGGGACATCGAGAAAGAATTGCGCCCGATTGGCTGCCAGCGCCTTGCGGAACCCGTCGAAGACCTCGATCGGCAGACCGCCGGGATTGCCCGCCGTCTTGAGCATCAACGGTGGGACTGCGCTGACGAGAACCGCCTTGGCGACCCGACCCTGCGGCTCGCCATGCCGCGCGACGTAGCGCGCGACCTCTCCGCCGCCTGTGGAATGGCCGATATGAACGGAGCCTCGCAGGTCGAGATGCTGGAAGACTGCTGCGGCATCCGCCGCGTAGTTGTCCATGGTGTGCCCGTCCCAGACCTGCGCCGAGCGGCCATGGCCGCGCCGGTCATGGGCGATGACCCGGTAGCCCTTCGACAGGAAGAACAGCATCTGGGCGTCCCAGTCGTCCCCCGAGAGTGGCCAGCCGTGATGGAAGACGATGGCCTGAGCATTCTTCGGGCCCCAATCCTTGAAGAAGATCTCCACGCCATCCTGAGTCGTGACGAAAGGCATCGCTGAAATCTTTCCCGATCGCTCGCGGCGACAGACTCGCCAGATCGATATTCAGGCTGCTGGCGCGGGACGATTCAAGTTCATTTTGCGGGCAAGCGCGGCGCAAATCGGCGCTCTGCGAATGGGCCGGCCGAGGGCGTGCTGGCGCGATATCCATGGGCAATCACCCTCGCGAGCATAGAAAAAGACCCCCTCCTCGGATGAGGAGAGGGTTCATGTCGTCGTGGAGGCGAAGCGGCCCGCGATCAGCGACCGCCCCCACCACCGCCGGCGCTATTCGAGGTCGGCTTGTTGTTCTCCTCCGCATTGCCCGAGGCAGCCGAGGAACTGTGCGGGTCGCGCCCCTGGGCCAGAGCCGGCCCTGCCAAGCTGAGGGCGAGCGCTGTGAAGACGGCAAGCTTACGCATAGGTTTCTTCTCCCTATCGGTGAGGGGAAGGAACAGGCTGCCGGAAGGATGGTTGCCCGGCCGCCGTCGCACCGTCTGCGACCGTACCGAGGACCGAAGGCGGCGCAATCAGTCGACGCGGCGCACCACCAGCGAGGCGTTGGTACCGCCGAAGCCGAAGGAGTTCGACAGCGCGACGTCGACCCGCTTGCGCTTGGCCTCGTGCGGCACGAGGTCGATCGCGGTCTCGACGCTCGGATTGTCGAGATTGAGCGTCGGCGGGATCACGCCGTCGCGGATCGCGAGGATCGAGAAGATCGCCTCGACGGCACCGGCCGCGCCGAGCAGGTGGCCGATCGCGGACTTGGTGGAGGACATTGCGACCTTCGAGGCGGAATCCCCGAGGAGCCGCTCGACGGCCTTCAGCTCCAACTCATCGCCGGCCGGCGTCGAAGTGCCGTGGGCGTTGATGTAGTCGATCTGATCGGGACGAAGGCCAGCCCGCTTGAGCGCGGCGACCATGCAGCGATAGCCGCCCTCGCCTTCCGGTGCCGGCGAGGTGATGTGGTAGGCGTCGCCGGAGAGGCCGTAGCCGACCACCTCGGCGTAGATCTTGGCGCCGCGCGCCTTGGCGTGCTCGTACTCCTCCAGCACCACGACGCCGGCGCCCTCGCCCATCACGAAGCCGTCGCGGTCCTTGTCGTAGGGCCGGGAGGCGCGGGTCGGCTCGTCGTTATAGGCGGTCGAGAGGGCGCGGCAGGCGGCGAAGCCCGCGAGCGCGAGGCGGTTCACCGGCGATTCGGTGCCGCCGGCCACCATCACGTCGGCATCGCCGAGCGCGATCAGGCGGGAGGCGTCGCCGATGGCGTGCGCCCCCGTGGAGCAGGCGGTGACGACGGCGTGGTTCGGCCCCTTGAGGCCGTGCGCAATCGAGACCTGGCCCGAGGCGAGGTTGATGATGCGGCCTGGAATGAAGAACGGCGAGATGCGCCGCGGCCCCTTCTCGTGAAGCGTCACGGAGGCGTCGTAGATCGTGCCGATGCCGCCGATGCCGGAGCCGATCAGCACGCCCGTGGCGCACTGGTCTTCCTCCGTCTTGGGATGCCAGTCGGCGTCGTCGAGCGCCTGGCCGGCAGCGGCCACGGCGTAGACGATGAAGGGATCGACCTTGCGCTGCTCCTTCGGGTCCATCCAGAGATCCGGATTGAACGTGCCGTCGGAGCCGTCGCCGGTCGGGACGGTACAAGCGATCTTGCAGGCGAGGTCCTCGACCTCGAAGGCAGTGACCTTGCGGGCGCCGCTGTCGCCCGCGACGAGACGGCTCCAGGCGTGCTCGACGCTGCTCCCCAGCGGCGACACGATCCCCAGCCCCGTCACGACGACCCGACGCATCATGCTATCCCGAACCGATCACCGTCTTCATCGAAAACGCTCGGAGCGGGAGACCGGTTCGACCCGCCCGGGCGCATAGGCCCTGCGTCCACTTCGGTGGCCCCGGCTTTCGCCGCAAGGGCCGTCCGCCGCCTGCAGGCCAGATAACGTGCCTGCGATGGGTCGACTGCGAGCGGCGGCACGCAGTCGTGTTGGTGCCGGTGGTTGACGACGACGAAGCCCCCAACCGCCGGCCCGCAGCCCTCAGGCCGAGTTCTTCTCGAGGAACTTGATCGCGTCGCCGACCGTCTGGATGGTCTCGGCGGCGTCGTCGGGGATCTCGACGTTGAATTCCTCTTCGAACGCCATCACCAGCTCGACCGTGTCGAGGCTGTCGGCGCCGAGATCGTCGATGAAGTTCGCGCCCTCGGTCACCTTCTCGGGCTCGACGCCCAGGTGCTCGACGACGATCTTCTTCACGCGCTCAGCGATATCGCTCATCGTTTTTTGTCCTCGTCTTCTCAGATCGATGGTGAAGGCGCCGTGGCCACCCGTCCCGCTTTAAGGGATCTTGTCAGGCGGCCGGTGTCCGATCGCGCGTGTTCTCGCAAGCCGCAACCCGCTGAACCGTCAACTCCCCTCGCACGGCTGAGCCGGGTGTTAACACAGGGTTTCCGCTCTGGCGAGAGGCGGTTCAGAAAGCGTTCATCGGCGTGGTTTTCGCGTTGAATGGCGCTCGTTTTGGATGCTGCAGGGCAACGAATTCCGGTGTCTCAGATCATCGCCATGCCGCCGTTCACGTGCAGCGTCTGGCCGGTGACGTAGGCGGATTCGTCGGCGGCCAGGTAGACGGCCGCCGCGCCGATCTCGGCGCCCGAGCCGAGGCGGCCCATCGGGACCCGGCCCAGAATGCCCTCGCGCTGCTTCTCGTTCAGCACGTCCGTCATCGCCGACGAGATGAAGCCTGGTGCGATGCAGTTCACGGTGATGTTGCGCGAGGCGACCTCGGCGGCGAGCGCCTTGGTCATTCCGACGAGGCCTGCCTTGGCGGCGGCGTAGTTGCCCTGCCCCGGATTGCCGGTGGTGCCGACCACCGAGCCAATGTTCACGATGCGGCCGTGACGGCGCTTCATCATGCCCTTCACCGCGGCGCGCGAGAGCCGGAACGCGGCGGTGAGGTTCACGGCGATCACCGCGTCCCACTCGTCGTCCTTCATGCGCATGAAGAGGTTGTCGCGGGTGATACCGGCATTGTTCACGAGGATGTCGAGGCCGCCGAGCGCGGCTTCCGCCGCCGGAATCAGCGCCTCGACGGAGTCCTTGTCCGAAAGATTGGCTTCCACCACCGCGACCCGCTCGCCACCGAGTTCGGCCGCGAGTTCGTCGAGCACCGCGCGCCGGGTGCCGGAGAGGGCGACATGCGCGCCCTGGGCATGGAAGGCGCGGGCGATGGCGCCGCCCAACCCGCCGGTCGCGCCGGTGACGAGGGCCTTGCGGCCGGTCAGATCGAACATGCTGTCTTCCTCACGCGTAGGCGGCGACGTCGTCGGCCGTGCCGATGGCATTGGCGGCAGCTGCAGGGGCGATGCGCTTGACGAGGCCGGTGAGCACCTTGCCGGCGCCGAGCTCGTGGAAGCGGTCGACGCCGGCCGCGGCCATGGCGGCCACGCTCTCGGCCCAGCGCACCGTGCCGGTGACCTGCGCCACCAGCGCCTCGCGGATCGCTTCGGGATCGCTCAGTGGGCCGGCGGTGACGTTGGCGTAGACCGGAACGGACGGTGCGCGCATCGAGACGTCGGCGAGCGCCTCGCGCATCGCCTCGGCGGCCGGCCCCATCAGGGCGCAGTGGAAGGGCGCCGAGACGTTGAGAAGGATAGCCCGCTTCACGCCTCGCGCCTGCGCGATGGCGATGGCCCGGTCGATCGCCGACTTGCGACCTGAAAGGACGACCTGTCCCGCCCCGTTGTCGTTGGCGACGCCACAGACCTGACCCTCGGCCGCCTCCTCGGCGATGGCGTGGGCGGTGGCGAGATCGGGGCCGATCAACGCCGCCATCGCGCCCTCGCCGGGCGCCACAGCGCGCTGCATCGCCTCGCCTCGGATGCGCAGCAGCCGGGCGGTGTCGGCGATGGAGAATGTGCCGGCGGCGGCGAGCGCCGAGTATTCTCCCAGCGAATGGCCGGCGACGAAGGCCGCATCGCGGGCGATGTCGAGACCTTTCTCGGTCTCCAGCGTGCGCACCACCGCGAGGCTCGCTGCCATCAGCGCAGGCTGGGCGTTCGCGGTGAGCGTCAGCTCTTCGGCCGGCCCCTCGAACATGATCTTCGACAGACCTTGGTTCAGCGCGTCGTCGACCTCGGAGAAGACATGCCGCGCGGCGGGCGAGATCTCGGCCAGCGCCTTGCCCATGCCGACGACCTGGCTGCCCTGACCGGGGAAGATGAAGGCTCGGGTCATGACGTTTCGTCTCCCCTCGTCGCATGTCGCCGAAAGATTGGCGCGCGCTCAAGGCGCGGCGCACTCGCATTCGTGGGGGCGAGTGTCAACGATGCGACGCACAAGGTGCCGTCTCCGGATCTCCGATTCAGCGGCATCCGCATGCCTCCGCTTCGACGAGCACTCGCAAGTCACGAGTCGGTTCGCGCTGCATGCTGTCCGAGCAGACCACAGATCTGGGACGAGTCGAAGCGATTGAGCCGGCTTCAGGCGGCAATCGGATGTCGGCAATCCGTGCGGACGGACTTGGCGAAGGCCGCGACGAGGCCGTCCTCCAGCTTGCCCGTCATGCCGTGCAGGATGCGCAGAGCCTCGGCCTCGGGCAGCGGCTCCTTGTAGGGGCGCCGCTCAATCAGGGCGGAGTAGATGTCGCAGATCGTCAGCAGCCGGACGGGATCGGCGATCGCATCGCTGCTCAGCCCGTCGGGATAGCCCGAACCGTCGAGCAGTTCATGATGGTGGCGCGTGACCGCGAGGGTGATCGGGTCGCAATTGCCGGAGGCGAGCAGGATCTCGTGGCCGATCGGGGCGTGGGTGCGCATCACCCTGAACTCGTCCGGATCGAGGCGGCCTGGCTTGTTCAGGATCTCGGGCGGGATCCGGGACTTGCCGACGTCGTGCACGAGCGCCGCACGGACCATCAGATGAGAATCCTTGCTCGACAGGCCGAGCGAACGGGCAAAGCCCGCGGTCAGCCCGGCGACGAGCAGGCAATGCTGGAAGGTGACGTCGTCATGTGCGCGCACCACTTCGAGCCAGCCGGTCAGGCCGCCCTCCTTCACCGCGTTCATGACGGGGTCCAGCCCCTGTTCGACCTCCTGCAAGTCGATCTGGCCGCTCGCGGCCGTCTGGAACATGGTGTTGATCAGGGTGCCCGTGCGAGCGATCTGCCGCTGCACGACCAGTTCGGAGACCGTTGCGTCGGGACTAATCTGGCGAAACAGGGCTTCGACCACGGTTTCGGGATCGAGCAGGGCCGACAGACAGGCCGTGGCGCCGAGCGCCTGCGCCTCCCGCACTGTCGAGGCCGAGCTGTTGCGGACCAGATGGATGCAGGGGAGCCGCCTTCCATTCAGTCGACGCAGGAGCAGCGTCAGGCAATGCCGTGCTTCGGGGCCTGCCAGATTCACGTTGACGATGATGCCGGCGACGCCATCGATTCCGGTCCAGGTCTCGTCGAGACCGACCAGCCGACATTCCGTGACCGCCTCGACAGGACTGGTCAAGGCACGGTCGCGGTCTGGCCGATCACTCAGAACAATGACGCTACCGGTTAGCAAGGAAGGCCTCAATCGACGTCGATTCTGGAGGCTCGGGCGCAGGCCCGGGGCAGGAACCTTAGCGCCGGCAGTGTTGATGAGACGTTCCCAACGCGGGGGGGGAGTAATAAAAAATGCACATGACATGAGCAATATTTCTCCGACGGCGTGCCGTTCGCCCGGGACGAAGAGCAATACCGATCGCATCGCGGGCCCCTGCCGGTCGCGTTTCACACCCGCTTGTTGCAGAGCGACATCGGGTGTAAGGAGCCCGTTCATTCCGCAACACTCCGTACGCGTTTGGGAAGGAGCCGCTCCGCATGGCTCGCGTCACCGTCGAAGACTGCATCGAGAAGGTCGAGAACCGGTTCGAGCTGGTGCTGCTCGCCAGCCACCGCGCCCGCCTGCTCGCGTCGGGCGCCCCGCTCACCGTTGACCGGGACCGCGACAAAAATCCGGTCGTGGCTCTGCGCGAGATCGGCGACGAGACCATCACGGCCGATGATCTCAAGGAGCAGCTGATCCATTCGCTGCAGAAATACGTCGAAGTCGACGAGCCGGAGGCCGAGACCGTGCCGCTGCTGTCGAGCTCGCCGGCCGCTGCTTCAGTCGCGCCGCAGTCCAGCGCGAGCGACGACAGCGAAGTCAGCTTCGACCGCATGAGCGAGGAAGACCTGCTCCGCGGCCTCGAGAACCTCGCCCCGCCGACCGAGACGGACGACGAGGGCGATTGAGGCCCAGGCCTTTCTCTCGAGTCATTCGGAAAGCCCGGCCGCGAGGCCGGGCTTTCTCGTTCCGAGCCAGGCGCGACCCCATATCTGCGTCGATGCGTCTGGCGCTCTGCGGCGCGATGCGAGAATACTCCCCTCCCGATGATCGGGCCTCGATGGCGGAAGGTTGTTTCGGCGGATGATGCGCCAGTACGAACTCGTGGAGCGGGTCAAGCGCTACAATCCGCACGCGAATGAGGCTCTGCTCAACCGCGCCTACGTCTACGCGATGCGCGCCCACGGCACCCAGAAGCGGGCCTCGGGCGACCCCTTTTTCGCGCATCCCCTGGAAGTGGCCGCGATCCTCACTGATCTCAGGCTCGACGACGCGACCATCATCGCCGCGGTTCTGCACGATACGGTGGAGGATACCGCTGCGACGCTGGAGGAGATCGGCCGGCTGTTCAGCCCTGAGATCGGTGCGCTTGTCGACGGCCTGACCAAGCTCAAGCGGCTGGATCTGGTTTCCAAGCGCGCGGTTCAGGGAGAGAATTTCCGCAAGCTCCTGCTCGCGGTTGCCGAAGATGTGCGCGTGCTGCTGGTGAAGCTCGCCGACCGGCTCCACAACATGCGCACCCTCGGCTTCATGCCTGCCGAAAAGCGCGCCCGCATCGCGGAGGAGACACTCGACATCTATGCTCCCCTCGCCGGCCGCATGGGCATGCAGGAAATGCGCGACGAGCTGGAGGATCTCTCGCTCCAGAACCTCAAGCCAGAAGTCTACGCCACCATCACCAAGCGTCTGGAGGCCTTTTCCGAGACATCCAAGAGCCTGATCAAGACCATCGAAAAGGACCTCACCGCGCGGCTCGCAGCCCAGGGCATCCCGGCCGAGGTGAAGGGGCGGCTGAAGAAGCCTTACTCGATCTGGTCGAAGATGGAGCGCAAGTCGGTCGCCTTCGAGCAGCTCTCCGACATTGTCGGCTTCCGCATCGTCGTTGCCACCACACCCGAATGCTATGGCGCGCTGGGCGTCGTCCATACCAGCTGGCCGACCGTGCCCGGCCGCTACAAGGACTATATCTCGACACCGAAGCAGAACGACTACCGCTCGATCCACACCACGGTGATCGGTCCCAAGCGCCAGCGCGTCGAGCTGCAGATCCGCACCCGCGCCATGGACGAGATTGCCGAATACGGCATCGCCGCGCACGCTCAGTACAAGGATTCCGGCGAGGACGACGAGGGCGAGGGCCGCCCGCGGCTCGCCACCGAGAGCGGCGCCTATCAGTGGCTGCGCCGCACCATCGAATTGCTGGCCGAGGGCGATTCTCCTGAGGAATTCCTCGAGCACACCAAGCTCGAGCTCTTCCAGGACCAGGTCTTCTGCTTCACGCCCAAGGGCCGTCTGATCGCCCTGCCCCGTGGGGCCACGCCGATCGATTTCGCCTACGCGGTCCATACGGACGTCGGCAACAGCGCGGTCGGCGCCAAGATCAATGGCCGCATGATGCCGTTGCTGCACGAACTCTCCAACGGCGACGAGGTCGAGATCGCCCGCTCCGACGGCGCCTCGCCGCCGGCCGCCTGGGAATCGCTGGTCGTCACCGGAAAGGCGCGCGCCGCCATCCGCCGGGCCACCCGCGCCGCGGTGCGCCGGCAATATGCCGGGCTCGGCCGCCAGATCCTCGACCGGGCCTTCGAGCGCGCGGGCAAGAGCTTCACGGAGGAGAAGCTGCGGGGCGCCCTGCCCCGACTCGCCCGCGCCTCCGCCGACGACGTCTTCGCCGCGGTGGGACGCGGAGAGATGTTCTCGGGCGATGTGGTCAAGGCGGTCTATCCTGACTTCAAGGACAGCCGCAGTACCGGGTCTCCGGGCTTGCCCGCTCCCGCGCCGGGGAGCGCCGACGGCGCCGGCCGGCTCAGCCGAAAGGACCAGACGATCCGCCTGACCTTCGCTGACGGCGCAGCGGATGCCATCGGCGCTGACGCGAATGGCGGCATCCCGATCCGCGGCGTCGCTGGCGACCTGCCGGTGAGCTTCGCGCCGAATGGCGGCGCGGTGCCGGGCGACCGCATCGTCGGCATTCTCACGCCCGGTGTCGGCGTCACCATCTATCCGATCCAGTCGGCTGCGCTCGCGGATTTCGACAATGAGCCGGAGCGCTGGCTCGATGTGCGCTGGGACGTGGAAGCCGGCTCGAGCGAGCGCTTTCCCGCCCGTCTCGCGGTCGAATCGATCAACGAGCCCGGCGTGCTGGCCCAGATCGCACAGGTCATCGCCGACCACGATGGCAACATCGACAACGTCAGGATGACGCGCCGCACCCAGGACTTCACCGACATCGTCATCGATCTCGCGGTCTGGGACCTGAAACACCTCAATGCCATCGTCGCAGAGCTGCGGGCCAAGCGCCCGGTGAGCCGGGCCGAGCGCATCAACGGGTAGGCGGCGGCCTTGCCTCGCTCGCCCCACCTTGCGAGAAGCGAGCCGGTTGCTCCCCTGCCCGAAAGCCGTGCACGCATGACCCATGAGGATGTCCTCGAAGAGTTCCGCTCCGCCGGCGCGCTCCTTCAGGGGCACTTCGTGCTCAGTTCGGGCCTGCATTCGCCGACCTTCCTGCAGAAGATGAACATCTTCTCGGACCCGCCGCGCACCGAGCGGCTGTGCCGCGCCCTGGCACAGGTGATCACGGCCCAGTTCGGCCAGATCGACATCGTGGTCTCGCCGGCAATCGGCGGCATCGTGCCCGGCTACGAGACGGCCCGCCATCTCGGCGCCCGCGCAATCTTCGTCGAGCGCGATCCAGGCGGCCCGTTCCAGCTCCGTCGCGGTTTCAGCATCCCCGCCGGCAAGCGCGCCGTCATCGTCGAGGACATCGTCACGACCGGCCTGTCGGCTCGCGAATGCCTCGCCTCGCTCGCAGAAGAGGCCGGTGAGGTTGTGGGCGCAGCCTGCCTGATCGACCGCTCGGGCGGACGCGGCGAGATCGGCCTGCCGATGGTCACGCTCGCCGCTCTCGATATCCCGACCTATCCAGCGGATGCATTGCCGCCTGAACTCGCGGCCTTGCCCGCGGTGAAGCCCGGTAGCCGGGCAATCCCGACGACTTGAACGGGCTGAACTCCCCCAAGAACTTGAAGTTGTTGGGTAAGCCTTCATGCACCGAAGCGAGAGGATCGGCTTGTCGTCTGGGCGATAAGCTTGTCTTCGCTTGACAGAGCGGGCGCTTTTCTTCATAAATATTGCCGTCGATTGCGTCTCTCTTTCTGCTCGAGAAAGATGATTTTCATTTTGAATAGTCTCATCGCAGCATTCTGATAGCTTTTAGGTGTCAGGTCCGCCGTATCATCCTTGTTTGCGGACGGTTTTCGTAGTCGCTCGAATGCATTCGTTGCCCGTCTCTCGCGAGGCGAGCCATGACCAATCCAATTGCTTTGACATCAGCGGATATTTTGAATGCCAGCACAGCAACGCAGCGCCCTCTTCATTGACGGCGCCAATCTCTACGCCACGACCAAGGCCCTCGGCTTCGACATCGACTACAAGCGGCTGCTGAAAGAATTTCAGGCGCGCGACAATCTTCTCCGAGCCTTCTACTACACCGCGATGGTCGAGGATCAGGAGTATTCCTCCATCCGCCCGCTGATCGATTGGCTCGACTACAACGGCTACCGGGTCGTCACGAAGCCGGCCAAGGAGTTCACCGACTCTGCCGGACGTCGCAAGGTCAAGGGCAACATGGACATCGAGCTCGCGATCGACGCGCTCGAACTCGCTCCGCACATCGATCACATGGTGCTGTTCTCGGGTGACGGAGATTTCCGCTCGCTCGTCGAGGCCATGCAGCGCCGCGGCGTGCGCGTCACGGTGGTCTCGACCATCCAGACACAGCCGGCAATGATCGCCGACGACCTGCGCCGGCAGGCGGACGAGTTCCTCGACCTAACCCAGCTCATCAACCGTGTCGGGCGCGATCCCGGCGAGCGTCCCCCCCGTCCGGCAGGGGATAACGGCCGTCGCGAGTTCGCCGAACGCGGCAGCCCGCGCGGCGGAGCCCCGAACCCCGGCCTGGAAAGCCGCTACGGCATCCGGCAACCGGGCGACGAGGATCCGGCCGAGGCCTGACGGCTCACACCTGGGCGTCGAGCCAGGCGATGACCTGCTCGGCGCTGCGGTTCGGCGGAAAGACCGGGTAGAACACCTTGGTCACCACACCCGCGTCGACGACGAGGGTCAGGCGCTTCAACAGCACGGTGCCGTTGGCGTCGAAAGTCGGCAGCCGCGCCGCCAGCGCGAAGGCGCGGTGCAGGTCGGAAAGCAGCGTATAGGGAAGGTGCAGCCGCTCGGCAGCCTCCTTCTGGTAGTCGTTCGACTGCGTCGACAGGCCATGCACGTGAGCGACGCCGCGCTTGATCAGATCGGCATGCCGATCGCGGAATTCGCAGGCCTGCGGCGTGCAGCCTCGCGCGCCGGGTATCGCGTCCCACTCCTCGACGAGGTTCGGCTGCCCCGGCTCACCTGTGCGGGGATAGGCGAAGACGACCGTGCGGCCCGGCAACCGGGCAAGCGAGACGGTTTTTCCATCCGTCGCGGTCAGGGCGACGTCCGGCAGGCGCAGGCCGGTCAGATGGTCGGCGGCGCCGTCATCGACTGGCACCGGCAGGTCGGCGGGCAGATCAGCGAAATTGGGGGTGGCCACTCTGCTTTCTCCCTAGGGGACTCCACGAACGACGGTGGGCCGGCTCAGCCCTTGTCGCGCATGAGCCGCGCCTTGTCCCGTTGCCAGTCGCGCTGCTTGGTCGCCTCGCGCTTGTCGTGGTTCTGCTTGCCCTTGCCGAGGCCGAGCTCGACCTTCGCCCGACCCTGCTCGTTGAAATAGATCTTGAGCGGGATCACGGTCATGCCCTGGCGCTGCGTGGCGCCGATCAGCTTGTCGATCTGGCGGCGGTGCAGCAGCAGCCGGCGCGGGCGCTTGGGCTGGTGGTTGAAGCGGTTGGCTTCGAGATATTCCGGGATGTTGGCGTTGAACAGCATCAGGTCGTTGCCCGACGGGCCGGCATAGGACTCGCCGATCGTCGCCTTGCCGTTGCGCAAGGATTTCACCTCGGTGCCAGAGAGCGCGATGCCGGCCTCGATCACGTCCTCGATCGCGTAGTGGTAGCGCGCCGAGCGATTATCCGCGACGACCTTGCGGTTGGGATCGGACTTGGGAGCCATGGTGTGAGCGGTGCGATCCTAGGTCTGAGCCAAGCTACCGGATATGGTGTCAAAAGGCCGATCCGGCGAGCCTGAGACCTCAGCCGTCGATCAGGCCTGCATAGCGGAGCGCGGCATCGACGGCCTTCTTGGCAGCCTCGGTCGCCGGCACCATCGGCAGGCGGACCTCGTCCGACATCAGGCCGAGCTTCGCCAGAGCGTACTTCGTCGGCACCGGGTTCGATTCGTAGAACAGGGCTCCGTGGAGCGGGGTCAGGCGATCCTGGATGCTCAGCGCCTTGGCGTAGTCGCCGGCCAGCGTCGCCTCCTGAAGGTCGGCGCTGAGGCGCGGGGCGACGTTCGAGGCCACCGAGATGCAGCCCTTTCCGCCATGCGCGTTGAAGGCGAGGGCCGTCGCATCTTCGCCCGAAAGTTGGATGAACTCTTCTCCCATAGCGTGGCGTTGGAGGCTGACACGGTCGATCTTGGCGGTGGCATCCTTCACGCCGGCGATGTTCTTCAGCTCGAACAGACGCGCCATCGTGTCGACGCTCATGTCGACGATGGAGCGGCCGGGAATGTTGTAGATGATGATCGGAATGCCGACGGCGTCGTTCACCGCCTTGAAGTGGGCGTACATGCCCTCCTGGGTCGGCTTGTTGTAGTAGGGCGTGACGGTGAGCACCGCATCCGCGCCGGCGGCTTCCGCATGACGGGCCCGCTCCACGGCCTCGATCGTCGAGTTGGAGCCGGCGCCCGCGATCACGGGCACCCGGCCCGCGGCCTGCTTGATGCAGACCTCGACCACCCGGTCGTGCTCGTCATGGCTCAGGGTCGGGCTCTCGCCGGTGGTGCCGGTGGGCACCAGGACGTGCGTGCCCTGCTCGATCTGCCAGTCGACGAACTTTCGGAAGGCGGCCTCGTCGAAGGCGCCGTCGCGGAACGGCGTCACCAACGCGGTCATCGAGCCTCTCAGGCGCGAACGGGTGTCGGTCATCGTGCTGGTCCCAGCCGTCTCGTGAAGTGCCGCTCTTTCGCCGCCGCACGGCGATATCCGCAAACGGGGCCGGCAGACATAGGCGCTCGGCCACGGCCGCGCAAACCCTTCGCAGAAGCAGTTAATGCCTTCTTAACGCAGGAGAGGCCAGCTTAACGTTTGGCCTCCCGACTCGGGGTGAACCATGGCGGTCTCTGATCGACCTCGCCTTGCGCTTCTCGCGCTCGTCCTCAGCGGCGGGGTGGCCTTTGCCGCGCCGCTTCATGCAGCCGAGGCTGTCGATCCGGTTGCCAAGACAGGGATGCCGTCGAGCGACGCGGATGCCTCCTCCGATCGCTTGAAGGATGCAGCACCCTCCGATCCGGTCGCTGCCGACGCGTTGCGGGTCGAGCCATCGAAGAGCGAGGCCTCCAAGGGAGAGGGCGCCAGCGACGCGCCGCTGCCGACCGGCGCCACCGCCTACGCCTCAACCGATACCGATACGCCCCTCGCCTTCCCGCTGCCCGACGCCTCCGCTTCCCCGGCCGCGCCGGTGCCCGAGGTGCCGGACCCGGCCCGCGCGATGTTAGCCGGCGATACCGATCTCGGTCAGCTCCGCCAGGCGATCGACCTCTATCGCAAGGGCAAGTTCGCGGACGGTGACCGCCTGCGTGACGGCTTCAAGGACCCGGCCGCCCGCGCACTCTGCGAATGGGTGGCGATTCGCGCCGGAACCGGCGTCGATCTCCGGCGCATCACCGCCTTCCTGCGCGACAACCCTGGCTGGCCAGCGGGCCCGCTGGTGCGTCGCCGCGCCGAGGAGCGGTTGCTCGTCGAGAAGAAAGATTCGGCGCAGGTCCGCGCCTATTTCGCCTCCTCCAAGCCCGAGACAGCACCGGGCAAGCTCGCCCTCGCGCTGGCCTTCAAGGCCGATGGGCTCGATTCCGACGCTGCCGATCTCGTGCGCGACCTCTGGCGCAACGACAGTTTCGGGCGGAGCTTCGAGAGCAAGGTGATGGAGGCCATGCCCGGCATCCTCACCACGATCGACCACCGCACGCGCATGGAGCGCGCCCTTCTCAAGGAGGACTGGGAGATGGCCGGCCGCGCGGCCGGCTATGCCGGCGGCTCCTATGCCAGCCTGGTCAGGGCGCGTCGCGTGGTCGAGGCCAAGGGGGCGGGTGCCCCCCAGGCGCTCAATGCCGTGCCGCCGTCCCTGCGCAACGATTCCTCCTTCATGCTCTCGAGGGCGCAATACTATCGCCGTGCGGACAAATTCGAGGAGGCGGCCAAGATCCTCGCGGCGGCTCCGACCAACCCGGACGTGCTCGTCGACGGCGACGAATGGTGGGTCGAGCGGCGCATCGTCGCCCGCAAGTTGATCGATAAGGGCGATGCGAAGACCGCCCTGGCGATCGCGAGCGGCCACTCTGCGCGCACGGTCGAAAAGCGCATCGAGGCTGAGTTCCATGCAGGCTGGATTGCCCTGCGCTTCGCAGGCGATGCGAAGACCGCACAGGCGCATTTCGCCAAGGCCGCTCAGATCGCCGAGACGCCGATCTCGATTGCTCGCACCGCCTATTGGGAGGGTCGTGCCGCCGATCAACTCGGCGAGGCGGGCGAGGCCAAGACCTTCTACGAGCGCGCCGCCGCGCAGCCGATCGCCTATTACGGCCAGCTCGCCCGCGCCCGACTCGGCCAGTCGAACCTCGACCTGCGCCGCGCCGCCGATCTCGACGGCGATGCACGCAAGGCCTTCGACGATCGCCTGTTCGTCCGCGCCCTGAAGCTGCTCGCAGCCGCCTCGATGAAGGATCTGGCGCTGCCGCTCTACATCGATGCGGCGAAGTCGCTAACCAACGAAGGCGAACTGAACGCGCTTGGTGACGTCGCCACGCAAATGAAGGATGCCCGCGCGCTGGTGGCTTTGGGCAAGCTCGCCACACAGCGTGGCCTGGGGCTGGACGTGCACGCCTACCCCACGATCGGCATCCCCGATTACGAGGCCTTCGTCGCGGTGCCGCAGGTAGAGCGGGCCATGGTGTTCGCGATCGCGCGGCAGGAGAGCCAGTTCGACCCGCAGGCTCAGTCCGGCGTCGGGGCACGCGGCCTGATGCAAATGATGCCGCAGACGGCACAGCGCACGGCCAAGCGCGTCAGCACAAACTTCGAGACGGGACGGCTCACCAGCGATCCTGCCTATTGTGCGCGGCTCGGCCAGGCACATCTTGGCGAGCTGATGGAGGATTGGCGCGGCTCCTACATCCTCGCCTTCGCCTCCTACAATGCCGGCGGTGGCAACGTGAAGAAGTGGATCGACGCCTACGGCGATCCGCGCAAACCCGGCATCGACCCGATCGATTGGGTCGAGCGCATCCCCTTCACCGAGACGCGCAACTACGTGCAGCGGGTGATGGAAAACCTGCAGGTCTATCGCAACCGCCTCGCCGCCAAGGGCGACGGCCGCAGCACGCTGCTGATCGAGCAGGACCTCGCTAGAGGGGCGCGGCCAGGGGCGAGTGCCGAGGCGGTTCCCGTCGCTCGGTAAGCCAGGCGGCCGGACTCGTCAGGCCGACGCGGCCGTCTCGTCAGGAGCCCAGTTCGCGAGCGTCATCACCGTCTGCAGCAGCACGTTGGCTCCGGCGGTGCAGTGGTCCTCGGTGGCCCATTCCGATTCGTTGTGGCTGATGCCGTCGCGGCAGGGCACGAAGATCATCGCGGTGGGCACCTTCATCGCGACGTTGCAGGCGTCGTGTCCCGCGCCCGAGATCATCCGGCGCGAGGTCAGGCCGAGAGCCTCTGTCGCATTCGCCACCGCTCCGACGATGGCGGGGTCGAACGGGATCGGTTCCTTGCGCCAGATGCGCTTGAAGTCGCTCGTCAAATTTCGCCTTTGCGCGATCTCGTCGACGCTCGCGCGCAACTCGGCCTCGATGGCGTCGAGCGTTTGCGAGCGCGGATCGCGCAGGTCGAGGGTGAAGGCCATGCCGCCCGGTACGACATTGCGCGAGGGCGCCGCGATCGTCGCCTCGCCGATCGTCGCGACGGCGCTCGGGCCGTGGGCCAAGGCGATCCGCTCCGCCGCCAGGCAGAATTCCGAGAAGCCGAGCAGCGCATCGCGCCGGCGCATCATCGGCGTCGTGCCGGCATGGCTCTCGAAGCCGGTGATCGATCCGTCGAACCAGGAGATCCCCTGCCCGCCCTCGACCACGCCGATCGCCGTCTCTTCAGCCTCCAGGATCGGCCCCTGCTCGATATGCAGTTCGACGAAGGCGCCGAACTCGCGGTCGCCGACCCGCTCCTCGCCGACGCTGCCAATGGCCTGCAGCGCCTCGGCGACCGTGATGCCGGCCGCATCGCTACGCGCTAGGATTTCATCGCTCGTGTAGTCGCCGGCAAAGACGGCGGACGCCATCATGGCCGGGGCGAAACGCGAGCCCTCCTCGTTGGTCCAGTTGATCAGAAGCAGCGGCGCCTCGGTCTCGATGCCGGCCTCGTCGAGGGTGCGCATCACTTCGAGGCCGGCGAGCACCCCGAGGATGCCATCGAACCGGCCACCCGTCGGCTGGGTGTCGAGATGCGACCCGAAGGCGATCGGCTTCGCGCTCGCGTCGCGGCCGGGCCTCAGGGCGTATTGCGTTCCGAGATCGTCCGTCGAGACGGTGAGGCCAGCGGCCTCGCAGGCCCGGCGGAACCAGTCGCGCACCTGACCGTCGGCGGGTGAGAGCGTGAGGCGGTTCACGCCGCCCGCCTGTCCAGGGCCGAATTGCGCGGTCTCGTGGATGGTGGCCCAGAGCCGCGATCCGTCGATCCTGAGATTGCTGGTCATGCCGCTCGTCTGTGCTGTCGGGCTGGTTGGGATCACTGCGTCTGTTTTGCCTCGGCGTGATCCTGCTGGCGGTCGACCTCGTCGCGAATCCCGTGCCCGGCGAGCACGATCTCGCCGATGAAGGCGGCGATGGCGCCCACGGTGCAGACCAGGGCGATGCCGAAGCAGGCAAAGAGGACCGATGTGGTGGTGGCTTCGCGCAGGACGCCGACGAACAGGGTCAGCACTGCGATCACGGTCATGATGCCGCCGGCGCAGGCGAGCAGCACGGCGACGTCCAGCACGAAGGAGCGCCGGCGCAGGAAGGTGAGCTGCGCACTGAGCCGGCGCGCCTCCTCCGGGCCGGCGCTGCGCAGGCCGATTGCGGCGGCGTCGACCTTATCCGCGACGCGACCGAGACGCGTCGAGAACACGTTGAGCAAGGTCGCCAGCGCCGTCAGCAGGAAGGCCGGGGCGAGGGCCACCTGGATGATGTGGGCGATGTCGTCGGGCGCGAAGACGGAGGCGGGCATGGCTCGCAGATAGGCCATGGCGGGGCGCGCTCAAACAGGCCCTATGATGCGGTTCGACGTTGCACGACGCGTGAGCGGGCGGATCATGTTCCAGGTGATGTTCCAGGGCGATCTCTTTGCCGATTACTTCCAGATCTACCTGCACGACGAGGATCACCCGGAACTGCCCGACGATTACACGGACGAATCGATCGCGCGGCGCCTGATGGCGGGACCGCACGGGCTGATCCTCCATACAGCGCGCAACATGACCGTGCCCGTCTGCGTCGAGTGGCATGCGAGACGGCCCGAGCCGGAGCTCGACGCGTTCCAGCACGTCGCCGAAGCCGGCATCGCCTGCCCGACGGGGCGCCTCGTCCTGGCTGGGCTGACCGACGACGTGGCCACGGCGCCGCGCCTCGCCGTGAGGCCGGGTCCGATCGCGGCGCGGGCGAGCTTCGCCGGGCTCGATACCCTCGACGAATCGGGGCTCGAGGGCGACGACCGCTACCTCCTGCAGCTCTGGCCGGCGCCGATGGGGGGGGGCGTTGACGTGCTCAAGGCCTGGCGGGACGTGTGAGTCGGTGTCCGGCGCCGCCGGCGAGGCATCCGGCGAGATAGGTCGCGAGCATCAGCAGAGCGGTGTCGACCCAGAGGCCCGCCTGCCCGGGCACCGTTTGCGAGACGGCGAGACCGCCGAGGATGGCGAGGAGCGCCACGAGGGAGGCGGCGGAGATCAGGCTCGCACGGCCGCGCGGCAGGCCCATCAGGGCGCCGATGCAGATGCCGAGCAGCAGCGCGCCGGCGAGGCCGGGCCACAGGGTTGAGGCAAGGAGGGTCATGAGCGCAGCGCCAAGCCGATGCCCTGGCGGTCGCTGAGCGGCGCACCGCCCTGCGTCGCCATCGCCCGATCGGGCGGGACGCCCGCTTTCAGGAGATAGTCGACGATCGCCGCCGCCCGTGCGGCGGCGAGGTCCGGCGCGGGTTCCGGATCCTTGGCGGGGTGAGCCGGCTCGGTTGAGGAAGCCGCGGTCGTCGTCTTGTCGGCCGCCTTGCCAGCACCAGCCGGCTTCGCTTTATCCGACGCTTTAGATTTGTCCGCTTTCACCTTGTCTTTCTTGGTTTTTTCTGCAGCTGCTTCAGGCAGCGTCACGGGCTTCGGCGGCGGGGTACCCGCGGGATCGAGATGACCAAGCACCTCGACATGCTCCGTCCGGCAGGCCTTGGCGATCTCGGCGACGGCATCGAGCACGGGGTAGAAATCCGGCTTCAGCTCGCTGCTGCCGGGTGCAAATCGTAGGGTATGGCCGGCCACGCGCTCCGAGAACAACCGAGCGCAGGTCGCGGCATCGTAGGCGGGCTCGGCGTCGCGTGAGGACACCGTGGCCGTACTCTGCCAGCCGGGCGGCAGCGCCCGCTGCAGGTCGTCTCCGACGCGGCGCGCGCTCTGCGCGTAGAGACTCTCGCCGGTCAGCCGGATCGAGGCATCGGTGAATTCCAGCTCACCGCTCGCGAGCGTCGAGAGCGGTCCGAGGGAGCCGGTGAGCGCGGTGACGAACTGGGCCGGGGCACCCGACGAGATTCGCGAGCGGTCGACGATCGTCTCGCGCAGGAAGCGCAGGCGCAGGGCGGCGTTCAGGCGCTCGCGGGCCGCGCGGTCGGGCAGGTAGCCCGAGAGGGTCACACGCCCCGCCTCGCGCCGGATGCGGAACGGGTAGGGCGAGATCGGCCTGAACTGGAGGTCGACCGATCCGGCGGCGACGCCGGCCGGGCGCCCGTCGCGCATCGCCGTCTCGGCTTCGCCGGCCGCTTCCTCGTCGAGCGCGACGCCGGAGATCGAGAGGCGGCCCCGCTCGAATCGGACCGAGCCCTGGCGAATCAAGCCTGCGAGCCGAATCGCCGCCTTGGTGAGTTCGGTAGGGTCGATCGCCGGATCGAGCCCGCGGGCGGGCAGCAGGGTGTCGCCGACCTTGGCGCGTGTTCCGGTATCGGGCGCGTCCCCCGCCCCGAGCGATGTGGCCATCGCGACCGCTTCGGTCCGCGCCGCCTCCGAGACGACGTTGCCGCCGAGCGTGATGGCTCCGTCCGGCCTGCGTTCGACGACGAAGCGGAAGTCGTCGACCCGCGGCGGCACGATCCCGGTCGTATCGAGCGTGAAGCCCTGCGGCGGCCCCGCGGAGAGAGCGGCCTCGTAGGCTGCCGGGTCGATGGCCTCACCCCGTATCGACAGCGTGGTGCCGCTGACCGCCGCGACGGCACCGGGCGCGAATCCGCGGAGGGCGCCGACGAGATAGGTAGCGGCTTCGGCGAATCCCTCCGGACCGCCGCGTGCCGCCCTCGCCCGGTCGCGAAGGGTCGCATCGGGCGGCAAGGCGGAAGCGAGGCGCGAGGCCAGCGCAGCCGCGCCGATCTCGACCGGGCGGTGACCGCCGGTCTCGATCCGGTCCGGCGCGGTGCGTGTCGCCGTCCAGTCGAAGGGCGAGATCGTTTCGATCAGACCGGTGCGGTCGTCGAGCCGCCTCAGCGCCGGGATCGCCCTGAGCCGGGTGAGCGCCGCGTCCCGCGAAGCGGCATCCGCGGTTTCGCCGAGCGCCAGCAGGTCCCGACCCTGCACCTCGACGCGCAGCCAGGGTTCCGGCTCGTCCCCGATCGCCGCGCGTACGATGGCGGCACTTTCCTCACGCAGCGCGTCGTCGATGACGGGTGACGTCACCACCGTCGCACCGGCCCAGAGCAGGGCGAGGACCGGCAGCCCGGCGAGCCAGCCGATGCGGTGTCGCAAGAGGGATGGAGGGGGTGCGGAGGTCACGGGCCTTGGGAACCCTCGATCGCGGCCGGGCCGGCAAAGCGGGGTAATGGCGCGAGCCGTGCTCCCCTTTCACGTCGAGATGAAGGCTGTGCGGCATCCGGGCACAAAAAAACCCCGGCCGAAGCCGGGGTTGGAGGTTCGTCGATGGTTGGTCTGCGAGACTTAGAAGTCGCGCTGGACGCGGACGCGAGCCTGGAAGGTGTCCTGGCCGGAGACCAGGCGGCCCGTGTCGGTGTTGAGCACGCGCTGACCGTTGAGGGTGTCGACGCGGATGTACTGACCCTCGGCACCGATATCGAGGTCCTTGACCGGCGACCAGATCAGGCTCGCACCGGTAACGACCTGGGAGGTGTTGACCAGGGTCGAGGTTGCCGTCAGAGCCGCCGGGTTGGCGCTCGGCAGGCCAGTGATGCCCGTGCCGCCACCCGCCAGACCGCGGAGGGCTGCCGTTGCGCCGGCCGGCTGATGCATCTCACCGTACGAGCCGTACACGGCCGAGCGCCACTGAGGCGTCCAGTAGTGCAGGTACGATGCGACGACCGTCCAGCTGCTCGACAGCTCGAGCCTGCCGGTGACCGGGTTGATCACGGCGTCGTTCATGTAGACGTTCCACGGGCCACCGCTGACGATGCCGGTCGCCTGGGTGTAGCGGCCGATATACGAGGTGTAGCCGGTGTAGTTGGCAGCGCCCTCGCCGTAAGCGCCCTGCAGGTACAGGGAGTCGCCGGGGGAGATGAACGGCAGGTTGAACTTGGCGCCGCCCTGGATGGCCCAGCCGTAATCGGTCTGCGTACCAGAGGTGATGCCGCGAGCTGCGAGTGCCGCAGCGGCACCGGCAGTCGTGATGGCCGCCTGGCCAGGAGCCGTCGTGATGGTGCTGGTGAAGCCGCCGGTGTTGATGTCCTTCACAGCACCCGAGATCTGGAGCGAGCCCCAGGGCTGATCGTAGCGCAGGGCGCCGACGAAATCGGGCATGCGCGAGCGCTGCACGACGTCCACGTAGCCGACGTTCGCAACCGCACCGGTCGGACCGAAGTTCAGGATGACCGGGGTCGGAGCGTTGGTGCCGATACCGAAGAAGGTCTGGCCGATCGCGCTGGTCACAGCGGAGTTGCTCGGGAGCGAGCCGCCGTTGGAGAAGATCGGGTTCTTGCGGAAGTTCGGATCTTCCATCGAGAGCGTCGCCGAGAAACCTTCACCGAAGGTCTTGGTGTAGGCGAACAGGTTGGTCGAGGCCTGGTCCGAACCGAGCGACGAGCCGATGATCTCGAAGTCGTGGGCGTAGAAGTCGAAGAACGAGGATGCGCGACCAGCGGTCAGGCCAGCGAACTGGATGAAAGCCTTCTCGGCCTGCACGTAGTCCTGCACGCGGTTGAACGAGTCCTGGCCGGTTCCGAAGTAACCGTTGCCGATACGGGCCTGGGTGCCCGAAGCCATCTTGCCCTCACCGGTGGCGCTCGCAGCCTCGAGGCGGGCGAAGGCGCGCAGGGTGCCGTAGTCGGTCTGGGTGCGGGCATCGATGTTGATGCGCAGCAGGCCGCGGAACTGGGAGGTGTCACCGCTGGTGCGACGGTTCGGGCTGGTGTTGATGCCGGCTTCACCACGCGCACGTCCCGAGACGCGCAGGCAGGTGTCGGTGCCGGGAATGTAGAAGAAGCCAGCGCCGTAGGCGCCGCAAACACGAACGTACTCGATCGGGGCGGCCTTCTTGACCGGGAGATCGGCTGCCTGTGCCCCTGCGACCGCGGTCAACCCCGCCGCCGATCCCAGGAGAAGGCTCTTGATGAGCTTCATTGTGGAAACCTCCGAAAGTTTCGAGACCCTTGGGAGCGGACTTTGTTGGTGGCCGCGATGTCCCCCCAGAGGAGCGCCGCGACCTCGTCCTTTTTCCCTTAGTGGTTCGGCCCTCCCCGCAGAGGCATCGGCCAGACCAGCAACGAGGTTTTTTTCTCTGCTGCCGAGCTACCATGCGGGAGCGTGACCGCACGAGCAACAGACTTCGGCGTCGTAGAGCCGTTGCAAACTGGCTTCCGCAAAAGCTGTTGCGCGCCAGCAACGCTTTGTTCGTGCTGGAAAACAACTTCTGCTGTGCAGATGCGCCGTTCTGCAACGTTCTTCTTGGCGATGCACCCGCCGTTGCCGATGACCTGACCTCCGGAAAGATCAGTCGCGGGATACCGCGAGTCGAGAATGGACGACGTCTTCAGAGCAGACTGGCTCAGGAGGCCTGGGACTCGCGCAGCATTTCGAGGGTCAGCCAGCGGTCCTCGGCCGCGGCGTGCTCGGCCTGGGCCGCGGCCAGCATCGCGCTGGCCTTCTCAAACCGGGCCGGGTCGCGGGCGTAGAGGTCCGGGTCGTCGAGGACGCCCTGCAGGCGGCCCATCGCGGTCTCGAGTTCATCAATCCGGGCCGGCAGCGTCTTCAGCTCGTGCTGTTCCTTGAAGCCGAGCTTCTTTCGCGAGGATTCGGCGGCGCGGGGCGCGGAGGGCTCCGTGGCGACGCGTTCGCGGGCCGGCACGGCGCGGGCCTCGACGCCCTTGCCCCGCTGCGTGAGCATGTCGGAATAGCCGCCGGCATACTCGGTCCAGCGGCCCTCGCCTTCCGAGACCAAGACGCTGCCGACGACCCGGTCGAGGAAGTCGCGGTCGTGGCTCACGAGGATCAACGTGCCGGAATACTCGTCGAGCATCTCCTGCAGCAGGTCGAGCGTCTCCAGGTCGAGGTCGTTGGTGGGCTCGTCGAGGACGAGAAGGTTGGAGGGCTGCGCCAGGGCCCGGGCGATCAGCAGCCGGTTGCGCTCGCCGCCGGACAGCACCGAGACCGGTGTCCGCGCCTGTTCCGGCGTAAACAGAAAGTCCTTCAGATAGCCGATGACGTGGCGGCTGTGCCCGCCCACCATGATGCTGTCGCCGCGTCCGCCCGTGAGCACGTCGGTCACCGTCATGGTCGGCTCCAGAGTGGCGCGGGCCTGGTCGAGAAGCATCATCGACAGGTTGGTCCCGAGTCGCGCCACGCCCGAATCGGGAGCGATCTTGCCGGTGAGCAGGTTCACCAGCGTCGTCTTGCCCGCACCATTCGCGCCGACGATGCCGAGCCGGTCGCCGCGCGTCACCCGGATCGAGAGGTCCCGCACGATGGCGCGCTCTCCATAGGTCTTGGAGATGCCCTTGGCCTCGACCACCAGCGTGCCTGAGGCCTCGGCCTCCACCGTGGTCATGGTGGCGGTGCCGACGGGTCGGCGGTCGTCCCGGCGCTCCTTGCGGAGCGCATGCAGGTTGCCGAGGCGGCGCACGTTGCGCTTGCGCCGGGCGGTGACGCCGTAGCGCAGCCAGTGCTCCTCGTCGGCGATCTTGCGCTCGAGCTTGTGCCGGTCGCGCTCCTCTTCCTCGAAGAAATTGTCGCGCCAGGCCTCGAAGGCGGAAAAACCCTGGTCGATCCGCCGGGTCACGCCGCGGTCGAGCCAGATCGTGGACCGCGACAGGCCGGATAGGAACCGTCGGTCGTGGCTGATCAGGACCAGGGCGGCGCGGATCCTGGAAAGCTCGCCCTCGAGCCACTCGATCACCGGCAGGTCGAGGTGGTTGGTGGGCTCGTCGAGCAGCAGGATGTCGGGCTCCGGCGCCAGCGTCTGGGCCAGGGCGGCGCGGCGCGCCTCGCCGCCGGAGAGCCGCTTCGGATCTTCCTCGCCCGTGAGCCCGAGGCTCTCGACGAGGTAGCGGGCGCGGTAGTGGTCGTCGCCGGGAGCGAGACCGGATTCCACGAAGTCGAGCACGCTGTCGAAGGCGGAGAGATCCGGCTCCTGCGCGAGATAGCGGATCGTGGTGCCGGGCTGCAGGAAGCGCTCGCCGCGGTCGGGTTCCACCAACCCGGCGGCGATCTTCATCAGTGTCGACTTGCCCGAGCCGTTGCGGCCGACGATGCATGCGCGTTCGCCGGGCGAGATCGCGAGTTCGGCCGACTCGATCAGCGGGGTGCCGCCGAAGGTCAGCGCGATATCCTTGAGGGCGAGAAGCGGAGGAGCGGCCATGGCCGGGGCTTAACCCGGCGCGGGGCCGTGACGCCAGAGCGCTTCAGGCGGTCGGGTTGGCCGGGCCGGTCGGGGTCGGCTGCGAAGGCGGCGGCAAGGGAACCTCGACCGGTGTCTCGCCCGGCGATTCCGAGGGTGTGCCGCCGGGGATCTCGGGCGCGGGACTGGGCGATGGCACCTGCGGCGGATCGTAGGGCGTATCCGGCGGCGTTTGCGGGGTCGGGGTCTCCGGAACCGGTTGCTCCGGGATCGGACCAGGATTCGACATACGCACTCCAGCGACGCTGACGGCGAGGCGCGCAGCCGGCGCCTCCGGGTCCGACGCCAACGGGACCGGGGGGGCGTTGTTCCGAAGGACTATTTCTTGGTGAGGAGCTTGGTGCCCTCGTCGCCGACGATCCGCTGGAGCTTCTCCGCGAAGAACGACAGCAGCAGCGGCAGGCGGACTTCGAGCCGCACCATGTCGGGATGGACGTCGACCTGCCCGTCGACCTTCTGGCCCATCGCGCCGACGCCGAAATCCAGCCGGTCGCCTGTCCAGGCCAGGGTCTCGACCTTGAGGCCGCTCTTCTCGAGGAGGACCCGGCCCTTCTCGGTCCCGTCGGTGAGACGGCGCTTGGCCTCCTCGAGGCCGAGTTCGTGCGGGATCTCCATCACCAAAGGCTTCGCCATCGCTCGACGCAACTCCCGTATCCGCGCGCCGGCCGTCGGGCCGAAGCATGCCCCGAAAATGGGAACCGGCCGGCGTCATGACAACGCCGACCGGTCAGGTCCTCGATGGGGTGCTGGTGTCAGGCTGGCGCGATCAGCGCACCACCGACATCGAGACGTAGCTGGTGCCGGTCATGCCGATGGCACGCGCGGCACCAGCTGCCAGGTCGATCTGGCGGCCGCCGACGAAGGGGCCACGGTCGTTGATGCGCACGACGACCGAGCGGCCGGTGGCGTTGTTGGTCACGCGGACGCGGGTGCCGAAGGGTAGGCTGCGATGCGCGGCGGTCAGGCCGCCCGAGTTGAAGCGCTCGCCGCTGGCGGTGCGATGACCCTGGAAGCCGGGACCATACCACGAGGCGTTGCCGCCCGATGCGTGGCGGACATGGCGCGCGCGGTGTCCGAAGCGGCGGGCGCGGGACGCATGCAGGCGGTGGCGGTGATGCGCATGACGCGCGAAATGGACGTGATGTCCGCGAGCGTGGAAACCGGCATGCCCGGCGCGGGCTTCGGCAGGTGCCGCCAGCGTGAGAGTGGCGAGCACGAGGCCGAGACAGGCCACGGCGCTCCGAGTGACAACGTTCATATGCGGTCGCTTTCCCTTGTTGTTGCGATCGCCGCGGAAAATGAAGCGGAAGGCGGCCAAATTGCGACGCGCATGTTGCGTTGCGGCAAATTGGCCTGATAGGCTATTTGGCAGACTAGACGCGCGCACGGCGTCGACAAGTATTGATAACTATGGGGTTGTTTTGTCTGTGCGACGCGGCGGTGTCATTCAGCTTGGTGGGGAAGCATTCATCCGCCGCTCGTCCGCATTGGGCGATTACTGATGCGCATGCGTGATGATGGTTCCACGGTTGCGCGGAATGCGGGGCTTGGTTTCGCGAGTCGCGTGACGTCGCTGCCGTTCCGGCACCCGGCAAAAACTGCAGCCCCAATTCGACACGTCCCGTCGAATTTTAGGGGAACCCGCTTTTTACCCTAGCTGGGCCATTGTCCGGTGGTCAGTCGCGTAACCGGTGTTTGCCATGGCTTCCCCGCGTACCGCGGTCGCCGGCGCCACCGCCCGGGTTCAGGTCTCGCGTTCCGGGCGGGCAGCGTCGGCGCCGCGGATGGGTCTCGCACCCTCCGTCCAGCGTCATCCCACCACTGTTCCGCTCGACGAGATCCTGGTCGGCGATTGCATCGCCTCCATGAACTCGCTGCCGCCGTCGAGTGTCGACTGCGTCTTCGCGGATCCGCCCTACAATCTCCAGCTCGGAGATGCAGGCCTGCTGCGTCCCGACCAGAGCCGCGTCGACGCCGTCGACGACGACTGGGACAAGTTCGCCACCTTCGAGGCCTACGACGCCTTCACGCGCGAATGGCTCAAGGCCGCACGCCGCGTGATGAAGCCGAACGCGACCCTCTGGGTGATCGGTTCGTACCACAACATCTTCCGGGTCGGCAGCGCGCTTCAGGATCTCGGTTTCTGGATCCTTAACGACATCGTCTGGCGCAAGGCCAACCCGATGCCGAACTTCCGCGGCAAGCGCTTCACCAATGCGCACGAGACCCTGATCTGGGCCTCCCGCTCGGCGGATTCGAAAGGCTACACCTTCCATTACGACGCGCTGAAGGGAGGCAACGAAGACCTCCAGATGCGCTCGGACTGGTTCATCCCGCTCTGCACGGGCGAGGAGCGCCTCAAGGGCGCCGACGGCCAGAAGGTGCATCCGACGCAAAAGCCCGAGGCCCTGCTCGCCCGCACCCTGCTCTCGGCCACCAATCCCGGCGACGTGGTGCTCGACCCGTTCTTCGGCACCGGCACCACCGGCGCCGTCGCCAAGCGCCTCGGCCGCCGCTTCATCGGCTGCGAGCGCGATACGGTCTATGCCGAGGCCGCCCGTGCCCGCATCGATGCGGTCGAGCCGCTCTCGACGGCGGCCCTCACCATCGCGACGCCGAAGCGTTCGGAGCCGCGCATCCCGTTCCTGAGCGTCCTCGAGGCGGGCCATCTGCGCGCCGGCGAGACGCTGATGGACGACCGCCGCCGCTTCAAGGCGACGGTGCGGCCCGACGGCAATCTCAGCGTCGGACCGGTCCAGGGCTCGATCCACAAGGTCGGCGCGCTGGTGCAGGGCCTTCCGGCCTGCAACGGCTGGACCTTCTGGCATGCCGAGCGAGCCGGAAAGCTCGTCGTGATCGACGACTTCCGCAGCGCTTATCGCAGCGCGAACGCTTCGGCCGAGTAGCCAGCGAACGTCTGCGCTCAGGACGGCAAAACCCTCTCCCCTCGCCGGGGTGAGGGTTTTTGCGTTGCGCCATCAGCGCTTGCGTGTCGCCTTCGGCGGCTTCTTCACGATCCGGGCGAGGTCGGAGGGGCGCGAGCGCGGCGGCTTTTGGAGCGGAGCGCGTCGCGGCAGCGGCTCCGGCTCGAAAGGCGTTGCGAGATCCGCGGGTTGTGCCGTGACCGACGGGGCCATGGCGACTTTCACGTCGAGCGCGTGCGCGAGCACCTTTTTCATCACACCCGGCAGCGGCTCCGCGTCGAGCCCCGCTCCCGGCGTGAATCGCATTCCTGCCGGTGCGCCCGTCCCGGCCGCGACGCGCGCCGAAAACACCGTCAGCTCCAGAGGGAAATGCGTGAAGACGTGCTTCACGATGCCCGGCAGCCGCTTCCAGCGGGCGTCGAGCGGCGCGTCGAGCAGGCCCTTGGCAGGATCGTAGTCCGGCGCCCAGGCGCTGGTCGGCGGCTCGGCCATCGCGCCGAGCAGGCCTTCCGGCGAGCGCGTGCGCAGCAGGATCGCCTCGTCGCCGGCCCGCACCACCACGAAGGCCGCGCCCTTCCTGAGCACGCCCTTGTCCTTCTTGATCTTGCGCGGGAACGTCTCCTGCAGTCCCGCGGCGCGGGACTGGCAGGGCGTCATCCAGGGGCAGAGCGCGCAGGCTGGGCGCTTCGGGGTGCAGATGGTTGCGCCGAGATCCATCACGGCCTGGGCGAAGTCACCGGGCCGTGCGTGCGGCACGAGGTCGAGGGTCAGGGCGCGGATCTCGTTGCGTGCCGCCGGCAGCGGAGTCTCGATAGCGAACAGCCGGGTCATCACCCGCTCGACATTGCCGTCGACGGCAGCGGCCGGGCGGGCGAAGGCGATCGCCGCGATGGCGCCGGCCGTGTAGGCGCCGATGCCGGGGAGCTTGCGAAGCCCCTCCTCCGTATCTGGGAAGGTGCCGGCCGCAGCGACCGCCTTCGCGCAGGCGTGCAGGTTGCGCGCACGCGAGTAGTAGCCGAGCCCCGCCCAGGCCGACATCACGCGCTCCTCCGGCGCGGCGGCGAGCGCCGCGACGTCGGGAAACAGGCTCAGAAACTTCGAAAAATACGGTTTGACCGCCGCGATCGTGGTCTGCTGCAGCATCACCTCGGACAACCAGACGCGATACGGGTCCGGCCGTTCGCCCGGCAGCGCCCGCCACGGCAGCACGCGACGATGGCGGTCGTACCAGACGAGGAGATCGGAGGCGTTCGGGCGGGCAGGCGCGCGGAGAGTCTGTGCGGGCGCGGGCATGGGATTGGTCTTATCGGCAGCGCGGGTCATGGCAAAGGCGGCATCGTCGCGAGCCGAAAAAGTTCGCGCTCCGTGTCGGGAAAGCGCGCGCTCGTTCGTCTTATCGAGGTGTGATCGAACGCAGCGAGGAGACCCGCATGCCCTACGTCGATGGTTTCGTGATCCCGGTGCCGAAGGACAAGATCGAGGCCTACAAGGAGCTGGCCCGCAAGGCGCGCGAGGTCTGGATGGAATACGGCGCGCTGTCTTTCGTCGAATGTCTCGGTGACGATGTGCCCTACGGCGAACTGACCTCGTTCCCGCGCGCGGTCCAATTGAAGATGACGAGGTCGTCGGCTTCTCCTGGATCGTCTACGAATCGCGAGAGAGCCGAGACGCGGTGAACGCCAAGGTCATGGCCGATCCGCGCATGCAGCCAGGCCCCGACATGCCCTTCGACGGCAAGCGGATGATCTTCGGCGGGTTCGTGCCGTTTCTCGACTTGTAATGATCTGCGAGCGTCATTCCGGGTTCGCCTTCGGCGCCTCGGAATGACGTCGAAAAAAAATGGTCTGGCTTCCGTGACCTTCGGTTAAGCGACGTGCAGCCTGCCTTGCGCTATGATCGGATGGTGGCGCGTCGCGCCGTTCTGGGATGGGTACCAACCCTTCATGGCCCGGGCCAAACCGCTCGCCGAACTGATCGAAGCCTGTATCGGGCCGGCTTTCGCGGCCCAGGGTTTCGCCTCGACCGACATCCTCGCCGCCTGGCCGGAGATCGTCGGCGAACGGCTCGCGCGCGCCTGCCAGCCGGTCAAACTCGAATGGCCGCGCCAGAAGCGGGCCGACCCGACGAGCCGTGCCGAATCCGGGACGCTCGTAGTTCGGGTCGAGGGGGCTTTCGCGCTGGAGCTCCAGCATCTGCTGCCGGTGGTGATCCAGCGCATCAACGCGCATTACGGGTGGGCCTGCGTCGGCCGCGTCGTGATGAAGCAGGGTCGCGTCCACTCGGGCCTGCGCCGGCCCGCGGCAGGCGTGATCGATCCGGCGCGGCGGGGCGAGGTCGCCCTAGCGGTCTCGCGGATCGAGGAGGACGGCCTGCGTGACGCCCTCGACCGTCTCGGCATTGCCGTGTTGGCCTCTGCGCCGGTCCGGCGCTGATGCCGCGCGGCTTGCCTTCGCTTGTCGGCAGTTCTACCGCACGCAAATAAGGACCGTTTAGTCCGAGCGGAGCTTGCCATCGCCATGATTACCCGGCGCGACGTTGTGAAAATCACTGGTCTCGCGGTCGGCGCGGCCGCGCTCCTGCCCCGCCTGTCGGTTTCGGCGCTGGCCCAATCGGCCGACACCGCCGCCCTGATGGAAGCCGGGCCGCTCGGTGACGTCTGGCTCGGCCCGGCGGACGCCAAGGTCACGATCATCGAATACGCCTCGATGACCTGCCCGCACTGCGCGCATTTCCACAAGACGACCCTGCCGGTGCTCAAGGAGCGCTACATCGATACCGGCAAGGTGCGCTTCACCCTGCGCGAATTCCCCCTCGATCCGCGTGCCACGGCCGGCTTCATGCTCGCCCGCTGCGATGGCAACGAGAAGTACTATCCGGTCACCGACCTGCTCTTCGACCAGCAGGAGGCCTGGGCCTTCGTGCGGCCGCCGGTCAATCCGGTCGACGCCATTGAGACGCTGCTGCGTCAGGCCGGCTTCACCAAGGAGAAGGTCGAGGCCTGCCTCGGCGACAAGAAGATCTTCGCCGGCATCAACGCCGTGAAGACCCGTGCCCTCGACGTGCTCAAGGTCGAGTCCACGCCGACCTTCTTCATCAACGGCCAGAAATTCGCCGGTGCCATGACCATCGAGGACATGGAAAAGGTCATCAAGCCGATCCTCGGAGCCTGATCGGGGGCCTCGCCGACGGCGGCTCGAAATTCCAAAAATCTGCTGATTTTGTAATGACTTGAAGGAAAGCGTGGCCGCCTTGACTCACAAGGGGGGCAAAACTATGTTGCGCCCCGTTCGAAGGGCGGCCGAACGGTTCCTTCGCTTCCGCCGGTGTGAGTGGCCTCGTGAGCGGCAACGAAACAGGGCGTGGGGGCGAAGAGTCCAAATCAGTCCCCGGCAACGATCTCTCCGAGAGGCTGAAGCGTCTCGAGACGCAGCTTGAACGGAAGCGGCCTGCAGCCGGTCCCGACGCTTCGGCGCGGTCCGGTCGCACCGACGGCTCCTCCATCGGGCAGGCCATGCGGCTCTCGACGGAATTCGTCGCGGGCGTGATCGCCGGCGGGATCCTGGGGTGGCTCTTCGATCGTCTCCTCGGCACTGCGCCGTGGGGGTTGGTTGTGTTCCTCGTGCTGGGTTTCATCACGGGGATCTACAACGTCATGCGCCTGAGCGGGTTCACCGGGCAGGCGGGCGGAAAAGACCCGCAATAGGGCATTTTGCGCCGAAACGACGCCGGGGGTCTTGAGACTCGGGGCGCATCGTGTATGGCCACGCGCACAGAACGGCGTGGTCGCCGGCACGAAGGACAAGGGGCGGAAGAAGGCATGGCGGGCAGCATCGACCCGGCGCACCAGGTGGCGTTGCGACCGGACCCGATCCATCAGTTCGAGCTGCATTCGCTCGTGCCGTTCGGGCACATCGGCAATCAGCAGATCGCGTTCACGCAGTCGGCGCTCTACATGTTCGCCGCCGTCGCGGTGATCGCGCTGATCACCATCGTCGCGACCGCGTCCCGCTCGGTCGTCCCCGGCCGCATGCAGTCGCTGGCCGAGATCTTCTACGAGTTCATCGCGGATACCGTGCACCAGGCTACCGGCGATGCCGGCAAGCGCTTCATGCCGTTCGTGTTCTCGCTCTTCATGTTCGTGCTGATCCTCAACCTGTTCGGCATGATCCCCTATGCCTTCGCAGTGACCAGCCACCTCATCGTCACCTTCGGCCTCGCCTTCCTGGTGATCTGCGTGGTGGTGGGCTTCGGCGTGATGAAGCACGGCACCCACTTCTTCGGCCTGTTCGTGCCGTCGGGCGTGCCGAAGCCGCTGCTCGCCCTGCTGGTGCCGATCGAGATCATCTCTTTCATCTCGCGTCCGATCAGCCTCTCGGTTCGTCTCTTCGCGAACGTGCTGGCTGGACACATCGCGATGAAGATCTTCGCCTTCTTCGTCGTCGGCCTGCTCTCGGCCGGTGCCTGGAGCGTGCTCTCTCCGCTGCCGCTCTTCCTGACGATCGCGCTGACCGCGCTCGAATTCCTGGTCGCGGCTTTGCAGGCCTACGTCTTCGCGACGCTGACCGCGATCTACCTCAACGACGCCCTTCACCCCGGCCACTGAGGCCGGCTTCTCCCGCCCTCACGAACATCAGATCAAGGACTCAGGAGCTTCTTATGGATCCCGTCGCTGCGAAGTACATCGGTGCTGGTCTCGCCTGCCTCGGCATGGCGGGTGCGGGCATCGGCCTCGGCAACCTGTTCGGTCAGTTCCTTGCCGGCGCCCTTCGCAACCCCTCCGCTGCCGATGGCCAGCGCGCCACCCTGCTCCTCGGCTTCGCGCTGACGGAAGCACTCGGCATCTTCTCGCTGCTGATCGCGCTGCTCCTGCTCTTCGCCGTCTGATTTTTCTGGGGTCTGCCGTTTCGGGTTTCGGTCCGGAACGGCAGGTCTCCTGACAGACGCGTAGACGCTCCGCTCGTCGGAGCCGGAATACTCCGTCACCGGACGAGGCCATGGCCGAGCACAACGCCCTTACGACACCGCCCGCCAATTCGGACGTGAAAGCCGTCCCGGCTCACGGCGCTCATACCGAGCAGCCCTCGCATGGCGGCGCCTTTCCGCCCTTCGAGACCCATACCTTTCTCTCGCAGCTGATCTGGCTCGCCCTTGCCTTCGGCCTGCTCTACTACCTGATGTCCAAGGTCGCGCTGCCGCGCATCGAGGGCATCCTGCAGTCGCGCGCCGACCGCCTGGCCGCCGATCTCGACGAGGCGCAGCGCATGAAGTCCGAGGCCGACGCCGCCGGCGCCGCCTACGAGAAGTCGTTGCGCGACGCCCAGAGCACCGCCCAGGGCATCGCCCAGGAGGCCCGCTCGAAGCTCGCCGCCGAATCCGACAAGCGCCGCAAGGACAAGGAAGCGGAGCTCAACGCCAAGATCGCCGCCTCCGAGACGACGATCCGCGAGAGCACGGCCCGCGCCATGGGCAATGTCCGCGAGATCGCGGGCGAGACCGCCGCGAGCATCGTCGAGCGCCTCACCGGCCATGCGCCGGACAAGGCCAATCTCGACCGCGCTCTCGACGCCGTCCATTAAGATACTCGCTCGTAAGGACTTGTGACCGCCATGGTGATGACCGCGGAATTCTGGGTCGCCGTCGCTTTCGTGATCTTCGCCGCGATCGTGTGGAAGGTCGGCGGCTTCGGCATGATGACCAAGGGCCTCGACGGCCGCGCCAACCGCGTCCGTCACGAGCTCGACGAGGCCAAGCGCCTGCGCGAGGAAGCCGCCGCCGTGCTCGCCGACTACAAGCGCCGCCGCACCGAGGCCGAGAAGGACGCCGAGCGCATCGTCGCCGACGCGCAGGAAGAGGCCCGCCGCATCGACGCGGAAGGCCATGCCCGCCTCGAGGACTACATCGCCCGTCGCACCAAGTCGGCCGAGCAGAAGATCGCCCAGGCCGAGGCCCAGGCTGCCGCGCAGGTTCGCGCCGCCGCTGCCGACGCTGCGGTGAAGGTGTCCGAGACGCTGCTGCGCGAGCGCCTGCAGGGTCAGACCGCCCAGGACCTCGTCAAGGCGAGCCTCGGCGACGTGAAGACCCGCCTCCAGGCCTGAGCGAAACAGGCACGGTGATCGAACAAGCCGCCTCCGGGCGGCTTTTTCATTTGGGAGGTACGCCCGAATGAGCAGGTTCCTGATCTACGGCGCCACCGGCTACACGGGCCGCCTCTGCGCGGAGCACGCCGTCGCGCGGGGCCTCCGTCCGATCCTCGCCGGCCGCAGCGGCGCGGCCGTGCGGGACCTGGCCGATGGTCTGGGTCTCGAATGGCGCGCCTTCGGCCTCGACGCCCCTGCTTCGATCCGCGACGGCCTCGCCGGCATGAAGGCGGTGCTGCATGCCGCCGGGCCCTTCTCGGCCACGGCTCGGCCGATGGTCGAGGCCTGTCTCGCCACCGGCGTGCACTACGTCGACATCACCGGCGAGATCGACGTGTTCGAGACACTGGCCGCCCGCGGCAGCGAGGCCGTGGCTGCCGGGATCATGCTGCTGCCCGGCGCTGGCTTCGACGTCGTGCCGAGCGATTGCCTCGCGGCCCATACGGCGGCGCGCCTGCCGGGCGCGACACGGCTGCGCCTCTCGATCGGCGGCTTCCAGGGCATCAGTCGCGGCACGGCCAAGACGATGCTCGAAGGGGTCGCCTACGGAACACGCGTGAGGCGGGCCGGGCGAATCGTCGAGATTGCCGAGACGCCGCGCGCCAGTGCCGATTTCGGCGCCGGCCCCCGCCCGACCATCGGCCTCGGCTGGGGCGACGTCGCCACCGCTTGGCACTCCACCGGAATCCCCGACATCGACGTATTTTTCCAGGCCTCTCCGGCGCTCGCTCGTGCGGCGGCGATGCCGAGGCTCTTGAAGCGGCTTCTGGCGACCGACCTCAGCCAACGCTGGCTCAAGCGCGGCATCGAGCGCCGCCTGCCCCCTGGGCCGACGCCCGAGGAGCGGAGCCGCTCGCAATGCCTCTTCCTGGCGGAGGCCTGGGACGCGGAGGGGCGACGAGTCGCGACCCGCATGCGCTCGCCCGAGGGCTACACCCTGACCGCCTCGACCGCCGTGGAAACCGCCCGCCGCGCGGCCGCAGGCGAGGCGAGGCCGGGATACCAAACGCCGGCAACGGCTTACGGGGCGGACTTCATCGTGCCGTTCGAAGGGGTAGAGCGCCAGGATCTCTGAGCCGCCCCGTGTCGCCGGGTGGACGGAGGACGGGCTCACCCGCTATGCCCCCGGCACTTTCTTGCAGGGAGCGGCCAACCGGTCGACCGAGGCATGCACGACGAGGATTTTCGGCCACGCAAGCTCGCGAGCCACGAGATCGGGCAGAAGCTCGACGAGCTCTCCGTCGGCGATCTCGTCGAGCGCATCGCGCTGCTGCGCGTCGAGATCGAGCGCCTGGAAGCGGCGAAAACCGCGAAGGAAGCGGCCCGTAATGCCGCGGGCTCGATCTTCAAGAGCTAATTCGCACCCGCCGTTCGTCCCTGCCGTGCTATCGGCGCCGCGACCGTCACCGCGGCCCCTCCCCGAATTGTAGGCCGCAATGCAGCCGATCATCACCATTTCCGGTCTCTCGAAGACCTATGCCTCCGGCCTGGCCGCGTTGAAGGACGTGAACCTGGAGATCCGGCGTGGCGAGATCTTCGCGCTGCTCGGCCCCAACGGCGCCGGTAAGTCGACGCTGATCAACATCGTCTGCGGGATCGTCACGCCGAGCACCGGCACGATCACCGTCGACGGCCACGACATCACGAACGACTATCGTGCCGCCCGCAGCCTGATCGGGCTGGTGCCGCAGGAATTGACCACCGACGCCTTCGAGAAGGTGTTCAACACGGTGAGCTTCAGCCGCGGCCTGTTCGGTCTCGGCAAGAACCCAGCCCATATCGAGCGTGTGCTCAAGGACCTCTCCCTCTGGGAGAAGCGCGACAGCCGGATCATGCAGCTCTCGGGCGGCATGAAGCGCAGGGTTCTCATCGCCAAGGCGCTGAGCCACGAGCCGAAGATCCTGTTCCTCGACGAGCCGACGGCCGGCGTCGACGTGGAACTGCGCCAGGACATGTGGCGGATGGTGCGGCGGCTGCGCGATTCGGGCGTCACCGTCATCCTCACCACCCACTACATCGAGGAAGCGGAGGAGATGGCCGACCGGGTCGGCGTCATCCGCAAGGGCGAACTGGTCCTGGTCGAGGAGAAGGCCGAACTGATGCGCAAGCTCGGCAAGAAGCAGCTCACGCTTCACCTCCCCGAGCCGCTTGCCGCGATCCCCGAAGACCTCGCCGACCATCATCTCGAGCTCGCCAAGAACGGCTCTGAGCTGATCTACACCTACGACACGCGTGGCGGCCGCACCGGCATCACGGGTCTGCTCACCGACCTCGCCGCAGCAGGCATCCGCTTCCAGGACATCGACACGAGCCAGAGCTCCCTCGAAGAGATCTTCGTGGATCTGGTGAGGGACGCCGCATGAACCTCCCTGCGATCCAGGCGATCTACAAGTTCGAGATGAACCGGTTCTGGCGCACGGCTCTGCAGAGCATCGTCGCTCCGGTGGTCTCGACCTCGCTCTATTTCGTCGTGTTCGGCGCGGCGATCGGGAAGCAGTCCCAGATGATCGACGGGGTGCCCTACGGCGCCTTCATCGTGCCAGGCCTGATGATGCTCTCGCTGCTCACGCAGAGCATCGCCAACGCCTCGTTCGGGATCTACTTCCCGCGCTTCTCGGGCACGATCTACGAGTTGCTGTCCGCTCCCGTCTCGCCCTTCGACATCGTGCTCGGCTATGTCGGCGCGGCGGCGACGAAATCGATCCTGATCGCGCTGATCATCCTGGGCACTGCGGCCTTCCTCGTGCCACTGCGCATCGATCACCCGATCGCGATGCTGCTGTTCCTGATCCTGACCGCGGTAACGTTCAGCCTGTTCGGCTTCGTGATCGGGCTGTGGGCCGACGGCTTCGAGAAGCTGCAGCTCGTTCCTCTCCTCATTGTCACCCCCCTCACCTTCCTCGGCGGCAGCTTCTACTCGATCGACGTGCTGCCGACCTTCTGGTGGGTGGTGAGCCACGCCAACCCGGTCGTGTATCTGATCAGCGCCTTCCGCTGGGCCTTCTTCAGCAAGGGCGATGTCGGTGTCGCCATCAGCATGGGGATGGCGGCCCTGTTCCTGGCCCTTTGCCTCGGCGCGGTGACCTGGATGTTCAAGACCGGATATCGGCTGAAGAGCTAATCGCCTCGACCGTAAAAGGCGCGCGATGGCGGGCCGGCCAGATCGAGCCGGCCGTAAGATGGGGCGAGCAGGCCGAGCACCCGCTCACGCAATCCTCGCGGCGCCGACAGAACCCGCACGCGGGTCGGGACGGGCGCGACCCGTTTCACCAGCCTGAGCATCGCATCGAAGGCCAGCCGCAGATTGTTGGGGTTGGGTTCGATGCTCGCCGAGTTCAGCGCCGTCGCCGCATCTCGCCAGAGCTGCGCGTGCGGACCGTATTTGGCATCGTCGATACCGTGGCGGTTGAGCGCGGCCAAACCATCCGGCACCGTGGTGATGACCCGCGTGCCGAATTCCGGCCGAGTCGGATCGAGCCAGACGACGACCGGCGCGGGCAAGGTTTTTGATGCTTCCGTGACGATCTCGGGCACGAGACCATCTCCTTCTTCAGGATTTCCTTCGGCTGCGTTCAGTTTGCTATCTATGCCGCTGTGCATATCAAGGATCGCAAGATCAAATGACCCCGATCGTGAACAGAAAAACGTCGAAACAGTTTCTGCCACATCTGGGAATGATCTTTGTTCGAGCGTTGATTCTTTTTCGATAACTGAGCGTTAACCGTCAGGCCTTGTCGCTGCCGTCTCGGCAGTTGTCGTGAGAATCAGGGCACCGTTGCGGAAGACTGCCCTTGCGATCGGCGCCGATCACGTCCGCTGCGGCTTCGCGCCCTCCCGGTCGAGCAGGTCGCGCTTGCGGGCTACACCCCAGCGATAGCCGGAGAGCGAGCCGTCGGAGCGCACGACCCGGTGACAGGGGATCGCCAGAGCGACGGGATTTGCTCCGCAGGCCCGTGCCACGGCCCGCACGGCCGCGGGCTCGCCGATGGCCTGGGCCACCTGCTTGTAGGTCGCCGTCGTCCCGGCCGGGATGCGCTTGAGAGCTTCCCAGACCCGCTGCTGAAAGGCCGTGCCGTGAATGTCGAGCGGGAGCTCGACGCTCCGCCCTGGCGTCTCGGCGAGGCCGATCACCTGTGCGACCAATGCCTCGAAACCCGCATCACCACCGGTGAGCTCGGCATGCGGAAAGCGGTCCTGGAGGTCACGCAGCAGCACATCCGGATCGTCGTCCATCATGATGGCGCAGACGCCCTTCTCCGTCGCGGCGACCAGGATCTGCCCGAGAGAGCATGGCCCGACGGCGAAGCGGATCTGCGCGCCCGTCCCACCCTGCCGATAGGCGGTCGGGCTCATGCCGAGCCGCTCGCCGGCATCGGCATAGAAGCGGCTCGCGGCGTTGTAGCCCGCATCATAGACCGCCTCGGTGACCGTACGCGCCTCGCGCAGGCCAGAGGCCACGCGCTCTGCACGGTGGGCGCCGGCATAGGCCTTCGGGGTCACTCCGGTGATCCGCTTGAACGTGCGGTGGAAGTGGAAGGGGCTCATCCCGGCGGCCTCGGAGAGCGCATCGAGGGCGGGCGGCGTCTCGGCCTCCTCGATCAGACGGCAGGCACGGGCAACGGCCTGGGCCTGGCGGTTTTCGCGGGATGCTTGGTTCGGCTGGCAGCGCTTGCAGGCCCGGAAACCCTCTGCCTCGGCCTCCTCGCAGGTCTCGAAGAACCGGACATTCTCGCGCTTGGCGCGTTTGGCCGGACAGCTCGGCCGGCAGTAGATCCCCGTGGTCTTCACCGCGGTGACGAAGCTGCCATCGGCCGTCTTGTCGGCGGTGCTGAAGGCGGCCCAGCGGGCTTCGTCGCTCGTGTCCATGGGCGGGGTGCTGCGGGTCGGGGCGCTCTCGTGTACCGGAATCAGCATGACTCGGCTCTCCCTATCGGATGGCGTGACGGCGTTCGCGACGCCTTCGATGCGCTCATCCTGACGCGGGTTCAGGTCCGCTTCTTCCCGGCTCTTGCTCGGCAATCTCCAGATCGGCCGGCCCTCGCTCATCGGTTGGCCTTCGCCGTCAGTCGTGCCGTCTCCATCTGCGCGTCGCGCGCCCAGAGATGCATCGCCGCATAGGCGCGGAACGGCCGCCACGCCTCCGCTCGCGTCAGAAGCTGCCGCGGGCTCGGCCGGCCGGAGCCCGCATCGAGGGCGCGCATCAGGCCGATATCGCCCGCCGGCAACGCATCCGGCTCCTTGAGCGCCCTCATCGCGATGTAGTGCGCCGTCCAGTCGCCGATGCCGCGCAGCGCCTTGAGGCGGGCGACGGCCGTCTCCAGCCCCTGTCCGACGGCGAAGAGATCCGGCTCTTCGATGCAGGCGGCCGCCACGGCACGGATCGCGGCCCCCCGCGCGCGCGGCATGTTCAGCACGAGCGACACATCCGCCTCGACGAGCTGCTCGGGAGCCGGAAAGGCGTGGGTGAGCCCCGTCTCGCCCTCCCCCATCAACGGCGTGCCGTAGGCCGTGACCAATTTTCCGGCCAGGCGCGTTGCCGCCGCCACCGAGATCTGCTGGCCCAGGATGCCGCGCATGGCGAGCTCGAAGCCGCTCCAGGCCCCGGGTACCCGCAGGCCGGGGCGTGCACGCACGAGCGGAGCGATATCCGCGTCGCTGGCGAGCCGCGCACGGATTTCCGCCGGATCGACGTCGAGGTCGAACAGATGGCGCAGCCGCGCCGCGATCACCGGCTCCTGCCGCGCCTCGGGAAATCGAAGCTCGGCCCTCAGCGCCTCGCCTTCAGGCGCATGGCGCACCGTGACCGTGCCATGCCGGCCCTCGATCGAGATCGTCCGGGCATAGACGCCCTGCCCCGCCCGCTCGATGCCGGGGATCGCACGAGCGGCCAGGAAATCGAGGAGGGCCTGCCAATCGTATGGGGCCCGGTAGGGCAGCGTGACGGGGGTGACGCTCGAATCCTGGCTCATCGGCCGGACTCTCGCGTCGGGCAGGCGAGCGCTGCAAGCCCGTGCTAGGCGGCGCTCTCCATCAGGGCCTCGACGTGAACGGCGGCCGATCGGCCGAGAGCAGCGAGGTTGTAGCCGCCTTCCAGCATCGAGACGACGCGGCCGCCGCAATGCCGATGCGCAGCCTCGTTGATCACATGCGTCGCCCAGGCGAAATCCGCCTCGTTGAGGCGCAACTGCCCGAGCGGATCGTCCTCATGGGCATCGAACCCGGCGGAGATCACGATGAGGTCGGGCCGGAAGGCATCGAGTGCCGGCAGGATCGCCTGCCCGAAGGCCTCGCGGAAGATCTCGCCGTCGTCGCCCGCCCGCAGCGGCGCGTTGTGGATGTTGCCGACACCGCGCTCCGAGACGGCGCCAGTGCCCGGGAACCACGGCATCTGGTGGGTCGAACCGAAGAACAGGCTGTCGTCGTCCCAGAAGACGCGCTGGGTGCCGTTGCCGTGATGGACGTCGAAATCCAGGACCGCGACACGCTCCAGCCCATACCGCTTCTTCGCGTACAGGGCCGCGATGGCCGCGCTCGAGAACAGGCAGAAGCCCATGGCCCGGCTCGGCTCGGCATGGTGGCCGCAGGGCCGTACCTGGCAGAACACGTTGCGGATGCCCGAAGCCGGATCGAGCACGGCATCGACCCCGCGCAAGCCTGCCCCCACGGCGCGCGAGGCCGCCTCGTAGGTACCCGGCGACATCACCGTGTCGGGGTCGAGATGGGCCGGCAGAGCAGCGCGGTTGGCGGCGACGCTCTTGATGTGGTCGAGATAGTCGGCCGGATGTGCGAGCAGGATCTGCTCTTCGAGGTCGTCGCGCAGCGGCGCCTCTTCCCGGCGCAGGCCCGCGAAGGCCGGATCGGCGAGCGCGCGATCGATCACCTCCATCCGCGCCGGCCGCTCGGGGTGGCCCTGGCCCGTGTCGTGCGCCACGAAAGCGGGATGCGTGAGGAGGAGCGTCTGCATGAGGAGCGTCGCCTTTGCCTGTGCCCTGCCTCCCTACAATGCCGTCAGGTATCTGGTCGACAGTATTTTATGGGCGCGAGGCTCTGAGATCGGCGCCGGCATGCGTTGACACCGCCGAGCCGGATTCCCTATATCGCCGATCTCCGGCCGGCGACCGCGTCTCGACATGGTTGCCGGCCGTGATGCGTGGCGGGGTAGCTCAGTTGGTCAGAGCAGAGGAATCATAATCCTTGTGTCGGGGGTTCAAATCCCTCCCTCGCTACCATTAGACGCAACAGGTTAGAGCCAATACTTCAAGCGACAAATTAGCCGCAAAGCCTCTGGGTCGCTTTTGGGTCGCATCGAAAGAATCTTCGGTGGGGCCAATCGGCTCCTTCAAGAGGCCGGCGGCCAGTCCCTTCCGCTCCTTCGATTACCATTCCTGAACAAGGATCGGAGCAGTTGGCCGCTCCTTCATGGGCATCGGTCGCATCCTCATCTGCGCGAGGAACGACGAAGCGGGTGAACGCCTCGAACGTGATCATCGAGGTGATCCTCCGCTGCCGACGCGCATCGTTTAGTGGAGCGCGATCGGGTCAATCGCCGGGCCGATGGAAGTCAGCGCCGCACACCGCTGCCACGTGCGGTGATCATCTGGCCGGGATCAAATGACGATCGGTTCGGGCCACTTTGGGCGTGGCGCGTCCGGCCTGGGCGGCACCGAGGTCGGCATCGTAGTCGCCGAGATGGATCCCGAGCCCGTTCAGAATGCGCTCGCATGCCTCGATCACCTTGGTGCGGTTGCGGATCGGGTTGCTGTGGAAGATCTCGTTGCGAGCGTCCTTGATCACGCGCATCGTCTGGTCGAAGACTTGGCTGGTCAGCTTGAGTCCAAACTGGTGGTCCGAGCAGAACATGCCACGTGTCATGTTCCAGTCCTCCTTGAGGATGTTCCAGAGGTCGCCGAGACTGAGCGTGTAGTAGAATTGGTCGGTCCGATCCGGTCCCGCCACGCTCTGTTTGTGAGCTGGGTTGCTCATGCGTTCGAACCCTCGAAATACGGCCTGCACGAACCGACCGTTGACGGGCACCGTCGCGATGTTGGGAAAGTGCGTGTGGTCATAGCCGGCTGCCCGCGCATCCCGGATCAGGATCCACCAATCCATGCGGCCGAATTTTCTGGCCGAATGGTCCGCAAGCGATGATCGGAGGCTGTTCTCGACGGCGAAGATGAATGGGTAGAGCGACGACAGCTCCTTCACCTTGCGCGTGTAGATCTGATGGAGGACCAGCCGCTGCTGATCCGCGGGAACGCCCTTCTTCTCACGGACGGCCGTCGCTTCCTTGATCGCGTCGTCGAGAAGCGCGCGATTCAACAGCCCCATGTCGGCTTCGAGTCGGTCCGTTTCGACGGGGCGAGGCGTGAAGGTGAGATAGCTCCCGAGCAATTCGCGGGTGGCGGCATGACGCGACACGAACGACGTGATCCCTTGTCCTGGCATGTTGGCCGATCTATAACGACCGCACTCGCTTGGTGGTGGCGCAATGGCGCCGCGGGTCCGTGGGACTAGCTACGGCACCTTGAGAGTCTAAACCCCAATGTGGAAGGCGTGGCCCTAAAGGCCGCGCCTTTCTCATATCTGGCTTCGAGGGGATGCCAAGCCTCTCGATCGAGACGATCGCCCTCGTCGACGAAGACAACCGGGCGCGGCGAGACCTTCCAGATCCCCGGAGCCCCACCCCTAGGGCGGGTCATTCGCTTTCGATCGGCCTCCTGACCGACCCATGCTCCAAGAATGAGCGAAAGTTCGAGGGCAACTCGTGGATCGCCGCGTCCGCGGCCGCGAGAAGAAGAGCGGCGACGAAAGGGCCGTCGTTGCGCGCCTCACTCAAAGCCGCCCGGATCGGCGGGATCGTCCTCGAAGGCTGCGTCAGGCGGAAGGACCGGTGCTCGACGGCGTGATGCCAACGTTCGCGTAGCCAATCCGCGAGAACGGGGATCAGCTTTCCTGAGAAGCGGGACCTGTGCAGGTGGATGATCGACCACATGCCTGTCCACCAGAGGGCTCTCGGCTCCAGCGAACGGCCTTCGGGCGTCCGTACGATCGCACGACAGACCGCATTTGGGACGTGCATAGCCGGTCGCGTATCCTCGCCATCGAGCAGGCGATGGCCAAGATGGCGATCTCCGAGCAGCGCCCGGAGCTCGGTTAGCAGCGACGTCAGGCCGACATGGCGTTCCGCGAGAAACGCGCGCAGACCGAAACAAGTGATCGCGTCGACCGCGATGGTTTCGGCCGACGCCGATCCATGATCGATCGATGGGATCGTGCCGCGCGGCGGATCCGCCGCCACGAGATCGAGGGGCGGTCCCGCCGCACCGGACGCGAGATAGCTGGCCGCATCGACATATCCATGCAGGCTCTCGGCGAATGCCTTCCCATCGGAACGCTCGATCGCCGCACGCATGCGGACGAGACGGAGGTTGGCCTCCATCTGCGGGATTTCACCGCCGCTCAGCATCTCCGGAAGCCGGTCTGCCACGCCGACGTCGAGACCCGATGTTACGTCGACGGTCGCTAGAACGTACCACGACAGATCGATTGAGCCCGCCCGTCTTTCCATGATCTCCTTGGGGGGCTGCGGATTGCTGCATGCACCCGGGGAGAAGGGCATGCTGCTATCGCCGCGGGTCTCGCCTTCGACGGTCGCGAGAAGCGAGAAGACCGCGCTGCGCACGGCCACGTGCACGAATCGGCCAGATGGCAAGGATGAAGAATCCACCTCCGCCAATGCCGTAAGCGCTTCTTCAAGACCCCGGATTGCTTCACCGGTCCTTCCATCGCGATGGAGGGCCAGCGCGGCGTCGGCGCCGAGACCGACGCCCATCGCCCGCATATCGTCGGTCTCGCATGCCGCGGCGGACGTCCTCGCTTCAAGGAACCATTCGATCGCCTGCCTCCAGTCGGCGCATTCGGCGGCGCTGATCGCCGCCTGCCGGAGGGCGTAGGCCCGCTCGACCGCCGAACCTTCTCCGACCAGATCGGCGATTCCGCGCATGATCGAGAGAGCCTCGGAGTGGTCTCCGCGCCGCCAGAAGATCTTGGCGCGGGCTCGAGAAACGAGCCGATGATCACCCAACTCTTCGACCGCCTCGTCGAGCACCGCCAGTGCCCGGTCGCCGTCGCCCAGACGCTCGTCATGAAGGACGGCGCGCGCCAACCACGGCTGGAATGCGAGAGACCGAATCCCCCACTTGCCCGTCTTTACGGCGATCCTCGCGTAGGCGGTCTCGGCATCCGCCACGTCGAAGTTTTCGTTGCTCTCCTCGTGAGCCCAGGGTGCGTTGATGAAGACCGTGAAGTCCGGACCATGGGGGGACGAGGGTGACAGCCATGCATTGCGCTCGGCCGCCGATAGTCCATCAAGATCGTCGATGATCTTTTCGAGCCTGCCGACAGATGTCAGGCGGCTTGAGCCCATGCTGAACACCATCGCATACGAGTCGTATTTCTTGTCGGCCGCGACCCTCTCGAAGGTCGAGCGCAACTCCGCGTCGAGTACGGGCGATGCGAGGACGTCCTTCCACCTCTGCAGCCATCCCACCCAGTCGTCGAGAAAGTCGGCCACACCAGGCGTCGTCAACACGCTCCCGAGGATCATCAATTCGCAATGGATCCTCAAAAAATCATCGGGGATCCGGGAAGCATCCCGAAGTGACGCCGTGGCCACGGCGTCCGCGCCGCTCCTTTCGGAGGTCACCGTCAGCAATTTGAACTGCGCGAGCCTCAACAGTGCGGATACGACTGGCGAGCTGGGATAGATCGGCCGGCCGGCATCTAGCGCACAGAAGAGCGTTGCGCTCTCCGAGAGCTCGGAGAGCTTGCCTTCCGGCAATCCTATGACGCTGTTCGACAGCACCACCAGCGCCTGGTCCGCCTTCCCGACAAGCGCATGCACGAGGATGGTGTCGAAGTCGTTGGCGTTTACGACCCGATTCGAGAGATAGCGTACCGCGATCACCCCGTGGAGGCGCTGCTGCTCCGCTTCCGGCAGCATGTCGCGACCCATGGTGCGAGCGAGAGGCGAGACGCGGTAGCGATCCCGGCCCGTCGTTTCGATCCAAGGACCGATCAGGAGATCCATCGCCTCGCCTGCCCGATCGACAGGCGGGGGGGTTCCGGCGAGGGCTAGTCCGGTCGCGCGGCCGAACCCGCCGCTCATCAGGCTCAGGCGGTACAGAAGAGTGCGGGCGCTTTCCGGCAGCGCATTCAATTCGCGCCGTGCTGCCGCCCTTTCCGCATCGATGTCGCCGCTCGTCAGGCCGCTCCCAACGATTTCGCGCATCTCCTCGGCCGGCCAGCCGCGCGCCGCGAGGCCGCTGATGAAGGCGTGCGTCAGTTGAGGATGGCCGGCTGCACCCGCGGCATAGGCAAGACGACCCCAACGATCCGGATCGCCGTCATGGAGACGGACGAGCTCCCGCGTCTCGTCGAGGTCGAAATAGGGACATTCGATAGATCCGCGCGGATCGATGCCGGCGTCCGATAGCTGACGCGCCGACGGCGCCCGGTAGCAGGTCAGAACGGCGACCTGATCGCGGCGCCTCAGAGCGGAGACGACCCGCGCGAAACTTCTCAGGACGCCTGGATCCTCGAGGTGGTTCAAGTCCTCGAAGACGACGACCGATGCCTCGAAAGCCCCAATTCGGCCGAGGAGGACGTCGAGCCGGGCTCGAGTATCCGCCGCGGCCTCGACGCGCAGATCGATCAACAGGTACGCAGCGGCGTGGGTTTCGGCCGCGAGACGCGCGACCTGGGATTTGCCGAGTCCGCTTGCGCCATGGAGAATGGCCGCACCGGACGCGGCCAGGGCATCCGTCACGGTGCGTTCGAGGACGGAGCGACGTACAACGATCCCAGGCCGAGGAAGGCTCCCGCCCGCTATGAGCCAATCCGGATGGGCCACCTCTAGCGGGCTCGTTCCGCCGCCGAGCAGGCTCGCGCCGAGCCGCCCGAGGATGGCGTCCAGAGTAGCCTGGGGAACGGACACCCGGGAGGACCGCTCGATCAGCTCGTAGAGTTCGTCGCGTTGCAGCACCCTCTCGGCCGGCGTCTTCAGGACGCTCTTCTCCAGGACGCGGAAGGCGATCGTATCGGCCAGGGTACTGGCCCGCTGTATCGGAAGGCCGAACAGATCCCGACCGAGAACGACCAAGCGACGTTCGAGCTGTTCACGCAGGTCCGCGAAACGTGGCTGTCCCGCCTCCCACCTGATCCGCTTCAAGAGCCTGGAGCGAATGGCGTCGTCGTCGCACTGACGAACGAAGTCCTTGACCGTGTCGGGATAGGGATCGGCTTCCAGGATCGTCCGAAGCGGCGCAACGTCTGCACCGGCAGCTGCCTTTCGCCAGTATTCGAGGCCCGCCATGCCGGCCGGCCAATCGCCAGCCGGGCGTTCAGTCCCAATTTCCGATGTGGTCAGGTAGCTGAGAGAGACCTGAAATCTCGGATTGCGCGCCACGTGACCCACGAACGAGGCGATGGCGTCCTGCACTTTGCGGTTGTTGAGCGTAATGGAGCCCGAGCCTTCGGTTCGCCTCACCTGCACCGCTTCGAGCCGATCCTCCACCGCGAGCGCGTAGTCCTCTGCGACCTCAAGGTAGATCCGTTCGTTCGAGCTGCTCTCCACCCAGGCCAGCGCGGCAGCCAGGATCTGATAGGCATAGCCCTCGAGCGCTGCGACTGCCTCCCGAGCTCTGTCGCCACTTGGGACCAGTTCGTCGACGGGCGATGCAAATGTGTCGCGCGAACTCATCGGATCCGATTGCGGTCAGAAGCAAGGTCCATGTGCGCACTGGGCCTCGATACGAAGCGAGGGCCCGTGCAGGTCTGAAAGCCGGTGTCCGAGAGACGCCGGAGTCGCATTCCTTCGACGGCTTCCAGATGCGTCCACCAATGATGTCGCCCATCTCATGTCAACGTCGGTCCTGCGCTGGTCGGACCAAACCATCGAGCGACTTGATCCAGGGAAACGACCGGCGCTGTCGCGGCTTGAAGAACATCCCTACGGAAGGCGAAGGAACCAGACGGTAGTGGTGCCGAGCAGCGTCGGCGCTGGATCGTACCGCGAGACGGTACCTCGGGGTCTAGTTTGCACCGCCTGATGCCAGCGTCACGATGGCACCTACGATGGTGGCGAAGGTGGCATTGTCCGACAGCTTGGCGAGCAGAGACTTCGCTTCCTCCTTCTCGGCCGTTGGCGCCAGGGACTGATCGATCGCCGACATCACCTTCTGGATGTCGATGCTCGTGTCGGCTTTAATGCTATTGCCGTTGCCGATCTGGACGTTTTGGGAACCGTGCACGGCAACGCTATTGTCGTTCAGATTGATTGATACCGGCGCCTGCACGACTCCCTCGACCACATCCACGCCTCGTGCAGTGATGCGACCACTGCCAAGTCCGGATATTGGCTGCCACCAATCGAGTAGGCCGTGATCCCGCAGTTGCTGGCCGATGCGGTTGTAGTCCTCCCGGCCCACCTCTCCCCGCTCCTCCTCGGTGAGTTTGTGAATGTCGCTCCTTCTGGCTTCGTAGAATCGGCGGAGGATAAGGCCGCGGAGTTCGTTGTCGGTCACGGGGTGTGCTCCTCGAAATCAGCTCGGGAAAGGGGCGGTGATCGGGTTGGACCAGTGCGTCGGCAGAGTCCCAGGGGCCATCGCCGCGGTAGAGTTCACTCGGAAGGCAACGTTTCAGGACCGCCAGGCGGTCCTGAAACGGCTAGAGGAGCCCCATCGCTTGCCCGGACCGGACCAATCCGGCTTGCCGGATCTATCCCCAGCCGGTTCGACCAGTCGGACAGGTTTCGAGGTCGGTAGGACGGGTTTCCGCGCCAGCGCCCGAACACGCTGCCGTCGATGGTCTCGTTGATGCGGGTAGTTGTCTTCGCGGATCCGACCCAAGGCGGCGCGCCGATCGGACGATCGAACGGCCGCTCGATCAAGCGAAGCGGCCGAGGCACGAACTGGGCGTAGGAGTCCGCGATCGGTGCCGTCGCCTCGGGCGCATCGGTCTCGAAGCCGGAGCGGAAGCGCAGGCCGGAGAGAGCAGCCTTTTCCATCAGCCACTTCATGGGCACTTGGGCCAGGATATCGCTAGGATAGCCGCCGCCCACGTTCGCATGCGCGCCGACGAACCAGCGCTGTTCGACTTCGTCGAGCGTCCGTGCCGGTCCTGTCGGCGGCGCCTTGTTCTCGACCGTCCGGGTCCAGAAGGTCGGCTCGAACGGCTTGCGGTGCTCGTCGAGTGCGAGCGCGTGGAACGCATGCCGGTTCCACTGGTAGAGGTGAGTGTCGAGGAAGCGGAACTTCGCAATGCGCGACGACAGGCTCGCCATCGGGTTGCCCATCGATCCGACCGTATCGAAGACGCCGACGAACTCTATCTCCGCGGCATGGCAGTAGGAGGCGACCCAGCGCTCCTCCAGGCTCGACAGCGTGTTTGCTGGGGCACCCTGGAGCGCTCGGATCGTCTTCTCGTTGCCGCGCCGGTAGCGGGCGTAGAGTTGCTCGAGCGAGAGCGGAGCTCCTGGAAGCAGCACCCCGCACTTTGCGATCAGGCCGGAGAGGCTTCGGGCCGCGTAGGCTCCCCTGCTGAAGCCGAAGATGAAGATCGCGTCGCCGGGCTCGTAGGCCTGGACGAGCCAGCCGTAGGCGCCGAGGATCTCGTCGTCGAGCCCGTAGCCGCCCACGCCGCCGCGCCACTTTTCGAGCAGCCGGGTGCCGACGCCCTGGCCGTAATAGACCTCCTGGTCCGGTGCCGTGGGGTCGCACAGCGACTTGAGGCGCCAGACGTTCGTGTTGTTGCCGAGGGTATTCCAGGTGCCGTCGAGAAAGATGGCCAGACGCTTCATGACGCCGCTCTCCGAAAAGTTCGAGGTCGAGGTTGGAGGTGCGCCGACATGAGGCCGGCGCACCCGGGCTTTTCGGTCGTCAGAACCAGCGTGCGACACGCTTCTTCAGCCGCGCCAGGAGCCCCGTCGGCTTGACTGGCGCCTTAGGCGCGGTCGGTGTCGTCTCGGGCGGCCCGGCACCGTAGTGGCGCGCCTTGGCTGCGCGGTCCCGCTCTCGCTCCGTAGCGATCTGCTCGTCGCTCCAGGGGCCGGCCTCGATGACCTTGCCCTTGCGGACCACGTAGTGGGAGCGGCAGGGCTGGTGCCAGTTGCCGACCGACGGATGCAGGCTGACCGCGTCGCCGTCGTAGGTCATCGACCAGTCCGTCGGCGTGAGGGGCGTGTAGACGTCCGTCCCGCAGCCGCAGCAGCAGCTGTGCGCAATCGTGCCGTACTCCATCGAGACGTAGAGCACCCCGGGATCCAACCGATCCGGGAGGAGTTCGACGAAGCGGTGCGTGAGGTGCCTGTGCCGGATCACGCCGCCACCTCGTTCAGGAGCAGGTTGCCGTCGGTCGTGTAGGTGCTGTGGAGCTCGCCTTCGAAATCCCGGTAGAACCCCTTCAGCTTCTTCCACTTCAAGACCGCCATGACGGCGTTGAGCGCATTCAGGTCGGCGACCTGGATGTTCGACGCGTAGACGTCGCCGTCCCCGCCGCCGGCGAAGGAGACGTGCTGTCCGATGCGGTTCCGCGCCTCGGGCGTGCTGGCGGTGACCCGGAGAATGCCCCCGAGCGTCTCGTCGACAAGCTCGAGACCCATCCCGCAGTCGATGAACGACGCGCCGATGGACTCCAGCTTGTCCATGATCCGACGCTTGGCGTCGCCCGAGTCGATGCAGATGAAGGCGAAGTCGACTCCGTCGAGCAGGTGGAGGTTGGTCTCGTCGACCGCCACGGAGTGAGCCGTGATCCCGCGGTGCATCCTCGAGTAGATGCCCGCAAAGTGGTCGACCTTCTTCGGGACCTCCCGCAGCTCCTCGATCGAGGGCGCACCGGGGGCCCGGAACGCGTTGTGCTGGAGGAAGTCGTCCGCGTCGAAGAGGCGGATGTCCGAGACCGGCGTCTTGGCCACGAAATCCAGGATGTAGCCGCCCGAGCCGCCGAGGCCGATGATCGCGACGCTTCCGCGGAGCTTCTCCGTCAGCGCGCCGATGCCGGCTCGTCCCGATGCCGTCTCGATGTACTTGAAGACGCCCTCATCTCCCTCGTCCTCGGCCGACCGGTAGATCCGCGGATCCGCCTCTGGATCGATCTGCCTCGCGGGTGCGGAGAGGATGGCGGCGTAGGTCGCCATCTTCTCGAAGTAGTCGGCGTAGCCTCCCTCGGGCTTGCTGGAGAAGGAGTGACGGGAGGAGAGCCCGCATCCCCACTGCTGGTGACAGCTCTGGTGGCGGATCGCGTCGATGGGGCTGCCCGCCGCATCGCACGGATAGTCGCCGTCGAGGTGGACGACGTGGCCGTTCACCTCCGCGTCGGGGCGGCGGGCGACGTCGCCCGCCAGCAGCAGGTTGGAGATGAGAGTGCCTCGCCGGACCTGCCGCTGCGCATCGACGTACGGAACCTCGCGCATGACGAGGTACCCGCCGACGATCTGAACGCAGTAGCCTTCGTCGCGAAGGCGCTTGAGGTCCGGGCTAGCTCTGAACGGTGCGGGTGACATTGAACCGGCTCCCCTTCTTGACGTCCACGGCCCCGCCCGCCGTCAGGCTTCCCGCATGCGGCTCCGACGCCGCGTGCTGGTACGTCATCGTGAAGACGACGTTCGTCCCTCCGGGAGCGCCAGGGAAGGCGAGCTGCACGACCTGCTCGAAGGTCACATGCGCGTTCGGGACCGTGTAGGGCCGGGCATTCACGATGATCTCGATCGGCGTCGGCGGCTTGCGCGCGACGACGAAGCGCTCGACGCCGGGGGCGGAGAGATCGAACGTCTCGTCGAGTTCGATCAGTCGGTCGGTGCCGCCGGGGACGTCCAGGAAGACCGCCTCGTCGGGGCCGGGAGCCGCCAGCGTGTAGAGGTCGGATGCGGCGATCTTGTCCTTGCCCCAGGCGATGCGCGCGTCGCGCACCACGAAGCGGAAGTCGCGGTCGCTGCGGAATGCGATGAGGCGCTCGACGCCTCGGCCGCGCAGATCGAAGGTCTCGTTCGAGCGGACGTCCTCGAAGTCGCCGGTCGGCAGGATGGCGAAGAGGCTGAAGTCGTCGGGAGGATGTAGTCCGGCTTCGCGCAGGATCTGGCTGCCCTCGGGGACGGGGTCCGGGATCTGCAGCGAACGGAACTGCAGGCTCTCGAAGGCAAGCTCAATGCGGAAGGTGTCGTGGCGGTCGTCGTGACCACGGTCGCCGGTGGATGACATGGTGTGATTCCTTCGATGCGGGCCGGACGGCGTCCGGTCTCGAAGGATCAATCGAAGGAGCTGGGCTCGACCGGTAAGCTTGGCCGTAAAAAATCTCGTTCCTTTACGACGAAGGCACGGGGGCCAAGGAGGCTGCGCGCGCCAAGACCGACGACGGCTTCGGCCGCTCGGCTCCTACGCCGCCGATGCGAAGGCGCGGATCATGCCCTTGGGCGCGCGCGCGGTGTCTCTGCGTCGATCACCGCTCCGATTTCGGACGAGCGCCTTCGCGAAAGCTGGGCAGCGCCGGCGAATTCGAGCCAACGCCCGATTGCGTCGTGGTCCGAACTTGCCGCCTGTTCTTCGGAGATTCGCAAAGCCGTCGAAGGCCTTTGGGATTGAAGGAGGCAGCGCTCCGTTCACCAACTCCGCAAAAGTGCGCCCTCCGGAACCGGACCGCAGATGAAGAAGGCAGGACATCGCGGGCACCGGTCGGCTTCGGGATTGGCAGGAAACCCACCGGCACGGATATCGCCCAGGAACTGCTCGAGCGATCTACGTCGATTCCGAAGCATCGTCGGCTTCATGCCGATCGCAACGACCTTGCCATCGGCAAGATGGACGAGTTCCGCGATGGCATCGGGAAACGCCTGCTGAGCGGCGAGGGTCAGCGCGGCCGCGGCGATGCCGGTTCCTTCCTTGGACCGCTTGTGGCCGGTCTTCACACTTCGCAGGCGCCTTCTGCCGTCGGAGTGCATCATGAAATCGTCTGCGCTGACCCGGATCCGGTCATCGCCGATTTCGAGCACCACCTCGGTGATCGCTTCGGGTGAATGGCCGTGCCTGGTCGCGACGAAGAACTCGACCAGTTCGCGTGCGAGGATGCGGTACGCGCGGAAGTCGGGCTCCGGCAGATCGGCCTGATCGAGGGCGGCCGTCATCGCTCCATGAAGGGACGTCGGCGCCAGAGCGACGCTTCCCTTCACAATTCCACGGACGACGGTCCGCACCGCTTCGTGCATTCGCATGAACGGCGACTCGGTCCGACGTCCTCCGACGTCCAACACGTGCGTGTAGAAGAAGCGGCGCGCGCAGCTGTCGTAGAGTCCGATCTGCTCGCCCGTGAAGGTCATCGTCCCGCTCACGCTCAGTTCGATCTTCTCGTCCTCCTCCGGGTCGTACGGTTTGAGGATCGGCTGCACGTGGCTGTCCAGCAGTCCCGATCCGAGCCGCGCGATGAACGGCGAAACGGCGCGCGCGTTACCGTCCGACTTCTCGGTCGCCGCATAGATGAAGAGTCGATCCCGCGCTCTCGAGACCGCGACGTAGAATAGGCACTGCTGCTCTTCGGCATGGCCTGAATGCAGGGTCTCGATGCCGCTCCCCTTCGCCCCCTTGATCATCCCGTCCGGCGGGGGGCACGGCGGCGTCTGCGCAGGACGCGGCAGAGTGTCGGCGTTCATTCCCGGTACGTGCACGACCGGAAACTCGAGACCCTTGGCACCATGGATCGTCATGAGATGGACGGCGTCCATGGTACGCGCGGCTGCCGGGAGCTGCCTCAGATCCCGATCGTCCCGTAGGCGGACCAGACGCTTGATGCGTCCCAGGACACGCGTCACGGGAGCGCCGCGACCAGATGGCTGCACCCTCAGGAAATTCATGAGCTGCCAGACCGCGATGCCGCGCGTACGGCCGGCTACGTCCGCGACCCCCGACATCTCCGCCGCAAGTCTGGAGCGATCCAGCAGAAGGCTCGCGAGAACGGTCCATGGATGCGAGGTCGCATCGAAGCCGGCGCATGCCGCGGCGATCGCCGCGAGTGCTTTCCGGCCGGCCTCCGTCATGCCCGAAAGAGCGGTGTCGACGTCCCAGGCCTCCGGCAGACCGCGAGAGCGGCGCAGATGCGAGAGCGCGGCGTCGACATCGGGCATCGACATGGCGAAGCACGAGATGGAGGCTAGCCTCACGATGCCCATTCCGCGCGGATCGCAAAGGATCGATAGGAAGGACAGCAGCTCCTTTACTTCGGACCGTTCGAAGAGGCTGCCGAGGTAGAGGACCGGGATGCCGTGGGCCTCGAGTTCGCGGGCCAGATCCGAGAGCTTGTCGTTGCCAGTACAGAGCACGGCCTGGTCCCCGTAGGAGTACCCGGCGCACCGCATCTCCTTGATCGCCTCCGCGATCTTCGGCGGCTGGAAGACCTTGCTGTCGACCTTGCGCAGCTCCGGCTCCGATCCGCTCCTACCGCGGCTGGAACTCAAGCCGCCGCCGCCGGTCGGCATGTCCTTGGCGAATGCGGAGAACGCGTCGACGATTTCGCCGGTCGAGCGGTAGTTCGTCTGAAGCCGGCCGCGGCGTCCGCCTTCGAAGTCTTCCTTGCCGAAGCGGGCGGTATTGAACGACGAAGCTCCGCGGAACCGGTAGATCGATTGGCGGGCGTCCCCGACGGCCCACAGGTTCTCGCCCTTGCCGCAGAGCGCCTCCAGCAACCTTACGCTGGCGCGGTTCACATCCTGATATTCGTCGACGAGGACGTGGACGTATTGCTTCCGCAGGGCCTCGCGGACCTGCTCGTTCCTTTCGAGGAGGAGAACCGGCCTCATGACGAGGTCGCCGAAATCCAGGCAGCCGTCGCGAGCCTTCAGACGTTCGTATTCTGCGTAGACCCTGGCAACCTCCCCTGCCCTGGCCGCTCGCTCCTTCGCCTGTGCCGCGGCCTCTCCGTCTTCGACGAGATCGGCAGCCGTTGCCATGGCCTGCGCGAGTTCGGCGTACCGGTGCTCGTCGACGACCTCGTCCTTCGCCCGCGAGATGGCCTTCAGCATCTCCGACACGTTCCGCGTCGGATCGTACAGGTTGCGGTATTCCTTCAGATCGAAGCCGGGGAAGCGTTCCTCGAGCAGTTCGACCGCCTCCGCTCGATCCATCATTCGTCTCGGACGGTCCGTCTGTTCGAAGCGCTTGATCAGGTCGAGGCCGAAGGAATGGAACGTGCCGATCTGCATGGCCGCCGCCGCGCTTCGGTCGACCCGTGCGATCCGCTCGGCCATCTCCCCGGCGGCCTTGTTCGAGAACGTCAGCAGCAGGATCTTGCGTGGATCGACCTCCTGGCGAAGGAGCCACGAGACGCGTCCCGTCAGGGTCTGGGTCTTGCCAGTGCCTGGACCCGCCGCGAGCAGATACGGGCCTGCCTTGCGCCTCGCGGCCACCTGCTGACGCCCATTGAGCGGAGGCGGAGGGGCACTCTCGTCGGCCTGGGCCGGTATGGGGACGATCGGCAGAAGGAGCGCGTCCAGAAGCTGCTGGGCCACGACCTCGAACGGCATCCCGAATTCGGCGGCGATCGCGGAAGCCGTGCGGCCCTCGGCGACATGAAGCCGTCGGACGAGGCTTCGCGGCAGCAGCAGCTCGCGACCGAAGAGATCCATCTGGATCTCGCGGCGCTGCCGTCGATTGTAGCCGATGCGTTCGAACCCTTCGGGCGGAGGTTCTGCCGCACGCGACGGGTCCATGTCGTCCGGACCGACCGAGGTGTCGTCGTCGCCGAGCTCGGCATGCCCGATCTCGTGGGCGACGAGGAAGGCCTGATCGAAGGCCGAGCCGGCGTTTTCGTGGACGATCAGATTGCAGGCCGGCGAATATGTCGCGCGCCCCCGGTCGAGCGTGGCAGCGCCGGGGCGCGCCTTCTCGACGTCGATGTCGCGCAGTTCCGCCGCAGCCACGGCAAAGCCGTAGGTGTTCCTCGGATCGAAACCTGCCGCGACCGTCTCCTCATGAAGGGCGGCCGCGGATTGCCGTGCAATCTCGACCGCATCCATCTCAGTCGCGCTCCGCCATCAGGGCTTGGAGTTCCACGCCCTCGATCTGGGCATCGATCAGGATCTGCTCGAACGTCGCGAGCCCGTCGCTGCCCGGCTGCCCGTCCGACTTGTAGCTCCGCATGCCTGCGGGAGCGGCGCTGCCCAGCAGGCCGCCGACAAGATTGTCGACCGTGACGTTCAATGCCGAGGCCAACCGTCCCAGAAAACGCCGAGGAACCGAGGACAACCTCACCCTCCGCTCCCTGAACGCCGAAACCACCTGCCTAGGAACGTCGAGTTCCCGGGCAATCTCGCGCAGTCGGGACGTGGCGACGCCCGAGAATGGATCTCCAATCCCTCCCAGGGCCGCCAGTCGGTGAGTTTCGAGCGCCCTGCCGATCAGGGCTTCCTCCTCGTCGGTCAACGGTTCATCGTCTTCAACGATGGTCCGCGAAAGTTCGCGAGAGAGATCGACGAGATCGCGCGCGAAGTCGGGATATCGTCTCAAGTAGTCTTCCAGCGTCCGACGGTCGTGCTGGGGCTCGACCGCGAAGGCGTCGAGAACATCGTCCAGAGACGGTTGCGAAGGGCCGGCGCTCATCGATCGTCTCCATCCTTTGTGAAGCGTTCGATGGCGCGGAACGCCAGATTGCGATGGGTCCTTATCGTCTTCTCCGATCGATCGAGGGTTTTCGAGATCGTGACGGCAAAGGTCTCATTCGAGTCGATAGGTATCCCGAGCCTGACCATCTCGACGATCCTGCGTTGTTCCGGTGGTAGAGTGTCTATCGCCGGGTCCAGCCTCAACCGGTAATTCGTCGACGATTTTCTCGCGACGTCGAACGGATCGCATTCTCCTGCGGCCTCCTCGACCTCCTTCGAAAGGTCGCCGGACTCGTCATCGTACGACAGACTGGTCCGCCGGTTATCCTCCCGCCAGACCTTCCTCTCCGCGTCCTTGCGGCTTCCGGCCAGCGCGCTTTCGAAGCGGATCTCATAGAAGTCGAGCTTCTCCGAGTAGACGCGATGGTCCTCTGCCACGAGCGTTACGAAGCGCTCGAACATCTTGTCCCGGATTTCGCCGACGTTGAACGACTCCGCCCTGCCACCGGCGCTCTCCGCTTTCGGGAGGCGCTTGAGGACGCGCTTCATGAGCAGGCCGTACAATCGGTCGAAATAGCTGTCGGAATTGTCGACGCGGGTCCTTCTGACAAAATACAGGAGGCACTCCGTCTCGACGTAGCCGGGATTGCCACGCGGGAGAGCGCAGCGTTCGACCAAGTCGTTCCGGGAGAGGACCGAAAGCTCCTCTAGCTGCGCTGTCGTCTCGAGACGACGCTCGTAAGGCTTGCCCGGGCCGTCGTCCTGCAGCCTGCGCTTCCGCAGCGATGTGATCAAAACGATGTCCTCTGCGCCAGCGGCCAATGTGCGATCGAAGCCCTGCTCCCCGGCGACGTACCGCCAAGCTATCTAACGCCTCTGGTTGCATGTTTGAACCGGGCACCACCGACTTTGCCCTTGCTTTGACTTGCTGACGACCTGTTTCACGGGGACGTTTCGGGCGCCCGCAGCTTCTCGCAGACCAATCGTGAGATTGCGTGCATCAAGCTATGCGGCAGACGGTATGATGTTTGGATCGCATGCGGGTTCAACTTCGGTTTCAACGACCCCGACCACGACTGACCTCGACGAACGGCACATACATTCGGCACCGACCCGATGCGTCGTACACGTCCACGGACCAATCCGACCAATCGACATCCGCCGAGCATCCCGCCATCAGGATCCGCGCAACCGTGAAGGCGCATGACCTGAGTTCGCGCTGGCGTTCGACCAGCCGCCCCTTCCGATCGAACACGGCGTCCCATCCGTCGGTGGAATGGAACCGGTAACGCTTTGCCGGCACGTCGCTTTTCCGAAGTTTCCCACTAGGGCGCACAGCTGACTTCCAACCTGTGGCCGGAATCGTTTGACCGAACCGACATCGAGCTGCTTTGTTCGCTTTATGTTCTTGTATGGGTGCGCTGATGCAAGTGTTCGTTCGGCGCGCCCGGTGCGCGTTGTCGAAGCTTGGTCGCCCGCGCGGTTCGGAGCGGATGCGCCGTGAATGTCGGAACGCGAAGAGGACGGTCTGGCCGGACTTCGGGCCCGCATTTCTCATCTCGAACGCTCGATTTCCCGCCCAGGATCGACGAGCGATGCGCTTCCCTTCGGCGTCGATCCGATCGACCAGGCGCTACCCGGCGGCGGCCTGAAGCGCGCGGCGTTGCACGAGTTCGTGCCGGGAGGGTCGGAACTACCTCATGCGGCGGCTTGCACGCTGTTCGTGGCGGGCATCCTGGCGCGGTTGGACGGACCCGTTCTCTGGTGCATGCCCTCGCGAGCACCCTTCCCTCCTGCCCTCGCCCGGGTTGGGCTTCGGCCGGATCGAGTGGTCTATGCGGAACCGTTTCGGGAGGCGGCGCTCCTGCCGATCATCGAGGAAGGAGCCCACTTCTCCGGTTTGGCCGGTGTCGTCGGCGACGTCGGCAGGATCGGGCTAACCGAAAGTCGTCGGCTGCAGCTGGCTTCGGAGGCATCGGGCGTCACCGTGCTTCTGCTCCGCCGGATCGGGCGCAAGCAGGCAGAGTCGGTCTTGCCCAACGCTGCCGCGACACGCTGGAGGGTATCGGCTCATCCGTCGACATCATTGTCGTCGATCGGATTCGGCCGCCCGCTTTGGCGCGTCGAGCTGGAACGCTGCCGCGGTGCTCAGGCGGGAACGCCGGCGTGCTCGTGGTTGGTGCAAGGATGCGATGAGGCGGGTCGTCTCGCTCTTCCTGCCGACCTGGCCGACCGACCGCATCCGCAAGCACGACCGCACCGCGCCGCCGCGGGATAGGCCTCTGGTCACTGCCACCCGGGAGGGCGCGTCCCGCATGGTGGCGGCCGTGTGCCGGGCCGCTGGTGTCGCCGGCCTGAGGCGCGGCATGACCGTCACCCATGCCCAGGCGCTTGTCCCGGATCTCGTGGTCGTAGAGGCACGGACCGAGGAAGACGAGATCGCTCTCGCGCGGCTCGCTTTGTGGTGCCTCTGGTGCGGACCGCTGGTCGCCTCCGATCCGCCGAACGGCATCTGGATCGACATCGCCGGGGCCTCCCATCTGTTCGGAGGCGAGGCGGCGCTCCTGAAGCGGCTCGCTGCCCGCCTACGCGGCGGCGGCTGCGCCGTTCGGCTCGCGGTTGCCGACACGCCTGGGGCGGCATGGGCCGTGGCCCGGTTCGCCCCTCGGGGCTCTGTGCCGATCGTACCACCGGGCGGCATGACGACGGTGCTGGCCGGCCTTCCGGTCGAGGCTTTGCGATTGGCTCCCGATGCAGCCGCGGGCCTTCGCGAACTCGGTCTCGAGCGGGTCGCGCAGATAGCGGCCGTGCCCCGCGGGCCGCTGGCGGCGCGCATGGGCCACGACGTCCTGCGCCGTCTGGACGAGGCTCTCGGGCACCTGCACGAGCCGATCGCCTGGATGGCGCATCCCGATGCCGTCGTCGTCCGCCGTGCCTTCGTCGAACCGATCTCGGCTACCGCGACGCTGGAGCGCGTGACGGACGATCTAGTCGAGGCGCTGATCCCGGAGCTGGTCCGGCGCGGCCTCGGCGTTCGTCGGCTCGACCTCGCTTTCTCGCGCATTGACGGCGGCGTCCGTGCGGTCTGCATAGGGACGGCCGCTGCCACGCGCGAGCCGCGGCATCTGTCGCGGCTTCTCAAGGCGCGGCTTACCGCGATCGATCCGGGCTACGGCATAGAGGTGGCGATGCTGACGGCCGCCGAGGTCGAGCCGCTTGCCGCGGTACAGGCGGAGGGCCTCCCTGGCAGCGGTGGTCCCGGCGCGGAGCCCGATCTGTCCGTTCTCGTCGATCGTCTCGAATCCCAGATGGGTTCGGGCCGACTCTATCGTGCGATGCCGGTCCAGAGCCGCATGCCCGAACGCTCGATCCGACGCGTCGCTGCGCTCGCCTCGATTGACGCCCCTTCATGGCCTGTGGGGCTCGACCGTCCAGCGCTTCTGATCGATCCGCCGGAACCGATTGCCGCAATCGCGATGATGCCGGATGCGCCGCCAGCCGCCTTCACCTGGCGTGGTCGACGCTACCGCGTGACCCGCGCAGACGGGCCCGAACGTATCCGCGGCGAGTGGTGGCGATCGGACTGCGAGACGGCATCGCTGCGCGACTACTACCGCGTCGAGGTCGAGGATGGCGGCCGCTACTGGCTGTTCCGCGATGCCCCGATGGAGGCCGCCCCGCATTGGTGGCTTCACGGGGTGTTCGGGTGAGATACGCCGAACTCCAGGTCACGACACACTTCTCGTTCCTGCGCGGCGCATCTTCCCCGGAAGAGCTGTTCGCTGCCGCGGCGCTGCTTGGTGTCGAAGCCGTCGGCGTGACGGATCATGGTTCGCTGGCAGGTGTCGTTCGCGCTTACGAAGCCGCGAAGGCCACCGGCACGCGCATGGTCGTGGGCTGCCGCCTCGAGCCCGAGGACGGCCTGCCGCTGCTCGTCTATCCGACCGACCGGGCGGCCTACGGACGTCTCTGCCGGCTTTTGACCATCGGCAAGCGTGCGGGCGGCAAGGGGGGCTGCCGGGTCGCGTGCGAGGACATCTTCGCCTGGAGCGGTGGTCTCATCGCGATCGCCCTCACCGAAGACCCAGCCTCCCCTCGCCTTTTGCCGGATCTGGGACGGTTGCGGTCGGTGTTCGGCGACCGGCTGTACTGCGCCCTCACCCGACGCTTCGCCCAGGATGACCATGGACGATTGGCCCGCATCGCCGAGCTCGCCAGGATGGCCGGCGTCGCCTGCGTCGCCACCGGCGACGTTCTCTACCATGCCGAGGAGCGACGCCTGCTCCAGGACGTCGTCACCTGCATTCGGGAAGGCTGCACCATCGATGCGGCCGGATTCCGGCTCGACGCCCATGCCGACCGGCATCTCAAGCCGCCGGCGGAGGTGCATCGCCTCATGGCCGCTCATCCGGACGCGCTCGGCCGGACACTCGAGATCGTCGAACGCTGCCCCTTCGGACTCGACGAGCTGACCTACCAGTATCCGGAAGAGCGCGAGGACCCGTCGAAGAGCCCGCAGGAGACCCTCGAGGAACTCGTCTGGGCCGGTGCAGGTCGCCGCTATCCGTCCGGCCTGCCGGACACGGTCGCGATGCAGCTCCGGCACGAGCTGACCCTCATCGAACGCTTCGCCTACGCGCCGTACTTCCTGACGGTCAACTCGATCGTCCGCTTCGCCCGCAGCCGCGAGATCCTCTGTCAGGGTCGCGGATCGGCCGCGAACTCGGCCGTCTGCTACGTCCTCGGGATCACCTCGATCGATCCTGTCCGCCAAGGTCTGCTGTTCGAGCGCTTCATATCGGAGGAGCGGCGCGAACCACCCGACATCGACGTCGACTTCGAGCATGAGCGCCGCGAGGAGGTGATCCAATGGGTCTACGAGACCTACGGGCGCGACCGCGCCGCCCTCTGCGCGACTGTGATCCGCTACCGGTCGCGCGGAGCCGTACGCGAGGTCGGGAAGGCGCTCGGCGTGCCCGAGGACGTGACGGGCGCCCTCGCCTCCCTGGTCTGGGGCTGGTCGGCCGACGGCGTCGAGGAGAAGCATGCCAGGGAGCTCAACCTCAACCTTGGCGACCGCCGCCTGAAACTGACGCTCGATCTCGCACGACAGCTCATCGGCACGCCCCGGCACCTGTCCCAGCACCCGGGCGGCTTCGTCCTGACCAACGACCGCCTCGACGAACTCGTGCCGGTCGAGCCGGCGAGCATGGTCGATCGTCAGGTGATCGAATGGGACAAGGACGACGTCGAGGCCCTGAAGTTCATGAAGGTCGATGTCCTCGGCCTCGGCATGCTGAGTTGCATGCGTCGAGCCTTCGACCTGCTCCACGCCCACAAGGACCGCTACGACCTCGCCTCGATCCCGGCCGAGGACCCGGCGACCTACGCGATGATCCGGCGCGCAGACACCGTGGGCGTCTTCCAGATCGAGAGCCGCGCGCAGATGGCGATGCTGCCGCGCATGAAGCCGAGGACGTTCTACGATCTGGTCATCGAGGTGGCCGTCGTCCGCCCGGGCCCGATCCAGGGCGACATGGTACATCCGTACCTGCGCCGCCGCGAAGGCATCGAGCCCGTCACCTACCCGACACCGGAGCTCGAGCGGGTGCTCGGCAAGACGCTCGGCGTTCCGCTCTTCCAGGAGCAGGCGATGCAGGTCGCCATCGTCGCCGCGGGGTTCACTCCGTCGGAAGCCGACAAGCTGCGGCGCGCGATGGGAACGTTCAAGTTCACTGCCGGCGTGACGAAGTTCCGCGACAAGCTGATCGCCGGGATGATCGACAACGGCTACGCACCGGAGTTCGCCGAGCGCACCTTCAAGCAGCTCGAGGGTTTCGGCTCATACGGCTTCCCGGAGAGCCACGCGGCCTCGTTCGCCCTGATCGCGTATGCGTCCTCCTGGATGAAGTGCCATCATCCTGATGTCTTCTGCTGCGCGATCCTCAACGCGCAGCCCATGGGCTTCTACGCGGCCGCCCAGCTCGTCCGGGATGCGCGCGAGCATGCGGTGGCGGTGCGCCCGATCTGCGTGAACCGATCGGACTGGGACTGTACGCTCGAACGGAATGAGGACGGCCGATACCACGCGGTCCGGCTCGGTCTGCGCATGGCACGAGGCCTGGCCAATCTGCACGGCGCCCGCATCGTGCTCGTCCGCGGCGGCGATCCCTACGCGTCCATCCACGATCTTTGGTTGCGCGCAGGCGTTCCAGCGAGCGCCCTGCGCCGGCTCGCCGCCGCAGATGCGTTCCGCTCTGCGTTCGAATTGCCCCGACGCGACTCGCTCTGGGCGATCCGCGGGCTGCGCGACGAGCCGCTGCCCCTGTTCGCAGCCGCAGACGAGCGAGACGGAAAGCTGCGCCCGGAGCTCGACGAGCCCGATGCCGCCCTCGTCCCCATGACCGCCGGTCGGGAGGTGATGGAGGACTACCGCGCCAGCGCCCTGTCGCTTCGGGCCCATCCGATGAGCTTCCTGCGCGAGGAATTGGCCAGGACCGGTCGCAGGCCCTGCAGCGACCTCGGCCACTGGTGGAACGGGTCTCGGATCGAGGTCGCTGGGATCGTCCTCATCCGCCAGAAGCCGGGCTCCGCCAAGGGCGTCATGTTCATCACTCTCGAGGGCGAGACGGGCATCGCCAACCTGATCGTCTGGCCCAGTCTTTTCGAGCGGCAGCGTTCGCTCGTCCTGACGGCGGGTCTCATGGGCTGCCGGGGGCGCGTTCAACGTCAGGGACAGGTCGTTCATCTGATCGCGGAAGAGCTCACCGACCTCTCGCCGATGCTGCGGCGGATCGGCGACCTCGATCTCGCCCGGCTGCCGACCGGACGGGGCGACGAGGCGCGCCACGGGGGATCGCCCGACATGCGCGACCGTCCGCCAAGATCGACGCCGCCCGGGAACATATCGGACGACCTCGGCGGGAGGCCTCGCGACATCTTCGTCCCGGATCTCACCGTGGAGGCTGCGCTCGACCGCAATGAGGAGCGGCCTTCCATCCGTGTCCGGTCGCGAAACTTTCGATGACCGGCTTCATTACGAGATGCGTCCAATGATGAGAACGATCCCGAGGGTGCGGACGATCGCTCGGCCGGTCTCGGTGCTCGTCGTCATCGCCTGGGCTGGAACCGTTGGCGGATCGGCAGGTTGGCGTTCGATCGTGGTAGGCAAAACGGTGCTGTCTTTGCCCTCGGACTCCCACGAGCCTCAGCGGGCGTTCGTGGGCGTACGGAACCGTGGGCCCGATCGGGTGGCGGACGTGGTCGTCTCCTGCCGCTTTACCGAACATAACGGGTCCGACCTCGAGACCGTTACCTTGCGTGTTCGCGATATAGGGGGTGAGGCCGAAGCCCAGGCCACGGCGATCTACTCCGGGTGGCCCAGGGCTACCCGCGCGACGTGCGCGGTGCCCTGATGGTCAAACCCGACGGTTTGTATCGTCGGCATCCGGCCAGATCTCGCCGGCTGCTTCGCGCCCATGCCGGTCGTTCGTGCCAGCTGAAATCGCCGCTTAAAGCGGACCTCCAATCGCTTGGCCGAGAGCAGGGATCAGCTCGAATATTGAACTGATCCCTGTTGTCGTTCAGCCTTTTGGGATCCCGATCGCGGTGATCCATCGGCTCGCTATCACTCGCTCTGCCGCTGCACCGGCTGCCCCAGCTCGCCCGGCTTGCCTTCGACGATAACGAGGTAGCGGCGACCATCCTCAGAAGGACCCTGCGTGACCTGTCGGATCGGGCCGACGGCGTTCACGATGGCGGCACCGGCCGGGTTGGTCATGAAGCCAGCCAGGGGCTCGACGGTGCCGGCTCCGGTCTTGTCCTTCGACAGGGCGAGCACGAAGGGTTTCTTCGGCGTGAGCCCGGTCACGGCGGCCTGCAGCGTCTGCAGCACGCCCTGGTCGAACAGCGTCACCTGCGTGGCCGCCTTGCCGTCCTTGCCGGACAGCGTGAGCATGCTTGTCTTGCCGGCTGGGCCGAGTGGCCGGAGGTTCGCCGTACCGGCCCCTTCCGGCACTGCCTCGGGTACATAGGCGACTCCCTGCGGCCCCTGGCCGATCGGGATCTCGGCGATGAGCTTGTTGCTGGTGGTATCGATCACCGCGGCCTTGTCGGCGTTCTCCAGGCCGACATAGACGCGGCTTCCGTCGCCCGAAGGCCATAGACCGTGCGGTAGGGCGCCGGTCGGGATCGCCGCGACCTGGGAATAGTCGTCGGTCCGGAACACCTTCACCGTGTTCTCGCCGCCGATGGTGACATAGGCGAACTGCCCGGCCTTGTTCCGCACGATGTTGACGTGGTTAGTGATCGGCCCGGTATCGAGCGTCTTGAGCGGCTTGAACGGGGGCTTGGCCTCGAAGACCTGGACCTTGCCGACATCCTTCAGGGTGAACCAGACCTGCGCGCCGTCGGGCGTCGCGGCGATGTCGGGGCAGAACGGGCTCTCCTGCTTCACCCGGCCCGCGATCTCGTGGGTTTTCACGTCGATCACGACCGTCTCGGGCGAGAAGCTGGAGCAGACGTAGCCGTAGCGGCCGTCCGGTGAGAAGATCGTCATGCCCGGCCCGTTCGGCACCGTGATCCGGCCGGTCTCCTTGCCGCTCTCGGCGTCGAGCACGGCGATGTAGTCCTCGCCGCGCACGCTGACCCAGACCGCCTTGCCATCAGGCGTGAAGAAGGCCTCGTGTGGTGAGCGTCCAACATAGGCGGTCTTGCGCACGGCGTTGGTCGTCGTGTCGATGAAGGTGACGGAGTTCGAGCCGATCGAGACGGCGAGCAGCGTCTTGTGGTCGGGCGAGAAGCCCATGCCGTGCACGAGCAACTGGCCCTTGTAGAGTGGGCTCAGGTTCATCGGCGTCGTGTCACCGAGCTTGATCACGCCGAGGAGCTTGTTGTCGGCTGGATCGATCACCGAGACCGTGTTGGAGAACTGGTCGGAGGTATAGAAGCGGTCGCGGTGGCTCACCGGAACATCCGGAGCCGAGGCCGGACCGGGCGCTTGGCCGGCGAGTGCCGTGCCGCCGATCAGGACACCGAGCGTTGCCGATAGCAGGATGCGCGTGCTCATGCGGGTCATCGTTGGATCCTCTTCAGCTCTGTTTCAGTGATGGTGGGCGTGCGGGGCGGAGGCACCCTGCGTCGGCGGCGCAGGAGGGCGCTCGGCGAGCGCGCGGCGCATGACATCGATCTCTTGCTGCTGCTCGACGATGATGCCTTCTGCTAGCCGCCGCAGGACGGGATCGCGACCGTGGGCGAGCTCGGCCTTGGCCATGTCGACCGCACCCTGATGGTGCGGGATCATCATCGCCGCGAAGTCGCGGTCGGGATCGCCCGACGGGGCAACCGCCATGTCGGCATGCATGCGCGCCATCGACGTGGCCATCATGGCATCGAAACTCGACGGATCGGCCTGGGCCGTCGTCTCGGCCTGGCCGGTACCGATTATCAAACGGCCGCCAACGGCACCCGTAGCGATGAGGGCCGCGACCGCCAGCGACATCACTGCTCCACGCATGGTCTCTCCTCCTGGTGTCTGACAGAAGAGATGCTGGCGAAGGCCGATCATTCCGCACCTCTCGAAAAAAAGTGCGAGCCAGGGTGATCGACAGACCTTCGTGGTCCGGATGGAATAGAAGCGCCGTTCAGGCATCTCCTTTGTCAGAGGGTTCAAAAGGGGAGTGTTCGTGGACGAGATCGCCACGTTGATCGAGCCGCAGATCCCGGGCCTGCGTCGCTACGCCGTCGCTTTGCTGCGTGACCGGGAGGCCGCCGACGATCTCGTCCAGGATACGCTGGAGCGGGCGCTCGCGGTGTGGCCCCAGCGACGTCGCGATGGCGATCTGCGTGCGTGGCTGTTCACGATCCAGCGCAATCTGTTTCTGGCCGGACTGCGCCGCCGGGGTCGCGCAGCGCCGCATGCGGGTCCAGACGCCCTCGACATCGTGCCGGATCGTTCGACCGATCCCGCGGCCGGCCTCGGACTGCGCGACCTCTTTGCCGGCCTCGATGCGCTGCCGGAGGACCAGCGCTCGGTCCTACTGCTCGTCGCTGTCGAGGACATGTCCTACGCTGACGCCGCCGCCGTTCTCGACGTGCCGCTCGGGACGGTGATGTCGCGGCTCAGCCGGGCGCGCGAGCGCATGCGCAACTTCGTCGAAAGCGGGCGGATCGGTCTACTCAGGAGGGTCAAATGAGTGGGCTGGACCTGCGACCGGTCGGCGAGGACGACCTGCACGCGCTCATCGACGAGCGCCTCGATCCGCAGCGGCGCAGACTCGTCGAGGCTTGGCTCGCCGAGAGGCCCGAGCAGGCGGCCCGCGTCTCCGCGGATCGCGAGACGCGCCTCCGTCTACGTGCCGGCCTCGATCCGATCGCACACGAGCCGATCCCGGCGAGGCTGCGCATCGCCAACCTCCAGCGTCGGCGCCAGAAGAGTGTCTGGAGGCCGGTTGCGGCCGCGGCCGTAGTTTGCCTCGTCCTCGGGGGGATTGGCGGGTGGGTCACCGCGCGTGGGTTCGGTCCGGCGCCGGTTGCATCGACGCTCCTCTCTGAACCGGCGACGCAGGATGCGGTGGCAGCCTTCCGGACATTCGTGGTCGAGGCCGCCCATCCCGTCGAGGTACGCGCCAACGAGATGCCACATCTGGTCTCCTGGCTGTCGCAGAGGCTCGGACGACAACTCGTTGCACCCGATCTGCGGGGATTGGGCTTGCGCCTGATGGGCGGCCGGTTGCTCCCGGCCGGTTCCGAACAGGCCGCACTCCTGATGTACGACGACGACCGGGGCACGAGGCTGACGCTCTACAGCCGCGTCGGCACGGCGGAGGGGCGCACGGTGTTCCGCTTCGCACGCGAAGGCGATGTTGCCGCGTTCTCCTGGGTCGATGGCGGCATGGCCTATGTTGTCACCGCCCGAACCGCCGAGACGCGGCTGCTCGCGGTCGCCGAGTCGGTCGACGCTCAGGTGCGCGGTCTGCCGGCCCCGAAGGGCACGACGCAGGAGCGCCCGTGACCCTCGACCAGCTCCGCGTCTTCGTCGCCGTCGCCGAACGGCAGCACGTGACCCGTGCCGCCGAGGCGCTCAATCTGGCGCAATCCGCCGTCAGCACCGCCATCGCCAATATCGAGGGGCGACATGCGACCAAACTCTTCGATCGCGTAGGCCGCGGCATCGAGTTGACCCAGGCGGGCCGCGCATTCCTGATCGAGGCCCGTGCTGTTCTTGCTCGCGCCGAGATGGCTGAACTCGTTCTTGCCGATCTGAGCGGCCTTCGTCGCGGCACTCTTATCATTCAGGCAAGCCAGACCATCGCAAACCATTGGCTGCCGTCCCACCTCGTCGCATTCCGCAAGACCTATCCCGAGGTCGGGATTTCTTTGACCGTCGGAAACACCGAGCAAGCGGCTGCCGCCGTCCACGAAGGAACCGCCGAGCTCGGCTTCGTCGAGGGTCCGCTCGACGATCCGGCACTGGCCAGCACGACGATCGCGCGAGACCGGCTCCTGATCGTCGTCGCGCCGGGCCACGCGCTCGCCGAGGCGAGGAAGGTCACGCCCGATGATCTCCGAGCATCCGATTGGGTGCTGCGGGAAGCTGGGTCGGGTACGCGGTCGGAATTCGAGGAAGCCCTGGAGGGACGTGGCATCGCCCCGTCGGAACTGCTGGCCATGCTCGAACTTCCTTCGAACGAAGCCGTGCTCGCGGCTGTTGCGGCCGGCGGTGGCGCGAGTGCCCTGTCCGAGAGTGTCGTGGCTGCAGGCTTGAGAAGTGGCGATCTGGTGCATGTGCGGTTCGATCTTCCGGACCGCCCGTTCCGCGTCCTGCGCCACAAGGAGCGCTATCAAAGCCGAGCGGCCGACGCTCTGCTCGATCTGATCCGAGACGCGAAGCCGTGAGCGACATCGCGCCCGACGACCCCCGTGTGAAGCTCGCCGAGGATCGCACGGTGCTAGCCGCCGAGCGAACCTATGCGTCGTGGCTGCGTACCGGTCTCGCCTTCCTCGGCGTCGGGCTCGCCGCGCAGCGTTTCCTGCGCGAGGTGCTGCCCGCTTGGCCCTTGCGCGTGCTGGCGCTGGCGTTGATTGCCTGCGCGCTGGCCTGCTTCGTTGCCGCCGCGTGGCGCGACGGCGCAATCCGTGCGCGCCTCAAACAAGCACAAATCCACCTGATGCCGCGCGCTCTCACGCTCGGCGTGGCCATTCTCCTGATCGCGATCTCGGGCCTCGCGGCGATCGTGCTGTGGTGGCCCTGAGCACCCTCAATCGGCGGTGACCCTTACCCTGTGCCACGAGGCCATCAGATAGCCCTTGTAGTTCCAGGTGTCGTCGGGCTGCGAGGGCTGCGTCTGACCGGCCTCGTCCCAGGCGCGGGCGACGAGTTCGTGCTCGCCCGGGTTCAGATCGAGTTCGATCGACCAGAAGGTCCAGGCAAAGGGGGATTTCGCTTCGGCCTCCAGCTGCGCTTGTGACCAACTGCGACCGCCGTCGCAGGAGACATCGACGCGTACGACATTGCGATCGCCTGCGACCGCATATCCTCGCACCGTGTTGTGACCGACCTTCAGCTTCGCTCCAGGAGAGGGCTCGCAGATCGCAGCATTGAGCGGCATCGTCTCGATCGTGTGGCCCTTGGCCGGATCGGCGGTTTCCTCGGTGACGTCGGGCGGAAACAGTTTGTAGTCGTCCGCCTGCATCGGATTGGCCGAGGGCTGATCCTGGACGGTGATCGAGGCGAGCCATTTCGGGCTGCGCACCCCAGCAAACCCGGGCACCACGGCGCGAAGGGGAAAGCCGTGC
>NZ_JAAUVI010000034.1 GCF_021352225.1 Methylobacterium sp. C25 | reverse complement strand
GGGTGCGCCTTGCCGAACAGGTCGATGCCGGTGCCGCCGGGCATCGCCGCGGTGATCGCCACCACCTTCGGATCGCTATCGGCCGCCTTGATCAGGCTCTGGCCGAAGACCGCCGTATAGCTCGGGGCATTCGGCTTGGCCTTGGCCTGGACGCCCGAGACCACGTCGAACTTGACCACGCCATGGTACTTGTCGGCACTCGCCTCGGCCGGGCCATAGCCCTTGCCCTTCTGGGTGACCACGTGGAGCAGGATCGGGCCTTGCTCGCTATCGCGCACGTTCTTCAGGACGGGGAGCAGGTGGTCGAGGTTGTGACCATCGACCGGGCCCACGTAGTAGAAGCCCATCTCCTCGAACATGGTGCCGCCGCCCACCACCAGGGAGCGGGCATATTCTTCCGCACGCACCGCGCGGTCGTAGAGCGCCTTCGGCAGCAGCTTGCCGAGCTGCTTGGCCGTCTCACGGATCGAGCGGTAGGTCTGCCCCGAGGCCAGACGCGCCAGATAGGCCGACATCGCGCCGACCGGAGGCGCGATCGACATCTCGTTGTCGTTGAGGATCACGATCAGGCGCGAATGCAGCGCGCCGGCATTGTTCATGGCCTCGTAGGCCATGCCCGCCGACATCGAGCCGTCGCCGATCACCGCGATCATGTTGCGGCGCTTGCCCGGCTCCTGGCCGTTGGCCTTGCGCTCGGCCTCCTCGAGGTCGCGGCCCACCGCCATGCCGAGGGCCGCCGAGATCGAGGTCGAGGAATGCGCCGCACCGAAGGGGTCGTACTCGCTCTCCGCGCGCTTGGTGAAGCCCGACAGGCCTCCGCCCTGGCGCAGGGTCCGGATGCGGTCGCGCCGGCCGGTGAGGATCTTGTGCGGGTAGCACTGGTGCCCGACGTCCCAGACGATGCGGTCGTCCGGCGTGTCGAAGACGTGATGCAAAGCCACCGTCAGCTCGACCACCCCGAGCCCCGAGCCCAGATGCCCGCCCGTCACCGAGACGGCATCGATCATCTCCGCGCGCACCGCATCGGCAATCGCCCGAAGCTCGCTCTCAGGACGCTCACGCAAAGCGTCCGGCGTCGGGATGCCGTCGAGGAT
>NZ_JAAUVI010000033.1 GCF_021352225.1 Methylobacterium sp. C25 | reverse complement strand
GCCCTGCGGCATCGTCTCGGTGCCCGGCGTCTATGGCGGTCCGGTGCCGATCAACATGGGCTCCGTCGTCCAGAAAGGTCTGACCATCAAGAGCGGTCAGACTCACGTGAAGCGCTACCTGGAACCACTGACTAAGCTGATCCAAGAGGGCAAAATCGACACTACGTCGATGATTACCCATCGCTCGACGAATCTCGCTGACGGGCCGGATCTATACAATACTTTCAAGGACAAGAGGGACGGTTGCGTGAAGGTGGTCTTCCACCCAAGCTAACTTTGCTCAGCCGTCGTCGAATTCTCTCCTGATCAATTCCGCAAGGATAAACATGACTTATCTGCGATACGCAGCCGATATCGAGAAGCCCGCCGCGGACGAGCAGGAGACGATCGACGGCATCATTAAGGGTATGACGCAGCAATCCGAGACGGTCGAGGCCCGCGAGCACCATGCCGTTCGGGCGAGCCACGCCAAGAGTTCGGCCTGCGTAACGGGCGAGTTAACGATTGCTGCCGGCCTGCCTCCAGAGTTGGCGCAGGGCCTGTTCGCGACGCACGGGACGCACCCCGTCGCTGTGCGGTTCGCCCAAGGTCCCGGAGAGACGCTCGGCGACCGCGTCTCCACCCACCGCGGCATGTCCATCAAGGTGTTCGACGTGCCCGGCGAGAAGCTGCCCGGCCACACCGTCGACACGCAGGACTTCGTGCTGGCGACCGGCACGACGTTCCCGTCGGGGACTGCGGCCGGCTTCCTTCGTGACGGGACCGTCATCGGCAAGGCTACAGGGCTGCCGGAGGGGGCCAAGAGCGCCGTCTCTTCGACGATGCGTAACCTCAACAAGGTGTTGCACGCGTTCGGGACCGAGAGTGCGCTCGCCGACTTTTTCGGCCACCCCTACAGCCATCCTCTGGCCGACAGTTACTTCAGCCAGGCGCCAGTGCGTTACGGCGACTACGTGGCCAAGCTCGGCGTGGTGCCGGTTGCGCAGGCGCAGCTCGCCCTGGCCGATTGGCGCTTAGACCCCCATGAAGACGAGAATGGCTTCCGGCATGCCACAGCCGCCTTCTTCCAGGAGAACGAGGTGGTCTACGAGCTGAAGGCGCAGCTCTGGGCAGATGCGGAGAAGCAGCTCATCGAGGATGCG
>NZ_JAAUVI010000032.1 GCF_021352225.1 Methylobacterium sp. C25 | reverse complement strand
GCCCTGCGGCATCGTCTCGGTGCCCGGCGTCTATGGCGGTCCGGTGCCGATCAACATGGGCTCCGTCGTCCAGAAAGGTCTGACCATCAAGAGCGGTCAGACTCACGTGAAGCGCTACCTGGAGCCGCTCACCAAGCTCATCCAGGAAGGCAAGATCGATATGACCTCGATGATCACCCATCGCTCGACGAACCTCGCCGACGGGCCGGACCTCTACAATGCGTTCAAAGACAAGAAGGACGGCTGCGTGAAGGTCGTCTTCCATCCGAACTGAATCTGCTCAGCCGTCACCAATTTTTATTTTGATCAACTCCGCGAGGTCGAGCATGACCTATTTGCGATACACACCCGATATCGAGAAGCCCTCGGCCGACGAGCAGGAAACCATCGACCGCATCATCAAGGGCATGACCCAGCAATCCGAGACGGTCGAGGCGCGCGAGCACCATGCCGTGCGGGCGAGCCACGCCAAGAGTTCTGCCTGCGTCACCGGGGAATTGACGATTGCCGCCGGTCTGCCACCCGAACTGGCGGAGGGATTGTTTGCGACGCCTGGAACGCACCCCGTCGCGGTGCGGTTCGCGCAGGGTCCCGGCGAGACCCTCGGCGACCGCGTTTCCACCCACCGTGGCATGTCCATCAAGGTGTTCGACGTGCCCGGCGAGAAACTGCCCGGCCATGAGGTCAACACCCAGGATTTCGTGCTGGCGACGGGTACGACGTTCCCGTCCGGGACGGCGGCCGGCTTCCTGCGCGACGGCACTGTCATCGGCAAGTCGACGGGGCTGCCCGAGGGGGTCAAGAGCGCCGTCTCCTCGACGATGCGCAACCTCAACAAGGTGCTGCATGCCTTCGGGACGGAAAGCGCGCTCGCCGACTTCTTCGGCCACCCCTACAGCCATCCTCTGGCCGACAGCTACTTCAGCCAGGCTCCGGTGCGTTACGGCGACTATGTGGCCAAGCTCGGCGTGGTGCCGGTCGCGCAGGCGCAGCTCGCCCTAGCCGATTGGCGCTTGGATCCCCATGAAGACGAGAATGGCTTCCGGCATGCCACAGCCGCCTTCTTCCAGGAGAACGAGGTGGTCTACGAGCTGAAGGCGCAGCTCTGGGCAGATGCGGAGAAGCAGCTCATCGAGGATGCG
>NZ_JAAUVI010000031.1 GCF_021352225.1 Methylobacterium sp. C25 | reverse complement strand
GGCCGGCTCGACCTTGCGCTCAATCACGAACCAGCCGGTGAGCATGCCGCGCATGTTGTTCCAAAAGCCGGAGAGCAGGACCAACGCGACATGCACGACCACGAACAGGACCAGCAGCCCCGCTACGACGAAGTGGACTGTGCGGGCCGACTGCCGTCCATCGAACAGCGTCAGCAGGAACGGGAACGCCGCATCCATCGCGGGAGACATCGCGAGGGCCGCCAGCACCTGCACGGGCAGCAGCACGAACAGGACCACGAGGTAGGTGAGCTTCTGGATGACGTTGTATCGCTTGGCCTCGTCTCCTTGCGGGAAACGCAGCGTCAGGTGCTCCCACACCGACGCTCCGAAATGGCGGACCTGGTCACGCGAAGGGATGATCCGGAAACGAAGCTGCCCGCTGATCACCCCGTAGAGCAGGTAGGCGAGGCCGTTCAGGACGAAGGCCCAGGCGAAGAAGAAGTGCCAGGAGCGGCCGCCGGTAAGATCCTGGTCGCTCGGCAAGGTCAGCCAAGAGGGAAAGCCGCTATCCGCCGGCTCGCCGTTGGCACCCGCCGAGGAGCCAAGCCAGCCGGTGGTGTCGAAGGTTTTCCCGAATATTGTCGTGACGTCTTTGGGCGGGTCGTCCTCGGTAGAGGACATCGCCATCAATGGCGTGTCGAAGGTCGAGATGTTGCCCCAGTACAGGGCCGGATGGGCGTTGAAGATCTGCAGGCCGCTCATGAGCAAGACTAGAAGACAGATCGCATTGATCCAGTGTGTGATGCGGATGACGACGGGATGCCGGAACATCCAACGGCGACGTTCGACTTCGCCGGTCTCGGGCGCAGAGTGGGTCAAGTAGGTTCGGGCCAAGCGGTCATCCTCGAAATCGTGGCCGCCAGATGGAGGTCCCTGTTCAGGGACCTCCGGAAGTATCGGGCGTGTAAGATCACATGCCGCCGTTCATCATACGGTTCTTCATCATGCGGCGCTTCATCATTTTTTTCCGCATCATGCGCTTCTTCATCATCTTTCGATCGCCCTGCATCATGCGCACCTGGGTGACGCCGCTCTCGGACTGGATGCCATTGACGGACATCGGTGCGGCCGTGGCTGAACCGGCCGCGAAGGCGACACCGCCAAGGGCGGTCAACGCGGTCAAGGCAAGCTTGAATTTGTTCATGGGCTTTCCCCTGTAAAGCCGAATTTCTTATCCAGCCGACAGGGCAACAAGATCATTCTATTGTTGTTCAATAAATGCAGACTTATCATCTACGCTGCAATATTTCGACA
>NZ_JAAUVI010000030.1 GCF_021352225.1 Methylobacterium sp. C25 | reverse complement strand
GTGTGTTTCGGCGTGCAACTTTGGCTCTGACTCACTCTCGCTGATGCTTATGGCGATAGGCCAATGAGCCGGGCTTGGAGGAGATCCATTTTGCCGCGGCCGTACATCTGGCGCTTCACGAGCTTGAGCTTCGTGATCTGGCCCTCCGTTTGGCCGTTCGACCATGGCAGCGTGATCGCGGCCCGAACCGCGGATCGGTCTTGACCGACTCCACGTGCGAAGGAAGCGACGAGGCTCGCCTCAGCCCGCGTGAGCCATCCTTCGAGCCTGTTGGGTGCCATCGCACGGACCATCGTCTGGAAAGCGCTGATCACCTTGCGCGCCTCGACCAGCGCCGGCATCCCGTTCTCGACGGCCGCCACAGTCAGCGTCTCCGCCTTGGTCAAGCGATCGCGACCCGTCGTCAGCCATCGCGCCAGGGTTCGTGCTGACGGCACGCGCTGAAGCCGTTCGATGTTGGCCTGCTCCGCGCGCCGGCGCCGCGTCGCCCATTCGCCGACCACACGCAGCGATCCTCGGAAGCCCTGCGCCTTTGCCCTTCTCCAGATCTCGGTGGCGTTCCGGCTGCCAGCGTCCCACTGGGCGTCGAGCCAGGGCAGATAGGCGTCGAGCGAACTCTGCCGGACCCGAAAGACGTCCGTGCGCTCGCCGCGCAGGACCGCACGCACCACCTTGCGGCTGTGGCCAAGGCGCCGTCCGATCCGGCGGATCGGAACGCCTGCCTCGGCGAGCGCGCGGATGGCCGCGTCCGCCTCGTCGCGCCGCAGGTAACCCTCGTACTGGATGCGCTCGGCCGCGGTGAGAAGCGCCGGATCGATCGTGGCCGCGCCGACGACCTCGCGAACCTGACGCATCGACCTGCGCACGGCGTCGAGGAAGCCGCGGCTAGCATTCTCTATGAGGTGCCAGCGGTCGGCCACCTGGACAGCCTGCGGCAGAGCGCGGGCTATCGCCTCACCATAGCCGCCGCCGCGGTCGCGGGCGACGATCTGGATCGAAGCATTCTCCTCCAACCAAGCCTGCGCAGTGGCCTGCTCGCGATCTGGGAGAAGCGCCACGATGCGGCGGCGTTCGAGATCGCAGACGACGGTGCCGTAGCGGTGGTTGCGTCGCCAAGCGAAGTCGTCGATGCCGATGACGCTGAGCGGATCGGGCCGTGTGATCGCTCTGCGGCGAATGACGCGCAGGAGCGTGTCGCGACTGACGGGCAGCATGAGGCGTCGGGCGAGGCCCGCACCGGGCCGGCCGCCGAGCGCGAGACCGAGGTGATGGACGACCTGCTCCAGCCGCGAGGTTCGCCGCGCGAAGGCGGGCAGGACGTCGTCGGGAAAGCGCTCAGCGAAAATCTTACGTCCGCAGGCAGACGCATCGCACCAGAAGCGTCGCACGACGACCTGAAGTTCGACGCGTCGGCCACTGAGCGGCAGGTCGGCGGCACGGCGCCGGTAACGGCTTTGAATGCGACGCGAAGGGGTCCGGCAATCTGGACAGACCGTCACTGCGGCTCCCGACCTCACGACCAGGCCGATCCGCTCAGCGCCGACATCGAGATGATCGACGAGGAATCCAGTGGGTACGAGGCTCGACGAGCGAAAGCGATGACGCATGCTGCGGCTCCATCATGGATGTCCGCAACCTCAACGCCCACGGCATCAGCGAGAGTGAGTCAGAGCCAAT
>NZ_JAAUVI010000003.1 GCF_021352225.1 Methylobacterium sp. C25 | reverse complement strand
GCCGACAGCAGCAACCGCAGCAAACGTGCGAACCAAACGCGTCATGACATCCATCCTTGATCCGAGAGCCGCACCACGCAGCCCCTTCGCAAGGTGGGTCGCACCAGAAACGTGCCAGGTTCACTGGTCTCGCAAAGTTTTTTGAGCGGAGACCTGACGGTCGGCTCCGCGCCGTAAGCGCGAGCCGGCCTGAAACGCGTAGACGGCCTCGCCCCGCGCCGATCCTCACGTGATCCTTATGAGCGCGCCGGCGGCCCCGTCTCGAATCCTCACGCGCTTCGCGGCACGAGTCGTTGCACCAGGCTTCCTTCCGGACGGCCTGACCGCATCGGCTCGCCGGACGTCACCACCATGCTCGACATCGTCTTCATCGCCGCAGCGCTCGCCTTCTTCGGCGTGGCGACCGGATACGCGCTTCTCTGCGAACGGCTCTGAGAGAGGCCCGCATGACCCTCGATCTGGTCCTCGGCGCGCTCACGACCGCCGGCCTCCTCGCCTACCTCACCTTCGCCCTCGTCCGCCCCGAGCGGTTCTGAGCGGCCCCTGACGGATTTCCCCTGCCATGACCCTCAACGGCTGGATCCAGATCGCGCTGTACTGCGCGGTCGTGCTGGCGCTCGTGAAGCCGCTCGGCTGGTACATGACCCGTGTCTTCACTGGAGAGCGCACCCCACTCTCGCCGATTCTCGCGCCGATCGAGCGCGGGCTCTATCGCACCGCCGGCATCGACGAGCGGCACGAGCAGAGCTGGCTCGGCTACGGGCTCGCCATGCTCGCCTTCCACGCCCTCGGCTTCCTGGTGCTCTACGCGCTGCTGCGCCTGCAGGCCGTGCTGCCGCTCAACCCGGCCGAGCAGGGCGCCGTGGCGCCCGATCTGGCCTTCAACACCGCTGTCAGCTTCCTGACGAACACCAACTGGCAGAACTACGGCGGCGAGAGCACGCTCTCCTACCTCTCCCAGATGGTGGGTCTGACGCACCAGAATTTCCTCTCGGCCGCCACCGGCATCGCGCTCGCCGTGGCGCTGATCCGCGGCTTCGCCCGCGCCTCCTCGAAGACGGTCGGGTCGTTCTGGGTCGATCTGACCCGCTGCACCCTCTACGTACTGATCCCGCTCTGCATCCCATACGCGCTGTTCCTAGTCTGGCAGGGCATGCCGCAGACGCTGGGCGCCTACGTCGACGCCACCACGCTGGAGGGCGCCAAGCAGACGATCGCGGTCGGCCCCGTGGCGAGCCAGGTGGCGATCAAGATGCTCGGCACCAATGGCGGTGGCTTCTTCAATGCCAATGCCGCGCATCCCTTCGAGAACCCCACCGCGCTCTCGAACTTCGTGCAGATCGCCTCGATCTTCGCCCTCGGCGCGTCGCTCACCAACGTCTTCGGCCGCATGGTCGGCGACGAGCGCCAGGGCTGGGCGATCCTCGCCGCGATGGGCGTGCTGTTCCTCGCCGGCGTGGCCGTGACCTACGCCTCCGAGGCCAACGGAAGCCCGGTGCTGAACGCGCTCGGCCTCTCGGGGGGCAATATGGAAGGCAAAGAGATCCGCTTCGGCATCGCCGCCTCGGCCCTGTTCGCGGTGATCACCACCGCCGCCTCGTGCGGCGCCGTGAACGCCATGCATGACAGCTTCACGGCGCTCGGCGGCATGATCCCGATGATCAACATGCAGCTCGGCGAGATCATCGTCGGCGGCGTCGGCGCCGGTCTCTACGGCATGCTGGTCTTCGTCATCATCGCGATCTTCGTGGCCGGCCTGATGGTCGGGCGCACGCCGGAATATCTCGGTAAGAAGATCGAGGCGCGCGAGGTGAAGATGGCGATGCTCGCCGTGCTCTGCCTGCCGCTCATGATGCTCGGCGGAACGGCGGTCGCCACCGTCCTCGCGGCCGGCCTCGCCGGACCCGCCAATGCCGGGCCGCATGGCTTCTCCGAGATCCTCTACGCCTACACCTCGGCGGCGGCGAACAACGGCTCGGCCTTCGGCGGCCTCACCGGCAACACGCCGTTCTACAACACGACGCTGGGCCTCGGCATGCTGGTCGGACGCTTCTTCGTCATCATCCCAGCGCTCGCCATCGCCGGCTCGCTCGCCGACAAGAAGACCCTGCCGGCCTCAGCCGGCACCTTCCCGACCCATGGCGGCCTGTTCGTCGGCCTCCTCGTCGGCGTCATCCTGATCGTCGGCGGCCTGACCTTCTTCCCGTCGCTCGCGCTCGGTCCGATCGTCGAGCATCTCGCCGGCGCGGCAGGCCAGACCTACTCGACGGGGGGCTGAGATGCGCCTTCGCACCCCGATCCGGGGCCTCCGGCTGCACAGGCCGCGCAGCCCGACCCGCGCCCGGGCGGCCGCCACGCCGCCCATGCGGGTCTCCGACCTGATCCTCGCGGTTCTCGGCGTCTCGATGCTCGGAGGCCTCGCTCTGATGGCCGCCTGCTCCCTGACGACCGGCACCTGATCCGATCCGGCCCGGCGCACGATGCCGATTCCCTTTGTTCCCTTTCGGACGCTCCGACCATGTCCCGTCAGAACCAATCCCTGTTCAGCGCCGCCCTGATCGGGCCCGCGCTCTCCGGGTCGCTGCGCAAGCTCGATCCGCGCTCCATGATCCGCAACCCGGTCATGTTCGTGGTCGAGGTGGTGGCTGCGCTCACCACCGTGCTGTTCATCCGCGACATCGTCACGGGCGGCAGCAACCTGTTCTTCTCGGGCCAGATCATCCTCTGGCTCTGGTTCACCCTGATCTTCGCCAACTTTGCCGAAGCGCTCGCTGAGGGGCGCGGCAAGGCCCAGGCGGATTCCCTGCGCCGCACGCGCACCGAGATGACCGCCAAGCGGCTGACCGGGACGGGGCGGGACTACGAGACGGTGCCCGGCACCAGCCTCAAGGTCGGCGACGTCGTCCTGGTCGAGGCCGGCGACCTCATCCCGTCCGACGGCGAGGTCATCGAGGGTGTCGCTTCGGTCAACGAGGCGGCGATCACCGGCGAATCCGCCCCCGTCATCCGTGAATCCGGCGGTGACCGCTCGGCCGTGACCGGCGGCACGCAGGTGCTCTCGGACGAGATCAAGGTGCGCATCACCGCGGCCGCCGGCTCGACCTTCGTCGACCGCATGATCGCCCTCGTCGAGGGCGCCTCCCGGCAGAAGACGCCGAACGAGATCGCGCTCAACATCCTACTCGCCGGTCTCACCATCGTCTTCGTCTTCGCGGTGGCGACGATCCCGAGCTTTGCCAGCTATGCCGGCGGCGCGATTCCGCTGATCATGCTCGTGGCGCTGTTTGTCACGCTGATCCCGACGACGATCGGTGCGCTGCTATCGGCCATCGGCATCGCCGGCATGGACCGCCTCGTGCGCTTCAACGTGCTCGCCATGTCCGGCCGTGCCGTCGAGGCGGCGGGCGACGTCGACACGCTGCTGCTGGACAAGACCGGCACCATCACGCTCGGCAATCGCCAGGCGACCGAGTTCCGCCCGGTGCGCGGCGTGTCCGAGAAGGAGCTGGCCGATGCAGCCCAGCTCGCCTCCCTCGCCGACGAAACGCCCGAGGGCCGCTCCATCGTGGTGCTCGCCAAGGAGAATTACGGCATCCGCGCCCGCGACATGGCGGGCCTCAACGCCACCTTCGTGCCCTTCACCGCGCAGTCGCGCATGTCGGGCGTCGACCTCGACGGCTCCTCGATCCGAAAGGGCGCCGTCGATTCCGTCATCGCCTCCGTCACCGGTCAGCCGATGGCGACGCGCGGCTCCAGCGCGGCGCTCGCCTATCATCCAGCCGCGGAGAGCGAGGACGTGGGCGAGATCCGCGCCATCGCGGAGGAGATCGCCAAAGCCGGCGGCACACCGCTCGCGGTCGCCCGCGACGGCCGCCTGCTCGGCGTCGTCTACCTCAAGGACATCGTGAAGGGCGGCATCCGCGAGCGCTTTGCGGAGCTGCGCCAGATGGGCATCCGCACATTGATGATCACCGGTGACAACCCCATGACTGCTGCCGCCATCGCGGCCGAGGCCGGCGTCGACGATTTCCTCGCCCAGGCCACACCCGAGGACAAGCTGGCGCTGATCCGCAAGGAACAGGCGCAGGGCAAGCTCGTCGCCATGTGCGGCGACGGCACCAACGACGCCCCGGCGCTCGCTCAGGCCGATGTCGGCGTCGCCATGAATACCGGCACCGTCGCCGCGCGCGAGGCCGGCAACATGGTCGACCTCGACAGCGACCCGACCAAGCTCATCGAGATCGTCGGCATCGGCAAGCAACTGCTGATGACCCGCGGTGCGCTGACGACCTTCTCCATTGCCAACGACGTCGCGAAGTATTTCGCGATCATCCCGGCGATGTTCCTGACGCTCTATCCGCAGCTCCATGCGCTCAACATCATGGGCCTCGCCTCGCCGCAGAGCGCGATCCTGTCGGCGATCATCTTCAACGCGCTGATCATCATCGCGCTGATCCCGCTCGCCCTGAAGGGCGTGACCTACCGCGCCGTGGGCGCCGCCTCGCTGCTCCGACGCAACCTGCTGATCTACGGCCTCGGCGGCATCCTGGTGCCCTTCATCGGCATCAAGGTCATCGACCTCGCGGTCAACGCCCTGCACCTCGCTTAAGGTCCGAGGAGGCCTGCCATGTTGAACCAGCTTCGTCCCGCTCTCGTCCTGCTCGTCGCCCTGACGGCGATCACGGGCCTCGCCTATCCTCTCGCCGTCACCGGCATCGCCGGGGTGATCTTTCCGGCCAAGGCCGCCGGCAGCCTGATCGAGCGCGACGGCAAGGTCGTCGGCTCCAGCTTGATCGGCCAGAGCTTCACCAGCGACGGCTACTTCCACGGCCGCCACTCCGCGACAACCGCGCCCGATCCGGCCGACGCCGCGAAGACCGTCCCGGCCCCCTACAACGCGGCCAATTCCTCCGGCTCGAATCTCGGGCCCACCAGCGCGGCGCTGGCCGACCGCGTGAAGGCCGACGTCGAGAAACTGAAGGCGGAGAATCCCGGCCAGCCGGTGCCGGTCGACCTCGTCACCACCAGCGGCTCGGGCCTCGACCCCGACATCTCGCCGGAAGCCGCGCGATTCCAGATCCCACGCGTGGCCAAGGCTCGTGGGGTGCCGGAGGATAAGCTCGCCGGGCTCCTCGCCGCGCAGGTCCAGGGCCGTTGGCTCGGCGTTCTCGGCGAGCCGCGGGTCAACGTGCTCGCCCTCAACATCGCCCTCGACGATCTCGCCCGAAAGTGAGGTTCCGGTGATAAGCTCGGCCCATGCCGGATGAGCGGAGAGATCCCAGCCGCCCCTCGCCCGACGCGCTGCTCGATGCGGCGCGGCGGGAGGAGGGCCCACGCGGCCGGCTGAAGGTCTTCCTCGGCGCGGCGCCGGGGGTGGGCAAGACCTACGAGATGCTCACGGTCGGCCGCGCCAAGGCGAAGGCCGGCCTCGACGTCGTCGTGGGCATCGTCGAGACCCATGGCCGGGCCGAGACCGAGGCGCTGGTCGAGGGCCTCGAGGTGCTGCCGCGGCGCAGCGTGCCCTATCACGGCACGCAACTCGAGGAGATGGATCTCGACGCGCTGCTGGCGCGCCGGCCGGCCTTGGCCCTGGTGGACGAGCTCGCCCACACCAACGCGCCGGGCTCGCGCCATCCCAAGCGCTTCCAGGATGTCGAGGAGCTGCTCGATGCCGGTATCGACGTCCTGACGACGCTCAACATCCAGCATGTCGAGAGCCTGAACGACGTCGTCGCACAGATCACCCGCATCCGCGTGCGCGAAACGGTGCCGGACGGCATCCTCGACCGGGCCGACGACATCGAGGTGGTCGACCTCAACCCGGATGACCTGATCCAGCGCCTCAAGGACGGAAAGGTCTACGTCCCGAAGAATGCCGAGCGGGCGCTGCTCCACTATTTTTCCCGCGGCAACTTGACCGCTCTGCGCGAGCTGGCCCTGCGCCGCACGGCCGACCGGGTCGATGACGAGCTGCTGAGCCACATGAGGGCCAACGCCATCTCCGGTCCCTGGGGCGCGGGTGAGCGCGTGCTGGTCTGCGTGAGCGAGGACCCGCGCTCGCAGGGTCTCGTGCGCTACGCCAAGCGGCTCGCCGACCGGCTGCATGCGCCCTGGACCGCCCTGACCGTCGAGGGCCCGCGCAGTGCCGCCCTGAACGAGACCGAGCGGGACCGCATCGCCGAGGCCCTGCGTCTCGCCGATCGCCTCGGCGGCGAGCCGGTGACGATCCCGGGCGGCCGGCGCATCGCGGAAGACGTGCTGGCTCATGCCCGGGCGTCGAACGTGATCCACATCGTGGTCGGCAAGTCGGAGCGCTCGCGCCTGTTCGAGCTGGTGAACGGCTCGGTGGTGCACGATCTCGTCCGCGGCAGCGGCAACATCAGCGTCCATGTCATCAGCGGCGAGGCGGTCGAAGATACGGCCAGCCCGCATCGGCTCGTGGCCACGGCGCCCCCTGTCGCCAGCCGGACCCCGCTGCCCTATGCGCTCGCGATCCTCGCCTCGGCGGTCGCGCTCGGGCTCGCCCTGCTGCTTCAGCCGTTCCTTGGCGTCGAGAACGCCGACCTGATCCTGCTGACTGCGGTCGTGGCAGTCGCCGTGCGTCTCGGGCTCGGCCCGTCCCTCACGGCGGTGGTCTGTGCCTCGCTGTCCTACAACTTCTTCTTCCTGCCTCCGATCTACACCCTCACCATTACAGATCCGACGAATATCGCCGCCTTCCTGCTCTTCACCATCGTCGCGGTTCTGGTCTCGAATCTCGCCGCGCGCTCGCGGAAGCTGGCGGTGATCTCGCAGGCGCGGGCCTCGGCCACCGAGCGGCTCTACGGCTTCAGCCGCAAGCTCTCGAGCTGCGGCACCCTCGACGACGTGCTCTGGGCCACCGCCGCGCAGGTCGCGTCGATGCTGCGCGTGCGCGTGGTGCTGGTGCTGCCGGAGGAGGATGGCAGCGTCGCAGTGCGGGCCGGCTATCCGCCCGAGGACCGTCTCGACGAGGCCGATCTCGCGGCCGCCCGCTGGGCCTTCGACAACGACCGTCCGGCTGGGCGCGGTGCCGACACGCTTCCCGGAGCCCGGCGCCTGTTTCTGCCGATGCGGACCGGGCGGGGTACGCTCGGCGTGATCGGACTCGATTCCGATACGAGCGGTCCGCTGCTGACGCCGGAGGGCCGGCGCCTGATCGACGCCCTCACCGACATGGGCGCGCTGGCCATCGAGCGGGTCCGCCTCGTCGAGGATCTCGACCAGGCCAAGCGCGCGGCCGAGACCGACCGACTGCGCCAGGCGCTGCTCACCTCGATCTCGCACGACCTGCGCACGCCGCTCGCCTCGGTGCTCGGCGCGGCGACGACCCTGCGCGATCTCGACGAGGCCCTGCCACGCGAGTCCAAGGCCGACCTGCTGGCGACGATCGTCGCGGAATCCGAGCGGTTGAACCGCTTCATCGCCAACCTGCTCGACATGACGCGGCTCGAGGCGGGCGCGGTCGCGCCGAACCTCGCGCAGCACGACGTGGCCGAGATCGTCGCCACCGCCTTGCGGCGCATGGAGAAGATTCTCTCGGGCCACCACGTCTCGGTGGATCTCGCCGCGGACCTGCCGCAGGTGGCGCTCGATCCGGTGCTGTTCGAGCAGGTCCTGGTGAATCTCTTCGACAATGCCGCGAAATACGCGCCGGAGGGCACGACCGTGACGGTCCGCGGCCGCCGGGACGGAGCGGGCCTGCGTCTCGACGTGTTCGACGAAGGCGATGGCCTCCCCGAGGGCGACTCCGAAAAGGTCTTCGAGAAGTTCTATCGGGCGCGGAAGGGAGACCGCGTCCGTGCCGGCACGGGCCTCGGCCTCGCCATCGCCCGCGGCTTCGTCGAGGCCATGGGCGGCCGCCTGACCGCCGCAAACCGGCGCGAGCGCAGCGGCGCGGTGTTCTCGATGACGTTTCAGGTGCAGGCGGGTGGGCGAACGGCGCCGGAGCTGGCGGCATGATGCGCTCATGACCACCGCCGGCACCATCCTCGTCATCGATGACGAGCCGCCGATCCGGAAGCTGCTGCGCATGGGGCTGGCCACGCAGGGCTATGCCATCGTCGAGGCTGCCGACGGCAAGGCTGCCCTCGATGCGCTGGCCGGCGAGGGCATCGACCTCGCGATCCTCGATCTCGGCCTGCCCGACATGCGCGGGCACGACCTGCTGCGCGCCATCCGCGAGCGCAAGCCCGACCTGCCCGTCGTGGTCCTGTCGAGCCGCGACGACGAGCCGGGCAAGGTCGAGGCGCTCGATCTCGGCGCCGACGACTACGTCACCAAGCCCTTCGGCATGGCCGAGCTGCTGGCGCGATTGCGGAACGCCTTGCGGCACCGCCTGGCGACGCAGGGGGAGCGCGCCGTCTTCAAGGTGGACGGCCTGTCGGTCGATCTCGTGCGCCGCATCGTGCGCGTGAACGAGGAGGAGGTGAAGCTGACGCCGCGGGAATACGATTTCCTGCGCATCCTGGTGCAGCATGCCGGCAAGGTGCTGACCCATTCGCAGCTGCTCAGCCGGGTCTCGACCTCGGCCGATCCGCAATATCTGCGGGTCTACATGCGCCAGCTCCGCCAGAAACTGGAGGCCGATCCCGAGCGCCCGCGCATTCTGCTCACCGAGACCGGCATCGGCTACCGGCTCAAGGCGCCGGAGGAGCCTTCCGCAGCCGGGTAGATCGCTCTCCGGAACCGGCGAGGCAGCCGCGCTTTGTCCTCTCGGAACAGGAGGGCACGATTATGCTCATTCATTCCCAGACGATCTACGACGAAGGCCGGGCCGCCAAGGCGGCGCATGAGCCGGATTCATCCAACCCTTACCGTGCCGGCTCGCAGGACAGCCTCGATTGGCTGGAGGGCTATACGGCCGACGAAGAGGCGGACCCGCCGAAGATGGTGGTCGACACTCGGCACTAGCCGAGGTTGCCGACCCGGCTCGTTGACTTATCGGACGCGTTCGTCATCGGATCGCGGGCATGACGCTCGATGTCCGCGATCCTCGCCTCACGCCCGCGCGGCCGGATTTGGCCGCTCTGCACCTGAAGGGCTTCATTGAGGCCGAGCGGTTCGTGGCAGGCGAGGCGCGTCGCGTCGTGACGGGATCCGCGCCGTTGCGCAAACGACCGGATCATGCAGCCGGCTACGAGACAGAGGCCGTCATGGGCGAACCCGTGACGCTCTACGACGCTAAGGACGGGTTCGCCTTCGTTCAGCTCGGGCTCGATGGCTATGTCGGCTACCTTCCCGAGGACGCACTCGGCCCAGCCGATCCGCAGCCGACGCACCGGGTCACGGCCCTGCGGACCTTTCTATACCCGGCAGCCAATATGAAGCGGCCGAATGTCGGCCATCTCAGCCTCGGTGCGACCTTTGCCGCGGCCGATCGCGAGGGTGATTTCCTGCGCGTCCGACCGGGCGCCTATATCTTCGCGGCGCATGCGGGTGACGTGCAGTATCGGCAGCCCGATTACTGCGCGACTGCCGAACGCCTCTTCGGCACGCCGTACCTCTGGGGGGGGCGGACCAGCCTCGGGCTCGATTGCTCGGGGCTGGTGCAACTCTCGCTGCTGATGGCCGGCATGGCCTGCCCGCGTGACACCGACATGCAGGAGTCAGCGCTCGGCGAGGCGCTTCCTCCGGACCTCGACGGCCTGCAGCGCGGCGATCTCGTGTTCTGGAAGGGGCATGTCGGCCTTATGCTCGATGCCGACCGGCTGATACATGCCAACGGCCATCATATGAGTGTAGCCGTCGAGCCGCTGCGTGAAGCGGTGGAGCGCATCGCCGTAAAGAGTTTTGGCGCCGTCACTTCGATCCGACGACTTTCGCAAACTGCGGAATAAACTGTCCAATTCGCGCGGTGATCAGACGACCACTCGCGAATTGAGTCGCTGATTTTCGTAGAATCTTAGGACGCGCGTGCAAGCGCTGATGTCGAGCTGAGCGAGGTGCGTCTGCGCACGCCGTTCGGAACGTGGCGGGGTCATATGAATCCCATGCGCTGAGCGCAAGGGAATTCAGGCCTCCCTATTCAGACATTCGCCTGACACATCGTGTTTGGACATTTCGCCGTGGACGTCGCAACCGCCAAGACCCTGGTCTCTCTCGCCCTTCTGATCTGCATCGCGATCTTCTCGTACATGTCGTTCGAGATGTTCATCACGCAGATGATCAAGGATGTGCGCGCGTCCTGGGCCGAGCGCGCCGCTTCTGCAGCGGCCGCTGCGCCGGTGCGGAACGAGCAGCAGGGCTCATCCTTTCAATCGTGACTTGATCCGATAGGTCAGCCCGTCGCGAACATCGCGGTAGCCGTCGAGACGCTGCTCGCGTGTGCCATCCTGTTTGAGCGTCGGGTCTGGCGTTGGCCAGTATTCGACGTCGGCCGCGAGCGTGTGCGTCAGCGCGATCGCCTTGTGGTGGGCTTCCGGTGAGAGCGTGACGATCAGGTCGAAGTTCAGGCCCTCCCACTCTTCCAGCTGCTCGACCGTGCGCGGCTTATGGCGCGAGGCATCGATACCGATCTCGTCGAGGGCCGATACCATGAACGGATCGCTCGGCTCGCCAACGCGTATGCCGGCCGACTGCACGTAGATCGACTTGCCGAAATAATGCCGCGCGATGGCCTCCGCCGCGAGGGAGCGCACGGCGTTGAAGTTGCACATGAACAGCACGGCCTGGACCCGCCGTTTCTTCGCCGGACCGCCGGGGGGAGCCTCGTCCGCCATGCCGGTTCCTCAGGACGCGCGGCGCACGCCCATCAGCCCTTCCAATGCAAGGCGAAGACCAGGGTGAACAGCCGCCGGGCGGTCTGGTGGTCGAGATCGACCTTACCGTCGAGACGCTGCTTCAGAAGTTCCGAGGCCTCGTTGTGCAGGCCGCGCCGACCCATGTCGATCGCCTCGATCTGCGTCGGCGAGGCAGTGCGGATGGCGCTGTAATAGCTCTCGCAGACCATCTCGTAGTCGCGGATCACCCGCCGGAACGGCGAGAGCGAGAGCAGGTGGGTCATCACCGGCTCGCCGCTTTCAGTCGAGATCGCCAGGGACAGCTTGTTCTCGACCAGCCCGATTACCAGTGCATAGGGGCCGTGATCGCGGCCGGGCAGGGCGAAGGCGTTTTCCTCTAGGATGTCGAAGATCGCGATGGCGCGCTCATGCTCCTGGTCGGGATTGCCACGGCTGATCGAGGCCTCGTCGAGGCTTACCGCCGCGAGGCGGTTGCTCGAGGCGTCGGTATCTGTCGCTTTGTCCGCTTCGGCCGGCATCGCCGTCGCCTTCTCTCAGCTTCGCGTCTGGAAACGCCTATCAGAGGTTTAAGCGGATCGCGACCGAGCGGGCGTGCCCGTCGAGGCCTTCGGACTGGCCGAGAGCGATCGCCGCCGGGCCGAGCGCTCTCAGCGCTGCAGGATCGCAACGCAAGATCGAGGTGCGCTTCATGAAATCGAGCACCGAAAGTCCCGATGAGAATCGCGCAGAGCGGGCGGTGGGCAGCACGTGGTTCGGGCCGCCGACATAGTCGCCGATCGCCTCCGGCGTGTGCGAGCCGAGGAAGATCGCGCCAGCATTGCGGATTTTGAGAGAGAGTTCCTCGGCGTCCTCGGTCTCGATCTCGAGATGTTCCGGCGCCAGCCGATCGACCAGGGGCACGGCCTCGTCGAAGTTTTGGACGCGGATGATCGCGCCGTAATCGCGCCAGCTCGCCCGAGCGATGGCTTGGCGCGACATGTGGGCAAGTGCCCGCTCGACGGCCTGCTCGACCTGTGCGGCCAAGCTGTCGGAGGTGGTGATCAGGATCGCCTGGGCTGCTTCGTCATGCTCGGCCTGGGCCAGGAGGTCGGCGGCGATCCAGTCGGGGTTGGCGTGTCCGTCGGCGAGGATCAGCACCTCGGAAGGGCCGGCGATCATGTCGATGCCGACCTGGCCGAACACCCGGCGCTTGGCGGCCGCGACATAGGCGTTGCCCGGTCCGACGATCTTGGCGACCGGCGCCACGGTCTTCGTCCCATAGGCCAAGGCCGCCACGGCCTGAGCGCCGCCCACCCGGAAGATCTCTGTGACGCCGGAGATCTGCGCTGCGGCGAGCACCAGCGGGTTGAGCCGGCCCTCCGGCGTCGGCACCACCATGGCGACGCGCGGCACGCCGGCGACGCGCGCGGGTACCGCGTTCATCAGGACGGAAGAGGGATAGCTCGCTGTCCCGCCGGGCACATAGAGACCGACCGATTCGAGCGCTGTCCAGCGCCAGCCCGACGTGACGCCGAGATCGTCGGTGGCGAGGTGATCCTTCGGCACCTGGAGACGGTGATAGGTCTCGATCCGCTCGGCGGCGAGGCGGAGTGCCGCCAGCGTCTCGGCCGGGCACTGAGCCATTGCGGCCTCGATCTCGTCCGCCGTGAACCGCAATGTGGCTTCCGAAAAATCCTCACCGAGGCGGTCGAAGCGGCGGCTGTAATCGACAAGTGCGCCATCGCCGCCGGAGACCACGCCGGCGATGATGCCGCGCACGGTCTCGTCGACATCCTCCGAGATCTCGCGCTTGACGCTGAGGAGGCGTGCGAAGGCCTCGCCGAAATCGGAAGCGCGGCTGTCGAGGCGGATCATGATGCGATGTCTCGGGTCTGGCCCTTAAGCGCGGCCTGTCCGGCCTGCTCGGCGTCGTGGTCGGGGCGCCCCTCCGCTTCCCATACGGGGCCGAGGTCCTTCATACGGATCTCGATGCATTCGAGCGCGAGTCGGATCGCGCCACCGCCGGCGAAGACCAGGGTCGCAGTGCCGGAGGGCACTTCGCCCGGCTCGAAGGTGACGGCGAGCAGGCTCAGGGTCTCGTCGGAGGCTTGCCCCGGGGCGATGCCTTTGCTCTTCACGCTCAGCACGCGCTCGAAATGGACGCCGACCAGGCGGCGGCGCGGAGGCTCGCCAGGGTCGGTCGAACGGTCGAAGCGGCGCGCCACCAGCACGAACCGGTGCTCGCCAGCAAGCCAGGCGAGATCGCCCGTCCGCAGGATTGCGTCCTGGAGGTTTGCGGAGATGACGGCGAGGTCTTCGGCGTCGAGGGCAGCGAGTTTGAGAAGCTCCACGAGGGCTCCGGCGGGGCTGGGTGTCCGGATCGTGCGGCGACCCGGACAATCATCGGCGTGTAGGTAGCGAGGCCCCTCGGCCTGGGCAACTCCACTGGGGTGGAACGATCGATCGTGGCCGTGCCACCTCCTCCCAATTCCGCCGGTGCATGACAGGTAGTGTGCGAATGGCCCTCGGATCGCGTCGTCCTCATCGTGACTGTTGATCGGACGGCATGCGATCACCTGCATGAAGATGATCGCGAGAGGCTGGCATGAGCACTCCCCGCAACGACCTCGACGCCTGGTGGATGCCCTTCACGGCCAATCGTGCGGCCAAGCGGGATCTGCGCATGATCGCGAGCGCAGAGGGCATGTATTACCGCACGCCGGACGGGCGACAGCTGCTCGACGGCATCTCCGGCCTCTGGTGCTGCAATGCCGGGCACAATCGCGCACCGATCGTTGCCGCGATCCAGGACCAGGCCGCGCGGCTCGACTATGCCCCGCCGTTCCAGTTCGGTCATGAAGGCGCCTTCGCGCTCGCCTCACGGATCGCCGAACTGGCGCCTGGCGACCTCGACCACGTCTTCTTCTGCAATTCCGGTTCGGAATCGGTCGATACGGCCCTCAAGATCGCGCTGGCCTATCGCCATGCCCGAGGGGAGGGCGGCCGCACCCGGCTGATCGGACGCGAGCGCGGCTATCACGGCACCGGTTTCGGCGGCATCTCGGTCGGCGGTCTCCCGGCCAATCGCAAGGCGTTCGGGCACGGCCTTTCGGGGATCGATCACCTGCCGCACACCTACGATCGCGAGCATCAAGCCTTTTCCGTCGGCGAACCCGACTGGGGCGTGCATTTGGCCGACGAAATGGAGCGGATCGTCGCCTTGAACGACGCCTCGACGATCTGCGCGGTGATCGTAGAGCCCATGGCAGGCTCGACCGGCGTGCTCGCGCCACCGAAGGGCTACCTGCAGCGGCTGCGCGGCATTTGCGACCGACACGGCATCCTGCTGATCTTCGATGAGGTCATCACCGGCTTCGGCCGGCTCGGATTCGCCTTCGCTGCCGAGCGCTATGGCGTGACGCCAGACATGATCTGCTTTGCGAAAGGCGTGACCAACGGCACCGTCCCGCTCGGCGGTGTGATCGTGCGCGAAGGGATCCACACGGCGCTGATGCAGGGGCCGGAGCGTGCGATCGAGCTATTTCATGGCTACACCTATTCCGGCCATCCGCTGGCCTGCGCCGCCGGGCTCACCACGCTCGACCTCTACCGGGACGAGGGGCTGTTCAAGCAGGCGCGTGCGCGGGAACCGATCTTTGCAAAAGCCATGATGAGCCTGCGCGAGGAGCCCAATGTGCTCGACATCCGCGTCGTCGGCCTCGCGGCCGCCATCGATCTCGCAGCGAGGGCCGATTCGCCGGGCGCGCGGGGCTACGAGGCCATGGTCCACGCCTTCAACGAGAGTGATCTCGTCATCCGCGTCTCGGGCGATACGCTGGCGCTGTGCCCGGCGCTGATCGTCAACGAAGACCAGATCGGCGAATTCGTGGACAAGACGCGAGCAGTGCTCCGGGCTTCGGCTTGAAACGAGTTCTCAAACAAAATTTCGCATGCATCTCCAAAAAGTCCGAGATGCTTTTCTCTGCGCTCTCGACCAAAACAAGCAGAAGCCCTTATCTCGGCCGCTGAGGATCTCGATGCATGGCCGCGTGCGCCCGCGCGTGCCCCCGAGATCCCGGCGATGGCCGGCAACCAAGAACACGAGGATCGGAAATGCCCTCTGATATCGAGATCGCCCGCGCGGCGACCCTGAAGCCCATCGCCGAGGTCGCCGCCAAGATTGGCATTCCGGACGAGGCGCTGCACAATTACGGCAAGCACATCGCCAAAATCGACCACGGCTTCATCAAGTCGCTCGACGGCAAGAGCCAGGGCAAGCTCGTCCTCGTCACCGCGATCTCGCCGACCCCCGCGGGCGAGGGCAAGACCACGACGACGGTCGGCCTGTCGGACGCGCTGAACCGCGTCGGCAAGAAGACGGTGGCCTGCCTGCGCGAGCCCTCGCTCGGCCCCTGCTTCGGCATGAAGGGCGGCGCGGCCGGCGGCGGCAAGGCCCAGGTCGTGCCGATGGAGCAGATCAACCTGCACTTCACCGGCGACTTCCACGCCATCACCTCGGCGCACTCGCTCGCCGCGGCGCTGATCGACAACCACATCTATTGGGCGAACGAGCTCAACATCGACGTGCGCCGCATCCACTGGCGCCGCGTCGTCGACATGAACGACCGGGCCCTGCGCGCCATCAATCAGTCGCTTGGCGGTGTCGCCAACGGCTTTCCTCGCGAGGACGGGTTCGACATCACCGTGGCCTCCGAGGTCATGGCGGTGTTCTGCCTCGCCAAGGACCTCGCCGACCTCGAAGCGCGCCTCGGCAAGATCGTCATCGCCGAGACCCGCGACCGCAAGCCGGTGACGCTCGCTCAGGTCAAGGCGACGGGCGCCATGACGGTGCTACTCAAGGACGCCCTGCAGCCGAACCTCGTGCAGACGCTCGAGGGCAACCCGGCCCTGATCCATGGCGGCCCCTTCGCCAACATCGCCCATGGCTGCAATTCGGTGATCGCTACTCAGACCGGCCTCAAGCTCGCCGATTACGTGGTGACGGAAGCCGGCTTCGGCGCCGATCTCGGCGCCGAGAAGTTCCTCGACATCAAGTGCCGGCAGACCGGCCTGCAGCCCTCGGCCGTGGTGATCGTCGCCACGATCCGCGCGCTCAAGATGCATGGCGGCGTCGACAAGAAGAGCCTCGCCACCGAGAACCTCGAGGCGCTGGAGAAGGGCTTTGCCAACCTCGCCCGCCACGTCGAGAACGTGCGCAGCTTCGGCCTGCCGGTCGTGGTCGGCGTGAACCACTTCTTCCAGGACACCGACGCCGAGCACGACAAGCTCAAGGGGCTGTGCAAGGAGAAGCTCCAGGTCGAGGCGATCACCTGCAAGCACTGGGCGGATGGCGGTGCCGGCGCCGAGGGCCTCGCCAACGCGGTGGTGAAGCTCGCCGAGGGCGAGCAGAAGCCGCTGACCTTCGCCTACGACACGAGCGCTAAGCTCGCCGACAAGGTGAAGGCGATCGCCACCAAGCTCTACGGCGCCTCCGGCATCTCCATCGACGGCAAGGCCGCCACCAAGCTCGCCGGCTTCGAGAAGGACGGCTACGGCGACCTGCCGGTCTGCATGGCCAAGACGCAGTACTCGTTCTCGACCGACCCCACCCTGATGGGCGCACCGTCAGGCCACACCATCACCGTGCGCGACGTCCGCCTTTCGGCCGGCGCCGGCTTCGTGGTGGTGATCTGCGGAGAGATCATGACGATGCCGGGCCTGCCCAAGGTCCCGGCCGCGGACACGATCCGGCTCGACGAGAACGGCCAGATCGACGGGTTGTTCTAGCCTTTACAAGGGGAGGGGCCACAGCCTCTCCCCGTCCGATTCCAGGTTCTCGCCGGCGGCCCCCCGGAATGATGGAGGCGCTACCTATCCGAGCAATGCCTTGATCTCCGCCACCAGCGCGTCCTTCAGGTCCGGCCGCTGCAGGCCATAGGCGATGTTCGCAGTGAGGAAACCGATCTTCGAGCCGGTGTCGTAGGTCTTGCCTTCGTAGCGCATGCCGAAGAATTTTTGGTCGGCCATCAGGTCGATCATCGCGTCGGTGAGCTGGATCTCGCCGCCGGCGCCCTTCTTGCCGTGCTCCAGGATCGAAAACACCTCGGGCTGCAGGATGTAGCGGCCGGAGATGATGAAGTTCGAGGGGGCGGTGCCCTGCTTCGGCTTCTCGACCATGCCGGTGATCTCGAAGGTCTGGCCGTAGGTCTCGCCCACCGAGACGATGCCGTATTGGTGCGTCTCCTCGGGCTTCACCTCCTCGACGGCGATGACGTTGCCGCCGTGCTTCTCGTAAGCCGAGAGCATCTGGCCCATGCAGCCGGGGCTCAGCATGTCGGGCAGCAGCACCGCGAAGGGCTCGTCGCCGACGATCTCGCGGGCGCACCAGACGGCGTGGCCGAGGCCGAGGGGAGCCTGCTGGCGGGTGAAGCTGGTCTGGCCGGCCTTGGGCAGGTCCTTCTTCAGCTCCTCGAAGGCGGCCGTCTTGCCGCGCTCCTGCAGGGTGGCGTCGAGCTCGTAGGCGATGTCGAAATGGTCCTCGATCACCGCCTTGCCGCGGCCGGTGACGAAGATGAAGTGCTCGATGCCGGCGGCCTTCGCCTCGTCGACGACGTGCTGCACCACGGGCCGGTCGACCACCGTGAGCATTTCCTTCGGCACCGCCTTGGTGGCGGGCAGGAAGCGCGTGCCGAGGCCGGCGACGGGGAGGACGGCTTTCCGGATTTTCTTCATCGATAGGCGATCCGTTGTGGCGTGCGTCGGATGGGGTGTTGCTGAGCTTCACATAGCATGGGGCCCGCACGGTTCACCGTCTAGGCGCCTTCACCGATTGAGAATTACGGATCTCTTCACAATTGGCCGCGCGTGGGACGAGACAAACTCGCTTCATCAAGCACCTGCCATTGTGTAGCGTCGAGCGACGCTGGAGGAGACGTTTCACATCATGGCGGTACTGGTTACGGGCGGTGCAGGATATATCGGCAGCCATATGGTGCTCGCGCTGATCGATGCCGGGCACGATGAGGTCGTGGTGATCGACGACCTCTCCACGGGTTTTGACTGGGCCTTGCCGCCCGAGGTGACCCTGGTCGTCGGCGACGTCGCGGACCATGATCTCGTCGCGAAGACCATCCGCGAGCACAAGGTCGAGGCGCTGGCGCATTTCGCAGCGCGGATCGTGGTGCCGGATTCGGTGGCCGACCCTCTGCACTACTATCTCGCAAACACCGTGAAGACGCGGGCGCTGATCGAGACCGCGGTTAAGGAGGGAGTGAAGCACGTCATCTTCTCCTCGACCGCGGCAGTCTATGGCGAGCCGGAAATCGTGCCAGTGCCGGAGAACCTGACGACCAACCCGATCAACCCCTACGGCCGCTCCAAGCTGATGAGCGAGTGGATGATCGCTGACGCCGCGAAGGCGCACGGCTTCAGTTACGTGATCCTGCGCTACTTCAACGTCGCCGGGGCCGATCCGCGCGGGCGCTCCGGCCAGTCGACGCCGAACGCCACGCACCTGATTAAGGTCGCGACCCAGGCTGCCCTCGGCCAGCGCTCGCATCTCGACGTCTACGGCACCGACTATCCGACGCCGGACGGCTCCTGCCTGCGCGACTACATCCAGGTCTCCGATCTCGCCGAGGCGCATCTCGTGGCGCTGAACTACCTGCGGAACGGCGGCGAGAGCCTGACGCTCAATTGCGGCTACGGCCAGGGCTACTCGGTCCTCGAGGTGATCGACGTGGTCAAGCGCGTCTCGGGCAAGGATTTCGAAGTGCGGCTCTCGCCGCGTCGTGCCGGCGACCCGGCCCGGATCGTCGCCAAGGCGGATCGCATCCGGAACGAGCTCGGCTGGACGCCGAAGCATGACGATCTCGACGGCATCGTGCGTCAGGCGCTCGATTGGGAGGATGCGCTGGGAAAGCGGAACCGGACGTGATGGGGGCAGGGATGGTACGTAAACCTATCCCTCCCCCCGTAGAGGGGGGAGAAGATCGGCTTGATCGTCGCTCCCTCCTGACGGCCGCTCTTGCTCTCGCCGCCTGCGGGAGCACGCGCCGTGCCCTCGCGGCCGACGCAGATTTCCGAGCCTTCATCGAGGGCGTGCGCCCCGAGGCTCAGGCCCGCGGCATCTCTCAGGCGACCTTCGATGCCGCTTTCCGCGACGTCACCGCTCCCGATACCGATGTCATTGGACGCACCAAGAAACAGGGTGAGTTCAGCAGGCCGGTCTGGGAGTATCTCGTTGGCGCGATCTCACCTGGCCGGCTCGACCGGGGCCGTGCCCATGCCGCACGGCTCTCCGACACGCTCGGCAGGATCGAGAAAGCCTACGGCGTCCCCCGCTGGGTCATGCTGGGCTTCTGGGGGATCGAATCGGATTTCGGCACCAGCCCCGGCACGCTGCCGATCGTGCGCTCGCTGGCAAGCCTCGCCTATGCCCGGCACCGCGGCGACTACTTTCGCCCCGAATTGCTCGCTGCCCTCGAGATCCTTCAGCGGGGCGATATCACGCCCGAGAAGATGAAGGGCTCCTGGGCCGGTGCCATGGGGCAGGTGCAGTTCCTGCCCTCGGTCTTCCTGAAATACGCGGTGGACTTCGATGGCGACGGGCATCGCGACATCTGGGGGTCACAGACGGATTCGCTCGCCTCGATCGGGCATTACCTGCAACAGATCGGCTGGAATCCGGCCTATTCCTGGGGCTACGAGGTGCGGCTGCCGCAGGATTTTGATCTGACCCGCTACAAGGGCGATCTCGCCGAGTTCGGCCGGCGCGGCGTCAAGCGCACCGATGGCAAGCCGCTGCCCGCGACGGGGTCCGGAAGTCTGTTCCTGCCCGGTGGCCTCGGCGCTCCGGTCTTCCTGATCACCGACAATTTCGAGGTGATCCGGGTCTACAACACGAGCGATTCCTACGCTCTCGCCGTCGGTCATCTCGCTGACCGGCTCTCGGGCGCCCCCCCTCTGGCGGCCCCATGGCCGACCAATGCTGCGCGGCTCGATAATGCCGGTCTGAAATCGCTGCAGGAAGGGCTGGCGGCAGCCGGCTTCTACAAGGGCGATTTCGACGGCCGCGCCGGGCCGAAGCTGCGCGAGGCCGTTCGGCAATACCAGATCAAGGCCGGGCTGCCGGCCGACGGCTATGCCAGCCCGGCACTCCTCGCCCATGTGAGCGGTGGCCGCTGACCCCCGCTCAACCCTGCGGCTTGATCTTCAGCTGGTCTATCGCCCAGCGCCAGGAGCCGTCTCCCTGCTTGCGGGCCAGCTCGACGGACAGGTTGCCGTTCGGCAGGCGCGCGAAGGTGAGCGCGAGGTCTCCGTTGACGATCGGTTCCAACTCCTCGGCCATCGGGAAGTCGGATTTCTTGGCGAGCAGGTCGGTGTAGAAGCGTCGGATCTCCTCGTGTCCTGTCGCGACGACCCGGCCGGCGGCGACGATGGCAGTCGGCTCGTAAAGGGCCACGAGCCCTTCGGCGTCGCCCGCATTGGCGCGGGCGTTGAAGAGCCCGGCCAGTTCGTTGGGCTGTTGCGCACCCTTGCGATGATCGTCCTGCATCAGGTGTCTCCTCTCTCTATTTCAGGCGTTCGCCCCGAGAATCCGTGACCGAGACCGCAACGGGGATGCCCATCTTCACGCTCTCCGAGACGGTGCAGAATCGCTCGAATTGAGCGAGCACCTGCTCGATCCGCGGCATCTGCGCGGCCTCGGCACCGAGGCTGATCTCCACGTCGATCCCGACGATGCGCAGGCGCTGCTCCGCGTTTCGGGCGACCTGGGCCGAGGCCTTGGCCGAGACGCCGCCACTTTCTTGCCGGAACTTGCCCAGCGCGAAGGCGAGGCTGGCGCAGAGGCAATTGCTCACACCAGCGATCATCAGTTGCTCCGGTGATGGACCGGCTTCCCGGCCAATCGGCTCGGGCTCGTCCGAGACGAGAGCCGGAAAGGCCTCGCCGAAATCGATCAGGAACTTGAAGCCCTCGACCTGGGTGATGATGATACTCGGCTTCGACGCCATCCCGGCTCATCTCCTCCCGATCCCGGTCCAGCGTGCGATCGTCGGTGGGACAACGATCGGTCGCGCCGCCGGTATCCCCAGCGTTGGTCTAGCCCGCTCGAATGGCGGCCTTGACCGCTCTTCTGGGTCTGGTATACCAAATGCCAATCACCGAGTCACCGGACGTTGGGGAGAGCCCTCGTCTCGGCAAACGGGAGGACAAACGCCATGACCGATCCTTGCCCAGCCCATCGGCGCGCGCGGCACTCGGTCTGACATGCCGTCGAATTTCGACGTTTCGGGACTGGTCGATGCGATCGGCGATGCGGTCGTCATTTCCGATCGAGAAGGTTTGATCGTCGTCTGGAATCCGGCCGCGGAGCGGATCTTCGGCTTTTCCGAAGCCGAAGCGCTCGGTCAGAGCCTCGACCTGATCACGCCAGATCGCCACCGCCGTCGCCATTGGGACGGCTACCACAAGAGCATGAGCACCGGCACCACGAAGTATGGCGCCGACGTGCTGAAGGTCCCCGCCCTGCACAAGGACGGGCATCAACTCTCGATCGCTTTCACCGTCGGAATGCTCCGCGGTGACGATGGGGACGTCACGGGCATCGCCGCGATCATCCGCGACGAGACCGCACGCTGGGAGGAGGAGCGGCGCCTGCGGCGCCGGGTCTCCGACCTCGAGGCAGAGCTGAAGCCAGCTTCAGTCTAGATCCGTAGAAGCCGCCTTTCTCGGCAGTTTCTGCAACAGTTCACCGAGACCGGCAAAGAGATCGAAGTAAGGGAGAAGACGAGAATGACCCAGCCGTTGGAAGGCATCAAGATCATCGACTTCACGCACGTCCAGGCCGGTCCCGCCTGCACGCAGCTCCTCGCCTGGTTCGGCGCGGACGTGATCAAGGTCGAGCGCCCCGGCGCCGGCGACGTCACCCGCAGCCAGCTGCGTCACGTGGAAGATGCCGACGCGCTCTACTTCACGATGCTGAACTCGAACAAGCGTTCGCTCACGCTCGACACCAAGACCCCCAAGGGCAAGGAAGTGCTCGAGAAGCTGATCCGCGAGTCGGACGTCATGGTCGAGAATTTCGGCCCCGGCGCCCTCGACCGCATGGGCTTCTCCTGGGCACGCATTCAGGAACTGAACCCGGGCATGATCCTCGCCTCGGTGAAGGGCTTCTCGGATGGCCACCACTACGAGGACCTGAAGGTCTACGAGAACGTCGCCCAGTGCGCCGGCGGTGCCGCTTCGACCACCGGTTTCTGGGATGGCCCGCCCACCGTGTCGGCTGCCGCTCTCGGTGACTCGAACACCGGTATGCACCTCGCCATCGGCATCCTCACGGCGCTCCGCCACAAGGACAAGACCGGCAAGGGCCAGAAGGTCGCCGTGTCGATGCAGGACTCCGTGATCAACCTCTGCCGCGTGAAGCTGCGCGACCAGCAGCGCCTCGACGCTGTCGGTTACCTCGAAGAGTACCCGCAGTACCCGCACGGCGAGTTCACGGACGTGGTGCCGCGCGGCGGTAACGCGGGCGGCGGCGGTCAGCCGGGCTGGGTGCTGAAGTGCAAGGGCTGGGAGACCGACCCGAACGCCTACATCTACTTCACGATCCAGGGCCATGCCTGGGCGCCGATCTGCAAGGCTCTCGGCCGCGAGGAGTGGATCGACGATCCGGCCTACAACACCGCCCGCGCTCGCCAGGACAAGATCTTCGACATCTTCAAGACGATCGAAGAGTGGCTGGCCGACAAGACCAAGTTCGAGGCCGTCGACATCCTGCGCAAGTTCGACATCCCGTGCTCGCCGGTCCTGTCGATGAAGGAAATCGCTGCGGACAAGTCGCTGCGCGAGAGCGGCACCATCGCCGAGGTGTCGCACCCGAAGCTCGGCTCGTACCTGACCGTCGGAAGCCCGATCAAGTTCTCGGACCTGAAGGTCAACATCAAGGCTTCGCCGCTTCTCGGCGAGCACACCAACGAGGTTCTGAAGGATCTGGGCTACACCCAGCAGCAGATCGCAGAACTGCATGACGCGAAGGCCGTCTGACGCGACGGTCTGAAGCCCGGCGAGAGGGCGGCGAAGCGCGCCGCCCTCAGTTCGGACCATCCTGGATCTTCCTCTCCCAGGAAGGGTGCGCCGGTGGGGAGAGCCCAAGGCGCGTCTTTTCAACTCCGGGCCGATTCGTCGGCCCGGCTTTTCTTTACCCAACGATGCAACCTTAGCGCTTTCCGCTCCGCCGGCGCACGCATGACGAGCTGCGCGGTTCCGTTTCAGGATCGTCACCGCCACACCGAGGTCCTGCCGATGCAGAGCTCCTTCCTGCGCCGTTTCGTGCCGGAACTGCCCTCCATCAGTCCGCGTGAGCGTGTCCGCTCCGCTTGCGGGGCCATGATCGGGCTGTTTCTGACCGGCCTGATCTCGCATTTCGCTATCGGCTCGGGAGCGGCCTTGCCGACCCTGATCGCCCCGATGGGCGCCTCCGCCGTCCTTCTCTTCGCAGTACCCTCGAGCCCGCTCGCTCAACCTTGGTCGATTCTGGGCGGCAATCTCGTGTCGGCGATCGTCGGCGTCACTGCCGCGGCGAGCATCGCCGATCCGGTGATCGCGTGTGCCGTTGCGGGCTCCGTCGCGATCGCATCGATGATGCTGCTCGGCTGCCTTCACCCGCCGAGCGGGGCCGTGGCGCTCACGGCCGTGCTCGGAGGCCCGGTGGTCCACGACCTCGGATATGGGTTCGTGCTCTGGCCCGTCGGCGTGAACTCGGTTCTGCTGCTGCTCTCCGCACTGGTCTTCAACAACCTGACCGGACGCTCATACCCGCACGTGGCTCCGAGCCAGCCGGCGAACGACGTCGGCGCCGGGCCCGCTTCAGCGGGAGGCCTGACGGCGGCTGACGTCGACGCCGCCCTGAGCGAGGTCGACGAGGTCCTCGATATCAGCCGTGCAGATCTGCGGGCGATCTTGCGGCGCGCGCAAATCCACGCGTCCCTTCGCCGCTCGGGGCAGACGACCTGCGCCGCCGTGATGTCTCTGGAAGTGCGCGCCATCGCTCCCGAGACGAAGCTCCGCGAGGCACTCGATACCTTACGGCGCTACCGCGTCACCATGCTGCCAGTGACCGACGAGAAGGCGAGGGTGCTCGGCGTCGTCACGCAGACCGACCTGATCGACAAGGCGGTTTGGGACAAGCGCGGCCCTCGCCTGGCCTTCGATCGCCGTGTCCAACTTACCCTCGAGCGAGGCCGCGCGCCTCACGGCTCGGTGGCAGACGTGATGACGAGACATTTCGCCAGACTGCGTCCTGAGACCGTCGCCAGCGAGGCAGTTCTGGAGATGACCCAGGCGGGCTTCCATCACGCGCCCGTCGTCGCGCCGGATGGCCGCCTGATTGGCGTCGTCGCCCAGACGGATCTCGTCGGGGCGATGCTAGCCGATATGGCGAGCCACGGCGACAACGACGCGACGCTGTTCTCCGCCGCCAGCTGAGCGATCAGCCCGCCGTCGGCGGATCCTGCAGGAAGAAGTCGACGGCCTGGCGCACCACGCCCGGATTGTAGGCGTGCGGACCGTCATATTCGACGTAGGTGACGTCGTAGCCCGCCTCGCGCAGCACGCGGGAATGCGTCCGGCCGCTCCGGTCGATCGGGATCTGCTCGTCCTGGGTTCCGTGCGAGATGAAGATGCGCGGCGACCCAGCTTGGGCCTGAACGGACATGAAGCCGGCCGACGACACGATCACGTGGCTGACGATGTCGCCATTGGTGATGCCGATCGACATGGCATAGCTGCCACCGTCCGAATGGCCCGCGAAGGCGAAGCGCGCAGGGTCGAGCAGGAAGTGGCGGGCGACCACGGCCAGTGTGAGGTCGAGGCGCGCGCGGTCCGGCCCGTTGCCGGCGATGACCAGATCCCATGTCGGATGCATCGATTGCGGGGCCAACAACAGGAAGCCGCGCGCCTCGGCTTGCCCCTGCAGCATCGGAAGGATCTTTTCCGCGCTGCCACCGCCACCGTGAAACAGAACGACGAGCGGCACGGGCTTACGTGCGTCGATGCCCTCGGGAACGACGAGGACCGCGTCTCGCTCGGTGAAAAGCCCGAGCTCGTGACGTCCCGGAGGGATGGGCTCAGCGGTCGGTAGCCGGTGTAGAAAGCTGAGGCGTCCGGCGAGATGAGGATCGAGGGGAGGGGTGTCCGTCGCAGTGGAGCTCATGGCCGTCCCTTGCGCTGGTGAGTGAAATGGAAAGGGCCGCAGCGCGTGACGCTGCGGCCCCGGTTCAGGCGTCGTTGATGCGCCGCCTTACTTCTTCTTCTTGACCACGCTCTGCGGGTTGAGGCTGCCGATATTGCCGCTCTCGCTGCCGGCTGCCGGGTCGATCTCGGCGTTGATGAGGGTCGGCTTGCCCGAATCCATCGCGGCGTCGACTGCGCGCTTCAACTCGTCCGGGGTCGTGACGTTCACGCCGACGCCGCCGAAGGCCTCCATCATCTTGTCGTAGCGCGAGCCCGGCACAAACACCGTGGTGCCCGGATCGCGACCGGTCGGGTCGGTGTCGGTGCCGCGATAGATGCCGTTGTTGTTGAAGATCACGATGCAGACCGGCAGGTTGTACCGGCAGATCGTTTCGACCTCCATGCCCGAGAAGCCGAAGGCCGAGTCACCCTCGACGGCGAGAACCGGCTTGCCGGTCTCGATGGCGGCGGCGACGGCGAAGCCCATGCCAATGCCCATCACGCCCCAGGTACCGACGTCCAAGCGCTTGCGCGGCTGGTACATGTCGATGACGCCGCGGGCGAGATCGAGGGTGTTGGCGCCTTCGTTGACGAGGATGGCGTCCGGACGCTCCTTGATCACGGTGCGCAGGGCGCCGAGAGCCGAATGGAAGTCCATCGGCGAGGTGTTCTTCATGAGCTTCGGCGCCATCTTGGCGACGTTCGCCTCGCGCTTCGTGCGCAGCGTCTCGATCCAGTCGGCCGGCGGGGCCTTCCAGCCCTTGTTCATGCCATCGAGCAGGGCAGCGACGCAGGAGCCGATGTCGCCAACCACCGGAGCGACGATCTCGACATTCGAATCCATCTCGCGCGGTTCGATGTCGATCTGGATGAAGCGCTTGGAGCCGGGCTCACCCCAGGTCTTGCCCTTGCCGTGCGAGAGCAGCCAGTTCAGTCGGGCGCCGACGAGCAGGACGACGTCGGAATCCTTGAGCGCGGTCGAGCGGGCGGCACCGGCCGACAGCGGGTGGGTGTCCGGCAGCAGGCCCTTTGCCATGCTCATCGGCACGTAGGGGATGCCGCTCTTCTCGACGAGGTCGCGCACGAGGTCGTCGGCCTGGGCGTAAGCGGCGCCCTTGCCGAGCACGATCAGCGGACGCTTGGCGTTCTTGAGTTCCTCGAGGGCGCGGGCAATGGCGCTCGGAGCCGGGATCTGGGCCGGGGCCGCATCGATCACCTTCACCAGCGACTTGGCGCCGGCTTCGGCGTCCATCACCTGGGAGAACAGCTTGGCGGGCAGGTCGAGATAGACGCCACCGGGACGGCCGGACACGGCAGCGCGGATGGCGCGGGCGACGCCGATGCCGATGTCGCAGGCGTGCAGCACGCGGAAGGCGGCCTTGCAGAGAGGCTTGGCGATGGCGAGTTGGTCCATCTCCTCGTAGTCGCCCTGCTGCAGGTCGACGATCTCACGCTCGGAGGAGCCCGAGATCAGGATCATCGGGAAGCAGTTGGTGGTGGCGTTGGCGAGGGCGGTCAGGCCGTTCAGGAAGCCAGGCGCCGAGACGGTGAGGCAGATGCCCGGCTTCTTGGTGAGGAAGCCGGCGATGGCGGCGGCGTTGCCGGCATTCTGCTCGTGGCGGAACGACACGACACGGATGCCTTCGGCCTGGCACATGCGCCCGAGATCGGTAATCGGAATGCCGGGCACGCCGTAGATGGTCTCGATGCCGTTGAGCTTCAGAGCATCGATGACGAGGTGGAAGCCATCGGTCTGTTCGGCTTCGGTGTCGGCGGACGTATCAACGAGCTGTGCCACTGCGGACATTTCTATTCCTCCCGAGTGATTTTATCGGCGTACCGCGCTCTCCGGACCGGTGGACACCGAATCGGCGTAGGCGGCGCTTCAACCGAGCATCTGGTATACCAGATACCAAATAGGGGTCAATGAAAACGCCGGCCGGATTTGATCCGGCCGGCGTCATAACATGTGGGTGGCGTGGTCAGGCCAGGGTCAGGGAGCTGACCTTGCCGTCGCTCGCCTGCTCACCCTCGGTGAGGTAGCGGCGACGCAGCGGCTTCAGGACGAAGATCGCGAGCGAGGCCGCGATGGCGTTGAGGACGATGATCAGCGCGAAGACCGCCGACCAGCCATAGGCCGCCGAGAGCATGCTGGCGAAGGGCACGAGGAAGGCCGCGGTACCCTTTGCCGTGTAGAGCAGGCCGGCGTTGCTGGCTGCGAACTTCGAGCCGAACGTATCGCCGCAGGTTGCCGGGAACAGCGAGTAGATCTCGCCGAACACGCCGAAATACACCGCCGTCGCGAAGACGAAGACGTAGGGGTTGGTGCCGAAGTTCAGCATCGCGATGATGGCGATCGCCGCCGTCGAGAAAGCGATGAACATCGTGTTCTCACGGCCGATATTGTCCGAGACCCAGCCGAAGAACGGGCGACCGAAGCCGTCGAAGATGCGGTCAAGCGAGATCGCGAAGGTCAGAGCCGCCATCTGCAGCCCGAACAGGCTCACCGGCACATCCGCGACCTTGTAGTCGTGGGCGATCGGGGCGATCTGCGCGGCGGCCATCAGGCCACCCGAAGCGACCATGACGAACATGGCGTACATCACCCAGAACACGGGTGTGCGCACGGCTTCCTTCGGAGTGCGGTCGACCTTGGTCTGGGGCAGGCGCAGGCTCTTACGCTGGACCGGCACGGCGACCGACGGCTTGCGCAGCAGCAGCGAGAGAAAGACTACGACGATGCCCTGGCCGAGGCCGAAATACAGGAAGGCATCCTGGTAGCCGCTGGTGGCGATCATCTTGGCGATCGGCACGACGGTGATGGCAGCGCCCGCGCCGAAGCCGGCCGCCGTGGCGCCGGCGGCGAGGCCGCGGCGGTGGGGGAACCACTTCAGGGCGTTACCGACGCAGGTGCCGTAAACCGAGCCGGCGCCGATGCCGCCGATCACGGCAGCGAGATACAGCAGGGCCAGCGAATCGGCGTGCGCGTTCAGGAACCAGGCGAGCCCGATCATGATACCGCCGAAGAACACGACGACGCGCGGGCCGTAGCGGTCGACGAACCAGGTCTCGACTGGAACGAGCCAGGTCTCGGTGGCGACGAAGAGCGTAAAGGCGAACTGGATGGCCGCGCGGCCCCAGTGAAATTTCTGGTCGATCGGATCGACGAAGAGTGTCCAGCCGTACTGGAGGTTGGCGATCATCGCCATGCAGAGCACGCCGAAGGCGAGCTGCCACCACTTGGCCGAGGGTGCATCGTGCGGCGTGGCCGCGGGAGTAGCGGCTGAGGTCAGCCCGTCCTGACGTTCCATCCCGGATTCCTTCCGTTGAGGGTCTTTTCGAGCCCTTGGCGGCGCATCATGCACGGGATTGCTAGGTATGCAATATACCAGGATTAAGTTTGTTGTTCGGACGTAATATCCTGCATTGCTGATTGATGATTTTTTGCAGGGCTCCCCGCAAGCTCTCATCGGCTGATCGACGAATCAGCAAGCGTGAGCCGACCGCTCGAACGAATACGCGCGCCGGGCGTCTCTGCCGCAGCGCGCGTCTGTGTCGGATATCGGGCGCCGGTCTGATGGACCGGCGCCGGTTCTCGAGAGCCGCTTACGCGGTCTGGACTGCACCCACCGCAGCCGGCTCCTTGGTGTAGGAGGCCCGCATCGGCTTGAGCACGAAGAGTGCCATGATCGCAGCGAGGATGTTCAATCCGGCGGCGGCAAGGAACACTGCGTGCCACGAGCCCGTCATCGTCGTCAGGACGCTGGTGAAGGGCACGATCAGAGCCGCCGTTCCCTTGGCCGTGTAGAGCAGGCCCGCATTCGTCGCGGCATACTTCGAACCGAAGGTATCACCGCAGGTCGCCGGGAACAGCGAGTAGATCTCACCCCAGGCGAAGAACACGAGACCGGTCAGGATCACGAACATGAACGGGTCGTTGCCGAACACGCTCAGCAGGTAGATGCCGACACCTTCGATGGCGAAGGAGAGGAACATCGTGTTCTCGCGACCGATATGGTCGGAGACCCAGCCGAAGAACGGACGCGTGACACCGTTGAGCACGCGGTCGATCGTCGCCGCGAAGGTCAGCGCCGGCAGGGTGATGCCGAGCAGGCTCACCGGCGTGTCGATGATGTGGAAGTCCTTGGCGATCGGGCCAAGCTGCGCGGTAGCCATCAGGCCGCCAGCCGCCATCATCACGAACATCGCGTACATGATCCAGAAAATCGGCGTACGCACCATCTCGCCAGGCGTGAAGTCGCGCTTGCTCTGGCTGACCTTGGCAACTTCCGGAACCTGACCCTTCTTCGGGGCGACGAGGAACAGCGCCAGCAGCATGACGATCACGCCCTGGCCGATGCCGAAGTAGAAGAAGGCCGACTCGTAGCCGTAGTTCCTGATCATGGCCTGGATCGGCACGACGGTCAGAGCCGAGCCTGCACCGAAGCCCATCGCAGTGATGCCGGCGGCGAGACCACGACGATCCGGGAACCACTTGAGCGAGTTGCCGACGCAGGTGCCGTAGACGGCGCCGGCGCCCGTACCACCGACAGCAGCGGCGATGTAGAGCATCGTCAGCGAGTCTGCGTAGGAGTTCATCACCCAGCCGATGGCGCAGAGCAGGCCGCCGACCAGTGCGACGATACGCGGGCCGTATTTATCGACGAACCAGCCCTCGATCGGGACAAGCCAGGTCTCGGTGACAACGAACATCGTGAAGGCGACCTGGATCGCAGCGCGGTCCCAGCCGTGGCGCTCCTGGATCGGGTTCACGAAGAAAGTCCAGCCGTACTGCATGTTCGCAATCATGCACATGCAGATGACGCCGAAGATCAGTTGCAGCCATCGGCTGCTCGGCGGCGAGCTTGCTGTTACAGAAGGGGTAGCCATTGCTTTTCTCCGTAGGCCTTTGGGATGTCTGGCGTTACTGGGCCGATATTTTTGTGTTCTTTGGCTTCGATCGTTAATCGTCGAAGGCCTGTAATCGTGTTGGACGGCTTCACCTCTGCGCAATCGCCTCGGGCAGAAAGCCGGTTTCAAGCTGAACTTCTCTAACCACTCCTGCGTCTTCCATGATCGTCTTCGCCAGCATGACGAAGAACGAGGGTTAGGCCCGATCAATCTTTCGGACCACACCGAAACACATGAATGCTTCGATCATCGCCGGCGGCTGTATTCTTCCGCTTGCGTTGACCGACTCTGGCACCATAATTCAAAATCCAGAATTGACAACAGGTATGTTGTATACCAGGATGAAAGGCATGGATCGTCCCCACGTTATGATGGCGGCCATTGGGAGAAGCGCCGTGGACCGACGGACGGGCCAAGCGCGCGACGCTGTCGGCGTACCGCGTATTCACATGGACAGCTCCGTGGGGGATGCGGCCCGGCTGCTCGCACGGTCGGGTGTGGGCGCACTGCTCGTAGTCGATGGCCATGAGCCGGAGGCAAGCGTCGTCGGGCTGCTGACGGAGCGTGACATATTCCGAGCGCTCTCCGCCCGCGGACCGGACGTCTACGGCCACTGCGTTTGGCTCATCACCGAGCACGATTTCCCGGCGATCGACGTGACCGCCTCCCCCCGGGACCGCCTGCAGGCCTTCTGTGACCGAAAGGTCGATCATATCGCACTGATGGATGGATTTCGGGTTAGCAGTGTCCTTAGTATCTGGGACTGCGCCTGCGCGGACCTAAGTGCATGACCGACCCAACCGATCAATCGAGAGAGCCGGAAGAGCGCCCGATGAAGTATCTGACCGTCGTGGAATGCCCGGTGGTGTTCCCGGCCGAGAACGAACACGGATTTTCGAGCAAGGACATGCTGCCCCGTGCGGGTGTCACCGCCGGCCTGGAGAGCCGGCACGTGCGAGTGCTGGACAACCGCATCACCGCGGTCTGCATCTGGAACAGCGAGTTCCTGGCCAAGCGGTTCTTCGACAAGGACTGGCACAAGAAGGCCGACGACGTCTGGGGCGACGCCTACCAGACTCGCTTCGAGCCGATCGACGACGCTTCGGCGGCCTGATCCGGTCGGGGCCTGGGAGCTGGTACGACGATGCCGGCGCCCGACCCTGACTTTGAGGACGAGGATGCAGGGTTCCACGCTTGGAACCCGGGCATCGTCTCCGGACTGCCGCGCCATGTCCGGCCGCTCGCCACGATCTTCCGCGCCGAGAACATCGAGAACTCCTACGCGGAGATCCAGGAGCTCAGCGACTTCAGTGGACTCCAGGCCACCCAACTGGCCCTGTTCCGCCCCGAGCGCCTAGTCGTCCATGCGGTGCTGATCCGCGTGATGGCCGATCTCTCGGTGCCGCTCGGCGCAGTGTACGCGGATCTCGGCGTCAATTTCCGGCGCATCGTGACGACGATCCTGCGTGACGGGATCGGGGACCGCATGCCGCAGGTCGCCGAGACCTTGCACAACGTTCGCGCCGAAGCGGCTGCTCTCATCGAGCGCGAGATCGCCGTCCTCCTCGACGAGCCTGTGGCCGTCCCGGCCCGCAGCCGGGGCCTGTGGCCATTTCAACGACGAGAAGCATCGAAACCTGTCGAGGATTGGCAGACGCGCGCCTGCCGCCGGCTCAACGAGCCGGCGGGCCCGGTGGGCAGCCTCGAGCAGGAGGTTCGCGAGGCGTTGCGCTGCGTCGCCGCCGGGCTGATAGGCCGTCAGGGCTTTCTGATCCGCGACAGGGCGTTGCTGGCCAAGCTTGCCGCCATTCTGGTCTCGAACGCCCATGGCAGCCGGCGGATCGGCGAGACGATCGACCCGTGGATCGCTGAGATCGTCGCCCGCGAGGGCTACCGTCGTGTCGGTGCCCAGAGCCATCCCGTGGTGATGAACGTCAAGGGGGCCTCGGCCTCCGGCAAGAGCACGATTCGTCCGTACCAGCGTGGCCTCGCCGAGCGGAACGGCACCGACTGGTCCGACTTTGCCGTGATCACACCCGACGTCTGGCGCAAGTTTCTGCTCGACTATGACAGTCTCGGTCCGGCGCGGCGTTATGCCGGCCCGCTGACAGGCCACGAGGTTGAGGTCGTCGATTCCAAGCTCGACCGTTACATGACGCGGAAGGCGGCCGAGGGGCGCATCTCACACCTGCTGATCGATCGCTTCCGCTTCGACAGTTTCTCCGCCGATTCCCGCGGCGACGGGACCAGCCAGCTCCTGACCCGCTTCGGCCACCGCATCTACCTGCAATTCATGGTGACGCCGCCCGAGGCGACCGTGGAGCGCGCCTGGAAGCGTGGTGAGCAGTTCGGCCGCTACAAGGCGGTCGAGGACCTGCTCGCGCACAACGTTGAGGCCTTTGCCGGCATGCCGCGCCTATTCTTCCTCTGGGCACTGCGAACCGACAAGGCGGTGGTGTTCGAGTTCCTCGACAACACCGTGGCCCTGGGCGAGACACCGCGCACGATCGCCTTCGGCAGCAATGGTGCCATCACCATTCTCGATCCCCGCCGACTGCTCGACGTCGATCGATTCCGGCGGATCAACATTCACGCCCGTTCGCCCGATGAGGTTTACGATGGCGCCGACCTCGCGCCGGAGCGCAACGCCGGCTTTCTGCGTGAATGCCTTGCGCGCCTATCGAGCGTGCGTTTTGCGGAGCAGCGGACGGGACGCGTCTTCGCCCGTTTTGAGCACAAGCGGCTGATCGGGCTCGATCGGGTCATCCTCGACCGGGTCTGCGAGGACGATGAAATGCGCGCCGCCCTGTTGGCCGCCGGGCTCGATCCGGGTTGGCCGGATGTGCCGCCGATCGAAGAGACCCTGCGCTGTTCCGAAACCTCGACACTTGGCCTGTGGGGTGGCGACGCCTCGTGACGGGGTTATGTTGCACTGCAATGCATGGTTCAGCCAGGCTGGCTCAAAAAAGGATTAAAATCTGCATAAAAGTGCTACGTCATGCGTTATGCGCATAACGGTATCTGGTATTTTGTACTTCATATCCAAAAACGCTGGGTCTATCTCTGTCGCAACGCAACATTGTCCCCAGAGAGGCTACCATGCTCGGCACCGCACTCTTCGCTCTCGTTCTTCTGTTTGCTCTCCAGGCGCTGCTGGTGGTCAAGGTCGCCGACAAGCTGACCGCCGACGCCGCGACCAGCCAGGACGGCCGCAACGGCAATCTGCAGGGCGCTGGCCGCTACGCGCAGCTCGCCGCCTAAAGCACACCAGCCGCCTATGGCGGCTGCCGGGCAGCTAGTCTGCGTGGGTGGCGGAGACGCCGATTTCGCCGAGCGCCGCGACGGGGATGACGGCCGCGTTCGGCACCATCATCGGTGCGGCGATTTCTCCGTTTGGAGCGAGCAAGCTCACGCTATCCGGCTCATGCCCGAAGGCCTCGGCCAGTAGGGCCAGCGGTTCGTCGAGAGCGAAGTCGATCATCGCCGTCCCCTGATGGTTGCCCAAGTAGCCCGAGCTGCGCGACGGTCTCACCGTCGGCGCCGATGCGGCATTCTGGTATATGGCATGCCAGCGCTGGGATTGTCAATATTGTGCAGCCAGTTCGTTGACTGGTTGCGCTATTATTCGGCTGCAGCTCGCTGAACCGGTCCCGTTGCGCCCGATCCGAGGATCTGGTCGACCTCGACGGCTGAGCAGCCCAACACCTCGCGCAGGATCTCGTCGGTATGCTCGCCGAGTAGGGGGGAGCGCTTGATCTCCACCGGGTTCGCCGAGAGCTTGATCGGATTGCCGACGGTCAGATAGCTGCCTCGGGCCGGATGCTCGACCTCGACGACCGTGCCGCTGGCACGCAAAGCCTCATCCTCGGCAATCTCCTTCATCGAGAGGATTGGCCCGCAAGGGATGTCGTACTCGTTGAGGATGTCCATCGCCTCGAACTTGTCGTGCTTCATCGTCCACGCCTCGATGCGCGTGAAGATCTCGTTCAAGTGCGGCAGGCGCGCTTTCGGCGTCATGTAGTCCGGATCGGTCTTCCAGCCGGGCTCACCGATGATGTCGCAGATCGGGTCCCACACCGCTCCTTGCGTGATGAAGTAGATGTAGGCGTTCGGATCCTGTTCCCAGCCCTTGCACTTCAGGATGCGGCCAGGCTGGCCCCCGCCTGAATCGTTGCCGGCACGCGGTACGGACTCGCCGAACTCCACGCCCTCGCCGAACTGGCTGTATTCCTTGAGCGGCCCCTGTTCGAGGCGCTGCTGGTCGCGCAGCTTCACACGGCAGAGATTGAGCACGCCGTCCTGCATGGAGCAGTCCACGCGCTGGCCCTGGCCAGTCTGGGTGCGGTGGTAGAGCGCTGTGACGATGCCGAGTGCCAAATGCAGACCGGTGCCAGAATCGCCGATCTGGGCACCGGTCACCATCGGCACGCCGTCGCGCCAACCGGTGGTCGAGGCGGCGCCGCCCGCGCATTGCGCGACGTTCTCGTAGACCTTGCAATCCTGGTAGCGGCCCGGTCCAAAACCCTTCACCGAGGCGAGGATCAGGCCTGGATTGGCTTGCTGAAGCTTCTCCCAGGTGAAGCCCATGCGGTCGAGCGCGCCGGGGGCGAAGTTCTCGACGAGCACATCGCATTCCCGGATGAGCCGCCAAAGCACCTCTTTGCCGTGAGCGTTCTTCGCGTCGATCGTGATCGAGCGCTTGTTGTGGTTCAGCATCGTGAAATAGAGGCTGTCCACGCCCGGAAGATCCTGAAGCTGCTGGCGCGTGGCGTCGCCCGTGCCCGGCCGCTCGATCTTGATGACGTCGGCGCCGAACCAGGCGAGAAGCTGCGTACAGGTCGGACCGGACTGGACGTGCGTAAAGTCCAAGATCCTCACTCCGTGGAGTGGCGTGCTCGTCATCCTCTCCTCCCAGGGAGATACTTCTACGATTCTCCGGCCGGGATTTCAGCGATCCCGTGCCGAGCCATGCGCCGCCCGGAAGCGGGGAGCCCTAACGGCCTGCGTCTCGACAGGCGCGGCGCGGGGCGATGGATTCGCTTTTGACGACGGCGCAATATTGGCATACCAAATACCAGCGGTCAATTTTGCCGGCTGAAACCCGGCGTTGCGCCAATCCGCGGCGTCGAGCCAGAACGAGGCTATACCCGGCTATGCTTGACGCGCGTCTTGTGTTTCCCAAGCCGAATCGCCAAGGTCCGCGCCGGGAAACGACGTCGACATCACCGATCCGTAGCCAGTACCAGACCGATACTGACGCCATGCAGAACTTCACGATCAAGCCGCTCGTTCCGGCGACGAGTCTGCGGACTCTGGCCTACGAAGCGTTGAAGTCGGCCATCACCAATATGGATATCTACGGCCAGAGCGGCGATATCCGTCTGGACGAGCGTGGCCTGTCACAGACGCTTGGCGTTAGCCGGACACCGATCCGCGAAGCGCTGACCGTGCTGGAGCAGGAAGGCTTCGTGCGCAACGAGCCGCGGCGCGGGGTCTTCGTCGTCAAGAAGACAAAGCGCGAGATCGTCGGGATGATCCAGGCCTGGGCGGCCCTGGAGAGCATGGCGGCGCGGCTCGCCTGCACGCGCGCCTCGGACGAAGACCTCCAGTGCATGCGCAAGATGTTTCCCGAGTTTTTCGAGGGGAAGCCGGCAGACCATCTGGCCGAGTATTCGGAGGCCAACATCCGCTTCCACCAGAAGATCATCTCCCTCGGCCATTGCGAGGTGATCCAGGACCTGTGCAGCAACCTGCTGATGCACGTGAAGGGCGTGCGCAACATTGCCCTGCGCGAGGGCGACCGCGCCTCGACCTCCATCGCCGAGCATGTCCACATCATCGAGGCGCTGGAGGCGCGCAACGCAGACCTCGCCGAACGCCTCGTGCGTGACCATGGTCTCGGCCTCGCCGTCCATGTCGAGCGCTACGGTCACCACCTGAACTGATCTCGCTCCGGAGCTGAACTGATCTCGCTCCGGAGCCCGGAACGACACCTCGGCTCGATCTCGAAAGACGTTCCGCCCGGCATTCGACACGTCGCGGTTCCCCGCTATGATCGCGCCCTGTGCCGGGACGAGCCGTCCTTGCCCCGGCGGCCGGCATTCAGGAGCCCGATGGCCTTCGCGCCGAAACAGATCGCCGTACTCGCGCTTTTCGCGCTGGCCGCATGCCTGACGCCTTTGCAGGAGGCGAGGGCGCAGTGGGGCGACAGTTACGATGTGCCGCGCGATTCCTACTACGCCCCGCGCCGTCGCGCCGCCCGCGAGGATCGCCGCTACGCCCCGCAGCAAGAGGCGCCTCGCCAGTTCTACTGGCCTTGGGAGGAGCGTCCCCAGCAGCAGGTGCAGCCGCAGCCGCAGCGGCCTCCGCGGACCTATGTTCGGCCCTCTCACCCGCGCGCGCCGTCGATCGGATCACGCGGCGGGCAAGAGGGGCAGACCGTCCGGCGACGTACGCCGGCAGCCGCACCGAGCGTCGCTCGGCAGGCGCCGCCGGCCCCCACCAAGATCTCGCCAAACGTCCAGGTCGCCGTGTTCGGCGACTCGCTCGCCTCCTATCTCGCCAAGGGGCTCGATGACGCCTTCCGCGAAAATGCGGACGTCGCGGTGGTCGATCGCTCGCGTGGCGATAGCGGAATCGTGCGCAAGGATGTGGTCGATTGGCCGAAGGCCGTCGAGGACTACCTCAAGACCAACCCGAAGGTCGCCTATGCCCTTTTCATGGTTGGCGTGAACGACCGCCAGGCGATCCGCGAGGGCGGAGACAGCTTCGAGCCGCTCACCGACAAATGGCGCGAGGTCTACGCTGCGCGGATCGACGCGGTGATCAAGGTATTCACCGACCACAAGATTCCGCTGGTCTGGGTCGGTGTGCCTCCCGTGCGTTTCGAGATGCTGACCAAGGATCTCGCCACGATCAACGACATCGCGCGCGAGCGCGTCCAGAAAGCCGGGCAGACCTATGTCGACATCTGGCCGGGCTTCGTCGACGACCGCAACCGCTACACCGCGACCGGCCCTGACCTCGACGGCCAGCGCGCCACGTTGCGCACGGCGGACGGCATCCACTTCACCTTCCCCGGCGCACGCAAGGCCGCGCATTTCGCCGACATTGAACTGAAGCGTCTGATGGGGGCGAACGGTACGCTGCAACCGGAGCAGCCGACCGTCGCGACGGTGCCCTCAGGCTTGCCCGCAGATGCTGGTCCGAGCCTCGACGACAGCTCGGCAATCGATCGCAAGATCACGGCGATGCTACCGAGCTTGCCCGAGCCACCCGGTATCCCGAGCCTGCCGGTGAAACCGGCTGCCGGCCCTGTCATCCCACTCGGCCGCGCCGAGATCTCGCCTGGCGGCGCGCTCGCCACGGGCCGCCCCCGCGAGGGAGACGCCGCCGGCACCGTCGAGCGCACGCTCCAGCGTGGAACCGCCCCGATGCCGCAGCCTGGCCGCGCCGACGACTTCAAGTGGCCGCCAGGATAGCATCGGCTTTCCGACGCCCCTCCTCGGGACGGGCGAAATGCGTCTGGCTCTAAGGCGGTCACCAGCGAGGTTCGGGCCAAGAGCAGCTCTCATTGCCGAGCCGATGTCAGCGGCAGCCATGCCGCTAGAGCCGATTGCGCGACGCATTTGCCTCAACATTCGCGTGAAGTCTTAACGGCGGGGTAAGCTGCCTAAAGTTGCAGCTTTACCCCAAAACCCGGCACTGCGAATGTTGGGCCCGAATCAGTGAAATATTCACGCGAAGTGCGGGAGCGCTGGCATGCCGAAGATCAGCATTCGCGAAGATCAGCGCGGCGGCCAAGCGGTCTATAGCGGCCGCACGATCCTGTTGGGCGGACTCTGCGAGGATGAGGCGGCGAACTTCGCCGCCTTTTTTCGCGCAGCCGATCGCTTCCGTGGAGGGCGCGTAGGTCAAGTCCGGACTGCGGGCACCCGCAATCAGGCCGGCGGCCGGAAGCCCGGCTGACCGATCGCGGCGTACGCGACGCCTGGACCTGCTCCGGTAAGCTCGCTCAGTCGACTCAGCGCGGCAGGATGCTCTCGCCCATCAGCATCTCGTCGATCGAGCGGGCTGCCTGACGGCCTTCGCGGATCGCCCAGACGACGAGAGACTGGCCGCGCCGCATATCGCCGGCCGCGTAAACTTTTTCGCGTGACGTGCGGTAGTCGTCCTCGTTGGCGAGCACATTGCCACGCTTGTCGAGTGTCACGCCGGACTCTTCGACCAGGCCCTTGTGCAGGGGGCTTGCGAAGCCAATCGCCATGAAGACGAGATCGGCCGGCAGAGTGAACTCGGTGCCAGCGATAGGCTGGCGCTTCTCGTCGACGCGCGCGCAGAGGACGCCGGTCAGCCGGCCCTTGCGGTCGCCTTCGAGACCGAGTGTCGCCGCCTGGAACTCGCGCTCGGCGCCCTCGGCCTGGCTCGAGGAAGTGCGCATCTTGGTCGGCCAATAGGGCCATACCGTCAGCTTGTCCTCGCGCTCGGGCGGACGCGGCCGGATGTCGAGCTGCGTCACCGAGAGCGCACCCTGGCGGAAGGCCGTGCCGACGCAGTCCGACGCCGTGTCACCGCCGCCGATGACGACGACGTTCTTGCTTGCGGCGATGATCGGAAGCTCGCCGTTGCCGGGCATCGGCTCGGCGCCGACGCGACGGTTCGACTGTACGAGGTAGGGCATGGCGTAGTGGACGCCGTCGAGTTCCTGTCCCGGCAGTTGCGGGTTGCGCGGCTCCTCGGCGCCGCCGGCGAAGAGCACGGCGTCGAATTCGGCCTCCAACTCGTCAACGGTCTTATCGACGCCGACATTGACCTTGTAGTGAAACTGGACGCCCTCGGCCTCCATCTGCTTCACGCGCCGGTCGATATGGCGCTTCTCCATCTTGAAGTCAGGGATGCCGTAGCGGAGCAAGCCGCCGGCCTTCGGCTCGCGCTCGAAAACGTGGACGTCGTGGCCGACGCGGGCGAGCTGTTGGGCCGCTGCCATACCCGCCGGTCCCGATCCGATCACGGCGACGCGCTTGCCGGTCTTGGTGGCGGACGGTTCGGGCTTGATCCAGCCCATGTTCCAGGCGCGGTCCGCGATGGCCTGCTCGATGGTCTTGATAGCCACCGGCTGATTCTCGAGGTTCAGCGTGCAGGCCTCCTCGCAGGGCGCGGGGCAGACGCGACCGGTGAACTCCGGAAAGTTGTTGGTGGAGTGGAGGTTGCGCGCAGCTTCCTCCCAGTCCGACTGGAACACGAGGTCGTTCCAGTCCGGGATCTGGTTGTGCACCGGGCAGCCGGTCGGGCCGTGGCAGAACGGGATGCCGCAATCCATGCAGCGTGCGGCCTGCTTGGCGAGGTCGTGCTCGTCGAGCGGCAGCGTGAATTCGCGGAAATGGCGAACGCGGTCGGCGGCGAGCTGATACTTCTGCTCCTGCCGGTCGAATTCGAGGAAACCCGTGATCTTACCCATCGATCAGCCCTTCGCGGAACGCGCGCCCATGGCGCGGCTTGCCGCGTCCGTTTCGTAGCCAACGCTGCCGGATGGTCCGGCAGCGCAGATGATCTCACTCCGCCGCGATCGGCATCCGGGCAGCTTCCATCTCGCGGAGCGCCCGGCGGTACTCGACCGGCATGACCTTGACGAACTTGGTCCGATACTCCGACCAGCTGTCGAGGATCGCCTTGGCCTTCGGCGAACCGGTATACTTGAAGTGGTTGGTGAGGAGCTGGCTCAGACGCTCCTCATCATGGCCCGACATGTCGCCGAGAAGATCGACGCGGCCCTTGGTCTCGAGATCGCCGTCCTGGTGGAAGCGACGCATGATGTCGTCCTCCTCCTCCACGGGCTCGAGATCGACCATCGAGAGATTGCAACGCGCGGTGAACGAGCCATCCTCGTCGAGCACGTAGGCGATGCCACCCGACATGCCGGCCGCGAAGTTGCGCCCAGTCTCGCCGATCGACACGACAACGCCGCCGGTCATGTACTCGCAGCCATGGTCGCCCATGCCCTCGACCACGGTGATCGCGCCCGAGTTGCGGACCGCGAAACGCTCGCCTGCGGAGCCGCGGATGTAGCACTCGCCGGCGATGGCTCCGTAGAGCACCGTGTTGCCGGCCATGATCGTCCGCTCGCCGGGAGACTTCAGCCCCTCGCTTGGACGGATGATCAGCTTGCCGCCCGACAGGCCCTTGCCGATGTAGTCGTTGCCATGGCCGGTCAGTTCGATGGTCACGCCCGCGGCGAGCCACGCGCCGAAGCTCTGGCCGGAGGTGCCGGTGAGCTTCACCACGATGGTGTCGTCGGGCAGGCCCTCATGGCCATGCGCCTTGGCAACGGCGCCCGAGAGCATCGCGCCTGCGGCACGGTCGGAGTTCTTGATGACGTCGGTCAAGACCACCGGCTCGCCGGTCTCGATGGCGCTCTTGGCGCCCTCGATCAGGCGGCGGTCGAGCACCGAGTCGATCGGATGGTGCTGACGGTCGACCCAGCGGATCGCGACGTTCTCGCCGACCTCGGGCCGGTGGAACAGCTTGCTGAAATCGAGGCCGCGGGCCTTCCAGTGTTCGATGGCCTCACGCTTGTCGAGGAGATCGGAGCGGCCGATCAGGTCCTCGACCTTCGTGAAGCCCATCGCGGCCATCAACTCGCGCACCTCTTCGGCGACGAAGAAGAAGTAATTGATGACGTGCTCGGGCGTGCCCTTGAACCGCTTGCGCAGAACCGGGTCCTGCGTTGCGACCCCGACGGGGCAGGTGTTGAGATGGCACTTGCGCATCATGATGCAGCCGGCCGCGATCAGCGGCGCGGTCGAGAAGCCGATCTGATCGGCCCCGAGCAGCACGGCGATCAGGACGTCCTTGCCGGTGCGGATGCCGCCATCGGCCTGCAGGGCGACGCGGCCGCGCAGGTTGTTCAGGACGAGCGTCTGCTGAGTCTCGGCGAGACCGGTTTCCCAGGGGCCGCCGGCATGCTTGAGCGAGGTCAGCGGCGCCGCGCCGGTGCCGCCGTCGAAGCCAGAGATGGTGATGTGGTCAGCGCGCGCCTTGGCGACGCCGGCCGCGACCGTGCCAACGCCGACCTCGGAGACGAGCTTCACGGAGACGTCGGCCGCCGGATTGACGTTCTTCAGGTCGAAGATCAGCTGGGCGAGATCCTCGATCGAGTAGATGTCGTGATGCGGCGGCGGCGAGATCAGGCCGACGCCCGGGGTAGCGTAGCGGACCTTCGCGATCTTGGCGTCGACCTTGTGGCCGGGCAGCTGGCCGCCTTCGCCGGGCTTGGCACCCTGCGCCACCTTGATCTGCATCATGTCCGAGTTGACGAGGTACTCGGTGGTCACGCCGAAGCGGCCCGAAGCGACCTGCTTGATCGACGAGCGCCGCGAGCGGCCGTCCGGCCCGGTGACGAAGCGGCGCGGCTCCTCGCCGCCTTCGCCCGAATTCGAGCGGCCGCCGAACGAGTTCATGGCGATGGCGAGGGTCTCGTGCGCCTCCTTCGAGATCGAGCCGTACGACATCGCACCGGTGGCGAAGCGCTTCACGATCTCGGAGGCCGGCTCGACCTGATCGAGGGCGACGGGCTCGCGGCCGAGATCGGCGGCGGTCTTGACGACGAACAGGCCACGCAGGGTCTTGAGGTGGTTCTCCTGCTCGTTCACCAGCCGCGCATATTCGCGGTAGCGCTCGGCCGCGCCCAGACGCACCGCATGCTGCAGCGTCGCGACGGTGTCGGGTGTCCAGGTATGGGTCTCACCGCGCAGGCGGTAGGCGTATTCGCCGCCGACATCGAGCGCGTTGCGGTAGATCGGAGCGTCGCCGAAGGCATCACGGTGACGGAGCGCGGTCTCCTGGGCGACCTCGGCCATGCCGATGCCCTCGATCGTGGTCGCGGTCCCGAAGAAGTCGCGGGCGACGAATTCGGAATTCAGGCCGATCGCATCGAAGATCTGCGCGCCACAATAGGACTGGTAGGTCGAGATGCCCATCTTGGACATCACCTTGAGCAGCCCCTTATCGATCGACTTGATGTAGCGGTAGACGATCTCGTCGTTGGTGACGTCCGGAGGGAACTCGTCCTTCATCTCGATCAGCGTCTCGAAGGCGAGATACGGGTTGATCGCCTCCGCGCCGTAGCCGGCCAGGCACGCGAAATGATGGATCTCGCGCGGCTCGCCGGACTCGACGACGAGGCCGACTGAGGTGCGAAGCCCCTTGCGGATCAGGTAGTTGTGCACGGCGGCGGTGGCGAGCAGCGCCGGGATCGGGATGCGATCCGGTCCGACCGCGCGGTCCGACAGGATGATGATGTTGTAGCCGCCACGCACCGCGACCTCGGCCCGGTCGCAGAGCCGGTTGAGGGCGCCGTCCATCGCTTCCGCGCCGGTCTCGGCGGGGAAGGTGATGTCGAGCGTCTTGGTGTCGAAGCGGTCCTCGAAATGCGAGATCGAGCGGATCTTCTCGAGGTCGCCGTTCGTCAGGATCGGCTGGCGCACCTCCAGCCGCTTGCGACGCGAGGCACCCTCCATGTCGAGCAGGTTCGGACGCGGCCCGATGAACGAGACGAGGCTCATCACGGCCTCTTCGCGGATCGGGTCGATCGGCGGGTTGGTGACCTGCGCGAAGTTCTGCTTGAAGTAGGAGTAAAGCGGCTTCGACTTGTCCGAGAGCGGCGCCAGCGGCGTATCGGAGCCCATCGAGCCCACGGCCTCCTGGCCGGTCACGGCCATGGGCGCCATCAGCAGCTTGAGGTCTTCCTGAGTGTAGCCGAACGCCTGCTGGCGATCGAGCAGCGACACGTCGGTGCGCGAGGCGCGCGGCTGGATCGGGTGCAGGTCCTCTAGCACGATCTGGGTGTTCTTGACCCATTCGGCATAGGGATGCGCTGCGGCGAGCTCCTTCTTGAGCTCCTCGTCGGAGACGATGCGGCCCTTCTGGAGGTCGATCAGCAGCATGCGGCCCGGCTGCAGGCGCCAGGACTGGACGATCTTCTCGTCCGGGATCGGCAGCACGCCCATCTCCGAGGCGAGCACCACGAGCCCGTCATCGGTGACGATGTAGCGAGCGGGGCGCAGGCCGTTACGGTCGAGAGTGGCGCCGATCTGGCGGCCATCGGTGAAGGCCACGGCGGCAGGGCCGTCCCACGGCTCCATCAGCGCGGCATGATATTCGTAGAAGGCGCGGCGCTCGTCGTTCATGAGCGGGTTGCCCGCCCAGGCCTCCGGGATGAGCATCATCATCGCGTGGCTGAGCGAATAGCCACCCTGAATGAGGAACTCGAGGGCATTGTCGAAGCAGGCGGTGTCGGACTGGCCCTCGTAGGAGATCGGCCAGAGCTTCGAGATGTCGTTACCGAACAGCTCGGAATCGACGCTCGCCTGGCGCGCCTTCATCCAGTTGACGTTGCCGCGCAGCGTGTTGATCTCGCCGTTATGCGCGACCATCCGGTAGGGGTGCGACAGGCGCCAGGTCGGGAAGGTGTTGGTGGCGAAGCGCTGGTGCACGAGGGCGATCGCCGAGATGAAGCGCTCGTCCTTCAGGTCGAGGTAGTAGTGGCCGAGCTGGTGCACCAGCACCATGCCCTTGTAGGTGATGGTCCGGCTCGAGACGGAAACCGGGTAGAACTCCTTCACCCGCTGATCGTCGAGGGCGTAGACCTTGTTCGAGATCACCTTGCGAGCGATGTAGACGCGCCGTTCGAAGGCGTCCTGGTCGCTCGTCGAGGCGGGCATTCCGATGAAGAGCTGCCGATGATGCGGCTCGGTCTCCTTCACCGCATGGCCGAGATCTTCGGAATCCACCGGCACGTCGCGCCAGCCCACCAGGGGCAGGCCTTCCTCGGCGAGCACCTTCTCGACGATGTCCTCGATAACGGCGCGCGCCTGATCGTTCTTCGGCATGAAGAACTGGCCGATCGCATACTGACCCGCCGGCGGCAGCTCGAAGCCGAGCCCGGCGCATTCCTGCGCGAAGAAATCGTGCGGGATCTGGGTGAGGATACCGCAACCGTCGCCCATGGTCGGATCAGCGCCGACCGCGCCGCGATGGTCGATGTTCTCCAGGATCTTGAGACCCTGCTGCACGATGGTGTGCGTGCGGCGGTCGTGCATGTCGGCGACGAAGCCGAGGCCGCAGGCATCACGCTCACGGGCGGGGTCGTATAGGCCCTGCGCCTTCGGCATTGCCGGGTCGCGCACGATCATCGGGGCCGGCCCCGCGTGGCGCGACGGCACGGCGCGCTCGCTCTCAGCGGCGACGTGGGGCATCGACCCTCCGGATGCGATTCCGCTCATGTCCAAACCGTTCTCCGATCGTCCCGCCGGATCCGGCGAGGATGCGAGCATGTTTCGTGCCCGAACGCCAGAGAAGCGGTCGGGGATCGTTCAGTCGTCGCGATCGGGTCGGCTCGGCACCATCTCGAAAGGGCGCCCGCAACCCGCGGGCGCCACACCGGCTGTCTCGCTCAGCCGGCGTTCGCCCAGATCGCCACGTCGGCAATCGGCATCTCGGTTCGTTTCGACGTCGTGTCGTTCACGCCAACCGCTCCTGCCGGCCTTCGGCAGTTCGAGAAAAGGACAGTCTCACTGTCCTATAAGGTGACGTTGCCAGATTTTATCAACTCCAGCAAGAGCCCGATCGCAACGGCAAACACGCTTCCGCCAAGGGGCGCGGCCGGGGCTGCGCATCAGCCTTGGCAAATCGTGAATCGAGCGCCGAGACCGCTTGCCACTTTCGTCCCGCATTTCTGCCCCGATCGGCTGCTTGAAGCGAGTCTGCCGATCACGAGGGGAATGCGGAGTAACGGCTCCGCTGATCGGACCGGAGGCAACAGGGTCTTCAAGATCCGCCGCCGGTCGAGGCTGAGACGAGCAACGATGAGGGGGCGAAAGAGAAGCCACATGGCATCCATGCGCCGTACGCGGACGTTCCGCACGATTTCCCGCCACACCCGTGTCCTTCGCGCCGCGATGCTCGGAGCGACCGTCCTGTCGCTCCTGGGCGCACGCGAGGCCTCCGCCCAGTACGCCTACGGCTATGTCGGGACCTACCGGGCGCCGGTCTACGAGGACGAGATGGCCCCAATTCCGCCACGCGCCGTCGTCTACCGGCTGCAGGATCGCGGCTTCAGCGAAATCGGCCGGCCCCGGTTCGACGGACGCGCCTATGTCGTCGATGCGACGAATCCGGCCGGCAACCGCGTCCGGCTCTATGTCGATGCCGGGGACGGCGCGATCTTCGGTCGCCAGCGCCTCGATGCACCGCCGAACCGGGTAGCACGGGCTGCCCCTGGCTATGGCTGGACCGAGGACGATGTTGCCGCACGCCACCGTTCCCGCGATCCCGACGCGATGCTGCCGCCGGGGGACATCCCGCTGCCACGCCCGTCATTGCACACCGAGGTCGAGCGGGCTCCGAGGCTCGCCGCGCGACCTGGAGCCGGTAATCCCGACACCTTCGGCGTGAATCCCGATGGCCGCCCGAGCGCCAAATCGGATGCTCGGAAGGCCGAAAAGGCTGCACAGCGCAAAACCGCTAAGCTCACCCCGCCGGCAAAGCCCGCCGCGCCGCGCGTGGCTCCGGAGGCGCCGGTCCCGCCGGTGGCGCCGACCGAGCAGGCCGCCCCGAATACCGCCGCAACGCCCGAGCCCGCGAAGGTACCCGACGTCGCCAATGCGCCCGATCCGGCCAAGGCTGATGTCGGCCTGCCGAAGGGCGAAGCCGCGCCGCTGCTGCCGGCCGCGAAGCTGCCTGTGCACGAGGAGAAGGCAGCCGAGAAGCCGGCCGAGCCTGCTCCCGCGGAGAAACTGGCTGCGCCCCCGGTTTCCGAGAAGCCAGCCGAGGTTCCGGCACCGGCCCAGGCAGCGGAGAAGCCTCCCGAGGCCCCCGCCGTGCCGCAGGTCGTCGACAAGCCAGCGGCCGAGGGAGGCTCGACCGAAGCCAAGCCTTCCGAAGCCAAGTCGACGGCTGTGCCCTCCGCCGCCGAGGCTCCGAAACCGGAGGCCAAGGAAGCCGCGAATCAGCAGTGGCAGGACCCGCCGAGCGGCGATGCCAAGCGCAAGGTCCGCATCATCGGTGGGACGTCGACGGTGCCGGGTGCCAGCCCTGCACCGAGCGGCGACACGCCACCGCCAGCGGCCAACTGACGGAACTCCCGGTTCCAGCGCCGGCATTCCGGGTTCGCCGTCGGCGTCCGGGAATGCCGGAAAGATGTCTGGCCTATGCCCCGAGCAGCAGCCGCTCGCGGCCGGAAAAAACCGTCAACGTGTCGGAGCGGGCTATGGCGCAGAGCGTCAGGTCGTGGCGCCGGGCTCGCTCGATCGCCAGCGAAGTCGGCGCCGAGATTGCCACGATGACGGAGGCGCCGAAGGTCGCCGCCTTCTCGGCCATCTCGAACGAGCAGCGGCTCGTGATGATGAGGAAGCCCTGGTCCGGATCCTCGCCTGCCCGCATCAGCGCCCCGATCAGCTTGTCGAGGGCATTGTGGCGACCGACATCCTCGCGGACCGCAAAGACGCTCCCGTCGAGCCGCGCCCAGGCTGCGGCATGAACCGCGCGCGTCTCGCGGTTGAGCCTCTGTTTCTCGTGAAGCCCGTCGAGCGCCGTCTTGATGGCCGAGATCGCGACATCCGGGCCCTTGCCACTGCGTGGTGAGGCAAGGGGCAGGGCGGCGAGGTCGTCGATGCCGCAGACGCCGCAGCCGGTCCGGCCGCTGATCGCGCGCTTGCGGGCGAGGTGTTCGCGCAGACGTCCCGGCGCGAGATCGACGAGGAGCCGCAAGCCGCCGTCACCCTGCTCGACGAGGGCCGAGCGGATCTCGTCCGCAGCCTCGACGATGCCCTCGGTCAGGCTGAAACCGTAGGCGAAATCCTCGAGATCCGCCGGGCTCGTCATCATCACCGCGTAGGGCACGCTGCCATAGACGATGTTGACCGGCATCTCGACCGCGAGCGGCCGGCTGTCCGCGCGCGGCTCGGGATCGTCATAGGCGACAACGAGCACCGACACGCACAGGCTGGTACCCGGCAACGTTGTGTCGCAGCCTTCGGAATCGGGGGCGGCCAATTCGGTCGTTGCCATCGGCGTCAGGCTCGCATCCCAGAGCGCAAAACCCAACAAAATACTAACGAGTGTTGGGGCGGCATGCAGCGTTCGCCTTAAGTCATGCGCGGAACTTGGCCGTGCGGCACTCTTGGCGGTTGCGTGATTGTGATCAGTATGGTTCTACGTCGCGGTCCGACGATCTCGCAGTGATAGCCTCGCCTTGGGCTCTCCCCGCGTGACAGGACCTCGCACTGCACAGTCGCTATCTGCGAACGGGCGGTCGCGAAATCAAGAGAATAACGGGGAGCCAGGGAAGGCACATGCGGACGGCGCAGGCGAAACATCGGTCTAAATGGGGATTCGCCGCGCTCGGCGCCCTGCTCGTCACCACCACCTCTGCCTTCGCGGAGCCCGGCGTGCCGGTGCCGTGGCAGATGGATCGCCAGACGCCGGTGACGGCCGAAGCCGCCCAGCTCGCCTCGTTCGAGGGCTGGCTCCACGTGCTGGCCGCCGTGATCTCGGTCTTCGTGCTGGGGCTGCTGATCTACTGCATCGTCCGCTTCAACGAGAAGGCCAACCCGACGCCTTCCCGCACGACGCACAACACCGCGATCGAGATTGCCTGGACCATCATCCCGGTCCTGATCCTCGTCGCCGTCGCCATTCCCTCGTTCCGCATGCTGCGCACTCAGCTGATCGTGCCGAATTCGGACGTGACCGTGAAGGTCACCGGCCATGCCTGGTACTGGACCTACGAGTACCCGAAGGTCGGCGAGGATGGCGGCTTCACCTTCGACGCCAATATCGACGAGGATAAGGAGCCCAAGCTCCTCCAGACCGACAACGAGATGGTCGTCCCGGTGAACAAGGTCGTGAGGGTCCAGGTGACCTCGACCGACGTGATCCATTCCTGGGCGATGCCCTCCTTCGGCGGCAAGATCGACGCGATCCCTGGCCGCCTCAACGAGACATGGTTCAAGGCCGAGCGCGAGGGCACCTATCACGGCCAGTGCTCGGAGCTCTGTGGCATGCGCCACGCCTACATGCCGATCGTCGTGAAGGTGGTCAGCGATGAGGCCTATGCGGCCTGGCTCAAGGAAGCGAAGACCAAGTACGCCGCGATCGACGGTGGCTCACGGCTCGCTTCGGCCAAGTAAGGACGCACGCGGGACGGGCGGCCATCCGCCCGATCCCATTCGCCTGATCATACGATACCCGATTTAAGGTCAGACCCGATGGCAACCGCCGCAGCACATGCCGGGCATGATGCCCACGACGATCACAAGCCGTCCTTCTTCGCCCGTTGGTTCCTGTCGACCAACCACAAGGACATCGGCACGCTCTACCTGCTGTTCGCGTTCTTCGCGGGCTGCGTAGGCGCGTTCCTTTCCTTCGGCATCCGCATGGAGATGGAGGAGCCGGGGCTCCAGTATTTCACCAATCCGCAGACCTATAACGTGTTCGTCACGGGTCACGGCCTCATCATGGTGTTCTTCATGGTGATGCCGGCACTGATCGGCGGCTTCGGCAACTGGTTCGTGCCCTTGATGATTGGCGCGCCGGACATGGCGTTCCCGCGCATGAACAACATCTCGTTCTGGCTGACCGTCGCAGGCTTCTGCAGCCTGGTCTGCTCGCTCTTCGTCGAGGGCGCACCCGGCGCCGCCGGCGCGGGTACGGGCTGGACCGTCTATCCGCCGCTGTCATCTGCTGGCCATCCTGGTCCGGCCGTCGATTTTGCGATCTTCTCGCTGCACCTCGCCGGTGCCGGCTCGATCCTCGGCGCGATCAACTTCATCACCACGATCCTGAACATGCGCGCCCCGGGCATGACGCTGCACAAGATGCCGCTCTTCGCTTGGGCCGAGCTGGTCACCGCCTTCCTGCTGCTGCTCTCGCTCCCGGTGCTCGCCGGCGCGATCACCATGCTGCTCACGGACCGCAACTTCGGCACGACCTTCTTCGCGCCCGAGGGCGGTGGTGACCCGGTTCTCTACCAGCACCTGTTCTGGTTCTTCGGTCACCCCGAGGTGTACGTGATGATCCTGCCGGCCTTCGGCATCGTCTCGCACATCATCGCGACCTTCTCGAAGAAGCCGGTCTTCGGCTACCTCGCGATGGCCTATGCCATGGTCGCGATCGGCGTCGTCGGCTTCGTTGTGTGGGCGCACCACATGTACACGGTCGGCCTGTCGCTCCAGACGCAGTCCTACTTCGTGTTCGCCACGATGGTGATCGCGGTCCCGACTGGCGTGAAGATCTTCTCCTGGATCGCGACGATGTGGGGCGGTTCGATCCGCTTCACCGCTGCGATGCACTGGGCAGTCGGCTTCATCTTCCTGTTCACGGTCGGCGGCGTCACCGGCGTCGTGCTCGCGAACTCGGCAGTCGATAAGTACCTGCACGACACCTACTACGTCGTCGCGCACTTCCACTACGTGCTCTCGCTCGGCGCCGTGTTCATCATCTTCGCCGGTGTCTACTACTGGTTCCCGAAGATGACCGGCCACGTCATCCCGGAATGGGCCGGTAAGCTGCACTTCTGGCTGGCCTTCATCGGTGCGAACGTCCTGTTCTTCCCGATGCACTTCCTCGGCCTCGCCGGCATGCCGCGCCGCTACGCGGACTATCCGGAAGCCTTCGCGCCCTGGCACAAGGTCGCGACCTGGGGCGGCCACATCTTCGCGCTCGGCATGGTGGTGTTCTTCATCGGCATCATCCTGGCCTTCCGTTCGAAGACTCGCGCTGCCGACAATCCGTGGGGCGAGGGCGCCACGACGCTGGAATGGACCCTGTCGTCGCCGCCTCCCTTCCACCAGTACGAGACGCTTCCGCAGATCGTCGACGAGCCGGCCCACTAAGCCGCTCAGACGACGACGAAACATCGCGAGGACCGCTGCGGCGGTCCTCGCTCTTTCCCGGATGCCCCAGGCCCTCGCGGCGACGGCATCCCGGAAAGGGCGGTTCGGCCCCCGAGGGCCGCGCGAGCCTGAAAGGACTTTGGTTCAACCGATCCGAAACGCGGTTTTCATGTCGAGCCTGTCGAACAGCCTCTCCGGCGAGGCGCAAGCCTTCAATCCGACCGCCAGCGCGGCCGGCGGTGAGGTCTCGGACTTCTTCGCCCTGCTGAAGCCGCGGGTGATGGTGCTCGTCATCTTCACCGCGCTGGTCGGCATGGTGATCTCGCACCCGCAGGTCAGCCCGATCATCGCCGCCATCTCGCTGCTGATGATCGCCGTGGGCGCTGGCGCGTCGGGCTGTCTCAACATGTGGTGGGATGCCGACATCGACGCGCTGATGACGCGCACCGCCAAGCGTCCGATCCCCGACGGCCGCATTCTGCCGAACGAGGCGCTCGCCTTCGGGATGGTCCTCTCGGTCGGTTCTGTGCTGATCCTCGGCCTCGCCTCGAACTGGCTCGCCGCAGGGCTTCTCGCTTTCACCATCGTGTTCTACGCCGTCGTCTATTCGATGTGGCTGAAGCGGGCGACCGCTCAGAACATCGTCATCGGCGGCGCTGCCGGAGCACTCCCGCCTATCGTCGGGCAGGCCGCGGTGACGGGCCATGTCAGCCTCGACTCCGTTGTCCTGTTTCTGATCATCTTCATCTGGACGCCGCCGCATTTCTGGGCGCTGGCGCTCGTGAAGAGCGGCGACTACGCCAAGGCCGGCATCCCGATGATGCCGAACGTGGCCGGTCCTGACTCCACCCGCCGCCAGATCGTCTGGTACACGCTGCTGCTCGCCCCGCTCGGCCTCGTCCCCGTCGCCATGGGCTTCGGCGGCTGGCTCTATGCGGTGATCGCGGCTTTCGGCGGCCTCGGCATGCTCGCGGGCGCCATGCAGGTCTTCCGCCTGCGCGAGGGCGAGGCCGAGCGTCGGGCAGCAATGGGCCTGTTTGGCTTCTCGATCCTGTACCTGCTCCTGCTCTTCGCGGGGCTTCTGGTGGAACACGGCTTCGGCCTGTTCCGCGCCGTCATCGCCTGACGCGCCATGATGGAACCGAAGTTTCAGGTCAGAGCGCTGACGCCCGAAGAGGAGAAGGCGCGCCGCAAGCGCTCCGTCGCCATCGCGCTGACGCTCGGCGCCCTGGTGATCCTGTTCTTCGTGCTGACGATCGCCAAGCTCGGCCCCCAGATCCTGGAGCGCCCGCTGTGAGCGCCACGGGCCGGCCTCCGCAGAATGGAGCGCGCTGGACGGCGCTCGCCTGTGCCGGTGTGGTCGCAGGGATGACCGGGCTCGCCTTCGCCTCGGTGCCGCTCTACAACATGTTCTGCAAGGCGACGGGCTATGACGGCACGCCGCGGACAGGCGCCGCGCCGACTGCCTCTGCGGATGCGACCTCCAAGCCCCTGCGGGTCCACTTCGACACCAATGTTGCCCCGACCCTCACCTGGCGCTTCCAGCCCGAGGTGACGAGCGTCGACGCCGTGCCGGGCGAAACCAAGACCGTGTTCTTCAAGGTGACCAACACGGGCTCGAAGCCCGCGACGGGGATCGCGGCCTTCAACGTGCAGCCCGGGCTGATGGGCAGCTATTTCGTGAAGGTCGAGTGCTTCTGCTTCAGCGAGCACACGCTGCAGCCGGGTGAGAGTGCCGATTATCCGCTGGTCTTCTACGTCGACCAGGGTCTTCGGAAGGATCCCGATATCGGCGATCTCGGCGAGATGACCCTGTCCTACACCTATTTCCCTTCCCGCAACGGCACGCCCGTGGCGGCGGCCGACGGCAAGAAGGGCGGCTGAGCGGGGACGCGGACGACTTTCTTCCACGCGCAAGCGTGACAATGGGCCGAGGCCCAAGATAGAGCTTCAAGTTCGAAGGCCGGTGCTAAGCCGATCGTCGACAAGGTGAAACGGGGCCAGCCGGTGGCGGCGAAGGCCGGGGAGAGGAGAGCTTTTCGATGGCCGAGGCGCACGCCAAGAATCACGACTACCACATCCTCAATCCGAGCCCGTGGCCGCTGATCGGTGCCTTCTCCGGCTTCATCACCACGACCGGCGCGGTCTTTTGGATGAAGAGCCTGACGCTCGGCGGCCTCGCGGTCGGCCCGTACATGTTCGGCGCCGGCTTCCTCGGCATCCTCTACACCATGCTCTCCTGGTGGAAGGACGTCGCGCACGAGGCCAATACGGGCGATCACACCCGCGTCGTCCAGCTCCATCACCGCTACGGCATGATGATGTTCATCGCCTCCGAGGTGATGTTCTTCGTCGCGTGGTTCTGGGCCTATTTCGAGGCCGCGCTCTACACGGCCGACCCGATCCAGACGCAGCGCGTCGAGTTCACGGGTGGCACCTGGCCGCCGAAGGGCATCGAAGCCTTCGACCCCTGGCACCTGCCGCTGCTCAACACCCTGATCCTGCTGACCTCGGGCACCACAATCACCTGGGCGCACCACGCTCTGCTGCATGACGATCGCAAGGGCCTCAAATACGGCCTCTGGTTGACCATCATCCTCGGCGTGCTGTTTACCGCGTGCCAGGCCTATGAGTACAGCCACGCGCATTTCGGCTTCTCGGGCAGCATCTACTCGTCGACCTTCTTCATGGCGACGGGCTTCCATGGCGCTCACGTCATCATCGGTACGATCTTCCTCGCGATCTGCCTGATGCGCGCCTATGCCGGCGACTTCACCGTCAAGCAGCACCTCGGCTTCGAGTTCGCCGCTTGGTACTGGCACTTCGTCGATGTGGTGTGGCTGTTCCTCTTCGCCGCCATCTACGTGTGGGGTTCCGGCTTCGGCCACGCTGCCGCTCACGGCTGAGGCGTCGCGCAGACCCGTCCCCGCCTTGCGCGGCGGACAACCCTGAAGGGCGGCGCGAGCCGCCCTTTTTCATGCCCGAAGGCGGGGCGTTGCCCATATCAGGGGCGAGCCGAAGAAGGTCCCCTCCGTGCCCGTATCGAGCAACGCTCCACCGCCGATCCCGACAGGCCTCAGAGGCCGCTGCCCGCGCTGCGGCGAGGGTCACATGTTCAACGGCTTCCTGAGCTTCCGGCCGACTTGCGAGGTCTGCGGCCAGGATTTTTCGGCCTTCGACTCGGCCGACGGACCGGCCTTCTTCGTGATGTCCATCGTCGGCGTCGTGGTGGTTGGCCTCGCGCTCTGGATGGAGATCACCTTCGAGCCGCCGATCTGGGTCCATGCCGTCGTCGCCGGATCGCTCTCGATCGGCCTGAGCCTGGCGCTGGTGCGTCCGCTCAAGGGGATGCTCGCCGCCCTACAGTACCACAACAAGGCCGAGCAGGGACGTTTCCGGTCGTGAGTGCCTCGGCTTCACCCCCGGATCGCCGCTGGCGCGGCTTGATCGCTCCCGGCCTCGCCTCGCTCGTTTGCCTCGTGATCCTGATCGGGCTCGGCATCTGGCAGATCGAGCGCAAGGGCGAGAAAGAAGCGCTCATTGCCCGGATCATCGAGCGCTCGCACGAGGATCCACCGGGCGCGCTGCCCGCGCCCGGAGCCTGGGATCCGAAGGCCGACGAATTTCGCCGAGTCCGTGTTAGCGGCACCTTTCAGAACGACAGGGAGACCCTCGTCCACGGCCTTGCCCCCGGCGATTCGCCCGGCCGCGCCCTCCAGGGTTTTTACGTGATCACGCCCCTCGCCCGCTCCGATGGCCCGACGATCCTGGTCAATCGTGGCTTCATCCCGACCGAGCTGAAGAACCCCGCGGACCGACAAGCCGGCCAGATCGCGGGCGAGACCACCGTCATCGGGATCCTGCGTGCCTCGGAGCCGCGCACCATGTTCGTGCCAGCCCCCGATCCGGCCCGCGGCGAGTGGTTCAACCGCGACATCGCCGGCATCGCCGCAGCGAAGGGGCTCGGCGATGTGCCGCCCTACATGATCGAGGTCGACGCAACGGCCAATCCCGGTGGCTGGCCGCGGGGAGGGCAGCTCCGCGTCGATCTCCCGAATAACCACCTGCAATACGCCTTCACCTGGTTCGGCATCGCGGCGTGCCTCGTGGGCGTATTTTCGGTGTTCGCCTGGCGACGGCTGTACGATCCGGCGGAATGACGGAGGAGGGTCAGCGGCAACCCTGCGGCATGACCCCTGCTTGTCCTTCTTAGGCGGCGCGATACCTTTGTATCGGCTGGCCTTGGAGGGTAGCGACGATGCGCAGTCTCGTTGGTGGTCTCTTACTGGTGATGGTGGGCACGGCCGCCTGGGCCGTCGACGACGGAGACCGGAGCGCGGCGCGCGCCACCATCGAGCGGCAGCTCGAAGCCTTCAAGAAAAACGACCCGGCGACCGCCTATGCCCAGGCCGCCCCGCAGATCCAGAGCATGTTCTCGTCGCCCGAGACGTTCATCGCCATGGTCGAGCAGGGCTACAAGCCGGTCCTGCACCCGCGCAGCTATAGCTTCGACAAGACCGAGGACGCTGATGGCGATCAGCTTGCGCAGGCGGTGACGTTGCAGGACGACGAGGGCGTCGACTGGATGGCCCTCTACCTTCTCCAGAAGCAGGCGGACGGTCAGTGGCGCATCACCGGCTGCCACTTGAAGAAGGCGCCGGGCACCAGCGCCTGATCCGCTTCGACAGCCGAACTCCGATCGTGTAGAGCGGGCGCCTTCCCGGAGGCCCCTTTGCTGCACGTCTCGACCCGCGGCGCCGCTGCGCCCTTGAGCTTTTCCGATGCCCTCCTCGCTGGCCTCGCCCGCGACGGCGGTCTCTACGTGCCGGAAAACTGGCCTCAGATTGCGAAATCCGAAATCGCGGCCCTGAGCGGCGTGCGCTACGCCGAGGCAGCCAAGCGCGTGCTGCGCCCGCTCATCGACGGCGAGATCGAGGACAAGGCCCTCGATCGCATGATCGAGGATGCCTATGCGAGCTTCCGTCACCCGGCGATCTGCCCGTTGACCCAGCTCGACGACAATCTCTTCCTGCTCGAGCTTTTCCACGGCCCCACGCTCGCGTTCAAGGACGTGGCGATGCAACTGCTCGGGCGGCTGATGGACCATGTCCTTCGCAAACGCGGCTCGCGGGCGACCATCGTCGGCGCGACCTCGGGCGATACCGGCTCGGCGGCAGTCGAGGCCTTCAAGGGCCTCGATCAGGTCGACGTGTTCATCCTGTATCCGCACGGCCGCGTGTCCGAAGTGCAGCGCCGCCAGATGACGACGGTGTCCTCGCCGAACGTCCATGCGCTCGCCATCGACGGCACCTTCGACGACTGCCAGAACATCGTGAAATCGATGTTCCAGCACGGCGACTTCGCGCGTGACGTGCACCTCTCGGGCGTGAACTCGATCAACTGGGCGCGCGTCGCGGCACAGGCGGTCTATTACTTCACCAGCGCCGTGGCGCTGGGCGGGCCGCATCGCCCAATCTCCTTCGCGGTGCCGACCGGCAATTTCGGCGACATCCTCGCTGGCTGGGTCGCTAAGCGCATGGGCCTGCCGATCGATCGCCTGATGATCGGCACCAACGCTAACGACATTTTGGCGCGGACCCTGGAGCACGGCTCCTATGAGCTGCGCGGCGTACAGCCGACCACCTCGCCCTCGATGGACATCCAGATCTCCTCGAATTTCGAGCGGCTGCTCTTCGAGGCGCTCGGCCGCGATTCGTCCTCACTCAGCCGGCTGATGGACGGGCTGAAGCAATCCGGCGGCTTCAGCCTCGATCCGGCCGTCCTGCAGACCGTGCGCGACGAGTTCGATGCCACCGCCGTCCCGGAACCGGAGGTGGTGGAAGAGATCGCCGGCACCTACCGCAAGACCGGCGTGGTGCTCGATCCGCACAGTGCGATCGGCGTGCGGGCTGGCCGCAAGTTGCTCGAGAAGGATTCCGCGACGCCGGTCGTGGCGCTCGCCACGGCGCATCCAGCCAAGTTCCCGGACGCGGTCTCGTTGGCCACCGGCGCCGGCCGCCCGGCGCTGCCGCCGCATCTCGCCGATCTCCTCGACCGGCCGGAGCTGGTTGCCAATCTCCCGAATGATCAGGCCGCCGTGGAGCGCTACATCCGCGAGCGCGCCCGCATCACGGCAGGTGCTTGATCCGGTCATGAACGAGCATTTCACGACCTTCGGCGCCTCGCCCGACCTTAAGATCGCGCGGCTCTCCAACGGCCTGACCATCGCGACGGAAGCGATTCCCGGCGTGGCGACGGCCTCACTCGGCGTCTATGTCGGCGCCGGCTCGCGCCATGAGCGGCCCGAAGAGCATGGCCTCAGCCATCTCATCGAGCACATGGCCTTCAAGGGCACGCAAACCCGCTCGGCGCGCAAGATCGCCGAGGACATCGAGAATGTCGGCGGCGAGATCAACGCCGCGACCTCCACCGAGAGCACCAGCTACACCGCTCGCATGCTCGGCGAGGATGTCGGCGTCGCCCTCGACGTGCTCGGTGACATCCTGACCCGTTCGACCTTCGAGGCCGGCGAGCTCGCCCGCGAGAAGGGCGTGATCCTGCAGGAATACGCCGCGGTCGAGGATACGCCGGACGACGTGGTCTACGACGCCTTCGTCGAGACGGCCTTTCCTGACCAGCCGATCGGCCGTCCTATCCTGGGCCGGCCCGAGACCATTACGAGCTTCGACCGTGCCGGGATCGAGGCTTTCATCGCCCGCGAATACGTCCCCGAGCGCATGGTGCTGGCCGCCGCCGGCGCCGTGTCGCACGAGGAGATCGTCGAGGCCGGCGAGCGGCTGTTCGGCGGCATGAAGCCGGCTTCGGTGCCGGCTGTCGTGCCGGGCCTCTACGGCGGCGGCGAGCGGCGCATGCAGCGTAAGCTCGAACAGGCCAACCTCGTCCTCGGCCTGCCCGGTCTGTCGTTCCGCGACGACGGCTACTACGCGCTGCACCTCTTCGCGCAGATCCTCGGCGGTGGCCTGACCTCGCGGCTTTGGCATGAGGTGCGCGAGACCCGCGGGCTCGCCTACGACATCCAGGCCTTCCACTGGCCTTTTTCGGATTGCGGCCTGTTCGGCATCGGCGCGGGCACCTCCGGCGCGGATCTGCCCGAACTCGTCGACGTGGCCATCGCTACCACCCGCACAGCGACGGAAGAGCTCGACGAAGCGGAGCTGGCCCGGGCCAAGGCGCAGCTCAAGGTCTCGCTGCTCTCGGCCCTGGAGACGCCCGGTGGCCGCATCGAGCGCAATGCCCGGCAGCTCCTGGCCTGGGGCCGCGTGATCCCCTCGGGCGAAGTCATCGCCAAGGTCGATGCGGTGACGGTGGACGACGTCCGTGCGGCCGGCCGCGCCGTCATCGCCGGTGCGCCGACGCTCGCGGCGATCGGGCCGATCCGCAAGCTGCCGGCGCTGAAGCAGGTTGCGGCGTCCCTCGCCGGATAGCCGGCTCTGGATCTGTGATCCGTACGCGGGTCGATCGATTTACCCGCGAGCGAAGCCATGCGGGTACACACGCGTGCCCGACAAGCATCGATCAAAAACTTTGCCGGCTTGTTCCTCGCTTTGGTTTCGGTTTGTAAGCTGAGCATTAACTGCACATTCATGCCATGCCTGCGACAGCGCCCGCCCCACAAAAAGCAAGGAGCCTAGCACCATGAGATCATCTCTCCTCGGTATCGCCGCCCTCGCCTTCGGCAGCCTCGTCGCTGCTGCGCCCGCTTCGGCCATGCCGCTCGCCGGTGGCATCGCGCCCGGCAGCAGCATCGAGCAGGCTCGGGTCGTGTCCCGTACGGTGATCCGCGGTCCGCGCTGCCGGACCGTCGTCACCAAGCGCCGTGGGCCCATGGGCCGCGTCGTGATCGTGCGCAAGCGTCAGTGCTTCTGATCGACCGACGATCTTTCTCTTCCCAGTAGCGTGAAGAGGACAGCGCTCGCGGCTCAGACCAAGCGTCAGTGCTTCTGATCGACCGACGATCTTTCTCTTCCCAGTAGCGTGAAGAGGACAGCGCTCGCGGCTCAGACATTGCGCATGAAGCCGCGGGCGCGGATCCAGCTCAGGAACAGGTTGGCCCAGGCCGCCGCCGGCATGCCGGGCACGCCGAGGCCAAACCCATGGCCGCCGCGCTCGAATAGGTGCATCTCCACCGGCACGCCGACCGCGCGCAGGGCATTGTACATCCGCAAGGGATGATCGACCGTCCCGACCGGATCGTCCGCGGCTTGCGCCAGGAAGATCGGGGGCGCTCGCTTCGTCACCTGCGAATCAACCGAATAGGCGCGCCTTTGCGCCTCCGACGGGTTCTCGCCCACGAGCACGACGCGGCTGGAGATCGTCCGGTCGAACGGCGCCTTCAGCGTGATGATCGGGTAGATCAGGCCAGCCAGCGCCACATGCGCGCTCTGCTGGTCCGCCTCATCGACGTCGTCGTAGAGATCGACTTCGGAATCGACCGCCGTCTCTCCCATCAGATGGCCGCCGGCAGAAAAGCCGAGCAGACCGATCCGCTCCGAGTCGATGCCGTACTGCGCCGCGTTGGCGCGGATCAGGCGCACCGCTCGCTGCGCGTCCTGGCGCGGCGCATCGGGTCCGTCGCCCCATTTCTCGCTCGGCAGGCGGTAGATCAGCACGAAGACGTGGAAGCCGGCTTTGGCGAGCCAGGCTGCCACAGGCAGGCCTTCACCACTGATGTCGATCCGGCGGTAGCCGCCGCCCGCCGCAACGAGGAAGGCGCCGCCATTCGGCCGCTCCGGCCGGACGACCATGAGGCATGGCCGCGTTACGCCAGTGATCACACCTCCCAGGGTCTCGTCGAAGCGGTAATCACTGCGAAACGGACCGCCACCGCCAGGCGGCAGGCCGGGCCAGAGGTCGATGACTTCGAGTTCGGAGCCCGGTGCCGATTTCGGCAGGGCCTGCACGGTCTCCCGAACAGGCGGCTGCGTCGGGACCTGCGGAAGGGCTTGCATCGCAGGATCGCCGATCGGCCGAAGGGCCCGAACCGTTGGTTCTCCCGGATTCTCCTGAGCTTTCACCCGCTCCGCCGTCAGCAGCGCTGCCGCGGCCGCCATCAGGGCCCTGCGATCGAGCGTCATGAGCGAAGCATCCGAGAATCTCCGAAGGCGCGAGGCTCTTCCTGACAAACGGCTCAGAAGCGCTTGTGATCCTTGCCGAACTGGTCCGTTGCCAGCATCGGGGGGCAGCATGACTGATAAGGCGAGTCTCGCGACGCGTCAGCCTGCGCGCTCGATCATGGAGACGTAGAAGCCGTCGGTTCCTGTGAGCACGGGGCTCATCTGCACGCCGTGACGCGTCAGGCGCACGAAAGGCGCCAGCGCTGATGCGCCCTCCGCCAGAACGGTGGAGGAGTCGATGACGGTGAGATTCCCCAGCCGGCGCTTCAGCAGGCTTGCGACGGCGTCGTCGTTTTCTTCGGGAAGCAGCGAACAGGTGATGTAGACGATGCGCCCACCCGGCCGCACCAGCTGTGCCGCCCGGTCGAGCACCTGCGCCTGTTCGGAGACGCGCAAGGCGAGGCTGTTCGGGCGCAGGCGCCACTTGGCGTCCGGATTGCGCCGCCATGTCCCGGTGCCGGTACAGGGCGCGTCGACCAGTACCCGGTCGACGGTACCATCGAGATCCTCCAGCACGTCCGCCCGAGCGCGGCCCACGCGCGGCGTGCGGATCTCGGCCTCGGCGCCCGACCGGCGCAGTCGCTCGTGGATCGGCGCCAGTCGACGCGGATCGGCATCGGTGGCGATGATGCGGCCCTGGTTCCGCATGAGCGCGGCCAAGCCCAGAGTCTTCCCGCCGCCGCCGGCACAGAGGTCGACCACCGTCTCTCCCGGCTGCGCCCCGGAAAGTCGCGTTGCGAGCTGCGAGCCCTCGTCCTGGATTTCGTAGAGGCCCTCGATGAATTCCGGCTCGACATGGAGTGCCGGCCCCCGCCCATCCTCGCCGAGCGGGATGCGCAGACCCATCGGCGCATGCGGCGTCGGCTCGGGCGAGAGGTGGGCGAGTCGGCTCAGCGCGGCGTCGCGATCGAGCTTCAAGCCGTTGATGCGGATGTCGAGCGGCGCACGCCGGCCCAGAGCGCGCAACTCCGGCAGAAGGTCGTCGCCGAAAAGTCCCTGTAGCGAGGGCAGCACCCAATCCGGCGCGTCGCCCGCGATCGCCGGCGGCGCATCGTCGAGGGTTCCATTCGCGAGGCGCTCCTGCTCGTGGCCGCTCAGCGGCTCCGGCGCGAAGCGCGACCCGTCGAACAATCCGCCGATGGTCGGCGCGGCGAGCCCCCGCTGCAGGCGCAGCATGCCGATCATCACCGCGCGCGGCGTGTCCTCGCCCATGATCCAGGCCGCAGAGGCGCGGCGGCGCAGCCCGTCATAGACCAGGCTCGCGATGGCGGCCCGGTCGCCCGAGCCGGCGAAACGGTGAGCGAGGCCCCAATCCTTGAGGGCATCGGCGGCCGGCCGGCGGCGCGCGGCGATGTCGGCGAGCACCTCGATGGCGGCAGAAAGGCGAGCGGAAGGGGTCAGGATCGGCTCCGGAAAGATCTCGTTGACTCTGCCACGATACGGCCACGCTTAACCCTAGGCTTGGTCACGATACGGCCGAGCTAAAAGCGCGTTCGTCCCTCAAGACATGCGATGAGCCGTTTTCGTCAACGGTTCCCGTATGAGTTCGAGCGGGAGTATCCGATGAAGCCCAGATCGCCCCTGTACCCCCTGGCCGCAGCCTGCCTGTTCGCCCTGGCCGCCGCAGCCTGCTCGCGCGCTCCTGCGGAACCGATCGCGGACCCGGTGCCGCCGCCGCGCCGTCCCTACGACGCGAAGACGCAGCTCGAATACGGCGATCCGCGCCCCGTGGCGCCGCCTCAGCGCTATTGAATCGCGCGCCTTAGGCTGTCGCTGGCCGGCTCGAATAGTTCAAGACCGCATCCCGCGTGCGGTCGATCATCGCCTCGACGACCGCGTAGTAGGCGGCCTGGTCGGGGGCGAGCTTGGCCGCCAGCATCTCGGTTTCGAGGGACGTCTGCAGGTCTGCCATCGCCTCGGTGCGGCTCTTCAGGTCGGCCGAAGCCAGCGCGAACTGGATGATCGTGGCCTGAACTTCCGCCAATTCGTTTCGATCGCTGCGCTCGATCAGCGCGCGCAGAGTCTCGATGCAGTCTGCCTTGGTCATGGTGTCGGCAATCCCAGGTCGCGTGTGCCGGACGAGCGCCGAACGTTGCCCCGCACCCTAACGGGTTGCCGAAGCTTGGCAAACCGCCGCCGGACGGTCATTTCTTCGCGTAGAGGCTCGCGCAGCCGTAATCGGTGTATCTCGCCGGGGCCGGCGAGGCGCCACTACGGGCGCAACGAGCGCCACGCCTGTCGTGAGCGGCGGTCATTGCTTCCTTTGCCGCCAAAGCGAGCGCCGAAGTGCTCAGGAGGCCTCGCGCGCGCGGCGGTTCTGGTAGCTGCGCAGCCCCGTATAGGCCATCTCCAGCAACGGTCGGGGCGAACCCGGCGCGACCTTGACGCCGCGAGCGATCAGGTCGCCGATGATGTGGTCGGCCTCGACGCGGGCGCCGCCCTCGATGTCGCGCAGCATCGACGCGGTCATCGGCGCGCCTTCGGTGGTCAGTGTCTTGCGCGCGCCCTCGAACACCTTCTCGCGCGGACCGTAGCCGGAGCCGACGGCCACCGCCCGGCATTCGTCATGCAGCCCTTCGATGAGGGCCTTGCCCCCGGGAGCGGCGAGAATGTCGCCAATCGCGGCGCGCATCAGGGTGGTGCTGCCTGCGAGCGTCGCCAGAAAAACCCACTTCTCCCACATCTCGAGCAGCACCTTGTCGCTCGACCGGGCCTGGAAGCGCACGCCCTCCATCAGCGCCTCGATGGCCTGGATGCGCGCGGACCGTGAGCCGTCGCGCTCGCCGTAGGTCAGCGAATGCAGGTCGGTCATCTGGCGGATCTCGCCGGCCTTGGTCATCGTCCCGACGATGGCGCAGCTGCCGCCGAGCACGCGCTCTGCGCCGAATTTCGCGTCGAGGGCGTCGAGGTGGTTCATGCCGTTCAGGATCGGCAGCACCGCGGTCTGCGGTCCGACAGCCGGCGCGGCATCCGCGATGGCGTTATCGAGGTCGTAGGCCTTGCAGGACAGGAGCACGAGATCGAACGGCCCGGCACTCGCGAGCGTGTCGGCAGTGACGGTCTGCGGGGCATCGATCTTATAGTCGCCGACCGGGCTTCGGATCTGGAGGCCCTCTGCCGCAAGCTTCTCGGCCCGCGCTTTCCGGACCAGGAAGGTGACGTCGCGCCCGGCCTCGACAAGCCGTGCGCCGAAATATCCGCCGGTTGCACCTGCGCCGACTACGAGAACCCGCATCGTCATCCTCCGCCTGTTTCCGCGTCTCTATGCAGCCTTCGGCCCCCGGCGCAACAACGCCTCATCATTCCGGGGCGGCGATAGCACGACGGCGTTCGGAAGCCGCGCATCGAGGGCGGATTGCGGGTTCGCTTTCGACACTCTCGAATGGCGGGGGGTCTGAACCCCGCACCGGTCACGTGTGAGCAACGGCACGGCGAAGCTTCATATGTGCGACAAAGCGTTCGCTCTCACAGAGGGCGCCCCCTATAGGGAAAGTCCCTGCGATTCTCCTGCTTGCGGATTATCAATATCCGGAGAGGTGAAGGGAGGTCGCATTTGAAGAATTCGAGATGGCTTCAGGCAACGGGCCGTTCGGCCCGCCGTCTTGGCTGTCCGAATGACAGGGAGGACTGAGCGTTGAAGATCGTGAACTTGATCGTTGCGGTAGCTTTGGCCGGCGGGGTGGCTGCTTGCTCGAAGAGCAACGAGTGCACTCCCGATATGATCACCAAGAAATCGCAGGAGCTGATGACCGCAATTCAGCAGAAGATCACCGCCGACCCGGCGAGCGGTCAGGAGCTGATGAAGAAGTTCCAGGAGGTCGGCGCGAAGTTCCAGGCGGCAGGCAACAATGCCCAGGCCTGTCAGGCCTATGACGAGTTGCTCAAGACGGTGAAGTAGGCGCCGTCACACCGTCCGGCAGTCGGAAACCCGGTCGCCGGACGGACTGGAAGCCCTTACCGGCTCGGGTAGTTCGGCGTCTCGCGGGTGATGGTCACGTCGTGGACGTGGCTCTCGCGCAGGCCCGCATTGGTGATGCGGATGAACTGGGCCCGCTCCTGCAACTCCGGCACCGTCGGCGCGCCGACATAGCCCATGGCCGCCCGAAGGCCGCCGGCGAGCTGGTGAAGCACCGCCGAGACCGGACCCTTGTAGGGAACCTGGCCCTCGATGCCCTCGGGCACGAGCTTGTGGGTGTCGTTGACCTCGGCCTGGAAGTAGCGGTCGGCCGAGCCGCGGGCCATGGCGCCCACCGAGCCCATGCCGCGATAGCTCTTGTAGGAGCGGCCCTGGTACAGGAAGACGTCGCCGGGCGCCTCGTCGGTGCCGGCGAGCAGCGAGCCCAGCATGGCTACCGAGGCGCCGGCCGCGATCGCCTTGGCGAGGTCGCCGGAATACTTGATGCCGCCATCGGCGATCACGGGAATGTCGGCTTCGTGACCCGCTTCCACCGCCTCCATCAGGGCGGTGAGCTGCGGAACGCCGACGCCCGCGACGATGCGGGTGGTGCAGATCGAGCCCGGGCCGATGCCGACCTTGATGGCGTCCGCGCCGGCATCGATCAGCGCCTTGGCGCCGTCGCGCGTGGCGACGTTGCCGGCGATGATCTGCACGGCGTTCGAGAGCGACTTCACCCGGCGCACGGCGTCGAGCACCTTGATCGAATGGCCGTGGGCGGTGTCGACCACCACCACGTCGCAGCCGGCATCGATCAGGCGCTCGGCGCGCTCGAAGCCACCGTCACCCGTCGTCGTCGCGGCGGCGACGCGCAGGCGCCCCTGCTCGTCCTTGACGGCGTTGGGGTGGGCGACCTGCTTCTCGATGTCCTTGACGGTGATCAGGCCGATGCAGCGGTAGTGGTCGTCGACCACCAGGAGCTTCTCGATGCGGAACTGGTGCAGCAGGCGCTTGGCCTCGTCCTGCGTCACGCCCTCGCGCACCGTGATCAGCCGGTCCTTCGTCATCAGCTCGGAGACGGGCTGGCCGAAATTGGTGGCAAAGCGGCAGTCGCGGTTGGTGAGAATGCCGACGAGTTTTCCGCGCGAGCCGTTGGGGCCGCGCTCGACCACCGGGATGCCGGAGATGCGGTTGGCCTTCATCACCTCGAAGGCGTCGGCCAGGGTCTCGTCGGGGAAGATGGTGATCGGGTTCAGCACCATGCCCGACTCGTATTTCTTGACGAGGCGGACCTGCTCGGCCTGTTCCGGCGGCTCCAGGTTGCGGTGGATCACGCCGAGGCCGCCATTCTGCGCCATGGCGATGGCCATGGGCGCCTCGGTGACCGTGTCCATGGCCGAGGAGACGATCGGCAGGTTCAGCCGGATGGTGCGGGTGAGCCGCGACGCAATGTCGACCTCGCCGGGCATCACGGAGGAGGCCGCGGGACGCAGAAGGACATCGTCGAAGGTCAGGCCCTCGATGATGGATTCCGCGCTGATCAGGGCCATGTGCCAACTCCGGTGATGTGAAGGTCGGCCGCGCGGTTTTTGCGTCGCGTCGACGGTCTCAGGTTGGCGCGTGCCAGTATCATGCGGAACGGCCCCGCGCAAAGACGCGAATGCGCAGATGCCATGTTCTGGACACGGGGAAATGACGCGCACGGCTGCTGTGCATGCGCAGCGGCCATTGGCCGGAGCCTTGAGGGTGGCAGAGCTTTCCCGAAGCCGCGGGCTACGGTGTCACTCGCTCCGCCCGGCCGTTCCCTTGTCACCGTATTCCGGCGGCAGGCCGATATAGTCGGTCAGGATGCCATCGACGCCGGGAGCCCGGCCGAAGCGCGCGCAATCCGGGTCGAGGGGCGCCTCGCCGAGCACGGTGATGCGGATGCGGTTCCAGTTCGGGATGAACAGCTCGGACTTGAACGGGTCCTTGCCGGTCGCGACGAAGAAACCGAAATCCTGCCCGAACTCGCCGGCGAGGTCGTAGGCGTCGCTGTCTTTCGAGAAGCGCGGCTGGCTGGTGAAGGAGTTGGCCGCGCCGCCCCAGATCATCGCGGCGCGTTGCTGGCGATGGCGGTCGATCGCCTCGGCCTCGACGGTCAGGCTGCCCAGTCCGATCGGGATGCGCGGTACCGGGATGCGACCGAGACCCTCGGCCGCACTGACGCCGAGCTGTCCTGCAATCGAGATCGCCGCCGACAGGCCGATGGTCGAGCCGGCGCCGAGCAGGTCCGTGGGATCGACGCGGGTGATCCGCGAGCGCACCGTGAGGTCGGCATCGGGCGTCGAGACGACGTCGTATTTCAGCGACAGCTCGTAGCACATGGCGCGGTCGGCGGCGTTCGCAGCGAGGGCGCGCTGTTCCGGTGTCAGCACCGACGCGCCGAAGGCGTTGGCCGGGAAGGAAGTCGGGATGATGCGCACGGTGCGCGTGCGCGACAGCGCGGCCTGATCGACGAACAGGCGCGAATCCGAAGCGACGGCGTCGCTGCCGGACAGGCGGTCGCGACGCGTCAGCGACTGGCCGTCGGTGAGGACGACCTGGCCGCAGCCGGCGACCAACGCGAGCATGGCGGAAGCCAGGGCGAGGCGAAGGGCAAAACGTGGCTTATCGTGCCGGGATGGCATCCGATGCCTTTCATGGATCGTCTTGCAATCGTCCTCGATCGATCGGGACGATCATGCGGAGCCGCGACGCCGCCCACGCCACCGCGAATTGTTTCTGAACTTAAGGCCGAGCTTGGTCCCTGCGAAGGGCTAACGGCGTCGCGGGCCGCTCAAGCGGGGACTCCTGTGGCCCGTCAGACACGATTCCGAAACACGATTCACGCGGCGAATTCATCCCCAGGGAATCCACGAGGGGCCAGTTGGCGCTATTTCGGGCAACAATGCGTCCCTCCCAGATCGTCCCCCTCGTCGTCGCCACGGCGCTCTTCATGGAGAACACCGATTCCACGGTGATCGCCACGGCGCTCCCGGTGATCGCGAAGAGCCTCGGTGAGGATCCGATCGCGCTGAAGCTCGCGCTGACGTCATACCTGGTCAGCCTCGCGATCTTCATTCCCGTCTCGGGCTGGGCCGCCGATCGCTACGGCGCGCGCACGGTGTTTCGCGCCGCCCTCTGTGTCTTCATGGCGGGCTCGCTCGCCTGCGCCGGATCGAGTTCGCTGGCCGGCTTCGTCGCCGCGCGCTTCCTGCAGGGCATGGGCGGGGCGATGATGGTGCCCGTCGGGCGTCTGGTGATCCTGCGCAGCGTGCCGAAGAACGAGCTCGTCGGCGCTCTCGCTTATCTCACGATCCCCGCGCTGATCGGGCCTGTGCTGGGGCCCCCGGTGGGCGGCTTCATCACGACCTATTTCGATTGGCGCTGGATCTTCTTCATCAACATCCCGATCGGGCTTGCCGGCATCGCGCTCGCGACGATCTTCTTCGAGAACGTCAGAGAGCCCGAGCGGCCGCCGCTCGATGTGCTGGGCTTCCTTCTTTCCGGTGCCGGCTTGGCCCTGCTGATGCTCGGACTCGCCTCGACGGGGCGGCACCTGTTGCCGGATTGGTTGTCCTGGGGCAGCGTCGCGCTCGGAGCTGTGTTGCTCGTCGTGTATTTCCGTCACTCGCGTGGCGTGGCGAATCCGGTGATCCGGCTCGACCTCCTGAAGCACGGCACATTCCGCGCCTCCGTCACCGGCGGCAGTCTGTTTCGCATCGGCACCGGGGCGATTCCGTTCCTGCTGCCGCTGATGCTGCAGATCGGCTTCGGGCTCGATCCGCTGCGCTCGGGACTGATCACCTTCGCCTCGGCGGTGGGGGCGCTGCTCATCAAGATCATCGGCCCGCGCATCCTACGCCTCTACGGCTTCCGCCGGGTCATGCTCACGAATGCCCTGATCGCCTCGGCCTTCCTGGCGCTCAACGGTCTGTTCACCGCCGGCACGCCGCATTGGCTGATCGTCTGCGCGCTGCTGCTCGGCGGCTGCTGCCGTTCGCTGCAATTCACCTGCGTGAACGCCATCGCCTATGCCGATCTCGACAGCCGCGAGATGAGCGCTGCGACCAGCCTCGCCAGCGTGGCGCAGCAGATCTCGCTCAGCCTCGGCGTCACCATCGGCGCGCTGGCGCTCGAGACCTCGGCCAGGGTGCAGGGACACACGAACATCACGGCGTCGGATTTCACGCCGGCCTTCTTCACGGTGGCGCTGATCTCGGCCGCGGCGATTTTCTCTTTCGCGCGCCTTGCACCGGATGCGGGGGCGGAGGTGTCGGGTCAGAAGGTCCTGGCAACGAAGCCGGGCGACGGATCACCTCAGACCCTGGGTCCGATCACGCCGCTTCACGCATCGGAGCCCGGCCGCCCGAGCGCTTGACCGGAGCCTTTTTCGCAGGGGCCTTGGCCGCGCTCGCCCGCGGCTTGGCTGGAGCGGCGTTGCCCGAGCGCCAGCCTTGCCAGCTCCAGCCGCCGGGGCCGGCCATGGCGTAGATCAGGAAGGCGCCGGCGAGGCCGAGATCGGACAGCAGGAAAGTCCGCTCGGTGACGGCAGCCGCTCCGGAGAAGAGCCAAAACGGGTGCAGCAGGACTGCGAAGGCCGCCACGAACGTGGCCATCGCAAGCCCCGTGACCCGTGGCATCACGCCGAGGATCAGGGCGAGCGGACCGAAGACCTGGATGATCACGGTCGCGGTGGCGAGCGCATTCGGCGCGGGCAGGCCTGCGCTGGCCAGGGTAACGGCGAAGCCCGAGACGTTGAGCGCCCGTGCAATCCCCGTCGGCAGCAGGGCTGCGGCCATGAGCAGCCGGGCCGTCAGAAAGGCACCGTTGCGGGCACGATCGGTCACGGCGGGAACTCCGGAAGCGGGCGAGACGGCCCAGCTTCCGACGTTCGCCTGAAGGTCCGGTTAAGCATCAGCCTCCGGATACGCGATTCACATCGGCGGCCGCAGACCGTCCTTGCCGACCGCGACGCGCTTGGCGCTGAGCTTGCCGTCCTCGTTGCCGGCGATGACGAACACCTTCGCGCCCGGCTTCATTATGGCCGCATCCGCTGGCTCAAAAGTCACGATCGGGGCGGAAGGCGGCACGGTGATCGTCTGGGTGCCCCCATCCTTTCCGTAGGTGACGGTGAGGGTCTTGGCGCCGGTCGCGCCGGTGCTCTTCGCAACCGTGCCGTTGGTCATGGAACTCTTGACCTTCGGCATCCCGCCGGTCGCGGCCTTCACGGTCCCGTTGGTCATCGAACTCTTGACCTTGGAGCCCCCCGTCGTGGTGTCCTGGATCTCGTCCCAATCGTAGTGACCTTCGCCCGTGCCGCGCATCTTTTCGGGGAACAGCACCACCTCGAGGGCCGTCGGAGGATTGTCGCCCTTGGTCGCCGTGCCGACGAAGACGCCGTCCTTGATCTGATCGAGGCTCGACTTCACCACGGAGGCGTAGGTGGTGTCGGAGCCGAGGCTGATGCTCTTCGAGCTGCCATCATCCTGCTTGAGCGTGAAGGTCGTCCCATTGGCGCTTTCGATCGTGCCGCGGACCCTTTCGACCGGCGCCGCGACGGCGGCCGTCGACAGTGCTGCCAGCGCGGCGATCATGGTGAAGCGAAGCATATCGTTGTCCTGATTGGCTTTTTCTGAAGCGGAGCGTCGATCGCCGGCCTGACCGGCCGATCGCCAAGCTCTTCGCCGAGAGAGACGCGCGGGTTACGGATACGGATCCCGATCGAACTGCGGCGGGACGCCTCAGCCGACATGATCGCGCGGCACCTCCAGGAGGCGGAGGCGCGCTATCCCGACGCTCCGGCGCGAAACAGCCGACCGCTTTCGGTCCAGACGACGACCAGCAGGGCTAGCGCAGACAACCCGGCATAGCCGATCGCCACCGGTAGCACGGTGCCGTCGAAGCTCTGGCCGATCAGCGCACCGAAGGCCGCGCCGAGCAACGTCGTGTAGAAGCCGAGGAAGGAGGAGGCCGTACCCGCAACCTCGCCGACGGGTTGCATCGAGAGCGCCTGGAAGTTCGGCATGGTGAAGCTGATCAGGAACTGGTTGAGGCACAAAGCCGCGAGAAACAGCCAAAGGGGCGGCTGCCCCTCCCAGGCGAGCCCGATTCCGACCTGCGCGAGAGCAACGGCGAGGAAGGCTATCAGGCCGGCATGCGAAAGCCAGTGCATGCCGAGCCGCTCGACGAGGCGCGAATTGATCAGCGTCGAGGTGCCCATGGCGCCGGCCACCACGGCGAAGGCCAGCGGAAACCAGCCGCCGAGATGGTACAGGCCCGAATCGAAGACCTGCTGGGCCGAGCCGACATAGCCCATGATGCAGCCGACCATCAGACCGAGCGCTGTGCCGTAGCCGATCGTCGCGCGGCTGGTCACGGTCAGGCGCAGCGCCTGTGCCATGGCGCCGAGCGAGAGTGGGCGGCGGTATTCCGGATGCAGCGTCTCCGGCATCCGCAGCGTGAACCAGACCGTGAGGATGCTGCCGAGAGCCAGCATCGAGACGAAGACCCAGATCCATGAACCCAGCAGCAACATGGTCTGGCCGACGGCCGGCGCGAGCATCGGCGTGATCAGGAAGACCATCATGATCAGCGACATGACGCGCGCCATGGCGCGGCCGGCATAGCGATCACGCACGATGGCCAGCGACAGCACGCGCCCGCCGGCGGCACCGGTCCCCTGTATGAAGCGGGCGGCGAGTAGCCAGCCGAAGCTCGGGCTGAACATCGCGATCACCGTCGCGGCGAGATAGATGACGAGGCTCGCCAGTAGCGTCTTGCGCCGTCCGAGCGAGTCGGAGAGCGGCCCATAAAGGATCTGCCCGACGCCGAACCCGACCATGTAGACGTAGATCAGGAGCTGCAGCCGGTTCGGGTCCGCGACGGCGAAGCGATCCTGGATCACGGGAAAGGCCGGCAGCAGGTTGTCGATCGACATCGCGGTGACGGCCATCATCAGCGCGACGATGCCGACGAACTCGCGGAAGCCGGGGCGGTCCGCTTCGGGAACGGCGACGGTGTCTGGCCGAATGGGTGCTGTCACGATCGCACCTTGCGATATTGGCGGGTTGCTGGTGTAGCCTTTAAGCCCGGTCGGCGCCGGGTGGGCCGTTCCGTCCGCAGGGCTGACCCGTGCGGACCATGGGCCGCATCATTCGAGAAGGACTTGGGATGACCGACCGGCGCGGTGCCAGCGGCGGCCTGCGGGGCGACCTGAAGCAGCGGGTGAAGACCGGGCGCGGGCGCACCCTGTCCCAGAAGCGCTGGCTCGAGCGCCAGCTCAACGACCCTTATGTGGCGCGGGCCAAGCGCGAGGGCTACCGCTCGCGCGCCGCCTTCAAGCTCATCGAGATCGACGAGCGCTTCAATCTGCTCAAGCCGGGGCAGAAGATCGTCGATCTCGGAGCGGCGCCTGGTGGCTGGTCGCAGGTCGCTGCGAAGAAGATCGGGGCAGAGGGCAAGGTGGTTGGCATCGACCTCCTCGAGATCGAGCCGATGACCGGCGTCGAATTCATCACCCTCGACTTCCTCGACCCGACCGCCCCCGGCATTCTCACCGAGATGCTCGGCGGACCGGCTGATTTCGTGATGTCGGACATGGCCGCCAACACGACGGGCCACAAGAAGACCGACCACCTGCGCATCATCGGGCTGGCCGAGGTCGCCGCGCACTTCGCCCGCGAGATCCTGGCGCCCGGCGGCAGCTACCTCGCCAAGGTGTTCCAGGGCGGCACCGAGGGCGAACTCCTCACGGACCTCAAGCGCGACTTCGCCACCGTGCGTCATGTGAAGCCCAATGCGAGCCGCGCGGATTCGAGCGAGCTCTATGTTCTGGCGACCGGCTTTCGCGGACGGGCAGCCCAGCCGACAGAATCGGAAGCCTGATGGGCAAGAAGCTCTCTGCCTTTCCGATCACGCCCTGCAGCGCCGAGGGCCGCGTCGACGTAGCGGCCCTGCGCAGCCTGCTCGCGCCGCTGCGGGACGCTGGTGTCGATTCCATCGGGCTGCTCGGCAGCACCGGCACCTATGCCTATCTGTGCCGCGAGGAGCGCCGCCGAGCGCTCGAAGCGGCGATCGACGAGGTCTCGGGCCGCATGCCGATTCTCGTCGGGATCGGGGCGTTGCGCACCGACGAGACGGTTCGGCTCGCCCAGGATGCCAGAGCGATCGGAGCGACGGCCGGGCTGCTTGCGCCGGTCTCCTACACGCCTCTCACGGATGACGAGGTGTTCGAGCACTTCTCCGTGGTGGCGCGCGAAAGCGGGCTGCCGCTCGTGATCTACGACAATCCCGGCACCACGCATTTCAGCTTTGGCCTGGACCTGGTCGCCCGCGTCAGTCGGCTGCCGGGGGTGATCGCGATCAAGAGCCCCGCTCCGGCCGCGCCGGCCGTGGCGCCGCATCTCGACCGCCTGCGTCACGCCGTGCCCGACGGCTTCTCCGTCGGCTGCAGCGGCGACTGGCACGTCACTGAAGCGCTGATTGCAGGCGCCGATGCCTGGTACAGCGTCGCGGCCGGGCTGTTTCCGAAGGCGTGCCTTGCGATCGTGCGCGCTGCCGAACACGGGGATGCCGAGGAGGCGCGCCGCCTCAATGCCGCGCTCGAACCGCTCTGGGGCCTGTTTCGCGAGCATTCGAGCCTGCGCGTCGTCTACGCGGCGGCCGCGATTCTCGGCCTGACCGACGCCGAGCTGCCCCGTCCGATCCTGCCATTGCCGCAAGAGGTTCGGGCGCGCGTCGCCGAGACGTTGCGGGCGTTGGCGTTGAGCTGAGCGCCGTCAGGATCATTCTTTCGTGAGCCGACGGCGTGCACGGACAGAATCCGCGTGCATTGGCGCGGCCTTAGCCTAGCCTTCCGCCTTCGGCGACGGACGGAGGCCAGCGATGACCAGGGCAAAAGCATCGGCCAAGGGCAAGACGGGCAAGGCGGCGCCGGTCGACGACAGCACGACCTCCGACGACATTGCCGTCGCAACGGTCCGCACTGTCGAGATGGAGACCGCCAAGAGCCGCACCGAGCATGACCTGCTCGGCTATGACGAGGTGCCGGCGAATGCACTCTGGGGCATCCACACCAAGCGCGCGGTGACGAACTTCCCCATCACTGGCGTGCCGGTCGGGCATTTTCCGGAGTTCGTGCAAGCCCTGGCTCTGGTGAAACAGGCCGCGGCGCGGGCCAACAAACGGCTCGGCTATCTCGACGCGGTCAAGGCCGATGCCATCGACCGGGCCTGCACCCTGGTCGCTACCGACAAGGCCTATGCCGAGGCTTTCGTGGTCGATGCCATCCAGGGCGGTGCAGGCACCTCGACCAACATGAACACCAACGAGGTGATCGCTAACGTCGCCCTAGGGCTGATGGGCCACGCCCCCGGTACCTACGGGAAGCTGCATCCAAACGACGACGTCAACATGGCGCAGTCGACCAACGACGCCTATCCGACGGCTCTGCGGCTGGCGGTGATCATCGCGACGCAGCCGCTGACGCGGGCGCTCGACGACCTCGCCTACGCCTTCAAGGGCAAGGCGGTGGAATTCGCCGACGTGCTCAAGATGGGCCGTACGCAGCTCCAGGACGCCGTGCCGATGACGCTCGGCCAGGAATTCGACGGTTTCCACGCCACCATCAAGGAGGATGTCGGCCGGCTCACGGAAACCAGCGCGCTGTTCCGAGAGGTCAATCTTGGCGCCACCGCCATCGGTACCGGGATCAACGCCGATCCGCGCTACGCAGCGCTCGCGGTCGAGGAACTGTCGCGGGTCTCGGGCCAGCCGATGGTGCTTGCTGGAAACCTCATCGAGGCGACCTCGGATCTCGGCGCCTTCGTGCTGTTCTCGGGCGTGCTGAAACGCGTGGCCGTGAAGCTTTCTAAGATCTGCAACGACCTGCGGCTGCTTTCGTCTGGGCCGCGCACGGGCTTCGGCGAGATCCGGCTGCCCGCCGTGCAGGCCGGCTCCTCGATCATGCCCGGCAAGGTCAATCCGGTGATCCCCGAGGTGGTGAATCAGGTCGCCTACATGGTGATCGGGCAGGATCTCACGGTCACGCTCTGCGCCGAGGGCGGCCAACTCCAGCTCAACGCCTTCGAGCCGACCATCGGCTATTGCGTGCTCTCGTCGATCCGCATGCTGACGGCAGCGATCGAGACCCTGACGAAGCGCTGCGTCGAGGGTGTCGAAGCCGACAGGGAGCGCTGCCGCGCCCTGGTCCAGGGCTCGATCGGGCTCGTTACGGCGCTGGCGCCGACACTCGGCTACGAGGCGAGTTCTCGCATCGCGCAGCGCGCGCTCAAGGAAAACCGCTCCGTCGCCGAACTCGTGCTGGAGGAAGGCCTTCTGACCGAGGCCCAGCTCAACCAATTGCTGGAGTTGGAGGCGATGACCCATCCGACGCGCCGGCAGAAGAAGGGCACGATCTAACGGAGCACGCGCGCCAGTTCCCCTCCCGCATGCGAGAGAGGAACCCCTATGGCGATAATGGCCTGCCGTAGACGCCTCAGGCGACCGTCAAGCCGACATCCACGTTGCCGCGGGTGGCGTTGGAATACGGGCAGATCTGGTGTGCAGCCTCGACGAGTTTCTGCGCCTCGGCCTTGTCGATGCCCGGAAGGGTAATGGTGAGATCGGCCGTGATGCCGAAGCCGCCTTCCGAGCGTGGGCCGATGCCCACCTTGGCGTTCACGGTGGTCTCGGCCGGGATCTTCACCTTGGCCTGGGCACCGGCGACCTTGAGCGCGCCGAGGAAGCAGGCCGAATAGCCGGAGGCGAAGAGCTGCTCCGGGTTGGCGCCGTCACCCCCCGCACCGCCGAGCTCCTTCGGGGTCGAGAGCTTCACCTGGAAGCTGCCGTCATCGGTCTTTGCAGAGCCGTCACGGCCGCCGGTGGCAGTGGCGGAGGTGCGGTACTTCACGTCGACGCTCATGGGGATCTCCTGGGTTGGATCCAGCTCGGATGTTTGCGCGGCCGCCGGGACCATCTCGTCTTCGGCTGCCGTTACTGACAGGCATATAGATTGCGCACAATCTATTCACGTGTGTTGGCGCACATGGGAGGATCGAATCTGGCTTGGGGCGGTTCTCAGGGCCTCGGTGCAGCGATCGTCGACGCCTGTTGGCGAGAGGGTTGGAGCGTCATCGCGAATTCCCATAGCATCGGCGCCTCGGACGACGAGGACGTCCTGAGTGTCGAATTGAGGGCCCTCTCCTCAATGCGACTCCAGGTATCAGAAGCTCGTTGACATTCGATAGCCGACCGGTCATCTATTTTTCATGCCCAGGCCAGCCAATCCAGCGGTGCGTTCTCGCCTCCTTGCCAAGGGCGCTGATCTTGTCCAGCGCCACGGATTCAATGCGACCGGCGTCCAGGATATCGCCTTAGCTGCCTCGGTCCCCAAAGGGTCGTTCTACAGTTACTTTGACAGCAAAGATGCTTTCGGAACAGAGATTGCCTCAGAATATTGGTTTGAGATCTCGAATAATTACGGAAAATTCCTAGAAGATAAAAACATCAATCCTTATCGGAGAATTTGTCTGCACTTCGAAGGGCTTGTGGATTACCATCGAGATCACGGGTTCGCTATCGGCTGTCTGATCGGAAATCTCGCGCTCGAGGTATCTTTTTCGAGCGAGCCGATGCGACGGCGCCTGTTCGGCCTGTTCGATGAATGGACACGGCTTCTCGCGGACTGCATCGGGGATGCTCAGGTTCGCGGCGAGATCGCATCGCAGGATAGCGCGAGCGAACTCGCGGCATCGCTGATCGACGCCTTCGAAGGAGCAGTGATGCGCGCGAAGGTCGAGAGAACCGATCGGGCTCTCCTCCGCTTTCAGGAGCAGTCCCTGCCGCGGCTTCTCGCCTGATCTCGTGTCTCATTTATAGCTGACCGGTCGTTTATGTTTGTCATCCGCGGCAACCAAATCGGGAGTAGGAAATGTCCAACAACGCAGAATCCACTCGACGGGACGACCTCGCGCATCAACTCTATGAGTCAGCTGGAGATGGCGCTCTTCCAAAACCTGCATTCAAGCTAGATCTCAAAGCCGCAGCTCTCGTCGTCGTAGATCCACAGAACGATTTCTTGAGTCCCGACGGTGTCAGCTGGCCGTTCTTCGGCGAGAGCATTACCGAGAACAACACGGTTTCAAACATCGGAAGACTCTTCGCGGGCGCCAAGGCAGCTGACATCGCAGTGGCAATCTCGCCACACTATTATTACCCCTGCGATCATCATTGGCATTTCGGCGGCCCGCTTGAACTGGCCATGCATCAAATAAAGATGTTCGATCGGAAGGGCTCCGTAACTCTCGAGAACTTCGAAGGTTCGGGCGCCGATTTTCTACCGGCTTATAAGGAATACATTCTTGACGGCCGCACAATCATTGCGTCGCCGCACAAGGTTTTTGGGCCTGAAACAAACGATTTGGCGCTCCAATTGCGTAAGCATGGGGTTTCCCAGGTAATTCTGGCTGGGATGGCCGCAAATCTTTGCATCGAATCGCACCTGCGCGAACTCGTCGAGCAGGGTTTCGAAGTCGTCGTTGTGCGTGACGCCACGGCTGGACCGCGCGTCCCCGAAGGTGATGGCTATCTCGCGGCTATGATCAACTTCCGCTTCATCGCCCATGCGATCTGGACCACCGACGAAACGCTCGAGATGCTGAACAAATAGTCGGGTCACATCGCTTACGCTTTCGTGAGTTCTGTTGCCGCGAAATGCCAGTCTAGGAGGTGATCTCGGTTGCCGGAGGAAGATGCAGCAGCCTTGCAATCTCGGCTCCGGCTCCGTCGCCCAACAGATCTGCCAAGGTGTAGCCGTCGAGCACGTCCAGGAAAGCTGCCAGAGCCTCTCCAAGAGCTTTCCGTAGGCGGCATGGCGCCGTGATCGCGCAGGCGCCGGACGCAAAGCACTCCACCAATGCAAGGTCGTCCTCCGTCTGACGGACGACGGCTCCAATGACGATGTCCTCAGGCTGCTTACCGAGTCGCAGACCGCCGCCCCGACCCCTCATCGTATGGACCAGCCCGAGCTTTCCGAGTTGGTGAACCACCTTCGTCAGATGGCTTTCGGAGATGCCGTAGGCCTGCGCGACGTCAGCGATCGAGCTCAGCCGCGGCTCGTTCAGCCCAAGATAGATCAGCGTTCTCAACGCGTAATCGGTGTAGCGGGTCAGGCGCATCAAAGATCCTACCCGAGAAGGTATATTCCACTTGCACCTTATGAGCCACCCTCTTAAAAGATGCATGATTGATGCACCTTTTAAGGCCTCCCGATGCCTGCTTCGCTCGAACCCACCACCATCGCGCTCATCAAGGCCACGGTCCCGGCACTAGAAGCACACGGCCTGGACATCACGAAGCTCATGTACGAGCGCCTGTTCCGGAACCCGGAGATCCGAGATCTCTTCAATCAATCCCATCACGGCGAAACCGGCTCGCAGCCGAAGGCACTTGCGCAGGCTGTGCTGGCCTATGCCCGGAACATCGACAATCTCGGCGCGCTTTCGGGGGCGGTCGAACGCATCGCCCAGAAGCATGTCGCATTGAACATCCTGCCCGAGCACTATCCGCACGTGGCCGACGCGCTGCTCGCGGCGATCGGGGATGTCCTCGGCGAAGCTGCCACCCCCGAGATCTGCGCAGCCTGGGGAGAGGCGTATTGGTTCCTGGCAGAACTTCTGATCGGGCGGGAGGCCACGATTTACCGGGAACTCGCCGCGAAGCCGGGCGGCTGGAACGGATGGCGGGAATTCGCGGTAGAAAGTATCACGCAGGAAAGCGAAACGATCAGCTCGTTCGTGCTCCTGCCCGTCGACAGTCGGCCGATCCTGCGGCACGAGCCGGGACAGTATCTCGGCTTCCTGTTCGATCTACCGGGGCAGGGTGTTCTCAAGCGCAACTATTCGATCTCGTGTGCGCCAAACGACTTCGCATACCGGATCACGGTGAAGCGGGAAGGCCGAGCGAACGAGCCGGCCGGGATCGTCTCAAACTGGCTGCATGATCGGGCCAAGCTCGGGACGATCCTTCGGGCGGCGCCGCCGGCGGGCGACTTCTTCCTCGACACAAAATCCGACGAGCCCATCGTGCTGGTCAGTGGGGGCGTCGGTCTGACGCCGATGATGAGCATGCTGGAGGCGATCGTCGGCGAGAAATCCAGGCGGCCGACCTGGTACGTTCATGGAGCGTTGAATGGTCGGGTCCATGCGATGCGCGGCCGTGCGAAGGCTCTAGCCGGCAGCAATGAGAACATCCGCATCCGGACGTTCTATGCTGAGCCGGAGGCCCAGGATCGGCTCGGGATCCACTTCGACGATGCCGGCCTCATCACGGCCGACTGGCTGGTGGCTCAAACGCCGGGCGACGCCGCTACCTACTATCTCTGCGGGCCGAAGCCGTTCCTTGCGTCGCTCGTCAACGGGCTTCAGCGGCAGGGCGTGCCTGCGGAACGCATCAAGTTCGAATTCTTCGGGCCGGCGGACGAACTGGTCGACGAGCCGCGGCAAGCCGCTTGAAGCAGCTGGGGGCGCCTGGACGCAAGCAAAGCTCCGCCGCGAGGAGGCCAAGATGCTTCAAGCAGCACATCGATACGCTCGGCGTCTGGAAAGCGATGACAGGCGACTAGCATGCTTTCACCCGGGCTTCGGGCCAGAACTAGCTCGGGATCACTATGACCGGACCGACGTCGGACGAGCATGAGATGGCTTCGGTCCCGGCAACGTCGCGCGGCGGCCCGGCAAACTTGATTCCGATTACTGTCGAACCAAGCCTTCGCTCCTTGGCCTACAAGGCGTTGAAGAGCGCCATCACGGATCTCGAGATATACGACCGACCGGATGAGATCCGGCTCGACGAGCGCAAGCTCTCCGTGGAGCTCGGTGTCAGCCGGACGCCGGTTCGAGAGGCTCTGACGATTCTCGAACATCAGGGCTTCGTTCGTGCAGAACCCCGCCGCGGCATCTATGTGATCCGGAAGTCCAAGGGCGAGATCGTCGACATGATCCATGCCTGCGCGGCTCTCGAGGCGATGGCGGTTCGGCTGGCCTGCCAAAGGGCGACCGACGAACAGCTTGGGGCCCTACGAAATGAGTTCGGCGCGTTCTACGAGACCGATCGCCCGACCGAGTTCGAGATCTACTTCGAGGCTCGTTGGCGGTTCTGCCGGCACGTCGCGATCCTCGCCCAGACCGGCGAGATCCTGGCGATGCTCGATCACCTTCTCCTGCACCTTCGCAGCGTCCACGACGTGTTCTTCCGTCGGAAGACGAAGCCCGAATACCTTCGCGCTGCCTATGTCGCGATCATTGCCGCTCTGGAGCATCGGGATGCCGATCATGCAGCCCAGCTCGTCCGCGAGCGAGGGTAGGCTAGCCGACGATATCGAAGCTTCTGCCGCGCTATTCGAATCCTGCGCATCAGGATCCTGAGTCCGGTAACAATCGGCTGTGTCAGGAGCATTGGTCCCGCTCGCCTTCATAGAGGCGGCCTTCCCCTGCAGTTGGAGGGACTGACCGGCCCCAGAGCCAGCGGGCACCTCCAAGCGACCGTCCGCGCCAAGCAAACGATGGCCGGGTCGAGTGGCTGCTGTCGGGCCGTTTTTCAGGCACCAGCGTGAAGAAGCGGACATTCGAGTTTTGGCAGGAGCGGACTGGGCCGGCCCCTCGTCGAGGGCCTCGCGGAAGCAGCGATGCCCCCGCAGAGGAGGTGATTGCCTCCTCCGGGTCCCGGATCGCCTTCCGCTTCGCTGCGGGCTCCGGGAACGGGTTCAATCGCGCTGAGGCAAACGCTCGCTGCTGGTCAGCACTTCATGCGGACATAGGTTCCCGGCGCCGGCCCGAGGGAAGGCAGCGCGCCTTCGCCGGGCACCCGGGCGGGCACGCGCTCGGGCGCTTGGGCCTCGAGCCAGGAGAACCAGTAGGGCCACCACGAGCCCTCGTGCTCCGTCGCAGCCGCCAGCCAATCCTCGAACCGGCCCTTGGCGGGGCCGCCGGTACGGAAGCCGTATTTCGCCTTCTTGCCCGGCGGGTTGACCACGCCGGCGATATGGCCCGAGCCGGCGAGCACGTAATCGACCTTGCCACCGAACTTGGAGGACCCCTCGAACACCGAGAGAGCGGGGGCGATGTGGTCCTCGCGGGTAGCGAGGTTGAAGATTGGCACCTTCACCTTCTTGAGGTCGAGCTTGACGTTGCCGAGCACCATCTTGCCCTTGGCGAGGTTGTTGTTGAGGTAGCAATTGCGCAGGTAGAACGAGTGGTTCGCCTCCGGCATCCGCGTGGAATCGGCGTTCCAGTAGAGTAGGTCGAAGGGGAGCGGCGCCTTCCCCTTCACGTAGTTGTTGACCACGTAGCTCCAGATCAGGTCGCTCGGGCGCAGCATGTTGAAGGCGCTCGCCATGCGCGAACCGTCGAGGTAGCCGCGCTCCTTCATGCGCTCTTCGATGGCTTGGATCTGCTCCTCGTCGGCGAAGACCTTGAGGTCGCCGGCATGGGTGAAGTCGACCTGCGTGGTCAGGAAGGTCGTGCTCTTGATGCGGGTGTTGCCGGTGGCCGCCTGCGCCGCCATGGTCACCGCGAGCAGCGTGCCGCCGACACAGTAGCCGGCGGCCGAGACCTCGGTCTCGCCCGTGGCGATGCCGATCTGGTCGATCGCCGCCTCGATCCCTTCGCGCATATAGGACTCGAAGTCCTTTTCGCGGTGACGCTCATCGGGATTGACCCACGAGATCACGAAGACCGTCAGACCTTGGCTGACCATCCAGCCGATCAGGCTTTTGGCCGGGTTGAGATCGAGGATGTAGAACTTGTTGATCCAGGGTGGCACGATCAGGAACGGGCGCTTCAACACCGTTTCGGTCTTGGGCGCGTATTGGATCAACTCCATCAGGTCGTTGCGGTAGACGACTTCGCCGGGCGTCACCGCCACGTCCACGCCGAAGGTGAAGGCGGTCACGTCGGTCTGGCGCACGCGCAATTCGCCGCCGCCGGCCTGGATGTCCTCCTCCAGCATCTTGAGGCCGCGCACGAGATTTTCGCCGTTCTCGGCGAGGGTGTGCCGCAGGAGCTCGGGATTCGTCATTACGAAGTTCGAGGGCGAGTAGGCGGCGAGCAACTGGCGCAGGTAGAACTCGGCCTTGTGCCGGGTATGCGCGTCGATGCCCTCGGCATTCTCGACGAGCCCCTCGGCCCAGCGGGCCGTGATCAGGTAGCTCTGCTTGATGAAGTCGAAAACCGGGTTCGACGACCATTCCGGGTCGGCGAAGCGCTTGTCCTTCGGATCGGTGGGAATGGCCGGCTCGGCGGCGTTGCCCTGCATCCGGGTCAGGGTCGAGGTCCAGAGCGACATGAAAGCTTGGCCGAGCTGCGCCTGCGCCTGCATCGCGCGCTGCGGATCGCTCATCCAGGTCTCGGCGACCTTGGTGAGCGTGCGGGTCATCTCGCCCATTTCGTCGGATTGGCCGCCAGATGCGCGCCCGTTCGGCTTACTGTCGAGCGGGGCGAGATAGCTGGCGGACATGCGCCCGAACCCCTCGGCCAAGGCCGCGGCGTTGCGCGAGATCGCTTCCAGATCCGGACTGGCCGGCTTCGGAACGTCCGACACGCGTTTGATCCTCCCTTGTCGGCTCTCTCCCGTCTCTTCACGTCAACCGTGCGACGGTGGGCCTCGTTTCGGACAAATTAGCGCTTCACCCGAACATGTCGCCAGTCCGCCCGACATTGTCCAGATCGCGCACCCCCATGCTTTCGTCCAGACTCCTGGGATTTGCCGTTGTCCTGCTCGCCGCCGCGAACGCCGCCGGCTGCTCCAGCGACGTCAATCCGATAAAGGCCGCCATGGTCGGTGCCGGCTACGGACCGAAGGCGGTCGAGGCGCCCGAGTTCATCGAGTCGTCGCGCCGCTCGGGCACCTACATGCCGGTGGGCAAGGACGAGCCCAAGCGCGAGATCCGCGCCCGCAACGCGACGGCCCAGAAATCGCTCGAGGCGGATCTCGAAGCGGCTCGCACGCGCAACGAGGCCCGTGGCAAGACTGCCGAGGGCGCGGCCAAGGGTGTCGCCAAGGGCCTGAAACCGGCCCAGCCGCCGGCCGAATAGCCGCACTGGCCCGGCCGCCCATCGAGCATCGAAGGCATTGATCACCGGCTCGGGGGGTCGGCGTTCGCGCCGGACGGTGATAGGAATAACGATTCATCGCCGTGCGTGATGACGGGCCTCGCAACGGAGGCTCGTATGCTCTGGACGCCAAGAACGCCATGACCGATTTTCACCGCATCAAGCGCCTCCCGCCCTACGTTTTCGAGCAGGTCAACCGGATCAAGGCCGCCGCCCGAGCCCGCGGCGCCGACATCATCGATCTCGGCATGGGCAATCCGGACCTCGATGCCCCCAAGCACGTGATCGCCAAGCTCGTCGAGACGGCCGGCCGTCCACGCACTGACCGCTATTCGGCTTCGAAGGGCATTGCCGGCCTGCGCCGCGCCCAAGCCGGCTACTACCAGCGCCGTTTCGGCGTGAGCCTGAACCCGGACACACAGGTCGTGGCGACGCTCGGCTCGAAGGAAGGCTTCGCCAACATGGCGCAGGCGATCACGGCGCCGGGCGACGTGGTGATCGTGCCGAACCCGAGTTACCCGATCCACGCATTCGGCTTCCTGATGGCCGGCGGCGTCGTGCGCTCCGTGCCGGCAGAGCCCACGCCCGCGATGTTCCCGATCCTGGAACGCGCAATGCTGCACTCGATCCCGAAGCCTGTCGCGCTCGTGGTCTGCTACCCGTCGAACCCGACCTCGTATGTCGCGAGCCTGGATTTCTACACGGACCTCGTCGCCTTCGCGAAGAAGCACGAGATCATCCTGCTCTCCGACCTCGCCTATGCGGAGGTCTATTTCGACGAGAAGAACCCGCCGCCATCCGTGCTGCAGGTGCCGGGCGCCATCGACGTGACGGTGGAGTTCACCTCGCTCTCGAAGACCTATTCCATGGCCGGCTGGCGCATGGGCTTCGCGGTCGGCAACGAGCGCCTGCTCGCGGCGCTGACGCGCGTAAAGTCGTATCTCGATTACGGCGCCTTCACCCCGATCCAGGTCGCCGCCACCGCCGCGATCAACGGGCCGGACGACTGCATCAAGGAGATGCGCGCCACCTATAAGAAGCGCCGCGACGTGATGGTCGAGTCCTTCGGTAAGGCCGGCTGGGTGATCCCCCCGCCGCAGGCTTCGATGTTCGCCTGGGTGCCGATCCCTGAGAAGTACAAGCCGATGGGCAGCCTGGAATTCTCCAAGCTCCTGCTCGAGAAGTCGGACGTCGCCGTCGCGCCGGGCATCGGTTTCGGCGAGCATGGCGACGACTTCGTGCGCATCGCCCTCGTCGAGAACGAGCAGCGCATCCGCCAGGCCGCGCGCAACGTGCGCCGCTTCTTCGATACGGCGGACAAGACGCTGCACAACGTGGTGCCGCTGCAGCAGGCTGTCTGAGCCTCTCCGTCATTGCGGGGCGATCCAGGACATCATGCTCAGACTTCTGACGCGTTCACCCTGGATCGCCTCGATTGGCTCGCGATGACGGAAGCTCCTGGCCTCAAACCTCTGCCTGCTCCCCGAGCGTGTCCTCGATGTAGAGCTGCTCCAGCAGCACCTTGATCACCGCCATCATGGGCAGCGCCAGCGCGATGCCCCATAGCCCGAACAGCACGCCAAGCAGGAGCTGCCCGGCGAAGATCGTGGCGGGCGGGATGTCCAGAGCGCGCTTCTGGATGAAGGGCGTCAGGCCGTAGCTCTCCAGCGTCTGAACTGCGAGATAGACGCCGAGCGCACCGAGCAGGGCGTTGAAGCCCGACGCCAGGCTCGCCAGCAGAATGATCGCACCCGCCACCAGCGGACCGACCGTCGGGATGAACGCGAGAAGACCCGCCTGGAGGCCCAGGATCAGCGAGCCGCCGATGCCGAGGAAGGCGAGACCCGCCCAGGTGAAGAGGAAGATTACCGCCATGGTGATGAGCTGGCCAAACAGCCAGTGCCGCAGCGTCTCGCCCATGCCGTCGAGCACCTGGCCGCCGCGTTTGCGATGCCGCGGCGGAAGGAATCGGACGAGGCCGTTGCGATAGGCGCTCGGATCGGCCGCAACCGAGAGGCCGAGGAACACGATTACCAAGACGTTGCCGAGCGCGTTGAACAGTTCGAGCAGCACCGCCGCAGCCGGGCCAAGCACGTTTCCGGCATCGGAAAGCAGCGAGCCGGGGCTCTTCAGGACGCCCGAGGCGAAGCTGCCGAAGCCGCCCTTCTGCTCCTCCTCGCCGCCGGGCTTGGGCTCGCCCGTGCCCTGCAGGGCTTCGAGCTTGCCGACATCGATGCCGTGGCTCTTCAGCCAATCGCGTACCGTGCCGGACTGGCTCTGGATGGTCTGGCCGAGATCGCGCGCCTGCTGGGCGATCGTGGCGCCCCCGAAGGCGCTCATCCCGAGCAGCAGCCCGGCCACCGCCATGCTGACGGCGGTGAGGCGCAGAGCGCGCGGAAGCCGCAGGACATAACCGAGGCCGCGCGTCAGCCCATCGAGGAACACACCGAGCAGGATGCCGGCGAAGATCAGGAGCAGCGTCGCTGAAGCCGTCCAGGCCAGTGCGAGCAGGGCGATGAAGGCGACGACGGCGATGCCTGAGACCACGAGCGAGCGGGTGCTACGCTCGGAACCGGCCACCCCGTCTGCGGGCGGTGCGGCTGGCTGCGCCTCGAACTCCTCGGTCGCCATACACATGTCCCCCGCCGATCCGGCTGTTGCCCGCGGCATGGACGCAAATGGCGGCGGCGTCCATCACCCTCGGGATCCTGCGGCCCAGCTCTGGGCCGCCTGCGCGTCGGCTTCTATCGCCTCGACCCAGCCGCCCGTCGTCCCGTCGGTGAGATGCTCTCGCTTCCAGAACGGTGCACGGGCCTTCAGGTAGTCCATCAGGAAGTCTGCTGCCTCGAAAGCCGCTTTGCGATGCGCCGAGGCCGTGATCACCAGCACGATGCCCGCGCCCGGCCGGATCAGCCCGTGCCGATGGATGACGCGGACTGCCTGGATCGGCCAGCGTCCCTCGGCCTCCTCGACGACACGCTCGATCTCGGCCTCGGCCATTCCGGGATAGTGCTCGAGCTCCAGCGCCGTCAGCCGGCCGTCTTCGTCGCGGCACAGGCCCGTGAAGCTCACTACCGCTCCGGCGCGGCCTTGCAGGCCAGCCTCGACCGCCGCGAGTTCGGCTGCAACGTCGAAGGGTTCGGGCTGAATGCTGACGCGGCTCATGCGCTCCTCGAAACGAAAGGCACGGCTTACCCTGCCGCGCATGCGCCTATATGTCCCTGCTCGGCCTCGGGCGCCATCGCGCGTCTGCCCCGATAAGGACGTTGCGCGTGACCCCTGACCTGATCCTGCCTCACGACGGCATCCTGCCGATCTTCTCTGCCCGCCCGGTCTGGTGCGGCACGGGCTGTGCGGTGATCGGCGCCGCGGCGATCGGGGCCCAGGCTTGGCTAGGCGACGACAGCGTGATCCGGGCCGATGGGCAGACCGTCACGGTTGGTGACCGATTTTGGCTCGGCAGCCGCTCCACGGTCCATATCGCCACCGACACGCATCCAACCGTGATCGGCGACAGGGTCACGGTGGGTCGCAACGCGGTTGTGCATGCCTGCACCGTGGGCTCGGACGTGGTGATCGAGGACGACGTCATCGTGCTCGACGGCTCGGTGGTCGGCGACGGTGTGCTGATCGAGGCTGGCTCCACGGTGTTTCCGCGCTCGACCCTCGAGGCTGGCTACCTTTATGCAGGCAGCCCGGCCAAGCCTCAGCGCCCGATCACCCGCGAGGATCTCGCCGAGCGGGCGGAGCGCCTGCGCGAAGCCGCTGCCGCGGCTTCTGCACCTGCGGCGAGTGACGAGCCGGAGACGGACGAGACGGTCTTCGTGGCTCGCACGGCGCGGCTCTCCGGGCGGATCATGCTCGGGGCTGGCTCGACCGTACTGTTTTCCTGCCTGCTCAGTGCCGAGGTCGGTCCCATCGTCGTCGGCGCCGACACCAACATCCAGGACAATTCGGTGATCCGCACCCGCGGCGAGGGCGTGGTCATCGGGCGCGACACCACCATCGCCCACAACGTGCGCATGGCCGATTGCCGGATCGGCGCCCGCAGCCTGATAGGCATCGGCGCCACGATCGCGCCGGGCACCGTGATCGCCGACGACGTCATGCTCGCCGGCGGCGCCACCACCGATCCGGGCCAGCTCCTCGATTCGGGCCATCTCTGGGGCGGCCGTCCCGCCCGGATCCTCGCGCCGCTCGACGCGGCCAAGCGCACGATGATGGCGCGGATCGTCGAGGGTTATTGCGCGCATGGCAACGAGTACCGGCAGGCGCAGGCGGCCGAGGCCGTCTGAACACTAGAGCGTCGCGCTCATCTGCCGCGACCGGCGGGACGACAGCTGCAGAAGGCCGACGAGTGCCGCGAGCAGTCCGGCCGTCGCCCCGACGGCGAGCGCCCAGCGCGGCCCGAGATGGTCCGCCACCCATCCGACCAGGGGGCCGCCGATCGGCGTGCCACCCAGCGTGATCGCGATCAGGATCGCCATGACCCGGCCGCGCATGGCCGGCTCGGTGCCGAGCTGGATCGCGCCGTTGGCCGAGGTGGTGAAAGTCTGGAAGGCCAATCCGACGAGGACCAAGGCGATGCCGAAGAGGACGTAGTTCGGCGTCAAAGCGGCGAGGCCAAGCCCGATGCCGAAGAGCGCCGCACCGCCGACCAGGAAGCCCATCCGAGGCCGTTCGCGCCGCGCCGCGAGCAACGAGCCCACCACTGAGCCCGCCGCCATGCTCGAGGCCAACAGGCCGAAGGCGCTCGCATCGGCGTGAAACACCTTCACCGACATGGTCGAGATGAAGATCGGGAAGTTGAGGCCGAAGGTGCCGATCAGGAACAGCATCCCGAGCACAGCTAGGAGATCCGGGCGGCCACCGACATAGCGTAGCCCTTCCCTCATGCTGCCGCGGCGGCGCGCGGCCCGTTCGTTGCGGTGAAGCGCGTCGAGTCGGAGCCGGGCCAGGGCGACGATCGGAGCGAGGTAGCTCGCCGCGTTGATCAGGAACACCGCGCCCGTGCCGATGACGCCGACGAGCAGCCCGGCCGCGGCGGGGCCGACCAGCTGCGCACCATGGAACATCGCCGAGTTCAGCGCGACGGCGTTCGCCAGATCGGCTTCGCCGACGAGCTCGGCGACGAAGGTCTGCCGGGCGGGGATGTCGAACGCCGTGGTGCAGCCGAGGAGCAGTGCCAGCCCGTAGACGTGCCAAGTCTGCACGAGTCCGCTCACGGCGAGCAGCCCGAGCGCGAGGGCGAGCACCGCGAGCACGGACTGCGTCGCCAGCAGCAGCTTGCGCCGGTCGAGCTGGTCGGCCGCGGTGCCGGTCCAGGGCAGCAGCAGCACCTGCGGGGCGAATTGCAGGCCGGTGACGATCCCGACCGCCGTGGCGTTGTGGTCGGTGAGCTGGGTGAGGACGAGCCAGTCCTGCGCGGTGCGCTGCATCCCCGTCCCGATGTTCGAGATGAGGGCGCCGGCCGCCCAGAGCCGGAAATTATGGACCCGCAGCGAGCGGAAGGTTCCCGTCGCGGGCACCGGGGCGATCGCGTTCACGGACTCTCCGGGTGATTGCCGCCGTGCAGGCGTCCGAACATCCTCGCTAGCCCGAGGCCGGAAAGCAGAAAGCCCAGGCCGAAGGCGAGGGCGTCTCCGGTAACGCCGAGGTCGAACCTGCCGACCCGCAGGACCAGCAGGTAGGCGATCACGAGATTTGCGAAGCCCCAGGCGACGTTCACCGTCGAACTCGACAGCCCGACGCCGCGCGGCTTGGCGAAGGGGCTCTGGAACGGCCGGCCCTGCAGGCCGCAGACGAGGTGCGGCATGGCATTGGCGAGAACCACACCGCCGAGGCCATGCGCGAGAAGGGAGAGGGCATCCATCTCAGGCGTGTCCCCGGTCGAGCAGGGCGACGATCTCCGCGCTGGTGCCGATCTCGCCGAGGCGCGGGAAGATGCGCGTCAGGCTGTACTGGTGGGCCTCGGCGAAGCGATCCGCCATCGCGTCCCGCGCGAAGGTGAGGTTGTAGCCGAGCTCATGCGCGAACCGAGCCGTCGATTCGACGCCGACGCTGGTGGCGATGCCGGCAAGCACGATCTGGGTCACACCATGCTCACGCAGATGCGCGTCGAGATGCGTGTTCGTGAAGGCACCCCAGCTGCGCTTGGTCACGCGATGATCACTCTCCTGCGGATCGAGCTCGGGGATGATCTCGGTCCAGTCGGGCGGCAGGTCGGCGAGGTTGGGGCGCTGCTCGACCCGGCCGGGCGAGCCGCCGGCGACATTTACCAGGACCACCGGCAATCCGTGGCGGCGAAAGGCCTTGGCGAGCGCGGCCGCGCGCGCGACGAGCGGGGCGGATTCGTCTCCGGGCAGCATGCCGACGATGCCCTTCTGGAGATCGATGAGGACGAGAGCAGTCGTCGGGTCGAGGGCCGTGAGGGCCATGGCGGTCTCCGTGGGTTCCAGAGGGAGTCAGGAGGTGGCGAGGCGACGGATGACGGCGGCTGCGCCCGCCACGGCATCGCGCTCTGCAGGATCGAGTTGGTTTAGGGCCTGGCCGAGCCAGGCACGGCGCAGGCGGCGGCCGTCTTGCCAGGCTGCATCTCCGCCCTCGGTGAGGGCGAAGAGCACTTGGCGGCCGTCTGTCGGATGTGCCCGACGCTCGATGAAGCCAGCCTGCTCCAGGGCCGCGAGGGTCGCGCCCATGGATTGCGGCTTCACCGTCTCGGCGCGGGCGAGATCGGCGGTGGTCGCGGGGCCGAGCTTGCCCAGTCGGGCCAGCGCCGCGAACTGCGACCAAGTCAGCTCGCCAGGGTTCGATTCCGCCCGCAGCCGGCGCAGCAGCAGGCCGGTGGCCTGGAGCAGGTCTTCGACATCGGCCGCCAGCGACGCGGCGTGATCAGAGGGATCGGCCATGCCCCTCCATAAAACTCATCAGCTAAACTTGCAAGTTTTCCTGATGAGTATTGCCCTCGCCATCGATCAGGTCGGCTCGGCACCGTCTGCGAGGAACCGCCCCACAAGCATCTGCGCCAGCACGCGCGGAGAGCCGGGTACCAGCACGGCAAGCTTGTTCGAGGTCGAGAGCGAGGCGAGGCCGTGCAGGCCGGCCCAGAGGGTGGCGACGGCCTGCCGGCGTTCGGTCGGGTCCGGCAGCATCGGTGTCAGAACCTGGTCCACGAGACCGACCGCTTCCGCCAGGGCCTCGGCATACCACTCGGGAAACGGTACATCGGGCGCGGCGACATGCTCGAAGACCAGGCTCCAGACCCGCGGATCGGCGGCGACGAAGACGAGATAGGCGTCGGCGAGCGCCAGGGCGTTGTCGCGTGCGGGCCTCTGCGGGTCGATCGCATTCTGCAGTGTCGTGTACAGGCGGCGGAAGGTGCGCGCGTTGACCCGCAGAATGACCTGATCGAGGTCGCCTACGGCGTTGTAGATCGAGTTCGGTGCATAGCCGATCGCGGCGGCGAGCCGTCGCATGCCGAGACCGCGGAAGCCCTCATTCCGCACGAGGCTCTCAGCCGCCTGGGCGACCATCTCGGTGAAGCCTTCGCGGTCATGTTCGCCTCGCGGCCCGGCGGCCCGCTTGCCTCTCGTCACGCACCAGTCTCCGTCGTCGAATCTCGCGACACAACAGAACCTTAGGACATCCGAGGCATTCTCGGCCGCCCTTGGTTCCGGGTGTGTCGTCGCACCTCACGAGTCGTCTAGATTGCACGTCGTGCAAAATCAACATTGCGCCGCGGCTCCGGCTGGATATTTTGAACGTCGTGCAAATCATCCGATGACTGGCAAGGCCGGAAGGTCGGACAGGCTGGATTTGACGCCCAAGCTATCGCCGGGCAGTCATGGGTCAGCCGGGAGAGAGGTCCATGTTCGCTTCCCTGATGACGACGCAGCGCTTCGCGCCGCTGTTCTGGTGCCAATTCTTTTCGGCCTTCAACGACAACTTCCTCAAGAACGCCCTGGCCCTGCTGATCCTGTTCAAGGTCGGCGAAGGCGGCACGGATGCCGGCCATGGCGGCGTGCTCGTCACGCTGGCGAGCGCCGTGTTCATCGGCCCGTTCTTCATCCTGTCGGGCCTCGGCGGCCAGCTCGCCGACCGCTACGACAAGGCGGTGCTGGCCAAGCGCCTGAAGTTCGCGGAGATTTTCGCCGCCCTGCTATCGGTGCTCGGCTTCTGGCTGCAATCGGTGCCGCTGCTCTTCGCGGCGCTCGGCTCCTTCGGCATCATCGCCGCCCTGTTCGGGCCGATCAAATACGGCATCCTGCCCGACCATCTGAAGCGCGAGGAGCTCACCGCTGGCAACGCGCTGGTCGAGGCCGCGACCTTCCTCGCCATCCTGCTCGGCACCATCACCGCCGGCCTCGCCATGGCGGCAGGCGGTCATGCGCTCGGCCTCGGCGCCGGCCTGATGACCTTCGCGGTGCTGTGCTGGCTCGCCGCCCGGCAGATCCCGCGCACCGGCGAGGGCGACCCCAATCTCAAGATCGACGCCAACGTCGCCCGCTCCACCGTCGAGCTGCTGCGCGACCTCTGGAACGACACGCGCCTGTGGCGCGGCTCGGTGATCGTGAGCTGGTTCTGGGTCGTCGGCGTGGTGGTGCTCTCGCTTCTGCCGGTGCTGGTGCGACAGACGCTGAACGGCACCGAAATCGTCGCCACGACCCTGCTCGCCGTGTTCTCCATCGGCATCGCTGTGGGCTCGGCCCTTGCCTCCTGGCTGGCGAGCGGGCGCATCGTGCTGTTGCCGACCCCGATCGGCGCGATCCTGATGGGCATCTTCGGCCTCGACCTCGCCTGGACCGTCGCGCATATCGAGCCGGCCGTCGGCGAGCCGATCGGCGCGCTCGCCTTCATCGGCAGCGTCACCGGCCTTCGCCTGCTGATCGACTTCGCTGGCCTCGCCGTCGCGGGCGGTCTCTACATCGTGCCGTCCTTCGCCGCCGTGCAGGCCTGGACGCCGAAGGAGAAGCGCGCCCGGGTCATCGGTGCCGTGAACATCCTCACCGCCGCCTTCATGGTCGGCGGCACCCTGGCACTGGCCGCACTGCAGGCCGCCGGCCTGTCGATGGCCCAATTGCTGACGCTCGTCGCAGGGCTCAACCTCGTCGTGGGCGTGATCGTCTTCAAGATCATGCCGACGAGCCCGTTTCGCGATTTCCTCTCGATCCTGTTCCGCGCCTTCTACCGCCTGGAGGTGAAGGGCCTGGAGAACGTCGAGAAGGCTGGCCCGAACGCGATCATCGCGCTCAACCACGTCTCCTTCCTCGATGCGCCGCTCGCCCTGTCGCTCCTCGACACCGAGCCGGTCTTCGCCATCGATCACGGCATCGCCCAGCGCTGGTGGGTGAAGCCGTTCCTCAAGATCACCAAGGCGATGCCGCTCGACCCGACCCGGCCGCTCGCCACCCGCTCGCTCATCAACGCGGTGAAGAACGGCGAGACGCTGATCATCTTCCCCGAGGGGCGCCTCACCGTCACCGGCAGCCTGATGAAGGTCTATGACGGGGCCGGCCTCATCGCCGACAAGTCGGGCGCGATGGTCGTGCCGGTGAAGATCGACGGCCTCGAACAGACCGCCTTCTCGCGGCTCTCGCGGGCCCAGGTCCGCCGCCGCTGGTGGCCCAAGGTCACCGTGACGATCATGGAGCCGGTCAAGCTCGAGGTGGATCCGGAGCTGAAGGGCAAGAACCGCCGTCGCGCGGCGGGTGCTGCCCTCTACGACATCATGTCGGACCTCGTCTTCGACACCACCGACATCGACCGCAGCGTGATGTCCGCGCTGATCGAGGCCGGTGACCGCCACGGCTGGGGCCGCATCGCCCTCGAAGACCCGGTCACCGGTACGCTGACCTATTCGCGCCTCGTGATGGGCGCCAACATCCTCGGCCGCAAGCTCATGCCGCTGGCCCCCGAGGGCAAGACGATCGGGCTGATGCTGCCCAACGCCAATGGCGCCGCGGTGACCTTCTTCGCCCTGGCGAGCGCGGGCCGGGTGCCGGCGATGATCAACTTCTCGGCCGGCGCCGCCAACGTGCTCTCCGCCTGCAAGGCTGCCGAAGTGACGACCATTGTCACCTCGCGCGCCTTCATCGAGAAGGGCCGCCTCGGCGGCCTGATCGAGGGCCTCGAAGGCAAGGTGAAGCTCGTCTACCTGGAGGACGTGCGCGCCACCGTCACCACCGGCGACAAGCTCAAGGGCCTCATCGCCCCCCGCAAGCCGCTGGTGAAGCGCAAGGGGGACGACCCGGTCGCCGTGTTGTTCACTTCGGGCTCCGAGGGTACGCCAAAGGGCGTCGTGCTCGCCCACCGCAACATGCTGGCGAATACCGCCCAGGCGGCAGCCCGCATCGATTTCGGCCGCCAGGACAAGGTGTTCAACGCCCTGCCGGTCTTCCATGCCTTCGGCCTGACTGCGGGCCTCGTGCTGCCGTTGGTCTCCGGCGTGCCGGTCTATCTCTACCCGTCGCCGCTGCACTACCGGATCGTGCCGGAGCTGATCTACGGCACCAACTCCACCGTGCTGTTCGGGACCGACACCTTCCTCACTGGCTACGCCAAGGCCGCCCACCCCTACGACCTGCGCTCGCTGCGCTACGTCGTCGCCGGCGCCGAGAAGGTGAAGGAATCCACCCGCAAGACCTGGGCGGAAAAGTTCGGCCTGCGCATCCTTGAAGGCTATGGCGTCTCCGAATGCGGCCCGGTCGTCGCGCTCAACACGCCGATGTTCAACCGCTTCGGCACGGTCGGCCGCATCCTCCCCGGCATGGAGTATCGGCTCGAGGCCGTGCCCGGCATCGACGAGGGCGGGCGGCTCTTCGTGAAGGGGCCGAACATCATGCTCGGCTACTATCGCGCCGAGAAACCCGGTGTGCTCGAACCGCCGCCCGGCGGCTGGCACGATACCGGCGACATCGTCGCGATCGACGCGGAGGGCTTCGTCGCGATCAAGGGCCGCGCCAAGCGCTTCGCCAAGATCGCCGGCGAGATGGTTTCCCTCGCCACCGTCGAGTCGCTCGCCGCCGAGCTCTGGCCGGATGCTCCGAGCGCGGTCGCCGCGGTGCCCGATGCCCGCAAGGGCGAGCGCCTGATCCTGTTCACCGAGGCCAAGGGCGCGACACGCCCCGGCTACCAAGCTTTCGCCAAGTCGAAGGGCGCGCCGGAGATCGCCGTGCCAGCCGAGGTGGTGATCCTCGACAAGCTGCCGATGCTCGGCACCGGCAAGGTCGACCAGGTCGGTGTGATGAAGATCGCCAAGGAGCGGGCCCCTGCGGTGGAGGCCGCCTAACCCAACAAGCCGCCGGCAAGGTGCCGCCGAACAGCCCGGTGCGCTCTGCGGGCCGGGCTTTTTGCTGCGCGCGCACCATCCCGCTTGCAATCCGATCGTGTTTCGATATATCTAAACTATCGACATATCGAAACACGATCGGAATACATCATGTTCGGACGCTTCCACCGACGATTTCACCACACCCGCCAGGATTGGATGTTCGCCCGACACGAGCGCGGCGACGACCACGGCTTCGGGCCGTTCGGCCGCGGGCCTCATCGCGGCTTCGGTCGCCACGGGGGTCCAGGCCGCTTCTTCGGCCATGGCGACCTGCGCCTCGTCGTCCTCGCCCTCATCGGCGAGCAGCCGCGCTACGGCTACGAGATCATCAAGGCGATCGAGGAGCGGGTCGGCGGCGCCTACAGCCCGAGCCCAGGCACGATCTACCCGACGCTGACCATGCTGCAGGACCTCGGTCACGTGACCGTCAGCGATGGAGAGGGCGCCAAGAAGCTGCACACCATCACCGAGGAGGGGAAGGCCTATCTCGACGCGCACCGGCCCACGCTCGACGCGCTTTTCGCCCGCATGGACGAGACCGGGCGACGCCACGGTGGCGGTTCGGCTCCCCAGGTCGTGCGCGCCATGGAGAACCTGCGGATGGCGCTGCGCATGCGCCTCTCTCGCGGGGCGCTCGACGACGAGCAGATCAACGCCGTCGCCGCGGCGATCGACGCGGCGGCCACCGCGATCGAGCGGGTCTGAACGGCTCGGGCCTTGACCGGGCGCTCGAAACCTTGATGCAGGGCCTCGCCAACGACAGCGAGGCCCAAACTGCATGCTGGCTCCCGCCGCCGAAGCCGGAAAAAGCCGCGCGTCCTTCCTGACGCCGCTGCTCACTGATCGCCGAATCGCCGCCGGGCTCTTTCTAGGCGTCGGTTCGGGGATGGCCTTCCCGCTCATCTACGCCACCCAATCCGTCTGGCTGACCCGGGCCGGGGTACCGATCGAGACCATCGGCTGGCTGTTCGGGCTGACCTTTCCCTACAAGCTCAAGTTCCTCTGGGCGCCGTTTCTCGATCGCTACGACCCGCCGCTGATCGGAGCCTGGCTCGGCAGGAGGCGCGGCTGGATCCTGCTGGCTCAGCTCGGCGTCGCGGCGGGTCTGGCGGGCATCGCCTTCGGTGATCCGGCGAATTGGCTCGGCTGGACCATCGCCTTCTCGCTGGCGCTCGGCGTTGCCGGGGCGACCCAGGACATCACCGTCGACGGCTGGCGTATCGCCGTCGTCTCGAAGGCCGAGCTGCCGCTGATGTCGTCCTGGGCCGAGATCGGCTGGCGCCTCGGCACGCTCGTCGCGGGCGCCGGCGCGCTGATCGTTGCCGGCGAGCATGGCTGGAAGGTCGCCTATCTCGTCATGGCCGGCATGATGCTGCCGAGCATGATCGCAGCCTGGCTGGCGCCCGAGCCGAAATCCGACAAGGACAAGCTGCGGGAGCCGCTGAACCTCGTCGCGACGATCTGGGCGCCGATCAAGGATCTGCTCGACCGCCTAGGGCCGCTCGGCATTCCGATCCTGCTGATGATCGCGGGCTTCCGGATGTCCGGCTACGTCTCGACAGCGATGGCGAACCCGCTCTTCGTGACGCTGCATTACTCGGACGTCGACATCGCCACGGTGGTGAAGGTCTACGGCTTCTGGCTGGCACTCGGCGCCACCTTCCTCGGCGGCTGGATGATCCCACGGATCGGGCTGATGCCGACGCTGCTCTTCGGCACCGTATTCGGCTCGGCCGCGCATCTCGCGCTCGCCTATCTCGCCCTCTACGGCGATCACAACGACGGCGCCTACTGGACCTTCGTGATGGCGGTGGGGATCGAGGCCTTCGCCTATGCCTTCGCCTCGATCGTGCTGATCACCTACATGTCGACCCTGACCTCGGATGAGCATGCTGCGAGCCAGTTCGCGCTGATGACCTCCCTCGTGGCGCTGCCCGGTAACCTCCTGGCGATGACCTCGGGCGTCGCGGTCAAGGCGCTGGGCTTCGCCGGGTTCTTCGTCGGCACCTCGCTGATCGGCATCCCGGTGGCCCTGCTCTGCGCGTGGATCTGGTGGCGGCAGAGCCGCCAGCCCCGAGCAGTAACCTGAGCGGTTGGCCGGCCGAACTTCAGCCATCGTCTCGACGCACAGGCCCATTCATGACTGTCGACCGCCGCCGCTTCCTCGTCTCCTCCGCCGGCCTCGTCCTCGCCGGGCCGGCTCTCGCTCAGGGCTATGGGCAGACCTTCAAGGTCGACAACGACGAGGGGCGCCCGATCGCCAACATGCGCCTGCCGGGCGAGCTGACCGGGCAGGCCGCGGAGCTGAAGGGCGTCACCTATATCGGCCCGCGGGATGCCGAGGTCGTGCTCTACGAGTACTTCGACTACAATTGCCCCTATTGCCGGAAGGCCGCCGCGGACATCCAGGCGCTGGCCGCCAGCGATCCCGCTCTGCGGATCGGCCTCGTCAACAACCCGATTCTCTCTCCAACGTCGGCCCAGGCAGCCAAGGTGGCGCTCGCCGTCCAGCGCAAGCTGGGCTCGGCTGCCGCCTTCAAGCTGTACGGCCAGCTGCTGGGCACACCGGGCCAGATCGACGGTCTCAAGGCGCTGACGATTGCCGCCAAGACAGGCGTGCCGCGCGCCGAGCTGGAATCCATCGGCGATAGCGAGGAGGTGCGCGAGGCACTGAGCGCGCAGATGCACCTCGCGGCCAATCTCGGCCTCACTGCGACGCCGTCTTACGTGCTCGGCAATATCGGCATCCTTGGCCATCCCGGGCCGAAGGCTCTCGCCCGCATGATCGCCTCTATGCGCCGCTGCGATCAGATCGCCTGCGGGTAGCGCCGAGACCGATCTCGACTGCCGCGTCTAGGACGGCGCGATCGTACTGGCGCTCTTTGCGGTCGGCGAATTGGCCGGTATCGGCATGCACGGCGAGCGCTCGGTGTAGCGCACTGTCGGCAGCTGGAATGCCGGACGGGCCTTGGCGCGGGCGGTGTGACCCACCCGCGCCCATGCCTCAGGGCTTCTTCGCGTCCGCTGGCGGCGTGGCCGGGGTGGGCGTGGCAGGAGCAGGCGCGGTCGGCGCGGCGTCGGTACGCTCGATCTTGGCAGATTCGCGCAGCTTCAGGATGATGTCCTGCTGCGCCTTTCGGGTCAGGTACTGATCGACCTGCTCCTTCATCTCGTCGAAGCTCGGGATCGGCTTGGTGCGCTTCTCCTCGACCTTGATGACGTGCCAGCCGAACTGCGTCTTCACCGGATCTGAGACCTGGCCGGGGCTCATTTTGAAGGCGGCTTCTGCGAAAGGAGCGACCATGCGCTCCTTGGTGAACCAGCCGAGATCCCCGCCCTCTGCCTTCGAGCCGGGGTCCTTGGAGAGCTCTCCGGCGATCTTCGAGAAGTCCTCGCCGCCCTTGATACGGGCTGCGATCTTCTTCGCGTCGGCCTCGTTGTCGACGAGGATGTGCCGGGCGTGGACCTCCTCCTCCGGCTTCATCGATTTGACGGTTTGGTCGTAGAGCGCCTTGGCCGCGTCGGGCGTCGCCGCCTTCTTCGCCTCCTGCTCCAGGTAGTCGTCGAGCAGGAGCTTGTCGCGAAAGTAGGCGAGCTTGCGCTTGAACTCGGGTGTCTCGCCGACCTTGGCGGCGTCGGCCGCCTGCGCGCCGACGCGCAGATCGATCATGTAGTCGACCAACAGGCCCTTCTTGCCGGCTTCGTCGACGCCCGGCAGCGACAGGGCGGGGTCCTCTCCTGCGATGGTGAGATCGCCCTGCGTGACCGGCACACCGTTCACCTTGGCCACCACAGTGTCAGGCGAAAGCTTCGCGGCGGGAGCGGCCGGCGTCGCGGGTGTCGCGGGGGCCGCGGCCGGCTCCTGGGCCAGAGCGACGGCGGGAAGCGTGAGCGCGAGCACGAACGCGCTCGGACGCAGGAAGCGGGAAAGAATCGGCATGAACAGAGATTCGTCCTTGGGCATCGTCGGTGCGGGCCAGCTCTGTCGGTCGGCTCTCGCATCGGCGTGAGGAAGCGACCGCGGGCCGCAGGCAACCGCGAAACAGGTGGAAGCTCGCAACGCCAAACGCAAGCGTGGCCGTCCGAATTGGCTTGGCGGCGCCCTTAGGAATTGCCGAGAGAGGACCCGCGGCCCAGTCTCCTCAGCCGCGCGGGCCGACGAGGCCCGGGGGCAACAGATCCGGCTCGCGGGAAGCTGGCCGAGGGACCGCGCGTGCGACCGGGGCCTGGCGTGCGGCCTCGGGCTTCGGCGCAGGCGCGGCCGCGGGCTTCGAACGTGTGATCGGCTGGACCGCCGGTGCAAGATCGGCGGTGCTCGGCACCGGCTGCCCGGCGCGCGCCGGCTTGATGACCGCACGCGGCGTGATCGACCCGGTGGTCACGACATCGGTGGCTGCGGACGGAACGGGCGTGCCCGGCGTGTCGAGGCCGTAGATGTCGTCGCGAAAATGTGCGCGTCCGTCGGGCGTGGCGTAGCCGGTGAGATAGACGAAGATCACGGGCACCGGCTTCACGAGCTTGATGTCGCGCTTTTCGCCCGTGGCGATGCCGCTCTCGATCTCGATCGGACCCCAGGCCGAGCCGGGGCCGTTCGGACCCTCGGTGCCCTGGAGGAGCCAAGCTGCAAATTCCTTGACTTGACCGACGCGCACGCAGCCATGCGAGTGGAAACGCACGTTGCCGGCAAACAGCGACTTCGACGGGGTATCGTGCATGTAGACGGCGAACTTGTTCGGCATGTCGATACGGACTTGGCCGAGCGAGTTGTCGAAACCGGAATCCTGGCGCAGCGTGTAGTTGACCGCCTTTTCGCCACTCCAGTCGAAGGTCGTGGAATCGACCTCGACGCCACCGGGACCGAGCATGCGGATGTGATTCTTGGCGAGATAGCCCGGGTTCTTGCGCATCGTCGGGATGATCTCGTTCTTGATCACCGAGACGGGCAAGGTCCAGGTCGGGTTGAGGTTGACGTCGGTGACCCGGGTCTCGACCGAAGGCGTCGCCTTGTCGGGCTTGCCGACCACGGCGACGTAGCGGCGCGCGACGGCGCCGTTCTCCACCGCCTCGACCGTGGCCGAGGGGATGTTCACGACGACGTAGCGCTCGCCGAACGGGAATTTCGAGCCCATCAGGCGCTCCGCCGAGGCGGCGAGCTGGCGCTGGCGCACGCTCGCCGGCACGTTCAGGGCGGCAACGGTCAGGCGCTGGACGAGGCCCGACTCCGGCAGGCCATGCCGCGCCTGGAAGGATTTCACCGCGGCCACCAGCGTCTCGTCATACAGATCGGAATGCGTGGCGTTCGCGGCGAGATCGCCGGTCATAACGAGATGGCCGCGCAGCGCGGCGACGGCCGGATCGCGGTCGCCCGGTTTCAGGCTGAGGCCAGTCGGGACCTGGCTCCAACCGCCGGCCTCGGCCAGGGCCTTGTAGTGGTCGGCCATACGCATGGTGGCGAGGAAGGTCGCCGGAGTCAGCGTGGGCGTCGGGTCCTCGGACACCTTGGCGTATACGAGAGCCGGGGCCTCGCGCGATTTTTTGGGGGCAGGAGCCGCGACTGAGCTACCCTGAGAAGCCTGTGGCGCGACGGCCGGCTGCGGGGTGGGGGCCGGGGCATGTTCCGGTGCAGAGGGCTGAACGGAGAGCGGCAGGGGCGCCGGCTGGGGCTGCGCTTGCGGCTCGGCGTGAGCCGCACCGAACAACATCAGCGCCGTGACCGGCGCGAAAGCCACCGTGCCGAGGGCACGGGTTCGAGTGTGGTTACGCAGCAACATGTCCGGCCTCAAGCGGGTCGTTGCTCGACGATGCACCGGGATGGTTATCTTTCTCTTCACCGCGGGAGGCTTTGCCGAGAAGGCTGTGCGCACGCGCGCGTCCCCGATCCAATCGACCGAATGCAGGATCAGCGCTGTCCGCGTTGCAACCCCCTGCGCCGCCGGTCGAACCCTTTGCCCCTCACATCCGGCGATCGACGCCCTAGCTTCGGCCACAGGCACGATCAGCGGGGGGACAAATGGCCGAACCGACGATGCATCCTGCGTTTTGCGCTGGCGCGACGGCCGTTGTCACCGGGGCGGCGAGCGGGATCGGCCTTGCGGCAGCGAAAGCCTTCGCCGCGCGAGACATGCGGCTGGTTCTCGCCGACCTTCCCGGAGAGCCACTGGAGAGCGCATGCGCCGCGCTCGCCGCCTCCGGGGCCGACGCCCGGGCCTGTCCTACCGATGTCGGTGACGAATCTGCGTTGAAGGCTCTCGCGTCGGAAGCCGCGCGCGATGGTGCCCCAGCCGTGCTGATGCTGAATGCCGGCATCGAGGCAGGCGGTCATTTGTTGTCGGACGCGGGAACATGGCGGCGCATCATCGACACGAACCTGTTCGGTGTCGTCGACGGCATCCGCGCATTCGCGCCGGGGATGATCGCGGCGAACCGGCCCGCCGCGATCATCGTCAGCGGCTCGAAGCAGGGCATCACCACGCCGCCTGGCAACGCGCCCTACAACGTCTCGAAGGCCGGCGTGAAGGTCGTGACCGAGGCGCTCGCCCACGAGCTGCGCCACAGCGGCGCGCCGGTCAGCGCTCATCTTCTGATCCCCGGCTTCGTCTATACCGGCCTGACCCGTGCGCGCGGCGTCTCGGAAAAGCCCGAGGGCGCCTGGACGCCGGAGGAGACGGTGTCCTTCATGCTGGAGCGCATGGCGCGCGGCGATTTCTACATCCTGTGCCCCGACAACGAGACGAGCCCGGAGCAGGATCGCCGCCGCATCGCCTGGGCGGCCGGCGACGTCATCGAGAACCGTCCGGCCCTGTCGCGCTGGCACCCGGGTTTCGCCGAGGCCTTCGCTCGGCATATGAGGTGATCGCCGGCACGGCCCATCCTGGCGCCTGCGGCTGGCGATGCACTTGCATCAGGCCGCTCGACCGACGCGCCGGCGCCTTGCGTCCGGCGCGATGCCGTCGGACGAGGCGGCCCTTCGACTGAAGCGGGAGAAAGAGCCCTTGGCCACCATCATCCCCGTCGCCTCCTTCGACTACGTGGTGTTCGGCGCCACGGGCGATCTGACACGCCGCAAGCTCCTGCCGGCGCTGTATTACCGCTTCCGCGACGGCCAGATCCCCGGCAGCAGCCGCATCATCGGCGCCTCGCGCTCGGAACTCTCGAGGGAGGAGTTTCGCGACCGTTCCCGCGAGGCCCTGCGCGAGTTCATCCCGCCGAGCCATCTCGACGAGGCCGCGCTCGCGAGCTTCCTCGACCATCTCTACTACGTCGCGGTCGATGCGCTGGGCACGGATGGTTGGGACGCGCTCAAGGCGCTGCTCGACGAGCGCCCCGACCAGATCCGGCCGTTCTATCTCGCCACCTCCCCCGATCTCTACGGAGCGATCTGCCGCAACATCGAACGCTGCGGCCTCGTGGGCGAAAAGACCCGCGTCGTCCTGGAGAAGCCGATCGGCAAGGACCTGAAATCGGCCAAAGCCATCAACGATGCCGTGGGAGCGGTCTTTCCCGAGGGGCAGATCTTCCGCATTGACCACTATCTCGGCAAGGAGACGGTCCAGAACCTGTTGGCGCTCCGCTTCGCCAACACGATCTTCGAGCGCCTCTGGAACGCCGACGTCATCGATCACGTCCAGATCACGGTGGGCGAGACCGTCGGCGTCGAAGGCCGCGGCGGATACTACGACACCTCCGGCGCGCTGCGCGACATGGTGCAGAACCATCTGCTGCAGTTGCTCTGCCTGACCGCCATGGAGAGCCCGCTCTCCCTCAACGCCGATTCGGTGCGGGACGAGAAGCTGAAGGTCCTGCGCGCCCTCAAGCCTATCACGCCGGCCGAGGTCCAGGCCGTGACGGTACGCGGCCAATACGCGGCCGGTGCGGTGGCCGGGAGGGGCGTGCCGAGCTACCAGGCCGATCTCGGCGGCGAGACGACGAGCCGCACCGAGACCTTCGTCGCGTTGAAGCTCGAAATCAGGTCTGCCCGCTGGGCCGGCGTGCCGTTCTACCTGCGGACTGGCAAGCGCCTGCCGAGCAAGCATTCCGAGATCGTGGTGCAGTTTCGCGCCTCCCCCTTCTCGATCTTTCCCGATGAAGCCTTTGGGCGCGATCCGAACCGCCTCGTCATCCGGCTCCAGCCGGAGGAGGGCATGAAGCTCGAGGTGATGACGAAGGATCCGGGTCCGGGCGGCATGCGGCTGCGGCCGACCGATCTCGACATCTCCTTCGAGGAGACCTTCAAGCAGCGCTATCCCGACGCCTACGAACGCCTGCTGATGGACGTGGTGCGCGGCAACCAAACGCTGTTCATGCGTCGCGACGAGGTCGAGGCTGCCTGGGAATGGGCCGACAAGCTACTGCAGGCCTGGGCCGACCGCCCGGAGCCGCCGCGCCCTTACGCGGCAGGCTCCTGGGGACCGACCGCCGCGATCGCCCTGATCGAGCGTGATGGGCGGACATGGCACGAGGAGATACGCTGATGGGGCATCGCTTGCACGACGCGATGACCGGCCTTCCCGGTACGGCGTGAACAAGTCTGTCTACAACAGCACAAGACATTGACCTTTTCCCCCGGAACGCCCCTACGGACGACACGTTGACCGCCGCGTGTCCAGATTCGATGAGGGCAGGCCGGGACAGAGTGGCGGATCGAACGGCAGGCATGGATTCGGACAGACCCTCGACGGACAGGCCGGATCACGACCCGCCACAGGGGCTGGGCGACGATTTCCGCCGCTTTGCCGACTTCGTGCCTCAGATGATGTGGCGCTCGGACGATCAAGGTCGGGCACTCCACCACAACGAGCGCTGGCTGCAGTTCACAGGTCGTCCCTTGGAGGAGGAACTGGGTGACGGCTGGCGCCGTGGACTCCACCCGGACGATTTCGAGCGCCACGCAAAAATCGTCTCCGAGGCATTCAGGGCGCGAGAGCCGTTCAGCGTGGAGTTCCGCCTGCGCCGTCACGACGGCGCCTATCGATGGCTGCTCGACACCGCTCGGCCGGTTACGGAGGACGGGCGCTTCACTGGCTATCTCGGCTCCTGCTTCGACATTACCGACCGCAAGAATGCCGAGGACCATGCAGAGGCTGCACTGGTCGAGAAGGAGACGCTTCTCGCCGAGATCTACCATCGGGTCCGCAACAATCTGCAGGTCATGGTGAGCCTGATCGGCCTCTATGGCCGCGCCGCGCCGGAGCCCTGCCGCGGCAGTTTCGATGCGCTGGGCCAGCGCGTGCGCGCCATCGCGCTGGTGCAGCAGCACCTGCACGAGGCGCCTCACATCGCTTCGATCGACCTGCGCGACTATCTGCACCGCCTCGCCTCTGGCCTCGGCCAGCTGCGCCGGGCCGGGCGCATCGGCGTCACGGTCGACGGGAGCGGGACCAGCGTCGTCGAGCCGCGCACTGCCAACGCGCTTGGAATGATTGTCGCCGAGGTGGTGGCGGAGTGCCTCGACGCCACGACGGATGCGGTCACCTGCAGCGTGGCCATTACCATCGTCGCGGGCTTCGGTGAGCCGGTCGGGCTCTCGATCGTTTCCGGGCATGGCGAGGCCGCCGCGGCCGGCCGGCCCGGTGTGCCGAAGCTCGGGCCGCGTCTGATCGCGGCTTACGCGGCTCAAGCCGAGATCGCGGTAAGCGGGGACGCCACGCGCGCCCATCCCCTTGAGCTGCAACTGCCCGAGGCTCGGGCGCCCGGTCCCGGTTGACCCAAGCGCGCCGGTCGCGTCCCGTGTCCTGAGCGCCAATATCGGCCCGATATCCGCTTCCAAAGAGTCCCACGCCCTCCATGCTGCCGCCTATTGCCGACATCGTCGAGAATTTCGATCTGATCGAGGATTGGGAGCAACGCTACGGCTACATCATCGAGCTCGGCCGCGAGATGGACGCTCTGCCCGATGCGCTGCACAGCGAGGAAAATCGGGTCCACGGTTGCGAGAGCCAAGTTTGGCTGGACGTCGGTCTGGACGAGACCGCCCCGGAGCCCCGTCTGGCGCTGCGCGGAGACAGCGATTCCAGCATCGTGCGAGGCTTCGTCGCCCTGATGGTGGCGCTCTATCAGGGCAAGACGCCACAAGACGCGGCCGAGACCGATGGGCTCGACATCTTCCGGCAGCTCGATTTCGGTGCCCATGTCACCTCGAAGCGATCGAACGGCGTCCGCGCCATGGTGGCGCGCATCCAGCACGACGCACGACGCTTGGCTGCAGGGTGAGGGATCGGCGAATTTTCGGCTCGGCGGCTTGACCTGCGCTGCCGAAGTCGCCTTCGTCGGCCCCCACGATCAGGCTCGTCAGCCTGCCGCGAAGCCTTACCGATGAGCCTTGCATGAGCGTCGTCGATCTCGCCCGGTTCATGGAGGATCTCGCCACGCAATCGGGCGCGGCGATCCTGCCGTTTTTCCGCGCGCATTTCGGCATGGATGACAAGGCGATCGGCTCGGGTCGCGGCTTCGATCCGGTGACCGAGGCCGACCGCGCGGCCGAAGTCGCCATGCGCCGGATGATCCGCGCGACCTTTCCCACCCACGGCATCCTCGGCGAGGAGTTCGGCTCGGAGCAGACCGATGCCGAATGCGTCTGGGTGCTCGATCCGATCGACGGAACCCGGGCCTTCATCTCGGGCCTGCCGACCTGGGGCACGTTGATCGGCCTGACCCGCAACGGCGCGGCGGTGCGTGGCCTCATGCACCAGCCCTATCTCGGCGAACGCTTTCTGGGGGATGGCGGCAGCGCCACGATCAGGACGGCGAAGGGCGAGCGCAAGCTACGCACCCGGCGCACGGAAAAGCTCGCCGACGCGATCCTGGCGACGACGGATCCGCGCCTCTTCGCGGAAGGCGAGGAGCGCGAGCGTTTCCTTCAGGTCGAGGCAGCGGTGAAGATGTCGCGCTACGGCGCCGATTGCTACGCCTATTGCATGCTCGCCGCCGGCCAAATCGACCTCGTGGTCGAGGCCGGCCTGCAGCCCTACGACATCGTCGCCTTGATCCCGATTGTCGAGGGTGCCGGCGGCGTTGTCACTGCCTGGGACGGCGGTCCCGCGACGGGCGGCGGCCGTATCGTCGCCGCTGGTGACCGCAGGCTGCACGAGCAGGCGCTGGCGATGCTGAACCCCTGACGAGTTGCCAGCCATGCTCGAGAGCGTGGTGAAGCGGCAGCCGTCAGGTCCCTACATCGAGCTTGTTGCGCGAAACGGCAACGTGGATCAGCTCCGCGAGCGTGCGTACGCCGAGCTTCTGTCGCATGCTCGAGCAGGCACTGATCACGGTCCGATAACTCACCGACAGGTTGTCGGCGATGACGCGGTAGGACTTCCCCTTGCTCAGCAGCGATAGGATCTGCAACTCGCGGGCATTGAGCGTGCCGAGTGTCGGGCCATGGCCGCGCATGTTGAGCATGGCTACGCTGGTCGCCAGGCGATGTTCGAGATAGCCGCGGCCGGCCCGCACCGTCTCGAAGGCCTCGATCACGGTCGCGGTCGGCGCATCCTTGAGGACGTAGCCGAGCGCGCCGCATTCGAGCGCCCGCGAAACCACGACAGGATCGTCGTGCATGCTGAAGGCGAGGATGCGTACGTCCGGCTCCAAGGCGCGCATCCGCCGGACCAGCGACAGCCCTGACAGATCCCGGTCCTGGAAGCTGAGATCCGACACCACGAGGTCGGGACGCAGCTTGTGGAAGCTGCGATAGCCGGAGACGATGTCCGTCGCCTCGTGGATCTGGCCAATGCCGAGATCGTCGGCGAGGTCCTCGACAACACGGCGGAAGCCGCCCAGCACGACGGGATGATCGTCGATGAGCAGGACGTTGCCAGGCGATTTCACGTCGCCGGCAGCCTCGCGCCGAGGTCGCGTGCTACGCTCGACGGCCCTCACGGTTTGGTCTCCCCATCGCGCTGCGCGCCGTAGCGCTCCGAGAGCTTGGCGAAGGCGGCCGCGGGTTCGTCGCCCTGCTTGCGGGTGTTGAAGTAGTGCTGGCACATCTCGCCATAGAGTTGGCGGCCTTTGGCGCCCTGCGCGACGCGGGTGAGGCCCTCGAGCAGATCCTCGTAGCGCTCGGTCTTGCCTGCCTCGCCGAGCATTTGGCCGAGCTGAACCGTCCGGTTGGCGATCATTCTCGGATCCTCGATGAAGAAGGACTGCGCCCGGCCGAGGCTGCGCCGCATCTGCGCGCTCGCGGCGTCATCGTTCGGCAGAGCGCGGCCGGCTTCACGGCTCGCGAGCCAACGGCCCGTATCCATCGCATCGGTCGGTGAAAGCCAAGCAGGGATATCTGCGTCAGACTGCGTGGCGACGACCGACTGCTCCTCGGTCTTCGCCTGATCCTCGTCCTTGCCACCGCAGCCGCCGAGGGCGAACAGGACGGCGAGTGGAAGAACCGCGGGGCGGTTCATGGCACGGCCTCGCTGTGCCGGGACCGGTTGCCGGTGGCTACGGCGAGATAGCGCGGGCCCTCTCCGACATGGATCCGGGCGCGCTCTGTGAGGCTGGCCAGATCGATGACCGAAACGTCCTCGGAGAACCAGTTGGCGACGTAGGCGTTTCCCCCGCTGACGACGACGCCCTCCGGATAGCGCCCCACCTTCACGGTGCCGGCGAGCGTCAGGCTCGCGGCGTCAATCACCGAGACCGTGCTCGCATGCTGGTTCGTGACGAGGATGCGGCTGCCGTCGGCGCTCGTCGCCACGCCGTAGGGCATCGCGCCGACGGGCACGGTGGAGAGAAGCTTCAGCTTGGCCGTGTCGATCACGCTGAGATCGTTGCTGCGCACATTGGCCACGTAGAGCCGGTCCTGCGACGGGCTGAGGCCGAGGGCGAATGGGGCTTCGCCGACGGGGATCGTGGCGATCCGCTCCATTCGCGCCCCGTCGACCACGCTGATCTGGTGGCTCTCACGGTCGGCGACCCAGAGCCGGCCGCCCCGATCGATGACCAGATTCGCCGGGTCCTTGCCGACTGCAACGGTGGCCTCGATGGCACCGGTCTCGGTGGAGAGCCGTGCCACGTGACCGGCCTTCCAATCGCCGACATAGACGACGCGGCCGTCTGGATCGGCAGCGATGCCGAAGGGCTGGCCCGCATAGGGCAGGCGCTTCAGCACTCGGTTCGTACCGCCATCGACAATCGTGATCGCGTGGTGGTCCGGGTGAGAGAGGTAGATCCGGCCTTGCGCGTCCGTCGCGGCTGCCGCCGGTCCCGCCTGGACGTCGATCGTCGCGGTGACGGCGTTTGCGTCGGTCTCGATGCGGGCGAGTTGGCCGGCCTCCTGGCTCGCGACGAAGACCGATGCTGCGAAGGCGGGGGCGCTCGAAGCGTGGAGTAGGCCGGTCAGGATCAAGCCCAACCACACGGAGCGCACGGATCCACGACCCCCCTTATCGCCGCTCCGGTTTCGTCTCGGTGTGCCGGACTTACGACGCGATGCATCCAGCCCTCTCCCCGCGCACGTGGAGAGGGGGAAGAGACTGGCGCCTTGTCCATCGCCCTCCATCCGGGCAGGTCTCATTGCGTCGCCGCGCCCTCGATCTTGGCCTTCAGGCCCTTGAGGCCGTCGGCGAAGAACTTGTTCATCGCCTCCCTGCCGGCGGCGTCGGAGAGGTTGTCCGGCGGCTCGTTGCCGGTGTCGCCGCGGTAGAAGCGTCCCATCCACTCGACCTTCGAGCCATCGCCCTCGGGGGTCACGGTGATCGTCGCCGAGTACGAGGAGACCGGCAGCGCCTTCAAGTCCGGATCGCCCGAGCGGTAGGAATAGGTGAAGCCGTCGGCTTTCCACTCGTCGAGGCCTTCCTTGAGCACGCCGCCGCTCTTGAAGGTCAGCGTGCGGCTGCCGCCTTCCTTGTTTCCGCCCTCACCGACGCTCTTCTCAAGGTCGGGATGCCAATTCTTGATGCCTCCGAAATCGCCAACGACCTTCCAGACCGCGTCCGGCTTGGCCTTGATAGAGACCGACTGGTCGATCTTCTGCGGCGTCGGTCCGTGAGCGAGGGCAGCCGTCGCCGTGAGGGCGAACAGGGCGGGACACGCGAAACGCAGGGTCGCACGAAACATGTATCAGGCCTTCTTCCATCTCTGGGCAGGGGTGCCGCGACGCCTAAGCCGCGCACGGAGCGGCGGCACGGCGTAGACGGCGAGAAGCAGCGCCAGGGCGGCGCTGCCGAGCAGGGGGCGCAGGTCGAAGCTTCCGGGCATCGGCCTGGGCGTGGCCGCCTGCATCACTGGCGCGAACAGGCCACCGGGGCCTTCGAGATGCGCGTAGGCGAGGCCGGTCTCGCCGGCGAGCTTTCTCAGATACGGCTCGCGCACGGAGGAGAGGTGCTCGGTGCCGTGTGCAGCCGTTGCGCCGAAAGGGGCGTTTCGCGGTTCGTAGCCCGGACGGCTCTCGGCGTCGGCCGGCGGCGGGCCGAACCGGTTCTCCTGCTGGACATCGGTCTCGCCGTAAAAACCCGTCTCGCGGCCGCGATCGTCGAATTTCGGGATCTGCGACAGGCCGTAGCCTCCGGCTCCGACGATCAGGCCGCGAACGGCGCCGGGCTTGCCTTCGAAGCCCGCGCCGCCGGTGCTCGGCGGCGGCGGGGCCTCGTGGCCGTCCGAGATGAAGATCAGGTCGGTGCCGAGGCCGGCCGCCATCTCGATGGCGCGGTAGAAGCCGGCCGAGATCCTGCTGTCGCCCTCCCAGGCCATGCGCCAGTCGAGCGCGTCGAGGGCGCCGTCGAGGGGCGAGAAGTCGCGGCAGACCTCGATCGGGGTGAAGAGCAGGAAGGGCCGGCGCTCGGTGAAGATGCCCAGCGCCAGCCGCGAGCCGCATGGCAGGCGGGTCACCAGATCGCGCAGGGCCGCCTTGGCGGTCTCGAGACGGCTCGTGGGAGTGCCGTCCGGGCGCTTGTAGTCCCGCACGTTCATGCTGCCGGTGATGTCGACCACCGCGAGCACGTCGACCATGTTCCGGGTGAGCGTCACCGTGCTCACCACGAAGGTCATCGCGAGCAGCAGCAGCGCCGCGGCGAGCGCCTGCAGGCGCCGGTCGCGAAAATTGCGGGTGAGGAACCGGTTCACGGCGCCCCCCGCGGCTGGCCGGGGATGTCCGTCCAGATCTTCTTCGGTTCGGCCTTGAGGTCGTCGCCGTGCTTGCGGTCGAAATCCGGGAAGTCGCGGATCAGCCGGGAGGCGACGTCGAGATTGTACTTGGCGTCCCAGAAATCGGGCCGGGCCTGCAGCGCGCGCCGGTAGTCCTGGCGGGCGAGGATGACGAGGGGGCCGGCCGGGTCGATGTCGTTGCGCGAGAGATGGCCGAAGGCCTGGCGCAAGCGCGAATTCGCCATGGCATAGCGGGCGCGGGCCGAGCCGTCCGCCTCGTCGCGCCGTTCGAGGGTCTGGACGAGCGTCTCCGCCTCCTCCAGCCGGTCGCGGCGGGCGAGGAACAGGATGCGGGCGACCAGGATGGGGGAGGGCGCCTCGGTGGAGACCGCGACGTCCCGGTTGCCGGCGAGATCCGCGATGGCGCAGTTCGCCTGCGCCGTGCGCCAGGCGAGCCCGGCGCAGGCGAGGGCGGCGAGCGCGAGGAGGATCGGCAAGGCGAGGAGAAGAGACGGCCGAAGGCGGCGCAGCCCGCTGGCGAAGAGCGCGCCCAGGCGGGCGAGCGGCGCGGAGCCGGAGAGGGCGAGGGGGCCTGAGCTCATGCGGCCAGCCTCCGCTCGTCGGCGGCATCGTCCGGCGCCGTCCGCCCGGCCGCGGCTCGGCTGCCGCCCTGCAGATCCGCCTCCAGGAGCTTGCCCGCCACCAGCACGAGCAGCCCGGCCATCGCCAGAGCATAGGCCCACGGCGTCAGGTCCCGTCGCGGACGCTGCTCCGTATAGGGGATCGGGTCGCGCTCCAGGCTCTCGATCTGGCGGATCGCTTCGGCGACCTGTTCCGGACCCTCCGCCTCGAAGGCGCGATAGGGCACGCCGAGGCTCTTGAAGAACAGATCGAGATGGCGCTCGGGCGCCGCCTGCGGCGTGTCCTCGCCGGCGGGCTTGTCGTAGATCGAGGGTGAGCCCTTGGTCCGCAGGAACAGCCAGTAGAGATTGGGGTGGATCTTGGCGAACTCGGCCCGCAACGGCCCCTGGATCTTGGGATCGATCACGGCCGCGCCGTCCGAGACGAGCAGCACCACGCGCGAGACCTGCGCGGCTCCGGCGCCGAATTGCGGCAGCGCCATGCCGAGCCCGCGGGCGACATTGGTGTAGTCGAGGCCCGGCCGGTCGATGGCGGCGATGGCGGCGCGCACGGCGTCGTGGCGGTCGGTCATCGGCACGACGAGCATCGGCGAGGTCGAGAAGGCGGTCACCGCGAACTGGTCGTGCGCCCGGCTGCCGACGAAGTCGGCGAGCAGTCGGCGCGAGGCCGCCGCCTTGGATTCCTCGGCGCCCGAAGGCTGTTTGCCGGCGAAGGTCTCGTTCATCGAGCCAGAGCGGTCGATCAGCATCGAGATCTGGGCGCCGATCCCGGTGCGCGTGATGGTTTCACCGGAGCGGTAGGGACCGGACAAAGCCAGGATCAGGCCGCCGATCGCGACGATGCCGGCGAGCCTCAGCGCCCAGCCGATCGTCCGCGACAGGGCGTCGGCGGGGGCGGCGGCGATGGCCGAGACGAGGGTCCTGCGTTGGCTGGAGACGACGAGCGGCAGGAGCGCCAGCGGCAGCAGCCAGAGGATCTGCGGGAGCGTCGCACCGAGGCGGGAGAGCAAGGTCATCGCGTCAGTCCCGCGCCGTCCGCTCGGCCGCGGCGAGGTTCTTCGCGGCAGCTTCCGCCTCCGCGAAAGGCCACTGGCTGCGGGCAGCCGCGGTCTCGCGGCCGAAAAAGGCGAGGCGGGAGGCGGTGAAGAAGCGCGCCAGAGTTCCCTCCTGCCCGCGGAAGCCGGGGTGCCGCTCGAGGAAGGCGGGCAGGTCGTCGGCCAGCACGCGCCGCCCGTCGGTCTCGTCGAGACCGCGATGGAGCGCGATCAAGGCTTCGCGGTAGGCGGCATCATGGTCGGGGCGGGCCGCGAGACGTCGCAGGGTCCGCCGGACCCCGGCGAAAGACCGGCCCCGTCGCCGGCCGAACGGCGCCCAGGCCCTGTCGCGGGCGAGTAGGACGAGTGCCAGCAGCGCCAAGACGGCGAAGGTCCCGGCCCAGCGCAGGGGCGGCTCGATGTCGAGTGCTGATGCCCGGCCATCCGGTCGCATGTAGTCGAGCGGGTCCTCGCGGGAGGGCGGCTGCACCTCGCGCAGGGGCGAGACGTTGATCGACCAGGCCGGCACCTGCGCCTTCGCGGTGGTGGCGCCCTCCGGGCGCTCATTGGCCACGGTGAGGGTGAAAGCCGGGATCTCGAGCGCGCGCGCGTCGAGCGCCGCATAGAAGGATTGATAGACGAGGTTCAGGCGGATGCGCCGCGCGTCGCCCTGCGCCGTGCTCTCCGTGGTGATACTGCGCAGGTCGAGCCAATAGGTCACGGGCCCGGGTTGCGGCAGCGAGGCGGCCTGCACGGCGAAGCCTTCGTCCACCAGCACGTCGACCTGGACGCGCAGGAGGTCGCCGACGAAATAGCCGAAGGCGCGCGGCGCGCGGATCTCGACCGAGCGGACCTGGGCCAGGGCAGCACCGGGCAGCGCGACCAGGAGGAGGGCCGCGAGGATGGCGAAGTGAGCGAGGCGCCGCATCACGTCGCCATCAGATGGCGGCTCAGCGCCTCGGCATCGAACCGCCCTTCGAGCCGGAACGGCGGCCTGCCATAGGCCGAGGCGATGCGGCGCAGGGTGTCGAGCCGGGCGCGTTCGCGCGCGTGCCAGCGCCGGCGCAGGCTCGGGCGCATGAACACCATGCGCCGGCCGCCGCCTTCGAGGTCGTCGAATTCCATCAGGCCGAAGCTGGGCAGGTTTTCGTCCTCGGCCCGGTCGGCGAGCAGCACCGGTACGACGTCGTGCAGGGCGAGACCCGAAAACACCTCCTCGATCAGTGGCTCGGGCCAGCGGAAATCCGAGATCACGAAGATCAGTTTCGGCCGGCCGGCGAGGCGGGTGGCGGCGTCGACGAGGCCGCGGGCGCTGCCGCCGCGAAAGTCGACCTCCGTGAGCCCTGCGGCGCGCTCGGTGGCGAGCCCCCTCTGCCGGGTCGCCGGCAGGACGACGTCCTCGCGGATGCGGTCGTCGCAGCCGATCAGCCCGAAGGCGTCGCCGATGCGTGTCGCGGAATCGGCGAGGCCCATGCAGAGGTCGGCGACGAGCTCGGCGCGGCTGGCTTCGCCCTCGAAGCGCATGGAGGCCGAGAGGTCGACGAGCGCCCAGACCTCGATGGCGGTGCGCGTCTCGAAACGGCGGACGTAGGTGCCCTCGAACGGGTCGCGCAGGGTTGCGCGGATGTCGATGCGGCGCGCATCGGGCAGGCGCAGAAACGACACCTGGTCCCGAAAGGTGCCGAGGCCGCCGGCATCGCGGCTGCGATGGGCGCCGACCCTGCTGCCGCCCGGCCGCCAGCGCGGGAGATAGACGATCTCGCCGGTTTTCACGGTGCCGGTACCGTCTCGAACACGGCGCGGATGAGCCCGGGCACGATGGTCTCGCGGCGCATCTCGTAGACCGGCTCGAGGAAGACGCGATGGGCCATTACCTCGGGGAAGATGTCGCGAATGTCTTCTGGCACCAGGAAGTCGCGACCCTCCAGCCAAGCGCGTACGCGGGCGGCACGCACCAGGAAGGCGAGGCCGCGCGGAGAGGCGCCGCCCTTTATGAGCGCGGCCATGTCGACGCCTGGCAGGCGGATACCGGCTTCGGCAGGCCGCACCAGCGCCTCCCAGAGCGAGACGACGTAGGCCTCGATCTCGGGGCTGGCCTGGATCGTGTGCTGGATGGCCTTCGCGATGCCGCCGACGGCCGCGTGATCGATCACGCCCTGCTGAAGACCCTCGATCAGTGTGTCGGTGTCGTGGAAGCGCGGATCGAAGACCAGATCGCGCCGCGCCTTGGAATCGCGCGGCGCTTCCATGCCGATTTCCATGAGGAAGCGGTCGCGGGCGGCGGCGGGCAGCTCGAAGGTCTCCTCGCGCTCGACCCGGTTGCGGTCGGCGAAGACCTGAAGATCGGGGAAGTGGTACTCGCGATTGAACGCGGTGAGGCTGCGCTCGGCCATGAGGCGCAGCAGCAGCGAGTGCACCTGGGGCCGGGCGCGGTTGATCTCGTTGAAGAAGAAGACCGACAGGTCCTCGGCCTTGCGCAGCACCGGGCCGGGCTCGACACGTGGGCGCCCGTCATCGGCGAGATAGGTGTGGTAGATCAGGTCGGAGGGCATCATGTCGACCGTGCCCTCGACGCGCTCGTAGGCGCCTCCGAGCACTCGGGCCACGGCCCGCAGCAAGGTGGTCTTGCCAACGCCGACATCGCCTTCAAGGAGCACGTGGCCGCGCGCGAAGATCGCGATGGTGACGAGCCGCACGGCCCGTTCCTGACCGACGACCGCCTTGCCGACCTCGCTCTGGAAGCGGGAGGCGGCCTCGCGCCAATCGGTGAGCATCGCGTCGCCGTGGCGAATGGTGTTCATTTGTTCTGAACCTTGGGCGCCTTGCGCCACATGCTCCTTCGGACCACGCGCGTCGTGCGTCGGAGCCGTCGCGACGCGTTCGTGCCGATGGCCGTCCAGTGCCGAATTGGCGTCGCGAAGCCGGGACCGCGCGACGCCGATTGAAGTCCGATCAGTTCGCTGAGAGCTTGCTGACGTCGTACTCGAACTTGCCGGTCTTCTTGGCGTGCTCGACGCGCGCCTTGTTGCGCTCTTCCATCTGCTTGATGGACTCGGCCTGCTTGGCGATCTCCTTCGGGTCGTGCTTGGGGTCGTATTTCGAACCCGCGACCTTGTCCGGGAAGCCGGGCTTCGGCTCCCAGCAATTGCCCGGCGCCTTGCACTTCTGGCCGTCATAGGCGACCGCCGGCAGAGCCAGCGTCGAGCCGACCACGAGGGCCGCAGCGTAAACGAATGTCCGCATGATCACTCCTCCGTCTCTTCCCACATCGCGGCTCTGCAGCCGCTTATTCGCCGCTCCTGTTGACGGCATGCTTGTCGAGAACGATTACTCTTCCAGCGGTTTGCACTGGCCTTTCTCGTCCTTCGAGAAGTGTTGGCCCTCCTTGTAGGGCTTGTAATTCTTCTTCTGGTCGGCAGTGAGCCAGACGGCATCTTGAGCCGGACCAGTATAGAGGTGCCGGATCCAGGTGATGACCTGCAGCGCCTCTTCGGGGTTAAGGTCCTCGTTATGCGGACCCATCATCCCGTTGGCGCCGCCCCAGATCGTCGAGAACAGGCCGACATCGGTCGTGTTGGACGGATAGGTCCAGTAATTATCGTTGAGGCCCGGCCCGACTTTTCCTTCGGCCAGGTGGCCGTGGCAGCCCGAACAAGAGGTGAGATACAGGCTCTCGCCGTTCCTCAGGCAGGACTTGTCGTCGATGTACTTGTTCACGCCGGTCTGCAGGAAGGTCTTGATGCCTTCCGAGTCGCGCCCGCCCGGCTTGCCTTCGTCGGTCTTCATGATCTCGCCGGTGATGGTGTTCCGAAACTCGACACCGGTCGTCGACGGGCCTGCCTGCGGCTGAGCCAGGGCGGAGGTTGCAAGAGAAGACAGCAGAACCGAACTGAGAAGCGCGTACGCAGTAACTTTCACTGACCTGATCATCGTCCATCCATGGTGCGGTTTTGGCGGGCCGGGGCGATCGCGCGCCTCGAGCGGGTGCCGCGGAAACGGGTTTTGGTGGGCCTGGGAGCCGTCAGTTCGAGACCGGCGCGGTCGGCACGCCCTCGTCCTTCAGGATCGCCTCGATCTTGGGCTTCGCCTTCGCGATGCCGGCATCGAGTGCGTCGCGCAGGGCCTCGTCGCCCTTCCGCACGCCCATCGACTGATCGAAGCTCTGGGGCATCTTCTGGCCGTCGCTGCGCACGGTATCGTCGGGCACCAGCGTCATGCGCAGCTTCGTCGTGGAATCCTTGACGTAGCGGCCGACATCGGGGGCGAAGGCCACGGCGACGTCGGCCTTGTTGTTGGCGACTTCGCTGACCATGCGGCCGGAATCGATCTGCGTGTACTGGTTCCGCGCCGCGCGGAAGTTCACCAGCGAGTAGAGATAGGCCATGTCCTCTTCGTAGCGGCCGATGTCCTTGAGCATCGCCTCGCCGGGCGTGCCGAAGCCGACCACCATGTGGTCCACCGTCTTCAGGCGCGGATCGGTCCAGGACTTGATGTCGAGGTCCTTGTCGGCGCGGGTGATGAAGACGTAGCCGCTGCGGTAATAGGGCTTGGTGGTGAGGACCCGCGGATCGTCGCTGTCGAGGCCGACGACGACGTCGCAGAGCTTCTTCTCGAGCCCGTCGCGGACCAGATAGATCGCCGGCTTGGCGTTCCAGACGAAGACCGGCTTGCGGCCCATGCCCTCGGCCACCGCGGCGGCGATCTTGTTCTCGAGGCCGGAGCCGTCCTTCATCGAGAGCGGAGCCTGCTTCTCGGATGCGCAGATGCGCAGGATCGACGGATCGGCCGGCACCGCATCCGCGGTCTTGGCGGGCGCCGCGCTCTCCGATGGAGGAACCTGGGACTCGGACTCGCCGGCCGCGAAGGCGGCGCCCGAGGCGAGGGCGAGAAGGGCCGCAGCGGAAACCGCCGCGAGATGTCGTCCGGTGACGAGCCGCATGGCTGTGAAACCCGTTTCCTCGAAAGATCGTGTTGTGAGGTTCGGCGCGCGGGCCGGGATGGCGCTCCCTGAGCCGTCGTTCATGCCGTTCCGCGTGGGAGGCTCCGCCGGTCGGATGACCGGCGGAGCCTCATCGTCAGGTCGACTTACTTGGAGACGAACTCGCCGACGTTCGGGTCGTCGTAGGGACCCTTGCCGTTGAGCGAGAACACCACCACGCCGCCACCCATCTGGGTGTAGTTGGCGAGCTTCTTGAAGGCGCCGACCGCGCCGAGACCGGCGGTCGGATCCTGCAGATCGAACACCAGGCCGACGCCCGGCCAGCCACCGACGCCGTAGTTGATGGCGACGTACTGATCACCCTTGTGGGTGTAGGTGATCGGGTAGCCGATCGCGCCCGACGGCAGCTTGAACTTCCAGAGAAGGTCGCCGTTGTCGGAGTCACGCGCCTTGATGTAGCCGTCCAGCGTTCCGTAGAGGACGAGGTCGCCGGCGGTTGCCGTCGTACCGCCCCACACGGCGAACCGCTCCATCTTCTCCCAGTTGAACTTGCCCGTGATCGCGTTGTAGCTCTTGATCTGGCCAAGTCCTTCGTAGTTCTGGCGGTCACCCTTCGGGCCCGGATACATGTTCAGCGTCGCACCGACGAAGAACTGACCTGCGCGGTACGGAAGCATGAAGGGCTCCCAGTCCATGCAGATGTGGTTGATGCCCATGAAGAAGGCTTCACGCTTCGGGTCGTAGGAGTCGTGACCCTGGTTGTGATAGCCCATCGCCGACGGACAGATGTCCTTGGCGAGGTGGTCCATCCGGGTGCCGTATTCCGGATCGCGCACCGGGGTGCCCGTCTTCAGATCGACCGACTTGAACACGTTGACGGTGTCGTCGATCTTGTTGGCCGAGACCAGCGAGCCGTCGGTCCGGTCGAGGGTGTAGACGATGCCGTTGCGGTCCGGGTGGGTGAGGAGCTTCCTCATCTTCCCGTCCTTGTCCTTCTGCTCGGACAGCATCATCACGTTGACGCCGGCATAGTCCCACTCGTCGTGCGGGGTCTTCTGGTAGCCGAAATGGGCCTCGCCCGTGTCGGCGTCACGACCGAAGATGGTCATGGTCCACTTGTTGTCACCCGGACGCATGGTCTCGTTCCACGGCGCCGGGTTGCCGGTGCCGAAGTAGATCATGTTGGTGCCCGGATCGTAGGCATACCAACCCCAGTTGGTGCCGCCGCCGATCTTCCAGGCGTCGCCTTCCCAGGTCGCGGTGCCGAGGCCCTTCTGGCCGTAATGTGCGTTCTTGACGTTGAAGTCGTCGGCGAGCAGCAGGTCCTTGTCCGGACCCGTGGCGTAGGCGCGCCAGACCTGGGCACCGGTCTTCACGTCGTAGGCGGTGAGGTAGCCGCGCACGCCGAGCTCGGCGCCCGAGGAACCCACGATCACCTTGTCCTTCACGACGTAGGGAGCGATCGTCAGGGTCGAACCGACCTTGATGTCGGAGTTCTCGACCTTCCACACGGTCTCGCCGGTCTGCGCGTTGAGCGCCACGACGTGGCCGTCGAGCTGGGTCTTGAGGATCAGAGCCGGGCTCTTGCCGTCGCCCGGGTAGTAGGCGAGGCCGCGGTTGACGAGGTCACAGCAGGCCACGGCGCGGGCGGCCGGGTTCTGCTTCGGCTTATCCTGCCACAGGATGTGGCCCGGATCGTCGAGGCCGAGGGCGAAGGTATAGTTCGGGAACGAGGTGTGGATGTACATCTTGCCGTCGACGACGAGCGGCGCACCCTCGTGACCATTCAGCAGGCCGGTCGAGAACGTCCAGGACACCCGGAGGTTCTTCACGTTGCTCTTATTGATCTGCTTCAATTCGCTGTAGTTGTTCGAGTCGTAGTTCTTGCCGGGCATCACCCAGTTGTCATTGCTCTTCGAGAGCTCGACGAGCTTGTCGTCGGCCGCGGCCGCGATGCTCGACACGGCGATCGGCGCGAGCGCCATCACCGCCAACAGAGAAACCGAACTTAAGAGTCTGCTCATCCTGCGTCTCCTAGCCTGTCCGCCGCGTCTTTCGACCTCGCGGTCATGCGTGGCTATTTCCCTCAAGGGCCGGAAGCAGATCTCAATGCAACTTCGCCGATTAACCTCGGTCAATAAGATCGAGATATATCTAGCTAAGTCTTATGAGATACTTATTACTGCCTCTCGTCCTGTTATTTCTAGGCAGCACCCTCGACAAAAGTCTTTAGAAAGTTCGACATTTGTAGGCAGGAAGAATTGGCATTCGAAACATGGGCATTGCGTAACCTCCCTATCGAGAGAGGCAGTGCTTGACGGTTCGCCGGCTCCGTCGCACCACTTGAGGGCAGCAGCCGGCGCCGGGTCGCCCGGTCGTTCTTGGAGAGGGGCCGATGGGCGAACGGCCGGACGGACGGCGAAGTCATGAGCCGTCACGACATCTTCGCGTGCGCAGTATTTTACGTTGCGGCGCGATGTCTGGGCCGGATTTACTCCGAAGGATTTGGATTCGTCTGCGGATCGCCGTACCGCTGCGCAACATGGTCGACAGGACACCATATTTCGCGGGTCCGGTCGGAACCCTCGGCGCGGCCGGGGCGGCAGGCCTGCTCGGTTGCGGAATGGCGCTGGCGGCGCTCTATCCGCATGACGGCCGCCGCGACATGACGGGTGCCGATAACGGGCGCTATCCCGGCGCCGGAGTCCTGTATTGCCGGCGCCCGGACGGGGTGCCGCAAAAGGCCGCAGCGGCCTGGCTGATCGGTGATCCGTCCCTCGTGGTGCTGAATGCGCACAATTTTCGCAACCGGCGGATGGAGACGACCCGCGAGGTCGCCGACTGCTTCTTCCAGATCTCCGGCCGCAACCACGATTTCGAATCGGGCAGCCTTCGCCTCGGCACGCCGCCGGATGCGCGATCGCTCCACATCACCGACGACTGGGCGTTGCTGCGCCTCGCCAAGCCGGCGGAGGGTGCCGTCCCGCAGCCGGTGCCCGATGCCTCGGATCTGGCCGCCGGAGCCGGCGATCGGCCCGTGGTGATGGTGTCGCCAGGCGGCCACGAGAACTATCGCGGGCCGAGCAGCATCGAAAACTGCTCCATTCGCCAGATCGATCCCCCGAGCGAGGACGAGATCCGCCGTGTCCGTCACGATTGCAACGACGGCTTCGGAGGCTCCGGGTCCGGCCTGTTCGATCCGACTGGCCGGCTGCTCGCGATGCAGAGCGCCTCTCTCTCGATGAATTCGCGCCGGCCCTTCGACATCGAGTTCCACTATGGCTCGGCCTTGCTGTTCGAGGGCGAGTTGCTCAAAGCCATCCGCCAGGAGATCACGGCGATCGCCGGCACGAGCCGCGTGACCCGCTGACGGGGGACTGCGCTTGCCCGAATCCGACCCGTTCCTGCCCGGCTTCGCGCTGCACGACATCGATGCTGCGGGCATGCGCATCCGCGTCTCGCTCGGTGGCTCGGGGCCGCCGCTGCTGCTGATGCATGGTCACCCTCAGACCCACGCCACCTGGGGGCGGATCGCCCCGCGCCTCGCCGAGCGGCACAAAGTGGTGGCGATGGATCTGCGCGGCTACGGCGACTCGCAGAAACCGCCCGGTGGCGAGCGACACGCGGCCTATTCCAAACGCGCCATGGCCGCGGATGCCGTAGCGGTGATGAGCAGCCTCGGCCACGGGCGCTTCGCCGTCGTCGGGCATGATCGCGGCGGCCGGGTCGCCCATCGTCTGGCGCTCGATCACGCGGGGGCGGTGGAGCGGCTGGCGGTGTTCGACATCGCGCCGACGGCGACGATGTACGCCCTCACCGACAAGGCGTTCGCGACACGCTATTTCTGGTGGTTCTTCCTGATCCAGCCGGCGCCATTGCCGGAAAAGCTGATCGCGGCGGATCCGGAATTCTTTCTGCGCACGCATATCGATGGGCAGTCGAAGACGCCAGGCTCGACGCCGCCGGAGCTCTTCGCCGAATATCTGCGCTGCTACACCAGCGAGGGTGCGATCCACGCGATCTGCGAGGATTACCGCGCCGCAGCCGAGATCGACCTCGAGCACGATGCCGAGGACGCCGACAAGCGGATCGAGGCGCCGCTCCTGGCCCTCTGGGGCGCCAGGGGCACGGTCGGGCAAACCTATGACGTCCTCGAAACCTGGCGCGAGAAGGCCCGCGACGTCTCAGGTCGCGCGCTCGATTGCGGACACACTCTGCAGGAGGAGCGGCCCGACGAGGTTCTGGCGGAGCTGCGCGCGTTCCTGGGCTGATCGGCCGGATCACCTTCGTGATCGAACGGCCCGGTCGCGTCGGTCTGCGCGCGTATCCGCTGCCGGAATTCAGGCCGGCAGGCCGGACGTTTCGAACAGGAAGTCGTCCGCCGAGGGGATCGTCACCGAGAGGCCGGCGCCATAGGACGCCTTGCTGAGCCGCCAGGGGCGTTCGGCGCGGGCGCGGATGGCCTCGGAGGGCCGCAGGCGGCGGGCGGTGCCGTCCTCGGCGATCTCTTCGATGGTGAGGAAGCCGTAAACCTGCAGGCGGGAGGCGACGAGCTTGGTGTCGCGCTCGTCGGCGGCGATCATCATGGTACCGGTGGCATAGACCGCGTCCATCAGGCTGCGCTGGTGGGCGCGCTCGCGGCCGCGGGCTCCGAGTGCCACGCTCTCCGCGGAGCGGGCCGCATTCGCCATCAGGCCGGCCGGCCGGCGAAAGGGAATGACGTTGTCCGTCGCCGCCGAACTACGCATACGCAACACCCTCGTCTCGAACACTGGCGGGAGGCGCTCGTGCGGCGCCCTTCCGGTATTCGAAACAATGGCCCGAGTCGGCTTAATGCCTGCTTAGCCATGCCGGGACGCGGCTGTCCCGGATCGTCCTGGGTCGGGACGCCGGCCTCAGCGCAGGGCGACGGCGTAGGCGCCCTCGGTCTTGCCCTTGATCTCGTCCTCGGTGACGCCGTCGGCGAGCTCGACCAGCGTCATGCCGCCATTCCCCTCTTTGTCGATGGTGAAGACCCCGAGATCGGTGATCACCATGTCGACGACGCGGGTACCGGTGAGCGGCAGGTCGCAGGACTTCAGGAGCTTGGCCGACTCGGAGCCGTCCTTGTTCTTGGCGACGTGCTCCATCACCACGACGACCTTCTTGACGCCGGCCACGAGGTCCATGGCGCCGCCCATGCCCTTCACCATCTTGCCGGGGATCATCCAGTTGGCGAGGTCGCCGTTCTCCGCGACCTGCATGGCGCCGAGGATCGACAGGTTGATGTGCCCACCGCGGATCATCCCGAAGGAATCGGCCGAGGTGAAGTAGCTCGTGGTCGGCAGCGCCGTGATGGTCTGCTTGCCGGCATTGATCAGGTCCGGGTCCTCTTCGCCCTCGTAGGGGAAGGGACCCATGCCGAGCATGCCGTTCTCCGACTGGAGCTGCACGGTCATGCCGTCGGGGATGTAGTTCGACACCAACGTCGGAATGCCGATGCCGAGATTCACGTAGAAGCCGTCTTTCAGCTCCTTGGCGGCGCGCTCCGCCATCTGTTCACGGGTCCAGGCCATCGTCTTGCTCCTTCCCGTAAAACTTCATCGAGTCCGGGCTGGTTGAGATCCGGCCCTGTCATTCCGGGGCCGCGCAGCGGAACCCGGAATCCAGAACCGCCAATGTTGTCCAGAGAAGCCGCGGCGTCCCGTAACATCCGGCACGAGAAGCGGTTCTGGATTCCGGGTTCTCGCCTTTGGCGAGCCCCGGAATGACGATTGATCCTTCAATGCGTTCCGCCACCAGCCGCAGCAGCAGCGTCGCCGCGCTTGCGCACGGTACGCTGCTCGATCCGCTTCTCGCGCACCGGCACGTGGATGATGCGCTTGATGAAGATGCCCGGCGTGTGGATGTGATCCGCGTCGAGTTCGCCCGGCTGAACCAGGTGCTCGACCTGTGCCACCGTCACCGTGGCGGCGGTCGCCATCATCGGATTGAAGTTTCGCGCGGTCTTTCGATAGACGAGGTTACCCTCGGTATCGCCCTTCCAGGCGTGGACGATGGCGAGATCGGCGAAGAGCCCGCGCTCCATCACATAGTGATGCCCATCGAACTCCTTGGTCTCCTTGCCCTCGGCGACCTGCGTGCCGTAGCCGGTCTTTGTATAGAAGGCCGGGATGCCGGCGCCGCCGGCGCGGATGCGCTCGGCCAGCGTGCCCTGCGGATTGAACTCGATCTCGAGCTCGCCGCCGAGGAATTGGCGGGCGAACTCCTTGTTCTCGCCGACATAGGACGAGATCATCTTCTTGACCTGACGGGTCTCGAGCAGCTTGCCGAGGCCGACGCCGTCGATGCCGGCATTGTTCGACACGACGGTGAGATCCTTGACGCCTGAAGCCTGGATCGCGGCGATCAGCTCGTCGGGGATGCCGCACAGGCCGAAACCGCCGGCCATGATCGTCATCCCGTCGCGCAGGAGGCCTTCGAGCGACGCCTTCGGATCGGGATATACCTTCTTCATCGACACCGTCCTCGAAAGATCCGGCCGCCCCATCGCGATGAGGCGGGCGCGTGCCTGATGTGCACCGCAGCACGGGTCTCGTCAAACCTGCGACGCATTTGCGCGTGAGGACGCGGCATGCCTGAACCTCAGGACGCTGTGAAGACACGGCTCTCGGGGACAGCAGCGAAGAGACACGTCGCTCGGAACCCGGTAGGGATCTGTGTCGAGCGCCGTCTCGAAACCGGCTCGATGGCATTCCGCCGGTCCCACCGGACCGTTCACGCCATCGTGCGCCCTTTACGGAGTGCCATGACGCCGCGCCGTATCCTGAAGTCGTTCGGCCCGGCTGCCGCGATCGGCCTCGCGCTCTGCGCGCTGGCCGGCGGCTGCGTGCCGTGGCTCCTCGACCTGCCGAGCGCGGCGGCCTTCGTCGACCGGGGGCTGCGCGAGGCCTACGGCATCGGGCTCACTGCCCGCGGCCGGACCGAGGTCTCGCTGCTGCCGCTGCCTCGGATCGGCTTCTCGGACGTGCGGCTGACAGCCGGCGGGCCAGACGGCGCGGCGCTTTCCGAGGGCGGCAGCCTGACGGTGCAGCTCAGCCTCGCCGCGCTGCTCCTCGGCCGCGCCGAGGTGGTCTCGCTCAGCCTCGACGGCGCGCATGTGATGCTGCCGGAGAACGACGCTGACGCCCGCTGGGCCGGGCCGGCGAAACGCATCGCCGAGAACCTGTCCGGCGGCGACGTCCCGCATCCGCGCCGGATCATCCTCAGCCATTCCACGATGAGCGGCCATGACCCGCGCGACGGGCGGCCAGAGCGGGCGAGCGACGTCGACCTCGCCCTGTCCTGGCCGCTCTGGAGCGCCGAGGCCTCGGTCTCCGGCAGCCTGACCTGGAACGGCGCCTCTGCGCGCATCCAGCTCACCTCGCTGCGCCCGGTCGATCTCGTCGCCGGCCGCGAGACGCCGTTCACCGTGTCCCTGACATGGCCGGCCGGCTCGCTCAGCGCGGATGGCAACGGACGCCTGCAGGACATGGCCCTCTCGGGTCAGGGCAGGCTGGAGACCCGCTCGCTGCCCGAGACGCTTGCTTGGATCGGCGGCGATGTCGGCCTGTCGCCCCTGTTGGAGGCGTTCTCGATCGAAGGCAGCTTCGAGGCGTCAAAGGACGGCGTCAGGATGCCCGCGATGCGGGTCGCTGCCGGCAGCACCGTACTCGAAGGCGCGGGATCTGCTGAGATGAGCGGCCGCCGTCCCTCGATCCGCGCGACGCTCGACGCGCCGGAGATCAACCTCGCGCCGGTCCTCGGCGGCCTGCTGCGCGTCACCGGCCTCGACGGCGACGACGGCTGGAGCCGGCATCCGCTGGCGCTCGGGCCACTGACCGGGGGCGACCTCGACCTGCGGCTGTCGGGCGGCAGTGCCCGGCTCGGGCCGCTCGTGTTCGAGAACCTCGCCTCCAGCGTGATCGTGCGGGCTGATGGCATCGACGTGACGCTGGGCCGGGCGAATCTGCACGGCGGATCGATGAAGGGCCGCCTCGCGCTCTCCAAAGCGGAGGGAGGCGCCAGCGACGAGATCGAGCTGAAGACGCAGGGCGTGTTCGACGGGCTGGACCTCGGCAGCTTGCTGGTCGACCTCGGTGAGTCTGGCTGGATGCTCGGGGCGACGCAGGGCAGCTTCGCTTTCGACGGGCGCGGCCGCGACGCCGCCAGCCTTGTGCGCCGGCTGACCGGCCGCGCCGCCGCCGCGATCGATGGCGGCACCATTGCCGGGCTCGACCTCTCCGACGTGATTCATCGCGGGGGCGCCCTGGCGCAGGGTGCGCTGGCCCGCCGCAACGGCCGCACAGCCTTCGACCGCGCCACCGCCTCGGTCGCATTCACCGACGGCGTCGGCGAGATCGAGGAGGGCGGCCTGACCTCGCGGGTGCTGGCGGCGCGCCTGATCGGCCGCGTCTCGCTGCCCGAGCGGACGATCCTGGCGCGTGCCGCCCTGTTGCCGCGCAAGGGCACGGCGGACCCGGATCCGCTGACGGTGCCCACCTTCTTCGAGATCACCGGTCCCTGGAGCGCCATTGCGGTGCATGCCGGCGCCCAGGCCGAGGCTGCCGATCCGCTCGCGGCGCTGGTGCGCGCGGCTCCGTCGGCGGTTCCCGGCCTGCCTACGCAGGTGCGCGCCTACGCGCCGTGACCTTTTCGCGCGTAACCCTCCGGCGCCGGGGGGCGTAGGGAAGACGTGCGCCGGATGAGCAAGGTCGAGTAGGTAAGAGTGATGATGCGGACTCTGGCGGCGCTCGTCCTTCTGTTGGCCGGCCTCACCGAGGCCGGCGCGCTCGTGCCGAAGCAGCCGAAAGACCTCGTGCGGGCCAGCCTCGTCGCCGAGACCGCGACCGTCGCGCCGGGCACGACGGTGACGGTCGGCATCCACATGGCGATGAAGCCGGGCTGGCACGTCTACTGGCGCAATCCCGGCGATTCCGGCCTGCCGCCCGAGATGGCCTGGGTGCTGCCGCCCGGCGTCGCCATCGGCGCCATCGACTGGCCGGTGCCGGAGCGTCTGCCGGTCCAGACCCTGATGAACTACGGCTACGAGGGCGAGGTCACGCTGCTCATGCCGCTCAGCGTGCCGAAGGAGAGTCCCGCCGGCCAGCCGCTGCATCTCAAGGGCAAGCTCTCCTACCTCGTCTGCGAGGAGATCTGCATCCCGGGCTCCTCCGATCTCGCCCTCGACCTGCCGGTCGCCGAGCCGGGCACGACGCCCTCGCCGGATCCGGCCCAGGCAGGCCTCTTCGCCGAGGCCCGCGCGGCGCTGCCGCAGCCCTCGCCCTGGCCGTCGCGCCTGACTCGCGAGGGCGACGGGCTGGTGCTGCATCTCGACCATGCCGGCCTGACGGCGGGTGCGGTGAGCGACGCCGCCTTCTTCCCTTACGGCGAGACGGTCCTCGACAATGCCGCCGCGCAGACGCTGACGGTCGACGACAAGGGCCTGCATCTCGCGCTGAAACCCTCAGACCCCGCTGCTGCGCCCGCGGAGCTGCCAGGCGTGCTCGCCTTCAGCGAGAACGGCACACGGCGCGCCTTCGCCATCGGCGAAGCGCCGGCAGCGGCCCCCGCTGCGGCGGCCACGCCGGAGCCAGCGCCCGTGCCGGCAACGGCACCCGAGGAGACGCTGACCCTCTGGAGCGCGGCCGGGCTCGCGCTGCTCGGCGGTCTGGTCCTGAACCTGATGCCGTGCGTCTTCCCGGTGCTCTCGATCAAGGTGCTGAGCCTGGTGAAGCAGGCCGGCGAGTCGACGCGCCGCGTGCGCATCCACGGCCTCGCCTACACGGCGGGCGTGCTTGCGAGCTTCCTCGCCCTCGCCGGCCTGCTGATCGCGCTGAAGGGCGGCGGCGCGACCCTTGGCTGGGGCTTCCAGCTGCAATCGCCGATCGTGGTGGCCCTGCTCGCCTACGGTCTCCTGGCCATGGGGCTCAGCCTGTCGGGTGTCGTCCATCTCGGGGGCGGCATTGCCGGACTTGGCGACGGTCTGACCCGGCGTGCCGGGTACCAGGGCTCGTTCTTCACCGGTGTCCTGGCGACGCTGGTGGCGACCCCCTGCACGGCGCCGTTCATGGGCGCGGCGGTCGGTTTCGCGCTGACGCAGCCGCCGGCCGTGGGGCTCGTCGTCTTCGCGAGCCTCGGTCTTGGTCTCGCGCTGCCCTTCCTGATGCTGACCCTGTGGCCGGGCGCGCTGCGGCTGATGCCACGCCCCGGCGCCTGGATGGACACGCTCAAGGGCGTCCTCGCCTTCCCCGTCTACGCCACCGTGGCTTGGCTGGTCTGGGTGCTGGCCCAGCAGGTCGGGCCGAACGGCCTGCTCGCGGGCCTCTCGGGCCTCGTGCTCGTCGGCTTTGCGGCCTGGGCCTGGGAGCGTGCCCGCTCCTCCGGGGGCTGGAGCGGCGGCCTCGCCCGCGCGGCGGCGCTCGCGGCCCTGGTGGCGACGGCGGGCCTCGTCGTCGCCCTCGACGCGGATCGCGCCCGGGCCGGCGCGACGGTCACGGCGGACGGGTTCGAGCCGTTCACGCAGGCGCGGCTCGACGGCTTGCGCAGCGACGGCCGCACCGTCTTCGTCGACATGACGGCCGCCTGGTGCATCACCTGCCAGATCAACGAGCGCACCACGCTGTCTCGCGACCCGGTCCGGCAGGCTTTCCGCGCCAACGACGTCGCCCTGCTGCGCGGAGACTGGACCAACCAGAACCCCGAGATCACCGCGCTTCTCGAGCGCTACGGCCGCAGCGGCGTGCCGCTCTATCTCGTCTACCGCGGCAAGGCGGAGGCGGTGGTGCTGCCGCAGATCCTCACCGAGGGGATCGTGCTGTCGGAGATCGGGAAGCGGCCGGGATTGGCGCAGCGGTAGCGGCGTATAGCGGGCCAAGCCGCGGGACGATCGAGGCCGCCGTCACCTCGATCTCAACGCCAAACGCCTGTGAGCAGGCGGAGCGGCTCAGGCGGTCAGTGCCAGGGCGAGCTGCGGCCGCGCCGAGGTCATCGCCGCGCCGACGTCGATGCTCTGGCGCTCGCGGGCGATGAAGGAGGCCGGCATCACGGCCTGCATGTCCGCCTCGACCTGCCGAAGCTGCGCATCGGTGTGGGCCGGGTGAAGGTGGATGATGGCCAGCGCCTTGGCGTTGGCGGCCCGTGCCAGCTCGACGCCCTTCTGCCAGGTGGAATGGCCCCAGCCGGCGCAGCGGCAATACTCACCCTCGGTGAACATGCCGTCATAGACGATGAGGTCGGCGTCCCGGACAAATTCGAGCAGAGCCGTGTCCGGCCACGGATCGGAATGCTCGATGTCGCTGATCACGCATAGCCGTTTGCCGCCATGCTCGAAGCGATAGCCGACCGAGCCCTGCGGATGGTTCAGCAGGATCGTGTCGACACGCGAGCCATCGGCGAAGGTCAGCGACTCGCCGGCCTTGAAGCCGTGATGCTCCATGCTGCAGGGGAGCACGCTGAGCTCGACCGGAAAGAGCGGCGGCGAGAAGAGGCGTCCGAGCGCCTCGCCGGCGCAGGCCCCGTCGAGGTTGCCGCAATAGGTATGGATCGTGCGGTTCTGATCGAACACGGCGGGCTTGAAGAACGGCAGGCCGGCGGTGTGATCGAGATGCAGGTGGCTGAACAGGAGATCGATCTCCTGTGGCAGGGTCTCGGCATTGGCGCGGCCGAAGGGGCCGATGCCCGAGCCGGCGTCGATCACGAACAGGCGATCGCCGCAGCGAATCTCCAGGCATGGCGTATTGCCGCCGAACTCGACGAATTCCGATCCGCTGACCGGCGTGGAGCCGCGCACACCCCAGAAACGCAGGGTGAGCGCGCCGTCCGATACGGAGCTCGTCTCTTTCATGCGTGTGTACCAGTCGCTCCGACCGTTTGCGGCGAGCGCTTTCCGACGCGTCGACATGGGTTCAACTGCGGCCACGAGAGCCGGTGCCTTTGTGGAGTATCTATAGAGAAGAGATAGTCGGCGGCCATTCCGGTCCGTGTGCGTGCCCGCACACTGCACCAGGATTCATCACCTCGATTCCTGTGTCGTGTCACCATTGGGCAACGGCATCAGCGGTGACTCGACGGAATGTGGGTGCCGAGAGCCCGTCATCCAAGGCGAGCTGCGGCAGGCCGGCGCTGAAACCGGTGACCAGATCGAAGCTTATGCGGGCCGGCGGCCGGTCCTGAGGCGGAACGAAGCCGAGGGTGCGGATGCTCGATAGCGGGGCGCCCGGGCCGATGGCGACGCTCCAGACCGCCTCCGGCAGAGGCAGAATCGGCGGCGGCTTGCGGCGCGCCGGGATCAGGACGACCTCCTGCCCCGCATAGGCCAGGGCCTCGGGCCGGCTGACTTCACCCACGGGCACGCCCCGGTTGATCAGAGCCGCCCAGAACGGGTGCTGGCCTCCATCGGAATAGGTGGTGCGGATGGCGGCTGCGCCGTCCTCGACGAGATGCGCGACATGCGCAGCCTCCTCCTTCACCCGCGCGCTGGCCAGCGCCTCCTGGTCCTTGTCCTTCAGCGGCGCGAAGGCGTAACGGCCGGCGGCCACCGCCACGACCGGCTCCTGACCGGTGGCCTCGAAGCGGTCCGATCCTTCCTTGAGCTGGCGCCAGAAGGCGATGTTCGTGTCGCTCCGGTAGCGCGCCATGTTGGCGGCGGTCATCCGGAACGGGAAGGACTGGAATTGGAACGCCGTCTGGCCGCCGGCGAAGGCCTCGCGTGCCACCGCGAACAGTTCGCCCGCCACGGCGTCGGTCATGGCGAAGCAGCCCATCGACGAGCAGATGCCGTGAACCATCACTGCCGAGCCGGTATAGCCGTGCGCCTTGTCGAAGGCGTTGGGATAGCCGACGTCGAAGGACAGGTAGTAGTGCGAGTTCGGGTTCATCTGGCTCTTGGCCACGGTGTAGAACCCTTCCGGCGTCTGCCGGTCGCCGTTCTTGGTCTTCGGTCCGAGCTGACCGGACCAGCGGCAGATCGGGTAGGTCTTCACGAAGACGAAGCGACCGTTGCCTGCCCGCTTCCAGAGCTCGATCTCGGATTCCTTCTTGTAGGCCCGGATCAGGATCGGTGCCTCGGCGCTGCTGCCCTTCGCCTTGATGAGCGCGAGGGTCGGCGCCGGAATCGGAGCCGACGCCTTGTCTGCCTGCGCTCGCGCCGCGCCGCCGAGGCAGAGCGTGACGGCGAGGAGGCGGAGAAGTGGTCGAAGGCTGAGGGAGATCCGGCTCAAAGGTCGCATGCACCGCCATGGGACAGACGCGAATCACGCGGGCTTCGCGAGGTGAGGGCGGAGCTTCCTATGAATGGCCGCGCTTTGAGGCGGATTTGAGGGGTCGGAATCGGCTGTGGAGGGCCGGTGAGTTCAGCCCTCGATGCGCGAAAAGTCCGCGACTTCGCGCGTGGCGGCGCGCAGCGCGTTGAGCAGCGCCAAGCGGTTTGCCCGCACGGCCGGATCGTCGGCGTTGACCGTGACCTTGTCGAAGAAGGCGTCCACGGGCGCCCGCAGACGCGACAACACCCGCATCGCGCCCGCAAAATCCTCCGATGCGACGGCGGCCGAGGCGTCGGCCCGCGCCACCGTCAAGGCCTGCGCGAGGGCCTGCTCCTCCGGTTGACCGGAGGAGGCGATGAGCGCGGCATCCGGCTCGGCCTCGTAGGCGCGGCCGTCCTTCTTCTCCTCGATGCGCAGGATGTTCGAGGCGCGCTTGACCCCCGCGAGCAGGTTCTTTCCGTCATCGGTGCCGAGGAACTGGCCCAGCGCCTCGACCCGGCGGACCACCATCAGCAGGTCGTCCTGGCCGGGCAGGGCGAAGACGGCGTCGATCAGGTCGTGACGGGCGCCCTGGTCGCGGAGATAGACTTTGAGACGGTCGGCGAAGAAGGCGAGCAGGTCCGAGACCCGCTGTGCCAGGGGGCTGTTCGCGGCCTGTCCCTCCGTCTCGACGACGCCCGAGAAGTGAAAGCCGGAGGCGCCGAGCTCCTCATCGCCGGCTGACGAAGATTCCGGAGAACCGCGCCGCTCGGCGATGGCGAACTGGCGCGCGACGATGCCGCCGAGCGACAGGCGCAGCGACCGCTCGATCAGCGAGCGGATCACACCCAGCGCCGCACGCCGCAGCGCATATGGGTCTTTGCTCCCCGTCGGCTTCTCGTTTATGGCCCAGAAGCCCACCAATGTGTCGAGCTTGTCGGCCAGCGCCACCGCAATGGAGACCGGGTCGGTCGGTACGCGGTCGGAGGGGCCGACAGGCTTGTAGTGCTCCTCGATGGCCGCTGCGACGCTTTCCGGCTCGCCCTGGAGCGCGGCGTATTTGCGCCCCATCAGGCCCTGCAGCTCCGGAAACTCGCCGACCATCTCGGTGACGAGATCGGCCTTGGCGAGGTTTGCGGCGCGCTCGGCAAGGGTCGGATCGGCCTCGACCAGCGGCGCGAGTTCCTTGGCGAGTGCTGCGATGCGTTTCACGCGCTCGCCCTGGGTGCCGAGCTTCTCGTGGAAGACGATCGTGTCGAGTTTCGAGAGCCGGCTCTCCAGCCTGATGGCCTTGTCGGTCTCCCAGAAGAACTTTGCGTCCGAGAGCCGCGCGCGCACCACGCGCTCGTTGCCGGCGGTGATGGCGAGGCCGCCATCCGTGGCGACGAGGTTCGAGACCAGCAGGAAGGCCGGGGCCAGCGCGTCCGAGCCGGACTTGCGCAGCACGAAGCATTTCTGGTTGGCGCGGATGGTGGCGCGGATCGCCTCGGCCGGGATGTCCAGGAACGCCTCGTCGAACGAGCCCATCAGCACCACTGGCCATTCGACCAGTCCGGCGACCTCTTCCAGCAGCCCCTCGTCCTCGACAAGGTCGAGCCCGCGGGCGAAGGCAAGGTCCTTGGCATCGTGCAGGATGATGTCCTTGCGCCGGTCGGCATCGAGCACGACCTTGGCCCGCTCCAGCGCCTGCACGTAATCGTCGAAGCGGCGCACCTCGAAGGCCTCGGGCGCCAGGAAGCGGTGGCCGCGGGTCAGCGTGCCGGCCTTGATGCCGTCGACCTCGAAGGGAACGACTTCCGGCGTCTCGGTCTCGGGGCCGAAGGTTGCGACGATGGATTGCAGAGGCCGCACCCAGCGCAGGGCGCCGGGCTGTGCCGAGGCCGCCCCCCAGCGCATGGATTTCGGCCAGGGGAAGCTCTTGATGATTGCCGGCAGGATCTCGGCGAGCACGTCGAGCGTCTCGCGGCCGGGGCGTTCGATCACGGCAAGGTAGAACTCGCCCTTCTTCGGGTCGGTGATCGTCGTCGCCTGGTCGAGGCTGGTGAGCCCTGCGCCGCGCAAAAAGCCCTGAACGGCGGCATCTGGCGCGCCGACCTTCGGCCCGCGCCGCTCCTCGCGTACAGCGTCGCCCCGTGCGGGCAGCCCGGCGACGTGCAGCGCCAGCCGGCGCGGCGTCGCGAAGGCCTTGGCGCCTTCGTAGAGGAAACCTCGCTCCACCAGCGCGTCGGTGACGAGCTTCTTCAGATCCTCGGCCGCACGCCGCTGCATGCGGGCCGGGATTTCTTCCGAGAGGAGTTCGAGGAGCAGGTCAGGCATGGACGATCCGGAGGCCGGCGGGCCGCCCGGCATGGCCGGGCGCAGCGCCCGTGTAGTGAGCCAGCCGTGGGCTGTCGAGGATCGCGCACCTTCGATGCGCCTCGCTTTCGCCCAACCGGGGCGGCATCACGGGGTCACTCTGCTTCGCCGTCGCACCACGAGCCGCGAGCACCCGTGACCCGCATCCCGACTGCCTCGTCCTTTCGCTGCGCGCTCGCCGCCCTCGGCATCGCCCTGGCCGGCCCGGCGCTGGCGCATCCCCATGTCTGGGTCGCGGCGAAGGCCGAGATCGCCTATGAGAGCGGCAAGGTCGCCGGCGTGCGGCACAGCTGGACCTTCGATGCGGCCTATTCCGCCTACGTGACTCAGGGCCTCGACACCAACAAGGATGGAAAGCTCTCCTCCGAGGAGCTCCAGGGCCTCGCCACCGAGAACACCTCGAACCTCGCGGAATTCGGCTACTTCACCAAGCTCAAGGTCGCCGGCAAGGAGCAGCCGTTCGCCGAGCCGCGCGAACCGCACATGTCGATGGACGGCGACAAGGTGACGCTCAGCTTCCTCCTGCCGCTGAAGACCCCGGCCGCACAGGGGCGCGGCGTCGCGGCGATCGAGATCTACGATCCGACCTATTTCGTCTCCTTCGGGCTCGCCGATGGCGCCGACGCCGTCAGCCTGAAGGGCGCGCCCTCCGGCTGCGCCGTCACCATCAGCCGGCCCAAGGCCACCGAACCGCAGACGGCGGATGCCGGGAAGCCGATGTCCGAAGCCTTCTTCGAGGCGCTCACCGCTGCCTCCGATTACGGCGTGCAATACGCCAACCGGGCGATCGTCGCATGTCCGTAGGAATCGCGCTGGAAACAGGCCGGTCGCCCCGCAGCCGGCTGGCCCTGCGGCTGGCTTTCGCTGCGTGTGCCGTCGCCCTGGCCGCAGCCGTGCTCACGTTGCTGGCTTGGCTCGTCATGCCGGGCGTCGCCGCACCGCCGCCGCGCTCGCCCTTCGGCATGGGATTTCGCGAGGCCGCGCCATCCGCGACGGGCATCGGCGGCTGGCTGCTCTCGGTGCAATCGAGCTTTTCGCGCAGCCTGCAGGGGGCCGTCTCGGCGCTCAAGCAGGGCGGCGAGTGGGGTCCGCTGGCGCTGCTCGGCTTCGCCTACGGGGTCTTTCATGCCGCTGGGCCTGGCCACGGCAAGGCGGTGATCGCCGGCTATATCGTTGCCGGTGAGCGCACCCTGCGCCGCGGTTTCGGCCTGAGCTTCGCGGCGGCGATGATGCAGGCGCTCGTCGCCATCGGCATCGTCGGGTTCGGCGTGCTCGTGCTGAACGCCACCTCCGCCGGCATGAACCAGGCGGGCACGCTGATCGAGACCGTGAGCTTCGCCCTCGTCGCGCTGCTCGGCGCGGCGGTGACCTGGCGCAAGGCCGGGCAGCTCGCTGCCGTCGCTTCCGCCGAGCCCGCGGTCGGCTGCGAGCCAGGCTGCGGACACGTCCATCTCTCGGATGCCGAGACCGTCGCGCGGCTCGATACGTGGCGCGAGCGGGCGGCCGTGGTGTTCGCGGCCGGCACGCGGCCCTGCTCGGGCGCGATCCTGATCCTGGTCTTTTCCGCCTCTCAAGGCATGCTCGCGGCCGGCATCGCCGCGACCTTCGCCATGGCGCTCGGCACAGCGCTGACCACCGGCGCGCTCGCCAGCATCGCGGTCTTCGCCAAGTCGCTCGCCCTCCGTCTCGCCGGCGGGCGCGGCATGGCCGGGGTGCTGGCGGTGGGGGCGCTCGAACTCGCGGCGGCGGCCTTCGTGCTGGTGCTCGGGGTCACGATGCTCGCCGGCCTCGCGGTCGGCCTCGGCGGCTGAGACGTAGCGCACTCGCCAAAGCCCGCATTGCCTGTCAGTCTCCCCTCGGATCCTTGAGAGGAGCGCCCGTGACCGCAGGCCCCTTCGACCACATCCTGAATTGGCGGCTGCTCGCCGGGTCGCACGCCTTTCCCGGTCCGGATGGCGGCACCTGCATCAACGAGGCGGCGGTCGTCGCCGCCGGGCTGCCCTACAAGGCGATCAAGGCGACCGAGGACTGCCCGCCCTGCTTCTCGCGACCGCTGGCCGCGTACGCGCTCGGTCTCAACGACGCGATGCCCGACGCGGAGCGTCCGCGCCTGATGGCCTTCGTGCTGCGCCTGTCCGGATCGGCCGACAGCGAGGCGGTCGAGGCGGAGCGTACGGAGTTCCTGGCGCTGGAGAGCGTGCGCCGCATCCTGCCGCCGCTCCTCGACAGGGCTGGATTGCCGGCTCTGGCCGCCCGCTGTGAGAACGCGATCGGCGGCGCCGAGGCCATGGCAGCGGCACGCTCGGCCGAGAGCCAGGGCGCGGTGTTGGCCCAGGCCGCGTCGCATCGTCGTGCCTGGCTGGATGGCGCGCGGCTCTCCGCGGTGTCGCGCACCGCGACGGCGGCTGTGAAGGCATTCGGGGATGCGCGCTGCGCGGCCGAGGTCGCAGAGGGCGCGGCGCCTTTCGCCGAGGGCATCTGGCCGATCGCGGTGGCGATCCTCGACGAGGCCCTGGTCATCGGCCGGCAGGCACCGGAGATCGACCTGTTGCGCGCGCGAGAACGGCTCGATGCCGCCCGCACTTCACGCGTAAGCGCGTAGCTGCGGCTCCACGTCGAGGTCGATCTCGATCGCCTCGCAGTTCGCGAGCCATTGTCCGGTCAGGTGGTAGAAGAAGGTCGAGTGCCCGACGACGGCGATGGTGGCTTCGGGACGTCCCCGCAGCCACTCGCGAAAGCCCGCGACGCGCTGGTCGAACAGATGCGGCGGCTCGACCGGATAGCCCTTGGCCTGGACCGCGTCCGCATCATGCCACCAGATTTCGGGCAGGTGGTCGACATCGAAATCCGGAAACTCCTCGGCCAGCACCGATGCAGCGCGGCCGACGTCGCAGGAACTCTCCTGGCACTCACGGTGCAGCACCTCGACCAGCATCCGCGGTTTGGCCGGGTGCCCCTCGAAGATGCCGATCGTGGTCTGGATCGCGCGCGTCAGCGGCGAGGTCACCACCAGTTCGAACGGGATCGTCTGCATGGCCTTGCGGGCTGCGGCGGCCTGGCGATGGCCGAGTTCCGACAGCCGCGCATCGATATGACCGGGATCGCGGCCTGTGGCCCTGTGATGCGCGTTGAAGGTGGATTCGCCGTGGCGGATGCAGATGATGCAAGTGGGGGCCATGCTCGTGCATGTACGGTCCCGCCGGCGGCGCTGCCAGACTGGGCGACGCAGGCCAGCCTCGCGCTCACTCGATCCGCACGACCACGCTGTCGCTGGCTCCGGCCGCATCCATCACCGAGATCCGCGCGAAGCCGGCGCCCTCCGGGCTCCATTCCGACTGGCGGCGCATGCCCTGGCCGACCGGCAGACCGTCGACCATCCAGGTGAGTGGCGGTTGGCCGCCCAGCGCCTTGAGGGCGAGCTGCGCCTTCGCGCCCTCCGAGAGACCGAGATCGACGCGCGATCCGTCCGGCGGATAGGCGATCTTGAGCGGCACGCCGAGCGTGGCTTCGAGCGTCTTCGGCGCGTCACGGCGGATGTGGCGCAGGGGCGGGGGCAGGGCGGCGGTGCCGACGACGAGAGCGTCGCGCGGCCGCGGCAGCGATTCCGGCTCGCCGCCGTAGCGGGAAAAGGCATCGAATAGGATCGGCGCGGCGGAGACGCGGCCGACGAGGCCGGGCACCGAGGCACCGTCCGGCCGGCCAACCCAGACGGCGATGGTGACGCGACGGTCGAAGCCGACCGCCCAGGCGTCGCGATAGCCGTAGGAGGTGCCGGTCTTGAAGGCGATCCGGCCGGTCAGGGCGTTTTCCGGCGGGGGCGCGCCGCGCAGGATGTCGGCGACGTACCAGGCGGAGACCGGATCGGCGATGGTGCGTTCGGCTTCGGGGGCTGCCGCGGCGGCGGCCCTCTCTCCGGAAGACGGGGTGGAGTCCGCTGCCCGCCGCACCAGCGTCGGCACGCTGCCGCCGCGCGCGATCCCCGAATAAAGCCGGGCCAGGTCGGTGAGGGTGATGCCGAGGCCGCCCAGCGCAACGGGGAGGCCGGGAGCGGTGTCGCGCGGGAGCAGGATCGTCGCCCCGGCGCTGCGCAGACGAGCGATGAAACGGGCGGCGCCGACCACGTCGAGCAGGTCCACAGCGGGTACGTTCAGCGATTGCTGTAGGGCGGTGCGGGCTGTCACCGTGCCGCGGAAGCCGAGATCGAAGTTTTCGGGGGCGTACGAGGCTGCGAAGCGCACCGGTCGGTCGTCGAGCAGCGTCTCGGGATGGGCGATGCCGTTCTCGAAGGCCAGCGCGTAGATGAAGGGCTTCAGCGCGGAGCCCGGTGAGCGCACCGCCTGCGTCGCGTCGATCGCGCCGGCGCGCGCCGCATCGAGATAGCCGGCACTCCCGACCTGGGCGATCACGGCTCCCGTGCGGTTGTCGATGGCGAGGATCGCTGCCGAAAGGGCGGGGCCGATGGCGGCCGCGCGTTCCGCGGCCAGCGTTTCGAGGCTCGCCTGCAGCCGCTTGTCGATGGTCAGGCGCTGCACCCGTGCGTCCGGATCGGCCGCGACGGCCTGCTCGGCCGCATGGGCCGCGATCATCGGGAAGGATTTTCGCGCATGCGGCACCGGCTCGGCCTTGGCGGCCTCCGCCTCGGCCCGGTCGATCACCCCGCGCGCGGCGGCGATGTCGAGCACCCGGTCGCGGGCGCGGCGGGCCTGGACGGGAAAGCGATCGGGGCGGCGCGCCTCCGGCGATTGCGGCAGGGCGACGAGGAGCGCGCTCTCCGCGAAGGACAGCCGTGCCGGCTCGCGCCCGAGATAGGCGAGGCTCGCCGCCCGTACGCCCTCCACCGGCCCGCCATAGGGGGCGAGCTGCAGGTAGAGATCGAGCACGCCGGCCTTGCCGAGCTGCCGCTCCAGCTCGACGGCGCGCACCATCTGCCGGAGTTTTTGGGTGATCGAGCGCTCGGAGCGCGGCTCGACGAGGCGGGCGACCTGCATCGATAGCGTCGAGCCGCCGGAAACGATGCGGCCATGGGCGAGCCATTGCCATGCAGCGCGGAGCGTTGCCGCCGGATCGATGCCGATGTGCCGTTCGAAGCGCCGGTCTTCGTAGGCCTTCAGCATGGCGAGGTAGCGCGGGTCGACATCCCCCGCGCTTGCCGGCAGCCGCCAGCGTCCATCGGCGGTGGCGAAGGGGCGCAGGAGCTGGCCGTCTCGGTCGAGGATGACGGTGGAGCGGAGGCTGGCTTGGGTGAGGTCGAGGGGCGGGAGGGATCGGGTGAAGAGGTAGAGGGCGAGGGTGGGGGCGCCGATCGCAAAGCAAAGCGCGACGAATGCCGCCGCTAAAACCCTTCCCCCTCTGCGGGGGAGGGTGGCCCTCGCGTCAGCGAGGGTCGGGAGCGGGGAGCGCCGCATCCGGAGAGGTCGCTCCCCTCTCCCGCCTGTTCCGCAGGCACCCTCTCCCGCGGTGGCGAGAGGGTTATCCGCGTCGCGCTCCATCACACTCTACTTCGCCACCACCTCGATCGATCCGAACGCGGTGCGTCCGAACCGCTCGGGGCGGTACATGTCCTCGATGGTCGCTCCGGGATGAACGTAGGTGCCCGGCGAGACCACGCGCACCGTGTAGGCCGCGGAGAAGAAGGCGGATTGGTCCGGGCCGCGCTCGTAGGAAGCGACGAAGCGGTCGTCCCGGAACTCGGTGTGATCGGGCTGCACGTCGCTCTTGGCGAAGGCGAGGCCCGAGAGCGCATCCGAATCGAGGAGCTTCGGATTGTCGATCTCGAGGCCCGCGGGCAGGCGGTCGACGAGGAGCAGGCGGCCGGCTGTGGCCTTGGCCTCCGTCACCTTCAGAACCACGACGAGGCGGTCGTTCTGGCGCAGGGGCTTGGTGGCATCCACGGGGATGCCGTCGAGGCGGTAATAGCCGCGCTCCACCGTGTAACCGCGCGATTCCGGCGGTTCCGGCGCGATCGGGTTGCCCGATACGCCGACCACGAGCTGTACCGGCTCGCTGCCCGCATTGGTCAGCTTGATCGGCTTCTCCTCCAGGGCGGGGGCCTTGAACAGGCGCGCCAGCGGTCCCTTCGCCACCGTGCCGTCGATGCCGATGGCAAGCGCCTCGGATTCCTTCGACAGGCTTTCGGCCGCCATCACCATCCAGGCATTCTCCTGGGTGCTAGTGGAGCGACCATTGGCGCGTTCCTCGCCGATGATGGTCGAGACGGGCTGCAGCATGCTGCTGGTCATGCCCGTTTCGGCGGCGAGCGCGATCAAGCCAGCGCTGTCGCGCAGGCGCGAGCCGTAATCGGCGCGGTAGGCGCCCTTGTCGCGCTCGGCCTGGAGTGACTTCAGCGCCTCCCCAAAGGTCTTCTGGGCACGACCGCGGTCGCCGAGGAGCGCCAGTGCGGCAGCGAGCTGCCCCTTGCCGAGCGGGGTCGAGAAGTCGGCGAGCTTGGTGTCGGCGAGGTAGCGCAGGTCGCCCATCACCGGGCGCCCGTTGCGGGCCAACACATAGGCCGCATAGGCGAGGTCCATGCCGCCCTGTTCGACCTTGGTGGCGTTGGCGACCGTGTTGCGCAGGCGGTCCAGCGCGCTGTTGAAGGCGGTCTGCGGGACCGTGAAGCCGCGCTCGCGGGCCCGGGTCAGGAAGTCGGTGACGTAGGCGTTGAGCCAGGTGTCGCTGGCATTCTCCGTCGACCACAGGCCGAAGGCGCCGCTCGAATCCTGGCGCGAGAGCACGCGCTCGATCGCCTCGCGCACCCGTTCGTCGAGCTTGCCGTCGAGGCCGAGCTTTTCGGACGCCGCCAGCGCGTTGACGTAGAGCAGCGGCATGGCGCGGCTCACGGTCTGCTCCGAGCAGCCATAGGGATAGCGGTCGAGCGCCTGCAGCAGGGCCGGCACGTCGATGCCGGCGAGGCGGCTGGCCGAGACGGATACCGCGCCGGTGCCGGGCAGGATGTCGGCGAGCAGGTCCTTGTTGATCTCGACGCTGGCGCCCGGATCGAGCGGCTTGACCGTACGACGCACGAGTGCCCCCGTGCCCGCGCCGATGGCCAAGGAAAAACTCTGGCCGGCGACGCCCTGGATGCCGGGGCCGGACAGGTTCACGTCGAGGCGCGCGGTGCCGGGGCCTGCCGCCGTGATCGGGATCACGAGTTGGCCCTTGGCGCCGGCTTCGAGCTTCATCGTCGAGTGCACGGCATCGCCGCCGACTACGACCGGGCCGGTGAGGTCGAGATCGACCGTGTAATCGCCGGGCCCGCCCTCGACGTTGTCCACCGCCACGAAGAAGCGTGAGCGGTCGCCGACATTGAGGAAACGCGGCAGCGTGCCGGTGAGGACGACCGGATCGCGGATGATCATGTCGCTGGAGGCCTGGCCGACGCGGGACTTGGTCCAGGCAGTGACCATGATCCGGGCGGTGCCGTTGAAGGCCGGCAAGGAGAGCGGCACCTGGGCCGTGCCGTCCGCGCCGACCGTGACGATCCCGGAATAGAGCGCGAGCGGCGCCTGGGTCGGCGGCGTGTCGGAGAGAGCATCCGCGCCGCCGTCGCCGCCGGAGCGGATGGCGCCGAGCGTGCCCTGCATCCCGTCGATCAGGAAGCCGTAGAGATCGCGCAGCTCCGGCCCGAGCGCCTTCTGCCCGAAGAAATAGGCGAAGGGGTTGGGGGCCTCGTAGCGGGTCAGGTTGAGGATGCCGACATCGACGGCGGCGAGCGTGATGCGCGCCTCCTCGCCGGCCTGCAGACCCGCGACCTTGACCGGCACGGTTAGGGTCTCACGCGGGCGGGTCTTTACCGGCGCGCCGATCGAGACCGAAAGGCCGCGCTTCTCTTTGTCGATGGAGAACCAGGCGAGGCCGAGCGCCCGGCCCGGCATGCGCTTGGCGGCCTGGTCGAGCGGCCGGTAGGCCGTGGCGACGAGATAGGCGCCGGAGCCCCACTCGGCCTTGACCGGGACGTCGATGGTCGAGCCGCCCTCGGCGACCTTCACGTCGAGCACCTCGTGCAATTTCTCTCCCACGACGGCCAGCGTCGCGGTGCCGGCGAATTTTGGCTGGAGCCGGGCGCGGATGTGCTCGCCGGAGGCATAGGCCGCCTTGTCGAGGGTGAGATCCAGGAGATCCGGCACGTCGGCGGTCTCGCCGCCGCCCCAGCCGACCGTGAAGGAAAGGCTGGCGGTGGCGAGCGGCTGGCCGGCGACGGACGCTTCCAGGCGGTAATTGCCGTAGGTGACCGGCATGGTGATGCGGGCCGGTGCATCGGCGGCGAGATCGACATGGCCGTCGGCGATCTTGCGGGTCGATTTCACCGGCTCGAACTGCCAGCGGCCGTCCTCGCGATACCATTGATAGGTCTTGTCGAGCCGCGACAGCGTCCAGCTCACGCCGCCTTGTGCGAGGCGGCGGCCGTCCGGCGTGGCCATGACGAGATCGAAGCTCGCCGGGCTGCCCTCGGCGAGATCGCCTGAAAAGCCCTTTCGGATGGCGAGGACCGGCTGCGAGGGCAGGATTGGCAGCGTGACGCTGCGGCTCAGCGCCCGTCCGCCGGGCTCGCCGACGTTCAGGGTGATCTTCGCCTCGAGCGGACGCGGGCTCGCCACCTCCTGCACGGGCACCGTCACCGCGACTTGGCCCTTGGCATCCGTGGTCGACTTGCCGTCGATCTCGGCCGTCGTCGCCTCCACCGACTCGTCGTCGAGGCCGATCGAGAAGCCGTCGAGGCCCTTGATGCCGCTATTCGCCGCCTGCTGGACGGATACCGAGCCGGATACGTCGAGGCCGGAGCCCGGCGCGCCGTAGAGATAGCGTGCAGCGACGTCGATCTTGGCCGCCTCGCCCTTCTTGAGCGCGGGCGTCTCCGGCGTCAGGCTGACCTCCAGCCGCTCGGGGACGTAGTCCTCGACGAGCCAGCTCGCCTCGCCGACGGCGGGCGCCTTCGGATCGGTATAGGCCGAGACCCGCCAGGTGCCCCGCATGGCGCCCGACATCAACGGCAGCGACAGCGAGCGGCCGCCGAGCCCTTCGTCGGCCACTGAGGCGCGGCGATACTCGACGCCGTCCGGCCGCTTCACCACCAGCGTCAGCGGGAGGCCGGCCAAAGCCGTGCCCTGTGGGTCGCGCAGGAGGGCGGTGAGCTGCACGGTCTCGCCGGAGCGGTAGACGCCGCGCTCAGGAAACACGAAGGCCTCGGCGCCGGTGGTGACCGCGCGACCCTTCACGCCGCGATCGGACAGGTCGAAGGCCGTCTGGTTCAGGTCGAGGAAACCGTAATCGTCCCCGACCTGAGCCACGACGATGCCGGGCGAGAGGCCGCCTTCGCCGCGCGCCAGGCCTGCGGGGAAGCTCGCCAGACCTTTGCTGTCGGTCTTCGCCGTGCTCAGCACGTCGTTGTTCTTGGCGATCAGCCGGACGTCCACGCCCGTGAGCACCGCAGCGTTCGCCAGCGATCGCGCGATGACATGCACGCCGTCGCGGCCCTTGAACGCGGTCAGGCCGATATCGGAGACGACGAACCACTGCGTCGCCTGCTGCTCGTAGCCGCCAGTCTCCTCATCGGAGGGCGAGGTCGTGCCGCTCGGCTGGGCGAGCATGATGTAGAGGCCCGGCTCCAGCTTGCCGACGGCCTGCAGGACCGGGAAGGCCGTGACCGCCTCGCGGTTGACCTCGGCCTTGGCCGTGTCGAGCGTGCCCTTCCAGACGCGCACGCCCTTCTCGTCGGCGATGGTCTTGGCCGTCGAGCCGCTGAGCTGACCGAGGAACTCTTCCGAGCGCAAGGCCGGCAGCAGCCCGCGATCGCCGATGCGCAGCACCTCGACATCGACCTTCGGCGTGTTCACCGAGACGATCGGCACGCCGGACTGCCCCGTCCGCGGCAGCACGTAATTGCGCCCGGTGAAGCGCACCTGGGGCGAGCGGTCCCGGACATAGATCTCGTAATCGGCTGATTTCAGAAGGGTTTCGCCGACGGACGAGGGCAGGCCCTGGCGGATGACGAAGGCGTAGCGCTCGCCGTGCTTGAGCCCGTCGACGCAGACCTGCTGGCCCTCGGCCGTCACGGCGGCGTTGGCAGCGCCGGAGACGGCGACGAAGGGCGTGTAGTCTGTCTTGCGGACGAGCGCTTCCGAGAAGGTGAAGCAGGCCCGCGGAGCGGCCGCATCCGAATCGACCTTGTAGTCCGTGATGCGGAAGCCGTGTTCCTCGCGCAGCTTCTCGTAGGCGGCGCGCGTCTCGGCCTCGTCCCGAACGCCGAGGCTGGCGCGGTAGGTGTCGAGCGCCGGTCGCCACTCGGATTGCGCCACATAGGTTTCCGCGAGTGCGGTCAGGGCCTTGGCCTCGTCGGCCGGCGTCTTCGAGCGGAGATAGGCCTGGTAGGCGGCGGCCGTGGCGCGGCTCTTCAGCTTTGAGCGCTCGGCGTAGTCCGTCTGCTCCTCGTCCGCGCCGGCGGTGCTGGCCGTGCGGGCATAGCCGAGCCAGTTGCGTGGATCGGACGGGTCGGCCGAGACGGCGGCCGCGTAGGCGTTCATCTCCGCATCGGCATCAGCGCCCTCGGATTCGTCGGCAGCGGCGGCCTCCGCCTCCTTGCGCCATTGGGCCGCGCTCTTGCCGTTCGCCGGCGCCTCGCTTTTGAGCGACGCTTCGAGGCGCACGCCGCTGCTCGCGAGCGCCTCGTTCACATAGCTTTTGGCGACAGGGGCGGTGGCGGATTTCGCGGCTGGAACCGGGGGGCGGGGCGCCTGCGCCGAGGCCGGCCCGGCAAGGAGCCCGAGAACCAGGCACGCGCCAAGGCTGCGCTCCAAGAGGTTTCCCCGCGACATGACCACGTCCCACCCCATCAGAGCAGCCAAACCGGCGCGCCGCCACGCTATCACGGCCGTTGCGGCCCGCAACGCTCGTTAGCCGAGTATCACAGCCCGGCGAATACTCGACGGGCCGCGATTTCTCTTGCCTCTTCCCACCGAAACTTGTCTGCGATCGGTGCGCTGGCATACGCGACTCGTCCAGCGCGATCGGCATACGTGAGGGATGATGATTCAGCTCGCTCGCCTGTCCGCCCTCAGTTGCCTCCTGTCCCTGGCACAAGCGGCGCAGGCGCAGGCTCCTTCACCATTTCCGCCGTCATTGCGGCCGCCCGTGCCGCCCGCGGCGAAGCCGAAGCCATTGGCCCCGCCTCGCACGGCGGCTGATCCGGCCTATCTGGCCTCGCAGGCTGCCTTCGAGGCTTTGCCCGAGCCCCTGCGCAAGGCGATCCAGGACGCCTTGGTCTGGACCGGCGACTACAACGCGGTGACCGCCGGCACCTTCGGCAGACGCACCTATGAAGCGATTGCCGCCTGGCAGAAGCGGCAGGGCTCGGAGCCGACCGGTGTCCTCACGGCCAAGGAGCGCACCGCCCTCGACGCCGCAGGTGAAGCGGCGCGCAAGGCGCTTCGCTTCAACGTCCAGGCCGATACGGCGAGCGGCGCGGTCATCGGCGTGCCGGAGAAGCTGCTCGCGAAGAAGAGCTCCCTGCCGCGCGGCACCCGCTGGCAGAGCACAGACGGCCGCGTGACGCTCGACACGACGTCCTATCCCGGCGGAGGCGCCGATCTCGATGGCTTGTTCGAGCGGGCGACGGCGACCACGCCCGAGCGGAAGATCACCTACAAGCTCAAGAAGCCGGACTTTCTGGTGGTGACCGGAGAGACGCCGACGGGCCGCTTCTACATTCGGCAGGCCGCCGGTGCCGAGGGCATCCGCGGTTTCACCATAGCCTACGACAAGGCGCTGACCGCCGAGGTCGACCGCCTCGTCATCGCGGTGGCGAACAGCTTCCTGCCTTTCCCGGGTGCCGCGCCAGCAAATGAGGCCAAGCCCGTAGCAGCGGCTCCGAACCCCTATGCCGGCGGCGCGAGACCAGCTGGAAATGTCGCTTCTCCGCTGACGCCTCCGCCGCTGCCGGGTATCGCGGCGCAGCCGGCCGCGACGGGCCTCGCCCTCGGCAACGGGCGCATCCTGACCTCGGCGGCTGCGCTCGAGACCTGCCCGGTGCCACGCGTCGGCAGTGCTGCGGCACGAGCGGCCGGGCGCGATCCGACGGGTAACCTCGTGCTGCTCGAGACCGAGGCCCGCAATCAGGCGTCACCGCTGCCGGCGATCCGCAGCGAGACCGTCGTGTCAGGCGAGGCCCTCGTCGTCGTCGGCGCCGAGGCGAAGGGGGCGACCGTCGCCCCCGGTACGGCCGGAAGCGGAGGCATCGTCGCTCCGCTCCAGCCCGGCGCGGGCGGCGCGCCCATCCTCGACCGGTCCGGTCACCTCGTCGGCCTCGTCGCGCGATTCCCGACTGCACCACGCCTCATCGCCGGGGTGATGCCGCCGACGAGCTATGCCGTGGTGCCGGGCAGCGTGATCGCCGCCTTTCTGGCGCAAGCCGGGGTCGCTGTGGCCAAGGCCACTCCGAATGCCGCTCCGGCGGCAGCGAGCCTCGGCGCGGCGGCGGCTCCCGTGATCGGCTCCGTCATTGGCATCACCTGCGCGCGATAATGGCGAAGCCAGCCTGGACGACAGCCGACATCCCATCCCAACACGGCCGCCTCGCCGTCGTCACGGGCGCAACCAGCGGGATCGGCTACGAGGCAGCCCTGGCGCTCGCCGGTGCCGGTGCGACGGTCGTGCTGGCAGCGCGCGACGCGCACAAGGCGGAGCGCGTCGTCGCCGCGATCCGGCGGCGGCATCCGACCGCCGTTCTGGAGATCGAGCCGCTCGACACAGCGAGCCTGCCCTCGGTACGCGCCTTCGCCGACCGCCTTCACGGGGCGGGGCGGCCGATCGACATCCTGCTGCTCAATGCCGGTATCGCCTGGCTGCCTCGGCGTCATGAGAGCGAGGACGGGTTCGAGCTGCAATTCGCCACTAACTATCTCGGCCATTTTGCGCTGGCCGGCCTGCTGATGCCGAAGATGCGGCCGGGACCTGCCTCACGGATCGTTCCCGTCGCGAGCATCGCTCATCAGCGCGGATCGCTCCACTTCGACGACCTGCAACTGCACGCCTACGATGCTCGGACCGCCTATCGGCAGTCAAAGCTCGCGATGCTGATGTTCGGGCTCGAACTCGACAGGCGGCTGCGTGCGTCGGGCTCGGAGATCCGCGCGGTCGCGGCGCATCCCGGCATCACACGCACCGCCATCACCCGATTCGGCGGGGTCGCTGGGCCGTTGCAACGACTGACCGGACAGCTGGTGATGGTCCTCTTCGGCCAATCCGCGGTGCGAGGCGCGCTCCCGCTGCTCTACGCGGCGACAGCGCCGGAGGCGCTCGGCGGCGGCTATTACGGGCCCAACGGGCGCGGGGAGATGCGGGGCGTGCCCGCTCCCTCGCTCATCGCTGCGCATGCGCGCGTCGAGGCCGATGCAAGCCGGCTCTGGGACGTGTCGGCAGAGCTGACGCAGGTCCGCTGACCGTTGTGACCCGGTCCCGCGGCATCCCGTCAACGCCTCGCTGCGCTCGCAATGACGGACAGGGACCGCCTCAGGCGGCGTCGGCCGGCTTGTCCTTGGCGGCTTCCGGCTTCGGGCCGCCCTTGGAGACACCGACCAGCGCCGGGCGCAGGGTGCGGTCACCGATGACGTAGCCGGTCTGGACCACCTGGACGACCGTCCCGTTCGGGACCTGCGTGTCCGGAACCTCGAACATCGCCTGGTGGCGATTCGGATCGAAGCGCTGGCCCTTGGGATCGACAATCTTGACGCCGTGGCGCTCGAGCGTCTTGCCGAGGTCGCGCTCGGTGAGCTCGATGCCCTCGATGAGACCCTTGAGCGCCCCATCGGCATGCTCGCGCGCCTCGGCCGGCACGCTCTCCAGCGCGCGTCGGATATTGTCAGCCGAACCCACGATGTCGCGGGCGAAATTGGTGACGGCGTAGGTGCGGGAGTCCGCGACTTCGCGCTCGGTGCGGCGGCGAAGGTTCTCCATCTCCGCGAGCGTACGCAGCAGGCGGTCCTTCATCTCGTCGCGTTCGCGCAGGGCGGCGGCCAGCGTCTCAGCATCCACCGCAGCCGGCTCGGCCTGCGGGGCCGCCTCTGCCTGGTTACGCGGATCCTCGTGCTCGTTCTGGTCTGCCATCATCGCCGTTCGTCAGTCGACATCATCGTTTTGGGAACGGCGCTGATATCAGGCGCGACACCCACGAAATCAAGTTTTGCCAGCGTCCCGAGGCTCACGCCTCCCGCGGTGGCGGCGAGTCGACGAGGGCATCGAGACCCTCGGCCCTGAGCGCCGCGACGTCTCCGGCAAAGACCTCCATTACCGCATTGCGGATCGCCGCGAGCCGATCGGGCTGCACCACCCGAGTGCCCGTGAGATCGACCACGTAGAACACGTCCACTGCCCGCTCGCCGAAGGTGGCGATATGGGCCGAGACGATGTTGAGGCTGAGCCGATTGATAGCGGTGGTCAGCTCGTAGAGCAGGCCGGGCCGGTCGAGCCCTGTAATCTCGATCACCGTCTCGCGGCTCGACAGGGCGTTGTCGATCGAGATGTCCGGCGGCACCAGGAAGGTCTTGGGTGGGTGCTTCGGGTGCTTGTCGGCGACGAGTTCGGCGATCTTGATCTCGCCCTTGAGTGCCTTCTCGATCGCCGTGGCGATGCGCTTGGCACGGCGCAGCTCGTCCTCGTCCCGCTCGAAGGCGCGAGAGATGAAGATCGTGTCGAGGGCGAAGCCGTCGGTGGTGGTGAAGATCTGCGCGTCGACGATGTTGCCGCCGGCCGCCGCGCAGGCACCCGTGATGATGGCGAGGAGCCGCGGATGATCCGGCGAGTAGACCGTCAGCTCGGTGACTCCACGCGACACGTCGGTCTCGTAGGCGGTCGCCGAGGTGCGGCCCGACTCGTTGACGGACTTGATGAAGCCCGCATTCTTGAACTGGCGCGTGCTGTCGACCTTCAGCCAATAGGCCTGGTTGTGGCGTAGCGCGTAGGCGTCGAACTCCTCGGGACCCCAGTCGGTGAGGCGCTCGCGCAGGGCGATCTGGATCATCTTGACCCGGTCGGTGCGGGCAATCTCGGAATGGCCGCCCGAGAGATGCACCTCGGTCTCGTCATAGAGGGTGCGCAGCAGCGTACCCTTCCAGGCCGTCCAGGTGCCGGGTCCTACCGCCTTGATGTCCGCGACCGTCAGGATCAGCAGGAGCTTCAACCGCTCCAGGCTCTGCACGACGGTGGCGAATTTCTCGATGGTCTTCGGGTCCGAGAGGTCGCGGCTCTGGGCTACCATCGACATCAGCAGATGGTGCTCGACGAGCCAGGCCACCGTGTTGGTCTCGGCCTGGGTCAGGCCGAAGCGCGGCCCGATCTTCTTCGCGATCGCGGCCCCGGCGATGGAGTGATCCTCCGGCCGTCCCTTGGCGATGTCGTGCAGCAGCACCGCGACGTAGAGCGCCCGGCGGTTCTGGATCGTGCCGATCAGGCGTGTCGCGAGGGGATGCTCGTCCTCCAGCCGTCCGGCCTCGATGGCCGAGAGCACGCCCAGCGTGCGCAGCAGGTGCTCGTCCACCGTGAAGTGGTGGTACATGTTGAACTGCATCATCGCGACGATGCGCCGGAAGTCCGGGACGAAGCGTCCGAGCACGCCCGCCTCGTTCATGGCGCGCAGGATCGTCTCCGGCGCATTGGCCGAGGTGAGGATGTCGAGAAAGAGCCGGTTGGCCTCCGGATCGGTCCGGACCGCTTGCGAGACCAGCCGCAGTGAACGGTTGGCCAGGCGCTTGGCATCCGGGTGGATCGGCAGGTTGTAGCGGTCGGCGAGCCAGAACAGCCGGATCAGGTTGATCGGATCGCGTTCGAAGGTGCCCTCGCTGCGCGTGTTGACCCGGCCGTTGTCGATCAGGAAATCCTCGGCCTCCATCGTCGTTGCGCGGAAACGGTCGCGGAAACGACCGATCCAGCGGTCGAGCACCGGCGTGCGCTTGGCGTGGCGCGCCTCGAGCTCCGAGCAGACGATGGCGGTGAGGTCGCCGACTTCCTTGGCCACGAGGAAATAGGCCTTCATGAAGCGCTCGACGCCCGAGAGGCCGCCGCGCGCGCCGAAGCCGAGGCGCTCGGCAATCTTGGGCTGCAGCCCGAAGGACAGGCGCTCTTCCGCCCGGCCGGTCACGAAGTGCATGTGGCAGCGGACCCGCCACAGGAACTCGTCGCAGCGCTCGAACAGTTTGTACTCTTCCGGCGTGAACAGTCCGGCATGGACCAGCTCGGCCTGGTCGCGGACGCGGTAGGTGTATTTCGCGATCCAAAACAGGGTGTTGAGGTCGCGCAGGCCCCCTTTGCCGTCCTTCACGTTGGGCTCGACGAGGTAGCGCGAGGAGCCGGCCTTGGCGACGCGACCGTCGCGCTCGCGCAGCTTCGCATCGACGAATTCGGAGGCGGTGCCGATGACAAGCTCGCTGTCGAAGCGGGTCACCAGTTGCTCGAACAATGTCCGCGACCCGAACAGGAAGCGCGCTTCGAGGAGAGCGGTGCGGATCGTCATATCCGCGCGGCCCTCGCGCAGGCATTCCTCGACGGAGCGGGTGGCGTGGCCGACCTTCAGCTTGAGGTCCCACAGCACGTAGAGCATCGCCTCGACGACGCTCTCGGACCAGGCGGTCTGCTTGTAGGGAAGCAGGAAGAGCAGATCGATGTCCGAGCCCGGCGCCATCGTGCCCCGGCCGTAGCCGCCGGTGGCGACGATGGCGAGCTGCTCGCCGGTGGACGGGTTGTCGTTCGGGTAGAGCCGCCAGACCACGGCATCGAAGATCGCCTTCACGACCCCGTCGGTCAGCTTCGAGATGCGTTCGGCGCAGGCGACGCCGTTCCGGTCCTTCAGGAGTTGGCGCTCGGCATCCTTGTGGCCGGCCTCGATGACCTTGCGCAGTTCAGGCACCAGGGCCGCGCGAAGCCGGGTCGGCTCGCGCGCGTCCCGGTCGAGCGATTCCAGGACCTTGTCGAGGGCGGCCGCAGCGTCGAACATGCTGCTCCCGTTAGCATGTTCCGGGCCGCGCGACAGCGTGCCTCCGCAGCGGAGCCTTTCGTCTACGGGCACATCAAAGTTGAAGAGGTTTGTTCTCTTTCGCGGATTTTCGTTTGACGAGGCGAACGGCCTTGACTTAGCGGTCGGGCTTTCGCGCCCTCTCGACGCTATGGAGCCCCTCATGCTCGCCCGCCGCACCGTTCTCTCGGCCTTTGCCGGCGCTCTCGCGCTGATCGGCCTGCCGACCGCCCCCCGCGCGGCCGAGGTGAAGGAGATCCGGCTCGATTGGGCGACCTACAACCCGGTCAGCCTCGTCCTTAAGGACAAGGGCTTTCTGGAAGAGGCGCTGAAGGCCCAGGGCATCAAGGTGCGCTGGGTGCAGTCGCTCGGCTCGAACAAGGCGTTGGAATTCCTCAACGGCGGCGCGATTGATTTCGGCTCGTCGGCCGGTGCAGCCGCCCTTCTGGCGCGGATCAACGGCAATCCGATCAAGGTGATCTACGCCTTCTCGCAGCCGGAATGGACGGCGCTGGTCACCCGCAAGGATACTGGCATCACCAGCGTCGCCGACCTCAAGGGCAAGCGCGTGGCGGTGACCCGCGGCACCGACCCGCACATCTTCCTGATCCGCGCGCTCCAGGGTGCCGGCCTCACCGAGAAGGACGCCAAGCTCGTCCTCCTGCAGCATCCCGACGGCCGCACGGCGCTCGATCGCGGTGACGTCGATGCCTGGGCCGGGCTCGACCCGATGATGGCCGCCGCCGAGATCGAGAACAACGACGTGCTGTTCTTCCGCGACCCGGCCGCCAACACCTGGGGCGTGCTCGACGTCCGGGAGGATTTCGCCAAGGAACATCCGGATCTGGTGAAGACCGTGATTGCCGCCTACGAGCAGGCCCGCGCCTATTCTCGCGAGAACCCCGACGCCCTGAAGGCCGCCCTCGTCGCGGCGACGAAGCTGCCTGATCCGGTGATCGCCCGGCAGCTCGAGCGGACCGACCTCACCAAGCCTGCCGTGGGCCGCAGCCAGGCCGATGCGATCCGCGCCGCCGGTGTAGCCTTGCAGCAGGCCGGCGTGATACCGGCGGAGACCGACGTCGCCGCTGCCGTTGCCGGGCTGATCGACCCGCAGTTCAACCCGGCGCCGCGCTGATCCACTTCGCTGTTATCGGGTTCGGGCCTTGGCTGCCGAGAAGACAATATCCCTCGCGCTGCCCGACGCCGCGATGACGGCACGTCCGGACGCCTCCAAGGCGTCGGCCGGGCGCGCTGGTTCCGTCCTCAAATGGGCGCTCGGTCTTGCCCTGCCGCTCATCCTGGCGCTGAGCTGGGAGATCGCCGTCGCCCGCGGACTGGCGCAGGGGCGGCTGATCCCGCCCCCGAGCCGCATCGCGGCGGCGCTCTGGCAGCTCGCGGCGTCGGGTGATCTCTGGATGCATGTCGAGGCAACCCTGATCCGGGTCGGTCTCGGTTTCGCCTTCGGGGCGGGGGCCGGCATTCTCGTGGGAACCGCCACCGCGACGCTGCCCTGGCTGCGCTGGCTCGTCGATCCCACGCTGCAGGCCCTTCGCGCGGTGCCCTCGCTGGCCTGGGTACCGCTGTTCATCCTGTGGTTCGGTATCCTGGAGACCCCGAAGGTCGCGCTGATCGCGGTCGGCGTGTTCTTCCCGGTCTATGTCGGCGTCTCCGGCGCCATCGCTTCGGTGGATCGCAAGCTCGTCGAGGTCGGCCGGATCTTCCGCCTGTCGCAGACCGCGCTCGCCCGCCGCATCCTGCTCCCCGCGGTGCTGCCGGCGACGCTGACGTCCCTGCGGACCGGCCTCGGCCTCGGCTTCCTCTTCGTGGTCGCCGCCGAGTTGATGGGCGCCTCGGAAGGCCTCGGCTACCTGCTGGTGGATGGTCAGCAATTCGGCAAGCCAGACCAGATCCTGGCCGCCATCATCTGCTTCGCGGTCGTCGGAAAGCTCGCCGACACGCTGCTCGTGGCCCTCACCACCCCGCTGGTGCGCTGGCAGGACACGGCGCGGGAGACGCTCTGAGGGCGCAGTCGAAGACCGATCTGCCACTCTCCCTCTCGCTCATACCGAGGCCGCCCGGCACGGGAATGGGGCGCTTCAGGCGCTACCCCTTCGACCGCAGCTTCACCCGCACACCGCCGTTTTGCAGCGGCAGGGGGCAGGAGGCGGGGACGACACCGAGGATCACGGCGCTCGGGCAGGCCGCACGGCAGTTCAGCGCAGCATCGATCTGGTTGCCGCCGCAGCCATCGGCGAAGCAGAACTGACCGAGGTCTTCGCAACTCGCGAGGAAGCGGCCGGTCCTGATGCTCCGCTCGTGCAGGTCGGCGGCGGAGGCGGAGCCGGCGACGAGCGCCGTCAGCAGAAGGCCACGGAGAAGCACGGTCACGCCTCGACTCCGACAGGAGAGATACCGCTCCGTAGCACCCGGCGGGTGCCGGTCCTATGGCCTGCCGGAGACACGGCGGCCCGGAATCCCATGCGCTGTCTGCGTCAGCCATGCTATCGGGACACGACCATGCTCAGCCTCGACACCCTCTCCAAGACCTATGCCGACGGCACGCACGCCCTCGACCGGATCGACCTTCAGGTCGCGGCCGGCGAGATCGTCGCGCTGATCGGGGGATCGGGCTGCGGCAAGACCACCCTGCTGCGCCTCATCGCCGGGCTGGATACGGCGAGTGCGGGCCGCATCACGCTCGATGGCGAGGGCATTGCCGGCCCTCATCCGGGCGTCGGGCTGGTGTTCCAGGAGCCACGGCTGCTGCCCTGGCTCAGTGTCGCCGACAATGTCGGTTTCGGTCTCGCCGACCGGCCGAAGCGTGAGCGCCGGGAGCGTGTCGCCCACGCCCTCGACCGTGTCGGCCTCGCCGAGCACGGCCATCGCTGGCCGCGTGAATTGTCTGGGGGGCAGCAACAGCGGGTCTCGATCGCCCGTGCCTTCGTGGCGAGCCCGCGCGTCCTGCTCCTCGACGAGCCGTTTTCGGCGCTCGATGCCTTCACCCGCAAAGACCTTCACCGCCACCTGCTCGCCCTCTGGGAGGAGGTGCGGCCGACGGTGCTCATCGTCACGCATGACGTCGCAGAGGCGGTGACGCTGGCAGACCGCGCCGTGGTGATGCGTCCGAAGCCAGGCCGCCTCGACGAGGCCCTGGCGCTACCGATGGCGCGCCCGCGCGACCCGACCTCGCCGGGCAGCGAGGCCGCGACCCGCAACATCCTCGCAGCGCTCGACCGCTCCCTGCGCCCGATCGAGAAGCGACCAAAGGTCGTGGAAGCGTTCGCGGGCGGCGGTTCGTTTTAACGGACATCGCATGGCGCGTGGGACGATCGTCCCGCCTGTCCCAGGCCGTCCCAGGGCCTGTTCGGTCGCGCCAAGAGAAGATTCTTCTTTCCGAGGGATAAATCGCGCCTCTCGATATGGGGCTGCCCTGGCTGTTTCGCAGCACCGGGCCGGAGCGCGGCCAAGCTCGTGAGCAGGCCCAGGGAGCGATTCGGACCGGGTGCAGTTGTGCCGCCGGCCGCGCCCGGCTACCTCGCTGCCGACAGCCCGATCGAGGAGATTGCCGAATGGACGCCAACGCGCTGCGCGAGATGCAGGCCCCGCTCAAGAACCAGTACCGCGAGGCGCCGGATTCTGCGGTCATCACGCTCAAGGCCAACGGCACCCTCGACGACACCTCCATCGCCTGCAAGGTCGAGACCGGCCGCGCCCTCGCGGTGGCAGGCCTTCATCCGGCGACCGGCGGCTCGGGCCTGGAGCTGTGCTCGGGCGACATGCTGCTCGAAGCCCTCGTGGCCTGTGCCGGCGTGACGGTGAAGGCTGTGGCGACGGCCCTCGAGATCCCGCTGCGCGCCGGCACCGTCAGCGCCGAAGGCGACCTCGACTTCCGAGGCACGCTCGGCGTCGACAAGACCGCGCCGGTCGGCTTCCGCGCCATCCGTCTGAACTTCGCCCTCGACACCGACGCGCCGCAGGACAAGCTCGACCAGCTCATCAAGCTGACGGAGCGCTACTGCGTCGTGTTCCAGACGCTGAACCACAAGCCGGAACTCGCGGTCACGCAGACCAAGGGCTGATCGGCAGCCGAAGCGTCGCCGAAACCGCACCGTGTCGGCTCAGCGCAACTGCACGCTGTCCACCACCTGCCGGAACAGGGCCAGCGTCTCGTCCCGCTGGTCCGCGCGCACCACGCCGAGCGAGCGCAGGTAGCCGTCAGGATTGAAGCGGATCGTCTGCGTGATCACCACGGCCTGTCCGGTGGGAATGTCGTTGGCGCGTGCGACGATCTCGTGCCAGTCGACCCCGTTCTGGCGGTAGCTCTGCGAGCGCTCGATCATGAAGTCCTTCATGGTCTGGTTCGAGTAGAGCGCTGCGCGAGCGAAGGCATCGCGCTGCTCCGCTGTCGGGGGCTGTTGGACGGCCTGGGCCAGCACCAGGATCGGCTGCTCGAAATTCGCCGGCTGGTCCTTGGGGCCGCGGGTCATCAGCAGCGAGTTGCCGGCCAGCGCCCGGATCGGCCGAAACCCGGCGAGATCATCGATGCGGAAGGGCAGGGCGTCGACCTGCTGTTCGAGGGTCAGAGGCGGCCGCAGGGTCACGCCGAGCAGCATGTTTTTCATGGTCTCGTCGGTCTCGGCGCCGGGCGTCATCTGCGCGACGACGATGCCGGTGACGTCGGGACCGTTCACGAGGAGCAGCCATTTCCTGACGGTCGGCAGATCGGCGGGCAGGCCGGGCGGGTTCGGCGCCGCGCCGGTGGACCCGTCGGTGACAGGAGACGGCGGCGGCGACTGGCCGCCGACCAGCAGCAATCCTTCGAGGCCGCCGCTGACCTTGACCGGTTCGCGCGACTCCACCGCGAAGCCTTGGCTCTTCAGGTTGTCGTCGGTGAAGCTCTTCTCGATATCGCCATAGGCGCCGCCCGGCAGCTCGACCACCGAGACCATGGCGCCCCCTTCCATCCGCTCGAAGCCCATGAAGCGCCGGGAGGGCGCCATGTCGGAGGGCGGTTGGAAGCCGAACCGCGAGCTCGATGGGAAGACCGGCGTGTCGGCACGGGCTCCCGTCGTGGTGAGCGGCGCGGAGGACAGGCCCGCGAGAAGCAGGCCGAAGGCGGCGAGACGGCTGAGGGCGGGACGCAACGTCATCGGGATCGTGTCTCCGGAGCGCCCGGTCGAGCGAGCGCCTACCCGCGATGGGTCAGCCCGCTTCCGTCCGCTGTCAAGCGCGCGGCTGGGTCGCGCGGCTGCGTCACACGGCGCAGCGTCAGATTGCAGCGGCCGCCGGTGGGCAGGAAGCGGCTGAGAGTGGCGCCGAGCCGTCCGTCCTCGGCTCGGTGGTCGTCTGCAAACAGCTGCGGCGGCTCGTCGATCAGGCGGTCGACGCCGTGATGGATCAGCCGCGAGGCGCCGCCCATCACGAGGGCGTCGCCGCTGGCGAGCCGGATCGAGCGGGTCGGATCGGTACGTTTGAGGCCACCGTAGCGAAACAGGGCCGTCGCACCGAGCGACAGCGACACGACCGGCGCGGCGATGTCGTCCTCGTCGCGATCCTGGTGCAGGCCCATCCGTGCTCCCGGATCGTAGAGGTTCACGAGACAGGCTTCGGGCGGCGCGACGTAATGCGCGAGCGCATCCCACGCCCGTGATGCCGTCTCCGGGATCGGCGGCCAGGGTGCTCCGGTCTCGGGGTGATTGGACTGGTAGCGATAGCCGTCCCGGTCGGAGACCCAGCCAAGCGGCCCGCAATTCGTCATGCGCACCGAGAACGGCTTGCCGGTTCGCGGCATGCGCGGGGTGTAGGGCGGCGCGGTGCCGAGCGCTTCGGCGAGGGCGGAGGCGAGTGCGATACGCGCCTCCGCATCGAACCAGCCGGGGTAATGAATCAGACCCGGCGCCAGCGTGATGGCCGCCGCGATCAGTCGATGTCCTTGTCGAGGCTGGTCTTGGCCTCGACCGTGGCATTGGCCTTGAGGTGGTAGACCAGCGGAACGCCGGTCGCGATCTCGAGGCCCGCGATGGTCTGGGTCGTCATGCCGTCGAGCACCATCACCAGCGCCCGCAGGGAGTTGCCATGCGCTGCGACGAGCACGCGCTTCCCGGCGAGCACGTTCGGCAGGATCGCCTGGATGTAGAAGGGCAGGACGCGCGCGACGGTGTCCTTGAGGCTTTCGCCGCCGGGCGGCGGCACGTCGTAGGAGCGGCGCCACAGCCGGACCTGCTCGTCTCCCCAGCGCTGGCGGGCGTCATCCTTGTTGAGGCCGGCGAGATCGCCATAGTCGCGCTCGTTCAAGGCTTCGGCCCGGATCGTCTCGAGGCCGGCCTGGCCCATCTCCTCGAGCATCAGGGTGCAGGTGCGTTGGGCGCGGCCGAGATTGGAGGTGAAGGCGACGTCGAACCGGTAGCCCTGTTCCTTGAGCCAGCGGCCGGCGATGCGGGCTTCCTCGACACCCTTCTCGGTCAGGTCCGGGTCGCGCCAGCCGGTGAAGAGGTTTTTCAGGTTCCACTCGCTCTGGCCGTGGCGAGCGAGGACGAGCAGGCGCTCCATGAACGGTGGACTCCCGAGAACTGACTTTCCCGGCGGATAGAGACGCCCGCCTGAACGCGCCCTGACAGCCGGCTCCCTAGCAGAGGCCCGACCCCGTCCCAAGCGCCGGCGGGGCCGATGGGTTGCGACTTTAGTCCATCGTAACCGGTTAGAGGCCCAGCACGTCGTCCATGCCGTAGAGGCCCGGTGGCTTGTCGAAGGCCCATTGGGCAGCGCGGAGCGCACCGCGGGCGAAGATGGCGCGGTCCTCGGCGTGGTGGCTGAGGGTGATACGCTCGGACGGGCCGGCGAAGATCACGCTGTGATCGCCGACCACGCTGCCGCCGCGCAGGGTCGCGAAGCCGATATCGCCGGGGCGCCGCGCGCCGGTATGGCCCTCACGGCTCGCGACGCTGGTCTTTGCGAGCTCCACCTTCCGGCCCTCGGCCGCGGCCGCGCCGAGCAGCAGGGCGGTGCCGGAGGGCGCGTCGACCTTCATGCGGTGGTGCATCTCCAGCACCTCGATGTCGAATTCCTCGCCCAAAGTCGCCGCGACCTTGCGCACGAGGCTCGCCAGCAGGTTCACGCCGAGCGACATGTTGCCGGAGCGCACGATGCGGGCGTGATAGGAGGCGGCTTTCAGCTTCTCGAGATCCTCGGCCGACAGGCCCGTGGTGCCGACGACGTGCACGATGCGGGCCTGGGCCGCGAGCTCGGCGAAGGCCACCGTCGCCTTGGGGGCGGTGAAGTCGAGCACGGCGTCGGCCTCGGCGAAGATCGGCAGCGGATCGTCGCTCACCTCGACGCCGAGCGGGCTGAGACCCGCCAGCGTTCCGGCATCATGGCCGACCACGTGAGAGCCCTCGCGCTCCACGGCGCCGGAGAGGACACAGCCCTCGGCCTCGGCGACGGCGCGGATCAGCATCCGCCCCATGCGGCCCTCGGCGCCCGTGACGACGATCTTCAGCGTGGACGTCATGGCGGGGTCCTCAAACGGTGACTTGCGTTCCGACTTCCACGACACGGCCCGTCGGGATCTGGAAGAAGTCCGTGGCGTCGTTGGCGTTCTTGGCCAGCGTGATGAAGATGCGGTCCTGCCAGAGCGGCATGCCGGAATGGGCGGCCGGGCGGATCGAGCGGCGCGACAGGAAGAACGAGGTCGACATGATGTCGAACTTGAAGCCTTCTTTTCGCAGCAGCGCCAGCGCCTTGGGGATGTTCGGCGTCTCCATGTAGCCGAACTTCATCACGGCACGATGGAAATGCGGCCCGACCGGCTCGATGCGCACGCGCTCGGAATCGGGGAAGCGCGGCGTGTCGACGGTCTCGATGGTCAGCACGACGTTCTTCTCGTGCACGACCTTGTTGTGCTTCATGTTGTGGAGGAGGGCGGCCGGGGCGATCTCGGGATCGCTGGTCAGGAAGACCGCCGTGCCCTTCACGTGATGATACGACGAGCTCTTCTCGAGCATGCCGACGAGCTCGGAGAGCGGTACGTCGGTCTTGCGGGTCTTTTTGGTGAGGATCGCGACGCCGCGGACCCAGGTCCACATCATCAGCATCAAGCCGCCGGCGAGCAGCAGGGGCACGTAGCCGCCCTCGTGCAGCTTGAGCAGGTTCGAGGCCAGGAACAGGGTTTCCAGGATGATGAACGGCATCATGATCAGCGCCGAGAGCGCCGGGCCGAGCTTCATCACCTTCCAGAGCACGATGTAGGCCATGCTGGCGGTGAGCAGCATGGTGCCGGTCACGGCGATGCCGTAGGCGGCGGCCAGCGCCGATGAGGTGCGGAAGACGATGGCTAGGATCACCACGGCGAGGCCAAGCAGCATGTTGATCTGCGGCAGGTAGATCTGGCCGGAATGGCTCTCCGAGGTGTGGCGGATCTCCAGGCGGGGCAGCATGCCGAGCTGGATCGCCTGCCGCGACAGCGAGAAGGCGCCGGTGATCACGGCCTGCGAGGCGGTGACGGTGGCGAGCGTCGCCAGGATCACCATCGGCAGCAGCGCCCAGCTCGGGACGAGCTGGTAGAACGGGTCCGTGGTCTCGGGGTGGGCGAGAACCAGCGCGGTCTGGCCGAGATAGTTCATCATCAGGCACGGCCCGACGAAGAACAGCCACGCGAACTGGATCGGCTTGCGGCCGAAATGCCCGAGATCGGCGAACAGGGCCTCGGCCCCCGTCACCGCCAGGAAGACCGCGCCGAGTGCCACCAGGGCGCCGGAGCCGTGGTTCAGCAGATAGTTCACCGCGTGCCACGGGTTGAAGGCCCAGAACACCGCCGGGTTGCCGATGACGTGCGGCACGGCCGCGATGGCGAGCGACAGGAACCAGCACGCCATGATCGGACCGAAGAAGGTTGCCACCCGCGCCGTGCCTCGGCTCTGGACCAGGAACAGCCCGATGATGATCACGACGGTGATCGGCAGCACGTATTCCTCGAAGGCCGGGGTGACGAGCTTGAGGCCCTCCACCGAGGACAGCACCGAGATCGCCGGTGTCACCACCGAGTCGCCATAGAACAGGGCCGCTCCGAGCAGGCCCAGCATGAAGACGAGGCGCGAGCCGCCGAGCGCGTGCCGCGCCTGCGCCATCAGCGAGAGGATGCCGCCCTCGCCCTTGTTGTCCATGCGCAGCAGAATCGAGACGTAGTTGATCGTGACGATCAACATCAGCGCCCAGAGGATCAGCGAGGTGGTGCCGATCACCTCTTCGCTGGTCAGCGTGCCATCGGCCCGCGAGGGGCCGAGCGCCTCGCGGAAGGCATAGAGCGGGCTGGTGCCGATATCTCCGTAGACGACGCCGACCGAGCCGAGCGCGAGCGGGAAGAACCCTGCCTTGGAATGGCCCTGCGCGGATTCCTCGGTGGCATCCACGGAGCCCGCCGACGCGGCGACGGGGCCGCCTTCGCCGGGCGCGGGACCAGTGGCGGCCGCGGCACCCTCGGAGGCGGGGGCATTGGCGGCCGGGCCTGCAGGCGTGCTCGGCGAGACGGGTTGGGTCATGGAATCCGGTCTGTGCTCAGGCGCCCGACTCCGAAACCTGCCGGATCGGCATGACGGATACGCTTCGGGCGGCCCGAGAGGAGAACCATGAGATCGGCGCTTAGAGCAGGCTGCGAAAAAGTGGTCACGGTTTTTCGCGCAAAGCCTGTTCTAAATCACTGGAACCGATCACGCGGCATTTTGATCGAGACGATCAGAATGCCGCGTGATCGAGCGCCGATCCCGTCACTCAGCGGCGTCGCGAGTGCCCGAGCCACCGCCCTGGCCGAAGCGCCGCTCGATGTAGTCGATGACAATGCCCTCGAAATCCTTCGCGAGCGTCGGCCCGCGCAGGGTCATCGCCTTCTGGCCGTCGATGAAGACGGGGGCGGTCGGGGTCTCGCCGGTGCCGGGGAGCGAGATGCCGATATCGGCATGCTTCGATTCGCCGGGGCCGTTCACGATGCAGCCCATCACCGCCACGTTGAGGCCTTCGACGCCGGGATAGGATTTCTTCCATTCCGGCATCGAGGTGGTGATCCAGTTCTGGATGTCGCGCGCCAGTTCCTGGAAGGTCGTCGAGGTCGTGCGGCCGCAGCCCGGGCAGGCCGCGACGAGCGGCACGAAGGTGCGGAAGCCCATGGTCTGCAGGAGTTCCTGCGCCGCCTTCACCTCCACCGTGCGGTCGCCGCCCGGCTCGGGGGTCAGCGAATAGCGGATGGTGTCGCCGATGCCTTCCTGCAGCAGCACGCCGATCGCGGCCGAGGCGGCGACGATGCCCTTCGAGCCCATGCCGGCCTCGGTCAGGCCGAGATGGATCGCGTAATCCGAGCGGCGGGCGACCTCGCGATAGACCGCGATCAGGTCCTGTACCGCCGAGACTTTCGCGGACAGGATGATCTTGTCCTTGCCGAGCCCGAGCTGCTCGGCGCGCTGAGCCGAGGACAGGGCCGACTGCACCATCGCCTCGCGCATGACGGCGCGCGCGTCGATCGGCTGCGGCGACTTGGCATTCTCGTCCATCAGGTGCGTCAGGAGCTCGCCGTCGAGGGAGCCCCAGTTCGCGCCGATGCGGACGGTCTTGCCGTACTTGATGGCCTGCTCGACGATGGTCGAGAACTGCACGTCGCGCTTGTTCTTGAAGCCGACATTGCCCGGGTTGATCCGGTACTTGGCGAGCGCCTCGGCGCAGGCCGGATGATCGGTCAGGAGCTTGTGGCCGATATAGTGGAAGTCGCCGACCAGCGGGACGTGGCAGCCGATCCGGTCGAGCCGCTCGCGAATCTTCGGCACGGCGGCCGCGGCTTCGTCGCGGTCCACGGTGATACGCACCAGTTCCGAGCCGGTGCGCGCGAGCTGCGACACCTGGGCCACGGTGGCGTCGATATCCGCCGTATCAGTATTCGTCATCGACTGAACGACGATCGGTGCACCGCCGCCGACGGTGACCGCGCCTTCGCCTTGGCCGACCGTCACGCCCTCCGTGCGGTGGCGCGGCGAGGGCCCCGCGATCTCCGGACCCCGCATATTGGGGCTCTCGGGTGCGATCGGGTTCGAGAGGGCGTCAGGAGATTCCATGGCTTCCATCTGGGACCTTGGCTCGGAGACGTGGCCGCTTCCGTCGGTCTCGTCGGGCGTGGCCGTGGACTGCTCGCATCATTCTACCCGATGCCGCGAGCGCCCGCGACCGCTTTAGCTGTGAGCGGCCACGACCACCGTCAACCGCGCGCGGCGCATGGGTGGCGACCATGCGGCGATCGACGATTTTCGTGCCGCTTCATGTCGCATCCCGCGCGCGATGTCGAGCGCTCGCCGCATTGCGGCAGAAGCGTGCCGGGCGGATGGCAGGGAACGCCTGCAAGGAGTGTTGCCGCCGGACAGCCATGCGCGATCCCGTTTTGAACCGCCTAACACCGAGCCTATTTATTGCTTCGCAGCATTTTAGTTTGCGTTGCAACATTTCGTTGTGAGGTTCGGATGGCTCAAACCGGCACGACTTCCGATCTGAAAGCCTTGTCCACGATCGTCCCCAAGGGAGCGGCCGAGGCCGCACCCGTTTCCCGAGCTCGGAGCCGCAACCCGCTCGTCGGCCCAAGGACAGAGAAGACGGTGGCGCTGGCGCTCCAGGGCGGCGGCGCGCATGGCGCTTTCACCTGGGGCGTGCTCGATGCGCTCATCGAGGACGGCCGTCTCGGTTTCGACGCCGTGACGGGGGCGAGCGCCGGCGCCATGAACGCCGTGGTGTTGATCGACGGCTGGCTGGCCGGCGGACCCGAGGGTGCACGCGAGGCACTGGCGACGTTCTGGCGCCATGCCAGCGTCGACGGCGATCTCTGGCCGGTTCAGCGTGGCATGGTCAGCGGCGTCGTCGGTGCGTTCAAGGACAACCCCTTCGCCGAGTTCTGGATGAAGGTGCTGGCGCCGAGCCCCTACGTCTCCAATCCGCTCAACATCAACCCGCTGCGCAGGGCGCTCGAACAGACCGTCGATTTCGAGAGGCTGCGCAGCGCGGAGACGGCCGACGTGTTCGTTTCGGCCACAAATGTCTGGACGGGCAAGCTCACGGTGTTCGAGCGGGGTGGCCTGACGGCCGACCACCTGATGGCCTCGGCCTGCCTGCCCACCGTGTTCCAGGCGGTGGAGATCGACGGCGTGCCGTATTGGGACGGCGGCTATCTCGGTAACCCGGCGCTCTATCCGCTTCATCAGCATATCGGCGAGGGGAGGTGCGCGCGCGACATCCTCATCGTCCAGATCAACCCGGTCGAGCGGCGCGAGACGCCGCGTACGCCGCAGGAGATCCAGAACCGGCTAAATGAGATCACCTTCAACGCCAACCTGATGAGGGAATTGCGGGCCATCGACGTGATGCACGACGTGCTGGCTGGCCAGGAGCCTGACGGAGCGACGGACAAGCGCGTCTTCATTCACCGGATCGATGGCACCGAAGCGCTCGACGATTACGACGCCTCGTCCCGCCTCGATGCCCGCTGGCGCGGTCTCGAGCGCCTGCGCGACCGGGGCCGCGAGGCGGCGCAGCACTGGCTCGCCGAGCGCTTCGACGGTGTCGGGCGCGAGAGCACGCTCGATCTCAGGAGCGCATATCAGTAGAGGAAAGAGGCATTTGACCCAGCGCATGTGCGCCAGCACACGTGCTATCATGAGCCGGGAGCCCGGGCACGGATTATCGCTCGGGTTCCAGGCGTTCACATATCATGATTTCCAGCCGATCTCGCTCTAAGCGGCCCGACATCGTCGACCTGCTGCCTCCTCTGCGGCGCTACGCACGCTCGCTGACACGCGACGCGTTGAAGGCGGACGACTTGGTCCATGACACCCTGGTCAAGGCGCTGGAGGCGAAGGGTTCGCTGCGCGCGAACACCAACCTGCGTACCTGGATGATGACCGTGCTGCATAACGTCTTCATCGACGAGCAGCGCCGCAAGAAGGTCGAGGCACGCCATGCCGACGTGCTGGTTCAGCTGAGCGACGACGTCGCGCTGCCGGCACAAGAGGGACAGGTCCGGCTTTCGCAGATCCGCAAGGCCTTCGAGACTCTTCCCGAGGAACAGCGCGCGGCGCTCCACCTCGTGACCCTCGAGGGCATGGCTTATGCCGATGCGGCCGCCGTGCTGGGCATCCCGATCGGCACGCTGATGTCGCGGCTCGGCCGCGGCCGCGCGGCTTTGCGCGCCTTCGAGGACAACGAACCCGAGCGCGTTGTCGAGGCGCCCAGGCAGGCGAGGCAGCCTTCGAGCCCTCCTGAGCGTGGGCGTCCGATTTTGCGCATCGTCGCAAGTGCCGGGCGCCCAGGGATAGGTGAGACGGAGCACGCCGGGGAGACCCCCGGGTTCCAGCACAGGCAGGCGGTCGGCGAGGGCTGATCCTCGCCACCGGGGATGGATCACTGAAGTGCCGTCCGACGACCCGGAGACGGGTTCTTCGGAAGAGGGCGTCACAACAATTCAGAAGCGCCAACCCGGCACGGTCGGGCCGACGTTTCTCTGACGGAGCGATCCGGAAAGGCAGAGTGACGTGATGATCGACCCGATCACGGAAAGCGATCTCGCGGCGTATGTCGACGACGAGCTCGGCGCGATGCGCCGTCTCGAGGTCGAGAACCATCTCGCGCAGCATCCCGAGGATGCCGCGCGGGTGATGGCCGACCTGCGCGACCGCGACGCATTGCGAGAGATCTATTCGAGCTCACCGGGACTGGAACCGGAGCGGCTGCGCTCCGGAGCGCGCCGCCTCGACCGGTCTATGGCCTGGCAGCGGGTCGGCGCGCGCCTGCGCCGGGCGGCCGCCATCGTCGTGCTCGTCGGTGCAGGCTGGCTCGCGCATACCGAGATCGGCACCTTCGGCGTGCCGGACAGCCAGGCCTCCACCATCGATTCCGCTCTGGTCGAGGAGGCGCAGCAGGCACGCCAGGCCGTGCTGGTGCGCGCCAAGACGACTTCGCAGCGCCCGGTCTCGGCCTATGACCGCGCAGACCTCGAAGCCGCCACCGGGCTCTCGCTGCCGAACCTGCCGAACGGCTGGAGTGTGCGCGACGTGCAGGTTTTCCCCTCGCGCAATGGTCCCGGCGTCGAGGTCGCGATCGATGCGGGAGCGCTCGGCGATCTCTCGTTGTTCGCAACCCGCAAGGCCGCAGGTGGAGCGAGTCCGGACGGGCTGACCCGATCGGCCGATGGCGCGACCGCCTATTGGCGCTCGGGCCAGACCGCCTACACCCTCAGCGGTGGCCACGGTGATGCCGGCCTGTCGGCAGCCGCCGTTCAACTCTCCGCCAAGTAGAGCGTGAGCACCCGCCGCGGGCGATAAGCCCGACATAGCGCCGTCTTCGGCATGATGCCGGGCGGCTCTCTGAAAGATCGACGGCAAACGCGATCCGGGTCATTTTCCGGCTACGGCTCGAGGTGCGGCTTCGAATCGTTAGGGCAGGCGCACAGGCGGCGCGCCCGATTGTGGCGTGACATCGTCCGCCCTCATCGATGGGTCGGACTGCCCAGTTCCAAGCGTTGCAGATTCGACACGCGCACAGGCGCCAAACGGTCTCGAAAGGCCGCTTCTGGGCACGCCCGGTGCGACCTCGGCGCCCCAAGACCACTGATATGGCAACAGCTTAGCCATTGCACCCGCAGGCCGCCCTGCCTCGGACGGTAATGTGTTTTTAGATCGCGTCTAAACAGTCGCGATTGAAGAAATGTCGAGCAACATTACTGGAATAGCCAAGCTCCGCGCGAACGCTGTCACGCGGGTCAAGAACACGAACGGGCTTGGGTATCATGCGCACGACACGAGACGGCGTCTTCGGACGCTGCGGGCTTCATGGCGGATTGCTGGCAGGCGTTGCCACCGCCGCGCTGCTCTCCGGTCTGGTGTCGGCTCATGCGCAAGCCGCGAGGCCGCAAGGCGCGGCGGCGAGCTCCACGACCCTCGACGAGATCTCGGTCGAAGGCCAGCAGCCGACATTCGGCACGACCGGCTTCGTCGCCACGCGCTCGACAGCGGGCATGAAGGGCAACGACTCGATCCTCGAGACGCCGAACAACGTGAGCGTGATCACGCGCGAGGAAATGAACGTCCGCGGCGTGCAGGATCTCAATACGGCCGTCGCCTATACGCCTGGCATCCAGGCAGTCGACTATCCGGGCGGACAGGGCGGCCCGACCTTCACCCTGCGCGGCTTCAACGCCAACAACTTCGACAGCGTCTACGAGGATGGCCTGCGCTACGGCTTCAACTCGTTCGACCAGAACGTCGAGCCCTATGCCTACGAACGCATCGACGTGATCAAGGGCCCGGTCGGGGCCCTGTACGGTCAGGGACAACCTGGCGGCATCGTGAATCTGGTCTCCAAGCGTCCGAGCTTCACGCGCTCGAACGAGGTCTTCATTCAGGCGGGCAATCGCAGCCGCGTTCAGGCTGGCTTCGACCTGACCGGCCCGGTCGAGGGAGCGCCCGACTTCGCCTACCGCATCACTGGTCTGATCCGGGACTCGGACAGCCAGGTAAAGTACACGCCGGATGACCGCACCTTCATCGCGCCGGCGATCACCTGGAAGCCGGACAGCGACACATCGCTGACCGTGCTCGCGAAGTATGCCGAGTTCCGGGGTGGCGGTGCGGAGCAGAGCCTGCCGATCGTCGGGACACTCCGCTCGAGCACCTTGGGCAAATTCGACCCCAACACCCTCATCGGTGCACCGAACTTCAATACCGGGCTCCTGGAGAACAAGGAGATCGGCTACATCTTCGATCACACCTTTGCGCCGGGTTGGCTGTTCCACTCCGCGTTCCGCTACTTCGAAGCCGATGCGAAGTATCAGGCCTTCGGCGCAGATGTGACGAAGACGCCTGCCAACTTTCTCACTTTGGCGACGGCGCCTTACGTTCGTAACCAGTCCAGCCACGGGCTTCTCACCGACAATCACGTCGAAGGACAGTTCGATACCTGGGGCATTCAGCACAGCATCGTAGCGGGTGTCGATTATCAGGACTATCACCGCCACGACGAAAGAAAATTCTATCAAGGTCTTCCGTTCGGGACGGTCGATGTTTTCATAAACCCTTATAATCCGGTCTACAATTTCGCCAATGTTGGGTTCGATGCGCGACCCAACATCACCACTGACGCTTCGTTGCAGCAGACTGGTCTTTATTTCCAAGACCAAATGAAATGGAATGGGTTCATATTTACCGGAAGCGTCAGAAACGACTGGGCAAATCAGACGACTAATACCTTCGTTCAATATCCAAGGGTCGGCGCCTCTGGAGGTGCCCGTTCGAAACTTGATGTCTCCGCCCTCAGCTATCGCGTTGCGCTGGGTTACGAGTTCGACTTTGGTGTCGTTCCCTTCGTCTCGTATTCAACCTCCTTCAACCCGCAGGCCGGTGGCCAGAAGGCTGACGGATCGGGGCTCGATCCTCGCGAGGCAAAGCAGATCGAAGGTGGTGTGAAGTGGCAGCCGGTCGGGACGAACCAGCTCTACACGGCCTCGTATTTCGAGATCACCCAGACGAATATCGCGCAGGCTGATCCGCTCGCTCCCGGGTTCTTCGTTCAGACGGGCGAAGTTCAGTCGAAGGGCTTCGAGATCGAGGGCAAGGCGAACCTGTTCGAGGGTTTCAACATTGTTTACGGCTATGCGCACCTCGACACCGAGGTGACGAAGAACCCTCAGAACGTCGCCCTGGTCGGGAAGCGGCTAGTCAATGCGCCGAACAACACCTTCTCGCTGTTCGCTGACTACACCTTCCCGCTCAGCTCGCCGCTTGGCGGCTTCCGGGCCGGCGCCGGTGTCCGATATGTCGGGCAGCGCACCAATTCCACGAACGTCGACGACATCCCGTCCTACGCCTTGGTGGATGCCTCGCTGAGCTACGACCTCGCCCGGCTCGATCCGGCCTGGAGGGGCGCGGTGCTTTCAGTGAACGCCACCAACCTGTTGGATGAGAAGTACTACAACGCCGGCTTCTACCAGGGTTACGTGTTCCAGGGCTTCCGCCGCAGCGTCTTCGGCACGCTCACCTACCGCTGGTAAGCAGACTCGTCCCGATCGACCAAGGAAGCCTCGCCTCGCGGCGGGGCTTCTTTGTTTTCCGGTTGATCGCTCAGCGGACCATCTATTTCCCGCCGCGTGCGCCTGCCCTATGCGTCGAGACTCCGGCAGTCTCGAGTGTACGCCCGTTGGAAGAGGTTCTTTATCGATGGCTCGCGGCGACAGCGTCCGTGCGTTCGGACGTGCTCGCGCTCATCGGGCTCGTGCTTTCACTCGCCGTCACCATGCACGTGCTGCTCAGGAAGCGCGTCGTCGGTGCGGCGATCGGCTGGATTGGCCTCGCCTGGCTGGCTCCGGTCTTCGGCAGTGCATTCTACCTGATCCTCGGCATCAACCGGGTCGAGCGGCGGGCGCGCAAGCTCAAGCGCAAGCCTTCGCAACAGATCGACGAGACGCCGCAACCCACCGCTGTCGTGCCGGAGGCCTACGAGGCACTCGACCGGGCGGTGCGCGCGGTCACCGGCCTGCCTACCGTCGCCGGCACGACCATCGCCGTCTATCGCAACGGCGACGAGGCCTATCCCGCGATGCTGGCGGCGATCGAGAGCGCATGCACCAGTGTCGCGCTGTCGAGCTACATCTTTCGCGACGACGAGATCGGCAACGCCTTCATCGCGGCTTTGGTGGCCGCCAAGGCGCGTGGGGCCGAGGTCCGCGTCATCATCGACGGCATCGGCAGCGGCTACTTCCGTCCCGCGGCCTGGCGGCACCTGACCCGTGCCGGCGTTCCGGCCGGGTTGTTCATGCACTCGGCGCTGCCCTGGCGGATGCCGTTCCTCAATCTGCGCTCGCACAAGAAGCTGCTGATCGTCGACGGCCGCGTCGCTTTCACCGGAGGCGTCAACATCTCCGACGGCAACCGGCTCGCCTCGAAGCCGGTCTGGCCGATCCGCGACACGCATTTCCGGGTCGAGGGGCCGGTGGTCGAGCAGTTCGCCCAGGCCTTCGCAGCCGACTGGGCCTTCGTGGCGGACGAGGAACTCGAGGGCGAGTGCTGGCTGCCGACCCTGGAGCCGGTCGGTAACCTGACGGCGCGGGTCGTGACCTCGGGTCCGGACGCAGACATCGAGAAAATCGCCACCGTAATCCTGCAGGCAATCTCCTGTGCGCGATCTTCGATCCGGCTGGCGACGCCCTATTTCCTGCCGAACGAGCTGATCACGAATGCGCTCGGCCTTGCCGCAGCCCGAGGCATCTCGGTGGACATCGTGGTCCCCCGCCGCAGCGATCACCACTTCGTCGACTATGCCATGCGGGCGCATGTGGCGCCCCTGCTCGCGTCTGGCGTCAGGATCTGGCTCGACGATCCACCCTTCGACCATTCCAAGGCGCTGGTGATCGACCGGTGCTGGAGCTTCATCGGTAGCGCGAACTGGGATTCGCGCAGCTTCCGGCTCAATTTCGAGCTGAACGTCGAGGTCTATGACGAGGAGCTTGCGGGGCGCCTCGACGATTTCATCCAGTCGAAGCAGGCGACTCAGCTAACTCTTGCCGACCTCGACGCCCGCGCATTGCCCGTCCGCCTTCGCGACGCAGCCGTGCGACTGCTGCTGCCATATCTCTGATCCGCCGGCGCTGCGGGGCATCCTCGGTAGCCGGGGCGAGGTGCACGACGATCGGACGATGGTCCGACAGCCCGCGCGGCAGGACCGCGTGGCCGTGGCAGGCGAGGCCGCGCACCAGGCAGCGGTCGAGGCGCAAGGGCGCGACCCCGGCCATGGCATGGGTCGGCCGACGCGGGCCGACGTCGTGGAAGCCGGGAAGCAGGGCCGGACCGACGATGTTGTAGTCGCCGAGCACCGCCGCGCGCTCCGGCAGGTGCAGCTCGATCCGCCGCAACTGGCGCCTGTTCATCATCTGCCCGTGCGAGAGGTGGACGTTGGCGACGCCAAAATCGCCGAGCTTCAGGACCTGGCAAACCCGGTCGACGATGATGCCGGCGGGCAGCGTGACCACCTCCGGCGGCGTGTCCCAAGGGTCGCGGCTCCAGATCGCCGGGCCGTGGATGCGCCCCGGTAGGGGCGCACGCGCGAACACGCCGCCGAGGCGCTCGGTGATCGCGGCGATGCCCTCCGTCGCCTCCTGCATCAGCACGAGGTCGGGCTTTTCGCGCTCGACGAGGGCAACGATGCAGTCGACTGCCGCACCGGTCCGACGCAGCAGATTCCAACTGACGATCTTGCGGGTGCCCGGGGGAAACGCCTGGCTCGTCTCTCTCGGATGGGAGGGGTCGGGCTCACGGCGGCGGAGGCGTCGAATCATGCGTGCAGGTTTCGTCCCCGAATGTCATTTGAAAGGCAGCGCGACCGTGCGTCGTTACCGAGGTCGGCGCTTACTTCGCAGCCTTGGCCTTTTCGGAGATGGCGGCGAGCCCGGCTTCGTAGATGCCCGAGATTGCGGCCGTTGCCTTCGCATCGTCGGCTCCCTTCGCTTCGAACACGCCGAACCAGGTCACCCGCGAGCCTTCGCCTCCCGGTGTGACGGCCAGCGTCGAGATGTAGCCGGCGACCGGCAGCGGTCCGTCGAGGATCGCGTAGCTGTAGCTCATTTTCTCGTCGCTGCGGGACAGTTCGGTCTCGACGATCGTACCGCCGCCCTTGAGACTCAGCGTGCGGATCGACTTGCCGTCCTGCATCGAGGCCTCGCAATGCTCGATGGCCGGATGCCAGTCCCCGATCCCGCAGAAATTGCCGATCGTGTCCCAGACTTTCTGCGGAGGCGCGGCGATGGTGACGGCCTTGACCACTTCCAAGGCGGGCGCGGCCGTGACGGCTGCTGCGAGAAAAGCGGCGGCACCGATTGCGGATCTGATCATGGACGTCCTCCGGCTCGGGGTTTCGACCTCAGACCCTTGGAGCTGTGAAGACACCTAGAGCGGCTTGGCGAAGCCGACAGAGACGATCTGAATAGGCCGGCGACCCCACTGATCAACGCGAGCGCTTGTTCAGGAACGCGTCTATGCCCTCTTCCGCCGATCGCGCGAGCATGTTCTCGGTCATGACCCGGCCGGCATGGGCATAGGCCTCCGCCAGCGGCATCTCCAGTTGCTCGTAGAAGGCGCGCTTGCCGACGCGGACGGTATAGGCGCTGCGCCGGGCGATCCCTGCGGCCAAATCCTGCGCGGCCGACAACGCGCTCCCCGCCGGCACCACCTCGTTGACGAGGCCGAGCGCCCTGGCCTCGGCGGCGTCCGCGAGATCGGCCGTCAGCAGCATCTTCATCGCGGCCTTGCGCGAGAGATTTCGCGAAAGCGCCACCATCGGCGTCGAGCAGAACAAGCCGATCTGCACGCCCGGCGTCGCGAAGCGCGCCTCCTCACCGGCAACTGCGAGATCGCAGGAAGCGACGAGCTGGCAGCCCGCCGCCGTGGCGATGCCCTCCACCGCCGCGATCACCGGCTGCGGCAGGGCGGGGATCGCCATCATCACAGCGGCGCAGAGATCGAACAGCGCCGAGAACCGCGCGGCACCCCGGTCGGACTCGGCGCGGAAAGCGGTCATTTCCTTGAGATCGTGACCTGCGCAGAAGGCGGAACCTTCCGCGGCGAGCACCACGGCGCGGATGCCGTCGTCCGCGGCGAGGCTCGCGAAGGCCTCTCGCAGCGCTTCCAGCATGGCGAGCGAGAGAGCGTTGCGCGCTTTGGAGCGATTGAGCACCAGGGTCGCGACCCCGTCGCGATCCGAGCGGAGCACGAGAGCTGTCGGGGCATCGGTCATCGGGCGCCTTCCCTGTCGATCGGGTTCGTGTCTCCGACCCTCGGACAGCGAGCGGCCGAGGGCAAGAAACCCCGCCGAAAGTGCCCCTGTCGAGCCGGCTTTCTCCGTGGCATAGGTGCGCTTTCCGCCCCTGCCGAGGAGACCGCACCCCGTGACAGAGCCGAACCCGCGCCAGACCGACCACGACATCGATCCGCTCTTCGTCGACCGCTGGTCGCCGCGCGCCTTCACCGGCGAGGCGCTGCCGGAAGCCGAGTTGCTGCGGATGTTCGAGGCCGCGCGCTGGTCGCCGTCCTCCTACAACTCGCAGCCCTGGCGCTTCGTCTACGCGCTGCGCGACACGCCCGAGTGGCAGACCTTCTTCGACCTGCTCGTGCCCGGCAACCAGAAATGGGTGAAGGATACCGGCGCGATCCTGTTCATCGCCTCCAACAAGAACATGAAGGTCGGTGACGAGATCAAGCCGTCCTACAGCCACTCCTTCGATGCCGGCGCGGCCTGGCAGAGCTTGGCGCTGCAGGCGATCCGGCAGGGTTGGCATGCCCACGGCATGGTTGGCTTCGACCACCAGCGCGCGCCCGAGGTGCTGAAGCTGCCGGCCGATCACCGCATCGAGGCAGCCATCGCGATCGGCCGCAAGACCCCGCATGACAGCCTCGCCGAGGAGCAGCGCGGGCGTGAGACGCCGAATGCCCGGCGCCCCGTCACCGACTTCGCCTTTAAGGGCGGCTTTCCGCCCCGAGACGCCTGAGAGCCTTCCCCAAAGAGCCCGACGCACGTGCTGAAACCCGCAAACGACTATGCGGCGCTCGTCGCCGGGTTCTCCTGGGACATTCCCGATCGCTACAACATCGCGGTCGACGTCTGCGACCGCTGGGCTCTGTCCGAACCGGATCGCCCGGCGATCCTGGAGGTCTCGGCGGAGGGCGCCGTCGCCCCCGTGACATATGGGCGGCTCAGGGAGGAGTCGAACCGTCTCGCCAACGCGCTCGTTACGCGCGGCATCGGGCCGGGGGACCGCGTCGCAATCCTGCTGCCGCAATCCTCGGCCGTTGTGGTGGCACATCTCGCGGCCTATCGGCTCGGCGCCATCGCCCTGCCTCTGGCCGGGCTGTTCGGTGCGGAGGCCCTGCGTTACCGTCTCACCGATTCCGGTGCGCGGGCCATCGTCACCAACGCTGCCGGCCTCGCCAAGCTGGAGCCGATCCGGGAGTCGCTCCCGGACCTCACCGTATTCCTCTCGGTTGATGGCCCCTCCGGCCCGGCCGAAGGCCTCTCGCAGGTTCTCGCCGGGGCCTCGGCCGAGTTCGTGACCTCCGAGACCGGACCCGACGATCCGGCCCTGATGATCTACACCTCGGGAACGACCGGGCTCGCCAAGGGCGCGCTGCATGGCCACCGCGTGCTGCTGGGGCACCTGCCGGGCTGGTCGATGATGCACGACTTCCCCGAGGAAGGCGGCGGCCTGATGTGGACGCCGTCCGACTGGGCTTGGGCCGGCGGCCTCCTCAACGTGCTGATGCCCTCGCTCCGCCGTGGCATGCCCGTGGTGGCGCGGCCTCTCGGTCGGTTCGAGCCGGAGGCGGCCTTCCAGCTCATCGCGGATCTGCGGGTTACCAACGCCTTCCTGCCCCCGACGGCGTTGCGGATGCTGCGCGGAGTGGAGAAGCCCCGCGAGCGTTTCGACCTGTCTACCTTGCGCAACATCGCCTCGGCCGGCGAGGCGCTCGGGCCGGAAACCTTCGCCTGGGCACGGGATGCCCTCGGGCTCACCATCGGCGAGGCCTACGGCCAGACCGAGTGCAACCTCGTCCTTGCCTCCTGTGCCCGTGCAGGCGTCGCGCGACCCGGCTCCACCGGCAAGCCGGTTCCTGGCCATCGCGTCGCCATCCTACGTTCGGACGGCAGCGATGCCGAGATCGGCGAGACCGGCGAGATCGCCGTGAAGGCGCCCGATCCGGTGATGTTCCTCGGCTATTGGCGGCAGCCCGAGGCCACCGCGAAGAAGTTCCGCGACGGCTGGTGGATGACCGGCGATACGGGCCGCCGCGACGCGGATGGCTACATCCATTTCGTCGGGCGCGACGACGATCTCATCACCTCGGCCGCCTATCGCATCGGCCCGACCGAGATCGAGGATTGCCTGCTGCGCCACCCGGCCGTGGCGCTCGCCGCCGCCGTGGGCAAGCCCGATCCGCTGCGCACCGAGATCGTGAAGGCCTTCGTGGTCTTGCGCGAAGGTTTCACGCCATCCGAGGCGCTTTCGTCGGAGATCCTGGCCTTCGGGCGGAAAAACCTCTCGGCGCACGAATACCCGCGTGAGCTCGAATTCCTCGATGCGCTGCCGATGACCACCACCGGCAAGATCATCCGGCGGCAGTTGCGCGACGGGACGGCCTGAAAGGCCGCCGAGACTCAGCTCGCCAGTGTCGTCTTCACGGTTTCGACGAGCTGCCTCAGGCTGAACGGCTTGGCGAGATAGTCGAAGGACTCGCCCTCGTGCAGGTTCTTGCGGAAGACGTCTTCCGCGTAGCCCGAGACGAAGATCACCTTGAGGTCGGGCCGCGTCTTGCGCAGCTCGCGCAGCAGGGTCGGGCCGTCCATCTCCGGCATCACCACGTCCGAGACGACGAGGTCGACCTTGTATTCGTGCTCTTCCATGAGGCGCAGGGCCTCCGGCCCGGAGGCCGCTGCGAGCACGGTGTAGCCGCGGGCCATCAGCGCGCGCGAGTTCACGGCACGCACCGGATCCTCGTCCTCGACGAGCATGATCGTGGCGTGGCCGGCAACGTCGGCGGCGGCAGGTGGCGGCGGGGCGGCTTCCGGAGACGATGTGGCGGGCGTCGGCTTCTGCAGCGCCTCGCTCAGGCGCTCCTTGGCGATCTTCGCCGAGGATGCAGCTGCGGCGCGCTGCGAGGGGGCCTCGATCGCCGGCTCCTCGACGACGGGCTCCGCCTCCGGGATGTGCCGAGGCAGGTAGATCCGGAAGGCCGTGCCCTCTCCGACCTTCGACTGTACATCGAGGGTGCCGCCCGACTGCTTGACGATGCCGAACACCGTCGAGAGTCCGAGGCCTGTGCCCTTGCCGATCTCCTTCGTTGTGAAGAACGGCTCGAAGATCTTCTCCATGATCTCCGGCGGGATACCCTCGCCGGTATCGAGCACCTCGATCAGGACGTGCTCGCCGGCCGGCACCTCGGTGGGGCGCTCGTCGCCCTGTGCGACGTTGGCGGTGCGGATCAGGAGCTTGCCGCCGCTCGGCATGGCGTCGCGGGCATTGACCGCGAGGTTCACGATGACCTGCTCGAACTGGTTCACGTCGGCCTTCACCGGCCAGACGTCGCGACCGTGCTTGAGGTCGAGGGCGACGCGTTCGCCGAGGAGGCGCTTCAGGAGCAGGGTGAGGTCGGCCAGCGCCTCGCCGACGCTCATCACCTCCGGCCGCAGGGTCTGGCGGCGCGAGAAGGCCAGCAGCTGGCGCACCAGGCTCGCGGCCCGGTTCGCGTTCTGCTTGATCTGCATGATGTCCTGGAAGGCGTGGTCGGTCGGCCTGTGGCTCGCGAGAAGCAGGTCCGAATAGCCGATGATCGCCTGGAGGACGTTATTGAAATCGTGCGCGATGCCGCCGGCGAGCTGGCCGACGGTGTCCATCTTCTGGGCCTGCGCGACCTGCTGTTCGAGCTGGCGCTGTGCCGTCGTTTCGAGAGCGTAGAGGATGATGCGCTCGCGGTCCGCCTGCGCCGCTGCACCGTCCTTGCCGGCTTGAGGCACCTCGGCATCGGCCGGGCTCATCCAGACGCGGGCGGAGCGGTTGCCGGGACCGGCCAACGCCACCTCGATCGGCTCGATCTCGCCAGTGCCGTTGGCGGCCTTGACGAGGGCTGCTTCCAGGGCGCCGCGGTCGCGCTCCAGCACGGCCTCGCGCATCATCGGCTCGGGCGCGTCGGCCGCCGCGCCAGCGCCGGGCTGGCGCGGCATGTCGGTGAAGAGCCGGATGAACGAGGCGTTGGCGCGTGCCACGCGGCCGTCGCGGTCGACCGTGGCGATGGCGATCGGGCTGTTGTTGAGGAAGCGGGCGAGCCGCACTTCCGCCGCGCGCTGCGGCTCATCACTCTCGGCGCCGGCCGAGCGGTTGAGCACGAAGGTGCGCGAGGGGCCGGGCTTGCCGTCCTGTCCGTAGGCGACGCGATGATAGAGCCGGGCCGGCAGCGGATGGCCGTTGCGGCGGCGTAGATCGATGTCGAAGCGGTCGGTGCGCACCTCGCCGGGCAGGCCGGTGGCGTGGGTGAAGACGTCGGCGCCAGGGGCGATCTCGAGCAGCCTGAGGCCACCGGAGCCCACCGTGGCCAGGTCGTAGCCGAGCCAGGAGGCGAGCGTCGCGTTCATGTAGACGATGGACCCGGCGCCATCGATCGACAGGAAGCCGGCGGGCGCATGGTCGAGATAGTCGATCGCGTGCTGGAGTTCCTGGAAGACGTTCTCCTGGCGCTCGCGCTCGTGGGTGATGTCGCTCACTGTCCAGAGCGCGGCGCTCCGGCCGGGGCGGGCGACGGGTCGCACCGAAATCCGGTACCAGGCGGCATCGCGCTCGGCGGCGCCGACCGGGGGAGGGGCCATGCGCACCTCCTCCGTATGGGCGCGGTCGTCGCGGCCGGCCTCGGCCAGACGGAAAACGGCCTCGGACACCTCCGGCGCGCCGACGAAGATGCGCTCGACGGGCCGCAAGGTCGTGAAGCTGTCGCCGCCCGCGAGCCGCATATAGGCCTCGTTGGCGTAGATCAGCCGGCCGCCATCCTCGACCACCACGACGCCTTCGGGCGCGGCGTCGACGATCCCGCGGGTGACGTCATCGCGGCCCGAGCGGCCTGCGAGCTGGAGGGCGCCGATCGCCAGGGCAAAAAGAAAGAACACGCCGGCCATGGCGAGGAGCGCCAGCAGGCCGAGGATCAGGGGCTGCGCCTGGTCGGTGGCGACGAAGGACAGGCCAACGGCCGCGCCGACCAGCAACCCTGCCAACATCAGAAGCAGCCCGACGCGGCCCGGTCGCTCCGAACGATCGATCGACGCCGCTCCTGGCGTCGTCGTCGATCCCACCGCTCCGCTCTCCTCAGCCATCAGGCCCCATCCATCCGTCGAGCCCGTGCCACCATGCGCGCACCTGCGCTGGCGACTTCGGAGAACTAACGGAAAAATCTCGCGAAAAAAGGTGGATAAACCGTGGCGTTCCGCGAAGGCGAAAGCTCTCGCGTCATGCGGCCCGCTTGCGCAGGCGAAGCACGAATCCGATCACCTCTGCAACCGCGCGATAATGCTCAGCCGGAATCTCGTCGTCGATCTCGACGGTGGCGTGCAGCGCGCGGGCGAGCGGCGGGTTCTCGATGACCGGCACGCCGGCATCCGTCGCCACCGAACGGATACGGAAGGCGAGCGAGTCGACGCCCTTGGCGACGCAGATCGGAGCACCCATGCCCGGCTCGTAGCGGAGCGCCACTGCGAAGTGGGTCGGGTTGGTGACGACGACGGTGGCGGTGGGGACCGCCGCCATCATCCGCTTCTTCACCCGCGCATGCATGAGCTGCTTGCGCTTGCCCTTCACCTCGGGGTTGCCCTCGCTCTCCTTGTGCTCCTGCTTCAGCTCTTCCTTCGACATGCGCAGGCGGCTGCGCCAGCGGTGGCGCTGGTAGAGTGCGTCGCCGAGCGCGATCGCGACATAGGCCGCCAGCACGCCGCCCATCATCTTGAGCGAGAGCGTCAGCACCGCTTGCAACGCCGAGCCCGGATCGAGTTGCGCGAAGGATTCCAGCCGGTCGCGCTCTCCCCACAGGATCGTCCCGGCGACGGTGCCGACGACAACGAGCTTGGCGAGCCCTTTGCCGAACTGGAACAGCGCCTCGACACCCAGCAGCCGCTTCATGCCGGACATCGGCGAGATGCGCTCGAACTTCGGCGCGAGGCTTTGTGCGGTGAAGACCGGTCGATGCTGGATCAGGCCGGCTGCCAGAGCCGCCGCGCCGACCATGCCCGCCGGGATCGCCACGGCCTGCAGGAAGATGATCAGGATCCGGCCGCCGAGACCGCCATAAGCGTGTGGGTCCAGGGGAATCGCGTGGGCGTTTGCCAGGAACCCGCGGACGTCGGTCATCAGCGTCGTCGCGACGGGGCCGCCCGCGAGCATCAGCGCCAGCGTGAAGGCGCCGAGCATGAAGAAGGTGTTGATCTCGACCGAGTTCGCGACGTCGCCCCGCTCGATCGCCTGATCGATGCGCCGCTGTGTCGGTTCTTCTGTTTTGTCTTCCTGTTCCGCGCCCTCGGCCATGGCCTAGCAGCCTCCCGCCATGCGGCTCACCGGCCCACGAAATCCCCGAGATACCGGCCGAGATCGTCCAGAAACACGCCCATCACCACGCCGAGCGCCGCGACCAGGATCAGCATGCCGATCAGGATGGAGGCCGGCACCGCGACGAAGAAGACCTGCAATTGCGGCATCAGCCGCGACAGCACGCCGAGCCCGAGATTGAACAGGATGCCGAAGGCGATGAACGGCGCCGAGATCCGGATCGCCAACGTGAAGCCGCGCGCGATCGCGGTGATGGCGAGCTGAGCCGCATCGCCCATGCTCGGGAGCGCATTCGGCGGCAGCAGGACGTAGCTGCGCCCGATCGCGTCGAGCGCGAGATGGTGCAGGTCGGTCGCCAGGATCAGCGTCACGCCGAGCAGCGACAGGAAGTTGCCGAGCGTGACCTGCTGCGAGGCCGTCATCGGGTCGACGGTCATGGCGTAGGACAGGCCGAGCGACTGCGAGATCACCACGCCCGCCGTCTGAAGGGCGGCCAGCACCATGCGCACGGTGAGCCCAAGCACCATCCCGACCAGGATCTCGCCGATCAGCACCCCGATCAGAGCGGGACCTCCCTGCGCCCCGTCGGTTGCCGGCAGAAGCGGGCGTACGGTGGGAAACAGCACCAGCGTGACGAGCAGGGCGAGGGAGAGCCGCATCCGGGCCGAGATGTTCTGCTCGCCGAGCCCCGGCATCAGCATCATCAGCACGCCGACGCGCGCGAAAGTCAGCAGGAAGGCCGCCGCGATGCCGGGCAGAAGCAGGTTCATGGCCCGTCATACCAGAACGCTCCCTCAGCCGCCCGAGGCGATGCGTTCGGCGATGCGGGTCATGTAGCTGCCGAGTGCGTCGCCCATGAAGGGCAGCATGAGCAGCAGCGTGCCGAACACCGCAACGATCTTCGGCACGTAGATCAGGGTCTGCTCCTGGATCTGCGTGAGCGCCTGGAACAGCGAGACTGCGAGGCCGACGATCAGCGCGACGATCATCAGCGGACCCGCCACCTTGAGGAAGGTGAAGATCCCGTCGCGGGCGATGTCGAGGATGGCGAGTCCGGTCATTTTTTGGGTTTTCGCGCGGGTGAAGTTTTTCCCTACCCCGCACCGGGGGAGGGTTGAGAGCAGTCAGATCGGCATCTTCATGATGTCCTCGTAGGCCGAGATCACGCGGTCGCGGACGGCTACGAGCGTCTGGAGGGCGGTCTCGCTCTCGGCCACTGCGGTGACCACATCGATGACGTTGGCCTTGCCGCTCGCTGCCGAAAGGGTCTGCGCGTCGGCCTTGGCGCCGGTCTGCGCCACCGAGTCGAGCGCCTGGGTCAGGAGCGAGCCGAAGCCGTTGCCGGCTCCTGCGGTCTGCAGCGGCTTCGGTGCCGCCATGGGGCGGCCGATCGATTGGGCCGCGGCATAGGCGCCCGCGGCGAAGGAGGAGGTCGCCATGGCGGTCAGGCCTTCAGGATCTCGAGAGTCTTGGAGATCATACGCCGGGTGGCGGTGACCATGTTCAGGTTGGCCTCGTAGGAGCGCTGAGCCTCGCGCATGTCCATGTTCTCGATCAGCCCGTTGACGTTGGGCAGCGAGACCTCGCCGCGTTCGTTGGCCGCGGGGTTTCCGGGATCGTACTTGGTGCGGAACGGCGACTGGTCGCGCCGAACCCTCCCGGTATCGACGATGGTCGCGCCGAGCTCGCTGTCGAAGCGGCTCGTGAAGGTCGGCACCTTGCGGCGATAGGGCTCGCCGCCGGCCGTCTTGGCCGCAGAATCCGCGTTGGCGATGTTCTCGGCGATGATCCGCATGCGGCCGGACTGGGCCTTGAGCCCCGAGGCGGCAATGCCGAGTGATTTGAGAAAGTCCATGGCGCGCTCCGCTCAGAGGTTTCAGCGCTTGCCGACAGCGATCTTCAGAGCGTCGAGGCTCTTCTGATAGAGCGAGGCCACCATCTGGTAGTCGCTCTGGTTCTCGCCGGCCTTCATCATTTCTTCTTCGAGGTTGACGCCGTTGCCGCTCGGGCGGACCTCGAACCCCTTGAAGCGCTTGGCTTCGGCATTCGGCCCATCGGCCGAGGCCAGGCCAATATGACCGGCATTCGTCCGGGCAAGGCCGTCGCCGCCGACGACCGCGGCCGACGGTGCCGTCAGGCCACTTGGGCCGGAGGTGCTGCTGATCTCGGCGAGGTCGCGCGGGCGGAAACGCGGCATGTCGGCATTGGCCACGTTCTCGGCCAGCAGCGCCTGACGGGCCTGGTGCCACTGCATCTTGTTGCGCAGCATGCCGAGGATGGGCAGATCGGTGAGCGACATGGGCGGCGGGTCCTCGCCTCAGCCGCGAGCGGCGGGATGCTCGGCAACGCTTGCCGAGTAACGCGCTCCGGGTCGGCAAAAAATGCCGCGTCCATGGTTAATGGACCGTTAAATCGAGACACTGCTGCGTAAACAGACCGATAGCCGCCGCAACATCGGTCTCTACGGGTCGAAGGAACTCCGGTGCCTGCGCGAAGCTGTTAACGAAGTTTTCACCTTTGTTGCCTGCCGCCGGGCCGAACGCGATACTCTCGTGCGGCATCGCAGGCCCGGCCGGCTTGGCCCGGACAACGAGAGTGTCCCGTCTTGCCAGAGTTCTTCAGTTCAGACGGACCTTACTACTTGCAGTTCTTGGTCATCTTCCTCGTCATCCTCATCCTGCTGATGGGGGCCGTGCTGCTGTTCCGGCGCATCGCAGGCCGGGGATTGTCGACGGCGACGCGCACGGCAAACCGCTCGCGCCAGCCGCGGCTCGGCATCGTCGACATCTACGAGCTCGATCGGCAGCGCCAGCTCATCCTGCTGCGCCGGGACAATGTGGAGCATCTGCTCCTCGTCGGCGGCCCCAACGACGTCGTGGTCGAGCGCAACGTCATCCGCAGCGCCGGCTCGCGCCTGCCGGCCGACACCGTGCTGCGCCCTGAGCCGGCATCCGACATGGCGCCGGTGCAGGGCCGGCAGGAGGGATCCGCTTCGCTCGGCACGTCGCCCTTCGAGATGCCGCTGGTGGTGCCACCGCCGAAACCTGGCACCAACGTGCACGAGCCTGCCTCCGCCGGGCGTGCTCCTCCCCTCGACCCAGCCCTGTTCGAGCCCGAGGCTGCTCCGACGGATCGGCGGGCTGCCGATCCGGTGACGTCGCGGATCGGCATTTCCCAGGTCGGCCGGATCCTGCGCCGCGCGACGCCGTCCTTCGCCGATCTGCGCCCGGATCCCGCACCCGAGCGCGATCGGTCGGAACCGCAGGCCGAGGCCGGCGGCTCGCCGCCTTTCGTGCCGCCGTCGCTGATGTCGTCCGGCTCCCCGCGACCGCTCGATCCGGAAGCCCTATCGGACATGGCGCGCCAGCTCGAGACGGCCCTGCGCCGGCAATCTTCTGCCGTGACGCCGCCGCCAGGCTCTCCCGCCTTGCCGGCCGAGCAGGCGGAGCCTGCCCCGGTTCCCCCGCCGCCACCGCCCCCTCCGGCCCCCGAACCGGTCATCGCCCAAGCCACGGCACGGCCGAACCCCTCCTTCATGCTGGGACGGGCCAACCCAGTGCCTCAACCCCAGCCGCCGGCATCCGAGCCGGCACCTGCGCCGAAGCCCGATTCCGTCGCGGTCGCGGTGGCCGAACCGCCACCACCACCGCCCGCCAAGGAACCTCCTCCGCCGGAGACTCCCGAGATCAAGCCGGGACAGGCGCCGGGTGGCTCACCCTTCACCGTCGAGGAGATCGAGACCGAGTTCGCCAGGCTCCTCGGCCGCCCCCTCGATCGCAAGAACTGACCGGCCTGAAGATCGCCGGACAGCGTGGCCGCGCGCCGCTTGTGCGCGGCGCCCCCGCGACGCAGGTTGCCCGCGCGATGCGACCCTCGAATCGAGCCCTGATCCCTAGCCTCGCCGGCCTCACGCTCCTCGCCTTGAGCGCAGGGGCGGCGCATGCGCAGAGCGTGAGCGTCGACCTCGGCACCGGCGGCGTCACCGAGCGCGCCCTGCAACTCGTCGCGCTGATCACGGTCCTCGCGCTGGCGCCATCCGTGCTGGTGATGGCCACCTCCTTCACGCGGATCGTGGTTGTGCTCTCGATCCTCCGTTCGGCGCTCGGCACCCAGACCGCACCGCCCAACGCGGTGATCGTCAGCCTCGCGCTGTTCCTGACCGCGTTCGTCATGGCGCCGGTGGGCAAGGAGGCCTACCGCAACGGCATCGAGCCGCTGGTGGCCGGCCAGATCACGCAGGCGGTGGCCTTCGAGCGGGCCTCGGCGCCCTTCAAGACCTTCATGCTCAAGAACGTGCGCGAGAAGGATCTCAAGCTGTTCCTCGACATGGCGAAGGTGCCGGTGCCCTCCGGGCCCGAGGCGGTCGGTTTGGAGGTGCTGACGCCCGCCTTCATGATCTCCGAACTGCGTCGCGCCTTCGAGATCGGCTTCCTCCTGTTCATCCCCTTCCTGATCATCGACCTCGTGGTCGCGTCGATCCTGATGGCAGTGGGCATGATGATGGTGCCCCCGGCCACCGTCGCCCTCCCGTTCAAGCTGATCTTCTTCGTGCTGGTCGATGGCTGGACGTTGGTGGCCGGCTCGCTAGTGCAGAGCTACGGCAATTAGCGGCGGCCGATCTCGGCCATCCGCTTGCGAGCCTCCTCCGACAGTAGCCGTGTCAGCTCGGCTGCCCCGAGATCACGCGCCAGCGCAGCTGACTGTCCCGACCAGAGCGGCGAGAAATCACCGTCGCCCCGCGACTCGGCTGCCACGCGCAGCGGCTGCAGCGCGACGGCGGCCTTCGGGAAAGACGGTGTGTCGTCCGAAAGGGGGCCGAGCTCGCGCATCGCCCTGTTCAGGAGGCCACGGGCCGGTCGGCCGGTGAAGACGTTGGTGAGCGCGGTGTCTTCGTCGCGCGCCGCGCGCAGGGCGTCGAGGTGCACCTGCGAAATGCCGGCCTCGGGACAGCGCAGATAGGCAGTTCCGATCTGCGCGGCGGAGGCACCGAGGGCGAAGGCTGCCGCGACGCCGCGCCCGTCGGCTATCCCGCCGGCCGCGATCACGGGCACGCTCACGGCGTCGACCACCTGCGGCAACAGCGCGAAGAGGCCCGGCTGTGCCGCGATCTCACCGGGCAGGAAGATGCCGCGATGGCCGCCAGCCTCCGCTCCCTGCGCGATCACGGCGTCGACGCCCCGCTCGTCGAGCCAGCGCGCCTCGGCCACCGTCGTCGCCGAGGCGAAGACCAGCGAGCCGGCGGCGCGGACCCGCTCCAGCCATCTCGTCTCCGGCAGGCCGAAATGGAAGCTGACTACCTTCGGCCGCAGCTCTTCGACCAGCGCACACATCGTCTCGTCGAACGGAGCGCGCTTCGCCATCGCCGGCGCGGCGGCCGGATCGATCCCGAACTCGCGGTAATACGGCTCGAGGCGCGCCGGCCAGCGGGCATCCCCTGGCTCTTCGTCCGGCGGCGGCGCGTGGCAGAAGAAGTTGAGGTTGACCGGCCCGTCGGTGCTTTCGCGGATCGTGGCGATGGCGGCGCGGATCTGCTCGGCGCTCATCGCCGCGCAGCCGAGCGAGCCGAGGCCGCCCGCGCCCGTGACCGCCGCCGTGAGCCCGAGCTTGGGCCCGCCCATGGGTGCCTGGATGATCGGATGCGTGAGGCCGACGAGGTCGAGGATGCGGCGATCCGGCCAGCTCGCGGTGCTTTCTTCCATGGCGAAGGTCCGACTAGTGTTTCACTGCGGCTGAGATAGGCCGATCAGCGTCTCCACCCATGTGCCGGGAGCATGTGACCCATGGATGTCAGGACGATCACCGTGATCTGGGCCCCGCGGATGCTGAGCATCCTGCGGATCGTCGCCGCCCTGGTCTTCATGGCGCATGGAACGCAGAAGATCCTTGGCTTCCCGCCCAGCAGCATGAACCCGACCATGTTCTCGCTGCCCTGGATTGCCGGCATCCTCGAACTCGTCGGCGGTGCGCTTCTCGTGATCGGGCTGTTCAGCCGGCCGGTAGCCTTCATCCTCTCGGGGGAGATGGCTGTGGCCTATTTCCTCGCCCACGCGCCGAAGAGCTTCTTCCCGGCGCTCAACGGAGGCGATGCCGCGATCCTGTTCTGCTTCGTGTTCCTCTACATCGCTGTTGCCGGCCCCGGTCCGCTCAGCGTGGATGCGCAGCGGCGGCGCGGTACGGACGGCTATTGAGGCTCACGTCAGCGCAGCCGTCGTGTAGGCGATCGACGCCGCAAGCCCGAGTGCCGTGCGGATCGCGTGCAGCGATCCCCAGCGCAGGATCAGCGCGCGTGTCTCGGGTCCCGCGTCGGTCGGGTCGGTTGCCATCAGCCGCTTGTTGACTGGCAGGATTAGCCGGAAGGTGACGGGCAGATTGGCGAGCATGAGCAGCGCTCCGACGATCCAGCCGGGCCGGTCCGTCTGGATCCAGGCGGTGAAGCCGAGGGCGAAGCTCAGGACCACGAGCGAGGCCTGCATGACCGTCGCCCGTTTGTAGGACGGCTTCCACTGGCTCAGCAGGGCGCGGTCGTCGAGGAAGAGCCGCGCCGGCTGCTCGACGGCGCCGACATAGAAGGCGGCGCCCGCGAACAGAGCCGCAGCGAGGAAGGCCATCTGACCGAGGATCATGCGGGGCTCCTTCGCGGGGTCGGCTGCTGGGCTTCCAGCCGGCGGCGCAGGTTGCGCAGCAGGCTCGTCGCCCCTTCAATGGCATCGTCCGGCACTCCCTTCGACAGGGTGGCCGCCCAAGGGGCCTGCCTGGCGGCGGCCTTGGCATAGACGGCACGGCCGTACTCGGTCAGCAGAACGAGTTTCGCCCGCTGGTGGTTGGGGTTCGGAGCGAAGGTCAGCAGCCCGGCAGCTTCAAGCTCGTTGGCGATCCGCTGCACGTTTTGGCGCGACAGGCCCATGTCCCTCGCGAGATGCGCCACCGGCGCTGGCGCCGGGGCGAGTGCGGCGGCCCCGAGCACCTGCCAGCGCGCGCTGGTCAGCCCGAGGTCCTTCACCAAGGCATCCCCGGCTGCGAGCAGGCAGCCATTCAGCCGGAAGCTCTCGAGGATCAGTTCGGTGATAGGGCCGCTGGACATTATGGCATTATATTGTCGTAATGACAGCATGTTGTCAAATTGAGCAAAAAATTCGGCCCCGGAGTTGTGTCCGGGGCCGGGAATATCCGTCGTCCGTGGATCGGCGGAGCGGCGTTCAGTACTTCCGCACGATCGGTGCCGGCATCGGGGCCGCAGGGGGGGCAAACGTGTAGCGGAAGCCCACCGAGACGATGTCGGCGCTCGCATCGACCAGAGCGGCAAGGGCGATGTTGCCGACGTTGTAGTTCTGGCCGGCACCCGCGAGGATGCTGCTCCGGTTGAGGAAGATGTGCGAGTAGGCCGCATTCAGCGTCAGCTTGTCGCTCCAGCGGTAACCCGCGCCCACCGAGACGGTGTAGCGGTCGTTGTCGGGCAGGCGCACGGTGCGGTTCTGGTTGTCGATCGGCACTTCCTCGTAGGAGAAGCCGGCGCGCACGGTGAGTGCGGGCGACCAATCGTATTCGGCACCGATCGAGTAGGTGTAGCCGTCCTTGAAGTTCAGCGGCAGGGTCGTGATCACGCCGCCGATGGCGGGCGCGATGATCGGAATGGTGCCGAGCCTCGACCAATTGTCCCACTCGAAGCCGAGATTGATCCGGGTCTGGGCATTGATCGCCTGGGTCAGGCCGACGCTGACCTTGTCGGGGGTGTTGAGGTTGGCCTTGGCCTGTCCGGCGAAGACGAATGGAAGGCCGATCTTGCCGTCGATGTCGTGATGCACCGAGGAGCGGTAGCCGACGCCGAGGACCGTGCCGTCCCAGGGTGTCACGGTGACACCGGCCGTGTAGCCGACTCCCCAGGAATCACCCTTCAGGAACGCGCTGGGATAGTTCTGAGGCAGGATGCCGGGGATCGGGAGTGCCTGACGCAGCGTCAGCTTGAAGTATTCGATGTTCGGGCCGGCCGCGATCGAGAGCCAATCATTGACCTTGTAGGCAATGACCGGGTTGAAGGCGAGGGAGAAGATCCGCGACGAGCGGCCATAGACTTCACCGGCCCAGACTTTGTTCGGGTTGGTGATCAGGCCGAACGGCGCGCCCGTCTGCAGACCGACCCAAAGCTTGTCGTTGAGCTGATAGGAGGTCGCCCCCGACGGTACGACCGCGCCCTGGCCGATGTCGCCGGATTCGCCCAAGCCGAGGAAGGCGGGGTTCGTGCCCACCTGCGGCTTAATGTTGGCGTGCAGGCCGATATAGGTGAGGTTCTGCTCCGACACCCAGCCCGGCCGCATCGTGATGACGGCAGGGTTCCAGAACATCGACGAGACGCCGCCGGAGCCCGAGGCGGCACCCGCGAAGCCGACACCCTGTGCCTCTGCGCTCTGCTCGCGCAGCCCGAAGGCGCCTGCCTGCGCGCCCGTGGCGAGGCCGAGAGCCGAGACGCCCGCCAAAGCGAGCAGACCAATCCTGCCGATCATGTTTATGTCCCCAAGCCGCTTCGATGGTGCTCGTATCCCCGCCGTCCCCCGGCCGGGCTGTCACCTTGCCGACGACGATGCCGGTTTGCGCAAAGCTTATCAATCGTTAGGGCAGCATAGGCCCTTGAAGTATTAATTCTCCGTTAACCATACGAATGCGGCCACTCTTCTTGCTTAGTTCTCGGCGGCAGAGGGTTTTCAGATTTGGTTCACATGTAAACTTCACGCGATATTGTGCAGGCCCGGCCCGGCAAATTCCTGCCCGGCGCACTTTGATTCCGGTCTGTGGCGCTCGCGCCACGCCAATGTTGCCCTCGCGCAACGCGCGGCTGCGCTTGCACCGTTTCGGGGCGCCGGCCATGGTCGCGCCGATTCGATCGTCTTGGGGGGAATGCTGCGATGAAGCTGATCCGTCACGGGACCGCCGGCGACGAGAAACCCGGCCTCGTCGATTCCACGGGCAAGCTCCGCGATCTCTCTGGATCGGTGCGCGACATCGCCGGGCCGTGCCTGTCACGGCAGGCGCTCGACCGGCTGCGGATGATCGACCCGCTGACGCTGCCCGTCCTACCGGCCGGCACCCGTCTCGGGCCCTGCGTCGGCGGCACGCGCAACGTTGTGGCGATCGGCCTGAATTTCTCGGACCACGCTGCCGAGACCGGCGCGGCGGTTCCTGCCGAGCCGATCCTGTTCAACAAGGCGCCGTCCTGCCTGTCCGGGCCGAACGATCCCGTCATCCTGCCGAAGGGCTCGGCCAAGACCGATTGGGAGATCGAGCTGGCCGTGGTGATCGGCGCGCGGGCGAGCTACGTCCACGCCAACGAGGCGCTCGATTACGTGGCCGGCGCTTGCATCATGAACGACGTGTCGGAGCGCGAATTCCAGATGGAGCGTGGCGGCACCTGGACCAAGGGCAAGGGCTGCCCGACCTTCGGGCCGCTGGGGCCGTGGCTCGTCACGCTCGACGAGATCCCGAACCTGAAGAAGCTGTCGATGAGCCTCGACCTCAACGGCACCCGCATGCAGACCGGCTCGACTGCGACGATGATCTTCGACGTGGCGCAACTCGTCGCCTACGTCTCGCACTTCATGATGCTGGAGCCGGGCGACGTCATCACCACGGGCACCCCGCCGGGTGTCGGCCTCGGCAAGAAACCGCCGCGCTATCTCAAGTCCGGCGACGAGATGGTGCTGCGCATCGACGGTCTCGGCGAGCAGCGCCAGACCGTGATCGCCTTCGATGACTGGACCGCGAAGGTGGCCGCGGGCGAGCCGACGAACTGAGCCGGCTCTGCGCGTCGCCGCTCAGGCGGCGAGCTGCCCGATGGCGTCGCGCGCGGCGGCGACGCCCTTGGCTTTGCTCGGCTCCCCGGCTGCGAGACCTTCGGCCAGGACGAATTCGAGATCGGTGATGCCGATGAAGCCGAGTACGGTGCGAAGATAGCTCTCGGCATGCTCTGCCGATGCGCGGTCCGGGCCGAAGACGGCGCCGCGCGCCAGCGCCACGATCACACGCTTGCCGGTGGCGAGGCCTTCGGCTCCTGCCTCGCCGTAGCGGAAGGTTTTGCCCGGCACCACGATCCTGTCGATCCAGGCCTTCAGCTGGGACGGGATCGTGAAATTGTACATCGGCACGCCAATCACCACGGTGTCGGCCGCGAGGAACTCCTCGAGAATCCGGTCGCTCGTCGCGCGGGTGGCCTGCGCGGGGCCTTCGAGGGGCCCGGCCATCGCCGAGAGTGGGTGTGCGCCTGGCAAGGTTGCCGGCGCGAGATGCGGCAGGTCGTCGACGGCGAGGTCGCGATAGGTGAGTTCGGCCTGAGCGTCTCTCGTCAGCCGGGCAACGACCAGGGCAGAAAGCTCCCGCGAGACGGAGCCGGCGCCGAGGATGCTGCTATCGATGTGGAGGAGTTTCATATCGGTACCTGGTTCTCTTTGGTGACCGATATCTGATATGAACCGCCCCAGCTGCGCAAGAACGCACACAAATGATACCGAGGTTACACGAGTGTGACTGACCCTGTTCCTCATCGTACAGAGAATTGCCTCAAGATATCGCAAGTCCTGTCGCGGATCGGCGATAAATGGAGTGTGCTCATCATCATGTCCTTGCGTAGCAGGACAATGAGGTTCAGCGAACTCAAGCGCGGCATCGACGGGATCTCGCAGCGGATGCTGACCCTGACGCTGCGCAACCTCGAGAGGGATGGTCTCGTCACGCGAACCGTGACGCCGTCGATCCCGCCGCGGGTCGATTACGAGCTGACGCCGATGGGGCATTCTCTGGCCGAGCCGGTCGAGGCGCTCGGGACCTGGGCGTTTCAACACATCGACCGGATCGCCGGGGCTCAGGCTCGATACGATTCCGAAGAGCTGTAGGCGGCCTTAAGCCGATGCGCTGAGTTCATGTGCCAAAAGCGTTTCCGCTTCCCACATGCTTTGCGTGAATGGTTGCGTGCGCGACCGCACGACGCGATCGCGCTGCGAGGTTCATATCAGGGTCACCGAAGCAGACACGGCCGCCGACGAACGCCGGAGACCGCGCCTTTCAAAGAGGACTCCGTGATGAATACTCGTGTTTTTGCAGCTGCCGCAGCTCTCGCTCTGGCCTTGAGCGCTCCCGCCACTGCCTTTGCTCAGGGCCGCCACGATCAATCGCAGCCATCCTGGCAGCAGCGTGCGATCGACAGCTCCGCCAAGGGCGGCAATGCTTCCCAGCCGGAGCGCGAGTTCCCGCAATATGGAACGACTGCAGGCGGTCCGGCCGCCTGATCGCATCGATACTGTTGGACAAGCGGCGGGGCGAGAGCCCCGCCGTTTTCATTTGTGAGAGCAGCTCGCGGCCGGCCCGGGAGCCTTTGCCGAGACGTCGATCTCCGCTGGGCTACTGCGCGGTCCAGCCGCCGTCTACGGAGATGTTGGCGCCGGTGATCTGGCTCGCCGCGTCCGAGCACAGGAACACCGCGAGCGCCGCGACCTGATCGACCGTGACGAACTGCTTGGTCGGCTGGGCGTGGAGCAGCACGTCGTTGATGACCTGTTCCTTGGTGAGCCCGCGTGCCTTCATCGTGTCCGGGATCTGGCTCTCGACGAGCGGGGTCCAGACGTAGCCGGGCGAGATGCAATTCACGGTGATGCCGGCGGTCGCCGTCTCGAGCGCCGCGGTCTTGGTCAGTCCGGCGATGCCGTGCTTGGCAGCGACATAGGCCGACTTGAACGGTGAGGCGACCAGCGAATGCGCCGAGGCCGTGTTGATGATGCGGCCCCACTTCTTCGCTTTCATCAGCGGGATCGCATGATGCATGGCGTAAAAGGCCGAGGACAGGTTGATCGCGATGATCTGCTGCCACTTCTCCGGCGGGAAGTCCTCGATCGGCGAGACGAACTGGATGCCGGCATTGTTCACCAGCACGTCGACTCCGCCGAGTTCGGCTTCGGCGAGCTTGATCATGCCTGCGATGTCCTCAGGCTTGGTCATGTCGGCCGGGGAATAGAGCGCCTTCACGCCGTGCTCGCTCTCGATCCCGGCGCGCTCGCGCTCGATATCCTCGGGCTTGCCGAAGCCGTTGATGACGACGTGGGCGCCTTCGGCCGCGAAGCCCTTGGCGATGGCGAGCCCGATGCCGCTCGTCGAGCCGGTGACGACGGCTACCTTGGATTTCAGGGTCATGGGGATCTCCCGGGTCGTATTCAGGCGAGATAGTCGTGCAGCACCTGCCCGAAGGGCAGCGTGAAGTCGACGATCATATGGCGGGCGCCGACGAGGCGCTTCACCGGCAGATCGGCGACGCGGCAATTCACGTGCGGGATCAGGTCGAGGCGGCCCTCGCCGTCCCAGGCGCCATGGACGGTAATGTCCTCCAGGCGATAGCCGACGAGCTGGGCGACCTTCGGGCTCCCGTCGACGTCGGGCAGGAGCTTGAGATTCACGTTGAGCTTCTTCAGGCCCTCCTGCACCTTGGGGAGGTCGCCGTTCAGGCTCTTGTGCTTGTAGGTCATGGTGCCCATCGCAACGCGCTCCTCGTCGTAATAGAGCGTGCCGGTCAGGGTGTCCTTGCGCAGGTCGAGGCGCGGCTGGCCCCACTTCTTCGGGAAACCCCAGATCTCGCGGCCGGCCGTGATTGGCGGCTCGTCGTCGAGATACATCTGGATCGAGAAGTTGCAGGGCTCGCCGTTGTAGAAGGCGTGGGCCGCCTGGCCGCTCTCCTGGTAGTCGCCGAAGCCCGAGGAGTCGGGCATCTTCATCCACTCGTAGAAGACGAGGTTGTCCGGGTGCGGCTCCAGCGGCTCCGGCAGGGCGCGGCGCAGGGCATCGCGGTCGGTCTCGTAGTTGATGATCAGGTATTCGCGGCGAACGAACCGGTAGGGTCCGCGCGGATAGCTCGGACTGAACACCGGCATCGAGGGCTGGGTCAGGATCTCTTCGCGCTTCATGGCCTCGGCTCCGGCTGATCGGGACAGGGTTGGGTTAGTCGCGCGCATCCCGCGTGAGATCGAACACGGCGACGCCGTCGTCGGTGAAGCGGCGCTCGCGCCATTTGGTGTGGCGCAGCGAACGCCGGACGTCGTTGCGGCCGGCCGCCCAATGGTCGAGCATGGTGGCGCGCGAGAACTCGTAGTCCTTCGAGTTGCCCTCGTAGGATTGGCGCCGGTAGATCAGCTGCATCACGGTCAGGTAATTCGCGTGGCTGACCTGGCGCAGGAAGCCGACGTCGGGATCCTGCGCGAGTTCGGGCGGCAGTTTGTCGATGAGGTTGCGGAAGGCGAGCTTCGCCTTGCGGATCTCGATGTTCTTGTCCGTGTTGAGCCGGGTGCGGCTCGAATAGCGGATGTCCTTCTCGCGCTCGGCCGCCTGCACCAGCGAACGCGGCATCGGCCCGTGCGCGGCGAAGAGGTCGACCTGGAAGACCACGAGGTCGCGCTGGCGCTCGCGTTCCAGCACATAGTCGAGCGGGGTATTCGAGACGAGGCCGCCGTCCCAGTAGGATTCGCCCTCGATCTCGACCGGCGGGAAGCCGGGCGGCAGCGCGCCGGACGCCATGACGTGCTCGGGGATGATCCGGTCACGGCGACTGTCGAAATACACGAAATTGCCGCTGCGCACGTTGACCGCGCCGACGCTGAGACGGACGTCGCCGTGGTTGATGCGGTCGAAGTCGACGAGCCGTTCGAGCGTGCCCTTGAGGGCGGATGTGTCGTAGAGGCTCAGTGCCTCCGGCGCGCCCTCCGGGTAGAACTGGGCCGGCGGGACACGCGGCGTGAAGAAGCCTGGGACGCCGAAGGTCGCGACGAGGTTGGCCGAGGCCTCATTGAAGGCGATGCGCGCCCTCTCGCCGGGAAACCAGGGGTTGGCGGTGAGGTTCGACGAGACCTGGTCCCAGAACTGCCGGATCCGCTCGACCCGGTGCTCCGGCGCATTGCCGGCGATGAGCGCCGCGTTGATCGCGCCGATCGAGATGCCGGCGACCCAGTCGAGCCCTATGCCGCCTTCGACCAGGCCCTCGTAGACACCGGCTTGATAGGAGCCGAGCGCACCGCCTCCCTGCAGCACGAGGACCGAGGTTTCACCGGACTCGAAGGCAGCAGGCACGATTCCTCACAGCAGCTTGGCCGGGCGGACCCTGTCCGGACTCAGTGACGACCCGATGACGCGCCGCACCATGAATTGAACAGGACTTGTGGGAAGGTGCAACGGCCCAGGCGGTTGACACCCGGACGCGCTTCGCCAACACCTCGCGCCCGTTGCGCGAAGCCGATCATGAAGCCGGCTCGGAGTTCCGTCCCGGCTTCGGCAGGGCGGGACAGCATCCATCCGGCTCGGGCGCCGGGAACCACGAGGGACTGGCTGGCGACCCATGGCGACGCGTTCCTACCTGGATTTCGAGAAGCCGGTCGCCGAGCTCGAGGCGAAGCTCGAGGAATTGCGGGCTCTGGGCGAGCGCGACGGCGCCGTCTCGATCAGCGAGGACATCAGCCGGCTCGAGGGCAAGGCCGCGGCTGCGCTCTCCGAGATCTACGCGAACCTGACGCCCTGGCAGAAAACGCAGGTCGCCCGGCACCCGCAGCGGCCGCATTTCGTGGATTACTGCGCGGGGCTGATCCAGGACTTCACGCCGCTGGCCGGCGACCGGGCCTTCGGCGAGGACGAGGCCATCGTCGGTGGTTTCGGGCGGTTCAAGGGCCGACCGGTGCTGGTGCTCGGCCAGGAGAAGGGCGCGACCACGGAGGCGCGCCTGCGTCACAATTTCGGCATGGCCCGGCCGGAGGGCTACCGCAAGGCGGTCCGGCTGATGGAGACCGCCGACCGCTTCGGTCTGCCGGTCATCGCCTTCGTCGACACGGCCGGCGCTTTCCCCGGCATCGAAGCCGAGGAGCGCGGCCAGGCCGAGGCCATCGCCCGCTCGACCCAGGCCTGCCTGGCCTTGGGCGTGCCCAACGTCGCGATCGTGATCGGCGAGGGTGGCTCGGGAGGCGCCATTGCGCTCGCCACCGCCAACCACGTGCTGATGCTGGAACACGCGATCTATGGCGTGATCTCGCCCGAGGGGGCGGCCTCGATCCTGTGGCGCGACCAGGGCCGCGCCCACGACGCCGCCACCGCCATGAAGATCACCGCGCAGGACCTCCTGCGGCTCGGCATCATCGACGGCATCGTACCGGAGGCCACCGGGGGCGCGCACCGCGACCGGAATGCGGCGATCGCCGATGCCGGTGCGGCCATCGCCACCGCATTGTCGGCCTTCGACGGCCAGAGCGCGGACACGATCCGCGATCAGCGCGCTCAGAAATTCCTGGAGATCGGCCGCAAGCTCTGAGGCGCCATCCCGGCTCAAGTGTTTGCAGAGTCTCCAGCCGTGCGAGTTTTGCACAGGCTCTTCGCGATGACTCGGGAATGCTGTAACGGCCCCGCTTTCGCCCGAAAGCGTCTGCAGTGATGCGAGGTCACCACACTGGTGGACCTTTCAGCGCCGGACCCTCTCAAATCCTTGAGGTAAGATCCGGGTAAGTCTAACGGGGCTATTGGGTTGGGGAGTGGCGTCGCAGCCGAAGGGTCTGTGGGCGCATGCAAACGGGGTCCCCCATGTCTGTGCGTCCGTTCGCGGCGGCCGGTCTCGTCGCAGTGGCGATGTCCCTCGGAGCCTGCCAGGACTCTGGCATGCTCGGCGGCGTTTCGGCTCGCAGCCTCGCACCGATCCCGGCTCAGACCCTCGCGCTCATGCAGACAAAGAGCATGAGCCAGTCCGACCCCATCCTCATCCGCGCCTACAAGAAGGAAGCGGAGATGGAGGTCTGGAAGCGCAATTCCAGCGGCCAGTACGCCCTTCTCAAGACCTTCCCGATCTGCCGGTGGTCCGGCCAGCTCGGTCCGAAGATGAAGGAGGGCGACCGCCAGGCGCCGGAGGGCTTCTATACGATCGCTCCGGGTCAGATGAACCCGAACTCCGCCTATTACCTGTCCTTCGACGTCGGCTATCCGAACGCAGTGGACCGGGCCAAGGGCGGTACCGGCAAATACATCATGGTGCACGGCACCTGCTCTTCGGCCGGCTGCTTCGCCATGACCGATGCCTCGATGGCCGAGGTCTATGCCATCGCCCGCGACGCCTTCCAGGGCGGCCAGCGCGCCTTCCAGTTCCAATCCTATCCGTTCCGGATGACGGCCCAGAACATGGCCAAGTTCCGGAACGACCCGAACGCCCCGTTCTGGCGGAACCTCAAAGAGGGCTCGGACTATTTCGAGGCCTTGAAGGAGGAGCCGCGCACAGCGGCCTGCGGCACGAAATACGTGTTCGGCGGCTCGGACGTCGCCGCTGGCTCCTGCACGCCGCGGGTCGATCCGCTCGTGGCGGAGAAGCGCGAGACCGACAACAGGCAGATCGCCGAGCTCGTGGCCAAGGGCGAGAAGGCCACGCGCGTGCTCTACGCCGACGGCTCCGGCAACGCGGTGTTCCGTCCGCAGGCGCCGCAGAGCGCCTTCGCCTCCTTGACCGACGGCGACAAGGAGAAGGAGCTCGCCTACTCCGCCAAGGAATACTCGCGCCACAATCTCGGCGACGTGAGCCGGCCGGAGAGCCTCGTCGCTGGCCCGCAGGAGATCGAGATCGACGCCAAGGGGCGCCCGGTCCTCGTCGCGGCGGCTGCGCCGAACGCGCCTGGTCCGACCAAGCTGGCGGCCGCGGCGCTCACCAAGAAGAACGCGAAGGGCAAGGGCGGCCCCGCTGCCAGCGGCCCGACCTTGCTGGCGGCTCAGGAGCCGGCTCCCGAGGCGAAGCCGGCAGCGCCCGCTCGCATCGCGGTGGCCGATGCCGATGGCGATCCGGGAGCTTATCAGAAGCTGCTGGGCAATCTGTTCGGCAAGTCCGAGGCGGCACCGGCCGCACCCACTCCCGTCGCCGAGGCGGCTCCAGCCGCGCAGCCGGAGGCGAAGCCAGCGTCCGCAACGCCGTCCACGCGGATCGCCGCTCGGCACGCAGCACGTGCCAGCGAAGTCACCGAGACTGCGGCGACCTCCAAGAAGACGGAAGCGCCGAAGCGCCACGCCGACGCAGCTGCGAAGACCGAGAAGCTGCGCGACAAGAACTGAGGCGCGCGCCGAGATCTTCGGCCCACGGATCTCAAGTCATTTCCCAAAGGCGTGCTCGATCGCGATACCGAGCGAAGGTCCGCGCAACCTGGTCGCTGACCCTGGACGAAAACTGATCGCTGTGCTCCTCCCGCGTCGTGCCAGACGACCGAAAGGTGGCGCAACCGCAAGGCCTTATGACCATCGCCTCTGATGACGCGGTGTCGCGCAATCGGAGGGCGATGCTGCTCCCAAAAAAAGGGGGCCCCGAAGGACCCCGCTTTCGCTGATTACATGTGATGCATGTGGCGGCGCATCATCTTCCGTTCCATGTGACGGCGCATCATCTTGCGCTCCATGTGACGGCGCATCATCCGACGCTCCATGCGGTCATGCATTCCCACGGTCGTGGTGGTCGCGGCGGCGGAAACACCCATCGGGGCTCCCGGAGCGGCCGAAGCCGAGGTCGCGACAGCAGCACCGCCGAGCGAGGCCAGCACGGTCACAGCAAAAGTCAGTTTCCTCACGAGGGACTCCAGTTCTCTTGTTCAAAGACGGAGCGAGAAATTTGTTGTCCAGCAGGATTAAAACCAGAGAACGAATCTTTCGCGGGGGCTAAACCCCCCGACCCTCGATACCGTTGCATCACAAACGCAGATCGTTCGGCCTTTCTCACGCGAGGGGAGAAAGGCCGAAGCGTCGCCGTTCGGATTTAGAGCTTGGCTTCCTCGAAGGCTCGCACCCAATCCGCGCAGGCGCCCGAGCGCACGATGTCGTCGAGGGTGAACTCGACGATCGGGATGTTCATCATCCGGCTCTTTACGAGGTGGATCACGGTGCGCAGCCCCGAGGTCTCTCGCAGGTCGGTCTGCGAGATGTCGCCATTGATGATGACCTGGCAATCGTCTCCGATGCGGGTCAGGAACATCTTGATCTCGGCCGTCGTCGTGTTCTGCGCCTCGTCGAGGATCACGAGGCAGTTCTTGAACGTGCGTCCCCGCATCACTTCGAAGGGCACGATTTCGATGTCGCCGCTCTTGAGCGCGATGTCGAAGGCAGCGTCGCCCATGCGCTCCTTCATGGTCTCGGTGAGGGGGGCGACCCAGGGGGCGATCTTTTCCTCCAGGCTTCCGGGAAAGAAGCCGAGGCTGCGGCCCGAGGCGACGTTGGGACGAGTGATGATGACTTTGGCGATCCGCCGCTGCCGGAGCTGGTCCGCGGCGCGGGTGCCGGCGATGTAGGTCTTGCCGGTGCCGGCAGGTCCTAGAACGATGACCTGTTGGGAGGATGCAAGGGCGTCGAGGTATTGGCCTTGTCGATCCGTCAGCGGTTGTATCGGAGCGAGGTGACGTTCTTCGTCGAAACGGGTGCGATGGAGACGTGGGGTACGATCTTCAACCAGTTCAAGCCGTGCGCGTCGTCTTTTCATCGATCAACACTCCACCTGGACCTTGAAATCCCGAGACTGGATAGATTTTCTAGACCTGTCCGAATTTACACAGCCAAGCTCCTTCTTCGAGATCACCTGGGTGACTTTGCAAAAACAAAGCCAATCTGGTCACAACAGTTCCCGCCAGTGGTGCGAGATCTGTGGAATACAGCCTGCCGACAGTGGACATCGCAGAGCTGAACGACGTGCGTGTGACTCGCACCGTCGTTCGACTGCAGGGAAGCCTGTCGTGCGAGATCGTCTCTGCGCGTTGCGTGTCGGCAACGGTCAGAAGGAAGGTCGGTGGGTTTTCTTGGGGGGCAGGAAGGGGAGGCGCCGGATCAGCACCTGAGGTGGATCGGAATGACGGAACGCCCGCCAGCACCATCGCCCTCACTCGCCCGCATTGGAGCGAAACCGGCCGGGCAGGGCCCGGCAGGACGCTTCATCCAGGTTGGACGAAGCTGTCGAGCACCATCTTGCGACCTGCTTTGTCGAAGTCAACGGTTAGTTTGTTGCCATCGATGCCGGCGACCGTGCCGGGGCCAAACTTGGTATGAAAGACACGGTCCCCGCCCTGGAAGGCAGAGGGGGCGCCGGTCGATTTGGCGACCAGTTCCCCCTCGATCTGGCGCGGACCGCCCGAGCGACCGCCAACGGTGCCGCTGCCGAAGGTGCCGCCGAACTTGTGGCCGGTCTGCGCCTGCGCCCGCTGCCAGCCGGGCGTGGCGTAGGACGAGCCGAACGGCGTCGGATTGCGATCGAAACGCGAGGCGCCGGCTGAGAAATGCGCGGGCGCGTCGATGACGTCGACGGCGCCCGGTGGCAGTTCGTCGATGAAGCGCGAGGGGATCGTCGAGGACCACATCCCGTGGATGCGGCGATTGACTGCGAAGGAGAGCTTTGCCCGTTTCCTCGCCCGCGTGATGCCGACATGGGCGAGCCGGCGCTCCTCCTCCAGGCCGGCGCGGCCGCTCTCGTCCAGCGCGCGCTGGTTCGGAAACAGGCCGTCCTCCCAGCCGGGGAGGAAGACGGTGTCGAATTCCAGGCCCTTGGCGGCGTGCAGCGTCATCAGCGAGACGCGCTCGGCGCCCTCCGCCTCCGAGGCTTCCATGACGAGCGAGACGTGTTCGAGAAACGCGGCGAGGTCCGGAAATTCCTCCATCGAGCGGACGAATTCCTTGAGGTTCTCCAACCGGCCGGCGGCATCGGCAGAGCGATCCTTCTTCCACATATCGGTGTAGCCGGACTCTTCGAGGATCGTCTGGGCGACCTCCGAATGCGGCTGCGTACCGACGAGCCGCGCCCACCGCGAAAAACTCTCGACGAGGCCGCGCAGCATGGTGCGGGCGCGGGGCTTTAGCTCGTCAGTCTCGATCAGTTTTCTCGCGGCGGCGAGCAGCGGAATGCGGTCGGCGCGGGCGAAGGCGTGCAGCGTCTGCAGCGTCGCATCGCCGAGGCCGCGCTTCGGGGTGTTGAAGATCCGCTCGAAGGCCAGGTCGTCTGACGGGTTCGCGGTAACGCGCAGGTAGGCCAGCGCGTCGCGGATCTCGGCACGCTCGTAGAAGCGCGGGCCGCCGACGACGCGATAGGGCAGGCCGAGCTGGACGAAGCGGTCCTCGATCTCGCGCATCTGCGCCGAAATCCGCACCAGCACCGCGATCTCGGAGAGCGGATGCTTCTTGTGCTGGAGGGATTCGATTTCCTCGCCGAGAAGCCGCGCCTCCTCCTCCGAGTCCCAGGCCCCCGAGACTGTGACCGGCTCGCCCTTTTCCGCTTCGGTGCGCAGGGTCTTGCCCAGCCGGCTCTCGTTCTTGGCGATCAGGCCCGAGGCGGCGGCCAGGATGTGGCCGGTGGAGCGATAGTTGCGCTCCAGCCGCACCACGACGGCTCCGGGAAAATCGTGCTCGAAGCGAAGGATGTTGTCGACCTCGGCGCCGCGCCAGCCATAGATCGACTGGTCGTCGTCGCCGACACAGGCGACGTTCTTGCGCTTCTGCGCGAGCAGTCTGAGCCAGAGATACTGCGCGACGTTGGTGTCCTGGTACTCGTCGACGAGGATGTAGCGAAAACGATCCTGGTAGTTCTCCAAGATGTCCGGGTTCTCGCGCCACAATTTGAGGCAGAGCAGCAGCAGATCGCCGAAATCGACGGCATTCAGGGTCTTCAAGCGTTCCTGATAGGCCGTGTAGAGCGCGCCGCCCTTGCCGAAGGCAAAGGCCTGGGCCTCGCCCGGAGGCACCTGCTCGGGCGCGAGGCCGCGGTTCTTCCAGCCGTCGATAGTGTGGCCGAGCGAACGGGCCGGCCAACGCTTCTCGTCGATGTTCTGGTCGAGAATGACCTGCTTCATCAGGCGAAGCTGGTCGTCGGTGCCGAGTATGGTGAAATCCGATTTCAGCCCGACCAGTTCGGCATGGCGGCGCAGGATCTTGGTGCCGATGGCGTGGAAGGTGCCGAGCCAGGGCATGCCTTCGCCCGCCGGCCCGATCAGCGAGCCGATCCGGTGCTTCATCTCCCGGGCGGCCTTGTTGGTGAAGGTCACCGAGAGAATGTCGTAGGGCCGCGCCCGGCCCGTCGCGATGAGATGCGCGATCCGCGTCGTGAGGACGCGGGTCTTGCCCGTCCCGGCGCCGGCGAGCACCAGCACCGGCCCCTCCGTGGTCTCGACGGCGCGGCGCTGCTCGGGGTTGAGCCCGGAGAGATAGGCCTCCCCATCCGGTCTCAGGGCGGCCATGGCGCGGGCGGTGATCGAGCCGGCAGGGGAGGCAACGGGCGCATCCCCGTGCGACTCTTGAGGCTGGTGCTTCATTCGGGCATCCCTGGACCAAAACGCGAACGCCGTCGAGGCCTGCGAGCAGGCGCGCGCGGGGAACTCCGGGAGCCGCCCGCGCGTCGTTCCATCATCCGCCGGACACTCCGGCCAAGACCCGTTCTCAAGGAACCGCCATGCGCGCTCTCTCCGTCATCACGTCGCTGGCCCTGTCGGGCGCCCTTGCGCTCGCGCTGGCCGGCCCGGCCTGCGCGCAGCTCACGGCCGGCGTCGGCTCTTCGAACGCCGCGAACCAATCCTTCCAGCAGCAGAACGCGATGCGCGGCATGCAGCAGCAGCAGACGTTCAACAACAACCAGCTGAATGCGCAGCGGCGCAGCGATCACCTCTACAACAACTCCAACGCCAATCCCGGCGGTTACATCGGCCGGCGCCACCGCTGATCCGCGAGGCTGACGCTCGAAGGACACAGGCAGGCGTTGCGCGGCTGTGCTAAGCGCGAAGGTGGAGTGCCGCCGGGACTCGCCCCGCGGGTAAGCCTTAGGGCGTCGAAAGGCGGCGCGAGCGGAAACACGAGCCGTGCGTGACATCCTGACCGCGCTCGCGGGCGCCGTCATCCTGATCCTGGTCGCGGCGCTCGCCGCGCCGCCCTTCCTCGATTGGACGGCGCGGCGCTCGTTGATCGACCAGGCGATCGGCGCCTCGCTCGGCCTGCCCGCCCACAGCGACGGCCGGATCGAGCTTCGACTCCTGCCGTCTCCACGCCTCCGGCTCGATGTGCTGCACCTGGGCGGGGACCTCGAAAAGCCCTCGCTCGAACTCGCCTCCGTCAAGGCCGAGCTGGCGCTTGCGCCGCTGCTCAAGGGCGAGTTCCGCTTCACCGAAACCCGCATCGGCCGCGCCGAGCTGAAGCTCCCGGTGAGTGACGGCGATGCACTGATGCTGCCCGGCAGCCTTTCCGAGGCTCTGGGAGGCCGCGACCTCGTCATCGAAGACCTGCACATCCAGCAGGCTCTCGTCACCACGCTGATCCCGGCGACCGGTCGCACGGAACAATTCGCCGTCGAGGCCTTGCGGCTGAAGGCACCCTCGCTCGCCGGCCCCTGGCAGATGGAGGGCGCGAGCGGTGGTGTGCCATTCCGCCTTGCCAGCACGAAGATCGCGACCGACGGCGCCACGGTGAAGGTCTCGGGCGGCGGCGAGCGCCAGCCCCGCTTCGAGGCCGACGCGCGGATCGTCCTGAAACCCGTCGAGTCCGCCCACTCGAGCGCGCCTGCCGGGATGCGCGCCTTCATCCCGGAGGCGGAAGGCTCGGCCCGTGTCGTGGTCGGTCCGCCGACCAAGGATTCCGGGCCGGTCATGCCGTTCTCGCTTGCCGGCAAGTTCAAGGCGCGCGGGATGCTGGCGCGGTTCGAGAGCGTCAACGTCGAGATCGATCCAACAGGCCAGGCGGTTCGACTTGCGGGAACCGGGCAGATCGACCTGCGGGCTTGGCGCGCCGGGCTCAGTCTCGAATCCCGTCGGATCAACCTCGACGGGCTTCTCTATTCCTCGGCGGGGCAGGCCCTGCTGAGCAGCCGGCTCTCCGGCGATGGCGCCCTGCCCATCATGCTCGACTTGGACCTGAAGGCCGAGAGCGTCGCCTTTGGCTTCGAAGACTGGTCGGACGTGCAGGCCAAGGGCACCCTCGACCGCACCGGCGGGCTCATCCTTCGCCGCTTCGCCGGCCTTGCGCCGGGGGCGGCCAAGGTCGATGCCTCCGGCGAGTTCGACGTCTCAACCTCGCCGCGCTTCACCGGTCATCTCGCCGTCGACGCAGCGAGTTCCGAGGGGTTCGGCCGTTACCTGCACCGCTTCGGGATCGAGGGGCCGGCGCTTTCGCTGCTCGACGGGCGTCCCGTACAGGTCGTGGCCGATGTCGAGGCGGCGGCGAACGATCTCTCGCTCAAGGGGCTGCGCCTGTCGCTCGGCGAGACCCGGCTTTCGGGCGACGCCCATTACGTCAGGGGCGGGGGCACAGTGCGGGGGCGGCTCGAAGCCACTCTCCAGGTACAAGGCGTCGACATCGCCGAGCTGCCGCCATTCGGTGGATTGCTTCCTTCGCTCGACAGGCACGATGTCGGCCTGACCATTCGGGCGCGCAACGTCCGCTATGGGCCCGCCGGCCCCCGCTCGGGCAACGGGACCATCACGGCGAGCATCCAGTCGGATGGAGCGAGCCTCGTCGTCGACCGCCTCGACATCGCCGACCTCGCCGGAGCGAATGCCCGGCTCTCCGGCCGCATTGCCCCGGACGGCGCCGGCCGCATCGCCGGCCATGTCGGCGCGCCGTCCGCGGCGCCGCTTCTGGCGCTGCTCGACCGGGTCTGGATCCCGGAAGCGCGGTTGCTGCCAGCCTTCCTGCGCGAGGGTGCCCTCGACCTCGACGTGAGCCTGGAGCGCGAGTCCGGCCAAGCAGACACCCTGCGGACCACCGCCAAGGGCCGGGCCGCCGAGAGCACGATCGACGGTTCGCTGCTCTCGCGCGGCGGACGCCTCGACAGCCTCGACGCCACCATCGCCGCGCCGCGCGCCGGGCGCTGGTTCAAGCGCAACGACATCGTTGGCCTGCGCCAGCCTGCGAGCCTGACCGTGAAGGCGCGCCGCGCCGCCGGCGCTGCGACGCCACTGAGCCTCACGGTCTCCGGCACGGTCGCCGGGCTCGACGTCGCGACGGTCAAGCCGCTGATGCTGGGTACCGAGCCGGGGCCGCCAGATGCCGGCACGCTTCATTTGGCGACCACGGATGCCTCGCCCTTCTTGAGCCTCGCAGGGAGCGCGGCACCCGCAACGGGTCCGTTGCCTGCGGACCTGACCTTGGCCCTTTCACGCAAGGACACCGGACTGCATGTCGAGGCGAACGGGCGGCTCGCCGAGGCGGACGCCTCTGCGAGCCTCGATCGCAGTGCCGACGGCAGTCTCGCCGGCAAGGCCAGCCTCGGCGCTCTCTCGCTGCCGGGACTCGCCGCCGCCCTGGTGCTGCCCACCGATCCGAAGGCGAATGCCGAGGAGGCTGGAGGCTGGTCCCAGGCGCGCTTCCTGCCCGTTCCGGCGCGCCCGCGCGCCGATCTCTCGCTATCGGTCGGCCGGCTCGGTCTCGGGAGGGAGCTCGTCGCCGAAGGCGCGGCGTTCGAGCTGTCGCTCGATGGCGACGCGCTGAGCCTCAAGAATCTGTCCGGCCGCCTGGCGGGCGGCCAGGTAAGCGGCTCCGCCACGATCGCCCGGCAGGGCGGTGGGGTGAGCGTGTCGGGTGATGGCGCGGTGTCGGGCGTCTCGATCCAGGCGCTCTCGGGCACCTCCATTCAGGCCCTCGCGGGCGGCGGCCCGATCCGTGCGAACCTGTCCCTGAGCCTGCGCTACAGCAGCGTCGGCAATAGTGCGGCTGCCCTCGCAGCCAATCTCGGCGGCAGCGGGGAGGCGACGCTTGCCGAGATCACGGTGCCCGCCGCCGATCCCTCGGCGCTCGACCGCACCCTGACCCGCGCGCTCGCCGAGGACGATCCCCTGCGCGAGGGGCGGTTGGCCACCCTCCTCTCGGAAGAATTCGATGCAGGAGCCCTGTCGGCGAAAGGTCCGGTGACCGCTCCGGTGACGCTGGGCGGTGGAACGCTGCGGAGCGGCCCCGTCGACCTCGACTTCGGCGCGGCACGCTGGAACGGCAGCTTCATCCTGGACCTCAGGACGAAGCGCATGGACGCTCGCGGCACGCTCACCGCGGCCTCTGCACCAAAGGGATGGTCCGGCGGCAAGCCATCGGTGCAGCTCGGCTTCGTTGGCCCCCTGAACGCGCCGAAGCGCGAGATCGAACCCGGCGCGCTCTCCAACGGTCTCTCGGCCCTGGTGCTGCAACGGGAGCTCGAGAAGATCGAGCAGTTCGAGGCCGACCAGGTCGAGCGCCAGCGACGCCGCGCCCGCATCGAGATGGACCAGGCCCGCGCCGCCGCGCTCAAGGCCGCAGCGGAGAAGGCGGCTCAGGAGAAGGCCGCCAGGGAAAAGGCGGCCGAGGATGCGGCCCGCATCGCCCGGATGCGCGCGCAACAGGCCGCGGCCGAAGAGCAGGCGCGTCAGGCTCGGGATCGCCAGAACGCCGACGACGAGATCCGCCGGAGCCAGGGCGAGCCTCCGGCCGAACCACTCGACATCCGACCGCCGCAAGAAGCCCGATAGCAGGCATTGTCACGTGCAGGCGCCGATGCGGGGTGCACGGGCGGCATCGAGCCGCCGCGGTGCCTGCTGCCTCAGACGCCGTCCGGCACGGCCTCGGCCGGCGACGGCTCGGTCTCGGTGGACACGGGCATCGCCTCGACCGCCGGGCTGGGCAACTCGGCGACCGCCGCCCGCTCCGGCAGCCGCCCGGCATAGACGCGACGCTTCAGCCAGTCGGGCTGGGCGAACACCGCGCAGGCATAGGCGCCCGGATGGGCCTTGCAGGGATCGACGGGCTCGCGATCCGAGGCGAGCCGCGCCAGGGCTGCGGCGCAGGTCACCGCGACGAGCACGACTACCACCTTCTCTCGACGTCCGATCAGCAAACCCACCCCCCACCTGACTGGATCAGCGACGCTTATCGCGCAGGTTTCGGTTAAGAGATGGTGACAGAGGCATGGGGAATCAGACGAGTCTCGCCGCCTTCGCGGCCATCAGCGCGAAGGCGTAGATCAGCCCGACCTCTTCGAGCCGGTCGAAGCGGCCGGCAGCGCCGCCGTGGCCGGCTTCCATGTTGATCTTGAGCAGGACCGGGCCGCCGCCCGTCATGGTGGCGCGTAGCTTTGCGACCCACTTTGCCGGCTCCCAATAGGTCACGCGCGGATCGGTGAGGCCGCCCAGCGCCAGGATCGCCGGATAGGCCTTCGCCGCGACGTTGTCGTAGGGCGAGTAGGACAGGATGGTCCTGCAGGCTTCTTCGCTCTCGGCTGGATTGCCCCATTCGGGCCATTCCGGCGGGGTGAGCGGCAGGTCGCCGTCGAGCATGGTGTTGAGCACGTCGACGAAGGGCACGTCGGCGACGATTCCGGCGAAGAGCTCGGGCGCGATGTTGGCGACCGCGCCCATCAGCATGCCGCCGGCACTGCCGCCATGCGCGACGATCTGCTTCTGCGACGTGTAGCCGGCTTCCACGAGTGCGCGGCCGCAGGCGACGAAGTCCGAAAATGTGTTCGGCTTCTTCTCGCGCTTGCCGTCGAGATACCAGCGCCAGCCCTTCTCGGTGCCGCCGCGGATATGGGCGATGGCGTAGACGAAGCCGCGATCGACGAGCGACAGCCGGTTGGTGCTGAACGAGGCCGGCATCAGCGTGCCGTAGGAGCCGTAGCCGTAGAGCAGGAGGGGTGCCTTGCCGTCGAGTTCCAGTCCCTTTCGATGCAGCAGCGAGATCGGCACCTGCTCGCCGTCTGGCGCGGTGGCGAAGAGGCGGCGGGTGACATAGTCGCCAGCGTCGTGCCCGCTCGGCACGACCTGTCGCTTGCGCAGGTGCCGGCCCTTGGTGACGCAGTCGTAGTCGTAAGTCTCGGCCGGCGTCGTCATCGAGGAATAGGTGAAGCGGATGCGCGCCGTCTCGAACTCGTAGCCCGAGGAGAGACCGAGCGAGTAGGCCTCCTCGGGGAAGGACACCGTGTGCTCGTTGCCGGCGAGGTCGCGCACGACGATTCGGGGAAGAGCGTTCTCGAGCTCAAGGCGCACCATGTGGTTCCCGAGCACGTGCAGGTGCCGGATCATGACGCCGGCCCGGTAGGGCACCGCGTCCTGCCAATTGGCGCGGCTCGGTGACGCGAGCGGCGCGGTGACGACCTTGAAGTCCTCGGCGCCATCGGCGTTTGTCAGGATGACCAGGAAATCGGCCCAGTGCTCGACCGAGTAGATCAGCCGGTGCTCGCGAGGCGAAACTGTAAGCAGAGCCGAATCCGGCGCCGTGCGATCGAGGAGATGCACTTCGGCAGTCTCGTGGTCGCTCGCCGTGACGGTGAGATAGCGGCCGGACTGAGTCCTGCCGATATGGACGAAGAAGCCCGCATCGGACTCCTCGTAAACCGCGATGTCCTCGGCCTGGGGCGTGCCGAGACGGTGGCGCATGACGCGTGCCGGGCGGTGGTTCTCGTCGAGGGCCACGTACCAGTAGGAGGTGCCATCCGCGCTCCAGACCGCATCGCCGGAGGTCGCCTCGACACTGTCGGCGGCATCCTCACCGGTGACGAGGTCTCGCACACGGATCGTGTAGAGTTCGGAGCCCTTGGTATCGGCACCCCAGGCGAGTTTTCGGTGATCGTCCGAATGGACCGCGGCGGCAATCTCGAAGAAGGGCAGCCCCTCGCCCTCCTTGTCGCCGTCGAGCAGGATCTGTTCGCCTTCCTCTGGGCCGCCGTCGGCGGCAGCCTCCGCGCCCTGTCCGGGCAGAACCACGACGGTGCGTGGGCGGCGGCAGATCAGCGGATGCTGGCCGCCCTCGCGGTGGCGCGTGAAATAGGCGTAGGGGCCATCCGGCTCCGGCACGCTGGAATCGTCCTCGCGGATACGCCCGCGCATCTCGGCGACGAGGGTCTTGCGCAGGGCGGCGGCCTCGGAAAGCGCAGCCTCGGCATAGGCATTCTCGGCGTCGAGATAGGCGCGGATGTCGGGGGCGAGCGCTGCCGGGTCCTTGAGCACCGCGCGCCAGTTCTCCGCCTTCAGCCAGGCATAGTCGTCCGTGATCCGGTTGCCGTGGATCGTGAAGGCATGCGGCCGGACCTCGGCCTTCGGGGCTTCGGCGGGAAGGGTGAAGGGCGGGAGCGTGTCGGCAGTCATCGAGCGCGTCCGATCGAGGGAGAGGCGGCCGAACCGCCCGTTCGCCGCCATGTGCCGCGCTCTGGCCCGGCCCGCAACCCGCCCGGCATCAGGCACGTCTCGCACCATGCCACAGGCGGCTCGGCATGGCCCGCCGAGTGCAGCCGTTCAACTTCGCGTGATCGCGCCGACATCCATCTCTGCAAAATCTCGACAAATCCACAGCATCGGCCGGAAAGTTGATTCCGGTTCAAACTGCATGTCTGCTCTGTCTTGCGAGACGTAAGCGAATATCATAAGTGGCGAACCATCGCATTGAGCCTGCCGCTTTTTCCGAAACACTTGCGGCTGGGTGCGGTGTGCGGGCCGACGCAGGCGAGGCGGGGCATTTCTGTTTGCTGGAATGTCCCAGGCCCGGCGCGCGGCACGCCAAAGATGAGGGAATAGATCCGATCATGAACGAAGCTGAGACGCCGGTCGATTTCGTCGAACTGGCCGCCGACATCGTGTCGGCTTACGTGAGCAACAACCCCGTGCCCCCGGCAGAGCTGCCCCAGCTCCTTGCCCGCGTGCATGGCGCGCTTCTCCAGGTGGCCAGCGGCAAGGCTCCCGAGAGCGCCGCCCCGGCCCAGCCGCAGCAGCCGGCGGTGCCGATCAAGAAGTCCGTCACGAACGAATACATCGTCTGCCTCGAGGATGGTCGTACGTTCAAGTCGCTGAAGCGCCACCTGCGCGCGAAGTACAACCTCAGCCCCGAGCAGTACCGCGCCAAGTGGGGCTTGCCGCCCGACTATCCGATGGTCGCTCCGAGCTACGCCAAGGCCCGCTCCGACCTCGCCAAGGCGATCGGCCTCGGCCAGACCCGCGGTGGTGAGTACGGCGAAGCCGCCTGATCTTGCAGATCCTACCGGGGAGAGGACCGGCTCAGCCGGTCCTCTCCCCCAAGGGCTTCTCTTCCAGCTCGTGCCCGCTACCTCATGCCTCAGCGAGGCCGGGCTGCGGCAACACCGCGGCCATCAGCGCGAGTGATGACCCGATGAGCGACCACGAGAAGGCGCCCGAGGAAAAACTCCCCGAGATCAATGCGATGCTGGCCGAGTGGACGGCCCGCTCCGCAGACCAGAGCGAGATGCTGATCCAGCGCCTCGAAGGCATGGGCTACGCCGTCGCCGGCAAGTCCGAAGACGAAATCGCAGAAATCCTGAAGAAGCCGCCGACCAGACCCGCATCGCGTTGAGCGGGCAAGAGGCAGCGTGACGCTCGCAGGCGAGCCATGAGCGCAAGCGACGTCAAGGCTTGAAATAGGATATTTTTCTTCTAACATGGGTATCTTCCTCGTCTGAACGAGGCAGTCTCGCGTTGGAACATATCATGAACATAGCTCGTCATCACAGGCTCTCCGTGGCGCAGGCGCGGCCGGTCGATGTTTCGGCTTCGCTCGGGCGGGTGGGCGAGCGGCTGCTCGGCCAGCTTGCCGAGACGGGGGCCTACGCTCTGGCGGACCCGATCGATCCTGGCATGCTGATCCTGCGGGGCGGGGGTGATGGCGTCTCGTTGGCGCGCGGGCGCTGCCCGGTCGGGTCCGGAGAGACGCTGCTCCGCGCGGGGCTCGCCGAGCGCGAAGGCAAATGCGGGCAGCGGCTTGTTCTCAGCGATGCGGGCCGGGCGCGGCTGCGGCGCAAGGATCGAGCGGGCGACGTGGCTTTTCTCGCGCAGCATCTCGATCTCGTCGTCGACCGCGTGGGCGAGGCGCCGGTGTTGCGAGACGCGTCGGAATCCCCGCTAGCCTGGATGGCGCGTCGTCGCGGCCGCGACGGCGCGCCGTTGATCGATGCGGCTGCGTTCGAGGCGGGCGAGCGCCTGCGCCGCGACCTCACCCTGGCGGCGGTGCTTCCGCAGATCGGCCCCGACTGGTCCAGGGTGAAGGTCGATGGCGGGGGCCCACGCGACCCGGCCGCTTCTTCCGACCGCCGGGTCGCGGCCAAGGAGCGGGTCGACCGGGCGCTCATGGCTGTGGGCGCGGATCTCTCGGGGTTGCTGATCGACCTGTGCGGCTTTCTTAAAGGGCTGGAGCAGATCGAATCCGAGCGAAGCTGGCCGGCCCGCTCAGCCAAGGTCGTGGCCCGCATCGCGCTCGGCCGGCTCGCCGAGCATTACGGGCTCTGCCGGGAGGCAGTGGGGCCGGACCGGAGTCGCTCACGAGCCTGGCGCACGGGACGCTGACGGCCTGATCAACCTTGCCTGATCAATCCTTGCCGCATTGCAGTGGGCAAAGGGAGCCACAGGACGCGATGCCGGGCAAGCGCTGCCGCAGGCAGCAGACGCGTCGTCGCGCGCAGCCGGAGGCTCCTGGGCACAGGGCCCGGGAGAGGGGGCTTCCGGCAGCGGCGGGGGCGCCGGCCCATCCGAGGCAGCAGGCGAGGTCGGCGGAGGCTGTCGCGGCTTCCTCCCCGAGTTCGCGGGCAACATAGTCGAAAATGACCGCGGCATTGCCCCAGAGCACCTTGGGCGCGACGCCGCATTGTGCGCAGCAGAGTTCGACGAAGGGACGCAGGTGATCGTCCAACAGACCGGACAGGCCCTGCGCTGGCGCGTCGTCGGACCGAGGCGCTGCGCCGAAGGCATCTGGAGGCACGATCAGGCGGACGGGGCGGCCGGCCTCGTCGCATTCGAGGCTCGTCGCTTCGAAGGCGAGGGGCAGGGGGCGGCCGAGACGCAGCAGCGCGGTCAGCGCAGGTGTGGCGAGCACGGCGAAGTAGAACTGGCTCCAATAGGACACCAGGGCACGCCGGTCGGTCGTGTCGAGGTCGAGCCCCTTGCTGAAACGGTTCAGTAGGGCATCGAAGACGCCTGGGTTGCGCAACGTGGTCAGCCCCAGTGCGCCCGGGCCGCCGGGGCCGGTCGAGACGCCGCCGCGATAGGCGCCAAGCGAATCGGGGACGCGCTCGGCAATCTCCGCGATCATGAGCGCTCCGCGCGATCGGCCTGCAGCGTCCGGCGGATCGCAGCGATGAGCCAGGCGGCTGAGGCGGCGTAGAGAGGCAGGGCGGCCGTGAAATAGGCCGGCCAGCCGAGGCCGCCGGCCAGGGCCGGGGCGGCGACCCGCGGCGGCATCGCCGCGAAGAAGGCCGCTCCGAACAGCAGCGCGTAGTCGGTGGCCGGCTGAGGACCCTGGGCCCAGCGGTAGATCATCTTGAACACCGGCACGCCCATCAGCCCCGCGCAGACGAAGTTGCCGACGGTCGCGGTCACAGCGAGCCATGTCGTGCCGGTGGCACAGGCTGCAGCCATGGCGCTGCCGGTGACGAGGACGCCGAAGGCGCCGACGACGAGCATCCGCACCGTGCCGAACCGCGCCGCGAGGCCGCCCGCCACCACGGCCATGACCAGATTGACCGCGGGAAACACCGTGCCGGTTAGGAGGCCGACCTGCGAAAGCGGCACGCCGAGATCGAGGAGTGCCAGGGTATTCGGCCCCGAGAGGAGATAGGTCGCTGCGAAATAGGCGCCGAGCACCAGGATCCGCATGCCGACCGCCCGCAACCGCGCCAGGGAGCCGGCGAAACGCTCGGGCCGGCCGCCGGCCCCCCGCAGGCGACCTTCGGGATAGAACAGGATCGGCAGCAGGCAGAGGACGTCCAGGGCCGCGCAGGCCAGAACGGCGCCTCGCCACCCGATGGATTCATAGGCCCCGACCAGGACACCGATGCCGAGGATGCCGCCGAGTGAGGCTCCGCAGAGCTTGGCCGAGGCGACGAAGGTGCGCTGCTCGGCCGGCACGGTTTCGACGACGAGGGCCTCGAGCGCGATGTCCATGGTGGCAACGCAGGCACAGGTCGCGACGGCCAGAGCGAGCAGGGCCGGAAGCGGCCAATGCTCGCCGAAGCTCAGGCCGGCCAGCAGGGCCACCGTCATGGCCTGCGCGGCGACGATCCAGCCTGTCCAATGATGGAGGATTGGCAGGCGGATCCTGTCGAGGACGGCGGCCCACAGGAAGGTCAGCCCCACCGGAAGGTTGATGAGCTGCAGGAGGCCTATCTCGGCCAGCTCCATGCCCCTGGCGCGCAGGATCAGTGGCGCGCCGCCCGAGAGGAAGCCGAGTGTGGCGCCGAAGGTGACATAGAGGCAGAAGAACGGCGCGAGGGCGCGGATCGCAGGCAGGCGGCCGGCGCGGATCTCGGCTTGCGTGGCCACGGCTCCGCTCATCGCGCCGGCCCTGTGACACGGTCCCGATCGAGCCGGCGATCGTTGGAGCGGTCGCAGTTTAGAATAGAACTAATCCATTGACTCTGTTGAGTTTTCACTGACTACTCAACTGCCGTCGAAGGAGCAAGGCGCCGCCGCTGTCGCATGCGGGCGAGGCTCATTCCGCGGCGACCGCCTCTCCCGGAACAAGAAGGTCGGCCGGAGCCTGATCGGCCGCCTCGACGTCGAAATCGTCCACGGGGATGCGCACCATGAAGCGCTCGGCCATCTCGAACATCAGGATGTCCGGCCGCACGCGTGCGACATGGGTCCAGTCGATGCTCGACGACCAGATGAAGTGAAGCTCAGCAAAGCTCTCGGCGAGGAAACCGGTGAGAAGGGTGCAGGTGAACTGCGCACAGGAATCCCCGAACAGCATCACGGTGCGCGGATCGGCCTCTGGCGATGTGTTCCGGTAGATGACGTGGGCGCCGACATGCAGCTCGTTGATGCGGCCGGCGGCCTCGTAGGCCTCGACCCGCGGGCTCGCCCAGGCGCGCACGGCGTTGCGGTCGAGCGTCCAGTGCGTGACCGTCTCGGAGGGCGGATCGGGCAACTTCTCGCCGAGGTCCCAGAGTCCCTCGGTGGTGAAGCGCGGCCGGCTGGCGACGTCGGAGAGGGGGATCGCGCCGCAGGCCCGCATCAGGGCGCGGTAGGCGATATGGCAGCCCTCGTAGGTCCAGTGCGTATCCGTCCGGCGGTAGAGTTCCGCCTCGTCGCGCGCCGCGCGCAACGGAGCGACGAGGTCGACGAAGCCGGCGAGCCCCATGACGCGACGGGCGAGCCGGCGGGCCGGAGAGCGGGCGGGGTCGTAGCGCAGGCCGTCGGTACGGTCGTCGTAGATCGAGAGCTTTTCGGGTACGATCGTCTGGACGCAGCGGATGCCGAGCGCCTGCGCTCGGGCGCTGCGCTGTCGGATCAGCCGGGTCCAAGACCGGATCCGCAAGAAGTGCCAGGACAGGCGCCGGTACTGGATCAGGACGGAGTTGGTGCCGCCGATCAGGAAGAGCCATCCGTCGCGGCCGACATGGACGGTTGTGGCGGGATCGGGAACCTGCATCAGGGGTGTCTAGACCATTTTCGCGCCAGGGCGATTCCCGCCTTCCGGCATCGGCGAGGCAGGCCGTTTGCGACCAGCCAGTGGAACTGCGGGACTGCCGCGCCATTTCGACGAGATCATGCCCGAACCGATCCCGCCCCTGATCCTGACGCTCCAGATGGAGGAGGATACCTTCGTGCGGTTCGAGGGGCTTCGCCGCCGGCATTTTCCCGAGTCACTGAACAAGATTCCAGCCCACGTGACGCTGTTCCATGCGCTGCCGGGCGAGGAGGAGGCCGGCATCACCGAGACGATCGACAGGTTTGCCCGCGCAATGCAGCCGGTGGACGTCGCAGTAACGGGCTTGCGGTTCACCGGCCGCGGCGTCGCCTTCGAACTCGATTGTGAGGCGCTCTCGGCGTTTCGCGACCGCCTTGCAACGGCCTTCGCACCCTGGCTGACGCCGCAGGACCGGCAGGGCTGGCGCCCGCATGTGACGGTTCAGAACAAGGTCGAGCCGGTAACGGCGCGCACCCTCCAGGCCGATCTGGAGCGGGACTTCGCGCCGTTCCGGTTCACGGCTTCGGGTGTCCTGCTGTGGCGCTATCTCGGCGGACCCTGGGAGCCACGCGCTGCTTTGCTGTTCGGCGGGAGCCGCTAGCCATGAGCATGCTCGACGTCGCGCGGCGCAGAGGCGCGCCGATCGCCGGTGGCGCCAGTCGGATCTGGCTCAGGCTCTATCTCAACGAGGTCGGGCCACTGGTCTCGCTGCTTGCGCTCAGCCTGCTCGGCTACGGCTTCTTTGCCCTGGCGCACGAGGTCGGCGAGGGCTCGACGGCCGCCCTGGACCGCCGGCTCCTGCTCGCTCTGCGCAATCCGGCCGATCTCGCCGATCCCATCGGGCCGCGCTGGCTCGAGGAATCGATGCGCGACATCACCGGCTGGGGCAGCGTGGTGACGATCGTGTTCCTCACCGCCAGCGTCTGCGCCTATCTCGCGTTGACGCAGCGCCGGCGCGTCGCCGCCTTCGTCCTGGCGGCGGTAGGGGGCGGGGAGGGCGTCTCGACGATCCTGAAGCTTTTCTATCACCGGCCGCGGCCGGACCTTGTCCCGCACGGCATGGAGGTGTTCACGGCGAGCTTTCCGTCGGGCCATGCCATGATGTCGGCCATCGCCTACCTCACGCTCGGCATCCTGCTCGCCCGCGTCGAGCGGCGTCGCCGGGTGAGTGCCATGATCATGGTCCTGGCCATCACCATGACTCTGCTGGTGGGACTGAGCCGGGTCTATCTCGGCGTGCATTGGCCGAGCGACGTCCTGGCCGGCTGGACCGTCGGCGCCGCCTGGGCCGCCCTGTGCTGGTTCGTCGCGCTGCAGTTGCAACGCCGTGGCGACGTCGAGCCGACGGGCCCGGCCGCGGCGTGACCGTCCCAGGCCGTCAACCTTAATGAAGAGTAAAGATTGGCCCGTGGCAGCTTTTGCTATTCGATTGCATTAACGAAGCGCAGTGCAACCGGTTGTTCAAAAGGTTCTTCCCGTGAGCGAGCGTCGGCAAGCCCGGAGAGGACGGGTCTATCTCGGCGGACGGATCGTCCATCGGCGCATCCGCTCCGAGACGAACTGCGTGCTCCGCGACATGTCGCCCGGAGGCGCGCGGCTCGCCGTGAGCCAGGCAGTGCCGCTTCCCGCCTCCTTCGATCTCGTCGTCGATGCTCACGAGATGACGCGCGCGGTGGAGTTGATCTGGCGCAAGGGTGACGAGGCCGGTGTCCGTTTCGCAGCGAGGAGCGGCAGCCCCGAGGCCCCTTCGCAAGGCCGGGTCGCGGTGGCGATCGAACGCCGCAGTGGAGACCGTCGTCTCCACTGAGTTCGCGCTACTTCCCGATACAGAATCCGGCAAAGAGCCGGTCGAGCATCTCCTCGACGCCGACATGGCCGACGACGGTGCCGAGCGCACGCACCGCGAGGCGCAGATCCTCGGCGACGAGCTCTGGCGCGGTTGCGACACCCGCCGCGACGCGATCGAGGTGATCGCAGGCTCGCGTGAGAGCCTCGCGGTGGCGCTCGCGCGTGACGAGGGCATCGCCGCCGCCGAGCGAGGCTTCGGCTACGGTGCGGATGGCGTCGAGCAGGGCATCGAGGCCGGCGCCGCTCACGGCGGAGACGCCGAGTGCGCCGGTCTCCATGGCGGGTCCGAGGTCGATCTTGGTGCGAACGGCGATGCCGCGCGGCGCGACCGCCTCGGAATCGGCCGCCCCGTCGGCTGGCACGAGGTGGAGTACCAGATCGGCATCCTTCATCCGGCGCCGCGTTCGGCGAATGCCCTCCGTTTCCACCGGATCGTTCGTCTCGCGCAGGCCCGCGGTGTCGACGAGCACCACAGGCAGGCCGCCGAGATCGCAGCGAACCTCGATGGCGTCGCGGGTGGTGCCGGGGATGTCGGAGACGATCGCAGCCTCGCGGCCGGCGAGTGCATTGAGCAGCGTCGATTTTCCGGCATTCGGCGGCCCGGCCAGGACCACGAAGAAGCCCTCCCGTAGCCGCTCGCCGCGCCGCCCGTCACCGAGTGCAGTTCGAATGCCCTCCGCCAGCGCGCGCGCATCCTGTGCGAGACCGGCTTCCAGGCCCTCCTCGTCGACATCACCCTCGTCGGCGAAGTCGAGAGCGGCCTCGGTGCGGGCGTAGAGGTCGATCGCCGACAGGCGCCAGGCTTCGACCTGTCGGCCCAGTGCGCCGTCGAGCTGGCGAAGGGCCTGCCGGCGCTGGGCTTCGGTCTCGGCATCGACCAGGTCGGCGATGCCTTCGGCCTGGGTGAGGTCGAGCCGGCCGTTGAAGGCGGCGCGCCGCGAGAAATCGCCAGGGCCGGCGGCTTGACAGCCGGGGAACCGCGCGAGCGCCCCCAGCACGGCATGGCGTACGGCGAGGCCGCCATGGATGTGGAGCTCAGCCATGTCCTCGCCGGTGAAGGTGGCCGGCGCCGGCATGAAGACAACGAGGCCGCGGTCGAGAATTTCGCCGGTCTGAGGATCGCGCAGGGCGCGCAGCGACAGCCGCCGCGGCTCGGGCAGGGTCCCGCCGATCGCTTCGAGCAGGCGCGCGCAGGCCGGTCCGCTGATCCGGATGACCGAGACAGCCGCTCGGCCGAAGCCGCTGGCGGGGGCGAAGATGGTGGGCTCGGAGGGGGGAGGTGTGTGAGAGGAGCCTGCCAAGGTGCATCTCCAGGTCGGCACGCCCGCCTCGACCAAAGCCCTCGTCCTGCCCGCCTAGCGGGCGCGGAAGACGGCAACAGGGATCTCGATGGCTTCTGGAGCCCTCCTTCGAGGCCTCCGCTTCGCCGCGGCACCTAAGGATGAGGGCGCGGGTGGGAGCGGCGCTTGGCCGCCCCGTCAGGTGTTCATCGAGTCGAAGAAGTCGCCGTTGGTCTTGGTCTGGCGCAGTTTGTCGAGCAGGAACTCGATCGCGTCGGTGACGCCCATCGGGTTGAGGATGCGGCGCAGCACATAGGTCTTCTTGAGCGCGTCGGCCGGGACCAGCAGCTCTTCCTTGCGGGTGCCGGAGCGGGTGATGTCGATCGCCGGGAAGATGCGCTTGTCCGAGACCTTGCGGTCCAGGATGATTTCCGAGTTACCGGTGCCCTTGAACTCCTCGAAGATCACCTCGTCCATGCGCGAGCCGGTATCGATGAGCGCCGTGGCGATGATCGAGAGCGAGCCGCCCTCCTCGATGTTGCGGGCCGCACCGAAGAAGCGCTTCGGGCGCTGCAGGGCGTTGGCGTCGACACCGCCGGTCAGCACCTTGCCGGAGGATGGCACCACCGTGTTGTAGGCGCGGCCGAGGCGGGTGATCGAATCGAGCAGGATGACGACGTCGCGGCCATGCTCGACGAGGCGCTTGGCCTTCTCGATCACCATCTCGGCGACCTGCACGTGGCGGGTGGCCGGCTCGTCGAAGGTCGAGGCGATGACCTCGCCCTTCACCGAGCGGATCATGTCGGTGACCTCTTCCGGGCGCTCGTCGATGAGCAGCACGATGAGATAGCACTCGGGATGGTTGAGGGTGATCGACTGCGCGATGTTCTGCATCAGCACGGTCTTGCCGGTGCGCGGCGGTGCGACGATCAGCGCGCGCTGGCCCTTACCGATCGGCGCGACGATGTCGATGATGCGGGGCGAGAAGTCCTTCTTCGGCGGAGCATCGAGCTCCAGCTTGAAGCGCTGCGTCGGGAAGAGCGGCGTCAGGTTGTCGAAGTGGACCTTGTGCTTGATCTTCTCCGGGTTCTCGAAGTTGATCGTGTTGACCTTGAGCAGCGCGAAGTAGCGCTCGCCGTCCTTCGGCCCGCGGATCGGGCCTTCAACGGTGTCGCCGGTGCGCAGGCCGAAGCGGCGGATCTGCAGGGGCGAGATGTAGATGTCGTCCGGGCCGGGCAGGTAGTTCGATTCCGACGAGCGCAGGAAGCCGAAGCCGTCCTGAAGCACCTCGACGGTGCCGGCGCCGATGATCTCGGTTTCCCTGGCAGCGAGCTGCTTCAGGATCGCGAACATCAGCTCCTGCTTGCGCATGGTCGAGGCGTTCTCTACCTCGACTTCCTCGGCGAAGGTGATCAGCTCGGTCGGCGATTTCGCCTTGAGATCCTGGAGCTTGACCTCGCGGCGGACCTCGGTCTCGGCGGCTGCGGCAGGTGCCTCGACGGGCTCGTCCGTGGAAACCGGAGCGTCGTTCTGTGACGTCATGGGGAGAATTCGAACCGACGGAGTGCGGGGAGAGGAAGGTGGGTGGGGAGGATTTCGTTCGAGCCGGGCGCGGGGAGAGCGCCACAGGTCGGATCGTCATCGCCGGAAGCGATCGGCCCGCGCATCGTCTTGTATGGACCTCGGGGGCCCCGGATGCAGCGCGACTACGATCGGAAAGCGAGCGTGCTTAGCGCGTTTCGATGCGTGGCTCAAGGCCGTGATGCATCGATATCCCTCGGCTGTCGTGGAGGCCCTCATCCCGGATGGGCGTAGGTGACGTCGAGCATCCCGTCCGGCAATCGGATCGGCATGCAGGAGAGCCGGGGGTAGCTCGCTTGCCGCCACGGTACGAGCCCGTCGCTGCGCAGCCAGCCAGACCGACCGTCGCGGAGCAACACGCCGACATAGCCGCGGACGCGGCGCGGCGGATCGGGCGCGATGACCGGCTCCTCCAATGTGCCGAGCTGGCTGCGTCTGCGCGGGGCTCGGCGAGGGCGAGGAGGGGTGCCGCAGGGGCCGCTTTTCGGGATGGGGCCGCCATCATGCAGCGATGGCCTTCGAGAAATTCGAGCTCCCGCGCCGGCGCCGGAGCTGAGGCGATGCCGACCAGAGGCAGGACGATCGCAATTCGCTTTGCTGTTGCGCGTCCCATCGTCCCTCCAGCCGAACCTTCAGGTCCAACGCCGCTCGTGCGAGCCATGACGCCAGTCGCGCGGTGTCGTCAGCGCCGCCGCAGGCGAACGTAGAGGGCGCCAGCGCCGCCATGATGACGGGCCGCCTCTTCGAAGCCGAGAACGATGGTCCGCAATTCGCCACCGCGCAGCCAATGCGGCACGGAGCGGCGAAGCACACCGCGTTCCGAGAACGTACCCTCGGCGGCCGCATCGCCGCCCTTGCCGGTCACGACGAGGACACGGGCATGGCCGGCCTGGCGCGAGCGCAGCAGGAAGCTGACCAGCGCCGCGTGGGCATCCGCCTGGTAGAGGCCGTGCAGATCGATACGGGCGTCGATCGCCAGCGTACCGCGGCGAAGACCCATGCGCTCGCGGCGCTCCAGCCCCGGAGCCTTCGGTGCCGCGGTCAGCTTGAAGGGTTGCGGTGGCGGGCTCGCCGGTGCTGGCGTCAGGTCGGCAAGCTTCACCGGTCGATGCGATACCAGCTTCACTGCCTTGGCCGCTGGCGGCACCGGTCTTGCCGGCTCGACGGCCTTGGCAGCGACGGGAAGACCGGCGCGGGTCCTCTCGGCCTTGGCGGGAGCTGCCGGCACCGCCGGCACGTCGGGTTTCGGCCTGGCGCGGCCGCGCAGGGGCGTGATCAGCTTGGCGATCTCGCTCCAGAGGCGCGCCTCTTCGCCCGAGAGGGTGCGTGGTCGTCGAGGACGTCGCATCGGGCGGCTCAGCGCGCATCCGCCGAGGCCGGCGGCGAAGCCGGCTTCGGGAGCAGGACGACGAAGCTGATCGCGTGGCGCAGGTTGCCCGCGGCGGCACCCGCGGCATCCCCCGTGCCCAGATAGAGATCACCACGGGCCGGGCCGACGATCGCGGAGCCGGTATCCTGCGCCACCACGAGGCGTCCGTTCTGGCCGGCATCGGGCGAAAGCTGTCCGTCGAGCCAGAACGGCAGACCGTAGCGCCATAGCGTCGCATCGACGGCGAGGCTGCGTCCGGGCGTCAGCGGCACGCCGGCACCGCCCGGCGGACCGAGGGCGACGTCCGTCGCCTCCTCGACCTTGAAGAAGACATAGGCCGCGTTGGTGCGCATCAGCCGGCGGGCCTCGGTCGGATGCGCACGCAGCCACCCGGCCCAGCGCGCGAAGGTCAGCCCTTCGAGGGGCAGGTGGCCCTCGGTCACGATCGTCTTGACGACCGAGCTGTAGGGCCGGCCGTTCTTGCCGTCGTAGCGCACGCGCAGGCTGCGCCCGTCCGGCAGCCGCACCCTTCCCGAACCCTGCACCTGCAACACGAACAGGTCGACCGGGTCGCGCAGCCAGAGCACGGGCCTGGCCCGATCGCCGAGCGCGCCATCCTCGATCGCGGCACGATCGGGATAGGGCTCGAGGCCGGTCGGCGTCCTACGGGCGAAGCGGAGGGACGGATCGAGGCCCGGCGGAGTCTGGCCAGGCTCGACGGCGACGAGATCGTCCGGCCGGCCAAGGGCCGCGGCGGTGAAGCCAGGACCGGGAACGAGGGAGGCAGCGAGTTCCGGCTCGAAATACCCGGTGAGGAACCCGGCGCGCCGCTCGGATTCGATGACGCGCGCCGGCCGGGTGACGCGATAGGCCGTGAAGGCGGATTCGAAGAAGGCGCGGGCCTTCTCGCGCGGGACGGTGCGGGCGGCGTCGCAGGCCGCGGTGAGATCGACCATCGAGCCGTGAACGCTGGCCAGCTGGCTGAGGCCGGCGCGCGGCGCGTTGCAGGTCAGGCGGAAGGTATCCAGCGCGGCGGCATGATCCTCCGCCTCGAAGCCGGGAAGGCTCGTCAGCGCAATCGGTTCGAGCACGGCCTCGCCGACGCGAAGCGGCTCGGCCGCCTGGGCCGAAAAGACGAGGAGGGCGGCAGCTGCCGCGATCGCGGCGAGGAATGAGGGCCTGGATGCGGCCATGGCTCGCGCAATCGGATCAGCTGCCGGCTTCGGTGGCGACGAGCTGCCAGTTCGGATCGCGGCTGCCGAGCGTGCGGGCGAAGGTCCAGACGTCCGGCACCTCGACCACCGTCTCGGCGCTGCCATCCACGACCTTGCCGTCCGCGTCACGCGTCGCGGTGATGAGGTTCGACAGGAAGCGCACGGTGATCTGCGCCACCCGGTTCTTCACGTCGACGGCGACGATCTCGGCCTTGTCGATCGAGACGAAGGTGGTCTCGGAGGTTTCCTTGCGCTGCTCGCGCTCGCTGATCGCGCGCTCGAAGCCTTCGGCGACTTCGCGCGAGAGCAGGCTGCGCAGGGTCTTGCGATCACCCTTGTTGAAGGCCAGCACGATGGCCTCGTAGGCCTGTTTGGCACCCTCGACGAAGCCGCGCGGATCGAAACCCGACTCGAGCTGGAGCACCTGTTCGAGCCCGCTCGCCACTGGAGAACCGGGCTCGGCGATGCCCCGCCAATCCCGCGCCGGCGCAGCAGCGGGTGCGGTGGCGGCCTGCGCGCGGTCAGCACCCGGCAGGCGCACGACGTTGTCGCTCTCGCTGCGGCCGGCCGGCGGCTCGGTCCGGTTTCGCTCGACCGGGCGGAACGGCGAGCGCTCGGCCCCGGTCTTCTGGCCCAGCACCGAACGCAGCCGCCAGATCACGAAGACTGCGAGCGCCAGGAAGATGATCGTCGTAACGTCGAAGGAATCCTGCATCACCGATCCGGATCGTGGTCACCACACGAACGTGTTGGTCACGGACGTGCTCTGGTCGCGAGGCGTAGCGAACCATCCCGCCATCCGCCCTTTAGCCGAGCCTCGCGCAAGGATCGAGCCGCCAGTCCGCGGATCGGTGTCGAGGGCACGCGCGTTTCGACACGCGGATATGGGGTGAGATGGCGGGTGGTTCCAGTCGGAACCGGGCCGCGATCTGGCAAGCGCGGAGCGCATGCCGGCCGCATCGGCGGGAGGTTCGCCAGGTTGCGCCTCACCAGCACATGGAAGACGAGGGCCGTCTGCTTGTTCGTGCTCTGCGGGCATGTTAGCGCGCTCGCGCCGCGATGATCGGGTCCTGAGCCGCGACGCGAAGCCGGGCCGGGCGTCGATGCCCGACAAACACCAGGAAGGAGACACGTCATGGCCGATACTTCGGCACCGAACGGCGGCGCGCCGCAGTCCGAAGACCTCGCGCCGGCGATCAACGCCCTCGCGCAATACGCCAAGGACCTCTCCTTCGAGAATCCGCTGTCGCCGCGCTCGCCGCAGGCGCAGGACGGCGGACCGCAGATCAGCATTCAGGTCAACGTCAACGCGCAGCAGCTCGCGGAGCAGGATTTCGAGGTCGTGCTGACGCTCGAGGGCGACGCGAAGGTGAAGACCGAGGTGCTGTTCGCCTTCGAGCTGAAATATGCCGGCGTGTTCCGCATGCAGAACATCCCGCAGGACCAGATCCATCCCGCTGTGATGATCGAGTGCCCGCGCTTGCTGTTCCCGTTCGCCCGCCAGATCATCGCCGACGCGGTGCGCAACGGCGGCTTCCCGCCGCTCTACATCGATCCGATCGATTTCGTCGGCCTCTACCGCCAGAAGGCAGCCGAGGCGCAGGGCGCCGCCGCCGAGACCAGCGGTCCGCTGTCGTCCTGATCGGAGACTGCCCTCGGCCGTCACGGTCGGGGGCATCGCCCGTCCCGTCAGCCCGCCGCGGTCTCGCGTTCGAGACGGCGGCGCAGGCGTGTCGCGCCGTAGACCTCGGCCAGGCGCTGGCGCGCGGCGTGGATCGGAGCCGCCTGACGCTCGGCGCGGGCGGCGGCGATGACCAGCAGGGTCGTCGCTATGGAATGCTGAAGGCGTCCCTGTGCGAGGACGTCGCCGGGCGCGGCCGGTATCGTATCGACATGTGCCATGGTCAGCCCCTCGAGCGCTTATGGCTCCGCCGCTCTCTGGTGGAGTGGTCGGAGCCATATTCGCGGCCCGATTGTCGCGATCAAGGCAGCTTGGCCGTATCGGCGACGGAAGATGAGGCTGCAGAAGGCCGATCAGGCGCCGCAAACGGCTTCGATCTTGCTCTTCAGGGTGGCCGCGTTGAACGGCTTGACGATGTAGTTGTTCACGCCGGCCTTCTTGGCGGCGATGACGTTCTCGGTCTTGGACTCGGCCGTGACCATGATGAACGGCGTGGTGCGCAGGCCCTCGTCAGCGCGAACATGACGCAGCAATTCGTAGCCGGTCATGGGTTCCATGTTCCAGTCGGAGATCACGAGCCCGTACTTGCGGGTCTTGAGCCGGCCGAGCGCCGCGGTGCCGTCCGAGGCGTCGTCGACGTCCTCGAAGCCGAGCTGCTTCAGCAGGTTGCGGATGATGCGGACCATCGTCTGATAATCGTCGACGACGAGGATCGGCATGCCGAGGTCGAGGGCCATGGAAGGACTGCTCCGGGGGCGGGGCCGGTGCCGTTATGCGGCCCCGTGATCGGTCGCAATTTATCGAGCCGATGTTGCGAAGCCGTTAATCCTGCGCGGATGCCGCATGGGTTCTGGGTCGCTTGACCCGCTTCCCGGTTTTCGACAGGGACGGCATCGAAATCGAGAACTTGTAAGGCCCCGATGTCGTCCGGCGAGGAGATCCCCCCGCGCGATCCGTCCGCAGCGGACGGCCTACCCGAGCGGGCGGCGCGCTTCACGATCTTTCGCGGGGAGGGCGCCTTGCCGCCCGAGTTGACCGGCGCGGTCGTCGCACTCGGCAATTTCGACGGCGTTCATCGTGGCCATCGCGCCCTGCTCGACGCGGTCCGCGTGGAGGCTCACCGGACCGATCCGCCGCATCCCGCCGCAGCGCTGACCTTCGAGCCGCACCCGCGCGCCTATTTCGCGCCCGACCAGCCGATGTTCCGCCTGACCGGCCCGGCGGCGAAGGAGATCGCCTTCGCGCATCTCGGGCTCGACGGGATGATCGAGCAGCGCTTCGACGCCTCCCTGGCCGGCCTCGGCCCCGCGGAATTCGTCGATGGTCTGCTCAAGACGCGGCTCGGGCTCTCCGGCGTCGTCATCGGGCACGATTTTCACTTCGGGCGTGGCCGTTCGGGCACGCCCGCAATCCTCGCCGAACTCTGCGCCCGGGCCGGGCTCGCCTGCCGCATCGTCCCCGCCGTCTCGATCCAGCCCGGAGAGCGGCCGATCTCGTCGAGCGCGATCCGTGCGGCGCTGGGCGCCGGCGCGGTGGACGAGGCCAATGCGTTGCTCGGCTACCGCTGGTTCGTGCTCGGTGAGGTCCGCCACGGCGAGAAACGCGGGCGCGACCTCGGCTTCCCCACCGCCAATCTCGCGCTCGATTCCTGCGGCCTCGCCCACGGCATCTACGCGGTTCGGATGCGCCTCGCCGACGGCACCTTGCACGACGGGGTGGCGAGCTATGGGCGCCGCCCGACCTTCGACGACGGCGCGCCCCTGCTCGAAACCTACCTGTTCGACTTCTCCGGCGATCTGTACGGGCAGGAGGTCGCGGTGGAGTTCGTGGGCTTCATCCGGGGCGAGGAGCGCTTCGCGAGTGCCGAGGCGCTTGTCGTGCGCATGCATGTGGACGCAGCCGAGGCGCGCGGGATCCTCGCGAAGGACCGGGTGGTCTCGATGCTCGATGAGAGTGCGGTCGAAAAAGCGGACATCTGACGCCGGGGACCCGAACCGGTATCCCCTGCGCCGGCCAGCGCTCTAGCGGAGCGCCATCATGATCAGGCGGTCGAGCATCCGGTCGGACAGCCAAGCGCGCAGGAACAGCATCGTACCGGCCATCATCCCGCCGTGATACCGCGTCCGCGGCGTCCGGGCGTGGATGCCCTTGACGATGAGGTCGGTGATGGCCCTGGGGGATGCTCCCTTCTGGCCGGTCATTAACGTCTTCGCCTTGGCGACCAGACCGGCATAGGCGCCGTTTCCAGAGATCCGCTCGGCCTCCCGCGTGGCGATGCCGCTCCATTCGCTTTCGACGCCGCCCGGCTCGATCACGACGACGTCGATGCCGAAGGGGCGAACCTCCATGCGCAAGGCGTCCGAATAGCCTTCGAGGGCGAACTTGGAGGCGTGGTACCAGCCACCGAGCGGGGTCGCGAGCCGGCCGCCGATCGAGGACACGTTGAAGATCCGACCGAATTGACGAGCCCGCATATGCGGCAGGCAAAGCTGGGTCAGGCGGCCCAGCCCGAACAGGTTGATCTCCATCTGCTTGCGGGCATCGTCGAGGGTGACGTCCTCCAGCGCGCCGTACTGCCCATAGCCGGCATTGTTGATCAGCACGTCGATGCGGCGTTGCTCGCCGATGATCCGTCCGACAGCCGACACCATCGTCGCGTCGTCGGTGACGTCCATCGCCAGGGCGTGACCGCCGGCCGCCTCGATCTCGCTCATCCGATCGACGCGCCGGGCCGCACCGTAGACGACGGCGAAGAGCAAAGTCCTTTCCCATCCCCGAGGAGGCGCCGGTGATCAGGGCGACGGGCTTACCTGTGGTGGCCATGGGTTCCTTGCTTTCGAAATCGGGCATGGCTCGTCGTTCCGGGAACGAGGGAATGCTCGCATCCTCGGTCGAAACCGTGCCTGGGTGCTGTCGTGCTTCTGGCGCGCCGAACCGGCGGAACATCCGTCGCCCCCGCGTCGGCGCCAATATTATGCACTCAGTGCAAAATTGCAAGCGGGGCATAATTATCTTACGAGCGAGCCATGACGATCATCGATGACGCTGTGTCGGAGCCACGCGAGGGATTGCGGGAACGCAAGCGCCGGCAGACCCGCGAGCGCATCGCCGAGGCCGGCATGCGGCTGTTCCTGGAGCGGGGCTTCGAGGAAACGACGCTCGATGCCATCGCCGAGCAGGCCGACATTGCTCGGCGCACGTTCTTCCACTACTTCAATACGAAGGAATCGATCCTCAACTCGCTGCAGGACACGACCGAAGCCAGCTTGCGGGCGTCCATCGCTCGGGCCGATCCAGGGCGCGCGCCCTTCGATGTGGTGTGCGAGGCGATGCTGGAAATGGTCTCCGGCTTCGGCACGGAGGAGGCGCGCGCCATCGACCGCCTGTTGCGGTCGTCCGAGGCTCTGCTTGCCCGCAAACAGGCCAACTACCAGACGCAAGAGCTCATGATCTTCGCTGCCCTGACCAAGAAGTGGGCGGCACCGGACCTTGCTCCCAAGCTCAGGCTCGTCGCTCTGGCCTGCGTGGGTGCATTGCGTTTGGCCTCGGATGCGTGGAGTTCCAGCGATGGGACGCGTCCACTGCAGGATCATCTCGTGGACGTGTTCACGACATTGCGCGGAGACATCACGCGCTGAGCATCGCTGACGCGCCTGGAAACCAAACGCGCCTCTGACGCGTATCGCATCCCGCGCCTCCCGCAATGATAGACGGCGCGCTCGGAGGACCGCTCATGAACGTTTTCATCGCTGTCGTGCTCGTCTGCGCCAATGGCGTCCCGCAAGATGCCTGCACCGACGACAAGGCGAGCGAGGTGCGCAAGGTCCGTGTCGCGAACGAGCTCGGCTGCACCAGCGGCTGGCAGGAGATCATCGCTCGTACCGACCTGCGCGACGAGGTCGGCAAGACCTCCTACCTCAAGACCGAGTGCCGCCGGGTCAAGGAATAGCGCTCCGACCGGCTCAGGTCTCGGAGATGTCCTGGCTCACGCCGAGCGCGTCGAGGCCTTCCTCGAGCAGATCTGCGGCATTGGGGGTGTGCAGGAGTTCCTTGATCGCGCCATCGCCGGCTGCTTGGCGATCGCGGGCGAAGGCCAGGGCTCCGTCCCAGTCTCGTGCGTCGTAATCGCCACGGCCGACATAGAGCAGTGCCAGAAGATTGGCGCGCTGGTCGTCGTTCAGGCCGCGGATCAGGCCGCGCACCTCACTCTCGGTGGCGTCGTCCGTGCCGGAGGTGAGGACGTCGGTCGCGCCGTCGTCGATCGGGTTCGAGCCCGAATCCGGATCGGTGATGCCCTCCTTCACCTCCAACGCCTTCAGCCGCAGGACCAGCTCGGTGATGGTGTCGACGGCGATGTCCATGAAAACTCCTGACAGGGTGACGGAAAGAAACAGGCCGTGCGTGGGAGCCGTAAGCGGAACCGCGGCGTTCGGAATGCGCCCTCCGCTCCCCAGCCTCGGCGGCTCGAGACCAGCCAAACCCATGGAGGCGGCGAAGGGTTCGAACCTGTGCGGTACGAAATCCGCCTTCACCGTCCTGGAACGCCCTACCGCTCCGATGCATGCCTTCTCCAAAAAGCCGAGCACCTCGGCACGGTTACTGGGTCTCGGCGGCCTGCTTGCGCTCGCTTTCGCCTGGATCGTTCCAGCGCAGGCCGAGCCCGAGAGCACGGCGCCGTCCTGCTACGCGACGGCTGGAGGAGCGCTCGACATCTGCCGGTCCGGTGGCGAGCCGGAAGGCGTGCTCTACGCGCCGCCGGCATGCCGCTTCGCTTCCGGCGTCCAGATCGTGCGACTGCAGGGCCGTGGCGCGCCCGGGCCGCTTCAAGTCGTATTCGAAGCCGAACCGCCCCGAACGGACAAGCGCGGCAAGGAGACCTGCGAGCCGGATCTCAGGGCGACCGACCCGACGATCGGCGCGTCTGTCCGGTCGGGGCGGTTGACGGAACAGCTCGCCGGCACGATGCCGCCGAGCGCGTACCGCTTCTGGAGCGGCACGGCGCAAGCGGAGGCGCCCCCAAGACGCAGGCATCGTCGCGGCCATCGGCGCCAGGAGGCCAAGCCTGCCGAGATCAGGACCGCGACCGTGGCGCGCGAGGGCATCGGCGCCCGCGATCCGATGACCGTGGCCGGGCGCGACTGGGCGGGCGACGACTATCGCTACGTCTTCATGATCGCGACCGAGGCGATCGAAGACCGTCGCCGTCACGTGCTGATCCAGGCGCGGACCCTCGATTTCGAAGCCTTCGACGTCCGGCAGCGCTCGGCCGGCACGGAGGCTACCGAATGGGTCCCCTTCGGCGAAAGGAAGGCCGAGACACGGGGCCGGCGCTCGCGCCGCTCCCGCTCGGCCGAGCCGCCGCCGCTGGCCCCTGTCCTCGACGAGGCCGGGAAGCCGATCGTCGGAAACTGTAGCGGCGAGGGTTTCGACGTGCAGGGGCTCGTCGGCTCGGTGAGCGTGGTCGATCAGGTCTACCACTACTTCTACACCGACGTGCTGCCTTCGGATTGCAGCGAACCGCCGGCCAGGCGCCGGCTCGGGCTCTATCTCCGCACAAGCCGGGACGTGACCGCCGAGAAGGCGTGGTCGGCGCCGCAGACCGTGATCGACGCACTGCCGCCCGATACGCTGGTGCGGGTGGGCAAGGCCAAGGGGATGGAGCGCTGGGCCATCGCCTATTCCTGCTTCCGGCCGGCCAACGCGCCGGGCGGACCGGTCGCCGACATCTGCCTGCACTACACGTCCGGCCTGTCGGTCGATGCCTTCAAGGCGCTTTCGCTGTTCGAACAGCCGATGAGCGCGGCGCGCTCGCGCGCCTATCTGGCCCTGCGCGCCGGCGGCGACGGCGGCGGCCGCTACAGCCGCGACGGCTTCTTCTGGATGACCGACCGCTACGGCAACGTCGACACGCCAGCCTCCTACCCCACCAAGGGAGGCTTCCTGACCTGGCTCGACCGGTTCGCCCCGCGCTCGGACGGCAGCGAGGGCTCTAGCCTCTTCGGAAGGCCGGTCTACTGGTCGACCTGGACAGTGCGGCCGCGTCCTTCGCAGTAAGTCCGAGCGCCGAAGCAGAGTTTCGCCGTCGGGCCGCGTTCAATCCGCTCCGCAATTGCTCGGCGCGGGTTCGCCTGCAAAGCGATCCGCGATCCAATCCAGCGCTGCCGGCGCCGCGTCCTTCGCGATCGAGAGGTGGCCGACGCCGGGGACGAGATCGAACTCGACCCGGCTGCCGGCCCGGCACAGCTTCGCCCGATAATCGAGGGTCACGCGCGGCAGGACGAGATCATCGATGCTGCCCTGCGCCAGGAAGATCGGAATACGCGGCGGCAAAGGGCCGGGCGTATTGCGAGCCAAGAGCGAGCGCCGCGGTTCGCGTTGCGCCAAATTGTCGACGGTCAGAAAGCTGCGGTCGAGGGCTTTGGATGGGCCGCGGCGCTCCAGAACGTCGAAGATCGTCTCGATACAGTCGTTGGCGAGTTGGTTGATGACCGGCACGGCATCCGGCGTCACGACCTTCGTCATCGGCGCGCCGTAGACCTGCGACCAGGACCAGAGCGTCATCGCAGTGAGGTTCTTGCCACCCGACGTGTCGAGATCCGCCATCATCAGCGTGGCGAGTTCGGTCGCCGGAGCCGCGGCTGCGACGCCGACGAGCGAGAGGTCCGGCGCATAGCTGCGAGCCAGGAGGCCGGTGAACAGCGCGGCGTGACCGCCCTGCGAGTGTCCCCAGACCGCGAAGGCGTTCGCGGCGCCACCCGATCCCACCAGTTTGCGCGCGGCCCGCACCGAGTCGAGCACGGCTCGTCCTTCACTGACCCCGACGAGATAGGGGTGGACCCCCGGCGTGCCGAGGCCCGGATAGTCGGTCGCGGCGACGATGTAGCCGCGCTCCAGCATGTCGTTCAGCCCCTGGATCGAGCGGTAGAGAACGCGGGCCAGCGAGGGCGCGCATTTGTCGACCACGCCCGTCGTCGGATGAGCCCAGGCGACGATCTTCCGGCCGCCGGGCGGTATGGGGCCGGCGGGCACGATGATCGCACCCGAGACGGCGATGGGCTCGCCCCGCATGCCGGTCGACCGGTAGAGCACCCGATAGGCGGCCGCGCCTGCCGGTGCGTTCGGGAGAGGTTGTGAATCGAGAAGCGTCCCAGGCGGGGATCTCGTGCCTTTTGCCTCCGCCGGGTAGTCGGCAGCCAAGCCTATCAGCAGCAGGATCGCGCCCAAGACGCGCGAGGGCAAACCGAGCACTGATCGCCCGCTTCGATGCCCCGCGAGTCGGCTCACGGCTTCCACCCGCCGCCGGGCAGACGCCCGTGATAGGGTGTGTTGCGGCAATGGCCCCAGGGACCGCGCCAGTATCCCGGAGGACAGCCATTGCCGCCGCCTCTCACCTGATACCAGCCTCCTGGAAGCGGGCCGACATAAGGCGTGCTGCGGCAATGACCCCAAGGTCCGCGCCAGCGGCCGGGTCCGCAACCACCCGCGACCTGCTCAACAGAAGTTGCAAAGCCAGGGTGTGGAACAACCGGAAGCGCTTCGGCCGAGGCTGGAAGCATAACATTCAGACAAACGGCGCTTGTCCAAGCTGCGAGGACGAATCTCATAGTCGGTACTCCATCCGAAAACCAGAGATCATGCAAGCTATCGGCTTGGCAACTGTTATCGCTGCTGTAAAATGGCTATGGTTGTCAAAATATTTTGCTTTCCTGCTGTGAAAGCAAATGAGATGGCTCATACGATCAAATTGCTACTGTTAATCCCGTGTAGGTTTCATCATCGAACGATGCAATCCGGGCCAGAGCGCGCAATTGAGTTGTCTGTCATCGAACTGCGACGCAAAATCCATTGCGACGGCTGTCTGCAAGAGTCACGGTGCTGAAGAGATCATCCGGCTTCCGACAGAGGGGACATCGCTTTGCGCAAGAATCTGCTGGCCCTCGCATTCGTCATTTGCTCGACAGGGCAGGTCCTGGCCGGAGAGCCGCCGATCGAGGGGCCGGCGGATGCCGCTTGCCGTGAGCAGGCTCGGGCGCAGGTCTTCACGGCGCCCAATCCCAATCGCTTGAGCCTCTGGGATCTCGGATCCCAGATCTGGCATGCCTGCATGGCGTCCTATCACGGCACCGGGCCCAATCCGGGCCGCCAAGAACAACGGTTCTGATGGACGAGCGCCGGCGCCTTCTCCGGAATCCGGGCAGAGGGCTGTCGCAGCATATCCTGCCGAGTGCCGCGACGATGATCGGGGTCTGCACGACCCTCGTCGGCCTGGTGAAGATCATCGAGGCCCGCGTCGGACCGAGCCATGTCGACGAATACGCCGCGCTGACGGCGCTCCTGTTCCTGGCCAGCTCCGGCGCGTCCTATCTCTCGATGCGCTGGCCGACCGAGAGTCGCCTCTCGACGAAGCTCGAAGCGGCCGCGGATGTCTGCTTCGTGCTCGGCTTGGTGAGCCTGTCGGTGATCTCGGTCCTGTTCGCCTACGAGGCGGTCTGACGGGCTCCGCAAACGACGTCACCCGTCCGGTGATCCGACGGCTGGATCGTCGATGCGGGCGTCAGCTGGTCGAGGAGCCCGGAGCCACATCCTCGGGGGTGGGCGCGTGACCGGGGCCGCCGAACAGGTTCGAGGGCTCCGAGCGCCATTGGCCGGTCTCCGGATTCTCGGCTCTCCGGTGCGCCCACAGCATCATCACCGCGACGAGCAACCAGGAACATCCGATCCCGATGAAGAACGCCATGCGACTCACTCCCGTGTGGCCGGTTCGCCGAGGACGACAGAGCGATGATAGGGGGCGCCCTGCGGGCGGCAAGGCTTGCCATCACGCAAGTTCTTGAGAAGTCTCGGTCCGGCGCGAAACCTGCCTTGCTCCGGGGCAGGCAAGGCATCTGCCGGACTTTTCCGCTCACGAGGCTGACCGACGCATGAAACATGTCCGATGGCTGGTGCTGCTGCCGTTCCTCGGCATGCTCGGAGGGCCGTTCGTGCTCAACCGGGTCGAGCCGCTGATATTCGGCCTGCCGCTTCTGCTGGCCTGGCTCGTCGCCTGCGTGATCGCGAGCTCGGCGGTGATGGGCGTGATCTACCTGTGCGATCCGGCCCGCTCGGAGGCCGAATGATGAACGCCGCGCTGCCGATCATCGCGCTGGCCGTCGTCGTGGCGCTCGGCCTCGGCCTGTGGGCCCGCTCGGGCCACGACATGAACCTCGAGCAATGGACCGTGGGCGGGCGCGGCTTCGGGACGATGCTCGTCTTCCTGCTGATGGCGGGCGAGGTCTACACCACCTTCACCTTCCTCGGCGCGTCGGGCTGGGCCTACGGCAAGGGCGGCCCGACATACTACATCCTCTGCTATCTCTGCCTGATCTACCTGATCTCCTATTGGCTGCTGCCGCCGATCTGGCGCTACGCCAAGCAGAACACGCTGTTTTCGCAGCCCGATTTCTATACCGCGAAGTATCAGAGCCCCTGGCTCGGGGTGCTGGTGGCCCTGGTGGGGCTCGTGGCGCTCGTTCCCTACATGGTGCTGCAGCTCAAGGGGCTCGGCATCATCGTCGCTACCGCCTCCTACGGCGCGATCCCGCCGACGGTGGCGATCTGGATCGGTGCGGCCACGGTGACGGCCTACGTGATGGCGTCCGGCGTGCGCGGATCGGCCTGGAACTCCGTCATCAAGGACGTGCTGATCCTCTCGGTGGTGGTCTTCCTCGGGCTCTACCTGCCCTACCACTTCTATGGCGGCATCGAGCCGATGTTCCGGGCGATCGACCAGGCCAAGCCCGGCTTCCTGGCGCTGCCCGAGCGCGGCCAGAGCGCGAGCTGGTTCGCCTCGACGACGCTGTTGACGGCGCTCGGCGGCTGGATGTTCCCGCATATCTTCGGGTCGATCTACACGGCGCGCGAAGCCAACGTGTTCCGGCGCAACGCGGTCTTCCTGCCGCTCTACCAGCTCATGCTGCTCTTCGTGTTCCTGGTGGGCTTCGCCGCCGTGCTGCAGGTGCCGGGGCTGAAGGGGCCGGATGTCGATCTCGCCCTGTTCAGGCTGTCGATCGAGGCCTTCCCGCCCTGGTTCGTCGGCGTGATCGGCGCGACGGGCGTGTTCACGGCCCTGGTGCCGGGCTCGATGATCCTGATCGCGGGGGCGACGCTCGTGGCGCACAACCTCTACCGGCCGATGCGCCCCTCCGCGACGGATGCCTCGATCGGCCGGCTCGCCAAGCTGGCGACACCGCTCCTGGCGCTGGTCTGCGTGGGCTTCACCCTGCATGGCGGCGAGACCATCGTGCAGCTCCTGCTGATGGGCTACGCTTTCGTCACGCAACTCTTTCCGGCGCTGCTCACCAGCCTTTGGGAGCGCAATCCGCTGACCAAGGAGGGCGCGGCAGCCGGGATCGTGGCGGGCGTCGGCACGGTGGCGGCGACGGCCATCGGCGGTCACACCATGGCGAGCCTGTTTCCGGCGCTGCCGGGCGCGATCCAGGACGTGAATATCGGCGCCGTGGCGCTCGTGTTGAACGTCGTCGTGGCGCTGTTCGTGAGCCTCGCGACCCGGCGGGCCAGTTCGGGCAAGACCGCGATCGCGAGGTAGTCGGGCGGCTCAACAACCCGTCATTCCGGGCCCTGCTTCGCGACCCCGGAATGACGGCGTCGTGTCGGTGTCAGGCCCGCGCGGCGTGGCTGCGGTAGAGCAGGCGCACGGCGGAGAATGGCAGCAGGATCGCCTTCACCACGGCGGTGACGGCAAGGACGGCGAGAACCGGAAGAATCGCTACGCAGATTCCGATCACGGGCATCGCAGGCTCCATACTGTTCTGGGCTGCGCCGAAAGCGTGGCCCGGGAGGGACATACCGCGACCCAATCGCGGCAATACGAAGGAGAGATCCCGCCTCTTTGCGGAATTTTGCCGATTACGGGCATCCGGTCAGGCCGCCCGTCCGGCGCGCGGATGCGCGGCGTCGAAGGCGCTCATCAGGCGTGCCGCGTCGACGCGGGTGTAGAGCTGCGTCGTCGAGAGCGAGGCGTGGCCGAGCAATTCCTGGATCGCGCGCAGTTCACCCTGCCGCGCCAGCAGATGCGTCGCGAAGGAGTGGCGCAGGGCGTGCGGGGTGGCGCTCTCCGGCAGGCCGAGGGCGCCTCGGAGCGAAGCCATCGCGTATTGGATGATCCGGGGCGAGAGCGGGCCGCCCTTCACGCCGACGAAGAGGGGCCCCTCCGGCGGGAGCGGATGCGGGCAGGCGGCGAGATACTCCGCGATCGCCTGCGAGACCGCTGGCAGCACCGGTACCGAACGGATCTTGCCGCCCTTTCCGAGCACGCGGACCTCGTCTTGGCCCGGCGTCGGGGCATCCCTGCGCGCGATGCCGAGCGCTTCCGAGATGCGCAGGCCGGAGCCGTAGAGCAGAGCGATGACCGCCGCGTCACGCGCGAGCACCCAGGGTTCGCGCGCGTCGTCGGGGCGGCTAGCGGATTGCGTCGCCGCAACCGCCGCCTCGACCGGAAGCGGTCGAGGCAGGCGCCGCTCGACCTTGGGCGAGCGGACCGCGCCGAGCGCCGCGATGCTGCCATGGCCCTCGCGTTCGAGGTGGCGGCCGAAGGAGCGGATGCCGGCGAGTTCGCGCATCAGCGAGCGGCCACCGAGGCCGTCGGCGCGCCGCGCCGCCATGAAGCCGCGCACGTCGCGCGGCTTCAGCGCGATGAGCCTCGGGATCGTCGGCGTGCCGAGACGCCGGTCGAGATGGATCAGGAATTCGCGCAGGTCGTGGGCATAGGCCTCGCAGGTGTTGCCTGCCATGCGGCGCTCACGAGCCAGGCTGTCGAGCCACCCGAGCGCCAGGGCCCGTAGGGCTGCGTCGCCAGGAAACGACGAAAGGTCGTGCTCGGCTGCGGGATCGTCCGCGGGGGAGGGGAGGGCTGCCATCGCTGGCGCCCATCAACCTCCGTTAAGGTTGAGACGGGGTTAACGATGCGCGCGCGTCGGTCGCCAGCGGCCGCCGGCGCCGGAACGCGAGCCGGATGCCGCGCAGTAGTTTCTCAGCTAAATTACAACCGTTCCAAATAGCGAACCAATGAAAAAGCGCGCCCCGAGGGGCGCGCTGCAGTTCGTGGGTTGGACACTTCCTGGGAAGAAGTGATCACAGGATAGCTCAGTCTGTCGTTTTCTTAAAGCGTATTCATTGTGCAAAAATCACAGGGGCGCGGATGCGAGTCCGGCATGGCCCCGCCCTGTGAAAAATGGGGACCGTCACACGCCGATCCGTTCGATGATCTTGCGGACCTCCTGCGCGTCGATCGGCATGCTGAAGAACCGGCCCTGCACCTCGGTGCAGCCCTCGCCGGTGAGGTGCGAAAGCTGCTCCTCGGTCTCGACTCCCTCGGCGATGGTGGGGATGCCGAAGCTGGTGCCGAGCCCGAGGATCGCGCTGACGATGGCGCTGCAGTCGCGGCTGCTGGTGACGTCCTCGACGAAGGACCTGTCGATCTTCAGCTTGTCGAACTGGAACATGCGAAGGTAGCTCAGGCTCGAATAGCCGGTCCCGAAATCGTCCATCGAGATCCGCACACCGAGCGCGCGGAGCTGGTTCAGCGTGTCGATGTTCTTGTCGGTCTTCTGCAGCAGCACCGATTCCGTGATCTCGATCTCCAGCCGTTCCGCCGGCAGGCCGGAACTGGCCAGCGCGCTGATCACGGAGGGGACGAGGCTGCCGCGGAGGAACTGCACGGGGGACACGTTGACCGCGATGCTCAGGGCGTCGGGCCAGCCGGCCGCCTCGTGGCAGGCCTGACGCAGCACCCATTCGCCGATGGGCACGATCAGGCCGATCTCTTCCGCGAGCGGGATGAACTCGGCCGGCGAGACCATGCCGCGGGTCGGGTGACGCCAGCGCAGCAGGGCTTCGAAGCCGGTCACCTTGCGGGTGCTGAGCGAGATCTGCGGCTGGTAGAACACTTCGAACTGGCCGAGGGCCTGGGCATTGCGCAGGTCGAGTTCCAGCGAGCGGCGGGCCTGGACATGGGCATCCATAGCCGGATCGAAGATGCGGAAGGTGCCGCGGCCCTCGACCTTGGCGCGGTACATCGCCAGATCCGCCGCCTTGAGTAACTCCTCCGGATCGTCGGTCGCGCCTGAGCCCAGAACGATGCCGATGCTGGCGCCGATCATGGTCAGGTGACCGTGAATGTGTCGCTCGCGGCTGGCGATCTCGATCAGCCGGTTCGCCAGGGCGATGGCGTCCTCGGGCTGCTTGTTGCCGACCTGGAGCACGGCGAACTCGTCACCGCCGAGCCGGGCAATCCGGTCGGAGCGCTGCATGACACCGCGGAAATCCTCGCCGACCGCCTGGAGAAGCATGTCGCCCATCGAGTGGCCGAGGGTGTCGTTGACGCCCTTGAAGCCATCCAGATCGATGAACAGGATCGCGACGCTCTGGTCCGGGTCGTTCCCGGCGGCGGCGATGCCGCTCACCAATTCCTCGCGGAATTGCCGACGGTTCGGAAGACCGGTCAGCGGATCGTGGAAGGCGAGGAAGCGCGAGCGCGCCTCGGATTGCTGCCGCTGGACGATCTCGCCCTGGAGCTGCTGGTTGATCTCGACGAGCTCACGGGTGCGTTCCTCGACGCGCTGCTCGAGCTGGTCGTTGACCTGCCGAAGTGCGCTCGCCGCCGTGGCGACCTTCTCCTCGGCGCGCTTGCGGTCGACCTGGGCATTCACGCGGGCCAGGGCGACATCGAAATCCACGGGCTTGGTGACGTAATCGTTGGCCTCGAGGTTCAGGGCCTCGACGACGTTCTCGGACTCGGCCTTCGCCGTCACCATGATGACGGGCAATTGGAGCGGCGTGTACTTGGCCCGGAGCGTCTTGAGGACCTCGATACCGTCGATCTCGGGCATCATCACGTCGAGCAGGACGACGTCGTAGCTCTCCTGCTCGACCATCTGCAGGGCGCGCGCCCCGCCATCGGCCTCGGCAACCTCGAAGCCACGCCTGGCGAAGCGCCGCAGCAGGATCGTGCGGTTGTCGGCAATGTCGTCGACGATGAGGAGCCGAGGCGCGCGTTGCACCTCGGCCTCGACCGCCGCGTCCATCGAGCCGAACTGCTCGACCGCAAGATTGTCGCGAAAGTTCATCGAAACGAGACTCCCAGAGCGGGCTGCAAGGCGGCCGCCTGCGGCGCCAGGAGAAGAGAGTGGTCAGGCGGAGCATTCGGCTCTGCCGCGGTCTCCGAAACTTCGGCCGGAATGCAGAAGCTGAACACCGAGCCCCGCCCGGGCTCGCTGGTCACGCCGATGCTGCCACCCATCAGCGTGCAAAGCTTCTGACTCAGCGCCAGGCCGAGGCCGGTGCCGCCATATTGATGCGCCGTGGCGGCCGAGACCTGTCGGAAGTTCTGGAACAGGCGCGCGATGCCCTCTTGTGAGATACCGATGCCGGTGTCGCGCACCCGAACGTCGAGCCACGTGCCGGTGGATTTGCGGTCCATTCTGACGGAGAGCGTGACGCTGCCGTTCTTGGTGAATTTCGAGGCGTTACTCAGAAGGTTGACCAGGATCTGGCGCAGTTTGGTCTGATCGGTGTGCATCGCGCCGAGCGGCGTCAGCTGCTGCACGAGCAGGCTGTTGCCGTTGGCCTCAGCGAGCGGCTTCACCGTGGCGACGACCTGATCCAGCAGGGAGGCGAGATCGAAGGTCTCGACGTTCAGCTCTATGGTCTCGGCCTCGATCTTCGACAGATCGAGCACGTCGACCACCAGCGAGAGCAGGTGGCGGCCTGCTGCATTGATGCTGCGAACGTCCTTCTGCTTGGTCTCGTCGGTGCCGGGCGGGATGTTCTCAAGGATCAGCTCGCTGTATCCGATTACAGCGTTGAGCGGCGTACGCAGCTCATGGCTCATCTTGGCGAGGAACACCGACTTCGCCCGGTTGGCGGCCTCGGCCAGTTCCTTGACCACCTTGAGCTGCTCGTTAGTGGCGAGATAGCGCTCGGTCTCCTTCTCGATCTGCGAGCGCATCGACATGACGTGCGAGTAGTAGATCGCCATCCAGGACATGTAGAGGGTCGCGGAGACCATCGAGATCCAGGTCACGACCGCCAGGTCGCTCGCCGAGACGATCTCCGGGAAGTCGGTGCAGATGTAGGCGATGAAGAAGACCGTGACGTTCGCCGCGAACAGCGCGACGATCAGCATCGGCTGCTCGGAGAAATAGAAGAAGCCGAGCAGCAGGGCGATGATCAGCCACGGCAGGCACGGCGAGCTGGCGCCGCCGTAGAAATAGGTGCCGAACAGAGCGGTGAAGGCCAGGAGCTCCACCGACAGGATCGCGGCAAACTTGATGTTCTGCGTGAACTTCAGGACGAACGGCAGCGTCCAGAACAGGCACACGCAGGCGATGACCGTGAAGCAGGCAAAGCCGGGATTCGGGTCGGTGCGATACAGGAACACGCACATCGACTGGGACATCAACGGCCCGAAGATGTGGGTCAGCACGAAGTTGCGCGCGACCGAGAGGTCGGAACGCTCGAGATGCGCGGACTGGGGAATGAACCAGTCGACGATGTGCTGGACGGTTGGTCGCATCAACGCGGCTCGGTTCCAAGGTAGGTGAAAGTATGATTTCAAACATTAATTTTATGTATATGGGCGTTGTCGCCGAAGCTTTTGATGGTGTTAATTTCCTGTAAAACATAAGTGCGAAATCAGATTTCCATTAAATGTTGCATAGCCTCGTCCATGACATATCTTGGTCTGCTGCTGCGCATTCGGTCGTTGTAGCTTTGCAGATCATGCCTCGCTCCGGTCGGCGTCTCGCGACGGGATGAACGAGAGTTCGGAAAGCAGCCCATGTTCCGGAGTCTGAAGCTCGAGAGGTTTGACCGGTTCGTCGATTGGTTTCTCCATCCGAGCATGGTCGACGACAAGTCGAAGCGAAAACAGGCCCGGCTGTTTCTGTTGAGCCATATTCTCGGGCCGTTCCTCGGAAACGGCGTCGCACTGGTCCTCTTCCTCGCGGAGCCGGATCCTGGCTTCGAGATCGGTGTATTGCTGCTCGGGATCGGCGGCTTCTGGGTGTTCCCGTTCCTGCTGCGCTGGTTCGGGCGGCTCGAGTTGCTGGCCCTGATCTCGATCCAGAACCTGACCTTCAGCGTCTTGTGGGTGACCTACTTCTACGGCGGGTCGACTTCGCCGTTCCTGACCTGGATGATCACCATCCCGCTGCTCGCCTTCTTCTATGTCGGCGATTCCCGGGCGATGCGGCTCGCCATCATCGTGCTGCTCGGCGTCAACGCGATCGGATTCTACGCGGTCTATCATCTGTTCGACGCGCCGGCGCACGGCATCTCGACGGTCGCGATGCAGCGCCTCGGCCTGCTCTCGACCGCGGCGATCGCGCTCTACGTGACGATGATGGCGCTCTACTACGCCAAGGCGCTCGCCTCGCAGGCCGAGCTCGAATCCGTGATGCGCAGCCACCGAGCGACGGCCTCCGCACTGAAGCAGGCCGCCCTCCAGTCCGAGCGCGCCAGCGTCGCCAAGGTCGAGTTCGTCGCCAAAATGAGTCACGAGCTGCGCACGCCGCTCAACGCCATCATCGGCTACAGCCAGATGCTGATCGAGGAGGCCGAAGGCGAGCAGGAGGACGAGGATTTCGTCGACCTGCAGCGCATCCAGAGCGCCGGCCAGCACCTGCTCAAGCTCGTGAACCAGATCCTCGAACTCGCGAAGATCGATTCCGGCCGGATGGAGGTCTTCAACGAGAGCCTCTCGGTCGCGGAGATCGTCGAGGGCCTCGTGAACGGCCTGCGCGCCGGCGCAACGGAGCGCGGCAATACGCTGACGGTCGCGCTCGCTCCGGAAATCGGCACCATCACGGGCGACCGCATGAAGATCGAGAACGCCCTGTCGCAGGTGCTCCACAACGCCATCAAGTACACGGAGAACGGGGCCATCACGGTGATCGGCGAGCGCGTGGCGGCTCCCGCTGGCGAGATGCTCCGGATCGCCGTCCAGGACACCGGAATCGGAATCGCGGCCGAGCAAGTGCCCCACTTGTTCGAGCAGTTCGCCGACAGCGACGAGCAGACGGCGACGAAATATGGCGGCACCGGGCTCGGGCTGGCGCTGGCGCGCAAGCTCACCCGCCTCATGCACGGCGACATCGTCGTCGAGACCGAGCTCGGCCGCGGCAGCCTTTTCACCGTGACCCTGCCGGTCGCGCCCCCGGCGGCGGCGAAGCCGCAGCCGTCTTCGGTGCCGGATGCCGGCTATCCGCGGGCCCTGGCGGCCTGACGCCGTTCACACGAGTGGGAGATCGGACACGATGTCGAAGATCCTGATCGTCGAAGACAACCCGATGAACAGCGACATGCTGTCCCGGCGCCTCACGCGCCAGGGCTTCACGACGGTGATCGCCGAGGACGGCCCGCAGGGCGTCGCCATGGCGGTGTCGGAGGCGCCCGACGTGATCCTGATGGACGTGGCGCTCGGCGACATGGACGGCTGGGAGGCGACCACCGCGATCCGTGCCGACGGACGCAGCGCGCACGTACCGATCATCGCGCTGACCGCACACGCCCTGTCGAGCGACCGTGCCCGGAGCATCGAGGTCGGCTGCAACGACTTCGACACCAAGCCCGTCGACATGCCGAGGCTGCTCGGCAAGATCGCCAAGTGCCTCGAGCCGGCCTGACCGATCAGGGATCGCCGAGCAGCAGCTCCCCTTGCGGCGCCGGCTTCTTGGCCCGCACCGGCCGTTCCCGCGCCTCGGCTTTCTGCCGGCGTGAGCGCGCCTTCGGCTCCGACAGCATTCGCGCCTTGGCCTTGTCGCGGGCGATGGCCTCGGGTGCCTGAGGGTCGTCGGTCAGCCACTTGCCGTGCTTGATCACCTCGTTGACGCGGCCCTGATTCACCCCGACCTTGAAGGCGATCTCCTGCTGGGTCATGCCGGTGGAGGCGTGGAGTTCGAGGATCGAGCGGGCGAGGTCCGGCGTCATCTTCTGGCCGGTGAGGCGCCGCGCCGGGCGGGCGCTGCGCGTGGCGCGGTCACGCTCGCGCAGCCGCTGCAGCAGGGCCAGCGCCATGTGCATGCCCTGCTCGCGCAAGGCTTCCTCGAATTCCTTCAGCGTCGCCATGACGGGCTCCTCGCGCCGACGAGAGCCGGCGTCGTCCGATCAACGGCCCGCGCAACTTCCGGGTTGCCCGACCTCTCGTCCAGACCCGCGAGTGTGGAACTCCTGCGGGGCACGGTGCAACGGGCGGCCGCTCTCATCCACCGCCTTTCGCCCCGGCTACTTGCCCTCACGCAGGAAAGTATAGGTGGCCGTGTAGGGCACCTCCGACACCGCTCCCGCCTGATCGCACTTGCCCGATTTGACGCCGCCATGCGTGTCGATGCGCTGCACGGCCGTGACATCGCTCAATTTTCCGCTGCCGGAGCGGGAGGCGACGGAGAGGCGAAGCCAGGGAATGTCGTCTGCTCCCGGCGCGTTCTGCTTGGCGGCGACCTTGCCGACGATCCGGCTGCCGTCGGTATACTCCCAGGACGGTCCCGCGAAGTGCCGGATCACTTTCTCCTTGCCCACGAAGAGATCGGCGCGCGGCTCCTTGAAGGTCCATTCGAGCGCCCCGGCGGACGAGGCCTTGCATTCATAGACCTGGACGCCCGTGGCGGCCGTCGTGAGGACGGTCACGTCACCGGGAGCGCCGATCGGGGGCGCCGTTTGCGCGGCGGCGGCCGAGGCGATTGTCGTGAGCGCGAGCGCGAATACGGCTGACTTCATCTGCGTTCTTCCCGTGACGGTGACGCGCACGTCGTGGGCGCGCCGATGCGGGCCTTATCGCAACCCTCACTGTTCGGCCGGACAAGCTTCCGTGAACTCCCGCCACAGCAGGATCAGCGCGGCCATCACCGCCGGGCCGACGAAGAGTCCGAGCAGCCCAAACGTCTCGACGCCGCCGAGGATGCCGAGCAGCACCCAAACGAAGGGCAGCCGCGTGGTCCCACCGATCAGGGCCGGACGCACGAAATGGTCGGCCACGAAGGTGACGACGAAGCCCGCGGCGACGACGATGATCGCCGGCACCACGCTGCCGTTCCCGACGAGCAGCAAGGCAGCAAGACCGAAGGCGACCGGCGCGCCGAACGGGATCATCGCGGCCACGGCCGTCACCGCGCCGAACAGGATCGGGTGCGGCACGCCTGCGAACCAGTAGACGATGCCGAGCAGGATGCCCTCGCCGATGCCGACGAGGACGAGGCCGTCGACGGTGCCGTGGACGGAGGCCACCATCTGCCGCGCCACCCGCTCGCCGCGCGGGCCGAACAGGCGGTGGCTCGCCGTGAGGCACTGCGCGACCACGGTGCGCCCGTCCTTGAACAGGAAGAATAGGGTCAGCAGCGCGAAGCCGAACAGCACGACCCGGTGCACGACGTTGGCGCCGACGGTCTTGGTCAGATCGCGGTTGGATGCGGTGTTGACGTGGCCCAGCATCTCCTTCGCCCAGCCGGCATGGGCGAGGTTCGCGTCCCACCACTCTTTGACCTGCTGCGCGCCGAAGGGCAGCCGCTCGACGATCGACGGAACCGGGATGCCGGATTGCTCCGCATTCTTGGCATAGTCGAGGAGGTCGTGGGCCTCGTGCACGGCTTCGACCGCGAGCAGCACGACCGGGATCAGGAAGGCGAGCGCCACCACGGCGGTGAACAGGCTCGGCCAGAGAATGTTGTGCTTGCCGGGCGGAAATCGCCGTTCCGCCTTCGCGTAGAGCGGCCAGAGCGCGATGGCGAGCACGACGGCCCAGACCAGCGCCCGCAGGAAATCCGACAGGATGTAGAGGCCAAGGCCCAGCAGGGCAGCGGCGAGCGCTACGCGGGCAATGGCCTGTCCCCGGCCATCCGCCGGGGCCGTGAACGGCCGCGCCCGAGACTCTTCGCCCGACTGCATGTCCTGCTGCTCCGCCGCTCATCCCGTCGCTCGATGCATCTAGTTGCAGACAGGGCGGTGAGGAATAAGCGGGCGGTACGAAACGTGTGCGCGATCCCGGGCCCTTGGTGCGGGTCCCACCAAGGGCGGCCGGCAAGGTTGCCCGCGCTCCCTGGCTTCGTGTAAGGGGTCGCGTTCCGCGCCAAGGTCAACGAGACCGGCGGGATTCCCCGGATCGACCGGTCGAGACACGAGAAAGCGGCGAGCCACGCATGTCCACCGACACCGCTACCTTTGACCGCGTCGCGGACATCATTGCCGACACTGCCGACATCCCGCGCGAGAAGATCACGCCGGAGAGCCACGCGATCGACGATCTCGGCATCGACTCGCTGGCCTTCCTCGACATCGCCTTCGCGGTCGACAAGGCTTTCGGCATCAAGCTGCCGCTCGAGCGCTGGACCCAGGAAGTCAACGAGGGCAAGGTCCCGGCCGAGGAGTACTTCGTGCTGAAGAACCTCTGCGCACGCATCGACGCGCTCGTCGCCGAGAAGGCCGCCAAAGCCTGATCGCCCGGGGCAAGGACCCATGCGGCTCGAATATTTCGAGATGATCGACCAGGTGGTGCGGCTCGACCGCGCCGCCGGACAGATCGAGTGCCTGGCGCTCGTTCCCGAGGCGAGCCCGGTCTTCGAGGGGCACTTTCCCGGCCACCCGCTCGTGCCGGGCGTCCTGCTGACCGAGACCATGGCGCAGGCCTCCGGCTATCTGGTTCTCGCGCATCTCGATTTCGCGCAGATGCCGTTCCTGATGGCGGTGGACAAGGCGCGTTTCCGCTCCTTCGTCGGCCCCGGGGCCCGGCTCGAGATCACGGCGAGCCTCGAGCATGACGGCTCGGGCTATGCGGTCACCAAGGCCGCCATCCGCCACGAGGGCAAGGCGCTCTGCGACGCGGAGCTCCGCTTCCGCACGATGCCGTTTCCCGATGGCCTCGACGCGCCGATGCGCGAGCGTGCCAAGAAAATCGGTTTGCTGGACGGAGCCGCCGCATGAGCGGACGTAAGGTCGTCATCACCGGCATCGGCCTCGTTTCCTGCGCGGGCGAGGGGATCGAGGCGCATCTCGCGGCCTACGAGTCCGGCGAGGCGCCGCGCACCGATGCCGAGACCTACGCGCCCTATCCGGTCCACCCGGTCGCGCCGGTGGCGCTCGACACGCAGATCCCGAAGAAATCCGACCAGCGCCAGATGGAGGGCTGGCAGCGCCTCGGCGTCTACGCCGCCGGCCTCGCCCTCGACTCGGCGGGCCTCAAGGACGACGCCGCACGCAAGGCGGCGCTCCATCTCATCGTTGCCTCGGGCGGCGGTGAGCGCGACTATGCGGTCGATGGCGCGATCCTCACCGGCCTGCGCGATGCGGAGAACCCGGGCGCCTATCTCAACGAGCACCTGCAGAACGACCTGCGGCCGACGCTCTTCCTGGCCCAGCTCTCGAACCTGCTCGCCGGCAACATCGCCATCGTCCATGGCGTGACCGGGGCCTCGCGCACCTTCATGGGCGAGGAATCGGCCGGCGTCGACGCTTTGCGCATCGCCCATGCCCGCATCGCCTCGGGCCAGGACGACGCCATGCTGGTCGGCGGTTCCTATAATGCCGAGCGCGCCGACGTGCTGCTCGTCCACGAGATGGGCGGCTTCCTGCACAAGCCCGACTATCGCCCGGTCTTTTCGCGCGGCGGCGAGGAGAATGGCGGCTTCATCCTCGGCAGCGGCGCGGCCTTCCTGCTGCTGGAGACCGCCGAGCGCGCGGCCGAACGCGGCGCCAAGCCCTTCGCCGTCATCGATGCGATCGCCAATGACCGCGTCCGCCGGAAAGCCGGCTCCGTCGCCGATGCCCTGCCGCGCCTGCTGCGCGAGGCGGGCGTCTCGCGGCCCGACCTGATCCTGTCGGGCGCCACCGGTGTCGCGAGCCTCGCCGAGGAAGAGGCGCAGGGCCTCAAGGCGGCGCTCCCCGACACCCACATCCGCGCCACCGGCGACGTGATCGGCCACCCGATCGAGGCGGTCCCGTCCTTCGGCACGGCGATCGCGGCGGCGCTCTGCGCGGCCGGCAAGGCGCGCGAGGTGGCGATCACCTCCGTCGGCCATCGCAGCGGCGAGGGCGTCATCCGGGTCGTCGCCGCCTGATCGGTCAGGATCACGACCCTGTCATTCCGGGGCCGCGCAGCGGAACCCGGAATCCAGAGCCGCGACGGCGAGCGAGCATGGCACCCTTGGCGGTTCTGGATTCCGGGTTCGCCTTCGGCGCCCCGGAATGACAGTGAGGCGGCGAGGATCGTGCACGCTGTGAAAACTTGCGCTAAGGCGGTCTCATGAGTGCTTCTTCAACCCGTGACGCCAAGGGCCGCCCGCTCGTCGCCGTGACGGGGCTCGGGATCGTCAGCTCCCTCGGCTGCGGCGCCGCCGACACCTGGCAGGCCCTGACGGAGGGCCGCTCCGGCATCCGCACGATCTCGCGCTTCCCCACCGACGGCCTGCGCACCTCGATCGCCGGCACAGTCGATGCTTTCGAGACCGATCCGCTCTGCGCGCCGCTGCTCTCCGAGCGCTTCGCCGAGGTCGCCGCCGAGGAGGCCGTGACGCAGTCGGGCATCGGCGATGATTTTCCGGGCGCGCTGTTCATCGCTGTGCCGCCGGTGGAGCTCGAATGGCCGCAGCGCCAGGCGCTGGCCGAGGCCTCGGGCGACAACGAGGACATCACCTATCGCAGCCTGCTCAAGGCGGCCGCCAGCCGACGCTTCGATGCCTGGCACGACCTGTTCATCTTCGGCACCGTGGCCGACCGGATCTCGGACCGCTTCGGCACCAGGGGCTCGCCGATCTCGCTCTCCACCGCCTGCTCGTCGGGCGCCACGGCGATCCAGCTCGGCGTCGAGGCGATCCGGCGCGGCGAGATGAAGGCGGCGCTCTGCATCGGCACCGACGGTTCGGTGAACCCGGAATCGCTGATCCGGTTCTCGCTGCTCTCGGCCCTCTCGACCCAGAACGAGAACCCCGAAACGGCCTCGAAGCCCTTCTCGAAGAACCGCGACGGCTTCGTGATGGGCGAGGGCGCTGCCGCCCTGGTGCTGGAGGATGCCGAGGCCGCAAAGGCGCGCGGCGCGAAAATCCTCGGCTACGTCCTCGGCTGCGGCGAGAAGGGCGACGGCTTCCACCGCACGCGCTCCAGCCCCAACGGCGAGCCGATCATCGCCGCGATCCGCGCGGCTTTGGACGACGCGGACACGGCGCCGGACGCCATCGACACCATCAACGCGCACGGCACCTCGACGCCGGAGAACGACAAGATGGAGGCGATGGGCTGCACCGCCGTGTTCGGCGAGCGCATTTCTTCGCTGCCGATCTCGTCGAACAAGTCGATGATCGGCCATACGCTGACCGCGGCCGGCGCCATCGAGGCGGTGGTCTCGATGCTGACGATTCAGCACGGCCGCATCCCGCCGACGATCAACCACCTCGTGCCCGACCCGTCCCTGACCCTCGACGTGGTCTCGACGGCGCGTGACGCGCGGGTCTCGCGGGTGCTGTCGAACTCCTTCGGCTTCGGCGGCCAGAACACCTGCCTCGTGCTCGCGGGCGAGCCGGCATGAGCGAACCCAAACGCATCCTCGTCGTCGGAGGCGCCGGCGGCCTCGGCACCGCGATGGTGCGGACGCTCGCCGCCGCGGGCTATTCCGTCAGCTTCACCTACCGCTCGAAGCCCGACGAGGCCGAGTCGCTCGCCGCCGAGCTCGGCGCTTCCCATCCTGGCGCCGTGTTCGAACCCCACCGCCTCGACCTGGCCTGCCGCGACGCCGTGGAGGCCTTCTGCGAGACAATCGAGGACACAGCCTTCTACGGCTACGTCCACAATGCCGGCCAATCCGCCGACGCGCTCGCGGTGATGCTCGACCGGGACCGGTCGGACGTGGCGATGCAGGTCAACTTCTGGTCGCTCACGCGCATCGCCAAGGTGCTCGTGCGGAACATGATCCGCGCGCGCACGGGCCGGGTCGTCGCCGTGGGCTCGGTCGCGGCCCTGCAGGGCAATACCGGCAACGCCGCCTACGCCGCCACCAAGGGCGCGATGATCGCCTATTGCCGGACGCTCGCCATCGAATCCGCCAAGCGCGGCGTCACGGTCAACGTGCTCGCCCCCGGCTTCATCGACACCGGCATGATGGCCTCCTACGCCGCATATCGCGAAAAGATGGAAAGCCAGATCCCGTCCGGCCGCTTCGCGAAGCCCGACGAGGTCGCGGCCCTCGCCGCCTTCCTCATGAGCGAGCCGGCCGCCTACATCACCGGCGCCGTGCTGCCCGTCGATGGCGGCCTCACCGCGATGATGGGCGTCCATCGTAACTGACGGCGGCCTCTTCGATGCACCGGCTTTTCGCTCTCTCGGCTTTCATGCTGCTCCTGGAGACGGTGACCGCTCTCGCCGAGCCGCAGCCCTTCCGGGTCTCGGGCCTGCCCTGGGGCGGCTCCTTGACCATCCGCGAGGCGCCCGATGCGGATGCGGCGCCGGTCGAGACTATTCCTGTAGGCCGCCGTCTCCTCGGCTTCGGCTGCACTAACGAGACGCCGAGCGGGAATACCTGGTGTCGGGTCAAGTTCGGCTTTGCCGTCGGCTGGGCGCGGCGGCGGTATCTCTCACCGGATTGATCTGACGGCTCAGGGTCTCGATCTAGTCCAAAGGACGTGCCAAGGAGCCGTCATGAAAGCCCTCCAGCTCTTCGGCGACCGCGATCTGCGCCTTGTCGAGATTGACGCCCCGCCTCCGCCCGCTCCCGGCGAGGTGCAGGTGCGGGTGCGTGCGATCGGCCTGAACTTCATCGATGTCTGGGGCTTTCGCGGCATGGCCTTCGCCAAGCGCAAGCTCCCGCTTACCGTCGGCGCGGAGGGAGCTGGCGAGGTCGCTGCCATCGGCGAGGGCGTCGAGGGCCTCAAGGTCGGCGATCCCGTCGCGCTCTACGGCGCACTCACCTGCGGGAAGTGCAAAGCCTGCCAGGAGGGACGCGACAACCTCTGCGAGGATGTCGGCGGCGTCTATGGCTTCCACATCGACGGGTTTTCGCGCGAAGTCATCAACATTCCGGCGCGACTCTGCGTGAAGGTGCCGGCCGGCGTCGATCACGTCCAGGCCGCCTGTGCTGGTATCGCCTTCGGCACCGTCCAGCACATGCTGTTCGACAACGCCAAGCTGGAGCCGGGCGAGAGCATCCTGGTCCATGCCGGCGGCTCGGGCATCGGCACCACGGCGATCAAGATGGCCAAGGCGATCGGCTGCACCGTCTACACGACGGTCGGCGACGACGAGAAGGGCGAGAAGGCCAAGGCGCTCGGCGCGGATTTCGTCGTGAACTATCGCGAAGAACGCTTCGAGGGCGAGGTCCGCCGGCTGACGAAGCGCAAGGGCGTCGACGTGGTGTTCGAGCATGTCGGCGCCGACACCTGGAACGGCTCGCTGCTCTGCCTGAAGCGCGGCGGGCGGCTCGTGACCTGCGGTTCCACCTCCGGCCCCTCGACGACGATGAATCTGATGCAGCTGTTTCAGCAGCAATACCGCATCACCGGATCGTTCGGCTGTCGGATCGAGAATATCCGACAGTCGCTCGACAAGATGGCGGACGGGATGAGCCCGGTCGTCGATACGGTTCTGCCGCTCGCAGACTTCGCGCAGGGGCTCGAACGGCTGGAATCGCGAAAGGTGTTCGGGAAAATTCTCGTTACACTTTGAAACGTTGCTTGGGCGGGCGCGTCGGGTATATGGCCTGACCGAATTGCCGCCCCCTGTAATCCCATGAGCCGCCCGTGCTGCGTCTTGCGCTGATCCTGCAGCGCCATCTTCCCCGCATGGCCGGGCTCGCGACGATCCCTCTGATCCGAGGGATCTTCTTGCTCGCGCGCGCACTGGGCGCCGACCGTGCCAGCAACACGGGCGGATGGCTCGCGCGGACGATCGGACCCTGGCTCCCCTCGCACAAGATCGCGGTGGCGAATATCCGTGCCGCGTTTCCCGACCTCGACGAAACCGGTGTGCAGGGCATGGCCCGCGAGGCCTGGGACAATCTCGGCCGCACCGGCGCCGAGTACGCCCACCTCGATACGCTGTTCGACTTCGATCCCGAAGGCCTGGAGAAGCGCGTTTCGGTGCAGGGCATCGACCAGTTCCTAGCCGTGCGCGACGACGGTAAGCCGGGGCTGCTCTTCTCGGCTCACTTGGCCAATTGGGAACTGCCCGCGATCTGTGCCGAAAAATTCGGGCTCGAGACCACTGCGGTGTTTCGGCCGCCGAACAACCCAGCCGCGGCTCAGCTCGTCGCCGAGGTCCGGCGTAAGACGATGGGCGGCTTGGCGGCCTCGCAGCCGGGAGCCGTCTTCGCGATGCAGGGTGTAATCGAGCGTGGCGGCCATCTCGGCCAGTTGATCGACCAGCATTTCACCCGTGGCGTCGTGGTCGAGTTCTTCGGCCGCCCAGTGCTCGCGAACCCGCTCCTAGGGAAACTCGCGCGCCATTACGATTGCCCGGTCCATGGCGCCCGCGTGGTGCGCCGGCCCGGCGGCCGTTTCATGCTGGAACTGACGCCACCGCTCGAGCTGCCACGCGATGCCTCGGGTCAGATCGACGTCCAGGGTGCCATGCAGGCGATGACCCGAGTCGTCGAAGTGTGGGTGCGTGACAATCCGGGACAGTGGCTTTGGATGCATCGACGCTGGCGGCCGAACATGCTGCCGAAGCCGAAGCCCGCGCCTCAGGCGAGCCCAGCGCGGGCCGAACCGGTTAGCTGATCCACTCGCCCGCACGCATCACCGGGACGGCTCGGCCGTCTGGGGCGATCCCGTCCACGTCGATCTCGGCCGAGCCGATCATCCAGTCGATGTGGATCAGGCTGCGGTTGGCGCCGCGCGAGGCGAGATCCTCTTCGCTCAAGCCCTCGCCGCCGTTGAGGAAGCACTTCGAATAGGCTTGGCCCAGGGCGATGTGGCTCGCGGCGTTCTCGTCGTAGAGCGTGTTGTAGAACAGGAGGCCCGAGGCCGAGATCGCGGATGAGGCGGGCACCAGGGCAACCTCGCCGAGGCGTGCCGCGCCCTCGTCCGTCTCCAGCACCCTCGCGAGTACATCGTTGCCGGTGCGCGCACTTGCCTCGACGATGCGTCCTTCCTTGAAGGTCACGCGGATGCCGTCGATGAGCGTGCCCTGGTAGGAGAGTGGCTTGGTGCTCGACACATGGCCCTCGACCCGCGCCTTATGCGGCGTGGTGAAGACCTCTTCGGTGGGAATGTTGGCATTGCAGACGATGCCGTTTTTGGCTCGCGTGGCGCCGCCGCACCATTCGTGATCGTCGGCGAGACCGACGGTCAGGTCGGTGCCGGGGCCCCGGAAGCGCAGGGCCGCGAAGCGGTGGCCGTTCAGCCACTCAGTGCGGTGGCGAAGCGCGGCGTTGTGCGCTTGCCAGTCCGCAACGGGATCGAGTCCGTCGACGCGGGACGCAGCGAAGATCGCGTCCCAGAGCCGGGCGATGGCCTCGGCTTCCGGCAGATCTGGAAACACCGTGCGCGCCCAGGGCGTGGTCGCGGCCGAAACGATGGTCCAGTTCGTGGAGAAGCCGGCGATCAACTCCAATGCGGGCAGATAGGCCTTCGAGCGGGCACGGTTGGCCCGCGCGACCTTGTCCGGATCCTGCCCCGCGAGCAGCGAAGGGTCGTCGCCTGAGATGGCGAGGCGTGCGGCGCCGTTACGATAGGCGTCGGCCATGCCGTTGAAGAGCCACCCGGCAGCCGTATCGAAAGCCTCTTCTCGGGCGTGGCTGAAGCGCGCGAGCGTCGCCGCGTCGTCGCCGTAGAGCGTAGTGACCAGCGAGGCACCAGCCTTATAGGCCTGCTCCGTAATGGCGCGGGCGAGCGCGACCGATTCCAGCGGCGCGGTGAGGATCAGCTCTTGCCCGGGTTGCAACCCGAGCCCGACCTTGACGGCGACCTCGGCCAGCCTGTCGAGGCGCTCGGAGAAATTCAGGGCGGCGGTCTCCGCCCCGCGAACGGCCACGGTCATAATACGTCCTTCTGACCCAACGATCCGGCTCAAGATCGGGCGAGGACGGCGCGGTTCAAGTCAGGCGGCGCGCGACCAAGTGATGTCGCCGAGATTCTCGCGGAAGGCGAAACGCAGGAGATGGTCAGCGACGACGTTCTCGAGGCGGGTCAGGCCGGCGGGATCGGGCGTGGCAACCTTCATCAGAAGGGCGTCGGCGCTGGCCTCGAAGGTGCAGACCCGGTCTTCGCCGAAGGGCACGACGCCATGGTCGCTATTCGCCTCGACGGGAAATTTGTGGCTCCAGTGCCGGCAGAGCTGCGTCAGGTACCGGCTCGCTTCGGAGGTCGGCACTCGCGCCTGGGAGGTGGGCATCGTAACGGCTCCTTTCTCTCTTCTGGTCAGTTCGGTTTTCGGTTCGAATAGGGATTCGGCATTCGGCGCCCAGCTTGTTCATCCAGCCGGGCGATATTGCGGCGCAGCGCAGCCGTCGCCCGCGATGCCATTGTGGTGGCGCTGGTTCGGGGCATCCGCACGCGCAAGGTCTCCGCAGCAGAGGCGCAAGGCCACATCGTCGCCGAGAGCGGTGCTGAAACCGTTAAGCTTGCGTCACTCATCGCCTCGATCCCGAATCCGGTGAAGGCTGCGAACGTTCCGGCATACGTGCCCTGCATCACCGCCAGGAAGCTTGGCTATGACGCAACGCGATACGTAAATATGCGCCTGTTTTGTGCGCTGCACAACAGCAATTTGCGTGGCAGAACGCCGAGGCCGCGCGCTCGCGCGGGCCGCACATGACCCCGGCTCGTCCCCCGTCGATCCCGTCAGACCGGGAGCGCAGGGGGAGCGTCGTCGCCGAGCGCAACGATTTTCCCTGGATTCATCAGGTCATGCGGGTCGAGCGCCGCTTTCAGGCGTCGCATCAGATCGAGCCCGACCGGATCGCCATAGAGCGCGAGTTCGTCGCGCTTGATCAGACCAATGCCGTGCTCAGCGGCGATCGAGCCGCCCATGCTCGATACGATGTCGTGGACGATGCGGTTGAAGCGGCTCCACTGGGCGAGAAAGATCGCCTTGTCCATGCCGACCGGCTGACTCAGGTTGAAATGGATGTTGCCGTCTCCGGCATGACCGAAAGCGCAGACGCGTAGGCCCGGCATCTCCCGCTCGCAGGCCTTGGTCGCCCGTTCCAGGAAGTCGGCGAGGCGGGACAACGGCACCGAGACGTCGTGTTTGATCGAACCGCCCTCGACCTTCTGCACGTCGGACAGATTCTCGCGCAGTGCCCAGAGGCCGGTATTCTGCGCCTCGCTCGTGCCGATGGTCGCATCCTCGACGAGGCCGTCCTCGATCGCGTTGGCGAGCAGGCCCTCCAATTCGGAGCCGGTGTCGGCATTCGGCCGGGTCGAGGACAGCTCGACGAGAGCGTAGACCGCGTGGTCGCCTGCCAGAGGCCTGACCGTGCCCGGGGCATGCTTGAGAACGATCTCGAGCCCGAACCGCGGCATGACCTCGAACGCCGTCAGGTCGCGGTCGGCCGCTCGTCTCACGCGCTGAAACAGCTCCACTGCCGTCCGGAAAGAGGGCAATCCGACGAAGCCGACGCTGCGCGAGAGCGGCTTTGGAAACAGCTTCAGCACTGCCGCGGTGATGATGCCGAGGGTGCCTTCCGAGCCGATGAACACGTGCTTGAGGTCGTAGCCCGCATTGTTCTTCCGCAGCGCTTTCAGGCCGTTCCAGATCCGGCCGTCGGCGAGCACGACTTCGAGGCCGAGGACGAGGTCGCGGGCATTGCCGTAGGCGAGCACTGCCGTTCCGCCGGCATTGGTGGCGAGGCTGCCGCCGATCCGCGCAGAGCCCTCGGAGGCGTAGGAGAGCGGGAACAGCATGCCGCCCTCATCGGCGGCCGCCTGGACGTCGGCGAGGATCACGCCGGCCTCGACGGTGATCGCCGCATTGCCCGGATCCAGCGACCGAACCCGGTTGAGCCGCGCCAGCGAGAGGACGATGCCGCCGAAGGGCACTCCGCCGCCCGTCAGCCCGGTATTGCCGCCCTGCGCGACGATCGGCATGCCGGCCTCGGCACAGGCGCGCACCGTCGCCGCGACCTCTTCGGTGCTTCCGGGTCTGACGACGGCGAGCGCCGTGCCCCGGTACAAGCCCCGCGACTCCACCAGGGCTGGTGCGATGTCGTCTGGCGCCGTTAGCACGTGCCGGTCACCGAGCTGCTCGCGCAGCGTCGCAAGAAGGGTTTGAGCCGCGTCCTGTGAGTGGGGCATGGTGTCGTGCGGGATGATGACCGGCTGTCGAAGACGCTCTACATAGCAGGAGGCCCCCGCCTTTGAAGGACGCGCGGCCACGTAAAGGCCGCGACCATGCTTTCCGTGATCTCCAATCCACCCCGGATCGTCCTGCCCATCGTCGGCAGCGAGGACTTGTTTCCCGTCCGCCGTGTCTACTGTGTCGGACGCAATTACGGGGCGCATGCGCGCGAGATGGGTGCCGATCCGGACCGCGAGGCACCGTTCTTCTTTCTGAAGCCGGCCGATGCGCTACAGATGATCCCCTACGGCATCGTCACCGATCATCCGTATCCGCCGCGCACCGAAAAATACCATTTCGAGGTCGAACTGGTGGCGGCGCTCGGCCACGGTGGCCGCGACATCCCCGAGGCGGACGCACTGGCCTATGTCTACGGCTACGCCATCGGCCTCGACATGACGCGCCGCGACCTGCAGGACGAGGCCAAGCGCATGTCGCGGCCTTGGGACATGGGCAAGGGTGCCGATGCCTCCGGCCCGATCGGTCCGCTGCATCCGGCCTCGGCGATCGGTCACCCGGCCAAGGGCGCAATCACCCTGGCGGTCGACGGAAAGACGCGGCAGAGCGGCGACCTCTCGGAGATGATCCAGTCCGTCGCCGAGCAGATCGCGTTGCTCTCGACCTATTTCGAGATGCATCCCGGCGACCTGATCTTCACGGGGACTCCGTCGGGCGTCGGCCCGGTCGTGCGCGGCGAGACCATGACGGCCTCGATCGAGGGGCTGGGAAAGATCGATCTGAAGGTGGTGTGAGACGGCCGTCGCGATGACGGAGCGGAGCCTCCGGACATGAGGACCATCTTGCCTCCTCCCGCACGAGGCCCGGCATGGCCCTGAACCTCGATCTGCCGCTCCTGCGCCAGCTCGCCCACGGCGCCGCCCTGCTGACCCGCGGCATGACGCTCGGCGTGCGCGGCATCGCCATCGACGGCGACAATCGGGTCTGCCTCGTGCGCCACACCTACGTGCGCGGCTGGTACCTGCCCGGCGGCGGCATCGAGCCCGGCGAGACGGCCGCCGCCGCCATGGCGCGGGAATTTCGCGAGGAGGCCGAGCTGATCATCGATCCGGCCGCGCCGCCGCGCCTGCACGGTTTCCTGCTGAACGCCCGTCAATGGGGGCGCGACCACATCGCCCTCTACGTCGCGCCCACCTTCACCTTGGCGCGCGCCAAGGCTCCTGATCGCGAAATCGCCGAATGCGGCTTCTTCCCGCTCGACGCGCTGCCGGCAGATACCACGCGCGGCACCCGCGCCCGGCTCGATGAGTTCCGCGAGGGCAGGGCGCCGGACGCGCACTGGTAGAGCACAGCCGCTGCGGCCCCAGCGGAACCCGCGATTTCGCCTGGTGTTACCGCTTATCAGTGCGGAGGCGCGCCGTGGGACATCCGACGATCGAAGCCTACGAGGACCCGGCCGGCGGCTGGGGATCGGCAAAGTCGCTGGTCGAGATCCTGACGCGGGAGGAGATCCCGATCTCCGGCGCCGCGATGCTGATGAAGCAGAACAAGCCCGATGGCTTCCAATGCGTGTCCTGCGCCTGGGCGAAGCCGGAGAAGCCATCCACTTTCGAGTATTGCGAGAACGGCGCCAAGGCGACGGCCTGGGAGCAGACGCGCAAGCGGATCGGACCGGACTTCTTCGAGCGCCACACGGTCTCGGAACTGCTCGGCTGGAGCGACTACGATCTCGAGGAGGGGGGGCGCCTGACGCATCCGCTTCGCTATGATCCGGCCAGCGACCGATACCTGTTGGTGTCCTGGGAGGATGCCCTCGCCGAGATCGGGCAAGAGTTGCGCGGCCTCGATCCGAAGTCGGTCGTGTTCTACGCCTCGGGCCGGGCCTCGCTCGAAACCTCGTACATGTATGGTCTGCTGGCGCGGATGTACGGCAACAACAACCTGCCGGACTCCTCCAACATGTGCCACGAGCCCACCTCGGTCGGGCTGAAGCAATCGATCGGCGTTCCGGTCGGCACCACGGTGCTGAAGGATTTCGAGAGCACCGACTGCATCCTGTTCTTTGGCCAGAACGTCGGCTCGAATGCCCCGCGGATGCTTCATCCGCTGCAGGATGCGCGGCGGCGCGGCGTTCCGATCATCACGTTCAACCCGTTGCGCGAGCGCGGCCTTGAGCGCTTCACGAACCCGCAATCGCCGCTGGAGATGGTGGCGAAGTCCTCGACCCGGATCTCCACGCAGTATCACCAACTGAAGGCCGGCGGCGACATCGCGGCGATCACGGGCATCTGCAAGGCCCTGCTTGCGGCCGATCGCGCGGCGCAGGCGACGGGCGGCGTCGGCGTGATCGACCACGGCTTCATCGCCGAGCACACGCACGGCTTCGATGAGTTCGTGCGCTATTGTGACGGTCAGGCGTGGCCGGTGCTCGAACGCCGCTCCGGGCTGAAACGCGCCGATCTGGAGGCGACGGCCGTCGTCTACGGGAATGCGGAGCGCGTGATCGGCATCTACGGGATGGGCCTGACCCAGCACCGCAAGGGCACCGAGACTGTGCAGATGCTCGTCAACCTGATGCTGCTGCGTGGCAATATCGGAAAGCCCGGAGCCGGCATTTGCCCGGTGCGCGGCCATTCCAACGTCCAGGGCCAGCGCACGGTCGGCATCTCCGAGAAGCCGGAACTGGTGCCGCTCGACCGGTTGAAGGAGCAATACGGGTTCGAGCCTCCCCGCGAGAAAGGTTTGAACACCGTCGAGGCCTGTGAAGGCATCCTTTCAGGCGCCGTGAAAGGCTTCGTTGCGCTCGGCGGAAACTTCGTGAGGGCCATTCCCGACACCGAGAGGATGGAGGCGGCTTGGCGCCGGCAGCGCCTTACCGTTCAGATCTCGACCAAGCTCAATCGCTCGCACCTCGTCCACGGCGAGATCAGCTACATCCTGCCATGCCTGGGCCGCATCGAGATCGACGAGCAGGCCAGCGGCCGGCAAGTCGTCTCGATGGAGGATTCAACGTCGTGCTTCCATGGCTCAACCGGTGTCGCTCATCCCGTGAGCGATCAAGTGAGATCAGAACCGTGGATCGTCGCCGGCCTCGCCAAAGCAGCACTGGCACCGAACCCGCGCATCGATTGGGATGCCTGGGTGGGCGACTACGCCAAGGTGCGGGAAGCCATCGAGTCGACCTACCCGGCAGTGTTCGAGAATTTCAATGCCCGGCTGTTCGAACCCGGGGGGCACCACAAGCCGCTCGCGGCGCGCGAGCGCCGTTGGGAGACTGCGACAGGCAAGGCCAATTTCGCCGTGCCGGCCGGCCTGAACGAGGATCCCGATCTGCCGCCCCGGGGGCCAGAGGTGCTCGACCTGATCACCCTGCGATCGAACGACCAATTCAACACCACGGTCTACGGTTATCACGATCGCTTTCGCGGGGTGAAAGGTATACGGGACGTGCTCTTCATGCACGCGGCCGACGTTGCAAGGCTGGATCTCGCGGACGGCGAGACGGTCGATGTCGTGACCGAGTCGGCGGATGGATACGTCCGCTCCGTTCAGGGTCTCAGGGTCGTGACGTACGACATCCCTGAGGGGAATTGCGCCGGCTACTACCCGGAACTGAACGTGCTCATTCCGCTCTGGCACCATGACGAGCAGGCCAAGACGCCGGCGGCAAAGGCGATTCCGGTCCGCATAGCCAAGACTCGCCGTTCCGCCGATGCGAATTGACGGATTGCAACAACGCGGAGACCTCGACGTGGGCGACACACCTTCCATATTCGACGGAATGGACCGGAAGGATACGGACCCTAACGACGCGGCCCACGCTCGACGCCAGGCGGTGATCGACCGCATGCTGCATGACGCGCTCACGAGCGTGACCCGCCACGCTCTGCCGAGTCACTACGCGCTGCCAGCCGACATCCGCCGTACCGTCGACCGCCTGCTCGCCAAGGCCGATGCCGAGCGCCGCACCGCCCTGACGTACGACGATCTCGAAGAGGCGCTGCCCCCTCGCGACGTGACGGCCGAGGATCTCGAAGCGATCTTTTGGGTGCTGGCCGAGTACGGGATCGAAGTCGAAGAAGGCTAGAACCTGACGTCGCGGCTGCTCGGCAGTCGATCGCTCGGCATAAACCTCGCCACCCTCCGAAAACCTCTCTATAAGCCGCGCTTTCCGCGCGGGTACATCGCCCGCGCCGATGCACGAAGAGGTGTGCGGAGTACCGTCATGGCCGAGCGTTGGACCCCGAAGAGCTGGCGTAACCTGCCGATCCAGCAGGTGCCGTCCTATCCGGATGTCTCCGCCCTCCAGGCCGTCGAGGCTCAGATCTCGAGCTTTCCGCCGCTGGTTTTTGCAGGCGAGGCCCGCAAGCTGAAGGCGCAGCTCGCGCGCGTCGCTGCCGGTGAGGCCTTTTTGCTCCAGGGCGGCGACTGCGCCGAGAGCTTCGACGAGCACTCCGCCGACAACATCCGCGATTTCTTCCGCGTCTTCCTGCAGATGGCGATGGTGCTCACCTTCGCTGGCGGCTCGCCGGTGGTGAAGGTCGGGCGCATCGCCGGACAGTTCGCCAAGCCACGTTCGTCGCCGACGGAGACGCTGGAAGGCGTGTCGCTGCCGAGCTACCGCGGCGACATCGTCAACGGCATCGGCTTCACGGAAGAGGCGCGCATCCCGGATCCGCGCCGCCAACTCGAGGCTTACCGCCAGTCGGCAGCGACGCTGAACTTGTTGCGCGCTTTCGCGACGGGTGGCTACGCCAACCTGGAGAACGCGCATCGCTGGATGCTCGGCTTCGTGAAGGATAGCCCGCAATCCTCGCGCTATGCTGACGTGGCCGGACGGATGTCGGACGCGCTCGACTTCATGCGGGCGATCGGCATCAATCCGGAGACGCACCAGGAGGTGCGCACCACGGATTTCTTCACTAGCCACGAGGCCCTGCTGCTCGGCTACGAGGAGGCACTGACCCGCGTCGATTCAACGAGCGGCGATTGGTACGCCACGTCGGGCCACATGCTCTGGATCGGTGACCGCACTCGCCAGCCGGACCACGCGCATATCGAGTATGCGCGCGGCATTCGTAACCCGATTGGCCTCAAGTGCGGTCCGTCGATGACCGCCGAAGGTCTGCTTGGTCTGATCGACCAGCTCAACCCAGAGAACGAGCCGGGGCGCCTTTCGCTGATTTGCCGCTTTGGCGCGGAGAAAGTCGGCGATCATCTGCCGAACCTGATCCGGGCGGTGGAGCGCGAAGGCCGCACTGTCGGCTGGATCTGCGATCCGATGCACGGCAACACCATCTCGGCGGGCCGCTACAAGACGCGTCCTTTCGAGCGGGTGATGCAGGAGATCGAGGCCTTCTTCGGCGTCCATCGCGCCGAAGGGACGATTGCCGGCGGCATCCATCTGGAGATGACGGGCAAGGACGTTACCGAATGCACCGGCGGCGCCCGCGCGTTGACGGCGGACGACCTGCAGGACCGTTATCACACCTATTGCGACCCGCGCCTCAACGCGGAGCAGGCGCTGGAGGTGGCGTTCCTGACCGCTGAACTGGTCAAGCGCGAGCGCGCCGAGATCGAACGTCCGCGCCTCGACGCAGCAGAGTAGTATTCCAAACGGGAACGGCACGGGACTTTACAGTCCCGTGCCGTTTGTAGCTGGCGTCAGTGCAGCCAGGGCGTAAAGAAGTAGATTAGCAGGATCACCGGAAGCGGGATTCCGATCAGCCAAAGCAAGCCGCCTTTCAGCATCGCGTGAACTCCTAACGAAATTGCACCGGGTAACGGCCAAGCGCAGGTTTTCGTTCCTGGAATTCTTGCGAAGCTGTTGACAGCCCGAAAGGAGCTCATTCGACCGGCTTTTTTGGCTTTTCGTCTCCAGGCGTTGCCTTCGCCACAGGGCAGATCTTCTTCAAAGCTTGCCAATCCTCATCCGACAGGATGTGTTTGTCCGGCTGTGAGCCGCCGGCGAGGCGGCGGATCGTGGCAGCACGCTCCTTGGTGTAGGGATGGCTGCGCAGGAAGCCCGTCGGCGAGCTCTCCTTCTCGGCATCCTCGTCGATGTGCTCCAGGATCGTGGCGAGGGCGGCTCCGTCGCCCCCGGCCCGCAACATCATCGCGACGCCATAGGCGTCTGCTGCCCTTTCCGCATCGCGAGAGTAGCCGGCCGAAATGGCTGCCTGGCCGATGCCGATGATCAGCGTGGATCCCGTGAGGTCGCCAAGGATCAGGCTGAGCAGGAACGAGACGCCGCCCGCCGTGATCACCGCCTTCGTCGGGTCGCGGTGGGCGACATGGCCGAATTCGTGGGCGAGCACGCCGGCGAATTCATCGGCCGAGTTGGACTTCGCGATCAGGTCGGACAGCACGATGACGCGGGCGCCGGGCAGCGTCAGCGCATTGGCCATCGCGTGCCGCCGGACACTGACCAATGGTTTGACCGGCAGGTCGGCGCCTTCGGTCATGCGGGCGACGAGCCGGTCGAGCACGGCTTTTCCGGCTGGATCGTCGCAGAGCGGCGGGCTACCCAGCAGGGACACCACCTGTCCGTCGACCGAGGCGCCAAACTGCGTCTCCACCGATGGTGGCACCAGCGGCGCGATGAGGCCGGCGGAGGCCGGAACGCCGTAGATCGCAACGAGCAGGACCGAGACGCCTGCGGCAATTGACCAGAGCACGAGGCGCAGCACGCCGCCATGCGCCTCGTCATCGACGCGGAGATCGGGGCAGCGCGCCCCGATCGCGCTGGCCAGCGCCTCGTCGGTAAACTCCACCCGCGCCGGGCTGCCGGCGAGGGTGAGCCGCATGGTCGGCGGCTCGGTCTCGCTGGCGCGGATATCGATGAGGCTCCACTCCTCGCGGATCTCGCCGCCCGTGATCCCGAGATGATCCCCGAGACGCAGCGTGACCGGATGCGGCCGCGCGCTGCGCCCATCGAAGAACGTGCCGCTCGTCGTGATCGTCGAGAATGGCACGTTCATCGGCAGGGGACCGGTCAGAACCCGATCTCGATCGCGCCGCCGACGTCGAGCGCGTCGGCGAGGCCTTCGTTGAGCCCGCTGGCGGTGCGGCGCGAGGAGGCAAGGACCGCGTTGAGCGCCTCGACATTCTCGATCGTCGTCGTGTCCGTAACGGCGCGCCAAAGGCGCACGGTGATGATGCGGACCGCGAGCACGGCGAACGCTAGCAGCATGCCGAGATAGAGCGGGATGACCAGCAGAACGAGCAGCCAGTGCATGCCGCTGAACGCGCCGGTATTGCCGCCGCCGCTCGCGACGATGGCGACGACGATGCCGATGATGATCGCAAAGACAGCGACAAAGCCGAGCATCGCGAGGAAATAGATGATGTACGGCCAGTAGAACTGGCGCGCCCTAAGCGTGGACTGCAGGCGAGACGCACCGAGGGCCGCAGCGTTCATGAAGGCCCGTGTCTCTCTCGCGCGATAGTATGGAAACAACAGCACGGCCAGCGGGATGAAGATCGCGGAGACGACGCCGACCACTGTTCCGTAGGTCGCCAGCGGAGTTCCGGCATAGATCGGATTGAAGATGAACTGGCCCGGCTTGTGCGGGTCGGGAATCATCATGTCCGTCGGGATCGAGAATTTGTTGGCGATCAGGAAGGCGAGAAAGCTGACGAGAAGCGGCCCGAGGCCGACGACGTAGAGCAGCAGCCACGGCTTCAAGACCATGCCGCCAGTCGCCGTCGAGGCCATGCGGCTGTCGCCAATCAGCGTGTGGTTGATGCGGTAGCGCTCCAGCGAGGCCCTCATCCAGGGGAAGGCGATGCCGAGGGTGACGATCGTGAGCAGCCACCAGCCCAGCGCCATGCCGACATAGGTGATGGCGGAGCCATCCTGACCCAGTCGGATGCCGCGCCACAGCGTGCGCGACGCCCGATAGCGCCGTCCACGAAAGATCGCGTACTGCCCGAGAAAGAATAGGAAGATAAAGGAAATCGGTCCGGCAAGCGCTGCCAGGGCCGGGCTGGCCAAGCTCAGGCCGAACAGGAGCAGGTAGATCGGCACCAGGACGGCAAGCGCGACCAAGAAGCCGAGAAACAGTTCCTTGCCGCGTCCCGTATACTCACCCGGTGAGCCGGCGACGACCGTGCGACTCCAGAAGTATCGCCGCAGATTTGTGATGTACCAGAAGCGGTAGATGCCGAATGTGACCAGTGAGAGCAGAAAGCCCTTCACGACGATGCCTGTGAGACCCTTGGTCTCCCGGTCAAAAGCGATCACGCCTATTCTCGACGGGTCTGCGCCCGGCATCGATCCCGATCCACTCATCCCACACCCTCTCGTTTGGCAGTCAAACTAGACGGAGTTGCGCGGGATGCACGCCAAAAATCGGTGCTTTGTCGCACCGTTCACGGCCCATTGCTTAGGCCTAGACTGTTGAGCCGACGAAGAGATGAAGCGATCGCGTGCGGGTGGGCGCCGGGCGCTGGCCGATCCGGTGCACCGGCCTCAGCAGCAGCGGAAGCCGCTCTTGTTGCCGACGCCGAAGCGGGCGTTTTCCCGGTTGCGGAAGAACTCCCGCTCGCTCATCGGCGCCAGATCCGGATGGGTCTTGGTGACGTGCGTGACGTAGGCGCCGTAATTGCCCTGCCCGATCATCAGACGAGCGCCGTCGCACACGCACTGACTGAGCGCCTTGAGGCGGGCTCGGTAGTCGGTCGACGGCGCCATCATGGTTCCCTCACTCTGCCGGGGCGAGCTTCGGATCGGCTTCGAGCGCAGTCCAGCGGTCGGTCCGCATGGCCTTGACGCAGGACATGATGCCAAAGACCGCAATCGCCACGACGAGGCCGACGAACAGCACCGCCAGAGCCGCGTCGATGCGATTGTTCAGCACGATCTGGTGCATCTGGTCCATGTTCTTGGCCGGTCCGAGGACCTTGCCCTCGGCGATAGCGTTCGAGAAACGCTCAGCCTGGGCCAGGAAGCCGATCTTCGGATCGGGCGAGAAGATCTTCTGCCAGCCGGCCGTGAGGGTGCAGATGCACAGCCACGCCGTCGGGATGATGGTAACGAGAGCGTAGCGCTCACGCTTCATCTTGAAGATCACCACGGTGGCGAGCGTCAGCGCCACGGCCGCCAGCATCTGGTTCGAGATGCCGAAGAGCGGCCACAGCGTGTTGATGCCGCCGAGCGGGTCGGTCACGCCCTGGTAGAGGAAGTAGCCCCAGGCCGCGACGCAGAGGCCCGTGGCGAGGATGCTCGGCGCCCAGGCACTCGTATCCTTGAAGCCCGGTGCCACCAGCCCCAGCAGGTCCTGAAGCATGAAGCGCCCGGCTCTTGTGCCTGCGTCGACCGCGGTGAGGATGAACAGGGCCTCGAACAGGATCGCGAAGTGGTACCAGAAGGCCATCATCGCCTTGCCGCCGACGGCGGACGAGATGATGTGCGCCATGCCGACCGCGAGGGTCGGCGCGCCGCCGGCACGCGAGATGATCGTGTGCTCGCCGACATCCTTGGCCGTCTGCGTGATCTGCTCGGCCGTGATCGTGAAGGCCGGGTCGAGCTTGGTCACGGCTGTCGCCGCGCTCTCAGCGGTGGTGCCGATGAGGGCGCCGGGCGAGTTCATCGTGAAGTAGATGCCCGGCTCGATCACGCTCGCCGCGACGAGGGCCATGATCGCGACGAAGCTCTCCATGAGCATGCCGCCGTAGCCGATGAAGCGGGCGTCCTTCTCGTTGTCGATCAGCTTCGGGGTCGTGCCCGAGGAGATCAGGGCATGGAAGCCCGAGACGGCGCCGCAGGCGATGGTGATGAACAGGAATGGGAAGAGCGTGCCTGCCCAGACCGGGCCGGTGCCGTCGACGAACTTCGTCACCGCCGGCATCTGCATGTGCGGCGCGACGACGGCGATACCGAGCGCGAGGCCGACGATGGTGCCGATCTTGAGGAAGGTCGAGAGGTAGTCGCGCGGGGCGAGCAGCAGCCACACCGGCAGGATCGAGGCGACGAAGCCGTAGCCGATCAGCATCCAGGTCAGCTGGGTGCCGGTGAAAGTGAAGAACGGGCCCCAGTACGGGTGCTCATTGATCTGGCCGCCGAGGAGGATCGCCGCCATCAGCAGCACGAAGCCGACGATCGAGACCTCGCCGACCTTACCGGGGCGGATGTAGCGGGCGTAGATGCCCATCAGCATCGCGATCGGGATCGTCGCCGCGACGGTGAAGGTACCCCAGGGGCTCTCGGCGAGCGCCTTGACCACGATCAGCGCCAGAACGGCGAGCAGGATGATCATGATCATGAAGGTGCCGAACAGCGCGATCACGCCGGGGACCACGCCGAGCTCGGCGCGGATCAGCTCGCCGAGCGAGCGACCGTCGCGGCGCATCGACACGAACAGGATCATGAAGTCCTGGACCGCGCCGGCGAGCACGACGCCTGCCAGGATCCAGAGCATGCCGGGCAGGTAGCCCATCTGCGCCGCGAGCACCGGGCCGACCAGCGGGCCGGCGCCTGCAATGGCCGCGAAGTGGTGGCCGAACAGCACGGTCTTGTTGGTGGGAACGTAGTCGAGCCCGTCATTGTGGACGTGGGCCGGCGTCTGGCGCTTGGGATCGAGCGCCATCACCTTGTCGGCGATGAAGAGCGAATAATAGCGGTAGGCGATCAGGTAGACGCAGACCGAGGCCACCACGACCCAGAGGGCGTTGATCGACTCGCCTCTCTGTGTGGCTACGATGGCGAGCGCAGCAGCGCCCAATGCTCCGACCAGGGCCCAGGGCCCGTGCTTCTGTACCGCGCCCATCGACGCTTTCTCCCGGCTAAGCCGTCATTTTTGATTCAAACGGCCTTCAAATTCGCTTTTAGACAGTCTGCAAAAGATTTCCAGTTGCAAGCAAGCCTCACGCACAGGGGCACGGTCAGTCCAGGAGCACGACCCGGTTCGGCAACTCGTTTCGGTTGGGGCCGGCTGGCAATGCATCGGCGAGCATCGAGCCGACGCGTCCGACCGTGGCGAGCAGGCCGGGGCCGAGCGCGCCGCGCGCGGCCGCTTCCGTCAGCTCTTCGAGCACCTCCCCCCAGGCCTCGTCTGCGATCCGAGCGCGAACGGCGGTGTCGGCGACGATCTCGGCGTGGCGCTCGGCCAGGGCCACGTAGATCAGTACCCCCGTCCGCCCCTCCGTTGACGCGAGGCCGCGAGCATCGAACTCGCGTCGGGCCGCGTCTCGCACGCGGTGTCGGCGGATCGTGGGAGGAACGAGCCCGGTCCGGACGCGCTCGTTCATCGCGATCAGCAGCGCGGCGAGGGCGATGGCCGCCTGGATCGCGGCGATCCAGGCTGCGGGCAGGACGGTGAAGGCGATGAGCGGCCAGGGCGTGGCCAACGCGCAGAGCAGAGCCAGCACCGGCGCCGCGGAGCGGTAGAGCCCCGAGCGGGTAGCGACGAGCACCACGATCTCGCCGCTCGTCGCGTTCTCGGCCCGTGCGATCTCGGCGGCGATGCTGGCGCGCTCGGAAAGGGAGAGGGCAGGGCGCGCCTTACCAGTCACCGGATGCACCTCCGCCCCCGGACGAACCGCCGCCGCCAGAAAACCCACTGTCCGAGAAGCCGCCTCCTCCTCCAGAGAAGCCGCCGCTCCAGCCGCCGGAGGACGGCGAGGGAATGAAGATCATGTCACCGCCACGCCGGACTCGACGGCCTCCGCCGGAATTCATCCGCCAGACGGCGATGACGACGAACAGGATCAGCACGACCCAGAACACCACTTCGAGGCCGTTCACCGAGTCGCTGCGCATGGGCGCACGCCGTTTCCATTGCTCGGCATCGCCGGCCAGGACCGACAGGATCGCGTCGGCACCCGCCTCGATGCCGCCCGGTAAGTCGCCCTGCTTGAATTTCGGTGTGATCGCCGTGGTGATGATCACCTTGGACACGGCGTCGGTGAGCGCGCCCTCGACGCCGTATCCCACCTCGATGCGGACCTTGCGCTCGTTCGGAGCGACCAGCAGCAGTGCACCGTTGTCCTGCTTGGCTTGGCCGAGCTTCCAGGCGCGATAGAGCCGGTTGGCGTAGTCCTCGATGGTCAGGCCCTGCAGGCTCGGTACGGTCGCCACCACGATCTGGTCGCCGCTCTTGTCCTCCTGTGCCTTGAGCTTCGTCGTGATCCGCTCCCGCACGTCCTGCGGCAGCACGCCTGCCGCATCGGTGACGCGGCCATCGAGTGCCGGGAAAGCTGGCTCCTCTGCCTGGACTTGGCCTACGCAGGCCACGAGCAACAGCGCAACGAGCGGCCCAGGCGCGAGGCGTCGGAGCCGTTCGAGAGCGTGCCGGAAAGCTGCCATTTTGGCCGCCGGCCTAGAATTTGACGTTTGGTGCCTTCTCGGAATTCGGCGTGGCCGTGAAGGTCTCCATCGGCTTGGCCTCCGGATAGAACCAACCGGCGATCCAGCGTCCCGGGATGGTGCGGATCTCGGTGTTGTAGGCCTGGACCGCCTGGATGTAGTCGCGTCGCGCCACGGCGATGCGGTTCTCGGTGCCTTCGAGTTGCGATTGCAGGGCCAGGAAGTTCTGGTTCGACTTCAGGTCTGGGTAGGCCTCAACGGTGGCCAGCAGCCGCCCCAGCGCTCCGCTGAGCTGATTCTGGGCGTCCTGGAATTGCTTGAACTTTTGCGGATCGTTGACCGTCGAAGCGTCGACCTGGACGCTCGTCGCCTTGGCCCGCGCCTCGATGACCTTGGTCAGCGTCTCCTGCTCCTGCTTGGCGTAGCCCTTCACCGTCTCGACGAGATTTGGGATCAGGTCGGCCCGCCGCTGGTACTGGTTCTGGACCTCGCTCCAGGACGACTTCGCCTGTTCTTCCAGGGTCGGCACGCGATTGATGGCGCCGCAGCCCGACAGGCAGGTGGCGAGAATGATCGCGAGGAACGCGCCGATTGCACGGGCCGCCACCGACGAGCGCGGCGACATTGCCAACAGGGAACCCTGACTCATCGGCGGTCTCCTTGGGTGAGGTTCGAACGCAGCCGCACGGCATTTCATCGCAATCGAACGGTCGAGCATGAGATGGAACGCATCCCTCTGCAAGGAAAGGGTGCGGATAGGGCGTGATCGCCGGATCTCGCGGTTGACAAGCAGGGGCGGTTGGTAGCGCTGTGCCGCGATGGAAGAGCCTTCCTCCGGTGCGGCGAAGCCTCGGGTCGCGATCACTTACTGCACGCAGTGCCGTTGGCTGTTGCGGGCGGCCTGGATGGCGCAGGAGCTTCTGTCGACCTTCGGCGACGATCTCGGAGAGGTCGCGCTCGTTCCGGGAAGGGGTGGCGCCTTCCTGATCGCGGTGGATGGTGACACGGTCTGGGAACGGGTGCGCGATGGCGGCTTTCCCGACGTCAAGGCGCTCAAGCAGCGGGTGCGCGATCGGATCGATCCGGGCCGCGACCTCGGCCATGTCGACGGCACGACGCCGACCAGTACGAATGACGAGAAGGGCCAGGCGTGACGGAGCGCCTGACGATGAAGGTCGGCAGTGATGCACGGCATGCGGCCTGATCCCGCCGAACCGGCGAGCGTCCGGATCACCCCCAAGAGGCGGAGATCAGTGATCGGCCGCATCCTCTCGCGGCTCGACGAGCGCGGCTTCTCCACGCAGTTCTATCTGATCATGCTCGTGATCGCGCTGATCGGCCCGGGCCTGATCTTCACCGCGATCCTCCTTGCCCGCTACGCGGCGACCGAGCGTGCACGCTTTGAACAAGACGCCCGCGAGAACGTGCGCGGCATCTCGCTCTCGATCGACCGCGACATCGCCGGGCTCGTCGCCGGGCTTCAGACGCTCGCAACCTCTCCGCGTCTGCGCAACGGCGAGTTCGAGAGCTTCGACGCGCAGGCGCGATTGGTGCGCGACACGATCGGCCTCGAGATCATCCTGCGCAAGCCGGACGGCCAGCAGGTGGTCAATACCGGCCTGAGCCCGGGCTCGCCTCTGCCGATCACGCCTTTACCGTTCGACGACGAGATTGCCGGAGGCATCCAGCGCTCCGCGGTGACCGGCTACCTTGGCGCCTCCGATCCGGTCGGGGGCGCCTATGCGATCGGCGTGGCGGTCAAGCTCGAAAGCGGCGTGAAATTCATCCTGAGCTACTCCGTGCCGTTGAGCCGGCTCGATGCCATGCTGGCCCGCGATCACGTCCAGGGCTGGACGACTGGGCTGGCCGATCGCGACGGGATCGTGCTCGCACGCGTTCCGGAACTGCCCGGCGTGGTCGGGCGGATGCGCCTCTCGACGCTCCGGCAATACGCTACCGAGACGCCTGGTGTCTGGGAGGGGAAGGATCGCGCGTTCAAGCCCGTCACGGTGGTGGAAGAGCGTTCGCGGTTCAGTGGCTGGACGGTGGCGGCGAGCATCCCGCAGCACCTCGTCGAGGCGCGGCTGCGCCGCTGGATCTGGGCATTCGGCGGCTTCGGCCTGCTGGTTCTCGCGACCTCCTCGGCGCTGGCCGTGCATCTCTGGTCGCGGGTGTCGCGACCGCTGCGCCAGCTCGCAGCGACGGGGCCGGCCCTGTCCCGCGGCCAGGCAATCCCGCGCATCTCCTCGCCGATCCACGAGATCCGACGCCTTGGCGATGTGCTCGCCGACGCGTCTCTGCGTCTGCGCACCCGAAGCGAGGAGCGCGACCGGGCGCTCGCCGACACGCAGCGCGGTCTCTCAGCGCTCCGCGAGAGCGAAGCGCGGTTCCGTGTCGTGGCGGATTCCGCACCCGCGCTGATCTGGATGACCGACGAGAACAACGAGATCGTCTTCGCCAACATGCATTTCGACGAGCTCTTCGGCATGCCTTATTCCGAGCTGGCGGGAGAGGGCTGGCACAAGATCATCCATCCACCGGATCTGCCGTCCTTCTCCTCGCTGTTCGAAGAGGCGGTCCAGCAGCGGGCGCCGTTCAAGGCGGAGATGCGCGTGATCGACCGCAACGGCGCCGTGCGCTGGCTGCGCTGCGAGGGCGTGCCGCGCCTCGACGAAACCGGCGCCTTCCTCGGCTATACCGGTTGCAACATCGACATCACCGACGCCAAGCGCGCCGAGGAGCACCTCATCCTCCTCATCAACGAGCTGAACCACCGCGTGAAGAACACCCTGGCGACGGTGCAGTCCATCGCTCTGCAATCCCTGCGCGGACTCGAAGGCGAAGAGGCGGAGGCCGCACGTGGCGCTTTCGAGAACCGCCTGCTGGCGCTGGCGCGCGTGCACGACGTGCTCACCCGAGAGAACTGGGAGGGCGCCGAGATGGGCGCCGTGGTCGCCGACGCGATCCGCCCGCTCGACGGTGGCGGGACGACGTCGCGCTTCTCGGTTGCGGGGCCGCCCTTGCGGTTGCCGCCGAGGCTCGCTCTGTCGATCGCCATGGCGCTGCACGAACTCGGGACCAATGCCGTCAAATACGGGGCGCTATCCAACGAAGACGGTCGGGTCGCGATCACCTGGACCGTGGAGCGTGGCGCCGAGACGAGACTCGGCCTGCGCTGGAGCGAGAGCGGAGGACCGCCGGTCAAGAAACCGACGCGCACCGGCTTCGGTTCGCGCCTGATCGAGCGCAGCCTCGCCCGCGAACTGGAGGGCAAGGTCGAACTCCTCTACGAGCCGGGCGGTGTCGTCTGCACCATCGATGCGCCTGTGCCGCCGCCGGGCCTGCTCGAACGCAAGGGCGGCACCGCGCTTCCGCGCCCGGCGCAGCCACTTGCTCTACCCGGAACCGGCGTCAGCTGAAGTTCGCCGGATCGGGTCCGATCCGGCCGTCGACGTCGTCGAGGGTCGCGATCGCCTTCTGATCCTCGGCCGTCAGCGCGATGTCGAACACCGAGAAATTCTCGGCGATGCGCGAAGGCGTGGCTGATTTCGGGATGGCGACGAGCCCGCTGTCGAGGTGCCAGCGCAAGACGATCTGGGCTGGGGTGCGGCCGTGCCGCCGCGCAATCTCGACGAGCACCGGATCATTCAGTGCCTTGGCCTGGCCGAGCGGGCTCCAGGATTCCGTGACGATGCCGAGGCGGGCATGGACGTCGCGCAGGGCGCGCTGCTGAAAATGCGGGTGAAGCTCGATCTGGTTGACGGCCGGGACAACCCCGGTATCCGCGATGATCCGTTCCAAGTGCTCAGCCTGGAAGTTCGAGACGCCGATCGAGCGTGCCCGTCCTTCCTGCTTCAGCTGAGCTAGGGCGCGCCAAGTGTCGACATAAAGGTCTCGCTGCGGGCAAGGCCAGTGGATCAAGTACAGATCGACTTCATCGAGCCCGAGCCGTCCCAGGCTCTCGTCGAAGGCTCTGAGCGTGCTGTCATAGCCCTGGTGGTCGTTCCAGAGTTTCGTCGTCACGAAGATCTCGTCACGCGGCAGCCCGCTCCGTTGCAGGGCGCGGCCGACGCCGGCCTCGTTTCCGTAGATCGATGCCGTGTCGATCGAGCGGTACCCGCGATCGAGCGCGGCGCCGACGACGGACGGCGTCTCGGCATCGGGCAGTTGCCAGACGCCGAATCCGAGCTGCGGGATGCTGGCTCCGTCGTTCAGCGCGAGCCGGGGCACGCTGGTGGCATCCGTCATCGTCCGTCTCCGAGTGATGGCGGCCAAGGCCGAGAGGGGCCGCGGGGTTCGATGAACCTGTGGCGCCGCCCGTGATCGTCGAGGGGGCGCGGCGCTCTCGGTATCAGGTCAGAACGACGCGCTTGGTTAGGGGCAGTTCGATCGCGCAGATCAGGCCGCTCGTCGCGAACGTGATACTCGTCCGAGCCTTGAACTCGTCCGCGAGCGTGCGTTTGAGGAGCTGAAAACCGAAGCCCTCACGGACGGGCTCCGCGGGGGCCGGCAGCGCGCACCGCGTCTCCTTCCATTCGAGATGCAAGTGACGCCCGTTCGCCCCGTCCTCGATCCGCCAACTCACGTGGACGCGACCGCGCTCCCGCGCCAGCGCACCGTGCTCGACGGCATTGATCGCCAGCTCGTGTAGGGCGAGGGCGAGCGTGTCGGCGGCTTCGAGTCGGAGGCGCAGCGTCGGGCCGGCCACGGTGACGCGCTCTCCCTCCCGAGCCTGATGGGCAGTGAGCTCGTTGGCGACGAGTTCCGACAGCTCGACGCCGGCGCTCGGATCCCGCAGGGCCGGTCCCTGCGCCCGGGCGAGCGCCCCAAGTCGGCTGTCGAGCCGCAGGACATACTCGTCGAAATAGTCCCGCGACACGGCGGTTCGGCGCACGATGGTCCGCAGCCGCGACAGGGTCTGCCGGACCCGGTTCTGAAGCTCCGTCAGCAGGACGCGCTGCTGTTCGTGCAGCGTACGCAACTCGTCGATGTCGGTCGAGGTTCCGATCCACTCGACGCTACCGCCTTTGCCGATCGGCTCGGCCACGGCGCGCTCCTGGAACCAGCGATAGCGCCCTTCGCGGGCGCTCCAGATCCGGCATTCGCAGATGTACAGGTTGTGCTCACCGGCCTTGGACCAAGCCTCGCGGACCTTGGACCGGTCATCCGGATGGATGGCGTCGAGCCAGCCGTGATCAAGGCTGTCCTCCGGCTTGTGCCCGGTATAGGCGTAGTATTGCGAACTGTGCCAGCTTGCCTGACCATCATAGGTCGAGCGCCAGACCAGCAGCGGCATGCTCTCGATCAATCCCCGCTGACGCTGCTCGCTCGCTGCGAGCGCGTCCCTGGCGCGCTTCGCACTGATCACGTCCGCGATCTGTGCGCCGTAGAGATCGATCAGTCGCCATTCGCGGTTGCTCGGAACGTGCGACTGGCGAAACGCCGTTGCGAGAGCACCGACGGGGGCTCCGTTTCGATCGAAAAGCGGAGTGATCTGGAGCGCGTTGCAATCGTGCCGTCGCGCCGCGTTGCTGAGCGCCGGATCTGTCAGATCGTTCTGCAGATCATCGTAGACGATCCGCTGTCCGGACTTGAGCGAGCGACCCCACGCAGCACTTTCGTCGCTCGTGGAAACGACGAGAAAGCGCTTGATGTATTCGGACTCGAGATTTCGTGCCGAAATGATCGCAAGGGTCTGGTCGGCAGGATCGTAGAGCCGGATCGAACCAAAATCGGCATTGAGCAACGCCATCGTCGCAGCGAGCATCTCGTCGAGCAGCGACTGCCATTCCGCCGGACTCGCCACGCGCACGGCCCAGTCGTGAAGCCTCGTCAACACGGTCAACTCGTCGGTCACCTCCCGCCTTGCGTCTTCGGTCGCGATCTCTGCTCGCTTGCGCCGCGTGACGTCCCAGACGAGGCCGGTCAGCCCGATTTTGCCCGATGCCGGATCGCGTTTGGGCAATGCCCGTTCCTCGAGCCACGCAATGTCGCCGTCGCAATCGCGAATGACGCGAAACTCGCTTTCGTAGCCCTTCTGTGCGGCGACCGCCTCCTCGACGATCTTGCTGTGTCGCTCGTGATCATCCGGGTGGACGTGCAAGAACCCGGCGCTCTTCGTGTCGATCCTCGCGCCGGGCTTCAGGCCGAAGACATCGACGATACTGCCGGTGACGTCGATGCGATCAGCCTCGACGTCCCAGTCCCAGGCAACCATTCGCGCGGCTTCCAGCGCCTCTTCGAGACGGCGGTTGCTCGCCCGCAACGATGTCTCGGCCCGCATCCGCTCGAGCGCCTGCCACGTGCGCTCCGCGACGTTGATCGCGAGACTCAACTCGTCTTTCGTCCAGGCGTGAGGCCGCGCCATCGCCACAGCGAGGCAATTGACCCAAACGCCATCGCGCATCAGCGGGATCACCATGACGGACCCGATGCCGAGCCTTTCATAGACCGTGTTGCCGGCGGCCCGAGGATCGTTCGCGACGTCTTCAACGATCGAAGGCACGCCCGACTTGAGATCGGGGAGGTAATCGGCTCCGAAGGCCAGAAGGTCGATGTCCTCTGCGCGATAAGCTCGCTGGTCTGTCGCCCAGCCGGGACCCAATCGAGCGATGCCTTTGCCGACATCGATCTCGGCGTAGCTCACCCTGTCGGCCTGGAAATGCTGCCCCAGTTCCGAGCAGACATTTGTGGCGATCTCGCCGGGACATTTCTGCTGGCGCAGCACATCGCCGATCCGGATCAGCAGGGACTGCCGCAGTTCCAAGCGGACACGGGCGGTCGTCTCGAGGATGACCGCTCGCACGCCGCAGATCCGGCCCGCCTCGTCGCGGATCGGGGTGCAGGAAAAAGTCCACCAGGACAGGTCCGGCACGCCCGGCCGCGCCACGTGAAGAGGCAGATCCTCGCGATATCCGGCGGTGCCCGCGAAGGCTCCCTCGTAGACGTCGCGGATCTCGTCCCAGATATCCGCCCAGGTGATTTCGAAGGCTTGTCCGAGAGGGCTCGGGCGCTCGCCGAAGATCGGAATGCAGGCATCGTTGTAGAGGCCGATGCGTTCACGCCCCCACACCAGCAGGCTCGGAAAACGCGATTCGAGGATGCCGCTCAACGCGAAGCGAAGAACGGGCGGCCATGACTCGATCGCGCCGAGCGGAGTTTCCGACCAGGGATGCTTGCGGATCGCATCTGCCATCGTGCCGGTGGCATGAGGCCAGGACGTGACCCGGCCCATGCCGGTATCGCGTTTCGTACGCACGATGTTCCCCACTCAGTCGAGACATCTCCGCGTGCGAAGACCGGCTGTCCCGAAGATCACTCCTCGTTGGCGTCCAAGTGTCGGCCGATGTGATCCAGATGAAGATAATTTGGATTGAAAAGAGATGCAGCCTTCAAGGCCGGAAGATCGGGGATCGTCAATAGCCGTCCGCGCAGGGTTACCAGACCATTTGCGCGCAACTCCTGGAGGACGCGATTGACGTGGACGTTCGATAGGCCGAGCGCGTCGGCGAGATCGACCTGGGTGATCGGCAATTCGCAGGAGGTGCCGTCAGTCAAGTCGACAGCGCGCATCCGGAGGAACAGCTCGCAGAAGAGGTGTCCGAGCCGCTCGGTCGCCGTCCGCTGACCGATATTGACCGTCCATTCCCGCTGCACGGCGGTGGCCACGAGCATCTCCCACCAGAGCGCCTGCGTGACGCGGGGATGCTGCTCGGTGATCGCGGTCAGAGTGTCTCGGCCTATCTCGGCCACCGTCACCGCGCTGAGCGTTCCAATCGAATGGTCCATCTCGCGCATGACGAAGACATGCGTGTCGCAGAGATCGCCCGGCAGGAAGAACGCAATGATCTGCCGCCGCCCGTCCTCGAGTTGCTTGTAGCGGCAGGCCCATCCCGAGAGGATGAGGTTGACCTGATCGGGGCTTTCGCCCTCGCGAATGATGTCCTCGCGCGGCCCGATCCGGCGGACGTTCAGCCGGGCAGCCTCGTTGAGCGCTTGCTTATCCCCGGCCGACAGACGCGCGAAGCGCTGAAGTTTCCGAACCAGGGGATTGTCCATGCTGCAGGCCGTCCGTTGGATCGGGCCTCATAGCGTTGCTGTGCGGCGCGCGATTTAACACGTGATAAGATAAAATTGCCAAAATGTCCTCGTGAAGCCCTGTGGCCGGCTTAATCTTGCCGGCTCGGCATGTCGGGGCGGCTCGGTCCATCAACGGGGCGACGTCCCCTGCGTCCTGAGATTGTCAGCGATGATCCGTGCAACCTGGGCTATGGAGTCGTTGCGCTCGGCGGGCGAGCACGTCGACTCGGTTAGGTAAATGGCCGCGAGGATGGGTGCTCCGTCCGGCGGCAGGAGAATCCCCGCATCGTTCGCCGTCCCACGCTCTCCGGTGCCGGTCTTATCGGCAACGCGCCAGTCCGGCGGCAGCCCGGCGCGAAGTCGCGTCGCGCCGGTCCGGTTCGCAAGCAGCCATCCCTCTAGGTTTGCCCGGGAAGCCGCCGAGAGGGCTCGACCGAGGACGAACCGTTCAAGGTTCGAGACCATGGCGTTCGGGCTGGTCGTATCGCGCGGATCGCCGGGCAATGCCTCGTTCAAACTCGGCTCGGTGCGATCAAGCCGTGTGACCGGGTCGCCCTGCTCGCGCAGGAACCGCGTCAGGCCGGACGGGCCGCCGATCTGCCCGAGCATCAGGTTGCCGGCGGTGTTGTCGCTCAGCGTGATCGCCGCCTCGCACAGGTCGGCCAGCGGCATCGCGCCCTCGGTGAGGCGTGCCTTGGTGGTCGGCGAATAATCGACGAGATCGGATGCCGCATAGGCGATGCGCCGATCCAGGCGTTCCTGGCCGCCGTCGACGCGGGCGAGGATCGCAGCCGCCGCGAGCAGCTTGAAGGTACTGCAGAGCGGGAAACGCTCGTCGGCCCGGTATGCCAGGGTGCGGCCGCTGGCAGGCTCGCGCACGGCAATGCCGAGTCGTCCGCCCGTGGCGCCCTCGATCCGCGCGAAATGCGCCTCAACCGTTGCCGCCGATGCGCGAGTCCCGAACGGGCCGGGCAGCGCGAGAACGGCTCCGAAGGCGGCGAAGGCACGTCTGGTGATCATCCCCGCAGCCTCGGCTCCGAGCATGACGAAAGCTTGACGCTCGGCCACACCGGCCCGACACAACGAGGCCAGCCAGGGCGAAAGGAGCCGTCAGCTCGTGTCACCAGACGACGACCGTGCACCGCCTGCGCGCTTCAACGCGGCCTGCCACTGCCTCGCCGAGAATGCCCGATTGCGCGGCGATAAGGCCGCCCTGATCGTCGTCGGCGAGCATGGGGTCGAGCAGATCAGCTTCGCCGAGGCCGATCGGGCTGTGCGCGCGATCGCGGGCGGCCTGTCGCGCCTCGGTCTGGAGCCCGGTGCACGCGTGATGATCCGCATGGGCAACGAGGCCGATTACGTCCTCGTCTATTTCGCGGCGCTCGCCGCCGGATTGGTGGCTTTGCCCTCCTCCTCGCAACTGACCGCGACCGAGGCGGCCTTCCTGATGAAGGATTCCGGTGCCTCGGTGATCGTGCTCGGCCGGGATGCCGTCATCGATCGTGATCGCCTCGGTGGCCGCATCCTGCTCGGACCCGACGAGATCGCGGCGATGAAGGCCGGCGAACCCGCCGCCTGCTACGTCGATAGCGTTGCCGACGACCCAGCGACGCTCGTCTATACCTCCGGCACCTCAGGCTCACCGAAGGGCGTGCTGCATGCCCACCGCGCGATCTGGGGGCGCCGCCCGATGCATGCTCACTGGCTCGGCCTCACCGAGCACGACGTGATGCTGCATGCCGGTGCGATGAACTGGACCTACACCCTCGGCGTCGGCATCACCGATCCCTGGGCCTGCGGCGCCACGGCGATCGTCTATAACGGTCCGCGAGACCGGGGCATCTGGCCGGCCCTGATCGCGGCTCATGGCGCGACGATCTTCGCCGCCGTGCCGAGCGTTTACCGGCAAATCCTCAAATACGCTGATGTGGCACAGCATGATCTGTCGAGGTTGCGCCACGGCGTCACCGCCGGCGAGGCGTTGCCGCCCGATTTGCTCGAAGCCTGGACGGCAACGACGAAGAAGCCGCTCTATGAGGCGCTCGGGATGAGCGAAATCTCGACCTACGTGTCGAGCGGCCCGACGGTACCCGTACGCCCAGGCTCCCCCGGAAAGCCGCAGCCCGGCCGCCGGGTCGCGATCCTGCCGGTCGAGGGCGAGCCGGAGCCGCTGTCGGCCGGAGAGACGGGTCTTCTCGCGATACACCGCTCCGAACCGGGCCTTATGCTTGGCTATTGGAACCGTTCGGACGAGGAGGAGGCGGTGCTGCGCGGCGACTGGTTCACCGGCGGCGACCTCGCGAGCCTCGACGCGGATGGATACCTTTGGTTCCACGGCCGCAACGACGACTTGATGAACGCCATGGGCTACCGGGTTTCGCCGAACGAGGTCGAGGCGGCACTGATCGAGCATCCCGACGTCGCCGAGGCCGGCGTCGCCGAACTCGCGGTGCGCGCCGACCTCAAGGTCATCGCCGGCTTCGTCGTCCTGAAGCCGGGCGCCGTCCCGAACCCGCAAGACCTGATCGCCTGGTGCGGCGAGCGGCTCGCTGCCTACAAGACCCCCCGCGAGATCCGCTTCCTCGACTCGTTGCCCCGTACCGCCAACGGCAAGGTCCAGCGCAAACGTCTGGCCGAGACACAAGCCTGACGGAGGGACACGACCGGTGATGGAAGCGCGAGTGACTGCCAAACCCACCGAACCGATCCCAGCCGAACCGCTTGGGCCGCGATGCCGGTTCCGGACGCCGCCTGAAGCGGGTTGACCGGCTCCATGCGAGCTTCTAGAGCCGGTATCAACGGAGACGTGGCCGAGAGGCTGAAGGCACTCGTTTGCTAAATGAGCATACCCCTAAGAAGGGTATCGAGGGTTCGAATCCCTCCGTCTCCGCCATTTGATTTCTGCAAGCAGAACTGAAGATCCAGTTCGGCTGCGGGCTCGATCTTGTAGAGGTCACGCCAGTTCTGAAAAGCAATAAGCTCCTCATCAGGCGCTCTATTCCTCGTTGGACAAGCAAAAACCTAAAGCCCGGCGCCGCTCGAATCGCAAGGGGTCGATCGCGTTGCGTCAGCCTAGGGGCATTTGGCTGGGTAAGGTCGCTTGCTGATGCTGACATCGAGTCAGCAACCTTGCTTGCGCCGCGGCATACATGCGGCAGGACCTACATCCTGGCTGAGTGAGCCAAGAAGGCGTTAGCTTCCAGTACGGAATTCGGATCCGCCGCGGGCAACCAGCCCGCAGCGGTTTCGCTTCGGAAAGCTCAGGCGCGAAGCGCCATTGTCGCCGAATGAGCCGCGCCTCTGCCGAGGCCGGCTTCGAGCAGACCGGGGATCTCGGAGGGGGTGTCGGCCACCGCGACACCTGCCGCTTCCAGGGCGCGGCGCTTGCCGTCATAGCTGCCCATGGTCCCCGACACGATCGCGCCGGCATGGCCCATCTTCTTGCCGGGCGGCGAGGCGCGGCCGGCGATGAACGAGACAACGGGCTTCGACATGCCGGAGGCGTATTCCGCCGCCGCCTCTTCCATCGCGCCGCCGATCTCGCCGACGAGCACCACGGCGCGAGTCTTGGCATCCTCGTCGAGGGCCTTGAGCGCGTCGCGCGTGGTGGTGCCGATCATCGGATCGCCGCCGATGCCGAGGAAGGCCGACTGGCCGATGCCGGCTCGGGTCAGGTTCAGGCAGATCAGCGTGCCGAGGCTGCCCGAGCGCGAGATCACGCCGACCTCGCCCGGCTGGAAGATGTTCGGGTTGTGCCCCGGCATGATGCCGACGAAGCCCTCGCCCGGCGTGACGATGCCGGCGGTGTTCGGCCCGATGATGCGGGTGTGATGGGCTGCCGCCGCGTGGTGGATCGCCATCACGTCACGGGCCGGGATGTGCTCGGTGAGGATCACCACGGTCTTGGCGCCGGCCTCGATCGCGTCGACCGCGGCGTCACGCGCCATGGCCGGCGGGATGAACATCACCGCGACGTCGAAGGGAGTCTCGGCCATGGCGGCCTCGGCCGAGGCGTAGACCGGCACGCCGAGATGGGTCTCGCCGGCGCGCTTTGGATTGACCCCGGCCACGACCTGCGTGCCGCACTCCATCATCTTCTCGGTCCAGAAAGTGCCCTGCTTGCCGGTGATGCCCTGGACGAGCACGCGGGCGGACTGGCGATAGATGATCATCGTGCGGCCTCTCCGCTTGCTGCGTTCACGGCGGCCTGGACCGCATCTTCCATCAGGTCGAAGGGCTCCTGGCCGAGCCCGTCGCGCACGAGGCGCACGGCCTCGTCTTCGCCGGTTCCGTGGATCGAGAAGAAGACCGGGATGTCCGGGTTCAGCCGCTTCCAGGCGGTGACCACGCCCTCGGCCATCACGTCGGTGCGGGCGAAGGCACCGCAGAAGTTGACGACGAGGCTCTTCACGCCGGGATTGGACAGGACGAGCTTCAGCGCCGCTTCCGACTTGGTGTAGGCCTCGCCGCCGATCTCCAGGAAGTTGGCGGGGCGGCCGCCGCAATGGGCGATGACGTCCATGGTGGTCATGGTGAGCCCGGCGCCGTTGGCGAGCACGCCGACATTGCCGTCGAGCTGGATGAACTTCAGCCCGTTCTCGGCGCCCTGGTGCTCCAGATCGGTCATCGGCTCTTCGGCCGCCTGCAGCGACAGTTCCGGCTGCCGGAAGCCCGCGGAATCGTCGAGGGTCAGCTTGCAGTCCAGCGCCACGACCCGGCCGTCGGCCAGCACCGCGAGGGGGTTGATCTCGATCAGCTCGGCGTCGGTCTTGCCGCTGGTGGCGTAGAGCGCCGCGAGGATCTCGGCGACCTTCTTCTCGGTGCCGCCGAGGTCGAGCCCGGACAGCAGTGCGAGCGCGGCGGCCTCGTCGAAACCCTTGTCGGGATCGACGAGGTGCCGGCGCAGCGCGTCGGGACGCGTGGCGGCGACCTCCTCGATGTCCATGCCGCCCTCGGTGGAGAACAGCACCAGCGGGCGCCGGCTCGCGAAGTCGGTGAGGATCGCGGCGTAGAACTCGCGGGTGATCTTGGCCTGCTCCTCCAGCAGCACCGAGCCGACGGCGTGGCCATCGATGCTCATGGAGAGGATCCGCTCGGCGACGCTGCGGGCCTCGGCGGCCGAGTTCGCCGGCTTGATGCCGCCGGCCTTGCCGCGCTTGCCGGTGGGCACCTGCGCCTTGACCATGCAGGGGCCGAGTTCCTCGAAGGCGCGAGCGGCTTCATCGGCCGTCGTGCAATGGACCGAGCGTGGCACCGGGATGCCGGCGGGCGCGAGGACCCGCGCCTTCGCGACGTGCTCCAGAAAATTCATCGGGCGGCCTCCTTGTGTCCGATCCGCTTCCAGTGCGGCCCGAACAGCTCCAGCTCGGTCGGCTTGTCCTCGGGGATCGGCGTCACGAGGTGGGTGATGTTGAGCATGTGGCGGTAGCTCAGGTTCTCGGAAATCGAGTTCTTCTGCCAGGAGCCACAGCCCATGCTCAGGGTGAAGCCGAGGCCCGAATTGAAGCCGCCGCCATTGCCGAAGGTGTGGGCGAAGTTCACGAGCACGCGCACCACGTCGAGATCCTCGGCGAGCTCGCGGGCGCGGTCCATGTTCTTGGTGTGCAGGCCGCAGGAATGGCCCTTGCCCTGGTGGTTCAGTATTTCGTCGACCCGCGCCTTGGCGGCCTTGAAGTCGCTGGCACGGTAGACGGTGAGCACGAGGGCGAGCTTCTCACCTGAGAGCGGATAGGCCTTACCGACACCGGTTTCCTCGACGAGGAAGTATTGCTTGGCTTCGGCTGCCTTCGGCAGCTCGAAGGCGCGTGCCAGAATGTCAGCATCGCGGGCGATGAGGTCGCGGCTGAGCTTGCCCTTGACCCATAGCCGCTCGACCACCCGCTGCTTCTCTTCCGGCGTGCAGAGATAGGCGCCGGCCCGCTCGAGGGCTGCGATGGCCTTGTCGTAGACAGCATCGACGATGACGACGGCGTTCTCCGAGGAGCAGGAGGTGGCGTTGTCGAAGATCTTCGACTCACGGATGCGCTCGGCGGCGGCATCGAGGTCGGCGGTCTCGTCGATGATCACCGGCACGTTGCCGGCGCCGACGCCGATAGCCGGCGTACCGCTCGAATAGGCGCGGCGCACATTGTCCTGCGAACCCGTCACTACGACGAGGTCGCAGGCCTTCATCAGCGCTTCGGTCGAGTCCTTGGTGACCGGGGAGGGCAGGATCTGCACGAGATCCTGCGGCAGCCCGATCTTGGCGAGCTCCTCTCGCATCAGCTCGACGATCCGTGAGGTGGTGCGGTAGCCGAGCGGGGAGGGCGCGATGACGATGGCGTTCCGGCCCTTTATCGCCATCATCGCCTTGTTGACTGGTGTCGCGCCGGGATTTGTCGAAGGTGTCACCGCGCCGATCACGCCCATGGGCTTGGCGTATTTGACCAGACCCTTGGCATCGTCGCGCTCAATCACGCCGACTGAGCGCGAGCGCAGGAGATCACGGAGCGTCCCGAACGTCTTGCGCTGCTTCTTGCGGATCTTGTCGGCGACGTTGCCGAGGCCGGTATCCGCGACGGCGAGCTCGGCGAGCTCGCGTGCATGCTCGGGCTTGTAGAGCGCCCAGGCCAGCGCCCGGACCGCGGCGTCGGCAGTCTCTTGGTCTACGTTGGCGAATTCCTTCTGGGCCGCACGCGCCCTGAGCATCACGCCCTCGACTGGGCCCGGCTCGATCGGGCTCGGGGTGACGGGGACCGGCTCCTGCCGGTCGACGGAACGCTCTTTGAGACTGACGACGGACATGCCGCGGTTTTCCTTACGCTGCTGTCGAAAAAGGATGGGCGAGGGGAGGGTGACCTGCGGTCAGGCGCTGGGCCTGACCGCCACCGAAGCGTTCGAAGCGGGCTGCGCCGGCTCGATATCGTCGACGAAGAGCTCGTCGGGCCGCATGAACAGGGCAAGCACGGCGCCGAGCAGAAGCAGGCCGAGGGAGGCGATGAAGGGCAGGTCCCAGCGCCCGGTCGCATCGATCACGGCACCGAACACCACCGGCGAGATCATGCCGGCGAGGCCGAAGCCGAAGTTCATGAAGCCCGAGGCCGTGCCCGAATGCTGGGGCGCGATGTCCATCGGCACCGCCCAGATCGGGGCGACGATCAGTTCGGCGAAGAAGAACGCGCCGGACAGGCAGAGGGCGATCGTGACGACGTCATGCACGAACAGCACCGGCATCATGAAGGCGAAGGCGCCGAGGAAGCCGACCACGATCACGCTGACGCGGGCCTTCGAGACGCTGCCGGTGCTCTTCAGGATTCGGTCGCTGACGATGCCGCCGACCGTGTCGCCGACCACACCGGCAAAGAACACGCCCGAGGCGAAGATCGCCGACTTCTTGATGTCGAGATGGTACTCGTGGAGGAAGTATGAGGGGATCCAGTTCAGGAACAGCCAGAGCGTCCAGCCGTAGCAGAAGTCGGTCGCGGTCACCGGCATCATGCGCTTGAGCAGGCGCCCCCACGGCACGGCCTTGCGCTCCGTGGCGATCTTCATCTCTGGAAGGACGGCGAGCTCCTCCTTGGTGATGTGCTTGTGGTCGCGCGGATCGTCCCGGAAGTACCAGAACCACAGGCCAACCCAGGCGAAGCTGATCACGCCGATGATCCAGAAGCTGTCGCGCCAGGAGAGGGCGACGATCAGGAAGGCGATGATCGGCGGCGTCAAGGCATTGCCAAGGCGAGCTGCCGCATGGGTGATGCCCTGGGCGAAACCGCGCTTGTCGGCCGGCATCCAGTTGGCCAACGCACGGGTCGCGGTGGGAAAGGCGGAGCCTTCACCGATGCCGAGGATGAAGCGGGCGATGATCAGGGACATCGCGCCTTCGACGAAGCCGATCGCAATCGTCGCGGCCGACCAGATCGCGCCGCAGATCAGCAGCGTCTTGCGGGGGCCGAGGCGATCACCGAGCCAGCCGCCGGCGATCTGAAAGAAGGCGTAAGGATAGGCGAAGGCCGAGAAGGCGAGGCCAAGTTCGAAATTCGTGAGCCCCAGCTCCTTCTGCATGGCGGGGGCGGCGGTGCCGATGTTCACCCGGTCAATATAGGTGACCAGGTACATCAGGCAGATGACCAGCAGTACGCGATCGGTGGCTTTGAACCGAACAAGCCGCAGCATTCTGCCCTCCTGACTGATGTCGGACAGACTTGACCAGCCGGCGCGTAAGACCACGCGAAGGCGGGGCAAGTCCCCGACATCCGTTGAGTGTTCCTCACCTTTGAAGCGACGGCCTGTTCGGGGTCGTTGATCGCCCTGAATCGTGGGTGGTCCGGCACCTCGATCTCAAGCTAGCGATTGCATTTGCATTGGAGAAATTTATTCTATGCATCGAGATCATTCAGGAAATTTATCGATATGATTCCGGATCTCGAGATCCCCCTGCTCAGGACTTTCGTCGCCGTGGTCGAGACCGGCAGTATAACGCTGGCCGGCAAGCAGGTCGGCCGCACCCAGCCTGCCATTACTCACCAGATGCACCGGCTCGAGAAGGCGCTCGGCAAGTCGCTGTTCGAGGGCGATCGTCGCCACCTCACCCTGACGCGGGACGGGGAGATGCTGCTTGGCTACGCGCGTACTCTTCTTGGCCTCAACGACGAGATCCGCGAGCGTTTCGACGCACCCGACGTCGCCGGCCACGTGCGGCTTGGCGTGCCCGATCTCTATGCGGCCTTCCTGCTGCCGGCCGTGCTCAGCGGCTTTTCGCGTGCCTACCCGCAGATCGAGATCGAGTTGCGCTGCTCGCGCAGCGTCAATCTGCATGCGGCGCTACAGCGGGAAGAGATCGACATAGCGCTGATGACCCGGCAGCCGGAATTCGGCAGTGGCACCATCGTTCGGCTGGAGCCGCTGGTCTGGGTTTCCGCCCGCGAGTATCCGGTCTCTGCGCAAGGCGCTCTTCCGCTGGCGTTGCTGCCCGCCGGCAGTGTCTACCGGCAGCATGCCCTCGAGGCGCTGGGCCATGTGGGGCGGCCCTGGACCATCGCGGCCGTCAGCGACAGCATCGCTGGGCTCCAGGCTGCGGTCTATGCCGGGCTCGCTGTCTCGGCCTTCCCGCTCTGTGCGTTAAGCCCGCTGGTTCGCCGCCTCGGCCGGAACGACGGATTGCCGGACATGCCGGACCTCGAAATCGTGCTGCAGCGCAAGCCCAGCGGGATCGCAGCCGCTGCCGAGCATCTCGCCGAATACATGATGGCCGAGATCGGAAATCTCCCGCGCTAGTCGGCAAGCCCCGGGCTCCGGTCAGGCGCCGAGGGCAACGCTCCCATGACGGCTCGACAGTGGCGAAATTATTGCGACGCAAAAGTAGCTCGGATAGTTTGTTTGCATTGCAGCAAACGGGCTCTTCAGCCATGCCTCCCCACGAGCGCCTCCGCCAGATCCTTCCCTTCGCCGTTGCGCTCTACCTTGCTGCGAGCGTTGCCAATCTTCAGGCAAAGCAGTCGACCATCCAGCTCCCGCGTGACGGCATCGCGCTTAAGAATGTCGTTGCCACCATCAAGTGGCACCTCAGCGAGATCGCCAAGAACGAACAGGCCGAAACACTGATCGGCTTCCCGGGGAACTGATCGCTTCCCGACCAACTCGTTCCGTGGCCCAGCGGAGCAGCAGAGGGACCCGAGCGGCATTCGCATTCAGCCACCGAGCTAGGCCGCGTGTTCCCTGAGTCCCCCTCGCGCACCGCTTCACTCCAGGCGGTGCCGGAGGCTGCGCGACGTCTGGCTGGCACGACCCCGATTACAGCTGTTCGCGTTGACACGCCAGCAAATTCCTCATTTAATCGAACATATCGTTTCGAAATTCGAGACATTAGAGCTCGAGGCGGCGCGATAACGAGGAAACGCAATCGAGGAGGTGCAGGCGGTGGATATCGCCCCCTTCGACTTCATCATCGTCGGTGGCGGCACCGCAGGATGCGTTCTTGCGAACCGCCTCTCGGAGGACGGCCGGCATCGCGTGCTGATGCTGGAGGCGGGCCCGCGCGATCGCTCGCCCTGGATCCATCTTCCCATCGGCTATGGGAAGACGATGTTCCACAAGACCCTCAACTGGGGGTTCTACACGGATCCCGAGCCGACCATGAAGGATCGGCGGATCTACTGGCCGCGCGGCCGCACACTCGGCGGCTCCTCCTCGATCAACGGCCTGATCTACGTCCGCGGGCAGCCTGAGGATTACGACCACTGGGCCGCGCTCGGGAATGCCGGCTGGTCGTGGAAGGATCTTCTCCCGTACTTCATCCGCTCCGAGCACAACACCAAGGGCGCCGGACCGGCCCATGGCGGCGACGGCCCACTCTGGTGCTCCGACATCGAGCACAAGCACGAGCTGATCGAGGCGATCATCGCCGGCGCCGGCGAGCTCGGCGTCAAGCGCACCACGGATTTCAATGCCGGCGACCAAGAGGGCGTCGGCTACTACCAGCTCTTCACGCGGAAGGGTTGGCGCTGCAGCTCCGCTGTCGCCTATCTGCGCCCGGCAGAAGGCCGCTCCAACCTCCGCGTCGAGACCGATGCCCATGCCACCAGCCTGATCCTCGAGGGCAGCCGCGCCGTCGGTGTGCGCTACCGCCAGAATGGCCGGATCATCGAGGCGCGCGCCTCGAGAGAAGTCATTCTTGCCGCCGGTGCCCTGCAGAGCCCGCAGCTTCTGCTGCTGTCCGGTATCGGCCCGGCAGCCGAGCTACAGCGCCACGGCATCGCGATCGAAAAGGAGCTGCCCGGGGTCGGCGAGAACCTGCAGGACCACCTGCAGATCCGGCTGATGTACAAGGTGGCGAAGCCCATCACGACGAATGACGATCTGCGCTCTGTCTTTGGCAAGGCGCGGATCGGACTGCAATGGCTGCTGACCCGCGGCGGTCCGCTGGCGGTGGGCATCAACCAGGGTGGTCTGTTCACTCGCGTGATGCCGGGGCCCGGCACCCCGGACGTACAGTTCCACTTCGGAACGCTCTCCGCCGATATGGCCGGCGGCGCACCGCATCCCTGGTCGGGCTGCACGTTTTCGGTGTGTCAGCTCAGGCCGGAATCGCGGGGCACGGTGACCCTGCGCAATGTCGATCCGTTCGAGGCTCCGGTGATGCGAGCCAACTATCTCGCCACCGAGACCGACCGCCGCTGCACAATCGAGGGCATGAAGTTCGCCCGCCGCCTCGCTTCGACAGGGCCGCTGCGTGAGCTTCTCACCGAGGAGACCAAGCCAGGGCCGGCCATCGAGGGCGACGAGGGGCTGCTCGACTTCGCCCGCGCCTCGGGCGCCACGATCTTCCACCCCTCGGGCACCTGCAAGATGGGCGACGACCCGATGGCGGTGACCGATACACGTCTGCGCGTCCATGGCGTCGGCGGCCTGCGCGTCGTCGACTGCTCGATCATGCCGACCCTGGTCTCCGGCAACACCAGCGCGCCCGTGGTGATGATCGCCGAAAAAGCCTCCGAGATGATCCTGGCCGACACCCGCGCCGGATCGGCGCCGGTCAGGGTCGGTTCGACGACACCGCGCCCGCTCGCCGAGCCGGTGAGAGAAGGGAGCCTGACATGAACGAGAACAGCCGCGGTCTCGGCCGCGTCGTCAGCGCCTCGCTGATCGGCGCGACGATCGAGTGGTACGATTTCTTCCTCTACGGCGTCGTCGCCGGGATCGTCCTGAACAAGCTCTACTTCCCGGCCCACGACCCGCTCGTCTCGACGCTGCTCGCCTACTCGACCTTCGCCGTCGGCTTCGTGACGCGCCCGCTGGGCGGCGTGATCTTCGGGCATTTCGGCGACAAGATCGGCCGCAAGAGCATGCTCGTGATCACGCTCATGCTGATGGGCGTGGCCACCTTCCTGATCGGCCTGGTGCCGACCTACGCCCAGATCGGAATCGCCGCGCCGCTCCTGCTGCTCTTCCTGCGCATCATCCAGGGGATCGGTCTCGGCGGCGAATGGGGCGGGGCCGTGCTGATGGCCTTCGAATACGCCCCGCCAGAGAAGCGCGGGCTCTATGCCAGCATCCCACAGATCGGCTTGGCGCTCGGGCTTTGCATCGCCTCGGGCGTGGTGGCCGGCCTGTCCTATGGGCTCACGGAAGAGCAGTTCCTGGCCTGGGGCTGGCGGCTCGCCTTCCTGCTCAGCGCCGTGCTCGTCGCCGTCGGCGCCTACATCCGGCTCAACGTGATGGAGACGCCGGAATTCGCCCAGGTGAAGAAGGCGAACACCGAAGCCGCGATCCCTTTCGTCTCGATGATGCGGGACTATCCCGGCAACGTGCTCGCCGGCATGGGCGCGCGCACCATCGACGGCGTGTTCTTCAATATCTTTGCGGTGTTCTCGATCGGCTATCTCACCGGCACGGTGAAGCTACCGCGCACAGAGGCGCTGCTCGGCGTCACCGCTGCCGCTCTGCTCCTCTGCGCCACGATTCCGCTCGCCGGCTGGCTCTCTGACAGACTTGGCCGCACGCGGGTCTATGCTTGGGGCTCGCTGCTCACAGGCCTCTCGGCCTTCCCCGCCTTCTGGCTGTTCCTGAATAGCGGCGGCAGCACCGGCATGATCTGGCTGGCGCTGATCGTGCCCTTCGGAGTGCTTTACGCCACAGTCTACGGGCCGGAGGCGGCGCTCTTCTCGGAGCTGTTCCCGGCCCGGGTGCGCTACACTGGCATCTCGTTCGTCTACCAATTCTCCGGAATCTTCGCGAGCGGCCTCACTCCGATCATCGCTACCGCGCTCCTGCAATATTCCGGCGCCGACAAGCCCTGGCTGGTCTGCACCTATTGCGCCTTCGCCGGTCTCGTCAGCGCCATTTCCGCTTGGTGGATCGGCCGTGAGGCGCAACGTGGCTCGCTGGCGGAGCCAGAACGGACCGAGCAATGGACTCGTACACAGGCAACCTGAAGGATGTTCTACGTTATAGAACGATCTTGGAAGATTGTTCTCGAATTTTGCTGCGCATGAGCAAAGAATTGCTATGAGGGCCTAGACTAGCGATGCCAAAGATCGGCATCGGAGAGTGACGATGCTGCAGGAAAACCGTTTCGTGACGCCGCCCAAAACCAACCCCGTCATCGCACGCATTACGTCGCTGGCGCCGGGGATCCTGCTCTGCATCGCGGTGACGCTCGTCTCGATCGGCCTGCAGCATGTCGAGGAGGGCGTGTTCGAGCATCCCTATATCGAGGCGCTCGTCATCGCGATCCTGCTCGGCATGGCGATCCGCACCTTCTGGCAGCCGAGCCAGATCTGGCGCTCAGGCATCGCCTTCAGTGCCAAGCAACTGCTCGAAGTCGCGGTCATGCTGCTCGGAGCTTCGATCAGCTTCGCGGCGATCGTCGCCTCTGGCCCGCTGCTGCTCGCGGCCATCGTCGGCACCGTCGTCGTCACCATCGTGGCGAGCTTCACGATCAGCCGCATGCTCGGCCTCGCGGTTCGGATGTCGCTGCTGATCGCCTGCGGCAATTCGATCTGCGGAAACTCGGCCATCGCTGCCGTGGCCCCCGTTATTGGAGCGTCGAGCGACGACATCGCCTCCTCGATCTCCTTCACCGCGATCCTCGGCGTGCTGATGGTGCTCGGCCTGCCACTGCTGATCCCGCTGCTCGGCCTCGGCGCGAGCCAGTACGGCATCCTGGCCGGCCTGACCGTCTATGCGGTGCCGCAAGTGCTGGCCGCCACCGTCCCGGCCGGCCTCGTCGCGACCCAGATCGGCACGCTGGTGAAGCTCGTGCGCGTGCTGATGCTCGGGCCCGTCGTCGTCGGCCTCTCGCTGCTCGCTCCCCGGTTCAGCGAGACCCAGGCCGATCCGGCCAAGCCCCGCAAATTCGATCCGTTCAAGCTGGTGCCGTGGTTCATCCTCGGCTTCCTGATCCTCGCGGCCTGCCGCTCCTTCGGCCTGGTTCCGGACATGGCCGTTGGGCCAATCACCAAGGTCGCCGGCTACCTTACCGTGATCTCGATGGCGGCTCTCGGCCTGGGCGTCGACGTGCGAGTGATCGGCCGCGTCGGCGGCCGCGTCACCGCGGCGGTGACGCTCTCGCTCGTCCTGCTCCTCTTGATCAGCCTCGGGCTGATCCACCTGCTTCGGCTCGGCTGAACTCAGCCCCGCCCACGAGACGGCGGCCCCACGAAGGGGCCGTCCGAGAAGGAGGAAACGATGTTGCAACGACGCGATGTACTTCGCGGCGCTGGCTCCGCTTTGCTCGCGACCGCCGCCTTCGGCAGTCGCGCGAGGGCCACGCCGAGCGATCGGGTGACGCTACCTTTCGGGAATGGCGAGCGGCCGCTCGTCGCCTATCCCGGGAAGCGTCCGCTCATCCAGATGACGAGCCGGCCGCCGCAGCTGGAAACGCCGTTCTCAGTCTTCGACGAGGGCACGATCACGCCGAACGACGCCTTCTTCGTGCGCTACCACCTCGCCGGCGTCCCCACCGAGATCGACCCGGAGAGCTTCCGCCTGGAGATCAAGGGCAAGGTCAACAAGCCGCTCAGCCTGTCGCTCGCCGATCTCAAGAAGCTCGACGCGGTGGAGATCACGGCGGTCAACCAGTGCTCGGGCAATTCCCGCGGCTTCTTCGAGCCGCGCGTGGCGGGCGGCGAACTCGCCAACGGCGCCATGGGCTGTGCCCGCTGGAAGGGTGTGCCCCTCAAGGCCGTCCTCGAGCAGGCGGGCGTCCAGGCCGGCGCCAAGCAAGTGATGTTCGAGGGGCTCGACGGGCCGATTCTCGAAAAGACCCCGGACTTCGCCAAGGCGCTCGACATCGATCACGCCCGCGACGGCGAGGTGATGCTGGCCTACGCCATGAACGGCGAGGACTTGCCCTTCCTCAACGGCTTCCCGCTCCGTCTCGTCGTGCCCGGCTATTACGGCACCTACTGGATGAAGCATCTCAACGCGATCACCGTCCTCGACACCACGCTCGAGAACTTCTGGATGAAGACGGCCTATCGCATCCCGGCCAATGCCTGCGCCTGCACCGAGCCCGGCAAGATGCCGACGGCGACCATTCCGATCAACCGCTTCACTGTGCGCTCCTTCATCACGAACGTGCAGGATGGCGGCAAGGTGAAAGCTGGGGAGACGGCGCTGCGCGGCATCGCCTTCGACGGCGGCTACGGCATCACCGACGTGCTGGTCTCGGGTGACGACGGTCGAACCTGGACGGTGGCTAAGCTCGGCAAGGACCAGGGCCGCTATGCCTTCCGTGGCTGGGAGGCCAGCCTCAAGCTGCCGGCCGGCGAGCACAAGCTGCGCGTCCGGGCCATGAACCGGATCGGCCAGTCACAGCCGCTCGAATCCTTGTGGAACCCGGCCGGCTACATGCGCAACGTGGTCGAGACGACCCGCGTCACGGCGAGCTGAGGGGAGGGTGACCATGACACGATCAGCAAAACGGATGACCCGCCTCGGTCTCTCCGGCATCGCCCTGTGCGGCGCCTGCCTCTGGATCGGCGCGGCCGGCGCCAAGCCGCTGACCTACGACCTGCCCGAAGACACGGCGCAGCTCCATCCCGGGCCGGGCAAGGAGGTGGCCGAGGCGCATTGCCTGACCTGCCACTCGCCAGACTACATCGCCATGCAGCCCGCCAAGAAGGGTCACGCCTTCTGGACCGCCGAGGTCACCAAGATGATCAAGGCCTATGGCGCGCCGATCGAAGACGAGGATGCCAAGAAGATCGCCGATTATCTGGCGGCGACGTACTGACGATGGGCACCCCTCTCCCTGTTTGTGGGGAGAGGGGTGCCCGTTTCCTCAGCCACGAAAAAGGAGCGGCGGATCTCTCCGCCGCTCCTTTCTGTTTTCCGACACTTCGATCAGGCCGGCCGCTGCGGCTGCATGTCGGCCTTGTCGATCCCGGCGACGACCACCGGCTTCTTCATCGCGTCGCGGCGGAAGGGCTCGCCGAGCTCCTGGTTCAGCATCACCTCGATGAAGGTGGTGACGCCCTGCGCCTGGGCCTCGCCGGCCTGCTGGATCGCCTCGGTCAGCGCGCGCTGCGTGTCGACGCGGACGCCCTTGAAGCCGCAGCCATCGGCGATCTTGGCGTAGCTGAGCTTCGGGTCGAGCTCGGTGCCGACGAAGTTGTTGTCGTACCAGAGCGTGGTGTTGCGCTTCTCGGCACCCCACTGGAAGTTCCGGAAGATCACCATGGTGACCGCCGGCCATTCGTCGCGACCAATCGAGGTCATCTCGTTCATCGAGATGCCGAAAGCACCGTCGCCCGAGAAGCCGAAAACCGGTACGTCCGGGCAGCCGATCTTGGCGCCGATGATCGAGGGGAAGCCGTAACCGCAGGGGCCGAACATGCCCGGCGCGAGGTACTTCCGGCCCTGCTCGAAGGTTGGGTAGGCGTTGCCGATGGCGCAGTTGTTGCCGATGTCGGTCGAGACGATCGCATCGCGCGGCATGCCGGCCTGGATCGCGCGCCAAGCCATGCGCGGCGACATCTTTTCGCTCTCGCGCTCGCGGGCCTCGGCGTTCCAGCTCGTGCCCTCGTCGTCCTCCTCGTGGTCGATCGAGGATAGGGCCTGCGCCCAGGCCGACTTGGTGCGGTGAACGAGGGATTGGCGATCCTCGCGGCCGGCATTGCCGGCGCTCGCCGAGAGCTGTTCGAGCAGTTCCTTCGCGACGTGCTTGGCGTCGCCGCAGATGCCGACCGAGATCTTCTTGGTGAGGCCGATGCGGTCCGGGTTGATGTCGACCTGGATGATCTTGGCGTTCTTCGGCCAGTAATCGATGCCGTAGCCCGGCAGGGTCGAGAACGGGTTGAGGCGGGTGCCGAGCGCCAGCACGACGTCGGCCTTGGCGATCAGCTCCATCGCCGCCTTCGAGCCGTTATAGCCGAGCGGGCCGACGGCGAGCGGGTGCGAGCCGGGGAACGAATCGTTGTGCTGGTAGCCGCAGCAGACCGGGGCATCGAGCCGCTCGGCCAGGGCGACGGATTCCTGGATCGCGTTGCCGATGACGACGCCCGCACCGTTCAGGATCACCGGGAACTTGGCGTTCGAGAGCAGTTCGGCCGCGTCGGCGATGGCGTGCTTGCCGCCGGTCGGGCGCTCCAGCCGGACGATCTGCGGCAGCTCGATATCGATCTGATGCGTCCAGTAATCGCGCGGGATGTTGATCTGCGCCGGTGCGCAGCCGCGCCAGGCCTTCTCGATCACCCGGTTCAGCACCTCGGCGACGCGGGTCGGATCGCGGACCTCTTCCTGGTAGCAGACCATGTCCTCGAACAGGGCCATCTGCTCGACTTCCTGGAAGCCGCCCTGACCGATGGTCTTGTTGGCCGCCTGAGGCGTCACCAGCAGCATCGGGGTGTGGTTCCAGTAGGCGGTCTTGATCGCGGTGACGAAGCCGGTGACGCCGGGGCCGTTCTGGGCCACCGCCATCGCCATCTTGCCGGTGACGCGGGAATAGCCGTCGGCGATCAGCGCGGCGTTGCTCTCGTGCGCGCAGTCCCAGAAGGTGATCCCAGCCTTCGGAAACAGATCCGAGACCGGCATCATGGCCGAGCCGATGATGCCGAAGGCATGCTCGATCCCGTGCATCTGCAGGACTTTGATGAAGGCTTCTTCCGTCGTCATCTTCATGGCGCGCTCTCCCAAACCTGGCTCGGCCAAGTCGTTGTCGATCATTCTTGAAGCTCGGACGGCGGCTCTCCGTCATGGCGTTCGGGCCGCTCCGAGGCGAGGCGCGCAGGGCGTGCGGCACCATCACCCAGGCCGAACTTAACGCCCCACCGCGGCATTCTGCAACAGAAATCTCGTTTTTTTGCTTTTTTCATTCAGGAAATCGGAATATGAAACCAGAGACCATGGACGAAGCCACCGAATCCTCTCCTGCGCTCAAAGCGTTCAGCCTGCTCGAGACCATCGCTGCGATGGATCACGCGCCGACGCTCGCTGAGCTGACGGAGGCGGCAGGCCTGCCCAAGCCCACGCTGCACCGCTGGCTGAGCATGCTGGAGGGCGCTGAACTTCTGCGGCGGATGCCGGATGGGCGGCGCTACGAGCTGGCATCGCGCGCGACCGCGCTCGCCTTCGCGATTCTTTCGAACAATCCCGGCTCGACGCAGCGCCACCAGATCCTTGAGCGCGTCGTCCGCAGCCTCGGCGAATCCTGCAACCTTACGGTGCTGGAGGGCAGCGAGGTGATGTATCTCGACCGCGTCGAGGCCGCGGCCCCCTTGCGCGTCGCCTTCCAGAAGGGCTCGCGCGTGCCGGCCCACGCCTCGGCGAGCGGCAAGCTGTTTCTGGCGATGATGCCACCGGCCAAGCGCGACCGGCTGATCGGCACGCTGACGCTGGAGCGCTACACCGCCAACACCCTCGCCGATACCGAGGCGCTGAAGGCCGAGCTCGGCCGGATCAAGCGCGACGGCTACGCCTTCGACGACGAGGAGTTCCTGTCCGGCCTCTTCTGCGTGGCCGTGCCGATCTTCGACCAGAACGGCCGCGACTGCCTCGCCGCCCTCGCGCTGCAGGCGCCGGTGGTGCGCGTCTCGCGGGCCAATGCGGCGGAGCGCATCTCGGCTCTGCGTGAAGCCGCTGAAGCGCTTGCAGTCACCCTACGATAAGCGTCCGCCACGGGCGCACTCAGAGAGGAGAGACGCCCATGGACGATGCCGTTCTGGTGATCAATGCGGGCTCGTCGAGCGTGAAATTCGCGCTCTTCCGAGCAGAGACACTCGAACCGCTTTGTCGAGGTGGCATCGAGGGAATTGGCAGCCGGGCGGCCTTCGGTGGCGCCAAGGGCCCCGAAGCCGGCCTGTTCGCCGGATCAGAACTGCCTGAGACAGCCGATCACGACGTGGCGACGCGCTGGCTGCTCGATGGCATCCGCAACTCCGATCGCTTCGCCCTTCAGGCAGCCGGTCACCGCGTCGTCCATGGCGGTCCGGATTTTTGCGCGCCCGTCATCATCGACGATGCGGTGATGACCGCCCTTGAAGAACTGATCCCGCTGGCTCCGGCTCACCAGCCGCACAACCTCGCCGCCATCAAGGCCGTGGCGAAGGCATGGCCTGGCCTGCCTCAGATTGCCTGTTTCGACACAGCCTTCCACCGGACGATGCCGCGGCTCGCCCAGATCTTCGCGATTCCGCACGAACTGACCGACCAAGGCCTCATCCGCTATGGCTTTCATGGCCTATCCTACCAGCACATCGCCGACGTGCTGCCCGGTATCGCCGGCGAAGCGGCCCAAGGCCGCGTCATCGTCTGCCATCTCGGCCATGGTGCGAGTCTCTGCGCCATGCAGGAAGGTCGGAGCATCGCCACCACCATGGGTTTCACGGCGCTCGACGGCCTCGTCATGGGAATGCGCTGTGGCGCTATCGATGCCGGGCTGGTGCTTCATTTGATCGAGCAGCGCGGTATGGCGCCGGCGGAGGTCTCCGAGATCTTGAACCGGCGCTCGGGCCTGCTCGGCGTCTCAGGCATCAGCAACGATGCGCGGGTACTGCTCGCGAGCGACGATCCGCGGGCGAAGGAGGCATTGGACCTCTTCGCTTATCGCGTGGTGCGGGAAGTCGGGTCACTGATCGCAGCGCTGGGCGGGCTCGATGCTCTGGTCTTCACCGCAGGCATCGGGGAGCATTCGGCGCATGTCCGCTCCGCGATCTGCCGAGCCCTCGGCTGGGCCGGAATTGCGCTCGACGAGACCCGGAACGCTACAAACGCAACGTGTATCAGTAATGACGGGGCACCGGTCCCAGTGTTCGTCATTGGCGCCGATGAGGAGCGGCCCATCGCTCAGGCCGTGCTCCAAAAGATTTCATGAGTTGCCAGGACCCGGCAGCTGCAATGAGGGGTTTTCGATCCCGATCTTGCGGTTCTGCTCCGGCCACGCCGCTCCTACTCCGCTGCGGCAGGCGCCGGGAGCCGTTTTGGCTCGAAGCGGCCATCGTTCGCGGGTTGCATGTCGATACGGCCGTCATGCAGTTCGTGGAGGGTCGAACGGTGGCCGATCGAGACGATCGTGGTGCCCGGCAGCTTCTCACGCAGTGTCCGATAGATCCTGGCCTCGCTCGGCTCGTCGAGGGCTGCAGTGGATTCGTCGAGAAAGAGCCAATCGGGCTTGGCCAGGATCGCGCGGGCGATAGCTAGCCGCTGTTGCTCGCCGCCCGAGAGGCGCTGATCCCAGGCATCGATCTCGTCGAGCTTGTCGGCGAGTTGCGAGAGCTGAGCGGCGGCGAGCGCCTCGCGGATCGCCTCGTCCGCGAACTGATCTGTGGTGTTCGGGTAGCTGACGGCGCCGCGCAGGGTGCCGAGCGGAATGTAGGGCCGCTGCGGCAACACCAGCGCCGACTGGCCTGCTGGCACGTCGACCCGGCCCTTGCCGAACGGCCAGATCCCGGCGATCGCCCGGAACAGCGTCGACTTGCCCGAGCCCGATGGGCCGGTGACCAGCGTCGCTACGCCCTTCGGCAAGGCAAAGCCGGCAGTTTGCACGATCTCTCGCCCGTCGGGCAGCCCGAGGACGAGATCCTTTGCCGTGACGTCGCCCTTGCTGTCGTTGCCCTGGACGAGGCCGTAGCCCGCTCCGCTCAAGGCCTCGGCCTTGGTCATGGCGCGCTTGAAGGAGGAGAGACGGTTGGTATTGGCCTTGTACGACGCGAGCGTCGTGTAGGAGCTGATGAAGAACGACAGCGCTCCCTGCACGCTCGAGAAGGCATCCGCCGTCTGCTGGAACTGGCCCAGCGTGATCTTCTTCGCGAAGTAGGACGGCGCCGCCAGGATGTAGGGGAAGACCACGCTGAGCTGGCTATAGGACAGCGTCAGGCTGCCGAGCTTGATCCGGCGATAGATGATGCCGAGGTAATTCGAGATGATCGAGTTGAAGAGTCCGCGAAGCCGCACTGTCTCGGCGCGTTCGCCGCGCAGCAGCGCGATCTGCTCGCTGTAAATGCGCGACCGGGCGAGCGAGAAGCGGAAATCCGCTTCGACCTGCTCCTGCCGGAAGTCGAGGCCGATCAGCGGTCGGCCGACGAGATGCGTGAGCCAAGTGCCGACCACGGCGTAGCCGATCACCAGCCAGACCAGGAATCCAGGGATCACCGTGTCGGTGAAAGGAAGCACGAAGTCCCGCGACAGGCTCCACAGGATGACCATGAAGGAGACCAGCGTCGCGGCCTGCGAAAGCAGGCGGATCGAGAGCGTCGTCGTCTGTTGAATGAACAGGTTGACGTCGCTCTGGATACGCTGGTCGGGGTTGTCGGCATGCTCGTCGGTGAACGGGATGCGGTAATGCGTGCCGCCGTCGAGCCAGCGCTCGTAGAGGCTCCTCGTGAGCCAGGTCCGCCAGCGAATGTGCAGGCTGGCATCGACGAAGACGTCGAGCATGCCGATGATCACCCAGACCGTCGCGAGCGGACCGAAGATCCAGATCAGCTGGTACCAGAAGACGTCGGCCTTGTACTCCTGGAGGGCGTTGAAGAGGTCGCGGTACCAGAAGTTCAGGCGCAGCTGCAGGGCGACCTGGGCGAAGGTGATGAAGATCGAGAGCGCAACGAGGCGCTGGCCGAGGGCGCCCTCGGTGCGGCCGAGGAAGCGGAACGGACCAATCTCGCGGGTCGGCTCGTCGCGGGTGGCAAAATAGGGGTCGGCGATCAGCGTGATGTCTCGGATCGGCTGCAGGTAGGAGATCGCCAGCACGATCGCGGCGAAGACGACAGCGCCGGTCGAGGCGAATTCCGGAGGCAGCAGCGCCGCCAGGACCGGCGGCAGCAATCCGATCATGGCGGCCTGCTTCGCAAGCGCCAGGAACAGGTAGCCGATCCCATAGACGGAGATGAAGATCTTCAGGTAGGCGGAGACGTTTCCGGCGGCGAGCAGGATGCCGGCCATGGCGAAGCCCGCGAGCGACACATAGAGCGGCGGAGATGGCAGGCCTGGTGCCGCGATCAGCAGCAGCGCGACGATGGCGGTCAGGACGGCTTGTATGCCGAGCCCGCTCTTGAGTGCGGCCACGCTGGTCTCCCTTCGGACGCTTCATACACACGCGGACCGGGCAACCCGGCAACGGGCCGTGCCCTTACGGGCAAAATCCCTCACGCAGTGACGTGGCGACATAGTGTTGCCGGGCCGCCGCGTCTCCTGAAATTTTGGTCACGTTCGGATAGGCAAGCTGTGGAAGGCCGCTTCTCGGGCGCATCTCGGCCGGCGCCCGGCCCCTAATTCCCGTTCCAGTCCTCGAATTCGGGCGCCTTGCAGCGGTATCCGATGGGACATTGCGGGTTGTCGCGGGTCGGCACGAAGCGGAGCTCGGCGATCTCCGAAATCTCGCAATAGCCACGGTCGGCCACGATCCGCTCCGAGAGGGCCGGCCCGGTCGCAAGCACGATGTCGCCATCCTGTTTCACCAACGCCTTGGCGTCCGTGCAGGACATGCGGTTGGTCGCCAGACGCTGTTGGGCGGCGACGGGAGCCACCTGGGCCAGGGCCAAGGTGCTCGTCAGGAGGACGCGAGCGAAGGTCATGATGCCACAGGGCCGCGGTGACGATTCCGGCCCAAGCTTGACCATGGCAGGTTCATGCCGGCCGGAAAAGGGGCGCTGGCGCACTGACCGCCGTGCAGAAGCCGCAATCGGGCAGTTAACGAATCGCTGTGGCCTGAAAGGCCTTTAACAAACGATGAAGCGGCCGTAGAAACAACGAATCGCGCCGCTCTCAACGGGCGAGATCTCATCATGTCGGCTTTATCGATCCTCAACCTGGATGCAGTGCGCGAAGCCCCCGTCTCGCGCTCGCCCTATACCTATTTCCTCGGCAACGGCGTTCTGCGCCGTGACGCCATCGACGAGATCCGTCAGGATTTCCCGGCCATCGCCAAGCCGGGCTATCTCACCGTCGACGAAGTCGCGCTCAAGGGCCGCTTCAAGGCGCTGATCGACGAGCTGGAGAGCGACGAGTTCTCCCGCATCCTCGGCGAGAAGTTCGGCATCGACCTGGTGTCGTGCCCGCGCCTCACCACGATCATGAAGAAGAGCCAGCTCAAGTACGGCGCCATCCACACGGACGGCCCGTCGAAGGTCATGACGCTGCTCGTCTACATGAACGATGAGTGGGACGCTCCGGCTGCGGGCCGCCTTCGGGTTCTCTACGACGGCAAGAACTACGAGCCCTTCGCGGTCGAGGTGCCGCCGACCATGGGCACGATGTTCGCGTTCCTGCGCGCCGACAATTCCTGGCACGGCCACGAGCCCTTCGAGGGCGAGCGCCGGGTCGTGCAGGTGGCTTGGATCAAGGACGCGAGCGAGCTGGAGCGCAAGAAGAAGCGCAACGGCATGGCGCAGTTCCTGAAGGGCATTTTCGGGCGCTGATCATGTCAGAGGGGCCGAGCATGAGCGTGGCGTACGGGATCAGGGACGAGCCGGTCGTCCCCTATCTCGAATTGCCCGTTACGCCCGTGCTCGACCTCGGCGAGCCGCGGCCATTGCGGCTCGCCGTGCCGCTGCTCCTGGCTGCGGGCTGGGGTGCGCTGCTGACCTTCAGCGTGATGTTCCTGATCGAGGACGGCCATAACGCCGTGCCGGTGCCAGACCGTACGAGCGTCTCCGAACGGCCCGAGGCCGGTCGGATCCGCGAGGCGCAGGCGCCCGCGCCGGTGCGCCCGCAGGAACCGGCCCAGGTTGCCGCATCCGTGGTCGAGCCCGCTGCCGCGCCGGCTGACGTCCTCAAGGTTGCGAGTGCGACGGTCGAGCCGTTGCCTCCCGCGACGCCATCGCCGTCATCTGCGACTTCTCCCGCGCCCATCCCCGTGGCGATCGCGCCGAATACCGTTCCCCATCCCCCAGGCCTGCCGATCGAGCGCGTCGGCTATGTCGGGGTATGGGGACCGAATGCCCAGGCGTGCGGCTCGCGTTCCCGCCGTCGCGGCTACCTCCCGGCGACGATCACCGAGGACGGCGCCAGGGCCGGTCGCACGCTCTGCCGCTTCCGCAACGGCCGGCGCGACGGCGTCGCCTGGACCGTCGCTGCCGATTGCAGCGACCGCGGCCGAAACTGGACCTCCCAGGTGCGCCTGCTCGTGGACGGAGACCGTCTGATCTGGACGAGCGCCAAGGGCTCGTCCTCCTATGTGCGCTGCGGTCGGCGCGACGGCTGAGCCGGTCTCGTTCGAAACCCAGGCGGACCTCGGCTCCTCCCCGCACGCGGGTGCGGGGATGCGCACCGTTGAGTTCGATCGATTTGGAGCCAGCGTGCCGGCCCTTAGAATGGCAGCAACACGTCGACGATCTGCTGGCCGTAGCGGGGCTGCTGGACGTCGGTGATCTGGCCGCGGCCGCCATAAGCGATGCGCGCCTGGGCGATCTTCGTGGAATCGATGGTGTTGTCGGACTCGATGTCCTCCGGACGCACTACACCGGCGACGATGAGCTCGCGCACCTCGAAGTTGATGCGGACCTCCTGCTTGCCCTCAATGACGAGGTTGCCGTTCGGCAGCACCTGCGTGACCACGCCGGCGATGTTGGTGGTCACGGTCTCGGCCCGCTGAACCGAGCCCGCGCCGTCGCTCGATGAGTTCGAGGTCGCCGTGAGAAGCTTGTCCGCGCTGATGCCGGCGGCGGCGACGGCGGCCGACTTCTCGAGCCCAAACGCGTTGGGCAGGCCCACTCCCTCCGCGTTGCTACGGGAGCGCTTGGTCTCGTTGTTGAGGTTGGCCTGGTCGGTGATGTTCACCTTCACCGTCAGGATATCGCCGATTCGGGCGGCGCGCTGATCCTTGAAGAACGCGCGCGAGCCAGTCCGCCACAGGGAATTCGGCGCGTAGGAGACCGGCTGCACATCCGGCATCGGCAAGCGCACCGGCTTGTAGCCTGGCTGCGAGGTCGGGTCGTCGATCGCCGACAGCTTCGGTTGAGCGCCGATCTGCGAGAGACGGTCGACCGTGTTGCAGGCGCCGAGGCCGGCGCAGCTGATCGCCAGCGCGAGGAGATGGGGAGCGCGGAGAGTCATGGACAAGGGCCGCTCTGACGAGACAGGGACGGGTTCAGTTGATGCGGGCGGGAGCGGAGGCGCTCGCCTGCACGATCGGCTGGCTGCGGGCGGGTCCGACCGAGACGCGGCCAGGGCCGATCACGGTGGCCTGAAGGATCTTCTTGGAGGACGGGTTCGTCACCGAGACGGACGCACCGAGGCGGCCTGCCTCGTTGGCGATGCCGGTGAGCGAGAGAGAGACGCCGGGCATCTCGAAGACGATGGCGACGGCGTCGCCGCGCTGCACGAGCTCGGGTGGTGCGGCGTCGCCGGTCCGCAGGACCGAGCCGGCGCTCAAGCTGCGCTGGGCGATCTGGCCCACGAGACTGGCGCCGTTGCCGACTGTGTCGGCGCCGAGGCCTTCGCGCGGGCGGCGCTCCAGCACCATGTCGGCTTCGGTGAGGGCTTCGCCGCGATTGAGCGCGCGGGTCAAGACGGCGACCTCGCGGATCTCGATCATCTGCCCGGTGACGCGTAAAGAGGCTTGGCGGTCGCCGAGCACGATCAGGCCGGCGACGCGGTGCGAGCGCGCCTCGTAGGTTACGTCGACGGCGTTGGCCTGGCCGTCGAGGCTCACCGGCGCGAGCAGCGTGGCCTCGCCGTCGATGCGGATGGCGATGTTGGTCGCGTCGAGGCCCTGGCTCGTGGCGAGCGCGCGCTTCAGCGCAGCTTCGATCTCCGGCGGGCCGACGCGGCGGGCGGCCCGCTGAACTTGGATCTGGCTGCGGCCGCCGGTGTCGATCGAGCCGAGAGCGAGCTTGTCCACCGCCTCGGCGATGCGACGGGTCTGGATGGTGCCGGAGGTGCCGAGCGCTGGAGCGCGAAACAACGGCCGGGCACCGAGGGAAGCGGGCGCGTTCTCGATGAGGTCCCCGAGCGTCAGCACGTCGCCCTTGGCGGTGATGTCGCCGCGCAGGCGCAGCGTGTCGGCGCGCGCCAGCGACGGCAGGGCGAGCGAGGCCGCGACGAGGGCCGAGACCGCGAGCACGGCGCGAACGATCATTCCGGGCGTCGGAACGGGCGCGCGGCGGAGGGGCGGCTGGCGGAGCTGTTTCAGGGGCTGCATCGGGATCACGAGCCTTAGCCGCGGAACATCTGGGACGTGGTGGAGAGCATCTGGTCGGCCGCCGTGACGACCTTGGAATTCATCTCGTAGGCACGCTGCGCGGCGATCAGGGACGAGATCTCGGTGACGGCGTTGACGTTCGCCTCTTCGAGGTAGCTCTGCTGCAGGTTGCCGAAGCCCTCGGAGCCAGGCAGGCCAGTGATGGCCGGGCCGGAGGCAGCGGTCTCCTTGAACAAGTTGTCGCCGATCGATTCTAGGCCGACCTTGTTGATGAAGCGCGCGAGTTGGAACTGGCCGAGCGTCTGCGGGGCGGTCTGGCCCGGCAGCGTCGCCTGGACGGTGCCGATGGCCGAGATCGTCACCGAGGTCGCGGTGTTCGGCACGGTGATCGATGGGTCGAGCAGGTAGCCGTCGCGGCTGACGAGGTTGCCCTGCGCGTCGAGGTCGAACGAGCCGTCGCGGGTGTAGCCGTAGGTCCCGTCCGGCATGCGGATGCGGAACAGGCCCTCGCCGCGGATGGCGACGTCGTAGTCCTTCTCCGTCGAGGTCAGGGTGCCCTGGCCCATGGCGCGGGCCGTCGAGGTCGTCTTTACGCCCGAGCCGAGGGCGAGGCCCGCCGGCAGGATCGTGTTCTGGTCCGAGGTCGAGGAGCCGGCGCGGCGCAGGTTCTGGTAGAGCAAATCCTGGAAGTGCACCTGCTGACGCTTGTAGCCAGTGGTGCGCAAGTTCGCGATGTTGTTGGAGATGACCTGAACGTTGAGTTCCTGGGCCGCCATGCCCGTGGCGGCGGAGTAGAGAGCGCGCATCGTAGGTGTTCCTTCGCGCTAGGGGTCAGGCGACGTCGGCGAGACGGCGGATCGCCGTGCCGCGCAGATCGTCGAGGCGGGAGATGATGCTCGACACCGTCGTGTAGGTGCGGTTCACGTCCATCAGCCGGGTCATCTCGAGCACAGGCTTGACGTTCGACTTCTCCAGCGCGCCGGGTTCGACGCGGCCGTCGATGCCAGCGGGACGGGGCTGCTCTGTCGACGAGTAGACGTTCGCGCCCTCGTTCTTGAGGGCGTGCGGGTTCTTGAAGGTGACGAGCTTGATCCGGCCGCGGATGCCGAGATTGGTCGAAACCGTGCCGTCCGGCGCGATGGCGAGGCCGGTCTCCTGCTGGCTGACGGTGATCGGGCCGCCATCGCCCTGCACGGTGTAGCCGTCCGAGTTCACGATGGTCCCCTTGGCATCGATCTCGAAGGCGCCGTTGCGGGTGAAGCGGTCGCCGGCCGGAGTTTTCACGACGAGGAAGGCGTCGCCGCGCACGGCGACGTGCATCGGGTTCCCGTCCGGCTCGATCGGGCCCTGGCTCAGGTCGAGCGGCGTTCCCTGATCGACGACGTAGGAGACACGGCGGTCTGAACCCATGAAGCTGTCGGCCGAGGCCGTCGGCATCAGGTATTCCTCGAAGCGGGCGCTACGGGCCTTGAAGCCAGTGGTCGAGACGTTCGCCATGTTGTTGGCGATGACGTCGAGCTCACGAGCGAGCGCCACCTGGGACGAGACACCGACGAAGAGCGCGTTCTGCATGGATGTCCAAGCCCCAAACCGACGAGCGATACGGAACCATCTCCGCACGAGCCGTGCCAGGTGAGGATTTCTCGTTTTTCCCTTGAAGCTTAGATGGTTAACGCGAGGCCTGCATCGGTATGGGGGCCTGCGCGCTCTGCCGTCGGCAAGTCCGACTCGGCAGAATTTGCCGTACTTAATCGAGCGTTAACCACGATCGGCAAAAGCTTGGCTCACGAGGTCGCGCCATCGCGATCCGTGTTTCGCCGCGCGGTGCGTCTCAGGAGCGTTCGGAATGGCCAAGAAGCCCAAGAAGGCCCCTGAAGGCGAAGAAGGCGCCGTCGCCGAGGCTCCGAAATCCAAGAAGAAGCTCATCATCATCGTCGCGGCCGCCGTCCTGCTGCTCGGCGGCGGCGGTGGCGGCTATTTCATGATGAAGAAGCCGGCCGCGGCCTCCGGTGAGCAGGCTGACGCGCATGGCGCGCCCGCGGCCGAGGGCGGCGGCGGGCATGGCGCGGCCGCGCCGAAGATGGGTGTGGCCTTCCTCGAGGTCCGTGACCTCGTCGTAAACCTCACGCCCGAGCCGGGCCAGTCGAAGGGCGGCTATCTCAAGCTCAAGGTGGCGCTCGAACTGAAGAACAGCCTGGTCGAGCAGGAGGTGAAGCCACTCCTTCCGCGCGTCGAGGACACGTTCCAAACCTACATGCGCGAGCTGCGCGCCAGCGACATCTCCGGCTCGGCCGGCCTCTACCGTCTCCGTGAAGAGCTCCTGCGGCGCGTCAACGTCGCGATCCACCCGGCCAAGGCAGAGGCGGTGCTCTTCAAGGACGTCGTCGTCCAGTAACCGGCCCAGGCGCCAGAGAAGCGATCGAGACGACGATGGCCGACGAACCCGAGGAAGACGACTGGGCGGCAGCGCTCATCGAGCAGAACGAGAATGGCGGCGGCGATTCCTCGCTGGCCGAAGAATGGGGCGCGGCCCTCGCCGAACAGGGCACCACCAACAATACCGGTGACGTCGCCGCCGAATGGGCGACGATGATCGAAGACGGGGAGACGGAAAACCTCCCCGAGCTCGCCGGCAACGACCGCATCCTCGTCCAGGACGAGATCGACGCGGTTCTCGGCTTCTCGCTGCGCGAGCTGTCGGCCTCGGGCGCCGGCGGCGTGCGCGCCATCGTGGATTCGGGCGTCGTCCAGTACGAACGCCTGCCGATGCTCGAAATCGTCTTCGACCGGATGATCCGGTTGCTGTCGACGAGCTTGCGCAACTTCTTCCAGGACAACGTCGAAGTCTCCCTCGACGGCATCACCTCGGTCCGCTTCGGCGACTATCTGAACGCGATCCCGCTGCCGACGCTGCTCGGCGTGTTCAAGGCGGATACCTGGGAGAATTCGGGCCTCGTCACCGTCGAGCAGACGCTCGCCTACTCGACCCTCGACCTGCTGCTCGGCGGCAAGCGCGGCGGGTCGGCGACGCGCCTCGACGGCCGGCCCTTCACCACCATCGAGATGAGCCTGGTCCGGCGCCTCGTCGAGATCATCCTGACCGACCTCGAAGCCTCGTTCCAGCCGCTCTCGCCGGTGCGTTTTTCGATCGACCGCATCGAGACCAACCCGCGCTTCGCCACGATCACGCGGCCGGCCAACGCCGCCATCCTGATCAACCTGAAGCTCGATATGGACGGCCGAGGCGGCGGCCTGCAGATCCTGTTTCCCTACGCGACCATCGAGCCGATCCGTGAACTGCTCATGCAGAGCTTCATGGGCGAGAAGCTCGGCCGCGACCACGTCTGGGAAAGCCATCTCGCCACCGAGATCTGGCAGGCCGATGTCGGGATGGACGCCGTGCTCCACGAGATGACGATGCCGCTGCGCAAGGTGATGGCGCTGAAGGTCGGCGACACCATCATGTTCGAGCAGAAGGCCTCCGATCTGATCACCGTTCGCTGCGGTGACTGGGCGCTGACGCAGGGCCGCATCGGCCGGATCGACGACAACATCGCCGTCCAGGTGGCGCGGCCGCTGCGCCGCTCTCGCACGACGCTGCAGGCCTTCGAGGCCGCCACCTCCAACCGAACCGACGGCTGAGACGGCCATGTCCCTCTTCATTACCCTCGCCGCCGACGCCCTCGTCGCCGTCCTGCTCGTCGCGACGATCCTCACGTCGGTGAAGCTGTCGCGGCGGATCGCCACGATGAAAGCCGACGAGCCCGCGATGCGGAAGACCATCGGCGACCTCGTCACGGCGAGCGCGGCGGCCGAGCGGGCCATCGCTGGCCTGCGCGCCGCACTCGACGAGTGCGACCGCGGCCTCTCCGAGCGCCTCGACTCCGCCGAGCGCGCAGCAACGCGACTCGAGGATCATGTCGAAGCCGGCGAAGGGGTGATCTCGCGCATCGGCGCCATTGTCTCGCAGGCCGGGCGCCATGCAGTGCGCCGTGAGTCCGAACCGGTGGCTTCGCCTGCAACCGTGGCGGTGCGGTCGGTCTCCACCAGCGAACGGCTCGACGTGGCACTCGCGGCCGCCCATGCCATGTCCGAACGGGCCCTCGACCGGCTACGGGCCAAGGCCGCATGAGCACCAAGACGGCGCAAGCCAAGGCGAAGCCCGCGAAGGCCAAGCCGCGCCGCCGGCTTACGGTTCTGGCGCAGCTGCCCGCGCGGCCGTTCCGCCTGATCGATGCCGTCACCATGGCGGCGGTGGGACTTCTCGTCCTGAAACTGACCGCACTCTTCAATGAGGGCGCCCCGCCACCCGACTTCTCCCGCGCCGGCTACGAGCTGCTGGACCCGACGACCACGGGCTCGATCACGCCGAAGGAAAAGGCCGCCGAGGCCGCCACACCGGCCGAGCCGCCGGTCTATCAGCCGGCCGCGAAGGAGCTGGTCTCGCCGACCGAGCGCGCCATCCTCGAAAAGCTCGCGAACCGCCGCGACACCCTCAAGCAGCGCGCCGACGAACTCGATCTTCGCGAAAAGATGCTCGGCGAGGCTGAGAAGAAGCTCGAAACCGGCGTCTCGACGCTGCAGCAGGCCGAGGACAAGGCCGATCTCAACGGCGCGAAGAAGGCCGAAGCCGAGCGTGCCGGGCTCAAGAGCATCGTCACCATGTATGAGACGATGAAGCCGAAGGACGCCGCCCGCGTCTTCGACCGGCTCGGCCTCGACGTACTGGTGCCGATCGTGCTGGCGATGAACCCCCGCAAGATGGCTGAGGTCCTTGCAGTGATGGGCGCCGAGCCGGCGGAAAAGCTGACTGTGGCCCTGGCCAACCGTGCCCGCGGCCTCGACGCTGCTCCCGCGCAACAGGCCAGTGCTGGCGGCCTTCCCGCAAACGAGTTGCCCGCCCTCGATCCCGGTCTGCCTGCGCGATAGGCGCCCCAGTGATCGCTGAGATGGTCCCAGCTCTCAACGCGTCGTGACGGTATGTCGGACCAGTCTACGCTGCGGTGAAAACGGACGCTTCGTAAACAGTTTGAGCCTTCGGCGGGCGGTGTTGCGCCGCATCGGATTTTTGCGTCGCAAAAACGATATGCTCAGTCTCAGCATATCTGGACAAGGCCGAGACTCGCTCCTAACTTAGGCGGCACAATGCTCATTATGAGCATAAAGGAGCTTGCCATGGCAGCGACCTCAGCCCTGCAGCGGGACCCCCGCTTCGACGGTCTGCCGCTTCCGGATCTCTATGCTCGCGTCAGCCGGCATATCCCGGCGATCGAATGGCCGGCGCTTGCCCCGGATATCGAGGCAATTCTCCGGCTGAAGCGCGAGCGCAACGCCGTGATCCTGGCCCACAACTACCAGGCGCCGGAAATCTTCCACACGGTGTCCGACATCGTCGGCGACAGCCTCGCGCTCGCCCGTGAGGCCGTGACGGTCGATGCAGACGTGATCGTGCTCGCCGGCGTCCACTTCATGGCCGAGACGGCCAAGATCCTGAATCCGGAAAAGACCGTCCTGATCCCGGATATGGGCGCTGGTTGCTCGCTAGCCGACTCGATCACAGCCGAGGATGTGCGCGCACTCAAGCGGAAATACCCGGGCGTGCCGGTAGTGACCTACGTCAACACCTCCGCCGCGGTGAAGGCCGAGTCGGACGTCTGCTGCACGTCAGGCAACGCCGCGGACGTCGTGCGGGCGCTCGGCGCGCCGCGGGTTCTGATGATCCCAGACGAATTCCTCGCCCGCAACGTCCAGCAGCAGGTGCCCGAGGTCGAGATGCTGACCTGGGCCGGCCATTGCGAGGTCCACGAGCGTTTCACGCCCGACGACATCGCTGCCGTGCGCGACAGCTACCCCGGCGTGACCGTGATCGCCCATCCGGAATGCCCGCCGGAAGTGGTGGATGCGTCCGACTTTTCCGGCTCCACCGCGATGATGATGAACTTCGTCACCGAGAAGCGCCCGTCGCAGGTCGTGCTGGTGACCGAGTGCTCGATGGCCGACAACATTGCCGTGGCGAACCCGGACATCGAGTTCATCAAGCCCTGCAACATGTGCCCGCACATGAAGCGGATGTCGCTGCGCAACATCCGTCGCGCGCTGGAGACGATGACCCACGAGGTCACCGTCGAGCCGGCGCTCGCCGATCGCGCGCGGCTTGCCGTCGAGCGCATGCTCGCGGTCAAGCCGACCCCAGTGGTCTCGCCCGTTCTGAAGTCCTGACGCCATGAGCATCGTCTCGCGCAGCCCCGCCGACCGCGTGATCGTGGTCGGTGCGGGCGTCGCCGGCCTCGCCACGGCCCTGCGCCTGGCGCCCCGGCCAGTGACCCTCGTCACCGCCGCTCCCCTCGGTGACGGCACCGCCACCGGCTGGGCCCAGGGCGGCATCGCCGCCGCGATCGGCGCCGACGACGCGCCGGCCCTCCACGCAGCTGATACCGAGGCGGCCGGCGCCGGGCTGACCGAGCCGGATGTCGCGCTCGCCGTCGCGAGCGCGGCCCCGGGCCTGATCGACTGGCTCGTCGGGATCGGCGTCGCCTTCGACCGCGATGATGAAGGCGGTCTCGCCCTCGGGCTGGAAGCGGCCCATAGCCGCCGCCGGATCGTGCGCGGTCGCGGGGATTCCACCGGCGCCACCGTCCTCGAAGGGCTGGTGCGGGCCGCGCGCGCGACGCCGTCGATCGACGTGCTCGTCGCCGAAGCCAAGGCCTTGATGCAGGACGCGAACGGCGCGGTCTGCGGCCTGGTCTGCGAGGCCGACGGCGCGGCTTTCCGCCTGCCGGCCCGCGCCGTAGTGCTCGCCACGGGTGGCGTCGGCGGCCTCTATGCCGCCACCACCAATCCGCGCGGGGCGACCGGCAGCGGGCTGCTGCTGGCGGCACGCGCCGGCGCGACCCTGCGGGATCTCGAATTCGTGCAGTTCCACCCGACGGCCATCGCCGCCGGCGCCGACCCGATGCCGCTGGCCACCGAGGCCCTGCGTGGTGAGGGCGCTGCCCTCGTCGATGGCGATGGCGGACGTGTGATGGCCGGGATCAGCGGGGGCGATCTCGCTCCGCGCGACGTCGTCGCCCGTGCCATCTTCCAGGCCCAGACTGATGGCCGTGAGGTCTTTCTCGACACGCGCGGCGATCTCGGCATGGCGATGACGCAGCGTTTCCCCACCGTGGCCGGCCTCTGCGCCGGGCTCGGCATCGATCCGGCGCGCCAGCCGATCCCAGTTCGGCCGGCTGCGCACTATCACATGGGCGGCGTCCTCGTTGACGACGAAGGACGAACCGACGTCCCGGGTCTTTGGGCGTGCGGCGAGGTCGCCTCGACGGGCCTGCACGGCGCCAATCGTCTGGCCAGCAACTCGCTCCTCGAAGCCCTCGCCTTTTCCGGACCGATCGCCGCCTCGATAGAGGCAGCGCCACCCTCATCTCTGATCGGCGAGGCGACGATGCCCGAGCGGCGTCGCAGTGATGATGGCCGCGCGTTGCCGGAGGTGCGTGCCCTGATGGAGCGCCAGGTCGGTGTCGTACGTGACGACGGGGGTCTGCGTGCCGCGATCCACCGCCTGCGTGAACTCGCGAAAACTGGGTCCGATGCTGCGCTCACCGGCCTGATGATCGCCGTGTGTGCTCTTTCTCGCAAAGAGAGTCGCGGAGGCCACTGGCGCCGCGACTTCCCGGGGCAGGCTGCTCGCTATCATACGCTGACGACCCTCGCGGAATGCCTCCTTGCGGCCGAAAGCGTCGCGGCCGGTGAAACCCTGGTGGAAACTCTGACCGATGCCTGACGCCACCTTGCTTCCGCTGCCGCGCCTCCTGGTCGAGCCGATCGTTCGGGCCGCGCTGCTGGAAGATCTCGGCCGCGCCGGTGACATCACCACCGATGCCATCGTGCCGGCTGCGGAGCGGCTCTCGGGCGTCATCGCCTCCCGTCAGGATGGCGTGATCGCCGGGGTCGATACGGCGGTGATCGCTTTCGGACTGATCGATCCGGCGGTGGCTGTCACCGTCGAGCGCGGCGATGGTGTCCGCGTCGTGCCCGGCGATACTGTCATCCGCCTCGACGGTCCGGCGCGCGCCATCCTCACCGCCGAGCGCGTGGCCTTGAACCTGCTTTGCCGCCTCTCGGGCGTCGCCACGGCGACGTCGGCTCTGGTTGAGGCGGCCCGTCCGCATGGCCACGCCAAGATCGTCTGCACCCGCAAGACCACGCCCGGCCTGCGTGCCCTGGAGAAGCACGCGGTCAGGGCCGGCGGCGGCTCGAACCATCGTTTCGGTCTCGATGATGCCGTGCTGATCAAGGATAACCACGTCGCGGTGGCTGGCGGCATCGTTCCCGCAATCGAGCGCGCCCGCGCCCATACCGGCCACCTGGTCAAGATCGAGGTCGAGGTCGACACTCTCGCTCAACTCGAACAGGCACTCTCGGTCGGAGCCGATGCGGTGCTGCTCGACAATATGAGCCCGCAGACCCTGGCCGAAGCGGTGCGCCTGGTCGATGGACGCGCCATCACCGAAGCCTCGGGCCGTATCAATCGCGAGACCGTCGGCGCGGTGGCAGCCTCTGGAGTCGATCTGATTTCCGTGGGCTGGATCACGCACAGCGCGGCGATCATCGATCTCGGGCTCGACGCGGCCTGACGACATCGCGGCGCATGCGGTAGCGCTGGAACGTCTGTCCGTTCTTGGACACCGTGTCCGGCGCGACCACGCGAAAGCCCTGCGCTGCAAAGAAGGGACGGGCGGTGATGCTCGCCTCCGTCACGAGCGCGTCGAGCCCCAGCCGATCGGCCTCGCATGCAACCGCCTTGAGAAGAGCGCGCGCGACACCCCGCCGCCGGTGGGCGAAATCGACGTACAGCATGTCGATATGCCCGTCGGGTTCGAGATCGGCGAAGCCGGCTGGCATGCTGCCGACAGAAGCGATCCAGGTCGGCCGGCTCGCCCGCTGGGCCGCGAATGCCGAGCGGTCGACGGATGCCCAAGCTGCGATCTGCGGAGGTGAATAGTCGGCCGAGGCAATGCCACGGATCGCGCTCTGAAAGATCGCGATGACCGCGTCCAAATCGGATGTCTCGTAAGCGCGGATCACCATCGCACCGCTCATGAAGGGATCCTTAAACGGGTAGCGGCCGCCGTGACTTGATCCCCGCATAAGGCTAAGCTGCCACAGTGTTGCCACGCGGTCACGAGTTTGGCCGAACCGGCGTCGACCTGCGAAATGAGCTTGGCTTTAACGCCGGGCGGGTTAGGTCTGGACGGCGATCCGCGCGTTTTGTGTGCGGGCGTTATCCACCGAGTTTCCACACTTCTGCCTGCCTACGAGAGGCTCTGATGCGCCGTTTCGTCACCGCCCTCGCGGGCCTTGCTTGCGCGTCCGTCGCGCTGGCTGCGCCTGCCTCCGCCTATGAGATCGACCCGCTGACGCGCCAACCGCTGACCGACGTGCTGACGGTGCGTGTGCGCCCGCAGAACGCGTCGCTTCCGGCTGCCGACCCGCTCGAGCAGCAGGCCACCGTGCCGCAGGCTTCGGCGATCCAGAAAGAGGTCGTGGCCTATAGCGGGCCCTACACCCCGGGCACGATCGTGGTCTCGACCGCCGAGCGCCGCCTGTACCTCGTCATGGCGAACGGCGAGGCCATGCGCTACGGCATCGGCGTCGGTCGCCCGGGCTTCACCTGGGGCGGCACGCAGAACATCACCATGAAGAAGGAATGGCCGGATTGGCGTCCGCCGTCCGAGATGCTGAAGCGCCGTCCCGACCTGCCGCGCTACATGAAGGGCGGCATCGAGAACCCGCTCGGCGCCCGCGCCATGTATCTCGGCAACTCGATCTACCGCATCCACGGCTCGAACGAGCCGGAGACGATCGGCACCGCCGTCTCCTCGGGCTGCATCCGCATGACCAACGAGGACGTCTCGGACCTCTACACCCGGGTCAAGGTCGGCACGCGCGTGATCGTGCAGCGCTGAGGCGCTCCATCGCCTCTGATCGATCGAAGGGCCGGCGGAAACGCCGGCCCTTTCGTTTTGCGTCCATTCAGACACGGGCGGCGATCTGTTTCGGCCCCTGGGCGTCGACGCCTTACAGAAGCCATCATGCCAGCATGAGCCTTGCAACGCCCGGACGTGCTTTGTCCTCGTCCTGCAACGCCTTCTCACCCGAGCCGCGACAAGGAGCGCCCGTGCGAACCGCCTCGCCACACAACCGCGCCGACCGGCTGCGGACTGGCGCGGGCAAGCTGGCATTGGCTGCGCGCGCATCGAGGGACGGCTGATGCTTCCGCAGCACCGCTGGTTCTGGGCGTTGATCCTGGTTGCCGCCGGCGGTGCGGGCCTGGTCTACAATGTCGTCTTCGCGCAGGGGGCCTCCCCGGCAGCTGGTTTCATCTACGGCTTCTGCATCGGCACGGCGGCGCTCGGCTTTGACCGCGGCCTGATCCTGGCGGGCCTTCAATCCCGCATCCGTCGCCTGCCGGCTTCACTTTACGTTCCGGCGGCAGAGCTTTCCTACGTGTTGATGATCGTGGCCGGAAACGCGCTCGGCGGCGTCTTCGTCTGGGCGTTCGGGCTCACCGGAGACCCACTCGGCGAGGCGGTCCGCACGACGCCGCGCGTGCTGGCCTATGCGCTGGCCGTCTCGGCCTTCCTGGTCTTCGTGATCCGCATGCGGGATCTGATTGGTGGCGAGGTTTTCGTGAACTTCCTGATCGGCCGCTATCATCGGCCCGTCGAGGAAGAGCGCATCTTCCTGTTTCTCGACGTGGTCGGCTCCACCGCGTTCGCCGAGACACATGGCGACCTGCGCGCTCAGGAATATCTCAGCGCGGTCTTTGCGACCCTGGCCGAGCCGGTGCGACGGTACCAGGGCTCGACCGACGACTACATCGGCGACATGGCGATGATCACCTGGCCGATGGAACGCGGCCTCAAGGATGCACGCTGCGTGTCCTGCCTTTTTGCCGTGCGCGACCGGATCGAGGCGGAGGCCGACGCCTGGACCGCGCGCTTTGGCACCGTGCCTCGCCTGCGGGCGGCGCTCCATGGCGGCTCGGTGGTTACGGCGGAAGTTGGGGTCGATCGGCACAAGATCGCCTATTTCGGCGACGCGGTGAACGTGACCGCACGGATCGAGGCGCTGTGCCGTCCGCTCGGCGTCGACATCCTGATCTCCGAAGACCTGCTCGGCCGTCTACCGCGTTTGCCCGACGGTGTGACCACTCGCGCGCTCGGCGCTCACACGCTGCGCGGACGCGACCAGCCCCTGGAGGTCGCGACGCTTGAGCGCAATAGCGACACCGCCGCAGCCATGATCGAGGAGGCAGTTGCGGCCGACCCCACCTCGGCGGCTCGCCCACGGGCTGCTGCGCTGTGAGCGCGTCTCGACAGAGGATGACGTGGCGGACGCCGCTGCGGCTGATCCTGCAATTTGGCCTGATCATCGCGGGGATCGTCGTGGTCGGCTATTGGATCGTCGCCTCGATTGGCGGCGATATCAGCAAGCCGGGTTTCGCGCTCGGCATCGGCCTGATTCTGGCGAGCTTTTCCGCCCGATTGGTGCCACCGGGGCGTTGAGCCGGCTCCGTATCGCGAGATGCGCTTCTCGATCGGCCGGACCCGACCGCAATCGCCAATTCTCGGCTTCCGACGGCCGCGAGCCTCTGCCAAAGAACGGGCGGAGAGGTCTGCGGCGGGGAACGCGACAGGGTGACGGGCAAGCTCATCGCGGTCGCCAACATGAAGGGCGGTGTCGGCAAGACGACGACGGTGGTCATGCTCGCCGAGGCGCTGGCCGCCGACGGCGCGCGCGTCCTCGTCGCCGACCTCGATCCGCAGGCGAGCGTCTCGGTTTGCCTCGCGGGGCCGGATCGCCTTGGAGAGATGATCGCCAAGGGGCGCACCCTCGAAGCGTTTCTCGCACTGAGACTGATCGCCCGCGACAAGCCCGTCCTGGCTGCGCGCATCCAGGATCAGGTCAGCCTGACCACCCACAAGAACCGGCCGCTCTCCCTTTCGCTGCTGGCATCGGGACCTCATCTCCGGATGGTCGAGCGTGAGATCATCTACGAACTGACCGGCCAGGGCCTTTCGATGCAAGCCATCGAGGAGCGCCTGACCAAGCTGTTCCACAATGCCATCGCGCCGCTCGCGGAAGATTACGACTACGTGATCTTCGACTGCGCGCCCGGCATCTCGCCGATGACCGAGGTGGCGGTGCGTGGATCCGATCTCGTACTCGTCACCTCGATCCCCGACTTCCTCTCGACTTACGGGCTCAATGCCTTCGTCGAGACGATCTGGCGGCGCAGCAGCGGGCGCGACAGTCGGGATCGGCCGAAAAGCCCACCCTATGTCCTCGTCACCCGCTACCAGCAGCATGTGCGGCAGCATCAGCGCACCTTGGCGCAACTGCGCGCGGAAGCCGTGGCAGCCGATGCCGGCTTCCGGCTCCTGTCGACCACCATCCCGCAGGCGGCCGCGCTCGCTGACGCGCTGGTGCCGCGCGATCTGCCGCCGACTTTTACCGCAAAATACAATGTCCACGTTCCGACCGTGCTGATACCGCTCGTCGAGGAATTGAAGGAAATCCTCCATGGCGCTTGATATCGACGGCTATGCGGTGCTCGCGGCCATCGCGACCGTGCCGGAAGTCTTCGCGGAGATCCGTCCGGACATCGCACGCACTGCCCGGGCGCTGGTGGTCAAGCAGCTCAAGCACCGGGCCCTGCCGCTCGCCCGATTGCGGCTGATCCGCAGAACGCTCGGGACGGAGACTTTCGCGCTCATCCTCGACGGGATGACGGACGCCGAGGTCAAGGCCGTCGTCGCCCGCCTCGACCGGCACAACGCCACGCTCAGGACGGCCTCGGCGGCTTGGCACCGCACCTGGCTCGAAGGCTTGGCGAATGCCGACGAGCCGGCAGAGGCGCCGAAGGGCACCAGGGCAAGGACGGCCGCGAAAAAACCGGTAGCCGAACGCGCGCTGGGCAAGCGCCCGTTTGCCGCGACCTGGGACGGCAAGGATCGGGACGCGTCCGCTGCCAAAGGGAAGAAAAAGAAGAAGGACTGAGGCCGAGGGCGGCTTTTGCTGAACCCTCGCTAAGGACGTGAATTACCCTCGCCACATGAGGGAGGAGGGCGAGCGCGAATGCTCGGAACTTTCCATGACGGTCAGGTTGTGGCCCCAAACGAAAAAGGGGCCGCCTCTCGGCGACCCCTTCGTCTCGTATCGGTGGCCTGGACTTAGAAGTCCATGCCGCCCATGCCGCCCATGCCGCCGCCGCCGCCCATGGGGGGAGCGGACTCCTTCTTCGGAGCGTCGGCGACCATGGCTTCCGTGGTCACCAGCAGGCCGGCGACGGACGCCGCGTCCTGCAGGGCGGTGCGCACGACCTTGGCCGGGTCGACGATGCCGGCCTGGATCATGTCGACGTACTCTTCCGTCTGGGCGTTGAAGCCGTAGGTCTCGCCGCCGTTGTCGGTGATCTTGCCGACGACGATGGAACCCTCGACGCCAGCGTTGCTGGCGATCTGACGGATCGGAGCCTCGAGCGCCTTCAGGACGATCTTGATGCCGGCCTTGATGTCGGCGTTGTCGCTCGAGAGCTGAGCAACGGCCTTCTTGGCGAGCAGCAGGGCGACGCCACCGCCGGGGACGATGCCCTCTTCCACCGCAGCGCGGGTGGCGTTGAGCGCGTCGTCCACGCGGTCCTTCTTCTCCTTGACCTCGACCTCGGTCGCGCCGCCGACGCGGATCACCGCGACGCCGCCAGCGAGCTTGGCGAGACGCTCCTGGAGCTTCTCACGGTCGTAGTCCGAGGTGGTCTCTTCGATCTGAGCCTTGATCTGGCCGACGCGGGCCTCGATGTCGGCCTTCTCGCCCGAACCGTCGATGATCGTGGTGTTCTCCTTCTCGATGCGGATGCGCTTGGCGCGGCCGAGCATCGGGAGGGTCACGTTCTCGAGCTTGATGCCGAGGTCTTCGGCGATCATCTGGCCCTTGGTGAGGATCGCGATGTCCTCGAGCATCGCCTTGCGGCGATCACCGAAGCCCGGAGCCTTCACGGCAGCGACCTTGAGGCCACCACGCAGCTTGTTGACGACGAGCGTGGCCAGAGCCTCACCCTCGATGTCCTCGGCGATGATGACGAGCGGCTTGCCGGTCTGCACCACGGCCTCGAGCACCGGCAGCATGGCCTGGAGCGACGAGAGCTTCTTCTCGTGGATGAGGATGTAGGGGTCCTCGAGCTCGGCGACCATCTTCTCCGCGTTCGTGATGAAGTACGGGGAGAGGTAGCCGCGGTCGAACTGCATGCCCTCGACGACGTCGAGCTCGGTCTCGGCGGTCTTGGCTTCCTCGACGGTGATGACACCCTCGTTGCCGACCTTCTGCATGGCGTGGGCGATCATCTCGCCGATTTCCTTGTCGCCATTGGCCGAAATCGTGCCGACCTGGGCGACTTCGTTCGACTCAGCGACCTTCTTGGCGCGGCCGGTGATGTCCTTCACCGCGGCGGCCGTGGCGAGGTCGATGCCGCGCTTCAGGTCCATCGGGTTGATGCCGGCGGCGACGTACTTGGCGCCTTCGCGGACGATCGCCTGGGCGAGCACGGTCGCGGTGGTGGTGCCGTCACCGGCGAGGTCGTTGGTCTTCGAGGCCACTTCGCGCACCATCTGGGCGCCCATGTTCTCGAAACGGTCGGCGAGCTCGATCTCCTTGGCGACGGTGACGCCGTCCTTGGTGATGCGCGGAGCGCCGAAGCTCTTCTCGATCACGACGTTGCGGCCCTTGGGGCCGAGGGTCACCTTCACCGCGTCGGCGAGGATGTCGACACCGCGAAGCATCTTGTCGCGGGCGTCGGACGAGAAGCGTACGTCTTTCGCTGCCATCTGTGTTGTCCTTGTCTGATTTCAGGAAGCGCCCCAAGGCGCGCCGGTCTCGGCGGCCTCGAAGGGCGATGGTTGCAGTCCGAAGAGGGCAGGTCGCCTTAGGCGGCGACGACGCCCATGATGTCGGATTCCTTCATGATCAGGAGATCCTGACCGTCGATCTTGACCTCGGTGCCCGACCACTTGCCGAACAGCACGCGGTCGCCGGCCTTCACGTCGAGGGCGTTGACACGGCCGGCCTCGTCGCGGGCACCAGGGCCGACGGCGACGACTTCACCCTCTTGGGGCTTCTCCTTGGCGGTGTCGGGAATGATGATCCCGCCCTTGGTCTTCTCTTCACCTTCGATACGGCGGACGACGACACGGTCGTGCAGCGGACGGAACTTCATGAGCTGCCCTCTTGCTTCAGAATCTCGGATGGTCTTGATGCGGCGGGGACCGCGTCCCGACCCGATCGTTAGCACTCGCAAATACTGAGTGCTAACGATCGTCGCGAGATAGGCTCGCCCCATTTGCAAGTCAAGGAGCGCAGCCGTTCGCTCCGACGTCGTCCCCTCCAGAAAGTTAACCCGCATGATCAGCGCGCACGGGCCTAATGGCCCGATCGACCATGGCGGCCAGAAGGATGGCGCCGGCTTGGCGCAGGCGATCTGGATCGATCTCCTGGATCCGACCGAGGAAGAGGCGCGGGAGGTCGAAGCGGCCACTGGGCTCCGCGTGCCCTCTCGCGAGGCGCTGAGCGAAGTGGAATCCTCGAGCCGCCTGCGTCGTCTGAAGGATGGAGGGCTGTCGCTATCCTCGCCGATGATCACCTTCGATCATTCGGATTTCGCGTTGAAGCCCGTGGGCTTCGTGCTGACGAAGGATCGGCTGATCACCATCCGCTTCCACCAGCTGCGGGCCTACGACACCGTCGCGAAGCGCATCGTCGAGCATGACGGTAACTGCGCCAAGAGCGTGGAAGTGTTCCTGCTCCTCGTCGAGGAACTCGTGGACGGCCTTGCCGACACGCTTGAGGAGATGTCGGCGGATATGTCCTCGCTCTCGACCCGGATCTTCGACTTCGATCCTGTTGGGCCATCGCGATCGAGCAAGGTCGGTAAGCTTTCCCCAAAGCGGCGAGACCTTGCTCTAAGGCGGCTTCTTCGCTCGATCGGCTGGCAGGGCAAGGCGCTCGGCAAGGTTCGTGCGAGCCTGCTCGGCCTCGAGCGAATCGTGCCCTTCGTGAAGGATTCCTGCGAGGACACCCTCGGTGCCGAGCAGAGCCCCCGCTTCGACACGCTCTCGCGCGACATCGCCTCCCTCGACGAGTTTGAGACGCGTCAGTCGGAGACCCTTCAGTTCCTGCTTGATGCGGCGCTCGGCCTCATCAACATCGAGCAGAACAACGCATTCCGCATCCTCACGGTCGTCTCGGTGGTCGGGATCCCGCCCACCCTGGTCGCCTCGATGTACGGCATGAATTTCAAGCACATGCCGGAGCTGGAATGGGCCTATGGCTATCCCTATGGGCTGGCGCTCATCGCGATCTCCGCGATCCTCCCGATCGTGATCTTCCGGATCAAGGGCTGGGTGTAGCAGAGCCGATCCAGCCCAGGATCGGGTCAGCCCTTCGCGGCGAGTGCTGTCGCGAGTGTGTCGGCGAACCGGGTCGTCGGGCGGCCGATGAGCCGGCTCAGCTCCCGGCTATCGTTGAACAACGTGTCGGCGGCGGCGATGGCGTCCTCGTCGGCAAGGACATCGGCCAGGGTCTCTGGCAGACCGGCCGAAACGAGTGCCTGCTTGAACGCCTGCTCTGGCAGGTTCTGGAAAGCGACGGGCTTGCCGCTCTGGCGAGAAACCTCTGTCGCGATCTCGCTCATGGTGAAGGCCTCGTCGCCGGCCAACTCGTAGATCTTGCCCGCTTGTCCCTCGGCGGTCAGCACGGCGGCGGCTGCCTCCGCGAAATCGCGGCGGCTGGCAGCCGAGAAGCGACCGTTCCCCGCCGAGCCAATCAGTGTCCCATGCGCGAGCACGGCAGGCAGCGCCATCAGGAAGTTCTCGTTGTACCAGCCGTTGCGCAGTAGGACGTAAGGCAGTCCGGACTCGATCAGAGCCAGCTCGGTCGCGCGATGCTCCTGTGCGAGCTTCGCGGGCGACGTGTCCGCATGGAGGATGCTCGTATAGGCGAGGAGCTCGGCGCCGACAGCCTTGGCCGCATCGATCGCGGCCCGGTGTTGCGGCAGCCTCCGGCCGACCTCGCTAGACGAGATCAGCAGGACCTTCGTCGCGCCATCGAGCGCCGACTTCATCGTGTCCGGGCGATCGTAGTCGCCCTCCCGCACCGCGACACCGAGTGCTGCCAGATCCGCTGCCTTCTGCGGAGAACGCGCGACGGCAACGATCTGCGCGGCAGGAATCCTTTCGAGCAGGAATTCGATGACGAGGCGGCCGAGCTGCCCGTTGGCGGCGGTGATGGCGTACATGGATTCGTCCTCTTGCCTGTGGCGACGAAGCCGACCTAGTCACCTTGCTTACGAAAAGTAAGTACATACACTGTGGTAAGTATGAAGATCGCCGATCCGCACGTTCCGCTCGCCAAAAAGCTGCGCCGGGGAGACCTGTTCCAGACCGGGTGCCCGTCCCGCGAGGTGATGAAGCACGTCACCAGCAGCTGGGGCGTGCTGATCCTGATCGCGCTTCGCGACGGCACGCTTCGCTTCAGCGAGCTGCGCCGGCGCGTGAACGGCGTCAGCGAGCGCATGTTGTCGCAGACGCTGCAATGGCTGGAGGGCGACGGACTGGTCCTGCGGCGCGCCTATCCCGTCGTGCCGCCGCATACAGAGTACACGCTGACGCCGCTGGGCGAGGAAGCAGCGGAGAAGGTTGCCAGTCTCGCCGAGTGGATCGAGGAGCGGCTGCCCGTCATCCTGGGCAACGCGGAGCAGAAGCGCAGCGAGACCTGAGCCCGGCCCTCGGCGATCACGTTCAGGCTTTCTTGGCGCATCGCCCCGAGAATGCCGCGGGTGCCGGTGATGAGATCGGCATGCGGAGCGGGATTCCAGTGGACCGATGGCCGTCATCGCCGCCTTCATCATCAACTCGGCCCTGAACCTTCTTCTCGGCCTGTTGATCGCCAAGATCCTCGGGCCGGCCGATTTCGGCCGCTTCGCCCTGGCGACTGCTGGCGCCGTGGTGCTGAACACGCTGCTCTTCGAATGGCTGCGGCTCTCGACGACGCGGTTCTATTCGGCGCGGGTGCGTGACAGCGAACCCTGGATTCGCGCGGGTCTCGACCGCGCCTATGCCACCTTGGCCATCGCGCTCGTGGCGCTCGCCGCGATCTGCGCGGGCCTTGGGCTGGTGATCGATCCGACGCCGGAGAGCCAACTTGCTGTGACCGCCGCGACGGCCCTGACCGCCATCGGCATCGGGCTGTTCGACTACCATGCGGCGCTCGCCCGCGCCCGGTTCGTCGGCGGCACCTATCTCAAGCTCGTCGTCTGGAAGAACGTGTTTGGCGTCGTGCTGATGGCCGGCACGGCCTGGCTCTTCCCGCAGCCGACCTGGGTCCTCCTCGCCGGCGCCGCCAGTCAGGCCCTAGCAGTCGTGGTGATGCGTGCAGCATTGCGCGACCCGCCGGGCCGGTTTGCGCCGGAGCGCAGCCGCCACACCCTCAAGGTCTTCGCCGCCTACGGGCTACCGCTGATCGCCGCCAATGCGATCTACCAGCTCATGCCCTTCATCAACCGCGGCGCCATCGCTGCTGCGGCCAATTTTTCCGAAGCTGGCTATTTCGCCCTTGCGGCGGATCTCGGCTCTCGCGGCTTCTCGACGCTCGGCACGGCCCTGGACCTGCTGCTGTTCCAACTCGCCGTGCGGGCCGAAGAGCATCACGGTCGCGAGGCGGCCGAAGCGCAGATCAGCCGGAACATCGGCGTCGTCATTGCGCTCCTCCTCCCGTGTGCGGCCGGCTACTGGGCGGTGACGCCGGCGTTGCAGCAACTCGTCGTGCCGGAGGCGTTCCGCGGGCCGTTCGCGCTCTACACGGCGCTGCTGATCCCCGGGCTGTTCTGCCTGTCGATCATGAACTTCGCGCTGAACCCGATCTTCCAGATCCGTCGGAAGACCAGTCCGGTGATCGCCGCAGCCCTGCTCGGCTGTGCCGTCAACGGTATCGGTCTGGCGCTCCTGCCGGCGGCGATGGGGCCGCCCGGGATTGCGGTGGCGCAATCGCTCGGCCTCGCCGCGGCCGTCGCGCTTTTGGCGGTCCGAGCGCTGGTCGGGTCCGACCGGCTCACCATGCCCTGGCGCGACATCGGTCTCTCGGCCGCGGCGAGCCTCGCGATGCTCCTCGTGCTGCTGCCGCTGCGTCATCTCACACCGAGCCTGGCGCTGCCTCTCTGCCTCGGCGTCGGCGTCGCGCTCTATGCTGGCACCGTCTGGGTTTGTGACATCGCGGGGCTCAAGGCGCTCGTGATGGATCGCTTTCGACCTCGGCATCCTGTGCTCGCCGAGTGAGCCGACGAGGCGACTCGAGCCGGGAAATCCGACGCTGCGCCGTGCGGTCGCGCTTGAATCCCATGGACATTCCGTTTTGACTGCTTCCAAAGAGCGCGAACGACCGACGCTCATGGGGCAGGAAACGATGGGTTCATACGCTCCGGCGAGCGAGCAGGAGGCCGTGGCGATCGTCGCAGAGGCGACAGGGCGGTCGGAACGGCTGCGCCTGGTCGGCGGCGGCACCAAGGCCGGGATCGGCCGTCCGGCGCAGGATGAATCGACGCTGTCGGCTGCCGTCATCAGTGGCGTGACGCTCTACGAGCCCGCCGAAATGGTGGTCTCGGCCCGCGCCGGCACACCGCTCGCCGAGGTCCAGTCGCTCCTCGCGGAGCGCGGCCAGATGCTGCCCTTCGAGCCGATGGACCATCGCGGCCTTATGGGCTCGACTGGCGAGCCGACCTTTGGCGCGGTGGCGGCCTGCAACAATTCTGGTCCGCGCCGTATCAATGCGGGCGCTGCCCGCGACAGCCTGATCGGCGTGCGGTTCGTCAACGGGCGAGGGCAGGCGATCAAGTCCGGAGGCCGGGTGATGAAGAACGTCACCGGGCTCGACCTCGTGAAGCTGATGGGCGGCTCATGGGGCACCCTCGGACTGCTCACCGAGGTGACCTTCAAGGTGCTTCCGGTACAGGAGCGCGTCTCGACCCTGGTATTCTCGGGCCTCGACGATGCCCGCGCCATCGAGGCCCTCTCGGCCGCCCTCGGCTCGCCGTTCGAGCTAACCGGGGCGGCGCATCTGCCGGCCGGGCTGGGGGAGGGGACGGCTCGGACCCTCATGCGCCTCGAGGGATTTTCCAAGTCCATCGATTACCGCCTCGGCGAGCTCTCGCGACTGCTCAAGCGCTACGGCCAGCCCGAGATCGTCGACGGCGAGGCCTGTGCCGCGCTCTGGCGGGGCGTGCGCGACGTCGAGCCGCTGAGCCAACCGCGCGAGGCCGCGATCTGGCGGATCTCGACGGCGCCGGTGCGAGGTCCCGCCCTCGCCGCTGCGGTCGCAGCCGGTCGCGATGCTCGCTGGTACTACGATTGGGGCGGCGGCCTGATCTGGCTGGCTACGAGCGCCGAAGGCGATGCCGGTGCTGAGACGATCCGCGAGGCGACCCGTGCCCATGGCGGCCACGCCACGCTGGTGCGGGCGCCCGATGCCGTGCGCGCGGCGGTGCCGGTCTTCGAACCGCTGGCCGAGCCGCTGATGAAGATCACGGCCGGCATCAAGGCGGCCCAGGACCCGGGCGGCGTCTTCAATCCGGGCCGGATGTACGCAGGCGTTTGAGGCTTCAGGAACACCGACCGTGCAAACCAATTTCAGCCTCGCGCAACTCGCCGATCCGGCGACCAAGGTTTCGGAAAAGATCCTGCGCACCTGCGTGCATTGCGGCTTCTGCACCGCGACCTGCCCGACCTACCTCCTGCTCGGCGACGAGCTCGATAGCCCGCGCGGTCGCATCTACCTGATGAAGGACATGTTCGAGGGCGGAAAGGCGGCCTCGGCGGAGGTCGTGAAGCACGTCGACCGCTGCCTCTCCTGCCTGTCCTGCATGACGACCTGCCCCTCGGGCGTGCACTACATGCACCTCGTCGACCATGCCCGCAGCCACATCGAAAAAACCTATGCGCGCCCGCTGAGCGACCGGCTGCTCCGCTCCGTGCTCGCCTTCGTGCTGCCCTATCCGAACCGTTTCCGGCTAGCGCTGCTCGGCGCCAAGATCGGTCAACCGCTCCGGCCGCTGGTCGCGATGTTGCCGCGCGTTGGCAACCGTCTCGCGGCGATGCTCGACCTCGCTCCCGCACAGCTCCCGAACCGGGTGCCGACCGACCGGCCCGGCATCTTCCCAGCCGATACCAGCGCCCAGGAGATCAGCGCCCTGATCCAGGAGGGCGAGAACGCCGCCCCGGTGACGCGCCGCGGCCGTGTCGCGTTGCTGCGCGGTTGCGCCCAGAGCGTGCTGCGGCCGGACTTCAACGAGGCGGCGATCCGCCTGCTCAACCGCCACGGCGTCGAGGTGGTGCAGGCGGCGGGCGAAGGCTGCTGCGGGGCGCTCACCCATCACATGGGCAAGGAGGAGTCCGCCCATGGCTTCGCCAAGCAGGCGATCGACGCCTGGATCGCCGAGATCGACGGAAAGGGCCTCGACGCGATCATTGTCACCGCCTCGGGCTGCGGCACGACGATCAAGGATTATGGCTTCATGTTCCGCGACGACCCGGCCTATGCCGAGAAGGCCGCGCGAGTCTCGGCCATCGCCAAGGACGTCACCGAGTATGTCACATCGATCGGCCTGCTGCCGCCGGTGGTCGATACCGATTTCACCGTGGCCTACCATTCGGCCTGCTCGATGCAGCACGGCCAGGCCATCCGCACCGAGCCGAAGACGCTCCTGAAGAAAGCCGGCTTCACCGTGAAGGACGTGCCCGAGGGCCACATCTGCTGCGGCTCTGCCGGTACCTACAACATCCTCCAGCCCGAGATTGCCGGGCGTCTCCGCGCCCGCAAGGTCGCCAATATCGAGCGGATGCAACCCGACCTCATCGCCACCGGCAACATCGGTTGCGCCACGCAGATCGGGAAGGGCACGAGCATCCCGATCCTCCACACAGTGGAGTTGCTCGACTGGGCGACGGGTGGGCCGAAGCCGGAGGCGCTCGACGCGCTGCCCCGGAAGCCACTCCCCATGGCAGCGGAGTAGCCAAGCCTCTCATTCTGCCGGCCGACGTTAATCTGCTTTCTGCGGAACGATCGCGGACATCTCGACGGTGACGAGGCAATCGACACGCTCGAAGCGCGCCTGGAAACGAAAGCGCGCCCCGCTCGGGTGAGCGGGACGCGTCATCTCGTTCGGTTAAGAGTTAGGCCGCGCGAACGGTCTCAAGGAAGCGGGCGACCTCGCCGTTGAGGTACTCGGACTGGCGGGACAGCTCGGAGGCGGAGGCCAGGACTTGGCTCGCGGCTGCGCCGGTCTCCTCGGCCGCCCGAGCAACGCCGGTGATGTTCGAGGTCACCTCGCCGGTGCCGCTGGCGGCCTGGGAAACGTTGCGAACGATCTCCTGCGTCGCCGCGCCCTGTTCCTCGACGGCGGCGGCGATCGAGGTGGCGACCGAACTGATCTCCTGGATACGGCCAGTGATGCCGCTGATCGCGGCAACGGCCTGATCCGTCGAGCCCTGGATGCGAGCAATCTGCGAGCCGATCTCGTCAGTGGCCCTCGCGGTCTGCGAGGCCAGTTCCTTCACCTCGGCAGCGACCACGGCGAAGCCGCGCCCCGCCTCGCCGGCACGGGCCGCCTCGATGGTGGCGTTCAGCGCCAGCAGGTTGGTCTGGCCGGCGATGTCCGAGATCATGCGCACGACGTCGCCGATCTTCGAGGCGGCGTGGCTCAGCTCCTGCACTAGGGCAGCGGTCTGCGTTGCCTCGGCGACGGCTGTGCCGGCGAGAGTCGCCGAGCCATCGACTTGGCGGCCGATCTCCTGGACCGAGGAGCCGAGCTCTTCGGCGGCGGCCGCCACGGTGCTCACATTCGAGGCGGCTTCTTCCGCCGCAGCCGCGACGGTCGTCGACTGGCTGGCCGTCTGGGTCGCAGTGGCCGTCATCGTCTGTGCCGTGGCCTGCAACTCGGTCGCAGCCGATCCCACGGCACCGACGATGCCGCCAATGGCCTGCTCGAAGCCGTCGGCGAGTTCGATCATGGTTCTGCGACGTTCGAGGGCCGCCGCCTCGTCGGCGATGCGCTTGCGCTCGGTTTCCTCGGCCGCTTTCTGGGCCACCATGCTCTTGATGCCTTCGACGGCACGGCCAATGGCACCGATTTCGTCACCGCGTGACGCCGCGGCGATCGTCGTATCGATTTCGCCATGGGCCATGCGCTGCAGCACGCCGACCAGCTGCCCGATTGGCTTGGTGATGCCGTAAATCGCGATGAGGCCGAGCAGCGCGCTCGAGGCGATCAGGCCGGTTGCGGCGATGACGATCAGCGTCCAGGTCGCGTCCTTCGCCGTTTGAGCAGCTTCGTCCCGGGCCCGCGTCAGCTCACGCTGATTGGACTCGACCCGCTGCTGCAGAGCCTCGACCAGCTTGCCGCGTGCTGCGCGTCCTTCACCATTGGAGAGCTCGATGGCTGCTCGCTTGTCCCCCTTCGACGCGAAGGCCGTCACGCGCTCCGAGGCGGAGAAGAAGTCGTTCATCTGAGTCTTGATGCGCTCGTTTCTGGCGCGCCGGTCATCGCTGTCGGCGAGCGCGATCAGACGATCGATCGCCTTGTAGGCCGCCTGCTTGGCGTTGGCCTGTCCGGTGAGCTGAAAGGCGACGCGGGTGTCCTCGGTCTCGAGGATCGCATTCTTCTCGCGGATGGTCGCTTCGTTGACCTGAAGGGCAAGTTCGCTGGACAGGATGGCGCGGGTGGCGCTCTCGTCGACCAGATGCTGGGCAGTGCCCGCGAGCAGAGTCAGTTTGGTATGGGAGAAGCCCACCAAGCCGATCGAGACTGCAACCAGGAGTAGCGTCGGAATTGCGATCTTTACGATAAGTTTTAAGTCGTTAAACACGCGCATGTCTGGCCCCCGGGCCGGACACCCGGCTCGATCATCAATGATGAGCCGAAAGTTGCAGTGCACATATTAACGTGAGGTTTACTGTGACGTTGCTTTATAGTGCATAACATTTGTTTAGATGTGTTCTAGGTAATTCCTTGGAGGCGTTACGTTGTTGCATCGGAGCGTTCTATCACGCATCGCAACACGAATACGCGGATCGCCGAAGACAGGTTGTGGTCGCCGCGCTCGGCGTCAATCGCCCCAATCAGCGCTTGGACCGATTGTTCTTGCGCGTCCGCAATCTCGCGCAGGACGTCCCAAAACGCAGATTCCAAGGAAACGCTGGTGCGGTGACCGGCGATCATCACCGAGCGCTTCTTGAGGCCGCCCGGCGTGTCGCCGCTCATTCTTCGTCGGGCTTCTTGAGGCGGTGGCCTTCGAGCCGCTCGGACTCGATAACCGCCTTCTTCTCGGCAAGGGTCTTGGCCTTCTTGGGACGGCCGAAGACGACGCGGTTCTCGGCGGCGCGAGCCTGCTTCTCGGCCTTGTCGCGCGCCTTGCGGAACTGGTTCAGGTTGATGATCTCGGCCACGGCACGATGGTCTCCGACCGTATCCGGCGGGAAGATCCCGCCGGATACATGATCATGCGTCTAATCGATGCTGGGCGCCAGCATGGTGTCGGGCCGCACGACGCGGTCGAATTCCTCGGCCGTGACGTAGCCCAGGTTCAGCGCCTCTTCCTTGAGGGTGGTGCCGTTCTTGTGCGCCGTCTTGGCGATGGTCGCGGCCTTGTCGTAGCCGATTGACGGCGCGAGCGCCGTGACCAGCATGAGCGAGCGGCTCATCAAGTCGGCGATCTTGTCCTCGTTCGCCTTGATGCCGACGACACAATTGTCGGTGAAGCTGACCGCTGCATCCGCCAGCAGCCGCACCGATTGCAGCACGGCATTGGCGATCACCGGCTTGAACACGTTCAGCTCGAAATGACCCTGTGAGCCTGCAAAGCTCACCGTGGTTCCATTGCCGACCACCTGGCAGCAGACCATGGTCAGCGCCTCACACTGGGTCGGGTTGACCTTGCCCGGCATGATCGAGGAGCCGGGCTCGTTCTCCGGCAGCGAGAGCTCGCCGAGGCCAGAGCGCGGGCCGGAACCGAGCAGGCGGATGTCCTGCGCGATCTTGAACAGGCCCGAGGCCAGAGCGACGAGCGCTCCCTGTGTGAACACTAGCGCGTCGTGCGTGGCGAGTGCCTCGAACTTGTTCTCGGCCGAGGTGAAGGGCAGCCCGGTCAGTTCCGCGACCTTGGCGGCGAAACGCTCGGCGAATTCCGGATGGGCGTTGAGGCCGGTGCCGACGGCTGTACCGCCCTGGGCCAGCGCGAAGACGCCGGGCAGCGTCTGCTCGATGCGGGCCATGCCGAGCGCAACCTGCGCGACGTAGCCGGAAAATTCCTGGCCGAGAGAGACGGGCGTCGCGTCCTGAAGGTGTGTGCGACCGATCTTCACGATGGGTGAGAAGGCCTTGGACTTCGCTTCCAACGCATCGTGCAGATGGGTCAGCGCCGGCAGCAGGCGCTCCTTGATCTCGCGCGCCACGGCAATGTGCATCGCGGTGGGGAAGGTGTCGTTCGAGGACTGGCTGCGGTTGCAATGGTCGTTCGGGTGGACCGGGGACTTGCCGCCTCGCTTGCCACCGAGGCGCTCGTTGGCGAGCGAGGCGATCACCTCGTTGGCGTTCATGTTGGACTGGGTGCCGGAGCCCGTCTGCCAAACCACGAGGGGGAACTCGTCGTCATGCTTGCCGGCGACGACGTCGGCGGCGGAGGCGGCGATGGCGTCGGCGATCTTGGCATCGAGGCCGCCGAGATCCTTGTTCACCAGGGCGGCGGCCTGTTTCACGATGCCGAGCGCGTGGACGATCGGAGCCGGCTGGTGCTCGGTGCCGATGCGGAAGTTCTGGATCGAACGCTGGGTCTGCGCGCCCCAGTAGCGGTGCGCGGGGACCTCGATCGGTCCGAAGGTGTCGGACTCGGTGCGGGTCTCGGTCGAGGTTTCCGGCGACATCGTGGCCTCTTCGTCTGGGTCGTTGCGGCCCCTACTTAACGAAGGGAGCCGCGGAGTGAAATTCCGCTTCTCGCGCGGTCAAAGGAGATTTGATGCGGACGGACACGACGCTGGCGCGCGAGATTCCGATGCCCTTCCGTTTCCGGCCGGAGGTTCCGAAACCCCGGACCACGGATCTCGGGTTATTCGGCTTTCTGCGAGCGGCGCGCAGCAACCCGATCACCACATGGATGCGCTCACATTTCGAGCAGCCCGTGGTCGCGGCGGAAGGTGTGCTCGGGCGCGTGACGGTGGTGAGCGACCCTGCGCTGATCCGCTACCTCTTCGTCGAGAACGCCAAGAACTACCGCAAGGACGACCTGCAGCGCCGCATCCTGGCGCCGGGGCTCGGCAACGGGTTGCTCTCGGCGGAAGGAGAGGAATGGCGCAACCAGCGCCGCACCATCGCACCAGTCTTCTCTGCCCGCCACGTCACCAGCTTCGCCGAATCGATGAACCTCGCCGGGATACGCGTGGCTCGCCGGCTCGTCAGGCGCGACGGCTCACAGGTCGAGGCGGCGAACGAGATGACGCGCGTCTCCCTCGACGTCCTCGAGCGCACGATCTTCACGCAAGGGCTCAAGCGCGATCCGGACGCGGTCGGCCGCGCCATCACCCGGTTCCTGGAAGCGATCGGCCCGATCGACCCGCTCGACGTCTTCGGCATGCCGAACTTCGTGCCGCGCATCGGCCGCTTGCGGGCACGGCCCGCCGGGCGCTTCTTCGAGGAAGTGGTGGACGAACTGATCGAGCGGCGGCGCGCCCTGACCGCGACGGGCAGTGCAGCCCCGCACGACCTGCTGACGCTGCTTCTCACTGCGAGCAATCCCGAGACCGGCAACGGCCTGACCGATCTCGAAGTGAAGGCCAACATCGTCACCTTCATCGCTGCCGGCCACGAGACCACTGCCAACGCGCTCACCTGGGCGCTCTACTGCCTCTCGCAGGACGCGGCCTCGCGCGAACGGCTGGAGGCGGAGGCCGACGCCGCAATCGGCGCAGACGGCCATTTCGCGCTGGCCGATCTCCCTTTCGCGAAGGCTGTGATCGAGGAGACCCTCCGGCTGTTTCCGCCGGTGCCCTTCATGAGCCGCCAGGCGATCCGCGACGATCACATTGGCCGCATCAAGATTCCTCGGAACTCGACGGTGATGGTCGCGCCGTGGGTACTGCACCGACACCGGACGCTCTGGGACGATCCCGACGCCTTCGTGCCCGAGCGCTTCCTGCCGGAGAATCGCGAGAGCATCCCGCGCTTCGCCTATCTGCCCTTCGGAGCGGGTCCACGCGTCTGCATCGGCCAGAGCTTCTCGCTGCAGGAAGCGACGATCGTGCTGGCGCATGTGGCGCGAGCCGTGCGACTCGACCTCGCCGCAGATCATCCACCGGTGGTGCCACTGCACCGGGTGACGCTCAGGCCGCAGGGCGGCTTGCGGATGCGAGTGCGCGATCGCGGAAAGGCACCTTCCGAGAACCAAGCGAATGCGCCTCCGTTGGTTCACACGGGACAGGTCTAACGTTCAGCGGGCGTGGATCGTGCGAAGGATCGTAAGGAGGCGCTTCATGACGCAGGTCCTGTTGATCGGCTATGCACCCGATGCCGTCGATTTTTCCGATCCCGCCCTACCGCCCGGAATGAATGCCGAGAAAATCGCAGCGGGTATCGAGATCTGTCTGAAGGACATGCGCGATCGCGGATGGGGAGCCGATTTCTGCTCCATTCGGCCCCGCGATGCGGTCGCGACGGTGACGCTTCAACTGCAGGCGAAAACCTACGACTGCGTCGTGATCGGTGGCGGCGTGCGTCTCGCGTCCGATGGGCTGATCGTCTTCGAGGCGGTGATCAATGCGGTGCGCGAGTACGCCCCTGACGCAGCGATCGCGTTCAATTCACGCCCGGAGAACAGCGCGGAGGCTGCGGCGCGCTGGATCAAGGCAGGCTGAGGGACGCTCCTCGGCCGCTCCCACCGAGTCTCACGACCTGCGCGGGTGCGCCGCTCAGCTCTTCTTGCGGAACGCGTCGAGGCTGACGACCTCGGCGCCGCTGTCCTTGCCGGCGCCCTTCTCGGCGACGGCGGCATCCTTGCCCGGTTCGGCAGGGTCGTTGGAGCCCTCGCCAGACTTGCTGCTGCCCGACAGTGCCGGCACGACCTTCGGACCCGATATCGCGGCTAGGCCGGCGCCCTTCGGCTTGGTCTCGGCCGGCTCGGAGGCCGCGCCGCGCGGGCCGGCCTTGACCGTGGACGGGGCGTTCTCGGCCTCCTCAGAGGTCTCGCCCTCTTCCTGGAGATCGAATTTCAGGCCGAACTGCACGGATGGATCGAAGAAGCCCGACAGCGCATCGAACGGCACCAGCAGCCGCTCGGGCACGCCAGAAAACGACAGACCAACCTCGAAGGAGGTTTCGCCGACGTTCAGGTCCCAGAATTGATGCTGCAGGACGATGGTCATGTCCTGAGGGTACTTTTCGCGAAGGCGCTGAGACATGCGAACGCCCGGCGCTTCGGTGCGGAACGAAACGTAGAAGTGGTGCTCGCCCGAGAGCCCGTCGCGGGCAGCATCGGTGAGCACCCGCTTCACCACGCCGCGTAGCGCGTCCTGCACCAGGAGATCGTAGCGGATCAGGTCTTCTGCCATCGGCGCTCGCTCTGCCCGGGGTGCCTTCCGGACGTCAGAGGCCGCCGGGGTCGTCGACAATTTAAGTGGAGGTTTCTGTTGCCAGGTACCTCCGAACCCCGCCTATGCGGTGCTACCCGCTAGGACTTTAGGTCGGTTTTTGGCACCGCTTACGCGGCGACAGCCACCGGAGCAAAGTTGTCGTTGGCAACTATTGCAAAGGCCCGATAACGGCGGAACCATGCCGAGCGAAAGCTCAACCTTTACGCCCTCGTCGATCCTATTTCGCCCCCGCCGAAACCCAGTTTTCCGTCTTCCGCCGGCCTTGCGGCCATCAGTCCTGGGTCTTGGTGGAGGCGCCGGGTACCGCCCCCGGGTCCGATAGGTTTATTTCGAAGAACGTTTATCGCCATAGCCGGCCTTGCGACCGGCACCCGCGAATATAGAGGGAGCGTGGGCGGTTTTGAAGAGCGATCCGTACGCGCCCTCGCTCGATGACGCCGCTGTTGCTCCCGTGCACGCCGGCGATGCGCCTCACGGGCAGGTACCCCCTCCTCCACCGGCGCCGCTTGCGAGGCTGAGTCTCGTTGCTTGGCTGTTCCAAGCCCTTCTGCTCATTGCGATCCCCCTCGCCTTGCTCACCCTGGCGAGCCTGCTGGCCATCGTCCTGGTGCGCGTCGGAGCTGATCTCAGGATCGGCGTCGATGTTTTCACGCCGGAGGCCCTAAGGCCGCGTCTGCCGCTTCGTGAAATCGCTGGGCGTGGTGTCGCCGCCGACGTCTTGCGACAGGTGCTGATTGCCGCTTTCGTCGTGGGCCTCGCCCTTTGGCAGGATGGAGCGGCCTGGCGCCGCAGGCTGGCTCTGACCGCTCCCGCCGACCCACGAAACAGCAGCCCTTTAAGGTTGTGGCTTCTGCTGGCGGTCTGGCCGGTCATCCACATCGTCTGGGTGACCGAGACCGCTCGAGCTCTGAACGGCGGAGTTGCCCAGGGCATTCATCTCTCACCGTTCCTGTCGCCGATCTCGGTCGTCGGATGGTTCGCCTACGTGATCGTCCTCGCGCCGATAGCCGAGGAACTCGTCATGCGCGGCGAGGCCTTCGCCAGGGCCAGTCGGATCATGCGGCCTGCAGGTGCGATCGCCGCCACCGCGCTTTTGTTCTCGCTCGCCCATCTCTCCGAATCAGGCGGCATCGCCCGGCCGATCTCGCTGCTTCCGCTGGCGATCACCCTCGGCTGGCTGCGCTGGCGAACGGGTCGGCTCTGGCCCGGCATGCTGCTGCACGGCTGGAGCAATCTGGCTCTGATCACCTACCTGCTCTGGCCCGTCCCCGACTGAGGTCGTGCAGCCAAGCTTGTGTGCGGGTGCTTGCAATGGGTTCCTGCGGTGCGTCTCGCGCCGTATTCTCCGGGCCATGAAGGTCTATCAGCAGCTTCTCCGACGCATCCTCGACGAGGGCGTCCGCAAGGACGACCGCACCGGCACCGGCACGCTCTCCGTGTTCGGCCATCAGATGCGCTTCGATCTGGAAGAGGGCTTTCCGCTCGTCACGACAAAACAGCTGCACCTGCGCTCGATCATCCACGAGCTGCTCTGGTTCCTGGCCGGCGACACCAACGTCCGATCGCTCCAGGCCAAGGGCGTGAGCATCTGGGACGAATGGGCCGACGCGAACGGCGACCTCGGCCCTGTCTACGGAAAGCAATGGCGGTCGTGGGAGCGACGAGACGGCTCGACGGTCGACCAGATCGCGCAGGTCGTCGACCAGATTCGCGGCAACCCGGATTCGCGCCGCCTCATCGTTTCGGCCTGGAACCCGGCCGACCTCGACAAGATGGCGCTCGCCCCCTGCCACTGCCTTTTCCAGTTCTACGTGGCGGAGGGCCGGTTGTCCTGCCAGCTCTACCAGCGCTCGGCCGACGTCTTCCTCGGCGTGCCCTTCAACATCGCGAGCTATGCCTTGCTCACGGCGATGATCGCCCAGGTCACCGGCTTGCAGGCAGGCGACTTCGTCCACACTCTCGGCGACGCCCATCTCTACTTGAATCACCTCGAACAAGCGCAGATTCAACTCGCCCGCGAGCCGCGTGCTCTGCCGACCCTGCGTCTCAATGGTGAGAGACGTTCGCTATTCGATTTCACTTATGAGGACATCGCCATCGAGGGCTATGCGCCCCATCCGGCCATCAAGGCCCCGGTGGCTGTCTGATGGTGGCTCCGAAGATCTCTCTCGTCGTGGCGGTCGCCCGCAACGGCGTCATCGGCCGGGACAACGGCCTGATCTGGCATCTGTCCAGCGACCTCAAGCGCTTCAAGGCACTCACCATGGGCAAGCCCATGCTGATGGGACGCAAGACCTTCGAGGCGATCGGCCGCCCCCTGCCGGGTCGCCGCAGCCTCGTGCTCACGCGCGACCGCAATTTCCAGGCAGAGGGTGCCGAGGTCGTGCACGACTGGGAGGAAACGCTGTCTGCGGCGAGGTCCGACGACCTGATGGTCGTAGGCGGCGGGGAGATCTACGCCCTGGCCCTGCCGCATGCCGACCGCATTCACCTCACCGAGGTGGACAGCGCGCCCGAGGGCGATGCTCATTTCCCGGTCTTCGATCGCTCGACCTTCCGGGAGATCCTGCGCGAGGCTCATCCGGCGGGCGGAAAGGACGAGCATGCCTTCGTCTTCATCGACCTGGAACGGGCCGCCCGATTTCATCCCTAGCTCGGCAAGACTTTTTCGCAGCCCGTGCGCGGTTGCACGCAGGGCCACAGCCGTTGCGGCGGAGGTTGCGGATGCCCACCTCACGGCCTTGACAGGAGCGGGCGCGGCCAATCAGGTGCGCTCGACCATACGGATCCGGTAAGTCGTTTCCGGTAGCGGAAATCCAGCGATCGATCGTGGCGAGGTGCCGTTCGGAGCGGGCGGCATCTTGCGGATCGGGGCCGGAGCAGGAGTCTACGTCGAGAATGCCTTGGAGCAATCAGAGCGGCGGCGGCAGCGGTGGGGGAGGCGGCCCCTGGGGCAACCGTCCCGGCGGTGGCAATGGCGGCGGCGGTGGACCCTGGGGCGGCGGAGGCGGTGGTGGCGGTAAGACGCCTCCCGATCTGGAAGATCTGATCCGTCGCGGTCAGGATCGCCTGCGTGGGATCATCCCCGGCGGTTCCGGCACTGGCGGTGGCTTCGGCGGCGGCAAGGGCCTGCTCTTCGTCGCCGTGATCCTGCTAGGCGTCTGGCTGCTCACCGGCCTCTATACGGTGAAGCCCAACGAGGTCGGCATCAACACGGTGTTCGGGCGCTATACCGGCCAGACCGCGTCAGGCTGGAACTACAACTTCCCCTATCCGATCGGCAGTGTGGTCAAGCCCAATGTCGGCGAAAGGAAATCGGTGGTGGTTGGCTACCGTTCCGGCGCCGGTGCGGCACGTCAGCGCGACGTGCCGGAGGAGAGCCTGATGCTCACCGGCGACGAGAACATCGTCGACCTCGACTTCGAGGTGCAGTGGCGCATCAATCCGCTCAAGGCGGACGATTACGTCTTCAACCTCGAAAACCCCGAGGGAACCATCAAGGCGATCTCCGAGAGCGCCATGCGCGAGGTGATCGGCCGCCGCAACATCCAGGCGATCCTCACCAACGAGCAGTCGAGCATCGCTCAGGAGGTCAAGGAGATCCTCCAGACCGCCCTCGACGAATACGGCGCCGGCGTAAGCATCGAGGTGGTGCAGCTCACCAGCGTGAACCCGCCCCCCGAGGTCCGGCCGGCCTTCATCGATGTGAACGCCGCGCAGCAGGACGCCCAGCGCGCCCGCAACGAGGCCGAGACCTATGCCAGCCGCGAGGTGCCGCAGGCCCGTGGCCGCGCGTCGCAGATCGTGCAGGGGGCCGAGGCCTACCGCGATCAGGCCACCGCCGAGGCGACCGGTCAGGCCGCGCGCTTCACGCAGGTCTACAACGCCTACAAGGCCGCGCCCGACGTCAGTCGCGAGCGCATCTTCCTGGAGACGATGGAGAAGGTTCTGGGCTCCGTGAACAAGGTCATCATCGACCAGACCGGGACCGGCGCTGCCGGCGCCAATGCCGCGGGCGTGCTGCCCATCCTGCCCCTCGGCGACCTCGCCGGCCGCGGTGGAGCTGCCCGATGAACGGTTCCGCCTTCCGCACCGGACTGATCGTCCTTGCCGGTCTCGTCGTCGTCGGCCTCTACGCTTCGGTCTTCACCGTCGGGCAGATGCAGCAGGCTCTCGTGCTTCAGCTCGGCCGCGTGCGCGCCGTGCTGAATCCGCACGGCGAAACCAAGCCCGGCCTCTACTTCAAGGTGCCGTTCACCGACTCGGTCGTTCTCTTCGACAAGCGCGTGCTCGATCTCGACCTTCCGGTCCAGACCCTGCTGACAGCTGACCGTCAGAACCTCGAGGTCGACGCCTTCGTGCGCTACCGGATCGTCGATCCGCTGAAGTTCTACCAGTCGGTTGGCAACATCCCGCTGGCCAACCAGCGCCTGTCGAGCTTCACCAACTCCTCGCTTCGCAACGTGCTGGCCCGTTCGAGCCGAGACGCGATCGTCCGCACCGACCGCGTCGAGTTGATGAACGAGATCCAGGAGGACGTGAACAAGCAGGCCAAGCAACTCGGCGTCGAGATCGTCGACCTGCGCATGACCCGTGTCGACCTGCCTGCCAAGAATTCGCAGGCCGTCTACGACCGGATGACCTCCGAGCGGAAGCGCGAGGCGGCCGACATCCGCGCCAACGGCGACCAGGCGGCGGCCACCATCAAGGCCAAGGCCGACAAGGAGGTCACCGTTCTCCTCGCCGATGCCACGAGCACCTCGGAGAAGCTGCGCGGCCAGGGTGAAGCCGACCGGAACCGCATCCTCGCCGAAGCCTTCGGCAAGGATGCCGACTTCTTCGCCTTCTATCGGTCGATGCAGGCCTACGAGCAGAGCATGAAGGGCCAGGACACGCGCCTGGTGATCAGCCCTAACTCGTCGTTCTTCCGCTACTTCAGCGATCCGATGGGACGCGCGGCCGGCGCTGCCAAGCCTTGATGGCTGCATGACTAGAGCGGCCATTCGCGCCGCTCTTGATCATGCTGGGACGACGCCGATCTATAGGCACGCTTCAAGAAGGAAACGCCATATGCGCCTCGCCATGCGCGCCGTTCCGGGTCAAAGCCGCCCGGCCCTCCGCCAGCGCGCGAGATCGGCGCTCGCCGCCGCGATGATCGGGGCGATGCTGCCGATCTCGGTGGCGCCCGCCCTGATGCCGCAGGCTGCCTTTGCCAAGGGGCCGGAATCGCTCGCCGACCTCGCCGAGCAGGTGACCGACGCGGTGGTGAACATCTCGGCCTCGACCACTGTCGAGAAATCCGCGCGCGGCGGTCGGACGATGCCGCAATTGCCGCAGGGCACGCCCTTCGAGGACCTGTTCGAGGAATTCTTCAAGAAGCGGGGCCAGCGCGGCGACAACAAGGGCGACGAGGACGGTCCGCGCCAGCAGTCTCGAAAGTCGAACTCGCTCGGCTCCGGCTTCATCATCGACGCCTCTGGCATCGTGATCACCAACAATCACGTCATCGGCGACGCCAACGACATCCAGGTGATCCTGCACGACGGCTCCAAGCTGAAGGCCGAGATCGTCGGCAAGGATTCTAAGATCGACCTCGCCATCCTCCGGGTGAAGCCCGAGGCAGGCAAGCCGCTCAAAGCAGTGCCGTTCGGCGATTCCGACAAGATGCGCCCGGGCGATTGGGTGATGGCGATCGGCAACCCGTTCGGCCTCGGCGGGTCTGTCTCCGCAGGCATCGTCTCGGCCAGCAACCGCAACATCGAGTCCGGCCCCTACGACAACTACATCCAGACCGATGCGGCCATCAACAAGGGCAATTCGGGCGGTCCGCTGTTCAACATGAACGGCGAGGTCATCGGCATCAACACGGCGATCCTGTCGCCATCCGGCGGTTCGGTGGGCATCGGCTTCGCCGTTCCCTCCAATACGGCGAGACCTGTGCTCGACCAGCTGCGCGAGTTCGGCGAGGTTCGCCGCGGCTGGCTCGGCGTGCGTATCCAGAACGTCGACGACGCCACCGCGGAAGCGCTCGGCCTCAAGGGCGGTCCGAAAGGCGCCTTGATCGCTGGCGTCGACGAGAAAGGCCCGGCCAAGCCCGCCGGCCTCGAAGTCGGCGACGTGATCACCAAGTTCAACGGCACGGCCGTGAAGTCGTCCAGCGAGTTGCCGCGCATCGTCGCCGCAACGCCGGTCGGCAAGACCGTCGAGGTCATCGTCGTCCGGAAGGGCGAGGAGGTCACGAAGTCGGTGGTGCTCGGCCGGCTCGAGGATGGCGAGAAGACTCAGGTCGCCAACGCGAAGCAGGCTGAGCCGGAGAGTGCCATGCGCCAGGCGCTCGGCCTGAATCTCTCCGACCTCACTGACGAGCTGCGCAAGAAGTTCAATATCAAGGACAGCGTGAAGGGCGTCGTGATCACCCGGGTCGATCCGAACTCGACTGCGGCTGACAAGCGGATCTCCCCCGGCGAGGTCATCGTCGAGGTCGGCCAGGAGGCTGTCAGCACTCCCGCCGACGTCACCAAGAAGGTCGACGCGCTGAAGAAGGAATCGCGCAAGTCGGTGCTGCTGCAGGTCGCCGGCGCGAACGGCGACGTCCGTTTCGTGGCGATCAGGCTCGACTGAGCTCGCTCAAGAACCGCCGTTCGAAGGCAGCGAAGCCATCCAGGGCCGTACACGCGGCGTCGGCGCGTTGGCCCTGGATGGCTCTGGCCACGCGCTGACGGCTGTGCGTGCGGCGACGCTATCCCGCGAATTCCGCCGCGCCATAACCTTGCAGGTACAGCAGAGCGGTCAGGTCGCCATGCTCGATCCTGACCTTGGCTGCGGCTGCAACCGCCGGCTTGGCATGGAAGGCCACTCCGATGCCGGCCTCGCCAAGCATGGCGAGATCGTTGGCACCGTCCCCCACGGCCATGGTGTCTTCTGGCGACAGCCCTAGCTTTTCACGCAATTCGAGCAGCGTCGCACGCTTTGCCTCCGCCCCGACGATGGGCTCGGCGACCGTGCCGGCGAGCTGTCCGTCCGTGAGGTCGAGCTGATTGGCGCGGGTCTCGTCGAAGCCGATCATGCTGGCGATGGGACCGGTGAACAGAGTGAAGCCACCGGAGACGAGGCAAGTATAGGCGCCGTGCGCCCGCATCGTCGCCACGAGCGTCCTGCCGCCCGGCGTCAGCGTGATGCGGGTGCCGATCAACTCGTCGACGACGGTGGCATTCAGTCCCTTGAGGAGCGCCACTCGCTCGCGCAGGGCCGGCTCGAACGCGATCTCGCCGCGCATGGCGCACTCGGTGATGCCCGCGACCTCTGCCTTGATCCCAAGGACGTCGGCGAGTTCGTCGATGCATTCCTGCTCGATCATGGTCGAATCCATGTCGGCCAGGAAAAGACGCTTGCGACGATGCGGGCCCGCGGGCAGCACGGCGACGTCGAACGGCTCACCGGCAAAACGCTCTTCGAGACGGGCCGTCAGCATCTCCGCCTGGTCGAGGGGCGCATCGACCAGAAACTCGGCCGCCACGCCGTGATGCAGCAGGCGCGGCGGATGCTCCGTCATCAACGCCTCGCGCGCATCCGTCAGCACCGAGCCAGTGATGGCGGGGCGGGCCGGGTTTGCTATCAGCGTCGCGACGAGGGTCATGCCAGGATCACGAAAGGCGTAGTTGGTGTCGCCGCTGACGGAGACAGGGGTCGGGCGGCCGGCGGCGATCCTCATCGCAGGGCCGACCGCCTCGGGCAAGTCGGCGCTGGCGCTCGCCCTGGCCAGCGGCTTCGGCGGGACCGTCGTCAACACCGATTCGATGCAGGTCTATGCGGATTTGCGCCGACTCTCGGCTCGGCCGATGCCGGATGAGGAGTCGCGGGCGCCTCACCGGCTCTACGGCACGGTCGACGGCGCGGTGAACTATTCCGTTGGAGCCTTCTCCCGCGAGGCCGGGGGTATCCTCGGCGAAATCGAGGCCGAGGGCCGGTTGCCGATCTTCGTCGGGGGGACGGGCCTCTACTTCCGCGCACTCGAAGAGGGACTTTCGAACTTGCCGACGGTGCCGGAGGCCGTGCGCGAGGCTGTTCGAGGGCGCGCCGAAGGCCGTTGCACCGAAGATTTGCATGCCGAACTCGCCTCGCTCGACCCCGCGGGCGCGCAGACGCTGAGGCCTTCCGACCGGATGCGCGTCATGCGCGCCATCGAAGTCTTCGAAGCCACTGGCCGGCCGATAGCGGACTTTCAGGGCCAGCGCCGGGCCGGGCCGCTGGCCGGACGTCCACTGCTCCGGTTCTTCCTCTCGGTCGATCGGGACGAGTTACGCCGCCGAATCGACGCGAGATTCGTCTCGATGCTGGAGGAGGGTGCTCTCGACGAGGTCGAAGCGTTGAGGGCGCGCCGGCTCGATCCGATGCTCCCGGTGATGCGCGCGCATGGCGTGCCGGGGCTGATCGCCCATCTCGACGGCACGATCTCTCGCGACGAGGCGATCGCGCGAGGGCAGGGCGATACCCGTCGCTACGCCAAGCGGCAACACACTTGGTTCCGACACCAGATGGGTGACGACTGGATCTGGACCGACCCGGACTCGGCCTTCCGGATCGCCGTGGAGCGTCTCAGCGCTCCAGGCGGGCGATGAGGCTCGACGTGTCCCAGCGACCGCCGCCCATCGCCTCGACGTCCGAGTAGAACTGGTCGACGAGCGCGGTGACGGGCAGGTGCGCGCCGTTTCGTCGGCCTTCCGCGAGCAGGATGCCGAGATCCTTGCGCATCCACTCGACGGCGAAGCCGAAATCGAACTTGCCGGCATTCATAGTCTTGCCGCGGTTCTCCATCTGCCAGGAGCCAGCGGCGCCCTTCGAGATCACGTCGAGCACCGCTTCGATGTCGAGGCCCGAGCGCTTGCCGAAATGGATCGCCTCCGACAGGCCCTGGACGAGGCCGGCGATCGCGATCTGGTTGACCATCTTGGTGAGCTGGCCGGAGCCCGACGGCCCCATCAGCCGGGAGGCTTTGGCGAAGGACATGATCGCCGGCTCCACCTTGGCGTAGGTAGCCGCATCGCCGCCGCACATGACGGTGAGTGCCCCGTTCTCGGCACCGGCCTGCCCACCAGAGACGGGAGCGTCGATGAAATGAAGGCCGGCTGCATCCGCAGCCGCCGACAGCTCGCGGGCGACTTCCGCCGATGCCGTGGTGTGATCGACGAAGACCGCGCCCTTGCTCATTCCGGCCGAAGCACCGGTCTCGCCGAGCACGACGCTACGCAGGTCGTCATCGTTACCGACGCAGGCAAAAACGATCTCCTGGCCGGAGGCGGCCTCGCGCGGCGTATCCGCTGCGGCGCCGCCATTCGCCTTCACCCAGGCATCGGCCTTGGCGCGGGTGCGGTTGTAGACCGTGACGTCGTGGCCCTTCTTCGCGAGATGCCCCGCCATCGGCGAGCCCATCACGCCGAGGCCCAGGAATGCGACCTTCGCCATCGACCGTCTCCAAACGAATGCAGAATGCGGCCTCGTCTAGGAGGGCTGCCTGAGAGCGTCAATCGTCGGAAGGTGCAGGACGGTCTACATGAAGCTTCGCTCGGACCCATATTCTGAGCTTGGGCCAATCGGCCCGCGAGGAATGACGGATGGGTGCCCCGGAACTGATCGGATTGGGTGCCAGCATCGGCCTGCTGTCTGGCTGGCGGATCTATCTCTGCACTTTCGCGCTCGGGGTCGCGATGCATTACGGCTGGGTGCAGTTGCCCCAGCACCTGCACGCGCTCGACGCACTGGCCAGCCCGACGATCATCGGCATCTCGGCCGTCGGCCTGGTCGCCGAGTTCTTCGCCGACAAGATCCCCTGGCTCGACTCGCTCTGGGACGGCGTCCACACCTTCATCCGGCCGATCGGCGGTGCGCTGCTCGCGGCGGCGGTGATCGACCCGCAGGACCCGACCTGGCAGATCGCCAGCCTGCTCCTCGGCGGTAGCGCGGCGCTGCTCACCCACGGCGCGAAGGCCAGTGCGCGGGCCGTCGCCAATGCCAGCCCGGAGCCGTTCTCGAATATCGGGCTGTCGCTTGGAGAGGACGTCACCACGACCGGCCTGCTGCTGGCTGTGCTGATCCATCCGGCCGCAGCGGCGACCGTCGCCGGACTCATCGCCCTGGCGGTCTTGGCGGCGATCGTTTTCCTTTGGCGGACGCTGCGCCGAATCTACGCACGGCGTGAACGGCCACCGGCACAGCCGGCGATGCGGTGACGGCGAGGCTCAGCCGCCGGTGACGCTCATGTGCCGCGGCACGGCGGCGGGGCGCGCCCGCTCGATGACGAAGTCATGCCCCTTGGGCTTGCGGGCGATGGCGTCGATCACCGCCTGCCTCAGAAGGTCGTCGTTCGGCGAGGCCCGCAGCGGCGCACGCAGATCCGCGGAATCCTCCTGGCCGAGGCAGAGATAGAGCTGGCCGGTGCAGGTCAGGCGCACGCGGTTGCAGCCCTCGCAGAAATTATGGGTCAGCGGCGTAATGAAGCCGAGTCGGCCGCCGGTCTCTTCCACCTTCACGTAGCGGGCAGGGCCGCCGGTGCGGTGGGCGAGCGGAGTCAGCGTGAACTGCACTTCCAACTGCTCGCGGGCGACGGAGAGAGGCAGAAACTGGTCGGTGCGGTCGCCGTCGATCTCGCCGAGCGGCATCACCTCGATCAGGGTCATGTCCATGCCAAGCCCGTGAGCCCAGCGGATCATGTCGGGGATCTCGTGCTCGTTCAGGCCCTTCAGCGCGACGGCGTTGATCTTGACCTTGATGCCCGCCTTGCGCGCCGCCTCGATGCCGGCGAGCACCGTCGGCAGGTCGCCGCGCCGGGTGATGTCTTTGAATTTTTCGGCGTCGAGCGTGTCGAGCGACACATTCACCCGGCGAATGCCGAGATCGGCCAGCTCCGGCGCGAAGCGGCCGAGCTGCGAACCGTTGGTGGTCAGCGTCAATTCGTCGAGGGCGCCGCTGTCGAGATGGCGCGAGAGCCGGCGGAAGAGCTGCATGATGTCGCGGCGGACCAGCGGCTCGCCGCCGGTGATGCGTAGCTTGCGCACGCCGCGCTCGATGAAGACGTTGCTGACCCGGTCGAGCTCTTCGAGGCTCAGCAGGTCGCGCTTGGGCAAGAACTGCATGTTCTCGGCCATGCAATAGCTGCAGCGGAAATCGCAGCGATCGGTGACCGAGATGCGCAGGTAGGTGATCGCGCGGCCGAATGGATCGACGAGCGGCGTTAGGCGCGTCGGCAAGGGAGCGTCGTCACGAACAGCCCACATATGCGTCTCTGCACGCGACTCGAGATCGCTTCGGGTTGCTTTATCGGCTGACAGGTCCAGCATCTGTATTCATATGAGGGTTTGGCCCCTGTCGAGCAAGCACACGGGGCACATCGCACGGCGTGGGGAGAACATGAGCGAACGCTGGCCCACCGAAATCCGCCTGCTCGGCGACAAGCGCATGCTGCGCGTCGCCTTCGAGGATGGCGGTCGCTTCGACCTTCCCGCCGAATATCTGCGCGTGTCGAGCCCCTCGGCCGAAGTGCAGGGCCATTCACCGGCGGAGCGCAAGATCATTGGCGGCAAGCGCGAGGTCGCGATCCTCGCCGTCGAGCCCATCGGCAACTATGCCGTGAAGCTCCGCTTCGACGACATGCACGATACCGGCATTTTCGGCTGGGGATACCTCTACGATCTCGGCCGAGAGTACCGCACGCGCTGGAAAAACTACCTCGCCGAGCTGGAAGAGCGCGGCCTCAGCCGAGACCGGGCCGCATCGGTTCCCGTCGGCAACGCCTCCAGCGGCGGTTGCGGCGACGGTTGCGGCTGCCACTGAGGCGGGTGTGGCGTGTCGGTCACGCGGCTCCGTTGCAACAGCGTCGGGAAGTCTTAACGACTTCTGGCCCTGATCCGGCGCTTTTGGGATTTCGTTAACGATTTCGGCGCGAGCTTGACCGTATAAAATACGGAGAAGGGAAGGCTCGACGCTCATGACACGTACTTCGCTCTTCGCTGCGCTCCTGATCTGCGGTGCTTCGCACGCCTTCGCTCAGAGCGCCGATGCTCGCGCCGCCTGCGAGCCGGACGTATGGCGTCTCTGCGCCTCCTACATTCCCAGCGCCAGCGCGATCACCCAGTGCCTGCGAAGCCAGAAGGCCAATCTCAGCCCCGGCTGTCGGATGGTCATGGATGGCGGCCATGCGGCCCCCAACCGTCGCCGCTCGGCCGACGCGCGCTGATCGGCCTCAGACGGCCGCGGCCGGATCGCCGTCAATCGTCTTGTCGTCGTCGGTATCGCGACGGCGGTTGCGGCTCGGGCGGCGTTCCAGCAGGGCGCGGCCGATGGCGCGCAGCGGCGCAGTGAGCCGCCGCGCATCGTCTGCGCGCTCCATGAAGCGCTCGCCCTGGCGTATCTCTTTGTCGAGGCGCGCCATCGTGCGCGCGAGCGCTGCATCGTCGTCGTCGAGCCAGACCTGAACTACCCGCGCAAAGGCGATTACCGAGCCCTGCAGCCGCAGCCTGCCGAGCGGGCCCTCGGTATCGATCCCGGCTGCCGCGAGCATAAAGCGATGCGAGTTCAGCGCGACGTTGTTGAGCGCCATCATCGAGAGCGGATCGCCGCGGAGCGCATAGGAAATGCGGCGGAGCGCCGTCTTGTAGGGCGCCATCGCATCGAGCCGCCGCATCAGCACGTCGAACAAACGCTCGCGTGCCGGCTCTTCGGCCAAATCCGAGAAATCACCTTCCAGGACTTTGTTGTCGATGACGCGCGACAGGCCGCCGAGCACAGCGCCCTTCGACGGAAACAGGTCGCGAAACTCGGCAAGGCTAATCTCGGCTTCGCGAGCAATGTCGCCGATCTCGATGTCGTTCCAGGGCTGCTCGGCGGCGAGCCGCATCAGAGCCTCGACTACGGCCTCGCGAGGATTGGGCTTTTTCTTGGCCTTCGGCTTCGGATCGGGGGCATCCATGATCGCGCTCCGTTCGAGAGGTCACGTCTCATGTAGGGAGCAATTGCCCGACTTGCAGTCGCGCTGCGAAGCAGCACTCAGCCCGCCAGCTCTCCGGCCCGGCGCTGCGCCGCTCCCACCGCCTCGACGAGCAGATCGGGGACGCCGCCCTCGCGCATCAGAACTTCCAGTGCAGCAGCCGTGGTTCCGCCGGGCGATGTGACATCGCGGCGAAGCTGGCCGGCGTCGATGGTGCTTGCGTCGAGAAGGGCTCCGGCGCCCGCGACCGTGGCACGGGCAAGCCGCGCTGCCATTTCAGGTGGAAGGCCGGCCTTGGCGCCAGCCTCGGCGAGCGCTTCGGCCAAAAGGAATGCGTAGGCCGGTCCCGAGCCAGACACGGCGGTCACCGCGTCGATCAGCGCTTCGTCGTCGAGCCACTCGACGAGGCCGGAACAAGCGAGGAGCGCATCGGCGGTCGCGCGCTGGGCCGGTGTCACGGCGGCGCTGGCGACTGCTCCGGTCGCACCGCGGCCGATGCTCGCCGGCAGGTTCGGCATCGTGCGCACGAAGGCGCGCGTCCCAGGGAAACGATCCGCAAGGTTCGCGAGCGTCTTGCCAGCAAGGATGGACACCACGAGTGTGCCGGGGCCGACAAGCGAAGCGAGCGTCGGCGCCGTCGCTTCCAACCCTTGCGGTTTGATGGCGACGACCAGCACGTCGGCCGCGGCCGGATTGCTCGGATTGAGGGTGATGCCACGCTCTTTGCAGAGTGCGGCGAGATCCGGCCCAACCTGCGGATCGATCACTGTCGTGTCGGCCGGATCGAGTCCGCCCTCGAGCCAGCCGCGCAGGAGCGCGCCGCCCATCTTTCCGGCGCCAACCAGTGTCAGCGACGCCGGCAGCGAGCCCTTTCCGGTTCTCATCCCCGACGGCTCACGCCTCGCCTTCGGTCTCGAAGAGCACGGCGTCGAGAGCCTCGCGCGCCGGCTTCCCGGCCCAGAGCACGAACTGGAAGGCCTGATAATAGCGTTCGCAGGCCTCGGCGGCCGATTTCATCAGCATGGCGCATTGTGACTGCGTCGGCGCGATGCCGCCTGTCAGCAGAAGCGAGTGGCGGAACATCACCACGTTGTCGTTCGACCAGAGATCGAAATGGCCGATCCAGAGCTGCTCGTTGAGCATCCCGATCAGCTTGGTCATCTCGACCCGACGCCGATCAGGTACCTTGAGATCAAAAGCGCAGGCGACGTGCAGCGCCTCGACATCCTCGATCCAGGTGAAGGCGACGTGATACTCCGTCCACTTGCCTTCAACCGTGACGGACATCTCGTCCGTCTCCGCTCGATCGAAGATCCAGTCACGCAGGGAGGCCAGCCTCTCGACAACGTCGAGCGGGTGCTCTGGACGGTCGAAATCCTCGATGATGTTCAGCTGGGTCATGGCGATCCAAATTGTCGATCCGTTCATGACCGATGAACGGTTCGGCGGTGAAGCAAAGGCCGCGTCGAATCCGAGAGCGTGCCGAAACGAAACCTACGCAGGAGCGTGGATTCGTTCGGATATCAGCGGTCCGAGCGTTCGAGGAGTTGTTCTGTCAGGCGCGAATCAGTGCCTAAACGTTTATAGCCTGCGTTCCCTGCATCGTTCAAAGCGTTGTCACGGGATGAAGGGTAGGGAACTGCACTTTCCACCGCTCGTTCCTGTGTAAAATCCATCAGGCGGATTCAGTGTTGCCGGCAGGACTCGCATTTGTGCCGAGCCGGGATTCCAGGACCGCGATACGGGCTTCCAGCGCATCGTTGCGGCTTCGCAATGTGGCAACGAGATCGCGCAGGACATCGACCTCTTCGCGCGATGCAATGTCCATGTCGCGGATCAGGCGCTCGATCTGAGCCTTGAACAGCGTCTCGGCCTCCCGGCGCACCCCCTGGGCCGCTCCGGTCGCGTCGGTGAAGATCCGGGCGACGTCGTCGAAAAGGCGGTTCGAACTCATCATCGTCGTCTCTCGGGTCTGTCGGCGGCGAGGCGCAGTTCTGCCTGCGAATCAGTTGCCTTCCGACATAGGAATCCGCGGGAGTCCCGGCAATCACTGATCGACGGATCGATGCGAGTTTCAGGGGATTGTGAAGATCTTGCTCGCGAAACATCGCGTTACAAAGATTGTGTTGCCCTGATCTACGAACCGGCGGGATGAGCAGGCATACTGACGTGCGAAGATTTTGACTGCCGCCATGACAACGCCTGCCAACACGACCACTCCCCACATCCTGGTCGTCGAGGACGACCGCGAAATCAGTGCGCTGATCGCGCGTTACCTCCGCGGCAACGAGTGCCGCGTCAGCCTCGCGGTGGACGGGCGCGAGATGGACCGTGTGCTGGCAGAGTCCCGCATCGATCTCGTCGTGCTCGATCTGATGCTGCCGGGCGAGGACGGCCTCAGTCTGTGCCGCCGACTGCGCGCCTCCTCCGCCATGCCGATCCTGATGCTGACCGCCAAATCCGAGGAGATCGACCGGATCGTCGGCCTGGAGACCGGTGCAGACGACTATCTCGCCAAGCCCTTCAACCCGCGTGAATTGCTCGCGCGCATCCGCGCGATCCTGCGCAGGGGCAACGGCGCGGAGCGCGCGGAGGTCGACGAGGCTCGGCGGCTGCATTTCCACGGCTGGACGCTCGATACCGGGTTGCGCCAAGTGCTGAGCCCCGAAGGCGCGCGCATCGCCATCACCGGTGCCGAGTTCGACCTGCTCCATGCGCTCTGCCTGCGGCCCGGGCGCGTGCTCTCCCGCGATCAGCTTCTCGATCTGACGCAGGGACGCAGCGCCGGCCCGTTCGAGCGCAGCATTGACGTGCTGGTCAGCCGCATCCGCCAGAAGCTCGAGCAGGACCCACGCAATCCCGAAATCATCCGTACCATCCGCTCTGGCGGCTACCTGTTCGCGCCTGAGGTAGCCCGCTCATGAGCACCGGCACCACCACCGCTGCCACGCCGGTCGCCACGAAGGGCGGATCCGCGGCGATGGGCCTGCGGCGCTACTGGCCACGGCCGAAGAGCGTCGCCGGGCAAATTGCCCTGCTGGTTGTCGCCGCGATCGTCGCGGCGCATGCGGCGGCGGCGGTTGCCCTGGTCGCCATGCGCGAGCCCTGGCGCGCCGAGGCGCGGCCGGGTGTTGCTGCCAACCGTCTCGCTATCATCGCGCGCATGCTCGACGAGGCCGTGCCGGCCGAGCGCGGCACCATCCTCGACGCCGCCCGGCGAAGCGTGCCAAGTCTGCAGATCCAGGGCTGGCAGGGCACGCCGGCCGAGAGCGCGCATCTGAACGATCGACCGATCATCGAGCGCCTTCGCGACGCCTTCGGCCGGGAGTTGACGCTCACCGATCTCGCGCTAGGTGCTGCAGCCGAAGATCCGCCTGTCGTGCATGTCGGCCTGCGCACCCCAACTGGGGCGCAGCTTCGCGCGACGCTGCCCGATGATCCACTCGAACCGCCGAAGCGAGGCGCCGTCGTCTTCACCTTTCTGTTCCTCGCGACCACGCTGACACTGCTCACCGTCTGGGCGACCCGCGCCCTCACGGCGCCGTTAGCCCAACTCGCCGGCGCCGCCGAGGCGTTCGGGACCAACCGGGCGCCACTTCCGCTGCCACGCCGGGGGCCGGACGAGGTGCTCGCTCTCGCCGGTGCCCTCGACCGGATGAGGGCCCGCGTGAACCGCCTGATCGACGACCGCACCCAGATGCTCGCCGCGATCAGCCACGATCTGCGTACGCCCATCACCCGGCTGCGGCTGCGCGCCGAGTTCATCGACGACGATCAGGCGCGCGAACGGACTCTTCGCGACCTCGACCAGATGAACGCGTTGGTCGAGGCGGCGCTTGCCTATGCCCGGGACGAGCGCAGCGCCGAAGGTGGCTCGGACTCTGAGAAGCCGCTGATCGACATCGCCTCGCTGGTCCAGACGGTGTGCGACGACTTCTCGGATACCGGCGCCGCCGTGAGCATGGAGCAGGCACGGCACGTGCTGATCCGGGCGCATCCCGAGGATCTGGAGCGGGCGGTCAACAATCTCGTCGACAATGCCGTGAAATATGCCGGCGGCGCCCGGCTCTCGGTCTCGAAATGCGAGAACGGCGTGGCGATCGAAGTGGCCGATGACGGTCCCGGCATTCCCGAGGCCGAGCGGCACGCCATGCTGCAGCCTTTCGTGCGCGGCGACCGCGCCAGGAACCTCAACGATGCGAGCGGATTCGGCCTCGGTCTGTCCATCGTGCTCGCCATCGTCGAGGCGCATGACGGGCGCCTGACGCTGGAGAACAGACCGGCAGGAGGTCTGAGCGCACGCATCGAGCTCCCCGGCACGCTGACGTCGGACGGTGCCCGCACCTCGCGTGAGATCGAGACCGCCTAGAGCATTCTGCGAGCACCCGGAAACGGTTCTCGGCGCCAAGCCTCCTTCCGGACCATCGAACACAGAAGTCCTGATCTGGCAGCGCTTCTGTTTCGAGCGCGTCGCGCCGCTGCTAGAGGGAGTTCCGACGGCACCGCGGCTTGCGGGTCGTGGGAACGACGGCTCCATGGATTCCCATTCCGAAGTCTGGCTGGCGGCGAGCATCGTCGTGATCTCGCTCTTGCTCTCGGCCTTCTTCGCCGGGGCGGAAACCGCCTTCACCGCGGCCTCTCGGGCGCGGATGCTCTCGCTGGAGACCGGCGGCAGCCGGCAGGCGGCGCTGGTGAACCGCATCCTGGCAAGCCGCGAGCGGTTCATCGGCGCGATGCTGATCGGCTACAACGTCGTGGCGATCGGTGCCTCCGCTTTCACGACGAGCGTGCTCACCAGCCTGTTCGGATCGAGCGGCGTGATCTACGCCACAGTGGCGATGTCGGTGCTCGTCATCGTCTTCGCCGAGGTGCTGCCGAAGACGCTTGCCATCAGCAATCCCGACCGCATCGCCCTGCTGCTGGCCCGGCCAGTCGCCTTCTCGGTGAGTCTACTCGGACCGTTGGCGGTTGCGACCGAGGCGTCGGTCCGCCTGATCCTGAAACCCTTCGGCATCTCGATCGGCGAGCACGGCTCGATTCTGTCGGCGACAGAGGAGATCCGCGGGCAGGTGGCTCTGCTCCACCGCGAGGGCGGCGTCGAGAAGGCCGAGCGCGACATGCTCGGCGGCCTGCTCGATCTCAACGAGCTGACCGTCTCGGAGGTCATGGTCCACCGCACCAAGATGCGAACCATCAACGCCGACCTGCCCTCCGAAGAGATCGTGCGCGAGGTGCTGGCTTCGCCCTATACCCGCATGCCGCTCTGGCGAGAGAAGCACGAAAATATCGTCGGCGTGCTCCATGCCAAGGACCTGCTTCGGGCGCTGGACGCGGCCGGCGGCGATCCGGCGAGCCTCAAGGTCGAGGAATTGGCGCTGGAGACATGGTTCGTTCCGGACACCACGTCCCTGCGCGACCAGCTCAAGGCGTTCCTCGCCCGGAAGACCCATTTCGCGCTCGCCGTCGACGAGTACGGTGAGGTGATGGGCCTCGTGACCCTCGAGGACATCCTCGAAGAGATCGTCGGCGACATCGCCGATGAGCACGACGTCACCATCTCAGGCGTCCGCCCACAGCCGGACGGCTCAGTGACGGTCGACGGCGGCGTGCCGATCCGCGACCTCAACCGGGCCATGGACTGGAGCCTGCCTGACGAGGAGGCGACCACGATTGCGGGCCTCGTCATCCATGAGGCACGGGCGATCCCCGACACGGGGACCATCTACAATTTCCACGGCTTCCGCTTTCAGGTGGTGCGCAAGGCCAAGAACCGGATCACTTCGCTCCGGATCTCGCCCTTGCTGCCGGCCCTCCCTAAGCCCGCCGGCGATGAATAGGCCTCAGCGACGCTGTGGACGCAGCGTCTGCGCCGTCTTGGCTGCACGGACGAGCTGCACGAACTCCGAGCGGTAGCCGTAGGGGTCTTCGCCGCGTGCGGCGGAGGCCCATTTCGCAACGTCGTCGAGCTTGAGCTTGCCGGTCCATTTGCCGCCGCGCAGGATTTCTCCGAAGCCGGCGACGGCGGTGGCGAAGCGTGCATCCTCGTCAGCCTTATCGAAGCTCGACTGCTCGACGGCGGGGCCGACAGGCGTCTCGATCAGCTTGCTCGTGTCCTGGTCCGGCTGCTTGTAGCGCACCTTCACGAAGGCATATTCGCCAGCCTTCGATGCAGTCTCGGTCTTGGCCTCGCCGTAGCGCAGTGGTGCGACGGTGCGCGGGCCGCCCGCCGGCACGATCTCGTAGAGCGCTGTTGCGGACTGACCCGAGCCGATCTCGCCGGCATCGACCTTGTCGTTCTCGAAATCCTCGCGATTCAGTGCCCGGGTCTCGTAACCGATGAGGCGATACTCGGCGACGGTGACCGGATTGAACTCGACCTGGATCTTCACGTCCTTGGCGATCGGGAACAGCGTCGCCGTCGCCTCCTCGACCAGTACCTTGCGGGCCTCGTTGATCGTATCGATGGTCGCGGCCGTGCCGTTACCATTCTGGGCCAGCGCCTGCATCAGCGCGTCGTTGGTGTTGCCCATGCCGAAGCCGAGCACCGAGAGGAAGATGCCGGTCTCACGCTTGCGCTCGACGAAGCCCTTCAGCTCGTCCTGGCTGGTGATGCCGACATTGAAGTCGCCATCGGTGGCGAGCATCACGCGGTTGACCGCCTTCGGGTCGAAGTTGCGCTCGGCCAGGGCGTAGGCCTGGCGCAGGCCCTCGCCGCCTGCCGTGGAGCCGCCCGCGCCGAGCCCCTCGATCGCCGACAGGATCTTCTGCTTGTCGCTGGCGGCGGTCGGCTCGAGCACCGTTCCAGCCTCGCCCGCATAGGCGACGATGGCGACGCGGTCCTTGTCGTCGAGCTTCGTCAGCAGCATTTCGAGCGACTGCTTCACCAGCGGCAGCCGGTTAGGCCCGTTCATCGAGCCTGAGGTGTCGACGAGGAAGACGAGATTGGCCTTAGGGCGCGTCTCGGGGTGGATGTCGTAGCCCTTGATCCCGACCCGCACGATCTTGCGGCCCTCCGCCCAGGGGCTCGGAAACACGCTCGCCGTGACCTTGAACGGCGTCTCGCGGTTCTCTGGCACCGGGTAGTTGTAGGGGAAGTAGTTGATCAGCTCCTCCGTCCGCACCGCGGCGGCCGGCGGCAGGACGTTGCGGTTGAGGCTGGCGCGGACATAGCCGTAGGAGGCGGTGTCCACGTCGATGGAGAAGGTCGAAACCGGCGCTTCCTGTGCGGTCTTGAACCCGCTCTGCGGCTTGCCGTCGAATTTTTCCTGGCCGACCGGCTCGGAGAACTGGGCCGGCGCCTCGCCCTGAGGGGCGGCGCGCGTCAGCATCGGCGCCGGCGACGGCACCACCGGTTTGACGAGCGCCATCGGCGGCGGCGGAGGCACGGGGGCGTGTTCTTGCAACTGCGACGGCGCACGGGCCGCAACCTTGGCCTGTGCTGTCGCGGATCGCTGTCGGTCCCTGCCAAAATCGGTCGGCGGCGATGACGCGGGTGGAGTGATCGGACTGACCGGTGGCGGTGCCGTATGAATGCTGGCATCCGGGCTGACCATCGCCATCGGCTGGTTGCTACCGGCGGCAGAACGGTCCCCTTCGCCCTGGGCGGCGTCGTTGCGCAGCTTCGCTGCCGCGTCAGCGGGCGAAGGCAGGGTCGTCACAGGCTGTGGGATGCTCGGAGGCGATGCCGCGATTTCCGGCTTCGCCGGCTCGGCGGGCTTCGCCTCGGGCACCGGCGGCTGCGCGGGGGCCGTGACGGCCGGCGTCGGCGCTGCCTCCTCGGCCGGCCGCCCGAACGGAGCGCCGTGCCCGCGGGAGAGCTGCCAGGCGATGGGCACGGCGACGCAGACGACGACCGAGGCGGCGAGGGCGGTACGGATCGGGGTCATGGAAAACGTCCTCTTTCGAGCTTGACGTTCCCTTGGACGCGCGCCGTCGGCAGATCCTTTGACGGTATCGAAACGCGCCAGTGCGGCGCTGATCGCCCGCTCGCGCGCCTCCGGCGAGGCCGCGGGCGCATCCGGCAGCGGCCTGCCCATCTCGTCCCGGTGCTCCGGCTCAGACATCGGGCATCTCCCCGTCGAACTCCTCCTTGAGCCGGCGCCGCGCCTCGAACAGGCGCCAGGACACCGTGTTCTCAGCGATCCCGAGCGCGGCGCCGGCCTCGGCATGGGTCAGACCCTCGCCGGCGACCAGCACGACCGCCTCGCGCAAACCCGGATCGAGACGCGCCAGCGCACTTCCGAACCAGACACCGCGATGGGGATCGCGACCACCGCTTCCGGCTCGGACGAGCACGGCCAGGCCTTGCTTCAGCCGCGTCAGCGTCGCGCCCCGGCGGTGATGGTCGCGGCAGGCATTGGCGGTGATCCCGAACAGCCAGGTCGTAAAACGCGCCTCGCCCCGAAATCCCGCGATCCGCTCGGCGAGCCCGCAGCAGACCTCCTGCACGATGTCCTCCGCATCCTCGCGCGATCCTGTCATCCGCCAGGCGATGCGATGCATGCGGTCGTAATGGCGGCGCAGCAGCGCCTCGAACGCAATCCTGTCGCCAGCGCCAGCCCGCGCGACGAGATCGTGATCCGGATCGCCGGCGCTCCCGCTGGCGCGTGCGTGATCCGCCACGCCCGCGGGCGGAACTGCTGCCATGTCGCTACAGCTCATGCTGCGCTGCACGCCTCTCGCCCCTTACCAAACAGCTTCACCCCTCAGACGCACGAGGTCGGCGAATCCTTGGCGACTTCCGCAAATCGTCAGGCAGAAATCGGTGTGGCCCCGCACCTACGCCCGGCCACGCGCATGAGGCGATCCCGGCAGAGGCCTGCGCCCTTGATTGTGTGCAGTGCAATTTTCCTTTAAGAACGGCCTCTTAGCTGCCGATTGGATGCAAAACGCGTCCGTCCTGTGCGTTCAAAGCGCAGATCGGCGGGATAATTGCGTCATCCCGACAAGGGTAGGCCGATGCTGCCGCCAGCGGCGTTCTTCGAACGCGGTCGGCCGGTACGGGGACGAGGACTGCGAGAATGACGAAGCCGGGCCGGGCCGACGACCCGCAACGCTTGGACAACCAGCTCTGCTTCGCGGTGTATTCAGCGGCGCATGCCTTCGGCCGCGCCTACCGCGCGATGCTGAGCCACCACGATCTCACCTATCCGCAATATCTCGTCCTGCTGGTCCTCTGGGAGGAAGAAGGGCTGACGGTGAAGGATATCGGCACGAAGCTTTTTCTGGATTCCGGAACGCTGACGCCCCTGCTCAAGCGCCTGGAAGCAGCGGGACAGGTTCGCCGCGTGCGCGACAGGGCCGACGAGCGCCAGGTCAGCATCTTCCTCACCGACAAGGGCCGCAGCCTGAAGGGCAAGATGGAATGCATGCCGCTCGACGTCGGTGGCATGACGGGCCTCGACATGGATGCCCGCCGTACCCTGCTGGAGACTCTTGCAGGCATGCGTGCCGAGTTGCACGACCAGGCGGGTGCCGAAGCGACGGCCCGCACCGCAGGCTAAACAATCCTCGCCAAACAAAAGAAGCCGCTCCAATGGAGCGGCTTCTTTTTTGTGAGCATTCCATCCGATGACGAGAGCGAATGGACTCGCTCTCGTCGCTTTTGGATCGATTAGTTCTTGGTCTTGAGATAGGCGATCACGTCATCGACCTTCTTGGGGTCCTTGATACCGGCGTACATCATCTTGTTGCCGGGGATCTTCTTCTTGGGGTCCGTGATCCATTCGTGCAGGTTCGCCTCATCCCACGTGATGCCCGAATTCTTGAGGGCTGCATCGTAGTTGAAGCCTTCCTTCGTGCCAGCCTTGCGGCCAACGACGCCCTGCAGATCGGGGCCGGCGCCGTTCTTGCCGAAGGCGTGGCAGGCCTTGCACGGCGCGAACGCCTTCTCGCCGGCCGCGGCATCGCCTTCAGCGTGGGCAGCGAGGGGAAGAAGCGCAGCGAACGCGACGCCGAGGATGAGATGACGCATCAAAATTCCTCCTTGGAGGCGGCAATGGCCGCCCTTGGGCTGGTGGTAGAGCCGCTTAGCTTTAGAACAGATAAAGACTGGAAACGCTACCCGGGTTCCCTCCCTGAAGGAGCGAAAGCGTTGCCTTGGCATGCACTTCGCTCATTCGCAGATTGCCGCAGGCCGTGCGTCGACGGCCGTTTTCCGCTAGCTTGGTCCCGCTCGCATAACCCAGGTTAAGCTTGCGAGGCTGAAGCTGGGCTGAAGCGAACGCGGCACGTGCTAGGGCAGAGATCCTCGGCCGAAAATTCTGAGTGGAGACGCCGGATGTCGATCGCCTTTCCCGTCCCGAATGCCGATATCCTCGCCCGCCGCGAGGCGATCATCGAGGGTCTGCGTCCGCTCGTCTCACCCGAGGCGCTCGTGACGACCGAGGACGAGCGCCGGGTCTTCGAATCCGACGGGCTCACCGCCTACCGCAAGATCCCGCTCGCCGTGGTGCTGCCTTCGACGACCGCTGAGGTCTCGGCGGTGATGGCCTATTGCCACCGTCAGGGCGTGCCGGTGGTGGCGCGCGGGGCCGGAACCTCGCTGGCCGGGGGCGCCATCGCCCAGGAGGACGCCGTCATCATCGCTGTCGGCAAGATGACCCGGGTGCTGGACATGGATTTCGCCAACCGCACGGCGCGGGTCGAGGCCGGCATCACCAACCTCGCGATCTCCGGCGCGGTGAGCCACGAGGGCTTCTTCTACGCGCCCGATCCGTCGAGCCAGCTCGCCTGCACCATCGCCGGCAACATCGCCATGAATTCCGGCGGCGCGCATTGCCTGAAATACGGCGTCACCACCAACAACCTTCTCGGTGTCACGCTGGTGACGAACGACGGCACGGTCGTGGAGATCGGCGGCGACCATCTCGACAGCGGCGGCTATGACCTGCTCGGGCTGGTCTGCGGCTCGGAAGGGCAGCTCGGCATCGTCACCGAGGCGACGGTGCGCATCATCCGCGCGGCGGAAGGCGCACGCCCGGTGCTCGTCGGCTTCTCCTCGGTGGAGGATGCCGGGCACTGCGTCGCCGCGATCATCGCCGCGGGCATCATTCCGGTCGCCATCGAGTACATGGACAAGGAAGCGATTCTGATCACCGAGGATTTCGCGCAGGCCGGCTACCCGCGCGACGCCGAGGCGATGCTGATCATCGAGGTCGAGGGCTGCGACGAGGAGTGCGAGGACATGCTCGCGCGCATCGAGGCCATCGCCAAGGATTTCCGCCCGACCAGCATCCGCGTCTCCAAGTCCGAGGCCGAATCCGCCGCGATCTGGAAGGGCCGCAAGTCGGCTTTCGGCGCCACGGGCCGGATCTCCGACTACATCTGCATGGACGGCACCATCCCCACCGGCCAGCTCGGCACGGTACTGGAGCGGATCGGCGCGATCTGCGCGGAGAAAGGGCTTCGCGTCGCCAACGTCTTCCATGCCGGCGACGGCAACCTACACCCGCTGATCCTGTTCGACATCAACACCCCCGGCGAGCTGCAGAAGGCCGAGGCCGCGGGCGATGAGATTTTGAAGCTCTGCGTCGAGGTCGGCGGCTGCCTCACCGGCGAGCACGGCGTCGGCATCGAGAAGCGCGAGCTGATGCCGTTCCAATATACCCGCGAGGACCTGGAGCAGCAGATGCGGGTTCGGAACGTCTTCGATCCGGCCTGGCTGATGAACCCGGCCAAGGTGTTTCCGCTGGAAGGACGCGTGACGGCCTGAGGCTCAGGCCTCACGGCCGAGCCGGTCGCAGCGGAAGGCACCGTAGCCTCCGCGTGCGAGGCGCTCCGCGAGGGCTGGCAGGAATACGTCCGCCTCCGCCGCGAGCGTCCAGGGCGGATTGATCACGACGAGGCCGGTGCCGTGGAGGCGTGTCTCGTCGTCGGGACGGTCGATCATCAGATCGATGCGCAGCGCCGGCCGTTCCAGCACGCGGTCGAGGGCTGTGATCATCCGGTCGACCGCCGCGACATCCTTGATCGGATACCAGCCGAGGAAAATGCCCGTCGGCCATTTGCGGACGGCTTTCAGGAGGCTCTGGCCGAGACGATCGATCTCGCCGCGCTCTTCATAGGGCGGATCGGTCAGGACGAGGCCACGGCGCTCCGGGGGCGGGATCATCGCGCCGAGGGCTGTCCACCCGTCGAGATGCATGACCTTGGTGCGGCTATCGCTGCGGTAGCGCTCCGCCAAGGTCGCCGCATCGGCCGGATGCAGTTCGACGAAGACGCCCTTGTCGCCGCTGCGCAGAAACTCACGGATTAGCGCTGGCGAGCCGGGATAAATCGTCGGCCCATGGCGCTCGCGCACGGCCGCTACCGCGGCGCGGTAGGGTGCCAGGAGCACCTCGACCGGTTCGGCAAACGGCGTGTCGAGCCGGCCCCAGCCCTCGTGCCATTCGCCGGTACGGCCAGCCTCGTCGGCGGTCAGATCGTAGAGCCCGAGTCCGGCATGGGTGTCGATGGCGCGGAACGGCTTGTCCTTCGCGGCCAGATGCACGAGCACGCGCGTCAGCACGAGGTGCTTCAGAACGTCCGCGAAATTGCCGGCGTGGAAGGCGTGGCGATAGTTCAGGGCGTCTGTCTCCAGGCGTGGCGTCAGCGTTCGACGGGGCCCGCGAGCGGGTCGGGATGGACGGTGTCGAGTTCGGGCGTGAGAACGACGCTTTCCTGCTCGTTCGGATCGGTGCGCGCGATCACGGCGACACAGGGTTCGTCGGCGCTCGGATTGTAGGGGAGGTGCGGCACGCCGGCCGGGATGTAGAAGAAGTCACCGGGGCGGACCGTGGCATGTTCCTCCAGCGCGTCGCCGTACCAGCAGCCCGAGATGCCCCTCAGGGCGTAGATGGCGGTTTCATGCGACTCGTGGCGATGGGCTTTCGCCTTCGCGAGAGGCGGGATGGTGACGAGCTGCAGGTGGATGCCTGTGGCGCCGACGCTCTCGGCCGAGATGCCGACGGCGTAGTCGAGCCCCTGCTTGCCAGTGAATGCGGCGCCGGCCTGGACGAGGCGGCAGCGCGGCATGTTCGACGTGCCGGTCATGAGGTTATCCTCGATCGCGTACGGCCGCAGCCGTCCGATCGAGCCCTAGCCGGCCTTGCGCCCGACGAGCAACTGGGAAGCCATCAGCGCGCGGCGTCGATCTCGACGTCCCCGCCGCGGCAGCCCTGGCGGGCCACTGTCGGGCAGCTCGCAAAGCCCTTCAGGCCCTTGTCGAAGCAGATCCGAACCTCCTCAAGCTGCCCGCGCTTGCAGGTCACCGTCATCATGTCCGTGCGCAGGCCCTGGTTCGCCTCGGCGAACTGACGCGCGATCTCGAGCGGTGCCGCGCGCTGGCTGGACGTGGGCTTCCGGTAGGGTTCGGGGATCGTCACCGCCTGCCGCGCCTGCTTCACCGCCTTGAAATAGGCGACCGGGTCGAGGCCCGAGCAGGTGCCGTGCGTCTTCCACTCATGCCGCGCGAGGCCGGCGCTCGGCATGATCTCGCCCGCGGCCTTCATCGCATCGCCAGTCAGCGGGCGAGGGAAGGCGCCGCAATTCGAGGGAAAGCCACGCGTGTATTGCGGCCAGAGGCCGTGAACCACGAAGCCGAGGCCACGCCCCGGCGAGCATTGGCCGTCCGCATCGCGTCCTGCGCCCGGCCCCGCGCAGTAACTCGGCGACCAGGACAGCGACAGCACGTAGAAATCGAAGGCGCCTGGTTCCCCGCCGGCGCCTCGGCCGCGGAATCCGCCGTAATCCTGGGCCTGCGCGCCCGTCGCGGCGAAGAGTGCGAGGAGCGCGAAGCCGAGGGAGCGCATCAGGGGCGCGCCATCCGGCATGCGGTGGAGTAGGCGTAGGCGAGGTTCCGGTCGAGGCCGTGGACGCAGTAGTCGACGCCCCAGGTCGCGCTGATGAAGCCGAGGCTTTCGCGCACCGAGTAGTCGATCCGCCGGCGGACGCCGTCCGACGTCGTCGCCACTGCCGAGCAGAAGCGGCGCGGAATGAAGTCGACACCGTAAGGGCGCCAGGCGGTACGGCTGATTTTGTCGTAGGAGGCGATGGTCAGCGAGGTGTTCCAGTACTTCGCCTCCTTCTCCGCGAACTTGCTGGAGATTTCCTCGAGCACGGCCGTGTCCTGGCAGCCGGGAATGTTGGCGTCGTAGGGGAAAGTCTGCTCTTCGGCCGGCGAGATCTCCTCGCGGGCGGAGCGGGCCGAAGCCGACTGCATCGCCTGAAGCGCGAACAGCCCCATGGCGAGAGAGGCGAGGGCGGTGGTGGCCGTTAGCTTGCGCATCGCGTCGTGAATTCGCTTCTGCGGGATCGGATCGTCGCGCAGAACGATGGCCTCCCGCCGAGGCAAGTCAAGCTTGCGCGGTGCGCGCGCGCCGCTTTTGCCGCCGGCTGGGGAGTCGGAGGCACACCCGTCCAGGTGGCGCCCGTCCTTCAGTAGATCGAGTGCGCGGAGGACTCGACGTCAAACGAGGACGGCTCGTCGGCCTCGATCGCGGCGCCGGAACGACCGGCCGGCGCAGCGGCGTAGGCCGGGCGCGGCGCGGGTGCACGAGCATATTGTGCTGACCCACCGCGCGAGGACGTCGCGCCGTAGGGATCGTCCGTCTCCTGGTCGATCGGTGCCTGAGGTGGCGCCGGCTGGCGAACGGGCGGCCGCGGGCTGGCGAATTGCCGCGGCTGGCCGTCGGCGCCGATCTGCGGCTCAAACTTGATCAGCGGCTTACAGATACGACGCAGACCGCGCGGATCGTGCCGGGCGAGATCGACGTGGATGTGGTCGTAATGGAAGACGTTCGAGCCCGGTGCGAGCACCGTGGTGAAGCGGGCGCAGGCACCGGTGAACACTTCGCGCAGGAAGGCCTGCTCGGCCTCGGTGCCGCGCCAGCCCCCCTTCACGGTGATGACGTGGTCGTCGGCGAGCTTGAACGACATGACGTCGATGGCATTGCCGTAGGAATGCTCGGAGAGTTTGGCGCCCGCCTGGTTGTTCATGCCGCGGCAGGAATAGGTGCCCGCGTTGATCTCGGTGACGGGCACGCCGAAATAGAGGTTGGCCGCGGGCTGGATCGTGTCGGCGAGCCAGGCTTCGGCCTCGGCCAGTGCCGAGCAGCCGAGCGTCATACGCTGCTTGAGGGTGACCGTGCCGTTGCCGAGCCGCGTGATCCTGAAGGGCTGTTGGATGCCGCAGGGACCGGGGCCGTCGATCTCCTTGGCGAGCGAGACATAGGCCGTCGGGCGGACGAGGCCGCGCGCGATGCACATGTTTTCGGCCTGGTCGCGCCAGGGCGCGCGGGCCTCGAACCGGTTGACGGCGCAACCGGCCAAGCCGGCGAGAAACACCGCCGGGATCGAGAATGCGATTACGCTACGCCACATGGTCGCGACAATGCGAAGGAGCGCGTAAACGGGGCGCTAACGTTGCCGCGCTTGGCCCCACGTAGCGGTGGACAAGTGTTGACAGCGGTCACCCGGCCCACGGATCGATCGACATGCTTTCGCTGACTGAACTCCGCACCCGCATCGAGGAAAGCCGGCTCATGCCGCGGCAGGCCGTGGCCGAGGTGCAGTCGGCGATCGCCGAGCGCGATCCGGAGATCGGCGCGATCGTCAGCAGCGATCCGGAGCCGATCGTGCCGGGCGAGGGGCCGCTCGCCGGCATCGCCGTCGGCATCAAGGACATCATCGATACGGCGCATCTGCCCACGCAGATGGGGTCGCCGATCTATCGGGGTTGGCAGCCGAAGGCCGATGCGGCCATCGTCTCACGGCTGCGGCGTCTTGGTGCAGTGCCGCTCGTGAAGACCGCGACGACGGCCTTTGCCGGCCTCGATCCGGCGATCACCGTGAACCCGCACGACCACGCGCATACGCCGGGCGGCTCGTCTTCGGGCACCGCTGCTGCGGTCGCCGCGGGCATGCTGCCACTGGCGCTCGGCACGCAGACCGGGGGCTCGGTGGTCCGTCCGGCGGCGTTCTGCGGCGTTGCTGCCATCAAGGCCTCGTTCCGCCTGCTGCCGACGGTGGGGGTGAAGACTTTCTCATGGGCGCTCGACACGCTCGGGCTGTTCGGCGCCACGATCCCCGACATCGCCCGCGCGCTCGCGCTGATCGCCGACCGCCCCGAGATCGACCTCGCCGACGATGCGCCTCGCGCGCCCTGCATCGGCCTTTGCCTGCAGGGGTTTGCCGGCGCAGCGGATCCGGATGCCGCAGAGGCTCTGTCGCGAGCGGCGCGTGCTGCCGAAGCGGCGGGCGCCACCGTCATCGACCTTTCGCTTCCGGATGCCTTCGCGCGAGCTTGGGAGCTGCACCCTGTCATCCAGGATTTCGAGGCGCGTCAGGCACTCGCCTGGGAATACGCGAACCACCGCGAGGCGCTGCCGGCCGTGCTCGGGCCGCAGCTCAACCACGCCCAGACGCTCACGGCTGCGCAATACGATTCCGCGCGCCGCGAGGCGCATCACGCCCGCCGTCAGCTCAAGGATCTTTTCGGGGACCTCGATGCGATCCTGACCTACTCCGCACCCGGTCGCGCACCGCGCGGGCTCGCCTCCACGGGAGATGCTCGGTTCAATCGGCTGTGGACGCTGATGGGCGTGCCCTGCGTGAACCTGCCAGTACCGGGCGACGGCCTACCGCTCGGCGTGCAGGTGATCGCGCGGTTCGGGCGCGACGGGCAGGCTCTCGCCGTGGCACGGCTCATCGAGACGGCGCTGGCCCGGGCCTGAGCACGGCTCAGGCTCGCCCCGCGACCTCCATCTCCGCCAAATCTTCCGTCGGCTGCTGCATCACCGCCGCGGCGAGCATGGCCTCCAGCACGATCAGATCGGCCTCTGGGTCGGGCTGCCAGCCGCAGCCGCAGCTCCCGCCTGGGCCATGAGCGGCCGCGGTCTGGCGGTAGAGATGGCCGAGCGCCCGGGCAGCCGCTTCCAACGCGGCCATCACCGGCATCGGCTCGTTCTGCACCGTCCGCCAGAAGGCGCAGGTGAGTGCACGCTCCAGCGAGGATTGGCGGCAACGCTCCTCCGTGGGGCGCGATGCGATGGACGATCCGGCGCTCACAGCATGTCTCCGCGTCCGGTTTCGGAAGTCGTGTCGAGGGCGTCGAACATGCCGAAGACGCCGTTGAGGTGCAGGCCGATGGCCGAGCCATCCCACCAGGCGATCCGCGCGCATTCCCGTATGGCGGCGAAGACCCGCGCCAGCTCGTCGTCGATGCTGCCTGCATCCAGGCGCCACGGGAACGACCAGGGCTCGGCGAAGGTGGCGGCTCCGCGAGTCGAATGAAGAGCGATCAGGCTGAAGGCTTTCGGCATGAACGCTTCAGTGAACGATGCGCTCAACTTGATCAAGTCTTCAGCAAAATATTGGAAATACTAAAAAGCAGGTAGTTTGGACCAGATTTTATGTAGCAATTTAGAAATGTTCGACCTTCTCTGGAAAGACAAACAAGCCCATCGGCTTGGCGATCGCTGTCGTCGACCTCAACGCACTGGGATGTCGAACGCCTTCGCGGGATAGGGCTCTCCGGCCAGGGTGAAATGCCACCATTCCTGTGCGTAGGGACGGAAACCAGCGCGAATCATCGCTGCGCGCAGGAGGTCCCGCGCCGTCCTTTGTGCCGGGCTGAGATGGCGCCAAGCCGGAGCCGATTCCGGACCGAACCAGTCGAAGGGCGTGCCCATGTCGACCTCTGTGCCGCCAGGGCGGACGAGCGTCAGGTCGACGGTCGAGCCGCGGGAATGAGCCGAGCGCGCGGCGATGTAGCCGAGCCGGAACAGATTGCGCTTGTCGACGCGCGGATAGAACTCGGACTTCATCCGCTCATCCGCTGGATCGGCCGCCCAGGCCACGAAATCGGCGACCGCCCTCGTCGGCCGATAGCAGTCGAACACCTTGAGGCCGTAGCCCCGTTGCGCGAGATCGGATTGCGCCGCTGCAAGAGCGCGAGCCGCCGCTGGCGTCAGCAGGCAGCGGGGCGCCTCGTATCCGGCGATCGGCCGTCCGACGAAGTTGTGGGAGTCGGCATAGCGCATCTCGAGAGCGAGACCCGGCACGACACCGGCGGCATCGACAAAGGGCTCTGCCGCCAGCGCCGACGGACAGCCCGCGCAGATCGCAGCGAGAACGGTGGCCCATTTCATCATCGGAATGCCACCAGCGCGGCGCCTGCTGCGATCAGTACGACGCCGAGCCAATTCGCGCCCGAGAGCCGTTCGCCGAGGATGGCCGCCCCGAAGATCGCCACGAGAACGACGCTGAGCTTGTCGATCGGCGCGACGCGGCCGGCATCACCCAGAGACAAAGCGCGAAAGTAACACAGCCAAGAGGCGCCGGTGGCGAGGCCCGACAGCACCAGGAACAGCATGCTCCGGCCGGGGTTCTGTCCAAGCGCCTGCGTTTGCCCGGTCACAACGACGATCGCGCCGGTGAGGCAGAGAATGACGATGGTGCGCACGAAGGTCGCCACATCGGAATCGACCCCGCTGACGCCGATCTTGGCGAGGATTGCCGTCAGCGCCGCGAACCCTGCCGAGAGCAGCGCCCAGAATCGCCAGGATTGGACCAGATCGGCCATTGTCCGTGCCTAGAGGATCTGACGCATCAGCAGCAGGCCAAGCGCGAGGCCACCAATGCCGACGATCAGTGAGGCCAGGACGTAGCCGAGCGCCGCCGCCGTCTCTCCCCGTTCGAACAGCATGTAGGTCTCGAGCGAGAAGGTCGAGAAGGTGGTGAAGCCGCCAAGGATGCCCGTCGCGATGAAGAGCCGGGCCTGCATGCCGCCGCCGCGAAGGGCAAACCAGCCGGTGATGAGACCCATCGCGATCGAGCCGACGACATTGATCGTCAGCGTGCCCCAGGGAAAGCTCGATCCGAAGCGGACGGCCGTCATGTTGACGCCGTGGCGCAAGACACCGCCGATGCCGGCGCCGAGGAAGACGAGGAGTGGGTTCATCGGGCCGGTCGGCGCTTGTTGCAGGGCGACCGGCGATAGCGCGTGGCTGCCGGTCCCTGCAATGCAGTCGTCGATCGTTCTGGACCCGACGGAACAGCTTCGAGAGACGCTCAGGCCAAAATCTTGTCCACGGTGATCGGCAGATCGCGGATGCGCTTGCCGGTGGCGTGATGGATCGCGTTGGCGATGGCCGCCGCCGTGCCGACGATGCCGATCTCTCCGACGCCCTTCACGCCGAGCGGGTTGGCCTTGTCCTCCTCCTCGACGAAAATGACGTCGATGTCGTGGACGTCGGCATGCGCCGGCACGTGATACTCGCCGAGATTGCGGTTCATGAACCGGCCGAGGCGCTGATCGAGCATCGATTCCTCGTGCAGCGCCGAACCGATCCCCATGACCACCGCGCCCATGATCTGGCTACGCGCGGTCTTGGTGTTGAGGATCTTGCCGGCTGCGACGGCCGAAACGATGCGTGTGACGCGGACGATGCCGAGTTCCTCGTCGATCTTCACTTCGGCGAAGACAGCCGAGTGGGTGTAGGCCTCGAACTTTTTCTTGAAGTCCTTGTCCGGGCTCGCGGATTCGGTGGCTTCGATCTTGTCCTTGCCAGCGGCTTTCAGGACATCGACCAGGGCAACGCCACGCGACGGTTCGCCCGCCAGTTCGACGCGCCCCCGCGCAAAGACCACGCGCTCGAAATCGGCATTGGCGAGCGGCGAACCGTCCATGCCGCGAGCGAGCTTGAACACCTCCTCGGCGACCTTGCGGCAGGCCTTCATGACGGCCGTGCCGGAAGAAGCCGCCGTCCAGGAGCCGCCGGCGATGGGAGCCTCCGCGAGATTCGTGTCACCGAGCTTCGTGGTGACGTGGTCGAGGGGGAGGCCGAGGGCGTCGGCCGCGATCTGGGTGAGGATGGTGTAGGTCCCGGTACCGATATCGGCCGTGGAGTTGCCGACCTCCAGCCGGCCGTCGGCGCTGAGCGTCGCGCGGGCGCTCGACGGCATCATCAGCGCTTCCCAGATGCCGCAGGCCATGCCCCAGCCGACGAGCTCCTTGCCGTCACGCATGGAGCGCGGCACGGGATCGCGCTTCGACCAACCGAAGCGTTCGGCGCCTTGCGCGAAGCAGGATTTCAGCGCCTTCGATCCGAACGGTTTGTCCTCGACCGGGTCGGTCTCGGTGTAGTTGGCGAGCCGAAGCTGGATCGGGTCGATGCCCGTTGCATAGGCCAGTTCGTCCATCGCCGTTTCGAGGGCGAAGAGGCCCGTCACGGCGCCGGGTGCGCGCATGTCGCCGGGCGTGGCCGTGTCCAGCTTGGCGAGCCGGTAGGTCAGCTCGACATTGTCGCACGCGTAGAGGGTGCCCGCCCAGTTGACGACGTTCTCCTGGTAATCCTCGAAGGTCGAGGTGCCGTGGACGGCATCGTGCCGGATGGCCTGCAGCGTTCCCTTTGCATCGGCGCCTAGGGCGACCGTCTGGATCGCGCCGGGCCGATACGTGAAGCTCCACATCTGGTCGCGGGTCAGCACCACGCGCACTGAGCGGTTCAGGTCCTGCGCCGCCAGCATTGCCAGAAACAGCTGGTACTGCGGTCGCAAGGCATTGCCGAAGCCGCCGCCCATATAGGGGCTCAGGCAGCGGACCTGGTCCGGCTTCAATCCGAAGGCGTTGGTCAGGTAGAGCTGCGTGTTCGCGACGCCCTGGATCTTGTCGTAGACGGTATAGGTACCGTCATCCTCGACGACGACGGTGGAGGCCTGCGGCTCCATCGGATTGTGGTGCTCGTGGGCGATCCGGTAGCGCTGTTTCACCTTGATCGCCGCGCCGTCGAAGGCGCCGCCGGCATCGCCCCAGGGCTTCGGCGGTGGCTTGATGCCGCCGCGCTTCGTCGGCGGATCGTAGGACTCGCTCATCTGCGCCGCGATGTCGGTATGCGGCGTCTCTTCCTCGTAGGTGAGGCTCACCAGCGAGGCGGCATGGCGTGCGGTCTCGAAATCCTCTGCGACCACCAACGCGACCGGCTGGCCCGAGAAGACGACGGTCTCGTCGTAGAGCGGACGAAACGGCGAGCCGGGCGGCGCCACCATGTCCTGGTAGGCCTTGGCCTCGCCGGCGATGCTCGGGCGGTTCTGGTGGGTAAGCACCTTGAGCACGCCGGGCACGGCCTCCGCCGCGCTCGTGTCGATGCCCGTGATGCGGCCCTTGGCGATGGTGCTCGACACGACATAGCCGTGCGCGAGGTTCTCGGCCGAGAACTCACCGGCATATTTGGCGAGCCCGGTCACCTTGGCGGGTCCGTCGACGCGGCTGAGGGCGCTGCCGACGAAGCGATCGTGGCCGGCGCCGGTGCTGATCTGCTTGGTCATGGGGACGTCCTCACTGGATGCGCTTGTCGGACTGGGATTGCGGCGTCCCGGCTGCGGCCTGCTCCAGGCCGCGCACGATGGCGCGCCGCGCCAGCTCGATCTTGAAGCCGTTCTCGGATTGCGGCCTGGCCTCCCTCAGGACGAGGTCGGCCGCGGCCTTGAAGCTCTCTCGCGTGGCCGGCTTGCCCTGCAGGAGAGCTTCGGCGTCCTGGTTGCGCCAGGGCTTGTGCGCAACACCGCCGAGCGCAAGCCGGGCTGTCTTGATGGTCTGTCCGTCGAGTTCGAGGGCAGCGGCGACCGAGACCAATGCGAAGGCGTAGGAGAGCCGGTCGCGCAGCTTCAGGTAGGTGTGGTGCGGCCCGTAATCCGTCGCCGGCAGATCCACCGAGACGACGATCTCGCCGGGCTTCAGAGTGTTGTCCTTCGCAGGATCGTCGCCCGGCAGACGGTGATAGTCGGCGAAGGCAATGGCGCGGTCGCCCTCCGGACCTGACACCTGGACCGTGGCCTCCAGGGCCGCCAGGGCAACGCACATGTCGGAGGGGTTGGTGGCGATGCAGGCACCGCTCGCGCCGAGGATCGCGTGGATGCGGTTCACGCCGCCGATCGCCGGGCAACCGGAGCCGGGCTCGCGCTTATTGCAGGTGGTGCCCTCGTCGTAGAAGTAGTAGCAGCGCGTGCGCTGGTTCAGGTTGCCGCCGGTGGAGGCAGCGTTGCGCAACTGCGCCGAGGCGCCGGCCAGGATCGCGCTGGCCAGGAGGGGATAGCGGGCTTGGATGCGCGCATCGTAGGCGAGATCGGCATTGCTCACGAGCGCGCCGATGCGCAGACCGCCCGCGTGCTCCTCGATGCTTTTCAGCGGCAGGCGCGTGATGTCGACGAGCCGTCCCGGCTTCTCGACATTGTACTTCATCAGGTCGACGAGATTGGTGCCGCCGGCGATGAAGCGGGCGCTCGGGTCGGTGCCGAGGGCCTTGATGGCATCGGCCACCGTATCGGCCCGCACGTAGTCGAAGCGGTTCATCGGGCGGCTCCCTGGTGCATCACCTCTTCGATCGCATCGACGATGTTGGTGTAGGCACCGCACCGGCAGAGGTTGCCGCTCATCGCCTCGCGGATCTCGTCCCGCGTCTTGGCGTGGCCCTCGTTCATCAGGCCGACGGACGAACAGAGCTGTCCCGGCGTGCAGTAGCCGCACTGGAAGGCGTCGTGCTCGACGAACGCTTCCTGGATCGGGTGCAAGGTGTTGGTGCCGTGTTTCTGCGCGAGCCCTGCCAGGCCCTCGACGGTGGTGATCTCGGCACCGTCCTTCATCACTGCCAGCGCGAGGCAGGAATTGATGCGCGTCCCGTCGACCAGCACCGTGCAGGCGCCGCATTGACCGTGGTCGCAGCCCTTCTTGGTGCCGGTGAGATCGAGCCGCTCGCGCAGCAGGTCGAGCAGCGTCGTCCAGGGCGCGACCTGGAGCTCACGGCGCTCGCTGTTGATCGTGAGGGTGATGCCGATCCTGGCATCGGCTCCGGCGGAGCCGCTTTCGCTGAGCATGGCGTTGTCCACGATGTTGGCTGATCGTTTCGACAACCGTTCCAATCTGGCGCCGTTCCAACGGCCGCTTTCTGCAAGGCGCTCCGGGGTTACGCCGAGCCCGGGCCTCGGCTAACGCTTCGTCGAACCGCAAGAGCCGAAGGACAGGCCATGGCCGCGCTGGATCCGATCCTGAACGACATCGACACGGACCTCGACAACGCCCTGGAGCGGTTGTTCGAGTTCCTGCGCATCGAGTCGATTTCGACGGACTCGGCCTACAAGGGCGAGTGCCGCAAGGCGGCTCACTGGCTCGAAGGCAACCTGACCGCGCTCGGCTTCGAGACCAGCGTCGAGGAGACCTCGCTCCATCCTGTGGTCTACGCGCACAAGCCCAAGCCCGGCGCGCCGCATGTCCTGTTCTACGGCCACTATGACGTCCAGCCGGTCGACCCGCTGAACCTCTGGACGCATCCGCCCTTCGAACCACGCCTCGTCGGCGAGGGCGATCGCCGCCAGATCGTCGCGCGCGGCGCGTCCGACGACAAAGGCCAGGTCATGACCTTCGTCGAGGCCTGCCGGGCGCATCTCGCCATGAACGGCGAACTGCCCTGCGCGGTCACCATCGTGATTGAGGGTGCGGAAGAGAGCGGCTCGCAGGGTCTGCCCGAATGGGTGGCGGCCAACCGCGACCGGCTGAAGGCCGACGTCGCGCTGGTCTGCGACACCTCGATGTGGGACCGCAACACGCCGCAGATCACCACGTCGTTGCGCGGCCTCGCCTATTTCGAGGTGACGGTGACCTGCGCCGACCGCGACCTGCATTCCGGTTTCTTCGGTGGCGCGGCGGCGAACCCCATTCACGTCCTCTCGAAGGTTCTCGCTGCGCTCCACGACGAGGAGGGCCGGGTGACGATCCCTGGCTTCTATGAGGGCGTTCGCGAGCCCCCGGCCGAGGTGCTGGAGCAGTGGAAGGGCCTCGACTTCACGGCGGAAAAATTCCTCGGGCCGATCGGCCTCAAGGAGCCGGCCGGCGAGCGCGGGCGCATGCTGATCGAGCTGATCCAGTCTCGCCCGGCCTGCGACGTGAACGGCATCATCGGCGGCTACACCGCCGAGGGCACCAAGACGGTGATCGCCGGACAGGCGAGCGCCAAGGTCTCGTTCCGCCTCGTCGACGACCAGGACCCGGAAAAGCTGGCGAAGAACTTCGAGGCGTTCGTACGCGAGCGCGTGCCGTCCGACTGCAAGGTCGATGTCGTCTGCTACAAGGGCTCGCGGGCCATCGCGCTGCCCTACGACATGCCGCAGCTCGCCACCGCGCAGGCTGCGCTCACCGAGGAATGGGGTCGCGACGCCATCGCGGTGGGCGCCGGCGGCTCGATCCCGATCGTCGGCGACTTCAAGCGCCTGCTCGGTCTCGACACCCTGTTGATCGGCTTCGGCCTCGACGACGACCGCATCCATTCGCCGAACGAGAAGTACGAGCTGAAGAGCTTCCACAAGGGCACGCGCAGCTGGGCGCGCATCCTCTCGGCGCTGGCCGCCCGCTAGCCGACCTGCCGGATAGCTTCTCCGAGGATCATCGCGGCGGCTACTGCCACGTTGAGCGAGCGCATGCCCTCTCGGATCGGCACCACGATCCGGGTATCGGCCGCCGCATGCACGGCTTCCGGTACGCCGGCCGACTCGCGGCCCATCAGGATGCAGTCGCCATCGCGAAAGCCATGCGCCGTGTAGGGCACGGCCCCGGACGTGGTGGCGAGCACCAGCCGGATGCCGGCCTCGCGCCGCCAGTCCTCGAACGCCGCCCACGAGCGATGCCGGGTGATCGCAACGTGGTCGAGATAGTCGAGTCCCGAGCGACGCAGGTTGCGGTCCGAGACGTCGAACCCCGCCGGCTCGATGATCTCGACGGCGACGCCCAAGCATGCCGCCATGCGCAGCATGGTGCCGGTGTTCTGCGGGATGTCGGGTTGATAGAGGGCGAGGCGGAGCATCGCGTCAGGCTTATCCGGCGACGGCTTCCAAGTCTCATCCGTCATTGGTTCGCTGCGCTCGCAATGATGGCGAGGGGTATGGCTTACTCGCCGTCGAGCGGACCCTGACCCTGCTTGAGTTCGGCGAAAGCCCTGCGGAGTCCGTGCAACTGATCGACGAGGTGGAGGATGACGTCGATGCCGGGGTCGTTCACGCCGAGACCACCTTGGAGATCGCGGATGAAATGCGCTCGCGCGACGTCGATCTCCGAGAAGCCAGTCTCGACGTCTTCGGCGGCCGGTAGAAGCCAGCGCTGCTCCAGCCAGATTTCGAGCGTGCGGACCTCGAGCCCCGAGCGTGTCAGGAATTCCTCGCGTTTCATGATCACCGATCCTCACGCGGGTTGAACGATTTGCCAGCCTCCCAGCCTTCGACGAAGGCTTCGAGCGCCGGGTCCGGCGGGTGGGGCAGGACGACCTTGAGCGTCACATACTCGTCGCCGTGACCGCCCTCGCGACGAGGCGCACCCTTGCCCTTGAGACGCAGCCGCGTGCCGGTACTCGCGCCCTTGGGCACCGTCATGGTGACCTCACCGGTCGGCGTCGGGACACGGACTTTCCCGCCCAGCACCGCTTCGGTCAGCGAGATCGGCAATTCGATGGAGATGTCGTCGCCGTCGCGCTCGAAGCGGGGATCGGGCCGAACCTCGACCTCGATCAGCGCGTCGCCGGGACCGCCCGTGCCGGTGCCGGGGGCGCCCTTGCCCCGCAGGCGCAGAACCTGTCCGTCGACGAGGCCGGGCGGGATCGTCACGTCGAGCGTGCCGCCTTCGGGCAGGGTCAGCCGCGTGCTGGCGCCGGTGATCGAGTCCACGAAGGGGATCGGCAGCGTGTAGCGAATGTCCGGTCCGCGGCGGTTGGCGCGCGCCTGCTGGCTGCGCCGCAGCAACTCCGCGAACGCGTCGTCACCGTCCATGTAATCGGCGAAGCCGGAATCGCTCGCGTAGGCATGCCCCGCCTCGCTCGCGTAATCGCGATAGTAACGCTGCTGGGGTCGCTCGGCCCCGGTCTCGTCGATCTCGCCGGCATCGAAGCGCTTGCGCTTGTCGGCATCACCGAGAAGGTCGTAGGCGCTTGCGACGTCCTTGAACCTGTCCTCGGCCCCTTTGTCGCCGGGGTTGAGATCGGGGTGAAAGGTCTTGGCGAGCTTGCGATAGGCGCTGCGGATCTCTCCGTCCGAGGCCGACTTCGCTACGCCCAAGACATCGTAGGGATTGGCCACGCACCGCTCCGTCGGCGTTTCGCCCGATGTGCGACGATGTAGCGGACCGCTCGCGGAAAGGAACGCAGCCCGTTCGAGCCTGTGGCATAGCCTGCGCCTTGGCTCGCGGCCAAGAAGGCTTAAGTCAGGTGCTCACGCACGATTGGTTGTCCGACAGCATGTTCCTCGATTGGCTCGAGCGCCGCATCGACCCGTTTGCGCCGTTCGACGATCGGCAGATGCCGCCGAAGACGGTGCTCGGCTTCGTGCGCTTCTACCTGACGCCCGTGCGCGGCCCGCTCGCCGTATTGTTCGTCGTCGCGATCGTCGCGGGCACGATCGAGGCCTCGCTGTACCTGCTGCTGCGCTGGTTCATCGACCTGATGGGCAGCGCCGACAGAGCGACCGTGCTGCAGGAGCATGGCGGCGCCATCATCCTGGCTGCCCTGTTCCTGCTGGTCGTGCGGCCGGTCTCGATCTGGCTGCACGAGCTTCTGTCGAACCAACTCGTGGTGCCCCAGACGTCGAGCCAGATCCGCTGGCGCGCGCATCTGTACACGCTCGGCCATTCGCTCTCGTATTTCCAATCCGACTTCGCGGGGCGCTTAGCCAACCGGATCGTCCAGGTCGGCCCGGCGGTGCGCGAACTCGCGGTCGTGTTCATCGACACGCTGCTCTACGTGGCGATCTACGCGGTCACGGCCGTCGGCATGTTCAGCGCGATCTCGATCTGGCTCGCATTGCCGGTGATCGTCTGGGTTGCGGCCTATGCGGCGCTGACCACGTGGTTCGTGCCGCGGGCGCGCCAGCGCTCGCACAAGAGCGCCGAGACCCGTTCGACCCTCGTCGGCCGCGTGGTCGACAGCTACACCAACATCCTCACGGTGAAGCTTTTCGCGCGCGATCGCGAGGAGCGGGCGGCGGTGCGCGAGGCGATCGACGCGAACACGGCCGCCTACCTTCACCAGTTCCGCCTAACCACCACCACCACGACGTTGCTCGGCATCCTGAACAGCGCGCTGCTGGTGGCGACGGCCACCGTCTGCTTCCAGCTCTGGCGCGCCAACGGCATGACGACGGGCGAGGCTGCGGCCGGGCTTGCCCTGGTGATGCGGCTTCTCGCCATGTCGGGCTGGGTCATGCAGACCGTGCGCGGCGTCTTCGAGAATGTCGGCGTGATCCAGGAGAGCATGCAGACGATCTCCCGGCCGCACGCTCTCGTCGACGATCTGCAGGCGGGTACGCTCGCGGTTACCGCGGGCGAGATCCGCTTCGAGGCGGTCGATTTCCATTACGGGCGCGGTGACGCCAGCATCATCGAGAACCTGTCCTTCGCGATCCGCCCCGGCGAGCGCGTCGGCCTCGTCGGCGTCAGCGGCGCGGGTAAGACCACCATCACCTCGCTGCTGCTGCGCCTCCACGACGTCGAGGGCGGCCGTATCCTGGTCGATGGGCAGGACATCGCGCGGGTGACGCAGGATTCGCTGCGGGGCGCCATCGCCATGGTCAGCCAGGACACCTCGCTGCTTCACCGCTCGATCTACGACAACATCGCCTATGGTAACCCGCAGGCTTCCGCCGAGCAGATCGAGCAGGCGGCCCGGCTCGCTCATGCGGACGCATTCATCCGGGGCCTCGTCGACCACAAGGGGCGGCGGGGCTACGATGCACAGGTCGGCGAGCGCGGCGTGAAGCTCTCCGGCGGCCAGCGCCAGCGTATCGCCATCGCGCGGGTCATCCTCAAGGATGCGCCGATCCTGATCCTCGACGAGGCCACCTCGGCCCTCGATTCCGAGGTGGAAGCCGCGATCCAGGAGAGCCTCGACACCCTGATGCAGGGCAAGACCGTGCTCGCCATCGCCCACCGGCTCTCGACCATCGCGGCGATGGACCGGCTGATCGTGATCGATGGGGGCCGCATCGTCGAGGAAGGCAGCCACGCCGAACTGATCCGCGGCGGTGGCCTCTATGCGCGACTTTGGCAGCGCCAGTCGGGAGGCTTCCTGGGCGACACGGAAGACGGCGCGCCCCGTCGCAACGAGCGGACATTGAGCGCGACGCCGGCAGAGTGAGTCGGCTTCGCGTCCGGTCCGAAACGTGCGAACAGGCGATGGTTGTATTGGGGAAGGGGCGCCCTGAAGGAATGGAGACCGAACGGCTCTCGGCACGGCTCCGCGACTGGATCACGGAGCGTGCGACCGCCAGCGACGATGGCGAGGCCCTGCTCGACGGTCTCTGCAACGCCCTCTGCGACGCGGGCGTGCCGCTCTGGCGGGCGAGCGTCTCGGGCCCGACCATCGATCCGGCCCATCGCAGCGTCGGCCTGACCTGGTACGCGCAGGAGGGCATGACGCTGGTGTTCATCCCGCACGAGCAGGATGAGGCGATGTGGCTGCGCAGCCCGATTTTCGCGCTCCTGGAGAGCGGCGAGCATTCTGTGCGCTACCGGCTCGAAGCCCTACGCAACGGTGAGGATTTTCCGATCCTGCACGAACTGCGCGACCAGGGCGGCACGGACTATCTGCTGCACCTCATCACCTTCGCACCAGGCATCGCCCTACGGGGCGTTGCCTTGTCCTTCGCCACGCGTGCCCAGGGAGGTTTCGATCAGGACTCGGTCTCGGTGATCGAGGGAATCCTGCCGACGCTCGGCCTCGCGCTCGCCCGGCTCAGCCTCGCGCATACGCTGCGCGAAGTGCTCGGCACTTATGTCGGGCCGGTGACGGCGGGGCAGGTACTCGAAGGGAACGTCCGGCGCGGCCAGGGCCGTACGGTCTCGGCAGCGATCCTGCTCGCGGATCTTCGCGGCTTCACCGCCTTGTCGGACCGCTCCGATCCCCTCGACATGGTGACGTGGCTCAACGAGCATTTCGACGCGCTGGGCGATCCCGTCACGGGGCGGGGCGGCGAGATCCTGAAATTCCTCGGCGACGGCTTCCTGGCGGCCTTCACCGTGCCCGATGCCGGCGCATTGCCCTGCAACGTCTGCCGGGAGGCGTTGTCCGCGGCCGTGGATGCGCTTGCGGCCAATGACGCTCTCAACGCTCGGCGCAGGGCGGCCGGTCGGCCGGAACTGCCTGCCGATCTCGTCCTGCACTTCGGGGAAGTGGTCTACGGCAATGTCGGCACCGGGCGCCGGCTCGATTTCACGCTGATCGGCCGCGCCGTCAACGAGGCGAGCCGGATCGAGGGCCAATGCCAGAGCCTCGGCCACCCGCTCCTGATCTCGGACGCCTTCGCCGCCCGCTGTGCGGACGCGCTCGAGGAGGTCGGCACGGTGCCGCTGCGCGGGCTCGCCCGGCCGCAGCGGCTTTGGACCCTCCCGGGACTCGACCGGAGCGTTCCGGTCGCAGCGACAGGTCAGTAGTCGATCACGTCCTCGAGGGCGTAGTGCTTCACAGTCTTGCGGTTGGCGATGAGCTCGTCGATCGTCGGCTCGCCCTTCATGGCGCGGGAAATCGCGAGCTTCGTCGCCTCGTAATTGGTGCGGTAGAGATCCTTGCGGTCGAGGTTCTCGTCCTTGGCGCAGCGCTCGTCGAGCCAGATCGTGATGATCATGCAGAGCTCGTCGAGACCATCCTTTGGCAGGACGCCTTCGATCACGCAGTCGATGATCGCATCGCCCGTGGCTGCCTGGACCACGCCGCCGAGAAGCTCGGCATACTCGGCCGTGTGGATCGTGACCTTGGTGGTCATCATGGTCGAGGGACGCACCAGCTGGTTCAGGTCGCGCACCACAAACATGCGGGTATGGCCCTGGACCTGGCCGAGCATGCCGGCGAAGGCGTTGCCGACGGGCCCGCGCGTCGAGCCGATCAGCACCTCGGGCATCGCGTCGGTGAACTGACCTTCGGCGGCGAGCACCGTCGCCTCGCCCGTGCGGAACCAGATCTCGGCCATCGTCGTCGCGTCCTGCTTGGAAATGTCGGGATGCGCCGGTGGCCGGCGCGAGCCGGGCGCAGACACCATCCCGGGCCCTGCCCGTCAATCGTCCGGTGGGCATTTCCCGGGCACTCTGGCCTCCGGCGCCTCGATCGGTCATGCAGAGGCGGGCGGAGGAAGCGACGATGACGGGGCCGGGCGGCGGATCTTCGGCGGTTGAACGTGGCTGGAGCCTGCTGGCCCGCGCCGAAGGCGACGGCGTACGGCTCGAACTCGGCCTGCCCGATCTCGGTGGTCAGCCGGTGACGGCGGTGCTCAGCCTCGACAAGACCGAGGCGCGCGCCTTCGCGCGGGCACTGCTCGCCGCGGCGGGGGACGCGACGGAGCGGACGTTTCCAGCCGGCAGCGAAGACCTCTAGGCGGAGACCCGCGCGATCAGCGCGGAGCGACCTTGGAGCGGCCCGGCAGGCGCGGGGTCAAGGTGCCACGCGGCTCGATCGGCGCTTCGCAGGTATAGGCGAACTCCGTCTGCAGGTCGGAAAAGACCGTCTCGCCCTTGACCTGGCAATCCTCGCGGACCGTCTCGTCGAGGAAGGCGCGGGCCGCCGTGCGGAAGCGCTCGGCCCGCGACGCCCTCGGGTCGCGGCCCTCGTTGCGCTCGCCGATGCCACAGCCGGCGACCTCGCGCAGCGAGTTCGAGACGATCAGCATCCGCCGACGCTGGCGGTTGTCGTAGACCTCGTAGGGTTCGTTGCAGCCGATCGTCACGACCTGCACGGGCAGCGAGACATAGGTCTTCGAGATGTATTCGAACCCGGTGCAGCCCGTCAGGCCGAGGCCGAGGGCAATCAGGATCGCGCGCCGCTTCATGGTCGTCGCCTCCTGTGCCGAGCGTCGAACGGGATCGCATTGAAACCGCTACGCTTGTCCGGTCAAGCCCGCTCCGGCGCCGTGACGGCGCGATTCGGGGGACGCTGTCTTTGAGGTGACTCCCGCAAGGCGCTCGAATCCTGTAGCCCTGCCGACGAACTCCTTTTCACGGCGCATCGTCATCGCTCGCAAACCAACGCGGCAGGCCACGATGCAGAGCCGCCATCGGCCGAACGCCTTTTGTATCTCCTCACCGATATCGCGCTCTCCAACTGGTACCTGATCCGCCGACAGCAGATCCGGATCCGGGGCGCGGCTGCCCTGGTCGGGCCGACCGGAGCCGGCAAGTCGACGATCTTCGATGCGGTGGGCACCGTGCTCGCCGGCAACAATGCCAGCCGCCTCGCGCTCAACGCGTCTGCCTCGGGCCGCTCCTCACGGACGGTGCGCGACTATTGCCTCGGCTGGATCAGCGACCCCGCCGAGGGCGGCCGGCCGACGCGCGAATCCTGTGAGACGATCATCGCCCTGACCTTCGAGAACGAGGCGAGCGGGCGCATCGTCTCGGTCGGACTGGCGCTCGCGGCGCGCTCCGACGAGCAGCGCGAGGAGACGATCTCGCGTTTCGTCGCGGTCGGGCACCGCTTCGAGATCGCCGATTACGTCCGCGAGACCGCGAAGGGCAGCTTCGTCGCGCCCTGGAGCGAGATCGCGGCCGACCTCAACCGCCGGGCCGAGCGCTTCGAGCAATTCCGCTCCTCCGGCGAACGCTTCACCACCGAGGTCTTGGCGCTGATGCGCGAGGGCGCGCCGGCCCCCGAGCCGCGTCACTTCCTGCGCACCTTCGCCAATGCCGTCGCGTTCAAGCCGATCTTCGACCCAAGCGCCTTCGTGAAGAGCTTCGTGCTCGAACCCGCACCGCTCGATGTCGAGCGCATCCGGCAATCGGTGGAGAACTGGCGCCGGCTCTGCGAGACCATCGAGGAACTGGAGACACGGCTCTCGCATCTGCGCCGGATCGTCGGGCGCTACGAGGCCTGGGCCGATGCCAGCCTTGCCGCCGCCCTCGACGAGATGCGGGCGACGAGCGCCGACCTGCGCCGGCGGATCGTCGACTGGACGAGCGCCCGCGCGCGGCTCGCCGAGACGGGCGACGCCCTGCGCATCGCCCGCGAGAGCGTCGCCACCAGCCAGGGCTTCGTGCGCGAGATCGATACCGAGATCGCCCAGCGCAAGGCGATGATCGTCGGCAGCGCCGCGGAGGGCCGGCTCGCCGCGTCGAATGCCGGTCTCGCCATGGTCGCCCGCGACCGGCGCGACCTCGGCACGCGGGTCGCGGAACTGGTCGCCCTCGTGCAGGAGGCGGGCAAGCTCGCTGCCGTCTCCGCCATCGTCCGGTCGAGCGAGCCGGAGGCAGCCCGACTGATCGAGGCCTGCGCCCGTTCGGGCCTGCGCCGCGATGCGCCTCCCGAGGACACCCTTCGCGCCGATGGTGTCCTCAGTCGCCTGATCGCCGGATTAGCCGACCTGCCCGACATCGCCAGCGCCCTCGACGAGGCAGCCGAAGATCTCGCCGTCCGCGCCCGCACGCAGGAACGCGAGGCACAGGCTCTCTCGGCCGCCTTCTCCTCTGGCCATGCCAGCGCCGGGCGGCTCTCACCCCATACGCTCGCCTTCCGTGACGAGCTCGCCCGCATCGGTATCGATGCGACGCCGATCTGCGAGCTCGCCGAGATCATCGATCCGGCCTGGGGCCCGGCGCTCGAGGGCCTGCTCGGCGGTGCTCGTGAGGCGCTCGTGGTCGAGCCGGACCGGCTCAACAAGGCCTTCGGCCTGCTCGAACAGCAAAAGGCCCGGTTCTATCGGTGCTTGCTGGTCAAGACGACGGACACCGCCCGCCGCACCGCCCGCCGCTTCGATGACGGCCCGCTCGGGCTGATCGAGACGGACAGTGACCATGCCGAGGCCTTTCTCGCGGCGCGGCTCGGCGGCTACGATCTCGCGCCGAATGACGCAGCCCTCGCGCATATGAGCCGCGCCGTGGCGCCGAGCGGACGCACGACCTCCGGCATGGCCTATTCGGTGGTGCGTCCGGTCCAGCTGATGATGACCCGCGGCCAGCGTGGCCCGACGGCGGAGGGGCGCCGCAACCTGGAGAGCGCAGTCGAGGAGGCGCGCCGCCTGCGCACGGAGGCGACCGTGATGCGCGAGGCCGCGCGCACCGCCGCCTCGCTCCGAGCCCGGCTCTCGGCGGCGACCCTCGACGTCGCCGCCCTGCGCGAAGAGGCGGACGCCATTGAGGGCCGTCGCCGCAGCCTGACCACGGAGCACGAGCAACTCCGCCACGCCGATACCGGCGCGCTCGAAGCCGAGATCAAGGAGCTGACAAAGGAGCGTTCCGCCTACCTCACCGAGCTGATCCAGGTGCTGGAGCCGAAACGCGACGGCCTGCTCGCCGAGGAAGCGGGCCTGAAGGCGAAGCTCGGCTCGGCGAAGGACGCGGCGCAGGCCGCGCTCGGGGCGCGCCGTCAGGCTCATGCGCGCTGGACCGGCGGCGACTCGCTCCGTATCCGACTGGCGCGCGGCGAGGGTCTCGATCCAGCGGTTCTGCGCCAGATGCGGACCGATCTCGCCGGGCTCGACTCGAAGGAGCTCGCGGCCGTCGCCAGCGCGGCCCGAGCCTCCGTGCGCAGCGAGATCGAAACGGCGCGCACGGAAGGCCGTGCGGCCGAGCGTGATCTCGCCGAATACTGCGTCCAGCGCCGCATCGACAATCCGCTCGGCCGCGAGGAGGCGACGGCTTCCTTCGGCTATGCCTGGGCACGGCGCGAATTCGAGTCGGTCGAAGGGCACGAGCTGCGTCGCTACCGCGAGCAAGCCGAGCGCGCGAACCGCGAGATGCGGCGCCTCACCACCGAGGACCTGCTGACGCGCCTCGCTGACCGCTTCGAGCGCGTGAGAAACCGACTCGACGCCCTGAACGAGCGCCTGTCCTCGCAGAAGTTCACGGGCCAGACCTACGCCTTCGAGGCCGCCGTCGATCGGCGCTATGCCGCGGTCCACGCGCTCGCCACAGAAGTCGCCCGCTCGCCCGACGCGGCGCAGGCCGTCCTCCCGGAGGTCGAGGATGGTCCGCTCTCGGCGGCCATGGAGGAGATTTCCGCGTTGATCGCCGGCGAGGAGAGCGCCGCGCGGCTCGCCGATTACCGCAACTACTTCGTCTACGAGATCGGCATGCGTGACGGCGCGGGCAACCGCACGACGCTGTCGAACCGTGCGACCCGCGGCTCGGGTGGCGAGGCACAGGCGCCGTTCTACGTAGCCATCGCCGCCTCGCTGGCCTCCGCCTACTATCCGGGCGACCGGCCTGGCCACGAGCACCCCGGACTCGGCCTCTGTCTCCTCGACGAAGCGTTCTCGAAGCTCGACGTGCGCAATTCCCAGGGACTGGTCGACCTGTTCCGCGCCTGGGGGCTCCAACTCCTGATCGCGGCGCCCGAGGACAAGCGCACGACGCTGACCGAAGTGATGGACACCATCGTCACCGTCTACAAGAGCCCGGATCTCGCCTCCGTCCGCATCGAATCCGAGCACCCGTTGGAGGCGGCAAAGCGCGCTTTGGCGGCGATCAACCCGGAACGGCAGGGCATCGAGGCGTTCCGGGTGTCCGACGCCGCGGAGTGATCCACACCGCTCTTCCGCCTCTTCGCGACGTCGACTACGCTCGCTGGATGAGCGACGACCTGCGTGAATCGCGCCCGCAACTGATCCTCATGGCCGTCGCGGTAGCGGCAGTGCTGATCTTCGGCGCGGTAACGCTGATCGCCCAGCTCAGATAGCTCGGCTGCCGATGGCGGTCACGTCGAGATCGTCTTCAGGTGATGGTCGAAGCTCTCGAGCGTCTTGGCCTGTTCGGGATCTGGGTTCGGCCCGCTGACATAGGCGAGGGTCACCCTCGCGATACGCAGGGCGGTGGCGACGTCGCGGCCCTCGCGGCGCGCCTGCTCGATGACGGCAGCGACATCCGCCATGATCTGGGCATTGGCTGCATAGCCTTTCATGGCGTCGCGCGCCTCTGCACTCGTGACCGTCCCCGCCGCCCGTTGCGGCCCTCCCTTGGTAACATTCCGACGCGAGCGCGGGAAATGCGCAATCCGAGGGGACCGGCCTCCTGGGCGGCTCTTCCTATCCGCCTGGATGAAGAGCGGTATCCTGCGCCCCCGTTAATCCCGAAATTTGGTCTCGAGTGCCGGCCGGTGTGCGACAGCGCACGTATAATTCAGGTTGCCCGGATTAAACTCTAAGTAATATTCGGTGATAAAGCGCACATATATTTCGGTACTCTACGCCCACATTGCTCTCATGGCCGCATGACAAACATTGCGGTGAAAAATATCAATAAGAGAGAGGATTAAGCTCGATGCGTTTTGTCATGATCGCTGTTGTCGCCACCGTTCTCGCAACGCCGTTTGCGGCCTCCGCGGGCGAAGGAAGCCGTCAGGCGGCCGGTGGGGGCCACATGAGCTCCTATGTCAGCGACCCCTACCACGATCCGCGTTCGGTCCATTCGCAGCGGAACAGCACGGGCCAGATCCTCGGCGCTCCGATGCTCTCCGAGCGGGCCGGCGCTCACGGCGTCACGCGCGACCGACTGGTGGAACCGCATTGGGCCGCCGGCTCGATCGGCCGCCGCGCCCGCTGATCGGCTACACGACGCGAGTTCTGACCCGCACGGCTACGGCCGTGCGGGTTTTTTCGTGCCCGAACCGCTGCGCTCAGGCGTGGATCGAATCCTTCTGCGTGATGGCATAGAGCGCCGGCAGGCGATGGCCGGATGCGTCTTCGGTCGCGACGGGCACGGCGGTCAGCCCGCTCGGTAGCCTGCCGACGAGGAGGCCGATCACCTGCTCCGAAGCGGCGAGGGAGAGATCCTCGGCCTTGGCGCGCGCCTCCAGGCGGGCGAGCATGTTCATCGCCGAACCGAGCGCAGTGAACTCCGCGCGTGAACCATCGTCGAAGACTCCGGCGAGAACGGTGCCGGCATGCAGCGCGATGGTTATGGTGAGCGGATGCCGGCCCTGCTCTCGGCGCTCAACGTTCAGGGCGTCGAGGCGTTCGCGGATCGCCACGGCGGCGTCGAGCGCAGAGCGGGCTTGATGCTGCGGTGGTCCAACCAGGAAATGGGCCAACACGCCGTCGCCGATATACTTGTCGACGATCCCGCCATGTTCGCTCACGCCGGCATGGGTCAGTGCACGGATGTCGAGCAGCGCCTGCACGACGTGCTCGCGCGGATAATCGCGCGTGAAGGCCGAGAAGCCGCGGATGTCGAGCGTGAACAGGCAGGCGTGCCGCTCGCGAACGGTCCCGAGGCCACCCTCGCGGGCGAGCTGCACGGCGACGCTTCCGGGAACGAAGCGGGCCAGCATGGTCCGTTCGTGCTCGAGCCGGAGCGCCGTGGTCACTGCATGGCGCAGGCGCCGCACGCCGTCGATCACCACGAGGCTCGCGGCGATGAAGGTCAGGAGTGCCGGCATCTCGTCGGAGAGGCTGACATGCGGGCCGAGAAGGGAGCCCGCAGGCTGCAGGATCGCAATCAGGATCGTGCCAGCCCAGGCGATGGCCACGGCTCCGGCGAAGACTGCGGTGTGCCAGACCCGCATGGTCAAGCCGGTCTGCAGCAGCAGCAGGAAGGCCGGCAGCTTGCTCACGGCCCCGGCTGCATCGTCGAACCCCGCGCTCGCGCCGACGAGCAGGTGTTCGATCTCCACGTAGATCGCGACGCCCGCATTCAGCGCCGTCGAGGCCCAGGCAAGGCCCTCCGCCCGCCGGCTGGTGAAGCCGGAGCCGTTATGCTGCCCCGCGTCCCGGTCCCAACGCTCCGCGAGCCCGAGCCCGAGCGAGCAGGTGGCATAGGCGGCGAGCACGACCCAATGGCTCATCGGATGGATCGAGCCGTCGTAGCTCTGCGCAGTGGCGAGCAACACCACGACGATCAGCGCATGCATCGCGAACAGCCGCAGGCCCGATGCCGATTGCAGCAGCCGCAGCGCACTCGCCTCGCCGTTCCCGGCACTCGCTCGGGAGCCGTCGCGGTCCTGGTCCATGAAACTCCCGCTTCCGTCCTGAACGGACGTTTTCCGGCGCCGCACCCTTCCGTCTCGACGCCTGAACGCGGTTGACGCCAGCCGCCCCCGCATTGCAAGCCGGCAGGCGATGGCCAAGCCTCCCTCCGTCGGCTGGGCGCTCGTCCGAAACGGCGATTTCCGGCTTTTCGGTGCAGCGCGCTTCCTCACCAGCCTCGCCAGCGAGATGCAGGTCGTGGCGGTGGCCTGGTTCGTCTACGACCTCACGAAGAGCGCCTTCGCCCTCGGTCTCGTCGGGCTCGCGGCCTTCCTGCCGGCGATCCTCGCGGCACCGATCACCGGCCATGTCGCGGATACCTACGATCGGCGGCTCGTTGCCGCGGGCGCCTGGGGTGTGGCGACGCTCGCCCAGGCGGGCCTCTTCGCCTTAGCTCTGCAGGGCATGCAGTCCGTCTGGCCGATCTACGCCCTCGTCGTGGTGATGGGGATCGGCCGGGCCTTTGCCAGCCCAGCCCTTTCGGCGCTTCTGCCGACCCTGGTGCCACGCGAGCAGTTCGGTACGGCCGTGGTCTGGATCTCGTCGTGCTGGCAGAGTGCGTCTGTGCTCGGGCCGGCGCTCGGCGGCGTGCTTTACATCCTCGGTGCGAAGACCGTCTTCGGCGTGACGACCGGCATCTACGCGCTCGGCAGCATCCTCATCCTCGCCATCAGCTTTCGGCCCGAGCCCAAGAGCGTGCGCGCGCCGATCACCTGGGCGAGCGTCTCGGCCGGGCTCTCCTACATCCGCTCGCAGCCCGTGGTGCTCGGCGCGATCAGCCTCGATCTCGTCGCGGTTTTGCTCGGGGGCGCCACCGCCCTGCTGCCGATCTTCGCCGCCGAGACCCTGCATGTCGGCCCCCTCGGGCTCGGTGCACTGCGCAGCATGCCTGCATTCGGGGCGGTGATCACCGCGATCTGGCTCGCCTACAAGCCGCTGACTCGGCAGGCCGGTCCGCGCCTGCTCCAGGCGGTCGCCCTGTTTGGCGTGGCCACCATCGTCTTCGGGCTCTCGCATGACCTGTGGCTGTCGATGGCGAGTCTGCTCGTGGCAGGCGCCGCCGACATGGTTTCGGTCTATGTCCGATCGAGCGTCGTTCAGGGCGAAACGCCGGACGCGATGCGCGGGCGAGTCTCCGCAGTGGAATCGGTCTTCATCGGCGCCTCGAACCAACTCGGCGAGTTCGAGTCCGGTACGCTCGCCGCCCTGATCGGCGCTGCGCCTGCCGTGGTGGCAGGCGGCGTCGCGACCGTGCTGGTGGCGGCGTGCTGGGGCCGCCTGTTTCCCGCGCTGCGCGCGCGGGACCGCCTGATGGCAACCTGAGGGGCCGTATCTCCGCCATGCTCGTCCCTGATCCCGCCGGTTGGGCGGTCCTCCGCAATCGTGACGTCCGCCTGCTCATCGGTGCCCGCTTCCTCACCGGGCTCGGCTACCAGATGCAGGCGGTCGCGATCGGCTGGTACGTCTTCGATCTGACCCGGAGCGCGTGGGCGCTGGGCCTCGTCGGGCTCGCCGCCTTCCTTCCGGCCCTGATCTCTGCGCTGTTTGCGGGACACGTCGCCGACACCCATGACCGGCGTCTCGTCGCTGCGCTGGCCTATGCGGTGCTCAGTCTCGCGGCTTTGGGCCTGTTCGCGAGCGCGGCACTCGGGTCTCAGGTGGTCTGGCCGATCTACGGCCTCGTCATCGGCACCGGCATCGGCCGCGCCTTCGCCAATCCGGCACAGCAGGCGCTCCTGCCGACATTGGTGTCGCGGGAGCAATTCGGCTCGGCCCTGGCCTGGAACTCGTCCGTCTGGCAGAGTTCGTCCGTTGCTGGTCCGGCTGTCGGCGGGATGCTCTACGTCCTTGGTCCGGCAGTGGTGTTCGGCACAGGCGCGGCGACCTTCGCACTGGCCGCCTGCCTGATTGCAGCCGTGAGCTACCGGCCGGCACCGGTGACCGAGCGCCCGCGCGTCAGTTGGGCGACGCTGTCGGCCGGCCTGTCGTACATCCGCTCGAAGCCCGTCGTGCTCGGGGCGATCAGCCTCGACCTGTTCGCCGTGTTGTTCGGCGGGGCGACGGCGCTGCTGCCGATCTTCGCGGCGCAGGTGCTGCATGTCGGCCCGCTTGGTCTCGGTGTCTTGCGCAGCATGCCGGCTGCTGGCGCTGTCGCCACGGCGGTCACGTTGGCTTGGATACCTCTGCGCCGAAGGGCCGGCCCCCGGCTTCTCGCCGCGGTCGCGACCTTCGGCATCGCCACGATCGTGTTTGGGCTCTCGTCGAACCTGTTTCTCTCGATGGCAGCCCTGTTCGTGATCGGCGCCGCCGACATGATCTCGGTCTTCGTGCGCCAGAGCCTCGTCCAGGGCGAGACCCCGGACGCAATGCGGGGCCGGGTCGCGGCGGTGAACACGGTATTCATCGGTGCCTCGAACGAACTCGGAGAGTTCGAATCGGGCACGCTCGCCGCCCTGGTCGGCGCCGTCCCGGCCGTAGTGGCCGGCGGTGTCGCGACGGTGCTGGTCGCCGTCTGCTGGGCCCGCTTTTTCCCTGCGCTCAGAAGGCGGGATCGCCTGATGGCGGAGGCCTGATCGTCAAGCGGTACGGCGCTTCGAGCGGTCAGGCCGGTTGCGGCTGCCGTCTCCGGCTCCGGGAAAAGATCAGTCCCGATCCGAGGAGGCCGATGATCCCGGCTCCCGCGCCGACATAGATCATGATCCGGTCGGTCTCTTCCTGATGGGACTCGTCGTCGGAAATGATCAGGTTCGGCGTCTCGGCGCCGTCGGCGATGTAGCGGATCTTGGTGCTGTCGACCGCGATCTTGTTGTCAACGATGATGCGGTCCGCATACTCGGTCGAGACCGAGACGTCCTTGGCCTTGTGGCGGGTGCCCTGCGCGTCCGTCCAACTCAGATCGATCTTGTAGGAGGTGCCGCTGCGGCGGCCTTTGGTCCTGGTGGCGCCGTCGATCGATGCCGTCGTCTCGACGCCTCGCGCCATGACGTCCTTTCGGCGCTCACCGTCCTGCCAGCAGAAGAAGGCCAATACCGGGCCGCCTATGGCAGCAATGAGCAGCAACCATTTGAGCTTACCGAACAACCAACCCTGCATCCCCACACCTCATCGTCGTTGCGATGGGCAGGCTTTACGATACGGGACTCGGACGGGCAAATTTCCGCCAGCAAGTCGGGGCGGCCAACGTCGAATTTTCCGCGGTTATTGGTCGGTTATCTGCGGAGAGCGCCGGTATGAACTGAATTATGCCAACAATATATTTTTGGACGGCGAATGTTATTGATTCCCCGTTTCTCGCGAGATCGCACCGATCCTCGCAGGACGGGTGCCGTGCTCGTGGAGCGAGCGCGGCACCCGTAACGTGATTCAGCGTCCGAGCAGCGGCGACCAAGTCGGGTCGGAGGCATAGGAAGGCGTCGGCACCGGGTTCTCCACGCGGCCGGTGATGTCGACCATGTAGAGCTTGCCGCCGCCCTGGCCGCCGGGATCGCGGAAGAACATCACGTACTGGCCGTTCGGCGCGAAGGTCGGGCCCTCGTTGTGGAAGCCCTCGGTGAGCACGCGCTCGCCAGAGCCGTCGGGGCGCATCACGCAGATGGCGAAACCGCCCTTGCGCTGGCGGGTGAAGGCGATGAGGTCGCCCTTCGGCGACCAGGCCGGCTGAGAGGCGGAGCCCTCGCCGAAGGAGATGCGGTGCGCGTTCGAGCCGTCCGAGCCCATCACGTAGATCTGCTGCGAGCCGCCACGATCGGACTCGAACACGATCTGGCTGCCATCCGGCGAGTAGGTCGGGGAGGTGTCGATGGCGAGCCCCTGGGTGACCGGGTGCTGAGCCTTCGAGGCGATGTCGACGGTGACGATGTCGGCATTGCCGCCCTGTTGCACGCTCATCACCAGGCGGCGGCCGTCCGGCGAGAAGCGCGGGCTGGTGCTCATCGAATCGAAGCTGCCGACAGTCTGGCGGGTACCGCTCTCCAGGTCGATCATCTGGACGCGCGGCTTCTGGCCCGAGGCCTGGGTCATGAAGGCGATGTCCTGGCCCGCCGGCGAGTAGCGCGGCGCCACGACGGAAACGTCGCCGCTGGTCAGCGCACGGACGTTGGCACCGTCCTGGTCCATGACCATCAGGCGCTTGCGCCGGTGCTCTTTGGGACCCGACTCGTCGACGAAGGCGACGCGGCTGTCGAAGAAGCCGCCGATGCCGGTGATCTTGGTGTAAACCTGATCCGAGATCAGGTGGCCGGCGCGGCGGGCATTGCCCGGATCCGTGCCGTATTGCTGGCCGGTGACCTGCTGGCCCGAAGTCACGTCCCAGAGCCGGAACTCGACCTTCAGCTTGCCGTCCCCGGCGCGGCCGACGCGCCCGGTAACGAGCGCCTGCACGCCGGTGCCGCGCCACTTGTCGAAGTTCGGAGCCGCGTCGAAGCTCGGATTCTCGGGGAAGCGCGACTTCTCGAGCGGCGTGAAATAGCCCGAGCGGCGCAGATTGTTCGTCACCACGCTCGACATCAGCGAGCCGAGGCTCGGATCGCCCGCGAAATCGACGATGGCGATCGGCAGCGGCTGGAACGCTCCACCACCGATGCGCAACTGAAGCTGCGCCTGCGCCGGAGCGGCGGCGGCCAGGGTCAACGCGAGCGCGGTGAAGGCGGCGGCCAGGGAGCGCCGCGTGATGGAAAATTGCGTCATGATCGATTCCGAGAAGCTGGCTGGGTCAGACGAGACCCAATGTCCTTCCGTTGCCGGAAGGAGAGGTCGATGAGGTCGGCTCTCACACTCGCGAGAACTCGAACTCCGCGTTGATGGCCTTCCAGTCGTTGTAATACGGCGCGTATTGCGACGGAATCTTGTAGGGCGCGCAGCGCCGCACTGCGCGTAGCGCAGCCTGGGCGATCGACTGGTCGACCGAGTTCTGACCCGAGCGCATCAACCGCGGGTCGCTCGAGAGCGAGCCGTCCGGATTCAGCTTGATGTCGAGCATCGGCAGGATCACGCCCTGCGCCGCGCCCGGCGGCGCCGAGTAACAGCGCTCGATCTGCTGCTGCAGCATGCCGACCAGGGCATCGCGCATCGAAGGCGACAGCTTCTGGGAATTGCCCGTCGAGGTACCGAGGGAGGCCGTGCGCTGAACCTCGCGGCCCGTCGAGCCGGTGGATTGCGACGGCGCCTTGTTGGCGAGGAGCTGGCGGATATCGCCGGGGCTGTATTTGTTCGCGAGCTCGGCCTGCTTCTTGGCCTTCGCTTCGGCGTCAGCCTTGGCCTTCGCCTCGGCCATGGCCTTAGCCTTGGCTTTCGCGGCGGCTTCCGCCTTCGCCGTTGCCTCAGCCTTGGCTTTCGCGTCGGCCTCTGCCTTGGCCTTCGCCTCCGCGAGCTTCTTCTCTGCCTCGGCTTCGGCCTTCGCTTCGGCGTCCGCCTTGGCCTTGGCTTCAGCCTTTGCCTTTGCTTCGGCTTTCGCCTTGGCCTCGGAGGCCTTCTTGGCGGCTTCCTTCGCGGCGGCCTCGGCCTCCTCGCGCTCGACGAGCTTCTGAAGCTCCTCGCGCTTGGCCGCTTCGGCCTTCTCGGCCTTGGCGGCGGCTTCGGCCTTGGCCTTCGCCTCGGCTTTGGCTGCGGCGGCCTTCTCGGCTTCCGCCTTGGCTGCGGCGGCTTTCGCCGCGGCGGCCGCGGCTTCTTCCTTGGCGGGGTCGGGCGTGTCGGCGCGCAGGGGAATCTCGTCGACCGAGGCGAGCTTCATCTCGGCGGTCCGCGTGGGCGGCGCGGGCGTGTCGACCTTGGCGTTCTCGGGCTCGCGCTCCTCGACCTTGTCGGCGACGCGATCGGCCTTGTTCGGCTTTTCCTGCGGCTTGTCGGCGTTGCGCTCGCCGCGGGTCAATTCGGAGAATTGCTGTTCGGTCAGCACTTCGACCGGCACGCCCTCGTCGGCATTCGGCAGGGCCGGAGCCGCCACCGCGAACAGCGCGAGCGCCAGCAACGCCCCGTGCGTGCCTGCGGAAATCCAGACACCGGGCTCGCTCTTGTCAAAGGTGAGCTTCGGAAAGCGCACGCTCAGCGCTCCCTCAATTGTCCGGTTCGGTGACGAGCGCCACCTTCTTGAAGCCGCCGCCGGTGACGATCGCCATCACCTGCGCGACGCGGCCGTAGTCGACCCGCTTGTCGCCGCGCACGAAGACGCGATCCTCGGTGCCGGCCTTGGCCTCCTGCATGAGATGCGGGACGATGTCGTCATCCTTCAGTTCGGCCTCGCCGAGGAAGATCTGGCCGGTCTGGCGGATCGACAGCGTGATCGGCTTCACGTCGGAATTGAGCGGGCTCGCCTTGGATTGCGGCAGGTCGAGCGGCACGCCCACCGTCATCATCGGCGCGGCGACCATGAAGATGATCAGCAGCACGAGCACGACGTCGATGAACGGCGTCATGTTGATCTCGTTGATCGGCCCGCCGCCGCGCTTGCCGCGCCGGCGCCGCTTGCCGCCCTGTGCCGCTCCGTGGCTCATGCCCATGGTGCGTGATCCTGCTTCGGCTTCCTGATCAGGCGGCGAGCGACAGGCGCTCGTCGATCTGGCGCGAGAGGATGGCCGAGAACTCGTCGGCGAAGCCTTCGAGGCGCGACTGCGACTTCGCCACCGAGGCCTGAAGCTTGTTGTAGGCGAGCACCGCGGGAATCGCCGCGAATAGGCCGATGGCGGTGGCGAACAGCGCCTCGGCGATGCCCGGCGCCACGACGGCGAGCGAGGTATTCTTCGAGGCCGCGATCGAGGTGAAGGCAGTCATGATGCCCCAGACCGTGCCGAACAGGCCGATATAGGGGCCGGCCGAACCGATCGAGGCGAGGAACAGAAGGCGCGATTCGAGGCGCTCGACCTCACGATGGATGGTGACGTCGAGCTGCTTCTCGATGCGCTGGCTGAGCGACTGGACCTGACGGCCCGAGCCCTCGAAGCTGCGCTTCCACTCGCGCATCGCTGCGACGAAGACAGCGGCGAGGCCCGTGGCCGGGCGGTCGTTGTAGGAGCGGTACAGCTCTTCCAGCGAGCGACCGGACCAGAACGCCTCCTCGAAGGCATCCATCTCGGCCTCGGTGCGGCGGAAGAGCAGGGTCTTGTCGACGATAATCGACCAGCACCAGATCGAGGCGCTGAGCAGCCCGACCATCACGATCTTCACGACAAAGTGGGCCTGCCAGAACAGGCCGAACAGGCTCATGTCCACGACGGGGGCGGCTTGGGCCGCCTGCATGGCATCGACTGGATTCATCGTCGTCGGATCCCGAGAGTCCTCAAGGCGCGGCAATCTGTGCGGCACCCGCGCCGGGCTCCGCGCTCTCGCCAAAATCCTTGAGCGATATCAAAGCAAATCGCTCTCGAATCTGTCGAAAGTAAGGGCCGAGCTTGCGCAGCCGTCAGACGATGGTCGCGACCTTTTCGTGAGTCAGTTTAGGCGCGCATCAAGGTTAAGGATTGGTTGTCGATCTGGGCTATCGTGGGGCTGATCGACTTTCGGGGGACGATCCACTGAGTCGCACCGACCGCCTGTTCTCACTGATCGATGCCTTGCGCCGTCGCCGGCGCCCGGTGACGGCTGCGGTACTCGCCGAGGAGCTCTCCGTCTCCGAGCGGACGATCTATCGGGACATCGCCACGCTCAGCGGGCTCGGCGCGCCGGTGGAGGGCGAGGCCGGCATCGGCTACCTCCTGCGCTCCGGGTTCTTCCTGCCGCCGCTGATGTTCGACGAGGACGAGCGCGAGGCGCTGGTGCTCGGCGCACGCTGGGTGGAGCGGCAGGCCGATTCCGTCCTGGCCAAGGCGGCTACCAACGCCATCGCCAAGATCGCCATGGCGACTCCTTCCGATCAGCGCGAGGCGCTCGCCGAGACCGGCCTCTGGGCCGCTTTGCCTCAGGCCGAGATCGACCATACGCCCGTGCTCAAGGCCCTGCGCGAAGCGATCCGGCGCGAAGAGAAGCTGTTCATCACCTATCGCGACGCGGCCGGCGCGATGACCGAGCGCACTGTCTGGCCGATCGGCATGGCCTTCTACGACCGCAAAAGGCTGTTTTCAGCCTGGTGCGAGCTGCGCACGGCCTTCCGGCACTTCCACGCCGAGAATATCGGCGAGCTGACATTGACCGGGCAGCGCTATCCGACTCGGAGGGCCGCGCTGGTGAAGGCGTGGCGCAAGGAGATGCGGCCGGCGCAGACCTTGGCGCGTGGCTCCTGACAGAAACTGACGCGCCGCCGCTGCAATCTCCCCTCATCCCAGACGGCCCGGCGAAGGCCGGTCCTGGGCTCAACGAGAGGGGATCAGGTCATGCTTACGTTCTTCCACGCTCCGCATTCGCGCTCCTCGACCATCCACTGGCTGCTGGCCGAACTCGGCGTGCCCTTCGAGACGCGCATCGTCGACATCCGCTCGGCCGGCGGCGTGCCGGCGAGCTACCGGTCGATCCAGGCGCACGGGAAGGTTCCGGCGATCATCCATGACGGCATCACCGTCACCGAGCGCGCGGCCATCGCGATGCATCTGTGCGATGCCTTTCCGCAGGCCGGCCTCGCACCGCCGGTTGGGGATCGCCGCCGCGGGCCGTATCTGAGCTGGCTGACCTATGTCGACGCAGTGCTCGACCCGGCCATCACCGCGCACATGCATCGCTGGCAGTACGAGCCCCGCGGCGTCGCCTTCGGCACGTTCCAGGACGCACTGGCGCATGTCGAGCGGACACTGGCTGCGAGCCCCTATGTCACCGGAGACCGTTTCACGGCCGCGGACGTCGCGCTCGGGAGCGCGATGTACTGGGGGCTGGATATCCTGAAGGTGATTCCGGAGACGCCGATCTTTCGCGGCTATCTCGATCGCGTGAGCCGGCGCTCGGCCTTTCACCGCACGATCGGCGAGGATCCGGCGGAGAGCGCAGCGGAAGCTGCGTGATCTAGCCGGCGTCGGTGGCTGATCGAGTCAGCGAGCGCCGGAGCGAATCCGGGAGACGGATGGCCCGACCCTCGCGCACGCAGGCGACGACCACGTCGGCCTTCATCACCACCTCGTCCCCGCGCCGGACCTCCTGCGTCAGGTGCATCGAGGCGCCCTTCAGCTCGCTCGACCAGGTCCGAACGTCGAGGAGGTCGTCCATGCGCGCGGGCTTCAGGAAGTCGAGCGTCATCTTGCGGACCACGAAGACGAGCCCGCGCGCATCCCGGTGCAGATCCGACTGGTCGCCCGCGAGCGCGCGCAGCAACTCCGTACGCCCGCGCTCCATGAAACGCAGGTAGCTGGCGTGGTAGACGAAGCCGGAAAAGTCGGTGTCTTCGTAGTAGACCCGTATGGGCAGCCGGTGGACGCCATCGCTGAGCGTTCCGCCGATGGGGTTCGTCGTCACACGGCCTCCCGAGATCCGCCCGAATTCAGCGTGATCGGGCCGCCGGCGGGCTAACATCCTGGCGCCGCAGGCGCAAAATCCAGCCGTCCGGGCCCGCGCATGTCAGCCGCGGGTCCAGACGTTTCGAGGCCTGTGATCAGCGGCAGGCCAGGACCTTGGCGCCTGCCGCGACGAACTGCGCTGCCACGCGCTGCTCTTCATCGGTGCGCGGACTGCGCGCGACGAGGCTCGCCTCGCGGGCAAGCCGGGCATTGCAGCCGCAGGACGGTAGGCCCGTTCCGACCTTCGGGGAGCAGGCATCGTGATGCATGCAGGCCTCGTCGAGCGCGTCGACCGGAGGCCGCCCGACGCCGCGGCTGCCGGGGCCGCAGTAATTGCCGTGGAAGACGAGATCACCCTTGGTGTCGGGAAGATCCACGGACGGTTCGTCGATGTCGGGCCCGTCGACGCTCGGGATCTCGAACCTGGGCAGGTCCTGGGCGACGGCTGGAAGCACTGCCGAGCCGGCAAACGCCGACGAAAGGGCGAGCACCATGGCGAAACGCCGGCTCGCGCTACGAAGGGGGATGAAGGCCACGTCGTTCTCCTCGATCAAGGAAGTTCTTGTCCCGCGTATCCGGCAAACGTCGCGACGCTGCCCGGCACGCGGAAACTGCCCCGTCTCGAAGGTTCAGAACGGTCGCGATCCTGCACGGTTCCCCGTCGCAGCGAGTCGGGATCGTGGCTCAGAAGCGGTAGTTGAGGCCGGCGCGGGCCAGTCCGAAGCCCGAATCGGAACGCCCGGTGCCGTAATAGGCCGGCGTCGTCGCATCGTAGTAGGTCATGCCTGTCCTGCCCTTGCCGAGGTCGACGTAGAGCCCCTCGAGCTTGACCGAGATATGGTCGGTCAGCGCGTATTCGACGCCGCCGCCGACCGCGTAGCCGATGCGCGACGTATCGGGCAGCGTGTAGGGATAGGCGCTGGCGCTGGAGGGCAGGCTGCCGCCGCCATAGGCGAGACCGCCGGTCCCGTAGACCAGCCAGCGATCAAAGGCGTAGCCGAGCCGGCCGCGCACCGTTCCGAGGTAATCGAGCGACGGCGAGACGTTGTAATACGGCGTGGTACCGATCGTCGCGCTGCCTCGCGAGAGCGAGGTGCCCTGGATGTCCGTCTCGAAACCGACGACGAAGCCTGAGCCCGGCGTGAACTGATAATTGTAGCCGAGCTGACCACCACCGACGAAGCCGTCCCGGCTGCCGCTTCGTGTCACCGTTCCGTAGGTGGGGTCGGTGAAGCTCGAGGGGCCCGACGTGAAGCCGTAACCAGCATTCACGCCCGCGTAGAAGCCCGTCCAGGTGAACGCCGGCGGGATCGGCAGCAGCGGGGGCGGGGCGGCGCGCTTCGGCAGGTCGGCGGCCTGAGCCGAGACGGCCGTCAGGATGCCGACGCACAAGGCGGCGGCCAGCAGTTTTGCGGTCATGACTTTCTCTCTCGTGACGTCGGCCCGTTTCGCGAGCGGGGGCCGGATCGATCGGCGCCGGAGCGCCGAAAAGGCTTCAGAGTGCCAGGAGCAGCAGACCGACCATGGCAGCGGCGATCACCAGGCACAGGGCGAAATCGATCACCTGCTCTCCGCCGCAGGGATCACGGTCGTCGAGCGTGGCGTCGTTGGGAGGGGGGAGCGCTGGCCGGCCGAAGAGTGGGCCGGGCCGAGCGGGGAGACTGACGGAGATCACCGCAGCCTCAGGCTCTGATCGAACATCGCCGGAGCGAAGCGCGCCTGCGTCTTGGCAGGGGGATTCGCCGCCGTCCCGCTATGAGGGGGGGAGCGCAGGACGGCGGCGACTTGCGCCGTATCGGATGCGTTGCGGTGGAACCGTTCGGCGACCGCGCATCCGATGACGGGCAAGGACAGCGCGGCCAGAAACAGCAGGCCGCGACGAAGGGGATGGAGTGACACGTCGGCAAGAGAGGCTGCGGAGCGGCGCGCCCAGATGGGCTCGTCGGTCGGTGGTTGGTGAGTGCGAGCCTCGGTCATAGTCGGTGTCCGTGGGAAAACTGAACACGCGAAAGCTAAGTGTGCAAATTTCCCACGTCAATTCGAATTCGCCGCTGCCAGGTGTTGAAACGCACATTGTGGGATTGTGTCCCACGCGTCCCCCGGTACATCTGTGACCATGCCCGTGCCGCCCGACACACCCGACATGTCCGATGCCGCCTCACCGCAGGCGGCGGCCTTGCACGCCCCGGTGGCACGCTTGCTGCGGCCGCTCGTGCGGCTGTTCGTGGCGCGCGGCATCACCTTTCCGGCTCTGACCAACCTGCTGCGCGAGCTTTACGTGAACGTGGCCGAATACGATTTCGCGCTGACCGGTAAGGAGCAGACCGACAGCCGCGTCAGCCTTCTCACGGGGATCCACCGCAAGGAGGTGCGCCGCCTGCGCGGGGCAGGGGCGCCCGTGAGCCAAGTGCCGGGCGTGGTCTCGCGCACGAGCCGGATTATCGCGCGCTGGGTCGCGGCGCCGGAATTCACCGACGGACAGGGGCGCCCGCTGCCTCTGCCGCGGGCGAGCGAGGACGAGGCGCCGTCTTTCGAGTCTTTGGTGGCCGGGGTGACGCGGGACGTGCGCCCGCGTGCGGTGCTCGATGAGTGGCTGGATCGCGGTCTCGCTGCGCTCGACGAGCACGGGCGCGTCGTGCTTTGCGAGGCCGCCTACCTGCCGCGGGGCGGCGGCGAGCCGCAGCTCTATTATTTCGGCCGCAACCTCCACGACCATGTTGCCGCCGCAGTCGAGAACATCGTGGGCGAGGAGCCGCGCTTCCTGGAGCGGGCCGTGCATTACGACGGCCTCTCCCAGGCTCTGGCCGAGCGGCTGGAGGCAAGGGCGCGCGAGATCGCGATGGATGCTTTGAGGCAGGCGAATGCCGAGGCGCACGAGGCCTGCATCGGCGATCCCGGCGGATCGCATCGCTGGAATTTCGGCATCTACGTGTATCGCGAGGACACACCACCCGCGAGCACGCCTTCGGCTCCCCCCGCGGACGCTTGAGGAGAGCCGCTCATGAGCGACGACTTCTCCCCGCGGCGACGCCGTTTCCTCGGGCTTCTTGGCGGCCTGCCGCTGCTGCTCGCTTCGGTGCGGATGCCGCGGGCGCAGGTCGATCCAGGCGATCGCGGAATCGGTGGCACCGGCGCGCGACCTCCCGAGGATGAAGTGCCCGGCGGCGATCGCGGCATCGGCGGGACGGGCGTGATCGGCACGATCCGCCGCTTCGGCTCCATCGTCGTCAACGACCTGCGTATCTCTTACCCGCGCGACGTGGCCGTCCGTATCGATGGGGCTCCGGCGCAGGTCTCGGACCTCAAGATCGGCCATGTCGTGCGCGTCGTGGCGGAGGGCGGCGAGGGCGCGCTCTCGACGAAGCTGATCGACGTTACCAGCGAGGTGGTCGGCCCGGTCGAGGCCGTCGCGAAGGGGCGTCTCACCGTGCTCGGTCAAAAGGTCTCTTCGGCCAAGGCCTCGGCCTGGAAGGTCGGAGACATCGTGGCGGTGAGCGGGCTGCGGCGCGGCAACGGCACCATCGTCGCGAGCCTGATCGAGGCGCGGCGCGAGGCGGCGAGCCGGGTGACCGGCCCCGTGAGGAAGGGCGCCGACGGAGCTCCCATGATCGGCGGATTGCGGCTCGATGGATTGAACGCGGGTCTCGTCGGACGCCGCGCTTCGGTCGAGGGCCGCAGCGTCGCGAATGGCCTCGCGGTCGCCTCCGCGCGAGACGTCAGCCGGCCATTCCCGTCGGGGCTCGGGCAGGCCTCGATCGAGGGCTATGTCGAGCGCCACGGCGGCACTCTGCGCCTCGGCTCCGGCCTGCGTCTGGACAATGCCTCCGGGATCTCCGTCTCCAGCGGCTCGCGGGCCGTGCTGACGAGCGGGATCGCGGCCGATGGCCGTCTCACGGTCGACTCGGTCCGCATCGAAGGGCGCCGCGAGCCGGGCGGCCGCCTGGAGCCCGGCGGAGAGGGGCCCGGCAGGTTCCGTCCAGGTGGCGAAAGGCTGCCGGGCCGTGGTGACTTCGAGCCCGGCTTCGGCCGTCCCGGACACGGTGGCGGCTTTGGCGGCGGCCCTGGCGGCGGAGGACTGCCGATCGATACCCGCACGGCGCCCGGCGGGTTCGGCGGGGGAGGGGAAGGCGGCCTTGGCGGACGCCCCGGCTTTGGCGGCGGTCCAGGTGGCGGCTTGCCCGGCATCGGTCCGGGCGGCCCCGGCTTCGGCGGGGGCGGTCCCGGATTGCCGGGGATCGGCGGCGGCGGTTTTGGACGCGGCGGCCGCTGAGCCTCGCGTGCCGATCGAGCCTCGCCGAGAAATTCGCCGCGGCGCGGGACACAATCGGGTTTCGGGCGTTCTGTGATCGATCCATCCGCCCCGCGACCCCTCGCGACGGGCGGAAGGGACCCGTTCGAGGAGTATGGACATGGTGGATACGGATCGCGTCGTCGGTGGCGCCAAGGAGCTTGGCGGCAAGGTCCAAAGCGCGGTCGGCGATGCCGTCGGCTCGACGCGGGACTCGCTCGAGGGCCGGTACCGCGATGCGCAAGGAAAGGCTCAGCAGGCCTACGGACAAGCCAAGGACAAGGCGCGCGACGTGGCTGACGACGTCAGCGACTATGCGAACGACGCCTACGACCGCGGGAGCCAGTACGCGCGCGATGCCTACGATCGCGGTGCCGACTACGCCCGTGACGCTTATGACCGCGGCAGTGACTATGCGCGGGACGCCTATGACCGAAGCGGCGATTACGTCCGCGACGGACAGCGAGCGGTCAGCGCGCGGGTAGAGGAGAATCCGATGGTGGCGCTGCTGATCGCAGGCGCTGTCGGGTACGGCCTGGCCCTGCTGCTGCACAGCCGCCGCTGAGCGGTCGGCGAACCAAGTCCTGCCGCCGAGCCCGGCGGCGGGGCTACGGACGAAACCCTTCGAAGACCATCTGGTCGGCGTGAGCGGCTGCGTTCCTGCGCTGATCGTCGCTACGGACAGTCCAGGTCATGACCGGCATGTGTCCGAGCTGACGGCAGAGATACGGCACGCCGCCCGGCAGATCGTCGACGCGCCAGGATAGGAAATCCGGCCGGCTGTCTTGCCAATGGAGCAGGTTTGCGAGGCTGAAGCGCTCGGCTTTCGTGAGCCGCGCGTAGGAGGGATCCTCCTGGCTGCTCTCGCCGACGATCCCCCGCGGCACGTCCTTCCGCGCGAACTCGGCCAGAGCGCCGACGATCCGCGGATCGAAGGATTTCAGTGCCACCGGCCCGTCATAGCCGGCTACGACCTCCGCAACGCGTCGAGCGAGGCTCAGGTCCTCGTCGAACCGCGTCTTCACCTCGATGATCAAGGGCGTCCGCCCCGCGATTGCTCGCAGGAAGTCGGGCAGCGTCGCGATGCGCTGATCGGTGCCCGCTATGGCGAGCGTCGAGAGATCGGACGCTTTGCGCGAGGCAATCGGCTCACTGGCCTCCGTCAGCCGGCCGAGCCCCTCGTCGTGGAAGACCATGGCCTCGCCATCGAGGCTCGGCTGCACGTCGCACTCGATGGCGTAGCCGCCGGCAATGGCGGCCTCGGCCGCGGCGATCGTGTTTTCCGGGATGCCGGCCTTGCGGTCATGCAGCCCGCGATGGGCGATCGGCCGGGTCGTGAGCCAGCCGGGCGCGGCCACGCTCAGCGAACCTCGAACATCGCTTCGACCTCGACGGCCGCGTCGAGCGGCAATTCCGCGACGCCGACGGTGGAGCGGGCGTGACGGCCGCGGTCGCCGAGCACTTCGACCATCAGGTTCGATGCTCCGTTCATGATGGGAGCGAGGCCGGCAAAGCTCGGCACGGCGTTGATGAAACCGCCGAGGCGGATGCATTGCACGACGCCGTGGTCGAGATCGCCGATGGCGGCCTGGACCTGCGCGAGGACGTTGAGGGCGCAGAGGCGAGCCGCCGCGATGCCGTCCTCGTTCGAGACCTCCGCGCCGAGCTTGCCCTTGTGAGCTTCGGCGAGCTTGCCATCCGCACCGAAGCAAATCTGGCCCGAGATCACGACGACGTCGCCGTAGCGCACGAACGGCACGTAGTTCGCGACGGGCGCGGCGGGCTTCGGAAGGGTGAGGCCGAGCTTCTCCAGACGTTCCTTGACCGAACTCATGCGCTGTCTCCCCCGGGGCAGATTCTCGTCTGCCAGCGCTCTGAGCACAGGGGTCGGGCCTGCGCAACCCGAGGCCTCGGACAGTGTCCAAGGCACTGTCACAATTGACACGCCCTCCGCATGTCATAGTAATCGCGCGCGTGCCGCCCGTCCTCCGAGGCGGCACTTTCTTTTGGAACGGTCGCGGTTGGCGGCCTCTGAAAACGGAGAGCCCATTGGCATCGAACTCCGCACTCGTCGGGACCTATAACCGCGCGCCGATCGCCTTCGAGCGCGGCGAGGGCGCTTGGCTCGTGGCGGAGACCGGTGAGCGATATCTGGATTTCGGTGCCGGCATCGCCGTGAATGGGCTCGGCCATGCGCATCCGCATCTCGTCGAGGCGCTGACCACCCAGGCGCAGAAGATCTGGCACACCTCGAACCTGTTCCAGATTCCACAGGGCGAGCGGCTCGGCCAGCGGCTGGTGGACGCCACCTTCGCGGACGTTGCCTTCTTCGCCAATTCCGGCGCCGAGGCGAACGAGGCCGCCATCAAGATGGCGCGCAAGTACCACGCGGCAGGCGGCCATCCCGAGCGCTATCGGATCATCACCTTCGAGGGCGCCTTCCACGGCCGTACCCTGGCGACGATCGCGGCCGGCGGACAGGCGAAGTACATCGAGGGCTTCGGCCCGAAGGTAGACGGTTTCGACCAGGTGCCGGTCGGTGATTTCGATGCCCTTATGCAGGCGATCGGGCCGGAGACGGCCGCTCTGATGATCGAGCCGATCCAGGGCGAGGGCGGCGTGCGCAGCATCGACGGCGAGTTGCTGCGCCGCTTGCGCGCAATCTGCGACGATAACGGCCTGCTCCTGATCTTCGACGAGATCCAGACCGGCGTCGGGCGCACGGGCCGATTCTTCGCCTACGAGTGGAGCGGCGTCACCCCCGACATCATGAGCGTCGCCAAGGGGATCGGTGGCGGATTTCCGCTCGGCGTCTGCCTCGCCACGGCCGAGGCTGCGCGCGGCCTCACCGCCGGTACGCACGGCACCACCTTCGGTGGCAATCCGCTCGCCATGGCGGTGGGCAACGCCGTGCTCGACGTGATCCTCGCCGACGGCTTCCTGGAGCGCGTGCAGCAGACCGCGCTTCTGCTGAAGCAGCGGCTCGCCGCCCTCGTCGACCGGCACCCGCGCGTCTTCACCGAGATCCGTGGCCAGGGGCTGATGCTCGGCCTCAAGCTCAACGTACTCAATACTGATTTCGCCGCAGCCGCCCGCGCGCAGAAACTGCTCGTGATCCCGGCCGGTGACAACGTGGTGCGTCTGTTGCCTCCGTTGATCATCACGGAGGACGACGTGGCCCAGGCCGTCGAGCGCCTGGATGCCGCGGCGAGCACCCTCGAGGCGCAGGTCCGCGGAGCGGCCTGAGCCCTGACAACCTGGAGCATGTTGCGAGAAGCGGACACGGTTTTCGCGCCAAGCATGTTCTAACTTATTGAAGCGATCATGTTTTCGGCGTTTTGATTGGTTCAGTCGAAACGCCGCATGATCCGGCAAGCGACAAGTGAAGCACGACACCATGGCCGCGACTGCGAACGGGGCGGGACGGGACATCCGCCACTTCCTCGACCTCAAGGATTTCTCCGGAGCCGACCTGCGCCGCATCATCGATGCCAGCGCCGCCATGAAGAGCGCGCGCCGCAAGGGGCGTCCCGCCGCGGACAGGCCGCTCGCCGGTCGTCAACTCGCCATGGTGTTCGACCGGCCCTCGACCCGGACCCGCGTCTCGTTCGACATCGCCATGCGCGAGCTCGGCGGTGAGACGCTGATGCTGACCGGCAAGGAGATGCAGCTCGGCCGGGGCGAGACCGTCGCGGACACGGCCCGCGTGCTCTCGCGCTACGTCGACGCGATCATGATCCGCATCCTCGACCATGGGCTGATGGCCGAGCTCGCCGAGAACGCCTCGGTGCCGGTGATCAACGCGCTCACAAAGGTCTCGCATCCGTGCCAGATCATGGCCGACGTGCTGACCTTCGAGGAGCATCGCGGGTCGATCAAGGGCCGCACGGTGGCGTGGTCGGGCGATGCCAACAACGTGCTGGCGAGCTGGGTGCACGCCGCGGCGCGCTTCGACTTCACCCTCAACGTCGCGGCGCCCCCCGAACTGGCAATGCCGTCCTCTTTGGTCGAGTGGGCCAAGCGCGAAGGCGCGCGCGTCAACGCCACCACCGACGCCTACGAGGCGGTCGCTGGCGCGGATGCGGTGGTCACCGATTGCTGGGTGTCGATGGGCGATGACGACGAGCATTACCGGCACAACCTGCTGTCACCCTATCGGGTCGATGCAGGGCTGATGAAGGCGGCCGCCAAGGATGCGATCTTCATGCACTGCCTGCCGGCGCATCGCGGCGAGGAGGTCACGGCAGAGGTGATCGACGGCCCGCAATCGGTGGTGTTCGACGAGGCCGAGAACCGTCTGCACGCGCAGAAGGGCATCCTGGCCTGGTGCCTCGAGGCACCCGGTCTCGCCTGAGCGGGCGCCGTCATCCACTGTCACGTGACGCTCGCCACTTGAGACGGCCACGCTGGAGTCCCATCTCCCATGTCGTCTTCGTGGAGCGCGAAATCCGTGACCGAGCGCCGTCTCATGCGCCGCATCGCTGCCGTGACCGGGCTCGGCCTCGCGGCGGGCCTGCTCTCGGGCTGCGCCGGTGACATGCAGGCCAATACCGGGCTGCCGAGCCTGTACCTGCCGCTCACCACGCCCAGCGCATCGGTCGACACCGTAGCGGCACGGGACATGATCTCCGCGTACCGGAAGGGGCGCGGCGAGGCACCGCTGACGGTTGATCCAGAGCTCCAGAAGCTCGCCGAGACCGAGGCCGCGGCCATGGCGGTCGCCGACAAGCCGAGCCAGAGCCGCACCGTCGCCGCCGCGATCGGCCGCCTCGGCTACGCCGCCCCCGGCGCCAACCTGTCGGCGGGCTACCATACCCTGGCCGAGGCGTTCTCGGGTTGGCGCGACAGTCCTCCGCACAACGCCGTGATGCTCTCCGCCGACGCGACCCGGATGGGGATCGCCACGGCCTATGCCCCGGGCTCCAAGTACAAGGTGTACTGGGCCCTGCTGGTCGCCAAATAGGCACGGCCCGACGGGCTGCGACCCCGGATCGGACCGGTCGCCTGCGGCATCCCGAATTGACGGCGGTGGCGCATGACGCATCGTGACTTGCATCATTGATCTCGGCATTCTACCAACTAGTAGGACGAAATCGGTGGTGCACGTGTCGATAGGCGTGGCGATTTTTCAATCGATATTGGTGGTGCCGGCCCTCGCGTTTGCTGTGGCGGTGAACGGGAGCGCCTTGTCGGCCGAGCGTCCCCCGGCCGGAGCGTCTTCGTGCTCGGGCTGCCATGCTGCTGGTTCGACCGAGATGCCCGCCTTGGAAAGCTTCACCGTCTCCGAAATCGAAACGGCGATGGGCGCCTATCGCTCCGGCGCGCGAGGGGGGACGATCATGCCGCGCATCGCCAAGGGGTTCTCGTCGAGCGAAGCGCATGCGATCGCAGCCTTCCTCGGACGCGACCGGAAGATCGCGCCGTGAGCGGCCGCGCGAACCGCCGCCAGGTCCTCGGCGGATTGACGGCTACGGCGCTCGCCGCCCCGGCCCTGGCGCAGGCGAAGCCGGCGATCGTCGTGGTCGGCGGCGGCTATGGTGGCGTGACGGTGGCGCGCGAACTGGTCCGGCTCGGCCTCGGCGTGACGCTGGTCGAGCCGTCGGCGACCTATACCTCCTGCCCGTCGAGCAATGCCGTCATCGCCGGGATGTTGCCGATCTCTGCCGTGACCTTCGATTACGCGGGCGTGGCACGTGCCGGCGTCACGATGGTCCGGGACACGGTGACCGCGATCGAGGCGGAGACGCGCCGGGTTCGGCTCGCGGGCGGCGGCAGCCTCGCCTACGACCGGCTCGTGGTTTCTCCCGGTGTCGCGATGCGCTTCGACGCGATTCCCGGCTACGACGAGGCAGCGAGCCTCGTGATGCCGCATTCCTGGAAAGCCGGGACGCAGACCAGCCTTCTGGCGCGCCAAATCGCGGCGATGGAGGATGGCGGCCTCGTCATTATTTCCGTGCCGGGCATGCCCTATCGCTGCCCGCCAGGCCCCTACGAACGGGCGAGTCTGATCGCAGATTACCTGAAGACGCATAAGCCGCGCTCGAAGGTGATCGTGCTCGACGCAAAAGACAAATATTCGAAGCAGCCGCTGTTCGAGGCTGCCTGGAAAACCCTCTATCCCGACCATATCGAATGGGTCCCGGCCTCGAAGGGCGGTACTCTGAAACGGGTCGATGCCGGGTCGATGCTCCTCGAGTCCGAGGGAGGGCGGTTCAAGCCGGCGGTCGCGAACGTCATCCCGCCTCAGCACGCGCCGGAATTCTGCTTCCAGGCTGGCCTCGCGGATGCCTATGGCTGGTGCCGCATCGACCCGGTGACCTTCGAGTCGATCCGGGTGCCGGGCATCCACGTGCTGGGCGATGCATCGGCGGCCGGAGCGATGCCGAAATCCGCCTTCTCGGCGAACGCGCAAGGCAAGGTCTGCGCCCAGGCGATCGCCGACCTCTACGCGGGGCGAAAGCCCGATGAGCCGCGGCTGATCAACGTCTGCTACAGTCTTGCGGCGCCCGATTACGCCTTCTCCGTCGCCGGGGTCTATGCGCCCGAATGGGACGCTCTGATCTCCGTGCCGGGAGCCGGCGGCCTGAGCCCGGACGATGCCCCGCTCGAGGTCAGGGCGAAGGAGGCGACGCTCGGCGCCGCCTGGTACAGGACGATCACCCGCGATCTGTTCGGCTGAGACGGGCGAGGGCTGCCTAAGGCAGGCCCTTGCCGCCGGATGGCGACGAGCAGTCGCGCTCGCGCCGCACCGGAAGCGCGGCGGTTCGGTAAGTCACGCCGCTCCGGCGGTGAGTTCGTCGCGGTGATTGTGCGGCAGATGGGCGACGAGCATCTCGCGCACCAGCGTCGCGCTCTTCTGGTCGCGGATCAGCAGCACGCCGTCGATGATCAGCGAGCGCGAAACGGCCTCTTCCTTGACCTTGAGGTGCAGTTTGTCGGCGAGCGGCAGGGCGAACATGTTCGCGATCAGCGCGCCGTAAAGCGTGGCGAGCAGCGCGGTCGCCATGGCGGGCCAGAGCTTCGACGGGTCCGACATGTGGGCGAACGCGGTCACCATGCCGAGGATGGTGCCGATCATGCCCCAGGCCGGGGCGCAGCCACCGAAGGCGCGGTAGATCTTCGAGCCCTCGTCGAGATGCATCAGGAAAGTGTCGCGGTCACGCTCCATCGCGTCGCGGATGAATTCGCGGTCGTAGCCGTCAGCGATGTAGCGCGCGCCCTGGGCCAGGAACGGATCAGAGATCTCCATCGATTCCAGCGCGATCGGGCCGCTCTTGCGGACGACTTCGGCGATCTTGGTTATTTCTTCGATCAACTCGCGCGGCTTGCTCGCCCGCATGGTGAAGGCGTAGCGCAGGCCCATCGGCACGCCGTGCAGGATGGTCGCGAACGGGAAACGCATCATCGTCGCCATGGTGGCGCCGCCGAAGATCACGATGAGGGCGTACTTGTCGTAGTAGGCGCTCAAGTCGCCGCCATCGATCATGATCAGGGTGAAGACGACGCCGAAGCCGCCGAGCAGACCGATGCAGGTTGCGAGATCCATGACGCGACGCTCGGCCCCTGGCTCCGCGCGTTCCTGCAGAGCAGCACCATAGATTTAAAAAAACACGCTGAACGAAGCGTAAAATCTGAAGCGGAAATCATTCCCCGGCTCATGCAGCGTTCAGCCTGGACCTGCGATAAGCCCTTCGTCACGATGCGATAAGGGCCTCTAGATCCCAGGTCGCAGAGGACGGGAGGACTTGCCGCGGCTCGCGCCCGGATGGCTCTCCTGGGGGCGGGCTGGGAGAATTTTCCACCATGTCGATGATTCGTCTCTATGCGCGGGTCATGGGTCTGCTCGGCGCCGACAAGCGCCTCGCGATCGGCCTCGTCGCGGCCAACGTTCTCCTGGCCGTCGCCGCCTTCGCCGAGCCGCTGATCATGGGCCGGATCATCGACGGCCTGACGCATCTCAGCCGCGGCGCGAACGCGTTCACGACCATGGTTCCGTGGATCGCCGCCTGGGTCGCCTTCGGCATCTTCACCATCGGTGCCGGCGTCGCTATCGCGCTCCATTCCGATCGGCTCGCCCATCGCAACCGTCTCTCGACGATGGCGAGCTATTTCGAGCACGTGCTCGACCTGCCGATCGCCTTCCACTCGGCCAACCATTCCGGCCGTGTGCTCAAGGCGATGCTCGAGGGCACCAACGGCATGTCCTGGCTCTGGCTCGGCTTCTTCCGCGACCACTTCGCCGCGCTCGTTTCGCTCGGCGTGCTGCTGCCGATGACGCTGTTCATCAACTGGCAGCTCGGCTCGATCCTCGTTGTGCTGGTTCTCGTCTTCACGGCGCTGACCTCCTTCGTCATGCGCCGCACGGAGCAGCTTCAGGGCAAGGTCGAGCAATTCCATTCGGGGCTCGCTGCGCACGCCTCCGACGCGATCGGCAACGTCGCCGTGATCCAGTCCTTCACCCGCGCCAAGGCGGAGAAGGAGGCGATGCATGGCATGATCACCGACCTGCTCAAGGCGCAGATCCCGGTCCTGTCCTGGTGGGCGCTTGCCGCCGTGGCGACGAAGGCTTCGGCCACGTTGACCATGACCGCGATCTTCATCACCGGCATCTTCCTGCACCAGAACGGCTCGGCCAGCGTCGGTGAGGTCGTCGCCTTCATGAGCCTCGCGACCATGCTAGTGGCGCGCCTCGACCACGTCGTGACCTTCGTCAACGGCCTGTTTCAGCAGGCACCGAAGATGCGTGAGTTCTTCGAGATCATCGACACGGTGCCCACCGTGCGTGACCGCCCGCATGCCCGCCAGGTCGCCCGCTTCGAGGGCGAGGTCAGCTTCGACGACGTCGGCTTCTCCTATGACGGTCGCCGCAAGGCGCTGGACGGCGTGTCGTTCAAGGCCGAGCCCGGCCAGACCGTCGCACTGGTCGGTACCACCGGCTCGGGCAAGTCGACGACGCTGGGCCTGCTCCATCGCAGTTTCGATCCGAGCATGGGCACGATCCGCATCGACGGCACCGATATCCGCGACATCGGCCTGACCAGCCTGCGCCACAACATCGGCGTGGTGTTCCAGGAGCCGATGCTCTTCGCCCGCTCGATCCGCGAGAACCTGCAGGTCGGGCGTCCGAACGCCACCGATGCCGAGATGCTCGATGCGCTGGAGCGCGCTCAGGCCAGCGAATTCATGGCCCGCCAGGCCGACGGTCTCGACACGATCATCGGCGAGCGCGGCCGCTCGCTCTCCGGCGGCGAGCGCCAGCGCCTCTCGATCGCCCGTGCGCTGCTCAAGAACCCGCCGGTGCTGATCCTCGACGAGGCAACGAGTGCCCTCGACGCGGCGACGGAGCGCAAGCTCCAGGGTGCGCTTGAGGAGGTGATGAAGGATCGCACGACCTTCGTGATCGCCCACCGCCTGGCCACCATCCGCGATGCCGACCGCATCCTGGTCTTCCACGAGGGCCGCATCATCGAGAGCGGCACCTTCGAGGAGCTGGTCGCGCAGGATGGCCGCTTCGCCGAGCTGGCGCGGGCGCAGTTCATGGCAGCCCAGGCCGAAGCGCCGGAGCCGGACGTCGACGCCATCGCGGCCTGACTCGCGCCGCCATCACGAAGCCGCGAGAGCGGGCTCTCGTTCCTGGGCGATGGCGAGCGTAGCTGTTAGGCGCGTGGCTGCGCCACGGCCGTGGCATTCGTCGCGGGAGGGGTGGGCATGCTGGGCTTCTTCAACACGAGGGAGCGCCTGCGCTTTCTGCTTCTCGTCGGGGTGATCGCAGCACCGATCCTGGTCGGCACGGCCCTCGTCGTGAGCTGGATGGAGGCCGACGGCGCCGCGTCCGGGGAGCCGAACGGCAAGGGCGGCCTGCACTACCGGATCCAGAATTCCAGCGGCGCCAAGACCCTGCCGCCGCCGCTGGCGCCCGTCTTCACGCCCTATCCGGGCGCCGCGCTGGTCGACGTGAGCCTGGATACTGATGCCGCGGGCGCTGCCGTCTCGGCTGCCATCATCGGAACGACGAAGGACGCCTTTTCGCAGGTGGCGACCTTCTATGCCGGTCAACTCGGGCCGTCGGTATCCGTCTCGCAATCGTCCGTGATCGGGACGAAGAACGGCTACACCGTCGTGGTCTCCAACGATCGCAAGGACGCCTCGGGCGACACGCGCTTCTCCTACAACCTGTCGCAAGGCTCGAAGTAGGGCGCGGCCTCTCCCGATGGGCTCACGCCAAAAAAAGACCTGCTGTCCGCTGGGGACGCAGGCCTGTCGAGGCAGAGGGATGTCACACAGAGCATAGCATCAAAGCCGCGAGAGCCTGACGAGTTCCCTCTGTTCCATCCGGTATCAGCTGATTTCGCGCGGCGGAATGTAACCGACATCCGGCAAAGACTTGGATTTACAATTCAAAAATCCGTGATCAGCGGAATCGGCCGCCTTCTCATCGTGAGCTCGACCGAGCTTTGCTATGATCGTGCGTGACCTTACTGGCGGTCACGCTTTTCCAGCCGAAGGGCAGCCGTCTGCTTGGCCAGCATCCGGGCCTGCAGGCGCTGACGCCGTGCCGCGATCACCGTCCCGTTGATCTCGCCGCCGAACAGGAACATCGCCGCGAACCAGTAGAGAAAAACCAGGAACACCATCGCCGTGGCGAGGCCGCCATAGGTGGAGACGTAGGCGTTCGCGAAGCGGTCGAGATAGAACCCGAAGCCGAGGCCGGCGACGAACCACAGCACCATCGTCACGCCGATGCCCGGCAGCACCGCGACGATGGGCCTGCTGCCGGCCGCGACGAATTTGTGGGCGATGACGAGGACCAGCACGATCAGCACCGCTGTGATCCCGAGGCGGCCGATCGTGACGGTGAGGCCGAGCGTCTCGAGCCCTGGCGCCACGAAGACCGCCTGCCGCCAGAGCAGGGGGCCAAGCACCACCAGCAGCGCGAAGGTCAGCATCGCGAAGGCGCCGCAGACGACGTAGCCGATGGATTCGAGGCGGGTCAGCCACCAGGAGCGCATCTCCCTGCGGCCATAGGCGCGGTTGAGGCCGACGCGCAGGGATTCCACGCCGGACGACGAGAAATACAGCGCCAGCACCAGGCCGATCGTCAGCACGCCGCTGCGCTGCTCGGTCAGCACCCGATGGACTTCGCCGACGATGGGTCCGGCGACCTCGTGCGGGAGCGCGCCGAAGATCAGCGTGCCGGCCTCATCCGCCAGCGGTTTCGAGCCAAACAGGCCGGCCAGCGCCGCGAGCAGGATCAGGAACGGGAACAGCGAGGTCAGCATCGACAGCGCGATGTGACTGGCAATCGCCCAGCCATCATGGGCGACAAAGCGTTGGGCGGCGACGCCGGCGACGTCGAGGCACGTGCGGAGCGGTTTCACGGAAGTCGCAGTATCAGGGTGTCCATCGGCCCGAGGACGGGCCTGCTCGGACTTACGCGGAACCTGGACGGTTTCGTCAACGTGGTGATCGACGCATCGGGAAGGATGCTCCACGCATGGCTGGGCGCCGATGCCTGCGGTTGCATCCCCGCACAGCGCATGGTCGAGGCCTCTCGTCATGCCGAGGAAATCCGCCGGGCTGCCGGCAACCCTGATTCCGAGCCTATTCGTTGTGATCTGGGCGACGGGGTTCGTCACGGCGCGCCTCGTGGCGCCCCATGCCGAGCCCCTGGCCTTCGTCGCCGTGCGCGTCGTGGTGACCGCCCTGGTGCTCGCGGCGATCAGCGCCGCCAACGGCGTGCGCTGGCCGAAGCTCGACGGCTGGCGGAATGCCCTGATCGCCGGGGTGCTGATGCAGGGTTTCTACGTCGCCGGCGTGTTCTGGTCCGTCCATCGCGGATTGCCGGCCGGCATCGCCGCCCTGGTCGGAAGCCTGCAGCCGCTGCTCACCGCGGCGATCGCAGGTCCGCTGCTCGGCGAGCGGGTCGCTGGACGGCGATGGGCCGGCATCGGTGCGGGCTTTCTCGGCGCGGGGCTGGTGCTGGCGCCGAAACTCGGCGCGGTCGATGCCTCCGGCATCCCACCCGTGGCGCTCGCGGTCTGCCTCGCAGCGATGGTTGCAATGACGCTCGGCACGCTCTGGCAGAAGCGCACGGCTGGGGGCACGGATCTCCTCGCGAATGCCACCATCCAGTTCACCGGCGCCTCGCTGCTGATGCTGCCGATGGCGGCCCTTTTCGGCGATTGGCATGCTGATCTCGGTTGGTCGCTCGGCCTCGGCTTCGCCTGGTCGGTGCTCGGCAATTCGGTCGCGGGAATCCTGCTCCTGATGGCGTTGATCCGGCGGGGGGCCGTGGCTGGCGTGGCCTCGCTCCTCTTCCTGGTGCCGCCGGTCTCCGCCCTGATGGCCTATGCGATGTTCGGGGAGGCGCTGAGCCCGATCCAGATCGCCGGCATGGCGGTGGCGGCGGCAGGTGTCGCTCTCGCCAGCAGGGGCTAGACCCTTCTTGATGAATGTATTTTGCATTCACGCAAGTTCTTGGCACGGCAAAGCAATAACCCCCTACTGCAGCGCCGCGAGACCCTATAATGACCCCAAGGATTTTTGATTTCAGAGAGTGAACCATGGCCGCTTCTCCCGCCATCTCATCGACCGACGACGCGCAGGATCTCGTCGGCCTGACCCGCGCGGCGGCCGATTCCGCCGCGAAGCTCGTCGCCGAGGCCACCGCGCGGGTGCGCAAGCTCGTGCTCACCCCTGAGGGCAAGATCGACGCCGGCAAACTCGAAGCCGAGCAGCACGCCGCCCACGGTCTGGCCTGGCTCGCGACCTACGGCGAGGCGGTGCGCGAGCTCTCCGGTTATGCCGAGCGGCTTCAGGGCGAGGGCAAGCTCGGCGAGACCGAGACGCTGCTCGTGAAGATCGGCGCGGGCGAATACCTCGACCAGATGTTCGGCGGCATCCCGATGAGCCAGGGCGAGATGGTGCGCCCGACCTCGTCGCTCGGCTTCAAGCTCGGCGAGTTGGCACAGTACCGCAGCGAGGCCGTCGAGGCGGTGATCGCCGACGGCAACACCGCCGCCAACCGCAAGGCGCTGGTCGCCAAGATCCGCGAGGGCTCCGGCTCCGCGACGATCGGCGAATCCGGCCTCGACGAGGACATGGAGGCGATCCGCTCCGAGATGCGCCGCTTCGGCAAGGCCGAGGTCGTCGAGCAGGCGCATGAGTGGCACCTGAAGAACGACTACATCCCGATGGAGATCATCGAGAAGATGGCCGAGCTCGGCGTCTTCGGCCTGACGATCCCCGAGGAATATGGCGGCATGGGCATGCCGAAGGCCGCGATGTGCGTGGTCTCGGAAGAGCTGTCGCGCGCCTATATCGGCGTCGGCTCGCTCGGCACCCGCTCCGAGATCGCGGCCGAGCTGATCCTCGGCGGCGGCACCGAGGAGCAGAAGCAGCGCTTCCTGCCGAAGCTCGCCTCGGGCGAGATCCTGCCGACTGCCGTCTTCACCGAGCCGAATACCGGCTCCGACCTCGCGTCGCTACGCACCCGCGCGGTGAAAGAGGGCGACGTCTGGAAGATCACCGGCAACAAGACCTGGATCACCCATCCCGTGCGCGCCGACATCATGACGGTGCTGGTACGGACGAAGCCCGAGGAGAAGGGCCACCGCGGCCTCTCCATGCTCATTGCCGAGAAGCCGCGCGGCACCGATGCCGAGCCTTTCCCGGTCGACGGCCTGACCGGTGGCGAGATCGAGGTGCTCGGCTATCGCGGCATGAAGGAATACGAACTCTCCTTCGAGGGCTTCGAGGTGCCCGGCGCCAACCTCCTCGGCGATGTCGAGGGCAAGGGCTTCACCCAGCTCATGCAGACCTTCGAATCCGCCCGTATCCAGACGGCGGCCCGTGCCATTGGCGTCGCCCAGGCCGCGCTCGACGTCGGCCTGCGCTATGCCGAGGAGCGCATCCAGTTCGGCAAGCCGCTGGTGGAGTTTCCGCGGGTCGCCGACAAGATCGCGATGATGGCGGTGGAGATCAACATCGCCCGCCAGCTCACCTACTTCTCGGCCCGCGAGAAGGACGAGGGCAAGCGCTGCGATCTCGAGGCCGGCATGGCCAAGCTGCTCGGCGCCCGTGTCGCCTGGGCCGCGGCCGACAACGCCCTGCAGATCCATGGCGGCAACGGCTTCGCGCTGGAATACACGGCGAGTCGTATCCTCTGCGATGCGCGTATCCTCAACATCTTCGAGGGTGCAGCCGAGATCCAGGCCCAGGTGATCGCGCGCCGCCTGCTGGAGCAGTAGGTCTCTCGCAGCGCTCGAGAGAAGCAGAAAAAAGAGGGCGCCGGGGTGAAAGCCCCGGCGCCCTTTTTCGTGGACGAGCGCGTCAGCTATTTCGTGATCTTGACCGAGACCGGATCGCTCGAAGGAAACGTATCTTCGAGCGCCTCGTCGAGCCGCTTTTCGAGCTCGCCCGGCTCGTTTTCGGGATTGGCCTTGTCGCTGACCTTTTGCGCGGGCCGAGGCTTCGCGTGCTCGTCGGCCTTCGGATCGCCCGGCTTCGGGGAGGTCGTGTCGGACATGTCGCCTCGCTGTTGCACTCTGCGCATTGCGATGCGCTTGCCGGGTCAACGCAGCGGGCGTGGGGGTGTTTCCGGACCGATTGGGGGTGGATAGCGACGCGCGCTCGGCATCGCGGCGCCCCGCCGGCGCCCGGCGGCCTCGCGTGCGACCCGGTCGTAGACCTGCTCCAGCCGGTCGAGATGCGCGTCGACGCTGAGCGGGCCGGCCCAGTAGTGCTCGTGGGCCTGCCGGCTGAGGCGATCGGCGAGGCCATCGTCGGTCAGCCGGGTGAGGTGCGCGGCCAGGGCCGCCGAGTCGCCGGAGCGGAACCAGAACCCGTTCTCGCCGTCCTCGATCGCCTCGCGGCCCGCGCAGGCATCACTGACGACGACCGGGCAGCCGACGGCGAGCGCCTCGTAGACGGTGAGCGGCTGGCCCTCGTACCAGATGCTCGGAAATACGAGTGCGCGGGCCTCGCGCATCAGCGCCTGGACCTGCTCGGCGTTTTTCCAGCCGAGCATCACACTCTCGGGATAGCGCACCTTGAGTTCGGTTGCGCTCGGCCCGTCGCCGACGAAGACCGGCCTCACACCGGCGCGACGCGCGGCCTCCGCGAAGATCGGCGCACCCTTCTCGGTGGAGATGCGGCCGACGAACAGGAAGTCGCCCGGCGGTCCGGATCGGGCAGGCGCTTTCGGCACGGAGATCGGGTTGTCCACCCGGTGGAAGACGGTGCCCGCGGGCAAAAGGGGCGCAACGACCCGCTCCTGAAGGGCGCTGATCGTGATCACGTGGCGGAAGAGCCTGGGCAACTTCGCGACGTGATCGAGCCCGACATGGCGCACCACACGCAGGAGCTTGCGCGGATAGGAGCGGGCATCGCAATTCGTGCCGAGGCAGGCGGCGGACATCGGCGTCCGATGGCAGATCGCTTCGGCCGGGTAATCGTAGAATCCGCCATTCGGGCAGACCAGGAAGAACTCGTGCATGGTGTAGAGGCACGGCAGGCCCGATGCCGCGATCGCTACCCCGATCGAAGGCGACAGCGACTTGGCGAAGGCGTGGACATGCACCAGCGTGTCGGCCGGATCGTAGTGCCGTAGCTCCTTGCCGAGCGCGTCGGCGGCCTTGCGGTTCCAGATTGCCTGCGCGGCGAAGGCGAGCTTGTTCTTCGTGGACTCGATGTCTGCCTGGCCGAGGCAGACGACGCGGATGCCGGCCTCCTCGAGACGAGGATCGACCGGGCCGACCGCCGCGAACACGGTGACCGCGTGGCCGCGCGCGCTCAGCCCGAGGGCGGAGTCGAGCGCGACTTTCGCCTGCCCCCCATTGATGTGGGCGTGATCGAGAACGAGGACGACACGCACGATGGCACCCGATCATTCCGGGAAAAGTCGGGCATCTTTACCGCTCGGCAGTTGATCGGGCGTAAACCGTGCAATCGGCTCGGGTAACTTTGCCCGGCGACCGGGACGCCCCGTCATGCACGTCGTCATCCTCGCCGAATTCGCCGTCGCCAGCGGCGGCGCGGAGAAGGTCGCGGTGGAATCGGCACGTGGCCTCGCCGAGGCCGGGGTCGCCGTCAGCTTCATCCAGGCGATCGACGGCCCGGTCGACCCGCTGCTCGATCATCCGCGCATCAACCGGATCGGCCTCGGGCTCGCGGACGTCTGGTCCCTGCCGGCCTGGAAGGGGGCGGTGACCGGCATTTGGCACGGCGAGGCTGCGCGCAGGCTCGCCGCCGCCCTCGACGCGCTGCCGGTGCCGGCCGATTGCATCCACCTGCATCAATGGACCCGTGCGCTCTCGCCGGCGGTCCTCCCCGTCCTGCTCGCCCGCGGCGTGCCGGTGACGCTGACCCTGCACGAATACTTCCTGGCCTGCCCGAACGGCCTCTACTATCGCTTCGACCAGGGCGAGCCGTGCGCGCTGAAGCCTCTCTCCGCCTCGTGTGTCGCCGCCGCCTGTGATCCGAAGAGCCGGCTGCACAAGATGGTGCGCGTTGCGCGCTCCGCCGCGATGCGCACCGCGATCGGTTCCGGCCGGCTCGACGTCGTCCATGTCTGCGATGCGAGCGTGGCGCGGGCCGGGGCGCTGCTTGCGGGCTTCGACCTTCGCCATCACCGCCTCGACAACCCGGTGCGCACGCCGCAGGGCGCGCCGGCCGATCCGGCCCAGGGCGACGCCATCGTTTATGTCGGCCGCCTGACGCAGGAGAAAGGCGCCGATCTCGTCGCCGAGGCTGCGCGGAAGGCGGGAATGCCGGCCTTGTTCGTGGGTGCTGGTCCGCTCGAGGATCGGTTACGCGCAATGCCCGGCGTCGAGCTGCTCGGCTGGCGCAGCCCGGCAGAGGTCGAGGCCGTGCTGCGCGCCCGCGCCCGCGCCGTCTGCGCGCCCTCGCGCTGGTACGAGACGGGTCCGCTCACGGTCTACGAGGCGCTGGCAGCCGGCATTCCCGTGGTCGCGTCGGCGCGCTCGGGCGCCTCGGAGAAGGTCGTAGACGGGGTGAGCGGCTTCGTCGTCGAGCCCGACGTCGACGCCCTCGCCACGGCCTTCGATCGACTTGCGGACAATGCGATTGTGCATCGCACAGGACAGGGCGCCTACGAGCGCTACTGGGCGGCGCCGATGACCCTCTCCGCGTATGCGGACGGCCTGATCCGCATCTACGAAGCACAGATACGTGGAACTGCACCCAAGCTCAGCCGTCAGAAGATCGATTCTGCATTCAATTTCACGGCTCGCTGACATTGATGCGGCGAAGTCAGCGCCCAAGGCAGAGATCGACAGCCGACTACCAGATCTTCGCTCTGCACGTTTGACGGCAACCCCAGGGAATTGTTACCTTATCGAATTAACAATTCACTTTTAGATCAATTACATATCAACCCCGGTTCGGGCCGGCGAAATGGGCCGGAAGGCCTCCTTGACTTTCATGTTGCGTTGCAACATATCTCCACCGGGCCGCGGCGATGAGTCGCCGGAGCCCGACGGAAAAGCTCACAGGAGAGATTGCTTTGGCTACGCAAGGTTTCGAGATCCCGACCGAGCTGCGCGAGTTCGCTGACAAGAGCGTCGAGCAGGCCCGCAATGCGTTCGGCAGCTTCTTCAGCGGCGCTCTGAAGACCTCCGAGCAGCTGCAGAGCACGGGCGTGAACGTCCAGTCGACGGTTCATGCTGCCATCCTCAAGGGCATCGACCATGCCCAGACCAACGCCAACGCCACCTTCGACTTCACGCAGAAGCTCGTCCGCGCCCGCGACTTCCGCGAGGCTTTCGAGCTGCAGTCCGAGTACGTGAAGGCCCAGTTCGCCACGCTGCAGTCGCAGGCGAAGGAATACGGCGCCCTCGCCCAGAAGACCGCCCACTAAAGGCCATTACGGCCTGGTAAGACAAAGCATCTCTCGGCGAACCCGCGGCCGGATCGGCCGTGGGTTCGGCCCAGGGACCAAGGAGGCGATCGAGACTGAGCGCCTCGATCGACGTGAATGACGAGGAGGCGGTTTGATGGCGACTCGCACTGACCCGAAGCAGAAATCCGACGCTGCCGCGAAGGATGCCAAGGCGGCGACCAAGCCGGTCGACGCCGTCGCGAAGGCCGCGCCGAAGCCGCCCTCGAAATCCGCTCCGGCTGCAGCCAAGCCCGCTGCCGCCCCCGCACCGAAGCCTGCCGTTGCAGCCGCGCCTGCCAAGGCTCAGGACAAGCCGGCCCCCGCCGCAAAGGCTCCGGAGCAGAAAGCCGCCACCGCGGCGCCGAAGGCCGTTCCCGCAGCGGTGAAGGTCCCCGAGCTGGCCGCAGCCAAGCCTGCCGTGCCCGCCCTCAAGGTCGAGGCCCCCAAGCCTGCTGCTGTCGCAAGCGCCCCACCGAAGGCGGCGCCTGCACCGTCGGCCGAGGTGAAGCCGGCGAATTCCAACGCGAAGACGGCCGCGCCTGCGGCGAAGGTCGAGCCCAAGCCTGCCGAGGCCAAGGCTGCTACGCCGAAGCCTGCCGACGTCACGCCCGCTCCGGTTGCGAAGGTCGAGGCCAAGCCGGGCCCCGCGCCGAAGCCAGCGGCCGCGCCGGAGGCACCCAAGCCGCAGGCCGCGAAGCCGCAGCCGAAGGCCGACATCGCTGCTGTCGCCGGGTTCGGCGTCACGGCGTCGTCGACGCAGTTCACCGAGATCAACGAGACCGTTCTCGCCTTCGTCCGCAAGGAGGGCGAAGCCGCGCTGGCTCACATGCAGGCACTCTCCAAGGTGAAGTCGCCGGCCGAGCTGATCCGCCTTCAGGTCGGCGAATTCCAGCGTGCGGCCGATTCCTCGCTGACCTGCATCAGCGCGATCGTGCGTAGCGCGAGCCGGATCGGCGGCGCCCGCCTGCCGTGACATTGTACCCGGGCCAGGCCACTCGCCTGCCCGATTCGGCGTGATAGATAGCCCGCAAGCTCACTGCCTTCGGGAGACTACCATGCCTCGTCCGCCCTTCATGCCGGCCCGCCTCTTGGCCGCCGCCCTGGGCGCTTCGGCCTGTCTCGCTCCGCTGCCGCTGCTCGCGCAGACGACCGCCGAGCGGGCGGCGATCGAGAAGGCGCCCCCGCTCTCGAAGGGTGAGATCCAGCTCTCCTTCGCGCCGATCGTGAAGAAGGCCGCGCCGTCTGTCGTCAACGTCTACGCCTCGCATGTCGAGAAGCGGAACTCGCGTTCCAGCGCCATGGCGGAGTTCATGCGGCGCTTCTTCGGCGAGGACGGCCCGGGCGGCGGCATGGGCGGTTCGCCCGGCGAACGGGCGCAGCGCTCCCTCGGCTCCGGCGTGATCGTCGACGCCTCGGGCCTCGTGATCACCAACAACCACGTCATCGAGAACATGAACGAGGTGAAGGTCTCGCTCGCCGACCGTCGCGAGTTCGAGGCCAGCATCGTGCTGCGCGATCCGCGTACCGACCTCGCCGTGCTCAAGATCAAGACCCCGGCCGACGTCGCTCCGATGCCGATCGGCGATTCCGACCATCTCGAGGTCGGCGACTTCGTGATGGCGATCGGCAACCCGTTCGGCGTCGGCCAGACGGTGACGCAGGGCATTATCTCGGCGCTGGCCCGCACGCAGGTCGGCTCGTCCGACTACCAGTTCTTCATCCAGACCGACGCGGCCATCAATCCGGGCAATTCCGGCGGTGCGCTGGTGGACCTCAAGGGACACCTCGTCGGGGTGAACACGGCGATCTACTCGCAATCCGGCGGCAGCCACGGCATCGGCTTCGCGATTCCCGCGAGCATGATCAAGGCGGTGGTCGAGACGGCCAAGACCGGCGGCACGACGGTACGCCGGCCGTGGCTCGGCGCCCGCCTCCAGACCGTGACCCCCGACATCGCCGAGAGCGTCGGGCTCGACCGGCCGACCGGCGTGCTCGTCGCCAGCATGCAGCCGAAGAGCCCGGCCGAGGAATCCGGCCTCAAGCGCGGCGACATCGTGCTCACCATCGACGGGCAGCCCGTCGATGACCCGGAGGCCTTCGGCTACCGCTTCGCGCTCAAGGGCATCACCGGAAAGTCGGTCTTCGGCGTCCAGCGCGGCGCGAAGAAGCAGACGGTCGAGGTAAAGCTCGGTCCGGCTCCCGAGACGCGGCCGCGCGATGTCCTGAAGGTGAAGACCCGCTCTCCCTTCGTCGGTGCGACGCTCGTCAACACGTCGCCTGCGGTCTCGGAGGAGATGCAACTCGACCTGCCAAACGACGGGGTCGCCGTCACCGATGTCGACGACAACTCGATTGCCGCCCGCGCCGGCTTCAAGAAGGGCGACGTGATCGTCGCCATCAACGGCAGTACGGTGAACTCGACGAAGGACCTCGAGCGGATGACCCGGGACAGCCTGGGCATCTGGGAGGTCTCGATCAACCGCGGCGGCTCCGTGATGACCTCGGTCTTCCGGGGATAGGGCAGCTGCGGGCGCCCCTGGGCTTGCCGAGCGGACAGCGTGCGGTGTTGATGCGCCGATGTCCGATCTCTTCGCCTCGGCCGGCCTCGACACCACAGCGCCGCGTCCGCTCGCCGACCGCCTGCGCCCCCAGACGCTCGGCGAGGTCGTCGGCCAGGAGCATCTGACCGGCCCGGATGGCGCGCTGACACGGTTGCTCGCCTCGAAGGCGCTCGGCTCGCTGATCTTCTGGGGGCCGCCGGGCACGGGCAAGACCACCGTGGCCCGGTTGCTCGCGCGCGAAGTCGACCTGCATTTCGAGCAGATTTCGGCGATCTTTTCCGGCGTCGCCGATCTGCGTAAGGTGTTCGAGGCCGCGCGCGGGCGACGCTCGACCGGCAAGGGTACGCTGCTCTTCGTCGACGAGATCCACCGCTTCAACCGGGCCCAGCTCGATGCCTTCCTGCCGGTGATGGAGGACGGCACCGTCACCCTCGTCGGCGCCACCACCGAAAACCCGTCCTTCGAGCTGAATGCGGCCCTGCTGTCGCGTGCCCGCGTCCTGCTCTTTAGGGCGCTGAACGACGGGGCGATCGCCAAGCTGCTCGCCCGCGCCGAAGATCTGACCAAGCAGGCGCTCCCCCTCGACGAGGAGGCCCGCGGCGTCCTCGTGCGCATGGCCGATGGTGACGGGCGCGCCTCGTTGACGTTGGCGGAGGAAGTCTGGCGCTCGGCCAAGCCCGGCGAGGTGCTGAACGCTGAGACTCTGCAGGATCTCGTCCAGCGCCGGGCGCCGATCTACGACAAGTCGCAGGAAGGCCACTACAACCTGATCAGCGCGCTCCATAAGACGGTGCGCGGTTCGGACCCCGACGCGGCGCTCTACTATCTCTGCCGGATGCTCGATGGCGGTGAGGATCGCCTGTTTATCGCGCGGCGGCTGGTGCGGATGGCCGTCGAGGATATCGGCCTCGCCGATCCCCAGGCGCTGGTAATCGCCAACGCGGCGAAGGACGCCTTCGATTTCCTCGGCTCGCCCGAGGGCGAACTCGCCCTGGCCCAGGCCACGGTCTACCTCGCCTGCGCCCCCAAATCGAACGCGGTCTACAACGCCTACAAGGCCGCGACGCGCGTGGCGAAGGAGAACGGCTCGCTGCCCCCGCCGCGGGTGATCCTCAACGCGCCGACCAAGCTGATGAAGGCGATCGGCTACGGCGATAGCTACCGCTACGACCACGACGAGCCGGACGCCTTCTCGGGACAGGATTACTGGCCGGAAAAGCTCGAGCGGCAATACTTCTACGAGCCGACCGACCGAGGGATGGAGACGCGATACCGCGAGCGCCTCGCCTATTGGGAGCGGCTGCGGCAGGAGCGGCGCGGTGAGGACTAGGCCGAGCGCAGCCTTATTGTGCGGATTGTCGAACGGGCCGTGCCGATAGGGCCCGATTATCCGGCAGCCGCGAGCGAACTACATGGGTCATCGATCAAGAGGAGATGATCCATGACCGACATCGCCAAGGCCGGCACGTTCAAGCTCGGCGACCGCACGGTGAAGCGTCTCGGCTACGGCGCGATGCAACTCGCGGGGCCGGGCGTGTTCGGGCCGCCGAAGGACCGGCAGGCCGCGATCGCGGTGTTGCGCGAGGCGGTGGCGAGAGGCGTCGACCACATCGACACCAGCGACTTCTACGGCCCGCACGTCACCAACCAGATCATCCGCGAGGCGCTGCACCCCTATCCGGACGATCTCGTGATCGTCACCAAGATCGGGGCCAAGCGCGGCCCGGATGCGTCCTGGAACAAGGCCTTCTCGGCTGCGGAGCTGACGAGCGCGGTCCACGACAACCTGCGCAATCTCGGCGTCGAGGCGCTCGATGTCGTGAACCTGCGGCTGATGTTCGACGTGCACGGTCCGGCCGAGGGCCCGATCGAGGAGCCGCTCTCGGTGCTGGCGGAGCTGCAGAAGCAGGGCCTCGTACGCCATGTCGGCTTGAGCAACGCGACGGCCAACCAGGTCGCCGAGGGCCGCAAGATCACAGACATCGTCTGCCTGCAGAACCAGTACAACCTCGCCCATCGCGAGGATGACGCGCTGATCGACGACCTCGCCGCTGCCGGTACGGCCTATGTGCCGTTCTTCCCGCTCGGCGGATTTTCGCCGCTGCAATCGACGGCGCTTTCCGACGTCGCCGCGAAGCTCGGCGCGACGCCGATGCAGGTGGCCCTGGCTTGGCTCCTGCGGCGCGCGCCGAACATCCTGCTCATCCCGGGGACCTCGTCGGTCGGCCATCTGCGCGAGAACCTTGCGGCAGCCGAACTCGAGCTTTCCGAGGAGACGATGCGGGCGCTCGATCAGATCGCCGCCGAAAAATCGGCCTGATATCGACCGAGCCGGTCAGGCTCCCGTCGGCAGGAGGCGTGTTTCGAGCCGGGCGATGATGCGTTCGAACAGGGCCGGATCGTGCATCGCGCGCGTCGCCACCAGACCGCCCTGGATCATGGCGACGGCGTCTTCGGCCAGAGGCGCAGCGTTGGCCGGGGACAGGCCGCTGCGCTCCAGAGCCGACGCCAGCGCGTCGCGCCAGGCTGCGAAATACACGTTGATCCGCTCGGCGAAGCGATCCCGCGCATCGCCGAGCGCCAGCGCGCCCACGAGACAGACGCGCTGGCCCGAGCGGAAATACGTCACGGTGTCCGCGAGCATCGCACGGATCGCCTGTGCGGCGTCGGCCTCGTCGCGCAGCGGTTTGAACATCCGCGTCTCGAACCATGCATCGATCTCGTCGAGCACGGCATTGGCCATCTCCTCCTTCCCTCCGGGGAAGAAGTTGTAGAGGCTGCCTTTGCCCAGCTCCGTGCGCTGCCCGATCAGGGACAGGCTCGCGCCCTCGTAGCCGTATTCTCGGAAGACCTCGGCCAGCGCAGGCAAGACGTCCGCGCGGGCCTTCACGGTTCGTGGCATTGCGTGCTCGCTTACAGCCCCAGTTCGGTCAGGCCGGGATGGTCGGCCGGCCGCGGTGCGGAGCGATCCCAGTGGAAGAGCCGCTCGCTCTCCTGGATCGCGATGTCGTTGATGCTGGCATGGCGCACCCGCATCAGGCCGTTCTCGTCGAACTCCCAGTTCTCGTTGCCATAGGCGCGGAACCAGCTGCCGGACGCGCTCCGATACTCGTAGGCGAAGCGTACCGCGATGCGGTTCTCGGAATGAGCCCAGATCTCCTTGATCAGGCGGTAGTCGAACTCGTGCTCCCATTTCCGCTTGAGGAAGTTCACGATGGCCTCGCGGCCCTGGAAGATCATCGACCGGTTCCGCCAACGGCTGTCGACCGTATAGGCCAGGGAGACCTTCTCTGCGTTGCAGCTGTTCCATCCGTCCTCGGCGGCGCGGACCTTCTTGACGGCAGATTCGTAGGTGAAGGGCGGAAGGGGAGGGCGGCTCTCGGACATCGTCGGCTCCTGTCGGCGTTTGTTGTACCGATCAGTACAACATGTACCGTTCGGTACAGACGAGTCGCACGGATGTCAACGGGCTTACGAGGGCCCGCATCGTCAGGCCGTGCCGCGCCATGTTAGGTCGGCGCAGACCGGACGACTGGAAAAGGACAGCCGCGCTCGATGCAGGCCTATCGCTCTCCCGCCACGACGTTCTCGCGGCTCGGCGCCATCGAGGACGCCTCGGGCATCCTCGGCTGGGACATGCAGACGCTGATGCCGGACGGCGCGTCGGACATGCGCGGAGAACAGCTCGCCACGCTGAGCGTGCTCGCCCATGAGATTCTGACCTCGCAGAAGACCGCAGACGCCCTTGCGGAGGCCGAGGAGGAGGTGGCGGCGCTCGGCGAGTGGGAGCGCGCGAACCTGCGCGAGATGCGCCGCACCTATATCCATGCCTCGGCCGTGCCCGGGGATCTCGTCGAGGCGAGCTCCAAGGCCGCGACGCGCTCGGAAATGGCTTGGCGCGAGGCGCGCAAGCAGGGCGACTTCGCCATGCTGGCCCCGCACCTCGCCGAGACGCTGCGGCTTCAGCGACAGATCGGCGAGGCGAAGGGCGCCGTGCTCGGCCTGTCGCCCTACGATGCCCTGCTCGACGGCTACGATCCCGGCATGCGCCAGGCCCGGATCGACGCGCTCTTCGCGACGTTGCGCGCCACGCTGCCGGATCTCCTCGCGCGGGTGCAGGCGCGGCAGGCCGCGCTGGCTCCGGCGGTGCCGCTGCCCGGCCGATTCCCGGTGGAGAGCCAGAAGCAGCTCGGACTGACGCTGATGCGGGCGGCGGGCTTCGATTTCGAGCGCGGCCGGCTCGATGTCAGCCTGCACCCGTTCTGCGGAGGTGCCACCGACGATGTCCGCATCACCACCCGCTACGACGAGGCCGACGCCACTCGCGCCCTGATGGGCGTGATGCATGAGACCGGCCATGCACTCTACGAGCAGGGCCGTCCCGCTGCCTGGCGCCATCAGCCGGTGAGCCAGGCTCGCGGCATGAGCCTGCATGAGAGCCAGTCGCTGCTCATCGAGATGCAGGCCTGCCGCAGCCGCGAGTTCGTGGACTTCCTGGCGCCGCGCCTGCGCGAGGCCTTCGGCGGCGACGGGGCCGCCTGGGAGGCCGACAACGTCTATCGCCTCTACACGCGGGTCGAGCCGGGCTTCATCCGCGTCGACGCCGACGAAGTGACCTACCCAGCCCACATCCTGCTCCGCTACGAGCTCGAGACGGCGATGGTCGCGGGCGATCTCACGGTGGCCGACCTGCCGGGTGCCTTCAACGAGGGCATGAAACGGCTGCTCGGCCTCACCGTGACGAACGACCGGGAAGGCTGCCTGCAGGACATCCACTGGCCCGGCGGCAGCTTCGGCTATTTCCCGACCTACACCCTCGGTGCGATGGGCGCGGCGCAGCTCTTCGCGGCGGCCTGCGAGGCGCTGCCCGGCATCCGGCCGGCCTTGGCACAGGGCGATTTTTCGGGGCTGTGCGGCTGGCTGCGCGAGAATGTCCACGCCAAGGGCAGCCTGCTCCAAACCGACGAATTGTTCGTCGCCGCCACCGGCAAGCCGCTCGGCGCCGAGGATTTTCTGGCGCATCTCGAGCGGCGCTATGCCGCCGACGCTGCCGTGGCCTGACGTCCTGGAGGTCTCTTGGCGGTGGACCGGCAGGGCGGTTGCTTGTACGCAGCCGGCCCTCCCGAGAAACCGGCCTGAGACCCTTCGCGCATGGCAGCCTGCGGCCTCGATTTCGGCACGTCCAACACCACGCTCGGCCTCGCCTCGGCCGGGCGTCCCTCGCTGCTGCCGCTCGAAGGCGCGCATCGGACCATCCCGAGTGCGATCTTCTTCAGCCCGCGCCACGAGGCCGTCATCGGCCGCGCGGCCATCGAGGCCTATGTCGAGGGCACGCCGGGCCGGCTGATGCGCAGCCTGAAATCGGTGCTGGGCTCCAGCCTGATCGAGGAGAGCACACCGGTCGGTCGCGAGCGCCTGCGCTTCCGTGAAGTCATCGCCCGCTATCTCGCCGCAGTGAAAGCGCGGGCCGAAGCGGCCGGCGGCGTCGAACTCGACACGGTGGTGCATGGCCGTCCGGTCCACTTCGTCGACGGCGACGAGGCCGGCGACCGCAAGGCCGAAGACACCCTGCGCGCCATCGCCGGAGAGGTCGGCTTCCGCCACGTCCGCTTCCAGTACGAGCCGATCGCCGCGGCCCTCGATTACGAGCAATCCGTCGTGCGCGAGGAGATCGCGCTGATCGCCGATATCGGCGGCGGCACTTCGGACTTTTCCATCGTCCGGCTTTCGCCGGAGCGCCACCGCCGGACCGAGCGTGCCGAGGACATCCTGGCCAATGACGGCGTGCGCATCGGCGGCACGGATTTCGATCGGAGGCTGAGCCTCGGCACGGTGATGCCGCTGATGGGCCTCGGCACCCAAATGAAGCGCGCCGATCTCCTGGTCCCGACCAGCTATTTCCACGACCTCGCCACCTGGTCGTCCATCAACCGGCTCTACGACCGCAAGGTGCTGCGCGAGCTCGACGAGGTCGCGCGCGACGCGGCGCGGCCGGAGCTGATCGAGCGGCTGCGCCATGTGGTCGAGGCGGAGCGCGGCCACAGCCTCGCCATTGCCGTGGAGGGAGCAAAGATCGCCGCGTCGGACACGGATTCCGGCACCATCGATCTCGCCTGGATCGAGTCGGGGCTCGCGGTCGACGTCGACCGTGGCGGTCTGGCGCGTCACACCAGCGAGCTGGCCGAGCGCATCGCCGCGCGGATCGCGCGCTGCCTGATCCAGGCCGGGCTCGCCGCGGGCGACATCGACGCGATCTTCCTCACCGGCGGCTCGACTGGCCTGCCGCATGTGCGCGCCGCGCTCTGCGCCTGCGTGCCAGAGGCGCGCGTCGTCGACGGCGACACCTTCGGCTCGGTGGGCGTCGGTCTGGCGATCGAGGCGGCGCGGCAGTTCGGGCCGGTGAAGGCCAAGTCGCGCGCGGCCGTGGGCTGAGCCTCAGCCGGCCGCGGCGCGTTCCAGCGCGGCGATGTCGAGCTTCACCATGCCCATCATCGCATCCATCGCGCGCTTGGCCTTGGCGCGATCGGGATCATCGAACAACTCGAACATCCGGGCCGGCACGATCTGCCAGGAGAGGCCGTAGCGATCCTTCAGCCAGCCGCAGCGCGAGGCCTGGCCGCCGTCGAGGAGCTTGTCCCAGAGATCGTCGACCTCGGCCTGGTCGTCGCAGGTCACCATGAACGAGACGGCCTCGGTGAACTTGAAATGCGGGCCGCCATTGATCGCGGTGAAGCGCTGGCCTTCGAGCTCCCACGAGGTGGCGAGCGCCTTTCGCTTGGGTTCGTCGCCGACCATCATTCGATGCCCGCTCTTCGAATTGGCAAAGACCGAGCAGTAGAAGGCCATGGCCTCCTCGGCTTGGGAATCGAACCAGAGACACGGCGTAATGGTGGGCATGACGGGCTCCCTCGGGTGTTTCCCTGCCGAGGACGCGCGAACTTAACCGCTGCCGACATGGGGCAGCGCGAATTTTCGCGGGTGCTCGGAACGCGTTGCCGCGCGCTGATCGCTTCCCGCACCCGCGAGGGGATGCTAGCAGCGAGCGATGACGGGAAGACCTCCACAACGCGGCGGGGCCGGTAAGGGCGCGGGCAACCGCGGCCCTCGCCCCGGCACCGCATGGCCGAAGCGCGAGGGCACAGGCCCGCGCACCTCGGCGCTCGATGCGGCGCGCCGCGCTGCGCGCAATCGCGGGGAGGACGCCTCCGAGCGCTCGCCTTGGGATGGCCCGGCCGAGGCCGCCAAGCCCGCGAAAGCGCCCCCCAAGCCGATCTCCGGCTTTGCGAAGTCAGCCGCCGCGCCGGCGAAGCCCCGCACCTCTACTCAACGGCCGCTGGCCAAGGCCGGTCCCGGCAGCTTCGCCGAACCCGTCACGCGCAAGAAAGCCGATGCCGGCAGTCGCCCGTCCGCGCCTCCTGCGGAGGGTCCGACACGCCGCGAGCAGCGGGCCGCTGCCTCCGCGACGCTCGCCTCCGGTGTGCAGACCCTGACGGTCGAGGAGGACGAGGCCGGGATGCGGATCGACCGCTTCCTGACCACGCGGTTCCCCCAACTGCCCTTCACCCGCGTGCAGAGCATCGTCCGCAAGGGCGAACTTCGTGTCGACGGAAAGCGGATGAAGCCGAACGACCGGCTCGAGCCCGGCATGAACGTCCGGGTTCCGCCGCTCAAGCTCGAGGAGCCGACCGAGCGTCCGCGCAATGCGGCCCGCGAGGCGAACGATGCCGAGTTCCTGCGTTCGCTGATCCTCTACGAGGATGCGGACATGATGATCCTGAACAAGCCGATCGGCCTCGCGGTGCAGGGCGGCTCCGGCACCGTGCGTCACGTCGACGGCCTGCTCGAGGCGCTGACGGGCAAGGACGGGCAGAAGCCGCGCCTCGTCCACCGGCTCGACAAGGACACGGCCGGCTGCCTGATCATCGCCAAGACGCGGCTCGCGGCGGCCACGCTCGCGAAGAGCTTCCGCTCGCGCGCAGCCCGGAAGATCTACTGGGCGCTCGCCGCCGGTGTGCCGCGCACCCGCCAGGGACGCATCTCGACCTACCTCGCCAAGGACGAGCCCACCGATGCGGATGCCCGCATGAAGGTGGTCAGCCACGGTGATGACGGGGCGAGCCATGCGCTGACCTACTATGCCGTCGTCGACCAGGCGGCGCAGAAGCTCGCCTGGCTCTCGCTGAAGCCAGTGACCGGACGGACGCACCAGTTGCGCGCGCATGCCGCCCATATCGGCCACCCCATCGTCGGCGACCCGAAATATTTCGATGTCGAGAACTGGGAGCTGCCCGGCGGCATCCAGAACCGGCTGCATCTGCTCGCTCGCCGGATCGTCATCCCGCATCCGCGCACGGGGGTGCCGGTGGACGTCAGTGCGCCGCTGCCGCCGCACATGTCGCAAAGCTGGAACCTCCTCGGCTTCGAGACCGGACGCTACGATCCGATCGTCGAGGCTCCCGAAAGCTGAGCATAGGGAACCGTGAGGCCGCTCCGACCTCGCTTGCGCCTTGGCAAAGGCGGCTTGGGGCTTATTCTCTGATGGCCCGATCGACAGCGGTGCGCCGGCCCTGCCGCCGCACCCGCGTGGGTTGGCCAGCGTAGCCGCACCGGAAGAGCCGTATCGATGAGGGTTGTGACCTTGATGTGCCTCGCCCTCGCCGGGCTCGTCGGCGTTGGCGGTTTCGGTACGCCGGTTCTCGCGCGCGGAACGAGCGCGCAGCCACAATCCACGCCCACTCAGCAGGGGGGCGCCGCCGCGACTCAGCCCGGTACCGCCCCCGTCGCTCCGACCACGGCGGCCCGGGCCGGCGCGTCCCCGGGTCTCCGGGGCGCGGAGAAGCGCCGCCGGTCCTATGCGAGCTGCAACCGGGAATCGCATAACCGCAGCCTGCGCGGAGGCGCGCGCCGCCGCTTCCTCATCCGATGCAAGCTCGGCTACGAGCGTCGCCGTCCGGGGCAGGCGCCGACGGGCCAGGCCGCACAGCCGCAGACGCCGCCCCAGCCGATGGCGCGTCCCAACCCGCCGCAGAACCAGGCGCCGGCAAAGCCCGCTGCGCCGCAGCCGCAGACTCAGCCGCAACAGCCGGTGAAGCGGCCATGACACTCGACCTGGCGAGATCGGGCGCGGCGCCGCCGTGGTGACGCTCGTCGTTTTCGATGTCGACGGGACGCTCGTCGACAGCCAGCACCTCATCGTCGAGGCCCAGGCCCGCGCCTTCGCCGAGCACGGGCTGATCGCACCGAACCGCAAGGAGGCGCTCTCGGTCGTCGGGCTGTCCCTGCCTGAGGCGTTCAAGAGGCTAGTGGGTGAGGCGGGGCCGATCGAGGCCCTGTCCGACAGCTACCGGCGGGCGTTCCAGGCCCTGCGGATCGACCCGGCCTACGAGGAGCCCCTGTTTCCCGGCATGGGGGAACTGGTCGAGGCGCTGCATGCGCGCGCCGATGTCAGACTCGGGATCGCCACGGGGAAGTCGCGGCGCGGGGTGGACCACCTCGTCGACAAGCATGGCTGGAACGACTGGTTCACCACCATCCAGACCGCCGACGACGCTCCCTCGAAGCCCGATCCGGCGATGCTGCGGCTCGCCATGGCGGAGGCCGATACCAGCCCGAGTCGAACGGTGATGATCGGCGATACCACCTACGACATGATCATGGCCAAGAGCGCGGGTGTCGCGGCGATCGGGGTCGCCTGGGGCTACCACCCGACGGGGGCGCTGTTCGGTGCAGGCGCCGTCACCGTTGTGGAGAGCGCGGCGGCCCTCGCCGACCTCATCGCGCGGCCCCTCGATCAATCCTCGCGCTCCCTGGCCGATCAGATCGCGGACCACTGACGGCGTGGCGCCGAGCTACGAATTCGCCTAAGGGCGGCCCATGACCGACCCGAAGAACGACGTCACCCGGGACTGGCTCGGCGAGCCCGGCGAGGTACGGCCGCCCGACCCGCACGCGATCGCCCGCGGGCACGGCAAGCCCACCCTGCCGAAGCGCTTCTACAAGAAGGCCGGCTTCGACGAGGCCGAAGGCGGCTTCCGTCTCACTCTCGACGGCCGCCCGGCCCGAACCCCGGCGCGAAATCTCCTGCTGTTGCCGATCCGGGCGCTGGCCGAGCGTGTCGCTGCCGAATGGCAGGCGCAGGCCGAGGTGATCGATCCGGCGCGGATGCCGCTGACGCGGCTCGCCAATTCCGCGATCGACGGTGTGGCCGACCGCCGCGAGGAGGTCGCCGAGGATCTCGGTGCCTATGCAGGAACCGATCTCGTCGCCTATCGCGCGGGCGATCCGCCGCGCCTCGTCGTTGCGCAGGCGGAAGCCTGGGATCCGATCGTCGCCTGGGCGCGGGACAACCTCGGTGTCCGCCTGGTGCTGTCCGAGGGTGTGATGCACGTCACCCAGCCGGAGGAGACGATCGCTGCCTTGCGTGCGCAGATCGGCAAAGTCGACGGGCCGTTCCGGCTCGCGGCGCTCCACACCATGACGACGCTGACGGGCTCACTGCTCATCGCGCTCGCCGTCCTGCACGGGCGGCTCACGGCCGAGCAGGCCTGGGCTGCCGCCCATGTCGACGAGATCTTCCAGGCGAGCGTCTGGGGACAGGACGCGGATGCAGAGGCACGGCTTCAGGCGAGGAAGGCCGAATTCGAGGCCGCGGCTGCAACAGCTACTCTGTCCTAGCTGACGAGCACCCAATACATCGCGACCGTCGCCAATGAGCCGACCAGGGCGAGGCCGAATAATCTCGGGCTGCTGACGTCGGGGACAGTATCGACGGTCTCGGTATGTGGAGCCATGGGAGCCTCCTCCAGATTCCAGACAACGTTTCGAACTGGATTGCGGTTCAATGTCGTTGTGATTTGTCGGGAAGACTGAAGCGCGTGCTGCGGCGCACTTCGGGAGATTTGTCGATGAAACTTGCGGCGACGTCGCGACTTATCTTCCGGCAGGCAAGCGTAAGCATACGCTGCCGTGAGCTAGACGACGATGATCGACACGCGCCACCTTCTCCCGCCGGATCGCGGCCCGCGCTCCAACCCCGTCCTGCACGGGATTGCAGAAGCGATCGCCAAGCTGTTCCCGCTGATCGCGCCGGCCGCCACGACCGAGGATCAAGCGGCGGAGACGACGTCGGCTGCCGAGTCTGTGGAGGCATCGTCCGAGGGCACGACGGAGGCCACGAAAGCCGGGTGAAGGGCCGGCGCCGCGCTATGGCCCCATTTTTCGCGAGACTGGCCGTACCGGAACCACAGAGTCGCCCTGCATGTCTTTTCTCCACGAGTTGCCGGTGACGGAACTCATCGCGTCCTACGGCTACCTCGCAATTTTCTTCGTCATCATGCTCGAAAGCGCCGGCGTTCCGCTGCCGGGCGAGACGATTCTGATCTCGTCGGCGGTCTATGCCGGAAGCACGGGCAACCTGAACATCGTTCTGATCGTGTCGGCTGCTGCAGCCGCCGCCATCATCGGCGACAATCTCGGCTATTGGGTCGGTCGTCGCTGGGGCATGCCGCTGTTGCTCAAGCACGGCCATATGATCGCGCTCGACCATGGCCGGCTGAAGCTCGGGCAGTACCTGTTCCGCGAGCATGGCGGCGCGATCGTGTTCTTCGGCCGCTTTACCGCGATGCTGCGTGCCTATGCGGCCGTGCTCGCCGGCGTGAACAAGCTCGATGCGCGCCGCTTCATGATCTGGAACGGTCTCGGCGGCGTGGCCTGGGCCTCGATCATGGGGTTCGGCGCCTATTCCTGCGGGCGCTCGATCGAGCACATCGTTGGCCCGATCGGCCTCGCGCTCCTTGCCTTCGTGATCTTCGGAGGTCTCGCGCTCTGGCTGTTCATGCGCCGCCACGAGCAGCGGCTGCTGGTGAAGGCCGAAGCAGCCATCCCCGGTCCGCTCACCGCCTGAGCCTTCATCGACCCACGGAATAAGAAAGGCCCGCCGCAGGGATGCGGCGGGCCTTTCTGCATTTGAGGGATGCTCGGCGGTTCAGTCGCCGGCCAGCACCAGTGCCCAATAGCGCTTGTAGCGGCTGCCCGGCGCGTCGACGCGGGCGATGCCGATGCGCCGAGCCTGGGGCATCAGCATGTTGCTGTTATGCGCCGGCGACGCCTTCCAGCGGCCGAGCACCTGGTCGAAGGTTTCCGACCCGGCGCTGAGATTCTCTGCGGCATAGCGGCGGCCGAACCCAGCGCTCGCCATGCGCGATTCGAAGCTGCCGCCGTTCTCGTGGCTGAGCTGGCCCGCTCGCGCATTCGCGGCGGCCTCGTAGGAAGCGGCCTTGATCAGGCTGGAATCGAGCACGACCGGGCCGAGGCCATGCTGCGCGCGATAGCTCGAAATCGCGGCCGCGGCGGCCTGTTCGTTGAGGATGACGGGGCTGACCGGTCCGACGCCGTCGAGCATCGGTGTCCCGGTGCCGCAGCCGGCGAGCGCGAGGGTGGCCAGCGCCGTCACGGCGGCGAGCGAGCGGGCAGTTTTCGAAAGAGGCATGACGGCTTGCGCGGAAAGGGGAATCGCAGCGCAGGCAGTCGTGTCAGGGTGAGGCGAAAGCGGGGCGCAAGGCGGCTGAGCGTGACTTGCGATGCGGGTGTGACGGTTGAGTCACGCTTTGGAATGTCGAGAGATGGTCCGCCAAATGCGTCCATCGGACCTGCTCCGAGCAGGTCTGGCATGCATTCCAACAGTGAGAAGGATAAAACTCTGGCGCGGGCGACGGGGCTCGAACCCGCGACCTCCGGCGTGACAGGCCGGCACTCTAACCAACTGAGCTACGCCCGCGTAAGGCACGCCGGCGCATCTGCTGCTCGGCGACGGCCGGGGTTTAGGGGCGCGCGACCGTTGCTGTCAAGGCGCTCCGAGCCGGAGTGGAGAGAGTTTTTGACGGGACGCTTTGTCGGCCACGCATGGCGACAGCAGGAGCCGACTCTACGCCCGTTGCGCGTGTGCCGTTTCGCCCCACTGACCCCTGCGGGCACTGACACAGGTTACATCCATCACCTTTCGTTTGTGCGGCGCGGAACGCCCTTGTTTCACCGGGGGGGCTCGTCTAAGCCTCCGCCGTGCTCAGACTGGAATTGATCAATTCCAGAGCGCCGCGCCCGCGCGGGGTGAGCAAAGTCGGTTTCGCCGGGATTCGGAGGTGTCGCATGACGGGGCTGCTGGCGGATTATCTGCCGCTCATCGTCTTCATCGGCGTCTCGCTGTTCATCGCCGTCGCGCTGCTCGTGGCACCGTTCCTGGTGGCCTACTCGGCCCCCGACCCGGAGAAGCTCTCGGCCTACGAGTGCGGCTTCAACGCCTTCGACGACGCCCGCATGAAGTTCGACGTGCGGTTCTACCTCGTCGCGATCCTGTTCATCATCTTCGATCTCGAAGTCGCCTTCCTGTTCCCCTGGGCGATCACGTTCGGCGAACTCGGCTGGTTCGGGTTCTGGTCGATGATGGTGTTCCTCGGCGTGCTCACCGTCGGCTTCATCTACGAATGGCGGAAGGGAGCGCTCGAGTGGGACTGAGCGACCGCCCGTATCCGCATCACGATCAGAGGCGCACATGGCCCTGAACCCGACATTCGACCGCGTCCCGGAAGTCGCGCCGGCGCCGAAGGGGATCATCGATCCCAATACCGGCCGTCCGATCGGCGCGAACGATCCGACCTTCCTGTCGATCAACGACGAGCTGGCCGATCGCGGCTTCATCGTCACCTCGGCCGACGAGCTCATCAACTGGGCCCGCACCGGCTCGCTGATGTGGATGACCTTCGGCCTGGCCTGCTGCGCCGTCGAGATGATGCAGATGTCGATGCCGCGCTACGATTGCGAGCGCTTCGGCTTCGCGCCGCGCGGCTCGCCGCGCCAGTCCGACGTGATGATCGTCGCCGGCACGCTCACCAACAAGATGGCTCCCGCCCTCCGCAAGGTCTACGACCAGATGCCGGAGCCGCGCTACGTCATCTCGATGGGCTCGTGCGCCAATGGCGGCGGCTACTATCACTATTCCTACTCGGTTGTGCGCGGCTGTGACCGGGTCGTCCCGGTCGACATCTACGTGCCGGGCTGCCCGCCCACGGCCGAGGCGCTGCTCTACGGCGTGCTTCTTCTCCAGAAGAAGATCCGCCGTCTCGGCACGATCGAGCGGTGAGCAGCATGGCAGAGCCCGTCACCACCAACGGCATCACGCTGCGCTCGACCATCGAGGTCGCGCAGGGTGACGCGGCGCTGAAGGCCATGGCCGAGCGCATCGGCGCGGCTCTCGGCCCCGCCGTCACGGAGGCCAAGATCGCCTTCGGCGAGCTGACGCTGACCGTGCAGGGCTCGGACATCGCCTACGCGCTGACCTATCTGCGCGACGATCCGAACTGCTCGTTCCGCTGCTTCATCGACATCTGCGGCGCGGACTATCCCGAGCGCGATCGCCGGTTCGACGTCGTCTATCACCTGCTCTCGCTGCGCCATAACGCGCGCATCCGCGTGAAGGTGCTGACCGACGAGACCACGCCGGTGCCCTCGGTGATCTCGGTCTTCCCGTCCGCGAACTGGTACGAGCGCGAGACCTACGACCTCTACGGCATCCTGTTCTCGGGCCATCCGGACCTGCGCCGGATGCTGACCGATTACGGCTTCGAGGGGCACCCGCTCCGCAAGGACTTCCCGCTCACCGGCTTCGTCGAGGTCCGCTACGACCAGGACGAGGGCCGCGTGGTCTACGAGCCGGTCAAGCTCGTGCAGGAGTTCCGCAATTTCGACTTCCTGTCTCCCTGGGAGGGCACCGACTACGTGCTGCCGGGGGACGAGAAGAAGTCGAGCTGAGGTCGCAGGATGGCTGAGCACAACATCCGCAATTTCGCGATCAACTTCGGCCCGCAGCACCCGGCCGCGCACGGCGTGCTGCGCCTGGTGCTGGAGCTCGATGGCGAGGTGGTCGAGCGCGTCGACCCGCATATCGGCCTGCTCCATCGCGGCACCGAGAAGCTGATCGAGCACAAGACCTACCTGCAGGCGACGCCCTATTTCGACCGGCTCGACTACGTCGCGCCGATGAACCAGGAGCACGCCTTCTGCCTCGCGATCGAGCGGCTGGCCGGCATCACCGTGCCGCGCCGGGCGCAACTGATCCGCGTCCTGTTCTGTGAGATCGGGCGGCTGCTCTCGCACCTCCTCAACGTCACCACGCAGGCGATGGACGTCGGCGCGCTCACGCCTCCACTCTGGGGCTTCGAGGAGCGCGAGAAGCTGATGATCTTCTACGAGCGCGCATCCGGCGCTCGTCTGCATGCCAACTACTTCCGCCCGGGCGGCGTTCACCAGGACCTGCCGCCGGCGCTGATCGACGACATCGAGGCGTTCTGCGACCCGTTCCTGCAGGTGGTCGACGATCTCGACGACCTCGTCATGGCCAACCGCATCTTCAAGCAGCGCAACGTCGATATCGGCATCGTCACGCAGGACGAGGCCATGGCCTGGGGCTTCTCGGGCGTGATGGTGCGCGGCTCGGGGATTCCGTGGGACCTGCGCAAGTCGCAGCCCTACGAGTGCTACGACGAGATGGATTTCGACATCCCCGTGGGAAAGAACGGCGACACCTACGATCGCCAGGTCATCCGCATGGAAGAGATGCGGGAATCCGTGAAGATCATGAAGCAGTGCGTGGCCAAGCTGCGTGAGCCGGCCGGGCAGGGCTCGATCGCCGCCGTCGACGGCAAGTTCGCGCCGCCGCCGCGCCGGGAGATGAAGCGCTCGATGGAAGCGCTCATCCACCACTTCAAGCTCTACACCGAGGGCTTCCACGTGCCGGCCGGCGAGGTCTACGCCGCGGTCGAGGCGCCCAAGGGCGAGTTCGGCGTCTATCTCGTCGCCGACGGCACCAACAAACCCTACCGCTGCAAGATCCGCGCTCCAGGCTTCGCCCACCTTCAGGCGATGGACTGGATGTGCCGCGGCCACCTCCTCGCCGACGTGTCCTGCGTGCTCGGCACGCTCGACATCGTGTTCGGCGAAGTGGACCGCTGAGAGGACAGCCGAGACGTCATGGCGAACCGCAGGCTAGCCCCCGCCGCCGAACAGCCCGAGAGCTTCGCGTTCTCTCCCGAGAACGCGGATTGGGCCCGCGGCCAGATCGAGAAGTATCCGGAAGGCCGCCAGGCCTCGGCCGTGATTCCGCTGCTCTGGAAGGCGCAGGAGCAGAATGGCGGCTGGCTCCCGCAGAAGGCCATCGAGGCCGTCGCCGACCAGCTCGGCATGCCGCATATCCGCGTGCTCGAGGTCGCGACCTTCTACACGATGTTCGCCCTGGAGCCGGTCGGCCGGTTCTGGATCCAGCTCTGTGGCACGGTGCCGTGCGACAGCTGCGGCGCGCGTGAGCTCAAGCAGACCCTGCATGACCGCCTCGGGCCGCAGGGCCATGTCTCGGCGGACGGCAATTTCTCCTGGCTCGAAGTCGAGTGCCTCGGCGCCTGCTGCAATGCGCCGATGGTCCAGATCAACCAGGACTACTATGAGGACCTGACCCCTCAGAGCCTCAACACGCTGATGGACGATCTCGCCGCGGGTCGCCCGGTGAAGATCGGGTCGCAGACCGGCCGCACCTCCTCGGAGCCCAAGGATTCGATCAACACCCTGACCGATCCGACCCTGTTCGACGGATCGCGCGTCGGCGCGTGGCGCAAGCGCTTCGAGCAGACTCAGGGTGGCGACGACAAGGGCGACGCGGCGGTCAAGAAGGACGAGGCCGCCTCGACGGAAGCCCGCGCCAAGGACGATCCCAAGCCGGCGCAGCCGGATGCGGGCCGCGCCACCGAGAGCCCGGCCGTCGACGCTCCCGCTCAACGCGCGGCTGGCGGCGAGACCCCCGTCAAGGCCGATGGCAAAGGCACCCCCGGCGTCTCGCCGGCCTCGCCGCAGGTCGCCGATCAGGTCGGCGCCCCGAAGATCTCCGACGGCGCCGCCAAGACCGCTGCCGACAAGGAAGCGGTCGAGGACGACGTCACGCTGCGCACCGAGCCGCCGCAACAGCCGGTCGCTTCCGGCGCGGACGATGCGGTGCACGAAGAGCAGAGCCCCGAGGAGCGGGCCAATGCGGCCGGCACGCGTCCCACGGGCATCGAGGCGGCGCGCGACAACCGGCCCGACGACCTCACCAAGATCAAGGGCATCGGCCCCGTGAACAACCGCCGCCTGAACGATCTCGGCGTCTGGCATTTCGACCAGATCGCAGCGTGGTCCGCGCCGGAGATCGCCTGGGTCGGCGCGTATCTCGCCTTCCCGGGCCGCATCGACCGCGAAGACTGGGTCGGCCAGGCGGCCGTTCTCGCCGGAAAGAAGGGCTGAGGCCATGCTCTCCGATCAGGATCGCATCTTCACCAACCTCTACGGCCTGCACTCGCCGGATCTCGACGCGGCGAAGAAGCGTGGCGCCTGGGACGGCACCAAGTTCCTGCTCGAAATGGGCCGGGACTGGATCATCGACGAGATGAAGGGTTCGGGTCTGCGCGGTCGAGGCGGCGCGGGCTTCCCGACCGGCCTCAAGTGGTCCTTCATGCCCAAGAAGTCCGATGGGCGCCCGCACTACCTCGTCGTCAATGCCGACGAGTCCGAGCCGGGCACCTGCAAGGACCGGGAGATCATGCGGCACGACCCGCATCTCCTGATCGAGGGCTGCATGCTTGCCTCCTTCGCGATGGGCGCCCATGCCTGCTACGTCTATCTGCGAGGTGAATACGTCGCCGAGAAGTTCGCGCTGCAGCGCGCGGTGGACGAGGCCTACGAGGCCCGGCTCGTCGGCAAGGACAACATCCACGGCTATCCGTTCGACATCTACGTCCATCACGGTGCCGGCGCCTACATCTGCGGGGAAGAGACGGCGCTGATCGAGAGCCTCGAGGGCAAGAAGGGCATGCCGCGGCTGAAGCCGCCATTCCCGGCCAATATGGGCCTGTACGGCTGCCCCACGACCGTCAACAATGTCGAGTCGATCGCCGTCGCCGGGACCATCCTGCGTCGTGGCGGCGCCTGGTTTGCGGGCCTCGGCGGCAAGAACAACACCGGCACCAAGCTGTTCTGCGTCTCGGGGCACGTCAACACGCCGTGCAACGTCGAAGAGGAGATGGGCATCACCTTCCGTGAGCTCATCGACAAGCATTGCGGCGGCATGCGCGGCGGCTGGGACAACCTGCTCTGCTCGATCCCCGGTGGCTCCTCGGTGCCGCTGGTGCCGGCCGAGCAGATCATCGACGCCAAGATGGATTTCGACACCCTGCGCAACCTCGGCTCCGGCCTCGGCACCGCGGCAGTGATCGTGCTCGACAAGTCCACCGACATCGTCTCGGCGATCACGCGCATCTCGTACTTCTACAAGCACGAGAGCTGCGGCCAGTGCACGCCGTGCCGCGAGGGCACCGGTTGGATGTGGCGCGTCCTGCAGCGCATGTCCGCCGGCCGCGCTCAGAAGCGCGAGATCGACATGCTGTTCGAGGTCACCAAGCAGATCGAGGGACACACGATCTGCGCGCTCGGCGATGCCGCGGCCTGGCCCGTCCAGGGCCTGATCCGGCATTTCCGCCCCGAGATCGAGAAGCGCATCGACCAGTACAGCGCCAACCCGCATTCCGATGCCGTCCCGATGGCGGCGGAGTGAGGACGATGCTGCGCGACCATTCCGAGATGACCCGATGACAAAGCTTCTCGTCGACGGCACCGAGGTCGATGTTCCGGCCGAATTCACCCTCCTGCAGGCCTGTGAGGTCGCGGGTGCGGAGATCCCGCGCTTCTGCTTCCACGAGCGCCTGTCCATCGCCGGCAATTGCCGGATGTGCCTCGTCGAGCTGAAGGGCGCGCCGAAGCCCGTCGCCTCCTGTGCCTATGCGGTGAAGGATTGCCGTCCTGGCCCGAACGGTGAGCCGCCGGAGGTGCTGACGCGCTCCGGCCTCACCAAGAAGGCCCGCGAGGGGGTGATGGAGTTCCTCCTCATCAACCACCCGCTCGATTGCCCGATCTGCGACCAGGGCGGCCATTGCGACCTGCAGGACCAGGCCATGGCCTACGGCGTCGACTCGACGCGCTACAAGGAAAACAAGCGCGCGGTCGAAGAGAAGTACATCGGCCCGCTGGTGCGCACGGCGATGAACCGCTGCATCCACTGCACCCGCTGCGTGCGCTTCCTTGCGGAAGTCGCCGGCGTGCCGGATCTCGGCGCCATCGGCCGCGGCGAGGACATGGAGATCACGAGCTACCTCGAGAACGCCATGGGCTCGGAGCTCCAGGGCAACGTCGCCGACCTCTGCCCCGTGGGCGCGCTGGTGCCGAAGCCCCAGAGCTACAACAACCGCCCCTGGGAGCTGACCAAGACCGATTCCATCGACGTGATGGATGCCGTCGGCTCGGCGATCCGCGTGGACGTGCGCGGCCGCGAGGTCATGCAGATCAATCCGCGCGTCAACGAAGAGATCAACGAGGAGTGGATCTCCGACAAGACCCGTCAGATCGTCGACGGCCTGCGCATGCAGCGCCTCGATCGTCCCTTCGTGCGCGAGAACGGCCGCCTGCGCCCGGCCTCATGGGGTGAGGCCTTCTCGGCCATCGCCGCCAAGATGAAGGACGCCGACCCGAAGAAGATCGGCGCCGTCGTCGGCGATCTCGCCGGTGTCGAGGAGATCTTCGCACTCAAGGAGCTGATGGGCTCGCTGGGCACGCCGAATATCGATAGCCGCCAGGGTGGCGAAAAGATCGATCCCGTCTGGGGCCGCGCCGCATACACCTTCAACCCGACCATTCCGGGCATCGAAGAGGCCGACGCGATCCTGCTCGTCGGCACCAATCCGCGCCTTGAGGCCTCGCTTCTGAACGTCCGTATCCGCAAGCGCTGGCGCATGGCGCCGCTCGCGGTTGGCGTCATCGGAGAAGAGGTCGATCTGACCTATCCGCACCTCTATCTCGGCGCCGGGCCGGAGACGCTGTCAGACCTCGCCGCCGGCAAGCACAGCTTCGCCGAGACCCTGTCGAAGGCCGAGCGGCCGCTCGTCATCATCGGCAGCGCCGCCCTGTCGCGCGCCGATGGTGCCGCGGTCCTCGCCGCCGCCGCCGCGCTGGCCAAGAGCGTCGGCGCGGTGAAGCCCGAGTGGAACGGCTTCGCCGTCCTGCATTCGGCTGCCGCTCGCGTCGGCGCGCTCGATCTCGGCTTCGTGCCGGGCGAGGGCGGTCTCGACTTCGCCGGCATCACTGCGCCGGGCGCCCTCGACGTGGTGTTCAACCTCGGCGCCGACGAAGTCGAGGTCGGGGCAGGGGCCTTCGTGATCTACCAGGGCACGCATGGCGACCGTGGCGCGATGCGTGCCGACGTGATCCTGCCGGGCGCCGCCTATACCGAGAAATCCGCGACCTACGTGAACACGGAAGGCCGCGTGCAGATGACCAACCGCGCCGGCTTCCCGCCGGGCGATGCTCGCGAGGACTGGGCGATCCTGCGCGCCCTGTCGGACGTGCTCGGCCACAAGCTGCCCTTCGACTCGCTCGTTGCCCTGCGCCGCGCGCTCTACGCCGCGCATCCGCATCTTGCTGGAGTCGATGCGGTCGAGACGGCCGACGTCGTGAAGGCGGTCGATGCGCTGGCCGGACTCGGCGGAAGCCTCGGCAAGGATGCCTTCGGTCCTGCCTTCGCCGACTTCTTCATGACGAACCCCATCGCCCGCGCCTCGCGCGTGATGGCGGAATGTTCGAGCGTCGCCCACGGGCGCACGCTCCAGGCGGCCGAGTGAGGACCCCATGACCTTCTGGGAAACCGTCGGCCTCGTCGCCCTGACCGCGCTGAAGAGCCTCGTTCTGCTCTCGGCGCTGCTGGTCTTCATCGCCTACGCGCTGCTCGCCGACCGCAAGATCTGGGCGGCGGTGCAGCTCCGCCGCGGCCCGAACGTCGTCGGCCCCTTCGGCCTGTTCCAGTCCTTCGCCGACCTGATCAAGTTCGTGATCAAGGAGCCGGTAATCCCGGCCGGCGCCAACAAGGCGATCTTCCTGCTCGCGCCGATGGTCTTCGCCACCCTGGCGCTGGCGAGCTGGGCGGTGATCCCGCTCGCCGATGGCTGGGCCATCGCCGACATCAATGTCGGCATCACCTACATCTTCGCGATCTCGTCGCTCGGCGTGTACGGCGTCATCATGGGCGGCTGGGCGTCGAACTCGAAATACGCCTTCCTCGGCGCCCTGCGCTCGGCCGCGCAGATGATCTCCTACGAGGTCTCGCTCGGCTTCGTGATCATCTGCGTGCTGCTCTGCGCCGGCTCGTTGAACCTCTCGCGCATCGTCATGGCGCAGGACACCTCACTCGGCCTGTTCGGCTGGTACTGGTTCTGGCTGTTCCCGATGTTCGTGGTGTTCTTCATCTCGGCTTTGGCCGAGACGAACCGCCCGCCCTTCGACCTGCCCGAAGCCGAATCGGAGCTCGTGGCCGGTTACATGGTCGAGTACTCCTCGACGCCCTACCTGCTGTTCATGCTCGGCGAGTACGTGGCGATCATGACCATGTGCGCGCTCGGAACCGTGCTGTTCCTCGGCGGCTGGCTCTCGCCGATTCCCTTCGCGCCCTTCACCTGGGTGCCGGGCCTGATCTGGTTCGCGCTGAAGGCGAGCTTCCTGTTCTTCATGATCGCCATGGTGAAGGCCATGGTGCCCCGCTACCGCTACGACCAGCTCATGCGGCTCGGCTGGAAGGTCTTCCTTCCGCTCTCGCTCGTCTCGGTCGTCGTCGTCGCCTTCGTCCTCAAGCTCACCGGCCTCGCGCCGGGGGCATGACCGCAGAAGTATTGGAGATCCGAGCATGAAGCTCGATCAGGTCGCCAGAGGTCTCCTGCTGAGGGAGTTCGTGTCGGGGTTCATCCTCGCCATGAAGTACTTCTTCAAGCCGAAGGCCACGATCAACTACCCGTTCGAGATGGGCCATCGCGGCCCTCGCTTCCGGGGGGAGCACGCCCTGCGCCGCTACCCCAACGGCGAGGAGCGCTGCATCGCCTGCAAGCTCTGCGAGGCGATCTGCCCGGCCCAGGCCATCACCATCGAGGCTGGCCCGCGCCGCAACGACGGCACGCGCCGCACCACCCGTTACGACATCGATATGGTGAAGTGCATCTATTGCGGCATGTGCCAGGAGGCCTGCCCGGTGGACGCCATCGTCGAGGGTCCGAACTCCGAGTTCTCCGTCGAGACCCGCGAGGAGCTGCTCTACGACAAGCAGAAGCTCCTCGATAACGGCGATCGCTGGGAGCGCGAGATCGCGCGCAACATCGCGATCGACGCGCCTTACCGCTGATGCATGGCGGCGCGCCGGTTGTGCGCCGCAGACCCGAGTTTTATAGACGGCCCGCTTCCCGCAGGCCGTTGGCTTCAAGGCAGAAGGAGCCGCTGTTTCAGCGGCTGACCTGATCACCGCATGACTGCAGCCGCCGCCTTCTTCTACCTGTTCGCAGGCTTCGCGATCGCCAGCGGATTCATGGTGATCGCCGCGCGCAATCCCGTGACCTCGGTGCTGTTCCTGATCCTCGCCTTCGTGAACGCGGCGGGGCTCTTCGTGCTGATGGGCGCCGAGTTCCTCGCGATGATCCTGGTGGTCGTCTACGTCGGCGCGGTCGCGGTTCTCTTCCTGTTCGTCGTGATGATGCTCGACGTGGATTTCGCGGCGCTTCGTCAGGGCTTCCAGCAATACCTGCCGATCGGCGGATTGATCGGCGCCATCTTCGCCATCGAGCTGATTCTGGTGGTCGGTTCCTGGGCGATCGATCCGGGCATCGTGCGCACCCCGATCGGCCAGACTGCCGCGAGCGAGGGCCTGACCAACACCCAGGCGCTCGGCCGCGTGCTCTACACCGATTACGCCTACTTCTTTCAGATCGCCGGGCTGGTGCTGCTCGTCGCGATGATCGGCGCCATCGTGCTGACCCTGCGCGACCGGCCGGGCGTCAAGCGCCAGAATATCGCCGTCCAGAACGCACGCACGCAGGCCATGGCCGTGGAGACGCGCAAGGTGCCCTCCCGTCAGGGCGTGGAGGTCTAAGCATCATGATCGGCCTCAGCCACTACCTCACGGTTGCCGCGATCCTGTTCACGCTCGGCGTGCTCGGCATCTTCATCAATCGCAAGAACGTCATCGTCATTCTGATGTCGGTCGAGCTGATCCTGCTCGCCGTGAACATCAACCTGGTGGCGTTCTCGACCCATCTCGACGACATCACCGGCCAGGTCTTCGCGCTGTTCGTGCTGACCGTGGCCGCGGCGGAGGCCGCCATCGGCCTGGCCATCCTGGTCGTCTTCTTCCGGAACCGCGGCTCCATCGCCGTCGAGGACGTGAGCATGATGAAAGGCTGACCCGCCCCGGTCGCCCCTTCGTCCGCCTGCTGCGAGGCCGCACAGAACCATGTATCACGCCATCGTCTTCTTCCCCCTGATCGGCGCCATCATCGCCGGCCTGTTCGGCCGCTATATCGGCGCGCGGCTCAGCGAGTACGTGACGACGAGCTGTCTCGCCTTCGCCTGCCTGCTCGCCTGGGGCGCGTTCTTCCTGGTGACCGGCGACCATGGTCATGCCGAGCGTGTGCAGGTCGCGCAGTGGTTCTCGGCCGGTGATCTCACCGTCGACTGGGCCTTCAAGGTCGATACGCTGACCTGCGTGATGCTGGTCGTTGTCACCACCGTCTCGACGCTCGTGCACCTCTACTCTGTCGGCTACATGGAGGAGGATCCGCACCGGCCGCGCTTCTTCGCCTACCTGTCGCTGTTTACCTTCGCCATGCTGATGCTGGTGACGGCCGACAACCTCGTTCAGATGTTCTTCGGCTGGGAGGGTGTCGGTCTCGCCTCCTACCTGCTGATCGGCTTCTGGTACGAAAAGCCTTCTGCCAATGCCGCCGCGATGAAGGCCTTCATCGTCAACCGCGTCGGCGATTTCGGCTTCTCGCTCGGCATCTTCCTGGTCTTCGTGCTGACTGGCTCGGTCTCCTTCGATGCGATCTTCGCGAACGCGCCGGAGCTGAAGGACGCGACCTTCCACTTCCTCGGCTACGACTGGAACGCCCTGACGCTGACCTGCCTGCTGCTCTTCATGGGCGCCATGGGCAAGTCGGCGCAGTTCCTGCTGCACACCTGGCTGCCGGACGCGATGGAAGGCCCGACCCCGGTCTCCGCGCTCATCCATGCCGCCACCATGGTGACGGCCGGCGTGTTCATGGTCGCCCGGCTCTCGCCGCTCTTCGAGCTGGCGCCCGTCGCCCTCTCGGTGGTGACGGTGATCGGCGGCATCACCGCTTTCTTCGCGGCGACCGTCGGCCTCGTGCAGAACGACATCAAGCGGGTCATTGCTTATTCGACCTGCTCGCAGCTCGGCTACATGTTCGTGGCGCTTGGCGTTGGCGCCTATTCGGCCGGCGTGTTCCACCTCTTCACCCACGCCTTCTTCAAGGCGCTGCTGTTCCTCGGAGCCGGCTCGGTCATCCACGCGATGCACCACGAGCAGGACATGCGGCACATGGGGGCGCTGCGGAAATTCATCCCCTTCACCACGGCGATGATGACGATCGGCACCCTCGCGCTGATCGGCTTCCCCTTCACGGCAGGCTACTACTCGAAGGATGCGATCATCGAGGCGGCCTACATGTCCGACCGCCCGGGCCACGTTCTGGCGTTCCTCGCCACCGTGATCGCCGCGCTGATGACCTCGTTCTACTCCTGGCGCCTGTTCTTCATGACCTTCGAAGGCCCCGCGCGCTGGGCCACGCAGCACGGCGCCCATGGGCATGACGACCACGCCCATGACGACCATGCTCACGCCGATGCGCATGGTCACGCAGCCGCTGCGCATGATGACCATGCCCATGACGATCACGGCCATGGTCACGATCACACGCCGCACGAGAGCCCGATCGTGATGACGCTGCCGCTGGCGATCCTCGCCTTCGGCGCGCTCTTCGCCGGCCTGATCTTCAAGGATCGCTTCATCGGGCACGACATGGACGCGTTCTGGGGACATGCCCTGGCGCATTCCGCAGACCACATCATGCACAAGATCCACGAGGCGCCGACCTGGGTCTCGCTCTCGCCGGCCATCATGCTGACCTTGGGCTTCGTGCTGGCTTTCTGGATGTATATCCGCCGGCCGGAACTGCCTGGTCAGTTGGCCAAGCAGCAGCCGACTCTGTACCAATTCCTGCTCAACAAGTGGTACTTCGACGAGATCTACGACGCGATCTTCGTCCGCCCGGCCAAGAAGTTCGGTCTCTTCCTCTGGAAGGAAGGTGACGGCCGGATCATCGACGGGATGGGCCCCGACGGCATCTCGGCTCGCGTCGTCGACGTCACCCGCGGCGTCGTGCGGCTGCAGACCGGCTACGTCTACCACTACGCCTTCGTCATGCTGGTCGGCGTCGCCGGCCTCATCACTTGGTACATGCTGACCGGCGTTGCCGGGGGAGCCCATTGATGCTCGGCCTCGGGATCCTCTCCGGCCTCCTGATCGTCCCGCTCTGCGGCGCGGCCTTCATCCTCACCCTCGGTGAGGAGACCGAAGCCGTGAAGCGCAATGCCCGCTGGGCCGCGCTGATCACGACGATCGTCACCTTCCTGCTCTCGCTGGCTGCCTGGTCGCGCTACGACATCGCGAGCCCGAGCTTCCAGCTCGTCGAGACCCACGGCTGGCTCGCCGAGACCATCAAGTTCAAGCTCGGCGTCGACGGCTTCTCGATGCCGCTGATCCTGCTGACGACCTTCCTGATGCCGTTCTGCATCGGGGCGTCGTGGCGCTCGATCGACACCCGCGTGAAGGAATATTTTGTCGCCTTCCTCGTCCTCGAGACGACGATGATCGGCGTGTTCTGCGCCCTCGACCTGGTGCTGTTCTACCTGTTCTTCGAGGCAGGCCTGATCCCGATGTTCCTGATCATCGGCATCTGGGGCGGCAAGCGGCGCATCTACGCGAGCTTCAAGTTCTTCCTCTACACGCTGCTCGGCTCGGTGCTGATGCTGCTCGCCATCATGGCGATGTACTGGCAGGCCGGCACCACCGACATTCCGACGCTGCTGACGCACCGTTTCCCGGTCCACATGCAGACCTGGCTGTGGCTCGCCTTCTTCGCCTCCTTCGCGGTGAAGATGCCGATGTGGCCGGTTCATACCTGGCTGCCCGACGCGCACGTCGAGGCGCCGACGGCGGGCTCGGTGATCCTGGCCGGCATCCTGCTGAAGATGGGCGGATACGGCTTCATCCGGATCTCGCTGCCGATGCTGCCGGATGCCTCGGCCTATTTCGCGAACTTCGTATTCGCCCTCTCGGTGATCGCGATCATCTTCACCTCGCTCACCGCGATGATGCAGACCGACATCAAGAAGCTGATCGCCTACTCGTCCGTGGCGCATATGGGCTTCGTGACGCTCGGCCTGTTCACGCTGAACGAGCAGGGCATCCAGGGCGCCCTGTTCCTGATGATCTCGCACGGCATCGTGTCGGGCGCGCTCTTCCTCTGCGTCGGCGTGGTCTACGACCGGATGCACACCCGCGAGATCGCGGCCTATGGCGGCCTCGTGAAGCGCATGCCGCTCTACGCGGCGGCGATGATGGTCTTCACCATGGCCAATGTCGGCCTGCCGGGCACGTCGGGCTTCGTCGGCGAGTTCCTGTCGATGATGGGTGCCTTCAAGGCCAACCCGATGGTCGCCTTCTTCTCGGTCTTCGGCATCATCCTCTCGGCCGGCTACGCGCTCTGGCTCTATGCCCGCGTGATCTACGGGAAGCTCGAGAAGCCGAACCTCCAGGGCATCCTGGATCTGGATCTGCGCGAAAAGATCATCATCGCGCCGCTGGTCGCGCTGACGATCTGGTACGGCGTTCATCCCTCGCCCGTGCTCGACGCCTTCGCGCCCTCTACCGAGGCGCTGATGACCAGCATGAAGACATCCCTGTCCAACACGCAGGCCGCCGAGCGCGCGGCCGCGGGCAAGGCCGAGATCGCCGCGCGATGACCCATCTTCATTCCGTGATGCCGACCATCGGCCCGCTGCTGCCCGAGATCATGATGGCTCTCGGGGCGATGGCGCTCCTGATGTACGGCGCCTTCCGCGGCGAGCGCTCGACCGAGGGCGTGAATGTCGGCGCCTTGATCCTGCTGATCCTGACCTTCTTCGTGGTTGTCTCCGGCCACGGCAAGATCACGACGCTGTCGGGCGCGTTCATCTCCGACAACTTCTCGCGGATCATGAAGGCGTTGATCCTGATCGGATCGGCCGCGACGATCCTGCTGTCGCGCGACTACTTCCAGCGCGAGCGCATCGACCGGTTCGAATATCCGGTGATGATCCTGCTTTGCACGATCGGCATGATGGTCATGGCCTCGGCCAACGACCTGATCTCGCTCTATCTCGGCCTCGAGCTGCAGTCGCTGGCCGCCTACGTCATCGCCGCCTTCCACCGCGACGACGTGAAGTCGACCGAAGCCGGCCTGAAGTACTTTGTGCTCGGCGCTCTGTCCTCAGGCATGCTGCTCTATGGCGCTTCGCTGGTCTACGGCTTCACCGGCACCGTCTCCTTCCCGGGCATCGTCACCGCGCTGAGCAGCGACTCGACGGGCCTCGGCATCGTGCTCGGCATCGTGTTCATCGCGGCCGGTGTCTGCTTCAAGCTCGCCGCCGTGCCGTTCCACATGTGGACGCCCGACGTCTACGAGGGCTCGCCGACACCGGTGACGGCCTTCTTCGCCTCGGCACCGAAGATGGCCGCCATGGCCATGACGGTGCGCGTCTTCATCGGCGCCTTCCCGGACGTCACCGCGATCTGGCAGCAGATCATCATCTTCGTCTCGATTGCCTCGATGGCGCTCGGCTCCTTCGCCGCGATCGGCCAGAAGAACATCAAGCGACTGCTCGCCTATTCCTCCATCGGCAATGTCGGCTACGCGCTGATCGGTCTCGCGGCCGGCACCGAGGAGGGCGTGCGCGGCGTCATCGTCTACATGCTGATCTATCTGGCGATGACGCTGGGCGGTTTCGCGGTGCTGCTCGCGCTGCGTCGCAAGAACCAGATGTTCGAGACGATCGACGACCTGTCGGGCCTCTCGCGTACCCATCCCTGGCTGGCCTTCTGCCTCGCCGCGATGATGTTCTCGCTGGCCGGCGTCCCGCCGCTCGCGGGCTTCTTCGGGAAGTTCTACGTGTTCGCCGCCGCCATCAAGGCGGGGCTCGTGACGACGGCGGTGATCGGCGTGGTGACGAGCGTGGTCGGCGCCTTCTACTACCTGCGCGTCGTCAAGGTGATGTACTTCGACGAGCCGCGCGACGCCTACGAGCCGATGCCTCCGGGCATCCGCATCGTGCTCGGCCTGTCGAGCGCCCTCGTGGTGCTGTTCTTCCTGGTGCCGGCGCCCCTCGTGGCCGCTGCGGGTGCGGCTGCGAAGTCACTGTTCTGAGCGGATGGGGTTCCGCCTGAGCCCCGAGGCGCGTGAGGCGGGGCATCGGCTGCACGCCCACGACACCCTCGGCTCGACCAATTCCGAGGCCTTGGCCCAGGCCGAGGCCGGCGAGGCCGGGCCGCTCTGGATCGTCGCGCAACGCCAGAGCGAGGGCAGGGGAAGACGCGGGGCGGCCTGGGTCTCCCGCGAGGGCAATCTCGCCGCGAGCTTGCTCTGGCCAGTCGCCGGCATCGCTCCCGAGCAGGTCGCGACGCTCGGGTTCGTCGCCGGGCTGGCGCTGGTGAACGCGCTCGATGACGTCGCGGCGTCGCATGCGAGCGAAGACACGTTTCGCCTCAAATGGCCGAACGACGTCCTGGCAAACAACGAAAAACTCGCCGGCATCCTGCTGGAAGCTGCGGGCAAGCGCGCGGTGGTCGTCGGTTTCGGCGTCAACGTGCTGGCGGCGCCGGACGGATTGCCGTATGCGGCGACATCCCTTGCTTCGCTGGGTTGTGATGCGGACGCCGCCGACCTCTTGGCTGCGCTGTCACGTCGGTTTGTGGAAGCGGCCCGGATCTGGAACAAGGGGCACGGATTTTCGAGCGTCCGGCAGCGCTGGCTACAGCGCGCGGCCGGGATCGGGGCGCCCGTGACGGTGCGCCTGCCCGACGGGACGCTTCATGGTCTTCACGACGGAATCGATGAGGGGGGGCGGCTCATCATCCTCGCCCCGGATGGACAGACGCATACCGTGACGGCGGGTGAGGTGCACTTTGGAAGTGCCGCGACGGCGGCCTGATGTTGGACTGACAGGAATATGACTTCACGGCAGGACGAGCTCGTCTTCGTGCCGCTCGGCGGCGTGGGCGAGATCGGCATGAACGCGGCACTCTACGGGATCGGACCCGAGAAGAGCCGCAAATGGATCATGGTCGATTGCGGCATGGGCTTCGCCGGCGAGGAAGGCCTGCCGGGCATCGAGCTGATGTATCCGGACCTCACCTTCATCGAGGAGCGCCGCCAGGATCTGCTCGGCATCTTCATCACTCACGCCCACGAGGACCATATCGGCGCCATCGCCGAGCTGTGGCCGAAGCTGAAGGCGCCGGTCTATGCGACGCGCTTCGCCAAGCAGCTTCTCGAGACGCGCCGCCTCTCCGAGCCCGGCGCGCCTAAGGTGACGCTCAAGCAGATCACGCCAGGCCAGCGCGTGACGGTCGGTCCGTTCGAGATCGAGTTCGTGCCGGTCTCGCACTCGATCCCCGAGTCGAATGCCATCGCCATCCGCACCGAGCACGGCCTCGTGCTGCACACAGGCGACTGGAAGCTCGATGACACGCCGGTCGCCGGCGACATCACCTCGCCCGACGCCTTCCGCGCGCTCGGCGACGAGGGCATCCTGGCGATCATCTGCGACTCCACGAACGTCGTGCGTGAGGGCCGCTCCCCGAGCGAAGCCGAGGTCGCGGCGACCCTCAAGCGCCTGATCGAGGAAGCACCGCATCGCGTCGCGGTGACGACCTTCGCCTCCAACGTCGCCCGCATCCGCGCCGTCGCTGAGGCCGCGCAGGCCTGTGGCCGTCAGGTTCTGGCGGTGGGCCGAGCCATGGACCGGGTCATCGATGTCGCGAAGGAATGCGGCTACCTCGACGGCCTGCCGGACATTCTCCCCGGCGATTCTTTCAGCCACCTGCCCCGCGAGAAGGTGGTCTGCCTGCTCACCGGCTCGCAGGGCGAGCCGCGCGCCGCGATGTCCCGCGTCTCCCGCGAGGATCATCCCGCCGTCTCGCTGACGGCAGGCGATCGCGTGATCTTCTCTTCGCGCGCGATCCCGGGCAACGAGCGCGATGTCGGCGCCATCATCAACGACCTGATCGAGATGGGCGTCGAGGTCATCACCGACCGCACCGAACTCGTCCACGTCTCCGGCCACCCGCGCCGCGACGAGATGGCCGCGATGTATGCCTGGACCCGGCCGAAGGCCGCGATCCCGGTGCATGGCGAGGCGCTGCACCTCGACGAGCATGCCCGCTTCGCTCGCGCCCAGGGCGTCGACACGGTGGTGAAGGCCCGCAACGGCAGCCTGATCCGCCTCGCTCCCGGCAAGCCCGAGGTGATCGAGCATGTCCGGGCCGGCCGCCTGTACAAGGACGCCAACGTCCTGATCGATGCGAAGGACCGCGCCGTCCCCGAGCGCCGCAAGCTCGCCCAGGCCGGTGTCGTCTCGGTGGCCATCGCGATCGATGCCCGTGGCACGGTCCTCGGCACGCCGGCCGTCGACATCATGGGCATGCCCAACCGTGGCCGCGATGGCGAGCCGCTGATTGACACGGTGGTGGACACCGTCGCGCGCACCCTCTCGGGGCTGCCGGCTGGCAAGCGCCGCGACTCCGAGGCGGTCGAGAACGCCGTCGACCGCGCGATCCGCTCGGCGCTCAACGACGTCTGGGGCAAGAAGCCCGCCTGCCACGTGCAGGTGGTGGAGGTCTGACCCGGCATCGACCCTTCCCCCTATCGGGGGAGGGGGCCTCGCGGGCCAGCCTCTCCCGCACAGGAGAGAGGGGCTGTAGGTTCCGCTGAATTCTTGAGAGGGAGAAAGACGATGATCGGCCGGCTCAACCACGTGGCCATCGCGGTGAAGGATCTCGACGCGGCGACGGCGATCTACCGCGACACGCTCGGCGCCAAGGTCACCGAGCCGCTGCCGCAGCCGGAGCACGGCGTCACAGTGGTCTTCGTCGAGCTGCCGAATTCCAAGGTCGAGCTGATGTCGCCCCTCGGCGAGAACTCGACGATCCAGGGCTTCGTCGACAAGAACCCGGCCGGCGGCATCCACCATGTCTGCTACGAGGTCGAGGACATCATCGCCGCCCGCGACAAGATGAAGGCGCAGGGAGCGCGCGTGCTTGGCACGGGCGAGCCGAAGATCGGCGCCCACGGCAAGCCGGTGATCTTCCTGCACCCGAAGGATTTCCTCGGCACCCTGGTCGAGCTCGAGCAGGTCTGAACCCCGTGAAGGCCTTGTTCCTGTCGGTCACTGCCTCGACGCTGAGGACGCTCGTCGTCCTCGTCGTCGCCATCGCGGCCATCGTCCTGGTGGCCGTGAAGGGCTTCGACCTGACGGTGTTCGGCGCGCTGGCCCTGTACTTCGTGCTGTGGTGGACCTTCCTGTTCGCGGTCCTGCCGCTCGGAAACCACGCCGAGAGCGATCCAGAGCGGATCGTGCCGGGACAGGATCCGGGCGCCCCTGCGAGTCCGCGGCTGCGGGAGAAGGCGCTCATCACGACGGCGGCTGCCGCCGTCGCCTTCTTCATCGCCATCGTCGTCTTCCCGCTCGCGCGGCTCTAGCGCGTCGAACTCGGGCGGCGCGATGGCGACATCGCGGCCTGGCAGCCCGCAACTCTCACGCGAGGGTTCACCCCAGGATCGGCCGCCGCCATCGCGGCCTGCCTGCGCAAGCCCTCGATCGCGGACTGACGAGCGCCACCGGCGCTCGCTCAATCGTTGATTGACAGGATCGGTACCGACTTCGACACTTCCACGGACGGTTGCGCCCCTTTGTCGGGAGAACGCGGCCGCGCCGTAGGGAGACGATCATGGCCGCGATGCCGGGTGCCGCGAGCACGCCTGCCGGGGACGAGCCCGAGGGCAGCGTGGGCCACCATTATTTGCTGCCCTGCATGCTGGCCCTGTTCTTCACCTGGGGCCTCGCCACCGTCCTCGTCGACATCGTCACGCCGAAGCTGAAGAGCCTGTTCGATCTCAGCTACACCCAGGCCACGCTGACGCAGTTCTGCTTCTTCTTCGCCTATGCGGTGATCTCGCTGCCGGCCGGCGTGCTGGTGGGGCGGATCGGCTACATGCGGGGCCTTGTGGTCGGACTGCTGGTCATGGCCTGCGGCTGCCTGCTCTTCGCGCCAGCGGCGCGGCTGGGCCTGTTTCCGATCTTCCTGCTCGCGCTCTTCGTGATGGCCTCCGGCATCGCGATCCTCCAGGTCGCAGCCAATCCGCTCGTGACCAAGCTCGGCCCCGCGGCGCAGGCTCCCAGCCGGCTGACGCTGGCGCAGACCTTCAACTCGCTTGGCACCACGGTCGGGCCGGTGATCGGTGCCTGGGCGATCCTCTCGCACGTGCCCGAGGTGAAGGACCCTGCCAGCCTCTCCGCCGAGGCATTGGCCAGCGCGCGCCAGGCCGAGGCCGCGGTGCTGCAGACGCCGTTCCTGGTGATCGCCGCCGGACTCGGCGCCCTGGCGATCTTCTTCTGGATCGTGCGCTCCTGGGTCACCGAGTCCGCGAAGTCAGATGCAGCGACGGAGACCCGCGGCCTCGGCCTCGACCTGCTCAAGCGCCCGAAACTCGCCCTCGGGGCGCTGGCGATCTTCCTCTATGTCGGCGCGGAAGTCTCCATCGGCACGCTGATGGTGAGCTACCTGGAGCAGCCACACGTATTGGGCGCGACGCCCGAACATGCCGGCAGGCTCCTGAGCTTCTATTGGGGGGGCGCCCTCGTCGGCCGCATCGTCGGCAGCATCGTCCTGCGTTACGCGCGGGCCGGGCTGATCCTCGGGTGCTGTGCCATCGCTGCCGGTACGCTCGCGACGATCTCCGGCCTGTCGCACGGCACCCTCGCCGCCGTGACGCTGATCGCGGTCGGCCTGGCCAACTCGATCATGTTCCCGACGATCTTCGCCATGGCCATCGATGGTCTCGGCAAGCGGACGGCACAGGGCGCGGGGATCGTCTGCGTGGCGATCGTCGGAGGTGCGGTGGTGCCGGTGGTGACGGGCTTCCTGGCCGACCATGTCGGCCTCGGCCTGGCGCTGTTTGCTCCGGTCGCCTGCTATCTCTGCATCGCCGGCTACGCGTTCGGCAATCTGCGTGGCGAGTTGGCCGGGGAGCGGGCTGCCCCGAAGCCGCTGGCGGCCTGAATGCGCGGCCGCAAAGGTCAGCCCAAATAAAAAAGCAAGGCACTGAGCCTTGCTTTAAGCAATATGAAGTATTCCAGCCTATATTCTCTCACGTTCTTCTAGCGACGTGGCGGCTGCTTGTTCCTCCCGAGACTCGGACCGTGCGCTGCCACAAGTTGGGCGGCGACCATCACGGCGGTGCTTATAGGAAGAAGATTTCCGTCTGTCACGTGGGTTAGAGCGTTATGCTGCGTTTTTTTGCTCAAACCGCGACAGAATGTTCTCGGCCGCCATGCGCCGGGCCGAAGATCAACGATCGGAGAGGCGGCTGATGGTCTTCCGCGCGGCTGCGTAGCCCCGGAACGCTTGTGTTTTCAGGGCGCAATGTGTTGTGTGCGCTCGCGCGTATCGGGCCAGGGCCCGGCGTTCCGACCGCACATCATAGGCCTTCGATGCGTCTGACCCGCTACTTCCTGCCGACGCTCCGCGAGACGCCCAAGGAAGCCGAGATCGTCTCTCACCGCCTGATGCTGCGCGCCGGCCTGATCCGCCAGGAAGCGGCCGGCATCTATGCGTGGCTGCCGCTCGGCCTGCGCGTGCTCGAGAAGGTCTGCGCGATCATCCGCGAGGAGCAGAACCGCTCGGGCGCCATCGAGATCCTGATGCCGACGATCCAGTCGGCCGATCTCTGGCGCGAGTCCGGACGCTACGACGCCTACGGAAAGGAGATGCTGCGCATCAAGGACCGGCACGATCGCGAGATCCTGTACGGACCGACCGCCGAAGAGGTCGTCACCGAGATCTTCCGGGCGAGCGCGCGCTCCTACAAGGACCTGCCGAAGAACCTCTACCAGATCTCCTGGAAGTTCCGCGACGAGGTGCGTCCGCGCTTCGGCACCATGCGCTCGCGCGAATTCCTGATGAAGGACGCCTATTCCTTCGACCTCGACCAGGCCGGCGCCCGGCACGCCTACAACAAGATGTTCGTCGCCTACCTGCGCACCTTCGCGGCGATGGGCCTGCGCGCCATCCCGATGCGTGCCGATACCGGCCCGATCGGCGGCGACCTCAGCCACGAATTCATCATCCTTGCTCAGACCGGCGAGAGCGAGGTGTTCTGCGACCGCGCCTATCTCGATTTCGAGATCCCGGCAGTGAACATCGATTTCGACGACATCGCCGGCCTGCAGGGCACGGTGGATTCCTGGACTTCGCATTACGCGGCCACCGACGAGATGCACGACGAGGCGGTCTTCGCCGAGGTGCCGGAGGAGGCGCGCATGTCGGCCCGCGGCATCGAGGTCGGGCACATCTTCTATTTCGGCACCAAATATTCCGAGCCGATGAAGGCCGTCGTCACCGGCCCGGACGGCAAGGAGGTGCCCGTGCATATGGGCTCCTACGGCATCGGCCCGAGCCGGCTGGTGCCCGCCATCATCGAGGCGAGCCACGACGAAGCCGGCATCATCTGGCCGGATTCCGTCGCGCCCTTCGACGTCGCCCTGATCAACCTCAAAGTCGGCGATGACGCGGTCGATGCTGCTTGCGCCGAGATCGAGAGCGAACTCCAGGGCGCCGGGCTCAGCGTGCTCTACGACGACCGCGACGATCGCCCCGGTGCGAAATTCGCCACGGCCGATCTGATCGGACTGCCCTGGCAGGTGATCGTCGGGCCGAAGGGCCTCGCCGACGGCAAGGTCGAGCTCAAGCGGCGCGCCACCGGCGAGCGCGAGCTGATCGCACCGGTCGACCTGCTCTCGCGACTCAAGCGCATCTGAACCCGGCATCGACCGGCGTTTGGCGAGGGGGCTTGGCAAACACCATCGGTCTCTTGCTTCGCGAGCGCCTCGTCATCAGCCGCGGCGAAGGTGGCAGGACTGCCCCACGGTGACGAAAACAACAGTTTCGTCCCCGTCGGCCACAATATTGCGGGGTTTCCCCTATCCTGAATCACGGATCGGCGGAGCCGATGCCGAACCTTGCCGCCTCGGATGACGGCTCTCACGACCAGGACGAGACGGATCATCACGTGGCGGGATTGACGATGGAGGGGGCGGCGGGTCTCGCCGAGCGGGCGAAGCGGTTCGCCGGCTCGCTCGGAAAGGGAGCGACGCTGCCCTTCTGCGGCTTCGAGTGGATGATCGCGCTGCGCTACCTGCGCGCGCGCCGTCGCGGCGGCGGCGTTTCCGTGGTGGCGCTGTTCTCGGTGATCGGCATCGCACTCGGCGTCGCCAATCTCATCATCGTGCTCTCGGTGATGAACGGCTTCCGCTCGGAATTGCTCTCGAAGATCGTCGGCCTCAACGGCCACGTCTTCGTCACGCCGGTCGACCGGGCGCTCACCGATTACAGCGATCTGGCCGACCGCCTCGAGAAGGTGGCGGGCGTGCGTTCGGCCATCCCGCTGGTCGAAGGACAGGCCTTCGCGTCCTCGCCCTACGGTGGCAGCGGTGTGCTGGTCAGGGGCGTGCGCGCGCCCGACCTCGACAAGATCGCCGCCGTCTCGAAGAGCCTGAAGAGCGGAACGCTCGTGGGCTTCGACGATGGCACCGGCGTCGCCATCGGTGCGCGGCTCGCAGACAGCCTCGGCCTGCAATCCGGCGACCAGATCACCCTCTCGACACCCAAGGGCGCAACGACGCCCTTCGGCACGGCACCGCGCCAGAAGACCTACACGGTGAAGGCGGTCTTCGAGATCGGCATGACCGAGTTCGACCAGACCTTCGTCTTCATGCCGCTCACCGAGTCCCAGGCCTTCTTCAACCGCGAGGGCGACGTCAGCCATATCGAGATCTATCTCGACAATGCGGATTCCGTCGGCGAACTGCGCGGCGACCTGGAAATGGCGGCCGAGCGCCCCGTGCTGCTCACCGACTGGCGTCAGCGCAACAAGACCTTCTTCGGCGCGCTGGAGGTCGAGCGGAACGTGATGTTCCTGATCCTCAACCTCATCGTCATCGTGGCGACGTTGAACATCATCTCCGGCCTGATCCTGCTGGTGAAGGACAAGTCGAGCGACATCGCCATCCTGCGCACCATGGGCGCGACACCCGGCACAATCATGCGCGTGTTCCTCTTGAACGGTGCGCTGATCGGCATTGTCGGCAGCCTCGCCGGGCTCGTGCTCGGGGTGGTCTTCACGCTGAACATCAAGCCGATCCAGCGCACGCTCTTTCCGGGCGCATGGGATCCGACGGTGCGCTTCCTCGCCGAGATCCCGGCCGAGATGAATACCGGCGAGGTCACGACGATCGTGCTGACATCGATCGCCCTGGCGCTGGTGGCGACCCTCTATCCCTCCTGGCGCGCCGCCCGGACTGACCCGGTGCAGGCGCTGCGGTATGGCTGAACACGGATCGACGACGATGGCCACCGAAGGGGCAGCCGGCACGCAGCCGGTGCCGGCACTGTTCTTTGCGCGCGTCGAGCGCCGCTACGCGCAGGCCAAGGGTGCACTCGAGATTCTTCGAGGTGCCGACATGGCGATCTGGCCGGGGGAGCTCGTCGCGCTGGTGGCGCCGTCGGGCACGGGCAAGTCGACGCTGCTGCACGTCGCCGGCCTGCTGGAGCGGCCGGACGGCGGCGAGGTCTTCATCGGCGGCCGGCCGACCTCGGCGATGTCGGATTCCGATCGCACCCGGATCCGGCGCGAGGAGATGGGCTTCGTCTACCAGTTCCACCATCTGCTGCCCGAATTCTCGGCGCTGGAGAACGTGGTGATGCCCCAGCTGATCCGTGGTCTCGGCCGCGGCGAGGCGAAGGCGCGTGCTTCCGAACTCCTGAGCTTCCTCGGCCTTGCCGAACGCGTGACCCATCGCCCGGCGGAGCTGTCTGGCGGCGAGCAGCAGCGCGTCGCCATCGCCCGCGCTGTGGCCAATGGACCGCGCCTGCTGCTGGCCGACGAGCCGACCGGCAACCTCGACCCGCACACCGCCAGTCATGTTTTTGGAATTCTGTTATCGCTGGTGCGGGCCTCGGGCCTCGCGGCGCTGATCGCGACCCACAACATGGATCTCGCCTCGCGCATGGACCGCCGGGTGACGATTCGGGACGGCCTGATCGAGCAGATGGATTGACGATGGGCGCGCCGGGTTTCGCGCGCCGAAGCGGGTTCCTCTGCCGCTAAGCGGAGGCCGCGATCACTCCTCGCCGCCTTCGGCCTGTTCGCGCACGAAGGTCAGGCAGCGCTCGCGCGCGCCCTGGTCGTCGATCGACAGAAACAGCGAGATGAGTTCGTGAGCCATCCGCGCATCCTGCGAGAAGGCCATGTCGCCGTCATTCGCTGCCGTAGGCCCGATGCTCATGCGATCGGGCTCAGGGCGCGTCCAATCCGAACGCACGATCCGATCGAGTGAGGTCTTGCCATTCCCACCGGTCATCCGGGACTCCTACACAATGGGCGATCGCAATTGCCTGAAATTCAATCTTGTGCAACCGAAATGCGAGTGGTCGCCGGGCTCGTATCCAACGCACGCTGAACGACCGTTTCCCGAACCGCCCTCACGACGGAAAACCACATCAAGGGCACGTCGGGTGCCATTGATCGTGCATTCGTGAACGCAGACGGCCGGGAAGACTCGGTCGTGAACCGGTGACGCTCCGCCCGCAAGCCATCGAAACGTCGCGCCGATCGCATGCTTCGGCGGCAGCAGATTAGATGAAACTCGCGAGGAAAGGCCACTACTTGGAAGTACTATCCGATTTGAGGATGGAAAGGAATAAAATATTCTACCGCGGAACCAGTGAGTGCACGAGAGTTTGCGTGTGAACGCTAGCGGATCCGCGGTGCCGGAAATGACTATTGCAGCCGCCTGTTACCCTCCGGCAGCGTCCTGCGCCGAAGCTCACGCTGCAATTCGATCAGCAGCATGTCGATCAAGTTCTTGAGGATCGGCGTGCCGAGCGTGCCGATCAGGGCCCGTGCGGCCACCATCGCATCCACCAAATGATTGACGATGTTGACGGCGTCCGGTCCGCGCAGACTCTCGGCGTTTCTCGTATCCGTGACATCGACCGCGACACCGAGGCATCGGAAGCCTCGACCCTGCGCGTCCTTCTCGACCTGTCCACGTGCCGCAACCCACCGATAGGATCCGGTGCCGCCAACCATGCGGAACTCGGATTCGAAGCGCCCGGCGGTGCTGTGGGCGACCTTCACGGCCTCGTGCACCCGCTCCCGGTCGCTGGGATGTACACCATCCAGGAAGGTGTTCAGCGAGATGCCGGCGCGTGCAGCCTCCTCGTCGACACCGATCAAGGTGGCGAAGGCTCCGGACGGATAGACCGTCTTGGTTTCGAGATCGGTCTCCCACGTGCCGACGAAGCCGCACGCGTTCAGAGCGGATTGAAGAGCCGGATCGACCGCTCTCGCGGGTTTCAGAGTGACTGCCATGAGAGACGCTTTCTGTCGCTCGTGCGAGATGACAATTCTACGCCCGTTGGCCCCGGGAGGCTACCTGGCGTTGCGTTTGAGGATCTGCCCGTATTCCAGCAGCACCATGTCGAGCAGCGTGCGAAGCCGGAACGTGCCATTCTCGGCAACCACCTGGCGGGCCGAGCGGCAGAGTGCGGCTGACCGCGCGACCGGCTCGTCCGGGGTCGAGGATGGTTCCTCCTCCGGCAGAGCCGCGACGGCCGGTGGGCTCGTTACGTCGATCAGAAGCCCGTAGCCGCGCACCATCACCCCGTGCTCATCCGGTTCGTACAGGCCGCGAAGGTTTACCCGACGGACGACGTCGGGTGCCGGGGTCGTGCGGAGGACGAGATCGACCATGCCTCCCGCACTGCGCGCGGGCGCGGTCGCTGTCTTCAGCCGGTCGCGGTCGTCCGGATGGACCGCCTGAACGATCCGCTGCGACCGAACACCTCGGCTCGCTTCTCGCGGCGTGAGGCCGAGCAGACCCGCATTCGTGAGATCGCAGGTGACACGGTCGTGCACGATGTCCCACTGCCAGGTGCCGACCATGTGCGCGGCGAGGATGTCGGACCTCGCGACGGTAAGATCGCTTCGCTTATCGATATCAAACATTGAACGGCCGTTCCCAAACGTCCCGACCCAGTGACGTCGTTCGGCATGACCTCGACGATCAGCCGTCGACCTATACGAGACCGCACCACCTCACGGCAGCGATCCGCGCGACCGCATTCGCAACTTCTAATTCCATCGGTATTTGGCGCGGACCATCAGATGGTCAATGCGAGGCCTTCGCGACTGACGAAACATTGAACGGACAAAAAGCAGGCAGCGGCGTGGGCTGAAGTTCCGACATTAACATTTGTTGATGTCGCAATTACTGCCCGATGGTCGCCTTCGGTTTGTTGATGAGCGCGTGCTGATGGCGCCGTTTCATTGTGGATCTTGGGGTCGGAACCTGTCCGCGAACGTAGTGCGAAGACCAATTCGGCTTTTTGTGTGCGTGTACACGGGTCGAGGACTGCCCTGTTGGGGGCGCCGCGGCTTCATCGACGAAAGTCCGCATCCGGATCGACGGGACCAGCGGATCAGCCGGTTCCCTTGCCGTTAACCACAGCCGAACGTCGCGTCACCCACAGGCTTTACACAGAACAAAACAAGAACAAAGATGGCTCATCAACGGGAGCAAGCGCAGACATGGTTCGGAACAAGCTTCTCACCAGCCTGGTCGAATTCACGGCGTTCGGGCTCTTCTCGGGAGCGATCGGTCTCTGGGCTGTAGCCTTGATGCCGATCCACTGAGCGATGGTTTCCAGCGGCCTCGACCGGCGATCCGTCCACAGCGGAATGCGATCGCGCCGCTGGTTCCGCCAGCGACCCGGGTCCGCGACCTGATGCGGACGAGGCACGCGCGGTGGATATCGCCGCCGTCCCGCTCGCCAGCCTCGACCCGAGCGGCAGACTCGCCGATGGTGGCGGGCCGCAACGAAGGCATCCCATGGCGCGTGTGTTGAAGGAGGTCGGCTTCGTCCACCTCCATGTCCACTCCTCCTATTCCCTCCTCGAAGGCGCGCTGAAGGTCGGCGATCTGGTCAAGGCGGCGGTCGCCGACCAGCAGCCAGCGCTCGCGCTCACCGACACCAACAATCTGTTCGGGGCGCTCGAATTCTCGGAGAAGGCCGCTGGATCGGGTCTGCAGCCGATCGCGGGAATGCAACTCACGGTCTGTTTCGAGGAGCCGGACCCGAAGGTGCGCGGCTCGACCGCGGGCATGGGCAACCTCGTCCTGCTGGCCCAGGACGCCACCGGCTACGGCAACCTGCTGCGGCTCGCGAGCCGCGCCTATTTCGACGTGCCGCTCGGTGAGCCGCCGCGCGTCGCGGCCGAGGTTTTGCGAGAAGCGGGCGCCGGCATGATCGCGCTGACCGGCGGCGGGACCGGCCCGCTCGATTCCGCCCTGCGGGCCGGCAAGACGGATCTGGCGTTGCGCCGCCTCAACCTGCTCAAGGCGGCCTTCGGCGAGGAGAACCTCTATGTCGAGCTGCAGCGTCACGGCCTTGCCGACGAGCGCGCCGTCGAGCGCGAGCTGATCGGCCTTGCCGACCGGCACGGCCTCGGGCTGGTCGCGGCCAACGAGCCGTTCTTCTCGAAATCCGGCGATTACGACGCGCATGACGCGCTGCTCGCCATTGCCGAGGGACGCCTGGTCTCGGACGAGCGCCGCCGCCGGCTGACCCCGAAGCACGCCTTCCTGTCGCGCGGGGACATGAAGGCGCTGTTCGCGGATCTGCCGGACGCGCTGACCGCGACGGTGGAGATCGCCATGCGCTGCGCGGTCCGCGTGCGCACGCAGAAGCCGATCCTGCCGAACTTTTCGCGGGTGGGGGCCGGCGAGACGCCGAACATGGCGGAGGCCGTCGCCGAAGCGGCCGACGGCGTCCCGCAAGAAGTCGCCGCCGACGAGCCGACCGAGCTGCGCCGGCAGGCCGAGGCCGGGCTGGAGCTGCGCCTGAAACAGCACGGCACCGCGCCGGGCTTTTCGGAGGACGATTACCGCGCGCGCCTCGCCTTCGAGCTCGACGTCATCACCCGGATGAAGTTTCCGGGCTACTTCCTGATCGTCTCCGACTTCATCAAGTGGGCGAAGGACCACGACATTCCCGTCGGACCGGGCCGCGGCTCGGGCGCCGGCTCGGTGGTGGCCTGGTCGCTGCTCATCACCGATCTCGACCCTTTGCGGTTCGGGCTCCTGTTCGAGCGCTTCCTCAACCCCGAACGCGTCTCGATGCCGGATTTCGACATCGACTTCTGCGTCGAGGGCCGCGAGCGCGTCATCCGCTACGTGCAGGAGCGCTACGGCGAGGGTCAGGTCGCGCAGATCATCACCTTCGGTACGCTGCTCGCCCGCGGCGTGCTGCGCGATGTCGGCCGCGTGCTGGAGATGCCCTACGGCCAGGTCGACAAGCTCACGAAGCTCGTGCCCCAGAACCCGGCCAATCCGGTGACGCTGGCCCAGGCCATCGAGGGCGAGCCGAAGCTCCAGCAGGCGATCGAGGAGGAGCCGATCGTCGGCCGCCTCATGGAGATTTCGAAGAAGCTCGAGGGCCTGCACCGCCACGCCTCGACCCACGCCGCCGGCGTGGTGATCGGCGACCGGCCGCTGGAGCAACTCGTCCCGCTCTACCGAGACCCGAAGACGGGCATGCGGGTCACCCAGTTCAACATGAAGTGGGTCGAGCAGGCCGGCCTCGTGAAGTTCGACTTCCTCGGCCTCAAGACCCTGACGATGCTTCGGTGCTGCACCGATCTCCTGAAGCAGCGCGACATCCACATCGACCTCGCCTCGCTGCCGCTCGACGACAAGGGCACCTACGTGCCGATGGGCCGGGGCGAGACGGTCGGCGTGTTCCAGGTGGAATCCGCGGGCATGCGCAAGGCGCTGGTCGAGATGCAGGCCGACCGGTTCGAGGACATCATCGCCCTGGTCGCGCTCTACCGGCCGGGCCCGATGGCCAACATCCCGGTCTATTGCGAGCGCAAGCTCGGCCGCGATGCCGGCAACGAGTCAGCCTGGTACCCGCACGAAAAGATCGCGCCGGTGCTGAAGGAGACTTTTGGCATCATCGTCTACCAAGAGCAGGTGATGGAAATCGCCAAGGTACTTGCCGGCTACTCGCTCGGCGAGGCCGACATGCTCCGCCGCGCGATGGGTAAAAAAATCCGCTCGGAGATGGACGCGCAGCGCGAGCGCTTCGTGAAGGGCTGCATCGAGCGCGAACTGACCAAGGCCAAGGCGAACGAGATCTTCGATCTGCTCGCCAAGTTCGCCGATTACGGCTTCAATAAGAGCCACGCGGCGGCCTACGCGCTGCTGACCTACCAGACCGGCTACCTCAAGGCGAACTACCCTGTCGAGTTCCTCGCCGCTGCGATGAACCTCGACATGGACGTCACCGACAAGCTCGCCGAGTTCCGGCAGGACGCGCAGCGGCTCAAGATCACCGTGGTGCCGCCCTCGATCAACGAGTCTGGCGTGACCTTCGAGGTGCGCGAGGGCCGGATCTATTACGCACTGGCCGCGATCAAGGGCGTCGGCCGCGCGGCCGTCGAGTCCCTGGTCGAGGCGCGCGGCGACACGCCCTTCAAGGACCTCGCCTGCCTCGCCCGGCGCATGAACCCGCGCTTCGTCAACAAGCGCACCCTGGAGGCGCTGATCGCCGGTGGCGCGCTCGACTGCATCGAGCCGGACCGGTCCCATGCCTGGGCCGCCGTCGAGCCGATGATGAAGATGGCTCAAGGAGCGGCCGAGGCCGAGACCACCGGCATCGAGGACATGTTCGGCGGCGTCGCGGCGACCGGCGTCGCTTTGCGCATCCCGAGCCATGAGCTCTGGCCGATGTCGGACACGCTCAAGCGCGAATACGACGCCATCGGCTTCTTCCTCTCGGGCCACCCGCTCGACGAGTACGGCGAGCTCTTGCAGAAGCTGCGCGTGCAGAGCTGGGCCGAGTTCTGCGCCTCGGTGCGCCAGAACGGCGGCGGCTTCGGCAAGGTCGCGGCCTCGGTGCTCGACCGGGCCGAGCGCCGCACCAAAAGCGGCAACAAGATGGGCATCGTCACGCTCTCGGACCGCACCGGCCATTTCGAGGCGATCATCTTTCAGGAGGGGCTGATCCAGTACCGGGACATCCTGGAGCCCGGAAAGCCGCTGGTGCTGACGCTGCAGGCCAATCTCGAAGGCGAGGAGGTGCGTGCCCGCATCACCACGGCCGAGCCCCTCGATGCGGCGGTGGCCAAGCACCAGAAGGGCATGCGGATCTTCCTGCGCGACGACCGGGCGCTGGGCTCGGTGAAGCAGCGCCTCACCATGCGCGGCGAGGGCGAAGTCTCGCTGATCCTCATCCTCGACAACGGCGAGCGCGAGGTCGAGGTGAAGCTGGAGGGGAAGTATCAGGCCGGTCCGCAGGTGGCCGGCGCGCTCAGGGCAGTGCCTGGGGTGGTGCAGGTGGAGGTGAGTTGAGGGGCTCGCGCCTTTCACCGTCATTCCGGGGCCGCGCAGCGGAACCCGGAATCCAGAACCGCCGACGCTCCGGAAATGACCCGCAATACTTTGATCGGTCAGCGTTTCTGGATTCCGGGTTCTCGCCTCAAGGCGAGCCCCGGAATGACGGCGGTGCTTACTTGAACCGCCACCCCCGCTGCAGCACCTCGATCTTGTACCCGTCCGGGTCCTCGATGAAGAAGAACCGGGCCTTGCCGCCGCTGGAATGGGCGAGTTCCTTGATGTCCTTCGGCGCCAGGCCCTCGGCCTTGATCCGCTCATGCGTGGAGTCGAGGTCGGCAACCGAGAAGGCGATGTGGCCGTAGCCGTTGCCGAGATCGTAGGCCTCGCTCTGGCTCTTGTTGACCGTCAGCTCCAGCTCGAAGCCCGAGGCGGCGTTTGACAGGTAGATCAGCGTGAACGTCTCGAAATCGAGCCGGTCGGCGATCTCGAGTCCGAAGGCCTTCCGATAGAAGTCGAGCGAGCGCGCCTCGTCGCGGATGCGGATCATGGAATGGATCAGCTTCGGCGTGTCGGTCATGCGCGTGTCCGGGTCTCGATGGCGGAGTGATCGCGGAATTAGGGCTGCTCTGGCCGGATGGGTAGAGGACCGTCACCCGGCGTTCCTACCCACATCCTCAGGATGAAGGGTATTGGGGGGAAGTCGGAGAAGGGCGAACTCAACCCTTCGCGGAATCGAGCTCCGTGAACGGCTCTGTCCGGTGGCCTTCGCAGACTTCGTCCTCGTCGCTGAGGATCTTCAGCACGCCGCCCTCATCGCGGATCACCGCCTTCGGGCGCTCGCCCTTTCCGAAGCTGCGGCCCTTCATGTGGCTGGTCACGCAATAGAGTGTGCGCCCGCCATCCTCGAACGGCCCGGCGATGCGGCTCTTCTCGAAGCGCACCGGGATCAGCGAGACCGAGCCGAAATCGACCTGCTTGAGGGCCAGCACCGCGATGCGTTCGCGCGGGGTTCCGGCTGTGGCGGGTGGGGAGGCCGACGCGGTTTCCCTGGTGCAGCCGCCGGCCTGAAGCGCGATGACGGCGAGACCGATTGCAAGGACGGCCCGTGAACAGGATCGGTTGGTGTCCATCGCGAAGTTCGCCTCCGGAACCGAAGCGTAGCCATACGCGCTGGAGGCGAAGAGTGCCGGGCCGACACAACCGGCTCGGCTCTGGGCATATCCACAGTTTCGACGGCTCAGGGGAGGGGCGAGGCCCCGCGTCGGAGGCGTGGCCGTGTTCGCGCGTGATCTCGCTGGCCAAGGAACGACGGGACGCATGTCGTCCAGCTTGACAAAAATCCTATTCTGTGATCATTTCCCGCAATCCGCTTCCCGGAACCATCGGGGAGGCATCGCAGGGTTGGGCGCGGTGCTTAGGGAGGTGGAGCGATGCCCGCGTCGGTGGTCTCAGCCGCTGCCGCCTCGGGCGGGGGATCGACGCAAGGTCTGCCCGGGTCGTGGCGGGGTTCGGCGAGGAAATGCGCCGGGCTTTGGCCGACCCCTCCTGGGCGACACCGAGATGCTGTCGGCGCCGTCCACTATGAGGCGGCGCGCACGGAAGGAGGTGCCACGCAACGGCTTGGGGATGGGGGCTTCTCACGGAGCCCGACACCCGGGATCGTTGAGCGACAGGTCGACACCACCGACAAGACATCGTGACGTAAAGCCGGTCCGGCAGCCCTTCACGAAGGCTTCCGGACCGCGGGACGCCGGGGAACCTGGTCGTGTCCGTGATCACACGCGTGTCGAAGAGGTTCCGCGGCGTCCCGCGTCACCCCATTCATGCCTCCGGCGTTTTTTCGCGCGGAGACGAGAGCGCATGCCCCTCCCAGCCACACCCCCTCGGGATGAGGGGAGATGGGCTTAAAAAGCGGCGGTCAGCCTCAGTCGCGCTGGCCGATCGCCACGTATTCCCGCTGGGCCGGGCCGACATAGAGCTGGCGCGGACGGCCGATCTTCTGGGCCGGGTCCTGGATCATCTCCGCCCACTGGGCGATCCAGCCGGTGGTGCGCGCAACGGCGAACAGCACCGTGAACATCGAGGTCGGGAAACCCAGCGCCTTCAGGGTGATGCCCGAGTAGAAGTCGATGTTCGGGTAGAGCTTCTTCTCGATGAAGTACTCGTCCTCGAGGGCGATCTTCTCGAGCTGCACGGCGACCTCGAGCAGGTCGTCCTTGATGTTGAGCTCCTTGAGCACCTCATGCGTGGTCTTCTGCATGATGCGCGCGCGCGGATCGTAGTTTTTGTAGACGCGGTGGCCGAAGCCCATCAGGCGGAACGGATCGTTCTTGTCCTTGGCCTTGGCAACGTATTTGGCGACGTTGTCCGGCGTGCCGATCTCCATCAGCATCTTCAGCGCCGCCTCGTTGGCGCCGCCATGGGCGGGGCCCCACAGGCAGGCGATGCCGGCCGCGATACAGGCGAAGGGATTGGCGCCCGAGGAGCCGGCCAGACGCACCGTCGAGGTCGAGGCGTTCTGTTCGTGGTCGGCGTGCAGGATGAAGATCTTGTCCAGCGCGCGGGCGTAGATCGGGTTGACCTGGAACTCCTCGCACGGAACCGCGAAGCACATCCGCAGGAAGTTCGAGGTGTAGTCGAGGTCGTTCTTCGGATACACGAAGGGCTGGCCGATCGAGTATTTGTAGGCCATCGCCGCCAGGGTCGGCATCTTGGCGATCATGCGCAAGCTGGCGATCATCCGCTGGTTCTCGTCCGAGATGTCGGTCGAGTCGTGATAGAAGGCCGAGAGCGCGCCGACGCAGGCGACCATGATCGCCATCGGGTGCGCGTCACGGCGGAAGCCCTGGAAGAAGCGGTTCATCTGGTCGTGCACCATGGTGTGGCGCGTGACCCGGTAGTCGAAATCGGCCTTCTGGGCGGGCGTCGGCAGTTCGCCGAACAGCATCAGATAGGCGGTTTCGAGGAAATCGCCCTGCTCGGCCAGCTGCTCGATCGGATAGCCGCGATAGAGCAGGACGCCCTCGTCGCCGTCGATATAGGTGATCGACGACTCGCAGGAGGCGGTGGAGGTGAAGCCGGGATCGAAGGTGAAGGCGCCGGTCTGGCCGTAGAGCTTGCCGATATCGACGACGTTCGGCCCGATCGTGCCGGATTTGACGGGAAGTTCGACGTTCTTGTCGCCGACGGTGATGGAGCTAGCGGAAACGCTCATGGACGCGCGGACCCTTTCTCACGACGGGCAGCACCGGCCCGGAGGCCGGCCTGCGGCGATCCAGACAGAAGCGGAACCGCAGCCATGCTGCAGTTGCTCACTGAAGACCCCGGTTAGCGGATCGATCGGCGGCCAGCAACGGGGCTGAGGGCACTGCTGGTCTGTTGCGCTGCGAAACCTTTACGATCGGAGAAGATTGTCACTGCCCGATCTGGTCCCGCAGGCGCGACAGCGATTCGTCCCGGCCGAGCACCGCCATGACGTCGAAGAGCGGCGGCGAGGTGGCCCGTCCGGTCAGGGCCGCGCGCAACGGCTGGGCGAGCTGACCGAGCTTGAGGCCCTGCGCCTCGGCGAGCTGGCGGATCGCGCCTTCCGTGGCCGAAGCGGTCCACTCGGCCAGCGCTTCCAGCGCCGGAAGCGCGAGACGCAGACGCTCCCGGGCGTCGTCGCCGAGCAGGCCCTTCGCCTTCTCGTCGAGCGCCAGTGGCCGGGCGGCGGTGAGGTAATAGGCGCTGTCGATCAGCTCGACGAGGGTCTTGGCGCGCTCCTTCAGCCCCGGCATCGCCGCGATCAATTTTTCGCGCAGGTCGGCCGCGTTCGGCTCCGGTGTGATCCGCTCGATCGCGTCGACCAGGGCGGCATCGCCGCTCTCGCGGATGTAGCGACCGTTGAGGTTCTCGAGCTTGGCGAAGTCGAACCGCGCCGGCGAGCGGCCGATCGCCTTGAGGTCGAACGCGGCCACCATCTCCTCGGTGGAGAAAACCTCCTGGTCGCCATGGCTCCAGCCGAGGCGCACGAGATAGTTGCGGAGCGCTGCGGGCAGGTAGCCGAGGTCGCGATAGGCCTCGACGCCCAGCGCTCCGTGGCGCTTCGACAGCTTGGCGCCGTCCGCGCCGTGGATCAGCGGGATATGCGCCATGGCCGGCACGTCCCAGCCGAGCGCCTTGTAGATCTGCGCCTGGCGGGCGGCGTTGGTGAGGTGATCGTCGCCGCGGATGATCTGGGTGACGCCCATGTCGTGGTCGTCGACCACGACCGCGAGCATGTAGGTCGGGGTGCCGTCGGACCGCAGCAGGACGAGATCGTCGAGATCCTTGTTCTGCCAGGTCACACGGCCCTGGACGGCGTCGTCGACCACGGTCTCGCCCTCGATCGGCGCGCGCAGGCGGATCACCGATTTCGCGCCGGCCGGTGCCTCGGACGGGTCCCGGTCGCGCCAGCGACCGTCGTAGCGCGGGGCGCGGCCCTCGGCGCGGGCCAGGTCGCGCATCTGCTGCAGCTCTTCTGCGCTCGCGAAGCAGCGATAGGCGTGGCCGGCGGCGAGCAGCGATTCCGCAGCCTCGCGATGCCGCTCCGCGCGGGAGAACTGGAAGACCGGCTCGCCGTCCCAATCGAGTCCGAGCCAGCGCATGCCGTCGAGGATCGCGTCGATGGCGCCCTGGGTCGAGCGCTCCCGGTCGGTGTCCTCGATGCGCAGCAGCATCTGGCCGCCGAAGCGGCGCGCGTAGAGCCAGTTGAACAGGGCCGTGCGCGCCCCGCCGATATGCAGGTAGCCCGTGGGCGAGGGCGCGAAGCGCGTGACGACGTTGGACGGCATCGAGAAAGCTGACTGTTGGAAGGGGTGAAGTGGCCGGACCTGTGGATCGACCACGCCATCTGGCGGGGGGCTTAGCCCGATCCGGCTCGCGCCTGTAGCACGCGCGGGCCGATGCGTTAAGAAAACCTCACGCGCTCCTTTCAGACCGCGACGGAACGATGTCATGGCGGGGGAGCGCGCGGCAGCGGCGACGGGGAGCCTTCCGGCTCACGTCGCCGGCCGACTGCCGGGTCCCTCGCTCATCCTGCGCGACCTTCGCGAGGGCTTTACCGGCGCCATCGCCCTGGAGGCCGGCCAGCGGCGGCTGTTTCCATGGCTCGCCGTCGCCTTCGGTGCCGGCATCCTCGTCGAGCTCACCGCAACGCAGGGGCAGCCGAATCTCGCCGCACCGCTGGCGTGCGCCGGCCTCGCCCTGGCATCGACGGTCGCCCTGCGTGCCCGGCCGGCGGCGCTCGCGCTCATGCTCGGCATCGCGGCCGTCTTCCTCGGCTTCGCGGCTGCGGCCTATCGCGTCTCCAGCGTGGCGAGCCCGATCCTCGCACGCACCACGATCGCGCCAATCACCGGCCTCGTCGAGGCGCTCGACGAGCGAGAGCAAGGCGCGCGGCTCATCGTACAGGTCATCGCCCTCGGCTCGCTGGAGGAGGGTGCGCGGCCGACGCGGGTGCGCGTCTCCTACCGCAAGGCGCAGGCGATCCGGCCCGGCGATCGGATCAGCGCCAGTGCCCGCCTTCTGCCGCCGCCCGAGGCCGCGCGGCCGGGCGGCTACGACTTCGCCCGCGACGCGTATTTCCGTGGCATCGGCGCCGTCGGATCGCTGACCGGCCGGATCGACGTGATCTCCTCGACCGAGCCGCTGCCCTGGAGCTTGCGCCTCGCGGCCGCCGTCGACGACGCGCGCAACGCGCTCACCCGTCGCATCACCGACGCCACCGGGGGACAGGCCGGAGCCGTTGCCGCTGCCCTGGTGACCGGCAAGCGCGGACTGATCTCGTCCCCGACCAACGACGTTCTGCGCGCGGCCGGGATCTATCACGTCGTCTCCATCTCCGGCCTGCACATGGTGCTCGCCGCCGGGGTGGTGTTCTGGCTGGTCCGGGCGCTCCTGGCCCTGGTGCCGATCCTCGCACTGACATGGCCGATCAAGAAGATCGCGGCGGGCGCGGCGATGGTAGGAGTCACCGCCTATTGCGTCTTCTCGGGCTGGGACGTCGCCGCCGAGCGCTCCTGGATCATGACGCTGGTGATGCTTGGCGCGATCCTCGTCGATCGTCCGGCGCTGAGCATGCGCAACCTCGCGCTGGCGGCGATGATCGCGCTGGCCCGCGAGCCGGAGGCGCTGCTCGGCCCGAGCTTCCAGATGTCGTTCGGGGCCGTAGCCGGTCTGATCGCCTGCTCGCCGCTGCTGAGCGCCCGTCTTTTCGCTGGGGAGCGGCTCGGCCGGGTCGGCCGCGGCCTGTCTTTCGCGGCGACCGCGGTGGTCGGGACGCTGGCGACGACCCTGGTCGCACAGATCGCCACCGCGCCGTTCTCGACCTTCCACTTCCAGACCGTCCAACCCTTCGGCATCGTCGGCAATGCGCTGACGCTGCCGCTCGTCTCGCTGGTGGTGATGCCGTCCGCGGTCGTCGGGATTCTCGCCTATCCCTTCGCCCTGGATCAGCCGGTCTGGTGGCTGATGGGGCAGGCGGTGCGCGGCATGCTGGCGATCTCGGGCTGGATCGCTGGCTTCGGCCAGGCGAATCTCGTGGTGCCGGCCTTCGGCCCAACTGCCCTGTCTCTGCTGGCCTGCGCCCTGCTCGTGGCGACGCTCTCGGTGTCCCGCCTGCGCTGGCTCGCCCTTGTCCCGGCTTTAGCCGGATTGGCGCTCGCGGCGGCGCCGATGCGGTACGATGTCTTCATCGATCGAGAGGGTGCGGGCGCCGCCGTCCGCGGTGCCGACGGTCGGCTCGCGGTGCTCGGAAAGCCACCGAATTTTGTGCTGGAGCAGTGGCTGAAAGCCGATGGTGACGGGCGCCGCCCCGATCAGGTGGCCGCGGGGGAGGGCGAGCACTGCGACCGGCTCGGCTGCACCATCCGCACGGTGGACGGACGTTCACTCGCGCTTACCAAGGACAAGCGGGCCTTGTACGAGGACTGCGCCCGCGCCGACATCCTGATCAGCCGCCGGGACGCTCCGCCGGGCTGCGCGGCCGCGCTGATTATCGACCGAACGTTTCTCGTCGAGCACGGCGCGGTGACGATCCGGCTCGATCCCACCGGGCCGGTCCTCGACACGGTCCGAAAACCCGGCCCGCCACCGCCATGGCGGGCGGCTTCGACGGTCAAGCCGCCAGCCGAGCCGGCCGCTGCCACACCCGACCCGCCCACTGGCTTCGCCGCTTGGGCGAAGAAGCCATCCGACAAGTCCGAGCCGGCGACCGACGATGCGCCCGTCGAACCGCTTTAGTAGCGGCGCACGAGGCTCACGAGGCGGCCCTGGATTTGGACCCGGTCAGGACCGAGCACGCGGGTCTCGTAGGCGGGGTTGGCTGCTTCCAGCGCGATTGAAGAGCCGCGGCGGCGCAGGCGCTTCAAGGTCGCCTCCTCGTCGTCGATCAGGGCGACGATGATGTCGCCCGTCTGTGCCGTGTCCTGCTTGCGGATGACGACGAGGTCTCCATCCAGGATGCCGGCATCGACCATCGAGTCGCCGCGCACTTCCAGCGCGTAATGTTCGCCGCCAGCGAGAAAGTCCGGCGACATCGCGACCGAATGGCTCTCGTTCTGAATGGCCGAGATCGGCGTGCCGGCAGCGATCCGGCCCATGACGGGAACCATGACCGAGCGGCCATCCTCATCGAAGATCTGGGTGTTTGCCGGCTTCGGCGGCATGGCCTTGGAACGGCCACCCTCGACTACGCTCGGCGTGAACCGGCGCACCTCCGCCTGATGTGTAGGCTGCGGCTTGCTCGCGACGACCTCGGGAATCCGGATGATTTCGATGGCCCGCGCCCGGTTGGGCAGGCGACGCAGGAAGCCGCGCTCTTCCAACGCCGTGATCAGCCGGTGAATGCCGGATTTCGAGCGGAGATCGAGCGCGTCCTTCATCTCGTCGAACGAGGGGGGAACACCACTTTCGCTCAATCTCTGCTGGATGAACTGGAGCAGCTCCAGCTGTTTGCGCGTCAACATGCGAGCCACCTGGGAGAGGGCGATCGCGGAGCGCGAAATCGCCGAAACAAACCACGAACACGGTAAACGTTCCTCAAGTGTTCCGCAAGGCTATGCGCCTGTGTTTGCTTGTTCGATGAGCATTGCTGCGTCCCCGTCGCAGATGGACGTTTCGGGCCGGACGCCGTATTGCGGCGCGCAATGGATGCGGATGCCGACGGGATCATGAGAGCCGAGCGGGGCAAGCGGATCGCGGTGCTAGCCCTCGCGGCGTCCGTCGGCGGAGCCGCGATCGCGCCGGCCACCCTCGCCAAGGAGCCCGCCGCGGTCCGTCCATCCGACGAGAGGGCCGGGACCGAGCGCTTGATCGAAACCCTGAGTGCCCGCCTGCTCGCTGCCCACAGCGCGACCGCCGTCCTGGAGGCCTGGTGCGCCGAGCGCGGCCTCGCGATCGATCCGCATCTGACGGCCGTCCGCGTTCCGGGGCCGGACAAGCCGCTCTCCGGCGTCCAGCGCGAGAGGCTGGCGATCGGGGCGGACGAGGCCGTCCGCTATCGCCGCGTGCGCCTGACCTGCGGAGAGCATGTTCTATCGGAAGCCGACAACTGGTATGTGCCGAGCCGCCTGACGCCGGAGATGAACACGGTTCTGGAGACTACCCAGACGCCGTTCGGCCGCGTCGTCCATCCCCTGGCTCCGAGCCGGCGCAATCTATCGCTGAAGATGCTCTGGACGCCGACCGATATCGAAATGCCGGGACCGGACAGGAAGCTTTTCTACGTCGAGGCCGTCCTGTCGACGGCGGCTGGTGTTCCCTTTTGTGAAGTGGCCGAGACCTATACCGGCGCGGTTCTGGCCCGCGGCGACCGCTGAGCGGCGACCGCTCCGGTGGCGAGCTGGCGCCGGCTTGCATGCCTGTGTTCGTGCGGGCTACCGATACCTCCAAGAGCAACGCATATGATGCGGCCCGAGGAGGAACCATGATCGCCCGTCACGCCATGCGTGTCCCCGTTCTCGCGCTCCTCTCGCTGACCGCGATCCACCCTGCCTTCGCGCAGCCGAGCGGCGATCCGAGCGGCACCTGGCTTACCGAGTCCGGCGCGAAGGTCCGGGTCGCGCGCTGCGGCGGGGGCTATTGCGGGACACTCGCCAGCACCAGCGGTTCCGGGCTCGACGTCAACAACCCCGATCCGGCGCTCAAGAGCCGCAAGCTCGTCGGCGTTCAGATCCTCACGGCCACGACCCCGACCGGCGACGGGTTCGGCGGTTCACTCTACAATCCAAACGACGGGAAGACGTATTCGGGATCGCTCACGCCGAAGGGGGCGGTTCGCTTGTCGGTCTCGGGCTGCGTGCTGCGCGTGCTGTGCAAAAGCCAGACCTGGACGCGGGTGAAGTAGGGCTAGAGCGCCAGTCCACTCGGGGAGCTTCGATCTGCGCGCTCTTGTCCCTTGGAGGACGGCGAGCGCACGGGCTATGTCCGGCGCATTGTGAGCGGCTCATAAGAAGCCGCCCGATGTGAGGAAAGCCCACGATGATGCTTCGATACCTCCTGATCGCCGGCGTGCTTGCGGGCGCTGTGGTTCCTGCGGCGGCGGAGGATGCGGCCCCCCCGAAGCCCATTCGAAACGCGCCGGCGCCACAGGCCCTCACGCTTGCCGCCTATGTCTATGCCGCCTCGAACGTCTGCGGTTACCGGATCGGTGTGCCGGAGTTCGACGCGCTGCTCTCCAAAATGAACGTCAAGGCGGAGGATGTCGCGCCGCGCGGGGCTTTCGGGGCCCATATCCAAGGCATGTTCACGATGATGTCGAACGACATGGCCCTGCATCGCGAGCAGTCCTGCATCGCCGTGGCCGGCGAGTACGGCCCGGAGGGCAACATCGCCAAGAACGTGCTTCAGCCGGTTGCGGCAGGAGAGGCGCCGCCGGCGGCTCTACCCGCCAAGGCCCCCGACGCCAAGGCCCCTGACGCCGCACCGGCCAAGTAGCCACAGAGCCGGACCGATCGAGGTCGGTCCGGAAGCGGTGCGCGACATAAGGATTCGTCTCCCGGGCGGGCTGCACTGCTCTATCTGCCGTTCGACATGTTTGTGTTCGAATGGATCGTCGCGGTTCTGGTCGGTGCCGTGCTGTTGGCGGGTTTGGCGCGGCGCATTGGTGCGCCATACCCGGCCTTCCTCGCCCTCGGCGGGGTCGTGCTCGCCCTGGTGCCGGGCTTCCCGAACCTGCGGCTCGATCCGGAACTCGCGCTGGCGCTGTTCCTTGCCCCGGTCCTGGTCGATGCGGGCTATGCGACCTCGCTGCGCGACATGCGCATCAACTGGCGGCCGATTGCCGGGCTCGCCGTCGGTGCAGTGGCGGTGACCACGGCGGCGGTGGCGATCGTGGTCAAGCTGCTGGTTCCGGAGATGCCGCTCTCGGCGGCGATCGTCCTCGGTGCGATCGTGGCGCCGCCGGATGCCGTCGCGGCCCTCTCGGTGCTGGCACATGTTCCGCTGCCGCATCGGCTCACCACGATCCTGCGTGGCGAGAGCCTGCTCAACGACGCTGCCTCTCTGCTCATTTACCGGCTCGGCGTCACTGCGGCGGTCACCGGCCAGTTCAGCCTGTCCGAGGTCGCGCCGGCTTTCCTGCTCGGCGTGATCGGCAGCCTGATCGCCGGGCCGCTCGTCGCCCGGATCTATCTTTTTGCGATGCGCTGGGTGCGCGACCCCGCGAGCAGCATCGTCCTGCAATTCGCCGCCGCCTTCGGCGTGTGGATCGCCGCCGAAGCCGTGGAACTGTCCGGCGTGCTGACCGTCGTCAGCTTCGCGGTCACCGTGGCGCGCTACACGCCCGAGCGGACCTCGCCGCGTCCGCGCATTCTGTCCTACGCGGTCTGGGACACGGCGATTTTCGTGCTGAACGTGCTGGCCTTCGTGCTGATCGGCAACCAGATCGGCCCGATCCTCGAACGGCTGCATGCAGCCCAGCACCTGTCCTTCGCCCTCGTCGCCGGCTCCGTGCTGCTCACCGTGATCCTGGTCCGCATCGCCTGGGTCTTGCCCGCGAGCGGCATTCGCCGGATCGGCTTCTCGGCGGAGTCGCGCTCACGGGAAAGCTCCGTGCTCGATCTCGGGACGGCCTTCCGGAAGGGGATCGCCGCCGGTGGGCGCGAGCCGCCGGATCTCGGGCCGGGCGCCGGCTTCGCGGTGTCCTGGGCGGGAATGCGCGGCCTCGTCACCATCGCCGGCGCCCTGGCGCTGCCGGAGGGCGGCCCGAATGGCGGCTTTCCCTACCGCGACCTGATCGTGCTGACGGCCTTCGCCGTGGTGCTCGGCGCGCTGGTGATCCAGGGGCTGACACTGCGCCCGCTGCTCGGCTGGCTGAAGCTGGAGGACAGCGATCCCGTCGGGCACGAGATCGGCTGGGGCCGGGCGGAGGCCTATGGCGCGGCGATCCTCAGCCTGGAGGGTGATGAATCCGAGATCGCCGAGGCGCTTCGGCGGGAGTTCCGTCTCGTGGTCGAGGAGGCGGAGGAGCACGAGGAAGGCCTCGCGCCCGAAAAGCTGCCTGCCGACGACGCCCGCCGCCGGGCGATCCAGGCCGCCCGTGAGCGCATCCTCGCCCTGCGCCGGGCGGGCGAGATCGGCGACGACGCCTTCTTCGTCCTGGAGGAGGAGTTCGACTGGACTGAATTGAGCGCGACGCCGCGGGCCGAAACCTGAGCTTGGCCGGTTGACGTAGCAATTTCAGATGGGCTTTTGCGTCGTGTCGGCTTCTCGGGGCCAGCGGAAGACTCGTCTCAATGACCCCCGTCGCGCTTCTCGAACTCGTGCTCGTCCTCGTCGGTCTGGCGGTGGTGCTGTCGCTGGCCGCCGCGCGGCTCCGGCTGCCCCCGGCCGTGGCGCTCGTGATTGGCGGGATGGCGCTGGCGCTCGTTCCGCACCTTCCGGCCGTCCAGCTCGACCCGGACCTGATCATGGTCCTGTTCCTGCCGCCGCTCCTGCAATCCTCTGCCTGGTTCACGGTGTGGCGGGACTTCAAGGCCGAGCTCCGGCCGATCTTGATGCTCTCGGTGGGCGCCGTAGCCTTCACCACTTTCGCGGTCGGCGTGGTCGCTCATCTCGTGATGCCGTCGCTGCCCTGGGGGGCCTGTTTCGCGCTTGGAGCGATCGTGTCACCGCCCGATGCCGTCGCCGCCAAGGCCGTGCTCGAACATCTGACGCTTCCCCGCAGGCTCACCACGATCCTCGAAGGCGAGAGCCTCGTGAATGATGCCTCGGGTCTCGTGCTCTACCGCTTCGCGGTCGCAGCCGCGCTGACCGGCGCCTTCAGCGCGGTCGAGGCCGGTGCCAGTTTCCTGTGGCTGGCCGTCGGCGGCATCGGTATCGGCGTTCTGATCGGTCTCGTCATGAACTGGCTCTTCCGACGCATCACGGACGGACTGATCCTGATCGTGCTGACCTTCCTCGTCGCCTGGGCGAGCTACATCCTGGCCGAGCGGGTGCATGCCTCCGGCGTGCTTGCCGTGGTCGCCTGCGGATTGGTGATGGGCTCGCGCGAGCATGAATTGCTCGGCGCTCAGGTGCGGATGCAGGCCGTCGCCGTCTGGGGCTTCGTCGTCTACGTGCTGGAGGCGCTCGTCTTCGTGCTCATCGGTCTGGCGCTCCGCGGCGTGCTGGAGCGGATGAGCGAGGGCGAGGTGTTCCGGCAGGCGTTGCCGCTGGCTCTCGCCGTCTCGGCCGTGGTCGTGGTTTCACGCTTCGTCTGGGTGTTTCCGGCGACCTATCTGCCGCGATGGCTGTCGCGGTCCCTGCGCGAGCGCGATCCCTCACCGCCGCTCGCGATGCCGATCATCATCGGCTGGGCCGGCATGCGCGGCGTCGTCAGTCTCGCCGCGGCACTGGCGCTGCCGCTCGAATTTCCCGGCCGCGACGCGGTGCTGCTCGCCTCCTTCGCCGTCATCCTGTTCACGGTACTGGTTCAGGGCCTGACGCTCGGGCCGCTGATCAAGCTGCTGAAGCTCGAAACCGCGAGCGGCGCGACGGCAGAGCCGCTCGATCTCGTCGGCGCGCGTGTCGTCGTGGCCCAGGCGGGCCTCGATGCGCTCGAGGCGACCCGGATCGCAGGCTCGGACGAGTTGCTGCATCCCAAGCTCACCGAGGAGTATCGCAAACGCGTCCGCGCCATGACCTGGACCCGCGACGAAGGGATCGGCCGGTTGGCCGACCGCGATGCGCATTTCGAGGCGGCGCTGCTGGCGCACCGCGCGGGACGCAATGCGCTGATCAAGCTTCATCGCGAGAACCAGATTCACGTCTCGGTCCTGCGATCACTCGAAAGCGAGCTGGATCTCGAAGAGCTGCGATTGAAGCGCCTGGCGACCGTGGGAGTCGGCGGCCACTGACGGCGGTCAGCTGCGGCCGAGACGTCCCTCGATCGCATCCCAGACCGAGACCGCCAGATCCGGGCCGCCGAGCCGCTTGATGGCGCGGATGCCGGTGGGCGAGGTGACGTTGATCTCGGTCAGATGCCCATCGATCACGTCGATGCCGACGAGGATCAGGCCGCGGCGCTTCAGCTCCGGTCCGATCGTCGCGCAGATTTCGCGCTCGCGATCGGTGAGGTCTGAGGCGCCGGCCGCCCCGCCGCGCACCATGTTGGAGCGGATGTCGCCCTTGGCCGGGACGCGATTGATCGCGCCCATCGGCTCACCGTCGACCAGGATGATGCGCTTGTCGCCCTCGGAAACCTTGTCGAGGAAGCGCTGCACCACCCATTGCTCGCGGAAGGTCACAGAGAACAGATCGAACATCGAGCCGAAGTTCGGATCGTCCTCCGTCACCCGGAACACGGCGGCGCCGCCATGCCCGTGCAGCGGCTTCATCGCGATGGTGCCGTGCTCCTTGCGGAAGGCCTCGATCTCGGCCCTGTCGCGCGAGATCAGGGTGGGCGGCATCAGCTCGGGGAAATCGAGGACGAACAGCTTCTCCGGCGCGTTGCGCACCTCGGCCGGGTTGTTGACCACCAGCGTCTCGCTGGTGATCGCCTCCAGCATGTGCGTCGCCGTGATGTAAGCCATGTCGAAGGGCGGGTCCTGGCGCATCAGCACCACGTCCGCCTGCGTCAGCTCGATCCGTTCGATCGGCCCGAGCACGGCATGCGCGCCCTCGACGTCCTGCACCGTCACCGGCTCGACGCGGGCGACGACGCGCCGCCCCTGCATCGAGAGCCGGTCGGGCGTGTAGTAGAGCAGGCGATGCCCCCGCGCCTGAGCCTCGAGCATCAGTGCGAAGGTCGTGTCTCCGGCGATGCGGATCGCCTGGATCGGGTCCATCTGGACCGCGACGGTGAGGGCCATGGGTATCCTCGGTCGTTGGTGGGAGGTGGCCCCCTCCGGCCGTGAGTGAAGCGTTAGCGTCTGCCGGGCTTGCCGGACGACTTGCGATCATAGTCGCCGATGGCTGCCTTGCACTCGGCTGAGAGACGGGGACGGTTGCGATTCATGCAGTCGTCGGCCTCGGAGCTGTTCGGATCGACGCCGGCGCAGAGGCGGAAGAAGTCGTTCGCGCAGTTGAGCTGGAGACCCGGATCGTCGCGCTGCGCGAGGGCAGGTCCGGTAGCGGCGAGGAGCAAGGCAAGTGGTGCAATCGTCAGAACCGTCGACAGGCCCTTCGTCGGCCTCGTGAATCGTGCCGGATCCGAATTCATACTGATGTCCTCATGCGCTTGCGCTCATGGCGTTTCGAGACGGCATATCGGGCGCCGCCCGACGTTAGCAAGCACGCCAGATCGCCGGATACGTCGGATCGGCGGCATGGGTCTCTTGCAGGCAACACACATCGTCAGGCTTCTGCCGATACGAAAAGGCCCCGCTCTGGGGAAGCGGGGCCGAAGTGGAAGGGAGGAAACGCCCGCCTTGGGCAAACTAAGCGATGCAAGAGACGGGCCGAGCAGCGCGGCCGTTCCGTTTCAGGACATGAGGCAGCTTGCATCGTCGGTATCGCAGCGGTCGAGCAGGGCATCCGCCCCCTGTTGCAGACATGTGCCGGGACAGACTCGATTTCGGCTTGGAAACTCTCCGTTAACGATGCCGTGCTGATCTGGCCAAGCGCCAAGCCGGGCGGCGCCTTCGTCCGGCGACTTTGTCTTGATTCACCCGCACTCCCGATGGGTGACAAAGACGCCAGCCGCACGGAACCGCACGGGATCATCTGCATGACCTCCCGCAACACCCTGTCGAAAAGCCGCGAGGCAGAGCATCGGCCATCGGCGACGGTGATCGCGCTCTCCTCGTCCGCTACGCGCCGCTTCCGACGCGACCCGTCCGACGCTGAGCCCATGGGCCAGATCCTGCTCTTCACGGGCGTTCGTTACGAACGGATGCCGGAAGTGGAGGAAGTGCGGCCGGTCCGGCAGCGCAAGCGCTCGTGACACTGGCCTTCAAACCATTTCTCCCGCGATTTCTGTCGATCGCCGGCCTGTGTCTGATCGGGGCCTGCGCTCAGGAAGGCGACTTCGGACGGCCGGCACCGAGCGCCTGGAATTCCCTCATCGATTCCACCGGCTCCATTGCAGCGCGCATTCGCGACGAGCCATCCTCGTCCTTTCCGCTTACTGATGACGAGCAACTGCTCCGCGACCGGGCCTGGCGCTTTCTGATGCCGGCACAGGGGCGTGCGGCCTTCCTCGACGCAATCGCGAACCTAACCCGCGCACGCGTATTGCCGCCGAACTGGCGGGAGAACGACATCGAGGGCTATCACGACGAGCTGATCTCGGGCTCGTTCCGCTCACCCTCCTCGCGCTACGGCCGCCTCTCGGAGGACGCCACAGCAGATGGCCGCCTGATCCCACCCTTTGCCGCCTCAGCCGCTCGGGTGATCGAAGCCGACAAGCTGCGCCTGCGCAGCCTGCCTTTCACCAAGAGCCTCAACGACGACGACGTGCGCGATGCCGCCATGAGGGTGGCCGAGAACCGCTGCTTGATCGCCTGGGTTCGGATGGAAACGGGGCTTCGCGTCGCCCGCTACCGCTACGCGCTCGAACATTTCATCGTCGAGATGCCCGGCCGCGAGGCCGTCGGAGCCGAGCGCGCCGTGACCTTCCTGGACGAGCGCCGCCCGATCCTGGCCGGCCTGCTTCCGCCAGAGGCCGAGGCACGCTGTGGCCTCATCCAGGTCGCTGTGCCGGTGGCCGGGCTGGCCCCGCCGGTGGTCGCGAAGTACTGAAGCCCTCCGCCGGCTGTTCTCCCCGATTCCACGAGTTCCCAGATGCGAACCATCGTCTATGCCGATGGCGGCTGCGACCCCAATCCCGGTCCCGGCGGCTGGGGCGTCGTCATCCAGATGCCCGACGCGCCGGTGGAACTGCACGGCGGCGAGCTGGTCACCACCAATAACCGCATGGAGCTGACCGCCGCGATCAGCGCGCTCGAGTATTTCCCGGAAGGGACCGCGATCGAGATGCGCTGCGATAGCCAGTACGTCGTCAAATCCGTGACCGAATGGATCCCCGGCTGGAAACGGCGCGGCTGGCGTACGGCGAGCGGACCGGTGAAGAACGTCGACCTGATGGAGCGGCTCGACACGCTCGCGCAAGGCCGCGACGTGCGCTGGACCTGGGTGCGCGGGCATTCGGGCGAGGTCGGCAACGAGCGCGCCGACCGTCTTGCGGCCATCGGGCGGCGTGTGGCGCTCGGTCTGCCGGCCGTGGAGGAAGAGGCGCCGGCCGGGAAGCGCCCGGCTGCGCCGGCTGGCCCCGCTACCGTATCGATGACGGTCGATGCCGAACTCGCTGCCTGGGTCGCGCAGGCGGCCGAGCGGGCCGGTCTGTCCAGGGATGCGTTCGTCGCGGAGGCCTTGAGGCTGGCGCTCGAACTCGGCCCGGAACGCGTCGCCCGCATCCGCAAGGAAGTCGCGCTGGAGAGCGCCGCTCCGCGGCCCGGCGAACTGTTCTGATCTTCGGCATGGGGCCGAGTTTCTTCGCCCGTCCCGCCGCCACGGTGGCTGCGAATCTGATCGGCTACACGCTTCTCGTCGAGGGCGTCGGCGGCATCATCGTCGAGACCGAGGCTTACGATCGCGACGACCCGGCCTCGCACAGTTTTGCAGGGCCGACCCGGCGCAACGCCAGCATGTTCGGCCCTCCCGGCCATGCCTATGTCTACCGCTCTTATGGCCTACACTGGTGCCTGAACCTGGTCTGCGAGGAGGCCAGCGCCGTACTGCTGCGTGCCCTCGAGCCGACGGACCACCTGGAGGTGATGGCTGAGCGCAGGGGTTTGAGCGATCCCCGGCGGCTCTGCGCCGGGCCGGGGCGTCTATCTCAGGCGCTCGGCGTCACCCTGACGCAAGACGGCTTGCCGCTCGATCGGCCGCCCTTCGCCTGGCGTGAACCAGCTGCCCCGGTGAGCGTCGAGGCTGGCACGCGCATCGGGATCAGCCGCGGCGTCGAGACGCCCTGGCGTTTCGTGCTCGCCGAATCGCGTTTCGTCAGCAAGCCGCTGCCGAGAACGAAGGGCTGAGGGTCAGCCGTCCGGCTTGGCGTTCGCATCGGTGGGCTCGTCCGGCGCGTCGATCGAGCACGAGACCGCGTCGACCGCTTCGTTGGCCATGGCGTTCTGGCTCGGGAGCCCGGCGATGACCCGCACCACGGCAAAGCCCTCCCGCTCGGGCGCGACGATGCGCACGTCGCGGTTGACCTGGTTCTCGTCCGCCGAGGCCAGGGCCTCGTCGAATTGGGCGCGGGTCATGATCACGAGGTCGAGGGACCCGCGCACCGCTGCCTGATCGGTCACGGCGTAGAACGCGCCCTTCCGGCCGTGCACGGCGATCGACAGGTTCAGGGAGGAGACACGCGCCGAGACGCGCATCGGTCCGTCGTCGAGATCGTAGGCGCAAACGCCGACCGCCACTGCCGGATCGGGCACCGGCAGCCAACCCTGCGGCGGTGTGGGCGTTCCAGGGACGGCCAGGCTGTGGATGCGCAGCGGGTGGTCGAGGCTCTCGCTCTTGCGGGCGAGCGAGAAGGCATCGCCTTCCGCGAAATAGGGTATCGCCCGGACCGTCACGATGTGGACGATGCCCGCCAGCACCAGCGCGCACAGGGTGGCCAGGATGAAGCGGCTGCGAGTGCTCATCACTTGCAGCCGAGGCGCGTGATCGCCGGCACGGTGCTGCGGTCGAGGCTTCCAACACTCGCGGCCACGGGCGTATCGTAGAGGCGCAGCGCCAGGCGGACCGGCCCCCGCGGATGTGGCATCGGCAGCCAATTGCCGCTCTGCACCTCCTGGCCGATGGTGATGACGAAGCGGTCGTCGGCCTCCCGCAGGACCTCGGTTGAGGTGAAGGCCTCGCGAATGGGCTTCGTTGCCGGATCGACCGCGCCGCGACCACCGATCGCGAGCGTCCAGGCCCGCGCAGGGGGAACTGCACCGCCAACGGCGTAGGTGCAGGCCGCATCGAGGCGACGGCCGGCATCGTCCGTCGCGGCAGTCAGCAACAAGCCCTCACCGATCGCGAGGGGGATCTCGCCGCGTCGGGCATTGACGGCGCGAGAATAGGGATCGGCGTCGACCGCGCCCGTCTTCGCCCAGGCCGTCCAGGCACCGATCGTGGTGCCGCCGACCGGATAGCCGCCGCTGGTCGCGAAGTCGGCGCTCGCGAGGCCGAGGGCTGCGCCGAGCGCCAGCGCGTAGAGCACGAAGCCGGTCCGCGACGTACGGCGAAGAAAGCCGCCGAGAATGCCGCCGATGCGGGCACTGCGCTCGCCGAGTGACTCGTCAGTATGTGCTGGCGCGCGCCGGGTGCGCGCGCCGATCGCGCCGGTCATGATGCGGGAGAGGGCGTTCACGGATGGCCGTCTCACGGCGTTCCGAAGCGGCCGCCTTCGGCCACGTCGACGGGAGAGATGCCTTGGCGACCGGGCGAGATCGCGCCGGATTTGAAAGGCTTTCCTGAATCGGGCTTTGCGGCCGCCTGACCGCCGTCAATCGATCGGAACAGGCCGTTGATGCCCGACATCACCTCGAATGAGCGCCGCGAGAGCTTGCCGGCCGCGCTCGCTGCCGCATTGATCGGTGCCGGCCCAGGTGCCGTCTGGGCGACCTGTGCGGGCTTCGACCGCTCGTCGAGGCCGGGCAGAGGCTTGATCTCGATGCCCTGGTGAGCCGGCTCCATGATCTCGTGCCACGCCATTGCGGGGAGCGAGCCGCCTGTCATCTTGTTCGTTGTGCTGTGGTCGTCGTTGCCGAACCAGACGGCGCCGACAAGGGCGCCCGTATAGCCGACGAACCAGGCGTCGCGGTAATTGTTGGTGGTGCCTGTCTTGCCGGCGACCTTCCAGCCCTCGATCTGGGCTTTGCGCGCGGTGCCCTCCTCGACGACCTTGTTCAGCATGTAGTTCATGTCGGCGGTGACCTTGCTCGACAGCACCTGAGGCGCCGGATCGTCGGAGCGCCGGTAGATCACATCGCCACTCGAGTTCCGGATCTCGGTCGCAGCGAAGGCCCGGGCATAACGGCCTCCATTGGCGAAGACGGCGAAGCCCGAGGCCTGATCGAGCACCGTGATGTCGTCGGCACCGATGGGCAGTGACACCGTGTCGGGCAACGGCGAGGTCACACCCATCGCATGCGCCATCTCGATGATCTTCTCGCGGCCGGCCTTCGCGGCCTTCCACTCGTTGGTGATGCCCGAGCCCTTGCCGAGCGCGATCGAGATCTTGATCGGGATCGTGTTGATCGATTTGGCGACGGCGAGCCACATCGGCTGGCGGCCGGAATAGGAGCGACCGTAATTCTGCGGGCACCAATTGCCGACGCAGACCGGCGAGTCGACCACCGCGGTCTCCGGCTTGAACAGCCCGGAGGCGAGCGCCGCCGAGTAGACGTAGGGCTTGAAGGAGGAGCCGGGCTGACGCAGCGCGTCGACGGCGCGATTGAATTGGCTCTCGCCGTAATCGGCTCCGCCGACCATGGCGCGAACGCCGCCATCGGGATCGGTGATCACGACGCCGGCTTCATCCACGTCATAGCTGTCGCCGTAGCGGCGCAGAATGTTCTCGATGGCCTGGTCGGCGCCCTTCTGGATGCGGATGTCGAGCGCCGTCTTGACGGTGAGAACGCGGTCGTTCTTCAGCTTGCCCGCATCGGCGAGGCGCTTCACCTCGGTGAAGGCCCAGTCCAGATAGTAGTCGGCCGTCACGTCCTTTGCGCGCACCACCGGCGTGGCCGGGTTACGCAGCGCCGTCTGGATCTGGCCCTCGGTAACGAAGCCGGCCTCGACCATGTTGTGCAGCACGTCGACCGCGCGGCCGCGGGCGGCCGGTAGGTTGACGTTCGGCGAATATTTCGTGGGTGCCTTGAACAGGCCGGCGAGCATCGCGGCCTCGGCGAGCGTCACGTCCTGCAGGCGCTTGCCGAAATAATAGTCGGCCGCCGCGACCGCGCCGAAGGTGCCGCCGCCCATGTAGGCGCGGTCGAGATAGAGCTTCAGGATCTGGTTCTTGGTGAGATGGTTCTCCAGCCAGAAGGCCAGGAATGCCTCGTTGATCTTGCGCTCCAGGGACCGCTCGTTGTTGAGGAAGAGGTTCTTGGCGAGCTGCTGCGTGAGAGTCGAGCCGCCCTGCACGTTGCCCTTGCCGCTCGAATTCGAGACCAAGGCACGGGCCGTGCCGATCGGGTCAATCCCATAATGCTCGTAGAAGCGCCGATCCTCGGTGGAGAGCAGCGCCTTGATCATCAGATCCGGGAAGTCGTTCAGCTTCAGCGAGTCGTCGTGCTTGATGCCGCGCCGACCGACCTCGTTGCCGTAACGGTCGAGGAAGGTGACCGCGAGATCTTGCTCCTTCAGCCAGCCCTGTTCGCTGGTCAGGTTGAAGGCCGATTGGGCGAGGAACAGCAGAAACAGCATGCCGGCCGTGCCGACGGTAGCCGCCTCGCTGGTCAGGTCCAGAAAGAAGCGCTTCCAACCGGTGAAGGCGAAGACCGCCATGCGCTCGCGAAAGCGCTCGTAGGACTCACCCGACGAGCGGCCGCCCTCGTAGAGGCTGGCATTGACCCAAGCGTCAAAGGCGAGGGCCGCGTGGCTGATCCGGGTCTTGATCGAGCTGAGGCTGGGCAGGCGCACGGCTTTGTCCGGTTCCTCGGATGACCCGGTCATGAGCCAGTACGGCGCGCGGTGAGCGCCGGGCCGGTCCGACCGATCCTCTTGTATCAAGGCTCGCGACCCTGCGCGAGGTTCGCGATCACGTCACCAACGCCTCGCCGCGCGTTCCTTAGTATCCGTGCGGTCGATAGCTATCATTAACCTTGATGGGAAAATGGGGCGGCCGGGTGACGGCGGACCGCGCGGCATCGGCTGCCCTTGCCTGATGGTCCCGCCTGCGGCACGAGCACGCGATGGCGCAGACCAGTCAAACCCCGTTTTGGCGTACCAAGTCCCTCGACGAGATGACCTCGGCCGAATGGGAGAGCCTGTGCGACGGCTGCGGACGCTGCTGTCTCCTCAAGCTCGAGGACGACGATACCGGCGAGATCCATCACACCGATATCGGCTGCACGCTGCTCGACACCCATGCCTGCCGCTGCCGCGACTACCGAAACCGCGCCAAACGGGTGCCGGATTGCGTCCGTCTGACACCGGAAGCCGTGCGCGAGATCCCCTGGCTGCCGCCGACCTGTGCCTATCGGCTCGTGCGCGAGGGTCGAGACCTGCTGCCGTGGCACCCACTGGTGACGGGACGCAGGGCGAGCGTTCACGAGGCCGGGATCTCGGTGCGCGGGCGTGTCGCGGGCAACGAGGAGGAGTTCACCGAGGACGAACTCGTCGACCGCATCGTAGGTTGGCCGGGTGAAGGCGGCTGAGCGCGATCGAGAGTCGGCACCCGGCGCCGCCACGACCGTGCACACGCTTGATCCGACCGGGCGCGCGCGGCACAGGTTCGTCCAGGCCGCCCGCTCGGGCGTAGGGCGTAGGGCTGCGGAGCGCAGGATCGTGTCGTCGTGAGTGAGACCGCAAGGCCGTCCCCCTCGGAGCAGGCGCGGGCCGGCGCCGTCTCTCCTGGGCCGGTCTTCGAGCGCTACGATGCCCTGGTGCGCTCCGGTGCCATCGAGCGCGATTCGGCGCAGCTGGTGCTGCTGAAAGCCCTCGACCGACTGGTGATCGATCTCGGTCGCCGCAAGCGCGCCAGCAAGGGCAGCGCGCTCGGCTGGCTGTTCGGCCGCAAGGACGACGATGCGGGTCCGGTGAAGGGTCTCTACATCTGGGGCTCGGTTGGCCGCGGCAAGACCATGCTGATGGACCTGTTCTACGAGTCTGCCCCGGCCCCGAAGCGGCGCATCCATTTCCACGGCTTCATGGCCGATGCGCACGAGCGCATCCACGCCCATCGGCAGGCGGTGAAGGCCGGTACGGCCAAGGGCGATGACCCGATCCCGCCGGTGGCCGATGCGCTCGCGGCCGAGGCGACGCTGCTCTGCTTCGACGAATTCACTGTCACCGACATCGCTGACGCAATGCTGCTCGGCCGCCTGTTCGGTGCCCTGTTCAAGCGCGGGGTGACCGTGGTGGCGACCTCGAACGTCGAGCCGGACCGGCTCTACGAGGGCGGCCTGAACCGCGCCCTGTTCCTGCCCTTCATCGCCGAGCTGCAGGAGCGGGTCACCGTGATGCGACTCGATTCCCGCACCGATTTCCGGCTGGAAAAGCTCGGCGGCAGCTCGGTCTACCACCTGACGGGGGAGGGCGGCGCCGACGAGGCCCTCGACCAGGCCTTCAAGGCGCTGACCGGAAAGGCCAAGGGCCAGCCCGGCTCGATCCGCGTGAAGGGCCGTGAGGTTCCGGTGCCGGAAGAGGCAGGGGGTGTGGCGCGTTTCAGCTTCGCCGATCTCTGCGCCCGGCCGCTCGGTGCCTCGGACTACATGGCGATCGCCAGCCACTTCCACACGGTGATTGTCTCAGGCATTCCCGTGATGAGCCAGGAGACCCGCAACGAGGCCAAGCGCTTCATCACGCTGATCGACACGCTCTACGATGCTCACGTGAAGCTGATCGCCTCGGCCGCGGCGGATGCGACGGGGCTCTATACCGGCACCGAGGGCCGCGAGGCCTTCGAGTTCGAGCGCACGGCCTCGCGGCTGATCGAGATGCGGTCGAGCGAATACCTCGGATTGCCGCATGCCGGCGGCCATTCCGAGGCATCGGGGTCGAGCAGCGGGTTGGTGGAGACGTAGCCTTTTCCGTCATTGCGAGCGCAGCGAAGCAATCCAGGGCAAACGGGCTGACGCTGCGTCCGTGGCCCTGGATTGCTTCGGCTTCGCCTCGCAATGACGGGTCAGATATGGATCGCGCGCTTGTCCACGGCGAGCGCGGCTTCCTTCACCGCCTCGGTCAGCGTCGGGTGCGCGTGGCAGGTGCGGGCGATGTCCTCGGCGGAGGCCGAGAATTCCATGGCGACCGCGACCTCGGCGATGAGGTTGCCCGCATCTGCGCCGACGATGTGGACGCCGAGCACCTTGTCCGTCGTCGCATCGGCCAGGATCTTCACGAAGCCGTCCGTGGTGCCGTTGGCCTTGGCGCGGCCGTTGGCGGTGAAGGGGAACTTGCCGACGTTGTAGGCGACCTCGTCCTTCTTCAGCTCCTCCTCCGTGCGGCCGACCGAGGCGACCTCGGGGAAGGTGTAGACCACGTTCGGGATCACGCCGTAGTTCACGTGGCCCGACTGTCCTGCCAGGATCTCGGCAAGCGCCACGCCCTCGTCCTCCGCCTTGTGGGCGAGCATCGGCCCTGCGATGACGTCGCCGATGGCGTAGATGCCGGTGACGTTGGTGGCGTAATGGCTGTCGGTCTGGACGCGGCCACGATTGTCGAGCTGCACGCCGACGCCCTCCAGGCCGAGCCCTTCCGTGTAGGGCGTGCGGCCGATGGCGACGAGCACCACGTCGGCCTTGAGCGTCTCCGACTCGCCGCCTGCTGCCGGCTCGACGGTGATGGTCGCGCCGGCCTTGGCGACCTGCACGCCGGTGACCTTCGAGGAGAGCTTGAAGGCGATGCCCTGCTTGGTGAGGATTTTCTGGAACTGCTTGCCGACCTCGCCATCCATGCCGGGCAGCACACGGTCGAGATACTCGACCACCGTCACCTCAGCGCCGAGGCGGCGCCAGACCGAGCCGAGTTCGAGGCCGATCACGCCCGCGCCGATTACCAGCAGCTTCTTCGGCACCTTGGCGAGTTCGAGGGCGCCAGTCGAAGACACGACGGTCTTCTCGTCGATCTCGACGCCGGGCAGGCGGGCGACGTCCGAACCGGTGGCGATGACGATGTTCTTGGCTTCCAGCAGATGGTTGCTGCCATCCTCGGAAATAACCTCGACGCGGCCGGCGCCGGCGATGCGGCCGGTGCCATGGTAGGCGTCGATCTTGTTCTTCTTCAGCAGGAACTCGACGCCCTTGGTGTTGCCGTCGACGCCGCTCTGCTTGAACGATTGCATCTTGGCGAGGTCGAGCTTCGGCGTGCCGACCTGGATGCCGAGATCTGCGAAGTGGTGGTTGGCTTCCTCGAACGCCTCGGAGGCGTGGAGCAGGGCCTTCGACGGGATGCAGCCGACGTTGAGGCACGTGCCGCCATGGGTGGCACGCTTCTCGACGACGGCAGTCTTCAGGCCGAGTTGCGCGGCGCGGATCGCACAGACATAGCCACCGGGGCCGGTGCCGATCACGACGAGATCGTAGCTGCTGCTCATGAAGTCCGTATTCCTCGGTTCCGTCTGGTGTCGTGTCCGGGGCGAGCCCGGAAGTCTTTCAGGGCTTGGCGGGCGTGTCGTGGGCGTGGGCGCGGCCGTCGCCCTTCTCGATCACTCCGAAATCGGTCACGAGCAGCAGCGGCGTTCCTGCATCGTCCAAGCCCCAGTAAGAGGCATAGAACCCATCGCCCCAGCCACTCTGGAAGATGGCGATGTTGGCGGGCTCGTCAGGCAACGGCTGCAGCATGACTTCATTGCCACCGTTCGCGTCCAGCGGTCCCGCGATGACGTCCTCGTAACTCGACACGTATTTCGAGCCAAGGCGCGCCTGTTCCTGGGCATCCTGCTTGAGGAAGGCGTCGCGGCCCTTCACGTCCATGAAACAGCCAAGGCCTGCATCGACCGGATAGCCGAAGATCTCGTGGTCCTTCAGCGTGCTCGCATCCTGGCCCGGGACGATCGCAATCTGCCAGCGGGTCGGCGTGCCCGGCGCGAAGCGTAGCTCGGCCATCGCGACCCTCTCCTGCGCCTTGTAGATCGTCAGCGCGTAGCGGCCCGGCGTCACCGTGCGGGCGAAGGCCGGCCGCTCCGGCTGAACCGCAGGATCGGCCGCGACGATGGCTCCGTTTGGCACGTCGAGGTCGCCGAGCTTATGTCGGGTCACGCCGCGCTCACCCAGTTCGGCCTCGGACAAGGCAGTCAGAGCCAGGTTCTCGTCGCCCTCGGTCAAATCGACATGCTTTGTGGGCTTGTCAGAGGGAGGGTCGAGAGCGGCCAGTGGACGTCCGTCCTGTTTGCTCGCCATGGCCACCAGCACTGCCAACGCGCCGCTGATCAGGATCGCGACGAGGAGGGCAATGCCGACGAGGCGGCCGAAGGCGGGCATGGCTCAGGCAGAATTAGCTAGCCTCAAAGGTCCAGAACGAGACGGGCCGGATCCTCCAGGGCTTCCTTGACCCGAACGAGGAAGGTCACGGCCTCCTTCCCATCGACGATGCGGTGATCGTAGGACAGGGCGAGATACATCATCGGCCGCGCCTCGATTTTTCCGCCACGCACGACGGGGCGCTCCTCGATGCGGTGCATGCCCAAGATGCCCGATTGCGGGGCGTTGAGGATCGGCGTCGACATCAGCGAGCCGTAGATGCCGCCATTGGTGATCGTGAAGGTGCCGCCCTGCATCTCCTCGATGGAGAGCTTGCCGTCGCGGGCCTTCTTGCCGAAGCCGGCGATCTTCTTCTCGATCCCGGCGATCGATAGGTCGTCGGCATCGCGCACCACCGGCACGACGAGGCCCTTATCGGTCCCGACCGCGATGCCGATGTGGTAGTAGTTCTTGTACACGAGGTCGGTGCCGTCGATCTCGGCATTGACGGCTGGCACGTCCTTGAGGGCGCCGATCACCGCCTTTGTGAAGAAGCCCATGAAGCCGAGCTTCGTGCCGTGCTTCTTCTCGAAAATATCCTTGTACTGCGAGCGCATCGCCATCACGGCGCCCATGTCCACGTCGTTGAACGTGGTCAGCATCGCAGCAGTGTCTTGCGCGCTCTTGAGACGCCGCGCGATGGTCTGGCGCAGCTTCGTCATCTTCACGCGTTCTTCGCGTGCTGCATCGTCCGGCGCCGATGGAGCGCGCGGCGGTGCGGGCGGGCGTGCTTCCTGAGCCGGAGCGGAGGGAGCCGATCTGCCATCCTTCGCAGCCAACATGTCGCCCTTGGTGACACGGCCATCCTTGCCGCTGCCGTTCAGTGTGGACGGGTCGATCCCGGTCTCGCGAGCGAGCCTGGCCACCGCCGGTCCGCTCTCGTCGGCGGAACGGCCGCCGGCCTCGGATTTGGCAGGCTCCCTGGCCGCCTTCGCGGGCTCCTCGGAACGGCTTTCCGCCTTCTGCTCGGACTTCTCGGCACTCTTGGCGGCTGCCGGCTTCTTGGCGCCGGCCGCGCCCGACTCGACGATCGAGCCGAGCAGAGCGCCGGGCTCAACCGTCTCGCCGTCCTTGACCAGGATCTCGCCGAGCTCGCCGGCGGCCGGAGCGTTGACCTCGAGGGTGACCTTGTCGGTCTCGAGTTCCACCAGCGGCTCGTCGGCGGCGACGGTGTCGCCGGGCTTCTTGAACCAGCGGCCGATCGTGGCCTCGGAGACGGATTCGCCGAGCGTCGGGACGAGGATGTCGGTGGCCATGTCGTTCGTCTTCCAGCGTTTCGTTTCAAAGGGGCCGCGGGCGGTCGGCCCCTGAAGGGATCGTCAGACCGTCAGGGCCTCGTTGAGGAAGGCCTGGAGCTGCGCGACGTGCTTCGACATCAGGCCGACCGCCGTGGAGGCCGAGGCCGGACGGCCGACATAGCGTGCGCGCTTCACGGAGGAGCCGGCCTGGCCGAGTACCCATTCGAGATAGTCGTCGACGAAGGCCCACGCGCCCATGTTCTTGGGCTCTTCCTGACACCAGACGACCTCCGCGTTGCGGAAGCGGCTCATCTCGTTGGCGAGCGCTTTCAGCGGGAACGGATAGAGCTGCTCGACGCGCATGATGTAGACGTCGTTGATGCCGCGCTTCTCACGTTCCTCGTACAGGTCGTAATAGACCTTGCCCGAGCAGAGCACGACGCGCCGGATCTTGTCGTCCTTGGCGAGCTTGATGCCGCCATCGTCGTGCTCGGCATCGTCCCAAAGCACGCGGTGGAAGGTCGAATCCTCGGAGATCTCAGCGAGCCGCGACACGGCGCGCTTGTGACGCAGCAGCGACTTCGGCGTCATCAGGATCAGCGGCTTGCGGAAGTCGCGCTTCAGCTGCCGGCGCAGGATGTGGAAGTAGTTCGAGGGCGTCGTGCAGTTTGCAACCTGCATGTTGTCCTCGGCGCACATCTGCAGGTAGCGCTCCAGGCGTGCGGAGGAGTGCTCTGGCCCCTGGCCCTCGTAGCCGTGCGGCAGCAGCATCACGAGGCCGGACATGCGCAGCCACTTGCGCTCGCCGGACGAGATGAACTGGTCGATCACCACCTGCGCGCCGTTGGCGAAGTCGCCGAACTGCGCCTCCCACAGCACCAGGGCGTTCGGCTCGGCGGCCGAGTAGCCGTATTCGAAGCCGAGCACGGCCTCCTCGGACAGCATCGAGTTGATGACCTCGATGCGGGCCTGGCCTTCCTTGACCGAGTTGAGCGGCGTGTAGCGCTGCTCGTTCTCCTGATCGATCACGACGCAATGGCGCTGCGAGAAGGTGCCGCGCTCGACGTCCTGGCCCGAGAGCCGCACGCGATTGCCCTCGATGAGGATCGAGCCGAAGGCGAGTGCCTCGGCGGTCGCCCAATCGATGCCGGTGCCGGACTCGACCGCCTTGGCACGGTTGTCGAAGAAGCGCTGGATCGTGCGGTGCAGATGGAAACCGGGCGGTGGCGTGGTGATCTTCTGCGCGATCTCGCGCAGGGTCGCCTCCGACACGCCGGTCTGACCTCGGCGGGGATCGTCGACGTCCTCGCGGACGGCCTTGAAGCCTGACCAGCGCCCGTCGAGCCAGTCGGCCTTATTGGCCTTGTAGCTGCCGGCCACCTCGAGCTCGTTGTCGAGCATCGTGCGGAACTCGGCCTTGCGCGCGTCGAGCTGCTCCTGGGTGAGGTCGCCCTGCTCGACCAACTTCTTGCCGTAGGTCTCCAGCGCCGTCGGGTGCTTGCGGATCAGCTGGTACATCTTCGGCTGCGTGAAGGCCGGCTCGTCACCCTCGTTGTGACCGAAACGGCGGTAGCACAGCATGTCGACGACGACCGGCTTGCCGAACTTCTGGCGGTACTCGGTCGCGACCTTCGCGGCGAAGGTGACCGCTTCCGGATCGTCGCCGTTGCAGTGGAAGATCGGCGCTTCGACCATCTTCGCCACGTCGGACGGATAGGGCGAGGAGCGCGAGAAGCGCGGATCGGTGGTGAAGCCGATCTGGTTGTTGATGATGAAGTGGACCGAGCCGCCGGTGCGGTGACCCTTCAGGCCCGACAGGCCGAGGCATTCCGCCACCACGCCCTGGCCGGCGAAGGCGGCATCGCCGTGGATCAGCAGCGGCAGCACCTTGCGGCGCTCGACATTCGGCTTGGCGAGCTGGTCCTGCTTGGCGCGGACCTTCCCGAGCACGACCGGATCGACGATCTCCAGGTGCGAGGGATTGGCGGTCAGCGACAAGTGGACGTGATTGTCGTCGAAGGCGCGATCGGAAGAAGCACCGAGATGGTACTTCACGTCGCCCGAGCCCTCGACCTCGGCGGGGTTGGCCGAGCCGCCCTTGAACTCGTTGAACACAGCCCGGAAGGGCTTGGCCATCACATTGGTGAGCACGTTCAGCCGGCCGCGATGGGCCATGCCGAGCACGATCTCCTCGACGCCGAGCGCGCCGCCGCGCTTGATGATCTGCTCCAGCGCCGGAACCATCGACTCGCCGCCGTCGAGACCGAAGCGCTTCGTGCCGGTGTATTTGGTATCCAGGAACTTCTCGAAGCCTTCGGCCTCGATCAGCTTGTTCAGGATCGCGCGGCGGCCCTCGGGAGTGAAGGAGATCTCCTTGTCCTTGCCCTCGATGCGCTCCTGGAGCCACGCCTTCTCCTCCGGATCGGAGATGTGCATGAACTCGACGCCGAGCGTCTGGCAGTAGGTCCGTTCCAGGATTTCGACGATCTCCCGGATCGTCGAGAATTCCATTCCGAGCACGTTGTCGAGGAAGATCGGGCGGTCCCAGTCGGACTCTTCCTTGAAGCCGTAATGCTGAGGATGCAGCTCCTCGTGGTCGCCGCGCTTGGTCAGGCCGAGCGGGTCGATCTTGGCGTGAAGATGGCCGCGCATGCGGTAGGCGCGGATCAGCATGATCGCGCGCACGGAATCCTTGGTGGCCTGCTCGACGGAGACGCCAGTCTTGGCGACGATGTCGGCACCCTTGCCGGTTCCATCGACGGGTTTGCCGGCCTTGGCCTGGATCTTCTCGCCGACGACCTTTTCGAGGCTGCTCCAGTCACCGTCCAACGCGGAGACGAGTTCGCCGTTCGCCGGGACCGGCCAGTGCGGCTTCTCCCAGGAGGCGCCGGCCGCGCTCTTCTCGACGAGGGCGTTCTCCTCGCCGAGCTCCTTGAAGAAGCGCTGCCACTCTGGATCGACCGAGTTGGGGTCGCGGGCGTAGGCGGCCTGGAGTTCCTCGATATATGCGGCGTTGCCGCCGTAGAGGAACGAGGTTTCGAGGAAGGCGTCGTTCGCGTCCTGGCGTGCCATCGCTTGGTATCCTCAAACTCGACCGCCGGTGCGGCCGCCTTTCTCCCAGACCGGGGATGCCCTCAACCCCGGTCTCCTAGATGGGCATTCGGTGGCTGCGCGCGCTGCAACCCAGGCGCGCAGGTCGAGGTCAGCCCTTCAACACCTCGACGAGCGTCGAACCGAGACGCGCCGGCGAGGGCGAGACACGGATGCCGGCCCGCTCCATCGCGGCGATCTTGTCCTCGGCGCCGCCCTTGCCGCCCGAGATTATCGCGCCGGCATGGCCCATGCGGCGGCCCGGAGGCGCCGTGCGGCCTGCGATGAAGCCGACCATCGGCTTCTTGCGGCCCTTCTTCGCCTCGTCGGCAAGGAACTGCGCAGCGTCCTCTTCGGCCGAGCCGCCGATCTCGCCGATCATCACGATCGACTCGGTCTTCGGATCGGCAAGGAACAGCTCCAGCATGTCGATGAACTCGGTGCCCTTGACCGGGTCGCCGCCGATGCCGACGGCCGTGGTCTGGCCGAGGCCAGCGGTCGTGGTCTGGAACACGGCCTCATAGGTCAGTGTGCCGGAGCGCGAGACGATGCCGACAGAGCCCGGCTTGAAGATGTTGGCCGGCATGATGCCGATCTTGGACTCGCCGGCCGTGACGACGCCGGGGCAGTTCGGGCCGATGAGGCGTGACTTCGAGCCTTCAAGGGCGCGCTTCACGCGCACCATGTCGAGCACTGGAATGCCTTCCGTGATGCAGACGATCAGCGGGATCTCGGCGGCGATGGCCTCGCAGATCGCGTCGGCGGCGCCGGGCGGCGGCACGTAGACGACGGAGGCGTCGGCGCCGGTGGCCTCGCGGGCTTCGGCGACCGTGTCGAAGACCGGCAGGCCGAGATGGCTCGAGCCGCCCTTACCTGGCGAGGTGCCGCCGACCATCTGCGTCCCGTAGGCGATGGCCTGTTCCGAGTGGAACGTGCCGTTCTTGCCGGTGAAGCCCTGACAGATGAGCTTGGTGTTGGCGTCGATCAGAATGGACATGGTTTCGGCTCAGCCCTTCTTCACGGCGGCAACGATTTTCTGAGCGGCGTCGTCGAGGTCGTCCGCAGGGATCACGTTGAGACCCGAGGTGCGGATGATCTCCTTGCCCTGCTCGACGTTGGTGCCTTCGAGACGCACCACGAGCGGTACTTCGAGTCCGACCGCCTTCACCGCGGCGATCACGCCGCGGGCGATGACGTCGCACTTCATGATCCCGCCGAAGATGTTGACGAGGATGCCCTTCACCTGCGGATCGGCGGTGATGATCTTGAAGGCCGCGGTGACCTTCTCCTCTGAAGCGCCGCCGCCGACGTCGAGGAAGTTTGCGGGCTCCTCGCCGTAGAGCTTGATGATGTCGAGCGTCGCCATGGCGAGGCCGGCGCCGTTGACCATGCAGCCGATCGTGCCGTCGAGCGCGATGTAGGCGAGGTCGTACTTGGAGGCCTCGATCTCCTTGGCATCCTCCTCGGTCTCGTCGCGCAGCGCGACGATGTCGGGATGCCGGTAGAGCGCGTTGGAATCGAAGGAGATCTTGGCGTCCAGGCACTTGAGGTGGCCATCGCCGGTGAGCACCAGCGGGTTGATCTCCAGCATGCTCATGTCCTTGGCCGTGAAGGCCGCGTAGAGCTTGGTGGTGAGTTCGCCGGCTTCCTTGGCCTGCGGGCCGCTGAGGCCCAGTGCCTTGGCGACGGCGCGGCCGTGATGGGGCATGATGCCGGTGGCCGGATCGACCGAGAAGGTGACGATCTTCTCAGGCGTGTCATGGGCGACGGTCTCGATATCCATGCCGCCTTCGGTGGACACCACGAAGGCGACCTGTCCGGTCTCGCGGTCGACGAGCATCGACAGGTAGAACTCTGCAGCGATGGCCGCGCCTTCCTCGATATAGAGGCGGTTGACCTGCTTGCCGGCCGGACCGGTCTGGATGGTGACCAGGGTCTCGCCGAGCATCTCGCCGGCATATTGCTTCACCTCGTCGATCGACTTGGTGACGCGGACACCGCCCTTGGCACCTTCGGGCGCACCCTTGAAGGTGCCCTTGCCGCGACCGCCGGCATGAATCTGCGACTTCACCACCCAGGCCGGGCCGCCGAGTTCCTTGGCGGCCGCCTCGGCTTCCTCGGGCTTGAAGATCGCAACGCCCCGGGAGACCGGAAGGCCGAACTCTTTGAGGACCGCCTTGGCCTGGTATTCGTGGATGTTCATCGCATTCTCTCAGACGGACAATGGGGCGGGCGGCCGAGTGGTACCGTTCTCGGCGCCACTCGATCCGGTGCTCAGGCCAGCGACTTGTTGATGTCCTTGCAGGCGGCGATCAGAGTGTTCACTGCACCGACGGACTTCTCGAACATGGCCTTCTCGGCCTCGTCGAAGGTCACTTCGAGCACGCGCTCGACGCCGTTCTCGCCGATCACGACCGGCACACCGACATACATGCCATTCACGCCGTACTCGCCCTTGAGATAGGCAGCGCAGGGCAGCACGCGCTTCTTGTCGCGCAGGTAGCTCTCGGCCATGGCGATGGCGGAAGCGGCGGGCGCATAGAAAGCCGAGCCGGTCTTCAGGAGGTTGACGATCTCGCCGCCGCCCTTGCGGGTGCGCTCGACCATGGCGTCGAGCTTCTCCTGGGTGGTCCAGCCGAGCTTGACCAGATCGGTGAGCGGAACGCCCGCGACCGTGGAGTAGCGGGTCAGCGGGACCATGTCGTCGCCGTGGCCACCGAGCACGAAAGCCGTGACGTCTTCGACCGACACGCCGAATTCCGCAGCGAGGAAGTGGCGGAAGCGGGCGGAATCGAGCACGCCGGCCATGCCGACCACCTTGTTGGTGGGCAGGCCCGAGAATTTCTGCAGGGCCCAGACCATCGCATCGAGCGGGTTGGTGATGCAGATCACGAAGGCGTTCGGAGCGTGCTCCTTGATGCCGGTGCCGACCGCTTCCATGACCTTGAGGTTGATGCCGATCAGGTCGTCACGGCTCATCCCGGGCTTGCGCGGCACGCCGGCGGTGACGATCACCACGTCGGCGCCGGCGATGGCGGAGTAGTCACTCGCACCGGAATACTTGGCATCGAAGCCGTCGACCGGGGCCGACTCGGCGATGTCGAGCGCCTTGCCCTGGGGCACGCCGTCGACGATGTCGAAAAGAACGACGTCACCGAGTTCCTTCAGGCCCGCCAGATGCGCGAGGGTTCCGCCGATCTGTCCGGCGCCGATGAGCGCGATCTTGCTGCGTGCCATGAGAGAAAACCTCCGATCCCAATGACGCCTTGTCAGGCTGCCGGAGGAGAGGAATGTCCGCCGGATCGGCGAGTCTGACAGGCCGGTCGTGTTGCGGGCGTTGGTTTGGCGGAAAAGCCATGCTGCTTCAACCCGAAGGCGAGGGGTCCTGCCGCGTCGGAAACGGGCCGGAAGCAGGTCTCGGAAACAGCAATTTCTGCAGAAAGCAGAATGATCTGAGCGGCTTATTTGCGCCGCCGAAACGGCGATGCAGCAGAATCGGCTTGGTGACAGAGTCTGTGATCTGTCACCGAACCTTTGTTCAGGTCAGAACGCGCCCGAGCGCAGCATGCGCTGGATCGCCTGAATCACGGCTCCGAGCCTTGCTTCCAGCAGGTCGCGCGGCACGTCGGCATCCTGTTGGATCGCCAGCGGATGCGTGAATCGATAGCTCGCATCGAAGATGCAGGCGATGGCTCGCTCCCGGTCGCGCGCGACGAAGGCGCCGCTGGCGATTCCTTCTTCGACCACCCGTTCCACCAGGGTGCGCAGCCGGACGCGATGCCGCCGGGCGATCGGGCGGGACGCGACCGTGGCGTCGAGATGGACCGAGAAGACGTTCGGCTCTGCGGCGAGTGCTTCACGTTGGGCCAGACTGAGCGCGATGAGGAAGCGCTCGATCTTATCCTCGGCGGGGTCGGGCGCGTCGGCGATGCCGGCTAGGTTGGTCTCGACGTCGCGCAGCCAGCGTCCGGCGACGGCATCAAGCAGCGCGTCCTTGGAGGGGAAATACCGGTAGACGTTCGCATGGGTCATGCCGGCTTCGGCTGCTACTGCGACCACCGTGACGCCCTTCGGCCCGAGCCGTGCGAGATGATCCGAGGCGATGGCGAGGAGCCGCGCATCGGTGGAGACCGGCGTCGGCCTCGCCCGCGCAGCCGGCCCGCTGAGACGCGTCGCGCGTCCGGGACGAGCGCCCGCACCCTCCGTCCGTTCAGGATCGTCCGGCGACATGACGGCCGCCTCGATACTTACCGCCGATGGCATGGACTCGCGCCGATGCGCCCCCTCTGCTCTCCGCCGACCCTCCGCAAAGGCTCGGCGCTTGGCAAGCGAAAGACCGTCTGAGGCGGTCAGGTCAAGAGCAGGATCGACGAGACCAGGATCACAAGGAGGGTCGAGAGAATGCCGCCGCCTCGGCAGGCGAACTGCCGGGGCGAGTCCGGAGCCGCGAACATGCCGTAGGGGTGCAGAAGACGCCCGGCGAGCAGCACGACGAGCAGGGCCTCGACGATCCAGTGCGCCGTGCCCCTGGCTTCTGCGAATGCGACGAGCAGAAGTGCGAGGGGGACGTTCTCCGAGAAATTGCCCTGTGAGCGAATGCGCTTCAACAGCGGATCGCCGCCGCTGCCGTGCAGCACGCCATCCTGCACGCGCCCTGCCACGACCCAGCCGGTGAGGCCGACATGGAGCAGGCCGAACAGGCCGGCGAAGAACGCCGTGGTCGCTGGAAAGATCATGCGTCGCTCATCGCGTTCCGGTGACGGCGGGGCGGTTCGCTGTGCTGTTCAGAACCGATTTTTCCAGGCTCTGAGCGCCGTAAAGACGGCTTCGGCATCCGTGCCCGGCGCGAGATCGACGGAACGGGCGAGGGTCGGCTCACCGGCACGCAGGAATGGGTTGGTGGCCTTCTCTGCGCCAATTGTCGATGGGATCAGGAAGCGATCCTGAGCCTTGAGGCGTTCGGCCTCCGCCATGCGCTCCTTGAGCGCTGCATTGTCGGGATCGGCGGCCAGGGCGAACCGCGCGTTGGAGAGGACATAGTCGTGGCCGCTGTAGACTTCGGTCGCATCCGGCAGAGCGAGAAAGCGTTCGAGGGAGTGCCAGAGCGTCGCGGGCTCGGCCTCCATCACCCGGCCGCAGCCGAGTGTGAACAACGTGTCCCCGGCGAAGGCCACACCCGCGTCTCGAAAGACGAAGCTGACGTGGTCGGCGCAATGGCCCGGCGTTTCCCAGACCTCAGCCTCCAATTGGCCCACGCTCACCCTATCGCCCTCGACGACCGTCCGATCGACGTCCGGGACGGCGTCTCCGGCCTTGGCTGGCGCAGTCACCTTCGCGCCTGTGCGCGCCTTGACCTCAGGGATGCCTTCGACGTGATCGGCATGACGATGCGTCACCAGGATGTCGGTCAGCCGCCAGCCGGTCTCATCGAGCGCGGCGAGCACGGGCGCGGCCTCCGGCACGTCGATTGCGGCGCAATCGCCGGTCGCGGGATCGCGGATCAGCACGCCGATATTGTCGCTGCGGCAGAGGAAAGTGCGGATCCAGGGTCCGGCTGCGCTCATGAAGCCTCACGTCCAGTCTGAAAGCGAAATGCGCGGGAGAACGGGTGGTTGCCCACCGCAGTTCCGAGCGTGAGACGCGCGCTGCGCTTGCCCGAGCCTACGGCAATCCCCATTCATGCTTGAAACTGCCCGGCAGAGGAAACCGGCCGTGCCGGAACCCGTACCGATGCGTCTCGACGTCAACGACCTGCGGACCTTCTATGCAAGCCCGCTCGGGCTCGTCACGCACAGGTTCGTCGCGAGAGCGATCGAAGGCTGTCTCGGCTCGGTCTCGGGCCTGCGCATCCTGGGCCTCGGCTACGTCACGCCTTATCTCGGGCCGGTCCACGTCATTGCCGAGCGAACTCTCGCTTTCATGCCGGCAACGCAAGGGGTGGTGAATTGGCCCGCCACCGGCCGCTCGGTCACCGCGCTTGCCGATCCGACGATGCTGCCGCTGCCGGAGGCAGCCGTGGACCGTGTCGTCCTCGTTCACGCGCTGGAAGGGGTCGAGAGCCCCAGCGAGCTGCTTGCGGAAGTCTGGCGGGTGCTCACGCCAGGCGGTCGCATGATCCTGGTCGTGCCCAATCGGACCGGCGTCTGGGCGCGGCGCGATGCAACTCCCTTCGGCCATGGCCAGCCCTATAGCCGCTCGCAGCTCGCCCGGTTGATGCGCGATACGCTCTTCTCGCCGGAGGGCTGGAACGAGACGCTTTACATGCCGCCGGTGCGCTCGCGGCTGATGCTGCAATCGGCGAGCACCTGGGAATGGCTCGGCACGAGCCTGTCGCTGCCCTTCGCAGGCGTGCACGTCATCGACGCGACCAAGCAGCTCTATAGGCCAGTGGCCGTGCAGCAGGTCCGGCGGGTCAAAACGCGCATGTCGTCACCGATCCTGGTGCCCGCGGGGCAGCCGGGGTGACGTTGCCCGAGGTGGAACCCTAGCGCTCGCGATCTGAGACGAACGCGTTGGCGGCCGATCGCATGCCGATTTTTTCGTAGTAGGTCTCGATACCAGGGGCGGCGAGCAGGATCACCGAGACCTCCGGCCCGACCTGCTTGCGAACCGCGTCCAGCAGAGCTCGGCCGAGACCCAATCCCTGCTGCGGCTTGGCGACGGCCAGATCCGAAACATAAGCGCAGTATGAAAAATCGGTCACCGTGCGGGCCACGCCCACAAGCGTGCGCTCGGGCGTGTAGGCGCGTGCGGTGACAATCAGATTCGCGCCGCGCAGCATCCGCTCGAGCCGGTCGAGATCGTCGGCCGGGCGACGCGCATCGAGACCGGAGGCGACGAGAACGCGGCGGAACTCCGCGGCGCTCAAGCCCGGCTCGACCCCGTAGACGAAACCCGACGCAGTCATCGCGGTCGATCAGGCCTCCGTGGCGAAGGCGCCGTGGCAGTGCTTGTACTTCTTGCCCGAGCCGCAGGGACAGGGCTCGTTGCGGCCGACCTTGCCCCAGGTGGTGCTATCGTCGGGACTGCGCTCGAGCACGGCGGTATCCGCCGAGAGGTCGCGCGCGGCGTAGCCGTAGGCGGGGCCGCCGCCGCCCTCGCTGCCCGAACCACGACCGAACTCGTTCTCCCCGGTGACCGGGTCCAGATGCTGCGCGAACATTGGCGGAAGCTGAGGCTGGCCGAGACCGGCCTGCTCGAAATTCGCCGAGGACCCGTCGGCGCCCTCCGGCTCCTGGTACATGATCTCGATGCGCGAAAGCTGCCCGGTGACCTGTTCCCGTAGCGCCGTGACCAGCTGGTTGAAGAGGTCGAAAGCCTCGGACTTGTACTCGTTGAGCGGGTCGCGCTGGGCGATGCCGCGCCAGCCGATCACCTGACGGAGGTGGTCGAGGGTGACGAGATGCTCGCGCCAGAGATGGTCGAGCGTCTGCAGCAAGACCTGCTTCTCGACGTAGGTCATCACCTCGGGCGTGTTCTTCTCGGTGCGCGCGGCATAGGCCTCTTCGGCCGCCTTCTTCAGGCGCTCGCGCATCTCTTCGTCGGCGATGCCTTCCTCTGCCGCCCATTCCTGGACCGGCAGATCGAGGTTCAGAACATCCTGGGTGCGCTCCTTGAGCCCCTGAATGTCCCACTGCTCGGCATAGGCGTTTTCGGGAACGTGCACGGCGACGAGGTCGTCGATCACACCCTCGCGCATCTCGTCGACCGTCTCGCGCACCGTCTCCTGGCCCATCAGGTCGCGGCGCTGCTCGAACACGACCTTGCGCTGGTCGTTCATGACGTTGTCGTACTTCAGCACGTTCTTGCGCATGTCGAAGTTGCGCGCCTCGACCTTCTGCTGCGCCTTCTCGATCGCCTTGTTGATCCAGGGATGGATGATCGCTTCGCCCTGCTGCAGGCCGAGCTTGGTCAGCATGCCGTCCATACGGTCGGACCCGAAGATCCGCATCAGGTCGTCCTGCAGCGACAAGAAGAACTTGGAGCGGCCGGGATCGCCCTGGCGACCGCCGCGGCCGCGAAGCTGATTGTCGATGCGGCGGGATTCGTGGCGCTCGGTGCCGACGATGTAGAGGCCGCCCGGCAGGTCCTTCTTCAGGCCGGCTTCCGGGTTGGCCTTCTCGCCCGAATTCAGAACCTTCTCGCGGTTCTCGGCAATCTCGGCCCGCAAAGCTTCGATGGCGGCATCGCGCTCAGGTCCCGCCTCGAGATGCGCGAGCTCCTTCTCGATGCGCATATCGAGGTTGCCGCCGAGTTTAATGTCGGTGCCGCGGCCGGCCATGTTGGTGGCGATGGTGATCGCGCCGGGCACGCCGGCCTCGGCGACGATGTAGGCTTCCTGCTCGTGGAAGCGGGCGTTCAGCACCGCGAAGCGCTTGGTCACCCGGTTCTCGCGGGCCGCCTTGTAGACGTCGGTGAGAGCGTTCGGGTCCGAGTAGTCGAGCAGGGTATAGCCGTGCTTGGTCAGGAGCTCGCCGATCAGCTCGGACTTCTCGATCGAGCCGGTTCCGACCAGGACCGGCTGGTGGCGCTCGTGAGCCCTGTCGATCTCCTGGATGATCGCGTCGTATTTTTCCTGGACGGTCCGGTAGACCTGATCGTCCTCGTCGACGCGTTCGATCGGCTTGTTGGTCGGGATCTCGACGACGTCGAGCTTGTAGATTTCGGCGAACTCGTCGGCCTCGGTCGCGGCCGTGCCGGTCATGCCGGCGAGCTTGTTGTAGAGGCGGAAGTAGTTCTGGAAGGTGATCGAGGCGAGCGTCTGGTTCTCGGGCTGGATCGTGACCTTCTCCTTGGCTTCCAGCGCCTGGTGCAGGCCTTCCGAATAGCGCCGGCCCTGCATCATGCGGCCGGTGAACTCGTCGATGATCACGACCTCGTCGTTCTTGACGATGTAGTCCTTGTCCAGCGTGAACAGGGTGTGGGCGCGCAATGCCTGAGTGACGTGCGCGACGATGGTGACGTTGTGCGCGTCGTAGAGGTCGCCCTCCTTGAGGATGCCAGCCTCGCGCAGGGCCTCCTCCATGAACTCGTTGCCCTCTTCGGTCAGCGAGACGGTGCGCTGCTTCTCGTCGAGGTCGTAATGCTCGGGCACGAGATGCGGCATGATCGCGTCGACGGCCATGTACAGCTCCGAGCGGTCGTCGACCGGGCCGGAGATGATCAGCGGCGTGCGGGCCTCGTCCACCAGGATCGAGTCGACCTCGTCGACGATCGCGAAGTTGTGCCCCCGCTGCGTCATCTGCGAGAGCTCGTACTTCATGTTGTCGCGCAGGTAGTCGAAGCCGAACTCGTTGTTGGTGCCGTAGGTGATGTCGCAGGCGTAGTTTTCCTTGCGCTGATCGTCGTCGAGCCCATGAACGATGGTGCCGACGGTCAGCCCCAGGAACTTGTAGATGCGGCCCATCCACTCGGCGTCGCGCGAGGCGAGATAGTCGTTGACGGTGACGACGTGGACGCCCTTGCCCGAGAGCGCGTTGAGCACGACGGCGAGCGTGGCGACCTGGGTCTTGCCCTCGCCGGTCTTCATCTCGGCGATGCCGCTCTCGTGGAGCACCATGCCACCCATCAGCTGTACGTCGAAGTGACGCTGGCCGAGCACGCGCTTGGCCGCCTCGCGGACCAGGGCGAAGGTCGGTACCAGCACGTCGTCCAGGCTCTTGCCGGCCGCGACTTCAGCTTTCAACGCCATCGTACGTTCGCGAAGCTGGTCGTCCGTGAGGGCGGAAATCTCCGGCTCCAGCTTGTTGATCTGGTCGACCCGCGGACGGAAGCCCTTGACCCGACGGTCGTTGGACGAGCCGAAAATCTTCTTGGCGATGGAGCCGAGCATCGTGAACCTACGGACTTAGAAAGTGCGGCCTGCGAGATACCGAAACGGCACCATCAGCAGGCGTTGGCCGGGCTTATAGAGGTAAATATCCGAGGGCGCATCCGAAAGAGCGGCTATACAATCTGACTGCTCGGAGCTGCTCGTGATGGTTGGAAAGCGCGATCACTCCACCACCGCCAACCGTGGATTCGGCGTCAACACGACGGCGTAGTAGCTGCCCCAGTCCGATCCCAGCGGCCAGTGATGAGTGGGGAAGGCGTCGACGAGATCCTGACCGTAGAGGTCGACCGCATCCTCGCGGCAGATCATCAGCTTGGCGGCCGCGACGATGTCCTCGCGGTCGATCACCGCCAACGCGCGCATCGCCGGGTTGCGGGCGAGCCAGTCCCTGACGGTGGCGATGAGCAGCGGGTAGCCGGGGTGCAGCATATCGTCGAGGCACAGGATGCCCCGGGGATGCAGGCTCTGCACGGCGAGATCGAGATCGGCCGTGAGGCTTGCAGGTGTGTGGTCTCCGTCGATGTGCCAGAAGCGGACCGGGCCGCCGAGAGACGCAGCCACTTGGTCGTGCGTGAGGTCGCGGGCGGCGGCCTTGATGGCAATGATGCTCCGGCGATCCAAGCCGAGCCGGGCGCAATGCCCGTGGAAGCGGTCGATCAGCCCCTCGTCCGGCCAGTCGAAGGTGTCGATGCCGAGCGCCCGCTCGCCGGGGGAGAGGCCGAGTGCCATCGCAATGAAGAAGCGGCCCTCGAAAGTGCCGATCTCGGCGAAATGGCCCTGGATGCCGAGTTTGCTCTGCCGGTGGATCACGTGCGCGCAGATCGTCGCGGCGAAGCGCGAGGACATGCCGCGCACGCTCTCGTAGTCCTCTGCGATATAGCGGTCGACGGCCGGGTTGCCGGAGCGGAAGGTCATGGGGTCTCGTCTCGTTCGCGGGCGGGGCGCGGCAAACCGCCGATCTCAGCGACCGGCTTTCAGCAAGGAATCGAACAGCCGCCGCACGGACTTCCGCTCGGTATCCAATTGGGTCTCCAAGGCCCGCACGTCCGGCAGGTTCACGGCGCGGGCGAGACGCGCCTGCGCTACCGGCGTCGCCTTTGAGGGATCGCCCTCCACCATTAGCCGCTGCCAGTGGTGAATGTCGTCCAGCAGCCGGTAGGCGGCGCAAAGCGTTTCGCTGTCATCGTCGGAGATCACATCGTGCTCTGCTGCGAGGTGCAGCACGGCGGCGGCGTCTTTGCCGATCAGGTCGGGGATTGCGCTGGCATGGCCGAGGACCAGGGCCTGCGCCAGGAAATCGAGATCGAGCAGGCCGCCGGGCGCGAGCTTGAGATCGAAGGGGCCGTTGTCGCCCTTCTCCTTGGCGACGAGGGTGCGCATGCTGCGAACATCGCGGTCGACGGATTTCGGATCGCGCCTTTTTCGCAGCGCCTCGCGTATCACGACGGTCGCTTCCTCGGCAAGGCTGATGTCGCCGGCGACGACGCGGGCGCGGGTGAGCGCCATGTGCTCCCAGAGTTCGGCTTCTTCTCTCTGATAGGCGCGAAAGCTCCCGAACTGCGTCGCCACGGAGCCCTGGCCGCCGCCTGGGCGCAGCCGCAAGTCGACCTCGTAAAGGCCGCCGCGCCGGGTCGGCGCGGTGAGCGCCGCGACAAGACGCTGCGTGAGCCGGTTGAAGTACATCGCCGCGTCGAGCGGGCGCTTGCCGGTGCTGGAGCGGTTCTCCTCGTCAAAGTCGTAGAGAACGACGAGGTCGAGGTCCGAATCTGCGGTGAGCTGGCACGAGCCGAGACGGCCGAAGCCGAGCACCGCCATTCGGCCTTCCGGGACGGTTCCGTGCTCGGCCTCGAAATGGCGCGCGACCTCCTCGAGGGAGCTTGTCACGGCAGCATCGGCGATGGCCGAGAAGGCACGGCCTGCACCCTCCGGCGTCAGGATGCCGGAGAGAAGCTGCGCCCCCGTGACGAAGCGGAGCAGGCGGGCGGCGTCGCGCGAACGGTCGAGGAAGACCTCGTGGCTCTCCGGCTTGCCGAGCAGGGTCCGGTATTGCGCGGCGATCTCGGCCGGATCGGTCGTCGGATCGACGAAGGCCGGGTCGATGACGGCGTCGAGCACGTGCGGGCTGAAGGCCACGATGTCGGCGAGGCGGGGCGCGCTGCCGAGGAGGTCGGCGAAGAGCGTACGCAGCCGCTCGCGCTCGCGCAGGATCGTTAGCAACTCGACGGCGGCCGGCATGCGGCCGAAGGCGCGGTCGAGATTGTCCAGGGCGTTGTCCGGGTCGTGCGTCCCAGCGAGGGCCTGGATGAGGGCCGGGACCAGCTCCGTCAGCACCTCGCGGGCGCGGGCGCTGCGCACGGCGGAGCGCCGACCGAAATGCCAGCCGCGTACCGTCTCGGCGACGCGCTCGGGCTCGCGAAAGCCGAGTTTTCGCAGGGTCTCTAGCGTCGCGGGATCATCTTCCGAGCCCGAGAAGACGAGATCGCCGATCTCGGACGAGAGATCCGGCGCGGCCTCGAAGAGCAGGGCATAATGGGCCTGGACCCGGCGGGCATGGCCGAGAAGTGCCTCCTCGAAATGCTTCCGGGTCTCGTAGCCGGCAAATCGCGAAAAGCGCTCGATATCGGCATCGTCGGTCGGCAGGCGCTGGGTCTGCTCGTCGCGCACCATCTGCAGGCGGTGCTCGATGGTCCGCAGGAAGCCGTAGGCATTGCCGAGCTCGTCGCGCGCCTCGGCCGAGATCCAGCCATCCTCGTGCAGGGCCGACAGCATCGGGATCGTGCTGCGTCCGCGCAGGTCTGCACGTCGGCCGCCGAAGACGAGCTGCTGGGTCTGCACAAAGAACTCGATCTCGCGAATGCCGCCGCGCCCCAGCTTGATGTCGTGGCCTGCCACCGCGAGGGCCTCGTGCCCGCGCACGGCATGGATCTGCCGCTTCATGGCGTGGACATCGGCGATGGCCGCGAAATCGAAGTATTTTCGCCAGACGAAGGGCTTGAGATCGCTGAGGAAGCGATCGCCGGCCGCGATATCGCCGGCGATCGGCCGTGCCTTGATGAAAGCAGCGCGTTCCCAGTTCTGCCCGGTGGTCTCGTAGTAGTGATAGGCGGAAGTCAGGCTCAATGCCGTTGGGGTCGAGCCGGGATCGGGACGGAGCCGATAGTCGACGCGGTGGACGTAGCCCTCGGCGGTGCGCTCCTGCAGGAGCTTCGCCATGCCTTGCGCCAGCCGCGAGTAGAACTGGGTCGGCTCGACGCTGTCCTTGAGCGGCGCGGCCTCGCCGTCGAACAGGACGATCAGGTCGATGTCGCTCGAATAGTTCAGCTCACGTCCACCGAGCTTACCGAGGCCCAGCACGACGAGGCCGGAGCCTTCCTGCGGGTTCATCTCGTCTTTCGGAAAAAAGCGCCCTGCGGCTGCGGCCTGAAGCAGCATTGCATCCGCGGCGGCCGAGACCGAGGCGTCCGCGAAATCGGCCAACGCTTCCGTCACGGTCTTCACGGGCCAGACGCCGCCGAGATCGGCGAGGGCGACGAGCAGCGCGTGTTCCGCTCGGTTCGTCCGAAGCCGGGCGCCGATCTCGACTAGATCGGTGGACGAGCGCCCGGCTGCGCGCTGGTCGTCAACAATCCGAGCGTTTGCGGCCTCCGGTGCCTCCGCGAACAGCCGGCCGAGCCGCTCCGGATCGCGGCTGGCGAGCCCCCATAGGAAGGTCGAGTGGTCGGCAATGGTCAGGAGCAGGTCATGGGCCGGCCCCTTGCGCAGCTTGGCCGGCAGCGCGTCCGCGATCTCGGAGACGAGCTTCTCGGCTTCTCCGGGATCGGACAAAGGCGGCGTGCCGACGAGGCGTGCGATCAGCCCATTCTCGCTGGCCATGGCAGCTTACTCCGCGTTCACCCTGCGACCCCGCGCGCTGACGCGCCTCAGGATGCGCGAGAGCTGCTCGGCCGAGTAGGGCTTGTGCAGCAATTCGAAGCCGTGCGCTCCTTCCTGGGCGAGAACGTGGCTGTAGCCGGAGGCGAGCACCACCCGGCAGGTCGGGCAGGCGACGACGGAGCGCCTTGTCGGACCGTCGCATCTCGAGCTGCGCCATGACCGTGCGGGCCAGCGCGCGCAGGATGAAGTGTCGGTGATCATAGGAGGCCGCCGTCACGCTTCGATGCCGCAACGTAGGAAGGGCATCGTCGAAGCTGTTCGCGTGCGGACATGCCATCTCCTATCACGGCACCGTCATCGGTGTCGCTCGACGCGTGCCCTGACCGGCGAGGCGGAAATTCAGGCTCGCGGCAATGACAGCTTAACCGCCAGACCCGGATTATTGTTTCGCAAGGAGAGGGTGCCGCCGTGCAGGCGCACCACCGCGTTGACGAGGCTCAGGCCGAGGCCGAAGCCGGGCCGCGAGCGCGCATCGTCCAATCGCACGAAGCGGTCGAGAACACGGGCCTGCTCACCCTCCGGGATGCCGGGGCCATGGTCCGCGACGCTCAGCGCGATGCCGTCAGCCTCAGCCTCAGCCCTCATCGTGATGCTGCGTTCGCCGGTGCCACTTGCGCCATACTTGATCGCGTTGTCGGCGAGGTTCGCGAGCGCCTGCCCCACGAGCTCGCGGTTGCCCACGAGCATCAGGCCTGGCTGCGCCTCGACGGATAGGGTCAGACCGCTCTCCTCGGCCAGGGCCTCGTAGAGCTCGCCGACCTCTCGCAGCGCCTGGCCTGCGTCGAACGCGGAGAAGGACTCGCGGGCGCTGCCAGCTTCCAACCTGGCGATGGTGAGCAGCGCCTCGAAGACGCGGATGAGTCCATCACTCTCGTCGATCACGGCACCGATCGCCTCGCGCAGTTCTTCCGGCGAACGACTCCCCCGCAGGGCCTCGTCCGCATGGTTGCGCAGGCGGGTCAGCGGCGTCTTGAGGTCGTGAGCGATGTTGTCGGAGACCTCCTTCATGCCGCGCATCAACTCGCCGATGCGTTCCAGCATGAGGTTGAGATTCTGCGCCAAGCGGTCGAGCTCGTCGCCCGTGCCGGCGACGCGCAGGCGCCCATCGAGGTTGCCCGCCATGATGCTGCGCGTCGTCTCGGTCATGTCATCCACCCGCTTCAGCACCCGGCTCGCCACGAACCAGCCGCCGATCACACCCAGCAGCAGCACCAGGGCGAGCGAAGTACCGAAGGTGTTGCCGATGGCGGCACGCAACTGGTCGCGCTCCGCGGTGTCGCGGCCGACGAGGAGCCGAAAGCCTCCGGCGAGGGTATAAAGACGGACGATCGCCCGGTGCTGGACGTTCCTGGCATCGACGTCGCGGCCGTAGGAGATCTCGAACTGTCCGGTGTTCGAGAGGAGGCCGGAGGGGATCGACCCGACATTGCCAACGACGTGCTCGCCCGCCGGCGTGGTCACGAGGTAGAGCGAGGCCCCCGGCTCCTTGGAGCGCCGCTCGATCACCGAGATCAGCGTGCGCAGGCCGCCGGCGGTGTATTGTTCCTGCAGGCCGTTGATCTCGGCCTCGATCGTCTGGACGATCTGGTCGTCAAGAACTCTTCGCGCATTCCATGCGACATAGCCGAGCGCCGTCACCGCGCAGAGCGCGAAGATGACGAGATAGGCGAGCGAGAGCTTGAACGCGGTGGTGCGGAAGAGCTTGCCGAAGCGCGGCAGCAGGCCCTCTCGCGATGACCGAGGAGGGGCAGCCGCCGTCACTGGGCGCGTTGCTCCTCGGCGCGTACCACGTAACCGGTGCCGCGTACGGTCTGGATCAGGGCGTGCTCGAAGCCACGGTCGATCTTGGCGCGCAGCCGCGAGACGTGCACGTCGATGACGTTGGTCTGCGGATCGAAATGGTAGTCCCAGACATGCTCGAGCAGCATGGTGCGGGTCACGACCTGTCCGGTATGGCGCATGAGGTATTCGAGCAGCCGGAATTCGCGCGGCTGCAACACGATCTCGCGGCCGGCCCGTGTCACGCGGTGCGACAGCCGGTCGAGCTCGAGATCACCGACTCGATAGGCGGTGGCCTCGGAGGTTCCGGACGCGCTGGCGCGGCGGCGAGCCAGGACTTCGGCGCGCGCGAGCAGCTCCGAGAAGGCGTAGGGCTTCGGCAGGTAGTCGTCACCGCCGGCCCGCAGGCCCTTGACCCGATCGTCGACCTGCCCGAGCGCGGAGAGGATCAGTACCGGCGTCTCGACGTTCTGCTCGCGCAGGGAGCGGATCAGCGACAGTCCGTCGAGCTTCGGCAGCATGCGGTCGACGACCAACAGGTCGTAACCGCCCTCGCGTGCCATGGCATAGCCGTCGAGCCCGTCCGTCGCCTGGTCTGCGACGTGCCCGGCCTCGCGAAAAGCCTTCACGAGATAGGCGACGGCCTCTCGGTCGTCTTCGATGATGAGGAGACGCATAATGCTCTCAGATAAGGCCTTCCCGGCCGCGGGAAAATGGTGTGATCGCACGTCGAAAAAGGAACCGTCACAATTAAACCATACCGGCAAAACATCGTGGCGGATGGGCGCAAGACTCTGCGTCCGCTGGATTATTTGAAATACCAAGACATTTTTGCTTAGTCGTTTTCCAGTAACGGCACAGCCTGGAGTCGATCTCGACACATGAAGACCGCGACCGAAACGGTTCCGTTCCGCAATCTCAGCCTCGTCAAGACTGACGAGGCTGCCGACGACATTCGCGCGTCGGTTACGCGCAGCCTGCAATCCGGCATGGCGGCGATGCGAGAACTCGCTGCGGCCCTCGATTCCGATCTCGGCGATGCCTTTGAGCAGGCTGTTCGGACCATTCTCCAAGCCAAGGGCCGCGTCATCGTCTGCGGCGTCGGCAAGAGCGGGCATATCGGCCGCAAGCTTGCCGCGACGCTCGCGTCCACCGGGACGCATGCATTCTTCGTGCATCCCACGGAGGCGAGCCACGGCGACCTCGGCATGATCGCGCCGGATGACGTGATCATCGCCCTGTCTTGGTCCGGCGAGACCGCCGAGCTCGGCGACCTCGTCGGCTTTTCAGGCCGCTTCTCGATCCCGCTGATCGCGGTAACGAGCAAGCCCGAGAGCACGCTGGGCCGCGCGGCCGATATCCTGCTCGCGCTTCCGCGTGTGCGTGAATCCTGTCCGCACGATCTCGCGCCGACCTCCTCGACCCTGATTCAGCTTGCGCTCGGCGACGCGCTCGCCGTGGCGCTGATCGAGCAGCGCGGCTTCACCTCGGCCGGCTTCAAGGTGCTGCACCCGGGCGGCAAGCTCGCCGCGCGGCTGAAGACCGTTCAGCAGCTCATGCATGCCGGTCCGGACATTCCGCTGGTGTCGGACTCTACGGTGATGTCCGAGGCACTTATCGTGATCGCCGGGCGGCGCTACGGCTGCTGCGGCGTGACGGACACGGATGGACGGCTCGTCGGTATCGTTACCGACGGCGACCTGCGCAGGCACATGGGCCCGGCCTTGCTCGACACCTCGGTGCGCGAGGTGATGACCGCGGACCCGATCGTCGTGGAGCCGGAGCTTCTGGCGAGCACAGCGCTCGGCCTGATGAACCGCAAGCGCATCACGGCCCTGTTCGTGACCGATGACGGACGCCCGGTGGGCATCCTGCACGTCCACGACCTGCTGCAGGCCGGCGTGGCCTGAGGGGCGCCGGAACCGGCACGTCCGGGCTCCGTTTGTCTGCCGCGCGATCCGAAATTGCTGTCTGTGAGCCGAGCTTCCGGTTTCTTGGATAAAATTCCGGATCGACGCGGCTGCTTCAGAGCGCAGGTGCTTTAGATTTTTCGCAGGCGCCGATGCGACGTCCGGACTGGACTTCGGTCATGGTCATGTTCTTGCCGCCCATCTGCATGGTGATGCGGCCTTGGAATCTGTCGGCGGAGAAGACGTAATTAGCCTTCGCCTTGGCCGAATTTTTTCCTTCGCATAAAATGTCGAAGCTGATCTGATCAGTCCCTTCGTAAATATTTGAAAATGGACATTTTGAGAGGGGATTGTTGTCGCTGAGGACGGCGATGCCATGATTGTCCGATCCTGCATCAGCCGACAGGCAAATCTGCGCGATCTTCTTTTGCGTCATGTCCTCGAGGTGCGGAAGCTCCAGTTTGACCTCGACCTCATATGACCCGCTTTCCAGCTTCATTGGCTCGGCGGAGCCGGGAATGGCGTAGAGAAGGGCGGACAGACAGGCCGCTCCCCATGCTTGGCCTCGGTTCAACATCGCGCTCCTCCGTTTCGCGTAACGAAACACCTGCGCGCCGACGGCGCGATCCGTTTCTTGCTCGCGATGCCATCCGTGACGCAGATGCGCGCGCTCGAAGGATTTCGGCACCAGCGCTTCGATCAACGAAGCGACGTGCTTGCCCCCCATCCCCCATTCTGCTAACGGCACCGCCCATCCCACACGCGGAGTCGGCCTCATGCCTGAATGAGGCCTTTCCGGTGGCCGGCATTCAGCCGGCTGCAACCTCCGCGGCGGAAATAACCGGAGAGAACACGGATCATGGCCGTCGATTTTACTATGCGTCAGCTCCTCGAAGCGGGCGCCCATTTCGGTCACCAGTCGCACCGCTGGAACCCGAAGATGCAGCCGTACATCTTCGGCACGCGCAACAACATCCACATCATCGACCTCGCCCAGACCGTGCCGGCGCTTCACGCCGCGTTGCAGGCCGTGAGCGACACGGTCGCCAAGGGTGGCCGCGTGCTGTTCGTCGGCACCAAGCGCCAGGCTGCCGAGGCGATTGCCGAGAGCGCCAAGCGTTCGGCCCAGTACTACGTCAACTCCCGCTGGCTCGGCGGCATGCTGACCAACTGGAAGACCATCTCCGGCTCGATCGCGCGTCTGCGCAAGGTCGATGAGACGCTCGATGGCGGGGCCCAGGGCCTCACCAAGAAGGAGCGCCTCATGCTGACCCGTGAGAAGGACAAGCTCGAGAAGGCGCTCGGCGGCATCAAGGACATGGGCGGCGTGCCCGACCTGATCTTCGTGATCGACACCAACAAGGAGCAGCTGGCGATCAAGGAGGCGAACCGCCTCGGCATCCCGGTGGCCGCCATCGTCGACACGAATTGCAACCCCGACGGCATCACCCACATCGTCCCGGCCAACGACGATGCCGGCCGTGCGATCTCGCTCTACTGCGACCTGATCGCCCGTGCGGCGATCGAGGGTATCGGCCGCGGCCAGGGCGCCTCGGGCGTCGATGTCGGCGCCTCTGTGGAGCCGACCGCCGAGGAACTGCCGGTTGAGGAGAGCCACGCACCCGCCTCGATCGAGTCCGACGCGATCACGCAGGCCGACGTTGCCGCGCTCGCCGACTCTACCGAGCATTTCGAGCTGCTCCCGGCGCCGCGCGGCGCTCCGGACGATCTCATGAAGCTGACCGGCGTCGGCCCGCAGATCGTGCAGAAGCTCAACGACGCCGGCGTCTGGCACTACTGGCAGCTCGCCGCCATGCAGGCGGAAGACGCCTCCAAGCTCGACGCCGACCTCAAGCTCAACGGCCGCATCGAGCGCGATGGCTGGGTCGCCCAGTCGCGCGCCCTGCTCGAGGCCGCTGCCGCCTAAGGCCCGTGCCGGGTGGCTCCACCCGGTTCGAGACCGCGTCACGCCACTGCAAAGCCCGGCGCTTAACTCAAGCGTCGGGCTGAATCCTTTTGAAGACCCGCACTTCAAGACCCGTCCGCATCCCATTCGCTGAGAGAGAATAGCCATGGCCGAGATCACCGCAGCCCTCGTCAAAGAGCTTCGCGAGAAGACCGGCGCCGGCATGATGGATTGCAAGCGCGCTCTGACCGAAGTCGCCGGCGACCTCGAGGCCGGTATCGACTGGCTGCGCCAGAAGGGCCTCGCCAAGGCCGCCAAGAAGGCCGGCCGCGTCGCCGCCGAGGGCCTCGTCGCCGTCGAGTCCGCCGGCCGTCACGCCGCGATGGTCGAGGTGAATTCCGAGACCGACTTCGTCGCCCGCAACGACAGCTTCCAGGCCTTCGCCCGCGAGGCAGCCAAGCTCGCGCTCGACTCCGACGGCACCCTCGAAGGCCTGCAGGCCAAGACCTTCCCGGGTTCCTCGGACACCGTGAACGACACCCTGCAGGGCCTCATCGCCACCATCGGCGAGAACATGACCCTGCGCCGCGTCGCCAAGCTCGAGGTCGCCAAGGGCGTGATCGCCAGCTACGTGCACGGCCCGATCACCCCGGGTGCCAGCCTCGGCAAGATCGGCGTGCTCGTGGCACTCGAATCCGAGGGCAATGTCGAGTTCCTCTCGACGCTCGGACGCCAGATCGCCATGCACGTTGCTGCGACGAACCCGGTGGCGCTCGACGCCTCCGGCGTCGACCCGGCCGTTCTGGAGCGCGAGTCGAACATCCTGCGCGAGAAGAACGCCGGCAAGCCGGACCACGTCATGGCGAAGATCGTTGAGAGCGGCCTGAAGAGCTACTACAAGGAGGTCACCCTCCTCGAGCAGCCCTTCGTCCATGACGGCTCCAAGACCGTCTCTCAGGTCCTCAAGGAGGCCGAGGGCAAGGCTGGCGCGCCCGTCACCCTCAAGGCCTTCGTGCGCTATGCACTCGGCGAGGGCATCGAGAAGGAAGAGGGGCCGGACTTTGCGGCCGAAGTCGCGGCGATGTCGCGCTAACCGCTTCTTATCGACAGCTTGAATTTCCCGAGGGGCGGCAGCGATGCCGCCCCTCGACGTTTCGGCCCTCGCCTTGCTAGAAGCCCCCGACATCATCGCAGTCGGATGGCGGCCTTATCCGCCCGTAGGGAGCCTTCGATGCCGGAGACGACGCCGTTTCGCCGCGTGCTCGTGAAACTCTCCGGGGAGGCCCTCGCGGCCCCCGACGGGTATTGGCTGCATCCTCAGGGACTTGCCGCGCTGGCCGAGGATATCGGCCGGGTGGTCTCCGAGGGGATCGAGATTGCAGTTGTCGTCGGCGGCGGCAACCTGATCCGCGGCGCGCGCATCTCGCAGGCCGGCTGGATCGATCGGGCCACCGGCGACTCGCTCGGCATGATGGCCACTGTCATGAACTCGCTCGCCATCGAGACGGCGCTGAACGCCGCCGGCGTCCCGGCCCGCACCATGTCGGCCGTGTCGATGCCGACGATCTGCGAAACCTATGCCCGCCAGCCGGCTCTGCACCATCTCGACAAGGGCCAGGTCGTGGTTCTGGCTGGCGGCACTGGCAATCCGTTTTTCACCACCGACACTGCCGCCGTGCTGCGCGCAGCGGAACTGCGCTGCGACGCGGTGCTGAAGGCGACGCAGGTCGACGGCGTCTATTCGGCCGACCCGAAGACCAATCCCGACGCCACGCGCTACGATCGCATCACCCACGACGAGGCCATCGCCCGCGACCTCAAGGTCATGGACACGGCAGCCTTCGCACTCGCCCGCGAGAGCCGGCTCTCGATCGTGGTCGGTTCGGTGCACGCACCGTCCTCGGTCACCGCGATCCTGACGGGGGCCGCGCCCTCGACGCACGTGGTGCCCTGAGACCGGCCGAGGGGTGATTTTCAAGCGTTTCCGGGGCGCAATGGGCGGTTGCCCATTTGCGAGGCTGCCCAATTTCGTCCATGGAAGCCGCAATCGAGCCCGGCCCGTCGCCGGCCCGGGCCTCGCATCGAAAACCTGCCTCCCGGCGCGCTCCGCCGACGACCCATTCGAGGTCTCGTCGAGACGCGCCGTGAGCCGCGACGGGACGATTTTCAGACCATGGCCCAAATCCCCGACTTCGACCTCGCCGACATCAAGCGCCGCATGCAGGGCGCCGTGGCCTCGCTGAGCAAGGATCTCGGCTCGCTGCGCACGGGCCGCGCCACGCCGAGCCTGCTCGATCCGATCCAGGTCGATGCCTACGGCGCGATGATGCCGATGGCGCAGGTCGCCACGGTGAGCGTGCCCGAGCCGCGCCTGCTCTCGATCTCGGTTTGGGACCGCGCCATGATCACGGCCGTTGAGAAGGCCATCCGCGAATCCGATCTCGGGCTCAACCCGCAGACCGAAGGCCAGACCATCCGCCTGCGCATCCCCGAGATGAACGAGCAGCGCCGCAAGGAGATGGTCAAGGTCGCCCACAAATACGCGGAAGAATCCCGCGTCGCCGTGCGCCATGTGCGCCGCGACGGCCTCGACCACCTCAAGAAGCTCCTCAAGGAGAGCCTGATCTCCGAGGACGACGAGAAGCGCCAGGCTGGCGACGTCCAGAAGGCGACCGACCAGTACATCGCCGAGGTCGATGGGGTTCTGGCGTCCAAGGAAAAGGAGATCATGCAGGTTTGAGACCCGCATGATCGGATCCTCGGCGATCGGCCAAGCCTTAGCGCGGAGACGCGCCGGATGAGTGCTTCCGGACCGACGCAGAGTTTTGCGACACGCGAGTTCTTCGCGCGCTTCGCATCGGCCGTCGTGCTGGGCGCCATCGTGCTCGGTGCGCTGGTCCTCGGCGGCTGGCCGTTCGCGCTGATCTGGATCGTCGCGGGCGCCGTCGGCGCCAACGAATGGTTCACGATCAGCCGGACCTCGCCGCTGCTAATCCTGACTTTCGTGAACGCGCTGGCGATCGCCGCGACCTGCGCTGCCATCGTGCTCGGCGCGCCGGACTGGGCGGTTTTCGGAATCTGCGGGCTGGGCGCTGCCGCGCTGCTGGGAATCGCCCAGGGCGGATGGCCCGCGCGGCTCAACGCCATCACCGGCTATGTCGGGGGGGCGATCATCGCCCTCGTGCCGACGCTGCTGCGCGAGGATCCCGGCATCGGCATGGTGGGGCCGGCCTGGATGTTCGCCGTGGTCTGGTCCACGGACATCGTCGCTTACTTCACCGGCCGAACCATCGGCGGCCCAAAGCTGATGCCGCGCGTCAGTCCGAAGAAGACCTGGTCCGGGGCACTCGGCGGCCTTGTCGCGGGCACCCTCGCCGGACTCGCCGTCGTTCTCGTCGCGCGGAACTCTGGCTGGAGCGCATTCGCCGCGATGCCGCTCCTGGCCGTCGTTCTTGCGAGTGCGGCGGCATCCGTCATCAGCCAGGCCGGCGACCTCTACGAATCCTCGCTCAAGCGCCGCTACGGCGTGAAGGATTCGGGCCGGTCGATCCCTGGCCATGGCGGCGTGATGGACCGGCTCGACGGCTTTTTCGCCGTCTCGGTGCTGGTCGGGCTATATCTCGTCGTTCACGCTATCCTGGCCCGCACCGCCTTGCCGGCCTGAGAGGACATACCTTGCTCACCGTTTCCATCCTCGGCGCTACCGGCTCGATCGGCGCCTCCACCGTCGATCTGCTGGCGCAGCACAAGGATCGCTTCCGGGTCGGCTCCGTCGTCGGCGGCCGCGATGCGGTGGCGCTCGGCAAGCTCGCACGCGAGATGAACGCCTCCTTCGCGGCCGTCGCCGACGAGACCGCTGCACCGGCGCTAGCGGAGGCGTTGTCGGGCTCGGGTATCCCCAGCGGCGCTGGAGAAAGCGCAGTGCTCGAGGCGGTCGCGCGCGATGCCGACATCGTCGTTGCTGCGGTGAGCGGCGCGGCCGGCCTGAAGCCGACGCATGCGGCGCTGAGGCTCGGTCGCACGATCGCGCTCGCTAACAAGGAGAGCCTGGTCTGCGCGGGCGATGCCTTCATGCGCGATGCCAAACGCTACAACGCGCTGCTGCTTCCCGTCGATTCCGAGCACAACGCCCTGGCGCAGGCGCTCGGCGGCGGTCCGATCGCCGACGTGGCGAAGATGACGATCACGGCTTCCGGCGGACCGTTCCGCACCTGGACCCGTGAGCGCATCGCGGCAGCGAGCGCGGCAGAGGCGGCAAAGCATCCGACCTGGTCGATGGGGATGAAGATCAACATCGACTCGGCCTCGCTGATGAACAAGGGCCTCGAACTGATCGAGGCGCATCACCTCTTCGCCATCGGGCACGACCGCCTCGACGTCATCGTGCACCCGCAATCGATCGTGCACGGGCTGATCACTTGGCGCGATGGTGCGGTGACGGCTGGGCTCGCCATGCCGGACATGCGCGTGCCGATCGCGCACTGCCTCGGACTCGGCGATCGCCTGACGATCGATCGGGGCAGGGGGCTCGACCTCGCAGCCACGGGCAGCCTGACCTTCGAGCCGGCGGACGAAACGCGCTTTCCCTGCCTTCGGATCTCCCGCTCGGCCCTGGCCGACGGCGGTGCGGCGCCGACGGTCATGAACGCGGCCAACGAGATCGCCGTGGCAGCCTTCATCCGCGGCGCGATCTCCTTCTACGGCATTGCCGAGGTGGTGGAGCGGGCTTGCGAGCACTTCGCCCCCATTTACCGGGCGGCGCCGGCCGATATCGACGAGGCCCTGGCCATCGATGCGGAGGTGCGGACTTGGTCGGAGCAGACCTTGCCCGAGACCCGCGCGGCCGGCTGAGCCAAGCCGGGGACAACGGGGAAAGCGGGCAGCGTTCGCTAGGCTGGCTCGCGCCCCGGGCCTTAACCGTGCGACGATGCGCGGTTGCTGCTACGCTTGCATCCGAGCTCCGACCGGATCACGACGGTGGTGGCGAAGGGATGAGACGATGGACTTTCTGACGGCCATGACCGGCACGGCGACCGGGTTCTTCGGTACGCTGCTCACCTTCGTCCTGGTGCTCACCGTGGTGGTGTTCATCCACGAGATGGGCCACTTCCTCGTCGGACGCTGGTGCGGCGTCGGCGTGCACGCCTTCTCGATCGGCTTCGGGCCCGAGGTCATTGGCTTCAACGACCGCAACGGAACGCGCTGGAAACTCTGCGCCGTCCCGCTCGGCGGCTACGTGAAATTCGTCGGCGACGTGAACGGTGCCAGCGTGCCGGATGCAGAGGCCATCGCCCGGATGGACCCGCGCGAGCGCGCGGTCAGCCTGCCTGCCCAGCCCGTCGCCAAGCGAGCCGCCATCGTTGCGGCCGGCCCGATCGCCAACTTCATCCTCGCGATTTCGGTGTTCAGCGGCGCGATCTGGATGAGCGGGCGCTACGAGATTCCGCCGCGGGTCGTCGCGGTGATGCCGGACAGCGCCGCCGCGCGCGCCGGCTTCGAGGCCGGCGACGTCATCAAGTCGATCGACGGCAAGGCGGTCAATACCTTCAGCGGCATGCAGCGCATCGTCTCGGGAAGCGCCGATTCGAGCCTGGTCTTCACGGTGCAGCGCGCCGGTGCAGAGACGCGTCTGACGGCAACGCCCCAGACGTTCGAGGAGACGACGCCCTTCGGGAAGCATCGCCTGGGCCGCCTCGGCGTCCAGGGGCTGAAGGGCGATGAGGGCAAGCTCGTCCAGTACGGCCCGATCGACTCGCTCGTGCTCGGCTCACAGGAGACCTACTTCATCGTCGAGCGCACCTTCGACTTCCTGGGCAAGCTGATCGTCGGCCGGGAATCGGTGGATCAGCTCTCCGGGCCAATCGGGATCGCGCGGGTCTCCGGCGAGGTGGCCAGGGTCGGCGGTGTCAGCGGCATCATCAACTGGATCGCCTTCCTCTCGGTGTCGATCGGTCTGCTGAATCTCTTCCCGATCCCGCTGCTCGACGGTGGCCACCTGCTGTTCTTCGCCTGCGAGGCGATCCGCGGCCGCCCCTTGAGTGAGCGGGTGCAGGAGATCGGCTTCCGCATCGGCCTCGGCCTCGTCGCCCTGCTGATGATCTTCGCCACGAAGAACGACATCTTCAACGTCGTGGCCTCCTGGACCGCCCGCGGAACCTGAGGTTTCCGTCAGCCCTCGCCGTCGTTCCGAGGGTGGCGAGGCGCCGCTCGGAACGCTGGCTGTTGGCGAGCGGCACCGGGTTTCGTGACCTCGGCCCATAGCGGAGATCCGCTTTCGCGACCCGCGCCAGCCGGCCGGGTTGCCTGCCACGAAAAAGTCCGAAAATCGATGGTTCACGAACCCTGAAGACAATTCCGGGTCATTCCTGAAACATGAGATTTTTTCGTGGTTTACGACTCGTTCACCCTGTTGTGCGATCGTTCGAAACAGCCCCTCATCGTTAAGTTGCCCGAAGGCCACGACCCAGCAGAATCCCGACGGGTCGTCCCTCGTAGCCGTTGCTTCGCTTCGGAATCCCGATAGAAGCGTGGCTGGGACCAGAAGGCGTCATGCCGCAAAGGCGGACGTCTTACGGGTGCGAACCCGTGCTGATAATAAAGAGACGGGCGAATACATGATGTCGATGACGGGGAAACGCCGGCGCAAGTCGGCGGAACGGACCATCGTCCTGATCGCCACTGCCGCCGTCGGCGTCGTTGTGGGCAGCGCTGCTTATGCGCAGCAGATCGTCGTTGAGGGTAACCGCAGAGTGGAGTCGGGCACGATCCGCTCCTACGTGACTGGGACTGCGTCCGGATCGCCCGAGGAGGCGCGCCGCAACCTGCTCTCCACTGGCCTTTTCTCTGACGTGAAGGTGACGAACCGCGGCGGGACCACGGTCGTGACCGTGCGTGAGAACAACGTGATCGGCCGCGTCTTCTTCGAGGGCAACAAGAAGCTCGAGAAGGCGACCCTGCAGGGCATCGTCGAGTCGAAGGATCGCGGCGCGCTGAGCGACGCCGTCGTGAAGGCCGACGTCGAGCGCATCCGCGAGACCTATCGCCGGTCCGGCCGCGGTGGCGCCAAGGTCAGCTATCGTCTGGTCAACCTCGAGAACGGCCGTACCGACGTCGTCTTCCAGATCGACGAGGGCGACAAGACCGGCGTCCGCGAGATCCTGTTCGTCGGCAACAACGTCTACTCGGAACGGACCCTCAAGGGTCTGATGACCACCACCGAGATGAACTTCCTGTCGTTCATCAAGACCTCGGACGTCTACGATCCCGATCGCATCGCCTCCGATCTCGAGATCGTTCGCCGCTACTACCTGCGCAACGGCTACGCCGACTTCCGCGTCGTTAACGCCGATGCCCGCTACGTGGATGGTGGTCCCGACGGCGATGCCGGCTGGGTCATCACCGTCACCGTTGACGAGGGCGAGCAGTACACCGTCGGTGCGGTCTCCGTTGATACCCGCGTGCCGGGCGTCGATCAGGGCTCACTCGAGGGCGAGGTCCGCGCCCAAGTGGGTGACGTCTACAATGCCGAAGACGTCGAGAAGACGCTCACCGGCATCACCACCGAGGTCAACCGCCAGGGGCTTCCCTTCGCCCAAGTTCGCCCGACCGGTCAGCGCGACCGCAACACGCACCAGGTTGCTCTCGGCTTCGTGGTCGAGGATGGCCCGCGCGTCTACATCGAGCGCATCAACATCCGCGGCAACACCCGTACCCGCGACTACGTCATCCGCCGCGAGCTCGATCTCGGCGAGGGCGACGCCTACAACCGCGTGCTGGTCGATCGCGCCGAGCGCCGCCTGAATGGCCTCGGCTTCTTCAAGAAGGTGCGCTTCTCCAACGAGCCGGGCTCGGCGCCCGACCGCGTCGTCGTGAACATCGACGTTGAGGATCAACCCACCGGTTCGTTCTCGGTGTCGGGTGGCTACTCGACCCAGGACGGCATCATCGGTGAGGTCTCGGTCTCAGAGTCGAACTTCCTCGGCCGCGGCCAGTATGTCCGCATTGCCGGCACCGGCGGCCAGTACGCCAAGGGCGTCGACTTCTCGTTCACCGAGCCGTACTTCCTCGGCTACCGCCTCGCGGCCGGTTTCGACGCCTTCTACAAGTACTCCGACCTGACCCGGTACTCGCGCTACGAGACCACGGTCTATGGTGGCCAGCTCCGCATCGGCCTTCCGATCACGCAGGAACTCGGCGTTACTTTCCGCTACTCGCTGTACAACACCGAGCTGAAGGTCCCGAACACGCTCAAGCAGCCCTATAACGACTGCTCGAACCCGATCCCGGGCTACACCGCGCTCAACCCGCCCGGTACGATCGATCCCGTCAGCGGCCGCAACGTCAGTGGTCTGGCTGCGTACCCGACCTGTGCCTACGACGGCGAGGCCTCGATCGCCCTCAAGGCATCGCAGGGCAGCACGCTGACCTCGCTTGTCGGCGCGACGCTCGCCTACTCGACGCTCGATAACGTCGCCCGGCCGACCAACGGCTTCTACGGCGAGATCAAGCCCGATATCGCCGGCCTCGGCGGTGACTCGAAGTTCTTCCGCGTGACCGGTGATGCTCGCTACTACAAGGAGCTCTACGAGGACGTCGTCGGCTTCATCCGCATCCAGGGCGGTAACATCACCGCTCTGACCGACGAGAAGCTGCGGATCACCGACCAGTTCTTCCTCGGCCCATCGCTCGTCCGCGGTTTCGCCCCGAACGGCCTCGGCCCGCGTGACATCGGTAGCCCGGACACGCAGTCGAACGCCGTCGGCGGCACCACCTATGTCGGCGGTACGGTCGAAGTTCAGTTCCCGATCTGGGGTATCCCGAAGGATCTTGGCCTGAAGGGTGCCGTGTTCGCCGATGCCGGTACGCTGTTCGGCTACAACGGCAAGACGCAGTTCGACGTGAACGGCGACGGCGCCATCAACGGCATCGCTCCCGGTGGCTTCTGCGGCTACAACAACTTCGGCAACAACGCGATCAAGGTCGAGCCGGAGTGCTTGAACGTCCGCGACAAGCCGATCATCCGCTCGTCGATCGGTGCGTCGATCCTCTGGAACTCGCCGCTCGGACCGATCCGCTTCGACTACGCCTACGCCCTCAGCAGAGACGAAGGCCAGAAGGTCTACAACGCGGACGGCTCCTTCTACCGCGTCGGCAAGGACCAGCTGCAGGCCTTCCGCTTCTCGGGCGGCTCGCGCTTCTGATCGAAACGATACTTCGCCCGGTCTCGGGCGGTCCTCTCCAGAAGCCCGGAAGCGTTCGCCGCTTCCGGGCTTTGTCGTACGCGCCGTGTTGGCATCGGGGGCGATCCGTGGTCTTGGACCTTCCGGACCCAACAGCCCCTCGTGATCACCCGATGTCCGACTGCATTTTCTTCAAGCCCAGCGGCAGCTTGAGCCTCGCCAGCATCGCCGAGGCAGCCGGTGTGGCACTCCCCGAGGGGGCCGACCCGGACGCGGTCGTCACCGGTGTCGCTTCGTTGGAGAGCGCGGGGCCGGACGACCTCGCCTATATGGACAATGCGCGTTACGGCGACGCCCTGGAGTCCACGCGGGCGCGTGTCTGCCTCGTCTCCAAGCGCTTCGCTGCCCGGGTGCCCGAACGGACGATCGCGCTCGTGACCCGCGATCCCTACCGGGCCTACGCGGTTCTGCTCGGCCGGCTGTATCCCGATGCCCTGCGGCCGGGCTCCCTCTTCGCCGCCGCAGGTGTCTCGCCCGGCGCCCATGTCCATCCCGAGGCTCGCTTGGAGGATGGCGTGCGCGTCGATCCCGGCGCCGTGATCGGTCCCGGCGCGGAGATCGGCTCCGGCAGCGTCATCGGCCCCGGCGCGGTCGTCGGCCCCGGCGTCTGCATCGGCCGCGACTCTTCCATCGGGGCTGGCGCGACCCTGACGAATGCGCTCGTGGGCAATCGTGTCATCGTCCATCCTGGCGCACGGATCGGGCAGGACGGCTTCGGCTTCGCTATGGGGCCGGGCGGCCATCTCAAGGTCCCGCAGATCGGCCGGGTCATCGTCCAGGACGATGTCGAGATCGGCGCCAACACCACGATCGACCGCGGCGCCAGCCGCGACACTGTGATCGGGGAGGGGACCAAGATCGATAACCTCGTACAGATCGCCCACAACGTCGTCATCGGACGCCACTGCGTGATCGTGTCGGGCGTCGGCATCTCCGGATCGACCACGCTCGAGGATTACGTCGTGCTCGGAGGTCAGGTCGGCGTGGTCGGCCACCTGCGCATCGGCATGGGCTCACAGATCGCCGGCTCCTCGAACGTGAACCGCGACGTGCCGCCGGGCTCGCGCTGGGGCGGCACGCCTGCCAAGCCCGTTCGCGCCTGGTTCCGCGAACTCACGACGCTGGCCCGTCTAGCCGAGCGCGGCGCCGATAAGGGTAGCGATCCGGAGGCCTGACGGAACTCCGGTCAGACCGCATCGAACAGGGCACAGGCCTCGGAGCTGCGAGACCAGTGCTCGGTGCGATAGCAGGTCAGCCGCGCCCCCGGCATTGTCTGATAGAGCGCGAGGCTCTCGCGGACGAGCCCCGCGAGGTCGAGGACCGATGGGGCCGATTTCGGCGCCGCCCGACCCTTGAAGACGTAGGACCCTTTCACGCCGTAAGCCTCTGCCACCGCCGGATAGACCGGCCAGATCACCTCGCCGAGCAGGTCGTCGGAAAGGTAGGCCTCGACCGTAAGCGGCGCAGGTGCGAGCCCGGCCTCTGTCGCCAGCCGCTGCGCGATGTCGGCCATCACGAACAGCTTGGGATGGTTGATGCCGTGCATGAACGCCCCCCGGCGCGACCAGCGCATCAATTCGGGGCCGAGATCGAAGCCGATCGCCCGGCTCGTCCCAACCAAGTCTTCGGCCGCTAGATCCCATCCGTCGAGGAAGCCGAGCCGGGCGAGCACGTCGTCCCGGAACAGACGCAGGATGCGCTCCTCCGATAGGCCGCGCAGGTACCCGAACAGCGTGATCGCCGAGTGGTAGGTGTGGAGCGGCGATGGCACCAGGCCGCTCCCCCCGCCGGCCGACAGATCCCCGACATAGACCATGTCGGGATGGAAGGCGGCGAAGACGATCGGGGGAAACAGCCGCGCCCGCGGCAGCAGCCCCAACAACTCCGCCGAGCCACCATCAGGGAAATGTCCCGCCGCGATGGGTTGCGAGAAGACGTGATCGTAGCCGGACAAGCCCTCGGCGAAGGCGCGCATCGTGCGTGCGCGCCGGGCGAGCTGGCCGGTCGGCACCAGCGTGACGGCGGCCTCCGGCAGCAGCACTTCGAGCGAGCGGGCGACGCCTCGCGCCTGGCAGTTGCCGATCACGGCGATCCGCGGGCCGCCGCGATGCGAAACATCGCGGGCTGCCGGGCGCCACGGGAGCCGGGCCAGCACGCCACGCAGCGCCTGGCGCCCTGTCTGCAGGACCGACACGGTGACGACTACTCTCGCTTGATGATGCGGTCGACCACGAGATCCGACCAGAATCCCGGCCGGAACTCGCGCCTGAGTGCCTCGGGGTCGTAGCTCGTCTCGACCCAGTCGAGAAAGCTCTGGCCGCGCGCTTCTCCGTCACGCAGGTAGTGGGCGAAGAAGGCATCGAGGATGCCGGTTTTGGCGAAGCGGAAATGTCCGTAGCGGGCCGAAAGCTGCCGCGTCGCCTCTCGCACGGGCACGCCCTCATGCAGGATCAGGAAAAGCGCGGCACCGAGCCCGGCGCGATCTGCACCAGACTTGCAGTGCATCACGGCCGGATACTCGATCTCGGCGAAGAGTGCCTGGGCCTCGCGGATCGTTTCCTTGGCGGGCGGCTCTCGCGAGCGCAGGACGAGATCGACGAGCGTCAGGCCCTGCCGCTCGCAGGCCTCGCGCTGCAGCGGCCAGGAGCCATGCTCGCGCCCGCCACGCAGGGAGATCACGCTTTTCACGCCCTGCCGCTTGAACCAGGCGAGCTGATGCGGGGTCGGCTGAGCCGAACGCCAGACCAGGCCACTGCCGACCCGGTGCCGGTTGAGATAGGCGAGCCGCAGGACGCCGTGGTCGAGCAGCAGCATGTTCGCCCAGGCTCCGGCGCGCGCGAGCGGCCCCGCAATGGGCTGCTCGAACCGCGCGATGCGCGCCGTGCGCCGCGCGGAGCGCGCCTCGAAGGAGAGGTAGCGGTTGAACACGAGTGAATGGGTCGCGGGGCGTCTCGGCAGGGCGTGCCGAGACGCCGATCTATCAGGAGGCCCGGCGGCCGACAACGCGAGGGGCTGCCGCCTTGGTTTCGCCATTGCCCCGGCGCTCCATTTGCCCACATCATACGCCAACCTGCTTCGGAGGCCCGCGCATCCATGAGCACGAAGACGATCAGCATCCGCCGGGCCAAGCCGGACGATATCGGGATGCTGTCGGCGGTGTTTGAGGCCGCGTGGCGGGAGGCCTATCAGGGCGTCATCCCCGGCGTGGCGCTGCAGAAATTCATCAGCAAGCGCGGTCCGAGCGTCTGGCGCGGCATGATCGGCCGAGGGCGCGGCCTCGCCGTGATGGAATTCGGCGATACGGTCGTCGCCTACGCGTCCTATGGACGGGCGCGTGACCGTTCGCTGACCGTCGAGGGAGAAGTCGACGAACTCTACGTCGCGCCGGAATATCAGGGGCTGGGGCTCGGCTCGCGCCTGTTTCGCGCGGTGCGCAACGATCTCGCCGACCACGGGCTCGCCCGCGTCGGCGTCTGGGCGCTCGCGGACAATCATCGCGCCCGTGCCTTCTACGAAACCCTCGGCGGCCGGGCGGGGCCGGAGGCGATAGAGCGGGTCTCGGGCTCGTGCTTGCCGAAAGTCGCTTACATTTTCGGCTGAAACCTCGGTCGTCGGCCTCGGCTATGGCCGAACGGCCGATTTCCTTGGCGCGCGGAGCGGTTTAGAAGCCTGCGGCAGGAGAGCAGAGTATCTCTCCTAGAGCAGGCTGCGAAAAGGTGGCGACGGTTTTTCGCAGCCTGCTCTAACTCTTTGAATCGATCATGTTCCCTGCGTTTGATGGCGTCCATCAATACGCATCATGATCTAAGGTCCGCAGGAACCGCTCTGATGATCATCGACAACATCTCGATCGGCAAGAACCCGCCTCACGACGTCAACGTCATCATCGAGGTGCCGATCGGCGGTGAGCCGATCAAATACGAGATGGACAAGAAGTCCGGCGCTCTCGTCGTCGATCGCTTCCTCTATACCTCGATGGTCTATCCGGGGAATTACGGCTTCATCCCACACACGCTCTCGGGCGATGGCGATCCGTGCGACGTGCTCGTCGCCAACACGCGCGCGATAGCTCCGGGCGCCATCATGAGCGTGCGTCCGGTCGGCGTGCTGGTGATGGAGGACAATGCCGGCGAGGACGAGAAGATCATCGCCGTGCCCTCGCGCCACCTCACGGCGCGCTACGAGCGCATCCAGAACTACACCGACCTGCCCGACATCACGATCCACCAGATCCAGCACTTCTTCGAGCACTACAAGGATCTGGAGCCCGGCAAGTGGGTGAAGGTCGTCCGCTGGGGCGACAAGGAAGAGGCACACCGCCTCATCCTCGAAGGCATCGAGCGCGAGAAGGCCAGCAAGGCCTGATCTGAGCCACGCCTAGATGTCGCAAGTCGCGCCGGAGATCAGGGAACCGCCCTGCGGTTCCGGCGCGAAGCCCTCGGGACCGCGATATTGAGCGAGATCGATCGGCTCCCGATCAGCGTTGCCCGGCGTGAGCGCCATCACGCCATGCGTCTCGACGAAGGCAACGCCGAGTTCCTGCGGACTGCGCCAGACGACGTTCGTCGTAAAACTTTCGCTGGTCTTCTGGATGACGAGCCTGAACTCGTTGGGAATACCGAAGACACTGTCGACGAATAGTCTCGCCCCGTCCGGTGACCGGTCGACAACCCGACAGGCGATCGGATTTCCTTTTTTTGTAATGATGTGCCCAACGCTGTCTACGCGGACGCGCGGCCGTCTTCTGCGCTCAATCACGAATGTTCTCCCAGTTGATGGAGACTATACGCGTAAGCACCGTAGGTTGTCGGTTTCCGAGCAGTTAAGCGGACTTGACAGCCACAGCTAAGCTATGCCGCCTGTGGCAAACACTCTTCCAGAGGGAGGCCTCGACATCGCGGGCGATCTTCGTCCTCAGGCGTCGGACCCAATGAGCCTCGCGATGTCCTGCCGCGAGGATCTCAGCCATCACCCGGCCGGGCCGAGCCCGATCGCCCCTAATCCTCTCCGACGCCGAACAGCTTCTCAAAGAAGTTGCGGTCGTCCCCGCCACGGCGGCGCTGCTGCGGCGGCGGCGGACGGGTCGAGGCGGTCTGCTGCGGTTCGCCCGTGATCGCGCCGATGATGTCGCCGATCGGGTTCGGGGCCGCCTGCGCCACGGCCGCCTCGGGCCGCGCGTGCCAGCGGTTCATGTTGGGCAGCGGCACCGGCTTCTCGCCCTTGAGAGCGGTGGTCATGTAGGTCTTCCAGATCTCCAGCGGCAGGCTGCCGCCGGTGGCCTTCTTGGTCGACTCGCCGTCATCGTTGCCGAGCCAGACGCCGGTGACGAGGGAGCCCGAGAAGCCGATCATCCAGGCGTCACGGTAATCCTGGCTGGTGCCGGTCTTGCCGGCGAGATCCCAGCCGGGGATGTCGCCCTTCCGCGCGGTACCGCTGACAAAGGTCTCGTGCATCATCGCGTTCATCATGCCGTCTGCATCCGCCGACATGACCTTGCCGAGCCCGCCGGCACCGCGCTTGTAGAGCACCTTGCCGTCCGCGCTCTTGATGCTCGCGATGACGTAGGGGATCACGCCCGTGCCACCATTGGCGAAGGCACAGTAGGCACCGACCATCTCCATCGGGGTCACCTCGGAGGTGCCCAGCGCGATCGAGCCGTTGGCCTGCAGCGATGACGAGATGCCAAGCCGCTGCGCGGTCTGCACCACGGTCTTGGGACCGACCTCCTGGCCGAGTCGCACCGCGACAGTGTTGAGCGACTGCGCCAGAGCGTCCCGCAGTGTCACTGGGCCATGGTAGGCGTGCGTGTAGTTCTCGGGTGACCAGTTGCCGATCTTGATCGGCGCGTCGTCGCGCACCGTGTCCGGCGTCAGGCCACGCTCGACGGCGGAGAGGTAGACGAAGGGCTTGAACGATGAGCCGGGCTGGCGCTTGGCGGTCGTCGCGCGGTTGAACTGGCTCTGAGCGTAATCGCGGCCGCCGATCAGTGCGCGGACCGCGCCGTCCGGCTTCATCGAGACCAGCGCGCCCTGGCCGACATTGTAGCGCACGCCCTTGGCGTTCAACTCGTCGACGAGGGCCTTTTCCGCTGCAGCCTGGAGGCTGGAATCGACGGTGGTCGAGACCACGATGTCCGCGTCGAACTTCGGCAGGAAGTCGTCGAGCACGTCCATGACGAGGTCGGCGACGTAGTTGGCCGAGCCGCCGCCTCGGCTCGAATAGGTCCGCGCGGGTTGGGCCAGCGCGACCTTGACGTCCGGCTCCTTGGCGAAGCCGAGTTCCTGCATGGCCGCAAGCACCTGGGCTGCGCGTGTCTGGGCCGCCTTCAGATTGCGGTTCGGAGCGAGGCGCGAGGGCGCCTGAACCAGGCCGCCGAGCATGGCCGCCTCGGCGAGGCTGACGTTCTTGGCGGGCTTGCCGAAATAGCGCTGCGCGGCCGCCTCGACGCCATAGGCGCCGGCGCCGAAATAGACGCGGTTCAGGTAGAGTTCGAGGATCTCGTCCTTCGAGTATTTGTGCTCCAGCCACAGAGCCAGGATCGCCTCCTGGATCTTTCGCGATGCGGAGCGTTCCGGCGTCAGGAACAGGTTCTTGGCGAGCTGCTGCGTCAGGGTCGAGCCGCCCTGCGAGACGCCGCGGCGGGTCAGGTTCTGCACGACCGCGCGGGCGATGCCGACGGGATCGACGCCGAAATGGTCGTAGAAGCGCCGGTCCTCGATCGCCACGAAGGCGCGCGGCAGGTAGGGCGGCAGTTCCTTGATTGAAACCGTGCGGCCGCCGGTCTCGCCGCGATTGGCCAGCAGCGAGCCGTCGCTGGCGAGAATGGCGATGTTGGGGGGGCGCTTCGGAACGCTGAGCTGATCGATCGGCGGCAGTTGCGAGGCGTGGTAGGCCACGAGGCCAGCGACGCCGATCACCGCCCACAGGCCGAGCACGACGCAGGTGTAGACGAGCTTGCCCAGAATGGAGCCGCGACGACGCGAGCGACTGCGTCCGCCACCGCCGCCCTTGCCGCGTCCGCCGCCGCCCTTGGCCGGTTGCCGGCCGCCGCGTTCCGTCGAACCCGATCCGCGCTTCGCCACGCTGCCCCCTGCGCGATCGGCTGCCGACATGCGGAGGTCGGAACCGCGATCCGCGCCGCGGCCTTCTGGCGCGTCGAAGTTCGGCTCCTGCCTCGTCGTCCGCCCGCGTCCGTTTGCCATGTGCCCGATCTGACCCGTTCCGCCCGGAGCCGCATGAGAGCGAGCCCGGCCGGTGCCGGTTCCGCACGGTAATTGCGGCGGGTTTAGGGAGCGTTAACCTACCTTTTTCGATTATGGAGCAGGGACATAGACTTAGGCGTGACCTTGCGCACGCACGTGGCTCGATGCTGCCCGCTCTGTTGGGCTCGGCGGTGTGACGGTTCGATGACGGAGCCGGCTCGCGCGCTGTTGCGGCCGCGCTACAGCCGGTAGGACCTGCCGACGCTAGAGGCGGCTTCAGTTCTTACCTGAGACGAAGAACCGCCTTGGAGCGCGCATCTCAAACGAGATGTGCGCTCTTTTCTCATCCGTGCATGGTCGGCAAAGTAATCAGAAGTCGAGTGCCGGCCGCGCGAAGGTTGTCGTGACTTGCGATCGTTGCAGCAAGCCCGCCGTTGGCGGAGCAGGCGCCGGGCCTAGCCGAAACTTTTCACCCGCGTCCCCACGTATCACCGTTTCGGGTCCACGCAGAGCAAGCGAGGGAGCCCGGCTTCAGAGCCCGCCCGGATGCGTCTAATCCCGGAGCGGGCTTTGTCGTGGCTGTGCTGGCGCTGAACCAACCCGTTTGGCCCCCGGTTCACCAGGATGGGCACACGGCTTGCAACACGCCTTTCGGAGGAAGCGCCGCACGCCGCCAGGGAGTGACCCTCGCATGATCGGCCTCTATTTCGTCACCTGTCTCGCCGCAAACCCGGCGCACTGCGTCACCCGCACGTATTTTTTCGATGAAGCGGTGCAGACGCCGATTCAGTGCCTGAGGCTCGCCCAGCCGGCGATGGCGGGGTGGCAGAACGATCACGAGCACGAGCGTTGGCGGATCGAGCGGTTCGCCTGCGGACACCCGCCGCGCGATCCCGGCTCAAACATTTGACAGGCCCGCACGACGCCGGCGCGAGAGGCTCGCCTCTCTAGGCGACGTGATCGAGCGGAGGCTGGCGCAGGTATCCCGGGGAGATCACGCGCTGCAACTCGAGTTCGGTGAGACGGGCGTCGATGCTGACTTTGATCAGATCGGCGACGGCGAGGCGAAGTGCACGATAGGGATCGCTATCCGCATCCCGAAGATAGACGGCAACGAACTGATCGATCTCGCTGGCCGGCACTGTTGCGGCGTCCTGCATGCCCGTCCCCTGAAGTCGGGCATGGGGTAGGGTGCCAATCGGGCCGGCCGGAGACGGGATCTTGGAGTTTGTGAGACGTGGCCGTTGAGGCCCCCATCGCGGGCCTCACCTCGCCTCCGTCATCGTGCTGTCGCGAGAATCACGGCCCTTGCGATCCAGGCCATTGCCGGCCCAGCCGTCCAAGGCGGCTCTCATTGCTTTCAGCCCGCCCGGTTCGCCGTGGCGGGCTTTTTCGTTCGACTCCGGGATCAGGCCCGGTCGGCGCGCGTGTTCGCGAGAAAGTCGTTCATTCGCGCAAGGGCCTTGCGGATGTTCTCGGCGGAGTTTGCGTAGGACAGCCGGATGTAGCCTTCCGCGCAGACCCCGAAATCCGGGCCTCCAATCACCGCGACACCCGCCTCTTCGAGCAGCGCGGAAGCAAGCTTCTTGGCTTTCCAGCCGGTCTTGGAGACGTTGGGAAACGCGTAGAAGGCCCCCTTCGGCGAGATGCAGGAGACGTTCGGCAGCGCGTTGAGGCCGTCGACGACGATCTTGCGGCGTCGGTCGAACTCCGCGACCATCTCGGCTACGCAATCCTGCGGCCCGTTCAGGGCGGCGATCCCGGCCCACTGGGTCGAGGCGTTGACGCAGGAATGCGCGTTCACCGCGAGCTTGCGCGCGGCTTCGTAGAGCTTCTTCGGCCAGACCGACCAGCCGAGCCGCCAGCCGGTCATCGCGTAGGTCTTCGAGGCGCCGTCGAGATAGATCAGCCGATCTCGGATCTCGTCGTATTTCAGCAGCGAGTGGTGCTGCTCCCCGTCATAGGTCATCGTCCCGTAGATCTCGTCGGACATCACGCAGACGTCCGGATGCCCCGCGAGGCCTGCGACCAGTGTGTCGATTTCGGCTTTCGGTGTGACGCCGCCGGTCGGGTTGGCCGGCGAGTTGACGATGAGCAGCCGGGTCTTCGGCGTGATCAGCGCCAGTGTCTCCTCAGCGGAGAATGCGAAGCCGTTCTCCTCGCGGATCGGCACCGGCACCGGCGTCGCGCCAGTGAACTCGATCATCGAGCGGTAGATCGGGAATCCCGGGTCCGGATACAGGATCTCGACCCCGGGCTCGCCGAACATCAGGATCGCCATGAACATGGTGACCTTGCCGCCCGGCACGATCATCACGGAATCAGGCAGGACCGTTACCTGATGACGCCGCCAGATGTCCTCGGCGACCGCCTCTCGCAGAGGAGGGATTCCCACGGCCGGTGTGTAGCCGTGATGCCCGTCGCGAAGCGCCTTGATGCCGGCTTCGACGATATGGGCCGGCGTCGGCATGTCGGGCTGGCCAATGCCGAGATTGATGATGTCTCGGCCTTCCGAGGCGAGCGCATTCGCCCGCGCCAGGACGGCGAAGGCGTTCTCTTCGCCAATACGGTCGAAAGCGGGGACGACGTGGAGCATAAGGTCCTCGTTCGGTTGAGCCCCCGCTCATCGCGCGGAGCCGAGGCGGCCACGGGCCACTCTCGGACAACGCGCGAGCAAGAAATCAGCCGTTCGAGCGTTCGGCGAGCTTGCTGGCCGCGAAGGAGATCGCGCCGCCGATGACGACGAGGATCACCGAAGTCTTCACCGCCGCGTAGAACAGGTCCGGAGAGACGCCGGTATCGGTGTAGAGCACGAGACCGATCGCGGTGAGCGGCAGGAGGAAGAGAATACCGAGCGGAACCAGCGGGTTCATGGACAATCACTCACGTTGAGCGGGGTCGGGTCCCCGCATCCGGAAAACAGGTGCTCATAGCACCGCTTTCCCGGCAATGGGACACCTTTGCGCGACGATCGTGGGTTCCACGGCGGAATTTACGGGTTGTGGCGTTCGCAGCCGGATTTGGCCCGAACCGTCATCGCGGGGCAGCACAGGCGAGACTGGGGGGCACCAAGGCCTCGACCATATGTCGCGTGCGGCATCTCGGGTGGAACTAGGGCTCTGCTCCAAGGCCCCGCCATGACGGTGCCGGGGCTTGGGGCGCCGTCGAGAACGCTGCGTTTCCGCCGCGAGCGCCGAAGAGCGATTTCACGGGAACGGCTTAGCATCCCCCACAGAGTTGTGAATTCGCCGCACAAGCGTGCATTCTGCATTCAATTTGTGCGTCGCATGTGTATTTCTTCGCCTCATTCACGCAACATTCGGGTTCGATGGCGGACAAGCGCGTGACGGGGCCACCCAGGTGGTCACGGCGTTCGCGGTACCCTCCGGAGACACCCGGCCCGCCTTCATGTCCTCATCGCCGATGCCTTCATCGACACCGTCCTCTGCTTCGGTCCAGGCCGAGGAACAGGTCGCGGCGCTTCCAGACCCGCGGTCGCATTGGCGACTGATCGGGCGTGCCCTGCCGCGCGCCGTCGGCCTGTGCCTGACGGTCATGGCTGCGATCGCGATTCATCGCACGATCGGCCGGGTTTCGATCGATTCGGTGACGAAGGCCTACGACCAGATTCCCGATGCGTCGCTGATGCTGGCGCTGGTGCTGACGGCAGTGAGCTTCGCCGCCATCGCGATCTACGACCTCATCGCCGTCGAGGCTGTGGCGCCGGGGCGCATTCCCCGGATCGCGGCCCTTGCGACGGGTGCCGGCGGCTACGCCGTCTCGAACGCCCTCGGTTTTCCACTTCTGACGCAGGGCGCCTATCGCGTGCGCGCCTACGGATCGCGGGCCTCGGGGCTCGCCGATGTTGGGCGCGTGCTCGGGGCTTCGTGGTTCGCGCTGCTGATCTCGCTCGTCACGATGGCGGCGCTCGCGTTGATCTGCGGTCCCGAGCATTTCGCCGGCTTCGGCGACACCACGTCCCAGCTCGCCGCCTTGCTCGGTTTGGCGGTCCTGAGCCTCGTCGCCGGATCGCTGATCTGGCTCGGCCCGACCTCCCGGACCTTACGCGTGCGGGGCTTCGAGCTGCGCCTTCCGACCTCCCGCGCGGCGCTGCTTCAGATCTGCGCCGGTATCGTCGACATCACAGCGGCCGCCGGCACACTCTACGTGCTGCTGCCGCCAGACGTGGCGCCCGGCTTCCCGGCTTTCCTGCTCGCCTATATCGCCGCCACCGTCGTCGGTATCGCGAGCCACGCGCCGGGCGGTCTCTGCGCCTTCGAGGCGACCCTGCTGGCGAGCCTCGGCCTCGCGGACCGACCTGACCTGTTCGCGGCGCTGCTCGGCTATCGCATCATCTACATGCTGCTGCCGTTCTGCCTCGCGCTGACCGGCCTCGCCGGCCTCGAGTTGTATCGTCGTCGTGAGCCGATCCAGGCCTCCCTGCGCTTCCTCGAGCCGACGGTGCCGGCCGTTTGGTCCGCCATCGCCTTCGCCGGCGGCGTGATGCTGCTGGCCTCCGGCGCGACACGCGACCTCGCCTCGCGCATGGCCGTCCTGTCGGACGTGGTGCCGGTGCCCTTCATGGAGGCTTCGCACTTCGCCTCCTGCCTCGTCGGCATCGCGCTGCTGGTGCTGGCGCGCGGGTTGTACCGGCGCCTGGCGAGAGCCTGGAATGCAGCGCTGATGCTGCTGGTGCTCGGCGCCGGCTTCGCGCTCGGCAAGGGGCTCGACTGGGAAGAGGCGACCCTTCTCGGTGTCCTCGCTGCCTTGCTCGCCCTGTTCCGTGGCTCGTTCTATCGCTGCCCCAAGGCCAATCCCTTCGCTGTGAGCCGGATTTGGCTGAAGCGGGCCGGATTGCGCTCGACGCTGGCGGCGGGCGGGTTGCTGACCGCGGCTTCCGCCGGACTCGGCTTCCTCGGCTGGACCCATGTCGCCGTTGCCGACGCCCTGTGGTGGCAGATCTCCTGGGACGGAAGTGGTTCGGGTGCCGCCCGCGCCTCCTTCGCCTTCATGGTGGCGCTGGCTGCCGTCGGCTTCGACGGCGCCGTCAATCATCGCGGCCGCCGCCGCGAACCCGAGCCGGCTGTGCCCTCAGCGATCGCCGATCTCGTTGCGGCCGCGCCGAACGCCTCGGCCGCGATGGCCCTGCTCGGCGACAAGGAATTCCTGACCTCGCCCGACGGCGAGGGCTTCGTGATGTATGCCCGCGCCGGCCGCAGCCTTGTCGCTCTTGGCGATCCCGTCGGTCCGGCCCGGCTCCAAGCGGACCTCGCCTGGTCGTTCCGTGAACTCGCCGACCGGGCCGCCGCACGGCCGGTCTTCTACGGCGTCGGACCCGAAAACCTTGCCCTGTTCCTCGACATGGGGCTCACAGCGCTGAAGCTCGGCGAGGTCGCTCGCGTCCCGCTCGCGGATTTCTCGCTGAAGGGGCCGGCTCGCCACGATCTCCGCTACGGCCAGCGCCGCGCCGAGAAGGAGGGCCTGACCTTCGAGATCTTGCCGCGCGAGCGCGTCCGTGCCGCCATGCCGGACCTGCGCGACGTCTCCGATGCCTGGCTCGAACTCAAGCAGGGCGGCGAGAAGCGCTTTTCGATGGGCGCCTTCGATCCCGCTTATCTCTCACGCTTCGACATCGCGGTGATGCGCAAGGAAGGCCGCATCGTCGCCTTCGCCAACCTGCTGCGCGGCGCCGATCGCAACGAGATCGCCATCGACCTGATCCGCTATGCGCCGGATGCCTCGAAGGTGATCATGGATGCGCTCTTCGCCAACCTGCTGCTGGCAGCGAAGGACGAGGGCTACCGCTGGTTCAACCTCGGCGCTGCCCCGCTCTCAGGCCTCGTCGACAAGCGCCTCGCCTCGCGTTGGAACCGCTTTGGCGCCTTCCTCTACCGGCGCGGTGCCGACCTCTACAGCTTCGACGGCCTGCGCAGCTTCAAGCAGAAGTTCGACCCGGTCTGGACGCCCTACTACCTGGTCTGCCCCGGTGGACTGCAGACGCCCAAGACGCTGCTCGATGTCGCGACGCTGGTGAACGGCTCGCCCTTCGGCTTGATCCGGCGATGACCCGCCGCCTCCGCCTCGCCATCGGCGGGGCGGTTCTTCTGGCGGCCACTCTCGGGCTGGTCTGGACTTTCGCTGGTCTGACCGGCGGGACCGCAATCGTTCCCGAGCGCATTTCCTCCTCGCATCTCGAGAACGTTGAGGTGCTGGCCCCTGCCGGAGCACCGGTCGGGCTGGCGGCGGTCGTCTCCGGAGCCGGAGGGACCGGAGAGCCGGAGCGCGCCATGGGTGCGGCCCTGCGCGGGCGCGGCTTCATCGTACTCCAGCTCGACCTCGAGACATGGCGCGCGTCGCTCAACCGCGACACGACGCCCTGCATCCGACCGATCGTCGACGTTGAGCTGCTGGCCAAGGAGGCACAGCGCTCGCTCAAGGGCGGAAATTACCTCCGGCCGGTTCTCGTCGGGCTCGGTGAGGGGGGCGCGCTCACTGAGGCGATCCTGGGGCGGACCTTCGCCGCTACCCTCGGCGGAGGCGTCGCGCTCGATCCCGCCGAATCCTTCGCGACTGCGCGCCCGATCTGCGACGACAAGGCCCCCGTGGCGGCCCCGGTCCCGGTGTCCGGCGGCTATGCCTACCCGCTGCCGGTGAAGACGCAGGCTCAGCTTACCGTCGTGAGCGCGGCCCCCATGGCAGCCGCTCCCGACGCGGCCGCGGGCGCTGGTCCGTTCGCGGTCGAACGGCATGCCGAGACCGATCCTGCCCGTCGCGTCTCGGCCGTCGTTGATGCCGCCGCGGCGATCGCTGCGCAGGATGCAGGTATCGGCGGCCTGCCGCTTGTCGATCTGCCTGCGACGGGGAAGGCCAGGGCCGTGGCGGTGTTCTTCTCCGGCGATGGCGGCTGGCGCGACATCGATAAGACCATCGGCGAACACCTGACCCGCGATGGCATCCACGTGGTCGGGCTCGACGCGCTCCGCTATTTCTGGACCGACCGTGAGCCCAAGACAGTGGCGGCGGATTTCGCGGCGATGCTGCGCGGCGCCGATCCCGACGGGACGCTACCGGTGATCGTGCTGGGCTACTCCTTCGGCGCCGATCTGTTTCCGTTCTCCTGGAGCTACCTGCCTGCATCGATCCGTGATCGCACCCGGCTGATCGCGTTGCTGGCACCGGGACGCAGTACGAGCTTCAGCGTTTCGGTGAAAGGCTGGCTCGGCTATGGCGGCGCGCATGCGGTTCTGCCGCAGCTCGCGGCGCTTCCTGCCGAACGGGTGCTCTGCGTCTACGGTTCGAAGGAAGACGACACGACGCCGTGCCTCGACCCGAGCCTCGCGGGCACGCGCCGCCTCCTCATCGACGGCGGCCACCATTTCGACGGTGACTATCCGGCGCTTGCCCGACGGATCATCGGGGAAGCGCGGCTGCCTCGGTGAAGGCTGGCCCGCTCTCGGCCCGATGGGTCAAGATGATTGCTCGGTCTTTACTTGCACGCAGCGGCTTTTGGCCCAGCCCCGTCGCGGGCGCAGTGCGAGGGCCCGATGCCTCGCCGCCAGTTGATGCCAAGGATGGCCACTATGCCGCTGAAGCAGAAATCTGGAAAAGTTCTAAAAGAGGGGGCGACAAAAGAGGTCTCTCACCAGGCCGATCAGTCCTCAAGTTGAATTCGTTAAGCTAAAGCCTCGCTCTCCACAGGTTACCCCCGCTCTGAAACCAGTGGGGAATAGAGCGTTTCAGCTTCTCTACTCAAAAGCTGTCGCATGTGTCTTTTGGGGTTCATCTACCACTCTTGGTTGAGCGCCGCGAAGTGCAGGCGCCGGAGCAGGGAAAAACCAGAGTTGTAGTCTTCGAAAATCTGCCGTGGCCGGGCAGCAACACGCCGGAAACAGAGTGCTTGGCTGCCTTGCGAGAAGCGTGGCTATTCCATATCCCAGAGCCAGAAAGCCAAAAGGCTTCAGTATCTTATTATCATTCCAAACAACAGCGGCCGCAACGGGGAGTGCGGCTGATCGAGGGCGGCTGTGCCGCTCCTGGGGGTCTCATGTCATCTGTCGCGTCTGTGCCGTCTTCTAGACTAGTCTCTATTCGATCAGCGGCTCTCGCTGGTTTGTCGCTGGTTGCTTTTACGCTGAGCAGCACCGCCGTTTGGGCGCAGGCTTCTGCCCAGCTCAACGAGATCTCGGTGGAAGGTCAGGCTGGCCCGAAGTCGATCGGTGCGAGCTCGCTGCCCGGCGGTGGCCTGCCGGCGAGCACCATCGTGCGCCCTGGCCAGGTGGTGACCGAAGATCCGAAGGGCCCGATCGACGGTTTCGTCGCGACCCGCAGCTCGACCGCGACCAAGACCAACACCTCGCTGCTCGAGACCCCGCAATCCGTCAGCGTCATCGGCCAGGAGCAGCTTCGCGCGACGGGCGCCCAGACCCTGACACAGGCGACCCAGTATACGCCGGGCGTCTATTCGGGCGTGTATGGCAACGACGCGCGCCTCGACTGGTTCTTGCTTCGCGGCTTCGTGGCGCATGACTACGGCCTCTACAAGGACGGTCTGCAGCTGCTGAACTACGGCTTCAACTACTTCCGCACCGATCCCTTCGGCCTGGAGCGCGTCGACGTTCTGCGCGGCCCGTCCTCGTTGCTGTTCGGCTCCGGTACCCCCGGCGGCATGATCAACACGATCACCAAGCGGCCCACCAGCACGCCGTTCGGCTACGTCGAAGCCGGCGCGGATTCGTTCGGAAACGCCTATGGCGCGTTCGATTTCGGCGGCCCGGCCGATAATTCCGGTCACTGGTTCTATCGCCTGACCGGCATCGGCCGCGGTGGCGGAACCCAGGTCGACGGTGTCGATGCAGACCGCATCTATATCGCGCCTGCGCTGACCTATCGGCCCGATGGCGCAACCTCTTTCACGCTGCTGACGAGCTACCAGAAGGATTGGTCGGGGGTCACCTCGAACTTCCTGCCCTACAGCGGCACGGCCGTGCCGAATGCGAGCGGGCTGTTCATCCCACGCTCGCTCAACGTGGGCGACACCAAGCTCAACACCTTCCGTCGCGAGCAGGCCTTCATCGGCTACGAATTCGAGACCGCGATCGACAACACCTGGACGGTCCGTCAGAACGCCCGCTACTCGTACAGCCAGGCTTTCCAAAACTCCTTCGTCGGACAGCTCGGTTATCTCGCCGGTACGAACGAGACCCAGCTGGCTCGCTACCAGTTTCGCGACAATTCGACCGTCAATCTGTTCCAGGTCGACAATCAGGCCCAGGCCGATTTCTCTGACGGATTGTTCCGTCATTCGGTTTTGTTCGGCGTCGACTACAAGAACTACCACCTGAACGACAATCAGGGTTCCGGCTTCTCGGGCGCCGGCGTTCCCGGGATCAGCATCATCAATCCCGTCTACGGTGTGACCCCGCTGCCGGTCTCGTCGTATCTGATCGATCGGGACAACTTCCAGCAGGTCGGCCTGTACGCGCAGGACCAGATCAAGGTCACCGACAACTTCTCGATCATCGGCGGTCTGCGGCAGGACTTCGCCTCGACCAGCGTGACCAAGCTGTCGTTCGGCAACGACACCAACCGCGACGACCAGGCTCTGACCTACCGCATCGCGGGCGTGTACAATTTCGACTTCGGCCTCGCGCCGTACGTCTCGTACGCGACGTCGTTCCAGCCGCAGATCGGTTCCGACGCTCTGACCGGTGCCGCCTTCAAGCCGGATAACGGCGAGCAGGTGGAAGTGGGCTTCCGTCTGGCACCGATCGGCCAGAAGTGGATGCTGTCCTTCGCCGCCTTTGATCTCACGCGGAGCAACCCGCTGATCCCCGTTGTGCCGGGCATCACCAGCTTCACTCAGAACGGCGCGGTGAACTCTCAGGGTGTCGAGGCTCAGTTCGTCGCCAATCTCTTCGACGGCCTGAACGTGACCGCCTCGGTTACGGCCTACGACCTCAAGTACACCTCGGGTGCTCAGGCCTCGCTGATCGGCCGCACGCCGACGGGCGTGCCGGAAGTCTTCGCCAACTTCTTTGCCGATTACACCATTCCGGATGGACCGATGCGCGGCTTCGGCTTCGGCGGCGGCGTGCGCTACGTCGGCACCTCCTACGCGCTCGACAACGCGGTCCAGGGCAAGCTGGTCGTGCCCGACTACCTGCTCTACGACGCCACCGTTCACTACGACTTCGGCAATGGCGTCCGCGCCTCGATCACGGGGGCGAATCTCGGCGACAAGCGCTTCGTCTCGGCCTGCCAGGATCCGAACAACTGCTACTACGGCGAAGCGCGCCGCATCCTGGGTACCATCAGCTACAAGTGGTGAACCCATCGGCTGGCCCTGTGCTCCATGGCGCAGGGTTCGGCAGGGCCGGCGGGGTTTGATGATCGTCCCGATCGTCTGATCGCGTCGGCAGACGGACCGTATTCGAAGGCTCGCCGGCAGATTTGCCGGCGAGCCTTTTTTGTTTTTGACCAAGCGCGATGGCGGCCGCATTCAGGTCGTGATCACTGCCGTCAACCGATGAGACGTCGATGCCCACCCGCAAACCGGCCGTGCTGTTCGTCTGCCTCGGCAACATCTGTCGCTCGCCGCTGGCCGAGGCTGCGTTTCGGCGCGAGGCCGAGTTGCGCGGGCTCGACGTCGAGATCGATTCTGCGGGCACGAGCGGCTGGCACATCGGATCGCCGCCGGACCTTCGGGCGCAAGCAGTGGCCCTACGGCATGGCGTCGACATCTCCGGCTATCAGGGCCGCCAGGTGCAGGCGGAGGACTTTTCGCGGTTCACCCACATCGTGGCTCTCGACCGCAAAAACCTCGCCGCGCTGAAGCGGATGCGTCCAGCAGATGGCGCAGAGCTGTCTCTCCTGCTCGATCACGTGCCGGGTCGCAGCGGTGAGGCCGTGGCCGATCCCTATTACGGAGACGAGGCCGGGTTCGAGACGACTTGGGGCGACGTCACCGAGGGCGCCCGGGCGCTCGTGGACCGACTGAAGCGATGAGCGGGCTCGCCGAGCGCGGGGCGGCGCTGCTCGGCCGCAGACTCGCGCGGGCAGAGCCGGTGGGCGGTGGCAACCTGTCGAGCGTGATCCGGATTCTTTTGGACGACGGGCGCCGGGCCATCGCGAAAGATGGGCCGGCCCCGCTCGTCGAAGCCGCGATGCTGCGCGCGATCCACGCCTCCGGGGCACCTGCGCCGGATGTGCTCGGGGCGGATTCCGCAACCATCGTGATGGCTTGCTTGCCGGAGGGGGGAGGGGATGCCGATCGCGATCTCGGCCATGTCGTCTCCCGGCTCCATGCGGCGACGGGAGACCGTTTCGGCTGGGAGTGCGATTACGCTTTAGGCGAGGTCGCGATCGAGAACGGATGGATGACGAACTGGCCCGCCTTCTGGGCCGAACGCCGGCTGCTTTGCCATTGTCCGCATCTCGACGGGCTCCTCGCGCGCCGGATCGAAACGCTCGCCGCGCGTCTCGCCGACCACCTGCCGGCGAAGCCGCGCCCAGCCCTCCTGCATGGCGACCTTTGGCGCGGCAACGTGCTCACCGAAGGGAGTCGCGTCTCGGGCCTGATCGACCCAGCCTGCTATTACGGCCATGCGGAGGTCGACCTTGCCATGCTGACGCTATTCGGTGGGCCAGGGCCGGCGTTTCGCGAGGCCTACGGGCCCGCCGAGCCCGGCTTCGCAGAGCGAGTGCCGATCTACCAGCTTTGGCCGGCACTGGTGCATTGGCGCCTGTTCGGGTCAGGCTATCGCGGAATGGTCGAAACCAGGCTCGCAGCGGCCGGGGCCTAGGGCGTCAAGTTGAGATTGAGACAACAGCAGATATAGGAAAATTAGCATAGTAGCGTTATGATGTCAATTGTCTCGCGTGGAGGCCGATTCGCGGGAATTGGGACTTTCGGGCGTGGGACGGCCTGGGACAGGTGGGACACGCGTCCCGAACGTTCGTTATTCCGGCCGGCTCAAGCCGGGATCCGAACGGTCGCACGCAGGCCGCCGAGCGGCGAATCGTGCAACGAAACGTCGCCGCCATGCGTCCGGGCGATGTCCCTGGCGATGGCGAGGCCAAGCCCCGATCCGCCGGCGTCCTGGCGTGAATCGTCGAGCCGCACGAAAGGCTTGAACACCTCCTCGCGGCTCTCCGGCGGCACGCCGGGGCCGTCATCATCGATGGAGACGAGGAAGGAGCGCCCATCGACACGCCCGCCGATGGCTACGGTATCGCCGTAGCGCGCGGCGTTGGCGGCGAGATTGAACAGGCAGCGACGGAACGCGTCGGGCCTCACGGTAACGATCGGCCGCCCTTCGAGCGTCACGTCGTTCACATGGGCACCAAGGCGCTCGATATCCGTGCGCAGGTCTTCGAGCAGTGCCCGCATGTCGGTGGCGGCGGCAGTCTCCGCCGAGTCGCCGCGTGCAAAGGCGAGATAGCCTTCGAGCATCCGGCTCATTTCGTCGACGTCGCGGCGCAGATCCTCCACGTCGGGGCTCTGCTCCACCAGGGCGAGCGAGAGCTTGAACCGGGTCAGGATCGTGCGCAGGTCGTGGCTCACGCCGTTGAGCATCGTCGTGCGCTGCTCCATAGCGCGCTCGATACGCCGCTTCATCTCGATGAAGGCATGACCCGCCTGGCGAACCTCTCGGGCGCCGCGCGGCTTGAACTCGATCTCGCGGCCCTTGCCGAAACTCTCGGCCACCGCGGAGAGGCGTAGGATCGGCTTGATCTGGTTGCGCAGGAACAGGATCGCGACGCCGAGCAGCACCAGCGAGGAGCCGATCATCCAGACCAGGAAAATGTGGGAGTTGGAGGCATAGGCCTGGCTGCGCCGCGCCGTTACCCGCAGCACCCCGTCGGGAATGGCAACTCGGATCTCGATGAGATTCGAGCGGCCGACGGTGTCGATCCAGTACGGGCGCTTGATCTGCTTTTTGATCTCTTCGGAGAGCGCCTCGTCGAGAATCGAGAAGAACGGCCGCGGTCCCGGCGGCGGCAGCTTGGCACCCTTCAGGATGTCGAGATCGAGGTTCAGCCGGTCCCCCGCGATGCGGGCGAGCGTCTCAGCATCCTTATCCTGCGGGTAGGTCTCGTAGATGTCGATCAGTGCGGCGATGTCGGCGGTGACGGCGGAAGAGAGGCGCCGGGTCACGAGTTGCCAGTGGCGCTCCATGAAGGTGTAGGCGATCACCGATTGCAGAAGCACCATCGGCGCAATGATGATGATCAGTGAGCGGGCGTAGAGCCCCTTCGGCAGCGCGTCGCCGATGAGACGCGAGAGGCGGCGCCAGGGTCCGCGTCGGCGCGCCGAGATCTGCTCCGGTGGGTCGGGGCTCACATCGACGATGGTGCCCTCGATGGTGCGCCCCTCGGCCATAACGGTCTCGCGTCAGTCGACCGCGAGGCGGTAGCCGACGCCACGCACCGTCTGGAGATAGGTGGGGTTGGCCGGATCGACCTCGGTCTTGCGGCGCAGGCGGTTGATCTGCACGTCGATGGTGCGCTCGCCTGCCCAGCCCCCGGCCAGGGCATCGCGCTCGACATTGCCGCCGCGGGCTTCCGCCAGCATGGTGAGAATCTCGCGCTCGCGTTCGCTGATCTTCACGGCTTCGTCGCCGCGCCGCAATTCGCCGCGGTCCATCTTAAACGTGAACGGTCCGAAGCTCACCTCGCCGCCGCTGACGCGCGTCGGCCCGGCGGGTGCTCCGCGCCTGAGGATGTTGTTGAGGCGCAGGATCAACTCGCGCGGCTCAAAGGGCTTGGGCAGGTAGTCGTCGGCACCGATCTCGAGCCCCATGACGCGGTCGTTGGAATTGGAGCGGGCCGTCAGCATCAGGATTGGCACGTTGGAGGTCTCACGGACCTGCCGCGCATAGTCGAACCCGTTCTCGCCGGGCATCATCACGTCGAGCACGAGGGCGTCGAAGACGAAGGCTTTCGAGCGGGAGCGTGCCTCGGGAACGTCCCCCGCAGCGGTGACGCGAAACCCTTGCTCGGTCAGGAAGCGTGTCAGCAGCTCACGCACTCGGCGATCGTCATCGACGACGAGCACGTGGGGCGCATGGTCGGGAAGCTCGGTGCGCGGCTTCGGTGGTGCGGCCGTCATCGGGCGGCCTGAATGCGGCGCGCCATGAGGCGGCGGACCGTTGCACGCTCCTCGGGCTCGATCATCGCGAGAAGGAAGCCCTGAGCCGAGGCGAGGGCCGCGCCAGGGTCGTCGTTCGCACCTCGTCCCGGCTGATCGACCAGAGCACGGGCGACGCGGCGCATCTGCACTCGGCTGAGTTCCTCGGCGAAGCGGATGCCGGCCTCGGTGCAGAAGAGCAGCCTCTGGCGCCGGTCATTCGTGCCGGTGCGCTGCGCGATGTAGCCCTGCTCGATCAAGTCCTTCAGCACCCGGTTGAGGCTCTGCTTGGTGATGCGCAGGATATCCAGGAGTTCGGCGATCGTGAGACCCGGATAGCGGTCGACGAAGTGTAGCACGCGGTGATGCGCCCGTCCGAAGCCGTACTCCGCCAGGATGCGGTCGGGATCTGCGACGAAGTCGCGGTAGGCGAAAAACAGGAGTTCGATCAGGTCGTCGCCGTCGTTGCGATCGGGGAAGCGCGGCTCCATGATCGGAGCGGCCTCGGCGAGTTCGGCGGTGTCTGTCGTCGCTCGGTGGGGCACGGCGGTTGCGACCTCGACGGGCGATGAGGCGCCGCAAGCCGATGATCTGGCATGCAGCACGGATAAGTCAGTGTTGTTGACATATCTCAGCCTCGTTGTTAGGCGTCAACCCTTCCGGCGCCGCCCCGAGGATCATCCCATTCGGCCCGCCGTTTGACCCCGCGGCTGCCTGAGGCCGCGCAAGAGGAACCCGCCATGTCCGTGATCCCGTTCGACCAGCGCGAAGGCACCATCTGGGTCGACGGCGTCATGGTGCCGTGGCGGGACGCGAAGATTCACGTCCTCAGCCACGGGCTTCATTACGGCTCGTCGGTGTTCGAGGGCGAGCGTGCCTATGGCGGCGTCATCTTCAAGAGCCGTGAGCACGCGGAGCGCCTGAAGCGCTCGGCGCAATATCTCGACTTCGAAGTGCCGTACTCGGTCGAGGAGATCGAGGCTGCCAAGGAACTCGTGCTCAAAACGAGCGGGCTGCAGGACGCCTATCTGCGCCCGATCGCCTGGCGCGGCTCGGAGATGATGGGCGTCTCCGCGCAAGGCAACACCATTCATCTCGCCATCGCCGCCTGGGAGTGGCCGAGCTACTTCGACCCGGCCACCAAGATGAAGGGCATCCGCCTCGATCTCGCCGACTACCGTCGGCCCGACCCGCGCACGATCCCCTCGGCCTCCAAGGCGGCCGGTCTCTACATGATCTGCACGATCTCGAAGCATCGCGCCGAGAACAGGGGCTATGCTGACGCGCTGATGCTCGATTGGGAAGACAACGTCGCCGAGTGCACCGGCGCGAACATCTTCTTCATCAAGGACGGCGTCATCCACACGCCGACCGCCGACCGATTCCTCAACGGCATCACGCGTCAGACGGTCATCGAACTGGCCAAGCGGCGCGGTTACGAACTGATCGAGCGCCGCATCCGGCCCGAAGAGATGGAGGGCTTTTCGGAGTGCTTCATCACCGGCTCGGCTGCCGAGGTGACGCCAGTCTCCGAGATCGGCCCCTATCGGTTCACGCCGGCCGCAATGACCAAGACCTTGATGGACGACTACACCGCCGAGGTGCAGCCGCGGGCAAAGGCTGCCTGAAGGCCTCCGCCGGCTACGCAATCGACCAAACGAAGCCGGAGGCCAAGGTCTCCGGCTTCGTTTGCGTTTGAGGCGTTGGAGAGGCTCGGAACTGTTACGGATGAGAGGAGTTCACCAGAACAATCCATGAACAAGCGTGGTGACCAATGGCAAGAGCGGCGAACGAAGCGCACGAGAATCCCAAGATCGATCCCGACTCGTCCTCGAACCGGATCAAGGAGCCGGATGAGTGGACGACGGGCGGCGAACCGATGACGGGTGCCCAAGCCTCCTACCTCAAGACCCTGTCGGAACAGGCCAAGGACCCGAACGCCTTCGATGCCAGTCTCGACAAGGCCGAGGCGTCGAAGCGAATCGACGCCCTTCGGAAAGCTGTGGGAACCGAGTAGCTCCGCTTGCTGGTCTCGCGAGATTCTGTGTGAAAACTTGAGATTGCTGGATCGGGTTAAGATGTCTGCAATCGTTCAACGGCTATCGAGACGAGTTGCAGTCTGGCCGAGGTTCGACCGACGTGAGTAGCCCTGTCCCCATCGAACCCATAAAGGACGCGCCGCGACGTTCAGTGCTGGCTCGGTTCGCGAACGATCGCAGCGGCGCGACCGCCATCGAATACGGGCTGATCGGCGGCTTGATCGCGCTCGCTGTGACGCCGTCAATACGGACGGCGATGACGCAGCTCTGGAATACGATCATGATCGGCGTCAGCGCGCAGTAACGGCAACGTTCGAGCCACGGCCCGTGCGGCAAACAATCCGCACACCATGTTCGACCTTGCCAACGCGCCTATTTGCCTTTGCGACGGCCGGATTGTTTGCCGCCGATCTTGGACTCCGGTGTCGTCTGTCCTTCGTTGGCATCAGGCGTTTTAACTCCGGCTTCGGCCGGATCCGCCGGCGGCATCTCGGTCGGTTTGCTCCAGAAAGCGTCGAAGATGTCCTGCATGGCCTTCGCGTTCTGCTCCTGGACCTGAACACCGGTCTGGAACATCTGCTGGATGGCCTCGAAGGGCGCCTCGTCCATGCCATCGGCCTTCGCCGTCTTCTCCGCTGCCGGCTCGTCCGCAATGATTGGTGCCTTCGGTGGTGCAGGCTCGTCGCGCGTCGGCGAGGACGGCTTCTTCTCGGTTTGGGGCGTGGGCGCGGAGCCGCCGGCGAACTGGTTAATCCAGTCGGTCCAGAAGGCGGCCATCGGGAAGCCTTGATCGGGCGGCGGCGGAGCAGGTCTGCTCTGAGTCGGGGTTGGAGGCGGAGGCGGCTGGTTGACCAGCACGTGGACGATGCCGGCGACTACCATGCCAGCCATCACGGGCAGCATCTGACGCAGGGCCTGTTGGCCGATACCGCTGGCGGCCGAAGCCTGCTGGAGCACGGCTTGGCTCAGCATCGGCGAGCCGAACAGCTGGCCAAGGAGATCGGGCTGTGTCGGAGCTTGCGGCTTGGATGTAGGGGCGAAGTACGAGTCTGGGCTGACCATGCCCAGCATGCGCCCGAAGCCCATCGGGTCGCTCGCCGCGCTGCGCTGAAGGCCAGCTGCGATGGCCGGCATCAGCGCGTTCATGGCGCTCCGGCTCTGCTCGGGCGTGAGGCCGAATTGCTGTCCGATCGTCTGCATGCCGGGGCCGGCCTGGTTCTGCAGAATGTCGAACAGGTTGAACATGAGCGGTACTCTGACTCGGACGCTGCGCGGCAGATCCGGAGATTTCATCTCCGAATCTGTCGCATCGGCAATAAAATCGCCAGCGCCAAGGCCCGCTTTGGTCAACAAAGCACGGGAATGTCGTCTCGCGATACCCTTCAGATGGGCATTTTCTTCCCCGTGCCGCTCGCGACTGGCGTTCGTTCACTGAGCGAATCCGCGATCTTTCGGGCGCGCTGCTCCAGGGTGCCGATCGTTCGGGTCGCGAGCGTGATGCCGATAAGCCCGAAGGCGAAGGAGCCGACGCCAATCCCGGCAATGACACCACGGGGCCCGAACAGCATGCCGCCGAGTAAGGCAGGGGGCACGGTGCCGAGTGTTGCCCGGCCCCAGTTCAGCGCCGTCGAGGTCAGCGGAAATCCAAGATTGTTGAAGGAGGCGTTCCCAAGGAAGAGCAACCCGTTGCAGAACCAGATCGGACCGCTGACGAAACAGAAGAACACGAGGAGGTCGGCGGCGACGCCGCTCAGCTCGAACAGCCGGGCGAGTGGCCACGCGCAGGCCATCAGCGCCAGCCAAACCACGATGACGTAGCCAGCGCCGACGAGAGCGCCCTCGCGTAGGACGCCCCGCATCCGATCGAAGCGAGAGGCACCCCAGTTCTGGCCGAGGATCGGGCCGATTGCGCCGGACATGGCGAAGAGCCCGCAGAAGGCGACCGGCGAAAGCCGGTCGATCACGACGTTCGCTGCGATGGCCGTCGTGCCGAAGCCCGAGAGCGCATGGGCGACGAAGGCGCTCGCCATGGCGGGCGCGAGGTTCGTCAGGATCGCGGGCAGAGCGATGCGTGCCACTACCGGGCCATCGTCGAGAACCTCGGTCGCCTTCGGCGGCTGAAGCATCCGGTGCTTGCGTACGCCGATCCAGCCAATGATGACAAAGGTCGTCCGGGCGAGGCAGACGGTCATCGCCGCCCCATCGACGCCGAGCCCGGCCGCGAAGATCAGGATCGGGTCGACGATGGCTGTGACAATGGCGCCCCCGAGCGTCACCCACATGGCTTCGCGCGCCGCTCCCACAGCTCTTAGCAAGCCGGTGAACAGCATGCCGGGCGCCATCAACAGGTTCGACGGCAGCGCGATCCAGAGGAAGCGCCTGGCGATCGGCAGAGTATGTGCGTCGGCGCCGATCGCCCGGAGCAGCGGGTCGAGCAGCGGCAGCAAAGTCAGGACGAGCGCGCCAGAGACGACGAGTGAGTGGATCAGGGTCGAGCTCGCGATCCGCCGGGCATACGCCTCGTCTCCGGACCCGATCGCCCGCGAGACCAGGGCCCCGGCGGCAATCATCAGGCCGATATTGATCGAGATCGCGAAGAACTGAACGATCGATGCGAAGCCGACGGCGGCGGTGAGCTGCGGATCGCCCAGCTTCGACACGTAGATCAGCGAGAGCAGGTCGACCAGGAAGATGGCCATCAGGCCGACCGCTCCCGTCGCGCTCATCACGACCACGTGCCGCAGAATCGAGCCCGAGAGAAACCGGGCAGTCCCGGGCGGCGAAACGGCAGGCTTGGTCAGCTCGGGGTGATCGGGTGCCGGATGCTCGCTATCCATCGGTTGCCGCGTCTTCCGGCTCCAATTCGCGCATCGCCGCTTCGCGGCGCTCCGACTCGATGAGGCCGCGTGTCTCGGCGCTTAGCGCGCGGGAGGGCCGCTGGGGCTCGGTCAGCGGTTCGGGCCGCAGCTCTGGCGCAGGGCCGCGCATCCAACCGCCTCCCTCAGGGAGTGCCCCGGCTTGCTGGAGAACGAGGCGGGCGATGTCGCGCTTGCGGACATCTTCGACCCGCGCGGCCGCTGCCTCTTCCGAGAGACCGAGGCCTTCCAGGGCGGCCCGGCCGAACCGCAAGGCGGATTCGAGGGTCTCGCGGATCTGGTAGTCCACGTCGCGGTTCATCAGTTCGATGGCATGATTGCGGTCGTAGGCCCTCAGATACGTCCGTACGTTCGAGAATTCCTCGTGCACGATGTCGACGATCTTGAGAGAGGCAGCCGCGTCGTCGATGCAGATGCAAACCAGTTCAGCCCGACCGATGCCGGCGGCGCGCAAGACATCGAGCCGCGTCCCGTCGCCGTAATAGACCCGGAAGCCGAAGCGGGCAGCGTTACGGATCTGCTCGACGTCCTTGTCGATGACGGTGACGCTGATGCCTTCCGCCAGCAGAACCTGCGTCAGCAGATGCCCGAACCGTCCGAAGCCGATGACCAGGACACGTGCCTCAGTAGGCTCGATGGCGTCAGCAGGGGCAGCCACCGTCTCGGGCCGCCGCGCAAGCAAAGTGTCGAGACCCTTCGCCGCGAGCGGGCCGACGATCATCGTCAGCGCCGCCAGTGCCACCGAGAAGCGCGTCGCGGAGGTGTCGAGCAGGTGCAACTCGCCTGCCGCCGGCAGGATTACGAAGGCAAATTCGCCCGCCGGCGCCAGGACGGCTCCGCCGCGTACGGCGTCGAGCCAGGATGAGCCGAACAGCCGGAACAGGCCGGCCACGAGCGCGACCTTGATAAGAATCGCTGCCGCCGTCGCACCGACCAGCTCGGGCCAATGCGCCTTTAGCAGGCCGCCGTCGATGGACATGCCGACGCTCATGAAAAACAAGCCGAGCAGCATGCCGCGGAACGGCTCTATATCGGCTTCGAGCTGGTGGCGGAAATTCGATTCGGCCAGCATGACACCGGCGAGGAAGGCACCCATCGCCATGGACAGGCCGACCTTTTCCATCAGCATTGCCGTGCCGAGCACGACAAGAAGTGCCGCCGCAGTCATCACCTCGCGGCCGCCGGCCGCGGCGAGCAGGCGGAAGAACGGATTCAGGCCGTAACGCCCAACTAGGACCACCACGACGATGCCGAGGCCCGCGACGGCCGTGGAGCGCAAGGCCCCCTCGATCCAGCCGCCCTCGGGCGTTCCACCCGCCGAGGCGAGCAGCGGTAGCACGGCCAGGATGGCGACGACCGAGATGTCCTGAAAGAGCAGCACCGCGAAGGAACGGCTGCCATAGGCTGTGCCGAGGTCGCCCCGCTCCTCCAACAGCTGAAGCGCCACGGCGGTGGCCGAGAGGGCCAACGCGATGCCGATCACGGCCGCCGCGGCGAGCGAAAGCCCGAAAACGAATCCCGCTCCGGCCAGCACCAGCGAGCAGAGGGCGAGCTGTGCGGCGCCCAGGCCGAAGATGTCGCGCCGCATCGAGACGAGGCGCGAGAGTTCGAGCTCCAGCCCGACGATGAAGAGCAGCAGCACCACGCCGATCTCGGCCACGCTCGTCGCCGTCTCGGGCTCGGCGATCAGCGACAGCCCGAACGGCCCAATCGCGACGCCGGCCACGAGATAGCCGAGCACGGCGCTCTGCCCGAGCAGCCGGAAGATCGGCACGCCGACCACGGCGGCCGACAGGAAGGTCAGGACAGGCGGCAGGAAGCTCGCGTGCGTCGTGGCGCTCGCCATGGGGCTCCCGGAACTGTGACGTGCCACGAAGGGCGGGATGTTGCTCCCTTAGCTCGCCGCCGGGCGGCATGCGAGGGCCGCGCCGTGCCGTTCGTCACGCGGGGGTCACGCTAGCCAATGATTGTGGTAGGAAGCTTGTGCTAATTCGGAGTTCAGCCGCTCTGCCGGTTGACAGCACACTACCCGCCTCTCCACATCCTCGGGATCATGAGCGCCGATACCATCAACCTGACCGCGGACCCCGATCGGGTTCCGCAGCCCGCCATCACCGGCGAGAAGCCGCCGCTGGAGATCCTGCTTTGCGCGCCACGCGGCTTCTGTGCCGGCGTGGTGCGCGCGATCGACGTGGTCGAGCGTGCGCTCGCGATCTACGGACCTCCGGTCTATGTCCGCCACGAGATCGTCCACAACAAGTACGTGGTCGAGACGCTGAAGCGGAAGGGCGCCGTGTTCGTGCGCGAGCTCGACGAGGTGCCCGACGAGGGCGCCCCGGTGGTGTTCTCCGCGCATGGCGTGGCCAAGACCGTGCCGGCCAACGCCGTCAGCCGCGGCCTGACCACGATCGACGCGACCTGCCCGCTGGTGACCAAGGTGCACCGCGAGGCCGAGATCCATCACAAGCGCGGCCGCCACGTGCTCCTGGTCGGCCATTCGGGCCATCCGGAAGTGGTCGGCACCATGGGCCAGCTGCCCAAGGGCTCGATCACGCTGGTGGAGGATCTCGAGCAGATCGAGGCGCTCGAGGTGGCCGATCCGGGCAACCTCGCCTGGGTCACCCAGACGACGCTGTCGGTCGACGACACCAAGCACATCGTCGCGGCGCTCAAGACCAAGTTCCCGATGATCACCGGGCCGCACAAGGACGACATCTGCTATGCCACCACCAACCGCCAGGAGGCGGTTAAGGAGGTTGCTCCGCAGGTCGACGCTCTGATCGTGGTGGGCTCCTCCAACTCCTCGAATTCGCAGCGTCTGCGCGAAGTTGCTGAGCGGGCCGGTTGCCCGATCACGCGTCTCGTGCTCCGCGCTGAGGAGATCGACTGGGAGGCCTTCGGCAACATCCGTCGCCTCGGCCTGACCGCCGGCGCCTCGGCACCGGAGGTGCTGGTCGAGGAAATCATCGACGCCTTCGCTGCGCGCTACGACGTCAGCGTCGACCAGGTCTCGGTGACCATCGAGGACATGTCCTTCCCGCTGCCGCGTGAGCTGCGCAGCGAGGCTGCCGAGTAGTCTCCGGCAGAGATGCCGTAACGACAGGGGCGCCGGACTCGGCGCCCTTTGTTTTGGGTTGAGCAGCGAGGGGCGATCCGCCTTGGCCGTCTATACCGAGGTTTCCGACGCGGCGCTGACCGCTTTCCTCGCCGAGTACGATCTCGGTTCGCTCCTGTCCTACAAGGGCATCGCCGAGGGCGTCGAGAACTCGAACTTCTTCCTGCACACCACGGCCGGCTCCTATATCCTCACGCTCTACGAGAAGCGGGTGAACGAGGAGGACCTACCTTTCTTCCTCAACCTGATGGGGCACCTCTTCCGCGCAGGACTGTCCTGCCCGCAGCCGGTGAAGAACCGTCGCGACACGGCACTTGGCGCGCTCTGTGGCCGTCCGGCCGCGATCATCAGCTTCCTCGACGGCGTCTCCGTCAAGCGTCCGACGGCCGACCATTGCCGCGAACTCGGCCGGGCGCTCGCAGGCCTGCACCATGCCGGCCGCGACTTTGGGATGACCCGCGCAAACAACCTGTCCGTCGCTGCATGGCGACCTCTCTTCGAGCAGGCCAGCGAGCAGGCCGACACCGTCGCCGCTGGGCTCCGCGCGCGCACTCTGGCGGACCTGGCACTGCTGGAAGCGTCCTGGCCGCACGGTCTGCCCTCGGGCGTGATCCACGCCGACCTCTTCACCGACAACGTGTTCTTCATTGGAGATGAACTGTCGGGGATCATCGACTTCTACTTCGCCTGCACCGATGCGCTCGCCTATGACCTCGCCATCTGCCTGAACGCCTGGTGCTTCGAGGCGGATGGCCGCTACGACCGCGACATGGGCGCCGCGATGATCGCCGGATACCAGGAGCGCCGTCCCCTCGAGGCGCGCGAGGTCGAGGCGCTGCCGATCCTGGCGCGCGGCGCGGCGATGCGCTTCATGCTCACGCGGCTCGTCGATTGGCTGAATGTGCCGCCCGGCGCGCTCGTGCAGCCGAAGGATCCCCTGGAATACGATCGCCGGCTCGCCTTCCACCGCAATGTGAGCCACGCGAGCGACTACGGCTGGTCGGCATAACGAGCCGACCATTCGTTACGGCGAGAGAAGCCCATCGATCCGGCATCCGCTTCGGCGCGCTTGTGGCTCAGCCGCCAACGATCGCCCGCACCGCCAGGAACAGGATCGACGGCCCGACGAGGCAGCCGATGCCGGTATGGAAGGTCGCCGTGAGCGCTCCGTAGGGGACGAGCCGCGGATCGGTGGCGGCCAGTCCACCGGCGACGCCGCTCACGGTGCCCATCAGCCCGCCATACGCCATCGCTGAGCGCGGATTGTTGAGGCCGATCAGGCGGGCGACTAGCGGCGTGCCCACCATCACCATCACCGCCTTGGTGACGCCGGTGGCGATGGAGAGGGCCATCACCGTCGAATCCGCGCCGATGGCCGCGCCCGTCACCGGGCCGACGATGTAGGTGATGGCGCCGGCTCCGATCGTCGTGATCGAGACGGCATCGTGATAGCCGAAGGCTACTGCGGTCAGCGTGCCGACGATGAAGGGCAGGATGGTGCCGAGCGCCAGCGCGATCACGCCGAGCAGGCCGGCGCGGCGTGCCTCGACCACATCGACCTCGAAGGCCGTGGCGACGATGGCGAAGTCGCGCAGCATCGCTCCGCCCATCAGGCCGATCCCGGCAAGCGCCGGGATGTCGGCGACACCCTTCTTGCCGCCCGTGTAGAGCCCCGCAAAGTAGGCGAGTACCAGTCCGAGCACGATGGCGATGGCCGAGCCGTGGACCCGGCCCGCGGTGAGATGCTTCGCGACGAAGTTCGAGAACAGTATCAGGCCGCCGACCACCGCGAAGGCGGCGACCAGGCTCTGCTCGAGGAAGACGTGCTCGATCATATGCAGCATGGCGCTCACTCCTTCGCGGCGGGGACGGTTTTGGCCGAAGGGGAGGGCGCCGGATGCGCCTCGGGTTCGTCGCTCGCAGCGCCGCCGACGATGGAGCCGCCATGCGCGAAGGCCTCGCTCGTTGCGTCGCCGGGGCTCAGCCGGCTGAGCAACGCGACGGCGCCGAAGCACAGAACCAGCGATCCGACCGCGGCGATAATCACGATGGGGCCGCCGCTCGCCGCGGCGACGACGTTCTGCTGCGCGGCCATGGCGACGACGATCGGGATGTACATCCCCGCCCAGAACTCGACGCCGAAGATCACGCCCTTGCCGAGCCGGCCGTGATTCTTGAGCCAGACGCGCGCCGCGATCAGCAGAATCATGGCGATGCCGACACCGCCGACATTAGCCTTCACGCCGAGCGCGACGCCGAGGAGATCGCCGAGGAACACGCCGATCAGCGTGCAGACGGCCAGCAGTGCGACACCGAGGATGATCATGACCGGCAGGCCTCCTGCCCGTGACGACTGGGGAAGCTCGGCCGTGTGTATGCGCAGGCCATGGCATGTCTCCGTCCTGTATTTGTATTTCTATTTTTGAGTCGTTTCAGTATGCAAGATATTGACAGTTTCGCAATAGCGGATACCTAATGGGCATCGAAGCCGGCACCTGAATGCCGGACGGTGCGAATCGACCCGCTCGGTGTACGCGGAAGCCCTGGAGGCAGCGCATGACGGACTGGCGCAGCGAGAAGACGGCCCGCGACGCGCGCATCGCGGCCGGCCGCGCCCACGCGCAGGGCAAGGTGGTGCAGGCGACCTCGGTCGTCGATTTGCTCGAAGCAGTCCTGAAGCCCGGCGACCGGGTCTGCCTCGAAGGCGACAACCAGAAGCAGGCCGATTGCCTCGCTCGCGGCCTCGCCGCCTGCGACCCTTCGAAAATCCACGACCTGCACATGGTTCAGTCGGGCATCGTGTTGCCGGAGCATCTCGACGTGTTCGAGACCGGCGTCGCCAAGCGCCTCGACTATTCCTATTCCGGCCCGCAGGGCGGCCGCATCGCAAAGATGCTCTATGGCGGGCAGATCGAGCTCGGGGCGGTTCACACCTATCTCGAGCTTTTCGCGCGCTACTTCGTCGACCTCACACCAAACGTCGCGCTGATCGCCGGCGTCTCGGCCGACCGCGACGGCAATCTCTATACGGGGCCGAATACCGAGGACACGCCGACGGTGGTCGAGGCGACCGCCTTCAAGAACGGAGTGGTGATCGCGCAGGTCAACGAGATCGTCGAGAAGGTGCCGCGCGTCGACATTCCCGGCGACCGGATCGACTTCGTCATCGAGGCCGACAAGCCGTTCTACGTCGAGCCGCTCTTCACCCGCGACCCGGCGGCGATGACCGAGACGCAGATCCTGATCGCGATGATGGCGATCAAGGGGATCTATGCCGAGTACGGCGTGCGCCGGCTCAACCACGGCATCGGCTTCGGCACAGCGGCGATCGAGCTGCTGCTGCCGACCTACGCGGAAAAGCTCGGGCTCAAAGGTCAGATCGCGACGCATTGGGCGCTGAACCCGCACCCGACCCTGATCCCGGCCATCGAGTCGGGCTGGGTGAAGCAGGTCCACTGCTTTGGCTCTGAGGTCGGCATGGACCGCTACATCCGGGAACGCTCGGACGTGTTCTTCACGGGCGCCGATGGCTCGCTGCGCTCCAACCGCGCCTTCTGCCAGACGGCCGGTCTCTATGCCTGCGACATGTTCATCGGCGCGACCCTGCAGATCGACCTCGCCGGCCATTCCTCGACGGTGACGCAGAACCGCGTGGCGGGCTTCGGCGGCGCGCCGAACATGGGCTCCGACCCGCATGGCCGCCGCCACCCGTCCGCAGCCTGGATGAAGGCCGGCCACGAAGCCGAAATCGTCGGCGACCGGGCCCTGATGCGCGGCCGCAAGCTCGTGGTGCAACTCGTCGAGACCTTTGGCGACAAGCTCGTGCCGACCTTCGTGGAGAAGCTCGACGCGCTGGAGCTGGCCAAGAAGTCCGGGCTCGAGCTCGCGCCGGTGATGATTTACGGCGACGACGTCACCCACATTGTTACGGAGGAGGGCATCGCCAATCTCCTGCTCTGCCGCAATGCCGACGAGCGTGAGCAGGCGATCCGCGGCGTCGCCGGCTACACTGAGGTTGGGCGCGGGCGCGACCGCGCCATGGTGCAAGCCTTGCGCGAGCGCGGCGTGATCAGACGGCCGGAAGACCTCGGCATCGAGCCGCTCGACGCGGACCGCTCGCTGCTCGCGGCTAAGTCGATCAAGGATCTCGTCCACTGGTCGGGCGGCCTCTACGAGCCGCCGGCCCGGTTCCGGAACTGGTGAGGCAAAGCCGATGGAATCGCTGACCTTCCGCCACAGCACCACGAAGCCGGCCGCCGGCACCAAGCCAATGGCGATCATCGGTGTGGTCGCCTCCGGCAACCTCGAAGTCTTGCTGGAGCGGGTCCTGCCGCCCGATTCCTGCGAGATCGCGATCGAGACGGCGATCGGCGGCTACGGCGATGTCTGGGAGGCGGTGGTGGCCGACTTCGTCGCCCGCGCGCAACCCGGCGGCCTGCGCATCAGCATCAACGATGGCGGCGCGCGCCCCGACACGGTCTCCCTGCGCCTGGCCCAGGGCGCCCGGCTGATGGAGGCGTCAGCATGAGAATCGTGACCGATCCCGGCTCCCAGAGCTGGTACGAGGCCAGCGCCCGCCAGCGCGTCGCCGGTCTCGTCGATGAGGACAGCTTCGAGGAGTTCCTCGGCCCGGCCGAGCGGGCGATGAGCCCACACCTGCCGCTCTTCGACCTGCCGCGCGCTTTCGATGATGGCATCGTCGTAGGGCGGGCGAAGCTCGACGGGCGGCCTGTGCTCGTCGCCGCGCAAGAAGGCCGCTTCATGGGCGGGGCTTTCGGCGAGATCCATGGCGGCAAGCTCGTCGGGCTGCTGCGCGCCGCCATCACGGCGAAGCCGGCCGCCGTGCTGATCCTGTTCGATACCGGTGGGGTGCGTCTCCAGGAGGCCAATGCCGGCGAAACCGCCATCGCCGAGACCATGCGCGCCATCGCGGATGCCCGCACCGCCGGCATCCCGGTGATCGGCCTGATCGGCGGTCGGGCCGGCTGCTACGGCGGGGGAGGGCTCATTGCGGGCACCTGCTCGCGGCTCGCCGTCTCGGAACAGGGCCGCATCTCGGTCTCCGGACCGGAGGTGATCGAGACCAACAAGGGCGCCGAAGAGTTCGATTCCCGTGACCGCGCCCTGGTCTGGCGCACCATGGGCGGCAAGCATCGCCGCCTGACCGGTGGGGCCGACGCCTATTGCGCCGACACCGTCGCGGCGTTTCGCGAGGCGGCAATCCGACTGATCGGCACCGCACCGGCCTTCGACCTCGCCATGCTGGAGGCCGAGCAGGCCCGGCTTGAAGCCCGCGTAAAGCGCTTCGGCGATTGCCGCGACGCCACCGAGATCTGGGCGCGGCTCGGGGTCAACGATCCCGATGCCGTGCCGGCCATGACGGATGCCGCTTTTGCGGAGACAGTGGCCAGCGTGACGGAGGCCTCCCATGACGCTCGCTGAGATTCTGTCGTCGGTCTTCCCGCGAGGCCATGCCGTCACCGTCGCTGACGGTCTCGTCACGGGGCAGGGTAGCCTCGACGGCAAGCCGCTCCACGTCATCGGCGTCGACGGCGACACGCCGCTCGGTGTCGAGGGCGCGCTGGCGCTCTCGGCCGCCGTGCTCGACGTCGTGCGGACCGGCGACCGGGCGCCGATCCTCGTCGCGATCGATTCCGACAGCCAGCGCATGAGCCGGCGCGACGAGCTCCTCGGCCTCAACGAATGCCTCGCGCATCTCGCCAAGGCGCTGCTGCTGGCCGACCGCCTCGGCCACCCGACCATCGGCCTGATCTACGGCCACTCGGCGGCCGGCGCGTTCATCGCCACGGCGCTCGCGACGCGGGTGCTCGCGGCGTTGCCAGGAGCCAATCCCAGCGTGATGGACCTGCCATCCGTCGCCCGCGTCACCAAGCTTCCCCTGGAGAAGCTGCAGGAGATGGCGAAGTCGACTCCGGTCTTCGCCCCCGGCCTCGACAACATGGTCGCCACCGGCGCGGTGCATGTGGTGCTCGACGCGGAGAAGCCGCTCGACGGGCAAGTCCGCGAGCTGATCGCCGCGCTGCCGGCAAGCGATACACGCGATACGCTCGGAGAAGAGCGCGGCGGCCGTCCTGTGGCCCGCGAGATCGCCGAGCGCGTGCAGCGGCAGGCGCGAGGAGGCTGAGATGGGCGGGGATACCCTCTCCCCTCAACCACATCGCCACGACCTCGTCCGCGTCGACCCCGCTGCCTGGGCGGCCATGCTGCGCCAGCGTCCCGATCTCGACGGCGTGCCACAGCTCGCCGGCTGGGCCGAGGCCGGCCGACCGCTGATCGTCCGCCGCTTCTTCCCCGGCGAGCCGCGCGACAGCATCCCCCTCGGCCTGCCGCTGCCGCCTGCCGACGGCAAGCGCCGTATTGGCTTCGCGTTCTCGCCCGACGACCTTTCGCTGTATCCGGTCCTCGCGCTCGCCGACGCCCGCACTGTCGCGCCCGAGGCCTGGCACACCACCCTCGATGCCCTGATCGCCCTCGGCGCCGAGCATGGCCTCACGCCACGCCCCTTCGGCAGCCTGCTCTGGCAGGCCGCCACCGGCCTGACCTATCTCGCCGCCACCTCGGACCTCGACGTTCTCTGGTCGCTGCCGACGCAGACCATCCCAGCCGGCTTCCTCGCCGCGCTCGCCCGCATCGCAGAGGCCGCCCCGATGCGCCTCGACGGCGAAATCCTCCTGCCCGACGGCGCCGGCCTGCACTGGCGCGAAGTGCTGGACGCCCCCGAGACGGGCGACGTCCTCGCCAAGCATCGTGACCGCCTGGAGATGCGCGCCGTCGCCTCACTGAAGGGGAGGGCGTCCGCGTGAGCGCTGCCTCCGCCTTTGCCCTCCGGCCGGCCTGCGACGCCGGCCTCATCGCCCGCTCCGCCGTGGAGGCTCTGCGGCTCGAACTCGACACCTATCCCAAGCCCGGCCTCGTCAGCCACGTCGACAGCGGTAGCCACGACGACATGGACGCCGCCACCTTCGAGGCCAGCGCCGCCGCCCTAGAACCCTATTTCCAAGAGCTCGCCGAAGCCGGCAGCCGGGGCCTCCCCATGGACGGTCTGCGCTGCATTGGCCTCGCGGCGGAGACAGCCATGCTCGCGGCGACAGGCGGCGTGAACACGCATCGCGGCGCCATCTTTGGCCTCGGCCTCCTCGCCTCCGCCGCCGGCGCCCTCGGAGCCGGTGTCTCGCCGATCCGCCCCGGCGCCCTCGGTACCCACGTAGCCCGCACCCACGCGAAGGGTATTCTGAACGGGCCCGTCCTCCTGCACGCTCCCGGTGCCCGCGTCCGCCGCCGGCACGGCGTCGGCGGAGCCCCGGCCGAGGCCGCCGCCGGCTTCCCGACTGTCTACCGAATCGGCCTCCCAGCCCTCCGGCGCGGAATGGCCCTCCGACCTGGCGATCCCGAGGCAGCCCGTGTCGAAGCCTGCTTCGCTCTGACCGCGGCGACCGAGGACACCAATCTCCTCCATCGCGGGGGCTCGAACGGTCTCGCTTTCGCCCGCAGCGCCGCCGCCGAGTTTCTTGATAGCGGCGGGGTCGACCAACCCGATTGGCAGGAGCAGGCGGAAGCAATTCATCGCGATTTCAAAGCCCGGCGGCTCAGCCCCGGCGGCGCGGCTGATCTGCTCGCCATGACGCTGTTCGTGGCATGCCATGAGCATGCTGGGCACTCCCGCGGAACATCCGGCTGGGATCCCCGGACCGATCCTCCCGCAGGCCCAGCGTCATGCTAGCGCTGCTGTGCTCTGGACAGGGGGCGCAGCACCCCGGGATGTTCGATCTCACGGAGGACGCGCCGCAGGCGCAACCCGTGTTCGAGGCTGCTGCCTCGCTGCTTGGCATCGACCCGCGCGACCTCGTCGAACAACCGAACGCCGACCTTCACGGCAATCGCACGGGCCAGATCCTGTGCTGCACTGCTGCGCTCGCAGCCTGGAAAATTATCGATCAGTCAAAACCTTCACGCTTGGTCGTCGCCGGCTACAGCATCGGCGATCTCGCTGCGTGGGGTTGCGCGGGACGGCTCGAACCGGGTTCAGTTCTACGCCTTGCCGCCGTCAGGGCAGAGGCAATGGATGCTGCCTCTGGCGAGGGCTACGGGCTCGCAGGAATCCGCGGATTGAGCCTCGATACCGTTACGAAACTGGCCGAGCGCCACGCGTGTCAGCTTGCCATACGCAACGCCCCCGACAGCGCGGTTGTCGGAGGCTTGCGCACAGCGCTCGAGGCCGTCTGCACCCAAGCTGCTGCCGCTGGTGCCCAGCGCGCCATCCTGCTCCCGGTCCGTACCCCTTCGCACACGCCGTTGCTCGTCGACGCAAGCCAGAGTTTTGCCCAAGCCCTTGCTCGGGAGACGCTGCAGCGACCCCCTCCAGGCGCGCCGCGGCTCATTCAAGGGCTTGATGGAACAACGCTCTTCGACCCGGCTGGCGGATTGGACAAGCTCGCGCGCCAGATTTCTCAGACCATCGACTGGGCCGGCTGCCTGGAGGCGTGTCGCGAACTGGGCGCCGAATCCGTACTTGAACTTGGGCCCGGCCGCAGTCTCGCGACCATGGCGCGCGACGCGCTTCCTGGAGCGCGTGTCCACGCACTCGAGGACTTCCGCTCCATCGAAGGCGTCAATGCTTGGATTGAGCGGAGGAGATTGCCCCTCGACAGGCCGTAGTGCGATCCACGTTACTGAGGCACGACTGCAGATTTCGCCGCATCGAGCAACTCGCCAGACAGCTGCTCATCGTCGACGGCCCGCGCGAGAATGACAGCCCCGACAAGAGTCGAGATCGCGGCAAGAGCTCGCTGCCTGCGCCGTTCGGCCGAACTCCGCGGCAGAAGTTTGCCTATGAGCTCTGAAAATCGCCTGACCCCCTGAGTGAAGCGGTGGCGCACCGCGCTATCTGGCATCTCTCGAGCCACGTCGCTGGCGAGTGCTGCGATCGGACAACCGGTTCCTGGCGTTCTCACGTGCTCGGCGGAGAGGTACTCAGCCACCAAGGCCTCGATGTCGCCTCGGCGATCCTGGGACAGCGCGCATTCGAACGCCTCGACGGCCAGGGCGTCCTTGTTCGCGAACTGCCCATAGAAGCCGCCATGCGTCAGCCCGGCGGCGGACATGATGTCGGCCACTCCGACTCCGTGCAGCCCACGTTCGCGAAACAAGGTCGCCGCGACCTCGACGACCCGCGCGCGATTGAGCTTTGCCTGTTCCTGCGAGACGCGTGGCATGGGCGATCCTCAACAATTACGCCTCATATATATGACGACTAACATTTTACGATCCATCGACGATCGTTAGTGGGAGACTGAAGGGACCATGCCCGGCTGATGCGAAGGATCGATCTTCGGTGCCTGCTTGACGCGAAACCAGAGCGCATAGAGAGCCGGCAGGAAGAGTAACGTCAGCAGCGTGCCGACACCGACTCCGCCGATCAGGACGTAGGCCAGAGCCCCCCAGAACACCGAATGGGTCAGGGGGATGAAGGCGAGCATGGCCGCGGCCGCCGTGAGGATGACAGGTCTCGCGCGACGCACCGTCGACTCGACGATGGCCTCGTAGTCCGAGAGGCCTGCCTCACGATCATGGTGGATCTGATCGACGAGGATCAGGGTGTTTCGCATCAGGATGCCCGATAGACCAATCAGACCGAGGATCGCGTTGAACCCGAACGGCTGATGGAAGAGCAGAAGGGTCGGCACAGCTCCAACCACGCCGAGAGGAGCGGTCGCAAAGACCATGAACATGGTCGAAAACGAGCGCACCTGGAACATGATCACGGTCAGCGTGACGATCAGCATGAGCGGGAAGATCGAGACCAATGCTGTCATCGCCTTGGCGCTTTCCTCGACCGCGCCGGCCGTATCGATGCGATAGCCCGGAGGCAGCTTTGCCTTGAGGGCGGCGAGCTGCGGCAGGATCTGCATCGTCACGTCCGGAGGCTGCTTGCCGTCGAGGACGTCGCCCTGCACCTGGATGTAGCTCTCGCGATTGTAGCGTTTGAGCACGGCATCCTCGCTGCGGCTCTCCAGATGAGCGACCTGAGAGACCGGAACCTGGCGCCCATCTTTCGTGGCGAGCGTCATATCGCCAATCTCGCCGAGCGAGCGCCGCTCCGGCCCGGGGCTTCTCAGCAGGACGTCGACGGTGCGCAGGTTCTCGCGGACCTGAGTCGCCGGTGTTCCATTCAGAAGGCTCTGGAGTTGGAGTCCGGCCTCCTTCGGGGTCAGGCCGATCAAACGTAGGCGCTCCTGATCGAGCGCGAGATGCAGGCTCGGCGTCTTGTTCCCCCAGTCGAGGTGGACGAGGCGCATGTTCGGGTTTGCGAGCATGACCTCGCGCACCTGATCGGCGATGCCGCGGATCACGTCGATATCCGGTCCCACGACGCGGAACGCCACGGGAAAGCGGATCGGCGGTCCGAAAACGATCTGCAGGACCCGCACGCGCGCCTCAGGAAAGCGTCCGTCGTCGACGAGCTTGCGAACCTTGACCCGCAGGGCATCGCGGGCGGCGCTACTTTCGCTCTGAACGACGATCTGCGCGAAGGCGGGATCCGGCAGTTCGGGGTCGAAGGAGAGCACGAAACGCGGCATGCCCTGTCCGATGTAGCTCGTGATCTCCCGCGCCTCCGGCTGCTCCCGCACCGCGGCCTCGACCTTCTTTACGGTCGCCTCCGTCGCGCCGAAGGCGGACCCCGTCGGCATCGTGACCTCGACGATCAACTCGGCTCGCTCCGAGTTTGGGAAGAATTGCTGCTCGAGCTTGCCCATGCCTGCAATGGCCACGCCGAACAGCCCGACCGTGATACCGGCGGCGAGCCATTTGTGGTCTACCGAGAACCGTACGAGCCTCCGCAAGCGCTGGTAGTTCTTGGTGGCGTAGATCGCCTCATGGCCTCCCTCCTTCTTCTTGATCTCGGGCAGAAGTTTCACGCCGAGGTACGGGGTGAAGGTCACGGCAACGATCCAGGAGACGATCAGCGAGAAGCCGACCACCCAGAAGATGTTGCCGGCGTATTCACCGGCGGACGAGCGTGCGAAGCCGATCGGTAGGAAGCCAGCGATGGTGACGAGAGTGCCCGTCAACATCGGCGCGGCGGTGGCGCTCCAGGCGTAAGTGGCGGCCGCGATCCGGTCCGCACCCTCCTCCATTCGCACCACCATCATTTCGATCGCGATGATCGCATCGTCGACGAGCAGACCCAGCGAGAGGATCAGGGCACCCAGCGTAATCCGGTCGAAGTCGCGACCGGTCAGCATCATCACCACGAACACGGCCGAGAGGGTGAGGGGAACAGCGAGCGCAACCACCAGCCCGACCCGGAAACCGAGCGTCAGCAGGCTCACCACAATGACCACCGAGAGCGCGGTAAAGAACTTCACCATGAACTCATGGATTGCGTCGTCGATGACCTTCGCCTGGTCGGTGATCTTCGCGAAGGTGAGACCGGTCGGAAGTTCGTGATGGATCGCAACTTCTTCGGCATTGAGGGCCTCTCCGAGCGAGAGACCGTTGAAACCCGGCTTCATCACGAGGCCGAGCATCAGGGCCGGCTCGCCGTCATTGCGGATGGCGAAGACCTTCGGATCCTCGTAACCGCGCTTGATCTCCGCGATGTCGCCGAGCTTGAGGCTGCGGTCGCCCGCCGCTACCGGCAGGTTGCGCAGGACATCAAGGCTGTCGATCGCCCCGTCGAGGCGCAGGTAGACCCGCGGACCCACCGTCTCGACGAATCCGGCCGGCGTGACGTCGTTCTGGTTGGCCAGAGCCGTGAGAAGCTGCTGGCCCGATATCCCGAGCGTCGCGAGACGCTGGTATGAGACCTCGACGAAGATCTTCTGAGCCTGCTCGCCCAGGATGTTGATCTTCTCGACACCCGGCACCCGCAAGAGGCGCTGGCGCAGGTCCTCGGCCCGCAGCACGAGTTGACGATGTGGCAGGTCGCGGGCCTGCAGGGCGTAAAGGGCAAAGTAGACGTCGGAGAATTCGTCGTTGAAGAGCGGTCCCATCACGCCGCGCGGCAGGGTCGCGGCCTGATCGGAGAGCTTCTTGCGCGTCTGATAGAACTCCTCCTGCAGCTTCGCAGGCGGCATCGAGTCCTTCAGGTAGACTTTCATCAGCATCAGCCCGGGTCGGACCGTGGTCTCGACGCGGTCGTAGTAGGTCAACTCCTGCAGCCTTTTCTCCAGCGGGTCGGCGACCTGGCGTTGGATCTCTCCCGTCGTCGCGCCGGGCCATGCGGCCGAGACCGACATGGTCTTCACCGTGAAGGTCGGGTCCTCGGCTCGGCCGAGCTTTTCAAAGGCGAAGAAGCCGGCGGCCGCCACGGCAATCAGGAGGTACAACGTGACGGCCCGCTCGCGAACCGCGAGAGCGGACAGATTGAACCCGGTCATCGCACAACTCCCGTCATGCTGACCGGGGCAACGCGGACCTTCTCGCCGGCCTTGAGCAGGTGGGCACCAAGCGACACGATCTGGTCACCGGCGCTGAGGCCGTCGGCGACCTCGGCAGTCTCATCGCCCATCCGCGATACGGTGACTCGCTGTGGCACGACGGTTTCACCGTCGATCCGCCATACCGAAGATCCCTTTCCGTCGTCGAAGACCGCGCCGAGGGGCACCGCGACGGAACCGGAGCGCTGGGCATCGGCCAGTTTGAGTTGCAGGGTCACCGTCGCGCCGAGTGGTGCCGTCTCACCGCCTCCGGACAGGATGTAGCGGGCCCTGTAGGTGCGTGTGGCAGGGTCTGCCATGGCAGAGAGCTCGCGCAGGCGAGCAGGGTAGGTCGCTCCGGCAGCATCGGCGTAGAGCGCTGCCTTTGCTTCCGATCGTGCCGTGCGTTCGCTGCCCTCTGGCAGGAAGATCTCAGCCTCTCTCGCGCCATCGCGGGCAAGCCGCACGACGGTCTGGCCGGCAGTGACGACCTGCCCGGGCTCGGCAGGCACATCCATCACGACTCCGTCGGCGTCGGCTTGCAGCTCGGAATAGCCGGCCTGGTTTTCGATCTGCCCCGACTGAGCTTCGGCCGCGGCAAGCTGGGCTGCCGCCGCATCGGCCGCGGCCTTGTTCTGATCGTAGGTCTGCCGCGAGGTCCAACCGTCGCTGACGAGCTTGCGGCTACGCTCCTCGTCGGCTCGGGTCCGGAGCATTTGCGCGCGGGCTGCCTCCGTCGCGGCCTTCGCCGAGTTCAGGGCAAGTACGAAATCGGTTCGATCGAGCCGCATGAGGGGCTGCCCCCGCTTCACGCGGTCACCGGGATCAACGAGGCGCTCAAAGATTTTTCCCGTGACCCGGAAGCCGAGATTGCTCTCCGTCCGGGCGCGGACCACACCAGTGTAGCGGGCGATGCCACCCTCGCCCGGGCGAACTTCAATCGTCTGGACCAGCGGTGGCGGGGGCGATGACGCCGTTTCGGCCTGCGTGCATGCAGACAGAGCCAGCGGAGCCAACACCAGGAACACTCTCGCGTTCATCCCATAGCCCTCTAGCCGCACGCCGGTTTATAAATTACGTTCGTCATGTATTTTTACGGAAGGCGGCCGTCAATGGCGTCGGATGGGATCACCGGGGCGGCTGTGTCGAATCGCACATGAGCGGAGAGCGCTGTTGGACCGCGCTACATGTCCGTTCGTGCTGAGCCAAACTAACCTTACGGCTGCTTCGCCGACATCCCCGATAGCCTGCGTAACGGATTGAGCGGAGCGAGCGGGATGAGCTCGAAACTCATGAGATGGGCTTGGCCGAGTGGAAGCTTCGCCAGCATTTCGTGAGCGGCTGCTGTGTCGGTAACGTTCAACATGAAGACGACACCGGCGCGCCCCTGCAGCGAGTACCATTGGTCGATCTTGCCATCGAGGTAGAGGCCCACGGTCTCTTTGACTTCGGTCGGCAGGATCTCCCGGATCTTTGCGATGTCCGCGCCGGGATCGACCGTGCCAATGGCGAGGATCTTGGTGGTCGGGACTGGCGGCGGCGCGGGTTGTGCGCTCGCCGGTCCGCAGACGGCGAGGCCGAGGATCAGGGCGGCGGCGGTTCGGAAAGCTGTCGACATCTCATATCCTCGTTCGTGGCCGGCATGGCGGCCGGGTTGGATTGCAGGCCCCGTCCTCGGCAAGTGGGGCGCGCCGGTTGCGCGTCAGGCCCTCGCCTCCTCGGGCATGGCGACGGGTGCCGGCGCCGGCCGATCCGGTGTGCCTGCGGCCTTCGCCGCGCCGATCCGCCGATCCGCCAGTTCCGACACGATCATGGCGGCGGCGACGAGGGCGGCCGCGAGATATCCGAGCCGATCGGCTCCCAGGACCTGGATGCCCGCCGCGCCGACGAGTCCCGCCGCGGTGGTGCCGAGGAAGACGGCGGAGTTGTTCAGACCCAGGATGATCGGCGCGATCTGCGGCGCGATGCCGACGATGCGGTGCTGCTGCGGGACGGACGAGCCCCAGCCGCAGGCGCCCCAGAGGATGGCAGCCGGGAAGGCCGACCACAGCGCGGCGCTGGTCGATGGCAGGAACAGGAAGTCGGCGAGCACCATGGCGAGCATGGCCGCGAGCACCTTGCGGGACCCGACCGCATCGACCAGCCGGCCGGACCACAGGTTCGTGACCGTCCCGGCCGCGCCCCAGGCGACGAGGAGCGCCGCGAGCTTGGCCGGATCGTGCCCGGTCGCCCGTCCGAACACGGCGGCGAAGTATGTGTAGATCGTGAAGGCCGCCGTGAAGAACAGGAAGGTCGTCGCCAGGGTGAGCCCGACGCGCGCATCGGCGAGGGGCGCGAGCCGCTGCCCGAGCGAAACGGCCGGCGGCATCGGGATATGGGAGAGGAAGGCCAGGACCCCGAGCCCGGACAGCGCGGCGAGAGCCGCGACGAAGACCATGGTCCAGTGCCAGTCGCCGAGGCCGCCGATCAGGGTTCCGATCGGCGCGCCGAGCGCCGTCGAGACCGTCATGCCGGTGGCCACGATCGAGAGCGCGGCCCCTCTCTTTTCCGGCGGAACGATCGAGGCGGCGGAGCCGGTCGCCGTCGGGAAGAACATGGCCGCGCCGAGGCCGGCGAGCGCGCGCGTCGCGAGGGCGATCGCGAAGCTCGGGGCGAAGGCGGTGCCCAGATTGGCGAGAACGAAGACCCCGAGGCCCGTCAGCAGGAGCCGCTTGCGCGGCACGTGCGCCGCCAGGGCCGCGATGGTCGGCGCGAGCAGCGCCAGGGTCACGGCGTAGACGGTCGTCATCTGACCGGCCGCGCCGATGCCGATGTCGAAGCTCTTCGCCACGGCCGGCAGGACGCCGGCCACGACGAAGCTGTCCGTCCCCAGCGCGAACATGCCGAGGGCGAGAACGAGAAGGCGTCGGTCCATGGCTGCACCTACGTGCGGGTGATGAGAACGAAGGCTGGGCACGAGCCCCCGGCGGCCGCTCACCGGGGACGGTTGATCATCCGACCGGCCATCTCCGATGGGGCCTCGCCGGGAGCGCGGCGCGGGTTGCGCCTCAGCGCGGCTGGATGAGCATGCCCAGGGGCGCGAGGGGGCCGACGGGGAAGACCTCGTATTGGGCGAACCCCTCGGTCACGAGCGGCAGGGCCTCGACGGCGGTCTGGGCCTGCTCCGCGGAGCCGGCTTCCACCAGGAAGATCACGCCGGGCTTGTCCTGCCGATACCAGAACTGCTCGATCCGGCCGTCGAGATAGAGCTTGAGCGTCGCGGGCACCTCCTTCGGCATGATCTGCTGGCGCTGCTCGTCGGAGAGGGGCTTGGTGATCGAACCGATCGCGAAGAACTTCATGAGTGGTCTCCAGGTCGTTGCGGGGCAGTCTCGGGAGCCGCGACGGCATCCGGTCCTGGTGGCGCGATCGCCCTCATCGTTGTCGTTCGTGCCACTTATGCGCTCCGGCGCGGGCTGGAAGAACGCGCGACGGCTCAGGCGTTTGACCGCAGCGGGAAGCCTCTTGGCTCCGCGCACCATCCGGTCCCGATGGACACTGGAAATAGCTCCGGGCCGGACTTCGCTGTAGTGTCGTAACTGACAACTTTGGTATCGTTCACGCCATGCACATCGTCATCCTCGCCCTGGAGGGCTTGTTCGATACGGGCCTGACCGTGACGCTCGACGCCTTCGCGACGGCCCGCGGCCTCTCGACGAGGGTGATGGGCGGCAGCCCGCATTTCGAGGTGACGACCGTGGGGGTCCGGCGGAAGGTACGCACGGCGCAGGGGCTGATCGTCCCGGTCGACGTCATCGACCCCGACCTCAAGCCGGACTGGGTGATCGTCCCGGCGCTCAAGGCGACGACGCCCGACGCGCTCGCGGCTGCGCTGGAGCGGCCGGATGTCCGGGACGCGAAGGCCCAGCTGCAACGATGGCACGCGGCCGGGATCTCCATCGCCGCCTCCTGCATCGGCACCTTCCTGCTCGCCGAAGCCGGCCTCCTCGACGGCCGCGAGGCGACGACGACCTGGTCGCTCGCGCCGTATTTCCGGCAATGCTACCCGCGGGTGCTGCTCGACGAATCCCGGATGCTGGTGCCCTCGGAGATCGGCGTCACCGCCGGCGCCGCGATGGGGCACCTCGATCTCGCGCTCTGGCTGATCCGCAAGGCCAGCCCCGAGTTGGCGGCCCTGGTTTCGCGCTACCTGCTGGCGGATATCCGCTCGGCGCAGGCCCCCTACATCATCCCGAACCACCTCGCTCAGGCCGACCCCCTCGTCCTGCGCTTCGAGCGCTGGGCTCGGGATCACCTGAGCGGTGGTTTCTCCCTGGGGGAGGCCGCGGATGCGCTCGCGACGAGTCCGCGCTCGCTGCAGCGGCGGTGCCAGGCGGTGCTGGGCAAGTCACCGCTCGCCTATGTCCAGGACCTGCGGGTCGAGCGCGCCCAATCCTTGCTGCACGGCAGCGGCCTCGATCTCGAAGCCATCGCCGCCGAGGTCGGCTATGTCGACGGTGCCACGCTGCGCGTGCTCTTGCGCCGCCGACTGGGGCGCGGCGTGCGCGATCTGAGGGCGGATCTCCGCTAATGCGCTCAGACTTGTCCGAGTATTCGCGCCCGCTCCGAGGGCATCGATCAGATCGTCGTAAGCGTGAAACGCGTCCGCAAACCCGATGCAGTCAGTCTCGAAGTCGAGCCAAAGTTCAGCCTTCCGTCAGAACAATTTCCTGCAGACGGCCCGGCCGCACCAGCCTGATGTGATGCGAGTCGATCGCAATCACTCCCTCACGCTGGAACCGCTTCAGCATCATCGTCACCCACTGCCGGGTCGAGCCGACGAGCGCCGCGATTTCGTCATGCGTGATGCGGCGGCGGATCACGACGGCGCTGTTCTCGGTGGTCCCGTAAAGATCGCCGAGATTCAGGAGCAATTGCGCCAGCCGTTCGATCACCGAGCGGGTGCCGAGCATCTGCGCCATCGCCGTGTAGCAGCGGCCCTTCGCTTCGAGAGCCTCGATCAGACACAGGGCGAAGTTCGGCATCTGGCGGATCAGGCTGCGCAGCGTCGCGCTCGAGAGCACGGTCACCTTCACCGGCTCGATGGCGACGCCCGACCATTGGTGACAGCCGCCGCCATAGATGCTCGGGCCGCCAATGAAATGGCCTGGTGTCCAATAGGCTAGCGTCACCTGCCGCCCCGAAGGACCGGAATAGAATACCCGCACGCGCCCGGTCTCTATCAGGAAGATGCCCTCGTGCGCGTCGCCCTGAGTGAAGACGCTCTCACCCGCACGAAGGCTGATGGATCGGCCCGCTTCGCGGATGCGTACGGTCTCCGCTGGCGCCAGGCGATCGAGAAAGCTCGCGCCGTCATCGAGGCCCTCGATCGTCTCGCTCAGGAACAGAGCACTCGCGATCAGGGGCGCCGGTCTGCGGCGTTCGGGCAGGGCGATCGTCGCCGACGACATGATGGAGCCAAAATCTCTGCGCCTCGACCGGGCTTGGCCGCGTGGCAGTCGCAAGCGCGGATTATGGAGCGCAGCCGGTCTGGAGCCATTCCAAATATCCAGCATTCGAAGAGACATTATCCCTCGTTGCCATGTATTAGGAGATATAATTTCTCTGCGCCAACATTATCCGCCGCAGATCAACCGTCGCGTACTCCAAATGCAATTAATTGCTCGCGAAACTCTAGCTTCCAACAGATTCAATGACCTGGTCGTCGCGCCGGCTGGATCTCTCCCCGTCGCGCCGGCCGTGTCTCTCCCTTGGAGCCTACGACGTGACCTTCTCGCGCAATCTTGCCGCCATCCTCCTCACTGCGACCGCGATCGGTACAGCGCATGCCGAGACGATCCGCGTCGCCGTCGGTACGCAAGACACCACGATCAACTGCGCGACCGGCGGCCTGCTGATCCGCGAGTTGAAGCTGCTGGAGAAGTACTTGCCACATGACGGCAAGTACAAGGATGCGAGCTACGACATCCAATGGCGTAACTTCACGAGTGGCGCTCCGCTCACCAATGAGATGGTCGCCGGTAAGCTCGATCTCGGCGCCATGGCCGATTTCCCGGGTTCGCTGAACGGCTATGCCTTCAACAAGGCCGGGCGGCAGAGCCTGTTCATCTCCGTTCTCTCCGGCAGCATCAAGGGCAGCGGAAACGGCGTCGTCGTGCCGTCCGACTCCCCCGTTCAGTCCTTCGCGGACCTGAAGGGCCGCACCATCTCCGTGCCCTTCGCCTCGACCGCCCATGGCCTGCTACTGCGCGCGGTGAAGGCGCAGGGCTGGGACCCGGCCCGCGACGTCAACATCATCACCCAGGCGCCTGAGCTGGCAGGATCCGCGCTGCTTTCCAACAAGATCGAGGCTCACGCGGACTTCGTGCCCTTCGCGGAGCTGTTTCCGTGGCGCGGCTTCGCCCGGAAGATCTACGACGGCTCACAGGCCGACGCCCCGACCTTCCACGGCTCGCTGGTCGATGCCGCCTATGCCGAGAAATATCCCGAGATCGTCACCGCTTATCTGCGCGCTGCGATCGAGGCCGACCGTCTCATCGCCGCCGAGCCCGAGAAATACGCGCAGCTGATCGAGAAGGTCACCGGCATCGAGGCCGAGGTCGCCTATCTCTTCCACGGTCCTCTCGGGCTGCAGACTCGCGATATCACCTGGAAGCCTGAGTACCGCCAGGCCGTGAAAACGTCCTTCGAGACGTTGAAGCTGCTGAAGAAGGCCGATTCCGACATCGATCTCGACCGTTTCGTCGACGACCGCTTCATCCGCACGGCGGCCAAGGATGCAGGCGTCGACTACGAAGCCCGTCTGAAGGACTATGCCCAGACCCCACTCACGGCGAACGACGCCACGAGCGGCCAGCCCATCACCGATACCACCCGGCTCTCCCAGATCTGGGTGAAGGGCGAGGATCATGTCCGCCACTATGCCTCGCCCGAGGCGGCGCTGGCGGCCCTGGCGGCGATCGAGAAGGATGGCGGTCACGCCCGCGTGGTCTACGCGCAGGACCGCAACAGCGGCATCAAGCTGTTCGCGAGCCAGGCCTGGTTCGTCCGCGATGCGGACAAACACCTGAATGCCTTCCTGCTCAAGGGCGACGCCGAGGGTTACGCAAAGGCGAATGGCGGCGACGTCGTCGATTTCGCGGCGGCGCGGGCCGGCTCGGCGCGGGTGAGTGCGCGATGAGCGCGTCCGCTCTCGGCACGGCCGCCGCGCTGATCGAGCCGCGCACCAGCCAGAGCCGCCGCGCGGCGGCCCAGGCTGGCGAAAGGCTTCCACTGCGGCGTGTTGCGCTTCGTGCCAGCGCCATCGGGCTGACCCTGATCGCCTGGCAGCTGCTGGCGGCATCGAAGCTCGATCTCGGCATCGTCACCTTCCGCAACGTCCCAACGCCGATCGAGGCGGCGCAGGCGGCTTGGAACCTCCTTCACTCGCCGAAACTCGGTGCGCATCTCGGCGCGAGCCTCGCCCGCGTCGTCTCCGGCTTCCTGGCAGCTTTGTTCGCGGGTGTCGGGCTCGGCCTCGCCATCGGCCGCTCACGGCTCGCCACCGACCTGCTGCTGACGCCGCTTGAGGTGCTGCGGCCCATCCCGGCCGTTGCCTGGATCCCCCTGGCCATCCTGATGTTCCCGTCCTCCGAGCTGTCGATGGCCTTCATCACCTTCACGGGGGCTCTGTTTCCGATCCTCCTGAACACGGTGCACGGGGTCGAAGGGATCAACCCTCGGCTCGTCGCCGCGGCACGCAGTCTCGGTGCCGGGCGTGTCGCGATCCTGCGAGAGGTCATCCTGCCGGGTGCGGCACCGAGCATCATCACCGGCGCAGCCATCGGCATGGGCACGGCCTGGTTCTGCCTCGTGACCGCCGAGATGATCTCGGGCCAGTACGGCATCGGCTACTTCACCTGGGAGAGCTACACCCTGCAGAATTACGACGACATCGTCGTTGGAATGCTGCTGATCGGCCTGCTCGGCATGGGATCGAGTTTGGTCGTGCGGCGGCTCGGCCGCCTCGCGACACCCTGGAAGGGCGCGGGAGACAAACGATGATCGGCACTCATGCGGAAGGACGGATCGCCGTCGCCGATGCCGTAATCCGCCTGGGGCAGGGCGCGGCCGCTTTCGACGTCGTCGAGAACATCAATCTCACGATCCCGGGTCGTCAGTTCGTCTGCCTGCTTGGGCCCTCGGGCTGCGGAAAGTCGACGTTGCTCGGAGCGCTTGCCGGCCACCTTTCCCTGAGCCGCGGCCGAGTCGCCGTCGATGAAGAGGAGATCACTGGGCCGGACCCGGAGCGCGGCATCGTGTTCCAGCAGCACACGCTGTTCCCTTGGAAGAGCGTACTCGACAACATCGCCTTTGGCCTGAAGATGAAGGGCGTAGCCAAGGATCGGCGGCTCGAGGAAGCGCGTACGTACCTCTCTCTCGTCGGCCTCGATGGATTCGGGGATCGCTATCCTGGGGAGCTCTCAGGCGGCATGCAGCAGCGGGTCGAGATCGCGCGTGTGCTCATCAACCAACCGCGCGTCCTTTTGATGGACGAGCCGTTCGGGGCACTCGACGCGCAAACTCGCCTGACAATGCAGGAACTCCTGCTCGATGTTTGGACGCGACTGCGGACCACCGTCCTTTTCGTGACGCATGACATCGACGAGGCGCTGTTCCTTGGAGACCGGGTGCTGGTGATGAGCCCGCGCCCGGGCCGCATCCTCGATGATTTTCCGGTCTCCTTCGACAGGCCGCGCCAGCGCAACCTCGTCGTCAATCCCACCTTCGCGCAGATGAAGCGCCATTGTCTCGACCTCTTGAGGCCGGAGGCGAACGTTCATCCGCTTCCACGACTGACGCCGCTCGGTCTGTCGGCCGCGAAACGGAGCGCTTTCGAAAATCACTGAGGAATGCCGGCCCCGCTTCCATTTGAGAACTGGACTTGGCCCATCGTCAGCAGACGATCGAAAGCGCAGTAGGAAAGTGCCAGTCCGGGCCGCGTGCGAGCCTCTGCGCCCAGAATGCGCGGTGCCGAATTCAGATTAAATACGGATTTCGCGGCAACGATAAGCTTCAATTGGCCGCGTGCGGCGAGGCACATCAATATTGGTGAAAGTCTTTAAGTCTCCAATTCGCCGATCGGACAGACCGCTTGGCTGAACATTGGAGAGCGTTATGATCAATAAGACGTTCAAGTCCCTGCTCATCGCTGCTGCAATTGCAGTTCCGCTCGGCGCCGCCGCGACGACGGGGGCCTCCGCCTTCGGTGGGCACTTCGGCGGTGGCCACGGCGGCGGCCACTTCGGTGGAGGTCACTTCGGCGGCGGCCATGGTGGCGGCCACTTCGGTGGAAGTTTCGGCCACGGTCATTTCGGCGGTCACGGTGGCGGCTTCCGCCATGCTGGAGGATGGGGCGGCTACGGCTACGGTCCGCGGCGCGTCGTCTACATCGGCGGCGGGTGCGGCTACGGCTATCGCTACAGCAACTACTGGGATCGGTGTGTTCCGATCTATTGATCGGCGACAGTCACGCATGGTGCGTTCTTCTCTGCCAACCGATGGGTCCCCATCGTCAGGGTCGCGAGCGCGCACCAACAATGCCCCAGCGCGGGAGGATCATCGAATTTCGGCGATCCTCCTAAGTCAATTCGGCATCTTCAAGCGGGAACGTTCTCGCTGATTTCGTCAACGAAAATTATCATGGCGAGCCTCGAATTGCAGTTCGCAATCGCTCGGCGTTTAATTCATTGCAGCCAACAAAAATCCGTTTGGGCATTTAAAATATACAACATAGAGAAGCTTAAATACAATTGAGTGATTTCAACTTTTGTCGGGCTGCATTGGATAAATTGCCGCAAGATCTGCGTAAGGTGCCCTATGGCTCGGCGAGCGCCACGCATGGCGGCAGACCGACCAGCTCAAAACGCAAAGGCTTGTCGGCCGAATGTCGACGGAGTGTAGTCATCACGACCGTCTGCTTCGCGTTTATTCCAGCCATGGCAGCTATCGGCGCCATCATGATGAAAGCCGCGGCACCGAGGGGCCGACATCTCGCCAATGGAAAGCGGCTGGGGCTCATCGCCCCAGCAACCGGTCAAACCAGCAGCTTGTCTCCAGGTTTGAGCTTCAAGCGGCGCGCTGAGTCGCGAGACAGCTGACCGACGACGACGACGGCGGCTTCCGTCAGCACTTCGGAGTTCATCCGCTCCAGTGCTGCCTCCGCCGACGTCGCCATGACCGCGTAGGTGCGGATGGCCTCTCGTCGCTGATGAACCGCGATCAGGAAGGCACAGTGTCTTTGGCGTTTTGCCTTCGGTAGCAGAAATACCGGCGGCACCGCGCCGGCAATTGCCCCGAGGTGGCTGACACCATCAGTCTTTGTCTGGCTTTTCCTTGGTGATCGCCCCGGTTTTCGGGTCAACGTGGAACTCCATTTTCACACTGTTCTTGACGCCTTCGCCCTCCCAGTGGCCGTCATCTGCCTCCAACTCAGTGATGCTGCTGTAGCCTGCGTCCTTGAGCTTCTGAGTAACTTGATCGGCGGGGATCCAGTCCGGTCCCGGCCTATCCTTCTTGGCGAAGGCCGGCCCTACCAGACCCATCGAGATCAGCAGAGCGATCGTCGCTATCGTCCTCATAGACACCTCCGTTGCATTGCCGACTAAGTGAACGATGCTAACTTAGCGCTCGGGGCGTGCTCGACCATGCCGCTACTCACGTTCGACTGCGCGGAAATGCAGAGTGGCCAAGGATGCCATGCTGGGAAATGTGGAGTTGATCACGCGATTGGCGCTGGCCTCCGTCATGGGTGGCGCAATCGGTTTCGAACGCGAGCGGTTGCTCTGGGCCGCTGGCCTTCGAACTCACATGCTGGTCTGTGTCGGCTCCTGCCTCATCATGATGGTGTCGGCGTTCGGCTTTGGTGATGTGCTTGGCCAACCAGCGGTCGTGCTCGATCCGTCGCGTGTCGCTGCGCAAGTCGTTTCGGGCATCGGTTTCCTCGGAGCCGGTACGATCCTGCTCCGCGGCGAGGTCGTCAAAGGGCTGACTACGGCTGCAAGTCTGTGGGCCGTGGCGGCAATCGGCCTTGCGGTCGGAGGGGGGCTCTATGTTGCAGCGATCGCTACGACAATCCTGGTCCTCGGCATCTTGGCTGGCGTGAAGCCGCTTGAGGAACATTGGCGTGGCCGCATGAAGACGCACGAGCTCTGCCTTTCGGTTCGACGCGGGTCGATCACGATCAACACGCTGCAGGAAGCGACGGGCGAACGGTCGTCCCGGATCCGCCAGTTCGTGGTGCGTCCAGGCGATGATCCGGAGCTAGAGGATGTGACCGTGTCCTTCACACGCCTGTCCAAACAGACCGTGGCTTCCATTGCAGAACGCTTGAGAGAAAATCCGGCGGTGCTCAGAGTAGACGAAATCGATTCTGCGAATCCGTAGAACTCGAGGGCGCAGGACAACACGATGCTCAAATGGTTTCGATCGCTTATGCCCCGCGAAGACGGGTTTTTCGAGCTCTTTACCCAACACGCGATTACGCTGATTGCAGGGTCCGAGGCGTTGAATGCTCTGCTCACTGGCGGTGACGCGGTCGAAGGCAATGCAAGTATCATCATTACAGAAGAACATAAAGCCGACGAGATCACACGAGAAGTATTGCAGGCTCTCCGGCGCAGTTTCATCACACCATTTGATCGCAACGATATCCAAGATCTGATCCAGTCGATGGATGATGCTATCGATCAGATGCATAAAGTTGTGAAAATCGTCACGCTCTACGATGTCCGGTCGTTCGAGCCGTTGATGCGCGAAATGGGCAGCACAGTCGTCGAGGCGGCTCGATTGACCGCGGAGGCCGTGCCTCTTCTGAGCGCGATCGGAGCGAATGCGAGCAGGCTCGGCGAACTTACCGAAGCGATCACGAGGGTGGAGAGCCGTTCCGACGAATTGCAGGAGCAAGGTCTTCGCGCACTGTACCAGGCGAAGGGCCACAGCGACCCGATGGCCTACATGATTGGCCGCGAGATTTACGACGGGCTGGAGAAAGTCGTCGATCGTTTCGAGGACGTCGCAAACGAGATCAGCGGAATCGTCGTCGAGAACGTCTGAGGGGCTGCCGTGCAGACTGTGACTCTCGCTTTGCCGCTGCTTTTCGGCCTGATCGGCATCGCGCTCTTATTTGACTTCCTCAATGGTCTGCACGACGCAGCCAATTCCATCGCGACAATCGTATCGACGCGTGTTCTGCGCCCTCGCTACGCTGTATTCTGGGCGGCGTTTTTCAATTTCATAGCGTTTTTATTCTTCGGACTGCACGTTGCCACTACTATCGGCACCGGTATCATCGATGCAGGTATCGTAACGCCCGCGGTGATTTTCGCCGCTCTCATTGGCGCAATCGTTTGGAACGTCGTCACTTGGGTACTCGGCATCCCATCGAGTTCTTCACACGCATTGATTGGAGGGCTGGTCGGAGCGGGTATCGCGAAAGCAGGACTTCAAGCCGTTGTCTGGAACGGTCTCATCAAAACTGCCGCTGCGATCGTTCTGTCGCCTTTGCTTGGTTTCGTATTGGCGATGTTTCTCGTGCTGGCGGTGTCATGGGCGTTCGTTCGACAAACACCATTCGCCGTCGACAGCACCTTCCGGGTGCTGCAATTCGCCTCCGCGTCACTTTACTCGCTCGGGCACGGCGGGAACGATGCCCAGAAAACGATGGGCATCATCGCCGTCTTGCTTTTCTCGCAAGGGCAGCTCGATGGCGACTTCCACGTGCCGCTCTGGGTGGTTCTGTCGTGTCAGGCGGCCATGGCACTCGGCACGCTGATGGGAGGCTGGCGGATCGTTCATACGATGGGTTCGCGGATCACACGGCTGAACCCAATGCAGGGCTTCTGCGCCGAGAGCGGGGGCGCCCTTACGCTGTTTCTAGCCACGTGGCTCGGTGTGCCAGTCTCGACGACCCACACAATCACCGGAGCCATCGTAGGCGTCGGCGCCGCTCGCCGCACCTCCGCGGTGCGATGGGGCGTTGCTAGCAACATCGTCATTGCCTGGGTCGTGACGCTGCCCGCTGCTGGCGCGATCGCGGCGCTTTGCTATGCGGTCATACGGCTCTTCTGGTGAGCTGTCCGCGGCGATGACCCAGCATGACGGGCCGGGGCGCCAAGTCGTCGTATCGGCACTTGGCGTTTTCGAGATCTGCACGTGGGGATCGTCGTTTTACTTGACGGCTGTGATTGCCGGCCCGGTCGCTGAAGACACAGGTTGGCCTTTGTCCTGGCTCGTCGGTGGTTTTTCGCTCGGGCTCCTCGTGGCGGCCGGCGCGTCGCCACGGATCGGAGAGATCATCCACCGCCATGGCGGGCGTCCAGTCTTGGCGTCGGCGGCTCTCTTGTTGTCCCTAGGCCTGACCGTCCTGGGTCTGGCGCCCTCCCTGCCATTCTATTTGGCCGGCTGGCTTCTCATGGGACTAGGGATGGGCTGTGGCCTCTACGATCCGGCCTTCGCAACGCTCGGCCGTCTCTACGGCAGTGAAGCTCGACCCGCGATCACCACGCTGACACTATGGGGCGGCTTTGCAAGTACCGTCTGCTGGCCTCTATCTGCCTTCTTGATCGCACATGTGGGGTGGCGCGGCGCGTGCCTGACCTATGCCGGGTTGCACCTCGCGATCACACTTCCACTGGTTCTGTTCCTGGTCCCAGCGGTCCCGATACAGCCGAGCGGCGACGGTCCCAGACTGCCGACCCGCACTGTCCTCTCTCGCCAGGATCGACGCCGACTCCTGTTGTTCGCGGGAGTCCTCGTCTTCGGCGGATCAATCATGTCCTTGATTTCGGTCCACCTCATTACGTTGCTTCAGGGGCGCGGCGTCGCGCTTGCCTCGGCCGTTTCCTTCGGAGCTCTCATCGGCCCCGCTCAAGTCGGGGCTCGGGTGGTCGAGGTGTCGCTCAAGGGTCGTCATCACCCACTCTGGACGCTGACCGCAGCCTATGTCCTGATCGCCGTTGGCTTGGGGCTGTTGGCGGTTGCGGTCCCGGGGATCGGCTTTTGGCTGGTATGCTACGGGGCCGGCAACGGGATCTATTCGATCGCGAGAGGCACTGTGCCTCTCGCCCTGTTTGGTCCCGATCGATACCCGGTTCTGGTTGGACGCCTTGCACGATCAGGATTGACCGCTCAGGCGTTGGCTCCGCCGGTGGGGGCCGTGCTCCTGGCAAGAGCCGGGAGCGACTCCCTGTGGTGGCTGCTCCTGGCGTTGGCGCTGGCCAACCTTCTTCTGATCGCCATCCTCTGGCGGGAGCGTTGAAGCGCGCGTGTGTCGTTCATGACGCCAGCCCGTCGACGAGGTCGCACCGGCTGTCTGGCACTCGGCATCCATGCTTCCTCGGTTTTGCGCGACCTTGTTTGCAGCCTCATTGAGGCCCCACTCGGCCCCGAAGTGCTAAGCTTGGCCATAGGGGAGCGCGCATGTTGCGGTCGGGAGACCAATCGACGGACGATAGGCCTGTCCTGCCGCGATCTGCCCCGGCCAATCGCTTCGAGCCTCTGTTTCTCGGCGAGGCTCCGCCTGATCGTCGGCGCCTCAACGTTCGCTGGCTATGCGCGAGTATGCTGATCGCTGCCTGCGGCTCCGGCCTGATGGTTGCCGCGCTTCGCCTGTCCTTCGACACCGCTCTCATCGCATCGCGACCGGTCGTGCGCGTTGGCGGAGGCGGTGGAGGATCCGACGACTCAGGCGAGGACGGAAAGCGGGGGGACCGGCTCGTGAGGCGGCAGCTCGTGGCATCGGACAAGGAGGAATTCACCGCGCCCATCGCACGCCAAGTCGGCGCGCGTGAGATCGTGCGAGTGCAGCCGCTCATTCGCCTCGTGGCCAGTCTCGCCTCCGGCGACGACGATACCGCAGACATTCCGCCCTTCGATCCCACACGCCAGCTCGCCGCGGACAATCCCACGCCGAGCGCTGATGAGGCCGAAGAGGATGGTTCCGATACCGCTATCAGCATCAAGCGCTCGGATCTCGGCGAGGAGCCGATCGGGGACGATGCTCCCGCCATGAGCGACGAGGGCGTGACGGCGCTCGTCGAAGCAGAACTCGCCCTGACGAAGATCGCCGAACCGCGAGGTTCGGGACCGCTTGCCCCGCAACGCCTTCTGTCGATGGCTTTGAGCGCGTCCTCGGTCGACGTCTCGTCCTCGGCCGAGGACGCCGATGAACCGAACCCATTTCGTGCCATCGAGGTCCGCGTTGTGCCTGAGAACGTCACGACGCTGGCCAAGGCGGACCCCGCCTCACGGACTGGCCTCACGGAAACCCGCGACATCGTGCTCCAGCACGACCAGACCCTCGCGGAGGCCCTCGCGAAGAACGGTGCCGATCCCGCGCGTGTCCGATCGATCCTGTCGGCGCTCAGTGAACATGCGCGGACAGGGCTCCCCGAAGGCCAACACATGAGCCTGCTGCTCATGCACCATGGCGGCGATCCGACGACGGCGCAGCTCGCGCGCGTCACATTGTACGGCGTGGGCGGCGTCGAGGAGATTGCGGCGGAACGAGACGCCGGTGGCTTCGTCCCGGTCGCCGCGCCCGCAGGGACAACGCGAAGCCCGGAGCTAACTAGTGATGCGGATGACGAAAGTACCGGCAACCTCTACGCCGGCATATATGAGGCCGTTTTGCGCAACGGGCTTCCCCGCGAGGTCGCCGAACGCATCGTCAGCATCTTCGTCTTCGGCATGGACATGAAGCGGGCCGTCAAGGCAACCGACAGGCTGGAAGTACTGGTCAGCCCTGCCGAGAAGGCCGGCGGACAAGCCGAGCTGCTCTATGCTTCGCTCATCATCGATGGGGTGAAACACCGAGCCTACAGATTTGAAGAGCCCGAAACCGGCACTGTGAATTACTTCAACGAGGATGGGGGATCGCTGCGCCGGTTCCTGCTTCGCATGCCAATCGCCGAAGGTCGGATCACCTCGCCCTTCGGCACCCGCATCCATCCGATCCTGCACTACGCGCGCTTCCACAACGGCATCGACTGGGCCAACAAGGCCGGGACGCCGATCATGGCGACCGGCAATGGCACAGTGGTGTTCGCGGGCCCGCGCGGCGGTTACGGCAACCGCATCGAGATCCGGCACGCCAACGGCTACGCGACGGCCTACAACCATCTCCAGCGGCTCTCGCACTCGGTGCACGTAGGCGCGACCGTGCGACAGGGCCAAGTCATCGCCTATATGGGATCGACCGGCCTCTCGACGGGGCCGCACGTGCATTACGAAGTGAGCGTCAACGGACGCTTTCTGGATCCAATGACGATCCGGCTGCCCGACAGCCATGGTGTCCCGGATGCGCTGAAGACAATTTTCGCACGCCAGGTCGTCGCTACGAACTCCATCCGACACCACGAAACACTGGCTCTCTCCACGGAGCCGCTCTGACGAAACCAAGCGGATTACGAATCTCTCGCCACGTCGGATTGGCAGCCGCGGATCCGTGAGTTTGGTTCACATATAGGCCCAAACAAAGTCGTTTGTCGGCTCCATCTGCACGCATCATGATGTGTTCGAAAGGCCCTCGAACACCCATGCCGGTAGCCTCAGACCTAAATATCCCCGTCGATCAAACGCCCGTCTCGGATCCTAGGCGCGTCCTGTTCGGTGTGGGGATCAACCACGCGCTTCACGACGGCTACACCGATCTGATCTATGTGCTGCTGCCGGTTTGGCAGAATGAATTCGCGCTCGGTTACGCGACGTTGGCATTGCTGCGGACGCTCTACAGCGGAGCCCTGGCTGCCTTTCAGGTCCCATCGACCCTGCTTGCAAAGTCCCTCGGCATCCGGACTGTTCTCGTTCTTGGAACGCTTCTGAGCGCAACAGGCTATGCGTTCGCCGGTGCCTCGGGCGGGCTTGTGGGTCTGTGCGCTGCGCTTGCGCTAGGCGGCATTGGCAGCAGCACCCAGCATCCGCTGGCTTCCTCCATGATCGCTCGTGCTTATGGGCGATCTGCTCGCGGCCCGCTCGGCACCTACAATTTCGCCGGAGATATCGGCAAGGCGAGTGTCCCGCCTCTGATCGGGTATCTGCTCACGATCTGGAATTGGCGGTCGGCACTCTGGATCATTGCTGGGCTAGGCATGATCGTGGCCGTCATCATAGCGTATCTGCTTCCCAATGATCGTTCGTTGGAATCTCCAAGGAGGCCTGAACGATCAAGGGACGATCATCCTGGAGGCGCCTCGCAAACCGGAAGAACCGGCTTCGGGCTCCTCCTGGCGATCGGGGTGCTCGATAACTCCGCTCGTCCTGCGTTTCTGCTCTATCTGCCGTTTCTCCTTCAGGAAAAGGGAGCAGCGCTGCCGACGGTCGGACTGGCTCTGTCGCTGGTTTTCCTCGGAGGCGCGTTCGGCAAAGCAGTCTGCGGCTGGCTGGGAGATCGCGTTGGGGTGACCCGGACCGTAATCTTCACCGAAGCCGGCACCGCGATCACCATTCTCGCTGTTATCAGTCTTCCTCTGGCGCCGGCTTTGGTCCTTTTGCCTCTACTGGGCGTCATGCTGAATGGTACATCATCCGTGCTTTACGGGACCGTCCCGGAACTGGCTACCGGCGGACGTGTGGAGCATGCCTTTGCCGTCTTCTATACCTGCACACTCGGGGGAAGTGCTGTTGCGGCTCCGCTTCTTTACGGTCGGCTCGGCGATGCTTTCGGTCCAGCTTGGGCGGCGACAGCCTCGGCGGCTACGGCGCTTACCGTAATCCCTCTCATGTTGGCCCTCTCGCCTGTCCTCTCGAGAGGCACCTCGCCGACAAAAATGTAAGCCACGAACCGGCCGACGATCGAAGCTTGGTTTGCGAACCAAGAGCAATAATGAATGCAGAATGTGGGAAGCATCCTGCAGGTGCGGGATGTGATCGGTTGATTTGACTTAGAAGCCCGGCCGCCTTCGGCACCCTTACACGTTATTGATCGGTGATTTCCTGGCTCACCGCTGCCCTGTGTTTGTTGCGTAAGTGCCGAAACAGAATGTCGCTCAGCCCTGCTCCATCGCGCCGACGCAAAGCGTCAAGAATTTCCTCGTGCTCTCGCATGGCTTCACCCCAGCGGTCACGATCTTCATCAAGGTTTGCAGAATATCGAGCGCGTCTTACCCGGCCGGCGTAGGTAGTATAAGTCGATATCAATGCATCATTTTTTGTAATCGCAACTATATTTTCGTGAATGGCCTGATTTTTTGCGAAATACCCGTGTAAGTCTTTGCGAATAAAAAATGAATACATTTCGTGATGAAGTTTTTCGATGACTTCGTAGTCCTCGGTTGTCATCCGCTCGCACGCCAATCGGCCCGCGAGAGACTCCAAACCACCCATCACATCAAAGAGATCCGCGAGCTCGCGCTCCCCGAGGTGGCGCACTCGGGCGCCCCTATTGGGCAGCAAATCGACCAGTCCTTCTGAGGCCAGCACCTTCAATGCCTCGCGAAGCGGCGTTCGTGAGATTCCGAACCGCTCGCACAAGTCGCGCTCCGGAATACGAGCCCCGGCTGACAAATTTCCTTCGACGATGAAGTCGCGGAGCCGTGTGAGGACCTCGCCGTGCAGCGATTTCGAATTCAGGTCGCTGCGCGCGTCCGGCCTCGAATGTCTTCCACCCGCGTCGATGCGGTCCGGAGTTCGAGAAGCATCATTATCCGGCACGGTTTCTAGGCTCATTCGTCGACCCTAGCAGGGGGCATGAAACGCGTCGACAGCCATATCTAACGCAAAATAGTTCTTGCCTCCGCAAAAAATGAATGCATTTTGTGGTGCAGCGGATCGCGTTATGAATTCTAAATGGACGCGCACAGCAGGGAGAGACACGTGAGCCAGCGTACCGGACGCCATTTCCTCCAGATTCCAGGGCCGAGTCCGGTGCCGGAGCGCGTTCTTCGCGCCATGGATATGCCGGTTATCGATCACCGGGGGCCGGAGTTTGCAAAGCTCGGCAAAGAGGTTCTCGAGGGTTGTCGAGCTGTCTTCCAGACCCAAGGACCCGTCGTGATCTATCCCTCGTCGGGCACCGGCGCTTGGGAAGCAACGATCGTCAACACTTTGAACAGCGGCGACAAAGTCTTGATGTTCGAGACAGGCCATTTCGCGAGCCTCTGGCGGCAAATGGCGGCCCGCTGGGGCATCGAAACCGAATTTGTCGCCACTGATTGGCGCCGCGGCGCTGATCCGTCGATCGTGGAAGCGAAGTTGGCCGAAGATCGATCGCACTCGATCAAAGCCGTCATGGTCGTCCATAATGAGACCTCGACCGGTGTGACCAGCCGCATCGCTGAGATCCGCCAGGCGATCGACCGCGCCGGTCACCCTGCGCTTCTGCTCGTCGACAGCATATCGGGGTTGGGATCTGCCGATCTCCGGCACGACGAGTGGGGCGTCGACGTCACCGTGAGTTGCTCTCAGAAGGGCCTCATGCTGCCGCCAGGGCTCGGTTTCACGGCGATTTCGGCTAAGGCCCTCGCTGCTTCGAAGGCGAACTCGCTGCCCCGTTCCTACTGGGACTGGTCCGAGATGCTGAAGCCCAACTCGAACGGTTTCTTTCCGTACACGCCAGCAACGAACCTGCTCTATGGCCTCCGCGAAGCAGTGGCAATGCTGCTCGAGGAAGGTCTGCCCGAGGTCTTCGCCCGGCACCAACGGCTCGCGGCGGCGACTCGTGCCGCAGTTCAGGGTTGGGGACTTGAGGTTCTGTGTGAGGAGCCGTCGGAATACTCACCTGTCCTGACCGCGGTACTTATGCCTGATGGAAAGGGAGCCGATGCCTTCCGCCAGGTCGTGCTCGATAACTTCGACATGTCCCTCGGTGCCGGCCTCAGCAAGCTTGCAGACAAGGTCTTCCGCATCGGGCATCTCGGTGAGACCAACGAGTTGACCTTGATGGGCGCCCTGTCAGGCGTCGAAATGGGCCTCGGGGCAGCAGGAGTGCGCCACCAGCGTGGCGGTGTCCTCGCGGCGATGTCGAGCCTGCGCAGCGGACGGGACGACTGAGCGGCCGGCCTGGAATTCGGCTGAGAGCAAGAACAATCGATCGGACGCGCCCGGCCAATCGACCGGGCGACCGATAGCGGCTGACTGCTTGAGATCCATCCGCGTCGAGCTTGGCATCAAGACCGAAGCCTTCGCGATCCTGTCATCGGAGGAAACGACATGATCACGATACCACGTCGTGTCACAGCGCCGGGAATGATACTGTTCCTGTTATGCCTGATGTACTTTATCACATACGTAGATAGAGTGAATGTTGGTACAGCAGCGCCCGCGATTAAAGCCGAACTGGGATTGACCAATACCCAGCTCGGCCTGATCTTCTCCGCATTCGCCTATCCTTATGCGGTCTTCCAGATCATCGGCGGCGCGATGGCCGACAAGTGGGGCGCTCGGCGAACGCTGTTCATCTGCGGCCTCGTTTGGGCGGCATCGACCATTGCCACCGGCTTCGTGGGCGGCGTGGTGTCGCTCTTTCTGGTCCGCTTCATCCTTGGCTTCGGTGAGGGCGCGACCTTTCCGACCGCGACGAGGGCGATGCAATCATGGGTGCCCAAGGATCAACGCGGCTTTGCGCAAGGGATAACCCATTCATTCGCTCGCTTCGGCAACGCTGTAACCCCGCCGCTCGTCGTGGTGATGATGATGCATATCGGCTGGCGCGGCGCGTTCGTAGTGCTCGGCGTTCTTAGCTTTGTATGGGTGGCGGTCTGGTACTTTTATTATCGTGACGATCCTCGCAACCATAAGGATATCACTCAAGACGATCTTGATCGGCTTCCCGTACGCGAGGCTAAAGCTGCTGGCCCCAAGAATCCAGTTCCGTGGGGGCGCCTCGTGCCTCGCATGGCGCCAGTGACGATTACATACTTCTGCTACGGTTGGTCGCTCTGGTTGTACCTCAACTGGCTGCCGTCGTTCTTCAAGGACGGCTATGGCCTGGACATCAAGAATTCGGCACTGTTCGCCTCCGGTGTGTTCTTTGCGGGCGTCATTGGCGACACCCTCGGCGGCGTGGTCTCGGACCGTATCTTGAAGAAGACGGGAGACTTGCAGAGAGCGCGCCGGAACGTCATCTGCGTGGGGATGTTGGGAGCCGCGGCAAGCCTCGCTGGCGTCTTCTTCACCAGGGATCTCACTTACGTCGCGCTACTTCTGAGCGCCGGCTTCTTCTTCCTCGAATTGGTCATCGGTCCGATATGGTCGGTCCCGATGGATATCGCGCCGCAATATGCGGGAACGGCAAGCGGACTCATGAACTTCGGTTCGGCATTTGCGGCGATCGTTTCGCCCCTGACCTTCGGCTGGATCGTCGATGTGACGGGCAATTGGATCCTGCCGTTTGCCGGCTCCATTGGTCTGCTCGTTCTCGGTGCAGTCATGGCGTTCACCATGCATCCAGAGCGGCCGTTTGAGGACGCGCCTGGCACCGCATTGAAGGGCGTCCCGGCTGAGTAGAGAGGCATGAACGCGAAAGCGCTCATCCTTGCGGCCAAGCAGGAATGCTTCGCTCAAAGAATGAAAGCGTGGGGTTGGCGGCACGGCTTGAATGCTGCCAACCCGAACTTCAAACGACCTGTAGACGTGGCTCCGACCGGAACGGTCCATCAGTTTACCGGCGCCTTCGAGGATCGCGATGCTGACGCAACGCCGCCCGACCGAGTTTCCGGACAATGGCAATCTTGCGGCTAACCTTGCCGCAGACGGCTTCGTCTATCTCGGTCCCGACGCGATGCAGCAACGCCTGGGAACGTCCGCGCTATCCGGCTGGCCCCGATTTGCCAGCACTTGGTCGACGCTCGAGAAAGACGCGTACATGCGCGATGGTGGCGAGTACCGGCGGCGCCGGCACGCTGTCTTCCGAAGCTTCGACGGCGGTATCGAGCGACAGCCCGACCGGCCGCATTACCAAGCCAAGGCGTTCAATCACCTCAACGGAGGAATCGACCGTCCATTCGCATCTGTGACGTCCGATGTCGCGAGCGATCCGCTGACATTGAAGATTCTCACGGCCTTCTTGCCGGCTTTCGAGGAGTGCCGTGGCGACCTTGCGGCGTCGGCCTGGGCCATCGAACTGCACCAGTTTCGCATCGAGGTCACGGGCCAGGACTACGGTCTGCCGACACCCGAAGGCATGCATCGAGACGGCGTCGACTGGGTAGTCATGATGCTTGTGAGCCGGGAGAACGTCGCGGGTGGCCTGACGACGATCGTCGATGACACGGGTTCGGCAGTGGCACAGCTCCAGATGCGGCAACCTATGGAGACGATCGTCGTCGATGATCACCGGCTGCAGCACGGTGTCAGCCCAATCACGGCCGTTGATCCTGCGTTCGTTGGCTTCCGAGACATCCTGGTCGCGACCTATTCCGTCTCGTGATGCAGAGCTGCTTCAATGATCTCTGCGAGTGCAATTGGTCGGGAGGGATTGCTACGCGGCGCCCAGTCGCCGCGAAACATCCTTTGCGGCGCTGGTCAGCCAAGCCCCGATCTGTTGGATTTTGGCATCGGGAATCCTGATCGTCGGACCGGAGATCGAAATGCCTGCCACCGCTTCTCCGGAGGCGTCATGGATGGCAGCGGCAACGCACCGCATCCCGACAGTCCTCTCTTCGTCATCGAGGGCATACCCCGTCACCCGGATCTGCTCGACGACGGCGCGGAGCTGCTCGGGGTTGGCGATCGTTCGTTCGGTGAAGCGCGTGAAGCGCGCTGTCTTGACGAACCTGTCCAGCCGCGCGTCGTCGAAGGAACTCAACAACGCCTTCCCGATCCCGGAGGCGTGAAGCGGCGACTTGGTACCGGGAGGAATGAAGGCGCGGATCGTTTCCGGGGTCTCCATCTGGCTGACGAACAAAACCACACCTTCGCGCTCGACACCCAAATTGGAAGTCTCGCCGGTCTTCGCGACGAGGTCCCGCATGACCGATCGGCTACGTTCGACGATGTTCGTGTGCCTCAGGAAGGCCGAGCCGAGCCGAAACGCCTCGGGCCCAACGAACCACTCCTGCCGCTCCGGATTGATCTCGACGTATTGGCGTCGTTCGAGCGAGGCGAGAACCCGGTGCATCGTCGCCGTGGATTGCCGCAGATGGTCGGAAAGCTCCGTGAGCGTCACGCCATCGTGCTTGGCGAGAGCTTCCAGCACATCGAGTGCTCGATCGAGAGATTGAATGCCCCCGGCTGGCTGTGTCGGGACGATGTTTTTGGGACGTCCCCGTCGGCGAATTTGCTTTTCCATTCCGCTCCCATAGGCAGTTTCGCTGCGAATAAAAAGCTCTCTATGAAATTCGATTTCTGCCTGTGAAAAAATACAAATCTTTGTTAATAAAGCAAAATTACTGCTGAACGCAAAAATGAATAATGAATCTAAAAAAATTTATCCGGAAGATTACGTGTGCTAGCTCTCGGTAACGACGAGGACAGGCAAATGAGTACGCAAAACCCGATCTTCATTCCCGGGCCCACCAATATTCCGGATGTCATCCGCAAGGCGGTCGACATGCCGACGATCGACCATCGAAGCGCTTTGTTCGGAGACATCCTGAACCCAGCGCTGGAGGCCGTGCAGCGCGTTTTGAAGACTACCCAAGCGGAGATCTTCGTATTCCCATCGACCGGTACCGGCGGATGGGAAACGGCCGTCACCAATGTTCTGTCGCCCGGCGACACGGTTCTTGCGACATTGCACGGGAGGTTCAGCCAACGCTGGATCGAGATGTGCCAGCGTCACGGTCTCGACGTGAGGATCGTTCCCCAGGCCTGGGGAGAGGGCATTCCCGTCGATCGGATCGAAGAGATCCTTGCTGCCGACCAGCAGTATCAGATCAAGGCAGTCCTCGCCACGCACAACGAGACCGCCACCGGCGTCCGCTCCGACATCGCCGGTCTGCGCCGGGCGGTTGATGCGGCGGGACACCCGGCTTTCCTGTTCGTCGACGGGGTCAGCTCGGTCGGCTGTATGGATTTCCGGATGGATGAATGGGGCGTCGATGTCGCCGTCACCGGGAGCCAGAAGGGCTTCATGCTGCCGCCCGGACTTGCGATCGTGGGCTTGTCCCGGCGAGCTTTGGCCGCCACGGAAACCGCCCGGCTTCCCCGCAGCTTCTTCGATCTGCGCGCGATGCGCGAAGCCTATCGCGGCAACGGATATCCATACACTCCGCCGGTCGGATTGCTGAACGGGCTGCGTGTCGCCGGCGACATGCTGCTCGCAGAGGGGCTCGACAACGTCTTTGCCCGGCATTTCCGGATCGCCGAGGGCGTTCGCAACGCCGTCGCGGCCTGGGGGCTTAGCCTCTGCGCCGCCCGCCCCGAACTCTATTCGGACACTGTCAGCGCCATCCGTATGCCGAACGGCTTTGATGCCAACCTCGTCGTATCACACGCGCTGAATGCCTATGGGGTCTCGTTCGGCACTGGGCTCGGTGAGGTCGCCGGCAAGGTGTTTCGCATCGGACATCTGGGCAGCCTGACTGAGGTCATGACCCTGTCCGGCATCGCTACCGCTGAGATGGTCCTCGTCGATCTCGGGCTTCCGGTCAGACTCGGATCCGGCGTTGCCGCGGCCCAGGATCATTATCGGCGGGGCATTGGTGCAGGGCAGAGGAGAGCGGCATGACGCCCGAAGGAACCTTCTACATCCCAACCTTGGCCGACATGTTGGCGGCGCGTGAGCGTATCGCTCCCTACATTCACCGTACGCCCGTTCTGACCTCGCGAATGTTGAACGAGCTCACAGGGGCGGAGCTGTTCTTCAAGTGCGAGAACCTGCAGAAGGCTGGCGCATTCAAGGCGCGTGGTGCTTCGAACGCGGTGTTCGGCCTCTCGGAGCAGCAGGCTCGGAGAGGAGTTGCCACCCACTCGAGCGGCAATCACGGCAGCTGTCTGTCCTATGCAGCAGGTCGTCGCGGCATCCCGTGCACGGTGGTCATGCCGCGGACCGCGCCGCAGGCGAAGAAGGACGCAGTGGCGGGATACGGGGCACGGGTCGTCGAGTGCGAACCGTCTACATCGAGCCGAGAAGCTGTCTTTGCCGAGGTGGTCGCCGAAAGTGGTGCCGAGTTCGTTCATCCTTACAACGACCACCGCGTCATCGCAGGCCAGGCGACCTGCTCGGCTGAGCTGATCGAACAGGTCGAGGGGCTCGATGCGGTCATCGCCCCGATCGGTGGTGGAGGCATGATCTCCGGCACCTGCCTGACGTTGTCCAATCTGGCCCCGCATGTCGAAGTTTTTGCTGCCGAGCCGCAGCAGGCCGACGACGCATTCAGAAGCTTCAGGGCAGGGCACATCATCGCTGATGATGCGCCCGACACCGTCGCTGACGGTCTCAAAGTGCCGTTGAAGGAACTGACCTGGCACTTCATTCGCAGCCACGTGGCCGACATCCAGACGGTCTCCGAAGAAGAGATCGTCGCCGCAATGAAGCTGATCTGGAAACGCTTGAAGATCGTGATGGAGCCCTCGAGCGCCGTCACGCTGGCCGCAGTTCTTAAAAATTCAGAGGTCTTCGCCGGGAAACGTGTCGGATTGATCATTACCGGCGGCAACGTCGACCTCGACAAATTGCCATGGAACTAGGGAGGAATTTCATGAATACTCACGTGAAGCTTGCCGACTTGGAAGTCGGCTTTGATGTTCCTGCTCTGCCGGGCATGAACGAGGCGGACATCCAGACGCCGTGCCTAGTGCTCGATCTGGACGCACTGGAACGCAACATCGAGAAGATGGGCGCCTACGCCAAGGCGCACGGCATGCGCCACCGCGCCCATGGCAAGATGCACAAGTCGGTCGACGTCCTGAAGCTTCAGATGAAGCTCGGCGGCGCGATTGGCGTCTGCTGCCAGAAGGTCTCCGAGGCCGAGGTCTTCGCCCGCGCCGGCATCGAGGACATCCTCGTTTCGAACCAGGTGCGCAACCCGGCCAAGATCGACCGCCTCGCTCGGCTGCCCAAATTCGGCGGCCGGATCGTCGTCTGCGTGGATGATCTGTTGAACGTCGCCGAGTTGTCGGCAGCGGCGCAGAAGCATGGGACGACGCTCAACTGCTTCGTCGAGATCGATTGCGGCGCCGGCCGCTGTGGCGTGAAGACCACCGAGGCCGTGGTCGAGATCGCCCGCGCGATCGCCGCGGCTCCAGGGCTCCGCTTCGCCGGCCTGCAGGCCTACCAGGGCGCCATGCAGCACATCGACAGCTACGTAGACCGCAAGGCCAAGCTCGACGCCGCTATCGCCCAGGTCCGGGATGCGGTGGACGCCCTGACCGCGATCGACCTCAAGCCGGAGCTCGTCTCGGGCGGCGGTACCGGCTCGTACTACTTCGAGTCGAATTCAGGCGTGTTCAACGAGCTTCAGTGTGGGTCCTACGCCTTCATGGATGCCGATTACGGGCGCATCCTGGACAAGGACGGGAAGCGCATCGACGGCGGCGAGTGGGAGAACGCCCTCTTTCTGCTCACCTCGGTGATGAGCCACGCCAAGCAGCACCTCGCTGTGGTCGATGCGGGTCTCAAGGCACAGTCGGTCGATAGCGGGCTGCCTTTCGTGTTCGGTCGCGACGACGTGAAGTATATCAAGTGTTCGGACGAGCATGGCGTCGTCGAGGATACGGGCGGCGTTCTCAAGATCAACGAGAAGCTCCGTCTGGTTCCCGGTCATTGCGATCCGACCTGCAACGTCCACGATTGGTACGTCGGCGTACGCGACGGCAAGGTCGAGACCCTTTGGCCGATCTCGGCCCGCGGTAAAGCCTACTAAGTCGTCGCTCAAAGCCGTGTCGGACATGATGCTCCGGCACGGCACGCCCGAGGAACGCCTATGATCATTGTCCCTGAATTCCGGATCGCCGAACTCGTCTCGTCCAGCGAATGCTTCGTCGCGGTCGAGCGGGTATTTGCCTCTATGGCGCGGCGATCGGCCTACAACTTCCCGGTCATCCGCGAGGCCATCGGGCATGCGGATGCGCTCTACGGCTTCAAGTCGGGCTTCGACCGCGAGAGCCTGGCGCTAGGGCTCAAGTCGGGAGGCTTCTGGCCGGGCAACCTCGACAAGGGTCTGACCAATCACCAATCGACGATCTTCTTGTTCGACGCCGATACGGGCCGCTGCCGCGCCGTGGTTGGCGGTAACTTGCTGACGGCGTTGCGCACGGCGGCGGCTTCGGCGGTCTCGATCAAGCATCTTGCGCGATCCGACGCACGTGTCCTCGGCATGATCGGCGCTGGGCATCAATCGACTTTCCAGCTGAGGGCTGCACTCGAGCAGCGCCGCTTTGAGAAGATCGTCGGCTGGAACATCGAGCCCGCGGCGCTGAGCCGGCTCGAAGCGGTTGCCGCGGAGAAAGGCTTGCCCTTCGAAGCCGTCGATCTGGACGAACTCGGCGCCCAAGCCGACGTGATCGTTACCATCACGTCGTCCTTCTCGCCGATCCTCAAAGCGGCGCAGGTCCGTCCCGGGACCCATCTCGCCTGCATGGGCACCGATACCAAGGGCAAGCAGGAGGTCGAAGCCGAGCTCCTCGGGAAGGCCAGCATCTTCACCGACGAGATCGCTCAGTCGGTTACGATTGGCGAGGCGCAGCATGCCGTCAGTAGCGGCCTGCTGACAGCAGAGGCGATCACTGAAATCGGAGCTGTCATCAACGGCACGCATCCAGGTCGTCGCCGGGACGACGAGATCACCCTGTTCGATGGGACGGGGGTGGGCCTTCAGGATCTCGCGGTCGCATCGGCTGCAGTCGACGCCGCCATAGCGAAGGGCGTCGCAATCAACGTCGATTTTTGACGGAAATTGTTCAGAAGGGGCGTACGCCTCTTCTGAGCATCCGGATCTAATCCAAGATAATGCGTCTGACTTTCAACAATATTGAGGAACTACGCTAAGATTTGAATGAATTCTAATTATATAGAAATGTATTACTGAGTTTTATTTTGTTGGCGTGCCAATTTTCGTAATAAAAGAATACGAATTTATCAACGACCAAAGCGTTGGGAGGAAGCCATGGCCGATACTATGTCCGAAGATCTGAAGGCCGGAGCGCTCGTCTATCACCGCCTGCCGCGACCAGGGAAGCTTGAGATCCAGGCGACGAAGCCGCTTGGCAACCAGCGCGATCTGGCGCTGGCGTATTCTCCTGGCGTCGCCGCCGCCTGCATGGCGATCCACGAGGATCCGCAGGAGGCCGCCACCCTCACCATCCGCCAGAACCTCGTCGCCGTGCTCTCGAACGGCACGGCCGTGCTCGGCCTCGGCGATATCGGCCCGCTGGCCTCGAAGCCGGTGATGGAGGGCAAGGCCGTCCTG
>NZ_JAAUVI010000029.1 GCF_021352225.1 Methylobacterium sp. C25 | reverse complement strand
CCGTGCAGATGCGCCACTCGGCCCGCCTGGTCGGCGAGGTTCAGGGTGATGCGTCCCGCCTTCAGGTCGGCGGCGAGAAGTTCTTCGAACAGGAAGGCCTGACCCGCCAGCGTCTTCGCCTCCTCGCCCGGCAAGAGCGACAGGAACTCGTCGCGGAAGGTGAAGAGACACGACGGCTCGAGCCCGACCACACGAGCCCCCGCCCGCACGAAGGGCAGCAGCGCGTCGAGCGTGCGCCGTGCCTCTTCCCGGGCCCGGTCGGTCTGGCCGGAAGCAAGATAGGTCCGGCCGCAGCAGAGCGGGCGCTTGCCGGAATGCGCGACCACGCGATGCAGCCGGTAGCCGGCCGCCTTCAGCACGCGTTCGGCCGCTTCCAGGTTCTCGCGCTCGAATACCCGGTTGAAGGTGTCGCCGAACAGGATGATGTCCTGCCAGTCACCGGTGACGTCCGCCGGCTTGGCAACCGGGCCCTGCTCGCGCCAGGGCCGACGCCATTCCGGCAATGAGCGCCGGGCCGAGAGGCCGAGCATCTGCTCGCCGAGCTTGGCCAGAGCCGGGATCTGGTTGCGCAGGTTCATCAGCGGGGCGAGCCGCGCCGCGATGCCGGCATAGCGCGGCATCTCCGCGATGACCCGGTCGCGGGCCGGCAGGCCGTGTTCGGCATGGTAGTGATGAAGGAACTCGATCTTCATCTTGGCCATGTCGACACCGGTGGGGCATTCGCGACGGCAAGCCTTGCAGGACACGCACAGATCCATCGTGCGCTTCATGTCGTGTGAGGTGAAGGCGTCCTTGCCGAGCTGGCCCGACAGCGCGAGGCGCAGGGAGTTGGCGCGGCCGCGGGTGAGATGCTGCTCCTCGCGGGTGGCGCGGTAGGAGGGGCACATCGCGCCGCCGGCGAGCTTCCGGCAGGTGCCGTTGTTGTTGCACATCTCGACGGCGCCACCGAGGCCGCCCCAGTCCGACCAGTCGAGCGCCGTCTCGATCGGCTGCACCGCATAGTCCGGCTTGAACCGGAACAGCGAGCGGTCGTCGAACTTCAGAGGGCGGACGATCTTGTTCGGGTTGAGCCGGTTCTGCGGGTCGAAGCCATCCTTCACCGTCTCGAAGGCCCGGGTCAGGGTGGCGCCGAACAATGGCTCGACGAATTCCGAGCGCGAGATGCCGTCGCCGTGTTCGCCGGAATAGGAGCCCTTGTAGCGGCGCACGAGGTCGGCGGTTTCTTCCGCGATGGCCCGCATCTGTCGGACGCCGCCGGCATCCTTCATGTCGAGGATCGGGCGCACGTGCAGGCAGCCGACGGAGGCGTGCGCATACCAGGTGCCGCGGGTGCCGTACTTGGTGAAGACCGCGGTGACGGCATCGGTGTAGTCGGCGAGGTGCTCGAGCGGCACCGCGCAATCCTCGATGAAGGAGATCGGCTTCGCGTCCCCCTTCATCGACATCATGATGTTGAGGCAGGCCTCGCGCACCTCCCAGACCGTCTTCTGACGAGACGGCTCCAGCACCTCCACCACGGCATCAGGGAAGCCGTGATCGGCCATGCAGGCATCGAGGCGCTTGAGATCACGCTTCAGCGCGTCGAGGTCGTCGCCAGCGAACTCTGCGATCAGCAGGCAGTTCGGGGTGCCGCGGGTGATGTCGGCGAGCGTCGCCTTGAACAGCGGGATGTCGGCGCCGAGGACCAGCACGTTGTTGTCGACGAGCTCGACCGCGACAGGACCGAGGCCGACGAGATGCTGCGTCGTCTCCATCGCCGCGCGGAACGAGGGGAAGTGGCAGATGCCGAGCACCCGATGCGTCGGCAGCCGCGACAGCTTCAGGGTCACCGAGGTGGTCGCCGCCAGCGTGCCCTCCGAGCCGACCAGGAGATGGGCGAGGTTCGGGCGTGGCTCGATCAGACTGTCGAGGTTGTAGCCGCCGACGCGGCGCTGGACGTTCGGGTACTTGTCGAGGATCTCCTGGCGATTCTCGTGGGCGAGCGCGAGCATGCGCCGCGCCAGTTCCTCGGCGCGGGCCGAGCCGGTGACGCCGAGGCTCTCGTTGCCGGTCAGCCCGAAGCCGAAGGGCTCGGCATCGTGAAACAGGGCCTCCATGGCCAGCACGTTGTCGCTCATCTTGCCGAAGCGCAGGGAGCGGGCGCCGCAAGAATTGTTGCCGGCCATGCCGCCGATGGTGCAGCGGGTCGCGGTGGAGGGCTCGACCGGGAAGAACCAGCCATCGGCCTTCACACGGGTGTTCAGCCGCTCCAGCACCATGCCCGGCTCGACGGTAATGGTACCGGCCTCGGCATCATACGCGGTGACCGCGTTGAAGTTCCGGGAGCAGTCGACGACCAGACCGGAGCCGATCGGCTGGCCGTTCTGCGAGGTGCCGCCGCCGCGCATGATGACGGGTACGCCGTGCTCGGCAGCGATGCTCAGCGTCGCGCCGAGATCGGCCCGGCTCTTCGGCAGGACCACGCCGGCCGGCATGATCTGGTAGATCGACGCATCCGTGCTGTAGCGACCGCGCGTGAACGCATCGAAACGAACATCACCCTG
>NZ_JAAUVI010000028.1 GCF_021352225.1 Methylobacterium sp. C25 | reverse complement strand
GCCGACGACCAGCCGTCCAGCAGGAGGTGATGGCTCGTCCAGATCAGGCGATGCCGCGAGGCCCCCTCGGCATCGTCCGGCAGCCGCACCAGCCGCACCCGCTGCAGCGGCGCCTGCGACAGATCGAACCCCTCTGCCCGCTCCGCCTCACACGAAGAGGCAAGACGGGCCTCCTCGTCATACACCGTCTCGTCCTGGCCGCCTGCGATGGGAACGGCCCCCCGCCAGTCCTCCTCGACGAAGGGCAGCTCCGCCTGGCGGAACACCACCTGCAGCGCCCCGCCCGGCACGCCCACCGGAACCCCGCGCCGCACGAACCCCGTGCGCAGCACGGCATGGCGCGCGCTCACCGCCTCCCAGGCCGCCCGCAGCCGAGCCCCGTCCAGGCCCGACACGCCCACGCTCAGCTGGTTCACGTAAAGCCCAGACGCATCGTCCTCCAAGGCATGGAACAGCAGGCCCTGCTGCATCGGGGACAGGGGGTAGACGTCCTCGACCTGCCGCCAGTCGAGGCCGGCCCCGGAGATCAGGCCGTCGAGCGCCGCCTGGTCGAGGCCCGAGACGGGCACGTCCGAGGGCGTCAGCCCGCCCGCCCCGCTCAGGCAATGCTCTGTGAGGCTGCGCAGGGCCGCGTGATAGGCCTCGGCCAGACGGGCCACGCTCGCCCGCTCGTAGCGGCGGGTGCCGTAACTGAGGGAGACCTGCAGGCAGCCGCCGCGCACGCCGGCATTGATGGTCAGCCAGCGCCCGAGCGGCGCGGAGGCCGCCCGTGCAGGCCCGGCGCTTTCCGAGGCGAGCCTCAGCCCCGAGCCGGCACTGAAGCTCGCATCGAACCGCCCGAGATAGTTGAAGCTGATCCGCGGCTCCGGAAGTGCCGCCAGGCCCGCGCGCTGTGCCTGCGAGCCCAGCTGCGCCAGCACGCCGTAGCCGACGCCGCGCCGTGGGATCGCCCGCAAGGCTTCCTTCACGCCCGTGATCAGGCCCGCCGCGTCGCGGCGACCGCCCTCGAGGCGCACCGGGAAGGCGCTGGTGAACCAGCCCACCGTCCGTGACAGGTCGAGGGACGGGCCCGCCTCGTCCGCATCCTCGTCGCCCAGGGCCTCGCGGCCATGGCCCTCGAGTTCCAGCAGCAGCGCGTCCGAGGCACGGGTCTGCGTGGAGCTCTCCGGGGCCGAGGCCTCGCGCCAGGCCGTCACCGCCTGCACCAGGGCGGCCAGGAGCAGGTCGTTGGCCTCCGTGCGGTAGGCCGTGCCGGCCGGACCCAGCAGACGCGCGGTCAGATCGGCATCGAGCACCAGCAGCTCTTCCGCCCCCTCCCCGTTCCGCTCCTCGCCCTCGGGCGCGTGATCGCTCGGAAGCCAGGCCGCCTCTTGCGCTGCCTCCTGCGCCGCCTCCCCCTGCGCGAGCCAATGGTCGAGCTCTGCGGCGAGGGCAGCCGAGCCGGCATGGGACGACAGGCGGCGGCCCCAGGATGCGAAGCTCGCGCTCTTCGGGGGCAGTTGCACCGGCTCGCCGCGCAGGGCCTGGCCCAGTCCGAGCGAGAGGTCCTCCGCCAGGATGCGCCACGAGACCCCATCCACCACCAGGTGATGGATCGCCAGCAGCAGACGGCGGCTTCCGTCCGGAAGGTCGAGGCCGAGGCCGCGCACCAGACGTCCCGCAGACAGCGACAGGCTGGCCTGCGCCTCGCCGCACAGGCGCGTCACCTCGGCCGCGACGTCGGCGCAGTCCGCCGGGATCGTCCGCAGCCACAGGCGCTCCGGATCCGCCTCCACCGGACCGTGCTCGGCGCTCCAGCCCGAGGCGCCCGCGACGAAGCGCAGCCGCAGGGCGTCGTGATGCGCCACGATCGCCTCCAGCACCGAGGCCACCCTCGGCCAGGATGCTGCATCACCCGCCGGCAGCTCCAGCAGGACCGCCTGGTTCCAGTGATCCCGGTCCGGCATTGCCTGGGCGAAGAACGCCGCCTGGATCGGCAGGAGCGGCATCCCGCCCGTCACCGGACCGAGGCTCGTCTCGCTCGCCTCAGCCCCCGCCTCGCGCCGCGCCGAGGCCGCCAGCGCCCCCAGGCTGCGATGGCGAAACACGTCCCGCGGCTCGATCCGCCAGCCGCGCTGGCGCGCCCGGCTCACCACCTGCAGAGAGACGATCGAATCCCCGCCCAGTTCGAAGAAGTCGTCGGAGACACTCACGCGCTCCAGGCCGAGCACCTCCGCCCAGATCTCCGCGAAGGCCGTCTCCGCCTCGCCCTGCGGCGCCACGAACCCGGCCTCGCCCCCCGCCTCCGGAAGCGCCGGAGCCGGCAACGCCCGGCGATCGACCTTGCCGTTCGGGGTCAGGGGCAGAGCATCCAGCACCACCACATGCGCCGGCACCATGTAATCCGGCAGCACCGCGCCCAGGGCCGCGCGCAGCGAGGCGCCGTCCAGGTCAGCCTCGCCCGCCGGCACCGCATAGCCCACCAGCTGCAGCCCCGACACGCCCGGACGCGCCACCACCGCCGCCTGGCCCACCCCCGGAAGCCCGCGCAGCCGCGCCTCGACCTCGCCCGGCTCGATCCGATGGCCGCGGATCTTCACCTGATCGTCCGCACGGCCCCGGTACAGGATCGTCCCGTCCGCCATCCGGCAGGCCAGGTCCCCTGTCCGGTACAGGCGCCCGCCGGGTCCCGACCCGCCCCCGCCGAACGGATCCGGCACGAACCGCTCCGCCGTCAGCCCGGCACGGCCCCAGTAGCCCCGCGCCAGGCCGTACCCGCCAATGTACAACTCGCCCGTCACACCATCCGGAACCGGGTTCAGATCACCATCCAGAACATGACCAACGCGAGCACCAACCGCACAGCCAATCGGACAAACAGAACCGGGAAATGAGGTCGACGA
>NZ_JAAUVI010000027.1 GCF_021352225.1 Methylobacterium sp. C25 | reverse complement strand
CGCCCATCTCGTCGTGCTCGACAGCTTCCCGCTCACCCCCAACGGAAAGCTCGACCGCAGGGCGCTGCCCGCACCGGAGGCCGCCCTCGCACAGGCCGACGACTACGTCGCCCCGCGCAACCCCGTCGAGACCGCGCTCGCCGCCATCTGGGCCGAAATCCTCGGCCTCCCACGCATCGGCGTCACCCAAAACTTCTTCGAAACAGGAGGCGACTCCCTTCAGGCGATCCGGGTCGTCTCGCGCCTGCGTCAGCGATTCGATCACCCCTGCTCGCCTAAAGATCTGTTCGAACGGCCAACCATCGAAGCCTTGTCGCGCGTTTTCGAACCCAGCGAGCAAGGTGCGGTCGCCGGTGCCAAGGCCAAGCAGCTCGACGCGCTGCTCTCGGCCTTCGAGGACGCCTGATCGATGGCCGATTCGCATCTGGTCGACATCGCTCGCCGCTTCGCCGCTCTGCCTGCGGAGAAAAGGAGGCCGTTCCTCGCCAAGACGCGCGAGCTCGGCATCGACCTGTCGAGCCTGCCCGTGCCGCCGGGACTGGCCGGCGAGGATTGGAGCATCGCCTCCTCGGGGCAACGGCGGCTTTGGTTCCTCGCGCGGCTCGACCCCGAGAGCGCCGCCTACAACATCTCCGGCTGCATCCGTCTCGCCGGCCCGCTCGATACGACCCTATTGCAGCAAGCCCTCGACGCGCTGGTCTCGCGGCACGCAGCGTTGCGGACGCGCTTTCGACAGCAGGACGGCGTGGTCGAGCAGCGGGCCGATGCGCCCGCACCGCTATCATTGCTACGAACAGATCTGGCCGATCTCGACGAGGGCGCGCGCCAAGTTGAACTCGCCGCAGTGGATCTGTCGGACAGGGCCGAACCCTTCGATCTCGAAGCCGGGACACTGCTGCGTGTGCGCCTCACTCGCCTCGGCCAGCAGGAGCATCGGCTCCGCCTGACGATCCATCATATCGTGTCGGACGGCTGGTCGATGGACCTGATCGTCCGCGACCTTGCGCGCGATTATGAGCAACGTATCGCGGGCAATCACTCGTCGTCCGGCGCACCGCCGCTCCGCTACGCGGACTGCGCCCTCTGGGAACACCTGCTTCGCGAAGCCGGCGCCGACGAGCCGAAGATCGACAGGTGGCGTACACGCCTAGGGGGCGACGAGGATCTTCGACTGCCACTCGATCGCACGCGACCGGAAGCGCCGAGCCAACGCGGCGCCACAACGTCGTTCGAGATCGGCAACGCCGAAACCGCTCGCTTGAAAAGTCTCGCCCAGCGCGTTCACGCGACGCCCTTCGCGTTGATCGCGGCCAGCTTCGCGCTGTTCCTTCAGCGGTACACGGGGGCCAGAGCACCAGCGATCGGGACGCCGTCGCCGGGACGAACCAGCGCCGACACGGAGGACCTGGTCGGCTTCTTCGTGAACATGCAGGTGCTGAGCATCGGCCCGAAGCCGAACCTCAGCTTCGCTCAACTTGTCACGCAGATGCGGGACATGATCGGCGAGGCCCGTTCCGACGAGGTCCCTTTCGACCGCCTCGTCCATGCCCTTCAGCCCGAGCGCGCCCTGTCGCGCAATCCGCTGTTTCAGGTTTCCTACAGCCACGAGCCCGCTGCCCGAGCGCCACGCCGGGTCGGCGGCCTCGAATGGACCGAAGTGAGCGAGGAGAGCGGGCATTGCCGCTTCGACCTCGAATTGACGACACGCGAGAGCGGCGACGGCACGATCATCGGTCGCCTGGTCCACGCCGTCGATCTGTTCGATACCGCGACCGCGGCCGCGATGACGGAGCATTTTCGCGCGTTTCTGGGCCAGCTGCTCGCAGAGCCGGATCGCCCCGTCGGCACAATGGGGCTGCTCGACCGGCCTGCATTGCGTGCCGGAGCATCGGTTCATGGGCCGTTGCTCTACACCTCCGTCGTCTCGCTGATCGAGGAGCACGCGGCTCACCGGCCAGACGCGATCGCCGTCGTTCAGTCCGATGGCGCCCTGACGTATCGTTGGCTCAATGCTGCCGCGAACCGGCTCGCACGGCGACTGCGCACATCGGGAGTCGCACCTGCCGGTCTCGTCGGCGTCGCGATGGATCGCTCGCCGCGATTGCTCATTGCGCTGCTCGCCATTCTGAAGGCCGGGGCTGCCTATCTGCCGCTCGATCCGGATCACCCGCCGGAGCGCTTGGCCGCCATGCTGCGCGATGCCGGCGCCAGTCACGTCGTGACGAGCGCCGGCCTGAGCGGACGGCTGGATTCGACGGGCATCCCGATCCTGCTCGCCGAGGAAGGCGACGAGGGGGGCGATGACGACGGCAATCTCGCCGTACCGCTCCATCCGCACCAACTCGCCTATGTCATCTACACCTCGGGCTCCACGGGGCTGCCGAAGGGCGTCGCGGTGGCGCATGGGCCGCTCGCCATGCATTGCCGCGCGGTCAATGACCTCTACGGGATGCGGCCGGATGATTGCGAGTTGCACTTCCCCGCGATCGGCTTCGACATCGCTCACGAGCGCTGGCTGGCCCCCCTCATCGCCGGGGCTTCGCTGACCTTTGGCGGCGGCCGCGAGCAGTCGATCGAAGACCTCGTTGCGCAGATCCGCGCGGAAGCGGTGACGAGCCTTTTCCTGCCCCCGGCCTATGCCGATCGGCTGAGCGGCGCTTTGGCGGAGCGAGGCGAGCGTCTGGCTTTGCGGACGTTGATCGTCGGCGGCGAGGCCTGGACCCGCGACGGTCTCGAGGCGATGCAGCGCGCCGTTACGGCGGATTGCCTCGTCAACGCCTACGGGCCGACCGAGACGGTCATCGCTCCGCTGGTTTGGCCGATTTCGTCGACCTCATTTCCCGGTTCTGTTTGTCCGATTGGCTGTGCGGTTGGTGCTCGCGTTGGTCATGTTCTGGATGGTGATCTGAACCCGGTTCCGGATGGTGTGACGGGCGAGTTGTACATT
>NZ_JAAUVI010000026.1 GCF_021352225.1 Methylobacterium sp. C25 | reverse complement strand
TGTCGAAATATTGCAGCGTAGATGATAAGTCTGCATTTATTGAACAACAATAGAATGATCTTGTTGCCCTGTCGGCTGGATAAGAAATTCGGCTTTACAGGGGAAAGCCCATGAACAAATTCACGCTTGCTTTGACCGCGTTGACCGCCCTTGGCGGTGTCGCCTTCACGGCCGGTTCAGCCACGGCCGCACCGATGTCCGTCAATGGCATCCAGTCCGAGAGCGGCGTCACCCAGGTGCGCATGATGCAGGGCGATCGAAAGATGATGAAGAAGCGCATGATGCGGAAGAAGATGATGAAGCGCCGCATGATGAAGAACCGTATGATGAATGGCGGCATGTGATCTTACACGCCCGATACTTCCGGAGGTCCCTGAACAGGGACCTCCATCTGGCGGCCACGATTTCGAGGATGACCGCTTGGCCCGAACCTACCTGACCCACTCTGCGCCCGAGACCGGCGAAGTCGAACGTCGCCGTTGGATGTTCCGGCATCCCGTCGTCATCCGCATAACACACTGGATCAATGCGATCTGTCTTCTGGTCTTGCTCATGAGCGGCCTGCAGATCTTCAACGCCCATCCGGCCCTGTACTGGGGCAACATCTCGACCTTCGACACGCCATTGATGGCGATGTCCTCTACCGAGGACGACCCGCCCAAAGGCGTCACGACAATGTTCGGGAAAACCTTCAACACCACCGGCTGGCTTGGCTCCTCGGCGGGTGCCGACGGCGAGCCGGCGGATCGCGGCTTTCCCTCTTGGCTGACCTTGCCGAGCGACCAGGATCTTACCGGCGGCCGCTCCTGGCACTTCTTCTTCGCCTGGGTTTTCGTCCTGAACGGCCTCGCCTACCTGCTCTACGGGGTGATCAGCGGGCAGCTTCGTTTCCGGGTCATCCCTTCGCGTGACCAGGTCCGCCATTTCGGAGCGTCGGTGTGGGAGCACCTGACGCTGCGTTTTCCGCAAGGCGACGAGGCCAAGCGGTACAACGTCATTCAGAAGCTCACCTACCTCGTGGTCCTTTTCGTGCTGCTGCCCGTGCAGGTGATGGCGGGCCTCGCGATGTCTCCCGCGATGGATGCGGCGTTCCCGTTCCTGCTGACGCTGTTCGATGGGCGGCAGTCGGCCCGCACAGTCCACTTCGTCGTGGCGGGGCTGCTGGTCCTGTTCGTGGTCGTGCATGTCGCGTTGGTCCTGCTCTCCGGCTTTTGGAACAACATGCGCGGCATGCTCACCGGCTGGTTCGTGATTGAGCGCAAGGTCGAGCCGGCCGGCATCCCAGGGGAGCCCCGGACATGAGTCGTCTTCCGAGCCGACGGGCCCTCCTGACAGGCGCTTCCGCCGTAGCCGCTGCAGCCATGCTCGGCGGCTGCGACCGCCTCGGCAACACACAGTGGTTCCAGCGCACGCTCAAGACCGGAGAGGACGCCAACCTCTTCGTCCAGCGCCTGCTCCTGACCGAACGCTCCTTGGCCCCGGAATACGCCGAGGCCGACATCTCGCCGTGGTTCAAGCCGAACGGCACCGAGGACCCGCCGGACAAGCCCTACAAAGCCCTCGCGAAAGGCAATTTCGCCAAATACCACCTGGAGGTCGCTGGCCTCGTCGAGGCCCCCTTCAAGTTGTCCCTGGCCGAGCTCCGTAAGCTTCCGGCCCGCACGCAGGTTACCCGGCATGATTGCGTCGAGGGCTGGAGTGCCATCGGCAAATGGACCGGTGTGCCACTCGCCGACCTTCTGACCCGAGCCAAGCTCAAGCCGGAGGCGCGCTACGTCGTGTTCCACTGCGCCGACACGATGGATCAAGGCGAGGATGACGGCGGATCGGACGACGCGCAGGATGCCGGCTCCGATGCGACGACCCCCGTCGGCAACGCCAACCCGGCCATGACCAAGCAGGCGGCCGGCGGGGAGCGCAGGAAGGACGCCGGTGGCCAACAGGCGTCAGGAGACACCGGAGCCAGTAGCGGATCGCCGGTCAGGTACTACGAGAGCATCGACCTGGTGGACGCGTTCCATCCGCAGACGATCCTCGCCTACGACATGAACGGCAAAGCACTTCCCGTTTCGAACGGTGCCCCGCTGCGGCTGCGTGTCGAACGGAACCTCGGCTACAAACAGGCCAAGTACGTGATGCGCATCGAGGTGGTCGAGAGTTTCGCCCACATCGGCGATGGAAAGGGCGGATATTGGGAGGACCAGGGCTACGCCTGGTACGCCGGAATCTGACTGAAGCCCCGGCGAGGTGGCTGGCGAACGGCAAGACCAGGGCGCGTGCTCGCCGAGCTTAAGCCGTCTGTCTCCGTCCTTCCCGATCCAGTTCTAGCGCCGTCCCGCCACGGTCCTGGGAACAGTTCGGATTGGGTACGGTTGCTCGCATGACCGCATGCGTCGTCGCACGGTTCCTCACTCTTCCCTAATACTGAACGAGGCCGCTGTCCGTGCGCCTCGCAGGAGGCGCTTGATGAAAGCTCTATGCTGGCACGGCAAGAACGATATCCGCTGCGATACGGTGCCGGACCCGATCATCGAGGATCCGCGCGACGTCGTCATCAAGGTGACGTCGTGTGCGATCTGCGGCTCCGACCTTCACCTCATGGACGGTTTGATGCCGACCATGAAGAGCGGCGATGTGCTCGGCCACGAGTTCATGGGCGAGGTCGTCGAAGTCGGCGGGGCGCACAAGAAGTTCAAGAAGGGCGACCGCATCGTCGTGCCCTTCAACATCAATTGCGGCGAGTGCCGACAATGCAAGCTCGGCAACTTCTCGGTCTGCGAGCGCTCGAATCGCAACGCCGAGATGGCCGCCGAACAGTTCGGCTACACTACCGCCGGCCTATTTGGATACTCTCACCTCACCGGGGGCTATGCCGGTGGGCAGGCCGAGTACGTTCGTGTGCCGATGGCGGACGTCGCACCGATGTTGGTGCCGGAGGGCATGGACGACGAGTCCGTCCTCTTCCTCACCGACATC
>NZ_JAAUVI010000025.1 GCF_021352225.1 Methylobacterium sp. C25 | reverse complement strand
AATGTACAACTCGCCCGTCACACCATCCGGAACCGGGTTCAGATCACCATCCAGAACATGACCAACGCGAGCACCAACCGCACAGCCAATCGGACAAACAGAACCGGGAAATGAGGTCGACGACGAGGGTTCGGACACTTTCCAGACCAGTGGCGTCACCACCGTCTCGGTCGGGCCGTAGCCGTTGATCAGCACGCGGGCGCCAAGCGCCTCGACCACCTTCTCGAAGCCGGAGCGCGGCATCGCCTCGCCGCCGAACGAGTAGAGATCGACCGGTGGCGCCGAGCCGCTCCAAGCGGCAAAGGCCGCCAATTCCTGAAGATAAGCCGGCGGAAACCCGGCATTGGTGACACGCTCGCGCTCTATCAGGGTCAGCGTGCGTTCCGGCGACCACAGGGCGTCATCGCGCAGAACCACCGAACCGCCAATGGACAAAGGCGTCCAGAGGCGCTCATGAGCACCATCGAAGGCGAAGGACAGGAAGAGAAGCTCGCGCGAGCGGGCATCCATCTCGTAGAGCGGAGCGGTGGCCGCTACGTGCATCGCGAACGGCCCATGCGCCACCGCGACGCCCTTCGGCAGCCCCGTCGAGCCCGAGGTGTAGATCAGGTAGGCCAGATCCTCGGGATGAAGCGCCACGCCCGGATCGGTCTCCGGCACGCCCGACAGGTCGAGCGCGTCGAGCACGAGCAAGGGTCTTTCGCCCACGGGCAGGGCCGCCTGCGAGGTTTTGTCGGTGATCACGAGGCTCACGCCGGCATCGTCGATGGCGTGGCCGAGGCGCGTGGCGGGGTTGGTGGGATCGAGCGGAAGATAGGCCGCCCCGGTCTTCAGCACGGCGAGCAGGGCGACGACCAGATCGGTCGAGCGCGCCATCGCGACGGCCGCGATCGTTCCCCGGCCCAGACCTCGGTCAATCAGGTGATGGGCCAGGCGATTGGCGCGCGCCTCGAGCTCCCCGTAGCTCAGAGAGGCATCTCCGCAGCGCACGGCCTCGGCTTCGGGCCGCGCCTGCGCATGGACCGAGAAGAGCCGGTGAACCGGCACGCGCGCCGCATCGACGAGCGCCGGCATGTCCTCCGCACCGCCTGCGTGATCGACCGAGCTCGCGGCGAGCGCGATCTCGCCGACGGATCGGCTCGGATGGGACACGAAGGCGTCGAGGATCTCGACCCAATGTCCCGCCATGCGGCCGACCGTCTCGCGATCGAACAGCGAGGTCGCGTAGGAAAACAGCGCGACGATGCCGCCGTCGGCCTGCTCGCGCGTATCGAGCGCCAGGTCGAACTTCGCCGAGTCCAGCTCGACGGAGATCGTCTCGATCCGAAGACCCGCAACGGCAGAAGGCTGCGCGCGGGACAGATTCTGGTGGTTGAACAGCATCTGAAACAGCGGGTGCTCGCTGAGCGACCGCTCCGGCTGCAGGGCCTCGACGAGGCGTTCGAACGGCAGGTCCTGGTGTTCCTGCGCCTCGACCATGGAGGCGTGGAGACGGCGGAGCAGGTCGGACGGCCGATCCCGCCCTTCGATCGCGCTGCGCACGACGATCGTGTTGACGAACGGGCCGATCAGCGCCTGCGTTTCCGGGCGCGTGCGGTTCGCGACGGGCACGCCGACCCGGATGTCCGTCTGGCCGGAATAGCGGTGGAGCAGGACTTTGAAGCCGGCGAGCAGTACGGCGAACAACGTCGTGCCGTTGTCGCGAGCAACGCTGCGCAAGGAGGCGACGAGGGGCGCATCGAGCACCGTCGTCATGCCTGCGCCGTCGAAATCGGGCTCGGGCAACCGAAGGCGGTCGAACGGCAATTGCAGCGGTGCGACCTCGTCGCCGAGCTGGTCGGTCCAGTAGGCGAGCCGCTTTTTGCCCAAGGCCGACGAGACCTGCAGCCGCTGCCAGGCGGTGTAGTCCGCGTAGCGGATCGGATGGTCCGGCAGCGCCTTCAGACCACCCTCGGCAGCGCTCGCATAGAGCGTCCAGAACTCGTCGACGAGAACGCCCATGGACCAGCCGTCGGAGACGATGTGGTGCAGGGTCACGAGCAGCACGTGGTCCTGCGCGCCGAGCGCGATCAGCGTCACGCGCAGGAGCGGTCCGGTTTCGAGATCGAAGGGCTCGGCCGCCTCGGTGCGCGCCAGGGCGAGGGCATCTTCCTCGCTGGCGCCGATCTCGCGAACCTGGACCGGGAAAGGCGCAACGATCACCTGCTCGGGCGGACCGGCCTCCTGGACGAAGACCGTGCGGAGCGTCTCGTGCCGGACGACCAGGGCGTCGAAGGCATGCTGCAGAGCGGCCCGGTCGAGCGGACCGTGGAGACGCAACGCGGCCGGCATGTTGTAGGCACCGCTCGACGGGTTCATCCGCCAGAGGAACCAGAACCGGGCCTGCGCGAAGGAGAGCGGCGCGCGACCGCCGTCGAGGCGCACGATCGGCAGCCGGGACAGGTCGATGCCGCGCTCGCCGAGCTGCTTCAAGAAGAGCTGCTGCTTGTCGGCGTCGAGCCTCGCCAGTCGGCGGGCGACCTCCTGCAGCGGATCGGTCGACGTGCCCGCGCCCTGAACCTTGGGGGCATCACTCATCGACGAATTCCAATGCTTCCAGCGTATCGAACATGGCCGCGAGGTCGTCCTGCGACGCCTGCGGGGTCTGCGATCGGTCGAGCTCTGCGGCAAGCGCCTCGATCGTCCTCGCCTCGAAGAAGACCCGGATCGAGACGTCCTGACTGAGCGTCGTGCGGATGGCGGCGACAGCCTGCAGCGCGGAGATGGAGTCGCCTCCTGTTTCGAAGAAGTTTTGTGTGACGCCGATGCGTGGGATGCCGAGGACTTCGGCCCAGATGGTGGCGAGGGCCGTCTCGACCNCGCCCTGCGGTCGAGCTTTCCGTTGGGGGTGAGCGGGAAGCTGTCGAGCACGACGAGATGGGCGGGCACCATGGCCTCGGGCAGCACGGCGGCGAGCGCGGCGCGGATCCGGGCGGTGTCGAGAGCCTGGCTCTGGCCGTGTCCCTCTTGGCCGTCCTGTCCCTTGTGCGGGGTGAGGTATCCGACGAGCTGGAGGCCTGATGGCGCGGGCCGAGCCAGCACGGCGGCCTGGGCGATGCCGGGCAGCGCCCTGAGGCGGACCTCGACCTCGCCCGGCTCGATGCGGTGACCGCGGATCTTGACCTGGTCGTCGGCGCGACCCCGGTACCACAGGCGGCCGTCGGCGCTGCGGCAGGCGAGGTCCCCGGTCCGGTACAGGCGGGCGCCGCAGGAGCCCGGGCCTGGACCGGACCCCGCGAAGGGATCGGGCACGAAGCGC
>NZ_JAAUVI010000024.1:0-2500 GCF_021352225.1 Methylobacterium sp. C25 | reverse complement strand
GCTCTTAAGGCACTTGATCGCTCTCATGATCGATGTCCGCAAACGAACTTGTCACGAAGGACAAGACGATCGCAGCCACGGTCACGATAAAGACCGGTGACGTAGAAGCCTTTCGGCCTCACGTCACCATGCTTGCCGAACATGACCTCAATGGACCCGGCTCTCGCCGGCCCAAACGGCCACATTCCCTCTTCACGATGTTTGTTGGTCTTGCACACAGAGCGGCTTCAGCCAGGCCCTGCGGCAAACTTGAATCTCTCTTATCCGGATGTCGTCCTGACCACTCCCGAGGCTTTTCAGCCTGCAAAAGAATGGTGGAGCTGGACGGGATCGAACCGACGACCTGATGCTTGCAAAGCAACTGCTCTCCCAGCTGAGCTACAGCCCCAATTGTTTGGGACAGCCTCAGCGCGATGGGAGACCAACGATAGTGGTGGGCCTGGGACGACTCGAACGTCCGACCTCACCCTTATCAGGGGTGCGCTCTAACCACCTGAGCTACAGGCCCGAGACCTGAGCCGAAGCATCGACCAGGCTTTTCAGCCTCGCCAACCGCTTCCAGGCGATCCCGATTGTCCGGATGAGAAAGAGAAACGAGGACGGCTTTTACATGTCCCGCCAATGAAGTCCTGACTGGACTTCTGATATTCCAATGACGCTGCGAGAGAAGCGAACTTCTAAAGCTGCATCCTTAGAAAGGAGGTGATCCAGCCGCAGGTTCCCCTACGGCTACCTTGTTACGACTTCACCCCAGTCGCTGACCCTACCGTGGTCGCCTGCCTCCTTGCGGTTGGCGCAGCGCCGTCGGGTAAGACCAACTCCCATGGTGTGACGGGCGGTGTGTACAAGGCCCGGGAACGTATTCACCGTGGCATGCTGATCCACGATTACTAGCGATTCCGCCTTCATGCACTCGAGTTGCAGAGTGCAATCCGAACTGAGACGGTTTTTTGGGATTAGCTAAACCTCGCGGTCTCGCATCCCTCTGTCACCGCCATTGTAGCACGTGTGTAGCCCATCCCGTAAGGGCCATGAGGACTTGACGTCATCCACACCTTCCTCGCGGCTTATCACCGGCAGTCTCCCTAGAGTGCCCAACTGAATGATGGCAACTAAGGACGTGGGTTGCGCTCGTTGCGGGACTTAACCCAACATCTCACGACACGAGCTGACGACAGCCATGCAGCACCTGTGTGCACGCCTCCGAAGAGGATCCCAGATCTCTCTGGGTAACATGCCATGTCAAGGGATGGTAAGGTTCTGCGCGTTGCTTCGAATTAAACCACATGCTCCACCGCTTGTGCGGGCCCCCGTCAATTCCTTTGAGTTTTAATCTTGCGACCGTACTCCCCAGGCGGAATGCTCAAAGCGTTAGCTGCGCCACTGAGCAGCAAGCTGCCCAACGGCTGGCATTCATCGTTTACGGCGTGGACTACCAGGGTATCTAATCCTGTTTGCTCCCCACGCTTTCGCGCCTCAGCGTCAGTGTCGGACCAGTTGGCCGCCTTCGCCACCGGTGTTCTTGCGAATATCTACGAATTTCACCTCTACACTCGCAGTTCCACCAACCTCTTCCGAACTCAAGTCTTCCAGTATCGAAGGCAATTCTGTGGTTGAGCCACAGGCTTTCACCCCCGACTTAAAAGACCGCCTACGCGCCCTTTACGCCCAGTGATTCCGAGCAACGCTAGCCCCCTTCGTATTACCGCGGCTGCTGGCACGAAGTTAGCCGGGGCTTATTCTTCCGGTACCGTCATTATCGTCCCGGACAAAAGAGCTTTACAACCCTAAGGCCTTCATCACTCACGCGGCATGGCTGGATCAGGCTTGCGCCCATTGTCCAATATTCCCCACTGCTGCCTCCCGTAGGAGTTTGGGCCGTGTCTCAGTCCCAATGTGGCTGATCATCCTCTCAGACCAGCTACTGATCGTCGCCTTGGTAGGCCATTACCCCACCAACTAGCTAATCAGACGCGGGCCGATCCTTCGGCAGTAAACCTTTCCCCAAAAGGGCGTATCCGGTATTAGCTCTAGTTTCCCAGAGTTATTCCGAACCGAAGGGCACGTTCCCACGTGTTACTCACCCGTCTGCCACTCATCCCGAAGGATGCGTTCGACTTGCATGTGTTAAGCCTGCCGCCAGCGTTCGCTCTGAGCCAGGATCAAACTCTCAAGTTGAAGAGATCTGATCCAAGCTGATCACTTAATGTAACGGAGTGCTCACATCCGAACCCCGCGTTTCCACGAGGCCGGTGAGCTTCCGAAACGTGTCAGCTTAAGTGTCTCACGATCCGACCGAAGTCAGATCCGCAAGGACATCAAAGCCGCCCACGCTTCTCTTTCTCAAAACCAACTTGTCAAAGAACACAAAGATCAAACAGGCAAAGCCCAAGATCTTCTCTGTAGAGCCTCAGAAGAAGACCAGATCAACCGGCCCCGCTCCGAAGTGGAGGCGCCGTTTAAAGCCCCTCCGAAACCGTGTCAACTGGGAAAATTCGAA
>NZ_JAAUVI010000023.1 GCF_021352225.1 Methylobacterium sp. C25 | reverse complement strand
GCAGGCAGCTGAAGCCACGCGCAAGGCTGCAGCGCAGGGCGCCCTCTATGCCGCACTGGCCTTGCTAATTGGTGCAGCCGCCGCGTTCTTCAGCGGTCGCGCTGGGGCAGTAAACCCCACCCTTACGTCCACGCCCGGCGCGAGCCGGCGCAGCTGAGTGAGACAGCGAGCAGAGTGGCGGCCAGCCACTCTGCTCATGCCGTGCGACCCTCACTGGAGAGCAGGACGGTTATCAATTCGAAACTCACGGCCGAGCGTATCGGGTCAGGTCTGCGTCTTTGGGCCTGGGTCGCCTATCACCACGACGGTGAATGGTGGGATGGGTCCAGAGCGATGTTCTCGTCGCGCGAAGCGGCGCTCCGCATCGGCACTCAGATCCTGGTCTGGAAAACTCGTGTGACCAGGCGCGTGACCCTGCACTGACAGGATCAGCTCGGACAGCTCGCCTGGCTTGTTGCGCGCTTGGCGGCGGTTCGGGCCTTTTCGTCAGCTTCGTCCAGGGCGCGATCGGCGGGTTCTCGCGCTTCATCGACAAGACCGGACCTCGGCGGTCCGCTGGCGGGCGCAACATCGTCATCGCCTGAGTGGTCACGCTTCCTGCGGCGGCTGCGATCTCCGCAAGCTGCTATGCCGTCACATGGCTGCTCTCGGCCGGCATTAGGATCTCGGTTCCGGCCGAGCCGTCGAGCCAAGCGTCGATCTGCTTGCCGTCGAGGATCACCGGCATGCGGTCGTGATACGGCCCCATCCAATCCGATGGCTCTGTGACGACCATCGTGCAGGACAGCATCTCCTCGCCCTCGGGATCGCGCCAACGGTCCCAGAGCCCCGCGATCGCCAATACGGGCGCATCGTCGCTGGCCGTGAAGAGATGGGGCCGCTTGTCACCCTTCTCGCCGGTCCATTCGTAGAAGCCGCTCGCGGGAATGATGCAGCGCCGCTTCTTGAAGGCGTCGCGGAACATGGGCTTCTCGGCCACAGTCTCGGCGCGGGCGTTGAACGTCGCCGGCACGCTCTTTAGCGGCTTCTTCCACCATACCGGGACGAGCCCCCAGCGCATCGGAACGATCTCGCGTCCCTGCTCGCCCTGGCGGACCGCCGCGACAGTCGTGGTCGGCGCGATGTTGTAGCGGGCGCGCAGGTTTCCGCGCGGGCCGATGATGCTCATCGCCTCATGGACCTGGGCCCAGGTCGGGTATTGGGTGAAGTGTCCGGAAATTGGGGCAGTCTGAGCCTGCGAGTTTGTCATGGCCACGGATCATCGGCCAGCCATCCACGGTTGGATGGCCTAAGGAGAGCCCCATGTCCGCGACCACGATCACCCTGACGCCGGAAATCAGCGAGGCGATCGACCGCTTCATCGCCGGGCAAGAGCCGAAGCCGAGCCGAGACGAAGCCGTCAACGCGGCGCTCGGCGACTGGCTATCTCATTAAGGCGCAATGCCGTTCGTCGATTGCCCGCCCGAGGTCGAAGCAAAGGGCGAGTGCGAGTGATGAGAGGCTTTCGGCCCTATTGAGCCGGCTCTTCCACATCCCCTAACCATAGGCCGGCAAACGCCAGCGTCGCCGTGTAGACCGTGACGTTGCTCTCGTTGCGCACGACCACGGTGTAAGCCTGCTGATCGCCGTCTTTTGGGATCTCGTTACTGGCGATCTGCGGCAGCGTTTCCATCGCTAGCCGGCGGATGGCGGCTGCGTCTGCGCACTTTTCACCATCGTCGTCGCGCATCAGCTTGCGACCATCGTGAATATCAAAGAAATAGCGAGCCATCTTGCCCTCAAACGTCAGGGCGGAAGTCCGCGTACTCCCAAGCGCCGACGCCCGAGCTTGCCGGCCGGCGATGGCTTTCAATGGCGGAAAAGCTCTGAGGTTCCTGGGTATCGTCGTTGCAAACCACAAACATGCCGCTGAGCTGGCTCGCGTCTGTTGGGCTAAAAAAATCCCTGCAGCATGTAGACAGCGCCACACGCGATGGTCGCAGCCCAAACGACAGTCACACCAGCTGCGGCGGCCAACAGAATACCGATCGACAAAGAATTCACTCGTTGCCGCCGGTGCTCACAGTGCGCATCATTTGGACATAGCGTCCGACGCTGCCGACAAACATCAGCAGCGCTCCGCACGGTGGGGGTCGAGAAGCGCACGAAAAAGCCCGCCGCGGCGAGCCGGGCGGGTTGAAGCCGTTGATGGACGAAATGTTAGTTCGAGTTGCCGCCACCACCTCCACTACCCTGAGGCACCGCCCGTTCGGGCTGGTTTGCGTTACCAGCCGCCGCTGAGTCCGATTGGAAAGTATCTGCTCCCGTTGAACCGCGCGGCACAGTCACATCGACCTCGCCCCCTGTATTATTTTGTCCACCGATGTTCGCACCAGTGGTCGAAGGAGAATTTGATCCGATCGGCTGATGTCCTAGGGGAAGCGTGGATTGTACCATAACGGGCGATGCGAACGCAACAACGCCCGCTAGAGCAAGGCTGAACTTGGTCATGTAAATCCTGACAGATAATGAGCAGGTAGAACCATCGGCAGCCGCCAAATATCCCAGAACTTTTCGGGCATTGTGCCGCGGCTCGGCTTGCCACACCAAATGCCCAACTCGATTTTCATTGAGATGGGCTAAACGCGCAATTCGGCGCTGGCCGCGTCATCATTCATGCCGATTCCTAGATCTTGAAGCGCGGATAGCAAAATGCTTCAGAATTGGATTTTCGCCAGGAGGCCCACGTGGCCATCGTCTGCTCGCGCCGCGCGATGATGCGATGGCGCCCGGAAATCCCGGAGGGATCAGGAGCCGGCCTCTAACGGCGTTGCACGGCGGGTTACATCCCCGCACGGGCGATCCGTTCCGCTGGATCGAACAGGCCATGGACAACTGCCTCGCGCCGACCCGGGGCACGGCGATGGCGCCTATCGAAGGCGCCCCGGGCAGTCTAAAGGCTTCTAACGAGTACAAGGATAAGCTGATGACGATGGACGGCGCCGAGGTCCTGGCCGGGACAGTCACCCGGGACGAGACCGCGATTCTGGACGCTTGGCTCGCGGGCCTGCGCGCCGGTGCCTCGCTCCAGAGCGGACGCATCCGCGAGGCCGAGCTCCAGACGCAGGCAAAGAGCGTGCTCGCCCAGTTCAAGGACGCGCTCGCCGAAGGCGGCCCCGACGCGGACGGCGAGGCCTACGCCTCGCTGCGCGAGACCCTTGCAGAGATCTCGCGCTCGCGTGCGATCCAGGGCTTCACCCCTACCGACACCGCTAACTTCGTCTTCGCGCTCAAGGAGCCGATCTTCGAAGCGCTCCGGCGTGCTATCGGGTCGGACACACCCGCCCTGGCGGCGGGGATCGTGGCCGCGGGCAAGGTGCTGGACCAGCTCGGACTGCACACCACGGAGGTGTTCCTGGCGAGCCGCGAGGAGGTCATCGGGCGCCAGGGGCAGGAGATCGCCGAGCTGTCGACGCCGGTCGTCCGGCTCTGGGACGGCATCCTCGCTTTGCCGCTGATCGGCACCCTCGACAGCGCCCGAACCGGCGTCGTGATGGAGAACCTGCTCCAGGCCATCGTCGACGAGGAGGCCGAGATCGCCATCATCGACATCACCGGCGTGCCGACGGTCGACACCCTGGTGGCCCAGCATCTTCTAAAAACCGTCGCCGCCGCGCGGCTGATGGGAGCCGATTGCATCGTCTCCGGCATCCGGCCTCAGATAGCCCAGACCATGGTTCATCTCGGGGTCGAGCTAAACGTCGTCTCGAAGGCGACGCTGGCCGACGCCTTCGCCGTCGCCCTCAAGCAGACCGGCCGCAGGGTTGTCCGCCAGCAAGCGGTTCCGGCCGTCGAGCGGCGCTGAGCCGATGGACCGCATCCCAATCCTCAAGCTCGGTGGCGCGCTGATCGTCACCATCCAGGTCGACATGCACGACCGTCTCGCGCTAGCGCTGGAGGAAGACCTCACGGCGATGATCGCGCGCACCGGCGCGCGAGGCGTCCTCATCGAGATTTCCGCATTGGAAATCGTCGATTCCTTCATCGGCCGCATGCTGGTCAGCATCGCCGCCGTCTCCCGCATGCTGGACGCCGAGACGGTCGTTGCCGGAATGCGGCCGGCGGTCGCCATCACGCTGGTCGAGCTCGGCCTGGAGCTCACCGGCATCAAGACGGCCCTCAACGTCGAGCGCGGGATGACGCTGATCCAGGCCCGGCTGTCCGAGGATCACGACCGAGGGAGCGACCTTGAAGGTCTCGAAGACTGAGACCTTGCCCGTACGCTCCGGCGACGACGTCGTCCGCGTCAGGCAGCGGGTAAGGACGCTCGCCGTCGAGATCGGCCTCGGGCTCGTCGACCAAACCAAGATCGTGACCGCGGCGAGCGAACTCGCGCGCAACACCCTCGACTACGGCGGGGGCGGGGACGTCCGCGCGGAGATCGTCCAGGCCGGCATCCGAAAGGGCCTGCGCCTGACTTTCGAGGACCGGGGGCCGGGGATCGCCGACATCGAGCAAGCACTGACCGACCGCTTCACCACGGGACGCGGGATGGGTCTCGGCCTGGGCGGAGCAAAGCGGCTCTCCAACGAGTTCCACATCGAGTCGACGCCCGGGACAGGCACGCGCGTGACCATCGCGCGCTGGAAGTAACCATGGACCGGGTCACCGTCACAGAGGCGAGCCAGGTAGCGGAGGCCCGTCGACGCGCCGTCGCCGCGGCGCTGTCCATCGGCTTCGACGAAACGGCGTGCGGCCGCGCTGCCATCGTCGTGACCGAACTCGCTACCAATGTCGTCAAGTACGGCGTGCCCGGCGAGATCCTTGTCGGCATCTACGAAGACGGCACCGGAACGGGTCTGGAGATCCTCGCGCTCGACAAGGGCGCGGGCTTCCCAGATCTTGGCGCGGCTTTGCGGGACGGCCATTCCACCGGCGGGAGCGGCGGCGAGGGTCTCGGCGCGGTGAAACGGCTCTCGAACGCGTTCGACATTGTCTCGCGACCTGGATCGGGGACGGCCGTGCTGGTGCGGCTCTCCGGTGCCCGAGGTGCCCGATCGGATCCATCGGACGCCTTGCCGGCCTTCAGCGCGGTCACGGTGCCGTTGAAGGGCGAGACCGCCAACGGAGACGCCTACGCCGTCCATGAACGGGTCGATGGCTGGACGGCCATCGTGGCGGACGGGCTCGGCCACGGCCCCGACGCCGCGAAGGCGTCGGAAGAGGCCATGCGGCTGTTCCGCCGCCATCACGACAAGAGCCCCACCGAGATCCTCGTCGCCGTGCATGCGGGGCTGTCGCACACGCGCGGCGGCGCCGTGTCCGTCGCACGCCACGCCAGGGACACCGGAACCCTAACGTTCGCCGGGATCGGAAACGTCGCGGGCGCTGTGGTCTCCGGACCGGTGATCAAGCGCACGGTCAGCCTCGCCGGTACGGCCGGTCACGCGGCCCGCCGCATCCAGGAATTCGAGTATCCGATGCAGTCCCACGACCTGTTCGTGCTCTGCTCGGACGGCATCGCGACCGGATGGCACCTCGACGGCTATCCTGGCCTGGCCGCCGCCCACCCGGCGCTCGTCGCCGGGGTGATCTTCCGCGACTTCGCCCGCGCCCGCGACGACGCCACCGTGCTCGTGGTTCGGGGGGACGCGCCATGAAATGGACGCTGCTCACCAGCCCCATCGAGCACGAGGACGACATCGTCACGGTCCGTCAGCGCGTGCGACGTCTGGCCGAGCGCCTCGGCTTTGCGCTCCAGGACCAGACGCGCATCGCCACGGCGGTCTCCGAGATTGCGCGGAATGCCTACGCGTATGCCGGCGGCGGCCGCATAGAATACGGCCTCGACGAGGCCCACGCCGGCCAGTCTCTGGTGATCCGAGTCAGCGACAGGGGTCCCGGCATCCCCCATCTCGAAGACATCCTAGAGGGTCGCTACCGCTCATCGACCGGCCTCGGCATCGGGATCACCGGCTCACGCCGCCTCATGGACCGCTTCGAGATCGAGGCCGCGGGAGGCAACGGTACCGTCGTGACCTTCGGCAAAAAGCTCCCGTCGGGAAGCGAAATCTTCAGCGCCAAGAGGCTCGCAGGCCTCGCCGAGGATGTCGCCCGCGCCCGCACCGAAGAGCCGCTCGTCGCGCTGCGCGACCAGAACCGCGAGCTGATGCAGAGCCTCGCCGCGCTCGCCGAGCGCCAGGAGGAGGCGCAGCGCCTCAACCAAGAGCTTGCCGAGACGAACCGGGGGGTGGTCGCGCTTCACGCTGAGCTGGAGGCGCAGGCCGCGCTGCTGAAGGATGCAGGAGCCCTGCTGGAAACCCAGGTCGCCGCACGAACCGCCGAGCTCGCCGAAGCCAATGCTCGTCTCCTCGCGGAGGCGGCCGAGCGTGAACGCATGGAGCGGGACCTGCGGCAGGCGCAGAAGCTCGAAGCCGTCGGGCAGCTGACCGGCGGCGTCGCGCACGACTTCAACAACCTGCTGACCGTCATCAAGTCCTCGACCGATCTACTCAAGCGGCCGGACCTCGAACCGGAGCGACACACGCGCTATGTCAAAGCCATCTCCGATACCGTGGACAGGGCTGCCAAACTGACCGGGCAGCTCCTCGCCTTCGCCCGGCGCCAAGCGCTCAAGCCCGAAGTTTTCGCGGTCTGCGACAGTGTTCGCGCGCTTACCGACATGATGGGGACTCTCACAGGCGCCCGCATCCGGATTGAGACGGATCTGCCCAAGAAGACCTGCTATGTCCATGCCGACCAGAACCAGTTCGATACGGCGCTGGTCAACATGGCCATCAACGCGCGCGACGCGATGGATGGCGAGGGGCTACTTACGATCCGCGTGCGTCCCGCCGAACGCATGCCCAAGGCCGCTTCGGACGATGCCGTCGAGGGGCCCTTCGTCGCGGTGTCGATCAGCGACACGGGCGCCGGCATCCCGCCGGAGCAGGTGCAGCACATCTTCGAACCGTTCTTCACCACCAAGGGCGTCGGCCACGGCACCGGCCTGGGGCTGAGTCAAGTGTTCGGCTTCGCCAAGCAATCAGGCGGCGAGGTCACGGTCGAGAGCGAGGTCGAACGGGGCACCACCTTCACGCTCTTCCTGCCGCGCGTGGCCGAGGAGGAACGCGCCGTCGAGAGCCAGCCGGATGCACTGATGGACGGCCATGGCACTTGCGTGCTCGTGGTCGAGGACAACGCAGAGGTGGGCACCTTCGCGGTACAGACGCTGGCCGACCTCGGTTACGTGACCGTTCTCGCGAGCAGCCCGAAGGAAGCGCTGGACGAGCTGGCGAGAGACGCTGACCGGTTCGACGTGGTGTTCTCGGACGTAGTGATGCCGGGCATGAACGGCGTCGAGCTGGCCCACCGGATCCGCGAGGAGCACCAAGACCTTCCCGTGCTGCTGGCCTCCGGCTACAGCCACGTACTGGCCGAGAACGGCAGCCATGGGTTTGAGCTGCTGCATAAGCCGTACTCGATCGAACAGCTCTCGCGCCTTCTGCGCAAGGTCGAGAACTGGAAGCGCCGCAAGCGCATCCTGGGGGTTTAGCGGGCGACGACAGCGAAGCCCGTCAGTCGAAGGACCAGACGAGCCGCACCGTCGTGAGCGGCAGACCGCAAGATCGGTGACGGCGATATCAGGTAGGCGGTGGACGGCCTCGATCCAAACGTTCTTGAAATAGGCTTCCCGAGTTAGGCCGGTCTTGGCCCGGAAAACGCGCGCGAATTGGCGCGGAGTCATCCCCGCCCGGACGGTAAAATGGTCCTCGGCCGGGCGGGCGGTCCAACGCCGCACCTCCTGCAGGGCAGGTCGGCCGTTCAGGACTGCCCCTTTAGCGGCTGAACTACATCTGCCGCCGCCCCGCTTGAACAACATAACGAACTGGGACGCGACCCACCGTGCGACCTTGGCGTCCAGATCCACTTCTACAAGCGCCAGGGCGAAGAGGAATGCGCCGCTTTAAATCGAGCCATAGCATTGAGAGCGCCCGGCGAGGCCGCCGAGCCCCGCCATTCCATCATTGGCTTGCCAGAGCCTATGTCCGTTTCAGAGCAGGTATTCGACATGTCGGAACGACCGGGTTGGGCGCGCAGCGGTCGCCACGTTCTGGCCGAAAGCGGAACGGCTGCTTTGGCGGATAGAAAACAGATTGCGGACATTGCCAGCGCGTCATCGGCGTCCGGGATTAGCAAGTCCTGATCTGCAATTTGTGCGAGCGTCGCGGAATACACGGCGCTCAAGCGCCAATCGATCCAATACGCGCGGCAGACCAAGCTGAGACCGAAGCGCCCCATCTTTCGATCATTAAGGCAGATCGAAACGATCAAAACATTCTGTTGGAAAGAACGAACGCAGAGGCCGAGTTTGGATGGGCAGATCGGAGCCATCCATGACCGCGCCCAGACGAGCAGACCCCTTTCATACGCTTCGCCACGCCACCCAGCGGATCCTCCCTGGCTTCGGCTTGTGTATCGTCGTCACTGCTGCAGCGCTCGGCTTGGAGGCGGCAGAGGGTCACCTGTTTGGCCGGGCTTGGCTGGAGGCGCTCGTGCTGGCGATCCTGCTCGGCACCGCGCTGCGCACTGCCTGGACGCCTCCAGAGCGCTTCTTTCCCGGCATTGCGTTCGGTGCGAAGACGGTACTGGAGATCGCTGTCGTTCTGCTCGGTGCTTCGCTGAGCCTTGGGACGCTTCTGGCGGCAGGCCCCGGCCTGCTCGTCGGTATCGCCGCGGTCGTGGCGCTTGCTATCGCCGCCAGCTACGGTATCGGCCGGGCGCTCGGGCTGCACCATCGCCTTGCGATCCTCGTCGCCTGCGGGAACTCCATCTGCGGCAATTCTGCCATCGCCGCAGCCGCGCCGGTGATCGGCGCGGACGGAGAGGACGTCGCGTCGTCCATCGCCTTCACGGCTGTCCTCGGCGTCCTCGTCGTTCTCGGCCTGCCGCTGCTCGTACCGCTCTTCGGCCTTTCGCCGATGCAATACGGCGTGCTCGCGGGGCTGACGGTCTACGCGGTGCCGCAGGTTCTGGCAGCGACGGCTCCGGTCGCCGCCTTGAGTGTTCAGGTCGGTACGCTGGTCAAGTTGGTGCGTGTCCTCATGCTCGGCCCGGTGGTGCTGGCGCTCTCGCTCGGCGCGAGCCGGCTCCGTGAAGAGGCGGACGTCCCCGCTCCGCATTTCACCGCCGGCGAACGCCCGCAGAAGGGACGCGTCGCCATTCACCACCTCGTACCATGGTTCATCCTCGCCTTCCTCGGTCTCGCTGGACTGCGCTCGGCAGGCCTGATTCCGCAGGCCGCGCTCTCTCCAATCGCAGAGATCGCCAACATCCTCACGATCGTCTCGATGGCTGCCCTCGGACTCGGCGTGGATGTCCGTAGCGTCGTCGGCGCGGGTCCACGCGTCACGATCGCCGTCGTGGCCTCCCTGGTCGCCCTGACCGGAGCGAGCCTTGGCCTGATCCGGCTACTCGGGATCGCATGAGGAACACCCACCGTTGCACTCGAACATAGGAGTTTCAGTCGTGAACAGCCGTCAGACCATCAAAACAACCGACAATGCCCGCGAGGGCGAAACGAGCGGCCGTATGCGCTGGGTCCTGGTCTGGACGTTAATCCTTTCCGTCGTGGCTATCGGCATCGCGTGGCTGACCATCGTTTGAGCAGCGCGACCGCTCGCCAGAATTCATGAAGTAAAGGGAGGAGACATTGATGAGACGATCGTTCGAAACGCGGCTGAATCGGCGCGCGGTGATCGGAGGCATCGGCTTCGGCGGACTTGCCGCTTCTTTCCCAGCTTGGGCCGCTGGCTCGGTCAAGCTGCCGCTGCCCGGCGGCCCGGATGAGCGCCAGCTCACAACGGCCTTTCCGGGCAAGGGCGAGATGATCCTGCAGCGGACTCACCCGCCGCTATTGGAGACGCCGTTCGAGGTGTTCGACCAGGGCGTGTTCACACCCAACGACCGCTTCTTCGTGCGCTGGCACTGGGCCTCGATCCCAACCGAGATCGACGCCGACGCCTTCCGGCTGAAGGTGCATGGCGCGGTCGAGCGCGAGCTGTCTTTGTCGCTGAACGACATCGCAGAGCTCCCGCGCTTCGAGATTGCGGCGGTCAACCAGTGCTCGGGCAACTCGCGCGGACTCTTCGAGCCGCGCGTTCCCGGTGCTCAGTGGGCGAACGGCGCGATGGGCAATGCGCTCTGGACCGGCGTCAAGCTCAAGGACGTGCTCGACAAGGCAGGTGTGATGTCAGACGCCATAGAGGTCCGGTTCGATGGTCTCGATGCTCCGGTCGTCGACGAAGCGCCGGACTTCAAGAAGTCGCTCGACGTCGCCCATGCCCAGGATGGCGAAGTGATGATCGCCTACGCCATGAACGGCGAGCAGTTGCCGATCCTGCATGGCTTCCCATTGCGCCTGATCGTGCCGGGCTGGTTTTCGACCTACTGGATGAAGATGCTGTCCGACATCGAGGTGCTCGACAAGCCGGACGAGAACTACTGGATGAAGACCGCCTATCGCATCCCCGACACACCCGGCGCCAACGTGAAGCCCGGCGAGAAGGGTTTTCCGACGGTGCCGATCAACAGCATGGTACCGCGCTCGTTCCTGACGAACCTCAAGGCCGGCCAGCGCGTGGCGGCTGGCAGCCCGATCGCGTTGCGCGGCATCGCGCTCGGTGGCGATTGCGGGGTGAAGTCGGTGGAGTTTTCCTCGGACGGTGGCAAGAACTGGTTCCCAACGCAGCTCGGGAAGGACGAGGGCCCCTACAGCTTCCGTCGCTTCGACGGCTCGCTGCCGTCGCTCGCAGCAGGCTCGGTCGAGGTGAAGGTCCGCTGCACCAACACCAAGGGTGTGGTGCAGCCGGACGCGGCGGTCTGGAATCCCGGCGGCTTCATGCGCAATCCCATCGAAACCGTCGCGATCACGGTCGCCTGAGAGGAGGATCAGATATGGGACGCATACTCCTCGCCGCCATCATCGCGATCGGCGCTGCTCCGGCATTTGCCGAAGGGCAAGCACCCAAGCCGATGACCTTCACCTCACAGAAGATCGAGCTGCCGCAGAGTGAGCGGATGTTTCCAGGCGGTCCCAAGGCCGAGGCGATCAACAACAACTGCCTCGCCTGCCACTCGGCCGGCATGGTTCTGACACAGCCCAAGCTGACCAAGGCGCAATGGACGGAGACCGTGAACAAGATGGCGAAGGTTTATCACGCGCCGGTCGCGCCGGAGGATTCGGCAGCGATCATCGACTACCTCACGAACCTCAAGCCGCAACCGTGATTGCCATCCGCTCGGGGACCATTGGGCCCCGAGCGCGTTTCATGCGGAAGCCCCTGCCTCACACCGGGAACGTGCATGAACCTTTCGGAGCGCAAGAAACATCTCATCGTTCACGGCGAGGCGCCCTACAACGCCGAGCCGGCGCTCGACCGCCTGCGGGCGGCCTTCCGAACGGATGCCGACGACTTCTACGTGCGCAGTCACGGCAACCTGCCCGAGATCGATGGAGGCTCGTATCGGCTCGCGATCCGTGGGTCGGTCTCGACACCACTCGACTTATCGATCGCCGATCTCAAGGCGCGCTTCGACATCGTGACGGTGACAGCGGTGATGCAG
>NZ_JAAUVI010000022.1 GCF_021352225.1 Methylobacterium sp. C25 | reverse complement strand
AAGACCGATCACGGGACTCTGCCGAACCTGAAATGGTCGTTCGCCGACAGCCATATGCGGCTCGAAGAGGGCGGCTGGGCTCGTCAAACCACCATCCGCGAACTGCCGATCTCCAAGGCCATGGCTGGCGTCAACATGCGGCTCAAGGCCAATGCCGTCCGGGAGATGCATTGGCACAAGGAAGCCGAGTGGGCCTACATGCTGAAGGGCAAGGCGCGGGTCACCGCGATCGATCAGGACGGTCGCACCTTCGCCGACGATCTGGGCGAAGGCGACCTTTGGTATTTCCCTTCCGGCATTCCGCACTCGATCCAGGGGCTGGAGAGCGAGGTCGACGGCTGCGAGTTCCTCCTCGTCTTCGATGACGGCGCCTTCTCCGAGGATTCCACCTTCTTGATCACCGATTGGCTCGCGCACACCCCCAGGGATGTGCTCGCCAAGAACTTCGGCCTTCCCGAGAGCGCCTTCGCCAACATTCCCGAGAAGGAACTGTACATTTTCCCCGCGCCGAAACCCGGCACGCTGGCCGGCGACAGATTGGAAAGCGCCGGTCCCGTGCCAAACCCGTTCGTCCACCGCATGACCGCACAGGATCCCATTCGAACCAAGGGCGGTACGGTGCGCATCACCGACTCGTCTTTGTTCAAAGCCTCGAAGACGATTGCCGCCGCCCTCGTCGAGCTCGAACCCGGGGCCTTGCGGGAGATGCACTGGCATCCGAACGGCGACGAGTGGCAATACTACCTCTCGGGCAAGGGCCGGATGACGGTGTTCGGATCGGAGTCGAAGGCACGCACTTTCGATTACCAAGCTGGGGATGTTGGTTACGTTCCGTTCGCCATGGGTCACTACATCGAGAATACCGGCAGCGAGAAGCTGACCTTTCTCGAGATGTTCCGCAGTCCAAACTACGCCGATCTCTCACTGGCGCAGTGGATGGCCCTGACTCCGCATGCCCTCGTGCAAGCGCACACGAAGCTGGAGCGTGCCAACATCGACGGGCTGCCGACGCGCAAGAACCTAGTCGTGCCGGCGTAGTGGATCGAGGATCAATCTGAGGCCGTGCTGATAGGCTGCACGGCCACGTATCCGGGCGACGCTGCTCTTGACGGCTCGCTCCTGCCGAATGTCCGCTTGTTAAAAATGGCGTTCGAAGACGGACTTGGAGATATCTAACCTTCTCAGTTGCAGCGCTTACGTCCGCTTCGAGGCGGTCGTGGAACCAACTCGAACGACAGTTTTGGGCGCGATCCGGCTCGGTGTTATGAAGGCCCCTCGACGTCGGCATCGAGGGTGTTCTTCGACTTCCGGCGCGATGCTCACCAGATAATGGAGATCGAGTCGGTTACGGTCGGCGACGGTCTGATCTCCAAAGGGCATTCAGCGCCGTACCGGCACCGGCCCGTCCATGCCTGGCCAGTCGGAGTAGCCGTTCGCACCGCCGCCGTACCAATATTGCTTGGGCGCCTCGGCTAATGGTGCCCCGCTCGCCAGCCGCCCGACTAGGTCGGGGTTCGCGAGGTAAGGCCGGCCGAAGCTAAACAGATCGGCGCGGCCCTCGGCCAGTTCCTTCTCAGCGAGATCCAGGGTATTCTGGTTGTTGCCGATATAGGCGCCCTCGAACCGGCGACGCAGGTCAAGGAAGTCGACGCCGTCCGGCACGTCGCGCGTCTGCTGGGTCACGCCTTCGATCGTGTGGATGTATACCAGACCGTAGGCGTTGAGCGCGTCGACATAGGCGCCGAAGGTCTCGTGCGTTGTCGAATCGAGCGGGGTCTCCCCAGGTTGCGTGGTGGCGGGCGACAGGCGGATGCCGACGCGGTTACCGCCGCCCCAGGCCTCGGTGACGGCCTCAACCACCGCTAGCGGGAAGCGCAGGCGGTTCTCGATCGAGCCGCCGTACCGATCGGTGCGCTTGTTGGTGGAATCGCGGACGAACTGCTCCAGCAGGTAGTTGTTGGCGGAATGAATCTCGACGCCGTCGAAGCCGGCGCGCTTGGCGTTCTCGGCGGCGCGGCGATAATCCTCGACGATACCGGGGATCTCGTCGGTCTCGAGCGCGCGCGGCGTGACGTGCTCCTTCATGCCGCCTTCGGTGAAAGCGCTGCCCGTCGGTTTGATCGCCGAGGCCGAGACCGGGAGCTGACCGTCAGGCTGAACGTCCGGGTGCGAGATGCGGCCGGTATGCCAGAGTTGCAGGAAGATCCGGCCATCGTTGGCGTGGACCGTCGATGTGATCTTCTGCCAGCTTTCGACCTGCGCTTCGGTCCAGATGCCGGGGGTGTAGGCGTAACCGACGGCCTGACGCGAGATGTTGGTCGCCTCCGAGATGATCAGGCCGGCATTCGAGCGTTGGCCGTAATAATCCTGGGCGAAATCCGGTGGCACGCCCTGCGTCGAAGAGCGGCTGCGCGTCAGCGGCGCCATTACAATGCGGTTCTTGAGTTCCAGGTCACCGATCGTGACGGGCTGGAGGATCGGGCTCGTTGTCATGGTACCTCGAATCGTGGTGAGCGGAAAGCGGGTCAGCCCTTCAGGAAGGTGATGAGATCCCTGTTCAGCCGCTCGGCATGGGTGAACGGCACGGCGTGCGGCGCGCCTCCGTAGATGACAAGTTCGGCATCGGGGATCGAGGCGGCTGTGGCCTTGCCCGACACGTCGATCGGTACGGTCTGGTCGGCATCGCCGTGAATGACGAGGGTCGGCACGTGAAACGCGCTCATGTCGGCGCGGAAATCGGTCTCGCCGAAGGCTGTCACGCTGGCGATCGTCGCCTTCGACGAGGCGAGCATCGCGAGGTTGCCGGTCCACTGGATCAGTTCGGACGAGACCGGAGACGAGAGCATCCCGACCCCGAAGAAGGTCTTGGAGAAGGTCGCCATGAAGTTCGGACGGTCGTTCTTCAGCCCGGCGATCATGCCGTCGAACACCGATGCGTCAACGCCCTTTGGGTTGTCGGCGGCCTTGAGCATGTAAGGCGTCACCGCCGAGACGAGCACCGTTCGGGTCACCCGGGCGCCGCCGTGACGGCTCATGTAACGGGCGATTTCGCCGCCGCCCATCGAGAATCCGACCAATGCCACGTCCTGCAGATCGAGGGCGTCGAGCACAGACTTCAGGTCGTCTGCGAGGGTGTCGTAATCGTAGCCGCCCCAGGTCTGATCCGAACGTCCAAAGCCGCGGCGGTCGTAGGCGACGGTGCGCAGGCCCGCCTCGGTGAGCGCCAGCTGCTGGAACTCCCACATGTCCGCATCCAGCGGCCAGCCGTGGATCAGCACCACAGGCCGACCGCTTCCCCAATCCTTGAAAAAGAGCTGGGTGCCGTCATGGGCCGCAATGAAAGGCATGGTGATATCTCCGTTCGAACGATCTTCTCTCCGGAGACAGGCTCCGGCCCGCGTTGGTTCCCCGGGGTGAAGCCTCCGCGAGCGGAGCGCGCTGCAATCAATGACGCGTTCAACAACCGAGAAACCGTCATCAATCGTCTCGAAGAGTTTCTCGAAGCGGCTTCGATCGCTGTCGAGCGCTACAAGTCGAGCTTGCGCTTCGATTCGCCGAAGCGCGCTTTGCTGATCGGTCGTGTCTGTTTCCAGCGATCCGCCTCAATACCCGAACGGTGGGATCGATCCGTCGATATCGGGCTGGTGGCTAACAGAGCGCACCTGTTCTCAATCCAGGAGTTTGGATGAGGAATGGTCCCCTCGGCGGCAAAGGCGTTTGCCGGCATCGAAGTTCTAGGACGAAACCTGGTTGGATTGCTCGCTTCATTGCGGCAGGCCGAGTTATTTTATCAATATCCGCCTTGGTGGTGCCGACAGCGTTCGTCGAGAGACGGCCATGGGCGCTAAGCCGAAGGTCCGCTTGTAGACGTTGAGCCAACTTCCGCTAGCCATCCCGAATTGAAGTTGCCGGCGGGCTGACGAACGGCTGCTCCGGATAAGCGCCGGTGCTGGTCCGGGCCACAAGTTTGAGTTCGGAAGCAGAGCGGCTGAGTTGCTTGGATCTTTGCCGGTCCGCTCCCTCGCGGCGGACGCGTTACAGAGCGGATGCCGCGAACCCGTCCGTTCACGGGCCGCCTGGGCCAGTCGAAGCGGGGATCAAGCTACTCATATTCTGATCGATCACACTGATCCGCACCCGGTGCCAACACGTGCAAAGGTAACCTTTGTGGTTCCAGGTGTCGTTCGGCAGCGCGGGTTGCGTCTGGCCGGCCATATCCCAAGCGCGAACAGCGAGCTCATGGTCGCCTGGAGCCAGATATAGTTCCACGCTCCAGAAGGTCCAAGCGAATGGCGCATCCAGTTCGTGCTCCAGATCAGCCTGCGTCCAGGACCGGCCGCCGTTCCCGGAAACGTCGACGCGCACGATGGCTCTGTCTCCACTCACTGCGTAGCCACGAACCCGGTTCCGTCCGGCCTTAAGGGTGGCTCCGCGTTCGGGATCACAGATCGCGGCGTTGAGCGGCATCGTGTCGATGGTATGCCCCTTGGTCGGGTCCGCCGTCTCGGCGGTCACGCCGGGCGGGAACAGCTTGTAATCCTCGGCCTGAATTGGGTTGTCGGACGGGTGGTCCTGCACGGTGAGGCGCCGGAGCCATTTCGGACTGCGAACGCCGGCGAAACCGGGCACGACCGCGCGGACCGGGTAGCCGTGCTCGGGGAGCAGGGGCTCGCCGTTCATGGCGTAGGCGAGCAAGGTTTCGGGCGCCATTGCCTTGCGGAGTGGGATCGATGCTCCGTACGGGCGTCCTTCCACCATGTCATGGCTCTCGAAGGCCACGTGGAGATCCGCACCATCCGAAACACCCGCCTCGCGCAGGATATCTCTGAGCCGGACTCCGGTCCAAGCGGCCGTAGCGATAGCACCGGCATCCCACGGATCGCCCGATACCGGGGCAACCGCGCACATGTCGGCGCGACGATTGCCCGCACATTGCATTGTTGCCGTGACCACAGCTTCCGGGAAACGGGTCTGCAGGTCGTGCAGCGAAAGTTCCAGCCTGACACCAGCTCCGCCATCAATGGTGATGCGCCAGGCTTCTACGTCGAGGTCCGGAAGATCGCCGTGCGAGCGGACATAGAAGTTCTCCGCCGAAGTCCGGTAGGAGACGCGCAGTCGACCCAGAGGCGGTTCGGCATTGTAGGGCTGATTGCCGTGGACGATCAGGCGAGCCTTTCGCTCGGATAGGCTCGACATCGAGGCTCCCGTCTGGGTGAGGACACGGAGTGAACGCGCCGACGGCGGTAAAGCTCAATCGCCAGCCCAGGGACTACCACGGCGAAGCTGCCGGACGGCCGACAATCGGCTGCTCTGGATAAGCGCCGGTGCTGGTCCGGGTGGCTAGTTTGGGCGCAAAGCCGAAGGTCCGGTTCCGGGCAGCGGGCTGATGTCGGCTTCTGGCGCACTGCGGCCAGGACCAATGACTTGGTTGGGTGGGAATCTGCTAGGCTTCTTTCGGGCCGCAGATGAAACAAGCAGACGTTCGGAATTCGGCAGTAGATGGCCGAAACTGGACCGAATACTTTCTTACACAAGACGATGAGAAGCGGACATACTTGCGCCAGATCGATTAATACGGATGCGTATTTTGGACGGGGATGGTCTTGATGGGCTCGTCTTGAGATTGCGGGCGGTTCTACCCGCAGGAAAGGCGCGCAGACAATAATCTTGCTTTGCACGATTATTGTTATCAATCGACGCTAAGCTCTTCGCATCGGCCTCATATCCGACTGTCTTGCGCTGCACCGTTTTTTGGACGGCGCATTTGGACGAAACAATCCGAAAACTCGGCGGGTTAGCCGGCAAGATCGAGGATTTCTGCAAGCGGATGGATCACCGGACGCCTGATCGTCTCCGGACGATTCTCAGCGTTGCCCTGACGGTAATGCTTTTCCGCCGTCTGCGATGCTGAAAGCGAGCCTCAACGTGGCGGTGACGCTATCCGCGTCGGTGCGGATGACGACGACGAGCGTCCCACCATCTGCTCTTAGCATTTTTGGCTCAGCCACATACGCAATCGCTCTGCGCATGGCCGTTTCCTTGGCGGCAGCGATGTCGGGCATCTCTTGGCCCACGTGATCGACGACGTGGAAGCCATCATGAACGTCGAAAAAGTAGCGCGTCATCACACTGCTCCGGCTGCAAGGCGGGAGCACACAGCGTCTCTCAGTTGCGGACGCCCGAGGTCGTAGCCAGCAATAGCTCGGCCTATCACCTCGATCGATTGCGCGCAATTGATCCGAGGCTTCGGCATTGTCGCAGATAGACGCGACGCGCAGGTACTAGGGTGACCTGACCGGCTGTTTTTAGACCGGGCTGATTGAGAGGATCAGCCCGGATCGTTGGCGACTAAGATAAAAAAGGTTAGAAGAAGAGCGCGGAGTCTTGGACGTGCAATCAGCGATCGCCAAAATGCCGAGCGATATGCACGAAGCGCTGAGCCTCGTTGCCATTGGGCGCGCCGCCAATAATCGTGCTATGCAGGATTATTGGCATCAATCGACGCTAAGCACTTTGCATCGGCCTCACATCCGGCTGCCTCGCGCTGAACCGTTTCACGGACAAGGCGCATGGACGAAACAATCCGAAACCTCGACGAACTGGCCGGCAAGATCGAAGACTTCTACAAGAGGATGGATGACCGCACGCCCCACCGGCTCCGGACCATACTCGAAATGGCACTCATCGACCTCGGCATCGAGCGGAAGCGTCTTCTGGAGACGCGGGGCGCCCCCTTGTTCTAGCCCGGCTCCGGGGAGCCTTGAGGAAACCGGCTCACCGGCAGGTCCGAGACCACGGGGTCCTGACGGTCCCGAAAGCCGGCAGCCGTGACGGACCCGTCGGCTAACGACATCATCGCGCACGGATCGGCGATGTGCCCGTCCGCAACGGAAGGACGTTCCATCTGGTACTGCCTTCGCTTCGGTGCTTGGTTCGATCAGCTATCGGAGACGTCATTGGTACGGCTGCGCATCCACCACAGGACGACCTATCGGTAGAGACGGCTCGTAAGCGTTGGGCCGCACCCCCTGATGCTCCGGCCGCGGGAGACACGGGAGCTGCGGCTCCTGTCGTTCGAGGTCGCCTTATCGCCAAACGCAAAGGTCGACTGGGCGAACGACGTGTTCGGCAACGCCGTCGCGACCGCGAGCTTCGGGGCGGCCTCCGATGCGCTGGTCATCGACGCGCTATCCAGCATCGAACTCTCGGCTGCCGCCTATCCCGTGTTCGACATCGCGGCCTCCGCCATCGCGTTCCCGTTCGGGTATTCCGACGACGACTGGACGGACCTGGGGTCGTTGACAGTGCCGCAGTATGCGGAAGGCGATGGCCTGCGGGCTTGGGCGCAGGGCTTCGTCGCAGGCTATCCGACGGACACCCTGTCCTTGCTCAAGGACATCAACGCCGGCATTGGCGACGCCATCCTCTACCAAGCCCGCGAGGACGAGGGCACGCAATCGCCCGGACGAACGCTGGTGCTCCGCACGGGATCCTGCCGGGACTTGGCGACGCTGCTCGTCGAGGCGGTCCGCAGCCTCGGCTTCGGCGCCCGCATCGTATCGGGCTATCTTCACGATCCGACGCGGACGCTCCTTGGTTCGGCCGACAGCGGCTCCACCCATGCGCGGGCCGAGGGCTACCTTCCGGGGGCGGGCTGGGTCACCTTCGATCCGACCAACCGCAGCGTCGGGGGCGCTAACTTAATCCCGGTTGCCGTCGCACGCGACATCCGCAGGGCCATTCCAGTGAGCGGAAGCTTCGCCGGACCATCCGATGCCTTCCTGACCATGGCCGTCGAGGTCAGTGTGGAAGTCTGAGGCCGAGCTGCTATCGGTGGTCCGACCCATTCGGGAGACGATGCGCTACTATCCCGCTAAGAGTTTCATCTGCTGTCGTACCCAGCGCGTAGCATCGTCCAGGGTGTCGAAAGGCTGAAGTCGCATGTCGCGAAGCCGACCGAAGCCGGCTTCCATGAACCAGCTGCCGGGTCTTGTTTCCTCAGGGTCGTTCAATTGCACAAGCACTGCCACCAACATGCCGTTGGCGATAACCAGCATACCCTCGCGATCGGAACTGTCGGTGTCGACGGCAATCGGTTGCAGCACCACCAACGTCTCGACGTTGTGACGCTTGGTCATGCTCACCCGCCCTGTGCCTGGACAAGCCATGGCACAGATCGGCGCTCGCTCCAGCGGCCGTTCTTGAGGTGCAGATAATTCGCCGTGAAGCCGGAGAACGCTTTCAAAGCTTCAACATCATGGATCGTGAGACTGCGTTTCTTCAGTGTGATGAGCCCAAGCGAGCGCAGTTCTCTCAGGGTACGGTTCACGTGGACTTCCGACAGACCCATGCAATCGGCGATGTCGGACTGCTTGAAGGGAAAAGGATAGGTATTATCGCTGGCGCAGCCGACTGCCTGAAGGCGCATCAGTAACTCACAGAGCAGGTGGGCAATACGTTGATTGGCTTGGCGGCCGCCGATGTTGACCAACCACTCACGTAAAACAGCTTCATCGACGAGCGCGCACCACCAAAGGGCGCGTGTGATGTGCGGATGACTTTCTGTTATGACATCGAAAGCATGCCGCGGGATGTCAGCGACCTGGCACGCCGAAATCGTGCCGATGCAATGGTCCATTTCATCGAGGATGAAGACGTTCAGGTCACAAAAGTCGCCTGGCACCAGGAAGGCCATGATCTGGCGCTGGCCGCTGGGCAAGATCTTATAGCGACAGGCAAAGCCGTCGAGGATGAGGTGGACGTGTTCAGGAGGGTCACCTTCGCTGATGAGATCGACCCGAGGACCAACGTGCCGGAGTTTTGGGACAAGCGCTGTAAGAACCTTGTGGTCCTGCTTACTGAGAGCTTCATAGCTCTCCAATTTCCGGATCAGCGCATCCTGCATCGTACAAACTCATGCCTGAGACACGACGTACTTAGGTCGGAAAACCGACACTCGCGCGATCATATGATGGAAATGTTTGTAACAATCTCTGCTAGGTCATAAGGACAATCATCGCTTGCTGACGCGTTCGGGCGCAGGCGACTGTGGGTTCCTGCTCACTCCCGCCCCTGAACAGGACGGGTCTGTGTACCAACCCATACAGAACGCTTGCGAGAATGGGCTGTTGCGAGCCCTGGCTGAGGGCGACTTCGGCTTGCTGCAGCCGCACATGCAAAGCGTTCTGCTCTCGGTCGGCAACGTGCTAATCGCGGCCGGAACGCCGATCACGCAAGTCTACTTCGTCGAACAGGGCATTGTATCCTGCATCGTCCAGGCATCGGACGACGAAAGGATCGAGATCGGTCTGGTAGGCCGAGAGGGATTGGTCGGAACACCGATCTTGCTGGACGCCGACCGTGCCTCGAACGAGGCGCGGGTCCAGGCCGCTGGCTGGGCGTGGTCACTGCGAGCAGACACACTCCGCGACGCAATGCGGCAAAGTGCGAGACTGCAAAGCACGTTGCTGCGCTATGTGCAGACGTTCAGCACACAGGTCGCCTGCACGGCCCTGGCGAATGGCCGCTACAAGCTCGACCAACGGCTCGCTCGCTGGCTTCTCATGTGCCACGATCGTGTCATGGGCGATGAATTGCCGACGACGCATCGTTTTCTTTCAGTGATGCTCGGCGTGAACCGGCCGGGCCTTACCTCGGCAATTGCCAACCTCGAACGGGCCGGCATTATCGCATCTAAGCGCGGTAGCATCACGATCCGCGATCACGGCGCATTGCTGGCGATGGCAGGGGGCTCCTACGGGCCGCCTGAGGCAGAGTACCAGAGCTTGATCACCGGACTGGCCAGCCACGAATGAGCTAGCTTCAGCTACCTAGGTCGTTTCGATCTGGTGGACCAACCGAACTGTCGCGAGCACCGAACGAGGGCCATCCCTCACCGTGACGACGACAGCGCTGTGTTCGCGCAGGTTATCCGGATCATTAGTGATAGCAGCCGCGCGCCTCAACGCCTCACGCTTAGCATCGTCCAGGGACGGCAAGTTGAGCCCGCAAATGTCTTGGATCTCGACACCATCATGGATGTCGAAATAGAACCGCGGCAGGGGCCTCTCCGAGCGGGAGCGGGCGTCGATTTTGCCCTGCGCGGCTGCCTACGGATCAAGCCGAATAACGAATCCATACCCTCGGTCAGATTCCCGACATACAACATATGTTTCCTATCGGTCGCATATTTAAGTGGCACTCGCCCCTTTGCGTGAGACTGTGGACCGCCCAAAAACATCGCTTTGCGATCGATTTAGACCGCAAGGCGAAGTCTGGGGAGGAAACGCCCTGATGATTGCCAGGAAGCGGCCATAGACGTTGATGCAAACCCCTATCCAGACCGCGCCATGATTTACTATTACTTCAAATATATATCATTGTAATATTAAATTCTCTGCTGAACGAGGGCTTGTATACGACATAATGAGTCGTTTTTCACTATCGAATATTTCGACATTGAGTACAGATTTGAAGGCAGCTGCATCACTGATTTTTGACCGTGCGACATCAATGGCTTCTTCGACCGTTGATGAAGAAAAGTGGCATACTACACCAAGCTTCGCCCCGCTTTCACCAATTTTGCAGATCTCCATATGGTATTTCATCGATCCTCCTTCACAACACTTGAAGCGATTAGCTTTTCCGTGAAGTTTATATTGATTGTCCCGAATTAAAATGGGGGATCTAATTTGTTTTGCCTAAAGTGAAGCGCTGCCTTAAGCCGAATTAAAGCGATCTGAGAGCGCAAATGGATCGCTCTAATACGATGCATACGTGAGAGTTGAAGAGTCGCTTTGGCTTCGTCTGCGACCCCGCATCCGGCTATCTCCTGACATGCTTCATACAAGGCGTCTGCTGCGTCTTCATCCGCCGCAACAGTTTTGTTGAGGGCTTCAATGAGGATGCGGGCGGCGCGATACATCAAGGCTCAATCAAGCAAAAGTGCACCTGTAAGCAGAAACGCAAACTCCGAAATGAGCAAAAAGCAAACAAGTATCGCAATCCACTCACGATCAGCATAAGCGTTTGGCATCATAGGAAACGACTCCGAATTCGAGATTTCGGATAGCGCCCTGCAAAGCCTCAGCCCTAGGGCAAAGTTTGAAACGGAATCGTTCAATAAAGCGAGGCAACGCGGTAGGATGAAATGATCATCCCTCCAGGCTGAAATTTAAATGTGTCTTTTTGCGTTTCTCCATCATAAGATCGCTTCTGGAAAAATATTTTGATTTTCGTCGGATAATTTCGTGACTAGCTGTCGGTTCAGCTCGATCAGTTTGTATGTCTGCGATTTCGAGGAACATTTCGTATCTTGAAAGGTGAGCCGCGGGAGAGCCTCCCTCGCGGAGGGCATCCGCATGTTCATGCGGATCGATCAGCTGCTAATCGAGCTGCAAAAGGCAATTAAGCCAGAGCCTGATGAGGTCGCGGCGTTACAGAAATTGCTTTGTGGTAAAATCGACGAAATTTACACTCTCAGAGATCATGTTTTTCAGAGCTTCGATTTCCGAGACAAAGAAAAGCAATGACCGTTCATAGCTCAATATTGAAAATTTTCGCGGAATATTCTCGTCGCTTGCTTGACGAGCGATCGTGGAACGTCCAGTTTCCGGCGCCAAATTTAATCAGATGGAAGTCCGGGTTGGGTGCGGAACGGCCAGTTTGATTTGGCCGAAAGCACCATGGCTGCTTTCGGGATCAGGTCAGATAAAAGCATACGTTGCCGAAGGGCTTGGACTGTATGGGGAAAGACGGACGATGGCCGGCGCCGTAGCGCCCGCCTGACGCCCCTTTTCGCAGCTTTATTTCTCGGGATGACCCGATCCGGGCGTGGTGGTCTTCGGGGCCTTACCGTCCTCAAGCCGACCTTCATTTCGGAGATCGCGCCCTTCCTGAGCCTTTTCCTTGCTCTCAGGGGATTTGCCGTGCTCGTGAAGTTCCTCCTTGACGAACCCGGCCGCTTCCTTGGCTTTGCCTTCGATGCTCATGATCACTGTCCTCCGATGACGCGCGCCCTCGATTGGTCGCTGGCGCTCGACGCGACCGTTAACCAAAGCTTTCATGGAATGTTTCGGGCCTTAGACGGGCTAGATGCCGGCCCCAGCCTTGCTGGTTGGGCGCATCAGATCGAGGGAGGCCAGGGAAATAGCGACTACGCGGCAGGCGATTACTCGCGAGCGAATCCGGGAGCGCGCCTACGAGCTTTGGGAACGCAACCATCGGCCCGAGGGGCTCGACATGCAGTTCTGGCTTGTAGCCGAACGCGAGCTGCGCGCCGAACTGGAAAAGCGTGGCCAGCTGCCTGAAGGTGAACGGGCCAGCGACGACGCTGTAGCCGCCTCTGGCGACGCACCGCGCAACAAGCCGTGATGCATTGGGTTGAGCGTAAAGGGGCACGTCTCATGGACCGCGTCCAAGACTTACGCCGACCAGATCTGGCTATCAAGGAAAAACAGATGATCGACACGGACAGAGTGACGGGAGCCGTCAAGGAGTTAGGCGGAAAGGTCCAGAGCGAGGTCGGCGAATTGTCCGGCTCGACACGGGACGCGGTCGAAGGGCTCGTCAGCCAGAAGGCGGCCCGAGCCGAGCGTGACTACGGCCAAGCCAAGGTCAGGCTTCGGAAGGGTGCGGACGATGTCGCTGACTACGCCGAGGAAGGCTATCGGACGGGTAAGCGCTACCTGAAGGAGGGCCATGAGCAATCCGTCAAATGGCCCCACACTTCGCTGCTCGT
>NZ_JAAUVI010000021.1 GCF_021352225.1 Methylobacterium sp. C25 | reverse complement strand
TCGACGAGGAATCCAGTGGGTACGAGGCTCGACGAGCGAAAGCGATGACGCATGCTGCGGCTCCATCATGGATGTCCGCAACCTCAACGCCCACGGCATCAGCGAGAGTGAGTCAGAGCCAATGTTAAACGCCGTTTGACACCCAGGATCTCGGCCGGCTCGATCCGGTCGCGTGAACGTTGACCGGTTCTTATGCGCCGGTAGTCCACCATGCCATTGCGGCCCTGGGCTGACCGCATCCCGTGGGTCAGGCTGAATGAGCCGAGCCGGAAATCCGTCCAAAGCGTGCCGCCCAGGAAGCGCGTCCCGCCGATGACCAAGGCCGCGTCGAGCAGCAGGTGGATGCCGAGAGTGGCCGCCCGCTCGCGCCCTCGGTTAAGCTGGTCGTGGATCGTGTAGCGCTACTCTCCGCGGTCCCACCAGAAATCATGGTTCCCGGGGACATAGACGACCGGGACGCCGAGCAGGCGCTCGGCGAGCCAGTCCAGTGCCCGTGTCAGAGGCATGTGCACGTCGTCGTCCCTGTCTTCCGGCGGCTTCGCGCCCGACTTGGTCGTTCCGGAATGCGACCTGCATGCTCGGAAACGGACGTAAGCAGCGGACCGCCGATGACCGAAATGGGTGGATTCTTGCCAGTCTGCTTTCGGTCGTGAGTTCCCATGGAGCAGACATTCAAACTTCAAATCACTGAACGCGAGTTTAACCCAGCTCTCTGCCCAGAGCATCGAGGGCTTGTTGCAGTCCTCGCCATGAGAGCGGGATGGCGACGTCCTGGCCGGCTGCGCTCTTGAAGACGATTCGGCCGGGTTCGTTGGTGGTGCGCCAGCGCTTGAGAGCCTCGTCCTTGACTAAGGTGTCGGCGATGCAGGCGCCGGGCAGGCAGCGCCGCCAGGGCAACTCATAGCCGGGCGTATCCTTCTCTTCGGCGAGGATACGCACGCTACTCGGGAAGGCGACGTTCGAGGGCAGCACGACAGTGACCTGCAGCGGTTCGGCAGCTCCGGTTCGGCCGATGGCGATCTGGGCGATGGGCTGGGTCTGTCCCTGGATCTGCATGCTCTGGCCGACTTCGCAGACACGGGCTGGCTTCTCGGGCGTGCCGCCGCGCTGACAGCGCAGCACCCAGTCGCCGAAGCTCGCGGTGGTGGCGCCAGGCTCGGCCGGGACGACCCTGGGCGCGGGTTGAGGGGCCGCCTGCGGAGCGGCCTGTGCCGCAGGCTTGTTCGGCTGGGCATCCACTGGCCAGGTCAGGCCAGCCGCAAGAAGCGCGGCGGTGGTGGGCAGAGCAAGAGCGACCGCGATCGTTCGGGGCGTCGTGGCGAAGCGGAACATGGCGAGCTGGCCTGAAGGGGAGGTACGCAGGGCGGGGAGCGGACGGTCTTGAAAGTCCGCTCTTAGGCTGCGGCCCGCAGGTCTTGGCGATCCCGCGGGCCTTTGTCCGTAGCTGCGTCTCAGAACCGGTAGACGAAGTTGCCCTTCACGCCATGGTCCTGGGCGCGCTGTCCGACCTGGCCGGTATAGCCCACGCCGAGCGTCGTGCTCGGGGCCATCTGCCAGTCGATGCCGGCCTGGGCCACGAGCGCATCGCGGTCGATGGGCAAGCCAGCCGACACGAATTGCTGGCCGCCGGCGAAGGCGAGCAGTGCCGAGGGAACCACGTCACCATAGGCCCGGCGGTAGCCGACCAGCGCGCGCACCATGATCGGCAGGTTGGTCGCGAACACCTCGGAGATCCGCGCTTCCGCCCTCAGGCCGATGGTCGAGGTGCCGAGGTCGTAGTCGCGACCTTGCGCGGTCAGAGCCGAGGCGCCCCCGATCTCGGTGAAGCCGTTGCGGCTGATCCGGATCGCGGCAGCGCCGACGAACGGTTCGACATATGCCGCCGTCGCGCCGATCCGGTAGCCGATCTCGCCGAAGCCTTGGGCGGTGGTGCCGCCGTAACGGGCGCTGGCATTCTCGTTGAAGCCGGCGAAGGCGATGCCGCGGCGCGTGGTCAGGCTGTTGCCGCCATAGGTCGCGCCGAGGCGCAGTTGCAGCGGGCTCTGCGGGCCGCCGAGCGGGCCGCCGGCATAGAGCGCTCCATAGCCGCTCTCGATCGTCCCCGAGGATTGCCGCCCGGTGACGTCGAAATTGGTGAAGCTGTAGCCGCCGGCCGCGCCGAGGCGCCAGTTGTTCTCGACCCGCGCATCGGCCCCGAGCACGAAGCCGGAGGTCTGGCGGGCGAGGCGAGCGGCGTTGCCGTCGCTCGCCGTCGAGCCGAACGAACCGAAGCCCTGGCCCCAGACCGCGATCGGGTTGGGATCGACGAGGAGCGCGGTGACCGGCGTCGGAGCGCTGGCCCGGCCCGGCAGGTCGGCCGTGTAGGCTGCCGGCAAGGTCGTGCCGGGCGCGAAGCGCTGGCCGATGCCGAGCGTGTCGTTGCCGAAGCCCGTCGCATTCCCCCAGCGTAGCCGGTCCAGGATCGCCTCACGCACCAGGAAGGCGTTTTCGAACTGGGTCGTGACTGCGCTCGCATGGATCTCGCCCGAGAGCGCATCGAAGGCTCCCCGCGATTGCGGCGCCGACAGCACGGCGATGGCATCGTAGAGGCGCGCACCAACGCCCGCCGCCTGGGCCGCATTGGCAACAGCCGCCTGGTTGCGGGTCTGCGCCGTCGACGCAAATTGCAGGTCGTTGCGGGCAAGCCGCAGAATGGCGTCATTGGCGTCGTAGGTCAGGAACGGCGTCAGGTAGGCGAAGTTCGAGGTGACCTTCGAGAATTGGCCCGTCACGCCACCGGCCGCACTCAGGATCGTGTAGCTGGTGGTCGGCTTGTAGAGCCCTGCCTGCGCCGTGACCTGGACCGTGCCGCCCTGGATCGTGGCTGTGCCGGTTGCCGTGATCCGGTCCGACTGGCCGAGCGCCGTAGCGTCGACCTGGTAGAGCGACTGGCTCGAGAACAGGATGTTGCCGGTGACGTTCAGCGTGCCGACCGCGCCGGGGCTCGCGCCTGGGGAGACACTCGAGCCGGAGGCGACGGTCAGGGCCCGGGTGCTGCCCGAGCCGGCGAGGAGCGCACCACTGGCCACGCTCACGGACGAGGCGAGGCTGCCCTCGACCGTCAGCGTGCCGGCCTGGACCGTCGTGGCGCCGGTATAGGTGCTGGTGCCGCTCAGCGTCAGATTGCCAGTACCGGTCTTGGTGAACGAGGTGACGGCCGCGCCGTTGGCGATGGCGCCGGCATAGCTCGTCGAGCTGTTGTCGCCGCCTGCCGTCAGGGCGCCGTTGCGGATCACCGCCGCCGTGCTGGTGCCCGAGAGCGAGCCGACCGTGAAGGCCGTGCCGCCGAGATCGACCGTGCCATTATTGGCGAGGCTGGCGACACCGGTCAGGGCGCCGGTCAGGGTCATGCTGGCACCAGCCGCATTCGAGACCGCGCCGTTGATCTGGCCCGAGGCCTGGACGGTGCCCGTATTGGCCAAGCCACCATTGAGGACACCGCTGGTGGCGAGCGTCCCGGCATTGACGAACGGTCCGGTCACCGTGGACCAGGTGCCGGTGTTGGTGATGCTGCCGGAGGCCGTGTTGGTCACGTCGGCGGTGTAGCTGCCGTTGTTGGCGACGCTGCCACTGTTGACGAGGGCATCGATGATGCTGCCGCCCTGGGCCACCGTGATCGAACCGGAATTGTTGATCCCGGCCGGTGCCGTCAGGCTGCCACCCGACGCGACCGTGAGGCTGCCGGCATTGGTCAACAGGCCAGCGAGGCCGTAGGCGCCGCTGCCGGTCACTGCGAGGGTCGCGCCATTGGCATTGGCGAAGGTGCCGTTGCTCGCCACGGCCCCAGAGATGGTCACGCTGCCGGCATTGTTGGCGATGGTGCCGTCGATGCGACCGGCCGAGGCGGTCACCGTGCCGGTATTGGTCAGGCCACCGGCGATGCTGCCGGCGCTCGTGAAGGTCGCCACATTGTTGACCGAGCCCGCCAGACTGCCGCCGGAGGCCAGCGTCAGCGTGCCGCCCGAGATCGTCGTCGCGCCGGTATAGGTGTTGCCACCCGACAGCGTGAAGGTGCCGGTCCCCGTCTTGGTGAGACCGCCCGTGCCCGAGATCACACCGGCATAGCTGGTCGAGGCGTTGCTGCCGCTGGTAGCGAGCGTGCCCGAACCGAGCGTCACGCCACCGGCACCGCTCAGCGAGGCGATCACCTGGTTGAAGCCGTTCAGATCCATCCGGCCGGACGACGCCACCGTCACGGCCGAACCGGACGAGAAGGCGTTCGCCGCGCCCGCCTGCAGCGTGCCGGCCGCGATCGTGGTCGCGTCGGTGTAGGTGTTCGCGCCCGACAGGGTGAGCGTGCCGGTTCCCTGCTTCGTCAGCGCGGTCGCGCCAGAGATCATGCCGGCATAGCCCGACGAGGTATTGTCGCTGCCAGCTGACAGCGTACCCCCACCGGCGATGCTCGCGGCAGCGGTCGAGCCCGCGAGCGAACCGACGCTCAGGTCGTTGCCGGAGAGCGCCAGCGCGCCGTCATTGGTGAAACGGTCGATGCCGGAGAGGCCGCCGACCACGGTGAAGACCGCACCTGCAGTGTTGGCGACGCTGCCGTTGATCTGGCCTTGCGCGTTCACCGTCCCGCTATTGGACACCGCACCATTGACCACGCTGGTCGTGACATCGGTGTTGAAGGTGCCGGCCAGGATCGTCGCGCCGCCATTGATGGTGCCGGTATTGGTCGTGGTGCCGGCCGTGTTGGTCAGACCGCCGGCGATCGTGCCGGAGTTGCTGGCCGTACCCGAATTGGCCAGGCTGCCGGCGACGCTGCCGGCATTGATGAAGGTGGCAGCGTTGGTCACCGACGACGTGATCGATCCGCTGGCGGCAATGGAGAGGGTGCCGCCCGTCACCGTCGTGAGACCCGTATAAGTGTTGGCAGCGGTCAGGGTGAGCGTGCCGCTACCGAATTTCGTCAGCCCGGCCGAGCCCTGAAGCACGTTGCCGATGGTCGTGCCGACACCGCTGTCAGTGGTGATCGAAGCCGCCGTGGCGCCTGTGATCCCGCTGTCGGCGACGAGGTTCAGCGTATCGCCGGACAGCACGTAGCCGTCGGTCCTGAACTGCAGGCCCTCGAAGCTCTGCGCGCCGTTGACCGTCACCGCGCCGCCGGCAGCGCCCCCGAAGACACCGACCTGCGAACGCCATTGGTCGTTGGCGGCCCCGTCCTGCGTCGTCCAATTGGTGCGGGTGGCATCCCACGTTCCCGCGCTGCCATCGACGGCACCGTTGGCGGAGAGATTGCCGCCATCCCAGAACTGGACGAGTTGCCCGTTGCCGGCGAGGAGGATGTTGTACTGCGACGGACCGACGCCGCCATTGGTCACGATCTGCGTCAGGTCGGAGGTAGCCGCCGTGCCACCGTTGGTGACGGTATCGAAGCGACCGGTGGTCGTGCCAGTCACGTCGAACAGCGTATAGTAGCCGCTGGCGATCTGACCGCCCCCTACCGTCCGGAGCGCCAGGGTGCTGCCGTCATTCACCAGCAGGTTGCCGCCGACCTTGATCAGGTCGTTGTTGGCGCCCCCGACCACGCCCGGCGCGCCGAGCTCGAACAGTGAGGTCGAACCGCCGCCTAGCGTATAGTCGCCGCCAACCGTCAGCGTACCCGGCGAGTTGCCGGCCGAGACCGTACCGCCGCCGCCGACAACGACCGAACCGGCAATGGTGCCCGAGCCGTGCAGCGTGCCAGCGGTGTTGACGTAGACGACCGCGCTGTTGCGCACGGTGTCGCCGAAGGTCCCATTGACCGCCAGGGTGCCCGTGACAACGTTGGCTGCGCCGGTGAACTGATTGCCTACGCCGTTTGCGCCGGTAAGCGTGGTCGTGCCGGTGCCCAGTTGGACAAGCGCGCCCGAGCCGGAGATGACGCCTCCGTAGGTGTAGGCGTCGGTCCGAGCTATCATGAGCGTGCCGCCGGTCGTAGCGACGTTGCTGAAGACGGTGCCAGCGTCATCCTGGCCAATCCGGCCAGCATTGCCGGCTCCCGTACCGTCGCCGATTCGGAGCGTGCCACGAGAGATCGTGGTTGCGCCGGTATAGGTGTTGGCGCCGGTGAGCGTCAGCGTGCCCGTGCCAGTCTTGGTCAGGGCGCCGTTGCCGTCGCTGCCGATGGTGCCGCCGTAGGTGTCGGCCGTGCCGTTACGGCCGGTCGTCAGAGTGGCGCCCGCGCTGAACAGGACGCCGGCGCCGCCGCTGCCACTGAGCGATCCAACCTCCAGAGACGTACCGACGACGAACTGGCCACCCGTCTGCGTGACGACCGAGTTCACTGGTGCCGCGGAAGCGCTGTTAAGGCGAAGCTCACCGCCGGTGATGACGAGATTGGTCGAAGTAATCGAGCCCGTACCACTTTGCCCGATGTTAAGGCTTCCACCCTGAATCGTTGTGGAGCCGCTATAGGTATTGGCTCCAGTCAGGAACAGGACTCCGCTCCCGGTTTTGGTGAAGCTGCCGGTGCCAGAAATGACACCACGATACGCGCTACCCGAGTTATCGCTGCCGGCTGTCAACGTGGCCGAGCCGAGGGTTACGCTGGTTCCGGCGTTGCCGCTGAGCGATCCGATCGACTGGTCGTGGTTGTTCAAGTCGAAGGTGCCGCCGTTGACGAAGACGGCGCTCGCGTTGCTGATGACGTTGGCCGCGCCTGCTTGGATCGCGCCAGCCGAAACCGTGGTCGTACCGGTATAGGTGTTGGCTCCCGACAGCGTCAGCGTGCCGGTGCCGATCTTGTTCAGGCCGGTGCTAGCGGCGGCATTCGCGCCGTTCTGAATGACGCCGGAGAAAGTCGACGACTGGTCCAGTCCGCCGGTTGAGAGCGTGGCGGCTACGGTGCCGGAATTGGTCACCGTGCCCGCTCCGCCGAGCGAACCAATCGTCGAATTGAATCCGCCGAGGTCGAGATACGTGTTGGCGCCGACCGTGAACGCGCTGTTGGCGGAGAAGCCCGTGGTCGAGCCGGCCTTGAGCGTGCCGCCGGAGATCGTGGTCGCGCCGGTATAGGTGTTGGCGCCGCTCAGTGCGAAGATACCGCTATCGGCCTTGGTGACCGCCACCGCTCCGGAGATGATGCCGGCGATCGAGCCGACCGCGCCGTTCGTGCCGCCGTCGCCATTGCCTAGAAGCTTCAGGGCGAGGGTGGTTCCATTGCCGGTGGCCGTGATGTTGCCGACGCTGGCCCCTGCGAGCGCACCGGCGTTCTGCAGTGTGACGCTTCCCTGCGTTCCCGACACTGCGTCCTGATAGGGTTGCGCGGTAATTGTGCCGGTCGCGCCGGTGCCGGTGTAAACTGAAACCGCGTTGGCGCCAGACTGGGCGACGATCGCACCCGTGGTCGAGCCCGCAAACAGATTGGCCGTGAACGACCCGTTGCCGAGAGACAAGATCCCGCCCTGGCTGCCGTTAATCGTGCCATAGTTGTTGATGGTGAGGGCCGAGCCGTTGCTCAGCATGCCGTATCCGTAGTTTCCGTCCGATCCGCCCTTGATCAGGCCGGTGGATGCATTGGTGACGGTGACGGACGTCGTTCCACCGCCGACGGCGAGGCCGAAATTCGACCCGGTCGAAATCTCGCCGGCATTGAGTACGGTCGATGCACCGGCTGTGATGCCGACGCCATCGATACCTGTGATGCTGCCCAAGTTCGTCAGAGTTAGCGCGCCGTTTGCGGTGATTCCGCGGCTGTTGCCCTGGATCACACCCGTGGCGGCGTTGGTGATGGAACCGCCGGCATCGAGCAGGATGCCGACTTGGCCGCCTACCGTTATCGTGCTCCCGTTGTAGGATCCCGACGCTATCGTGCCGGCGTTGGAGATCGCACCGGTGGCATTTGCCGCCCGGGCACCGTAATTGCCGATGATCTTGCCGCCGGCTTCGTTGACCAACGTCAGCTTGCCGCCGCCATCGCTGTCCACGCCGTAGCCGGCACCTGACCCCGTTCCGTTCGCCCCGTAGACGATACCGGTGCCGGTATTGGTTACGGTGAGGGTCCCCGAGCCATGCTGGGAAATGCCGTCGTATTGGTCACCCTGGATCAGGCCGGAATTGACGACTGTGAATGCGCCAGCCCCGACATCATTCTGGATGACACCGCTGCCCTCGCCTTCGATCCGGGCTCCGGCGAGGTTGACCACCTTGCCGCCGTTCGAAATCGGATCGATTTCGATGCCGTTACCTTGGTAAACGGTCAGTCCGACCTGATTGGTGAACGTGCCGCCGGTGCTGACGGTAATCGCCCGGACTCCTGCGCCGGGCCCGTTGACCTGGACGGACAGATCGCCAGCGTTGCCGAACGTCACATTGCCGGTGATGTATGGTAATGCGCTGTTGAGGGTGATCGCTTGGCCGATGCTGAAATCGACGGTGCCGCCTGCGCTGTTGGCGTTATTGAGAGCGTCGCGCAGCGAACCGGGTCCACTGTCGTTGGCGTTCGTCACGGAAAAGGTATTGGCAGTCTGAGCAGCGGCCGGATCGCCCGCAATCCCAACTAACAGACTTGCGGCAGCGATTAGGGCTGCTGCCCGGCGCCGGCCAATCCGGGCCGCGGGGCGCACCTTGCGCTGACGCTTCGGCAGAGCCGCTGTCAGGCTCGCTAGGACAGCATTCCACTCTCTAAAGTGGGCAAGCAAGCTGGCCGGTCGCTCCCATCGGCATAGCGAGTTGCGCGAAACGGGAGGTGCTTCCTGAGTTCTTAAAGTGAACCCGACCAGGGCGGTCGATGCGAGCCAAAGCCCACGCAGCCGATTGCGCGCAGCACCGGCAGAACTCGTTACACTCGACACGTCCGGCCCCTTGAGAAGCACAAGCCAGGCGCCGTTCTCCGGTCAGCGGATTGTATTGGGGCGCTCGCTCTCCGAGCCATATGGGGGATCAGATATCGATGCGATGGCCCAGCGTCTCAATTATTTGGCTTGGAGTCTCAGCAGCTTGTGGGCATCTATAAATTGCGTTTATGCAAGAGTATGTTGCATTTTAGACACGCGTATTTCTTGCGTAAGACAGCATCGCACTGGCGGTGGTCACACCGTAGCCAGGATGGATAAGGATCGATTAAGGTAAAGCTTGCCACTAGCCGCGAACTTCGTTGCTCGCATGCCGTTGTTCGATTGAGTTGTTCAAGAATGTCAGCCCGAACTCTGCCTCGCGTGACGTTCGACACGAAGCAGGTGAACAGCGACGATCGGTTCGAAACGTGGCGCGGAATCTTAGGCGTCACGCATGAAATCGGCAGTGATGTCCAGAATTTTCATGCGAGTCTGACGTCGACGAATCTCGGAGCCATGATGGCGAGCGAGATGTCGGCTTCGCCACAATCCGTTGCTCGATCTCCGCAGCGCGTGAAGTCGGATGGGCTCGATCACATCGTGCTTCATCTGACCTCGTCGGACTTCGACGTGGAAATGGGTGACGCACGCTTTCACGTCCCGGCAGGCGCCATAACGGTGAACACCTTGTCGCGCCCGTTTCGGCGGCACGCGGCACCGGAGAGCGGGTCGCTCATTCTCAGCCTCTCGCGTGAGCTCGTCGCAAGCACGCTACCGGACCCGGAAGTGTTCCACGGGACGGTCTTGCGCGGAGGCTTCGGCCACCTCGTTGCTGAGCACATGCGAATGGTCGTTCAATCCGCGCACCTGCTGACGGCATCCGAGGCAGATGGGCTGAGTCGAGCGACCGCACATATCCTCGCCGCCGCCCTAGAGCCGACGCGACATCAAATCGCGAAAGCAAGGGCAGGCCTGGAGACTGCTGCAGTTGTTCGCTGCAAGCGCTATATCGAGCTCAACCTGACTTCGCCCTCTCTGACAACCGAGGCCATCTGCCACAACGTCGGTATCTCGCGTGCGACGCTGTTCCGCCTGTTCAAGGCGGACGGAGGTGTTCATTCCTACATCCAGGCCTACCGGCTCAGGGCTGCACGGCGCACTCTCGCGGCCGCCGAACGCCGCAGCATCACAGATGTTGCCCACCTTTACGGCTTCACGAACATTGCCGCGTTCAGCCGCGCCTTCAAACTGAAATACGGCATCAGTCCCAAGGATGCCGCGGACCATCATCGCTATCGTCATGACGAAGATGAGAATGTCTTCAATTCGATCTTCGATGCGGTGACGAGTCTGAAATAGTGTGAACATATCAATATTTGACAATACGGGTCGTATTTACGATATATTATTTGATTAACACAGTTCTATATCATATCTTTTCTGAACTTTTCAAGATAACGCCGAATGTCTGAATTCTCTGTATCGCGCTATAAATTGGGCAGCTTGGACATAGCCCATCTGGGCCGCCAATCTGTCGGCGCCGATGTCCGCTTCGGAGCAGATGCTCCTCAGGGCAGAACGACCAAAATGGGTCGAAAGCGGCGTGATCGGGACAACGCAGCTCGTCGTTCGGAATGCGAACGAAGCTAAGTCCATTTCCGAAGGAGCAAGAAGCAGTCGCCGAGGAGCCCAAGGGCCGCGGTCGGCGCATGGCTGCTTGAGGCGAGCCTAACAAAATGGCCAGACTTGGCGGACCAGGCTGACCACTTTTTGCTCGCAGCGAGTTGAGGAGATGCTGTCCTGCGCCGCCTACCGTAGGAAAAAGTCGGTGATTGGCGCTCGGAGGTCCTGACAGGGAATCTCCGTGATGCTGTCGACGCCCTCCGCCCACTCAGCCGATGCGCTTTGTCTCGAGCAAACCGATCGTGTCGAGCCGCATCCGCCGCGGCACTGCGCAAACCGCTCGAGGCTACGTTCGACCCATCACTCTGGTTGCTCTGCGTTGGGCAGCCGAAAGATCGGTTAGGCCCCGGCCAAATTTGCGTTACGGCTTCCGTCCGTCTCCGCTTATCGGCATATTGTTCTTCACGAGATATTTCACGCCGTGATCGAATGAGAGATCGTTATCGCCACGTATATCAACACTGTAGGCTTTCTCAGCCCCGCCGTTTTTTAGATCTTTTACATATACGTTGATGTTCAGAATGAGATTTGAAACCTTCTGGACTTCGCCAGTGATCGCAATATCGGCGCCGAGCTTGCGCGCAAAATCATCAGCACATCCGCCGCATTTTCGCAGATCAGAACTATTTTTCACTTCATCCTTGACCGGCTCAATAGCGATGATTTCGTATCGTCCGCTATCCTTCAATTGCTGGCGAAGCAAATCACTGAGAGGGCCAAGCCGAGCGATGTCCGCATCGGTTGGTCCTTGAGCGCCGAGATTGGCCAACTGAAAGTCGAAAACGGCAGCTTTGGGTGACTGGGCGCTAGCTGCTGACGTAGCGAGCAGCAGGCAACATAGTGCTGGGGCCGCATGGCGGAGCTTCATGATCATTCCTTCCCACAGTGTCTGGTAGGTTAACGCCTGATCCATCACTCAGTCGCAGAGCGTCTGCTCTGACAAATCGGCCGTCGGCGAGCGAACCTGCCCGAACCGGCCGATTGCTTCGAAGTCGATCGCCCGAGCGTCGCGTTGCTCACCTGATGCCGGAATTTCAGAGATAGCATTGCAGACGATCGTATGCTGGCCCCTCGGGAGCTACGGCAGTTGGTTCTCGGCCCTGCCGATTTCGTGGGGGCTCCGCGCTTGGTCCTGCATCGGACCGGTGGCCATGAAGAGCGAGCCGATGACGAGCACCCCAAGGAAGATGAACGCGATCAGAGCGAGGAACGGCCGGGGCATATCCACTAAGCCGCTGTCAGCCGTTTTGTGTTGGTTGCGACGTGTTCGCGATATCGAGCAATCACTCTTTCTGGCGAGCCGCCGGCCATCAGTGTGGTGGCAGCTTCCATGCCAGCATGAACCTTTTCGATCACCATGGCCTGCATCTCGGCTCGGCCTTCGCGGCCGCCCCAAGACAGACGAACGATCCGCAGCTCGATCACCTTCTGGGCTTCGAGCGCCAGCATCATCGTGGAGAAGAAAGGATTGTACACGGCATACTCCGAGCTGCGGTAACGCGACAAAGAGTCAACGCAGCCTAAGCCGATAGAGGACACTCAAAACTGAGTGCAACAGTGACGCAGACAAATATTTTATGAACCAAACATAAGTCATATACTGTTTCGCCAAATCATGTCAGCTTGAAGCGCGACGCTGATCCTCAGATAAGCCGCTGATTTTTCTCATATTACACTTTATACAAACGCGCTAATTGAGCTAAGACGGTCGTAAGCATCGAAGGATTGCTTACCAACGTTTGCGGCGCATTTTCGGCGTAGATGGAGATAGTATTGCCTCGTTTTTTCTTCGATGTAACGGACCGCGAATTGATCGTAGACAATTCCGGAGACGAGCTGCCTGATGCAAATGCGGCGCGCATCAAGGCAATCTCGAAACTCAGCGATATAAATAAAGATGTTGTTGGAGACACCGGCAATCGTGAGCTTGTCGTGGTGATTAGAGGCGACAAAGGTCAAGCAATCTACCGCGCGTCTCTATCCTTTAAAGCCGGCTGGGTGAGTGAGCCAACTTAGGCTCCATGCCGGACGAGTTTCGGCATTCGTTGGCGCGAGCAGGAGATAAGTAGCTGTTTGTGCCGATGAGTTCGATCTTCTGTCCCAGCTCGATCCTGCATAACTTAGCTTATGGCCGAAGCCCCGAGCCCCGCTGGTCGGTTGCCTTACCCGTGGTTGGTATCTGGGCAGGCTTGGCCTTCATCGTCTGGGTGATCGGTTGACTTGTGGATTGGTGGTAGAAGGCGGCAGGCCCGACCCTCTATTAGCCGCTGGGAAGACGAGCGCAGCGTAGCCTGGGCGTTTGAAGGATCAATAATCGAACAAGTTCTGTGGAATTCCAATTATATGCTGGGTTAAAGTTGTACATATTTTGCGCGCCTAAATAAAAATTATTTTTATAGCGCTAGATTTCCGGAATTACGTCGATGAATACTTGCGTAAACGTATGAGGCGTTTCACGTCTCATTGGCGGATGCGTCTTCGATAGATCGTGAGAGAGAAATATGTACCAGGATCAACGCCGTAGCGCCGGCCGTGGCGAGACGCGGGTGGCGAAAACCTTGAACCACGCAGATACGACTATTAGAGTATGGGCTGAGGTCGATGCCGAGCTTCGGCAACGCGATGAGAATATTGCGAGCCTGAGAGCTGCTCGGCTGGCGAAGGCTGCTAAGCCCTCGCCAGCCGCCGCTGCGATTGTCGTCGCGGCAGTGGGGATCCAGGCGCTGAGAGATCCGAATAACAAGTCCTGAGCTCGTCGACGCTCGGCATTGTGCCCGGCATCCACCGGAGGCGGGCAGGGATTGGTCTTGCCGACGGACCCAAGGCTTGAATGATAGTTAAGCTTTCGAGGCCATAATCAGGAAACTTAATTCCGGAGCTTTGCATGTTCGGTGTGTTCGCACGGCAGGTATCGACAGCTCATCTGCCTGTCGCGGCGACCGATCGTAAAGCAGAGGATGATCCAAAGCGCCTTCTAGAAGCAATGCAGCGGCTTGCGCGCGCTCAACTTATAATAGCAGCAGACTTGCCAAAAGGCGACATTGGCCAAGCATTGATTGCTATCCAGATGTGTCGCCTCGATAAGGGAAAGTCCAACCGGCTCAAGCTTGCTGCGGTAGCGAAGGAAGCTTCTGAGGCGGCCATCAACGTAGGCTGGACGACATACGACATTGGAGAGATTGCGCAGTCGACACAAACTATAGCAAGTGCTGTCGAAGAGCTGGCGGCTTCTATCGGTGAAGTCTCCGAAACATCTCACTCCGCTGGCCGTAACGCATTCGCTGCCCGAGAAGCGATGTCCGCATGCTGGGACGATGTTCAACAGGCTCAAAAAGCTATGGAAGCGATTGAAGCTCGTACCCACCAAATCGATCAGCGCCTCACCGTACTGCAGCGTGCCATTGCTGACATCGGCGGAATGGCCAACACGATCGCGTCGATATCTGGCCAGACGAACTTGCTCGCGCTGAACGCTACCATTGAAGCCGCTCGTGCCGGAGAGGCAGGGCGCGGCTTCTCCGTCGTGGCCGCAGAAGTAAAGGCGCTGTCGGGACAGACTGCAAAGTCTACCGAGCAGATTCGTGCCGGTCTCGCCACTCTTCAAAGCGAGATGGAGCATATATCCCACGCGGTAGCAGAGAGCCGTGAAGCTGTTGAAAAGGGAAGCCTTATTGTCACTGGCCTCGGTACTCGGGTTGAGAATGCGAGCGCGCAGATTGCGCAAACCAACGACATGAGCCAGAGCCTCGCCGCGACGATAGATCAGCAGCGCGCAGCGACGGCAGAAGTTTCCAGCAGCGTCCAAGGCATCGCGGAAAAGGCTACGAAAACGCGATCCGAGATCGAGAACATTACTAAGCGCCTCGTGAAAGCCGAAGGATTGGCTCAGGCGGCATTGAATAGCGATCAAGATGTATCCGAGAGCGCCGAGCTGACGCGGCTCGCTGCTGATATCGGGTACTGGAAGCGTAACCTAGCAAACGTTCTCGTCGGGGCCGCAAAGCCTACACGCGCCATCGCAGAGATGCGCGGAGGAGCCGCTCAGAAGGCCGTGGACGCCATGATTGCTCGTCCAGACGTCGATCAGGCTGTACGGGACCGTTTCAGCAAGGCTGCCGCGAAGGCGCAATCTGAAGCTGAGCGTATGGTCGACGCGATTTCCGTCGGAAACTGGGACGCCGGAACTCCAGCATATCGAGAAGCTAGCGCAGCGATGAAAGAGATGCTGGAGGTCGCCCAGCATCTCATTTAGCGCATTTGGATTTGACCCCTGGTCGGAGCCAAGGATTCGGCCGTGCTGGCCCCGTTTCTCGCCCAGTCCGAGAAAAATGCGATTTGCGCGCCCAACTCGCGGACAGGCAGGAGCAATGCGTCGAACTGGCCGTCGATGCCGGAGACCCTCAGGGCCGCTTGGGGAGCTAAAGGCCGAATTACTCGAGGTTCACGCCGATAGCGACATCTCGTACGCAAAGGCGAAGATGGCGACAGGTCAAGCACCTTTCGTCCCAATCGCGGGCCAAGGTCCCGTATCGAGAACTCCCCCATCACGCCGACCGAGCGGCCCGCGGATGAGATCGGCGGCCGTGAGTGGCTTCGGAGGCGTCGAATCTCGGCATTCGTCCGCAGCCGGAATGGGCGGGCTGGTCGGCATTGGTCGGCGAGACGAAATCCAGAGGGCCCGTCCACCTCGAATAGCCTTGGCCGCCGCACGTGCTGTCATGGTCGACTCCAACGTCAGGATACGGGCAAGCTAGAGCCCGACCGGTGGCGAACCATTCTTGACAGGGGACAATGTGGTGCTTCGCGGAGGGCCCATTTCGACTGACGTCGTTACGCCGTCTCTTGCTCGATCAGGGTCGGATCGTCGTCGTTGCCGACCTTGTTGACGCGTTTCGAAACGGTGCGTTCCTTCAGAGCGCTGTCTTCGGCCGGCGTTAGGATCTCGGTTCCGGCTGAGCCGTCAAGCCAAGCGTCGATCTGCTTGCCGTCGAGGATCACCGGCATGCGGTCGTGATAGGGCTCCATCCAATCCGATGGCTCTGTGACGACCATCGTGCAGGAAGCCGCTCGCGGAGATGATGCAGCGCCGCTTCTTGAAGGCCTCGCGGAACATGGGCTTCTCGGCCACGGTCTCGGCGCGGGCGTTGAACGTCGCTGGCACGCTCTTCAGCGGCTTCGTGACCTGGGACACGACAGCGCCCGCGACGGTTTTTAGAAAACGCCGCGCGGCCCCTGAAGTCGAGCAGCTATGAGCAATGGAACGCCAGAGCGGGCTGAACCAGCCGATGCGGTGTCGGTTCAGTCGAATACAATAAAATGCCCGCCGCGGCGAACCGGGCGGGCTGAGGCTGTGCCAGCGATGGGGAGGAACTGGCGCCGGGACAACGTTGATCCCGCTGCTCGGTTCAGCCCAGACAAAACAAAGCCCACTACGGGATCGGTCCGCAGCCGGCTTTGAGGCCGAGGCTGTTCAGCAAGGGAGAGTAAAGCCTCAGGACCGATGAACCCAGCGCACCGCGAAATGTTCAGCGCGAAAAACACAATCGATGGGTCGCGCCCGCTTAGTACAATGCACTGAATGCGTGATATCCGCGCACTATCTTGCCGATAGTTTCATTGGCGCTACGTCAGCCAGCTTCGTCACGAAGGAGCACTGACGATGGCCGGCGAACATGATCCCGACAAGCTAAACACACCGAGCGGAGCGCCTCCGACGCCGAGCGCTGGAGGTGATCCAAGTCCGACGTCGGACGCCAATCGCGAAGGTCCATCAGACGATGACTACCGCGTGAAGCATTCGCCGCCGGATGAGGCCGAACGAGTGAATGTTGGCGCTCGAGACGTTCAACCTCCAACGAGTCCTGTCGATGGCTCCGACCTTGAAGGCGCGGACCATGAACCGTTGCACGAACGGCTCGCTAGAAAGGATCGGACGCCAGCCGATGATGGGGGCAGCAGCAGTTTGTCCTAGTAATCCTCTTAAGCATCGGCGGCGATAGGCAGACACAACAGAGCCCGCACCGTGAAACGCCAGAAGGCCGGGCGGGCTCTGCAGCCGGGCTACGTGCTGAAATGAAACGCTCCCGAGCGCGGGAGATGGTTTTTTGCGCGGGTCGGATCAAGCGCAAAAGAAAGGCCGCCACGACGAACCGGGCGAGCTTTGGAAGACACGGCTCGGCCTGATCGGGCTTGGCTCTACCGCGCCACCGCCATGCCTGCCCCCGCTCTGCGTGAATGTCTCCCGCAGGCTGCACAACACAGAAAAGCCCGCACCAGCTTTCGCCGGGCGGGCCAAGTCGCGATCTAAGAGAGGGATGCTGGCGCACCAGCGGCTGGATAACCGATCGCGCGGCCGAATGTTCAGCGGCAAAAAGAAACCCGCCACGGCAAGCCGGGGCGGGTCGGAGGGGTGAACGCGCTTGGGGGCTGGATACGTTCTGAGACGTATACGCGCGAGAACGGCTAAGGTTTCAGCGCTCAATCCCTTTTTCGATTCAACGCGCTGAGGAAGCGCTTCACGCCTTTTTCATCGCCACGCAGATCCTCCGCGACGGGAGCCTCAACCTGGACAGGTTCGTCAACCGACGGGTCCGCGTCGTTCTCTGCGTCAGGTTCACGGGCCAATTCGTGTAGGACTTGCTCAAGGATAGGTGGCCAGGCCTCGCCGCGGTCGTGAAACAGTCTCGCAGCCTTCGCCAAGGCGTGTACCTGCTCGTCGGTGACCCCGCGTCCCATCATATGGGCATGGAGGATTGCGTTGGAGAGCGAGGTCGTGAGATCCGCGACCTTAGCCATTCGGTTTGAGGTTGGCTCGGAGGTCATGGCTGCTTCAAAAATCCCTGAGACGCCAGCACGCGTCCGCAGGTGCCGATTATGGATGTGGAACGATTAATCCTTTGCGCCGCCGGCATCGCCGTCTTCGCCGCGGGGCCAGCTTTCGCTGTCTGCACCGATGCCGACGGGACATACTAAACGCGCCGTCGACAGCGTCTCCGCCAGCGCTCAGCGCTATTCGCAGTGCGTGGCCGGTAGCTCAGGGACCGACAACTGCAGCTTCCCTTTCAAGCAGGTCCGGATCGCGCAGGGCGACTTCGAAGGCGCGGTAGCGAAGCGCCATAGGGAATTCCGGTAGTCTCGGCCTTGGCGCGGGCCTAGGCGTAGGCGCTCTCGACGATAGCCGCGCCGCCGAGCCAGGCCGTCACCGCGTCCAACGACTGGAACGGATGCTCTGCTGCGATGAACGGGCTCGGCCTCCGCTCCGGCGATGAATCGTCCAGAAGCTCCGCAGACCATCCCTTCTTGTGCCCGGAGGGGGTGATCTCCTGCACCACCGAGCCGATGATGCTGCCGTTCAGCAGAAGGTCATAGCTACCAGGGGCGAGTCGGTGCAGTTCGTATGTCATTGCAGCATGTTCCGTGACGCCTCGGATGTAAGATCAGAAGAACATCGCTGCTAGCCCGGGTCGGCCGCGGCCAAACATGGCCGCCCGTCGCGCCTGATCGCGCGCGGCCTTCCCGGGAATGAAGCGGCCGTGTCGCTGACGGCCCCTAACTCAGCGTCGGTTGGTCAGCCCGAACAGCAGAAAGCCTGCCAACGCGGCCAAACCGATGGTCAAACCACGATTGCGATAAACAAAGTCCAGTGCGCCATCGGCGGCCTGGCCAGCATCTAAGACGCGAGCCGGTCTTAGAAGGATCGCCTCGGCCCGCAGACGATTCTCGTCACGCGTGGATATGCTTACTTCAAAGTCGTCGCGGCGCCGCTTGATATCGATACTGTTGCGGGCGAAGCCAGCGCGAGCCAGACGTTTGCAAGCAGATCGCGCTGCTTCGAGGGTCGGAAACGAAGCTGTGATCGAGCTGGTGTCTGACACGCATTCCTCCGCATCTGGAGACGCGAAACTTCTTTCGGCGCTGACAGTTCGACGGACCACGAAAAAGGCCGCCGCGGCATGCCGGGCGGGCCAAGTTCCTGGGAGACCATACCGGCAGGATCGGGGCGGAAGCTGCTGGCATGGCATGCAGCGATGGGATCGCTACGTCTCAATTAATTGCAGCTTCTGGGCTGTCGCACCCCAACGTATGACGTGAATAAAGCCTAAGCGGGCGGCGTTGATATTTGCGAACGGTAATGTCTAAGCACAACAAAGCCCGCCATGAACTAGGAGGATCACGGGCGGGCTCTGAGGCCGGGCGGAGCAGCACTGCAGACACCCGAGCTCGTGCAACCGAGGGCGCGGACAATTGTTCAGCGCAAGGAGCCACTTTACGATTAAGAGACCGAGTACCTGACCGATTGAACCTTCGAACGCCCATTGCGATTGCCGGTCAAAACAAAGCTTTGGAGCATTTATGCCGCAGACCGTCTCAGCCAAGTTCAAGACACGCCGCGACGCCGAGATGGCGGTGGAGCATATCGTGCAGGAACACGGCATCGATCGGAGCGCCGTCACGGTTGGCTCGGCCTCGGATGCCAACACGGCAGGCACAGAGGCAGCGCGTGCCGACCTGGAGGATGGACACCTCAAGTCCGACAACGATGGCAAGCCGGCTCTGGCCGGCAAGGTCAAGGTCTCGGTCCAGATCACCGACCAAGACGCCGAGAAAGTTAGATCCTCGTTCGACTCCTTCGGTGGCGCGCCGTCTTAGCCAGATGGTGCTCCATGGTATCCCCTTGTTTTGGTGCTTTTGACGCCCCACTGGGAGTCTTGGCGGGCCGTCGGGGCACATGTCATAGGGAGGCATGACGACAGAAGTGCCGCACCCCTATTCCATTACCGTCGAACCGCTGACGAAGCCCCAAGGCCATTATGGCTGGGCGCTTCGGAAGCATGGAAAGCTCGCCGAGCGCTCCGACCGAGCATTCCCGAGCGAGAACAAGGCTTTCGAGAACGCCATGAAAGCTGTCGAGCGTGACCAGGGCGGCTTCGGCAGTCAGTAACCTTTCCCATCCTGCGACAGTGTAAGGCGCCCGATCTTTCCGCCATCCGTGTAGTTCGGACCCGCGCTGTCTTTATCTGGTGGTGCTTCGGACAGAGCAATTGACCGTTAGCGGGGCGAGTTTTGCTCCGCCGTCCGTTCGTTCGACGATGTGGTCGGCATAGAGGCGGACACCGCCGTTGCCGCCGCGAACACCGCATCCGTACCTCTGGCAGCAACAGCCGGCGCGACGCTTCACCTCTAATGCCCAGGCTTGGTGCTCGGCCGTCTGAAGCGCTGGATCGACAACGTTCGGCACTTGTCGAGCTGTACGCGTGTCGAGCGTCGAGAGACGGGGGGCTAAGACGGAGAGGCGGTGCGTTTCGCATCGTCCTCTATAGCTGCGTGCGCAACGGCACGGCGCCCGATAGGCACCAAGCTTAGGCGTGCGCCCGGGCACCGACGAGTGAGCGCCGATCATCACGGCCGGGCGCAGGCCCGAGAGGAATCTTATGCTTTGGGCGACACGGGTGTTTGATGCAGACTTCAGCGTTAGCATCGAGGAGCTATTCGCGGAGCAGTCGGCTGCACTCAACCATTCCCGTGAGATGATGCTGTTGCTGATCCAAGAGACACCGATGCACCATCGTTTCTTCGTGGGCGTCCCGGAGCAGAGCCTGCTCGACGTGTACGTTGGCTTCGAGCCTTGCCTCAGACGAGATATCCCGCCCGCTCCGACACTTTTGGCCGGCGACCAGGGTGTCTTCCAGGCGATGTTTCAGTCTGGCGGATAAGGCCTGATCAGCTACCGAGCAGCTCGGCGCCGACGTGTTTAGCGCTTTGCGCGCAACTGCACACAAGTAGCTGAGACAATAGGGTCACCATACCCACGCCTGAACCGTTTGACCTTTCAGGTACGAGGGCGCGGCACCTTGATCTCGACGGTCTCGCCAGTGAGTGGATTGAGGATCAGCATGGGCGGCGCTTTCGCTTGAGGTGTCTGGAGAACGCAGAGCCTCGGTGATGGAGCCCGCTGATCCGAGCAATTGCGCGGATGTGGTCAATGAAGCGTTCACCGTAGCGGTCGAGGCGGCATCAGACCACGCTTTGCGCTCACAACGCCGTCTTCTCGCCCACCAACGTTGGGATGCCGCGCAAGACGCCCTGAAACTCTCGAAGCGGTTCTCCAACCCGCAAACCGCCATTCCTGATGCTGTACTCGCGGATTGTGTCCTCGTGCGGACCCGTGCGCTTCTTCATCACCGAGATCGCCCGACGCATCTGTCCCATCGCTTCGAAATAGCGCAGCAGGATCACCGTGTCGGCGAGGTAGGTCACGTCCACCGGCGCCCTTATGTTGTCGCCGAGAAGCCCGTGCTGGGCCACGGTGACGAAGGTCGCGGCTCCCTGACGGTTCAGGTACTGCAGCAATTCGTGGATGTGGAGGATCAGCGCGCCCCCCTCCGGCATCGCCGCCTGGTAGCCGTTCAGGCTGTCGATCACCACGGTCTTGGCTTGCAGGTCGTCGACCACACTGCGGACCTTGTGCGCGAACTCTCCCGGCGACAACTCGGCCGCGTCGATCTGCTCGATCACCAGCTGGCCGCTCCCGCGCTTCGCTTCAAGGTCGAAGCCCATGACGCGTGTGCGGTCCAACAGCAGGCCGAGTTCCTCGTCGAAGATGAACATCGCGGCCCGCTCGCCACGCGCCACCGCCGCGCAGACGTACTGGATCGAGAACAGGGATTTGCCGGTACCTGCCGGTCCCAGGATCAGAGTGCTCGATCCGGTATGGATGCCACCGCCGAGCAGGGTATCGACCTCGGAAATGCCTGAGGTCAGCGGCACGCGGTCGAACGCGGTCTTGTGCTCCAGGGAGACGAGGCGCGGGAATACCCGGATGCCGCCGGTCGCGATGGTGAAATCGTGGTTGCCCCCCGCGAAAGCGCTGACCGCGATACTTCATCACCCGGAGCCGGCGACGTTCGGCGCCGTAATCGGGAGCCAATTCCTCAAGCCGGATTACCCCGTGGGCAATGCTGTGGACGGCCTTATCACTCGTGTCACTGGTGAGGTCGTCGAGCATCAACACCGTCGCGCCCTGGCGCGCGAAGTAGTGCTTGAGGGCGAGAATCTGGCGCCGATAGCGCAGCGAACCGCCGGCGAGCAGCCGGATCTCCGACAAGCTATCGAGAACGACACGGACAGGCTTGATCGCCTGAACCTTCTCGAAAATCGCCTTGGTGCTCTCGCCGAGTTCCAGGTCCGAGGAATAGAGCAGGCTCTGCTGCTGGTTATCGTCGAGTAGGCTGTCCGCTTGATTGATCTCGAAGATCGCAATCTCGTCACCGAACGCCCAGCCATGGGACACGGCAGTCTCGCGAAGTTCGATCGCGGTTTCGGACAATGAGATGTGCAGACCCCGTTCGCCGAGCCGCGCACCTTCGAACAGGAACTGCATCGCGATCGTGGTCTTGCCGGTGCCTGGATCGCCCTCCAGCAGATAGAGCCGGTTTCGCGTCAGCCCTCCGCCGAGCACCTCATCCAGACCTGAGATGCCAAGCGCGGCTTTTCCTGACAGGTCAACGGATGGGTCATAGCTCACCAGCACTGTCTAACTCAGATCGGAGGCGGTGTGGTGAAGATTCGGCAATCCGTGAGGCTCCCGAGATCGCATGGGCCCTTGCTTCCACTGAAGGAAGGGCTCGATCTAGGGCTCTAGGAACTGACCAACACGCCCCTACCGTTCTCAGTCGTGAGCTGATCCGGTTGCAAGCCCTCTGCCGGCTTGTCTTTTTCCGCCGGCATCCTCGGCGCTTGCTTTTCCGTATTTGCCACCTTCTCACGCTCGGCGTCAGGCTCACGGCCCTCAGGTCGCTTCGGCTCTTTTTCTGGCATTACTTCCTCGTACCGAGTGAAATCTACCGCTGCCCCACTTGCTACAGGAGCCTGCAATGCCCGTCAGGATTGCCCGCGCTCTTTGCGGAACGCGTTGATGAAGCGTGTCAGCCCCTCAACGACAGAGCTGCCGTTGGACCGCGCCGCTGCAGTTTTGCTGCTCTGGCTTGTCGGCTTCCATGCTATCGGCAAGCTATAGCAAAACCTGGGCGAGAATCAGCGGCCAAGGAACATCCTTTCCGTGCAGCAGGCGGGTGGACATTGCGAGAGCCTGCGCCGGATCTCGGAGATGGGGCACTTCATGGTTTGCGCTGAAGGCTATGGGGTCGTTGTCCCTGCAATTCGGCCCCATGTCGGCGCAATGCGACCCGATAGCTTATCGGTGCCGAAGATAGCTGCGAAAGCGCTTATCAATCATCCGTGTCATCGTGCTCTTCTGGTTTTTTGCTGCACTACCATTGCGTTCTCCAACCACTCAGTCACTGCTAGTAGCGACCCGAATTGATGTTCGCTCTTCGTGAACGGGTACGGTCTTCGGACGGTCGAGCTGTCGTCTAGAAGCTCCGCCCGCCATTGCGGACGATGTCTTGGTGGCTGCTGATCACGCACGACACTGCCAACGACCATCGAGTCTAGTAGCAGATCGTAGCTGCCGGCGGCGAGTTGATTGAGGACGTAGGCCAAACGCAGAACCTATGCCTCCGAGTACAATCTGAGTGTGCCCGTTCAACCAAACACCAGCCAATTTGCCAGCACGACAACGACAGCACCGAAAACGGCGAGGCCGAGAAGTGTCACGCTGCTCAATTGATCGACGGTGTTGACGTTCTGGCCGACGTAATGGCTCGGGTGATTGGCGTCCATGCTGATCTCCAGGCGTGATTAGAAGGCCAACACCAAGACGATCTCGAAGGTCCTGCGACATAATAGATGGAAAGTGAGTGCGGGATCGCTCGTCAGACTGAAACTGCGTTGAACCGACGGCACCTTCACAACAAAACGGCAGGGCTTTCGCCCTGCCGTCTGCTACTTAAAGCAGGTTGAAAAATCAGTACGCGGCCCGGCTCCGACCACGCCGGTCCTGATTGACCATCTCGTCTTCCTGCTCCAGGTCGCTGTACCGGGCATCGCGGTCGGCGCGACGCGGAACTATAGATCCGGTGACGATATCATCAGCCGCACCAACCGTTCCTCCGACAACGCCTCCGACGGCTCCAGTCACGCCACCGACGACGTTGCCAACAGTACCAAGCGGGCCGCGCTGCGTCCGAGCCGGATCGAGGTTCGCTCCCCACACGTTGAGAGTTCCGTCGCTGCCGTAGCCTGAGCCACGGTTGTTGAAGTCCTGGGCAAGGCTCGGAGAAGCAGCAGCGCTGATTGCGAGAGCAAGTCCGAAAGCGGTCTTGGAAAAGTTTTTCATAGATAATCCTTAAGTATTTTGGAGGTTCTACCGATACTATATGCATCGGCAGATTTACCTGGTTGCGAAATCACTGGAATGATTATCGTAACTTAAGAACTCGTGCGAAATTGCAGCGGAACAACCCAAATGATACGTCAGGTCGCGGGCGTATAATTCACTACCAAAAATACTAATTAGACTTATTACGCTGCGACACTGAGATGGGATCAGTTAGCTCAATTTGGCCAATGGGTTCCGCTAACCATCTGGAATGGGATCGGCGATGACGCTTTCCACGTATGCGATCAGCGCAGCCTTAGTGGAAGCTAGAGAGCCGGAGCTGGCATGCCCCGTCCTCCCAACTTAGCCCTCGTCTTTTGAAGTGGGATGAGCGGAAAGCAACGCCAGCGCCGGACGTTGCCGATGCCTGGTCACTTACCGTCGAGCTTAAGGCGCGGCACGCCGAAGCCTGAATCGCTCATTGGCACTGTCAGCAGTTTAGCGAAGCTTCTGAGCCATCGGCGCGATAGGGTCCCGAGATAGGTTTGGCATCCGTCGCAGCGGTGGCGTCAACGCGTCAACGATCAGCGTTCAGAAGAACGAAGGCGCCGTCTTTCGTGACGGATAAAAAAGGGCGTCGCAGCGCGACGCCCTTTCTGCATGACCGCTATCAGGCGCCCTTGCTGTCATCGACGTTGATCTTCTGGGCGATCTTCGACAGCAAGGTGTCGGTCTTCTTTTCTTCCTGCAGCGTCTCATCGAGCAGCTTGGCAGCGTCGTTGTAGCCAAGTTGGCTGGCCCAGGTCTTGAGCGTCCCATAGCGGGCGATTTCGTAGTGCTCGACGGCCTGAGCACATGCGGCAAGGACCGCGTCGGCGGCTGGCGTACCGCCGAAGTCCTCAAGATCCTCCTCCATCTCGGAAACGATGCCCTGCATGGCTTCGCAGGTCTTGGCGCGCGCCGGCTTGCCGATGATCTCAAAAACCTGCTGAAGCCTCTCGACCTGGATGGCGCTCTCGTCAGCGTGGGTCTCGAACGCCTGCTTCAGCTCCGCGTGCTGCGCGGCCTTCGCTGACTTTTTCAGCGCTTTCACCGACTGCTTCTCGGCGTAATAGACATCCTTGAGCGTCTCGTAAAAAGCGTCAGGTAGGGTTTTTTCTTTTGTGGCCATAGGGTTCCGCCTCAATTCAATCGGTACACGGTCGTGCTCGAATGTGGCCCACGCCACACCCTCGATGGGGCAAGTACCGCGGCATCGGAACGGTTCATTGCGTGGGACCGGGCGTTATCTGCGGGGACGCCAGTGACGGCCAACAACCCTGTGCCGGCCGCACGGATGGACGTGGAGGAGTCTTAAAACCGACCGCGGGAACCAACCGGTTGCCGGTGGCATTCGCTGCCACACGCGGTTGACGCCAAAGAAACGAACGGGTTGTTGGGCGGATATGGGCGAGCTGATCCGACCGGACTTCGGCCAGGGGCAAGACACAGAAACGGCGGCAAAACACGAGGCGCTGTCGTTCTTCGGACAGGCGGCCGGCTATGCAATCGCGCTGGTTCGCGATGTGGACGAGCGTGGCAACGCGGTGCTGCAGGTCGTCGTGGGACTGGTCGATGGCACCGACGCGCAGGCGGTTGCAACGCTCCCGTCAACGGCGGCCGGCGAAGTCGATGGCACCATGATCGGCACGGCAGTCCTGAAATCGTTCGAACTGATTGAGGCTCACGGCAAGACGCCTCAAACGCAATAAAACGATCACAAGTTTTCTTTGAAAGAACGATTGCACTTGCCCTGGAAACATCCGCTCAGGGAGGCGTTAGCCGCTCACACGTTTGTGAGGGGACCAGTATGGCCGATCTATCCGATACCCACCGGAGTCCGGTAACACCTGCGGAAGATTTGAGAACAATTGCCCTGCATCACATCTCTTGGGGAGCAATTTTTGCCGGTGTCTTTATCGCGCTGATCCTGCAATTGATCCTCAACTTGCTGGGTTTGGGCCTTGGTCTCACCAGCATCAGCGCTACGGACGGCACCAACCCGTCCGCCAGCACGGTCGGCATCGGTGCAGGCCTGTGGTGGGTGATCTCCGGGATCATCGCCGCAGCGGCTGGCGGCTACACCGCCGGTCGCCTGTCCGGTAAGCCAGTCGAG
>NZ_JAAUVI010000020.1 GCF_021352225.1 Methylobacterium sp. C25 | reverse complement strand
TCGACGAGGAATCCAGTGGGTACGAGGCTCGACGAGCGAAAGCGATGACGCATGCTGCGGCTCCATCATGGATGTCCGCAACCTCAACGCCCACGGCATCAGCGAGAGTGAGTCAGAGCCAATTTTGGACGCCGATCCGGGGTCAATGTTCAACGCTGTTTGACACCCCATAGCCTTATGACCGGTTGCGATGATTTGTCGGCCAGTTGCCAACACTGCTCCAACAGGGAAGTGCAGCTTGGCTAAGGCCCGCTGAGCCTCTTCGAGCGCGTGGCCCATCATCAAGTGGTCGAAAGCGTCGTCCATGCTAGAGGTATTGCCTACAGCATGATCCGAGAAGGGTCATGCAGGGGCGAAAATCCGTCTGTTTTGAAGCCTATGTTGCTCTGATGGCGGCAGTTGGAACTTCACCCCAAGCGGTCGGGCGGCGCACGACCCAAATGAGCGATTGGCGATACATTGCCGAAGGCCCAAAAGTTGCCGTCCGAGGCATCCTGGCGATCGAAATCGCCAGGAGCATAAGGCGCTTATGATGCTACTGCGAAATCAAGATTGATGGGCACAGTTCGGCGAGGCATCCCTGAATCAGTCGTTTGGATTGTGTCGTCGACGTCTGCGAAACGGAAATGACGTGCCCAGACACTGCCGCCACCACGTAGGAAGAAACCAAAGTGGATGGACTGAGCGGAAGCCGGAACGTCCATCACGATGTACCTGTCCCGCCACCCAACGGTGCCCTGGAGCGGCCCATCAATCGTTCGACCTTCCATGTTATCGAAACCCAGAGTGTGGCCCCGTTCCGCGTCGATGCGCATCCAGAGCGACGCAATCCCGCTGGCATCCTGCGACTTCAGCTGCGCCGTAAGTTTGAGGCGTTTCTCTAGATAATCGGCAGCTAGGAAGCTCTGCATCAAGGCCCCGAACCCGCCCGTGGGTGTATTGCCAGGGTGACTCCCGAAAATGGCGCGGTAGCGGATAAGCGCGCAGCTCTCTTTCGGATCTAGCCCCATGTCGTAGTCGTCGATGCGTGTGCCGCTAACGGACCATCCTTCGGGGAAGCGAAGGATGGGTCGGTCAAGTTGGGCCGATAGTGTGTTCCAATCTCGCTACCCAAGTTGGCGGGCAACACATTCCAGACTGTCGCTATGAGAGATATCGATACCGCGTTCGGCAAGTGCCTGACGAAGCGTCTTCGCCATGGCCTTCGGGTCTTGTGATGTTTGCATACGTCCGATCCTTGAACCGGGCGGTCATCGCAATCGGGGCTCGCGTTGCCGATGGGACCACCCTCAAGGGTCAGACCGATCGTTTCATGGCGGATGCGTCACCGAACCTTGCGGCGCGAGCGGCAGGCTGCACTGGCCGGTAGCAGAAGAGCGTCAACAGAAACTGGTGTCAAGCTAAGCGGGTGTCACGCGGCGGCCGTGATCAGACTCTGGAAACCTACTTCAGCGCCTCGCTGCTTCCGATCCCAACCGGCCCTGCTGCTTGCGACCCGGTCCGGCCGAACACGCGCGGCCGCGGTGCCGCCGGTAGCGGACATACGTTCTGGCAGTGTCCCCTCGGGCGCACACAACTCAGTTATTGGGGTCGGGCAGCTAATTTACTCGAATTTAAGTGATTTGAGGCAATCCTTTATCAGCAAGGATATTGTTTTTGATGAAGATCACGATCATTAGGCTCGTCGCAATCTGGATTGGCTTGCAAATGAGCGTCAGCATCGCCGATGAGGCGTATGTTTCGCAGGCTGCGCTAAAGCAACTCGGCGCCTCCTCCGCCTTTAATACAGCGAGCGCTACGCTTGCGGCACCAATTAAGCTGCTCGCAGCCCCACAACCTTCTCTATCAGCAAACTCAGCGAATGTGGCTCAGGTGATTCAAGCAGGCTCGTACAATAGCGCAACCGTGACGCAAACGGGTTTCGGAAACGCTGCAGCACTCTTCCAGCAAGGGACTGGGAACGTTGCTGTGATATCTCAATCGAACCGCGGCCGTTAGATATTGAGCATAGCTTATTACTGATATATCGCAATGACAGATAAAGTATAGTGCGCTTGATAGGCTGATCTCGAAGCGCCTGTCCTCTCCACGTCGCAAAAGGCCGTCTTCCACGGCATGCACGACTCTCTCGCGCAAATCGGTCGGCAACGGCGATCTATCCGCCCTTCAAGGGCTGTAATGTGCGATGAGAGCTTCTACAGCAGACGCTAAGGATCCGCAGGTGTGTCGCGCTGATCAGTAGCAACAGTGCATTGCGAGATTATGAACTGGTTGCGTTGCTGAATGAGAACCATCTAACGCTTTGCCTACTCAGCACGTGGCCGTCACATAGCGCGAAGGTCGTTGATGCGGACCTCTGCGCATGGCATTGGATCTGGCAGGTCGCTGGTTGCGTAAAGCGCTGTCTCTTGCACGGATCACTCTGATCGGCTGACGCACAAGGCGCGGCCTCTGTGCTTGCTTCAGCAATTCGGTGCGTGATGGACTGAGGCCGGAGGCGAGTGGAAGCTCTAGCTAAACCGTTGCGCGACGGTGCTATCACGCCGATCGAGATCGAGTTGGGCCCGAGAGAGTTGCCAATGAGGCAGCTCTACGGGACCCGAGGCTTCCTCGCATGGCTCGACGAGCGTGCGCGCGGGCACGAACCGTCGACCATCGAATCCGATATCACGCCCCTCGAGCAAATCGACGACTTGTTCTACCGCTACGTTGCGGGACGAACGCTGACGCATCGCAGGGAATTCCGCTGCGTCAAAGTCGAACGAAACCCCGTCTGGGAATTCAAGACTCCGGACGTGCGGATCTTCGGCTGGTTTCCGATGAAAGATTGTTTCGTTGCGGTCTATGGCGACTCGGCCGATCGCGTGAAGGACCACGACCTCTATCGCGGCTATCGCCTCGAAGTCAGACGTATCCGCCGGGAGATGGGCATCGAAGAAAGCCTTCACGGCGCAGGCAGCGTGCCCAAAGACGTTCTGTCGCTATAAGGGACGGTTGCGGTCGGCTTCGGGGCTTCGCGACGTCTTCGCGATGAGTCCTAATCGGCAACAACGACCCGCAGGGATCCGAGGCTCACCTCGTCTCGAGCGTCGTCGACGACAGCGCGCATGCTGATCAGACCAGGACCCCGGATTTCGAAGGGTGACAGGATGATGCTTGCCGCCGCCACGATGATCTTCGGCGCTTCCCGCCCTGTTTCCAGCTCCGATACGAGCCTTCGCTGATCACTCAGCGCGGGCGTGTCGATTAACTCTTCGACAATCGGCTCCGAGCTCCCGGGTGCATAACAACGAACGTAGATCGACCTAAATGGCTCCGCCGCCGGAGAGACGATGTGTGTATGAATACAGAACTTTGGCAAGAAGAACGACGTTACGCGCGGAATGAACATCACAGCATTGTAACATCCGACGAAGCTCAGTTTTCCTCCGACCTCGTTTCGTACGTCATCGCAGAAGATCGAATAGCCATACCTGCTCATGTTCAGGCGCTCTTCCTGAGCATTTGCCGAGGCTGCACACGGATCTGGCGCGCGGGCGGAAGCGTCGTTGCTGGCGAGCAGGTCGCGGATATAGTTAACGGGGCCGGCGAGGCTAGGGTCGAGACGTCAGGAAGGTCATTCTGTCCCGCAAAAGTCTGCGGACGGCGAACCTCGAATACGATCTCCCGGTCGAGTGCCCATGCAAGCTCAGCGACGGAGCGGAGAGTCAGATGCTGGAGACCGGCCAGTTGCCGGTTAACTGCAGAACGCGGGATCTGGAGTTTGTCTGCAATGGCCTGGACCGTGGCGCTTGATGCCCCGCGCTCTTCGTGCAGGGCGTTAGTCAACTCGCTACGAACGTGCCCAATGAAACGGCCCACGCCTTGCGAGCGCGCACCGATGCTGAACCGGTAGGACTTCATCTGCCGTTTCTCTTCCTTGCCGATCCATCGAGAACACATGACTTTCTCGATGACCCAGCCAGCCCCAGGACGCCCGTCTGTTCGCCAAGAAATCTAATCAATTTCTTCCGAAAGCTTCTTAATCTAACAAATATCAAAATTTATACGACAAATGCTTGTTGAAGTTACTACTTATCCACGCGATCTGCATGCCACGTACTGCCATCAGCCGCGAAAAACCTGTCTACCTTTGGTTTTGGGTTACAAATGTATTACGCAAATTTTTGGCATATACAGCGTTATCCCATTCCTAACCAATTCTCGAACGCGAATATAACTTATTTATCTTATAAGGCGCATGTTTTTATTGAAATAGGCTCAAAAAGCCAACCAACAAATATCTCCTGCGCCGCAACTTTCGGTCCCAAATTTGACACAGTTCATTTAACCAAATCTTTCGACGGGCCACGCGTCATTTACCGTACGTAATCTGATTTAATCCGCCCTGGCGCCCGCTTATTCAATGGTATTTCACCTCGACCAAAATCCAGTCTGTCGATCACGAGGCCGACCGATCTCATGACTCTAAAGCGGTGACAAGATACTTTTTGTGGTGTTTTTAGCCCACCTGTTGATAAATCGTATACCGATCGGTATTTGGCACTGAGCTGAATTAACTGAATTTTAATCAAAACCCTTGCGTCGGCATTGTTAAGAATGCATTAACTCGCTCCGAGGGCAGCGAATGGTCGTGAGCCCCACAGTGGCCGCATATTAAGTGGCCCGCCCGGACAGAGTAGGCATCCCCCTATGAAGACGTCAGTAGCACTGGCGCTCGTTCTCGCGAGCACCACGGCGCTTTCTGCTGCCGAAACAAACGAGTCGTTCATTGCGCAGGTTGGCGCTTTCAACGGTGCTGTCGCCGATCAGACCGGTGGCAACAACAAGCAGACCACTTTCCAGGCGGGCGCACGCAACAATTCGCTGACCACGCAGAAGACCGCTGGCACCAAGAAGAACAACTCGGGCACCGTGCAGCTCGGCGCGCGGAACAGCGCCATCGTCGGCCAGAGCCAGGGCGGCAACAACCAGGGCACGCTCCAAGTCGGCGCGAAGAACGCCGCCGTCACCGGCCAGACCGGCGGAACGCATGGTTCGAACGAGTCGACGACCGCTCAGTTCGGCTTCGCCAACAGCTCGCTCGTCGGCCAGGACGGCGGCGGTAACGATCAGCGCACGCTCCAGGTCGGCGCCGGCAACGTCGCCGTGACCGGCCAGAAGGATGCCAGCCTCGGCGGCAACGGCTCGACCACCTCTCAGTTCGGTGTTCAGAACGGCGCCCTGGTCGGTCAGACTGGCGGCATGAACACTCAGGATACCCTACAGGTTGGCGTGAAGAACGGCGCCGTCACCGGCCAGACCGGCGGCACGCTCGGCTCGAACGACTCGACCACCGCTCAGTTCGGCGTGAAGAACAGCGCCTTGGTCGGTCAGGCCGGCGGCAAGAACACCCAGGATACCCTGCAGGTTGGTGCTGGCAATGGTGCCGTCACCGGTCAGACCGGTGGCTTGAACGGCGAGAACAAGTCGACGACCACGCAGTTCGGTGTCGCCAACAGCTCCCTCGTCGGCCAGGACGGTGGCGGTAACGATCAGCGCACGCTCCAGGTCGGCGCCGGCAACGTCGCCGTGACCTCGCAGGACAAAGCGACGCGCGGCGCCAACGTCTCGACCACCTCTCAGTTCGGCGTGCAGAACGGCTCCCTGGCCGTCCAGACCGGTGGCAACAGCGTGCAGGAGACCCTGCAGGTCGGCGTGCGGAACGCTGCCATCACTGGTCAGACTGGCGGCGCGAACGGCTCAAACGAATCGAGCATCGCCCAGTTCGGTGTCGGCAACAGCACCGTCGTCGGTCAGGATGGCGGCCGCAACGATCAGCGCACGCTCCAGGTCGGTGCCGGCAACTTCGCCTTGACCACGCAGGACAACGCGAAGGCTGGGCCCAACACCTCAAACGTTGCCCAGTTCGGCGTCCTGAACGCCGCACTGGTCGGCCAGACGGACGGCAACAACAAGCAGGACACCCTGCAGGTCGGCGGCGGCAACCTCGCTGCCACGACTCAGAAGGGCGCCTCCGGCACCCGCATGAACGACTCGACCACCGCCCAGTTCGGCTTCGGCAACGTGTCGCTCGTTGGTCAGGACGGCGGCAACAACGGCCAGGGCACATTACAGATCGGCGCTCGTAACTTCTCGGCGACCGACCAGGCGAGCAACCTTCAAGGTTTGAACAACGCTTCGTCGACGGTTCAAGCTGGTATTGGCAACACTGCTCTGACCGCTCAGGCGTCGAAGGGCGGTGCAGCGGCACCTGGAGCCATTGTGACAACGGCTCACACCACGTCAGGTGCTTATTCGACGTGGGAGGGAACGAAGGTTGTTTCGACCACGACGTTCCCATTCTTTACTTTAATTGACGTGTGGGCCGGCCACGATGCCAAGGATGAAAAAACGACGTTGTTGAGCATTCCGGTGACGCTTCCGGCATATCGGGGCGGCACAAACGTCGCGACTACGATGCAGGTTGGCGTAGGTAACGCGGCGGTCACTGCTCAGTCATCCGAGGGGCGGCGGACCGGCGGAAGCACGGCAGATCTCGGTTCGGTTACCACTCCAGTCCTGGGGAGCAAAAAGCCAATCTTCGTTGCTTTCAACGCACCGACCTTCGACTCAGGCATTGCCTTTCAGACAACCGCAACTTCGTTGACGGTACCGAATCTGATCGCGCTGAACGGCGTCGACAACAATTCGACCGTCGTTCAGCTCGGCGTGAAGAACCTGGCGCTCACCTCCCAGAGTGGCGCGACCCTCCTGCCGGCTTCGAACAACTCGACCACCGCGCAGATCGGCGTGAAGAACGCTGCGATCGTCGATCAGAAGAATGGCCTGAACACTCAGGGCACGCTCCAGGTCGGCTACAAGAACACCGCCCTCACCAGCCAGACGAACCAGTCCGATTCGGCGAACCTCAACGGATCGGCCACTGTTCAGGTTGGTGCGCTGAACACGGCCGCCACGGTTCAGAAGAGCAGCAGCCTCTCGGTTGGTGCGAACGGTGCGGCGACGCTTCAGCTCGGCGTCAAGAACAACGCCCTGACGTCCCAGGCGATCGCCAACCCGCTCTCCGGGGGCGCCAACGGCTCGCTGATCACGCAGGTCGGTTACAACAACACTGCCAACGCGTTCCAGCAGACCGGCCCGCAGGCCATGATCGGCGCCAACACGCAGGCCACCGTGCAGGTCGGTGCGAACAACTACGCCCTGACCTCGCAGTCGACCGGCGGCAACGTGACCAACAGCTCGGTCACCGCGCAGTTCGGCTATCGCAACGCGGCCATCACGGTCCAGCGTTAAGTCAAAACGGAGCGGCGGACCTTCGGGTCCGCCGCTTCCCTTTTCTGAGCTCTCGCCAAGGCAGACCGGCCATGCGCCGCTCCCTCTCGTCGATCTCGGTCCTCGCGGGTTTCGTCGGCAGCTTAGGGGCCGCCTCCGCCATGACGCCCCCTGTACCTCCGAAGGAGCCGGTCATGGGCGTGTCGTGTCACATCCGCTCCGACTCGTCCTCCCGCCTCCTTCGCCTCCAAGCCGTTGCGCGATCCGACTCGGATCTCCAGGGCCGGTACCGGCTCTTCGTCCTCAAACGAAGCGAGACCGGAACCAGCCAGAACATCCAGAGCGGTGACTTCTCGCTCGCCTCCGGCACCGAGACGACCCTCTCAAGCCTCGCCTTGGATGGCTCCGCGCGCGGTCACTACGAAGCCAAGCTGATTCTCGAATGGGATCAAGGAAGCACGTCATGCCAATCTCCATGACCCTGACTTCAAAGACTGTTCGCGCCTACCTCGCGTTGGCCGTTCTGTTCGCATTGCCACCGTCTGCCGCTGAGGCTGAATCGGCTTACATCTCGCAGATGGCGAGCGGCACTGCAGTGCCGGTTCAAGCTGCTGCGACTCTGCTCAACGTCCCTGCGCCGACCATCACGCGTCCTCACGCGGCCTATACTGCTCCGCAGACACCGGAAGCGGCAGCCATGCGCGGAACGGGGCAAAACCTCGCGCAGACGCTGCAGGTCGGAACCAACAATCAAGCGCTGCACGTGCAGGCTGGTATTAACAATGACTCTACGGTCGGAATGATCGGAAGTCAGAATCGAGCCGGCGTGTTGCAAGCTGGTGACAATCTTCGCTCGAACCTCGTGCTACTGGGCACCCAAGGCTTAAATGTCGGTGTAATCCAGCCTCAGGGTTCTGCTCCGGTTAATATGTTGATCGCACGGCTTCCAAATGGAGGTCTATTGATCAAGCGTTAAGGAGCGGCGCGCTAAATACCATAATTCAGTATTGGAGTTGGGGAATGAGATTTTCGGCTTTAGCCCTTGTCGGCTTCCTCGGCGGCCTCATCGGCGCCACCTCTGCCTCGGCTACTGAGCAGGTCTATCGACCGGTCAGCCCCACCTTCGGTGGCAACCCATTGAACGGGACCTTTCTTCTCTCGACCGCGCAGGCTCAAGGGCTTGGCGCCAAGTCTGGCCAGAACTCCCCCGATCTCTCGGGCCTCAATGCTGCTCTAAGTAAGCTCGGCGACTCGACGAGCGTTGCAACACCAACAATCATCATCGGCGGAACTGCCATTCCAAGTAACCCCTGAGCCGACGCGGATAGATCAAAAATACAAGAAGAGCTTTGGGGGCTCAGAATGATGATGGTGATTGCGCGCACAGCTGCAGTGTTAATCTGCGCCTGTAGCCTGGCCGGATGCATCGCCGCAACGGGGACGATCGCTGACCCTGTGGCGCAGCCTGCCACGCTCGTGCCGGAAACGAAGTCGGGCGTGGTCCTCGACAAGCTGCCTCCGCCGGTCCAGGCGCTCGACGTCGCTGTCTACAGCTTCCCGGACCTGACCGGCCAAAACAAGCCGAACGACAATTTTGCAGAATTTTCTCGCGCAACGACCCAGGGCGGTGCGGCTATTCTGACGGACGTCCTGGTCAAGGCTGGTGGCGGACGCTGGTTCAATGTCGTTGAGCGCAACGAACTCGCCTCGCTCTTGCAGGAGAGGCAAATTATCCAAAACACTCGGACCGCAGTCCAAGGCGAAAAAGCGGCCGGCTTGCCGCCGCTGCGGTTTGCAGGAATTGCTCTTCAAGGCGGTATTATTGGCTACGATTCCAACGAAACCACAGGCGGAATCGGCGCAAACTATCTCGGAATAGGCGGCAACACTCAATATCGCCAAGACATCGTTACTGTTGCGCTGCGCGCAGTCAGCGTACAGACCGGACGCGTTCTTGCCTCGGTAACGACTACCAAAACGATTTACTCAGTTCTGGTCAACGGCACTGTGTTCAAATTTGCGGCGGTCGACCAGCTTCTCCAAGCTGAGGCTGGCTTCACCAAGAACTCTCCGACGACGCTTGCCGTGCGGGAAGGAATGCAACTCGCGGTCTACTCTCTGATTTTCGAAGGCGCACGAAATAAGCTCTGGAAGTTCCGTGACGTTGTCGCGGGAGAGGCCTACCTACGTGCGCTCGATGAGCAGCGGCGCGCCGTTGACTTCACAGTCACCCCGGCGCCGGTGCCCGAGGCTGTCTCCCAAGCCCCAGACACTGTCTCCAGCAAAGGTTGACCTGCCTCATCTCAGCGTGTGGCAGGGCGAACCTGCTGTGTGGCGGTGTAACACGCAGGCGAAGACGCATTCTGCCCGTTGCAGGTCGCCGGCGCCGTCGGGCCCTGAACCGGAGCATTCTTCGCCTCCCCCTCGGGAATCGGACGTGCCGGAGCCGAACGACGATCCGGAACTTGGCTGATCCGGGCCTCTGATGCCGGATCGAAGGCGGATGTTGCGCGCTTTGGATGGTGCTGCCGGGCATGCCGCGCGTCGGCAGCCGGGGTAATCGAGGGCCACGACAGTACGAGAAGAATTATGGCGGGGCGTAGCACGATAAGTCCTTTCGATACTGATCAATATAGGCGTCTACCGAAAAACTCCTCAGAATAAAACCTTTTATTTAAGTCGATGCACAAGTGGCGGGCCTGATTGATGTTTTCATTCATCCCTAATACACGCATTTCAAATACAGCTGGCGTATCCTGGCGCATTCTGGTTGGCGCTCTTTTGATTCCCGCTTTCTGCTCGGTTGTGGCCGCGCAACCTCATGCCCAGGCGAGCACCGCCGATCGAGGTGCGATACGGGAAGTCCTGGCCGAGCAGTTTCGCGACGGCACCACGATACCCCTCGTACTTAAGACCCTGCATCGCGCGTCCCAAAACCGTCCATCCGATGGACTCGCTACCGACAAGATCGAGATGCAGAGGTTGGCGCGGGACGCCGCCATGGCGCATGCGCTGCCCGTCGACTACTTCCTGCGGTTGATCAAGCAAGAAAGCGGGTTTAACCATCGCGCCGTCAGCCGTGCAGGTGCCCAGGGCGTTGCCCAATTTATGCCAGCCACCGCCGCCTTGCGAGGACTCAAGGATCCGTTCGACCCAGTCGAGGCCCTCCCGAAATCGGCAGCCTTCCTAAGCGATCTCAGCAAGCAGTTCGGCAATATCGGACTGGCCGCAGCGGCCTACAATGCCGGTTCTCGACGCGTATCGAGTTGGCTTGCTGGCATCAGCACGTTGCCTCTTGAAACTCGTAGTTATGTCCTCGCCATCACCGGACGGACCGCCGAGGAATGGGCGCCGCCTGGAGCACATCTTCTCAAAACCAAAGTGCACTTCGCTAATAGCGCTGCCGCCGCCAAACAGGCTCAGACCATCAAGCTGAAGAATTGGGAACTGGAGTTGCTCGCGTCGCTGACGGGTTCAAAGCCCAAAGTCGTGACAGACGTGGTCCAACAGTCGGTAGTTGCAAGGCGATCGACCAAGGCGTCCTACCGATCGACCGCCGCCACTGCAGAGCTGAGTTTATGCCCTACTTGTTTATCGCAGAAGACCTACTGATAGGGTCGGAAAGCAAACATTGTACTTCCGTTTTTTAGATTTGCGGCCAAAAACGGATCGGCAGAATTCCATCCAAAGCAGTCGTTCGCTGCTCGACCGCAGTCGGGGATCGCTGCCATGTCAAAGTCCTCATGCTTGCCAGCGGAGGTCAGCCGGCTCAAGCGCTTAGCATGCGCCGCGGCAAAGATGCGGGTTGCCGAGAACGTTCAGACAAATTGGATTACTTCTCGGCAATCTTGGTGGGATGTAAGCCAAACTATCAGATGGTGCCCTCGCCAAAAGATTTCGTTTTTAGCCCTGAACAATGCCGGGCTGCACGCGCTGCATTAAAGTGGACCGTCTTGGATGCTTATCGTGCATCGACAGTCTCGAACAACATGCTCATAAAGTTTGAAGCTGGCGGCACGGTACGAGCTGATCGGGTCTCGCGGCTCAAAGCTTCCTTTGAGGCCCACGGTGTGATGTTTGCGCCTGATGGGCGACGTTTGTGATGGTAGAGCAAGAGAACGTTGCATCAAGTCGTGGTTCTTTCTGATGTAACAGCAGACATTTCACCCAAAATGCCACGAAGCTTGCCGACCGCCAGTTCAATCTGCGGTTCGGCAAGTGATGAAAATCCAAAGACAAGCATATCGTCCGGAGCCTGCGGATCATAGTTATAGGCTGCGCCACTCGACAAGGCATAAACCCCGACGCCCTGGTGGCGTGCTCTGGTTTGTATCTCGCGCGCGCTCGGGAAGGATGCCGGTAGTCGCCAGATGAGATGCAGGCCGCTTTCCTGACCTGATATATCCGGATCTGCAAAGTGTCTTCGTAAAGCTCCGACCAGACAGTCGCGGCGCGCCTTATAGAGTTGCCTGAGCTTGCGCAGATGACGGTCGAAGTGGCCCTCATCGATGAAGGCTGCCAAGGCCGCTTGTTCGAGCCAGGCTTGGCCATTGCTCATCCGGGCTTTGAGGATCCGGGCCTCGTCCCAGAATATGCTGGGGACCGTGGCGAAGCCGATACGCAGGCCAGCACCAACCGATTTCGAGAAGGTGCCGGCATAGAAGACACGCCGTCCGCCATCGAGCCCGGCAAGAGCCGTGAGCGGCGGACCATCGTAGCGAAAGTCGCTGTCGTAATCGTCTTCGATGATATAGCTGTCGGTCTCCTCGGCCCATCGAAGGAGTTCAAGACGTCGACCGAGCGGCATCATCGTCCCAGTTGGGAATTGATGGGACGGTGTGGTGTAGAGAAGACTGCCGCGAACGCGCGGCAATTGATCCGTCTGCAATCCATCATGATCGACCGGAATGGGATAGGTCGTCAGGTTGGTATTGGCAAAGATCAACTGTGCTCCGAGATAGCAGGGATTTTCGATGCAGAGCTGGCGCGTTTGCGACCGAAGAAGGTTGAACACGAGGTTCAGGGCATCCTGCCCTCCGGTTGTGACAATGATCTGATCTTCGGTAACGGAGACCGCCCGAGCGCGACGCAAATGCGTGCCAATGGCCAAACGCAGCTCGGGGAGACCGGCCGGATCGCAATAGTCGGTCAGATAGCTCGTCTCGCTGGACAGGAGCCGGTTTATGATCCGGCGCCAGAGCCGGAGCGGGAATCTCGCGGCGTCGGAGCGTCCCACCCAGAAGTCGAGTTCCGGCCGATCGCTGCCGCCGCCAGGAGAGCCTGCAAAGCACAGCAACGGCTCGCTGGAGGCCTCTGGGATCGGGCCGTTGGTTCGCGCCCGGCTTCCGCGCTGGATCAGCAGGAGGCTGTCCGGCGAAATCGGCTCGACGAACAGGCCGGCCGTCCCGCGTGACTTGACGTAGCCCTCTGCCGTCAAGCGCTCGTAGGCAAGCATCACCGTGTTGCGGGAGATCTGAAGACGCTCGGCCAGCAGTCGGCTCGACGGGAGCGCCATTCCTGCTCCGAGTTGGCCGTCCAGGATGATCTCCCGGATCTGATCGAAAATCTGGCCCTGTAGCGATTTCGCGGACGAGATATCCAGGGAGAGTGTCAGTTCCACGCTCGTCCATTCTCCAAGTGCATCATTGGACCTACCGGTATGAAATTTTGTATATAGCGCACTCTCCAAAGCATGGTCGGGCGTGTCGCTCCGTCACTACTGGATAGTGGGTTTGGAAGGACTTGGCACCATCGACGCGAAACGAATTGGCCCTTTCATCCGGCCAAGATTCGAATTCTTATAGTTCTCTGGTGCGACCGTGGGAGGAAGCACTGAGCCGGCCCGCCAAAAAGAGGCCTCAGGCTCGACTGGGAAGGAACCAACATGAACGAGTTCGTGAACCCTGAGGCTTTGCTCGAAAGCAAAACGGAGACTTTCTTCGGCGGCTGCCCGCACGATTGCCCCGACACCTGCTCGATGCTCTTCGAGGTGAAGGACGGCGAACTCCTCAGCGTGCGCGGAAATCCCGACCACCCGATGACCCGCGGCGGTCTCTGCGTGAAGCTCAAGGATTACGAGAAGCGCCACTATCACCCGGATCGGCTGCTCTACCCGATGAAGCGGGTCGGACCGAAGGGTTCGAAGCAGTTCGAGCGCATCACCTGGGACGAAGCCCTCGACACCATCGTCACGCGCTGGAAGAGCATCATCGACCAGTACGGCCCGCAGGCCATCGCCCCCTACAGCTACCTCGGCAACCAGGGCCTCGTGCACGGGCTGAACGGCGGCGACGCCTTCTTCAACCGCATGGGCGCCACCGTGACGGAGCGAACCTTCTGCGGCGAGGGCTCCTGCACCGCCTGGCTCCTCACGGTCGGCCCGACGGCAGGCCTCGACCCGGACAGCTATATCCACTCCAAGTACATCGTGATCTGGGCCTGCAACTCGGTCAGCACCAACCTGCACCACTGGGCCATCGTGAAGGATGCCCAGAAGAAGGGTGCCAAGGTGGTCGTCATCGACGCCTACGCCTCGCGCACCGCCAAGGGCGCCGATTGGCACATCGCGCCGAAGCCAGGGACCGACGGTGCGCTCGCCATGGCGCTGATCAACTCGATCATCGAGCAGGGCCTCGTCGATCAGGACTACGTCGACAACCACACTGTCGGCTTCGAGGAGCTGAAGGAGCGGGCCAGCACCCGCACGCCCGAGTGGGCCTCGGAGATCACCGGTGTGCCGGCCGAGGACATCCGCAAGCTCGCCCGTGAGCTCGCCACCGCGCAGCCTGCGGCGATCCGCATCGGCGTGGCGCTGGAGCGGCACTATGGAGGCGGCCAGACCATCCGGGCTGTCGCCAGCATTCCGGCACTGACGGGCGCCTGGCGCCATGTCGGCGGCGGCATCACGCAGTTCGGCGTCTGGGAGCATCCCTACAAGTTCGACGTCATCTGCCGTCCCGACCTGATCCCGGAGGGGACCCGCGTCGTCTCGAACCTGCAGATCGGCCGGGCGCTCACCGGCGAGATGCAGCTCGACCCACCCATCATGTCGATGATGTGCTGGAATTCGAACCCGGTCACGCAAGCGCCCGAAACGGACAAGATCGTCGAGGGGCTGATGCGCGAGGACCTGTTCATGGTCTCCGCCGAGCACTTCATCTCCGACACCGCCACCTACGCCGACATCCTGCTGCCGGCGACGATGGGCGCTGAGATGGAGGACATGATCCTGTCCTGGGGCCACCTCTACCTGACCTACAACACCAAGTGCGCCGAGGCCCCCGGCGAAGCGATCCCGAACAACGAGATCTTCCGGCGGCTCGCCGCCCGGCTCGGCTTCGAGGAAGAGAACTTCAAGTGGACCGACAGCGAGTGCCTCGAGCACTACGTGGACTGGAATGCGCCGGCCTGCGAGGGCATCGACCTCCAGTACATGCGCGAGCACGGCTTCGCCCGCCTCAAGGTCGGCACGCCGGACGACCGGGCCCCTCACAAGGAGGGTAATTTCCCGACCCCGACCGGCAAGTGCATGCTCAAGGTCGAGGGCGCCACGAACTTCGTCGCCCCGCCCTTCCGGCAGATGTACGAGGGTTTCCAGCCGGGCGAGGCGCTTGACCCGCTGCCAGACTACCTGGGTCCGCGAGAATCCCACACGAACGATCCTGAGCTGGCCAAGCGCTTCCCGCTCAACATTGTCTCGCCCAAGAGCCACTACTTCCTGAACTCCTGCTACGCGAACATGGAGGACAAGCAGAAGGGCCAGGGCGAGCAGTTCCTGATGATCAGCCAGCAAGACGCCGATGCCCGCGGCATCCTCAACGGCGACCGCGTCCGCGTCGGCAACGACCGAGGCGCCTTCAAGGGTGTGGCGCGTATCACCGACGACGTGAAGCCGGGTGTCGTCGTGGCGACGCTCGGTTACTGGCGCCAGCTGAACGACGGCACGGTCAACAGCATCTCGTCCGGTGCCTTCACGGATATGGGCCACGCCCCATCGTTCTCGGACAACCTCGTTGAGGTTTCCCGCGCGAACTGAGCCTCGCGCCGCATCCCACGTCCAGGCGCCCTTTTGCGGGGCGCCTGTTCTTTTTTGACGCGCCCGCACCGACAAGAAGCAAACGCGCGATCCCAAGACCGTCACGTTCGCGTCTTCACATGGTCGGAGACTTGTTCTCGATCAGCCCGTTTGAGATCGCGAGCCAGATCAAATCGGCATCCGATTGTATGTTGAGCTTGGCTTTTATGCTTGAGCTGTAATTCTGGATCGTCTTGGGGCTGAGCGAGAGTTCTTTTGCGATGCCATCGGTCGTCATGCCCGACGCAATGAGGCCGAGCACCTCGACCTCGCGCGGTCCAAGATCGTCGATCGGCGAGCGTCGACCCGACAGGTGCGCCGTCGCGATCTCGCGCGCGAGGTCCTCGCTGACCGCCTGGACGCCCCGGCACACGGATTCCATCGCCTTGATCAGCTCATTCGGGGGGCTGCTCTTGGTGACATATCCCACTGCTCCGGCCTCGAAGGCCTTGTGCGCGAACGGGACGCCCTGGTGCATCGTGAAGACCAGGATACGCGCCTCGCGGTCATAAGCCCGGATCTGCCTGATGCCTTCCAGGCCGCTCGCGCCGGGGAGGCTCAGGTCCATGATCACGATGTCCGGCGCCATCTGCCGGTAGACCCGGTAGGCTTCGTTCGCGCTCTCCGCCTCGGCGACGACGCGGTATCCGGGCTGCCGTTCCAGCAGCTTGCGGTAGCCTGCCCGGACGACCGGATGGTCATCCACGAGGAGGATCGAGGTGCGCCTCATGCCGTCATCCCCGCAGGCAGGGATAGCGGGATGGATGTGGCGACCCTCACCCCGCGGCGCCCCGCGGTCTCGACCGAGCCGATCGTCATGCTTCCGCCGAGCGCCGACAACCGCTCGCGGATGCCCAGAAGGCCGTGTCCGGTGCCTTCCCTGAGGCGGGCCGGATCACCGCCCCCGTCGTCCTCGACGATGAGGCGAACAGCGGATCTCGGGTCACGCTCGACGCGCAGCCGCACCTCGCTCGGCTTCCCATGCCGTGCCGCGTTCGTGAGGCATTCCTGGGCGATCCGGTAGAGGCTCACCGCGGCTTGCGCCGGGATCTCGGTCAAGCTTCCGATGATGTCCAGACGGAAGACGGGATGCCGAGGAGACGACCCCGTCTGCGCGACCGCCGTGCTCCTCGCATTCCACTGCGTGACGAGGTGATCGAGGCTTTGCTCGAGCCCTACTTCGTCGAGATCGGGCGGTCGCAGACGGGCGAGCGTCGAACGGAGTGTCCCCATCATCCGTTCCGTGATCCGGCCGATCTCGACGCCATCCTCCGCGATGTCGGGCCTATCATTCTGGGCTCCGGCCGCAACGGCGGCCGCGAGGGCTCCCGTCGCGGTCAGGCATTGTCCGAACTCGTCGTGGAGGTCCCGCGCGAGCGCCCGGCGTTCCTCCTCCTGGACCTCGAAGAGCCGGCGCGTCAGGCTCGTTCGCTGTGCTGTCGTCTCGGCGAGCCTCTCGGTGAGGTCGTTGACGGCCCTGGCGATCAACCCGAACTCGAACGCCTTGAAGGCTGGCAGACGGACGGAGTGGTCCCCCCGTTCGAGCTGGCGCAATCCGCGCACGATCGTTTCCGCGGGCTGTAGGGCGCGTCCGATGATGAGCGCGGACAGCATGCCGATCGCCGCCGCCAGCGACGCGGCGACGCCGATCACCACGCTGATCGCTCGCCAGGCCTGACGCGCCGCCACCCCGACATCGGCTTCGGCGACGACGGTGCCGGCATCCTTGCCGTTCATGGAGATCGACCGCGTCACCGGCTGAATCGGACCGAACACTCTCTGGAACAGAGTGTCGAACCAGGCTGGCGGTGCGGCTCCGATATTCGACCATCCGCCGCAGAGCCGGCGCGGTGCTTCGTCCGACCAGGTGAAGCTGACACAGTAACCCGGGCTGATGACCCGGATGGTGTCGGAGCCGCGCCAATCCGGAAAGGCGTATTTCGCGTCGCGGCCTGTGGAGCCGCGCCACATCGCTTCGCGCCAAGCCAGTTCCCGCGTCTGGCGCACGACACGATCCGCCGATGCCGCAGCTTCGTTCTCGATGCCCCGCGCGGCGTCGATCATCACCCAGGACGTGGCGCAGGTCAGGCAGAGGAGCACGACACCGAGCACCTGAAGGATCAGTCTCGTCAGAAGGCGCATCGCGGAAAAACTCGCCGAGAACTCCCCTCGATCCGATCAGCCTGCCGTGTCGGAAGGCAAGGACTTTGATGGATGGCGGGCGAAAATCGGGAGGAATTCCCAATACTCTGCGGGATTTCCGCTCTGTTCCCGCTCCGGTTTCTAAGGCCTTTCTGAGAGGCACGGATGCGCCGCTCAGCCGACCCACCGGACCGACGCCGCCGACAGCACGGAAGACGCCCCGCCGAACCGGCGTCGTACAATCAACCGGAGGAATGCTGATGAAAACCGCGTCCATGCTGGCGCTGGTCCTGGCTGCCGGGCTCGTCCCCGCACAGGCGAACGAAAGCGTCACGAAGGGCATCGCCAACCCGGCGGAGCAGGTTCTTCAGACCGTCGACTACGCCAATACCCGCTTTTCCAAGCTCGACCAGATCAACGCCTCGAACGTGAAGAACCTCCAGGTCGCCTGGAGCTTCTCGACCGGCGTTCTACGTGGCCACGAGGGCTCCCCTCTCGTGATCGGCAACATGATGTATCTGCACACGCCGTTCCCGAACATCGTCTATGCGCTCGACCTCAACGACAACGGTAAGATCGTCTGGAAGTATGAGCCGAAGCAGGCCCCGGCGGTCATCCCGGTGATGTGCTGCGACACGGTCAACCGCGGCCTCGCCTATGCCGACGGGACGATCTTCCTGCACCAGGCCGACACCACCCTCGTCGCCCTCGACGCGAAGACCGGAAAAGTGAACTGGTCGGTCAAGAACGGCGATCCGTCCAAGGGCGAGACCAACACCGCCACCGTTCTTCCGGTGAAGGACAAGGTCATCGTTGGCATCTCCGGCGCCGAGTACGGCATCCGCGGCCACGTCACTGCCTACGAGATCAAGACCGGCAAGAAGCTCTGGCGCGCCTACAGCGTCGGCCCCGACAAGGATCTTCTGGTCGATCCCGAGAAGACCACCGAGCTCGGAAAGCCGATCGGCAAGGATTCCTCGATCAAGACCTGGGAAGGCGACCAGTGGCAGACCGGTGGCGGGGCGACCTGGGGCTGGTACTCCTACGATCCCAAGCTCGACCTCTTCTACTACGGCTCCGCCAACCCCTCGACCTGGAACCCCAAGCAGCGTCCGGGCGACAACAAGTGGTCGATGACCATCTTCGCTCGTAATCCGGATACCGGAGTCGCCAAGTGGGTCTACCAGATGACCCCGCACGACGAGTGGGACTATGACGGCATCAACGAGATGATCCTCACGGATCAGAAGATCGACGGCAAGGAGCAGCCCCTCCTGACCCACTTCGACCGCAACGGCTTCGGCTACACGCTGAACCGTGAGTCAGGTGCCTTGCTCGTCGCCGAGAAGTTCGATCCGGCGGTGAATTGGGCCACCAAGGTCGATCTCAAGACCGGCCGTCCGCAGGTCGTGTCGAAGTATTCGACCGACCAGAATGGCGAAGATGTGAATTCGAAGGGGATCTGCCCCGCCGCTCTAGGCTCCAAGGACCAGCAGCCCGCCGCCTACTCCCCGAAGACGGGGCTGTTCTACGTGCCGACCAATCACGTCTGCATGGACTACGAGCCCTTCAAGGTCTCGTACACGCCGGGCCAGCCGTACGTTGGCGCCACCCTGTCGATGTACCCCGCGCCGAACTCCCATGGTGGCATGGGTAACTTCATCGCTTGGGATGGTGTGAACGGGAAGATCAAGTGGTCGATCCCCGAGCAGTTCTCGGTGTGGTCGGGTGCGCTCGCCACTGCTGGCGACGTGGTCTTCTACGGTACGCTCGAGGGCTACCTGAAGGCTGTCGACTCGAAGACGGGTAAGGAACTCTACAAGTTCAAGACGGCGTCGGGCATCATCGGCAACGTCATGACCTACGAGCACAAGGGCAAGCAGTTCGTCGCCGTCCTCTCGGGAGTCGGCGGCTGGGCCGGCATCGGCCTCGCGGCCGGCCTGACCGACCCGAATGCCGGTCTCGGCGCGGTCGGCGGCTACTCCGCGCTGTCCCAGTACACCAACCTCGGTGGCCAGCTGACAGTCTTCGGGCTGACGAACTGATCGAGATCCGCCTGCTGCCTCCTCCTGGCGGCGGCAGGCGGAAATCCAGCCCTCCGGGCTGTTTGCGACAAACTTGATCCGTCCTCTTCCACCCGTGACCTTCTTAAGAATTCGTCCCAGGTCATGGCGCACGTGAACGGATGCGGCGAGCTCCTTCGAGCTTGCCGCCCTTTTTTTGGACGAGCGGTAATTGAAGGCGTTGAGACTAGCTCCGGCTTCACCGCGACACAGCAGGAAGCGGCGACACTTTTATCATCGAGCTATCGCCGGTCGTCGAACGTCCGCTTGTCGAATTTGGCGCCCGAAAGCGGACTAACAGATTTCCACCCAATGCGGTCACCAGCTGTTCGCCAACACGTCTGCTTCCAAGTGGGTAATCGTCAATCAAGAACGACCGAATTGGTGCAGTGCGGGTGTTGCGACAACGCCTTCCATAACCAAGCTCGCTATGGTCTCACGTTCGCAACAATGCTCAGGCGTTGCTTTCCTTGAAACCCCGGTGTTCAAAGTTCTTTTCCAAATGGTGGGTAATTTGGTGCACAAATCAGAATAAAAGTGCGAACACTTATGTCATTGAAATCTAAAGAGAAGTTTCCACGCGAAGTCCATGGCATCCCGTATCTGGCGGTAGTCGAGAACATCGCGATTGTGCGTCCGCGGCCGCGCAACCCCGAAGTTCCTGTGTTTTTTGATGCTCATCGGCGGATCATAACCCTCCTCCACACGGCCACTTCGGTCGTCGAGCGACACCGCAATTCGAAGTCCAAATTCCTCGATCGGCGGCCTTAGAGCCCGTCCGGAAAGGCCACAGTCGGGTTGAGTGGCCGGGATGGGGGTAATTCTAGGAGGGTGCTGAAGCCTTATCTGGAAGCGTCATGTGGGCCCCGACCACCCGGCGGCATCATAGTCGCGTGGGCCTTCGCTACGAAACCTGTCAAACAGCGTTGAGCATTGACCCCGGATCGGCGTCCAAAATTGACCCCTCGGAAGCGTGTGGCGTGACGCTACTGATCAGCCCGGCGAAGCGGGTCGGGGTGGCGCGGCCGGGCTGATCAGGGGGCCAGGATACCCGCCGGCTCACGTGCCCTCAGGCGCGGTTCTTGAAGCGCCAGCTTTCGTTGCCGGTCTCGACGATCTCGCAGTGATGGGTGAGCCGGTCGAGCAACGCGGTGGTCATCTTGGCGTCGCCGGCGAATACGCTCGGCCATTCCCCGAAGGCGAGGTTGGTGGTGACGACGATGGAGGTGGTCTCGTAGAGCTTGCTGATCAGGTGGAACAGCAACTGGCCGCCCGACTGCGCGAAGGGCAGATAGCCAAGCTCGTCGAGCACTACGAAGTCGAGCCGGGCGAGATGGTCGGCGATCCGCCCCTGCCGGCCGGCACGCGCCTCGGCTTCGAGCCGGTTGACGAGGTCGACGACGTTGTAGAACCGGCCACGCACGCCATCCCGGATGCAGGCGCGGGCAATCGCGATGGCAAGGTGGGTCTTGCCGGTGCCGGCTCCACCGACCAGCACGACGTTGCGCTGATGGGCCAGGAACTCGCCGCCAGCGAGATCGCGCACTAGCCCTTCGGGATGAGGATGGATCTTGGCGTAGGCGATGACCTGGTCGAGCAGGAAGGCGTTCAGCTCGTCGTAGCTCTTCACCCGGATGCGCGGCGTGAAGAAGCGCTCGCGCACCAGCCCGACCTGATTCTCGACCTGTCCCTTCTCCCACCCCGAAGCCGGGGTGCAGGCGACCGGATCGACGAGGTAGTGGCTACACATCTGGAGGAAGCGACGATTGTAGGCCCGCTCGCGTCCGACAAAGATCGCCTCCACCGCGGTCTTCATGTTGTCGTAGATGCCGCGCTGACAGGTGCCGCGGAAGAAGGCGAACGCCCGGTCGTGGGCGTCGAACACCATCTCCTGGCTCTCGCGCGGATAGGCTCGCGCGAATGGCATGCGCGAGTGGCAGAGCCGGACATGGGCGACCTTGACCTTGGTGGTCACGCCGCCGATCAGCACGATCTCGTGGCTCCAGTCGAACTGGTAGGCCTCGCCCGGCGCGAAGACGAGCGGCACGAAGGCCGAGGCCGTTGCTGCTGAGCGCTCACGCTTCCAGGCCTTGGCGTAACGGCGCACCGCGTCGTACCCACCCTCGTAGCCGAGCCCGCGCAGCGCCTCGTAGTCCGGATCAGGGTCAGCCGTTCGCGGGGAGCCTTGCCGGCGTTGGTCGCCAGCATCCGGTCGAGGTCATCGCGCCACGGCCCGAGCTTGGGCAGGGGCTGCACCTCACGCTCGTAGGCGAAGGCGGTGGCTCCCGATCGGATGACCTTCCGCACCGTGTTGCGGGAGACGTGCAGGTCGCGGACGATGTCCTTGATCGCGCGGCCGCGGGTGAAGAACTCGCGCCGGATGCGTGCAATCGTGTCCACGCCCTTCATCCCCCACCACCCGTCCGGTCGTCCCAGAGGGCAGTCTGTGAGAACGAGGTTAGGGAGTCAGAATTGGACGCCGATCCCCCACCTCAAGGGGTCAAAGTTGCACGCCGAAACACACTTGGCAGCTTCAGGTTCCAATCTCATCGTTCGGGCTTTGGACGGCGCTGGGAAGGCTACCTGATGCACCGGATTGACGAGGATGGGTGTTCCCCATTCCTTTCGGGCCACCTGTAGGCGGTGCCTTAGGATGCCAAGCTCTCGACGTATGGTGTCCCTTGAGACCACCTTCAGGCGTTCCTCGCGATAGGAAGCCACCATGGCCGCTGTGACACGTGTGACAGGCACCTGAGCCATTGGATGCCCTGAGAGTAGCTTCAGGCGAGATAGCTCATATCGGGCACCACGCTTCCTCGGTGTTACAGACTCTCCGTATCGCTTCAGGAGAGCCGCCAGAGTCACCCCTTTGGATGACCGGCTGTGGACCGGGAGAAGCCCTCGCTCAATCCCTTGTTCCTGCTCTCGGCCCCAGGCAGATGCCTCGGATTTCGTTCGGAATGATTTCGATAAGGACGGGTAGCCTTCACGTCGGACTTGGACCTGCCAAGAGATTCCACGCTTACGAATGGTAGCCATGGGTCGCGCCTGTTTGCTGTGACAGCGGCGTGACAGACGGGTCTGTGAGGGACTGGAAGCTAGACCGGCGGTGCCGAAGTTACCTTTGAAAACAACAAGGTAATCTGGCGCACCCGACACGATTCGAACGTGTGACCTTTGCCTTCGGAGGGCAACGCTCTATCCAGCTGAGCTACGGGTGCAGACCGTAGGGCGTGAGTAGCCGAAGCGGTGGTCACGTGCAACGTCTGAGACGGGCCGTTCAAGGATCTCGCACTCTGAAGATCTCCCTTCAGGCAGGTCTTGCTGGTGGTTGATCGGGTCGCGGTAAGCGTCGAAGGTCGTACGCGAGTCGGCGAGGATCTGCGACATGACCCTGGACGCGGCAACGACACTCAACTCTCCCGAACATCAGGCGGCCCGCGATGGGCTGATCGACAGCGCCGCGGCGCTGGTCGGATCGAGCCAGGGGCCGGGGGACTTTGTGCGGGACCTGTTCGGGCGCGTGCCGCCAGAGGATCTGGCGCGCTACTCGGTCGAGGCACTCGGATCGCTCGCGGTGGCGGCGCATGCCCACCTCTCCGCGAGCCGGCAGCCGGGCTTGCCCGCCGATGCGCGGTTCGTTGACGTCACCGTCGAGCGCGATGGCCGGGCGCGCGATCTCACGGTGGTCGAGGTCGTCAACGGCAACCGCGCCTTCCTGCTCGATTCGACCCTGGCCGAGCTCAGCGGCCAAGGGTTGATGCCGCTTCTGGTCGCGCACCCGATCCTCGGCGTCGAGCGCGATGCGAGCGGCGCCCTCCAGAGGGTCGTCGGCGAGACTACGGCGGAAGCCCGTGGCGGCGGGGCGCGCGAGAGCTTCATCCATATCCATCTGGACAGGATCGACGATGCCGAGGCCCGGGCCCGGCTCGCGGAAGGGCTGGCACGCGTCTACGCAGACGTCGCGGTGGTCACCGACGACCAGGGTGCGATGCTCGGCTTGCTCGATACGCTTCTCGATGCCGAGGGGTATCGCGAGGCGATCCCGCACCTGCCCGAGAGCGAGACGCGCGAGGCCGCTGCCTTCCTGGCCTGGCTGCGCGACGGGCATTTCACGCCGATGGGCATGCGCTCCCACGTCATCGACGGGCAGCGTGCTCCAGAATTCGAAGGCCTGGCGCTGGGCCTGCTGCGCGATCCGTCGGTCGAGGTGCTCCGCCTCGGCCGCAGCTATGTCGACGTCACCCCGGAGATCGCCGCCTTCCTCGACGAGCCGCAAGCCCTCATCGTCACCAAGGCGAGCCGGCGTTCCCGGGTGCATCGCGCGGTGCATCTCGACTATATCGCGGTGAAGCTCTTCGCGGAGGGCGGCGCGCCGGCGGGTGAGCTGCGCATCGTCGGCCTGTTCGCGGCGAGCGCCTATAACAGCCCCGCCCGCGTCATCCCGTATCTGCGCCGAAAGGTGGCCGAGGTCGCCGCGCGTGCCGGCTTTGACCCGACGAGCCATGCCGGACGCACCCTGATCGACGTGCTGGAGACCTATCCGCGCGACGATCTCTTCCAGATCGACGTGGAGCGGCTGCAGCGCTTCGCCCTGGCGATTCTGAACCTGTCCGACAGGCCGCGCGTTCGCGTGCTGCTGCGGCCGGATCGTTTTGGCCGCTTCGCGTCGCTACTCGTGTACGTGCCGAAGGATCGCTACGACGCTGGCGTTCGTGCCCGCATCGGAGCCTATCTCGCGGGCGAGTTGGGCGGGCGCCTTTCGACCTCCTATCCAGGCTTCCCGGAGGGGTCGCTGGCCCGGATCCACTACATCGTGGGGTTCGACGAGAAGAGCACCGCGGAGCCGGAAGCGGCCGCACTAGAGGCCGGCGTTGCCGCGATCGTCCAGACCTGGGGCGACGGCCTGCGCGAGGCGCTGTCCGAGGCCCTGCCGGACCCGACGGCCCGCGCGCTCGCCGCGCGCTACGCGGAGGCCTTTTCGGCGAGCTACCGGGACAGTTTCGATCCCCGGGTCGCGATCTCCGACGTCGCGATCCTCGAACGCCTGTCGGAGGCTCATCCGCGCGCCGCCGATCTCGGCCGGCGCCAATCTGATCGTGCATCGCAGGTGCGGCTCAAGGTGTTTTCGCGGGGCGCGGCCCTGCCGCTGTCCGATCGTGTCCCGGCGCTGGAGAATCTCGGGTTCCGCGTCATCGACGAGCGCACCTACCGCCTGCTGTTGCCGGAGGGAGAGACCAGGGTCTGGCTGCACGACATGCTGCTGGAGCGCGCGAGTGGCGAGGCAATCGACCTCGACCGGCTCGAGAAGCCGCTGGAGGCGGCCCTGCTCGCTCTGTCGGAGCGCCGTGCCGAGTCGGACGGCTACAATCGTCTCGTCCTCGAAGCCGGGCTCGACTGGCGCGATGCCGCCCTGATGCGCGCGCTAGGCCGCTATCTGCGCCAGCTTCGCATTCGATACGGCCAGGATTATCTCGCCGCCACGCTGAGCCGGCACCCGGCCCTGACGACCCAGATCGTCGCCCTGTTCCGCGCCCGTTTCGACCCGGCGGCCGAAGGCGACCGCGAGGCGCGCCAGACCGGTGTTCGCGAAAACATCGAGACGGCGCTCTGCGACGTCACCAGTCTCGACGACGACCGCATTCTGCGCCGCTTCGTCAATCTGGTGGAGGCGGCGGTTCGGACGAACTTCTTCCAGACGGATGCCGAGCGGGCCTCGCGCGAGACCATCTCGTTCAAGTTCGCCTGTGCCAAGGTCTCGGGCATGCCGCTGCCGCGGCCACTCTTCGAGATCTTTGTCTACTCGCCGCGCGTCGAGGGGGTGCATCTGCGCTTCGGCTACGTGGCGCGCGGCGGCCTGCGCTGGTCGGACCGTCCGGAGGATTTCCGCACGGAGATCCTCGGCCTAGTGAAGGCGCAGCAGGTGAAGAACGCAGTGATCGTCCCGGTGGGTGCCAAGGGCGGGTTCTTCCCAAAACAGCTTCCGCCGGCTTCAGACCGTGGCGCGTGGCTCAGCGAGGGCACCGAGAGCTACAAGGTCTTCATTCAAACGCTGCTCGAACTCACCGACAACATCGTCAACGATGCCATCGTGCCACCGGCCGACACGGTGCGGCATGACGGCGACGACGCCTATCTCGTCGTGGCGGCCGACAAGGGCACGGCGACCTTCTCCGATATCGCCAACGGTCTTTCGCTGGAGCGTGGCCACTGGCTCGGCGACGCCTTCGCCTCGGGCGGCAGCCAGGGCTACGACCACAAGGCCATGGGCATCACGGCGCGCGGCGCCTGGGAGGCGGTGAAGCGCCACTTCCAGGAGATCGACGTCGACGTCCAGAAGGACCCGGTCTCCGTCGTCGGCGTCGGCGACATGTCGGGCGACGTCTTCGGCAACGGCATGCTGCTCTCGGAGAGCATCAAGCTCGTCGCCGCCTTCGACCACCGCGACATCTTCCTCGATCCGAACCCAGACTCGACGAGGAGCCATGCCGAGCGCAGGCGCATCTTCGCCCTCCCCCGCTCCTCCTGGGCCGACTACGACAGGTCGCTGATCTCCCCCGGCGGCGGCGTCTTCTCGCGCTCGCTCAAGAGCATTCCGCTCTCGCCCGAAATCCGTGCAGTGCTCGGCTTCGACCAGGCCGAAGCGGCGCCGACGGAGGTGATGCAGGCGATCCTGAAGGCGCCGGTCGATCTACTCTGGTTCGGTGGCATCGGCACCTATATCCGCGCTGAGACTGAGACCGACGAGGACGCGGGCGACCGCGCCAACGACGCGGTGCGCATCACTGGCTCGCAGCTGCGCGCGAAGGCGGTGGGCGAAGGTGCCAATCTCGGACTGACCCAGCGCGGGCGCATCGAGGCGTCGCGGGCCGGCGTCCGGCTCAATACCGATGCCATCGACAACTCGGCCGGCGTGAACACCTCCGACGTCGAGGTGAACATCAAGATCGCGCTGATGGCGCCCGAGCGCGATGGGCGGCTAACGCAAGAGGCGCGCAACGCGCTCCTCGTCACCATGACCGACGAGGTCGCGGGTCTCGTCCTGCGCAACAACCAGCTCCAGACCCTCGCCCTCTCCCTCGCCCTGCGGCGCGGTGCGGGCGAGACCGGCTTCTCGATGCGGGTGATGCAGGCCTTGGAGGCGGAGGGGCGCCTCGATCGTGGCGTCGAGTTCCTCCCCGACGACGGCACGCTCAACGAACGCCTGCGCCGTGGCGAGGGTCTGACCCGGCCAGAATACGCGGTGCTGCTCGCCTATGCCAAGCTCGCCCTGCACGATGCGATCCTCGACAGCGCGGTGCCCGACGACCCGTATTTCGACCGCGAGCTGCAGCGCTACTTCCCCACTGCACTTAAGGCGCAGTTCCCGGATGCCGTGAAGGGTCATCGCCTTCGTCGCGAGATCATCGCGACGGCGCTCGCCAACATCATCGTCAACCGCGGCGGCCCTGCCCTCGTCACGCGGCTGGTCGACGAGACCGGTGCCGACGCGGCCACTATCGCGAAGGCATACGCCATCACCCGCGACGCCTTCGGCCTGATGGAGCTCAATCTGGCCATCGACGGTCTCGCCGGCTCGATCTCCGGTCAGGACCAGCTCGGCCTCTACGCAGAGGTACAGGATCTGCTCGCCAACCGGATCACCTGGTTCATTCGAAATCTCGATCTCTCGGGCGGTCTCTCGCCAATCGTTGCGCGCTATCGCGAGGGGGTGAGCGCGGTGCAGGAGGCGTTGCCGCGCGTAGCCGATGCGCGCGCAGCCGAAGAGATCGAGGCACGACGGGCGGATCTTGTCGGACGGGGAATGGCCGAGGAGCCGGCGCGACGGCTCGCCTCGCTTAAGGCGCTGAATTCGGCTCCCGACATCGTTCGGGTCGCGGAGACCGATGGTCACTCGGTGCCCGAGATCGCCGCGATGCACTTCGCGATCGAGCACGCCTTCCGCCTCGACGAACTCGTCGCGGAGGCGCGCCAGGTGCCCGTCGCCGATACCTTCGACCGCGTCGCGCTCGAACGTGCCGTTGCCGGCATCTCCACGGCGCATCGCAACCTCACCGCGGAAGTAGTCGGCGATATCGGCTCGGGCCCCGAGGTTCTCGAAGCGTGGATTGCTGCTCGCGGTCCCGCGCTCACGCGGATCCGGTCCGCGATCGGCTCCATCTCCTCCTCGGGGCTCACGGTCTCCAAGGCTGTCGTGGCTTCGAGCCTGCTGGCGGACCTCGCCCGTCGCCCCTGAGGACCGATGAGCGGCAACACGCGTCCAAGGGCCAGCTGAAACTCCGTGAAATGGACGACGACCGCTTGCTAACCGACGTGTTTACATGTCTTGCGCCGAGCCGGGCGTCCAAATTTAGCTAGTCGAAAAATAGTGTCGGCAAAAATGAACTAGAGTGCCTAATAGTCTAAAAGTTACAGCCACCTTAGGCGCCGGTTGAAGCGTTGAACACCACGTCGACGTAGTAGTTTGCAGCTTGGTAGGTGCTTGTCGGGAACTGGCTGGCAGCTCCGTAGGCGTAGACACCGTTGCCGCCGGACGTGGCGCTCGAGGGTGCTGTGAGGGG
>NZ_JAAUVI010000002.1 GCF_021352225.1 Methylobacterium sp. C25 | reverse complement strand
AGCCGGCGGCAACGGCAACGGCAACAACGGCAATGGAAACGGCAACGGCGGTGGTAGCGGCGCCGGCAGCAACGGGAACGGAAACGGAGCCGGCGGCAACGGCAACGGCAACAACGGCAATGGTAACGGCGGTCGACGGAGCTGAGCCTTGCGCGATGTCATCCTTCCGAGATTAGGAAAGCGACAGCTCCGAGCGCATCTGCTCGTCGCATCCGTCGTCTCGCTTGTGGTCGTCTCAAGCCTTCACATCTGGCTGCGTGAAGCCATCGTCGATGCACGTTTCAGGCTAGCGACGCGTCCGGCCTCCGGCACCGTAGCCCTGATCGAAATCGATCCGAAATCAATCGACGCGGTAGGCCATTGGCCCTGGCGTCGGACATTGCATGCGGATCTCGTGCGGCAGCTCGACAAAGCTGGCGTCGCCGACATCGCCTTCGACGTCGATTTCAGCGCACCGTCCTCTTCCGACGACGACGGTGCCTTCGCGAAGGCGCTTCAAGAGGCCGGCGGGTCCGTCATCCTCGCAGCCTTCCGACAATACGTGGACGCTCAGGCAGGCGGCTCAAGCGTCCATGTGAACCGGCCCATACCGCCATTCTTGCAACAATCCTGGCCAGCCCTCGTCGACGTCCGTCCCGATCGCGACGGCGTCGCAAGAAGCTACGACTTTGGTGACCGGATCGACGGAACGTTCATGCCTTCTATGGGCACTCTACTGGCCGGTCGCCAGGAGGAGCACGGCCCGGCCTTCCGCATCGATTTTGGGATCAAGCCGTCGACGCTGCCGCGGGTCTCCTTCGTCGACGTTCTGCAGGGCGTGCCTTCCACGTTGGAAGCCTTGAAGGGCAAGAAGGTCATCGTCGCGGGCACGGCGGCTGAGCTCGGCGATCGGCTGAACGTCCCGAACGGCGTGATCCTTCCCGGATCCTTCGTCCTAGCCCTGGCGGCGGAATCGGTCCTGCAGGACCGAACGCTCGTGCTGGCCTCGGATGCCGTCTCGATCGCCCTCGTCATCGGCGTGATGCTGTTGATGGCCGTTGCCTGGAGGCGGTCCCGCGTCAGCCTTCGTATTGCAGTCCTCGCCGTCCTCGCGATCGCCATTGAGGGAGGCGCGATCGCGCTTCAATCCAAGATGCCGGTCGTACTTGATACCTCGCTCATGCTGTCTGCCTGTGTAGCCTACGCGTTCGCAGCGATGCTCGACGAGATCGATCTGAGGGGTATCCTCCGCCTCGTCTCGGAACGACGTTTCCAAAGGATCACGCTGTCCCTCAGTGACGGCATGGTCTGTGTCGACGGGAACGCTCGGATCACGTTCTGGAACCCGGCCGCATCCACAATCTTCAAATACGATGCGAAGGACGGCGTTGGGCAGCGCTTCGACGTGCTCCTCGAAACGACCGACAGGGCAGAGCGCTTCGACCTCACCGCGATTCCCCTCAAAGAGTTGCAAACGGGGAACGGCTACGTCGTCGAGCTGAAGGGTCGGCGTCGAGATGGCGAGGTCTTCGATCTGGAATGCTCGCTGTCGGCTTGGGATACGCCCGGAGGTATCCAGTACGGCGCCATTCTTCGCGACATCTCGCTTCGAAAGCAGCAGCGCGAACGCATTCGCTTCCTGGCCGAATGCGATGTGCTCACGGGCCTGCCGAACCGCAACAGCCTGCTCGCCAAGCTCGAACGGGAGATCGGAAACCCGCAGGCGCTGTTACTGGTCGGCGTGAACCGGTTCGGCCAGATCAATCATCTCCGCGGAGCGTCCTTCGCAGATGCACTTATCAGCGCCATCACCTGCCGATTGACCGCACTCGTTCAACCGTCCGCGTTCCTCGCGCGGCTGTCTGACGGCGAGTTCGCGATCATCGTATCCCAGGAGTGTGATGAGCCTATCGGTGCCGAGATCATCGCTGACTTTCAGCTGACCGCCGTCGCGATCGACGAGAGCCGCTATCGTGTCTCGGTGAGCGTCGGGGTCGCCGTCGCGAAGACCGCGAAGGATCGGGACGAGTGGCTCGGAAACGCGCAATTCGCGCTCACAGCGGCCCGATTGGCATCGAAGTCCGAGCCCATGCAGTTCACGTCGCCCATGCGCCGGGCGATCGAGGAACGGGAGGCGCTCGAAATCGAGCTCCGGCAAGCGCTAAAGCGCAGCGAGTTCGAGCTGTTCTATCAACCCCAGATCGATCTGCGGTCGGGCCGCGTCATCGGAGCTGAGGCCCTTATCCGCTGGCGTCACCCCGAACGCGGCTACGTCTCGCCCGGCGAGTTCATACCAGTCGTCAACTCCACCTCCCTTGCAGAAGGCGTCTCCGCCTGGGTGATGGATACGGCTGTCCGACAGACGGCCGTCTGGTCTCGCGCGGGCCACTGCATCCGTATCGGCATCAATCTCGCGCAGTGTCAATTTGCTACTGGCGACCTCGTCGCCGAGGTCAGCAGACTTTTAGAAAGACACAATGCGCCGCCGGATTTGATCGAGCTCGAAGTCACTGAAGACATTATTCTTGACGACGCACAAAACGTCAATTTTGTATTGTCAGATTTACGATCTAGATCAATCAAGATTGCGTTTGATGATTTTGGTACTGGCTACGGCAGCTTGACGTATTTGAAGAAATTTTCCTTGGACACAATCAAAATCGATCAACTGTTCGTCAGAAATCTTTTGCCGGATTCCGACGACGCTGCGATCGTGAAAGCGACGATCGATCTAGGTCACGCACTTGGTTTGTCGGTCATAGCGGAAGGCATTGAGACCGAGGCGGTGTATAACTTTCTACGTGACCTCGGCTGTGACGAAGGTCAAGGATACTTTATCGGAAGGCCCACCTCGGCTGAAATGTTTGCAGCAACATTCCTAGCCCAAGATGGACACCGGGCTGCTTGATGCGATAGAAATATAATTGTTTATATTGGGTTATATGCACAAAATTGTGCCAGATTTATTCCATAATTAAATCATTGGCTCTTCATCACAGTATAAAACCGAAATTTTATCGAACGGTCGCATTGAATAGCCCGAATACTTAATACGGCATTCAACGGAAGTCGTCGGCTCACAAAATCCACCCTTCACTTGGTTCGAGGCCAAGTCGATGTATCCAGCAACTGCTGTGCCTTTGATGTGAGGAACCAGATGCCCGGCGGATCGCTAGCCCTGCGAGATCGCAAAAGCCCCTTGGAATGAAGCGACCGAACTGTAACCATCTCCCAGGGCTCGATGCGCTTCAATGGGCCCTCGTCTGCTAAGCGGCGGAGCATTCTCCGTTGCCCGGGCGAAGGCCTCCAAATATATTTCAAAGCAAACGCGTTTTTCATCCGTCTTTGGAATTAGCTTAACACTAAGCCGGTCAGCAAGGTTGTTCGGCGCTAGTAATTCGTTACGTAAGCGTGTCATCGCGATTGGGATAACCGCTTATGGAAGGAGGGTTCCATCTGGCAGCATCCCTCTCAACCTCGATCAAGATCATGTCGAGCAACACGCGAAGCCGGAAGCTTCCTCTGTAGTCGAGGCGCTGGCGAGCCTCTCGACAAAGGTCTTCGACCCTTTTGATCTGGCTTTCGCGCTCAGAGATCCGCATGGCTTTGTCCTGGGACGACCGCCCCTAACGCCTCGACGAGTGAAGATCGAGCGCGACTAACCCTGCTTTTTACGGTGCCGACTTGGCAGCCGAGCTTGCTCGCTGCCTCTTCGTAGGTGCAACCTTCGGCTCCTACCATGAGCAAGGCTTGACGCTGGGTCAGCGGCAGCTTCTCGATCCTCTTCCAGACAGCTTGGAGCGTCGATACATCTTCCTGGTCTGCCAAGGCGGTCAGATGCTCTGCATGGATCCCATCGGAATCCTCGACCTCTCGCCGCTTCTTGCGGATGTCGCTGTAAAAGTGGTTGCGCAGGATCGTGAATAGCCACGCCGTGAAGTTGGTTCCCGGCATGAAGCGATGATGGTTTGCCCATGCCTTTAGAAAGGTCTCCTGGACCAAATCGTCCGCGCGATGAATATTTCCCGTCAGCGAGACCGCGAAAGTTCGCAATGCCGGCAGCGCCTTAATAAGATCTTCGCGAAAGATCGTAGTGACTGCATCGCTTCCAGTCGCCAGAGACTTCTCAAACCGAGCCAAGAGGGCGGCAAGCGTCGCCGGAACGGGCTCTCTCTCAGCAAGCTCGAAGTAATCCTGCAACGGAACTTTTAGATATTCCTGGATGGCCGCGGAGTACCGGACATCCTTACAAAAGGGCGACGAGCCTTGCGTCAATTTAAGTACGCCATCAGACATTCTAAGGGAGTCTCCGGCCATACGGCCAAGCTGTTTAGAACACGTCTAATTTCGATACCAGTGAAAATATGAACCCGTGCTAAATAATCCCGGTGTCTTATGCTGAATGCTCCCGTTGCCGTTGAGGTGTTTTCAGCGCTGGCTCACGAGCTGCGCCTGGAGATCCTTCGGCTGCTCCTCGTCCAGGCGCCCGATGGGATGCCTGCTGGGCGCATTCGAAGCACGTTGGCTTGCAGCGGCTCGACGCTCACGTTTCACCTCCACTGCTTGGAGGAGGTGGGGCTCGTTCGCGCACATCGGCAAGCGACATCGATCATCTACACAGCTGTCCCCGAGGCCCTGACCGGCGTTGTCGACTTCCTAATGAAGGACTGCTGCGGCGGTCGGCCGGAGCTATGTGATTCGTCCGCCGCATCCGGATCTAAGAACTGCGGCGGGGCCGGATGTCGTTGAGCCCGACGTTCTCACCAACGAACGGCTGCTTTCGGGCACTGCTTTAGGGATACGGAACGACAGGGTCGGGCGCGAACCAGGCAGAACGGCGGCAGAAACTGCGTTCGCTTTGGGGAACCGCACAGAACTGCATGAACGACTAGGTTGGGTCGGTAAAAGCCCGTCCGCTTTTTCAGCGGATCTCCTCCGGAGCGGACCAGCTGCTTTCGGCCACGATTGGACCTAGCTCGTAGTGGCGTAGTCTCATGCCACTTGCACGCCGCCGAGGATCTGGAGCCGGAGATACCTCGCCTGATGCGAGAGGACATCCGCCTCGGCGAGCCCTGTATGTCGGCGGTGGCCTTTGGCCCGGCGCACACCGATGCCCCGCAGTGTGTAAGGGGTCGGCTTGTCGATGTGGGCGGGCATCGCCTCGACGACGTGCAGCCGGGCGCGCTCTGCCAGGTCGTTGATGCTGTCGACGAGCGCGCTGCCGATGTGCTCGGGTTGCAGCTCGTCCCGGCCGACCGGCTCGGTCTTGACGGTTATCTCGAAGGGCATGCCGACAGGGTGCCCCGGCCCCGTGCAACCGGCGAGCCGCGTCCAAGGCAGGAATTCCGGGCCCTGATCTATTCCCTCCGTTACTCCTACAAAGAGGAACGCTTCACTGTGGGAGACGCGTCGTCGTTTTGGCTCATCTATCCACAGAGCCCAGGGGATCGTTGACCCTACGTAGAGGCTGTTATTGCACCGGCGCCCGCTCTCTGAATCTATAGCTGGGAGAGATGCAGGAGGCAGGCATGGCAGGTCATGGACATCACGTCGCCGGTGAGGTTGGCGGCAGCCTCATGGGCGCCCTCCTCGCGGTCGATGCCGGCGTTCGGGCGCGCCGCGAGCAGCAGGCGTGGGCACGGGCCGACGCCGCGGCGGAAAACGCTGTTCACGCCCTGGGGCAGCGCCTACTCCGCGCGCAGGCTCGCGAGCGCGAGTTGCTGCAGCAGATCGCCGCCCTCCATGCTGAGGCTCAGGCGCAGCGCGTCCGTGCATGCCGGGCCGAGGGCCGCCTCGTCGGCCTGCAGCGGCGCAGCGCGGCCTGAAGAGGACGCACAGGGGACGACCTGCGCCCTCGCGGGGGCGCACAGGGTAAGTGTCAACAGGTAGCTGGGCACAAAAAGAAGCCCGCCGGTCATCCCGGCGGGCTTTGTCGTGATCGGTCTAAGTTGAGCTTAGGCCGCCCGACGACGGCGGTGCTGGCGCTCGACGTGCTTGAACAAGTCCCGCATGGCTTGATCCGCCTTCTCGTCAGTGTGCGGCCACGAGTAGATCTCGTCCGCCTCGTCCTGCTCCGGCTCGGACACATCCGCAGCGCGGGCGGACATGTCCCGGTGCAGCGAGGGGAGATCCTCGACGTCCTCGCCCCGAGCCAGGGCCTCCGCGCGGTGGGGCATGGTGACGGCGAGACGGGCGACCTCGGCCTCCGAGAGGGATTCGAGCCAGACGAGGACGTTGTCCGGCAGGACCGACAAGTCGACGGCGGGTTCGCCGAAAGCGATGTGCCGGGCGTGCAGAACCATGGTCATGCCAACCGGATGGATCGCCCGGGTGCCGGCGACGTGAGCCTCGTTCGAGGGGGCCGCGGCCGCGGCGTCGAGATAGTCGGCCGCGGCGCCGGTGGCGGGGAGGACGGGATCCGGGCGGGCGACAGACCGGAGGATCCAGCGGCCGCCCTCCCAGACGAGGGCGGGGATCAGGATGACCGCGCGGAGGGCGGTGGCGAGGGCGGCGGCGAACATGCGCATGGGAGGTGTCCTTTCTGGCTCGATGGCCGCCCGCGATTTTCAGGCCGCCGGCGAAAGGGACAACGTGGCCTGCCTGCCCGAGGCGAGCGTCAGGGGCAGGCGGTCGGGGACTTGGCCATGGTGGATGCGGAGGAGCCGCAGCGCGTGGCTCGCCTGCTCGACAGTCCACACCGTCAGCCCGTCGAGCACGTGGCCGTCGCAAGTCGTCGCCTTGCTCCACCCGATGTCATTTTGCAGGCTTGCCCAGTCCTGATCGAACCACGTGATCGAGGCGATGGCATCCTTCGCGGCGGCGACTACCACGGGGTTGGCGGCACGGGCGAGTTCGGGCTCGTGCGCGACGGCGATGCGCTGCTCAGAGCGGACGACGTTCTTGCTGGCCTGACCGGCGAGCGCTTTGAGTCGCTTCGCGCCGGCGTAGTCGAGGGCCGGATCGTCGATGAGCTTGTTCGCCTCGTCGATGAGCGCCGCCTTGGCCCATGACCACCGCTTATCCCGGAGGCTGATGCGCGCTGTCTCGCGAGCCTCCTCGATGAACTCGCGGTGGCGTTCGCGTTCGGCGGCCGCCTCACGCTCCTGGCGTTCCAGGTGCTCCTGCTCGACGCGCGCCGCTTCGGCCTCTTTCTTCGCGATCAGGTCGGGCAGCGAATCGATCAGCTCCGCCAGGGCGGTGTGGTCGAGGTCAGGGCGCTCCCAGAACAGGACCCCTTCGTAGCCGTTCTGGAAGCCGAACTCTCCGAGCTCGCGGAAGGTCTGATCCCAGATCCTCTCGAACTCCGCCGTCGGCCTCGCCTTGGCGAGCTTCCTCTCGCCCCGGCTCGTATTCACCACCTTGCCCGGCCCCCACTGGAGGTCAGCCAGGTGCGGCGGCCCCTGGTAACCCGGCTCCCTCTCGATCTCATCCTGCCTGTGCTGGTCGTCACCGTGGGGCATACTGCTCTCCTCAAATTCGCGGTTACGCGTACGAGTATATGGATTGCGGCCTGATCACCAAACGCGCGTATTTCACCCCCTATTTCAACAACAAGCTGTTGGTGAAAACGTTGTTGAAATCGTAGTGCTCTGTTGGGGTAAGGTGGAAGGGGGTGTCGCTAGTCTGGTTAATGCTATGACTTTTGAAAGTAGTTCAAAAACATTGTTTGCATCCAGGCGATTTTTGCTCTGGAAATTCGATCGGGCCAGGACCAGAATCTCCGAATTCGCGAATTCGCGGGGAGCAAGGCGGCCGTGGAGCTGACGAGGGAAGAGGTGATTGCGAGGCTGCGGAGGCAGATCGCCGACCGTGGCAGTCAGCAAGACTGGGCGCGCGCCGCTGGCGTGAGCCCGACGTACCTCGGCGACGTGCTCAAGGGGCGCCGCGTCCCCGGCGACAGGATCCTGCTCGCGCTCGGCGTTCAGCGGGTCGAGCGATTCGTGTCTCTGGAGGCGCAGTCGTGAGGGGCGTGATCTGCAAGATCCCCCGGGCACGCTGCGAGCGCTACCTAGCCGACGGCCTCTCGCTGTCCGAGATCGCCCGGCGCGAGGATCTCTGCCAGCAGACAGTTAGCAAGCACGTGCGCGGCCTTGGCCTGACGCTCCCGAGCCGGGCCATCGTCACGCTCGATGACATCATGAGCGTCGTCGCCGGCAGGGAGACCGTCCGAGACGTACGTGAGCGCCTGGGGGTGAGCCGGGCCGCCGTCCATCAGCGTGCCGCGCGCGAGGGCCTGCGCCTCCGAAACCTCCGCCCCGCCCGCTGGGGTCGCCAGCTCGATCTTTTCCGTGAGACCGCCTGATGACTGATCGCAAGCCCCACCCCCTGCTCGCCGGCCTCGAAAACCTCGACGGCCCCGCGCTCGCGGCTCGCTTCGCCGAGGTTCGCAGGGCGGCCTACGAGATCGGTGCCCACATCGAAGCGGACGGCGCGACGCGCAATCTGCACATGGCGACCCGGGCCGCGATCCGGCTCATGATCTCCGGCATCGACATCGCGAACTACGGGCCGCCCGGAGCCGCGGCGAAGGTGGCCGCCGTCCAGACTGCCATCCCGAAGCCCGCTCCCCGTCCGTCGCCCATACGTCCCTTGCCGGCTGCCAAGCCTGCCACTCCGGCGGCACCGGCTAAGCGGCCGCGCCCGCCGACGTGTCCGCCGCCGAGGCCGCTGCATCGCTTGAGCACGCCCCCGCCGCCGCTCGATCCGGGCGATGCCGAGATCCCGTTCTGAACCCCGCCGCGCAGGGCGCGGTCCCCCAGATCCTCCAGCTCGCGGCCAGGCCACGGCCGCCCCCCTCATCTCAGGAGCCTCATCATGAACACGAAGACCGAGACTGGACCGCTCGATCCGACGAGCCAGCGCATCATCCAAGCTGTCGGGCAGAGGGCTTGGGCCGATCTCACCGGGGCCGAGTTCCGCGCGTACAGGCGGGCGGTCCATTTCATGGACGAGGGCGAAATCGACGGGCCGTACAGCCCGTATCACGACGCCCTCGACAGGATCCGCAGCGGCGAGACTTCGGCGGCGGTTATCGCGAAGGCGCTCGGCAGCCACGGCCGCTACGGCGAGGAAGGTGACATCTGGGAGCTGTACGACGCACGTCATGCGACTGCGAGGATCTCTGCCGGCGAAGAGGCGGCTGCCGAGTATCGCTCGACGCATGCCGAGGATCACGCTCCCGAGACCGAAGGCCCTGCTACAGATTTCGACGAAGAAGAACTGCACAGGCGGGATCTCGTGAAGCCTGTCTGGGAGAGCAGGGACCCCATCCCTAGCTCCCTTGGCGCCGTCTGCTTCGCATCTCAGACTAGTGGCCAAGAAATCGTGCGCTGGATCCGGTGCGGCGCGCCTACGATCTCGATGACGCGAGAAAGCGCGGTCTTCGATCTCATCGCTCTCGTCGACTGGATGATCGATTACGAGCGTGACCTGCTCACGTTCGGGAAGAAGAAAGGCCTGCCTAAGCTGCAAGACCTCGCCGGTCCCCGCCGGCGGATCAAGATGAAGATCCGCAGGACCCTCGACAAAGCCGCTAAGCTGAAGGCGGACCGGGAGGAGAAAGCGGTGTCCACCTGCTTGCAGGAGGCGGCGGCTATCCTCGATCAGATCGCGGGCGTCATCGGATGGGCCGCCGTCGAGGCCGCTACGGGCCTCCGCCACATCCCCGGAACCGCGAGGGATGCCTGATGGCCATCAGCAAGGAAGTATTCGACGGGAGGGCGGCCTGGACCGCTCTCCCTGCTCGTCAGAAGATGGATTTCGGAATGATACTGATGGAGTGGCTGGCTGCCGCCGCCATCCAGGATGCGGTCTACTCGAACCCGGACCAGTACGAGGAGCCCGTCGCTCGCGCTGCCACCGAAGCGGGGCGGCTAGCAGAGGAAAGCTTGCAGGAGAGCTTCCGAAACCAGGTCCCAATCGAGTCGGTCGAAGACGTAGCCGGAGCGTGGCGTATCCCGGTGATCGTTCATCCGGTCTGCCTCGAATGCGGATGCTCCGATCAGGATGCGTGCGAGGGCGGATGCGGCTGGGCAGCCCATCGTCTGTGCACCGCTTGCGCCGAGAAGGCCGCCCCCCTCCCGCCGGGCAGCGTCGTCGTCGCCGGCGAAATCCGGCACGAGCCGAGCGTGGAGGCGCGCAATGGCTAGGCCCGCATCCTACGCTCCGGACGTGCCGGAAAAGGTCTTGAACTTTTGGGCAGAGAAGCGCGTCGGCTCTGAGATCGCGGAGATCGTCGGCGTGGCGCCCCACGTGGTCGCGAGCATCATCGGGCAGGCCCGTCGTCGCGGCGATCCTCGTGCCGAGCTTCGTAACCCGGGCGCGGCCCGGCGGCCGGAGCCCATCCGGTACTCGTCGTCCAAGGCCTACCTCGATGCCGCTCTCCAGCGCGTCGCCGAGCGCAGGGCAGAGTGGGAGCGGACTGTAGGCGGATGGCCCAGATCGCTGTGCCGCCCAAGCTGCCGTGAAACACACAAAAACCGACACAAAAATTTCAGGATCTTTGCACCGTGAATCACAAGTGTTTGATCTTGTTTAGCTTTCGATTCAGGAGACCTTGATAGGTCCGCCTGTGAAACGGGGAGTTTGTGATGCGTATGCCGTCGACGGGAAATCCGAAGGCAAAGTCTGTGCTCGTGCACGGTGAGAAGATCCGCGTGCCTGTGTTCGGCGATCCGCGCCGTCACGACAACTGGATCAACCATCCCCTCTACGAAGACCGCATCTCGCTCCTCGACGCCGTCGCTGCTGACGAGTGCGACGGCTGGCAAGTCGTGCTGCCTGGATCCGACCGTCCGTGGTGCGTGGCCTATTTTCCGTGGGGCGCGTCGATGTCGGATATCGGGCCGCACACGCTCAGCCCGGCGCGGCCGTGGATGCTCGTGTCGCCGCCGGGGCACGACAGCCGCCTGTACGTCTATCCGAGCCTGCAGGAGGCCGTCGACGCCGTCTTGCGCGCCGACGATCCGCGTCCCCGTGGGAGCCTCGCGAGCCGCCGGCAACCGATGCTCTTCGACGATCTGGATGCCCCCGAGATGGCTGCCCTGCGCGGCCCCCCGGCCGTCTAGCCGGTAGCCTGCTCACTCCCCTGGAGCTCCTCGGGCCACGTGTCGCTCAGCGCCATCGCGTCGAGGATCTCCGGCAGGGTCACCGGCCGGTAATCCCAGACGTCGACGCCAACGTCGCAGGATCTCCGGGTGCCAGACAGGCTCCCATGCGTGTGCCCGTAGAGGTGCAGCGCACCCCGCCAGATTCCTGGCCACGCGCGCATGGCGTAGTGGCACAGGACGAGACGGTGTCCGTCGACGGCGATCTGATGGATCCCCTCGTGCTGGCTCGCCCAAGGCAAGCGCCTGCCCAGCTTCTCGTGATTGCCCACGACCAGGTGCTTCGTCCCGTTGAGGCGGGCGAACGTCGCGCTGGCGTGCTCGAAGCTGCAGGAAAACGCGAAGTCGCCGAGATGCCAGACCTCGTCCTCCGGCCGGACGACGTCGTTCCAGCGGGCGACGATGGCCTCGTCGTGGGCCTCGATGCCGGCGAACGGCCGGGGCCGGGCCATGCGGGGCGCCAGGATCCCCTCGTGCCCGAAGTGAGTGTCGGCGGTGAAGAAAACGGCCATGCGGGCCTCCTCAGATTTGAGGAGGCCGGCGCACGCGGTCACGCCTCCTAAGGAATAGGACGGGACGGAGGGGGCGCGGGTTTTCGGGTCATCAGGGCCTCGCAGGAATCCTCACGGTAGCAGAGCCAGGTTACTAACTCCCTGGCCGGGACGCAGGCATGTCGAAAGAAGCGAACCGGCTTTCGCTACTCTTTGCTCGCACCGGTTTCGGAGGCCTGCGCGCGGCGGCGCTGGCGCGTCGTGCGCCCCTCCGCCCACGCCTTCGCGGAGGCCTTCCTCCGGCGCTCAGCCTCGGCCGCGGGATCGCGGATACCGCGTTGACGCAGATTCTCGGCGACGAGGGCGGCCTTGAGGGTGAGGCTGTCTGGCAGCTCGACGTCCCGGCGCGCCGCGACCAGGGCTTCCGTCCATGCCGAGAGGGCAGGGGCCTTGAGCTCAAGCATCTGATCGCCTGTGTAGCGGCGGGTCATCCCGTTGCCGTCGACGACTTGGAGAAGGTCGCTGTTGGCGTGATCGAGGACCATCCCGACCGTCGCGGCCGAGACATTATGATCCCGCTGCAGCACGGTGGCGAACGCACGCCGGACGTCGTGAGGCGAGGCGCGCCGGCCAGGCATCGCGGCGACGGCGTGCGTGAGGGTGTCCTCGGCCAGATGCGAGACAGGATCCCCGAACCGACGCGGCCGCCCCGCCGGGAACATCCACTCAGACCGCTCGCCGCCGCGCTCCACCGCGTCCGCTGTCGTGCGGCGCAGATAGGCCTGAACCCGCCACCAGACATGCGGCGGCAGCGGCAGCGCATGGGCGCCGCGCCGCGGTTCCTCCGCTGTCGGTGAGCCCCTCGCGATCTTGCGATGCCCCTGCCACCAGAGCCCCCAGTCCGGTCGGGCAGGCCATGGCTCGAACTCGTCGACCCTCGCCTTGACCACGCTGAGCCGGCGCTGGGCCGTGTAGCTGAGCAGCTCGATGGCCATGCCGACCGAGTCGCTCAAGACGCCATGCTGGGCGACGGCGAGCATGTGGGCGATCTCCGGGACGAGGGGGAAATGCCGGCGCAACTTGGTGCTCCCCAATTTTGGGGCCTTCAGCCCAGCCATCACGCCCGGCTTCGCACCGGACCGGCGGACTTGCGCGGGTTCGGCCAGCCAGTCCCAGAATCTCCGCGTGACCCGAACAACGTCCTTGGCCGTGCTTCGCTTCCCCTCCGCAACGAGGATCTCGACGACGGCAGCCACGTCCGGCGCTTCGATGCGCGAGATGTAGCGGGCATCGAGGGCGCGCATGGCCGGGCCGCCAACGACCCCGGAATAGTTGCGCACGGTCGCGTCGCGCAGGCCGCCGGCGGCGGCCTCTCGCTGCATCCACTCGCGCCAGGCGGCCCGGGCCTCGCCATAGGTCCATGTCTCGGGGGCTCGCTCGCGCGGCATGTACGCCGGCACGGCCGCGGCCTCCTCGCCCCGGGCGGCCATTGCAGCCCGCTTAAGCTCGATCCAGGCGGGATCAGGCTCGCCGTGCCCGGCCTCGACATGACGCCGGACATCGACGGCGACGGAGCGGGCCTGCGCCAGAGACCAGGCGCCGGCGTCGCCGAGCTTGATCCGGAGAGGCTTGCCGTCATGCCGGAACCGCACGGACCAGGTGGCCGCCGTCGGCGTGAGCCTCAGCGTCAGCCCCGGGCACTGCCCGTCGGCGACGTCGCGCGCCGGGGCGGCCGCCTCGCGGATCATGCGGGCGACGGCGGTCGCGGTAAGGACTAGAGCAGCCTGCCTGGGCATGAGGGCCTCGCGTGAGGCGTCTGCTCTACCGCGTAGCACACCTGTAGCATACCGGCGCGAACTACCCGGCCTGTGAAAGGCGGGGACCGCGACCTCGCCAGCGCCGCCTGAACCGGCTGGCGAGGGGCGATTTTCAGCTCCCTACAGAGCGGAAATGCTTGTTGCCAGAGTCTGTTGATGACAGGTGCCGAGGGGCCTGATACGACGTTTCGGGCGATAGACTCCGTAGCTCAGCTGGATAGAGCAGCCGCCTTCTAAGCGGCAGGTCGTAGGTTCGAGCCCTACCGGGGTCGCCATTGCCCCAAGTCATTGCAGACAATCGAGAGGGAGCGAGGCCCATGTCGGATCTCAAGACGCTGCGCGATGTCTCCGGCCTCAGCCCGAGCCCGGCTCCGCTGAGCCAGTCCGCGCTGCTGATGATCGACTTGCAGAACACCTATCGCGAGGGGCTGATGCAGCTCTCGGGGGTGGAGCCGGCGATTGCCGAGGCCAAGGCGCTGCTGGAGCGCGCCCGCAAGGCCGGCATCCCGATTTTCCATATCCGACACAATGCAGGGGCCGGCTCGCCCTACGACGTCGAGGCGCGGATCGGCCAGATCAGCGACGAGGTCGCGCCGAAGGGCGACGAGCCGGTGATCACCAAGGGCTATCCGAGTTCCTTCGTCGGCACCGACCTCCAGTCGCGGCTGGAGAAGGCGGGTGCCAAGAACCTGATCGTCGCCGGCTTCATGACGCATATGTGCGTGAACTCGACGGCGCGAGGCGCCTTCAATCTCGGCTTCTCGCCGACCGTGGTGGCGGCTGCCACCGCGACGCGCGATCTGCCTGCGGCCGATGGCTCCGTGGTGAAGGCCGAGGCGCTGCAGGCGGCGAGCCTTGCCGCGCTCGGCGATCTCTTCGCGGTGGTCACGCGCCGGCAATCCGACATCCCGGATTGAGGCTCGCGCCGATCGCGTTGCTGCAGCGCGGAACACGGCGCCGCTTCAACGGTTCAGGCTCCACGCAGCAGGAGCCGGACCGATGGCCATCACGAACGTTGCCGATCTCTTCGTCGAAACCCTCGTCCAGGCCGGCATCGAGCGGGTCTATGGCGTCGTCGGCGACAGCCTGAACGCGATCACGGAGTCGATCCGGACGCGCGAGAGCATCGACTGGGTCCATGTCCGGCACGAGGAGGTCGCGGCCTTCGCGGCCGGGGCCGAGGCCCAGATCACCGGCAAGCTCGCGGTCTGCGCGGGCTCCTGCGGGCCGGGCAACCTCCACCTGATCAACGGCTTGTTCGATTGCCATCGCACCCGCGTGCCGGTGCTGGCCATCGCGGCACATATCCCGTCGGCCGAGATCGGCTCGGGCTACTTCCAGGAAACGCACCCAGAAAATCTTTTTCGCGAGTGCAGCCATTACTGCGAGCTCGTCTCTGACGCCTCACAGCTGCCGCAGGTGATCGAGGCGGCGATCCGCGCCGCCGTCGGCCAGAGCGGCGTCGCGGTGGTGGTGATTCCAGGCGACGTGGCCATGGCCGAGGCACCCGCGCGCGGTATCGCACCGAATGCCGGCCTGATCCCGCGCAAGCCCGTTGTGCGGCCGGCCGAGGCCGATCTCGACGCCTTGGCCGAACTGCTGAACGGCTCCTCGCGCGTCACCCTGCTCTGCGGGCGCGGCTGCGCCGGGGTGCATGGCGACCTGCTGCGCCTCGCCGAGACGCTGAAGAGCCCGATCGTCCATGCGCTGGGCGGCAAGGAGTATGTCGAATACGACAACCCCTACGATGTCGGCATGACCGGGCTGATCGGGTTTTCATCCGGCTACGCGGCGATGATGAGCTGCGACGTGCTGCTGATGCTCGGCACGGACTTTCCCTACCGGCAGTTCTATCCGGGCAATGCCAAGATCGCGCAGGTCGATATCCGGCCGGAGAATCTCGGGCGGCGCTGCAAACTGGATCTCGGCCTCGTCGGTGATGTCGGCGCGACGATCGACGCGCTGCTGCCGAAGCTGCGGAGCAAGACCGACCGCGCCTTCCTCGACGACACCCTCAAGCACTACGAGAAGGCCCGCGAGGGCCTCGACGAACTCGCCACGGCGAAGCCTGCCCGCGGCTGGCTCGGCCTGAAGCGCGGCAAGCCGGTGATCCACCCGCAATACGTCGCCAAGGTCATCAGCGAGACGGCGGCGGACGATGCCGTGTTCACGGTGGATGTCGGCACGCCGACGATCTGGGCCGCGCGCTATCTCAAGATGAACGGCCGGCGCCGGCTGCTTGGCTCCTTCGTGCACGGCTCGATGGCCAATGCCATGTGCCAGGCGATCGGCGTACAGGCCGCGCAACCGAACCGGCAGGTGGTCTCGCTTTCGGGCGATGGCGGCTTCACCATGCTGATGGGCGACCTGCTGACGCTTCGTCAGGAGAAGCTGCCGGCCAAGATCGTGGTGTTCAACAACGGCTCGCTTGGCTTCGTCGAGATGGAGATGAAGGCCGCCGGCTATCTTGAGACGGGCGTCAGCCTCGCGAACCCGGACTTCGCCGCGATGGCGCGGGCGGTCGGCATCCACGGCGTGCGGGTCGAGGACCCGGCGGAACTCGCCTCGGCCGCCGCGGACGTGCTCGGCCATGACGGACCGGCCCTGCTCGACGTGGTGGTGGCCCGCAATGAGCTCTCGATGCCGCCGAAGATCGCCGGGCAGCAGGTGAAGGGGTTCAGCCTCTATGTCCTGCGTGCGGTGATGAGCGGCCGCGGCGACTCGGTTCTCGATCTCGCCAAGACGAACCTCCTGCGCTAGACCGCGCAGGTTACAAAGGTTCCAGTCTGCAGCGCCGCAATGCGTCCGGGATCCGCCTCGCGGCCCCGGGGTGGCGGTGTCGGCGCTGCGGTCATCGAGTCGGAAAACCCATGCGCGTCGGGCTGTTCGTCCCCTGCTACGTCGATGCCTTCGAGCCCGAGGTCGGCATCGCCACGCTGGAGCTGCTGGAGCGCTTCGGACTGAAGGTCGAATATCCCTACGACCAGACCTGCTGCGGCCAGCCGATGACCAATACCGGCTGCCACGCCGAGGCCGCCGCCACCGAGGCGCTGTTCGTGAAGAACTTTTCGGCGTTCGACTACGTCGTCGCCCCGTCGGGCTCCTGCGTGCATCAGGTCCGCGAGCATCTCACGGCGATCCCCCAGACCGACGAGGTCAAGGCGGTGCGCAGCCGGACGTTCGAGCTCGTCGAGTTCCTGCACGACGTCCTGAAGATCGAAGAACTGCCCTGGGCGGAATTCCCGCACCGGGTCGCCTATCACAACAACTGCAATTCGCTCCGCGGCATCCACCACGCGCGGCCCTCGGAGCTGAACAAGCCGTTCTTTTCGAAGCCCCTCGACCTCCTGAAGAAGGTGAAGGGCATCGAGATCGTCGATCTGGCGCGTCCCGACGAGTGCTGTGGCTTCGGCGGCACTTTCTCGGTGTTCGAGCCGGCCGTCTCCGCCAAGATGGGCTACGACAAGGTCACCGATCAGTCGAAGGCCGGTGCCGATTACGTCGTCTCGGCGGATTCCTCCTGCCTGATGCACCAGAAGGGCTGTGCCGAGCGCCTCGGCCTGCCGACCAAGTACATTCACATCGCGCAGGTGCTGAACGGAGCCGCCGCATGAGTGCCGAAGGCATGAACCCGCAGAAGGACCCGCTCCACCCGCAGGTCCAACCTCCCGGCGATGAGAGTGCCCGCGGCCAGGACGGCCAGCGCTTGCAGCACGCCGAGGGTGCCTCGAAGCCCGTGCGCGCACCCGCCGCCCGCGAGGCCCAGCCCCGGGGCGCCAAGATCCATGGCGACAAGCCGATTGACCAGGCGGAAGCTGCCGAGCGCTTCATCGCCGCGCCGCTGCACCAGGCGGCTCACGATGCCCGGCTCTGGGACGTCCGCAAGAAGCGCGATGCCGCCACCCAGGCGATCCCCGAATGGGAAGAGCTCCGCGAGCTCGCCTCGCAGATCAAGACGCATACGCTGGCGAACCTCGACACCTACCTCGAACAGTTCGAGGCGGCGGCGAAGGCGAACGGCGTCCATGTCCACTGGGCCGCGGACGGGGCCGAGCACAACCGCATCGTGCACGGCATCCTGCGCGACCACGGCGCCAAGACGCTGATCAAGTCGAAGTCGATGCTCACCGAGGAGTGCGGTTTTCGCCATTACATGGCGGCCAACGGCATCGACATCATCGAGACCGATCTCGGCGAGCGCATCCAGCAGCTCGACGAGGAGGAGCCGAGCCACGTCGTGATGCCGGCCGTCCACAAGACCCGCATCGACGTCGCCGAGGTCTTCGCCCGTACGCTCGGCACCGACCCGACCAACGACGACGCGCATTACCTCGCCGAGAGCCAGCGCATGACGACGCGCCCGCTGATCCTGCAGGCCGATGCCGGCATGACCGGCTGCAACTTCGCCATCGCCGAGACCGGCACGGTCGTGACCTGCACCAACGAGGGCAATGCCGACCTCTCCGGCAACGTGCCGAAGCTGCAAATTCACTCCATCGGCATCGAGAAGCTGATCCCGCGGATCGAGCATCTCGGCGTGTTCATCCGCGTGCTCGCGCGCTCGGCGCTCGGCTCGACCATCACCCAGTACACCTCTCATTTCCGTGGCCCCCGCAAGGGCACCGAGATGCACATGGTTCTGGTCGACAACGGCCGCTCCGCCCGGCTCGGGATGGAGGAGTTCTGGACCTCGCTGAAATGCATCCGCTGCGGCGCCTGCATGAACACCTGCCCCGTCTACCGGCGCTCCGGCGGGCTCTCCTACGGCGCGACCTATTCGGGGCCGATCGGGCTGATCATCGACCCGACCTTCAACAAGCGGAAGTATTCGACGCTGCCGTTCTCCTCGACGATGAACGGCTCCTGCACCAACGTCTGCCCGGTGAAGATCAACATCCACGAGCAGATCTTCGCCTGGCGCAAGGTGCTGGCCGAGGAGCACCAGATCCCGCTGCTCAAGCAGGGCATGATGAAGGCGGCCGGCGCCGTGCTGAGCCGCCCGGCCGCCTATCGCGCCGCGATCGGCGCCGCGGATTCCGCGCTGAAGGCGCTGCCGCGCTTCGCCGTCTACAACCCGGTCAACACCTGGGGGAAGAAGCGCGAAATGCCGGAGAGCCCGAAGCAGAGCTTCCACGCCTGGTACAAGCAGAACCGCATGAAGGACGGCGCGAAATGACGAGCCGCGAGGCGACGCTCGCCGCCATCCGGGCGAACCGGCCGAAGGGAGATTTCCCTCTGCCGCCGATCCGCGCCTTCACGCCCCTCGTCGGCGAGGATCTCGTCGCCGAGTTCGGCGAGCGGCTGAAGCGCATGGGCGGTCGCATCGAGCCGGCCGCCGAAGGCGATGATCCGCTGGCCGGCATCCGCGAGCGCCTCGCTGCCGCGAAGGTTGTCGCCTCGGCGGTGCCCGAGGTCACGGGCAATCGTGACCTCGCGACGGTCGCAAAACCCGGCGATCTCGAAGACGTCGACATCGCCGTGGTGCGTGCTGCCTTCGGAATCGCGGAATCGGGCTCCGTGCTGTTCACACAGGCCGAGCTGATCGTGAACTCGGTGGCGTATCTCGCCCAGCACCTCATCGTGCTGCTCGACCCGGCCGATCTCGTCGACACGGTCCAATCCGCCTATCGCCGGCCGGAATTCGGGCGCTCGGCTTATGCGGTGCTCCATACCGGGCCGTCGGCGACGGCGGATATCGAGGGCGTGTTGATCCATGGTGCGCAGGGCGTGCGCTCGCTAATGGTGGTGATGCTGCCGCGCTGAGACAGGGCAGGCTCGACACGCGGCGCGATCCTGGCATCCTGTGATCCGGTGACATCAGGAGACACCGGATGGCTTTTCGCCATGTCGTCGGCCCGCGCACCCACGTCTTCGGCGACCTCGCCACCCTGATGGCCAAGGCGACGCCGGTGCGCTCGGGCGACCGGCTCGCCGGCATCGCTGCGGAATCGGCCGAGGAGACCATGGCCGCGCGCTGGTGCCTCGCCGAGGTGCCGCTGTCGCAGATCCTGGCGCAGCCACTCATCGCTTACGAGGATGACGACGTCACCCGGCTGATCCTCGACACGCACGATCAGGCCGCCTTCGCCGAGATCGCCCATCTCACCATCGGCGACTTCCGCGAGTTCCTGCTCACGGCCTCGTCGGAGACGCTAGCCCGTATCGCTCCGGCGGTGACGCCGGAGATCGCGGCGGCGGTCTCCAAGATCATGCGCAACCAGGACCTCATCCTCGTCGCCCGCAAATGTCGGGTGGTCACGAAGTACCGTAACACGATCGGCCTGCCCGGAACGCTCGCGGTCCGGCTGCAGCCCAACCACCCGACCGATGATCCGAAGGGCATCACCGCCTCGATCCTCGACGGCCTGTCCTATGGCTGCGGCGATGCTGTGATCGGCATCAACCCGGCCTCGGATTCGATCCGCACGCTGTCAGACCTGCTGCGTCTGCTCGACGACGTGATCCAGCGCCTAGCCATCCCGACCCAGTCCTGCGTGCTCACCCACGTCACCACCACGCTCGACGCGATGAATCGCGGCCTGCCGGTGGACCTCGTGTTCCAGTCGATCGCGGGCACGCAGGCCGCGAATGCGAGTTTCGGCGTGACCCTCCCGCTCTTGAAGGAGGCGCACGAGGCGGCTCTTGCGCTGAAGCGCGAGACGCTCGGCGACAACGTCATGTATTTCGAGACGGGCCAGGGCTCGGCCCTCTCGGCCGACGCCCATCACGGCATCGACCAGCAGACGCTGGAAACGCGTGCCTATGCGGTGGCTCGGGTCTACCGGCCGCTTCTCGTCAACACCGTCGTCGGCTTCATCGGCCCCGAATATCTCTACGACGGCAAGGAGATCATCCGGGCCGGGCTGGAGGACCATTTCTGCGGCAAGCTCATGGGCGTGCCGCTCGGCGTGGACGTCTGCTACACCAACCACGCCGAGGCCGACCAGGACGACATGGACACCCTGCTCACGCTGCTGGGCGCGGCCGGCTGCACTTACATCATGGGCGTGCCCGGCGCCGACGACGTGATGTTGAACTACCAGTCCACCTCTTTCCACGATGCGCTGTACCTGCGCGAGGTGCTGGGGCTGAAGCGGGCGCCGGAATTCGAGGCCTGGCTCCAACGGATCGGCCTCACGGACGGGGAGGGCGCCTTGCTGCCGGGGGGCGCGGGTGCGGCCTTGCTCACGGCCGCGCCGGATCTCGCCGCGTGAGCGAGGATGACCTCTGGAAGCGTCTGTCCCGGCTGACCCCGGCCCGCATCGGCCTCGGCCGTGCTGGCGCCGGTTTGCCGACCCGCGAGGTCTTGAGCTTCGGCCTTGCCCACGCCCAGGCGCGCGACGCCGTGCACACGCCGCTTGACGCCGAGGCGGTTGCCGGCGCGATCGAGGCTTTGGGGCTACCTACTCTCACGGTGGCGTCGCACGCTGGTGATCGCGCGACCTATCTGCGGCGGCCCGATTACGGCCGGCGCCTGTCGGCGGAGAGCGAGGCCGCGCTGAGAGAGCGCGCGGGCGAGGCCGCCGATCTCGCCATCGTCGTAGCCGACGGCCTCTCGGCCAGGGCCGTTCACGAGGGAGCGGCGACGATGCTGGCGGCGCTGAAGCCGCTCGTCGACACATCAGGCTGGAGCCTCGCACCAGTCGTGGTGGCGCTGCAGGCCCGGGTGGCGCTCGGCGACGCCATCGGGGCGCTCCTCAAGGCGCGGGCCGTGGCGGTGCTGATCGGCGAACGACCCGGGCTGTCCTCGCCCGACAGCCTCGGCCTCTATCTCACCTTCGATCCGCGCTCCGGCCGCTCGGATGCGGAGCGCAACTGCATCTCGAACGTCCGCCCCGCCGGTCTCTCGTACGAGTTGGCGGCGTTCAAGCTGCACTGGCTGATTGCCCAGGCCCTGACGCGCGGGCTGACCGGCGTGAACCTCAAGGATGAGAGCGACGCCTTGCTCACGGCTCCAGAGGCGCAAGCCGGACTCGACGGCCTCCGGTGACGGGACCGGCCTCGCGCACATTCTTGCCTTTGCGGTCCGAGATCACGAGACAGCTCGGACACGGTCAGCCAGGCTGGTCCATTACCCGGCTGCCGCGGTAGGGCTGAGGTCCGCTCTGTCTGATATCATACGCCAAGTCACGGACTGAACACGATATTTTGCTGCGGCGTCTCCACCGCATATGCCGAACCGTGGCGTTCCGAGGATTGCGCCTGCGGCTGGGCACCGGCATACCGGGACCGAATGAGTGACCCGTCCCACACCCGGACCCAGGACGTCCTCGCCGGGTCCGTCGACCTCGACGACCTGTCTCCCGAGGATCTCGACCGTCTCGACCAGGGCGTCATTGCGCTGGGCGCCGATGGACGCATCCTTTCCTTCAGCGAGGGGGCTGAGAGCCAGTCGGGCCTGTCGTCCGAGGCCGTCGTTGGACGGCACTATTTCCGCGAGGTCGCGCCGAGTACGAATGTCCCGGGCTTTCACGGCCGCTTCCTGAGCGGTGTGCGCCGCGGGCAACTCGACGAGGTGTTCGAGTTCGTTTTCGGCCGCACGCCGCAGCCGCTGCGGGCCCGTATCCAGATGCGTGGCTCGTCCAGTCCGGGCCGGTACTGGATGGTGATCACGCCCTTGGAGCAGGTCGGTGCAGGGCGCTCGCGCGAGGCGGTGATGGCTGCCGTGGGCCAACGTGTCCGGGCCGAGCCGGTCGATCCGGGTTTGTGCGAGCGCGAGCCGATTCACATTCCCGGCTCCATCCAACCGAATGCCGTCATGGTCGCGGCCGATGTGGCAAGCCTCGAGATCCTCGCCCACAGCGCCAACGTTGCCGACATCCTCGCTGATGGTGTTTCGATCGAAGGGCGCCCTTTGAGCGCGATCCTGCCGCCGGCTTTCATGGCGTCGATTGAGGCGGGTATCGCGGCGCGCAGCCTGGAGGATGGCCGGTTGCTGCGTCAGGCCATCACTCTGGCAGGTCGTCCGGACGAGCGCTTTTACGCCGTAGCGCATGTCCAGGGCGGCCGGGTTATCGTTGAACTCGAGCGCGCGCCTGAGCGGCCGGATGATTTCGGGTCCGCCAGCCCGCTCGATATGGAGCTGGCGGTGGTCCGGCTGCGCGCGGCCGAGACCCTCGACGACGCGGCACGGATCGCTGCGAGCGAGATCCGGGTCCTCACAAACTTCGAATCCGTCCTCGTCTACCGCTTCGATGAGGAGTGGAATGGCGAGGCGATCGCCGAGGACATGATCCCGGACTGGGACCGCCCCCTGATCGGGCTACGCTTTCCCTCCTCCGACATCCCTGCGCAGGCACGCGCCCTCTACCACAAGGCAAAGAGCCGGTTCGTGATCGATCGCGACTGCGTGCCGGTGCCGCTGGTCGCGGGCAAGGAGGCCGGTAATGGTCCGATCGACCTGACCTTCGCCCAGAACCGCACGCTCTCGCCGATTCATCTGGAGTACCAGCGCAATCTCGGTGTGAATGGCTCGATGTCGATCTCGATCCTGGTCGAGGGGCGGCTATGGGGACTGATGATCGGCCATCACCGTCAGCCCCATTACGTCGCGCCGGAAACCCGGGCAGCCTCGGCCGTTCTCACCGACGCTTTCGCCATGCGCGTGCAGGAAATCGAGGCCCATGCGCAATGGGTCCAGCAGCAGACGCATCTCGACATCGAGGGGCGGCTGGTGCGCAGCCTAGCCCAGTCCGACGACTTCGTGCAGGCGCTGACCGTCGGGTCGACCACTCTGCTCGACCTGTTTGAAGCCGGAGGAGCCGGAATTGTCTCGGAAGGTCACGTCAGCCTGATCGGCGCCTGCCCGAGCGAGCAGGAGGTCCTGGCTCTCGCCGCATGGCTGAAGGAAAGCCTGCCGCCGGGACAGCCGAGCTACAGCACCGACGCTCTTGCCAGTGCCCACCCGCGTGCCGGTGCCTATACGCAGACGGCGAGCGGCCTCCTCGCCGCGTTCGTCGATGCAGAGCGGGTGCATCTCCTGCTTTGGTTCAGACCGGAGGTTCCGAGTTCCGTGACCTGGGGGGGCGATCCGCGAAAGCCGGTTATCGCCGGGTCCGGCTCGGTGGCGGTGCTGCCGCGCCGTTCCTTCGAGCGCTGGGTGGAGCAGCGTCGCGGTGTGTCGGTGCCCTTCCTGAACTGGCAGGTGTCGTTCGCCGAGCAACTCGCGCAGGCGGTCGAGGGCGTCGTCCTGCGCCAGCGGTGCAAGATCGAGGAGCTGACGCAGCTTCTCGCCGACAAGGAGCGCCTGCTCGCCCAGAAGGATCTGCTGACGCGCGAGATCGACCACCGGGTCAAGAATTCGCTGCAGATCGTTTCGGCCTTCCTGCACATGCAGCGCCGTCAGATCACCGACCCCGAGGCACGTCAGGCCTTCGCCGAGACCTCGGGACGCGTCATGAGCGTCGCCCGGGTCCACGACAGCCTCTATCAGGCCGGCAGCGTGGAGGAGGTCGATCTCGGCCAGACCATCGAGAATCTGTGCAACGATCTCACCGGTCTCGCCGGCAACCAGCACAGTGTTGAGCTCACCGCCGAACCTGGGCTGATGGTGCCCTATCAGAAGGCGGTTTCGCTCTCGTTGATTGCGACCGAACTCGTCACCAACGCCTTCAAGTACGGTGGTAGCCAGGACCGGGGCGCCCAGGTCAATGTCAGCGTCAAGGCCTTGGATAGCGGCATCACGCTCAGGGTCTGCGACGACGGCGAAGGCCTGCCCGACGGCTGGGACAACAAGGCGAAGGGCACGGGCCTCGGCATGAAGCTCGTGCGCGCCATGCTCGAACAGATCAATGCGCGGATCGAGGTCGAGAACGTGCCCGGCGCCTGCTTCACCGTGCACGCGTGAGTTCCGGCCTTCATTCGCGGCTTCGCGCGGCGACGGCACAGGCGCACGAGGCGCTCGAACGCGACCTCGATTGGGAGGCGCGCACCTCGACTCTCGAGGGATATCTCGGCCTGCTGGTGCTGATGCGAGGCTTCCACGCCGGCTTCGAACCGGCGATCGGGCGGGCGCTCGATGACGAAACGTTCTTCGGGCCGCGCCGCCGTCTCGACCGTCTCGATGCCGATCTCGCCTGCCTCGGCCTCGATCCGGGGACGATCACGACGTTGCCCACGATCACACCCATCGCCTTGGCCAGCCCAGCTGCGGCCTATGGCGCGCTCTACGTGCTCGAAGGCTCGACTCTCGGCGGACAGGTGATCGGCCGCTCCATCGCCGAAAGGCACGGCCCGGAAATCGCAGCCGCCTGCAGCTATTATCGCGGGCATGGTCGCGACACTGGACGCATGTGGAACGCCTATCGCGCCAGGCTCGAGGCGCTCGATGGTGATGAGGCACTGGAGGCCGGCATCGCGACGTTCGATACGCTGAGGCTTTGGCTGGCGGAGCAGCCACCGTTGGAGTTCGTCCAGTCCTCGAAGAGCCAACAACCCGGCTCGGGACACGCGGGGCGCTAGCGCCAAGGTTCGATTCACCTTCGCGCGAAGCTCTGGTGGATAAGCGTCCCTGAGGAAACCCGATCCTTCGAACCTGCGCGCCAAAGCATCGAGATGGGCGCGGCGTCACTGCCGCAGCCGACCCGATGCGAGGCAGCCAGGATGCGGCGCGAACCGACCTTCGACGACCTGGATTTCGACGATGCTCCCGAGAGTGAGCTTGGCAATGCCGGGCCGCGCTCTCTCGACGGAACGCGCCTCATGGTGCGTCTCGGACTGGCCGCCGCAGCTATTGCCGGCCTGACGCTGTTTGCCCGCGAGCGCATCGTTCCGGACACCACGTCGCGCGGCTGGACCGAGCCGCAACGGGCCCTGTCTGCGCCGTCCGCCCGAGCGGCGATGCCGGCGAGCACGGCCGGCCCGCTGCTCACCATGGACGCTTCCGGTCAATCGGCAAAAGCCGCGCCGCCGCGTTGGAATGCGGCGACGGGGTTACGCGAGGATTCGCTGACCCAGGGCGGGTTCGACGCCATCGAGGCGCCGTTCCTGCGGCTGACCATGACCGAAACGGCTCCCTCGATCGAGGCGCCGGGCAGCCTGTTCGTCATGCTGGCGCGTCGGGCGGCCGAATTGGAAAGTCTGTCGGTGCTTCGCACCGGCATGCGAGGGACGATCGATACCAAGTTCGGCACGTTTGAGACCGTTGAGGCGACGCTCGGCGGCCACGGCTCGCGCCTCTGCACCGGCTTCACGAGTATCGGCGCCAAGGCCATGCGAATCGATGGCTGGCTCTGTGGCATCCTCGGCCAGGCGCCAGAACCTCAGGCAGTGGCCTGTGCGATCGATTCGGTGCGGCTCGCCATCGCGACGACGCCGACGATCGAGGTTGCGTTCGGGGAAGCCGAACTCCGTCGCAGCGCCGGGTGCGCCTCCGCACAAGCCGCTTCTACCAACGCGCGTAGCACGGAAGAAACCGGTTCGATTACCGGTCGCAAAACTGCAACAGGCGACCGGAATGCGCGTCGGACTCGAAAAAATGAGGCAGAACTGCGGCGAACTACCGAAGCTCGGCTATAAGCATGGAACAACGGCTCAGCTCGGGCGTCTTATTCACAACGGGCTAAATCTTAACGAGCCCACCGTAGCCTCTGCCCACACACATCAGGGTCCAGCCATGCGCTTCACCAAGCTCGCCCTTCTGGGCGCCCTCTCGCTCACCGCTGTCGGGTTCGGCTCCGCCGCCGAGGCGCAGGGTCCGTATGGTGGCCCAGGCTATGTCCGGGTGAGCCGTCCGCTGCCGATCCGCATCCGCCCGCGCAGCTGGCTCGATGCCGGCCGCACGACCGAGCCCTATAACGGCTCCGTCTCGAACCCGGCGACGAGCCCCTACCTGATCCAGGCCAGCAACATGCTGTCGCCGGTCTACGGACGCAACGACATGTACGGCGGCTCGAACCTGCCCGACCCGATCACCAACGGCCCGTTCATCGGTGCCCGCTCCACGGCGATCCGGAACATCGACTTCTCCGGGATCGACGTGATCGACCCGACCTCCTACCGCTCGCGCACGGGCATGTCGCCCTACTAGGATCGAGCGACCTCTCGAACGGAAACGGGCCCCTCAGCGGGGCCCGTTTTCGTTTGACTACACGTCACTCGGATGCCGCGTCGCGGCCCCGGAATGACGCTTGGGATCTGTTCCGTTCAGGCCGCGCTTGCCAGCTCCCGCACGATGGCGTCGCCCATCTCAGCGGTGCTGATCGTCTTCTCGCCCTCCTTGGCGATGTCGCGGGTGCGCGCGCCGGAGGCCAGGGTGCGGGTGATGGCGGCCTCGATGCGGTCGGCGGCGTCGCCCAGGCCGAAGGAATAGCGCAGGCACATGGCGAGCGAGCCGATCATGGCGATCGGGTTGGCGAAGCCCTTGCTGGCAATGTCCGGCGCGGACCCGTGCACGGGCTCGTAGAGCGCCTTGCGGGTGCCCTTCGCGTCGACAGCGCCGAGCGAGGCCGAGGGCAGCATGCCGAGCGAGCCGGTGAGCATCGCCGCGACGTCCGAGAGCACGTCGCCGAACAGGTTGTCGGTGACGAGCACGTCGAACTGCTTCGGACGGCGCACGAGCTGCATGGCGCAGTTGTCGGCGAGCACATGCTCCAGCGCGACGTCGGAATAGTTCTCCTCGTGGACGCGGGTGACGACCTCCTTCCAGAGGACGCCGGTCTTCATGACGTTGTTCTTCTCGGCCGAGGCGACGCGGCCGGAGCGCTTGCGCGCGAGGTCGAAGGCGACATGGGCGATGCGCTCGATCTCGGCGGTGGTGTAGACCTGCGTGTCCACGGCGCGCTTCGAGCCGTCTGGCAGCGTGGTGATCTCCTTCGGCTCGCCGAAATAGACGCCGCCGGTGAGCTCGCGCACGATCATCATGTCGAGGCCCTCGACCAACTCGGGCTTCAGCGCCGAGGCCTCGGCAAGCGCCGGGTAGCAGATCGCCGGGCGCAGGTTGGCGAAGAGGCCGAGTTCCTTGCGCAGGCGCAGCAGGCCGGCCTCGGGACGGTTTTCGTAGGCGACGCCGTTCCACTTCGGGCCGCCGACGGCGCCGAGCAGGATCGCATCCGCCGCATCGGCCTTGGCGAGGGTCGCGTCGGCCAGCGGCTTGCCGTGCACGTCGATGGCCGAGCCGCCAACGAGGTCGGTCTCGGTCTCGAAGGTTGCAACGCCCGTCTTGCCGAGCCAGGCCACCACTTTCTCGACCTCGGTCATCACCTCGGGGCCGATGCCGTCGCCGGGGAGGAGCAGGAGCTTGTAGCTGGTCATGATCGCCGTGGCCTTCTCGCGCCCGGGCTGCTTCGTGCCGGGCCGTTGCTGCGGCGGCTGTAAAGTTCACATCCCCGTGCTGGCAAGCCCGATGGCTCGGATCAGTGCGTCGTCTGCTGGGTGGAACCAAAGTGCTCGGCTGAGTGTGCGATCGGCCAGGGCATGCGCCGCTCGCTGTCGGAGCCCATGCCGCCGACGAAGGTTCGCACTGTCCCGCGGCCCGCGGCCTTGGCGGCGTAGAGCGCGATGTCGGCCTGGGTGAATAGGTCGGACGGCGTGCACGGAGGGTCGACATGGGCAATGCCGACCGAGGCGCCGACCTGCAGGACCAGGCCCACGCCCGCCATCGGCTGCCCGAGAGCGGCGACGATCTCTTGCCCCAAAGCGTCGATGGCATCCCGCTCAAAGGTAGGACCGAGCAGAATCGCGAACTCGTCGCCACCGATCCGCGCGACGAGTTCGGCTTGGGCGCAGATCGCGCTCAGCCGGAGAGCGGATTCCTTGAGGCAGGCATCGCCGGCCGCGTGACCGTAGCCGTCGTTGACCTGCTTGAAGCCGTCGAGATCCACTAGGATCAGAGCCTCGATCGGCGGCTGACCCGCGAGGTCGCCGCTGAGGGTCGCGAAGCGCTCCTCGAATTGCGTACGGTTGGCGAGCCCGGTCATGGCGTCGCGCTGCGCCAGGAAGCGCGTCTGGTCGAGCAGGAGCTTCTGCTCGGTGATGTCCTGTTTCATCCCGAACAGGCGGATGGGTCGTTCGCCCCGGCAATCGACGGACGCACTGATCCGGATCCAGCGACTCGCGCCGCTCGTCGCGTTGATCTCGGCATCGAGCTGGAAGCCCTGGCGCCGTTCGAGCGCTTCGCGACGGATGCGCTCCAGCAAACCACGCGAGGCGCTAGCGTAGCATTCGAGCGATTGTTGGCGCACAAGACGGGAGCCGCGCGCAATGCCGAACATATCGTAGACTTGGCCGCTCCAGGTCAGGCTTTCGTCGTGCAGCGCGCATTCCCAAAGCCCGACCCGCGCGCCAATTGCCGCCCGCTCAAAAGTGTCTCGGCTGCGCGCGAACGTTTCGGCTTGTCTTTCGATTCGATGTTTCAGGCGCGCAATGGTCACGGCGTCGCGTCGGCACTGGGCAAGAGGCGCGAGTTCGGCCGCCAAATCTTCGAAGGCCCGCACGTGTGCGTTCGTCAGCCAGCGCGGGTTAGAGTGATAGAGGCTGAGGACTCCAAAGACCTTCCCTTTGTCGGAGAGAAGGGGGATGCCTGCGAAGAAGCGGATGCGTGGCCCGTCGCGGGTCTCGCCCGGCAAATCTGCCTCGCGGTCGACGTCCGGCACGATGACCGTCTCGGTCGCCGCGAGCCTCTGAAGTCGATGGACGGCGGCGCTGACGGCCCAGGCGATCGGCGCACCGGCGGAAAGCTCGATGGGGCCGTCTTCGTCGTCCATCAAACGGAGCTGGGCGGCACGGACGTAGAAGCTGCGGCGGATGCGCTCCAACATCGAGACCAGTGGATCCGGTGTGCTGACGGCACTCATGCCAAGAAAGACATTCGTGTGTAGTCCCCGTCATGCCGGACGAACCGCACGGCCCACGTCATTTCAACGACTTAGCGCTAACCCGTTAATCCGCACCTAACCATTGGAAAACCCGCCCGAGTCAAGCGGCTTCGGCCGCGCGGCCACGCGACCAGCGCTCGACGGCAGCGATGAGGTCGGCCCGTTTGAACGGCTTGCCGACGTGGCCATCCATCCCGGCCTCGCGGAACCGGGCAATCTCGGCGGGCAACACGTTCGCCGTCATCGCGATGATGACGACCGCCTTCGATGGGTGGTCGAGATCGCGGATGGCGCGGCTCGCAGTAAGCCCGTCCATGCGCGGCATCTGCACGTCCATCAGGACGAGATCGTAGGCCTTCGCCTGAACCGCAGCGAGCGCCTCAACGCCGTCGGCGACGACATCCACGGAATATCCTGCAGTCTCGAGGAGCTTGCAGGCAATCTCCTGATTTATGGCAACATCCTCGGCGAGCAGGATCTGCAACCGCTCGGGTCGTGCAGCCTCGGTGCCGAGGGGGGAGATCACCGTGATCTCTGGCGCTGGGGCAAGCTTCACCGTGAAGCTGAAGCATGATCCGCGGTCGACCTCGCTCTCAACGCTCATCGTGCCTCCCATCAGCTCGGCGAGCTGCCGTGAGATGGCGAGGCCGAGACCGGTGCCGCCGAATTCGCGCCCGATCGAACCGTCGACCTGGGAGAAGCGATGGAACAGGCGGTCGAGTTTATCCGCGGGGATGCCGATCCCGGTATCCGTGATCCTGAAAAGCAAAGTGCAGTCACCGTCCTCACTCGCGACCCGCGTCACCGCGAGAGAGACCGAGCCGTGACGCGTGAACTTGATCGCATTGTTGAGGAGGTTCAGCAGGATCTGCCTCAGCCGGCTCTCGTCACCGAGGAGCCGAGCAGGCAGATCAGGGTCGACGCAAACGGTGAAGGCAAGTCCCTTGGCCGCTGCGCCGAGCGCCACCATTGAGGAGGCCTCGTCCACGAGGGCGGAGATGGCAAAGGGCTGTCGCTCGAGAGTGATTTCGCCGGCTTCGACCTTCGAGAAGTCGAGGATATCGTTGACGATGGTCAGCAGTGCGTTGCCAGCGCCGCGGATGCGCTCGACTGAGCGGCGCTGCTCTGGCGGCAGCTCGTTCTCATCCAGGAGGATCTCGGTGTAGCCGATCACGCCGTTGAGTGGCGTGCGGATCTCGTGGCTCATCGTGGCCAGGAACTCGGTCTTGGCCTGGCTCGCCATTTCGGCGGTCCGACGCATGCCTTCAAGTTCGCGCGTGCGGTCCTCGACACGGCGTTCGAGCTGCTCGTTGGCTTCCGCGAGCTTGCGATCGCGCTCGGCCACCGCCTCGCCCATCCGCGTGAATGCGGCCGCGAGCCGGCGGACCTCAACAGTACCGCTGGGCTTGAGCGCAGGAGCGGAGTCGGGCGAACGGGCGAGGGCGTCGGCGGCCTCCGTCAGTCGCACGAGTGGCCGCGAGATCCGCCGTCCGATCAGGACCCCAAGGCAGGCCGCGGCGAGAGCCAGGATGATGCCGCCAGTAAGCAGCCGGCTCGCGAGCCGGTGCGCTGGCGCGAAGGCTAAGGCTACGGGCTGGCGCACGATCACCGTCCAGCCTAGCCCGGGATAGTCACTGACACCGACCGTACGGCTCGCGCCGACGAGATAGGTGACGCCGTCCGGCCAGCGCTCGACCGCGTATTTGTCACCGGTCGTTGCCTTGCGCCAAAGCGTGGCGGTGTCCGGTAGCGGCGAACCCTGGACCCCGGCGGGTCCGAGGATGACGGATCCATCCTTGTCGACGATGAGCACCTCGATTCCGGGGGACTTCACGGCATGCGGGTCGACGACCGACGAGGTCAGCCCTCGCGCCCATGCCCAGCTCAGATGCGCGCCGACGACACCGTCGACGGAGCCGGCGGCATCGAGGAGCGGCGCCGAGACGTCGATGAATCGCCACGGACCGCCATCCTCGCTGGCCGGCATGTAGCGTTCCAGCAGCAGCGCCTTGTGCACGTCACCCGCGAAAGGCGCGATCAAGCCTTTGGTGAACCACGGCCGCTCGCCGACGCTTGCGCCTTCGAGAATCCGCCCGGTGGACGCCGTCACCACACCATTGCGGTCGGCGAAGCCGATCCAGGCATAGGCCGGGTAGGTGCCTTTGACGGCCTCGAGCCACGCTCTGCGACTCTCCACGGTGGGCGCGATCGTATGAGCCACTGCCGACAAGACACGGATGTCGCGCCAGCCGCCGTAGACGCTTCGGTCGAGCACGCGGCGCACCTGGCCGGCGACGGTCGCCATTTCGCCGCCGATCTGTGCCCGCAGTTGGCGGCCGGCGAGCTTGAGAGTAACCGCCGAGCCCAGCAGTGTGAGAACCAGAGCGAGCGCAGCGAATAAGACCGCGTGGAGGGTTCGGAGGCGCATGCCGAGATCCGCAATATCAATGGGATTTCCTCCCTCACGAGCGTTAACGTCTCGTTAGCGAAATTGCGGAAACGGCGGCGATGCCTACCCTGTGTGCAGTCGTACATGCGCCCGCAACTTGCGCTGATAGACCCGATGCCGCCGCCCGATGCGCGGCCGCGCTCGAGCGTTTCGTCCAGGCCAGCGATGCCTTAAGAGCGTTTCGACTTACCGGGAGGATTCGATGAGGTGGCGCCTCGCGCTCTTGGCCGTGATCATCGTCGGGTTGCCATTCGCATCGACGGCACAGGCCGAGACGAGAGTCGCCCTCGTCATCGGTAATTCCGGCTACCGGGCCGTCCCGGCGCTGCCCAATCCGCGGCGCGATGCTGGTCGGATTGCCGCATCCCTGCGCTCAGCGGGGTTCCAGAGCGTGACCGTGGTCGACGACGGTAGCCGGGCCGACCTGATCGCTGCGCTGAACCGTTTCTCCGACGCTGCCGAGCGGGCCGACTGGGCGATCGTCTATTATGCCGGGCATGGCATCGAGATCGGCGGCGCCAACTACCTCATCCCCGTCGATGCGCGTCTCAAGAGCGACCGCGACATCACGGACGAAGCGATCCCCCTCGACCGAGTGCTCCAGGCGATCGAGTCGGCGCACAAGCTGCGCGTCGTCATCCTCGATGCCTGCCGCGACAATCCTTTCGCGAGCTCCATGCGCCGGACCATCGCGACGCGCTCGGTCGGCCGCGGCCTAGCCCAGGTCGAGCCGGAAGGCGGCACGCTGGTGGCTTTCGCGGCCAAGCACGGTCAGACCGCCCTCGACGGCGATGGTGAGAACAGCCCGTTTGCCGAAGCGCTGGCGCGCCGGCTCGTGACGCCGGGTGTCGAGATCAACAAGCTGTTCCGCCTGGTGCGCGACGACGTCATGGCGTCGACCGGGCGTCGCCAGGAGCCCTTCGTCTACGGTTCGCTGCCGGGCGAGGACTTCTACTTCGTCAGCAACAGCCTCGCGACGCAGCCCGCCGTCGCCAGCACGAACTTGCCCGCGAAGCTCCCGAGCACGGCGGCGACGCCGACGCCTCCCGTCGCGCAGAAGCCGGCGCAGGTCGCCGCATTGCCGCCGGCTCAGGATCTGCTGCCGCCGGCGCGTCAGTCGACGCCGGATTCGACCAATGCGCCAGTCAACGCGCCGCTCGTGAGCTTCTCGAGAAGCAATAGCGGCTGGAACGCAACGATCTCGCTGCCCGAACCGGCCATCGCCATTTCGTGGCGTCTCGGCGACAAGGGCGAGTACCAGGATACCGGCTTCCTCGACGTCATCGACCAACGTGTCGGGCGCCGCATGCCCAACCCCTCGATCCCGCTCGACATCGATACGCCTGCGGCCACGTTGAACCTGCGCTATGTCGATGCCGCGGGCGTGACCGTCGGTCCATTCCCGATCCCCTTTGACCCGAGCGCGGCTCTGTTCAAGGATCAGCGCAAAATCATCGAGATGGTGGCCGGGAGTTGGCTCTCGTTTCGCGATTTCAACGGGGTGCTCCTCTACTACACGGCCCTGGTCTCCTATCGCTGTGCGATCAAGGAACTGCGGATAGGGCTCGACAAGGCGGAGCCGGACCGCGTGATCCCGTTGCCACCCTGCGATGAGGCCAACCCCTTCGCGATCCCAGGCAATTTCACGCCCTACCTGAAGGCGCCGCCCGGTACCCGGTCGGCTTCAGCCCAGATCGTTTACCGCGACGGCTCGCTCTCGGCCGTGAAGATGTTCCGGCACTGACGGCATCAGCCAAGCACCGAAGGCCTATCGAAGATGCGACGATTGCTGACCAAGGGAACCCTCGGGCTCACGCTTGCGGCAATGACGGCTCTCGCCGCTTGCGGCGACCCGGAGCCGGACCAGCGCAAGGCATTTATCGGCTTCCTACAGACCCGGATCATCGACAAGCCAGGCATTCACGTGCCGATCCTGACGGCGGACGAGCGTAAGGCGTTCGGTCCTTATGCCGAGCACTACGCCGTGATCGCGAACTTCCATAAGGTGATGAACGACAGCGTCTCGCCGAAGTTTTCGAGCGCGGTCTCGAAGGCCTCGATCCACTCGGCGGCCGATCTTGCTGCGCGCCGCGACGACTTCAAGATCGCGAAGACGACGATCGGCGAGATGAACACTGCCCTCGGGGACGACTTGGTTCAGGCCGATGCCGCGCATGGCAAACTCAGCCAGCCGGCTGACCTGAAGCCGGTCTACGATAAGGCCTACGATCGGCTGGTGACCTCGGTGGCCGCTACCTTCCGAGAAGTCTCACCGATCGCCGACAAGGTCTTCGCCGACGCGCTCGACCTCGGTGACTACATCGATCAGCACAAGAGCAGTCTGAAGATCTCCGACGCCACCGTGCAAGCCGCGGATGCGGCGACGCAGAAAGCGTTCAACGCGAAGCTGCAGGCGCTACAGAGCAGCCAGCAGGCCGTGAACGCCGCCCAGACGAAGTTCCGCGAACTGGTCTACGGGGCGGGCAAGTAACCCGCGCCCAGCTCAGGTCTTGCGGGCGACCGTGAAGCGTGCAGCTTCTCGCAGGATGCGCGCGCGCTCGCCCCAGGGCGCAACGGCCTCCTCGCATACGCCGACCAGACGATCGCATTCGGCGCGGGCGCCCTCGAGACCAAGTCGGTCGACGAGCGTCGCCTTGCCGGCATCCTTGTCCTTGCCGGTGGCCTTGCCCATGGCCTCCGGCGAGGCTTCCCGATCGAGGATGTCGTCGGCGACTTGGAAGGCCTGGCCCAGCGCCTTTCCGTAGCGCAAGAGCGCGGCGCGCTGCTCACGGTCGGCGTTGCCGACGATGGCGCCGGCTTCCACGGAGAAGGCGAGGATCGCGCCGGTCTTCATGGCTTGCATACGCAGCGTATCGTCGACATCGAGAGAAACTTCGCCGAAGCGGCCCTCTGCCGTGAGGTCGAGCAACTGACCGCCGACCATGCCGCCGAGGCCCGAAGCCTTGGCGAGGCCGAGAACGAGATCGGCGCGGATCGCCGGATCGGGCTGCCACTGGGCATCCGCGGTGATTTCGAAGGCGAGCGTCTGAAGCGCGTCGCCAACCAGGATGGCGGTGGCCTCGTCATAGGCCTTGTGGACGGTGGGCTTGCCGCGACGCAGGTCGTCGTCATCCATCGCCGGCAAGTCGTCGTGCACGAGCGAGTAGCAATGGACCAGCTCGACACCGGCGCCGGCCGCCATCGCGCTCTCCTCGGAACCGCCAAGCATCCGGGCCGTTTCGATCGCGAGGAACGGGCGCAGGCGCTTGCCGCCGCCGAGGACCGCGTGGCGCATCGCCTCCATCAGGCGCGGCGGCCGGGCGATCTCGCCGGCACGCAGCGTCTCGTCCAGGAGAGCGACCAGAAAGCGCTCTACGTCATCCGCCACGGTGGCGAGCCTGTGGGTAAACGGCTCGTCCGGGGAGTGCGCCTTGACCGAGGCGTCGGAACCCTGCGTTGAGGTCATCGGTAGGGGCCTGGTTCGGGGATGGACGCGAGCGGCGTGCTAAGGGTGGAACGCGAGGAGGAGATCCGCCGGCGGCATCCGCAGGAGCGCAGCCTGCGGCGGATCGAGCCTGCGCGGCGAAGGACGATGGCACGGCGCATCGCCAGCCTGGCCATGCGTCTCGCCCTCGGACTCGTCGCCCTCACGCTTATGCTGACGCTCGTCTATCGCGTGGTGATGCCCGTCTCAACCCCGATGCTGGGGCGATGGTTGACGGGCCAAAGCGTCACCCGAGACGTCGTGCCCCTCGACCGAATTTCACCGGCCCTCGTCCGCGCGGTCTTCACGGCCGAGGACCAGAAGTTCTGCATGCATCACGGCGTCGACTGGAAGTCGCTCACCGACGTCGTCGACGACGAGGCCGGCCCGAGCCGTGGCGCCTCGACCATCACGATGCAGACGGTGAAGAACGTGTTCCTGTGGCGAGGCCGCTCCTACGTCCGCAAGGCCATCGAGATCCCGCTCTCGATGGTCGTCGATGCGATCTGGGGCAAGCGGCGTACGATGGAAATCTATCTCAACGTCGCCGAGTGGGGCGAGGGCATCTTCGGCGCGGAGGCGGCCGCTCGGCACTGGTTCAACAAGAGCGCCCGCGATCTCAAGCCGTCCGAGGCTATCCTGCTCGCGACGACCCTTCCGAATCCGATCGAGCGCAACCCTCGCAAGCCCACCACCGAGATGCGCGCAAAGGCCGGGCGCATCCAGGCCGTCTACGGCGCGATGGACGACTACATCGGCTGCCTCAGCCCGCGATAGCACCCGTCACGTTCATCCTGTACTGGCTCCAGAAAACCCGAAACCGAGCGGAACCGGATGGCCGACGAGAACACCTTTGAGCTGACCCTGGAGCGGATTGCGCTGATCCGCCGGATGGTCGTGGCCTGGAACGGAGAAGGCGCGGGTGCGCCCATCGTCCATCCCGATGCGCCCTATGGCAGCACCGACCGGGACGGCGACATCTTCAACGTGACCGGGGACGATGACGGTGCCGAGGAGGAGCATCGCGCCTTGGGCGATGCGCTGGCGGTCTTCGTGCAGAACGCCGTGCTCAAGCCCGGCCGGTATCAGTACCACAACACCCTGGCGAAGCTCGATTCCGGCGATGTCGGCGACGTTTTCCGCGACGAGGCTACCGGCGAGACGCCGGAGCATGTGACGTTCGACGTCACGGCGGAGCACACGGCTCTGATCCAGCGGATGTCCGTCCTTTGGGACACTGCCCGCAATGTGCCGGCGATCGATCTACACAGCCCGTACGGCTCGGGTGCCGAAACGCCGCCCCAGCATCACGAAATGCAGCCGGCGCTACAGATCTTCCTGCGTTACGGGGATTTGGCGCCCGGGTTCTTCGCGATGTCGCAGGGTCGCTGGCAGCCGGCCGATTGAGGGACCGTTCGGAGCGTCCGATCGATCACGGACGCTCCAGAGAGGATCACCCCTCGCGCTTCTTCCGCTGAGCCAGCGTCCGCAGCCGCAACGCATTCAGCTTGATGAAGCCGGCCGCGTCGCGATGATCGTAGGCCACGGCGCCTTCCTCGAAGGTGACGAGGTCTTGGTCGTAGAGCGAGTGCGGGCTCGTGCGTCCGATGACATGGACGCCGCCCTTGTAGAGCTTGAGCCGGACCTCGCCGGTGACCTTCTCCTGGCTCTTGTCGATCAGCGCCTGCAGCATCTCGCGCTCGGGCGAGAACCAGAAGCCGTTATAGATCAGCTCCGCATATTGCGGCATGATCTGGTCCTTGAGGTGCGCAGCGCCGCGGTCCAGCGTAATCGACTCGATGGCGCGGTGCGCCGGCAGCAGGATGGTACCGCCGGGCGTCTCGTACATGCCGCGGCTCTTCATGCCGACGAAGCGGTTCTCGACGAGGTCGAGCCGGCCGATGCCGTTGTCGTGGCCGAGCTGGTTGAGCTTGGCCAGCAGCGTGGCGGGTGACAGGCGCTCGCCGTCGATCGAGACGGCGTCACCCTTCTCGAAGCCGATGGTGATGACGGTCGGCGTGTCGGGCGCCTCCTCCGGGGAGATCGTGCGCGAATAAACGTAGTCCGGCACTTCCTGCGCCGGGTCTTCCAGCACCTTGCCCTCCGAGGAGGCGTGCAGCAGGTTGGCGTCGACCGAGAACGGGCTCTCGCCGCGCTTGTCCTTGGCGATCGGGATCTGGTGCTGTTCGGCGAAGGCGATGAGCTGCTCGCGGCTCTTCAGGTCCCATTCGCGCCAGGGGGCGATCACGGTCACGTCGGGCTTGAGCGCATAGTAGGCCAGCTCGAACCGGACCTGGTCATTGCCCTTGCCGGTGGCGCCATGACAGACCGCGTCCGCCCCGACCTTCTCGGCGATCTCGATCTGCTTCTTGGCGATCAGCGGCCGCGCGATCGAGGTGCCGAGCAGATAAACGCCCTCGTAGACGGCATTCGCCCGGAACATCGGGAAGACGTAGTCCCGCACGAATTCCTCGCGCAGGTCCTCGATAAAGATGTTTTCCGGCTTGATGCCGAGCAGCTCCGCTTTCTTGCGGGCCGGCTCCAGTTCCTCGCCCTGGCCGAGATCGGCGGTAAAGGTCACGACCTCGCAGCCATAGGTGGTCTGCAGCCACTTCAGGATGATCGAGGTGTCGAGGCCGCCTGAATAGGCGAGTACGACCTTCTTCACGGGGGGCGCAGCGGGGTTGGCGTCGGTCATGGAGCAGACATTCGTATCGGGCGGCCGGGAACCGGCGGCTTAACAGCGGAGTCGCGAGCCGCGCAACCATGCCGGCTGCCCGGCGTTCACCGGCGAGTCTGGCGACCTGTGTCTTCCGCTGGCTGCGACGCAAAACGGCCTTGCAGCGGCCACGCTCTCGCAAGACACTCAAATTGTAGTAGCTCCCCGGAGATTCGACGAATGGCGCGGCGGCCGACCCTCGAATTCTGGTACGAGTTCGCCTCCACCTATTCCTATCTCGCGGTGATGCGGGTCGAAGCGCTGGCCGAGGCGGCCGAGGTCGATCTGCGCTGGCGGCCGTTCCTGCTCGGGCCGATCTTCGCGGCGCAAGGCTGGAACAACTCACCCTTCAACATCTACCCCGTGAAGGGTCGCAACATGTGGCGCGACCTTGATCGGGAGGCCGCGCGGCTTTCGCTGCCGCCGATCACCCGGCCGAATCCATTTCCTCAGAATTCGCTCGTTGCTACCCGCGTAGCGATCTATGGCGCAGACCAGGACTGGCTGGTGCCCTTCACCAAGGCCGCCTTCGAGGCTTCGTTCGCGAAGGGCTGCTCCATCGCGGAGCCCCATGCCGTTTCCTCGATCCTCGACAGACTCGGGCTCGACGGCGCCTCGATCCTCAAAGCGGCTTCATCGGACACCAATAAGGGGCGTCTGAAGCTGGCGGGGGAGGAGGCTCGCTCGCGTGGCATCTACGGTGCGCCGAGCTTCCTGATCGGGGATGGTGAGCTGTTCTGGGGGAACGACCGGCTGGAGCAGGCGCTCGATTGGGCGCAAGGCAACCGGCCCGGTCGGATGCGCTGATCCGCGCTGCGGTTCGATCGGGACCCCGTCGCGTCCCACGATCATCGCTTCGTCGATAATCCCTCGCGCTATCTAAAAATCTGCAATCGTTGTATTCATCGACGTCGTCATGGCTAGTCGATTGATGTTGTCGTGCGATTGATCAGCATACGTTCAGATGAGGTTTTTAATCCATTGATTTAACCTTGCATGTGCAAAATATTGCATTTGCATGCCTCCGAGATATGCAAAATATTGTATATCAGCTGCCGTGAAGGCGGCACGCTGACGAACACATCGGCAGACCCGGGAGCACATGCCGGACGTCAGCACATCGACGAGGGAGGTCAGACATGGAAATTACGGCCACCGCGCCGATCGCGGAGCGCACGAGCGCGAACCGATGGCTGCAACTGGGCTTTGGCGTCGCCTGCATGGTGGCTGCCGCGAACATCCAATACGCCTGGACGCTGTTCGTCCCGGAAATTCAGAAGACCTTCGGCTGGGATCGCGCCGCTATCCAGGTCGCCTTCACGATCTTCGTCATTGTCCAAACCTGGCTGACGCCGATCGAAGGGTACTTCATCGACAAGTACGGCCCGAGCCGCGTCGTGCTGTTCGGCGGCCTGATGACGGGCCTTGCCTGGATCATCAATTCCTATGCGGATTCGCTTTGGGGCTTCTATCTCGGCGCCATCGTCGGAGGCATCGGCGTCGGTTGCGTCTACGCGACCTGCATCAACAACGCCTTGAAGTGGTTCCCGGATAAGCGTGGACTGGCGGTCGGTCTCACGGCGGGCGGCTACGGTGCCGGCTCGGCCCTGACCATCCTGCCGATCGCCAACATGATCGCAGCCGGCAGCTATCAGCAGGCCTTCTTCACCTTCGGCCTGATCCAGGGCGCGGTGATCATGTTCGCGGCCCTGTTCCTGCGCGGACCGGCGAAGGGCGAGGTGACCTTTTCGACCAAGGTGCTGCAGAGCCGGCGTGACTACACGCTACGTGAAGCCCTGAGCCAAAGGGTCTTCTGGGTGATGCTCCTGATGTTCACCTGCACCGTCACGGGTGGCCTGATGGCGGTCGCGCAACTCGGGGTGATCGCACAGGACCTCGGCGTGAAGAATTTCCAGGTGAACCTGTATTTCTTCGCCATGGCGGCCCTGCCGTTCGCCTTGATGCTCGACCGCATCATGAACGGCATCTCTCGCCCGCTCTTCGGCTGGGTCTCCGACCGGATCGGCCGCGAATACACGATGTTCATCGCCTTCTCGCTCGAGGGCATCGGCATCGTGGCGCTCGGCTACTTCGGCTCGAATCCCTGGGCCTTCGTGATCTTGTCCGGCATCGTGTTCCTGGCTTGGGGGGAGGTCTACTCGCTGTTCAGTGCGACGGCGGCGGACACCTTCGGATCGAAGCACATCGGCAAGATCTACGGTGTGCTCTACTGCGCGAAGGGCCTCGCGGCACTCTTCGTGCCGGTCGGCAACATCATCATGCAGGCGACCGGAACCTGGGCGACCGTGCTCTACACCGTCGCAGCGCTTGATCTGCTGGCGGCCTTCCTGGCGGTAGTGGTGCTGCGCCCGATGCTCGTGCGCCACCACGCCTCCAATGGTTCGCCGATGCCGGTGGCATCGCACTGAGAGGCGTCGAACCGGACGCTGACATCCACGGTATCGGCGGCCTGATGGGTCGCCGATATCGATCATTGTAGACCGATCAACGCTGGATCGCTCGATGAACGTCGCTGCCGCATTGGCCCTGCAAAGCATCCCCTTCGCCCTGCTGTTCCTGATTTCGGGAGCGCCCAACCGCGACTTCTTCGCGATCGGCTATGCTGCGGCGCTTGGTCTCACTCTCTCGCTGATCGCTTTCGCGGACGGTCACCCGGCCTTTCCCCACGCTCTGGCGGCGGCTTACGCATCACACTGACGGCTGTCCTTTCTACGCACGATCGTGCAGGTGCTGACCGGATTGGCCCTCGTCGGTAAGTTCCTGTCCCGTGAACATTCAAGCCATTGCCGTGGGCCGGCTGAAACCCGGCATCGAACGCGATCACGCGGCGCGCTACCTCGACAGGAGCCTTGTGCTCGGCCGCGGCCAGGGCCTTCCGGTGCTCGATCTGATCGAGTTGCCCGAGAGCCGTGCCCGTCGGGCGGCTGACCGGCAGGCGGAGGAAGGCGCGGCGATTCTCGCGAAAGTGCCGAACGAGGCGGCGGTCATCACCTTCGACGAACGCGGTCGCTCCGATCTCGCGAGCGAGGCCATCGCGGGACGGATCGGTCGGTGGCGCGATGAAGGCCGATCGATGCTCGCCATGGTGATCGGCGGCCCGGATGGTCTCAACGACTCGGTTCGGTCGCGCGCCGACCTTATTCTCGCCTTCGGAGCAGCGACACTGCCGCACGGTCTGGTGCGCGTGCTTGTCTTCGAGCAGATGTATCGGACCCTAACCATCCTGGCCGGCCATCCGTACCATCGCGGAGAGGCCTGAGGGCTGAATGCCGCTGAACGAGACGATGACGCGACGAGCGCGCAAGATCGCGGGCTTGTGGACTGCCGCTCTTCTCGGGCTGGCGGCACCGTTGCTCGCACAGGAGGTAAAGGATCCCGAGGCGATCCAGCGCACGATCGAGGAAAAAAACCGCCGCGCCGAGAGCCTCAAGCAGATTCAGGATGCGCTCGACGCCAGCGCAGCGAACCGCGGAAGCCTCGAAGCCGAAATATCTTCGATCGGCAACGACAGGGCGAAACTGAACCTCGCGCTGCTTGACGCCGGGCGTCAGGCCCAGGCGACGGAAGACCGGCTGAGCCGGCTGGAAGAGCGCCTGAAGAACCTCAGCAATAGCGAAGGTGCGATCCGCAAGTCGCTCGATGCGCGCCGCAACGTCATCGCTGAGATCCTGGCGGCCCTCCAGCGCATGGGCCGGCGCCCGCCTCCCGCTGTGCTGGTCCGGCCCGAGGACGTGCTGGCCGTGATCCGAACCTCGATGCTGCTCGGCGCCGTGGTGCCCGAGCTGCGCGGCGAGGCCGAGACACTCGCCGCCGATCTGACGGAGCTTGTCCGCGTGCGCGGGCAGATCGCCTCCGATCGCGAAAGCTTGAAGAACGACCTCGCCGGTTGGGCAAAGGAGAAGCAGCGCCTCGACGCCTTGGTTGAGGCGCGCCGCAAACGGATGGCCGAGGTCGAAGGCAATCTTTCCGCGGAACGCCAGCGCACGGCCGAGCTCGGCACGCAGGCGAAATCGCTGAAAGATCTCATCGACAAGATGGAGAGCGAGGTCTCCACGGCGCGGCGCGCAGCCGACGAGGCCAAGGCGGCCCAAGAGCGTGAGGCCAAGGCGACGCAGGAGCGTTTTGCCGCTGCAGGCTTCCGTGATCCGGCTCGGCTCGCCCCGAAGGTGAAGTTCGCCGACCTCCGCGGGGACGTCCCGAAGCCCGTCAGCGGCAATCTGGTGCGCGGTTTCAACCAGCCCGATGGCAATGGCGGCACTATGCGCGGCGTGTCGTTTACCACCCGCCCGAAGGCCAGCGTATCGTCCCCGGCCGACGGATGGGTATCGTTCGCAGGGCCGTTCCGCTCATACGGCCGACTCTTGATCATCAACGCTGGCGACGGCTACTATCTCTTGCTTGCAGGCATGGATCGGATCGACGTCGAGGTCGGTCAGTTCGTGCTCGCGGGTGAGCCGGTCGGAGCCATGGGCGAGGGTGGCACGGGCGGTTCGGCCGTAAATACGTCGCAAACTGCGTCATCGAAGGACGATGATCGGGGCGATCCAGTCCTGTACGTCGAGTTCAGAAAAGACGGCGGCTCCATTGATCCGGAGCCTTGGTGGGCGAAGAGCCCCAGCGAGAAGGTTCGCGGATAATGCGCAAGGTGTCCCTCGTCCTGTTCGGCGCGTTCCTCGGCGCCGGCGTGACCGCGGTTTCGACGCAGACTCACCTGCTTTCGGGCACGAGCGCGGTGGCGGCCTCGGCCGAAACCTACCGCCAGCTCAGCCTGTTCGGTGACGTCTTCGAGAAGGTGCGCACCGACTACGTCGAGAAGCCCGAGGAATCGAAGCTGATCGAGACTGCCGTCAACGGCATGCTGACCTCGCTCGACCCGCATTCGAGCTACATGGACGCCAAGGCGTTCCGCGACATGCAGACCACCACCCGCGGTGAATTCGGCGGTCTCGGCATCGAGGTCACGATGGAGGACGGCCTGATCAAGGTCGTCTCGCCGATCGATGACACCCCGGCCTCCAAGGCGGGCCTGCTCGCCAACGACATCATCACGCAGATTGACGAGGACCAGGTTCAGGGCATGACCCTCAACCAGGCCGTGGACAAGATGCGCGGCCCCGTGAATTCGCCGGTGAAGCTGAAGATCTCGCGCAAGGAGGCCAAGGAGCCGATCGAGGTCACGCTCAACCGTGACATCATCAAGATTCGCCCGGTGCGCTCGAAGGTCGAGGGCAACGACATCGGCTATATCCGCCTGACCCAGTTCAACGAGCAGACGTTCGACGGCCTGAAGACGGCCATCGACAAGCTCAACACCGATATCGGCGCCGACAAGGTCAAGGGCTACGTTCTCGACCTGCGCAACAACCCGGGCGGCTTGCTCGATCAGGCCGTATCGGTGTCCGATGCCTTCCTCGATCGTGGCGAAATCGTCTCGACCCGCGGCCGCAACCCGGACGAAACCCAGCGCTTCTCAGCTAAGCCGGGCGACCTTGCCAAGGGCAAGCCAGTCGTCGTGCTGGTGAATGGCGGCGCGGCCTCGGCTTCCGAGATCGTCGCCGGCGCCCTGCAGGATCACAAGCGCGCGACCATCATGGGCACGCGCTCCTTCGGCAAGGGTTCGGTGCAGTCGATCATCCCGCTCGGTGGCCAAGGCGCTCTGCGCCTGACCACGGCGCGCTACTACACGCCGTCGGGTCGCTCCATCCAAGCCAAGGGAATCGAGCCGGATCAGGAGATCCTGCAGGACGTCCCGGAGGACCTGAAGGGCAAGGACGAGACCAAGGGCGAGGCCGGCCTGAAGGGCCACCTCAAGCAGAAGGACGTCGAAGAGCGCGGCGGTTCCTCGGCTTACATTCCGCCGGACCCGGCCAAGGACAAGCAGCTCATCGCCGCCGTCGACTTCCTGCACGGCATCCAAAAGGGCGCCGCCAACATCGCCAAGTCGCCGACGCAGAACTGAGCCTTAGGCGCAGTCTTTCGCGGCTTTCGTGCTGCGGATTAGCGATGCGTTAACCATGACGGCCCGCAATGTCGGTCGAGACCGATGCTGCGGGCCGTCTTGCGTTTACGCTGTCCCGCTACTGCGCTTGGGCCTGGAACAGCGGTGAGCGAGCCTTCCGACGATATCCTCACCCGTCCCCTCGGCGTCGACGCGCCGAAGCCGAGCCGTCTCGCGCTGCTGAAGCCCTACATGCGCTACGTGGCGCCAGCCCTCGGCGGAGCCGCCGCAATCGGTGTCGGCCTGCTCGCCTGGGCAGGCGATCCACACGGCGGTGAGCCCCGCGCAACCGCGACCATCGTGGTTCGCGAGGCCCCCGCCGCGCAGAATCCTGCTGCCGTTGCATCGGTTGAGGCGCAGCCTGAGAAGGCGGCTTCATCCTCCTCTCACAGCTCCGCGCAGGAGGTCGAAAAGGTCTCCGGCGTAACGGTGACCCGTCCGGCCGGCACCTCCGCGCCGGAAGAGGCTGTCATCATCCGCGTGCCGACGCCTGATTCGACCCACCTCGCTTCGGCTCCCGATCCGCGCCTGACCGAGCGCGGCCGGCACGGCACGATGCCGAAGATCGGCGAGGGGCGCCTACGGGCCTTGGACGTCTATGCGCGCCCCGACAACGGATCGGGTTCGGCCCGCATCGCGGTCCTGGTCTCAGGGATCGGCATCGGTCAGGCGGCCACCGCCTCGGCCATCGCGCGCCTCCCGCCCGCAATCAGCCTCGCCCTCTCGCCTTACGCCTCGGACCTCGAAAAGACGGCTGCGCGCGCCCGCGAGGCCGGCCACGAGCTGCTGCTCCAGACGCCGATGGAGCCGTTCGACTATCCCGACAGCGATCCCGGTCCACAGACGCTTCTGGCGTCATCGCGCCCGGCCGAGAACCTCGACCGTCTCGCCTGGGCGATGAGCCGCTTCTCCGGTTTTGTCGGCCTCGTAAACTTCATGGGCGGTAAGCTCATGAGCGATTCCAACGCCATGGAACCCGTCATGAAGGAGGTTGGAGCGCGCGGTCTCGGCTTCATCGACGACGGTGCCGTTCAAGGCTCGAAGGCGGCCGAGAGCGCGGGAAAGTTCAAGACCCCCAATGCCCGCGCCGAGATCGTGATCGATGCTGTCGCACGGCCGGATGCGATCGATCGGGAATTGGCGCACCTCGAAGCGCAGGCGAAGAAGAATGGTTTCGCCCTCGGATCAGCGAGCGCTCAGCAACTCTCGATCGATCGCATCGCCCGCTGGGCGCGTGACCTCGAGAGCCGTGGGATCCGGCTCGTACCGGTCAGCACGGCTCTGCGCGGCGGCCGGCCGACAACCAAGCTCTCATCGGCCGATCGTTGACTGAGGCGGCTACCGGTCATTGCGATCGGATCACGGCCCAGCCTATGGTCGTGAGGTGATGAGCGTTTCTCCGCCCGAGCCCCAGGATCGACACGACACCGCCTACCGACCCTGCGTCGGGATCGCGTTGTTCAACCGCAATGGATTGGTCTTTCTGGGGCGGCGGCGCGGCATCGGCGATCCCGTTGCGCAATCCCATGCTTGGCAGATGCCGCAGGGCGGGATCGACGAGGGCGAGGCAGCGGAAGATGCGGCTTTGCGCGAGCTTTACGAAGAGACCAATGTCTCCCCCGGCTCGGTCACACTGCTTGGACAGACCGAAGGCTGGCTGACCTACGATCTGCCGCCCGAGTTGCTCAAGCAATCCTGGAAGGGCCGCTATCGTGGGCAGGCCCAGAAATGGTTCGCCTTCGGCTTCACCGGGCCGGACGACGAAATCGACATCGACCATCCGGCCGGCGGCGCCCACAAGCCTGAATTCGACGCCTGGCGCTGGGAGCGGCTGGCGGCGACGGCGGGTCTGATCATCCCCTTCAAACGGTCCGTCTACGAGACCGTGGTGGCAGCCTTCACCCGCCATGAGGCGTGGCGGGTGGACGCGTGATGGCACGGTCCAACCGCTCGTCTGTTACCTGACGCGGGCTGCTGCATGCGTTGGTGGCTCATCCCGATCGTGGCGGCGCTCAGCTGGTTCGCGTTCACGCTGACTCCGCTTTGGGCGCTGTACGATCTCGCTCATGCGGTTCAGTCGGACGACGCCGCCTATGTCGAGAAGCACGTCAATTTCCGCGCGCTGCGCCTTTCGCTGACGCGCCAGCTCACGACCGCGATTAAGATCGGCAGCGCCGATCTGGAGCCGCGTGATCGCCAGAGGATCAACGATATCGCCGGGGCGTTGGCGCTCCCGCTCGCCGAGACGCTGGTTACGCCGCAGACCACGATCGATCTGCTGAACGACGGATGGCCTCAGAGCCTCGACCTGCCGAACCCACCGCAGCTCTTCGTGTCCAATGGGCTGAGGGCCGACCGGATCAGCCGGCTCGCCGCCTTCTACACCGTCTCGGAGATGCGGGGCTTCCGCACGGTGGTCGTCGCCGTGCCGCCGAATCGCAAAGGACCCCAGCAATTCAAGCTGCGGCTCCGCCTGCACAACTGGTCGTGGCGCCTGATCGACGTCGAGCTATCGGAAACACTTCGCAGTCGGATCGCCGAGAAGGTCGCCCGCCTCGCCGCCAAACGCGGGGGAGAGCAGGGTTCCGACACGCCAGCCGCCGAGGATCCGCCACTGAGGCCGGGCACTGGGCCCTGAAGGCGCGAGGTTCCTTACTTCGGCTTCGCTTGAGCCTTCGGCTCGCGCTCTTGCTCGATCTCCTCGGCCTTCTCCTCGTCGGTGTCGCCACCGCGCTCGATCGTCTTGATCGGCTGTGCCGTCAGCTGCCGGACGATGGCGACGAGGCGCTCGCATTCCGGCTCGAACTTGAAGGCGTCGAGGACGATCGCCGCGTCGCGCAGCGTGCGCAGGTCGCGCACCGTCTGCTCATTGGCCGGATCCTGCAGCTCCTTCTTGTCCACGATCTCCTGTTCGAGCTTCAGCCCCTTCACGTCGCAGGCCGCGGAGGCCGCACAGGCGCTCGCCAGCAGGATCACGAGGGCCGTCGGCAGGGCAGGGCGCATGGGAAGCGGTCCTTCGATCATCACGGGCACTGGAGGGCGCATGCGCGCGCTGGGCAAACTGCCGAGCTGTCGCGTGGTTGCACGGCCCTTCAAACGTGAAGTGGGCTCGCGGCGCGACGGAGGATGTCGTTGGTGAGCGCGACGATGTCGCTCGGAAGGTAGGGCTTCGGCACGAAGACGGAGTCGCAAACCGCTTCGTTCTCCGACAGGCCGCCGCAGCCACCAGAGGTGTAGACCACCGGAAGGTCCGGGCGCCGGCAGCGGGCGCGGTGCGCAAGCGCCAAGCCGTTGGTGTTGCGGGCCAAGTCGATATCGGTGAAGAGCAGGTCGACCCGCTCCTGCGCGAGGATCTCCTCTGCCTCGAGCGCATCCGCGGCGGTCAGCACGCGGTAGCCCTCGTCGTGCAGGGCCTCGGCGGTCAGCTCGCAGACCATGAACTCATCCTCGACCACGAGAACGACGCGATCGGCCATGCCGTCGAGGCGGAAGGCGGGGACGGCGGGAACACAGGCGAAGGGCAGCATGAGGGAACTCCAACTCACCCGAAACCCTGCAACGGCAAAGCTTTCGGATCGCCGGACCAACGGCTCCGCTAAGGCCGTCGTTCACCGTGATTCCCTCGATTTGCGCCGAACTGGTAACCGAATCGTTAACCTTTCGGCCCCTCGCGTTAATAAGTGCTTTCCGGGAGAGCCCAGGCGGTGAGCCGACCGATCCTGATCGCCTTCGGGCTCATGCTCACGGCGCTTGCCGGCTTCATCGACGCCATCGGCTTCATCCGGCTCGGCGGCCTCTACACCTCGCTGATGAGCGGCAACACGACCCAGCTCGCCGTCGCCATCGGGCACGGCGAGGGGCAGCATGCGCTTCTGCCCTTCCTGCTGATCCTGGCCTTCCTCGTCGGGGCGGTGATGGGGGGTGCCATCGCGGCGCTGGCGCCGGAGCGCTGGGCGACGCCGGCCATCCTCGCCTTCGAGACCATCGCCGTGGCCTCGGCCTTCCTGAGCGCGCACGAGCAATTGCGACTCGGCACGGCCGCCCTGTTTCTGTCGCTTGCGATGGGCACGCAGAATGCGGTGCTCGCCCATATCCAGGGCTTTCGCGCGGGCACGACCTTCGTCACCGGCGCGCTGTTCTCGTTCGGCCAGAAAGTCGCCCTGGCTCTGGCTGGCCGCGGCGCGCGTTTCGGCTGGGCTGGCGACGGGCTCGTCTGGTTGGCGCTGATGGTGGGCGCCATCGCTGGCACGGTCTGCCACACCCACTACGACATCGATGCGCTCGCGTTTCCGGCTGTGATCATGGCGGCGCTCGCAGCCTGGGCGGCGACCGCTGCGCTCGTTACCGGCAAAGCGATCGTGAAGCCTTCCTCTTGACCTCGCTCCCGTCTCGATTAGGCCCGCCCGGATGAGCTCCAGTGTTCCCTCCCTGACCGATCACGTCGCGCCGCTCGCCACTGGTGCGCACGTCACTCTCGCGCATTGGCTCAAGGACACGCTGGCCCTGGCGCTGGCTGAGGGCGGCGTCGTGCTGGTCCATGGCGACGAGCGGCAAGTGGTGACCCCACACGGCGACGGCGGCATTCTGGTCGCGACTGGCGATGCGCGCCGTCTCGTCACCGGAGGCGACGACGGCCGGGTGATGGCAGTCGGCGCAGATGGCTCCGCCAGTGAGATCGCTGTCGCCAAGGGAGGCGCCTGGATCGACGCCCTGGCGCTGCACCCCGATGGTGGAGTCGCTTACTCGGTCGGCCGCAACGTCACGGCGCGCGATGCCAAGGGCCGCGAGAGGACGTTCAGCGCCCCCTCCAGTGCCCGCGGGCTCGCCTTCGCGCCGAAGGGCTATCGCTTGGCCGTCGCGCACTACAATGGCGTCAGCCTCTGGTATCCGAATCTCGAGACACCTGCGGAGTTCGTCGAGTGGAAGGGCTCGCATCTCGATGTGACCTGGTCGGCCGACGGCCGTTTCGTCATCTCGACGATGCAGGAGAATGCTCTGCATGGCTGGCGCCTTCAGCCCGACCGCGGCCATATGCGGATGTCGGGATATCCGGCCAAAGTGCGCTCCACCGCCTGGTCGCATGACGGCGACTGGCTGGCGACGAGCGGTGCGGAAGCTGCCATCGTCTGGCCGTTCGACAGCAAGGAAGGCCCGACCGGAAAGGCGCCTCGCGAATGCGGCGTACGGCCCGCCCGAGTCTCGCGCGTCGCCTTCCACCCCAAGGCGCTGGTCCTCGCCATCGGCTACGAGGACGGCTGCATCCTGCTCGTGCGCTTTACCGATGCAGCCGAATTGCTGGTGCGGCCGGCCGTCAAGGACAGCGGTATCTCGGCACTCGCCTGGGATGGCTCCGGCGGCCGCCTCGCCTTCGGCTGCGCCGATGGGCAGGCCGGCATCCTGACCCTCCCGCGCTGAGGGGTTTTCGTGGCGCTGTTCGGCTTTGGCAGACCGCGCCCCGGCGAAGCCGAGCGACGCAGGATCGAGGGGTGGGCGCGCCAAGCCGGAGGCTACGGCGAGGCCGTCGTCGTAAAGGTCAACGAGATCGTCTGCGCCGATCCGGCCTGTCCAGGCTTCGAGACCGTGATCCTGGTGATGGCGCCGGGCGTGCGCAGCGTGGCCGGCAAGATCGCCAAGCCACTCTCCGACGTGACCCACGAGGACGTGATCGCCACGATCCCTGCATCTTCGTGATCGGGACGGTTGGAACAGGCATGCCGGTCATGCTTTTGTCCTCGGGCAATCGAGGAGACAATCGTGTTTCGGGTCATCCGCACATTCGGCCTCGCACTCGGCTTGATCGGCGCTGCCATCGCGGCTCAAGCGCCTGAATTCGCTCAGCAATACGCACAGCGACTCGGGGGCGCGATAGAGGAATTGCGCCGCCAGATCGCGACTCTGGATGCGGATGCGCAGGCCACCGGTAACACCCGCGAGAGCGCCATCGAGAACCTGCGCAAGAATGCGGATGCACTCGTCGCACGCCGGGGCGACGCAGTGCGCGGCGATGTCGAGCGTTTCAAGGCTCTGGACGCGCAGAAGCAGGCGATCGACGCCGCGTCCTCCCCGCTCGGCAAGACGGTCGCGGTGGCCCGCAATCCCGATATGGCCGTCGCCAGTGCGGCTTATCGCGACTATCAGCCGGCCGTGCCAACCACGACGGACGGCCTGGTCGCCGGCTTCGTCGGCTTCCTTGTCGCCTGGGGCGGCTGGCGGATCATCGCGGATCTCGGGCGCAGCATGGGTCGCCGTGGCCGCCGTCCGGCCCCCGCAACGCGCGCGGTTTGAACGCTCACAAACGCTTGTCCGTCGGGGCACAGGTGTTGCAGGAGCCCTACAGCGTTGAAGCGTCGAGTTATCTAGGAGAAACATGACCGTGCCAGCATCCGCTGGCTGCGCCGGACTTGGTCTGAATATGGCGCGTGCGCCCACCTCCACTGATCCGGCCCTCGACGCAGCAGCCTTGCTGCGGCGCATCGGCTTCTTCACGCTGTTCGTGATCGTGCCGGTCGCGGCCCAGGTCTCGCGCCGTGCAACGGTGGTGCTCGCTCCGATCACCATCGTCCTGCTGATCATCGCCAGCGCTATCGACCGCAAGAACCGGCCGCCAGGCACAAGCGTCAAGCGCCTGGTGCGCTCACCTGCCTTCGCCGCCGCCATGCTGATGGTGTTCTGGTCAGCATTGTCGCTGGCCTGGACACCCTTTCCGGGTCCCGCCACCGAACGCCTCGCCAATCTCATCGCGACGCTAGGGCTGACGCTCGCTGGCTATCTCGCGCTGCCTGACCGGATGCGTTCGGCCAACCTCTATCTGCTGCCGCTCGGCGTCGGAGCGGCGGCAATCGTCGCGATCCTGATCGGGCTGTTCGGCGACGCGATGATGCGCGACGCCGGCGATGCCGACGGCGCGCTGGAACGCGGCGCCATCTTGCTCGCGATCCTGTGCTGGCCGGCCGTGGCGTGGCTGCGCTCTCGCCGCCGCGACACCGGAGCCCTGGCGACCGCCCTGCTCGTGGCTGGCGCGCTGCTGCTTGCACCCGGCCTGACGCCGCTCCTTGCGCTAGGCGTTGGCGCGCTGGCCTTCGCCCTGACGACCTATCGACAAAGCCTCGGCGTCCGGGTCACCGCGCTCGCGGTGGCACTGCTCCTGGCGCTCGCGCCGCTGTTGCCGTTCCTGCTCCGGCCAATCGTCTCGCTTATCGTCGGCTCGACCGCCCCGAGCTCGATCTCGCTCAAGATCTGGCAGAAGTTGGTGACCTCCGAGCCACTGCGGCTGATCACCGGCCACGGCTTCGAGACGGCCCTGCGCGGCCGCTTCGTGAACCTTTTGCCGATGAATGCGCCGACCACGATGCTCTTCGAGCTCTGGTTCGAACTCGGCATCGTCGGCGCCTTCGCAGCGGCCTTCGCTCTCTATGCTGCGATTCGCAGGACCGGCCGCGATACCTCGCTGTTGGTACCCGGCGCCATTGCCGCCTTCGCCACGGCCTTCACGATCGGCTGCGTCGGCGTCGGCCTCACGGCGATCTGGTGGCTGACCTCGCTCGCCATTGCGATCCTCGCCTTCGTGGCAATCGAGCAGGGGCAATTCCGGGCAAGCCGCCCGAAGGCGAGTTTGCTGCCGAAGCTCCCTGGCTGAATTTTCAGCGGTCCGCCTGCGCCTCGATCCGATCCATGTCCCCGTCGGACAGGCCGAAATGGTGGCCGATCTCGTGGATCAGGACGTGGGTGACGAGGTGGCCGAGCGTCTCGTCATGTTCGGCCCAGTAATCGAGAAGCGGCCGGCGGTAGAGCCACACGGCGTTGGGCATCTGGCCCGTCGTGGGCTCGCCAGATTGCGCGAGGCCCACGCCGCGAAACAGGCCGAGCAGGTCGAACTCGCTCTCGCAGTTCATTTCGTCGAGCGTTGCGTCGTCGGGGAAATCATCGACATGGATGCGCACGCCCGCGCAAAGGCGACGGAAGGCGAAGGGCAGACCCGCGAAGGCCTCCTCCGCGATGGCCTCGATCTCGGCGAGGCTCGGCGCGCGTTCGTGGGAGCGGTCGCTCATCCGGCTTCCGTCGCGGTTTGCGGCAAGACGCAGGTCTGGAGAAAGCCCGCGAGATCGCTGGTGATGTGGTCGATATGCGGTTCCTGCACCGCTTCCTGTTCGAAGCGCTCGCGGAACGGATCGGGGATGGGCGGCACGACAAGCACCGTCGCCATGCCGAGATCATGCGGCACGATCAGGTTGCGGGCGATGTCCTCGAACAGGGCCGAGCGCTCCGGATCGACGCCGTGACGGTCGAGAAATCGCTCATACGTCACGCGCTCCGGCTTCGGCACGAAGTCGGCGGCGGCGATGTCGAACACGTCCTCGAAATGATCGAGGATGCCGAGCTTGTCCGCCACGCGTTCAGCATGGCGGCGCGAGCCGTTTGTGAGGATCAGCTTGCGGCCGGGCAGCCGCTCGATGGCCGCGCCGAGGGCCTCGTCGAGCTTGATGGTCGAGTGATCGATGTCGTGCGCGAAGTCGAGGAAGTCGTGCGGGTCGACGCCGTCCTCGACCATCAGCGCCTTCAGCGTCGTGCCGTAGTGGTGGTAGAAATACTTCTGCAGCGCCCGCGCCGAGATCCCATCGAGGCCGTATAGGCCCATGACGTAGAGCGTGATGCGCTCGTCCACCTGCGGCCAGACCCGGGCGTCGCTCGGATAGAGCGTGTTGTCGAGGTCGAACACCCAGGTATCGACTTGGCCGAAGCCGCGGCTGTCCGAGGTGCTGAAGGCAGTGGGGTCGCGAGGAGAAATATGGCCTGTCATGCGGCTTCGTAGTGGCGAGCGGCCCGACGGCGTCGCGGTGGACATATAGAGGAGGCCAGCGGGGAAGGGAAACGCAGGAGAGCGCTGCGGCCCGTGCCGATCCGGGTCAGCCGCGCTCTCTGCCCCTCAGCGCGTCGCCATCCGTGGCGTCCCATAGGCAGGCCACGGATGGTTTCGTCGGGATGCGCCGGTTATCCTCGGCGGATCAGAGTGCCGGCACCGTAATCGGTGAACAGCTCCAGGAGTGCTGCGTGCGGCACCTTCCCGTCGAGGATGACCACGGCCTCGACACCCTGCTCCAGCGCGTAGATGCAGGTTTCGACCTTCGGGATCATGCCTGCTGTGATGGTCCCGTCGGCGATGAGCCGGCGGCAATCCTCGACGGAAAGCTCCGGGATCAGGTTCTTGTCCTTGTCGAGCACGCCGGGCACGTCGGTGAGCAGGAGAAGGCGCTTGGCCCGCAGAGCTCCGGCGATGGCGCCGGCGAAGGTATCGGCATTGACGTTGTAGGTCTTGCCATCCGGACCGTAGGCGACCGGGGCGAGAACCGGGATCAACTCGGCCTTGAGCACCGCGTCGAGCACGCCGCGCTCGACATGATCCGGCTCACCGACGAGGCCGAGATCGAGCTCGGTCTCGGCATGCGTCTCGGGGTCCTTCATGGTGCGCAGCGCGCGCTTGGCGCGCACCATGTTGCCGTCCTTGCCGCACAGGCCGATCGCGCGGCCGCCCTCGGCCGAGATCCAGCCGACGATCTGCTTGTTGATCGAGCCGGCCAAAACCATCTCAACCACCTCGACGGTGGCCTCGTCGGTGACGCGCAGGCCGCCCTTGAACTCGGATTCGATGCCGAGCCGGTTCAGCATCTTCCCGATCTGCGGGCCGCCGCCGTGCACGACGATCGGCTTGAGGCCGGACTGCTCCAGGAGCACGATGTCCTCGGCGAAGTCCTCGGCGGCGGCCGGGTCGCCCATGGCGTGGCCGCCATACTTGATGACCACGATCTCCTGATCGTAGCGCTGCATGTGGGGCAGCGCCTGGGTCAGGATTTCGGCGCGCACATGCACGTTCGGCAGCGGATCGGTCATCGCGGTCCTGTGGCTCCGTAGCTGAGGGCTCTCGCGGGCGGGCTTCTATCGCAGGCGCGGAGGCATGCGAAGCGTCGTCTTGCGAGAAAGCTGCGAGGCCCAAGCAAAGCGCCCCTCCAGACCGGCCCATCGTTGCATCGACATCGCCCTCTGAGACGACGGGACTGTGTCGGTGTTCGCGAAGACTGCGGTTCGCGGGCGATGCGATCATCGGTCGAAAGCTTCGCACCACTGCTATCCGGCGAGGCGGGCCAAGCGGACCCCATTTAACGACCGATTAACCATGCCTGAGGATAGTGTTCCTGTCGTCTAGGAATGCGAAAATGCTCGACACCGACCTGTTCACGCCGCGTCCCACGCTCACCAGCCCGAACCTGCTCGCCCGCGCACTTCATGCGTTCGGCAAGGACGCACCGTCCCAGGAGGATGTCTGGCATCGGCTGACGCAGAGCTTCACGGTCGATCTCGACGCCGTGGCGGCCCTGCTGCCCCCGCGCGAGCCAGAGCCCGCCTGGCTTGAGGCGCGCGGCTGATCACAGTGTGGCATTCCGCCCACGCAGCACACCTCACTACAAGTAGCAGGGCAAATCTGGCACGCTCGCTGCTTACATTGCCCGTAAGACCATAAGAGGGGAACGCCCAGGCAACGACCACGCGGTGGCTCACACGCCGGAGCAACTCCGCGGACCTTTTCGCAACACGAAAATGGGGTCCGTCATGCCTGAACTTCTCGCCGTCGCCCTCGTCTGCGCGACCACGCTCTCCTCTGCAGAGTGCTCTCGCGACACCGCCCTCGACGTCATCATCTCGCCGGTCCACTCGGCCATGGAGTGCATGATGCACGCCCAGGCCTCCGCCGCCGCGGCCGGCCTTCCTGGCGGCGACGGGCGCTACCTCAAGATCTCCTGCGAGCGTCGCACCAAGCTGGCCTCCGTCATCGAGCCAGCGGACCATTGATCGCGGGTGCTCAGCTGAGCATCAGCGCGTCGCCCTCACGCAGCGCGCCGCCGGCAATCACCTCGGCATAGACGCCGCAATCGGCGTGGCCGAGGTGCTCGCTGAGTGCGCGCGGGATCTGGAGATCGCGAAAGCCGGTCTGCGGATCGACGTTGGTCGCCGCGCATCGCACCGTGCGCGACGTGACCTTCAGGCGCGCGCCGCCCGGAGCCTCTACGATCCGGCCGACGAGGTCGAGCTCGGCCCAGGGCTCGAGCCCTTCCAGGAACACGTTGCCGCGAAAGCGCAGCGGGTCCACGGCTGTACCGACGAAGTCCTCGACGGCGCGGACGCTGGCGAGATTGATCAGCGATACGAACCCGGTCCGGGAATCGGTGAAGCGGTATCCAGGCGGCGCCTCCAGCACCCTCGGCTCACCGCGCAACTCATGCGGCAGATAGGCCTTCATGAATCCGGCGAGCGCGTCGCGCCCCTGAGAGCTCCGGAGATCATAGGACGTCGTTGGCCGGTCCTCTTGGGTGATGCTGAGCTCTCCCGTGGCCCCGTCATACCGGGTGCGCAGCCGGGCCAGTGCCTCGTTGCGCATCAGCATCAGGTAAACCATCTTTGGCAGGTGGCGAGGCGCGACCTCGTTGAAGCCCGACGGACCGTTCTCGATTGCGTAGAGCCGATCGCCCGGGAAGTAGCCGCTGGTCTCCAGGCTGGCTTCCATAACCCGTTCTGGTGAAAGGCCTTTCACGGGGTATCGGTAGAGATGCGCGATGCGGATCGGCGGCTCGGTCGTCATTCGTATCGGCTAGCCCCGGTGCGAGCGCCACGCAAGCACTCTTGGGTGCGGGGCAGTCACGCCGATGGTTGACATCTCGCCCCTTGTGTCGCGAATTTGCAACACCAAATCAGTGAGGCTGGCGGCTCTGGGAGCGCCGGTATCCCGGCGGGGCAGACCTCGCGGGAATTCGCATCGAGCGTGCCGCGCCGTTTGACCGGGCCGTGCGTTCGATCGGGAAAGGGCATCGACGCATGAACTTCGAAAAATACACGGAACGCGCGCGTGGCTTCGTCCAGTCCGCGCAGTCCCTCGCAGCGCGCGAGGGCAACCCCCAACTCGCACCGGGCCATCTGCTCAAGGTACTCCTCGACGACCCCGAAGGCCTTTGCGCCGGTCTGATCGACCGCGCCGGCGGCCAGTCGCGGGTCGCTTTGGCGCAGGTCGAGCAGTGGCTCGCCAAGCAGCCGAAGGTTTCCGGCAATTCCGCGCAGCCGCAGGCGACGCGCGATCTCGTGCGCCTGTTCGACACCGCCGAGAAGGCGGCCGAGAAGGCTGGCGACAGCTACGTCACGGTGGAAAGGCTGCTGCTCGCCTTCGCCGTCGAGAAGGATACCGAGGCCGGCAAGATCCTCGCTGCGGCCGGTGTCACCGCGGCCTCGCTGAACGCCGCGATCAACGCGCTGCGCAAGGGCCGCACGGCCGACAACGCCTCGGCCGAGAACGCCTATGACGCGCTCAAGAAATACGCCCGCGACCTCACCGAGGCGGCCCGCGAGGGCAAGCTCGATCCGGTGATCGGCCGCGACGAGGAGATCCGGCGCACCATTCAGGTGCTATCCCGGCGCACCAAGAACAATCCCGTCCTCATCGGCGAGCCCGGCGTCGGCAAGACCGCCATCGTCGAGGGCCTCGCTCTGCGTATCGTCAACGGCGACGTGCCGGAGAGCCTCAAGGAGAAGAGCCTGCTTTCGCTCGACCTGGGCGCATTGATCGCCGGAGCGAAGTATCGCGGCGAGTTCGAGGAGCGCCTGAAGGGCGTGCTCTCCGAGGTGCAGGCGGCGGCTGGCCAGATCATCCTGTTCATCGACGAGATGCACACGCTGGTTGGCGCCGGGAAGGCGGACGGGGCAATGGACGCCTCGAACCTGCTGAAGCCTGCGCTCGCCCGGGGCGAGCTGCACTGCGTCGGCGCGACCACGCTCGACGAGTACCGCAAGCACGTCGAGAAAGACGCGGCGCTCGCCCGGCGCTTTCAGCCGGTCTTCGTGTCCGAGCCGACCGTCGAGGACACGGTTTCGATCCTGCGCGGCATCAAGGAGAAGTACGAGCAGCACCACGGCGTCCGTATCCAGGATTCCGCCCTGGTTGCCGCCGCGACGCTCTCGAACCGCTACATCACCGACCGCTTCCTTCCTGACAAGGCGATCGACCTCGTCGACGAGGCCGGCTCGCGCCTGCGCATGCAGGTGGATTCGAAGCCCGAAGAGCTCGACAACGTCGACCGCGAGATCGTGCGCCTGAAGATTGAGGGTGAGGCCCTCAAGAAGGAGAACGACACGGCTTCCCGCGACCGCCTCCAGCGGCTCGAGAAGGAGCTCGGCGATCTTGAGGAGCAATCCGCCCTCATCACGGCCCGCTGGAAGGCGGAGAAGGACAAGCTCGGCGCGGCGGCCGACCTCAAGCGCAAGCTCGACGAGGCGCGCACCGAACTCGCCAACGCGCAGCGCCAGGGCCAGTACCAGCGCGCGGGCGAGCTCGCCTATGGCGTGATCCCGGGGATCGAGAAGCAGCTCGCCGAGATCGAAGCGGCTGCCGAGAGCGCCATCGCGCGCGACGGCATGGTCGAAGAGGCGGTGACGCCACAGCACATCGCGGGCGTCGTCTCGCGCTGGACCGGCGTGCCCGTCGACAAGATGCTCGAAGGCGAGCGTGAGAAACTGCTCGCCATGGAGCAGGCGCTCGGCAAGCGCGTCGTCGGCCAGCGGGAGGCGGTGGATGCCGTCTCGACGGCCGTGCGCCGTGCCCGCGCCGGGCTGCAGGACCCGAACCGGCCGATCGGCTCGTTCATGTTCCTCGGGCCCACAGGCGTCGGCAAGACCGAGCTGACCAAGGCGCTCGCCGGCTTCCTCTTCGAGGACGACACCGCGCTCGTGCGCATCGATATGTCCGAATACATGGAGAAGCACGCGGTCGCCCGGCTGATCGGCGCCCCTCCCGGCTATGTCGGCTACGAGGAGGGCGGGGCGCTGACCGAAGCCGTGCGGCGCCGTCCCTACCAGGTCGTGCTGTTCGACGAGGTCGAAAAGGCGCATCCGGACGTGTTCAACATCCTGCTGCAGGTGCTCGATGACGGGCGCCTGACGGATGGACAGGGACGCACGGTCGACTTCCGCAACACCCTGCTGATCATGACCTCGAATCTCGGCTCCGAGTATCTGGTCAACCAGCCGGCCGGCCAGGACACGGACGCGGTCCGCGAGGAGGTGATGGGCGTCGTGCGCGGACACTTCCGTCCGGAATTCCTGAACCGGATAGACGAGATCATCCTGTTCCACCGCCTCGCGCGGTCGGAGATGGGCGCGATCGTCGATATCCAGCTCAGCCGCCTGCAGAAGCTCCTCGACGAGCGCAAGATTACGCTCGACGTGGACGCCGAGGCTCGCAACTGGCTCGCCGACAAGGGCTACGACCCGGCCTACGGGGCGCGGCCGCTCAAGCGGGTGATCCAGAAGAACGTCCAGGATCCGATGGCCGAGCAATTGCTCGCCGGGCAGATCCATGACGGCGAGGAGGTGCCGGTCCGGCTCGGCTCGCTGGGGCTGATGATCGGCGACATCACCGTGGGTGCCGACAAGCGCCCCGCAGGCGCGACGTTGAACTGACGCCGCATTGAGGAAGGGACGGGGCGACCGGCAGCGTCGGCCGCCTCGTCGCTTCGGATGCCGTCCCTTGTGCATCGAGACGGCATCGGGCCTATAGCCCGGCGCAACAGGGACGACGATGACGCCGCTTCGCCCAGCATCGAGGGGCCGCTGGACCGAACCGGCCATCCGGCGCTGCCGAGAAACGAATGGAACGGTCGAGCTGATCGGCCCGCAGCCCGGCATCGGGCACGTCGCGGATGCCGTCTACGTTCCGCTCTGCGGCCCGGGTCCTTGGGGCATCTACGATGCCGGCGGGGAGATCGGCGGGGCCAATGCAGCAGCCGTCGGCGTGGGACTCGACACGGCCGCCCTCGGCGATGAACTTCCTGCGGCGGACGAGCGGCTCCATCTGTATCTCGGGCCTATGACCGCTCATTTCGGACACTTCGTGACCGATGTGGTTGCGCGGCTGTGGCCTCTCGTGGCGTGGCAGGGCGAGCGGCCGAGGCTCCTCTATCACGGGCCGTCCGGGCTCGATCAGTGGCGCGAGCACAGCTTCATCGCGTTGATGCTCGCGCGGTTCGGCCTCGACATCGACGATCTCGTCTGCTTCGACGAGCCTCACAGGATCCCGAACCTCGTGGTTCCCGGACCCAGCTTCAGCCACGGCCGGGCTCACGAAGAATACGCGACCCTCTGTCGGCACATCGGGCGACCGTTCTGGCGGGACGACGAGGTCGATACCGAGGACCGGCCAATCTTCCTGTCGAAGCTCAAGCTATCGGCGGGCTCCATGCACAAGCCCAGCGACGAGCAGGCCCTGGTCGATGAGCTCGAACGCCGCGGAGTCGAGATCGTCTTCCCCGAGGATCTGAGCTTTCCCGAGCAGGTCGCACTTTTGGCCCGCCGGCGGACGATCATGGGCATTGCCGGCTCGGCCTTGCACACATCGCTCTATTCGGCGCCGAGACGGCGGATCATCGCCCTGAACTACTGGGAGAAGATCAACGCCAACTTCCCGGTGATCGATCGACTCAATGACAACACGGCCTTCTACTATGCCCCTCGCACGACTCGGTACACGAAGGGCGGCGATTATCTGTTGCGCTGGACGATCGAGAATCCCGCAGCCGCCGCAGCCGAGCTGATGGAACGCGCGAACGACTTCGCCGGCGTCGATGCGCGCGACGCTGAGGAGGACGAGACCGTGGAGCGCCGGGCGCGCTCGCTTGCCGGCCGCATCGAGAGCGGCCGCCGATGGATCGGCCGTCGGTTGAGCCGTGTCGCCTTTCCGCAGCGCCGTGATCCGTAGTGGCGCTGGACGTCTTGCCCCTTCGGGCGATTGCTCCGACAACCGCTCCATGAACGCCGATACGCTGACCTACGCCATCGGCGACATCCACGGCTGCGCCGACCTGCTCGACGCTCTGTTGGAGAAGATCGAAGCCCACGCAGCCGGGCGTTCGCGCCGGCTCGTCTTCCTGGGCGACTATATCGATCGCGGGGCCGACAGCGCTCGGGTCATCGAGACCCTGCGCAGGCTGCAATGGCGCGACGAGGGTGGCGTCACCTGTCTCATGGGCAACCACGAGGCGATGCTCCTGAAGACCCTGCACGAGCGCGGCGCTCGCGAGGTCTGGCTGCAGAATGGCGGCCACGAAACACTGCGCTCGTTCGGCGCAGACGGACCGGAGGGCCTGCCTGGAGACGTGCTCGACTGGATCGAGGCGCTGCCGACCCTGCACCAGGATGCCCGGCGCTGGTACGTCCATGCCGGTTTCAGGCCAGAGGCGGGCGTGCCCGATCCGGATGATGGCGCGCGCCTCTGGATTCGCGAGCCGTTCCTGTCCGAAGAGCGCGATTACGGCCGCCACGTCGTGCACGGGCACACGCCGCTCTCGAAGGGCCGGCCCGACGTACGACGCTTCCGCACCAACCTCGACACGGGCGCGGTCTATGGCGGTGCGCTGACCGCGGGCGTCTTCGGCCCCGACGAGTCGAAGGCGGTGGACTTCCTGCAGGTCCGCGCCCCATGACATGCCTCGCCGCTTGAGCCGGGACGCGGTTTCGGCACCTATGCCCGTAAAGGGGAACGCGTGAATGGCCGAGCACAATCAGCGGGGATCCGGATCGGCGGCGGCAGGGGAGGGCGCTCTGGCGCGCCTCGCCCTGCGGTTCACCGAATGGGCCGAGAAGTGGTTCCCCGACGCCTTCGTGTTCGTCGCCATCGCCGTGGTCATCGTGGCAGGCGCGGCGCTCCTCAACGGTGCCCCTGTCGAGAGTGTGACGAAGAGCTTCGGCGACGGCTTCTGGAGTCTGATCCCCTTCACGATGCAGATGGTCTTCGTGACCATCGGCGGCTATGTCGTCGCGACCTCGCCCCCCGTCCAGGCCCTGATCGACCGCCTCGCCCTCGTGCCGAAGACGGGCCGCGGCGCAATCGGCCTTGTTGCCATCGCGACGATGCTGTCCTCGCTCCTGAGCTGGGGCCTGAGCCTGATCTTCGGCGGCTTGCTCGCCCGCGCGCTGGCACGGCGCGAAGACCTGCGCATGGATTATCGCGCGGCGGGCGCCGCCGCCTATCTCGGGCTCGGGGCGACCTGGGCGATGGGCCTGTCCTCCTCCGCGGCGCAGCTTCAGGCCAATCCGAAAAGTCTGCCGCCGAGCCTGCTGCCGATCACCGGCGTGATTCCGTTCAGCGAGACGATCTTCCTTTGGCAGTCGATGGTGATCGCCGCCATGTTGGTGATCATGTCGACGGTGATCGCACTGGCTTCCGCGCCGGGCCGTGACAGTGCCGTCACCGCCCAGGACCTCGGCATCGATCCGAAACGCGAGGAAGAACAGATCACCGGGCCGCGGCAGCCGGGGGAGTGGCTGGAGCATGCGCCGGTCCTCACCATCGCCATCGGTCTGCTCGCCGCAGGTTGGCTGATCCAGGAATTCGCGCGCCAGAGCTGGATCGTCGCGATCTCCAACCTCAATACTTACAACTTCCTGTTCCTGCTCCTCGGCTTCGTGCTGCACTGGCGCCCGAAGCGCTTCCTGGTCTCGCTCGGGAAGGCCGTGCCGGCCACCGCCGGCATCCTGATCCAGTTCCCGTTCTATGCCGCGATTGCCGCGATCCTGACCGGCGCCAAGAATGCAGGAGGCCATAGCCTCGCTGACGTCATCGCGCACGCCTTCGTGGCCCTGAACACGCAAGGCAGCTTCCCGTTGGCAATGGGCGTGTATTCGGCCGTGCTCGGCTTCTTCGTGCCGTCGGGCGGTGGCAAATGGCTGCTCGAGGCGCCCTACGTGATGCAGGCGGCCAACGAGCTGAAGGTGCATCTCGGCTGGGCGGTGCAGGTCTACAATGCGGCCGAAGCGCTGCCGAACCTGATCAACCCGTTCTTCATGCTGCCGCTACTTGGCATCCTCGGACTGAAGGCGCGCGACATCGTCGGCTTCAGCTTCCTGCAGCTGATCTTCCACCTGCCGGTGGTCCTGTTCCTGCTGTGGGCCTTCGCCTTCACACTGGATTACCACCCGCCGGTGCTGCCGAGCTGAGGGATGGCAGGGACATGTCCATGCGTTTCATTCTCACACTCGCTATGGGACTGCTCATGACGGCGACCGCCTCGGCGCAGGATCGCCTCCCCGAGATCCCTGCCGATAAGCAGACCGAGGCGCAAAAGAAGGCCTCCGAGCAGTTCCTCGCGGCGCGAAAGGTGCCGGTCTTCGGCCCCTTCGTGCCGCTGTTGCGCAGCCCGGAACTCATGCTCAACGCGAGCAATATGGGGCTCTATCTGCGCTACAACAGCGTGATCCCGCTCAAGCTCAGCGAGTTCACGATCCTGCTGACAGCGCGTGAGTGGAGCCAGCAGCTCGAATGGCAGATCCACGAGCCGATTGCGCTCAAGGCCGGGCTCGATCCGGCGATCGTCGAGGCCGTGAAGGAGGGCCGCCGGCCCGATGCGATGGGCGAAGAGGAGACGCTGATTTACGCCTTCTCGACCGAACTTCATCGCAACAAGGCCGTCAGCGATACGACCTACACTCGCGTCGTGCAGAAATTTGGGGAGCAGGGCGCCATCGATCTCGCCGGCATCAACGGCTACTACACGCTGCTCGCGATGACCTTGAACATGGCCCGCACGGCCTTGCCTCCAGGCGTCGCGCCGCCACTACCTGTACTCGTGAAATAACGGCTGAGCGGACTGGGCGACCCGCTCACGCGCTTGGCGACCGACGCGGCCCCCTGCTTGCGCACCTTTAGTTTAGTCCAAGCGTCAACCTAAGACCGGCCGGCTTCAGCACACGCGCTAGGTCCATTGCATGTGAGACGACATGCAACATCATGAACTCCGCTCCCGCTTGTGCGGAGTAGCGAGAGTTGCGAGCAGAAAAACCAGAGTTCGGAAGAACGATGGGCTCGCCCGTTACTTTCGTCGCGGAACCACCGCTGTCGCAACGACGAGAAGCCATCCCGCCATCAGGACGAACCCACCGACCGGAGCGGCCATCGGGAACAGCGGTACGCCGGAGAGGGCGCGCATCGCGAGATCGCCGGAGAACAGGGCAAGGCCTGCGAGGATGGCGGCGCCCGCAAGCCGCGTGAGCCGGCCATGAGTCGCGCCCGAGCCGGCCAGCGCGACGAGGCCGACGACGAGCGGCGCGTGGAACAGAAGGAATTGCGCCGCGGTCTTCAAGGTCTCGCCGCCGTCCCTGTGCGCGGCCACGGCGCTCGCGAGCACGCCGAGAAGGCCGGACAGGGCCGCCAGGGCCAGCAGGATACGATCGATAACGGTCATGGGCATCTCCGCATCGGCTCATGCCCTGCCGGCACGATCGAAGCTATGCCGCCCGCACGCCGGAGAGGAAATGCCGCACCTCGTCCGACAATGCCTCGGACTGGCGCGAAAGCTCGTTGGCTGCGCTCAGCACTTGGCCGGCCGAGGCGCCAGTTGCCTCAACCGCATGGGCGACGCCGGCGATGTTGCCGGTCACCTCGCTCGTGCCGACGGCGGCCTGCGAGACGTTGCGCACGATCTCCTGGGTCGCCGCGCCCTGTTCCTCGACGGCTGCGGAGATCGAGGTTGCGACACCGCTGATCTCCTGGATGCGTGCGGCGATCCCGTCGATCGCGCCGACGGCGTGGCCGGCCGCTGCCTGGATCTGGCCGATCTGCCCAGAGATCTCCTCGGTGGCCTTGGCGGTCTGGTTGGCCAGGGCCTTCACTTCGGCCGCTACGACGGCGAAGCCCCGCCCCGCCTCGCCCGCACGAGCCGCCTCGATCGTCGCGTTGAGGGCGAGCAGGTTGGTCTGGCCGGCGATCGTGGTGATCATCGCCACCACGTCACCGATCTTGGCAGCAGCGCTGCTGAGGTTCTGGACGAGGGCGCCGGTCTGCGCCGCCTCGCTCACCGCCATCTGCGCCAGATTCGCGGAGCTTTCGACCTGCCGCCCGATTTCCTGGACCGAGGATCCGAGCTGCTCTGCGGCGGCGGCGACGGTATTGACGTTGACCGAGGCCTCTTCCGCAGCGCTGGCCACGTTGACGGACTGGCTCGCCGTCGCGGTCGCTGTGGAGGCCATGCTCCGTGCGGTCGACTGGAGCTGGGCGGCGGCGGAGGTGACGGCACCGATGATCCCGCTCACACTCCCCTCGAAGGTATCCGCCATCCGCCGCATGGCGTGCTTGCGCTGGGTCTCCGCACCGGCACGGGCGAGCGACGCTTCCTCCTCGAGCACTTGGCTGCGGATGAGGTTGTCCTTGAAGATCTGGACCGAGGCCGCCATCGCGCCAATCTCGTCCCGGCGTCCCACGCCGGGAACGTGCGCGTCGATGTCGCCGCGGCTCAGCCGTGACATCACGTCGGTCATCGCTGTGAGCGGTTTGGCGACGCGATACTGCGCGAGCGCGAGGCCGCCGAGCGAGAGCAGCACTGCCAGCGCAATCACGAAGACGGCCCGTAACATGTCGATCTTCGCACGCTCGGCCATCGCCTCGGTCATGGCGATGACCTTGTCCATGGCGCTCGTGGCGACGTTGAGGACGCTGCGCTGCCGTTGGCCGCTCTCGTTCTGATAGTCGCCCGCTGACATGCCGAGATGGCCCGAGGCAAGGCCTTGGCGCACCGCCTCCCGCCAAGCGATCCCCTCAGGCGAGAAGATCGCCGTCTGTACCCCCATCTGCGCCTGGGTGATCGTGTCGGGAATGCCGCCGCGGCGAATTTCGCCCAATACATTCGACCAATGCGCCTCGGCTTTGCCATAACCCACGGCCATCGCGTCGGTTTCCACCTGGGTCAGCGGCTGCATGCGCACGACGGCCTGCGTCAGGATGGAGTAGACCTCACCGATGCTGGCGCGGGTGCGCCAAGCGGCATTCTTGATGTTGACGAAGACCGCGCTGCCGCTCGCGCTTTGCTTGATGCGATCGCTCAGCGCTCCCGAGAGGTCATCGAGGGCGACGAGCAGCCGGTCGCCCTTCGCCGACCAACTGCCCAGCAGCGAGACATCGCGGGCATCCAGCGCCTTTCCGAAGGCCTCGTCGACGCCAACGCGCAGAGCCGCGAGCTGTTGGTAGTCGGTCGAGACCTGCTCGACGGTCGGCTTCGTCCCCGGGTCTGTGAAGGACGCGGTCTGCTTGCCGAGATCGGCCATGGCCGCGTCGAGCTCGGCGCGGGTTGCGACGATCTTCGCGCGCATGGCATCCGTGACGGGGCTCACTTGCAGCGCACTGCGCGTGTAGCTCTTCTCGAAGCGCGTGGCTTGCAGGGCAGACAGCACCGCCTTATCGGCCAGGGCTTCGTGCTGCGCGAGTTCGGACCGAGCCATCACGCTCCAGGCGCCGAGTAAATTGTTGACTGCCGTCGCGGTCAGACTGAGCCCCAACAGCCCCACGACGGCAAAAAGGCAGGTCCTGAGCGAGAGAGAGAAAGCCCGCATCGTATTCCGATTCCACCGGCCGGCGGCGACATCTCTAGTGCCGGCTATCTTTTGTTAATTTTTACTTGGAACCGGTAAACAAATGATGAGATCGCTGCTGTGCGCCAGTGATTTTGGCAGGCAACACAATTGATTGTGCCGACGGCTCAGGCCCCGCGCTCGGCTAGCAGGCGCGCCACGGCGGCACGCAGATCCGCTACGCCGCGATCGTCTCGGCTAGAGGTCAGGATAACCTCCGGATAGGCGGCCGGCCGCTTGGCTATGGCCGCCTGGATTCCAGCGATGCGCGCTTCGATTTCGTTCTTCTTGAGCGCGTCACCCTTGGTCAGGACGATCTGATAGGACACGGCCGCCTTGTCGAGGCCGTCGAGCACGTCGGTGTCGATGCTCTTCAGGCCGTGGCGAGAATCGATCAGCATGAAGACGCGGGCGAGGTTGGCCCGGCCCTTCAGGTAGGCATGGATCAGCTTGGTCCATGCCTCGACCTTAGCCTTCTCGACCGCCGCGTAGCCGTAGCCCGGCATGTCGACGAGCGTCAGTCGTTCGGCGATCTTGAAGAAGTTGAGCTGCTGGGTGCGACCCGGCGTGTGCGACGTGCGCGCCAGGGTGTTGCGCCCGGTCAGGGCGTTGATCAGGCTCGACTTGCCGACATTTGACCGCCCGGCGAAGGCGATCTCGACGCCGTCCATCGGCGGCAGAACACCGAGCGAAGGCGCTGCGGCGAAGAAATCGGCGCTTCCGGCGAAAAGCAGGCGGCCGGCCTCCTCGAGGCCGGCCTTTTCTGTCTCGGTATCGTTCACGTCGGCCCTGATCCGTCAGCTCTTGGCTGCGGCGCCCTTCTCGGGCGGTTTCTTGCTGAAGGTTCCCCTCAGGTTGTCCCACAACTCCACCTTCACGCCGTTGCGGCGCATGATGACGTATTGCTGCAGCACCGAGAGGGTGTTGTTCCATGCCCAGTAGATCACCAGGCCGGCCGGGAAGGAGCCGAGCATGAAGGTGAAGATGATCGGCATGAAGGTGAAGACCTGCGCCTGGACCGGGTCCGGCGGCGCGGGGTTCATCTTCATCTGGACGAACATCGTCACGCCCATGATCAGCGGCCAAACGCCGAGATGGACGAAGTCGGGCGCTGCGTAGGGCAGCAGGCCAAACAGGTTCAGGACGCTTGTCGGATCCGGCGCTGCGAGATCGTGGATCCAGCCGAAGAACGGCGCGTGCCGCATCTCGATGGTGATGAACAGGACCTTGTAGAGCGAGAAGAAGACCGGGATCTGGATCAGCACCGGCCAGCAGCCGGCGACGGGATTGATCTTCTCCTTCTTGTACAACTCCATCATGGCCTGCTGTTGCTTCATCTTGTCGTCTTTGTACCGCTCCCGGATGGAGGCCATCTCCGGCTGCACGGCCTTCATCTTGGCCATGGAGACGTAGGAACGGTTCGCGATCGGCAAGAAGAAGATCTTCAGGATCAGCGTAACGAGCAGGATCGCGACGCCGAAATTGCCGAGCCAGTGGAAGAAGAAGTCCAGCGCCTTGAACATCGGCTTGGTCAGGAACCAGAACCAGCCCCAATCGATCATCAGATCGAACTGCTTGATGTTGAGGTCCTTCTGGTAGCCGTTGATCTGGTTGACCTCCTTGGCGCCTGCGAACAGGCGCTGCGTCGCTGAGGACGAGGCGCCCGGCGCCACCGTGACGGCGTCGCCGCGCACACTGGTCTGATAGACTTTGGTGGCACCCTCGGTGCGCTCGGTATAGGCGCCGTTGAAGGGCTTATCCTGATCAGGGATGACAGCGGCTGCCCAGTACTTGTCGGTGATGCCGACGAAGCCGCCCGTCACGTTGTCCCACGCCTTGCCATGGGTGTTCGGGTTGCCGCCGAAGACCGGCTCCTTGCCGATCTTGTCGTACGTGTATTCCTGCAGGCCGTCGGCGCCGAGGGCACCGATCAGACCCTCGTGCAGAACGTAGTAGCCCTGGGTCTGCGGCTTACCCCAGCGCGAGACCAGGCTGTACGGGTAGAGGGTCACGGCCTTGGAGCCGGTGTTGTCGACCTCGTCGCGCACCGTGAACATGAACTTGTCGTCGACGGCGAGGATGCGCTTGAAGGTCAGGCCTGCGCCGTTGTCCGAGGTAAGGGTGACCGGCTTGCCGGGCGAGAGCACCTCGGCATCGGCCTTCCAGAGCGTGTCGGCGTTCGGAAGCGGACCGGCATCGGAGCCGACCCAGCCGAACTCGGCGTAATACGGATTGGCGCTGCCGCTTGGCGAGAGCAGCACGATGCGCGGGCTCTCGTCGCTGACGGTCTCGTGGTAGTTTTTCAGCAGCACGTCGTCGATGCGGCCGCCCTTGAGAGCGACCGAGCCGAACAGGGCAGGGGTGTCGATGCGCAGGCGCGCCGAACGGGCAATCGCCTCGTCGCGCGAGACCGGAGCCTGTCCGGCGCTGGGGACGGTGCCCGGCGCGGGCGCGGCGGGGCCGCCTTCCTTCGGGCTCGGCGAAGCGACAGGCGCTCCGTTCGGAGCCTGTCCTGGCGCCTGGTTATGCGCGGCGGCCTGCTTCTGCCGCTCGCTCATCGGCGCGGCGACGAAGTAGTTCCAGCCGAGCAGCACCGCCAGAGACAAGGCGATCGCGACGAACATGTTCGTCTTGTCGTTACCCATCGGTCGATCCGTGCGCCGTCTGTGTTTTGGAAGTCGTGTGGGGCTGTGCTCTGCCGGGATTCGTCCGGCGGGCGACATGTGCCCCCGATCGTGATTGAGCGCCAGGGGCCGCGACGCCGGGGTTGTCACTCCTGCGGCCGGGCGTGTCCTTCGCGCCGCGCGGCTTCGTCACCACCCTGAGGGCTCGGCGTAGGTCGTCCACCAGAGTGTCGAAAGGCGCATCGAGGGCGGAACGGCGCGCGACGAGCACGACGTCGGCCGCGCAATCGGGCGCATCGCCGGCGACCGCGGCAACGGCGCCACGCAGGCGGCGTCGGATGCGATTGCGCTCCACGGCCTGGCCGACTCGCTTGGTGATGGTGAAGCCGAGATGCATGCCCTCGGCAGGGCCACCGTCGCGCATCTCATCCGGCTCGCGGAGCCGCCCCTGCGCGGTCATCCGCTCTGTGTGGAAGCGCCGGCCGGACGCGGCTGCGAGGAAGTCCGGTCGCCGCCTCAGGCGTCGAATGCTCGGCACGGCCACCGGGTCCCTGAGATCCGGCCCTGGCGGGCCGGCGCGCCGTCTTAGGCGGATAGCTTCTTGCGGCCATGGGCACGGCGGGCGGCAATGACCTTACGGCCGCCGGCGGTCGCCATGCGCGCGCGGAAGCCATGACGGCGCTTCCGGACGAGCTTGCTCGGCTGATAGGTTCTCTTCATGACGTGAACTCCGGGCGACGGGATGACGGTCCAAGCGGCGCCTGAGCGCGCTGAGGACAGGTCCGTCCGTTTAAAGATGTGTCGGCAAGCGCAAAGAGCGCCCACGAGGGCGCCGCATCACTTGGCGCGGGCTTATGGCGGATGGTCCTGACCAAGTCAATTCTACGGAGCGATTTCTAGCCCTCGCTCCGCTTCCGGATCGGCCTTGCTGGATTGCCGGCGACGATCGTGCCGGGGGGCACGTCCCGCGTCACCACCGAACCCGCACCGATCACCGCGTCGTCACCCACGGTGACACCAGGAACGATGATGGCGCCCCCGCCGATCCAGACGTTACGCCCGATCACGACAGGTCGCCCGAATTCGAGGCCTTGCCGGCGCGGCTCCGCCTCACGCGGATGGTCGGCCGCGTAGATCTGCACGGCTGGGCCGATCTGCGTGCCGTCGCCGATGCTGACGGAGCAGACATCGAGAATCACGCAGTTGAAGTTCATGAAGGCACCGGCGCCGATGCTGATATTGAAGCCGTAATCGCAGAAAAATGGCGGCCTGATCACCGCCTCGGCGCCGACATGGGCGAAGCGCTCGACCAGCAGCGCGCGCCGCTCGGACGGCGGGGCGGCCAAGGCCGCATTGTAGCGCGCCATCCACTCCTTGTTCGCAGCGATGTCCGCTTGGATCTCGGGATCACCCGGCAGGTAGAGTTCGCCGGCCAGCATCTTCTGCTTTTCGCTCTTGTCCACGCTGTCTCCCGTGCCATTGCCTCGGACCGGAGCGGCCCCGCGCCTCAAAGTGCGGACACGCAGCACGAAGACAAGAGGGGCGCGGCCCCGAGGCCGCAACGGTCCGTTAACCTTTCCGGTCTATGACCGGCCCATGTCCAGCCTGCTGGACGTCGAGTGGGTTCTGTCCACTTTGTTTGATGCCTCCCTGTTCGACTTCATCACAGCCGTCCTGCGGGGCGGCTTTTTTCTTGCGCTGGTCAAGCCGCACGATGCCAAGCCGCACGATCACGTGCTTGCGACCGGGAGCCGTGGCACAAGGGCGCCGGATTAACGTTAAGCCTCGGTAAACGGTGCGGCCGCCGCGCAATGCGCTAGGTTCGTGTCGTCAGCCCGCGGATTCGCTTGTTCGAGCGAGCGCCGCGTGGGTGAGCCGCAGGAGGCACGATGACCGGCTTGGATGTCATGTTCCGTGACGAGAACGACTGGGTAAGCTTCGGGGAGACCTATGTCGCCTCCGAGAGCTTTAAGTCGCTGTTTCGCGACGGCATGGCCCTGGTCGAGGAGACCGCCGCGTATCTCGACGGGAACGGACGCGACGAATCGCGCGGTGCCTCGCGAGAAGCGACGCTGGCCTATGCTGGCGAGAGCATGCGCCTCACGACGCGGCTGATGCAGATCGCCTCGTGGCTCTTAGTGCAAAGGGCGGTGGCCGAGGGCGAGATCACGCACGGCCAGGCGCAGGAAGAAAAGCGCCGCGTAAAACTAACCGCAGCCGAAACCCGAATGGTGGACGAGGGCAACGGCTTTGGTCTGCTGCCAGAGCAGCTTCAGGACCTCGTCGGGCGCTCTCGTCGGCTGCACGCCCGCATTCTCCACCTCGACGGGCTCATCGCAGAAGATCGGCCGACGCCCCGTCCTGTCGAGAGCCCAGTAGCGGCTCAGCAGGGCTTGCTCCGCTCGGCTTTCGGCGGCTTATGACGAGGACCGGAGGGCCGGGGATCAGCCCTGCTTGCCGAGGCCGAGGCCGCGGAGAATGTCGCCGATCGGATCGATCCGCGATGCACTAGCCGGGGCGGCTCCGGCCGCGACGTGCGTCTCTGGTTGCCGCGAGTTCCGTTGGCCTGCCTGGCGCATTGCGGCTTGGCGCTGACGCATCGCAGCACGGGCGATCTTGCGACGACGTGTCTGCTCGGGTTTGGCCTGCGCCGAGACTTGGCGTACCGGCGACGGGGCGACGGTCTCGGGCTCCGGAATTGCAGGGGCGCTCGCCGCCACGAGCGGCTGGTCGGCCGGCGGCGGAGCTTTCACCGGCGGATCGGTCCATGTGACGGCGGCTGTCGGAACGGTCGCCACCTCGGCCACGGAGACCGGCTTCACCGAAGCCGTGTAGCGCGGCTTAACCGTTTCACGAGCGCTCGAATACGGAAACGGCGAAGCCGCCACCAATCCGGCAAGCATGATCGCGGAAATCGCGAGCGTTGACTTCAAATGGATCATGACCGGAAAACTTACGGTCAAGCTCATGGTTCCGCTTGAGCCTGTGCGAAAGCATGTGTGGGGCCACGTGCCCGGTATTCGATACTGATCTCGTACCGCGCCGTGCCGTCTGTGGCTCTTACGAGTAAGCCGCGCAGATACCCAAAAAGTCCTCGGCGACGAGGCTGGCACCGCCGACGAGAGCGCCGTCGACGTCCTCGACAGCCATCAACTCGCGGGCGTTCTTCGCTTTCACCGAGCCGCCGTACAGGATCCGCACCTTCTCCGCTTCGTCTGGGCCGACCATTGTGCCGAGCATGTCGCGCAGCGAAGCGTGCACCTCGGCGATGTCGGCGGTCGACGGCGTCTTGCCCGTACCGATTGCCCAGACCGGTTCATAGGCGATTACGGTATCTGCGGCGGTGGCGCCTTTGGGGACGCCGAGACCAAGCTGTGCGCGCACGATGTCGAGGGTGCGGCCTTCCTCGCGCTCGTCCTCGGTCTCACCGACGCAGATGATGCCGCACAGGCCCGCGCGGCGAGCACCAAGTGCCTTGGCGTGGACGCCGTTGTCGGTCTCGTGGTGGTAGGCGCGCCGCTCGGAGTGACCGAGGATCACGTAGCGGGCGCCGAGATCGGCGAGCATCTCGGCCGAGATCGAGCCTGTGAATGCCCCGCTCTCACGCGCATGCAGATTCTGGCCGCCGATGGCGATGGGCGAGCCGGCCACCGCGGCGACGCAGGACGCGATCAGCGTCGCGGGCGGACAGATCAGGACGTCAATCTTGTCGGTGAGGGCAGGGGAGAGACCGTCTCGGACGGCCTCGACGGTTTTGATCGAGGAGCGCAGCCCGTTCATCTTCCAGTTGCCTGCAACCAGCGGACGCCGTGCTTCGCTCGCCATCGTGGTCCCGTCTCCTCGATTGTTATTCTGTGATCCTGGCGGCCTATCAGAGCAAGCTTGGGCGCGCAAACGGACGAAATCCCGTTTCCCCATCACAGCCGGCGGCCGTCTCCACCCTTTGCGCCGCGCCGCGGATGGTCTATCGCGAGCCCCTCATTCCAAACCCCTTTTCCTTGGCGGAAAGGGGCGCATAGGCGTCATCCGGGCGACATCATGCTCCAGAACATCCGCAACGCGAGCCAGCATTGGCTCGGCAAGATCGTGATGTCGGTGATCTTCTTTTTCCTGATCGCGGGCGTCGCGATCTTCGGCGTCGAAGAGTTTTTTCGCGGAGGCTCGAGCACGGCCGTTGCGACTGTCGGCAAGACGCAGATCTCCGCGGAATCGGTGCGCACCGCCTACCAGAACCAGCTCAACCGCTACCAGCAGCAGCTCAAGCGCGTGCTGACGCCGGAACAGGCCCGAGCACTTGGCCTGGAGCGGCAGGTGCTGAGCCAGCTGATCACGGAGGCGGCGCTCGACCAGAAGACATCCGATCTCGGTCTCGCCATCTCGGACGAGGCGGTGCTGCGCGCGATCCGTGAGGAGCAGGCCTTCAAGGGCACCGACGGAAAGTTCGACCGTACCCTCTTCTACCATACCTTAAGCCGCGCCGGCATCAACGAGGCCATGTTCGTGCGCGAGCAGCGCTCGGTTGCCGCCCGTCTCCAACTCGCCGACGCTGTGACGGCCGAACTACCCGTCCCACAGGCTCTGCGGGAAGCGGTGCACCGCTATTCGACCGAGCGCCGAACCGCTGCCGTGCTGATGCTGACACCGGCCGCTGCAGGCGACATCCCGGCCCCGACGGACGAGGAACTGAAGACTTACTACGACAACAACAAGGGCACCTTCCGCGCAGCAGAGACCAGGTCCCTGAACTTGCTCGTCCTCGATCCTGAGGCGCTGGCCAAGCCCGACGCCATCACCGACGAGGACGCTCGAAAGATCTATGATGCCAACGCCGCCAAATACGGCAGCCCGGAGCGTCGTACCATCGAGCAGATCACGTTCCCTGACGAGGCGACCGCCGAGACGGCCCGCAAGCAGATCGAGAGCGGCGAGGTACCCTTCGAGGTGACGGCGACCGCTCGCGGTGTCGATGCCAAGAACCTGTCGCTCGGCAACCTGACCAAAGCCGAGCTGTTCGATCCGGCCGTGGGCGACGCGGCCTTCGCACTGGAGAAGGACAAGGTCAGCGCACCAGTGAAGGGTCGCTTCGGCACCGTGCTGCTGCGCGTCACGGCCATCGAACCTGCGACGCAGAAGCCGTTCGACGAGGTCAAGGACGAGATCCGCAAGACCATGGCGCTGCAGCGCGCCCGCGATGGCCTGGAGACTACGCACGACGCGATCGAGGATGCCCGCGCCAGCGGCAAGTCGCTTGCCGACATCGCCAAGGAGCGCGAGCTCTCACTCGTGACGGTTCCGGCCGTCGATGCCCAGGGCAAGGATGCCGCCGGGAAGAAGGTGGATGGCATCCCGGATGCCGACACGACGCTTGCCGCCGCTTTCCGCTCGGAGATGGGGGGCGATAGCGAAGCCCTGCGCACCAAGTCCGGCGGCTATATCTGGTACGACGTGACCAAGATCGACGCGGCGCATGACAAGCCCCTCGACGAGGTCCGCGACGAGGCGACCAAAGGCTGGAAGGAATCCGAGACCTCGAAGCGTCTCACAGCGAAGGCCAAGGAACTGGTGGAGAGGCTCGACAAGGGCGAAGCCCCGGAGGCGGTCGCCGAATCTGCCGGCGTCAAGACGAAAACAGTCGACAATCTCGCGCGAAACCAAGCCAAGGATGATCTCAGCACCGAGGTGATCGATCGCATCTTCGCCACCGCCGTCGACAAGGCCGGCTCGGCGCCCTCGGGCGAGAACCGCGCGGTCTACAAGATCACGCGCGCCGAGATGCCTGCCTTCGTGGCGGGCATGCCGACCGACAAGAACGCTGAGAAGAGCTTTCGCACGGCCCTCTCCGACGACGTGCTCGGCGAATACATCGCCGACGTCCAGAAGAACGCCGGCGTCACTGTCAACCAGACCGCGTTCAAGCGCGCCTTGGGCGGCGAGTATTGATGCACGCCGAGACGGACCGCTTCGAGGGATTTGCTCGTTCGTACGAAGCGGGCCGCGGCAGCCTCGTCAGCTTGACGCTGGTGGCAGACCTGGAGACGCCGGTTGCAGCCTTCCTCAAGCTGAAAGGGCAGTATCCGGGGCCCGGCTTCCTGCTCGAATCCGTCGAAGGCGGTGCCGTGCGCGGACGCTACTCGATGATCGGGCTCGACCCCGACCTGATCTGGCGCTGCACCGAGGGGGCCGCTGTCGCCCGCGACGCGGCACTCGTCGATTTCGTGCCGGATGACCGGCACCCGCTCGACTCCCTGCGCGCGCTGATCGCCGAGAGCGCCATCGGCGAGGATGCCAGCGAGACGCTGCCACCGATGGCGGCTGGTCTGTTCGGCTATCTCGGATACGACATGGTCCGCCGCATGGAGCGGCTGCCCGAGCCGAACCCGGATCCGCTCGGCGTGCCAGACGCGATGTTGATCCGCCCCCGCGTGATGGTGATCTTCGACGCGGTGGCCGACCAGCTTACCGTGGTGACGCCCGTGCGCCCGGCCGAGGGCATCTCAGCCAGGGCGGCCTACGAGGCCGCTCTCGACCGCATCGACCGTGCCACGTCGGCGCTCGAGGCACCTCTGCCGATCGAGGCGCGGATCGACGCCGCCGGCCTCTCGCAGCCGACGCCCGTCTCGAACACGCCGCCGGACGAGTATCTGAGGATGGTGGCGAAGGCGAAGGAGTACATCGTCGCCGGCGACATCTTCCAGGTGGTGCTGTCGCAGCGCTTCGAGGCGCCGTTCACGCTGCCGGCCTTCGCGCTCTACCGGAGCCTGCGCCGCACCAACCCTGCGCCGTTCCTCTGCTACCTCGACTTTTCGGAATTCCAGGTGGTCTGTTCGTCCCCGGAGATTCTGGTGCGGGTGCGCGACGACAAGGTCACGATCCGTCCAATTGCCGGCACGCGCCGCCGCGGCGCGACTCCTGCCGAAGACAAAGCGCTTGCAGATGAACTCTTGGCCGATCCGAAAGAGCGCTCCGAGCACCTGATGCTGCTCGACCTCGGCCGTAACGATGTCGGCCGCGTCTCGAAGCTCGGCACGGTGACGGTGACGGGTTCGTTCTTTCTCGAATTCTACAGCCAGGTCATGCACATCGTCTCGAACGTCGAGGGCGACCTCGACCCGAGGCACGACACGCTCTCGGCGTTGGCTGCGGGCTTCCCCGCCGGCACGGTCTCAGGCGCGCCGAAGGTTCGGGCGATGGAAATCATCGACGAGCTGGAGCGCGAGAAGCGCGGCCCTTATGGCGGCTGCATTGGCTATTTTGGCGCGCGCGGTGAGATGGACACCTGCATCGTTCTGCGCACGGCAATCGTGAAGGACGGCCGAATGCATGTGCAGGCTGGCGCTGGCATCGTCTACGATTCCGATCCGCAATCCGAACAGCAGGAATGCGTGAACAAGGCCAAGGCGCTGTTTCGCGCGGCCGAGGATGCGGTCCAGTTCGCAAGCCGGGCGCGACGGGGGCAGTAGGCTCCCCGTTTGGCCTTCGCGAAGCCTGCAAAGTGCCCACGCGGCTAGCGCCTGATCGGGTGTAGACTGCGCTGAGTCGCGCAACGACCGTATCGGAGGCGTCGATGATAACCACCGAAGGCAGCTTCGTCTGGTACGAACTGATGACGGACGATCCGAAAGCCGCGGAAGCCTTTTATGCGAAGGTCGTCGGCTGGAGCCTCGTCGATTCCGGCCATCCAGACATGCGCTATACCCTGGCCCGCGTCGGTGAGCACCGGGTCGCCGGTATCATGGAGATCCCGGCCGAGGTGCGACAACATGGCGGCAAGCCGGGTTGGATCGGCTATGTCGCGGTCGCCGATGTGGATGCGAAGGCCGAGGCCGTGATGCGGGCCGGTGGGACGATCCACAGGCCGCCGGCGGACATCCCCTCCATCGGTCGCTTCGCGGTGGTGGCCGATCCACAAGGGGCCAAGTTCGTTCTATTCCGCGGGGACGGCACGCCACCGCCTGCACCAGCGCCAGGCACGGCCGGCCATTTCGGCTGGCACGAACTCTACGCGCACGACTGGCCATCGTCCTTCAGCTTCTACGAGACCCTGTTCGGTTGGCGGAAGGGCGAGAGCATCGATATCGGCCCGATGGGCGTCTACCAACTCTTCCACGCCAGGAACGCGCCCCTCGACGGCATGGCAACCGGTGGCATGATGAACCTGCCCGGGCCGCCGGCCCCCAGCTGGCTCTATTACGTCAATGTCGAAGAGATCGATGCGGCCACCGAGCGCCTGCGGCAGGCGGGCGGAGCCATCATGAATGGGCCGATGGAGGTTCCCGGCGGGATGTGGGTCGTCCAGGCGTCGGACCCGCAAGGCGCGCAATTCGCGATCGTTGGCCGTCGCGACGGGACCTGAGCCACGAAGACCGAACCAACGGGGCGATTGACGTTGCCCGGCTGAGCGGCGAAAGCCTGATGCCGTGAGTTCCGTCCGATCGCCCGCGATGTCCAACGTCCTCGTCATCGACAACTATGATTCCTTCACTTGGAATCTCGTGCACCTCATCGGCCCGCTCTGCGGCGGCATCGACGTCGTGCGCAACGACGAGATCGGCATCGACGGGGTCCGCGAGCGGGCGCCGGATGCGATCGTGCTTTCGCCCGGCCCCTGCACGCCGAACGAAGCCGGGATCTGTCTCGACGTGGTGCGCGAACTCGGCGGAGAGATCCCGATCTTCGGAGTTTGCCTGGGGCTGCAGTCGATCGGCCAGGCCTATGGTGGCGACGTCGTGCGGGCGCCCGCGCCGATGCATGGCAAGGTCTCGACGATCTCGCATCGCGCCGAAGGCATCTTCCGCGGCCTGAACGACGCCTTCCAGGCGACGCGCTACCACTCTCTCGTCGTCGATCGCGCAACCTTTCCCGAGACCCTGAAGATCACCGCTGAAGCGAACGGCCTCGTCATGGGCATGCAGCACGCAACCCTTCCGGTGCATGGCGTTCAGTTCCATCCCGAGAGCATCCTCTCGCATCACGGCGCGCAAATCGTGAGCAATTTCCTCGACATCGCCGCAGCGTGGCGAGCCGAGCGTGACTCCGGCCGTGCCGGCGTGCATTGAAGCTCAACCTTTTCTCTTCCCCTTCTGTGGGGGGAGGGTGCCTGCCGTGCAGGCGGGGAGGGGCCGGGGCTATGTCTCCCGAAACAGCGCCGTCTCTCCCTGCCTTCGTTGACGCGAAGGCTACCCTCTCCTGCGGAGGGGAGAGGGTTCTCCAGCGAACGGCTCCATGGCCATGGACTCCTTCAAGCCCTATCTCGCGACCATCGGTGCCAGCGGCTCGTTGAGCCGGGATGAAGCCCGTGCAGCCTTCGACGATCTGCTCTCGGGTGAGGTGACGCCCGTTCAGGCCGGGGCTTTTCTTGCGGCTCTGCGGGTCAGGGGTGAGACCACGGAAGAGATCGTGGGTGCCGTGCAGGCGATGCGTGCGCGCATGATTCCAGTCGCTGCGCCGGCCGATGCCATCGACATCGTCGGCACCGGCGGGGACCATTCGGGCAGCTACAATGTCTCGACGCTCGCTGCGATCATCACCGCCGCGTGCGGCGTGCCGGTGGCGAAGCACGGCAATCGTGCGGCTACCTCCCGCTCCGGCGCCGCCGACGTGCTCGCGGCCCTCGGTGTAAAGCTGGAAATGGCGCCCGAAGGGCTCTCACGTTGCCTTGAAGAGGCGGGCCTGTGCTTTCTCTTCGCGCAGACGCATCACGCCGCCATGCGCCACGTCGCCTCGGTGCGGAAGGAACTGCCGTTCCGCACGATCTTCAACATGCTCGGCCCGCTTTCCAACCCGGCGGGCGTCAAGGCCCAGGTTTTCGGCGTCTCGATGCCCTCCTGGGCCGAGCCACTGACGCAGGTACTGGCTGAGCTCGGCTCGCGGCGTGTTTGGACCGTACACGGCTCGGATGGCCTCGACGAAATCACCGTCACTGGCCCGACCCACGTGGTCTCGCTGGAGAACGGCCGGATCTCGTCCTTCAGCATCGATCCGCGCGAATGCGGTCTGGTTCTCTCGACCCTCGAAGACTTGCGCGGCGGCGACCCCGACCACAACGCTAGGGCGCTGGTCCAGGTGCTGGAGGGGGCGCGCAACGCCTATCGCGACATCGCGGTCATCAACGCGGCCGCAGGCCTGCTCATGGCCGACCGCGCCGACACCCTGGCCGACGGTGTCGCGCGAGCGCAGAACGCCATCGATACGGGTGCGGCCCTCGCGACCCTGCAGCGCCTCGTCGCGGTGTCGAACGCGTGATAGAGGGCGGCCCGCACAGTGGCGGCCGATGTTGAGGACGAGCCGATGGACGACATCTTGGCCGAGGTGACGACTGGGGCGTCTGCTCCGCGAGCCTCCGTGCTGGCCCGGATCGAGGCCTACAAGCGTCGCGAGATCGCCGAAGCGAAGCTGCGGGTGCCGCTGGCCAAGCTCGAGAAGCAGGTCGCCAAGGCCGATCCACCGCGCGGCTTCGCAGATGCCATTGCGGTTCATATCTCGGAAGGCCGCCCGGCCCTGATCGCAGAGATCAAGAAGGCCTCTCCATCCAAGGGGTTGATCCGTGCGGATTTCGATCCCGCGACGTTGGCGAAGGCCTACGAGAAGGGCGGAGCGACCTGCCTTTCTGTTCTTACCGACACGCCGTCCTTCCAGGGTGCACCGGAATACCTTGTGCAAGCGCGCGCGGCCTGCCGGCTTCCGGTCATCCGCAAGGATTTCCTGTTCGAGCCTTACCAGGTCTTCGAGGCCCGTGCCTGGGGCGCCGATTGCATCCTCGTCATCATGGCATCGCTCGACGATGACGACGCACGGGCGCTTACCGAGACTGCGCATGATCTCGGCATGGACGTGCTCGTCGAGGTCCACGACGCCGAGGAGTTGGAACGAGCACTGCCACTTGGCAGCCGCTTGGTCGGCGTCAATAACCGCAACCTCAAGACCTTCGAGGTTTCGTTCGAGACGGCGATCAGGCTGAAGCCCGGGATCCCCGACGATCGCATCGCGGTTGCCGAGAGCGGGATCGGCAGCCATGCCGAAGTTGAGCGCCTGGGGAATGTCGGCCTCAACACGATCCTCGTCGGCGAGAGCCTGATGCGGCAGGCCGACGTTACCGCTGCGACCCGGGCGCTGCTCTTCGGCCAGAACGCATGAGCGCGCTGACCCATCTCGATGCGGCCGGCGCGGCCAACATGGTCGACGTCTCGGACAAAGCCGTGACCTCGCGGACTGCGCGCGCTGAAGGTGTCGTCGTGATGATGCCGGAGACTTTGCGGCTGATCCGTGAGGGCGACGCCAAAAAGGGCGACGTCATCGGCACCGCGCGCCTCGCCGGGATTATGGCTGCCAAGCGCACGCACGAGTTGATCCCGCTTTGTCACCCGCTGCTCCTCACCAAAGTGAGGGTCGATTGCGAGCCCGACGACGCCTTGCCGGGTCTCCGCGTCACGGCTGAGGTGCGCGTTACCGGTCAGACCGGCGTCGAGATGGAAGCGCTCACAGCCGTCTCGCTCGCCTGCCTGACGATCTACGACATGGTGAAGGCTGCCGATCGCGGCATGCGCATCGAGGGAATAAGGTTGCTGGAAAAGGACGGCGGCAAATCCGGCTCCTGGCGGAGTGAGCCCCGATGAGCGGCATGATCCCCGTCGCCGAGGCATTGACGCGCATCCTGGCGAGCGTGCCTAGGCTGGTCGAGGCGGAGACCGTGGCCCTCACCGAGGCACATGGCCGAACACTTGCCGAGCCCGTCGTTGCCCGCCGCACCCAGCCGCCATTTCCGGCTTCTGCCATGGATGGCTACGCCGTGCGCGCGTCGGACCTCGCCACCATTCCCGCGCGGCTCCGCCTCATCGGCACCAGTGCTGCCGGGCACGGATTTTCCGGTTCCATCGGGGCTGGCGAGACAGTCCGAATTTTCACTGGCGCCCCCGTCCCGCAGGGCGCGGACGCGATCCTGATCCAGGAGGACGCCGACGCGGACGGCGAGAGTGTCACGGCGCGCGAGGCCGTCTCGCCCCAAAAGTTTATCCGCGCTGCCGGACTCGACTTCCGCGAGGGCGACGTGCTGATGCAGCCGGGCGAAACGCTCGATGCACGCCGCCTCGCGCTCGCGGCCTCCGCTGGTCACGCTACGCTGAGCGTCCGCCGCCGACCCCGCGTCGCGATCCTCGCGACGGGTGACGAATTGGTGCAGCCTGGCGAGGCTGCCGCCTGGGATCAGATCGTCGCCTCGAACGGTCTCGCCGTCGCGGCCATCGCCCGAGAGGCCGGCGCCGAGCCCATCGATCTCGGCATTGCGCCGGATAATCTTGCTGCGCTGAAGCACGCGATCGGCCGCGCTCGCCAATTGGGTGCAGATCTCCTCATCACGCTCGGGGGGGCCTCGGTCGGCGATCACGACCTCGTCCAGCAGGCGCTCGCGGAGGAGGGTATGGATCTCGGTTTCTGGCGGGTCGCCCTTCGCCCCGGCAAGCCGCTGATGCATGGCCGGCTCGGCTCAATGCTGGCGATCGGCCTGCCGGGCAATCCGGTCTCGTCGATCGTTTGCGGCCAGCTTTTCGTCGTGCCGGCGATCCGCGCCCTCCTCGGCGATCCCCAAGCCGGAGCCGACCGGAGCGAGCCGGCCACCCTCGGCCGCGATATGCCGGAAAACGACAAGCGCCAGGACTACATGCGCGCGCGGCTCGACACCGCCCCCGATCGCCTTCCCATCGCGACGGCCGAGACACGCCAGGATTCCTCGATGCTCGCCGTCCTCGGCCGCTCGGAGGCACTGCTGATCCGCGAACCCCACGCGCCGGCGGCGCGCGCTGGCGAGCCGTGCCGAATCATCCGGCTCGATTGCAGGATCCTCTGAGGATGCACGTGGTGCCGCCCCGCGCTGCACGACGAGCCCGAAGGTCTTGCATCTTCCCGATTTTCTTCCGAAGAGGACGCTCTCCTGAGACGACAGGGCAAGATGGGCGACGCGAGGCCGCCCGCGGGCGCGTGAGGTAGGGTGGAGTGTCGATGACCGAGGGGACGCCAAAGGAACTCGGCTCAGCCGACATCCAGAAGGTGATGGAGTACCTGCCGCACCGCTACCCGTTCCTGATGATCGACCGGATCATCGAGATCGACGAGGACAATAGCTGTATCGGCATCAAGAACGTCACCGCCAACGAGCCGCAATTTACCGGCCACTTCCCCAAGCAGCCGATCTTTCCAGGGGTGCTTCTCATCGAGGCGATGGCCCAGACTGCCGGTGCCATCTGCTGCCGCCACATCGCGACGCCCGATGCCTCGTCGAAGCAGGTCTTCTTCATGACCATCGACAAGTGCAAGTTCCGCAAGCCCGTCGTGCCCGGCGACCAGGTCCGCTTCCATATGAAGAAAACCAACCGCAAGCGGACGATGTGGTGGTTCCGAGGCGAGGCCCGCGTCGACGGTGTCTTGGTGGCCGAGGCCGAAATCGGCGCCATGCTGGTGGCGGAATGAGCGCGCTCATCCACCCGAGCGCCGTCATCGAGGACGGTGCGCAGATCGGTGAGGGGGCCAAGATCGGCCCGTTCTGCCATGTCGGACCGCAGGTCGTGCTGGGCGAGGGCTGCGAGCTGATCAGCCACGTCGTGGTCGCTGGCATGACCACAATCGGTCCGCGCACCCGGATCTATCCCTTCGCCTCGCTTGGCCACCCGCCGCAGGACCTGAAGTACCGGGGCGAGGCCTCGACCCTCTCGATCGGCTCGGACTGCATGATCCGCGAGGGCGTCACCATGAACCCCGGCACGGCCGGCGGCGGGTTGACGACGACCGTCGGCAATTCCTGCGCTTTCCTCGCCAACAGCCATGTCGGCCACGATTGCCATGTCGGCGACAGCGTCGTGTTTTCGAACAACGTCATGCTGGCTGGCCACTGCACGGTGGGGAACTACGCGATCATCGGCGGCGGGGCGGCAGTGATCCAGTTCGCCCGCGTCGGTGCCCATGCCTTCGTCGGAGGCCTGTCGGGCCTCGAGAACGATTGCATCCCTTACGGTATGGTGCTCGGTAACCGCGCCTATCTGTCGGGTCTAAATATCATCGGCCTGCAGCGACGCGGATTCTCGCGCGAAGACATTCACGCTTTGCGGCGCGCCTATCGGCTGCTTTTCGCGCCCGAGGGCACGCTGATGGAGCGGGTCGAGGACGTGGCGGCGGAATTCGACGCGCATAAAGGCGTTCAGGAGATTCTCGACTTCATCCGCGAGGGCGGCAAGCGGTCGATCTGCACGCCGCGTGGCACTCCGGCTGCAGGCTGAGGCGTCGCCGATGAGTGCGAGCGTCGAAGCGGGGACGCTCGTGTTGGTGGCCGGCGCAGGCCGCCTCCCGGAACTCGTCGCGCAGTCGCTGGAACGCGCAGGGCGCCCGTTCCGCGTGCTCGCCGTGCGTGGTTTCACCGAGCGCGCGATGCGCGCGCGGGCCTCCGCCACCGTCGATCTCCTCGACATCCCCGGGACGCTCAGCATCCTGAAGAACTGGGGACCGAGCGGCGTCGTGCCGGCCGGAGGCGTTGCGCGTCCGAGCCCGGCCGCTCTGCTCAACGCCTCGCACGCGCTGCGCAATCGCGACATCCTCCGGCACATGGCCGGTGGCGACGACCGGCTGCTGCGGGCGGTGATCGGCTTGTTGGAGGAGGAGGGCCATCGCGTCGTCGGCGTTCATGAGGTCGCGCCCGATCTGCTTGGGCGATCCGGGCAGATCGGCCGTCACTCACCGAGTGAGGCGGCGCAGGTCTCCATCGGCACCGGCCAGCGGATGCTGACCGCGCTTGCGCCCTACGATGTCGGCCAAGCGGCCGTCGTCGCGGCCCAGCGCGTGCTGGCCGTGGAGGGGCCGGAGGGCACGGATCGCATGCTTGCTCGCGCCCGGGCGATCAGCCGCAAGCCGTTCGGTTACGGCTCGGCACCGGAAGGAACCGTTCTCGTCAAGCTGCCGAAGCAAGGCCAGGACCTTCGGATCGACCTGCCGGCGATCGGCCCGCGAACCATGCGCAATGCGGCCGCGGCCGGGTGCGTCGGCATCGCGCTCGGCGCAGGCCATACCCTGATCATCGATGAGGCCGAGACCGTCGCCGAGGCCGACCGGCTCGGCTTGTTTCTCATCGGTTTGGACGTGGCGCCCTGATGCATCGGACGATCTGGCTCGTGGCGGGCGAGGATTCCGGCGATCAGCTGGGGGCCAAACTGATGCGTGCGCTGCGCGAGCTTTCGACCGGCCCCCTCGATCTGCACGGCATCGGCGGCGAGGCGATGATCGCGGAAGGGCTGACGCCGCTCTTCCCAATCGATGACGTGGCGGTGATGGGGTACCTGCCAGTGCTCTTTCGGCTTCGCACGCTGATCCGGCGCATCCATCAGACAGTCGACGCGATCATGGAGAGCCGGCCCGACGTGCTCTGCATCATCGACAGCCCAGGTTTCACCCACGCTGTCGCATCCCGCGTTAGGAAGCGCCTGCCAGACCTGCCGATCGTCAACTACGTCTCGCCGAGCGTTTGGGCCTGGCGGCCGTGGCGAGCCAAGGGAATGCGCCCTTACATCGATCACGTCCTGGCGCTGCTGCCGTTTGAGCCCGACGCGCATCGCCGTCTCGGCGGGCCAGCATGCACCTATGTCGGTCATCCTCTGATCGAACGGCTCGATGCTCTCCGCCCCGATGCCGCTGAGCGCGACGCGCGTGAGGCGGATCCGCCGCTGATCGTTGTACTTCCGGGCTCGCGACGTTCCGAGATCGAGAGGCTGATGTCAGTCTTCGGACAGACCCTGTCTCTGCTCGCGGCTCGTATCGGCGCCATCGAGGTCGAACTGCCGGCGGTCAGTCGGCATCGTGCGCTGATCGAGCGACTTGCTCTTGCCTGGGACGTGCCGGTGAGACTCGTCCACGGCGAGGCCGCCAAGCACGGCGCGTTTCGCCGGGCCCGCGCGGCACTGGCTGCTTCGGGCACGGTGACTCTCGAACTGGCTCTGGCCGGCGTGCCGATGGTCGTGGCGTACAAGGTCTCGCGGATCGAGGAGGTGATCGCCCGGCGGCTGATCCAGGTGCCGACCATCGTGCTGCCGAACCTGATCCTGGCGGAAAATGCCATGCCGGAATTCGTCCAGGCCGATTGCACGCCGCAGCGGCTCGTGGACACGCTGGCGCCGCTCGTCGCGGGAGGGCCGGAGCGCGCGAAGCAACTCGATGCGCTAGCCCGGATCGACCAGCGCATGAGGCTACCCGACGGCGACGAGCCGAGCCAAGCCGCCGCCCGGATCGTGCTCAGCGCAAGCCGGGCCGGTTGAACCGCAATTCCGTCCCGACCCTCGTTCTCCGGAGCCTCTGCTTTGCTTGTCGAGTGGCGGGTTGGTTGGTGCGGCTGCGACCCTCGTCAGCTCCCTGTCTTCCTTCGCCGTGCCTCTTCGCGGCACTGGTCCGAGCAGTAGCGGACCTCCTCCCAGACCCGCTCCCACTTCTTGCGCCAGGCGAATGGTCGGCCGCATTGAGCGCAGATCTTCTGCGGTAGGTCCGCCTTCCGGCGCATCCGCGGCATTTCTCAGCGCCCGATCTGTGTTGCCTCGGCCAGCGGAACTGGACTCCATCGCGTGAGCTGCACATAGCCACCGCGTGCGGCAATGATCACTTGGCGCCTGTAGCGATGCACGACGGTGCCTGGCACGTGGCGATGCGCCTCGTGCCACCCTTCCGCCCCCGCGACGAATACGCGGCCATCTCCGAGCCGGGCAATCGTCTCGACGGCGCCGAAGGCGCGCACCTGGCGCAGAACCGCATCGATGTCCTGCCGGAAATCAAGGGTGCGGTCCGCGTCGGTCACGCGTGGCCAATACGAGCCGTCGCCCTGGGGTTCGGCGCTCCGCCAGCGATTGGCGATCTCCTTGCCGATCGGCCCGCTTGCAAGCCGCTGGGAGGCCATCCGGCACTTGCTGAGCAGGGTCTCGTGGGTCTCCGGCGGATCGACCGCAAAAATGTCCTGAGCGAGGATGTCTCCGGTGTCGAAGCCGTCCTCGGCGAGCACGTGCGCCGTGACGCCCCAGGTTTCGTAGGAATCGAGGATTGCCTTGAACAGCGGATAGGGTCCGCGCCCGGTCGGCAGCGGCGATGGGTGGAAGTTGATGGCGTGCCGAACCCGGCCTTGCCAGCCTGTCACCCGCCATGGATAGCCCGCCACGACGAGTGTCCAGTCGCGGCCGTGGGCCTGATGCAGGGCCAGGATGTCGTCGGGCCGGATACGCGACAGCTGGATCGGGAGACGCAGCTGGCGCGCTCGGGCCACCACGACGTCGTTGAAGTCGTAGACGCCGTCGCAGGGCCGCGTGAACAGCTTGATAGGCTGCCACCCCGCCTCGACCAGCCCGTCGAAAACGCTGCCGAGGAAGTCGATACCGGCGAAGGCGAACTTCATCCTCGTTCCTGTCGTTTTGGCTGAGACCTTGAGCGCCTTGATCGTGCGCGCAGGCCGGCTCCGGCTCCCATGGCGTCGCTTTAGCTAGTGGGAGCGGGGCCGTCTTGGAATATGCCTCTGAGCATCTGCGATGGAACAACTGTTCTCAGATCTGCGTAACGAAGTGCCATGAAGACGCTTCGCTTCGTACTTGGCGACCAGCTTCACCGCCGTATCGCTTCACTCATCGATATCGACCCTGAGCACGACGCCGTCCTGATGGTCGAGGTCCGCGACGAGGCGACCTATGTCCGCCATCACAAACAGAAAATCGTCTTTCTGTTTTCGGCGATGCGCCACTTCGCGGCCGAGCTGACCGAGAAGGGCATCGCGGTCGATTACGTGCGCCTCGATGATCGCGGCAATTCCGGATCTTTGACGGGCGAGTTGCAGCGGGCCATTGCGCGGCACGGGCCAGACCGGGTCGTCGTCACCGAGCCTGGCGAGTGGCGCGTCTGGCAGATGATGCAGGACTGGCGCGAAGTCATTTCGCCGTCCCTCGAAATCCGCGAAGACAATCGCTTTCTATGCTCGCGCGCCGAGTTTGAGGCTTGGGCGGGCGACCGCAGCTCACTGTTGATGGAGGCTTTCTACCGTCAAATGCGCCGCCGCACAGGGTGGCTCATGGATGGCGATGAGCCGACCGACGGCCAGTGGAACTATGATCCCCAGAACCGCAAGCGCCTGCCCAAGACCCTGACGGCGCCCGACCGTGAGGCCTTTCCTCCGGATTCCACCACGCGCGCGTGCATCGCGCTGGTCGATAGAGAATTTGGCGATCATTTCGGATCGCTCGACGGCTTCGCGTGGCCGGTGACACGGAAAGACGCGCTGAGGGCGCTGCGCAGCTTTCTAGCGGATGGTCTTCCGACCTTTGGCGACTATCAGGACGCCATGCGGCAGGGCGCGCCCTTCCTTTACCACTCTCTGCTCTCGCCCATGCTCAATGCCGGATTGCTGACGCCGGAAGAAGTCTGCGTGGCGGCTGAGCGGGCTTATCGCAATGGCGATGCGCCCCTGAATGGCGTCGAGGGGTTCATCCGCCAGATCCTAGGCTGGCGCGAATATGTCCGCGGTCTCTATTGGGCACGGATGCCGGGATACGCCGAGACTAATGCGCTCGATGCGCGCCGCGACCTGCCCTGGTTCTACTGGTCGGCCGAAACGGAAATGAACTGCCTGCACCAGTGCATTTCGGAGACGCGCGACCACGCCTATGCCCACCATATCCAGCGCCTGATGGTGCTCGGGAATTTCGCGCTGCTTGCCGGGATTGAGCCGCGGCAGGTCGAGGAGTGGTACTTGATCGTCTACGCCGATGCCTACGAGTGGGTGGAACTGCCCAATGTTCACGGCATGGTCCTCTGGGCCGATGGCGGCGTGATCGGCTCGAAGCCCTATGCGGCCTCCGGCGCCTATATCAACCGGATGTCGGACTACTGCGCGAACTGCGTTTTCGACGTGAAGCGCAAGGTCGGCGAAGGAGCCTGCCCGTTTAACTACCTGTATTGGGATTTCTTGATCCGTAACGAGCGGCGGCTGAAGGGCAATCCGCGCTTGACAATGCCTTACCGCACGCTTGACCGCATGAATGATGAGCGCCGGGCAGAGATCCACGCCGATGCAGAGCGCTTTCTCGGTTCGCTAGCCCCAAATTCGGCAGAGTGGGGTCCCAAGCCTCAATACTGGTCAGAGTGAAACCCAGGTCGCGACAGATACGTAAGGTCCGACCCGGCGCGTCTCACTCTCGTAAGAACATCCACCGGATACACGGAAGCTGAAATCGCCGAAACTGAAGTCGGTCGCGTGCATGCCGAGGCTCCATTTGCTGTAGCCGGTACGATCGGCATAGGCGGCCGCTTCCGGACCGAAATAGGCTCCGAATACCCTGTATCCGGCCGAGACCCTGGCAAAGGTGTCCCACCTTGCCGAGCCGAGAATGACGGTGACGGTAGCGAGCGTGTTCTCGCTTAATCGAGCCCAAACTTCACCTTGCAACCGCGCTCCGATGCGGGTCTCGACCGGGCCGAACCCAGCTAGGCCCATCACGCTCTCGAACGATGCCTCTGGTCCCGCGAAAATTCCGACCACTCCCCAATCGAAGAAGAACTGATAACCGCCAAGCAATGAAGCTAGGCTCGTCGCGCGCACGAAGGTCGGCACGAAACCCGTTTGCATTGCCGGGCCATGCTCTAGTCGAGCTCCGCCGCCAACAGTCGCAAGCATCGCAAAGCCTTCGCGATCAATACGTTCTGGAGCCCATTTGAAACCAGCGTTGGCAAAAGCGGATGATCCGGTATCCAAGCTGCCAAACAGCACGATATCGATATCTGAGTTCTCAGCTTTGACCTTGAATGAGAAAATGCACAGCACGATTGCCAGCAAAACGAGGCGGGCGTTACGTCGGTTTGTTGCTTCTTTATGGCTTTCGTCGCGCATGGTCGGATCGTTCCCGCTAGAACGATAAGCAAACACGTGATTGAAAACAGATGACGATCAAGGGCTGCTTGTGCATATCGCGGGGCACTCAACCTGTGCGGCAAAAATAGCACGGGTGCTGGGCGGTCGACCTGACGATGCGCGTGAGCGAAATCTCGCAACCTCAGTGCTACGTGGCTCTCGGGAAGCGGCCGAGGCTCGGGGCAACGCATCGCTTGGCTGAATCGACCCGGTAGGCTAGAGCCGCGCGGAAACGCAAAGCTCAGGGCCGAGCCCTCTTGTCCTCCGGTGCACGAACTTCCGACGTCCTCACCGTGCTCGCGCGCCAGGAGGGAGAGCGGCTTTCCGTCGGTGACATCGTCGCCGTTCTGAAGGACCGTGCCTTCGCGCTGCTGGTGGTGCTGCTCGGCCTGCCGAACTGCCTGCCGATGCCGCCGCCGATCCCGCTGGTCTGCGGCCTTCTGCTGCTGCTCGTCGCCGTTCAGATCACGGCCGGCATGGCATCGCCCTGGCTGCCTCGAAGGATCCTGCAGGCCTCCATCGCGAAGGACTCGGTCGAGAAGGCCGTAACTCGGGCCGTGCCACTGCTTCAGCGGCTTGAACGCTGGTCGAAGCCGCGGATGAGCTTGTTCGAGACTGCGCTCGGCATGCGAGGCATGGGCGTGCTGCTGCTCGCCCTCTCGCTGGCGCTGATCGTGGCGCCGCCGTTCTTCGGTCAGATCCCCCTCGGTCTCGCGATCTCATTGGTTGGATTGGGCCTCGTCGAGCGCGACGGGATTGTCGTGCTGGCCGGCCTGGTCTTCGGAGGACTTGGGGTCGGGATCTCGATCGGTTTCGTCTACACCTTGTTCGCGAGCATCATGAGCGCATTGGCCTGGGCGTCCGGATACATTCCGGGTCTCGCCAATCTCATGAGTTGATCGACAGGTTTTGCGATGCACGTCAATCATTTACCGGGCGCTCCGGCTGCGTCGTCGATCGAATTCGATACGTTTCTCTCTGTCGACATCCGGATCGGCACGGTGGTTGAGGCCGTGCCCTTTCCCGAGGCCCGCAAGCCCGCGCTGAAGCTCACCATCGATTTTGGGCCGACGATTGGCCGAAAGCGATCGAGCGCGCAGATCACCGAGCATTATACGCCCGAAACTCTCCTCGGACGGCAGGTGGCGGCGGTCGTCAATTTCCCGCCTCGCCAGATCGGGAAATTCATGTCCGAGGTCCTGACGGTGGGGTTCGCCGACGAGGCCGGTGCGGTGGTCTTGTTCAAGCCCGACCGACCGGTGCCGGACGGCAGCCGCTTGTTCTGAGATCAGGCCTCCAGGTGGCGCCTGCGGATCAGTCGCTGCAGGAGGCCGCCACGCGGACCGATCAGCATCGAAGCGATGTAGAGGGCGCCCGCCGCGAGCACGATGGCAGGGCCGGTCGGGAGCCGGATTTCGGCGTTGTAGGAGACGGTTAGCCCAATCGCGCTCGCCAGCACGGAGACGAGCATCGAGACCGGGATCAGTCCCGACAGGTCGCTCGCCCAAAAGCGCGCCGTGATCGCCGGCAGCAGCATCAGGCCAACGGCGAGAAGTGTCCCGAGCGCCTGGAATCCACCGACGAGGTTCATCACCACGAGCGCAAGAAAGGCGTAGTGCACGGGGCCGCCCGAGCGGCTGACGGTGCGCAGATAGAGCGGGTCGACGCACTCCATCACCAGGGGCCGGTAGAGCAGCGCGAGGGCGACAAGCGTCACCGTAGAGACGCCGCCGATCAGCCAGAGCGCCGGGTCGTCGAGGGCGAGCACGCTGCCGAACAGGATGTGCAGGAGGTCGACCTGCGAGCCCCTGAGCGAGACCAGGAAGACACCACCGGCCAGTGCGATCAGGTAGAAGGCGGCGAGGCTCGCATCCTCCTTCAGTGCGGTCGAGCGGGTCACGAAACCGGCCATCAACGCCACCGCGAGACCGGCGACCAGGCCGCCTAAGGTCATAGCCGGCAACGATAATCCGGCGACGAGGAACCCGGCGGCGGCGCCCGGCAGGATGGCGTGGCTCATGGCCTCGCTCATCAGGCTCATCCGGCGCAGCATCAGGAAAACGCCGAGCGGCGGCGCCGAGAGCGAGAGGGCAAGGCAGCCCACAAGGGCGCGGCGCATGAAGCCGAATTCGTAGGGGCCGACGATACCGGCCAGCAGGGCGTCGATCACTCGGCGGCCTCGCGGGGCGATCCGTGCCCGTGATCGTGATGGTGATCGTGCCCGTCATGTTGGCCATGATGATGGTGATCATGTTGCTGATCATGATCATGCGCATCATGGTCGTGCCGACAGATCGCGGCGGTCTCGTCCCAGGCTTCCGACAGGTGGCGGGCGCGCTCGAGATTGTCCGGCGTCAGAACGGTTGCGGTCGGCCCCCAGGCGATCGGCTCGCGGGCGAGCAGCAGGGTCGTCGGGAAATGCGCGCGGACCTGCGCGAAGTCGTGGAGGGCGGCGACGACCGTGCGGCCCTGTTCGTGCCAGCCGCGGATCAGAGCGATGAGGTCGCCGACGGTCCGGGCGTCGATGCCCGTAAACGGCTCGTCGAGCAGGATCACCCGCGCATCCTGGACGATCAGGCGGGCGAAGAGCGCGCGCTGGAACTGCCCACCCGAGAGGGTTCCGATCGGCCTCGCCTCGAAGCCCGAGAGCCCGACGGCGGCGATGGCCGCTTCGCAGGCGGCGCGTCCGCGTCCGAGGCTGCGCCAGGCGCCCAGCCGCCGCCAAAGGCCCATGGCGACGAGATCGAGCACCGAGAGCGGGAAGCTTCGGTCGATCTCGGCTGCCTGCGGGAGATAGGCCACGGCGCCCGGAGACGTGCCGCGCTCGATCCGCCCGTCGAGCACCGGGATCTCGCCGACGAGCCCCTTCAGCAGGGTCGACTTGCCGGCTCCGTTCGGTCCGACCAGCGCCAGCAGGTCGCCTGGCGCGATGCTGCCGTCGAGGTGGTGGACCGCCGGGTGCCGGTCGTAACCGAGCGTCAGGCAGTGGATGTGGATGGCCTCGCTCACGCGCTGGCCCACAGGATGGCCGCCCAGAGCACGGCACAGAGCCCGAGTGCTCCGGCGAGCCGCAGGCCGATCCCTGCCCGGAACAGCGAGCCGGCGACGAGGGTAGTGTCGGGACGACGGGTCATGGGCATCCCGGTCAGGGGCCGTCCGAGCGGATGGATGGGACGGTTGGCGCGGCGGCCCGGCTCATCGTTGCCGGAACGGGGCCGAGCACCTACTCTCTCACGCGGCTGATACGATATAACAGGGCCGGGTTTCAATCGGCCGCCGGGCGGAACTCCCGCGTTTCACGACGGCGAAGGATCGCTGAGGATGCACAATCACGCCGCCGATCATGCTCATGATCATGCGGATCATGAGAACGTGCTGGATCGCGCTGAGCGGCTCTGTCGCGAGCGCGACCTCCAGTTCACCCGCCTGCGCCGCGACGTGCTGGAGACGGTTGCAGGCGAGGCCCGGCCGATGGGCGCCTATGACATCGCCGAGCGCTTGAGCGGCGGGGGTAAGCGCGTGGCGGCGGTCTCGGTCTACCGGGCGCTCGATTTCCTCACGGAACACGGCCTGGTCCACCGCATCGCCAGCCGCAACGCCTTCGTCTCCTGCGGCCACAGCCATGGCGAGCGCGATGGCCTGCTCTTCCTGATCTGCCGCAGTTGCGGTGGCATCGACGAACTGACCTCTCCGGCCATCGAATCTCAGCTCGACCAGGCCGTCACGGAGGCCGGCTTCACGCCGACGAGCCGGATCATCGAGGTCGAGGGAGAATGTGGTGCCTGCCGGGAGCGGGAAGGGTTGGCGGGGCAGTAAGCGTCCGTCTCGCTGTCGCGCTGACATCGACGCTTCGCGAGGGGGGCCGCGCGGGTGGGGACTGCCACAGGCTCGGATGGCTTGCCGCGGCCGAGGCTCAGCCGCTTGGCGAGTTCCGACCTCTGCTTCGCGGTGTTGGATGCGACCATCGGACAATCCGAAGCAGTCAGAACGGTCGAGAAATGACCGGCTGGCGGCGGTGTCTCGAACCGCCCCCTCCTCACTGCGTCAATGACTTGAAGCAATATTATTCTGTAAACGTCGGCGTTCGAGACCACGAGAGCCGATCGCAGCATGATTGTCTTCCGTTCGACCCACGCCTGCGGCATTTTTCAACATTCGCGGGTCTGCGTAGAAATTTGGCTTAACAATTGTATTCGCCGCTAGATCAAAAACGATCGGATCAGCTATGAATCGCGAGAGGTCGGCTGACATTTGCGAATGCTGCCCAATGGTGAGGCGGCTGCTGGAGACCTCGTGGGAATGTGTTGAATGAGTAACGACGTCGAGTCGCGTCTGCTGGATCTCGAACTACGTTTTGGACACTTTCTGACCAATACTGCCGAGACATTTACTGAACTGCACGTTCGGGCCGTCGAGACGGCCGAACAGACTTCCGCCGTCATCGCCGTAGTGCTCGAAGAACTGATAGACGAGGGCACCCTCGATCGCCGACGTCTCGTTGATGCGATGGAGACCCATGCTGGTCGCATCGCCGATGGCGGCCGCCTCGGCACGCGTCGGGTTGCGGTGGACAGTCTCCTGTCGCATTTGAGGCCATCGCGCAAAGGCGGCGGTTCGCGATCGAACCAATAGTTCGATGCCGAGCCCGTTGATCCGGGATTCCGCTTCCGGACGGACCGATGGCTCGCGACTACTTGCGGGAGGGACCTTCCGCAGCACTGTCCCGATCCGAGATCATGGGATCGGGATCAATCGGCTCCTGCGCCGCGCGTTCGGCGCGAAGCTCGCGCTCGGCCAGCAGCCAGAAGGTGATCTCGCTGCCCTCCGGCCGATGGTTCCGGTCCCATAGCTCATAGGCGCGCGCCCGGATCTCGGCGAAGGGAATAGGCAGCTGCGAGGGCATCGACGACTCGCTGGATCACGGTGAGCGGTGAGCGGTTCACGGGTAGGCGACCCTGGCGCGGCAGACCGTTGCCATGTTTTCGAGGAACGCTCCAGACGGTATCGGCCGGTCAGGAGGCTGCAGCGAGCCCCGAGCCATTCACCACCGACATGGTGACCCGGTCGGCGCCGATCTCGTCGATGTCGAGGCCGAGCAGGCCCGCAATCTGCTCGCGCGCCCGCCAGACCCGGCTCTTCACCGTGCCGATCTTGCAGTTCATCACCGCAGCCGCCTCCTCATAGGAGAGGTTCTCGATCGCCACGAGCACCAGGGCCTGGCGCATCGTATCGGGAAGCTTGGTTAGCGCGATGGCCATGTCCTGCAGATCGAGCCGGCCGGGCTGCTCGGGGATCGAGACCAGACGTCCGGCCTCGTCACCCGGGCTCATGGTCACCTCGCGGCTGGTCTTCCGGTATGTCGAGTAGAAGACGTTGCGCATGATGGTGAACAGCCACGCGCCGAGATTGGTGCCGGCGGTGTAGCGCGCCCGGGCGCGCCACGCCTTCAGCAGCGTGTCCTGCACGAGGTCGTCGGCGCGCACCCTGTCCTTGGTCAGCGAGAGTGCAAACCGTCGCATGTTCGGCATGAAGGCCAGGAATTCGTCATGGAAGGCACGCGCGTCACGCGCTTCCTGCGCGGTCAGGGCACGCCCGAGCCGCGCCAGCAGATCGGTGAACCGCCGCTCGCCCTCATCGGTTGCCGAGGCGTCGAGCGGCCAGAAGCTCTGGTCGAGGACGGATTCGAGATGGCGCCGAATGAGCTCCGGAACACCCGGCGAGTCGCCCGGTTCCTCCGGAGTAGCCGACCTGTCGTCGGCGGGAGGTGCTTCGAGCGTGAGGGTCATGGCGGGATCCCAGAAGCGCGATGAGAGGGGAACCACGGTCGACGGCGTGCAACGGAAGGGCTGGCATCGGCTGCGAGTTGCAGAACGACGGCGGGGAAGCCGTCATCCGCAGTCTCATGTCCTCGTTCAGCCGGCCAACCTCCGATGATGTGACGTGTCGGTTCTTCGTTGAATCGTAGCGCTTGAAAGCTGAACGGGAAGGCTCCGGCGATCTTACGTCTTAAAGCGTACAGTCGATGCCCGGTCCAAGTTCGTCCCGTTTTTGTGGCGAGCAGCCGATCCGTGATATTGTACGAAAGCGCACACTATGTGAGGTGCTGATTTACGGTGCAAACCGCGATGAATTACTTTCCTCAGCAGAACCAAACCAGCTTTCGTAACAAGCTCCTGCGCGCACTCGAACCGGATGACTTCGGGCTTCTCGCGCCGGCGTTCGAGCCGGTTTCGCTGGCGCTGGGCCATCGCCTCACCGAAGCGAACCAACCGATGAGCCACGCTTATTTCATCGAGGAGGGGCTGATCTCGATGCTCGCGGATACGGTGCGCCCGGGCGCCAGCCGCGTGGAGATCGGCATCGTCGGGTTCGAGGGTATGGTCGGCCTGCCCCTCGTGCTCGGGACGGATCGCTCTCCCCATATCGCCCTCGTCCAGGCCGAGGGCCGGGCGCTCGCCGTTCCGGCTCCGGTGCTGGACGAGGCTCTGGGCCTCAGCCGGACGCTTCGCGGTGTGCTCGGCCGCTACGTCCAGAGCTTGATCGTCCAGGTCGGCCAGACGGTTTGCGCCAATGCGGATTTCAACATCGAGGCGCGCCTCGCGCGCTGGATCGTGATGACGCAGGACCGTCTCGGCCGGGACGAGCTGCCGCTGACTCACGAGTTCCTTTCCTTGATGCTCGGCGTGCGGCGGCCCGGTGTGACGACGGCGACCCACATGCTCGAGGGCGCCGGCATGATCCGTGCCCAGCGGGGTCGGATCACGGTGCTGGACCGGGGCAAGCTCCTCGAACTTGCCGAGGGGTCCTACGGCATCGCCGAGGCCGAATACGAAAGGCTACTGGAGGAGGGGTGAGCTGCCGCGATACTTCCTCAATACGAGGCGGGGGCATGTGCTCATCCGCGACGAGGAGGGAGACGAGTTGCCCGACATGGCCGCGGCCGAGGCGCTCGTTGCGGACATCCTGCGCGACATGCTGCGCCTGCCGCATGTTTACGGGCCGCCGCGCAGATGGCGGCGCAACGTCTTCGTGGTGACGGACGAGGCCGGCGCGGTCCTTACCGAGATCCCCTATGCGAAGGTTCTGTCGTAGGAGGCCGGCGCGTGCCGCCGCAACGGCCCGATCAGCCGTTCATACTCGGCCTCGGCCGTACCGTAGCTCTCGCCAGCCGCCTCTTCGAGGCCTTGCCGTTCGAGCACCGTGATGCGCCCGCGCCGTGCCCGGATCAGGCCCGCGCCCTCCAGAACATGGATCGCCACCGTCACGGTCGGCCGGCGCACCCCAAGCATCATCGAGAGGAAGTCGTGCGTCACCGAGAGGTCGTCGCCATCCTGCCGGTCGTGATACATGAGCAGCCATCGGGCCAGACGCTCTTCGGCCGGCGCAGCCGCATTGGCGAGCGCGGTCTGCGCAGTCTGGATCAGGAAGGTCTGAGTGTAGCGCAGTAGAAGGTCTCGGAAGTCCGTGCTGCGTTCCGCGGCGCGCTTGAGGACATCCGCGGAGATGCGGTGCCCGCGCCCGGCGACCTGCAAAAAGATCTCGTGCGGAATCCGATCGGTGCCGAGCAGCAGGGCCGTGCCGGAGACGCCGTCACGCCCGAACAGGCCGATCTCGACGCGACCTCCGCCGACTTGGCGCGACACCACCGAACACAAGCCTTCCTCGATGAAGTAGGCGTGGGTGATCGGCTGATCCGGCTCGACGATGACGGTACCGAGGGGCAGCTCCACGGGTTCCAGGTGCTCGCGGAGCCAGGCGGCATCTGCTTGAGCGAGGGTTGAGAGCAGATTGTTCTTGTAAGTCACGTTGGCCGCGGACACCGACGAGCATTGAACGCCTGCAGCGCGCGAAGTTCCTCAAGTGTCGAGGGTCGCGGCCGCACCGATACCTGTGCCGCATACCGAAATGGCTGCCGAAGGCGACTGGTTTGTGAGCCGGCGGAAGGAAGGGTCTGAAATCGAACGATCTTTCCGGCGCATATCGCTCAGGTTTGCGTGAGAAAGCGTACGGTTGCTGCCGGATGGCCAAGTTTGCGCGCCGTCGGCATTCGAATGCCGGATCGAGGGGCCGGTGACAGGGTTATCGGCTTGGCCCACGGGATCGACCGAAAGCGTGACCATCCTCGCCGCTTCACGGGCTGGCCTAAGCGCGCGGCTTGCGTGACCATGCCGCCTCGGAAAACGCCCGCGCCAGTGCATCGATGACGGCGGTGACGCGGGCCGGACGGGGCTCGCCGGGCGGCGTGACGAGGTGGAGGGCGATGGGCGGCAGCGACCACTCCGGCAGCACGCGCTCCAGCCGTCCGGCCTCGAGGTCGCCCCAGATCATGAAATCGGGCTGCACCGCCACGCCGAGCCCCGCCAGCAGTGCCGGGGCGAGGGCGTCCGCATTGTTGGCTCGCAACCGTCCTTCCGGCACGACGACGGTCTCGGCTCCGTTCGGCCCGGTGAAGTGCCAGCGGTCGGGCGTCGGCAGGTAGGCGTATCCGAGGCAGGCATGGCCGGCGAGGTCGCGCGGATGCGCCGGACGCCCATGCCGCTCGAGATAGGCGGGGCTTGCCACCAGGGAGCGGCCGACCGTGCAGAGGCGCCGTGCGCGCAGTGAGGAATCGGCGAGCGCCGCGATCCGCAGGCCGATGTCGAAGCCGCCGCCGACGAGATCGACCTGCGCGTCGCTGAGATGCAGGTCGACCGAGACGTCGGGCAGGCACGCGAGCATGTCCGGGAGCATCGGCGCGACGTGGAGCAACCCGAACGACATCGGCGCAGCAAGCCGCACTAACCCGCGTGGCGTACTCGCGGCGGCGCTGGCCTCGGCTTCGAGGGTCTCGCCTTCCGCCAGAATGCGCGCCGCACCCTGTTGGGCCGTATGCCCGGCCTCCGTCAGGGCGAGCCGGCGTGAAGTCCGGTGGAAGAGGCGTGCCCCGATCCGCGCCTCCAACCGAGCCAAGGCCTTCGAAACGGTGCCCTTCGCGAGCCCCAGCTCGGTTGCGGCTCGACTGATCGAGCCTGTCTCTGCGACCCGCGCGAAGATTGCCCAGGCCTCGAAATCAGGAAGCGGCATGACTCAAAATCGGAAACGATGAATTTCCATTGTTTCCGTTTTCAAGCCAGCTCGCAAGGCCCAGATTGCCTCCATCGACGAACGGCGCCCTCCGGCACCATCGACAGGAGATCCGGCCATGTCAGAGCACGGCATTCACCACGTCACGGCCTATGCTGGCCCGGCCCAGCGCAACATCGATTTCTACACGCAGGTTCTCGGCCTGAGGCTCGTGAAGAAGACGGTCAATTTCGACGATCCGGGCACCTATCACCTGTATTACGGCGACGAGTCCGGGCGCCCCGGCACGATCCTGACTTTCTTCCCCTTCGATCACGCGGCCCCGGGCCGTGTCGGGGTCGGGGAGACGCAGGAGACGGCCTTCCGGGTGCCACGCGCCTCGATCGGTTGGTGGACGCATCGCCTCGTCGCCAAGGGTGTCCCTCACGAGGCCGTCGCGCATGCCTTCGGCGACCCGGTTCTGCGTCTGCGCGATCCCGACGGGACGATGCTGGCGTTGGTCGGCGTCGAGGATGCGGAGGAGAGCACCCATGCTGGCGGCGAGGTCCCGCCCGAACATGCCATCCGCGGCTTCCACGGCGTGACGCTGTTGCTCGGCGCGTCCGAGAAGACGGCGGCGATCCTCACCGGCGTTCTCGGTTTCCACGAGGCCGCGCGGGACGGGTCGAGCATCCGCTTCGCGAGCGGCGCTGCGCAAGGCGGGTTCGTCACGCTCAAAGCGGTCGGCGGCTTCCTGAGCGGCCGACCCGGGGCCGGCTCCGTCCACCACGTCGCCTTCCGGGCCGCGGACGACGCGGCGCAGGAGGCGATGGCGAAGGCTCTTGTCGAGACGCACGGGCTCGCGGTCACCGAGCAGCGCGACCGCCAGTATTTCCGCTCGATCTACTTCCGCGAGCCGGGCGGCGTGCTGTTCGAGATCGCCACCGACGAGCCCGGCTTCACCATCGACGAGCCGGTGGAGACACTGGGCCGTGCCCTCAAGCTGCCGCCCTTCCTCGAAGCGCATCGCGCGCAGATCGAGGACGTGCTGCCGAAAGTCGCCTGATCCGAGACCCCGTCCGCGACGAGACGGGGTCTCCCTTCTTCTCTCGGAAGACTGCCATGTCGAACGCGAAATCCCTGTCATTCATCCACCGTTTCGAGCCGGGCACGGATGCCGGGCAGCCGCCTCTGCTGCTGCTGCACGGCACCGGAGGCGACGAGACCGATCTCCTGTCGCTCGGCCGATCGCTGGCACCGCGGGCCGCCTTGCTGTCACCTAGGGGCAAGGTGTCGGAGAACGGCATGCCGCGCTTCTTCCGGCGTCTGGCGGAAGGCGTGTTCGACGAGGCCGATCTCCGGTTCCGAGCCGGCGAATTGGCCGATTTCGTGGAGGAAGCACGGGACGCCTACGGCCTCCCCGCGCCCATCGCCCTCGGCTTCTCGAATGGCGCGAACATCGCCGCCGCCATGCTGATGCTGCGGCCGAAGGTGCTGGCGGGAGCGGTGCTGCTGCGTGCGATGGTGCCGCTCGCCACGCCGCCCGCTGTCGATCTCGCTGGGAAGCCGGTGCTGCTGCTCTCCGGCATGGCCGATCCGATCGTGCCCGAGGCGAATGCCCGTCGGCTCGCCGGCCAGTTGCGCGAGGCGGGGGCCGACGTCGAGCACGCGGTTCTGCCGGCGGGGCATGGACTCGGGCAGGCCGATCTCACCCGGATCGAGGCGTGGCTGCAGCGGCAACGCTTGGCTGCAGCTGCTTGATCGTCGTCGCGCCGATCGAAGCTTCGACGCGGACGGTCATGCTCGGCCATATCCCGGATCACCGTCCGCTTGGCGGCCGGTGTCCGGGAAAAGGTCTCTTAGATCGAAAGCGCCCTCAGAAGGCGTTCCGGTAGGCCCGGGGCGAGATCACGGTCTGGACCATGATCTTGATGTCGAGCCAGATCGACCAGTTGTCGATGTAATGAAGGTCGGCCTGGACACGCTTCTCCATGTCCGCGTCGGTCAGGGTCTCTCCGCGAAAGCCATTGACCTGGGCCCAGCCGGTGATGCCGGGCTTCACGTTGTGGCGGCGGGCGTAGAGGGCGATGCGGCGCTCGAAGCTGCGATCGTGGGCGAGCGCGTGCGGGCGCGGGCCGACGAGCGACATCTCGCCGAGGATCACGTTGAAGAGCTGCGGCAACTCGTCGATGTTGGTCTTGCGCAGCATGGCGCCGACACGGGTGATCCGGCTGTCGACACGGCTCGCCTGCTTGAAGACGGCGTTCTTCTCCACCTTCATGCTGCGGAACTTGAAGACACCGAAAGCCTGCTGGTTGAAGCCGTAGCGGCGCTGCCGGAAGAAGACCGGCCCGGGGCTGTCGAGCTTGATGAGCAGGGCCACCGCGACGAGCAGCGGGGCGATCATGATCAGCGCGATCACTGCGAGGGTGAGGTCGAGGCAGCGCTTCAGCAGTACCTCACCGAGCGACAGCGGCCGGCGGCCGATGTTGAGGCCGTTGAGCCGCCCGACGCGGGCGACCTGCAGATCGGGGAAGCGGTCGAGCATGGCGCCGGGCCGCAGGTGCAGGGCAGCGGGCACGCGCAGGAAGGCATCGATGCAGCGCTCGACATCAGCGGTGTCGGCCCATGGCACCAGCACGAAGACGTCGTCTGGTCTCAGGAAGCGCACCACCGAGACGGCGAGCTCGAGATCTTCCGACAGCAGAGCCTTGCGGCTCTCGGCTTCGGCCTGCGGCTCGGGCCGGCGCAGGTAGCTCGTCCCGATCACCCGGAGGCCGAGCTCCTCGGCGCTGTTGTTCTCGTAGAACCGCGCGATGTCCTCCTCGTAACCGACGAGGTGGATCCGGCTGACCGAGGCCGAGGCCGGCGTCACGGCACGGCGCACCACGCCCACCATCGTGGCGCGCACGATCAGCACCGCTGGCAGGCCGGCAACGAAGAACACGACCGAGACGATGCGGGAGAAGTCGTTCGTGGTCTTGGTTGCGAACCCGATCACCAGGGCGGTCGCCCAGGCCATCAACCACAGCGTCGCCGTCCGCCGCAGATGGGCCGATCGCGAGAGGTAGTTCTCGATGCTGTATTCCTCGCGCACGAGGTTCGTGACGAGCACGATGGTGCTGACCAACGCGCCGAGCTGCAGGCTCAGGCTCTGTTTCAGCGGCAGCAATTCGCTCGTGTAGGCATAGTAATAGGCGACCTCGATCGCGAGCCCGAGAGCAATGATCGCCAGCAGGTCGGCGAGGGCCAGCGCAGCAGAGATCGAGAGGCGGAAGGCGGCGCGCCCGCGGCGCGGCATGATTGCCGTCCAGACGGCGCGGCTGCTCTCGCCCCCTTTCGGGAGACTGCGGAACGGTCCGGTGAGGCGGTCCTGGTACATGGTGCTCGCGTTGTTTCGCGGTGAACCGGGCAAGTGTCCTGAAACGAGACGTTGCCGCCTCGGATTCCGGATTTGCCTCGCTCAGAGCAATCTCCGAGCCCCCGCGAAGAGACTCGTCGTTGCCGAACGACGACCCGCGAGACACGGACCGTCCTGCACGCATCACAGCGGCCGGGTCCGCCCAACCCGGCCGCTGCTTTCTCTATCCGCGCCTCCTGAACGAAAACCGACGCGCCGTGCAGGCGCGCGTATGACCCGCCGCCTGGCAGCGCATACTGCAGGCTTCGGGCATCGATCGGCGTTGTCGGGACTCGGATCAGTCTCGAGAGATGTCTATATTAAAAATACGTCAAGTCCGCTCGCCGCGAACACGGGAAGTGTGTGGCCGAGCTTGCGTGAAGAATACTTAGACACAGGGTATTGAGGCTGCGGACGTCGCTCGCCTCTTACGAAGCCCTCAGGCCCGGCAGAAAAGAGCCGTAATGCGGCCAGGGCCAGAGGCGCGGCCGGGCCGCATCCTCCCCGGCATGCCGCATGAGTCGCGCTCAGGCGACGTTGCGCGTCGCCGACCCTTCGACGGCTTCGAAACCCTCGAATTGCGGGTGGCCGAGATAGAGCGGCTTGCTTCCCGGCACGCGGCCATGCGCCTTGCGGAACTGCTCCGAACGCGTCCAGGCCTCGAAGTCCGATTTCGAGCGCCAGATCGTATGTGACGCGTAGAGCACGTGGTCCTCCGCCTCAGGCCCACGCAATAGGTGGAACTCGACGAAGCCATCCATCTCCTTGAGGTGGCTGTCGCGGCCGAGCCAGACTTGCTCGAAGTCCTGGGTCGCGTCCTTCACGACCTTGAACCGGTTCATGGCGATGAACATGCAATCTCCTTTAGACGGCTCTTCCTATACGAACAGCCGCGATGCTGAGTAGTCCCACTCTCAACTTCAGAGTCATTCTAGAAAGTCTCGCCTTGGACGGCCGTCCCGGGGCCGTCCGAGCGGCCAGTACGGCAATTCAGCGGTTTGTGTACATTATTCAAGGGTTGCGCTTCCCATGCAATTTGTGGTGAAGCTGTCGCCGCGACCAACCAGGGTTTTCATTGCCAAGAGCGGATGTTCCGCGCCCGGTCCCGCAGGGATCGGCAAGAGCTGGCAGCGCCGATTCCGGTTGAAAGCAAAGAGGGAGAACGGCCGGCAATGACCGGTCATTGGGCAATTCCAGCCCGCGCGTTCATGTGTTGCCCTCGAAGGTCCTCGAGATGCGCACCACCCTTTCAGCTGGACCGGTTTGAACGAAAAATATGCCCAAACAGACCACGGACGTCGACCGCCTCGTCGGCTTGCGGATCACGGCGTTGCGGAAGGCACGAGGCTTGAGCCAGACGGCGCTCGGCACAGCCGTCGGGGTGACCTTCCAGCAGGTGCAGAAATACGAAAAGGGCCAGAACCGAGTCGGCGCCGGGCGCCTGCGCGAGATCGCCCGTCTTCTCGAAGTGCCGGTCTCCGCCTTCTTCGAGGATGAGGATTCGCCGGGCGAGCTCGTCGGACGCTCTCCCGACGTGTTCGGCTTCCTGTCCGCCCAAGGCGCGATCGAGGTGCTGCGCGCCTATGCGTCGATCGAGGATGACGACCTGCGCCGCGACCTCCTCGCCATCGTGCGCACCGCCGCGCGCATGGACAAGAAGGCGGCCCCTTCCGTGGCGACGACGGACGCCTGAGACGTCCCCCCGGGGCGGAGGCTCAGCGCGTCTGCCCCGCGATCAGGTGGAAGAAGCTGCCGCTGACCTTGCCGCGTCGGTGGCCGGCATATCCGAGTGCCACGCCCTCCGCATCGGTGACGCGCGCCAGCGCCTCGTCCGAGCCGGGAGCCTGTGTCAGTTCGGCGGCGTAGTGGAATTCGTGGCCGACGAGCCGGTCGCCCGCGCGTCCGAGCATCCCGTCACCGAGGAGCGTCGCGACGCGATAGCCGAGATGGAGCTTGCGCGCCTTGTAGGAGGTCGCGACGGGCAGCAGCCCGGCCATCGCGTGCGCCGTGCCGTCGGCATCTTCGAGGCTTTGCCCGAGGACCATGTAGCCGCCGCACTCGCCGTGGACCGGCCTCGTCTCGGCGAAGGCGCGCAGGCCGTCGAGGTATTGTCTCGCCGCGGCGATGCGGCCCGCATGCAACTCCGGATAACCTCCGGGCAACCAGCAGGTATCGCAATCGGCTGGCGGTGCTTCGTCGGCGAGAGGAGAGAACGGCACGAGCTCGGCGCCGGCCGCGCGCCAGCCGGCGATGAGATGCGGATAGAGGAACGAGAAGGCGGCGTCCTGCGCAACGGCGATCCGCTGCCCGGGCGGCGAGGGTAGGGCGCCGGTTCCCGTCGGCACGCCGCCGCCCGCCAAGGCAACGATGGCGTCCAGGTCGAGAGAGGACTCGCCGAGATCCGCGAGTTTCTCGAGACGTTCCAGGAGGTCGGCGGTCTCGCCGGCCTGGACGAGGCCGAGATGGCGCTCCGGCAGGATCAGACCGGCATCGCGCATCATCACGCCGAGCACGGGGATGCCGATACGGGCGAGCCCTGCTTCGACCAGTCGACGGTGGCGCGGGCTCGCTACCTTGTTGAGCACGACCCCCGCCACGCGGATGCGCGGATCGTACCGTGCGCAGCCGAGCGCCACCGCCGCCGCTGATTGCGCAGCACCGGACACGTCGAGCACCAGAAGCACCGGCCAGCCGTATCGCGCGGCGATGTCGGCATTGGCGCCCGTGCGGCCCTCGCCAGCGACGATCCCGTCATGCAGACCCATCGAGCCTTCGGCGACGACGAGATCGGCATCGCGGCCGGCCAGGGCTGCGGCGGTATCGAGCAGCGCGTCCGGCATCGCGAAGCTGTCGAGGTTGATGCTGGGATGCCCGGTAGCAGCCTGGTGGAAAGCCGGATCAATGTAATCCGGCCCGCATTTCGCGCCGCGCACCGCGACGCCGCGCCTGCGCAAGGCCGTCAGCAGCGCCAGCGTCACCGTGGTCTTGCCGGAGCTTGAGCGCGGCGCGGCGACGACGAGGCCGCGCGCGCTCACGCGCTGTCTCCCCGTGCGCCGGCGCCGAAGCCGGGACGGAAGCGGCGGTCGTAGCCGGTGGAGTAGAGCGCCGATTCCCGAAAGTTCTCGGGATCGAGGGCGGGGCCGACGAGGATCAGCGCCGTCCGTTCCAGCCGGGCTTCGGCCACTGCCTCGGCGATCGTCGCGAGGGTGCCCGTCAGCACCTGCTCGTCGGGCCAGGTCCCGCGAAACACCACCGCTGCAGGGCAGTCGGCGCCATAGAACGGGATCAACTCGGGTACGAGCCTGTCGATGACGTGGATCGAGAGGTGCAGGGCCAGGGTCGCTCCTGTGGCGGCGAAGGCGGCCAGCGTTTCTCGCTCGGGCATGGCGCTGGCGCGGCCCGAGGTCCGGGTGAGCACCACGGACTGGGTCAGGCCCGGCACCGTCAGCTCGCGGCGTAGCAGCGCCGCCGCTGCTGAGAACGAGGGGACGCCCGGCGTCACCGTATAAGGGATGTCGAGAGCATCGAGCCGGCGTGTCTGTTCGGCCAGCGCGCTCCAGACCGAGAGGTCGCCAGAATGCAGCCGCACCACGTCGAGCCCGGCCGCATGAGCCGCGACGATCTCCGCGACGATTGCGTCGAGATCGAGCGGTGCGGTGTCAACGATGCGAGCGCCCGCCGGGCACCAGGACAGGATCTCGGGGGCGACCAGCGAGCCGGCATGCAGGCAGACGGGGCAGGAGGCGATCAGATCGCGGCCCCGCACCGTGACGAGATCGGCCGCACCGGGTCCGGCTCCAACGAAATGGACTGTCATGGAGAGACGATCATAGGGCCTGGATGGCAGTGAGCGGGGCCGCGCCACACCGATTGGAGCGGTTTGATCTGGCTCTAGGCGGAAACGTTGGCGAGCGCGAGGGTCGCGCCGGCGCTGGCGATGCGGGGCAGGATCAGGACGGCTCCTGCGCCGGCGCCAGCAAGGGCCGCCGCTTCGGCAAGAGAGCCGATGCCGCGCTCGGCCTCCATCCGTGCCGAGCGGGTCGGGACGCGGGCGTCCACCGCACGTAGAGCCTCCGACGCCACGCCGATCGCCGAACAGCCGAGCCTCTCGGCCGCTTCGCAAAACGCGGCTTCGCCGGCGCGGTCCTCAGCCGTGGCGAGCGCGCGCAGCCGGCTCGGCGGACGACCAGAGGCCTCAAGCCCCTGCTGCACGAGGGCTACGATCTCCCCCGCTTGCGTGGCGTGGCGAAATCCAATCCCGGCGACGATGTCGCGCGGAGGCCCGCTCACGGCTTGGTCCAGATCCACTGCGTCACCGGCATCGCCTGCCGCCATCCGGTGAGGCTGCCGACGGGCGAGGCCTTGGCAACGGACAGCCGGCGCAGGTCGCCACCGCATGCGGCGAAGGCCGCCAGCAACGTGGCCTCGCCTTCGAGCGTCACTGCGTTGGCGACGAGACGACCGCCGATATGCAGGGCGTCGCGGCAGGTGGCGAGGAGGCCGGGATGCGAGACGCCGCCGCCAATAAAGATCGCGTCGGGTGTCTGAAGACCGGCGAGGGCAGTTGGCGCCTCGCCTTCGACGAGGCTCACACGCTCCGGCACGCCGAGGCCGGCGGCGTTGCGCAGGACGCGCTCGGCCCGCTCGGGCCGCGCTTCGACGGCGAGCGCCCGGTTGGCGGGATGGCGCAGGCACCACTCGATGGAGATCGAACCGGCACCGGCCCCGACGTCCCAGAGGAGGGCTCCGGCGAATGGCCTCAAGGCCGAGAGCGTCACGGCCCTGATCTCGGCCTTGGTGAGCTGGCCGTCATTCTCGAACCAGGCGTCGTCGAGTCCCGTGGCGAGCGGCAACACCCGTGCGCCGGGCTCGGCCACCACGTCGACGGCGAGGGTATTGAGCGGATCGAACACCTGATCCACGAAGCCTGCGGCCTCACCGGAGACGATCCGCTCGCGCGGACCTCCCATCGCTTCCAGCACCGTGATGCGGGACTGTGAAAAGCCGCGCTCCATCAGAAGTGAGGCCACCGCGGCCGGCGTCGTGCCGTCCCAGGAGAGCACGAGCAGTCGCGCGCCCGGCTGAAGGGCGGGAAGAATGCGGGCAAGGGCGCGCCCGTGCAGAGTCAGGCAGGCCGCCTCGGCGAGCGGCCAGCCAAGACGGGCGGCGGCGAGGCTGAAGGCGGAAGGCTGCGGATAGGCACGGATCTCGGACGGCGGCACCAGCCGGGCGATCTCGGCGCCGATGCCGTAGTGGAAGGGGTCGCCGGTGGCGAGGAGGCAGGTCGGCTGTCCGCGCCGCGCGAGGATGGCGGGATAGGCGTCGCCGATCGGGCTCGGCCAGACATGGGTCTCGGCGTTCAACGGAGCGGCCAGCGCGAGGTGCCGCTTCCCGCCCCAGACGACCTCCGCGGCCGCGAGCGCGGCCGAAGCCGCAGGGGAGAGTCCGGCGCGGCCATCCTCGCCGATACCGACGATGGTCAGCCACGGCCGCGCCACCGGTGGAGAGAGCGGCTCGCTCATCGGAGAATTGGAACCTGAATGGCGTGCATGAAAAAACCGGGGTCGATGACCGACCCCGGTTACGCGTGCCATTCAGGATTGGCGAGTCGGGACCAACCGATCTCAGGCTCCGGCCGGCTTCGCCGCGAGCGGCGCCGCCACTTCAGAGACCGCCGGGCCAGGCCTGCCGAGATAAGCTCGTCGCGCCGGCTTCAGCACGAACCAGGCGAGGGTCGCAGTCGCCAGGTCGAGGCCGATGGCGATGCAGAACACCGGCACCCAGCTCCCCGCCGAGTCGTGGATCATCGCCGCGAACGGGCCGCCGAGCAGCGAGCCGACGCCCTGCGCCATGTAGAGGAAGCCGTAATTCGTCGTGGCGTGCTTGGTGCCGAACGTATCGGTGAGGGTCGAGGGGAACAGCGAGAAGATCTCTCCCCAGGCGAAGAACACGACGCCCGAGAGCAGCGCGAAGGCATAGGCGTTCTCGCGCCAGACCAGCAGCAGGGCGATGGCGCAGGCTTCCAGGGCGAAGGCGATCGCCATGGTGTTCTCGCGGCCGATATTGTCGGAGACCCAGCCGAAGAACGGACGCGTCAGGCCGTTGGTGATGCGGTCGAAGGTCAGCGCGAAGGGCAGGGCCGCGAAGCCGAAGACCAGGGCGTCGGCGACGCCGAACTCCTTGGCGAAGGCGGCGAACTGCGCGACCACCATGAGGCCGCCGGTCGACATCATCGCCATCATCGCGAACATCAGCCAGAACAGCGGCGTCTTGAGCATGACGGCCGGGGCGACGTCCTTGGCGGCGCTGGCGACCTTCTCGGCCGGGATCTCCGGCGTCTCACCGGGCTTCGGCTGACGCAGGCCGAGGGCCGCGACGAAGCCGATCACGCCGAGGATGGCGCCGAACACGAGCAGCGTGTGCCGGTAGCCCGAGGCGGCGATCATGTCGGTGATCGGGAAGGTGGTGGCGATCGCACCCATGCCGTAGCCAGCCGCGACGATGCCGGCGGCGAAGCCGCGGCGGTCGGGGAACCAGCGAACCATCAGGCCGATGATGCCAACATAGACGATGCCGGTGCCGAGGCCGCAGAGCACGCCGTAGGTGGCATAGAGGCCGTAGAGCGAGTCGATCTGCGAAGCGGCGGCCCAGCCGGCGCCACTGAGCGCCGCACCGAAGGCGATCATGCCCTTGGCGCTGAACCGGTCGATCAGCCAGCCCTGGGCAGGCGAGAAGAAGGTCTGCAGGACGATCAGCAGCGTGAAGGTCACTTGGACCGCCGGAAGACCGGCGCCGGTCGTCGCCTGGAATGGTTTGACGAAGAGCGTCCAGACGTATTGCGGACTCGAGATCGTCATCATGACGAGGAGCCCGAGTGCGAGCTGGATCCACCGTGTGTTGCTACTTGTATTCATCATTCACTCCTGGCGAGGAATGATCAGCAAGGGATATGCCAGCTCGGCTGCCCGATCCGGTGGCCCGCCGATGATGAAAGATTAAGCAGCCGATGCGTCTTGCATGCAAGTCGGCAGACGCGGTTTATGCGCAATAATGCCTATCGGCGGCTTGCCGAGACCAGCCAGCAAGCAGCTCCGAGCCGCACGGCGCCGTCCTGAACGTGGTGTTTGAGCGTTTCGGTGACGATGGATCGTGCGCTTTCGCGCAGGGCCGCATCGCGGTCGCGCAGCAAACGGGAGACCGGGCCGAGATCGAGCACGATGTCAGCAGCGGCTTCGACGGCCCCTTTCGCTGATCCATCGGCGGAGTGGCCGATCGTCAGGTTGCGATCGACGGGCTCGCAAGCGATGTCGTGATAGCCGGCGGCGTCGAGAAGCGGCAGCACGGCGCGAGGATCGGCGAAGCGGAACGGGCCGGGTGCATCGGCCGGCATCGGTTCGCAACCCGGTATGAGCGGGAGCACGACCTCGCGGGGCACCCGCACCCAGGCATTCTCCTCGAGAGCCCTCCAGCACAGCAAAGTCAGTCGGCCTCCGGGAGCGAGCGCGCGACCGATATTGTCGAAGGCCGCTTCGGTATCGTCGAAGAACATCACGCCGAAGCGTGAGAGCGCATGATCGAATGTGCCCTGCCCAAAATCATGGCTCTGCGCATCGGCTTCGATCCATTCGATGGGCGCCGTGCTCGCCGGTTCGCGGGCGCTGCGTTGGCGGGCGGCTGCCAGCAGCGGCGCCGAGAGATCGGCGGCGACGACGCGGCCACTCTCGGCCACGGCTCGTGCTGCCCGGAGAGCCGTCTTCCCTGCGCCGCAGCCGATATCGAGCACGCGCCCTCCGGCATTCAGAGCGGCTCGTTTGAACAGCGCATCGGTCAACGGCTTGAAGACCGCGTCGAGGGCAGCGTGTCGGGCGGCCCAGCGTTGGCCGACGTCGCCGTTCCAGTAATCGATCTGATCGCGATTCTGCTGGGTCACTTGGTTGCTCCCTCCGCCTGGGCCGCCAGCGCCTCGAAGGCGATCGCCACCGCGACAGCGCCCGGATCCTCGTGGCCAGCGAGGTCCGAGGCGGCAAGGTAACTGGAGCGGCCGGTTCCGGCCCGTCGCATCTCTGCCGTTGCGGCGGCGCCGGCGCGAGCGGCATGCGCCGCAGCGCCGATGCCGCCGGTTTCGAGTGCGGTGACGGCGGGGATCATTGCATCGAGGAGCGTGCGGTCTCCGGGATTGGCACCACCATAGTCGCGGACGCGCTGAATGCCCCGTCCGAGGGCCGCCGGCCATGATGAACCGTCCGACAGGGCAGAGCCGGTTGCGGCGAAGAAGATCGACATCAGAACGCCACTCGACCCGCCGGCCGCGCGGCCGAGGCGCTCGCCGAGTGCCCGGCACAGGGCGACGGGATCTGCTTGGGGCAGCCGGTCGAGATCGGCGACGACGGCACGAGCCCCTGCGGCAAAGGTCGAGCCCGTATCACCGTCTCCGACCTTGGCATCGAGGGAGTTCAGGCTCGCCTCGGCTCCGATCAGGGCTTCACAGACCGCGGTGATGGCACCGGCCGCGGCGTCGTCGCGCGAGGGTGTCGGCTCGAGGCCTCCACGCAGACCATCGGGAAGCGCCCGCACTTGCGGCGCGGCGACCCGACGCGCGCGAGGCCATGCCTGGACATCTGTGTCCGAGAGCAACGCCGCTTCGAACGCGTCGTCGAGGGCGAGAAACGAAACCGAAGCGCCGTGCATGTCGAGCGCCGTCATCGCGGGCGACGGGCCGAGCACGAGCACCACCCGCGCGCCGAGCGGGGTGTCGAGCACGGCCTTCGTCAGGATCTGCATCTCGAGCGCCGTCGCCGAGCCTAGATTGTTGACGAGGAGCGCGAGCCTTTTCGAGCCAGCGACGGCTCCGGAGAAGCGCGCCGTCATCTGCTGGGCCAGGTCCGCTGCCTTGGGGAGCGTAATCCGTTCGATGCCCGGTTCGCCATGGATGCCTAGGCCGAGCTCGGCCTCGCCCTCCGCGAGGCGTTGCTCGGGACGGGAGCCGGGGATCGTCGCGGTCGAGACCGCGATCCCGAGGGATTGGACGGCGCCGGCCGCGCGGCGCGCGATGGCGGCAACCGCGTCGAGCGATGCGCCCGAGGCAGCCGCATGGCCCGCGATCTTATGGACGAAAAGGGTGCCGGCGATGCCGCGCGGCTGGGCCGCGTCCGGTAGCGCGATGTCGTCGGCGACGAGAACGGTCTCGACCTTGATACCCGCAGCGCGGGCGCGCTCGGCGGCGAGGCCGAAGTTCAGCCGGTCGCCCGCATAGTTCTTCACCACGAGCAGACAGCCTGCAGGGCTTGCCACCGCGAGGATGCCCGCGAGCACGGCATCGACCGAGGGTGAGGCGAACACGTCGCCGCAGATCGCGGCGCTCAGCATTCCCGATCCCACGAACCCTGCATGAGCCGGCTCGTGGCCCGAGCCGCCACCCGAGATCACGGCGACCTTGCTCGGATCGAGCTCGGCGCGCAGCACGACGCGGATCTCCGGGTAGCCGTCGAGACGCGCGAGCCGGCCACCATTCGCCGCCAGCAGCCCGTCGATCGCGTCGGTGACGAGGCCGGAGCGCTCGTTGATGAAATGCGCCACGGCAGGGACTCCCGTCGGTTCCGCCCAATGGTGCCGACTTATCTCGGTCGGCCTGCCTTGGGCTTCAACGGCGTGGCGAACTGGCGGATGGCGAATCGATCAGAGACCGGCTGCGCCGCCATCCGAGCGCGGGTCGTGCACCGCCTCGATCCGGCCATCGCGGGGATGGCGGATCAGCATGCCGGCATGACCGAGCGAATCCATGTAGGAGCCGCCAACCTCCTCGATGTCGTGGCCCATGTTGCGCAGGGCCGCGATGCAGCCGGGATCGAAGCGATCCTCGACCTTCACGCTGAGGGATTCGGCACCCCAGGTCCGTCCAAAAAGGAGGCGAGGAGCGTCGACGGCGTCGGCCGGCGCCATGCCGTAATCGGCGTATCGCGAAAAGATCTGCGCCTGGAATTGCGGCTGACCGTCGCCGCCCATGCTGCCGTAGGGCATGACGCGGCCATCGTCGAAGGCAGCGATGGCGGGGATGAGCGTGTGGAACGGGCGACGGCCCGGTTCCAGCGGGTTCGCCGCACTCGGATCGAGCGAGAAGGACATGCCGCGGTTCTGCCAGCAAATGCCGGTCGCCGGCAGCACGGTGCCCGAGCCGTATTCCCAATAGACCGACTGAATAAACGACACGGCGAGTCCGTTGCTATCGATTGCGCCCATCCAGACGGTGTCGCCATCCCCCGCCTTCTTGGAGGGGAAGGGACCGGCGCGGTCCATAGCGATCGCGGCTGCCTCGCGGGCGAGGCGCTCGGGCGTCAGGAAGCTCGCCGGATCGGCCTTCAGCCGGTCGAAATCGGTGACGACACGGTCGCGGACCGTGAAGGCGCGCTTCGTGGCCTCGATCAACGCGTGATACCAGGCCGTGCTCTCGGGGGCCCTCACGTTGAGCCGATCGAGGATGCCGAGGATCATCAGAGCCGACATGCCTTGGGTCGGCGGTGGGAAATTGTACAGCGTGGCCGCGCGCCGTTTCAGCGAAAGTGGCGCCCGCTCCTTGGCCGCATAGCCCTTCAGGTCGGCGCGGGTGACAGGCGCTCCGAGCCGTTCCAGATCCGCGGCGATCTCGCGGCCGACATCGCCGCGATAGAAGTCGTCCAGGCCGGCATGGGCGAGTTGCTCCAGCGTCGCCGCGAGCTTGGGCTGCCGGCGGATGCTGCCGGCCTTGAACGGCTTGCCGCCGTCGAGATAGGTCGCCGCGAAATTCGGGGCGTCGTGAAGCGTATCGAGTTCCTTCGGTACGTAGCGCTCTTCCGAGGGCGACACCTGGCAGCCCTCTTTCGCGTGCCGTACGGCATCGGCGAGAAGCGTCTCCAGGGGCAGCTTCCCGCCAAGCGCACGAGAAAGGTCGAGGGCGAGACGCCAGCCGCCGATGGTGCCGGCGACCGTGATCGCGGCGTCGGGTCCGCGCGACGGCAGAACGTCGTACTCCTTGTCGCGGTAGCGCTTGATGGTGGCGAGGCTGCCGGCGGGACCGCAGGCCTCGATGCCGCGGACCCGGCCACCCGGCTCGCACACCAGCCAGAAGCCATCACCGCCGATGCCATTCATGTGTGGGTAGACCACGGCGATGGTGGCGGCCATGGCCACCATCGCCTCGATGGCGTTGCCGCCTTGGGCCAACACGATCTGGCCGGCCTCGGCCGCGAGGCGATGGGGTGCCGCGACGGCGGCAGAGGAGAACACGGGCGTCTCGGGCATGGTCTTTGGCGGCTCGGGCAAGTAGGGCGGGGTCGAACGTCGAGAGGCAGGATCAGGACCACGCTCGCAGGGCCGGAGCAAGCGAGGCGATGACGCCGGGCCGTGGCGTGCCTAGATCTCCACGGACGGGGTCGTCGATGCGGGAGTGGCCGTATGGCCGATGAGACGAGCTTCTCGGTCCAGGGGTTCGAGTATGTCGGCGGCCGGCTCGAGGCCACGATGCGCAATCCGGCGAGAAGCCAAACAGAGGCGCTGCTTCATGCCGAGGCGCTTGCCCGACGTCTGCCCGGTGCCGCCGCCTTTGCCCTGAGCCCTCGCGAGGATGGAAGCCCGGCCCGCACCATCCTCGGCGCCTTCGGTGACGTGCCGGACGACGTGATCGACGGGCTCGCCGGCGGCTAGCTGGGTCATCTTCGGCTGCGTTCCGAGAATTCGTTCTGTTTTCTCGCGGTAGCTTGGGCGTGTGGCGAAAAGGAAACTGCGCTGATTCCGCGTCGGTGAGATGATGTATTTGCGAATCGGCGAGACCTTCCAAAATGAAGCACAGCGAGCGGGCGCTTCTTCAGGAGCGCGTGAGAACACTTGTCTTGACGCATGCCCTGGAAGCAACGCTCAGTCGTCTTTCGGCTATGAGCGGTTCAGGTGCGGAGGAAGAGCTGACTCGTCTTGAGCACCACATCGCCGCGGCGGGCCGGACCCTCGGCACGATGCCCGGCGAGATGGCGCTGAGTACGATGGTTGCAGTCGAAGACGCGATCACGACGATCCGCGGTGCCTTCGACCGCGCGCACGACCGACTGGAAGCCGCCGCACCGATCGCCTCGATCGCGGCCTGAGTATTTTGCACATCGAGGTGGCATGACCTGCATACAGAGCGGGCATACCGCCTCGGTCGGGGTATTTTGTACAAAGGTTTTCTTTGCCGGTTGCCAAAATCGGTTTGTGTCTGTCCTGTGGTCTCGGCCCAATATGCGTGCGACGATCCTCGCGCGAGCGGCTGACGACGCAAATGGCCCGTGAGTGGCCAGCGCCTTGGAGAGACTGACCAATGACCACCCGCACTGCGGAGGTGAGCGGCGTTTCAGCCGCTGCCCCGAGCTGGCTTTCCCGCGAATACACTGTTGCCAAGCCCGGCTTCAATCGATGGATGGTCCCCCCGGCCGCCCTCGCTATCCATCTCTGTATCGGCATGGCCTACGGCCTGTCGGTGTTCTGGCTGCCCCTGTCTCGCGCACTGAGCGTTGGCCAGCCCGCCGCGAAGTCCTGCCCGGACATGAGCGTCTTCACGGCGCTCTTCACCACCACCTGTGACTGGCGCGTCAGCGATCTCGTCATCGTCTTCTCGATCGGCATCGTCGTCCTCGGCATTTCGGCCGCGATCTTCGGCGGCTGGCTGGAGCGGGCGGGCCCGCGCAAGGCCGGCATCGCGGCGGCGCTCTGCTGGGGCGGCGGCTTCCTGATCGGCTCCGTCGGCGTCTACATCCACCAGCTCTGGCTGATCTGGCTCGGCATGGGTCTCATCGGCGGCATCGGCCTCGGCCTCGGCTACATCTCGCCGGTCTCGACGCTGATCAAATGGTTCCCCGACCGGCGCGGCATGGCCACCGGCATGGCGATCATGGGCTTCGGCGGCGGCGCTATGATCGGCTCGCCCCTGGCGGATCTGCTCATCAACAATTTCAAGTCGTCCAGCAGTGTCGGCGTCTGGGAGACGCTCGCCGTCATGGGCGTCGGCTATCTCGTCTTCATGCTCGGCGGCGCCTTCGGCTACCGGGTTCCTCCGGCTGGATGGTATCCCGAGGGCTGGACCGCTCCTGCCGCCAAGAGCGGCATCGCGACGGGTCACGTGCACCTCAACAACGCGCACAAGACCCCGCAATTCTGGCTGCTGTGGCTGGTGCTCTGCCTCAACGTCTCGGCCGGTATCGGCGTGCTCGCGCTCGCCTCGCCGATGCTGCAGGAGATTTTCGGCGGCCAGCTGATCAATCAGCCGGGCGTCGGCTTCTCGGCGCTCGACGCGGCCGGCAAGACGCAAGTCGCGGCCATCGCAGCCGGCTTTGTCGGCCTGCTCTCGCTCGCCAACATCCTGGGCCGGTTCTTCTGGGCTTCGATGTCGGACAAGCTCGGTCGTAAGCTCACCTACGCGATCTTCTTCGGCCTCGGCATCGCCCTCTATGCGGGCGCACCGTGGGCGGCGGGTCTCGGCTCGACGGTCCTGTTCGTCGTGTTCTTCTGCGTGATCCTGTCGATGTATGGCGGCGGCTTCGCCACCATCCCGGCCTATCTCGCGGACGTCTTCGGCACGCAGTTCGTCGGCGCCATCCATGGCCGCCTGCTGACCGCATGGTCGACGGCCGGCGTGGTCGGCCCGGTGGTCGTCACCGCCATCCGCCAGCATCAGGTCGATGCCGGCCTCCAGGGCCTCGAGCTCTACAGCCGCACCATGTACGTGCTCGCCGGCTTCCTCGCCGTCGGCTTCATCTGCAACCTGCTCGTCCGCCCGCTGGCGCAGAGCTGGTTCATGAGCGACGCCGAGGTGAAGGCGCTGGACAAGGGCACGGTCGTGCAGTCGGGCGGTTCGGCCGGCATCGGTGGCGGTGGCCTCTCGGTCACCGCGATCGCAGCCTGGGCCGTGGTCGGTATCCCGATCGCCTGGGGCATATACAAGACGCTCACCAAGGCAGCGATCCTGCTGCACTGACGACGGCGACAGGGCGGCCTCCAACGGGGCCGCCCTTTCCTTTGGGCCGATTGAAATACGCCGGCTCAGACGGCATATCCCGCGCGGAATTCCACGTGGGAGACAGACCTTTGAGCGAGACGGATACCGTCAACGCGAACGTAGAGCGGCACGAGTTCGGTGCGGAGGTCGGGCGGCTGCTCGATCTCGTCGTTCACGCCCTCTACTCGGATCGCGAGATTTTCTTACGCGAGCTCGTCGCCAATGCCGCCGACGCCACCGACCGGCGCCGCTTCGAGGCCCTGACCAACGAGGCCCTGGCGCTTCCTGCGGATGCCAAGATCCGCATCGCCCCGGACAAGGAAGCCAAGACGCTGACGATCTCGGATTCCGGGGTCGGCATGGGCAAGGACGACCTGGCCAAGAACCTCGGCACCATCGCGCGCTCGGGCACCCGCGCCTTCTCTCAGGCGCTCGGAGAGGCCAAGCCTGCCGAAGGCACCGAGGACAGCCGTCCGAGCCTGATCGGTCAGTTCGGCGTCGGCTTCTACTCGGCCTTCATGGTGGCCGACCGCGTCACCGTCACCTCGCGTCAGGCCGGCACTGACGAGGCATGGCGCTGGGCCTCCGATGGCCAGGGCAGCTACACGATCGAGAAGGCCGAGCGCGACCAAGCCGGCACCGACATCGTGTTGCATCTCAAGGATGATGCCGGCGAGTACCTGGAGAGCTACCGTCTCGACCACGTCGTGAAGAAGTGGGCGGACAACATCGCCGTGCCGATCGCCATCGTCGGCGAGGAAGGCAAGGAAGAGGCTGCGAACAAGGGCACGGCTCTGTGGCGCAAGTCCAAGTCCGAGATCACGGAAGAGCAGTACAAGGAGTTCTACCGCACGGTCAGCCACAACTTTGACGAGCCCTGGGCGACGCTGCACTGGCGCGCGGAAGGCGCGCTGGAATTCTCCGGCCTGCTCTTCGTGCCGGGCATGAAGCCGTTCATGCCTGTCGAGGACGATCGCCGTTCGAAGGTGCGGCTGCACGTGCGCCGCATGTTCATCACCGACGAGGCCGAGCTGCTGCCGAACTGGCTGCGTTTCGTGGCGGGCGTCGTCGATACCGACGACCTGCCGCTCAACGTCTCACGCGAGATGTTGCAATCGACCCCGGCGCTCCAGAAGATCCGCCGCGCCGTCACCACGCGCGTGATCAATGAGCTGACCAGTCGTTCGAAGAACGCCGAGAAGCAGGACGAGTACCTGAAGTTCTTCGAGAATTTCGGCCCGGTCCTGAAGGAAGGCATCTACGAGGATTTCGAGCGTCGCGCCGAGATTGCCCCGCTGCTCCGTTTCCGCTCGACCACGCAGGACGGCTGGACCACGCTCGGCGAGTACGTCTCCCGGATGAAGCCGGAGCAGGAGGCGATCTACTATCTCGTCGCCGACGATGCCGAGGCTGCGAAGAAGTCGCCGCAGCTCGAAGGCTTCGCCGCGCGCGGTGTCGAGGTGCTGCTGCTGGCCGACCATGTCGACGCCTTCTGGCCGGAGCAGCTTGGCAAGTTCGAGGAAAAGAACCTTCGCTCGGTCACGCAGGCTTCGGCCGATCTCGCCAAGCTGAAATCCGAAGACGAGACCGCCGAGACCCCGCAGGCGGACAAGCTCGTTGCAGCTCTCAAGCTTGCGCTCGAAAAGGACGTCTCCGAGGTCCGCACCACGGATCGCCTCGTCGACAGCGCCGTGGTTCTGGCCTCATCCGGCATGGGTCCCGATCTCCAGATGCAGCGGCTGATGCGCCGCGCTGGCCGCAGCTTCGGCGGCGGTAATCCGGTTCTGGAGATCAACCCGCGTCACCCGCTGATCCAGGCGCTCAGCGCCAAGGTCGAGGCCGGCGAGGACATCACCGAGCCGGCCGGCACGTTGCTCGACCTTGCCCGCATCCAGGACGGTGACACGCCGCGCGATCCGGTGAGCTTCGCCCGCGCCGTGGCGGCGGCGCTCGCGAGCGCCGAAAAGACGGCTGGTTGAGTCAGGCCGGCGGCCCGTTGACAGGCGGGCCGCCGCCAGCAGAGGTGAGGGCGATGGTCACCGACTCTTCGCCCGAAAGAAGCTCATCGCGCCGAGACGGCCCGATCGCCCTCGCTATCGCTGCCATCGTGGCAGCGACCGTTGCGATCGGCGCGATGGCGCCAGGGGCGCCTCACAAGCCGACGGCTTCGCGAGACGTCTTTCCCGACAGCGACCCGACCTGCGCCGAGTGGAGCGATGGCTGCCGCGCCTGTGCCCGCACGCCGGACGGACCCGTCTGCTCGACGCCCGGCATCGCCTGCACCGCCGGCCAACAGGAATGCCTGCGCCGCACGACGCCGTGAGCCCGCCGCACCTCCGCTTCGCTCCGAGCCCCAACGGCCGCCTCCATCTCGGCCACGCATACTCCGCCCTGCTCAACGACCAGATCGCGAAGCGGCTAGGCGGCCGTTGCCTGCTGCGGATCGAGGACATCGATCCCGGGCGCTCACGGCCCGAGCTGATCTCCGCGATCGAGGACGATCTCGCCTGGCTTGGACTCTCCTACGAGCGGCCCGTGCGGCGGCAATCGGAGCATCTGAACCTCTATCGCGCGGCGCTCGACGGACTGATCGCGCGTGATCTCGCCTATCCTTGCTTCTGCTCCCGGGGGGTGATTCAGGCGCGCGTTGCGCAGATGCAGGCGGAAGGGACGGAAATCGATCGCGATCCCGACGGCACGCCGCTCTATCCGGGTACTTGTCGCGCCCTGCCCGCCGAGGAGTCTGCCGCGCTGCGCTCCCAAGGCGCGCCGCATACTTGGCGGCTCGACATGGCCCGTGCGCTCGAAGTGGCACCGGGACGACATCGTGTCCGGTGCTTCGAACCGGACGGCTCAGAGGCCGTCGTGTCCGCCGATCCGTCGCGCTGGGGCGATGCCGTCATCGCACGACGCGACGTGCCCACGAGTTATCATCTCTCCGTCGTGCTGGACGATGACATCCAGGGCATCAGTCACGTCGTGCGCGGCTCCGATCTTCTTGCGGCAACCGACCTGCACGCGCTGCTGCAGCGGCTGCTCGGCCTACGCTCGCCGGCCTATCACCACCACCGGCTGATCATGGCCGAAGACGGCGAAAAGCTCGCCAAGTCACGTGGATCGGAAACGCTGGGCGACCTTCGTGCGCGAGGCGTCACGGCCGAGGAGGTGCGCCGCAAGCTGGGCTTCTGAGCCTTCCTTGCGCTGGCCCGGCACGCCTCATCTCATCGCGTCGCGCTGGGCCATCGTCGTTGCGTTCTTCGACTTCTGCATCGTCGCTTCGATCTGGTCGCGCTGGCGCTTGAACTCGGCGAGCAGTCGGCCGTCGAGTTCGCGCCCGCGCGGCACGCGGATCTTCAACGGGTCGACGAAATGGCCGTTGATGATCACTTCGTAGTGCAGGTGCGGGCCGGTCGAGAGGCCGGTGGTGCCAACGTATCCGATGACTTGGCCCTGCGTTACGCGGACACCTTCCCGCACGCCGCGAGCGAAGCGCGACATGTGGTTGTAGGTGGTGATGTATCCGTTGATGTGCTGGATTTCGACGCGCTGGCCGTACCCGGAAGACCACTCCGCCTTGATCACCGTCCCGTTGCCGGCAGCGACGATGGGCGTTCCGATCGGGTTCGCCCAGTCGACGCCGGTGTGAAGCTTGGCGTAGCCGAGCACCGGGTGGCGGCGATAACCGAAGCCGGAGCGCAGCGTGCCGTCGGCGATCGGCTTGCGCATCAGGAATTTCTTCAGCGAGCGGCCCTGCTCGTCGAGGTAGTCGACCGAGCCATCGTCGGGAGACTGGAACCGGTAGATCTTGCGGACGTCGCCACTGAGATTAAGCGACGCGTAGAGCAGCTCGGGCCGCTCGTTGGCGCCCGCGCCCGCATCCTCGTCGTAGCTGTAGAACACGTCGAGGCTGTCGCCGGTCGAGATCCGGCGCTGGAAATCGATGTCGTAGCTGAACACGCGCACGATGTCCTCGAGCGCCGATTTCGGGATCTCGTGCCGCGCGGCCGTCTCGTAGAGGCTTTGGTAGAGGCGCGGGCCGGATCCGCTCTCCTCTTCCTCTTCGTCGTCGGCTGAGTTGGCCTGGGGCTGCGGCTTGCCGGCCTGGACGTCTTCGTTCGGAGGCGCCACCGAAACGTAGCTGCCGCGGTCGTTCATCGCGGCGATCGCCTCGACGCCCTTTTCGCCATAGAGCACCACGCGGGTGACGCGTCGCCCGTCACCTGGCTTCGGCCCAGGCGCGATCTGCACGCGAAACTGCTGGCCCTCGGTGAGCGTGTTCGTCTTGGTCTTGCCCCCGAGCGCCGTGACGATGCCGCGGATGGCCTCGTCGCTTGCCAAGCCAGTCGCTTTCAGCACTGCCTCGATCGTGTCGCCACGCTTGAGCGCCATGTCGCGCTCCTCGACCAGGGCGGCCTCGCCGGTCTTGAGATCGACCTTGCCAAGACTGGTGACGTTCTCGGGCACCACCAGCACGTCGATCGACTTGAACGGACTTCCCTCCTTGCCACCGCCAATGGTGGTGTCGAAATTGGGTGAGGCAGAGCCGGGCTGCAGCGTGCGGGACAGCATGATCTGCGGTGCGATCGGCAACGCAGTGCGCCGACCGATCTCGGCGGTGACCCGACGCTCCTCTTCCACTTGAGCGGTGACGTCGTCGTCGGTGAGCGCCGGGGCGCTCGCATCCATCGGCAGGTCCGTGAGGTCGCGCTTGATCACGCTGACCTCGGCGCCAGGCCCCTCGGCTGCCGACGCGTTCGGATCCGAGGCGCGGTCCTGCGGCTCCTCCGACGTGATCTTCATCGGATCGAATTTCGGGATATCGGTGGCGAAGACGCCGGTCTGCATCGACAGGGCGGTCGAGACGCGCACGAATGGCTTGACCTTGATGATCTCGCGGTCGCCAAGCCGCACCGTGACCGGCGTGCGGAACGTCTGCTTGGCGGAGGCGATCATCAGATTGCGCACGAGGCGGTCGCCCTTGCGCGCCACGCTGGCTCCGTCGTCGCCGACCTCGCGTCGCGAAGACAATGTCACCTTCTCCGGGATTGCGGCGAAGGAGGCGCCGCCCGTCAGGGAGACCTGGATCGCTGCGCCGAGCAGGGCCGCGCCGGTGATTCCAGTGAGCGCGCTGGCGCAGAGCCAGCGAAGGTTGACCTCGCGGCGGTCGACCTGCGTCGCCTCGCCGCCGGCCATGTCGAGCGGTGGCTCGATGCCGCGCTCGAAGAGACGCGAGGGACGGACCGCGGACGGATCGCGCGCCTCGCCGATCTTGAGCCGCTCGCGGGTCAACGGCGTACCATGGTCAAGGGTCTCGGGCTCCGGGACGGCGAGCTGCACGATGCGGGGAGGCGGTCACGGCGCCGGCACGGGCGTGCCGGCCGGATCGGCTCTCGGATCGGGCGAAGGGCGTCTCCCATCGTGTCGAGGCCCAGCGTGTCGAGATTGAGGCGCGAAGCGCCCTGGAGGGCGTATCGCACCGGTTCCGAGCGGACGATGCGGCGGCTGCCGGATCGTCAACGCCTGCTCCCACCATCTAGCATGGATTGCGTGCAATCCGTCTACCGCGCTGTCACTGCACGGCGACACTCACCATCGTCCAAGGGCCCCAACCGTTCCACTGCATTGACGATCCGATGACTTGCAGCCTAGCTGAAGCGTGACGGTTCCCCTCGGGGATCAAAAGGGAACGTGGTGAGGGGCTTTGACCCTGATGCCGCGGCTGCCCCCGCAACTGTAAGCGGCGAGCCTTCCGCCACCGAAGTCACTGGGTTCCTCGACCCGGGAAGACGGATGGAAGGCAGCGACCCGCGAGCCAGGAGACCTGCCGTCAGTCGTGGTCACACGCGAAACGCGTCGGGCGGGGTGCTCCGGCGGGTGTCGAAGCAAGCGGCTGTGTCCGCTTGGTAAGACCTCGTTCGCGGTGACGTGCCACTGCCGTTGCCCGAGGTCCTCTTCCGTGTCCTATTCCATCTCACCCGCGCTCCGGCGCGCGCTTTCGTCGTGCGTGGCGTTTACGCTGCTCGGCGTACTTCCTGCGCTCGCACAGCAGACGGGGGCTCCTCTCGCGAACACACGGCCGGGAATGGCCGAGTCGCTCGAAGAGATCTCCGTCAGCGCCACCGGTGTGCCGACCCCTGTCTCGCAGACTGGATCCAGCGTCACAGTGCTCACGGCCGAGACGCTTGAGGCACAGCAGCGTCGCACTGTACCGGACGCACTCCAGCAGGTGCCCGGCCTCAACGTCGTCCAGACCGGTGGCCCCGGAGGCCAGGCCTCGGTCTTCATTCGCGGCGCGAATTCCAATCACACCAAGGTGCTGATCGACGGCATCGACGCCAGCGACCCTTCGAACGCGAACGGCTCGTTCGACTTCGCCCACATGCTCACCGACGATCTGTCCCGGATCGAGGTTTTGCGCGGTCCGCAGAGTGGACTTTATGGAGCCGACGCCATCGGCGGCGTGGTCTCCTTGACGACCAAGCGCGGCGAGGGGCCGACGAAGATCAGCACGCGGATCGAAGGCGGCTCCTACGGCACCTTCAACCAGAGCGGCCGTATCAGCGGCTCGCAGGACGGCTTCGACTACTCGGTCTCGATCGCGCATTTCCGGGCGGCGGCGACGCCTGTCACGCCACTCGACCTCGTGCCCGCGTCCGGGCTGCGACGGCCGAACTACTACGACAACGACACCATCTCGGCGAAGCTCGGTTATCAGGTTACCGACGAGTTCCGCATCAACTCGATCACGCGCTTCACGAACGCGACGCTGCGTTTCAATACCGACGATTACAGCCTGTTCCCGGCGCCGGTTCAATTCGGCACGATCCGCAGCGAGCAGGGCAACCAGCAGATCTACTCACGCAACGAGGCTGAATGGACGCCGATCGCAGGCTTCCACAACGTGTTCGCGATCAATTACTCGAACCTGTTCAATCGCAATCAGAGCGACATCTACAACCCGCTCGCCCTGATTCCGAACACCAACATCGGAGAACGGCTGCGCTACGAGTATCGTGGCGACTACCTGCTTTCGCCAGGGAATCTGATTCTGTTCGGCGCTCAGCGGGACGAGGAGCGTCTCTCGAATTCCGATCCGAATCCCTTCGGAACCGGCGATCTGAAGGCGCGCAACGGCAACACTGCCGGCTATGTCGAGGCGCAGCTCACGCCGTTCGAGCGCGCCGCCATCGTCGCGAACCTGCGCCATGACGAGAACGATGCGTTCGGCCCGGCCACGACCTTCCGTGTCGCACCGAGCTACGTGCTGCCCTTCTCGGAGACGCGCCTCAAGGGCAGCGTCGGCTCCGGCTTCAAGACGCCGACGCTGTATCAGCTCTACGTGAACATCCCGTCCTTCGGGCAGATCGCCAATCCGAACCTCAAGCCGGAAGAGAGCCTCGGCTACGATGCCGGCTTCGAACAGCCGATCGGCGAGCGTGTGCTGGTCGGCGCGACCTACTTCCACAACGACTACAAGAACCTGATCCAGACCGAGTTCCTGCCGGGTTTCCAATACCGTTGGGTCAACATCGGCAAAGCCGAGTCCTACGGCGCGGAGGCCTTCGCCTCGGTCAAGTTCACGGAGACCCTGTCTGGCCGGATCGACTACACGAACACCGTGACGAAGGACGAGGTCAGCAACCTCGAATTGCTGCGCCGGCCTCGCCACAAGGGCAGCGCGACGGCACTTTGGACGCCCATGCCAGGCCTAACGCTCAGTGGGACTCTCGTCGTGATCGGCCCATTCGTCGACGGCAACCGCGACTTCTCTGTGCCGCGCCTGAAGAACCCTGGCTTCACCACCGTCAATCTCGCGGTCAACTACGACATCAGCGACACCGTGAGCCTCTTCGGCCGTATCGATAACCTGTTCGACCGTCGCTACGAGAACCCAACCGGGTTCCTCGGACCCGGCCTTGCCGTATATGGCGGTGTCCGTGTGAGCACGTTCTGAGAACGATGCGAAACCTGTCCCTCCTTCCCGCGACTCTCCTGGCGGTGTGCCTAGCCGCCAGCAGCGTTGCGGCGGAAGGGGCGGCGCGCCCGGCACGCGTCGTCTCCGTGAACCTCTGCGCGGACGAACTCGTCCTGCGCCTCGCCGACCACGATCAGATCGCCGCCGTGACCTGGCTCGCGCGCGATCCGCGCGGCTCTTCGGTCTTCGCCGAGGCCGCCGACGTGCCGCTGACGCGCGGTCTGTCCGAGGAGGTGATCGCTCTCCATCCCGACCTCGTGATCGCCGGGGCCTTCACCACGCGCAGCGCCGTCGGGATGCTGAAGCGGATCGGGATGCCGGTGCTCGAACTCGGCCTCCCAGGTGGTTTCGACGGCGTCCGTGCCCAGATTCGTACCGTCGCCAAGGCGTTGGGCCATCCCGATCGTGGCGAGGCCCTCGTCGCCGATCTCGACAGGGGGCTCGGAGAGGCCTCGCCAGCCCCCCGGCCGCTGCGTGCACTCGTCATGCGTCCGAACGGCTTCACCGTCGCGCCCGGCTCGCTCGGAGATGCGGTGATCCGTGCGGCTGGGCTCGTCAACGTCGCCGCGGAGATCGGCCGTGATCGCTCGGGCCAAGTGCCGCTTGAGGCCGCTGCATTCGCCGATGCCGACCTCATCGTTCTCGACGATTCCAACCCCGGCACGCCCTCGGTCGCCGATGCGCTGCTCCATCATCCGGTGCTGGAGCGGCTTCGCCGTGAGGGGCGCACCGTCTCGATTCCGAACCGGCTCTGGAACTGCCCTGGACCTCAGGTGGTGGAAGTCGTGAAACGGCTGACGGAGGCTGCCAGGGCGCGTACGGCCGTCCAGGTCCTCCCTCCTGTGTGGGAGAGAGCGCAGGCCAAGCAAACGGGAGAGGGTTTTTCGCGCGACGGCTCCGTCCAATGAACGCACCCTCGCCGCCCATCGTCGTTCGGCAATACCGCCCCGGGCGCTGGCTCGTGCCAGCCCTGGCCGTCCTCGTCGCCACTCTCCTGGTTGCCTCCGTCGCTAGCGGCTATGCCGCCTTGGACGTGCCGGCAGCCTTCGCAGACTGGCTCGCTGGGCGCACCACCCTCCCGGCCCTGGTGCTGTGGGAGTTGCGCATTCCGCGCGCGCTACTCGGGGCGCTCGTCGGCTTCAGTCTCGGACTGACCGGTGCGGTGATGCAGGGTTATCTGCGCAACCCGCTCGCCGATCCGGGCATTCTGGGCATCTCGTCTGCCGCAGCGTTGGGCGCGGTCATCGTGTTCTATAGCGGGCTCGCCGGAGCACTGAGCCTCGCCCTGCCGCTCGGCGGTATCGCCGGAGCCGCGGGCGCGGCGCTCGCCATCAACCTGCTCGCGATGCGCGGTACCGGCACCCTTGGATTGATCCTTGCCGGCGTCGGCCTTTCGAGCCTTGCCGGTGCGCTGACGGCGCTCGCCCTCAACTTCGCACCGAACCCCTATGCAGCCCTGGAGATCGTTTTCTGGCTGATGGGTTCGCTCATCGACCGCAGCATGGACCACGTCTGGCTTTGCTTGCCGCTCATGCTCGTCGGCTGGCTGATGATGTTCTCCACCGGCCGGGCGCTCGATGCGCTGTCCCTCGGTGAGGACACGGCGTCGAGCCTCGGGTTCAATCTTGTCTCCGTGCGGTTGCGCATCGTGACGGGGGCTGCACTCGCAGTCGGCAGCGGTGTCGCAGTTAGCGGGGCGATCGGCTTCGTTGGGCTCGTGGTGCCGCATCTGATGCGCCCGCTGGTTGGAGCGCGGCCTTCGGCCAGCCTGCTGCCGAGCGGCTTCGCGGGTGCCGCGCTCGTGCTCCTCGCCGACATCGCGGTGCGGCTGCTGCCGACGCGGCCGGAGCTGAAGCTCGGTGTCGTGACGGCCCTCGTCGGTGCGCCATTTCTCATTGGCCTGCTGTTTCACCACCGGGGGAGGGGCTGATGCGCCTCGCGGTGGAGGATGCGGTCATTCGCCTCGGCGGCCGCATGATCCTGGACCGGGTCGGCCTCACCGTGGAGCGCGGCGAGTTCGTCGGCCTCGTCGGGCCTAACGGAGCGGGCAAGACCACCTTGCTGCGCGTGCTCGCTGGGCTGATCGAGCCCGATGCCGGCCAGGTCACGATCGATGGCAGGCCGATCACCAGCGTAACGCGTGACGAGCGAGCCCGGCGCGTCGCGGCTTTCTTCCAGGGCGCCGGCATAGGCTGGCCGATGAGTGTGCGCGAGATCGTCGCCCTCGGCCGGTTGCCCCATCGCAGTGCGTTCGCCGCCGAAAGCGCCGCCGATCATGCGGCGATTGCCCGCGCGATGGCCCTGACGGAGGTTGCGCATCTCGCCGCGCGGACCGAGCCGACACTCTCCTCCGGCGAGCGCATGAGGGTGTTGCTGGCCCGTGCGCTCAGCGTCGAGGCCGAGATGCTCCTCGCGGACGAGCCGATCACGGCCCTCGACCCGGCCCATCAGCTCGACGCGATGGCGCTGCTTCGCAAGGTCAGCCATGGCGGTGCCGGCGTAATCGCCGTGCTGCACGACCTGACCCTCGCCGCGCGCTTCTGCGACCGGCTCGTCGTGATGGCGCAGGGTCGCATCGTCGCCGATGCCGCCCCCGTCGCCGCATTGGACGATGGATTGCTGCGCTCGGTCTTCGGCGTCACCGCTCAGAGGGGCCGCCATGCCGATGGCGGGGCCTATATCCTGCCCTGGACGCGCGCAGGGACGGAACAGGGAGGGACACGCCCATGACGATCGCCACCGCGGAGGAGATGGACGACGTGCGCGCCGTCGAGGCCCTGCTGCGCACCAGCCTCGCCGATCCGGAGACGGCCTGGAGCGTCGGCAGCTTCGGTGCCATCGCCGAGTTCATGCGCGACGCCGACGAGACCGTCACCGAGCTGACCGACGGCCGGCTCGGCGCCTATACCTCGCGCGGCGCCGTCGCTTTCACGCCTATCCCAGGCTTGCGCCCGGTGGCCTACGAGACCGCGATCAATTCCGGCTGGAACCACGCGGTCGCCTTCTGCCTGCCGGAGGAGGCCTGCGCGATGACGCGGCGAAGCGTCGTCACCGAGCTCGGACCCGACAGGGATGCCGCCCGCGACGAGGACCGCGATGCGATCCTGTTCGATCTCGGCCTCGATCTGCTCGCCGTCGATGCCTGCGTCCGCTCGGCCGATCCGGAGGTGATCGCCTGCCTGCGCGCCGGCTCCGGCAAGCCGATCTTCGACCATGCCAATCCGATCGGGCCGCGCCTCGTCGAGCTGAGCCCCAACCGGGTCTTCGTCGGCCGCGCCGGCCGCGTCGAGGTCTTCCAGCCGATCCCTCCTGCGGACGGCAAGAGCCCCGAGGGGCCGCATACCCATGTGATGCCGCAGCTGCTCAAGGGCGGACGGACGCATGCGGCCACCACACCGATCCCGGAAGGTTTCGTGCCCTTCGCCGCGATGCACCCGGCGCATCCCTACAAGGACGCGCTCGGTCAGCGCATCCCGTTCCGGCAGGAGCGCGTGGATGCCTTCCAGGCACTCCTCGACCGCTGGGGGAATCCCGACCTCGTCGCAGCCAAGCGCCATGTCGCCGAAGGCGGCAACCCGGACGAGGTCGGCCGGGGCCGTCATCTGCAGGCGGCGCGGCGTGTGGCCGAGAACCAGGCGCGCTATCGACGCGGCGAGATCATGGAGATCGAGGCGGACGAAGAGGATCCGGGTGCCTGTGAGTGACCTGAACGTCCGCCCGGCTACGCCAGCCGATCGCGGCGCGATCCTCTCGATCCTCGAGCCGATTGTTCGCGCCGGCGAGACCTATACCCTACCGAGTGATTGGAGCGGCGACGCCATCCTCGATTACTGGATGGCCCCCGCTCATCGCGTGCTCGTGGCCGAGAGCGGCGGTCGCGTGCTCGGCACCTGCTACATTCGACCGAACCAGCTCGGAGGCGGCGCCCATGTCGCGAATGCAGGCTACGCGACCCATGCCGACGCCACGGGCCGCGGGGTCGCGCGTGCCATGGCCAAGCGCTCGTTCGATGTGGCGCGCGAGGCCGGTTTCACGGCGATGCAGTTCAACTTCGTGGTGGCGAGCAACGAGCGTGCAATCGCCCTGTGGCGCTCGTTCGGCTTCGCTGAGGTGGGCCGCCTTCCCGAAGCGTTCCGCCATCCCCGCCTGGGGCTGGTCGATGCCTTGGTGATGCACCGGATGCTCTGAGGTTGGTTTCGAAATATGGCCTCTTGTCATCGCCGTTGCGTGCGGCGCGGCTAGCTCGCCATCAATTCTTCGCGGGCGTGCGGCCATCGCTTGACTCCCGCCGCGTCCAGCTTCGACAGCATTATCCTGCCATTCCAAGGAGTGCCGATGAGCTTCGTGGTCTGCCTCGCGGCGCTGTTCTTCCTGATGGCGGTCGCCTATCGCGGCTTCTCCGTCATCCTGTTCGCGCCGATCGCGGCCATGGCTGCGGTGCTCGTCACCGACCCGGCCGCCGTGCCGACGATCTTCTCCGGCCTGTTCATGGAGAAGATGGTCGGCTTCCTGAAGCTGTACTTTCCGCTCTTCCTGCTCGGCGCCGTCTTCGGAAAGCTCATCGAGATCTCGGGCTTCGCCCGCTCCATCGTCGGCGCGGTGACGGGTTTGCTCGGGCAGGGCAGGGCGGTGGCCGCCATCGTCCTCGTCGGCGCGATCCTGACCTATGGCGGCGTCTCGCTCTTCGTGGCGGTGTTTGCTGTCTATCCCTTCGCGGCCGAGCTGTTTCGGCGCAGCGACATTCCCAAGCGCCTGATCCCCGGCACGATCGCGCTCGGCGCCTTCACCTTCACCATGGACACCCTGCCGGGCACCCCGCAGATCCAGAACATCATCCCGACGAGCTTCTTCAAGACCGACGCCTACGCCGCGCCCTGGCTCGGCATCATCGGCTCGATCTTCGTCTTCACGCTCGGCGTCGCCTGGCTCGAATTCCGTCGCCGCCGGGCTGCCGCCGCCGGCGAGGGCTACGGGGCCGACCATGCCGAGGAGCCGGTCGCGAGCGAGGACAAGATCACGATCCATCCCGCCATCGCGCTGTTGCCACTCTTCATCGTCGGCATCGGCAACAAGCTGCTGCTCTCCTGGATCACCGCCTCCTACGGCACGGAGGCCTCGGCAGCGCTCAATCCGGACATGGTCGCCCATCCCGTGACGGTTCAGGTGAAGGCGGTCGCCGCGATCTGGGCCGTGGAAGGCGCGCTGATCCTCGGCATCCTCGCCACGGTGCTGCTCGGCTTCCGCAACCTCGCGAGCCGGTTCTCCGAGGGCTCCAAGGCGGCGGTGGCCGGCTCGCTGCTCGCCGGCATGAACACCGCCACCGAATACGGCTTCGGCGCGGTGATCGCGGCGCTGCCGGGCTTCAAGGTGATCTCGGATGCGCTCTCCGCGATCCCGAACCCTCTGGTGAACGAGGCGGTGACGGTGAACGTGCTCGCCGGCGTCACGGGCTCGGCCTCGGGCGGCCTCTCGATCGCGCTGGCCGCGCTCGGCGAGCGCTTCGTCCAGGCGGCGCAGGCCTCCGGGATTCCGCTGGAGGTGATGCACCGCGTCGCCTCCATGGCCAGCGGCGGCATGGACACGCTGCCGCATAACGGCGCGGTGATCACGCTGCTCGCCGTGACCGGGCTGACGCACCGGCAATCCTACGGCGACATCTTCGCCATCACCTGCATCAAGACGCTGGCGGTGTTTTTCGTGATCGGCGTCTATTACGCGACGGGATTGGTGTGACGACGAGTTGCCGTCATTCCGGGTTCCGCTTCGCGGCCCCGGAATGACGGTGGTGAGGACGCCCATTGCCTTGACCGGCGAGCCTCGCCCTTCCTACACACGCCGAAGATCGCGGATTGATCGTCCGCGCCGAGAGTTCGAGACGTCATGAACGCCCCCGTTTCCCCGAAAAAGCTCATCAAGGGCGGCCTGCACGACTGGGAGGTCGTGATCGGCATGGAGATCCATGCCCAGGTCACTAGCCGCTCCAAGCTGTTTTCCGGCGCCTCCACCGAGTTCGGCGGTGAGCCGAACGACCACGTCTCGCTGGTGGATGCGGCGATGCCCGGCATGCTGCCGGTGATCAACGAGGAATGCGTGGCGCAGGCTGTGCGCACCGGTCTCGGGCTCAAGGCCAAGATCAATCACCGCTCTGTCTTCGACAGGAAAAACTACTTCTATCCGGATCTGCCGCAGGGCTATCAGATCTCGCAGTACAAGGACCCCATCGTCGGCGAGGGCGAGGTGCTCGTCGATCTCGCGGATGGCGAGTCGATCACGGTTGGCATCGAGCGCCTTCACCTGGAGCAGGATGCCGGCAAGTCGCTGCACGACCAGGACCCGACCAAGAGCTTCGTCGACCTCAACCGTTCCGGCGTCGCGCTGATGGAGATCGTCTCGCAGCCTGACCTGCGCTCCTCCGAGGAGGCGCGGGCCTACGTGACCAAGCTGCGCACCATCCTGCGCTATCTCGGCACCTGCGACGGCGACATGGAGAAGGGCAACCTGCGCGCCGACGTGAACGTCTCGGTGCGCAAGCCCGGCGACCCGCTCGGCACGCGCTGCGAGATCAAGAACGTCAACTCGATCCGCTTCATCGGCCAGGCCATCGAGACCGAGGCTCGCCGCCAGATCGCGATCATCGAGGATGGCGGCACGATCGACCAGGAGACCCGGCTCTACGACCCGAACAAGGGCGAGACCCGCTCCATGCGCTCGAAGGAAGAGGCGCACGACTACCGCTACTTCCCCGACCCGGACCTGCTTCCGCTCGAATTCGACCAGGCCTTCGTCGACGGGCTGGCCGAGGGCCTGCCCGAACTGCCGGACGCCAAGAAGGCGCGCTTCATCGCCGATTTCGGGCTCAGCGCCTACGATGCCGGCGTGCTCGTCGCCGAACGCTCCTCGGCCGACTATTTCGAGGCCGTGGCGCGAGGGCGCGATGGCAAGGCCGCTGCGAACTGGGTGATCAACGAGCTGTTCGGCCGCCTGAACAAGGAAGGCAAAGGCATCGAGGACACGCCGGTCTCGGCCGAGCAACTCGGCGGGATCGTCGATCTGATCGGCGAAGGCGTGATTTCCGGCAAGATTGCCAAAGACCTGTTCGAGATCGTCTGGTCCGAGGGTGGCAGCCCGCGCGAGATCGTCGAGCAGCGCGGCATGAAGCAGGTCACCGACACCGGCGCCATCGAGGCGGCGATCGACGAGATCATCGCCAAGAATCCAGACAAGGTCGCCCAGGCCAAGGAGAAGCCGACGCTGCTCGGCTGGTTCGTGGGGCAGACCATGAAGGCCACTGGCGGCAAGGCCAACCCGGCTTCGGTCAATGCCCTGCTGAAGGCGAAGCTCGGGATCGACTAGGTCCCGTTCGCCGACAGTCATCATGCGAAATGCGCCCGCCGTCCGGAGGCCGGGGCGCTGGGCAGCTACGCTCGCGATCGTCTTCGCCGAGGAGGAACCGCGGCGGAAGCGGCTCTAGGTGGGGCTGATGCGTGTTCGAAGTCGTACCTATACAGGTCGCTTCTGCGCCCCTGGGGCCGCTTCCGTCCGGTGGCTCGTAACGCGCCGCTCAATCTCAGGCCAAACCGAACCTGAGGTCGTCTAAGCGGCTTTCCGCTGGGGTGGAGTCATTCCTGTCTCCTTCAGCCAATACTCTTCGCAACAACGATAAAATGATCGCTGTCTCTCCGAGCTGTCAGTGCTTCCCTTTCGAAGCACTTGTGGAGACTGCGACTGTGTTCGCCTCTCGTCAAGCCGAAAACGCGCACAAGCTTGGTCGAATTCGACCGCAACAATGCTTGTTCCGGCGACTGGTGTGCACGTTCAAATGCTTACCGCACCGCAGCACCGGGGCGAGAAAGTCGCTCGTCGCCATGAAAACATCATCGGTCGAGGAGTTGATTCTTGACGAGGTATTTGATCCCACGATCGAAGGACTCGTCGGTGTTACCGCGTAGATCGACACTGAAAGCCTTCCCATCCGGCCGCATTTCTGACTGGTGTCGTCAGGCTCCTCCGCGCGGATGCGAAGACCGACCTCTGCGGCCCATGTAACAGGACCGAGATGCGTCGCGGAGTACCCGGTGACGATGTGGCGCGGATCTGCGAGCACAGCGCCATGACGCCCGACCGCCTTGCCGTTCCGCCTGCGCATGCCCGCTTCCGCTCGACGGTAATGCCGCGCTTTGCGCCGTTGCCGACCTCGCCAAACGTCATCGTCGTCGGGGCCGGTGCGGCGGGCATCGGCGCGGCGCGCAGGCTCATCGAGGCCGGGCTATCCGTCGCGGTCCTCGAAGCACGCGACCGCGTCGGCGGCCGGGCTGTCACCACGAGCCTGCGCGGCCATCCGATCGACCTCGGTGCCCATTGGCTTCATGCGGGCCCGGTCAACCCGCTGGTCGCGCTGGGCCGGGCGCGCGGCGAGCCCCTGCGCAAGGCGCCGCAGAACGGGCACCTCGTCATCGGCCGCCGTCGCGCGCGGCCGGCCGAGCGGCGCGCCTTCTCCAGCGCCTTCGATCTCGCCGACCGCGCGATGACGCTCGGGGCATCCAAGACGAGCGAGGATTGCGCGGTGGGCTCGCTCGTTCCCGTCGGGCTTGGGCCATGGCGTGACCGGATCGAACTGGTCCACGCGCTGGTCTCCGGCCGCCCGCTCGATGAGGTCTCGCTGCACGACTGGCCGAGCCTCGAATACGGCGAAAACTTCTTCGTCGACGGTGGGTATGGCGCCTACCTCGCGCGGCTGTCGCAAGACCTGCCGATCGTCCTGCGGATGCCGGTTACCCGCATCGATCGCTCGGCGGACGGCGTGAAGGTCGGAACTGCGGACGGCGCCTCACTCTCGGCAAAGGCCGTGATCGTCACGGTGCCGATCATGGTGCTGCAATCCAGTATCCGCTTCACGCCGGCCCTGCCTCCTGCCATCCGCTCGGCGATCGACGGATTTATCTCCGGCACCTACGAACACGCCGTGCTGCACTGGCCGTCGGCCCCCTTTCAGGGCCGCGATCGGCTTGCGAGTGTCATCGGCGGACGACACCGCCCACCCGGCATGCTGACACGGATCGGAGGGTCACCCTTTCACTTCTTCGAGATGGATGCTGCTATGGCCGAAGGGCTCGATGCCAAGCTGGCTCCGGCCAACGCAGCCCGTCATCTCGTGCGTGCCGTGCTCGCCGAGCATTTTGGCTATCGCGCCATCGACGACCTCGCCATCCCTGCCGTGACCGAATGGCGGCGGGATGCCCGGTCGCTTGGCTCGTGGGCTGTCGTGCCTCCAGGCCACGCCCCAGCGCGGGTTGCGCTGAAGGCGCCGGTCGACGAGAGACTCTGGTTTGCGGGCGAGGCCTTGTCGCGCGAGCAATGGGGCACGGCGGGTGGCGCCTACGCGGAAGGGGCGCGGGCGGCCGATGAAGTCATCGAACGGTTTGGGTAACGCCACGCCTGAGCCGTGCCGCATTGCGCAGTCAGGGTGACGGGACCGGCGGTTCGAGCGGGCTCGACGATACCGGATCGCAGGGGGATGCATGAACTGGGTCGAGGCGATCGGCTATGCCGGCACCGTGCTCACTGTCGCCTCGTCGGCGATGAGTACGATGATACCGCTGCGCATCGTGGCGCTCACGGCGAGCTGCGTGGTCATCACCTACGGTCTGATGATCAACAGCATGCCCGTAGTGCTGACTGAAATGATCCAGATTCCATTCAACGCCTGGCGGCTGTTCCAGATGGTTCGTCTCGTGAAGGACGTCGAGAAGGCCGCTTCCGGCGATCTCTCGCTCGACTGGCTCAAGCCGTTCGGCAAGGCACGTCAGTTCAAGGCGGGGCAGGTGATCTTTCGGTTGGGAGACGAAGCCTCGGAGATGTTCACGATCGAGAGCGGGCGTTTCCGTATCCCGGAGCACGACATCGAGCTCGGTGCGGGCGACGTCGTCGGCGAACTCGGCATGCTCGCGCCGGACAATCGCCGCACCGGCTCGCTGGTCTGCATCGAGAGCGGGCACGCGCTCTGCCTAGCATATTCGGAAGTGAAGCAGCTCTACTACCAGAACCCGGAATTCGGATTCTATTTCCTCAAGCTGACCAGCGAGCGGCTCTTTCAACATGCCGGGCGGCCAACAGCCGCGCCATCGCCAGCTGCGGCCGAAGTCGTCTGAACTGAGCCTTCGCGGCCGTCGGCTCACCGACGATGGGCGGCCTCAGTCCTTCTGCCGCATGAAGCTGTCGGGCGTGCCGGTACCTTCTTTGATGAAGCGGATGTCGCGCGGAGCGCGGCGAGGCGTGTCCACCGAGAGGAATACCATCGGCTCTTCGAGGATCTCCGGCACCGAGTGGACGACGCCCCGCTTGAACACCACGAGTTTGCCTGGCCCGACTTCCACCGGCGCCTCGTCTCCGAACTTCATCAGGCAACGGCCCGACAGCGAGTAGAGATACTCGTCGCAGGTGGAGTGGGTGTGCGGCGGCGTCGGCTTGTACACGCGAAACACGCGGGCACTCGCCGCCTCGTCGTCGGTGAAGCGATGGTCGGCGACCATCGTGTCCGAGGTCTCGGGGAGCCGGGCGGCATATTCAGCCACGTCGAACACCGCGTGATCCACGACGGACGCTTCGCTCGACATCATCTGACTCCCTGGCTCTCTCGCTTCCGCCGGCTGAGCCCAAGCTCAGTTGCGCGTTCCCCAGCGCTTGCCCATGGCACCGGCCGGCGCCGACCCCTGTCCGATTGCAGGCCCGCTCGCCGTGCGCGGGTGATGTGCGGATTGAGCGCCGGTCGGCTGCGACGCGAGCAGATCGGGAATGGCTTCCTCGCTCTCGGTGCCGCGGCCCTGTGCGAACTGGCCGTGCTTGCGGTACGTCCAGAGATAGCCCGGCACCACGGCTTCGGCAGCTGTCGGTGAAATGCCAAGTCCCTCGATGGTGCGGCCTTCTGTTTTCGCCGCCTCCGAGACGACATTGTCGGTCTGCAGCATGATCACCTGGTCGCGAGTCAGCTTGAGGTAATCGGGCAGAAGGCCGAGCGTCGCCGTGTTGACCAACTCGAGCGCTCGAGCCTGTAGACGGGCGAGTGGCCATGGGAGGTCGACGACGACGCGATGGCGCATCGTCACCTCGAGCATGTAGCGCACGAAGTATTCCAGCGTGCTGACCTCGGGGCCGCCCAGCTCGTAGACCTTGCCGCCTTCCGCCTTGCCGTCGACGGCCCGCGCGATCGCCTCGGCGACGTCGCCGACGAAGACAGGCTGGAATTTCGTCAGGCCACCGACGAGCGGCAGCACAGGAAGCATGGTCGCCAGTGTCGCGAACCGATTGAAGAAGCTGTCGCCGGGGCCGAATTGCAGCGACGGCCGGAAGATCACCGCATCTGGCCGTGCCTTCAGCACCTCTGCCTCACCGAGCGCCTTCGAGGCGGCATAGAGTGACTCGGATGCCGCATCGGCACCGAGGGCGGAGACGTGAACAACCCGCGCGCCGACATTCGCCGCGGCGCGCGCGATCTCGCCGGCGCCCTCGGTCTGAAGCCGGGAGAAGCGCTGGCTTCCGGTCTCCTGAAGGATGCCGACGAGGTTGATGACGACGTCGGATCCTTCGACGGCGCGGCGGATCGAGTCGTGATTGCGCAGGTTCGCCTGCACGGCGACGATCTGGCCGACCCAACCGAGCGGCTGCAGGAACAGCGCGAGATCCGGCCGGCGCACGGCGACCCGGATGCGATAGCCGCGTTTCGCCAGGGCGCGCACCACGTGCCGGCCGAGGAAGCCGGAGCCGCCGAACACAGTCACGAGCTGATCTTGCGGGCGGGTCGGGGGATCGATGCTCATCGCCGAAGAACCTGTCTCAAGCGCATCCCGACGGGACGACCACCGTTTTGGCGGCGGCGGGGGCGCGCAACACACGGAACCGAGATGGCCCATCACGAGATAACCCGTGGGCCGCAGCCTCGGCAGGCCGCTTCTTAGAACAGTTTCGGTTCAGCGGGGAGCGGCTTCCTCACGCGAAAACGCGCGATCGCTGGCGAAGCGGCCTTCGCGCACGAAATGCAGCGCCTCCCGGATGACGCGATGGTTCCACATCATCGTGATGTGAGTGGTGTGGAGGGTCAGATGCGCGCTCATGCCGTCGACGCGAGTGCGGGCGACGGTGACGCGCCCGTCATTCGGACCCGGCAGCAGCAGCCAGGATTCGAGAGGGTAGAGGCTGCGGTCGGCTGCGATGATTCCGAGCGGGTAGTCGACCGGTCCCACCAGCCGCGTCAGTGTCTCGCTCCGTTGTGTCGCCAACTGAGCGCCGGCGGGTCCGAAGAACCGGCGGTAGAGACGGGAGTGACGCAGCGCGTCCGCCACCTCGCTGCCTCCGTTCGGCGGCCCCAGCATTACGACGCGGCCCAGTTTGGCTGGTCGATGCCGAGTGATCAGTGCACGCGCGACGAGCCCGCCCATCGAATGCGTGACGAAGTGGACTTGCGCGACACGCGCCGAGAAGGTGGCGATGTCGGAACGGATGATCCCGGCAATGGTGCCGAGCGCGGCCTGCCGTGCCGGATAGTCGATGTTCAGCGTGGCGTAGCCGGCCGCAGCAAAGGCGCGTTCGAGGCTTCGCATGGAGGAGGCGCGCCGCGCGGTACCATGGAGCAGAACGACTCCGTCCCGCGGAGGCGCTACTCCACATTGTCCGATCATCGCGCCCTCGATTCGGGACGGGACAGGGTGCAGCCGATCATCACCTCATCCTAGATCATGCCGTGTTTTGACCGATGCGGCCAGAACACGGAAATCGCGATCGATTCAAAGAGTTAGACCAGTCAAATCGAGATGGAATGACGACGTCTGGCGCGAGAGGCAAGAGCAGCTTTCTGACGAGCTACCTGGCCTTGTTCGCCGCGCTCTATGGCGGCTATGGCGCCCTGTCTCCATTCTTGCCGGCTTACCTCGCTGAGCGCGGATTGTCGCCGCAGGAGATCACGACCTTTCTCGCTGCCGCGACCCTGACCCGCCTTGCGGTCGGCCCCGTCGCCGGGCGCATCGCGGACTGGACTGGCCGCGCACAGGCGCTGCTTGCGGCGTGTCTCGCTCTCGCCGGGATCTCCAACCTCGCTCTGCTGGCCGGGCACGGCCTCTGGCCGATCATCGTCATCGGCATCGTCCAGTCGATTTGGACCGCGCCGCTTGCTCCCATCGCCGACGCCCTGGCTCTGGCGGCGGCGGGGAGTGGGCGGATTTTCGAGTATGGCTGGGTCCGCGCCGCCGGCTCCGCCGCCTTCATCGCGGCAACGATCCTGACCGGATTTCTCGTCGGCATCTGGGGCAACTCGGCAGGGATCTGGGCATGCGGCACAGCATTCGCTGCGGCGGCCGTTTTCGCGCTTCGACTTCGCCTCCCACCTCGGGAAAAGGCGGGTGATTGGAGGATGTCTCCGCAGATCGGATTTGGTGCGCTCGCGGCCATTCCGGCCTTTCGCCGCGTGGTTCTTGCCGCCGCACTCGTCATCGGCGCGCACGCCATGCACGATGCCTTTACCGTCATCGTCTGGCGAGAGGCGGGGATCTCTGCCGGCACCGCTGGCCTTCTCTGGTCGGAATCGGTTGCTGCAGAGGTTCTGGTTTTCCTCTGGCTCGGTCCGCGGCTCCTATCGTGGATCGGATCACCGGGCGCGATCGCCCTCGCGGCCATCGCAGGAGCCCTGCGCTGGGCCGTCCAGGGCGCAACAACCTGGCTGCCGGCGCTCGCGGCCATCCAGGTCCTGCATGGGCTGACCTTCGCCGCCCTGCATCTCGCTTGTCTCGCACTGATCGAGCGCTCTGTACCGGACGGGTTGCGGGCGACGGCGCTCGGTGTCTACGGCGCGCTCGGCCTCGGCCTCGCCTCGGCGCTGCTGACGCTCGCCGCTGGCCAACTCTACGGTCTGGTCGGCATCCGCGCCTTCTGGGCGATGAGCGCGCTCAGCCTCGCTGCCGTTCCGATCGCGCTGTCGCTTCGTGGCGGGAAATGACATAGCGCTGCCGGGCTGCTGGCCGCATCGACGGGTCTTGATCGACAGCGGACCGGTACAAATGTAGAACAAAAAGCCGCGAGCCTGCAGTCGCCTCGTCAGGTTACATGCCTCAGATCGCCGATATCCTGATCCCTTTGGCGCTCGACACCGCCTATAGCTATGCGGTGCCGGTGGGTCTCACGTTAAAAAACGGCGATGTCGTGCAGATCCCGCTGGGTCCGCGGGAGACCGTCGGTGTGGTCTGGGGCGTGGAGGATCGGGCCTCGGGGAGCAATCTACGCCCGGTGAGCGGGGCTATCGAGGCGCCCCCGCTATCTGAACCGCTGCGGCGCCTCGTCGACTGGCTGGCGCGCTACACGCTCGCTCCGAAGGGCTCGGCGCTGGCCATGGCCCTGCGCCTACCCGACGAGACAGCGCGCACCGAGGTCGCGCGAGTCGGCGTGCGAGCCGCTGGCAATTCTCCTGCCCGGGCCACTGCTGCCCGTACCAAAGTGCTCGCCGTTGCTGCTGATGGCGGCGTCCGCGGCAAGAGTGCGCTGGCCAAGGAGGCAGGCGTCTCGCTGAGCGTGGTTGATGGGCTGGTCGACGACGGCGCCCTGGAGACGGTGGCCCTGCTGCCCGAGCCGGTGGCGCTACCGCCGGACCCGGATTTTCCGCGCGAGACGCCGTTGTCGGAGGCGCAGGACGCGGCAGCAAGACAATTGATCGCGGCCTTCGACCCCGCACCCTCTCCGGCAGAAGGGAGAGGCTTGGGTGACACGATCCTCCTCGAAGGCGTCACCGGCTCCGGCAAGACCGAGGTCTATTTCGAGGCCGTCGCAGAATGCGTGCGGCGCGGCCGGCAGGCGCTCGTGCTCATGCCCGAGATCGCGCTGACGGCACAGTTCCTCGACCGGTTCGCCGCGCGTTTCGGGGTGCGGCCGGCGACCTGGCACTCGGGGGTGGGCGGCAAGCGCCGGGAGCGGCTGCGGGCCGCAGTCGCGAAGGGCGACGTGTCCGTAGTGGTCGGCGCGCGTTCGGCGCTGTTCCTGCCTTTCGCCAATCTCGGCCTCATCGTCGTCGATGAAGAGCACGAGACCGCTTACAAGCAGGAGGATGGCGTCCATTACCACGCCCGCGACATGGCAGTGGTGCGCGGGCGGCTCGAAGGCTGCCCGGTGGTACTGGCCTCGGCAACGCCGTCGATCGAATCGCGGGTGAACGCCCAGCGTGGGCGTTACGGCCATATCGTGCTGCCTGAGCGTTTCGGCGGCCGGCGGCTGCCCGACATCACAGCCATCGACATGCGCCTGGACAAACCTGAGCGCGGCCGATTCCTGTCGCCTCCGCTGGTCGCGGCGGTGAAGAAGACGGTTGCGGATGGCGAGCAGGCCCTGCTTTTCCTCAATCGGCGCGGCTACGCCCCCCTCACACTCTGCAGCGCCTGCGGCCATCGCTACCAGTGCCGCAATTGCTCGACTTGGCTGGTGGAGCACCGGTTCCGCAAGGCGCTGGTCTGCCACCATTGTGGTTACACCGAGCGGAAGCCGGAGGCCTGCGTTGAGTGCGGTACCTTCGACCATCTCACGCCGTGCGGCCCCGGTGTCGAGCGGATCGCCGAGGAGGCCGCGGAGCTGTTTCCCGACAAGCGCATCATCGTGCTGTCGAGTGACTTTCCCGGAGGTACCGAGCGGCTGCGTCAGGAGCTCGAAGCGGTCGCGGCGGGTGAATGCGACATCGTCATCGGCACCCAGCTGGTCGCCAAGGGGCACAACTTCCCGCACCTGACGCTGGTCGGCGTGCTCGATGCGGATATCGGCCTGACCTCCGGCGACCCGCGCGCGGCGGAGCGCACCTTCCAGCTTCTCCAGCAGGTTACCGGCCGCGCCGGGCGCGGCGAGCGGCCGGGGCGTGCCCTGGTGCAGACCTACCAGCCCGATCATCCGGTGATCGCGGCCCTGCTCTCCGGCGAGGCCGAGCGGTTCTACGAGGAGGAGATTTCTGCGCGCGAGGCGGCCGGTCTGCCGCCCTTCGGCCGACTCGCGGCGCTGATCGTCTCGGCCGCCGAGCGCGAGGTGGCCGAAGCGCATGGCCAAGCTATGGCCCGAGTCGCCGATCCACCGGCCGGGATCATGGTGCTCGGTCCAGCGGAGGCGCCGCTCGCGCTGGTGCGCGGACGCTACCGCTTCCGGCTGCTGGTAAAAACCGACCGGGGAATCGACATCCAGAGCTATCTGCGCGATTGGCTTGCCAGGAGCCCGAAGCCGCGCGGCAATACCAAAGTCACCATCGACGTGGATCCGCAGAGCTTCCTCTAGGGTTTGGCAGCGTTCCTGCCTTCACACGCAGACTGCGTATCGCGAGGAGCTCGAAGACCGTGCTGACCTACGAGAAAAAGCCCAAATCCAGTTTCGCCGAGATCGTCGTCGATGGGAAAATCACCGACGAGGAGATGAACACCGTCATGGCGGCGATGAAGGCCGACTTGGATACCGGCACGAAGCTCAAGCTTCTGGAGGATATTCGCACCTTCGAGGGCATGGAGCCGGCGGCCTTCTTCAAGGACCCGCGCTTCGGTATCTCGATGATGAAGGGCGTGAGCCACGTCGCGCTGGTGACCGATGCGCAATGGCTGAAGATGGTCGCCGAGACCTTCAGCTTCGTCTCGCCGACCCAGATCAAGGTGTTCGAACGCGCCAAGATCGACGAGGCGCGCGCCTGGCTCAACGCTGCCGCCTGAGAGCAAGGCAGCTTCCCAATGACGGCGGGCCGCTTACCCGGCCCGTCGCTGAAGGACAATCAGTCTGCCTGCGCGGTCCGCGTGGTGTGACGGTGCGCCGTCCAGCGGCCGGAGCAGAGCGAAGAGACCTTCCAGGAGCCCGAGCCGCTTTGCGTCTGCAGCCGGCCGGAGGCGGAGCCGCTGGCTGCGCTGGTCGCGACGTTGAGCCCGACCGCACCGTCCTTGCCAACCCGGCCGGTGACCGTGGCTCCGCTGCTCGCCGCCTTCGAGATCGGCCGGACCTGCCCGTCGATCACCGAAAGCGAGTAGCTGTAGCGCGCGTCACAGAGCGCGCCGCTCTCCGTCACCAGCTCAACCGACCAGGTACCGTCGAAGTTGGCGTCACGCGCGCCCGCCGGCAGAGCGAGATGCGAGGTCAGGCCGGCGGCGAGGGCGAGCGTGAGAGCGAGCTTCGACATGCGTCATCCATCCGAGAGGGTCGGGCGACCCGAAGCAGTTCGCTGCCTCGAACCAGTGAGTATTGAGAATGAACGCAACATACCTGACGAAGCGGCGAGATTGTGACGCCTAGAAGCTGAGCCATAGAAGATCGTTCGGATACGGCCAAGTTTAGATCATGTATTCTACAACATGCGCGTCTCTTCTTGAGTTCCCGGGTCTCATCTTCGTTATGTTGATAAGTCCAATCATATTCATTTGAGAAGAATTCGGTCGCCGTTTCTTTCTCGCGAATGGCGGGCCGCGCTGTCCGGCATGGCAGCAAAAAAAACCCGCGCCGGACGAGCCGGGCGGGGTTGAGAGGTCTCGCGCTCCTTGGAGGACGGCGCATTGAGGTCAACGGCCGGGCTATCGGCCTTAATCCCGCCGGCTCACTCTCGTGCAGAGGCTGCCAGAAGACGGGCCAGGGCGACAAAACCTTCGACCGGCACCTCCTCTGCGCGCGCCGTCTCCGGCAGGCCTGCGGCGGTCAGGAGGCTGATCGGATCTGGCGTCGCTGCCTTGAGGCTCTGGCGGAGCATCTTGCGACGCTGACCGAAGGCGGCGCGGGTCACCGTCTCCAGCGTCTTCACCGAACAGGGCATCGGTTCGGCCCGCGGGATCACCGACACCACGCTCGATGTGACCTTCGGCGGTGGCACGAAGGCGGAAGCCGCCACGTCGAACAGGATCGTCGCCTGGGCTCGCCAGCCGCAGAGCACGCCGAGCCGCCCGTAATTTGCCCGGTCATCGGTATCGGCCACGATGCGCTCGGCGACCTCGCGCTGGAACATCAAAACGGCGCGGTCCCACCAGGGCGGCCAATCCGCCTCCGTCAGCCAGTCGGTGAGGAGGGGAGTGCCGACATTGTAGGGAAGGTTCGCCACGATGCGCGCCGGACCCTGTCCGATCAGCGGGCGCGGATCGAATCCGACGGCGTCGGCGTCGACCACCTCGAGCCGGCCGGGATAATGGGCGGCAATCTCGGCCAGAGCCGGCAGGGCGCGAGGATCGCGCTCGATCGCGACGACCTTGCCTGCGCCTGCGGCCAGCAAGGCGCGCGTCAGGCCGCCGGGCCCTGGGCCGACCTCCACCACGGTAACGCCGTCGAGCGGTCCGGCCGCACGGGCGATCCGGCCGGTCAGGTTGAGGTCGAACAGGAAGTTCTGGCCGAGTGCCTTCTTGGGCTCGAGGCCGTGCCGTCTCACCACCTCACGCAGAGGCGGCAGGCCGTCGGAGGCGAACTCGCTCATGGCCGTGCCGTGAGGCGGTGAGCGAGGCGCAGGGCGGCGATTAGACTGTCGGCGCGCGCGATACCCTGTCCGGCAATGTCGAAGGCCGTGCCGTGGTCCGGTGAAGTCCGGACGAATGGCAGTCCGAGCGTGACGTTGACGCCGTCGTCGAAGGCCAGCGTCTTGATCGGGATCAGCGCTTGGTCGTGGGTCGGCGTCAGCGCGACGTCGTAGGCCGCTCTGGCTCGCTCGTGAAAAAGGGTGTCGGCAGGCAGCGGGCCGCGGATGTCGATCCCCTCGGAGCGCAGCTTTGCTACTGCGGGGGCGAGGACGTCGCGGTCCTCGGTGCCCATGGTGCCGGCCTCGCCGGCATGCGGATTCAGGCCGGCGAGCACGAGCCGGGGACTTGTCAGGCCGAAGCGCTCGCGCAGCCCGGCATGGACGACCCGCGCGGTACGCTCGACGAGATCCTGCGTCAGCAGTTCCGGGACGCGGCGCAAGGCAACGTGGATCGTGACCGGCACGACGGAGAGCGTCTCGCTCCACAGCATCATGACCGGTAGGGGCACGTCGCGCCCCGGCTCCGTGGCGAGGGCGGCCAGGAACTCGGTGTGTCCCGGATGTGCGAAGCCCACCTGGGTCAGGACGAATTTGGCGATCGGATTGGTCACGACGGCCGAGGCACGCCCTCTCCGCACCAGATCGACGGCAGCGGTGATCGACTCGATCGTCGCCCCGGCATTCGCGGAATCCGGCAAACCGGGCGAGGCCGCTACCTTGGTACCGCTCGGCAGTGGCCAGACGGGCAGGGCGCGCGGAAACACCTCGACGGCGTATTCGGGATCAACTTCGGCAACCGGCACGAGCAACCCGAGCCGGTGCGCGGCGGCCTCCAGGAATTCGGGGTCGCCGATCAGCAGGAAGGGCGGGACGTCCCGTTCGACCCTCGCGCGCCAGGCTGCGAGGGCGATCTCGGGGCCGATCCCGGCCGGATCGCCAAGGGTGAGCGCCAGCGGCGTATCGTCGGTCATGATCCGGCGACGCCTACAGCAATCTCGCGCTCAGCGCACCGCGGAGATGCCGTCGGCGGTGGTGACCGTGTTGACGTTTTGCTTCAGGTCCGCTTCGCCGAGCGTCTTCAGCTCGATGCGCAGCAGCACGGTCTGATTTTTCTCGCGAGTGCCGAGCGCCGTAGCGATCGGCGAGTTGATGTAGTTCAGCGAGACCGTGGTGCACTCGTCCTGATAGCCGGCGCCGACGCTCAAACCAGTCGAGAAGAAGCGATCACCGGGCGAGTAGACCGGCGGCGCGCCGATGGGATTGGCGAGATACGCCGTCAGGGCGTCGTTGTAGAGGTCGCGGTTGTCGAGGTAGCGGGTCAGGTCGAACAGCACCGAGCCTGAGACGAACCAGTTCGGCGTGATGTGATACGTCGCGGAGGCTGTGATGCCTTCGCGGCGATGGTCGAAGCCGAGCGCCGGCTGTGCGCCGTAATAGGAGTAGAACACCGAGGTATCGAGCGGCAGGAACGGCGCGAAGCGCGCAATGACACCGGCCTCGAAGCGGTTCAGGCTGAAGTCGTTCTGCGCGAGACGGGTGCGCGCGATGAAGGTGATGTTCTTGTTGGGCGAGACCTGAGCCCGGCCGACGAAGTCGGAATACTGGTTCTCCAGGCCCGAATCGAGGCCGACATTGGCGATGTCGCCGCGCCGGAACGAATTGACGCCGGCGATGGCGATCGACTCGCCGGCCATCAGGTTTGCGTACCAGCCGGAGGGCGTGACCACCGAGTATTGTCCGCCAACATTGGCGCGCACGCCGCCCTCGACGCGGTCGTAGCCCGAGAACTTGTCCCATTCGAACAGCGAGGTGTCGTCGAAGACGAGGCTCTGCGCATCCTCGTTCGGCAGGCGGCCGATACGGGTCTCGCTCGGCCGCACGATCACCTGGGCGATCGGCTCGATGGTATGGACGCCGAGCGCGCCGAAATCGGAAACGAACGGATAGCGCCAGTCGATGCCGATTGCCGGCATCACCCGGCTGACCGCTCCGTCATTGACCGAGGCGATGCTGCTGACGTTGGCGTTCTGGTAGCCCGACAGGCTCGGGCTGTCGAAGAACGAGTCTGCCCGCAAGTAGGTGAACGGCGTCCACGCCATTCCGAAATCGTCGATGAAGGTCCGCCGCCAGGAGGCCTGAGCCGATAGGCGAGTATCCGTCCCGGCGAGGCCGCGCACGAGGCAGGTGCTGCGCGTGAAGGTGCTGCAGGTTTCGTAGAGCGGGTAGTTCACCCCGCCGACGCTCGGCGTGAACACATAGGCGGTTGTGCGCGGGATGCCCTGGAAGTCCGTGGCGTCGCGGGTCATGCTGGTGAGGTTCGTCTGCAGGCGAACCTCACCGCCGAGCAGGCCGGGGCCGTTGATGCGCTTGTCGTAGTCGATCACCGGGGCGACGACCGGCTGCTCCTTCTGCCAGTCGAAGCTCGACAGGGACTTGAAGTAGTAGCCGCGAGCCTCGAACCAGGAGCGGTCGCCCTGGCCGATCAGGTAGGCCGTCGACACCGCCTCACGGAAGTAGTCGGCCGTCACGTTCTGGTTGCGGATGCGATAGTTGTCCAGGAACCACTTGTCGGTCACGCCGACGAGGTCCCAGCCCATCCGCCAACGGTCGTTGATGTAGAAGCGGCCCTTCGACTCGACGGAGCCGCGGAGGTCTCGGTCGGCCGCGCCGAGCGGTCCGGGCAGGAACGCGCTCGGCGTCGTCTGCGAGATGCCGGACAGGCGGATGCTGAATTGGCCGTTGTCGAAGCGCTGGCGGTACTCGGCCTGTCCGAGCAGGCCCTGGCGGCTGACGAAGGTCGGCGTGATCGTCAGGTCGTAGCTCGGGTCGAGATTGATGAAATACGGCGTGCCGACGCCGGTTCCGAGCGCCGTCGACGTGATGAAGCGGGGCGTCAGGAAGCCGGTCTTACGCTTCACCGACGGGTCGGCCGACTCGAAATACGGCAGGTAGGCGATCGGGATTCCGCCGATCTCGAGGGTCGAGTCCTCGTAGTAGATCGTGTGCGTCTCGCTGTTCTGGATGATCTTGGCAGCCTTGATCTGCCAGAGCGGCGGTCTCTCGGGATGGTCCTTACAGGGCTCGCAGGCCGTGTAGGTCGCGTAATCGAAGCTGGTCTGCTCGCCGTCGATCCGCTCGGCGCGAGGCGCCGAGATGCGGGTGCGCACCGGCTGACCCTTGGACTGGACCGTCGTCTGGATGCGCAGGCTGTCGATGAAGCCGTTCTTGAAGTCGTCCGTCAGCTCCATCCGCTCGCCGGTGACGACCGAGCCGGTCCCGTCGGTGAGGCGTACGTTGCCTTCGGCGAAGACTCGGCTGGTGGTGCGGTCGTAGCGGACGCGGTCGGCCTGGAGCGTTCGGTTGCCGTAATGCAGCTCCGCATTGCCCCGTGCGGTCACGGTGTTGTGGTCGTTGTCGTAGATCAGCTCGGCGGCCTCGACGAGCAGGCGCTCGTTACCCTTCGGCTTCGAGGCTGCGGCGAGCTTGTCCTCGAACGCGCTTTGGGCAAGCGCCTGCGATGCCCCGGCGGTGATCGCAGCCGAGAGCAGAAGCAGGGCCAAGCCGGCCTGGACCGTGATGTCGGCGACCTTACGCAACGGGTCTCCAAAACCTTTTCCCGGTCGTCACTGCGTCTTGCTCCTGAAGCCGGGCCTAGCCGTCTTCCTGGTAGAGAAGCGTGAGCGTACCGAGCAAACTCCCTACCACGGCCGGGAACCACGCCGCCACTGGCGGAGTGATCAAACCCGAGGCTCCCAACCCCTCCGTGACCTGCCGGACCACGTAGAGAAGGAAGCCCGCAGCCACCCCGCCGAGCACCAGTTTTCCCACTCCACCAAAGCGGAAGAACCTTAAGGAAACCGTTGCTGCGACTAGCACCATGGCCAAAAACAGCAGCGGCCGAGCGGTCAGGACATCGTACTGGAGTCGGTATCGCGTGGCGTCCAAACCGGACCGTTCGGTGCGTGCGATGGTCTCCTGCAGTTGCCAGAAGGGCACAGATTCCGGGGGGGTGAAGCGTTGCCGCACCTGCCCCGGGTCGAGACTCGACGCGATGAGGTAGGTGTCGAAGCTCTCCGGAGGCTCGTCCTTGGCGAGCAGCCGCACGTCCTGCAATTCCCAGTACCCATCGTGCAGGATCGCGCGGGCCGCCTCGATGTGAGTCTCGAAGATGCCGGTGTTGCTGAACGTGAAGATCGAGACTCCGGCCAGGGTCGTCGTGCCCTCCACTGCAGTCTCCGCGCGAATGATCGCCTCGCCATCGAGGCCACGCTGACGCAGCCAGAGATCCTTGCCCGACCCCGCCTTCGTCGACTTGGCGAAGATCTTGGCCTCGATCTCGGTGGAGCGCTGCTTCATCACGGCGGAGATCGGGTTGTAGATTCCGATCGACACCGCGCCGATCCCGAGCGCGACGAACAGTCCAGGCTGCAGGAACTGCCAGGCCGAGATACCGGCTGCTCGCGCCACCACAAGCTCCAGCTTGCGCGAGAGCTGGAGCAAGGCCGCCATCGATCCGAACAAGACGGCGAAGGGCAAAACGCCTTCAGCCACGGCCGGCGTGCGATAGAAGGCGAGCTTCGCCATCAAGCCGGGTGATGCGCCCTCGGCGTCGCCGGCGCGCCGCAGCAACTCGACGAAATCGAGCGTGTAGACGAGCGCGAAAACGGTGACGAACACACCGAGGATGGTGCGCACGAAGCGCAGAGCGAAATAACGCCCCAGTGTAGGCCCGATCAGCAGCACGGCGATCAGCCCGTGCCGAGACGAGGTCGCCGCACGAGGCCGGCGAGCCGGTGCTTCGCGAAGCGGCCGAGAGAGGCATTGAAGGCACGGACCCGAGCGCCCTGAAAAATCAGCAGGCAGGACAGGCCGGCAGCCAGAAGCGGAACGGCGTAGATCGCGACGACGGCGCCCTGGCTGCGCACGGCGGCACTCGAAGCCGCGAAGCCACCGATGCGGAAGGCAACCACGGCAGTGACTGCGCCGGCCATCGCCAGGCCCCGGCCCTGGCGCGTGGTGCGTGGATCTCCGAGCGCTGCGAACGCGATCAGGGCGAGTGCCAACGGGTACAGCCAGGCGGATAGCCGGTCGTGCAATTCGGCCCGGAAACGGCCCTTCTGTAGCTTGTAGAGGTTCTCAGAGGTGTCCGGGAAAAGCAGCTGCGAGGTCGAGCGCTCGCGCGGCTTGTAGATGACCTCTCCGTCCGGCGGGGCGAAGGCGGCGAGGTCGACGGCGTAGCGCTCGAAGGTGACGATCGAAGAATCGCGCGAGTTCTTCTGCTGGCGGTGCACGCTGCCATTGGTGAGCGTCAGGTAGGTCTGCCCGTCATAGTCGGTGACCACGCCCTTCTCGGCGATGTAGACCACGGTCTTTCCCGCCTCGCGCTTGTCCTGGATGAACAGGCCGTTGAGCGAGCCATCGCGACCGCGCTCGCGAAAGTGGAAGGTGATGCCGCTGTCGAGCGAGGTGAACTGGCCTTCTTTCACGACGTTCGCGACAAAATCACCGCGCACGCGGGTGAGCACGTCGCGCAGCTCCTGGAAGGAAGAGGGCATCACCTGAATGGTGAGGAACGCGACCATCACGCTCACTGCCATGGCCAGCGTGAAGAACGGCTTGAGGATCTGCCGGGGCGCCATGCCGGCGGCCGACATCACGATCAGCTCGGAGTCGCCGTTGAGCTTGTTCAAGGCGTAGATCACCGCGATGAACAGGGCGACCGGGGCGATCACGGTGATCAGCGTCGGAAGCGACAAGCCGGTGATCAGCAGGAAGATCAGGAGCGTCTGCCCCTTTGCCGTAACAAGATCTAACTCGCGCAGGGCCTGCGTCACCCAGATCGTACCCGTGAGACCGATCAGGCAGGCGAGGAAGGCACCGAGTGTGATCCTGAAGATGTAACGCTCGATATGGGTCATCGCCCGTCGCGCCAAGCCGTTCCCGCCGAGGGTTTTCCGATGGCCCGCCCGACCCGGAACCGACGGCTCAGACACCCTGAGTTGGGCCGTTTCACGGCGCTCCTCCGTCGCGTTGCGTTCTGCGCCTCACAGGGTACACAAGGCCGAGGGCGCCGCTCGTGATCGGGCGACGACAGCCCGAACGCAAGAGGGTCGGAAAGCTTATAAGATGGCGGATGGTATCGGAATCGCCTTTCAACCCCTGTCGTCGAAGGGCTCCGGCGACCTTGTCGTCTTCGTTGGCGACGACCTCGCCCTCTCGCCGGCTGCATCGGAACTGCTCGGAACAGCGGGTGTCGAGCTGGTTGCGCGCGCCGCGGCGAGCGAGCGCTTCAAGGGCAAGTCGCAGAGCGCGATGACGCTGCCCGCGCCGGCCGGCGTCGAGGCGGACAGGCTGGTCGTCATCGGTCTCGGCTCAGAGAAGGACCGCGCGAAGATCGACTACGTCACGCTGGGCGGTTTCACGACGGGCAAGATCGGCGGCCGAACGGCCCGCGTCGCCCTTGACTGGCCCGGCACCGAGGCCTCGGCCCGGGATGTCGCCGATTTCACGCTGGGCGCGCGCCTGCGCAGCTACAGCTTCGATCGCTACAAGACCAAGAAGAAGCCGGAGGCCGAGGACGACCGGACGACGCAGCTCACCGTGCTGAGCGCCGATCCTGGCGCCGCCGAGAAGGCCGCCGATAGCGCCCGCGCCGTTGCCGACGGCGTCATCCTCGCTCGCAACCTCGTCAACGAGCCGCCGAACGTGCTCTTTCCCGAGGAATATGCCCGCCGCGCTTCGGAGCTGACCAAGCTCGGAGTCGAGGTTGAAATCCTTGATGTCGCCAAGATGCGCGAATTGGGCATGGGCGCCCTCCTCGCGGTGGCCCAAGGCTCGGCCCGCGAGCCGCGCATCGCTGTGATGCGCTGGAACGGCGCGGCCGACAAAGCCGAGCCGCCGCTGGCGCTGATCGGCAAGGGCGTGGTGTTCGATTCCGGTGGCGTCTCGATCAAGTCGGCCGGTGGCATGGAGGACATGAAGGGCGATATGGGCGGGTCGGCCGCTGTGGTCGGTACCATCCACGCGCTCGCCGCACGCGGCGCCAAGGTGAACGTCGTCGGCGCCATCGGCATTGTCGAGAACATGCCGGACGGCAATTCCTATCGCCCCTCCGACATCGTCACCTCGATGTCCGGCCAGACCATCGAGGTCATCAACACCGACGCCGAGGGCCGGCTCGTCCTCGCCGACGTGATCTGGCACGTGAATCAGGCCTACAAGCCGAAGGCGATCATCGATCTGGCGACGCTTACCGGCGCGATCATCGTGGCGCTCGGCCAGGACATCGCCGGCCTTTTCTCGAACGACGACGAACTCTCCGCCGCGATCACCGCCGCCGGTGAGGCTGCCGGCGAGAAGGTTTGGCGGATGCCGCTGATCCCGGCCTACGACAAGGCCATCGACTCGAAGTTCGCCGACATGAAGAACACCGGCGGCCGTCATGGCGGCGCCGCCACCGCCGCGTCCTTCATCAAACGCTATGTCGGCGAGACGCCCTGGGCGCATCTCGACATTGCCGGCGTCGGCATGAGTTCGACCCCGAGCGAGATCAACCGGAGCTGGGGTGCGGGCTGGGGCGTGCGCCTGCTTGATCGCCTCGTACGTGATACATACGAAGCGTGAGGCCGTCGGCGATCCTCGTCGCGTCAGCGCCGCTCATCGCGGCGCTCGCCGCGCTGAGCGCTGTTTTCGTCACCGGATTCGACCAGAGTACGCCGGTCCCGGCCGAGATTGAGAGTCGCTTTTACGGCTTCTTTCTCGACCATTACCCGCTCTTCGCCTTTGCGATCGTCTACGCCCTCGTGCGTGTGATCGCGGTGGCTCTCGCGCCGGGTCCGTCGTCGTCCCTGAGGCGTGTGCTCGGGGCGTTCATCGGCCTCGGGTTGGTGCTCGCCCTCAGCATGCACCCCACCTTCGGCGGCCTCGTCCTGCGCGGTGGCTTCATGACCGGCGGCATGGCCTTCCTCAACCAAATTCCGATGATGGCTGCATATGCGCTCGGCGCTGCCGTCGCCGCCTCCGCCTTCGGCCTTGCCATGGGGCTCGGCGTGCTGATCGCCGGACAACCGGCACGGGAGCATGCGGCCCGGCTGCGCCGTTTCGGGAGAGGCCTTGCCGGGCTTCTCTCGCGCTTCGTGGCGCTTTGGTACGCCCTGGCCGTGCTCGGCTTCGCGCGCACGATCGGCCTTGGGCCATGGCCGCGCCGCCCGCTCGACGCGGGCGATACCGTGCTCGTCGCCATCTGTCTCCTGGCCGCCTTCCTGCCCCACGTGCTCATCTCGGCTGTGCGGGCTGACCCGTCGACGCGAGCGGCGGGTTGATCGTTCGCAGCCGATCCCGCTAAGCCAGAGAGCAAGGCGGGCAGCCGTACGAGCCGCGACAAGGCTCGGCGCAGGGAGAACACCATGGCCGACCCAGTGGCCGGAGATCGTTTCGCCGCGCGCCCTTGGCTGGCGGCTTATCCGCCCGCGGTGCCGGCCGAGATCGAGGTCGAGCGGCTCGGAACGCTCGTCGATCTCGTCGATCGCAGCATCGCCGCCTTTGCCGATCGGCCTGCGCTGATAAGCTTCGGAAAGAGCGTGAGCTATCGCGAACTCGGCGCCTCGGCGGAAGCGGTCTCGTCCTGGCTCGGTTCTCAAGGTCTCGCCAAGGGCGACCGCGTCGCGCTGATGATGCCGAACGTCGCCGCCTATCCGGCGGCCCTGCTCGGTGCCCTCATCGCCGGCTGCACCGCCGTGAACGTCAACCCGCTCTACACTCCGCGCGAACTGATCGGGCAGCTCGAGGATTCTGGCGCCAAGGTCCTGTTCGTGCTGGAGAACTTCGCCCATACGGTCGCGGAGGCGTTGCCGAAGCTGCCGAGGCTGGAGCGCATCGTCCTCGTCGGGCCTGGCGACGGCCTCGGCCTCAAGGGCAAGGTGATCGACTTCGCCTCGCGCTATGTCAAACGAGCCGTGCCGTCCTTCCAGCTGCCGCCCGCCAAGGCGACACGGTTTCTGGCGGTGCTGAAGGGCGGCAGCAAGCTCCCGCGCCACCGCATCGCGGTGACGCCGGACGATCTCGCCTTCCTGCAATACACCGGGGGCACGACGGGTATCGCCAAGGCAGCGATGCTGACCCACCGCAACATCGTCGCCAATGTCGAGCAGAGCCGGATCTGGTTCCAAGTCTCGGGAGACGATGGCGAGCTGCGAACCATGGTCACGGCTCTGCCACTCTACCACATCTTCGCGCTGACGGCCTGCTTCTTCTTCTTCCTGAAGATCGGCGGCTGCTGCCTGCTGATCGCCAATCCGCGAGACGTCGACGGCTTCGTGAAGACGCTGGCCTCCAGCAAGTTCACGCATCTGTCGGGTGTGAACACGCTGTTCAACCTGCTCCTGAACCACCCGAAGCTGCACACGGTCGATTTCTCGCGAGCCGATGGCTACCACATCGCCGGCGGCATGGCGGTCCAGGCAGCGGTGGCCGCCAAGTGGAAGGCGGCGACGGGCAAGGCGCTGATCGAGGGTTACGGCCTCTCGGAAACCTCGCCCGTGGTCTCGGTCAATCCCGTCGACCTGAAGGAATGGTCGGGATCGATCGGCTATCCGGTGTCATCGACGGAGGTCGCCATCCGGGATGCGGAGGGCCGCGACCTGCCATACGGCGAGGCGGGCGAACTCTGCGTCCGCGGCCCGCAGGTCATGGCGGGTTACTGGAACCGGCCGGACGAGACCCGTCACGCTATGACGGCAGACGGGTTCTTCCGCACCGGCGACGTGGCGACGATGTCCGAGACCGGTTCAATCCGCATCGTCGACCGGATGAAGGACATGATCCTCGTGTCAGGCTTCAACGTCTACCCGAATGAGGTCGAGGACGTTCTGGCCAAGCACCCGTCCGTGCTCGAATGCGCGGTGGTCGGCGCCCGTTGCGACGACGGCGAGATCGTCGTCGCGCACGTCGTCATCAAGGGAGAAGGTGTCGCGCCCGATGTCCTGAAAGCGCATGCTCGCGAGCAGCTCACGGGCTACAAGGTGCCGCGCCGCATCGTCTTCCACGACAGCCTGCCGAAGACCAATGTCGGCAAGGTGCTGCGCCGAGCCCTGCGCGATCAGGACCCGGCGTAAGCCCCGACTATTGCGGGCAGCCGTAGGACTGCTCGTAGGCCCTGAGCTGGGCGACTTCGGCGCGCTGGCGGGCCGAGAGCGGCACGTCCTCGACGGCATCGTAGCTGCAGCCGGCATTGCCGAAGGCGCGGATCGCACGCGGCGTCCGGAAGCAGTAGCCGGCCTGCTTGTAGATCGAATTGCGCTGATACCAGGCATCCTCGCAGCCACCGGCGCGCGCTTCGAAAGCACCGGCCGACAAGGCGAGAACACTGGCCGCAATCAGGAATCGCATCGAATATCCTCCCAGAAGGAGGGCCTATCGATCACGTCACGGACGGACTGTCGAGCTTGGGCGGCTCAGAACGCCCAGCGCTGCGCCTTGGTCACGAGGAAATCCCGGAAGGCCTGGACACGCGCGACGGAGCGCATCTCCTCGGCATAGACGAGGTAGCTCTCCATACTCGGCATCTCGCTGTCGCGCATGACCTGGACGAGGCTCTGATTCCCATCGATGGCGTAGTCCGGGAGGATTCCGATGCCGGCGCCCGAGCGCATGGCCTCGTGCAGAGCCGCAACGTTATTGACCGTGAAGCTGATCGGCCGCCGTTCGCGGCCCTCGCGCCCGATGCTGGCGAGGTAATGCGTCGCGAGCAGATAGGATGGCTCGTTGCCGCCGAACGAAACCAGACGGTGCTCGTCGAGGTCATCGAGCGTCTTCGGCTCCCCGAAGCGCTTGATGTAATCTTCGCTGGCGAAGGCGTGGTAATGCACCGTGAACAGCCGCCGTTGGATGAGGTCTGGCTGAGCGGGGCGCCGCATACGGATTGCGATGTCGGCTTCGCGCATCGCGAGATCGAGCTCCTCGTTGGTGAGGATGAGCTCGATGCGCACCTCCGGGTAGAGATCGAGAAACTCGGAAACGCGCTGGGCGAGCCAAGAGGTGCCGAGGCCGACTGTCGTGGTGACGCGCAGGTCGCCCGACGGACGCTCGCTGGTCTCGACGAGGCGGGCTTGGGTGTTCTCCAGCCGAAGCTTCATGTCCCGCGCGGCACGGAACAGGAGGTCGCCCTGCTCGGTCAGGATCAGGCCGCGAGCATGCCGGTGGAACAGGGGTGCCTTCAGCTCGCGCTCCAGCGCGCTGATCTGACGGCTCACGGCCGATTGGCTCAGGCCGATGTCGTCGCCAGCGCGCGTGAAGCTGCCGGCCTCCGCGACGTTGAGGAATATCCGGATCTTGTCCCAGTCCACGGCCGTGCCTCCCGTACGCTTACCGGGGCACGCCCCGTCCGGCCCCAGCCGTGCGGATCATCGCCCCCAGCGTTGTCCGGCAAGCCCCCGATCCCTCGCGACACGTGCACCGAGGGTTCGGTTACACCTTCGCCAAACGGAACCCTGCGCTACCGGCTTCTACCGTCGCTGCATAGCTTAGGATGTCTGACTTGCGAATTGGTTGCGAATGTCCGCGTGTCAACATCTTAACAGACGATGACCTGCAACCGAGGATTATTCGGCCGCCGCCTGGGTTGGATTCTCGCCGACTTCGAGGTTCGCGAGGTACTTCTCGGCCTCGAGCGCGGCCATGCAGCCCATGCCCGCGGCCGTCACCGCCTGACGGTAGACGTCGTCGGCGACGTCGCCCGCCGCGAAGACACCGGGGATCTCGGTCTCGGTCGTTCCGGGCTTCACGGTGAGATAGCCGCCATGGCGCGTCGGCAATTGCCCCTCGAATATCGCGGTCGCCGGCTGGTGGCCGATGGCGATGAAGACGCCCTCGGTGGCGTGCTCCCGGATCTCACCGGTGCGCGCATCCTTGAGGCGCAGGTGCGTGACGGACGGCGCCGGCTCGGTCCTGCCGCAGATCTCCTCGACGCTGTGATGCCAGATCACTTCGACGTTCGGATGCTTGGACAGCCGCTCGCGCAGGATGCGCTCGGCTCGGAACTCGCCACGGCGGTGGACGACGGTCACCTTGCTCGCGACATTCGCGAGGTAGAGCGCCTCCTCGACCGCGGTGTTGCCGCCGCCGACCACGGTGACCTCCTTGCCCCGGAAGAAGAAGCCGTCGCAGGTCGCGCAGGCTGAGACGCCGAAGCCCTGAAACTTCGTTTCCGAGGGAATGCCGAGCCACTTGGCCTGGGCACCGGTGGCGATGATCAAAGCATCGCAGGAATAGGTCTCGCCGGAATCGGCCGTCAGCCTGAACGGGCGGCTCTTAAGATCGACCTCGGTGATGTACTCCGACACGATCCTGGTGCCGACATGCTCGGCCTGCAGCCGCATCTGCTCCATGAGCCAAGGACCCTGGATCGCGTCGGCAAAGCCCGGATAGTTCTCGACATCCGTCGTGATCATGAGCTGTCCGCCCGGCTGGAACCCGGAGATCAGCAGCGGCTCGACTAGCGCGCGCGCGGCGTAGATCGCCGCCGTATAGCCGGCCGGCCCCGAGCCGATGATCACGAGCTTCGCATGCGTATGAGCCATGTCGTCCGTCTCCTGGTCCGCGCCGCCGGCTCGCTCCGGCACCGCGTGAAAGGGCTTAAAGCCGATCTCGCGCTGAGCCGCCCGCTGCTGCAATCCGTTGCCGATGCTCGACAAATGCTTTTGCCATCGCATTCGCGATGTCCGGCGTGGCATCGATGGGGGCGTATTGCAGTGCTTCCAGCCGGCCGACGAATGTCTTCAGGGCACCGGCCATGGCAAGCCCAGCGAACATCCGCCGATGCCGAATGTAGGTCTTCGGCAGGTCGAACAGAAGAAGCGGCACGCCCGTGCTCGCGGCTTCGCCGACCATGTTGGCGGAATCCGAGGTGACGACGACCTGATCGGCCAAGGCGAGCATGGCGACGTAAGGATTGGTGCCGCTCCCATCCCAGTAGAAGCCACCCTTCTCGGAGACCAGCTTCTCCAGAGCCACCCGCAGCTCATCCGGCGTACGGCGCGACACCGTCAGCATCAGCGAAGAGCCGCTATCAGCGAGGGTGCCGAGGTGCTTCACCAGCCGCTTCATGTCGGCCGGGCGATAACTAAGATGCCGGCTGTTGCCCCCCACCAGGACGGCGACCCTTGGCCAGGACAGGGCGGCCAGACGCGGATCGGGCACGGCGCGCGCCGCCTGCAACCGCTCTCGCGACACCTGGTGCGGGGCCGTGAGCGTCGTGAACACGTTCGGGCCGCGCAGGTCGTCGAAATCCGGCACCCAGATGAAATCCGCGGCTTCATGGCCGGTGCGCGGGTCCTTGAGAAAGGTCGCGAAGGTTCGGAAGCCCGACGCCTTTCGAATGGCCCGCATGTAGGGGACGGCGCGCCGGCCGGATGCGATCACGATATCCGGCAGGGAACCGGCCAGCGTGCCACCCTTGCGTCCCGGCGCGTCCCGAGGATCGAGCGGGCCCCAGGGTGCCGTCCAGTTGAACGGACGATGGGGAATGCGGCGCAACTCGTAAGGCAGCTTCAGATACTCGGCGATGCCGAGGCACTGATTTTCGTCACCGGCCTTGCCGTCAGTGACGATCCAGGTCGAGCATCGTGACAGATCCGGGATCGACTCACTCACCGATACGCCCTCGACACGCTCGACCGGTCACTCGGCCGGAAGGGCGCGAACGAGCCATTGAGCGTACTGCTCGGCGATGGCGGTAACGCGGCGGCGCTCCGACGCAGGATCATACCAAGCGCCGCCCGAACTCGACGGAAGCACGGCGAGTTGCGGATGCCGAGCGAGAACCTTCCCGTTCGCGGCGACGAGCAGCGCCTCGCCGTCGAGATAGTCGTTGGCCCCGCCGCCGCCGCCGCCGAAACCGCCGCGACCGCTATTGCCGCTGCCGGCATAGGGATTGAGCGAGAGGCTGCGAACCACCACGACGAGGCTCGGCCCGCGACCACCGATGCGGCCGGCGAAGCTCTGCCTCAGCGCGACGGTGAGATCCCCGCGCAAGGCCTCCGCCTGCGCGCCGCCGCCTTCTGCCAGGAACGGCCGCACATCGACCTGAACGGAAGAGAAGCGGCCGAACCCGGAGGCGGCCTCCGTGACGCTCGCTTGCGCGAGCGCCAGACAGAGCAGCGCAGCGACGGCGATCCGACCTGCGATCGAGTTCCGTGCCACGTCAGCCGCCGTACTTGATCTCGAGCACTTCGTAGGATTTTCCGCCGCTCGGCGTGGTCACCTCGACGGTGTCGCCGACGCCCTTTCCGATCAGCGCACGGGCGATCGGCGAAGAGATCGAGACACGGCCGGCATGGACGTCGGCCTCGGGCTCGCCGACGATCTGGTAGCTCTTCTCTTCCTCGGTATCGTCGTCGACGAGCTTCACCGTGGCACCGAACTTGATCCGGTCACCGGAAAGCTTCGAGACGTCGATGATCTCGGCGCGAGCGATCATGCTCTCGAGTTCGAGCACGCGGCCCTCGTTGTGAGACTGGGCTTCCTTGGCGGCGTGGTATTCGGCGTTCTCGGAAAGGTCGCCATGGGCGCGCGCCTCGGAGATCGCCGCGACGATACGGGGGCGCTCTACCTGCTGGCGATGCTTCAGCTCCTCTTCCATGGCTGCGAAGCCACGCACCGTGACCGGAACCTTGTCTATCGCCATCGTCTCACGCCGCAATTGAAGAGGCCCGGTCGGGAGCGGGAACTCCCTCCGGGCCAAACTACGAAACCTCCGGACCGCCAAAAAGCAGCCGGACCTCAATGCATCTGCCGCTATCGCGGCTCAGGCCGCGAAATATTCCTGCAATGCGCGAACCTGAAGATCACCCTCAAGATAGGCTTTGATTCCCTCAGCCGCCGCCATCGCACCGGCGAGAGTGGTGTAGTACGGCACTTTATGCAAGAGGGCCGTCCGCCGGAGCGAGCGCGAGTCCGAGAGTGCTCCTGCGCCTTCCGTAGTGTTGAAGACGAGTTGCACATCGCCGTTCTTGATCGCGTCGACAATGTGAGGACGGCCTTCGAGCACCTTGTTCACCCGCTCGGCCGGGATGCCGTTCTCGGCGAGATAACGCTGGGTCCCACCCGTCGCCAGAACGCCGAAGCCGAGTTCGTGAAGCTTGCGCACCGCAGGCAGGATCCGCTCCTTGTCGTCGTCACGTACCGAAACGAACACCACGCCCGCCGTCGGCACGGCCGTACCAGAGCCGAGCTGACTCTTGGCGAAGGCCACGCCGAAGCCGGCATCGAGACCGATAACCTCGCCCGTCGAACGCATCTCCGGGCCAAGCAGCACATCCACGCCGGGGAAGCGTGCGAAGGGAAAGACCGCTTCCTTGACGGCAATGTGGTCGAGGTGCTTCGGCCGAAGACCGAAACTCGACAAGCGCTCGCCGGCCATGATCCGCGCGGCGATCTTGGCGATCGGCTCGCCGATGACCTTGGCGACGAAGGGGACCGTGCGCGAGGCGCGCGGGTTGACCTCGAGCACGTAGATCGTGCCGTCCTTGATCGCGTACTGGACGTTCATCAGGCCGCCGACCTTGAGCGCCAGCGCCATGGCCTTGGTCTGCCGCTCCAACTCCGCGAGAATTTCCGGCGAGAGCGAACGCGGCGGCAGCGAGCAGGCGGAATCGCCCGAATGGATGCCCGCCTCCTCGATGTGCTCCATGATGCCGGCGATGAAGACGTCCTCACCATCGCAGACGGCGTCGACGTCGACCTCGACAGCATCCGACAGATATCGGTCGAACAACAGCGGGTTGCGGCCGAGCACCGTGTTGATCTGCCCGGTCTTGTCGTTCGGATAGCGCGCCTTGATGTCGGACGGGATCAGGCTCGGCAGCGTGCCGAGGAGATAGTCGGCGAACTGTGCCTCGTCGCGGATGATCGCCATCGCGCGGCCGCCGAGCACGTAGGAGGGGCGGACCACGAAGGGCAAACCGAGTTCCGAGGCGATCAGCCGGCTCTGCTCCACCGAGTAAGCGATGCCGTTCTTCGGCTGCTTCATGCCGAGCTTGTCGAGCAGCCGCTTGAACTGGTCGCGGTCCTCGGCGAGGTCGATCGCGTCCGGTGAGGTGCCGAGGATCGGCACGCCGGCGGCCTCGAGCGCGCGAGCGAGCTTGAGGGGCGTCTGACCGCCGAACTGGACGATCACGCCGTGCAGCGTGCCGGCTTGACGCTCGGTCTCGATGATCTCCAGCACGTCCTCGGCAGTGAGCGGCTCGAAATACAGCCGGTCCGAGGTGTCGTAGTCGGTCGACACCGTCTCCGGATTGCAGTTGACCATGATGGTCTCGTAGCCCGCGTCAGTGAGCGCGAAGCAGGCGTGGCAGCAGCAATAGTCGAACTCGATGCCCTGACCGATCCGGTTCGGGCCGCCACCCAGGATGATGATCTTCTTCTTGTCGCTCGGCAGCGCCTCGTCGGCGACGGTGCCCGCGAACGGGGCGACGTAGGTCGAGTACATGTAGGCCGTCGGGGCCTTGAACTCGGCGGCGCAGGTGTCGATCCGCTTGAAGACCGGTCGTACATTCAGCGCGCGGCGCTTGGCGCGGACCGCTTCCTCTTCAGTCCCGGTCAACACGGCGAGACGTGCATCGGAGAAGCCGGCAGCCTTGAGCTGGCGGAACGCGGCCGGAGTCGTCGGGAGGCCATGCGCCTTCACGCGGGCTTCGAGGTCGATGATCGCCTGAAGTTGCTCGAGGAACCATGGATCGATCTTGCACGAGGCGAAGATCTCGTCGTGGCTGATGCCGAACCGCAGGGCTTGGCCTACCTTGAGGAGCCGGTCCGGCGTCGGGATGCCGATGGCGGCCTTGATGGCGTTGTGGTCGTCGCCCTTGCCGAGGCCTTCGATCTCGATCTCGTCGAGACCGGTCAGGCCCGTCTCCAGTGAGCGCAGTGCCTTCTGCAGCGACTCCGCGAAGCAGCGGCCGATGGCCATGGCCTCCCCCACCGACTTCATGGCGGTGGTGAGCGTCGGCTCGGCGCCCGGGAACTTCTCGAAGGCGAAGCGGGGGATCTTGGTGACGACGTAGTCGATCGTCGGCTCGAACGAGGCCGGGGTCGCGCCGCCGGTGATGTCGTTGGCGATCTCGTCGAGGGTGTAGCCGACGGCGAGCTTGGCCGCGACCTTGGCGATCGGGAAGCCCGTCGCCTTGGAGGCAAGCGCGGAGGAACGCGACACGCGCGGGTTCATCTCGATCACGATCATGCGCCCGTTCTCGGGGTTAATCGCGAACTGCACGTTCGAGCCGCCGGTCTCGACGCCGATCTCGCGGAGTACCGCGAGTGAGGCGTCGCGCATCACCTGATATTCCTTGTCGGTGAGCGTCAGGGCGGGCGCGACGGTGATCGAGTCGCCCGTATGGACGCCCATTGGGTCGATGTTCTCGATGGAGCAGACGATGATGCAGTTATCCGCCTTATCGCGGACGACCTCCATCTCGTATTCCTTCCAGCCGAGCACGCTCTCCTCGATCAGGACCTCGTTGGTTGGCGAGGCGTCGACGCCGCGCTCGACGATGTCGAGGAATTCTTCGCGGTTGTAGGCGATGCCGCCGCCGGTGCCGCCCATGGTGAAGGACGGACGGATGATCGCCGGCAGCCCGATCTCGGCGAGCGCGATCAGGCCCTGACCGAGCGCATGCTCGATGTAGCGGCGGCGACGCTCGCTCTCGCCGCCATTCCACTGCCGCTCGAACTCGGCGAGAGCTGCCTTGCGCGTGGCTTCATCGGCGTTTGCAGCCTCGATGCGGGCGACCTCGGCGATGTAACGGTCGCGGTCGGCCTTCTTGGCGGCCGAGGCGTTGGCCAGGGCCGATTTCGGCGTCTCCAGGCTGATCTTGGTCATGGCCTCGCGGAAGAGGTTGCGGTCTTCGGCTTTGTCGATGGCTTCCGCCGTCGCGCCGATCATCTGAACGCCGAATTTTTCGAGCACGCCCATGCGCTTCAGCGACAGGGCGCAGTTCAACGCGGTCTGGCCGCCCATGGTCGGCAGCAGGGCGTCGGGGCGCTCCTTCTCGATGATCTTGGCGACGATCTCTGGTGTGATCGGCTCGACATAGGTGGCGTCCGCCATGTCCGGATCGGTCATGATCGTCGCCGGGTTCGAGTTCACCAGGACGATGCGATAGCCCTCCTCACGGAGCGCCTTGCAGGCCTGGGTACCTGAGTAGTCGAACTCGCAGGCCTGCCCGATGATGATGGGCCCCGCACCGATGATCAGAATCGAGGAAATGTCGGTGCGCTTCGGCATCGTTCGCCTTGGGTCGTGTGCGGGTCGTCAAACCGCGCGCATCCGCCCTCGCGCGCCGCCGACGGAGCGGCGAAGTTCGAGGCCGGCTGGCTCAGGAATGATCGTTAGGCCCCGCGTTTACACGCAGCGGCAAGGGTTTGAAAGGGCAAGGAACCGCTGAGTCCAGCGTCCGCTGCATGGCCGTATGAAAGAGTATAATTATTCAATTTATCAAGTTGTCATCGCTGTTTGATCAAATTTTCGAAAGCACATAGGTAGACTTACCGGGTCAAATCGCCGGTCAATTTCAGAATTATTATGAGGAAAAGGATGACGCCCTCAAGAACGCTTCTCGCGGCCGCCATGCTCGCCGCGACCTGCGCGTCGGCTCACGCCGCCGAGTTCACGGTGAAGATGCTCAACAATGGCCCAGGCGGGATGATGGTCTTCGATCCGCCCTTCACGAAGGTCGCTGTCGGCGACACGGTGAAGTTCGTGGCGACCGACAAGGGCCACAACGTCGAGACGATAAAGAACATGGCACCGGAGGGGGCTGTCCCCGTCAAGGGCGCTCTCGGCAAGGACGAGACTGTCACCTTCGACAAGGAGGGTGTCTACGGCTTCAAGTGCTCGCCGCATTACATCATGGGCATGGTGGCAATGGTCGTGGTCGGCTCGAACCTGGAGAACCTCGAGAAGGCTAAGGGCCTCGAGCAGAACAAGATGGCCAAGCAGCGCTTTGAGCCACTCTTCACCCAGGCCGCCGCGAAGTAGGATTAAGCGGAAGCCGGACAGCAAAAAGCCGGGCCGATTTCTCGGCCCGGCTAGATAGCCAGAATGCGAAGGTCTCAGAACGCGGCGTGCAGCGCGGCGATGGCCCGGTCGATCGAGAGATAGAACACACCAAAGGCGACGACCGCAGCAGCGGCGAATTCATGCGCCTGGTTCGGCAGGGTCTGGAAGCGACGCATCGTCTCGCGGCCGAAATAGACCGAGAGCCAAGCGAGCAACAGAACCGCAGGCATGACGAACAGATAGGATAAGGTGCTCTCGACGCGCGCCGTGCCGGCCGACGGGTCGATGAGCGCGCGGATGTTGCGTACCCACGGTGCATAGAACGCGGCATAGGAAGCAGTGAGCCAAGCCAACCCGACGGCGACGCCGAGATGCAGCGTAAAGTGCCGATGCAACCGCGAGAAGTCGTCACGCGCGTCGTCGAGCGTCATCCAAAACCCCATCGAACCGAAGGTGGCCGGGAGTGATTCCGCGAGGTTTCACGTGCCGGCTGCGATGGAGATCGAGTGCCGTTCAAGCTGGGATTTTTTATGGCCGGACGGTGCCGAGACCGTGCCCCATGCGACCCGCCGCATTGCGCGGCGAGCGCGTGGCCAAAACGTCACGGGGCCTTTCCGGCTGCCTCGGACCGGTTGTCGCGCATGAGGCTGACGAAGCGGTCGAACAGGTAATGGCTGTCGCGCGGCCCGGGCGACGCCTCGGGGTGATGCTGGACCGAAAAGGCGGGGCGGTCGGTCAGCGATAGGCCGCAATTCGAGCCGTCGAAGAGCGAGACGTGGGTCTCGACCGCGGTGTTCGGCAGGCTCTTCGGATCGACCGCGAAGCCGTGGTTCATCGAGACGATCTCGACCTTGCCGGTGGTGTGGTCCTTCACCGGATGGTTCGCGCCGTGGTGGCCCTGGCCCATCTTCACGGTGCGACCGCCGAGGGCTAGGCCCATGAGTTGATGGCCGAGGCAGATGCCGAAGGTCGGCACGCGCTTCTCGAGCAATTCGCGGATCACCGGCACCGCATAAGTGCCGGTCGCAGCGGGATCGCCGGGGCCATTCGAGAGAAAGACACCGTCGGGCTTTAGAGCCAGAATGTCGGCGGCGGGAGTGGTGGCAGGGACCACGGTGACGTCGCAGCCGGCCTGAGCGAGCAGGCGCAGGATGTTACGCTTCACCCCGTAATCGATCGCGACGACGCGGTAGCCATCGCCGGCCGAGCGGCTGCCGTAGCCGCCCTTCACCGTCCAGGTGGTCTCACCCCAGGTCGAGCGCTCGCGGCTGGTGACGGGCGGGACAAGATCGAGACCTTCCATCGGTGCAAGCGCCGCAGCACGCGCCTTCAGGGCCTCGCGGTCGAACCGGCCTGCGGGATCGTTGGCGATGACCGCGTTCGGCATGCCGTGGTCGCGGATCAGCGCGGTGAGCGCGCGGGTGTCGATTCCAGTGATGCCGACGATGCCCCGCGCCTTCAGCCAACCGTCGATATGCGAGGACGAGCGCCAGCTCGAAGGCTGCGTCACGGCCGAGGCGATCACTGCCCCACGCACGCCGGAGGCCGGAGCAGCATCGAGGCTTTCGAGATCCTCGTCGTTCGTGCCGACATTGCCGATATGCGGGAATGTGAAGGTGACGATCTGGCCGGCATAGGACGGATCCGTCAGGATCTCCTGGTAGCCGGTCATCGCCGTATTAAAGCAGACCTCGCCATCTGCGACGCCCTCCTGGCCGATGCCGAAGCCTTCGAGAATCGTCCCGTCGGCGAGCACGAGCAGCGCTGTGATGAGCGGCTCGCTCCAGGGCTCGGGTGCGGGGCGCGCGGAAGCGGCGGCGTCTGGCAGCATCGATCGGATCCGGATGGCTCTCAGCCGCATTCCGGCGCGCACGGGGCGCACGCGTGCGGCGAGCGATTGCGTTGCACATAGCGATCCGGGCGCGCGGGAGCAACGTGGCAGGGCGCAGGGCTCAACATCGCGTTTGAACGAGGCGCTGGAGCACGCAGCTCGGAAGCTCCGGGCGCCCGACACGCTGGCGGAGGAGCGTCGGACCGTATAGGCAGCGCCGCTTGGAAGTTCCAACCGTCAGGAAGCCGCCATGCTGCGCGAGCGCATCACCGCCGAGATGAAAGCCGCCATGAAGGCCGGCGAGAAGGAAAAGCTCTCGACCGTCCGCATGATCCAGGCCGCCCTCAAGGACAAGGACATCGAGGCGCGCGTCACGGGCTCCGGCACCGGTCAGATCGATGAGGCCGAGATCCTTTCGCTGCTGCAGAAGATGATCAAGCAGCGCAACGAGGCGGCTGGGGTCTACGAGCAGGGCGGCCGGCCCGAACTCGCCGCATCCGAGCGCGCCGAGGCCGCGATCATCGCGAATTTCCTGCCGCAGCAGATGGACGAGGCCGAGACGCGCGCTGCCATTCAGGCCGCCGTCGCCGAGACGGGCGCTGCCGAGCCGAAGGACATGGGCAAGGTCATCGCCGCGCTGAAGGGCAAGTATGCCGGCCGGATGGATTTCGGAAAGGCCAGCGGCCTGGTGAAGGAAGCGCTCGCCGCGAAGTGACGGCGAGCCGATCAATCCCAGGTTGATCCGCATGGGATATCCGCGCACTCCATAACCCTCGCCGCGCGTCGAGTCGCCGTGCGATGCAGACTCGGAGTTCGCGATGTCCGGTTCGATCGAGCGGCGGCACGAGGGGACGCCTTTCGGCTGGCGCTGGATCGGGCATTGCCTGCTCCTGCGTCGGCGCCAATCCATCGGACTGATCGCAGTGACGGCCGCGGGCTATGCAGCGGGCCTGATCTTTCCGATCGCCACTCAGAAGGGCGTCGACGAGATCGTCGCCGGCCACGCGACGCCGCATCTCGCCGGCCTCGCCCTTATCGCCGTGGCTGCCGTGGTCCTCGAAGCGGCGTTCGCTCATGTTCGCCAGTGGCTCGTCATCGCGCTCGCGACCTTTCTCGACAAGCGGATCTCTCGCCGGATCTTCACGCATCTGATGCGCGTGCGCGTCGACGGCGAGCAGTTCCGGCCCGGTGAGGCCATCAACCATTTCGAGCAGGCGACCAAGGTTCGCGATTTCGTCCTGAACCGCGTGCCGATGCTGTTCCTCGACACGGGCGGCGCGATCGTCTCGCTCGGGCTGACCTTCTACTACGATGTCGTGGTCGGCACGGTGCTGACGCTGGTCATGCCGCCGCTGACGCTGATCGCGCGCAATCGCATGAGCGAGGCGGGAAAGGCCTCGGCTGCCCTCTACGGAACGATGGGCAAGCGAAACAACGTCCTGTCGGAGACGGTGAGCGGCCTGCCGACGATCAAGGCGCTCGCCCTGGAGAATGCGCGGCTGCGGCGCTGGGACACGCTCACGCGCACCATGCTCTCCCAACTCACCGGCGTGATGGAGATCAGCCGGCAGTATCTGCTCAGGGCGCAGATCGCTTGGCGAGGCATCACTCTCGTGGTCATCGGCGTCGGGTGCTGGCGTCTCTATCTCGGCCATCTGACGGTCGGAGAATTGTTGGCCCTGCAGATCCTCGCAGTGCGCGTGGCCGGGCCGATCCTCGCCAGCGGCGATCTGGTCCGCCTCTGGCAGGAGGTGGACACGGCCGTTCGCAAGATCTCCGAATTCCTGGCTCTTCCTCGCGAGCGGCCGGCTCGACAGCCGCCTTTGCGCAGCATCGGACCGGGGGGCATCTCGGTCCGTGACGTCTCGCTGACCTATCCCGGCGGCAACAAGCCGGCGCTCGATGGCGTGAGCCTCGACCTGCCGGAGCACGGTGTCGTCGCCCTCGTCGGCCGAAACGGCTCGGGCAAGTCGACCCTGATTCGCGTCCTGCTCGGCCTTCAGCGCGGCTACACAGGTCGGGTCGCGATCGGCGGCCAGGATCTGCGCGACTACGATCCGCGATGGCTTCGCCGGCGGATCGGCACGGTCGATCAGGACAGCCTGCTGTTCTCGGGCACCATCCGAGACAATCTCGCGCATGGACGGACGAGCGATGACGCCACTCTGCGCGAGGCCCTGGCCTTCGCCGGCGCGCTCGATTTCGTCGACGGGCTGACCGGAGGCCTCGACGCAGAGCTCACGGAAAACGGCAGGACCCTCTCCGGCGGGCAGCGTCAGCGGCTGTCGATCGCACGCGCCGTGGTGCGCGACCCACGCATCGCTCTTCTCGACGAGCCGGCCGCCTTTCTCGATGCCGAAGCCGCGGTGGCGCTGGAGCGGCGGCTCGCGACCTGGGGCAGGGACCGGCTGCTGCTGATCGTGTCCCACCATCTGGCGGCGATACGGAACGCCGACCTCATCCTGGTTCTCGATGGCGGCCGCCTCGTGGGATCGGACCGCCATGACATGCTGCTGCAGGATTGCCCGGTCTATGCTGCGCTCTGGGCCGATTACACACGCTCGCTCGTCGCCGAGCCGGCGTGATCGGAAACCGGATCGATCACGAGGAGACGGCGATGGGTACCGAGATCATTCCCTACCTGTTCTACCAAGACGTCCCGGCTGCGCTCGACTGGCTGAGCCGCGTCTTCGGATTCCAGGAGGAAAGCCGGCATCCGACGCCCAGCGGCGGCATGCACGCCTCGATGCTGCTCGACGGGCAGCGCATCATGATGGGGCAGGGCAGCGATGCCTGGCGGATGGTCGCGCCCAGCGAGGAGACCAAGGCCACGGCCGGCATCTTCGTCTACGTGCCCGACGTTCGGGCGCATCACGCCCGTGCCGAGGCGGCGGGCGCCGAGATCTCACAGCCGCTCGCCGACCACGGCTATGGGCTGACTTACACGGTCTGGGATCTAGACCGGCACCCCTGGTACTTCACACAGGCGTCGGACTGAACGCGTCCCCGAACACAACCCCGAGCCGGCGGCCGTCGCGGCGAACCACCGTACAGGTGAGAGGTCGGCGGTGTGGCCCGATCGCGAGGTTGAACTGATCGGGAATCGGCGCGGGGCCGGTGATTTCGATCATCGCGCCGCTCGGAGATTCGTCCCAGACGAGGCAATCGATTTCCGGCGAGCGATCATCGAACAGGATCGAACCGAATAGGAACGCGTTCTTTCGCGGCTCCAATCGGCGATTGTCGGTCATGGCAGAGACCCGGGATACGGAAGCCTTGACGGTTGCAGCCCCGTCTTAACAAATCGTTCGGCGGATACTCTAGGTTCGTTTTGCTCACGTCGACGAGCCGGTCTCGGCCACGCCCTCCCAGGGCCCATCGCGCAGTGACCATCGATCGTGTCTTGCGTCCGGCTTACTCCGCAGAGGCCTTTGTGGATCGGCTGTGGATCGCGGGCTGCGTTGGAAGGCGACTCGGTCCGACGGTCGAGATGGTCAGGAAGCGCTGAGACTCGGGCGGGGTCGATGCGGTACAATATCGGCTTCGACGACCGCCACGACATTCGCGACCGGACCCCGTTGCGTTATCCGCCCCACATCCTGGAAGAGATCCGCGCGCGGCTCCCGGCCTCGGACATAGTCGGCCGTCGTGTCCGCCTGAAGAAGGCCGGCCGCGAATGGCGCGGGCTGTCGCCGTTCAACTCGGAGAAAACACCGTCTTTCTATGTGAACGATCAGAAGCAGTTCTATCACTGCTTCTCCTCCGGAAAGCACGGCGACGTTTTCCGCTTCTTGATGGAGACCGAGGGCCTGAGCTTTCCCGAGGCCGTCGAGCGGCTGGCGGGAGAGGCGGGCGTGGTCCTCCCAAAACCCTCGGCCGAGACCGAGCGCGCGGAGGAGCAGCGCAAGGGCGCGCTCGAAGTAATGGAGCTCGCCGCCGTCTATTTCGAGGAGCAGCTCAAAGGGCAGCGGGGCGCGCAGGCCCGCGACTATCTCGACCGTCGGGCCCTGGGGGAGGGCGTACGCCGCCAGTTCCGCCTCGGCTACGCGACGGGTGACCGTTACGCGCTGCGTGACCATCTCGCGGGCAAAGGCGTCGACAAGGCGCTGATGCTCGAACTCGGCCTGCTCACCACCAGCGACAGCGTCGCGGTACCATACGATAAATTCCGCGACCGGGTGATGTTTCCGATCACCGACATTCGCGGCCGCGTCATCGCTTTCGGTGGCCGCGCCATGCAGGCGGATGCGAAGGCGAAGTACCTGAACTCGCCGGAGACGCCGCTCTTCCACAAGGGGCGAGGCCTCTACAACCTGCATGCCGCGCGCAAGGCTGCGCACGAGCGCAGCGCCATCATCGCCGTCGAGGGCTACATCGACGTCATCGCAATGACGCTGGCCGGTCATGCCGAGAGCGTCGCTTCCCTCGGCACGGCGCTCACAGAGGACCAACTCGCGCTGCTCTGGCGTCATGCCGACGAGCCCATCCTGTGCTTCGACGGCGACAAGGCTGGCCAGAAAGCGGCCTTCCGGGCGCTCGATGTGGCGCTGCCGATGCTGGAGCCGGGCAAGTCGTTGCGCTTCGCGATGCTGCCGCAGGGCCAGGACCCGGACGACCTGCTGCGCTCCGGCGGGGCCGGTGCGATCGACGCCGTTCTCGAAGGAGCGCGCCCCCTCGTCGAAGTCCTTTGGGCTCGCGAGACCGAGTCGGCGCCGCTCGATACGCCCGAGCGCAGGGCCGGGCTCGCCCGCACCTTGCGCGAGGCTGTTTCGGGCATCCGCGACGAGACCGTCCGCAGGTTCTATCGCGACGACATCGAGAACCGCCTGCGGGAAATGTCCGGCCCTCGAGGCGGACGCGGAGACTACCGAGGTGCTGCGCAGCCGGGCAGGGCAAACGGCGAGTCGACGCGTCGACGCCCGCGTCCAGGCGATCCGCCGCTATCGCCGCGGATCGATTTCAAATTCAGCCCGCTTCTCTCTAGCGCCACGCCCCCGCCGCAGGGCAGCGCGTTCCGCGAGCGCGAGGCGATGATGGTCTCGAGCCTACTTGTCCACACCGAGCTTTTGGCTATCGAGGAGGAGGATCTCTCGGAGCTGGAGCTTGACAATCCCGACGCGCAGGCCCTGCGTTCGGCTTTGCTCGACCATGTTGCCGAGGGTGCCGCCACCGGTTCCGAGGTGATGGCCTCGCGTTTGGAACGGTCCGGGCTCACCGAAGCCGCGGCTCGGCTAGCGGCTCTCGTCAGGCCCGGAGATCGATGGGCGCTCGATCCGCATGCAGATCCTGCACGTCTTGAATCGACTCTCCGTCAAGCCGTGATCTTGCACCGCAAGGCCGGAACGCTAAATAGCGAACTCCGCCAAGCGGAACGTGCCCTTGCCGACGACCCATCCGAGGCCAATTTCGCTTGGCTATGTGACGTCAAGGAAAGGTTGGCGGTAATCGCCAGCGCGGATGCCGAGGCGGAGGATCCGGAAACGGACGAAAATTCTACGCTGTGATGCGCGATGCAAATCGCTGCGCATGGTTAACGGTCGGTCAAGCAGGGGTGCGTAGACCGAGGTCATTCGCTGGTGACGACCGGCATCTGAATTGCGGCTTTCAACCGGGGCATGCGACCGATCGCATCCGGTGCGGCTGCCACGAAAACATAGGCTGAGCATGGCAACGAAGGCAACAGAGCGGGACGACACCGACGTCGCTCAAGAGCAACAGAGTGATGGTCCCCTCCTTGATCTGACCGATGCCGCCGTCAAGCGCATGGTCAAGCTCGCGAAGAAGCGCGGGTATGTGACCTACGAAGAGGTCAACGAGGTACTCCCCGACGGTCAGGTCGATGGCGACCAGATCGAGGACGTCCTGGCTCAGCTCGACGACATGGGCATCCGTGTGATCGAGAGCGAGGAAACCGAGGAGACCACGGCTGAGAAGAAGCCGAATGGCGAGGCCGCGGAAGACGAGGAGGCATCCGAGGGCGGCGAAGTCGCAGAGGCTGGGCCGACGCGTGCTGTTGCCGTTGCGACGACCACGACCAAGGAGCCGACCGACCGCACGGATGATCCCGTGCGCATGTACCTGCGCGAGATGGGCTCCGTGGAGCTGCTGTCGCGCGAGGGCGAAATCGCGATCGCCAAGCGCATCGAGGCCGGCCGCGAGGCGATGATCGCGGGCCTCTGCGAGAGTCCGCTGACCTTCCAGGCGATCATCATCTGGCGCGACGAGCTGATCGACGGGAAGGTGTTGCTGCGCGACATCATCGACCTCGAAGCCACGTATGCCGGCCCGGATGCCAAGACGGCCCCACAGGTGGCCGAGGGCGAGGAAGCCGAAGAGGGGGACGGCGACGGCGACAGCGAAGGTCCGAACCCGCCCGAGGGCGGCGACGACGAAGACGACATGGAGAACAACGTGTCGCTCGCCGCGATGGAAGCGGAGATCAAGCCGCGTGTCCTCGAAACCTTCGACGCTATCGCCGGTAATTACCGCAAGCTGCGCAAGCTCCAGAACGAGGCGAACGAGCGCCAGGCCGCCGGTGAGGCGAACACCTCCGCTCAGGACAAGAAGCAGGCCGAGCTGAAGGACATCGTCGTCACCGACGTGAAGTCGCTCTCGCTCAACGCCAACCGCATCGAGGCGCTGGTCGAGCAGCTCTACGACATCAACAAGCGCCTCATCTCGCATGAGGGTCGCCTGATGCGGGCTGCCGAGAACCACGGCGTCGCCCGCGACGAGTTCCTGCGCCACTACCAGGGCTGGGAGCTCGACCCGAACTGGATGGAGCGCGTCGGCACCCTCGGCGGCAAGGGCTGGAAGAACTTCGTCGAGAAGGGCGGCCGGCAGGTCGCGGACCTGCGTGAGCAGATCCTGACGCTCGCCTCCGAGACGGGCCTGCAGATCGGCGAGTATCGCAAGATCGTCAACATGGTCCAGAAGGGCGAGCGCGAAGCCCGTCAGGCCAAGAAGGAGATGATCGAGGCGAACCTCCGCCTCGTGATCTCGATCGCCAAGAAGTACACCAACCGCGGCCTGCAGTTCCTGGACCTCATCCAGGAGGGCAATATCGGTCTGATGAAGGCGGTCGATAAGTTCGAGTACCGCCGCGGCTACAAGTTCTCGACCTACGCGACATGGTGGATTCGCCAGGCGATCACCCGCTCGATCGCCGACCAGGCGCGGACCATCCGCATCCCGGTCCACATGATCGAGACGATCAATAAGATCGTGCGCACCTCGCGCCAGATGCTCCACGAGATCGGCCGTGAGCCGACCCCGGAGGAGCTGGCCGAGAAGCTGGCCATGCCGCTGGAGAAGGTTCGCAAGGTCCTCAAGATCGCCAAGGAGCCGATCTCCCTCGAAACGCCGATCGGCGACGAGGAGGATTCGCACCTCGGCGACTTCATCGAGGACAAGAACGTCGTCCTGCCGATCGACGCGGCGATCCAGTCGAACCTGCGCGAGACCACGACGCGCGTGCTCGCCTCGCTCACTCCGCGCGAGGAGCGCGTGCTGCGCATGCGTTTCGGCATCGGCATGAACACCGATCACACCCTCGAAGAGGTTGGCCAGCAATTCTCGGTGACCCGCGAGCGCATTCGTCAGATCGAGGCGAAGGCCTTGCGCAAGCTGAAGCACCCGAGCAGGTCTCGGAAGCTTCGGAGCTTCCTCGACAACTGATCCGGTCTATCGGCTCAATCAAAAGCCCCTCCCTGTCGCAAGGGGAGGGGCTTTTTCGTTTTGCCGCCACCGCGCGGCGTGCAGCTGATACAATCCGACTGTTGATCCGCGACCGCGAACTCCAGTTTCCCGAAGAATGTTTCTGGCTGGCCGCTTGCACACACCTTTTGCGAATGTGAGAACCAGTTGCAGCCCTGAAAGTCCGCAGTTTTCCGGCACCGTAACTTCGTCGCGCATCCGAGCGAAGATAGGTTCGAAGCGCACGGCTTTTCGGTCTATGCTGCTCCGCCCATCGCGGCGGTGTGGCGGTCGATCCTGACCGGCCGCCGCTACCCATTCGGAACCGATTTCGTCCAGCCGGCAAACCTTGCTTTGCCCTAGGGCGTACCCACCTTGGCCATATGCTCGACGAGGACGCCACGCAGCCGCTGAAAGAATTGGCGCCCACCGCCTTCGCCGACGGCTCCGAGGCGCAGGACGTGCCGTTCGGTGCGATTCAGCCGAGCGTGGGCATCCGCGACTGGTTGCTGGGTGAGGGCGCGCGGCTGGAAAATGCAAGCGACCTCCTGGCCGGATTGGCGCAGCGCTTGATCGACATCGGCGTGCCTGTCGATCGCGCCTCGACGGCGATCGATACCCTGCATTCGGAATATTCGGGCGTGGGACGGGTCTGGACTCATGAGACGGGCACGACGGTTCGCCTGTTTCCGCACGGCGAAGCCTCGCATGAGGCCTATCACGCGAGCCCGTTCTACGCGGTTCACCAGAGCGGCGAGTGGCTGATCCTCGATCTCACGGAGACCCCCGACGACCTGTTCTCGATCGTTCCCGAGCTCAAGGCCGAAGGGTTTGTTGCCTATGTCGTAGTGCCGGTCTTCTTCACCAACGGTACCCATAACGGCATCACCTTCGCCACGCGTGCGAAGGATGGTTTTGCGGACGAGGACATCGCGATCTTGCGCTTCATCATGCCGGCGCTGGCCGCGGTGATGGAGATGCGGATCGTCAACAAGCAGCTCGATCAGGTCTTGCGCATCTATGTCGGCGACGAGCCGCATCGCGCGATCCTGTCGGGAGACATCCGCAGGGGCCAGGTGAAGCGCATCCGCTCGGCGATCCTCTTCGCGGACATGCGCGATTACACCCGGCTCTCGGCCGACCTGACGCCCGAGGAGGCGGTCGAGCTGCTGAATCACTTTTTCGACTGTCTGGTTCCCGCCATCGAGCGAGAGGGCGGCGAGGTACTGAAATATCTCGGCGACGGCCTGCTCGCGATCTTCCGCGAGCCCGGCGACGACCTCGGCGGGGCGGCGAAGGGGGCCCTTACGGCAGCCCTCGCGTCCCTCGGCGCGCTCGCGGAGGCCAATGCGGTCGGCCGTTTCGGCGACAAGCCCGTCGCTGCCGGTATTGCGCTTCATCACGGCGAGGCGGCCTACGGCAATGTCGGCTCCGGCACCCGACTCGACTTCACGGTGATTGGCCGGGACGTGAATCTTGCCAGCCGTCTTGCGCGGCTCAATCGGACGCTCGGCGAGCCGCTGCTCATGTCGAAGCCGTTCGTCGACTTTCTCTGGGGTGACCCCGAGTCGCTCGGTGTGCACCCTCTCGACGGCTTTCCCGAGCCGATGGAGGTCTATCGCCCGGGACGCGCGAGGGCAGCCGCCTGTATGCCTACGAGCCGGGCATCCGAGACGAGCGCGGCTGCGGTTCTCGCCGCGCAGACTGCAGACTGACGTTCGTCTTAGCCCCGACGATGAGCACGGCCCCCGTCACCCACGCAGGGTGATGCGCGTCCCAGCCACGTTGAACTCGCGCAGTCGCGACAGAAACGACATGCCAAGCAGGTTCGCGTTGAGCCGCCCCCGCGGGATCACCACGGCCTCGACGTCGCGGACTGCGACCGGCCCGATCTGTAGAAGGCGGATGCGCACCGGGGCGACGCGGACGGTGCCGTTGGCCGTGCCGACCACTTGCGTGAAGTCGCCGGGGGCGAGACGGATGCCGAGGCTCTCGGCCTCCTCCTCGCGGAAGGCGCAACTGGTTGCGCCGGTGTCGACCAACATCGAAACGGTGCGACCGTTGACGAGGGCGCTCGTCGTGAAGTGACCGCTGCGGTCCGCATGAAGCGCGATGGCACCGGACGAGGGGGCGGAGACTGCCATGGCCATCGGCGGGGGAGGCGAAGCGGCACTGTTTGCGCCCTTAGTGAAACCGTGCCGACCAGCAACGATCAGGCAGAGCGCGACTGCGCACAAAACCCATCTGCCCAGGCCCGTCACACCCCGCCCCTCGCTCCATGTGCCTGCCAGTGCACGGTTGTACGGCTACACGGTGCGCGTGAAGAAACCCTCTTTGCCCCGGGGCGTCGCACGTGATTGATCCTGCTATCGCACGAGGCGGTATGCGAAGGGTTCGTTCCACCGCGACAATTGCACGGACCATGATGGGGATTGACCGCGCGCGCGTCTCGGCCCACATCAGGGGCATTCCAGGGAGATCCCCGACAAGGGGCTGAGAAACCGCTATCGCCTTAGGGCAGCGCGGAAATCCTTTGAACCTGATCCGGCTCATACCGGCGTAGGGATTGGACCGCGGGCGGCACCAGACGCTCATTGAGCTTCATCGAAGCGCGGCGACGATCCTTACGGGTAACCGTGGAGGCCTCGTGTCGGCTGTCCTGAACTCCCCGATCGGCCTGCGCCGCGGCATTGGTCGGCAGGCGAATTCCTCAGTGTTGCCGGAGCGTTGCGACGTCGCTGTGGTCGGCGGCGGACTGATCGGCCTGTCGATTGCTTGGCGTCTGGCCAGGGCTGGCCGCTCGGTCACCGTCCTCGAACGCGACAGCATCGGCTCGGGCGCGAGCCTAGCCGCGACGGGCATGCTCGCGCCCGCTGCCGAACACGAGCCGGGCTCCGACCTGCTGTTGCCGCTGGCCCTCGACAGCCTGCGCCGGTGGCCGGGATTTCGTGATGAATTGCAAGCGGATGCGGGGATCGGGATCGACTACCGCGAGGGCGGCACACTGGTGCTCGCGATCGGTCGCGACGAGGTCGAGCGCCTGCGTTTTCGCTTCGAACTCCAGAACCGGGCCGGCGTCGCGGCGGAATGGGTTTCGGGTCCGGAAGCGCGGGCGCGCGAGCCGCTGCTGCGGCCGAACGTGTCCGCCGGCATCCGTTGCCCACTCGATGCTCAGGTCGATCCGCGCCTTGTGATGCAGTCTCTGGTTACTGCCTGCGAGCGCGCCGGCGTTCGCATCCTGGAGATGCTTCCGGTGAAGCACATCATTGCATCGAGCACTTCGACGGCTTCCCTCGACACCCCGCAGGGCACACTGCGCGCCGACACCGTGATCCTCGCCACCGGCGCCTGGAGCGGGGAGGGTGGATTGCTGCCGGGCTCCGAAAGCCTCCCGGTCCGGCCGATCAAGGGCCAGTCGCTGGCGCTGAAAACCACCCGGCGGACGGGCACGTTGTCGAACATGGTCTGGACCGAGCAGATCCACATGGCCCCGAAGGCCGACGGCACGTTGATCGTCGGCGCGACGGTGGAGGATTGCGGGTTCCGTGAGGGCGTCACCGCCGGCGGTCTGTTCGCGCTGCTCGAAGGGGCGCGCCGGGTCCTGCCGGGCGTCGAGGAGATGGAGGTCGAGGCCGTCTGGAGCGGCTATCGCCCGACCTCGGACGACGACGCGCCGATCCTCGACGTCCTGCCGAACGGCGTCATCGTCGCCACCGGGCATCACCGCAACGGCTACCTGCTTGCGCCCTCGACGGCCTACGCCGTGGCCGAGCTGCTGGAGCGGGGCTCGCTGCCGGATTACGCGCGCGGCTTCGGCCTCGGCCGGTTCGCGCAAGGCACAGAAGACCAGCAACTGAGAGCACGGGCATGAGGCTGATCGTCAACGGCGAGCCCTGGGAGCACGAGGCCTCCGACGTGGCCGCGCTCTTCGCCATCGAGGCGGAGGAGCGCGAGCTGCCCTCCGAGGGCATCGCCATCGCGCTCAACGGGCGCGTCGTCCGCAAGAAGGATTGGGCCGGCACCGCATTGAGCGAGGGCGATCGCATCGAGATCGTCCGCGCCATGCAGGGCGGCTGAACAGGAGACACGGGGCTTTTTGCCATGACCCACCACGACACCACGCTCACCGCGCAAGCCGGCGACGACCTCCTCGAGATCGCGGGGGTGAAGCTGTCCTCGCGCCTATTCATCGGCACGGCCGGCTATCCGAGCCAGGGCATCATGGCCGAGTCTGTGCGCGCCTCGGGGGCCGAGGTCGTCACCGCCTCCATCCGCCGCGTCTCGCTGCAGGGCCACGGCTCGGACACGTTCCAGAAGCTCAAGGGCAAGCGCTTCCTGCCCAACACCGCCGGCTGCGAGACGGCCCGCGATGCGATCATGACCGCCGAGCTTGCCCGAGAGGCGCTCGACACCACCTGGATCAAGGTCGAGGTGATCGGCGACCGCGAGACGCTCTATCCCGACGTCACCGAGCTGATGGAGGCCTGCCGCCACCTGATCGACGACGGCTTCACCGTACTGCCCTATTGCAACGACGACCCGGTCATCTGCGAGCGCCTCGCCGATATGGGCTGCGCGGCGGTGATGCCGATGGGCTCCCTGATCGGCTCCGGCATGGGCGTCGCCAACCCGGCCAATATCGAGCTGATCTGCCGCCGCGCGAAGGTGCCGGTGATCGTCGATGCCGGGATCGGCACGGCCTCGGATGCCGTCATCGCCATGGAGCTCGGGGCCGCCGCCTGCCTGATCAACACTGCCGTCGCCAAGGCCGACGACCCGGTCCGCATGGCCGCCGCCATGCGCCACGCGGTCGAGGCCGGCCGTCTCGCCCATCTCGCAGGGCGCATCCCGCGCCGTGGCCGCGCCGAACCGTCGAGCCCGCAGCTCGGTCTCGTCGGCTCTTGATCCCCGCGCCGCTGCTCATCGTCACCGACCGGCATAGCGCAAACCGGCCGCTCGTGGAGACGGTGCGGGCGGTACTCGACGGGGGCGCCCGCTGGATCTGGTTTCGCGACAAGGATCTAGAGCCGGAGGCACGACGCGACCTGGCCGCTCAGCTGTTGCTAATCGTTCGCGAGGCCGGAGGCCGCCTGACCATCGGCGGCGACATCGGCCTTGCCGCCGCTATCGGCGCCGATGGCGTTCACCTCGGCGGCTCTACTTTCGCCAACTCCGTCATTGCGAGTGAAGCGAAGCAATCCAGGGAACCGCAGCGCTCGACGGAAGCGGTCGGATTGCTTCGCTTCGCTGACAATCTCGGAGTGGTGGCTTCGGAGACCATGGCTCTGCACACGACCATCGCCGCCGCCCGCCAAAACCTCCGCCCCGGCGCTCTCGTCGGCCTTTCCGCCCACAACATCGCCGATGTCCGCGCGGCAGCACAGGCCGGCGCCGACTACGTCACCCTCAGCCCGATCTTTGCGACGGCGAGCAAGCCCGGCTACGGCCCGAGCCTCGGTCTCGACGCGCTGCGCGAGGGCGCCGCGATCGGCCTTCCCATCGTCGCCCTCGGCGGAATTGGCCCCGACACGGCGCGCCTCTGCTGCGAGGCTGGCGCGGCCGGCATCGCCATCATGGGCGGGTTGATGCGAGCGGACGATCCCGCCGCCGAAACACGCCGCCTCGTGGCCGCAGCATCGGGTCTTTCCTCCACCCCAACCCTCTCATCCTGAGGTGCGAAGCGGAGCCTCGAAGGAGGGCTCCAGGGATCGCGCGGCCGGCTGGAGGGCTCCTTCGAGGCTCCGCTTCGCTGCGCACCTCAGGATGAGGAAGTGGATGGGAGAGCTGCAGCGTCGAATCGTGAAGCAGTCATCAAAACAGATCCGGCCGAGCGCCCGGCGCCCATCTCAATTGCTCGGACGAGTCACCCCAGCCTCGTTTACTGAAATGCGAAGATTTTCCTGAAATTCCGTGGCCATTTCCCATGGCTTATTGCAAAGCTTCGCGCGCACTGCCTCCGCGTCCGGTTCGTCCGCGCAGGCCGATGGCCATGGCGACGTTGGGTCGCCCCGGAGGACGGTATGGTACGCATAGCCACGCTCACGGCTTTCACGCTCCTGCTCGGAGGCCCGGTGCTGGCCGCGGGCGAGACGCCGTTCGAGAAGGTCAAGGGCTGGGAGATCGAGCGTACGGCGCCCGGCTCGAAGGGCCCGGCCTGCCTGATGAGCAAGTCGTACAAAGACACCGATGACGACAATGCCGAGAATGCCTTGATCTTCGCGCTGGCGGGCGATCAGGCCATCGTGACCTTCGTCTACGAGCATTGGACCTGGGACAAGAACGAGAAACTGCAGGTTCCCCTAGTCCTCGACAAGAAGGTCGCCATCGCCAAGTCGGCCTGGACGGGCGATGGCCAGACCCTGACGGCTCTGCTCCCGGACACCATCGTGCCGAACCTTCTGGCCGCGAAGACGATGGTGCTCAAGCTCGACGGTGCCGACGCGGACTTCAAGCTCGGCGGGTTCCCCGAAGCCTACGAGTCGCTTCGGCGCTGCGACAGCGCGCCTGCCAAGACGGCCGCGGCTGCAGCTCCGCCGCCGGCCGCAGTCGCGGCAGCGAGCCAGTCCGAGTCTACCCACATCGAGAAGGCCATGACGTTCCCGGGAGAGGGTGACGTTCCGCCTCAAACGGCGTTCGCGCGCACGGCACCCAAGATCCTGCTGGCTCTGGCGGTCCGCGGCGTGAAGGCCGGCGATAGCCTCACGGCGGCCTGGATCGCGGAGAAGACGGAGGGCACGGCGCCCAATTTCGCGATCACGTCCGTCCAGATCCCACTCGGGGCGAGCCCGATGGTTTCGTCCAGCCTCAGCAAGCCCGATGCAGGCTGGCCCCCGGGCCAGTATCGTGTCGACGTGAGCCATAACGGCGGCCCCGTCGAATTCAGCCAGCGCTTTACTGTTCAGCAATAGAGCGACCTGAAGAGTCTTGCGCGCGATTTGAGCGTAAATCGCCCCACCGCCATACCATCCGCAGCGGAGATCGATAGCTCCGCTGCGAGCCTGTGTTCTTCGTATGATCGTGCTTCGACTTCGACCATGATGGGACCCGCGGAACGCAGGGTCCGAGAAATGGAATAAGCCATTGCCGAGATATCAGCATACGACGTTGGCGCCCCCTTATTTGAAACGGGTCTGGCTCAACGCCGATGCGATTGATGATCGCGCGGCCTATCCTTATTGCCTGCCGCTGTTCAAGGACGGCACCTTCGAGTTGGTGTTCGATCGCCCGATCACCATCATCGCGGGCGAGAACGGCGTCGGTAAATCCACGCTTCTCGAAGGAATCGCGGTACTGGCCGGCTTCAACGAAAGCGGTGGCGGCCCAGGCTACGCCGCCGTCGACAATTCTCGCGCGATCGAAGTGGGCGGCGGAGACCTGGCACGAGCACTCAAGGCCAGCTGGCTGCCCAAGGTTGGGCGCGGTTGGTTCTTTCGAGCAGAGAGCTTCTTTTCGGTAGCCCGCTATCTCGACGATGTGAGCAGCCCCACGGCTGATTTTCTATCCCATTCGCATGGCGAAGGCTTCATCCGGTTCTTCGAGGAACGCTGCACGAAGCCCGGCATCTTCATCTTCGACGAGCCCGAATCCGCTCTGTCGCCAAAGCGACAATTCGATTTTCTCAAGCTCCTGAGCCGGATGGAAGCAGGCCATCAGAGCCAGGTGCTGATCGTGACCCACTCACCGATCATCATGGCACATCCGGGTGCGCGATTGCTGCGGATGAACCGATACGGTCTGGAGCCAGTCGCGCTGGAGGACACCGAACATTTTCGGATCATGCGCGAATTCGTGGGCGATCCCGACGGTACGATCAAAGCCATGATCGAAGACTGAGCGGCCGACGACCGGGGGCGCTCCAACCGTCATTGCGAGGCGAAGCCGAAGCAATTCAGGGCCGACACGCTGACGTTTGCGGGTGTCGCTCTGGATTGCTTCGCTTACGCTCGCAATGACGAGGGTGGCTTCGGCCCGAGGGCTAGCGCTTCGCGATCCCCTCGATCAGAGCCTTGTTGAACCCATCGGGGTCCGACATCTGCGGTGCGTGGCCGAGTTCCGGGAACTCCACCAGCCGCGATCCGGGAATGGCCTTCGCTGCGGCCTTGCCGAGCTCGGGGTAGTGGCCGAGCGTCGGCTTCACATCCGCCGGCGCCAGATCCTTGCCAATGGCCGTAATGTCCTTCTGGCCGATCATGAGCAGCGTCGGCACCGTGATCTGCGGGAAGCGGTAGACCACGGGCTGGGTCATGATCATGTCGTAAAGCAGCGCCGAATTCCAGGCGACCTGCTCCTTGCCCGGGCCGCGATACATCCCGGCCAGCATCTGGACCCAGGGCTCGTAACGTTCCTCCCAGTGACCGGCGTAGTAGGTCGCCTTCTCATAGTTGCGGATCGTGTCCGCCGAGGTCTTCAGGTCGCGCTCGAGCCACTGCGCCAATGAGATCGGCGGCACGCCCTTGGCGCTCCAATCCTCGAGCCCGATCGGATTGACCAGCACGAGCTGCGAGGTCTCCTTCGGGTAGAGCAGCGCGTAGTGCGCGGCCAGCATGCCGCCGGTGGAGTGCCCGATCACGATGGGGTTCTTTGCGCCGAGCTTGTCGAGCAGGGCATGAGTGTTCTCGGCGAGCTGCCGGAACGAGAACTGGTAGGCGGCCGGCTTGCTCGACTTGCAGAAGCCGATCTGGTCGGGCGCGACGACGCGGTAGCCCGCTCCGGACAGGGCTCGGATTTGGCTATCCCAGGTCGCGGCGCAGAAGTTCTTGCCGTGGAGCAGGACCGCGGTCTGGCCGTTCGGATGGTCGGGGCGCACGTCGATATAGGCCATCTGCAGCGGCTGGCGCTGGGAGGTGAACTCGAAGCGCTCGACCGGGAACGGGTAGTCGAAGCCCTGCAGCTCCGGGCCGTAGGCGGCAGCCGTCTCGGCCTGCGCCGCGCCGAGGGCGCCGACGGCGAGGCTGATGCCGAGGGCGATCGATGATGCGAGGGTTCGGTTGAGTGTCAGCATGGTCTGCGTCTCGATTGGGTCGCCGCGCCAACGAGGCCGGGTAAGCGCTTGGACGACGCGCCGCCTGTACGCCCTCGATCGCCGGGTGAGCCAGGGCCTGGGCCCTGAAAGCGTTCAACATTTCGAGAAGTCCAGCAGCGCCGGAGTGGTCGGCACGGATGGAGCCGGCCGGAGGTGCGCTGGCACACACCGCCGCATGCGGCCCTTGCTCGCGCGCGCGTTGCGCGGCCGGGAGCCGTCGTCTAACCCGAACCACGACACGCCCGAGGCCGCATGACTTCCCTGCTCGACACCTCCCATCACGACAAGATCCTGATCGTCGATTTCGGCTCGCAGGTGACGCAGCTCATCGCGCGCCGGGTGCGCGAAGAGGGCGTGTATTGCGAGATCGTGCCCTTCACGAAGGCGGATGCGGCCTTCGACGAGCACCGCCCCAAGGGCGTGATCCTCTCTGGCGGCCCGGAATCGGTGACCTCCGACCTGTCGCCGCGTGCCCCACAAAAGATCTTCGATGCCGGCATCCCGGTGCTCGGCATCTGCTACGGCCAGCAGACCATGGCGGCGCAGCTCGGCGGGCAGGTCGAGGGCGGCCACCATGCCGAATTCGGCCGGGCCGAAGTCGAGATTCTGGCGGACTCACCGCTCTTCAACGGCGTCTGGCATGTCGGCGAAAAATATCCGGTCTGGATGAGCCATGGCGACCGCGTGACCAAGCTGCCTGAGGGCTTCGTCACCATCGCCCTGTCGAAGAACGCGCCCTTTGCCGCCGTCGCCGACGAATCGCGCCACTACTACGCGGTGCAGTTCCACCCGGAAGTGCACCACACCCCGCATGGCGCGCTGCTGATCCGCAACTTCGTGCGCGACATCGCCGGCTGCACCGGCGACTGGACCATGGGCGCCTACCGCGAGGAGGCCATCGCCAAGATCCGCGAGCAGGTTGGCAAGGAGAAGGTGATCTGCGGCCTCTCCGGCGGCGTCGATTCTTCCGTGGCGGCCGTGCTGATCCATGAGGCGATCGGCGATCAACTCACCTGCGTCTTCGTCGATCACGGCCTGATGCGGCTCGGCGAGGGCGACGAGGTCGTTCGGCTCTTCCGCGACCACTACAACATCCCGCTCGTCCACGTTCAGGCGCAGGAGCTGTTCATCAGCGCGCTCGAAGGCGTCGACGACCCCGAGGTGAAGCGCAAGACGATCGGCCGCCTGTTCATCGACGTGTTCGAGCAGGAGGCCCAGAAGATCGGCGGCGCGGCCTTCCTCGCCCAGGGCACGCTCTATCCGGACGTGATCGAGAGCGTGTCGTTCTCCGGCGGTCCCTCGGTGACGATCAAGAGCCACCACAATGTCGGCGGCCTGCCCGAGCGCATGAACATGAAGCTCGTGGAACCGTTGCGCGAGCTGTTCAAGGATGAGGTGCGCCTGCTCGGCAAGGAACTCGGCCTTCCCGAGAGCTTCGTCGGCCGCCATCCCTTCCCCGGCCCGGGCCTCGCCATCCGCTGCCCCGGCGTCATCACCCGCGAGAAGCTCGACGCCCTGCGCAAGGCCGACGCGATCTATCTCGACGAGATCCGCCAGGCCGGCCTCTACGACACGATCTGGCAGGCCTTCGCCGTGATCCTGCCGGTGAAGACGGTGGGCGTGATGGGCGACGGCCGCACCTACGATCACGTCTGTGCGCTCCGCGCCGTCACCTCCATCGACGGCATGACCGCCGATTTCTACCCCTTTGACATGGCCTTCCTCGGCCGCGTGGCGACGCGCATCATCAACGAGGTGAAGGGCATCAACCGGGTGACCTACGATATCACGTCGAAGCCGCCGGGGACGATCGAGTGGGAGTGAGAGCAATCGAGGCAGGTCATTTTCAGCCAGGTTGTCTCGGGCAATATTTCAGCGATGACCGCGTTTTGAGTATGGAATGGATATCAGCTTTGAACTGGGAGTGCTTGCGGCCGCAACCGTCTGGGGCTTTCTTCAGCTGATCGTCGCCGCACAGGCAGCCAACGTGCAATATGGCCTTCGCTGGGGTGCGGGCCCGCGCGATCACGAAATGCCCCCGCTCAAGCCGATTCCAGGGCGCATCAACCGCAACTTCCGCAATTACATGGAAACGTTTCCGTGTTTCGCGGTCGCGGTACTGATTGCCCATGCGGCCGGCATTCACGATGCGCTGACGCAATGGGGATCGATTGCCTATCTCGGCGGCCGGATCGTCTACACCTTGCTCTACATCACAGGTGTGCCGGTTATACGCTCCGTGTTCTGGAACGTTGCATCCCTTGGCATGCTCGCCGTGCTCGCTGCACCCTTCGTGCATCGCAGCCTGATACTTTGACGAGCGATTCCGTGACGACCCGGTCGGGCATCGTCGCCTCAAACCGCCCCGAACACGATGACGCCTCCCGACCTGTTCTACCGCCATGCCGATGTCAGCGCTCTCTGCAGCGCAGGACAAGGTGATGACCGGGCGACGGTGAGCCACGCCTCTAGGGTACGCCCGGATGGGCCGAGCTGCTGGAGCGCGGCCGAGCGTGAGGCATCGATCGCCGTGAAGCGCTGATGGACGCGCTGGCTGCGGAAGCGTTCGCGCCGTCGCGGATCGCCGCATGCTCGCGGGTTCCGAATATTTCCGTATCGGTCTATCCGCGGGCGCGCCGTTTCCGTATGAGACCGCATCCGTTTCCGAAAGCCGCCAAGCGCCCGCATGATCAAGGCCCGCATCGTCGTCACCCTGAAGACCGGCGTCCTGGATCCACAGGGCAAGGCCATCGAGTCGGCGCTCCAATCCTTCGGCATCCAGGATGTCGGCAGCGTCCGCCAGGGCAAGGTTTTCGACGTCGAGATCGCGGGCAGCGACAAGCCGCAGGCCGAGACCACGCTGAAGGCGGCTTGCGAGAAGCTGCTAGCGAATACGGTGATCGAAAACTACGAGATCGAGATCGCCTGATGCGCGCGGCGATCGTCGTTTTCCCCGGCTCCAACCGCGATGCCGACGTGGCCCGCGCGTTGACGCTCGCCGGCGCCGAGGTGGTGAAGGTCTGGCACGCCGACCACGAGCTGCCCGCCGGCACCGATCTCGCCGTGCTGCCCGGCGGCTTCTCCTATGGCGACTACCTGCGTTGTGGCGCCATTGCCGGGCGCGCAGCGGCGATGGATGCCGTGCGGGCGCATGCGGCGCGCGGCGGCCTCGTGCTCGGGATCTGCAACGGCTTCCAGATCCTGTGCGAGTCGGGCCTGCTGCCCGGCGTGCTGATGCGCAACATCAACCGGCGCTTCATCTGCCACCGCCAGATGCTGCGCGTGGAGCGGGCCGATACGCGCTTCACCACGGCCTACACGAAGGGCCAGGTGATCGACGTTTGCGTCGCGCATGGCGAGGGCAACTACTTCGCCGATGCGGAGACGGTGGCGCGGCTCGAGGGCGATGGCCGCGTGGCCTTCCGCTATTCCGATGCGGCCGGTGAGCTCACCGAGGATGCGAACCGCAACGGCTCGCTGAACTCCATCGCCGGGATCTATTCCGAAAAACTCAACGTGCTCGGGATGATGCCCCACCCCGAGAACTTCGTCGAAGACATGCTCGGCGGCGTCGACGGCCGTGGGCTATTCGAGAGCTTGGCGGCGTAAGTCACCACTGTCATTCCGGGGCGCCGCAGGCGAACCCGGAATCCAGAGCCTCTAAGTCGGCAAGTCATGGCTCGGTAGCGATTCTGGATTGCACGCTCTGCGCGCCCCTTCGGGTCCGGGTTCTCGCTTTCAGCGAGCCCCGGAATGACGGCCGAGGGTGTTGCGGTGTGCCGCCCCTTAGTGCCCCTCGAACTCCACCAACGTGCGCACTTGGACGCCGAGGTCGCGCAGCTTCTGCGCGCCGCCGATCTCCGGCAGGTCGATCACGAAACAGGCGGCGACCACTTCCGCGCCGAGCTGGCGCAGCAGGTTCACGGCCGCCGTCGCGGTGCCGCCGGTGGCGATGAGATCGTCGACGAGCAGGACGCGGTCGCCCTTCTTGATCGCGTCGACATGGATCTCGATGTGGTCGGTGCCGTATTCGAGAGAGTATTCCAGCGAGACAGTCTTGTGGGGCAGCTTGCCCTTCTTTCGGATCGGCACGAAGCCCGAAGAGAGCTGGTGCGCCACCGCGCCGCCGAGGATGAAGCCGCGCGCCTCGATGCCAGCCACCTGATCCACCTGTCCACCCGCATAAGGGTGAACGAGGGAATCCACGGCGCGCCGGAAGGAACGCGGATCGCTGAGCAGTGTGGTGATGTCCCGGAAGATGATGCCCGGCTTCGGGTAGTCCGGGATCGACCGGATCGAGTCCTTGAGAGCGCTGTGCTTGCGGGCTTCCATCGAGCGGCCTTCGTTGTCCCTGTCGTGACCGAGGTTTAGAGCAGAAGCGTAGGCAGAGAGCCAGCAGTCTGCCCGCAAGAATGGGGCCGTTCAGCCCTGTGAATTTGCCTTGCGAAGAATGCTGATCAGCTCGCCATGCAGCGCCTCGTTGCCGGCCGCCACCGACTTGGCGGCCGTCTTGGCTGCGAGGGGTTCGGCGCCGCCATCGGCGTTGGTGACGAAGCCGCCGGCCTCGCGCACCAGGATGATGCCGGCCGCGATGTCCCAGGACTGGATGTCCCGCTCCCAGTAGAGGTCGTTGCGGCCGCAGGCGACATAGGCGAGGTCGAGGGCGGCCGAGCCGAAGCGACGCGCGCCCCCTGTCACCTGCATCACCGCTGCGACCTCCTTCAGCAGACGAGGCTGGTCGCCGCGGCCGAGATAGGGCGAGCCATAGGCGACGAGGGCATCGGCGAGCTCAGAGCGGCCGGAGACGCGCAGGCGGCGGTTGTTGAGATAGGCGCCCTTGCCGCGTTCGGCGACGAAGAGTTCGTCCTTGATCGGGTCGTAGATCACGCCGGCCACGACCAGTCCGTCTCGCTCCAGACCGACCGAAATCGCGAAATGCGGGATGCCGTGCAGGAAGTTGGTGGTGCCGTCGAGCGGGTCGATGTGCCAGGTGTGGCTCTTGTCGGTTCCCTCGATCGTGCCGTTCTCCTCCAGCACCATGCCGTAGCCGGGCCGGGCCTTCATGAGGGCATCGCGCAGAACCTCCTCGGCCTTGCGGTCGGCGGCGGAGACGAAGTTGCCGGGACCTTTGCGCGAGACCTGAAGGTTCTCGACCTCGCCGAAATCGCGCTTGAGGCCGCGGGCGGCCTTGCGGACGGCGTCGACCATGACGGTCATGAGGGGGGAATTGATCATGCGGAATCCGTGTCCGGCCCGATACCGGCGTGCTGATGGCGGTCGGGGGTTGTCGGGGGCGTTCTATACGCGTTGCGGCCAAGCGCCATAGGCACGGGCGAATATCTGCGGGCATGTCGGCGCATCAGGCTCGCGAAAGCCAAATCGCGGCTGCGTTCGACCGCGGGGAGGGGACCGCTATCGGAGCAGGCCGGGGCGCCTTCGATCGGCAATTACGGCTTCGGCGGTCGCCAGATCGGCCGGCTCGTTGATGTTGAGAAACGGGTCGAAGGGCGCCGTCGGCCATGACACCACGGCCGCGCCGTGCCGCGCGATGAAGGCCCCGACGCGGCGCTCGTCGCGCTCCACCAGAGCCGCGCGCAGATCGTCTCGGAGTGCCACGGGCCAAAGTGCGACCGTGTAATGCTGCTTTTCCGAAGTGGCGATCGCGATCGGCCTGTCGCCTGCGTCCAGCGCAGCGTGAAGGCGTTCGACGAGATCGAGCGGGATGAAGGGCGCGTCTCCTGACACGCTGACGATCCGTTCGATCCCACACTCTCTCTCACGCAGCGCCGGCTGCACAGGCGGTCCTGGAGTCGGCTCGCTTCCGCGTCGCCCCTCCGGATGAAGGGTCGGGTCGGCAGGCGCATGACGGCTGCTGTGCTCCGCCGCGAAGTCGAGCGCGGCGAGAATGCCGGCGAGCGGGCCGGGATGTCCGGGGATGCCGTCGGGCAGGATCGGGCCGTCGAACCCGGCAAAGCGCGCCGGATCGCCGTTGGCGCTGAGCACGAGCCCGGCGCTGCATTGCGGCTTCAGGCGCTCGACGATGTGGTCGAGCAGGGTCCGGTCGCCGAGCCGCAGCAGCGGCTTATCCACGCCGCCCAAGCGGCGGGCGAGGCCGCCGGCCAGGATCAGCCCGAGGGTCGGCGGCGTCATGGCGCCGGAGCGCTATTCGATGACGATGCGCGGCGCGGCGCGGCCGGCCGGCGCACCTTCGAGATTGGACCAGAGCGTGCGCGCGATCCCGCGATAGATCTCTGCCTGCGGTCCTGCCTGGTCCGTCGCGACGACGGGGCGACCGGCATCCGAGGTTTCGCGGATCACCATGGTCAGCGGTACCTCGCCCAGGAACGGCACTTCGAGCCGGGCCGCTTCCGTGCGTGCACCGCCATGGCCGAAGATGTCGGAGGTTCCGCCGCAATGCGGGCAGATGAAGGTCGCCATGTTCTCGATCACGCCGAGGATCGGCACCGAGACCTTCTTGAACATGCTCACGGCACGCCGTGCGTCGATCAGCGCGAGGTCCTGCGGCGTCGAGACGATGACGGCGCCGGAGAGTGGCGTCGACTGCGCCATGGTGAGCTGAGCGTCGCCGGTGCCCGGGGGCATGTCCACCACGAGGATGTCGAGATCGCCCCATGCGACGTCCCGTAGCATCTGCGTGATCGCGGACTGGACCATGGGACCGCGCCAGATCATCGCGGAATCCGCCTCGATCAGGAAGCCGATCGACATCACCTTGATGCCGTAGCCCTGCATCGGCTCGAGAACCTTGCCCTCGATCACCCGGGGCTTGCCCTCGATCCCGAAGAGCTTGGGCACCGAGGGACCGTAGATATCTGCGTCGAGCAGACCGACCCTCAGCCCTTGAGCGTGCAGCGCCAGGGCGAGGTTGCAGGCCGTCGTGGACTTGCCGACACCGCCCTTACCGGAGGCGACTGCAACGATGTGCCGTACGCCGGGCAAAGCCGGGCCCGTGCGCGGCGGAGCCGGCGGCGCACCGGCACCCGGCGCAGGCTGCCGCGGCGGAGGCGCGTTCGGGCCGCGTTCCGAGGTCAGGCTCGCGAAAACGCCCGACACGCCGGGCATGGCGAGGATGCGCCCCTCGGCTTCACGACGGACCCGCTCGAACCGCTCCGCCTCGCTCGGGTCGATCTGGATCGAGAACATCACTCGGTTCGTCGGATCGACAACAACCTGCGAGAGCCGGCCGGAGGCGGGCAAAGTCGTGCCGCCGCCGTCGACCGCAACGGTCGACAGGGCCTGGATCACGTCGTCACGGGTGATCGCCAAGGTCAGCTCCTTGCGGCCGGTCGACGGCCGTTTTCGTCCACGCTTTGAATACACCGCCCATGTAGCCTCATATGCCCGAAACGCCAGCCCGGGCAGCGCCGTATCGGCGTCTACGGGATGGCGGGGTCTCGATGAGACATGCCTCCAGCCGGGCGGTCCGGGCAGACGCCTCACGCGCTCGATGTGCCCATTGCGATAGCGCCGGAACGACGAGGCGGGTCGTCGGGGTCCTCAATTCCCGAAGCGACGGTCGAGCTTGGTGATCTGGCTCTGGAAGCCCAGCGTCGACATCTTGGTCCAATGCGGATCGGGATGGTGCTCCAGTGTCACCACCATCCGTGTCAGGTCACCCAAGGGTTGGAACTCGACCTCGATCGAGACCTCGTACGGCGCGACGCCCGCGATAAAGTCGATCAGGTGGATGAGGCTCAGCCGCTCGTGCGGTTTGAACTCGCCGAAACGACCCTTCGTGTCGTGCGAGACCGGCTGGCCCATCTGTTTCATCGCGGCGATCGCCTCCGGCGCGTCTGCGATCATGTCGTAGGCGAGCACGCCGCCCGGCCGTGCCTCCAAGGCACGGACCTCCACGCGAAATCCTTCCGGCCCCCACCAGGATTCGAACCCCTCCTTCGTCGTCCACAGCTCCCAGAGCTGCTCGGCCGCCGCGGGATAGGTGCGCTCGACGACCACCTTCTCCTGGGCTCGCACGGCCTGCGCGAACGGATCCGTATCACTCATCACCGTGGCTCCTTTGTCGGGGTGGTGCGTTCGCCGCGCCTCTTCTCGAGCGCAGCGCCGAAGCGATCGAGGCGGGCTTCCCAGAGCTGCCGATACTCGGTGAGCCAGGTTTCCAGTTCGCGAAACGGCTCGGGCCGTAGGGCATAGAGGCGCTGCTGGCCGTCAGGCCGCACCGAGACGAAGCCGGCCTCGCTGAGAATCCGCAGATGCCGGGAGACGCCCGATTGGTGGATTCCCGCCTGCCGCACGATGTCGTTCACCGGCCGCTCACCGTCGCGCAGCGCCTCGATGATGACTCGGCGCGTCGGGTCGGCGAGCGCTTCGAAGAGATTGGAATGCATCACAATGCATATGCATAAACATGCATTCGTTTTGGCGCAAGCTCGATCCGGACCGATCGATCGGATTGACTTCGCTCGGCCGTCCATGAGCCTTAGCGCTCGGCGGCCGGTCCGGGTCGTGCAAGGCCCGATCGATCTCGATGCTCGACCTCGCGACACGCGTCTACAACCACAACTTCCGCATCGACCCGATCGTCCGATCGCTGCTCGACACCGACTTCTACAAGTTGCTGATGGCGCAGACGATTTTTCGCCGCCACCGCGACCTGCCCGTTACCTTCGGCATCAAGAACCGAAGCACGGCGATCCGTATCGCCGACGAGATCGACGAGGGCGAGCTGCGCGCTCAGCTCGACCATGCCCGAGGCCTCAGATTGTCGCGCGGCGAGGCCACTTGGCTCCGCGGAAACACCTTCTACGGCAAGCGCCAGATGTTTTCGGCCGAGTTTTTGGACTGGCTCGAAGGGTTTCAGCTGCCGCCCTACCAGCTCGAGAAATACGACGGCCAGTACGTGCTGACCTTCCACGGGCCGTGGATCGCGACGACCATGTGGGAGGTGCCGGCTCTTGCCATCCTGAACGAGCTCCGCTCGCGTGCGACGCTCAACGGGATGGGCCGGTTCGAGTTGCAGGTGCTCTACGCCCGCGCCATGACGCGAGTTTGGGAGAAGATCGAGCGGCTGAAAAAGCTGCCCGACCTCTCCATCGCCGATTTCGGCACGCGCCGCCGCCACGGCTTTCTTTGGCAGGACTGGTGTGTGCAGGCGATGCAGGAAGGCCTGGGCAAGGCATTCCTTGGTACCTCGAACTGCTTGATCGCCCAGCGTCGCGAGGTCGAAGCCGTCGGCACCAACGCCCATGAATTGCCGATGGTCTACGCGGCGCTTGCCGAAGACGACGCCGCTCTTGCGAAGGCACCCTACGAGGTGCTCGCAGACTGGCAGCAGGATTACGAGGGCAACCTGCTGGTCGCCCTACCCGACACCTACGGCACAACGGGCTTTCTCGCAGATGCACCGGACTGGCTCACGGCCTGGACCGGCATCCGGATCGATTCGAAGGATCCGATCGAGGGCGGCGAAGAAGCGATCCGTTTCTGGCAGTCCCGCAGCTCTGATCCGCGCGAAAAACTCGCGATTTTCTCCGACGGCCTCGACATCGACGCGATCGAGCGAATCCACGCGCATTTCCACGGGCGCCTACGCATCGGCTACGGCTGGGGCACGCTGCTGACCAACGATTTTCGCGGCTTCATGCCGGACGACCGGCTCGACCCGATCTCGATCGTCTGCAAGGTGATCGAGGCAGATGGCCGGCCGACCGTGAAGATCTCCGACAACCCGTCGAAAGCGCAGGGGCCAGCGAACGAGGTCGAGCGCTACAAGCGTGTCTTCAACGTGGGTGAGCAGGCGGCGCAACCCGTGCTGGTCTGAGCAAGCCGGCCGCCACGCTCCGGTCGCTACTTCAGCGCATCGACCCCCGCCTGGCAAACGACGACGTCCTGGTCGCTGGTGCCACCAGAGCAGCCGACGGCGCCGATCAGCTTGCCCTCGACGATCAGCGGGATGCCGCCGGCAGAAGCGGCGAGGCCGGGATCGAGCGTGCCATAGATCGGCGGACCCTTGCTGTAGGCCTCGAAGAAGACCTTCGACTCTCGCCGCCAGCGCGCGGCCGTCCTGGCCTTGCGCTGGGAGATGTCGATGGAGGCGAGCTGAGCGCCGTCCATGCGGGCGAAATGAACCAGCTCGCCGTGGGTGTCGACGACGGCGATGTTGACCGGCCATCCCCGCTTCTCCCCCTCCGCCAGCGACGCCGCCACGATCTTGCGCGCCTGTTCCAGCCCGATCGGAGCGCCATAGGGCGCACCGAACGGAACCTTGTCGGGAAGGTTCGGGGCAGCCGGAGGTGGCTGCTGGGCAGCGGCTGGCAGGATCGCGAGCGAGAGAGCGCAGGATACCGCGACGAGGGGGGGCAAACGCATCATCTATCCTCCGATACGGCCTCTCTGGGCCGCTCCTGGTCCAACTATGGCGACGCGGTGCCGCGGCGACCAGAATCCGGAGTGGCTCAGGTTTTCGTGATGGCCAGCCGTCCCTCGCCGGCCTTGTTGCGGTACTGGCTTGCGATGAACAGGCCCTTCAGCGGCCGGATCACCGGAACGCAGGCCAGAAGAAGCAGAGGCAACGTGACCACCGCGTGCACCCAGAGCGGCGGGTCATAGGCAAGCTCCAGCCAGATCCCGAAGGCAGTGACCGGAAAAGCCATCGTCATCATGATGAAGAACGCCGGGCCGTCGGCCGGATCGGCGAAGCCGTATTCGAGGCCGCAGACCTCGCAAGCGGGCTTCAGGGTGATGAACCCCTTGAACAGGTGCCCCTCTCCGCAGCGCGGACAGCGGCATCGCAAGCCGACGGATAAGAGCGATCGATCGGCCGGCCGGGTCGCGTCCATGATCATGTCTCCATTCGCATCGCACGCTGACGGACAGCGGGCTTGTGACCGCACAATGTATGGTATAGCAATCCATACATTGTGCGGTCCAACTTACTGCCGTTTTACTTACCCGGAACGTCGAAAGGGTGAAACGGTCAATTTTGCATGGCGCATACAATGCGGGATGCATGAGGCAATCATGAAGGCATGGAGCCCGACAATTGGGTTCGGGAATGGTCCCAAGTACCTCGCCATCGTCGAGGCGCTGGCGCGGGACGTGCGCGGCGGCGTGCTCGCGGAGGGGGCCCGGCTCCCGCCCCAGCGGGTGCTGGCCAAGCAGCTTCACGTCGACCTCACGACGGTGACGCGTGCCTTCAACGAAGCGCGGCGAGTCGGCCTGATCGACGCGACGGTGGGCCGGGGCAGCTTCGTCCGGCGATCGGCGCGCCCGTCTGCGGGTCTGCGCCAGCCGTATCCGCCGGCCAGCGTCGACTTCAGCATGAACATGCCGCCACAGCCCCCGGAGGCGCGTCTCGCCGAACGGATGCAGGCGGGCCTCGCTGCGCTCGCCGGATCGCCGGGCTTCCTCGACCGGCTTCACTATCAGGACAGTGCTGGTGTCCTGTCGGATCGGGCGGCAGCCGCCGAATGGCTCGGCCGGCGGCTGGGTCCGGTCCCCGTGCAGCGGATCGTCGTCGCGGGCGGCGCTCAGACGGCGCTTGCTGCCATTCTCGCGGTGGCGCTCAAGCCGGGCGACAGCCTTTGCGTTCCCGCGCTGACCTATCCAGGGCTTCGCATGGCAGCAGAGCGGCGCGGAGTGCGGCTCGTTGCCGTGGCGGGTGACGCGGACGGCGTGATCCCCGAAGCGTTCCGCGAATGCTGCCAACGGGCGGGGCCGCGGGCGCTCTACCTCGTGCCGACGCTCGACAACCCGACCACGGCCACGCTGCCAGCACGGCGGCGCGAGCAGATCGTGGAGGTCGCTCGCTCCCACGGTGTGGCGATTATCGAGGATGATGCCTACGGCGCTTTGCCGCTCGATGCCCCCGCTCCGATCGCGGCGCTCGCCGGCGATATCACTTGGCACATCGCGACACTGTCGAAATGCGTCAGCCCGAGCCTGCGTATCGCCTTCGTGGCTGCGCCCGGCACCGGCGAGGCGGTTCGCCTGTCGGCCGAACTGCGCACCATCAGCATGATGGCGCCGCCACTTGCGGCTGCGCTTGCCTCGCACTGGTTGGCCCAGGGTGAGCTCGACGAGATCGTTTCTGCTATCCGCACGGAGAACGGGCTCCGGCAGGCGATCGCCAGGGAAGCGTTCGCAGGGCTGTCCGTCCAGAGCCAATCCAGCGGGCACCACCTCTGGCTGACATTGCCGGAGGCATGGCAGCGGGCCGGACTGGGAGCGCATGCGCGCCAGCTCGGTGTCAGTGTCATCGCGAGCGACGCCTTCGCCGTCGGCCCGGCGCCGGAGGCGATCCGTGTCTCCCTCGGCGCAGCCCCCGACCGCGAGACGCTGCGTTATGGGCTCAGTCTGCTTGCGATGCTGCTGACGCAGCCGCCGGGAAGTATCTCGACGGTGGTTTGATCGAGGACTCGACGAAGCAGAGGCTGGCGCCGTGATGCGGCAGCTGGGATCGACAAGCGTGTTGTCGATGCCGGGCGTTCGATGAACGTTTCGACCTGTCCGGTTGGACTGGGTCCACGGCGGGTCCGAAACACAATTGGGAGGCGCGTCAGCCGCGGCGGCCTCGGTCCGCGGCTCCTCGGCCCCGGGAGATTCCTGGTGTCGGCCTGGCTCCTCCCATGGGGCGGGTCGCGAGCCACAGGACGTGTCTGCGACCGCCTCTTCCATGCGCCCGCACCCGCTCTTCCTCGACGGCAAAGCCTGAACGCTTGAGACGGGTGGTGAAGGCTGCATTCGGCCCCTGTGACCAGATCCCGAGAATGCCGCCGGGGCGAAGCGCCGCGCGGGCCTGGGCAAGGCCTTCCAGGCCGTAGAGGCGGTCGTTCTCCGCCCGCATCAGGCCCTCGGGGCCATTGTCCACGTCGAGCAGGATCGCGTCGTACTGGCCGGGCACCAGGCGGATCTGGGCTCCGACATCGTCGACCCGGAGATCCACGCGCGGATCGTCGAGGCTGCCCGCAAAGATCCGAGCCAGCGGACCGCGCGCCCATTCGGCGACGGCCGGGACGAGTTCGGCGACGACGATGGCGGCATCCGGCCCGAGCGCATCGAGGGCGGCGCGCAGGGTGAAGCCCATGCCGAGGCCGCCGATCAGGATCCGGGCGCGCCGCCGATCCCCGAGCCGGGCGCAGACCAGCGCGGCGAGCGCCGTCTCGGAGGCGCTGACGCGGGTGCCCATCAGCTCGGTCGGGCCAATGAAGATCGAATATTCCTCGCCCCGCCGCATCAGCCGAAGCGGGGTGTCCTCACCGGGGATGGGACCGGTATCGAGGTGCTCCCAGGGGATCATCGGGATGCTCGCTGGGGACGCCGGATCGGCCGCGGCGACGCTGGATCGCCACGGCCAAGGTCCGAGACGCGATCAGGGAGTGCCGACGCTCGCCTTGACGATCTTGTCCGGGGAGCGCGGCGGCTCGCCCTTGTTGATGGTGTCGACGACGTCCATGCCTTCGATCACCTTGCCCCAGACGGTGTATTGCTTGTCGAGGAAGCGGGCATTGTCGAAGCAGATGAAGAACTGCGAGTTCGCCGAGTGCGGGAAGTTGGTCCGCGCCATCGAGCAGGTGCCGCGCACATGCGGCTCGGCGTTGAACTCGGCGTTGAGGTCGGGGAGGTCCGAGCCGCCCGAGCCAGTGCCGGTCGGATCGCCGGTCTGGGCCATGAAGCCATCGATCACGCGGTGGAACGGCACGCCGTCGTAGAAGCCCTGGCCAGCCAGCGTCTTGATGCGCTCGACGTGGTTCGGAGCGACGTCGGGACGCAGCGCGATCACGACGCGTCCCTTGGTGGTCTCCAGGACGATGGTCTCGTTGGCCTCTGCCATTCTCGATACTCCTCGAGTTCTTCGGTTTCTGACCGATCGCGCAAGCGCGACCGAGTGATCGGGCAACCTGCCCTGGATCGTAGCGATCCGGATTCTGGGTGGGCGGCGTTCGAAGATGCGGTCTTGGCGAAGCCAGCCGCGTCAAGGCCCCCAGACCTACGCGCCGTCTGTATCTGTTGGGCGAGCAATTCCCCGTACCAGAGGCACGAGGTCCAGGTCGAGAGACCTTCCGCCAAGGATCGCAAGCTGGTCGCTCGCCAGCCTCCAAGCTCGGCCGTTCAGACACCTTGGCCCTTCGGCCCTTCGTAGATGAAGCGCAGGGAAAGCGGCCGACCGGCAATGGCGCCGCCGAGGGCAGGGGTCACCCGGACCGGCGTGCAATGGCGGATCGCGGAGAGGCTCGCCTCGATCAGCAAGGCCTTGCCGCGCTCGTCGGCGGGCGTCTTTGAAAACGTGATCTGCGGTGTGCCGATCAGCGAGCCGTCCCGGCGCAGGCTGAAGCGCACGGTGATCTCCGTCCGCTCGAACTTGGCGAGGCCTTCCGGAGCTGTCCAGCATGCCGAAAGAGCCGGGAAAAGCTCGCGCAGGGTGTTGGCCGGTTTGCCATCCCTCGTCTTGGGATCGATCGGGACCTGAACCGTGTGCCGAAGCCCCTGAGGCAGGCTGAGCGGTGGCTGGGTCCACCGCTCGTAGGCAAAGGCCGGCGCCGGCAGCGCCACTGCCATCACGGCAAGGGCAGCGAGCCGGCGCATTGCACGTCTCAGTTCGCGAGCTTCATCGTGACGATCTTGTCGGGGTTCGTCACCGCGCCGCCCTGGGCGCCGGGCTCGGCCTTCTTGATCTTGTCGACGACGTCCATGCCGCTCGTGACGACGCCGACCACGGTGTACTGGCCGTTGAGGAATGGCGCGTCACCGAGGCAGATGAAGAACTGCGAGTTGGCCGAGTTCGGATCACCCGAGCGGGCCATGCCGACCGTGCCGCGCTTGAAGGGAGCGGAGGAGAACTCGGCCGGGATGTTCGGCAGGCTCGAGCCGCCGGTGCCGTTGCCCTTCGGGTCGCCGGTCTGGGCCATGAAGCCGTCCATGACGCGGTGGAACTTCAGGCCGTCGTAGAATCCTTTCCCGACCAGCGTCTTGATCTGCTTGACGTGCTTCGGCGCGATCTCGGGACGCAGCTCGATGGTGACGCGGCCGTCTTTGGTCTCGAGATAGACGGTGTTGGAATCCGCCGCGGATGCGGGGGCGGAGAACCCGAGCGCCGCGGTGAGGGCGAGCGTCAGGATGGCGAGCCGGCGGTTCATGATCAGGTGGTCTCCGTGGTCGTCTAAGGTTTGGCGAAGCGGGCCTTCAGTCGCTCGGCCACGATCTTGGGAACGAAGGGCGAGACGTCTCCCCCCATCGCGGCGATCTGCCGAACGAGCGTCGCCGTGATCGGGCGCACGCCGGTGGAGGCCGGTAAAAACACTGTCTGCACCTCGGGCGCCATCGCTGCGTTCATGCCGGCGAGTTGCATCTCGTAATCAAGATCGGTGCCGTCGCGCAGCCCGCGGATGAACATGATGGCGTTGTGGCGGCGGGCGACGGAAACGGCGAGGTCGTCGAAGGTGACGATCTCGACCTCGGCGCCCTCGGCCTTCGCGAGCGGTGCGCAGGTTACTTTCAGAAGCTCCGCGCGCTCCTCCGCCGAGAAGAGCGGCGCCTTGCCCGGATGCACGCCAATGGCGAGGACTAGCCGCTGCGACAGGCGACTCGCCTGCCGCACGACGTCGAGGTGGCCGTTGGTGACCGGATCGAACGAGCCGGCATAGAGGGCAGTGCGGACCATTGCGCAGCGGGTTAGAGCATTTCGCGTGCGAACGGAACTGCGAGGCAGCTCGCCGCAGAAACGAAAAGGGGCTCCGATCGGAGCCCCTCGTCTCGTGAGCGGGACGATCGCTCGATCGATCGCCATCAGTCGCTACCGAACGTCCGGGCGCAGAGCGCGCCCGGAATGCCGGACATCACTCGGCTTCGCCGTTGCCCTCGTCCTCGACCTCGACCTCGCCGCCTTCCTCGCCCTCGATATGCTCGACGGAGACGACGCGCTCGGCCTTGTCGGTGTTGAACACCGTCACGCCCTGGGAGGCGCGTCCGACGATGCGGATGTCGTCTACCGGCACGCGGATGAGCTGGCCGGCATTGGTGACGAGCATGATCTGGTCGGAGGCCTCCACGGGGAAGGATGCGACGAGATCGCCATTGCGGGTGTTCACTCGCATGGCGGTGATGCCCTTACCGCCGCGACCGGAGGTCCGGTACTCGTAGGAGGACGAGCGCTTGCCGAAGCCCCGCTCGGAGAGCGTCAGCACGAATTGTTCGGCAGCGCCCATCTGCTCGTAGCGCTCCAGCGAAATCGCGGCATCCGCCACGGCCTCGTCGGCGGCCTCTGAGGCCTCGGCTGCATCCTCGGCGCTGTCGCCGATGACCGCACGGCGCATCTTGAGATAGCCCGCACGCTCTTCTGGAGTCGCTTCGAAGGCGTTGAGGATCGCCATCGAGATCACCACGTCGCCCGCCGCGAGGTTGACGCCGCGCACGCCGGTCGAGTCGCGGCCCTTGAAGACGCGGACGTCCTCGACGGGGAAGCGGATGCACTGGCCCTTGGCCGTCGTCAGCAGCACGTTCTGCTCGGGCTTGCAGATCTCGACATGGACGATGTGGTCGCCCTCATCGAGCTTCATGGCGATCTTGCCGTTCCGGTTCACCACGGTGAAGTCGGAGAGCTTGTTGCGGCGGACGTTGCCCGAGGCGGTGGCGAACATCACGTCGTAGTCGTTCCAGGTGGTCTCATCCTCTGGCAGCGGCATGATCGTCGTGATGCGCTCGCCCTGGCTCTGGAGCTGCAGGATGTTGACCAGCGCCTTGCCCTTGGCGTTCGGCGCTGCGATCGGCAGGCGCCAGACCTTCTCCTTGTAGGCTTGGCCCTGGTCGGAGAAGAACAGCACCGGCGTATGGGTGCTGGCGATGAACAGCCGCGTGACGAAATCCTCGTCGCGGGTGGACATGCCGGAGCGGCCCTTGCCGCCGCGTCTCTGCGCCCGGTAGGTCGCCAGCGGCACGCGCTTGACGTAGCCGGCATGGGACACGGTGACGACCATGTCCTCGCGCTGGATCAGGTCCTCGTCGTCGACGTTCGAATCGTAGTCGAGGATGATGGTCTTGCGCGGGGTCGCGAAGGCCTCGCGGACTTCGGCCAGCTCGGTCTTGACGATGGCCTGGATGCGGGCGCGCGAGCGCAGGATGTCGAGATAATCGGCGATCTCTTCGGCGAGCTTCTTCAACTCGTCGCCGATCTCGTCGCGGCCGAGAGCGGTAAGGCGCTGCAGACGCAGATCGAGGATGGCGCGGGCCTGAACCTCGGAGAGCCGGTAGCTGCCGTCATCGGCGACGCGGTGGCGCGGATCGTCCACCAGGGCGATCAGCGGCGCGATGTCGAAGGCCGGCCAGTCGCGGCCCATCAGGGCCTCGCGTGCCGTGTTCGGATCTGGCGAGGTCCGGATCAGCCGGATCACTTCGTCGATATTGGCGACCGCGATGGCGAGGCCGCACAAGACGTGGGCGCGCTCGCGGGCCTTGCCGAGCAGGAACTTGGTGCGGCGTGAGACGACCTCCTCGCGAAAGTCCACGAAGGCCGTCAGCAGGTCCTTCAGGTTCATCAGCTCGGGGCGGCCGCCGTTCAGCGCGACCATGTTGGCGCCGAACGAGCTCTGCAGTGGCGTGAAGCGGTAGAGCTGGTTCAGCACCACCTCCGCCATCGCGTCGCGCTTGATCTCGACGACGATGCGCATGCCGTCGCGGTCGGATTCGTCGCGCAGATCCGAGATGCCCTCGATCCGCTTGTCCTTCACCAGCTCGGCGATCTTCTCGATCAGCGTCGCCTTGTTCACCTGGTACGGGATCTCGGTGAAGATCAGAGCCTCGCGCTCCTTGCGCAGCTCCTCGACCTCGGACTTGGCCCGCATGATGATCGAGCCGCGGCCCGTGGCATAGGCTTGGCGCACGCCGGCGCGGCCGAGGATCGAACCCCCGGTGGGGAAGTCGGGTCCGGGTACGATCTCGGTCAGCGCCTCGATCGTCATCTCCGGATCGTCCATCAGGGCGATGCAGGCATCGATCAGCTCGCCGAGATTGTGCGGCGGGATGTTCGTCGCCATGCCGACCGCGATGCCGCCTGCACCGTTGACGAGCAGGTTCGGGAACCGCGCCGGGAGGACGGAGGGCTCTTCGCGGGTGTCGTCGTAGTTCGGCTGGAAATCGACGGTGTTCTTGTCGATGTCGGCGAGCAGCGAGGTCGCCGGCTTGGCGAGGCGCGACTCGGTGTAGCGCATGGCTGCCGGCGGATCGCCGTCCACCGAGCCGAAATTGCCCTGCCCATCGATGAGCATCAGCCGCATCGAGAAGTCCTGCGCCATGCGGACCAAGGCGTCGTAGATCGATTGGTCGCCGTGCGGGTGGTACTGACCAATCACGTCGCCGACGATGCGGGCCGACTTCACGTAGCGCCGTTCGGGCAGGAAGCCGCTCTCGTAGGCCGAGTAGAGGATGCGGCGGTGCACCGGCTTCAGGCCGTCGCGCGCATCCGGCAGCGCCCGGCTCACGATCACGCTCATCGCGTAATCGAGGTAGGATCGGCGCATCTCGTCTGTGATGGAGACCGGCTTGATATCGGTCGCGGGCGGCGTCGGGGGCTCGCCAGCGCCGGGCTTGTCGTTGTCTGCCAAGGAAAAACTCTCTCGGGTCGTCTCGACCGGGGTTGCGGTCCGTTTACCCGACTTGTCCCGCCTCCGCCAGCGCGCGGGCGCGTCGCGCGAGAGAAATCTTTCCAAGCCGAATCAGCATCTTAGCTCGGATCGATCGGGGCGCCCCCGGAGTCCCCGAAAACGTGAAGAGCCGGCCACGCATTCACAGCGTGGCCGGCCCTTAAAACCGAACGAGCCGATGCTGTTTAAGCAGCGCGCATCTCGGCCAGGAAGCGTTCGACCTCGCGGCGCAGGTCGCCGGCGCCGCGCGACAGCTCGGCCGCCGTGGCGAGCACGTTCGTGGCAGCCTCACCAGTGCCCCGTGCGTCCTGTTGGACGTGGGCGATGGAGCCGGTGACGACGTTGGTGCCGCTCGCGGCCTGAGCGATGTTGCGGGCGATCTCCTGCATCGCAGCCTGCTGCTCCTCGACCGCGGCGGCGATCGAGGTCGAGGAATGATGCATCTCGCCGAGCATGCCACCGATCCCCTGGATCACTTCGACAGCTTCGCGGGTCGCCTCCTGGATCTGGGCGATCTGAGCCGTGATCTCGTCCGTGGCCCGCGCCGTCTGCCCGGCCAACTCCTTGACCTCGGAGGCCACCACGGCGAAGCCGCGGCCGGCCTCGCCTGCGCGGGCCGCCTCGATGGTGGCGTTCAGGGCCAGCAGGTTGGTCTGGCCGGCGATGGCCGAGATCATCGCAACCACGTCGCCGATCTTCTGGGCACCGGCAGCGAGCATCTGCACGGAGGTGTCGCTGCGGCGGGACTCCTCCACCGCGCGTCCGGCCATGAGCGACGAATCCTCAATGCGGTTGCCGATCTCCTGCGCCGTGGCGGTCAGCTCTTCGGTGGCCGCGGCGACGGCCTGGACGTTGCTAGAGGTCTGCTCGGCGGAGCCCGCGACGTCGATCGCCCGCGCGCTGGTCTGCTCGGCCACCGCCGACATGGAACGCGCCGTGGTCTCCATCTGAGCGGCCGACTGAGACAGGCTGCCGGCCAACCGGCCGATGCGGGCTTCGAAGCTCTCGGCGATCTTCGCCATGGCCGTGCGGCGGGCAGCCTGACCCTCTTCGTGCGTCAGTGCGTCCTGGGCAATCTGCTCCGCGGCTCGCGCCTTCAGGCTCTCGCGGAACGTCGCGACCGCTCCGGCGATCTCGCCGATCTCGTCGTTGCGGCCGCTGCCGGCGATCGCCGTGTCGAGGTCGCCCGAGGCGAGGCGGTTCATCGAGCCGGTCAGCGCCTTGAGCGGACGCGATACCGAGCGGGCGAGGTAGACCACCACGCCGAGACAGACGAGGGCGATCGGCAGGACGAGCTTCAAGACCGACCAGATGGCCTGGGACATGTCGGCATCGATATCGTCGACATAGATGCCGGTTCCGACAGCCCAATTCCATTCGGGAAGGGCGGCAACGTAGCTGATCTTCGGTTTCAGAGCATCGCTACCCGGCTTCGGGTTCGAGTATTCGAGGTAGGGATTGCCGGATTTCGCGGCTTCGATGATCCTGCGGGTAATGTAGAGCCCTGTCGAAGGGTCCTTGCTGTCGAAGCGGTTGCGGCCGAGATAGTCGCTGCGGATGTGCACCAGCGTATTGCCGCTGTAGTCGTACACGAAAATATAGTTCGAACCTTCGAAGCGCGTGTGGTTGAGCAGGTCCTTGACCATGTGCTGGGCATCGGCCTCGCTCATCGCCCCGGACTTCGCGCGCTCCACGAGCGGGCGAACCGTCGAGAGCGCGGTCTCGATGAGAGTGCGGACCTGCTCGCGCTTCTGCGCGATCATCGAGGCTCGGAACTCGGCCATCGCAAGACCGAGGCAGGCAGCGGACAGCAGACCGGCCAGAATGGCGACACCGACGAAGCGCCGGCTGATGGTGAACCTGAAACGTGACATCGAAACCCGGCGCTCCTCAGGGTGCCGGGTTTGTTTAGGCAAGCCGCGACCTGGAACGCGACATGCTCCTCGATTGACGAGGCCTGATCACCGACACGATGGAATTGTGTATTCCGCACGTGGTTAAGGTTTGATGTTCAGGCCGATGCGATCAGTTACCGGTGAAGGCAGGTGTTGCAGAAGAACTACCCTCCGCCCCACCTGTTCGCCTCCACCCTCTGCCGGCCTCACGACTTTACAGGCTGGCCGCTTTTTCGTTCCAAACCCTAGAACGGGATGTCGTCGTCGAGGTCGTAGTTCGGCTTGCCGCCACCACCGCCGCCGCCAGACGGACGACGGTCGCCGCCGGAGGAACGGCCGCCACCGTAATCGCCGCCGCCACCGCCGTAATCGCCACCGCGGCTGCCGCCCCGGTCACCGCCTCGGTCACCGCCACGGCTGATCTGGCCGCCGCCCTCGTCTTCGCCCGCGAAGTCGCCACCGCCGCCGCCGCGGCCGTCGAGAATCGTCATCTCACCGCGGAAGCGCTGCAGCACGACCTCGGTCGTGTACTTCTCGACACCCGACTGGTCGGCCCATTTCCGGGTCTGGAGCTGGCCCTCGATGTACACCTTCGAGCCCTTGCGCAGGTACTGCTCGGCCACGCGCGCCAGGTTCTCGTTGTAGATCACGACCGAGTGCCACTCGGTCTTTTCCTTGCGCTCGCCGGACATCTTGTCCTTCCACGATTCCGACGTCGCGATGCGCAGGTTCACCACCGGGTCGCCCGAGGCGAGCCGGCGCGTCTCCGGGTCTCGCCCGAGATTGCCGACCAGGATGACCTTGTTCACGCTGCCCGCCATCGCTCTCTCCTTCCGATCACTCTCACAGGGCCGACGTCACGCCCGACCGGGCTTTCATGGGGCGTGCGGAGCCCGTCGGCAACCGCCACGCCGCGTTATGCTCATCGAAAACGCCAACGGATTTGTTCTGCTTTTGTTCCGGCGCTGTCGCAAGTGCTTGAGGCGCGCATCATCTCGCGGATTCACACCCGGATCATGTTCGGCGCGCTCACGATCATCCCGAAGCGCAGCAGGCGAATCCGGCTGAAACGGGCAGCTTCGGCGACCCGATCCGCTTGCCGCTCGCGGCGGCTCGTCCTATGAGCCCGGCCTTCATCACAATGACGGGAGAACGGGATGCGGCCTTCGAAGCGCGCTCCGGACGCGATGCGCAAGGTCACGCTCGAGCGGGCAGTCGCCCGCTACGCGGAGGGCTCCTGCCTCGTCACCTTCGGCGAGACCAAGGTGCTCTGCACGGCCTCCCTCGAAGAGCGCGGCCCACCCTGGCTGCGCGGTTCGGGAAAGGGCTGGGTCACTGCCGAATATTCCATGCTCCCTCGCGCCACGCATGAGCGCACGCGGCGCGAGGTGAATTCGGGCAAGCCCTCCGGCCGCACTCAGGAGATCCAGCGCCTGATCGGCCGCTCCTTGCGCGCCGTCACCAACCTGCCGGCGATCGGCGAGAAGCAGATTTCGATCGACTGCGACGTGCTCCAGGCCGATGGCGGCACCCGCACGGCCGCCATCACCGGCGCCTGGGTCGCCCTGCACGATTGCTTCTCCTGGATGCGCCAGCGCTCGATCATCTCGGTCGATCCGCTGCGCGACCATGTCGCCGCTGTTTCGTGCGGCATCTACAAGGGCACACCCGTGCTCGACCTCGAATATGTCGAGGATTCGGCCGCCGACACCGACGCCAACTTCGTGATGACCGGCAAGGGCGGCATCGTCGAAGTGCAGGGCACGGCCGAGGCCGAGCCCTTCTCCGAAGACCAGTTCCTGGAACTGCTGCGGCTCGCCCGCGGTGGCATCGCCGAACTGGTCGAGCTCCAGAAGCAGACCATCGCATGAATACGCCGCGCGTCCTCACGGGCCGGGTCGTCATCGCGACCCACAATGCCGGCAAGCTGGTGGAGATGCGCGAACTCCTGGCGCCCTTCGGCATCGAGGCGGTCTCTGCCGGCGAGCTGAACCTTCCCGAGCCCGACGAGCCCGGCACCATGTTCGCCGAGAATGCGGCCATCAAGGCTCATGCGGCGGCGCAGGCCTCGGGTCTGCCGGCCTTCGCCGACGATTCCGGCCTTTGCGTCGAAGCGCTCGACGGCGCGCCAGGCATTTTTTCGGCACGCTGGGCCGGTCCGAACAAGGATTTTTCGGGTGCGATGGCCCGGATCGCCGATGAGGTCTCACGGCGCGGCACGCCCTCGACCCGCGCGCATTTCGTCTCTGCCCTCGTCCTCGCTTGGCCCGACGGCCATACCGAGCTGTTCGAAGGCCGCGTCCACGGTGACCTCGTCGAACCTCGAGGTACGCTCGGCTTCGGCTACGATCCGATGTTCAAGCCGGATGGCCACGAGCGTACCTTCGGCGAGATGTCCTCGGAAGAGAAACACGGCGTCGATTGGCAGAACGGTGCGGCGCTCTCGCATCGCGCGCGGGCCTTCGTGCTGCTCGCCGCAGCCTGCCTGCGCAGACCGGGATGACTATCGACTCGCAGGCACCAGACCACCCGACCCGCGATGCGGGCTTCGGCATCTACCTGCATTGGCCGTTCTGCGCCTCGAAGTGCCCCTATTGCGACTTCAACAGCCATGTCCGCCATGCCGGCGTCGACGAGGCGCGCTTCCTCGCGGCCTTCCGAAGCGAGATCGCCCAAACCGCTGCGCGCACGCCCGGCCGGACCGTGTCGAGCATCTTCCTCGGTGGTGGCACGCCGTCCTTGATGAAGCCCGAGACGGTTGCCGGCCTCCTCGATGCTGTGGCCGGAGCCTGGAGCATCGCACCCGACGTCGAGGTGACGTTGGAGGCCAATCCCACCAGCGTGGAGGCGGAACGCTTCCGCGGCTACCGCGCGGCAGGAGTCAACCGCGTCTCGCTTGGCGTGCAGGCCTTGAACGACGCAGACCTCAAGGCTCTCGGCCGCCTGCACAGTGTGGACGAGGCGCTATCGGCGGTGCGCATGGCCGCAACGCATTTCGAGCGGTTCTCATTCGACCTGATCTACGCACGGCCTCGCCAAACCCCGGAAGCATGGCGCGCCGAGCTGGAGGAGGCCATCGCACATGCCGCCGAGCATCTCTCGCTCTACCAGCTCACCATCGAGCCGGGCACGCCATTCTTCGGCCTCGCCCAGGCTGGCCGTCTGGCGCCTCCGGACGACGAGGATGCCCGCATCCTTTACGACGTCACCCAGGAGGCCTGCGACAAGGCAGGCTTGCCCGCGTACGAGATCTCAAATCATGCGCGGCGGGGGGCGCAATCGCGGCATAACCTGCTCTATTGGCGCTACGGCGAATATGCCGGGATCGGGCCGGGGGCCCATGGTCGTCTCGTCCAGCCGGAGGGCCGCATCGGCACCGTGACGGAGAAATCGCCCGAGGGGTGGCTTGCCCGCGTCGAGCGCGACGGCAACGGCATTGTCGAGACCGAAGCGCTGTCGGCCGATGCCGAGGGCGATGAATTTCTGATGATGGGCCTGCGCCTCGCGGAGGGCATCCATCCAGCGCGCTACACCGCGCTGAAGGGTCGGGCCCTCGATGGCGACCGGCTCGAGACGCTGATCGCCGACGGCCTCGTCACTATCACCGGGACCGGAAACATCGCGGCGACGGCGCGTGGCGCGCCGGTGCTCAACGCACTCGTGGCGGAGCTATCCGGCCAAGTGTGAAACTGTAGACAGAAACTCTTTTGACATCAGCGAGTTGGAGGTCAGACTGACTCGAGGAAACGATGCCGCTTTTTTTCTTTGAGCTCGATGACGGGGTGCGAAGCTTCGAAGACAACGAAGGGTCCGAGCATCCGAGCGCCGAGGAGGCGCGTCAGGAGCTGGTTGCGGCCCTGGCAATGCTCGCGAAGGACGAGCTCCCAGACGGTCATGTCAGGGACTTCACGGGCACTCTGAGGGACGGCGACAGGAAGGTACTCTTCAACGCGACCCTCTCGCTGCGCAGCGGTTGGGCGGACTGAGCCGTTGCCTTCATGCGTTTCCGGCCCAACCTCACTCCTGAGTGATCGGAACTCTGCATCGGCACGCGCCTGTGCCGCTTCGACTGACGACACCAATCGGAGCAGGCTCGGCGAACATGAACTGTCGAGAGTGCCGAACTTTTTCTCGCGCCTGATGGACATCGCCGCCAGCGCATGGAGTTCGGAATGACCGAAACGCAGATACTTCGCTTCGGCGGCAGTGAAAGCCTCGATGAGCCCGGGCGCTCCAGCAGCCGCAATCGCCTCCTGAGCATCCTGGATCCGGAGGATTTCGCTCTGCTCGCGCCTGCTTTCGAGCGGGTCTCGCTCTCGCTGAACGAGATCCTGCTGGCGGCCCATACACCTATCCGGCACGCCTATTTCATCGAGGAGGGGCTGATCTCGATCGTGGCCGATGTCAGCAACACAGAGGGCGGTCGGGTCGAAATCGGCATCGTCGGCTACGAGGGGCTTGTCGGCTTGCCTCTCGTCCTCGGCGCGGACCAGTCCCCGCACATCGGACTGGTCCAGGCTGAGGGCTGCGCGCTCCGCATAGCCGCCGCGGACCTCCACATGGCGATGCACAAGAGTGCTTCGCTTCGCGGTGTCCTTGGCCGCTTCGCTCAGAGCCTCATCGTCCAGGTTGGTCAGACCGTGTATGCCAACGCGGATCTCAACATCGAGGCGCGGCTGGCCCGCTGGATCCTGATGACGCAGGACCGTCTCTGCCGCGACGAGCTTCCGCTGACCCACAAATTTCTCTCGCTGATGCTGGGCGTGCGTCGACCGAGCGTGACGATGGCCACGCAACTTCTGGAGGGCGAGGGCATGATCCGGGCGCGGCGCGGCCGTATCACCGTGCTCAATCGCGAAAAGCTTCTCGACCTCGTCGGTGACGCCTATGGAGTCTCCGAGGCTGAGTACGAGAGGCTGTTGATGCGGGCCTGATGCCGGAGCGGCGTCAGATCCCCGAGGGGCCGAGCGCGCGCGGTGCCGGGCTCACCACCGCCGCAGCGCCACTTCGAATCTCATATACCGCCAAAGCCCGGTCGCTCGCGCCCTCGGGCCGGAATCGGAAGGTCCCGTCTATGCCGGTGAAGCCCGATGGCGTCGTGAGCGTCGCATCGGTGAAGCGCTGGGTTCCGTATTGCCGGCTGAGGGCCGCGGTGAGCGAGACAGCATCGTAGCCGAGCGAGGCCACACGCGGCGGTACAGACCCGTACTTGGCCTGATAGCGTTGGGAGAACGAGGCAAAGCCGGCGGATTCCGGTGCCGCAAACGTTCCTCCTTGGAAGGCGGGCAGCGTCAGGATCTTCGGGTCGTTCCACAAGGCGGTCCCAACCGGACGCACGCGCGAGGGCGAAAATCCCGCTTTGGTGAGCGCAGCGGCCATGGTGAGGAGGCCGTCGGCCGAGCCCGGCAAAAACAGCGCGTCGGCCTGCGCGTTCGGCCCCGCGATCACGCCTCTCAACCGCTCGACGGCTGCGCTGGGATCGGCCGGCGCGTAACGCTCCAGCCCGACGACACGGCCGCCCTTGCGTGCCACCGCCTCGCGGAACTGGGCCTCGACGGCATTGCCGTAGCTGGTCTCGGGGATCAGCGCGGCGAAGGAGCGGCGCCCTCCCGCCGCGACCTCGTCAACCACGCGGTCGACCTCGGACTGCGGCAGGAAACTGATCAGGTAGACGCCTCGCGCCGCCACGGCCGCATCCGTGGAAAAGGCGATCACCGGCTTGCCCGCGTTGCGCACCGGCGCGCCGACGGCGGCGACGTTGGCCGCGAAGAGCGGGCCGAGCACGGCCTCAGCCCCATCCGCTAGCGCCGATTGCGCAGCCTCGCGAGCGCCATCCGGAGTGCCGTGGTCGTCCTTCACGATGATACTGAGATCAGGCTTTTGGAAGTCGTCGTAGGCGAGTTCAGCGGCATTCCGCAGTGCGGCGCCGACGCTCGCTCCCTGTCCTGTCAGCGGCACGATGAGCGCGACTTTGACGCTGCCCGAGCCGATTTGCCCCGCGCTCTGCTTGGCGGGCTCTGCCGCAGACGTTTCGGCCCGAGGCGCGACTGCTTCTGAGCGCGTACGGGGCGAATCCGGTCCGCCGACGCAGGCGGCGAGGGTCCAGGAGAGGAGGCCGGCCACAACGCCATGCGCGCGTCCGATCCTCGGGCGGTCACAGCTCATCCAGTGGCCTCCCCAAGCCTTGAATGACCGCACGATGTCGGTGGCCCGGCTAAAAGTAAATGCGGGCAGGGCGTCGGAGACGGTCCGCAACACTGCGTGAGCATGGCATTGTCGTTCTCATGACACAGCGAATCGACAAGCGTGAGCCAAAGCCCGGCCCCGCCAAACCTGCCGCGACCTTCACGGCCTTCGGCCTCGCGGCAGAAGCAGAGCCTCTGCCAGCGGGCCTCTACATCGTTGCGACGCCGATCGGGAATCTGCGCGACGTCACCTTTCGCGCCCTTCAGACGCTTGCCGCCGCGGACGCAGTGCTCGCCGAGGATACCCGCGTCACCCGCACGCTGATGATGCATTACGGGATCACAACGCCGCTCGTGGCCTATCACGAACATTCGAACGAGGCGGTGCGCGAGCGGATGATCCTGCGCATGCAGAGTGGGGAGGCCCTGGCCCTGGTCTCGGATGCCGGAACCCCACTGGTCTCTGACCCCGGCTACAAGCTTGTTCAGGCCACCATCGAGGCTGGCATCCCGATCTCGCCGATTCCCGGTCCGTCGGCAGTGATGACCGCGATCGTCGCGGCGGGCCTCCCGACGGACCGCTTCTTTTTCGAGGGCTTCCTTCCGCAGAAGTCCGGCGCCCGCCGGAACCGCCTTGAGGCGCTCGCCGGCATACCGGGCACGCTGGTCCTGTTCGAGTCCCCCCACCGACTGCCGGAAATGCTGGCTGATGCCTCTGCCGTCCTGGGCGGCAACCGTCCTGCCGCGGTGGCGCGCGAACTCACCAAGCTCTTCGAGACCATCCGTCGCGGCAGGCTCGCCTCTCTCGCCGAGACCTTCGCGGAGGAGGGCTCGCCCAAGGGGGAGGTCGTGGTGGTGATCGGCACGGCCGTGGAAGAGCAGGTGGAGGAAGTTGACACCGATCTCGACGCGCGGATTGAGGCGGCGCTCGCCCGCCACTCGATCAAGGACGCTGCGGCTCTCGTCGCCGACGAGACCGGGCAGAAGAAGCGTATTGTCTACGCCCGCGCCCTGGTGCTCGCCCGCCGCAACGATGATCGCGCCTGAAAAGCGCCGCCGCGCGACCTACCGGCGCGGCCTCCACGGCGAGGCCATGGCCCTGCTCGCGCTGATGCTGAAGGGCTATCGCCCGCTGGCGACACGTTTCGCTGCCGCCGGTGGCGAGATTGATCTCATCATGCGCCGTGGACGCACCACCGTCTTCGTCGAGGTCAAAGCGCGCGCAGCGCTTGCAGATGCGCAGATCGCCATCGATGCACACAAGCGTAGGCGCTTTTCGCGAGCGGTGCGGGTCTGGCTGGCGCGCCATCCCCCGCCACCGGATGCGACCCTGCGGGCGGACGCCGTTTTCGTAGGGCGCCGGGCTTGGCCGGTGCACCTCGTCGACGCATTCGCGATCGAATGAGCCCCTAGACGCCTGCGGCCTTGATCGCCGAGATCAGAGTCCGCTTGAGATCGGCTTGGCTGAAGGGCTTCTGGACCACGGGGCGATCCCGGAATGGCTCGCGGATGCCGGCGCCGCCATACCCGGTGGAGAAGACCAGCGGGAGGTCGCGCTCGACGATAGCCTCGGCCACCGGATAGATCGGCTCGCCGGCGACGTTTACGTCGAGGATCGCCACGGCGAAGGTCTCGCGCTGGGCCATGTCGAGCGCAGTCGCGAGGCGCGCGGCAGGCCCCACGATCTCGCAGCCGAAATCGAGCAGCATGTCCTCGAGCAGCATCGAGATGGCGGCCTCGTCCTCGACAACTAGCACCCGTGCGCCTTTGAGGATGTCCTCGTTGGGTTCCGCGCTCACGCCGAATGGTGTCCCCTTCGATTCGTTCCGCTGGCGGAACGGTGCCGCGATGGAGGCGGTCTTGTATCGGATTGTCGTGCAAGGCGTGCCGGGTCGAACCCGAAACGCTTTGAGGCGTCGCCCGTTATGTCGGGCGTGTCAAGCTCTCGACAGGGCGCGGCGGGACTGAGGCCAGCGGTGATGTTACGCGCCAATACATTCGTTGCAAACGGGCAACCTTCTGAAGCGCAAACAGACCCCCCACCGAGAAAAGCCCTCTCACGGCGCGGGATACTGACGGCGCTTTGCGCCAGCTTGCTGTCGGGTGCCAACCCGTCATTCGCTCGAGGCTCGCGCCCGATCGTCGTGGCTTCGAAGAGCGACACGGAAGGCGCGCTGACTGGAAGCCTCATCGCCCTGATCCTCGAGGGTCTCGGACTTACGGTCGAACGCAAGCTCGGTCTCGGCCCGACATTGATCGTGCGTTCAGCCCTGCTCGCGGGCGAGGTCGACATCTATCCGGAATATACCGGCAACGGCGCGTTCTTCTCCGGTACGGACACCGATGCGGTCTGGAAGACAGGGGAGGGCGGCTACGAGCGGATCCGAGCGCTCGATGCCGAACGCGGCCTTGTCTGGCTGAAGCCGGCATCGGCCAACAATACGTGGCTGATCGCCGTGCGCGGCAACCTCGCCCGTGAGCGAGGCCTCAGCTCGATGGCGGATTTTGCCAGCGCTGTGCGAGAAGACCTCATCACCCTGGCAGCCTCGACGGAATTTGTTGAAAGCCCAGCCGCGCTGCCCTCCTTCGAGGCCGCCTACGGATTCACGATGCCGAGGAACCGGATCATCAGCCTGCCGGGCGGCGATACCGCCGTGACCGCACGAGCAGCCGCCGAGGGAATCAGCGGGGTCAATGCGGGCATGGTCTACGGTACCGACGGTGCGCTCGCCGCCCTGGATCTTGCGGTGATGACCGATCCGAAGGCCGCGCAGATCGTCTACGAGGTCGCGCCAGTGATCCGCGCCGAGACCCTGACCCGGCACCCCGGGATACGCGAGGCACTCGATCTGGTCTTCGCCCGGCTCGACGCGGACACCCTTCGCCGTCTCAACGCCCGGATCACCGTTGAGGGCGAGACGGCCGACGCCGTCGCGCGCAACTACCTCGCCGGAGCTGGCGCTGCGCCATGACCGCTGTCGCGAAGGCGATCGATCGGACCGTCGGCTTCGATATTTGGCAACTGTGGTACGTGCTCGCCGTCGCCGGTGCGCTCTCAGGCATCGCGGGCGCCTTGCCGATGCTGCGCCTCGCTGCCAATCGCCTCGTCGTCGGTACGCCGCTGACGGCGGCGGCGCTCGGACCAGCGGGATGGCTGATCGCCGCTCTGTGTCTGTTCGGTGCAATCGGCCTTGGAGCGAGCCGCTCGCGCTTCGCCGCCTTGATCGCGCTGGCGACCTTCGCCACGGCTCTCGTTTGGCTGACCGTGGCACTTGGTCAGGCTGCCACCGACCTGACCGCCGGCCAGCCACCAGCCACTCGGGCTCGGCTCGCCTCGGGAGGGTGGGCCGGCCTTCTGATGCTGACTTGCGCCATGACCTGGGCGGCAGGGCGGGCGCGGATCGGCGGCGCTGGATGGCTGGCCATCGCAAGCCTGCTCATCGCGTTCGTCCTGCTCTATCGTGCCGGGGTTTACGACAGCCTCTCGCTCGCCGTGGAATATCGAGCACGCGCAGCGAGCGTGCAGGCCGCTATCGTCCAGCATATCGCACTGTCGGCAGCCGCGGTCGTGCTTGCGGCTTTGACATGCGCACTTCTCTACGCGTGGCGGTCCGGCCGATACGCCGTCGACATCGCCATCAACGGGCTGCAGGTCGTGCCGGCGGTCGCGTTGCTCGGCGGCCTTGTTGCACTGGTTTCCGGCATGCTCGCTGCAGTGCCCGCCTTGCGCGCGACCGGTCTCTCGGCGATCGGGCCGGGGCCGGCCGTCCTCGCCATTGCCTGTTACCTGCTGCTCCCGTTCTGGCGCGGGCTCGAGGGCGCGCTGCGTGCAGCCGATCCCGCGACCCGTGACGCAGCGACGGCGATTGGCCTGACTCGTCGCCAGATCCTGCTCGACATTCACCTGCCCCTCGGCGCCCCGATTTTGATCGGAGCGCTGCGCGTGGCGAGCGTTCAGGCGATCGGGCTGGTAACGTTGGGGGCGCTGGTCGGGGCCGGTGGCCTCGGCGGCATCGTCTTCGACGGCATGGCGCAGTTCGCGCCAGATCTGATTTTACTCGGGACGCTCCCAGTCATCGGTCTCTCGCTTCTCATCGAGCGCAGTTTGAGCGTCGTTGAAGATGCGGCGCGTCGGCGGTTACGCGGATGAGGCTGCATCCGGCCCTCGGCCCACTCCTCGTCGGCCTCGCTCTGGCCGCGCTCAGCCACCCTGGCGTTGCCAGTGTAATCGCCATGTCGCTAGGCGCACCGGCTCGTCGACCGTTGAGCGCGACGCGGCTCGTCGAACTCGGCAGCCACCACCTCGCACTGGCTAGTCTGGGACTCGCGCTCGTCGGCAGTCTCGGTGTCGGCCTCGGGGTGGTCGCGACGCGCAGGCGTGCCGAGCGGCTGCGCAGAACCATCGATGCGGCTGCCGCCGTCGCTCAAGCCGTGCCGCCCGTAGTGGTCGTCGCGCTGGCGTTGCCGTTACTCGGTTTCGGCGGGCCGCCGACGCTCCTGGCACTCGTCGCCTACGGCATCATGCCGACCCTGCGGAGCACCGTGGGTGCGATCGAGGCGGTCTCGCCCGAGGCGCGGGAGGCCGGCATTGCGCTCGGCCTGACATCACGCCAGGTCCTTACCCAGGTCGAACTGCCCCTGGCCGGCGCCGGCATCCTGGATGCCCTGCGCGTTGCCCTGGTCTTGTCGATCGCCACGACTGCCGTCGGCGCGCTGGCTGGTGCTTCGACACTCGGTACGCCGATCGTCGCTGGCCTTCAGAACCAGAACCTTATGCCCATGCTTCAAGGCGCCGGAGCGACGGCGGCGCTGGCATTCCTGGGAGATGCCCTGATGCTGGGCGCCGTCGCGCTGCTGCGTCGATAGCGATCGTAGCTTCGTTCTTGGGCTGGCTTCTGGCGAAAACTCGGCCTCGACATTACCCTGCCCGCATCACATCGAGGGGAACGAGGCGAGGACCCCTACTTCTCCAAAAAGTCGACCTTCGCGTTTTTTTCGACGTGGCTGGCGAGGTCGCGGGCGTCCCAGTTCGTCAACCGGATGCAGCCGTGGGACTCGGTCTTACCGACCTTCTCGGGCTCCGGGGTGCCGTGGATGCCGTAGGAGGGGATCGACAGGTCAATCCAGACCAAACCCACCGGGTTGTTCGGACCCGGAGCAATCTTGAAGCTGCGACGGGTCTTCACTCCCTTGAACGCATATTTTGGGTTGTAGGTGTACCACGGGTCAAAGGCGGCCCGTGTCGCCTTGAGGCTGCCGGTCGGCGCAGGCTTTTCCTCGCTGCCGATCGAAGCGGGATAGCTGCGCAGGAGCGCGCCGTCCCCACCAAAGGCCTGGACCCTGCGCGCCCGCTTGTCGACCTCGATCCGCGCTACCTTCGGCGCCGCCGGCGAGTCCTTCGGCTTGCCACGTTCAAGTGGTGGCACGGCCGCAACGGTGATCTCGATACCAGGCTGATCGAGTGGCTTGCCGGGGTTGAGCGCGGAGAGCAGATCCCGCTGCATGTGGAAGCGCTCGGCCAACATCTCGCGGACATTGGTGTAGTCCATCGCCTTAAGATCGCGCTGTTCTTCAAGCTTCGCCGGGATCTTGGCGAAAGGACCCCGGACGTCGTCGTCGGTGATCACGTAGCGCATTACGACCGGATCAGCGCTCGTCGCCTGCAGCCTGTCGAACAGCACACGGTCGAGGTTGCCAGTAGCCGGTAGCCCCTGCGCTGCGGCATAATCTGCGAGTGCGCCCCTGAGGCTATCGCCGTCGCGCCCATCGATCGCGCCAGGCGAGAACCGGGCGCGGTCGAGCAGCACCTGAACCTTTATCAGCAAGGGATCTGGGCGGACGTCCCTGCCTTGGCGCCGAGGTTTCGCCACTGACGACTTATCGAGCTTCAGCTCGGTGAAAGCCGCACCGTTGACGGCGTCGATCGTGAGTGGCGCGGGCTCGGGTGCCTGGGGCTTCTTTGCCCAGGCAGGGCCTGCGACACACGACAGCCCCAACAGGACGACGCCGGCGCACACCCGATATCCGCTCATGACTGCCGTCGAACCTCATCGGCGGACTGTGTCGCCGCGATCGATAAGTTTCGGGCGACGGGCCCCGTTCCTTCAGTTCGCCAGATACCTGCGAGCGAAGGCCGTTCCGCTCACCATCGGCTACTGACAGAGCCGGTACCCTGCCTTTCGCTCGCGCTGATCGAGATGCAGGTGATTGGCGTGATGCTCGTCCGAGCCGGGCCCGAGCACAGTGGTGAAGTCGTCGCAGGCTGTCTTCCGCACGGCCGAGAGGAAGGCTGCCTCCTTCGAACCATCAGGCAAGGTGCCGACCGAGATGGGCGCCCGCTTGGCGAAGGTGAAGCTCATCACGTCGGCGGCATTGGCGAAGGAATGTTCGCTGAGCTGCGCCTCCAGCCCGTGGTTCTGCCCACGGCAAACATACGTGCCGCCCAGGGTTATGCCCTTCAGCGTCTCACCGAGTTCCTTCTGGGCGATCTGCTGCACCTGCGCCGTCCATCGCATCATTCCCTCAGCGAGGCGGCAGGTCATGACCGTAGAGCCTCCGATGTCGATGCCATTCCCGAGCGCGCCAACGCTGAGCGGATGCGGCAGACTGCATTGGCCGTTCACGGTAGGAGTGAGTTTGGCATAGGTCACGCCCAGCGCGTCGAGGCGATGCAGGCACTCGGCATCCTCGGGCGCTGCCGCGGCCAGCCTGGCCGCTTCCTCCCCGGATAATTCGGGCGGGCGGGCCGGCGGAAGGGGCGCTTCCTCCGGCGATACGGGCGGCGGAAGTGTTGGTGCCGGCGTAGCGTCTTGAGAGAGACCCGCCGGACGGTCCGGTGGCACGGGAGTTCCTTCCACGGTCGGAATGCAGCTTGGAAGCTTCGCCGGTGTCGGCGGCACGACCTTCAACTGAAGTGCTCGCTCCGCCGACAAGTCGGCTGGCCGCGCTGGTGGCGTTGGCGGAGTTTGCGCAGGCCCTTGCGAAGGCTCATCCGTCGTCGCCGGTGTCCCAGGCGCCCCGACGAGTTCAGCCGGCCTCTGTGGCGGCAGTGGAGTAGCCGCGATTGGCGGGTTCGGCGTCCGCTCTGCCGCCAGTCCCTCTGGCCGCGTCGGCGGTTCGGGTGGCGGGACCGCAACGGTCGGTCGGCAAGTCGGGAGCGGCTGTGCTTCCTCTGCGGCCGCCGGTGAGGCGGTCAGCATGGCTACTGCCAGCAGAGACACAAGCAGGTCGCGAGGATGGTGCGAGGGCGGGCGCATCGTGCAGTCCGGTTATCGGCCATCGCGCGGCCATCGCGGCCGCGAGGCGGCACGGTGCGGAGCATTCCTCCCGCGCCGCTAGGGCAGAAACGTCACGGCCGTTGCCTTTCGACACCGCTGACGGCTTTGCGCGCCGCAGACACCGGACCTATCTTCGGAATGGCTTGAATTGCCGAAGACGAGGAAGTCGATGACTGCCGATACCCTGCGCGAAAAGCTATCCGAATCCGGGGGTAACGGCGCGGGCTCCAACCCGTTCGACGAAGCGCAATGGTCGACGCCGTACGGGTTGGCTCCGTTCGAGCGCATCACACCGGAGCATTTCAGCTCGGCCTTCGCGCATGCATTGGACGTGCACCAGGCCGAGATCGCGGCGATCGCTGCAGACAAGCGGCAGCCGAGCTTCGACAATACCATCGGCGCGATGGAACGCGCCGGTAAAGGCCTCACCCGCGTCGCCTCCACCTTCTTCAATCTCACTGGCAGCAATACCAGCCCTGCCTTGCAGGCGATTGAGCGCGAGGTAGGGCCGAAGCTCGCGCGCCATTCGAGCGCGGTCTACCTGAACCCCGATCTCTGGGCGCGCATTTCTCGGGTTGATGCGGATGCGGAGAACCTTGGCGAGGAAGAGCGGCGGGTGCTCGACCGCTATCGCATCCGCTTCCGCCGCGCCGGGGCCGATCTTGGGCCGGAGGCCAAGGAGCGCGTCGCCGAGATCGCGAGCCGCATGGCGGAACTCGGGACGCGGTTCAGCCAGAACCTCCTGGCTGACGAGAGTGGCTTTACGCTGCCGCTCAAGGGCGAGGACGATCTCGCCGGGCTGCCGCCATTTCTACGAGAGGCGGCTGCCGAGGCCGCCTTCGAGCGCGGCGGCGAGCATGGCCACCTCATCACGCTATCGCGCTCACTGATCGAGCCCTTCCTGGTCTTCTCGACTCGTCGCGACCTGCGCGAGCGCGCCTATCAGGCCTGGACGCATCGCGGCGAGACCGGGGGCGAAACAGACAACAGCGCGATCATCGCGGAGATCGTAGCGCTCCGAGCTGAACGGGCGCGACTGCTCGGCTTTGATAGCTTCGCGCATTTCAAGCTCGACGACACCATGGCGGGCTCACCCGACGCCGCCATGGACCTATTGCGCGAGGTCTGGGCACCAGCCCTGCAGCGCGCCTCAAATGAGCGCGATCGCCTACAGGCCTTGGTGCAGGCCGAGGGCAGTAACTTCGCCATCCAGGCGCATGACTGGCGCCACTATGCCGAGAAGCTCCGGCGCGCCGAACACGACCTCGACGAGTCGGAGATCAAGCCGTACTTGCCGCTCGAGGGCATGATCCAGGCGGCCTTCGATACCGCTTCACAGCTCTTTGGCTTGCGCTTCGAGGAGGTGCGCGAGCTGCCGCGCTACCATCCCGACGTGCGGGCGTGGTCGGTGACGAATGCGGACGGCTCGGAAGTCGGCCTTTTCCTCGGTGATTACTTCGCTCGAGCCTCCAAGCGCAGCGGTGCCTGGATGAGCGCCTTCCGCTCTCAGGAGCGGCTCTCCGGCGACGTGAAGCCGATCATCGTCAACGTGATGAACTTCGCCAAGGCGCCGCGGGGCGAGCCGACGCTGCTCTCCTTCGACGATGCCCGCACGCTGTTCCACGAGTTCGGCCACGCCTTGCACGGGCTATTGTCCGATGTGACCTATCCGCTTCTCGCCGGCACTGCCGTCTCGGGCGATTTCGTAGAGCTGCCCTCGCAGCTCTACGAGCATTGGCTCGAACAGCCGGAAGTGCTGCGCCAGCATGCTCGCCACTACCGAACCGGCGAGCCGATGCCGGAGGAGTTGCTGACGCGGCTGCTCGCGGCCCGTACCTTCAACCAGGGCTTCGCCACGGTCGAGTATACCTCCTCAGCCATCGTCGACATGACGCTGCACCTCTCGGCGGCCGGCGAGGCCGGACTCGACGTACTCGCCTTCGAGGCCGAAGCGTTGAAGCGCATCGCTATGCCGGCCGAGATTTCGATGAGGCATCGCTCGCCGCACTTCGCGCACATTTTCTCGGGCGAGGGCTACGCGGCCGGCTACTACAGCTATCTCTGGTCCGAAGTGCTCGACGCCGATGCGTTCGACGCCTTCCGCGAGGCCGGCGACATCTTCGACCCCGAGACGGCGACGCGGCTGCGCCGTTTCGTCTACGGCGCCGGCAATTTGCGCGACCCTCGAGACGCCTACACGGCATTTCGCGGACGCCTGCCGAGCACTGGACCGCTCCTCAAGAAGCGAGGATTGGTGCGGGCGGCTTAGCCTCGGCAATCTGGTCCCGGCACTGTCGGTAACCCTTCAGTAAACAAACGTGCTTAACCAATGCTTCCTGAGACAATCAGGAAGTTGGGCCATGACGGGATCGGTCGAGAGCGCAAAGGTCGAGGACAAGACGGCCGGCGCGACCAAGTCTTCGCCCGCGGAACTTCTCAAGAACGCCGTGGCCGGCAAGTCCGAACGGAAGGCCGCGACTGCGCCGGCTGCCGCGGCATCGGTTCCACCGGTGGCGTCTGCGAAACGCTGGGCCCTACCCGTCGATGGCCGACTCGCCGCCGTCGCGACGGTGGCGCTGGTCGTCGGAACCGCCTTCGGTATGATGGCAGCGCCACGCGAGCGCTCGGGCGACGCACTCAGCCGCATCGAGGCTGCGCTGGACGCTAACCGTTCCGAAGCAGGCCGGCTGAAGTCAGAGATCGCACATCTCTCCACGGCGCTGGGCACGCTGCGCGAGACGACCTCCGCCGCCCGCACGGACATCAAGACCATCGCGCCAAGCCTGACCGATCGCGTAACGCGCCTTGAGCAGGGTCTCGACAAGAAGCTCGCCGCTCTGGGCGATCGCGTCGCCCGCGCCGAGCGGGAGCAGGCAGCATCGGCTGCGGCGCCCGCAGCCGCCATCGAGAAGCGCCCTGCTCAGCCCGTTGCAGCCCAGCAGACGACCAGCCCGGCCACAACAGCCTCGACGCCGAAGGCCGAGCCGACTCAGACTGGCAGCATCGCGGACACGAAGCCCAAGACCGAAACTGTGGAAGCGTGGGCACTGCGCGACGTTTATGACGGCGTCGCCATGCTCGAAGATCGTAAGCGCCGACTGCTCGAAGTGGCTCGAGGCGACACTGTGCCAGGCGTCGGGCGTGTCGAGGCGATCGAGCGCCGCGGCCGTGTTTGGGTCGTTGTGACGAAGCAGGGCGTCATCACCCCGCAGACCTGGTAGGCGATCAGGCTATGTGATCGGCCGCCTGCGCTCTGGCGCATTCGGCCCGGGGAGGGGGCGCGGACTCGGGCGCATCGGCGAGCGATCCGGCACGGGCCAGCCGCTCCAGTCCGCGTGCACGGGCCTCTGCCTTCGCCTCGGACGTCGCGTATAATACGGACGCGAGCAGGGCCGCGCCGTCGAAATCGGTGTCGAGCGTCTTAGTGTCGAACAGCGGCATCGTTGCCTCCCGACCCAAGGGCCGAGCCAGTCCGGCCGTCAGGCAAAAAGCTCGGCCGTACGATCGCAACGGGGATTGCGCGAATAAAGTTCCGCGAAGTTCTCGTTGTTAACCGCAATTTCATCACTGCATCGCGAGTTCTCTTTTTGCGGTGCGAATGCGCACTTCTGCGTTGCCGACCAAGTGAAGCCGACAAAGGCTGAGCGTTTCCGAAGTTTTTGCTCGCGGCCCAGAAAGCGCCCGTCTCGATCGCGAGCAATTGCCCTGCTGTCGGATCGACGATCGATCGTGCTCCTTGGTTCGGCGGCGACTAAGCGAGACGTTGGGTTCGCGAAGGCGCGTCTGATGCCCCCCATTAGCCCTTCCTTCACCAATCCCGACGAATGATGGCGCGCTGGACGATGTCGCCCCGGGCGGGTCTCCGGCCTGTCGAGACCAGCGAGAGCCTCCGCATCATGCGTCGTGTCCCGAGCTCATCCCTGCGAGGCGTGCGCGCCGGCCGCCGCTTGCTGGCCGGCGGGCTCATGCTGGTCGCGGGCCTCGTGGTAGCAGGTGCAAGCCAGGCTGCTGGCGGCCTGTCTGATTCCGACGTCATCTCCGTGATGGTCGATAATGCCAAGGTGGTTCGGCTGCCCGAGCAGACGGCGACCGTCGTCGTCGGCAATCCGGCTATCGCCGATGTCACCTCGCGGCCGGGCGGTGTGGCGATTCTCACCGGCAAGAGCCTTGGCACGACCAACCTGATCGCGCTCGACGCGAAGGGTACGCTGATCACCGAGGCATCCATCACCGTCCAAGCGCCGATGACTTCGATCGTCTCCGTGCAGCGCGGAGCCGAAGGCCGCAACTCCTACATCTGCGCGCCTCGCTGTCAGCCGGCTGCGGTTCTTGGCGACAGCATCCCATGGTTCAACGAGGTGAGCGGGCAGGCCGACAGGAGGAGCCAACTGGCCTCAGGCGCGTCCATCCCCCTGACCGCGCCCGGCGCCCCCGGTAGTCAGGCTCCAGCGGGACGCTAACGCTCGCGACCGTCGCCGCGAGCGCAGCAAATCCAAAGCGGGGAGGCCGCAACGCGGCCAACTGTCCCGTGCCTTAGATCGTCTGGTTGTAGGCGCCGATGCCTTCGTTCTCGCGAAGGATGCCGTCGACGGCCTTGAACATCTCGTGGAGCCGGGCTTCCGAGACTGGGCTCTCGATCACCACCACCAACTCCGGCTTGTTGGACGAGGCCCTCACCAGGCCCCAGGTGCCGTCCTCCGTCGAGACGCGCACGCCGTTGACCGTGACGAGGTCGGTGATCTTGGCGCCACCGACGGTCTCGCCGGCATCCTTCATCTGCTGGAAGCGCTGAGTGACCTTCTCGACGACGCCGTATTTCACCTCATCGTCGCAATGCGGCGACATGGTCGGCGAGCCCCAGGTCTTTGGCAGCGCCCGATAGAGATCGGCCATCGAACTTCCGGGATTGCGGTCGAGCATCTCTATCACGGCGATCGCCGTGAGCAGGCCGTCGTCGTAGCCGCGGCCGATCGGCTCGTTGAAGAAGAAGTGACCGGACTTCTCGAAGCCGGCCAGCGCGCCGAGCTCGTTGACCCGGCGCTTGATGTAGGAATGGCCGGTCTTCCAGTAATCGGCCTTCACCGCCTGCTGCTGCAGCTCCGGATCGGTGTTGTAGAGACCGGTCGACTTCACATCGACCACGAAGGTCGCGCCTGGGTGCAGCTTCGACAGATCACGCGCCAGCATCACGCCGATCTTGTCGGCAAAAATCTCCTCGCCCTCGTTGTCGACGACACCGCAACGGTCGCCGTCACCATCGAAGCCGAGGCCGACATCGGCGCCATGCTCCTTCACCGCGTGCGCGATGGCGTGGAGCATCTCCATGTCTTCGGGGTTCGGGTTGTAGCGCGGGAAGGTGTAGTCGGGCGTAACGTCGAGCGGCACGACCTCGACGCCGAGCGAATCCAAGAGCTTAGGCGCGAAGGCTCCGGCCGTGCCGTTGCCGCAGGCGGCGACGACTTTTAGTTTGCGGGTGATCGGCTTGGCGCGGCTTTTGAGGTCGGCGAGGTAAGTGTCGAGGAAGCCTTCAACGAACTCATAGGAGCCACCGTCACGGTACTGGAAAGTGCCGCCAGTGACGATCTCTTTGAGCCGGCCCATCTCCTCGGGGCCGAAGGTCATCGGGCGGTTGGCGCCCATCTTCACGCCAGTCCAGCCATTGTCGTTGTGCGAGGCAGTAACCATCGCCACGCAAGGGCAGTCCAGTGCGAACTGGCCGAAATAGGCCATCGGCGAGAGCGCGAGGCCGACATCTTTTACCCGCAAGCCCGCCGCCTGCATGCCGGCGATGAGCGCGAGTTTGATCGAGGAGGAATAGGAGCGGAAATCGTGGCCCGTCACGATATCCGGGCGTACCCCCATCTCGTGGACCAGAGTGCCGATGCCGAGGCCCAGCGCCTGAACCCCCATCAGGTTGATCTCTTTCGGGAAGAGCCAGCGCGCATCGTACTCGCGGAAGCCCGTGGGCTTGACCAGGGGCAGTTGCTCGAACTCGAAGGTGTTCGGCGTGAGAGAGGCGTGCGGCTTAGGAAACATCGCGGGCCTTTATCGAAGCAAGCTGGTCGGCGGCGTCATTGCACTTAGGGGGGCGGTCCAGCAAGGGAAGTTGCCCAGCGCAGCCATTCCCCAAGCAAGATTTCACTTCGAGCTGCCGGACCGAGCCGCAATTCGTGCCAGATACGAAAAAGGCCGCCGGCTTTCCCCGGCGGCCTCGACCACAATCGACTTGCGGCTCAACTTATTTTTTGCCGTCCTTCTTGTCCTCGCCGGTGGCCTTCGCGGCAGCCGCACCACCCGATGGGGCAGTCGTGGCGGTAGCGTCGCCTTCACGCTTCTCGTAGCCGGCCGCATTCGGCGGCCCCTTCATCTTGCCATCCTCGGCCTTCATGGCCGGGGTGCCCGTGCTCGGCTGAGCCGCTTTGTCCTCGGCAAATGCCACGCTCATCAAGGCGAGCGAGGTCGCGACGGCGAGTGAGATCCGTTTCATGGTATTCCTCCTTTGATTTGGGCGAGAAACGCAAGTTTTGCGCGACATGTTCCAAATAAAAGTCGAGAGAAAACGGTGCGGTTTCGTACGTTTCTTGGCAATTTTCATTTTGGCGGTGCGCGCGTTTTAATCCCAATTGCGCAGAAATTATTTTTGTCGACTTGAAGCGAGAAATCTCGCCGTCGGCGCGAGTAATGGATTTCATCGGCTTCGCGCGCGACCCTCTGGATTGCCTTCCGGGGCAACCCCCTGTATGTGCCTCGCCACGCCCCCCGACACCCTTGGAGGCAGGGGCGTACTGGGTTCGATTTCGGGCCGTCCGCTTTGGGCGGCCTTTGTCGTTCCCGATCATGCAATCGAAAAGGATCACGCCATGAGCGCACCGAAGTCGCTTGAGGCCGTGGCACGCGACCGGGCCGGCAAGGGGGCCGCCCGGGCCGTTCGTCGCCAAGGCCAAGTTCCCGCCGTCATCTACGGGGGAGGCCAAGCCCCGCAGTCGATCGCCATCGACCTCATTCGCACCCGCACCCTGATCTATGCCGGCGGTTTCAAGACCACCGTGTTCGAGATCAATGCCGGCGGCAAGAAGACCCGCGCCATCCCGCGCGACTTCCAGCTCGACCCGGTGACCGGCGTTCCGCTGCACGTCGACTTCCTGCGCATCGTCGCCGGCCAAACCGTGACCGTCGCGGTTCCGGTGCACTTCCTCAACGAGGATGCGGCGCCCGGTATCAAGAAGACCGGCGGCACGCTCAACATCGTGCACCACACGCTCGAACTCACCGTCGCTCCCGACCAGATTCCCGAGGCCATCGAGGTCGATCTGACCGGTCGCGAGGTTGGCGACGTGATCCACGTCTCCGACATCAAGATCCCCGCCGGGACCTACACGGGTGACGTCGGCGAGCCGGTCGCCAACATTGTGCCGCCGACCGTTCTCGGCGCCGAGGTCGAGGCCGAGGAGGCTGCTCTCGCTGAGGCTCAGTCTGCCGAGTCCGCCGACGACAAGGGCGAAGCCGAGGCCGAAGCCGGCGAGTCCAAAGACGACGAGAAGTCCGACAAGGAGTGATCGGAAGGGGCGTCCAGCCCCTTCGGTCTCCTGTGCTCACATCGGCTCCGGCTCATGCGGCCGGGGCCGTTTCTTTATCGCGACGAGGCGGCCATGCGACTCATCGTTGGCTTGGGCAATCCGGGCGCCCGCTACGCGAAGAACCGGCACAATATCGGCTTCATGGCAGTCGATGAGATCGCCCGTGTGCATCGCGCCAGCCCGTTCCGGCGCCGCTTCCAGGGGGAGGCGGCCGAGGTGGTGCTCGGCACCGAGCGCGCCATCCTGCTCAAGCCACAGACCTTCATGAACGAATCCGGCCGCTCGGTCGGCGAAGCGCAGCGGTTCTATAAGGTGGCCCTGGAGGACGTGATCGTGCTCCACGACGAACTCGACCTCGCCCCCGCCAAGCTCCGGGTGAAGAAGGGCGGCGGCAATGCCGGCCACAATGGCCTGCGCTCGATCACGGCCTGCTGCGGAAACGAGTATCGCCGCGTGCGGCTCGGCATCGGCCATCCTGGCGACAAGGCACTGGTCCAAGCCTTCGTTCTCAACGATTTCGGCAAGTCCGAAGAGCCCTGGGTCGAGGACCTCTGCCGGGCGGCGGCGGACAACGCCCCCCTGGTCGCCGCCGGCGAGAACGAAAGCTTCCAGAACAAGGTCCACCTCGCCATGGTCGGCCGCGGCTGGACCGACCCCAAACCGCCGGGCAAGGACACGAAGGCACAGGGTTGACCTGACGCCTCAAAGAACGTTTTCGAGCAGCCGAAGCGGCGCTCGCTGCAGGAACAGGTGATCCATGGGCTTCAAATGCGGCATCGTCGGCCTGCCGAACGTCGGCAAGTCGACCCTCTTCAACGCGCTGACGCAAACGGCTGCGGCGCAGGCCGCCAATTATCCGTTCTGCACCATCGAGCCGAATGTCGGCGACGTGGCGGTCCCTGATCCGCGCCTCGATGACCTTGCCAAGATCGCCACCTCGAAGGAGATCATCCCGACGCGGCTGACCTTCGTCGACATCGCGGGTCTCGTGCGCGGCGCTTCGAAAGGGGAGGGGCTCGGCAACCAGTTCCTCGCCAACATCCGCGAATGCGACGCCATCGCTCACGTCGTGCGCTGCTTCGACGACGGCGACGTCACCCATGTCGAGGGCAAAGTCGATCCGAATGCCGACATCGAGACCATCGAGACCGAGCTCATGCTCGCGGATCTCGAGAGCCTCGAGAAGCGCATCGTTGCCCTCGAGAAGCGCGCCCGTGGCAACGACAAAGAAGCCAAGGAATTCCTCGACCTCGTCAATCGCACGCTGCCGTTGCTGCGCGATGGCAAGCCGGCGCGAGTGGTCGAGCGCAAGCCAGAGGAAGAGTTCCTGTTTCGACAACTCGGACTGTTGACGGCCAAGCCCGTGCTCTACGTCTGCAACGTCGACGAGGGCGATGCCGACAAGGGCAACGGCTATTCCGAGAAAGTGTTCGTGCGCGCCAAGGCCGAGAATGCCGTGGCCGTCGTCGTCTCCGCCAAGATCGAGAGCGAGATCGCGGTCATGGCGAAGGCCGACCAGGGTGACTTCCTGGAAGCGGTCGGCCTCACGGAGCCGGGGCTGAACCGCGTGATCCGCGCCGGCTACGACCTCCTCGGCCTGATCACCTATTTCACCGCCGGCCCGAAGGAGGCCCGCGCCTGGACCATTACCAAGGGCACCCGTGCCCCAGGCGCCGCCGGCGTGATCCACTCGGATTTCGAGAAGGGTTTCATCCGGGCCGAGACGATCGCCTTCAAGGACTACACGAGCCTCAATGGCGAGGCCGGCGCCCGCGATGCCGGCAAGCTGCGGCTGGAGGGCAAGGAATACGTCGTGCAGGACGGCGACGTGCTGCATTTCCGCTTCGCCAATTGAGGTGGAACTCAGCAGGCGGTCTCTGACGGTCAGCAACGCGTGACCGTCAGAGACCGCCCGTATTCGCCGACTTCAGGGAACCGGTCAGCATCCGTATCCGAGCGTGGCGAGCGCTGATGCCATTTCCGACCACCTGGGCGGCATCTTCGGTAGAACGCTACTCAGCTTGATACAGTGCAACCATTCCTACGCTGGTGATGCCAATGGCATGGGCACTTCGGCGTGAGAGATCGATCACATACGGCCGCGTCGCATTGGTTTTCTGGTTGGTGCGATCGGTGATCCGCACGACGACCGCCCGACCGTTGCTCTTGTTGACGACCCGGATCCTGGTGCCGAACGGCAAGGAGTGGTGGGCCGCAGTCAGTCCATTCGGGTTGTAAGGTTCGCCGCTCGCCGTTCGGCCGGGATGCTCGTAATACGTGGCACGCCCGCTGCTGATTTGACGCCCTCGACCGTGTGATGCTGCCGTCAACGTTGCCTTAGTCTTGGTTGAGCCCATCGCCTTAGGTTCACCTGACGGAATCATCGACTGCACTTCTGGAAATGCGAATGTAGGCGGACGCTGCGTGTTGGCAGCCGTCTGTGCGGAGGCGGTTGGCGCGATCGACAGCGAAACGAGTATTGCTGTTCCAAAGGTCAAGCTTTCAAAGATGCGTACCCGCGCAAACTTCATCACTGCACGTGTCCTCAAATCATCGAACAATTCGGCGAATGGATAAATTGCAAATTTGTTCCGATATGTGCGTTAAATCTTGTGGATGCAGAAATAGAAACTGTTCGCTGCGCTAGGGGTCAATTTGCACTGTTTATCGGTGTAATGAGTTGATCTGCCTCGCGCACAGGGCAGTCGGCGCTTTCGGAGAGTGGCAGGGTGGCATCGGCGCGTGCTAGCCGGGACGTCGATCCCATCCACGATCCGGCCCGCGATGCACTTCCATCATTTCGAAGACCTCGAACCCGGCCAGGAATTCACCGGCGGCCCTATCACAGCCACGCGCGAGGCCATGGTCGCCTTCGCCAGAGACTTCGATCCGCAGCCTTTTCACCTAGACGAAGAAGCCGCCAAAAAGACCTTCGTCGGCACGCTGATCGGCTCCGGCTGGCAGACCGCATCTTACGGCATGCGTCTGCTGGCCGAAGGGCTTATGCTGAATTCGAGCTCAATGGGCTCGCCGGGCATCGACGAATTGCGCTGGCTCAAGCCCGTGCTGCCCGGCGACGTCCTCATTGCCACGATACGCGTCGAGGAGGTGCGCCCTTCCAGCTCGAAGCCCGACCGCGGCTTTGCCCGGTTCAAGCTGACGATAACCGACGGCGAGGGCGAGCCGGTAATGACGCAGGCCTTCGGGGCGATGTTCGCGCGGCGCGGCCACACGCCCGCGCCGCGCAGCGTCACCTTTGAGGAGCCTTCCGAGCCTTTGCTGGAAGGCGATGACGCCTCGTTACTACCATTTCTCGGCGAGGCGGAGATCGGAGCGTCGCGCGATTTAGGCCAATACCGCTTCGAGCCCGAGGCGATCATTGCCTTTGCCAAAGTCTACGACCCTCAGGCGTTTCATACCGATGCCGAGGCGGCGCGGGCGAGCCATTTCGGCGGCCTCTGTGCATCCGGCTGGCACACGGCCGCCGTCTGGATGAAGCGGCTGCATGCGACATGGGCCCGCGACATGGTGCTGACCGCGAAGCACGGTCCGGTGCCTCAACTTGGCCCTTCTCCGGGCTTTAAGAACATGCGCTGGCTACGGCCGGTCTATGCCGGCGATACGCTGCGTTACGCTACGAAGCTCGTCGGCGCCCGTGCCTCCACGTCGCGGCCGGGCTGGGGACTCGCGCATCATCACAACACGGCCGAGAACCAGAGGGGCGAGCCGGTCTTCGAATTTACCGGATCCGTCTTCTGGCAGTGGTCCGCCTGAGTTCATCGCCGAGCATCGTACGACAGCTGACGAAGAAGGCCCTTGGCTTTCACCAATACATGCGTATATACCCGCATAATGTCATCCGACAAGCCATGCCTTTGCAGCACGCTCCGCCGCATCACCCGCTCGGTGACCGCGACCTATGACGAAGCGCTCAAGCCGGTCGATCTGCGGATCACTCAATTCTCGGTGCTGCGGACGCTTTCGCGGCTAGGCCCGGTCTCGGTGACGCGGTTGGCCGCGGAGACGGCTCTCGACCGTTCGACCATGGGTCGGAATCTCGATCCCTTGGAGCGGCGTGGCCTCGTCCGGCTGGACGTAGGAGAGACCGACCAGCGCGAACGCATCGTGCACCTGACCGAGATTGGCACCTCAGCCATCGAGAAAGCCCTGCCATATTGGCGCGAGGCTCAGGCTCAATTGTCCGAAGCGATGGGACCGGCCGCCTTCGATACAATCGCTGAGAACCTGACCGCGCTTCAGCGGACGTGATTGTCAGTCCATTTGTGCAAGAACGGGTATGTACCCGTAAGGAGAGATCAATGCCCCTGGCTCGCATCGACCTCATCGAAGGTAAGTCCGTCGAGTACCGCCGTACCATTGGTGACGTTGTCTACGAGGCAATCGTCTCGGCGCTCGGCGCGCCGAAGGATGATCGCTTCCAGGTCATCACCGAGCATCCAGCTGCCGACCTGATCATCGACCCGACCTATCTCGGCATCCAGCGGACGCCCGACTGCGTCGTGATTCAGCTGACTCTGAATGCGGGGCGCACCCTCGAGAAGAAGCAGGCCTTCTACAGACAGGTCGCCGATGGCCTGCACGATCGGCTGGGTCTGCGCCGCGAGGACGTGTTCATCAGCCTCGTGGAGGTCTCGAAAGAGAACTGGTCCTTCGGGAACGGCGAGGCGCAATACGCCTAGCCGATGCCAGCGTCATTCTGAGGTTCGCCGCAAGGCGAGAACCGGAATGACGCTGGCAATCTGCCGACAAACATCCCCACGGCCGGCCTTGCCACTCAGGAAGCCATGTCTGCACGCTCGACCAAGCCGATCAGCACAACCCGCATTCACTATGCATGGGTTGTGGCTGCAGTCACATTCGTTGTGCTGCTGGTCGGGGCCGGCGTCCGCGCGACGCCCGGCATCATGATCGTGCCGTGGGAGCGCGAGTTCGGCTGGTCAGCCGCGACGATCAGCGTGGCGATCGCCGTCAACATCTTCCTCTACGGCATGATCGGGCCCTTCGCGGTGGCCATCATCGAACGCTTCGGCCTGCGCCGCTCCGTCTGCGCTGCGCTGCTCGTGCTCGCCGCGGGCACAGCTTCCACTGCCTGGATGAGCGCGCCGTGGCAGATGCTGTTGCTATGGGGGATCGTGGTCGGTTCGGGCTCGGGAATGGTCGCCAACGTACTCGGCGCGACCGTGGCGAACCGCTGGTTCTTCCGCCATCGCGGGCTCGTACTCGGCCTGCTGACCGCGAGCAGCGCAACGGGGCAGCTCGTCTTCTTGCCGATGCTGGCGAGCCTCGCCGTGAGCCAGGGCTGGCGCGCCGTCTCGCTCGCCGTTGCCGCTGCAGCCTTGGCTCTGGTGCCGCTCGTTGCCCTGCTGCTGCGCGACCGTCCATCCGATTTCGGCCTGCCTCGTTACGGGGAGGCCGAGGTCAAGCCCAGGCTGGCGGACGGCGTGAACCCGGCGCGGCGTGCACTCCAGGGGCTCGCCACGGGCCTGCGCTCAAAGGATTTTTGGCTGCTCTCCGGCACGTTCTTCATCTGTGGTGCCTCCACGAACGGGCTCGTCGGCACGCATTTGATCCCCGCCTGCATCGACCACGGTATCCCGGAGGTCACCGCTGCCGGTCTCTTGGCTTTGATGGGTTTGTGTGATCTCGTCGGCACCACCGCGTCGGGCTGGCTTACCGACCGTTTTGACGGTCGGAAGTTGCTCGCCTGGTATTATGCCCTGCGCGGGCTCTCGCTGATCTTCCTGCCCTATTCCTTCGACATCAGCTTTTACGGGCTGTCGCTTTTCGCGGTGTTCTATGGCCTGGACTGGATCGCGACCGTGCCGCCGACGGTGAGCCTCGCGGGACGCGCCTTCGGCGAAGAGAATGCTGCACTGATGTTTGGCTGGATCGCCGCGGTGCACCAGATCGGCGCAGCGGCAGCGGCCTCACTCGCGGGGGTGGTACGCACCAATTCTGGGGACTATTTTGCGGCCTTCGTCGCGGCCGGCTTGCTCTGCCTCGTCGCGGCGCTGATGGCGATGTTCGTCGGAGGTCCGCACGCAGCCGACGAGCCGATCCCCGCCTCCCCACAGGCGGCCGGGGCATAGGCGCCGGCGCCGCAGCAAAGACTGCGATCGGGCCTGGAGGGCTACGATGTCTACGTCGCCCGAGCGCGCCACCGTCTGATCCCGGCCTTCTGGTACCCGATCAAGTGCTTGCGAAGGCTATCAGACCCGCCACTGCGAGCATTACGCCAAATAGCGAGAGCGCTACACCGGACCACCAGCCGCGCCAGGCGCAAAGCATGGCCGGCAGGACGAAGACCACCATCAGCACTGTTGTGACGCCGGCAAGATCCAGGGTTAGGGAGCGCCCGGCAGGACTCGATTTAACCAGCATCGCCGCGACGAGGCTGATCAGCCAGATGCTCCCGGCGACCGATCCGAAGGTGAGGGTGGCCGACCGGGCACTTGCCCGGCCGCGTGGTGTCAGGATGTGCATCGTCGGCACCGTCCGCAGTGGAGGCCGACTCTGGAGCCGGCGTTGCCGCGGTGATGGCAAACGACGGGCACGATGAATGTGATCTATCGCACCGAACTTAGACGAGACCTGATCAGGCCGCTCGCCGGCGCTCCGGATACAGGCTTAGCAGTCCTTCCGCGCTCGGCTCTGCCACACCGCGCTCGGTGATGATCCCGGTAACGAGCCTTGCCGGGGTCACGTCGAAGGCAGGGTTGGCCACGGGGCTGCCCGGCGAAACCACCTGCACGGTTGCGAAGTCGCCTTCGTCGGTACGGCCGATGAGATGCGTGACCTCGCGGCCGTCCCGCTCCTCGATCGGGATCTCTTCGACGCCGTCATTCAGAGTCCAGTCAATCGTCGAGAAGGGCAGGGCGGCATAGAACGGCACGTGATTGTCGTGTGCGGAGAGTGCTTTCAGGTAGGTACCGATCTTGTTGCAGACATCTCCGCTCGCCGTTGTGCGATCCGAGCCGACGATGCAGATGTCGACCTGATCGTGCTGCATGAGGTGGCCGCCCGCATTATCGGCGATGACTGTATGCGGCACGCCGTGGGCATTGAGCTCGAAGGCGGTCAGCGCAGCGCCCTGGTTGCGGGGCCGGGTCTCGTCTACCCAAACGTGGACCGGAACGCCGGCATCATGCGCCACGTAGATCGGCGCCAGCGCGGTGCCCCAGTCAACGGTCGCAAGCCAGCCGGCATTGCAATGGGTCAGCACGTTCACCGGGCCGCTCTTGCGTTCGGCGATCTCGGAGAGGATGCGGGCACCGTGCTCGCCGATGGAGCGGCAGTTCGCGACGTCCTCGTCGGCGATTCGGGCGGCTTCGGTGAAGGCCAGGGCTTCGCGCTCAGCCGGAGGTGCCGCGCGCAGCAGCGTCGCCGCCCGATCGAGGGCCCAGCGCAGGTTGATCGCAGTCGGGCGGGTTGCGGCGAGCGCTTTGACCGCTCGCTCGATGCTCTCGGACGAGGAATCCTCGCGCATGGCCAGAGCCAGCCCGTAGGCGGCGGTGACACCGATGAGTGGCGCTCCGCGCACCACCATGGTGCGGATCGCCCGCGCGGCATCGTCTACGGTAGCTAGGCGCTGCAACTCGAAGGCGAAGGGCAGGCGGGTCTGGTCGATCACCTGGACGGTGCTGCCATCGGCATCAGGGAAGATGGTGCGGTAGTGCCGGCCGTTGATCTTCATGCCTCGATACACCTTGCGCTATTTACGGTGGAGCGGCGTTACCGCGACCGATCCGTGCCCTATGATACTGTTCAGCCGCCCGCTTGACTGTGGACGGTCACGCATACCCGTGCCGCTTTACGTCAAATTGCGGCATTCTGCTGATGACCACCAACGGTCGAAGGGGAGTTTCGCCATGTCGGATCATCTCGAGGACGTGAAGAAATACGCCAAGGCACCTGTCAACGAGAAGGCGGTCGAAGGCCTCGCCAAGACCTATCGTCTCGTCCTGTCGAAAGCCGATTCCCGCTATGTCGCAGCCTCCGACAAGGCGGAACTGGAGACGGTGCGCAAGAACTTCCTGGAGAAAAAACTCGGCCTGTCCGGCCCGGACCTCGATGCTTCGATCAAGGCCGTCGCGGAGAAGATGAAGGGCTCGCGCAGCAAGTCGCGGCTGACCTTCTATTACCTTCTCGCCGAGCATCACGGGAAGCTCGATACCTTCGCTTGAAGGACCCAAGTCGTTTCGGCGACGATGGGAAACTCAGCGAGGCAGTCCATCGAGCCGTCGGCGTCGGATGAGGCTGCTTCGCATGGAGCCGTCGGCCTCATGCCGGCAACATCGATTGTTAAGGCCGGTGCACAGCCCCGCTCTGACTGCGGCCGACCGAGATCGAAGCGGTGGTGCGATGTCGCGATCTCGTTCGAGCAGAGGCTTCAAGTTTGCATGCCTTCTGCTCGGCTTTGCAGTCATAGAAGCGCGTGCTGCAGCAGCGCAGACCGTCACGCAGGCTCAGATCGAGTTGGCGTTGCCGAAACTCGAAGCGTTGGCGAGGCAGGTCATCGATGCTGGCCTCGTCCCGGGACTCGCAATTGCGGTGGCGTTCGAGGACCGAACGCTCTTCCTGAAGGGTTTCGGCCGCAGGGAAGTGGGCAAACCCGATCTCGTCGACGCCGAGACGGTCTTTCAGATCGCTTCCCTGTCGAAGCCGATTTCCGCAACTGTGGTGGCGGCTCTGGTGAGCGAAGGCGTGGTCGGTTGGGACTCGCGCGTTTCGGATCTCGATCCTGGGTTTCAGCTCCACGACGCCTATCCGACCTCCCAGGTGACCGTGCGGGATCTGTTCAATCACCGCAGCGGCCTACCGGGCATCGCCGGGAACGATCTCGAAGATATCGGTTACGCCCAGGCCGAGATCCTGCACCGATTGCGCCTCGTCCCACCGTCATCCAGCTTCCGCGCAGGCTATTCCTACAGCAACTTCGGCCTGACGGAGGGTGCCGTCGCCGCCGCGAAGCCGACTGGCAAACCCTGGGACATTGTGGCCCGGGAGAAGCTCTTTGGCCCGCTCGGCATGGCCTCCACGAGTACGACCCACGCGGACTTCCTGACACGCACCAATCGAGCCGCTTTGCACGTCCGAGCCGCGGGGGCATGGGTTGCGCGGGTCCAGCGCAATCCAGATCCGCAGGCGCCGGCCGGAGGCATCAGCGCCAACGCGCGTGATCTCGCCCAGTGGCTGCAACTCGAAATCGGCAACGGACGCTTCGATGGCAAGCAACTCATCGCCGCGTCTGCGCTTGACGATACCCATGTGCCGTTGACGTCACGAGGTACCAATCCCGTCAGCGGAGGCGCCTCGTTCTACGGGCTGGGCTGGAACGTCGAATTCGGCCGCCATGGGCTCACTTGGGGCCATGCCGGCGCCTTCAGTGTCGGAGCGCAAACGCTGGTCTCGATCCATCCGAAGCCGAGGTTCGGCATCGTTCTCCTGACGAACGCCTTTCCGTCGGGCGTGCCGGAGGGATTGGCGGACAGCTTCGCCGACCTCGTCTTCGACGGGACGGTGGGCCGGGATTGGGTGAAGGATTGGGGCGACGTGTACACGGCCATGTTCGGGCCAGCGATCGCCGAGGCCAAGGCCACGTACGCCCAGCCTCCGGCCGGCGCGACGGCATCCCTGACGCTCGCATCCTATAGCGGCCGGTACGCCAATGCTTTCGTCGGGCAAGCGATCGTGGCCGAGGTGAACGGTGGCCTGACGCTGACGATCGGGCCCGATGGTGCGCGCACCTATCCGCTGCGCCATTTCGATCGGGATCTGTTCCTCGCCTTTCCGGATGCGGAGGCTCCAAACCGACCGTCCGCGATCCGCTTCACCATCGGCAGCGATGGCAACGCCAGCGCGATGACCGTGGAAGCGATGAACGCCTATGGTCTCGGTACGCTCGATCGTCAGAAGGAATAGTCTTCGCGCGGAAGCGCGGCCGTCAATGACGGCAGACACCCGGCTCAGGCGAGCCGAGTGTCCTTGGCGACTGATCGGTCTGGCCGCGGCTTCAGAAGTTGACCGGCCGTACCCGCTTCACCTGTGGGATCGCCTCGATGCGGCGCAGAACGTCTCCCGGCACCGGAGCGTCCACGGCGACGAAAGCGATGGCGTTCCCGCCTTCCACATCGCGGCCGAGGCTGAACGTGCCGATGTTGACGCCAGCCTCGCCGAGTACGCTGCCGAACGCGCCGATGAAGCCCGGCCGGTCATGATTGCGCACGTAGAGCATGTGCGGGGCGAGTGCGGCGTCCATTTCGATGCTGCGGATCTCGACGATGCGCGGCTTACCGTCGTGGAAAACAGTGCCAGCAGCATCCCGCGGCATGTCCTCGGCGTCGACCGTGATGCGGATGAGCGATTCGTAATCGCTGACACCGCCCTCTCGCTTCACCTCGTCGATGACGATGCCACGATCCTTCGCGATGACCGGCGCGGAGACCATGTTCACGTCCTGCAGGAACGGCCGCAACACGCCTGTCACGGCGGCGGAGGTGAGCGCGCGGGTGTTCATGTCGGCGACCGCGCCCTCGTACGTGATGCGGATGCCCTTGATCGGCGCTTCGGTGAGCTGGCCGAGGAACGAGCCGAGCTTTTCGGCGAGGGCCACGAAGGGCTTGAGGCGCGGTGCTTCCTCCGCCGAGATTGACGGGAAGTTGACCGCATTGGAGATGGCGCCGGAGAGCAGGTAGTCCGACATCTGCTCGGCGACCTGTAGCGCCACGTTTTCCTGCGCCTCAGAGGTCGAGGCGCCGAGATGCGGCGTGCAGATGACGTTCGGGTGCCCGAAGAGCGGGTTCTCCGTCGCCGGCTCCGTCACGAACACGTCGAAGGCCGCACCGGCAACGTGGCCGGAGTCGAGGGCTGCGCGCAAGGCCTGCTCGTCGACGAGTCCGCCACGGGCGCAGTTGACGATCCGCACGCCGCGCTTCGTCTTGGCAAGGTTTTCCTCCGAGAGGACGTTGCGGGTCTTGTCCGTCATCGGCACGTGCAGCGTGATGATGTCGGCCCGCGCGAGCAGTTGGTCGAGCTCGACCTTCTCGACGCCGAGGGCTAGCGCCCGCTCGGGGGACAGGAAGGGATCGTAGGCGATCACCTTCAGCTTCAGGCCGATGGCCCGCTCGGCGACGTTCGCGCCGATATTGCCGCAGCCGATGACGCCGAGTGTCTTGGCCGTCAGCTCGATACCCATGAAGCGGTTCTTCTCCCACTTGCCGGCCTGGGTGGAGACGTCTGCCTGCGGGATCTGGCGGGCCAGCGCGAACATCATGGCGATGGCGTGTTCGGCGGTGGTGATCGAGTTGCCGAACGGCGTGTTCATCACGATCACGCCCTTGGCGGTCGCCGCCGGAACGTCGACATTGTCGACGCCGATGCCGGCACGGCCGATCACCTTGAGGTTCTTCGCCTCGGCGAGGAGCTTGGCCGTCGCCTTGGTGTTCGAGCGGATGGCGAGGCCGTCATAGTTGGCGATGATGGCGGCGAGGCCTTCCTTGTCCTTGCCGAGGTTCGGCTGGAAATCGACCTCGATGCCCCGATCACGGAAGATCTGGACGGCGGCTTCCGATAGGGCGTCGGAAATCAGAACTTTGGGAGCGGGCATGATGGCCTCCGGCTCGAAGGGAAAGGGGATGTAGCGAGACGCACCCGCGCGAACCCTCTCCCCTCCGCGGGAGAGGGTGGCCCTCGCGTCAGCGAGGGTCGGGAGAGGGGTGCGACATTTCCGGAGAGGGCGCTCCCCTCTCCCGCCTCGCATCCGCGAGGCACCCTCTCCCGCAGAGGGGAGAGGGTTGAGCACGTCGAGCTATGCCGCAGCGGCAGCCAAAGCCTTCTTCTCTTCGAAGAACGCCCAGTCGAGCCACGGCGTCAGCGCCTCGAGGTCGGAGGCCTCGACGGTCGCACCGCACCAGATGCGCAGGCCGGGAGGCGCATCCCGGTAGGCGCCGAGATCGTAGGCGACGCCTTCCTTGTCGAGCCGGTCGACGATGCCCTTGGCGACCTTCGCCACCACCGCATCACCCTGGGCGAGAACCTCGGGGTCGGAGATCACGAGGCAGACGCCCGTGTTGGTGTAGGTCGCCGGGTCCATGGCGAGGTGGCCGATCCAAGGGGTCCGGGCGACCCAGTCGTGGAGCACCTTGGCGTTGGCGTCGGCGCGCGCATGCAGCGCGTCGAGCCCGCCGATCGACTGGCCCCATCTCAGCGTGTCGAGATAGTCCTCGACCGCGAGCATCGAGGGCGTGTTGATGGTGTCGCCCTGGAAGATGCCTTCGATCAGCTTTCCGCCCTTGGTCATGCGGAAGATCTTCGGCAGCGGCCAAGCCGGAACGTGGCTCTCGATGCGCGCCACGGCGCGGGGCGAGAGGATCAGCATGCCGTGCGCGGCCTCGCCGCCCATCACCTTCTGCCAGGAATAGGTGACGACATCGAGCTTGTCCCACGGCAGTGGCATCGCGAAAGCTGCGGAGGTGGCGTCGCAGATCGTGACGCCCTCGCGGTCGTCGGCGATCCAGTCGCTGTGCGGGATGCGCACGCCGGCCGTGGTGCCGTTCCAGGTGAAGACGATGTCGTTGTGCCGCGTATCGATCGCGTCGAGGGCCGGCAGAACGCCGTGCTCCGTCGTGCGCACGATCGGGTCGATCTTGAGCTGCTTGAGCGTGTCGGTGACCCACTCGGCCCCGAAGGAATCCCAGGCCATGACCTCGACCGGCTTCGGGCCGAGCATCGACCACATCGCCATTTCCATGGCGCCGGTATCCGAGGCGGGCACGATGCCGATGCGGTAATCGGCCGGCACGCGCAGAACCTCGCGCGTCAGCTCGATGGCCTCGCGGAGCTTGGCCTTGCCGGGAGCGGATCTGTGGGAGCGCCCGAGGGCGGCGCCGTCTAGCGCGGCGAGTGTCCAGCCAGGGCGCTTGGCCGTAGGTCCAGACGAGAAATTAGGCACGCGCGGGCGCGTGTTGGGCCGATCTATCATGTCAATCCATCCTTACAGATGGGCGCCTCCCGTTGGGGGGAGGTGTCCCGCTGGCGGGGATGATCGAGTTCTTGCTGAAAAGCAAGATGGGCCTTCAAATATTCGGCGGCTGTGCCGCCGAGCGCGCCACGGCTGTTCCCTGCAGTCGCCCCTGTTACTGGCGGACCGTACAGCGTCCTCGCGGTCAGGCGGACAGCAATGTCGAGACGCAGCGCGCGAGGTCGGCCGAGTCGAACGGCTTTGCCAGGACGGGCAGATCATCCGGGATCGGCATCGCCTCGGCATGCCCGGTCAGGATCAACACCGGGATGTCAGAGAAGCGCTGGCGGACCTCCGCCGCGAACTCGATCCCGCTCATGCCTGGCATAGCCAGGTCAGCGACGACCAAGTCAAACTCGGCGCGTTCCATCATCGCAAGCGCTGAGGCGCCGTCCGACGCCTCCGTCTCGTCGTAGCCGAACCCGCTGAGGAACGAAGCGGTGACATGCCGAACGTCCTCGTCGTCGTCGACCACCAAAATGCGAGCGGGGCCGGCCGCCAGGGCTGGACCACCGCCGGCCGCCGCGGCAACGTCGCCCGTTGCTGGCTCGCCCGATTGCGGCAACGCCAGTTCGACCCGAGTGCCGATTCCAACCTCGCTGGTGATCCGCAGAAGGCCCTTCGCCTGCTGCGCGAGGCCGAAAACCATGGCGAGGCCGAGCCCGGTCCCTTGGCCCACGGCCTTGGTGGTGAAAAACGGCTCGCAAACCCGCTCCAGCAACTCCGGCGGAATACCCGTCCCCTCATCTGCAACCGTGAGAATCGCGTAGTCGCCGTCCCGAAGATCCGTATCTCCCCGGATCGACTCGGCGCGTGTCGTGAGGGTGATCGTGCCTCCATCCGGCATTGCGTCGCGGGCGTTGATGCAGAGGTTCAGGATCGCGAGTTCAAGCTGATCGGGGTCGACACAGGCTTGAGGTAGACCCGCCTGCAGACTCGTTCTGACGCTGACGAGACCGCCGAGGCTCCGCCCGAACAGATCGCTCATCCCCTCGATCAGCGCGTTCACGTCCACATTGCGCAGGCGCAATTCGCCCGACCGGCTGAAACTGAGCAGCCGCTTTGTCAGGGCCGAGCCACGCTGGGCCGCACCTGTGGCGTTGTCGATCAGCCGTTTGACACGCGGCTGATCTGCGATTTTTGGGCCGGCCAGTTCCAGGCTGCCGAGGATCGCGGTGAGCAAGTTGTTGAAATCGTGAGCGATCCCGCCGGCCAGGGTACCCAGCGCCTGCATCTTGTCGGACTGGCGCAGCCGTGCCTCCAACACCTTCTGCTCGGTGATGTCTCGCTCGATCGTCGCCAAATGCTCGACCGCCCCGGAATTTCCGCGGATCGGCACGCGCGTGATGTTCGACCAGCGCTCGACCCCGACGGGACCCTCCGACACGATTACTTCGGACGGTGCTGCGCTCGCGATGGCCGCGGCGTCCGCGCGCTCGACGGCCTTCCCGCTCGCCTCGTCGCGAAACTCCCGCTCCGGATAGCCGATGCAGTCCGCGGCCTCCTGCCCGAGCTGCGCGGCCTTGAGGGCATTGAGCCGAACGAGCCGGCCCTCGGCATCCTTGAACGAGATCGCGTCCCCGGAATGGTTGAGGAGCCCGCGTAAGAGCGCTCGCTCGGTTGCGAGATCCCGGGCGAGGCGATGACGCTCGTAGGCGTTGCGCACCGTGGCACGCAGCAGGACGGCATCCCAGGGCTTCGTCACGTAGCCGATGATGCCGCCCTTGTTCAGGGCGGCGATCACCGCCGACATGTCGGCGTAGCCGCTGAGCAGGATCGCCTGCGCATCGTGGAAGGCGCGCGCCTCTGCCAGAAGCGCGTCGCCGGTCATGCCCGGCATGCGCTGATCCGAGATAATCACTGCGAGATCCGGTTCGGCGCGAAGCAAGTCCAGCGCGTCGCTCGGCTTTGAGCAGGTCAGGACTCGGTACTCGTCCTCGAAGAGATCTTCGATGGCGACCAGGATGTCCGGCTCGTCATCAACGGCCAGGATCGTGCCCTTAAGGCTCATGCCCGTTCCGCCTGCCGTGGAATGCCGATCACGAAGCAGGCTCCGCCTCCCTGGGCCACCTCCACGCTGAGGGTGCCGCTATGCGCTTGTACGACCGAGTACGCAATCGCCAGGCCTAGTCCCGTCCCCGAGCCTACGGGCTTCGTCGTGAAGAACGGCTCGAAGATCCGCTCACGCAACTCCTCTGGGATGCCGGGGCCGGTATCGCTGATCCGGATCAAGTCCGTGTCTGGCTCGGCAACGGTTGAGACCGAGATGGTCCCCTCGCCGGGAATCGCATCGGCGGCATTGCCGAGGATGTTCATCACCACCTGGTTCAGCAGCGCCGGCGTGCAGTGCATCTGTTGGCGCCCGGAGAAATCGCACGTCACGGTGATGCGGTCGCCAAGCTTGTGCTGAAGCAACGCCAGCACAGTCTCGATGGCCTCAGGCACATCGACGAGCGCGCGCTCTCCTTCGTCGAGCCGCGAGAACTTGCGCAGGTTCAATACGAGATCCTGGATTCGGGTGAGCCCGATCCGCATGGAGCCGACGCGGTCGCGCGCCTTGGCTAGGGCGCGCCGGCCAGTGTCACCGCTCGGCTCCGGCACCTCCCCAAGCACGCGTTCCACTGTGCCCTGGTGAGCCAGGATGAAAGCCAACGGGTTGTTGATCTCATGGGCGATCCCGGCGACGAGTTCGCCGAGAGAGGCCATTTTGGCAGCCTGGACGAGCTTGGCCTGCGCGTCGGTGAGCCGGCGGTTGGCGTCTGCGAGATCGCGGTTGGCCTGTTCCAGCGCATCGGCAAGCGCCGCGCGCGCTTCTGCCGCCTCCGCTTCGGCACGCGCACGTTCCAAAGCTCGCTCGCGTGCGCCAAAGGCGCCCGATACCCGCTGGTTATCCTCTTCCAGCAAACGGCGACGTACGAGCCCGCGCACACGCATGGCCAGGAGTTCGCCATCCGTTTTGACGACGATGTCGTCGGCACCTGCCGAGAAGGCTTCGACAAGCAGTTCCTTGTCAGGAGCATTCCCGGCGACGCAAACGAGATGGAAGGCTTGATGGCCGCTGGCATCGGACGCCGCGTGACGGCGCTCGGCGATCTCACGACAGAGCGCGCGGCCATCGTAGGTGTGGCCGTTCAGATCGACGGTGACGCAGTCGAAGGCTGCACCCGGTGTGTCGAGGGCGATTAGTGCCGCCTCGCGGCTCGCGGCGGTCTCGACGGCGTGGCCGTCCTGGCTGAGGAGGCCGGCGAAAAAAGTACGGTAGGTTGCGCTGCCGTCGATGACGAGGATGCGCCCGCGCCGAAACGCCGAGCCGCCGGCCGCTTCGGAATGAACGCTCGCCTTGCGCTCGCGCAGCAGCGCTCGGATCCGTAGGACCAAGAGATCCCGGTCGGTCGACTTCGCAATATAGGCGTCGGCTCCGCTCTCTAGCCCCTGGCGCTCGCCATCCTGGGCGCCCGTCAGCATCAGCACTGGCAGCGCGCGGGTGCGCAGAGACAGGCGCATCTGCCGAGTGAACTCGTCTCCGTTCATGCCAGGCAGGTGGTAATCGGCGACCACGAGATCAGGCAGGCCCTCATTGAGTCGTTCGAGTGCCGCTTCCGCCGTCGCACAGCGCTCGACAGCAAAGCCGTTCGCTTCGAGCAATAGCCGAAGTTCGAGCGCCTGCGTCTCCGAATCCTCGACGAGGAGGAGATGCGCCGGCGCTTTCGCCGCGGTCACCGCGGCGCTCATGGCCCAGCCTCGGACAGAGAGAGCCGCAGGACCTGCTGCGCGATCTCGTCGAGGGGCAGCACGCTGCCGGCGGCGGAGAGACGCACTGCCGCTGCCGGCATGCCATAGACGACAGCGGTACTCTCGTGCTCGGCAATGGTCGGAGCTCCAGCCCGGTGCATGTCGAGGAGGCCGAGCGCGCCATCCTCGCCCATCCCCGTCAGCAAAATCCCGAGACCTCGCGCGCCGGCCTGACGCGCGACGGATCGGAACAGCACAGTCGCAGCCGGGCGCTGACCTCCCACGGGCGCACTTTCCAGAACACGGAGTGACCGGCCGGCCGCGAGCTCGAGGTGCCGGTCGCCCGGTGCCACGTAGACGCGCGACGGCGCGAGGCGCTCCCCGTCTTCAGCGATCGCGACCGGCAAGGAGACAACACCATCGAGCCACGCGGCGAAGCCATCCATGAAAGCCGCGCCCATATGCTGGACAAGCAGGATCGGCAGAGGAAAGTCTGCCGGTAGTGAGCCGATAACCTTGGCGAGGGCAGGGGGGCCACCCGTCGAGGCAGCGATGGCCAACACGGTCGGCCGCGTCTCCAACGACGGCGTGGGCGGTATGCGGGACGCCAGATCGTGGGCCCGCTTCGACCAGCCCGAACCGATGGGGCGCCGCCGAATGACCGGGACGGCGGCCATGATACGCAGCTGCGTGCAGATCTCCCCGGCAACCGACTCGTAGCCCGCATTGGTCGTGGCGACCGGCTTCTCGACGACGGACAGAGCCCCGGCACGCAGGGCATTCATCGAGATCTTCAACGACGAATCCTCGACCGCGTCCGCCACCACGACGATCGGTGTCGGGCACTCCGCCATGATGCGGCGCGTCGTCTCCAAGCCGTCAATGCCCGGAAGGCGGATATCCATCGAGATGACGTCGGGCCGTACCGTCTCGATTGCCGAGAGCGCTTCTTCGCCGGATGCGACGGCCGCGGCGAGCGTCAGCCGCGGGTCGCGGGCCACGATGTGCGTCAACAGTGTGCGGACGACGAGGGAGTCCTCGACCAGCATCACCCTGACCGGGCCACCTACGCCTGTACTCACAGCAACTGGCCGACCGTTTCCAAAAGTTCGCGCTGATCGAACTTCTGCTTGGTGAGGTAGGCGTCGGCCCCGAGTTCGAGCCCGCGTGCGACATCCTCGGAGGCGCCGCGCGACGTCATCAGGATGACCGGCAGCGTAGCGAACTCGGCCTCCGCGCGAAGTGCCTTGAGCAGGCCGAACCCATCAAGGCGCGGCATCTCGACGTCGGCCAGGACGAGATCGACGGGCTCGATCTCCGCACGCAGGCGATCGAGCGCATCCTGCCCGTCGACGCAGACGACCACGCGGTACCCGGCCGCTTCCAAGATGCTCTTCTCCAGGGTGCGTGTGGTGATGGAGTCGTCAACGACCAAAATCGTCGAACGTCGCCGCTCCGGCATCGTTCCGTGGTCGGCAACGTATGCTTTCATACCAGATGCGCGTTGCCGCAACCCCGGATTCTCAGCTCTTTCGATCAACCCTTCGGGATTCAGGACGAGAACTGGCGTTTCGCTGCCAAGCACGATCGTCCCCACGATCAGACCAGGATCGGCGCCGATGGCGGGGGGCGGGAGGACGAGCAGAGTACGGACGTCCTGAAGCGCGTTGACCTGCAGAAGGCAGCGCCGGCCGCTGCAGCGGAGCAGAATGACCTGTCCCGAGCCATGGGAGTTGTCCTCTTGCGAAGCAGGACTCACCAGATCCCCAAGTCTGGCAATCGGCAGCGTGAGCACGCTTTCCTTGCCGCCTTCTTGGACTTGAATCCGGCCGACCGGTCGGCCGGCAACAGTGTCGACGTCGTTCGTCCAATCCAGACGGATCAGGCGCTCCGCCGCCGCGCTCGGCAGGGCATAGGTGGCTCCGCCATCCTCGACCAGCAGCAGCGGTCGGCGCGCTGCGGAGAGCGGTAGATTGACGACGAGCGACGCCCCGTATGGCGCGCGACCCGACAGCCGTACGCTGCCACGAAGCCTGCGGACGGCGTCTGCCACCACCGCGAGGCCGATCCCCCGTCCCGAGAGCGTGTCGACGCCCTGGGCAGTCGAGAAACCGGGCTCGAACACGAAGGCGAGCAGCCGCTCCGGATCGGCGATCTCGCTCTGGCCGAGTAGGCCGCGTTCGCGCGCCCGCGACTCAATTGCAGGCAGGTCGGGGCCCCGCCCGTCATCGTGCACGCCGATGACCAACCGGCTGCCGCGCGCCTCGACCTCGAACAGGATCGACAACGCGTCCGGCTTTCCTGCCTCGCGGCGTTCTTGTGCGGACTCGGCACCATGTCCGATGGCGTTCCTCAGAATATGCAGCACCGGGTCGCGCAGGGCCTGCAGCATGCCGCGATCAACGGGTAGGTCGAGCCCTCGCACGGTCACCTCGACCTCGCCGCCCTCCTCTCGGGCCATTTCGCGCAGAGATCGCGCGAAGCCGCCGAAGGCCGTTTCGGCCGGCACCAGGGCCAGACGCTCTGCTTCTTCGCGGACGCGGGCCGAGGCAGTGTCGATTGCCGCGGCGGCGGAGCGATGCCGGCGGCCGAGGTCCAGCGCGTCCCGCATGATCGCGCTCAAGGCCGAATCCAACTCTCCGAGATCGGCGCGGCAGCGCTCGGAATCGGGCGCCGGGCCGCCGGAGCGCATAGCCTCAACGAGCTTGCGCAAACTCGTGGCGTTCGCAGCGAGGCCGGCGAGGCCTTCGCCGATGGCGCCCTGTCCGGATAAAGCGTTGGCGAGCCCGTGCGTCGCCGCGGTTAGCGCTTCGACGGCCGCCGACGGCACGCGTAACATCGACTGCCGTGCAGGATCGGGTGACGGTTCCGGCGTGGTGTCGGTCCGCTCGGTAGAGGACGGTGCCATCCCCCCGTGCGGCACGGCGGGTGCGAGATCCTGCGAGGCTGGCGACAGGCAACGGTCGAGAACAGCGAGCGCATCAGGCGGCATCACGGGCGCGCCGTCCTTCATGCCCGCGACGAAGGCCTCGACGCGATCGAGTGCAAGATGGATTGCCGCGAGTACATCGCGATCGAGGCTGCGGTCGCCACCCTTGATCCGCTCGAAAAGCGTTTCCAGGCGATGGGCCACCGCCTCGACCGGCGGGAGGTCGACAGCGCGGGAAGCGCCCTTGAGGCTGTGGGCACGTCGAAAGATATCGTTCCAGTCCACCTGCCTGTTCTCGGCCGCGGCTGCGAGCCCCGAGCGGATCGCGTCGAGATGCTCGCGATGCTCGGCCTCGAAGGCGGCGAGGAGTTGCTGGCGAATGTCCATTCTTCGAATGCGCGCCCGCGGCTTTCAGATCCGATAGCGTTCGGCGAGGGCCATCAGGCCCTGCGCCAGCTCGGTGAGGTTGGCCGAGGCCATCTCGACCTCGCGGGTGCCGGCGGCCGTCTGCTGGCTCGCCTGGCGGATGTTCTGGAGCGCTCCCATCACCTGCTCGATGCCGAGTTGCTGCTGGTTCGTCGAGGCGACGATCTGCTGGAAGGTCTGGACGCCTTCGTCCACCCGAGCGGCCATCTCCTCGATGGTGCGCACCGTGGCATCCGTGCGGGTCTTGCCGGTGGCGGCGCGCTTGACCGCCTCTTCCGTCAGCATCACCGATGAATTGATGCCGCGCTGGATCTCCGAGAGGATCGAGCGAACCTGCACCGTGGCAGCCTTGGCCTGATCAGCCAGCAGCTTCATCTCGGCCGCGACGATGGCGAAGCTGCGTCCGCTCTCGCCAGCGGCAGCCGCCTCGATGGCGGCATTGAGCGAGAGCAGGTGCGTGCGCTCGGAGATGTCGTTGACCGTGGTGATGATCTCGCCGATCGCCTGGGTCTTCTCGCTCAAGGCGACGATGTTGCCGGCCACCGCCTCGCCCTGCTCGCGGATCAGCTCCATGGCCTTTGCCGTGTCGGAGGCCGCCCGCAGCCCCTGTCGCGCGGTCTGGGCGGACGCCTGAGCCGAGGCGATGACGTCGGTGGCGCGTTTGGAGATCTGCGCGCCGGAATGGGTGATCTCGTCCACTGTGGCGGCTGTTTCCTGCACGGCAGCGAACTGCTCCTCGACGCTGGCCGCCTGCTCCTGGGCCGAGGCCCGGATCTCGGCGGCGGCGGCGTTGAGATCGGCGGTGGCCGAGCGGTTGGTGCGCGCCAGTTCCGCCAGCCCGCCGACCATCCCGTTCAGCGTGATGCCGAGGCGGCCGATCTCGTCCTTTCCGGTCAGGGCCGTACGCCCGGTCAGATCGCCCGTCCCAATGCGCTCGACGAAGGCGACGACGGTCTCGATCGGACGGACGACCGCTCGGCTGATCGCCCAGGTAACGAGCAAGCTCAGCAGAACGGCACCCGCGAGAGTCATCAGAATCGAGAAACGGCTGCGTTCATACGTATCCGTGACGCCCTGCTGACCTGCAGTGATGCTCTCGTCGAGCGCGGAACGCGCTCGTCCAATCTTCGCGACTGCGACCTCGAAGAGGCGCGTCGCCTCGTCGTTGGTGGACTCGACCCGGTCGAAGTCCTTGGCGAGAACCGCCTTCATCTGGGCGTCGCTCGCGCTCCGTAGAGTTCGGTAATTCTCGACGGCCTCCTTGAGGACGCCGTTCAAGCGCTCCCAGGAGGCGGCGCGCTCGTCCGAGATCGCTGCTTGCCGGAAAGCGGCACTCTCGCGCACGAGATCGGCCAGGAGGCTATCGATCCCATCGGCCTTCCGATTCCAGGACGCATAGAATTGCTCGTCTGCGACTGTCCGCGAACGCTCTCGCATCAGCACCGAGATCACGGCGTTTCGCCGATCGAGACCCAAGTCCCGCAGGTTGTTGCCGAGGTCGTCGAGCTGACGCAGCACCATCAAGTCGCGGGAGACGATCCGATCCATCGTCTCCCGCACAGTACTGATCTGACCGCTGGCGTAGAGCCCCAGGGCGATCAGAACGGCCGTGACCGCGGCAAAGCCGAGAAGGATCCGGTTGGCGATCGAGATCGACAAGAGACGTCATTCTCCAGTCATCGCGCGCGAGCGCATCAGGGCAAATAGGGACGCAAGAGGCGCGGAAGATCGAGGATGGCGAAGCCGCCGCCGGCTGCACCGTCACGCTCCGAGCCGGCGGGTGCATAGCCCGAAACCGCTTCCGCGCCCAAACCCGGATGTGGACCGGCTGTCGGCGCGACAGTGATCGCGTCGGCCTCGATGCTCGCGAGGCGAATGACGCGGTCGACTGCGAGTGCCACGGGAGGACCCTCGGCACGCAACCGAAGAAGATGCCCGGACTGGCCGGTTGCACTATCCCTGCCCCCCCCGAGGGCAACCCCGAGATCGATCACGCTAACGATGATGCCGGCATGCGAGATAATCCCACGAAGCGCCGCCGGAGCGCCGGGCACAACCGTGCAAAGCCGCTGCGGCAGCACTGTCGCGATCGCGCCCAGAGCGATGCCATAGCGCTCGTTGCCGAGCGCGCAGACCAGATAATCGCGTTGCGCGGCGACGTCTCGCCCGGCTTGCCCACGCGCGGCGAGCGCCATGGAGCGCTCGTCGAGCAGGACACGATAAAGCTCGGTCTCGTTCATGGCGTCGCGCGCCCTAGCCTGCCAAGCGCGAGGCGCACCGTCGCCATGAGCTCGCCCGCCGTCACACCATCTCCTTCGGGAAGAGCTTCTTCGGGAAGCAGTCCTTGCGCGAGGCGCAGGGCGTTGTCGAGGGCGCGGATCGCCGGCGCGCGACGGCCCTGCTTCGTCAGCAGCAGGCCGAGATGGAGGTGGGCCATCGCGAAATCGCGATCGAGAAACAATGCGCCCCGAAAAGCCCGCTCAGCCTCAGCCTCGCGTCCAAGGTCGCACGCGAGAAGAGCCTCGTAGTATCGCAGAGCCGCCGCCGTCGGCTCAGCCTCCAATGCCTCGCCCAGGAGCCGCCAAGCCTCTCCGGTTTCGCCCGAATCAGCCAAGGCGCGGATCCGCGTCAGCAGGTCGGCAGACGACGGGGGCGATGGCGGCGGACTCGGAGCAATCTGGGACACCGTGATCGGAGCGGCGGACGCGATCAGCGGCGGAATCATCTCTGCGTCGGCGAGCGTCGGCGCGGTCTGCATCCCCGTGAACGGTGAACCGTCGTTCCAAGCCGGAAGCCTCCGGGGCTCACCGCAGGTAAGCGGCTCGTCCTTCCGGCGATAGGCGGCTGTACCGGGCAGCGCCACCGGGGTCAGCCAGGCGTCGAAGGTCGGATTGGGCTCGGCATGGCCGATGAGTAGCCAGCCGCCCGGGCAAAGCCGATCGGCAAAGCCTCTCATGATGCCGAGCACGTGATCGCCGCTGAAATAAATCAGGACGTTGCGGCACAAGATCAAATCGAAGCCGGCGAAGGCTGCGGGCAGACTCCCGTCGATGAGTCCCATAAGATTGCCGCGCTCAAAGCGGACCATCTCGCGGAACTTGGCCCGAAGGCGGTAACCGCCTTCTCGGGTTGCACCGGATCTCGGAGCGGTCGGCTGAAACCAACGCGTCCGGTCCTCCGCCGGCATGGTTCGCAGGGCCCAGCGACCGTATTCACCCGATCGAGCCGTGGCGATGGCGGCGGCGCTTATGTCTGTGCCGACGATGGTGATGTTCCAGTTGCCAAGATCCGCACCGAGCAACTCGTGCAGCAGGATCGCCACGGAATAGGGCTCGGCCCCTGTCGAGCAGCCGGCGCTCCAGATTCGCAGCGTTCGCCCGACGGCACGGGCCTCGATCAGCGCGGGCAGGATCCGTTCCCGAAGCGCGACGAACTGCTCTGCGTATCGGAAGAAGAACGTTTCGCCGATGGTGATCTCGGCCTCGAGCGCGGTCCATTCCTCGTGACCGCGGGCGCCGTCGAGATGGCGGATATAGGCAGAGCAATCGGCGAGGTTCAGCGCCCTGAAGCGTTTGACGAGTCGATCGAAGAGCAAGCCGTCCTTGTCGGCGTAGTAGTGATGGCCGGTCCGGGCGATCACCCGTGCCTTAAGAGCCGGGAAAGCAGCATCGCCTGCCGCCCCGAAAACGCGTCTGCGGCGGCTATCGAAGGGCATCCGCGGCAGCCTCAACTCATCGCAACGGCATCGAACGAACCGAGGCGCTCGGCGGCGCGTCGTGTGAGGGCTTCGATACGGTCCCGTTCCTCGGCAGTCAGGATGCGCTCCATCGACAGCACATGCACGAGACGCCCGCCGAACGCGATCTCAGCCTCGACGCATCCGTTGAGCGTATGCGTGTCGGCCACGGCGTTCGATTGAGACTCGACGACGTCGGTCACTCGGTCGACGAGCAGAGCAAGGCCGCCGTCAGCCGCGAGCAGCACATGTCGGTACGGGTTCGGAGGCGCCGGGTGATCACGCTGTCCAAGGAGTTGAGCCAGATCGAGGACGGGGAGTGGGACACCGCCCAGGTTGAGGAACCCTGAAAGAGGGCCGCCAGTTGCCGGCGGAGCGTGCAGATGCGGGAGCGGAAGGATCTCGCGAACAGATTCGCGGTGCAGGGCACAGGGTGTGCCTGCGAGGTCGAAAACGAGATACGTCGCGATCGAAGACGGCGCCACCGAGGCTCCTTGTGGTCGAAGCGTTTGATCGAGATAGGCGCGATGAAGCGAGGCTGCAATCTTGGCCCTCGAGAGGACGGTCTAGGGCTGGCTCGCCTCCCGAGCATGCACGTTCGTTTGATCAGCGCGACGTGTTCGCGATGCGGATCATCCCGTTGACGGGTCACGGGCCTTGGATTACAGGAGCCGCTGGTTTTCGAGGACGGTTCGAGCTTTTTCGACATGCGTGCGAATCTTATCGTAGCGGAAGCGCCACGGACGGGGCGGGCTTAAAGGAGCCCGCGGACCCGGTCGGTGGCGCATGCAGGGTCCCTCGGGGCCCTTTTTTGTTGCCGAATTCCAGGGTCGTCGCACGAACAGGGATGATGGAGGACACGATGAGCGGCGAGGTCATGACCGGGGCCCAGATGGTCATCAGGGCGTTTCAGGATCAGGGTGTCGACACCCTGTTCGGCTATCCCGGCGGCGCCGTACTCCCGATCTACGACGCGCTCTTCGGCGAGGAGAAGATCAAGCACGTCCTCGTCCGTCACGAGCAGGGCGCGGTTCATGCTGCCGAGGGCTATGCGCGGTCCTCCGGCAAGGTCGGCGTCGTCCTGGTTACCTCCGGCCCGGGTGCGACGAACATCGTCACCGGCCTGACTGACGCGATGATGGACTCGATCCCGCTCGTTGCGATCACGGGACAGGTTCCGAGCCATCTGATCGGCTCAGACGCCTTCCAGGAATGCGACACAGTCGGCATCACCCGCCATTGCACGAAGCACAACTACCTCGTTCGGTCGATCGATGACCTGCCGCGCATCCTGCACGAGGCATTCTATATCGCCTCGCACGGGCGGCCCGGCCCCGTCGTCGTCGATCTGCCGAAAGACATCCAATTCTCTACGGGGGTCTATCGGCGTCCAGCCGATAACGCTCACAAGACCTATCACCCGGCCGTCAAGGGCGACCAGGACCGCATCCGAGCGGCCGTCGAACTGATGTCCACGGCGCGACGCCCGATCTTCTACACGGGCGGCGGCGTCATCAATTCGGGTCCGCAGGCCTCGGCCCTGTTGCGCCAGCTCGTTGAGGAGACCGGCTTCCCGGTGACCTCGACCTTGATGGGCCTCGGTGCCTTCCCGGCTGCCGATGACAAGTTCCTGGGCATGCTCGGCATGCACGGGACCTACGAGGCCAATCTGGCCATGCACGATTGCGATGTGATGATCTGCGTCGGTGCGCGGTTCGATGATCGCATCACCGGCCGTCTCGACGCTTTCGCCCCATACTCGAAGAAGATCCACATCGACGTGGATGCCTCCTCGATCAACAAGGTCGTGAAGGTCGATGTCGGCATCGTCGGCGACTGTGCCTCGGTGCTCGAGGACATGCTCGCCCTGTGGCGCGCACAGCCTGCGAAACCCTCGGCGAAGGATCTGGAGCCGTGGTTCAGCAAGATCGCCACGTGGCGGGCACGCGACTGCCTCGCCTATTGGCCGTCGGGCACGATAATCAAGCCGCAATACGCGGTGCAGCGGCTCTATGAGGCCTGCAAGGATCGCAAGACCTTCGTGACCACGGAGGTCGGCCAGCATCAGATGTGGGCTGCGCAATACTTCAAGTTCGAGGAGCCGAACCGCTGGATGACCTCCGGCGGCCTTGGAACCATGGGCTACGGCCTGCCCGCCGCGATCGGCGCGCAACTCGCAAACCCGGACGGGCTCGTCATCGATATCGCCGGCGAGGCCTCGATCCTGATGAACATGCAAGAGCTGTCAACGGCGGTTCAGTACCGGCTGCCAGTGAAGATATTCATCCTGAACAACGAGTACATGGGCATGGTCCGTCAGTGGCAGGAGTTGCTGCACGGTTCGCGCTACTCGCAGAGCTACTCGGAGAGCTTGCCGGATTTCGTGAAGCTCGCAGAGGCCTACGGCGCCAAGGGCATCCGCTGCGAGAAGCCGGGCGAACTCGACGCTGCGATCCAGGAGATGCTCGACTACGACGGTCCGGTGATCTTCGACTGCGTCGTCGACAAGACCGAGAATTGCTTCCCGATGATCCCGTCGGGCAAGGCGCATAACGAGATGCTGCTCTCAGACTATCTCGGCGAGACCGGCGTTGAGCTCGGCGACGTGATCTCAGCCGAAGGCAAGATGCTAGTGTGATCCGGCAGCCCTCGGCCCTATGGCCGAGGACTGCCGCCGCCGCGCGGCAATGTGCTTCCGGGCCCAGCGCGGGACCGGGTTCGAACGAATGACATCGATGACGACTCGTCGCTGAGACGAACGCCCTGGGAGACCGGCGATGAACGCCATGAACACGCATTACCCCGAGCCAACGAAGTTCGAGCCGATCAATCGGCATACGCTCGCCGTGATCGCCGACAACGAGCCGGGCGTTCTGGCCCGTATTTCCGGCATGTTCTCCGGCCGCGGCTACAACATCGAGAGCTTGACGGTGTCGGAAACCGAGGAGGCGCGCCACATCTCGCGCTTCACCATCGTGACCACTGGCACGAATGCGGTGATCGAGCAGATCAAGGCGCAGCTGAACCGGCTTGTCCCGGTCCACCGGGTCGTGGATCTGACGCTCCAGGGCAAGGCACTCGAGCGCGAGCTCTGCCTCGTGAAGGTCGTCGGCAAGGGCGACCACCGCAGCGAGGCCCTGCGCCTCGCCGCCGCCTTCGGTGCGAAGACGCTCGACGCGACGCTGAACTCGTTCGTGTTCGAGCTGACCGGCGCCACCGAGGAGATCGACCGGTTCATCCGCTTGATGACGGTGATCGGCCTGGTCGAGATCTCGCGCACCGGTATTGCCGCAATGGAGCGAGGTGCCGAAGCGCTGTAAAGCTGACGATCCCAGTAGCGATCGCCATCCTCCTGTTCCTGTTGATCATTTTTCTGGCCGACGCGCCCCGATTGGGAAGCTCTCAAGACAATTCCCGTTCGGACGGTCGTCGAGAGTGCTGCCAGCAAGGATACGCTCTTCCTCCTGTTTGACGATCGGCGGGAGGCGACGACCAAAGCCATCGACGACAGGCCTACGGAAATCCGCGCCGAGCGAGACGGCCTCGAATACGGACGGCGTTCCACGAGATTGGGCTAACGAAGCACGCCGAAGCGGTGGAGCGGTGCATCGCGCAATTCCGGACACCTTATCCTGCGGATACGGATGAGCCTCGGGGCGTCTACTTCAATGCCGAGATGACGCGATCCTTCGATCAGGGCCTCTACGATCTCACCGCCAGCGTGGACGATGGAGAGATCCGGCCGGCTCTGATCGAACTCGCCAGGGACGAGCAAATCCTGCCGCACTGAAGCACGGGGACGAACCATGAAACGTACCCTCTACTACGCTCCCGGCGCTTGCTCGCTGGCCTCGCACATCGTTCTCGAAGAATCCGGCCTGCCATACGAGACGGCTCGGCTCGACCTCGCCGCGGGCGACCAGCGCGCCGGCAGCTATCTCGCGGTCAACGAGAAGGGCCGGGTACCGGCTCTCGTCGAGGACGATTGGGTGCTCACGGAGAACGCGGCGATCATGCGGCACATTGCGCGCTGCCGCCCGCAAGCTGGCCTCTGGCCAGAGGATCTGCACGAGCAGGCGCAGGCAGACGAATGGATGACCTGGATCGCGACCAGCCATCATGTCGCCTTCGCTCACGCCCGGCGCCCGGCCCGCTACACCGGCGACGAAGCTGCCCACGCGGGCATCGTAGCGAAAGGCCGCGAGGCCTTCGGCGACATCTGCACCATGACGGAGGTGCGGCTTTCTAACGGCGGCTGGGCGCTCGGCGAGCGCTATAGCGTGGTTGATCCCTACCTGCTCGTCATGTGGACGTGGGCCCGCGGACCGACAATCAAGTTCGATATGCCGGCCAGCTTTCCAGCCTGGACGGCACATGCCCGCCGCATGGCGGAGCGGCCGGCGGTGCGGACCGTATTCGAAGGGGAGGGATTGCGGCTTCCGGAATGACGCCAGCAATGCCGCTCGCGCCGCTTGAACTCATGTTCGAACCTCGCTAAGGCGAACCGTAACGTACGGTTCTCCTTGGCGACGTGATGATCGAAGCCGCTGAACAGGATATTGAGACGCCATCGGCACGACAGCAGGTCGTCCTCGATGCCGTGCTCGATCTCATCGTCGAGGGTGGCGATCAACTGACGATGGACGCCGTGGCGCGCCGGGCCAGTTGCTCGAAGGAGACGCTGTACAAGTGGTATCGCGACCGCGACGGGCTGCTGCGTGCGACCGTGCAGTGGCAAGCATCGCGCGTGCGCACCGGGCGCTACGACGGCCAACATCTCGATGTCACGACCCTGCATGACAGCCTGAAGGGCTTTGCCGCGAACTGGCTTCAGGTGATCGCCAGCTCGACTTCGATCGCCTTGAACCGCATTGCCATCGGTCATGCCGCCTCCGGCCGAAGCAATCTCGGGGGCATCGTCCTCGCCAATGGCAGATTTGCCATCGGCGAGCGACTGAAGCCGCTCCTGGAGGCCGGGCGAGATGCCGGTTTGCTGACATTCGAGGACAGCGAGGCGGCGTTCCGTACCTTCTTCGGCCTCGTCGGCCGTGACATCCAGATCCGCCTCCTACTCGGCGATGCGCTGCCACTTAGCGCCACCGAGATCGACCGCGACGCCGAAGCGGCCGTCGACCAGTTCCTGGCTCTCTACGGCCAGGTCAAAAGCCACCCGAAATCCTGAAACGGATCATTCGAAAAGGACAAACGACATGCGGGTTTATTACGATCGCGACGCCGACCTGAACCTGATCAAGGGCAAGAAGGTCGTCATCGTCGGCTACGGCAGCCAGGGCCATGCCCACGCACTCAACCTGCGCGATTCCGGCGTGAAGGACATCGTCATCGCGCTGCGCGAGGGTTCGGCCACCGCCAAGAAGGCCGAGCACGAGGGCTTCAAGGTGATGAACGTCGCCGACGCCGCCAAGCAGGCCGACGTCGTCATGATGCTCACCCCCGACGAGCTGCAGGGCGACATCTACAAGGAGTCGCTCGAGGCCAACATGAAGCAGGGCGCCGCCCTCCTGTTCGCGCACGGCCTCAACGTGCACTTCAACCTGATCGAGCCCCGCAAGGACCTCGACGTGCTCATGGTCGCCCCGAAGGGCCCCGGCCACACCGTGCGCGGCGAGTACCTCAAGGGCGGCGGCGTCCCGACCCTGATCGCGATCGCGCAGGATGCCTCGGGCAACGCCCATGATCTCGGCCTGTCCTATGCCTCGGCCAATGGCGGCGGCCGCGCCGGCATCATCGAGACGACCTTCAAGGAAGAGTGCGAGACCGACCTGTTCGGCGAGCAGGCCGTGCTCTGCGGCGGTCTCGTCGAGTTGATCAAGGCCGGCTTCGAGACGCTGGTCGAGGCGGGCTACGCCCCCGAGATGGCCTATTTCGAGTGCCTCCACGAGGTGAAGCTGATCGTCGACCTCATCTACGAGGGCGGCATCGCCAACATGAACTACTCGATCTCGAACACCGCCGAGTACGGCGAGTACGTCACCGGCCCGCGCATCGTGACGCCGGAGACCAAGGCCGAGATGAAGCGCGTCCTCAACGACATCCAGTCGGGCATCTTCACCCGCAATTGGATGCTGGAGAACAAGGTCGGCCAGACCTCGTTCAAGGCCACCCGCGCCAAGCTCGCCGCCCACCCCATCGAGGAAGTCGGCGCCAAGCTCCGCGGCATGATGCCGTGGATCTCGGAGAAGGCTCTGGTGGACAAGAGCCGCAACTAAGCGTTCTACAAAAGGAGACCGGGTGCTGCCCGGTCTCCCTATTCTTGAAAAGGATTATCGGCCGCAACCATCGCAGATATCCTTCTCGATCCGTTTGTCTTGCTGGTCGATCCGTTGGAGCTCGCGCCGCTCCTGCGATGTCGGGGCTGCCTCTTCGACGCCAGGGGGCTTCGTGACTCCAAGCGCGTTCGTATTCGGCGCCGTGATGGTCGTATTGGGTCCGCCATTCGTCCCGGTGCGATCGGGACGGCTCTCGGCAAGAGCTTCGGGCACGCTGAGAAGCGCGACAGCTACCGAGAGTAAACAGAGGCGACGAAGCTCGGACGTCATGCGGGTCACCCGATCGATCAAAATCGTCTTCGATAGACGATCCAGCGCGCATTCTCGCGCCATGCTCCGAGATCAAGCAAGACCCTTCCCGCCGCCGACGACCTCTGCCACGATGTCGGGATAAGACGACAACCGGGAGGACTTTGAAGATGGGCTCGCTCTACAGCGAAGAGCACCGTGCGCTTCAGGACGAGTTCGACACGCGCAAGCTGGCCGATTTCCTAGACAAGCATCACGTCCAGCACGCCATCGGGGAGCAGGAGCGAGGCTTTATCGAAAGCCGCGACATGTTCTTCCTCTCGACGGTCGACCACGAAGGCAATCCGACGGTTTCTTACAAGGGCGGCCCAACCGGCTTCGTCCGGGTCGTCGGCTCGAACGCGCTGGCTTTTCCCGGCTATGACGGCAACGGGATGTTCCTCTCTATGGGCAACATCGCCGGCCAGGGCAAAGTCGGCATGCTCTTCATCGACTTCGAGACGCCTCATCGCCTGCGTGTTCAGGGCACCGCCCGTGTCGTGCGCGACGATCCCCTGCGCGCCGAGTTCGAGGAGGCGCAGTACATTGTGCACATCGACGTTGCGCAGATCTGGGTGAACTGCCCGCGATACATCCATCCGCACAAGAAGCTCGGCGAAAGCCGCTACGTGCCGAAACGAGAGAGCACGACACCGCTCGCGCAGTGGAAACGGCTCGATATGGTGCAAGAGGTGATCGCCGACGAAGATCGCGCTCGAGCCGAGAAGGAGGGCGTGCTCGATCTGGAGGCTTATGGCGAAAAACTCATGAAGGGTGAGGCGTGACGGGAATTCCAGACAGGAACAATTTTTCCTGAAAGGAACGAAGCTTAACCGGCAAGTAACGGTTGTAGGTCAACATCATTCGGCTTGTTGGCTTCTTCTGGAATTTGTCCGGGCATGGCTTCGCTCCCTCTTAAAGTTGCCATCGCCGGCAGCATTTCCTTGGCCGTCGTCTTCGCAGGCGGGACAGCCTTCCTGACAGAGCGCATCGGCGCATCGTTCGAAGAGCAAACGGCCAAGATCCAGTCCGAGACCCTGTCGAACGAAGCGCGTGAGGTTCGCACCCAACTCGCGACCGCCGCAAAGGTGGCGGAGAGCATCGCCGTCGCGGCCGGAGCGATGCGATCGAGCGGCATCAAAGATCGGGCGGTCTATGATGCAGCGCTGCGCGATCTCCTGCGCGCAAATCCGAACCTGATTGGAGCCTGGACTGGCTGGGAGCCGAACGCCCTCGACGGCCGGGACGGGGAGTTCGCCGGCACCGCGTCGTCGGACGCGAGCGGGCGTTTCATGCCCTACTGGAATCGCGGTAGCGGCGAGATCAAACGCGAGGTCCTGACAGGTTACGATACCGAGGCGGACGGCGCCTTCTATCTCCAGCCGAAGAAGCTCAATCGCTTGGTCGCCGTCGAGCCTTACATCTATCCGGTGGCCGGCAAAGACGTCGTGATGACGTCCTTCGGCGCGCCGATCACGGTGGGTGGCAAATATGCCGGCACGGGCGGCATCGACATCGATCTCGGCTCGCTCAACACCACGCTGGGCGCGGTGAAGCCCTTTGGCACCGGTTACCTCGCCGTCGTCTCGGCGAGCGGAACAAGCATCGCGCATCCAGACCGCAAGGCGGCCGGCAAGCCACTGGAACCGATCGACGCGTCCGCCGCCGCCGTGGCGAAACAGGCCATCGCAGCTGGCTCTAACGTCGTGGTCGATGCATCAGGACCGAACGGCGCAACCTGGCGCTACATGGCGAAGCATATTCAGGCCGGTGATACCCAGGAGCGCTGGGCCATCGTTGCGGCGGTTCCCGTTGCGACCCTGACCGCGGCGGCTGACCAAGCCAAGTGGACGCTCATCGGCATCTCGGTGCTCTGCGTGCTGATCGGCTGCGGCGTCCTGTTCGGCTTGCTGCAGCGTCTCGTCGGCACGCCGATCCGCGCCCTGGGCCGGACAATCGGCGGAATGGCCGCGGGCAATTACGAGGCAAGCGTGCCGGAAGCAGAGCGCCGCGACGAGGTCGGACTCGTCGGCCAGGCCGTACTGCAGCTTCGCGACGGCCTGCGCGCGCAGGCCGAGGCCGACGCGCGCGAAAAAGCGATCGCGCAAGCCATCGCCGACGGCGACCGCAGACAATTGATGACGACACTTGCCGGCGAGTTCGAACGCGCGGTCGGTGGCATCGTCGGCACGGTGACCTCGGCGGCCACCGAGTTGCAGGCCACGGCACAAGGTATGGCCGGTACGGCCACTGAGACAGCAAACCAGTCCACGACGGTCGCCGCTGCCGCCGAAGAGGCGGCCTCCAACGTGGGCACCGTGGCCGCCGCGGCGGAAGAACTCGGCGCCTCCGTGCAGGAGATCGGCCGGCAAGTTCAAGGATCCGCGCAGCTGGCTCAGGCTGCTGCCGGCGAGGCCGCGCAGACCGCCGGGCTGGTGCAGGACCTGAACGTGGCCGTCACGAAGATCGGCGACGTCGTCACGCTCATCAGCGGGATTGCCGGCCAGACCAACCTGCTGGCTCTGAACGCCACGATCGAGGCGGCACGGGCCGGGGAGGCGGGCCGCGGCTTCGCGGTCGTCGCCGCGGAGGTCAAGGAGTTGGCGAACCAGACGGCGCGAGCGACCGAGGAGATTTCCAGCCAGATCACCCGCATCCAGGGCTCGACCGGGCAGGCCGTCTCGGCGATCGGCAGCATCTCCGCGCGGATCGAGGAAATGAGCGACGTCGCCACGACAATCGCGGCAGCCGTCGAGGAGCAGGGCGCGGCGACCCAGGAGATCGTCCGCAACGTGGCTCAGGCAGCGGCTGGCACCGGTGAAGTCACGACGAATATCGCGGGCGTCGCCGGCGCCGCCGAGATGACAGGCGCCGCCGCGACCCAGGTCCTGGCCTCGGCTTCCGAGCTGTCAGTCCAGTCAGAGCACCTCAACGCCGAGGTGCACCGCTTCCTCGAGACCGTCCGGGCGGCCTAAACTGCCTTCAAGGCAGGTCCGCGCCGCACGAAGCCGACGATATCCTTGACCGCGTCGAGCGTCGGCGCGGCGATAGCCTCGGCCCGCTCCGAGCCGTCCGCGAGCACGGCGTCGATGTGGCCCGGATCGTCCGAGAGCCGCTTCATCTCGGCCCCGATCGGGGCGAGCGTCGACACCGCCAGATCAACGAGCGCCGGCTTGAAGGTGGAGAACTGAGCTCCGCCGAAATCCCGCAGCACGTCCTCGCGGCTGATGCCCCGAAGCGCTGCGAAGATCCCGACGAGGTTGTCCGCCTCCGGCCGCCCCTTGAGGCCGTCGACCTCGGAGGGCAGGGCATCGGGATCGGTCTTCGCCCGGCGCACCTTCTGCGCGATGGTGTCGGCATCGTCCTTGAGATTGATGCGCGAATTGTCGGAAGCGTCCGATTTCGACATCTTCTTGGTGCCGTCGCGAAGGCTCATCACTCGTGCTGCCGGTCCGCCGATCAGCGGCTCTGTGAGCGGGAAAAACTGCTCGCCGTGGCCGTGCGCGAGGATCGAGCCCGCGAAGTCGTTGTTGAATTTCTGCGCGATGTCGCGGGTCAGCTCGAGGTGCTGCTTCTGGTCCTCGCCGACCGGGACGTGAGTCGCCCGATAAGCCAGGATGTCGGCGGCCATCAGCACGGGATAGTCGTAGAGCCCGATCGAGGCGTTCTCGCGGTCCTTGCCGGCTTTGTCCTTGAACTGCGTCATGCGGTTGAGCCAGCCGAGGCGGGCGACACAGTTGAAGATCCAGGTCAGCTCGGCGTGCTGGGGGACCTGGCTCTGGTTGAACACGATGGAGCGCTTGGGATCAATGCCGGCGGCGAGGAAGGCGGCGGTGACCTCGCGGATCTGACCTTTCAGCGCCTCGGGGTCCTGCCATAGCGTGATCGCGTGCAGGTCGACGACGCAGTAGAGGCACTGCGCGTCGCGCTCCTGCATCTCGACGAAGCGCTTCACCGCGCCGAGATAGTTGCCGAGGTGCAGGTTTCCCGTCGGCTGGACGCCGGAGAAGACCAGTTCCGCGAACGCCGTCATCGGCGCGATCCTTCAAGCCATGGCCGGAGCGGACCACCGCCCGATCGAAGGGCCGGGTTCTGGCACCCGCTGCGTGGCGTGGTCAAGGATGGGCGGAGGGGGATCGAAGGGGTCCGTTCAGATCCCGCTCGGACCGTGACAGCCATTCGTTGCTGCTCCGTTGGAACCGGCTAGAGCATGACGCAGTCGCCGCAGGCCGGACGGCAGCTTTAGGCCGTGACCGAGGGCTGGGACACTGGAACCGGCGCCTGCGCCCTGTCGGAGCGTCGACAGGCGTTATTTCGGCAGCGCGTAAATGTTGATGTCGAGCTTCACGTCCGGTGCATCGCTGATGTCCGTGACATATTCCTCAATGAAGCGGTCCTGCAGCGCGATGTCCTTGGCGTCGAAATAGGCGATCAGGGTGTCGTAGGTGCCGCTGATCTCGTCGTAGGTGCCGGCGTGACGGAAGCGCAGGGCCTTTCCGCTCGGCGTTGCACCGAAATGCAGGCCATCGCCAGTTGTCGGCCCGGATGCCGGTGCAGCCTCGATCGGGATCATCGCCTCGAACTGGAAGCCATTGTCTTCTGTCTTGGTGAAGACCGAGATCGGACGACCGGTGGGGCGGATGCCGGCCTTCGCGAGTTCGTCCTCGATGCGCGCAAAGGTGGTCCTAAGGCTCGACACGGCCTCCTCCCAAGTCGCCTTGCCAGAGATGATCGCGGCGGGTTTGGCCGGCAGAATGACCTCCTCCACGTCGTTCGGCTCGGCCGGCGCCGGCACCAGCGTCTCGCGCGCGGGTGCGGCTGTGGAGCGCGCCGGAGCCCCACCGGCAGCGGCGGGCGGCATTAGAGCCTTGTCGGGAAGCGGCATCGCCGTTCCCGGCGGCTTCGCGGAGGTATCGGGGGCGGTCGTGGTCGAAAGCGGGTTCGCTTCGGCGGGCGACGGTATCTTCGAAGTCGCCGGCTCCTCACCCAAGACCGGGACGGCGGCGAGGGCGAGCACGATCATCGCGGCGAGGCCTGCGGTCGCGGAACGAGGGCGGATCAAGGGGAGGCTCCGGTCTCAGGCCCGTGGGAATCGCATCAGGCACAACGTTGTGCGCAAGCTAGCGAGGGTCTGCGGCTTTCGCGAGACCGATACGCACGGCGCATGCCGGCTCGGCTCTCGCGTCCCGCGGCCCGGTTTGCCATATACGCGGTCCTTAATTGGTCCCGAACCTGGCAACCTCACCCGAACGTCTCCGGCAGCAGCGATCTCCCGACAGCCCGTATGAACGCACTCGCCAATCACCGCTTCCTGAAGATGCACGGCGCCGGCAACGCCATCGTAGTGCTCGATCTGCGCGGCAGCCGGATCATCGTGAGCGGGCCGGAAGCGCGCGCCATCGCCGAGGATCCGCGCTCACGCTTCGACCAGCTCATGGTGATGCACGATCCCGTCACCCCAGGCACAGACGCCTACCTGCGCATCTACAACACGGACGGATCGCGTTCGGGCGCCTGCGGTAACGGCACCCGCTGCGTCGCGTTCGCCATGCTCGACGATCCCGCCATGGCGCGGCCCGCCGACGCAGGCTCGCTGATGCTGGAGACCGAAGCCGGACTTGTAGCCGTCAGGCGCGTGGCCGACCGGAGCTTCACCGTCGACATGGGCAAGCCGCGTCTGAAGTGGGACGAGATCCCGCTCCGTGACCCGTTTCCCGATACCAGGCGTATCGAGCTGCAGATCGGGCCGATCGACGACCCGATTCTGCATTCGCCGGCGGTTGTCAGCATGGGCAACCCGCACGCAGTTTTCTTCGTCGACCGCGATCCCGACGAGTATGATCTCGCGAAGATCGGGCCGATGCTGGAGGGTCACCCGATTTTTCCGGAGCGGGCCAATATCTCGCTGGCGCAGGTGCTCGGGCGCGACCTGATCAAGTTGCGCGTCTGGGAGCGCGGTGCGGGTCTGACGCTCGCCTGCGGCACCGCTGCCTGCGCGACCGTAGTCGCGGCCTCGCGGCTGCGCATGATCGGTCGCCATGCCACCGTCGCTCTACCGGGCGGACAACTCTCGATCGAGTGGCGCGCCGACGACCACGTGTTGATGACCGGCCCGGTCTTCCTCGAAGGGGAGGGCACGTTCGCGCCAGACATATTCGAAAGCATCGTGACGTGAGCGTCGAGACGCTCACGTTCGGCTGCCGGCTCAATACGGTCGAGTCCGAGGTGATGCGCGGGCATGCCCTCGGACATGATCGTGGCCGGGACTTGGTTCTGGTCAATACGTGCGCGGTGACGGCGGAGGCCGGCAGGCAGGCCCGCAAGGCGATACGGAAATTGGCGCGGGAGCGTCCCGGTGCCGAGATCGTCGTCACCGGGTGCGGGGCAGAGGTTGAGCGCGCTGCCTATGCCGGGATGCCCGAGATCTCCCGCCTTGTTGGCAATGCCGACAAGCTACGCGCCGAGGTCTGGCGCCGCGACGGGAATGGCACCGCTCGCGCGATCATGGACGAACGTGAGGCCGTCCCAACGCAGATTTCCGGGGTCAGCGGGCATACGCGGGCTTTCGTGCCGGTCCAGAATGGCTGCGATCATCGCTGCACCTTCTGCGTGATCCCGTTCGGCCGCGGGAATTCACGTTCCGTGACTATGGATGACGCCGTGGCCCAGGTTCGCCGCATCGTCGAGCATGGCGGCCGTGAGGTGGTGCTGACCGGTGTCGACCTAACCGCTTACGGCCGCGACCTCGGCGATGACCTGACGCTCGGGCGGCTGGTCAAGGCGATCCTGGCCGCCGTGCCAGACTTGGCACGCCTACGTCTCTCGTCCATCGACTCCGTGGAGGCCGACGACGAACTGCTCGATGCCGTCGCCAATGAGGAGCGGCTGATGCCACATCTCCATCTCTCGCTGCAGGCCGGCGACGATCTCGTGCTCAAGCGGATGAAGCGCCGGCATTCACGTGGGGATGCCATCCGCTTTTGTGAAACGATCCGCCGGCTGCGGCCTGGCACGGTCTTCGGCGCCGATCTCATCGCTGGGTTCCCTACCGAGTCGGAGGCCCAGTTCGTCCGCTCCCTCGACCTCATAGAGGAATGCGGCCTGACCCATCTTCATGTCTTCCCGTACTCGCCCCGCCCCGGCACGCCCGCCGAGCGGATGCCGCAGGTCGCCGTCGACATCGTCAAGGAGCGTGCCTCTCGGCTCCGGCAAGCCGGTGCGAACGCTCTGATCCGGCATCTCGATAGCGAGGTCGGGCAACACCGTCCGATCTTGGTTGAGCGCGGCGGCATCGGACGGACGGAGGCGTTCACGAGCGTAACGCTGAGCTCCGACCTTGCGAGGCAGGTTGAGCCCGGCGATCTCATCACCCTCGCGATCGCCGGACATGATGGGCAGCGGCTCTCGGCGACTGACGTAAGCCTTCGCTGATGCGGCCAGGCTCGGAGCCGGGGCCGGCCTTCGGTTCCAGGTTCGCCCAGAACGCCTGGGAATGGCAGCTGCTGCCAGTTCCCCGAGTTGCGAAACCACTATCTCTCCGGTAATGACGCCCTGATTCTTCAGTCGGATTCGTGAGTTGCGGATTGTCCCGCCTCCTGTCCGTCGGGAGGTCGGCCCTCGACCATCGCTTTTCGAGCATGCGTCGGCCCTCTCCTGAACGAGGGGTGAGCCTGGACCCTTGAAGGTTCCAGGCGGCGAGGAAGAGGGTCTTCCGCAACACGAGCCGCCGACGCCGGCCTCCAGGAGAGGCCATTCAGGAGAGAGAATGTCTGCAGGTCTGAACGCGCGCGATACTGCGCCGAGCCGTGACGATTTCGCCGCGCTGCTCGAAGAGTCCTTCCTCGAGCACGAGATCACCGAGGGCTCGGTCGTCAAGGGCACCGTCGTCGGCATCGAGAAGGATGTCGCCGTCATCGATATCGGCGCGAAGACGGAGGGCCGCGTCGCCCTCAAGGAATTCCAGGGCCCCGGCCGCGAAGGCGAGCTGAAGGTCGGCGATGTCGTCGAGGTTTACGTCGACCGCATCGAGAACGCACTCGGCGAAGCCGTCATCTCGCGCGACAAGGCCCGCCGCGAGGAGAGCTGGGTCAAGCTCGAGAAGTCGTTCGAGGCCAATGAGCGTGTCACCGGCACGATCTTCAACCAGGTCAAGGGCGGTTACACCGTGGACCTCGACGGCGCCGTGGCGTTCCTGCCGCGCTCGCAGGTCGACATCCGCCCCGTGCGCGACGTGACCCCGCTGCTCGGCACGCCGCAGCCCTTCCAGATCCTCAAGATGGATCGCCGCCGCGGCAACATCGTTGTCTCGCGCCGGACCGTGCTCGAAGAGAGCCGCGCCGAGCAGCGTAGCGAGCTGGTGGCCAACCTCGAAGAGGGTCAGGTCATAGACGGCGTCGTCAAGAACATCACCGAGTACGGCGCCTTCGTCGATCTCGGCGGCATCGACGGTCTGCTGCACGTCACCGACATGGCATGGCGCCGCGTGAACCACCCGTCCGAGGTCGTACAGATCGGCGCGACGGTGAAGGTCAAGATCATCAAGATCAACCACGAGACCCACCGCATCTCGCTCGGCATCAAGCAGCTGCTCGCCGATCCGTGGGAGGGCATCGCCCAGCGCTACCCGGTCGACGCCAAGCTCAAGGGCCGTGTGACCAACATCACTGATTACGGCGCCTTCGTGGAGCTGGAGCCGGGCATCGAGGGCCTGATCCACGTCTCCGAGATGAGCTGGACCAAGAAGAACGTCCACCCCGGCAAGATCGTCTCCACCTCGCAGGAAGTGGAAGTGCAGATCCTCGAGGTCGATCCGGTCAAGCGCCGCATCTCGCTCGGTCTCAAGCAGACCCTGCAGAATCCTTGGGAAGCCTTCGCCGAGAAGCACCCTGTCGGGTCCGAGGTCGAGGGCGAGGTCAAGAACAAGACCGAGTTCGGCTTGTTCATTGGCCTTGAGGGCGACGTCGACGGCATGGTCCATCTCTCGGACCTCGACTGGCAGCGCCCCGGCGAGCAGGTCATCGAGGAGTTCAAGAAGGGCGATATGGTCAAGGCGCAGGTTCTCGACGTCGACGTCGAGAAAGAGCGCATCTCGCTCGGCATAAAGCAGGTCGGCGGCGATCCGATGGCCGAGGCCGGCGACCTCAAGAAGGGTCAGATCGTGACCTGCGAGGTCCTCGAGGTGAAGGATTCGGGTCTCGAGGTGAAGATCGTCGACACCGAGTTGACGACCTTCATTCGTCGCGCCGAACTCGCCCGCGACCGCGGCGACCAGCGTCCCGAGCGTTTCGCTGCCGGCGAGAAGTTCGACGCCCGCGTGATCCAGTTCGACCGCAAGGCACGTCGCGTTCAGGTCTCCATCAAGGCGCTCGAAGTCGCCGAGGAGAAGGAGGCGATGGCCCAGTTTGGCTCCGCCGATTCTGGTGCGTCGCTCGGCGACATCCTTGGCGCTGCCTTCAACAAGAAGAAGGGCGACGACGAGTAAGATCGTCTCGCTCTGAAAAAGCCCCGGGAGCGCTTGGTCGCTCCCGGGGCTTTTTTGTTTTGAGGGCAACCCTCCGCAGTCACGCCAATCACCGCATCACGCGCTCCTCCATCACAACGACGTGCGAGCCGGGGATCGCGAGCCCCTTGCTCACGCGGCATTGCGAGGTCTAGAACACGGCACAGTCGCACGCCGACAGCCGTGAGCCTATTCGGATCAAGGACTTGCCTCTTGCGGCAGGTCTGTGCGTCCTTCAAAAAGACCGAGTGCAAAGCGCGGCTTCCCATGGAATCCTCGCGATCGACGAGTCGATAATTCACCGGCTCCGGATGCTTGGCGATCCGCCCCTTTCGGCGGCGCGAGGAGACGGAGCGAGAACCGGCCCGCCGAGGCCGGCGGGCGAGGGAGTGAGCTGCCGCATGGCTGCAGACGCCGAAGTTCTCATTGATCGCCGGCGCCTGCGCCGCAAGCTGAGCCTCTGGCGGGTGCTCGGTATCGGCGGTCTGATCGTGGCGGTGGGCGCCATCGGTTATCGCGCACGAGCCGGCTCGGAGCTGTTCGGGCTCAGTGCAGCGCCGAGCCAGATTGCCCGTATATCAATCGGTGGCTTCATCGCTGGTAGCGAGTCCACGTCCAACCTGATCAAGCGCGTCGGCGAGGCGAGTGCGGTAAAGGGCGTCGTCGTCTCGATATCCTCTCCCGGCGGCACCACCACCGGCTCGGAGGAGCTGTACCGCAATCTGCGTGCGCTCGCAGAGAAGAAGCCGATCGTGGCCTTCGTAGACGGCACGGCGGCGTCAGGCGCCTACATCACCGCTATCGCCGCCGATCACATCGTCGCCCGCGAGACCTCGCTCGTCGGCTCGATCGGCGTGCTGTTCCAGTATCCGGAAGTCTCAGGCCTTCTCGACAAGGTCGGCGTCAAGATGGAATCGATCAAGTCGTCGCCACTCAAGGCTGAGCCGTCCGGCTTCACACCCACGTCGCCCGAGGCCAAAGCTGCGCTCGCGTCGGTGGTGTCCGACACCTATGGCTGGTTTAAGGGACTGGTGGCCGAGCGGCGGCACATGAGTGACGACGAACTCGCCAAGGTCGCCGACGGCCGCGTCTTTTCCGGCCGCCAGAGCGTGCCGCTCAAGCTCGTGGACGAACTCGGCGCCGAGCGCCAGGCGGTCGCGTGGCTGGAGAAGGAGAAGGGAGTCGCCAAGGACCTCCCCGTGAAGGACTGGAAGCCGACCTCGGGGAGCGGCTTCAAGCTGTGGTCCGCCTTAGGCTCAAGCGCCGCCTTGGTCGGCCTCGACGACCTCGCCGGACGGCTTCGCGCCATCGGCTCGGAGGCGGAGAGCTATGCCGGCGGAGGCCTGCTCGTGCTCTGGCGCCCAGCGCCCTGACCACGACCTCTCGCTCCCATTCGGACTTCGGAAGACCGACGCATGATCAAATCGGAACTCGTGCTCAAGATCGCCGAGCAGAACCCGCATCTCTATCAGCGCGACGTCGAGACGCTCGTCAACGCGATCCTCGATACCATCGCCGACGCATTGGCCCGTGGCGACCGGGTCGAGCTGCGTGGCTTCGGAGCCTTCTCGGTGAAGCGCCGCGAGGCCCGGCGCGGACGCAACCCCCGCACGGGCGAGCCCGTTGCCGTGTCCGAGAAGGCGATCCCCGTGTTCAAGACGGGTAAGGAAATGCGCCTTCGACTCAATCAGGCGGGGATCGGCGAGGAGACCGGAGCAGCAGCGGCCGGCTGAGCCCGACCCCGCCGAGCTATCGCGCCGGAGATTTGAGATGATCCGCTTTCTGAAAGCCCTCGTGCTGCTGCCCGTGGCCATCATCGTGGTCCTGCTCGCCGTAGCTAACCGCGAGAGTGTCACGCTGTCCTTCGACCCATTTTCGCCCGAGCCGGCCTTCAGCGTCGTGCTGCCGCTCTACGCGATCGTGTTCGCGGCGGTGGCACTCGGCATCCTCGTCGGCGGCATCGGCTCCTGGCTCGGCCAGGGCAAGACCCGGGCAAGCGCCCGCCATCATCGCAGGGAGCGCGAGAAGCTGGAGCGCGAAACGGCGCAGCTCCGCACCTTCCCGCCGGACGGTAGCAGCCCCGCCTACGGCACCGCTGCCGCTCTCCCGGCGCCACGCTGATCCAGCACCGGCCCTTCCCATCGTGCCCTCGATTGCGGTCAAGATTTGCGGGCTGAGCACCGAACCGACGCTCGACGCGGCACTTGACGCTGGCGCCGATCTCGTCGGCTTCGTCCATTTTGCAAAAAGCCCTCGTCACGTTTCACTCGAACGCGCTGGCGTGCTCTCGCGCCGGGCCCAGGGCCGGGCGCAGCGTGTCGTGCTTCTCGTTGATCCGAACGACGCGCTCGTCACCGCGGCCGTCGTGGCGATTGGCCTGGATATGATCCAGTTGCACGGACAAGAAAGCCCAGAGCGCGTCGCCGAGATCCGTCGCCTGTCCGGTCTCCCAGTGATGAAAGCCATTGGCGTCGCCACGAGCGCAGACTTGGCGCAGGTACGAGCCTACGCAGCGTTTGCAGACCGTATTCTCCTCGACGCCAAGCCGCCGAAGGATGCTGCGCTGCCGGGCGGAAATGGGCAGTCTTTCGACTGGGGCCTGATCACACCCGGCACGCTGCCCGACGGTTGGATGCTTTCCGGCGGCCTGACACCAGACACTGTCGCAGACGCCTTGATGCGCACAGGCGCAACGGCCGTCGATGTCTCCTCCGGCGTCGAGGTCCGGCCCGGCCAGAAGGATCCGGCCGCCATCGCGGCCTTCATCGAGGCTGTTCGCAGCCGATGAATTCTGCGTGAGACGGATCGTCTCCGGCCCCGCCTGTTCGGAGCCCCGTGTTATGGGATTCTGAATACAAGACGGGAGGGTGCCATGAGCGATCGTCGTGATTTTCTCAAGCTGGCAGGCGGACTCGCGATGGTGACTGGGACTGGGGCCGCACAGGCCGTCGAGAAAGCTGCGGCAATGGCCGCGAGCTTCACGATGCCGCGCAATCTGACTCTGTTGAACCTGCGCCGAGAGGGAGGCTACGGCCTTGGCGTGAAGACGCAGTCCGGCGTCCTCGACGTGACCGCGGCCGGTCGCGCCCTCGGCATGGCCTGTCCGGCGGACATGGATGATCTGCTGCAGAACGGGAAGGGCGAGCAACTCACCGCCCTGGTCAAGGCGGCCGCCGAGAAGGCGCCTCAGGCGCATCTCCTGACGGAGGCCGAGATTGCCTACGCGCCGCTCGTCACGCGGCCGGAAAAGATCATCATGATGGGCTTCAACTACAAGCACCATGCCGAGGAGACCGGAACGCCAATCCCGAAGAACCCGCCGCTCTTCAATAAGTACAATAACGCACTCAACCACCACGGCGGAACGATCAGGCTGCCGACGGCGGCGGCCAAGGAATTCGACTACGAGACCGAATTGGTCATCGTGTTCGGCCGCGAGTGCCGCGATGTCTCGGAAGCCGATGCCCTCGACTATGTGGCAGGCTACGCGACCGGCAATGACTTCTCGGCCCGCGATCTGCAGACGCTGACCTCGCAGTTCATGATCGGCAAGACCTCGGACGGCTTTGCGCCGCTCGGCCCCTACCTCGTCACGGCCGACCTCGTGAAGGATCCGAACAATCTGCGGCTCGAGACCCGAGTCAACGGCGTCCAGCGGCAGGACTGGAACACCAACGACATGATCTTCAATTGCCGGCAGCTCATCAGCTTCGCGTCGAAGATCATGACCATCAAGCCGGGTGACATCTTCTACACGGGCACCCCGCAGGGCGTGATTTTCGGCGAGAAGAAGCCGCGCGCCGAGCGCCAATGGCTCAAGGCCGGCGACGAGATCGCCTGCAGCCTGGAGGGATTGGGCGAGCTGAAGTTCAAGCTGACCTGACGAACCACGCCTGACCGTCATTCCAGCCGCACAAGGCGGGTTGCAACGGCGACCCGCTTCGCCGCATGGTCCGCGTGACTTGGCCCGGCTCGCAAGAGCAGCGGGCTACAATGCGTTTCACGATCGACAGAGACAGCCCGTGACCGTCGCCCCTGAACCCAACAGCTTCCGCACCGGCCCGGACGAGCGGGGCCGCTTCGGCATTTTCGGCGGCCGCTTCGTCGCCGAAACGCTGATGCCGCTGATCCTCGACCTCGAGAAGGCGTATGAAGCGGCGAAGGCCGACCCGTCCTTCAAGGCGGACATGGAGAACTACGGCACTCACTATATTGGCCGGCCGAGCCCGCTCTATTACGCAGAGCGGCTGACCGAGCACCTGCGTGCCGGCGCGCCGGAAGGGCAGGGCGCCAAAATCTATTTCAAGCGCGAGGAGCTGAATCACACCGGCTCGCACAAGGTGAACAACGTGCTCGGCCAGATCCTGCTGGCACGCCGCATGGGCAAGCCGCGGGTCATCGCCGAGACCGGAGCCGGCCAGCACGGCGTGGCTACCGCGACGCTCTGCGCGCGCTTCGGACTGAAATGCGTGGTCTACATGGGCGCCGTCGATGTCGAGCGGCAGGCTCCCAACGTGTTCCGCATGAAGATGCTCGGCGCCGAGGTGATCCCGGTTCAATCGGGCACCAAGACGCTCAAGGACGCGATGAACGAGGCCCTGCGCGACTGGGTCACCAATGTCGCCGACACGTTCTATTGCATCGGTACGGTGGCCGGCCCGCACCCCTATCCAGCCATGGTGCGAGACTTCCAATCGATCATCGGCCGCGAGACCAAAGAACAGATGCTGGCGCTCGAAGGCCGGCTGCCGAACTCGCTCGTCGCCTGCATCGGCGGCGGCTCGAACGCCATGGGGCTGTTCCACCCCTTCCTCGACGACCGCGAAGTCGAGATCTTCGGGGTCGAAGCAGCCGGGCACGGTATCCCGAGCGGCTTGCATGCGGCCTCGCTCTCGGGCGGCAAGCCGGGGGTGCTACATGGCAACCGTACCTATCTCCTGATGAACGAGGACGGACAGATCGCCGACGCCCACTCGATCTCGGCGGGCCTCGACTATCCCGGCATCGGCCCCGAGCACGCCTTCCTGCACGAGGCCGGCCGCGTGACCTACCTCTCGGCGACCGACGCGGAGACGCTGAAAGCGTTCAAGCTGTGCTCGTCGCTCGAGGGCATCATCCCGGCCCTGGAGCCGGCCCATGCGTTGGCACGGGTCATCGAGTTGGCGCCGCAGCGGCCGAATGATCATCTGATGGTCCTCAACCTCTCGGGGCGCGGGGACAAGGACATCCCGCAGGTATCGGAGATCTTTGCGAAGTCCGGAGGCGCGTGAAGGTCGGCCTGATCAGCGTGAGCGTGAGTGGAAGTACTGGCGTGTTTCAGCTCGACAGCAGCTCCGATACGGCGCGACTTTACTGAGGTGGGAGCGGCGCGCTAACTTTCGAAGGTCTGTGGATCATGCACAACGACCGAAGCGCCTGAGACCCTTATCAGAGACCGACGGCTAAGACTTAAGCCAAAGCATTAAAAAGCGGCTATATCTGCTTAAAATTAGAGCATCCGCGCAGCCCATAGGTTAATGTCGATCATCCAGCGGAAACTCTTTTTTCACTGGCACGGGTCAACTTCGAGCAACTTCTGAAAGCTCAGGTTTACCCATGCCCGGCGGCCTTTTTTCGTCCCTGCGCAGTCGCATCGTCGCGGTCGCATTGATCCCCTGTCTTGCCTTCGCGGCAGTCGCGATGCTGGCGGTGCTCGATCGGATGGCGCAAGGCCGCGAGATGAGCCGGCTCGAAGGTCTCGTGACTCTGTCGGGTACCATCAGCGCCTTCGTCCATGAGGCACAGAAAGAGCGCGGTGCCTCGAGTCTCTTCCTGGGCTCGAAGGGTACGCAGTTCGCGCCCGAGCTAGCAGCGCAGCGCAAGCTTCTCGACACAACACGCGAGCCGATGAGCCGCGGCCTCGATGCCGCGGACGAGCAGCGGATCGGGGACGGCTTCGCGAGCAAGATCGCAGCGTTGCGCATGTCCGTCGGCAAGATAGAGCCACACCGCAAAGCGGTCGATGGTCTGGGTCCGACCGCGCCGCAGAACAACGCGCTTTATACGGGGGTCATCAACGACGCGCTGAACGTCGTGCGCGAGGTCTCGCGGGTGGCGTCGGACCCGGCGATCGGCGCGAGGGTCTCGGCCTATTCAGCCTTCCTCTCGCTCAAAGAGTTTGCAGGCCAAGAGCGCGCGGCTGCCTCCGCGATCCTCGCCTCCGGCACGCTCGATCTCGCCGGTCTCAAAAGGGTGAACGGTCTGGCCGCCAACCAGATGACCTTCGAGGAGCTGTTTCGACTCGGGAGCCCGACTGCGCACGCTGCTGCCCTCGACGCCGCCAAGGGCTCCGAAGCTGCGCGCGAGGTCACCCGGATCCGCGGCATGATTCTCGATACCGTTCCCGGCCAGCCGCTCGCCTTCACCGACGCCAAGGGCTGGTTCAAGCTCGCGACACAGCGCATCGACGGTCTCAAAACGATCGAAGATCAACTGACCCACGGACTCGCTGACGCGGCCAGCGGGGTCCGTACCCGGGCCGAGAACGCGGTCTGGATGTGGGGCGTTGCAGGTGTCACCACGCTTGCGCTCTCGGCGCTCCTCGCCTTCGGACTTGGCTCAGCGATTGCCCGCCCGCTCGCCCGCATGGCGGAGGTGCTGACCGCGATCGGCCGCGGCAAGACCGACGTGGAGATCGCGACCAAGGGGCCGAACGAGGTGCGCGCTATCGCCGCCGCCGCCGTAGAGTTCCGCGACAGCGTCGTCGAGCGCCAGCGCAGTCGTGAGGCGCAGCAGCGGATAACCGCCGAGCAGGCCGCTGGTCAGCGCGCCGCTATGATGGGCGTGGCCGACAGTTTCGAGGCACGTGTCGGCGGAATCGTCGAGGCGGTCTCAGCGGCTTCGCACCAGCTCGAGGCCGCGGCCAGAGCCATGAGCTCGACCGCCGGAGAGACTTCCCATCGCAGTACCGCCGTGGCCGAGGCCTCAGAGCAGGCCGCGCGTCACTCAGACACCGTCGCGGCTGCGACCGAGGAACTCTCCGCCTCGATACGCGAGATCGCGACACAGGTCAGCGCCTCGGCGGATGCCGCAGGTATCGCCGAGCGCGACGCCGCCCGCATGACCGAGGAGGTCGAGCGCCTCGCCAGCGCAGCCGGCAGCATCGGCCGCATCGTCGGGCTGATCTCGGAGATCGCCGGCCAGACAAATCTGCTCGCTCTCAACGCTACCATCGAAGCGGCGCGGGCAGGGGAGGCCGGCCGCGGCTTTTCGGTCGTGGCTGCAGAGGTGAAAAACCTAGCCAACCAGACAGCCAAGGCTACCGAGGAGATCGCTGCGCGCGTCGGCGAGATCACGTCTTCGACCGAAGCGTCGGTCAGCGGCATCACCGGCATCACCGCGAGGATCCAGAGCTTGTCGCGGATCTCCGCCGACATCGCCTCGGCCGTCGAGGAGCAGGGCGCAGCCACCGGCGAGATCGCGCGGACGACGGCGGACACCTCGCGCGGCGCCCGCCTGGTCTCCGAGAACATCGCAGGCTTGGCGGAAGCCGCGAATTCGACCAGCGCAGGTTCGGCGCAGGTGCTCAGTGCTGCGAGCGACCTTGCTCGGCAGGCCGAGGCACTTCGCTCGGAGATCGGCGGTTTCCTGGCGACGGTACGGGCCGCCTGACTCCGATCACCTCGGTGCCCTCCTCGCCGTTCCAGGGCGGCGAGGAGGCGGGGTCTGCGCAGAAACGACGGGACCGCTCGATCTCGAGCCACCCCGACGACAGGCCTCTTCCCATAAGGGAGAGCACACCCTGAGACCCTGGTCGGATCGCTGTGTCGCTACCGGTCAATGCCCTCGGCGACCGTCACGATCGGCCCGCGGCGCGGCCGCTTGGGAAGCGGCGGCGGCTCGAAGGCGACGAAGCGGCCCGTGGGCCCGTAGACGGCGCCGAGCACGGTATCGAAGTGACGCCTGACGCATTCGTGGCACTCGCAGGCCGCCTTCTCCATCGCCGGTCGCGCGACGATGGTGATACGGCCGCGCCCGATCTCAATCAGGCCATTCATCTGCAGCGTACGCAGAATGCGGGTCAGGTAGGTTCGCTGGACGCCGAGCATTGCGGCGAGCAGTTCCTGTGTCACCGGCAGGACGTCGGAGCCAATCCGATCCTGCAGCGTCATCAGCCAACGAAGGCACCGCGACTCGATCGGATGCAAGGCGTTGCAGGCCACTGACTGCAGGACCTGTGCTAGCAGGCAATCGGCATAGCGGCTGAAGAGATTGCGAACCGGCTCCGAAACGCGCTTCGCCTCCTGGAGGCGGGCTGAGTCGATGCGTAGAGCCGGCCCGCCGAGCTGGGTAACGGCGTGGGTTGAAGCCGGCAGGCCGCCGGCGCTGACGATGCCGCCGACGGCACCCTCGCGTCCGATCGTCGCCGTCTCGGCGCTGCGACCATCCAGCATCGTGATGAGCAGGGTGACGACCGTCCGCTCGCACGGGAAAGTGATGTAGGAGATTTCGCCGCCTGCCGCGAAGACTGTCTCGCCGCGGTTGAACTCGATCGGCTCAAGATAGGGCTCAAGCAGGGCGCGGTCCGCGCTGCGCAAGGCCTTGAGCAGCAGGTTGGCTTCAATGAGCTCGGCCGTTGCAGACATTCGCCACACAATGTTCACGGTTCGTCTGCGCCGACACGTAGCGCATTCGAGACATGAGCGTCTGTACGCTAGTAGACCTTGAGCGCAGTTTCGAACGTGATGCCAGACGGCTCGATAAAAAGAGTTATCGAGAAACTACGGCGCTTCGAGCCGGCGAGGCCAGCCCGCAATCACTTGTCGGTGCAGAGACCTTGGCGCGACAACCGAGGGTGCTCGCGTGGATCGCAATCCGTCGAGAGGAAGGATGCCCACTCGGCCGGCGTCCCATAGAAGGCGTTGCGGTCAACGTTGCCTTGCACGCCCGGTACCCGGCCGGTCGAGGTGAACTGCCAGAGCATCCACTTGCGGTTGGCAAAGCGCTGCTCGGGCTCGGCCGCGGTTGAGCGCAGCCAGTGCGGGTAATCGGGCAGTTCGTCCTCGAGCACGTCCTTATGGAAGGTGATGTCCGTGTAAATGATGGGCCGCTTGCCGGTATACCGCTCCATTTCGGCGAGCATGTAGCGGATCATTCCGAGCGCTTCTGCCTTCGGTAGCTTTTTCGGGCAGCTCTGTGAGTGGCCGTTCCACTCCACGTCCAGCACCGGCGGCAGGGCAGTCGGGTCGTTCGGGACGTTGCGCTTGAACCAAGCCATCTGCTCCTCGGGGGAGCGACACCAGTAGACGAAGTGATAGGCTCCACGTGGCACGCCGGCTGCGCCGGCGCCGTCCCAGTTTGCGCGGAACCGGTCGTCGACGTGATCGCCGCCCTCGGTCGCCTTGATGAAGACGAACTGGGTGCCTGCGCCCTTCACCGAGGCCCAGTCCACCGGGCCCTGCCACTTGGAAATGTCGATGCCCTGGATGGGATGCTGCTTGGCTTTTGCCACGCCTGGATGAGGCTTCGCGTCACCCTTGGTCGGGTAATAGGTGAAAGTGTCGCCGGCGCAGGCTGCCAGACCTGTCAGGAGCGCGGCGGCAGTGGCACGACCGATCCAGCGACGGAGACCGCCTTTGCGCGAAGCAGACGCGAGGAAGGTCCCGCATTCGAAAGACATCGACGCCCCCGCTCGACCTTGGCCGCGCAACTAATATGGGTAATCGATGCCCTAGACGCGGTTAACGGAGTTTTGACGGCAACCGAACAGTTTCTCGACACCAGTGGCGGAACAGCCACATGCCGGCGGCATCGGGTGCCGCCGGCACCATCAACATCTTGAGACTTCTGGCGTTTCGTTGAGGACGATATGGCCAAGATCCTGTTTACCATCGGCTACGAAGGCCTTGATCCCGAGAGGCTGACCGGCGCGCTCAAGGACGCGGGTGTGGCCCGGCTCGTCGACGTGCGAGCCGTCGCTAACTCACGCAAGCGCGGATTCTCCAAGGGCGCGCTGAAGACGAGTCTCGAGGAAGCTGGCCTCGGCTACGATCATCTTCGCGGCCTGGGAACGCCGAAAGCCGGGCGCCAGGCGGCCCGCGCGCACGACGCGGCTCTGATGCGCAAAATCTACTGCGAGGAGGTGCTCGACACTGCCGATGGCGGCCTCGCCCTCGACACACTCGCTGAGCTGGCGGGCACGTCACCAATCTGCCTGCTCTGCTTCGAGCGTGATCCCGCACTTTGCCACCGCAGAATACTGACCGAGCGGCTGGCCGCGAAAGGCTTCACAACGGTGGATCTGTTCGGCTGAGCCGGGGAATCCGGAGCGCTACCAGTAACCGCCGCATTGGCGGTTAGCGTCGCTGATTGCGACCCACTGGGCTCCGCAGGCCAGGGTAACACCCAGCACCAGCAAGCCAGCAATGGCGGTAAGCGCGACCATTCCTCAGCCTCGCCGATTCACGGTGAATGAAGCGTTAAGCCGCGTAGTAGCCTGCGTCGTCGGGAGATCGCACGACGACAGGACCCTCTCCAGCGGATTCATAAATTCTTTTTACCGAACGCCAGCCCGGGAGAAAATTCACCGCGCGCCAGGTAGTTGCTGAAGAAGTTTCGCTCTGTTTCGGGCCAAATAGATGCACTCTTCGAGCAAGAACTATATCGACAAATACTAATCCGCATCGGGAATCCGCAGCCCTAGACTTGACATCGTTCGTTTTATGGAACGACAAGAAGCCTCTCGGATGCCGCCGGCGCCGAATTGCTTTTGTAAATGCAGGGCTGCCTATGCCGATGTCCCGACACCACGGACAGACCACGTTTTTCGGGATGCGGCGATCTGCTCTGATCGTTGCCGCCAGCGCCGCAATGGGCCTGACGTCCGTCTCTGCGCTTCGTGCCCAGACCGAATTGCTCAACGTCTCGTATGATCCGACGCGCGAGCTCTACAAAGACATCAACGCGGCCTTCTCCGAGGAGTGGAAGGCCAAGACCGGCGAGACAATCACGGTGCGCGCCGCCCATGGCGGCTCCGGTGCCCAGGCCCGAACAGTGATCGACGGCATCCCGGCCGACGTCGTCACCCTCGGCATCCCCTCCGACATCGACTCGATCTCCAAGCTCTCGAAGAAGATCGATCCCGATTGGCGCAGCAAGCAGCCGAACGGCGCGCTACCCTACACCTCGACCGTGGTGTTCCTGGTCCGCAAGGGCAACCCGAAGGGCATCAAAGACTGGGGCGACCTGGTGAAGCCGGACGTCAAGGTGATCACCCCGAACCCCAAGACCTCCGCGGGCGGCCGCTGGAACTTCCTCGCCGCCTGGGGCTACGCCTACGAGCAGAACGCCAAGGATGCCGAGAAGGCCAACGCCTTCGTCGGTCAGGTCTACAAGAACGTCCCGGTGCTCGACACGGGCGCTCGCGGCTCGACCGTGACCTTCGCCCAGCGCGGCCTCGGCGACGTGCTGCCGACCTGGGAGAACGAGGCCTTCCTCGTGTTCGACGAGTTCGGGCGTGACAAGTTCGACGTCGTCGTCCCGCCGAGCTCGATCTATGCCGAGCCGCCGGTCGCCATCGTCGACGCCAATGTCGACAAGAAGGGCACCCGCAAGCAGGCCGAGGCCTATCTACAGTTCCTCTACTCGGACAAGGCGCAGGCGATCTTCGCCAAGCATCATTACCGCCCGATCAAGCGGGAGGCCGCCAAAACGGAAGACCTCGCGCTTCTGCCGGAAATCAAGCTCTTCAAGATCGAGGACTTCCAGGGCAACTGGGACGACATCCAGAAGAAGAATTTCGACAACGGCGGCCTGTTCGACCAGCTCGGCAAACAGGGTCACTGAGGCAGCCATGGCCGTCTCATCCCCTCGTCCGAGGCGGCGGTTTCGTCAGCCCAGCGTCATCCCCGGTTTTGGGCTCACGCTGGGCTACACCCTCACCGTCCTGTCCCTGGTCGTCCTGCTGCCGCTCGCAGCCCTCGTGGCCCGTGCATCGGGCCTCGGCTTTTCCGGAATCTGGGGCGTCGCCACCGACCCACGCGTGTTCAGCGCGCTGCGCGTGAGCTTCGGCGTCTCGTTGCTTGCTGCGCTGACGGCATCGCTGTTCGGCAGCATCGTCGCCTGGGTGCTGACCCGCTACGACTTCCCAGGCCGACGGGTCATCGATGCCGTCGTCGACCTTCCCTTCGCACTGCCGACAGCGGTCGCCGGTATCGCGCTCGCCTCGCTCTACGCGCCAAATGGTCTCGTCGGCGAGCAACTCGCCAAGGTCGGAATCGAGGCGGCCTACACGCCGGTGGGCATTTTCATCGCCATGGTGTTCATCGGCTTGCCCTTTGCCGTTCGTACGGTGCAGCCGCTGATCGCCGAGATCGACAAAGAGGTCGAGGAGGCCTCGGCCATCCTCGGCTCGACCCGGCTCGGCACCCTGACCAAGGTGGTACTGCCACCGCTGATCCCGGCCGTGCTGACAGGCTTCGCTCTCGCCTTCGCCCGGGGCGTCGGCGAGTACGGCTCGATCATCTTCATCGCCGGCAACCTGCCTTACGTCTCCGAGATCGCGCCGCTCTTGATCGTGATCAAGCTCTCGGAGTTCGACTATGCGGGCGCCTGCGCCATCGCGACCATCATGCTCGCGATCTCGTTCGCAGTGCTGCTTCTCATCAACCTGATCCAGGCCTGGAGCCGGCGGAGGTTCGGCTATGTCTGAGGCGATCACTCCATCCGATTTCCCAGTTGCCGAATCCGGGCTGCGTCCTCCGGCAAGCGTCGTCACCGAGACGGGCTGGGTCCGCGTGCTCCTCATAGCGGTGGCGATTGCCTTCCTGGCCTTGTTCCTGGTCCTGCCACTGGTGACGGTCTTCGTTCAGGCCTTCGCCAAGGGGCTGGATGCCTATCTCGCCGCCTTCAAGGAGCCCGACGCCCATGCGGCAATCAAGCTGACCCTGATCACGGCGGCCATCGCGGTGCCGTTCAACGTCGTGTTCGGTGTGGCGGCGGCCTGGGCGATCGCCAAGTTCCAGTTCTGGGGCCGCGACCTGCTCGTGACCTTGATCGATCTGCCGTTCTCGGTCTCGCCCGTGGTCTCGGGGCTTATCTACGTGCTGGTTTTCGGGTCACAGGGTCTCATCGGCCCCTGGCTCATCGAGCACGACATCCAGATCATCTTCGCGGTGCCTGGCATCGTGCTCGCCACGATTTTCGTGACCTTTCCCTTCGTCGCTCGCCAACTCATCCCGCTGATGCAGGAACAGGGCACGGTCGAGGAGGAAGCGGCGCTGACGCTCGGCGCCTCCGGCTGGCACGCCTTCCGGACGGTCACGCTGCCCAACATCCGCTGGGGCCTGCTCTACGCGGTGCTGCTCTGTAACGCCCGCGCCATGGGCGAGTTCGGCGCCGTCTCCGTCGTTTCCGGCCATATCCGCGGCCTGACCAACACACTCCCGCTGCACGTGGAGATTCTCTACAATGAGTACAACTTCGTTGCCTCTTTCGCCGTCGCCTCCCTCCTTGCCGGCCTCGCTCTTGTCACCCTCGTCATCAAGTCTCTCCTCGAGTGGCGCTACGCCGACGACATCGCGGCGGGTGCACGCCGCCACTAGCGGTTCTACGGCGATCCGCGTCGAGGCGATCTCCAAGACCTTCGACACGGCCGCCGTCCTGCACGACCTCTCACTCGACGTTAGGGCAGGCGAATTGCTCGGCCTTCTCGGCCCCTCGGGCTCGGGCAAGACGACGCTCCTGCGCATCATCGCAGGGCTCGATCGACCAGATGCCGGGCGCATCATCTTCGGCGGAGACGATGCCACGCGTTTGCCCGTCCAGGAGCGCGCGGTCGGCTTCGTGTTCCAGCACTATGCCCTGTTCAAGCACCTGACGGTGGCCGACAACATCGCCTACGGCCTCAACGCCCGGAAGCGATCCGAACGGCCGGCCAAGGCCGAGATCAAGAAGCGGGTCGGCGACCTGCTCGATCTGATCAAGCTGTCGAATTTCGGCGACCGCTATCCCTCGCAACTCTCCGGCGGCCAGCGCCAGCGCATCGCGCTCGCCCGTGCGCTCGCTGTCGAGCCGCGTGTGCTGCTGCTCGACGAGCCCTTCGGCGCTCTCGATGCCCAGGTCCGGAAGGACCTGCGCCGTTGGTTGCGCGAGATCCACGACCGCACCGGCCAGACCACGATCTTCGTGACCCACGACCAGGACGAGGCACTGGAGCTCTCCGACCGCGTCGCGGTGCTCGACAAGGGGCGCCTGGAGCAGATCGGCACGCCCGACGAGGTCCAGGAGCACCCAGCCTCGCCGACGGTGCTGAAGTTCCTCGGCGACACGATCGAGGTCGAGGCCATCGCCCAGAACGGGCGCGTTCACGTCAACGGCCGCGAGACCCCCGTCTCGGCACCGGCCTCGGCAGTCGGCCCGGTCAAGCTCTACGTCCGACCTTGGCAACTTCAGTTCGCCGACGAGGAACACGCGCATCTCAACGGCTTTGTCCGCTCGTCCTATCGGGCTCAGGGCCGTCAGCGTATCGAGGTCGATCGCCCTGGCGGCAAACTTCTGGTGGTCGAGGCCTCGGACAACGCTCGCTTGGATGCAGGCCATCCCGTCGGCTTGAAGATCAACAGCGGCTACGTCTTCGCAAATTGATTGAGAGCGGCCGGGAGTTGCCCCCCGGCCGTCACGCCGGGGCAAAAATCCGGGATGACGCGCGCTGCACCAACGGCTAGGAGAGGCCTTCGTGCTGCTGGGCCTGTAGCTCAATGGTTAGAGCCGACCGCTCATAACGGTCTGGTTGCAGGTTCGAGTCCTGCCGGGCCCACCACGCGTTTTCCCCAAACATTCTTGTTTCTGTTCTCGCGAGAGACTTCGGCTCGGGCCGTCTGGGTGCGTGAGCGAGTTCGTTCGGCATACCGATCTTGAGTGGAGCGAGCGGGACGCTCCGATAGCGGTGGCTTGAGCTGAAGCCGATAGCGCCGCCTAGGTGGCGTCCCGTCTGTCAACGATCCGCGATCAAACGCAGTGCCGAGGCCGCAAATGCCGACCACCTGATCTTAAGCAGCCAGTGATCGGTCGAGAGCCCGGACGAACCGCGGTTCGACTTTGCCTGTCATTCCTTGGAGGACTTTGACCGCCTCATCGGATGCCATGGCAGGCTTGTAAGAGCGACGTTCGGTCAGGGCCGAATAGATGTCGCATATCGTCAAGAGCCGGACGATGTCGCTGATTCCGTCGCCGGACAGGCCATCTGGATATCCGCTTCCGTCCAGAAGCTCATGATGATGCCTCACGGCGTCCAGCATCGCGGAATCGGCGTCGCTGCTTGCCCGAAGAACGTCGTAGCCGAGCGTCGTGTGCGTCCGCATGATCGCTAGCTCGTCCGCGTTCAGCGAGCCCCTTTTCAGCAACAATTCTCGCGGGATCTGCGACTTGCCTAGATCGTGGACCAGCGCAGCCCGAACCAATCGTCGCCTTTGCGCATCCGGAAAGCCAACATAGGTCGCGAATTGCGCGGAAAGCCCAGCCACCCTCAGGCTGTGCTGATAGGTTGCCTTATCATGCGCCTCTATTGCGTTGAGCCACCGGGCTAAGCCGCCATCCTCGAGCGCGGTGAGGATGGGATCGACGGAATCGTCTACCGCTGTGAGATCTATTCTTCCTCTTGTGCCGGCTGACTCGAACAATTGCCCAACCGCAGTCGCTGCCTTGTTGGCGCATCGACGCATTGCCGCATTGAGATCGCCATCGTTTGGATTGATCAGATTCTGGACTGCGGCCACTACGACGTGCGGCTCGGTGTAGAACGGAATGCAGGCGTCGAGGCCGAGAGCCATTGCCGTTTGCAGAGCCTTGTTTGAGTTTCTGTAGGCGATCCCAAGCACCTTTTGAGTGATGTCCTGCCGGTCCTTCAACGATTTGAGGCAACGGGCAACAGACAGATCTGTAAAGTCGCAATCGGCAACGATGGCCGTAGCGGGCGCTTGCTTGTTCCAGTCGACATCAAGTTGTACGACGCGGCAATCGCCAAGGTTTTGCAACGCTTCAATCAGCGGCCTGCTTCGCCTCACATTGTCCGTGATCAATACAATGGCCATTTTGAGCAAGCCGTGTGAATGCGCGATCCAACGCGCATCCGCCAGTGTTCCAACAGGTAGAAACTTATTTCACAAAACTTATACCCTCAGGTTTACCTGCTTAGTTAATAAAATGTATCAAAAATACTGGCGCAGACTCGGCGGAAGGTGGATCAGCTTGATCGGATCAAGAGCCGCAAGATCGTGGCAGCATCTCCCCGGGAACGGTCGCTCGGGCAACCACAATCCGAGAGCAAAATTTCCACTTCCGGCCAATGGGTGCCAGGCGACCGATATCTGTCTGTCCATATCCACGCTCAAAAGCGGGAGGGGGCAGCAAGTCACCGACAATGGCTATCTTAGCTGTCTATTCGATCGAACCAGGGCGCGCCGCTAGGTTCACCGGCCACGTCCGTCGAGCACGCGAGTTCGCTTTGCGTCCGTAGAGCCGTGAGCCGGGTGGACAAGGCCCGCTCGATCAAGGTGAACGCATCCTTGCCAAGCGTTAGCCGAAGCGGCGCAGGGTTCTGGGAGACACTCCCGATCATCGCCTCGACCATCTTCAAGGGATCACCCGGCGACAGGATCGTCCTGTCTTCTAGCACGCGATTGATCATGCGTGAGGGTGAGGCCTCGTAGGCACGGTTGATGGGGCCTATCGCTACGCTGCGGCTGCGGAAATCGGTGCGCGCGCCACCCGGCTGAACGATGGTGCAGCCGATCCCAAAGACCGCTACCTCTTGCGCGACGGCCTCTATAAAGCCCTCGATGCCCCATTTGGTCGCGTGGTAAAGCGAGCCGCCCGGAAACGCGACCTGTCCACCCATGCTCGATAGCTGCAGGATGCGGCCACCGCCCTGCTGACGCAAATGCGGCAGCGCGGCTCGAACGAGCTGGATCGAGCCGAGCAGATTGGTGTCGAGCTGGTGACGGATCTGGTCGTCGGTCAGTTCTTCGGCCGCGCCCATCAGGCCATAGCCGGCATTGCTGACCACAACGTCGATGCGTCCCATCGCCATCCATGCCGCATCGACGACGTTGCGGATGGCGGCCGTATCGGTGAGGTCGAGCGTGCTGAGCCACAATCGGTCGCCATGCCGTGCCTCTAGATCACCGAGGACGGCCCGGTCGCGCAGGGTTCCCGCAACGCGGTCACCCGAGGCCAGCAATCGCTCTGTCATGATCCGGCCGAAGCCGGTGCTGATGCCGGTTATGAACCATGTCTTCATGGCTGCTGTCCTCGATGCCAGCCGATCAGAAGCGCTCGCCGACGAGTTCTTCGCTCTTCGCCCAGAGCGCCGCAGCGCTCTCGGGATCGAGCGCATAGCCCCGCACGCCCTCGGTCATCGCGTTCGACGGATCGCCCGTGAGCAGCGGCGAGACATGGCAATCTTCGCAGTAGCGACCGCCGATCTCGTCCGCCGATGCGACTACGCCTGCCCAGACCGAAGTAGCTGCGCCCTGAGGCACGCTCTTCATCTCGAAGGGTGGCGCTCCGATCTCGGCGCGCTCGACATTGAGTTCGTCGAGGCGCTTCTGCAGCGCGCCAGGCTCGGCGAAGGCGTGACGTCCCAGTTCCGTGGCGATTCCACCGGGATGAACCGCTGCCGCCCGGATGCCCTGCACCCTGCGACGCCGGTCGAGTTCCACCGAGAAGAGGATGTTGGCGGTCTTCGAGCGACCGTATCCGACCCACGGGTCGTAGGTCGTGCGCTCGAAATTCGGATCGTCGAGATCGACGTCGCTGTAGCGATGGCCAGCGGAAGATAGGCTGATCACGCGGCTGCCGGAGCGAAGCAGTTGCGCGATGCGGTTGACGAGCACGAAGTGGCCGAGATGGTTGGTGCCGAGCTGCATCTCGAAGCCGTCCTCAGTATGACCGAGCGGCGGCGCCATCACGCCGGCATTACAGATCACGAGGTCGAAGGTGCGTCCGTCGGCGAGCAGGACATCGGCACAGGTTCTGACGCTTGCCAGCGACGCGAGATCGAGCGTGATGGTCGAGACGTCGCCGGCCCCAGCCTCGGCAAGCGCCCGAGACGCCTTTTGGAGATCACGCGCAGCGCCGATCACTTCCGCCCCGTGGGCGGAAAGGGCGCGCGCGGTCTCCACTCCGAGCCCGGCGGATACGCCGGTGACCAGAACCCGCTTCCCGGTCAGATCAATCCCCGCCAGCACGTCGTCCGCCGTGGATTTTGCATTGAACGCTGTTGTCATCGGATGCAGGTCCCGCGAGGTGTTGGGCAGGTATCTGCCACCGACTCTCATGTTATACGGAGGGTGGCTCCGATTAATATACGGAGGATATCTCCGCTTTCAAGCCATGGCTGTCGCGTGACCGATCTCGAGGGGCAGAGCCCGACGCGCAAGCTGCGCGCAGATGGCGAGCGAAACCGGCTCCGCCTGATCGAGGCCGCCAAGCGCGCCTTCGCCGAGAAGGGCGCCTCGGCGAGCCTGGATCAGATCTCCCGGGACGCCGAACTCGGGATCGGCACGCTCTATCGGCACTTCCCGACGCGTGACGCCCTCGTCGAGGCCGTCTACCGGCAAGAGACGGAAGCCCTGCTGTCGGGCGCTGAGCGGTTGTCGAGAGAATTGGAGCCGGTCGCCGCACTGCGCGAATGGCTCATGCTCTTCGTCGAGTATCTCGAGTCCAAGCAGGGCATGTCGGACGCGCTGAAGACGCTGATCGGCGGAACGGATGCGCTCTACGGCGAGTCGTCCGCAAAGGTCAGAGCAGCTCTCGGCACGCTGGTGGCCGCAGCCGTCCAAACAGGCCAAATCCGGATGGACATGGAGCCGCTCGATCTTTTGCGCGCGATCGCTGGCATCGCGAACATGAGCCCCGCCGAGAACTGGAAGCGGTCGGCCGTCGTGATGGTCGATGTGCTGCTCGAAGGCCTTCGCACGAGCCGGTGACGATCACTCCTTTTTCGATCTACGAGCTCAGGCAACCGGAGTTCTGGAGAACGCGCGAATCGAGACTCGTGCAACCTCGCGAAGCGCCTCGCGGTCGGCGCCGGATGATGCAAGGACCCCCATTCCCGAGGCGACGGTCGAGAGAAACCGCGCCAAGGCCGACGGATCTGAATCCTCGGAGAGATCGCCGGTCTGCTTGGCGAGGACGAAGCGTTCCTTGAGATCCCGCTCGGTCTCCGCGCGCTTTGCCGCGAGTTCGAAGGGGATGCTCTCAGAGCCTTCGCCACACGCGAGGCCGCCCTGGACGAGAAGGCAACCGGGGGGATTGGCCGGATCGGTGTGGCTTTCCGCAATGCTTAAGAGGAACCGCTCGGCAACGTCCCGGGCCGTTTCGCCGGCCAGCACGTAGCCCATGTGTTCGGAGCGCCGCTGGGCGTAGCGATCGAGCGCAGCCTTGAGCAGACCTTCCTTGCTACCGAAGGCGGCGTACAGGCTCGGAGGCTTGATACCCATGGCCTTGGTGAGCATGGCAAGGCTCGAGCCGTCGTAGCCGTGGCGCCAGAACACCTCCATCGCCTCGTCGAGTGCCTTGTCGGTGCAGAAGGACCGTGGCCTCCCCATCACCATTGTCTGCGGGCTCCAATTTCTTTATCGAACGATAAATAAGCATCTTGACGGCCAACGTCTATGCCGACATGTGTAGCGAACTGTACATATGTCGGAGTCGGTCGTGAACCCTGATCGTGCGCCATCCCTATCGCGCTTCTTCTTCCGACGCAGCGCCGGGGTCGGAATGGTGGCCGTGCTCCTTGCGAGCGCGTCGTATCGCCTCGTACCGCCTTCGATGTTCCACCGCGCCGAGGCCGTTGCTGCGCCGGCGCCGGCGGAGCAGGCCGTCACCGCCGCCGTCGCTACGGTGGAGCCGCGCGACGTCGTGCTGTGGGACGAGTTCTCGGGTCGCCTCGAAGCGGTCGACCGCATCGATGTACGCGCGCGGGTCGGCGGCGCGGTCCAGTCCACGCATTTCGCCGAAGGTGAGCTGGTCAAGCCCGGCGACCTGCTGGTGACGATTGATCCCGCGCCCTACGCCGCCGAGGTCCAGCGCCTGGAGGCGCAGGTGGCCAGTGCAGAGGCGCGCGTCTCCCTGACGACGAGCGACCTGGAGCGCGGCAGGCGACTGTCGGATCAGGCCATCGTCACGGTTCGGGATCTCGACGTGCGTGCCAACGCGTTCAAGGAAGCGAAAGCCGCCCTCGACGGCGCCAAGGCCGCCCTGGAAACGGCCCGGCTGAACCTCGGATACACGCAGGTCCGCGCCGCCGTCGGCGGCCGTGTCGGACGCCGCGAAATCACGCCCGGCAATCTGGTGACGGCTGGAGCGGCCGGCGCCGTCCTGACGACCCTCGTCTCCGTCGATCCCGTTTACGCGGGCTTCGATGCCAACGAGACGATCGTGCTGAAGGCTCTCGCGTCGATCGCTGAGCCGAAGGGTGGTCGCGGCCGGCTCGATCGCATCCCGGTCGAGATGGTCACGTCCGATGGCGTCACCTCGCGGGGCCACCTCCAGTTCATCGACAACAAGGTCGACGCGCATAGCGGTACGGTCCGGGTCCGCGCGACGTTCGCGAATGGCGATGGGCGCCTGATCCCGGGCCAGTTCGCTCGCATGCGGCTCGGCCAGGCAGTGCCGGAGAAGCTGGTACTCGTCGATGAGCGCGCCATCGGCACCGACCAGGACAAGAAGTTCGTCCTCGTGGTCGGCGCAGACAGCCGCGCCGAGTTCCGCGCCATCACCCTCGGCCGCGCCGTCGACGGGCTACGCGTCGTGACCGCGGGGCTCTCCGGCGGCGAGCGGATCGTGGTCAACGGGTTGCAGCGCGTTCGTCCGGGCAGCCTCGTCAAGCCCGAGGACGTCGCCATGGGCCTGCGCCCCGAGGGCCAGGCCACGCGCAAGCTCGCGAACGCCGACCCCGGCTAGCACCCGCCCTACTCACCTCATTGATCTCCCAGGCAGCCGCAACGCGGCCGCCCTCTCTCCCTTCGTCTCTATTCGCCCGCGGAGGGCGGCATGAACCTCTCCAAGTTCTTCATCGACCGCCCGATCTTCGCCGGCGTCCTGTCCGTGCTGATCTTCATCGGCGGCCTGCTCTCGCTCTTCGCGATGCCGATCTCCGAGTATCCGGACGTGGTGCCGCCCTCGGTGGTCGTGCGCGCGACCTTCCCCGGCGCCAATCCGAAGGTCATCGTCGAGACCGTGGCAACGCCGATCGAGGAGCAGATCAACGGCGTCGAAGGCATGCTCTACATGTCGAGCCAGGCCACGACCGACGGCATCATGACGCTGACGGTGACGTTCAAGCTCGGCACCGATCCCGACAAGGCGCAACAGCTCGTCCAGAACCGTGTCTCGCAGGCCGAGCCGCGGTTGCCTGCCGTGGTGCGTCAGCTCGGCATCGTCACGGTGAAGTCTTCGCCCGACCTGACCATGGTCGTGCACCTCGTCTCGCCCAACGGGCGCTACGACATGACTTACCTGCGCAACTACGCGGTGCTGAACATCAAGGACCGGCTCGCCCGGCTCGACGGCGTCGGGCAGGTCCAGCTCTTCGGCTCCGGTGACTATTCGATGCGCATCTGGCTCGACCCGCAGAAGGTGGCCGAGCATGGCCTGTCAGCCGGCGACGTCGTGCGCGAGATCCAGGCCCAGAACGTCGAGGCCGCGGCCGGCGTGATCGGCTCGTCGCCGGCTGTCCCGGGCCTCGACTTGCAGCTCTCCCTCAATGCCGAAGGGCGCCTCAACAGCGAGGAGCAGTTCGGCGACATCGTCGTGAAGACCGGCGCGGATGGCGAGATCACCCGCCTGCGTGACGTTGCCCGGATCGAACTCGGCGCCTCGGACTATGCGCTCCGCTCGCTCCTCGACAACAAGTCGGCCGTCGCGATCCCGATCTCGCAGTCGCCGGGTTCGAACGCGATCCAAATCTCGGACGAGGTCCGCCGGACCATGGCCGAGATCAAGAAGAACATGCCCGAGGGCGTCGACTACCAGATCGTCTACGATCCGACGCAGTTCGTGCGGGCCTCCATCGAGGCGGTGATCCATACGCTGCTGGAAGCGATCGCCCTCGTCGTCCTCGTGGTGATCCTGTTCCTGCAGACGTGGCGGGCTTCGATCATCCCGCTGCTCGCCGTGCCAGTCTCGATCGTCGGCACCTTCGCGGTGATGCATGTCTTCGGGTTCTCGATCAACGCGCTGAGCCTGTTCGGACTCGTGCTCGCCATCGGCATCGTCGTCGACGACGCCATCGTCGTGGTCGAGAACGTCGAGCGCAACATCGAGGCCGGGCTCTCGCCGCGCGAGGCCAGCTATCAGGCCATGCGCGAGGTCTCCGGGCCGATCATCGCCATCGCCCTGGTCCTCGTGGCCGTGTTCGTGCCGCTCGCCTTCATCAGCGGGCTGACGGGCCAGTTCTACAAGCAGTTCGCCCTGACCATCGCGATCTCGACGGTGATCTCGGCGATCAACTCGCTGACCCTGTCGCCGGCCCTCTCGGCCCTGCTGTTGAAGGACCATCACGCGCCGAAGGACCGCCTGACCCGGATCCTCGACACGCTGCTCGGCTGGTTCTTCCGCCGATTCAACAGGGCCTTCGGTGCGGCGTCGAACGGTTATGGTCGTGGCGTCGGCTTCGTCGTTTCGCGCCGGGCGGTGATGATGGTGCTCTATGCAGGGCTCGTCGGCCTGACCGTGGTGCTGTTCCGCCAGATCCCGGGCGGCTTCGTGCCCGGCCAGGACAAGCAATACCTCGTCGGCTTCGCGCAGCTGCCTGACGGCGCGACCCTCGACCGGACCGAGGAGGTGATCCGCAAGATGAGCGAGATCGCCCTCAAGGAGCCGGGCGTCGAGAGCGCCGTCGCCTTCCCGGGCCTGTCGATCAATGGCTTCACCAACAGCTCGAACTCGGGAATCGTGTTCTCGACGCTGAAGCCCTTCGACGAGCGCAAGGGTCCCGCGTTGAGCGGGGCGGCCATCGCGATGTCGCTGAACAAGAAGTACGCGGCGATCCCCGAGGCCTTCATCGCGATGTTCCCGCCGCCACCCGTCAACGGCCTCGGGACCATCGGCGGCTTCAAGCTGCAGATCGAGGATCGGGCCGGTCTCGGCTACGAGGCGCTGAACGACGCCACCAAGGCCTTTATGGCCAAGGCCAGCCAGGCGCCGGAACTCGCGGGCCTGTTCTCCAGCTTCCAGATGAACGTGCCGCAGCTCTTCGCGGATATCGACCGCACCAAGGCGCGGCAGCTGCGCATCCCCGTCACCGACGTGTTCGACACGCTGCAGATCTATCTCGGCTCGCTCTACGTCAACGACTTCAACAAGTTCGGCCGCACCTACTCGGTACGCGTCCAGGCCGATGCACCGTTCCGGGCCCGCTCCGACGATGTCGGTCTGCTCAAGGTCCGGGCCGGCTCCGGCGAGATGGTGCCGCTCTCGGCGCTGCTGCGCGTCCGCCAGACCGCCGGTCCCGAGCGGGCCATGCGCTACAACGGCTTCCTTTCCGCCGACGTGAATGCCGGCGCCGCACCCGGCTACTCGTCGGGACAGGCCCAGGCGGCGGCGACGCGCATCGCCGCGGAAACTCTGCCGCGCGGCTTCGCCTTCGAGTGGACAGACCTGACCTACCAGGAGTTCATTGCCGGCAATTCCGGGATCTGGGTCTTCCCGCTCGCGCTGATCCTAGTCTTCCTCGTGCTGGCCGCGCAGTACGAGAGCCTCGCGCTGCCCTTGGCGATCCTGATGATCGTGCCGATGGGGCTGCTCGCGGCGATGTTCGGTGTCTGGCTGTCGGCCGGCGACAACAACGTCTTCACGCAGATCGGCCTGATCGTCCTCGTGGGCCTGTCGGCGAAGAACGCGATCCTGATCGTGGAATTCGCCCGCGAGTTGGAGATCGCTGGCCGCACGCCCCTTCAGGCCGCCATCGAGGCGAGCCGGCTGCGGCTGCGCCCGATCCTGATGACCTCCATGGCCTTCATCATGGGCGTGCTGCCGCTTGTGACGGCCACGGGGGCCGGCGCGGAGATGCGCAACGCCATGGGCGTCGCCGTGTTCTCCGGCATGATCGGTGTCACCGCCTTCGGCCTGTTCCTGACGCCGGTCTTCTACGTGCTGCTGCGTCGACTGAGCGGCGACAAGGCACTGAAGCACCACGGAGCGACCGTGGCGCCGATCGCCCACGATCATATCGCCGAGCCCGCGTAGCTCGAACGGGTCCGCGGCGGCTCAGACGCCGCCGCGGCTTTCGGGCTTCCGATCGACATCGACGCTAGTGCGGAGTCCGACGCTCCCGAACCGCCGCCGCGGTCACCTGGCCCGGCTTGCCACCGAAATGACCGATCACGTAGTTTGCGACCGAGGCGAGTTCGGCATCGCTGTAGCTGTCGGCGAAACTCGGCATGTAGCCGCGCCCCTTGCTCGTCTTGAGGTCGGCGCCCTCCAGCATGACGCGGACGAGGTTGGTGCCCGCCGGATCGTTCACCGCCTGGCTGCCGGCGAGTGAGGCGTAGTGCGTCTGGCGGCCACCGCCGTTCCACTGGTGGCAGGAGGCGCAGGCGCCCTCGAAGAGGCGCTGGCCGGCCTGGTTCCCGGTGTCGATCGAGCCGGGCTTCCACGCGACCGATGAGGTCATCGTCGCGGGGGCCGGATTGACCTCGGTGCCCGGCTTGCCGGTCTTCGGCTCGACGCGGCGGAGATAGGCGACGAGGGCGGCGATGTCCTCGGGCTTCAGGTATTGCAGGCTGTTGGCGATGACCTCGGCCATGGGACCCGCCGCCGAGCCGCGCCCGGGGGCGTGGCCGGTCGACAGATATGCGGTGAGCTGCTCGTCGCTCCAGTCGCCGATGCCGTAACCCTTGTCGGTGGTGATGTTGTAGGCGTGCCAGCCCTCCAGCATCGCGCCGCCGAACTGCTTCGACATCGCCATGGCGAAGCCGACATTGCGCGGCGTGTGGCATTCGCCGCAATGGCCGAGCGCCGTCGCGAGGTACTCGCCGCGGTTCTCGACCGCGCTCGCCTTCGGCTCCGGAAGAAAACGCTTCTGGTCGAGGAAGGCGAGGTTCCAGAAAGCCAGCGTCCAGCGCTGGTTGAAGGGGAAGCCCAGCGAGTTGGCCGTCGCCGGGGCGTGAACGCTCGGCAGCGAGAACAGATAGGCCTTCATCGCCACGATGTCGTCGCGGCTCAAGCCCGTATACGAGGAGTAGGGGAAGGCCGGGTAGAGATGCGACCCGTCCTTCGCGACACCCTTGTGCAGAGCGCGCACGAAGTCGTCGTCGCTCCAGGTGCCGATGCCGGTCTCGCGATCGGCGGTGATGTTTGTCGAGTAGATCGTTCCGAACGGCAGCGTGAAGGCGCGACCGCCCGCGAAGGGCTTGCCGCCGGGCGTGTCGTGGCAGGCCGCGCAATCGGCGGCCTTCACGAGGTAGTCGCCCCTGGCGATCAGCTCCGGGGTGTGGGCGACGTCCGGGGCCGAGATCTCGGGGTCCCGGTCGTAGAGGCGCCAGCCCACGAAGACGGCGCCCGCGAGGGCGACGACCGATGCGGCCGTGATGAGGGGCTTGAGGATGCGTCGGGCCACGGCGTCACCCCACCTTCGCGTTGCTGAGGATCGGCAGCGTGCGCACGCGCCGGCCACTCGCGGCGAAGACCGCGTTGGCCACCGCCGGGAAAGCCGCGGCCGTCCCGGTCTCGCCGAGACCGCCGGGCTTCTCGCTGCTGTCGACGAGATGCACCTCGATGGGCGGCGTCTCGTTCATGCGCAGCATCCGGTAGGTGTTGAAGTTCCCCTGCTGCACCCGGCCCTTGTCGAGCGTGATCTCGCCGTAGAGCGCCGCCGTGAGACCAAAGACGAGACCGCCCTCGATCTGCGCCTTGACGGAATCGGGGTTGATCACCTGTCCGCAATCGAGCGCGGCCACGATCCGGCGCAGCCTGACGTCGCCGCCCTCCGTGACCTCCGCCTCGCACACGACCGAGAGGAACGAACCGAAGGCGTTCTCCAGCATGATGCCGCGGCCGACGCCCTTGGGCAGGGGCGTCCCCCAGCCGGCCTTCTCGGCCGCGAGTTCCAGCACCTTCAGCGAACGCGGGTTCTTGGCGAGGAGCGGCTTGCGGAAGGCGACCGGGTCCTGCTTGGCGGCATGCGCCAGCTCGTCGATCACCACCTCGACGACGAAGACGTTGTGGGCCGGACCGACGCCGCGCCACCAAGCCGTGACCACACCCGGCGGTTCGTGGCGTACCCAGGACACGTGATGCGCCGGGATGTCGTAAGGCGTCTCCTCCGCGCATTCGACGGTGTCGGGGTCGAGACCGTTCGGCTTCATGCCGGGGGGCGCCCAGCGGGCCATCACGCTCGATCCGGTGACCTTGTGAGTCCAGCCGACGATGCGGCCCTTCGCATCGAGACCGGCCGAGACCTGATCGTAGTAGTAGGGCCGGTACCGGTCGTGCTGGATGTCGGTCTCACGGGACCAGATCATTTTGAGCGGGTAGGGGACCTGCTTCGCCAGGGCCGTCGCGATGCCGACATACTCGGCCTCGAGCCGCCTCCCGAAGCCGCCGCCGATCATGTGGCTATGGATGGTGACCTTGGCCTTCTCGACGCCGGCCGCCTTGGCCGCCTCGTCCTGCGCTCGGCCGGGCACCTGCGTGCCGCACCAGACATCGACACCGTCCGGCTTCACATGGACGGTGCAGTTGATCGGCTCCATCGGCGCGTGGGACAGGAAGGGGAGTTGATAGACAGCGTCCAGCTTGATCGCCCCGCCGGCAATTGCGGCCGGAGCGTCGCCCTCGGCCTTCGCGACGATCCCTGTGCCGCGAGAGGCGACGCGATGGCCCTCGATGATGTCCGCCTGCGAGAGCCGGGCATTGGGGCCGAGATCCCACTCGACGTCCAGCGCTTCCAGCCCCTTCTGCGCGGCCCCGAAATGATCGCCGACGACGGCGACGCCGTTGCCGAGCTTGAGCACTGCGACGACGCCCTTGATCTTCTTCGCGGCGCTGTCGTCGACCTTTCGGAGCTTGCCGCCGACCACCGGGCACATCGCCACGCTGGCGACCTTCTGCCCCGGCACCTGGACATCGATGCCGTAGACGGTGCCGCCATTGACCTTGGTCGGCGTGTCGAGCCGCTTCTGCGGCGTGCCGATGAGCTTCCAGGTCTCCTTCGGCTTCAGGGGAGCATCTGACGGCAAGGGCAGCGTCGCCGCGAGTGCAGCGAGCGACCCGTAGGAGGCCGTGCGTCCGGACGCGGAATGGTGGACGGTACCGCGTTCGACCGTGCACGAGGCCGTCTCGACACCCCATTGCTGGGCGGCGGCCTGGACGAGCACCGCGCGGGTGATCGCGGCGGTCTTGCGGAACTGCTCCCAATCACCGCGGATCGAGGTCGAGCCGCCCGTCGCCTGGGTCATCAGCACTGGGCTCGCGTAGAGCTTCTCGTCCGGCGGAGCGAACTCGGGCGTGACCTGGTCGAGGCCGACGTCGAGCTCTTCCGCGAGCAGCATCGATGCGCCGGTCCAAATGCCCTGGCCCATCTCGACGTCGCGCATGATCAAGGTGATCTTGCCGTCACCGGCGATGCGGATGAAGGCGTTCGGAGCGAACTCGGCAGCGGCAGCACGCGCCATGCGCGATCCGGCCGGGATGGATGTGGCGACGACGAGCGCGCCGACGCCCGTCAGGAAGCCACGGCGATGGAGCGGCGCGAGATCGCGATCGGAGAGCGGCTTGTTCATGTCCATCCTCCTCAGATCGTCGCTGCGTGTTTGATGGCGGCGCGGATGCGCGGATAGGTGCCGCACCGACAGATGTTGCCGCTCATCGCCGTATCGATGTCGCCGTCGCTCGGCTTGGGATTGCCAGCGAGGAGCGCCGCAGCCGACATGATCTGGCCCGACTGGCAGTAGCCGCACTGCACGACTTCGAGGTCGAGCCACGCCTTCTGAATCTTGGCACCAGCCTCGGTCTCGCCGATCGCTTCGATCGTCGTGATCTTGCGGCCGGCGACATCGCCGATCGCGGTAACGCAGGAGCGGATCGGCTCGCCGTCGAGATGAACCGTGCAGCAGCCGCAAAGGGCGACGCCGCAACCGAACTTGGTGCCCGTCAGTCCGGCGACGTCGCGAAGCGCCCAGAGGAGGGGGGTGTCGTCAGCGACATCGAAGTCGCGCATGTGTCCGTTGATCTCGATCGATGGCATAGAACCAATCCTCGTTCGAAGGTGATGGAAGGCCCCGATGACGGGGCTGGTGGTTCAGGGGGCGACCCGCGATCCTGGATTTGCACCGGTGCGGGAAGCAGCGAGGCGAAAGCGCCGACATGGAAATCGTGACCGGACCAATTCAAAAATTAGACCAGTCGAATAATCAGGCTGCAAATCGCTCCGTTCCGTCTGCATGGCGTGCCTCACAAGGTCAGGACGAGCGTCGGTCGAGGAGGCGCTGTGTCGCCACCATCGCGGAATCGAACGGTTGCGTAGACCGGACGATCTTCGCCCTCAGACTCGCACCGAGCCAGAGATGATAGAGCGTCTCGGCGAGGCTACGTGGATCTTCGGAGATCGTGAGCGACCCATCGGCAATGCCGTTCTCGATGGCCTCGGTGAGGCGTCCGATGATGCCGGCCGTGCCGTTCTTCAGCACTGCCCGCATGGCCTCGGAAAGATCTGCGACTTCGGCGCCGAGCTTCACCGCGAGGCACTTGCCCTGGCAGTCCAGCGCTCCCTGATTCTCCTGCCACTGGCGGAAATACGCGATCAGGCGATCGGCGAATGTGAGGCTCGACGTCGCGAAGATCTCATCGACACCCGTAAGGTAGTTGTCGAAGTAGTTCTTCAACAACGCTTCGCCGAAAGCGTCCTTGGAGCCGAAATAGTGGTAGAACGATCCCTTCGGAACACCCGCAGCCGCGAGGATCTCGTTGAGTCCGACAGCCGAGAATCCCTTCGCCGCCATGATCGCCTGGGCGGTTGCAAGGATGCCCTGGCGAACGTCGCCCATCTCTCGCGCGGTGGTCATGGCCCCCCAGATAGTCCGGACTAGACCGGTCGTCTAGTGGGCAGATCGGTTTTGCCGCCGACACTTCCGAAAACTTCTAGCGGAAAGCCCTCGCTAGCCGCCCTACCATCGCCCAATCTCATGACTTGGTCGGAGCGAGCCTGAACAGCCCGCTTGAGCCGGATCAAGACTTCTTGGCAGCGCGCTTTGCGGCTATGTGCAACGCAAGCTTCTGCAAAACCTTACGAATATGGTCTCGCACTTCGTTTTGAGATGCATTGACGGGCATAGAAGGAGTGATAGCTTCGCTTGCGCTTGACTGGATCACGGCCCTACCTCCCTTTATTGGCCTTTAGGTGTAAGCCGTGGCTTGGCAGGAAATCAAGCGGATATTGACTACGCAGTCTGTGGAAACTTAACTACACGTGCGACAGCATTTCACACACGCACGCGGATTAAATTGGTAATTGTATTTGTGTGCTCGCGCCGAGTAAAATACGAAATATGGAGAGCACTGTGCCATCGCGATATTACTTCGACGCAGTTAAAGACGATGATGTAATTCGCGATGAGCATGGCGTCGAAGCTAACAACGTTGCTGACGTAATAGAACAGGCAAAGCTTGGGCTCGAAGAGCTGAGGCAGACACTACGATTAGGCGAGTCGGAAGGTTGGACCCTCATTATTCGAGATGACAAAGGCAACAATCTTCATCGGCTCCCGATCTAGCTTGCCGTCGCTGCGCGGAAGGAACAGGTGTGCATGTTGGACGACTGAGCAAATAGCCACTGACACCGACAGCGCCAGAGCCGGACACGGAGATTGCGCAGGACTTTGTATTCAGCCTCTCGTGTGACCGAGTCGACTGTTCTTTCCTCGTCTGGTCTTCTCAGTGTTTCTGCTTCCTGCGCGAAGAATCCGCTCAGTAGGAGGCCTGCCGCCGATCATGGCTATGGCCGCCACCTCCGCGCCCCACCGTCTTGACCCCGAAAGGCGCCGATCTGCGTGCGCAGGGTGCACCCCTGGGTACTCATTGCGCTGTTTCTGTCGCAGGTCCCACCGTCACAGCGGTGCTGACCGGGGCAGCGAAGAGAGCCTCTTCTTTCGATCTAGGGCTGGACTATTGCGAGCCTTCAGATCGCCTCAGACTTCATCCGTGCACCGAGGCGCTGTCACTCCGCCAGCATCGCGATGCAGGAGAAGGCGCCAGCGATAATCAGGTTGCCGGCGACGAGAAACGTGATCAGGGTCATCATAACCTCCGGTCATAAGGCCAAGCTAAGCTCGGCAGTAAACGCCTGCGCTCGACGTTGGTTGCAGTCCCGTTTGGCCTCGGACGTATCGGCCGTCGTAAAAGACAGATCCGTCTGCTATTCGGGCTCGCTCCACCGCGACATGGCTAGGCCTGGGCGCCTGACGGGACCGTGAATGCCGCAGATAGACGGCCGTTCATCTTCGCAAGACCTCGCCGACCTGTTCGGATCATACGAGGGACAACTTGCGATCGGCGGCATTCCACTCACAAATCTCGCCGAGCAATTCGGCACGCCTCTCTATGTCTATGATGCCGAGCGGATTCGCGGTGCTTACCGGCACCTGAGGGATACCGTCTTTGGCTTTGCCGGCATCTACTATTCCATCAAGGCGAACCCGAACCCTGCCATCGCGCGTGTACTGGTCGAGGAGGGAGCCGGATTGGAGATCGCCTCGGCTGCCGAGTACGCCGCCGCGCGCGCGGCAGGCGCCGATCCCGAACGCATCCTGTTCGCCGGCCCTGGCAAGCGCCCGGATGAACTCGCCTACGTCATCGAGCGCGGGATTGGCGAAATCCATCTCGAAAGCCACGAGGAGATCGCGCGCGTGGCCTCGATCGGGCAGGGGCTCGGCGTCGAGGTCAAGGCAGCGCTGCGCATCAACCCTTCGGCCACGGCCCAGGGAGGAGCGATGCGGATGGGCGGCAAGCCGTCGCCGTTCGGCTTCGACGAAGAGGAACTGGAGTCGGTCATCGATGTGGTCTCGGGGCAGCCTTCATTGCGCCTTGCCGGCATCCATCTCTTCGCCGGAACCCAGATTCTCGATGCCGGCGTGCTTGCCGGCCAGTGGGAGCACGGTCTGCGACTGGCGGTAAGGGCTGCGAAACATCTCGGGCGGCCGCTGGAGACGATCGATCTCGGCGGCGGCCTCGGCATCCCGTACTTCCAGGGCGAGACGGCGCTCGACCTTGAGCGCCTTGGAGAGCGCGTCCAGGATCTCCAAGCGCTCGTCCACGACGAGCCGCTCATTCGCGACGCCACAATACTCATCGAGCCGGGCCGCTTCCTGGTTGGCCCCTCGGGTCTCTATGCCGCGCAGGTACTGGCCTCAAAGATCTCGCGCGGCACCCGCTTTCTCGTCATGGACGGCGGCATGCATCATCATCTCGCAGCATCGGGAAATCTCGGTCAGGTGATCAAACGGGACTACCCGGTCGTCGCGGCAGTTCCGGGCGGCCGCGAGGCCTCGCCCTGCAGCGTGGTCGGGCCACTCTGCACCCCCCTCGATACGCTGGCCCGCCAAGCCAAACTGCCGGACCTGCGCGCGGGCGAGCTCGTCGCGATCCTGCAATCGGGCGCCTACGGCCTCACCGCCAGCCCGATCGGCTTTCTCAGCCACCCGACCCCGGCTGAGGTGCTGGTGGATCGAGGGCGCATCTCGCTGATCCGAGCGCGCGGGACTTTCGAGGCGACAGTCGCGGCGCCTGACATTGGCGGCTGAATGGCGCAGTTCGCCCTTCGCTCTCCACCGTCTCGCCCAGTGACGCAATCGGCTGCCCGCGGCTTCAAGTCATCGTGGCGCAAGCGCTCACGATCAGGGGATGTTGAGGGATTTCGGTGGGACGATGTTGGCCGAGGCGCTATGAGCGCCACTGATCGACAACGGAGCACGCACCGAGCATGATCCTCGAAATCGCACAGATCGACGTGAAGGCCGGGTCGGAGGCCCAGTTCGAAACGGGGATCGAAAAGGCAGCAGAGATCTTCAGGGCGGCGAAGGGTTGCCACAGCTTCCGCGTCTACCGCTCGGTGGAAAAACCGCAGCGCTATCGACTGCTGATCGAGTGGGACACATTGGAGGCCCACACCAAAGATTTCACGGGATCGCAGGCCTGGAAGGATTACCGCGCTCTGGTCTCCGATACGTTCGAGAGCCCGCCCCAAGTGGAGCATACGGAACTGACGCTCCAGGCGTTCTGAGTGCGCAACGAACCAGGTGGGCGTGACACCTCAAGCCTGCCTCGGCTACGACGATCGCCATGAGCCTGTCACGCCCCCTTCGAATCGGCACCCGCGGCAGCCCGATGGCGCTGGCCCAGACCGGTATGGTCCGCGACAGGATCGTCGCGGCCAATCCCGGGCTCGAGACAGAGATCGTCGTGGTCTCCACCGTGGCGGACCGCATCCTCGACCGGCCGCTCTCCGAGATCGGCGGCAAGGGGCTCTTCACGAAAGAGCTGGAGCAGGCGCTGTTCGCCAACGAGGTGGATGTTGCCGTTCACTCCATGAAGGACGTCGAGACGTGGCTACCTGATGGCCTTGTCATCGCCTGCATCCTGGAACGCGACGACCCGCGCGATGCCTTCCTCGCCGCCAATGGCGCCAACGGCTTCGCGGACCTGCCCGCTGGCGCGCGGGTCGGGACATCCTCACTACGACGGGGCGCACAAGTGCTGATGCGCCGGCCGGACCTCAGGATCGTGCCGCTGCGCGGCAACGCCAACACCCGGATGCGCAAGCTCGAAGCGGGCGAGTGCGACGCCACGCTTCTCGCCTTGGCAGGGCTGCAACGGCTCGGCATGGAGGATGTCGCTCGCAGCGTCCTCTCCGTCGAGGACATGCTGCCCGCGGTGGCGCAGGGGGCGCTCGGCATCGAGACGCGGGCCGGCGATGACGACATCCGAGCTTTGCTCCAGCCCATCGCCTGCGCAAAAACCACCACGGCGCTCGATGCAGAGCGCGGGCTGCTGGCCGAACTCGACGGCTCCTGCCGCACACCGATCGCAGCGCTCGCCCGGATCGACGGCGACCGGCTCAGCCTCGACGGCTTGCTCTTCCTACGCGACGGGAGCCGGCACTGGGCGGTTTCCCGCGAGGGATCCGTAAGCGACGCAGCCGCGATCGGCCGTGAGGCGGGTGCCGAGCTGAAGCGCGCGGCGGGCGAAACCTACGCCCGGCACCTGCAGTAGGGTAGCAGCGAGGGCCTCAGGCCACGCTGCGCTCGATCTCTTCCTCGTCGCAGATCACGCCGGAGACGCCAGCAAACTCGGCCTTTGTGGCATAGCTGGCAGCGCTGACGGACGCACCGACGCGGTCGGGCGCGAAAGCTCCAAGGAACGAGCGCATCACATGGCCGACGCCGGCATCGGTGATGGTCCGGAGGTCGTCGTTGAAATAGCGCCCAGCCGGGCCGCTGCCGGTGATGATCTCGTAGGAGGGGAAGTAGACGGTAGCAGCGTCAGCACCGTCGCAGACCTCGCCCGCCGCCGCCCGCAGCACCGCCTTCGAGTAGCCGTTCGATTCGAGCACGTGGCGGTCCCGGTAGGTCGCGATCATCGGCACGGGCGAGACCGTGATGATCACCCGCGAAGCCGGATTGACGGAACGCAGCCGGGCCAGGAACCCCCGCAAGTCCTCGGCGATCTCGCCGGCGCCCGCGGTGACGCAGGCATAGAGCGTGGGATCGAAGACGCCTCCTGCGACGCCCGGTGCGAGCGGCAGGGCGGCACCGTCGGGGAGGTAGCGCCAGCCTTCGTTGAGGCCGAGCGTCAGAACGAAGACATCGAGGGTCTCGAACAGGGCGCGAACCTGCGCGAGATGCGCATCCCGCGCCGCGATCACCTCCGCCTCGCTGGCGAAGCCGGCCGGCTCGATGGTCGGGCGGAACGGATCGACCCAGCGCCCGTCCTGCCGCTGCCAGGCCGTCAGCTCGGGCTGGAAGGTCCCGTAGGCCCGATCGAAGAGCTGAATGAGCTGGCGGGTATAGTAGATGTTGCCGTAGCGGGCCGAGTAAGTGCCGAACTGGCGTGAGTCGGCCTCGGCCTTGGGCGTACCCTCCGGCGCGGCCTCGGTAACGTAGTACTTGAAACCGGCCTCGCGCAAAGCCTCCGCGACGCGCTGGGCAAAGCAAGACCCGGCCGTCGCGACTCGATCCTCCCGCTGGATCGCTAAGGCCGTCCTCGGCCGCGGATCGACCGCGAAAGGCGGCACGCCGGCCACGGCCTTGCGCCAGAATCGCTCGGCCGGTAGATCGCTGTAAGGGTTCGTCGCCACGATCGACCCGTCTCCATCATCCGGAACGCCGGCAATTTCGCCCGTGGCCGGACCAGCCCGGCGCGTTCTCCGCCCTGACCTTCTCGATACCATCCTGGGCAACACCGTGGCGCTCGCCCGCACCTGCGCCGCTACGGCGTGGGCCGAAGATCGCCGTCATCGGCAATTGCCAGGCGGAGGGTGTCGCACAGGTGCTGCAGCTTCTGCTGCCCGATGCGCAGATCGAGCTCCAGCTCATCGCCCATCTTCAGCGGCGCTTCGGCGACCACGACGGGCTGGCGCATCACCTGCGCGACAGCGACTTCGTCTTCTCGCACTTCTTCTGGCTCGCCTCGTTTCCCGGCGGCAACACGATCGACCTGCAGCGCAAGCTGCCGCGCCTGCGGATGTTTCCCATTGTGGTCTTTCCGGCTTTCCACCCGGACATGATCTATGTCGGCGACATCGACAGCCTGCGGCTATCGGCTCTCGTCCATGGTCCGCTCGGCCCGTCGCATTCGGCGATCGCGCTGTTCGGCTTCCTCGAAGGCTTGAGCGTCGAGGCGACGCTCGGCCTCTACACCGGCGCCGTCTTCGAGCGCCTCGGCTACCATCGCGCCTGGGAGGAGGGGGCCGCGCACCTGCTTAGCGCCGCGCGGGAGGTCGAGTTCGGCCTGGAGTCGGAATTCGCGCGCTGGCAGCGCCGCGGCTGCTTCATGCACGACAGCAACCATCCGAAGCTGCACGTGCTCGCCGACATTGCGGCCCGTCTCGCCGTGGAGTCGGGCCTGCGGCCGCTCGATCTGGCCGCGGAGGATTACCTGTCCGACCCGCTCATCGAGGAGGCGCTGTGGCCAATCTATCCCGCCATCGCGAGCCACTACGGCGTGACCGCACAGAACATGTTCCGCGCGAAGACCCTGAAGGGCCAACCGCCGAGGCTCTTTGACTTGAAGGGCTTCGTCACTGAGAGCTTCGCGCGGTACGCGAAAGTTCCGCGTGAGCATCTGCGCGCGGAGCGGATCGAAGCCTGGCGCGCGGATCCCGGGATTCGGGCGCTGTTCCGGTCAGCCGGTGGCGCTTAGCAGCGATTCCTCGCCGGAAGCCTGGACCATCATCCGTGCCAACGCGATGATCTCGCGCACCTGGAAGGGCTTGTGCACGAAGATGCTCCCCGGGACCGTGCGCCGCGCGATGTGCGGGGCGGTCGAGGCGTAGATCACCGGGCGCCGGGGATGCCGCTCGCGATAGGCTGCTGCGACCTCCCAGCCGTCGATGATGCCCGGCAGCGAGATGTCGGTGAACAGCCAGTCGATCTCGGAGGCGCGCTGCCGCAGCATCGTCAGTGCGTCCTCACCGCTGGAGGCGGCGAACACGCGGATGCCCTGCTGCTCGCACAGGCTCGTGAGCATCTCGAGCAAGAGGTAGTTGTCTTCGACGATGAGGACGCTGGCGGACTGCGTCATGGCTCTCAACCCAGTCTCGGAGCAGAGGCGGCCAAGGGGTGCCACGCTCGTGGTTCAATCTTGTGTCCGAGACACGAGCGGACCGAGGGGTCGCACCACGTTCTCACAGCACAAGAGAGATCTGAAATGGTTAATCTCTGATAAACGCTCGCCGGATAACCTGCCGAAATCAGGAGAACCGACAGTATGATGAGCCTAGCGGCCGATCCACTCGGCGAGGTCGATCCGGCCATCTGCGATCCCGAGACGCTCGCCGACCTGGCTGACCTGTTCGGGAACGAGCGGCTCGCGCACCTGCTCGCCAGCCTCGACGAGGAAATCGTCCGACGCCTGGGGCAGGCGACGACCACGAGCACTGATCTCGGCGCCCACGCCCACGCCCTCGTCTCAGTCAGCGGCACTCTCGGCTTCATGAGCCTGTCGCGGGCCTGCATGGCGCTGGAGCAGGCCTGCCTCGATAGAGCGAGTCTCGAGGGTGACTTCCAAGCCGTGCAGGCCGAGGCCGCGCGGGCGAGGCCGGTGATTGCAAGCCTGCGTGGTCGTCTCTGATCTCGCTGTTGTCGCAGCGCCACAGCCACCGGCCAACTCGCACCGCCGCCCCATGTGCCGCCGGGACGCCGCAATCGTCGCGCGAAGAGTGCCGCGCCGGTCCGACGGATCGGCGGAGACGAGAGGGCCGGGCGGCGCGTGCGATCACGCACCGCATCGGAGGCCAAACCGGAACACGGAAAGCTCTCGTCAAGGTTGATCGAACCTTCGCTTAACCGCATGGGTCTAAAAGGGCCTGGACGAAGCTTTTAAGTCACGGCGGAACACGATGAAGGCCGTGCGAGGAGACCAGACCATGTCCACACCCGCTCGCTTCCGCGTGCTTCCCCTGGCCGTCGCGCTCTGCGCCGCGCTCAGCGTCGCGGCCTGCTCCAACGACAAGGACCTCGCGGACGCCTCGGCCTTCGGCGCCGGTGCGGCAACGCCGGGCAGCGCGCAGGACTTCGTGGTCAATGTCGGCGACCGCGTGTTCTTCGAGTCGGACTCGACGGACCTGACCCCCACCGCCACCGCTACCCTCGACAAGCAGGCCTCCTGGCTGCAGCGGTACCCGCGCTACACCTTCCTGATCGAGGGTCATGCCGACGAGCGCGGCACCCGCGAATACAACTTCTCCCTTGGCGCGCGTCGCGCCCAGGCGGTGCAGGACTACCTCTCCTCACGCGGCATCGCCGGCTCGCGCATGCGCACCGTGTCCTACGGCAAGGAGCGCCCTGTGGCCGTGTGCAACGACATCTCGTGCTGGTCTCAGAATCGCCGCGCCGTCAGCGTCCTCGACGGTGGCCGCGCCGGCTCTTGATGCACGTCCGACCTCGTCCCATGGCTCTCGGCCCTCGTTTTGCCGCGAGCAGGGGCTTCTGATACGGCGCGCGGGCGATTTTCCCGCGCGCACGCTCTTCGACCGGTGCCCCAAGCCATGCTCCGTCGCCTGCTTTTCGCCTCGTCCGTCGCCACCAGCCTCGTCTTCCTCGGAAGCTTTCAGGCCGAGGCGCAGGATGCCGCCGACGTGATCGTCCGCCTCAATCGGGTCGAGAACGTCACGCGCCAGCTCTCGGGCCAGATCGAAACCCTCCAGTACGAGAATCGCCAGCTCAAAGAGCAGTTGCGCAAGTTCCAGGAGGACGTCGAGTTCCGCCTGCAGGAAGGCTCGAAGGGCGGCGGAGGGGCAGCCAAGCGCACTCCTTCGGCCAGTCCCTCGCCCTCGGGCACCAATCCCGGCGAGGGGCGGCCCGGCAAGCGCGGCGACGCCTTCGATCCCGAGCAGCATCCCAACGCCCCGGGCGCCCCGCGCCAGATCGGCACGGCCGCTCCGTCGGCTCCCGTCGCCAACCCGCCGGTCGCCCGCGAGGCCGAAGGCTCGCGCCGGATTCCGGCAGCGATCGATTACGAAGGTGCGGACGACGATCAGGATGTCGGCCCGAGCGGCCCGGTGGACCTGTCGCCGCCGCCCTCCGTGCCGACCACGGGTGCCATCGAGCCGACGCCTTCGACGAGTGTCGCGGCCACCGGCACCGGCGACGCGAAATCGGACTTCGAGGCGGCTTACGCTCTCGTCCAAGGCCGGCAATACGAGCAGGCCGAGATGAGCTTGCGGCAGTTCATCCAGTCGCATCCACGCGACAGGCTGGTCCCGAAGGCGACCTATTGGCTCGGTGAGAGCTACCTGCAGCGCAACCGCTCTCGCGAAGCGGCCGAACAGTTTCTCAAGGTCTCAACGGACTATGCCGGATCGCCCGTCGCCCCCGAGGCGATGCTGAAGCTCGGCGCCTCGCTCAACGCGCTCGGCGCCAAGGCCCAGGCCTGTGCGACGCTTGCCGAGATCGAGCGTAAGTATCCGAGCGCGACGAACACCGTCCGACAAGGTGTCGAGCGCGAGCAGAAGCGCGCGCGCTGCGCCGCGTGATCCATGCGGAGGGCGCCGACCGGCTGGCGTGCGCTCTCACTCCTTATTTCCTCGCAGCACCGCGCGTGGTGCTGCTCGCCGTGTCCGGCGGCCCGGACTCGACGGCGCTCATGCACGCTGCCGCAAGCGCCGCACCGAAGACGTCCCTCGCCGTCGCTACCGTCGATCACGGCCTCAGGCCGGACTCTGTGCGCGAAGCCGAGGATGTCGGACGGCTCGCTGAAGCGCTCGGCCTCGGCCACACCGTCTTGCGCTGGAGCACGCGGCCGCGGGGCGGTCTTCAAGCCCAAGCCCGAGCCGCTCGGTATCGGTTGCTGGCCGCCCATGCCGCTGCGATTGGCGCGGACTTGGTGCTGACTGCGCATACCGCCGACGACCAAGCCGAGACCGTGCTGATGCGGCTCGTTGCTGGAAGCGGGCCGAGGGGACTAGCCGGTATGGCCCGCGAGCGGCCTCTCAGCGGCGGCATCCGGCTGGCGAGACCGTTCCTCGATATTCCGAAGGCCGAACTCGTCGCGTATTGCGAGGCGAACGCTCTGCCCTTCGCGACCGACCCGTCCAACACCAATGACCGCTTCACCCGGGCCCGACTGCGCGCGCTGATGCTTCCTCTCTCCGCCGAGGGCCTGACTCGGGAGCGGCTCACGCGCCTGGCCAACCGTCTCGCCCGTGATGAGACCGCGCTCTCGCGAGCTGCGCGCGACCTGCTCGATACAGCAACGCGCCCTGGTGCTGTCGGTACTCTTGCCCTTGACGGCGGGTCCCTCCTTGCCGCCCCTGAAGCGATCACGCTGCGCATGCTCGATCATGCCATCGCGTCCCTCCAACCCGATGCGCAACGCGCGACCCCGCACAGGCTCGAAAGGCTCGAGAGACTCGTCCTCGACGACCTTCTGCCGGCGCTCGCGCAGGGGACTCGCGTGCGGCGGACATTGCGCGGGACACTGGTAGAGACAACGCCCGCCGGCCTCGTCGTGATCGCCCTCGCTCCGCCGCGGCGCTCGCCCGGAACGGCGGCACGCGCAGTCACGACGCGGTAGCCTCCGATTTACTTGGCAAGGCAGGGGGGGGCGCTTACATTGGCCGGACGTGTCCGGAGTGACTCTCCTTCACCGAACGTTGCCGCTATCTGCGTCTCCCTGGGGAGAAGCGTGAAACGGGAAGCGTTCGGGTAAGGCTCACTCAGCGAGGCATGAGTGGACGGCTCGCAGCGCTCGTCCTGGAATGATTGGTCGATGAACCCGAATTTTCGCAACTTTGCCCTTTGGGTGGTCATCTTCCTGCTCGTCCTGGCCCTCGTCACCCTGTTCCAGGGGCAGGGTCACCGGGGCGGTGGCAGCGAGATCTCGTACAGCCAGCTCCTGAACGATGCCGACGCGGGCAAGATCCAGTCCGTGGTAATCGCCGGCCAGGACATCAGCGGCACCTATGTCGGCGGCGGCAATTTCTCGACCTTCGCGCCGAACGACCCGAATCTCGTGACGAAGCTGTCCGGCAAGGGCGTTCAGATCAACGCGCGGCCGCCCTCCGACAACACGCCCTGGTTCATCCAGCTCCTGGTGAGCTGGCTGCCGATCCTCGTCTTCATCGGTGCCTGGATCTTCCTGTCGCGCCAGATGCAGTCGGGAGCGGGCAGAGCGATGGGCTTCGGCAAGTCGAAGGCCAAGCTTCTGACCGAGGCTTCCGGCCGCGTCAGCTTCGACGACGTCGCTGGCGTCGAGGAGGCCAAGGAGGATCTGCAGGAGATCGTTGAATTCCTGCGCGACCCGCAGAAGTTCCAGCGGCTCGGCGGCCGCATCCCGCGCGGCGTGCTGCTCGTCGGGCCGCCCGGTACGGGTAAGACGCTGATCGCACGCGCCGTCGCGGGCGAGGCGAACGTGCCGTTCTTCACGATCTCGGGCTCGGACTTCGTCGAAATGTTCGTCGGCGTCGGCGCGAGCCGCGTGCGCGACATGTTCGAGCAGGCCAAGAAGAACGCGCCCTGCATCATCTTCATCGACGAGATCGACGCCGTCGGACGTCACCGCGGCGCCGGCCTCGGCGGCGGCAACGACGAGCGCGAGCAGACCCTCAACCAGCTCCTTGTCGAGATGGACGGCTTCGAGGCCAACGAGGGCGTCATCATCATCGCGGCGACCAACCGCCCCGACGTGCTCGACCCCGCGCTGCTGCGTCCCGGCCGCTTCGACCGCCAGATCATGGTGCCGAACCCGGATGTGACCGGCCGCGAGCGCATTCTGCGCGTCCACGTGCGCAAGGTGCCGTTGGCACCAGACGTCGACCTCAAGGTGATCGCGCGCGGCACGCCGGGCTTCTCCGGCGCCGACCTGATGAACCTTGTCAACGAGTCCGCACTGCTCGCGGCGCGGCGCGGCAAGCGCATCGTCACGATGCACGAATTCGAGGACGCGAAGGACAAGGTGATGATGGGCGCCGAGCGGCGCACCCTGGTCATGACCGAGGACGAGAAGCGGCTCACCGCCTATCACGAGGGTGGCCACGCCATCGTCGCCTTCAACGTACCGGCGACCGATCCCGTCCATAAGGCGACGATCATTCCGCGCGGCCGCGCGCTCGGCATGGTCATGCAGCTCCCCGAGCGTGACAAGCTCTCGATGAGCTTCGAGCAGATGACCTCGCGGCTTGCGATCATGATGGGCGGCCGCATCGCCGAGGAGATGATCTTCGGCAAGGACAAGGTCACGTCCGGCGCGCAGTCCGACATCGAGCAGGCGACGCGCCTTGCAAAGATGATGGTGACCCGCTGGGGCTTCTCGCCCGAGCTCGGCACCGTTGCGTACGGAGACAATAACGACGAGGTCTTCCTCGGCATGTCGATGGGCCGCCAGCAGACGGTGTCCGAGTCGACGGCTCAGAAAATCGATGCTGAGGTCCGCCGTCTGGTCGAGACCGGGCTTGAGGATGCGCGCCGAATCCTCAGCGAGAAGAAGGACGACCTGGAGGCCTTGGCGCAGGGGTTGCTCGAATATGAGACGCTGTCGGGCGACGAGATCCGCAAGCTGCTTCAGGGCGAGCCCCCGGTACGCGATTCCGGCGATATCCCATCGACCCCGTCGCGTGGCTCATCCGTACCTTCCGCTGGCCGGGGCCGGCCGCGTGGAAGCGACGGGGGCCTGGAGCCTTCGCCGCAGCCCCAGGGCTGAGTGTCCTTCAGCGCAATGTGTTGACGAAGAGCCCGCCGCTGGCGGGCTCTTCTCGTTTCAGTTGATGTGGCTGGCGGCTCGAAAGTAAGTGGTAACGACGCCTCGCGATTGCCGGGTTTGAGCACCAGATCGCAAGGGCTACGTCAGATTGTGCGACGACGATCTCGGTGACAGACCGAGACTGACTGCCCCGCTTGCAGATGTCGGCTCGACGACAACTGCGCGGCACCGGAATTTGGGGTTACGACGGCGATGTCGCGAAAGTATTTTGGGACCGACGGTGTCCGCGGTCGCGCCAACAGCGTGATCACACCGGAGCTGGCGCTGAAGGTCGGCCAGGCTGCTGGCATCGTCTTTCAACGCGGCGATCACCGGCATCGCGTCGTGATCGGCAAGGATACGCGGCTCTCCGGCTACATGATCGAGACGGCCCTGGTCGCAGGCTTCACCTCGGTCGGCATGGACGTGATGTTGCTCGGTCCGATGCCGACGCCCGCGGTCGCCATGCTGACGCGCTCGATGCGCGCCGATCTCGGCGTGATGATCTCCGCCTCGCACAACCCCTTCGAGGATAACGGCATCAAGTTGTTCGGCCCAGATGGGTTCAAGCTTTCCGACGAAGTCGAGCATGAGATCGAGGCTCTGATCGACGGCGAGATGAAAAAAAATCTCGCGACGTCGCGCGAACTCGGCCGCGCCAAGCGCATCGAGAGCGTGCATGCCCGCTACATCGAGTTCGCCAAGCGAACGCTGCCGCGACAGGTCACCCTGGAAGGGCTGCGCGTCGTGGTCGATTGCGCCAACGGCGCCGGCTACCGCGTCGCCCCTGAGACCCTCTGGGAACTCGGTGCGGAGGTCATTTCCATCGGCGTCGACCCGGATGGCTTCAACATCAATGCTGATGTCGGGTCTACCGCGCCGGACGCCCTGATCAGCAAGGTCCGGGAACTGCGTGCCGATGTCGGCATCGCTCTCGACGGCGACGCGGACAGGGTCCTGATCGTCGACGAAAAGGGCCAGAAAGTCGATGGCGACCAGCTCATGGCCGTGGTCGCGCGCTCCTGGCAGGAGGACGAACGACTGACGCAGCCAGGTCTCGTCGCCACCATCATGTCGAATCTCGGCCTGGAACGCTTCCTCGGCGGCCTCGGGCTCAACCTCGCCCGCACCGCAGTCGGCGACCGCTACGTACTCGAGCACATGCGCGAGCACGGCTACAACCTCGGCGGCGAGCAATCGGGCCACATCATCATGTCCGATTACGCCACCACGGGAGATGGCCTCGTCGCCGCGCTTCAGCTCCTCAGCGTCGTCAAGCGCCTGGAGCGGCCGGTGAGCGAGGTCTGCCACTGCTTCGACCCGCTGCCGCAGATCCTGAAGAACGTCCGCTACCGCTCCGGCGAGCCGCTGCGCCAGGATTCGGTGGTCACGGCCATCGCACAAGCCAAGGCGCGCCTCGGCAACTCCGGCCGCCTCGTCATTCGCCCGTCCGGCACCGAGCCCGTCATCCGCGTGATGGCCGAAGGCGATGACCGCGACCTGGTCAACGAGGTCGTGGACGAGGTGGTTGACGCCGTCACACGCGCGGCTGCCTGAGCGCATCGTCCACCCGATCCAGGCCTCGGGATCGCCGCCTGCGAGGGCAGTCCGGTGGCCTGCGCCTATTCACACGATGACTTGATCAGGCTGTCGTCATGACGAAATCAACACTTCGGCAAGGCTAATTTTTTACGTTAAGTACGATTTAACCAGCTTCGGCCATGATGCCCTTCGTTCTCCCTGCCGGCCGCCCGCGGATTCCGGCACGTATCGAAGAGTGAAGGAAATCCCATGGGCCGCTCCAAGCTTCATGCATTGGCGCGCTCCCTCACGCTCATGGCGAGCGTCGGAGCGCCCTGCCTCGCACATGCCGCGGATCTCCTTCCGCCGCCTCCGCCCCCGCCCATGCCTGCGCCCGTCGACGTCGGCGGCGGCTGGTATCTGCGTGGCGACGTCGGCGTCGGCGCTGCTGAATTCGAGAAGGTCACAACGAATCTCGGCGTCACGGGCGCTGCATTGCCGGCCGGCTATGCGATCACCGACCGCACCGCAGGCGATCAGTTCTTCGCCGGAGCCGGCGTCGGCTACCAGTTCAACAGCTTCCTGCGCGGCGACATCACCGGCGAGTACCGCGGCGGTGGCGACCTTCACTACGTCGAGCGCTTCCCGCTGAACGGCGGTACCGGCATCGACACCAATTCCGGCAAGTTCCGCTCGATCGTCACCATGGCGAATGGCTACATCGACCTCGGCACTTGGTGGTGCCTGACGCCGTATATCGGCGGCGGCGTCGGCGTCGCGTTCAACCAGATCAGCGGCTACCAAGATATCGGTGCCGGCACGGCTGCCGGCGGCTTCGGCACCGCGCCGACCAAGAATTCCACCAACCTCGCATGGGCCGCTCAGGCCGGTGTGACCTACGACGTCACCCCGAACTTCAAGGTCGACGTCGGGTACCGCTACTTGAACATGGGCCACGCCAAGACCGGCCCGGTCGCCTGCGTCAACGATCCGACCTGCTCCTTCGCGAGCTACAAGGTGAGCGAACTGACCTCTCACGACGTCAAGATCGGCCTCCGCTACCTGATCGGTGCGGCCGGCGCAGCTCCGCTGCCGGCGTTGGCTCCGGCCTATGAGCCCGCTCCGCTCGTTCGCAAATACTGATTGCGAACTCGACATCGAAATCTTGGAACGGCGCGGATCACTTTCGCGCCGTTTCTGTTTTAAGCCGCCAAAAATCGAATTTTGTTAGGCTTAACTGGATCATAACTTGCGTCGGGCATGATGAGATCGCGACGATAGCCTCCACACTGCGACATGACCGCCCTGAGGCATCGTCGGGAGAGACCACCGACATGCGTTTCCCAGATTGCGCCTGGATCCTCGGAGCAGGGCTCGTCCTTGCCGCGCCCCTGTCAGTGCAATCCGCCGGCGCCGCTGATCTGTTACGCCATGCTCCCGTGCCCGAAGAGATCGTCGCGCCTCAGCCCGTCGGGAGCGGCTGGTATCTCCGTGTCGACGCCACGGCGAGCGATTTCGGCAAGCCGCGCGATGCGACGCCCCCCAGCCCTAGCTTGCCACCCTACCTCGACCTCCGGCTCAGTAGCGAAGCTGGTTACGGCGGTGGCGTTGGCTATCGGGTCAACGAATGGCTTCGCATCGACGCGACGATTGATCAGCGCACGCCCTCGCGCTTCCATGCGCTGTCCTCCGGGTCCAATTTCGCTTACGGCTACAACATCGAAGCGGGCGACGTCGACGTCCTGACCGGCCTCGTCAATGTCTACGCGGATCTCGGGACTTGGTGGGGCCTGACGCCTTATCTCGGCGGCGGTATCGGCTTTGCCGACAACAGCTTCCACGGCAATTACACGCAGACCACCTGCACCAGCGCGACCAACTGCGATGGAAATCCCACGATCGGCCCGCGCACTCCGGTCTCGCGTCCCGATCACGGGTTCACGTCCTTGGCCTGGAGCCTCACCGCCGGCGTATCCTACCAGCTTATGGCGGGCCTCAGCCTCGACGCGGCCTATCGCTATGTCGACCTCGGCGGCGTCAAGAGCGGCCTCGATTCCTCAGGCTACAGCACGAGGCTCAAGGATCTGACATCAAACGAAGTGCGCGTCGGCTTGCGCTACCAGTTCGCGGGCGGCGTGCTGCCGATGATCTCGCAGAACCCCTACGGCAATTGACGCAGCTCCTCAGAAAGGGATCCCGGCCTGCCGTTCCGAACGGCAGGCCGAATGCGTTCGTGCGGAAGCATCGCACTTGGGAAGAGCCGTTTCGGATCAAGACGAATATCTGCAAAGCAACCGACCATTAAGGTTACTCAAGTAAGACCAGTCCATGGGGCAAGCCGCGCTGAAGCGTCGTGCGGCCCGAAGGACGATGACGATGCGTAAACTCACCATCGGTTTCCTGGCACTCACCGCGCTCGGCAGCATGTCCACAGCGCGCGCCGCCGATTTCGCCGACGATTACCTGCGCGGCCCGGATTATGAGCCGGTCTCGACACAGGTCATCGACTGGAGCGGTTTCTATATCGGCGGGCATGGCGGCTATAGCTCGGCCGGCCTCGGATTTAAGAACGTGTTGCAGGATCCGCTGGCCACATACTTTCGGAACCGGGATATCGAGCAGGAATTCGCTGTATCGTCGCTTCTGACGCTCCCGTCGAAACGCGTTGGCGGGACCAGTTTCGGAGGCTTTGCGGGCTATAATTTTCAGTTTGACGACGCGGTGGTCGGTGTTGAGGTCGACTACACCAGCTTCGATCGGAACGGCGCGTCGATCAACGAGATTAGTCGGCGTCTCCTAACTACCGGCGGCATGGCCGAATCGCTTTACGTCAAGGGCACGTCCGCCACCCAATTGGAGGATTTCGGCACTGTCCGCGGACGGGTTGGGTACGCGTTCGGCAACTTCCTGCCTTTCGTGTCCGGTGGCTTTGCGGTCGGTCGCGCAACAGTTTTTGATGAAGCAGTCGTTCAAAACTACGGATACGACCGTAAGACCTACGAGGCGAACCAAGCCCTCACAACGGGATCACCGGCTGCAGTCTATAATCACGGCTACAAGCAGCAGCCGGATGGAAGCACTGCCTTCAACCAGAACTATCCGGAGAATGGGACAACCCCAGCAGGACAAGGCGTCCAGACGACTCCAGCGCCGGCGACCGTGGTTTACTCTGCCAAGAAGAGCAAGGCCGTCGCGGGCGTCGCACTTGGCGGTGGCGTCGAATACGCGATCACCTCGAACTTCCTTATCCGCGGCGAGTACCAATACGTCCTCTTCAACGATTTCAATGGCCACAAGGTCAACGTGAATACCGTCCGCGCCGGCGCGGCTTACAAGTTCTGAAGCAGCGTCTGACACGCCATCGAAGGGCCGTTTCCATGCCGCTCATCCCAGCCGGCCGAGTCGTCTGCGGGACCCTTGCGCTCCTTTTCCTCGCCGGCCCCGTGCTGGCGGAGAGCCGGCACGGTCGCGAGAGGGCGTTACACCGCCAAGCTTCTGCAACGCGCCTCGCTCCCGAGGTCCGGTACCGCGATCCACGATACGTGCCGCCGCGCCGTCGCGCGCCGCACTTCGGTGCGCCGGATTTCCTGATCAACGCCTATCTGCCTCGGAATACCGACGTCCCGATGTACAACGAGCCGCCGAGCCGGTTTCCGTTGCGCTGACGCCGAGCTTCAGACTTTCGCCCTCAGACGCTGCCGCGCGGCTCGGTGATCGGGTGCGCCGCGAAACGTCGTGTGGATGGCTTCCCATAACGGCTTTCGCCGATACTCCGCATCAAACGGGAGAGAGCGCTGGGGCAGGCCGTCCGGCCGCTTCCGTGCGGGATAGATACTCAGCCACGTATCGGGGTCGTACAGGTCCCACGTCAGGACGTTGAGCACTGCCGGCTCGTCGAGGGCGGTCTCGAGGAAGCGCCGCGCGAGATCGGCGACACCGCGGTCGCGGGCCGCTACATCTGCCGGAAAGGCGCGATCGTCGATGTCGAGCTCGGTGATCTCGATGGCGAGGCCCATTCCGGCAATCTCGCGCAGGAACATCCGCAGCGTCTTCTCATCGAAGGGGAGGGTGCTCGTGAGATGGGCCTGGATGCCGAACCGGCTGATCGGCACACCTCGCTTCAACATTCCCTCCAGTAAATGCAGGATGACGCTGCGGCGCTCGTCGATCCAGTCTGCCTTCTGCTCGCAATCGTTCTCGTTGTAGACGGCCGCTGCGCCAGGATCCTCGTCCTTGAGCATGTGGAAGGCTAGGTCGACATAGCCGGGGCCGAGCGTCGCGAGCCACGGCGTGGCGCGCAGGCCGCCGGGTCGATGGTCGGCGGGGACAACGATCTCGTTGACCACGTCCCAGGCCTCGACAGCGCCGCGATAGCGCCGCGCCATGGCACCGATCCATTGCCGCATCAGCGTTTCCGCCCGCGAGGCGCTGCCGCTTGCCAGGATAGTCTCGGCCCATGGCGGAAGGCCCTCATGCCAGACGAGGCAGTGGCCGCGCATGCGCTGGCCGTTGGCTCGGGCGAAGCTTAGCGTCTCGTCGGCGGCGGCGGTGTCGAACACGCCCTCTCGCGGGACGACACTCGAAAGCTTCATCGCGTTCTCGCAGACCAGCACACCGCATTCGCGCTCAGCGAGCGAACGCCAGCGCCGGTCCTGGCGGAAGCGCGTGATCGGCACTGCCGTCCCGAAGGCGAGCCCCTTGGCGGCGGCGGCAGCCTGCAGACCGTCGGCAGACCAGGACGGTTTGCCAAGGTCGCCGAACGGGGAGGGCGCGGCCTCGGCGGTCCCGGCAAGCGCGAACGCCGCAGCCCCGCTTCCCAGGACGGCGCGGCGGCTCGGCCGATTTGCGGTCATCACTGGATTCTGTTCTCGGCCACGGCGCCCCCGGGGCGCCTCGCGGGCAGTCTGAACCTGCCATTCAACAGGGCAAGCCGAGCCGGCTCCTCGACGAAGAGATGCACCAGAGCGGCCAGGGCGAGGGACAGAGTTGTCGCCAGGCCGACGCCAAGCCACGGAGAAGCCCCGGTAATCGCGCCGTGCAGAGCACGATCGAGCGAATTGATCGCCGCATAGGCCGGCAGGTGCAGCAGATAGAGCGCAAAGGAGATCCGTCCGAGAAAGACCAGCGGCGCGCTCGCCAGGACACCTCCGCGCAGCTCCGCGCCCGCCAGGATCAGGGGAGCCCAGGCGATTGCGCTCAACCCGTTGTGCATCAATGGGCCCGGCACGTAAGGATCGATCAGGACCAGGACGATGGCGGCCAGCGCCGCGGCGGCCAGGAACGGTTTGGCACGGGAGCGAGGCAGAGCAATCTCGTCGGCCGATGCGACGGGACGCATCTGTCGCCACCAGGCGAAGAGTACGAGCCCGGCGATGAACTCGGGCAGCCGCAACAGCGGATCGTACTTGATGCCCTGGGCGAGCAGTATTGCAGCTGTGCCGCCTGGCTCCGGCTCGATCAGCGAGACTCCTGGCGCATAGCGGTTCCAGAGCAAGGTGCCGAAGGCAGCGAACACTGCCCAAAGTCCGAGAGCGGCGAGCGCGTACTCGGTCGGCCTGCGCAGCACCAGCGGCAGCAAGAGAGGAAACAGCAAGTAGAAGAACGCCTCGACCGAGATCGACCAGCTCGCACAGTTCAGCGAGCAGGCTGCCCCTGGCACCCAGGCATGCAAACCGAGCGGGGCGAGGACCGCACCCGACGCCATCAGCCATTTGAGCGGTGGCGCGCTCTTCAGCACCCAGGCGGCGAACCACGGCAGACTGATCGCGAGGGATAGCAGGAAGGCCGGATAGATCCTGGCGAAGCGCGCCAGGAGGTAACGCCGCCGCAATGTCCGGTCCCTGAGATCGACCGCATGATAAGTGTAGGCGAGGATGAAGCCCGACAGGACGAAAAAGAACGTCACGCCCGTATGACCGAGCAGGATCGCGGTATTGCGCGGCCCATCGGGGAAGAAGAAGCGGTCGTAGTGGAAGACCAGGACGTAGAAAGCCGCCAAGAAGCGCAGGGACGTCAGAGCCGGCAGCGGCGTGGTCGGCTGATGAGCGCGCGCAGGGGGGGCCTCGTGTCGCCTCTGGCCGTCTTGGTTCCGAAGCTCTTGCAGGAAGCCCATCGTCTCGCTCAAACGTTGCCGCCGCTCACCGCTCGTTCCCGCGGCCCGCGTCGTGCTGGGGCAGCCCATCCGCACGAAGTCTCGTGATCTCGGCGCTCAGCCGGGCACCGTTCGGTAGGAGGCGCGATAGCGCAGCCCGAAGATGGCGAGCATGAACATGCAGCAGATCGAGGAGCTCGGCGTGAACAGCACGGATTCGAACGAGCCTCCGGTCAGCGCCAGCAACCAGAGTCGCACGAAGTAGAGCGTCATCGGATCGATCCGCCCCGCGGGCGCGATCCGCTGCAAATCACGCAGCGGCGCCACCACGAAGGCGGCCAAAATCATCAGCAAGCCGGGCAGCCCGATCAGCAGGCAGACGTCGAGATAGGTGTTATGGGCCTGAGAGGTCTTCGTGACCCAGTTGAAGGGATCCGAGGAGCCGAACTTCGTCCGCTCGGTGCCCCAGAACGCACCAAATCCCCAGCCGAATAGCGGTCGCTCGAGGATGTGGCTGGCCGCGAATTCCCAGATCTCCGTTCGCCCGGTGAAGGAGGTGTCGGGCAGGACGCCGGCGAGGCCGTCGCGGATCGGAGGGAAGAAGACCGAGCCGAGAGAAAACAGCGAGACGGCCACCGTCGGGCCGATGAGGATCGCCGCCCGCAACCAGCGGTTCCGGATGTAGCTGCACAGGCTCGGCGCCAGCACGATGAAGGGCAGGAGCGCGGTGACCGACTTGGAGTTCGTCGCCGCCAGGAACACTGCCGCGAGCAGCACGATGGTGATGCCCCAGACCCTGCTCAACGCAGAGGCCACGAACAGGCCGGTGAGGATCATCAGCGCCATGGCGCCGCCCGCCTCGTTCTTGTGCGCGAAGATCCCGCGCCAGAGACCCTCGTGCTCCGGTTCGTTGAGCAGATCGAAATCCGCCGAATGGATCGCGAGCTGAGGCAGGAAGACGACGGCGAGATAGGAGGCGACCACGATGATCATCGCCGTCACGGCAAGCGTGAGGGCGAACTGGCGGACCGAGCGCATCACCACCGGAATGCCGGCCGCTATCATCGTAACGATCACGAAGAGCAGGATGCGGCGGATCGAGAGCAGCGGATCGACCGAGGTCAACAGCGTCAGCCCCATCCAACCGGACAGCGTCATCAGCGGCCAGGTCAGCAGCGGCCGCAGCTTCTCGATACCGAGCTGACGCAGGGCCAGCGCCATAGAGAAGCCGAGTACCAGGAAGATGACCTGCGTCTGCCAGCTGCCGGCGGTGGAGGTCTCCAGGATGCTCTTGTCGCTGAGATCCGCCAGCGGAGCGTGGTTCCAGAAGGCGAGGATGCAGGCTCCGCCGAGCGCCATGCGCAGCGCATCGGGCATGTCGCCGCGCGCCTTGACGAAGGACGGACGGTCGGCGGGCGCTCGCCCCTTCGCAGGCACTTCAATCGCCGACGCCACTCTGCGGCCTCATCGAGCGACCGGCCGGCACATCGGCGCGCGGCGGTCCGGAAACGATGGAAGACTAGCGCAGAACGCACTCCGGTTGGGGGCGGCGAAGACTTTGTGCCCAGCTAACCGTCCGTAAGGTTGATACGAGGCCCCGCCAGGAGTGCTGAGTGCCAGACTGCGTGACGGTCTGGGTTGCGATAGCCCATCAGCGCCATCCCGGCCTGGGCGCCGAGATGGAGGGCCGCCTACTTCGCCTCCGCAAGATATCCGCCGACCCGCATCAGCGGATCGGTGACCGGGCCGTTGATGCGAGAGCGGACGCCGATGCGCCCGTGGTTGAGCCTTGCCCGAGAGAGCCATGAGCTTGCCGTTCGGCTTCCTCGCCAGCTGCGAGATGGGCCACACGCGCCTGCCACAGGCAGAGTATCGGGGTCACGCCCAGCTCGAAGGCGAGCGCACCCAGCATCACGATGGACGGCACGCCCGTGAGGTAGAGACCGAGCAGACGCGACAGCCCGCCGAGCACCACAACCAAGGTGAGGAAGCGAAAAAGGCCGGTCTTGTGCTCGATCCCAGGCACGCAGGTCAAAAACAGGATGCCGATGCCGGTGAGCAAGCCGGAAAGGTAACGGAAGTGGCTGTCGGCGGACACGTTGACGATCCGCTCGGTGCCGATGCCGTCGATTCCGGTCAGCACCCCGTAGAGGCCGGCGACAATCGGCAGCAACGCGGCGACCGCGACGACCCGCTGCAACAAGTGGCGCTCGCGCTGCATGGCGAGCGCCCTAGGATGCCTTCAGGCGCTTGACGCACCTGCTGTAGAATTGCGGCCAAGTCGGTCCCTTCGCCGCCTTGTCCGCAGTCGAGAGGCTACGCCATTCGGCGCCGCACCGCTTCTGCCGTTCCCGTGCCGGCGACAGCTGGGGCTCCTTCTCGCGTACGGCGACGGTCGACTTCGCCACCTCGCGGGCCAAAGCCGGGCCCCCGAACGAGAGCACCGCGGCGAGCAAGGCGACGACACGGAGCGACATTCCGGCAACCTCGTGCATGAAAACATCCCGCCGTGCAGGGCCAGGATCGGCAGACACAGCCGCAAGCGAATGGAAAGGGCAAGACCGAAAACGACTTACGCGCTCCCGAGTTTCACCGCATGCGACGATCGCGCTCACGAGGGCCGAGCCTGTTCATGCCGAGGCGAATGCGGTCTACTCCGCGCGATCGGAAGCCGCGCCGGAGCGAGCGGCGGCCCGGATCGCGGAGACAACCATGGCGCAAACGACGGCCGGTGTGATCGACGTTCACACCTGGAGCACGCCGAACGGCTGGAAGATCCCGATCATGCTGGAAGAGTGCGGGCTGCCCTACCGGGTGGTACCGGTGAACATCGGCAAGGGCGAGCAGATGGCCCCCGACTTTCTGGCCATCTCACCCAACAATAAGATCCCGGCGATCGTCGATCCCGACGGTCCCGGTGGTGGGCCTATCTCGGTCTTCGAGTCCGGTGCGATCCTGCAATATCTCGGGCGCAAGACCGGTTGCCTCTACCCAACCGAGGAACGCGCCCGCGTCGCAGTCGACGAGTGGCTCTTCTGGCAAGTCGGCGGTTTCGGTCCGATGTTGGGCCAGGCTCACCATTTCCGGATCTACGCCAAAGAGAAGATCCCCTACGCGGTGGATCGTTATACCGAGGAGACCAAACGCCTCTACGGTGTGCTCGACCGCAGGCTGCAGGGCCGCGAATACCTAGCTGGCGATTATTCCATCGCCGACATCGCCACGCTGACCTGGGCCAAGTTTTACGACAAGCAGGGCGTTGACCTCGCTACTTACGCCAACGTCGCGCGCTGGCTGGAATCGGTCCTGAATCGTCCCGCAGTGCAGAGGGGGCTGGCCGCGGTCTGACCGCCTTATTCACGCTGTTATCCCCAGCAGCCGAGACCACTAAACTACGATCGGGATTACGAGCATGCCGTTAACGCTCCGCCACTAGCCTGTTGCTCAGTAGGAGGCGGAGCCATGAAGACGATTGCCGTTGCTTTGTCGGTCGTGATGCTCGCCGGCGGTGTCGCGGACACCCAGGCCCGTGGATTTCGGCTGCGCGGTTCCAGCGCTTCGACACCGCTTCCTTCAACGCCCTCCCTGTCGACGGCCCGCCGTATTCCGAGCATAGCCGCCGTCGGAGCAATCAGCTCGACCGCTCCGGCGCAAGCGGTCGCGGGCGCTACGATTCCCGCCGTGATGACGACTCAGGCCCAGGCGGCCGATCTGGACGACAATACGCCGATCCCACCGATGCCGCCGGCTCCCGGGAACGTTACCGTCGCGAAACCCGCTCAGCCTTGGTGCCCGAGCGGTCGGACCGTAGGCGCTGGGACTGGTTTCTGCCTGATCAATTGAGCGTCTGCATGAACCCAGCGAGGCGCATGAGGCCCTCGGGCCAGGGGCCGTGGCCGCTGGCGACATTGATGTGCCCAGCTTCGCCTGCATCGACGATTTCCGCCCCCCAGGCAGCCGCGAACTCTTCCGCCCGCTCGTAGCTGCAATGCGGGTCCGTGCGGCTCGCCACGAGCAACGCCCGAAAGGGCAGAGGATCGCGCGGTACAGGCGCAAAGGAGCAGACGCTAGCCGGAAGGTCTGTGCAGGTTTCGATGTCGGGGAAGGCGACGAGCATGGCACCGCGCACGGCCTGCTTCGGGAAACGCGGCGCAGCCTTGACCGCTGCGACCACGCCTAGGCTGTGCGCGATGAGTACGACGGGACGCGTCGCCTCCTTCACGGCCGCAACAATCCGATCGATCCATGCCTCGGGATCGGGGTCGTGCCAATTCGCCTGCTCGACGACCCGTCCCGTGCGCAGGCGGCCGGCCCAACGCGCCTGCCAGTGCTCCTCCTCGGAGCCGGCGTAGCCCGGCAAGATCAGGATATCGCAATCGCCCGTCTTCATGCGCCTCCCTACCGTCGAGGCCGAGGCGCGATCAAGCAGCCGCACCGACGGACGAGGACGAGATCCATTCCGCCAGAGCGGTCGAGGCGAGGTTCTTGCCTTTCGCTTCGATCTCGAAATCGGTCCAGGCGAGGTGGCGCGCCACGAGCGCGTTGATTCCTGCGTTCCACATGAGATGGGAATGCGCAGCGAGGTCACGCCGCGAATGACCAGCCTTGGTCAGCGCCGCGAAATCGGGCGGTACCGTCGGATCGTGCCCATCGAGCAAGTCTTCTCGGGAAACGCTGATATGGCTCAGCGGCCGCGTCCCGCGCCACGACTCGCGGATGCGCGCGATGCGGGGATCGTCCGGCTCGATATAGTCGCCACCGCTCTCGACCCAGTGATGATGAAGGTCGAGTACCACTGGAACGGCGTCAGCGAGTTGCAGCACCGCGTCGAGCCCGTGGCAGATCTCATCATTCTCGGCGGTGAGGAGATTGCGCGCGGTCTGCGAGATCAGCTTCAGCCCATCACGAAACCCTTCGATTCCGGGCTCGCGGCCGCCGACGTGAATGTTGATGTGGGCGCCGTGCGGGTGCCAGCCGCTGCCGTAGCCGAGCATGGACATGGCCTCGGCGTGGTATTCGAGTTCGGCGATACCATTCGCCTGCGCCGAGGGGTTGCGCGAGGCGATAATGCAGAACTGGCCGGGATGCATGCTGAGGCGGATGCCGGCGGCCCGCGCCCGCTCGCCGAGCTGCGCAAGGCCGTTCTCGATCAGCCGGCGCAGACCCGGCTCGGCATAGATGTCCATCGCGACCGGATGGGTGAAACCGGGCAGCAGGGAGCTGGCGATGCGCAGCAGCCGCTCCATCGGCCTCCGCTGCGCGACCCAGTCGATCTGGCGTCCCAGGGCAGCCAGATTGTGCCGCGCGATCGTGTCGAGCTTTGCTCGCCGCGCGGCCGGTGCCAGCCCCCCGAGAAAGGTCATGGTCGTGCTGGTGAGGTTCATCGCCTGGACGGCCTCACGCTCGGCCTTTCGCGTGGGATAGCCGCCGGGCGGCATGTCGGGGATGAAGGTGCAGCAGAAGCCGAGGCGGGAGGACGAACGCGTCATGGCCCGACAACGCGGGGCGCGCAGCTCAGGTCCGCAGTGTCAGCCGATAGCTGTACACGTCTCCGCGGAACAGCCCCTCGACATACTCGATCATTACGCGCGTATCGGTGAAGCTGTGGCGCTTGATCAGAAGGCAGGGGCTCGGCTCATCGAAATCGAAGATCCGGCATTCCTCGGACGTGGGAAGCGTGGCCTCGATGGTCTGATCGCAGCTCACGAGCCGTGCGCCCGTGTGTTCGGCGAGAAAGGCATAGACCGACCCCGAAAGATCCCCATCAGCGAGCTCCGGCACGGCCTTGAGATTGTACCACGCGACCTCGCGAGACATCGGGACTTCGTCGCCATACCGGATGCGGGTGAGTTTCAAGAGCGGTGCCGTCGAGGGCAGGCCGAAGATCGAAGAGATCGAGCGATCTTCCACCAGCGACCGCTCGACAATGCGCGAAGACGGCACCTTGCCGAGCTCGCGCATCTCTTCCGTGAAGCCTTTCAGGCGATCCATTCCCGGATGGACCTGATGGGGGCGTGCCCGAACCAGGAACCCTCTGCGTCCCTGAGAGGCGAGCAGGTTGCGCTGGCGAAGGGCCGCGTAGGCCCGCTGGATGGTCACGCGGCTGACACCGAGATTCTCGGCGAGCTGCCGCTCCGCGGGGAGGACCGTGCCCATCGGCAGCGCGCCGGAAAGGATCAGCGCGTGGATCTGCTCGTCGATCTGCTGGTAGAGCGGCATCGCCGTGTCGTCCCGCAGCCGCAGAAGCGACATCAGCGAAGGGCGGTCGAGGGGATGCAGAGAAACGACCTTAGAGTCGTTGGCTGAGACTTGCCGGAACGGGCCGGTTGATTTTCTAGTTGCCAACTGCTGCTACCGGGACATCGTCAGGTGCGGATCTACGTCATAGGCAGCTTCGTGGTCGCCTGCTCCGTCAAGGTAGCACGGCTTCCGCGTGCCGGTGAGTCCCTCGATGCCGATGCTTTCGTCGCAGAACCAGGCGGGAAAGGGTTCAACCTCGCGCTCGCCGCGCATCGGCTCGGTGCTGCGATCGACGGCGTCTTCGGGATCGGCGACGACCCATTCGCTTCCGTCGCCGTCTCCGCCTTCGAGGGAGCCGGACTCGCGACGGATATGCTGCTCAAGCGCAGTGGGTCCACCGGCGCCGGAATCGGCTTCGTGGACCAGGCGGGAGAGAACTGCCTTGCCGTCAGCCTCGGCGCAAATCGATACCTCGAAGCCAAGGACGTCGAGCCGGCGAGAATCGCAAACTGCAACCTCGTCATGGCGACGTTCGAATCTCCGGACGCGCCGATCGCGGCCGCCTTCGCCGCCGCCCGCGCACGCGGCATCCGGACGCTGCTGAACCCGTCACCCAACCGGCCGATCGACTCTCGGATTCTCGCCGACACCTCGATCCTCATCGTCAACCGCGTCGAAGCCGTCGATCTCGGGATCGACATCGCTGATGAGACGACGGTGGACCGCTTGATGCGGGCCGGTCCAGACATCGTCGTGGTCACGCTCGGCGAGGACGGTGCACTGGCATTCAGCCGTTCCGAGCCACCCGCTCGGCAGGCGGCTGTCCCCGTGACGGCGGTCGACACGATCGGGGCTGGAGATGCCTTTTCGGCGGGTTTCGCGGTCAGTCTGTTGCAGGGAAGGCTAGTCGCGGAAGCTTTGGCGCGGGCCGCGGCTTGCGGAGCTATCACCGCTGCCCGGTTCGGCGCCTTCGATGCCTTCCCGACGACGGCCGAACTCGAACGCTTCTGCACGGATACCGAAGCGTGAGGCCGGTCATTCGAGCACGGAGTGCAACTCATCCGGTCCAGGCACGGCGACCTCGACACCTTCGGTGGCCGTTCCCACGATCAGGATCGCGAAGAACAGGACCGCGACGATCAGGGTCAGCACGACGCCGACACGCTCAGGATTGAACCGGCGCGCGTTCAATACGGCACAGCCGACCGTGAAAACGAGCGCTTCGGCCAGCGGGAGCGCGTAGGGCAGCGCCATACTCGTCAAACCCTCTCTCGATCTGCCCGCTGACTTGCTCGCAAGACCTTCGGCAATGCGATGTCCGTCATCCTGCACTCACTGAGCACGTCTGCGATGCGGAGTGAGTGCGCTCGCTCGAATCGAGCCCTTTGGACTGTTTTTGGACCTAACTGGCGTAGTCACCAAGCACGGATTTGTTTCCGGACGGCGGCCCTCAGATCTTCAAGGCTCGGCGGCGAAGGCGTCGACCGCATCGCCCGCAAGATTGGCCGCACCCAACCGGTCGGCCGCATCGAGGAACGGCGTGAGGTGGGAGGGCAACGCAGCGACCTCGGCGGCGCGTTCACGCGCCAGGTGGACCGCCTCCTCAAGAGAAATGGCCGCGAATCTGACAGCATCGCCCGGCCGTCTCTGACCCAGGTGCCGCAGGTCCGCCGAGGCAACCGTGGCGATTTTCGGATAGCCGCCGGTCGTTTGGCGGTCGGCGAGCAGGACGATGGGGCGGCAACTGCCCGGCACCTGGATCGAGCCGGCAACGGTGCCGTCCGAGACGATGTTGAAGCCGGCTTCTCCGTGCTCGATCGGAGGGCCGTCGAGCTGGTAGCCCATCCGATCGGCTTGGTTGGAAACAGTGAAGCCCGAGCCGAGCAGTGTCTTCACGCCGCGCATCGTGAAGCGATCCTGTTGAGGCCCGAGTACGACACGGATCTGCCGCTCGCGATCGATCGCCACGGGCTCCAGCGCTCGGTCGGCCTCGCCCGAAATCGGCTGCGGCGTCAGGCTGATCCGGTCTCCGTCGCGCAACGGGCGCCCATCGAAGCCGCCGAGAGCGGCTCGTCGGTGCAGCGAGACGCTGCCCATTTCCGGCGTCAACGCCATGCTGCCTGCCAGCGCGAGCGTGGCGAAGACTCCGGTGCGTGGACGCTCGATGCGCAGTTCGGCGCCCTCGCGCAGCACGAACGATCGGTGATGCGCAACCAGTTCGCCGTCGAGGCTCACCGGGCAGGGAGCGCCGGCCAGGGCGAGGCGCAGCGATCCCCCCTCGACCCGAAAGCGGCCGCCGCACAGGCCGAACTCAATGGCCGGAGCTTCGCTCGAATTCCCGACAAGAGCGTTGGCCGCTGCGTGAGCAAGGTGGTCGATCGGTCCGGAGCCGGACAGGCCGAAGCGCAGATAGCCAAGGCGCCCTCCGTCCTGCACGGTGGTGGAGGCGCCGCAGGCGAGGACGACAAGGGTGACGGTCACGCGTCCACCCGTTCGGCAACGGGTTCGCCGGCTGCCGCGGCCCTGTCGAGAGCGTCCCAACGATCGGGATCGATCGGCTCGAAGCGCACGCCGTCACCGGGCTGCAGCAGGAAAACCGGCTCCCGCCTGGGCATGAAGATTTGCACGGGCGTCCTGCCGAGCAGGTGCCAGCCGCTCGGGGCCGCGATGCTGGCGACCAGGGCCTGGATGCCGCCGACCGAGATGGTACCGGCAGGCGTCATCGGCCGCGGTGACGGCCGGCGGGACAATGCAAGCGTGGGATCGAGGCCGCTGAGATAGGCGTAGCCTGGCAGGAAGCCGAGCATGGCGACGCGGTACTCGCGGCCGGAATGGCGCGCGATCACCTCGTCCGGGGAGATGCCATGATGCTGCCCCACGGCATCGAGATCGATACCAAACTCGCCGCCGTAAACGACTGGGATGCGCCAAGCCCTGCCCGGCCTCGCGGGCTTCAGCTCAGAGCGCGCAAGCGCCAGCACCTGCTGTCCAAGTTCTGCGGGGTCGACAGCCACCGGGTCGCAGTGGACCGTCAGCGATCGATAGGTCGGTACCGTCTCGACGAGCCCTGGCAGCGACGCTTCGGTGAGGCTGGCATCGAGCGCGAGTACAGCGGCATTCAAGTCGGCGTCGATGGCGTCGCCGAACTCGACAGTGAAGGCCGTGTCGCCGCAGGCCAGCAGACGCGGATACCGAAGGGTCATTGTGCCCCGTAGCCGCCTCGGGCACCGAGCGTAAAGTGCGTCCCGCTCAGAGCCGATGCGCCGTTCGGTCCGCTCCCGCGTAGGGCTCGTCCTCCCTGGTGCCCGCACGGCGGACAGCTGCATCGAGCGTGTCGGTATCGAGGGCGGCCTCGACATATTCACGGCCGCGATGGGTTATCTCGCGCGCGTAGCGCAGGCCCTGGTCGCGCACCTCGTCTGCCCACGGGCCGAGAGCTTCGTCCTCACGACGCGTCCGAGGCAAAAGGGCGCCGAGAAGGAGCCCCGCCGCCAAGCCGACGACACCGACGAGCATAGGATTGTCGGACACGAACGCTTCGGTCGCGTTACGGCCATCACGCAGCCGCACATAGCCCCGGTCTGCGAGGTCAGCGGCACGGCGGCCGTGCCTGTCGATGCGATCGTTTGCCCAGGAGCGCACGTCGTCATAGGCGTCGGCAGCTTGTTCGCGCACCCGGTCCACGGTGCTCTCGACGCGCTCGCGGGCCGATCCCGCCATGTCCGACACACGGTCGCGTACGTCCGAAGCGGCGTTGGCAGCCTCCCGCGCGGTGGTTTCGGCGGCCTCTTCGGCTTGATCGCCGCTTTGTCTCGCCGATGCGAGAGCATCCTTGACGTCCTGCCTGGCGCGGTCGGCGATATCGTGCAGCGAGTGCTCCACCTCCTCCCTCCGCGGCAAACCGGCCTTGGCGGTGATGTCATCCGGCAGCGATAGGCCGGCCTCACCTGTCATCTTGTTGTCGCTCATTGCATCGCTCCGCATGTCATTCTGTGGTGGTCGGCACGCCTCGCGCGCTGCAAACACTGCCGTCGGACTTTCGGACGTTCACGCGATCGGACGGGAACGCCGACGACGTGGTCTGACCGACTGGACTTCCAGGTCCTGATTCAGGCCTTTGCATCGTCGTCGAGGATCCGCGCCGGACGACCGCCTGGCTGATCCGGATCGTAGGCCCGTTCGGTGCCGGTACCGGGAGCCGGATCGATCCTCTCGGCAAGGGGCCGCCGGACGACCGGCGCGCGTGGGCCTTGCGCGAGCTTTTTGACCAGCATTCCCACGCCCGCCGCGATCAGCAGCACCGGCAAGGGGTTGCGCCGCACCACGGCAAGCGCGTCATCGTAGAGACCATTGAGCGGGGTCTGGCGCGCAGAACCGAGCATTTCGTCCACCAGATTGACTGGCGAAAGCCGATCCTGGATGCGGTCAATAGTCTGGTCGAGCCGTGCGCGGCTCGCCTCGATGTCCTTCTCGAGATCCGACAACGACTCGCTCATCCGGAAACCCTTTCCGACAAGGCGCGCGCGTCCTGACGGACCTGTCGCGTGGTGCGCGTTGGCGCGAGGTTGGACAGCGACATCGCCCTGGCGCCGATGAAGCCGAGGATCAGCGCGACGAAGAGGAAGCTGCCGCCGACGATCAGTGCCGCCAGCCATTCGGAGTGCACGAGCGTCGCAACGTATTTCACGAGAGCGTCGATGAGCACGAGCAGCGACACCACGGCAAAGACCGCTGCGGCGACGATCAGTGCGAGGCCGATGAACAGCGTGCGGACGTTGCTCACCATCTCCTGACGAAAAAGCGCGATCTCCTTACGCGCGAGATCGCTCGTCTCGCGGAGGGCATCGCCGATCAGGCTCTGAATATTGCCGGGGGGAGGGGTCGACATCTCCGGTCTCCTCAGTCGCGTCCGCGACCGTGATCGGCGTCGATCTGGCGCTCGCCGGAGGATTTGATGAAACGGGCGACCAACAGGCCGGCCGCGAAGGTCGCGACCGCGACGGCGACCGGCGAGCGCCGCGCGAAAGCCTCCGCGTCCTCGTACAACTCGTTGAAGGAGCGGGATTTGATGGACCCGGCGAGGTCGTCCAGCCCTTCCGCTGCGCTGTCGAAGAAGGCCTTCACGTTCGGGCGATCGTCGAACGCCTTTCCATTGTCGCGAAGTGTATCGGCAATGTCGGAAACGGAACGCGCCGCCTCGCCCTTACGGCTTTCTGCGAAATTCAGCGCATGCGAACGTGCAGCCGCCGCGAAGCCCCTGCCGCGTTCCACCGCCACATCCACCGTCTCTTCGACGTCCCGTTTCAAATCCTTCAGATCACCGGGATCGCTCGCCTGACCAGGATTGGGGGAAGCGGTCATTCGGCGATACTCCTCGGCGGTACGGTCGACCAGAAGGCCAGGACGACGAATTGCACGTCCTGGCGATGTTCGGCTGAGTAACATCGGTGGCGTCAGGGGGTTCCGCCTTGTGAACGCGGACCGAGCCTGGAATTGCGCGCATTCGACGTCGCGGTCACGCCGCGTACAGGTTGCGACGCTACTATGAAGCGATGCTGGCAGCCCCAATGTCGGACTTTCCGAGCGAAAACCATGGCGGAACTGAAAAGCCCGGTTTAAGGTTGCAGCGCCGAACGGGCAGGGGGATCAGGGAACGCCGGATGCCGCCGAGTCGAACTCCGACGTCCGTCTTCGCCCGACCAAAACGCGACGGATCGTGCGCCTTCGCCGCGCGTTTCATTTCCGCAATGTGTCTTCGATCCGAGCGGCATGCCGCCTGGGCGAGCCTTTGAGGTCCGGAGTCCGAGTTCGTGGCACGTCTCGTCATCGTATCGAACCGCGTCGCGATACCGGCGGAGGGCAAGGCTTCGGTCTCCGCGGGAGGCCTCGCCGTTGCGGTGAACGAGGCGTTTTCCGCCTATGAGGGCCTCTGGTTCGGCTGGAGCGGCGAGATCACCGAAAACCCCGATCCCGAGCCGAAACTGATTGAGCGTGGGCGGGTACAATATGCGGTTCTCGACCTCTCCCCGCAGGACTACAAAGAATATTACGCCGGCTTCGCCAACAGGGCGCTCTGGCCGATCATGCATTATCGCGTGGGGCTCGGCAGCTATTCGCGCTCCGACTATTCGGGCTATCAGCGCGTCAACCGGTCCTTCGCCCGCGCCCTCGCCAAGTTGCTGGAGCCGGACGACCTCGTCTGGGTGCACGACTATCACCTGATCCCGCTGGCGAGCGAGCTGCGCGGCCAGGGCGTCGACAATCCAATCGGTTACTTCCACCACATTCCCTGGCCGGGCGCGGACGTATTCAACACGCTGCCGGCAAGCGGCGACCTGCTGCGCGCCATCGCCGACTACGACCTGATCGGCCTGCAGACCGAGCCTGACGTCCTGAACCTGTCGCGCAACCTGATCGACGACATGCGGGCAATTCCGCTGGGTGGCGGCTCGCTGATGGTCGACGGACGGCGCACCAAAATCCGCAGCTTCCCCATCGGCATCGACGTAGCGGGGTTCAAGGAAGCAGCCGAGAAAGCCGGATCCAACAAGATGGTCCGGGAGACCATGGCCGGCCTACGCACCCGGAAGCTGCTGATCGGCGTCGACCGGCTCGACTATTCCAAAGGCGTGCCCGAGCGCATGGAGGCGGTCGACCGCTTCTTCGCTTCGAACCCGGACCAGCGCGGCAACGTCGTCTATATCCAGATCACGCCGAAATCCCGGAGCGAGGTGCCGGAATACGAGCAGCTCTCGCGCGAGGTGAACGAGAAGGTCGGCGACATCAACGGCATGCTCGGCGAGCCGGCCTGGACGCCGATCCAGTACGTCACCAAGGCCTATCCGCGGCCGGTTTTGGCCGGCCTCTACCGAGCAGCCCGCGTCGGCCTCGTAACGCCGATGCGCGACGGCATGAACCTCGTCGCCAAGGAGTACGTCGTCGCGCAGAGCGAGGAGGATCCCGGCGTTCTCGTGCTCTCGAAATTCGCAGGCGCTGCCCGGCAGATGCAAGAGGCGCTGCTGGTGAACCCCTATGACCGCTTCGAGATGTCTGAGGCAATCCGCGAGGCGCTGTACATGCCGCGCGATGAGCGGCTCGCCCGCTGGAAGCCGATGAACGAGCGGATGGTCCGCGAGGACGTCGACTGGTGGGCGCGCAACTTCATGACGGAGCTCGAAAGCTTCCGGGTGCTCGACCGCTCGCCGCCGACGGCCGCCGCAGCGGCAGAGTAATCGGGCCGGGTTTCACTCACACGCAAAATCGGGCAAGGCTTGAGCGTTGCTGGTCGTGACAGCGAACGCTCAGGAAAACGATGATCGTCATCGAGGAAGGCGTGCCAGCGCCGCTCGGCGCGCACTTCGATGGCCGGGGCGTGAACTTCGCGCTGTTTTCGCAGAACGCGACTGCCGTCGATCTCTGCCTGTTCGATCCGGGCGAGCGCCACGAGCGGCACGTGATCCGGCTGCCCTGCCGGACTGACGACGTCTTCCACGGCTATTTGCACGGAGTGCTTCCGGGCCAGCAATACGGCTACCGCGTGCATGGCCCCTGGGAGCCTTCGCACGGACACAGGTTCAACCCTGCCAAGCTTGTCATCGACCCCTACGCCCGCGAGATCGCCGGCCGCATCCGCTGGAACGATTCCGTCTATGGTTTTCGACGGGGCCTGCAGCGCGACGATGCCATCGACCGTCGCGACAGCGCGCCCTCGATGCCGCGCGGGGTGATCGCGCGAACGGACACACCGGACTTCACGCCTAGCCAGAACGCTCGCCCGCTCTCCGAAACAGTCATCTACGAGGCGCACGTCAAGGCGCTCACCATGACCCATCCGGCTCTCTCCGCATCGGAGCGAGGCACTTATCTCGGTCTGGCGCACCCCGCGATCATCGATCACTTGATCAAGCTCGGCGTCACGGCGCTCGAACTCCTGCCGATCCAGGCGTTCGTCGATGATCGTTTTCTGGTCGAGAAGGGCCTCGTGAATTTCTGGGGCTACCAACCCTACAACTACTTCGCCCCCGAGCCGCGCTATCTCGGTGACGGCGGTACGGGCGGCCTGCGCTTCGCGATCCGCGAGCTCGCGGCAGCAGGGATCGAGACCATCATCGACGTGGTCTACAACCACACAGCCGAGGGCGGTCCTACGGGGCCGACTCTGTCGTTCCGCGGCATCGACAACTACAGCTATTACAAGCTCAAGCCCGAGAACCTGCGCGAGGACGTCGACTGCACTGGCTGCGGCAACACACTCGACGTCGCCAATCCCCGCGTCATGCAGATGGTGCTCGACAGCCTGCGCTACTGGGTCCAGTCCTACGGCGTCGCCGGCTTCCGTTTCGACCTGGCGACGAGCCTCGGCCGCTCGCCCTACGACTTCTGGCACCGGGCCGCCTTTTTCCAGGCAATCCGGCAGGACCCGGTGCTTGCACGCGTCAAGCTGATCGCCGAGCCCTGGGATGTCGGCCACGGCGGCTACCGGCTGGGCGGCTATCCCTACGGCTGGAGCGAGTGGAACGACCAGTTCCGCGACAACCTGCGCGGCTTCTGGCGCGGCGATGACGGCCTGCTCGGCAAGCTGACTCAGGGCCTTTCGGGATCGCGGGAGATCTTCAACCCGTCGGGCCGAGCGCCACAGGCGAGCATCAACTATGCCGCCTCGCATGACGGCTATACACTCGCGGACGTCGTCGCCTACGAGCAGAAACACAACCACGCCAACGGCGAGGAAAACCGCGACGGACACGGGCACAATCTCTCCCGCAATTACGGCGTTGAAGGTGCGACCGACGAGCCCGCGATCTTGAGCCTTCGCGCACGGCAGACACGCAACATGCTGGCCACGGTCTTCCTGGCTCAGGGCGTGCCGATGCTCCTGATGGGAGACGAGCGCGGCCGTACCCAGCAGGGCAACAACAACGCCTATTGCCAGGACAACGCGGTGAGCTGGATGGACTGGGCGCACGACCCCGATCCAGACCTTGCGTCCTTCGTCGGCAACCTCTCTGCGCTGCGCCGCCGCTGCCCCTCGCTCCGCCGCCGCCACTTCCTGAACGGCACCCATGTCGATGGAACCGAGTTGCGCGACGTCCATTGGCTTTCACCCGACGGCACGGAGATGGACGGGGCAGCCTGGGACGATGCCGGCCGGAAGGACTTCGGCATGCAGATCGGCAACGACATCGAGGGCGCGCAACGCGTGCTCGTGCTGATGAACGCCGCCGAGAGCCCGTGCGAGTTCCGGCTTGCCCGCGCGATCGGCGGCCCCTGGCGCCGCGTCTTCGACACGACGCTGGCGGTCGGCACAGTCCCACCAAACACGATTCCGCTCGTCGAAGAGGGCGGCAGCGTCCCGGTCGCGCCGCGCAGTGTTCTAGTGCTCAAGGCGCCGCCTGTCCCCACCGCCGACGCGTGCGGCGGAACGGCCTGACCCCACCTTACAAGTTCAGGCCGGCAGGGATTCGGTCGATGCAGGGACGACACGAGCGAGCAGATCGCGCTCATAGGCGATGAGTTCGCGACCGAGCTTCAAGGCGCGATAACGTTCGCCAGAGGCCATGAATTCGTGAATCGCGGCGATGCGCGGCGCCATGCTGGGCGCCGCTTCCATGATCTGGGTCGCCAGAGCAGTGAAGCCGTTCTCGGCCTCGAAGGTCTCGTCCACGAGGTAGATCACCTGCAGGAGCACGTAGAGCTTCTTGCAGGGCGTGTCCGCCTCGCTTTCGGTAATGATCTCGCTCTCGCGCAGGAATTTCGTGTTCGTCTCGAGCACGAAGCTCGCCCGTCGGTCGCCGTTGCGGATCGCGGCATTGCCGATGATGAGCCGCTCATTGGGCTTCAGATCGATCTTGAGGGGCATGATTCGCTCCCGTTCCAATTCGGCCCGAATGTCGGCCTTGGGCCGTTAAGAAACACTCAACCAAGCCGGCAACGAGGTGGCGATACGGCCGAGTCTCGGCGATCGAAGTAAGGTTTCGGAAGGGGGCGGGGGCGCTTGATCGGGCCACTCCAAAACGGGGTGCATCAGATCAAAAGGATCTACAGATCATGTCTTCCAGCGTTACCCTTTCCGCCGCGACCCGCCAGAACCTGCTCTCGCTGCAGGACACGGCTGCGTTGACCTCGACGACCCAGAACCGCCTCTCCACCGGCAAGAAGGTCTCGTCGGCCCTCGACAACCCGGTCAACTTCTTCACGGCGCAGAGCCTCAGCAGCCGCTCGGGCGACCTCGGCAACCTGCTCGACGGTATCTCCAACGGCATTCAGACGATCCAGGCTGCCAACCAGGGCCTCACCTCGATCCAGAAGCTCGTCGATCAGGCGAAGTCGATCACCAGCCAGGCACTCGCCACGCAGATCACCACGACTGGCACGGCTTCTACCGATTTCGCAGCACCGACCGGTGCCTCGACGGTGACGTTCTACGTCAACGGTGAAGCAAAGACCGCCGCGCTCGCCTCGACGGACAGCATCGACACCGCGATCGCCACGCTCAACACCTCGGCCGGCTCGTCGATCTTCTCCAAGGACACCACCGGCAAGAAGATCGTCCTGAACGCCACCTCGGACATCGAGTTCAAGGCGTCAACCGACCAGACCGCTCTCGGCTTCGCCGCCGGTGCCGCGGACTCGGCCGGCGCGAACTACTACGGCACTGGCGTCGACAAGGGCGTCAAGCAGAGCGGCGATCTCGCCGTGACGGGTGTCTCCACCCGGGCCTCGCTCGCCCAGCAGTACAACAGCCTGCTGACGCAGATCGACCAGCTCGCGAAGGATGCCAGTTACAACGGCGTCAACCTGCTCAGCAGCGATGCGACGTCGAACAAGCTCCACATCTCGTTCAACGAGAAGGACACCTCGAGCCTCGACATCCAGGGTGTCGACGTGACCTCCGCCGGCCTCAGCCTTGCGGCGAACACCTCGACCTCGGCAACCGCAACGGCTGCGACGGCTACCAACCGTGGCAACTTCCTGCTCGACGCCGACATCAAGGCGACGAACAATGTGCTGGCTTCGGCCACGGATTCGCTGCGTGCGAAGTCTTCGACCTTCGGTTCGAACCTCTCGGTCGTTCAGAACCGTCAGGACTTCTCGAAGAACCTGATCAACGTGCTCGACACCGGTGCCGCCAATCTCACCGATGCCGACCTCAACGAGGAAGCCGCGAACTCCCAGGCTCTGACCACCCGTCAGTCGCTGGGCATCTCGGCACTCTCGCTGGCCAATCAGGCTCAGCAGGGCATCCTGCAGCTGCTGCGCTAATCCTCAACACGATCTCGTTGAGACCGAGAAGGCCGAGGCTCCATGCCTCGGCCTTTTGCGCGTCGCGGATAGAGTCATGACACTGGACTTGAGCGAACGTCAGGCACGTACCTTTAACCTTAATGAAAGGCTTGACGTGCAAGATTAACCCTAATGCCAACGATGGTGGCGTATTAACCAGAACGGGCTAGTTGTAATGTCGTCCAATGTCACGCTTTCCGCCGCGACCCGTCAGAACCTGCTCTCGCTGCAGGACACGGCTGCGTTGACCTCGACGACCCAGAACCGCCTCTCCACCGGCAAGAAGGTCTCGTCGGCCCTCGACAACCCGGTCAACTTCTTCACCGCAGCCAGCCTCAGCAGCCGCTCGGGCGATCTCGGCAACCTGCTCGACGGTATCTCCAACGGCATTCAGACGATCCAGGCTGCCAACCAGGGCATCACCTCGATCCAGAAGCTCGTCGATCAGGCGAAGTCGATCACGAGCCAGGCGCTCGCCACGCAGATCACGACCAGCGGAACGGCTTCGACGGCTTTCTCTGCAGCTGCCAGCACCGTAAGTTTCTACGTCAATGGCGAGGCCAAGACGGCTACGCTCGCGACCACGGACTCAATCGATACCGCCATCACCAAACTGAACACCGCCGCTGGTGCCGCGATCTATTCCAAGGACACCACCGGCACCAAGCTCGTCCTGAACGCCTCGTCCGATATCGAGTTCAAGGACACCGGCAGCCAGACGGCGCTCGGGTTCAGCTCTGGTACGGCGGCGGTTACCAACTACTACGGCACCGGCAACGATAAAGTCGGCAAGAGCAGTGAGCTTACCGTCACCGGAGTCGACACCCGGGCCTCGCTCGCCCAGCAGTACAACAGCCTGCTGACGCAGATCGACCAGCTCGCGAAGGATGCCAGCTACAACGGCGTCAACCTGCTCAGCAGCGATGCGACGTCGAACAAGCTCCACATCTCGTTCAACGAGAAGGACACCTCGAGCCTCGACATCCAGGGTGTCGACGTGACCTCCGCCGGCCTCAACCTCTCCGCCGTTCTGGGCACCGCGGGTTCGGTCCCGGTTGCGACGGCCGCTAACCGCGGCAACTTCCTCCTCGACGCGGACATCAAGTCGACCGCCAATGTTCTCAGCTCGGCCACGGACTCGCTGCGTGCAAAGTCTTCGAGCTTCGGCTCGAACCTCTCGGTCGTTCAGAACCGTCAGGACTTCTCGAAGCACCTGATCAACGTGCTCGACACCGGCGCCGCGAACCTCACCGATGCCGACCTCAACGAAGAAGCCGCAAACTCCCAGGCCCTGACCACCCGCCAGTCGCTAGGCATCTCGGCGCTCTCGCTTGCCAATCAGGCTCAGCAGGGCATCCTGAAGCTGCTCCAGTAATCGGCCATATTTTTCACGAATTCTGGGCGGCCGGGGTGAGAGCTCCGGCCGCCTCTGTTTTGAGCAGACGCCGTTAGACATCGCGTAACCGATATCGGGATACACATTTCCGTGATCTGCGAAGTGCAGGAAACGGTATGTCGGACGCTACGCTCGATTGGGGTGATGAAAACCCGGACCTCACCGCCGCCATCGGCGTCACCGAAGGCAAGGGCCTGGTCGACCGCCGTGAGGAACGCACCGAAGCCAACCTGATCGCGGTCATCCGCCTGCCATCCGGCGAGGAGATCCGCTGCATCGTCAGGGACGTCTCGAAATCCGGTGCAAGGCTCGGCATCCCGCGCGGATGCGTGCTTCCCGAGCGCTTCATGTTCAAGGTGAATGGGCGCAGCTTCGTCTTTCGGGTCCGCCTCGCCTGGCAGCGGGATTGCTATGCCGGAGTGCATATCGAGCGCATCGCGCGGCTGCCCGCGAGTGCCGCTCACTGACCTCTCCTTCGAACCGGCTTCGCCTGACCGCGCATTCTGCGCATAAAGGGCGACAGTGCGTGAAACAAAGGAGCCCGTGGGCATGGCAGCCAACGTCACGGTGGTGGATCACCCGCTCGTCCAGCACAAGCTGACGTTGATGCGCGACGTGACGCGCTCGACGAAGGGATTTCGCGAACTCCTGAACGAGATCGGCATGCTGCTGGCCTACGAGGTCACGCGCGACTTGCCCCTCGAACCGGTGACCATCGAGACGCCGCTTCAGGCGATGGAAGGCCAGCAGATCGCCGGCAAGAAGTTGGTGCTCGCTCCGATCCTGCGCGCCGGCGTGGGCTTCCTCGATGGCATGCTTTCGCTGATGCCGGCCGCACGCGTGGCTCATATCGGCATCTATCGTGATCCCGAGTCTCTCCAGGCGGTGGAATACTACTTCAAGAGCCCGTCGGATCTTGCTGACCGGACCGTCCTGGTGCTCGACCCGATGCTCGCCACGGCGAACTCGGCCGTGGCTGCCATCGAGCAATTGAAGAGACGGGGGGCACTCGACCTCCGCTTCGTCTGTCTGCTCGCAGCGCCCGAGGGAATCGCCCACCTGCAGCGGGTTCATCCGGACGTGCCGGTCTGGACCGCGGCGATCGACAGCCACCTGAACGATCACGGCTACATCGTGCCGGGTCTCGGCGATGCCGGAGACCGGATGTACGGGACGCGCTGAGGCGAAAGCCCCTTGCCCCAGCGGGCAACCTTCGCAACTAGGGGAGAAGTCTGAAGGAGTTCCCCGATGCCCGTCCCCGACACCATGCGTCAGATCCGCTTCGAAGGCTCGGGTGGCCCCGAGGTGATCTCGGTGGAAACGGTGGGGCTGCCGCAGCCTGGCCGCGGACAGGTGCTGATCGATGTCGCCGCCGCCGGAGTGAACCGACCCGACGTGATGCAGCGCCAGGGCCTTTATCCGCCGCCGAAGGGCGCAACGGAGATCCCGGGCCTTGAAGTCGCCGGCCGCATTGCGGCGCTGAGCGAGGGCGTGTCGGGATTCTCCATCGGCGACGAGGTTTGCGCGCTGGTGATCAGCGGCGGCTATGCAGAATTCGCGGTCGCGGAAGTGGGGCAGGTGCTGCTGAAACCTGCGTCCCTCTCACTGATCGAGGCGGCCGCGCTGCCGGAGACCGTCTTCACGGTCTACAGTACGGTGATCCAGCGCGGGCGCCTGCAACGGGGAGAGCGCTTTCTCGTCCATGGTGGCTCGAGCGGCATTGGTTCGACCGCGATCCAGATCGCCAAGCGGCACGGCGCCATCGTCTACGCGACAGCCGGCTCGGACGAGAAGTGTCGGTTCTGCGAGGAACTCGGCGCGGACGCCGCCATCAACTACCGCGAGGCCGATTTTGCCGAAGAGATCAAACGGCTCACGGAAGGCCGTGGCGTCGACGTGATCCTCGACATGGTCGGCGCGGCCTATCTCGCCAAGAATATCGCCTCGATGGCGGTGGAAGGCCGCCTCGTCCAAATCGCCTTCATGAAGGGCTACAAGGCAGAGAGCGTCAATCTCACGCCGATCATGCTGAAGCGTCTCACCATCACCGGCGCCACGCTGCGGGCACAACCGAAGGAGAACAAGGCAGCGATCGCTGACGCGTTGCGCAGCAACGTCTGGCCGCTGATCGAAGCGGGCAAGATCAGGCCGATCATCCACGAGACGTTCCCGCTCGAGGAGGCGGCGAAGGCGCATGCGCTGATGGAATCGAGCGCGCATCTCGGAAAGATCATGCTGACGACTGGGCGCTGAGCTCTGTCGAGCATCGCCAAATCCGGGCTTATTGCCGCGAGGCGGATTAGGAACACTCGACTCTCGCCGGCGTTTGCCGGCCGTCACCGGACAATGGTGTCGTGTAAGTCGAGGTAATGATGGCCAAAGTCGAGACGGGAACCCAGGCGCGCCAAGGCGAGAAGGGGAGGCCAATCCTCTACGTCCTGATTGCTGCGGTGCTTCTGGCTGTGATTGCGGGAGCCGTCACCTTGACTTGGCAGGGGAAGGTCTCGCCTGCGGATCACGCGAGCCAGAGCGGTCAAGCAGCTCAACAGACCGCCGACAATCCGACCACGCCACCGCAGAAGACGGTTCCGGCTGAGCAAAAGCCGAAGTGAGCCCTAGAAGAAGACGGTCGCGGCAGCTGCGATATGCTGGCCTGCCGCGTCGCGTCCTTGCGAGCGCAACATCAGGGTCAATCCGCCGAAGTCGGGACGCTGGCCTTGGCTGTTTTGTCTTCGGCTCTGCTGAGTTCAGCGGGTGGGGACCGGTGTCTCGCCGCGATAATCGTAAAAGCCGCGCTTGGTCTTGCGGCCGAGCCACCCTGCTTCGACGTATTTCACGAGGAGGGGGCAGGGGCGATACTTCGAGTCCGCAAGGCCTTCGTAGAGCACCTGCATCACCGAAAGGCAGGTATCCAAGCCGATGAAATCGGCGAGTTGCAGCGGCCCCATGGGATGGTTCGCGCCGAGCTTCATCGCGGTATCGATCGACTCCACCGAGCCGACGCCCTCGTAGAGCGTGTAGATCGCCTCGTTGATCATCGGCAGCAGGATGCGGTTGACGATGAAGGCCGGAAAATCCTCCGACATCGTCGAGATCTTGCCGAGCTTGGCGATGAAATGCTTGGCCGCTTCGTAGGTGGGGTCTTCGGTCGCGATGCCCCGGATCAGCTCGACGAGCTGCATCAGCGGCACCGGGTTCATGAAATGGATGCCGATGAAACGCTCGGGCCGGTCGGTCGAAGCCGCGAGCCGCGTGATCGAAATCGACGACGTGTTGGTGGCGACCAGCGTGTCCGGGCGCAGAGTCGGACAGAGGGCTTGGAAGATCTGGCGCTTGGTGGCTTCGTCCTCGGTGGCAGCCTCGATGACGAGGTCACAGGCTTCGAGATCCGAGAAGCCGCGCGCGGTGACGATGCGACCCATGGCACTGCGGCTCTGCTCTTCGGTGAGCGTGCCCTTCTGAACCTGCCGGGTCAGGTTGCCCTCGATCGCGGCAAGACCCGCTCCGATGCGATCGGGATCGCGGTCGTTCAAGCGGACGTCGAGACCGGCCGCCGCACAGACATGGGCAATGCCATTGCCCATCTGCCCGGCGCCAATGATGCCGACTGTCCTGATATCGAGGGCCATTGCCGTTCCCGAATCCTCAGATACCGCGAGAGTGCCCCATGGACCGCCAATGAACATGCGGCAGCGCAACAATCACGTCAAACGCGCTCCCTAGAACATTTTTGGTTTTGCGGGAGCCCCTTTTCTGTCGAGCGGTATACGAAATTTATCCGGCCCGCGTCACGGGCCGGATTTGTCGAGCCTCAGCCCTTCACCTTGGCCACTTCGGCCTGAAGTTCCGGCACAATCTGGAAGAGGTCGCCGACGAGGCCGTAATCGGCCACCTGGAAAATCGGCGCATCCTCGTCCTTGTTGATGGCGACGATGACCTTCGAGTCCTTCATGCCGGCGAGGTGCTGGATCGCGCCGGAAATGCCGACGGCGACGTAGAGATCCGGTGCGACGACCTTACCGGTCTGGCCGACCTGCCAGTCGTTGGGGGCGTAGCCCGCATCGACGGCAGCGCGCGAGGCGCCGACACCGGCACCGAAGGCATCGGCCAGCGGCTCGATCACTTCCTTGAACTTGTCGGACGAGCCGAGCGCGCGGCCACCGGAGACGATGATCTTGGCCGAGGCGAGTTCGGGGCGATCGGACTTGGCGATCTCCTCGCTCTTGTAGGCGGAACCGCCGGCATCCTGAGCACCCTCGGACACGGCCTCGACGGGAGCGGGCGAGCCGCCTTCGCCGGTCGGCTTAAAGGAGGCGCCACGCACGGTGATCACCTTCTTGCCTTCGGGTGCCTGTACCGTCTGGATGGCGTTGCCGGCGTAGATCGGCCGCTCGAAGGTGTCGGGCGAGACCACCTTGATGATGTCCGAGACCTGGGACACGTCGAGCAGGGCTGCAACACGCGGCAGGATGTTCTTGCCGGTGGTCGAGGCCGAGCAGATGATGGCCTCGTAGGGACCAGCGATCTTGGCAATGAGCGCGGCGATCGGCTCGGCCATGTCGTGGTCGTAGACCGCGTCTTCGGCGTTCAGCACCTTATCCACGCCGTCGAGCTTGCCGGCGGCTTCTGCCGCGGCCTTGCTCCCGGCGCCAAGCACCAGGGCGTGGATGGGGGCGCCGAGTTCCTTGGCGGCGGTGAGCGCCTTGAGCGTGCCGTCCTTGATCTCGGAATTGGCGTGCTCGACGTAGAGGAGCGTGGTCATCGATCGGATCTCGCAATCATGTGGTGAGGGCGCCGCTCGACCGTGTCGGCGGGAGCGGCGCGGAAGCCCAAAAAATCAGATCACACCGGCTTCGTTCTTGAGCTTCGACACCAGCTCGGAGACCGAACCGACCTTCACGCCGGCAGAGCGGCCCGGGGGCTCGGTGGTCTTGACGATCTTCAGCTTCGGGGTCACGTCGACGCCCAATTCCTCGGCGGAGAGCGTGTCGAGCGGCTTCTTCTTCGCCTTCATGATGTTCGGCAGCGAGGCGTAGCGCGGCTCGTTGAGGCGCAGGTCTGTCGTCACAATCGCCGGAAGCTTGAGGCCCACGGTCTGCAGGCCGCCATCGACCTCTCGGGTCACGTCGAGGCTCTCGCCCTCGACCGTCAGCTTGTAGGCGAATGTGCCTTGCGGCCACCCAAGCAGCGCGCCGAGCATCTGGCCAGTCTGGTTGCAATCGTCGTCGATCGCCTGCTTGCCGAGGATGACGAGGTTCGGCGTCTCCTTCTCGACGACTGCCTTGAGGAGCTTGGCCACGGCCAGCGGCTCGGTGGTCACGTCGGTCTTCACCAGGATGGCGCGGTCCGCGCCCATGGCAAGCGCAGTACGCAGGGTCTCCTGGGCCTTCTCGGGGCCGATCGAGACGGCGACGACCTCGGTCACCTTGCCCGCTTCCTTCAGCTTGATCGCCTCCTCGACGGCGATCTCGTCGAAGGGGTTCATTGACATCTTGACGTTGGCGAGTTCGACGCCGGAGCCGTCGGCCTTCACGCGGATCTTGACGTTGTAGTCGACAACCCGCTTGACGGGCACGAGAACCTTCATGGGTGCAGCTTCCTCCGGCACGTCGCGGCGGGCCCCAAGCCCTAGGAGCGGGCGGCCCGCAACGGCGACGGTCATCGACCATGGATGAATTAGGGGGCGGACCGTAACGAGCCGATTTCAGGCTTGTCAACGCAGCCAAACGTACGGGAGGTGCCTGCCGGGCTTGCGATTTTGCCGTGCATCCACGAGGCCACCGTCTGACGTCACCGCATGGTGCTGATCATGTCCTGGGGCACGCCGGTAATGTCGTCGAGAACGAGCTGGTGGATCGCGCAGATGAACGAGGTCAGCCGGTAGCCGTCGTGGCGCGCGAGCGCATTGTCGAAGGCGCGCATGTTCCAGAACGGATCGTTGGCGGCAGTGATCGGCGCGATCCCGGCGAATTGCAGACCGTGCAGGAATTCGGCGGCGGGTACGCCCTGGCCGCGCACGCCGCGCTCGGCTGGAGCCAGGTTCTCGCTGTCCCAATACAGGCCGAACTGGGCGTCCTGCCGGGTTCTCGCCCGGCTGAGCCAACGGTTCGTCGGCGGGCAGGAGATCGGCGCATCCGCGAGGGTCGCGTAGGGGCGATGCCGCTCCTCGCCGGAGGCGTGTAATCCGAGCAGTTCGTGCGTCGTGCCGAACGGGGCTGCGGACGGTTGGGCGTCCGCCAGCACGCCCGCGGCAGGCCGCGGCGGATCGAGATTGCCGATGGTGTGGGACGTTTCCCGAGAGGAGTCCTGGAACGGGAAGGTCTCGGCGAGCAGGGCCAAGCCGTGGATCGGAAGGGCTTCGAGTCTGGTGAGCCAGTCGCCCGGCTCGGCCTCAGAACAGCTCTCACCAGCGGGCCGACGGTGTTCGATGCGGCCCGCGGCACGGCGCAGCCAGCCCGCGGCGGGGCGGAAGTCGAACTTGAAGGTCGGGAACAGATCGTGCGTCGCCCAATCGTAGTCGACGCCGGCATCGAACATCGCGTCCGTGCTCTTCAGGCGGTCGCGGATCCTGGCTCGGGCATCCTGATAGCCGTCATCCGCATCGAGGCCGATCCAGGCGCAATCGCCGGCCCGCAACCCGCCGGCCGGGAAGGCGAGGGCGGCCGTCATCGAGACCATCACCGGCCGCTGTGCGGCGGGAAAGAACCCGGTATCGCGCTGGACCTCCGAGAGCGGCGTGTTCGAGTCGGCATGCGTCGCGACCCGGCTCCAGACCTCGCGCTGGATCGCCGTCCATTTCGTTGCCTCCGAGGCGGGGTTGATCAGCAGGACGAGGTTGCCGAGCACCGGCGGCATCACCTGGCCGAGCTTGTGCCGCCGCACGGCCTTGACGAGGTCCTCCTTCAAGCCGGTGGCGAGCATGTTGCCGCCGAGGCTGTGGCCGACGACCAGCATCTTGTTGCGCGCGCGCGGATCGTCGGGCTTGTGGCCGAGCGGCGGTGCCAGCACGCTCTCCAGCGTTCGCAACGCCGAGACCGCCGCCGGCGCGATGGCCTCGCTCACGGGCTTTCGGTCGAACAGGGTCGCCCCTGCGGAGAGATTTCCGAGGAAGCCGCCGACGGTGTCCCCGAAGCGCTCCTTGAGGCCCTGCTCGTCGACGCGGGCGCCGCGCCAGCCGACATAGATCGCAGTGACCTTGGTGTCGCAGGCGCTCGCTTCGATCTGACACCGTTCCTGGAGGACCCGCGCGGCATGGGCCGCGTAGAGCCGCAGGTCGGCCACGTTGCCGTCGCCGATCCGCGCGTCATGGCGCCAGCCGTGGATGAACACGATGACGTAGTGCGAGCCGGTCGAGAGATGCTGCTTCAGGGCGTCGAGCTGGGTGATGACCGGCTGGGCCTCCCCATCCGCCCCTGGGCGATGGGGAGCCGCCTGCATCTTGTCCTTCAGCATCGCCGAGGTCATCGCCTCGTCGCGACCCCGAGCGTTCCGGGAGACCAGCGCATAGGGCTCACCGGTCTCCTGGAACTCCAGAAAACCGAGGTGATAGTCGAGAGGTTTTCCGCCCGGCTTCGTCGACGGGACGAGATGACGTTGCAGCGCGCAGCGAAGCCGCGTCCGCCAGCCCGCATCCTGGGCGATGGCGGTCCGCTCGTCGTTGCTCGCATCCTCCCAGCCGCCGCTCTCCGCCCCCTGATCGTTGTCGAGGGTCTTGCGACCGAGATCCGCCAGGATCGACCAGCCCTTGGCGAGCCCATCGCGACATGCGGTTTGGGAAGGATCGAGGTTGCGATACGCCGTGGCGTTCGGTGTCGACAGGACGACGTAGTTGATGAACAGCACGCCGAGGCAGAGCAGCACGATGCCGACGACCATCGTCGTCAGCAGACGCACCAGCCTCCCATAGGCTCGCCACAGCCAGAGAAGTGTGGCGCCGGCCCGCGACCGTCGAGGACGCGCTCCATCGACTGACTGGACGTCCAAGCGGCACCTCTCTCGGCTCGATGCCGAAGGTTCGGCCGTGAGAGTAGCGCGGTTACAGGCGTGTCGCCGAATCCGCTCTGCGTAGCTTTTGTGAGTGCGCTGAAAGTTCAGCGTGCTATCATGTTGCGATGCACAATGATCGCGAATGCTGCTTCGGGACCGCCATGTACGGACCTCTGCACGGCCTGATGATGCTCGGCCTTGAAGCCCAGAAGGTGGTGGAGCTCCGTCTCGTACGGATCGCCTGGGGCGGTGTCGAAGGCCAGGCCGAGATAGCCTCGATGGTCACGGAGAAAATCAGCGCCTCCATCGAGGCATTTGGAATGCTGGCCACGGGCGAATCGCCCGCGGCCGTCGTCGCGCGCTACCGCGAGCACGTCGCCGCGAACACGGAGCGCCTCACGGTGTCCTGAGCCCGCTTAGCGATTCTTGCCAGGCACCCAGAGCACGTCGTCGGCTCCGTTGGCGTTGGCGACTCGAGAGGCGACGAACAGGAAATCGGACAGCCGGTTGAGATACTGCACGGCCTCCGGCGAGATCTTTTCCGCATCGATCGCGGCGAGCGCCACGGTGACCCGCTCGGCCCGGCGACAGACGGTGCGGGCAAGATGGAGGGCCGCCGAGAAGGCCGAGCCGCCTGGCAGGACGAAGGAGGTCAGCGGCTTCAGATCGGCGTTGAGCGCGTCGATGTCTGCCTCGAGACGGGAGACCTGCGAAGGAACGATGCGTAGGGGCTCGTATTCCAGCGGCTTGTCGCTCGGAGGTGTAGCGAGGTCGGCGCCGAGATCGAACAGGTCGTTCTGGATCGCTGCGAGCATCGCGTCGATCCGCGCATCGGCATGGAGCCGCGCCAGACCGACGCACGCATTGGTCTCGTCGACCGCGCCATAGGCCTCGACCCGCAGGTCCGCCTTGGAGCGTCGCTCACCGTTGGCAAGGCCCGTCGTGCCCTTGTCGCCGGTACGCGTGTAGATCTTGTTCAGCTTGACCACGGCCTACCCGTCCCCAATCGGGCAACGAAAAAGCCCGCCGGGCGAGGATGTCTCGCGCGCAGCGGGCCTTTGCAAGCCGTAAAGGCTGCTCGGGGAGGCTGAAAGCTCCAAGAGGCTCAGAAGGTGTAGCCGAGCTTGCCGCCGAAATTCGTCAGGCCGCGATTGTCGTGGCACAGGCCGGCATTCGACATGTGCTCGACGGTGGCCATCACGCTCCAATGCTCGGTGATGCGGAAGCCGAGAGCGGCGGCCTCGCGGAACAGCGGATTGCAGCCGAGGCGGTTGAACCCCAAGGGCGCGCCTGCCTTTTCGCCGGTATAGCCGTCGTGAGCGGCGCCGCCGAAGAACCCATCCAGGAACACGCGCCGGTTAAAGGTCTCGGGAAAGAGATCGACCGTCCAAGTGCCACCGATATACGCGTAGCTGGTTCGACCGCCGGTGCTGTAGCTGCCGCCGACCGTCGGGCGGGGCACGAAGGCCTGCCAGAACGGATCGAGGCTGACTTGCGGCTTGGCGAACAGGATTTCGCCGTTGACGTCGACCTTGCTCCAGTTTCCGAGCTTGCCCTCGGGAGCGCCGGGATCGTGAACCGCGCCGCCGATCCGAATCTCGGAGACGATGCTGTAAGGCTGCACCGGAGCCATGTACGGGATCGGTGCCGGAGCCCGCGCGCTCAGATCGGCCGCCTGGGTGGCACCCGTCGCGACTGCCAGGGCCAGGGTGCCGGCGAGGAGGCGGGAGAAAGTCGTGTGCATCGGCGAGCGATCCGGAGTTCAGCCTTCACCAAATATCACGGCCAGGCTTATCCGAGACGCGAATTCATCCGGAACGAGAACGTTAACGAGCCTGTGCGTCCTGCCAGTCACACCCTGTGGCTCGCGTGCCTGTCAGGCGGCGCGCCACCACAGCACGCCCATGATCAGGATGATGGCGAGAAACTGAAGCAGCACGCGCAGCCGCATCAGCCGCTGCGAGAGGTTGGCGCTGCCGCCGCGCATCATGTTCGCGAGACCGAGGAAGAGGACCGCGGCAACCGCAATGCAGGCGGCGAGCACGAGGGTGTTGGAGGACATGACCAGACTTTCCCGAACGCTAAGCGAGGCAGACCGGAATCCAGCCGGAAGCCGCGCTCATGGGAGCCGTACTAGACCCGCATCGGCTCCCACGCCATGCCGGGCCTGTCGTCAGTTCCGGCGCAGCAGACGCTCGAAATAGTCGAGCTCTTCCTGAGGACGGGTCGGGTCGCCGAGCTTGCGCCGCAACTCCTCCATGATCCTGCGTGCGCGCTGCACCGCCGATTCGTCGGCATTCGGTACGCGGACGTTGCCGTTGGAGAGATCGCGGCCCTTGGTTGGCCGTCCGAGCGGATCGTCGTCGGCATTGCCGGCCTGACCCTGCTGACCGGGATTCTCGCCGTCCTGCTGGCCCTGACCTTCGGCTTCTGCCTGCTGCTGCATTTGCTGCTGCATGCCCTCGGCGCCCTTCTTGAGCCCGTCGAGAGCGCGTCCCTGCGCATCCACCGCCTGATCGCCCTGGCCGCGGCCCAGCGCATCCTCGGCCTCCTTCATGGCTTGCTCGGCGTCGGAAAGGCCCTGCTCGCCCTCGAGGCCTTGCTCCTTCATGCGCCGCTGCAATTCTTGCAGCCGCTCGCGTAAAGCCTGCTGCTGCTGGCCGGTGTTGCCTTGGCCCGGCTCGCTGCCGTTCTGGCCCTGCTGACCCTCCTGCTGCTGGCCCTGGCCTTGTTGGCCTTGCTGCCCCTTCTGACCCTGTTTCTGCTGGCCCTGCTGCTGTTGGCCCTTCTGCTGATTGTTCTGGCGGGGACGGCCCTGTTGTTCCTGAGACTCCTTGAAGGTCTGATCGCGCAGCTTCTGCTGGTCGCGCGACATCTGGTCGAGCTCCTGCATCTGCTTGTTCATCTGCGACTGCTGCTGGCCCTGCTTCTGACCGTTCTGGGCGCTCTGAAGATTTTCCAGGATGCCGCGGAGCTGTTCGAGCAGGCGCTGGGCCTCGGCCGTGTCGCCGCGCTTCATCGCTTCCTGCATGTCCTGGATCATCTTCTGAAGCTGATCCGGCGTGACGGTCTTCTGCTTTCCTTGCTGCTGCTGTTCGGACTGCTTCTGCTGACCGTTCTTCTGATCCTTGTTCTGCCGCTCGGCGAACTCCTTCATGAAGCGGTCGAGCGCCTTCTTGAGGTCGTCGGTGAGCTTCTTGATCTCCTCGTCCGGCGCGCCGCGATCCATGGCCTCCTTGAGCCGGTCTTGGGCAGCACGCAGGGATTTCTCGGCATCGGAGAGATCGCCATCCTCGATCTTGAGGGCCATCTCCCAGAGGAGGTCTGCCACCGCCGTCAGATCCTCGTCGGTCTTTGCCGCGCGCAGGCGGCCGGCAGCCGTCTTGAGCCCCAGGAAAATCGAGGGCTGCGGCGTGAAAGTCTCGGGCGCGATCAGCAGCGCGTCGAGAGCGATCTGGACGCGCCTGCGGTCGTCGTCCGGCGCTGTGACGAGGCGGCGGCGCTCTTCGGCCAGAGAGCGCGCCAGCGGCTGGATGAAGGGCCGCGCCGGCAGAGTGATCTCGGCCGGCTGCGTGCGCCCCTCCTGGCCGGGCTCATCCTTGACGACGAGGGTCAGCCGCACCCGCGCGCCCGACCAGGGATTGTCGGTGAGATCGATCAGGGTCTTCGTATCGGTAGCACCGGTGGCATCGGCCGGCAGCGCGAGGTTCAGCCGCGGCACCGGCACGAGGGAGCGCCCCGGCTTCAACGGCTCCACGATCCCCTCGGCCGAGGCGATCCCGTAATCGTCCTTGGCCCGGTAAGTCAGGTTGAAGGTGCCGCGGCCGTTGACGTCGAGACCGCCGACGCGCTCGACCTCCGGCGGACGGTCGGGGATGCTCTCGATCGTCAGGCGCTGCAACGGCGCGCCCTCGGTCTTGATCTTGAGCTCGGCATTCCCGGCACCGAGCCGGAAGCGCTCCTCGCGAAGGTCCGATTGCGCCGTCCTGGAGGCAACGCCGGTCGGCGGGGCCTTGCGCGAACCAGCATCGTCCTTCGCATCTTTGCGGATCGGCTGGAGCACGGCGTTCGGCGTCAGCGTCGCCTCGCCGTGACCGGCGATCCGCACGATCAGCGTCGAGTTTACCGGCGCGCGCAGGTGCTGCTCGGCGGATTTTCCGGCCTCGGCGCCGGACATGGTCACGATCAGCGGCGGCAGACGGGTGTAGAGCGGCGGATCGATCCAACCGTCGACGCGGAAGCTCGGGCCGGGCGAGGGCGGCTCGCGCCAGTCGAAGGCGGCACCAATCCGCTCGCGCCATTCGGGACCGGCCACGAAGAGCGCGGCGATCGCGGCGACCACAAAGCCTAGACGCAGCGCGAGGGGATCATGACGCGGCATATCCGGCCGTGGTGAGCCGACGCGAAGCCGCGCGACGGCGGCGGCAGCCCGCCGCTGGTGCAAGGCCCACAGCGCCTTCGTCGCCGGGTCTCTCGTGCCAACGGCGAGCGTGTCCTCGACCGCGGAGGCCGGATCATGCGCCAACGCTCCACCCGGTCGCCCGTCGCGGGCAGCCTCGCGGTCGATACGCGCGAGGGCCTGGCGGCGGTCGAGCGCGCGCAGTTTCAGGAGGGGAGCCAGCACGGCGACGGCGAGCAGCGCGAAGGCGGCGAGGCCCGCCATGCGCCAAACCTGCGGCAACTCGAGCCACAGCCCGAGCCAGGACAGGGTGAGGAAGGCCAGACCGACCATCAGGCCGCGCCAGAGCAGCGGCCAAGCGCGCTCGACCAAGCCGGCCGCACGCGCACCCGCTATGAGGCGGTCGAGCCGCGCACGGACGGGGTCGCGTGCTGTCCGGGAGGTCGCCGTTTCGGCCTCGGCCATCGTAACCTTGCTCTGGCGGGATCGGAGCCCACCACGGTCTAAACCAATGTGATACCGTGGCAGCGGTCCACCACGGGGTCAAATTGACCCAGCCGCGCTTGACGGTTGCCAAGTTCCTGGCATTGCTTAATCGTCCCGGTGGACGTCGACTATCGTACGGTCCAGTGCAGGCATTGGCCTCCACGGCGACCTGTCATTCGAGTGCCCTTTGCAGACCTATCGCCTCCGCGTCGCATTCCGGGATCAGCGCGGCGTCGTCCGCCCGCCCGTTCGCGACGAAACCGTCCAAGCTGCCAATCTCCGCGAGGCGATCAGCTCTCTGCTGAGCAACGCGGACAGCCTCATCGTCGACGGCACCAATCTCGCCTGGCTGACCGATAAGGACGACCACATGGTCTGGAGCCTGCGGATGGACGAGCACAACGCGGACACGACCTGACGCAGCGACGCCGGCAGCACCAACGAGGGATCAGAGCCAGGCCGGCATCCGATCGAGCCCGATCAAGTCCTCGTAGCTCGGACGCGGCCGCACCAGGACGGCTTCCGCATCCCTGACCAACACCTCCGGCACCAGGAGCCGGGTGTTGTAGGTGTTGGCCTGGACTGCCCCATAGGCACCCGCAGTCATCACCGCGATCAGATCCCCGGGCGCGACCTCGGGCATGTCGCGGCCCAGCGCCAAGTAATCACCGGTCTCACAGACCGGGCCGACCACGTCGGCAACGATGCGAGGGGCGTCGGCCGAGGGCTCGGCCACCGGGCGCATGGCGTGGAAGGCCTCGTAGAGGGTCGGGCGGATCAGGTCGTTCATCGCCGCATCGACGATGACGAACGTGCGGCTCGCCGTGCGCTTCACGTAGATCACGCGGGTGACGAGGATGCCGGCATTGCCGCAGATCATCCGGCCGATCTCGAAGACCGGCCGAAGGCCGAGCGGCTGAAAATGCGGACGCATCACCTCGGCGAGCGCCGTCGGGTCGGGCGGCGTGGCGTTGTCGTCACGATAGGGGATGCCGAGGCCGCCGCCGAAATCGATGTGCTTCAACGGGTGGCCGTCGGCCATCAGCTCGCGCGCCAGCGCCGAGAGACGGGCGCCGGCCCGGTCGAAGGGCGCGAGATCGGTGATCTGGCTGCCGATATGCATGTCGACGCCGTGGATCGAGAGGCCCGGCAGACGCGCAGCATGGGCATAGACTTCCCGTGCCCGTTCGATCGGGATGCCGAACTTGTTCTCGGATTTTCCTGTCGCGATCTTGGCGTGGGTCAGCGCGTCGACATCCGGGTTCACCCGGATCGAGACCGGCGCGTCTCGACCGATCGATACGGCCACCTCGGAGAGTGCATCGAGTTCCGGCTCGCTCTCGACGTTGAAGCAGAAGATGCCGGCCTGCAGCGCGGCCGCCATCTCGGTGCGCGTCTTGCCGACACCGGAGAACACGATGCGCTCGCCCGGCACGCCGGCCGCGAGCGCCCGGCGCAACTCGCCCTCCGAAACGATGTCCATGCCAGCGCCGAGGCGCGCCAGCGTCGCCAGCACCGCCTGGTTCGAGTTCGCCTTAACAGCAAAGCAGGTCAGGGCGTCGTCGCCGGCGAAGGCCTCGGAGAAGACGCGGTAGTGTCGCTCCAGCGTGGCCGAGGCGTAGCAGTAGAACGGCGTGCCGACCCCGTCCGCGAGAAGGGTCAGGTCGACGTCCTCGGCGTGAAGACGCCCATCGCGATATTGGAAGTGATGCATGCCCGCGCTTTAGCAGAACGGGCGGCAGAGGCGAGGGGGCTTGAGCGCCCTCAGAGGATCGGGTCGAGGATGAATGGATCCTTCGGGATCTTGTAGCCCTTCTTGGCGCCGCGATTGGTCTGAATCGGCGCGGAGTCGATGGCGGGCGCCGTGGCCGATGCGGGGAGTTCGTCTCCATCGCGCACGGCATCCGAGTCCGGAGTTGCCGAGGCCGCTCCCGTGCCGAGCGGAAGGGAACGGGCCGAAGCGGGCGAGGCCGTCGTGCGCCCGGCTGGGCTCGGCGCATCCGTCGGCGGCTCGAGCCTGCCGCGGCGACCGCAGCCGCCGGCCGCCAGGGCAACGACGCAGAGGCAGAGCCCGATGGCGATCAGGCGCCTGGGCGCAGGGCGCGACGGGGCGGCGGGGAGGGCGTGCATCGACGAGTCCGGCATGAACGGCGATAGCTTAGCCGTTCGCGAGCCCGGATGCGAGCGCATCGGCGCAACAACGCCGATGCGCGTTTCGGATCAGCCGCGCTTGCCGCTCTTCTCGGCAGGCGTCGGCGTGTAGGCGTCGATGGCGCGGCGGCAATTTTCCGACAGCTTCTTCCAGTTGGTCTTGAAGCAGGCATCGGTCGCCGGATCGTCCGGAGCGAGGTTGCCGCAATAGGAGAGGTAATCGCCGGTGCAGTACTTCTTGAGCGTGTCGTTGCCGCGCCGGGACTCGACGGCCTGGGCGGTGCTGGCGACGGCAAGGGCGGTCACCGCAAGGGCGAACGGCTTCAGGTTCAAGGCCATAAGTCGTCTCGGAGCGTGCGTGAAAGGGAAGCCGGCATCGGATGCAGCCTCGCGATGGTCGAAGCGAGGCATCGGCAGGGCGATCGCATGACGATACCGTCGTGAGCGCGGACTTATTGTCCTGAGAGCCCAGCGGCAAGCGTGACAGCGCACGTCGCCAGCATCAGGTATCGGCGGTGGCCGGCTGCGGAAAGCTGGCAGATGAAGGAAGACGGTCGCGCTTGACCAGGGCGTCGGCGACCTCGGTGATGCGCCGGCGCAGGTCTGCGTCGTCGTTCTCGCCCTGCGGCAATCCCTTGGCGTGACGACCGGAAAGCGCGCTGGCCAATGCTGCCTCCGCTGCCTGGAGGCTCGCGGCGAGGGTATCGCGCTCGGAGACGAGCGCGTCGTGACGAGTGCGCAACTCGTCCGGAGGGCTGGCGGGGCCTCCCTTCTCGTCGGACGAGCCGTCCGTGGGCTGCGTGCGAGTCACCTGGTCGCGCGACAGGGCACCCTTGAGGTCTTCGCGCACGGCATCCCGCTCCCGCCTTGTCGTCTTCAGGTCGACCAGAATATCGCGGTGGGCCATCTCCAGCGCGGTCAACGCCGCCAGGCTGGCGGCTCCGTCGGTGCGGGAGGTGGAAAGGTCGCGATCGAGCCCGGCGATGCGAGTGAGCGCCTCATCGATCTCGACCTTGCGCGCGGAGAGTGCCGCATCGCGCCCTTCGACGTCGCGCTGCAGGGCGGCGACTTCGAGCAGCTTGGCGCCGACGGTCTGCATGTCGCCATGGCGGCCTGCCCGAGCCGTCTCGACCTTCCGCTCGAGGCGACGCTCGGCAACAGCGAACTCGGCGCGCAGCGCGTCGCGCTCCGCGGCGATCTCCTGCATCGACATCGGAAACAGCCCGTCGATTCGCCGGCGGGCGAGACGGGCCGCGCGGCGGTTGAGCACCGGCAGCATCAGAAGCGCGGCCAGGCTTGCCACCAGGAAGCCGAGCGCGAAGCTCATCACGGTCTCGATCACGCCGACGGACCCATGCGTGAAACCTTAGGGGCGCGCGAAAGTGCGCGCGATGCATGCCGGGAACGCCGGCACCACCACGCTGTATTGCGCGTTCTGGCCTGCTTCAAGGCACGCCCAAAGCCGTCAGAAGGGGTTCCAGGTCGGCCGGTTCGTGAATTTGAGGTAGCCGACGTTGATGCCGAGCCGGGCGCCGACGCCAGTGCGGATCGGAACCACGACGATGCCGTCGTTGGTCACCGCCGTCATGCCGAAGCCGCCCACGAAATAGGCCGACCCGTCGACACCGCCGAAGCGCTGGTAGAGCTCACGCAGGCCCGGCAGGTTGTAGACAAGCATCATGGTGCGGTCACCGTCGCCGCCGGCGTCGAAGCCGATGGACGGGCCCTGCCAGTAAATGCGGCGGTTGCCGGCGTTCCGAGTGTAGAGCGTGCCCTCGCCGTAGCGCAGGCCGCCGACGAAGGCGCCCGCAGCCTCCTGGCCGAGAATGTAGCCGTTCGGCTGGCCCCAGCGACGGGTGGCCTCCTCTACGGTCAGCGCCAAACCGCGCGACACGCTGCCAAAGAAGCGGTGGCCATTGTCCACGATCTCGGCGGGGCGGAAATTCTCGGGGCGACCGAAATCCTCGACCGCAAGGGCCTCGCGACCGGTCAGGACGATGGCCGCAGGGGCTGCCAGCAGGGCGGGAATGACGGCTCGGCGCGACAGCTTCTGCTGCGTCACTTTCTTCGTCGACATCGCAGTCCTCCTCGCGCGGCATTTCCGCGCCGAATCCTTTGATTCGGGGGAGTATGGGCTTTTAACGGCAAGACAAGGTTAACGAGCCGTCACGAGTGGGCCGAGGATTCTTCGCGTGTGACCTCGCCGGTACGGCGCCTGTCGCGATAGCTCGACGAGCAATCCGAGGGGAGGGGAACCGGAGGAGCCTGATCGCATTCACCGAACGCCGCGAAGGGGCCGTTGCGATAGAATCGCCCGCGATGGCCGTAGGTCAGGCGCGCGCCATCCGGCCCCACCACCCAACCGCCGGCAACGGCAAGGATATGGTCGCCGGCCGCAGTGTCCCACTCCATCGTCGGCACGCAGCGAACGTAGACATCGGCCTCGCCAGCGGCGAGCAGGCCGAACTTGAGCGCCGAGGACGTCACGCGCCGCAGCACGATCGGCAGGCTGTCGAGGCAGGCATCGGTTTCGGCGTCACCGTGGCAGCGGCTCACCAGCGCAACCAATCCCTCTCGCGGGGGCGTACGTGCGGAGATCGGACGCGGCTCGCCGAGCCGTCCGTCGCGCATGGGGGCTTCGAGGGCATGGCTGCCCGCATACCAGCACCGACCGAGACCAGGCGCCGCCAGGGCGGCCGCGATCGGCCGATCATTCCAGATCAGGCAGATGTTGACGCTGTATTCGGGAACGCCCGCCAGGAAATCGCGGGTGCCATCGAGCGGATCGACAAGGAAGAACAGCTCGGCGGCCTTGGCCTCGCCACTCGTCTCCTCCGCGATGACCGGAATCTCGGGCCAAAGACGGTTCAACGCAGCGACGATGAACTCTTCAGACCGCATGTCGGCGAGGCTAGCCGGGGAGCCATCAGGCTTCAGCTGATGCGGGCAGTCGCCGCCGTGGTAGCGGCGCAGGATCTCGCCGGCCCCGCAGGCGATTTCTGCAAGGCTCGCCGCGACGTCATCGCGCGACGCATCCGAGACCGGGGCCGTCAGGCGAGGGGACGCCGCCGAACGCGACTCTGACCCCAAAACACTCATCTCAAAGGTCATGCCCCGAAGGCGGCCGCTTGTCGACAGGCGTCATCAAGATGAGCCGCCGCTTTTCAAAGCAGCGAACGGTGTCTATCGGTGCCGGGCACGCGCACGCTGCGACAGCTTCGTTCATCCCGGCCAAGCGCGGCGGATCTAAGACCGAATTCACCGCGGAGCGGTTCATGGCCAGCCTTACCCTCGACGCCCTCGATCTCTCTGCGCTGCTCTGCTCGCGGGTCTGCCACGACCTGATCAGTCCGGTCGGTGCGATCAATAACGGGCTCGAAGTGCTCGAGGACGACAACGATCCCTCAATGCGCGAATTCGCCCTCGACCTGATCCGCAAGAGCGCGCGAACCGCTTCGGCTCGGGTCCAGTTCGCGCGGATCGCCTTTGGCGCCTCGGGCTCGGTGGGCGCTGCCATCGATCTCGCCGACGCGGAAAAACTCACCCGCAACATGTTCGCCGACGAGAAGCCGGACGTGGCCTGGAGCGCGCCGGTGGCGCTCTTTCCGAAGAACAAGGTCAAGCTGCTCCTCAACCTCGTGGTCATTGCCTCGACCGCAATTCCCCGCGGCGGCCTGATCGACGTCAAGGTGACGGGCGACGGCGACGCGCCGGAAATCGTGATCGTAGCCACGGGCTCGCATGCCCGCATCCCGCCCCATGCCGAGGAGCTGATCGCGGGCACGCCGGAGAGCGGTTCGGTCGATTCCCACGGGATCCTGGCCTACTACGCCGGCCTCGTCGCCCGCGCCGCGGCAATGTCCGTGAGCTTCTCCATCGAGGGCGACGCGGTGACGATCAAAGCCGTGCCGAATACCTCCGCTACCGAGGCCGCTCCCGCAAACGCCCCGGTCCCCGAGGATTCCCGCCCATCGGACAGCGAGTCGCCGGACACCGCGCTGGCCTAGGACGCCGACGACCTGAACTTGCACACCGTCATTCCGGGCCGCCACAGGTGAACCCGGAATCGGCGATTGGCCGCGCGGACATCTCGTGTCCACGCATCAGGAGCGGGTTCTGGGCTCCGGTTTGCAGCCTCGAAGAAGATCCGCCAACGGTTGAGCCACGTCAGCGGGCCGTGAAGCCGGAGCGATGACGACCCGATTGTCGCCCTCGGTCACAACACCACGTGTTCGTTGAACGTCTCGGCGCTGAACGGCAGGCGGAAGGCGACGCCGATGCCATCGTCCTTATGGCGCACGACCGTGGCGAAGCGCTTGCCGACCGTCACCACCGCGCCCACGCTCGGTTTGTCAGCGAGCACCAGCCCGGCACCTGACATCGACAGGTCCGCGATTTCTGCATCGATCAGGCGGCCGTCCGGCCATTTAACGGTGGTGCGTCGGTGCTTGGGCACGATGCGCGCGCTGGCACGCCGGTCCGCAAGGCCGTGAACGTGCTCGCGCATCCAGGTCAGTCGCGCCTCGATTCGGGCGTGGCGCTCGGCATTGACCTCGACGCCAATCGTGAAGCCGGTTTCGGTCAGTTCCCGCACGCTGCCCGCGATCAGACCGATCCCGTCGACGTAGCAGATGACCTCCTGGCCGATGTCGTCGTCCGAGGCGAGGTAATCGCAGGCGACCGCTGCGGTTTCGCTGTCGAGCATGTCGACGACGCAGGCAAACTCCTTGCTCTCGCCGATCGTGCAACGCGCCGAGGCCGTAACACGGTCCTGGTTCGCCCAGGGCAATTCTCCGAAGGCAAGCATCGCGCAAATCCTCAAAGTGCACTGAACGGTGAAGTCGCAAGCTGCGCTATAGTTTCAAGCCTTGCGTGCATTCGCGACTAAGACGTTCGGTTATGGTAACCGAAGCATTAACGCCGATCGGAGATATCGAACCTGGAGTTCTCCACTTGGATGTTCTGGTTTGACCTGAGACAGGACGGCAAAATCATGCCGGCAGAAACGCTTCCCTAACCCAATTCGGTCAATAGTCGCTAGGCATGGCACGAGCCTGCGCGTTGACCGAGTATTGCACGATGGACGATCTGCTTCGCGAGTTCCTGACTGAGAGCGCCGAGCATCTCGATACCGTTGATGCCGAACTGGTGAAATTCGAGCAGGACCCCAACAATCAGGTGATCTTGCGGAACATCTTCCGCCTAGTCCACACCATCAAGGGTACCTGCGGCTTCCTCGGCCTGCCGCGGCTGGAAACCTTGGCGCATGCCGCCGAGAACCTGATGGGCCGCTTTCGCGATGGTTTCCCGGTCAGCTCCGCATCCGTGACGCTGATCCTCGCAACCCTCGACCGCCTCAAGGCGATCCTCGCGGATCTCGAAGCTGGCGGCACCGAGCCGGCCGGTTCCGATGCAGACCTGATCGAAGCGCTCGATGCGATGTCGCAGATGCCGGCCGAAGAGGCCGCCCCAGCTCCTGCGGCCCTGGTCGTGCAGACCCTTGAGCGCGAGCTGAAGCCCGGCGAGGTCTCGCTGGAGGAGCTGGAACGCGCCTTCATGGAGGCCGAGGGCCCGGACGAGCTGCCGCCGCTTCCGCCGCTGCCCGTGATTCCCGAGACGCCGGCCCCTGTCGCCGCCGCGCCGGCTCCGGCAGCAGCCGCTCCGGTCACCGAGAAGGCGCCGGAATCGAAGCCCGTCGAGATGTCGGCTGAAGCGGCCGAGGCCGCGCAGAAGAACCGCACGATCCGGGTCAACGTCGAGACCCTCGAGCACCTGATGACGATGGTCTCGGAGCTGGTGCTGACCCGCAACCAGCTCCTCGAGATCGCCCGCCGCCACGAGGATTCGAGCTACAAGGTCCCGCTGCAGCGGCTCAGCCACGTCACCGCCGAACTCCAGGACGGCGTGATGAAGACCCGCATGCAGCCGATCGGCAATGCCTGGCAGAAGCTGCCGCGCGTGGTGCGCGACCTCTCGGCCGAACTGTCGAAGGGCATCGAGCTGGTCATGGTCGGCGCCGAGACCGAGCTCGACCGGCAGGTGCTCGAGCTGATCAAGGATCCGCTCACCCACATGGTGCGGAACTCCGCCGACCACGGCATCGAGTCCACCGTCGAGCGCATCAAGGCCGGCAAGCCGGCGGGAGGCACCATCCGCCTCTCCGCCTATCACGAGGGCGGCACCATCTCGATCGAGATCGCCGATGACGGCCGCGGCCTCGACCTCACCGCCATCCGCCGCAAGGCCGTCGATCGCGGTATCGCCACCCAGGCCGATCTCGAGCGCATGAGCGACTCGGACGTCGCCAAGTTCATTTTCCACGCCGGCTTCTCGACGGCGCAGGTCGTGACCTCCGTCTCCGGCCGCGGTGTCGGCATGGATGTCGTCAAGACGAACATCGAGTCGATCGGCGGCATGATCGACATCGCCACCCAGCGTGGCCAAGGCACTACCTTCACCATCAAGATCCCGCTGACGCTGGCCATCATCTCGGCGCTGATCGTCGAGTCCGCCGGCCAGCGCTACGCCGTACCGCAGATCGCGGTGCGCGAGCTGGTGCGGATCGAGGCCGAAGGCACGAACCGGGTCGAGCGCATCAACGGCGCCCCCGTGATGCGCCTGCGCGAGCGGCTGCTGCCGATCACCTCGCTCTCCTCGCTGATGGATGGCGACATGGGCGCGGCCGTCGCCGACACGCCGGTCTCCGGCTTCGTCGTGGTCGCCCAGGTCGGCCGCCAACGCTTCGGCATCCTCGTCGACGAGGTCTTCCACACGGAAGAAATCGTCGTGAAGCCGATGTCGTCGAAGCTGCGGCACATCCCGCTCTTCGCCGGCAACACCATCCTCGGCGACGGCGCCGTGGTGCTGATCGTCGATCCGAACGGCATCGCCCGCAAGGTCGGCCAGGGCGTCGCCAGCGGCGATGCCTCCGAGCAGGCGGACGAGGCCGGCGAGGCCGCGCTCGACAAGGCCACGCTGCTCGTCTTCAAGGGCGGTGGCAGCTTCAAGGCGGTTCCGCTCTCCCTCGTCACGCGCATCGAGGAGATCGATGCCGGCAAGATCGAGTGGCTCGCCGGCCGGCCGCTGATCCAGTATCGCGGCAAGCTGATGCCGCTGGTTCCCGCCGACCCGGCCATCGAGATCCGCTCGCAGGGCAGCCAGGCGCTGGTGGTGTTCTCCGACGGCGACCGGGCCATGGGCCTCGTGGTCGACGAGATCGTCGACATCGTCGAGGATCACCTCGACGTCGAGATCGTCGCCGACCGTTCCGACCTGATCGGCTCCGCGGTGCTGCGCGGCCGCGCCACCGACATCGTCGATGTCAGCCACTTCCTGCCGCTGGCCTATGACGATTGGGCACGTGGCCCGCGGGCTCCGAAGGCCAAGAACCCGACGTTGCTGCTCGTCGACGACTCCGCGTTCTTCCGCAACCTGCTGACCCCCGTGCTGAAGGCGGCCGGCTACGAGGTCGCCACGGCGGCGAGCGCCGAGGATGCGCTGCGCCAGCTCAAGTCCGACGCGGCGATCAGCGTCGTCGTGGCGGATCTCGAGATGCCCGGCCGCACCGGCTTCGACCTCGTCGCCGCCATGCGCAAGAACGGCGGACGCATCGGCGACCTGCCGGTGATCGCCCTGTCCGGTCAGATCGGCCCCGAGTCGATCACCAAGGCCCGCGCACTCTCCATCAGTGACCTCGTCGCGAAGTTCGACCGCAGTGGCCTCGTCGCCGCGCTGGGCGAGCTCAACACCACTCCCCTCGACCAAGCCGCCTGATCCCGATGTCTTCCGGAACCTCCGCCATGCAGGCTGCCAACACCAACGCCTCCGAGGCCTCCGTCTCGGGTCAACACGACTACGTCACCGTCTTCGTCGGTGACGCGATGTTCGGCCTCGCCATCGAGCGCGTGCACGACGTGTTCATGCCCTCGGGCGTCACCGCCGTGCCGCTCGCTCCCCGCGAGATCGTCGGGCTGATCAATCTGCGCGGCCGCGTCGTCACCGCGCTCTGCCTGCGTCGCCGCCTCGGACTGCCGGATCGCGAGCCGGGCGCGGCCTGCATGGCCATCGGCCTGGAGCAGGGCGCTGAGACCTTCGCCCTCGTCACCGACGGCGTCGGCGAGGTGCTGAAGCTCGGCGCTGAGACCTGCGAGCCCGTTCCGATCAACCTGGACGCCCGCTGGCGCGACCTCGCCAGCGCCGTCCACCGGCTCGACGGGCGCCTCCTCGTCATCCTCGACATCAGCGCGCTGCTCGCCTTCGGCGAAGCGATCGCGGCCTGACGTCCCCATCGAATCCCAGCCGAGAGCCGACATGCACACTGCCCTGATCGTCGACGACTCCGCCGTGATCCGAAAGGTGGCGCGGCGCATCCTCGAGACCGTGAACCTCAAGGTCTCGGACGCCGAGGATGGCGAGACCGCGCTCGCCCTGTGCAACCAGGCGATGCCGGACGTGATCCTGCTCGATTGGACGATGCCGAAGATGGACGGCTACGAGTTCCTCACGGCACTGCGGGCTACTCCGGGCGGCGCGCACCCGAAGGTTCTGTTCTGCACCACCGAGAACGACGTCGGCGCCATCGCCCGCGCTCTGCACGGCGGCGCTGACGAGTACATCATGAAGCCCTTCGATCGCGAGATCCTGATGACGAAGCTGGAGCAGGTGGGTCTGCCCCGCGAGGCACACGCTGCCTGAGCACAGGCGTAGGGGCCATTGAGCCAAAACGCCTGATCCTAGCCCGCGCTGTCCCGTCTCCGGCTCGCAGGTCCGTTGCCGAGACACCCTCGACCCTGCACCGAAAGCGCTGAACGCATGCCGGCCGCACTCGCCGTCACTCCTCCCCCCGGTGCCTCCTCGGCGAACACGCCGACACGGGTCCTGATCGCCGACGACTCGGCTGTGGTGCGTGGTCTCGTCTCACGGTGGCTCACCGAGTCCGGATTCGAGGTCGTGGCCACCGCCTCGAACGGCCGCATCGCTCTCGACGCGCTGTCCAAGTACGACCCGGACGTCGTGCTCCTCGACATCGACATGCCGGAGCTCGACGGCACCTCGGCGCTGCCGCTGATGCTGGCGCGGGTTCCCGGCCTGCAGGTCGTGATGATGTCGACGCTGACGCAGCGCAATGCCGACATTTCGCTGAAGTGTCTCGCCCTCGGCGCGGTCGACTATCTGCCCAAGCCCGAAAGCTCACGCGGCGTCACCACCTCGGACGCCTTCCGCACCGACCTGATCGAGCGGGTACGCCTGTTCGGTAGCAAGAGGCACCGGCGCGTCTCTCCGGTCGCCCCATTGAGCCTCGGCGCATCCGCGGCAGCAGCTCCGGCGCCTGCACCGGCAGCCTCGCGTCTGTCCTCACCGATCACGCTGCGAGCCAAGCCTCGCACCATCGCCACTCCGCGCTGCCTGCTGATCGGCTCCTCCACCGGCGGCCCTCGCGCGGTCGGAGACGTGCTGGAGCGGATCGGCGCGCAGACCCTGCGCAGCGTCCCGACCCTCATCGTCCAGCACATGCCGCCGGTCTTCACCGCCGTCTTCGCCGAGCATCTCGGCGCCCGCGTCGGCCTGCCGGCGGCCGAGGGCAAGGACGGCGAACGGCTGCAGCCGGGCCGCATCTACGTCGCTCCCGGCGGCCGTCACATGGGCCTCGCCAAGGGCGAGCCCGTGATCCGCCTCGACGACGGTCCGGTGGTGAACTTCTGCCGTCCAGCGGTCGACGTCTTGTTCTTCGATGCCGCAGCAGTGTTCGGTGCGGCGACGCTGAGCGTGATCCTCACCGGCATGGGTGCAGATGGCACGCCTGGGGCACGTGCCCTCGTCGAGGCCGGCGGCATGCTGTTCGCGCAGGACGAGGCCACAAGCACGGTGTGGGGCATGCCCGGCAGCGTCGCCAAGGCCGGCCTCTGCCACGGTGTGCTGCCGCTGCCGGAAATCGGCCCGGCCCTGAAGTCCCATCTGACGGGGCAGGCACGATGAGCGACCCCGCCTTCGACTTCCTGCGGACCTACCTGAAGGACCGCTCCGGCCTCGCGCTCGGACCCGAGAAGCTCTACCTCGTCGAGAGCCGGCTGAATCCCATCTGCCGTCGCTTCAACCTCGCGACGCTCAACGATCTGTGCACGGCGCTGAGGGCCTCGCGCCGCGACATCGAGCAGGCCGTGGTCGAGGCTATGACCACGAACGAGACCTTCTTCTTCCGCGACCGGACCCCGTTCGACATGTTCCGCGACGTGCTGCTGCCGCGCGCGATCACGGCGCGCGCTGCGACCCGGCGCCTGCGCATCTGGAGCGCGGCGGCCTCAAGTGGGCAGGAGCCTTACTCGCTCGCGATGCTGCTCAAGGAGGCCGCGCCGCGGCTCGCTGGCTGGCACATCGAGATCGTCGCCACCGACCTCTCGACCGAAGTGCTGGAAAAGGCCAAGGCCGGCTTCTACAGCCACTTCGAGGTGCAGCGCGGTCTGCCCGCCCAGCTCCTCGTCAAATACTTCTCGCAGCAGGGGGACCGCTGGCGCATTGATCCGGCCCTCGGCAGCATGATCGACTTCCGGCCGCTGAATCTCCTCCAGCCCTTCGACCATCTCGGCACGTTCGACATCGTTTTCTGCCGCAACGTGCTGATCTATTTCGACATGCCTACGAAGAGCGATGTGCTGCGGCGGATCGCCAAGGCGCTCGCACCGGACGGGGCAGTCCTGCTCGGGGCCGCCGAGACCGTGATCGGCCTCACCGACGCACTCGTGCCGGACGGCGCCAATCGCGGGCTCTACCGCAAGAGCGTCGCCTCGACCGCAGCGGCGCATCCCGCGCCCCCAATGCGGGCCGCGGTGTAAACACCCGCGGCCCCTCTCTAAGGGAAGGGTGCGCCGGCTCAGGCGCGCCTCTGAACAGAGACCCGCTGAACCGGAGGCGTTTGAGGGCGCTCGCAGGAGCGGAGCGGCTCCTATCCCGCCGTGAACGAGCCGTTGCTCTGGTCGAAATCCATATAGGCCGTCTCGATCACAATCTGCGTCCGGCTGATCACTTCGAGCTTGCGCAGGATTTCGGAGACGTGGGCCTTCACGGTGGAATCGCCCACCTGCAGTTCGTGAGCGATCTGCTTATTGAGCTTGCCCTGGCGGATCATCATCAGCACACGCATTTGCTGCGGCGTCAGCAGAGCGACGCGCTCGGCGAGCGGGGTCTTCTTAGCGCGGGCCGGGAGCGGATCGGGGCTGCCGGCGAGTTCCGGCGGCATGAACAGGGCACCGTTCATCACCTCCGAAATCGCGCGGGTCAGCGTGGCCTTATCCACCGCCTTGGGCACGAAGCCGGCGGCACCATGATGGACGGCCTCACGCATGATGCGCGGATCTTCCAGCCCCGAGACGATCAGGATCGGAATGCGGGGAAAGCGGGTGCGGATCGTGACGAGGCCATCGAAGCCGGTGACGCCCTGCATGGAGAGATCGAGCAACGTCAGGTCGATGGTCGGCGTCTTGGCGAGCAGGTCGCAGGCGGAGCGGATGCCGTCTGCCTCTTCTAGGCGCGCCTGGGGGAAGGCGAGAGTGATCGCGCTCGCGAGCGCCTCGCGAAACAGGGGGTGATCGTCGACGATGAGAAGGTGCAACGCGACGCCCTCCGGCCGGGTCTCGATACCCTGGTCCGGGGTGAGCATATCTCCAACCGAAGGAGAAATCGTCTCGTTTGCGCGTACGGTCTGCATGATCGGCGACATGCCTACCCAATGATCGGCGAAATGTCCGTTCCGGCAATGAACTGCTCAGGGGAGCAGCCCCGTCGCGGAATGGTTTTGGAAGGTGGCGATCGGGACAGGGCATGAGAGCCCCGTCCCGAAAGCCTGTTGAGTGTCGCCTTAGCGGGTCGCGAGCTTCTTCGGCAGCTTGAATGCCCAGAAGCTGCCGCCCTGGTTGATGCCGGCGGTGGACTTGGCCACCTCGCCACCCCAGAGCGGAACCGCACCGCCCCAACCGGCCGCGACGCCGATCCACTGCTCGCCGTCCTGCTCCCAGGTGATCGGGGAGGAGACGACGCCGGTGCCCGTGTTGAACTTCCAGACCTCTTCACCGGTCTTGGCGTCGAAGGCCTTCAGGAAGCCCTCCGGCGTGCCGGTGAAGACGAGGCCGCCGCCCGTGGTCAGAACGCCGCCCCAGAGCGGAGCCTTGTTCTTGTAGTTCCACACCACCTTGCCGGTGGCCGGGTCGATCGCCTTCAGCGAGCCGATATGGTCCTCGAAGACCGGCTTGATGGTGAAGCCGGCGCCGAGATAGGCCGCGCCCTTCTTGTACGAGACGGCCTCGTTCCAGATGTCCATGCCCCACTCGTTAGACGGAACGTAGAACAGCTTGGTGTCCGGGCTGTAGCCGATCGGCATCCAGTTCTTGCCGCCGAGGAAGCTCGGCACCGCGAACACGGACTTGCCCTTCTTTTCGTCGCCGGTCGCCTTGGACGGGTCGCCCGGGCGGTTCTCGGCGATGTACTTCGGACGGCCGTTCTCATCGATGCCGCTCGCCCAGTTGATCTTCTCGACGAAGGGAGAGGCCGAGATGAACTTACCGTTGGTGCGGTCGAGGACGTAGAAGAAGCCGTTACGGTCGGCGGTGGCGCCGGCCTTGATGGTCTTGCCGCCCTTGTTGAGGTCGAACGGCACGAATTCGTTCACGCCGTCGAAGTCCCAGCCGTCATGCGGGGTGGTCTGGAAGCCCCAGACGATCTCGCCGTTCTCCGGGTTGAGGGCGATGCGCGAGGCGGTCCACTTGTTGTCGCCCGGACGCAGCCAGGAGTTCCACGGGCCGGGATTGCCGGTGCCCATGTAGATCAGGTTGGTTTCGGGATCGTAGGTGCCGCCGAGCCAAGTGGCGCCGCCGCCGTACTTCCACATGTCGCCCGGCCAGGTCTCGTTGACCTTGCCGGTCATCGTGGATTCCTTACCGTTCAGCGTGCCCATATGGCCTTCGATGACCGGGCGCTGCCAGATGAGCTCGCCGGTCTCGGCGTCACGGGCCTCGACGCGGCCGACGACACCGAACTCACCGCCGGACACGCCGGTGATGACCTTGCCCTTCACGATGAGCGGTGCAGCGGTGTAGCTGTAGCCGCTCTTGAAATCGTCGATGTCCTTCTTCCAGACGACCTTGCCGGTCTTCTGGTCGAGGGCGACAAGCTTGGCGTCGAGCGTGCCGAAGATCACGAGGTTCTTGTAGAGCGCAGCGCCGCGGTTCACGACGTCGCAGCAGGGCAGGATGCCCTCGGGCAGGCGGGCCTCGTACTGCCAGAGCTTCTCACCGGTGCGCGAGTCGATCGCGTACATGCGCGAGTACGAGCCGGTGACGTAGATCACGCCATCCTTGACGAGCGCCTGGCTCTCCTGGCCGCGCTGCTTCTCACCGCCGAACGAGAACGAATAAGCCGGGACGAGACCCTTGATGGTCTCCTTGTTGATGGCCTTGAGCGGGCTGTAGCGCTGGGCCTGCGGGCCGAGGCCGTAGGAGACGACGTCTTCCGGGGTCTTGGCGTCGTTCAGGATGTCCTGATCGCTGACGCCGCCGGAAGCCGCAGCCTTCTCCGGCTCCTTGGCCTGCGGCGCGGACATCGCCGCCGCGCCGACGAGCAGGGCGAGCGCCCCGGCCGCCGTGAGAAACTGGTCACGCAATCTCATGACATCTCCTCCTCTTGAACGTCTGGCTGCCGGGGAGCTGGTGCTCCTTATTGGACGAGCGGCATGCCTCGCGCAGGACGATAGTCAGAGTCGGCCAGACGGGTTATTGGCCATAAGTATAAGAAGACACTTATTATGAAGACAAATAGGCAGCAAAATCAGAAAACAGCAAAATAACCTCCGCCGACCTTGCTGGCCCGGAAGATTTTTCTGACCGTCTCTATTTGAGCTTAAGATGCTTGCCTATCAATATCCCTTCGGGGCAGCGTATTCGACGCCATACTTCTCGAAGATCGACTTCAAGCTGCCGTTTTCGGCCATGGCAGTCATCGCATCGCCAATGGCATAGCCGAGATCGCGGGAGTCGCTCTTCACCGCGCCGCCGATTTCCCAGCTCAACTTCACCGGTCCGCCGAGCCGCAATTCCTTGATACCGATCTCGTCCTTGGACGCCTTGGCGGCGAACAGAGCAGCCTCGAGATTGGCGCGCGTGCCGGCGAGGATCGGCGCGTCACCGGCCAGGAAGGCCTTCGCGGCTTCTTCGAAGCTCTTGAAGTGCTTCAGGTTCTCCCGCAGCTGGCCACCCTGGGCGGTCAGCAGCATGGCATCGGAGGCGCTGTTGCCCTCGACGTCGATCGGCGTCTTGCCGATATCGCCGACGGTCTCGAAGTTCTCGACGGCGTTCTTGCGCCACGCGAAGGCGAGCCGCTCGTCGTAATAGGGCCGCGTCATGAAGATCTGCTCGTTGCGGATCGCCAGCAGCTTGTCGATCGGCACGTGCAGCATCAGGTCGGCGAGCGGTGAGCCGGCGAGATCGCCCTTCCAGAGGTTGAGCCGAAAGTCGCCGTCGACGTTCTCGCCGGCATCGACGAGGCGGATCTCGGCCTTGACCTTCAGCGCCTTGGCGATCGCCTCGGCGAGGTCGACCTCGATGCCGTAGGGCTTGCCATCCTTCATGTCGGAGAACGGCGCGTTCTGCTCATAGAGCACCACGCGCAGCGTGCCGTCCTTCACGACTTCGTCGAAGGGACGGGCCATGGCCGGCGCCGCCGCGAGAGCGAGCGCCGTAAAACCGAGGAGGATCTTGCTACGCATGGGTCCGGGTGCCGTCAGCCGCTGTCGCCACGCGTCCTAGTTGTCGATGTGCTTGGATTCCAGGAAGCTGCGGATCGCCCACAGGCCTTCCTGCGACAGCACTCCGGCGAATACGGGCATCTTGGTGACGCCGTTGATGATGGCGCCGTGGGTCACGCGCTCCTTGAACCACTCGTCGCCTTCCTTGCCCTTCTCGAGGTAGCGCAGATCGGGGGCGAGGCCGCCGGAGATGACCTCCAGGCCGTGGCAGCGGGCGCAGTTCTGGTTGTAGCCGGAGGCGCCGATCTTGATGGCGGTCTCGTTGCCACGATACGGGTTCTCGTTCTTCCACTCGTCGCCGAGCTTATCGAGACCATCGGTCTTGATTTCCTGAGGCTGGACATCGCCGTGACTGAACACGGCGCCGGTCGATACGACGAGCGCTGCGAGAATGCTGCCCACGAGCGCAAGCTTCTTGGTCATACCGAATTGTCCTCCCTGAACGGCCAGTCTTTGGCGAGCCCGTCGCCTGAGCCGTGAGTGAAATCGGCGCGTTCTGGCACGCGCTGATCTCGATTGGTTCCAAGCTACCAAGGGGGTTCAAGCAAACCCATTGTGCTTTGGTACAACCACGGGCGGGAGGATTGTGCAGGCCGCCGTCCGATCAGTCGGGCGGGGTGATCTCGACCTGGATGCGTGCGTAATGCGCCGCGAGATTGGCGATGTCCGCATCGCTCAGATCCTTGGCGACGAGGCTCATCGTCTCGTTGCTTCGCGCGCCCGATCGGAAATCCGTGAGAGCCTTCACGAGATATCCCTCGACCTGGCCCGAGAGGTTCGGCGCATCCGGCATTTTCGAGACCCCGTCGATGCCGTGGCAGGTCTGGCAGGCGACTGCGCGCTTGCGACCCGCAGCAGGATCGCCGGCCGAGCCAGGCGATGCTGCGAGCGCACCGAGGAGAATGGCGGCCGTGACGGCCGCCGCTCCCCGCTTGAGGATACGAGCCCTCATTTGCCCTCGTAGGAGATGCGGTAGATCGCGCCGGTGGTGTCGTCCGAGACCAGCAGCGAGCCGTCCTGCAGCACGGCCACGTCCACCGGGCGGCCGAGATACTCGCCGTCGCCCGTGAGCCAGCCCTCGGCAAAGGGCTTCGGCTCGCCGGCCTTGCCGTCCTTGACCGGCGTGAACATCACCCGGGCGCCGAGCGGCTGGGTGCGGTTCCATGAGCCGTGCTCGGCGGTGAAGATGCCACCGCGATAGCTCTCGGGAAACATCTTGGCATTGTAGAAGGTCATGCCGAGATCGGCCGCGTGCGGGGGCATCTCGGCCTGCGGGAAGACCACGTCCTTCGGCGGCGTCTCGTCCTTGTACTCGACGGTGCGGGTCTTGCCGCCGCCGTACCAGGGGAAGCCGAAATTCTCGCCGGCCTTCGAGGCGCGGTTCAGCTCGCCCGGCGGCTGGTCGTCGCCCATGCCGTCGACCTGATTGTCGGTGAACCAGAGCGACTTGTCCTCGCGGCTGAAATCGATGCCCACCGAGTTGCGGATGCCGGTCGCGTAGACCTCGCGGTCCTTTCCGAGCGGATCCATACGGATGATCCCGCCGAGACCGGTCTTGTGGTAGAGGTCGAGCTTCTCCTTCGGCGGCACGTTATGCGGCTGGCCGAGCGCGATGTAGATCTTGCCGTCCGGCCCGAATTTGCAGACGTGGGCCGAGTGATTGAAGCTTTCTTCCGAAGGTGGGATCAGTTCGCCCTGCTTCACCACAACGTTCAGCGCGACGTCCGGATTCTCGTAGAAGAACTCGGCGGCCGGGAAGGCCAGCAAGCGGTTCAGTTCGGCGATGAATAGAACTCCATCGCGCGAGAAGCAGACGCCGTTCGGATCGTGGAAGGTGACGCCCGGCGCGAAGGGGCGAACCTCGTCGGCGACGCGGTCCTTGTCGCGATCGGTGACGGTGTAGACCTTGGTCTTGCGGGTGCCGACGAAGAGTACGCCGGCATTGGGCCCCACGGCGATCTGACGCGCATCGGGCACGATGGCATAGAGGTCGATCTTGAAGCCCGCGGGCAGCTTGATCTTTGAGAGCGTTTTGCGGATCGCATCGGCGCGCTTGCCGGTCTGCGGGATCTCGGCACCGGCGGCGGTGCCGGTCGATTGCATGCCCTGCAGCTTCTCGAGGGTGTCCACCTTGCTGCCGGCATCGGCGGCCGGGGGAGCGCTCTGCGCCAGCGCGCCGAGCGGAGCCAGGAACGCGGCGAGCGCCACCGACGCGAGACCGAACCTTCGCATGTCGTTTCCTCCAGAGCCCGCCCATAATTATGGATACGGCGGTTGCCGCTCGTTGTAGCGGGCGCCTCACCGTGGACAAGAACGCGCAGGCTCACGCTTGCGTGTGTGGACGTGGCGCTATCGCGAGATCACGTGCTGGGCCGAACCTCGGACCTTGGTCCAATTCCGCGAGAGGGGGGGGGCGCCTATCCTGCCGGTAAAACGGGACGGGGTTGGAAACGAGACCAATCGGGATGCGGTCGAGACGAGACCGGACGTTCGGCCGACGGATGCGCTTTCGCGCAGCCGGGCTTCGATGCGCCCTGGCGGCCATTGCCTTGCTCGTGGCCGGCGCGGCCGATGCCCAGGCCGTTAAACCGGCCGCGGCACCGGTCACGATCCACTATATCGAGCGTCGGATCGAGCGCCCGACGCCCCTCAACAACGAGGACCCGATCCCCGAGGACGAGGGGCTCAGGGGCGCCGAGCTCGGCATCAAGGATTCGAACGCCACCGGGCGCTTCGTCGGCCTCTCCTTCACGCTCAAGCCGACCGTCGTCGAGCCGGGCGCCGACATCCGGGCGGCTTTCGCCGAGGTCGCCAAGGACGGCCCGCCGCGCTTCGTGGTGGTCAACGCACCGGCTGACGACGTGATCGCGCTGGCGGATTCGGAGGAGGGGAGGGAGACCGTCTTCCTCAATGTCGGGGCCACGGATACCCGGCTGCGCGACGGCGATTGCCGCGCCCGCCTGCTCCACGTCATCCCGTCGCGAGACATGCTTGCCGACGCGCTGATGCAGCTTCTGGTCTTCAAGCGCTGGACGCGGCTGCTGCTCGTCTCCGGCCCCAATCCAGCGGACGGCCTCTACGCCGAGGCGCTACGGCGCAGCGCCAAGAAGTTCGGCGCGAAGATCGTCGCGGAAACGAGCTTTGACGCGCGCGGCGCGGATCTTCGCGACTCCGCCCTGCGCGAGTTTGCCCTCGTGACACGCGGCCCCGAGCACGACGTCGTGGCGGTGGCCGACGAGGCCGGCGAGTTCGGGACAAACCTCGTCTACAACACGGCCTCGCCGCGCCCTGTCGTCGGGACACAGGGGCTGACGCCTGCCGCCTGGGGCCGTGCCGTCGAGGCCTGGGCGGCCGCGCAACTCCAGCAGCGTTTCAAGAAGCTCGCCGGCCGCACGATGCTGCCGGTCGACTGGGCCGGGTGGATGGCCGTGCATGCCGTTGGCGAGGCAGCCGTGCAGCTCAAGTCCGGCGATCCGGCCGCAATCAAGGATCTGATGCTCAGCCCGAAATTCGAGGTGGGCGGCTTCAAGGGTCGTTCGCTGAGCTTCCGGCCCTGGAACGGGCAGCTGCGCCAGCCGCTCTACCTGCTCTGGCCCGGAGCCGTGGTGGCGGCCGCCCCGATCGAGGGCTTTCTGCACCGTCGTACCGAACTCGACACCCTCGGCCTCGACCAGCCCGAAAGCGCCTGCAAGGCGATGGGAGGATAGGATGCTCCGCCTCACGACCGTGAGCCTGCTGGCGTTCGGCGCGCTCGCCGTGCCGGCGCTCGCCCACGAGATCTACGTCACCAACGAGCGCGACAACTCGGTCTCGGTGATCGACACCACGACCTACGAGGTCACCCGCACCTTCCCGGTCGGCCGGCGCCCGCGTGGCATCGTCTTCTCGAAGAACGGGCAGCACCTCTACGTCTGCGCCAGTGACTCCGATGCCGTGCAGGTCATCGACCCGGCCACCGGCAAGCTCCTCCACGACCTGCCATCGGGCGAGGATCCGGAGCAGTTCTCCCTCGCGCCCGACGGCAGGACGCTGTTCATCGCCAACGAGAACAACGCCACCACCACCGTCGTCGACGCGGAAACCCGCAAGGTGCTGGCGCAGATCGACGTCGGCATCGAGCCGGAGGGCATGGCGGTCAGCCCCGACGGCAAGACCGCGGTGACGACCTCCGAGACCACCAACATGGTCCATTGGATCGACACCAAGACGCTCCAGGCCATCGACGCCACCCAGGTCGAGCAGCGCCCGCGCCACGCCGAGTTCAGCAAGGACGGCACCCGGCTCTGGGTCTCGTCGGAGATCGGCGGAACGGTCGCCGTGATCGACGTCGCCAGCCGCAAGGTGATCGAGACGATCCGCTTCGAGATCAAGGGGATCTCGGGGGACCGCATCCAGCCCGTCGGGATCAGCCTGACCGACGACGGCCGCTACGCCTTCGTGGCGCTCGGCCCCTCCGACCGGGTCGCGGTGATCGATGCCAAGACCCTGAAAGTGATAAGCTACATCCTGGTCGGACGCCGCGTCTGGCACACGGTGCTGACGCCGGAGCAAGACCGATTGCTGACCACCAACGGCGTATCGGGCGACGTGACCGTCATCGATGTCGGCTCGCTCAAGGCGATCAAGAGCATCAAGGTCGGGCGCTTTCCGTGGGGCGCGGCCGTCCGCCCCGCCACCAGCGCAGGCGCCAACAAATCCGCGGGCGCAGCTGAGTAGGTTTGCGGGCTCGAAAAGCTCGTTCGATCGCTCAGGCAGCCGCCCGTCCGGCCGCCGCGCCGTCCGACGCCTCGGGGGCACCGCCCTCGACGTACATATCGGCTTCTGGCTTCGACATCGGCTTCCCGAACAGATAGCCCTGTCCGAAGTCGCAGCCCTGACCCTCTAGCCAGTCGAGGCTGCCGGACGTCTCGATGCCCTCCGCCGTCATGACAAGGCCGAGGCTCGATCCGAGCTTGATGATCGCATCGACCAGCTTCGCGCGCTCGTCGCTCATGGTGATCGAGTTCACGTAGCTGCGGTCGATCTTGAGCTTGTCGAACTTCAGCTCACGCAGGTGATACAGGCTCGAATAGCCGGTGCCGAAATCGTCGAGCGCGATGCGCACGCCGAGATTCTGCAAGGACGTCAGGGTCGCCCGGGTCGCCTCGAGATCCTGGATCAGCGCGCTCTCGGTGATCTCAATCTCCAGGCGATGTGCGGGGAAACCGGTCTCGTTCAGCACGGCGAGGATCTGCTCCGCGAACCAATGGTCCTGGAACTGCTGAGGCGCCACGTTGAGGGCGAGCTGCAGGTGCGACGGCCATGCGGCCGCGTCCCGGCAAGCCTGGCGAAGCAGGTCGTAGGAGAGCTCGCCGATCATCCCGGTCTCCTCGGCGATCGGGATGAACTCGCTCGGCAGCAGCACGCCGCGTTCGGGATGGAGCCAACGGGCGAGCACCTCGAAGCCGATCAGCTCGCGGCCCGGGAGCGAAACCACGGGCTGGTAGAACGGCTCGATCTGGCCAGCGAGGATCGCCCCGCGCAGTTCCGATTCCAGGAGAGCGCGCGCGCGCAATTCCTCGCCCATCGCGTTCTCGAAGAAGCGGAACGTGCCGCGGCCGTCCTTCTTGCCCTGGTACATGGCGAGGTCGGCCGCATGCAGCGCGGCCTCCGCACCGCTGACGCTCTCGCCTGCGAGCGCAATGCCGATGGTCGCGCCAATCTTCAGCTCCGACTTCTGCCAGCTGATCGGCGCCGAAAGCGCCGCGATCACGCCCTGCGCCACCCGTGCGATTGCTTCCCTGCCGGCCAATGGAGGGAGCATGGCGGCGAACTCGTCACCACCGAGGCGCGCCGCGAGGCTGCCGGGGGGAAGAACCTGCTTCAGGCGCTCGGCGACGGTACAGAGCACCATGTCACCCGCGGCGTGGCCGTAGAGGTCGTTGATCGGCTTGAAGCGATCGAGGTCGATCAGCAGGACAGTCGCCGTCTTCTCGGCTTCCCGCCGGAAGCCGGCATCCACGCCCTCGACGAAACAGCGGCGGTTCGCCAGCCCGGTGAGGGCGTCATGGCGCGTCACAGACAGGGCCTGCGCCTCCGCGCTGTCACGCTCCCGTAACGCCCGGCGCAACCGAAGGGACTTGTGAAGGCTTGCGACGATGGCACCAAGCCCGACGAAGCAGCCGAGCATCACCAGCTCGGTTAGCCCGTGATCGATCATGATGGTGTCGAGCGTCCGGAAGGCCCCGAGCTGAATGCCGGCGAGCCAGCCGCAGACACCGATCATCATCAGGCAGAGGAGGTCGTAGAACTCGCTCGCACCCCGGCCGACCCGCTTTCCGCTCGCCATAAGGCCCTCTCCTGGTGCGAAGCATGAAAGCGTTCGAGGCTTAACGGCTATCTAATCAAAACGCTCATCTGCATTCGACTTGGCGAGATTGGCCGGTTGACTGTTTGAATGGTGACCAAGTCTTGAACGATCGGCTTGCGTGGCGCGGATTGGCCCGGCGAACCCAGACGGCGCCAATGCTGCGGACCACCCGAACGCGTTGTCCACCGCAGCCGGCGGAGCGATTGCCAGACTTTGCCGATCCGGACATAAAGTTCAGCAGAAAAGGGCCGCCGGTGACCGGACGGACCTCGCGCCTGGGAGTGAAGCAGTGGTGCAGGGAACGCAGATGCGCGCGCATCTGTGCGGAATCCAGACAGCTTGGACGGATGCGACGGACGCGCGCGAGGCCGTGATCGCCATCGCGTCGGTGCTCGATCGCGCGTCGATCGGACATCTGCTCCTGTTCTTCTCGCCTGCCTATTCCACCACCGAACTCACCGCCGCCGTCGCCGAGCAATTTCCGGGCGTCGGGCTCGCCGGATGCAGCACGTCGGGCGGGATCAGCCCGGCCGGCGCGATCGACCGCGGCTTCGTCGCCATCGCCTTCCCCCGCGAGGGGTTCCGGATCGTCTCCGACGTTCTCACCGAGATCGACCGGCTCGACGTGGAGAGCGCCGCCTCTTCGGTCAGGGCACTGCGCCGGACCCTCGACCAGGGCCGGCCGGACCGCGATCCGGGCCAGCGCTTCGCGCTCTCGCTGATCGACGCGCTGGCGAATGCCGAGGAGACGGTGGTCTCTGCCGTGGCCTGGGCGCTCGACGGCATCCCGCTGGTCGGCGGCTCGGCCGGCGACGACCTCGCCTTCTCGGGCACCGTGCTGATCCACCAAGGGGAGGTCCACACCAACGCGGCGGTGCTGATCCTCGTCGAGACCGATTTTCCGATCCGGATCTTCAAGAGCGACAATTTCGAGCCGACGGCGCAGAAATTCGTCGTGACCGCGGCCTCCGAGGAGACTCGGCGCGTCTACGAGCTCAACGCGGAGCCCGCCGCGCGCGAATACGCGATGGCGGTCGGACTCGATCCAGAGCACCTCACCCCGATGAGCTTCGCGGCTCATCCGCTCGCCGTGAAGATCGGGGGGGAATATTATTGCCGCTCGATCAGCCGGCTCGACCCGGACGGATCGCTGACCTTCTTCTGCGCGATCAGCGAGGGCGCGGTGCTGACGCTTGCCCAGCCGCGAGACATCGTCGAGGCGACGCGGGCCGAGTTGTCGAGCCTCGATACGGCGCTCGGCGGCCTCGACGTGGTGATCGGCTTCGACTGCGTGCTGCGCCGCGTCGACGCGGAGAGTCGGCAGGTCCGCCACAAGATCTCCGACCTCTACCGCCGCTACGGCGTCGTCGGCTTCGAGACCTACGGCGAGCAGTACCGTTCGATGCACCTCAACCAGACCTTCACCGGCATCGCCATCGGCCTCGGCAACGCCGTCTGACCTTTGGTCTATGAACGCTCGGGATCGTTTCGTGGCATTGTCTGCGCCGAAGCCGACCGGGATGTCGGCGCGAGGGGCCGCAGCCATGGTCGAGCAGCGATGAACGGCCCGGACCTCCCGCAGACCGCGCCCGACACGGTCGACGCCCTGAACCGGCGCGTGCACAAGCTCGAGCGCATCAACGCCTCGCTGATGGCCCATGTCGAGCGTGCGATGGACCAGCAGGGCGGCGCCTACTCGCTGTTCCAGACCGCGATCACGCTGGAGGGGCGCGTCCGTTCGCGCACGGAAGAGCTCACGGCGCTGATGTACAGCCTGGAGCGCTCGAACGAGGCGCTGCAGGCCGCCAAGGAAGAGGCCGAGACCGCCAACCGCTCCAAGACGCGCTTCCTCGCGGCGGCGAGCCACGATCTGCTGCAGCCGCTCAACGCCGCGCGCCTCTCGCTCTCCGCTCTCGCCGATCTTTCGCCGAGCCCCGAGGCGCAGACGGTCGCCGGCCAGGTCGAGCGCGGGCTGCAAACCATCGAGGATCTGATCAAGACGCTGATCGACATCTCGAAGCTCGATGCCGGCGTGGTGCGCCCGGTGCTGAAATCCGTCCGGCTCCGCGACCTCGTCGCGAACATCGAGGCGAGCTTCCGGCCCTTCGCCGAGCGCAAGGACCTGCGCCTCGTCACGCGCTGCCGCGACGTCTTCGTCGAGACCGACATCGTGCTCCTGCAGCGCATCCTGCAGAACCTGGTCTCGAACGCGGTGCGCTACACCGAGAGCGGCGGCGTCCTGATCGCGGTGCGCAAGCGCGGCCAGCGCTGCCGCATCGACGTGATCGATACCGGACGCGGCATTCCCGAAGCCGAACAGGCGCTGGTCTTCGAGGAGTTCTACCGGGGCAGCAAGGATACCGACGATCCGGAGGCCGGGCTCGGCCTCGGCCTCGGCCTGTCGATCGTGCAGCGCATGGCCTCCACACTGGACCACCCGATCTCGCTGCATTCTCGGGTCGGCCGCGGCACGCGGATCACGCTCGACCTGCCGAGCGGGAAGCCGAGGCCCGAGGCTGAGATCCGCATTATGCCCGTGGCCACCACGCTCACCGGCGCCCGGGTGCTCATCGTCGAGAACGACGCCTCGACCTCAGAGGCCCTGGTGCGCCTCCTCAAGAACTGGGACGCCCAGGTGCGCGCCCACCGCGACCTCGCGGGCGTCGTGCAGGCGTTGAGCGAGGGCATGATGCGCCCCGACGTGATGATCATCGACTATCATCTCGACGATGGCGCAGTCGGTCTCGACGTGGTCGGCTATCTCCGGCGTACGCAGGGCTGGGTGACGCCAGTGATCGTCACCACGGCCGATTACAGCAGCGAGATCGAGCGGCAGGTCATGGAGACCGGAGCCGAACTGGTCCACAAGCCGATCAAGCCGGCGCAACTGCGCTCGCTGCTGGCCTACATGCTCGCCTGAGCCGCCGCGCTCTGGACGTCGTCGGGTCGCGTGTGGCATTGACCGGCGACGGCATGGTTCGACTCCCCTCGGGAGGACGCCGCCGCATGCGGGCGTGGTGGAACTGGTAGACGCGCCGGACTCAAAATCCGGTTCCGAAAGGAGTGTCGGTTCGATTCCGACCGCCCGCACCACCTTCATCGACAGGGCTGATCGATCCGGGCGACGCCTGCCGCCGTCACGGCCGTTTTCACACGCGATCTGTCAACAGCGCTTTACATGACGCTCTCGCGGCGGTTGGATGGGCCCCTGGGGCGCCGCTCCGGCTGATGGCGAGGAACGCGGGGATGCCAAGCGTCGCGATACCGGCCCGATCCTATCCGGCCCCGTCTGCCGTCCTCGAACTTCTGAAGCCGCTGACCTGGTTTCCGCCGATGTGGGCCTTTGGCTGCGGCGTCGTCGCGTCGGGCATTCCGCTCGCGGGGCACTGGGGCATCGCGCTTGCCGGCATCCTGCTCGCCGGTCCGCTGGTCTGTGCCACCAGCCAGGCGGTGAACGACTGGTACGATCGCGAGGTCGACGCCATCAACGAGCCGGATCGGCCGATCCCTTCGGGCCGCATTCCCGGCAGTTGGGGCTTCTTCATCGCGATCGCCTGGACGGGGCTGTCCCTTCTCGTCGCGGCCGGGCTCGGCCTCTGGGTGTTCGTCTCGGCACTCGTCGGGCTGGCGCTCGCCTGGGCCTACAGCGCTCCGCCCCTCCGGCTGAAGCGCAACGGCTGGTGGGGGAATGCAGCCTGCGGGCTCTGCTACGAGGGCCTTGCCTGGATCACCGGAACGGCCGTGATGATCGGCGGCGCCCTGCCTCCGACGTCGACGCTCGCGCTCGCGTTCCTGTACAGCCTGGGTGCCCACGGCATCATGACGCTCAACGACTTCAAGTCGGTCCGGGGCGACAGCGAGATGGGCATCCGGTCGCTCCCGGTCATGCTCGGGCGGGAGCGCGCCGCCAGCGTCGCCTGCTGGGTAATGGCGCTGCCGCAGATCGTGGTCATCGCCCTGCTGCTGTCCTGGCGCCGCCCGGTCGAGGCGGCGATCGTCGCCGTGCTGCTCCTCGGACAGGGCCTCCTGATGCGGCACTTCCTGCGCGCGCCGACGGAGCGCGCGATCTGGTACAGCGGTTTCGGCATCCCGCTCTACGTTCTGGGGATGCTGGCGAGCGCCTTCGCGGTCCGCGGGTTCGTCGCCTGACGAGAGACCGTTGCTCTCACCATTGATCGATGGTCTATCCCTCCGCACCGACAACGTAAGCGGGAGAAGACGCCATGGTCCTGATCAGCGTGATGTATCCGGGCGGCGCGGGCACGCGCTTCGACATGAGCTACTATCTCAAGACGCACATGCCGCTGGTAAGCGAGCGTTGGTCGTCGAAGGGCCTGCACGGCTACGAGGTGGTGAAGGGCGTCGCTACGCCGGACGGTACGCCTCCGCCATTCCAGGTGATGGCCTTGCTCAGGTTCGAATCCGCCGACGCTTTCGCGGCCGCAGCGCAGGCACACGGCGAAGAGATCTTCGGCGACATCCCGAACTTCACGGACACGCAGCCCGCCGTCCAGATCAACGACTTCGCCGAGTAACGCGGCAGTTCGAGCGATGATCGACATCATCCAGCAGCTTCGGGGGAGCAATCCATCGCTTCCCTCGACCATCATCGTGCTGCGGGCCGACTCGCGGGCGCTCGCCGACCCCGAAACGCTGACTCCGGAAGCGCAATCCTGGATCGAGAGCCAGACGCCCGGCGCGCGGCTCTCGCAGGAGAAGGTTCTGCTCGCGCCTTATCCGGGCGCGCCGCCGGCCGAGCGCAAGGTGACCGTGCTCGCCTTCCAGGACTCACGCCATCTCGCGGCGTTCGCTACGGAGTGGACCGGCGATCCGCTTGCCGAAGGCGACGGCTGAACGCTCAGGCCGCGCGCAGTTCCTGAATGGTCTGGATTGCTCCGCCGCGCAGTTCGGCGAGCCGTCGGATCAGGGGGACGAGGTCGTCACCGGCATGGCAGGCCGCCTCGACCTCGCGGCAGAGCCGCGACAGCCTGACGAAGCCGAGAATGCCGGCGGCAGAGACCATCGCGTGGGCGTCGTGAGCCAGCTGGGCACGGTCGACCACGTCGGAATTTTGCAGATCCGTCGCGGCGAAACGCGCTTGCAGCTCTTCCTCCAGCAGGACCAGCAGGGCCTGGATGCGGTCCGCACCCATTCGCTCCTTGATGCTGGCGAAGGCGTCCTGGTCGAGGATCGCCTCGCGGGGGCGCGTCCCCGCGGGAGTGCTCGCTGAGGCCGCCTGTCCGGTCCGCCGGCTGCGCTCGCGCCCGACCCAGCGCTCGATGGCGGCGTAGAGTTCGGCGCGCTTGAACGGCTTGCCGACATGGTCGTCCATGCCGGCCGCCTGCAGATCATCAATCTGCCTGGGCAGAACATTGGCCGTCATCGCGACGATCGGCACCTGGCCGGCATGGCCGTGCATCTGGCGGATCAGGCGGGTCGCCGTCAGCCCATCCATCCCGGGCATCTGCACGTCCATCAGCACGACGTCGTAGGGGTTCGGGCCGTCTGCCGTCGCGCGCACCGTCGCCACTGCGTCGGCTCCGTCCTCGACGATGTCGACGCGGTATCCCTTGATTTCCAGGACGGCCCGGGCGAGCTCCTGGTTGATCTTCACGTCCTCGACGAGGAGCACGCGGGCGGGCTTCTCATCCTCGTGTGCCGCGGCTGGCTCCGACTCTGGGGTCGCGAACAAGGGAAGCGTTTCCGAGGCCAGTTCCGGTACGCTCTCTCGTCGCGGCAGCGCCAGCGTGAACCAGAAGGTCGAGCCGACGCCGATCTCGCTCTCGACGCCGATCTCGCCGCCCATCATCGTCACGAGATTCCGGCAGATCGCGAGGCCGAGCCCCGAGCCGCCGAAGCGACGGCTGATCGAGCCGTCGACCTGGCTGAACCGCTTGAACAGGCGCTCCAACTGCTCCGGCGCGATGCCGATGCCGGTGTCGGATACCGAGAAGCGCATCGCCTCCACGGTCTCGCCCGTCGCCGAGACGCGCGAGCCCTCGTGCTCCACCGACAGCGTCACCGAACCGGCCGGGGTGAACTTCACGGCATTGTTGAGCAGGTTGAGCAGGACTTGGCGCAGGCGGCTCGCATCGCCGAACGCGAAGGTCGGCAAAGCAGGGTCGATCCGGCAGGCGAGCGAGAGCGGGCTCTTCAGCGCGCTTCCGCGCACGATCGAGACGGTGTTGTCGACGAGGCCGTGCAGCGCGAACGCGATCGGATCGAGCTCGAACTGGCCAGCCTCGATCTTGGAGAAGTCGAGGATGTCGTTGACCACGGTGAGCAGCGCGGCGCCCGATCCCTGGATCAGTTCGAGCCGGCGCTGGTCCTCGCGGCTATGCCGCCTGCCTTCGAGCAGCAGGTCCGCGTAGCCGAGGATGCCGTTCAACGGCGTGCGGATCTCGTGGCTCATCGCCGCGAGGAACTCGCTCTTCGCCTCGCTCGCGCGCTCTGCCTCCGCGCGCGCGGCCTCGGCAGCGGCTATTGCACTCTGCAGCGCGGCCTCGGCCTGCTTGCGCTCGGTGACGTCGAAGCTGAGGCCCACCATACGGATCGGCCGGTCGTCGGCGTCATAGAGCACGCGGCCGCAGGCATGCATCCAGCGCTCGGAGGCGCCACCGATGATCCGGTATTCGGCCACGTAGTCGGTATGGGTGTCGGTGGCGCGCCGCACCGCGTCCCAGACGCCGACGCGGTCATCGGGATGGACGAGGCCGGTCCAGGTCGCTGTGGGCACCGAGAGCTCGCTCTCTTCGGGCAGCCCGTAGAGCCGCTGGTGCTCGCGATCCAATGCGACGATGCCGGCGCGCATGTCGAAGTCCCAGGAGCCCGCGTCGGCGGCTTCCTGGGCGAGACGCAGCAGGTCGCCGGTCTCCTCGAGCCGCTTCTGCGTCGTGATGATGTCGTCGACGTCCAGCGCAGTGCCGAGCCATTCCGCGGCCATGCCCTCCTCGGACGGCGCGATCGGGATCATCACGATCCTATGCCAGCGATAGATCCCGTCGTGCCGTCGCAGCCGGACCTCGACGTTGAACGGCCGGTCGCCGTGTCGCGAACCGAGCCATGCGGCATCCAGCCGCCCGACATCGTCGGGATGGGCGCGGCGGCGGCGATCGGCGCGGGATGGGCCGATCGGGCCGTAATAGTCGTTGAAGCAGGTGTTGGTGTAGGTCGCCGTCCCGTTCTCGGTGTGAGCGGCCCAGACGAGAACCGGAAGTGCATCGGCCAGGATACGGTAGCGCGCTTCGCTCTGCGCGAGCGCGGCCTCCGCGCTCTTACGCTCGGTGATGTCGAGGATGGTGCCGAACAGGCCGACAACGTCGCCGTCCCGCCCCGTCTCACAGATACCACTAACCGCGACATCGCGGGCCTCGCCGTCGGGACGCACGATCGTCGCCTCGAAGGCGAAGACGGCGCCCTCCTGCACCGCCGCCGCCACGATCGCGCTCACGCGCTCGCGATCGTTTAAATGATAGATCTCCGCCAGGGATTCGGCGAGCGTGGGCACCGGCGCAGCGGTGTCGCGACCGAGGATGCCGTAGGTGCCGTCCGACCACACCGTCGCGCCATCGGCGAGCGAGACCCGCCAGTGGCCGACATGCGCGATGGTCTCGGCCAGCGTCAGGAGGCGGTTCGCATCGCCGAGCGCCGCCTCGCGCATCCGCAACTGCGAGGCCTGCGCTTCGATCACCTGCTCGCGGGCCCTGCGGGTCTCCGCCTCGCGCTCTCGCTGCTCGTTGGCCTCGTGCAGGCGCAGATGCGCGACCACGATCTCCGCGAGATCACGCAGCGCCGCGACATCGTCGTCGGTGAAGCTGCGCGGCGCCGTATCGATCAGGCACAACGCCCCGACACGGATGCCGGAGCGCAGGATCAGCGGCGCGCCAGCGTAGAAGCGCAGGTTCGTCGCGCCGGTCACGAGGGGGTTCGACGCGAAGCGCGGGTCGCGGGTGGCATCGGCGACGACGAGGACCGCATCGCTGCGTATCGTGTGGTCGCAGAAGGCCACCGAGCGCGGAAGGTTCTGGATGCCGGGGCTGCACTCGTTCTTCAGCCACTGCCGGTCGGCATCGACGAGCGAGACCAGGGCGGTGGGAACCCCGAACATCCGCTTGGCCGTGCGGCAGACGGCCTCGAAATGCTCTTCCGACGGCGTATCGAGAATGTGCAGTGCGCGGAGCGCGGCCAGACGGTCCGCTTCGACCGACGGATGCGAGATCACCGGACAAGCCCCCCCTGAGGCAGGTCGACCCGGCCCGCAATTCTGAGTTGTTCGCATGGCCGCCTGGAGGATCGATAGTTAACCGTCGTTAACGCGGGGTTAACGGGACGTTCGGGACCTATGCGGCGCGGTGCCGGCGCGACAGCCATTGCAGTCTGGCCGCCTCGAGCCCCCAGACCATGCCCAGCATCATGTAGACGTGGCGCCATTTCTCGATGTCGATCTGCATGGCCTGCAGAAAGAACATCATCAGAGCCGGCCAGACGATCTGCGCATGGGCGCGGAAGGGCGTGTCCCGACTCATCAGCCGGAAGCCGACGAAGGCGGTCGCCACCACGAGGACGATGAAGGTCGCGCCGCCGAGCCAGCCGCCATTGGCGAAGCTGCCGATATACGAGTTGTGCGGCTCGAGCTTGAAGATCAGGCGCCAATGCATCGGGCCCATGCCGAAGGGCATCTCCAGGAGCATGCCGATTCCGCGGATCTGGTTGCCGAAGCGCCCGGTCTCGCCCTCGTCGTAGTCCTGGGTGACCGCGGCGCGAGCCTCGAACATCTTGTGGACCTGGTCGATCGAGAGCAGCCCGATCACTGCGACGACACCGATCGCCAGGGTCACGAGACTCAGCGCGACGATCCTGCGGCGCAGCCGCGGCGAGGCGCTGGTGCGATAGACCGAGAGGATCATCAGCCCGGTCGCCACCACCGTCCCGCCCCAGGAGCCGCGCGAGAAGGACAGGAAGATGCCGGCGAGGATCACCAGCAGCGCGGCGAAGGACACGACCGGCCGCCGCGTCGTGCCGGTGAGCAGCCCGTGCATCAGGTAGAGCGCGCCGAGCGTCAGGAACGAGCCGAACACGTTCGGGTCCTGAAAGGTGCCGGAGGCGCGGTCGTATTTGTAGAACAGATCCTCGATGCCGAGGATCTGCAGGTACCCGATCAGGCCGAGAAAGGCCGAAAACACGCAGCTCACCGTGTAGGCCTTGAGCGCGAGCTCCATTCGGCTCTCCGTGTTGTCGGAGAAGATCATCGCGAAGATGATGGAGGTGAGCACGAGATAGATGAGCTGGATCGTCCAGGTGACCGGGAAAGGTTCCGCCAAATAGGGCATCAGGCTCGTGCCGATGGCGACGAGATAAAGCAGCAACAGGCCGACCAGCGGCATCACTCCGCGATGCAGGCGGATGCCGAGCGCCAGCCAGAGCGCCATCGTGGGCAGCGCGATCAGGTCGTAGGGCGAGGTTTCGGAAAACGCGAAGCAGGCGAAGAAGATGAAGGCCGCGAGCATGACCTTCGCAAGCCCTCGGAGGGCCGCGACGAGGGGGATCTCGGCCCATGCGCCCGCGCTGTCATGCGAGGGCAGGGCGGCAGCCGTGGACGACATGGCTCGACGCGCTCCGAGGACCGCCCGACGCAACGCGCGAGACGACGCCCCGCTTCAGGCGCCCTCCCGCAAACACGCGGTCCCGTACAAGCCGTGATCAAACCACCGAATGGTTGAGATTCACGAAAGGCGAAGCCCCGCCTCCGGGACATCTGTGCGGGTCGGCCGTTAGCCCCCTTTGGAGGCTGTCATGAAAAACCCGGTGATGAGCCTTTGGCTCTCTTCCGCCCACCAAGCCGCTTCATGGTGGATGGGTCACGCCACGAACGCCATGCGCGCCCAGCAGCGCCTCGCACTCGATGCGATGACCAAGACCGCACCCGCGGCGAAACCGAAGCGGAAGCGCCGAACGAGGCGCGCCCGAACCGCCCCTCGTCGCTACTGAGCCGCCGTCGTCGCGGCCAGTGCGCAGTCGTGGTCGAGCAGCCATTCCGCATGGCTGTCGCCCGCCCGATAAGCCAGCAGGTAGGCACCAGGCACGGGATCGCCCGGAGCTGTGCTGATCATGGCAAGACTCGTTGCCCGCAGATCGTGCGGACCCGGCAGATGCGCGAGCTGCTCGAAGGGGTTAAGGCGATCCAGGGTGTCCGCCGGAACAAGCTTCCCGTAATAGCGCTCGCCTCCGAGCAGGAAGGGCAGGGGGCGCCAGTCGGCCGTGAAGATACCCGAATGGGCGCGGAGCGCTGCGCGCACCGTCGGGCGAACGCAGTCGAGATGGATGTGCAGTTGATCCTGCGAGCGCCCACCCTGCGAGTTCACGGCAAATGCGACATCGCTGGTATCGAGCCGGCCCTTCAGCGCGTCGGTGACGAAGTGACGCGCCTCGGCAGCGCCCCGCCAATAAGCAGCGCCCGACGCCTTGCGCAATGAACGATCCTCGATGCCGGCGATCCGGTCGGTCGGCATTACCACGACCTCCGTCTTCAGCAGGGGAGCCTTCAAGATGGCGAAGCCGGGTCGGTCGTGGCTGCCGAGATCGACACGCAGGCAGGGGAAGGGTTTGCCGAAAGTGGCCTGGGCAGCGACGCAGGTTCGTGTCACGACCCAGAGGGTGTCACGGGTCACGCCGGCATAAGCCGCGCCCGCGGTCACAACGAGGGCGAGCGAGGCGAGGGCGGCGCGCATGACACCATCTACCATCCGGCGAACCTGTTAACAGTCCGGGCGGCAGGTATGCGAAACCATCTTGGCGCCCGACTTGCGACGGGTCTCTCGAGGCGCTGGGCGTCACAGCGGGCCGCATTATCCCGGTGACTGCGGAACGAGTCGGCAGCACAATCGGGCAGACCGAGCTTTTCGGAAGATTCACGCGATGTCGCCATCCTCTCTCCTTCCGCGCTCTGCCCTGGCGGCGCTCCTCCTTTTGGCCGCCTCTCCAGTGTCGGCTCAAGAGCTTCTGGATCTCACGACCCCGAAGGCCGCGCCACCGCCGCCGGAGGTCGCGGCCTTCGTGAAGCGTCTTGCCGAGTGCAATCACTGGGCCGGCGAGGAGGCCACGGATGCGGAGCGGGGCACACAGATCGCGCAGGCCCGCTTCCGGCTGAGATGCAACACGGTCGAGCAGGACGAGAGCCGGCTGCGCGCCCGCTTCGCGAAGTTTCCAGCCGCGCTCGAAGCCCTCGACAATGCCGGGAGCAGCGAGGAATGAGCCTCCAGGCTCATTCGGCCTCCTCGAATCGTCCGCGGACGTAGCCGCGAGAAATCAGGCGGCTGCGATCCCGCGCACGGCGCTCCGCCGCCATCAGGTCCGAGAGCGCGTCCGTTACGGCACAGCGCAGAGCCAGTCGAGCGTCGCCATGCGTCGTCGCGAGATAGGCTGTGACGATGTCCTCCACAGGACAGCCGGGCTGCTCATGTGGCTCGGCATACGCATTCCTCGGCATGGACCTATCCTTCGAACCAGATGAGAACGAAAGAAGAACAGGACATGCGCCGAGGGGTTCGGTCAACGGTGAAATCATCGGTCGCTGCCGCGCCGGAGCGGCGGCGCCATGCGGATTTTCCCTCTTGTACAGCTAACCCGTTGGAGGAGCTGACAGTGGGTCGAACGAAGCCGTTCGCCCTATGCCTTGCAAGCCAGGAAACCCTTTCGGATAGCCTCCGCATCAAGGTTGCGGCCGATGAACACCACGCGTGAGACGCGAGGCTCGTCGTCCCGCCAATCGGCCTGCAGATCGCCGTCAAGGATCATGTGGACACCCTGGAACACGAAGCGCTTCGGCTCGTCCGGAAAGGCGACGATGCCCTTGCAGCGCAGGATGTCAGGCCCCTGCTCCTGCGTGAGCGTCGAGATCCACGGCATGAAGGTCTCCGGATCCACCGGACCATCGATCCGCGCCGAGATCGATTGGATTTCCGAGTCGTGATGGTGGTGATGCCCCTCCTCGAGGAATTCCGGCTCGACCTCCAGGATACGGGCGAGATCGAATGCATTACGCTCCAGGACGGCATCGAGCGGCACGGCGCAGTTTTGCGTGCGGTGGATCTTGGCGAAGGGATTGATCACCCGGATCTCGCTCTCGACCCGGTCGAGGTCGGCCGGCTCGACGAGGTCGGACTTGTTGAGGAGGATCACGTCGGCGAAGGCAATCTGGTTCTTTGCCTCCGGAGCGTCTTTCAAGCGATCCGACAGCCACTTCGCGTCGGCGACCGTGACGACCGCGTCGAGGCGCGCAGCCTCGCCGACATCCTGGTCGACGAAGAAGGTCTGCGCGACGGGCGCCGGGTCGGCGAGCCCAGTCGTCTCGACGATGATGGCGTCGAACTTGCCGCGGCGCTTCACCAGGCCGTCCATGATGCGGATCAGGTCGCCGCGCACGGTGCAGCAGACGCAGCCGTTGTTCATCTCGAACACTTCCTCGTCAGCGCCAACGACGAGATCGTTGTCGATGCCGATCTCACCGAACTCGTTGACGATCACGGCGTAGCGCTTGCCATGGTTCTCGGTGAGGATCCGGTTGAGGAGCGTCGTCTTGCCGGCCCCAAGGTAGCCGGTGAGCACGGTGACGGGAATCTTCTCCGAAGAGGGGCGCGCGGTATCGGACATGAGAACCCGTAGAGTTGCTGGCGGTGATGGCCGTCGGTGGATGACCTAGCACTCTGTCATATTGTGTCATCGGGCTCGCGTTAGAAGGCATCCATTGCGGCTGTGCCGAGGATCCTTCGCCATTGCCATCCGTCGCTGATGGCACTTGTCAGCGACGTTCAAGCTTGGCAGTTCAGGCCGCCCGGCGCCTGTCGCTGGGGGAGGCAACGAGCGATGTCGCGTGCCCTGCCTTACAGAAGCCGGATCAAGGAGTTCTGTGCGTCGCGACGCGCGGGCTCCATCGCTGATTCGCTTCGATCGACGATGGCCGCAGCACCGTGACCACGAGCCCGAGACAGCATGGACGCGCGCAAACCCGTTGAGCCCGAGGCAGATTCTGCCCGCGCTTATTTCGAGGAGACTCGCGAGCGGCCCCGCCGATCGATGCTGCGTCTCGGGATTCTTCTGTCGATCGTCGTCGCCTTGGTCGCAGCCGTTGCGATCTGGCCACAGCCTGTGCGCGACCTTGCCGAAAAGGCCATAGCCATCGCGCAGAGCGTCATGCCCGGCAAGAACGAGGTCAAGGAGACTGCCGGCAACAAGCCTGAGGCAAAGACCGCCAATGCTGGCGAGCGCGTTTTCCGTCCGACGAAGGAGCAGCGCACCGCTCTCGAGATCAAGCCGGTCGCGCCAGGGACCTTTCGCCCGGAATACGCCGCAGAGGGCCGCATCGCCGTCAATGAGGACGACAACGTCCCGGTCAGCTCGCCCTATTCGGGCCGCGTGACCAAGGTGCTGGCGCGGGCCGGCGACGACGTGAAGGCCGGCCAGGTGCTGCTGACCATCGAGGCCAGCGACATGGTTCAGGCCCAGAACGACTATCAGGGTGCGATCAACGGGCTCAACAAGGCCCAGGCGCTCTACAAGCTCGAACAGAACATTGCGTCGCGGCAACAGGAGCTGTTCCAGGCGCGCGCCACCTCGCTCAAGGATTACGAACAGGCCCAGAACGACGTCATCGCCGCGCAGAGCGACCTGAAGACCGCCGAGGCGACCCTACAGGCGGTCCGCAACAAGCTGCGCCTACTCGGCAAGACCGATGACGAGATCACGGCCTTCGAGAAGGCCGGGCGTATGAGCGCCGAGACCGAGATCCGCGCGCCGATCGCCGGCACCATCGTCCAGCGCAAGGTCGGCGTCGGCCAGTACATCTCGTCGAGCGGCGACCCGCTCTTCGTGATCGGCGATCTCTCCACCGTCTGGCTCATCGCCAACGTGCGCGAGAGCGAGGTGCCGAAGGTCCGTATTGGCCAGGACATCGATGCGCGCATCGTCGGATTCCCGCGCACGATCTTTCGCGCCAAGATCAGCTACGTTGCCACTAGCCTCGACGCGGCGACGCGGCGCCTCGGCGTGCGGGCGGAGCTCGACAATCCCGACCGTTCGCTGAAGCCCGAGATGTTCGCAAACTTCACCATCACGACCGGCGGCGACCGCTTCTCGCCGAGCATCCCGAGCGCGGCCGTCGTCTACGAGGGCGAGAAGGCGCATGTCTGGGTGTCTCGTCCTGACGGCGCGATCGAGGCACGCGACGTCAAGCTCGGCCTGACGAATGGCGATAACGTCCAGGTCGTCGAGGGACTGAAGAATGGTGAGGAGGTCGTCACCCGTGGCGCCATCTTCATCGATCGCGCCGCCAGCGGCAGCAACGCGTCTTAATCGACCGTTACGGGACGCGCCATGAACGCCCTGATCGTCTTCTCCCTCAAACAGCGCGTTCTGGTCTTCCTGCTGTTCCTGACGACACTCGGGATCGGCTACGCCAGCTACCTGCAGCTCAACATCGAGGCTTATCCCGACCCGGTGCCGCCGCTCGTCGACGTCATTACCCAGGTGCCGGGCCAATCGGCCGACGAGATCGAGCGCTACATCACGATTCCGCTGGAGGTGCAGCTCGCCGGCATTCCCAACGCCACGGTGGTGCGCACCATTTCGCTGTTCGGCCTGTCCGATGTGAAGGTGCAGTTCAATTACGAGTTCACCTACCAGGAGGCACTGCAGCGGGTGCTCAACCGGCTGTCTCAGCTGCCGCCGCTGCCGAACAACGCCCAGCCGCAGATCTCCCCGACGAGCCCCGTCGGAGAGATCATGCGCTATAAGATCACCGGACCGGCCGGATTCTCGCCCACCGACCTCAAGACACTGCAGGATTGGGTGCTGCAGCGCCGCTTCAAGGCGATCCCCGGGGTCGTCGACGTCACCGCCTTCGGCGGCAAGGCCAAGGAATACGAGATCGCCGTCGACTTGAATCGGCTCCAGGCCTACGGCCTGACGCTCGTCCAGGTGATCAACTCGCTCAACAATTCGAGCATCAACGTCGGCGGCCAGACACTGAACGTCGGCGAGCAATCGGCCGTCGTACGTGGCGTCGGCCTGATCCGCGACATGGACGACATCCGCGAGACGATGCTGACGCAGGTCAAGGGCGTGCCGGTTCTGGTGCGCCACGTGGCTGAGGTGCGCGTGTCGAGCGCGCCGCGCCTCGGCATCGTCGGCCACGACGATCAAAGCGACGTCGTCGAGGGGATCGTCCTGATGAGCCGCGGCGGTGAGAGTCTGCCGACGTTGCGTCGTGTCGAGGCCGAGATCGACCGGATCAACGCATCGACCATCCTGCCACCGGGCGTAAAGATCGAGCGGATCTACGACCGCAGTGGCCTGATCGAGACCACCACCCACACCGTGATGCACAACCTCGTCTTCGGCGTGGTGCTGGTCTTCGTGGTTCAGTGGCTGTTCCTCGGCTCGCTGCGCAGCGCGATCATCGTGGCCGCGACGATCCCATTCGCGCTTGGCTTCGCCATTGCGATCCTGGTGATCCGCGGCGATTCCGCGAACCTGCTGTCGCTCGGCGCCATCGATTTCGGCCTGATCGTCGATGCCACCGTGATCATGGTCGAGAACGTGTTTCGACACGTGGCCGAACCAGAACACAGTGAAGGTCAGAAGCCACCCGGCGGCCTTACCGGGCGGCTCGGCATCATCGCCATCGCCGGCTCGGAGGTGAACCGGGCGATCTTCTTCTCGGCCACGATCATCATCGTCGGCTTCCTGCCGCTCTTCACGCTGACCGGTGTCGAGGGCCACATCTTCGGGCCGATGGCCAAGACCTACGCCTATGCGCTGGTCGGCGGCCTGCTCGCGACCTTCACGGTGTCGCCGGCGCTCTCGGCGCTGATCCTGCCCAACCACGTCGAAGAGCGTGACACTCTGATCGTGCGGGCAATGCGCTTCGGCCACGTGATCGTGCTGCGCATGGCCCTGAATCATAAGTTGTTGGCGCTCGGCATCACGATCGCCGTCCTCGCCGCCGCCGGTATCGCGGGCAAGACACTCGGCCTGGAATTCCTGCCGAAACTGGAGGAGGGCAACCTCTACATCCGCGGCACCATGCCGGGCTCGATCTCGCTCGAGGCCGGAAACGCCTATGTCGAGAAAATCCGCGGCATCGTCCGGGAGGTCCCGGAAGTCGTCACCGTGCTCTCGCACCAGGGCCGGCCGAGCGACGGCACCGATGCGACCGGCTTCTTCAACGTCGAGATTCTGGCGCCACTCAAGCCCATCGACGAGTGGCGCAAGGGGCTGACCAAGGAAGAGATCATCGCCGATCTGCAGGCGAAATTCGCGGCGGACTTCCCTGGTATAGAGTTCAACTTCTCGCAGTACATTGAGGACAACGTCCAAGAGGCGGCCTCGGGCGTGAAAGGCGAGAACTCGGTCAAGATCTACGGCAGCGATCTCGAGCAGATCACGGCCACGGCCAACAAGATCAAGGCGGTGCTCGCCACGGTCCCGGGCATCGAGGATCTCGCGGTCTTCACCTCGCTCGGCCAGCCAACGGTGCGGATCGACGTCGACCGCCGCAAGGCGGCGCGGTTCGGCCTGTCGCCAGGCGACGTCAACACCACGGTCCAGGCCGCCATCGGCGGTCAGGCGGCAGGCGATCTCTACGAATACGGCTCGGACCGGCACTTCCCGATGCGCGTCCGTTTGGCTCCAGAGTACCGTCGCTCGCTGGAGACGATCCGCAACATCACGATCGGCGCGCAGCAGGGCGACAGCGTCGTGCAAGTGCCGCTCTCGGAAATTGCCACCGTCGACCTCGTCTCGGGCGCGGCCTTCATCTACCGCGAGGATCAGGAACGCTACATCCCGGTCAAATTCTCGGTGCGCGGCCGCGATCTCGGCGGCGCTGTGATCGAGGCGCAGAAGCGTGTGGCGGACGAGGTGCAGCTGCCGGCTGGCTATCACCTCGAATGGGTAGGCCAGTTCACCAATCTGCAGGACGCCGTGGCGCGTCTTACGGTGGTGGTGCCGATCACCCTCGCGCTGATCGCGCTGCTCCTCTACGTGAACTTCTCCTCCGTGGTGGACATGGCGCTGACGCTCAGCGTAATTCCGATGGCGATGATCGGCGGCATCTTCGCGCTGGTCCTGACGGGGACGCCGTTCTCGATCTCGGCGGCGATCGGCTTCATCGCGCTGTTCGGCATCTCGACGATGGAAGGCGTGATCCTGCTCGCCTACTACAACCAGCTCATTGACGAGGGGCAGAGCCGCAAGGACGCGGTCTGGAACGCCGCCAACATCCGCATGAGGCCGGTGATGATGACCTGCGTCGCCGCCTGCGTCGGCCTCCTGCCGGCGGCGGTGTCGACGGGCATCGGCTCGCAGGTACAGAAGCCGCTCGCCCTAGTGGTCGTCGGCGGAATCACGCTGGCGCCGAACCTCATTCTCGTCGTCGTTCCAGTCCTGATCTCCCTGTTCTCGCGCCGCCGTCCGCAGCGGGTCTCCGAGGCGCGGGGCGTCCATGGACAGGCAACCGCAGCCTGACACGGTGCAACCCGTGCTGCCCCCGCAACAGGCGCCGGAAAGGCTCGCACGCAACCGAAGCTTCGCGTTGACTTGGGCTCTCCGCGGGCGCCTGTGCAGTGCAGCGCTGCAGTGCGTATCGCTGGACGGGGGCATGCTGGGAGCCACGCGGAGATCGGAACGCCTGCGCTCGACCGTCGCCGTTCTGGCGTTGGCCTCGGGGCTGTCCGCCTGCGCCGTCGGCCCCGACTACATGGCGCCGGCCGATCCAGCCGTCTCCGGCTACACCCGTGGAGCACTCAAGGATCCGCACGCCGCGAGCGGCATGAAGACCGCCCAGGGCGGCTCAGCGGATCAGGATTTCGTCAAGGGCGCCGACATTCCCGGCCAGTGGTGGACGCTGTTCCGCTCCAAGGCTCTCAACCACCTCGTCGAGGAGGCACTGGCCAACAATCCGTCGCTCGACGCAGCCCAGGCCTCGCTGCGCATGGCGCGCGAGAACGTCGAGGCTCAGAAAGGCACCCTGTTCCCCACGGTCGGCTTCAACGGGCAGGGCTCCTACAACAAGGCGTCCGGCGGACAGCTGCAGAGTCCGCTCAACGATCCGACCAAACTGACCTACAGCCTATTCACGCCACAGGTGCAGGTCGCGTTCACCCCGGACGTGTTCGGCGGCAACCGGCGCCAGATCGAGGGGCTTGAGGCGACGGCCGAGAACCAGCGGTTCCAGCTCGAAGCAGCCTATCTTACCCTGACCTCGAACGTGGTCCTCGCCGCGATCCAGGAAGCCTCGCTTCGCGCACAGATTGACGCGACGAAGAAGGTCATCGCGGCGCAGGTCGAGGTGCTCAACCTCTACAACAAGCAGCTCTCGCTCGGGCAGATCGCCAGCGCCGACGTCATCCAGCAGCAGGCTCAGCTCTCGGTCTCGCAACAACTGCTTCCGCCGCTGCAAAAGCAGCTCGCGCAGCAGCGCAACCTGCTGACCGCGCTGGTCGGGCGCCTGCCGAGCGAGGAGGTCAGCGAGACGTTCACGCTCGGCAGCCTGCGCCTGCCCACCAAGATACCCGTGAGTCTGCCCTCCCGGCTCGTGCAGCAGAGGCCGGACGTCAAAGCCGCGGAGGCGCTGGTGCAGCAGGCGAGCGCCGGCATCGGCGTCGCCGTCGCCAACCGCCTGCCCCAATTCACGATCAGCGCCAATGGCGGGTCGAGCGCGTTGCAAATCGCCAAACTCGCGACCTCCGCGGCAGGCTTCTATTCGATCATCGGTACCGTCGCGCAGCCGATCTTCGATGCCGGCACGCTCTACCGCCGCCAACGCGCGTCTGAGGAGGCGCTGACGGTCGCCCAGGCCCAGTACCGTCAGACCGTCATCACTGCCTTCCAGAACGTCGCCGACACCTTGCGTGCCTTGCAATCGGACGCAGATGCGGTCGCGGCGGCGACAGCCGCCGAGAAGGCGACGAGCGAGAGCGTCGGATTGATCCGCAAGCAGTTCGAAGCAGGCGCCATCAACAGCGCGCAGTTGCTGATCGGCCAGCAGGCCTACCTGTCGGCCCTCGTCACATCGGCTGGCGCCCGCGCCAATCAGTACGCGGACACCGTGGCGCTATTCCAGGCGCTCGGCGGCGGTTGGTGGAACAGAATGGACGTCGCAGCGCCGCGTCCGGAGAAGGATCTAGCACCCTTCCTGTGAAGCGGTTGGTCTGAGACTACCCGCAAGCGCCCTCAAACTGCTCGAAAAACCTTCCGCGCCTGCAAGCAGGCGCTCCAGCAGCAACGCGCCCTCCAGCGTCGCCACCACCATGCGGGCGGAATCGGCAGGCTCGACGCTCGCCCGGATACTTCCGTCTGAAACACCGTCAGCCAGGATGCGCTCCAGCCAGGCAATGTGCTTGTCGAAGAAACGGGCAATGTCCCGGCGCAAGGCCTCCGGGAGCGTGACGAGTTCCACGGCGAGGGCGGCGCAGAGACAACCCAGGCCCTGCTCGACACCGGAGAGATAGAGCCGGCCATAAGCTTCGATCCGGGCGGCTCCATCAGAGGTCTGCTCGAGAATCGCCGCGAGCGCGTCGTCGTAGCGCGCGTCATAGGCCGCCACGAGAGCGATCGCGAGATCCTCCTTCGTGCGGAAATGGTGGTGAATGCTTGCCTTGCGGATGCCGACAGCTTCCGCGAGGTCGGCATAGCTGAAGCCAGAATACCCGCGGCCCCTTACGAGCACCTCGGCCTGCATCAGCAATTCGCTGCGTGTGTCCCTCATCGCCCGTCGTCTGTGCCTAACGGGATCACGGCCATTGCCGATCATACCCGAATGTTTGTCGCGGATCTTGACCTAATCTCTGACTACCTACTAAATGGTAGAAAGACAAGATGGAGGAAATTGCGAATGAGCGTTCCCGCGCCAGGCGGATCGACTCTCTGCGTCGCGATAACCGAGAAGGTCACGCGATGAGTTGGCGCGCCAGCCGCCGCGAGGCCGTATTCGGTGGCCTCTGCCTCTGCTGCCTTCCGACCCTCGGGCGCTCGGCCGAAGCGTTCAGGTTCGACGAAGTTGGGCCGGGCATATTCGTTCGCCGCGGCATTGACGGCGAAGCGAGCGCCGACAATGCGGACGCCATTGCCAATATCGGCTTCATCGTCGGCCGCGACTCGGTGCTTGTCACGGAATCGGGGGGCAGTCGCGCTGATGGTGCCTGGCTCCGCAGCGAAATCCGGAAACGCACCGAGAAGCCGATCAGCCACGTCGTGCTGACCCACGTCCATCCGGACCACTGCTTTGGTGCCTCGGCCTTCAGCGAAGACAAGCCGATCTTCATCGGTCACCACGCCTTACGCGAGGCACTCGAGTCCCGCGGCGACTTCTACCGTAAGCGGCTCGAAGACATTCTCGGCGCCGAGAAGGCGGGCAGCGTGGTCTATCCGACGATGGAAGTGAGGGATGCCGCGGAAATCGACCTCGGCGGACGGAAACTCAGCTTCACCGCACACGGAACGGCACATACCAACTGCGATCTCTCGATGCTGGACTCCGAGAGCGGCCTGTTGTTTCCGGCCGATCTCTTGTTCGTCCATCGCATCCCCTCGCTCGACGGCAGCCTTCTCGGCTGGCTCAAGGAGATCGACCGGCTGAAGACGTTCGGCGCAAAGCGCGCTGTGCCCGGCCATGGTCCGACCACCGTCGATCTCGAACCGGCACTCGCCAACATCACCCGCTACCTCACCGCTCTGCGCGATCAGACGCGCAAGGCAGTCGCGTCGAGTGTCTCCATCGAGAAAGCGACGAAGACCGTTGCGCAGGATGAGCGAGACAAGTGGGTCCTGTTCGACGCCTACAATCCGCGAAACGTCACCCAGGCCTACAAGGAGCTGGAGTGGGAGTGATCCCCCGCGCAGCGAACACGTATCCACGGATCGGCAAGCGCGCTAAATCCGTTAACAATCAGGAGGAAGCCATGAAAGCCTTGATCGTAGCCCTCGGCCTTTCGCTCTCGGCGTCGGCGCTGACTACCGAAATGGCTTATGCCGCCGGTGCTTCAGATACCGATCAGGAGCGCGCGGAGCGCTGGAACGATCTCAAGAAGGAGCTCTTCGCGGGCAAGACCATCGAGCCGAGCGATGCGATGGTGAAGATCGACGCGCCCAAGCGCGCGGACGATGCAGCGTTGGTTCCGATCACTTTAACCATGCCGCAGAAAGACAAGGTGAAGAGCCTGTCGCTCGTCATCGACGACAACCCGACGCCTTACGCCGCTCACTTCACCTTTGGTCCAGCTGCCGATCCGGGCGAGGTCAAGCTGCGGGTGCGTGTCAACAACTATACCAACGTCCACGCCGTCACCGAGACGACGGACGGGAAGTTCTACGAGTCCGTGAGCTTCGTGAAGGCTTCCGGTGGTTGCTCGGCCCCGATGGGCATGAGCGACGAGGAGGCCATGAAGGGCATGGGCGAGATGCGGATGAAGTTCGGCGAAATGGGCGCCGGCAAGCCGGCCGAGGCGACTCTGATGATCCGCCATCCGAACTTTTCGGGGATGCAGATGAATCAGGTGTCACGCGACTACACGCCGGCACGGTTCATCCAGAAGCTCGACGTGTCCTACGGCGACAAGCTGATCTTCCACATGGACGGCGACATATCGATCTCGTCGAACCCCGTGATCAACTTCGGCTTCAAGCCGGAGGGTAAGGGACCGATCAAGGTCGTCGCCTCCGACAACCAGGACGGCAAGTGGGAGCACACCTTCCAGGCTCCGTCACCGAGCAACTGAGCGGACGATGGCTCGCACCGACTTGAGGCGTGCCGTCGGAGTGACCGTGCTTGCAACTCTTGCAGGGCTGCTCGTGGCGGCCGCTCCGGCGGACTCTCCGGTGAACGTACCGGAGCCGCAAGACCTCTACGACGGGCCGCAGCATGGATACACACCGGAGACGCTCAAGGGCGCGACGGTGGTGAACCTCGCTGGCCTCGACAAGCTCATCGCGAACGACAAGCCGCTCCTGCTCGACGTCGTGCTCGCCGATCGCAAGCCGGAAGGCCTGCCGCCGGGCACGCTCTGGTTGCCCTCCCACCGCTCGATCCCCGGCGCGGTTTGGTTGCCAGGAGCCGGGGTCGTGCCTCTCACGCCCGAGCAACAGGCAGCCTTCTTCAAACGCATCGAGGAGTTGACCGGCGGCGACAAGTCGAAGCCAATCGTCACCTTCTGCCGGCCGGAATGCTGGGGGAGCTGGAATGCGGGCAAGCGGCTAATTGGCGCCGGTTACAGCCGCATTTACTGGTGGCCGCTCGGCGTCGAAGGCTGGCAGGACACCCATGACACGAGCGTTGTCGAAGCGGACAAGGCCTGGACGGCGTCCACCAAGGAGAAGGCTCCTCCGCCGGTCGCGCCACAGCACTGATACGTAAGAAGGGACTGGATCGATGGTCACGCGCCGTAGCCTTCTCGCCGCCTCGGCCTTGATCCTTGGCGGCTCGGCGGCTTTCGCGGCGGCGCCGGCACCCTTCGACGAAGCCGCCTTCGATGCAGCTCAGAAGGCCGGCAGACCGGTTCTGGTGACGATCTCAGCCCCGTGGTGCCCGATCTGCAAAGTTCAAAAGCCTATTTTGCTGAAACTCGGCACGGGCCCACGCTTCTCCGACCTCGCGATCTTCGAGATCGACTTCGACACGCAGAAGGCATTGGTCCGCCGCTTCAACGCGCGCAGCCAAAGCACCCTGATCGCCTTCAAGGGCAAGGACGAAGTCGGTCGTTCGGTTGGGGAGACACAACCGGAGTGGATCGAATCCTTCCTTGAAAAGACCCTCTAGTTGCAATCCTCGCGGGTATCCGCCTAGCCTTGAGGCAGATGCTGAGCCGCGCCCAAAAATTCAGCGAATTCAATTGCATCGAGGCGAATACGGCTGTTGACACCCGTCGGGATGTGGCGGAAAAAAGGCACGCCCGGAGACGGCTCGAAGTCCAGGGAGGAAACGCCCGAACAAGGGCAAGCGGGACGGGTTACCGTACCACGCATGTGATGCAGACCTCTCCGGGCTGCTTCTCTCCTCAACGATAGTCCTGATTGGATCGAACACGCGGCGCGCGCTATGCCGCGAATGTGCGTGTATGCTGCTGCCCTTTGCAGCGCGGGCACGCGTCGCCGCAGGGCCAACGGATCGAGGCAAGAAAACATGTCGCAGGTCGTCCAGTCACGGCGCCTCCGAGCCGTCGATCTCGCGCGATGCAAGGCCGAAGGGCGCAAGATCATCTCGCTCACCGCCTACCATGCTCACACGGCGAGCATCCTCGACGCCTATTGCGACTTCATCCTCGTCGGCGATTCTCTCGGCATGGTGATGCACGGCATGGAGTCGACCCTGCCAGTCACGGTGGAGATGATGATCGTGCAGGCCCAGGCGGTGATGCGCGGAACCACCCGGGCGCTGGTCGTCGTCGACCTGCCCTTCGGCTCCTACGAGGCGAGTAAGGAGCAGGCCTTTCTCACGGCTTCCCGCGTGCTCAAAGAGACCGGTGCTGGCGCCATCAAGATGGAGGGCGGCGCAAAGTTCGCCGAGACCGTGGGCTTCCTCGTCGAGCGTGGCGTGCCGGTGATGGGCCATATTGGCCTCACCCCGCAATCGGTGAACACGATGGGTGGGTTTCGGGTGCAGGGCCATTCGGCCGAAAGCGAGAAGGCCTTGATGGCAGATGCCGTGGCGATTAGCCGGGCAGGCGCCTTCGCCATCGTGATGGAGGGCATCGTCGAACCGGTGGCGCGCGCGATCTGTCGGTCAACGGATGTTACGGCGCTCACCATCGGAATCGGCGCCACCGTGGAATGCGACGGCCAGATCCTCGTGCTTGAGGACATGCTCGGTCTGTCAGACCGCGCACCGAAGTTCGTGAAGAGCTACGGCTCGCTGCGCGCCCATATCGAAGAGGCCGTCAAAGGCTACGCCGACGAGGTCCGCGAAGGCCGCTTCCCGGCTATCGAGCACACCTATCCGCCACGGGGGTGAGGCTTCAGCAGCCGATCGGGATTCTGCCGGGGCAGCATCCGGTCGAGCACGTAATCCCGGCGGATCGCAACGTGCCAGGCCGTCGCCACTATGTGGAGTCCGACCAGGAGGTAGACCGCCCACTGTCCGACGAGATGAGCCGTCTCGAAGGCCTCGTGAAGCTCCTTGTTCTTCTCGAACCCCGGGATCGGGAATAGGTAGAAGAACTGGGTCGCGTTGCCGTTAAAGGCGCTGAGCAGGAAGCCGGTGACCGGCATGATCAGGAAGACCGCATAGAGCAGCCAATGGCTCGCCTTCGCGATGAGCGCGAGGCCATGCGGTTCCGTGACCTCCGGCGGCGGTGGATTGACGATCCGCCACAGGATCCGGACCACCACCAAAGCAAGGATCGTCAGGCCGACCGACTTATGGAAGGTGAAGAGCACCGGCTTGGCCGGCTCCTCCCGCGCGAGGCTCGCGGCAACCCAGGCCAGCGGCAGCACTGCGACGACCAGGGCTGAGGTTAGCCAGTGCAGGACCTGCGCCGTCGCGCTGTAGCGCGGGATCATCGGCGTGAGTTCGGGGGTGATCGAAAGCGAGCGGTCGGACGAGGACATGCAGCCCCTCTCTCGCGTGAGCAGATCGGCAAGCGTCACGACGACAGAACGCGAATTACAATAATGTGCAAGTCGGTCGACGCCATCGGTCGAGTAGGTGGCCAGTGTAGCGCCGTGAGCCTTGACGGACGTGGCCCGATCGGGCATTGACCGCGCCGAATTCGGCCGGGGTTTCGCCCGGCCTTTTGCGTTTCGCCCGAGCGGAATGCCCCGTCACACCGCTTCAGGAGCGCCGCGCCATGGCCAAGGCCGTCACCGTCAAGATCAAGCTGATCTCCACCGCCGACACCGGTTACTTCTACGTGACCAAGAAGAACTCGCGCACCCAGACCGAGAAGCTGACCATGCGCAAGTATGACCCGGTCGCTCGCAAGCACGTCGAGTTCAAGGAGACCAAGATCAAGTAAGGCGTCGCCGGCTTGATCTGAGTGCTTCGGCGTCTCCCCGCACGCGAGACGCCCCAAACACTCTTCGGAAAAGACGCCGCTCCATACGGGGCGGCGTCTTTTTTTTGGCGATGACGTGCCGCGTCGCACGGTCGGTCGGCCATTACGAACCGTGTTTCGGCCCTGCGGCGGGTGACGGCCGAGGTTCGGCGGGGTATATTCGGTAACCAAGAGACGACGGCCTGCGGTTCTGGGGGAACCGGTTTGGCCGATGTCGTCGTGCCTTCCTCAGCCCCCACGATTGCCGACAGCGATGCCGTTTTCGATCCTCGATCTCGTGGTGCTCGGCATCGTGATGATCTCCGCACTTCTGGCCGCCGTTCGCGGCGTCACCCGCGAGGTGCTCGCCATCGTGGCCTGGGTGGTGGCCGCCGCGGTCGCCTGGACGCTGCACCCGATGTTGCTGCCTACGGTAAAGCAGCACGTCTCCAGCGACACCGTCGCGCTCGTTGCCTCGATCGCCGCGATCTTCCTCGGGACTCTGATCGTGGTGTCGATCATCACCGTGAAGATCTCCGACATCGTGCTCGATTCGCGCATCGGCGCGGTCGACCGCTCCCTCGGCTTCATCTTCGGCGCTGCGCGCGGCTTCTTGATCTGCGTGATCGGCTGGGTGTTCCTGGCCTGGCTCGTCCAGGGTAAGATGCCGGAATGGGCTGCGCAGGCGAAGAGCAAGCCGTATCTCGAGAAATCCGGAGATGCCCTAGTCGCTCAGCTTCCGGCAAACCCCGAGGGATTCCTGAAGAATCTGCGCAAGCCGAAGGGCGACGGCACCGGCGAGCCGGTTGAGCCGCCGGCTGAAACCGATGTCGGTGGCCAGAAGCGCAGCGATGCACAGCCGGCCACGCCGGCATCGGGACGCTGATCTGCGTGGAACCGTTCTTGGTTACGGCGGCAAGGCCGACTAAGTAGCGGTTTTCCAAGAGCGTCCGGAGCCCGGTTCCGGCAACGAGGATTCGGTATCGGCATGCCTGAGCTCGGCGTGAGCGTCCCTGACGTGGAGAGCGATCGCGATCCGCTGGGCGAGTATGGCGATACGCTGCGCGAGGAGTGCGGCGTCTTCGGCATATACGGCCACGAGAATGCCTCGGCGGTGGTCGCCCTCGGCCTGCACGCCCTGCAGCATCGCGGCCAGGAAGCGGCCGGCATCGTCTCCTTCGACGGGCTGGTGTTCCATTCCGAGCGCCGCCAGGGCCTCGTCGGCGACAACTTCTCCGATCGTGCCACCATCGAGCGCCTGCGCGGCCGCGCCGCCATCGGCCACACCCGCTATTCGACGACGGGCGGGACCGTGCTCCGCAATGTCCAGCCGCTCTTCGCGGAGCTGGCCAGTGGTGGGCTCGCGGTGGCCCATAACGGCAATTTGACCAACGCCCTCTCGATCCGCCGCGAGCTGGTCAGCGAAGGCGCCATCACGCAGTCGACCTCGGATACCGAGGTGATCCTGCACCTCGCCGCACGCAGCCGGAAACCTCGCATCATCGAGCGCTTCGTGGATGCCCTGCAGCGGATCGAGGGCGCCTACGCCATCGTGGCGCTGACCAACAAGAAGCTGATCGGTGCGCGCGATCCGCTCGGAATCCGCCCGCTGGTGCTGGGCGAACTCGACGGCCGCTACATCCTCGCCTCGGAAACCTGCGCGCTGGACATCATCGGCGCCCGCTTCGTGCGCGACATCGAGAACGGAGAGGTCGTGGTGATTTCGGAGGAGGGCATCGAGTCGATGCGCTTCGCTGAGCGGCAGCCGATGCGGCCCTGCATCTTCGAATACATCTACTTCGCCCGGCCGGACTCGGTGGTGAACGGCAAGAGCGTCTACGCGATCCGCAAGAATATCGGCAAGGAACTCGCCCGCGAGGCGCCGGCCGAGGCCGACATCGTCATTCCCGTGCCGGATTCCGGCGTGCCCGCCGCCCTGGGCTACGCCCAGGAGACCGGGCTGCCCTTCGAAATGGGCATCATCCGCAACCACTATGTCGGGCGCACCTTCATCCAGCCGACCCAGACCGTGCGCGAGCTCGGGGTGCGCATGAAGCACTCGGCCAACCGCGCCGCGGTTGAGGGCAAGCGCATCGTGCTCGTCGACGACAGCCTCGTGCGCGGCACCACCTCCATCAAGATCGTGCGCATGATGCGCGAGGCCGGCGCCAAGGAAGTGCATTTCCGGATCGCCTCGCCGCCGATCACGCATCCCGATTTCTACGGGATCGACACGCCGGAGCGTGAGAAGCTGCTCGCGGCGACCTACGACCTCGAGGGCATGCGCGACTATATCGGCGCGGATTCGCTGGCCTTCCTCTCGATCCCCGGCCTCTACCGCGCCATGGGCGAGGAGAGTCGCAACGAGGCCTGCCCGCAATTCACCGATCACTGCTTTACGGGCGACTACCCGACGGGTTTGACCGACCTGAAGATCGCCGGTGAGCGCCGCCTCGCCCTGCTCGCCGAAGCCGACTGATCCCGCGATGGCTGGGAATGAAGCGAAACCGCTCGACGGCCGGATCGCCGTCGTCACCGGTGCCTCGCGCGGCATTGGCCGTGCCGCTGCTTTGGCGCTGGCCGAGGCCGGCGCGCATGTGATCGCCGTGGCGCGCACGCAGGGCGCCCTCGAAGAGCTCGACGACGCGATCCAGTCCGCCGGCTCGACCGCCACACTCGTTCCCTTGAACCTCACCGACTACGACGCGATCGATCGGCTGGGCGCGGCGATCGACGAGCGCTGGGGCCGGCTCGACATCCTCGTCGGCAATGCCGGCATTCTCGGAGCGCTGATGCCGCTCGGGCACCTGACGCCCAAGGTCTGGCAGCAGACGATCGACATCAACGTCACCGCGAACTGGCGGCTGATCCGCTCCCTCGATCCGCTGCTGCGCCGCTCCGATGCCGGCCGCGCGATCTTCGTGACCTCCGGTGCGGCCTCGAAGTGCCGGGCCTATTGGGGGCCATACTCGATCTCGAAAGCCGCGCTCGACGCCATGGTGCGCACCTACGCCGCCGAGAGCGCGACCACGCCCATCCGCGCCATGCTGCTCAGCCCCGGCCCGCTGCGCACCGCCATGCGCCGCTCGGCCATGCCGGGCGAGGACCCGGAGACGCTGAAGACACCGGAGGACCTCGCTCCGAGCTTCGTGCGGCTGGCCTCCCCAGCTTGGACCGAGAGCGGAAAGATCTTCGATTTTCCGACCGGTCAGCTGCTCGCCTTCGGTCCGCCGGAGGCCCTGGCATGATCGACGTCCGCAGCATGTGCGCCATTGGCCAGAGCGGGCAGCTCGGGCTCAACGGTCATCTCCCCTGGGAGGGCAACACCGATCCCGTCTTCGTCGAGGACGTGACGCGCTTCTTCGCGATCACCATGGGCCACGTCCTGATCGCCGGCCCCAAGACGATCGCCTCGGTTCCCGAATTCGCCTTCAAGGACCGCACCATCGATGTGATCCGCTCGCACGAGGACCCCGAGGAGGTGCTCGCGCGCTATCCGGGCCGGCGCATCTATGTCGGCGGCGGCATCGCGGTCTGGAACGTCTATGCCAAGTACATCCAGCAATGGGACATCACCCGTCTGCCCTATGACGGCGAGGCCGACCGCTGGTTCGATCCCGCCTGGCTGGTAGGCGGTGCGTTGCGCATCCAGCCAACCTGAACCGAACGGCCCCGCTACACGTTCTCCGAGCCCGGTCTGTTCGAGCCGGGCGCCAGGGGAGGGCGCGGAATGGCCGGTCACGGCTACCAGTTCGGCATCGAGGAAGAGTATTTTCTAGCCGATGCGGAGACCCGCGGTACGCCGCGGCGCTCGGTGAAGCCGTTCCATGTCGAGGCTGGCGAGCGGCTGCCCGAGATCGGGCGCGAGTTGCTCCAATGCCAGGTCGAGGTCTGCACGCCGCCCTCCACGGAATTCGCGAAGGCGCGCGAGGTGCTGCATCGGCAGCGCTGCCAGCTCGGCGATATCGGCCGCGAGCATGGGCTCGTGGTCTTCGCCGCCGGCACCCATCCCGTGGCGGATTGGGCCAAGCAACTCCCCACCAAGGGCGACCGCTATCGCGGCATCCTGCGCGATGTCGGGCTCGCTGGGCGCCGCAGCCTGATCTGCGGCATGCACGTTCATGTCGAGGTCAAGGAGCCGGACAACCGCGTCGGGCTGATGACCCGGCTGCTGCCGTTCCAGCCCCTGCTCTTCGCCCTCTCGGCCTCCTCGCCCTTCTGGCAGGGCAAGCCGACCGGCCTCTCGGCCTACCGCCTCAGCGCCTTCGGTGAGCTGCCCCGCACCGGCCTACCCGAGTTGATCACCACGGAGGAAGACTACGCGCGCTACGTGCGCATCATGATCAATGCCGGCTCGATCCAGGATGCCAGTTTTCTTTGGTACTCCCTTCGCCCGTCGATGAAGTTCCCGACGCTGGAGTTGCGCATCGCCGATAGCTGCACTCGGCTCGACGACGCGCTCTCCATCGCCGCGATCTATCGCTGCCTCGTGCGCCTCGTGGAGCGGCGGCCAGACCTCAATGCCCATCTCGGCGGCGTCTCGCGGGCACTGGCACAGGAGAATCTATGGCGCGCCCAGCGCAACGGCGTGGAGGCCGAGTTGATCGACGAGGCCTCCGAGCAGGCCTATCCCTTCCCGGACTATCTCGACACGGTGCTCTCGCTGATAGCTGAGGACGTCGAATCCCTCGGCTGTCGCGCCGAGGTCGAGCACGCCCACCGCATCGTCCGCGAGGGAACCAGCGCGGACCGGCAGATCGCGCTGTTCGAAAAGGCGAAGGACGGCGAGACCAGCAATCGCCACGCCATGGATTCAGTGGTGGACTGGCTCGCCAAGACGACGCGCGGCGACGCGTGAGGCGGATCAGCCCTTGTCGAAGGGGTTGCGCGTCGTCCGGAGCGACAGCCGGATCGGCGTGCCGGGCAGATCGAAGCTCTCGCGCAGCGAGTTGACCAGGTAGCGCGTGTACGATTTCGGCAGCGCGTCGAGTTGGTTGCCGAACAACGCGAAATGCGGCGGCCGGCTTTTCACCTGCGTCGCGTAACGGATCTTGATGCGACGGCCCGAGACGGCCGGCGGCGGGTTCCGGGAGGTCGCGTCGTTGAGCCAGTCGTTGATCCGCGATGTCGAGACGCGGCGGCTCCAGACTTCGGACGCGGCCATGATGGCCTGCAACAGCTTGTCGATGCCTTCTCCGGCCAGTCCCGAGAGCGGTACCACCCCGACGCCGCGCACCTGCGGCAGCAGTCGCGTGCAGTCTTCCCGGAGCGTCTTCAGCAGGCCTGGCTGGTCGGCAACCAGATCCCATTTGTTGAGACCGATCACCACGGCACGGCCCTCGCTCTCGACGAGGTCGATGATGGTGAGGTCCTGCTTCTCGAAGGGGATCGTGGCATCGAGCAGCACGACGACGACCTCGGCAAAGCGGACGGCGCGCAGGCCGTCAGAGACCGCGAGCTTTTCCAGCTTGTCATCGATCCGTGCGCGGCGGCGCATCCCGGCCGTGTCGTGCAGCTTGATCCGCTTGCCGCGCCATTCCCAGTCGAGAGAGATCGAGTCGCGCGTGATGCCTGCCTCGGGGCCAACGAGCAGACGATCCTCGCCGAGCATGCGGTTGATCAGCGTCGACTTGCCGGCATTCGGCCGGCCGACGATGGCAACGCGCAGGGCCTTGCCGCGGGGGTCGTCGTCCTCGTCTTCGTCGTCCGGCTCCGGGAGCACTTCCTGCAGGGCCGTGTGGAGCTCTCCGACACCCTCGCCGTGCTCGGCCGAGAAGGGGATCGGATCGCCGAGCCCGAGCGAGAATGCATCGTAGGCGCCGGAAAGGCCGCTGGTGCCCTCGGCCTTGTTGGCGATCAGGATCACCGGGCAACCCGAACGGCGCACCAGTTCGGCGAAGCCCCGGTCGGCGGGGAGCACGCCGGCGCGGGCATCGATCACGAACAACACGACGTCGGATTCGAGGATCGCGGCCTCGGTCTGCAGACGCATGCGGCCAGTCAGTGTGTCGTCGTCGGCCTCTTCGAGGCCGGCGGTGTCGATCACGCGGAATTTGAGGCCACCGAAGGCGACGTCGCCTTCGCGGCGGTCGCGGGTAACGCCGGGCCGATCGTCGACGAGGGCGAGCTTCCTGCCAACCAGACGGTTGAACAGGGTTGACTTGCCGACATTCGGGCGGCCGACAATCGCGACGGTCGGCATGTCCATGATGGTGTCAGTCTACAATCGAGGATTTCTAGCGGGTCATTGGTGGCGGCGCGGCCAGTTCGGGCTTGGCCTCGGTGACCGTCACCGTTCCACCCGAGACGAGCGCCTCATAGACCTCGACCCGCTGACGGAGGCTCTGCGGGGTCTCGGCATCGCCGGCGATCTGGTCGAACCAGCGGCCTGCGGCCTCGTACTCGCCCTTCTTGAGCGCAGCGAGGCCGAGCATCTCGCGGGCGGTGTGCCGGAAGGTGCCGGTCGGCGTGGCGAGGCCCTGGAGGCTCGTCATCGCGGGAGTGGGATCGGCGGCATCGACGCGTATCAGCGCGGAACGCAGGCGGGCGAGATCGCGCAGGCCGTCTCCGAGCGAGGTATCGGCGGCAAGCTTGTCGTACTCGGCGGCCGAGGCGGCGGCATCGCGCTTCGACAGGTCGGCAGCGGTGCGGAACCGGGCGAGGATCTTGTAGCCGGTCGTGCCGTCGTTGCGCAGTTCGGCGAAGGCCTTGTCGGCCTCGGCGTCGTTGCCGGCGGTCGCCGCCTTGGTCGCCTTGTCGAACTGCTCGGAGGCCTGCTCGGCACGGACCAGTTGAGCATGCTGCCAGTAGCGCCAGCCGCCGACACCGGCCGTCAGCAGCACCGCCGCGGCGATGATCAGCGCGCTGTAGCGCTTCCAGATCGCGGCGATCTGGTCGCGGCGATAGTCCTCTTCGACCTCGCGAAAGAACTCGTTGTTCTCGGCCATACCGTTCCGGGCGCCCAATCGGGCCGAACCCGCCTCAACCTGCTCAAGGGCGCGCGCCTAGCACGACGGCCCGGCTTTGGCGAATGGGAAAGACGGAGGAAGACGTCAGGCCTGCCCCGGCCAAACGGCCACACCGATTAGGAGCGGATGCAGGAAGCGCGCGAAAACGAACCAAACGACGATGCCCGCCAGCACGGCGGTGATGTCGCGGCGCCAACCCGAAGGCGCAGGCTTCGGCAGCTTGCGAGCGGGCTCGTCCGTGCGCCGCTTGAGGCTGATGCGGGCGATGACCGCCCAGGCCAGGAACCCGCCGAAGAGCAAAATCGAACCGAGATCGCCGTTGGCGAGGAGGTGCGCCGTCGCCCAGATCTTGATGGCGAGCAACATGGGATGCTTCACAGCTGCCTGGATGTGGCTCGGCTTCGGCCCCATCGCAGCGAGGCAAATGAACGCGAACAGCGTCAGCAGCACAGCGAGATGACGCGTCCAGACCGGCGGATCCCAAACCGGGATCATCCCGTCCGCGCGGTAGCGGCCGAACCCCCAGATCATCAATACGAAGCCGAGGAGCGACAGGATCGTGTAGACGCCCTTGTAGCGATTCTCTCCGACACGCCCGATCAATTCGGCGCGCGGCCCGCGGAACATCGTAAAGGCATGGGTGCCGAGAAACAGCACGAGGCCGAGGATCAGGATCGCCATCGTGTTTCCCGCGGGGCCGTTCAACCTGTGGACGCCGTGCCCCGACGAAGCGACGGCAACCTGTCTGTAACGGTTCAAGACTGACTTTGCCGAAGATGTCCAGGCTGCCCCGATGATCCTTCGCGTCTTCGCCGGCCTCCTCGGGTCGCTGATGCTCGCCTGTGCCGCGCGGGCCCAAGGCGATCCCCCGCTTTCCGCACTGACGCTGGTCGGCCCGCCATCGCCGGTCTTCGTCGCCACCCGCGATGCATGCGACGGGGCAGACGTGCCCGACGCTCCTTCCAGGGCTTTCCGCGACGCGACAGGCGCGGTGGCCCTTTTCGGGCTGCACTACCGCAACCGGGCGCTGAGAGGCCCGGATCTCGACCACCTCAAGATCGATTGCCGGGTCGTGCTCGAATCCGGCGAGCGGGACGATCCGGCTCTCTACGACGATCGCTCGTGGATCACGGCGACTTGGACCGAAGACGGCAAAGCCGTGGCGGCCCTGCTTCATCACGAATACCAAGCCAACGAGCACCCGGGGCGCTGCCGCTCCAAGGTCTACATGGAGTGCTGGTACAACACCGTGCTCGGCGCGGCCTCGGTCGATGGTGGCCTGAGCTTCCCACGCAGCACGCCGCCCGTGGTGGTGGCCGGCGCACCCTTTCGCCAGGAGGTCGACCAGGGCAGGCACCGGGGCTTCTTCAACCCCTCGAACATCTTTTCCGACGGCCGCTACCGCTACTTCCTCGCCTCGACCACCGGGTGGGACAGGCCAGGCAGCGATCAGGGGAGCGGCGTCTGCGTCTTCCGCACGGAGACGCCGGCAAACCCCGCGAGTTGGCGTGCCTGGACGGGAACGGGTTTCACGGCTGCCTTCCCGGACCCCTATCGGACGACCGGCAAGCGCACCGACACCTGCAAGCCGATCGCCCCATTCCCGGCTCCTGTCGGCTCGGTGGTGCGCCATCGCGGCACAGGGGTGTTCATCGCCGTGTTCATGGCCAAGGCCGGAGGCCAATTCCCACAATCGGGCTTCTACTGGACGACCTCGCGCGACCTCGTCGCCTGGGACGACCCGCGCCTGCTTCTGGCTGGAGCCACACTCTACGACGATGTCTGCGGGGCAGGGAGCGGCCTGATCGCCTACCCCTCTCTGCTCGATCCGTCCGCGCAGGGCCGCAATTTCGATGACGTCGGCGACACGGCCGCGCTGTTCTACGCGACGCTGGCGACCAAGGGTTGCGAGATCACCTCGAACCGTGACCTCGTCCGCAGACCGGTTGCGATCAAGGTCTGGCCCTGACGGAGCGGGATCGATCCGCGCTCGGCCACGACTTTGCGTCCATGATCGAACGCCGTCAGGCGTCCCCCTCGATAATCCCACGGATGCGAGTCGCGAGCGCCTCCAGGGCGAACGGTTTGGTCATCACCTGCATGCCGTGCGCGAGATGGCCGTGGTTCAACGCGGCGTTCTCGGCGTAGCCGGTGATGAACAGCACCTTCAGCTCGGGCCGGCTGCTCAGAGCAGCATCCGCCATCTGGCGCCCATTCATCCCGCCGGGTAGTCCGACATCGGTCACGAGGAGGTCGATGCGCACGTCCGATTGAAGCACTTTCAGACCCGAGGCCGCGTCAGCCGCCTCGATCGCTGCGTAGCCCAGATCTTCCAGGACTTCGGTGACGAGCATCCGCACGGTCGGCTCGTCGTCGACGACGAGCACCGTTTCGCCGACCTTGGCGCGCGCCGCCTCCGAGAGATCGGGCACGAGGTCCGGGCCGGCCGCTTCCCCGAGGTGACGGGGCAGGTAGAGACAGATCATCGTGCCGTCGCCGAGCTCCGAATAGATCCGCACCTGGCCGCCCGACTGCTTCACGAAGCCATAGATCATCGAGAGGCCGAGCCCGGTGCCCTCGCCCATGGGCTTCGTCGTGAAGAACGGATCGAACGCCTTTGCGATCACGTCCGATGTCATGCCGGTGCCGTTATCTGACACGCAGAGCGAGATGTACTGACCCGGCTCCAGGTCGCGCTCCTTGGCCGCCCGGTGATCGAGCCAGCGATTGCCCGTCTCGATCACGATGCGCCCACCGTCCGGCATCGCGTCGCGGGCGTTGATGCACAGATTCAGCAACGCATTCTCGAGCTGGCTCGGATCGACCAAAGTCGGCCAGAGCCCGCCCGCGCCGACGACCTCGACCGCCACGGAGGGGCCGACGGTGCGGCGCACGAGTTCGACGATGCCCTCGATCAGCCGGTTCACGTCCGTGGGCTTTGGGTCGAGGGTCTGGCGGCGCGAGAAGGCAAGCAGGCGATGGGTCAGCGCCGCCGCCCGCTTGGCCGCGCTCTGCGCGGCGGCGATGTAGCGATCGAGGTCCGAGACCCGGCCCTGGAGCATGCGTGACTGCATCAGCTCCAGAGAGCCCGCGATGCCGGCCAGCATGTTGTTGAAGTCGTGCGCCAAGCCACCGGTGAGCTGGCCGACAGCCTCCATCTTCTGGGATTGCCGCAGGGCCTCCTCAGTCAGCATCAGCTCCGCCGTACGCTCGGCGACGCGCTGCTCCAGCGTCTCGTTGAGGGCTCTCAGCATCGCGGTGACACGGTCGCGTTCAGCCTCGATGGCACGCCGCTCCTGCAGGTCGATGACGACGCCAGGCGAGCTCAGGGGCGTGCCATCCGGCGCTTGGTCGACGCGCCCATTCGCTTCCAGCCAGTAGTATTTTCCGTCGGCACGGCGGGTCCGATATTGATGGGCGTAGCGACCCCCGCGTGTGATCGCGGCCTCGATCGATTCGGCGAGCTGGGTCCGATCGTCCGGGTGAACGGTTTCCAGCATCTGCGACAGGCTCAGGCCCTCCCGGCTGACCGCGGGATCGAGCCCGAAACTATGCGCGAAGGCCTCGTCCACGATGAAGCGATCGGCTGGGATGTCCCAGAACCATGTGCCGCCAATTGCGCCGGCTTCGAGGGCGAGCTGCACGCGCTGCGCATTCTCGCGTGCCTCCCGCTCGCTCGCGCGCAGGGCGTCCTCGGCGTGCTTGCGCGCCGTGATGTCTCGGAACAGCACGAGAACCTGCCGCCGGCTGGCGGGCTCGACGCGGGCCGCCGAGACTTCGATATGACGCCCCGCAGTCGCAAAGTATCGCTCGAACCTGATCGACTGGCCGTTTCGCAGTACGCCGCCATAGAGGTCGAGCCATCCGTCAGCCTCGTCGGGCGCCAAGCCGCGAAGCGTTTGGCCGACGATGTTCGCGATGCCGGTGTGGCGCTCGTAGCCGTGATTGGCCTCGACATGGACATAGTCGCTTAAGGGACCGTGAGGCCCGTCGAAGAACTCGATGATGCAGAATCCGTCGTCGATGGCCTCGAACAGGACCCGGTAGCGCTCCTCGCTCTCGCGAAGCGCGTCTCGGGCCGATCTCTGCTCGGTGACGTCAAGGGCCACGCCCGAGAAGCGAACTGGACGGCCGGACTCGTCGCGCTCGATGCCGCCCTTGCGGGCAATCCATCGCAGTTCGCCGGTATCGGCGCGACGGATCCGGTACTCGACGTCCCGGGGTGGCTCGCCATGCCTGCGGTTTTCGGCCGTCGAGATCAGATGCCGGTCCTCGGGAACGACAAGGCTCTCGAATGCCGTCGCGGGATGGCTCGCCTGCTCTGGCAGCCCGTAGAGGCGGCAGAATTCCGGCGTCGGATGGAGGACACCATCATCGATCCCGACCGAGAACACGCCGATGCCGCCGGCCTCCTGAGCGCGCCGAAGCCGATCCTCGGCCAGTTGAAGCGCCTCTGCCGTCGGCGCGTTCCGGGCGCTCGTTACTTGGCCCGCCTGGGCGCGCAGCCGCGCTGCGTCCTCTTCGAGACGTTCGGCGCGGCGCAGGAGATCGACGGTCTCCGCGCCGCTCACCGGCCGCACCCTGATTTCGGTGCCGGACTCATCAGGCTGGCAGGAAAGGCTCCGCGGCGTCTCATCGGTGCCTTCTGCCCAACACGGTGAGACGACGCCAGATCAAACGGCCGAATTTCGTAAGGATGCAGGCTTGTTCTATGCCTATGCAAAGGTCGACCGGGAGCGTGCCGCAGCAATCGGTTTGTCAGTTTCCGTACAGCGTTGCTATAGGAAGCGCCCCGGTTCGGAGCTGCTCAGGTCCTGATGCATATCGTCCGCTCGGCAAGGCTTTGGTTCAAGGGCGGGACGTCCGACAAGGTCTATGAAGTCGATCTCGTCGAGAATGACGGGCTCGCCGGCGACGTTCGTTACCTGGTCAATTTCCGTTACGGCCGGCGCGGCGCTTCCTTGCGCGAAGGCACCAAGACGACGAGCCCGGCGACGCGTGAGTCGGCCGACAGGATCTTCGACAGCGTCGTCGTCTCCAAGGTCAACGAGGGCTATCGGCGAACCGACGAGACCATCCCCGCAGAGCGCGAGACGGAAGCGCGTGCGCCGCAGGAGGGCGGGCGCGAGCGCGAGCTGCTCGCGAGGCTGGATGCCTGCCTGCGCTCGCCCTGGCCCGCGAAGGATCTCGACCGGCTACTCTGGCGCATCGGCGAGGTCCGCATCCGCGCGGCCACGGCCGGACTGCTCGAACTGGCGCGGAAGACCGGACGCGATGCGAGCTACTCGCTGGTCTTCGCCCTGGCGCGGGCCGGCGGAGCCGAGGCCGCGCCAGCCCTGCGGATCATCGCGCAGACGGCCTCCAGCCAGCTCGTCGGGGAGCTCGCGCGCTTCGCTCTCGTCTCGCGGCTCATGGGTGAGGCCCGCGAGGAGGCGGCCCTGCCTCTGGCGAATCCGCTGAAGCGGGCTGCCGAAGCGCGGGATGCGGACGGCCTGGCCGGCGCCCTCGCCGAGCTCGCCGCTCCGCGCGACCCGGCACGAGCCCTGGACCTCGGGCGTGCCCTCGTGGCGCTGGCACACAGGGCTCAAGGCGACATGGCGTTGCAGGTCGTTCTCGCCGCCGTCATCGGGCGCCTGCCGCCTCGGCCGCCCTACCTGATCGGACTTCGCAAGATCTACAAATACGCGGAGATGGCGGATGACGGCCTGCTCTTCGCCGCGACGGCGCTTCGCTTCGAGACCGCGACGCCGATGTACCGACCCGGGAACGTCTATCGCGGCAAGGTCTATGTCTCCGAACTCAGGCGATACGTCGAGCCGAGCGAGATGCCGGGCGGGGCACAGGCCGCGGTCGGCCTGTCGGAGGCAACCCTCCGGTACCTGCGCCGGCGTACCTGGCGCACCCTGCGCAAACGCGGTGAGCTGAACGATCCGAGCTTTGCGGAGCTTGCCGCCGCCTATCTACTGGGCTTGCGTGAGACGGACTTGGCCCGACCCGCGACTTGGACTCATTTCGTCCAGCGGCAAGGCGGCAAGTGGGAGCGCGAGCAAAGAGCCTCCGGCCCGCTCGCGAAAAACTGGACGGCAAGCCAGCTGCTTCAGCGCAACGACCCGCGCGCGAAAGCGCGCCCGAGCAGCCTCAGCTTCATGGAGTTGCCCTCAGGCCATGAGGCGAGCAGGCCCGAGGCGTTTTCGGAGCTTTGGCACGCACGACCCGATCTCGGCCTGCAGTTCGCCGAACGGAGCCCGATCTGGCCGGTGGCCATGCTCGGTGTACGCGTGCTGAGGGCCAATCCAGGGTTCCTCGCCGGGCTCACCTCCGGCCAGCTCGCTGCGCTTCTCTCGTCTGCGCATGCCGAGGTGCTGCAACTCGGCTTCGAGGAGGCGCGCGGGCGCCTCGCAGGCGGAGCCCCGGACGAAGAATTACTCGCCTTGCTGATCGGGGCCGAATTGGTCGAGGCGCGCCGTCTCGCAGCGGACCGCATCGCCAGCGAGCCCAGTTTGCCCTGGGCAAGCCCAGACCTCGCCTTCGCCGTGCTGACGGCCGCGCATGCCGACCTCGCCGAGCCGATTCTCGGCTGGGCACGCGAGCGCCGGCTCGCCTCGGAGCTCTCGAAGCCGCTGACGGACCAGATCGTCGCTTGGCTGCTGGCGAAGCCGACAGAACCAAGCGAGTCGGAGGCCGCGACCATCCGCACCGTGCGCGGCCGCCTCCGTCATCTCTGGACCGGCGGTTCCATGCCGCTCGGCGATGCGGACATGCGGCGGCTGATGAGCCATCGGGCGCCGGCCGTGGTTGCCGCAGGCATCGACCTTCTCGGCCTCAGCGGCATCGATCCGGGTACGCTGCCGGACGGGACCTGGCGCGAGTTGCTCGGGTCACCCTCCGAGGACGTGCAGGAAGCCGCCCTCACGCTGTTTGGCGGCTTGCGCGACGAGGATCTGTCGCGGCATGCGCCGCTGATGCTCGCCTTCGCAACCTCGGGCTCGACCCGGTTGCGGCAAGCAGCCCGGCCACTCGTCGCCCGCATCGCCGCGCGCGAGCCGGCCACCGCGGAAAGACTGGCGCGCGAGCTCATCGACACGCTCTTCGCCACCGCGCCGGACGACGACTATCCCTCCGACATCGTTGCCCTTCTGCGCGAAGCGATGCCTGCACAGCTCGCTGCACTTGATGCCGGGATGGTCTGGCGTCTGCTCCAGGCCCGCGCCAAGGGGGCACAGTTGCTCGGCACCGAGCTGCTTGCCGGCCGAAAGGCGGAAGATTTCTCCGTCCGGCAGATCGCCCGGCTCGGCAACCACGCCCACCTGGCGACTCGTCAATGGGCCACAGCCGCCTACGGGGCCGCGCCGCAGCGCTTTCAGGCGCAAGCCGAGGATGCGGTGCCGCTCGTCGAATCCGAATGGCCCGAAGTCTACGAGTTCGCGAGGCGGCAGTTCGAGTCCTGGCCGCCCGAGGTCTGGTCGCCGGGCACGCTCGCCGTCGTCACTGACAGCGTGAAGCCGGAGGTCCTCGCCTTCGCCCGCCATCTCCTGCGCAGCCGCCTCAGGCCCGAGAATGCCGAGGCGCAGCTCACGCGTCTGCTCGAACATCCCGCCCAGTCGATGCACCTCCTCGTCACCGAGATGCTGATCGGGCAGGCGCAGTCGGACGAGGCCTTCGCCAAGCTGATTCCGCTCGCCCGCATCATCATGCTGCAGGTGCTGAAGGGTCGCGTCGCCAAGGACCGGATGGCCGCCTTTCTCAAGGTCGAGGCCCTGCGCGACCCGGCGCGCGCCGAGGCCGTCCTGCCGCTCATTTCCGACCTGACCCTGTCGGGCACCGAGCGCGACCGGGCGCAGGCCGTGCTGGCCCTGCGCGACATCGCCCAAGCCCATCCCGGCCTCGCCGCCTCCGCTTCTCTGCCGATCGCGCGCCGTCCGCTCGCGAGCCGCCCGACCGGACACGCTGCCTGATGAACTTCGTCCATCGCTATTTCGGCGAGACCCGCGCTTCGTCCGACGCCGCCTCGACGCTGCTCGGCTTCGCCCCCGACACCCTGCGCGAGCCGACCTATTTCGTCGGCCGCGTGGCCCGGCACCTGCCGTTCCGCGAGGCGATCTCGGCGCTCCACCACGTCGTCGTGTCGGACCTGCGCTTCAAGCCGAAGGACCGCACGGCCTATTTCGAGTGGCTGAAGGGGCACGAGCAGCAGCTTCTCGCCGAGGCCTTCGCCAACCGCGACGACACCAAGGCGCGGATCGAGGCGCTTCGCCAGGAGATGAGCGAGATCGGCAAGCGCTCCAGCGACCTGATGAAGCCGTTCTACGATGCCCGTCAGCGCTACTTCAATTGGCTCTACAAGGCCGACCGCGACGCCTGGATCGTGCTCGATCCGGTCATCACCGTGCATCCGGACGAGGTCTTCTTCGAGTGTTTCAGCCTCGACGAATCCACCTATGGCCGCCTGTCCTGCGACCACGACGTTTTCGAGCGCATCGAGGACATGGCCTGCGGCACCACGAACATCGACTACAGCCACGCGCTCTACGACGAGTTCCAGAAGATCCGCAGCTACCGCGACACCACCCTGTCGATCGATCCGACCGGCTTCGAGGTGCAGACCACGGGCGAGAACACCTATCGCGAGGACAAGATCGAGCTGCCCGACAGCTGGATGCGCGGCTTCCTCCAGGTGTCGAGCGCCATGGCGCAGCCGGCCCACGTCGTCGACCTGCACCCGGTCGACATGCACACGATCATCACCCGGCTCGCCGCGAAGAAGGAGCGCCACGGGCCGCGCTCGCTGCGCTTCCTGTTGGAGCCGGACAAGCCGGTGAGCGTGCTGATCGAGCCCTGGGGCGAGCGGCTGACGTTCAGGCGCTCGATCTATCGCGGGACGAGCGGCGCCGAGATCCGGCTCTGGGGCCGCCGCCGCCTCGCCATTCTCGCGCGGGCCCTCCCGTTGGCAAAATCCGTGCGGCTGCATCTCCTCGGCACCGGCCTCCCATCCTTCGCGGTAGTGGATTTCGGCGGCCTGCGCTTCACCCTCGGCCTCTCGGGCTGGACTGCGAACGACTGGTCCCGGGCCGGACAGTTCGATCTCTTGGCGCCGCGCACCAGGGTCGATCAGGCCTCAGCCGAGCGGGTCTTCGGCGCACTCCGAAAGCATCACTTCGCAACGGTGGAGACGCTCAGTGCCGAAACGGGCCTCGATCGCACGCTCGTTGCCGGGGCCCTCGGCCTCTATGTCCAGAACGGGCGGGCCATGTACGACCTCGACAAGGGCGTCTACCGCCTGCGCGAGCTGGCCCGCGACCCGCTCGCCATGGGCGCACTGCGCTTCGCCTCCGAGGAGGAGGAGAAGGCCGACCGCTTCATTGAGGCACGCCTCGTCACCATCGCGTCCACCGACCAGCGCGACGGCCGCCGCATCGTCCGCGGCGAGGTGTTGGACGACGGCAAGACGCACCGGCCGATGATCGCTCTGGATGCAGACGACCGGCTCGTTGAGGCGCGCTGCGATTGCTACTTCTACGGCCACAACAAGCTGATGCGCGGCCCCTGCGAGCACATGCTTGCGCTGCGGCGGGTGTTTCATGCTCAGGTCGAGGGGAAGGCGGCGTGATGGCCTTTTCCGACTCCATGAACGAGCACGCGAACTCCCACCAACCACCTCTTCCTGAGGTGCGGACGCGAAGCGGCAGCCTCGAAGGAGGGCTCCAGAAAGCACCGCGATCCCTGGAGCCCTCCTTCGAGGCTCCGCTCTGCTTCGCACCTCAGGATGAGGTGGAGGGTTGGAAAGCCTTGCCTTCCCACCCACTCGACCGTAGCTTTTCCCCCACGAGGGACGCAGGCTGGACAGGACCTTGCAACCCGGGCGGCGCTTCGCCGTCCTTGCACCCTGCCCTGCAATGCGCCACTGGCCCGGTCTTCACTGGGGGACCCCAGGCCACCGGTGCGGATTTACAGTTTGGGTTCCTTGAACCCAAATCCGCACCGGTGGCCGGGGTCCCTTCGAGTGGACCGCGCCAGTCCTCAGATGAGACGAAGGCAACCCGGCCTGCGTCCCTCGTATTCCCATCTCCCTGCGATGCGGGAGCGCGGCCATGACCGTGCAGCCCGGCAGCCTGACGCGGCAGCAGCTCTACGACCGCATCCGTGAATCCTCGAAGGACGAGGTCATCCTCGAGGAGATGATCCGCCTCGGCTTCTGGCCGAGCAACGAGGCGCAGCCGAATCTCCCAGCCGAACTGATCAAGCGACGCGGCGATATCCACCGCGAGATCTCCGAGCTGCACAAGAAGGAGCGGCTCTGGAGCGATCCCGAGACGGCGCTCAAGGAGATGCACAAGCGCCGCAAGAAGGAGGCGCTGGCCCGTCGCAAGGAGACCAAGCTCCGCAACGCCAGAGGCCGACACGACAAGGCGCTTGCCTGGCACGAGCGCCGCAAGAGCGACGTGCTCTATCTCGGCGAGGGCGTCTCTGCCGGCCTGCATTCCGACTCCGCAACGAAGCCCCTAAAGCCCGGCCTGCCGCCCCTCGCCAGCCCCAAGGCGCTGGCCGACGCCATGGGCATCCCGCTCTCCGAACTGCGCTTCCTCGCCTTCGACCGCGCGCTCTCGCGCATCAGCCACTACCAGCGCTTCACCATCCCGAAGAAGACCGGCGGCGAGCGCCTCATCTCGGCGCCGATGCCGCGCCTCAAGCGCGCGCAATACTGGGTGCTCGATGCGATCCTCGACAAGGTCGCGGTGCACGAGGCCGCGCATGGCTTCGTGCCGGGCCGCTCGATCGTCACCAATGCGCAGGCACATGTTGGCCGCGAGGTCGTGGTCAATCTCGACCTCAAGGACTTCTTCCCCTCGCTGACCTTCAAACGGGTGAAGGGCAAGTTGCGCGGCCTCGGCTTTCCGGAGGCGGTCGCGACGGTGCTGGCGCTCCTCTGCACCGAGCCGGATGTCGACGAGCTGGAACTCGACGGCGAGCGCCTCTTCGCCGCCAAGGGCCCGCGCCGCCTGCCGCAGGGCGCGCCGACGAGCCCGATGCTGACCAACCTCGTCTGCATCCGGCTCGACAAGCGCCTCGCCGCGCTCGCGGCCTCCCTCGGCTTTACCTACACGCGCTATGCCGACGACATGACCTTCTCGGCCTCAGGGGAGGGCGCCGCCAAGGTCTCCGCACTGCTGAAATACGTGGGCGAGATCGTCGCGGCCGAGGGTTTCACTGTCCATCCCGACAAGACCCGCGTCATGCGCCGCGGCCGCCATCAGGAGGTCACGGGGCTCACGGTGAACGAGCGGGTCGCGGTGCCCCGCGAGACCCTTCGCCGCTTCCGCGCGCTGCTCCACCAGATCGACCAGAACGGTCCCGACGGCCGGCACTGGGGCAAGGCGCGCGACGTGTTCGATGCGGCGCTCGGTTTCGCCTTCTTCGTGCGGATGGTGACGCCGGCCATCGGCGATCCGCTCGTCACCAATGTCCGGCGGCTTGCAGCCAGACACGGCAAGGCTGCCAAACCCGTGCCGGAGGCGGCCTCCTTCCGCGCCAAGTCCGCCCGCGGCGAGTCCCCGCTCGCGCGGTGGTGGAGCCCAGCCGAGCCGGAACCGCCGAAGCCCGAGCCGATCCTCGTCGAGCCGCCGAAACCTGCCCCGAAGCCAGCTCAGCCGGCCGCGCCCCGCAGCGCCATCGGCGTCGCGGCGGGCATGCGGACGAGGATGCAGCAGGAGGGGCCGGGCGGCGCCTGGAATCAGGGTGCGGCTGCGAGCGGCCCAGCGGCCAATACGGGGGAGGGAAGCCGTGGCGCACTCCGCCGTGCCTCGCGACGGATCTACAAGCTCCTGGGCGTCCTGCTCCTGCTTGGGATCCTCGCTAGCGCCTCGCCGAAGCTCGCGGCCTTCGCTCTGATCTTCCTGATCGGCTACTACGTCGCGGGATCCGCAAAGAAGCGCTGATCAGGGGAGCGCCCACCTCGGCCTCGAAGGTGGCGATGCATAACGGCCCGCGCTAAAGCGGGCCTCTCAGTCCGTCAGGTTCCGATGCTCGTCGTCCGCTCGCTCGCCTTCAACACCCTGTTCTACGTCGTGACGGCCCTGTTCGCGATCGTCGGGTTGCCCGTCCTGATCTCCCAAAAGGCGACGATCCGCTTCGCACAGGCCTGGGGCCGGACCATTATCTGGCTGCTGCGGGTCGTCGCCGGCACGCGGGTCGATTTCCGCGGGCTCGACAGCATCCCGGAAGGTCCGCTGCTGATCGCGGCCAAGCACCAATCCACTCTCGAGACGCTGGCGCTGACGATTCCCTTCGATCGCTTCGCCTACGTGCTGAAGCGCGAGTTGATGTGGATACCGCTGATCGGCTGGTATCTCGGTCGCTCGGGCATGGTGCCGATCGACCGCGCCAAGGGCGCAAGCACGATGGTGAAGCTCAACGAGGCGGCGGCGAAGGCGATCCGCGAGGGTCGCCAACTCATCGTCTTCCCCGAGGGCACCCGCCGCGCCGCCGGCGCGCCGCCAGCCTACAAGCAGGGCCTGTCGCATCTCTACGTGGCTCTCGGCGTGCCCTGTGTGCCGGTCGCCCTGAACACCGGGCTGTATTGGCGACGGCACGGATTCCGCCGGATGCCGGGCACGACGGCGATCGAATTCCTGCCGGCGATCCCGCATGGGCTCAGCCGCTCCGAGTTCCTCCCGCAGGTTCAGGAGCGGATCGAGATGGCCTCGAACGCGCTTCTCGCCGAGGGCAGTGCTGACCTCGCCCGGCGGGGGCTGTCGGTGCCGATGCCGGCTGCATCGGGCGCCGCCGGCTCGTGAGCCGGTCGGTCAGACCGGCTCCAGCAGCCTGACGTCTTCGTCGGCCATGTCCTCTCGCAGGGCATCGCGAAACAGGGCGATCGGCCTGCGCAGGCGGCCCGTCACCGGCCGATGAACCAGCCAGGATCGGATCGTCGGCTCGAAATCCTCGACCGAGATCGTCCGGATCTGTTCGCGGAAGGGACTACGCGCGAGCTTACGCGGCGTAACGATGGCGAGGCCCATGCCGCGCGCCACGAGCGAGAGCCGAAGATCGGTATAGGGCGCCTCCACGCCGACGGTGAGGCTGAGGCCCTGCGCCTCCATCCGCCGACGCAAGGTCGTCCGGAAGCCGCACCCGTCCTGGCTGGTCACCCAGGGATGACGAGCGAGATCGGCCAGCGTGGCGTGGTCCGGCACGTCGAGACCGCGGCCCGCCACGACGACGACCGTCTGGGCGTGCAGATCTTCCGCTGCGAGATCCTCCATCGGCCGCCCGACATCGGCCAAGGTGATAGCCGCGGCATCGATCTGGTTGCGTGCCACCTGCTCCATCAGCAGAGGCGACCAGCCCGAGGTCAGCCGAATGGTCAGATCAGGAAAGGCCTCGCGCAGCCGGTCGATGGGTGCGGCCAGCGCCGAATCCGCAAGGTCGATCGTGACGCCGATCCGCAGCTCGCCACGGATGGTGCCATTGGGCGAAGCGCCGCTGCGCAAATCCTCGATCGATTGCAGCACCCGGCGGCCATGTTCGTAGGCCTCGCGACCCGCCGCGGTCGGTCGCAGCGGCTTTGCCGGACGCTCGAAGAGCTGGACGCCGAGCTGCTCTTCCAGGTTCTGCACCCTCCGCGTCACCCCAGGCTGGGTCAGGTTCAGCCGAGCGGCTGCGGCCATCAGTGACCCCGTCTCGATCACGGCGAGGAAGGCTTCGAGATCGTTTGTGTTCATGCGAAACTCGCATGTTAGAAGATAATATTATTGATTTGTATCATGGCTAGAGCCGCGACACATCCCCGGGACGGATGTTGATGGCGAGAATCCCATGACCGCAGGCACGCAGAACCTCACGACGGCCGATCCAGAGCCAGTGGCTCCGGTTGCCCATGGACAGGGCATCCCGCGCGCCACCGTCTGGTTCCTAGCGGTCTCGGTGGGCGTGATCTTCGTCGATCTCACCGCTGCGCAGACGCTGATCGGCGTCATTGGGCCAGAACTGCGGATCAGCGAGGGCTGGGCCGGGCTCATCGGCACGGCGAGCTTGCTCGGCTACGCCGCCGGGCTGTTCTTCCTGGTGCCGCTCTCCGACCTGATCGAGAATCGTGGCCTCGTCATCGGCATGCTCGCGGTCGCCGTCCTGTCGGCAATCGGGGCGGCGCTCGCGCCCGGTGCCGTGCCATTCCTCGCCTTGCTCTTCCTCCTCGGCGCCGCCTGTTCGGCGATCCAGGTTCTCGTGCCGATTGCTGCCGCGATGGCGCGGGAAGCCGAGCGCGGCCAAGTGATCGGTGACGTCATGAGCGGGGTGATGGTCGGCGTCCTGCTCTCCCGGCCCATCGCCAGCCTCGTCGCCGACACCCTCGGCTGGCGCGCCTTCTACGTCATCTCCGCGGCCAGCATGGCCGTGCTGATCCCGATGATGCGCACGCGGCTTCCCGTGCGCCGGCCCGAGGCGACAGGCAGCTACCCCGCCCTCATCGCCTCGCTCGCGAGCCTGCTCGCCACGCAGCCGGTGCTTCGCCGCCGCTCGCTGACCGCGGCGCTCGGCATGGCGGCCTTCACCGTGTTCTGGACGGCAATCGCGCTCCGGCTCTCCCAGGCGCCGTTCGGCCTTAACCAGTCGCATATCGCGCTCTTCGCCCTCGTCGGAGCCAGCGGGGCGATCGTGGCCCCGCTGGCCGGCCGCGCCGGGGACCACGGCTGGACCCGGCAGCTCACCATCGCGGCCCACGTCGTGACGATCCTCGGCTTCGGCCTCGCGGCCTTCGCCGACCGGCTCGGCGGCCCGTTCTGGTGGCCCCTGGCGCTGCTCGGCCTCGCAGCGATCGTCCTCGACGTCGGGGTCATCACGGACCAGACACTCGGACGTCGGGCCGTGAACCTGCTCGCCTCGGAGGCGCGCGGACGACTCAATGCTCTGTTCGTCGGCATCTTCTTCCTCGGCGGGGCCCTCGGCAGCGCCGCGGCGGGCTATGCTTGGGCGCAGGGGGGCTGGCCGGCGGTCTGCATGGTGGGCGCGGGCTTCGGCGCTCTCTCGTTGATCTCGGATTTCCTCGGGGACCGCACATCGCGCGGATAAGCGCGATGCCGCTTGCGAGGTGGAGCTCCGTCTCCGCATAAGCCCGGCATGCAGGCCACGCTCACGCCTCTCACGAACCGCCGCATGCTGGCGCTCGCCGTTCCGGCGACGCTGGCGAGCATCACCACGCCGCTCATCGGGTTCGTCGGAGCGACGGTAATTGGCCGCCTCGGCGATGCCGCGCTCCTCGGCGCGGTGGCGCTCGGCGGCGTGGTGTTCGACGCGATCTTCTGGAGCTTCGGCTGCCTGCGCATGGCGACGGCCGGCCTCACCGCGCAGGCAGTTGGCGCGCGTGATGACGCAGAGATAGCCCGGACGTTAGCCCGCGCGCTCACGGCAGCAACCTTAGTCGGGCTGATCCTCGTTCTGGCGCAGGTACCGATCGCCAGAGTGGTCGAGCTCGTCAGCGGTGCGAGCCCGGACGTGCTCATTGCGCTCGCGACCTACTTCCACATCCGGATCTTCGTCGCGCCCTTTACCCTGGCGAACTACGCGATCCTCGGCTCGGTGCTCGGGCGCGGGCGCACCGATCTCGGCCTTTTGATCCAGGCCGCGATCAACCTGACGAACATCGCCCTGACGCTTGTGCTGGTGATCGGCCTCGGGCTTGGCATCGCCGGGGCGGCGATCTCGGCGCTGGTCTCGGACGCCGCCGGCACGGCTTTCGGCCTCGCCATCGTCCATCGCCTCGGCACCCGGCCCTTCGGCGTTAGCCGCGACGACGTTCTCGACGCGACGGCGCTCATCCGGACCCTTAAGATCAATGCCGACGTGCTGATTCGGACCCTCGCGCTCGTCGCGGCGATCGTGCTGTTCTCGGCCGTCGGCGCGCGGTTCGGCGACATCACGTTGGCGGCGAATGCCGTGCTCTGGAATCTGTTCCTGATCGGCGGCTTCTTCCTCGACGGCTTCACCATCGCCTCGGAGGCCGCCTGCGGTCAGGCGGTGGGTGCGCGCGACCGGCACGCCTTCACTGTGGCGGCACGCCTCAATCTGCTTTGGAGCCTTGGATTCGGGATCGGCGTGAGTGCGCTGTTCCTCGGCATCGGCCACGCCTTCATCGATACGGTGACGACGAATCCGGATGTGCGCCTCGCGGCCTACGCCTATCTGCCGCTCGCGGCAGCGGCGCCGTTCTTCGCAGCTCTGCCTTTCGCCATGGACGGCATCTTCATCGGCGCGACATGGACGCGGGCGATGCGCGACCTGATGATGGCTGCCGTCACCGTCTACCTGCTGGCACTGGTCTGCTTCCAGGCGCTCGGCTGGGGCAATGCCGGACTCTGGGCAGCCTTCCTGCTGTTCCTCGCCGCACGCGGGATCGGGCAGGCGCTGCTGTATCCGAGGCTCAGCCGGCAGACGTTTCCGCAACACGCATAGAAAAAGCCGCCCGTCGAAAACGGGCGGCTCTCGAATGGCGAAACCGGTGGAAAATCAGTTCCGGGCGGCCATCATGTCGTGGGAGAGCACGGCGAGCTTGCCGATGAGGCTGGCCACGTCGCCGTTGGTGCAGGACCACTGCGTGCCGATGGCGGCGCCGTCGTTCGAGACGGAGACCACGGCCACCGAGCGCAGCTTGCCTTCGCGGGCGAGCTGGAGCTGGTCCTGCAGGACCTGGATTACGGAGGCGACGTTCTCGTCGGCAACCGCCTCGGCGGCACTGAGCGGGAACTGAACGACGGTGGCGTCGGCGGAGAGCATACGATCGGGCTTTGACATTCAGGCGACTCGTCGGGGCTTGAGTTGCGTCTGACCGAGCGGACCTGCCTGCAGGCGCTCGACGAGGGAGGCGAGGGTTTCGGGAAGAGCGGCGTCACGTTCGACGGCGAGTGACTTTCCGATGGCGGTGGCGACCCCCTTGGTCACCCGTCCGATAGCGAGACCAGTCTGGGTCTCACTTCTCGGTTGCCCCATTCGGGAGGCACCGACGTTGAGGAAGCTGGCGGCGGGATCAATCATGGCATCCTTGCTCGCTGTCGCTTTCGTTCAGCGATCCTGCGCCGGGCTTCGCGTCATGAAAATGGCAGCGGGGTGATCATCATTCGTCATTTCGCCGGGTGTGATTTCTAGGAGACAGGTCGATCGCACGGCCTAGTTCGGATCCTTCCAGCCCTTTGATCCGGATGCGCGCGTGCTACCCGTGGTCTCGGATTGGGGCTGCGCGCTGATCTCAGAAGCCGCGGGCCGGCTTCGCTCCTGGATAGGCGCACGCTCGGCAAGACGGGCACGCTCCATGTCCGGGCGGGCGGCACGACGGCGATAGGCATGACGGGACCGACGGGCGTGGCGCGGACGGGCGCTGCGGGAGTTCGAGCCGATGTAGCCACCGGCGACCGCGCCAACGACGGCTCCGACCGGGCCACCGACGAGTGCGCCAGCAACGGCTCCAGTGCCGACGCCGACGACCGTGTTGTCGGCGGCCATCGCTGCGACGGGACTAGACAATCCCGCGAGCAGCACCAGACCGAAGCAAGCTTTTCTCAAGGCGACCGCCCCCCGACCAAATCGATATCGTCGTGTCGCGCGCGATCTTGACGAAACATTGACCGGAAATGCTTGGCAGGACGAGAGAAAAGCTATGCCATACTAAAAATATCCGAGCGGCCACGATGCTCAAGCTCGCTCGACTGCTCCGCTTGCCGCGAGAGCCGGCCGCAATCCCAGGACCAGCGGCACGATCACCAGCGCCGTCAAAGCCGCAGCCATGACGCCGAAGGTTTCGCCCGTGTGGTCGGCGAGCGCGCCGTACGCAATCGGCGCAACGCCGCCGGAGCCGATCACCGCCGTGTAGAATAGCGCGAAAGCCCGCGCGACGTCGCCGCGCGGCGCCAGCTCCGGCACCGTTCCGTAGAGCACGGAGGAGGTGCCATTGAGGAAGATGCCGATCACTGGCAGCACCACGAGCGTCGCGGTGAGAGGGAGGGGGATCGTCACGGCGATGAGCACGGCAGTCGCCAATTCCGTCGCGACGACGCTGCGCACCACGCCGAGATGTTCACCGAGCCAACCGCAGGCTGCCTTGCCGAAGGCGCCCCCGGCGAAGACCAGTGCAAGGCTCAGCCCGACCATCGTCTGATCACCGCCCTTGGCGTGCAGCAAGAAGGGCAGAAAGAGCAGGTAGCCCATGCGCGTCGCCGTATCGAGGCCGCCAATGGTGAGCAGCAGGCGAAAGCCACGGCGATCGCCCGATCCGTCCTGCGAGGCCTTACTGTCGTGACGCAAGGCCGCCGCACGCGGCAGGATCGGTAGCAAGACAATGGCCGCCACGATGCCAGCCACCGCGATGAAGCCGGCCGCCGTGCGCCAAGCGACGAGTCCGAGCAGCAACGCAACTAAAACGGGAAACGCGGCTTTGCCGAGATCGCCGGAGAAGTTGTAGATCCCGAGCGGCCCACGCGCACCCTTGCCGAAGGCCTGAGTAATGAGCAGCGAGCCGCGTGGATGCTGGATACTCGATCCCATCCCGGCCAGCAGAAGCCCGGCGCAAAGCCCCCAGAAGCTTCCCGTGAAAGCCATCACGCAGAAGCCCGAAGCCGCGATCAGCGTCGATAGAGCGAGCGCCGTGCGGATCGGCAGACGGTCCACGAGTCGATCGGCCGGCACCTGCAGGCCACCCATCGTACCGTAATAGAGACTGCGCATGACCGCGACGCCGGCATAGGAGAGGCCGAACTCGGTCTGCCAGACGGGCAAGAGCACGTAGAGTAGGTCGCTGTAGCCGTCGTGCAGAGCGTGGGCGAGGCAGGCGCCGATCAGGCTGCGCCTGGGCTCGGCCTTCTCATGATCGGCGGCCACTTCCGATCGCGCGACAGAGGCTGACCCGCTCACTCGGACTCCTTCTCAGGCAATACGTCGAGCACAACATCTACACCCGTGAGTTTTCGGAAATTAGGAGGTATTGTCTCACGGAACTTGTGCGCTCAACTCACGGATAAATACCTTCCATGCGCCGCCTTCCGCCCCTCCACGCGCTTCGGGTATTCGAGGTGGCGGCGCGCACCGGCAGTTACGCCGAGGCCGGAGCCGAACTCGGGCTGACGCACGGCGCGGTGAGCCGGCAGATCGCAGCCCTGGAATCCTGGCTGGGGCAGCGCCTGTTCGTCCGTGTCGGTCGGCGGATGGCAGCGACCCCTGCGGCGCGAGCCTTTGCCGCCGAGATCAGCCTGACTTTCGACCGTCTGACGGCGGCGGCCGAGGCCTGCGGGCGCAAGGCAACGCCGCGCGTCATTCGTGTCAATGCGCCCTCGACCTTCGCCATGCGCTGGCTGATCCCCCGGCTCGACCGGTTCCGCGCTGCGCGGCCGGAGACCGAGATCGCAGTTGCCACGGTGACGACCCTGAATGACGAACTGCGCAGCGGCTTCGATCTCGCGATCCGCCGGGGACCTGAGCCCTGGCCGCAGCACCGCGCCGTGCCATTCCTAACCGAGACAGACAGGCTGGTCGCCAGCCCCGCGCTGCTGGCAGGAACTCCGCTGAAGTTGCCGACAGATCTGGCGCAGCACATCCTGCTCGCCACAGAGACCCGCCCGAACGATTGGACGGAATGGATGCAGGCGGCGGGTGTGCCTCAGCCGCGCGACGCGCGCCGGCAGGTCTTCGACCACTTCTTCGTGACGCTACAGGCGGTCGAGGATGGCCTCGGCCTCGGAATTGGGCCGTTCCCCGTGCTCGACGGCGCGCTTGCGTCGGGCCGGCTCGTGGCGCCGTTCCCGGAGATCGGCGTCGCACGACCGGGCTATTTCGCTCTCACACCCTACGACGCCGACAAGACGCCTTCGCTCAAGGCCTTCGTCGACTGGCTCGTCGAGGAAGGCCAGCCTGCTACAGCTCGCCCGTGAGGAACTGCGCGCGGCCGTGGCCGAAGCTCCAGTCCTCGTCCGTATTCTCAACGGTGGATACCAGCACGTCGGCCGGAGAGATGCCGCAAGCCGCCTGCAGCTTCTCGGTGAGCAGGCGATAGAACAGCTCCTTCTTCTCCCGCCCGCGCGGCCGGGTGATCATCTGCAGCACGACCATGTCCCGCGTGCGCTGAATGCCAAGGCCCGTATCCTCGACGATCATGCGCGAGGGCTTGTGCTCGGTGACGATCTGGTAGCGGTCGCCCGGCGGAACCTGAAACGCTTCGAGCATCGCCTCGTGCGCAGCGTCGAGCAGTGCCTTCAATTCGGTCTCGGAACGGCCCTCGATGAGGTCGAAGCGGAGCAGAGGCAACGTATGTCCTATCCGGAATTGGTGAACGTCACGGCTGCGCCAGCGGCCGTCAGCGACGGTGGCAGCAGAGATAGACTTTGGTATTCTCGTCGCCGGGCCATCTCAACGCAAGTCACGGTCTCTTCAGCGCAATTTGCGAAATCGCCGCGATCGGCCACGTCTTTGGGTGCCGTGGACAACCTCGGACGTTCTGGCGGATACGCTCGCAAGCGCCTTACAGTCGCCGCACGATGCCGTCGATTCCTCTGCATTTTGAATGCAAATGACTGGAATCGACCTTTGCACACACGCTAAGGGTCCGCGCATGCCAAAGGGAACCTCAATGTCGGACCTCCGCCTGCGCCGTAGCGTGCTCTACATGCCGGGCTCGAACCAGCGCGCCCTGGAAAAAGCCAAGACCCTTCCTGCCGACGCGCTGATCCTCGATCTCGAAGACGCGGTGGCGAACGAGGCCAAGGACGAGGCACGCGAGCAGGTCTGCAATGCGGTGAAGGGTGGCGGTTACGGCCATCGCGAACTGATCATCCGGGTCAACGCTCCGCAGACGCCCTGGGGCGAGGCAGATCTGCGCGCTGCGATCCAGGCCAAACCCGACGCCATCCTGATGCCGAAGGTGTCCTCTCCCGCCGTGCTGGAGAGCATCGCCGACCATCTCGAGGCACTGGACGCGCGCGAATCCATTGCGATCTGGGCGATGATCGAGACGCCGGCCGCCATCTTGAACATCGCCGAGATTGCCAAGGCGCGTCGCGATCGTCGTACAAGGCTGACCTGTTTTGTGCTCGGCACCAACGACCTCGCCAAGGACACGTGGGCGCAGCTCGTACGCGGGCGCGTGCCGATGTTGCCTTGGATGATGTTCGCTCTCGCTGCCGCCCGCGCCGAAGGCCTGACGATTCTCGACGGCGTCTGGAACGACATCGCCGACCCGGAGGGCTGTCGCGAGGAATGCCGCCAAGCGCGAGATCTCGGCTTCGACGGCAAGACGCTGATCCACCCCAACCAGATCGAGCCGGCCAACACCTCCTTCGCGCCGACCGAGGAGGAAGTGCGCCGCGCGCGGCTGGTCATCGAAGCGTTCGATCTGCCGGAGAACGCCAAGCGCGCCGCGATCAAGGTCGAGGGGCGCATGTACGAGCGCCAGCATATCGGCATGGCTGCACGTGCAGTGATCTGGTCTGAGACGATCGCAGCGCGCGATGCGGAGGCTCGGGGCTAGCGCGGCTCCGATTGTTCCCGGCTATCGAAAAGGCGTCATGAGACCCTTCCCCGAGTTCCATGACATGCGGGGGATGCCGGACTCTGATCCGGTAGAGACAGGCGGCCGCACTCACGTGCGGCCGCCTTTAGAGGCGGACCGATCCTAGTCCTCGTCGTTGTCCAGCCGGTAGCGCGGACCGCCCCAGGAATATCCGGGCCCGTATTCGTAGGTCTCGCGCACGACGCGCCGTGTCCGATAGGCGGGCACGTCATCTCCACCGTCGTAGCCGACGCCGCGATAGCCGTCGTCATATCCATAGGCTGGCCGGGCGTAGCCATAATCCGATGCCGCCGCACCGGCCAACGCACCGGCGGCAAGACCGCCGACGATGCCTGCCGCCACCGCGCCACCGCCGCCACGCCAGCGTGCTTCCGCGCCCGTCGATGTCAGCGCGCCGACGCCGAGGACGGCAGCCGCCGAGAGAACTGCGATCGTTTTCATGGAGAAGCTCCTCTTCTCGGGAATCGATGGCCCCCAACGGCTTGGCGCGGAGGAGAGTTCAATCTTTCGCAAATCGGTCGAGCGACCACGCATGAAAAACGGCCGTGCCCGGAGGCACGACCGCTTCGCTCAACGAGGTCCATTTCTCAGTAGCCGTAGCCGTAATAGCCATAGCCCGGACGGCGATAGCGGGGACCGTAATCATAGCCGTCGTAGCCGGCACCGCGGTATCCGCCGTAATAGCCGTCACCATATCCATAGGCCGGACGGCCATAGCCGTATCCGTAACCAGAATTCGCGGCGGCACCCGCGGCGAGCCCGCCCAGTGCCAGGCCACCGATGACACCGGCTGCGACGGCACCGCCGCGTCCGCGTGCTTCAGCGCCAGTCGAGGCAAGGCTGCCCACTCCGATGAGGGCGGCGGCGGTCATGACTGCAAATCTCTTCAAGGCTTGCTCCATCTCTTCGACCCTCGAAGGGTCACATGTCGAGCCAACGATGGTCGTCCTGATGGGTTCACAAATGAAGGGCGAACCAAGGCTTCATGCTCAGCCTCGAGATCATGCAAATCACTGATATTTCGAAATTTTATGAGATCTGGTGGTGCGACACTTCTACGCCGCGGCCCCGTTGTGCCCCAAGGACGACAGGGCTCAGACTCGGCGAGGGAGCTTCGGATGCGGCAAGGCCTCGACTGACGTCGCGCCAAATCGAACCGTCGGCCCGGGCGTCTGGAAATGGCCCGAAGTGGGGGATAACGGCCCCACTCGGCGCTTCTTCCTGCAAGACCGGTTGGCGCTCCCTTGACCTGAGCCACCGCCACGGCTTGTCCTTCCGGCCAAGACGATGCTGTTCAGTCACCTCTCCGACGATCTGTTCAAACCACTGGCTTCGCCCAGCAGGGCCTTCAATGCAGCCCTGTTGCTGCACCTGCGGGAGCGGCTGTTCGGCGACACCATGGAGCCGCTGCGCAAGAGCGAGCTGCTGGCGGCGATCGGCGATTTCTGCGCGGACTGGACCCAGGCCGAGATCGCCGATGACGAGACCACGCCGGTCGACCCGGTGGAGCGGCGTTCCGCAGTCTACCGGAGGCTGCTCGATGCGGGCTGGCTGGTCGAGCGGCGCGAACGCTATGTGCCGGTCGTCGACCTCGATCCGGAGGCGCGTCTACTGCTCGACGATCTCGCCCGACTCGATCGCGGTGAGACGCGTTCCTACGGCGGAGCGGTGCTGGACGTCCTGAGCGCGCTCGAGAGCGCCACGTCGAACCCAGGCGAACGCTCCGAGGCCCTCAGCAACGCCGCAAAATCCTCACGCGAGTTTCTTGGCCATCTGCGTGGGCTCGCCGGTTCTATGCGCAAGATCGAGGAGCGCATCCTCGCCGAAGACGATCTGCGCGCGGCCTTCCGGCTCTATTTCGACGAGTTCGTCGAGCGCCACCTCGTCAGCGATTACCGAACGCTGCACACCAGGTTCAATCCGTTCCGCTTCCGCTCCGGAATCGTGCGCGAGGCGGGTCGAGCGCTGCGCGATCCGCTCACCGTACGGGCGCTGGCGGAAGGTTCCGTGCGGGAAGGGAGGGCTGCCGGCATCGAGGCGGCGGAACGCAGTGTCCGCGGCGAACTCACCGAGATCCTCGGGATCTTCGAGAGCCTCGACCGGCACCTCGACGTGGTGGCCGACATCGTCGCGCGGATGGAGCGGCGCATTGCGGCAGCCCTGCGCTACGAGGGCAATCGCGATAGCGCCCGCATCGAACGCACGGCAGCAGCGTTGCGCGCGGTGGGCGCCGTGAGCGACCTCACCAACGCACCCCAGCCACCGCTTCTGTCGCTGAGACCGCCCATCGGACCGCCCCATCTTTATTCGCCGCGGCTGAAGCGGCGCGCCATTGTCACCGAGCCGCTCCCGGATGTGGTGAGCGATGCGTCGATCGAGGCCTTTGCCATGGCCAAGGACGAATTTCGACGCCGGACGACGGTCACGCCGCAGACGATCGCCGCCTTCCTGGAACTGCGTTCCGCGACCGGGAAACCGATCCGCGCCTCGGAGATCGAAATCGACGACGTCGATTCCTTCGTTGTCTTCCAACGGCTGCGAGAGCTCGACGTGCTGTTCGACGGCGCGCTCTCCGGCCGCTATCGGCTGACCCGCATCGAAGGTCGGATCGAGAATGGCTGGCTCGACTGCCCGGATTTCACCGTCGAGCGCGCACCGCATGCTTGAGCCGTTCCGCGCCATTATCGACGGCGACGAGCCGCCGCCCTCCGGATCGAAGGCTCCCGGCGAGGAGGACTTGATCCGCGCGCTTCAGGCATTGCTCAAGATCCAGGTGGTCTATGCCGACACGCCCGGAATCGGCCGCTCCTACGAGCTCGCGCGCCATTACGCGCCGTTCTTCCGCGATTACTTCGCCTGCCTCGGCTACGACTTCGAGGTATCGCACCGCGACCAGATGATTTTTCTACGTGTGCCGACGGACGGCGCCCGGCACGATGCGCCCGCGGAGCGTCTGCGCAAGGACGAGACTCTCGTGCTGCTGTCCCTGCGGCTCGTCTACGAGGAGGGCCTGCGCGACCATCGCGTCACCACCGACGGCATCGTCGAGTGCACCACCGACGACATTGCGGAAAAGATCCGCACCGCCGCCCGCAGCGACCCGCCCGAGGAGACGCGGTTGACCGATATCCTTCGGCTCTTCGCTCGGAAGGGCGCAGTGAAGCTCGGCGAGCGCGACCGCGCCGAACGCGTAACCCCGCTCATGGTGTTGCCCGGGATCGCGGTGCTCTCGCCGGATGCCTGGATGGACCAGGTCCAGGCTTGGGCCGCTTCGGCCGGCGACGGGGACACCTGATCGGCGGCGGCCCAATCCTGGGCTTCCTGTGCCTTGGGCACATCATGCGCACACCGCAAACTCGGCTATCATCCGGCATGGGCCAGCCGTGCTATCCTGGCCGCCATGTACCGAGCGGATTCACCCCATGCGATCCATCCTGGCCGGTCTCGCCTTGGTCTTGCTACCGAGCCTCGCATCGGCGGAGTGCCAGTGTGTCTGCATCCGCGGGAAGGCGATCCCGGTCTGCCAACCGCAGGCCATGGTCGAGCCGATCTGCCAGCAGGTCTGCACCGACAAGATCGAGCAATCGCTTGGGGCCACCGGAATCGGCGGTGCGGGGGGCAGTAGCGGCGGCATGGCCGGTCAGGGCGCTGGGGCCGGCGGTCTCGACCCATCGACGCTTAAGGCGATCATGGGCCGCTAACGGCCATTTCAAGCAGCCGTCTTAAGTCCAGTTGCAGGGATCGGGACTCCTGTGACATTTCATGTGGCGGCCACACTCAATCAAGGGTAGTCGCCTCGACATGCGTCACGGCTCAGCCTAGCTTCGAGCCGCGAGGCGCTTTTCGGGAAGGCCTCCAAACTCTTATGGGTCTATGACGAAGATCGAGGCCGGGATCGGCATTAACCGGCGCTACCTGCACGACGAGGTGGCCGAGCGCATGCGCGAACTCATCCAGACGGGTGAGCTCGAGCCGAAGGCGCGCATCAACGAGGGCGAGCTGACCGAACGTTTCGGGATCTCTCGCACGCCCTTGCGCGAAGCCATCAAGATTCTCGCCACGGAAGGGCTGCTGGAGCTGCTTCCGAACCGCGGCGCCCGTGTCGCCAGCATCTCCGAGGCCGAGATCGAGGAGATGATCGAGGTCATCGCTGGGCTGGAGGCCACGGCCTGCGACATCGCCTGCCGGAGGATCGGTCAGGACGAGGTCGTCGCGATCGAGGACAAGCACGCCAGCATGATTGCAGCCTGGAAGGCGCGCGAAGAGGTCGAGTATTTTCGCCTGAACCGCGAGATTCATGAAGCGATCATGAGCGCGAGCCGCAACGCGACCCTGCAATCGATCTACGACAGCCTCTCGGGCCGCACGCAGCGCTCACGCTATCGGGCGCACCAGACAGACGAGCAATGGGCGCAGGCCGTGGAGGAGCACGAGGGCCTGATGGATCGGCTGCGTGCCCGCGATGGCGAGGGCCTGGCCAAGCGGATGCGCGAGCACATCCGCGGCAAGAAGCCGGTGATCGTCGCGAATTACGGCGATCAGGATTCAGAGCAGCACGAAGGCGTCTGACGCCTTCGTCGAGCCTTATCCAGCAGAGACCGGCCGCAACTCAGCGGCCTTCCCATTTCGGCGGGCGCTTGCCGAGAAACGCTTCCATGCCTTCGCGGAAGTCGCGGCTCATGTAGGTCATCAGGATGAGGTCGTCGCCGGGCCGTGCCTCATCATCGCCGACAGCATCCTCGGCCAGCCGGCGCAAGCCTTCCTTGGTCGCCTGGAGCGTCAGCGGAGCATGCCCAGCCAACAGCGTCGCCAGCTCAGTCGCGCGCTCTCCGAGGGCGGCTGCATCATCCACCACCTCGTTGACGAGGCCGATCCCCAGTGCCTCCTCCGCGCCGACGAGCCGGGCCGTGAACAGGATGTCCTTCACGCGTGCCGGCCCGATTAGGCCGGACAGCCGCTTCAGGTTGCCGAGCGACAGGCAGTTGCCCAGCGTACGCGCGATCGGGAAGCCGAAGCGCGCGTCGCGCGTTGCGATCCGCATGTCGCAGGCCGCGGCGATGGCTGCGCCGCCGCCGGTGCAGGCCCCGGCCACCGCAGCGATGGTCGGCACACGCAGGCGCTCCAGTGCGCCGAGCACACGGTCCATGAAGCGCTCGTAGCCCAGAGCATCCTCGGGCTTCTCGAAGCTGCGGAACTGGGCGATGTCGGTGCCGGCCGCAAAGGCCTTCTCACCAGCTCCGGTGATGATCACCGCCTTGACCGAGCGATCCTCCTCGATCCGCTGGGACAGGGTGATCAGTCCCTCGTACATGGCGAAGGTCAGCGCGTTGCGGGCCTGCGGCCGGTTGAGCGTGATGCGAGCGATCCCGGCTTGATCGGTCTCGAACAGAAGCTCGTTCGTTGGATTGGAATCGGGCTCGCTCATCGGATGGGCCTACCTCGGCTGGTGATCGGGTCGCTGCGAGCCCCTGTCGCGCGTTGATCGGTGGCGATCAAGCCCGGCGCACTCAGCCCGCGAGCGTGGCCCCGCGAACCTTCCGGCACCCAGGTGTTCGTGCTACCGCCGTTCAAAGTGGGGCTTCGGCACTTCCAAGGATGACGAGCGTGAGAGCGACGACGATCGGGTTCATCGCAGCGGGGCTCCTTGCCGGGGTTGTGGCTGTTCCCGCCGAGGCGGGCTGCACGCGCAAGATCGTCAACAAGTCTGCGCTCACGGCACTCGTCAGCCGCGATGGCGGCCCCTGGGTCGCGGTACCGCCGCACCGCTCGCAATCGATCCGTCTCACGCAGCCGGGCCGGGTGGATTTCGCCCTGGTCTGCGGCGCCGGCGGCCCGGAGAGCGCGGTCTCCCGCACCTCTCTCACCTACTCGGCGATCATCGACCGCTGCTATTACGAGATCGGCACCGGCTTCTTCGAGGATCAGCTCGGCCCGGGCTTCGTCCCCGGCACCCAGGACACCGCGCCGCTCACCGCCAACATGCCGCGCCAGGGCGACGTGGTGATTGGCCCCCGGGTCGAAGCCGGCTGCCCGGCGGAGTTCCGTGCGGCGGTGCATTCGCGGTACTAGCAAGCCTCCGAGCCACCACCGGCATTCCGGTAACCGCGGCGCAGCCTCGGACTAACTGCGTGGCTAGGGTTGGCTCAAACCGGCCATCCCGCCTCGCGATACGCCGAATCCCAGAACATCCACTCGAGCTGACACGCCCGCGTGAAGCTCGCATGCATGCCGGCGAGTACCTTCGGGCCGACCTGGGCGGCTAGCGCATCCGTGACCGCGATCATCGCATCGACGGCCTGCGAAAAATCCTCCCCGGCATAGGTATCGATCCAAGATCGATACGGATTATCGGCTGCAGCGCTCGCATGGATATCGTTGCCGATCTCCCGGTAGATCCAGAAGCAGGGAAGCATGGCCGCGAGATGCACGGCGAGCGGCTCGCGAAAGCCGCTGGCGATGAGGAAGCTGAGATAGTGATGCGCCACCGGGGTCGGCGGGGTGGCCGCGACCTCGGCATCCGTGACCCCGAAGCGGCGGAAATAGTCCGTGTGCAGCGAGCGCTCGACTTCCATCGCCACCGAAGCCGCGCCAGAGAACTGCACGATGTGATCAGGATCGTCGGATTTCGCCGCGGCCACGGCGAGCGCCTGCGCGAAGGCGACGAGGTAATGCGCGTCCTGAATCATGTAGTGGCGGAAGGCTGGCATCCGCAGTGTCCCGGCGGCGAGATCCCGGTTGAACGGGTGCGTGCGTGTCGCCTCGTAGATCGCGGCGTTTCGTGCCCAGGCATCGGTCGAGAACACGGGCGGCTCCTGTAGGGATCGTCGGCGGCAAACGTCGTGCGGCCCCGCAAGGGCCGATGCCAGCCATTAACCCCGATGTGCGCAGCGGCACAGCCCGAATGGCCGCGCTGTTCCAAACAGGAGCCGCAAGTCCAGGCTGTCTGCGAAAGCAGTCACCGGGGGAGCCGAGACCATCGAGGAGTTTGCCGATGACGTCCAAGCTGTCTTTCCACTGGCTGCTGACACTCCTGGCCTTGGCGGTGCCCGCCGCCCTCGGGCCCTGCCGCCCCACGAAAGATGGCGATGCTGCCGCGACGACGCAGCAGGCCGCCTCGGACGTCGTATTCCGGCACTATCTGTGACGAGCCCTCCCGGGCGATCGACAGGGCGGCGTTTGGGTCGCTGCGCGCGCCGTGCTAACCCGCGGCCCGTTCAGCAGCAGCCAGGACATCAACGATCCATGCGCTCGACCCTTTTTGCCGGAGCACTCGCCCTCGCCATGACAGCCGCCGCTTCCGCCGCCTCTCCCGTCACCACGGCCTCGGGCCTCACCTATACCGACGAAGTCGTCGGCACCGGTGCGGAGGCCAAGCCCGGCCAGCAGGTCAGCGTCCACTACACCGGCTGGCTTGATGAGGGCGGCAAGAAGGGCAAGAAGTTCGACAGCTCCCGCGACCGCAACCAGCCCTTCGCCTTCCCGCTCGGCGGCGGCCAGGTCATCCGCGGCTGGGACGAGGGCGTCGCCGGCATGAAGGTCGGCGGCAAGCGCACCCTTCTCATCCCGGCCGCCCTCGGCTACGGCGCGCGCGGCGCCGGCGGCGTCATTCCCCCGAATGCCACGCTGATCTTCGACGTCGAATTGTTGGGCGTTAAGTAGGACTTACCAACCCATCGTCCCCGGTCCGCCCTTGAACGGACCGGTGACGTCGGGCGTGATCCAGCCACCATAGAAGCCGCCGGGCTGAGGCTCGGCGCGCATCTCGCCGACGAGGCAAGCCCCCATCGGCCCGGCATAAAATGCGACTGCGCCGGCGATCTCGCGAAAGCCCGGATTCGGATCCGGATAGGCCCACGCGGCGCCGGGCGCCGTGTGCGCGCCGAACATGACGTCGAACATCACCGCAAGACCCTTCCACTCGCAGATCCCGGCCCGCTGGGCGGCTCCGAGCGCGCCCGGTGCCACGGCATCCGCCGGGAAGTAGTAGGTCGGCGGATGGCTCGTCTCGAGCACGCGCCAGCCCGACGTCGTGTCGGCGATGGCCTGGCCACCGAAGATCACCTGCAGCCGTCGGCTGACGCGCTCAAGCCGGGGAGGGCGCGGGTAGTCCCAGACGCTTTCCTGTCCGGGAGCCGGCGGGATCGGATCGGGTCTGCGCATCGGCGTCTTGCCTTTCGGGGCCTCCGCCCAAGCTAGCGCTCTGACGAGTCTCCGAAAGGACCCCGCGTGAGCGAGCCCGACGCCTTCGCCGTTTTCCTCGATTTCGACGGCACGCTCGCCGAGCTCGCCCCCACCCCCGACGCGGTTCAGGTCGACCCGACGCTGGTTCCCAATCTCGAGAGCCTGAAGAGCCGCCTCGGCGGCGCTCTCGCGATCGTGACCGGGCGCCCCGTCAGCGTGATCGACCACTTCCTGGCGCCCTCGCGCTTCGACGTCGCCGGTCTTCACGGCGTCGAACGCCGGGTCGAGGGCCGACTCAGCGGCGGACGTCCGGAGGATCACCCCACGCTCCGTGCCGGGGTCGAGCGGCTGAAGCAACAGGCCGCGGCCCTCGACAAGGTGCTGATCGAGGACAAGGGCGCCTCCGTCGCCGTGCATTGGCGCCTCGCCAGCGAGGCCGATACCGAGACTGCGCAAGGCATCGTCAAGGCGCTCGCCGCCGAACTCGGCTCGGCCTATCGGCTGCAGCTCGGCAAGGCGGTGGGCGAGGTCGTGCCTGCCGATGCCACCAAGGGCCACGCGATCCGCGCCTTCCTGGAGCGCCCGCCCTATGCCGGGCGCCGCGCGATCTTCTTTGGCGACGACAAGACCGACGAGCTCGCCTTCGAGAGCGTGAACGCCGATGGCGGCGTCAGCGTGCGCATCGGCGACGAGGAGACCATCGCCCGCCGCCGGCTGGCGGCCCCGGCTGATGTCCGCGCGCTCATCGCCGCATGGGCCAACGGAGCCCCGATCGACCCCGACGCCTTGCCGCCGGCCTGACGCGACCGAAGTTCAATCCCATAGCCTGCCCCAAGGAAGCGGTCCGACCGGCGGGGCGAAGCGAGACGGCGGCTCCATGTTCGAATTTCCAGTCCTCCTCGGCGACATCGGCGGCACGAATGCTCGCTTCGGCTTGATCGAGCAGGCTGGCGGCACGCCGCGGATGCTCTCCCACGAGCCGACCAAGGGTCATCCCGACATCAGCGCCGCGATCCGCGCTTCCCTCGGCAAGGGCGGCGACGCTAGGCCGCGCTCGGCCGTCCTCGCCATCGCGGGCCGGGTCGACGCACCCTCGGTGCGCCTGACCAACGCCGACTGGGTGATCGAGGCCGAGCGCATCGGCAAGGATTTCGGACTGACCCGCGTCGTCGTGGTCAACGACTACGTGCCCGTGGCGGCCGGCGCGGCGAACATCACCGAAGGCGATCTCTCGATGATCGGCGACGTCAGGCATTCCAGCCGCGGCGCCCGGCTCGTCCTCGGTCCCGGCACCGGCTTCGGCGCCGCCGCGCTCGTGCCTTACCAGGAGCGCCTCGCCATCGTTTCGACCGAGGCCGGCCACACCGATTTCGGCCCTAGCGACGACGAAGACTTCGAGATCTGGCCAGGCCTCGAGCGAATTGATGGCCGCATCACCGTCGAGGCGCTGCTCTCGGGCCCCGGCCTCGCCCGGCTCCATGCAGCCGTGAGGCGCGTGCGCGGCGGCGGTGACGGATCGGCCATCGACCCGTCTAAGGTCACCGAGACCGGCCTCTCGGGCGAGGATCCGCACGCCGCCGAGGCGATCCGCCTGTTCTCAAAATATCTCGGCCGGGTCTGCGGTGATCTCGCCCTGACCTTCCTGACCACCGGCGGCGTCTATATCGGCGGTGGCATCGCCCCGCGTATCCTGCCGGTGCTCAACGAAGGCGGCTTCCGGAAGAGCTTCGAGCACAAGCCGCCCTTTGCCGAGATGATGCACGGCATCCCGACCAGCGTCATCACGGTGAAAGACCCGGCCCTCAACGGCCTCGCTGCGCTCGCGAGCGAGGGCGACCGGTTCATCTATCACGGTCAGAACTGGCACGGCTGAGGGGCCGGCAGCGCTACACCACGCCGTCGTTCCGGGGCTCGCCGCAGGCGAGAACCCGGAATCCAGAACCGCCGAGGGTGCCAATGATGGCTCCGTCAGCGGTTCTGGATTCCGGGTTCCGCTCCGCGGCCCCGGAATGACGGCGAGTGTCAGAGCGCCCCGTCGCCGATCGCCCCGGGATCGGCCAGCGTGTGCAGCTGCCGCGCCGCCGAGTGCGCGAATCGCAATGTCACGGCCTTCCTCCGAGCGCCGCTGAGCGGGTGCTCGCACGGCTCACGCAGCACCGCGGCACCGAAGGCGTCGGCGACGATCAGGCCGCATTCCTCCGGGATCAGGCTCTCCGGCACGGTGTCGGGAATCGCAAACAGGAAGCGGTCGCAGAAGTCGCGATAGTCCGGCCATTTCCGATCGGCACGAAAATCCGCGACGCTCGACTTGATCTCGACGATGGTCAGCCGCCCGGCCGGACAGAGGGCGATCACGTCGGCCCGGCGTCCGTTGGCCAGGGAGAATTCCGGCAGCGTGACGCAACCCATCCCGGCGAAGAGCCGCCGCACGCCGCGCTGAACATGGAGCGCCGTCGCCGACTGACGGCGATCGGGCGGCAAGACGACATGGGCGAGGGCAGCGGACATGGACGGCGACACGCGGTGGGTGCGGCATGACTGAATCATCTGCGGCTCGGCTTGTCATCCCCGGTTTCACGCCCGCGTCGCCGCTGCGGCCGCAGATCGACGCGCGGATCGCCGAACCGAGCGACCGGCGCGGCCATAGGCTGGCCAGTGTGCGCGGCCTGGTCGAGGCCGCGGACGAAGGCGTCGTCAGGAAACGCGCTCGGGCTCGCGCTCAGCCGGCGATCAGGCCGAGTTGAACCAGGCTCTCCGCCGAGGCGACGATGGCCTCTTCCGCCGGGCGCGGAGACCAGCCGAGCAGGCGGATGGCCTTCTCGCTGGTGGCGTTCATGTTGAGACCGAGGAACGGCACCAGCGCCTTCATCGCGGGATTGGCATGCGCGCCGATGCGCACGATGGTGTTGGGGATCTCGCGGGTCGTGACCTTGCTCGCGGCGGCGCCCATGCGTTCCCGAAGCACCCGCGCGACATCGGCGATCCAGAGGCTCTCGCCCGCAATGGCGAGGAAGCGCTCACCATTCGCGGCGGGATCCGTCATCGCGCGCAAATGCAGGTCCGCGACGTCCCGCACGTCGACGAAACCAGAATTGACCTTCGGGCAGCCCGGCAACCCGTCCATCAGGTTCTTGATCATGCGGATCGAGTGCGAGTAGTCGGCGCCGAGCACCGGACCGAGCACCGCCGTCGGGTTCACGGCGGCGAGTTCGAGCCCGCGTCCCTCGGCCGCGATGAACTCCCAGGCCGCACGCTCCGAGAGCGTCTTCGACTTCTGATAGAGCGCGACGTCGCCGTTCAGATCGGTCCAGTCGGTCTCGTCGAAGGGTCGCTTCATCGGCTTGTGGCCCATACCCACCGCGCCAAAGGCGGAGGTGAGGACGACCCGCTTCACGCCGGCATCGCGGGCCGCACGCAGCACCCTGAGATTTCCCTCGACCGCCGGCCGAACCCAGTCCTCCTCGCTCACCTGATCGCCGGACGGAGTCGGGGAGGCGCCGTGCAGCACATAGAGGCATTCGGAGACAGCCTCGGCCCAGCCGCGATCCGCCCCGAGATCGGCCACGACGAAGGACAGGCGGTCGCCGGGCTCCGCACCGCCTGCCTGCAGATGACGGCGCACCTCGGCTTCGCGCGCCATCGTGCGCAAGGTCGTCCGCACCCGGTATCCCGCGTCGAGCAGGGCAAGAATGCAGTGCTGGGCGATGAAGCCGGTTCCACCGGTGACGAGGACGAGGTCGTCGGTCATGAGAATGTCCTGATCGCATCGAGACGGCGAACGATTGCCGCCTTTGGTCTACAGCCGTATACTCAACATGGATCAGAAAGTCTACAGTCGTATAATGAACGCCGTTTCCTCATCGCCTGTGACGCGATCCGACAAGGCGGCGGCCACCAGAGCCGCGATCCTGGCGGCGGCGCGGCGCGCCTTCGCGGCACATGGCTATGACGGGGTCGGCCTGCGCGCGATCGCAGCGGAAGCCGGCGTCACCGCCATGATGGTGGGCCGCTATTTCGGATCGAAGGAGGGGCTGTTCGGAGAGGTGGTTGCCGACACGATGCGCGATCCGGTCATTCTCGCGCCGGAGAACCTCGCGGCCAAGGACATCCCGCGCGCTTTCGCGCAGGCCCTGGTCGGCATCACCGCACGCGAGACCAGCCCGCTCGACGGTTTCCAGATCCTGTTGCGCTCGACCGGCAGCGAGACCGCAGCCCAGATCGCACGCGAGCGCATCGCTCAGGCACACCAGGCGGCCGCGAGCGGCGCGGTCGGCGCCGATCATCCGAGCGAGCGGGCGGCCATCTTCCTGGCGCTTGTCGCAGGCTTCCAGGGCATGAGGCAGATGATGGGCCTCGACGCGCTCGCCAAAGCCGACCCGGCGGTGTTGGTCGACCTGCTGACTCCGGTGCTGGCGGAAATCCTCAAGCCTGCGGCGCGCGGCTAAGTCATCAGGTCCGGGCCGCCCAGGCTTCCACCACGGCCCGGATCGCCGCGAAGCCATCGGTCAACGCCGCTGGCCCCGGCTGCAGGATCAGCGGCGACTTGATCTCGTGGATGCAGCCGCCCGCCACGGCGAGGATCGCCTCCCAGCCCGGTCGCGCGCGGATGCGCTCGACATTGACCTTCTTCCCGCACCAGGATGCCAGGATGATGTCGGGTCGAGCCGCGATGACCTGCTCCGAGGTAACGATGCGGTCCTTCGCCCCTTGCGCCCGCGAGAGCTCCGGAAACACGTCGACGGCTCCGGCGGCTCGGATCAGGTCGCTGACCCAGCCGATACCCGAGATCATCGGCTCGTCCCATTCCTCGAAATAGACGCGTGGCCGTGGTCGTCCCCGGCTCGCTTCGGCAGCGGCGGCGAGATCGCGCTCGTAGCCCTGCGCCAGCGCCTCGGCCTTTTCCGAAGCGCCGACCAAGGCGCCGACGGTACGGATCATGGCGAGGCAGCCGGCGAGGTCGCGCTGGTTGAACAGGTGCACCGCGATGCCGGCGCGGGCGAGATCGGCGACGATGTCGGCCTGGAGGTCCGAGAAGGCGAGGACGAGGTCCGGCTCCAGTGCCAGGATCTTCGGGAGATCTGCGCTGGTGAAGGCCGAGACCCGCGGTTTTTCCCGCCGCACCTGAGGCGGGCGCACCGCATAGCCGGACACGCCGACGATGCGGTCCTGCTCACCGAGGAGATACAGGGTCTCGACCGTTTCTTCCGTGAGGCAAACGATGCGCTCGGGCGGGAAGCGCCTCACGCCGCTAGCCCTGGAACCACGAGAGAAGCCCGGCGCCGGGCGCCAGCAGCACGAAGGCCCAGACCGCGGCCGAGAGGACGTTGGCGACCTGGAAGGGCAGTCGGTTCACGCCGAAGATGCCCGCAATGAGCGGGATCACCGCGCGGACCGGCCCGAAGAACCGCCCGATCGCCACGGCGCCGGCACCCCAGCGACGCAGGAAGTCCTCGGCGCGGCGAGTCGGCTCCGGATAGCGGCTCATTGGCCAGAAGCCCTTGGCGTCTTCCTTGAAGTAGCGGCCGAACTCGTAGGAGATCCAATCGCCGAGCGCAGCACCGATGGCGGCGGCGATCACCACCGGCCAGAACGGGATGTCGCTCGCTCCGATCAGCGCGCCGATCCCGACGAGGATCACGGTGGCCGGCACCAGCAGCGACAGGAACGCCAGGGACTCGCAGAAGGCGAGCACGCCTGCGACCAGTGGCGTCCATGCCTTGTGCAACTCGACGAAGCCGAGGACGGATTGGCGGATAGCGTCGAAATCCATGCTTCGCAGGCTCTGAGTGAGAGCCAAGCATGTGGCCGGAGCGGGCTCGGCCCGCAAGGAGCCGCGATCAGGCGATGCGGGGCTCCGCCGCCGGCGCGAGCACGGACAGGCGGTTTCTTGCTTCCATCGCGCGATAACGCCCAAGCAGCGCCCGCGTCATCGGCCGCTCGACATAGCGGTAAATCAGCAGGCTCGCGACCACCGCGGCGAGGCTCGACAGCAGCATGAAAAACGGGACGGATGCCGCGCTGAGCCAGAGCCGCTTCCAAACCAGGAACACGCCGCGCAGCACGAAGGTGTGTGTCAGGTACAGGCTGTACGAGGCATCCCCGATCGCCGCGAACCAGCGGCCGGCAAAAGTCTCGCGCGGCGGCGGCCGCAGCGCCACACCGGCGACCACGAGCAGGGCCGGGACGCCCGCGACCCAGGGGGCAGAGCCCCGCAGATCGGCGAGCAGCCAGGCTATACCAGAGACGATCGCCGCAATGGCCACCGGCCAGGGCAGCCGCAGGCCCTTCTCATGGGCGAGGCCGAGCCCGCAGCCGAACAGGAACACCACGAGCAACCCGTCCGTGACGCTGTAGAAGATCGGTGTCGCGACCGTCGCGTCCCGGCCGATCCAGGCGAGCGCCAGGAAGCTGGCCGTCAGTGCGGTGAGGCCCAGCCGGCGCGGTAGCAGCATCGCCAGGGCGAAACAGAGGTAGAAAAACATCTCGTAGTTCAGCGTCCAGCCCTGGCCGAGGATCGGCCGCATGTCGCCGGAGACGCGCAGGACCGGGATGAACAGGTAGGATTTCACGACGTAGGCGAGCGTGCCCGTCTCGATGACCTGGCTCGACGGGACGAGGATCAGGGCCAGCACCGAAAGCGTCGTCAGTAGCCAGTAGAGCGGCACGATGCGGATGATGCGGCGCACGAGGAATCGCCGCGATGCGCCAGGCACGCCGAAATCGGGGCTCGCCCGCACCATCAGGAAGCCGGAGATCACGAAGAAAATGTAGATGCCGAACCACCAGCAGTTCAGGCCGAGGAAATCGGCCGCCGGCAGGTCGAGGGCTTCGCGCAGCCCGTTCCAGTGAAAATTCGCATGGTGGAAGACCACCATGATCGCCGCGATGGCGCGAAGCCACTGGATCTGGACCAGGATCTTCGCGTCCGATGCCGCAGGCGGCTGAACCACGGATGTCGACACGGCACCGGCCCTCTCGCGACCCACGGAGGGGGTCGCTCAGGCTCACGATCCCTACGCGGATTTCATCCGGCGACCATCAATTCGTTGGTTTAGGATTAACGGCGCCGTTCGCATTTGTCCGAAAACGGGGAATCCCGTTCCGGGGGCGTGGCTGCGCGGAGATCCCGTCGAACGGAGGCTGATGTGCCGGTCGACGAACTCGGCTATCAGGCGACGGCATTGATCATCGGCGGACCCGCCATGAAGGTTCTCTCGATCCAGTCCCACGTCGCATACGGCCATGTCGGCAACGCCTCCGCGGTGTTCCCGATGCAGCGCATGGGCGTCGAGGTGCTGCCCGTTCACACGGTCCAGTTCTCGAACCACACCGGCTACGGCGCCTGGCGCGGTCGCGTCTTCGACGGGCCGGCGATCGAGGAAGTCGTGCAGGGCGTCGAAGAGCGCGGCGCGCTCGGCGACTGCGACGCCGTGCTCTCGGGCTATATGGGCTCGCCCGATATCGGCACCGCCATTCTCGACGCGGTCGCCAAGGTGCGCGCGGCCAATGCGAAGGCGCTCTATTGCTGCGACCCAGTGATCGGCGACACCTATTCCGGCGTCTATGTTCGCCCCGGCATCGCCGATCTGATGCGCGAGCGCGCGGTGCCCGCGGCCGATATCGTCACGCCGAACCAGTTCGAGCTGAACCTGCTTTCCGATCTGCCGACCACGACGCTCACCGAGGCCAAGGCGGCGGCCTCTGCCATTCAGGCAATGGGTCCGCGCGTGGTGCTCGTCACCTCCCTCTCCACCGACGCCACTCCGGGCGATGCCATCGACATGATGGCAGCGGAGGGCGGCAGCTTCTGGCGCGTGCGCACGCCGCGGCTCGACCTCAAGGCGGTGAGCGGCGCGGGCGATGCGGTCGCCGCCCTGTTCCTCGTTCACTACCTGCGCAGCGGATCGGCCGCGACGGCGCTCGGCATGGCCGCCTCCTCGATCCACGGACTGCTCAAGGCGACGGCCGAGGCGGGTTCGATGGAACTTCTCACCGTCGACGCACAAGACGAGTTCGTGAACCCGACCAAGACTTTCCCGATCGAGGCCGTATGAGCGCCCGACCGGCGTCGAAGCACGAGCGTCGGAATGGCCCGACGGCTGGCCGCGACGAGGTAGCCGGAAGCCCATCTCGGCCTTGACGCCAGCCGCCGATCTCTGTCGCTTGGCGGCCCCCAGACCGAGATGAACCGTATGACCCAGCGCCGCTTCGCCACCCTGGACGTCTTCACGGAGGAGCCCCTCGCCGGCAATCCTCTCGCCGTTGTTCTGGATGCCGAGGGCCTGGACGATGCGGCGATGCAGACCATCGCCCGCGAGTTCAACCTGTCGGAGACGGTCTTCGTGCTGCCGCCCGAGCAGCCGCGTCACCGGGCGCGGCTGCGCATCTTCACGCCCTTGAGCGAATTGCCCTTCGCTGGCCACCCGACGATCGGCACGGCCGTGCTCCTCGCCCTGCGCGACCGCGCCACGCATAGGGGCGAAAACCAAGCCGACGCGACGGCCTTCGGGCTCGAGGAAACCATCGGCGTCGTGCCATGCGTGGTCGAGACGGGCAAGGGAATGGGCCGCGCCCGCTTCAAGGTGCCGAGCCTGCCGGTCTTCGCCGGAGAGGGGCTGGAGGCGAGCACGCTCGCCAGCATGCTCGGGCTCAAGCCCGAAGACATCGGCTATTTCCGGCACAAGGCGAGCCGCCACGGAACCGGCGAGCCCTTCACCTTCGTGCCGCTCGCGAGCCGCGAGGCCCTCGACCGGGCCAAGCTCGACACGGCCGCCTTCGATCGCGCCCACGAGGCGGGCAAGACCGGCGCCCTCTACCTCTACACGCCGGATCCGGCTCCGACTGGCCGGCGCTATCAGGCGCGGATGTTCGCGCCGCATCGCGGCATCCCCGAAGACCCGGCGACGGGTTCGGCGGCCGCCGCCTTCGCCGGCGTGCTGATGCAATTCGAGCGGCTCGGCGACGGCGCGCATGACGTGATCATCCGCCAGGGCTACGCCATGGGCCGTCCGAGCGAGATCGGCCTGCAGGTTATGGTCGAGGGCGGCACCTTGCGTTCCGCCGAAATCAGCGGCGCTGCCGTTTTGATCAGCGAGGGCAAGCTGCTTGTCTGAGGGCTCAGGGCACGGCTTCACCCTCGTCCGCCTCGCAAGCGTCTCCGCCCGGCTCGACGAATACGATTGGGCCTGGGCTCGGGAGAATGCGGAGGCGATCGACGACAACTGGCAGCGTCGCGTCGCGGAGCGTCCGGGCATGTTCGACGGGCCTGTCCTGCTGAGCCAGGGCTGCACGATTGCGAACCGCGCCTGCGAGGTCCGGTTCTTCGAGACGCGCTACTCGCGCTTCATCGCCTCCCGCGACTGGAAGGCGCCGAAGACCGGTGTCTACAACGCCTTCTCGGCGATCGTGCCTCACACGAGCGACGGAGCGGTGCTGCTCGGCGAGATGGGCGCTCACACCGCCAATGCCGGACAGGTCTATTTCCCCTGCGGCACGCCGGATCGCGAGGATGTCCGGGATGGCGGCCTCGTCGATCTCCCCGACAGCGCAGCACGAGAGTTCGAAGAGGAAACGGGTCTCGTTCTGCCAAAGGAGGCGCGGCGCGCACCGTGGGTGCTGCTGCGCGGCGACGGTCAGCTGGCCTTCCTGCGCCCCGTCACCTTTGCGGAGAGCGCCGAGGAGTTGGTAGCGCAGGCTGAGGCTCACCACGCCAGGGACGAGGAACCCGAACTCGCCCGAATGGTCATCGCGCGCAGCCCCGCCGACATCGATCCGGCCCGCATGCCCGGCTACGTCAGGACCTATCTCGACGCCGTCTTCGCCTAGTCGCATCGGCCTGAGCCGCGCCCTTGCGATCTCAGCGCGGCAATGCCCCGATCTCCTTGAGGTAGTCGATCGTCGCCGGATGCAGCCACTTCGCCTTGGTTGCGCCCGGCAGATTGCGTGGATCGCTCTCGCCGCCCTGGGCATAGAGCTGCGCCAGCCGTGCCTTGCCCTGGTCGATGGCGCGCACCAGTCGCGAGACCACGGCCGGATCGAGGCCAGGCTTGCCCATGGTGAAGCTCCAGGAGCCGACCGTATCGATCGCCGCGTCCTGTCCCTTGAAGGACTTCGCCGGAATCGTCAGGCGGCGAAGCGAAGGTCGCAGCGCCAGGATGGCTTCGACCGCCTCCGGCGCCGGGCCGAAGAAGCGTGCACCTCCAGGCGCTTCGGCCATCGTCTTGAAACCAGGCCAGCCGACGCTGCCGCCCCACAGCGCCGCCGCCTTTCCGTCGATGACCAGCGTTGGGCCATCTCCGGCACGGTCGAGCAGGATCGGCGTGATGTCGTGCTCGGGGTCGATGCCTGAGCCCTTCAATACGGTGCGCCCCATCACCGTGAGGCCGGAGCTGCGCGTGCCGAGGGCGATGGCCTTGCCGCGGAGATCGGAAACGGCGTGGATCGAGCTCGCTGCAGGGACCACGAACATGCCGGGCGTGGTATCCACGGGCGCGACGACGGTGAGGCCCGGCGTATCGCCCTGCGCGGCGAGGGCATCGAAAGCATATTCGCCCTGCACCAGCGCGAGATCGAGCTTGCCCTCCCTGAGGAGAATGAGGTTTTCGGTCGAGCCCTTGGTAGTGCGCAATTCGACGGTAAGGGCCGGATCGACCTCGTGCACGGCCTTGGCCAGCGCCTCGCCATAGGCCGGGAACCCTCCGCCCGGCGTCGCCGTGCCGAGGACGACCTGGAGCGCGGGAGGCGTCGGCTGCGCCTGCGCGGCCGAAAGCAGCGCCAGCACCGAGAGCACCGCAAGCGTGAGCCGTCTCGCCATTGATGAATCTGCCCTTGAGGACGACACGATGTCGTCCGGCGGGCGTCATCTAGCGCGCGTAAGTCGGAAAGGGATGCCGGCTCGGCTCACGAAGCCGTTGCCGACGCTTCCGCCTTCGCGGCTGGTGAAAGCGGACCCGGAGGCGGTGTTCAGCGATATCCGTAACGCGACTTGGCTGCCGCCAGAAGATGCATCCCCTCGGCGCTGCGCCCCGCAGCGCAGGCAGCCGCCGCGGCATCGAGGTCCGCGGTGAAGCGCTTGCCGACGGACGCATTGAGGTTCTCGGTCGCGACGTCGCTGTCCACGATCGCTCGCGTATGCGCGATGGTCGGGCCGCAACCGCTCCCCTTCGCCAGATCGGCGACGGGAGCCACCGCGGGCTGGGCCGGCAGGGCGGCCGCAGCCGTCGGGCCAGGGGCGCTCGAAAGGCTGTTGCAGGCCCCGAGTGAGCCGGCCGCAATGAGGGCGGCGAGGGCGAGAGCCGTGCGGCGGATCGACATGGCGACGTCTCCGGGACTGCGAGGACGTGAGATCGGTACTTCTGACCTTGGAAGCTGAGCCGTTGCCGGCAGTCGGTCAATCGCGGCCGCCGCGCGCCGATGTCGCAACCGATCGGATTCCCCACCGTTGCGGCCGGCGCGCATCACTTGTCGAGAACCGTACGCTTGTCAGGCTTTCGCGCCAAAGTTAGATACGGCTTTCAGGGATCGGCGATATGCCGGGTTGCCCCCACCGAGGAGAGACGAGCCGTGGCTTTCGCCGGCTCAGCGCTGACGATTTCGACCACCGCTTCCGCGGCGGCGAGCGCGCGCGCCAAGCTCCTTCTCGCAGGCCTTCTCCTTACCCGCCCCTGAGGGCCGTCCGGGCGTGGCCGCCTGGGCCTTCAGGGGATGCGCTTCGGACAACCGATCCAGGGTTTCGGTGCCTCTCCCGCTGATGGAGAACGCATCGCGAGAAGGTAGCAACGATCATGACCAGCACCACCGATAAAGACCGCGTCGTCATCTTCGACACGACGCTGCGCGACGGCGAGCAATGCCCCGGCGCCACGATGAACCTCGACGAGAAGCTGGCGGTCGCCGAGTTGCTCGACACGATGGGCGTCGACATCATCGAGGCCGGCTTCCCGATCGCCTCGAATGGCGACTTCGAGGCCGTCAGCGAGATCGCCAAGCGCACCAAGCGCGCCACCATCGCCGGCCTCGCCCGCGCCATTCCCGCCGACATCGCGCGGGCCGGCGAGGCAGTGAGACATGCGCAGCGCGGGCGCATCCACACCTTCGTCTCGACCTCGCCGATCCACCTCGCGCACCAGATGCGGAAGACCGAGGACGAAGTGGTCGAGATCATCCTGAAGACGGTCGCCCAGGCCCGCGACCTCGTCGAGGATGTCGAGTGGTCGGCGATGGACGCGACCCGCACCGGCATCGACTATCTGTGCCGCTGCGTCGAATCGGCGATCCGCATGGGTGCCACCACGATCAACCTGCCCGACACCGTCGGCTACGCGACGCCCGAGGAATACCGGGACATGTTCCGGCAGGTGCGCGAGCGCGTGCCGAACGCCGACAAGGCGATCTTCTCGACCCACTGCCACAACGACATCGGCCTCGCGGTGGCCAACTCGCTCGCCGGCGTCGAGGGCGGCGCACGGCAGATCGAGTGCACCATCAACGGCATTGGCGAACGCGCGGGGAATGCGGCGCTCGAAGAAGTCGTGATGGCCCTGCGCACCCGTGGCGACGTCATGCCCTACGATACCGGCATCGATTCCACGATGCTGACGCGCGCCTCGAAGCTCGTCAGCCACGCGACGAACTTCCCCGTACAGTACAACAAGGCCATCGTCGGCCGGAACGCCTTCGCGCACGAGAGCGGCATCCACCAGGACGGCATGCTCAAGCACGCCAACACCTACGAGATCATGACTCCGGCCTCCGTCGGCCTGACCAAGACCTCGCTGGTGATGGGCAAGCATTCCGGCCGTGCCGCCTTCCGCTCGAAGCTGACGGAGCTCGGCCTGTCCTTGTCCGACAACCAGTTGCAGGACGTGTTCGAGCGCTTCAAGGACCTCGCCGACCGCAAGAAGCATGTCTACGACGAGGACATCGAGGCCCTGGTCGACGAGAACCTCGCCACGGCGCATGACCGCATCAAGCTCGTCTCGCTCTCGGTGATCGCCGGCACGCGCGGGCCGCAACGGGCCACCATGAAGATCGACATGGACAGCCGCACCTTCACCGAGGAAGCGGACGGCAACGGCCCGGTCGACGCGGTCTTCAACTGCATCAAGGCCATGGTGCCGCACGACGCCGTGCTCGAGCTCTATCAGGTCCACGCGGTCACCGAGGGCACGGACGCCCAGGCAGAGGTCTCCGTCCGCCTCAAGGCGGGCGAGCGCTCGATGACCGCGCGCGGCGCCGATCCGGACACGCTGGTGGCTTCCGCCAAGGCCTATCTCTCGGCGCTGAACAAGCTCTCGGCCACCTCCGTGCGGCTGCATGCGCAGCACGCGGCGACGGTCTGAAGCCGCTCTTGCGGCGTCGGGCGCGAAGAGCGCCCGCGAAGCGAAAGCCTGAGCCCGCGGAGGCGGGCGCCGGCGACTGAGGCCAAGAAAATAACCGGGGCGATCGCTTTCGAGCGATTGCCCCGAAAACTCGGCCGTCGGGGGTAGACAGCCCCCGGCGGCATTGCTATCAGCCCCCCACTCGCGGGGGACTGGTGGCCCCCGCGTCGTCGTTTCGGCGACGGGCGCATAGCTCAGTTGGTAGAGCAGCTGACTCTTAATCAGCGGGTCCTAGGTTCGAACCCTAGTGCGCCCACCAAATATATCAGTGACTTAAGTCCTTTGTTGGCTCAGTCACTTTCGCTATGTCCGCAGTGTGTCCGAAATAGGCGGCCTTGGCGAGCTGCGCAGGCTGGTGCTGCGGCCTATCATGATTACGGTCGGAAAAGCGAATTGAGCTCCAGCGCTTCTTGAGCAGGCTCGTGGAGTTTTCACAGCCAGCTTTGAACCTGGGTGCAACGACCCTTCGCTGATCTCCTAGCGATTGGTCTGGATCTGACGCCTCTTTTCCGGGTACGAGGCCGTTTGCGACGCAACCCGGTCCTACACGGTTGACTGCGCTGCGTTCGAAGGCTGACGTCCGCACTTCGAAGGCGGCTGCTGCTTAACGCCATAAGTGGATTTAAACGATCGTCCGACAGGGAACAAACGTTTCCGGCCAGACACCGAAGCGGGTAACGCTTCGATGGCGAAAGACACCGGGGCCTTTCGTCAGTTTGCAGAGAATTGAACGGCGCCTCAGCTGCCGAGCGCCCAATCAGGCACCTATCGTAAACTGCTGCACTCCATTGAAAAAAGAATCTAAGCGGCAGGCACCAGGTTTGACCGCTGTAAAGGGGGCTGGCCATCGCGTGCCGCTCTCCGCTGAGGGAGAAGGAAGATGGCTCGGATACGTCACATCGAGATCAAGAACTTCCGTTGCATTCAACAACTCGCCTGGGTTCCTTCTGCGGGGATCAACTGCCTGATCGGCCCCGGCGATGCCGGCAAATCCTCGATCTTGGACGCCATCGACTTCTGCCTTGGCGCCCGCCGTTCCCTGACGTTCACTGACGCCGACTTCTATCGACTGAATGTCACCAACCCGATTGTCATTACCGCAACGGTCGGGGAGTTGGACGACGACTTGAAGAGCATGGAGACCTACGGGACCTACCTTCGCAGCTTCAATGCCGCGACTGGCGTCGTCGAGGATGAGCCGGAAGCGCAAGCGGAGACTGTCCTCAGCGTCCGCCTATCGGTAGGCAGCGACCTAGACCCCGTCTGGACCTTAGTGTCCGATCGCGCTGAAACCGCCGGCCAGTCACGATTCCTAACTTGGGCCGACCGCGCACAGCTCGCGCCGAACCGCGTTGGCGGCTTAGCGGACCATAACCTCGCGTGGCGTCGGGGCTCGGTGCTCAACCGCCTATCCGATGAGCGACCGGAGATGGCGGCCGCCCTAGCGGACGCCGCCCGCAATGCGCGAGCGACGTTCGGTGACCTTGCCGACGCTCAGTTGGGAGGCACCTTGCGGATCGTCGAGGCGACGGCCCAGAGCCTTGGCATTATAATCGGCGAAGGTCTGAAGGCGATGCTCGACACCCACTCAGTCTCCTTCAGCGGCGGTACCATCGCGCTCCACGGCGCTGATGGCGTACCACTCCGGGCATTAGGAATCGGCTCGACCCGACTGCTCCTAGCCGGTCTCCAACGCCAAGCGGCGCAGAAGGCGACTGTAGTGCTCATCGACGAACTTGAGCACGGTCTTGAACCGCACCGCATCCTCCGCCTACTAACCTCCATTGGCGCTAAAGACGCGGCGCCTCCCCTGCAGGCCTTCATTACCTCCCATTCGCCTGTTGCAATCCGTGAGCTCCGTGGCGATCAGCTATTTGTGGTCCGCAATATCGGCGGCCGCCACGAAGCGAGGACGGTGGGGACCGCGGACGACGTCCAGGGCACGATCAGACTCTATCCGGAGGCTTTCCTTGCGCCGTCCATCGTCGTCTGTGAAGGCGCCAGTGAAGTTGGTCTTCTGCGCGGCATGGATCTTTATCGCAGCGCACTCGGCGAGCAGTCGATTACTGCGGCCGGCATCGCCTGGGTAGATGCAAAGGGCATCGCCCAGGTCTACGGCCGGGCTAGCGCTTTTCAGAGACTAGGCTACCGGGTAGCTGTCCTGCGTGATGACGACGTCCAGCCTGAGGCTGCCGAAGAAGCTGCGTTCCTCGCAAACGGTGGCGCAGTGTTCAAGTGGCGAGACGGCTGCGCGCTTGAGGACGAAATGTTCCGATGCCTTTCGGACGCTGCAGTCGGCAGCCTACTGGAACGCGCAGTCGAGCTGCTCGATGCTGACCTAGTGGACGACCATATTCGCTCCGCTTCCAACGGCCAGCACACTTTTGCAGCCTGTAGGGTTGGGCTCTCCCTGCAAACCCGAGAGACGCTTGGCAAAGCCGCGCGCTCTAAGAAGGGTTCCTGGTTTAAGTCGGTCACCAGGATGGAAGAGGCGGCGCGGGACATTGTCTTTCCAAACCTCGCCACCGCAGACGAGATTTTCCGGAATACGATCTCCGACATTAAGCAGTGGATATTCCGTGGAGCCTGAAATCGATCTCCTTGCCTTCGACCAGGGCACGATTACGGCTCCGGCGGGCTGTGGCAAGACCCACCTTATTGCACATGCTCTGAGTCGCCATGCAGGCCGCAAACCCGTCCTGGTCCTGACCCACACCAATGCCGGGGTAGCTGCACTCCGCGGGCGCTTGGAGCGCGCCCAAGTCGCGACGTCGGCGTACCGGCTGGCGACAATTGACGGTTGGGCCATGCGGCTGCTCACCCTTTTTCCTCGGCGCAGCGGCCATGATCCAGAAATCTTGACCCTGTCCCAAGCGCGACAGCACTACCCAGCGATCCGCATCGCTGCACGCGGTCTGCTCATGACCGGCCACATCAACGACGTCCTTGCAGCGACCTACGACCGACTCATCGTGGACGAGTATCAGGACTGTTCCGTGGTCCAACATGAGATCGTCGCGAACGCGAGCGCCGCCTTACGTACCTGCGTCCTTGGCGATCCCCTCCAGGCTATCTTCAATTTCGCAGGGCCGACCGCGGATTGGGAAGCTCAGGTGAAGCCACAGTTTCCAGATGCGGGGGAGCTCGCGACGCCGTGGCGATGGATCAATGTTGGCGAAGAGGCTTTTGGCCGATGGCTCCTCGAAATGCGCCACCTTCTACAGGCTCGCGGCGCCGTTGATCTCCGCACGGCGCCCGCCAACGTTAGTTGGGTGCAGCTCGATGGCGTTAACGACCATCGGCTACGTCTCGGGGCTGGGTCTACCAGGCCGTCAGTCGCCGACGGACGCGTCCTCATTATGGCGGACTCGACCAACCCAGACGCGCAGCGGAACTTCGCCGGTCAAATACCGGGCGGCGTCGTGGTAGAGAATGTTGACATGCGGGATCTCGTCGCCTTCGGCGAAAACTTCGATCTCGCCTCCCCGACCATTGTCGAACATGTCATCAGCTTCGCCGGCAGCGTTATGACCAATGTAGGCGCCGCCGCGATGATACAGCGTCTGGTAACCCTACGAAGCGGACGCGCTCGGATCGCGCCCACTGGAGCTGAAGAAGTCGCGCTGCGTTTCGCCGAAGCCCCGAGCTACGCCGCGGCGGCCGACCTACTATCGGTGATCAACAGCCAAGGTGGCGTCCGTGCCCACCGGCCGGCGATCCTACGGGGTGCCTACGACATGCTGAAGGCATGCCGCGGGCGAGACGGAGTGACACCCGCGGATGCTGCGACTGCAGTAAGGGAACGGTCCCGCCTCGTAGGCCGTCCCCTCGCAACCCGCACGGTAGGCAGCACGCTTTTGCTAAAGGGCTTAGAGGCCGATGTTGCAGTCATCCTTAACCCAAGTGTTATGGATCATCGCCACCTTTACGTGGCAATGACCCGCGGGGCCCGACAACTGATCGTTTGTTCGTCAACCCCAATAATAACGCCAGCCTAACATTGGATATCATACAAACGCAGACGGCCTGCACTTCGAAGAAGAGCTACGCTAAGGCGACAAGCTATGCCGCGCAGAATGTTTGTTTTTTGCCGCAAAAGCTTCGAAGCGGACCGAGAGATTTCCGCCACCTACTGCCGAAACCCGAACATCCGCTTGTCTAATCTAGCGACCGATGGCAGACCAGCAGATGTCTAGGAAGCGTCGCTTTTCAATTACTCGATGCCTCGGAACTAATGCTCAGATTGGATGCTGTACTGCGGCTCTTGCAGGCCTAGGGCGGCGAGAAGGGAACAGAGAGCGCCCGCTAAGATTGGCAACGGACGCACTGCGGGCATGAACGTCAACTACACCGCTAATCAGCTCCTCGCAGACGATCTGCGATCGAGGATGTCGAGGCAGCACGACACCTTTCGTCGTGCCCCTATGGCGCAGAATGGCCTCCATCAGCACGCGATCGGCGGCGTTCTGCTTGTAGGTGCCCTCGTACAGATGCGCTGGATTGCAGCACCACGGGTTCGCGCAGAGATGACAGGCCAGAAGGTCAGGTGAGATCGGACCACTGTCCTGGATCAGCGCCAGCCGATGGGCCGGGACCGATTGAAAAAAGCCCGTCTCGGGATCGGTCCACTGTATCCCGAAATAGCGAGCCGGGTTCGGCTCGTGAAGGATGCCGACGAAGCGGAACGGTCGGGTCGGAATGTACCGCCAGCACTCATTGTCGCCGGCCTTGTGCACTCTGCTATTGAGCTTCCTGACGATCTGATCAGGGATGACGATCGCCCCTGGGAAATCGTCGTGGTGCGCCAGCCTGTACGGAAAACTTACCCGTGTCGCTCTCACAGTCATCGCGATAGCTTTCGCCTCTCTGATCTTACGACCTTCGCGAGAAGATCTCTGATCACCTCGGATCGAGGGGCTGCTTTATTGAGCCCATCCCCTATCGCAAGCTGATCAATGGCCTGAACGAGCTTCCGAGGTAGCCGGACGGAGAGAACTTGATTTTCCATGATGCTCCTCGAAGGATTGAAGGCAGCGGCGAGGACCGTAGGGATCGATCCCCGCCGCCTCCAAAAGCGAGATGCGCTGACCGCACGCTTCCCGCCTCCCTCTCAAAGCCCCGGAGCCTGCCAAGCTAGGGCTCGAAAGGGGTCTCTATCGTCAGATCGGCCGACGAGTAGCTTCGTAGAAGCTGGAGCCCGCGTAGGTGCTGCCTCTTCGCACAAGGTTGCGGCCCTGAAGGCGCTGGATGTGCAGGGCAGCGGCCTCGGGAGAGAGGCCAGCTTCTCGGGAAATCTCTTGGACGGTGGTGACCGGGCCGCTGCGCAGTACCCGCAGAATGGCGCTCTCACCTGGGCTATTGGCACCCGGCTCCAGCTTGGTCGGTGCAGCCTTGGCCACCTTCGACCGATCGCCACCCTTGGGGGTGCAGGAGGGCCACAAGTCGAACATGCTAGTGGTCATCAGCTCTCACTCCAGAATTTTGAAAGTGAGTGCGCATACCGCTTCGATTGCATCTTCCGGATCATCGATCTCAGGATCGAAATTCGCCCTTAGAATGCGCTCGACTGCATGCTTTGCGAGATGGTCTCGCTCCCACTGATTGACGATTACGGGCTCGTCTCGACGGAACACTTTGTCCCGAAGAACATAGAGACAACCCCGCACAAGTGTCGCCGTATATAGAGATCCCTCTCCGGTTCCGACTACGCCTGCAGTGGCCAACGTAATATGATCGGAAGTCATGTCAAGTCCCCTATTGCTAGAGGACGATGTCTATACGTTTGACTACATTCTTCGTCAAGAAATCGATCTTTTTGAACCTGGGTGCAATCTCAAGATCTTTGCTTGATTAAGCTGATTGGCAGAATGGAGACCATGCAAAGTTGGCCAGCCTTGCTTCGTGGGCCGATACGTTTTCGGATCAAGCTCGGGGATGCTCTCCCCCGTATGGCTCGCAATCCAGCAAGCGACCTGCATCCGGTAGCTGTCCACGTCGAGCGGGGCCTCACCCATCAGGACGGGCTCATGCGGGTAAACGAGCAGGTGGAAGGCTCGCCAGATCGCACAGGCGTCGGCCAAGGCGAAGCTCGCCTGGACCTCCGCCAGAGTAGCGTCTGAGCCCAAGTAGAGAGCCTTGGAGAGCCGGTAGCCCTTCGGTGTGCCCCTTGGTGCCTGACTGAGGGCAATGCGTCCTGGGCCGCTGTATGTGGCCCACTGGGCGGTTTTCATGAGCACACTCCGAGTGGTTCGCTAGCGGCGGCTCGCCTCGGTGACCGCCGAGATGTTCGAGGCGAAGGACGAGGCGTTGTCCGTCATCACGTTCAGCTCGCCGTAGGTCTCGACCGGGAAGGCCGCGGCGAACGTCTCGGGATTGGAGGCCTTGGAGCCGGCAAGCGTGCCCAGGATCTCGGCGACACGGTCGTTCTGGTCGATGGTGCCCAGGCTCAGTTCTGAACCGATATCGCCGAGCCGGCCACTGGCCTCCACGATCTGCGTGGCGGCGTTGGTCATGAACGTGCCCCGATCGAGATTGCCCGGTGCGCTTTGTGCCAGGGCGAGCACGTTGTTGCCGGCCGCCTGATCGGTGATCCCGATGTGCGCAAAGGCCGAGGCCGCACCAGGAAGGCCGGTGTTCACGATGCTGGTGATGTCCGGAGCACCCGCATTCGTGAGCCTCTGCAGGACCGACAGGGCGACTTGATAGCCACCTTCAGCAAAGCCGAACGTGACACCGATCGTGGTGGCCAAATTCGAGACGGTGTCCGTGCTGATGACGTTCGAGTTGACCCCCTGAAATGTCTGCGAGAGGTTGCCGAGCGACTGGGCGATATCAGCGGGCAGTCCGCTGGCCTGGAGCTGCGAAGCGATGTTTGAGCTGAGGGAAGGCAGGGGCACCGAGGCGGCCGACGCCTTGGCGTACTGCACATAGCCGCCGTCACTGTCGGGGGCGTAGTAGCGGAATTCCAGACCGAAGCACTGCTTCTGAGGGGCACCATTCACGAGGAAATATTCGCTCTCCTCAGACATGCCGACGAGAACCCAAGGTCCGAGCACGTTGCCGCGACCGTCCACCATCTGCTGCGGCTCGCCCAGGTCGGCGTAGTAGCGGAGCAGATCGAGCTGATGGGTACCTACCGCCGTCGTCAGGGCTACGCTGACGCCCTGGCCTGGGTTGTAGGCGGTGAAGATCACGCCCTCCAGGAGCATCGTCTTCGACCCACGGCCGATGAACTGCTCTGCCGGATCGTTCGCAAAGCGCTCCTGCGTCGCCCAGCGCCACGTGTCTTGCCTGCGAAGCTTTTGGTAGGCCGCCGTCGTGAGTTTGAAGGTGTAAGCGCCCCAACGCATCATGTGGCCTTCAGCCAGACTATCGACCATCTCCAAGATCCTCCAAAAGCATCAGAAAAGGGTCGGGACCGGCGTAGACTGGGGTCGGCGGTACTCCTCGGGCAGCATCGGATGCGATGCCCCGAAGCCCCGACCTTCAAGGCCGAATTCCTCGACGATCAATCCAAGCCTGTGAGCGAGCCAGACGCTGATCCACGCCCGATGGCACCAGTCGCCGGTACCGGGCCTTTCCCAGCAGACGAGTACCGGGGTCTGCCCCTGTGCGAGCTGATCAATACGATCGACGATCTGGGTAGGATCGAGCTGTGCAAGCTGGGTGACGTAGCGAGACCGGTAGGTCTCGGCATCTGCGGTCCTGAAGTAAGGTCCGGGAGCTAGTTCCGCGATCCTCGGCAGATGTTTGAAGCCAGAAGGCGTGCCGCTAGAAACACCGATCTTGATGTGATCGCGCGGAAGCTTTGCGAACCAATGAGATGTCAGGATCATGGCGCTCTATTACCAATGGCTGAGCACCAGAATTTCACTTATTAACCAGTCGGTCGATACCAAAAGCGACGATTTTTGAGAAATACTCTGTCTTACACGGACGCTTTGTCCCTGATCATGCCGAATATCGACTTAGATCGGGTTGTCAGGTGGCTTAGGAGACCCGTTTTCCCGCTACATCCGTAGTCAATCGATATTCGGGAGTGGATTTAGATTATCAGCCGTCGCACTGGCTTGGAGATATCCGACTGAACCGGGGGTGCCGGAACACGGGCTAGGACATTCACGACTTGCTGGCTTGCCCAGGTGTGCTTGCCTCGGGGTGTCGGAATGCCTCTCCGGGTCAACTCACGGGCAACAGCCGCCACCGTCAGGCCGGCCGCCTGAAGCTCACGGATGACCGGAGCCAGATCCGTTGCACGCTGGTCGGCCTTCTGCTGCCGGACCGCCACGCTGTGATCGCTCCCGAGGTGGCGGATATCCATGAATTGACCGCGATCACCACCGAGCTTGGTGCCTCGGGCCTTTGCGGCAGCGAGTGCAGCCTTGGTGCGTTCAGAGATGGCCTTGGCCTCGTGCTCGGCGACAGCGGCCAGGATGTGCACGGTGAGCCGGTTTGCGGTCGGGAAATCCACGGCCACGAAGTCCACGCCGCTTTCCATCAGGTTCGAGATGAAGGCGACGTTGCGCGCCAGCCGGTCGATCTTCGCGATGATCAGGGTTGCTCCGTAGAGCCGGCACAATCGCAGGGCCTCGGTAAGCTTGGGTCGGTCATTGCGCTTCCCGCTCTCGACCTCGGTCACCTCTGCGATCAGCTCCCAAGCCCCTCCATTCAGGTGATGACGCACCGCCTCCTGCTGCGCCTTCAGGCCGAGCCCGGATCGACCCTGCCGATCAGTGGACACGCGGTAATAGGCAACGAACCGGCCTTTGGTCATCGTGCTGCTCCCTTTGGGGTGCTGCTCAAATTAGTGGAGAGGAGGGATGTTGTTGTTTTGAACCTGGGTGCAAAACTTCGGCTCGGCAAGCCCTAAAGCAGAGCAGAGGGTAAGAACGCGCGAGCTATGCATGGGGCTATGCCTTCTGAACCGGGGGACGCTTGGCCTTCCCGCTCTGACGTCGCTTGGCCTGCTGATGCTTACGGCGTTGTTCGAGGAAGCTGGTCAAAGCCCCGAGGAGTGTGGCTCCAGCCGTAAGGCATGCGGCAATACTGGCGAGGGTGGGGCCAGCAACAGTAGCGATCTCTAAGTAGGTCATGGTGGGCTCCGGACATGAAAAAGCCCGCCGGGTAAGGGCGGGCTTGAGGATGGCTTGGGTTGTAAGAGGTTGTTTGGACACGAAAAAACCCGCCGGGTAAGGGCGGGCTGGAAACCGAACAGAGTTTCGGCGGGGCTAGAACCTTTTTCAGGTGTCTAGTTGGCCCCTAAACCGAAAATATTTTTTCGAGGGTGCCGCGGCATAACCGGAACAGACGAGCTGCTGGCCAGAAAACTACGAAGGGCAGCAAAACGCTCCCGCCTTCGGAATTTATTTTGGCACTCGCCATCAGGGCGTGGGTGCGGGCGTTTGAGCTGCCTGAAAAACCGAAATCGCTAAATAAAACGGATCGGAAATCTAACCACCGATCCCCACACCGGGATTGTCCGGTGTGGAAGAAGAAGAAGGGAGAAACCCCATGTTCGTATACGGATACACGATACTAGCCGTCACATACGGTCTCGGTATGATCGGTTCGATCATCCTGGTCGTAGCTTATCTCGGTCACTGACGAAGAGAGTTTGATGACGGGATAATCAGTCTCGTCATCAACCCTGACCGGGTAGCCCAGGACCCACCTCTGATTTCAGAAGCCAAGTAGGTGGACAAACTGCACGATGGCATCAGCAACGTGGTTTAGAGCGCTTTGCACCCTCTCAAGTTCGGGTTGTGCTGACAGGAACAGCGCCCCAGCCCCTAAAACTTTGACGCCAATCTTAATCCCTTCGTCGAAGGCCAGATCTCCCTTCTTAGCAAGCCAGACGCCTATTGCCTGTGCCACGTTCTTGAACTGCGATGCACGCCTGGAAAGCTTATCGCCATCAGGGGTTTCTGCGACTGTTTGAGTACGCACCTCACCGATGGCCTGTTGGATCTCAGTGAGATCGGCAGCTTCGATAGGGCTATCATCTTGAATGGGAGAAGGGGGATTGTTGTGCCCTATTCCGGCACGACCTAGGCCCGCTTCTGCTAAGGCCGTTTCAAGCTGATCTAGACGTGCCCCAATTTCAGCACGCCAATATCCCTCTTCCAAAGGCAACTCTGCATGATCAGAGGGCCCGTAAGCCCCGTCATAATCATCTTCTTCCGGTTGAATGCGGCTTTGGGACGGTGCCCACTCCGAACCCTCGCTTTCCAGCTCGGAGATAGCGTCAGCAATTGCGCCCTTCGAAGCGATCCCGTCGAACCTGTCTAGGATCTCCTCACTCGTATCGTACGGACCACCCCATATGTAGAGATAACCGCCCTCCTCGCTGTTGTACGGAGTGCTATGGGCGGGGTCCTCAAAATTTTGGCCGAACCACTCGACGATAGCCTCTGTCTGTCGAGCGCGTTTCCATTTTTTGAGTTGCGCATTGGTCGGAAACCCCTCCGGATCGGAGATCGGCATAGTGTCCGCCATTGCCTTAACGGCCTCCCTTTGCTGGGCCTTTTGGACAATCTCTCATGGGTCTACATCTTCGTTGACGATCGGTTAACCAACCAGCGTCACCCTCGCCACTAGGGACACCACCGGGACATCACCAGCGGCGTCACCGGGGATGGAGGGGGTGACCCCCTGGATACCAAGCTGCTCACCTACGCGGATCTCGGCGCAGCCCTTGGGATCACGACAGCCAGCGCGAAGCGTCTCGCGATCCGTCGCGGCTGGCACAAGACCCAAGGGAACGACGGCAAAGCGCGTGTCGCGGTGCCGATCGAGCGCCTGGAGGCAGAACGGAACGTCTCCAGTGACAGTCCCAGGGACATCACGGGTGACGACGCCAGGGACATCGCGGGTGATGCCACCGGGGATGTCACCAGCGACAAGGGTGACATCTCGGAAGCCGTCATCGTGCTGACGCGGCATATCGAGCGCCTGGAGGCGGAGCTTGCCACGGCAGTAACCGATCGAGATGCGTCGCGAATGCAAGCCGCCCAGGTCGATATCCTGAACGCCGTGTTGGAGATCGAGCGCACGCGCCTGACGGAAGCTCGCCAGGAAGCCGATCGGTGGCGGGAACTCGCTACGGCTCCCCGAGGCCTCTGGGCTTGGCTGCGCCGGCCGGCCTGAACATGTGCAGAGGGGCATCACTCCTCCTCACGGCGCTTGAAGAGCCTCGCCCAGTCCTGCGGTAGCGTCCGGACGGGATAACGGCTCAGGAAGTTTCGTAGGAGATCGTACAGAGCACGATCGCTGAACGTGGCGCTCCGCGCTCGCCGAACCGGCTCTTCGTATGCCGCCACGATGGTGAAGTAGCTGTCTCTCCGGACTTCGGGCGGCTCGGCGTCGTATTCGGGGTCATCATAGCCGGGATATTTATCCCGCAGCTCGCTCTTCACCTTCCGCAGCAGGTTGCCGCCGATCCAGGCCAGAAACACCTCTCGGTTCAGCCTAGCCGTGTACCATTTCAGGGTTGGATCGTGCTTGGCGTAGGCGACGAACCCTTGAAAGCCTTCCTCCCAAAGATCCCGCTTCAATCTAGGCCAAACGTCACTGTCGGACGGCCTCACCTCAGGAGGCTGGTCAACTATCTGCGGCGATGTCTGAGCGGTCCGCCCGTAGATAATCTCTCGGTCCGTCCACCCTCCGTAATCCCGACGTTTGCGGAGGGTTTTTGGGTCCATGTTTCGGCGTCTGGCCCAGGTCGCGAGGGACAGGGTCTCGCCATCAGCGGTCAGGTAGATTGTGTTGCGGCGGTTGTTCGCCTGCGTGCGCTTGTCAGCCCATCGAACCTTCCCCGGCCCATATTCAGGATCATGCGGGCTCACCCGGTCTAAGGTGTACTGCGGTGCAGGCCTTGGCCCCACGAGCAACAAAAACGAGCGGAATTCCTCGAACATCGGATGCACTACTGCACCGTGCATTTTGCGACGCTTCTTCATGTCGCTGTGAGAGTGAGCCTCCAGGCGGAAATGCTTACGCAACTGCCCGTTCGAGAGTTTCCTGACGAGCTGATGGAAATCCGCTTTATCCCGTGGGATCGATGACCCCGAACCGTCCGTTTTCGCTAAGGGAGTGGACCCTAGGGTCATTGTCAAACCACTATTATCAATGACGTTTTCAGCCTGAACCGATGGCGTCATTGATCCCACGGTTGACCCCTTTGGGGTGCTCTTCCTACGAGTTTTTCGGCGCTTCCCGGTCTCGGGTTTTGAAGCCGAAACGACGATGTCGGGCCATAGCGGAATGACGTTGGAAAGCGTATCGGGCGCAGAAGTGAGTTTGCGAGCGCCCGTCATGGCCGCACCTCGGTTTTGCACCCGGGTGCAAAGATCTCGTCGCACAGCCGCAGCAGCGCATTTTCGAGCGTAGAGGGCCCGCGCGAGCCTACCGTTTTCACTCCAGGATAGCCCCTACGGGCGTCACCCTCGAAAAGACTGCTTCCGGATAGGCGCTCTCCGAGTGAGCTATGTCCGCGAGCCGTCATCAAGCCCCTGATCGAGGTTAGAAGCGCTCGCAATAAATACAGGCATGCGAGCACCGGCTGATTTAGTGAAGCTCGCTGAGTCATCGCCGATGAACCGTACCAGCTTCCTCGTTGGCCTGAAGCCATTCGTTGACTGCGGCCTCACGATAGAGAATGCGTCGGCCAATGGTGATCCGAGGTGGCCCCCGTCTTTCAAGATGCCACCGATCTAAAGTCCGAACATGGATGCTAAGAGCTACCGCCAGCTCTTGTCTCTCCATGTATCCTTTAATCATATCCATGGATCACTCGTCGCCCGGCTCGTTTGAGGTGCGTACAAGTGTATTCGATCACATCGCGGATGAAGAGGTCAAACAAGAGGTCTAATTGTTCCACTTGAGTGTCGAGCTTATGTTCATCTTACGCTTCGCAACGCATATCGGCGGGCCTCGGCTGCAACCCGTTCATTTGTCGGATTTCCATTTTGGTCCTTAAATTCCGGACCATACGAGTTCTTCAACCGTCTGACGGCGCTCCTTAAAGTCTCGGGGTCAGTCTCGCCTTCGCGTTCCAGGATTTTTCGAAATAAGGTTCCGAGTCGTGGAGCTTTCCTACTGCTGCTCAAACCTGTCGTGTCCTGCATCCATGCGAGACGTGCTCTCGCCACTTCTTCTATGCGCTCCCTATCTTTTGCGCACGGCGTAGGGCCACGCTTGCGCGACACAACAGGTTCAAGGCCGTCGATAGATTTCTCAAATACCTCCGCACAAGCGTCCAGCGCCCAATGCGGCGCGGATTCTTTCGCACCCGGCCTGCTGTGCCATCGTCCAATCGCTAGAACAGCATAAAGGACATTCTTCGTCCGCTGATACTTCTCCTGGACTGACCAATGGTCTCGATCGTCTATTCGCGCTGTCATCCGCCCGATTTACCTTCAATAAGCAATCCGACCTTTTCTGTCGCCTGACGAAGAGGATCATCGAGCAGATGTGCGTAGCGTTGCGTGGTCTGTGTCTGTGTGTGGCCAAGCAGCGCGCCTACCATGTGCAGCGGGTAACCAGCAGATGCGAGATAAGAGGCGTAGGTGTGCCTCAGATCGTGCAGCCGGCAGGCTTCGATTGCAGCTGACTTGGAGATGATTGCCCACGCCTTCTTGATGTCTGTTAGATGGCCGTCGCCTGTTCGTGCCGGAAACAAATACGGTCCACTGCCGTCGCAACGCAGCTCCACAAGCAGTCGGAGAGCTGCGCTAGACAGCGGCACGCGATGTTCTCGCTTTTGTTTCGTATTGGTTGTGGGCTTCGTCCAGGAGCCTGCTTGAAGATCGAAGTGCTCCCACTGCGCACTAAGAACCTCCATCCGGCGAGCGCCTGTAAAGAGGAGAAGGCGTATCGCATCGGCGACGTTCTGGTTGGCATAAGCCTCCAAAGCGGTCGCGAGCCTGCCAAGCTCGGCTGGGGTGAGATAACGATAGCGCTGATTCTCTGGATTGCGTTCAATTCCCTTTGCGGGATTGTCAGCTCGGTACCCCCACTTCACTGCGAGGCTGAGCATCTTCGAGAGAAGGGCTACGACGCGGTTAGCGCGGAAAGGCGCACGCTTCGAAATGTCTCGGTGCAACGCCTCGACGTCCGAGTGGGTAAGGAGCGACACCTTAGTGGTACCGAGCTTCGGCTTGATGATTGTTTTGATAGCGGCAAGGTCGTCGCGCTGAGATGACGCGCGCTTCCTCGGTAAGTGGCGCAATTGATAGAGGCTACAAAGGTCAGCCATCGTTGGGCTTGCTCGCTCATCGTCTCGGGCCGCCATTGGGTCCTTCCCGAGGTCGATCTCCCGTTTGAGGCCCTCGGCGTGCTTGCGGGCGGCAGTAGCCGACCATTCAGGAACAGAGCCGATCGTCAGGCGGCGCTCTCGCCCAGAAATACGATAGTTTAAGACGAAGGCGCGAGCACCCGATGCCGTCACGCGCAGCCCGAACCCCTTTAATTCGCTGTCATAAATGATGCGCGATCCAGCGTGAGGCGATGGCGCGGTCTTGACCAAGGTCTCCGTGATTCGTTGCGCCATTCTGATGTCCGCGCTCGTGTCCGCATCATGTCCGCGCACGGACCAGTACCCGCAATGCATGAACGTACATCGATGGCAACGAATGACAAGCGCAAATGGTTGTTGAAGCAGGGATAATTGCGCTAAACGCTTGGCGTGTCTCCGAGGGGGTTGCAACTAGCAACTTACTCTTAATCAGCGGGTCCTAGGTTCGAACCCTAGTGCGCCCACCAATCATTCCAAGAACTTGGACGAGACGGGCGGAGCCAAATTCGGCGACCGCCCGAACCGCGACTTGGCGGATCGTCCTATCCAGTCATCTTCATGTCTTGCAGACAATCGGCGGCGGAAACGGCCGAGCGATAGCTGTCGCACGTCATCGATACGAAACCGTCACGCCATGAACGCCGTTGCCCCTCCGACACCGAACGGAGCGTCACGATGGGCCTTGTCGAAATCCTCCTGATCATCCTGATCCTGATCGCATTCGGAGGAGGCAATCTCGGCTTCCGCGGCGCCTATCGTGGGCCGGGCAACATCGTCGGATTGCTGCTGACCGTGCTGCTGGTGATCCTGATCGTGCGGGCGCTTCAGGGCGCGGGCGTGTAGCTGGCTCGGGATGGCCCGGAGTGACCGCGATCCAGCGGACCGGCGTTGCGCGCGAAGAGAACAGCGCGACGCATCGACAGATCATCCGTGCGGGAACATGAAAAATTTCCCGGGAGTTTTGTGCATGGATCTCAGGGGCTTCCTTCCTCGACCGTGCTATGTCCACATCGCGGCACCGATCCCGAACGGTCGGCGCTCGTTCCCTCGGTACGGCTGGCCGAGGGCAGGGGGCCCAGCGAGATGGTGAGCACGGTGAACGCGCAGACCGAGCAGACGGGAGAACTCCGCGATCCGCTGCTGCTCGACAATCAGCTCTGCTACGCGCTCTACGCCGCCGCGCATCGCATGACCAAGTCGTACCGTCCGATGCTGGAGCGGATGGGGCTGACCTATCCGCAATATCTCGTGCTGCTGGTGCTCTGGGAAACCGATGGCGTGACGGTCTCCGAGATCGGCCGGCGGCTCCGGCTCGACTCGGGGACTTTGACACCGGTGCTCAAGCGGCTGGAGACGGCGGGTTTCGTCATCCGCAGCCGGCGGCGCACCGACGAACGCGAGGTGGAATGCTCCCTGACCGCCAGCGGCCACGAACTGCGCACGGAAGCGCTTGCGGTTCGGCAATCCGTGATGTGCCAGCTTCACATGACGGAGCCCGAGATCCAGGCGATGCGGGCCGATCTCAATGCCCTGATCGAGAACCTCAGCATCGTTCCCTGAGACAGTCGGCCGTCTCAACAGACCTTGCCTGCGCAACTTGAGAGAGAAATCTCAGATCATCGATCGGGATGTCACGAACCTGTCACCTGACGACCCTCGTATTCGGCGCGAGGAAAGTCGAAATGCTTTGCCAGATAAATTTCTGCTTGAGCGTTCGCGCCAGCCTTGGATACTGAGTTCATGGCGCCGCGCACGAAACACTCGAACCGATCAACGCCTGCAATGGCCCGGCTCCGGCCGGGCGCCCGGGCGGAATGAGTTCGGCCCAGATGGAATCGGTCTTCGAGCCGCGCCGGCAGGTCGGCGCTCTTCCCTTTCGACGGATGCCCGACGGCAGCTTCTCGATCTTCCTGATCACGTCCCGCGAAAGCCGGCGCTGGGTGATCCCCAAGGGTTGGCCGATGAAGGGCCGCAAACCGTATGAGGCGGCCGCACGCGAGGCCTACGAGGAGGCCGGGCTCGTCGGACATATCGGCAAGCGCCCGCTGGGCTTCTACTTCTACGACAAGCGCCTGAAGAGCCGCGATTCCGTGCTTTGCCAGGTGAAGGTGTTTCCGCTGGAAGTGCGCAAGCAACTGAAGGATTGGCCCGAGAGGGGCCAGCGCGAGGGACAGTGGTTCTCGCCATCCGATGCGGCCGACGCCGTCGCCGAGGCCGGGCTGTCGGGCATCATCCGGGCGGCGTGCAAGCGCGAGGCGGCCGCCACCGGCTGATTGGCGCCTCAGGCTTCGCATGCGAGTCCGGCGTCGGGCGAGCTGTCCTCGCGGATCTTCGCCCTTACGGCGTCGAGGGTGAGCACTCTCGGCGAACCGCCATGGTCCAGCGCGAGCCGGTCGGCCCCTGAGGCAAGCATCACGGCGAGCGCATCCTGGAGCGAGGCCTCGGGCCCGATCTTCGCCGCCCCGGGCGCCGTTCCCGACTCCGCGACATCGCGAACTGCGACGAGCGCCAGACGCCGCAGGACCCGATCAGCACCGATGAAATCGGACGCGAAGGCGTCGGCCGGCTTTGCCAGAAACCGCTCGGGCGTGTCGGCCTGGACAACGGCGCCGTCACGCATCAGCACGATCCGGTCACCCATCAGCAGAGCCTCGGTGAGATCGTGCGTGACGATCATCACCGTCTTACCGAGCCGTTCGAGGATCGCGCCGATCTCACTTCGAAGCCGGCTGCGCGCCACCGGATCGACGGCGCCGAACGGCTCGTCCATCAGCAGGATGGGTGGATCGGCGGCCAAGGCCCGCGCCACGCCAACACGCTGGCGCTGCCCGCCCGAGAGGGTCTCCGGGCGCCGGTTGCGATACTCGCCCGGGTCTAGCCCGACAATGGCGAGCATCGCGTCGACGCGCTCGACGATCCGCGGCCGGGGCCAGCCCAGGAGCGCCGGCACGGTGGCCACGTTCTGTGCCACGCTGCGATGAGGAAACAGCCCGACTCCCTGCAGGACGTAGCCGATGCCGCGCCGCAGCCGCACTGGATCTACGCCTGCCACATCCTCACCGTGCACCAGCACACGGCCCGCATCCGGTTCGACGAGCCGGTTGACCATGCGTAGCGTCGTCGACTTGCCGCAGCCAGAAGGCCCCAGCAGGATGCAGGTCGACCCCTCGGGTACGGTGAGATCGAGCCGGTCGACAGCGGGCCTGTCGGCGCCCGCGAAACGCTTGGAAACGCCCTCGAACAGGATCATGGCGCGCGCCGGCGAGGGCCGCGCCCGAAGGACGTCAGCAACCGGAGCAGATCGAGCCCATCGTCCGGCGCATCTTCGAATCCCAAGCCTTCTCCCGCGCCGCGGATGCTTTTTGAGCCTTCTGCATGTCGGCCGCCACGGACGATTCGTTCGGACGGCGGTCGCCACCAGGCGAACGCCCGCTCGCCGGCGGCATGACGCGGCCCGTTGCCGATACGTTGCGGCCAGCGTTCGGAGCAGACGGCAGCACACCGTCGGCCGACGGGGAGGTCGGCGAAGCGCCTTGCGCCACGGCCGGCGAACCGAGACTGAGGCTCACCAGTGCGGCAGCGAGGATTAGCGGGGACGCTCCGAGACGGCGGCGCATGGCATCATCATTCCGAAAGACTGGGCCTAGCGTCGAAAGCAGCTGCAGCACCGACCCGAGGTCCGACGACAGTGACATTGGCGTCGCCGGGTCGCAAGCGTAAGCCGCCGCCGGGCGCAGCCGGAAGGGGTTTTGGTGCGATGAGTTCGACACGGCACATGTCCACTGCGCCACGAAACCGCCGCGAGGCCGTTGCCGAGGCTTTGAGAGAGCTCGCACCGCGTTTGCCGGCCTTCGAGGCAGAAGCCACGCTCGAGCGCGCCCTGTCGAGCGCCGGCTTGCGCGGCGCCGCTCCGGATACGGCCGCTTGGCTCGCGCTCGTCGCCTATGCCCGCCACGTCTTCACGGAGTACGATTCGCTCCTGGATGACGGCTACGATCGCGACAGCGCGCGTCATTTCGTGCTCGACGACCTGAACGCAATCCTCTCGGAGTGGGGCTGCCGACGAACGGTCTCGGACGACCCCGAAGAGGAAGCGGCCGCGCCGTGAGATGGCTTGATCTCCGCCCCGGCACGGATCAGAACGTCGCCGCCCTCCCGCTGCCGCATCGCGGCCGCCTCGCATCGAAAGAACGGACACGTCATGAAGATCAGCGCGCGCAACGTCATCAAGGGCAAGATCGTTTCGGTGGAGAAGGGCGCTACCACGGCCCACGTGAAGATCGAGGTCGCGCCCGGCCAGGTCATCACCTCGTCGATCACCAATGAGGCGGTGGACAGCCTCAAGCTCACCGTCGGGTCCGAGGCCTATGCGGTGGTGAAGAGCTCCGATGTGATGATCGCGGTAGACTGATCGCGATGCACACCACCGCCTCTGCCCTCCTCGTTGTCCTCGCGCTCACCGGCACTGCCGCAGCGGCTGAGGATTCCGCGAGGCCAGAGGCGGATGTCTGCGCGAGCTTCGACTGGCCGCTCGCGCGCGAACTCGCCTGGTTCTCAGCGCCGGATCTACCAGCCGCGATTTCGGGATCGACCCTGCCGGTCGACCGCCCGGCCGCGCTGCTGGCGCTGAAACCAGTGGCCGAAGCTAACCTGCCGCAGGCGCCGAGCCGCGAGCCCAAGCCTGGAAGCTTCGCGGGGTATGTCCGCGTTGCCGGACGTGCTTCCCCGGGAGAGATCCAGGTGACGCTCTCGGGCGAGGGCTGGATCGACGTTGCACCCGAGGGCGGCGCCGTTCTCAAACCCGGCGCCCATAGTGGCCGCAAGGGCTGCGCGACCCTGCGCAAGAGCGTGCGCTTCAAGGTCGATGCCAAGCCGCTTGTTGTCAGCGTCAGCAATGCACCGTCCGAGACGGTCCGTATCGCGGTAACGCCGGTCGAGAAGTAACCGGGGTCAGCGTCAGTCCTGGAGACTGAGGCCAACGCCGTGCAGGGCCTGGCCACCGGGAGCGAGCAACCGTTGCGAGTCGCGCTCGGCCAACTCACCCTCGAACCCAGCGCGATCGGCGTGCCCGGTCCAGCATTCGAGCGAGAGAAACGGGGCTGTCGGCTTCGTCCAGATGGCGAGGTGCGGGAAGTCCTGCACGGCCATGGCAATCGCTTTGTCGCCCGGCCCGACGAAGCGCATCGAACGGCTCTTCGCGTCGAGAAAAACCAGTGCCTCCTTGAACATCTCGGGATCGAGCGGCAGCGTATTGGCCGTAAGCGGCACCACGCGCGTCTCCGAGGCAATGAGGCCACCTTCGGCGATCTCGGGCACGTCGGGAGCCTCGGCCTCGTCGAACACGACGTGATAGCCACCGTCGGCTCGGCGCTCACCCTCGGCGAACGGCCAGGGGAAGGCGGGATGAAAGCCGATCGCGTAGGGCAGAGCCGCCTCGCCGGTATTCTCGACCTTCACAACGAAGAGCAGACGCGCTGCATCGACCCGAACGTCGATGTCGAGGCGAAAGGAGAAAGGATAGTGGGAGCGGGTTTCGTCGCTGTCCTCGAGCCGCAGAGTCACCGAATCCTCGGACTGCGTGACCACGCGGAAGGGGAGGTCACGCACGAAGCCATGTTGCGCCATAGGATAGGTTCGGCCGTCGACACGCACGACGCCGCCTGCCGAGGCTCCGACGACCGGGAAGAGCCATGGCGCATGCCGGTTCCAGTGCTCGGGATCGCCGCTCCAGAGGTACTCGCGCCCACCGACCTGCCAGGAAACCGGCTCGGCGCCACGCAGGGCGATGCGCGCGCTCGTACCGTCAGCGGCACGGATCTCGATGGTCTCGCTCATCTCTTCGCCCTCCCTTCGACGCCACTCGTCGGGTTTGGCCGGTTCCATCGAGGCCTACGCCCGCACAGGATCGACAGCGGAGCAGAGTCCCAAACCCGGTAATGATGCATAACCGATCATCGCCCTCGTAGGCGAGCGGATCGGGTTGTGTGCCCTTCCTTGGGCTCGAAGACGATCCTTCCGGCCCGGGACAAAGTTGGCCTAACGGGGATCAGCGACAGGAGCGGGTGGAAGAACTGTCGCGCGTCGGGCCTCCAGGACCTGCCAGGCGATCAGAGAGGGCAGGCCGAGCACCACGTCGGGCACGCGCTTGACCAGCGACAGGGCGATGGCGGTCCCCGCATCGATTCCGAACAGGGCGCCGATGAGCACGAAACTTCCCTCTTGGACGCCGAGCCCGCTCGGTACCGGGAAAGCCGCGGACTTGATCGCCTGGGAGAGCGATTCCAGCACGATGACATCGGTGATGCCGATTTCGATACCGAGGCAGGCCAGCGCGATCCAGATCTCGGTGGCGCCGAGGCCCCAAGCCGCGAGATGCAGGAAGAAGGCTTTGGCGAGACCGAAGCGTCGACCGCGTCCCCAAACCGAATCCAGGGCCGCCTGAATGCCTGGTTCGGCACCTCCCCCGTTCTCTGGAGCCGAGGAGACCTGATGTCCCAACGAGACGATACGGCGCTCGATCAACCGGGCTGCACCGGATCGTTGCAGGAAAAAGAAGGCTGACAGCAGAATCGCGGCCACCGCGAGGGCTTCGAGCGTCCAACTCGCCAGAGAGGCTGCTTGCTCGCCCTCGACCTTCTGGAGCAGCAGCACACCCAGGACGATGAAGGCCATCTCGCTGGCGACCTGGATCAGCATGTCGGCCAAGACCGATGCCGCAGCCAGGGTACCGGTGACGCCCCAGAAGGTCAGAAGTCGCCCTCCCACGAACTCGCCGCCGACGGAGGCAACCGGAAGCAGCACATTGATGCCCTCGCGGACGAAGCGGAGGATGACGAAGGGCGCGCTTCCGGTGTGCGCCAGGCCGTCGAGGGTGCGCGCCCAGGCGAGACCACACAGGAGGATCAGCCCGACACGCACCAGCACAACGCCCGCCAGACCGAAAAAGCCGATCCGGCCGAACGCCGCGCCGATGGCGGCGAGGTCGTTCGTGGAAATAAGCCAGAGTGCCAGCGCGACGCCGAGTACCGTACCGGCGAGCGGCAGCCGGCGCAGCAGCGGGCGCCCGAGGCGGCCCATGCCGAGCGACATCACGCGCCGCTCCCAGGATTTGCGGCCGAGGATATCGGGGCGGTGACCACACCGAGATCGGGAAGCAGTCCCTGGATCTCCGACGAGATGAGACCGGGATTGAGCAGCACAACCCGCCTGCGGCTCATCGAGGCCGGTGTGGCGACGGCAACCAGGCGCTTCGGACAGGGACCAAAGCAGCCGCTTTCGACGACCTTGATCTTCCGGCCACGGGTGTCGCGCCGGAATGCCTGCTTCAATGAGCGGCAGAAATCACGCTTGGCGAATCCCTGACGCTTGGCGCATTTCGCGCAAACCACGACGATGGCGTCGAATTTGACCTTCGCTGCACGCATCGTCGTCCGGGTTGCGGGCGCTGCCCCCTGAATTGCCTGCTTGCCCAAACGGCGTCCTCCTCCGGCATCGCGGGCGCGGTAACGTCTTTCCAACCTCGTATCGCGGAAGCACCGTTTCCCTACCACCACCGCGCTGCTGCCCAAGTGCCGCAGGCGCCACAAAAAGGGCTGAAAAAAAAGAGACCCAACGACGAGGCACGAGCGATCCGGCCCATCGATCGTGGTAAGGCGCTCATGTCCGGAGCGCGACGGTTCATACCCGCCGATGGATCCGCAGGGACCCGACTGAATGAATGCCGACGAAGTCAGGCACCGCGAGGCCAAGACGAGGCCGAGTGAGGGCCTGCAAGGCCTGATGGATCTGGCCCGGCGTTCCGTGCCCGAGCTACGCCGCAACGCTGAGACACTCGATCCGATCAAGCCGAAGGGTGCGGTCGCATTGCTGCGGCGTGCCCGGGAACAGATCGACTGGCGCCGTCTGCCCGGCCTTCGACCCAGTGAACCCAAGCCTGAAGAGAAACTCCAGGTCGTCCTGGCCAAACGCATAGGCGCCTTCGTGCTTCTGCCGACGGCGCTGATGGCGCTCTACCTCTTCGTGTTCGCCTCCGACCAATACGTCGCCGAGGTCAAGTTCGCGGTTCGCGGCAATGTCGAGCCGATGGGACAGACCACAGGCGGCGGAGAGTTCGCCGGCCTCATCGGCAAGCACAACAGCCAGGACAGCTTTATCGTCCGCGACTTCATTCAGAGTCGGGCCATGGCGGAGATCGCGCAGACCGAGCTGCAGGTCTCGAAGATGTTTTCCCGACGGGAGGCCGATTTCTGGGCGCGCTACCGCGACGGACAGCCGATCGAGGAATTGGCGAAGTATTGGCTCCAGCACGTTAACGCCCACATCGAGATGGTCTCGGGCGTGATCTCCGTGACAGTGCGGGCCTTCACGCCAGAGGACGCGCTGGCGATCTCCAAGCTGGTCATGGAGCGCTCGGAAGGTCTGGTCAACGATATCTCCCGGCGCGCGCAGGCCGATCTCGTCGCCCACGCCGAAAAGGACGCCCAGGCTTCGGACGAACGGCTGAAGAAGGCCCGCGTCGCCCTCCAGAATTTCCGCAATACCTGGGGCATCATCGACCCGGTCAAGACCGCAGAGTCGACGCTGAAGACCATCAGTGAGCTGCAGAAGGACAAGCTGAAGGCCGAGAACGACCTGCAGGTGCTGCGCGGCTCACGGCTCGACGAGAATTCACGCGGTATCCAGACGCTGGTCGCGACTGTCGCGGCGGTCGACGGTCAGATCACGCGGCTGAGGAACCAGCTGACCAATGAGGGGCTCGCCGCGGGCGCCCCGAACAACATCACGCAGGCCCTCCTCGAATTCGAAGGGCTGAAGGTCGAGCAGACGATCGCCGAGAAGCTCAACGAGTCGCTTCACCTGATGCTTGACAGGGCGCGCATCGCCGCGAGCAAGCAGCAGGTCTATCTTGCGACGTTTGTTCCACCCACGATCCCGGACTCGTCGATCTATCCGGAGCGGGGGCATGTCCTCCTGATCACGCTCTTCTGCTGCTTCGCGCTCTGGAGTTCCGCATCGCTGCTGATCAGCGGCGTCAAGGACCAGCGGCTCTGATCGCGTGTTTCCGCCTGCGCAGTTGAGCAGGCTGCAAAACAGTGGCGTCAGCCCCTTGCTGACGCCCGACTCAACCCGTTGATTCGGTGAAACTTTTCGTGCCTCGTGCGAGACACGCGACGACGACGTGTCCGAGCGAGACGGGCGATCTCATCGGCGGCTGGATCGCGAGCGGGCACCTCTGGTAGGAGGCTCACCGAGGGATTTTGCCGTCATAGGCCCATGTCGGATTTCACAGATCTTGTCGCGCGTGCGGTCAACCCGTCGATGAGCCGGGAAGAGCGCGATGCCGTCTATGACGTCGTACGCCAGGCTGTTCTCCGCCTACAGGAGCGGGAGAACCTCGATCCGCACGATCCGCGGCGGAGCCTGCAGCGGCACCTCGTCGAGGAGACCATCCGCGACATCGAGATCGACATCGTCCGATACGTCACCTTGAAGAAATTGGCCGAGGTCGCAGCCAAGCAGGACGCAGACGCCCAATCCGGTCGGCGCCGGTGATGCCACCTCAGCCGTAGGCAGCGACCGCCCGAACGCTGCCCGGCTCGGCCACGCCAATTCCCGCTTGGACATACTCGTTGAGCTTGTTGCGCAGCGTCCGGATCGAGATGCCAAGGATCTTGGCCGCGTGGGTCCGGTTGCCGAGGCAATGGTCCAGCGTGTCGAGGATCAGGTCGCGCTCCACGTCGGCGACGGTTCGGCCCACCAGGCCGCGCGTCGCGGCCTCGGCGACCTGGGCCGCGCGCTCGGCGGGGCCGACGACGGCGCCGATCGCGTCGCCCTCCGGCGTCAGGACCGCGTCGTTGCCAATCTCCGAGCCGGTGGCGAGCAGCACGGCGCGGTGCACCGTGTTCTCCAGTTCGCGCACGTTGCCGCGCCAAGGGCTTTTCGTGATCAGCGCCGTCGCCTCGCGGGAGAGCGGGCGAACCGGCAAACCGTTCGCCTCGGCGTATTTCTTCGCGAAATGCGCGGCGAGTTCGAGGATGTCCGCCGGCCGCTCGCGCAGAGCCGGAATGCGCAGGTGGACGACGTTGAGGCGATAGTAGAGATCCTCGCGGAACGTGCCCTTCTTCACCTCCTCGGCGAGTTGCCGGTTCGAGGTGGCGAGCACGCGGATGTCGACTTTCACCGGCGCTGAACCGCCGACGCGGTCGATGACACGCTCCTGCAACGCGCGCAGCAGCTTGGACTGCAGGCGCACATCCATCTCCGAGATCTCGTCGAGGAGTAGCGTGCCGCCATTGGCCTCTTCGAAGCGGCCGATCCGGCGGGCGACGGCACCCGTGAAGGCACCCTTCTCGTGCCCGAACAGCTCGGATTCGAGCAGGGCCTCGGGAATGGCAGCGCAATTCACCGAGACAAAGGGCTTGTTCGCGCGGTTCGAGCGCGCGTGAACGTGGCGGGCGAGCACCTCCTTGCCGGTGCCACTCTCGCCAGTGATCAGCACGGAGGCGTCCGAGCGGGCGATCTGCTCCGCGAGCTTGACGACGCGCTCCATGGACGGGTCGCGCCAGACGAAGCTGCGGCCGTCGGCGGCGACCGCCTCCAGCACTGCGGCGATCATTTCGGGATCGGGCGGGAGCGGGATGTACTCCTTGGCGCCGGCCTGGATCGCGGCGACAGCCGCCTTGGCGTCGGCGGTGATGCCGCACGCGACGACCGGGGTGCGGATGCGCTCCTCGGCCAGGGCGGTGACGAAACGGCGAATGTCGAGGCTGACCTCGACCATCACGAGGTCGCCGCCGCGAGCACGCAGGACGGCGAGGCCCTGCTCGATTCCGTCCGCATGTGTGACGGCGGCACCGCGGTTCATGGCGATCTTCGAAGCGGTGACGAGCTCTCCCGAGAGCCGTCCGACGATGAGGAGCCGCATGGGTCAATCTTTCCGTTCGCTCGGCCTCTCGGCCCGGCGTCGTTTCAGTGATCGTTCTTGATGATCTCGGTCATGGTGACGCCGAGGCGCTCCTCGACCAGCACGACTTCGCCGCGGGCGACGAGGCGGTTGTTCACGAAGATGTCGATGGCCTCGCCGACCTTGCGGTCGAGCTCCAGCACCGCGCCGGGCTCGAGGCGCAACAGGTCGCCGATCGGCATGCGCGAGGAGCCGAGCACCGCGGACACCACGACGGGTACGTCGAAGACCTGTTCGAGATCCGAGGCGGTCTTCGGCGTGGTCGGCGCGTCGAGCACCGATTCCGGACCGGCGCCGTCGAAGGAGTGGTCCAGGTCGCCGAGCTGCGGCAGTTGGAAATCGTCGCTTGCCATGGATGCGATGCCTCAGCTGTGCCGTGATGAGAGAATGCCTGCGGCGCCGAGCGCCGCCTCTTCGACCCGTGCGCGCTCACGCACGACGCCGCCGTCGGCCCATTCGATGCGCGCATCGCCCTCCGGAAGGTCCGGCTCGCCGAGCACGACGAGACGCCCCTCGAAGCCGCGCTCGCGGGCAAGCCGTTTCACCAGCGCCTCCGCGTCCTCGACGATGGCGTCGTTCACGCGGACGACGAGATGCGGCACGCCGCGCACATGCTGGAGCGCCGAGCGCGCCGCCTCCTCGACAGCGGCTAGCGGGCTCGCAACGAGGGCGTCACCCGCGAGCTTGCGTGCGAGTGCGGTGGCGAAGGTGATCGCCTGGTCCTCACGCTCAGCGTCGCGGGCATCGGATTGCGACAGGAGCCCCGATGCGGCGAGCGCGAGCCGATTCAGCGCGTCGGAAAGTCGAGCCTGGGCCTGCGCCTGGGCCTGGGCTCGTCCCTCTTCGAGGCCGCGGGCATAAGCGCGCGCCTCCGCATCGGCGACGGCCGCCGCCTCGCGCGCAGCGCCCTGCGCATTCGGCCGCCGGAAGTCCGTGTCGAACAGGAAGGGCCGCGCGTTCAATAGACCAGCTCCTCTTCGCCGCCATTCTTGGCGATCATGATCTCGCCCTTCTCGGCGAGCTCCTTCGCGAGTTCGGTCATCTTGGCCTGTGCCTCATCCACTTCCTTGAGGCGGATCGGGCCCATCGATCCCATCTCGTCGGTGAGGTTCTTGGCGGCGCGGGTCGACATCTGGGCCAAGAAGAAGCCACGCACGCGCTCGTCGGCACCCTTCAGCGCGCGGCAGAGCGTGTCGTTGTCGATGCTGCGCATCAGGGTCTGCACGGAGCCCGGGTCGAGCTTGAGCAGGTCCTCGAAGGTGAACATCAATTCGCGGATGCGCTTGGCCGAGCCGCGATTGCCCTGGTCGAGGGCGGCGAGGAAGCGCGTCTCGGTCTGGCGGTCGAAGGCGTTGAAGACGTCGGCCATAAGCTCGTGCGCGTCGCGGCGCGTGCTCTGGGCGATGGTCGAGACGAACTCGACGCGCAGGGTCTCCTCGATGTGGCGCAGGGCCTCCTTCTGCACGGTCTCCATGCGCAGCATCCGGTTGAGCACGTCGATCGCGAACTCTTCCGGCAGGATGGTGAGCACACGAGCCGCGTAGTCGGGCCGCACCTTCGAGAGCACGACGGCGACGGTCTGCGGGTATTCGTTGCGCAGGAAGGCGGCGAGGATGTCCGGGTCGATCTGGGTCAGGCTGCCCCAAACGCGCTTCGCCGAGGCGCCCTTGATCTCCGCCATGATCGAGGTGACCTGCTCGGACGGGAAGATCTTGAGCAGAAGCGACTCGGTGCGCTCGTAGTTCGAGGTGATGCCGCCGCCCGAGGGCAGGCGCGACACGAAGTCGACGATCAGCCGCTCGATGGTCTCGGCCTCGAGCGAGCCAAGCTGCACCATCGCGTGCGAGACCTTCTTGACCTCCTCTTCGTCGAGCAGGCGCCAGATCGCGGCGCCCTCGGCCTCGCCGAGCAGCAGCAGGAGCGTCGCGGCGCGCTGCGCGCCCGTGAGCTGGTCGAAGCCGCCGCTGGCATCGAAGCTGTTCAGGGTCGCGAGGTTCAGGCCGGCTGCCATGACCGGTTCCTCTCAGGAAGGGACGAGATCGCGTTCATCTCAGTTGTCGTGGATCCAGTTGCGGAGAACCTCGGCGGTCTCGTTCGGATTGGCGCGGACCATGTCGACCACGCGCTCGACGGTCTCGGCCTGGATCTTACCGTTCAGCTTGGCGTGTTCGAGAAAGGTCGCGGTGCGGTTCTCCACGGCGATGGCGGGCACGGCGAGTTCACCTCCGCCAGGCAGCGCCGCCGCCACGGGGCTGCCGAGCATCGCGACGGGCGCCTCGCTCTCCAGCACACGCTTCAGCAGCGGACGGACCACCGCCATCAGGACCAGCACGGTGAGCGCGGAGAGCACGGCGAGCTCCACCCAGCGCATGACGTCTTCCTTGGTCGGGCTAAGCAGCGACTGGACCAGTGTCGGCTCGGAGAACTCCGGAGTGGTCGGAGCCTCGGCGAAGCGCAGATTGACCACCTCGACCTGATCGCCGCGCGTCTTGTCGAAGCCGATCGCCGTGCGAACGAGCGCCGTGATCCGGTCGATCTCCTGGGCCGGGCGCGGCTGGTAGGTCGGCTTGCCATCGGCACCCGGCACGTAGACGCCATCGACCAGCACGGCGACCGAGAGGCGCTTCACGCGGCCGGCCTCGACCACCTCGGTCTTGGTGACTCGGGAGATCTCGTAGTTCGTCGTCTCCTCGTTCTTCTGGCTCGAATCCTTTTGGCTCGGCTGCTTGTCGGGCTGGTTGGCGCCCGGCAGTTCGTTTCCGACGCTGACCTGCCCCTCGGCCCCGCCGGTCAGGGCGTTCTCGCTGCGCGTCTGGCTGGAGCGCACGACGCGGCTCTCGGGGTCGAAGGTCTCCGACCGGCTCTCGATGCGATTGACGTCGAGATCGGCCGAGACCTGGACGCGGGCGCGGCCCTGGCCGACGACGCCGGCGACGATCTCCTCGATCTGCGAGCGCAGCCGGCGCTCGATTCCCGTCTGCTTCTCCTCGTAGCCGACGGCGCTGTCGGCTTCGGCGCCGCGCGCACCGTCAGCCAACAGGCGGCCGCGCTCGTCGACGATCGAGACCCGCTCGGGCTTGAGGCCTTCGACGGAGGAGGCCGTGAGATGGCGGATGGCTCGGACCTGCGAGGAGTCGAGGTCTCCTGCAAGCTTCAGCACAATGGCAGCACTCGGAGCCTCTCGGTCGCGCTCGAACAGGCGGCGCTCGGGCAGGACGAGATGGACGCGAGCGGCCTGGACGCGGCCGATGGCGCGGATCGAGCGCGCCAACTCGCCCTCGAGCGCGCGCAGGTGATTCACGTTCTGGACGAAGCTCGTCGAGGAAAAGGCGTCGCCCTTGTCGAAGATCTCGTAGCCGACACCTCCCTGCTGGGGCAGGCCCTTGCCGGCGAGGTCCATGCGCAGCCGCGCGAGGTCGGCACGCGGTGCCAGGATGGTCTGGCCGGCATCGCCCCGGGTCTCGTAGGTGATGCCACGCGAATCGAGGTCGCGGATCACGGACGCCGAATCCTGCATCGACAGGTCGGAGAAGAGCACGCCCATGTCCGGGCGCGACATCCGCAGGATGACGAAAGCGAAGAAGCCGACGAGCGTCAGCGTGACGGCCGCCATCGCGGCGAGCCGTGCCGGCCCGAGTTTCGTCACCAGTTCGAGGACCGACTTCACTGACCGTACGCCCACGAAAGCGATCGCGGCGCCGAGCGGCCCGCCCGGCAAGATTTGCCGGGTGCGTGGTTAGCGGCTGGTTAAGAAAGGTTCATTCCGGCGGTGGAACGCAGAAAGCCGTGCCCGGTGTTGCGGGCACGGCTCTGAAAGTCCCGACGCGCCCGAAAGGGCGGCGACGCGGAATGCTAGTGGCGGTAGTGCTGGATGCGCGTGGTGCGCAGTCCGGCGAGACCGTGCTGGTCGATGGAAAACTGCCAGCTCAGAAACTCTTCGGTGGTCAGGGTGTAGCGCTGGCAGGCCTCTTCGAGGCTCAGCAGGCCGCCGCGGACGGCAGCTACGACCTCCGCCTTGCGGCGGATGACCCAACGACGGGTAGATACTGGGGGAAGATCCGCGATCGTCAGCGGGGACCCGTCTGGCCCGATCACGTACTTCACTCTCGGGCGGGGTGTCTCGGTCATGTTACGCTCTACACTCGACTGACCTGTCGAGATGGAAGCTACTTGCGCCCGCTTAAAATATGTTGAAGCGGTCCGATCGAATCTGATTCGAAATCGCGCGTACCATGTGGACAACGTCCTAAGCCCCTGCGTTAGAAAGATTTTTCACGCTCGAAAGTGGGAGCTTTGCTGTCCCAACCGAGAGCACAGGCTCGTCACCGCTGAGGTCGACGCTATCGACGGTCCCGGTCACGGACGTGCTGACCGCGACCGTGGCGCCGGTCGCATCGGAGGCGTCGACCTTGATGGAATAGGTCCCGTCCGCTTGGGTGAAGCCCGACGAGCCGCGGCCGTCCCACGTATAGGTCTGCGCGCCCGCCGCGAGTGTCGTGGACTGGGTGGCGACAATGTTGCCGTTGGCATCGCTGATCGTGATCGTGGCCTTCGTCGCGGCACGGGCCGGCGTCAGCGTCCAACTGGCACTGCCGTCCGCCAGCGTGGACTTGGTCCCATCTGCGGTGATCGTCTTGCCGATGAAGCTAGAGGCCGTTGCCGAGGCGGAGGCCTTGGCGTTGGTCAGGATCGAATCGAGCCGGTCGTTCGTCTTCAGTTGCTGCTCGACGCCGGCGAACTGCACCAGCTGCTGCGTGAACTGATTGGTGTCCATCGGATCGAGCGGATTCTGATTCTGGAGCTGCGTCGTCAGCAGCGTCAGGAACTGCTGGAAGTTGCCGGCGATCGCCTGCGTACTCGTGCTCGCTGCCGCGGAGGACGAGGCCGTGCTGGCAATGTTGGAAATGCCTGAAGCCATGAGCGTGTCTCCTTAGATGCGGATGTCGACGCGGCCGAGCCCGGTCAGGGAGCGCAGCGGGATGAGATCGATGGAAGGCTGATCGTTTCCGGCCTGTCGGCCGGGACGATCGGTTTGGTCGCCGCCTTGCTGCTGACCGTGGGTGCCGAAGGCGTTGCCGTTGCCCTGGCCGGTTCCGTCACCGCGAAGCGAGAGGCTGATTCCGGCGCTCGCGTCGAGGCCGGTCTGCGACAGCGCCTGCTGCAGGCTCGACGCATCGCGCTGAAGAAGCGCGAGGGTCTCCGGTCTATCCACGACGAGGCGTGCGCCCACGGTGCCGCTCCCCTTGTCGATGTCGATCGACACGTCGATGCGGCCGAGCTCCTTCGGATCGAGGCGGATTTCGAAGCGGTTTGAATCCCCGAGCGCACGCAGGCCAATGGTCATCGGCACGGCGCCGAGCGGCACGGGAGCCGTCGTCGGCGACTGCGGATGAGTTGCCGTGGTGGCCTTGGCGTCCGTAGAGGCGGGCGACGCGGGGGATGCGACGGCCGTGCCCGCAGCCTCGGCACTTGGCGAAGCTGCGGTCTGTCCCGCGTCGCCGGACTGCAATGATGCGGCCGGTTCGCCGAGCATCGCCTGGAACTCGGCTTTCGCTCCAGCGGCGGTTGCGGAAGCTGCGCCGGATTTCGGATCGGACGGTGCCGCTCCCTTAGTCGCGCCCTCGGTGATCTCGATCTCGGATGCGTCATCGGACAACGCGCCGCCATCCGAAGCGGGCGATGTCGCAATCGGCGGCGGAGCCACGGCTGGTGGCGCGACGAATAAGGCAACGATCGACGAGGCATCGGCCTGCGATCCGGCATCGGTCGTCTCGACGGGCGCTGCCTCGCCGCTGGCCGGATCGATTGTTCTGGTGTCTCCTTTAACCGCCTCGGCCCCGGACGCTTCGGCAGCGCCTTTCTGTGCCGCTTTGGAATCCTGCGACTTGCCGGCGCGACCTGATGCGGCAGGCTTCTTTGCGGTGTCTGGACGATCCGGGCGCGGTGCTGCCGATTTCACGTCCGTGTTCCGCTCGGGTCGAACCTGCTCGTCCTGCCGCTTGGTGACATCGGTCTGGGATGACCGCGCCTTTGCAGCATCAGGGGCGGCCGGCCGCTCGGATGTATCGACAGAGAAGCTCTCACGTGCGCCCTGGGGACGGGCACGCGTGTCGTCAGCGTCCCGACGCACACCCGACGCGCGCAGGCGCATCTGGTTCTCCACCACATCCTTCAACGTCAGCGACATCCGGCGCGCACTCCTTCGCTGAGATGTGAGCAAGCGGCGAGCCAGTCCAAAAATTTTTCAAGTATCTGAAAAATAACTCGATTTTCTATCAGTCCGGACAGCCTGCCCGGTGGAGATTGCCGCAGCCCGGCAGATTCTTCCCGGTCGTCAGGGTTGGAGGCCCGCGCACCATCGAGCGGGAGCGAGCTGGCGTGATGTGCCGACCTATGTCCTTGGGTCCTCTCGCCATAGCTGGAAACGCGGCCCTCGGATCGCTATACCCACCCGCATCCGGCTCCGCCGGCCGCATGCAGCCGTGATGAATTCCCTCGATCTTCCGAAGTCCCCGCACGAGACGCGCGTCGTCGTCGCCATGTCCGGCGGCGTCGATTCTTCCGTGGTGGCCGGGCTCCTGAAGCGCGAAGGCTACGACGTCGTCGGCGTCACGCTGCAGCTTTACGATCATGGCGCCGCCATTCACCGCAAGGGTGCCTGCTGCGCCGGGCAGGACATCGACGACGCGCGACGCGTCGCCGAGGTGCTGGGCATCCCGCACTACGTACTCGATTACGAGGATCGCTTCCGCGAGGCGGTGATCGACCGTTTCGCCGACAGCTACCTCGCGGGCGAGACGCCGATCCCCTGCATCGAATGCAATCGCTCGGTGAAGTTCCGCGATCTGCTCGGCATGGCACATGATCTCGGCGCCGACGCGTTGGCGACCGGCCACTACGTCGCGAGCCGGCCGCAGGCGGGGGGAGGGCGCGGCCTCTACCGCGCGCTCGACCCGGCGCGGGACCAGAGCTACTTCCTCTACGCGACCACGCCGGCCCAGCTCGATTTTCTCCGCTTTCCCCTCGGCGAGATGGGCAAGGATGAGACCCGTCGGCTCGCCCGCGACCTGGGCCTGTCGGTCGCCGAGAAGGCCGACAGCCAGGATATCTGCTTCGTGCCCCAGGGTCGCTATGCCGACGTCATTGCCAAGCTGCGCCCCGACGCGACCCGGCCCGGCGAGATCGTCGACCTCGAAGGCCGCGCGCTCGGCCGGCACGAGGGCATCATCCATTACACCGTCGGCCAGCGCCGCGGTCTCGGCGTGGCCGCTGGCGCACCGCTCTACGTCGTCCGGCTGGAGCCCGAGACCGCCCGCGTCGTCGTCGGACCCCGCGAGGCGCTGGCGACGAGCCGCATCCGGCTGGACGACGTGAACTGGCTCGGAGACGGCCCGATGCAGGAACTTCACGGAGCCGACATCGCCGTGCGCGTCCGCTCCACGCGGGAGCCGCGCCCGGCGCGTCTCGACTGGAACGTCGAGGCCGGCTGCGCCGAGATCGTGCTGGCGACGCCGGAGGACGGTGTCTCCCCTGGTCAGGCTTGCGTGATCTATGCCGACGCCAGCGAACGGTCCCGCGTCCTCGGCGGCGGCACGATCCGTCGCGTCCAGACCCTCGCCGCCGAAGCCGATGCGCGGGCCGCCTAACGGCAAGAAATCCTTCCGGAGACGATCTTCGACATGCTGAGCGAGCGAGTGCCCGAGGCGAACACGGCTGGACCCAGCACGGCCTTGATGCGCAAGGCCTACGCGCGTTGGGCTCCCGTCTACGACGTGATCTACGACAAGCTCACCGAGCCCGCCGCCCGCTCCGCTGTCGAGGCGGCCGTCGAGCACGGTCCGCGCGTCCTGGAAGCGGGCGTCGGCACCGGCCTGTCGCTCGGCTACTACCCGGCGGGCAGCTTCGTCTGCGGCGTCGACCTTTCGGAGGACATGCTGAAGCGGGCCCGGGCCAAGGTGCGCCGCCGTGGCCTCTCCCATGTCCACGGTCTTCAGGTGATGGATGTCTGCCGGCTTGGTTACGCCGACAATTCCTTCGACGCGGTTGTGGCCCAGTTCCTGATCACGCTGGTGCCGGATCCCGAGGCTGCGCTCTCTGAATTTCTGCGGGTTGTGCGCCCGGGTGGCGGCATCGTGCTCGCCAACCATTTCGGACAGACCGATGGACCGATGGCACGGGTCGAGGAAATCGTGGCACCCCTCTGCACCAAGATCGGCTGGTCGTCGGACTTCAAGTCGACGCGGATCGAGGCCTGGGCGCGGCGCAACAACGTCGAGTTCATTGGCGTCGCACCGACCTTCCCCGGCGGCTTCTTCAAGATCCTGCGGATGCGGAAGGCCCCCTAGGCCATCATCGGACCTTCCTCACAATGACCAGCGCCGACGAGCCGCGCCCGGAAAGGCCGAGTAAGGCTTGGTTGCGCTGGCTGCCGCTCGTCCTGCTGGTCTGCATCTCGCTCGCGGTGCTGATCGGCGGCGGCGCGCATCTGCTCGACGTGGACCAGCTGATGGCCTCGCGCGCCTGGTTGCACGCGGCCGTCGCGGAGAACCGCCCCCGGGCGATTGCGGTGGCGGCGGCGGTCTACGTGGCCTGCGTGGTCGTCTCGGTGCCTGCGAGCCTCGTACTGAGCATGATCTGCGGCTTCCTGTTCGGCACGGTGACCGGCGCGCTGACGGCGATCGGCTCGGCAACCACGGGGGCGGCGATCGTCTTTTCCATCGGGCGCTATGCGGCGCGCGACATTCTCCTGCGCCGTGCTGGCTCGCGGCTCGGCCGGCTCGCCGAGGGCTTTCGACGCGACGCGTTCGGCTACGTGGCCTTCCTGCGGCTGCTGCCCTTGTTTCCGTTCTGGATGACCAATCTGGGGCCAGCCATCTTCGGCGTCCGGCCGCGCACTTTCGTCCTCGCCACGCTGCTTGGCCTGACGCCGGGCGCCTTCGTCTACGCTGCCACGGGTGCCGGACTCGAGGAGATCGTGGCTGCGCATGAAGCCGCCAAGACTGTCTGCCTCGCCCGCGGCGACGGGTCCTGCGATGCCGCCCTCGATCTGCGCAGCCTCGTCACTCCCGGCATGATCGCCGGCCTCGTCGCGCTCGCACTTTTCGCCCTGCTTTCGGTCGGCCTGCGCCGATGGCTCGCGCGCCGCGGCATGCGATCCTGAGCAAAGAGACGGCGTGAGCCCTGCGCCAAGGGTGCGGTGACCATAATGGTGTCGGCTAGCGGGCCCGGATTCCCGGTGCCGGCCAAGCCCTATCCGTTCACCCCCTTCCAAGGCTCCATGCGCGCCGGCGAGAGCAGCTTCGGCCGAGCGCGCGCGCGCTTCGTTCTCACCATTCCAGATCGGCAGGCGATAACCGTGGCCGCGTGAGGCGTCAGCTTATTCGGCAGCCGCCAGCGTCATCTCCGGCACCGTGACGCCAATGTCGCGGAGCAGCGCCGCGTCCTCGTCAGCCTCGTTGTTGGCGGTGGTGAGCAGGCGCTCGCCGTAGAAGATCGAGTTCGCACCGGCCAGGAAGCACAGGATCTGCGCCTCACGGGTCAGCCCCTTGCGACCGGCGCTGAGACGCACCCGCGCCTTCGGCATCACGATCCGGGCCGTGGCGCACATCCGCACAAGGTCGAGCGGATCGACGGCCGGGCGATCCTCCAACGGCGTGCCCTCGACGGCGACCAGTGCGTTGATCGGCACGCTCTCGGGATGAGGCGCGTGGTTGGCCAGCAGTTGCAGCATCTCGACACGATCGCGCACCCGCTCACCCATGCCGACGATGCCGCCGCAGCAGACGCCGATCCCGGCATCGCGGACGTGCTGCAGCGTCTGCAGGCGGTCCTCGTAGGTCCGGGTCGAGATGATGTCCCCGTAGAATTCGGGGCCGGTATCGAGGTTGTGGTTGTAGGATGTCAGCCCCGCCTCGGCGAGGCGCTCGGCCTGGGAGGCCGTGAGCATGCCGAGCGTCACACAGGCCTCCATCCCCATGCCGCGCACGCCGCGGACCATCGCGAGCACGGAGTCGAATTCCGGCCCGTCCTTCGGCTGGCGCCAGGCCGCGCCCATGCAGAAACGGTGAGCGCCCTGGGCCTTGGCGGCAGCAGCCTCGCGCAGCACGGCGTCCACCGGCATCAGGCGCTGACGCGACATGCCGGCTTCCTTATGGTGCGCGGATTGCGGGCAGTAAGCACAATCCTCCGGACAGCCGCCGGTCTTGATCGACAGAAGGGAGGCCCGCTGAATGTCGGCCGGGTCGTTATGCGCCCGATGCACCGTCCCGGCACGGTGAACCAGGTCCAGCAGCGGCAAGTCGTGGATGGCCTGCACCTCGGCAAGCGTCCAGTCGTGACGGATAGCGTTGGTTTCGAGGCGGGGGAGGGCGGCTGGCTCTGTCATGCGCCCATCAGGCGAATCTCGGCCCGAAAATCAAGCCGGGGTGGCAACATCCGGCCGAGCTTCGGTTGTCGCCGAACGTCAACGATCCTAGATCGATCCTCCCCGCAGCCGATGCGCCTGCGACGGTTTCGCGAGCTCGAACGGGCCTGCGTGGCGGTGGGGCTTGCAGTGACGGAGCGGCGCGGACCAGTTCTCTGCGCCGCCTCTGTGAGGCTCAGTGGGCCGAGTCGCTGTCGGCGTGTCGGGGGCGCGGGGAACAGGAACCGCGATCCCGGCGCATGGCCCACAGATTTCGCAACGTGTGTCAGGACGAGACGCTGTTCACGGCGCCGTGAGAAGGTTCATTCACGCTTCCGCGCAACTCTAGGCAAGCCGCGGGGAACCCTCCGCGTCGTGTTGCGTCTCTTCGGGCCATCGATCATGCGGCGCCTTCTTACGGGCGGCATCAAGGCGATCCTCGCCATCGCCGCTCTCTCCACTGCGGCCCATTGGGCCTTGCGCATCCAACGCGATCCGGGCTCTCCCGCGCCGGCGGCCGCCATGGCTGCGATCCCCGATCCGGTGACGACGGGCTCGATCACGCCGCGCAAGGTCGAGCGTGTTCAGGCCGTGGCGGAGCCGGTCACGCAGGGCCTTGATCAGGGCCATCTGTTGAAGCTGATCTCCGGCGCAGCACCCGAAAAGAAGGCCCAGAAGGCCGTCGTCGCAAAGCGCTGAGCACTCAGCGCGCAGAGCTGCCCCAACCGTCGAGTGGAGCCAATCTCGGCTCCTCGGCGAGCACGGACACGACAGCTTTCCGACGCCGTGTGAAGAGCTTGGTCAGCCCATCCAGATCAGGCGCGGAGCTCTCGCCAGCTCCATAGACCGTCCTGTCGAGCGCCGATAATGCAGCGGCTGCCTGCGGATCGGTCTGCCATGCCCGCGCGAGATCCGGCTCGACCTGCATCGCCCGCCCCAAGGCGGCCCGGAACGCAACCGCGTCGCCCGTCGCGGCGGCGCGACGCAGCGCTTGTCGCTCGCTGCGGCGGACGCGCAGAGACGGTGTCTTCGCCCCCAACCCGATGAGCGCCAGCCCAAGCCCGAAGGCCGCCAAGCCGGCCGCTGCAATTGTTGCCCAGGATACCGGGTTCCGGGACTTCAGATCATCCTCGCGATCCGGCAGGCCGCCGCCGATCTGCCGGGCCGGAATCTCCGCCACGCGCATCGTGCGAGAGAGGGTGTCGTACCAGGGTATCTGGATGCCCTCGAGGGCAATGATCTCGGGAACGCCCTTCTTGAGGTCCCACTGATATGTCGCGCGGGCAACGGGACCCATGGGGGTGATGATGGTCTCGCGCTTCACCGGCCCGGCGAAGGTGACGATGCCGCGCGTGCGCATGATCGGCCGCGGCGGCAGCCCCTCGGCAAGCATGCCCTGCGCCTCGAGGGTGACGATTCGTCGGGCGGTGTCGCCCTGATTGACCGTTTCCGGATCGGGATCCCAGGAATCGGTGATCGTGACGTCACGTGCCGGCAGCCACCAGGGCTCGGGTGCGTCGGGACCGCCACTTTCGGCTGTCCACTTGGCGACGGGAAACTCGATCGGCTCCGAGTGCACGTCGACGACCTTGCGGTCGCCATTGTCGTTGATGGTCAGCTTGTGGATAAACGGCTCGATGGTGAAGGTGCCGGTGTGTTGGGGAAAGATCGCGATGGTGCGCTCGAACAGCAGCGCCATCTGCCCGTCCGGCAGTTGCGTCCGGGTCCAGGAATCGCGGCCGAGCTGGGTCCAGGAGAAGTTGGTCAGCGCCGGCTGGCGCACCTCTTCGAGCAGGATCTGGGTCCGGTAAACCCCGCGCAGCTTCAGAAGCACCATTTCCCGGGCATAGGGCTGCGCGTTACCGGACAGCTCCGGTGACACGGTGAGCGTAAGGTCACCGGGTTCGATGGCGCGGGCCGGCAGGGCTGCCAAAAGGAACGCGAGCAGCGCTAGGCAAATGCTCCCCGCTCCACGGCAGAGCGCCGGGCGCGCGAGAAATCCCAGAAGAGTCACCACGGGTTACTGCCTCCCGGGATCGCCGTTCCAGCCTCGATCCGGCGCGCCTGCTCGGCCTTGAGTCGCAACTTGAGGAAGCGCCCGGGTTCGTCCGGCAGGGTCTGGAGCCAGAGTCGGTCCGCGTGGATCTCGTGCGCCTCGAAACTCTTGGTGACGCGGCGTGCCTCGCGCTCAGGCGCGGCGGCCACCATCGCCGATCCTGCGCCCTGCCGACCACGACCCGCCGCATCGCTGGCCGAGCCGCGCGCCTGTCCCTTGCCGGAATCGACCGATTGCTGGTCCGATCGGCCGCGGCGAGCGACGGGGCTGTTGCCCGGCAGGGATTCGCTGGACCCGGCCTCCTTGTTGCCGGCGAGGCCCTCGCCGCTCGAGGTGGCCTTGATGTCGTCCGCCTTGTCCTGATTCTGGGTCGTACCGAAACGGGCGCTGTACTGGGCCGAGGCGTTGGCGATGCCGCCCCCCTTGCCGCGGTCGATCTCCTCTTCGATCAACTTCGCGACGAGGGAGCGGTTGGCCTGGGCATCGGCGTCGCGCGGGTTGTAGGCGAGGGCGTCGTCGTAGGCATCGACGGCGCCTTTGAGATCTCCCGAGCGAGCGAGCGCATTCCCGAGATTGTAGGCGCCGCGCTTACCCTGAGCGCGGAAGATCGCGATGGCCTCGGCATATCGACCGGCCTCGTAGAGCGCAGCGCCGCGCCATCCGTCATCGCTCAACACGCTCGCGGCGAGTGACGGCAGGCCACCCGTCATCAGGAGACGGCCGAAGGTGGTGCGTGGATCCGAGACGAGGACGAGCGAGAGGATGGCGGCTCCCGCAAGTCCGAGGCCGGCGAGGCGCATTGGCCGCCGCCAACGACGCGAATTGACCGTCCGGCGGAAGGGCAGGGCGGCACGAAACAGGCGATGATCCGGGGCGGCAGCCATTAGGCGCTCCTCCGAAACAGGATCAACGCGGGCAACAGGGCCAGCAGCAGGAGCCAGCGGCCGAGATCGTGAAAGGCCAGGACGCTGTAGTCGCCGGCCACGAGATGCTGGGCCGTGCTCGCGCCGACCCGGTCGAGCACCGGCTCCGCGGAGCCGACATCCGCGGCCAGGCCACCTCCCTGCGAGGCCAACCTGTCGAGGGCAGCACGGTCCGGCTTCGGCGTGCCTGGCATCAGTGCCCTGCCGGCGGGCACGAAGAGCGCGTGCAGGTGCCAGCCTTTTTCGCGGATCGCAGCGGCCTCGCGTTCGGCAGCTTGCCCGATGCCGTCGCCGTCGCTGATGAGCACGACGTCCGCAGCGACGACGTTCGCCTCGCCGAGGATCTTTCGGGCCAGGGTCAGGCCGCGCTCGGGGTGACTGCCGCGGTCGGGTACCGTGTCGGAGTCGAGCGCGAACAAAGTCGTGCCGATCGAATCCCGATCGGTCGTCGGCGAGACGGCGGTGTAGGCGTCGCCCGCATAGATCACCAGGGCAACCGACCGGCTGCCGGCCGCCTGCGCCACCGCCTCGGCCGCCTGTCGTGCCTCCTTGAAGCGCCCGCCTTCGGTAACCGAGCGCGACACGTCGAGGACCACCACGGTGGCATCGAGGTTACGGAAGGTCGCCGCGTCGGGCCGCTCGAAGGCCGGTCCGGTCAGCGCCAGCGCGATCAGCCCGGCCGCCAGGGCCGCAACGATATTGGCCTGCCGGCGACCGCCGAGAATGGCACCGCGCCGCGCCAGCATCGCCATCAGCGCGGGATCGACCGCCTTCACCCAGTCGCCGAGCGGAGCCGAGCGCCAGGCCGCGCGCAGGGTGAGCAGGGCGACAACCGGAATCGCGAGCAGCCAGAGGGGCCGGAGGAGGGCATAGGCGTCGAGGCTCACGTCGCTCTCCTGCCGACCGCATCGTCATTGCGAGCCGAGGGCGACGCAATCCGCAGACCGCGCTCCGACCTCACGGCTGTCGCCACGGTTTGCTCCGAAGCCCCGGCAATGACGCTCGCCGCCATCACGCGTCGCGCCTCACCGCGAGAAGCGCGCAGGCACAGAGCAGGGCGAGGGCGGCAGGCCAGGGCCAGAGATCGCGCCGCAGCGGCACCGGGGGCGCCTGGGCGCGGCCGCCTTCGAGCTGGTCGATGGAATCGGCCACCGCATTCAGGTCGTCCGTGGTCTTGACCCGAAAAGCCTTGCCGCCGCTGATCTCGGCCATCTCGCGCAGCGTCTCGACGTCGACGACGTCCTGCTCGTTGTTCGGGTTGTCGGCCATGTCGATGGGCCCCAGGGCGATCGTGTAGATCCGAACGCCGAGCTCCTTCGCGAGCGCCGCGACGTCCTTCGGCGCAGTCTGACCGGCATTGTTGGCGCCGTCCGAAAGCAGCACCACCACCTTGTCGGAGGAAGGCGGCGGGCTGCCTTCATCCGCGCTCGCGATCTGAGCCGGCGCGAGCCGCTTCAACGCGAGGCCAAGCCCGTCACCGATGCCGGTGGAGCGGCCGACGAGCCCGATATTGGCCTCCTCGAGCGTGCGCGCGACGGAAGCCGTATCGAAGGTCGGCGCTGCAGCGACGTAGGCCTGATCGGCGAAGGCGACGAGGCCGATGCGGTCCCCAGCGCGGCGACGGATGAAGGCGGCGCCTACGCGCTTGACCGCTGCCAATCGGCTGACGGACTCGCCATCGAGCGCAAAATCCTTCCGTTCCATGCTGCCCGACAGGTCGAGCGTCAGGATGATCTCGCGGCCCGAAGCCGGCAGAGCGTTGGCCGAGAGCACGATGCGCGGGCCACTCAGCGCCGCAACCAGGGCAAGCCAGAGCGTCGCGATCAGCCAAATCCGCCGGCGCCCACGCGCGATCAGGCCCTCGCCGCGGTCGCCCCCGCCGACAAGGGAATGCGGCACCCGCAGCGCACCGCTGGTGCCCTCGCGCTCGGCAGGCATGAGGCGCGCGAACAGCAGCGGCACCGGCAGCAGGAGGAGCGCATAGGGCGACGCAAGATCGAAGGCCGAGACGAGGGCGGAGAGCCAGGATGGCATGTCAGCCCCTGATCCGAGAGAACAGGCGCGCCAGCTCGCTATCGATCGCGATCAGGTCGGCTGCAGCCGGCCTACGGTACAGGCCCTCAACGAGAACCTGTCCGGCACCGCGGCTGAAGAAATCCGTCGAGAACGTGCGGTCGAGCGTGGCGGCCCAGGCCGTTCCGCGCACGGTGGCGGCCTCGTCGCCCGAGAGCGTGCGGACGACGCGACGCAGCAGCCTGGCTTGTGCCGTCAGCCTCGCCTCCGGGTCCAAACCGCTCGTGTCCTTCAGCCCGTTCAACGCCGCGCGCCGGACGGTGGCGCGCATTCGGGCCTGCAACAGCCGCGCGAGGCCGACGATCAGCGCAGCGGCGAAGCCGACTGCGATCGCGGCGATGATTTCGCCCTGGAGAACGCTGCCGCCCGCGGGGGGAAGATGCAGGCCGCGCAGGGCCGTGAGGTCAGGGTTCATCGCTGCGCCCGACTGTGAGCCCGACCCCGCCGCGAAGGATCTTCCTCGCGTGAGCGAGGGTTGCGAAGCGAGTGCGACGCATCCGGACAGGCCGCTCCAGCCTTCCGTCCTGCTCCACCGGTGCAGCTCTCCCGGATAGGAGACAGGGATGGGAACCCATGCTCACAGCATCGCATCGAGCCGCTCCATCAGGGGCGCGTAGGCTTCCGGCCCGCTCTCGACGTCGATGCGCAGACCCTCGATGCCGCGTCGATGCATCTCGGCGAGGCGATCGTCGGCCGTCCTGGAGTGGTCTTCGCGGCGCGCTGCCTGGATGGTGCCACGCTGCCCGTCGGGCGTCGCGAAAGGATAGAAGCCCGGCATGCGCATCCGCTCGAAGGCGTCCGAGACGAGCAGGAGCCGGATCGAGAGACGTTCGGCGAGGATGGTCAGCAAGCTGTCGAAATCCGCGCCCGGCGCGTCGAGGGCCGTCGCCATCACGAGGTGACCGCCGGACGGCAGAAGAGAACGCGCCAGGGTCAGCATCGCCCCGAGCGGGGGGTCATCTTTGTCGACGGCCGAGAGGGCCACGGAATGGGCTTGGGCCATGGCTCCGGTGATCGCGGTCATCGCACGTTCGCCGCCGCCGGGGCGGATCACCACCGGCTCGCCGGCGCCGGCCACGATCAGCCCGACGCGGCCTCCGTCGCCGACGACGCGCCACCCGAGCAAGGCCAGCGCCTCCGCAGCCGCGACCGAGCGCAGAGCACGCCGCGTGCCGAACAGCATGGACGGCCGAAAGTCCGCGAGCAGGACCACGGCGCGATCACGCTCGTCATGATGTGTGCGCACATGCAGCTCGCCCGTGCGGGCGGTAGCGTTGCGGTCGATGAAGCGCATGTCGTCGCCCTCCGACCACAGGCGCACGTCGTCCGGCTCCGAGCCGCGTCCACGCTTCTTTGTGACGATGCCACCGGGGAGGCCGGCCAGGGTGCGCGAAGAAGGGGAGACCCCACGCCGGGCGAGATGGCGCAGACCCATCAGGGTCTCGCCGGACAGGTGAATTCCGGGAGCCTGGAAGGGATCGGCAGGAGCGGGGGACGCGGTCATGACGAGGCGTCTGACCCGTGGTTCCCCGCCACGCCCTCGTCCTTCGGTGCCGGAGCGGAGGGGAGGTCTAGAAGTGGAGAATGCAAGACCGGGACGAGCATCGTCCTCACAGCGCCCGCGTCTGCGCCACGAGCCCATCGATGATGCCGCGCGCAGTGCGTCCCTCGGCCGCCGCCCGCCAGGTCAGGCCGATGCGGTGGGCGAGGGCGTCGCGGGCGAGGGCGGCGACGTCCTCGGGGATGACGTGATCGCGGCCGTGCAGGTAGGCGCGCGCCTTGCCCGCAACCATCAGGGCGAGAGTGCCGCGTGGCGAAGCGGGGTGCTCGATGGCAGCGCGCAGCTCGGGCGAGACGGAGTCGGTGCGCGTACCGGCGACGAGACGCACGAGATAATCCTTCAGCGCCGGCGACACGTAGGTGGCAAGCGCCGCCTCCCGCGCCACGCGGATCTCCTCCAGCGACAGCTTCACCGGCATCGCCTCGGCGTGATGGGTCAGCTCGCCCTCGACAAGGTCGAGGATCTTCCGCTCGGAGGCCTCGTCGGGCATGTCGACGACGACGTGGAGCAAGAAGCGGTCGAGCTGCGCCTCGGGCAGCGGGAAGGTGCCGGCATGCTCGATGGGGTTCTGCGTCGCGACCACCATGAACGGGTCCGGCAGCTTATGGGTATGGCCTGCCACGGTGATCTGGCTCTCGGCCATCGATTCCAACAGGGCCGACTGCACCTTGGGCGGCGCGCGGTTCACCTCGTCCACCAGAATGAGCGAGTGGAAGAGCGGGCCGGGAAGGAACTCGAAGATCCCGGCATCCTGGCGCCACACCGTCGTACCGGTGAGGTCGGCCGGCATCAGGTCGGGCGTGCACTGGACACGGGCGAAAGAACCGTCGAGGCCCTCCGAGAGCCGCTTCACGGCGCGGGTCTTGGCAAGGCCCGGTGCGCCTTCGATCAGCAGATGGCCACCGCTCAGCAGACCGATCAGCAGACGCTCGACGAGCCCTGTGCAGCCGATCAGGCCATGTTCGAGCCCATCGCGGAGCGCGAGGATGCGAGAATGGACGCCATCGGCGGCGGATGACGTTGTCGCGGGGCGCTCGGCCAAAGTCGCACCGCTCATGAGCGAGTCGCCCCCATGACGAAGGCTGGGCCGGTTGCCGGCATATGATGCGTCTCCTCGATGTGGCTTCTTATGAGGGCCACATGCAGCGGATGTGCCCGCTGCCCGGGCTAGGCGTCAATCCCGCTGACCCGTTCCGGCGCCGACTCGGTCAATTTGCCCGAGGGAGGAAGCCTGCGACGCCGCCTTCACCGAACCGTCACATCGCTAGGCCAAGCAGAGCCCAATGCCCGGTCCCTTCGCCTATCCCACGCCCGAAGCTCTCAACTCTGCGATCAGCCTCGTCGTCGCCTTCGGCCTCGGCACGCTGATCGGCGCCGAACGCCAGTATCGGCAGCGGACGGCAGGTCTGCGCACGGCAGTGCTCGTTTCCGTCGGCGCGGCCGCCTTCGTCGATCTCGGCATGCGGCTCACCGGCGGCGATGGCGCGACGCGAACGGTTGCCTACGTGATCTCCGGCATCGGCTTCCTCGGTGCCGGCGTCATTATGAAAGAGGGCATGAACGTGCGCGGCCTCAACACGGCCGCTACCCTCTGGTGCTCGGCCGCGGTCGGTGCGTTCGCAGGAGCCGATCTGCCGCTGGAAGCTTGCTTCGTCACTGCCGCAGTCCTGGCCGGCAACACGCTGCTGCGGCCACTCGTGAACCTCATCGATCGTATCCCGATCGACGAAAGTTCGACCGAGGGAACCTACGAGGTGCTGGTGACGACGGACGCCGAGGCTGCAGGCCCGGCACGCGACATCCTGGTCGAGCGGCTGGAGGAAGCGTCCTATCCGGTGAGCGGCGTCGAGGTGGAGGAACGCGGCGAGGAAGCCGTCGAGGTGGTCGCCACGCTGACCGCGACTGCCGTCGATTCCAAGGAACTCGACGCAGTGGTGGCCGAGCTCGCGAAGCAGCCGGGCATCCGGCACGCCACTTGGTCGGTGCAGACGGGCGACTGAACGGAATGCGCCGACGGGGGCAAGGAGGATCCGAGGGCTTCTCCCGAACCACACTCCCTCCCAAGTCCCGTTCGGCGGCTATACGCTCGAGCACGGCCGCGCGGGAGATCGACCATGACCGAACCACCCATTGCCTTGATTGTCGGAGCCTCGCGCGGCCTCGGTCTCGGGCTCGTAGAGGCTTTGCTGGGGCGCGGGTGGCGCGTCACCGCGACCGAGCGAAAGCGCTCGCCGCAACTCGCGGCGCTTGCGACCGAGGCGCTTGCGATCGAGACGGTCGACATCGACGACGATGATGCGGTCGGCGCCCTCCGCGGGCGGCTCGGCGCGCGGAGCTTCGACCTGGTGTTCGTGGTGGCTGGTGTAGCGACCGCGATCGCGGACCCGTTGCACCACGTCCCGCGCGACGTCGCCGCCCAGGTCTATGTGACGAACGCCGTCAGCCCCATCCGCTTCGCCGAAGCTTTCGCCGACCGGGTCACTCCGGGCGGAACCATTGCCTTCATGAGCTCGATCCTCGGCAGCGTCACGCTGAACGAGAACGGCGGATCCGAGACGTATCGGGCGAGCAAGGCCGCACTCAATACCTATGCGCGCAGCTTCGAGGCGCGCCACCGAGGGCGGCCCTTCGGCGTGCTGCTCCTGCATCCTGGCTGGGTGCGCACCGATATGGGAGGGGCTGACGCCGACATCGACATCCCGACGAGCGTCGCTGGCATGATCGAGGTCATCGAGGGGCAGATCGGCAGGAGGGGGATCGCCTATCCTGATTACACGGGCCAGCCGCTGGCTTGGTGAGGCGAAGAGCGGGACCCGGAGAATCAACGAGATTTCGACGTCCGCCAGAGACGCTAGGTTCTCTAAGAAGGACTCTGCGGTGCAGAACGCACCGCGGACCGCTCAGTGAAAACCACTGAGATGACGCTGCGGCGAGAAAGCGCAGCGGCCCTGCTGGCGTTCAAACGACCTTCGGACTGGCCACCGCTGGCTCACGCGCGAACCCCGCGCTGATGCAGTGCACGGGATAATTTGGCATACAAAATCCCGCGGTATTCCTTGAAGCCGTGATTGTCTCGTTGCCAGTGCATGGGAAGCATCGCTCTCAAGACCGAGCATGCGTAAGTCGCATGCGACACGACAAATCGCTTCAATCGGCTTTTCTATGGTAATTCGTTACAGTGCGCTGCAACATAATAATTGTGCAGAGCACCGGCAGCTTGACCGTTAGTAGATCATTTGCAGCGACTTGACCGTGTCTTTGTCGCAGCTTGCTGAAGCGAGTTGACGGCGTCGGTTTTTTTCTTAGAGTTCGTTCAAGCTTCGGAACCAGAGGGGTCCGCCCAGGGATGGCGGCCCTAGCCCGACAGGTGCTTTTACGCTGTGCGTTGAAGGGTTTGTCGCGAGCTGCCGAGGCGAAACTCGATCCCTGTCGCAAACAACAGGCCGACCTACCTTCGCGACATTACGTCGACGATCGAGGCAATAAGGCTTGTCGGAGGAATCCATGAGAGCGGTACATCTCCTCGCACTCGGTGCGGGCATCGCGGCGGCAACGCCAGTGCTCGCCAACGAAAGCGTTCTGAAGGGCATCGCCAACCCGGCGGAGCAGGTGCTCCAGACGGTCGACTATGCCAATACGCGTTATTCCAAGCTCGACCAGATCAACGCCAGCAACGTGAAGAACCTCCAGGTTGCCTGGACCTTCTCGACCGGCGTGCTGCGCGGTCACGAGGGCTCGCCGCTCGTGGTCGGCAACATGATGTACGTCCACACCCCCTTCCCGAACATCGTCTACGCTCTGGACCTCGACCAGGGCTCGAAGATCGTTTGGAAGTACGAGCCGAAGCAGGATCCGAGCGTCATCCCGGTGATGTGCTGTGACACGGTCAACCGTGGTCTGGCCTATGCCGACGGCGCCATCCTGCTGCATCAGGCAGACACCACGCTCGTCTCGCTCGATGCGAAGACCGGCAAGGTGAACTGGTCCGTGAAGAACGGCGACCCGGCCAAGGGCGAGACCAACACCGCCACCGTTCTCCCGGTGAAGGACAAGGTCATCGTCGGTATCTCGGGTGGTGAGTTCGGCGTGCAGTGCCACGTCACCGCTTACAACCTGAAGGACGGCAAGAAGGCCTGGCGCGCGTACTCGGTCGGCACCGACGACCAGCTGCTCGTCGACCCCGAGAAGACCACCGACATGGGCAAGCCCATCGGCAAGGACTCCTCGATCAAGACCTGGGAAGGCGACCAGTGGAAGACCGGCGGCGGTTGCACCTGGGGCTGGTACTCCTACGATCCGAAGCTCGACCTGTTCTACTACGGCTCGGGCAACCCCTCGACCTGGAACCCCAAGCAGCGTCCGGGCGACAACAAGTGGTCGATGACCATCTTCGCTCGTAACCCCGACACGGGTAAGGCGAAGTGGGTCTACCAGATGACCCCGCACGACGAATGGGACTTCGACGGCATCAACGAGATGATCCTCACGGATCAGAAGATCGACGGCAAGGAGCGCCCGCTCCTGACGCACTTCGACCGTAACGGCCTCGGCTACACGCTCGATCGCGCCACCGGCGAGCTCCTCGTCGCCCAGAAGTACGACCCGGCCGTGAACTGGACCACGGGCGTGGACATGAAGACCGGCCGTCCGGCCGTCGTCGCCAAGTACTCGACCGAGCAGAACGGCGAGGACGTGAACTCGAAGGGCATCTGCCCGGCGGCTCTCGGCTCCAAGGATCAGCAGCCTGCGGCTTACTCGCCGAAGACCGAGCTGTTCTACGTGCCGACCAACCACGTCTGCATGGACTACGAGCCCTTCAAGGTCTCGTACACCCCGGGTCAGCCGTACGTTGGCGCCACCCTGTCGATGTACCCCGCGCCGAACAGCCATGGCGGCATGGGTAACTTCATCGCTTGGGACGGCAAGGTCGGTAAGATCAAGTGGTCGAACCCCGAGCAGTTCTCGGCCTGGGGCGGCGCGCTTGCCACTGCCGGCGACGTGGTCTTCTACGGTACCCTCGAGGGCTACCTGAAGGCTGTCGACGCCAAGACGGGTAAGGAACTCTACAAGTTCAAGACCCCGTCGGGCATCATCGGCAACGTGATGACCTACGAGCACAAGGGCAAGCAGTTCATCGCCGTCCTGTCGGGCGTCGGTGGCTGGGCCGGCATCGGCCTCGCGGCCGGCCTGACCGACCCGAACGCTGGTCTCGGTGCCGTCGGTGGCTACGCCGCTCTGTCGAGCTACACCAACCTCGGTGGTCAGCTGACGGCGTTCTCTCTGCCGAACAACTAAGTCGCACTTTTAGCGTGACTGACTGGTGCCGGCGCGGGTTTCCGCGCCGGCATCTTTATGATTATGTCCTTACGTTCAAAATTGGCGCGGCTTCTTATGTTGCAGCGCAATAAACAAACTGGGAGAAACCCGTTGCGTTATACGAATAAGCCTGCGCTGCGGACGGCTCTGGCCGCCGTTGCACTTGGAATGCTCTCGACTGTGGCCGTCCGTGCGGAAGACGCGGCAATGGCAAACAAGCTCGATCCCAACGTCAAGGAGCTCGACGACAAGGTTCTCGCTGCCAGCGCGGCCGTGAAGGTCGAAGATGGCAAGTACAAGGACAAGGACGGCGACCCGACCTTCCACATCGTCAATGACGGCAAGAAGGTCGATTGGTTCCTGTATTCCGGCTACCGCCGCTATCACGCCGAGTGCCACGTCTGCCACGGCCCTGATGCGATGGGCTCGACCTACGCTCCCGCTCTCAAGGACTCGCTGAAGCACCTGTCCTACAGCGAGTTCATGGGCATCCTCGCCGGCGGCAAGCAGGACGTGAACTCGTCCGACCAGAAGGTCATGCCGGCCTTCGCCGACAACAAGAACGTCATGTGCTACGCGGACGATCTCTACGTCTACCTGCGTGCGCGCGCCGCTGGCGCTTGGCCCCGCGCTCGGCCGGGCGAGCACGAGGACAAGCCCGACTCCGCCAAGACGACCGAGAAGGATTGCCTGGGCGGCTGATGATCACCCGCGCATCGCTTCACGCTGCGCTCGGCGCGCTCCTGCTGGTCACGGCAGGGGCGCGCACCGCGTCTGCGCAGCACCTACCCGATCTCGTCACCACCGATACCCTTCGCGTCTGCTCGGATCCCGGCAACATGCCGTTCTCCGAGAAGAAGGGCGATGGCTTCGAGAACAAGATCGCCGAGATCATCGCCGACGAACTCAAGGTCAAGCTGCGTTACTACTGGTTGACGCAAGGGCCTGGCTTCGTCCGCAACACGCTCGGTACTGGATTGTGCGACGTCATCATCGGCACGTCCGGCGGCGACATCATCCAGCCGACCAATCCCTACTACCGCTCGTCCTACGCTCTGATCTCCCGTCACGGCGAGTTGTCCGGCATCACCTCGCTGGACGACCCGAGGTTGAAGGACAAGCAGATCGGCATGATCGCAGGCACCCCGCCCGCCGACCGGATCGGCGCCCTAGGGCTGACGGCGCAGGCCCACTCCTACGCAGCCTACGCTTTCGGTGCGGACCGCAAGTTCCAGACCGTAGCGGCCGAGGTTATCGCGGACGTCGCCTCGAAGAAGCTCGACGTCGCATTGCTGTGGGGACCGTCCGGCGGCTGGCTCGCAAAGCAGAGCGGCGTCGAGATGGACGTCGTGCCGCTCCTGAAGGAGCCCGATCGGCCACCCATGGCGTTCCGCGTCTCGATGGGCGTGCGCCTGAACGAGAACGACTGGAAGCGCACGCTCAACACGGCTCTGCGCAAGCGAAAGGCCGACATCGAGAAGGTGCTGCGCGAGTTCCAGGTGCCGTTGCTCGACGAGGAAGAGAACAAGCTTCTGCAATCGTCGGCGCAGTAGCCGAGGGCGCCATTGCGAACGCAGTGACACGATCCGGAGCCGCCGCGACGGCATCGCGTGGCAAGACTTCGGGTCGCTTCGCCGAGCTCACGATGACGGCCCTACGCCAAGGGCGTGATGCCCGTCCGGTCGAGCTTGGCCAAGGCCTCGCTCACCGTCTCGCCGCCGATGACGAGATCGGGCGCGATTTCTTCGAGTGGCACCAGCACGAAGGCACGCTCTCGCACGAAGCGGTGGGGTAGGATCAGGCGCTCGTCGCTGACTTCCGCACCCTCGTAGAACAGCACGTCGATGTCGATCAGCCGTGGACCCCAGCGTCGCTCGCGCACGCGCCCGAGCGACGCCTCGATGGCGAGGCCTGCTTCGAGCAGATCATGCGGCGACAGCTCCGTTTCCACCCCGATCGCCGCGTTCAGGAACCAGTCCTGATCGGTATCGCCCCAGGGCGGCGTGCGGTAGTCGCGTGAGCGGGCGAGCAGCCGGATGCCCGGCGTCTCGGCAAGCCGATCGACCGCCTCGGCGAGCATCGCCGCCTTGTCGCCGACATTGCTGCCGAGCCCGAGATAGGCGCGTGTCATCGCGCAGCTCCAGCCCGGACTCGGGTGATCTCGACGCTGACCCCGTCGATGATGGCAGGGACCGGCGCGCTCGGCTTATCCACGCGCACACTCACGCGCCCGATCACCGGGAAACGCGCGAGGATCTCGGCCGCAATCGCTTCCGCCAACGCCTCGATCAGCGCGAAGCGGCGCTTGGTGGCGATCTCGACGGCGATCGCGGTCAAGTCGGCATAACTCACGGTCTGTGCGACGTCGTCGGAAGCGCCTGCTGCCGCCAAGTCCAGCCCGCAATCGAGCGAGATGAAGAAGCGCTGTCCGAGCCGCTCTTCCTCGGCCAGCAGCCCGTGATAGGCAAAGACCGCGATGCGGTGAACGAGGATGCGATCAGCCACGGCCGTTCCCCGGTCGCATGACCGCGTCGACCACGCGCAGAGCTTCGACATGCGGCCGCACGTCGTGCGCGCGCAGGATGTCTGCGCCGAGCGTCCCGGCCAGCACGTGCGCGGCGATCGAACCGAACAGCCGGTCTTGCGGATCGGTCTCCTTGTCGTGCAGGCGCCCGAGCAAGGATTTGCGCGAGACGCCGACGAGGAGCGGGAAGCCCAGCGCCTTGATTTCCGGCAGACGACGCAGAGCCTCGAGATGCTGCTCCCAAGATTTGCCGAAGCCGATACCCGGATCGAGCGCGATCGAATCGTCGGGGATGCCGGCGCGCCTGGCGATGGAGAGCGAGCGATCGAAGAAGGCCAGCATGTCGGAAATGATGTCGATGCCCGGATCGATGGTCTCGCGGTTATGCATCGCGATGACCGGCGCGCCGTGTTTGGCCGCGACGCGGGCGATGTCGGGCTCGCGCTGCAAGCCCCAGACGTCGTTGACGATGGCAGCGCCCGCCGCCAGCGCGGCCTCTGCCGTCGAGGCCTTGTAGGTGTCGATGGAGATCGGAACGGAGAGCCGACCGGCCAAAGCCGCAATCACCGGCACGACGCGGCTCTGCTCTTCCTCTGCCGAGACCGGCACATGGCCTGGCCGCGTCGACTCTCCCCCGATATCGACGAGCGCCGCACCCTCGGCGGCCAAGGCCCCGGCTTGCGCCAGCGCGACCTCCGGTCGCTCGAAGCGGCCGCCATCCGAGAAGGAGTCCGGGGTTACGTTGAGGATGCCCATGACGAGGCATCGCTGGCCCAGACCGGGCAACAGGTCGCGCAGGCTTCGTCGCTCGGCAGGCAGGGCAGGGGACACGATGGCTCCGGCTGAAGGGTCAGGCCCGGCCATGTGCCCGGCCCTTGCCGTTCCTGCAATGGCTGTTCCGGACCGTCGTATCGACGAGGCTCACGCCCCGCCGCGATAGCAACGAATTTCCGCCTCGGCCTGGGCGCGGCGCAGATCGGCGACCTTGTCGTCGTAGATCTTGGTGGACTTGAACGCCATCTGACGCTGGCCGCCTGCACCCTGGCGCATCGAGAGGATGGTGCTAGCCGAGACGTACTTGTCGTAGGGCAGGATCGCAGCGAGCTGGTCGACGGAGCAGGAGCACTTCTCCATCGACTCGCGGGTCTGCCCGTTGGCCGCCATGCAGCCGAAGACGTAATCGACGCGCGCATCCGTCGGATAGTCGTTCTCGAGGCCCTCAGACGAAGCCGGCCCCGCCAGTGCGGCGAGGCAGACGACGAGCGCGCCGCTCTTAGCCAGCGTTCTGATCATAGCTCAGCCTCTCTTCGAGCAATTCGCCGCCATCCGGCTTCTTGGCCTGCGCCTCGATCGAGACGATCTCGCCCGGAACCTCCGGCGAGGTAACGAAGGTGTAGGTGAGACCGTCAAATCCGCGCATCTTTGCGGTCTGCGGGTCACCCTCGAACGGTTTGGTCACGATGCGCCAGCCGTCCACCTGCTTACCCTTGAAATCGATCTTGGTGGCAGTGACGGTCGCCTTGTTGCGCAGCCCGACCCGGATTGCGTTCTTGATGTAGCGCGGGTTCGCCTCCAGCAAGCCTGCAAGACCCTTCAGATGGTTCTCAAGGAACAGCGGCAGGATCGGATTGCCCGGCATGTCGTCGAAGGGACCGGCAGGCGCGCGGTTGGCGCCCGAGAACATCTGAACCTGGATGTCGCGGCCATCCGCGCTCTTACCCGGCTCGATCTTCAGCTTGATTTCGTCGTCGATCGGCGGCCCGTAGGGACCCTTTGTGATGCCACTGCGCCGCAGATAGACGTAACGCAGCGTCGTGCCCGGCTGCGTGTTCTTCATCTGCGGCTGTTCGAACAGCACGTCCGAAGCGTCCGGCGTCGCCTGGGCCGCGGCCGGCTTTGGCGTTGGACTGTCCCCCGATGCGGCCCCCGCAAGAGTGGGAAGCACAGCCAGCATAAGGGCAGCGGCGAAGGCGTTCGTTTTCAAAGAGGTGCCTTTTCCTTCAGAGGAGATTGCACATTACTCCCGATCGTCCGGTAGATGTAGTCCGGCGGGTTCTCTGCGGCCTCCTCTGTGGCAAGATCTCGCATCTTTCCGTGGAGCGGCGAGAGCGAGCAGGCCGGATCGGTCGCTGCAGCATCGCCGGCCAGTGCAAGGGCCTGACAGCGGCAGCCACCCCAATCCTTCTCGCGCCGGTCACAGGAGCGGCAAGGCTCCTTCATCCAGGATGTGCCGCGATAGGCATTGAAGGCCGGGGACTGGGTCCAGATCTCGCCGAGGGAGTGGTCCGTGACGTACCAGAACTCGAGGTCTGGGATCGTCTCGGCCGCATGGCAGGGTAGCACCTTGCCCTGCGGTGTGACGTTCATGAGCTTGCGCCCCCAGCCGCCGGCGCAGGCCTTGGGGTACTTTGCGTAATAGTCCGGCACCACGAGGTCGATGACGAGTTCGCCCTTGAGCTGCTCGCGAGCCCGCTCGACGATGCGGATCGACTCGTCGACCTGGGCCTTGTTCGGCATCAGCGAGGCGCGGTTCACATAAGCCCAGCCGTAATACTGGGTGTGGGCGACCTCAAGCCGCTTGGCGCCGAGCTTCACCGCGAGATCGATGAAGCCGGGCACCTCGTGGATGTTGCCGCGATGGATCACCGAATTGAGGGTCAGCGGCAGGCCGAGCTCGGTGACGCGGGCGGCGAACTGCATCTTCTGCGGCTGCGCATTCTTGAGGCCGCCGATCTTTTCCGCGTTCGCCGCGTCGACGCCCTGCACCGAGAGCTGCACATGGTCGAGGCCGGCATCGTAGAGCGCATCGAGTTTTTGGAGCGCGCCACCGACGCCGGAGGTGATCAGGTTCGAGTAGAGGCCGAGTTCGGCGCATTTGGCCGTGATCTCGACGATGTCCTGGCGCGCCGTTGGTTCGCCGCCGGAGAGGTGGACGTGGAGAACGCCGAGCTTCGAGGCCTCGGTCAGCACCCGCAACCAAGTCTGTGTATCGAGTTCGGCCGAGCGCCGGTCCAGCTCCATCGGATTGGAGCAATAGGGGCAGCGCAGGGGGCATCGATGGGTTAGCTCGGCGAGCAGACCCACCGGCGCCGGGATGACCTCGGCGGGGGCGGGTGCGGGTGTCGGTGCGTTCATCGCTCCAGGACCCTCTTCTGTGCGAGATCGGCCAGCATCACGCCGATGTCGGCCTCAATGACGGAACGGTCGGCGGCGTAGATGGCTGCAAGCTCGCCCGCGATATCGCCGACCGAGCGCTTGCCATCGACCAGCTTCAGGACGGCGACGGCGTTGTCGTCGAGATCGAAGGTACGCTCTGGCGCGAGCAGCACGTGCTTCCCGCGGACATCGTCGAAGCGCAGACGCACACCGCGGGGGAGGCGAGGTACGTCAGTCCCGACGAAAGGGCCGCGTTTGCCCTCCGCTGCCGCGGACGTCGCCTCGACGAGACCCTCGCCAGGCTGCCAAGCATCCGGCGGCACCATCCCGGGGGCGACATAGGCGAAGTACAGGGCATCGAGTTGCGTCCAGAGCACGTTGCACTTAAATGTCAGCGCGGCCATCGCTTGGCGCTGCAGCTCCGGCGTGGTGGCGTGCTGTTTCACGTAATCGAGGGCGAAATCGGCATCACGCGGCGCCTGGGTGAGGCGCTTCTCGAAATAGGCGAGCGTGTCCTTGGTGATGAAGTCGTAGTTCTTGAGCATGCCCGAGACGCGCTCGGAGATGATGGTCGGCGAAAACATCTCGGTTAGCGACGAGGCGATCGCTTCGAGCAGCGACTTCTCCTTCACGAAGTGGACATAGGCCTCGACCGAGAACTTCGTGGCCGAGAGGATTCCGTCGGTGGACAGCACGTAGTCGCGGCGGAAGCCGACGCCTTCGGCGAGCTTCAGCCAACGCTCGATGCCACCATCGCCGGGAGCATCGCCGTCATGGTCGACGATACGCTGGCGCCAGACGCGGCGCAGCTCAGCATCGTGCATCCGGGCAAGCACCGCGGCGTCCTTCACCGGGATCATCGCCTGGTAGTAATAGCGGTTCAGCGCCCAAGCGCGGACCTGATCCTTGTTCAGCTTGCCGTCGTGCAGCAAGCGGTGGAACGGGTGCAGGTTGTGGTAGCGGCGCGCGCCGATGTCACGGAGCGCTGCCTCCAGTTCCTCGGGGGTCAGGAGACGCTGGTCGGCAACGGGAGTCGGGAAGGGGGCGGTCATGGCGTCAGCGCGTCCGTCTCGTGCGTTTCCTGGAGCGATTCTTAGATGAGCCGACCACGATGCCAAAGCATCAATCCGGTGGGCTCAATTGTATCGTGCAAAATATATTGTTCTCGAACGCAATTTCCAGCTTCTCGCGGCGGCTGGCGAACCGCTTGCGATGAGGCTCAAGTCGTTGCGCCAGCTCATCTTATAGCGCAGAATGGCTACGCTATCGTCCTGAGAAAGCTCTTAGAGCGCGAGGCTCAGGCCGTCATGGGCGACGGTCCAGCCGCGCTCTTCCACGCTCGCCCGTTCGGCCGAGTCTTCGACCAGAACGGGGTTCGTGTTGTTGATATGGACGAAGACACGGCGCCCGATATCGACATCGGCCAGCGAGGCGATCGAGCCGGTCTCGCCGTTCATCTGAATATGGCCCATGCGCCAGCCGGTCTTGGTCCCGACGCCAGCGCGGATCATGTCGTCGTCTTCCAGCACCGTCCCGTCGAACAACAGGGCGTCGACTCCCGCGATACGCTGTTTCAGGCCATCGGTGACGCGGGCGCAGCCGGGGATGTAGGCAAGCCGCTTACCACCAGCCTCGATCATGGCGCCGACCGTAGTCTCGGTCTCGGCGCCGATTTTCATGTTGGCGTCCTCCAGCCAGAGCGGCACCTTTCCGGGCACGGAGAACAGTGTAACGGTCAGGCCGGGCACGGGCTCGAAAGCTTGATTCACGGCGATCGGCTGCCGCGTCACGACATTGGCAGCCATCACGTCGAAGACGCGATTGTCGGTGACGGACCCGAGAATGTCAGACGTTCCGTAAAGCGTGAACGTCTGACCTTCGCGAAGGGTCAGCAAGCCAGCGACGTGATCGACATCGCCGTTGGTGAGCAGAACCGAGTGAATCGGCGAGTGACGCAGACCCTCGCGCGGAAACATCGCGCTGTTGGCCTGAATCTGCTGCCGGATATCGGGGGAAGCATTCACGAGGAGCCAGCGTTCTCCGTCCGGAGAGACTGCGATGCTCGACTGCGTGCGGGACTTTACGCGGGGGTCACCTGCCCAAGCCATTGAGCAGATGGAGCAGCGGCAGTTCCACTGAGGAACACCGCCGCCGGCAGCCGAGCCGAGGATCACGACATGCATGGATGAACCCGCTGCCTGCGATCCCCGGCCGGCGCTACACCTTAGTTGAAGGTGTCGATCTCAGCCGACTCGTAGCTCGTGACTTCCATGCCGACGCAGATCTCGGAAACGACGGGGGCGGCCCACTTCATGGCATCTCTCCAATATTTCTAGAACGTCAGCAGCATCCGCATGGCTCTATAAGAGAATGCTAAGACACTGACGGCGCTAAGATTTCTTGCGCGAGAGCTATATCGCCAATTCCACCCGGCGCCGCAAGAGCCAAATTGCCGGATTTACCCAAAATACCGTGAGCTGGATTGCCGAACGTTAATGACGGAAGTCTTGGCCGCGCAGGTCGAGCATGAATCCTTTGCCGCGCACGGTCGTGATGATCGGGCCGCCGAAGCGCACGAAATCGGACAGCTTGCTGCGCAGGTAACCCACGTAGACATCGACCACATTCAGCGAGAGACCGCCCTGGGTCGCCCAGAGCTTGTCGAAGATCGTGCCGCGCGCGATCGGCTTATTGACCTCTTCCATCAACAGGGCGAGCAGCTCGGCCTCACGGGGGGTGAGGCGTGCCGACGCATCCCCAAAAGAGACCTGGCGAACATTGAGATCGAGCACGAGACGACCCGCCGTCACGATGGTTCGCGGCGAATCGGCCTCGCGCCGGCGCAGCAGATGCGTCTGCAGGCGAGCAAGCAGCTCGTCGAAGACGAACGGCTTGACGATGTAATCGTCCGCGCCGAGCGCCAGCCCCTCGGCCCGGTCACGGATCTCGTCGCGGGCGCTGAGAAACAGGATCGCACCGGGATAGCCGCCCTCACGCAGGGACCGGCAGACGTCGTGGCCAGAGCCGTCGGGCAGGGTGATGTCGAGGACCACGGCCTCGGGGGAATCGTCGCGCGCCGCGCTCAGCGCATCGTCGACGCGCTCGGCCATGCCGACGGAGAAGCCCTCGGCTTCGAGGCCCCGGGCGAGCATGCCGCGGATGTCACTGTCGTCCTCGACGATCAAAACGCGCGTCATGCCACTCCCGTCCTCACCCGTTCGCGACCGTGGTCAGCCGCGGCCATATCGGCGGCCGGCAACTCGATCGTCACGCGCGCCCCGCATCCGTCAACGCCGGCGCCCAGGCTTATGATGCCATCATGCCGCTCTATCACCCAGCGCGCTAGAGCTAAGCCTATGCCGAATCCCGGCTCTCCCGAATGCGCGTCGCGCCGGAACCGCTCGAACAAGTCCTCGCCCTGCTCGGGAAAGCCCGGGCCGTCATCGGTAACGGTGATCCGCGCTTGAACGCCTCCGGCGTTGCGACTTTCGGCGAGTGCGATCACGATCCGTGTCAGGCCGGTAGCATGGCGAAGCGCATTGTCGGTCAGACTCTCCACCACTTGGCGCAGCCATTCGGGATCGGCCCGCAGCTCAACGTCGCGCTCTCCCGGCTCCAGGCTCAGTGCCACACGGCGTTTCGCTGCCTCGCTCGCTGCGCCTTCGACGGCAGCGGTCAGCACGGCGAGTGCGCTCACCGGGCGACGGTCCAACTCGATCTGGCCGGACTCCGAGCGCGCGACGCGCAGCAGATCCTCGACCCGGCGCTTCAAGCCCTGCGCCCGCTTGCGGATCGTCGCGAAGACGGGTCCGTAATCGACCGTGCGGCCGGCCGACCGACTGGCGAGATCGCATTCGCCGAGGATCACGGTGAGAGGCGTGCGAAGCTCGTGGCTGACATCGGCGAAGAAGCGGCGCCGGGAGCGGTCGACCATCTCGAGCCGCTCGTTCGCAGCGCGCAGATCCGCCGTACGCGCCTCAATCGTATCCTCGAGTGCAGCGCGGTCCGCCGCGACGTGGCGCTCGCGGCGCCCGAGCCGCGCCGCCATCCGGTTGAAGTTCGCGACGAGCAGGCCGAGTTCGTCACGCGTCGCCACAGAGAGTCGCGTGTCGAGGGCACCGCTGCCGACGGCACCCGCCGCCAACCGCACAGCCTCGATGCGCGCCAGGGTCGGCCGCGTCACACTCCGATAGAGCACCAGGACGAGGCCCAGAGCGATGGCGAGACCGATGAGCGACAGAGTCCGCATCCGCTGCGACACGGTGCGGGCTTCATCCGAGCCGGCCGTCATGGCGCGTCGCTCGGATTCGATCAGCAGGGAAAGCGGCTGCCCGGTCATCGCGCCGAAGGCGTTCAGGGCGCCCTGGATCGAATCCTTGCGCTTGTCGGGGTCGATTTCGCGTTGGATCTGATAGACTTGCCGGTCGAGGATGACGCGGGCGGAGCGAAGCTTCATCAGCGGTCGCGTCCGCGCCATGTACTGGATCTGCTCGACCCGATCCTCACTTGCGGCCAGGCCACCGCCGATAGCGGCTTCGACCGTATTCAGAGCCTTGTCCACCGCCTCTCGGGTGATCGAGAGCGCCTCGGGAGGCGTGTCGGGGTTTCCGAGGGTCTCGACCGCGGCGAGGCCATATTGGGTCAGGCGGCCGGACAGCTCGGCCAGCAATTCGAGGCGATGCTGGGCGGCGAGCACCCGGTCGATCGTGCGCTCGGACAGAGTCGTCGACCACAACACGCTCGCCGCGGCCAGCATGACGAGCAGCGCCGTCCCGAGCAGCAACAGCGCGAACCGAACTTTGAGCGAACGCATCGTCTCCGACCCTGTCGGCCCTTGGCCGTGAGCACGACAGTGTCACCACCGTGCCGTGGGGCCAAGCGCCGGCGCCTCGGCGCCCCCATCACAAGTCGTTCTGAAGCTTGGCTTTGCTGACGCAGCGCCACGACTTGATGGTCAGGTCCGGGTGCTCACCGGCCCATTGGGCAAGCGTCGCCTGCGAGTTCCTCAAGCAGATCGCCGGGTTCTGGTTGCCCAATGACAGGTTGATCCGTTCCTCGTGGCACTTCGCCGGCTCGGCGAGGAGGCAGACGGACAACAGCAGGAACATCGTTTGCAGGCCTCGCGTCCGGAGCTCGGGCTCACAGGGCCCAACGCCATCAACTGGGACGATCCGGAAAGCCGGCAAGAGATATTGTGCAGGCCGGGTCGGGCAATCTTATCCGGCCGGCGTGAACAGCTCGCCCTTGCCGATCGTGGCGAGATCACCCGAGTAACGCCGCATCGGCCCCTTCAAGAGATCGAGGTTCTTGGCCCCAAGGGTCCCGATCGAACGGGCGAGCAGGCGCAGGAAAACGAGGTCGGGGGTGCCGGTTTCGGCGAAGGTCGGCAGCAGCGTGCCGTGACTTCCTGCGACGATGGTGCCGCGGCGCATGCCGTAGCCCGGCTCGTCGCCCACCACTCCGGCCACGATGGTCCCTGCGATCATGCGTTGCCCCACGCGGGCACCCGCCTTTTGAACGAGGATGATGCCGCGCCGCATGCGGTCACCGAGCTTGTCGCCGGCGCTGCCATTGATGATCAGCGTCGCGCCATCGAGCCCGGCCTTGGCGGCGTAGACCGCGCCGCCAGCATGGTCGCCGGCATCGCCTTCGATGGTGATGATGCCACCGGTAGCGCCGGTCCCGGCAAATGGCCCCGCCGAACCAGTGACCATAAGGCTGCCGCCGGCCATGCCCTCGCCGAGCCGCTGCCCGACATTGCCCTCGACACGGATCGAGCCTTCGGACAGGGCCGCACCGACGCGGTCGAGCCGCGCGGAGCCACCCTCGATGGTCAGGCTATTGGAGCCGTCGAGCTTGATCGCGAAGATATCACCAAGCGTAAGCCCACGTCGGCTCGTACCGACGGGAAGCTTGGCGGCATCCGCATGCGAGAGGCTGCTCAGCGCCTTCGGCGTGATGTTCAGCAGGTCGATTCGCTCGACCGGCTCGGAGCGCAGGGTGAGGGTGCTCATGCGATCGGCGCCTCTCCGAGCAGGTCCTTGAGATGGTAGTGGTGGCGCCCGAGGTTGCCGCCGTAATTGCCGGCCGTCACTGCGATCAGGCCATGCGCCTCGCCCGCTTGGGTCGCGGCGTGCAGCCCCCGGCGCATCGACTCGGCCACCGCCTTGGAGGTCAGGGCGTCGATGACGATCTCGAGCACCACTCCGCATTCGGGCGGCAGCTCGGAGCCGGCACGACCTTTCAGCGTCGGACAATAGGCATCGTTAGTGGAGGCCATCATGCCCTTGGTGCGGCCACCTACTTTTGAGCCGGAGCGGACGATGCCACCGGGGAAGGGAAGGATCGCCCCGGGCACCGATTTCGCCGCCTCGACCGCGATCTCGGCAACCTTCAGCGTCTCGGAATGGACCCGGCCGAGGAAGAGCAGGTTGCCACCGCCGACGGCGCCGTCGACCGCGCGGACCGAGTCTTCGCAGAGGAACTCGCCATCCATCACCGGAACGCGCCAGTAGCGGCGCAGCTTGCCCTGAGCATCCGGCAGGCGCTTGGCCACGGCGAAACCGTCGCCGAAATAGCGGATCGCGCCACCGAGCTTGATCTTCGTGGGGCCTTCGACACCGGCGTAGCAGGCCGTCCCGGGGCAGGTCAGGATGCACTGGCCGACGCGCTTCAGGAGCTGGTCCTTCAGCCCGTTGGGCTCGAAGCCGAATAGCAGGATGCGCACGCCCGGGCGGCCGTCCGGCGTCTCTTCCGGCGAGAGCTCGGCATCGATGCCGGCCTCGGCGCCGCAGCCAATCACCGAGGTGGCGAACCCGGTCATCACGGTGGCCGCGATCATCGCCCATTTAGGGGTGTCGTTGGTCACGATGATCGCCGTGCCGGCGACGTCGAAGGCCTCGGCGAAGGTGTCGACGACGCGGATGCCGTTGAGGGTGAAATCAGCCATCAGTCGCCCGCCCCGGTTCGGTCACGCATCACGCCCGGCATGCGACGTCCTCGAAGTTCTCGGTCTCGGAGAAGGCCGCGTCGGGCACGGCGAAGCTGTCGAGCCCCTGGCCGTAGCGGTCCTGCAGATAGGTCTCACTGCGCTTGACGATGGCGGCATCCGCCTCGACGTCGAGTTCCAGCGTGCGGCCGAAGCGCCACGTCGTGATCTCGCCGTCCTCGACGATGGTCTCGCCATCCTTCAGCACCAGCTTGGCGCGTGAGAACATCGCCGTGCGGTCCGGGCTGTCGCGATAGACCGCCACGTCCGCCTTGGCGCCGACGCGCAGATGGCCGCGATCGGTCAGGCCGAGGAGCTTGGCCGGACCCGAGCGGGTGAGCTGGGCGATCTCGCTGAGCGTGTATTCGCGCTCGATCGTCGGCAGGCTCGACCGCTCGCCGACCACGGCCGGCAGCGTCGCGATCTCCTTCTCGCGCTCCTCGCGGCTCATCAGCAGGTGGATGATGCGCGGATATTCGGTGAAGACGCCACCATTCGGGTGGTCGGTGGTGAGGATGGTGCGCTCGGGGTCCTTCGACAGGAGCATCAGCTCCAGGCCGATCGCCCATTGCAGCGAAGAAACGCCGCCGCGTGGCTTGTAGAGGAACGGCACCACGCCGCCGCCCTCGGCATCGCCGGCGCTGAGCGCCCACTTCTTCGGGTTCGCGCCCTTGCGGCCCGCGAACTGGCGCAGAACGTCGAGCGAGATCGTCACCGTCTGGCCGAACACGACCTGGCCGACGTCGAAGGTCGCGTTCGGGTGCGCCTCCATTGCCTCGGTGATGCGCTCAGCCGCGGAACGGAAGCCGCCAGTTAGCGGGTTCTCCTTGTCGACCGCGCCATAGGCGTAGAACTGGGCGTGGGCGAAGTGGATGCGTCGGCCCTCGGCCGCGTCCAGCGTCGAGACGAAGGAATCGTCCGCTCCAGGCAGGCCGAGATTGTTGCAGTGGACGTGCAGCGGATGCGGCACGCCGATTTCCTCGACCGCGTCGAGAAGCGCCGTCATGATCTTCCGCGTCGAGAGCCCATAGACCGGGATCTCGTCATCGAGGCTCAGCTTCAGCACGCCGTCCTTGAAGGCCGAGGCGCCACCGGCATTGATGCACTTCACGCCGAGGCCGCGGGCATGGGACAGCGTATGGGCGACGAGATCGCGCACCGCGTTCTTACCTTCGCCATCGCGCAGGATCTGCAGGAGGTGGTCGTCGTTGCCGAGCACGGCGAGCGCGCCGCGGTCGAGCAGCGGGATGTCTGCGAGTTCGAGATGGGTGGCGAGCGCGTTCGAGGGCGGCAGGGCCGGCTCGACGGCGGTGGTGTAGCCCATCTTGGCGTAGTTTGCGCCAACCCAGGATCCCGAGCCGCCGGCATGGGCGAAGGGATGGCCGTTCGGCGCGGACTCGCTGACGTAGAGGTCCGGCAGCAGCAGGCGGCTCATCACCACGTTGCCGCCGGCGATGTGCGAATGGACCTCGACGCCGCCCGCCATGACCACGCAGCCCGTGGCATCCACGGTGCGGTCAGGCGTGCGCTCGGACGGCGCGACGATCTTGCCGTTCTCGATCCAGACGTCGCCGACGGCATCGCGCCCGTCGGTCGGATCGACGACCCGGCCGCCCTGGATGCGAATCAGCATGAGGCGCCTTTCTCTTCGACCTTCTTGGCGATGCCGGCGATGACGCTCGCAGCCGTGTCGGCGACGGCTTTGCCCGTCGCCTCGACATAGCCGATCACGCCGCGGCGCTCATTCCAGACGGCCCCACCGGCGGAGCTGCCGGGCACGCCGACCGTAATGACAATCTCGGCCGTCTCGGGACGCGCATCCGCGCTGCCCTCGCCGACGATCGCGATGGCGGGCAGGCTGCCGAGCCAGTCCGGCCGCGGCGAGGGAAGAGAGGCGAGCCAGAGCGCAGCGTCCACCTCGCCCGCAGCAACCTGACGGGCGCTATCGAAGCGCCATGGGTCGTGTTCGGGCAAGTGCCGGCCGAAGCCGACACGGGGAGCTTGGCCCGTGGTCCAGGCTGCGAGTTGGGTCACCGCGCGGCCCTGGAACGGATCGGCTAACGGCAGGGCGAAGACGCGGGTGGTCTCAGCGAGATCCTTGAGGAGGCCGAGGAGCATGTCCGTGCCGGCCTCGCCGATCTCGCCGGCATCATAGATCACGACGCCGAACTTCGCGGCCAGAAGGCGCTTGGCGAGGTCGCCGAACGCTTCCTCCCCGGCATAGTTTCCGCGGACGAAGGCGCGCAGATGACCGATGGCGACATCGAGGCTCGCATTGCCGACCCCATAGGCGACATGACGGCTGCTGCCATTCGCCGAGCCGCCGAGCGAGAGCACCGAGCGATCCGCGCCAGCCGCACGACCACGCACCGGCTTGGTTTTCGCTAGCTCCGCGACCAGATCGCCGTCCCAGGGGCGTTTACCGATCACGAGAACGGTGTCGGCGCGGCCCAGCGCTTCGGGCGCCGTGGTGGTGAGGGCGCCCGAGGCGCTGATCGACCCGAGCTCGGCATAGAGGCTGTCGCCGGCGGCCGGGTCGAGCGAAGCGCCGATGCGGTCGGCGAGGCGATAGGCGGCGCGGACCGCGGCCAACTCGGCGCTCAGGCCGGCGAAGACGGGCGTGCGTGCGGTTGCGAGTAAGGTTGCAGCGGCATCCACCGCCGCGTCCGTATCGGCCGCGTTTCCTTTGACCCAGGCTGCCATCGTCCTCCCCGTCCGAGCCTTCAGCCGCGACCACTTCGGATCGAAGCCGGCCGCCCATTCCCGACGAGGGAAGGAGCGTTCCGAAACGTTTGCTTCTGCACGAGGCAGGCGATGCGGGTTTTGCATCGGCGACCCGTGCCCGGCAAGCCCTGCCGGGGAGATTTCGCAAGCATGGCCCGAGGGATCGGCACGTCGCGAGGACTTGACAAGACTGGAGTTTTCAGAGGCCTGAGCCTCTCGGGCGCACCGGTCCACAAGTCCGATCTTGGCCGAGCACGCCTGTTGTTCCCGAAGGCTCCTCGTGGGACAAGCCGGCGAGTTCGACCCGCGCGAGAGGCGCGGGCCACTCGGGACAGGAGAGGGTGTCGTCGTGGCCGAGTCCGCTGACAGGATGGGCGCAACCACGACGGGTTCCGTAAGGAGACCCGAGGACGGCATCCCGGCTATCGGCCGCAGCGCCGCGGTGCGCGTGCGCGCCCCGGCCAGACTTCATTTCGGCTTCCTCGACATGCATGGCGGCCTCGGCCGGCGCTTCGGAAGCATCGGGCTGGCCATCGACAGCCCCGCGCTTCAGATCAAGGCAAGCGCCGCTGCGCGAGCCTCCGCCAAGGGGGCCGAGGCCGAGCGCATTCGCACCTACCTACTCGCGGCGGCGGCCCATCTCGACGTGTCCGATGCCGTCGCCATCGAGGTCGAGGAGTCGATCCCGGCCCATGCCGGATTCGGTTCGGGAACGCAGCTAGCGCTCGCGGTGGCGGCCGCGCTCGCCCGGCTCAATGGCCTCTCCGTCGACCTGCTCGATTTCGCCGACGTGCTCGAACGTGGCAACCGCTCCGGCGTCGGGCTCGCCGCCTTCACCGAGGGCGGTCTCATCGTCGATGGCGGTCGCGACGCAAGCGGCGCGCCGCCGCCGGTGATCTCGCGGCTGCCATGGCCCGAGGCGTGGCGCGTGGTGCTGATCCTCGACGAGGGCGCGACCGGCGTGCACGGCCATCGCGAGACGGAGGCCTTTCGCGATCTCCCTCCCTTCGAGGAATCGCGCGCCGCGGAGATCTGCCGCATCACCCTGATGCAGGTGCTCCCGGCCATCGCCACGGCCGACCTCGACACGTTCGGGCGGGGCATCACGACGATCCAGGATCGGATCGGCGATTATTTCGCGCCCCACCAGGGCGGGCGCTATGCCAGCGCCGCAGTTGCCGAGGTCCTACGAAGCGTGGCGGCACAAGGCATCTCCGGCTACGGCCAGAGCTCCTGGGGGCCGACGGGCTTCGCACTCATGCGATCGGAGCGGGACGCGCAGGCGCTGGTCGCATCTTTGGAGCGGCCGGGTCGTTTGCGCTTCGTCATCGCCAAGGGCCGAAACGACGGCGCGTCGATCGCCGAGATCTAGAGTTTTTCTTCTCGCCCGTTCAAGAAACCTGAGCTTGACCGACGCGAGCCCCATCGGCTTTGCACGGGACGTCGTTGCCGAATGACAGACGTGCCCGGGACAAGAGGACACTGCATCATGGCCCGCTCGATCCTCCACATGCTGACGCCGCTCAAGTACATGAGCCCGTTCGACGTCAACATGGCAGTGGATGCCGGCTTCGAGACCATCGTCACCTATGCCGAGGTGAACCTCGCCGACGTCGTCTCGATCACTCAGGATTCGATCTTCTCGCGTGCCCCGCAGGATGGCGTGCGCACCGGCATCTTCATCGGCGGCAAGAATGCCGAGGACGCTCTCGACATGGTGGACCGGGCCAAGAAGGCGTTCGTACCGCCTTTCGCCAACCACATCTTCGCCGACCCGGCCGGCTCCTTCACCACGGGCGCCGCCATGGTCGCGGAGGTATCCCGCGCGCTGAAGGCGAAGTTCGGTACCGATCTCAAGGGCAAGCGCATCGTGATCTTCGGCGGCGCCGGCGTCGTCGCCTACGTCGCGGCGGTGATCGGAGCGCTTGAGGGTGCCAAGACCGTGCTCGTCGGCCATGACGGCGAGGAGCGCGTTTCGAAGATCGCCTTCACCATGAAGTGGCGCTTCGGCATCGAGGTCGGCGCCGTCGACGGCACCACTCCGGAGGATCGGCGCAAGGCGATTACGGACGCCGACGTGATCCTCTCCGCCGGCCCTGCCGGCATCCCGATCCTCTCGGCGACCGATCTCGAATCCGCGCCGAAGCTGCTGGTCGCCTCGGACGTCAACGCGGTCCCGCCCGCCGGCATCGCCGGGATCGACGTGAACGCCAAGGATGTGGCGTTGCCCACCGGCAAGGGCGTCGGCATCGGTGCGCTGGCCGTCGGAAACGTGAAATACCAGACGCAGTCTCGCCTGTTCCAGCGCATGCTGGCGGCAGAAGAGCCGCTCTGCCTCGACTTCCGCGACGCTTACAAGCTCGCCGTCGAGGTGGCGGGCTGACCCCTTCGAGCCCGATGCGCGACGCGGTCCTGATCGCAGCCCAGTCGGGGCGGGCGCTGGCCCAGGCCGCCCGGCGAGCCGGGTTGCGGCCCTACGTGCTCGACCTGTTCGGTGACGAGGACACCCTGGAACTCGCCGACGGGCATCGCACGCTGTCCGGCCGCTTCGGCATGGCCCGCAGCGGCGCAGAGTCGGTTCTTGCGGGGCTCGACGATCTGACGGCGCGCGCCGGCAATCGGGTACTCGGCGTGATCCTCGGCAGTGGCTTCGAGGACGCACCGGCACTGATGGCCCGCATCGCCGCCCGCCATCGCCTGATCGGCGCCGGTCCCGGCACCGTGGCCGCGCTCAAGGACCCGCTCCTGTTCGCCAGTCTATGCGAACGTCTCTCGATCCCGCATCCGCGCATCTCGGTCGAACCGGTTGCGGACCGGCGCGCCTGGCTCCTGAAGCGGGCCGGAGGTTCCGGCGGCAGCCACATCCGCGCGGCGACCGCCGGTCATGCGCCGCCTGATCACTATTTCCAGCAGCGCGTCCCCGGCCGCGCCCACGCCCTGAACTTCTTGGCCGACGGGCGCGACATTGCGGCGCTCGCGGTCACCGAGCAGTGGAGCCATCCGAGCGCGGTCCGTCCCTACCGCTATGCAGGTGCCGTCGCACGCGGCAGCGGCGAGCCCGCAGCCCTCTCCGTGCCGCTCGTCGCCGAGATCGCGGCGGCCGTTGGGCGTCTCGCCAAGGCGACCGCGCTGCGCGGCCTCGCCAGCGCGGATCTGCTGGTCGACGGCGACGCATGGTGGCTCCTGGAGATCAATCCGCGGGCCGGCGCCACGCTCGATCTGCTCGATCGGCGTCGGACGCCACTTCTCGTGCAGCAGGTCGAGGCTAGTCTCGGGAACCTGCCGGCGCTCGACCCATCACCGGTTGATGCGGCCGGTTCGGAAATCTGTTACGCGGCCCACCGTTACGCCTCCGTGCCACCGCTCGAATGGCCCGATTTCACGCGCGATCGACCGCGGGGGGGCTCCCTCGTGGCGCGGGACGCACCCTTCTGCACGGTCACGGCAAGCGGCCCGGATTCCGAGGCCGTCCGACAATCATTGCGGGACAGGGCCGGCGCCATCGCCGCCCTGCTCGATGGGAGAGAGGACACCCATGGCTACCGATATCAAGCCGCCGAGCATCAACGCGCTGGCAGCGCCGCTGGTCGACCGTCTGGTCGCTGACGCGGACGTCCTGCGGCTCGCCGTCTCCCGCGAGAGCGGAGCCCGCATGGTCGATGCCGGCTCGCAGGTACGCGGCTCGATCGAGGCCGGGCGCCGTCTGGCTGAGATCTGCATGGGCGGCCTCGGCACGGTGACCATCGCTCCGACCGGGCCGATCGCCTCCTGGCCGTACTCGGTCGTCGTCCACTCGGCCGATCCGGTTCTGGCCTGCCTCGGCAGCCAGTATGCCGGCTGGAGCCTCGCCGACGAGACGGGCGATTCCGGCTTCTTCGCACTGGGCTCCGGTCCGGGACGCGCCGTCGCCGTGGTCGAGGAGCTCTACAAGGAGTTGAACTACCGCGACTCCGCCGGCAGCACCGTGCTCGTCCTCGAATCGGGCAGCGCCCCGCCGGCATCGGTGGTGGCGAAGGTCGCCGAGGCCACCGGGCTGCGGGCCGAACAGCTCACATTCGTCTACGCTCCGACCCAGAGCCTCGCCGGCGCGACCCAGGTCGTCGCCCGCGTGCTCGAAGTGGCACTCCACAAGGCGCACACGGTCGGCTTCGACCTGCATGCCATCGTCGATGGGATCGGCTCTGCGCCGCTCTCGCCGCAGCACCCCGACTTCGTGAAGGCGATGGGTCGTACGAACGACGCCATCATCTATGGCGGCCGAGTGCAGCTCTTCGTGGATGCCGAGGATGCCGATGCGCGCCAGCTCGCCGAGCAGCTTCCGTCGACGACGTCGAGCGACCATGGCGCGCCCTTCGCCGAGATCTTTTCCCGCGTGAACGGCGACTTCTACAAGATCGACGGCGCGCTGTTCTCGCCGGCGGAGGCGATCGTGACCTCGATCCGCACCGGCAGCACCTTCCGCGGCGGCCGGCTCGAGCCGAGCCTCGTCGACGCATCGTTCGCGTAAGGCATCCCCCAGCACATGCGCATCGGGCTCGCGGCCGATAACGGCAATTGGCACAAGGCGAGGTTGCGGGGCGCCCTCGAATCCTTCGGGATCGAACCGGTGCTGTTCTCGCTCGCCGACGTCGCCATCGTCACGGGTGGCGGCGAGCCCCTGCGCGTACCCGGCTTCGAGGACGGCCTCCCCGACGGGGTCCTGATGAGGACCATCGCAGGAGGCACCTTCGAGGCCACCACCATGCGGCTCGGAGTGCTCCACGCCCTGGTCTCGGCCGGTGTCACGGTCTGGAACTCGCCGACCGCGATCGAACGCTCGGTGGACAAGGCGGCGACCAGCCTTGCCGTCGCCCGCGCCGGATTGCCGACGCCGGACACCTTCGTCTTCTCGAAGCGTGAGGCAGCGGCCGAGCTGATCGCCCGCGAGGCCGGCCCCGGCCGGCCGATCGTGCTCAAGCCGCTCTTCGGCTCACAGGGCGAGGGTTTGATGCTGATCGAGCGGCCCGAGGAGTTGCCACCGGAAGATGACGTGAACCGCGTCTACTACCTGCAGCGCTACGTCCCGCGTCGCGACGGTCTCTGGCGCGACTACCGGGTCTTCGTCTGCGAGGGGCGGCCGATCGCCGGGATGATACGCGAAGGCGACGGCTGGATCACCAACGTCCACCGCGGAGGCCGGCCCTTCGCCTGGAACGTCCCAGCCAAGGCCGCCGAGCTAGCCGAAGCCGCGGCGGCTTCGATTGCGGTCGACTACACGGGCGTCGACCTCGTCGAGGACGGGGAGGGCGGCTTCCTGGTTCTCGAAGTCAATTCCATGCCGGCCTGGTCGGGGCTCCAGCAGGTCACCGAGGTCGACATCGCGGCGAGCGTCGTGCGCGGATTTCTCGGCGCCGTCCGGGCCGCGCGACCGCCGAGGCTCGTGGCGTCGCAGGCGTGACCGGCACCGCGCTCTCGCCAGCGATCGTCGCCGATCTCTACCGGGCGGCGTGCCTCGCCGAGCTCGACGCCCTCAAGGTCGGCAACGTCCACGCATATGCCGGCGGGCACCGGATGGAGGTGGCGGATTTCGTCACCAGCGCCGAGGTTTCCGCACCGCATCTCGCGCGCGCCGGCGCAAGCGTCGGGGCGAGGGTGCGCGGAGGCGTCGAGGCGACGATCTCGGCTGTGGGCCAGAACACGAATCTCGGGATCCTTCTGCTCTGTGCCCCGATCGCCCTCGCCAGCGAAACGGCCGGGCGGCTCCAGCAAAGGATGAGTGCCGTCCTCTCTGCCCTCGACGAACGCGACGGCGCCGACGTGTTCGCGGCGATCCGGCATGCCAATCCCGGCGGACTCGGGACGGCGCAGCGCCATGACGTAACTGAAGCCTCGACGTCGGTGGCTCTCGGAGCAGCGATGGCCGAGGCCGCGCCCCGCGACCGCATTGCAAGGGCTTACGTTACCGGCTTCGAGGACGTCTTCAGCGTCGGCCTGCCAGCCCTCGATGCGGCACGGCGCCTGGATCTTTCGACCAATTGGGCGACGACGGCCATTCACCTCGCGTTCCTGACGAGCATTCCCGACAGCCACATCGCCCGGAAGTATGGAGCCGAGACGGCCGAGAAGGTTCGGCAAGAGGCCGCCGGGGCGCTCGGCGGGATCGACCTGAGAAGAGAGCCAGTCGATGTGCTGCTCGCGCATGACCGGGTCCTCAAAGAAGCCGGGCTCAATCCAGGGACCAGCGCCGATTTCACGGTAGCGACCCTGTTTGCCGACACCATCCTCACGGCGCGCGGCGAGGCTCGCTGACTGCCTGACCGTTCGATCGAGAACGGTTCCGTCAACCATCCGCCGAACCCCCGAAAAATTACCGATTTCAGGGCCTTGCTCGGGTTGTTCCGGCAAATCCGCCGCTGTAGGGTCCGCGCCGCTGTCCGGGCTAACCGGCTCGGCTCCTCATCGAGCGCCGAAACAAGGACGGCTTAGGCTGCGCCTCACAAGAGGGCAGCCTTTTCTCCGAGGAAATCCAGGGAGAATCCCCGAATGGCAAAGATCACCAAGCTCCAGGTCGGCGAAGCGCTCGTCGGCGACGGCAATGAAGTCGCTCACATCGACCTGATCATCGGACCCCGCGGTTCGCCGGCTGAGACGGCTTTCGCGAACGGTCTCGTGAACAACAAGCACGGCTTCACCAGCCTGCTCGCGGTCATCGCGCCGAACCTGCCGTGCAAGCCCAACACGCTGATGTTCAACAAGGTCACCATCAACGACGCCCGTCAGGCCGTCCAGATGTTCGGCCCCGCCCAGCACGGCGTTGCCAAGGCCGTTCAGGACGCGGTTGCCGAGGGCATCATCCCCGTGGACGAAGCCGACGACCTGTTCATCCTGGTCGGCGTGTTCATCCACTGGGAAGCGGCCGACGACGCCAAGATCCAGAAGTACAACTACGAGGCCACCAAGCTCTCCATCCAGCGCGCCGTGAACGGCGAGCCGAAGGCTTCGGTCGTCACGGAGCAGCGCAACTCGGTGCAGCACCCCTTCGCAGCCAACGCTTAGATCGGGGACAGTCCTGGGCAGAGCGAGCCTCCGCCCGCACCGCGGGGCCTGCTCCAGCGACTGGCCTCCATCTTCCTTGGACGCTGACGACGATTGGGACGGCGAAAGCCGTCCCTTTCTTTTTGCGCGCAGAGGCTTACCGGAAAAGCTTGCCGTCGTGGATCGCCGACGCAACGAGGGCTCCAGCCACACCGATCTCCTGTAATGCGCGGACATCATCGGGTCCCCGCACGCCGCCGGCCGCATAGACGCGGCGGCCACGCGCCGCGTGCGTCACACGTTCCAAAGCCGCAACATCGGGTCCGCCGCCCACGCCGATGCGTGCCAGGGTCATCACGATGACGTCCGTCGGCCAGCAAGACGGGTCATCGTGCAGATCGCGGGGGCCGAGAAAGGCTCCGTCTCTGCTGTCGAGCGAGAGAATCGCCCGATCGCCGCATGCGCGGACGAGGGCTGAATCGGCTTGGCTCTCGCTGCCGAGCACCGGTTGGCCGAGACCTTCAGCAACAAACGCTCTGACAGCCTCCGTCGTCGAGAAACCCGCATCGAGCCAGAGGCTCACGGCGGGACAGGCGGCGCGGATGGCGCGCAAGCTCGCTAGGTCGGGCGCGTGGCCATCCACGATCGCGTCGAGATCCGCGACGTAGAGGATCTCCGCCGGACAAGCGGCGAGCAATCCGCGGGCGACATCATCCGGTGCCGATCCGCTGGCCAAAGGGGTGCGGATCGGGGCATAGGCGTCGCGGTCGCCCGCGCGCGCTCGCACGACGAGTCCGCCGCGCAGGTCGATCACCGGAATCAGCCGGAACGTCATCCGTCCACCGCCTCAGCGAGCCGCCCGTGAGCCAGCCCCGGCATGACCCAGCAGCCCCGACGGTGGGGTGGGATCTCGGCGGGGTGCATGTCAAGGCTGCGCTCGTAGCGGGCGGCCGTGTCAGAGAGGCGGTGCAGGCGCCTTGCAAGCTCTGGCGCGGCATTCCCGCTCTCGACGAGACGCTCTCGTCGCTACCGGATTGGGCACGCAGTGAGGCTAGCCACGCCGTCACCATGACTGGCGAGCTGACCGACTGCTTCCGAGACCGAGCGGACGGCGTCGCACAGCTCGCCGCCTGGGCTGCCGCAAATCTGAAAGGCTCCGCGCGGATCTATGCCGGCCGCTCCGGCTTCGTCGCGCCCGAAGCCGCCGAGCGGCAGGCCGCCGACATCGCCTCCTCGAACTGGCACGCCACCGCCGCGCTCGTCGGACGGCACGTCGGCAGCGCACTCCTCGTCGACATCGGCTCGACGACCTCCGACCTGATCCCGATCGTCGACGGCCGGCCCGCGGCCTCCGGCTACAGCGACGCCGAGCGGCTGGAGACGGGCGAGCTCGTCTATTCCGGCGTCGTGCGAACAGCATTGCCTGCGCTCGCCACGCATGCGCCCTGGCGGGGTCGCCGCACCGCGTTGATGGCCGAAGCCTTCGCCACCACGGCCGATATCCATCGCTTGCTGGGCGACCTTCCCGAGGGAGCGGACCAACAGCACAGCGCAGACCTTAAGGGAAAATCCATCGCGGAATCGGAGACGCGCCTCGCCCGGATCATCGGCCGCGACCATGGGGAGGGCTCGCCCGCGCAATGGCGAGCGCTCGCGGCCTGGTTCGCGGAGGCGCAGCTCCGCCCGCTCCACGACGCCGCGGCGACGCTCCTGTCTCGGGCGGACCTCCCCGAGGATGCGCCGCTCGTCGTCTGTGGCGCTGGCGCCTTTGTCGCCGAGCGTCTCTCACGCCGCCTCGGTCGGCGCTGCCTCGCCTTCACCGACGTCATCGCCGATGGTCTGACGGATCGCGATGCCGACTGGGTCTCGACCTGCGGACCGGCCGTGGCGGTGGCACTGATCGCCTGAGGTGGCTCGATGAACCTGCGAGACGTGAGCGTGATCGGCGGGCCCCTCTTCCTGTCGACGTACGAGGAGGTCTTGGCTGCAGAAGCAGCCCTCGGCACGCGGCTTCCGGAGGGTTATCGCGCCTACGTGACAACGCTCGGCGAAGGAATCCTCGGAGGCGACCTCGTTCGCATCTACCCGCCGCACCGCATCCTCCGCGGGCCGAACGATGTGGCGACGTGGCGCCAGCGGGTCGCGCAATATTGGTTCTGGGGAGACGGTCCGCTGCTCGGGAAACCCGACGCGGCAGACTGCGTGATCGTCGGCGATACCACCCAGGGCGACGAGTTGGTGTTTCGCCCGAGCGATCCCGATCGGATTCTCGTGCTGCCACGCGACACCGAGGAAATCCACGCGGTGGCAGGCGGCCTTCTCGCTGCGGTCGAGTGGCTGTGCAGCTCGGGAGTCATCGCCGAACCGTTCACCGAGCGCGAGTTCGAGCCCTTCAGCACGCGCGCCGCGTAGACGCAGGCCGGAATCCGCTCACGGCGACTTGCAGGAAAGCACACCGGCGGCTTCGACGACGCTGAGCGCCTTGCCACGGACATCCGCAGTCACACCCGGCTGATCGGCCACGGCGCCGGCTTCGCGGCCGAGCACTTGGTCGCAGGCGCAGGACGCGTAGCCGGCGGCGTCGTAACAGGCGTCGTGGCGCATGCAGGCGGCATCGAGCTGGTCCGTCGGCGGCAAGCCCTCGCCACGCTGGCCGGCGCCGCAATAATTGCCGTGGAACAGTTCCTTGCCCGTGAGCACGTTGGCCAGATTGCTGCGCGGGCGAGGTGTTTCGCTCGCGCTGCCGACATTGAGATCGTTCGCAGGGCCGCCCGCCTTCGCACCGGAGCCGCGGAGCGTCTTGGGAATCGTCGAGTTCGGTCCCGGCTCCGACAGGCTCTCGGCGTTGCGCGCGTTCGGATCGGAGAGATCGGGCGATGGCGGCGGCGGGCCGGGGACGGGCTCCTCTTGCGCGGGCACGGGCGCAGGCTCTTCGGTCTGCGCCAGCGCGCCGGAGACCGCGAGCAGCAGGGTGAGGACGAGGATCGATCTGTAAGGGGGCACGATGGCGGTACTCGGCGGGCCAGCACCAGAAAGCGCCGGCTCGACAATACGGTTCCGCTCATGCTTTGCGGATGTCGTCCCGCGTCGAGCCTCCTCGACCGTCAGCCATCCATCCATGAGGCCCCGCGCATGAGCGCCGCCAAGAAACTCGTCCGCATCCTGGCCGCGCGGAGCGGCGATTCCATCGAGCTCGCCTTCGCAACAGCCGACGGCGACACCGTCAAGGTGCTGGCCAGCGAGGATCAGATCGACCAACTGGTGGACGAGCTGGAAGACATCCTGAACTCGCCCGCGGATGACGATTGAGACGCATACCCGCCAGCGCGGGCCGGTCTGCTAGCGCAAAAAGTCCCCGAAAGCCCTCGGCCCGTCCGGCACGGCGATCTTGCCGGTGACCTTGAGGGTTGCGGCATCGATCACGCTCAGCGTGTTGTCGCCCCAGTTGGCGACGTAGAGGCTCTTGCCGTCCCGCGACGCGGCGATGCCCTCGGGATGATCCTCGACGTCGATGCTGCCGGCCGGCTTGAGGTCGTCGAGGCCGAAGGCAGTGACGCTGTTCGAATACTGGTCGGTGACGAAGCCGTGTCCGCCGGCCAGAGCCACGACGTAGGGCCTATCACCGGTCGCGATGCGACCGATCTCGCGGTGACCGGGGACGTCGATCACGGACACGTCGTTCGAGGTCACGTTGGCCGTGTAGGCCCGGCTGCCGTCGGCCGACAGCGTGAGGCCGAACGGGTGCCGCCCCACCGCGATGACGTGCGTTTCCTTGGCCGTGGCGAGGTCGACCACGGAGACCGAATCCGCCTCGCGATTGGCGACCAGCAGCGTGCCGCCATTGGGCGTCACGGCGAGGCCAGAGGGCGACTTGCCGACGGCGATCTCGCCGGTCTGCTTCAAACCTTCGGGGGAGGGCGTCAGCACGACGACGCGGGTCGCATACCAGTCGGCAACGTAGACCACGCCGGTCTTCGGGTTGACGGCGATCCCGAGCGGGCCGCCATGCACGGCGACGCTCGCCGTGACCGTGCGCTTGTCGAGATCGAGCACCGCCACCGACTGCCCCTCGGGCCGCGTGACATAAGCTGTCTTGCGGTCCGGCGAGAGGGCGATACCAGCCGGCGCACCGTCGACCGGGATATGAGCGATCACCTTGCCGGCACCGAGATCCACCACGGCGACCTCGTTCGCGAGTTGCGCGGTGACGTAGGCCTCCTGCGCCAGCGACGGGCTGGCCCACACGAGCAGAAGCGCGGCGAGACTGAAAGGGCCGGCTTTGAGCCGGCCCCTCCGAGACGTCATTCCGCGGAGGTGGGCCCTCACGAGCCCTTCTCGACCTTGGCCTTCAGGTTATCGAGGCTCGCGCGGTAGAGGCCCGACACGGCCTTCTTGGAGGCCTCGTCGTTCAGCTCGGGCGGCGGATCGTTGTTCATGTAGCCGCGATAGAAAGCGCCCTTCCAGGTCACCTTGGTCTTGCCGCCGGCATCCTCGACCTCGATCGTCGAGGAATAGTCGTTCACCGGCAGAACCTTCACGTCGACCTTGTTGATCCGGTACATGAAGGTCTTCTTGCCGGCATCGTACTTGGCCAGTTCCTCGTCGACGGTAGCGCCGCCCTTGAGGTGCAGGGTACGGGTCGCCTTGACCTCGTTGCCGCCCTTGCCCTCGGTCTTCTCGACCACCGGGATCCAGCTGCCATCCTGGAAGTTGCCGACCACGGCCCAGACCTTGTCGGCCGGTGCGTTGATCTCGACCTCTTCCGACACCTTCTGGCGGCTCGGGCCATGCGCCTGGGCGGCGAAGGACACTGCGGCCAACACCGCCACGGCGGCTGTCGTGTAATATCTCATCGTGATCGTCTCTCTCCCATTTGCGCCGCCGGGGCGGCGGCGCTCTTTATCGTTGTGCGGGGCTTTAAGGTCACCCCGTCAGGAAGCGCCTTTCTCCAACTGCGCCTTGAGATTGGCGAGGCTCTTCTGAACCCAAGCCTTCACCGCCTTCTCGGAATTCTCGTCGTTCAATTCCGGCGGCGGATCGTTGTTCATGTAGCCGCGGTAGAACGCCGCCTTCCACTCGACCTTCGCCTTGCCATCGCCCTCAGCCTCGACGGTGACGTTTGACGAGAAGTCGTTCACCGGCAGATCGGCGACGTCGATCTTGTCGATGAAGTAGCCGAACAGCATCCGGTCAGGCTTGTAGTTGGTGCCTTCCTCCTCGATCGTATGACCGTTCTTGAGGGTGAGCGTCCGCTTCGACTTGCCCGGATCGTCGCCATGCGCCTCGGTTTTGGCGACGTTCTCGACCCAGTTCGAATCCTTGAAGTTGCCGACGACCGCCCAGACCTTGTCGGCCGGCGCGTTGATCTCGATGGACTCGCTAATTTTCCGGCGAGTCGGGCCATGGGCCTGGGCGGTGACTGCGAGAACGCTTGCGGTGGCGAGAGCCGCCGCAGCCGTCAGGGTCCGTCTGGTCGTCTTACGCATCGGTGATCTGCTCCGTCTGCCGCCTCACGCGGCGGGTTCAGCTCGTGGGAGAACGCGCTCGCTGCGCCCGAGGGCGTCCGCGACCTTGTCCTCGATCCAGTCCCAGGCCTCGCGCTCGGCGGGACCAGCGGTCTTGGAGATCGCGATGGCATGGTAGGCCATCTCGGTCAGGATCTTCTCGGGCTCCAGCATCTTGAGGCGCGTCGAGAGGATCGCCGCCTCCAGAACCGCGGCCTGCGCCCGGTTGTAGCCGAGAAATGGCTTGTGGCTGGCCGAATGGACCATCCGGCCGCGATAGCGCGGGCGCTGGGCGTCGTCGTCCTTGTCGAGCACCTCGAACTCGGCATGGCCGAAGCACGCGGCCAGCCGCTTGCCGTGGATCTTCTCGCAATCGACCACCGGCCATTCGCGGCGTCCCGTGACAACGCCTGCGATGACGCGCACGTCGGTCGGCGCGGAGGCTGCGAAGAACGGCGAGGCTTCGAGGTTGAGGATGGTCGGCGAGGGCCGGAACGGCGCCAGCACGTAGTCGTCGCCTTCGCGGATAAGACCGAACGGCACGAGGTGCAGTTCGCCCTCCGGCGACAGCGTGGTGACGATCGTCTCGAGAATGAACGGCACGTGGCTCAGCCCTCGTCCGGCACGAGCTTGCCGCAGACGATCCGGCCCTTTGGCGCCTCGGCTGCAGGCACGGCGTCGCGCGTTCCGGACAGTGGTACGTCGGCGCCGCCCTGCCTGGTGTGACCCGCCTTTTTGAACGCGGTGGTGTCTTCCCTGTTGCGGTCGGCCGCGCAGCCCCAATCGAGCGGCTCGTCCTGCACGTAGCGCTTGCCGAGCCGGAACGCAGTCTCGGCCTTGGTCAGCTCGCCGCCGAGGTAAAAGGCGTGAGCGCCGTCGCAAGCCACGTCCATGTCCGGGAAAAATGCCATTGCGTCGGTGCCGACCTTGTGGATCGCGCGGTTGTAGACGTGGATCCCATCCTCGGCGACCGCGATGCGGTAATTGGGATCGCGAACCTCGGCCGCCAGTGCGGCGATTTCGTCCGGGGTCTGCACGAAGGGTCGCTTGTCGTGAAGTGCCAATAGCTCCCGGCCATAACCCTTGGGCAGCGCGGAGTCTGCCTTGGCCGCGTACATCACACGTCGGGCCGCATCGTGCTCCTCCACGGTGCGGCGCGTATGGTTCGAGACCTGCACGATCAGCACGTTGCGGATCGAGAGCTCCGAGCACATTCCAGCGAGCAGCGCGGTGACGCCGAGGCTGTCGGCCTCGGTCAGTTCAGTGAGGTTGCCGGTGCCCATCATCATCTCGATGTCGGGCCAGCGCTTGCGGACGTCGTTGTAGCGCGCGATCGACTCGACGAAACCGAAATGGATCGGCTCGAGGATCGGGTCGGCCATGTAGGGCAGCCCCGCCTTCTCCATTCGCTCGATCGCCCGGTCGAGAGAGGGCATGTCATCGGGCCGCATCGGCACCAGGACCGGCACGGCGCCGATCTCGAAGGCGAGATCGAGGGTCTCCTCGTTGAGGCTGAGCAGGTAATCCGCACCGCCTTTAGCTCCCCGCGTCAGCTCGTCGAGCGAGAAGGAGTCGACGCTCACGGTCAGGCCCGCGCGCTTCATCTCGCGCACTGCGTCTTCGAGGTGCGGAAAGGGTGTGTCGGGCAAGCCGCCGAGGTCGATCACGTCCGAACCGCGCCGTGCGAGGTCGAGGCCCTTCGCAACGATCTGGTCGACGCTCATCTTCGAGGCATCGACGATCTCGGAGAAGATGCGCAGGTCGTGTTTCGAGAGATCGACCTTGCGGCCCGCGAGACCGAGATAGGCCGGCAGGTCGACGATCTCGTCCGGGCCCAGCTCGACGGGCAGCTTGAAGTGCTCGGCCAGTGCCTCGCGGTTCGCTCGGCAGCGGCCCGGCAGGATGATGCGCGTGGCCCCCTCGGGCATGGTGATGCGGCGCTTGATGATCTCCTCGGTCATCAGCGCGGCGACCTTCACGCCGGCATCGGCGATCGACCAGTTGAAGCGCTCAGCCGGCAGCGTGTTCGCGACCTTTTCCAGCCGGGCATGGGCAAGCTTGCCGGTAATGAAGACGAGGTGATCCGGGCGGTCGCTCATGCCGCCTCGTCCTCCGATGCGCATGGGAAGACGCCACCCACACCCTCATCCTGAGGTGCTGGCGCGGAGCGGCAGCCTCGAGGAGGGGCTCCAGCGATCGCAGTGGCTTCTGGAGCCTTCCTTCGAGGCTCGGCTGGGCCTCGCACGTCAGGATGAGGGGGTGAGTGGGAGATTGCGTCCGAGCCGCACAGGACGATCTCGCCTGCAAAGGCACGGGCGAAATCCGGGAAGGCGCGATCGACGAGGCCGAGTCCGGCGAGATGGTCCGGCGAAGCATCGGCGGGGCAGGGCGCGGATTTCACCAGCACGCATCGCGTCGCGCCGAGCGCGCCAGCAAGCCACAGAGCGAGGCTGTCGGAGGTGACGTCCCAAGACTCGGGAATGTCGGGATGTCCATCGCGCAGGCCCACGGGATCCCAAAGGCAGACGCCATCATGGGCTCTCGCCGCCTCGACGCTTCGGACGATCGAGAGCCGCGGCTCCAACTCAGAAAGAACCTCGGCCATCTGGCCCATCGCGCCGAGGGCGAGCCGGTGGGCGAGCGCGTCCGAAAATCCGAGCGATGCCTGCGAGGCGCGCACCGTATCGGCGAACGGTCCGCCGCCTGGCACGATGACGGCATGGCCTTCGCCGCCGTCGGCGAGCGATGCCAGCACGGCGCGCAAGCGGGCCGGATCGGACGCCAAACTGCCGCCGACCTTGATCACGCTCAGAGGGCCGTCCGCCATCGTCACGCGGCGTCGCGCCGATCGAGGTCGCGCAGGGCCGCGATCGCGGCGCCGACCCTTATCGGATCGAGCGCATTGCGACGGTCGCCGTCCTGACAGAGACCGCCGCGGAATCCGAGATAGCCCGGCGCGTGGGCGGCGAGGCCGGGAATGTCTGCGACACCGAGCGAACCCGCGAGCCCCGAGAGCAACCCGTGCGCGTGGCAGGCCGCAACGAAGGCTGCGAGGTCATCCGGCAGAAGCAGGTCGCCGAGGCGTCGTCCGTCCTTCGCGCGCGTGTCGATCATCGCACCGCAAAAACCGGCCTCGGCTAGGCGCGAGACGACGTTCAGCCCGAAGACGTCGCCGGCAAAAAGCACACCGATCAATCGCCCGGGCGCCGCCTCTGCCGCCTCGACAAGGGCGATATCGGGCTGATCCGCCCGCACCGCGACTTTCACGTAGTCGACGCCGGTGCCGGCCATGGCGGCGACCATGGGAGCGAGTGCCGCAGCGTCCTCCGGCTCTCCGGCCACTGCGCTCGTCGTGACAGAGGCACCGACGCGCCTCACGATCTCCCGCACGGTTTCCACGGGCAGCGCGCCGAGGGCGCCGTTCGCGGGGTCTTTCGCATCGACGAGGCCGACACCGGCCGCGCAGGCGAGCGCGGCTTCGTCGGCATCGCGGACGCTGACGAGGAGGCGGGGACTGTTCTCGGATGGCTCGGACACGGGACGCATCGGGACTCGGGGATCGCGAGCCGTCGTCCTCCTGGTCAGGAGGGGTTCGGCAGCGGCTCCGCCAGCAGGCGGTTCTTGACCACCGAGCGCGCGGCATGCGCCCAGTCGTCGTCGGAATTGGCGTTTATCACGACGATGCCCTTCCGCACGACCTTTCCGGATGCAACCTCGACGATCGTGACGGACAGGTTGAAAAGCTGTGGGCCGCCTTTCTCGGCCACGGTCGTCACCGCGTAATCCGCCCCCAGCGCCTTGGCGATATCCGGAACACAGCCGTTGCACTTGAACAGCGGCGCCTGCTTCTTGATCTCCTCAGCCTGCGGAGCGAGGTCGACGCTCTCGAGCTTGCCCTTGTCGGAGAGCGTCTTGCGCAACTCGTCCGTGATCAGGTCGAGACGCTTCAGGAAGGCCGGCGGCGGCTTGCGGCCATAGGGCAGCATCGGATCGTCGAGTTCGGCGGTGAAGATCGCGGCCTTTCGCCCCATCTCGGCCATGGCGGCAGGCGTGAGCAGCGGCATCAGCGCGACGGTCGCCAGCACGAGACGGCCAAGCGTAAGCATCGGGCGCCGGTTCATCACAGATTCCTCCAGGCAAGCGGCTCAGACGGATCGCCCTCGTCCGGTTTTAGGTCGGGCGCGAGGAGCTTTTGGCAACGGTCGGCGCGGAGGGCTCTCGTTTCCTCTGGCCGGATTTGCCGCAGCGCAACCGCCGACGCGCCGCGTTGCGAGCTTAGAAAGTCCTTATACATCAACCGTTGAGGGTCACGCCGAGATGTTGTTAGCGTCCCGGGGCATGCGTTTTTCCGCCCTCCGCCTCCTCGCCGTTCTGCCCGCCTTCGCCACCGTCATGAGCGGCGCGGTCGGCATAGCTCAAGAGCCGAAGGCCGAGACCGGCGAGCCTGCGCCCGGCTCGCCGACGGCCCAGCAACCTGCCACCATGCCGGGCAGCGAGACGCATATCGCCTTCCTCTACCGTCCGGTCCCAGCGCCCTCGTCCTACGATGCGGAGGCCGATCCCGAAGATCTCGGCGTCGCCGGCGCGCGCATGGCGGTGAAGGACAACAACACCACCGGCCGCTTCACCAAGCAGACCTACGCTCTCGACGAGGTCGCCTTGGAGGAGGGCAAGAGCGCCGTCGACGCCGCCAAGGAACTCGCCGGAAAGGGCGTGAAGTATTTCGTGGTCGCGCTGCCCGCAGCCGAAGTTCTGGCCGTCGCCGATGCGCTGAAGGGCGACGGCGTGGCCGTCTTCAACGCCGGCGCGCCAGACGATTCCCTGCGTGGGGCCGATTGCCGCGCCAACGTCTTCCACACCATCCCGAGCCGCGCGATGCAGACCGACGCGATCGCGCAGTACATGACGCTGATGCGCTGGCGAAAGATCTTCCTGATCGTCGGCCCCAGCGACCGCGACAAGGCCTATGCCGAGGCCATGAAGAACTCCGCCAGGAAGTTCGGCCTGAAGGTCACGGCAGAAAAACCATGGACCTTCGGCCCGCTGATGAAGGCGCGCGGCGATACGCCGACCCGCGCCGAGGCGATGATCTTCACCCGGGGCATCGACTACGACATGGCGATCGTCGCCGACGAGGAGCAGGATTGGGGCGAATACGTCCCGTATCGCACCGTGGATCCGCGACCCATCGCCGGAACGGCCGGCTTGGTGGCGACGACCTGGCATCCAACGCTGGAGACCTGGGGGGCGGCCCAGGCCCAGAACCGTTTCCGGAGGCTCTCGGGCAGGCTGATGCGGCCCCTCGACTACCAGGCCTGGGCGGGCGTGCGCAGCGTCGGCGAGGGAGCAACGCAGAAGAAGAGCACCGATGCGGCCACGCTGATCCCGTACTTCACGGATCCGACCTTCAGCCTGCCAGCCTACAAAGGCGTCTCGCTGAGCTATCGCCCCTGGGACCACCAGTTGCGCCAGCCGATCATCGTTGTGCAGCCGAAAGCGATGGTGTCCGTGGCGCCGGAGCAGGGCTTCATCCACCAGCGCACGCCGCTTGACACGCTCGGCACCGATCAGCCGGAGACGACCTGCAAGTTCAAGTAACGCTGCGCTCGATGCGGCAATGAAACGCTGTGGATTCGGACGATCCCGCTGAATGGCCAATGTCCCTGTCGGGAAATTGCGCTAGATCGCCGGGGCGAATGCGCGAAAAGCGCGCGCGACAGGGAGGATGCTGATGGGCCGTCGCTTCAGAGCGAGCGTAAGCGTTGCGGTGCTCGCGGGAGCTTGGCTCGGGCTGTCGGAGGCCGCGCAGGCCTTCACCGCCTACGTGACCAACGAAAAGGGCAACTCGGTCAGCGTCATCGACACCAACACCATGGCGGTCACCGCGACCTGGAAGGTGGGGCGGCGCCCGCGCGGCATCACGCTCTCGAAGGATGACAAGGAACTCTTCGTCTGCGCCAGCGACGACGACCGCATCGACGTCCTCGACACCGCCACCGGCAAGGTCACGCGCTCGCTGCGCTCCGGCCCCGACCCGGAGCAGTTCATCCTCGCGGCATCGGGTAACCCGCTCTACGTCGCCAACGAGGACGACAGCCAGGTCACCATCATCGACATCGAGAAGAACAAAGTGCTGGCCGAGGTACCGGTCGGCGTCGAGCCGGAAGGCATGGGCCTGTCGCCGGACGGGAAGGTTCTCGTGAACACCTCCGAGACCACCAACATGGCCCACTTCATCGATACCAAGACCTTCGAGGTGATCGACAACGTCCTGGTCGATGCGCGCCCGCGCTTCGCCGAGTTCTCGGGTGACGGCAAGACGCTCTGGGTCTCGGCCGAAGTCGGCGGCACCGTCTCGGTGATCGACGTGGCGACCCGCAAGGTGATCAAGAAGGTGACCTTCAAGATCCCGAGCGTGAACGACGAGCAGATTCAGCCTGTTGGTGTGCGGCTCACCAAGGACGGTTCCAAGGCTTTCGTGGCACTGGGTCCAGCCAACCGCGTCGCCGTGGTGAACACGAAGACCTACGAGGTCGAGAAGTATCTTCCGGTGGGTCAGCGCGTCTGGCAGCTCGCCTTCACGCCCGACGAGAAGCAGCTCTACACGACCAATGGCAGCTCGAACGACGTCTCGGTGATCGACGTCGAGAACCTGAAGGTTTTGAAGAGCATCCAGACGGGCCTGTTGCCCTGGGGCGTGGCGATTTCAAAGAATTAGGACGCGGACATCCCACCCGGAACCTCATTCTGAGTTGCCTGCGACGGCAGGCCTCGAAGGGGAGCTCTCTGAATACCTGGGACGCCGGAGGCTTCAGTTGCGCAGCGGCACCTCGGGGTGAGAGCTGGGACTAAGACAAAACACGGTCGGACCGCCGGCGAACGGCGGCAGGAGGAGATGGAATGAAGGTGTGGAAGCTCGCCGTGCTGCTCGGCTCGGCCTTGATGTTCGCGGCGCCTGCCAGCGCGCTCGACCTGACGAAGAAGCGCCAAAACCTGCCCGACCTCGTGCTGGGCAACGAGGACGGCAACGACTTCGTCGTCGAGAACAAGGACATCGAACTGGAGGCCGGCAAGGCCTACCGACTTCGCATCATTGCCAAGGGCCACCAGGAGTACAAGTTCTACGCGCCCGAGTTTTTCCGGAATATCTGGTTCAACCAGATCGTCATCGAGCACAAGGAAATCCACGGCGGTGGCCCGCCGGACCATCTCGAGTTCGACGATCCGGGCGAGATCGCCGTCGAATTCGTGGCGATCAAGCCGGGCGATTACAAATGGTACGCGCAAGGACTGGAGTCCAAGGGCATGACCGGCACGATTTCGGTGAAGTGAGACGTCTGATGAACCGATCCGTCGCAACGGGCATGACCTTAGCTGCCCTCGTCCTCGCCACCCCCGCTCTCGCGGACGACAAGGCCGATTGCGCCACCGGCATCACGATGATCCAGGGCGAGATTGCCAAGGCGCCGGCCGAGCCCGTCCTCGCCAAGCTCAAGCGGGCGTTGAAGAACGCTCAGCGCGAGCAAAAGGAGGGCGAGTTCGACGAGTGCATGGATGCCGTCGGTGACGCGAAGCGGGCACTGAAATGAATCCAGAGCCGAGCGAGGGCGCAGCCCTCGACATTGCCGACGTCAGCCACAATTTCGGTCAGCGTGCGGCCCTGTCGAACGTCTCGCTTCGGGTCGAGCGTGGCAGCTTCACCGCTTTGCTCGGGCCGAACGGTGCCGGGAAGACGACGCTCTTCTCGGTCGTCACGCGGCTCTACAACAATCAGCACGGCCGGGTCTCGATCCTCGGCCATCCCCTCGACCGCGAACCGTCCCGCGCGCTGGCCCGCCTGGGCGTGGTCTTCCAGGCGCGCACGCTGGATACCGATCTCACCGTCGCGCAGAACTTGTTTTACCACGCCAGCCTGCACGGAATTGCGCGGCGTGCGGCGCGCGACCGCATCGACGTGCTCCTCAACCGCGTCGGTCTCGCCGACCGGCGCAACGACAAGATCCGCACGCTGTCGGGCGGCCAGTCGCGCCGCATCGAGATCGCACGCTCGCTGATCCACGAGCCGCGCCTGCTGTTGCTCGACGAGCCGACCGTCGGTCTCGATCTCGAATCCCGTGCAGACATCGTCGGCATCGTGCGGGCGCTGGTTCGAGAGGAGGGGCTCTCGGTGCTTTGGGCGACCCATATCTTCGAGGAAATCTCGGCCGAGGACGACGTCGTGGTTCTGCACAAGGGGCAGGTGGTTGCGCGCGGTCTCGCCGGCGGCATCGGCGAAGCGGGTGAGAGCCTTGAGACCACCTTCCGGCGCCTCGTCGCCGAGCCGAGCAAGGCAGCGGCATGAGCAACGCCTCCGACAGCACGATCGCCGCCGCGGCGCCGAGCAGCAGCGCAACGTCAGCGAAGCCGGTGCCGCATCTCGGCCGGCTCGATTTCGTAGGCTACCTGCGGGCTCTCGGTGGCATCGTGCGCCGCGAGTTGCTGCGCTTCTTCAATCAGAAGGAGCGCTTCTTCTCGGCGCTGGTACGGCCGCTGGTCTGGTTGTTCATCTTCGCGGCCGGCTTTCGCAACACGCTCGGCGTCTCGATCACGCCGCCTTACGAGACCTACGTGCTGTACGAGGTCTACGTGGTGCCTGGCCTGGCCGTGATGATCCAGCTTTTCAACGGCATGCAGTCATCCTTGTCGATGGTCTACGACCGCGAGGTCGGCTCGATGAAGGTGCTGCTGACCTCGCCCTATCCGCGCTGGACGCTGCTGCTGGCCAAGCTCATCGCGGGCGTCTCGGTCTCGATCGTGCAGGCCTACGCGTTCCTCGCCGTGGCTTGGTTCTGGGAGACCGACATCCCGCCGCTGGGCTACCTTACGGCGCTGCCGGCTTTCATCGCCGCTGGCTTGATGCTCGGCGCCATCGGCCTGTTCCTGTCGTCGATGGTGCGCCAGCTCGAGAACTTCGCGAGCATCATGAACTTCGTGATCTTCCCGATGTTCTTTGCCTCTTCCGCCCTATATCCGCTCTGGCGGATCCGGGAGTCGAGTGAGACGCTCTACTGGATCTGCGAGGCCAACCCGTTTTCGCACGCGGTCGAGCTGGTCCGTTTCGCGCTTTACGCGAAGTTCGAGCCACTCGCTTGCGCCGTCGTAATCGGGACCGGCTTGGCGTTCTTCACCCTGGCCGTCATCGCCTATGATCCCGGCCGCGGCATCATGGCCCGGCGCGGCGGACCAGCAGGCGCGGCGAACTGAAGCCTAGACGTGGACAATCGCATGTACCGTCCGTTTCTTCTCGCAAGCTTCGGCCTGATGGCCGTCGCCATACCGGCCCTTGCGCAACCGAAGCCCGATCCCGACTGGCCTTGCGCCCAGCGCAAGGTTTCAACGCTCGGTTATGGGTCGTTCTGGACCGGCCCCGATCTGGCGGCAGCCGGCGAGTGGGGCAACGATCGCGAAGCGGCGCAGTTTGCGCGCAAACTTGCCTCGCGGCGCACCGAGCTGAACGATGTCGACGGTCTGATCGACGATTTCACCAAGGACATCAAGGACAAGGACGAGAAGGACAAGCGGCTGACTCGCGTCTTTGCCGGCGTCTTTGAGGTGATCAACGGCGAGCGCAACACCATCGTTTCGGGCATCGTCCGCTATGCACAGGGCCAGCACCGTCTCGCCCAGCGCATCCGTGAGGAGGCCGACAAGATCAGCGAAACGAGAGAGGGGCCGGCCGAAGACGCGACAAAGGTTGCAACCAAGGAGGGCACCGACCTCGAGAACTCCTTCAACTGGGACCGCCGCATCTTCGACGAGCGCAACAAGTCCGTCACCTACGTCTGCGAGGTGCCGACATTGCTGGAGCAGCGGCTCGGCGAAATCGCCAGGAAGATACAGGCGAAACTCTGAGGCTTAGTCCGGTTTGCCTGAGCGCTTGCACGAATGATTCGGCAAGCGGCTCGGGTGCTGCTGTCCGCGATTACGGCGGTAACATTTGCGAAACGAGCAGCCTCTCAGACATCTCAAACGGTTGCCAAATCATCCCGGACAAACTGCCTAATTATCCCTAAGCCACTGAAATCTCTCCAGAAATATGTTGCGCGAGCGCCACGCGCGCCCATCATTCCTGATAAATCGCTTATTACCGGCTGCAATGTGCCGCAGCAGCAATTGCTGAGCTTCCCAACCCCGTGAAAAGTCCCGGCACACCCCGAAAACGGGGACGCCAAAAAAGGGGCTGGGGAAAATGACGATGCGTGTGCTGCGGAGCAGCCTGATTGCTTCGGTCGCGCTACTGCCAGGAGCGGGTTACGCTCAGGAATCGGCGACTCTCGACGAGATCTCTGTTGTCGCAACGACGCCCGTCGGCGCGTCATCGGGAACCGGGATTGGACGGCGCGGGGTGGTTGCCTCGGGTCCGGCCGGCGGCCAGACGGCTCCGGTAGAGCAGCGCCTACGTGGTGGCGCCCAGCCACTCTACAAGATCCCGAGCACCGTCGAGACGGTCACTGCATCGCAGCTCGAGCAGGATACCGGCACGTTCAACGCGGTGGCGACGCTCGCTCGCGTGACGCCCGGCCTGAGCCTTACCGACTCGCAGGGCAGCAACAACCGCGTCGACGTCAACTACCGCGGCTTCACCGCATCGCCGGTTCAGGGCGTTGCGCAGGGCCTTGCCGTCTACCAGAACGGCGTGCGCGTCAACGAAGCCTTCGGCGACACCGTTCAGTTCGACCTGATCCCGCCCTCGGCGATTCAGCGCATCGACGTCGTCACCTCGAACCCGGTCTTCGGCCTCAACGCGCTCGGCGGCGCGGTGAACATCCAGATGAAGAACGGCTTCAACTGGCAGGGAACCGAAGTCACCGCGCTCGGTGGCTCGGACGCCCGTATCGGCGGCGGCCTGCAATACGGCAAGCAGATCGGCGACTGGAGCTTCTACTTCAATGGCGACGGCCTGAACGATCGCGGCTGGCGCTACGAGAGCCCGAGCACGATTGGCCGCGTCTACACGGACCTCGGCTATCGGACCCAGGATTCGGAATTCCACCTGATCGGCAACTTCGCCCGGACGTATTTCGGTGCCGCGGCTGCGACCCCGGTCGACTTCACTCAAGTCGATCCGCGCGCAATCTTCACCTATCCGCAGACCACGACGACCCAGATGGGCACGATGCAGGTCACGGGTCGCGTCGACATCTCGCCGACCTGGGATCTCGCAGGAAACGCTTATTTCCGTCGCTTCAGCAACCAGTATGTCGACGGTAACGACGGCAATTTCGAGAACTGCAGCACCCGCTCCAACTTCCGCGGCCGCCTCTGCTTCGAGGATGACGGCTTCTCGCCGGCCCCGGGCCAGACCCAGGCCCAGTTCCGCAATCAGTTCCTGATGCTCGGCCGCGGCACTCCGGCGAACGGTATCCCGTTCACGGCCGGCGTTCCCTACGGCACAATCGACGTGACCAAGACCGAGGCGACCGGCTATGGCGGCTCGCTCCAGGCGGCCAACCGCGACCGCGTGTTCGGCTTCGGAAACAGCTTCGTCGTCGGCGGCAGCATCGACGCGGCGGATTACTCGTTCAAGTCGTCGAGCACGCTCGGCGTGATCAACCCGGATCTCTCGGTCACGACCAATCCCGTCAACCCGACCTACGGCAACATCCCCGGCCTCGGTACAGAGTTCCTGAGGACGGCTGCCGCGCTCGGTATCGCGCCGAGCTCGGTGATCGGGTCGTCCTTGTCGATGGGCCTCTACGCCACCGACACGATCGATCTCACCGATCGACTGTCCCTTACCGCCGGCGGCCGACTGAACTTCTCGCGGATCACCGCGACGGATCAGACCGGCTTCTCACCGGACGTCAACGGCACGCACTACTTTACGAAGATCAACCCCGTCGCCGGCCTGACCTACAAGGTCTTCGACTTCATGTCGCTCTATGGTGGCTACTCGGAGTCGAACCGCACGCCGACGCCGCTCGAGCTCGCCTGCTCGAATCCCGATCGTCCCTGCCTCCTGCCGAACTCGCTCGTCGCCGACCCGCCGCTCAAGCAGGTCACCGCGCAGAACTACGAGGTGGGCTTCCGTGGTGCGATCCCGAACTTCTACGACGGCGGATTGCTGACCTATAAGATCGGCGCCTTCCGCAACGATCTCGCCAACGACATCCTGCAGCTTGCCACCCCCGGCAATGCGGCTCGCGGCTACTACGTCAACGTGCCGTCGACCCGTCGCCAGGGCTTCGAAGTGGGTGCCGAGTACTCGCGAGGCGATCTCTCTCTCTACGCCAACTACGCTCTGGTCGACGCGACGTTCCAGTTCAACGGAACGCTGTCTTCGCCGAACAACCCCTCGTCCGATGCCGATGGCGCGATCTTCGTCAGGCCTGGCGACAAGGTGCCGTTGATCCCGGCTCACCAGATCAAGGCCGGATTCGACTATATGGTGCTGCCGGGTTGGCGTGTCGGCATGAACGTTCAGGCCTTCTCGTCCTCCTACTATCGGGGCGACGAGTCGAACCTGAACAAGCCGCTGCCTGCCTACTACGTGCTCGGCCTGAACACGTCCTACCAGGTCACGCGGAACCTGCAGGTCTTTGGTCTCATCACCAACTTGACCAACAACAAGTACGCAACGTTCGGTACATATCTTGAGGGCGGCACGGTCGCGAACCGTTACCCCATCAATGATCCGCGCACGACGACGCTAGCTCAGCCGCTGTCGATCTATGCCGGCCTTCGCTACCGGTTCGGCGACGATCCGGTTCCGATGGAAGAGCCGATCATCCGCAAATACTGAGCGGACAAGACGGAACGACCAGACGGCGCGGCTCCCCGGAGCCGCGCCGTTTACGTTTGATCTCGCGGACGGCCGCAGCCACGCTTGATCTCCCGTAAGGTCCAGAAATACCTTATCGCTATTGCCAAATGCTCCCGGGCAAGTTACGCAACCCAGGTTAGGTCGGGGCCGCGCCCTGCAGCATGAGGCTGCATCGGCAAGAGGCTTCGAACCGGTTGTCTCAAGCTGGCCATTACGGTGGCCGTCTTTCTCCGGAGTGATCCTTCATGACCATCAAGCTCACCAGCGCCGCTCTTCTCGCGGCGATCGTCACCCTCGGCGCTGCCGCCCCGCTCGCCGCCGCCCCGACCATGACCAAGGTCGACATCGCCGCCTTCGATCCCGACAAAGACGGCACCATCGACGCCAAGGAAGTCGAGACGGCTGCCGCCGCCGCGTTCGCCAAGCTCGAAAAGGACAAGGACGGCACCCTCGACGCCAAGGAGCTCGACGGCCGCCTGACCGCCGCCGACCTCAAGAAGGCCGACCCGGACAACGACGGCACGCTCGACCAGAAGGAATACGTCGCCCTCGCGCTCGGCCTGTTCAAGGCTGCCGATCCGGACAACGACGGCACCATCGACGCCAAGGAGCTCATGAGCCCGGCCGGTTCGGCCCTGGTGCAGGTCATCCGCTAACATCGAAACGCCCTTCGGCGGGGGATCGTCACCAGAGCAACGAGCCGCATCAGCGGCCGACAATTCCCACCGGACGGCAAGGGGCGCGGATCTCACGATCCGCGCCCCTTTTCGTTGACTTGCCTCGAGTTCGCCGAGCGCTTGCCGACACCCTTCCTCAGTAAGCGTTCTCGGTCTTGAGCAGCGCGAAGGGCGTCGTCGCCAAGATCTGGATGTCGAGCAGAATCGACCAGTTCTCGATGTAGTACAGGTCGTGCTCGACGCGGCGCTGCAGCTTCTCGGAGGTGTCGGTCTCGCCGCGCCAGCCGTTGATCTGGGCCCAGCCGGTAATGCCCGGCTTGACCTTGTGGCGGGCGAAGTAGCCGTCGACGACCTGATCGTAGAGCGTGTTGGCGGCCTTGGCCTGCAGCGCATGCGGCCGGGGACCGACCAGGGAGAGGTTGCCCTTCAGCACGTTGAAAAGCTGTGGCAGCTCATCGAGCGAGGTCTTGCGGATGAAGCGGCCAACCGGCGTCACGCGAGGGTCGCCCTTTGTCACGAGCTTGGCGGCGCCGGCATCACCCTGGTCGACATACATCGAGCGGAACTTGAAGACCTCGATCAGCTCGTTGTTGAAGCCGTAGCGCTTCTGCTTGAACAGCACCGGTCCCTTCGAGCCGAACTTCACCGCGAGTGCCACGCTGAGCATCACCGGGGCCAAGGCGATCAGCGCCAGAGCAGCGACTATCCTGTCGAACACGTTCTTGAGGATGACGTCCCAGTCGGCCAGCGGCTTGTCGAACACATCGAGCACCGGCACGGCGCCGAGATAGGAATAGGCGCGCGGGCGCAGGCGCAGCTTCGTCGCGTGCGCCGAGAGCCGGATGTCGATCGGCAGCACCCAGAGCTTGGCGAGCATCTGCAGGATGCGCGTCTCGGCCGAGATCGGAATCGTGAAGACGATCAGGTCGATACGCGCACGCCTTGCATAGGCGACGAGGTCGTTGACGTTGCCGAGCTTCGGGTGCCCGGCGACAACATCGTTGGAGCGCGCATCGCCCCGATCGTCGAACACGCCGACTATGCGGATGCTGCTGTCGGCAGAGGCCTCCAGCGACCGGATCAGTTCTTCCGCGGCCGGACCGCCGCCGACGATCGCCGTCCGGCGGTCGAAGAGGCCCTTGCGCATCTGCACGCCGGTGAACACGAAGAGCACGACGCGACCAACGGTCAGCAGGCTGAGGCCGCCTGCGTAGAAGGTCGCCAGCCAGATCCGCGAATAGTGGTCGGACAGCTTGGTGAGCACCATGGCGGTCGCGACGACGAGGAAGGCGAGCGACCAACCGAACGCGAGCTTCGCGAAGGATTTCGCGATGCTGCGGAAGGCGGCGATCCGATAGCAGCCGCCGATCTGGAAGGCGGCGCCTGCAAGGCCCGCGATCGCGAGGATGACCGCGACATAGGACCAGCCGAGCGGCACGACGCCGCCGAGCGTGATCTGCTGAACGACGAAGCCGAGCACGACGAGCGAAAGGATCTCGAGGCCGCGCACGCAGCCTACCAGCACCACAGGTGTCAGGGCAGGGCCCTTCAGGACGGGCGCCAGTGCTTCAGCCGGCGGTTGGGCCGAGGCGGGCGGCCCCTGCATATGGGCGATCCGATCCTCCGCACCGGACCGCTCAGCAGTGCCGGGCGCGCCCGCCACGTCGAGCAGATCACGAACTCCGAAAGCACTCATGGCTCACGTCCAGGCTCTTGCGCGAGGGGAGTGACGCGCCGGCTGGCGAGCCTAGCGCGCCGACGCTCTCGGAAGGTTTAATGGGGCCGCCGCAATCAGGCCGATTGCGGGGCGGTTGCGCGAGCCTCGGCGCCGGACGGCAGGGCGGCGTCCCGCGCGGCGAAGGCCGCGGCGTAGCCCGAAAGCACATCGGCGCCCATGCGCCTCATCGAGAAGCGCGCCTGCACGAAGGTGCTCAAAGCGGCATAGCGAGCCTCTCTAGCCTCCGGTGTCGCATCGAGAACCTTTGCGATCGCCTCGGCCAATGCGTGGGCGTCTCGGGGCGGAACCAGATCGAAGGCGCTCGGTCCGAAGATCTCGGGAATGCCGCCGACATTCGTGGCAACGAGCGGCTGTCCGGCGGCGGCCGCCTCCAGCACGACGTAGGGGAGGGATTCCGCCAGTGACGGGACCACCATGAGCCGGCCGCGCGCGAGCACGGGACGGATCGGCTGCGGGGGCTCGAACGTGACAGCCTCGGCTAGGCCCAGGCGCGCCGCATGAGCCCGCACCGCTTCGGCATCCGGCCCCGAGCCGACCATGAGGAGCCGCAAGGCGCGCCCCTGGCTACGGAGGGAAGCCAGCGCATCGAGCAGCCACGGGATGCCCTTCGCCTCGCGCAGTTCGCCGACATAGACGAGATCGTGCTGCGCGTCGGCAGGGACGATGGGCACGAACTCGGCCTCGCTGATCCCGTTATGGACGATGCGCATCTGGCATCGCGGCTCGCTGACGAAGGTCCGGTGGCGCGAGGCGACGTACTCGCTCTCGAACAGGAAGACGTCGGTGTGCCGCGCCAGGAAACCCTCGGCCGCCATGTAGACGCGGTGCGGCAGGCTGCCGGGCCGATAATTGTAGCTGCCCCCATGCGGGGTATAGGCGCGGATCGGCCCCGGTACGCCGTCATCGGTGCGCACGGGAGCGAGGCGGGCGTAAACACCGCCTTTGGCGCCATGCCCATGCAGGATGGTGGCGCGGATGCGTTCGGCAACGTCCCGGACGCTCATCAACGCAGAGAGATCCGACGGATGCGGATTCCTGCGCATCGGAATCCGGGTCACGCCCAGCGCCAGGTACGGCATCAGCTCGCGAAGAGCTTCCTCGGCGCGGCCTCCCCCCGTCGTCGAGTCACAGACGATGCCGACGAGATGCCCCGCCTCGCTCTGAAGGCGCGCGAGATCGACGACATGACGAAACAGGCCGCCGATCGGCGCACGAAACACGTGCAGGACCCGATCGACCTGAGCGGGCTTGTGCGAATGTGCGGACGCGACCACGGCGTGCTCCCTCGACGGACGGCCATTGGCCGGCTTCGAGAGTCCTGCAGCACGATGCGTGGGCCGACGGTTAAGGAGGGCGCGCCTTCGCCCCCGCAAAGCGGCTCGTGCACGATCTTTCCAAAACCAGGGTAAGCGCCAGGCTAATGCCGCACGCGGCATTCGACCGAACCGGAAAGACCCTGGCTACACGCAGGGGAAAGCACTTTTTGCGCCGGCGAAGCACCACCTTGCGCTCTGTCAAGCATGGTTCGACGTCGGTGGGGCACTAGCTTGGCCGTTCCAGCAAGGAGCACGGCGATGAGACAGCGGACAGAAGGCAAGGCCGTCCGGATGCGGATTCTTCTCTGGCCCGGTCCGCGACGCGCAGTGCCGGCGAGCCCTCCGATCCCAACCGGCGTGGCGCGCGGGAAAAGGCTGCCTGCCACGACGCTGACGGCTGCCGATCTGATCGCGATGGCGCGTGCGGCCCGCGCCGCGTCTAACGTCGCGGCCGGCAGAGACAATCAGCAGCCGGCCGCCTCCAAACCGTGAGGCTCGCGGCGACTACACGTCGAGGTTCGCCACGCTCAGCGCGTTCTCCTGGATGAACTCGCGGCGCGGCTCGACGATGTCGCCCATCAGCTTCACGAACAGGTCGTCGGCATCCTGGCTGTCCTTGACCTTCACCTGGAGCAGCGAGCGGGTCTCGCGATCGAGGGTGGTCTCGAAGAGCTGGTGCGGGTTCATCTCGCCCAGGCCCTTGTAGCGTTGGAGCTGCAGGCCCTTGCGGCCAAAGGCCATGATGGTCTCGAACAAGGCGACGGGACCATGAAGAACTTCTTCCTCGCCCTTGCGTGCGAGGGTGACGGGCTCGTCGTAAATCTCGCGAAGCGCCGTGACGCGCGAATGCAGCCGGCGGGCCTCCTGCGACGAGATCAGCGAGGCGTCGAGGCTCGAGACCTGGCGGACACCGCGCAGAGTCCGGCTGAAGGCGTAGCCGCCCTCGCTAGCCTCGCCGACCCAGCCGCGCTCGATATCCTCGGCGATCCGGTCGAGGCGCTTGGCCACCACATCGGCCAGGGCTTCGGCTTCACCGACATTCTCGGCTATCTCGGGAGACAGGGCACCCGCAAGCACCGTCTGCTCCACGACGGAGCGGTCGTAGCGCGTGTGCAGAGCCTGCAGGGTGCTGCGGAAGCTGCGAGCCTCCTCAACGAGCACCTTGAGCTGCTCGCCGCCGAACTCGGTCCCGGAAGCGAGCCGCAGTACCGCGCCTTCGACGCCCTGGTCGATCAGGTAGTCTTCGAGAGCCCGCTCGTCCTTGAGGTAGATCACCTTGCGGCCGCGCTCGGCTTTGTAGAGGGGCGGCTGCGCGATGTAGAGGTGGCCGCGCTCGATCAGCTCCGGCATCTGCCGGAAGAAGAAGGTCAGCAGCAATGTGCGGATGTGGGAGCCGTCCACGTCCGCATCGGTCATGATGATGATGCGGTGATAGCGCAGCTTCTCGGCGTTGAAGCCTTCGCGGTCGGTCGAGGAGCGGCCGATGCCCGCGCCAAGCGCCGTGATCAGCGTTCCTATCTCGGCCGAGGACAGCATCCGATCAGCGCGCACGCGCTCAACGTTCAGGATCTTTCCGCGCAACGGCAGGACCGCCTGGAAAGTACGGTCGCGGCCCTGCTTGGCCGAGCCGCCGGCCGAGTCGCCCTCGACCAGCAGGATCTCGCACTTGGTCGGATCGCGCTCCTGGCAGTCGGCAAGTTTGCCGGGCAGCGAGGCGATGTCGAGTGCGCCCTTGCGGGTGATGGTCTCGCGGGCCTTGCGGGCTGCCTCGCGGGCGGCCGCGGCCAGAACGACTTTGCCCATCACGGATTTCGCCTGTGACGGGTTCTCCTCGAGCCATGTCGCAAGGCCCTGGTTCACGATGTTCTCAACCGCCGGGCGCACCTCGGAGGAAACCAGTTTGTCCTTGGTCTGCGAGGAGAATTTCGGGTCGGGCACCTGCACGGAGATGATCGCGGTCAGTCCCTCGCGGCAATCATCACCGGTGAGCGAGACCTTCTCCTTCTTGGCGATGCCAGAGGATTCCGCGTAGCCGGTCAGCTGACGGGTCAGCGCCGCGCGGAACCCCGCCATGTGGGTGCCGCCATCGCGCTGCGGGATGTTGTTGGTGAAGGGCAGCACGGTCTCGTTGAACGAGTCGTTCCACCACAGGGCGCATTCGACCCGGATGCCGTCGCGCTCGCCCAGCACCACGAGCGGCTTGGTCACGCCGTCGATCGGCTTGCGGGAGCGGTCGAGGTAGCGAACGAACTCCTCGACGCCGCCCTCGTAGCAGAGCTCCTCGCGCTTGTGCTCGGCATGGCGTGCATCGACGATGACGATGCGGACGCCCGAGTTCAGGAAGGCGAGCTCGCGCAGGCGCTTCTCCAACGTGCCGAAATCGAACTCGACCATGGTGAAGGTGTCGGTCGATGGCAGGAAGCTGACCTCGGTGCCGCGGCGGTCGCCGGCCGGCCCGACCACGGCGAGCGGAGCCACGGCCTCACCGTGGCGGAACTCCATCATATGCTCCTGGCCGTTGCGCCAGATGCGCAGGCGCAACCACTGCGAGAGCGCGTTGACAACCGAGACGCCGACGCCGTGGAGGCCGCCCGAGACCTTATAGGAGTTCTGGTCGAACTTACCGCCGGCATGGAGCTGGGTCATGATGACCTCGGCCGCCGAGACGCCTTCCTCCTTGTGGATGTCCACCGGGATGCCGCGGCCGTTGTCGAAGACAGTGGCCGAGCCGTCGGCATTGAGCGTCAAGGTCACGAGGCTGGCATGCCCCGCGAGCGCCTCATCGATCCCGTTGTCGATGACCTCATAGATCATGTGGTGGAGGCCGGAGCCGTCGTCGGTGTCGCCGATATACATTCCGGGACGTTTGCGGACGGCGTCGAGGCCCTTAAGCACTCGGATCGACTCGGCGCCATACTCTTCGGCGCCGGCGGGATTCTCGTTGTCGGACATGAACTTCCTCTAGCAGGCGAGGTGTTCGCTCAAGGATCATCCGGCCCGGCGACGTGAGGGTGGTGCGCCGGGCGCGCGCCTGCGAATTGTGTGCCCGGCTGATATAGGCGTTCCGCCTTGCGAATGCATCGATTTTCGACCGGCTCCTACGGGCCGCCGGCATTAGTTTTCGGCAACCGTGTCGGGCGCGCCGCTAGGCCGATCAGGCCGCTTCACACACGCTCGTCACCGCCGGGGTCAGCGGAGAAAATCTGCTGGAACTGGTCTCAGCCCTGGAGAAACGGGTTGGTCTCGCGTTCCTCACCGAGGGTTCCGGTCGGCCCGTGCCCCGGGATGAAGGCCACGTCGTCTCCGAGCGGCAGCACCTTATCGAGAATCGCCCGGATCAACTGCTCGTGGTTGCCCCCGGGAAGATCCGTGCGGCCGACCGAGCCGCGGAATACCACGTCGCCGACGAGCGCCAGCCGCTCGTCTCCGCTCATGAAGACCACGCTACCCGGCGAATGCCCCGGCGCGTGCAGGATATCGAAGGTCAGCCCCGAGACGGTGACCTGGTCGCCCTCGTCGAGCCAGCGGTCCGGCGTGACCTGGCGGGCGCCCGCGATGCCGTATTCGGCGCCGGTCTGCGGCAGCCGGTCGAGCAGGAAGCGGTCCGCCTGGTGCGGCCCTTCGATCGGCACGCCGCCCAGCCGCTCCTTTAGCTCGGCCGCGCCTCCAGCATGGTCGATATGGCCGTGGGTGAGCAGGATCTTCTCGATCGTCAGGCCCTGGCCCTGGATCGCCTGCTCGATCCGGTCGAGGTCTCCGCCGGGATCGACCACGGCACCGATCTTGGTCGCATCGTCCCAGATCAGGGTGCAGTTCTGCTGGAAGGGCGTGACCGGGATGATCCCGGCGCGAAGCGTTCCCGTCATGGGCGTCCGATCGGTGGCGTGCCGGTGCTCGGCACCTTCGGTCTCCTTAGCCGGATCGGTGGCGCAATGCACCCGCGACTGCGGTGCTCCCGGCGATCAGCATAACCGGTTCAGGCGGTAGCCGTTCGAGCCGGCGAAGCCGCTGATCCGGCATCCGCCGAAGAAGCCGGAAAAGCCGAAGCTGTCACGCCCGGTTCGCCAGGCGCCGCCTTCGCCAGCGGCATAGCGCACCGTACGCACGACCCGCGGCTTGGCAGCCTGGCGCACGGGAGCCGGAGCGGCTCGCCGCGACGCCCGCGCATGCTTCCGAGTCTCGGCGGCCTGCGCTGCCGCCGGCTCCTGCACCGGCTCGGTATTGGCCGGCTCTTTGACGGACGCGAGGCCCTGGCCGGTCGCTGTCTGGGAAGCGACCGGGGCGCTCGGCAGCGGCTTGGCGGCAATCTTCGCCGGCGGGTCGACCCAGGTCGTCGTGGCGCCCTGTGCGGCAGCGGACGTCGCGACCGTGGCGGATGCCGAGGGGAGGGGGGCCGCTTGGGCGATCGAGGAGACCGCGAAGGTCAGAGCGGCACCGAGGGCGATCATGCGCTGGGTCATGACGGTCTCCGAGCTCGTAAACACTGGGAAACATCGCGGGTCGAAGATTCCGTATCGGCCTCTCGACAGATGAGATCAGTAGATCACCTCTTAACGGTCGCCTGTGCGCGGCTGCACGCAATGTCCGGCACGCCGACGCGGGCACCTTAAAACAGCCGCGTTGTGCACCGCATATGGAGGCTCGGGCGTTGTCCTCGGACGGCGCCTTCGTTTGCGTCATAGCACCGGTGCCCATCGCTCGATGAACGCCATCCTGATCAAGCTGTTCGCGACCGCGCTGACCCTCAGCCAGGTCACGACGCGGCCGGACGCGGTGAAGACGCAGTTCGATCCGGTGGTGGACCGCGATCAGGTCGTGCAGGTGCTGCGCGACGGCTGCGCGCACATGCGCAAGGCCTTCGACATCGAGGACATCAATCTCGACGAGCTGATCTCGACGGCGATGGAGGACCCGTCCTCGGTCGCAGGCGACAACGCGCCCAAGATTCTGCACGGGCTCGATCTGGCCGAGCTGAACACGAGCTACAAGCAGTTCTGCAAGGGCGAGAACCCGACGAACTCGCCCTTCGACGCCCGCGCGGTGATCGAGTTCTACAACAACGCGGTGAAGGACTTGCCCTCCGCCGAGGCGCTCAAGGATACGAAGCTGCCGGGCGCGAGCACCATCCTCGACAATTCCGGCAAGACCTATTCCGAGGCCTTCGAGACCAACGGACGCCGCCGAGTGCTGCCCATCGGCGAGATCCCGGAGATGGTGCAGAAGGCCTTCGTCGCGGCCGAGGACAAGCGCTTCTACCAGCACCACGGCATCGACGAGCGCGGCGTGATCCGCGCCTTCATCGGCAACCTCGCCTCGCCAGGGCGCCCGGCGGGCGGCTCGACCATCACGCAGCAGGTGGTGAAGAACCTCTCGGTGGGCGACGACGTCACCTACGAGCGCAAGATCCGCGAGATGATCGTCGCGGCGCGGCTGGAGCAGATCCAGACCAAGCCACAGATCCTGGGCCTCTATCTCAACGGCATCTATCTCGGCCGCGGCTCCTACGGCGTGGAGATGGCGGCCAGGAGCTGGTTCGGGAAATCGGTGGCGCAGCTCAGCGTGGCCGAGGCGGCGCTCCTCGCCGGCCTACCCAAGGGCCCGAATTACTACAGCCCCGAAAAGTACCCCGATCGCGCCCGCGAGCGCCGCGGCTACGTCCTCTCGCGCATGAAGGAGGACGGCGTCATCACCGAGGAGCAGCTCGCCGAGGCACAGAAGAGCGATCTCGGCATCAAGCCGTTCGAGCAGGTCCGCCGCGATGCCGGCTTCTACTTCGTCGAGCATCTCGGCCGTGAGGCGCGCACCTTCGCCGGCCTGGAATCGCTGACCAGCACCTCCTACACGGTGCATTCCACCGTGAATTCCGGCCTGCAGAGAGCCGTCGAGACGGCCCTGCAGGATGGCCTCGCCAATTACGAGCGCGGGACGGGTCGGGTTTTCTTTGACGGACCGGAGATGAACCTCGCCGAGGCCGTGAAGAAGTTCGAGGCGATGCCTCCGACCGTGGAAACGGCGCTGCCGCCTCCGCCACCGCCCGAGCCGGCACCCACCCGCGGCAGGAAGGCGGCCCTCAAGCAGCCGCTTCCTCCGAAGCCGGCCGGTCCGAAACCCGCCTGGCAGCGCGCCCTCGAAATGGCGCGGCCCGTGCTCTACGACGTTCATTGGCCGCTGGCGGTCGTCCTCTCCACAGGCAAGGCTGGCACCAAGGTTGGCCTCGCGGACGGGCGCGTCGCGAGCCTCGATGCCGGTGCTGCGCGCGGACGGCTTCAGCTCTACGACGCGGTGCGGGTGAAGCTCGTCGATCCGTCCGCCCGCGCCCCGCGCGCCCAGTTGCGCGTCCGCCCGGCCGTGCAGGGCGCAGCGATCGTGCTGGAGAACAAGACCGGCCGCATCCTGGCGATGACCGGCGGCTTCTCCTACCCGCTGAGCCAGCTGAACCGCGTGACTCAGACCGTCCGTCAGCCCGGCTCGACCCTCAAGCCGCTCACCTATCTCGCGGCCCTGAATGCCGGCTTGCAGCCCAATACCCTGGTGATGGATTCTCCCGTGACGCTGCCGCCGATCGGTGGGACAGGGGATTCCTGGTCGCCGAAAAACTACGACGGCGGCGGCTCCGGCCCGACCACCCTGCGGCGCGGCCTCGAATTCTCGAAGAACCTCGTCACCGCCCGCCTGCTCCAGGGCGGCATCGCCGAGAAGGCGCCGCAGAGCCTCAAGCGCGTCTGCGACATCGCCCTCGAAGCCCAACTCTACGCCGAGTGCGAGAACTACTATCCCTTCGTGCTCGGCGCGCAGCCAGTGCGGATGATCGACCTCGCGAGCTTCTACGCCGCCATCGCCAACGAGGGTGCACGCCCGAGCGCCTATTCTCTTGAATCGGTCGAGAAGGACGGCAAGCCGGTCTTCACCCACCCGGCCAAGGCGCCGGTGCGGATCGGCTCGGCCGACCGCGTCGCCTTCTACCAGCTCAAGACCATGCTGCAGGGCGTGACCCAGCACGGCACGGCCGCCGCGATGTCCGGCATCTCACAATACGTCGCCGGCAAGACCGGCACGTCGGAGAACGAGAACGACGCCTGGTTCGCCGGCTTCACCAACGAGATCAGCGTCGTGGTCTGGGTCGGCTACGACAATGCCGATGGCATCCGCAAGACGCTCGGCCGCGGCCAGACCGGCGGCCATGTTTCGGTGCCGATCGCCAAGTCGATCTTCCAGGCGGCCTGGGCCAATGGCGTGCCGCGCACCGTGCTCGCGCCGCCATCGCCCGAAACCCTGACTCAGATCGCCGACCTGCCGATCGATCCGAGGAGCGGGCAGCGGCTCTCCGGCGGAGGTTTCCTCGAGCATTTCCGAAAGAAGAACGGCCAGGTTGCCGACACGCAGTACAACCTCGTGCCGCGCGAGACGATGTACGCAATGCGGCCCGATTCCCAAGACGGCGACTACGGCAACTCCGAAGATGGCGCCGACGTCGCTGGCGACTATTACGGCAACCGGGCCGGCCGCAATGGCAGCGACCTGCTCGATCCCTTTGCCCGGAACGACACCGATCCGTATGCGTCGCGGCGCACGCAGCAGCGCTACGACCCCTATCAGAACTGGCCAGGGCACAACCGCTATGGTCAGGCTCAGCCTTCTCCATTCGGGGATGACGCCGACAGCTACCCGCGACCGCGTCGTCGCGATCCGGACTACCTGTTCGGAGACGATCCGCGCTACTGAGCGGCGCCTCCGCGCATAGCCTTCACAGCCCCAAGGATTCGACGTGCTGAAGCAGCTTTCGGCGACCCTTCTCTTCGCCCTCGCGGCGGCTGGATCGGCTGACGCTCAGGAGACCATCAAGCTGCAGGCGCCCCCCGCGCCCTCGGCGACCGTGCCGTCCAACGTGAAGGACGTGGGCGCCTTGGACCCGACCGACGTTGCGACGCTCAAACCCGGCACCATCCTATTCACGGACTACCGCGACAAGGCCTCGACCAATCCGGAGAGCGGGCTCATTTCCTATAATGACTGGGTCAAGACACGGCCCGCCGAGGCGGCGGCGCTGGCGCCTTTTCCGGGCTACGCCGAGCCCGATTACAGCCAGACGCTCAATGGCGTGACGAAGCAGCGCCACGAGACCCTGAAGGTCTACGTCGCGGAAGGCCGCTTCGTCGTGAACAAGGCTCCCGGCGCCATCGACGTGTCGCGCTACGCCACCCTCGACTTCGTCTCAAAGATGGACGGTGCGATCCGCCACAAGGCGCTGAACCCGGCCGACGTCACCCCGACCAAGGATCCAGCCGCCGCCTTTGCCAAACGTCCCGACCGGGCCTGGTGCGATGCGCCGAGCACTGTCTGCCTGGAGTCGCGCTACGATCTCGAAGGCAAGCTGCCGCTCGGCGTCCGGCTCGCCAACAAGCTCGAACTCGGCTCGACCAAGAAGGTCGCCGAGTTCGTCTCGTTCCAGAGCGAGCTGCGCGTGCTGCAGCCCGGCGAGGCAGCCGGCCTCAACGCGCTCACGAAGATCGACACGCCGGTCGCCGGCGGCCTCGAACAGACGATCTTCTGGGTCAACCAGATCCTGCGCTTCGGCAACTTCCTGGCCGTCGTGCAGCCGCTGCCGAACGATCCGGGCAAGTCGGTGGTGACCACCTACATGGCGCTCGCGGTAAAGGCCGACGTGCTCGACCGCAAACAGGAATATGTACGCGTGCCGGTGCTCAAGAACCTGCTCCCGGTGCAGGTGCTGATGGGCAATTCGTCGTTCAACACCGGCAATTCGATCAGCGCCGGACTTCCGACCTATTCCCGCAACCGGATCAGCGCCTTCGCCGAGGCCCTGGCGAAGAACTGATCGCTTCTCAGCCCTTTGCGTCTGGTTCGGTGACCCGGCGGAGGCGGCCATTGCGCTTCTCGTAGCGGAAGATCGAGGTAAGCGCCTCGCTCGCCTCCTGCGCCTCTGCGGTCTCCTCCGCTGCGCGCGGCTCGCCGCGCGAAGCCCTATCGAGGGCGCCGAGGGCGACCTCGCGATCCCGGCGCAGCGAGGCGATCAGTTCCGGCCGCATCCGCGCGACGATGGTGGTGCCGTCGGCAAAGTCGATGTCGATCACAGCGGGCTGTGTCGAATCAGGCGTCAGTCCCTCCTCGATCACGCCGAGGCCGGCCCGCACCGTCGAAACGGCGAGCCGCGCCGGCATTGCGAGACCGCCCGTCGCCGGCAATGCCTCGCGCAGGTTTCCAAGGAAGCCCGGCAGGGCGCTGCTGCGGGGGGGCGCGGCATGAGGGCTCAGGCGCACGATCGTCTCGACGCCGCGCGCCATGCCGTCCGGCAGCGTGAGCAGCCCAGCTTCGTAGGAGCCGGTTCCCGCGCCGCAGGCACCCTCGTCGATCGAGAAACCTCTCATGCCGTGCCCTGCCGCGCCGGTCGCCCGGATCAGAAGCCGCGGTTCGAGATCGTCGGCAGCGTCGGCTGCGTGAACTGGCGGTTCACGTCAGGGCGAGTCTGTGTGCCGTTGGTGTTGCTCGAGCGGCGGTAGTTGTCGGGGTTGAAGCTCTCCGAGAGCCCGCTGCCGCCCGGTCCGGAATCGGTGCTGTTGCAGCCGGAGAGCGCAGACATGGCCAGTCCGGCGACGAAGAGGGCGAGGGTCAGGCGCATCAGTGGATTCCCGTTAACAAGATGTGCGGCTCGCTGGCCGTCGCGCAACGACCGTGCAAAGCTGCATGGCCTGATCGCTATCGGACGGATCCCATCGTCCGCATCAGGCCTGCGACCCGGCGCTGTCTCCGTCAAGCAACTCTGTACCGTTCCCTAACGGTTTCGCTTGGATGTGATGTCGAGAGGCCACTCGGGGCTTACCACGCTGATCGGAAGTCGGGGGGTTAGGCCACGAGACCCCGGCATTCGTGTGGAGGAAGCCGGGCGGACGGTGGCAGAATGGGGCGAAATCGCGAAAGGCTCGCCCCATGAGCAACGTCGTTCCCTTCCGCCGTCCGGCACCCGTCACCGTCAGGCCGCGCTGCGACGTTGTTTCGGTTGCCGACGATCTGTTTGCCGCGCTCGACGGGCTGCAGGATCTGGCCGAAAGGGCCGCCTTGATGAACCGCCCCGCCTGCGAGGTGGACGCGATGGTTCAGGGACTGCTCGAAGCGGTGGGCGCCGTGGAACGCGCGCTCGACTGTCTCGGCGAGGGCAGCGAAGCCGCCCCAGGCTGAACGGGCCCGTCAGTTACCGGCGGCGAGGACGCTGGTGACGATCGTACCGTAGTGACAGCATGCCGCCGCGAGCACAAAGGCGTGCCAGATCGCATTTTGAAACGGCAGGCTGCGCCAGACGTGGAAGACCACGCCAAAGGAATAGAGCAGTCCGCCGATGGCGAGCATCCAGAGGGCCGCCGGCGAAAGGCTTGCGATCGTGGACTCGTAGGCGAGCACGCCACTCCAGCCGAGCATGAGATAGAGCACGATCGAGAGGCGATCCCATCGGCCCGGCATCAGCAGCTTTATGGCGATTCCGATCGCAGCCACGGTCCAGATCAGCCCGAGCAGGCTCCAGGCAACCGGGCCGTTGCCGACGAGCGCAACGAGCGGCGTGTAGGTCCCCGCGATCATCAGGTAGATGAAGGCGTGATCGACCCGACGCAGGATCCATTTGCGCGGCGAGACCGGCCACATGTTGTAGGCGGCGGAGACGCCGAGCATGGCGACGAGAGCGCCGGCATAGATCAGGACCGAGGCCCGAGCGATCCAGCCAAGATGCGTCAGGGTGGCGATGACGATGAGCGCGATTGCACCAATGGTGCCCAAGGCGACCCCGAGAAGATGCACGGCCCCATCGGCCCGCAGCTCCTCGCGGGTGTAGTGCCAAGTCAGCGCGAGCGGCCTTCCATCTTCCGCCAGGAACATCTGAAGCTCCTCATCGATCGGTCAATCATAAATCACAAGACGTCCAAGTTGTTCCGCGACCGGAATACCGAGCTGCACTGACACAGTGCAAAGCTCGAACGAACAACCGATTCGAGCCGCGTGTGCAGTGCGGCACGAGTACTGCCCTGTAGCGCATTGCCGCGTTCGGCAAGGCGCTACAGTCCGATCTTCCGCCGGTCTCCTTGCGGAGCTTGCATGAGGCATGCCGCGGCGGAGTCCCGAAACGGTACGGGCTATGCGGTCAGATCGGACGGCCGGCGAGCTGCTCGAAGCCAAACGGCACGGCGGCCTCATCCGCCGCCGCGACCGCATCGTGGCCCCGGCTGAGCCGCGCATGGGCGGTGGCCATCGTCAGGACCGCCATGGCGAAGACCTGGTGCGCGAGTGCCGCCCAAAGCGGCACCGCGAGCAACAGCGTGACGATGCCGAGCCCCATTTGTCCGAGCGTCAGGATCGCGACGCCTGCCGCCCGACGCGCCGCGCCCGTGCCGGCCGCGCTCAGTCGCGCATCGAGCGCGTGCAGGATCGCTGCGAGGACGACGAGATAAGCCACGATCCGGTGGTTGAACTGCACGAGGGTAAGGTTGTCGACGAAGTTCTCAATCCAGGGCACCGTCGCGAACAGGGTGTCCAATGGCGGCACGAGCCGGCCGTTCATCGTCGGCCAGGTGTTGTAGGCCAGCCCGGCATGGGAGCCCGCGACGAGGCCGCCGAGTGCGATCTGGGCGAGAACCAGAACCATGAGCACAACGGCTCCCGCACGGATGCGTCCCGGCGCCGGCGCGAGCACCGTCGAGCGGGTGCCGGCGGCGAGCCAGACGAGACCCGCCAGGATCAGGCTCGCCGTCGTGAGATGCAGCGCGAGTTTCACGGGCGCCACCGCCGTCATGCCGGGCTGGAGCCCGGACGCCACCATGATCCAGCCGATCGCGCCCTGGAACGCGCCGATCACGCCGAGCGCGAGGAGGCCAAGGCCGAGCCGCCTATCGAGTGCGCCCCGAAGCCAGAACACAATCAGCGGCAGGAAGAATGCGAGGCCGATCAGCCGCCCGAGCAAGCGATGCGCCCATTCCCACCAGTACAACGCCTTGAAGGAATCGAGGCCCATGCCTTCGTTGAGGATCTTGTACTGAGGCGTGTCGCGATACTTCTCGAACTCCGCGGCCCAGTCTGCCGCCGAGAGTGGCGGGAGCGCGCCGGTAACCGGCTTCCATTCTGTGATCGACAGGCCCGATCCGGTCAGCCGGGTCGCACCGCCGAGCGCCACCATCGCGACAACGAGCCCGGCGAGCACGTAGAGCCAGATCCGCACCATACGGCGATGCGGGCGGATGGCCGCGGCCCGGGTGGCGGGGATAGGGGAAGAAGGCATGAGGCTCGGCGGTGTCTGAAGGCGCGCGCCGGACGTTCCGGCATGTCGGGATGCTTTAGGCCGGGCGTGGGTCGCGGAGCAACGCCGACGGGGTCGCAGCGGCAACCACATGCGTTGCCAGGCTCGCACAGGCGCTTTAGGCCTGCCCTCATCGTCGAGACACGCCTTCGGACCCGACTCATGCCCCGCCGCATCCGCGCCCTGATCGGGACCATCGCGATCCTGGCTTTCGTGATCGTCTATGCGCCGCTCGCAATGGCGCTCGCCGACAGCCGCATCGCTGAGACGCCAGCTCTGGTGCAGGCATTTCTCTACTCGATCCTTGGCATCGCCTGGATTTTTCCCCTGATGCCGCTGATCCGTTGGATGGAGCGCCCGGACGATCCTGCCTGATCCTCCTTATTTCGCCGTACTCCCTCTCCAGAAGGCCGCGAACTCGCCCCATCAGTCTCGGAGCCGACCGCGCCCGATGCCCCGTCTGCCCGTATCGACGATCCTTGCCCTTAGTGCCGCAGGTCTGCTGCCACTGCTCGCCTCCGCTGCCTGGGCACAGGGTGCGCCACGCTCCGTCGCCGATTGCGAGCGGCTTAAGAACGATTTGGCCTACAATCAGTGCCTCGCGATGTTTGGCCCCGCCGCCAAGGGCGTATCCGGAGGCGACGATTCCGGCGGCGGCCCCGCGATCACCGTGCCGCCGCCAACCCCTTCGGCCATTGCCGGCATGCCGGCTCTCGAAGAGCCCGTGATCGATGAGACTCCACGCCGAGGTCGGCGCAGCCGTTATTCACGCAGCGGAGGGCGGCAGAGCGCGAGCTTCGACGTCGGAGGTTCGAGCGAGGAGGGATCGAGCCGCCGGAGACGGCGACGCCGTCATTGAGCGGGCACGTCTATAGGTCGCGGGCGACGCGGAACCCGTTGGTGTAGTAGCGGACATCGCGATCGTAGCGGAACCTTGCGGACGAGCGCGCCGCATTGGCCTTGTTGGCAAATGCCCCGCCGCGAAGCACCCGCATCTGGCACTGCCCGGTGCGCCAGGACGAGCCGTCCGACGGGGCGCTCCGATAGGAGCCGTTCCAGCAATCGTCGACCCATTCGGCCGCGTTACCGGCCGTGTCGAACAGCCCGAAGGCATTCGGCCGGAAACTGCCGACCGGCAATGTCGTCCGTGAGGGATTGCTGGAGCAGTCGTCGCAATTGGCTTTGGCGTTGCCGGCGGCCGCTCCCCAGGGAAAAACCGAACGCGACCCGGCGCGCGCAGCGTATTCCCACTCGGCTTCGCTCGGCAGCCGATAAGCCTGTTTCGTCTGTGACGACAGCCATTTCACGAAGACCTGTGCCTCGTCCCAGCTCACGTCGATGACCGGCCGATCGGCGCGCCCGAAGCCATGGTCGTCGATGTCCGCGCGACAGGCCTTGGCAGCAGCACAGGCATCCCATTGTGCGAAGGTGACCTCGTAGCGGCCGACGGCAAAGGGCTTCGCCAGCGTCACGCGGTGTTGCGGCTTCTCGAATTCGCTGTCGGTCGAGCCCATCGCAAATTCGCCGGAGGGAACGACCACAAGTTCAGGGCAAGTGTCGCAATCCCGGAAGGTCTCGCCTGCCTGCGGGGCGGCCGCCTTCGCCGTCGCGTCGGCATCTGTGGCAGCGCCGCTCGATGACGGCGCGGCCGCCGGCACGTTCGCGGTGATGTAGAAGTCACTCAAGAGGGAGGACGACACCAAGGGAACCTGCCGGCCTGCCGTGGCCTTGGCGACGGCGTTTCGCGTCTTGGCGAAGGCCTGCTCGAGTGTCACGTTGGCGATGGCCGTCTGACGCTGAAGCTCCGGCAGGAAGGGATCGGCAGCGTCGCCGGCCGCACCCTGCGAGCCCTTCTGCGAGTCCGTGCTCGCGTTAACGATCGCGAGCGTTCCCTCGTGCAGTTCCAGCGCTGCGGGCGGCCCGTGCGGAAGCCCGAAGGCTTCCACCACGGCTCCGCTGCGCGGGGCGTCGACGATGATGATCTTGATCGACGCGCCCCGGCGGGAGAGATCGCTCTCGATCGCGTTCAGGTCGATCCCGGCGGACCGCGCCGCTTCCTCCGAGCCGCCCCGTGCGTCGGAGGGCAACAAAATATTCGACTGGCCCAGCCTCAACATCGCGCCGCGGAACAGGAACAGGGTCGTCGAGCCGTTGCGGGCCTTCGCGACGAAGCTGCGCACTGCCTCGGCCATGCGCCGCTTGTCGGCATTCTCGATCATGGTTGTGGCGAAGCCGAGCCGACCGAGTTGAGCGCCGATCCCCTGGAGGTCATTGCCGAGCAGCAAGGCGATGCGAGAACCCGAATCGGCTGATGGCGGCTGCTGGGCACGGACGTGAACCGTCGCCGAGATTACCAGCAGCAGGAGCAACGCCAGTCCCGTCGCCAACCTCTTCCGCATGTCTTCCGCAGATCCTCGACGCGCGCCCGACAACCCTCCACGGAAAGTGACAGGATTCGTGAGGTCTGCATAGGTGACGGCTTGCCATTGTGTTCCGTCGGGACGAAAGTCTTGCGGAGACTGTATCCCTCAGTCGTGACCGCCGGGAACCATGCTGTGCACCGAATAGCGATGCGGCAAACCTTTTGGCTCGCGGTTGTACTAGTTGTGCAGTCCGGCGCGGTGTTGGCCCAAGGTGGACAGCCGGCCGGTCCGAGTGCGTCACCGCCCGGCGCGGCGGTGTACTTCATCGACCTCAAGAACGGCGCAACCATTCCGCCCTCGAGCGTGGTGCATTTCGGCCTTCGCGGGATGGGCGTGACGGCGGCCGGCCTGCAGAAGGACAATTCGGGCCATCACCATCTGCTCATCGACACAGACCTGCCAAAGCTGAACGAGCCGATCCCGAACGATCTGAACCACTTGCATTTCGGCGCTGGCCAGACTGAGGCGACGCTCGACCTGCCGCCAGGCGAACACACGCTTCAACTCCTGCTGGCCGACCACAAGCACATCCCGCACTCACCGCCCGTGATGTCGGAGCGCATCAAGGTCATCGTGAAGGAGGCCGCGGCCTCTGAACCCACGACGGCGCAGAAGGGCGCCCGGCATCCCTCGCCGAAGGACGCCAAGGTCTACATCGTCAGCCCGCGCGACGGCGGCTACGTCTCGCGCACGCCGCTGATTCGGTTCGGCCTCGAGAACATGGGCGTCGCACCGGCAGGCTTCGCGAAGGCGAATACCGGCCATCATCACCTCCTCATCGATACGGATCTGCCACCGCTCGATCGTCCGATTCCCAACGATGCCAATCATCTCCATTTTGGCGCGGGGCAGACCGAGGCGAAGGTTTCGTTGCCGCTCGGCCAGCACAGGCTGCAGCTCGTCCTGGCCGACGAGAACCACGTCGCGCACGATCCACCGGTCGTCTCGAAGCCGATCACGGTCAACGTCACGGCATCCGGACAGGCACCGCGGCGCAAACGTCATAAGCGCCGGCGATGATCGACGAACGAGCAGCCTCGCGACCGGCTTCGCGCGCCCAATCGACGACTGGCTGGCTCTTGCGCGTGCTGGCGCTGGCCTGCTCCATTTTGTCCCCGGCCGGTCTGGAGGCGCAGGCGTCCGAGCGACGAGTGGCGCTGGTGATTGGCAACTCGGCCTATCGCAACGCGCCGGTTCTCTCCAATCCGGTGCGCGACGCCTCGTCCGTCGCGGAAATGTTTAAGAAGGCCGGCTTCACGAAGGTGGAGCTCAAGCAAGACCTCGAAAGCCTGGAACTAAAGCGCGCCATTCGCGCATTCCTCGGGACTGCCAAGGATTCCGAAATCGCCGTCGTGTTCTTCGCCGGGCACGGGATCGAGGTGAACGGCGCCAACTACATCATCCCCGTCGATGCGCGGCTCAAGACGGATTTCGACGCCGAAGACGAAGGCGTTTTGCTGGAGAGGATCATCCGCGCCGTCGAGCCGGCGCGGCGTCTGCGGCTCATCATCCTGGATGCTTGCCGCGACAACCCCTTCATCCCGCAGATGCAGCGGACGGTGAGTTTGCGCGGGATTACTGCGGGTCTCGGCAAGGTCGAGCCTGCCGCAAGCGATACGCTCGTCGCCTATGCCGCCCGAGCGGGCTCAGTGGCAGATGACGGCCAGACGGATCATTCGCCCTTTACCACGGCGCTGCTCAAGCATCTGACAACACCGGGCCTCGACATCCGCGTCGCCCTCGGCCGCGTCCGCGACGACGTCGTGCGCGATACGGGCGGCAAGCAGGAGCCTTTCGTCTACGGTTCGCTCGGCGGCTCGACGGTTAGCCTCGTTCCGGAAAAGCCGGCTCCAGCGGTCTTGCAGACAGATCCGAGCGCGGACGGTTCGCGCGACTACATGCTCGCGGATCGGATAGGAACGCGGGATGCCTGGAATTACTTCCTGCGAGCGCATCCCACGGGCTTTCTGGCCGATCTCGCACGCGCGCAGCTTCAGAAGTTGCCGGACGATCCGGCTCCAGCGGTGGCGACGCGTGCCGACCTCCCCAAGGTGACACCCAAGCGCCCCGGCGTAGAGCCGGCGCCAGCAGTCAAGGTGGAAGCGCGGCGGCACGACCCCGTCGAGGTCAAACCAGAAGTGGCTCAGGTCGTACCGCGGAGCGCTTGCGAGCGCGACCGTGAAACCCTCGCCATGCTGCGGGATCGGCAGGTGGCGGAGGAAATCGCCGCCTTCGCGCGCGACCTGACATGCGAAGCACTTCGGCCGCAGGTCACACGGCTTCTCGAAAGCACCGGCTCGTCCGACGGCGCCAAGGCGTCACTCGCCGCCCCCTCGACGAAGCCCACCACGAGCACTCCAGCCGTTGCCGTGTCACTGGGAAGCGATCGCTCCGCGCCGAGTTGCGAGGACGAGGCCAAGGCGCTCACCCGCCTCAGATCGGCACCGAACCTGACGGCGGTCGAGACATTCGAGCGGAATCTGACCTGCAAAGCCCTGAAGCCCCAGGTCTCGCGTTTGCGCGAGAGCCTACAGGAGAACTGAACGTGACGATGGTTCCGGCGGCTGACTCTCGCATCAGCCGACATTGATCCGCCGGCCGCGATTCCAGACCAAGAACGGAACGCCCGAGATCAGGCTCGCCAGCGCCGCATCGGTCTGATGCAGCCCATTAATCGAGACACGCGGCAGAGCATGCAGATGCCCGGCATGATCGGCGAAGAGGTGACCGGGGCGCGTCGTCACCGCGGTCGCGAAACCGAGTTCTCGTGCGATCGCGAATTCGCGAGGGCCCGCCGAGGTCGGATCGCCAACCGGGAAGGAAAGGTGCCGGATGTCGCGGCCGAGACTGGCCGCGATCCGTGCGCGGCTCTCGGCGACCTCGCGCCGCGCGAAGGTTTCATCGTGCTTGGCAAGCATCGGATGGCTCACCGTATGTGCACCGATCGTCACAGCGGGATTAGCGGCAAGGGCGCGCAATTCGTCCCACGACAGGCATAGCTCTTCGGCGACCTTTCCGGGTGCAAAGCCGGCGCGCTCGCAGAGCGCTGCGATCGTCGCGAGCAGGCGCTCTTCCGGAGCCGACCGCAAGGCGCGGTAGACGGCGTCGAAGGCCGCCGACTTCTGCGCCGCATCGCCAGCCAGCAGGTCGAGGGCGAGCCCACCCGTCTGCTCAGGGCTCAGAGCGACGCGGTCGAGCGCGGCGATCGCCCGCTCGAGTTCAATCCACCAGAGGCGTCCGCGCCCCTCCGCGAAATCGCTCGCGACGAACAGCGTCCAAGGCGCGCCATGCCGCGCCAGAATGGGCGCAGCGAATTGCAGGTTGTCGCGATAGCCGTCGTCGAAGGTCAGGACAGCGAAGGGTGCCTGGGTGGCCCGCCCACTCAAACGCTCCGGGACTGCGTCGAGCCCGATCAGTTCGAAACCGCGTGCCCGCAGCAGGGTGAGTGTGCGATCGAGAAAGTCCGGCGTGATCGCGAGCAGACTGTTCGGCGCATATGCTGCCGGCGCCGCCGGGCGGACGTGGTGGAAGGTCAGGATCAGTCCGCGTCCGCGCGTGGCCGGTGCCAGCCAGCGGTCCGCACCGGCAAGCGACACGGCCGAGAAGCCGGCCCTGAACAGCCGGTGACGATTGCGCGACGACAGCATCGTAAGCCCTGCGGAACGAAACCCGGCCAGCGACTGTAGCGAGTGAGTGAACAAGCTTTCGTTACCCATCCGGCGAGATCGCCGGTGACGGCCACCGGCGGTTCCGGCTCCTTCAATCCCGAGTTCAGCTCTCGCGGGCTATCTCGACTGGACCGGGGACGACGAATGGCCGGCAAGGACGGGTCGATGACGAGTCTGGCACAGGACCTGACGGGTGCGGGCATGATCCGTGACAGCTTGCGCGACGGCCTGACGGCTGAGCTCTTCACCGACCTCGCGAGTGTCGAGGCGCTCTGGCGCAGCATGGAAACGGCGCCAGAGGCCCTCGCGACGCCGTATCAGCGCTTCGACTGGGTCGCCGCCTTTGTAGCGGGCCTTGAGGCGCAGGATCGCCTGCGCATCCTGGTTCTGCGGGACGCTGCTGGCCGGCCCGCTGCACTGATGGCGCTTTTGATTGCACGGATGCGCGGGTTCACGGTGGCACGCGTTGTCGGCGCCAAGCACGCCAATTACCACATGCCTCTCTTTGCCTCGCATCAGGCCGCCGGACTGTCCGCGGAGGAGGTGGAGGCTGCGCTCGTGCGGGCCGGGCAGGCGGCGGGCATCGATGCCTACGCCCTCGATCATCAGCCGCGCTTCTGGGACGGCTCTGCCAACCCGCTCAGTGCCAGGGGCACACCCTGCGCCAGCGACGCCTACGGCCTTATGCTCGGCCCCGATGCCGAAGCAACGGTGAAGCGCTCCTTCAGCGGCGACGCCCGCAAGAAGCTGCGCGCCAAGGAGCGCAAGCTCGTCGAGGCACTCGGCCCCGTGGACTACGTACAGGCGACGACGCCCGAGAGCATCGCCGCGATCCTCGAGGCTTTCTACGAACAGAAGCGCACGCGCTTCGCCGCCATGGGTATCGCCAACCCCTACACCGACGACGACGTGAGACGCTTCATCGCAGGTGCGACCGCTCCCTGCGAGGGCCGCCCTGCGATCGAGCTGCATGCGCTGATCGCGAGAAACGACAGGCGGGTGCTCGCGACCTTCGGGGGCGCCGTGAACGACGACCGCTTCAGCGGGATGTGGACCTCGTTCGACCCCGATCCCGAGATCGGCCGCTTCAGCCCCGGCGACCTCCTGCTGCACCACCTGATCGGCCAGCAGACGAGCGCCGGGCGCCGTGCCTTCGATCTCGGTGTCGGCGAAGCGCGCTACAAGTCGAGCATCTGCGACGAAACCATCGAACTTGTCGAAGTGCTGATCCCGGTGACCCTGCGTGGTCAGCTGTTCGTGCTGGCGGCGAACGCGGCCTCGCGGCTCAAGCGCCGCATCAAGCGCTCGCCACAGCTGTGGCAGGCGGTAAGCCGCCTGCGCAAACTGCGCCGCTCGTAGCGCCTTCAGGCCGACAGGCGGAGCGCCATCTGCGGCTCGGCCGCCTCAGCATGGGGATCGCGGGCCACGAGCACCTGTCCCGCGCCGGCCTCGGTAGCGAGGCCGTAGAGGGCAACGAGACCAGCATCGTCCGGCTCAGCGTCGGAGGCGATCACCACCGAGTCCATGCAGGCGGATAGAGCGGACATCATGTCGTCGGCCGGATTGGTCGTCGTCGCGACCAGCCGGCAGATCACCCAGTCATAGGCCTGTGCCATCGCGTTGAGGCCGATGGCGAGGCCGTGCGGCTCGTCGAGCAGCACCGACCGGTCGGCAAGGCCCGTGCGGATCGCGTGGTGACGCGAGCCAGCAGCACGGTGGATCACGTCGAGGAAGGCTGCCCCCCCAACGACGAGGTCGGTCAGGCCCGGATGTCCGCGGCCGGCCGGCTCGCCAGCGACATCCACGAGCAGGGTCGTGGCGCGAGGGGCCAGAGCGCGAGCGAGACCGCAGGCGAGGCCGTCCGTTGCGGTGGCAGGCTCGGTCGTCTCGACGACGAGAACGCAGCGTCCACCCTGAGCGGTCGTCGTACCGAGCCGATCGATCAGGATCTGCAGGGCGTAGCGGTCGTCCTGTGCCGCGGCCGGCCGAGCCTGCTCCGGCGTCTCGACGGACGGCGTGGCGCGCGCTTCTGCCACGAGGCGAGGGAAGGCGGCGTGGACAGTGACAGGCGCCTCAAAGCTGCCATAGGCGGGAACGATGCGGGGCGACTGACGGCGCCGGGTCGGCGGCATCGGCTCGGGATAGTCGCTGCGGTCAGCAGCCGGCTCTATCGTGCCGGACGGGTCGCGGCCCGATCCGCTACGGGTGGCGCGCCGGTCGAGATCGTCCTCCGGCGTCGCGAGCAGGTGGCGGCCGAGCACGGCGGCGACGGCGAGCATGAGCGTCAGCATCGTGGCGAAGCCGACGATCGGGATCTTCTTCGGGAAGGAGGGCAGCTCCGGCACCATCGCACGCGAAACGATGCGCGCATCGGCGGGCGTCGCGCTCTCGGCGTCGCGCGCGGCTGCCTCGCGGTAGCGGGAGAGGTAGGATTCAAGCTGCTCGCGCTGAACCTTGGCCTCGCGCTCCAGGGCACGAAGCTGGATCTCGCTGGAATTGCCTTTGGCGACGACGTCGCTCTGGCCCTGCACGGTCGCCTGAAGGCTGTCGACGCGGGCACTGGCGATCTTGGCGTCGTTCTCCAGCGTGCGCACGATGCGCTCGGCGGCGGCCTTGATCTGCGCGTCGAGATCCTCGACCTGCGCGGTCAACTCCTTGATGCGCGGATGTGCCGGCAGCAGCGTGCGCGATTCGAGGGCGAGCTGCGCGCGCAGCGTCATCCGGCTTTCGACCGTGCGGCGGATCAGTTCGTTGTTGGCGACGTCGGGTATCTCGAAAGCGCGGCCTTCCTTGATCATCTCCTTGAGCAGCTTCACGCGGCCCGTGAGATCGGCCTTGATCGTGCGGGCCTGCGAGAGCTGGCTCGACAGTTCGCCGAGCTGCTGACCGCCGAGCGAGGTGCCGGAGGTGTTGACCGAGCTGATCAAGCCGTTTTTGGCACGGTAGGCTTCGACCTTCGCCTCGGCGTCGGCAACGCGAGCGCGCAGGGTATCGATGTTGCTGCCGAGCCAGGTCGACGCGTAGCGGGCCGTGTCGACTTTCGCGGCCTCCAGCGAAGCGATGTACAGCTCCGAGATCGTGTTGGCAGCCTTGGCGGCGAGCTCTGGATCGCCCGACTTGAACTCGACCTGCAGGATTCGCGACTTACCGGCCGGATAGACCAGGAGCCGGTCGAAATAGGTATCGAGGACGCGGTCCTCGGGCTTGGCGTCGAGGGATGGCTTCCGCAGGCCTGCCAGCATCAGGAGACGCCGGATCAGGCCGGGCTCGCCGGCGGTCGGATCGAATTCGGGGTTGCCGACGAGGTCGAGCCGGCGCACCGCCTCACGGGCGAGGTCTCGCGACATCACCACCTGGACCTGGCTCGCCACCGCCTGCTCGTCGATCGGCTGCGCCTGATCGCCGCGCTCCGTCGCGGTGCGGGCAAAGGACGGGTCGCGGGTCTCCAGCAGGATCTTCGACTCCGCCGTGTAGCGGGGCGGGACCACCTGCACGAAGACACCCGCGCCGGCCGCCACCAGCAGGGTCGGGACGAGGATCCAGGCCCAGGACCGCCGCAGGATCGGAGCGACCTGCGACAGCGTCAGCCCATCCCGCGCCGAGGGCGGGTAGGACAGATGCGGCGAGGGATCGGTAGTCGATGAACGGCGAGGCATGGCAACCGTCTTTACGCAAGGCAAGACTTCAGGGACCCGAAGGCCCTCTTAACCAATAAGACCCGGCATGGTTTACTGACAGTTAAGCTCGTTGATTGCGACTGTGTCTGAATGCAGGACGTCAGCTTTCATTAACCATATCGCCGTAGACCCGGATCAGTCATTTCGTAACGACGGCGTATTCGTATGAACCGGCGAGCACTGATCCTGGCTCTCGCGTCGACGCTGGCACTCGGCGGCTGCTTGCGCCCGGACTTCCGCACCAGCGAACTCGACGCGACCGGCACCGGCTCCATCGCCGCGCGCTACACGCTGTCGGCAGGCGACAAGCTGCGCATCATCGTATTTGGCCAGGACAACCTCTCGAACATCTACGCCGTCGATGGCGGAGGCCGAGTGGCGCTGCCGCTGGTCGGCACCGTCCAGGTCGGCGGCCAGACCACGGCGCAGGCCGCGCGACTCATCGAGAGCAAGCTCTCGAACGGGTTCCTGCGCGAGCCGCATGTCACCGTCGAGATCGACGCCTACCGGCCGTTCTACATCCTTGGCGAGGTCACGACCTCGGGCCAGTACCAGTACGTGAATGGCATGACGGTCGAGACGGCTGTGGCCATCGCCGCCGGCTTCGGCGCACGCGCCGCGCGCGACTACGCCGTGCTGACGCGCGAAGGGCCGGGGGGCCTCGTCAACGGCATCGTTCCGATGAGTTATCCGGTGCGACCGGGCGACACCATTGTGATCAAGGAGCGCTTCTTCTAGCAGCTGCTCCAACTGGACCCGATCGATTGCGCAGAGCATAAAGGACGCGCAGTCGAAGCGGGAGAAAGCGCAGATGGATGAGGCGGTTGCCGAAGGCGAGCCGAAGGGCGAGCTTACTGTCCGCACCATCGCGATGCCCGCCGACACCAACGCCAACGGCGACATCTTCGGCGGATGGGTCCTCTCGCAGATGGACCAGGCCGGCGGCATCGCCGGTGTCGACCGCGCGCAGGGCAGGGTGGTCACGGTCGCCCTCGATGCCATGACTTTCATCCGCCCGGTTCATGTTGGCGATGTTCTCTGCGTCTATACGCGCATCGGCCGCGTCGGCCGCACCTCCATGACGATCGAGGTCGAGGCCTGGGCCCGCCGCTTCCGCACGCAGGTCCGCGAAAAGGTGACCGCAGCAACCTTCGTGTTCGTAGCGATCGACGACGACGGGAAGCCCCGGCCGATCCCAGCCTGAACGGTCGCCAGCGTCTGCACATCCGCTCCAGTCCAGCGCCTCAGATTGTCACTTGGATCAAACCGGCCTCAGTCGGACGCCTTCGCTTAGAAAATTCATTTCCATCAGAAGTCGCCCGACCTCCTGCGTTCGTCGATGAGGAACGCTCGGTCGAGCGACACCCTTCCTCGGCTCCACAGCGGCCGAATGGGCAGAAGACAGGAATCTCATACCGAGGCCGCCCTGCGCCTCGCCACGCGGACGGTGCGAAGAGAGCCGGGCGCGCGCAACCCGAGGCTCGACCGGGCTCGCTGGCCGACGCGGGAAACCGAACGCCCGTTCGAAAGTTCGTCACTCGTAAACGAGGAGATGAGCGATGGATCGCGAGCGCGACCGGGATACTGCCGAAGAGCTAATTGAGGAGCATGACGAAAAGGTCGGGCGCAGCGAGCCGGACAGGGAGCGCCCGGGGCAGGGTGATGCCGCCAGCCGTCCGGTCGACGGCCAGAAACCGCAGTCTGACGACCGTGGGAAGCGCGAACCTCAGCCAGTTCCAGGGCCCAATCCCGGGCCGTTCGCGCCGCATTGATCCCAAAATTCGGTTCGGAGCCTGCGTACCGACTTCTATGCTTGGAAAACTTCGAGCTGTTTGCCGCTGCTCTACCAGCGCCCTCAGAACCGATCTGCATCGTGCCGCGCCTAATCGGCGAAGGCGCATAAAAAAGCTCGGCTCAGGCAATGCTGGCCGGGCATTCTCATTCTCGCGCGGACTTATTCGCAGACACGAACTCGCCGAAAGAGAACGTCACCATAGGCGTCGATATAGCGGCGGCGTTCGAAATGGCACACGGGACCGACATCTTCCTCGACGTAGACCGGTCGAGGCGCGCGATAGACCGGGCGGCCCGGGTAATAGTCGTTGTTCGACGAAGCGATCGCACCACCGACCGCGAGGCCACCAAGCACGCCGAGGGCGGCTGCGCCGCCCGCGCTGATGCCGTCTCGGGCCTGTGCTGCAGGCGCGAGGCCAGTCAGGCTTCCCACGATCAAAACCGTCGCGATCGTCGTCTTCATGTCGTCAACCTCACCCAAACCGAGCGCGAATCTCGGTCTTTCCGGGCACGGATCTGCGACAATTTTTACGGCGAATGTTCGACGCCCCCCACGGTTGCGAGATGAACACCCCCTCGGCCGCGCACGGCCAACAGCAGCGCCGCACGATTGTTGTCATGCACTGCGCAAGAAAACCGCCGAAAACAAAATGTATGGGAAATTGGCTCCCCGAGCAGGACTCGAACCTGCGACAAGGCGATTAACAGTCGCCTGCTCTACCAACTGAGCTATCGGGGATCACCGGTGCCGCTGTCGCGATCACGGCGCGGTCCTTAGCCCATCGCCGACGAACAAAGCAAGTGGCTCCGGTGCCACGATCGCAAGAGACCTTGTTGGCATGGCGATCAGGCTCAGAGCTGAGCCGAGGCTGGAGAGAATCCATTCGCCATGGTTCGGGAATCCCCGTTGCCGATCGGCCTACGGCTCTGCTAGAGACCCGTCCTCCCCGATCGGCCGCCCGGTCGGAGATGATGGTTGCATCCCGACGCTGCCATCGTGACGGCCTCGTGGCGGAGTGGTTACGCAGAGGACTGCAAATCCTTGCACCCCGGTTCGATTCCGGGCGAGGCCTCCATCTTTTTCGGCGATTGCACCGATCGAGGCCCGACGGGCCGATATCGCGAGCATCGCGCGACACTCCATCCTTTTCCTTGTTGCGACCGAATTTCGCGGCGCCGAATAGCAGTGTGCCGCCTCGGCAGCCTGCGCCGTTCCGATGCCTTCAGGCCGCGCGGAAATCTTGCCTTTTTGGAACCGATCCACGACAACCCGGCGCGCCGGAGCGGCGAGCGACCACGGGGGTCGCCCGAGGCCTGCACCGGATCCTTCCAAAAGGGTCGCAGCCTCCATGCTCGATTTCGCTCAGGCTCGACAGCTCATGGTCGATTGCCAGTTGCGCACGTTCGACGTGAACGACATCCCGGTGCTCGATGCCTTCGCCACCGTTCCCCGCGAGCGCTTCGTGCAGTCTGGGGCAGAGGACTTCGCCTATATCGACCGCACCTTGCGGCTCTCCAGCGGCAGCGAGATCGCGCGTTTCATGCCGGCGCCGATGGTGCTCGCCCGCATGATCCAGGCGCTCAAGATCCGGCCGGGCGCGCGCGCGCTCGACGTGGCAGCAGGCTATGGCTACGGAACTGCGCTTCTCGCCGAGTTGAAAGCGCGGGCGGTGGCCCTCGAATCTGACCCTGATTTGGCACAGGTGGCACGTGAGCGGCTCGGGCAAACGGCCGAGGTGATCGCCGGACCGCTCGGTGAGGGCGTTGCAGCGCAAGGTCCCTACGATGCGATCCTGGTCCAGGGGCGGGTCGAGACCCGGCCGCAAACCCTGCTCGACCAGTTGCGGGACGATGGACGCTTGGTCTGCGTGCTCGGCCCGGACCGTGGCGCCAAGGTCACGCTCTTCGTTCGAGCCGGCGACGCCTTCGGCGCGCGCCCGCTCTTCGACGCTAACCTACCGGTACTGCCGGACTTTGCCGCGGCCCACGGCTTCGCATTCTGACGGGCGATTGCATCACAGGTTAAGCGAGTGTCGCCTTTATGCGCCACCGTTAAGCAATCGGTGATAGCGCGCCTGCACAATATGGCCCGCAGCGTTCCCGATCGGCTAAGCTCGCACTGAGGCGGGCAAGCCGGCAACGCGCTTTCAGGCGTGTGGAAGGTCGCAATCTCAATCGCGACCGCCGGTTCATTCAGAAACCGCAAGGGCTGATGAGCGTGAGTGTACGGACACCTGCGGCGCGGTGGGCGCGTCGGTTGTCGAGCGCTGCCGTTTTGGCGCTCGTAACCGTCGGGCCGGCTGGAGCCGAAACCCTAGAAAGCGCGCTTTCGCGGGCCTATGCCGCGAACCCCGCTCTGAACTCGGAGCGCGCCCGGCTGCGTTCGGTCGACGAGACCGTGAACCAGGCGCAGGCCGGCTATCGGCCGACCGTATCCATCGATGCGGATATCGGCCTGACCCAGACACAGGGCCGAGTCTCCAGCCAGCAGCTCAACCAGGTGACAAGGCCCGGCGGCGCGGGCATCACCATCAACCAAACCCTGTTCAATGGCTTTCGGACCGACAGCCAGACCCGTCAGGCCGAGTCGAACGTGTTGTCGAACCGCGAGGCGATCCGCCTCACGGAAATGACGACGCTGTTCAACGCAGCCCAGGCCTACATGTACGTCCTGAGCGGCACGGCGAACCTGGAGCTGCAGCGCAACAACGTCGAAGTGCTCGAAGAGCAGCTTCGGCAGACCCGCGACCGCTTCAACGTGGGCGAGGTCACGCGCACCGACGTCGCACAGGCCGAGGCCCGCCTGGCAGGTGCCCGCTCAAGCGTGAGCGGAGCCGAGTCGCAGCTGCGCTCGGCGATCGCCCAGTATCGTCAGAACATTGGTGTGGAGCCGCGCCAGCTCGCGCCGGGCCGTCCGTTCGATCGGTTCGTGCCGAAAAGTCTCGAAGAGAGCATCGAGATCGGCCTGCACGAGCACCCGCAAATCCTGGCCTCTTTGCACGCGGTCGATGCGGCCGAGTTGCAGGTGAAGGTCGCCGAGAGCATGCTGTCGCCTACCGCTGCCATCCAGGGGCAGGTGCAGCAGCGCTACGACTCGCAATTTCCCGGCGACAATTTCGCCGCTGCCTCGATCGTCGGACGCCTGTCGATCCCGATCTACCAGGGCGGCTCCGAGTACTCGCAGATCCGTCAGGCCAAGGAGTTGGTCGGCCAGGCCCGACTGATCGCCGAGCGCGACCGCGATAGCGTGCGCTCCGTGATCGTGCAGGCATGGGGCCGACTCGAAGCCGCGAAGGCACAGGTTCTGGCCTCGCAAGCGCAAGTCCAGGCCAACGAGGTTGCCCTGAACGGCGTGCGTGAGGAGGCCCGTGTCGGCCAACGCACGACCCTCGACGTCCTCAACGCGCAGCAGGAACTCCTGAGTTCGCGCGTGAACCTGATCCTCGCTCAGCGTGACCGCGTCGTTTATTCCTACGATGTGGTGCAATCCATCGGCCGGCTCACCGTGCGCTTCACTTCGCTCCCGGTCACGCCCTACAGTGCCAAGGAACACTACGACCAGATCAAGGACCTCTGGTACGGGGTATCGACGCCTGACGGGCGCTGACCTCGATCCGGGACGGGGATGCGATTCCCCGTCTCTCGCAGCGCGATCAGGCGGCTTCCTGGTCAACGTCGAGTGAATTGTTAACCATCTTCTCCGATTCTCTTCTGCACCCCTCGCGTGAGTAGTCGTCAGGATGAGTGCTGCAAGCCCCCGTTTCCCGGAGATGAAGGAGCCCGCCGCGGGCGAGCCCTCCATGGAGGAGATCCTCGCCTCCATCCGACGCATCATCGCGGACGATAACGGCAACGAAGCAGAGCCGGAGCCAGCGCCATCGCCGGCCGCAAAGCCTCGCGCAGACGACGTTCTCGACCTCGCGCAAGTCGCCAAGCCGGTACGCCGACCCGAGCCCGTCGCCTTCGAGCCACCTGAGGTCGATTTCGGCTTCGACGAGGTGGATTTTGCGATGACCGAGCCCGAGCCGGTCGCCCCGCCGCAACCGCCCCCCGCTGCGGAGAAGGCGCCGCAGCGTCTTCAAGCCGCGGTCGAGGAAGAGGTCGTGGAGCGCCTCGTCTCGAAGGACACGGATGACGCCATCGGCCAGCATTTCACAATGCTCGCCCACACCGTATTGACCAATAACACCCGCACGCTCGAAGACCTCGTCAAGGACATGCTCAAGCCGATGCTGAAAGCGTGGCTCGACGAGAACCTGCCGAACATGGTCGAGCGCCTGGTCCGCGCCGAGATCGAGCGGGTTGCAAGAGGCCGGTAGTCTCGGCCGGCTATCGCGCGATCCCGCGGTTGACGCAGGGGCGGCGAAGGGTTGAAAGCGGCGTCTTCCTGAGAAGACCGCCCGCACCAACGGCCCGACCGCCCCATGATGGACAAAACCTTCGATCCCGCCGCCGTCGAGGCGCGCGTCGGCGCAGCCTGGGAAACCGAGGGCGCGTTCCGTGCCGGCCGGCCCGAGCGCGCGGGCGCCGAGCCCTACTGCATCGTCATTCCGCCGCCGAACGTGACGGGCTCGCTGCATATCGGCCATGCCCTCAACAACACGCTGCAGGACATCCTCTGCCGGTTCGAGCGGATGCGCGGGCGCGACGTGCTCTGGCAGCCGGGCACCGACCATGCCGGCATCGCCACGCAGATGGTGGTCGAGCGCCAGCTCATGGAGCGGCAGCAGCCCGGCCGGCGCGAGCTCGGCCGCGAGGCCTTCCTCGAGAAGGTCTGGGCCTGGAAGGAAGAGTCGGGCGGCGCCATCGTTGGGCAGCTGAAGCGACTCGGCGCCTCCTGCGACTGGTCGCGCGAGCGCTTCACCATGGACGAGGGCCTCTCAGAGGCCGTTTTGAAGACCTTCGTCGACCTGCATGCGCAGGGCCTGATCTACCGCGACAAGCGCCTCGTGAACTGGGACCCGAAGTTTCAGACCGCGATCTCGGACCTCGAAGTCCTGCAGGTCGAGACCAAGGGCAACCTCTGGTACTTCGACTACCCGGTCGTCGACGAGGCCGACGGCCTCACCGGCGAGACCATCACGGTCGCCACCACGCGCCCCGAGACCATGCTCGGCGACACCGCCGTCGCGGTTCACCCGGACGACAAGCGCTACACGGGCCTGATCGGCAAGAAGGTGCTCTTGCCGCTGGTGCGACGCGCGATCCCGATCGTCGCCGACACTTATTCCGACCCGGAGAAGGGCACCGGCGCAGTGAAGATCACCCCGGCCCACGATTTCAACGACTTCGAGGTCGGCCGGCGCCACGGCCTGCGCGCCATCAACGTGCTCGACGAAGAGGGGCAGATGCTGCTGGCCGGCAACGAGGCCTTCCTGCAGGATGCCGATCCTGAGCCGGAGGCGCTGGAACTCCACGGCCTCGACCGGGCCGTCGCCCGCAAGCGCGTCGTCGCGCTGATGGAGGAGAAGGGCCTCCTCCTCAAGATCGAGCCCAACGTCCACGCCGTGCCGCATGGCGACCGTTCGGGCGTGGTCATCGAGCCCTACCTCACCGACCAGTGGTACGTGAACGTGAAACCGCTCGCCGAGCGCGCCCTCCAGGCGGTGCGCGACGGTGAGACCCGCTTCGTCCCCGAGAACAACGAGAAGGTCTTCTTCCAGTGGCTCACCAACATCGAGCCCTGGTGCATCTCGCGCCAGCTCTGGTGGGGCCACCAGATCCCGGCCTGGTTCGACGAGGACGGCGGCATCTACGTCGCACTGAACGAGCAGGAGGCGCAGGCCAAAGCCGCGTCGGCCCGCGGCGGCCCCGTCACCCTGCGGCGCGACGAGGACGTCCTCGACACCTGGTTCTCCTCGGCGCTCTGGCCGTTCTCGACCCTCGGCTGGCCCGAGGCGACGCCGGAACTCGCCCGCTACTACCCCACCAACACGCTGGTGACCGGCAAGGACATCCTGTTCTTCTGGGTCGCCCGCATGATCATGATGGGCCTCCACCTCACCGACAAGGCACCGTTCTCGACCGTCTACCTACACGCCCTGGTCCGCGACGCCACCGGCGCCAAGATGTCGAAATCGAAGGGCAACGTCGTCGATCCGCTCGGCTTGATCGAGCAATACGGCGCCGACGCCCTGCGCTTCACCCTGGCCGCGCTCGCCGCCCCGGGGCGCGACATCAAGCTCGGCCCGAACCAGGTCGAGAGCTACCGCAACTTCGCGACGAAGCTATGGAACGCCTCGCGCTTCGCCGAGATGAACGGCTGCCGCCTCGATCCGGACTTCAAGCCGGAGGCGGCCAAGGCCGTCCTCAACCGCTGGGCGCTGGGCGAGGCCGCCCGCGCGGTCTCCGAGGTCGCCACGGCGCTTGACGCCTACCGCTTCAACGATGCGGCGGCCGCGGCCTACCGCTTCGTCTGGAACATCTTCTGTGACTGGTATCTCGAACTCGCCAAGCCGGTACTGCAGGGCGAGGGCGTCGATCCGGCGCTGAAGAACGAGACGCAGAAGTCGATCGCCTACCTGATCGATCAGATCGCCAAGCTGCTCCACCCGTTCATGCCGTTCCTCACGGAGGAGCTATGGGCGATCAAGGGCGAGGGCATGGTCGATCGCGGCCTGCTGACGCTCGCCTCCTGGCCCGATCTCTCCGGCCTCGCGAATTCCGAGGCCGAGGCCGAGGTCGGCTTCCTGGTCGAGCTGATCTCCGAGATCCGCTCGGCCCGCTCCGAGACCAACGTGCCGGCCGGCGCACAGATTCCGCTGGTTCTCGTCGGCGTCGACGGCACCGTGCGCGAGCGCGTCCAGCGCTGGCAGGACACCCTGCTGCGCCTCGCCCGCCTGTCCGAGATCCGATTCGAGACGGATGCGCCGAAGAACTCGGTTCAGCTCCTCGTGCGCGGCTCGGTCGCGGCTCTCCCGCTGGAGGGCATCGTCGACCTCGCCGCCGAGGTCGACCGCCTGCGCAAGGAAGCGGGCAAAACCGAGGGCGAGATCAAGAAGCTCGATGGCAAGCTGAATAACGCCGACTTCGTCGCCCGCGCACCGGAAGAGGTCGTCGAAGAGCAGCGTGAACGACGTGACAGCGAGGCCGCGCGGCTGGAGAAGATCCGCGAGGCGCTGACGCGGCTCACGGATCAGGGGTAAGGGGCCGGCTTTTTCCCTCTCCCTCGTGGGGAGGAGGGGCGCTCGATGGGAAACCGGCGTGACGTGGTTGCGCCGTCTCGGCCTTGCCGTTGCCAGTGTCGTCCTGGCGCTGCTCATCGCCGCTCTGCTAACGGCGAAGCCCGGCGATCCCGCCCTCTACCCCCCCGCCGAAGCTAACGCCCAAAAAATCCACCTCGTCAGCCATGGCTGGCATTCGGGCATCGTGCTGCCCCGCGCGGCGCTGGGGGGCGAGGGCGCCGCTGCGGCGCTCCGGAACCTCGCCACCCGCTTCCGCGACTACGACCAGATCGAATTCGGCTGGGGAGAGGCGCGCTTCTATCGCTCGACGCCGACGATCTCCGACGTCGACTGGAGGCTCGCGGCCGAGGCGCTGTTCACCCCGGGTGGCAGGGCCGGCGTGGTGCAGGTAGTCGGCCTGCCCGACGACCTGCGCCATGTCTTCCCGGCGGCCGAGATCGTGCCGATCCGCGTCTCGCCGGCCGGCCTCGCACGCCTGCTCGCCCGGCTCGACGCCGCTTTTCGCCTCCAGGACGGCCAGCCGATCGAGGAGGGCCCCGGCCTCTACGGGCCGAGCCTGTTCTATGCCGGCACGGGCCGCTTCTGGTTCGGGAATGTCTGCAACCACTGGACGGCGAGGCTGCTCAACGCGGCAGGACTGCCCGTTGCGCCGGTGCTCGACACCTATCCACGCGGCCTGATCCTCGATCTCGCCTGGCGCTCGGGCGCGACGGCACTTCCGCCGCCCTGACGCTCACTCGGCGAGCTTCAGGCCGAGGATCCCCGCGACCACGAGGGCGATGCAGCCGACCCGCATGGCGGTGACCGGCTCGGCGAAGAGCACGATGCCGAGAATCGCCGTGCCAACCGTGCCGATCCCGGTCCAGACCGCATATCCGGTGCCGATCGGAAGGGATTTCACCGCGTAGGCGAGCAGCACCACGCTCACCACCATGCTCGCCAGCGTCCAGACCGATGGCCAAAGCCGCGTGAAGCCGTCCGCGTACTTCAGTCCTACGGCCCAGCCCACCTCGAACAGGCCGGCGACGAACAGAATGGCCCAGGCCATGACGGTCTCCTCGCCCGGCGACCTTTCGCTGGGCTTCCGGAGCCGACCATGGCGGCCCGCGCTTGTCCGCCAAGTGCCGGATCGCACATCGAAGCGCGATGAGACTTCAGCTTTCCAGCGGGCTGTCCCAGTACAGGAAGTCGAGCCAGGTGTTGTGCAACTCGTTCTTGGCCTTGGGCAGACGCCGGGCGATAGCGTCGAGCTGGTAGGGCGACGGCTCGAAAGGCTTGCGGCGCAGGTTCATTCCGCTCTGGTCCAGCGAACGGTTGCCCTTGCGCAGGTTGTCCGCGCTGCAGCTCGCGACGATGTTGGTCCAGACCGACTCACCGCCCTTCGAACGCGGATTGACATGATCGAAGGTCAGTTCCTGCGGGGGCAGGCGCTCGCCGCAATACTGGCAGGTGAACTCGTCCCGTAGGAAGAGGTGGTACCGGGTGAAAGCCACTTTCTTGCGCCGGTGGTAGCTCTTGAGCGCCACCACCGAGGGAACCTGGAAGGATTCGCTGGCGGAGTGGACCTCGACGTCGTCGTAGGTCTTCACTTGGATGACGCGCTCTTGCAGCACGGCCACTAGCGCGTCCTGCCAGTTCCAGACCGAGAGCGGCGCCCAGCTCACCGGCTGCATGTCGGCATTGAGCACCAATGTGCGCAGGTTGGAGACGTGCGCGTTCATGTCGACCTCCGATGATCGGCAGCCGCGCCGAAATGCCATTCGGAGCGCGCCGCCGATGGGAGGGCAAAAGCGAAGATGAGGGCACTCGTCATAGACGCAACTCTCTGATCGCGTTCACGAGCTCTGACCCCGTGGGTTGGTCCAATACTCCGATCCGGTCGGACATGGCACCCCCAGCTCTTCTTCCGCGCTGCGAAAGCTTGACCGTTACAGTGCCGCCGAGGTGGCGTGGAGCGAAAACGGAATGGAAACGGCGGCGACGGCTGCCGGGGAGGGGCAGCCGGTGAGACGCGGGCAGTGGGGCGTCGGACTGAGTCACGACGATCGTCGCTGCCCGGCAGCGAAACGACAGGGCCATGTCCATTGCTGCTCAGTCTAATATCGACGTGACAGGGTTGTGAAGGTCGGTCGGATTGGCGAGACGTCGCGCGCACAGATTCGATCCTTAAGCGACATGTTCAGGTGCGAGCTGCACCGTTTCGCCCCATTGATCCGCGACGGAAGACACCGCGACCGGTGCGATTTTCGCGAACTGCTCCATCTCAGTCGCGAACATCACTTTGGCCACGGACACGGGCGCGGCCCTCGAACAAGGACGATGATGGTTCGATCGACCCTTCGCGCCGCGCGCATCGCGGCCCTCTCGGCAATCCTGGCAGGTGTCGGATTCGCGGCTCTAACCGGGGCGCTGGCTCAGGGCGCGGCGCCCACTCAACCGCAGGAACAGAAGGCGGCTCCGCCGCCCCAAGCTGGCGGCGACAAGCCGCAGCCGGCACAGGGCGCCGCGGCCACACCCGCTCCAGCGGCGAAGCCAGTTGCGAAGCCGGTGGTCTCCGAGGGAATCAAGACGGTCCGCGGACGCCTCGATCAGATCAAGGGCGACCTCGATTCCCGCGAGAAGTCGATCACCGGCCGCGACATCGACCCCGCTGCTCTCAGCCGCGCCCGCGACGGCCTGGAGAGCGTTTCCGATCGGATCCGCACGATCATCGCCGCCCTTGAGCCGCGGCTCGAGGCTGCGCGCGAGCGCCTGACCCAACTCGGGCCGAAGCCGAAGGACACGGAGGAGGGAGAGGACGTCGCCAAGGAGCGCGCCGAGCGCGAGCACGCCGTCACCGAGATCGACGAGACACAGCGTCTGGCCAAGTCGCTTCTGGTCCAAAGCGACCAGATCGTCGACCAGATCACCAACAAGCGCCGTGCAGCCTTCACCCGCGGCCTGTTCGAGCGCTCATCCGCGCTGTTCAGTCCCGATCTCTGGATGAAGATCGGGGCCGACCTGCCGCGGGACCTCAAGTCGCTTCAATCAGCGCTCGAAGACATCCTCTATCTCTTCTCGCGCAACGGCAGCCTGTGGAACCTGCTGGTTCTCGGCGCGGCCTTCGGGATCTCGTTCGCGCTGTATTTCGGCCGGCGCAACATCGCGCCAAAATTCGGCCGGCGCGACATCAAGGTGACCGATCCATCCCGCCGAGCCAAGCTGCTTGCTGCCTGGCGCGTGCTGCTCCTCGGCACCGTGCCGGCAGTGGCCGGCAGCTATGCCATCTACTACGCGCTCGATGCCACGAACCTGTTGCCGACCCGGCTGATGCCGGTGGCGAGCGCCATCCTGATCGGGCTTGCCTTCATCGCCTTTGTCCAGGCGCTCTGCGACGCGCTGCTGGCAGTCGGCAAGCCGGCCTGGCGACCGACGCCAGTCAGCGATGCGGCGGCCTGGCGCGTACAGCTCCTTGCGGTCAGCATCGCGGTCGTCATTACGGTCTCGAAGTCCACCGAGGCTCTGAACTCCGGCATCTACGCCGCGCTTTCGATCTCCATCGCGACCCGCGGCATCGGTGCCGTGACCGCAGCGTTGCTGCTGGCGATCGGCCTGCACCGCTTCGCCGACACGGCGGAGAAGGAGGAGGCGTGCTTCGGTCCCTACGTCGGAACCGAGACGTCGAGCGGCATTGGCGGCCCGCTGCGGCTGCTTGGTTGGGCGGCGACGGTCCTCGTCGGCATCGGTGCCATTATCGGCTATGTCGCCCTCGCGTCGTTCCTGGTTGATCAATTGATCTGGACGGCAAGCCTCTTCGTGCTGTTCTGGCTGCTCATTGCCAGCGCGGACGTCTTCATCGGCGGCTCACTCACCGACGACACCAAGATCGCCACCGCACTCCAGGCCAATACCGGCCTGCGCAAACGCTCTCTCAACCAGATCGCTGTGCTCGCTACGGGGCTGGCCCGGCTGGTGCTCATCGCGGTCGCGCTGCTCCTCGCGCTGGCACCATGGGGGCTCGATTCGAACGATGTTTTCTCGTCGCTGCGCTCGGCCTTTTTCGGCTTCAAGGTCGGCGACGTCACGATCTCGCTCTCCGGGATCGTGTTCGGCCTCGGCATCCTCGCGCTCGGGGTCTTCGTCACACGGTCGATTCAGCGCTGGCTGGAGAATACCTACCTACCCGCGACTGACCTCGATGCGGGTTTACGCAACTCGATCTCGACGATGGCGGGCTATTGCGGCTTCCTGCTCGCGCTCGCTCTGGCGTTCTCCTATCTCGGCCTCAGCCTGGAGAAACTCACCATCGTCGCCGGCGCGCTCTCGGTCGGTATCGGTTTCGGCCTCCAGTCCATCGTCAACAACTTCGTCTCGGGCCTGCTCTTGCTCTGGGAGCGCCCAATCCGGGTCGGCGACCAGGTGCTGATCGGCGACAGCGAGGGCATCGTGAAGCGCATCTCGGTGCGCTCGACCGAGATCCAGACCTTCGACCGCTCGGCCGTGATCGTGCCGAATTCCAACCTGATCTCGGGCGTGGTGAAGAACCGCGTGCGCGGCGACCGCAGCGGGCGGGTGATCGTCTCGGTGAGCGTTCTGCGCAACCAGGATCCGGTGCGCGCGGCAGAGATGCTGGTCGAGTGTGCGAAGGCCCACGCGGACGTGCTCAAGCAGCCGCCACCGCGCGTCGTCTTCAAGAAGATCGGCGACCCGTTCCTGGAATTCGACCTGATCGCCATGATCAGCGACGTGAATCTCGGGTCCAGTGTGCAGAGCGATCTCAACTTCTCCGTGTTCAAGACGCTCTCGGAAGCCGGCTTCATCCCAGCAATGGGACCGGCCTCCAGCTTCATCACCGTTCAGGGGCTGGAGCCCGTGCGAGACGCGCTCGGCCAGATTGCGAGCGCCGTCGGAACCGTTCCCGCGCGCAAGGGGGGCGATACCGAGGAGCCGGCTCGCCGCGACAGCGAGAGTGGGGAGCCCATTCGCCGCAAGCTCGGCGCAGCGCCCTGATGACGCGATGCCGACCGGCTTCCTCGGCGGCATCAACGCGCTGGCGGCATCACCACGCGACAGGGCCGGCAGGCATAGCTCTTGCCGGCCATGACCGGCTGCTCGTAACTGTGAGGCGCTGTCATCCAGGAGGATGTCCGATGTCCGCCCTCGATCGATCCCGCGCGCTGCTCGCTGCTGCTCTCGCCGTGGGAGCGGTTCTGTCGGCATCGGTTCCAACAATGGCAGAGGAGGGCTACCCGGACCGACCGATCGCCCTGGTCGTGCCTTTTGCGGCCGGCGGACCGACCGATACGATCGCCCGGATCATCGCGCCGTCCATGGCGAAGGCTCTCGGGCAGACGATCCGGATCGAGAACATCTCGGGCGGCGGCGGCACCACAGGCATCACCGAGGCCTCGCGGGCCAAGCCCGACGGCTACACCATCATGGTCGGGCATATGGGCACGCATGGGGCCGCTCCGGCCCTCTTCCGCACCCTGAAATATGACCCGGCCCGCACCTTCGATCCGATCGGGGTCGCGGCGGGAACCCCGGTGCTGGTCGTCGCCCGCAAGGATTTTCCGGCGAGTGACCTGAAGGGGTTCATCGAGACCCTGCAGACCAAGGGCGCGACCTATAGCCAGGCTCATGCCGGCGTCGGTTCAGTCTCGCATTCAACCGGGATGCTGTTCGATGCGATGGTCAACGCGAAGCCGACCTTCGTCGTCTATCGCGGCACCGGCCCTGCCATGAACGACCTCGTCTCCGGACAGGTCGACTTCATGACCGATCAGATCGTCAATGTGGTGCCGCACCTGAAGGCCGGAACGATCAGGGCCTACGCCATTGCCACTCCGGAGCGTTCGCCGGCCCTCCCAGACGTCCCGACGACGCGGGAGGCTGGGCTTCCCGGCTTCGAGGTCAGCGCCTGGAACGCCGTCTTCGCGCCGAAGAACCTGCCGAAAGACGTGAGGGCAAAGCTCGTCGGCGCCCTCGACGCGGCACTCGACGACCCTACCGTGCGAGAGCGGCTGCTGAAGCTCGGCGGCAAGATCCCAACGGGCAGCGAGCGCGGCCCCGCGGCCCTGCAAAAGCTCGTGGAGAGCGAAGTTGCGCGCTGGACTCCGGCGCTGAGCGCGGCGGTCGATAACCAGTAGGCCGGCCGCCACTTTTGCGTGGCCGCGGATCGAGCCCTCTTTCCCGCGACGACAGCTCGGCCGTGATTGACGGAGCGTCTGAGACTTCGTCTAAGCGCTTCAACGAGAAGGCGCGTGCATGTCGGATCAGGCCGGTCCTGAAATCATCCTGGAAAGGCGAGGCGCGGCAGGCCTCATTACCCTCAATCGTCCGAAAGCGCTCAACGCGCTGACGCTGCCGATGATCCTAGCCATGCACGCTCAGTTGGAAGCCTGGGAAACCGACGACGCTGTCAGCCGGATCGTCATCCGCGGGGCGGGCGGACGGGCCTTCTGCGCAGGCGGCGACATCCGCCAGATATACGAACTCGGCAAGGCCGGCCGTTTCGACGAGACCATGGCGTTCTGGACCGGCGAGTATCAGCTGGACGCCTACGTGAAGCGCTATCCGAAGCCTTACATCGCGCTGATCGAGGGCGTCGTGATGGGCGGAGGCGTTGGGCTCTCGCTGCACGGGGACGTGCGCGTCGCCTCCGAGAAGTACATGTTCGCCATGCCCGAGGCCGGCATCGGCTACTTTCCCGATGTCGGAATGACCTATTCGCTTCCGCGCCTGCCAGGACGCACGGGCACCTATCTCGCCGTGACAGGAGCACGGGTCGGAGCAGGCGATGCCCTCACCCTCGGTCTCGCCACACATGCCGCGCGGGCCGCCGATTTCGAGGCCATCGTCAACGCGCTGGCGAGGGGCGAGGATATCGAGGACACGCTTGCTGCCTTCACGGCCGAACGGCCCGAGACCGGCCCGCTCGTTGCCGAGCGCAGCACGATCGACGAGTGTTTCTCCGCCCCAACCTTGCACGACGTTCTCGGCCGCCTCGACGTGGCGGCGTCGTCCGGAGCATCCTTCCCGGCTGAGACGGCGGCCCTGATCCGCTCGCGCTCGCCGACGAGTGTGCTCATCGCGTTCGAGCAGATGCGGCGTGGGATCGATCTGGACTTCGCCGAAGCAATGCTGACGGAATACCGTCTCTGCACCCGCGTGATGGGCGGCAACGACTTCTTCGAAGGCGTGCGCTCGGTCATCGTCGACAAGGACGGCGCGCCGCGCTGGCAGCCAGCCACGCTCGACGCGGTCGATCCGGCGGCGATCGCTGCTGCCTTCGAACCCCTCGACGGCCCTGAGCCGTCCTTCGCTTGAGCGGGTCCTTCCGGTGAAAGCCCTGACAAAAGTCGGCACGACGCGGGATGGCCGAGGGCGCATCGGAGGCGCCGAGGGCGCGAACGACCGTATCGAGCGTGCCGAGCGCCGGCAGACGCATTGGGACACGGTGCTGGTCTGGTTCATGCGCATCGTGGCGCTGGTCTGGGTTGCCAAGGGTGTGTTGACCTGGGCCGATATCGTCGACGTGCTTCCCGGCAGCCCTCCGTTCGAAAGCGAGCCGCTCGGCCGGCAGACGGTGATGGTCTATTTCGCCGTGATCGACTTCACCGCTGCAGTGGGCCTCTGGCTGACCAGCGCCTGGGGTGGCGTGGTCTGGCTGCTCGCCGCTACCAGCGGCATCACGCTCGCCGTGTTGACGCCTCAACTCCTGCCGATGCCGATCCTGCTGATCGTCCTGCAGGGCGCCGCCATCGTCGCTTATTTCACATTGTCCTGGCTCGCCGCCCGCGAGAACCAGTAGGCGCGCGGTTGCCGCTGCGCGGCACCGACCTCTCGTCACTCACAGCCCCGGGTCTTCCGCCAAGCGGCGAGCCGAGCCGTCACACGGCTCGCTGACATCGTCTCGGATGCAGCCGCGATGCGCATTTTGCACGATGTGCAATATCTCACTTGAACACTGTGCAAACTCGTGTGAACCATCCGGCGTGACATCGATCACGCCTGTGGAGACACACCGATGCTCAAGCTGTTCCGCATTCTCGCCCGTGGCGCCGCGGCCCGTGCCGAGGAAGAGTTACTCGACCGCAACGCGCTCCTGATCCTCGACCAGCAGGTCCGCGAGACCCGCGCCTCCCTCGAGCGCAGCCGCCGCGCTCTGGCCGCAGCCATCGCGGCCGATCAGGCCGAGGGCCGAAAACTCACCGAAATAGAGAGCCGAGCTGCGGACCTCGAAACCCGCACGATCGCGGCACTGTCCGCAGGTCGCGAGGATCTCGCTCGGGAAGCCGCCCAAGCGATCGCCGAGCTCGAATCCGAGCGAGACGCAATCCGTCAGGCGCGCAGTCGCTACGAAGCTGAAGTCGCGCGCATCCGCACGGTCGTTGCCGACGCGACGCGGCGTCAAGCCGAACTCGAGCGCGGCCGTCGCACGGCCGCAGCCGCAGAGGCCGTGCGCCGCATGCGGGTCAATCCCGGTCCGAACGAACTCGCGACACTGACCGAGGCCGAGGCCACGCTGAATCGTCTTCGCGAGCTTCAGCTGGAGGCCGCCGATACGGAGGCAGCATTGGCCGAGATCGATCCCGGCGTGGACATCGCGGAGCGCATGGCGCGCGAGGGCTTCGGCTCGAGCAGCAAGGCTACCGCCGACGCTGTGCTCGACCGGCTGCGCCGCCGTGCCGACGCCGCCTGACCTTTCACTTGCTTACGGCCATCCGAGGAAACATCCATCATGACCACCGAGACCGCACCCCAACATTCGAGCGCCTGGGTCACCTTCACCTACGGCTCCTTCATCGCCTCTGCAGCGATGGTCGCCATCGGCATCCTGTTCATGCCGATCGACTTCTGGATGAAGGGCTACTTCGCCATGGGCGTCGTCATGCTCGTCCAGTCCTGCGTGACCTGCACCAAGACGATGCGCGACGTCCACGAAAGCAAACGCATGCACAACCGAATCGAGGACGCCCGCACCGAGCGCCTGTTGATGTCGGTGGGCAAGGATTGATCCCGACAGGCTCCGGCCCGCGATGTCACGAAGGCGTCGCGGCCGGCTGATCCCTTCCGTTTTCGGAGATGATGATGACTGCCCCGAACGCCATTTCGATGGCGCCCACCGCGCTTGTCGCGCGCGAACCCAGAATTCCTCTGTCGTTGAAGCTCGCCTACTCGGCCTTCGCGCTGGTCCTGATCCCGGTCTATCTCTTCCATTACGGTCCGACGAACTTCATTTATTTCTGCGATCAGGCCGTGCTTCTCACCCTGATCGGCATCTGGATCGAGAGTCCGTTGCTGATCTCGCTCTGCACCGTCGGCATCCTGGCACCGCAGATCCTCTGGATCGTCGATTTTCTCGGCACCGCCATCGGCCGGCCGATCACGGGCATGACCGAGTACATGTTCGACCCGGCCAAACCCTTGCTCTTGCGGGCCTTGTCCGGCTTTCATGGATGGCTACCGCTGCTGCTGGTCTACCTCGTCGCCCGGCTTGGCTACGACCGCCGCGCGCTGCCGATCTGGACCGTGATGGCTGTGATCACGATCCTTGTCTGCTTCTTCCTGATGCCGGCCCCACGCACCGACGCCGGGCTGACGCCGGTGAACATAAACTACGTCTGGGGCTTCAGCGACGTGACGGCACAAGCTTGGATGCCGGCTTGGGCCTGGCTCTCGCTGATGCTCGTCGGATTGCCGCTCCTCCTGTTCTTGCCGACGCACATCGTGCTGCGCAGGTTGATGCCGGCCACTCCTCGGTTGCGCCAGCTGGAGTCGGCTTGAGCAACGATGCCGCCCGCCCTACGGCCGCCAATCCGAAAACCCCACGACCTCGTGCAGCAACCGCCGGTCGCGGGCGATCTCCCCAAAAGGTGCCAACTCCCAGCTCCAGCCCCGCTCAGGCTCGCCGAGCGTAGTGCCGTAGAGGAGATCCAACCGATCGAGCACGTGGCCTTCGCGATCTTCCTCGACCTGGTCGAGATCGGTCACGAGGCAGACACGGGCAGGGAGAGCGGCCAGCGCTTCGAGATGACGTGCCACGATCTCGCGGCCGAGGTCGTCGCCGTCATCGGGCCGCCAGCGGCCATAGCCGCGGGAGGAGGCTTCAAGGCGCTCGATGGGGCGAAGCGGAAGCTGCGAGAGCAGGTTGGCCGAGACGACCAGATCGGTCGAGCGCTCGCTGCAGATGGGCGGCAGCGGCGCTTCAAGATCCGAGCCGCGCGACAGCACGAGCGAGAAGCTGCCGCTCAGATCGGCCGTGATCATCTCGACGTTGCGATAAGGCCGAGCGCGTCGACGCGCCGCGAAGGGATGGACGACATCCACCAGGACGACCCGGGCGAATGACTTCGCGAGCATGGTGAGCGGCACGTCGTCGAGCCTGCCCGACCCAAGGATCACGGCGGTATCGTGCCGGGCTACCCCGTGGATCGCCTTGCACACGACCTCGCGGGTCGCGGCGAGATGTGGTGCCCAGGCCCGGCGGCATCGGCGCGAGCGAGAGCCAGTCCGGACCGCATCGCCGACGCAGCCGAGGCGGCGGTAGGCGAGGGGCGCGGGCGTCACCAGGGACTGGAGCATGTCGAGCAGCAAAGCCAGGTCGAGCCTCTAGAACACGGGCGGCAAGAAGAGGCAGCTGGAAATATCCGCGCTCGACGATCATGCCGGTCTCGAAGAGATCGTGTATTTGCGCCCTGGACGCCAGACGTCGAGGCGTGGCCGAGACGGTCGACGGATGAGGATCAACCGAAGGGCGCTGCTGGTCGGAGCCGGCGCGACACTCGCCGCTGGCCGCTCTGTCATCGCGGCCGAGCCCGGCTTCATCCCGCTCTGGCCGGATACGCCGCCGGGAGGCGGTGGTCCTTCGGGGCCGATGAAGGACAATGGCAGGGGCGCGATCAGCTCCATCGCATTGCCGGGCCTCGAAGCCTTCCTGCCGGAGCAACCAAACGGCGCGGCCGTGCTCATTGCGGCGGGTGGTGGCTATCGGCGGATCATGATGGATCTCGAGGCGCGGCCGGCCGGTCGCTGGCTCGCGGCGCGCGGCATCACCGCCTTCTCCCTGCTCTACCGCTTGCCACGCGAGGATTGGGCGTCAGGACGGCTGGCACCTCTGCAGGACGCCCAGCGGGCGCTCCGCCTGATCCGCGCGCGGGCCAGCCGCTACGGGCTCGATCCGGAGCATGTCGGCGTGCTCGGCTTCTCGGCGGGCGGCTATCTGATGGGACTGGCCGCAACGCGCTTCGACCTGCGGACCTACGATCCGGTGGACGCGATGGATGCCCTGTCGGCCAAGCCGTCGAGCGCAGCTTTGGCCTATCCCGTCATCACGCTGGAGCAGCCCTACGACGACAGTTCGACCGCCCATCAGGTCGTCGGACGCCATGGCGATCCTGCTCTCGCCTACGAATGGTCGGTGCAGACGGGAGTCCGGGCCGGCGGTCCGCCCGTCTTCCTGGTGCACGCCGCGGACGATCAGGTCGCAGCTGCCGCGAACACCCGGATCATGACGCAAGCCTGCATGCGGGCCGGCGTGCCCGTCGAGGAGCATCTGCCTCAGACTGGCCGCCATGGCTTCGGCATGGGCCGCCCGGGCACGGAGAGCGAGGCGTGGCCAGGCTGGTACGAGGCGTGGCTGCGACGGGCCGGCATGCTGAGCTGACGTCTCGACGGATGACGGCGCGATCGCAGCTCGGCCCAGCCCCGACGGGCAGGCCGTTCACGCGGCTGCGGGATCGTGCCATCTCCCGCACCCGTCTGCGAGGACCGCGCAAAGCAATGCACCGGAGCCCATGATGACCTCGGACCCGACCGACCGCGTGCTGATCGTCGGAGGTGGCGTCGCCGGGCTCGCGGTGGCGCGGGCTCTGCATCGCCGCAACGTCCCGGCGCTCGTCCTCGAACGCTGTTCGGGGCCGGGCGATGCGGGTCTCGCGATCAACTTGCCGGGCAACGCGATCCGCGCCCTGGCCGAGCTCGGGCTCGCCGACGCGCTGGTCAGGGCCGGCACGGCCATTCGCCACCGTTCTTACAGAACCGAGCGCGATAGGACCCTGTTTGGCATCGACGAAGGTGCGTTCTGGGATGCTGATGCGCAGCCGCGCTGCATGCGTCGCGCTGATCTGCTTCACCTGTTGAGGCTGGGCCTGCCGGACGAGACCGTCCGTGAGAATTGCGGGGTGTCCGCGATCCGACAGGACGAGACTGGCGTCACCGTCGAACTGGCGGACGGCACCAGCGAGCGCGGTTCCCTATTGGTCGGTGCTGATGGCGTCCGCTCGACGGTACGCCGTGCGCTATTCGGCGAGACGGCTCTCGGCGCGGCCGTGTTGGCCCGCGCGAGCTGGCGCTTCATGGCGCCCAATCCGGGCATTGACGGCTGGACCCTGTGGAGCGGCCGGCGCGGGCTGCTTCTACTGATCCCGGTCGAAGGCGAGGCCTATGGCTGGGCCGCCCTTACCGGGGACGTGCCGGAGAGCAGTGATCTCGCGGCAGCGGCCTCGGTCTTCGGCAGTTTTCCGCGCCCGGTGCGAGAGACTCTCGCGTCGATCCTCGCACGGCCGGACTCGATCTATCATTCGCCGCTCGAAGAGGTTCGCATCCCTCGCTGGTCGCGCGGCCGTGTGCTTCTGGTCGGCGATGCCGCACATGCCACCGCGCCGGTTTGGGCGCAGGGCGCCGCGATGGCGCTCGAGGACGCGCTGGTGCTGGCTGGCCTGCTGGCCGATTGCCCGGATTGGGGCACGGTCGGAGAGACCTACGAGAGGCTCCGCCGTCCCCGTGTCGAGCACGTCCAGGCGATGAAGGACCGGGTTTCCCGCAGCGCCCGGCTACCGGGCTGGCTGCAGCGCAGGCTGCTGCCCATCGTAGGACCGAAGAGCTACCGCTCGACCTACGAGCCGCTGAGGCAATCCGTCCTCCAGGCGTGACGCCGAACTTTGGATCGAGCGCCCCGTCGGGGCTTCACTCAGCGGCGATTGCCAGCGGGCCGGCGCCTTGGTCCAGCCCGTCCGTCGGCCCCCGCCAGCCCGAGCGCAGCGGCGCCAGGGCCACTTGGTTACGGCCATTGTGCTTGGCCCGGTAGAGGGCCGTATCGGCGGCCTTGACGAGGTCCGCGCTGTTGCTCGACGTGGCAGGGACCGAGGAAACGCCGAGCGAGGCCGAGACCTGGGCGCCGTGGGCACCCGAGAGCGCCTCGATGCGCTCGCGGATCTGCTCGGCTTTCACCGCCGCATCATCGAGATCGCAATCGGGCAGGAAGACGATCATTTCCTCGCCGCCGTAGCGGCAGGCGACGTCCGTCTCGCGCAGGGTCCCGACGATCGCCGCCGCAGCCTCGCGCAGAACGGCGTCGCCGGTCGCATGGCCGTGCTCGTCGTTGAGCCGCTTGAAGTGGTCGAGGTCGATCATGATCACCGAGACCTTGCGGCCCTCCCGCTCGGCGAGGCGCACGTATCGGTCGAGGCTGTCCTCCATGTAGCGGCGGTTGTAGAGGCCGGTGAGAGGGTCGCGCAGCGCCTGGTTGCGCAGCTTCTCGCGCAGCGCGATGTTCGACAGCGCGAGTGACATGGCATCCCCCAGCGCCGAGCTCAGCGAGAGGATGCGGGAGAGCCGCTCCTCGGCCTCCGCGCCATGGGCGAAGATCTGCAGGAGCCCGAGATTCTCGCCCCGCGCCATCATCGGAATTTCGAGGGCAGCCGCCGCCGATGCATGGTGCTCGCAGCAGAGGGCCCGGCCGCCGCTACGGTTGATGTGCGGTTTGCCCCGCTTCATCGCCCAGCACTGATTGACGGTGATCGTCTCGGGCAACGCATCGGCATCCTCGCAGGCCCAGGAGGTCGAGAGGATGAGCCGGTCCCGCGAGTTGTTGAACACATAGAGCGCGCCGCCGAATCCGCCGATCAGTTGGCCTGCGGTCGCACGCAGCACTGCGTTGGCGTCGTGACGGTCAGCCGCGCTCTGCAGCATGTCGGTCATCTCGAACAGATGGCCGACCTGGGTCCGGGATTCGTCCATCTGCGCGATGGCCGCCTGGCGTGCCCGCGCATCGCGCGCACCGGCCCGGAAGGCGAAGATCATCACGGCGCCGATGACCAGCTCAGAGAGCAGCACGAACACTTTGCCGATCTCGATGCGGGTCTCATAGCTTGCGAATTGCGAGTTCCATTCGACCAGGAAGCGATCGAAGGCAGCGCGCAATCCGGCGACCTGGGCGGCGTTGCCGCGCTCGCGCAGCATCACCTGCGCCTCGTCGAGCCGGCCATCACGGGCAACCGCCAGGACATCGGTCCAACTCGTCTCTAGGGCCTTCACGATGGCGACTGCGGATCGCCGCGTGCCGTCCGGCGCTCGCAGGAAGCGGTCGAGTTTCGTGAATTGAGTGTCCCGGCTGTGCAGCGCCTCAAGGGCGCGGCTGTAGGTTGAATGCTCGACGGCATGGTCGCCGAGCGACTTGTTGAGCACGTAGGCCTCGGCATCCATCAAGGCTTCTTGAGCGATGCGCACTTGCCGTCCGCCCTCGCGCAGATCGAGCAGGGCCTGCTGGTTCCAATTCGTGAAGAAGAACCCCGACATGACGATCGTGATCATCAAAAGGACGAGGCAGACCTGCCCGACCATTCGACGCCTGATCAATCCCTGCCGTTCATGCGGGGCGGACGCCTGAAGCGCGCTGTCGGTGATGACCATGGCTGGGCCTTGAAGGTCTCGCGAGCGGAGACCACAAGCGCCCGTTGAAGCACGAACATACCGAAACAAGCGTCAACGAAGATCGTTAATCGCACAGCAACAAATCAACTGATCGCAGGCTAATCGAGTCGAGGCAGGTTCTCAAATCGCTTTCCGTGATCGTTATTTAACGAGAAAGAGCGCGACTCCGCGACCACCTGAAGAAACTGCTTTCCAAATCTACTTGTGGCCTGGGTTTGATCTGCGCCTCGGATAGGCATCCGAATAATGATTAACAGCCGCCGACATTTTCTCGTCGCGGCCGAAGTCGGCAGATGCCTGCTCATGTAACGTTTTGTGACGCCAGCCTCTTTTGCGTTGCCGGGTCTGCGCCCACGCTTATGCTGAGCCCATGAACGACGGAACGACCCTCGCTATCGTCGAGGACGACCCCGAGATCCGCGCGCTGCTCAGCGGATTCCTCGAAGGCGAGGGGTTCTGCGTGCGCCCACTCGATGGGGGGGGTGCCCTCGACAAGCTGCTCGCGCATGGCCCGGCCCCGGACCTCGTCGTGCTCGACTGGATGCTGCCGGGTGAGGACGGGCTCTCGATCTGCCGGCGCCTGCGCGCGGCCGGAGGTCCTCCGATCATCATGCTCACCGCCAAGGACGAGGACATCGATCGGGTGCTCGGCCTCGAAATGGGAGCCGACGACTACGTCTCGAAGCCGTTCAACCCACGGGTGCTGCTCGCGCGCATTCGCGCAGTGCTGCGCCGCGCCAAGCCGGCCGCCGAGCATCACGTGGACGCGCCGGAGCGGTTGCGCGTGGCCGATCTCGTGATCGATGCCGGGGCACGCCGCGTGGTGGCCGGCGAAAGCGAGATCGTCCTGACCAGCGCCGAGTTCGACCTGCTGATGTGTTTCGTCACGCGGCCCCAGCGCGTGCTCTCCCGCGATCAGCTCCTCGACTGGACGCGCGGGCGCGTCGCCGACGCCTTCGACCGCACCATCGACGTTCAGGTCAGCCGGTTGCGCAAGCGGTTGGAGGAGAGCGGAAGCGCCGCGGCGGCGCTCATCAAGACGGTGCGGAACGCCGGCTACATCCTCGCGGCGTCGGTGGCGCAGGCCTGAACGATGCTCTCGCGCATCGGTCTGCTCGGCCGCCTCACGCTCATCCTCATGCTCGCGCTCGCCGTGATCATCGGCGCCGCCATCGCGATCGCGCATATCGAGCGCAGTACGACCCGCCAAACGTTCACCGGCCCCTATCCGCGCCTCGCCCAGGCCGCCGGCATCATCGGCCTGATGCGCGACGCGAACCCGAGCCTGCGCTCGGGCATACTGCGCGCGGTCAACGGCCTGCACATCCGCGCGTCGATCGTCGACAGTGCGCCCGCGGAGGCGCCCGACCTGCGCCGCGCACCGCGCATCGAGGCGACGCTCCGCACCTTCGGCGGCGGGGAGATCACGGGCGACCTGCGAGCCTATACCGACGCCTCCGCGCCGGAGCGCCGCTCGATCTTCCGCACCGAGGGGCGGCCGGCCCGCGTCACGTGGCAGATGCCCGACGGCAAGGTGCTGATCATCGAGGATGTCGAACCATTCCGCGGCCTTGCCCTGCGGCTGCTCGGGCTTCCGCCGGGATTGTGGATCGGCCTGCTCGGCATCCTGGTCGCCGGGCTCGCGCTCTACACCACGCAGCGCGAGATGCGCCCGCTGCGCCGCCTCACCGCCGTGGCGGAGGGTTTCGACGGCGGCCCGGTCGATCCTGAGGCCTCTGCCATCGGCTCCGATGGCGCCCCGGATATCCGCCGCCTCGCCCGCGCGGTTCAGGGCATGCAGGAGCGCGTCGCCGGGCTGCTGCAGGAGCGCTCGTTCCTGATCGGGGCGATCTCGCACGACATCAAGACCTACCTGACCCGGCTACGCCTGCGCGCCGAGGGCGTGCCGGACGAGTCCGCACGCGAGCGCATGATCGGCGATGTCGACGCCATGGCCGATCTCATCGACACCTCGCTCGCCTTCGCCCGCGGCACCGCGATCTCGCAGAGGCGCGAGCGGGTGGATCTCGCCGATCTCGCCGCGATCGAGGTGGCGGAGCGCGACGCCCTCGGTCAGCCTGTCAGCCTCGTCGGCGGCGACGCGGGAGGGCCTGACGATGCGGTCGTGGCGGGCGATGCGATCGCCTTGCGGCGGGTGCTCGCCAACCTCGTCGACAACGCGGTGAAGTTCGGCCGTGAGCGGGTCGAAGTCGCGCTGGAGGTGAGCACGGAGGCCTGCCGCGTCTGTGTCGAGGATGATGGCCCCGGCGTCTCGGAAGCACAGCGCGCTGCCATCTTCAGTCCCTTCTACCGTGTCGAGGGCTCGCGCAATCGCCGCACCGGCGGCAGCGGCCTCGGGCTGGCCATCGCCCGGCAGATCGTCGAGGCGCATGGCGGCACGCTCGCGGTGACCGAGGGTCGCCTCGGCGGCGCACGATTTTCGTTCAGCCTGCCTCGGGCCGGGCGCGGCTGAGACTCTCAGTTACAAATCGTCACAACGCGACGCGCGCACGTCACATCCGGGAAGGGAGCGGGGCGCAGCATCATCCTCACGGTCGGCCATCGAGGCCGCCGCCGCCATCGGAGGATATGTGAGATGTTGAAGACCTTCGTCGCCGCTCCCGTGCTCGCGCTCGGGATGGCCGTCTCACTGGCTGGCCCGGCCTCGGCCCTGCCGATCGTCAATGCCGTCGACACTGGCGGCGAGGCTCAGATCATCCAGGTCTATGGCGGCTGCGGCCCGATGGGCCATCGTGGCCCCTATGGCGGCTGCAGGTCGGGCGGACAATGGGGTGGCTACGGGCGCGGCCGCGCCTGCCCGCCCGGCTTCCATCTCGGCCCCTACGGTCGCAAGTGCTGGCCGAACCGCTTCTGAGGCGAAACCGGGCGTCGTGAGCCATGGGACCCGGCCGCTCGACCGAGAGGCCAGCGCGCTCGCTCGGAACATGTTCCGCGACCGCCTACGCGCCGACCCACCTCATCACAGGAAGAGAAGACCATGCGTAGCACCTGGATTGCAGCACCCCTCGTCGCCCTCGGACTGCTCGGGGCCAGCGCGGGGATCGCCGAAGCCCGCGACGGCTGCGGCCCCGGCTTCCATCGTACGCCCTGGGGCGTCTGCCGCCCCAACGCCTGGGGGCCGCGCTTCTACGGGCCCGGCGTCTGGGGCCGCCCGCACTACGGCTGGCACCGCTGGGGTGGATGGGGTGGCCCGCGCCGCTTCGGGTGGCACGGCGGGTGGCACCGGGGCGGCTGGCATCACCGCTGGTGATGGCTGAGCCCGGCCCGGCATGCGCCTGATCCTCGAGGCGCCATCGTGCTGGAGCGGCCTTCGCCGATTGCCGCCCCTCGCGCCACTCGGCATAGTCACCGTCGATCGAAACGGGGCGGCCGGACATGCTGTTGTCGATGCTGGCAACCCAGCCGATCTGGCTCTCCGGCACCCTCCTCGTCGGCGTGATGACGGCGCTCGCGATGGTCGCCCCGGTCCTCGTGCGCCGGCGCGTCGGCCTCGAGCGCCTGCGGGTCAACAACGAGGTCGCCGGCTTCACCTTCGCCACGGTCGGCGTGCTCTACGCGGTGCTGCTCGCCTTCGCCGTCATCATCGCCTGGGAAAAATTCAGCGAGGCCGAGGGCGCCGCCGCGAAGGAAGCCGGCTCGGTCGCGACCCTCTACCGCCTGTCGCAGGGGATCGAGGGCGAGCCCGGCGCCGCCTTCCGCACCGCCCTGATCCACTACGGCAAGACGGTCATCGCCGAGGAATGGCCAGCAATGGAACGCGGCGAGGCCAGCCGCGCCGCGACCCGGGCGCTCGACGGGGCCTACGCGGCCTTGCTCGCTTTCCACCCCGGCGACGGCCGCGGCAACGCCGTGCTGGCCGAGGCCCTCGACCAGCTCGACGGCGTGACCCAGGCGCGCCGCCTGCGGCTCGTGCTGGCGCCGGGCGTGGTGCCGCGGGTGCTGTGGTTCATCCTGTCGAGCGGCGCGATCCTGACGCTCGTCTTCACGCTGTTCTTCGGAACCCAGAACCTGCGCGCCCAGATGCTAATGACCGGCATCCTGGCCTTCCTGATCTTTTCCGGCCTCCTCGTCATCACCGCCATAGACCGGCCCTTCGCAGGGGCGGTGAAAGTGGCGCCGCACGCGATGGAGGCCGTGCTGGGGGATTTTGAGCGCGGGGAGCGCTGAAAGGCTGGCTTGCGCCCGACCTAAATATCCAGCTCTGCCCCATCCGCAAACGCTGCGCGCTCCTGAATAAACGCGAACCGCGCCTCCGGCTTGTTGCCCATCAGGCGCTCGACGGTGTCGCCCGTCGATTCCCGCGCCTCGTCCAGCACGGCAACGCGAAGGAGCGTGCGCTTCTTCGGGTCCATCGTGGTTTCCTTCAACTGGGCCGGCATCATCTCGCCGAGGCCCTTGAAGCGGCCGATCTCGACCTTGCCGTTCTTGAACACCGTCTTGATGATCCGGTCCTTGTCCGCATCGTCGCGGGCATAAGCCGTCTTCGAGCCCTGCTGCAGCCGGTAGAGCGGCGGGATCGCGAGGTAGAGGTGGCCCTTGTCGATGAGCCGGGGCATCTGCCGGTAGAAGAAGGTGATCAAGAGCGAGGCGATGTGCGCGCCGTCCACATCGGCGTCGGTCATGATGATCACGCGCTCGTAGCGCAGATCAGCCTCCTTGAACTGCGCGCCGGTGCCGCAGCCGAGCGCCAGCGTCAGGTCGCCGATGAGCTGGTTGGCGCCGAGTTTTTCGCGCGTAGCGCTGGCGACATTGAGGATTTTCCCGCGCAAGGGCAGGATCGCTTGGGTCTTGCGGTCGCGCGCCTGCTTGGCCGAGCCGCCGGCCGAGTCGCCCTCGACGATGAAGATCTCGGAATCGGTGGTGCCGGCATTGGAGCAATCGGCGAGCTTGCCGGGCAGGCGCAGCTTGCGTGTGGCGCTCTTGCGGGCGACCTCCTTCTCCTGGCGGCGGCGCATGCGCTCGTCGCAGCGCTCGATCACCCAATCGAGCAGTCGGTTGGCCTGGGCCGGGGAGGCGGCGAGCCAGTGGTCGAAGGCGTCGCGGATCGCGGTCTCGACGATGCGCGAGGCCTCGACGGTAGCGAGCTTGTCTTTGGTCTGGCCCTGGAACTCGGGCTCGCGGATGAAGACGGAGAGCATGGAGGCGCAGGTCGCCATCACGTCGTCCGTGGTGACGTTGGCCATGCGCTTGGACTGGTTCACCCGCTCGGCATGTTCGCGCAGAGCCCGGAGCAGGGCGACGCGCAGGCCGGATTCGTGGGTGCCGCCCTCCGGCGTCGGGATCGTGTTGCAGTAGGAGGACGAGACACCGTCATCCTGCACCATCCAGGCGACGGCCCATTCGAGCGAACCGTGGCCGCCTGGCTTGGTGATCTTGCCCGAAAAAACCGCGTCGGTGACGAGCTCCTTGCCCTCGATCTCGCGGCCGAGATAGTCGCGCAGGCCGCCGGGGAACTTGTGCACGGCTTCCGTGGGCACGCCCTCCATGCCCTCGACGAGGGACGGCGCGCAGCGCCAGCGGATCTCGACGCCGCCGAACAGATAGGCCTTGGAGCGCGCCATCTTGAAGAGGCGGCGCGGGTCGAAATGGTGGGCCCCGAAAATTTGCGCATCGGGGTGGAAGCGGGTGCGGGTGCCGCGCCGGTTGTTGACGCGGCCGACCTCGACCAGCGGCCCCTGCGGCAGGCCGCGGGAGAAGGTCTGGCGGTAGAGGGTCTGGTTGCGGGCAACCTCGACCTCCAGCAGGTCGGAGAGGGCGTTCACCACCGAAATGCCGACGCCGTGCAGGCCGCCGGAGGTCTCGTAGACCTTCGAGTCGAATTTTCCGCCGGCATGCAGCGTGGTCATGATGACCTCGAGCGCCGACTTGCCCGGAAATTTCGGGTGCGGGTCGATCGGGATGCCGCGGCCATTGTCGGTGACGACGAGCGTGCCGCCTTCCTCGAGCTCGACCTCGATGAAGCTGGCGTGTCCCGCCACCGCCTCGTCCATCGAGTTGTCGATCACCTCGGCGAAGAGGTGGTGCAAGGCGCGGTCGTCCGTGCCGCCGATATACATGCCTGGCCGACGCCGCACCGGCTCCAGCCCCTCCAGCACCTCGATGGCGGAGGCATCGTAGCCGGCCTCGGCGCTCGCGGGCGCCGGCACCACGGCTGGCTTGCGGCGGGGTTCAGCGGGGTCCTTCGGCGCGGCTTTCGCCCCGGGACCGAACAGATCGCGCGCAGGATCACTCACGCGGCGGCTCCGAGCGGCGGAAAGGGGACGCGCAGCATTCGCTTTCATACCTCGTCATGTACCGGAACAAACAGGAAACAGAAAGCCGCTTCCCGAGTGCCGGAGGCCATGCACCATCGCATAGGGGCTGGGGGTGGTGCCAGTGATCGGCGGCAACGCCGGCGCGCCGCGTGAAGGCGGTGTCACCGAACTGTCGGACGGCCATGGTTAAAATCGTCTCGCCTGCACTTTAGCGCCGGAACCAAATCGGAGTTTTGCGCGTTGGTATCCGAATGCTTAAGCTTAGCAGCCGACTCGGCTGACAGGGAGACGCCTCCGATGACCACCGCCGCCGCCCAAGCGCGTCATCTCTCCCTCGTGCGCCTGGAGCAGGCGGCCGGCCAAGCCTTCGGCTGCGCCGAGGAGGTCGAGAAGGTGGTGGCCTCCCGCGCCATGTCGCTGCTGACCCCCACGACGATCACCATCGCCACGGTTGCGACGGCCGTGGCGGCGACGATCACCTATCTGGTCTGATTCCCCACTCGTCAGAGCGAGCTGCAGGCGAAGCCATCACGGCTCACGCGGCCGCCAAAACGGCGCAGTCGCGAATGTCGCGCGCCAGCGCATCGACTCGCTCGGGCGCCGTGTCCCAGGCGAACATGAACCGCGCTCCACCGCCGATGAAGGTGTAGAAGCGCCAGCCCTTCAGCCGCAGCGCGTCGAGGACCTCCGGCGGCATCGAGAGAAACACCGCGTTCGCCTCCACCGGAAACATCGCGGCGATACCCGGCACGTCCGAGACCGCATCGGCGAGCCTGCGGGCGCAGGCATTGGCGTGGCCGGCATTGCGGAGCCACGCCCCGCTCTCCAGCATCCCGACCCAGGGCGCCGAGAGGTAGCGCATCTTCGAGGCGAGCTGGCCGGCCTGCTTGCAGCGGTAGTCGAAATCCTCGGCCAGCGCCCGGTCGAAGAACAGGATGGCCTCGCCCACCGCCATGCCGTTCTTGGTGCCGCCGAAACAGAGCACGTCGATCCCAGCCTTCCAGGTCAGCTCCGCGGGGGACAGTCGAAGCGCAGCGCAGGCATTGGCGAAGCGCGCTCCGTCCATGTGGAGGCGCAAGCCGAGACTGCGGCAGGTCTCCGATAAAGCCTGAAGCTGCGCGATCGAATAGACCCGGCCGGTCTCGGTGGATTGCGTGATCGTGACCGCGCGCGGCTTCGGGTAGTGGATATCGCTGCGCCGCTCGGCCACCGCGCGCACCGAGGCCGGCGTCAGCAGCCCGTCAGCGCTCGGGGCGACCAGCAGCTTCGAGCCGTTGGAGAAGAATTCCGGAGCGCCGCATTCGTCGGTCTCGACATGGGCGCTCTCGGCACAGATCACGCTGTGATAGCTCTGGCAGAGCGAGGCCAGCGCCATCGAATTCGCGGCCGTGCCGTTGAAGGCGAAGAAGACCTCGCAATCGGTCTCGAACAGCGCGCGGAAGGCATCCGACGCCCGCTGGGTCCAGGCATCGGCGCCATAGGCCGGTGCGTGCCCCGCATTGGCCTGCTCCATCGCCGCCCAGGCCTCGGGGCAGACCCCCGAATAGTTGTCGCTGGCGAATTGCTGCTCTTTGAGGATCTCGGCCACGTACGCTGTCCCATTCGGATGAACTGACGCACGGCGAAGTCCCTTTGATTGCCGGACCGGCCGCATCCCCTTGGTTTGCCAAGACGCATTTTCTACACGCGAACCGGGGTCCACTTCGCTCGAAAATGCTCTCGCGAGGGCGCCACCTTACCGGGAGGGCAGGTTGGCGTTGAGCGTCGGCTCAACTCGTGATGCTGATTGCGAGGTTATTCGGCGGAGGAGGGCGCTGCAAGCGCCCATCCAAAACACAACCTCACCCTGTGACGTGCCGAAGCGAAGCGCAGGTCTCGACGGATCATCCAGTCTGCGTGAAGCCGCCTGGAGGACCCTTCGAGACCGCCGCGCGCATCTCAGGCTGGGATCGCCGGGGCGAGCGACTAGCTCGCGCCCTTCTTGGCAGCCGGCTTCTTGGCCGCGGCCTTTTTCGCGGGCGCCTTCTTCGCAGCGGCAGCGGTCTTGGCCGGAGCCTTTCGCCCGCGCGCCGAACCCTTCTTGCCGCCGCCCGAGGCGCGCTTGGCGTTCACCAAGTCGATAGCCTGGGCGAGCGTCAGCGAATCCGAGGACATCGTCTTCGGTAGCGTGGCGTTGACCTCGCCGTCGCTGACGTAGGGGCCGTATTTGCCGGCCTTCACCACGAGGTCGCGGCCCGAGGCCTCGTCCTTGCCGAGCGCCCGGCCCGGATCGCTCGACGGCCGGCCGCGGCCGCCGCCCTGTTCCTTGGCGACGATCAGGTCGATGGCGCGGTTGCCGCCGATCTCCAGCACGTCGTCGTCCTTGCCGAGATTGGCGTAGGTGCGGCCGTGCTGAACATAGGGGCCGTAGCGGCCGATGCTGGCGAGGATCGGCTCGCCGGTCTCGGGGTGCTTCGCCACCTCGCGCGGCAACGCGAGCAGCTTGAGGGCAATCTCCAGGGTGACGTCACCGGAGGACAGGCCACGCGGCAGCGAGGAGCGTTTGGGCTTCTCCGCATCCTTCTCGGCGGCTTGCTCGCCGAGCTGAACGAAGGTGCCGAAGCGGCCGTCGCGCAGGGTCACCTGCAGGCCGGTTTTCGGGTCCTCGCCGAGCACGCGAACGCCGGGCTGGCCGCCCTCCGAGGTGCCTTCGCCTTCGCCCTCGACGCCGGAGGTCGCGAGCTGGCGGGTGTACTTGCACTCCGGATAGTTCGAGCAACCGATGAAGGCCCCGTATTTGCCGAGCTTCAGCGAAAGCTGGCCGGTGCCGCAGGTCGGGCAGACACGCGGGTTCGAGCCGTCCGCCTTCTCCGGGAAGATGTGCGGGCCGAGCAGCTCGTTGAGCGCCTCCAGCACCTCGGCGACACGCAGCTCCTTGGTGCCGTCGATCGCCGCGGAGAACTCGCGCCAGAAGTCGCGCAGAACCTGGCGCCAGTCGATCTCGGCGTTCGAGACGCGGTCGAGCTGCTCTTCCAGGTCGGCGGTGAAATCGTACTCGACGTAGCGCTTGAAGAAGCTTTCCAGGAAGCCGGTGACGAGGCGGCCCTTGTCCTCCGGCTGCAGGCGCTTCTTCTCGATCTTCACGTATTCACGGTCGCGCAGCGTCTGCAGCACGGCGGCGTAGGTCGAGGGCCGGCCGATGCCGAGCTCTTCCATGCGCTTGACGAGACTGGCCTCGGAATAGCGCGGCGGCGGCTCGGTGAAGTGCTGGGTCGAAGCGATGCGCTCGCGCTTGAGCGGATCGCCCGCCTTCATCGGCGGCAGGCGCTTGCCCTCCTCGTCCTCCTCGTCGTCCTTGCCCTCCTGGTAGAGGGTCAGGAAGCCGTCGAACTTCACGACCTGGCCGGTGGCGCGCAGTTCGATGGTGCGGGGGCCGACCTTGGCCGTGATGTCGACCGTGGTGCGCTCGAGTTCGGCCGATTCCATCTGGCTGGCGACGGTGCGGATCCAGATCAGCTCGTAGAGCCGGGCCTGCTCGGGATCGAGCATGCGCGCGACCTGCTTCGGCAGGCGGCCCATGTCGGTCGGGCGCACGGCCTCGTGGGCCTCCTGCGCGTTCTTGGCCTTCACCGAGTACTTGCGCGGCACGTCCGGAACGTAGCGGTCGCCGTATTCCTTGCCGATCACCGAGCGCGCGTCGCGGATCGCCTCCGGCGCCATGTCGACGCCGTCGGTACGCATGTAGGTGATGAGGCCCACCGTCTCGCCACCGATATCGACGCCCTCGTAGAGCCTTTGCGCGACGCGCATGGTCTGCGCCGGCGCCATCCCGAGCTTGCGCGAGGCCTCCTGCTGCAGGGTCGAGGTGGTGAAGGGCGGAGCCGGGTGGCGCTTGGCGGGCTTGGCCTCGACGGAGGCCACCGCGAAGGTCGCGAGTTCAAGATCCTTCTTGAAGCGCGCGGCCTCTTCGCCGGTGCCGACATCGAGTCGCTGGATCCGCTTGCCGTCGGCGCCGGTCAGCCGCGCCTCGAACACCGCGCCCTCGGCGGTGGCGAGCGTCGCGACGATCGACCAGTATTCGCGCGGCTTAAAGCGCTCGATCTCCATCTCGCGCTCGACGACGAGGCGGAGCGCCACCGACTGCACGCGGCCGGCGGACTTGGCGCCGGGCAGCTTGCGCCAGAGAACCGGCGAGAGGTTGAAGCCGACGAGGTAGTCCAGCGCGCGGCGGGCGAGATAGGCGTCGACCAAAGCCTGGTCGATCTGGCGCGGCTTGCGCATCGCCGCATCGACCGAAGACTTGGTGATGGCGTTGAAGGTCACGCGCTCGATCGGGATGCCCTTGAGCACCTTCTTGGCGGTCAGCGCCTCGACCACGTGCCAGGAAATCGCCTCGCCCTCGCGATCCGGGTCGGTGGCGAGGATCAGCTTCTCGGCGCCCTTGACCGCCTTGGCGATCTCCGAGACCCGCTGCGAGCCCTTGTCCTGGAGCTCCCAGAGCATCGCGAAGTCGGCCTCCGGATCGACCGAGCCGTCCTTGGGCGGCAGGTCGCGGATATGGCCGAAGGAGGCCAGGACTTCATAGTCCTTGCCGAGGTACTTGTTGATCGTCTTGGCCTTGGCCGGCGACTCGACGACGACGACTTTCATATACCTCTGCCCCTGACGAAGCCTCGGCGCGACGACCTGTTTTTAGGAGTTGCGCAGGTGCGCTCCCGGCAACTGCCAGGGCCTCGCGCCGCGGAGAAGTGGGTTAGGCCGCGCGGCTTGTCAAATCGGGAATGTCGCGGGCCGACTCTTCACGGGGCGATCTGGGCCTCGCCGTCACCGAACGACCAGTCGATGCGCTCGTTCTCGCGGAGCGTGATCATCACGTCCTGTGGACGAATGTTTCCGCGCCGCTCCAGGTTCGCGACGATGGTCCGGTAGAGCGCGCGCTTCTGCGCATCGGTCCTCCCGCTCCGCATCAAGATCTCGACGATGATCGCCTCGGATGAACGCGAGACGCCAAGATAGCCGGGGTCGATCCTGAGCATGTGGTTCTGGTGCTCGGTGAGCACCTGGAAGAAATCGTCCGCTGGCACGTCGATCGTCGCGATCATCGCGTCCTGGATGCCACCGGACAGCATCTGCGCGAACGCCGCGTCCCTGCCGGCAGGAATGGCGATGCGAACGAGGGGCATGATGCTCTCCAGCATTGGCACAGACTTCGACGTAGCCTTCCCAGTCATCCAGCAAGAAACGCACGGGTCGAGGTCGAAGATCGCGTGTGGGCGAGTGGATTAACTCGCCATTAACCATGAATTTCCTACGCTACACGGCATCTCAAGGGCCGAGAAATGTTGAAGCACCGCGCACCGCGCTCCATGAGGCGTTCACGTGGTGCGCTTGCGGTCGAGCACCTCGTTTCGGAAGCCTCGAGACATCGGGCACAGGGCCGCTACGACAAGGCCCGTGACAGGCTGAAGCTCGTTCTCGACGCCGATCCGCTCCACACGGACGGGCATTTCGAAGCGGGCATGCTTGCTCGACAAACCGGCAAGAGCGAGCCCGCCATCCAGCATTTCGTGGCTGCCTTGAGAGGCGCGCCCGATCGCGCCGATTGTTGGCTGGCACTCGCGGCGATGCTGACGGAGACCAACAGGCTTGGCGACGCCCGAGCCCTGATGGAGAAATTCAAGACGCAGGGCTTTTCGGCCGAACAGGTCGGCGTCGTCCTGAAGGCGTTTGTCGACGATGCCTATAGCAAGGGCCGCGCTCTTTACGACACTGACGATCTCGTCCGCTCCGAGTCGTTCTTCGAACTCGTCATCGCCTTCGACGAAACCCACGCTGACGCGACGTATTACGCCGGGGTCATCGCCGCGCGCACCAATCGCCTGCAGGCGGCCTTCGATCTCCTCGGCATCGCGATCTATCGGGATCCGACACGCGCTGCCTTCTTCACGACCCTCGGCACGCTCCTGCACACGATGGGTGACGATGTCGGGTCGATCTCGGCCCAGGAGAAGGCGATCGCGCTCGATCCGGACCTCGCCATGGCGCATTCCAACCTAGCGGCTGTCCTTACGAAGCACGGGGACATCGGACGGTCCATCGAGCATGCGCGACGGGCGATCGCGCTCGATCCGAGTTACGCGGGCGCCTACGTGAATCTCGGTGTCGCGTTGAAGACGCTCGGTGAGATGCCGAACGCGATCGAGGCCTATGACAAGGCCCTCTCGCTCGATCCCACGATGCAGCACGCGCATTCCAATCGGCTGTTCGCCAAGCTCTATGCCGAGAGCTTTTCGCCGGAAGACTATGCGCGGGACGCGAGAACCTACGCCGCGACCTTTGCCGACCACGCGCTCCGGACGAGGCCCTTCGCTCATGATCGTGATCCGAACCGCCAACTGAGGATCGGCTTCGTTTCGAGCGACCTCTTCGGCCACGCCGTCGCGCGGTTCCTGGAGCCGTGCTTGGCGCATCTGGATCGATCGCAGCTCCACATCCGCGCCTACATGGCGCGGGTCGCCGAAGACGAGACCTCCGCTCGCCTGCGCACGCTCTTCGACGGCTGGGCCAACATCGCCGGGCTCAACGACGATGAGGCAGCCGATCTCATCGAAGCCGATGCGATCGACATCCTCGTCGATCTCTCGGGTCACAGCGGCGGTCATCGACTCCTGGTCTTCGCCCGCAAGCCGGCGCCGATTCAGGTGACATGGATCGGGCATCCCGCCACGACCGGGCTGGCCGCGATGGACTACCGGCTCACTGACGGATTTCACGATCCGGAAGGGCTGACCGAACACCTCCATACCGAGACCCTCTGGAGGCTGCCGGGCGTGTCGGCCACTTATCAGCCACCGGCCGACATTCCCGACATCCGCGCCCGGATGCCGTTCGACGACAACGGCTTCGTCACGTTCGGCGCGCTCAACCGCTTCGAGAAAATCGGCGACGAAGCGCTCGGATGCTGGGCACGCATCCTTCGGGAGACGCCCGATGCACGCCTGTTCATGGTGATCAACGACGTCGACAAACCCGGGACGCGCGCTCGGATCGAGGCGCGGCTGGAACAGGCCGGTTTGCCGCTCGACCGCCTGAATCTGCACCCGAGAGTCACTTCCGGCTACTTCGAGCTCTACCACCGCATCGACATCCTCCTGGACCCCTTCCCCTATTCGGGCGGGACCACCAGCTGCGACACTCTTTGTATGGGTGTGCCCTTCGTGACGCTCGGCGGCAGGCATGCACCTGCGCGCGCCGGGGTGCTGGTGCTCAGCGCCGTCGGGCTACAGGAGCTGATCGCCGAGACGACGGCGCAATACGTCGATCTGGTACTCGCGCTCGCAGGCGATCCCACCCGGCTGCGCGCGATCCGCTCGGGATTGCGCGAGCGCATGTTCTCGAGCGCCCTCATGGATCCGAAGCGCCTCGCCGCCGATATCGGCGACGCCTTCCGAGCCATGTGGCAGCGTTGGCTCGCAGCCACGGGAAACCCCTGATGTCCCGCGCCGCACTTCGGTCGACGGACGGCGCCCCGCCCGAGCGCGTCAGCCGACGCCGTTCCCCCAGACAGAAGACCATCCGCGAGCTCGCGGTGATGCTGGAGGAAGGGGTCGCGCAGGCCTTCGAGACGAAGGCGGTCGCAGCTCCGACACCTGCCGTCGACGAGCCCGTCTACGTCACGCGCCCGTACCTGCCGCCCTTCGAGGAATTCGAGCCGCTGCTGCGCCGGATCTGGGAGACCCGGGTCCTCAGCAATGGCGGACCCTACCACAAGGAGTTGGAAGCGCGGCTCAGAGATCATCTCGGCGTGCCGCAGGTCGCGCTGTTGAACAATGCGACCTCGGCATTGATCATGGCCCTGCGCGCGCTCGACCTGTCGGGCGAGGTCATCACGACCCCATACTCCTTCGTAGCGACCTCGCATGCGCTGCTGTGGAGCGGTCTCACTCCCGTGTTTGCGGACATCGATCCGCAGACGCTCAACCTCGATCCCGCGGCCATTGAAGCCGCGATCACGCCTCGGACAACCGCGATCCTGCCGGTTCACTGCTACGGCCGGCCCTGCGACATCGAGGCGATCGAGGCCATCGCCCGAAGGCACGGCCTCAAGGTGATCTACGACGCCGCCCATGCTTTCGGCGTGAGCTATCGTGGACGTAGCGTGCTGAGCTACGGCGACCTTTCCGTCCTCAGCTTCCACGCCACGAAGGTGTTCAACACGTTCGAGGGCGGCGCGATCGTCTGCCACGACGCCGCGATGAAGGACCGGATCGAAAAGCTCAAGAATTTCGGTTTCGAGAGCGAGACCTCGGTTATCGACGTCGGCCTCAACGGCAAGATGAGCGAGTTCAACGCTGCGCTCGGGCTACTCCAACTCCGGCACATCGATGCGGCCATCGATCAGCGGCGGGTGATCGACGCGCGCTATCGACGGGAGCTGGCCGGCATTCCCGGCATCCGGTGTCTCGCCCCGGCTGATGATTGCGCCACCAACTACTCGTATTTCCCGATCCTGATCGATCCGGAATATCCCATCGATCGGAATGCATTGTACGAGGTCTTGAAGGCCGACGGCCTCCACGCCAGACGCTACTTCCACCCGCTGATCTCGGACTTCCCGATGTACAGCGGCCTCCCAAGCGCGAGCCGCGAAAACTTGCCTGTCGCGGCATCGGCCGCCGACCGGATCCTGTGCCTTCCGATCTATCCAGACCTCGAGGAGCGCGCCCTGGCGCGCATCATAGGCCGGATCAGATGCCCATGAAGGTTGCGATCATGCAGCCTTACCTGTTTCCGTATATTGGCTACTTCCAGCTGATTGCGGCCGTGGATCAGTTCGTCGTCTACGACACGGCGAAATACACCAAGAAGGGCTGGATCAATCGCAATCGCTTCCTGCGCGATGGCGAGGCCGTAATCTTCACCCTTCCGATCGAGAAGGATTCCGACACGCTCGACATCGTCGACCGTCACGTCTCGGCGGAGTTTTCGGCCGACAAGCTCCTGGCGCAACTGCAGCAAGCCTATCGGCGCGCGCCCCATCTTTCCGAAACCATGCCGCTGCTGGAAGCCACGCTTCCTCACCGCGCCGCGAACCTCTTCGACTATCTGCACCGGACGCTGGTCCTGACCTGCCGGCACCTGGGGATCGCGACGCCGATCCGAATTGCCTCGGCCGTCGAGGGAACGACCACCTTGCGCAAGCAGGACAGGGTGATCGGCATCTGCGAGCGGCTCGGCGCGACGACCTACGTCAACGCGATCGGCGGCCTCGATCTGTATGATCCGCCGGCCTTCGCGGAGTGGGGCATGCAACTGCGCTTCCTGCGCTCGAAGCCATTGGCCTACGCTCAGTTCGAGCATGGCTTCGTGCCCTGGCTGTCGATCATCGACGTGCTGATGTTCAATTCGCGCGATCGGCTGCGGGACATGCTGAGCCAAGGCTACGATCTGATCGAGCGGCCGGAGGCAGCGGAACGCCCCGATGCAAGCTTCGTCGAACCTTCGCTGCTCCAGTAGTCACCGACGGGCAAGACGGAGCGACAGGCTATGCTTCACCAAATCTTAACCATGTTGGGCGGCTCTAATGCCATCCGACGATGGCGGCGAGGTGCCGGTCGTTCGATCTGACAGGAAGCAGTCATGGCCGACGCAGTCCCGCGCGACGTCGATTGGTTCGACGAGCAGATGCGGCGAAAGGGCTGGGTCCTCTTCGAAAGCGTCATTCCCGGCGAACAGCTCGTAGCGATCCGCGAGGCGGTGCTCGGCACGGTTGCCGATTGCGGGCGCCGGCAGGTCGAGGGCGGCGCGACCACCGCGCCCGACGGGACCGCGCATCACTCGGTCGGCCAGTACCCGGCGCTCGATGGCTTCATCGAGAACGGATGGCTCGAGGAGATGGTGTCCCATTACTTCGGTGGGGCGGCCTTCATCCTGCACGCCTTCAATCCGGCGAGCGTCAGCCCCGCTGCCAAGAGCTACCTCCATCGCATCCATCGCGACGTGCGCACCTTCGGCGGCGACTTCCGCTTCATGCTGAACCTGCTGGTGATGGTCGATCCCTTCACCACCGAGAACGGCGCGACGCATGTCCTGTCCGGATCGCATCGCTCATCGACACCGCCGGCCGACGACGTCTTCTGGGCGGAGTCCGAGCGTCTGGTCGGCCCGGCGGGCAGCATCGTGCTGTTCGACTCGAACCTGTGGCATGCGGCCGGGAGCAACCACACGGACCGCACGCGCACCGCGCTGACGCTGAGCTACAGCCGCGCCTTCGTGAAGCAGCAGATGGACTATCCGCGCTTCCTCGGATCGGAGTTCGGGGCGAAGGCGTCGCCGAGGCTGCGCCAGCTGCTCGGCTACAACGCGATGGTGCCGACCTCCTACGAGGAATTCTACCAGCCGGCCGCGCACCGGCTCTATCAGGCGAACCAGGGATGACCCTCGCGCGCGACTACGACCGGGAAGCCGCTCAGGTCGGCGACCGGCGCTACAACTACGATTTCGACGCCATCACCCGTCGCTACATGATGCGCGCCTTCACGCCCTTCATGTTGCCGGGCCGTGCGCTCGAACTCGGCTGCTACATGGGCGAGTCGACCGAGTGGCTGATGGGCTCCTACGCGGACCTGACGGTCGTCGAAGCGGCGCCGAGCCTCGTGGAAGCCGCCCGCGCGCGCCTCGGCGACGGTCCGCGCTTCATCTGCTCGACCTTCGAGGAACTCACCCTCGAAGAGGAATTCGACACGATCTTCCTGATCAACACGCTCGAGCACCTCGACGACCCGGTGCTGGTCCTTCGAAAGATCCGGCGCTGGCTCTCGCCCAAGGGGCGGCTGTTCATCCTGGTCCCGAATGCCAATGCGCCCTCGCGGCAGATCGCCGTGAAGATGGGCCTGATCACCCACAACAGCGCCGTCACGCCAGCCGAGGCCGCCAATGGCCACTGCAATACCTTCTCGTTCGACACGCTCGAACAGGCGACGCGCGATGCAGGCTTCACGGTGTTCCAGCGCGGCGGCCTGATCTTCAAGGCGCTGGCGAACTATCAATTCGATGCGGCGCTCGCCGCGGGCATCATTACGGACGCCTATGTCGAAGGCTGCTATCAGCTGGGGACCCAATACCCCGACCTGACCGCGAGCATCTACGTGGTCTGCGAGAGAGGCGCCGAGTAGCGGGCCTGCCGAGGTGGCCGCGCGATGAGCGAGTACGTCCTGACGCGCAACCGGTCCCGAACCGGCGATGTCAGCCGGCATCTCGCCGCCTGCGACGGCACCTTTCGAACCCCGCTCAGCACCCGCGTGTCCATCGAAGACTACGCGGCCCGGCTGGTTGATCGGGCGGAACGGGCAGAGGCCTGGTCCGGAGCCGACCTGATCGGCCTCGCGGCTCTCTACTGCAACGCCGAGGATCGGCAGACCGCGTTTCTGTCCAATCTCAGCGTGGTCCCGGCATGGACAAAAAAGGGCATCGGTCGCCGCCTGTTGATCGAGGCGCTGGAGCATGCGCGAGCCTCCGGCTTCGCGCGGCTGGCCCTGTCGGTAGCGCCCGACGCACACGCGGTCGGGCTTTACCGGTCGGTCGGGTTTCGCGACGGCGATCGAGGTAGTGACGGCATCGAGCTGCTTCTGGATCTGCGCACGCCGCCGTCCGAGCGCCTTCCGCAGCCGTGATGCGCGAGGGCGGACGGCGCGCTCAAATCCCGGCGTACCACTCGTAGCCGTTATCCTCCCAGTAGCCGCCATTGCCCTGGCCGACATGGGCGAGGGTGTCGGCCACCTCGATCCGCATGATGTACTTGGCTTGCTTGTAGCCGAGCTGGCGCTCGACGCGCAGGCGCAACGGCGCGCCGTTGGAGACCGGCAGCGGCTTGCCGTTCATGTCGTAGGCAAGGATCGTCTGCGGGTGGAAGGCGTCCGTCAGGTCGATGCTCTCGTAGTAGCGGATCGGCTTTCCGGCAGGCGCGGCACCGTCGGAGGCATTGGCATCGCCGTCGGCCGCGGCTTCGTCTGCCGGGGCGTACTCCATCGTGTCGGCACAGTGGAAGACGATGTAGCGCGCCTGCGGCTTGAGCTTCGCCTTGTTCAGCACCTCGGCAAGGGGCACGCCGCTCCACTTGCCAATGGCGCTCCAGCCCTCGACGCAGTCGTGCCGCGTGATCTGGGTGCGGGCCGCCATCTTGCGCAGCTCCTCCAGGGACAGATCGAGCGGGGTCTCGACGAGGCCGTCGACACGAAGCGTGTAGGCCGAGAAGTTCTTCGCGGCCAACGCCTTGTAGGGCGTGTCCTCCGGGTCGATCGTGCCGTTCGGCTTGAACCATTTGGAGATGTCGGCCTCGGAGAACTCGCGGGCGAGTGAGGTCGGCTTCAGCAGGAGGCGCTGGACGTAGAGGTTGGCGTCCTCTCCGGCCTTCAGGGTGCGGGTGCCCCAGGCGCTGTCGGCGATCTTGTCGCAGCCGCCTAGGGAGGCCGTTCCGAACAGGCCGGCCACGCCGGCCAGGAAGCCGCGGCGGTGGGGGGAGGGGATCGAGAGACGACGGGTCATCGGGCGATCTCCCCTTCGCGGCGCGTCTCGTTTTCGATCGTGTACCAGCCGGTCACCATTGAGCGCATGTTGTTCCAGAGGCCGGAGACGATCACCAGGAGCACGTGCACGATCACGAAGAGCACGAGCAGGTTCACCGTGATGAAGTGGAGCGTGCGCGCGGATTGGCGGCCGCCCAGCACGTCGAGGATGAAGGGGAAGGCCGCGTTCACGCCCGGCGACATACCGAGCCCGGTGAAAAGCATCATCGGCAGCAGCACGAGCACGACCACGAGATAGGTGAGCTTCTGCAGCACGTTGTAGCGCCGCGCCTCCTCGCCCTTGGGGAAACGCAACAGGATGTGCTCGCGGATCGAGGCGCCGAAATGCCGGATCTGGTCGCCATCGGGGATGACCCGGCGCCGAAGCTGGCCGCTGCCGATGCCGTATAGCAGATAGATCAGGCCGTTGATGACGAAGGCCCAAGCGAACAGGAAGTGCCAGCGGCGCCCCTGCGCGAGATTCTGGTTGGCCGGCAGCGTGATCCAGGCGGGGAAAGCACGCGCTGCGGCTTCGCCCTGGTAGGTCGAGAGGCCGAGCCAGCCGGTGGTGTCGAAGGTATGGCCCCCGATCTGCACGATGCCGCGGGAGGCGCCGCTGTCGGTCTGGTCGTCGGTGATGGCCAATGCCGGCGTATCGAAGGTCGACTTCGAGCCCCAGTAGAGCGCTGGGTGGGCGTTGAAGATCTGCAGGCCGCTCATCAGCAGCACGGCGAGGCAGACCACGTTGATCCAGTGGGCCACCCGGATCACGAGCGGATGCCGGAACGTCCATTGCCGCCTGGGCGGGTCGACGATGGCGGGCGGGGCAGGCGTCGAAGTGGCGGCCACGGCTGTCTCGTTCAGTTGCCGAGAGGAAGACCGCCCGCCCGGTCGGACCGGACGGGCGGACATATCTTCTACGTCTGAACGGACGGGAAAGTTACATCCCGTCGTCGGCGCCGCCGGCGGCACCCGGCGCGCCCTGCTCCATGCCCGAGCCCTGATTCATGCGCTGATTGGAGCGCATCTTCTGGCTCTTCATGGACTTCTTCATCTTCTTCTTAGGGGCGGCGCGCTTCATCGGGCGCTGCGCCTGGCCCATGTCGTCGCCCATCTGGCCCTGTTCCATGCCGGGCTGACCCTGCGGCTGCATGCCCTGCGCCATCGCGACCGAGGACAAGCCGAGGCCGAGCGAAAGGGCGCTGGCGGTGGCGAGAAGTCGAATGTTCATACTGTACCTTTCCGGTTTCGCGGGGCTGCAAACGGCGCGTTGAAGCGTCGCGTGAAGTGACCCGCCGGACACCGGCTCAGATGGGCTTAGCCGCCAATCCTTCAACTTTTTTTTCGACCCACGGGCTTTTCAAAGAGAAAAACCTTTGCAGCTCAGGACGATGGAGAAGCGATTTTCTGTCGGGCCGATCGCCTTGCTGCCCTGGGCCGCGACGCCTATAGCCATCGCCTCAATATGACGCCCGCCGCATCCCCGCCGAGCTTTCCCCACCGCCACCTCCTCGGCATCGAGGGGCTGTCGCGCCCTGATATCGAGGGATTGCTCGATCAGGCCGAGGCGGCGGTCTCGCTGTCCCGGCAGGTCGAGAAGAAGCGCAACGTCCTGCGCGGGCGCACCCAGATCAACCTGTTCTTCGAGCCCTCGACCCGCACGCAATCCTCGTTCGAGCTCGCCGGGAAGCGACTCGGCGCGGACGTGATGAACATGTCGGTCGCCTCGTCCTCGGTGAAGAAGGGCGAGACGCTGATCGACACCGCGGCGACGCTCAACGCCATGCGGCCCGACATCATCGTCGTGCGTCACCACGCGGCCGGCGCCGTGCATCTGCTGGCTCGCAAGGTCGATTGCGCGGTGGTGAATGCGGGCGACGGCGCCCACGAGCACCCGACCCAGGCGCTCCTCGACGCGCTCACCATCCGCCGCAACAAGGGCCGGATCGAAGGCCTGACGGTCGCGATCTGCGGCGACGTCCTGCATTCGCGCGTCGCCCGCTCGAACATCATCCTGCTCCAGGCGCTCGGCGCCCGTGTGCGGGTGATCGGCCCCTCCAATCTGCTGCCGCCGGGCATCGAGCGCTTCGGCGTCGAGGTCTTCACGCAGATGCGCGAGGGTCTGAAGGACTGCGACATCGTCATGATGCTGCGCCTGCAGCGCGAGCGCATGCACGGCTCCTTCGTGCCCAGCGTGAAGGAGTACTTTCGCTATTACGGCCTCGACGCCGACAAGCTGTCGCTCGCGAAACCCGACGCCCTCGTCATGCATCCCGGCCCGATGAACCGCGGCGTCGAGATTTCTTCGGAGATCGCCGACGGCTCCCAATCGCTGATCCGGGAGCAGGTCGAGATGGGCGTGGCCGTGCGCATGGCCGTGCTCGAAGCCCTCGCGACGCACCTGCCGAACGAGTGACACGGATGGCCCAGCGTCCCGCTCTTCTCACCAGCGCCCGCCTGCTCGACCCCGCGACCGGTCGCGAGGCCCCCGGCTCTGTCCTCGTCGTCGACGGCCGCATCGCCGAGGTCGCCTGGGGTTCGACGCCCGGTGTGCCGGAGGAATGCGAGCGGATCGAATGCGGCCATTCTGTCCTCACCCCGGGCCTCGTCGATCTGCGCGCCTTCGTCGGGGAGCCCGGCGCCGAGCACCGGGAGACGCTGGCCTCGGCGAGCGCCGCGGCTGCGGCCGGCGGCGTGACGACACTCGTCTGCATGCCGGACACCAATCCGGTGATCGACGGCGCGCCGATCGTCGATTTCGTGCTGCGCCGGGCGCGCGACACGGCGAGCGTCAACGTGCTGCCCGCGGCCGCCATCACAAAGGGGCTGGCCGGCAAGGAAATGACCGAGTTCGGCCTTCTCCAGGAGGCCGGCGCCGTCGCCTTCACGGACGGGCTCAAGGCGGTGACGAACGCGCAGCTCATGCGCCGCGCCCTGACCTATGCCCGCGATTTCGGCGCGCTGCTGATGCAGCATGTCGAGGAGCCGGATCTCGTCGGCGACGGGGTGATGAACGAGGGCGAGATGGCCTCGCGGCTCGGCCTTCACGGCATCCCGCGCGAGGCCGAGACGGTGATGCTCGAGCGCGACATCCGCCTCGTGCGCCTCACCGGCGCGCGCTACCACGCGGCGATGATCTCCTGCGCCGACTCGGTGGACATCGTGCGCAGGGCCAAGCAGGACGGCCTGCCGGTGACCTGCGGCGTCTCGGTGAACAACCTCGTCCTGAACGAGGGCGACATCGGCCACTACCGGACCTTCTGCAAGCTCTCGCCGCCGCTGCGCAGCGAGGCCGACCGCCACGCGGTGATCGCGGCCCTGAACGAGGGCGTGATCGACGTCATCGTCTCGGATCACAACCCGCAGGATGTCGAGACCAAAAGGCTGCCCTTCGCCGAGGCCGCGGATGGGGCGCTCGGCATCGAGACCCTGCTCGGGGCAACCCTCCGCCTTGTCCATACCGGCGAGGTGCCGCTCGCGCGGGTCCTCGCGGCGCTCTCGGCAAACCCTGCCAGACTCCTGAACCGCGAGGCGGGGCAGCTAACACCTGGTGCGCCGGCGGACCTGGTTCTGATCGATACGGACGTGCCCTACGTGATCGACAAGCGACAGCTGAAGTCGCGCTCCAAGAACTCGCCATTCGACGAGGCCCGGCTGCAGGGCGCCGCCATGATGACCCTGGTCGGTGGCCGCATCGTCCACCGCTCCGACCTTTTCGCGGGTGCCGCCTGATGCCTGACACCGGCTGGCCGCTCCTCTTCGCCGGTCTCGTGTTCGGCTACGCCTGCGGCTCGATTCCCTTCGGCCTGATCCTCACGAAATTCGCCGGGCTCGGCGACGTGCGGGCCATCGGCTCGGGCAATATCGGCGCGACCAACGTGCTTCGCACCGGCCGGAAGGGCCTCGCCGCCGCGACGCTGCTGCTCGATGCCCTCAAGGGCACCGTGCCCGTGCTGATCGCCGGGCATTGGGGCGAGGGGGCGGCCTTGGCGGCTGCCCTCGGGGCCTTTCTCGGCCATCTCTTCCCAGTCTGGCTCGGCTTCAAGGGCGGGAAGGGCGTCGCGACCTTCCTCGGCGTTCTGCTCGCCCTCAGCCCGTTAGCGTTGCTCGCCTTCGCGGTGATCTGGCTCGGTCTCGCCTTCGCGTTGAAATACTCATCGCTCTCTGCGCTCGCCGCCTCGGCCGCGACGCCGCTGATCCTGTGGGCACTCGGACATCCGCAGGTTGCGCTGCTGTTCCTCGTGCTCGCCGCCCTGCTATGGTGGAAGCACACGCCCAACATCCGCCGACTGATCGCGGGGACCGAAGGGCGGATCGGGCAGAAGGGCTGAGTTCGCCGCCTCTCCCGGGAGGAGGGGCCGGATGCAGCTCACCGACGCGCAGCGCCTCGACTGGCTGCGCCTGATCCGCACCGACGGCGTCGGCCCCCGCACGTTCCGCAGGCTCATCAGCCGGTTCGGCGGCGCCGTTGGCGCGCTCGAGGCTCTCCCCGCGATCACCGGCCGCGCCGGCAAGCGGGTGACGCCGCCGTCGAAGGCCGAGATCGAGAAGGAGATGGCGGCGGCTACGCGGTTCGGCGTTCGCTTCATTGCCACCGGCGAGGACGCCTATCCGCGTAGCCTCCAGGCCACCGATGCAGCGCCGCCACTGATCGCCGTCCGCGGCAACCTCGAGGCCCTTGCCGGCCCGTCGCTGGCGATCGTTGGCTCACGCAACGCCTCGGCAGCCGGATTGACGCTGACGGACCGGTTGGCCCGCGGGCTCGGCGAAGCAGGCCTCGTCGTGGTTTCCGGACTCGCGCGCGGCATCGATGCCAGCGCGCACAAGGCTACGTTGGCCACCGGCACCGTGGCCGTGCTCGCTGGCGGCCACGATCGGATCTACCCGTCGAACCACGGACCGTTGGTCGAGAGAATCCTGGAAGAAGGAGGGGTGCTCGTCGCCGAGATGCCGATGGGCTGGGAGCCGCGCGGGCGCGATTTCCCCCGCCGCAACCGCATCATTTCAGGGCTGGGCCTCGGCACGCTGGTGGTCGAAGCCGCACGCCGCTCCGGATCGCTCATCACCGCGCGCTACGCGCTGGAGCAGGGCAGGGAGGTCTTCGCGGTGCCGGGTTCGCCGCTCGATCCACGCGCGGAGGGCACCAACGACCTGATCCGTCAGGGCGCGACGCTGGTGGCGGAGGTCGAGCATATCCTCACCGTTATCGCTCCGCTCGTCGAGCGCAGCGATCCGTTCAGCGAGGGACAGGCCTTCGGTCTTATGCACGCGGCCCTGGAAGAGCAGCCGGATTTCTGGGACGAGATCGATCTCGACGGAGCTGGCCTGCCGGCCGCAGCGCCCGACCTCGCTGCCGAGACCGCGCCGCCGCAGGAGGACAGCGCCCGCCTGCTTTCCTTCCTCAGCCCGACACCGATCGGCACCGACGAGCTGTCGCGTGCGGCCGGGCTGTCGGTCCGGATCGTCCAGACGGCGCTGCTGGAACTCGAACTCGACGGGCGCGTCGAGCGGCACGGCAACGGTGCGGTTTCGCTTGCCGCAGGCTGAGGGGGACTCAGCCGCGCAACCGATCGGCGACCAGCGCCTGCAGGCGCCATAGATGCGGATCGTGGATTCCGAGCTCGGCGCAGGCCGACACGGTGTGGAACAGGTATTCAGCGCTCGGCCCGAGATGCCCGCAGCCGGTCGCGATGATGTCGGCGATCGCCGCTTCGTCGAGACGTCCGGTATAGCGGTCGCTGGCGCGGTTCACGACGAAGGTCAGTGCCGTGACCGGCCCCTCATCCGTGACGACCTCGACCCAGCGCCCCTCGTAGCCGCGGCCCTTCATCTCGCGCCGCCAGACGGGCATCAGTGTCGCGTGGGGGTCGAGCCCGTCGAGGCGAAAGGCGACGCCGCGGCACGACCCGCCCGGTTCCAGCGCTAGCACCACGCCCGGCCACTCGGGCGAGCCACGGAAACGGCGCTGCAGCAGGCAGAACCGGCGGTGCCAACCGTGGACACGGCCGATCCTCTGCTCGGTCACCGCGAATTCCGGGCTCCACAGCAGTGAGCCATAGGCGAAGATCCAGACGGGGTCCGACGTAGCCGAGCGGGCGGTGAGCGCTCGGGCCAGTCCGGGCGCGAGTTCCGCATCCGTCATCACCTGGAGCGCCGTCTCGTCGTCGGCCACGGGATCGGGATGGGCACGGGCGATCAATTCGGCGGTGAGGACGAGGGATCGCGAGGCCATCCATCGATCCAGCACCCCGCAACGAAGCTGGCAAGGGTCGGCACGGCCCGGATCTCGGAGTGGACAGTCGCCTCAGGCGCATGGCTGCCGGGCGGAGGACGGGCGGGCCTGCGGCGAACGGATGGTCTATGCCTGCAACATCCTGCCATTTCGGAAGCGAAGACGACGCCCTTGACCCTCCAGATCGGCCTCCTGACGTTTCCCAAGGTCCAGCAGCTGGATCTCACCGGGCCCTATGAGGTCTTCGCCCTGCTGCCCGACGTCGAGGTGCACCTCGTCGCCAAGTCGCTCACTCCGGTGACGAGCTCGACCGGGATGGTGATCACGCCGACCGTGACCTTCGCGGACTGCCCGCAACTCGACGTGATCTGCGTGCCGGGCGGTTCCGGCATCAATCCGCTGCTTACCGACGAGACGACGCTCGATTTCATCCGCCGGCAGGCAGAGCATGCACGCTACGTCACCTCCGTCTGTACGGGCTCGCTGGTGCTTGGCGCGGCGGGCCTCCTGAAGAATCGCAAGGCGACGACGCATTGGGGCGCGCATGACCTGCTCGCCGCCCTCGGCGCGATCCCGACTCAGGGCCGTGTGGTCCAGGACGGCAACATCGTCACCGGCGGCGGGGTCACTGCGGGCATCGATTTCGCGCTCACGCTCATCGCAGAACTGGTCAATGACGACGCCGCGCGCGCGATCCAGCTTCATCTCGAATACGCGCCGGCGCCGCCCTTCGAATCCGGCACGCCGGAGCGCGCGCGTCCCGGCATCGTCGCCGCAGTGAAGGACAAGCTGGCGGCGAGCCGCCGCGAGCGCGAGGCTGTGATCGCGCGGATCACGCGCTAGCGGAATCCTCAGCGTCCAGCACCAGCGCTTCGCGCATCACATCGAGAAAACTCTGCAGGATGTAGGCGGCGGCGAGTTTGTCCACGAGCTCTCCGCGCCGGGCGCGTGAGGCGTCCGCCTCGATCAGCATCCGGTTCACCACGGCGCTCGACAGGCGCTCGTCCTGCAGAAAGACCGGCAGCGGCAGGATCGGCTTCAGGTTGCGCACGAAGCTGCGCGTCGACTGAACCCTCGGCCCCTCTGTCCCGTCCATGTTCAGCGGCAGGCCGATCACGAGGCCGCCGACGCGATGCTGCGCGCAGAGTTCCGAGAGCCGCGCCACGTCGGGCGTGAACTTCACGCGCCGGATCGTCTCCAGCGGCGAGGCGATCTGCCGGCCGATATCGGAGAGCGCCAGCCCGATCGTCTTCGTGCCGAGATCGAGCCCCATCAGCCGGGGCCCGCCGGACGATGCCCCGACGAAACCCGCGATTTCTTCCCGGTTCACGCCTCGAGCTCTCCGGCCGGAGCCTCGAGCGCGATCCGCGCGAGCGCCGCCTCGTCGTCGCCCTCGAACAGCGAGGGCAGGGGCGCGTCGGCCCCGCCGAGGATGTGGAGGATTTCCGCACCCTGGAGCCCCCGCACCAGCGCGAGCAGATCGGTTCCGCCGAAATGGATCGTCTCCAGATCGGCGTCGAGAGCCCAGATCTCGTACTCCTCCGCGCCGGGCGTCACGTCCCAGAACAGGAAGCTGCCGCCAGAGGTCTCGCCGAAGAACGCGGCACGCTCCATCAGGGCCGCATCGGCATCGCCCTCGATGGTGAAGCGGTGCGGCTCGTCACGGGTCAGGGGATTCTCGGACAGGCTGTCGATCGCCACCGCCACGCTGTGGGCAACAACATGGGCCCGCGTGACGATGTCGGCGGAGGGCACGGGCACCGGCGTGGCGATCCGGAGCTGACCGCCGATGCGGCCCGCCCCGCATTCCCGGGCGAAGGCTCGATAGGATGCGGGCAGCGCGAAGCCCAGTTCGGCCTCGGCCCGCGCGATGTCCGCCTCGGTCGAGAGAAGCCCCGGCGTGATTTCCGCGAAGACGCCCTGCCACATGATCGGCCTCCCGGAATGGCGCGGATTGAACCCCGGCTTACGTCTGCCGCCTCCGGGTTGTCCACCGGCCCGTTCACCATCCGCGAGAATTCAGATGGCGCCAAATGGATCAGGCACGGCTATATGGCATTAACGATCCATTAACCCTCCCGACCAGGGTCCTCGATGGCCGCATTCGACCGCCTCGCGTCTCCGACATCTCGGACCGATCTTCCGGCGCCCGCACGCAAGGGCACCTTGAAGCGGAAGCACGTGTTGATGCTGGCGCTTGCCATCGAGGTGCTGGCTGTCGGTATCAGCTACGCCGATCGGTATCAGCGGCGTGGGATCCTGGTCGAGCAGCCCGTAACGATCGGGCACGCGATCGTCTGACGGATGGTCTAACCGAGCGACCCTGCGCGGCGTTGCCCGCCCGCGAAACCCGATGCTATAGCCCCGCCGACCCGCGGCCTCTCGGCACGCGAATGGATTTGGCACGGCAAGGACGCGATGTCGGTCGACGAGAAAACGGTGCGGCGCATCGCGCATCTGGCGCGCATCGCGGTCGCGGATGAGGACGTGGCGCCGCTCCAGGGCGAGTTGAACGCCATCCTGGCCTTCGTCGAGCAGCTCAACGAGGTCGATGTCGAGGGCGTCCAGCCGATGACTTCTGTCACTCCGATGGTGATGAAGAAGCGCGTCGACACCGTCACCGAGGGCGGCCGCGCTGCCGACATCGTCGCGAACGCGCCCGAGACCGAGGACAACTACTTCCTGGTGCCGAAGGTCGTCGAGTAGCCGCACCTCGACGCGCAACATCCTTTCTTCCTCCTCGCACGGCGAGGAGCGCGCCCAGGCGATGGGCGGACCAGCTGGATCGGGAATGACGGCACTCAACGAACTCACCCTGGCCGATGCCCGCGACGGGCTGATCGCGAAGCGCTTCTCGGCGCGCGAGATCACGCAGGCTCACATCGATGCGCTGGAGAAGGCGAGGGTGCTCAACGCCTATCTCGTCGAGACGCCCGACCGTGCGCTGAAGATGGCCGAGGTCAGCGACGAGAAGATCGCCAAGGGCGAGGCCCGGAGCCTGGAAGGCCTGCCGCTCGGCATCAAGGACCTGTTCTGCACGCAGGGTGTCCACACCACGGCGGGCTCCAAGATCCTTGGCGGCTTCGAGCCCCATTACGAGTCCAATGTCTCGGCGCAGCTCTGGCGCGATGGGGCGGTGATGCTCGGCAAGCTGAACCTCGACGAGTTCGCCATGGGCTCGTCGAACGAGACCAGCGCCTATGGCGACGTGATCTCGCCCTGGCGTCGAAACGGCTCGGACACCAAGCTCGTCCCCGGTGGCTCTTCCGGCGGCTCCTCGGCCGCAGTTGCTGCGCATCTCTGCCTCGGCGCCACCGCCACGGATACCGGCGGCTCGATCCGCCAGCCCGCCGCCTTCACCGGCACGGTGGGCATCAAGCCGACCTACGGCCGCTGCTCGCGCTGGGGCATCGTCGCCTACGCCTCCTCGCTGGACCAGGCCGGCCCGATCGCCCGCACCACGCGCGACTGCGCGATCCTGCTCGGCTCCATGGCCGGCCACGATCCGCGCGACACCACCTCGGTGGATATGCCGGTGCCGGATTTCGAGGCCGCCGTCTCGTGGGGCGTGAAGGGCCTGACCATCGGCATCCCGAAGGAATACAGGGTCGACGGCATGTCGCCGGAGATCCTGAAGCTCTGGGACCAGGGCGCGGAATGGCTCAAGGCCGCCGGCGCGACGGTCAAGGAGATCTCGCTGCCGCACACGAAATACGCCCTGCCGGCCTACTACATCGTCGCCCCGGCCGAGGCCTCCTCGAACCTCGCCCGCTATGACGGCGTCCGCTACGGCCTGCGCGTGCCCGGCAAGGACATCGCCGGGATGTACGAGAACACCCGCGCCGCCGGCTTCGGCCGCGAGGTCCGCCGCCGCATCATGATCGGCACCTACGTGCTCTCGGCCGGCTATTACGACGCCTATTACGTGCGCGCCCAGCGCATCCGCACCCTGATCAAGCGCGACTTCGAAGAGGCCTATGCCTCGGGTGTCGACGCGATCCTGACCCCGGCAACGCCATCCGCCGCCTTCGGCATCGGCGAGAAGGGCTCGGCCGATCCGGTCGAGATGTATCTCAACGACGTGTTCACGGTGACGGTGAACATGGCCGGCCTGCCGGGTATCTCGGTTCCCGCCGGCCTCGACGCGCAGGGCCTGCCGCTGGGCCTGCAACTGATCGGGCGTCCCTTCGACGAGGAGACGCTCTTCGCCGCCTCGCAGGTCATCGAGGAATCGGCCGGGCGCGTGAGCCTGCCCAAGGCGTGGTGGGCGTGACCCCCGCCGAGCATCTCTCCGTCCCGGTCTATCCCGTCGCCGTCTGGATCATGGCGGCGTTCGATCCGGTCCTGATCGGCGTTTCCCTGTTCCTCGGATGGAAGGCGGACCAGTTCGGCAAGCTGTTCATCGCGGCCATCGCCGGACTCGCGGTATCGGTGCTGTTTTCCTGGATGGTCAGCGCCGTCGGCATTCCCTGGCCGGCGCCCATCAGTCACGATGGACCGACGTTCTTTCCGGTACGAACCGCGGCAGCGTTCGTCTGGGCCTCGGTGGGATACGGGGCCCACCGCATCATCAAGGAGCGCTGAACGGCCGCTTCCTCCGACGAGGAGGAGCGATCAACGAGAGGCGCGCGCGACTGAACTTGCCAGCGCCTCCGGCGTATCGACGTCGAACGCGACGCTCGCGTCCATAGCGATCTCCAATACGTCGGCGCGGCCTGCGAGAAGTGGCCCGGCGCCACGGTCGCCGGACACGGCCGCAAGCGCATCGGCAAGCCGATCGAGATCGAGCAATACGGGATTGCCGCGCCGGCCGCAGGTCACCGGCACGACGGCGCCGGGTCGTGGGTCGGCGAACCGGTAGGCTTCAGCAAGCGCATCGATATGGGCCGCGGAGATCCGCGGCATGTCCCCGAGCAGAACGATCGCAGCACTCGTATCGGCGGGCAGCGCTGCGAGCCCTGCACGCAGGGAGGTCGAGAGCCCGGCGGCGTGATCCGGATTGTCGACGAGATGCAGGTCGAGCCCGTCGAGGGCGGCAGCGACGGCAGTGGCATGAGCGCCGAGGACAACGACGACCGGCCTTGCCGACGAAGCCAGCGCCGCCTTCGCCACATGCCGCACAAGCGGCTCACCCTCCAGCAATGCCAGCAACTTCGGCGCTGGCCCGAACCGGGTGCCGCGACCAGCCGCGAGGATGACCGCGGCGATTGTCGGCTCAGGCATCGAGGCCGTGGCGCATGCAATCGGCGCGCTCGCCCTTCGTCTTTCCGCGGATGCGATCTCGCCGGAGCGTCGCGATCACGTCGGCGAGAATCGAGACTGCGATCTCGGCCGGCGTGATGGCGCCGATGTCCAGGCCAATCGGCCCATGGATGCGAGCCGTGGCCTCGGGGCCGAGCCCGGCCTCGTGCAGGCGATCGAGCCGGCGTGCATGCGATTTCCGTGAGCCCAAGGCACCGACGTAGAAGCACTCCGCCTTCAGCGCCGCGAGCAACGCGGGATCGTCGATCTTCGGATCGTGGGTCAGCGCGGCGAGCGCCGTGTAACGGTCGAGCGGCGCGAGGCGGCCAAAGGCATCGTCCGGCCATTCCGCCAGAAGGGCGACGTCGGGAAACCGCTCCGGCGTCGCGAAGGCCGTGCGCGGATCGATCACGGTGACGTCGAGTTCCAACGCGGCGGCCATCGGGCAGAGGGCCTGCGAAATGTGGACTGCGCCAACCACCAGCAGCCGCACCGGCGGCACCTGCACGGTCAGGAAGAGCGAACGCCCCTCTACCTCGACGATCCCACTCTTGCCGCTCAGCAGACGCTCCCGCAGCGTCTCGGCGAGCGGGTCGCCGTCAATGTCGATCTCACGCACCAGGCGCTGCGTCCCGTTTGCGGTGTCGGTGACGAGAATAGCCGGGCGGCGCGCGTCGCGCTCGGCGTTCAGGGCGGCGAGATGATCGAGCTTCATGGCGCCGGCCTCAGTCGATCCGCTCGACAAAGACGCGGATACGTCCGCCGCAGGACAGGCCGGCCCGCCAAGCCGTCTCGTCCGCAACGCCGAATTCCAGCACGCGGGAGCCTCCATTCTCGATGATGTCGAGGCTCTCAGCGATCACGTCACCCTCGACGCAGCCCCCCGAAACGGAACCGAGGAAGTTGCCGTCGCGCTCGATCACGAGATGGCTGCCGACCGGCCGGGGCGCCGAGCCCCATGTCTCGATCACCGTCGCCAATGCGACGCCGCGTCCCTCGCGGCGCCAGGCCTCGGCCTCGCGCAGGATGGTCTGGTCAGTGGCAAGCATCGTGTTGAGCTCCAGGGGCGCTGCCCCGGTCAGCGAGAGAAGGCGTCTCGTCAATGAGGTAGTCGCCGCGCTGTATTTCGCAATGCGGAATCGAAGCTGGCTTCCGGGCCGTGCCGCCCGGCGCTATCACGTTGACCCAACGGCCAGGGGATCCGGCGATCTGCGATGCGGCAGACATGACAGCGATCAGGCGGCTTCGCGCACTTGCAGCGGCGGCTCTGCTGGCTTGGCCCGCCGCAGCCTCGGCTGCGCCGGCGCCGATTCGGATCGGCCTTGCCGCGCCGCTCACGGGGCCGGATGCCGGCTTCGGCCAGGGCATGCAGGCCGGGGCCGAGCAGGCGGTTGCCGACATCAACCGCGGCGGCGGCGTCAACGGACAGAAGCTGCAGCTCGTCGTGCGTGACGATGCCGGCGATCCGAAACAGGCCGCCATCGTCGCCAAGAGCTTTGCAACGGATGGCGTAACGCTCGTCGTCGGCCATCTGAATTCCGGCGCCAGTGCGGCCGCCCTCGGCGTCTACGAGGATGCAGGGATCGTTGCCATCACGCCCGCCGCGGCCTGGACCTCTCTGACATCGCGCGGCGCGTGGAACGTGTTTCGCCTTTGCGGCAGCGATGCGCAGCAGGGTGCGCTCGCCGGTTCCTGGCTGGCGGAGCACTTCGCCGGGAAGCCCGTCGCCCTGATAAACGACAAGACCGCCTTCGGCCGCGGGCTCGCCGACGAGGCCACGCGGGCGCTGAAGGAGCGCGGCGGGCGCGAAGCACTGTTCGAAGGCATCAGCCGGGGCGACAAGGATTTTTCCGGCCTCGTCGCGCGGATGAAGGCCGCCAAGGTCGACGCTGTCTATTTCGGGGGAGGTTCCGCCGAGGCCGCATTGCTGGTGCGCGCAATGCGCGACGGCGGCTTCGCCGGCACTTTCATCGGCAGCGACGGCATTCTCGAAAAGGATTTCGCGCAGATTGCCGGCCCCGGCGCCGACGGGACGGTGATGACGCTGGCCCCCGAGCCCCGCAAATTGCCCGACGGCAAGGATCGCAAACCAGCCGCATCACGCCCACCCGAGGCGGAGGCCTTCGCGGCGCGCTCCTACGCGGCGGTCGAAGTGTTGAAAGGCGCGATCGAGGCGACGAAATCCGCCGATGCGCGTCGCGTCGCCGAATTCCTCCATTCCGGGCGTCCGCTGCGCACGCTCCTCGGCGACGTGGCTTTCGATGCCAGGGGTGACCTGAAAAATCCGCCCTACGGTCTCGTCGTCTGGCGCAAGACGCCGGATGGCCGGATCGACTACGCGGGGAACGAGCTTCCGCGCTGATCTCGCGGCATAATCCGGCCCTTGGCGGTCGATAAGTCGCCGCCTCAGGGTGTGGATAGGTTGCGCGCGAAGGGCGCGAAGACTAGATCACGCTTTCGCTCGTCCTGGCTGCGCCTCCGCGGATCGGACCCGCACGGTCGAGTGTTCTAGATTGCAGTGATGGTTTCGATGCAGCCGATGCGCCCGTGACGGCGATCCGGCCGGAGACAGGTTGAATGGCGAAAGAAGAATTGATGCAGTTCGACGGTCTCGTGATCGAGATCCTTCCGGACGCGCGCTACCGCGTGCAGCTCGACCAGGGACACGAGATCGTGGCCTACACGGCGGGCAAGATGAAGAAGAACCGCATCAAGACCCTGGCGGGCGACCGCGTGACCGTCGAGATGTCGCCCTACGACCTCGAGAAGGGCCGCCTCGTGTTCCGCCACAAGGACGAGCGCGCCTCGGGCCCACGTCCGCCGCAGCGCGGCCAGCAGTTCCGCCGCCGCTGAGCCGTACCACCACCGATCGGCCCGTCGCGGGCCGTGGTGGACCAAAGATAGAATTGACGCACGGCGGTCACCGCCGATGATCGCGCCCGAGCGGCGCGCTCTGGTCCGGATCGGGCAGGCGCTCCAAGCCGCAACAGGGAGAGCGCCTTCGTGCCACGCCTCGCCGACCGGCTCGCGAGTCTGTTCGCTGCCATCCTGCTTCTGACCTTGCCCGCCGTCGCTGCGCCCGTCGACGACGCGCGGCTCATCGGCGCCGACAAGGACTCGTCGGACTGGCTGCTGCCGGGCCGCGATTACGCCGATCGCCGGTTCTCGCCCCTCGACCAGATCAGCACGGACAACGTGAAGACGCTGGTTCCGAAGTGGATCTACCAGACCGGCACTGCGGCGACCTTCCAGACCACACCCCTCGTCGCCGATGGGGTAATGTACGTCACCGCCCCGTTCTCGCACGTCATGGCGGTCGATGCCCGGACCGGCCGGGAGATCTGGCGCTACGAGCACAAGCCTCGGACGAAGAAGCTCTGCTGCGGACCGGCCAATCGCGGCGCAGCACTCGGTTACGGCAAAGTCTTCGTCGCCACCGTCGATGCGCGCCTCGTTGCCCTGGACCAGGCGACCGGCAAGGTGGCGTGGGACATCCCGCTCGCCGATGCCTCCGAGCCTGATGGCCCGAGCGAGGACCGCAGCACGCTGACCGGCTCCGACCCGGCCCTCAAGGGCAAGGTCTCGGGCGCCACTGGCCTCGGTGCGAACTCCGCGCCGCTGGTCTTCGACGGCAAGGTGATCGTCGGCATCACCGGTGTCGGCTACGGCCTGCACCTCGACAGCGACAGGCCCGGAGCGCCGCTCGGCGCGGTCATCGGCGTCGCCGGACGCTACGGTCGCCCCGGTTTCCTTGCCGCCTTCGACGCGCAGACAGGCAAACTCGCCTGGCAATTCGATACGACCCGGCAGGACTGGGAAGGCAGCTTCGTCGAGACGACCGCTTACGGCACCCCGATGCACAGGGACGTCGCCGCCGAGAAGGCCGCCGTCTCCGAGCACAAGGATGCCTGGCGCTACGGCGGCGGCTCGATCTGGCACGCGCCAGCCCTCGACTCGCAGACTGGCTTGCTGTTCTTCGGGATTGGCAACCCGTCGCCGCAAGCGGCCGGCGAGAGCCGGCCGGGCGACAACCTCTACACCTCTTCCCTCGTCGCGCTGGATGCGAAGACCGGCAAGATCGTCTGGCACTACCAGCAGGTGCCGCATGACCTCTGGGGCTATGACGTCGCCAGCCCTCCCGCCCTGTTCGACCTCGACATCGGTGGCAAGTCGACGCCCGTCGTCGGGCAGGCCAGCAAGATCGGCTGGTACTTCGTCCACGATCGGGCAACGGGCAAGCTGCTCTTCAAGTCCGAGCCCTTCGTGCCGCAGACCAACCTCTTCCAGCAGCCGAGCCTGGAAGGCACCGTGATCGCGCCCGGAGTAGGCGGTGGCGTGAACTGGTCGCCGACCTCCGTCGATGCCGAGAAGGGTGTCGTCTATCTCGCCGCCATGCACTGGCCCTCGACCTATCGGGCGCAGGTGCTCCCGCCTGTCGATGGCAAACCGCCGGTCCACTATTTCAACATCGAGCCGGCAGCCTCGGGCCAGTACGGCCTGCTCTCCGCCATCGACCTGAAGGCGAACGGCAAGATCCTCTGGCAGCAGAAGACGCCGGACCCGCTCGTCGGCGGCGTGCTCGCCACCAAGGGCGGCCTCGTCTTCAACGGCGAGGGCAACGGCGATTTCGCAGCCTACGATGCGAAGAGCGGTGAGAAGCTGTGGCGCTTCAATTGTGGAGCCGGCGTGAACGCGCCGCCGATCTCGTTCGCCTTGGACGGGAAGCAATTCGTGGCCGTCGCCGCCGGCGGCAGCCAGATCTGGGGCTTCCGCCAGGGAGGCGCGGTGATCGTGTTCGGCCTGCCGGACTGATCCGGCCTCGGGCTCAAAGAGGACAGATTGATCCCGCCACTGCGAGCGCAGCGAAGCAATGACGAAGGACGATCAGGCGACGCAGGTCAGAACGATGTAGGGCCATTTCGGCTTACACGTATCGGCCTTGGCCGGGACTTCAGTGCGCGCCAATTCGCGCGGGCTCTTGGCTGCATGGGCCACCGGAACCGATACGGTTCCAGCCAGCACCAACCCGGCGACGATGACCTTCAAGCTCTTGTTCATGGCGCCCCTCCGCGGTTCGCGTCCTGCCATGAACGAAGGCTTAACCTTTAGCTCGACCGGGCCGCCGTGCTCGGTGGCACATGGGGCGGCCCTGCCGACGATCGGCGGCTATTTCCCGAAGCGCTCGAATTTCGGGAAGCTGCGCGTCATCAGCGTGCCGACCTCGGCGCGGTGGCCGAGCCACTTCTCCAACACCTGTGCGTTGGCGAGCCGCACCGCGCCGCCGACCTCGCGCCAGGGCAGACCCTCGGTGAGCGGGAACACGCAGCCATCCGTCAGCTCGCTCTGGCGACAGCGCTGCAGCCGCACGCCCTTGCCGCGGGCGAGTTCCGGCAGTTCGGAGATCGGGAAGACCAGCATCAGCTTCGCCGAGTTGCACACCGCAACGTGGGTTCCCTCGGCCGGGACGATGAACGCTGCCCTGGCGCCGTCGTCGAGGCCGAGAATGCCCTTGCCCTTGCGGGTGTTGGCGATCAGCGCGTCGGCCGGCGCGACGAAGCCGCGCCCATCCGTGCCGGCGATGAGCAGCTTGCTCTCCGGCTTGTAGGGCAGGGCGGCGACGATCTCGGTGCCGTCGTCGAGATCGACCATCAACCGGATCGGATCGCCGAAGCCGCGGCCGCCCGGCAGCTTCGAGGCTTCCAGCGTAAAGACCTTGCCGTTCGAGGCGAGCACCAGGACCTTGGCCGTCGTTTCGCTCGGGAAGGCGACCTTCAGCGCATCGTCGCCCTTGAAGGCCACGCCCGACAGGTCGGCGACATGGCCCTTCAGTGCGCGGATCCAGCCCTTTTGCGAGACGATCACCGTCACCGGCTCGCGCTCGACCATGGCGGCGGTGAAGTCGATGCCAGCGGTGTCGGGCGGGATTTCGAGCGTGGTGCGGCGCTTGCCGATCTTGGTGTCAGGCCCGAAGGTCTTCTTCACCGCGCGGATCTGCTTGGTGATGTCGGCCCATTGCAGCTTCTCGGATCCGAGAAGCTCGTCGATCCCCGCCTTCTCCTTGGTAAGGTCGTCGAACTCGCGCTTCAGCTCCATCTCTTCGAGCTTGCGCAAGCTGCGCAGGCGCGTGTCGAGGATGGCGTTGGCCTGGAGCTCGGTGAGTTCGAAGCGCTTCTGCAGCGCGGGCCTCGGCTCGTCTTCCTCACGGATGATGCGGATGACCTCGTCGAGATCGAGATAGACGATGAGCAGGCCGCCGAGGATTTCGAGGCGGCGGTCGATCTGACCGAGGCGGAAGGTCGAGCGGCGCTGCAGGACGACGCGGCGATGGTCGATCCATTCGCGCAGGCACTCGGCGAGCCCGATCACGCGCGGCACGAGGCCGCCGACGAGCACATTGAGGTTCAGCGGGATACGCGCTTCGAGCTCGGTGAGCCGGAATAGCGATTCCATCAACGTGACCGGGTCGACGCTGCGCGAGCGTGGCTCCAGCACCACGCGCACGTCCTCGGCCGATTCGTCACGCACGTCGGCGAGCAGCGGCAGCTTCTTCTCCTGGAGAAGCTCGGCCATCTTCTCGATGAGCCGGCTCTTCGGCACGCCGTAGGGGATCTCGGTGACGACGATGTTCCAGGTGCCGCGGCCGAGATCCTCTTTCATCCAGCGGGCGCGCACGCGGAAGCCGCCGCGGCCGGTGCGATAGGCTTCGCGGATCGATTCCGGGCTGTCGATGAGCACGCCGCCAGTCGGGAAATCCGGGCCCTGTACGAAGGTGCAGAGCTGCTCGGACGACGCCTCGCGGTTCTGGATCAGGTAGAGCGCGGCGTCGCACAATTCGGCGGCGTTGTGCGGCGGGATCGAGGTCGCCATGCCGACCGCGATGCCCTGCGAGCCGTTAGCCAGCAGGTTCGGGAAGGCCGCCGGCAGGACGACGGGCTCCTCCTTCTCGCCGTTGTAGGAGGCGCGGAAATCGACCGTGTCCTCGTCGATGCCGTCGAGCAGCAGGCGGGCGACCTCGGTGAGCCGGGCCTCGGTATAGCGGTAGGCCGCCGGCCCATCGCCGTCGATGTTTCCGAAATTGCCCTGGCCGTCGACCAGCGGATAGCGCTGCGCGAAATCCTGGCTGAGGCGCACCAGCGCGTCGTAGATCGCCTGGTCGCCGTGGGGGTGGAAGTCACCCATCACGTCGCCGACGATTTTTGCGCATTTCTTGAAGGCCGCGGTCGGATCGAGCCGCAGCAGGCGCATGCCGTAGAGGATGCGCCGATGCACCGGCTTCAGCCCGTCGCGGGCATCCGGCAGCGCCCGGTGCATGATCGTGGAGAGCGCATAGGCGTAGTAGCGGTCCTCCAGAGCCGACTTCAGCTCGACGCTCTGGATGCCATCGTTGCCATCACTGCTCGGCGGCTCGAAAGCCTCGCCCATCCTTCACCCCAGTCGATGTTTCACATAGAACATAACACGAACATCATACCTCGGTCTCGGTCCCGCTGGCGATGAATCGTGCCCGTTCCTCGGCGGGCTGCAGCCCACGTGGCTCCCAGATGTGCTGGGACAGGAAATAGCCGGTCAGGCGGAAGCCGTGAGCGATCTCCTCGTCACTCGGTACGCCGCTGCGGTCCCTTAGGAAAGCGGGAAGCTTGAGAAGACGGTCGCGATAGGGCTCGCCGGCCGAGGCGCTGACCGCGCGCCCGGTCTTGGGCGAGACGTAGATCAGCGCATCGTTCACGCCGGTGGCGGCGCAATTCGAGAGATCGAGGCCGAATCCCAGCTCGGTCAGCAGGGCCAACTCGAAGCGCACCATGAGGGCCGGCGCGATACTGCGATCGCCCAGATGCTCCACCAGCACTTGGGCCGCATCGTAGAGACCGAGATGCGGATCGCGCTCGGGCAGCAGCCGCAGCAGCGCACCGATATGACCAATACCGTAGAGCGCCAGCGCCGACCCCATCAGCCGCGAGGCGACGAGGCTCGCTGGCTCCACGGTGTAGGAGCCGAGCGACTCGTCGATCCGCGCCCGCCAGGTTGCGTGCAGCGTGTTGCCCGGCTGCAGCATCGGCTGCATCCGGCGCGAGCGGCCGCCATGCACGAGGCCGAGATGGCGCCCGTGCTCGGCGGTCATGAGTTCGAGGATGACACCCGTCTCGCCATGCTTGCGTAGGCCGAGCACCAGGCCGTCGTCGGACCATTGCATGACCGAGGATTAGGGCCGCCGGCCGGAAAAGCCGAGAGCCCCAAGGCCTCAGACGACGTGGCGTTTGAGCGCCACGGCGGCACGGCCCACTCCGACATGCTCGGCATCGGGATTGCGCAGTTCGCGCATGCCCGGAGCGCGACCGCCGAGCACGAATGCGAGCAGCGTGAGCACCAGAAGAACCTTGTACCGCATGACCTTGTTTCACTCGTCGAGGAGTGGCGGTCATAGGCTTGGCTTTATGGGGCGGACTTGCGCTGGCGCACATGGATCGCTGCAGCGCACCATTCGGCTGCGGAATGGTTTGCGGAAGGTTAAGCTGGGCGCGCGCCCGGCGACGGCCGACCACCGTAGTCGAGAGGCCAGGGGAACCCTGGGAAGCGTGGTGGAGTGGGCGACCGAGCGCCCACTCCCCACCATCACTCCGCCGGCGCCGGATGCCCGGCAGGCGTCGGCTCGCCCTGAGCCTCCTCCCCAGCGGCGACCTGCTTCCGCTTGAAGATACGCATCACCACCACGAAGAACACCGGCACGAACATCACCGCGAGCAGGGTGGCCGAGATCATGCCGCCCATCACGCCGGTGCCGATGGCCTGCTGGCTCTTCGAGGCGGCGCCGGTCGCGATCGCGAGCGGCACGACGCCGAAGATGAAAGCCAGCGAGGTCATCACGATCGGGCGGAAGCGCAGGCGCGCCGCCGTGATTGTCGCCTCGACGATCGAGGTGCCCGGCTTCCAGAGGTCCTTGGCGAATTCCACGATCAGGATCGCGTTCTTGGCCGAGAGGCCGATGATCGTGATGAGCCCGATCTTGAAATAGACGTCGTTCGGCATGCCGCGCAGATAGACCGCCGCGACGGAGCCGATCACGCCGAGCGGGATCACGAGCAGCACCGAGAATGGGATCGCCCAACTCTCGTAGAGCGCCGCGAGACATAGGAAGACGATCAGCACCGACAAGGCGAGCAGAAGCGTCGCCTGCGACCCGGCCTCCTTTTCCTGCAGCGACTGACCCGTCCAGGCGTAGCCGAAGCCCTTCGGCAGGAAGGTCATCAGCCGTTCCATCTCCTTGATGGTGTCGCCGGTCGTGTAGCCAGGGGCCGGCTCGCCCGTGAAGCGCACCGACTGGTAGCCGTTGAAGCCGACGATCTGGGCCGGGCCGACACTCCATTTCAGGTCGGCGAAAGACGACATCGGCACCATGGTACCCTGCGCGTTCTTCACCGCGTAGTTCAGCAGATCCGCCGCTCCGAGACGCTGCAGATCGTCCGACTGGACGATCACGCGCTGCATCTTGCCCCGGTTCGGGAAGTCGTTGACGTAGACCGAGCCGAGATTGACCTGGATCGTCTCGTTGATGTCCTCGAAGTTCACGCCGAGCGCGGCCGCCTTCTCACGATCGATCACGAGCTCCGCCTGCGGGGCAGGGGGCAGGCCCTCGATCTTCATCTTGACGAGGACCGGGCTCTTCTTCGCGAGCGAGAGCAACTGGTCCTGCGCCGCGAGCAGGGCGGTGTAGCCCTTCTGCGCCCGGTCCTGCAGGCGGAACGAGAAGCCGGCCGCGTTACCGAGATTGTCGATCGGCGGCGGCTCCTGCGCGTCGAAGGCGGCGTCGCGATAGCCGGCCATCGCTTCGTTGGTGCCCTTCACGAGATTGGCGGCGGACTGGCTCGCGTCGCGCTCCGACCAAGGCTTGAGCGTCACGAAGGCCTGGCTCGTCATCTGGCCCTGGCCCGAGAACGAGAAGCCGTTGATCATCGTCACGGTGGCGACGCCCGGCTGAGCCAGTAGGTGATCCTCGACCTTCTTCACCGCGGAAATGGTGCGGTTGTAGGAGGAGCCCGGCGGGGTCTGGATGTCGACGGTGAAGAAGCCCTGGTCCTCCAGCGGCAGGAAGCCCTCGGGCATCCGCACAAAGGCGAATCCAACGCCGGCGACCAGCGCGACGTAGATCATCATCACGCGGCCGGACTTCTTGATGAACCAGCCGACACCGCGGCTGTAGCGCGCCGTCTCACGGTCGACGACGCGGTTGAACCACCCGAAGAAGCCACCCTTGGCGTGGCCATGGCCCTTTTCGATGGGCTTGAGCAGCGTGGCGCAGAGGGCAGGGGTCAGCGAGAGGGCGAGCAGCGCCGAGAAGGCGATGGAGGTGACCATCGCGATCGAGAACTGCCGGTAGATGATGCCCACGGAGCCGGGGAAGAACGCCATCGGGATGAACACCGCGATGAGCACCAGCGTGATGCCGATGATGGCGCCGGTGATCTGGCCCATCGCCTTCTTGGTGGCCTCCTTCGGCGGGAGACCCTCCTCGTTCATGATGCGCTCGACGTTCTCGACCACGACGATGGCGTCGTCGACGAGGATGCCGATGGCGAGCACCATGCCGAACATGGTGAGCACGTTCACCGAGAAGCCGGCGAGCAGCATCACCGTGCAGGTGCCGAGCAGCGCAATCGGCACGACGATGGTCGGGATCAGCGTGTAGCGGATGTTCTGGAGGAACAGGAACATCACGATGAAGACGAGCACCACGGCTTCGACCAGCGTGTGGAGCACCTTCTCGATAGAGGCCTCGACAGCGGGTGTGATGTCGTAGGGAATGTCCCACTTCACCGTATCCGGGAAGAACTGGGACAGCTCGTTCATCTTCTTCCGGATGGCCTTGGCGGTCTCCATGGCGTTGCCGTCGGGCGCCAGCGTCACGGAGATACCGGCGGCCGGGCCGCCATTGAGGCGCGTGGTAAACTTGTAGTCGTCGCCGCCGAGCTCGATCCGCGAGACGTCGCGCAGGCGCACGTTCGACCCATCGGGATTGGCGCGCAGCACGATGGCGCCGAAGGCGTCCGGCTCGGTCATCTGACCCTTGACGATGATCGGGTAGTTGACCGCGTGGCTCTCGGGGCTCGGCTGAGCGCCGACGGCACCGGAGGCGATCTGCACGTTCTGACGGCCAATCGCCTTGGTGACGTCGGCAGCGTTCAGCGAGAGGCCGCGCAGCTTGTCCGGGTCGATCCAGATTCGGAGCGAGCGCTCGGTCGAGTAGAGCGTCGCGCGACCGACGCCGGGGATGCGGCGGATCTCGTTGATGACGTTGCGGATCAGGAAGTCGCCGAGACCGACCTCGTCGGTCTTCCCGTCCGTAGAGACCAGGGTGATGATGTTCAGCGTGGCGGCCGAGGCTTCCTCGACCAGGATACCCTGCTGACGCACTTCGGCCGGCAGGCGCGCCTCGACGCGCTTCAGACGATTCTGGACCTCGACGCCCGCGTAGCCGGGATCGGTGCCCGGCATGAAGTTCGCGGTGATCTCGATGACGCCGAAGCTGTCGGAGGCCGACTCGAAGCTGAGGATGTTGGCCGCGCCGTTCAGCTCGTCCTCGATCAGGCGCGTCGTGCCCGTATAGAGGTTCTCCACCGAGGCACCGGGATATTGCGTGTTGAGCGCAATCGCGGGCGGAGCGATGATCGGATACTGCGCCACCGGAAGCTGCGGGATCGCAAGCGCGCCGCCCAGCATGATGAACAGGGCGACGACCCAGGCGAAGACGGGCCGATCGATGAAGAAGCGAGCCATGGTATCCGCGCGTCCTCAGCGAGCCTGAGCAACGGGCTGGTTCGACTTGTCGATCGAAGCCGAATCCTTCTCGGACGCGTCGGCATCGTGCGGCTTCTCGCCGGCCGGCGCCTCCGTCTTCCAGGGACGTGCCTGCACCTGCATCCCGGCGACGATCTTCTGGAAGCCCTCGACCACGACGCTCTGCCCGGGCTCGAGCCCCTCGCGCACGACCCAGCTGCCGTCGACCACCGGGCCGACCTCGACCGGCTGCAGCATGACGTGGCCGTCCGGCTTCACCAGCCAGACCTCGGCCTTGCCCTCGTTGGTGCGTTGGATCGCCTGCTGCGGCACGGCGATGCCATCCGAATCGATGCCCTGCTTGATCCGGGCGCGGACATACATGCCGGGGAACAGCTCATCGTGCGGGTTCGGGATCTGCACGCGCAGCGTCACCTGGCCGGTGCTCGGGTCGGCGGTCACGTCCGAGAACAGCAGCCGCCCGGCCGAGCCGTAGAGGCTGCCATCGTCCATGATCAGGTGCACGTTGGCGGCATCGTGAGAGAGGCGGGCCAGCTCGCCACTGGCGAAATCGCGGCGCAGCTTGTTCAGCTCGCCGACCGACTGGGTGATGTCGACATAGATCGGGTCGAGCTGCTGCACGGTAGCGAGCACGCCGGTCGCGCCCTGCTCGATCAGGGTCCCTTCGGTCAGAAGTGCGCGGCCGATACGGCCCGAGATCGGGGCACGTACGTCCGTCCAGGACAGATTGAGCTTGGCGCGGTCGCGCGTGGCCTTTGCACCTGCGACCTCTGCAGCGGCCTGCTTCCGCGCGGCGTCGGCGGCGTCGTATTGCGCCTGGCTCGCGGTGTTGCGGGCGAGCAGGGTCTCCAGCCGATCGGCCTGCTGTGTCGCGAGGACCAGGGCTGCCTCGGTCCGGGCGAGCGCCGCCTCCGCGCTAGCGAGTTCGACCTGATAGGGAGCAGGATCGATCTTGTAGAGGATGTCGCCCTCATGGACGGCACTACCCTGCTCGAACAAGCGCTTGATGACGAGGCCAGAGACGCGCGAACGCACCTCGGCGATCCGCATGGGTGCCACGCGTCCTGGCAGATCGCGCAGGTAGGGAATCGGCTGCGCCTTCACCTTGATGACGCTGACCTCAGGGGGCGGCAGCGGAACGGGCGCGCCGGCCTTCTGCTCGTTGCAGGCCGAGATGGCGACCATCACCACGCTCACGGCGAGCGTGGCGCTCCAGGTCCAACCGCTGCGGGCGGCTTGGCGAGGGCTCTGGCTGGACGACGTCACGATGGGTTCGCTCCTGCGATACGCTCAGTGGGAGGCGCACAGCCTCCTGAAATCCGAATGGCCGAGACTCGCGGGCGGCGCTCCTGAGGGAGTGCGCGAGCATTCGCGAGGCCGATGTCTCGTTGGGCCAGGCCAGCGATGGCCGGGCGGACGTTCGGGACGCATCGTCATGCGTCAACCGTGCCATCGTCGATGGACCGGCTGATGTCGCAGAATGACGAGAAATCTTGGCGATCCGACGACGGCATGGCCGGGACACCGACCTGCCGGCCAAAGCCAAGCGCTACCGGATCAGGTCCGTGGAGGCCGTTCCGGCAAGGAGAGCTCGGCCGAGATCAAGCCGACGACGCTGCCCAATGCGGGCTTGCTCGAGATCGCTTGCGGCACCGTGACGCCGGCACCGGCGACCGGAAGACGGCCGTGCTCGAACGGATTGTCGGCATCGGACGTATTGCGATCCGCGAAGACGGGCGGAGCCTGGCGGTCGCTCGCCGAGATCGCTGCAGTCGTACGAACGTCGCCCGTGACGCCGGTGTTCGACGCGGAGGCGTCGACTACAGCGAACAAGGCCGTCGTCAGGAGACAGAGCAGGGCAAACAGCGCGCAGCATGCCCGGCCCGTCCGTCTTGATAGGAGCGTAGCCGTCACGGGTCCGAAGACTGGGGAGGATTCTTCCCCGGCGCAAGCCACTGCGACATTCTGCCCGAGCCGGCGCTCAGCTCACGGCGGAACCAAATCGCCACTTGCCGCTACGCGGTTTCGCCGGGCTTGTTGCCAGAAGCGCACAGGGGCGCCTCCCTTCTGCCCCAACTCGGCTGGCATTCCAGGGAAGCTCGCGCACAACCTCCAAGCGGCTGCGCGCATCGGACCGACGAGGAGCACCATCGGCATGACCTTCCGCCACACCATCGCACCGGCTGCCATCGCCGCGATGCTCTGCCTGGGCGCCGCGCCCGAAGCTGGCGCCAATCCGCTCGACAGCGGGCCGCTCGCCGACTTCATGAACATTTTCAAGACGCAGGCCATCCCGCGCGAGACCGTCGCCTGGCGCGGTAAGGAGAAGCCGGGCACCATCGTGGTCTCCACGAGCCAACGGCGGCTCTACTATGTGCTTCACGGCCACGAGGCGGTCCGGTACGGCGTCGGCGTCGGCCGAGAGGGCTTTTCATGGTCCGGCGTGAAGTCCGTGACCATGAAGAAGGAATGGCCGGATTGGCGTCCGCCCCAGCAGATGCTCGCCCGCCGTCCCGATCTGCCGCGCTACATGGCCGGAGGCCAAGACAACCCGCTCGGCGCCCGCGCCATGTATCTCGGCTCGTCGCTCTATCGCATCCACGGCTCGAACGAGCCCGAGACGATGGGCGCCGCAGTCTCGTCGGGCTGCATCCGGATGACCAACAAGGACGTCGTGGACCTGTATGATCGAGTCCGCGTCGGCACGAAGGTGATCGTCCGCAACTGACGCACTCGGGCCCCGCACGTCATCAGGGAGCGCGGGGCTCGTGCGTACTCGTGTCAAATCGTTTTGAAAAACGAAACGCTTTAGCCTCTGAACCAGACCAGCATTCGCATTTGCTGGTATGCAAAATACAATCAATAAGCTTCGACGCGAGTTGAGAAAGATGAAACCCGGCAATACTCGCTATGGGCGCGAGAAAATCTTGAATGCGGCGAAGGATTAGAGCTCACGTCTTAACCATTTGAAAGTGTGCACCAGGGATTGTATCGCCGCCTACGATACGGCGAGGATTGCACTGGGCATGCTCGACGATGCCTCCGGACCGAGCTGCTCAGCCGGTCTGACGACTACCCAAGCTTGCGGAACGCCGCAGCTGCAGGAGCCGGATGGCCCGCCCAGCGCGATGCCGGCTGCCGTCGACATACCGCATGTCGAACGACTTCTCGGTCTGGCAGCAGACATCGCGGACACACCGATCGCCGCGATCTCTCTCGTCGGTGGCCATCAGTGGATGAAGGGCTGCAGCTCGCTTTGCAACATCCCTGGTTTCGCCCGTGCGCAGGACGGCTGTCTTCGGGGGCTGGAACTCGATGGCGCGGTGATCGTCCACGATACACTCGCTGATCCCACCCGCTCCACGCATCCCCTGGTCTCGGGTGAACCCTCCCTTCGGTTCTTTGTCGGCATCCCGCTGATCGGCCAGAAGGGTGATGTCCTTGGCTGGCTGTCGGTCGCCGACCGCATGGCGCGCAGCGCTTTTCCGAGCCGCGCTCGGGCGCGGTTGAAGCGTATCGCACGGATCGTCGTCGAGATCCTCGAGGACGAGAGCCGGGGTGCCGTCTACGACCAAGCCCACGGCTTCCTCAGCTCGACACAGTCGCCGCTGCTGATTTCGGACGGCGTCGGCACCATCACCTTCGCCAATCCGGCCTGCGAGCGGATGCTCGGCTATCAGCCGGGCGGAATGCTGGGCCTCAACGTCCGCGTCATCGTGCCGACGCGGTTCCACGGCCCGCACACGGCCGGCATGGCCGCCATGGTGGCTGGTGGCACCCCCCGTCTCGCCGGCAAGACGGTCGAAGTGACTGCGGTCAAGCGTGATGGCGTCGAGATCCCCGTCGAGCTGTCGCTGTCGAGCTGGCGAAGCAGCGCCGGCATCGCCATCGGTGCCACGATCCGGGATATTTCCGAGCGCCGGAGTCGCGATGCCAGGCTGCTGCGTCTCGCCCACCAGGATCCGCGTTCGGGCCTGCCGAACCGCAATCGCGTCATCGAAGAGCTCACCGCCATCCAGGCGAGCCAAGGGGAGGCCACCGTCCTGGTGCTCGGCGTCGAGGGTCTCCGTGGTGCCAACGACAACCTCGGCCATGCCATCGGCGACGCTCTGCTCGAAGCCCTCTGCGTCCGGCTGACCGCCCGCCTCGATCCCGGCGCTCTGCTGGCGCGGCTGCATAGCGACGAACTCGCCGTGGTACTGCGCGGGCTTGCCGATCCCCTTGCGGCGCAGGCCTGTGCGCAATCCCTGGTCTTGGCCTTCGCCGAGCCGATCCAGGTCGGCGATCATCCGCTGCATGTCGGCGTGGCCATCGGCGCAGCGCTCGCGCCGAGCCACGGTAGCGATGCCGAGGAAGTGCTGGCCAGTGCGGACCTCGCGCTCGACCGGGCGCGGCGCGACGGCGGCCGCTGCTTCCGCCTGTTCGAACCTGCCATGCGTAGCGCGGAAGCGGCGCGGCGTAATCTGCTCGACCGGGTAAGGGTTGCGATCGAGCGCCAGGAATTGGAACTGCACTACCAGCCCCAGATCGATCTGGAGACGGGCCGCATCTGCGGCTCAGAAGCCTTGATCCGCTGGCGGGATCCGGAACGCGGGCTCGTGATGCCCGGTGAGTTCCTGGCGGCCATCGAGTCCAGTGTGCTCGCGCTCTCGATCGGCTGGTGGACGATCGAAGAGGCCTGCCGCCAGACCGCAGCCTGGCGAGAAGCAGGGCTGCCGCCCATGCCGGTGGCCGTCAATCTGTTTGCTGCACAACTGCGCGCCGGCACCCTCGAAGAGGTGGTCAAGGAGGCCCTGGAGCGGCACGGGCTCGAACCGAAGGACCTCGAGATCGAGGTGACCGAGACCATCGCCCTGCGCCCAGACGACCACATGCTACGTCCGCTGCGCAATCTCAACGAAAGCGGCGTCGGCATCGCTTTCGACGATTTCGGCACCGGCTTCGCCTCGCTCTCGATGCTCAAGAGCTTCCCGCTCACGAAACTCAAGATCGACCGCAGCTTCGTGCGCGACATCCTTACGGCCCCCTTTGACGCGGCGATCGTCAAAGGCCTGCTCGATATCGGTCGTGGCCTCGGCCTGCAGGTGATCGCCGAGGGGATCGAGACGGCTGAACAAGAAGCAGCCCTGCTCGCGATGGGCTGCCGTCTCGTCCAGGGCTTCCGCTACGGCAAGGGCATGGAGCCCGCGGAGTTCGCGACCCGTTTGGCTGCCGACCACGCAGGTTCGGCGAGCAAACGACGGCTACGCCGGGCTTCTTGACCCGAAGCGGCGTTTCCCGGCAGCACGACACCGGCTAAGGCAGGCACGCCCCGTCCGGCCTGGAGCCTTGCCCCGTGATCGTCGTCTCGTCACCCCGTCGGCTCTGCGCATGATCGCCAGCGTCGATCCCGGAACGCTTGCCGGGCTGTTTGGAGTCGCCGTCGTCGCAGGCTGCTTCGATGCCATCGCTGGCGGGGGAGGGCTGCTGACGCTGCCCGCCCTGCTGCTAGCGGGGTTCGACCCGGTCAGCGCCATCGCCACCAACAAGCTGCAGGGTAGCAGCGGCTCCGTTTCTGCGAGCATCGCCTTTGCACGGCGCCGCCTGATCCACTGGCCGGACGTGCTCCCCTCGGCGCTCGCCGCAGGGGCGGCCTCGATCTTCGGTGCGCTTTGCGTGAGCTTGCTACCGCGCGGGACCCTCGACGCGCTGGTGCCCCTGCTGCTCGTCGGCATCGCGCTGTACTTCGCCACCGCGCGCCGCATCAGCAACGAGGACGCCGCGGCGCGGATCAGGCCGGCGCAATTCGCGATGACGCTCGCACCTGCCGTCGGCTTCTACGACGGTGTATTCGGTCCGGGCGCCGGCTCGTTCTACATGATCGGCTTCGTGACTCTGCTCGGCCTCGGCGTCGTTCGCGCGACGGCCCATACCAAGCTCTGCAACGCGGCCAGCAATCTGGGCAGCCTTGCGCTCTTCGCCCTTCAGGGCTCGGTGGTCTGGCCCGTCGGTCTCGCCATGGGGATCGGCGCCTTCATCGGCGCTCAGGCCGGCTCGGCGCTCGCAGTCAGGCTCGGCGCCCGACTGATCCGCCCGCTGCTCGTCGTCATCGCCTGCGCGATGGCCGTGAAGCTGCTCTCAAACCCGGGAAACCCGCTGCGGCGCGCCGTTCTTGGCGCGCTTGGGTTTTAGCGCGGAATGAAGGCCCAATAGTCGAAGTCGAGGATCACGGCCGGATCGTAGCCGTCGCCCTGACGATCGGGGAAGTTGCCGCAGGGTTGGTTCTTGGTTGCGATGGTGCGCAGGCGCAGCGCCCCGATATCCGTGCGGCCGGGAAGCTCGGCCGTCTCCAGCACTTCGCTCCAGGCATAGACCGTGTCGCCCGCAAAGAGCGGGGCCACGTGACGCCCTGCATTGATGCCGGCGAGCGCAAAGGCGTTGGCGAGGCCGTTGAAGCTCAGCGCACGTGCCAGCGAGATGACGTGACCGCCATAGATCAAGCGCCGGCCGAACCGCGTCTCCTTCGTGGCGTGAGCGTCGAAATGCACCTTCGCGGTATTCTGGAAGAGGCGCGTCGCGATTTGATGCTCGGCCTCCTCGACGGTCATGCCATCGACATGGTCGATACGCTCACCCGCCACGTAGTCGGAGAACCGATAGGGGCTGCCGGCGAGATCGAGGTCGTAGGCCTTCGCCGAGAGCGGCGGCAGCGAATGGGCGAGGTCGGCCGGGTCGACCACCTTGACGAGATCGGGCACGCGTTCCTCGGCGATCTTCGCCTCGGGGTCGCGCTTCTTCACCAGCACCCACCGGCAATAGCTCAGCACGGTCTTGCCCGCGGAATCCGAGCCGGTGGAGCGTACGTAGACCACACCGGTCTGCTTGTTCGAGCTCTCCTTCAGGCCGATGACCTCGGAGACCGTGGAGAGCGTCTCACCTGGATAGACCGGCCGGTGGAACCCGCCCTCGGCGTAACCGAGATTGGCCAGCGCGTTCAGCGAGATGTCCGGCACAGTCTTTCCGAACACGACATGGAAGGTCAGCAGATCGTCGAGCGGGCTCTGCGGGTAACCGATCGCCTTGGCGAAGGCATCCGAGGACTGCACCGCGAAACGAGGGCCGTAGAGCGCCGTGTAGAGCGCAACGTCACCAGTGGTGACGGTCCGTGGCGTCGCATGGCGGATGGTCTCGCCGAGGCGAAAATCCTCGAAGAAGCGGCCCGGATTGGTCTTCATGGGTCTCGTCGTCCTGGGAATTACGGTGCTCGGAGAGAGGCTTGCCTCACGATGCTCCCATAGAGCATCCGGCCGCAGCGATGTCTCCGGAAAAGTTGTGACGGGGCGTTCCTGCGCTCAGTACGCGAGCTGGATCACCAGATCGGTCACGAGTTTCTGCACGAAGAGCAGCAACAGGATGAGGATGACCGGTGACACGTCCACACCGCCGAGATTGGGCAGGAAGTTGCGGATCGGGCGCAGAACGGGCTCGGTCACCTGATACAGGAACTCACCGATCTGGGAGACCACCGGAGAGCGCACGTTGACGACGTTGAACGCGATGAGCCAGCTCAGCACGGCACTCGCGATCAGGATGTAGATGTAGAGCTGGATGATGGTGTTGAAGAGCCAGAGAAGAGCGTTCATCCGAGGCTTACTGATCCACGCGTCCGCGCACCCGCAAAGGCACGTCCCAAGGGCGGCCAGGGGCTCTCGCGGCAATTGACAGTATGACACGCCCAAGCCTAAAAGGCCGGCGCCTCGACGGGGCTGTAGCTCAGATGGGAGAGCGCCGCAATCGCACTGCGGAGGTCAGGGGTTCGAATCCCCTCAGCTCCACCAGGATGGCGTTCGCGGGCGTTCATTTCCGTCCTCCTATGACTGGCGTCCGCTGCGGGCTTCCGCCAAACTAGCACAAATCCGTTCGCAAATGTTCTCACGTGTTCGCGGCAATCCGCAAACGTCGGTGGGGTGCGTGGTGGGGTGCTGTGGCTCGAGCCGTCAATCGCCTGTCTGCCCGTCGCGTCCAGACGCTCACAGAGCGCGGACGGCACGCTGACGGCGGCGGCCTCTATCTTGTCGTAGACGATGCCGGCGCGAAGCGATGGGTGCTTCTCTATCGCATTGATGGGCGCCGACGCGAGATGGGGCTCGGCTCCGTCATCAGCGTCTCGCTGGCCCGCGCTCGAGAGGTTGCGGCAGAAGCTCGAGAGCAAATCGCTGGTGGGGTGGACCCCATTGAAGCGCGCCGCACCCCACCAAAACAGGCTGCCCCGGCCGTCATCACCTTCGGGTCCGCGGCAGAAAGTTTCATGAATGACCGCGAATCCGTCTGGAGAAATGCACAGCATCGTTGGCAATGGCGCCAGACGCTCGAGCATCAGACCGATGGCATGTGGGACTTGCCGGTTTCCGACGTCGGCACGGATGAAGTGCTGAAAGCCCTGCGCCCGATCTGGCACGTCAAGCCGGAGACGGCGCGTCGGCTGCGCGGCCGGATCGAACGTGTGTTGGACGCTGCTCGAGCGGCCGGTCAACGAACGGGCGACAACCCGGCGCGCTGGCGCGGTCACCTCGAGGCGATCCTCCCTCGAGCGAAGCGGCTGAGCAGAGGCCACCATCCGGCGATGCCTTGGGCCGAAGTGCCGGAGTTCGTGTCTAGCCTGCGACAGAGGCCAGCCGTCACGGCTCGAGCGCTCGAGTTCATCATCCTGACTGCCTCGAGATCCGGCGAGGTCCGCGGCATGCGCTGGCCGGAGGTCGATCCGATCGGCGCGCTTTGGACCGTTCCAGATGAGCGCATGAAGATGAAGCGACCGCATCGTGTTCCGCTTCCGGCCGCCGCGCTCGCCATCCTGGCCGAAAGAGCACTCGAGGCCCGAACCGACGACGATCTGGTGTTCGCCAGCCCGACCGGTGGCATGCTGTCCGACATGGCCTTCGAAGCTCTGCTCCGGCGCGCCGAGAAGGATGCTGTCACCACGCACGGATTTCGCTCGAGCTTCCGAGACTGGGCAGCCGACGAGACCGACCACCCTCGAGAGGTGATCGAAGCCGCGCTGGCGCACCTCGTCGGCGATGAAACCGAGCGGGCCTATCGCCGAGGAGACGCGCTCGAGAAGCGCAGGCTCCTGATGGATCACTGGGCGGCCTTCGTCGGCAAGGGATCGCCCGCAGCCAAGTAGCTCTCGAGATCGGCCCGGTGGATCAGCGTAACGCCATCATGTCGATGCGCTCTCAGCTTGCCCTTGCTGATCAAGCTGTAGAGCTTCGTTCGACCGATGCCGATGATCGCGGCGGCCTGGTCGATCCGATAGGCAAGGGGCTGCATCACCGACTCCTGGGTCTGTCGTTTAAGGGCTAGAGGTCTCGAGAGCGGGCGCTGATCGGTCTCGAGACGATCGGCAGCTACGGGCTTGCGCTTAGCCATGGTCCGGACCACCCCGCCCGTCCACACGGGCTGCGTTGTTGGGGTCGGCCTTCTCTTTGGGTGTCGGTTCAGCGAGAAGGTACAGAGCCGATGTCAGCGCCATTCCGATGGCGACGCCGAACGCCAGCATGCGGCTGAAGTGGGCCGTTCCCTCAAGCGCCAGGAACACGACAGCGGAGACGATGATCGGTGTCATTGATCGCCTCCCCGCGCCGCGAGGGCTTGGCGACCAGCTTCGGTGATGAACCAGCGCTCGGCGTTGCTCTCGTGCCGTTGGACAAGACCGCGCTTAGCAAGCGTGCGCATCCGATTTGTCGCCCAGGAGGCTCGCGTCGTGCCTCCGGCGCGCACTGCCAGATTTCCTGTCAGGCAGCCGGCGAGGGCAAGCTTTTCGAGTGCCCCGAGGCAAGCGAGGTGATCGTCCGTCAGCTTCACGACCGCCCTCCATCAAGCGGGAGGGCTCGGGGGAGAGTTCTGCCGGATTGGTCGGAGCATTCGCGTATTTCAAAGCGCTTGCCGGACCACACGTCCGACCAGCGGGCCGCGTTCTCCATTTCCATGTCCACCAACATGGTGGCCGTGACGCCTCGACCTTCGCCATCCTCGCGACCCATCCGCGTGAGCCATCCTGTCGCAATCAACCGTCCTTCGTCCCGCATCTCCGCGCCCGCGCCTGAAGAGCGGAGAGCGGCGAAAGCGTCGCGATTGTTCAGGATCATCAGTCCGATGGCCGAGGCCGCGATCGAGGCGTTGACGTGCTTCTCGTCGAAGTCGTCAAACACCCCGTCGATCTTGCCCAGCAGCCCTTCCAGATCCGCGCGGCTCATGGCTTCGGCCCCTGAAGGGCGGCGCGGGCCGTCGAGACAGCTCGATCAAGCATCACGGCACGTTCGTTGAAGATGGCCGGCGTCGGGACTTCACCGTCCCCGTGCGTGGCGTGGACACGGTGCGCAGCCCAGCGCAGGAGATCGGAAGTCGACTTGTCAGCGTTACCGCCGCGCGCTCCGTCGAGGGAGATCTTCAGAGCCGCCTTCACCCGCCCGAGTTCTGAGGCGAGAGCGTCGTGCTCTGCGATGAGCTTCCGGCGCGAATAGACAGGCCGGTCGTTGAGGCGAGCTTCGATCTCGACAGCCTTCAGCCGCTCGTTCTCGGCGCGCAGGGCGGCGATGGACGGGTCTACGGCAGCAAGGGCGGTCTCGCCGATGTGCAGCCGCGTCAGCCGGTCGTACTCGTCTCGTGCTACGGCCGGGTCATCCGATCGGAAGATGAACTTGCCGTAGTCTGGGCTGCGCATGTCTCGGAAATCCCGGACGACATGCGGAGCCGAGGCTCCTTCATAGTTGGAGTAGTCGTAGAGGCCGTATGGCCCCTCGCGACCAGGGCATTGTGCCTTCTCGATCGCCGCATAGACCTTTTCGGCCATCGCCTCCCGCAGCGCGCGATCGGCCATGTCGTTGGGGGTTGGGGCGGCGGTCATGTGAGCACCTCGCTCGGCGACCACACTCTCTCAATCGTGATGCCCCACGGCGCCTCGCGCTCGTAGACCGCTTCACGATTGGGCCAATCGACGATTAGGAATGGCTCGATAGCGCGGATGAAAGCTTCGGCCTCCTTCCGGCTATTCCGTAGAGCGGATTGGCAGGCGCTTTCCCATTGAGTGGCCGCACACCAAGGCCTCCACATCGATTGACCGCAGGAGCCCTCCTTGGCCTCCTCCAGTGCGTCGGAGAGCATCTGCACTGTATTGCAAGCGGGACAGGCCCACTCGCCGCCACTCGTAAAACCGTCCTCGTCGCCGGAGTCGGCGTCCCAGAGGTAGCCGTCGATGCATACGCTATCGGGATAGCCGGCGCCGAACTCGTGACCGCAATAGCTGCACATCACTCGCCTCCCACGCCACGAGCCGGAGCGGTGGGAAGCGCCTCGAAGCGACCGTCACGGAACTCGTCGGTGAAGCGGCACCAGAGCTTGCCGGTCTTGATGCAGCGATAGACGGTGATCGCGTCGCCATCTTGGATGGGCCGCTTGTGGAAGCTTGCGGTCGGCAGCTTGTTGTGGCTGACCTGAGCCTCGGCCTCGCCCAGCACCTCGTACTCGGTTCCGCGCTTCACATGCCGGACGCGCTCCAGAGAGGCACCCCCGGCCACGGTCTCCGGTTGTGACAGGGATGCGGCGAGTGCCTTGCGGATGATCGTTTCGACAACCTCACGGAGCGTCGGCTCCCGAAGTCCCCGTGTCTGCGCTTGCCACTTTCGCAGTGCTTGAAGCGCGTCAGCCGTTATCTCTGTGACGGTGTCACGATTGAGCGGCACCCCAGCCCCTAACCCCGCATCCGTCGCTGGTGCGGTGGCGAGGGCGGCGGCCTCACGCGGCTGCACGTAGTCCTTGTAGAGGCAATCCCAGAAGACCCAGCGCGTTGCCTCTTCCGCCAGAGGCCGGCTCACCGGCAGATGGGTCATGAGCGTTTTCGTGATCCGGGCGCGGAGGTTCGGCTTGTCGTTCTCCCTCTTGCGGCCCTGAGCAGTTGGTGAGGCTAGGGCTAGCGCGAGGATGGCGTCGGCGGCTTCAAGAGCGAGGTTCTGTGCCGCCTCTTCGGGCTTCTCGTAGCCCTTGCCGCCACCAACCTTGCGGCAACCCGTCAGCAGAACGTCTTCGTCCCATCTGCGGGCGTTCGCGGCGTCGGACCAATTCTCGACCAAAGCCGATCGGATCGCCCGCGCCACCGCCTCGCGATCAAGCCGTCCGGGGGCGGTGGAGGCGCTACGATGGACGAGTTCGCCAGAGCGGTAGGCATTTTCCAGGGCGACGATGAAGGCGGCATTGGCCTCACTGTCGCCGGGGGCAAACCACTTACGGCCTTCTGCATCCTGAGCTTCGATCAGGTCGGCCCGTAAAATAGACAGCCGCTCCGTGCCGCCGGGGCACGGGACCATCACGCTGTTCTTCAGAAGCAGCCCTTCGCCGACTTCCCAAGGCCCGGGCGTCGCCCTCTCGCTCAGAGAACGCAGAGCCTCAAGGGTCCGGGGAGCGGGTGTGGTGGGAGAGACCGGGGGAGGGGTCATAGCTGCCGGAACTCCAGAACGGCACCGTCCCGGAGCAAGCGACCGCCCCGATACGCGTAGCCATGGGGAAGGGAGATGGTCTCGACCTCGTCGGCCTCGGGCGGCGGTGCCGGCTGTGGCCTCGAGCCTTGGAGGCCCATGCGTGAGATCTTGTTCGACAGCGCCGTAGGTCGGACCGGGATCCGGTACTCGGCGGTGAGGCAACGGCAGATCGCTTCGATGCTGTCGTTGCTTTTGGTCCAGAGCTCGACGAGCCGAGCCTCAGCGCCAGGGATTTTCCAGACGGGGCATTCTGTAGTGCGGACGCCCATGGGTCACTCCGCTGCCGTGTCGGGCTGATAGCTCACGATCGGCGCTCCATGATCGTGCCGGCGAATTTTGCGATGGGCCGAGACGCGCTGCGCTGCGCCGGCGCCGGCCGGAAGCTGCGTCCCTGCAGCTTCTGCCGGTGCGGATCCTTGATCCCGTTGTGGTGGTCGAACTGGCGCTTGGCCTTCGCCCGGCGGGCGGCATCAGCAGCCGTCTTGACCTTGTGGCAGGGCGGGCAGAGCGCCTCGCAGTTCTCGAGGGTCGCATCGCCGCCCATCCAGTCCTGAAGGACGTGGTCGAACTCGACGGGGCGCCCGCGGCCGATCGGGGCATCGCAGCGGATGCCTGTCTCGAGGATGCCTTCGCAGCGGCAGTTCGCCCGGTCGAGCGCGGCGCGCTTGGTCGCTTTGGAGAAGTTCGTCCGGCTCATGGGCGAACCCTCATGGCGGCCAGAGCATCGTCGAGCTTCTCGCCGGATGCGCCGGAGATAGCCGTGTCCGTGTCAGGGTCGCGGACGTCAGCGCGGATGGCCTTCAGGGCGTCGACAAGCCCAGGAATCGCGTTGACCGCCTGAGCAAAGCTCGCAGCCTCCTTGATGTCTCCAGGCCATGTGAGTGAGCAGCGCTGACCAGCAGCGGTCTCAAATTGGATCCAGACGCTGTCGTTCTGACCGCGGCCGAATTCGACAGGCTTCGGGAGGTAGACGGCAGCCTTAGCCATGCCAGCCTCCGCGGCGGCGTTCGCGCTGGTCGTTCGAACGAATGAGCAGGGGAACGGCGATCATCGCGCAGACCGAGAGGCCGACGAAGACGAAGCTGGCAAGGGCGAGAGCGGTGCCGTTCATGCCGCCCTCCGGATCTCGAGGGGCTCGGCGCGCCGACGCTCGAACTTCACGTCCTCGGCTGTGTGCGCCAGGAGCGCGCGCATCAGCGCCCGGTCATTCTCGATCCGGCGCAGAAGCCAGTTCGGCGCCTCTTCGCTGAGAACCCGAGCCGTCAGGATCTCGACCTCGTCACCGAAGCGAATCCGGTAGCTCAGGAGAACCGACAGCGAGCTCGACGCGCCTTCGCCGAACGCGAGGGAGAAGGATGTCTTGAAGACGTGGGTTCGCATGTCAGCAGCCCTCCGCTTTCGCGATGGCTGCGCGCGCCACGGTGATTGAGGCAGCCACGTGCGGGGTCAGCACAACTTCGCCGAACCGCAGCACATCGCCGGGCGTCAGGCGCATGGCCTGAAGCAACTTCCCTTCATCAAAATCGGCGTACGGTGCGACGAAGGCCTGGGCCGCTGCCAGCATGTCGGGAGCGGCTGCAACAAGATGACCGTTCGCAACAGGGTCATCGCCATTGTACCAAATCTCGGCGACGGGCCGCTGCTCGGCCGCGCGAACCACGACGCCGCCGTTGCCCCTTGTCTCGACCTGCCATGGGCCTGAAGTGTGTTGAGCGCCCATCACGCTGCCTCCTCGCTGAGAAGCTGCATGCCGCGACGATGCGCGAACTGGATGAGGGAGACCTCGGCCTCGGCGACGCCCGGCAGCGGGACACCGAAGAACCGGAACACGTCACCGAGCGCCTTCACCTCATGGGAGTGGCAGCCACGGAACACGCCCGGCAGGTCCGCCGGCGCCGGGTAGCGCACACGATCGGCTTCGATGGTCCAGGCGCGGAAGTGCGGCGCGTGGACGATCTCCGCGGCCTGATCACCGTGGAGAAGCGCGACCCAGCCATCAGGGGACTTCTGGAGGGAGAACCCCATCACGAAGCCCTCCGCTCGTCACGGCAGGCGATTGCGTCGATGCGGGCAAGCCCCGGCAGCTCGCCACCCAGGCGACGCAGGACGTTGCCCAGCAGCACCGCGTCCCGGTGTGTGAGGCGGAGCGCTGCGCACCCCGGCAGGCGATAGGATGGCTCGGCATCGACAATGAGCCGAAGCGCGCGTTCCGCGTTCAGGTCGAGCCGCGACTGCGCCACGAGCGCCCGGAGGCGACTAGCAAGTACGTCCCGCTCGGCGATCGGTATGAAGCAGGCCTGCGTTCCGGTGAGACGCTCGCGCTTGGCTACGTCATTCTGTCGGGCAACGCGGCCACGGCTGGCCTTGCGGCTCTCGCCGCGAACGCGGGCGCTGACGAGCTCGGTAACGGTGAGGGGGCGCTCGAACATCATGCGGCCTCCGCTTTGTCGGCCATGATGTTGAGACGCGGGAACTCCTCCGCAACCTGACCCTGCGACTGCCACTTGAGGTGCTTCAGCTCGAGGTCGTTATGCGCGGCGTTCAGTGCCTTGAAGGCCAGAGCGATAGACTGGACCGGGTCGCGCTTCTTTGGGTCGAAGCCTGAGGCGAAGTGCGAGCGCAACATGAAGAATGCGTCCGTGACGGACACGCCGGCCGGGTTCTCCAGCACGGCCATCATGCGCTCGGCCAGGGCCGGGTTACGGGTCGAAGCGACGTAGTAGACGAAGCCGATCACCGACGGGTTGGCGAGACGGCGAATCCGCATCGCCTTGTCGACCGCCTTCGCGATGTTGCGGTTTTGTTCGAACGCCGCTTCGATATCGGAGTTCTCGACCCGGTTCTGAGGTGCCCGGTAGCTCTCCAGGACGCCGCGGCGGTGGCGCAGATACCAGCACAGGGCGCCAGAAACGATGTTCCGGTGACGGCTGACGCCGAGCAGCGAAAGTGTGTCTCCGCCAGACCGCGGCGCCCGTACGGTGTCGATGGTCGCGAAGGCCTCGCGGGCGATGCCGCGAATGATGATCGTCTCAACAGCGACTTTGGCCTCGATGATGGCCCAGAGGCGGTGCTGACCGTCGAGGATTCCCCCGTCGTCGGAGATCTTGATGGTGTCGCCGTTAAAGCGCCACTTGCCGCTGACGATCTGGCTGGCGATGCGCTTGACGTGCTGATCTTTGACCGGACGGTTGAGCTGATTGTGCTCCAGAAGTTCGGTTGCCCGCTCGGGCGTGAGCATGACGCGCACGCCGTCGAATGCCATGTCGTGCTGCTTCGAAACCTTAGCGCTGGCCATCGCGCGCCTCCCACTGCTGAGCGAAATCGGACAGCCACTTCGCAGCGGCGGCACACTTGTTTTCCGTGGCCCGTCGACGGGCGGCATTGCCTTTCACGATGCCGACGACATCGGAGGGCAAGGGCAGCGCGGTTAGCGCTTCCATCGCGATCCTGAGCTGTTCCCAGACTTCTGCATGCATCTGCTGGGTGCGGATGCGGTCGGGATTTGCGCGATTGCTGCTGGCGTTTCGTTCCGCCTGCTCACGCTCGCGCGCAGCCCGCTGCTCGGGCGTGAAAGATGCTCGGATCTTGTCGGCCATTGGCCGGAGACCCGCCCCCTTTCGAGCAGACGCGATATCGATCTCGGAGCCGTGATCGATGATCGTCTTGGCGCTCACGACCGTGTCGCGAGCGACGCCCATCAGCTCAGCCGCCTGGCTGAGGGAAACGCAGGGTGACGTTTCAACGTCACCCTCTGACTTCTCGCGCTTGGCGTGCTGGTTTGAACCATTCGCCAGGCCGGCCATCTTGGCCGCAATCAAAGCGCGCTCGTTCGTCGTCAGATTGCGACGGTGAACATTCTTGGCGGCGACAAACTTCGCCGGGTTCTCTCCCGAGAACACTTCGAAGCGCGGCTGAACGCCCGCCGCCTTGCAGGCACGAAACCGGTTGCGACCGTCGAGGATCGTCCCGTCCAGCAGGATGATCGCATCGAGCTGGCCGTTCTCGCGGATCGACCCGACCAGATCCTCGAACTGCTGACCCTCGATCAGAGGAAACAGATCGGCCAACGGATGGAAGCTGATGTCGCCCGTCGGGAAGGCGACCACGTTTGCGGCACCCATCGCTCAGCCCCGGCCGTAGCGATGGTGAAAGACGCCCCAAACCCAGGAGACCAGCATCACGCCGGCGCAGAGGCAGAGACAGATCGATTGGTCGGCCGTGAATTGCACGGGGAGGCTCCATCACCAAGGGCGATGAGGAAGCCTAGAGTGGGCTATACCCTACTGTCAATTAGAAAGTTGGCCTAATCCTACTGTATGACCAACGGAGGCTCGTCTTTCTGGATGCTGACCAACGTGGCGATGGGATTCTCGCACTCTCCGCAGGCGAAAGTCTGACGGCTCAGCCAAGCGCTGCCCAGCAACTCGTCAATGTCGGACGGCGCGTCCTCAACGTCTGGCGAAATCAACTCGCGGCAGGTGATCTTCAGGCAGTGATGGCATCGCAAGCGCAGAGTGAAGGCTGCGCGGATCGTCGAAACCTGGAATGACACGGGCGTCTCCGTTCGTGGGTTTGTTCCACATTTGTTCTTTCGGAGCGCTGAGTCGAATCCTTTCTCGCGCGACGGTAGGGTCTTGTGCGTTGAAGGAGAAAAGCGTCAGCGCTTCAGTTGCTTAAAACGCGGGACGGGTGTGGATATCCGGCGCACCAGGCCGAGAACCTTCACCTCTACACCGTTGTCCGCATCCGGCTTGTCGCGAACGACGATCGTTTCGTGCTTCGCAGATGAAGAGCGCGGCTGGAACTCGTTTCGGTCGTTGAAGGTCACCACCTCCTTTACCGACCACTCTCGGGTGAGGCCGCCGTTCCGAGTTCGCTCCAGTACGACGATCATGCCGTCCATCAGCGGCAATCCCGTATCGTCGAAGTCCACACAGATCACGACCGAGCCGGGCGCGATGGCCGGTTCGGCGCGGTTCATTGAGTCGCCTACGACCTCAAAGGCGACCATCCGCGCGCGCGGGAACTCTTCATCGACGTGCTCCAAAAGGAATTCGCGCTCGGAGTCGTCGAACTCAAGCACCTCTCTGAACTCACCTGCCTCCACTCGCCCAACCTTCGGCACCGTAATCATCTCTCCGTGGCTGGGGCGCGCTTCCAGCGCAGCCTCGGAAGGTATGGCCGGATCGTCGATCTCGCCACTGAGATAGGCTGACGTAGTTGCCAGGGCGGCGGCAAGTCTCGGCATCATGCGGACGGTGACCGTCTGCTTATCCTTGTGGGTTATGTCGCGGATAAACGTGCGCTCAAGCCCACCCTTCGTCGCCGCTTCCACGGGACCGAGCTCTAAGGCAGCGAGGCGGGCAAGCACTCGCTCTTTCAAGAGGTTAGCCATGTTGGTTGTTTCCAACAGGGGCCGCCCGAAAGCGAGTTGATTATAACCCATTGACTTAGTGGGTTTCGTCCTACATTCTCGCACATCATGGAACGCGAGCTCGCCAACCATCTGCTCTTGATCGCCGAGGCGTATGCCGCGGCGAAGGGGCTCAAGCTTTCCACTCTCGGGCGTCTTTCCGCCTGGGACGGTCGATTTTTCGACAATCTTCGCGATCCAACAAAGAGCTTCACGGCCCGCAAGTACGACGAGGTCCTCGCGTACTTCTCTGCCCACTGGCCGGCGGAAGGACTGGATTGGCCGGAGCAGGTCGCGAAGCCCGACCAAGGCGAGTGGGCTCGGGTCGTCGCCCGTATCGCAGCTCGAGCTGCATCCAAGCGCTCCACCCCCACCGAACCCGCAAGGGCTTCGGCATGAGCACCATTTCCGATCTCCACCGCTTCAAGAGCGCGGCGCATCTGCCCACTCGGCCAGGACGTGCTCAAGGTGCTCAAGCGCCGGGACTGCTTGCTTACGAAGCTGACGGTTCCGTTTTGCTCCAGCGATCGTCGTGCGGAGGTCGTCGATGATTGCGACGGCATCTTCCTTTGGGCCACGCCTCAGCATCAGGCCTAGCAGTGTCTCGATCGCGTCGAGGCGCGCGCTGTCGGTATCGTTCATTTCTCGCCCTATCGATTCGATCTTCGGCTCGAGAGTAGCGCGTCCCGAGATGGCTAGGGGCGCCTTGTTCCTCATCGAAGCGGAGGTGCGAGCAAAGTCACCTCAGACGACGCGGGAAGTCGCCTGATGCGTGCGTCGGAACCTCATTCCATCACCCGCGGCGCCATCACAGTGGGCATCACCATCTGGGTCGCCGCTGTCGTCTTAACCGTCATCGTCGCGAACGAAAAAGCCCAACGCGGTGAGCTGATCACTCTGACGCGGGAGATCGGCCGATGACAGCATCGAGCCAAACTCTCGCACTGGTCGAAGGCGCCCTGTGGTCCTTCATCGTCGCCGCACCCATCGCGGTGCTCACCATCCTGTGGTGTGCGCCATGAGTGCCAGCATCCATTCGCGCCGCTCCGGCGCTTCCCAGGCCCGAAAGGGCGAACACCTCGTGTGTTCCTCCCCTGACTGCCGAGGCCTTCGGGTCTCGGCCCTTTCCTTCTCCAAACCAGATCACGCCGTCTCGGATCAGTGCTGCCAGGCGCTTCTGAGCTTCGGCTCGATCTCTTTCCCGCGCGTCCGCTCTGCTCGCCAAAGCCTCGGCCGCGCTCTCGTTCTGCGTATCGCGTCCCCGCTCATTTCCATCGGGTCCGCCTGACATGAGTGCCGTCTCCTTCATTCCCGAGGGTCTGTCTGACCGCCTTTCGATGCTCGCAGCATCGGGGAAGGTCATGAAACAGTCGCGCGTGAATGCACCCACAGTTGTGGGAGATGAGCGAACAGTTGTTGCAGATCGAACGATCGATTTTCTTCGCAGGCTTCATCCTCAGAAGACCGCTGAGAACGTCGCTGCCGATACAGGTATAGCGGCCGCAACGGTTGCGCGCTGGATGGATCGCGGCTCAGCGCCGAACTCTGCTGCCTTCCTGAAGCTGTTGGGCGCCTACGGCCCTGAACTTCTCTGCGCGACCATGGACAATCCCGCTTCCTGGATTGACCGCGCCTGCCGCGAAATTCGTCGCGAGCGCATCCGCACAGAGATCAACGCCCTGGAGCAGGCCTATCAGGAGACTGCCGCGTGACGGGCTATCGCCGCATCGCCTGCGCCTGGGCAGCAGACCGTTTTCACCGCCTGTCCGAAGCTTCGATCGGCGTGCCGAAGTTCTTCGCGCGGGTCGGCGACTGGTTTGAGGCGCGCGCATGATCGACCGCGAGCGCCTGCCCACCCGTCGCGCCTCGATCACCATCGAGTTTCAGCACGACAACATCGACTACACCGCCGGCTTCTCCCGTTTCTCGGACGGCCGCCTCGCGGAGGTTTTCCTCAATGGCGGCAAGCTGGACTCCCAGGCCGACGTCCTCGCTCGCGATAGCGCCATCGCTGCGTCGCTCGCGCTTCAGAGCGGATGCCCGTCCGACGATCTTCGCGCTGCTCTGACCCGTACCGCGGGCGGCGGTCCTGCTGGCGCTCTCTCCGTCGCGCTCGATCGCATTGCGGAGATTCCAGCATGAAGGTCGAGCTGTCCGGCGGCTCCGTCCGCATCAACTCCAGCGTCGCCGTGGTCGCGGCCGACACCGGCAACGTCCGCCTCGCAATCACTGCGCCGCACGGCGAACTCCTCCTCCCCGTCTACGGCGCCCGCCACTACGCCGAGCAGATCCTGCGCGCCTGCCGAGAGGCGGAGGTGAGCGCGGATGACACCTCCTCAGACCTGCGTGTGCCGCGGCGATCCGCCGATCTCCCGGCGGTCGTCAGCCCAAGCACCTGAACTCCCCGCCGACGGGCGGATCCCGTCACCCTGTTGGAGTGCCGACCATGTCCGAGTCCTCGACCGTCCACCGTCTGCCGCTGACCGATACCGGCGCCCGCTTCGATCCGACCATCAGCATCGTTGGCGACATCGTCTCTGCCTACGTCTCGAACAACGCGGTGACGGCCGAAGCTCTGCCGTCGCTCATCAAGAGCGTGCACGGAACGGTGACGACCCTCGGCCAGCCATCGGCGCCGGAGACCGCGCGCCCCGAGCTCAGCGAGAAGGCCACCCCCGCCCAGATCCGGAAATCCATCACTCCGGACGCGCTCATCTCCTTCATCGACGGCGCCTCCTACAAGACGTTGAAGCGCCACCTCTCGACGAACGGGATGACCCCAGAGAGCTACCGGGCGCAGTTCGGACTGCCGGCCGACTATCCGATGGTCGCCGCCAGCTATTCGGCGGCCCGCTCCGCGCTCGCCAAGGGAATCGGCCTCGGCACCCGCACGGCCGGCGAAGCCCAGCAGCCCGTCGCCGCCTGAGCCACAAAAAGCAAACCGCCCGAGCTTTTCCCTGAGACGGAAGCTCGAGCGGTCGCAGTCACGATACTTTTGGAGAACCGCACATGAGCACGGGACGTCCCGGGCAACAAGCCCCTGTTTCCTCCGCCGAGGGCGTCGCAGCCGACGAACTCAAGCAGTTCATCGAGCGCATCGAGCGGCTCGCGGAAGAGGCTGACGCCATCAAGCAGGACATCTCCGAGGTGTTCTCGGAGCTGAAAGGGCGCGGGTTCGACGTGAAGGCTGTCCGCGCCATCCTCAAGATCAGGAAGCAGGACCACAGCGAACGCCAGGAGCAGGAGGCAATCCTAGAGCTCTACTGCCAAGCCCTCGGGATGGCGGTCTAGGCCATGGCCGCGCTCTCCCCGACAGCACAGAAGCGCATCAAACGCACCGAGGCGCTCCACAAGCGACCGGAGCAGCGCGGCGTCTACATGCGTCGCCCCATCGTGCGACAAGTAGAGATCCGGTTCGCGCTGCCGCCGAAGACCACGACCTCGTTCTTCCGCGTCGGCGACACCCGGATCTGCACCCAAGCTTATAAGGTCTGGCTGCAGGGCGCCGTGCTCGCGATCAGCTCGACCATTCCGGCACCCGGTCGCATCGCAGGCCTCTGCGACGTCGACATCTACATGCCGTCCTTCACCGGGAAGCCTGAGAACCGCACGGCGCCATGCCTCGATGCGGCGGCCCAGGCCGGCATCATCGCGGCAGCCACAGAGCGGTTCGTTAGAGAAGTCCGCCCGCACCCCGGCACCGAACCCAAAGACATCCGCATGGTCCTCATGGCCGTCCCGGTCGAGGACCAGATCGCGGCCGAGATCGAGCTCCGCCATCGCGACGGCATGGCGCCCAAGCTCATCGCGATCGCCACCGGTGCGTCGCTCGGTCAGGTCGAGACCGTCATCGCGGGGCTGCGCCGATGATGGCCGCCGCCCGCACGCCATTCCAATCCGACGGGAGCGCCCTGCATCGAGAGGTCGCCGACCTCTGGGCGAAGAAGCGCGACAGCTACGACATCGCGAAAACCCTCGCGGCCCAAGGCTACCGAAACCACCACGGCAAGCCGGTCACTGAAGCCGACGTCTATCGGATCCTGTCCTGGCAGCAGACGTGGCGGCAGGTCGGCAAGAAGGAAGGGCAGGGCGATGCCTGACCGCTTCCTCATCGGCAATGGCCGCTGGTGCTCGTGCTGCTTTCCACAGGGAAAGCCTCGGTCGCGCAATTGGCAGATGAAGATCCGACCGGGCTGCAATGAATGCGCCGGAGACGGCCGGATCTCTCTGACGGCCGAGCAGATCATCGCGGCGACTATCGCCGAGGCCGCTGCATGGAGGGCTCGGGCTTGAGCCTCCGCACCGAACAAATCGCCGACGGCATTACCCTTCACCTGGGCGATTGCCTGGACATCCTGCCGACCCTCGGCTCCGTCGCGCACATCTTCAGCGATCCTCCGTACGAGGACGAGCTGCACGAGGGCGCCAAGGAGCGGCGCATCGTCCGCTCGGACGGCCGCGCCATGTACGGCGACCTCGGCTTCGTCGGCATCAACGGAACGCGCGACGCTGTTGCCGCCGCCTGCGTCGCCGCCTCTGACGGCTGGTGCCTGCTCTTCACCCTCGCAGAGGGCGTCCGCGCCTGGCGCGACGCTCTCCAGGCCGCCAAGGCGAAATACGACACGACGCTGTTCTGGGTGAAGCCGGACGCCTCGCCGCGATTCAACGGCCAGGGCGCGGCCCGCGGCGCTGAGTGCATGGTCACGGCATGGTGCGGTCGCGGCCATCGTAGCTGGAACGGCGGCGGCCGGCGCGGCGTGTTCACTCACCTCGTGAACGCCGATCGCCAGGGCGAGCATCCGACCGAGAAGCCAGTGCCGCTGATGGTCGAGCTAGTGAGCCTCTACAGCCAGCCAGACCAACTCATCTGCGACCCGTTCATGGGCTCCGGCACCACCGGCGTCGCTGCCGTGAAGACAGGCCGCTGCTTCGTCGGCATCGAGCAAGACACGCGCTGGTTCGACCTGTCCTGCCGCCGCATCGAGGCTGCCCTTAAGGCGCCCGGCCGCTTCAAGCGCCAGCAGCTCTGCCCCGATCAATCCTTCCTCTTCGGAGAATCGGCATGAAGCCGAAGATCTACACCGTGAGATCGAACGCGCGCCGTGACGCGCGCAAACAGGGGCTCGATCCCGATTCCGTCGTGGCCTGCGAGGGTGGCTTCGTCATCGGATCGAACAAGCCCAAGATTAAGGCCTCACCCACCGACACGAAGCGCGCCATCCTGCGCGGGATGCTGCTCGCCGGCTGGCAGCGTGCCGACCGACTGCAGTCCGCCCTCGGCTGGCAGCCTCACACAATCCGAGGCGCAATCAGCACGCTCGCCAAGGCCGAGAGCCTGACCGTTGAGCGAAAGCGTGAGGGCACCACGACGTTCTATCGCGCAGCGAAGCTCGTCGCGTCCTCGCCCGCGCCCGGCGACGCCTCCGCGAATGCGGAGTAAGCGCCCATGCCAGGCGAATTCTACAAGATGGACTTCGAAGCCTGGGACGAGGGCACCGACGAGCTGACGCTCGAACAGGAGGCCGCGTATCTGCGCCTCTGCCATCAGCTCTACCGCCGCAAGGCCGCCATCCCGAGCGCCGCAACGACGCTCGCTCGCATCTGGCGGTGCCATCCGAACAAAGCTCGCAAGCTCCTCGTGGACCTCGTCGAGGCCGGAAAAGTCGTCGAACGCGACGGACATCTGACCAACACCCGGGTGACACGTGAGCTAGACGCGAGGGAGACGCGCCGCACACAACAGGCAGACGCAGGGCACATCGGTGGAACACAGGCCCAAGACAATCGCCGCAAGTCCCTGAAAACAAACGACGCTGATGTAGCGGTTGCTCCAACCCCAGTTGGAGCGAAATCAAGCAGAGAAAGAGTAAGAGGGAGAGATAGAGATCAGATAGAGGCAGAACCTCTATCTGATCCGCGTGCGGACTCCGCATTTCCTCCGCGGGCTTTCGACGAGTTCTGGGCTGCCTACCCCCACAAGGTCGGGAAGGATGCCGCCCGGAGGGCCTTCGACATCGTTCGCCGCAGCGACCGCGTCTCGTTCGCCGAGATCGTGGACGGCCTCGCCCGCTACAAGGCCAGCAAGCCTCCGACCCGCGATTGGTGCCACCCCACGACGTGGCTGAACCAAGGGCGCTGGGCCGACCAGCCGGCCGAGCCGCCGCTGCCGCCGGCCCGTGCCTCGCCCAACGGACACGCCTCATCGCCCCAGCAGCGCGCCTTCGACCGCGCCCGACAGGCTCACCTCGAGTTGATGGAGGACAGGCATGACCAGGACCCTAGCGAAGCTGACGCTGAAGGGCACTTTGGCGCCAGCGGACCCCAGGACCGACACCCTCATCAGGACGTTCACGAACCGCCTGGAGGACGGCTCCGACTGGCGCCGCCGCGCCTTGGCTTCCCGCCTCGCGCCCACTGAGGGCGAGCGAGCCCTGATGCTGGCCCGTGTGGACGACATCGACCGCTGGCTGAGCCCGTCGCGCCGCGCCGCCATCGTCCGCGCTGTCGAGCTGATGCGCGGCAACCTTGTCATCGCGAACAGCGCTAGCGACGACGCGATCGAGGGCTACGTGCTGATGCTGACGCCGTTTCCCGAGCCCATCGTCGAGAACGTCTGCTCACGGTTCATGCACGGATACCTTGGTGATCGGACCTACGCGCCGATGCCAGCGCAGGTCGCGCACGAATGTCGCCTCGCCATCGCCGACACCTTGGCCGAGCGCGGGCGCATCAAGCTCGTGCTCGACGCCGAGGTCTACGAAAGCCCGACCGAGGCGGACCACGCCAAGATCGCCGAGCATCATGCGCAGTTCGTGAAGGAGACGGCGGAGCGCTCGCGGATGCGTTCAGCCCAACCACGCGAACCCGAGCGGCCACACCGCAACCCTGCGGCGATGGCGGAGCTCGCCGAGCGCACCGCCCGTCGAGAGGCGGCAGAGCGAGCGGCCGAAGCCGAGCCCAATCCCCAGACGAAAGAAACCGAGGACGCAGCCTAATGGCCAAGTGCAAGCCTCTCACTGACCATCACATCGTCTCCGAGCCCTACAATCCCGAGGGCATCTGGTCTCCGGCAATCACGGCACGCTTCGTGAAGCTCTGGACACAGGATGGCCTGAGTGCCGGCGCGATCGCCGATGATCTGACCGAGATCCTGAATCGGCCCGTCTCCCGAAGCTGCGTCTCCGGCAAGATCGCCAGGATGGGGCTATGCGGGAAGGGCAAGCGCCAGCAGAGCACAGGACGGCCGCATGGCGTGAAGAACGGAGAACGTGCCGGTGTCGAGCGCCGGGCACCGCCGCGGCCGCCGGAGCCCCGCGTGGTGGCGCTTTTCCCGCGGCCGATCGAACCACAGCAGCCAGCCGCGACCGGCATTCCACTCCACGAGCTCGGCCTCTTCCAATGCCGCTACGCCCTCACGGATCACAGCCCGCACCTGTTCTGCGGTGAGGCGACTACGGCCAGCCGAAACGATCCTCACGGATCCTGGTGTGAAGCGCACCGAGCCCGAGTGTTCCAGCCGAGGCAGGAGCGCGTCAACGTCACGCCGACCAAGCTGAAGGGCAACGAGCGCACCGGGATCTGGCGATGACGGTAGCCCTCGCCATCACCGATCACGCGCTTCTGCGCTGGATGGAACGGGCCTACGGCGTCGACGTCGAAACCTGGCGCAAGTTGCTCCGGGACGAGGTCGAGCGCGCTCTGAGCGACTTCACCGGCACCAGTGCGCTCAACGGGCCGGCCTTCATCGTCAGTCCCGACGGCCGCGCGCTCACCTACCTCGACGCCAGCCAGCGCATCGCTCGACCGCAACAGGATGCGGTCGCTGTCGCAGCACCGACAAACGGACCCTGCCGATGAGCCGATTGACCCGGAAACAGAGGCTCAGGATCAAGCGAGACCGCGAGGCTGACCACAAGGCGTTCATGCGGCGCGGAGAAATCCGGCGCGAGCAGGATGCGGCGCGTGCTGCTGGATCGGCCAAGAAGAGCGCGCGGACGGAGAGCCCGCGCGAACGCCATGTCCGGGAGCAGCTAGAACGCGAGGCGGCACGCATCGCCGAGCGCCGGGCCGAGCACGACCTCGTCGACGACAAGCGCTGGGTGATGGCCGGCGCCTCAGTCGGCCGGACAAACGAGCTGTGCCAGAAGCTCCGCCAGGAAGGTATCCCGCACTTCAGAGCTCAAGACGAGGTAACGCGCGTCCTAGCCTCAGGACGACAGCAGAAGCTCAGGGTGCCGCTCGTCGCACGCACGGTGTTCGTGGGCGTCGATAACGAAGAGCATCTCGCCAAGCTGCAGAAGGCTTTCCCTTGGCTCGGCGAGCGCGTTCCCGGCCAGAGGTACGGCCGTCTCACCGATGCCCAGCATCAAGATGCGTTGGAGACACGCTTCGACAAGGTCGAGGTCGGCGACAAGGTCGAGGTGCCGGCGCGCGAGTTCCCGTGGAATGTCGATCGCTACGAACGCGTCGAGGGAAAGGACGCAGCAGGTCTAGTCGGACTGGTGGTGGCGCTGGTTCGACCGAAGGAAATGCAGAACTTTGCGAACTGCGTGATAGGCGCGGCGCCGATCCTCGACCTGTCGGACCCCATCGAGATCGGTGAGGTGGTTCGCGTCGTGGACGGCCCGTTCGCCAGCTTCAATGCCACAGTCGAAGAAGTCGACGACGTCCGCTCGCGCTTGAAGGTGGCAGTGTCGATTTTCGGTGGCGCGACGCCCGTCGAGCTTGAGTTCAAGCAGATCCGGAGGCTGTGACATCCGCGTGGATAGTGTCTTAGTTTGAAATGTGATCCCGAACGGTCGGGCCTCACGATCCCGTTCCGATCCCTCGCGCGAGCCGTCCCGTTGGCGTATGCTTGGCGTCAATTAGGGAGTTGAACGTGCCTGATTTTACCACCGCATCCGGAAATCGTCTTTCGCTTTCGTTGGAGGAGGCGGCAATCTTGGTTTGGCTCCCTTTGGGGATCACGCCAGCTAGAACAAATTTCGATCTAAAAAATATCCAGACACCGCCCTCTCCAAATCCAGAAGCTTTCTGGTTGTTAGGTGAAGCTATCATCTATGCTATGACTGTCATTCATCCAGTCAATCATGGGAAGCAGCCCTGGATAAAGGTGGGCGAAAGGGTGCTCGATCCTGAGGACGTACGAGCATTCTTTGCAACTATGCAAGCAATCAAAGCAAATGCACGCTGATGGCCACCGAACCTGAGGTCTAGCGCCATCCCGCTAATGCGATCGGCAGCGCCGTAAAGGTGATGCGGACCGCGACCGGCGAGGACGAAGAAGACTACGGCCCGGCTAAGCCCAAGAAGGATGAAGCCGCATCCGCAATGGGTAAGAAGGGCGGCGCGGCGCGGGCGGCGGCCGGAGATCGCTCAAAAGGCAACAGCGAAGCGGTAGGCCAAACCTTAGTTGCCATGTCGATTTTTGCGACCTACAAGTAGGTAATGAAAATCGACATGGAGTTGGCAGATGGGTCTCATCGAAACAGTGGTGCTGCGCAAGCCGTGGGAGGTTGAGCCGCGGATCCTGCAATTAGCCTTGACCCGCGAAGGTCTTCTTCGGGCGGTTAGGGTTGCAAGAAGCGAGGCAGCAAACGCGACACCTCACCATTGCGCGAACGCTGCCGGAACATTCGCCTACCAGCACGGCACGTGGGCGCTTCGGAACGAGTTTGTCGGTAGAGGATGGCGCGTCGAACGGCCGAACGGCGTCGAAGCAATTTGGAACGATGACGAGAAGGTTCGGGTAGTCTTCAGCAACGTCGATGTAGCGTGCGACTATAGCGCGACCCCGAAGCCCCGGTCCGGCAAGGGCGCAGGAGCCGAGCGGACCTGTATCGGCAACATGTTCGGGGAGCTTCCAACCTTCGCAGCAGCCCCGTCGGACGGCGAAGCGACTTTCTACCTGATGGTCGATGAAAAAGGCGCGGCGGAGCTGTCTCGGCCAGTCGTCTCGTCCGGCACCTTCTCCGCCTTCATCGAGCGCATCTATCTTTGCTTCGGCGATGAGGACGACGGCTCCGCGCTGCTTGAGGCCGACGATGCAGCTGATGATTTTGACCCCCAAGTGATCCGCATCTAGCGAACCGAGCCATGTTCAATGCGAAAAGACTCAGCCTCGCCCGAAAAAGGCGGCGGATGACGGGAAAGGCTCTTGCCGAAAAGGCAGAGCTTGCCGTCGATACGATCTCGCGCCTGGAGAAGGGCAATAACGAGCCCGACGAGCTGACTATTGCCAAGCTCGCTAAGGCGACGCGATTCCCCGTCGAGTTTTTCACCGAACAAGACCCCGAGGAGATTGATACCGCCTCCGTGAGTTTCCGCAGCTTCTCAAAGATGAGTGCGCGGGAACGCGATGCGGCGATCTCGGCTGGCTCGCTGGGCTTACAGCTAAACGATTGGGTTGAAGCGCGTTTTGGTCTGCCTAAAGCCAATCTTATCGATCTAAGCTACGAAACAAGTCCATCCGTTGCAGCTATGCTGTTGCGTCAGCATTGGTCTCTCGGCGAGAGGCCAATCGGGAATATGCTTGGCCTCTTGGAGACGCAGGGTGTCCGCGTTTTCTCTCTCTCCGAAAATACAGCATCAGTTAATGCGTTTTCGTTTTGGCGAGATAACAAGCCATTCGTATTTCTGAACAACTTCAAAACCGCTGAAAGCAGTATATTCGACACTGCCCATGAGCTTGGGCACCTTGTTATGCATAAGCATGGTGATCCAAAAGAGTCTCGCGCGGCGGAGCGAGAAGCCGATGCTTTCGCTTCTGCATTCCTGATGCCAGAGAATGACGTCAAAGCGCGAATGCCGCGACCTGTATCGTTAGAGATAGTTCTTAAAGCAAAGATGCGTTGGCGCGTTTCGGCTATGGCAATGGCTTATAGGCTGCACAATCTTGGCATTGTCACAGAGTGGCAGTACAAAAACCTTTGTATTGAACTAACAAAAAGAAGATATCGCTCTGAAGAGCCTGTCGGCATAGAACGGGAGACTTCCATTGTTTGGAAGAAGATACTGCTGCAGCTATGGCAAGAACGAACAACTAAAACTGATATCGCGAAGGCGTTGAGGCTACCGCTCGACGAGCTAGAGGGACTTATCTGGAACCTCGCTGGCGTCGTTGAGACGCCTGAGCGATCCCCACGTGGCAATCTGCGTGCAGTGAGCTAACTGCCCGCAATGCTTGGCGCCAAGCATAAAAGTTCAAGAACCATGCGCACATGGTCGCGCTCTATACGGTCTGGTACAACTTCGTGAAGCTGCGCAAGAAGCATCGGATGAGCCCGGCTATGGCAGTTGGCGTGTCGGATCGGTTGTAGAGCGTGGAGGATATCGCAGCTCTTGCGGAGGCGGCAGCGCCGAAGCTGGGGAGGCGGGGAGCTTATAAGAAGCGAGAGGCGCACTGAGTTTTCTATGACGCCAACAAGAAAATCCGTGCTCGAGCGCATCGAAGAATATAAGGTTATTAAGAAAAAAGCTTTTTTGCAAAAGTACGCCCGCGGCGTTGGCGCTAAAAGTCATTATGTATTGTATGATAACAACTTTTATGACTTAAAAGCAATTTATGCGGCGTCCTGCAATCCCCCGGCTGCCCCTTCTGAGAAAACCACAAGAGACTCGAGAACTATTCTGGAAGGCCTTGGCTTTGTTTGCGTTTCTGATGTAGACGAATCAAGTAGTGAATATACTGAAGGTGGACGTAAATGGTCAGAAGTGCAAATCATTACACGCAATAAAGGCTTAGTGTCTGCGGCGAAAGAAAAATACAAAACTATATGTCGTGCTTGCGGGTTTAATTTTGAGAAGTTCTATGGAAAAATTGGCATCGGTTTTATCGAATGCCACCACCTAAATCCTGTTGCAAAGGGCTTAGCGCAGCCGAAAGTCGTGACCGTCGAGGAAGTGACGGTTCTGTGCTCCAACTGCCATCGGATGGTTCACACAAGCGATCCGCCGCTGACGGTTGAGGCTTTGCAGGAAAGAATCTCAGAGGCGCAAAATTCAAAGTGAGACGCTACCTCCGCGCGGAAACCCTTGACTTACAACCGCAATGCGGGATGTATGCACGCAGGACGACGCCCCTTGTACTCCCCGCGTGCGGGTCGAAGGATGAGCTGGTGGCCCTGCCCCTGAGGCGTCTCAGGCGGCGAAAATGGCGGCTCGTGTCCGCTGCCCCCCCCAACTTCATGTCGGCGTAGAGCAGCCCGGTAGCTCGTCAGGCGCTTGGGAACCGAGAGCGTGGCAAGCGTCTTAATGCGACGCTTGCCACTTTCGCCAGTCGGGAAGGATGTCCCTTACATCGCTTATCGAACTCGCAGCCGCCCTTGGATGCCTGCTGCTTGTCGTGAGTTTCGTCTTCGGGGTTGGCTATGAGGAGCGCCGCCCGATCCTGAAGCCAGTGGATCGGTACGGAGGCCCAAAAGAGGGAAACCCCTGGCGGTTCTGGTTCTGGCTGAGCTTTGCAGTCCTAGGCGCCAGCGCCTTCCTTCTCCTGCGCTAGCTTGACAGCCGGTCAGGCTCATACCCTGAAGGTCGTTGGTTCAAATCCAGTCGCCGCAACCGAGCCCGCTGGCTGCCGTTGGTATGGGATGGTAGCTGAGACTGCCCTCGAAGCCTGTCATCGCTGCGCCGCGCATTGGCGGCGCGCCGCGCGACTGTGGCGTCGTGGCGGATACGATGGCGCAGCACGAGAATGCGCGGAAGTAGCAGAGCGCTGCGAGCGCAAGGCGAAAGTCCTGGCCTCATAAGTTTCTCTGGAATGAGGTGAAAGCAGTACAATCCCCCGCATCTCCATCTTAGCTTCCCGTCTATCGACGCTGGACACGCGGACGGCTCGACCGGCGCCGAAGGTCGCTGACACCCAGCTCCAGACGGCTGAACACAAAGCCTGGGCTTTAGAGGTGAAGCGACGTGCTGGCTGGCGGTGCCAATGGCACGGATGCGGCGTTCGCGGAGGCAACGGCGGCGTCAGGCTGTACGCCGACCACATCGTTGAGCGGAAGGACGGCGGTGCGGCGCTCGACCCGGCGAACGGACAGGCGCTCTGCCCGAAGCACCATCAGGTGAAGACGGCGCGGGCTCGGGCCGAGAGGATGACGGAGAGGCCTCACACCTAATGCAGTCGGTGAATCTGAGGACTACCGGATTTCGAAGCCGCCCTGATCGCGCTCAATTGCCTTCATGGCGCTCTCAAAGGCTTTGCTCTCACTGGGGAATGCCCGGTCTGAGCGTTCGGTGAGCTTTCCGTGCTTCCTAAGCGTCCAACCGTAGTGGCCTTGGGGCTTCGTCAGCGGTTCGACGGTGATGGAATAGGGGTGCGGCACTTCTGTCGTCATGCCTCCCTATGACATGCGCCCTGGTGGCCAGCCAAGACACCCCCTTGGGGGGGTCGAAAGTCCCCAGCCTAGGGCCTCCGCTACCGCAATGGGTCCCATTCGCAGATTTTTTCCTGGTGGGTGATTTCGAAGGGTGCGGAGTAGCGCGGATCAGCGGGTGATGGCCAAGGCAAAAAAACCTATCGACTGGGCGGCGGTCGAGCGCGAGTATTCGAAAACCGATCAGTCCATCAGGGAGATAGCTCGCTGGTACGGCATCTCGGATAAGGCCATCCGCCTCCGCGCCAAAGAGAAGAAGTGGCCGCCCCGGGGCGAGGGTGCTCCGCAGGCAGCTCCGCAGGCCGCACAGCCCAATTCCGACGCTGTCGAACCCATCGTCGAGCGGATTCGCCCGGCTCCGGCAGAGTTCGATGCGAGCCCCGAAGCCATCATCGGCCGAGGCCAGAAGCTCGCTGTTCGCATGCTCGACGAGCTTGAGGCCGACACCGCCAACATTGGCGAGATCGAAACAGCGATTGAGGACGCTACCACCGGGAAGAACGATGCGCGCCGCCGCGACGCCATGCTGAAGGCGGTCAGCCTGCCGAGCCGTGCCGGGACGCTGAAGAACCTCGCCCTGGCCGCCAAGACCTTTGCGGAGGCCTCGGCGCCCGACGGCAAGAAGAAGCAGCGCCAGAGTGCGGCCGATCAGGCGCTGTCGGGTGGCGGCAAGTTCGCCCAGCGTAACGGGCCGAGGCTGGTTCACAGCTCCTGATGCGGCCCGAATGGACCACGGCGTGTCCGGACTGGGAAAAGCGGATCGTCGCCGGACGGTCGCTCATCCCGTTCAAGCCGCTCTTCCCGGCGGCGGCAGAGGACGCACTGCGGGTCTTCAAGTCCCTGCGGGTCGTGGATCTGCCGGGAAAGCCGACCTTCGGCGAGGTGAGCGAGCCTTGGGTGTTCGATTTCGTTGCCGCCATCTTCGGCGCCAATGACGAAGAGACGGGTCAGCAGCTGATCCGGGACTTCTTCCTGCTGATCAGCAAGAAGAACACCAAATCGACCCTCGGCGCCGGCATCATGCTCACGGCGCTCATCATCAACTGGCGCCACGAAGAAGAAGTGCTGATCCTCGCGCCCACGATCGAGGTGGCGCAGAACGCCTACAAGCCCGCGGCTGCAATGGTTCGGGCCGACCCCGAGCTTGATGCGTCGCAGGGCGAGGGCGGATTCCTTCACCTGCAGGACCATCTCAAGACCATCACGCATCTCAGCACCCGCGCGGCGCTGAAGGTGGTCGCGGCCGACACGGACACAGTCTCTGGCAAGAAGGCCGGCCGCATCCTGATCGACGAGCTCTGGATCTTCGGAAAGCGCCCGAAGGCGGACGCAATGCTAAGGGAGGCGACGGGCGGTCTGGTGTCTCGGCCCGAGGGCTTCGTCATCTCGCTCTCGACCCAGAGCGACGAGCCGCCGGCAGGGGTGTTCAAGGCAAAGCTCGACTACTTCCGCGACGTGCGGGACGGGAAGATCGTCGACCCGAAGAGCTTCGGCCTGCTCTACGAGTTCCCGAAGGCGATGATCGAGGCAAAGGCCTACCTCGACCCGGACAACTTCTACATCACGAACCCGAATATTGACCGGTCAGTGAGCCGGGAGTGGCTGGAGGATGAGCTTCGGAAGGAAGAGGCGAAGGGCGAGGACACTCGCCGGACCTTCCTGGCAAAGCATCTCAACGTCGAAATCGGGATGAACCTTCGGGCAAACCGCTGGCCTGGCGCCGAGTTCTGGTCCCGCGGCGCCGACCCAACGATCACTCTCGATGCGGTGCTCGAGCGCTCTGAAGTCGTCTGCATCGGCATCGACGGCGGCGGTCTCGACGATCTGTTCGGGCTTTGCGTGCTCGGGCGAGAAAAGGTGACCCGCGACTGGCTCGCGTGGTCTCACGCGTGGTGCCACGAGGGCGTGCTGACGCGGCGCAAGTCGATCGCGACGAAGCTGCAGGAGTTCAGGGCGGCCGGAGAGTTGACGATCGTCAATGACGAACTCGGCGACATCAGCGCCATCGTCGAGATCGTAGCGCGCGTGAAGGCTGCGGGCTTGCTAGCAACCGTGGGCGTCGATCCGGCCGGTCTCGGCGAGTTCATCGAGGCGCTGGCCGAAATCGGCGTGACGCAAGACGAGAAGCAGGTCGTTGGTGTCCCCCAGGGCCTCTGGATGATGAACGCCATCAAGACCGCAGAGCGGAAGTTGGCGAACGGGACTCTTCGGCATGCCGGCCTCGGCCTCATGGCCTGGTCCGTGTCGAACCTGAAAATAGAGCCGAGCGCGACCGGCATCCGCGCAACGAAACAGAACGCAGGCGACGCCAAAATCGATCCCGTGATGGCGCTGTTCGACGCCGTTGTGCCGATGTCGCTGAACCCTGAGCCGGTGAACACCCGCTCCGTTTACGAGGACCGCGGCGTCCTTATGGTCTGAAGGATAGCGGATGGGACTTCTGGATCTCTTCCGCTCGGCCCCTGCGGCGGAACCTCAGGCATCCATGCCCGTGATCCCGCTTGCGGCTGCGTCGTTCCTCGACCTCGATGACCCCGCTGTCGTCGAGTACCTGAGGGGAGGGCAGGTCTCCGCGTCCGGGATCACGGTCAGCGTCGAGCGAGCCATGCGCAATCCGGCCGTGTTTCGGTCGGTGAGCCTCATCTCTCAGTCGATCGGGATGCTTCCGCTGCATCTCGTCGACAAGGCCACGAAGGAGAAAGCCCGCGACGTTCCGTTGTTTAGGGTGCTCCATCGCAAGCCGAATGTCTGGCAAACGGCCTACGATTTCCGGACGCTGATGCAGCACCGGGCGCTGGTGAAAGGCAACGGATACGCCCGCATCGTGCGGTCCCGCGACCGAAGCATGCGCAACAAGACTGTCGAGCAGCTCATCCCGCTCGATCCCGACTTCGTGAGGCCTATCCAGAACTCGGATCTTACGCTGTCGTATCGCTACACCCCGACCAACGGGCCACAGAGCACCTTCGACCCGCCCGACGTCTTCCACCTCCGCAGCATGTCGAAAGACGGCCTGTGCGGCATGTCGCTGGTCCGGCAAGCGGCAGACGCGATCGGGTTGGCGATTGCAGCCGAACTAGCGCTCTCGCGGCTCTATCGGAACGGCAGCTTCGTCAACGGGACCCTCGAGCATCCGAAGACGATCAGCGAAACGGCGCTGAAGCATCTGCGGAGCTACTGGGATGGCCGCTTCTCCGGCGCCGACAACGCCGGCGGCACGCCGATCCTCGAAGAGGGGCTGACCTACAAGCCGCTCGGCGCGAACGCGAAGGACGCCCAGTCCCACGAAACCCGGGGCTATCAGGTCGAGGAGATCGCCCGGATCTTCGGCGTACCAAGGCCGCTCCTGATGGTCGACGAGACCTCATGGGGGTCGGGCATCGAGGCGCTTGGCCGCTTCTTCGTCGCCTTCGCCCTCGGGCCCTGGTTCGAGGCATGGCAGCAGGCGGTCGAGGTCGCTCTGCTCAATGACGATGAGGCCGAGCAGTACGAGGCCAAGTTCAATCCCGGCGCTCTACTGCGCGGCTCGATGGCTGACCAGGCCGAGTATTTCGCGAAGGCGCTCGGCGCCGGCGGTCAGCAGCCTTGGATGACCCCGAACGAGGTCCGCGAGACCCTCGATATGCCCGCCCACGACGACGGCAACCGGCTCAGCAACCCGATGATGGGCCACAACGGCGGTCCGCCGCTCAACGACAATGGAGCGCCTGGCAATGGCTGAAGACACCCGCAAGCCGACCCAGGGTCAGAAGCCTTCTGGCGAGGAAGCCACGAAGGGCCGGCCTGAACTGGTCGGCAGCCGCGAGCTGAATAGCTTGGTGAAGGCTCAGCGTCCGCGCGGCATCATTGGTCGAGTGAAGAACGACCCGAGCACCCGTCCTGGTGCGCTGCCGATGCCCGCCGTGAAGAAGGTCTCGGCGTTCACGCCCGCGCCAGTGATCGAGCGCTGGAATGCCGAAGCTGCGGGAATCCAGGCCGTCGAGATCGACGACAACGTGATCACGATGTTCGGCATGGTGGGCGAGGATTTCTGGACCGGCGACGGCATCACCGCAAAGAAGACAACGGCGCAGCTCCGCGCGATCGGCGGCCGCCCCGTCGAGGTGCACATAAATTCCTTTGGCGGCGACATGTTCGAGGGGATCGCGATCTACAACGTGCTGCGCGAGCACCCCTACGACGTGACCATCAAGGTGATGGGCATTGCCGCCTCGGCCGCTTCAATCATCACGATGGCGGCTGACACGGTCGAGATCAGCGCCGCCAGCTTCATCATGATCCACAACTGCGCGGTCTTCGCCGGCGGAAACCGGCACGACTTCCTGGAGGCCGCTGCGTTCCTGGAGCCTTTCGACCGGGCTATGGCTGATGTCTACGCGGCACGTACCGGGCTCGACGCCAAGGCTATCGTGAAGATGATGGATGACGAGACCTACATGAGCGGGTCTCAGGCCATCGAGAAGGGCTTCGCCGACAAGATGATGTCGGCCGACAAGACGAAGGTCGACGACGCTGCTCGAGCAAAGGCTCGCGACGTCAATGATTTGCGAGCGATGGAGCTTCAGCTCGTCGCGTCCGGCATGACGCGCTCCGCAGCGCGCGACCGGATCAACAAAATCAAGGGTACGCCAGGCGCTGCTCTCGATACCGCCGCCACGCCGGGCGCTGGCGAAGACGACTGGTCCGGTCTGACCGGCCTCATGGCAGCAATCCGCTCATAGGAGCATCCAGACAATGAAGAACGTCACGCCGGCGGCGGTCGAACAGGCCGCCCCGATGCATCTGCTCGACCTCGGCAGCCGTCCGATGCCTCGAGCCATTCTCAGCCCCGTGATCCGTGCCGACAACACTGATCCGAAGAAGATGCTCGCAGACCTTGCGAAGGCCTTCGAGGACTTCAAGGCCGCGAACGAGGAGACGATCAAGGCCAAGGCTGACGTGGTAGCCTCCGAGAAGGTCGAGCGCGTCAATACCGCGGTCGGCGCACTCCAGACCAAGTTCGACGAGTACACGGTCAATGCGAAGGCTGCGCTCGACGAGCTGAACGCAAAGCTGGCGGCTGCGCAGATTGGCGCCGGTGGTGTCGGCGACGTGCCGGCTGATCCGGAGTATCTGGGCGCCTACAAGGCCTGGATGCGAAAGGGCAGCGTCTCCGCTGCCATGGACAAGGGCACCGACTCGAACGGCGGCTATCTCACCCCGATTGAGTGGGATCGCTCTCTGACCGGCCGCCTCAAGCAGGTCTCGCCGATCCGCGCCAACGCGCGCGTCGTTCGGATCTCGGTGGCGGGCTTCAAGAAGCTTTTCACTGACCGCGCAGTCGGCTCCGGCTGGGTCGGCGAAACCGCGTCGCGTCCCGCCACCTCGACCCCTGGCATCGGCTCGCTCGATTTCGTCCCCGGTGAGCTCTACGCGAACCCGGCGATCTCGCAGCAGCTGCTCGACGACTCCGCCATCAATCTCGAAGACTGGCTCGGCGAGGAGGTGGAGTTCGAGTTTGCCCGGCAGGAGGGCATCGCCTTCCTAAGTGGTGACGGCGCCAATAAGCCGTTCGGTATCCTCACCTACGTCACTGGCGCGGCTAACGCGGCGAAGCATCCTTGGGGCGCCATCGCCGTCGGCAACTCCGGGGCTGCAGCCGCTCTTACGGGCGATGGCTTCATCGATCTGATGTACTCGCTCCCGGGCGACTTCGCGGCCAACGCGAAGCTCTACATCAACCGACTGTCGCTCGGCGCCGCGCGCAAGCTGAAGGACGGTCAGGGTAACTACCTGTGGCAGCCGGCCTACCAGCAGGGCCAGCCGCAAACCCTGAACGGCTCGCCGATCGTGGAAGTACCGGACATGCCGGTGGTCGCGGCCGGCAACATCGTCGCCCTCTACGGCGATATGGCCGCCACCTACCAGGTGATCGACCGGATCGGTGTCTCGGTCCTGCGCGACCCCTACACCAGCAAGCCGTACGTCCAGTTCTACACGGTCAAGCGTGTGGGTGGCGGCGTCTACAACCCGGAGCCCATGCGGGCCCTGAAGGTCGCTGCCAACTCCTAAGGCCGGCCAGCACAGCGTCGCGGCGGCTCACCGGCTGCCGCGGCCTGCCGTCCAGATCTCCACGAATACGGGAGGCCATCATGGCCGAGACCAAGCAGAACGACGGCTCACAGGCTGCCGACATCGCGCCTGCCAAGACGATCGACACCTCCGGCGCGCCGCAGCAGCTCGTTCCGGACGTCGACATGAGCCATCCGGCGGTCGACGACAATCCGCGGGCTGGTAGGTCGGTCCTGCAGAACAAGATCGACTTCAACGATCCGACCATCCCAGGTCACCAGGCCGTCGCCGACGCTCTCAACGAGCAGGGCGTCGAGACCATGGACCAGGACGAGGTTGCCGAGGCGGCCAAGAAGTCCAAGAACAAGTAGGCCATCAGGCTGAACCTAGGACAGCACGCCATGCGCAAGCTGATCCGGATCGCGGTCGCCGGCCTGTGGCTCGCGGCCGCGCACTCGGCTGCCGCTGATCAGGGAGGGTTTCAGCCCTTCAGTCAGCCGGGAGGCGCCGATGTGCCGGGTCAGGTGCTGCTCTGTGCCGATCCAGAGACCCGGGTGGCGACGCCGTGTGGCGTTGCAGCCTCGCCGCTGAACGCGCTCACCGCCCCGTTCCAGCGCAACGGGAAGGCTTTCGCGCTGCCGGTCAGCACGACGCCGCAGACCTACGCCATCCAGCAGCCTGCCGGCGCGCTGGTCTATCGCGGCATCAATCCGTGCAACGTCGACATCGTCATCGCGACGGTTTCGGCGACGGCGCCCGTCACTACGCAGCCAGCGACGCTCGGCGGCGAAACCATCGGGAACGTGCAGCTCGTCACCTCGGCGACCGGCACCGCGAACAAGTTCCAGGACACGCTGTTCATGGCCCGTTCCGGGCGCGTGCTCGGGAGTTCAGTCAATCCGATGGGCGGCCAGACCCGATACGTCTCGATCATGGCACTCACCGACCCGGGCACGACGCCATGTGCCTTCCGGATGCATTACGGGAGCGGCAACTGATGCGCCGGATCCTCGCCATCGGAGCTGCCCTCGCGCTTCTCGCCTGTCCCGCATCTGCGGAGGACGAGAGCTCGATGATGATGAGCCCAGCAGCAGTTGGGCGCAGTGTCGCGGCGAGTACGATCAATGGGGCCGGGCACCTCGTCCTGACCTACTCGGACGGATCGAGCGCCGATGTTGGGCGGGTAGTCGGTGCACAGGGAGATCCAGGCGTCACAGGCGCGCCCGGCGCGAAAGGGCCGCAGGGCGATGTCGGTCCCCAAGGAGTTGCCGGTGCTCAAGGAGCAAAAGGCGACAAAGGCGATGTCGGAGCGACAGGACCACAAGGAGCGGCGGGCGCCAAAGGAGACCCTGGAGCAGTGGGCGGCCAGGGTCCGGCAGGAGCAGTCGGAGCAACAGGCCCGAAAGGCGATACAGGCTCTCAAGGCAGCCAGGGAGCCGCAGGACTGAAGGGCGAAAAAGGGGACACCGGGCCAGTTGGCCCGGCAGGACCCGCGGGTGGTATAGGAGCGACCGGAGCCAGAGGCCCGCAAGGCGAATCTGGCTCACAAGGATCCAAGGGTGATGTCGGAGCCGCCGGTCCCCAAGGCGCCAAAGGCGAAACGGGCGCCACAGGCCCCGCGGGAGCCAACGGAGCAGCAGGTCCAACTGGTCCAGCAGGCCAAACGGGCTCGGTCGGACCGGGAGGCCCAAAGGGAGATGCAGGGCCTCAAGGGTCGCAAGGACCCGCCGGACCCGCAGGAGTAGCCGGGCCTCAGGGGCCCATCGGAGCCACCGGCCCTGCCGGCACACCGAAGCGGGTTGAGCGCTACACGGCAGCAGCCAACGCGAGCGGAATCGCCACGTATACGTGGTCGGCCTGCACCTCCACGCCAGACGTCGATATCATCCCGAGCTGGGTTACCATCCTCGGTGCCCAACAGATGACGACCGGCGGCGTTGCCTCGCAAAGCCTGACCGGCGCAACCGTGAACGTGAAGGTCTCGCAAGGCACGCTTGCCCTGTCCGGAACGCCCTTCCGACAGGCCGATAGCGGCACGAGCCTGACCGTGCGCGTGATCTGCAACTGATGGCGGCCGCGTCAGGACGGCTGTTCTTCCGTCGTCGGCTCGTCGGCTTGAGCCGTATTGTCTTCGACGTCGTCCTCGCTGAGTACCTCGTCGATCTCGTCGGCAAGATCCCCCATCTGACCCTCGGTCAGGAAAACACGGAAGATCTCCCCACCTTCGGCCTCAAGTGTCAGGTGGAAGCCGCCTTCCACTTGGTCGGTGAGAACTCGGGCGAGTTTCTTGATCGGGATCATGGCGATTTCCGCGCTGGTGAGGACGAGCAACGCACCATCCGGGCGTTTGTCTCATTCGTGGGTGCCGCATGAGTCTTGTTGTCATCACCCGCGCCACGGCGACCGCGCTGACGACCCCGGCGAACGTCCGTAGCGACCTCGGCCTCGCCGCAGACTCGCCGTCTGACGATCAGCTCAGGCGTTTCATCGACCAAGCCTCGGAGACAGCCGCAACCTACTGTCGACGCATCTTCGGTCGACAGACAATGCGGGAGCACTTCGACCTCTGTCGCCGCGGCACTTGGTGTGCAGAGCCGCTACTCTCGGGCGCTCCAGTGAACTCGGTCGCGAGCGTCTCGCTCGACGGTACGGTGTTAGATCCGTCCGGCTATCGGCTCGACGAAGAGCCCGCAGATCCGATCTCACTGTTCTATCTCCGACTCCTGCATAGCGGCACGCCGATCCTCTGGCGCGGACGCAGCGCTGCAGTCGAGTACAAAACCGGCTGGTTTCTGCCGAGCGATTCCGGCTCCGCGCCCGCTGGCGTTCCGCTTCTGCCTGCCGCTGTCGAGCGGGCCGTGATCCTCCTCGTCGGCGTCGCCCTCTCGGGCTCAGGCCGGGACATTATGATCAAGAGCGAGCAAACCGAGGGCGTCGGCCAGACCGATTACTACGTCCAGGGTACGTCGGCCGCCCTCCCGCATCCCGAGGCCGAATCCATCCTATCGGCATACCGCAGGGTGATGTTCGCGTGAGCCTCGCCGCGCAGGAGATCTCGAAGCTCGATCGGCAGGTCGCCAGGAAGGGCCAGACTATCCAGCTGCGGAAGGCCGCGGCGAAGGATGGGAGCCAGGACAAGGGCCTTCGGGCCTTCGTGCGTGGCTACAAGCCGGACGAACTCGCTGGAGGTGTCCAGCAAGGCGACAGCACGGTGATCGTGTCGCCGACAGAGCTCGCGAAATCCGGGTTCGCTGGACCCATCGTTCGATTGGATCGTGTTGTCGTTGCGGGCCGGGTTCGAAGCATCGAGGTCGCCAACCCGGTGATGCTCAACGACCAGGTTGTGAGGATCGAGCTCTGGGTGCGGGGCTGATGGCTGGCCGGACCTCGGTCCGCATCGATCCCATCGCTCGCGACATCGCGCTGATGCTCGACGAGGAGCTTTCACCGGATGCGCAGCAGGCGTTTCTCGCCGAGGCCGCGCAGGACGCGCTCTCTGAGGCGCAGGATACCAATCGGCAGGCCCTGGGCTACGTCCCGGAACACGAGACCTTCATTGACGGGGCGCGCCGCGAGACGCTCGCCGGCATCATGCCAAAGAGCAGCGTGCTGTTCGAATTCAAGCTGCTCACCGACATCATCGAATGGGTCGACGAGCAGTTGATCATCCACTCGCCCGTGAAGCGCGGCACTTATGCGCGGTCGCACGTCTGGTTCGCGGATGATGTCGAGTTCGACTCGTCGGAGCCGCCGCCGGCCGAGCAGTACGTGGTGCTGAACGAGGTTCCGTACGCGCGGAAGATCGAGCGCGGACAGTCCAACCAAGCGCCCGACGGCGTCTACCAAGGCGTTGCCACGCTCGCGAAACGACGGTTCGGCAACGTCGCCTATGTCGGGTTCGGCTACCGACCGTTCCCAGGCGGCGCTGTCGGCAAATGGGCGCAGTCGGCCAACGCTACGGCACTCGCCAAGCGGGTCCGTGGTGGAAACCCGCGGACGCACGAAGATTGGCTGACCCGTCAGCCCGCCATCATCATTGATCCGGGCCGCTGACATGCCGCTGAAGCTCGTCGTCGACGCTGTCGAAGGGCGCCTGGCCGCCGACTGGTCGTCAGAGACTGCAGTGCAAGCTCGTCTGGACGCCGGGCTCGGCGAATGCCCAGTCTTCGGTGTCAATTTCGAGGGCGACACGCCGGCCGAGGACGGCACCTTCGTTCAAGTCTCGTACCCGGTGGCGAACGGCGAACAGCTTACGATCGGTGCGCCGGGCAGCAACGTCTATCGAGAGACTGGCACGTTTCAGCTCGATGTTATGGCGCGCCGCGCGGGCGGTGTCGCAGACGGCCTCACACTGGCCGATCAGCTCGCTGCGCTGTTCCGAGGGAAAGAATTCGGAGGCGTGCAGACCTTCGCGCCATCCTCCCCAGCGATCGACGATCGTAACGACAACGGCCGGTACTTCATCCTTTCGGTCGCGGTCCCCTACCAAGCGGACCTCTTCGGCTAGCCGCCGCTGCGCCTACCATCCAGGAGACAGCCATGACGATTGCAAGCGGTTCGACCCGCCGGATTGCCTATGTGCCGGAGACGGTATTCGGCACGACCCCGGCGACGCCCTCGTTCAAGACGTTCCGGGCCACTGGCGGTGGCCCCCGTACGAACAAGACAACCGGCACCTCGGACGAGATCCAGGCCGATCGCAACGTCCGCGACGAGTTTCAGCTCGGACAGGACGTGGCCGGCGCCTACAACTTCGAGCTCGCCTACGGCAATCTCGATGACCTGCTCGAGGGCGTCCTGTTCGGCGCCTGGGCGACCGACGTCCTGAAAAACGGCGTGACCGCGAAGAGCTTTACCTTCGAGGAAACCGTTGACCTCGGCGGCGGCAACAAGTCGTTCTCCCGCTTCGACGGCTGCATGGTCTCGATGCTGAGCCTAGCCATCGCATCGCGAGCGGCGATCACCGGCTCTGTCACTTTGATGGGCCAGCAGGAAGCGCTCGACACCGCGATCGTCACCGGCGCGACCTACGCGGCGCCCGGCACGACGCCGATCTCTACCGCCTCAGCCAACGTCGCGGCACTCACGGTGACTGGCATCGCGACCCCGCCGAAGGTTCGCAGCCTCAACATCGAGATCAACAACAACCTGCGGACCCGTCCGCTCGTCGGCAGCCTGTTCACCGACAGCTTCGGCTATGGCCGCTGCGAGGTTACCGGCACTCTCGAATGCTACTTCGAGACGAACGACCTCTATCAGAAGGTGCTCGACCACGGCAGCGGCGCGCTGTCCTTCACGGTCGGGAATGCTCCGAACAAGAAGTACACCTTCTCGCTGCCCAAGATCATCTTCGGCAACGGCGAGCGTCGGCCGGGCGGCAACAACGACGACGTGATGGTCTCGATCCCGTTCCGTGCCGTCTACGACGACACCTCGGCGGCGACCATCGTCCTCACCCGCAACGTCGCATAGGGGCCGCCGCGATGAAGACCGTCCGCATCACAGAAACCTTCGACGGCTACCCGAACGACAAGGACGAGCGCCGGTTCACGGCCGGCGACGAGCCGGAGCTGTCGGATAAGTTCGCCGATCTCATCATCGGGAAGGGACTGGCGAAGGAGATCGCTCCGAAGCCGGTGCCTGCCGCCATTCCCGCCACCGCTCAGAAGGACGCCGACGCGTGAAGCTCTCCGCCATCCGCAGGAACACCACGGCCGTCGAGCAGGGGCGGTGGATCGAGAATATCCCGGGCATGGGCGATCTCCGCCTCCGAGTGCGCGGGTCCGGCAACAAGGACTGGAATCGCCTGCAGAACGATCTGGTCGCCAGGGTGCCGCGCGAGAACCGCCTGCGCGGGCTCTCGGATGACGACGCATTCGCCATCGACACCGAATGCCTGCTGGAGAGCATCCTACTGGAATGGGACAACCTCACCGGCGACGGCGCGGTCGGCGACCTCGACAGGCCCGTGCCGTACTCCGCAGAGACTGCCCGCCGCCTGCTCTCGGAGCCCGAGTACATCGTGTTCCGGAATGCGGTGACCTGGGCGGCGGGTGTCGTTTCCTCCGATGCTGAGGCAGACGCCAAGGCCGACGCAAAAAACTGACAGACGCGCTCGCCTGGGATCTGGAGTGGGGCGAGCGCGCTGCTTGGCTGTTAGAGCTGGCAGATGAAGACGGTACGGCGCCGAAAGCGCTTCTGAACCGGCCGGACCTGCCAGATCACCTCGTCTTCGCCCGTGATGCGTTCTGGTCGCTGTCGCCAGACCGCCCGCTGGGTGCTCTTGGCGGATGCGGTCATATCCCCTGGTCGAGCATTGAGCGGTACGCGGCAAGGCACGGCATCACCGATCCTGATGCCTTTGAGCGGTTCGAAGCGCTCATTGGGGCTCAGGACCGGGTCTACCTGAAGGACGTAGCGGCGAAGGCGAAGATAGCGACTAACAGCGCGCCTTAAAGCAGCTTTCTCCCAGGATATTGACGCCGATCAAGTCCAGGTCGGCCTTCTGTCTGACGCACCACTCCTCAATGCCCAGATAAGAGATCTGTTCTGCATATTGCTTAGTGTATTCAGCGCCCAGCGCAAAAAACAAGTCGCCATTCGCCTTCTTTGTTGCCGATTTAATTCTCATGGCGACCAATGCATTGGTCTTCTCTTTATTGACCAAAAAGACGTTTTTGCACCCGGTTCCGACTGCAGCGAGACGCGCGACCACTTGCGCATCAATATTTATTTCGTCTGCGAGCCGATCTGCGTCGGCCGAACTTGTCGACAGACCGAGCCCCAGTGCGCTGACGATCCACACGCTCGAAGTCAGGTAGTCCTTCATGGCTTCACTCACCACTATCCGCACCGTGAAGGTAAGCTACGAGTCGACCGGTGCGGAGAAGTTCCGGGCCGACGGCGACGCTGCAGCTGCTTCTCAGGACAAGCTAGGGCAGTCCGCCGACAAGGCAGCGGTTGCTACGGAGCAGGCTGCGCGTCGCATCGGCTCGGCGACCACGTCGTATGACCGCATTCGTTCGTCGGTGGACCCGGTCTATCGCGCCCAGCTTCAGCTTGAGCAGCAGACTCTCAAGCTCGGGTCGGCCTTTCAGCGGGGCGGCACGGACGCCGCGAGCCATGCTCAAACCCTTGCGCTGTTGGAGGCGCGCTACAGTAGTGTCGCGAACGCTGCGCAGAACGCAGCGGCTGCCGAGGTGTCGCGGGCGCGTGCCGAGCAGACTGCGAGCTCGGCTCAGTACAACATCAACCAGCTTCTGGGCGTGGATCGCTCGACCGGATCATCAGCGCGGGCCTCGGCCGCCATTTTCGAAGAGGCCGCGCGTGAGCGTGAAGCGGCCGAGGCGCTGGTCGCCGCGCGTGAGGAGTTTATTTCCACGGCGCGCGCCCAGCAGTCCGCGCTAACGGCTCAGTTCGACATCAACGGCCGCCTGGGTGTCGATGCCGGCACTAAGAGCGCCCGTGCTTCGGCGGCTGTGTTTGAGGAGCTCTATCGCGAGGAGGCCGACCAGCAGCGGCGCATTGTCGACCTGCGCTCGACGTCGGCCAAAAATGTAGCCGCTGGATGGGGGCAGCTAGGCGCGCAAGGAAGCGCAGCGCTCGCGAACATCGAGGCGAGTCGTCGTCTCGGGACGCTCGGCGCGCCCCAGGCCGCCAACCAAAACAATCGGCAGATCAGCGAGGAGTTTCGCAACCAGGCGCTGCTGAACATCGGCATCCAGGGAAAGGACTTCTTCGAGCAAGTTCTCTCGGGCAGCTCGCCGATCCGCGCGGGCCTGATGCAGTTACCAACGGCGGCGACGATTGCCGGGCAGGCCGGCCTGGGCGCTGGCGACGTCATCGGCGGGATCGCTGGCAAGGTGAAGGACCTCGCCGACGGCGCGGCCGGCGCTGCCCGCGGGCTCGGTCTGGTAGGCGGGGCGATCGGTGTCGTGACGACGGCCGCCGGCCTCGGCATCACCGCGCTCGCATCTTACCGGGCGCAGCAGAAGGATCTTCAGCTCTCGGTGTCCGGCATCGGGCGAGCCAGCGGTGCCAGCGTCGGCCAGATCAATTCGTCTGCCCTTGGCTCCGCGATGGGTGCCGGGCTGTCGGTCTCTTCCGCGCGCGACATGGCCGCCGAATACGCCGCCACGGGCCGGATCGGCTCGGAGATGTACGGCAAGCTCCTGGGGTCCGCTCGCGACTACGCTGCAACGACCCGACAGGAAGTACCGGACGCCAACAAGGCGCTCGCCGAAGCATTCGCCGACCCTGTGAAGGGTGCGGAGATGCTGAACGCACAGCTAGGATTCCTCGACGCCACCACCAAGGAGACCATCGAACGCTTCGACGCGCAGGGCAATCGGCTCGCTGCGCAGAAGGCTCTGTTCGACGCCTTCTCGACGAGCCTCGTGAATGCCGATCAAAGGCTGGGGTTCTTCTCGCGCCAGTGGCAGGAGTTCTCCCGGAACACGAGCAATGAATTCGACGCGATCGGTCGGTTCGTCGACAAGGGTCTCGGCGGCGGCGACGCCGAAGAGCGCCTGAAAACCCTACAGAGCCAGCTCAGCTTTCGCCAGCGGAACATGGGCACTGCCGGCGGCATCTTTGACGGTCTGCTGGGCTTCGATGTCGATACGATCAAGCGACAGATCGCCGAGGTGCAGGCCGAGATCGACAAAGCCAGCAAGCAAAGCAGCACGGCCTCACTAGCTCAGCGCGGGCTGCAAACCGACGCGTTGGTCCGATCGCTCAATCCCACGACCCAATCTCTAAAGCAGCTTGAAGATGGCGCGTCCCGCATTCGGAAGGATCTCGCCGACGGCGTGATCGACAAGGACGGCACATCCCGGCGCTCGATGGACGGTTTGGCCGCCTCGGCGAAGCAGTTGCGCGAGGATATGGCGGCAGGCGGGACCGCCTTCGCCAATGCGGTCCGCGATGCCCAGTACGGCCTCAAGACGGTTGGTTTCACGCCGCAGGGGCGCTCCGCCGCCGACATCAACAAGCGCGCCGAGGACGACATCCGCTCAGCGAACCTCAACCGCGAGGATCCGCTTCTCCGCGACTTCCAGATCAATTCGATTAAGGAGCGTCAGCGCCTCGAGCTGCAAACGCTGACCAGCCAGTCCTCGCTGGACCTGACGACAGGCGGAGGAGCCTTCGCTCGACTGTCCGGGCAAATCCAACAGCAGATCCTGGCGGCAGCCCAGAACCCACAGTTCGGTCAGATCCCCGCCAGCATCGTGGCCGCCATTGCCGAGCGCGAGTCTACCGGCGACCTCAACATCGGCTACACCAAGGAGCGCAACCCGGACGGCTCGGTCGGCACGGCATACGGGCTTGGTCAGATCACGCGCGGGACGGCGGCGGATGCGGTGCGACGCGGCTTCCTCCCCGGCGACTTCGATCGGATGGACACCTCGACAATGGTCGAGGGCATCTATGGCGTGCTTCAGATGAAGCTGAAAGATGCCGGCGGCGATCTCGGCAAGGCGCTGAATAACTATGGGACCGGCCCCGGCTACGGTGCCGATATCCTGCGGCGCGCCGGCCAGATGGGCGACCCGTCCACGCAAGGTCTGATCCGCGACCAGGACGCGCTCACGCGCTCCCAGCGCGATGCGAGCCAGCAGCTCGACAACCTCAACCGCAACTACGGCGTCAATGGCGCAGCCCTGGAGACGATTCAGCAGCGCCAGGCCAAATACAACGAGTTGCTCGATCGTGGCGTCTCGGCCAGCGATGCGGCCTCGATCGCCTTCGGCGGGCTCATCGACAAGACGGTGACGCTCGCGCAGCAGGCAAAGCTTGTTCAGTTCGCGCGAGATGACGATTTTGCTCGCGCTCAGCTTGGTCGAGACGCGACCGATCAGCAGGCTTATGCGCGTGCACGCAGCCTCGTCGGCGACACCTCGACCCCGGCCGCGCAGTCTGTGATCGAGCGCTCTCGCGCGACCATCGATCTCGCCGACCAGAAGTCGATGATCACCGAAGGCGTGACGTCGTTCGCGACGGCCCTGCGCCGGGGAGGAGACGCGGCAGAGGCGCTGTCCAATGCCTTCGGCAATGCCGCCGATCGGCTGATCTCGAAAGCGCTCGACAGCGTCATCAGCCAAGGTTTCGGCATACTCACGAAGGGAGGCGGCGGCGACCTCTTCGGCTCGATCGGCAAGTTCTTCGGCTTCGCTGATGGCGGCTGGACCGGCCCCGCAGCGCCTCACGTCCCAGTCGGCGTTGTTCACGGCAACGAGTATGTCTTCGATGCTCGCGCCACAGCACGCATTGGCGTGAGCACGCTTGAGGCGATGCGTCGAGGTGCTCGAGGCTACGAGATTGGCGGCTTCGTCGGCAATGGGTCGCATGGCGGCATGGTCGGGATGCCTGCCGCCAACGGAAACGCTGGGCCGCCCGTCGTGAACGTCATCAACAATGGCGAGCCGGTCAGCGCCGAGGTGAAGCAGAGATCAGACGGATCGATGGACATCATCCTCGACAAGATCGAGGCACGTTCTGCCAGTCGGGTGGCAAGCGCGCAGGGGCCGCTGGCGGCAGCGGTTTCCGGCGGCCGTCGGCTTCGGGGTTGATCCGTGGCTTTGTCCATCTGGCCCGCCGGCGTCCGCTACCGGCCGCTGCGCGATCCCTACAACGTCCCGCAGCGGTTTGCGCCTCCGGCAGCGACCGAGATGGAGGACGGGCCGGAGAGAATGCGGGCCACCTCGATCGCGATCTGGTCGAAGCTGGCCTACCAGATCAGCATGCCGAACGCAGAGTTCGACACGCTCGACACCTTCGTGGTCGTGACGCTCGTTCAGGGCACGGCCCGATTCAAGATGCCGGTCGGACGGCCAAACACGCCCGACCCCTGGCCACAGAAGATCGTCTACATCGAGAAGGGCACTTGGCAGGCGAAGCCTGATGGCCCTGATCGGATGATCGTGACTTTCACCCTCAACGTCCTGGACTGGTGAGCGTGTGCCGACAGCCGCCGAGCAATCCCGCGACGAGGCCTATGCCTCCGGGCCGGTCGATCAGGTCGTCCGCCATGTCGTGGAACTCGATCACCCGTCCTTTGATGCGCCGCTCTACTTCATGGCCGCCGTCGAAGAGGACGTAACGATCACGCTGGAGAACGGAACGTCGGTCACGGCCATCGCCTGCGCTTTCGACCTTACGCCGCCGGGCTTCGAGGATAGCGGTCCGACCCCGGCCCAACTCTCGATCGACGGCGTGTCCTACAAGCTCTTCCCTGTACTGAAGGATGCAGTCGGTGCCGGCTCCATCAAGGTCACGTACCGTGCCTATCTCGGCGACGACCTCGCGACCCCGGTAGACCTGATCGAAGGTCTCGAACTGAAGAAGGTCAGCCTCTCGGCCACGTCGGCGCAGGGCGAGCTTTCGTTCAAGGAGATCGCGACACAGGCCTTCCCGCGCCGGACCTACGATATCGAGACCTATCCGGGTCTGTGGAATTCCTGATCAGCGGAACGAGAACGTCGCTCCGCCCTTCACAAGGTTCTGCGTCTCGCTGCGCGCGTAGCCGCCGAATACCAGAATGTCCTCGCGCACTCGATAAGTACCACTGATCGAGCCTGCGCCTCGGCCGTCAAAGCCGGCGCCCGATACGGTGACAGCGAACCGATCGCCTGGGTTGGGCGGCATGACGGTCAGCGCGGAAGCGAGGGCAATGCCTTGGCTCAGTCGATCAAAGTCTCTGCGCATGAAGAAAGCGAATTGATCCTGGCGTGCCTGCTGGTCCCGCAGCTGCTGCGCTGAAGCGAATTGATCAATGCTAATGTACTGCCGGTTACCAATACCATCGCCGACGAATGTCACCCCACTTGTTGGCACGACGTACGTCTGAACATATCCGTTAAGCGCAGGTTGCGTTCCATTATAGATCGGAAGATTTATCACATTTGCCGGGTCAACTGGCTTGGCTGCCTGAAACTGATCCAGCACCTGTGCTTGTGGCGCTGCGCCACTCAGCAGCATAGCCGCGGCAAATAACAGCAATCTCATGACGCTCTCCATGGCGTCACTGAAAACAGCCGCGCAACCGAGAGTCGAGTGCGGTCAGGCCACACCGCATTCTTCACATCGTGAGAGATCCCATGAACCGACGCTTCTTCATGCGGTGGCTTGGCATTGCGCCGGTTGCCGCGCTTGTAGCTGTGGCTGTGATTTGTGATCCCGAGCGCATCACAGGCTCGTTTGGCGCTCCCAACGATCAAGCCAGTTTCACGTTGGATCTCATGCCTGATGGGACCAGTCGTGTCATCGTAGATGCGAGCGCCTTTGAGATCCGCGCCGACAGCGGCATGACGTATCCGTTCCGTTTTGACGGGGCGACTATGCACGTTCCGAACCTCACGACTGCTGGCTGATGCTGGATCCGGCGGCCTATGTCTCGGCGATCCAAGGGCGCCCCTGGTCGGTCGGTCAGCATTGCTGGTGCCTCGTCCAGGATGTGCAGCGCGATCTCTTCGGGCGCGGCCTGCCGACCGTCGACATCGATGACAAGCCGAATGCCCGCGAACTCGTGAGGGCGTTCCATGGCCATCAGGAGCGTGCTCGCTGGCAGCAGGTGCCGGCGCCGGTCCACGGAGCCATCGTCCTGATGCACCGGCCCGGCAGCCACGCCCGAGCGATCCATGCCGGCGTCTACCTCGACCTCGACGGCGGCGGCGTTCTGCATGCTGATGAGGAGGCGGGCGTGACCTTCGACGATCCGGCGAGCCTCAACCTGCGCAACTGGCGCACAGAGTTCTACGTCCCGCGCTGATCATGCACCTCCTGACGCTCAATGCAGCGGGCAAGTCTCTTGCGCCGCCGCGGACGCTCGACCCGCGCCGCCGTCGCCTCTCGCAGGTGGTCGGTCGGCACGTCGACAAGTCGCGCCCGCATATGATCGCTATCCAGCGGGCGCGTGACCCGTTGCAGCCGATCGACGAGGCGTGGGTTACGCGCGGCCGAAACAAGGCCGGAGACGTGAAGCCCTGGCCGCGACGCTACCTGCCGGCCGACGCGGTTGTCGTCGTGGTCTACCTGCCGCGCGGTGGCATCGGTGGCGGATCAGCCGGCTCGCGCCGGAAGTCGCCGCTTTCCATCGCTCTCGGTATTGCCGGGCTCGCGCTCGCCGCCTTCGCTGGCCCGATCGCGGGCGCGCTGCTGCCGTCCCTGGTGTTCGGCTCGACGGCGACCTTCGCCCTACAAGCCGGCCTTGTCATCGGCGGGACCGCGCTGCTCTCCCTGGCGTCCCGCGCCAAGGCGAACAAGACCCCGACCGACACGACGCAGATCTATGGCGTTTCCGGCGGCGGCAATCTGCCGAAGCCCGGCGACCGCATCCCGCGCGGCTACGGCCGGTCGTGGATGAAGCCGGACCTCTCGCAGCCGGACTTCTCGCAGTACGACGGTGATGATCAGATCCTGCTCAAGCGCCACACGAATGGGCTCGGCAAGTATCACATCTACCAGGTCCGCGCCGGCAAGCAGGTGATGTGGAAGGAAGGCTCGGGGTTCCTCCCGCCCTTCGACGATGCTCGCAACGCAATCGAGTTCCTGTACGGCACGCCGTCGACGCTGGTCCCGAGCAACGTCATTTCGGCGGCGGGCGTCGGCGGCCAGCTTCCCCGGCCGGAAGACAATCCGACCATCGCCGGCCCCTTCCTGATCAATCAGACGGGCGCGCTCATCAACCGCCTTCAGGTCGACTTCCAGTTCCCACAGGGCATCTCGAGCACGATCACCACCAAATCGAAGGTGGTGCTCTCCAACCAGGTGGGCGCGTGGTCGGTGCTGTTCGAGTATGCGCCGATCGACGCTGGCGGGACGATCACCGGCCCTTGGCAGACGCTCTACAGCGGCAGTGACGCCACCGAGGGCTTCCGCTTCGCCACGCATCCGCTGCGCTACACCAAATTCCTCGACGTGCCGGCCGGTCGGTATGCCGTGCGTGGCCGGAACCGCCTTGCCGACACGACGGCGTCAACCGGTGCGGGGGCGGCCAACATCAACGCCGCGCAGTGGGACGGCGCCTCGGGTTGGGTGAACGACGTGGCGATCCGGCCGGGCGTCACCGAAATGGCGCTGCGCATGTACGCCACGAAGGGCAACCAAGCGTCCGCCTTCGGTGAGATCGAGATCGACGCTGCGGCGATCATCCCCGTGTGGACCGGCTCGCAGTGGGTCGAGCAAGAGACCTCGAAGGCGGTCTGGGCCTTCCTCGATATCATGCGCAACCAGGATTACGGCGGCGCGATCTCGGACAATCAGCTCGACCTCGGAACGGCGCTTTACTACGCGGGCGCACTCAGCGAGTTCGACACCTTCGACGCGACGATCCGTGGACCCGTCTCGGTCTACGAGGCGGCGGCGAGCGTGCTCCTGGCCATGCGCGCCGAGCCTGTCCATCTCGGCCGGTTCTGGAGCCTCGTGCGCGACGAGCCGAAGTCGGTGCGCCGTCACGTCATCACCCGGCGGCAGATGCTCAAGGGCTCATCTCAGATCACCTTCGACCTCGACACAGAGTCGGGCGCCGGCCACGTCATTGGGGAGTTCGATCAGGACGGCGACTACCGCGTTCCGAACCAGACGTTGGCGATCTACGGCGAGGCCTCGCTGACGCCGACGCGGCAGCGCTGGACGGGCGTAAAGAGCTACGCGCACGCTCAGCACCTTACCCGCTGGCGGGCCTCATCCGGTGCCTTCCGGCGGCAGGCCGCGCCCTTCGGCGTCGAGATGGAAGGGCGCATCTACAAGCGCGGCGACTCCATCTCGGTCGACCCGTGGTTCATCGACGTGCGCAAGGCGGCCGGCGTCGTCGACAACGACGGCGACACCCTGCACCTCGATTGCGACGTCGTGCTGGCTGCCGGCGAGATGGCGACATTGCGCGATCGAGCCGGCCGGGAATGGGGGCCGCTGGCCGTCTCGCAGGGTGCGTCCGCGCGCGACATCGTGCTTGGCGCGTCCGACCGTCAGTCGATCGAGGCCCAGACCGGGCTGACGCTCGCGAAGGTACTCTCGGACGGTCGGCGCGACATGACCACCATCGTGGTCGGCGCGCTCGTGGATCTTCAGGAAAACTACCTGATCCAATCGGCCAAGATGGACGGCGCCTACAAGGCGAACATCGAGGCGCTGATCGACGATCCTCGTGTCTGGGCAGCGATCGGCGCTGCCACCGGCAATCCTCCTCCCGGCTACGGCGGCATCCTGGAGTCCGAGAGCCCGTCGATCCTCAGCCTGACGGCCAACATCGTGCCGATCGCGGCCGGCTTCCGGCTGACCTATGCGATCCAGCCGGGACGCGGCGCACGCTCGTTCGAGGTTGGGCTGTCCTACGACAACGGCAGCCACTTCGACGCGCGCAGCGACGCCGACATGACGGGCTCGATCGAATTGAACCCGGTCGACCCGACGACGCTGGTTCTGCGGGCTCGTGCTTTCGGCGCGACGGGACTGCCGGGCGTCTTCGTCTACACGCCGGTCGACCTGCCGGCGTCGGCCTTGAACGTGGCGCTGGCGCCGATCGCCTACGACGATCTCGACGACATCGTTCAAGGCCAGCTCGACAAGATCACCCCTGTCGTCGAAGGTCTCGACAATCTCCGTAAGGCCCTCGCACTCGATCCATCCGTGCGCCAGGGTTACGTCGACACCATCATCGGTGACCTTCGCGGCGATCTGGAGCTTCTGCTCACCTCGGCGGATCGGAACCAGCAGGCGCTTGCCGATCTGCAGGGCTCTCTGGCCTCAGCTGGCCTTGAGGTCATCCCTGCCGAGGGCCGTGCCCGGTTCTACGCGATCGAGGCGCTGCAGAGTGAGGTCGGAACGCAGGTCACGAGCCTTTCGGTGAATGTCGATGCGCTCAAGCACCAAGTCGAGCTCTATGGCTCGGTGCAGACCGGCGACCTCTCCGGGCTGATCTCGCAAATCACCACGGTTTCGCAGACACTGAACGCGCTCCAGGGCACGATCTCCAGCCTCGTGACGAGCGCGCAGTTCAACCCGCTGATTTCCCGTCTGGGATCGGCGGAAACGCGGCTCGACGCGCAGGCCGCTTCCATTGCCAGCAAGGCCGAGCAGGCGACCGTGAGCGCTCAAGGCCTGCAGATCAGCCAAGTGCAGCAATCGCTCAACGCCGCGTTGGGCACTATCTCGCAGGCGGTCCAATCGACCAACTCGGCCTCGCTCGATCAGGCCCTGCTTCCAAAGACGCTCACCGGCTTTCTGGGCTTGCTTGGCGAGCAGCTCGGCGCCTTGTCGCAGAGCTTCGCTCGGGCCGAGTCCAACCTGTCCGCGGGCTTCGATGATGCGGGTCGGGCGACGGCTCAGGTCCAAACGAAGCTCTTCAGCTTCCAGGATCAGGCCGCCGCGCAGTTCGTCTCGGTCACCAAGGCAGTTGCCGATGCGACGCAGGCGCTCGTCCAAACACAGGCGCTCTACGATGCTCAGTTCGCGTCGACGACGGCGACCATCAGCCAGCTGACCCAAACCGTTGCGACAGGCGAAAGCGCGCTCGCGCAGCGGCTTGATGCCTACCTCGTTCGACTGGGGAGTGCCGAGGGTTCGGTCGCGTCGGAGACACAGGCACGGATCTCTGCGGACGGTGTTCTGACCTCGAATTACGACGCTCTGCTCTCGCGGGTTGGTGGCGTAGAAGCTGGAGTTTCGAACGAAGCGCAGGCCCGCGCCTCTGGTGATGCGGCCAACGCCTCCAGCATCACGACGCTGTTTGCGCAGAGTTCGGCGGGCACGGCTGCGGGGCGCTTTGGGATGAGCGCCGTTTCGGCACCGTCCGGGGTGTCGGTTCGCCTCGCCGCTGTCGCCTCGACCGAAACCTATGGCGTCCAGCGCAACGCGGGCTGGTATCTCGATCTGATGCCGGATGGCACGTCGCGGTTTGTGGTCGACGCAAACCTGTTCGCGCTTACCGCAAATGGCGGCCTGACCTATCCCTTCACTTTCGATGGCACGACGCTGACGGTGCCGAGCCTACGGGTGACGCAGAGCGCGATCCTGCCGGGCGCGGTGAGCACCTTCGACTCTATCGCCCTAGCCATAGGCACCGTCGATAGCGGGCAAACTTCTACGACACGCTTTGGCACCGCGCAGTCTGTCTCGCTCTCAGTTGACGCCAATGCTGGTCTTCTTGTCGGTGTTGATGCTCTAACTCGCGTTACTGCAAATTCTATCACAAATCAAAATCGCTTAACTTCCGCAACGTTCTCGCTTTATCTGTTTCTGAATGGAAACAACATCACAGGCGGTGCTCCGTTTATTGTCAACGGCGTCAATGGCTTTACAAACCCGACCACGCAGGATCGCGAGGGAACGGTTACTGTATTTCGCAAGCTCCCGCCGGGAACGCACAAGCTGGAACTCGTCTATGCTTGGCAGGGCCAGTTCTCTAACGACGTGGCCCAAATCATCGGTGGTCAGCTCGACTATCAGCTAACCAAACGCTGATACTCGGCTTCGGCCTCAACTCACCTTTTTTTATCTGCACTCCCTCATCCTGAGGACGCTCTCGCATGGCTTTTCTCACCTCGGCCACCGCTACGGCGACGGTCGCGCAAAATACCAACAGCGTTGCGATCTCGGGGATGGACCTCAACCAGGTCCAGCCCGGGATGGTGCTCTACCTCGGTGCGCGCGACCGGGTGAAAGGCGATGGCCTGATCATCGCTGCCGTGACTCCGACGGGCAACAGCGGCGGCACCATCGTGCTCATCGGCTCCGTCGATGCGCCTTACACCAACGCCGCCTTCCTCATCGACACGATCGCCTATGTCGGCGCTGCGGCCGTGCTGCAGCTCGAGGCCGATTATCAGGTTCTGAACGCCCTTCGGACCTTCGGCGGCATCAATACCAACCTCGCCGGCGGCAACCGTCAGCTCTGGCTCGATAAGAAGCTCACCAGCAGCGTGTCCTATCTCGCCTTCGCGGTCGGCGGGGTGTTGTTCGGCCGGATGGAGCAGCGGACGGTCACCTACACACCGACCGGCGGCACCACGACGACGACCGAAGCAATCACGCTGCGCACGTCGGCAGATGGCACGATCCTGACCGATGCCATCTACGTCGACACGGCGACTGGTGGTGTGGATGCGCTCGCGGACTCCGTCACGATGGTAGCCGCGTCGCTCACCGATCTCAGCTCCGCCCGTAAGAAGAAGGTCACGATCACCGGCACGGTGACGATCACGTCATTTGGTCCTGGCAAGCACCTCGAACGGCTGCTCACTTTCCAGGATGCCGGCCTCGTGCTGACGCACAACGCCACGTCGCTGAAGCTGCCGGGCGCCACCAACATCACGACACAGGCCGGCGACACTTGCCACGCCACGCAGGACTCATCCGGCAACTGGCACGTGCGCAGCTATGCGCGCGCAGACGGCACGTCGCTGAAGACCGCCGCGATCGCGTTGGCCGACATCTCGGACGCTTCCTCTGCCGGGCGCTCTCTCCTTGCGGCGGCGAACTATCCCGCGATGCTCGGCCTGTTGGGGACCGATGCCCTCTACACGCGCAAGCGCAATCGCTTCGGCAATGCCGGGATGCGGATCAGTCTGGCCAACGGCGTCAGTACGGTCTCGCCTGTAGGGGGCGGCCTGTATGTCGTTGATGGGGTCAAGGCAGAGCTGAGCTCTTCTGGCCGGATTAGCGCTCAGCAGATCGCCAGCAACTCGCCGGCAGGTTCTCCAAATCGTGTTCGCGTGACTGTCACCACGGCGGCCGGCAGCCTTGGGAGCAATGACTACTGCACGCTGTCCATCCCGATCGAGGGCATCGAGGTGGCGGACCTCAAGCTCGGATCGACGGATGCGCGCGCTTTCGTGGTGCGCAAGGGCGTGCGGCTTCCTGCCGGCACCTATGCCGTGGCGGCCAGGAACGGCGCATTCAGCCGTTGCTTCGCGAAGCTGTTCACGATCACCGGGCCCCAAGCCAACACGGATCAGATCATCACGGTGCCTATACCGGGTGACGTCGCTGGGACCTGGGCGCGAGATAATACCGTCGGCCTCGTTCTCACGCTCGTGCTCGCTGCCGGCTCCGGTCTGCAGACGGCGGGCGAGGCTTGGGCAACGGGCGGCGGTGTGAGCTCTGCTGGGCAGAGCAACTTCCTCGCCAGCACCTCGAACGTCTGTGAGTTCTTCGATGTCGGTGTGTATGAGGGCAGCGTAGCGCCGCCCTTCGAACTCGCGAGCCAGGATGACGATGCTCGCAGATGCCGGCGGTACTGGCGTTTCCTGCCGGCCTGCTCCGGCAACTGGTGGGAGAGCGACGGCACGAAGTTCGCCGCCACGGCCGATTTCTCGACCGAACCGATGCGCGTGCCGCCAGCCGCGTCCCTGATCAGCGGTTCCGGCGCAATCCAGCGGCCGGGCTCTGCCGTCGTGAACGTGACCGGCGCAACGGTCGGCTTCGCCAGCACTACGGCGGCTCAGATCACTTTGGCCACCCCAGCACAGACGGCCGGTCTCGTGGGCAGCTTCGCGGGCGGCGGTGCCGTCGGCCTGGATTCGAGGATGTGACCATGATCAACGCACGTTTTGCCGACCCGGGCCACACCGCCATCATCGTCGATCTCGCGGAAGGGGATCAGCTCGGAAACAGCGCCGGGCCGGCACAGATCAGCTTCGCGGCGCCGTCAGAAGGGCTGCCGGCCTACGACGCGCTGATGGAGATGGTCGAGGCCGGGTCCGCCGCAATCGCAGAATTCGAAGCGCCTGCTCAACCGGTGCCAGACAATCCGACCCTCAGTGATTGGCGCGTCGGTCTCACACTTTGGGGGCGGATCGACGACGTGACGGCGAAGGTCAACGCGCTCGTCGCCTCCAGCGTGCCGGCTCAGGCCATGCTGGGCAAGGTCGCCAAGGAACGGCTCGAATACGCCAACAACGTTCTGTGCGCGCAGCTCCTGCAGCTCAAAGACGCCTTCGGCTTCACCGCCGCCGACGTCGACGAAAGTCTGTGGCGTGCGGCGCAGGTGGCGAAGGGCGATCTTTCCGGCCAGTGGCCGCTTCCTGGAGCCGTATGATGCTCACGCTCAGACAGACCAAGGTCGAAGAGACCACGCTCGACACACCCGAGGCGATTGCTGATCACGTCCATGCCGAGTTCGAGCGCCGGCAGGTGGCGGCTCCGTTCAAGCTTGGCGACCGCGTTCGGGTCACGAATCGCACCGGCATCCCCGGCGCCTTCATGGTCGGCGATGTCGGCACCGTGATGCTCTGCGATCCCGAGTTCAGCCCGCTTACCACGCTGATGGGCGTGAACGATCAGGGCATGACGATCCAGTTTCCGGTGCAGACGGCGAACCTGACGCTCGCCTGAGACCCTGGCCGGCCGGGTGAGGCCGAGCGCTCATTTGCCTCCGCGCCGTAGACCGACCTCAAATTCACCGACGAGCTCGGGACCGCAGATCCGTACGCGAATGCAGCCTCGGACCTTCAGGTTGGGGATGAGCTCAATCCGCTGGGGCGTAGGACAGACGCTGGAGAGGCTGTCCCGGACCGCTGTGTAGACATCTGGCAGGTTCCGGCACTGCGCCGAATGCGTGTCCGCTTGGATGATCGCCAGCACCTCTCTTTGAAAGTCCTCCGTCAACCCAGTCCCTCTCAGCTCGAATCCTTAAGTCGTCGAGCAAACTCCGTTCCAAGAGCGAGAATACGCATGGTTGCGAGCCTGGATCGCGCGGCCTTCTACGCGGCTGTGCGCAAGACACCTTTCGGCGGAAGCCTGTCGCAACGGCAGGTCGACGGCCTCAATGCGCTTCTCGACGCCTGCCCTCCGGCGATGGAGACCGCGCCACTGGCCTACTGCCTGGCGACCACGAAGCACGAGACCGGGCACGCGATGTGGCCCGTCTTGGAGAACCTGAGCTACTCAACGGCCGCTCGCATACGCCAGGTCTGGCCCAGCCGGTTCCTGACCGAGGCATCGGCGCAGCCCTACGTTCGCAATCCGCAGACCCTCGCTAACAAGGTCTACGGCGGCCGGCTCGGAAACAAGCTGCCGAACGACGGCTGGGACTTCCGCGGCATGGGCGACGTCCAGGCGACCGGCCGAGACAATGCGCGCCGCGCCACGGGCCGGCTGCGTGACCTCGGATACCTCACCAGGGCGCAAGACCTCGAGGTGACGCCGACCCTGATGCTGGACCCGTTCATCGCGGCGGCCATGCTCTACACCGGCCTCTCCGAGGGCTGGTACACGGGCAAGAAGTTGTCCGACTATTTCGGGCCGGGTCGCGACAACCCGACCGCCGCCCGCGCGATGGTCAATCCGGACAACGAGGGCGCCTCGATCGCGGTCATCTACGCGAGCTTCAAAGCCGCGCTGATCGCTGCCGGCCACAAGGCGAACGCCGCCGCGTCGAGCGTGCCTAGGCCGCCGGTCTCGGTGTCTCCGCTCGAGCCCCTGACCCCGACGGCCGAAGCGATCGAGAAGATCCAGCCGCCTCCGATCGCCTCGCCGACGAGCCCAGTCCGCACGCGGCTCGGAAACTGGCTCGCCACCAAGCTCACCAACATCTGGAGCTCCTGACATGGACCTGAAGAGCGCAGAAGCGAACGTCACCACGCTCGCGAGCAACGCCGGCAAGTCCGGCCTTCGCTACATCTGGACGTGGCTCGCGGTGCATCCGCGGACCGGAAGCCTCATCGCGCTCGGCCTGATCGCCGGAGCGTTCGTCGCGGGGCTCGCAGTCTGATGGCAGACGATTCGAAGCCCGCCGTCCAGGCTGTCTCGGTCACGTCCGACGCGCTCACCGAGAAGGTGAAGCCTGCCGCCGCGCTGCGCACCGCATGGAAAACGACTCTGCTGAACGTGCTCAGCGGTCTCGCCTCCACGGTCCTGCTGATCCTCGGCTACCTCCAGACGGTCAACATCGGCTCGGTGGTGACCCCACAGCAGGCGCTTCTCTGGATCGTCGGCGTGAACGTGCTGACGCTGCTCCTGCGCGCCGTCGGCACGAAGCCGATCGTGCTGGATCGGGATGAACGCCGGTTCGAGGATCGCCGCTGATGCTCGCGCTTCTGGGTGGCTTCCTCGTCAAGCTCCTGGGCTCTGGCATTGCCGAGCCGGTGCTGGCCTATTTCAAGCAGCGTGACGCATCCGGCCGGGACATCGTCATTGCCGGTGTGACCTCGGAAAAGGAGCAGAACCTTGCGACGCTCCAAGCCGCCGTCGAAGCCAATAAGCTGAAGGCGGCATCGCAGGCGGCGTACCCTTGGATCGTCTACCTTATCGCCGTCCCGCCCGCGCTGCACGCGGCAGGCATCTACCTCGACAGCCTGCCGTTCTGGACGCCGTTCGGCTCGCATGTGGTCGGCGCTTGGGGTGTGCCGAAGCCGCCGGCTCCCTACGACGACTGGCAGGGCAAGATCCTGCTCTCGTTCTTCGTGGTCGCCCCCGTCGTCCAAGCAGTCCGGGCTGGCGCTGCGGCTATCGCGAAGCGCTGACCATGCGCGAGATCCTAATCTGCATCGCCGGGCCTGTCGCAGCAGTGGCGCTCATTGCCTTCGTGATCTGGTTCTTCGGCACCCCTCAGCCTAGCTTTCCGGGCTGACGTGGAAGCCGCCCCGGTTCTCGCTCTCATCGTGGCCATGATCTCGGCCGTGCTCATCATCGCGGCGGCGGGGCAGTAGCGTGCTGATCGACGAAGCCCACGCGCAGGCGGCGGAAGCCGCGAAGGCCGCGACCGGGGCGGCCGACGTCTACATCAATCAGGGCGTCCTTGGCGCGACCTGCATCATCTTCATTCTGCTGTTTCTCGGCGCGGTCCTCGTGATCCGTGCCTTGTATCAGGACATCAAGGCACTCCAGGCGTCGAAGCTCGAGGACCAGAAGCAAATCATCACCGCGCAGAACGCGGCGACGGCGGCCGCCGAGAAAATCGGCGTCGCAATGGAGGGCATCAGGGTCGCCTTCGGCGAGGTCAGAGACACCAACGAGGACCTGAATCGGAAGGTCGAGCTGGGCACGCAGGAGATCCGCCATTCGCTGGCGAACGCCCGGACAATCCTGGAGACGCTCCGGCCTCGGGAGCGCTCCTGATGTGGAGGTGGATCATGTCGTGGTTCTTCCCGACGCCTCACACCCACGACCCGAGCGAGTTCGACGCGGCGATCACCCGTAACGTCGAGGCCCAGCAACGCGCCGGGGACGTGTCCGAGGAATTGGTGCGCGACGCCGGCCAAGACCCGGATGAGATTGAAGCCGGCCTTCGTGAGCGCACCGAGCGCAGGTTGCGCAGCCGCGGTGAGACCCTGGAACAGCTTCTGGCGCGAGATTTTTGATGACGCTTACTTCCACGGCGCTCGGCTCGCGTATCCGCCTGAGCGCGCTCAATGGCTTCCATGGCTTCAAGGGTCTGAACTGGCCCCGGATCTTCAAGCTCTTCGTGCTGCCGAACGCAGCCTTTGGCGTCGCGGCCTACTTCCTGACCGGGCCGGAGATGATCACCGGCCTGAACGCGGCCCTGGTGGCGTTGGCGTCTGGCGTGGTGATCTCCTTCATCGTCGATGCGATCCTCACGGTGGTCAGCCACAAGCCGATGCTGAAGGTGCACTGGCTCGTCCTCGGCATCACGACGCATTGGGCCGGCACGGATGGTCAGCGGGTCTGGTCAATCGTCTGGCGCTGGGTCGGCCAGCCGATGTGGATGACCGACAGCCGGATCATCGCCTACTGCCTCTACCTGAGCGCAGTTGGCGCGTACTTCCATCTCGTCTCGAGCGAGGCGATCGGCGATGAGCGCATCCCGCGCGCCAAGTGGGTGCGCTACGGCGTGCTGGCGGCTGCCGCAATCCTGATCGTAATGGTCGCTGGCTTTGTCATCGATCGGATCACCGAGGCTGGCGTCTATCCAGGGGTGTTCGGCTGATGCCGCTATCGCGGTATCTGGAGCCGAGGGGTGACGAGAGCTCTCTCAACATCCCATCTGCGTAGATGTATTCTACTGTAAGCGGTATGATAACCGACCACGTTACCGGTTAGATCAAGTGCATCAGCAAGGGTGCGGGCCTTTCCATTGAGCAAGATATCCATGTTAGTAGTTCGGTTGTTGCTATTAATTCGAGCCGTTGTCCATCTACAGTTTGAGGGTTCATAATTTCCGGCGTTGTCGATCCGATCAAGCTGCGATTTCGGGAACGGTGCAGGCCCCACATCAGCGAAGAACGCCTCGAAATCCGAGGACCAGCGATGGCATACAGCGATGCCTCGTCCCCCGTAGCGGTGATAGTTTTCTGCTCGCGGATTGTTGCAGCGGGTCAGCATTGAACACCACGCGCGGTATTCCTTAGTCTTTGACATCCGATGCTTGGCAACGCTTGCGCCATATACCGTCGCGACTTCACGACGAAGGCAGCCGCAAGACTTCGTGCTGCCGTTCTTTAGATTGGCTCGGGACGCCTCTACCTCTGCGCCACAGTCGCAAACGCATCGCCAGACTGCATTGTTATTCACTCTACCGACATACGTCGTGACGAGAAGGCGCCCATAGCGTTCGCCCGCTCGGTCAATAAATGCTGGCATTCGAACCTCACGGTAAATATATGGCCCGCTGCTTTTTAATTGTCACGGCATTGTTCGGCGGATCGCCGCAGCCGGCAGCCCCGATGAAGGTCTACGTGAACCGCGATCTCATCACCGTGGTGGCGCCCGTCACCGGCCGGCGCGGCTCGGAATACAACGGAGCCAAGGCGCACCTGTCGTTCAATTCGCAGACCTATCGGTATGTCGCGGAGACACCCGAGCAGATCATGAAAGCGCCCTGCGTCACTGCGCGCGGCGACCCGGACTGAACTGCGCCTTGCGACGCCGGTTCACCGCACCTGGGCCGTCTCATTCCTGTGAGCCCCCGGCTTCAAGGCCCGCCCGGCTGAACTCGCCGGAGCGGGCTTTGTTGTGCCTGGCGCGACGTTTGCTAGAGTTGCCCATCCTCCCAGGATACGCACGCCTTAGCCCGCCCGGTTCGCCGCGGCGGGCTTTCTTTACCAGCTTGAACCAAGCTTGATTTGTGGCCATCTCCCGCGCTCGGGAACGTCTCAGTTCAGCCCGTATCCCGGCTTCAAAGCTCGCCCGGCCATCTGGCGTTTCACGGGCGGGTTTTGTTGCGTCTGGCTCAGCACTTGCTACGGTTCGTCGTCCTCCCAGGACATGGTTCACTCGCCCGCCCGGTTCGCCGAGCGGGCTTTTTCATGCGCTCACCGTTTCCACTCACCTCGGAACGAAAGCGTCCCATGAAAGACGACGTTGCCGCTCTCGTCGCGAACGTCGGCCGTAAAATCCCGGACGTCTCGGCTCGGCAGATTGTCTCTGGCAATGTGTGTCAGAGCTTCGATCGCCTCGTGACCGGCATGCTCGTCGGTTAGGTGATCTGAGCCCTCTTCGTCGGGCTCACTCCAATCGCCATCGTGGATCTCGAAATAGTAGCGTGGCATCGCAGCCTCGGACCGAATGATCCGGGCTAACCCGCTAGCCGACGCTCGGTTTCTCTGTCTACTGGTTCACCTATACGCTGGAGGCGATCACCGCCGCCTGATCGGCGCCCGCACGATCGCACTACGGACCAGCAGCCAGTTCGTGGGGCTATCCGCCGCTGGCCGAAACGCTTGCACGGCTGCGGCCAGATCAATGTCGTACCCGCTTGAGATCTCAAACCATCGCCGCGTTGGATCTGCGAGGTAGGCGTCGACAGCCATGTTCACCACACGGTCGTTGGTCTCGCCCCTGTCCATCAGCCATTGAACCTTGCCGGACTCGGTCCCTGGGCGGACGGCTCTCTCATGGTTTGGCTTGAGGCTGCCGATCCGGCGAACTGTGGAAGCGACACTCCAAGAGGTCGAATAATCCTCGGTGTGCACGCTCACCGTCATGCCGGTCATGCGGCCTGTCACCTCGACGTCCTGTATGAACGCCTTGACCAGGCTGAGCGCGTGCCGATCGGCTTCCTCGGCCGTGGCGAACTCGATGCCAACCGTGTCCTCGGTCCGTTTCCCGGATCGGTTCTGGTCGAAATAGAAGCGCGTCATGCGTCCGGGTCTGTCTCGCCCTCGGGATGCTCGACATACGGCAGCACGCCCATTTGCGTCAGCCAGTCGCCCAAGGCTTCGTTCACGGCCTGCGGAAGCGTGCGGGGCGGCTCCATTCCGGCCATCCACTTCTCCATGCCGGCAAGGATCTCCGGCGTGAGCATGTCTCGCATGTCGGGCATCGTGGCCTCCTGTCGGCCTGATGTTGCTCAGCCCTGACCGTCCGTCAAACGGCTCCACTTCGCCGGCGTCGGCTGCCCATGCCGCAGACACCGCTCGACGTTCGGCGGCATGCCGCTGAAATCCACGGTCGCCAGCGCCTCGGCACGCCAAGCCTCTTCCTGTGCCCATGCAGCCTTGAGCGCGTCGGCCGCCTCCTGCTTCGTCCCCTCGAAACCGCTGGCCGCGAAGGCCGGCTTCGGAATGCCGACGAACTTGGTGGCGCAGGTCAGCGACCAAGACCACCCCCGCCGCCGCTCGGCGTATTGGCTCTTCGCGTGGCTGTGGATGCGCCCGATGTGCTCGGGCTCGGGATCGGCTGCTGGGTCGCGCTCTCGGAGCAAGACGAAATCCTCGCCCTTCTCGGGCCAGGTGTGGCGCCAGCGGAGTGTCATCAAGCCCAGCCGAGAAGTTCAGCCGCCATATACAGTGCCGCCAAAAGACCAACGACGGCCACCGTCATCAACGCCCCATCTCGGATGGCCGACAAGCCAGTTTGCCGCCTTGCGGACGCGCGGTTCTCCAGGCGAGCCTTCTCGGCGTCTGCTGGCTTGCGGCTCACCGCTTCCTCTCTCTCGCCAGCGCCTTCAATGCCTCCACATACAGATCGATGCTGACGACCTGTGAGCGGATGCCGGCGGCCTGCATGGTCAGTCCCCGTTCGACCATTTCTTCCAGGTCGGCTGCGGAGTAGTGGTAGTCAGACCATTTCAGCGGTTTCGCGGTCTCTTGTTCGGCTACCACCAATGCATCCCTCGTCCGATCGCCCAGACAACGGCGGCAACGGATGTCCAGGTTCCCATAGCGAGAACGACGATGGGCCACGGTGGAGTGCGACGGTGCATGCCGCAGGTTATGCGGGATCGGGCGGGGAGGGGAGAGCGGCGTCGAGATCAGCCCGGAGATCGCGACCCGTCCATTCAAGGTATCGCTGAGCCAGCTTGTCTCTCAGCTTCGCGGCATCGAAGGCATTAAGGCGTTGGTACATCCGATCGGCGACAGCGGCCGAAGTGATCGCGGCAAAGTCGGATGCGACCTCCCGCAGGTCATCGGCCAGCCAATCAGAGGCCACCTCGCTCGTCTCAGCCATGATGCGCTCCTGCGTCGGGCCGTTTCTCTCGCGGGTGAACCGCACCGTTCGCGTAGGTGATGGCCTCAAGCGCTAGACCGTAGCAGGCCTGCTGGCAGACCTCTTCCTCGCCATCGATATGGTCGATGAACCGCATCGGGCACCGTAGGCATTCGCGGTCCTGGCGCAGATATCGACAGACCCGGTGAACGCGCCGATCAACCTCAAGCACGCCGAGCGTCTTGATGAGGCGATCCTGCATCTCCCACGTGGTCAGCGGCTCAGCCATTGTTCGACCCTCCCTCCACCTTCACGACCTCGATGCCGGCGGCTTTGGCGCGGCGGGTGGGCCATTCCCGTTCGCGATAGATGCGGTCTTGCTCCAGAGGCATCCGTTCGCCGGACAGCGTCAGAGGCCAGCCTGTCGTGTCGCGCTTGCCGAGCCGAGGGATGTAGCCGCCCGTCGTCTCGTAGACCGCGCCGCAGGCCTCGCACTCGTAGCCCGACGCAACTGCTATCTCAGGCTGGCAGGACCATCCCATCGTCACGCCGAGCCAATCGCGCCAGACGAAACGGTAGCCCTTCTGCAAGGGCTCGGTCGGCGCTCGACCGCGGCATGTGCATGGCAGCCGTTTGAGCCGCGCGATGAAGTCCCGCACGCAGTCCCGACCGCCGGTGACGAGCACGCGGGTCATGACGAACACCCCTGCATCAGGTGCTTCCGCTTTCGGGCGCGGACACAGAGGTCCAAGCCCTCGGCGAGCAGTTCGCGGCAGGTATCGCAGGTCATCCCGCTTCTCCTTCCGTCGAGGACGCGGGCGGGGCGAGTTCTCCAAGCGCCTTCAGGGCTGCGAGATCAGCCTGCAGCCACTTCCACACACTCGGCGAGCGGTTCTCAAGATCCGCGAGCCCGGTGCCGAGGCCACCTTCCGGCAGAACCACGGTGCCGCCCTTGCGCAGATGGGCCTCAAGCCGGTCCACGTCCTTCTGCCGTGCCCGCAGGTAATCCTCGGCGTCCCACGGCGTGTCGTCGAAGAAGGCGCCCGGCCAATTGCCCGGCTCACGCTTGGTCGGGATACCGACGGCGTTTGGCTCGTAGCGCATCTCCCGCGCCTGACCGCCTAAGCCCTTGCGTTCGAGATTGTCACCGAACACGAACAGCGTCTCAGGCTCGGCGCGGAGCATGTCCCTGGTGATGTGCTTCTCGTAGCGGATCGTCATCTTCACTTCCCTCCCTGCGCGGGGGAGGGGAGCGGGGTGGCTTCTAGGGCTGCCTCGATCTTCCGAACCTCCTCGGGATCGGCCTTGCGCCACTCGGCCCAGGACGGATCGGTCAGCTTCCATTCGAGCCATTCGTGCGTATCGGGCTTTGGCTCGTAGGGCTTGCGGCCAGTGCGGCATCGCCAGCAGACCTGCTGACCCTCTTTGTTGTGCCAGAGGTGATTGCCGCAGAAGTGCAGGCCGCAGCCGTCTTCACCGCCATATGGCTCGCCGCCGCAGACGTAGCTTAGGCCGCGGTCGATCTCCGCGTCGCAGGTCGGATCATCGCAGATCGCCGGCACGCCATAGCCAACATCGCGCTTCCAATTCGGGTCGTATCCGAGAGACCAGCCCATCGCTCACCGCCCCCGTGCTTGTGCGGGGGAGGGGGCGGCCCCCTCCTCTTCATCCGCCATGTCGCAATCTTGCTCGTACTGGCCGGACTCGACCCACGGGCAGGCACCGCCGCATTCCTCTTCAAGGCCGCAGCTTCGCGGGCTGTCAGCGCCGCACATTGGGCAGCAGTGGTTTGGTTTGCCCATCACGCACTCCCCTTCGTCGGATAGTGGTCGCGCGCGATCTCGGCCCCGAAGGCGTCCAGCTCCTTCTGGATCTTGTCCATGCGCGAAAGGTCGGCGGTCGTCGGATCGTCGCCGGGATCGAGCATGTTCATGATGCTGCCCCAGGTGTGCTGGGCGCCGGCCATGAAGGCTTTGCGGAGGTCGGCGACCTGATGCTCGGGCGCGTCTGCCGGCAGCCACATCTGCCGGAGACCAACCCAGCCGGCTTCGATGAGATGCCCATCGTCGGTCGGCTTGCGGGTGAGGTCCTGTATCGCCCGCTCGTAGTCGGACATGGCCGCCTCGCGGCGCTTCTGCTCACCCATGTCCGACCTCCGTCGTTGTCGGGGTTGCCGCGAGGCCGATGAACGTCATCCGGTTCTCGGTGCAGTAGCGGCGGAACGTGGCCTCGTGCGTCTCGCCCGGTTCCATGATCGGGCCGTTAGTCGCGAGCGTTCCGCCCTTCCACGATCCCTTGCGGCGCCCGGTCTCGCCGGAAAAAGTGATATCAAGCCGGCGGATGATGAGCGGCTTGCGGAACAGCGACAGCCATCGAAAACAGCCGGTGCCGAGACGCCATTCACGTTCTTCGATGTGTGTTCGAGCCGTCAGGTGCTCGCCGTCGAAGTCTGCAAAGGCAAAAGTGAATGAGGGGCACGCCGCCTCGGCATCCCGCGCCGCATCCATCCGCCTGCGGCTGCCGTCCAGCCGTTCGTCGCGGGACGCCTTGCGGCTCGGCTGGTACTCGCCCTCACTCCAGAAGTGTCGGCCCTCCAGGTCGTAGAGGCTTCTCCGGACATGTCGCCATTCGGTCCAGGGCAGGAACTTCGACCACGAGCGCGTCGTGCTGCTGTCGTGTGTCTGTGGGCCGAGGAACACTTGCAGGAAGGCACTCCCTCCCATGTCTCCCGCGCCGTCCAAAGAGAACCCGTATCGACGCGCGTGCACATCCCAATAGCCGGCGTCTGGCCGCTTCGGTTCCGGCTTGCCGTCCGCCCGATAGAACTGCCTTTTGGAGAGGTCGACCCAGCGCCGCCACGGTCGAACGACCGGCGGGACGATAGCGATCAGCGTGTGGCCGAAGCCGCTAATGCGGAGCGTGCAGTGTCCGCTTTCCTCGTCGTCATCGCCTCGCGAAGACAAGACGACAGCAAGCGGCCGGTAGCCCCTACCGTCGCGAGCATAGGTGAAGGGGCCAAGGTAGCGATCGTTGTCGCTCCATCGAGTGCGGCGGATCTTCATGCCACGCCCCCCCCCCCTCGCTGGTTGATGACCGGGCGGGAAGGGGTGGGGGAGCGGTGGTGGTCATCATGCGGCCCTCGCGACGGTTGAAGGGATGGCTTCGACAGCTTCAATCCGCCGACCGATCCACTGCATCGCGTTCACGGCCATAGAGTTGCCGAGCGCTTTGTAGCGAGGGCCGTCGGCGAGGATGCCGCCGCGCCAAGGGATGGCGGTGTAATCGTCGGGGAAGCCCTGAAGGCGCTCGCACTCGCGGGGCGTCAGGCGTCGAACGGCCCAGCCTTGCTGGATTGCGGCGTGACCGCCCCCGTGGCCCTCGCCACGGAGCGAGCCGGGGATCTCACCGATAGCGAAGCTGGTATCGCCACCGGCCTTGCAGTCGAATGCAATGGTGGGCGGATGCCCCGCTGCCGCCAGCGGGTGGCAAGGGTCGCCAGACTTAGGGTTACAGCGGTTCGCGGCGCTGGTGATCTGCGTCGTGTCGAAGGCGATTGCGTGCTGAGCGCCTGCCTGCAACGTGAACATGGGGTCGCCGGCCGCGCCCAGTCCTGAGCCGTTCGGGCCTTGCCCCCTGGACGTTGAGCCCTTTCCGACTTCAAGGATCGGAATGATCATGGCCGCGGCAGCCTGATCGGGACTGATGCCACGATCACCCGAGGTTAGCGCTCCTGCGATAAGGGTTTCGTCCAGCGGATTGTTGGCGTGGCCGCCAGATAAGAGGGTTTGCGCGACAAGCTGGCCTGCAGCGGCCTCGTCCGCGCCTACGCGCCAGCCGCCACCTGGGCTAGTGCCTGCGAGAGCGCCGACGGCAGCTCCCGACCCCGCTTCTCGGCGCGGCGCAGGATCCCCGCGCAGGCTCGCGCGCTCAAGAAGTACCGCTGCGGGACGTCGCCAGTCTCCAAGATATCCGACAACGAACACACGCCGGCGTCGTTGAGGGACAGCCCGTCCAAACCCGTCCACTCGGACAAACTGAGCGTCAAGCACTCGGTAGGCGAACCCATACCCGAGTTCGACCATGCCCCCGAGAATGGCACCAAAGTCCCGTCCTCCGTTTGACGACAGGACGCCGGGGACGTTCTCCCAGACCAGCCATCGGGGGCGCAGGCGCTCAGCCAGCCTAAGATACTGGAGGGCCAGGTTGCCGCGGTCGTCTGCCAGTCCGCCTCTGAGGCCCGCGACCGAAAACGACTGGCAGGGGGTGCCTCCAACAAGAAGGTCGATTGCGCCGTATTCGCCTTCGCGGATCGTCGTGAAGTCGCCATGGAGCGGCACACCCGGGTAATGATGGGACAGGACCGCACGCGGGGCGGCTTCGATTTCGGAGAAGAACTGTGGCTGCCAGCCGAGCGGGTGCCACGCGACGGTGGCCGCTTCGATGCCGGAACAGACGGAGCCGTAGCGCAGCGCGCCCATCACGCGCATCCCGCGAGCGAGAGGGCGGCGCGAAAAGTCAGACCGGAAATTCGAACGCGCCGTTCGCGAGTGGGGCGCTTGGTGGGGCGGAACGCGGTGCGCTCCAGATTTCCTTTATTTATCAGTGATGCTGGCTTCCCCTCAGCTCCACCAGGCAGTCGGGCGGAAACAGGCTTTGCTCCTGCTTTAATCAGGACTTTCAAGCCGACGGGCAGCTTGCCTGATAGGCCTTTGGTCTCACGACGCATTCAAGCGCACGGAACGCGCCGGTTCTGCAGGGAAAATCAGGGCCATTCTCGCTGAAAATATTCAGGTTTCCGCGCCCGGTGTATCGCGAGCGCTGGAGATAAGTTTGGTCATTGTGAGAGACGCGGTTTGTGCGCGCTTCTAGAAAATCGACGGCGGAACAATAGTCGCAGCGCCAAGCGTATCCTTTACGATGCGAGGCAGCGAGATCGCCAGATCGCGGCTTGTGAGCGCCTACCTTGGTTGTTCCGGCCTGCCCGGAATCTGCTCCGAACCGGACATAGTCGCCGGCAGGTGAGGACCGAGATGGGTGGAAAGCGGTCTGGCTGCTTCCAAGCGAGAACCCGTGAAATCGGCCATTCGGCGATCGGCGAAAGCTAGCCAATGCAGAACGGCTGCTTGAGTAGAGGAGAGTGCGGACCGCGGATGTCGGATTTTCAACCTCCTCAATGCCGCGCTATTCCCAGACCATGAATTACGAGCACGGCCCCATCTCCCACGCCCGTCAAACAGCGATCTGCACCATCACGAAGTTAGGGTTGCCGGGAGTTCCGGATCAGCTTGAATTCCGGATCCGGCCAGAACCCATTGCGGTTGGGCATCTTGATGGCGGGCAGACGGGCCCGGTCGAGCACCGTATCTGACGCGACGATTTCGTTCAGATTCAGGATGTAGGCAACGACCGCGTAATAGTCGTCGTCGCTGAGCGTCTGCGGGGCGGGATAGGGCATCGCGCGGCGGACGTAGTCGAAGAGCGAGGTGGCATAGGGCCAGTAGCTGCCGACCGTCTTGACCGGATGGTCGGAGGCCAGCGTGCCCTGGCCGCCGGTCAGACGGTCGGCGATGCCGCCCTGGCCGCGTTCACCGTGGCAGGCCACACAATTCTCCTCGAAGACCTGCTGGCCGCGAGCCGCCGTGCCGCTGCCGGGTGGCAACCCGGTCCCGTCCGGTCGCACGTCGATGTTCCAGAGCGCGATCTCATCGCGCGTGGCGGGGCGGCCGAATTCGGCTGCGGCCACGTCCGTAGCCAGCAGCGCCGCCGCAGCGCATCCGAGTGCCGTCGCATTAAGCCAGGACATTGCGCACCGCTCCGTCTGCTGCGATCGCCCAGGTCTGCTGGGCATTGTAATGAAACAGGGCGTTCGTCCCCGTCATGGCGATGAAGGTGTCCCGGTCCGGCTGCATGTTTCCCTTGTCGTCCGTGGAGCGGCTGACGATCTTGGTGGGCGTGCCGTCCCAGTCCCAGTCGATCTCGAAGCGCGTCTGAGCCTTGGGCAGGGCGGGCAGGCTGATCTGGGTGTCCCGCCAGGTCCTGGCCCCGTCGGTGCTCACCTCGACGCGCGTGATCCGTCCGTGCCCGCTCCAGGCGAGCCCGCTGATCCGGTGGTAGCCCTTGCGGATCTGCATCATCCCCGAGGGGGTGGTGATCACCGAGTTGACGTCCTGCTTCAGCTGGAACTGCCGGGCGCGGCCATCCGCCTGCAGCTGCGTGTAGCGGGCGGTTTCCCAGCGCGTCATAAAGGGCTGATCGCCGAACTTGAGGCGGCGCAGCCACTTGATGTTGAGGTTGCCCTCGAAGCCTGGCAGAAACAGGCGTAGGGGAAAACCATGCGCCGGCCGCAGCGGCTCGCCGTTCTGGCCATAGGCCAGCATCCCCTCGGCGATGATCTCGTCGGTCAGCGGAATGCTTCGGGCGACCGCCGATCCGTCGCCGCCCTCGGCGAGCATCCAGGTCGATTTGCGCGACACACCGACCAGATTGATGAGGAAGGACAGCGGCACGCCGGTCCACTCGTTGGTGCTCACCAGCCCGTGCGTGTTCTGCACGGTGACGTCCGGCGGTGCCGACTTCCAGTTTTCCCAGCCGTTGCCGGTGCATTCGAGGAAAGCGACCCGCGACGTGGTCGGCATCGACCGGATGTCGTCCATGGTCAGCACGATCTCCTTGTCCACCATGCCGTGGACCAACACCCGGTGCTGGGCGGGATCGATGTCCGGCACGCCCGAATGGCTGCGCTCGTAGTGGAAATCGGCCGGCGTGATGGTGCCGACGAGCTTGTCGAGTGGAGCCTTGGCGTTGATCGCGGCGCTGGGATCGACGTTCCGCTTGCCCGGCGTCGATTCCGGGATGCGCGAGATGTGTACGAAGGACGAGCGCTCGCTCATTCCCGAGAGAGACGCCCCGGGTCCGCGAGCCGGGACGTCGGCCAGACTGTCCGCATGCGCCCGCTCGGAGACGGCGGCGCCGGCGAGACCGGCAGCACCCGCGAGCATCCTCCGCCGCGACAGGCTGCCCGCGCGCGAGGCGGCAGATACCGGTTGCTCGGTTCCGTTCATGGCTCAACCCTCTGCAAATTGCGGCATCGTCTCGGCCCGCCGCGGCCCCTCGTCGAATGCTCGGTGCTACTTGACGGCCGAGACGGCCGCGGCGATCAGCGGCTCTGCCGCCCCCAGCTTGCCGGCCATGCCGGCCGGCAGGCCATGCAGTCCTTCGAGTGCGGCAGCGGGCGTGAAGAGCACCTGCGTCTTGCCGGAGGCGTCCTCGCGCACAAGCAGCTTGAGCGGCAGCTCGAGGGCGAAATCAGGTGCGGCGAGCATCAGGGGCGTGCCACCCTTGGGGTTGCCGTAGACGATGAGGGTGGTCGGCGGCATGTCGAGACCGACCGACTGAGCCGCCGCACGCTGGTCGATGGCCGCGAAGATCGTCAGGCCCTTGCCCTCCAGCGCGCTGCGCAGCCGCTGCACCGTCTCCGCGAAGCTGTAGGCGCTCTCGATCCGCGTCGTGTCGGTCATCTTCTTCTCCATGGCATGAGACGGCGAAACAGGCACAACCACCGGCAGCACTGTGCAGGCGCCTATACTGATGACGAGAAGCAGACGGGACGCCATCTGCGACGTCTGTCGTGAATACAACCTCTGCATCAGACGCTCTCCATTTGCATTGTCTTGAGCAACTGGCGTCGAGGCAGATCTGCACTTCAGTGCTACTCACCTGCCTGGATCGCGAGAAGATCCGAATTGTTGGACGCTGCGTCCGGTGGATTGGACGATCGCTGCCGCTTGCACAGGTCCCGTCAGACGTCGTCGGGCGGCTTCACGGGAGCCGGTGTCGTCGGCCGCACGAGACGGCCCTCTTCCGCCCGGTTGATGTATTGGCTGGCCACCAGCCAGCCCTTGAAGAAGCGCAGCGGCAAGGTGCAGGTGATCAGGACCACCGGCAGCGTGACCGAGAGGTGCACCCACAGAGCCGGGCTGAAGGCCAGCTCGAGCCAGACGCCGAACGCCACGGCCGGGACGGCCGTCGTCATCATTACGAAAAAGGCCGGCCCATCGGCGGGATCCGCGAAGGTGTAGTCGAGGTCGCAGACGTCGCATCGGGGCGCGACGGTCAGAAAGCCCTTGAACAGGTGCCCCTTGCCGCAGCGGGGGCACGCACTTCGCACCGCGCAATCGAACGCCGACTGCTCCGGATACCGAGCTTCAGCCATGATCCGTCCCTCGCGACAATCGTGGATATTCGTGGCGGGCGGCGAGAGCGTTACGGCCCGGCTCCGACAGAGGGAGACCGGGCCGTAGCCTCCGCCTACCGTGCGTAGGCCGAAGCCACCTGACCGACGAGGGTCGCCCAGGGCATGTCGAGGGCGGCGTAGACGGCGCCGGCCTCCGGCCGCCCGTTATCCTTGAGGATCTCGACCATCAGGGTCGCGTAGTCGGACAGCACGACGCCGGCCTGCTGCATCCGCAGGAGCCCGACCTCATGCTTGGTCGCGCTGAAAGTGCCGGGGGCGTCGACGGCGACATAGGCATCGAGCCCGCGCGCCGCGGCGGTCATCGCGGGGAAGGCCGCGCAGACTTCGAGGGAGATGCCGGCGAAGATCAGCTTCTTGCAGCCGGTTGCCTCGATCGCCTGCGCCACGCGCGGATCATCGTAGGCGTTCACCGTGGACCGGTCGATGATCTCGATGCCCGGAAGCGCCTCGACCAGCTCGGGGAAGGTCGGTCCCCACAGGCTGTCGCGCGCCGTCGTCGTCACGACGATGGGCAGGCCGAGCGCCTTGGCGGCCTTGGCCAGGGCGACGACATTGTGCTTCAGCTCGCCGGTGGAATAGTCGCGCACGCCGGTCATTAGGCCGACTTGGTGATCGACCAGAATCAGGGCGGCATTGTCGGAGGTCAGCGGTTCATAGGCGCGAGCGGTCATGGCGTTCTCCTGGAAGCGTGGCGCAATCGGCAGCGGGTCGAATTGAGGGTCCGTTCGGCCAAGTCACGCAAATACTGATGATCCGGCCTGGACTTCTGTCATCGACCCTTGCCGCCGGTTCTGCTTGCGAAACCGTTCCCGAGCGATCTGCTCGATAGCAAACGACTTGGCGACGCCCAAGAACTAGGCGCTGGACGATCGGCCCAGAAGCCGCCAATAATGAAACCTAGCGTCCAACAAGCCGGACGATACGAGCGGACGTGGCGGGGCGGGACGTGCTGGATCTGAACGACTTCTTCTATTTCGTGCAGGTGGTCGATCGCGGCGGCTTCACGGCAGCCGGGCGCACCTTGCGCGTCCCGAAATCGACCCTCAGTCACCGCATCCAGCAGCTCGAAGGGAGTCTCGGCGTTCGCCTTCTCAACCGCACGTCACGGCGCTTCGGGATGACGGATGCCGGAGAAGACTTCTACCGCCACGCGGTCAGCATGCTGCGCGAGGCCGAACTCGCCGAGTCGACCATCCGCCAACGCCTTACCGAGCCGACGGGCACCGTTCGCTGCACAGCGGGCGTTGCGACCATGCAGTTCGCCCTGTCGGGGATCATCACCGACTTCCTGATCAAGTACCCGAAGGTGAACGTCGTCGCCCATGCCGCCGACCGGACCGTCGACATCGTCGGTGAGAACTTCGACATCGCGATCCGTGCGCATACCGACCCGCTGCCGGATTCGAATCTCGTCCAGCGCACGCTCGCCCCGGCACCCTGGTTTCTGTTCGCCGGCCGCGATTATCTCGAGCGGAACGGGGCGCCGAAGACGCCGAAGGATCTCCACAACCATCCGTCGCTGTTCATGATGCGCACCGGCGTCGCCCAAGTCTGGCGCCTGCGGCACTCACGCCAGACCCGTGACGAGATCGTCGTCCCGCTCGCCCCCCGGCTGGTGGGGGACGACATGGTCGGCCTGCAGCAGGCTGCGATCAGCGGTCTCGGCGTCGTCGCGCTGCCGGGCTACGTCTGCCGCGAATCGGTCCGCTCGGGCGCGCTACAGCGCGTGCTGCCGGAATGGCTGGCAGGCGATTCCACCCTGACCGCGCTGATCCCCTATCGACAGGGGCTCCTGCCGTCGGTCCGGGCGCTGCTCGATCACCTAGCCAGCGAGTTCCCGAAGACGGTGCTGCTCTAGTCCCGCCCAGCAAACACAGCCATTGTCCAAAATGTCGGACGCTGTGTTTGGATAATCGCGGCTTCTCGGCCGATGGGTCATCCACTTAGTTTGCTTCCACCACGACCAAGCGTCGAAGGGGCAAACGACATGGCCACGCGCATTCAACCCGTCGAAGACAGTTCCGCCGCCGTAGAGCGCATGAGCGCTGTGGTCGCCGGCATTCCCCAGGTGATCGGGAACGGCTTCAATGCCCTGCATTTCTCGGAGGAGATGTTCGGCGGCGGCATGGACCCGCTTCTGATGGTGGACCATTTCGTCATGACTGCCCCGACCTTCGAGCCGCATCTGCATGCTGGCATGTCGGCGGTGACCGCGATGTTCGAGGACTCGGTCGGCGACTTTCTCAACCGCGACACCCTGGGCAACAACGTCACCCTGAAGGCCGGCGATCTCTACTGGCTGGCCGCGGCGAGCGGCGCGGCGCACGAGGAGAAGCCCGACGAGGGCGCCCGCGTGCACGGCTTGCAAGTCTTCGTGGATCTGCCCGCGCGGCTGAAGAGCTGTCCGGCCCGCGCCGTCCACGTCGAGGCCGCGGACGTGCGGGTCGCGGAGGGCGAGGGCTACCGCGTCCGCGTCGTGCTGGGTCAGACCGGCGAGGTGGTCGGTGCAGGCGGCACGCCCGAAGAGATGACGCTGCTCGACGGCCAGCTCGACAGAAACGGCTTGTTCTCGCACCGGCTGCGCGAGGGCCAGCAGGTCTGGATCTATGCGGTGGCGGGCGGAATGACGGCGTCACTTGTGGGAGAAGAGCGCCGGCTGCGGGAAGGGACCGCGACGACGGTCGCGGCCGGTCACTCCGATACCCTGTTCCTCGAGACCGAGACAGGCTGCCACTTCGTGGTGATGGCCGCTAGGCCGGTCCGAGCCATCGCGGTCCAGCACGGTCCCACGGTGATGGCGGCGGCAGGCAGCACCGGCGGCATGCGTGCCAGCCGGGCCGCTGCCCTGCACGGCCGGCTGCCGTCCTAGCAACCGTCACTGTTCAGTCCGTCCCGGCACCGCGCGGACAGGACCCCTTTGCCTGAAGGAGCCCGTCTCATGAGCGTGCCCAACATCCTGATCGTGTTCTTTGCGGGCAACGAGGCAACCGAGGCGCTGGCATTGGTGATCGCCGAGGGCGCAGGCGCCACCGGCGCTATCGTCCGACTCCGCCGCACGTCCGATGCAAGCAGCGCCGACGCCACGGCCTACGACCCGCCAACCGTCGAGGATGCAGTCTGGGCGGATGCCATCCTATTCGGGACGCCGAGGCTCTTGGGCAGCATCCCCTTGGATCTGTCCCTCTACCTCGATGGCCTGGATGACGCGCGTTCGCGGGGAGCGCTGAACGGCACGTTCGGCGGAGTGTTCGGCGCTCCTGCCATTGCTCAGAACGGCGGCCGGTCGACGGTTCTCTCGCTCTACGACCGGCTGGTTGCGTTGGGGCTAATCATCGTCCCGCTCGGCTATTCGCACCTCGCGCCGGACACCGTCCGCCCACAGAGCGAAGAAGACCGCGCCGCAGCTCGGCGACAGGGCGGCCGGATCGCGACCATCGCTGCGCAGGCCACGGCCGAGCCGCTCATCGGCCGCGCGGCCTGATCCGTCCCTCCGAACGCCAGAAGCGAGACCATCATGACCGCCAACACCCTGCAGATCACCGGATCGACCGGCCACGCCGTCTTCGGCCTGTCAGAGGCGGAACGCTCCCGCGAGGCGGCGCTGCGCGAGCAGTTCGCAGCTTTCTGGGGAACGGCGACGGGCGAGCCGCGGGCAATCTACGACCGCTTCGTCGGCGCCTGCCCGGTCCAGGACGGTATCACGCTTGCCCCGGAGGAGACGGAGGACGTGCGCGGCTGGTGGGTCCAGCCGCGCCGGAGCGAACCGGGACAAGCGATCCTGTTCCTGCATGGCGGCGGCTACGTGCAGGGCTCGGCCAAAGCCTATCGCGGCTTCGCGAGCCAGATCGTCGGCCGTCTTCAGGTCCCGGCCCTGGTCATCGACTATCCAATGGCGCCGGAAGCGAGCTTGCCGTCCGCGCCGCAGACGGCCCTGGCGGCCTGGCGCTGGCTCGTCGAACAGGGCTTCGGGCGGATCGCCGTCGTCGGGGATTCGGCCGGCGGTGGACTGACGCTGGTCACGCTCTCCGAGCTGGCCCGTCGCCCCATCGGGCCGTCGCCCGTCGCCGGCGCGGTCTTCTCGCCCTGGACCGACCTGACCCTGTCCGGGGCATCGATGACTGATCCCAACGTCCACGACCCACTGATCGGCCGCGACTATCTGTTCGACTGCGCCAGCAAGTATCGCGGCACGGTCCCGGCAGACGATCCGCAGGCCTCGCCGCTCTTCGGCGACCTGCGTGGCCTGCCGCCACTCCTCGTCCAGGTCGGCACCGACGAGCGTCTGCTCGACGATTCCCGTCGCTACGCCGAGCGGGCTGCCGCAGAGGGCGTGCCCGTCCAGCTCGAGCTCTGGGAGGGGATGCATCACGTCTTCCAGCTCGACGTCGCGCACCTCGAGAGCAGCCGCACGGCCCTCGACCGGGCCGCCCGCTTCCTGCGCGCCGCTTTCAACGCCTGACCCAGCCCCGACCCGCGAGAGGACACGCGCCATGGCGAACCCAGCCAGCCCCCACCCCATCCACGACGTCGTCATCGTCGGCGGCGGCTCCGCCGGCGCCGTCCTGGCGAACCGGCTGAGCGCGGACCCGGCACGCAGGGTCCTGCTCCTCGAGGCGGGCGCCGCCTACGCGCCGGCCGACTACCCCGACGTCATCGCCGATGCGAACCGCGTCGGCGGCGATGCCGCGCATGACTGGGGCTACCACAGCCAGGACCATCGCAGCCTCGGCCACGACGTGCCGGCGATCCGCGGCAAGGCGCTCGGCGGCAGTTCAGGCGTGAACGCGGCCGTCGCCATGCGCGCCCGGCCCTCTGACTTCGCGCGCTGGGCGGCACGCGGGATCGAGGGCTGGTCCTTCGAAGACGTGCTGCCGGTGTTCAAGGCGCTGGAGAACACGCCGACGGGCGAGGATGCCTGGCATGGCCGCCACGGGCCGTTTCCGATCCGGCAGCGCTCCATGGAGGAGATCACGCCCTCGATGCGGGCCTTCGTGACCGCCTCGGAAGCCGTCGGCCTTGCCCGTGTGAGCGATTTCAACGGCGCTGAGCAGAACGGTGTCTCGCCCTACCCGCTCAACGTCGTCGACGGCCGCCGCATCAATACGGGCATCGCCTATCTGACCGAGGAGGTCCGTCGCCGGCCGAACCTCACGATCCTGGGCCATGCCGAGATCGACAGCCTCGTCTTCGATGGACGGCGTGCCTGTGGCGTGCGGCTGGTCTCGGGCGAGACAATCCCGGCCGGACGAGTGATCCTGTCGGCCGGAACCTTCGGCAGCCCGGCCATCCTGATGCGCTCAGGGATCGGGCCGGCCGCGCATCTGCGGGAGCTGGATATTCCCGTTCTGCAGGATGCCCCGATCGGCGACCGGCTCAAGGAGCATCCGTTCTACTACAACGTCTATGCGCTGAGGCCCGGGGCGAAGGCGATAAACCCCGTCGCCGGCGCCATCATCTGGACGCGCTCGAGCGAGGCCGCGGCGGATGAGCTCGATCTGCACATCTCCGGCACGCACATTTTCGATCCGGCGCAGAGCCCGACGGGCGGCGCGATCGTGCTGGCCAGTGCGGTGACCCTGCCCAACTCGGTCGGCACCTTCCGGCTGGCAAGCCGCGATCCCCGTGCGATGCCGTTGATCCGCTACAACTTCTTCCAGGATCGCAGCGACCTGCGCCGGATGCTGGAGGCCGTCCGGCTCTCCCGCCGGATCGGCCAGACTGCGCCGTTCCGCGACGCGGTCGCCTTCGAGATGACGCCCGGTCGCGAGGTCGAAAACGACGCGGCGCTAGAGAAGGTGGTGATCGCGTCGGTTGACGGCTACGCGCACCCCACCTCGACGGTACCGATGGGCGCTCCCGACGATGCCACCGCCGTGGTCGACACGAACGGCGCGGTCCGCGGCGTGGACGACCTCAACGTCGTTGATGCCTCGATCATGCCGGACATTCCCTCGGTGGCGACCAATCTGACGACGATCATGATCGCGGAATCGATCAGTCGGCGCCTCGACAAATCGTGACTATGCCAGAGTGGAATCCAAACGAATGTCCGCTCTAAACTCGGGGATCGCTTAAATTAAACGACCGAGATGGGCGCGATCCCGCTTGTTAGTTTTTGAAGGCTCCTCGACCCAAGCGTCGAGGAGCCTTCCATCAGATCTCGGTCGCCTCGGCCAGGGTGAGAGCAGCTTCGACGTCAACACCGAGGTAGCGCCCTGTGCTCTCAATATTGGTGTGGCCGAGGAGGATTTGCACCGCGCGCAGGTTGCCGGTCCGCTTGTAGATCAGCGAGGCCTTCGTCCGCCGCAGCGAGTGCGTGCCGTAGCCCTCACGTCGCAAGCCGATGCCCGTCACCCACTCGCCGACCAAGCGGGCGTACTGCCGTGTGCTGATGTGGTCCGTGCGATCGAACCGGCTTGGAAACGCGTAGTCGTCGAGTGCGCCGCCTCGGCATTCCAGCCAAGTCAGGACGCTCGTGCGGGCCGGTTCGAGAATTTCAAATTGTACGGGTTGGCCCGTCTTGCGCTGGACGAGGATGGCGCGTGCGCGGACACGACCGCCGCTTACGACATCGCCGATCCTGAGTTTGACGAGATCGCAGCCTCGGAGCTTGCTGTCGATCGCCAAGTCGAACATCGCACGATCCCGCACGCGTTGTTCGCGATCGAGCCAGAAGCGGATCGCCCAGACCTGGTGCGGTTTAAGAGCACGCTTGGCGCCGAGCTTGCGGCCCGCGTTCCATGCTCGGCGATCTTTGAAGACCGGATCATTTTCCGAATGTCCCATCGTCGTTCTACCAGCCGGCCCGCGCCGGCAGCGAGATGAAAAACGATGGCAGCGCGTTCGAAGCAGGGGATGGCCGATAGCCGAATGGTCGTTTCCGGCCACTTCAACCGCAAATCCGACGTTCACGTTTGCCCAACACCGAAGGCAATCCCGATCCATGCTGATGCGGCGGCCCCGAGCCGGCGTCCTTCAGTACCGCGTCGTGAGCGCAGTAAGCCAATCCGGGGCGACGTCGACGGCCCACGCTTCGACCTTCTTATCGATGCCGACCAGGACGACCAGGCCAAGCGTCACGAGAACGACACCCATCGCAGACTTCATGAACTTCCCGGTGGTCGCGAGGTTGCCGCGCCAACGCAGCAGCGCCTCGCGGGACGCTAACCCAAGCACGGCAAGCGGAGCCGCCGCACCAATGCCGAAGGCCAGCATGGTCAAAGCGACGCTGGCGAGGTTTTCACCACGTGCGGCCAGGAGCGAAGCGGCGCCCAGTGTCGGCCCGACGCAGGGGCTCCACGCTGCGCCAAGCAACAGTCCAACCCCGAATTGTCCGCTCAGGCCGGAGGTCGAGAAGCCACCGAAACGTTCCTCCGCCCAGTTTCCGATCGGTCCGGCAGCGGTTGCGAACCGCATCTGGAGCCGCGACAGCATCAAGACGACACCTAGCCCGATCATCAGCACGGCCCCGACCTGACGAAACAGGTCGCCGTCGAGGCCGAGCGCGAAGCCGGCCGTTGCCACGAACAGGCCGATCGCCGTGAAGGACAGGGCAAGGCCCGCTGCCAACGCCACCGGACCAAAGCGATGCTCGGAAGCCGCCGTGCCGAGCACGATCGGGACGAGCGGTAACACGCAGGGCGACAGCGTCGAAAGCAGCCCTGCGAGTATGGCGAGGCCGACCGTGCCGATCATGAACGCGCTCCTCCCGGCATGTTGCCGCCCGCGATTAGATCGCTTTATCGATAAGGGCCTTGATGCTGCTCTTTCTGGTGTCACCGGTCGAGCGCCCGGCTTCACGACCGCCGCGATAGACGATCAGGGTGCTCTGAGAAGTCACGCGAAGCGCTTTCAGTGCCGGCTTTTGGCTGTCGAAGTCGACATCGAAGACGACGAGGTCCTTGTAGGCTGGGTCGGCATACAGTTCCGATAGGATCGGTTTCTGTGCCTTGCAGGTGGGGCACCAAGGGGCCGAGACATCAATCAGCACGGGCTTGCCCGAGGATTTCGCAGCCGCCAGCGCGGCCGGAGTGAAGGCCATTCGCTCGACGGCCCAGCCGGAGTTCGCGCCGAACAGCGACGCAGACAAGGCCAGGCACGTGGCGACGGCAAGCGAGACGGGGCGACAGGTGCGCATGGTGGAGGCTCCGCGTGTCAGATCGAGTGTTTCGAGCGAGTACGGTGACGGAGACGCCTTCGTTACACGTCTCGCGATCTCGTGATCGCTAGGCGCGCGAGGTCACGCTCCTCCACGCGCAGTGATGGCTTTGCGGACCGCCGCGAGCGGAGCGTTGTCATCGAAGCTCACGCCGTCATCGGTTTGGCGAATGCCGAGATCGCGCCACAGGCCAAACAGATCCGGCATCGCCGGTCGATTGCCCATTGTATCGTAGAGGCCGGCGAGCACGCTTCCGCCTACCGTCTTGTCCGCTGTCGCGAGAATTCGTCGGATCGGCCAGTCGACCTCGTGGTTTCCACCGGCCGCCAGCACACCGCGCATCGCCTCGCGCAGTCCAAGGCGATTTCCCGTGCCTTTGCGGATTCCAATATCCGCGAGGAGGCAGAAGATCGCACCGCCCCAGTAGGTACGCCCCCAACTCTGGGTACCTTCGAGACCGCCGTCGCCGCCGCCGGGTAGGCCTAACGGCATGTCGCGGACCATGTCTGCCCAGATCTTTTCTGGAGTGAGGTCGCCGGCCTGCGTTCTGGCGATCGGCTCGACGTAGACGGCGAGCCCCTCCGACAGCCAGTTCGAGCGCGAATTCATGTCGGGCAGTGCGGTGTGCACCATTTCGTGCACCATCATCCAATCACGGGACAAATCAGCAGTCTCGGCCGCGCTGCCGAGAAGCATCCGGATCGCCGCACCGCGATAACCCCAGGTTGTTCCGCCACGAACGCCGTCGCCGCCTACGGGCACGATCAACAGCCGCAGCGAGGCGACGGGGAAGCGTCCGTAGTACATGCTGACGGCTCGGGCGGAACGGGCGACCCAGCCCATGATCTCCTGGCGCTGCAGGGACAGCGTACCCGGCGCAAGCCCGACATGGATGGTCCCGCCCGCCACGGGAAGATCAGTCTTAGGCAGCCGATCGAAAGCGCCATAGGGCATGCCCTCTCCCGACAGGAATTCCGAGCCGGTGCCAACGCTGCGCGCAATTGATGTGGCGAGCAGCGCGGCGGCACCACCGAGCAGGAAGGCGGTCCGGGTCGGCTTGAGCTGCGCCATCGTCTCTCGCCCGCAATGCCGGCCTCAGCTACCGATCGTGAAGTCGCCGAGCATGCCGGCGCCGACCCAGCCCTGCAGGTAGCCCGCAGCGCGGCCTGCAGCGTTCTCAGGATCGTCGTAGGTCGCGGCCATCTCGCAGAGGACCCCGAACGGTACCTCGGCGCAGGCTTCATCCCACATCATCGCTTCTTCGGCCGTCATCGCGCGGACCATCGCCGTCAGCTCCTCGCGCCAGACGATCAGGCGCTCGGTCTTGCACGGAAGCTCGACCTCGGGCGGCGGGGTCTCGTCCCTGAGCGCGTCCCAGATCGCGAACGCGTTGGTCTTCAGGTTAAGACGGCGCGCGCTCGGATGAGCCTCGAAGACGAGGTCCTTGAAGGAATCCGGGGCAACGTCGCCAAAATCCTCGAAGGACAGCACCGTTCCATCCGGTGCATCGAAGGCATCCGACAGTGCCGTCTCGATTGCCGACAGCTCGGCGATAGCCGGATATTCGCGGTAGGGCTCCGTACGGGCGAGGAATTCGGGCAGGCCCTGGCAGAACCAGCGCAGATTTGGATGTCGCGAGGGACGGGCCGCGACATAGGCGCGGGCCATGTCGTCGAAGGTGTCGTCGCCGAGATAGGCGTGCAGCAGCGGGTTCTCGACCCGCATCGCCTCGACGAGCCGGGCGCTATACGCGTGGCGATAGACGGCAAAGAGGGTGTCCCGCTTCTCCTTGTCGCTGTCGAGGAGCTCGGCGAGCACGCCCTCGTCGCCTTCCAGGATCGCCCGCTGGAAGTCAGCCTGCTGGCGCGCGAAGTCGCTCATCCGTGGAGCTTCCGGCCTAGCGGAATGGCGGCATCTCCCAGGATCTCGCCGGCGACGGTGCGGGTCTGCTCCATCTCGACCAGCAGTTCGTCGAGGGGCGGGATGTTGTCGTCGCGCTCGATGATGGTCGATACCGGCCCGAAGCGCCTCAGCGCTGCCCGGTAGAGATCCCAGACGTCGTCGCAAACCGGCTGGTCGTGCGTATCGATGATGTGCGTGCCCATGTGGCTGTGGCCGGCCATGTGGAACTGCACGACGCGATCTCGCGGAATGCCCTCCAGGAATACGTAGGGGTCGTAGCCGTGGTTGAAGGCCGAGACGTAGACGTTGTTGACGTCGAACAGCAGCCAGCAGCCGGTCCGGCGCGAGAGCTCGGAGATGAACTCCCACTCCGTCATCTCGGAATTGGCGAATTGCACGTAGGTCGAGACGTTCTCGAGCGTCAGCGCCCGGCCGAGATAATCCTGCACGAGATGGACCCGGCTCGCGACGTGGTCGAGCGACTCCCGCGTGTAAGCGATCGGCAGCAGGTCGTGCAGGTTCTTGCCGTGGACACCGGTCCAGCAGAGGTGGTCCGAGATCCATTTCGGCTCGACGCGCTGCGCCAGGGCCTTGAGGTTCTTCAGGTAATCGTAGTCCGGCGGGGCGGTGGAGGCGATCGAGAGAGAGACGCCGTGCATCACCACGGGGAAGCGTGCGCGGATTCGGTCGAGGATCTGCAGCGGGCGCCCGCCCGGGATCATGTAGTTCTCGCTGATCACCTCGAACCAGTCGATCGGCGGGTCGCCGTCGAGGATGTCGGTGTAGTGCTGGGCGCGCAGCCCGAGGCCGAAGCCGAGGAAGTCGGGCTTGGCGGCAGCGGTGTCGGAGCTTTGGTGCTCGGTGACGGATCGAGCCTCGCCGTCGGGGACGGGCGTCGGGTCGTTCAGCATCATGATCGGAGCCCTGTCGTGTCGAGGGGTGACGCTCGGAGGCCCGGCCTCGTTCGTCAAGCCCGTTCGCGGAAGGACCAGGGTGATCCGGCCGCAGGATCGAGGAGGTCCGGCGGAAACCGCCGGACCTTAAAGACAGGGATCAGCCCTTCGAGAACTCGCCGCCGGCCTTGGCGCAAGCGCCCTTGGACGACATCGTGAAGCCCTGGCCCTTGCAGGCGTTCTGGCCCTTGCAGGCGTTCTGAGCGGTCTTGCAGGCGCCCTGGCCCTTGCAGGCATTCGCGCCCTGGCAGTGGCCCTTGGCGGACTTGGCGTAGGCGACGGGGGTCATGGCGACGCCGGCGAGGAACAGCGTGGCGGCGGCGGTGGCGACACCGGACTTGGCGTTCATCTTCATCGTGGTTGTCCTCTCTTGGGTCGTTGTCGTGCCGTCTTCGGTGAAGATCGGTGCCCCCTCTGGCGGCGACGCTCTTCGGTGTTGCAGCACGGTTGATCGAACCGGTCCGAACCTCCGATCCCTGGCGCGATGGCCCGAGGTCCGAAGAATTCTTCCACCCGTTCAACAGCCCTTACGAGGTGGGTCTCCGAAAAGTTACAGACGCGGCCGAAATATTCTCCGCGGCGTTGATTCAGCGGGTCGGAGCCGTCGCGCGCTTCGCCGCCCGGGCACGGTCCTGCTCCTCCATCTGAGCCACGGCGGTCTGTAGCTCGGCGGCCGTGAAGGTGGGGAGCGAACAGAGATGGCCGCTGCAGGCGAAGGCCGCGGGCTGGTCGAGCTCCGGGTAGTCGACGTCGGGATTGGTGAGCCGGCCCTCGCTGCGGTCCCACCAATCGAGACGCTTGTAGACCGCCGGGAGCGCCCGAGCCGCAGCCTGGAGCTGGCGCGCGGCCGGATCGCCCTTCGGACCCACCACGGTCAGGTGCGTCGGTGCCGCATTGAGTTCGCGGTCCGCCAGCAGCGCACCGGCAAGCGGGCGCTCGATCTCGGTAACGGCCCCCGCCACGTAGCGCATGGCATGGAGTGCGAGCGCGCGCTCACCCTCCGCTCCGGTATATTGCGCCAGCAGGTTCAGGAAGCGGGCGACGGCGATCTGATCGTCGAGGGATTTCGGCGGCCTGGCGAGGCCATCGGCCTCGGCCTTGGCCGCACCGGTGAAGCCGCCCGCCTCGTCCTTGAAGGTCTTGGCGATGAAGCCCCCCGCCCCTTGCGCCGAGGCCAGCCAGGCGCGGTCGCCCGTCGCCGCATAGAGGTCGAGGAAGGCCTGGCCCATGGCGAGCGTATCGCCGAGGAACGGACCGCCGCGATCCTCCGTCCCATGCCGGAAGCCGCCGCCGGGCAGGACGCGCTTGGCCTGGACCCAGCGCGCCGCCGTCTCGGCGGTCTTTAGCGCCGCAGCATCGTCGAAGGCGTTGGCATAGGCGACGAGGCCGGCGATCGCCCAGCCGTTCTCGCGGGCATAGAGATGCGTGTCGATCCGCGGCATCCCTTTGGCGCGGCGCTCGGCATCGCCCAGCGCGTAATAGACGTGGCCGTCGACCTCGTGGCTGAGATCCGCGTCCTGGCTGACGTAGAAGGCGCCCTCGGGGCTCTTCAGGAAATCGGTGAGATAGCCGGCGATCTTCGCCGCCGCGTCGCGATATTTCGGGTCGTGCCAGCGGGCATAGGCCTGGCTGTATTGGCGCAGGTCCTGCGCCTGGAACGACATGATCTTTTCGAAGTGGGGAGACGACCAGTCGAGCTTGTCCGAGTACTGGTAGACCCCGCCCCAGACCGGATCAATCAGCGCCAGACCCTTGTCGAGGGTGCGGCGCGCCCGGGCTTCGGCGGTCTTGTCGCCGGTCTCGGCGCGGGCCATGGCGAGGTCGAGGCTGTCGGCGTCGATGTATTTCAGAGGCTGCCCCCAGCCGGCATTCTCCTCGTCCCAGGCCTCTTCGTAGCTCTCGTTCAACGCAGTGAGCTGTTCCTTGCCGAGCGTGTGGCTCTCGGCCGGCACCACCTTGAGCGCCTCGCTCACAGATGGCCCCGGCGTCGGGTCCTCGACGGCGGCCTTCAGAAGAGCCGCCATGCGCTCCGGCTCGACAAAGCCGCGCAGCTTGGCGATCTCGGTACCGTCGGGCGCGAACACGATTGTTGCCGGCCAGCCCCAGTCACCATAGCGGCTCGACAAATCCGGGTTGGCGTCCTGATCGGCCCGGACCGCAACGAAGTCTTTCGCGATGATTCCCGAGACATCGGCGTCCCCGTAGGTCCGCTGCTCCATGACGTGGCACCAGTGGCACCAGCCCGCTTCGAGATCGAGGATGACGAGCTTGTTCTCCGCTTTCGCACGGGAGAACAGATCCGCGCTCCAAGGGATCCACCGGATCGGCTCGCCTGCCGAAGCCGGTAGCTTGACGGCGAGACACGCAGCGAGAGTCGCGATGGCCAGAGTTTTCATCGTCACAGGATCCCCACCCCTCTGTTTGCTGGGGCAGGTACGGCGAGATCTCCGGAAAAGTTGCAAAGCCACGGTCCGCTTGCAAGGCGGCATCAAAGCCGGGCTTACGCCTGAAATGGGCTCACTGCCGAAATGAGGATTTGCGTAGTTTGGACGAAAGTCGACAGGCTGCTCTCATGCGCGAGATGAAATAAGGCAGGCGTCGTGGCGCCAGCCTCGATCAACGCAAGCTCGTTGTAGCAGACTGTCTGGGCAGCTCCTGAGAGCGACAAGTGGCCCTTTCGCCAGAATATTGAGAATCGCTGCATCCGATCGCCGGGCTGGTGGCTAGTCCTCCCGATGCCACTCCCGCGGCAGATGGAGAATACAATGCGAACGAGTATCATCGCCGCGACCGTGCTTGCCGGTACCTGCATCGGAACCGCCGCCCAGGCCGACACCGTTGCGGCGCTCGTCGGCGACGCCACCCTTGCGCATGTCGACACGGCCGCGAAGAAAATCACGAAGTCGGTCACAATCACCGGGATCAACGGCAGCGTCCTCGGCATCGATGTTCGGCCGGCCGATGGCTTGCTTTACGCCGTCATCTCCGACGGCAGCGTCGTCACGATCGACCCGATGTCGGGCAAGGCCACCGCCAAGTCGAAGCTCGACACGATGCTTCCCGCCGGCACTGCGGCGACGGTCGATTTCAACCCCGTCGCCGACCGCCTGCGCGTGATCGGCTCGGACGGCACGAACCTCCGCGCCAATGTCGACGACGGCAAGGTGACGAAGGACGGCCAGCTCAAATTCGCCGAGGGCGACACGATGAAGGGCAAGACCCCGAAGGTGATGGCCGGCGCCTACACCAACGCCTTCAAGGGCACCAAGGAGACTGCCCTGTTCGACATCGACGCCACCGGCGCGCTGCTGAAGCAGGCCCCGCCGAACGACGGCATCCTGAACACCGTCGGCATGCTCGGGATGTCCGGTGATGCCGTGGCCTTCGACATCCTGTCCGATGGCCAGGGTGGCAATCAGGCCTGGGCCATGGCCGGCGATACGCTCTACAAGGTGGACCTCGCCACCGGAAAGGGCGAGATGGCGGCGAAGATCGCCGGTGTCGGCGGCACGGTGCGCGACATCGCGATTCTGCCCAAGATGTAGTCTCACTCCACCGTCGCGGGGCCGGTCGAATGGCCGGACCTGCCGATCTCCGGGAGGATCATGGAGCCGTTCGATCACGCCTCCGCGCTGGAGGGCTGCGCCCGCGGGGACGTCGCCTCCCTGCGGCGCCTATACGATCGCGAGGCCGGATTTCTGCTCGCAGTGGCGCTCAGGATCGTGCGGCGACGCGAGGTCGCGGCCGACGTGCTTCACGATGCCGTCGTCGATATCTGGGAGCGCGCCGGCACGTTCGACCGCAGCCGAGGCGCGGGGCGCGCCTGGATCACCAGCATCGTGCGCCACCGCGCGCTCAAGCATGCGCGCGCGGTCGGCCGGGAGACGGATCTCGATCCGGAGGCCGGGGCGCAGATCGCGGACGAGGCGCCCGATCCGTTCGTCGCGCTGGCCGCGTTGCAGGAAGGCGCGCGCCTGCACGGCTGCCTGTCGCGGCTCGACGCCGACAGGCGGCAGGTGATCCTGCTCGCCTATGTGGATGGACTGTCGCAATCTGAGATCGCCGAGCGGCTTGGGACACCGCTCGGGACCGTGAAGGCGTGGGTCCGCCGCAGCCTCATCGCCTTGAAGGATTGCCTGTCATGATCCCGAGCGAGCCCGAAGACCGCGACGTGCTCGCGGGGGAATACGTGCTCGGTCTCCTCGACGCCGAAGCAACGACCGAGGTGGAGCGCATGCTCGGCGCGGATGCCGACTTGGCCCGTCGCGTCGCCTTCTGGGAGGAGCGCTTGCTGCCCGCCTCGGCCGCCCTCGGGCCGGCCGAGGTCGACCCGGAGCAATGGGCCCGGATCGAGCGGGACCTGGCGACCCGTCGGCAGGCTCTCGGCCACACGACGGCCCTGCCGCCCGCAAGGCCGCGGCGCTCGCTCTGGGGCACGGCGTGGCAAAGCCCCGCTCTCTGGCGGGCGACGACGGCTCTGGCGACGGCGGCCGCGATCGTGCTCGCCATCCTCCCGAACCGGGTATCCGGGCCGGCCGAGAGCCCGACGCGCTATTTCGCGATCCTTCAGAGCCGCGATGCCGCCGGACAGGAGAGCGGCCCGGGCTGGCTCATCCAGATCGCCCAGAACGGCACGGTCCGCTCCCTGCCGTTGGCCGACGTCAAGCCCGGCAATGGGCGCTCTCTGCAGCTTTGGACACTCTGGGATCAGGCGCGCGGCCCAGTCTCGCTGGGCGTTCTGCCCCCAGGCGGAGCGATCCGGCTGCCGCCTGAGCGGCTCGAAGCCATAGGCGATGGCCAGCTCTTCGAAATCACGCTGGAGCCGGAGGCGGGTTCGCCTATCGGGCGGCCGACGGGTCGGATCCTGTTCATCGGTCGTGCGAAAGGGGCCGCGACGCAAAGTCTTTGACGAGGCAAGTGAGCTATTCGCAGAAGGCCATTCTTCTGTCGGCCAAGTTTGTTAGATAGCGAATTCTTCGTTTTCTGCTACTTGAGCGGCAGCAAGCAGTCGCCTTTCATCGCTTAGCGGCTAGCATGATCTGACCGAAAACAGACGTTCTGCTTTCAAATACCAAGTCCGACAAAGCTGACTATTTCGACGTCTGTTCGCTCGTTCAACGCGCTGAGCGGCGAGCGTCTATCAAATCGGAAGAGTTATCGGGACGGAAGCGATTGGCGCTTGCTGAAGATGCCGGCGGATCCCCATTAGCCTATCCACGCAGCTCGAAAGGCTCAGCTGCGATCATTTCGCTATCCGTTAACGCCAGTACGCTGGCAATGGTCACAGCGTTTTTACCGCCAAGCCTCCGGGAATTTCCTGAGGCGCCTCCGGGTTCTCCCCGATATGTCGCAAGCTGGCCCTTCTGTATCTTCGTCACAAACTTCAGCTGGGAGGATGCAATGCCAGCATTGAGACAATTTGCGCTCGCGGTTTTCTTTCTCGTTGCTTGGCTTGGGACTGGCCGCCTCGATGAGGGGCGAGTTGGTATCGGCACCGCGGAAGCGGCCGGCGGTTGCGGGATTGGCTTCCATCGCGGCCCCTATGGGGGCTGCCGTCCGAACGTCTATGGGGCACCGGGCTACTATCGTGGGGGCGTCGTTTACGGGGGGCGGGCCGTCTATGGATATCGTGGCGGCTACTACGGACGACGCGTCTATGGCGGCCGTGGTGTCTATGGACGTCGCGTTGGCGTTTATCGCGGCGGCTTCCGCGGGGGCGGCCGTTTCCGCAGATAGACTGATGCCCTGCTAGGCAGGCCCGGCTCCTACGGGGACGGAAGCTGTTATTCGGAAACCGTCCGTGGAGGGTGCAACTACCAGCGATCCTCCAAGACCCTCGATCCGCTCCCGCATGCCTCGAATACCGGCCCCTTCGACCAGAGGCGAAGTGGGTCGTTCGTCGCCGGACGTCTGGTTGGTCCCGTCCCCTACCGAAAGCTCCAGCCGCCCCGAGGCATCGGGCCGCAGCATCAGACAGGCCGACTTGGTGACGGAATGGCGCTGGACGTTGGTGAGCGCCTCCTGTGCCACTCGGTACAGCGCGATCTCGATCTCGGAAGGCCAACGCCTCCCCGAGAGTTCTGCCGCGACCGTCACGACTACGCGAATTCCTGCTCGCTTCTCGAATCCCTCGGCCAGCGTCGGCAACGCGAGGCCCAATCCCGCCTCGTCGAGGAGAGCCGGGTGAAGGACGTATGCCAGCGTGCGCAACTCGCTCACGCTGGCATCGATGAGCGCCCTGGCCTGCGCTACGGCGGCTCGAACGTGCGGAGGGGAATCAAACAGATCGCGATCGATCGCCCCGAGTTCGAAACCCGCGGCGATCAGATTCTGGCCGGTCGTGTCGTGGAGTTCGCGCGCGATACGTCGGCGCTCAGCATCCTCGCGGCGGATCACGTCATCCGTAAAACGGCGAAGTCCGCCCTCCAACTCGCTGTCGCCAGTCCCACCAAGCTCGGTTGCTGCACCGAAGATGTAGCTGTCGTGGCCACCACCATCGTTCAGCGGCACGAGGACGGTACTCCACATGAATTCGCCGCCTCCGAGACGAACCCGACGCTCGATGCGGCGCGTCTGGCCTGAGGCGAGCACGGATCGGTAATCGGACTCGATGAGATCCACGTCGTCCGGCGAGAAGAACTCACGAGTGGTCCGGCCTATCAGACGAGCGGACATGCGGCCAAACTCGCCGGGACGGGTGAATGTGAGCGCCTCTAAGACAAACCGGCCATCCGGCTTCGCCGCGATGATGAATTGGACGTCCGACGATCCAACGACGAGCCCGCGCAAGCCCATCTGCTGCCGCAGGCGGCGGGCACGTCGACGCCCAAAGGCAGGCAGTACGAGGGCAGAGGCTGCCAGCAACAGGCCTTCGAAGCCAGCGACGAGGTAGACTTGCCGGCGCCAAGAACGCAGAGCATTCACCTTCGAACGGCACACCTCGACCGTGAGATCGCCGATCTTTATTTTTTCCGCCGCCGCCATGGTCTCGTCACGCGCGTCCTTTCCCGCTGGACCACACGGTGCGGTGACGTTCCGGCTGTCAGTCTCACTGCCGCGATCCGCTACCCATTCGATAAGCGAGCGCCCGTCGGCATTGGTCAGGCTGATGCGGTCCGCGTTGCCCGCGCCCACGCCCTGGAACACCGCTCGGATCTGGTCGGCATTGATGACGGCGCCTACGATGCCCTGGAAGGAGTCCGTCTTCGCGGGCAGGCGTCGGCTCATCGGCAACGCCAGTCCTGTCATGAAAGGGGTCCGACGCGGCGCGCCAACGAATAGACCGACGTCGCCGCTCTTCTGAGCGACGAAATAGTCACGATCCGCGATGTTGAGCGACGGCGTGTTCGGGCCATAGGTGACAACGTCGCCATTCGCCCGCGCGAAGCCGAGAAGCAGGTAGGGCGAGAGACGCTGGTTATTCGAGCAGATCAGCGACGGGCAGAGCTCGTCGAGGCTGGCGCTGCCGAATTCATCACCGGCAGCAAGTTCCGACATTCGCCTGAGAACGACGTCGATCAGGCCGAACAGACTGTCGACGGAGTTGGCCCCGGCTGCTGCCGAACTCGAGACGTTCTTCCGAGCCGCGGAGAGCGCCGCATCGCGAGCCGTGTCGGCCCACAGGATGGTAGGAATGACGATGGCAGTCGCACACGCCGCACAGCCCGACCAGAGAAGGATGGCCGTGGTCGCCGAGTGCGACAGCCCTGTGTTCCTCAGCCATTTGCCGGCGAGCTTGGAACGCTTCGATCGGGCCCTGCCGTCGTCCTGTGCGCTGGAGCTCGGTTCCAAGGATCCCCCTCCGCGTCGACACCGCCGTGCCTCTCCTCAACGCTGCCGCGCCGGTATCTGATTTCCTGTGCCTATCGTTCAGAAGATTCCTATCCGCGCAAAACCGCCAAAATGCCTCAAGAATTCGTAAACTTGTTTCTAATTGTTCAATATTGACTCGCCAACGACTGAGGCAAATCCGCTCCCCGTGGAGACTGTCTCCCAAATGTCTCGCCGCTCACGATAACAGCTTCTCGGGGTTTTTATCGTGGCGATTGAGGGTTTCCCCCGATTGCCGGAGGCGGCCCGGGTCGGTGACGTTACGACCGAGCCATATCCCGGAGGCTGACATGAGGACTGTCACGCGCCATCTCATCGGCGGCATGGCCCTCGCGGTCGCGGCCCAATTCTCTACCCCGTCGCAGGCGGCGGAGGGCGGTCTCAGCTTCTACATCGAGGGGCAAGCGGTGCCGCTGGGCGGAATAGTCCCGCCGCCAGGTCTCTACTTCGATTCCACGACCTACTTTTACAACGGGAAAATCGGCGGCAACCGGCAAACTCAGATCGGTGGCAATGTTGTCGCCAACGTCAACGTAAACCTGGTCGCCGATTTCGTGACGGCCCTTTGGGTGACCCCGGTTCAGGTGCTCGGTGGAGACCTTGCCTTCGCGTTCGTCATGCCCTTCGGCGAGCCTGCGGTTCGCGCGGGCGTTCTTCTGAACGGTCCCCTCGTCAATCAGGCACTTGGTCGTCCGGCCGGGATCACTGCGCGCGATGCGGATCTCAAGCCCGGCGACCCCATCGTATCGGCCACCCTCGGCTGGCATTCGGGCAATTGGCACTGGAAGCTGGCGGGCGTTCTCAGCATCCCGGGCGGAGGCTACGAGTCAGGCCAGCTCTCCAATATCGCGCTGAACCGCTACATCGGCGACATCTCGGGCGGTGCAACTTATCTCGATCCGGCTCTAGGGATCGAACTCTCGGCGGCGGCCGGTTTCACGCTCAACGGCACCAACCCGGCCACGCACTACACGACCGGCAACGAGTTTCATGTCGACGTCTCGGCCTCGAAATACGTCACGAAGGAAGTATCTGTCGGCGTCATCGCTTCACATTATCAGCAACTGACCGGCGACAGTGGCCCCGGCGCCCGCCTCGGACCCTTCAAGGGTCGTGTGACGGCAGTGGGCGGGACCATCGGTATGACGGGCGAGTTCGGCAAGATCCCGGTCACGACCCGCCTGAAGGTGTTGCGCGAGGTCGAGGTCGAGAACCGCTTCCAGGGCACCATCGGCTTCCTCGAAGTCTCGTTCCCGCTCTGGGTCGCTCCGCCGAAGGCAGCACCCGAACCCAGGCCGCTGTCGACGAAGTCCTGAGGGATGCGTAACCCTCTGCGAGCGCAGAAACTGTAGCGGGCACATGCGGACTTGTGCGACGGCGCGCCAAGGGAGTCTGCTCACGCGAACCCGTTACCCATCCGGGGACAGCGGGCGATCGTCATGCCCGGGCGCCGCGCGGGAGGTCATCTCGTGACTGTGAGCATCCTGATCGTCGACGATCACACCGCCGTCCGACGTGGTGTTCGGGCCATCCTGGAGGCGCATGCCGGCTTCGAGGTCATTGCCGAAGCGGGTACCGGGGTCGAAGCCATCGACCTTGCCGTTCTCCACAAGCCCGACGTGGCTGTGATCGACTACTCGCTACCTGCGATGAACGGATCTCAGCTGACCAAGCGTATCAAGGAGGCTAGTGCAAGGACCGAAGTGCTGGTTTACACCATGCACGAGAGCGATGCCCTGGTGCGCGACGTTCTCGGTGCCGGTGCCCGCGGGTACCTTCTGAAATCAGACGCCGACCAGCACCTGATCGCTGCCGTCGAGGCCCTGGCCCGCCATCAGCCCTATTTCACGGGCCGCGTGAACGAGGCGTTGCTCACCCACTATCTGGCTCACCCAGGCGAGAGCTCTCAGCTCGACACGCTGACCTGCCGCGAACGCGAGGTGGTGCAGCTCATCGCTGAAGGGCACTCGAGCAAGCAAGTCAGCGCAGTGCTCGCCATCAGCCTGAAAACAGTCGAGACCCACCGCTCTTCCGCTATGCACAAGCTCAGCCTGGAGACGACGGCGGCCCTGGTTCGGTACGCCGTGCGGAACAAGCTGGTCGAGCCCTAGGGGCATTTCCGCACGAAGCTCAGGTGAATACCTAATTTCAATCGGGGTTTCGCCCGATAGTTTGGGCTCGAATCGCCGCCTAAAGTCGCCGGAGATCGACGTCTGGAATTTTCGCGTCGGTCATGACTGACTTCGCCCGGACTTCATCGGAATGCGGAGATGGCGATGCGTATCCGTTATGGCCCACCGCGCCCGGCGAACGTTGCAACACTGATTCCACCGCGGTTGAGCCGGCGCGCATAGCGCCGCTCCAACCCGGCGCAATCATCGCCGGCCTGCCAAACGACACGGTCGTGCTCGTAGCGCGGCGATTACTGTCTAACCACCAATTCCGCTCGAACACAGGATTCTGGGACAGCAACCCAACCTGAACGCAGCAGGAGGCTTCATGGATATCCACAAGTGTGCTGCTGAAGCTATCGGCACCTTCTGGCTGACCTTCGCGGGTTGCGGGAGCGCCGTCATCGCCGCCGGCTTTCCGCAGGTCGGCATCGGCCTGGTCGGGGTTTCTCTCGCCTTCGGCCTAACCGTGGTCACCATGGCCTATGCCATTGGCCACGTCTCGGGTTGCCACCTCAATCCTGCTGTGACGTGCGGCCTTGCGGCCGGTGGGCGCTTCCCGACCCACGACATTCCTGCCTACGTGATCTCCCAGGTCATCGGTAGCGTCGTCGCGGCGACGCTCCTCTATGCCATCGCGACTGGGGCGCCCGACTTTGACTTGGCGAAGGGCTTCGCCGCCAATGGCTACGGCGAGCACTCGCCCGGCCATTACGGACTGATCTCGTGCCTCCTGGCCGAGGTTGTGCTGACGATGATGTTCCTGTTCGTCATCATGGGCGCAACCCACGGCAAAGCTCCGGTGGGCTTCGCGCCCTTGGCCATCGGGCTCTGCCTGACGCTGGTGCATCTCGTCGGCATCCCGATCACCAACCTCTCGGTCAATCCGGCACGCAGCACCGGGCCGGCCCTGTTCGTCGGCGGCTGGGCCATCGCGCAGCTCTGGCTGTTCTGGATCGCGCCGATCCTCGGCGGGATCCTCGGCGGGATCCTGTACCGGTGGGTCAGCGACCAACCCTCGGCGCTCGTGACCGGCATGCCGCCCGTCGCACCCGCCGAGTGAGCTGAGGCATTCCGCGAAGACCGCACGAGCGGTTGTGCGGCCTCGAGGTCACCGATCCGACCAGGGTCGGCGGGCAAACTCATGGGTCTTGGAAGGAACGACGGATGGTCACTGCGCCTGTCCTCGATCGGCCCGTGCTGCCGGCCGAACCCGATTCCGACATGGTCCTCATTCGCGGTGGCACGTTCCGGATGGGATCGGACCAGCACTATCCGGAAGAGGCACCGGTGCACCGCGTCAGCATCGATGGATTCTGGATCGACCGAGCGCCCGTCACCAATCGCCAGTTCCGGGCTTTCGTCGAAGCGACCGGACACGTCACTTTCGCCGAGGTCGCGCCAGACGCGAAGGACTACCCCGGAGCTTTGCCGCATATGCTGCGCGCAGGCTCACTCGTCTTCGCGCCGCCGACCCATCCGGTCGATCTCGGCGACTTCTCGCAGTGGTGGTCTTTCCGGTTCGGAGCGACCTGGCGCAAGCCCTACGGGCCGGGCAGCACGATCAAGGGGCTCGACGACCATCCGGTCGTGCATGTCGCTTACCGCGATGCGGAGGCCTATGCGCGCTGGGCCCGGAAGCAGTTGCCCACCGAGGCCGAATGGGAATTCGCCGCGCGCGGCGGCCTCGAGGATGCCGAATACGCCTGGGGTGACGACTTCATGCCGGAGGGCCGGCAGATGGCGAATACCTGGGTGGGCGCCTTCCCCCACGAGAACCTGTCGCCACGAGCCTACAAGCGCACGACGCCGATCGGCAGCTTCCCGCCCAACGGCTACGGCCTCGCCGACATGATCGGCAACACCTGGGAATGGACCAGCGACTGGTACGCCCCAAGGCATGAGGGCGAAGCGGCCAAAGCCTGCTGCATTCCCAAGAACCCGCGCGGAGCCCCCGAAGAGGCGAGCTTCGATCCCGGACAGCCGCAGATCCGCATCCCGCGCAAGGTGATCAAGGGCGGCTCGCATCTCTGCGCGCCGAGCTATTGCCGCCGCTACCGGCCCGCTGCCCGCCATGCCGAGCCGGTCGACACGTCCACCAGCCATGTCGGCTTTCGATGCGTCAGCAGAGGGAGGACCACGTGATGAGTGATGAACGGGTCAGCGTCAAACACGGGGACGCGACGAACAGCGCGCTGAGTCGTCGAAAGTTGCTTCTCGCAGGCACCGCGATGGCGGCGACCATTGGGACGAGCGCACAGGCGCAGCAACCCCAAGCGCAAACGCAGCCACAACCGGCCGCTCCGAAAGCATCATCGTCTGGCAAGCCACCGAACATCCTCGTCATTTTCGGTGACGATATCGGCCAGACCAATGTCAGCGCCTATTCCTTCGGCCTGATGGGCTACCGCACCCCGAACATCGATCGCCTCGCCAAGGAAGGCATGATGTTTACCGACTATTACGCCGAGCAGAGCTGCACGGCCGGGCGGTCGACCTTCATCACCGGGCAATGCACCTTGCGCACGGGTCTGGCGAAAGTCGGCATCCCTGGCGCGACAGTCGGCCTTCAGGCGCGCGATGCGACGATCGCGGAACTTCTCAAGCCGCTCGGCTACGCGACGGGCCAGTTCGGCAAGAACCACCTCGGTGACCGAGACGAATACCTTCCGACGAACCACGGCTTCGACGAATTCTTCGGAAATCTCTACCACCTCAACGCGGAAGAAGAGCCCGAGGCGCGGACCTACCCGCAGAACCCCGAATACCGTAAGAAATTTGGCCCGCGCGGCGTGATCAAGTCATCGGCTGACGGGAAGATCGAGGATTCTGGACCGCTGACAAAGAAGCGTATGGAAACGATCGACGACGAGACTTCCGCTGCGGCGATCGACTTCATTCAGCGTCAGAAGCGCGCCAACAAGCCGTTCTTCTGCTGGTACAACTCGACCCGGATGCATTTCCGCACCCATGTGCGCGAGTCGCACCGTGGACCGCCCGGGCTCACGGCGCGCACGGAATATGCCGACGGCATGATCGAACACGACGCCGTCATCGGTACGATCCTCAAGGCCGTCGACGATCTCGGGATCACCGACGACACCATCGTGATCTACACGACCGACAACGGCCCCCACCAGAACAGCTGGCCAGATGCCGGCACGACACCGTTCCGCAGCGAGAAGAACACCAACTGGGAAGGCGCCTTCCGGGTCCCGTGCTTGATCCGATGGCCCAGCAAGATCCAGGCAGGTTCGGTTTCGAACGAGATGATCAGCGGACTCGACTGGATGCCGACCCTTTTGGCGGCGGCTGGTGAATCCGACATCAAAGATAAACTACTCAAGGGACACCAAGCCGGAAGCAAATCGTTCAAGGTCCATCTCGACGGCTTCAATCAACTTCCCTACCTGACGGGCCAGCAAGAAAGAGGCGCCAGAAAACAATTCATCTATTTCAACGATGACGGCGACATCGTGGCCCTGCGCCACGAGAACTGGAAGATGGTCTTCGAGGAACAGCGCGCGAAGGGGACGATGATCATCTGGGCGGAGCCCTTCACGAAATTGCGGGTGCCGAAACTCTTCGATCTGCGCGCGGACCCCTACGAACGGGCAGACATCACCTCGAATACGTACTGGGACTGGCAGCTGTCGAATGTTGGGCTGCTCTACGGTGCGCTCGCGGAGGTCGGCGTCTTCCTGCAGACCTTCAAGGACTATCCGCCGAGCCAACGCCCATCGAGCTTCAGCATCGACCAGATGGTCGAGCAGTTGCAGCGGAACTTGAATTCCGTCGCGAAGTAGCGGGCGCGATCCGGCCGGTCCTCCCGCCGGCCGGATCCCAACGGACGTGTCGAGCTCATGCCGGGACATTCTGGACCCTCGCGCCGTACGCTGTGCATGCTTGGCGCTCTTGGCTTCGTGAGCGGGCGGCAGGCCTTCGCGCAATCCGATCCGCTTACCTCCTGGAACGACTCTGCGCCGAAGCTTGCGATCCTCGACTTCGTCGCGCGTGTCACCCAAGAAGGCGGACCGGATTTCGTGGCGCCGGCTCAACGCATTGCCGTCTTCGACAATGACGGCACGCTCTGGGCCGAGCAGCCTATGTATTTCCAGGAAGCTTTCGTCTTCGACCGGATCAAGACGCTCGCCGCCTCGCATCCGGACTGGCGCGAGACGCAGCCCTTCATGGCCGTGATCGAGGAGGACCGTGAAGCACTCGCGGCGGCGGGCGAGAAGGGCCTTCTCGATCTCCTCGCGGCCACACATGCCGGCATGACGACGGACGCCTTTGCCGCAACCGTCGCCGAATGGCTGCAGAGCGCCCGCGATCCCCGGTTCGGGCAGCCCTATGACAGGCTGGTCTACCAGCCGCAACTCGAACTGCTCGCCTATCTGCGCGCGAACGGCTTCAAGACATTCATCGTCTCAGGCGGAGGGGTCGAGTTCATGCGCGTCTTCGCCGAGCGCGCCTATGGCATCCCGCCGGAGCAGGTGGTCGGCTCTTCGGGGCTCGTGAATTTCCGGCTACTCGCCGACGGCAAGCCCGAACTGGTGAAGCAGCCCAAAGTCGAATTCGTCGATGACGGGCCAGGCAAACCCGTTGGCATCAACCGCTTCATTGGACGCCGGCCGATCCTGGCATTCGGCAATTCAGACGGCGACCAGCAGATGCTCGAATGGACGGGCGCCGGCAGTGCCCCCCGGCTGGCGGCACTCCTCCATCACACCGACGCCGAGAGGGAATGGGCCTACGACCGTGCCTCACATGTCGGCAAGCTCGACAAGGCCCTGGAAGAGGCCCGTCTGCGCGGCTGGACCGTCGTCGACATGAAGCGCGACTGGAAACGCGTTTTCGCTTTCGAGCCGAAGGGGGCGTTGTGAAAACATTTCAAGGAGCAGCGACATGAAGCGCACCTTATCCGCATTTGCGCTGGTCTTCGGGGTTCTCGCCTTCACGCCAACCGAGGCGAATGCCGTGGTCTGCGCGGCAGGCGTCTTTCGAGCCGGCTGCGTCGGCCCCAACGGCGCTGTGGGAGTCCGACGCGGCCCCGTCGTGCGGCGCGGCGTTGTCGTGCGCCGCGGCGTGGTCGGGCCACGCGTAGTGGTTCGCCGCCGCGCGGTCGTCCGACGCTGGTGATGGTCTCAAGCTGCGGCTTTGAACGCCGCGAGGCTTCAAAGCCGTTGCCGCCGCCGCATGGAACCGTGCGACCGACATAAGGTCTCGACCTGCACGAAGGATGACGAACATGTCCTTCATCGACGTCTTCGCCTGGATCGTTCTCGTCGTCCTGATCGTGACGCTGGTCGCGGTCTTCGTCGCGCTCGGCATGATCCCGGGGCGGATCGCAAAGAAGCGTGGGCACCCCTGGGCCGAGGCCGTCGCGGTCGGGAGCTGGGCGACCCTGATCTTCGGCTTCGTGTTCTGGCCGCTGGTGCTGATCTGGGCCTATGTCGACGTGCCGGCCAAGGCGGGGGCGCGGGCATGATCGTCGTCCTGCTCAACGCCTATATCGCACTCCTCGCGCTGTTCGTCTGGCTCGGCTTCGTGCGGCTCAACCTGTTCTGGAAGATCTCGCCGGTCCTAGTACTCGTGTTGCTGCTGGTCGGCCTGTTCATCCCGATGGGCTGGGGCGCGCCATCTGGCCCGGTCGCCGTAATCCGCAACTCGGTGCAGATCGTGCCCAACGTCTCGGGCCAGGTCGTCGCCGTTCCAGTGCAGGCGAACCTGCCGCTCAAGGCGGGCGACGTGTTGTTCCGCATCGATCCGGCGCCGTTCGCATACTCGGTCAAGGACCTGCAGGCACAGGTGGTCGCGGCCGAGCAGAAGGCCGAGCAGCTCAAGTCCAGCCTCGACGCGGCGAGCGCCAATCTGAAGGCCGTGCAGGCGCAACTCGGCTTCGCCGAACAGAGACGGGACGACATGGTCCGGCTCGCCAAGAGCAGCGCCACCAGCGAGTTCCGCGTCCAGGACGAGCAGCGGCAAGTCGACACCCTGAACGCGCAGCTCAACGCGGCTAAGGCGCAGGAGACCAGTGCGCGCCTTGCTTTGGCATCGCAGGTCGAGGGCGTGAACACGGATGTCGTGCGCACCAAGGCCCAGCTCGGCAACGCGCAATGGGAACTCGATCAGACCACCGTGCGAGCGCCTACTGAGGGCTACGTCACCAACCTCGCCCTGCGCGCCGGCGCGCGGGTGACGACGCAGGCCCCGGCCATGGCCTTCATCGATACCGGCGAGACCATCATCGGCGTCGAGATCGCCCAGATCTATGCCCGCTACATCGAGCCAGGCCAGCTCGCCGAGGTGACCTTCAAGGGGGCGCCCGGCGAGATCTTCACCGGCCGCGTCGAAACCGTGATCCAGGCCATTGCGACCGGCCAGGCGCAGCCGGGCGGCCTCGCCGTCGCGCCGAGCGAAGTCCAGGCGGCCCCGTTTGTCGTCAGGATCAGGCTCGACGACCAGAGCATCGCCCGGCGCTTGCCTGCCGGCAGCACGGGTCTCGCAGCGATCTACACCGACCACGTCAGGGCAGCCCATGTCATCCGGCAAGTGGTGCTGCGACAGACGGCGATCCTCAACTACATCAACCCGTTCTGAAGGTTTCCTTGCTGGAGGTGAACACAATGAAAACTCCGGTGATGGCGGTTATTGCCATAGCGGCGATCATGCCTTCGGCACTTGCGCAGACTACAAACAAAGTCACGCCCGATAATTTTTCACGTGCGGAGACAGATATCTATTTTGCAAAGACGGCCCATGACGGCGGATTTGGAAAGTTCGCCCACAATCGAGAGCCGACGCCGATCGACAAGCAGATCGTCATCCGCATGAACCGCGACACGCTCTATTCGTTCGGCGTGTTCGATCTCGATGCCGGGTCGGTGACGATCACGCTTCCCGATACGGGCAAGCGATTCATGTCTCTGCAAATAGTCGATCAGGACCAGTACACGCATCAGGTTGTCTACGGCATGGGACGCAACACCCTCGACAAGGATAAGATCGGCACGCGTTACATGGCGGCGATCGTGCGCACCCTGGCCGACCCCGAGAAGCCGGGCGATCTCGACGAGGTCCACCGGCTGCAGGACAGCATCAAGATCCAGCAGCCCGGAGGCCCCGGCAGGTTCGAGCCGACGGTTTGGGATGCCGAGAGCCACAAGAAGGTCCGGGAGGCGCTCCTGGTCCTCGCCTCGACCCTGCCGAATTTCACGCACGCCTTCGGATCGCGAGCGGATGTCGATCCGATCCGGTTCCTGATCGGCGCGGCAGCGGGCTGGGGCGGCAATCCGGATAAAGAAGCGACCTATCTCAGCGTCACGCCTAAGGAGAACGACGGCAAGACCGTCTACATGCTCCACGTCCCTGCGGACGTGCCCGTCAACGGGTTCTGGTCGATCAGCCGCTACAACGCCAAGGGGTTCTTCCAAGAGAACCCGTCCAACGCCTATTCGATCAACAACCTCACCGCGACAAAGGCGGCGGACGGTGCGGTCGATGTGCAGTTCGGCGGCTGCGACGGCAAGATCCCGAACTGCCTGCCCATCGATCCCGGCTGGAACTACACGGTCCGCCTCTATCGACCGCGCGAAGATGTTCTGAACGGAACCTGGAAATTTCCTCAGCCGCAACCGGTGAGCAAAGATTGAGTGCGATCTGACCGCCAGTATTCCAAAAGGGACGATGACACTGACGATGTCAAAATTGGTAACTTTCCAGTACGGACAAAATGGAGCTGAAAATCAACCAAGACAATTTGAATGATTGAATCGGGAGTCGATTATGACGGCAAAGTCTCTATTCGCAGCTATAGTCTCGATTTTGCTGATGTCATCTCCGCCAGTGACGGCGCAGGAGGCGCCGCCGCTCGTCAAGCAAATCAACAACGGAAACTGGCTGCCGACAAACGAGGCCGAGGCGCTCCGCGACGAACTTTACTATCAGCGCGCCATTCACGCCTACATGACCATGCTGCCCGCGCTGAACACGATCGGCATACGTGACGGCTCAGAGGCCATATTCGGCAAAGGCTACAACATCCTGCCGATCTGGAAGGATCGAATGGATTCGCGGACCTGGGTGCCGACGCCCAATGCCGACGTCATCTATTCGATGAGCTATCTCGATTTGAAGGAAACGGGACCGCTGGTCGTTGCCGCACCCCACAGTGTCATCGGCATGTTCACCGACTTCTTCCAGCGCACGATCACCGATGTCGGGCTGATCGGGCCGGACCGGGCGCGCGGCGGTCTCTATCTGCTCTTGCCGCCGGACTACGATGGCAAGATCCCGCAAGGTTACTTCGCTTTCAAATCGAAGACCTACAACGTCTTCCTGTTCTTCCGCACGATCATGGCGAAGGGTGAAAACGGCCCCGACCCGAAGCCGGCGGTCGCGCTCGCGGAGCATACGCGCGTCTATCCGCTCTGGACGCCCGAGAAGGACGTCAAGCCGATGGAGTTTCCGAACGCCAGCGGCAAGCGCATCAATATGATGTACCCGGTCGACAACTCATTCTGGACCAAGCTCAAGGCGTTCATCGACTACGAGCCGGTCTCGGCGACTGATCCAGAACTGCGCGGCGTGCTGGCTTCGATCGGCATCATCAAGGGGCAGCCCTTCAATCCGACCGCGAAGCAGAAAGAGCTGTTGAACAAGGCCGTGGAGACGGCGCCCAAGATGATCCTCGCCCTCCGGCAACTCGGCAGGCCCGACGACCGGCAACTCTATTACAGGGATCGGCAATACCAGAACACTTGGGCCGCCGGCACGTCCGAATGGATGCAGGACAGCTACCTCGACGTGAACCAGCGGGCGAGCTACTTCCAGATCGCCTTCTCCTCGGCTTCGGCCATGGTGATGCGCACGCTCGGGGCCGGGTCCAAGTATCCGTTCACCTTCAGAGATGCCAAGGGCGAGTTCCTCAACGGCTCGAACAGCTACAAGCTGCACCTGCCGCCTAACCCGCCGGCCGCTCTGTTCTGGGCCGTCACTGCCTACAACATCACCGACGGGACGATGGTGGAAGCGCCGCAGCTGCTGCCGTCGATCAACGGATTCAACAAGGTCGCCACCAACAGCGACGGTTCCGTCGATCTCTGGTTCGGTCCGAACAGGCCGGCCGCAGCGCCAGACTCGAATTTCATTCAGACTGTCGGCGGTCGGAATTTCCTGGTCGCGTTGCGCCTCTACGGTACCGGGGTCGAATTCTTCGATCAGACCTGGAAGCCAGATGACGTCGTGAAAGTCGATTGAGGTCCGAAGAGACGCCCGAACCTAATCAACACAGCCCCGACTTTTGGATTGGAAGAGGAGCACGCGATGGTTTCTTCTCCGGATACCGATCTCAAGATCAGCCGACGCGACGCTATGAAAGGTGGTCTCGGCGTGGCTTCGCTCGCGGCAGCAGGCGCGCGGGCGGGAGCGCCCGCCGCGATTGCGGTGTCTGCCACTGCGGTCACAGCCAACGCAGCGCCCACGGAAAATAGCTCTGCTGCTCCCGCATCCGGGCTCACGCAGCCGGCTTCCGGCATCGTCATGCACCCGGACTATGCGCGAACCATCGCGCAGATGGCCTATGTCTGGGGCTGGCCGATCGTCAACATGATGAACCGCAAGGCCGCAATCACGCGTGCCCCATTCCCCGGTCATCTCAACGGCGTCCTTCCCGCCGCACCGCGTGGCCAGATCGCCATGCTTGCCGATTACATCGAGCCGTCGGAAACCTTCGTGACCTGCCCAAACCAGGACGTGGTCTATGGGCTCGGGTTCTTCGAATTGGACGAGGAACCGGTCGTGGTGCAGGTGCCGGAATTCGGCAGCCGCTTCTGGGTCTATGCCCTGTATGACGCCCGGACCGACCAGTTCGGCAAGATCGGTAAGCCTTACGGGACAAAACCTGGGTTCTATCTGCTGGTCGGTCCGAGATGGAGCGGGGACAAGGCCGCCGGCATTACAGAAGTCGTCCGTTGCTCCACCTCCCTGGCCAATGCGATCCCACGGGTGTTCCAAGACGACACCCCCGAGGATCGCAAGGCGATCCAGCCGGCGCTGAACCAGATCGTCGTCTACCCGCTGAAGGATTTCACTGGGACGATGAAGACGATCGAATGGGGCAAGGTCCCAGATATTCCCGGCCCGAAATCGAGCGGTGAAGAAACGAAGTGGGTGATCCCCGAAAAGTTCTTCGACGAATTCGATGAGGCAATACGCATCGTCGATCCACTGCCGGGCGAAGAAGCGATGTATGCTCAGTTTCGCCAGATGCTTGATGCCGCATCTAAAGATACTGAATTGAAGAAGGTCCTCGTCGAGACGGCTGTAGAAACCGACAAGACCGTCATTCACAAATTCTTCGAATGGAAACACAACGGCCGACCGGCGGGCAATGGCTGGAATCGTTCGACTAACAATGCGCAATGGGGCATCGACTATTTTAATCGGACCGGTACCTCGAAGTCGAACATGTTCGACAACCGCCCGAACGAAACGCAGTATTTTTATACAGATTTCGATGACGCAGGCAGAGAACTCTTGGGTAAAAACACTTGCGAAGTGACCTTCGCGGCGGGACAGGAGCCGCCAGTCAACGGCTTCTGGTCACTGACGCTGTACAACGATAAGCATCTTTTTCACGCGAATGATCTCAAGCGTTATTCACTCGGCACGAAGAACAAGACTCTCAAGCGTAACGCCGACGGCGCGTTGACGCTCTATGCGGGTGCCAAATCTCCAGGCAGCGACATGGAGGCGAACTGGCTCCCGTCGCCTGACGGACGCTTCTCACTCTACATCCGCGCCTACTGGGGCAAAGAGGCCATCCTGGATGGGTCCTGGACGCCTCCCGTCATCCGCAAGGTCGCCTGACAGGCACCGGGAAGGCTCGCATGGACACCACCGCCGGGTCGAGCGCACGGGACGTCATCCGCGATCTCGAAGCGCGCATCAACCAGAACATCATCGGCCAGGCGCGCGTCGTCGAGCGGCTGATTATCGCGCTGCTCGCCAACGGAAACGTGCTGCTCGAAGGCCTTCCCGGCCTCGCCAAGACGCGGGCGATCAAAAGCCTGTCGAAGAACCTCGAATCCGAGTTCAGCCGCATCCAGTTCACACCGGACCTGTTGCCCTCGGACGTGACCGGCGGCGAGATTCTGCGCAGCGACGGACAGTTCGAGTTTCGCAAAGGGCCGGTCTTCGGCAACCTTGTGCTCGCCGACGAGATCAACCGCGCGCCCGCCAAGGTGCAGTCCGCGCTGCTCGAGGCGATGGAGGAACGCCACGTCACCGTGGCGGGTAAACGCTACGATCTGCCGCCGCTCTTCATGGTGCTCGCGACCCAGAACCCGATCGAGCAGGAAGGTACCTACCCGCTGCCAGAGGCGCAGATGGACCGCTTCCTGATGCATGTCCGCATCGATTATCCCTCGGATGCTGACGAGGTGAAGGTCCTCCATCTCGTCCGCTCAGAGCAGGCGGCGTCTGGGGCCTCGGCGCCGAAGCCCGTCAAGATCGGCCAGCAGGTGATCTTCGACGCGCGCGCAGAGATCGACCGCGTGCTGACCAAGGACGTGGTCGAGAATTACATGGTCGCGCTCGTCGCGGCGACGCGTCGGCCGGCGGAATTCGGCGACAAGCTCGGACGCTGGGTCGCGATCGGGGCGAGCCCGCGCGGCTCGCTCGCCCTCGATCGCTGCGCGCGGACCTATGCCTGGCTGCAGGGGCGCGACTACGCCACGCCCGAGGATGTGCAGGCCATCGTCCATGACTGCCTCAGGCACCGCGTCTCGCTGAGCTACGAGGCTGGCGCCGATGGACTCGTTGCGGACGACGTCCTCGACGAGGTCGTCCGACAAGTCGCTGTTGCTGTCTGACCCGGGGCGAGCGATGGCGCAGCTCAGACCACGGAGAGAAACCGAAGCGGGACCAGCGCCGGTGGCGCGCGCCTTCGTTGCACTCGACGACCTGTTGCGGCTCAAGCATCGCGCCAAGGGCTTCAGCTTCTTGCCGAGACAGCCGGTGCACAGCCTGCTCGCAGGGCGGCACGCCTCGCGCCTTCGCGGGCGCGGGCTCAATTTCGAGGAGTTGCGCCACTACTTCGAAGGCGACGACACCCGCACCATCGACTGGCTGGCCACGGCGCGACGCGGCAGCCCGCACGTCCGGGTCTATTCGGAGGAGCGTGACCGTCCGGTTCTGCTGCTCGTCGATCAGCGTCGCTCGATGTTCTTCGGCAGCCGCCGGGCGATGAAATCGGTGGCGGCAGCGGAGGTTGCGGCGCTCGCGGCCTGGCGTGTCACTTCTCTCGGCGACCGCGTCGGGGCGATCGTGTTCGGTGATACGGAGATGGTCGAGGTTCGGCCGCAGGGGCGTGATGCCGGGGCCGTGCGCGTCATCGCGGAAGTCGTCCGCCAGAACCAGACGCTCACCGCTGCCGCCTCGTCGGCCGATGCCGACAACCAACTCAATGCGGCGCTCGCGCGCGCGGCCCGGTCGGCGACGCATGACTGGCTCGTCTGCCTGATCACCGACGTGACGGGCGAAAATGAAGAGACCACGCGCCTCGTCACGCGTCTCACGGCGCATAACGATGTCCTGGCGATTCCGATCAGCGATCCCCTCGAGCATGCGTTGCCGGACATCGGCGCTGCCGTGTTCAGCGGGGGCGATGCGCAGATCGAGGTCGATTGCGCGTCCGCCAGCTTGCGCGATCGCTATGCGCAGCAGCGCGCTGCCTGGCGGGAACGCCTGAACGCGCTGTCCCGCAGGCGCGCCATTCCCACGCTGCCGATTTCGACGGACCGAGACGTCGCCCAGCAATTGCGCGAACTGATCGGCAAGCGCACAGCGACGCAACTCGCCTCTGTCGGAGGTGGGCGGCGATGACCGAAGACCCCGGCAGTCTGGCGCGCCTCCGGGATCTGGCGATTCCACCGCCGGTGCCGTTCTGGCCGCCAGCGCCGGGCGTGTGGATCGTGGCGGCCGGGTTCCTGGCGATGCTGGCGGTGTTCGCTTGGCGAGCGCTCCGGCGCTATCGCGCCGACGCGTATCGCCGTGCGGCGTTGAAAGAGCTCGATGGCGTCGCGGGTACGATGTCGCAGGCCGACCAAGCCGTCGTTGCACAGGTCTCGGCCATCCTGAAGCGCACCGCGCTCGTCGCCTATCCCAGGCCGGACGTGGCCGCCTTGAGTGGTCGGGCCTGGGCCGCGTTTCTCGCACGAAACGGGATGAAAGGGTCCACGGCGAGCCGGGCTGAAACGCTCCTGTCCGAGGCGTGCGGCCGCCAGCACGATGTCCCTGCCGTCGAACTGACGGCGTTGATCGCGCAGGCAAGACTCTGGGTCCGCACGCACCAGGCGCCTCAACGGTTGGGGGAGACCTGACCGTGCTGTCCTTCGCCTATCCGTGGCTCGTCCTGCTCGCCCCGTTGCCGCTCGCGATCTGGTGGCTGCTGCCGCCGCATTCCGATCGACGTGCGAGTCTTCGCGTGCCGTTCTTCGACCGGCTGGTCGCCCTGAGCGGCCAACGCCCACGCCAAGGTGGCGTTGTCCGGCCACGAGGCTGGCTCGGTCTGGCGACGCTGATCGTAAGCTGGTGTTTCGTTCTCGCCGCGCTCACGCGGCCGCAATGGATCGAGCCGCCGCTCCATCGCGACCAGCCGACCCGCGACCTCCTCCTTCTCGTCGATCTGTCCAGCTCGATGGACGCCGCCGACTTCGTCGACGCCTCGGGCCGCACCGTCGACAGGCTGACGGCGGTCAAGCAGGTGCTCGACGAGTTCCTGGCGCAGCGTAAGGGCGATCGGGCAGGCATTGTCGTTTTCGGCGATGCGCCTTTCGCCCTCGTCCCCTTCACGACCGATCTCGATCTGTGCAGGGAGCTCCTGCGCGGTACGGTCGTCGGGATGGCCGGTCCGCGCACGGCTTTCGGCGACGCGATCGGTCTCGGCATCGGCCTGTTCGACAAGAGCACCGTGCAGGCGAAGACGATCATCGCGCTGACAGACGGCAACGACACGGCAAGCAAGGTGCCCCCGGCCGAGGCCGCAGCCGTCGCGGAGGATAGGGGGATCGTGATCCACACTGTCGCGATCGGCGATCCGACGACGATCGGCGAGGACAAGCTCGACGAGGCCGCCCTGACCAAGGTCGCGAGCGCGACGGGCGGCGGCTTCTATCGCGCGCTCGACCGCGCGCAACTCGCGCAGATCTACGATCGCCTCAACGCAATCGAGACGCGAAGGACCGACACCGTGACGTTCCGCCCGAAGCGGGACGTCTATTGGGTGCCGCTCGCGGCTGCGCTGCTGCTCTCGCTCGTCGCGCAGGCTGCTCGCCTGCTTGCGCATTGGCATGCCGGCTCCGCCCGCAACGCTCCGCTGTCGATCCCGAGGCTCGCGCCATGAGCGGAGCCCTCGCAGCGTTCCATTTCGAGCGGCCGCTCTGGCTGCTGCTGCTAGTGCTGGCAGCAGCCTTCTGGTTCCTGGCACGGCGTCTCCTCGATGGCGGGGCGCGATGGCAGGGCGTGATCGATCCGGAGTTGCTGCGGCACCTGCTTCTCGGCCAGGCAGGGTATGCCCGGGTCAATCCGAACGGTCTGCTGCTGTTCGCATGGCTGCTGGCAAGCATCGCCGTCGCCGGCCCCGCCTGGCAGCGGGAGCCATCACCCTTCGCAGATGCCAAGCCGCCCGTCGTCATCGTGCTCAAGGTGTCGCCGTCGATGACGAAACCCGACCTGGCGCCGACCAGACTCGACCGTGCACGGGAGAAGCTCTCGGACTTGCTCGCGATCCGCGAGGGCGCGTCGGCGGGACTGATCGCCTATTCCGGCTCCGCACATATGGTGCTGCCGCCGACGCCCGATACCGGCGTCATCGGCCATCTCGCGCAGGCGCTCGCGCCCGAGATCATGCCGAAGGAGGGCGATGATCTCGCCCAGGCTTTGGCCATCGCGGACCGCGTGCTCGCGGCCGGCGGCCAAGTCGGCTCGATCCTCGTGATGACCGATGGCGTGGCTGCCGAGGAACTCGGCCCCCTCGAGACGATCAAGCTCGCACACCCGGTGACGATGCTGTCGCTTCTGCCGCCGGATCAGCCACTCGAAACGCTCGACGAAGCGGCGCGGGCCATTCGCGGCCGTCTCATTGCGACGACAGTCGATCAGTCCGACATCGACGCGATCGCGCGCCGCCTCGACCGCGCGGCGCGCACGGAGGAGGTCGCCGGCGAAGGGCAGCATTGGCGCGAAGCGGGGTATTGGCTCACGCCGATTCTCGCTCTGCTCACATTGCTGTGGTTCCGTCGGGGCTGGGTCCTGGCATGAGCCGGCGCGTCGCTCCTCCCTGGGTCGCCCCCGTTGTTCTGATGGTGGCTGTGCTGCTCGGTTTGATCGTCGCAGGCGGCCGGGTCGGCTGGCGCAGTCTCTTCCTCACCGCCGATCAGCGCGGGCAAGCACTGATGGAGCGCGACAGGCCCGGGGAGGCGGCGGCGGCCTTTCGCGATCCGCTTCGGCGCGGCGTGGCTCTTTTTCGCGCCGGCGAGTTCAAGCTGGCCGCCCAGGTCTTCGGCGGGCTCGACACCTCAGAGGGCGCCTTCGATCAGGGCAATGCGTTGATCATGCTCGGCAAATACGAAGATGCCGTGAAGCGCTACGACCGCGCGCTGCAACTGCGCCCGGACTGGCCCGACGCGACTGCCAACCGCGAACTCGCGCGCATCCGGGCCGAGCGCGTCAGGCAGCAGGGCGGTGAGACGGGCAACACGGATTCCAAGCCCGACGAAATCGTGTTCGACAAGACAAAAAAGGGGGGCACCGATACGACCGTCGAAGGCGAGCGCAAGCCCCTCTCTGACGACGCCGTTCGCGCGATGTGGCTCAGGCGCGTGCAGACCAAGCCGGCCGATTTCCTCAGGGTGAAGTTCGCCTATCAGCTCCAATCGGCCTCGCGCCAGGAGCCATCGCATCAGCCGGAGGTGAAACCGTGAGCCGGGCCTGGGCATCGATCGCGCTCGCGCTGGTATTTCTTGCGCTTGCCACAGCAAGCGGGGTTCAGGCCGAGACACCGCAGGTCGTCGTCCGGACAAAGCTCGATCCCGAGAATGGCGTCATCGTCGGCCAACCCGTTCGCCTGCTCGTCGACGTGCTTTTTCCCGAAGCGATGCCGCGGCCGCCGCGGATCGGCGTCGGCGACGCGCCCGGCGCGCAGATCCTCCGCCTCGAGAGTCAGGGCGTTACCATCGGCGATCGCATCGACGACCGCGCCTATGTCGGGCAGCGCTTCGAATTCGTCGTCTTTCCCCGCCGCGGCGGCGTCATCGATGTGCCTGGTGCGGACGTGACACTCCTCGACGCCTCGGGCGACGTCGTCGGCGGAGCCAAAGGCGATGTGCAGCACGTCGCCGTCGCCCTCCCACCGGGCCTCGACACGTCGCAGCCCGTCATCGCGACGACGAATCTCACCGTGACGCAAGCCTGGTCGCAGGATTCGAAACAGGCCCACCTCAAGATCGGCGACGCGCTCGTTCGGACGATCCGACGAGAGGCGAGCGGCATGCCCGCCATGGGTATGGCCGACCTCGTCTTCGCAGCGCCGAGCGGCGTCAGGCTCTACGTCGACCCGCCGCGCTCCCTCGACCGCATCAATCGCGGCGAGGTCGTGGGGTCGCGTATCGACACGGTGACGTATGTCTTTGAGAAACCGGGAGCTTACGACCTTCCCGAGCTCAAACAATCCTGGTGGAATCTCGCCAGCCACGAAGCCCGCACCGAGACGCTCGCCGGCACGCACGTCGCAGTGGCCGGGAGCTTGACCGCGGCGAAGGCGCGGACCGCGCAAGATCGCCTGAATGCTTCGACGCTCGCGGTTATCACGCTCCTGGTTCTGGGAGCGCTCGCTGTCGTTCTCCTGATCTCCAGAAAATCGATCGCGACATCGGTGCGCCGGTCACGCGACGCAAGGCGTGCGTCGGAAATCTGGGCATACAAGGAGCTTTGTCACATCGCACCAAGTGGTGATGAGTGCGCAACTTACGATGCGCTACGGGTTTGGCTGTCCCGCATGCCGGAGGCTGCCCGACAGGCCTCCAAAGAGGACGCTCCGCTCGCGCGCTCCACAACGGCTTTGGCCAGCTCCCTGTTTGGCCGGGAAGGCAATTGGTCGGCGGCCGACGGCGAGACACTTAAGTATAGCGTCATCGCCTTCCGAAGCGAGACCGCTGAAACTCCAGCATCTATTCAAAATCAAGCCCTGCCATCGCTCAACCCGCCCATCGTTGCCGCAGAAGCCAACTGTTGCATCCCGCCTCGCGGTTCACCGACATTTTGAATTAACTTCGATCTCAACGGGGATCAGCTCACGCTAAGGCCACGGATTGGCAATCACCTCATGACCTGAAGGCGGAGCGGAGGGCGCGCCGCAGCCGCGCGCCGCCGCTCGGGCGCATGCGCAGATGGGGGCCGATGAGCTTCCGGAAGGCGAACGCGACCTGCTGATATTCCTCCTCGCAGCCCTCGGCGCGCTCCTTAGGCAGGTAACCGTTGTTCACGATGGTCCGGTAGCGTTTCCTGTCGGAACCATATGCGAGGCAGGCGAGGTTGTAGAAGCGCTGCCAGGAGAAGCCGTGCACGTCCGCGAAGGCACCCTTGTCGGCGGCCTCGTCCTTGGCCACCGTCGCGAAGTAATAGCCGCCACCCTTGACCACCATGCGGGTGTCGGTCGGCCCGAGATGTAGCAGGATAAGGGAGGCGACTTGGTCGGCGGCATCCTCCTCGCGTCCAAGGATCGGCACTTCGAGAAGGTCGAAGAGGGCGTGACTGCTCTCGTGGAGCAGGATCTGGAAGATCGGTCCTCGAATGGCGTCCTGGCGCGCTACACCCGCCGGCGACTTCGTCTGGGGAGCACTTTTGACGATGCTATCGATCAACTCGTAGCAGACGGTGACGCTCTGGCTTTCGGGAGCGTACCAAGCGTTGAGTTCGCCCGTGCATTCCTTCAGCCGGTAGGTCAGGCGGGTCGGCAGACGCACAAGGCCGACAATGGCCCCGACACGCTCCAGGACACGGTGCTGACGCATGGCGTCGTAGATTGAGCGGAACGGCGGTGACTTCGGCGGCGTGTAGACGACATGGATGCGCGCCCGAGACGGAATCGCACCTGCTACGCTTGTCGACGTGGCGAGGCTCGCGGCAAGCAACGCTGCAAGAAGGTCATACCCGCGCATCGCACATTCAGGCTCGGCGCTGGCCCCAGAGGCCCGGTGTTCGCGGGACCGTCGGAAGCGGCTTGCCAGATTTCGGCGGCGAGGCGGTCGAGTGGGCCGTGCTTGCCGTTAGACCTCCTGGCAAACTGTGGTTCGCAATGGTCTTGGCGCGTGCCACGATCGTTCCTCCGAGATTTACTTCAGGTCCCCAATCGGGTCAGGCAAGTGGAGCGCCGGACCTTTCGCGCGAGGGGGCCACCTCCGTAAAAGCCACGACCACCTCCGTGGAAGCCTCGGCCGCCGGCATAAATGCCCCGGCCAGCCCTGCGGAAATCTCGCCCTCCATTGTAGATGCAGCGCCTGTAGACGACGCCGGCGTGCGTCATCAGTCTCAATGTTTTCATGGCAGACATCCAACAATGGGCCATGAGATTATGAGAGGTCGCGATCAAGACCTATCAGGGAGAATCCGGAGAGGACGACGGAATAACCCCGAAACGTCGCTTTCAAAATTGCGATAACAGCCTCAGGCTGCTACTGTCGCACAAGCGGATACTGCTGCAACTGAAACGGTGCGAGGGTCAGGCATCCGATCGCTCAATGGCCCAAAGGATCATTGTTTTCGTCTGGCTACGTGCGCGAGGGCAGACCGAAAACCACCCAACCCAGTTATCTGCCGGCGGAACTCAATGTCCGCTTTGGAGCATCAGATCGGTAGCCCAAGATGGCCGAGATGGGCGCAAAGCGGCCGGCAGTATTTGGCCGGAAGCAGAACGACTGCTTTTGGCATCTGGCCAGCAAGAAGCAGACAGTCGGTTCAGGAAACCACAATGATGCTAAGGACAGGCTGAGCTCAGACCCTTGAGAAGTTGCCCTCTCCGGTCTTACCGAGCAGCGCAGCACGCAGATCGTCGCAGAACTCTAAAATCGCCACGGTGCCACCGCTCAAGCCAAGCTCGACGAGTTGATCCGCGCTAGCGCGGCCCAGAACCGCTACATCGGCATCGAGCACCTTACCGACGAAGAACTCGACGAACTTCGCCAACGCTGCGAGACCCGCGGCAGGGCCGAGCGTCTCGATGACGCGATGGATGCCGTTGACGAGGCCGAGGAACGAGCGCGAAAGAAGGCAGCCAACGCGGCGGAGCGTGTTGCAGGCGCCTAATCGATTTCCTTCCGTTACCGCGAGCCCGTGGCCCGGGGAGCTAATCCTGGCCGGGCTTGATCGCCCAGAGTTCGGTCGGAAGGGTGATGGGCGCGCCCGGCTTGTAGTCGGCCGAGTCCTGAATGTGCGACGTGGTCACGTAGATCGTGCCGTCCGGCCCTTCAGAGAACGTGTCCGGCCAGCGTAGTTGCGGATCCTGGACCAGGGTGGTCAGTCCGGAATTCGTCCCGGAAAGATCACGCACCTTCACCGCGTTGTCCTGCGGTGAGGACACATACATGCGTCCGTCCTTCTTCGAGACTAAGAGGCCGTCGGCCGGCCCGTTCTCACCGACTGTGACGATCTTGGATCCGAGCGTCCTATCGCTTAGCAACTCGGGGACGAACGACGCCGTCGCCCAGCCGGTCAGGGCATCGGTGGGGATGCCGTAGAGCGTCTTGCCCTTGATGGCCTGCCAGTACAGCGTCTTGCCGTCGGGAGAGAGAGCGATGCCATCGGCAGAGAATTCGACGCCGCGACCGTCCGGACGACGCAGCGGCTTGCCGTCGTAGGTCACGGTCACCGACTTGTCCGGAATAGTCGTGGGATGGCCGGACAGGACGCGTTTGGCCGAGCCGCTGTCGATGTCGACGACGATCAATGCGCCCTCGGCACCGGAATCGGTCAGAAACGCCGTCTTGCCGTCGGGCGAGATGCGTACGTCGTTGATATACGATGCCTGCATCACGGTGCTGGTGTCGAAGGGAATGGTCTTCACGACCGTGTTGGTCTTCAGGTCGATGCCGACGAGCTTGGCGCCATCCTTGACGACGGCCCCCATCGCCGGCGCGGCCGCGTCGACGACCCAGAGCCGATCCTGGCCATCGGCGACGACGCTCTGCACGCAGACGAAGTGGTTCTTGGGGTCGACCTCGTCCTTCTTCGCGTTGCGCCAGGAGTTCCATTCGTCGTCCGGGTAGGCGACCAGCTTGCCGTCTTTGAGCTCC
>NZ_JAAUVI010000019.1 GCF_021352225.1 Methylobacterium sp. C25 | reverse complement strand
GCTCGTGAAGCGCCAGATGTACGGCCGCGGCAAAATGGATCTCCTCCAAGCCCGGCTCATTGGCCTATCGCCATAAGCATCAGCGAGAGTGAGTCAGAGCCAAAGTTGCACGCCGAAACACACACAGGGGGCCTGTGGGTTGGGAAGTTCCTCAAAACCTGCACCTATCAACGTGTCCTGACAGACGAGGCCTCGGCCCTGGTCGGCGAGTACTGCTCCCGTCTCTGCATGCTCGAAGGCTTCGTCGGCCACGCCGAACAGGCGAACATCCGGGTTCGCCGATACGGCGGCAAGAACGTGCCTTATGCGACAGCCGCCGAGTGACCCTCTGACCTCAAGCCTGTCCGAGCCCGAACGGTTCGGACAGGTCGAGGTGCAGCGTGGACCATAGGATGAGTTATCCCGATCTCCCTGTAACGCCGTCCCAACATCTCGGAGGCCGGCGCGCGCTCGTTACAGGAGCCGGGCGAGGCCATGCACATACAATCTCGTGATGCGCTACTTCGACGAGGTCGGCGTTCAACCGAACGTCGTGCAGGAAGCGACGGAGAAGCAGACCATCATCAGCATGGTTTCAGCCGGCATGGGCTTGGCTCTCGTTCCCGAATGGGTCGAAAAGTTGCAGATGGCCGGTGTCGTCTATCGCCCGCTCAACTTTGTTCTAGCCGACCCGCCGCCGGAGGCCCTGTTGGGAGTCTGCTGGCGCAGGCATCAGAAACTCAAAGGGCGCGATCATTTCCTAACCTACCTGCACGAGTTCAATCGCAGGGGATCGGCCGCAGAAGAGAACAACGCCGTAAGCAGCAACGTCGCACCATTCCCTTTGAAGCGGAGCCAGTAGTGGCTCAAATCCGACGTTCTGTACCTACTGCCTTCGGCTGCTTCGGGCCAATTTATGCCGAACGTCCGCTTCGCTCAATTGTCGCCTGGAAGCAGCCTAGCTACATCCGGCCGGCGCAAGCCCTTGAACGCAGCCGGCCAGCTGCCGTCCAACCTCCGAGATACGGGATCGCGTGGACTTTCCATAGACACTTATCTAGTAATCTCAATGACATAGGTGTTCGCAGTTTTATTCTGATTGGTGCGCCAGATTACCTGTATTTCAAAATAGAGCTACGAGCACTTTATTTGGGCGACTCCGTTGTATCTTTTGAGATCGCGCCGCTGCAAGCGGTCCCTTTGTGTTCTCTCGGCACTCCGCTTCACGCCAGTCCATGCCGTTCAAGCTCTATTCTTTCGATCTCAAAAGCGGGCATGAGCCGATCAGGCGGAGCGCGCCGCCTGATCGGCAATCATGATTGCCCTGGCAGGAACCGGTGCCGTTCGTCGCGAAACCGACGAACGATGAACTCCCGGCAGACCGCAACGCGCCGCGCGTCGTGGCTGTCGGGATGGGACATTAGCCAGTAGGTTCTCTGGAATTGGGTGTCCGGCAAGACACGGACGAGCTCTTGGCAATCGGCCACCGCGAAATCGTGCAGGATACCGATGCCTGCTCCGCCTCTCACTGCTTCGAGCTGTCCGATCGCGCTGGCGCACCTGAACACGCGCCGTGTTCGATCCTCCAGGAAAGCGGCGTAATCGAGCGCGGACGCGTAAGTGTAATCGTCGACGCCCGTCACGCCCGCATGCCGCGATAGATCGGACGGCGTCTCGGGCATTCCCTCGCGTTCGAGGTAGGACCGCGCCGCATAGAGCCCCAGGCTGTAGTCGGTCAGCTTCGCGAGGGTCATGCGGCCGTGGGTCGGACGGTCGAGAGCGATGGCGAGCTCGGCTTCCCGCCGCGACAGCGAAAACGTCCGCGGCAACGGCACGAGCTCGACGACCAGATCGGGATAGCGGATGGCCAGCTGGCCGAGTTCGCGTGACAAGAAGAGGTTTCCGAGCGCGTCGGGAGCACCGATCCTGACGGTGCCGGCCGGCTCGACGTCGCCGAGATGCATCTGCGAGGTCGCGGCGATGACCTCCGCCTCGATGCGCTCCGCGACGGGCATGAGGCGCTCTCCGGCTTCGGTGAGAGCGGAGCCGTTCGGCCGGCGATGGAACAGCGTCGTGCCGATCTCCTCCTCCAGACTGTCGAGACGGCGCGCGACCGTCGCGTGGTTGAGGCCCAGCCTTCGCCCGGCCTCGAGCATTTGCCCATGGCGCGCGACGGCGAGGAAAATCTGGAGATGGTCCCAGTTCAAGGGCATTGATTTGCGCACAACGGTTGAGCGGCATCAGCTATTGAAACATATTTTTCGTAGTCCAAAAAAGGCTCGACATAAATGGGCAGGTGCGTCGCTGCCGCCCGAATGAGAGGAAGCGCCATGCCCACCGAGATCGGCCACTACATCGACGGCGGCCGCGCAGGCGGCCGAAGCGGCCGGACTTCGCCGGTCTTCAATCCGGCAAGTGGCGAACAGACGGGTGTCGTCGCACTCGCGAGCACCGCTGACGTCGATCGTGCGGTCGCATCTGCCGTTGCAGCGTTCCCGAAGTGGTCCCGTACGCCTGCGCTACGCCGCGCGCGGATCCTCAACAAGTTCCTCGGTATCTGCGAAGAGCGCATCGACGAGCTGGCGGCCCTGATCACGGCCGAGCATGGCAAGGTGCACTCGGATGCGAAGGGCGAGGTTCAGCGCGGACTGGAAATCGTCGAGTTCGCCGTCGGCATCCCTCAACTCCTCAAGGGTGAGTTTTCCGAAAACGTCGGGACGCAGGTGGACAGCCATGCGCTGCGGCAGCCCCTCGGCGTCGTCGCCGGCATCACGCCGTTCAACTTTCCCGTCATGGTGCCGATGTGGATGTTCCCCGTCGCACTGGCTTGCGGGAACTGCTTCGTCCTGAAGCCGTCGGAGCGTGATCCAAGCCCGTCGATCCTGATGGCTGAGTGGCTGAAGGAGGCGGGTCTTCCGGACGGCGTGTTCTCCGTGGTCCAGGGCGACAAGGAGGCGGTCGACGCCCTGCTTCACCATTCCGACATCGCCGGCGTGAGCTTCGTCGGCTCCACTCCGATCGCGAAGTACATCTACGCCACCGCTACCGCGAACGGGAAGCGCGCGCAGGCCTTGGGCGGTGCCAAGAACCACATGATCGTCATGCCCGATGCCGACATGGATCAGGCGGTCGATGCTCTGATGGGCGCGGCTTTCGGCTCGGCGGGCGAGCGTTGTATGGCGATCTCGGTCGCCGTGCCGGTGGGCGAGAAGGCCGCAGATGCTCTGATCGGGAAGCTCGTCCCGAAGATCAATGCCCTCAAGGTCGGCCCTGGAACCGATCCCGAGTCGGAAATGGGACCGCTGGTGACGAGGCAGCACTACGAGAAGGTGCGCGGCTATATCGATCAGGGCGTTGCCGAAGGGGCCCAACTGCTGGTCGACGGTCGCGACCTCAAGCTCCAGGGCTACGAAGGCGGCTACTTTCTCGGCGGCACGTTGTTCGATCACGTCACGCCGGACATGCGGATCTACAAAGAGGAGATCTTCGGACCCGTCCTCGGGATCACCCGAGCCCCCGACTACGCGACGGCCGCCAAGCTGATCAACGAGCACGAGTTCGGCAACGGCACCGCGATCTTCACCCGCGACGGCGATGCGGCTCGGGAATTCGCTCATGAGATCCAGGTGGGCATGGTCGGGATCAATGTGCCGATCCCGGTGCCGATGGCCTTCCATTCGTTCGGCGGCTGGAAAGCCTCATTGTTCGGCGATCACCACATGCACGGGCCGGAGGGCGTCCGGTTCTATACCCGCCTGAAGACCATCACGACCCGCTGGCCGACCGGCATTCGCGCAGGCGCCGAGTTCGTCATGCCGACCATGAAATAGGGTCGGCCGAGGTCGAGGGATGGGCGCGCGAGCACGTCCGAACACGCCTTGAGGACGATGACGGGAGCCGGTTGTTCAGACCGGCTCCGGTTCGCATCCGGAGAACCATTCGCAGCCCGAGGGCTTTGGGCCACGGGCCGGCTTGACCGAACACGTATCCGATGAACGTGGCGACGGCGGAATTGAGCCGATTGGCACCTACCCGTATGATTTCTTGAACGGCGCTCAAGAAGAAGAGTCGGCAGATTGTCACTTCGGGAACTTCGCACTTTCGTTGCCGTCGCCGAGGGCGGATCCTTCGCAGCGGCCGCCAAGACCGTCGGGCGAACGCAGTCGGCGATCACGGTCCAGATGAAGGTGCTGGAAGACGAGTTCCGGGTGGCGCTCTTCGATCGTTCGAACCGTCCCCCTACCTTGACGTCGGTCGGGCGGGCCTTGCTGCCGCACGCCATTGAGGCGGTCGCTGCCTACGACCGCCTGTTTCAGGTGATCAACGACACGACGGTCGAGGGACATCTCAGGCTCGGCGTCGTGCCGAGCGTGATGACCGGCGTCATGCCGAAGGCGCTCAAGGCTCTCCGGGAGCGCTACCCAGCGCTTCACGTCGAACTGGCCATGGGCCTGTCGAAAGACTTGGTCGGCCGCGTCCAGAAGGGCGCGATGGATGCGGCGGTCGTGAGCGATTTCAAGCTTTCGAACGCTGGCCTTCGCTGGTCGCCGTTTTCTCAGGAACCGCTGGTCCTGATCACTCCGCTCGATGCTCCGGCGAAGAAGGCGGAAGACCTGCTGACGGCATACCCGTTCATCCGCTACTCGCGACACGCGTGGGTCGGGCAACTGATCGACGACTTCCTGAAACGACGAAAGATCCAGGTCCGCGAGGCGATGGTGCTCGACACGCTGGAGGCGATCCGAACCATGGTCCATCACGGATTGGGCGTGTCGGTCGTTCCTCAGCGTTCGACGGACGACGCGAGCGATTTGCCCGTGCGGACCGTTCGGTTCTCAGGGCCGACGACGCAGAGGATCGTTGGTGTCGTCCAAATGGAGGAGCACGCGAAAGCGGCGCTGGTCGACGTCCTTCTGGACGTCCTGAAACGCGAAGCGGCTCCCGGCTCGGGACGGATCGATCGCGTCGCGACGCGGCGGCCGAAGCGAGCCGGCAACGGTGGCGACCCGACCTGAAAACGCGGTCGAAGACCCTGCGTCATCGACGATCCGGGCAATTGCTCCCGCCATCGATCCCGCCGCCGCGTTCCGTACACGGAAGCTGAGAACGGCTCTCTGTTCGTGCCGGGGCGACGCCGCGTGCGCAGCTCCATCGAGGCCTGCCCAGGCAAGGCGAGCTGCCGCGTATCTTCAAAATTGTCGAAGATAATCTTGAGGGAAATTCGATTGTTATAAATCAACGTCGATGTTAGAAAAATTCTCAAGAAAGCCATACGCGGGAGGATATCGAGGATGCCGCAGGCGGATAATGCCTCCCTGACGGTGTCTATCTGGCGCGGCGGCCAGGACGGAAACTTCGAAACATATTCCGTCCCCAATCGTCAGAACCAGACAGTTCTTGATGTCGTCACGCATGTTCAGCGGCACATCGACCCGACACTGAGTTATCGTTTCGCGTGCCGCGTCGGAATGTGCGGCTCATGCGGCATGACAGTGAACGGTCGTCCGAGATGGACCTGCCGCACACACGTCTCCAAGGTTGCGAAGGACGGAAAGCTCCAGATCGCGCCGCTTTCGAACCTGCCGGTCATCAAAGATCTTGCCGCGGACATGCAGCCCTTCTTCGATAAGTGGCAGAAGGCCGGCGGCGTGTTCGAGCCGTCGAAGTCGCGGGCCGAGCCGGTTGAACCGATACGCCCCAACGAGCCGCAACGCATCGCGGCCGACGCGGGCATCGAATGCATCAATTGCGGCGTCTGTTACGCCGGCTGCGACACGGTGCGTTGGAACGACGACTATCTCGGACCGGCCGCCCTCAACAGGGCGTGGACGCTGATGAACGACCTTCGCGACAGCGCTCAGAAGCCGCGACTCGCCGCTGTCGCGGCCAATGGCGGATGCCATGCCTGCCACACCCATCAATCTTGCCAAGAATACTGTCCTCAGAGCCTCAACCCGACGGGTTCGATCTCGCTCCTGAAGCGGCTGGCGACGAAAGCTTATCTCAAGGGTGAGCTGAAGCCATGAACGTGAGGCTCTACATCTGGCAGCGCGGGACTGCCGCGCTGATGGCACCCTTGGTGCTCATCCATCTGGCCGTCATGTTCTACGCGACGCGCCAGGGTCTGACGGCGCACGACATCCTCGGCCGTACCCGCGGCAGCATCGCCTGGGCGATGTTCTATGGAACATTCGTCGTCGCAGCAGCCATCCACGCTTCGATCGGCATCCGGAACATCCTCGTCGAATGGCTTCCCGTCCGGGACCGGGCTGCGGCGTTTCTGTCGTCCGGACTGGGCATCCTCCTGATCCTGCTCGGCGCCAGGGCCGTCTTCGCCGTGGTGTTCGCATGAGCGCACCTCCGCGCCCCTATCGCCGGAATGCGCTCTGGATCGCCGCCATGGTCCACCGGGTCTCCGGCATCGGCCTCGCACTCTTCCTCCCGCTTCACTTCCTGGCGCTCGGTCTGTCGCTTCAAGGTGCGGCCAGGCTCGATTCCTTCCTGCGCTGGACCGACATCCCGCTGATCAAGCTGGCCGAAGGCGGTCTCGTCTTTCTGCTCGGCGTCCATTTCCTGGGAGGATTGCGCGTCCTGTTCGTCGAGAACTTCGACTGGCGCGTGAACCAGTTTCGGGTGGCGACGGCGGCCGGTGGCGCTGCGGCGATGCTCGCATTCGCATTCCTGATCCAGGTTCTGTGAGGTCGACGATGACGATCGAACGCATCGAGACCGATATCCTGGTCCTGGGTTCAGGTGGGGCAGGTTTGTTCGCCGCCCTGCACGCGCACGACCGCGACCCGTCGCTGACCGTCACCATCGCCACCAAGGGGCTGCTCGGCAAATGCGGCTGCACCCGGATGGTCCAGGGCGGCTACAACGTCGCCCTGCACAATGGCGACTCGATCGAGCGCCACTTCATGGACACGATCGAGGGCGGCAAATGGTTGCCCGACCAGGACTTGGCCTGGACACTGGTCTCGACAGCGCCCGAGCGGGTCCGGGAACTCGAGAACGAAGTCGGCTGCTTCTTCGATCGGAACGCCGACGGTTCGCTCCATGGCAAGGCCTTCGCCGGCCAGACGTTCGACCGCACCGTCCACAAGGGCGACCTGACGGGCATCGAGATCATCAACCGGCTGATGGAGCAGGTGTGGAAGCGCCGCTCGATCCGGAAGCTCGAGGAGCATCGGGCGATCGCGATGATCCCGGACACCAGCGGGAAGGCGCTGTCCGGTATCCTGATGATCGACATCCGGACCGGCAAGCTCCGCTTCGTGCAGGCGCGGGCCGTCCTGATGGCGACCGGCGGCGGCCCGACGATGTACCGCTATCACACGCCGTCCGGCGACAAGAGCATGGACGGGCTGGCCATGGCTTTGCGCGCCGGCCTGCCGCTGCGCGACATGGAGATGGTCCAGTTCCATCCCACCGGCCTTCTCGCAGGCCCTGACACGCGCATGACGGGCACGGTCCTCGAGGAGGGCCTGCGCGGTGCCGGCGGTCATCTCCTCGACGGTGCCGAGCGCCGGTTCATGGGCGACTACGATCCGAAACTGGAACGCGCGACCCGCGACGTGGTCAGCCGTTCGATCTATGCCGAGATGAAAGCGGGCCGGACCTCACCCAACGGGGGGGTCTACATCCGCATGAGCCATCTCGGCCCCGACGACGTGGCCAAGAAGTTCAAGGGCATGGTCGATCGCTGCCGCGATTGCGGTTTCGATCTCGCCGGCGGCCTCGTCGAGGTGGTTCCGACGGCCCACTATTTCATGGGCGGCCTGATCTGCCTTCCCGACACGTCCACGGATATGCCGGGGCTCTTCGTTGCGGGCGAGGATGCGAGCGGCATGCACGGTGCCAACCGCCTCGGTGGCAACGGAGTCGCCAACTCGACGGTGTTCGGCGGGATCGCGGGCGACGTCATGCCGGCATGGATCGCCGCCAATGGCGGCCATCGGCCTCCTGACGAAGCCGCGATCGCCCATGAAGCCGAGCGCTGCACCTATCCGTTCGGCCGCAAGCCCGGGGACGTCAATCGCCTGCGCGAACGGTTGATGGACCTGATGTGGGACGATGTCGGTGTGGTGCGCGACGCCGCCGGGCTTGCCCGTGGGCTCGCAGGCCTGGACGCGATCGAGGCCGAGTTGATGGAGATCGGCGTCCCGGATGGCGACCGTGCCTTCAACCTGACTTGGCACGACTGGTTGAACCTCCGGTCTCTCGTCGAGACCAGCCGCGTCATCGCGCTCGCGGCGGCCCGGCGGACGAACTCCCGTGGTGCTCATTTCAGGTCGGACTTCCCCGAACCCGGCGATCTCGAAACCTCGACCTTCACTGTCGTGAGACAGACGGGCTCGGACCTGACGATCACCGACGAGCCCGTCCAGTTCACCAGGGTTCGGCCGGGCGAGTCGCTGCTCGTGCAGGCCGTCGCCGCGGAATAGCGGGCACTCCATCTCCAGATCGATATTCGTCGAGACAGCCATGATCCCTCTCGCAACGATCGAGAAGACGGCCGAAACTCTGATGGAGAAGGCTGCCATCGAGATTCCCGAAGACTATCTCGGTGGCCTCCGGCGTTGCGCCGATACGGAGAAGGGCGACCTTTCTTCGTTCGTGATCCAGGCGATGCTGGAGAACTACGAGGCGGCGAAGGAAGATCGGCGTGCGATGTGCGGCGATACGGGCGTGCCGCGCTGGTACGTGAAATACGGCAACGACGCCCGGCCTGAGAGCGGTCCCATCGGCGTCGAGAGCGCCCTGAGGCGCGCGACCGCGAATGCCACGCAGTCCATTCCGCTTCGTCCGAACCGGGTCCATCCGCTCTGGCGGACCGACCACGACAACAATGTCGGCATCAACGCGCCGGAGATCGACTACGCCTTCCACCCGGATGCGGACTGGATCGACCTGACGACCGTCCACAAGGGGGGCCTGTTCGGCTCCGACTACCGGATGCTGTTTCCCGGCGACGGCATGCAGGGCATCCGACGCTTCTTCCTCGACACGCTCGTCGCCTTCGGCAAGCGCGGGCTCGCCTGCCAGCCTGCCATCGTCGGGGTGGGCCTGGGCGGTTCGAAGGACGCCTGCATGGTGCTCGGAAAGCAGGCTTCCTGCCTGCGCACGGTCGGCAGCCGCAACCCGGACCCGAAGATCGCGGAGCTCGAAGACGAGTTCAAGGAACTCGGCAACTCGATCGGCATGGGCGCCATGGGCTTCATGGGCTCGTCGATGGTCGTCGATTGCAACATCGAGGTCGGTTACTGCCACACCGGCGGCATGCCGATGAGCGTGCACATGTTCTGCCTGTCTTCGCGGAGGGCGACGGCGCGCATCCATGGCGACGGCAGGGTCGAGTACCGCACCGACCCGGACTGGTTCACCGACTACTCGCGCCGCGCCACGGTCGAGTGGCACACGCCCGTCCCGATGGCCACGGAGTGAGGGGCATGGCCAGCACCATCAAAACCGTCGAGCTGACGCTGCCCGCCTCCGTCGAGGCGCTTCGCAAGCTCAAGATCGGCACGGTCGTCTACCTGACCGGCCGGCTCTTCACGGCGCGCGAGGGCGTCTACAAGCGGGCCATCGAGGAAGGCGCCGGGATGCCCGCCGCCAATGTCGATCTCGGCACGGCGAACTTCCACTGCTCGCCCGCCGCCTCGATCGAACCGGACGGTCGCTTCAACGTCGGCGCGGTAACGGCCACCGCCTCGTTCCGCTTCGCGAAGTGGCTGGATGGCTGGTTCAAGCTCTCAGGCTGCAATATCATCATCGGTAAGGGCGGGATGACCTCCGAGATCTATCGGAACGTCTTCGTGCCCAACAAGGCGATCTACCTGACGACCGTCGGCTACGGCACCGGCGCGCTGCTCGGCCGCGGCATCAAGGACGTGCCGGGCGTCTACTGGCGCAAAGAGCTCGGCCTCGCCCAGGCGGTCTGGGTGCTCGACGTCGAACATTTCGGGCCGTTCATCGTCGAGAGCGACCTCGACGGTGCGTCCCTGTTCGAGCGCGAGAACGAGAAGATCGCTCCCGGACTGGCGCGGCTCTACGAGGGCACCAAGCCCGCCACGCTGCGCCGCTACGGCGAGACCGACGACAAAACGGACGAAGTGATCTGACGAGCCCAGCACGGCAGACTGGGAGCCGCGATGGCGTTCTCCGGCCTGTAACCGACGTCACGCCGATGGGAGATGCGCATTGAGGGTCGTCGACGTCCGGATCGGGCCACGGTTCCGGGATTTCCCCAACACGGCCGTGAATGCCAGCAACGGGCGGCGCGACCGGATCACGTGCGCCGAAGGAGGCGGGCCGTGATCGAGACGCTCGTTGTAGCAGCCTGCCTCGGTGGGGCCGGCTTCATCTCCGGGCTGACGGGCTTCGCGTTCTCGCTGATCGCGTCCGGCATCCTGCTCACGATCAAGCCGCCGATCGAAGCCGCGGCCCTCGTGCTGATCTGCAGCATCCTCTCGAACGTCATCGCCATCGTCCGCCTGAAGACGGCGCCGCCCTGGCCGACGGCCCTTGCCATGATCCTCCCCGGCTTCCTCGGCGCACCGATCGGGATCGTCCTCCTGCACGAGTTGCGTCCGACCGCGATCAAGATCGCGATCGGGGTGTTTCTCATCGCCTATGCCAGCTTCCTGGCCTGCCTGCGTCCGGATTTCCACGTGAAGGTCAGAGGCCTGTGGGTCGACGGCGCGGTCGGCTTCGTCGGCGGCATCCTCGGGGGCATCGCCGGCCTGTCGGGTGCCCTGCCGACCGCCTGGAGCATGGTCCGGGACTGGGAGCCGCGGATCCAGCGGGCCGTCTACCAGAGCTTCACGCTGGTGATGCAGATCTGGTCCCTCGCCATTCTCGCGCTCTACGATCCCTTCCCCCCGGAACTCGTCGACGACCTGAAGGTGGGCATCCCCGTCGTCCTGGTCAGCGTCCTGCTCGGATTGGCGCTCTTCTCGCGCATCAACCAGAAAATATTTCGCTCCGTCGTGCTCGCGCTGCTCGCCGTGCTGGGACTGACGACGACCGTGCTCGCTCTTCCGGGTTTGGCTCACTGACGCGGCGCCGGAGGCGCCATGATCGGTGCGCTCGGCCGAGTTCGGCCAGCCACGTTTCAACGACCGTAGCGCGAAAAGGGAGACCACCACATGGATCGATTGCGCGGTGCGGATATCGTCGCGAAGGCGCTCGAACGGCTCGGCGTGACCCGGATCTTCACGCTGTCCGGCAACCACATCATGCCGATCTTCGACGCCTTGCTCGCTACGAAGATCCAGCTCGTCCACGTCCGTCAGGAAGCAGCGTGCGTGCACATGGCGGATGCGTGGGGACGGCTGACCGGTGAGGTCGGTGTCGCGCTTGTCACGGGCGGCCAGGGCATGTCGAACGGCGCCGCGGCCCTGTTCACGGCTCTGGCGGCAGAGTCGCCGGTCCTCCTGCTATCGGGGCATGCCGGTTTGAAGGAGTCGGGGAGGGGCGCTTTCCAGGAACTGGCACAGGCCGATATCGCGCGGCCCATGACGAAGGCCTCATGGACGGCGTCGTCCGTCGCGACCCTTGGCACTGACCTCGCGACCGCCATGAGGATCGCTCTGGAAGGAAGGCCCGGTCCCGTGCACCTCGCCCTCCCGGTCGATCTCCTGGAGGAATCTGTCGATGAGCGGAGCATCCGTCTTCCGGATGCCGTCACGCCGGTCGCGGTGGCCCCAGCATCCGACCTGATCGATCGCGTGGCGCGGATCGTGGCGGACCACGAAAGACCGCTGATCCTGGTCGGACCGGCCATGTGCGGCGACGAGCGGCGGTCCAAGTCGGACGCGCTCGCACGACGCATCGGTGTCCCGATCGTGGCGATGGAAAGCCCGAGGGGGACGAACGATCCGTCGCTCGGAAGTTTCGCGGAGATCCTGGAGGATGCCGACCTTCTCGTTCTGATCGGCAAGCCTTTGGACTTCACGCTGAAGTTCGGTGAGGCGCCGGCAATTTCGGGCGATTGCAAGTTCGTCGTCATCGATCCGGATCCGGAACTCGTCGCGAGAGCGGCGCGAAGCAAGGGCGATCGACTTCTCGCCTCCGGCATCGCCGATCCTTCCGCCGTCCTGGAGGCGCTCGGCTCGTCCGAGGTCTCGGACGGCTCCGGGCATGGCGAGTGGTATCGGCGTGTGGGCGCGGCGCTGTCCTACGAGCCGCCAGAGTGGAACGACGCCGAAAGTCCGGATCGCGTGCACCCGGTGCAGCTTTGCCGGGCCGTTCGGGATTTCCTGGGCAAGCATCCAGGCGGAACGCTCATCTGCGACGGCGGCGAGATCGGTCAGTGGCCGCAGGCGATCGTCAAGGGTGAGCGGCGCCTCGTGAATGGCGTTTCAGGCACGATCGGGGCCTCGATCCCATTCGCCATCGCCACGCGCTGTCTCAACCCGACAGGCCCGGTGATCGCGATCCTCGGCGATGGCACGTTTGGATTCCACATGGCGGAGTTGGACACGGCCGTCCGCTACGACCTGCCAATCATCGTCGTCATTGGAAACGACGCCCGCTGGAATGCCGAGTATCAGATCCAGTTACGTTCCTACGGGATCGATCGCGCCAACAACTGTGAACTCCTTCCCTCACGGTACGAACAGGTTGCCGAGGCGCTCGGGGGTGTCGGCATTCGGGTAACGTCGCCCGGCGAACTCCCGGCTGCGCTCGAAGCCGCCCATGCGAGCGGCAAACCCACCTGCATCAACGTGTTGATCGAAGGCGTTCCGGCACCCGCGATCCGACGGCCGACGTAACGATCGAGACGGCCATCTGAGCGGCGAAGACCATGTGGAGGAGACGATGCAGAGACGCCAACTGATCGCCGGGGCGGCCGCACTTCTTTCGCCCCCCGGTCGCGTCAAGGCCGAGGCGACCGACGTTCGAATCGCGCGCCAACCGAGTCTCGGCCACCTGCCCCTGATGATCATGGAGGAGCGGGAGCTCCTGCAGAAGCAGGCGGACGCGAGAGGTCTCGGCCGTCTCAATGTCGGCTACGTCACGCTCGCGGGCGGGGCAGCCATGAACGACGCCCTTCTGTCGAACGCCATCCAGTTCGCGGCAGGCGGCGTGCCTCCGATGATCCTGCTCTGGTCGAAAACAGCCGGAACGGGGCTCGAGGTCAAAGGCGTAGCCGCCATGAACTCGATGCCGCTTCTGATGAACACCAACAACCCAGCCATCAAATCCCTGAAGGATTTCAAAGACACCGACAAGATCGCTCTCCCGGCCGTCAAAGTGTCGGTGCAGGCCTTCTTCCTTCAGATGGCGGCGGAGCAGGAGCTCGGAGAAGCTCACCGGCACGATCTGGACAAACTGACGGTCACGCTCTCACATCCGGACGGGATGGCTGCGCTCTTCTCAGGTCAGGAGATCAGCGCTCACTTCACGGCTCCCCCGATCCAGGAGCTCGAAGCCCGCAAGCCGGGTATCCGAACCATCCTGAATTCGTTCGACGTTCTTGGGATGCCGTCGACCTTCAACGTCGTATGGGCATCGTCGAAATTCGTGAACGCCAATCCCAAGCTCACCGAAGCCTTCATGGCGGCGCTGGAAGAGGCCATCGGTATCATCCGGGCCGACAAGAAGGCCGCCGCGGCCAGCTATCTTAGGCTTGCGAAAGACCCGAGTGATTCTGCGCTAATCGAGCAGATCTTGAACGACCCGCAAGTGAATTTCACGACCACGCCTCAGGCGATGGCGAAGTATTACGAGTTCATGGAGCGAACCCGTCTCATTTCGCGCGCTCCGAAGAACTGGAAGGATGTCTTTTTTTCGTTCTTGCACGATAAAGCCGGCAACTGATCATCAGCCCTGAAACCGCGCCGTTCAGGCGGAAGACGGACGGGGCCGGAAATTTCTCGTCGAGACCTGGAGACGAACCATCGAGCCATCGATCGGCAGCAAGGATGTCCCTCCGAGAGCTCGAAGACGATCACTTTGACGAGCGAGAGTAGGAGTCTCCAGGCTCGAGACGGCTCGGATCAGCTTGAAAGGCCTTGAACGCCAACTTGAGAAATTTTCAATCTCTGGATATTTTAGTTGAATTATTTCAAGATACAAATGAGTGTTATCCTGCAGCTATGAGTATGCTCAAATAGAAGCGAAGCGATTGGAGGTATCGAGGCAAAGCATCACGACCTCGGGTAGCAAAAGAACATCGCGAAAAAATCCAGCATTGCCGCGCGCGATGAAAATAGACCTTACAACAAAGCCAACGCCAAACAGAAATATGAGCGACAGACAATCATAAAATCAAAATAAAAAACAACACAAAAGCGCGAATAAAAAAATTATCGCACGGAGGGAAACGTGGGCCTGGACACACCATTGCTGGAGGTCGACGGCGTGACGCTCCAGTATAAGACGCCACAGCACCTGGTCACCGCGACCTATCGGGTCGATTTCAAGGTCTGGCCGAGCGACCGCTTCGTTCTTCTGGGTCCATCGGGCTGTGGAAAATCGACCCTCCTCAAGGCGGTCGGCGGCTACATGGCCCCGACCGAAGGTCAGATCCGATTGCGTGGGCGTCTGGTAACCGATCCAGGTCCCGACCGCATGATGGTGTTCCAAGAGTTCGACCAACTCCTGCCCTGGAAGACGGTGAGGCAGAACGTCGTCTTCGCCCTCGAAGCCTCCGGACGCCTCACGGGCCGCGAGGCCGAGGAGCGCGCACGCCACTACATCGACAAGGTCAATCTCACGAAGTTCGCCGACAGCTATCCCCACATGCTGTCGGGCGGAATGAAGCAGCGCGTCGCCATAGCCAGGGGCATGGCGATGGAACCGGACATCCTGTTGATGGACGAGCCGTTTGCGGCCCTCGATGCCCTGACCCGGCGCCGAATGCAGGACGAGTTGCTGAGCCTTTGGGAGGGTACGCGCTTCACGGTCCTCTTCGTCACCCACTCGATTCCCGAGGCCATCAAGATCGGCTCGCGCATTCTTCTGCTCTCTCCCCATCCCGGAGAAGTGAAGGCGGAGCTCAACACCGCAACGTCGCCGAGCGAAGCGATGGAGTTGGAAGGCCGTATTCAACACATGCTCTTCGCTGAGCAGATCGAGGAGGGCGAGAATGTCTAGCGTCGTGCACCGTCTCCATTCCGCGCCTCTCGACACGACGAGACAGAATCCCGCCAGGCCCGAGTTCATACGGCAAGATCCAGTCGGCCAGCCCACGACCGTCGTCGAGAAGCCGCTCTCATTCGCCGAGCGCCTATACAATCAAGCCTGGCTTCGGAAACTCGCAATTCTCGCGGTTCTGGCGGTGGCCTGGGAGATCTACGGCCGCTACCTCGACAACGACCTGCTGTTTCCGACCTTCTCGGCCACCGTTTCGGCCTTCCTGAAGGGGATGGCCGACGGCACCCTGCCGGCACGGATCTGGGGATCGCTCAAGGTCCTGCTCATGGGCTACGCGGTCGGCGTCGTTCTGGCGACGATTCTTACGGGCATCGCCATAGCGTCGCGCATCGGAACGGATCTCCTCGAGACCCTGACCTCGATGTTCAACCCGCTCCCGGCGATCGCGCTTCTGCCGCTTGCTCTGATCTGGTTCGGACTCGGAAATGGCAGCCTCGTCTTCGTCCTGGTCCACTCCGTCACCTGGGCCATCGCTCTCAACACCCATTCGGGATTTCTGTCCGTCAGCCGAACCCTGAAGATGGTTGGCCGGAACTACGGCCTCACGGGTGCGAGTCTGATCCGGAAAATTCTGATCCCGGCAGCCTTTCCGAGCATTCTGACCGGTCTCAAGGTCGGCTGGGCGTTCGCATGGCGAACCCTGATCGCCGCCGAGCTCGTCTTCGGCGTCAGCTCGGGGTCAGGGGGACTGGGATGGTTCATCTACGAAAACAAGAACATGCTCGACATTCCGAACGTGTTCGCCGGCCTCCTGACCGTCATCCTCATCGGCCTCGTCGTCGAGAACCTCATCTTTCAGACCATCGAACGCAAGACCATCGGCGAATGGGGCATGCTGACCTGACGGTCTCCCCACGAAAACCAGAACTGAAGATCGCCTTGGGGTGGATGCGAATGAAACCGAGACACCTGATCGGATCGATCGGCGCGATTGTGGTTCTCTTGGCGAGCGTCACGGCGGCATCGGCCGAGGTCGCGACCGTGCGGCTCGCCCGGCAATTCGGCATCTCGTATCTGCCTTTGACCCTGATGCAGGAGCTGAATCTGCTGGAGACGCGCGCCAAGGAGCAGGGCCTCGACGTGAAGACCGAATGGCTGCGCTTTACCGGCGGTTCGGGCATGAACGAGGCATTGCTCGCGGGGAATCTGGACTTCGCTTCGGGCGGCGTCGGGCCGTTTCTGACGATCTGGGGGCGAACGACCACCAACCTGAAGGTCAAGGGCGTCGCCGCCTTGAATGCGATGCCGCTCTGGCTCGTTTCCGTAAATCCGAACGTGAAGTCGCTCAAGGATCTCGGCCCCGGCGACAAGATCGCGCTGCCGACCGCGAAGACCTCGATTCAGGCCATCACGCTGCAGATGGCGGCGGCGAAGATGTTCGGGGAAAAGGAAGCGAGCAAGTTCGATTCGCTGACCGTTTCGATGGGCCATCCCGATGCCCAGATCGCCATGCTCGGCGGGAAATCAGAGATTACGGCCCACTTCGGCTCTCCCCCGTTTCAGGAGGAGGAGATGAAGGATCCGCGAGCGCACAAAATCGTCGATAGCTTCGACGTTCTGGGCGGCCCGCACACCTTCAATCTCGTCTGGGCCTCGAGCAAGTTCGTATCAGCCAATCCAAAGGTGACGGCAGCGTTCGTTGCCGCTTTGGGAGACAGCCTGAAGCTGATCCGTGACGATCCGGCTAAGGCTGTGGCGATCTGGATAAAGGCTGAGAACGTGAAGCTGAGTCCTGCAGAGGCGGCAGAGATCCTCAAGTCGCCCCAGAACGAGTGGACCACTCGTCCAAAACGGATGCTGTCGTATCTGGAATACATGAACCGGGCAGGGCTCGTTTCAGCGAAGGCTTCCAGCGAGGCGGAACTCTTCTTCCCGAGTGGATCTGTGACGGGTCCGGGGGAGGGGGCAGACGCCCGCTGACCGGCAGCGCCGCCCGGCGCCGACGATCGCCGCGGATGTCAGTTCGCGTGGAGCGACAAGAGCCGCCGTGCCTCCGCCGCCCTCGCCACGGGCCGTCCGCGACTTTCCGCCATGTCCGCCACACGGGACACGAGCTCCGCATTGCTGCGAGCGAGCCGGGTGCGGTCGAAGCGCAGGTTGTCTTCAAGTCCGGTCCTGCAGTGGCCGCCGAGATCCAGGCACCATTCGTTCATGTCGAGCTGCGCGCGGCCGATACCGGCGCCGGCCCAAGTCGCATCCGGCATGATCTCGCGCAGTTCCGAGACCAGGAACTCGAGCAGGCGCCGCCGCGGGGGCAGGGCGTTCGGCACGCCCATCACGAACTGGACATGCACGGGCGCCCTGAGCAGGCCGCGATCGAGCAACGCCTTTGCGCTGTAGAGCATCGCCGCATCGAAGACCTCAATCTCCGGCTTGACGTCGTGCTCCAGCATGGAGCGGGCGAGATCCTCAACGAGTTGCGGCGGATTCTCGTAGATCTGGTTGGGAAAGTTGACCGAGCCTGTCGAGAGCGAGGCCATGTCCGGCCTCAACGCGATGCAGCGCCCACGCTCCGCCTGGCTGCGCCCCCGTCCGCCCGTGGAGTGCTGGACGATCATGTCGGGGCAGTGCCGGCGCACTCCTTCCTGGACTTCCCGGAAGAGCTCAGGATCGGAGCTAGGGCTCTCGTCGGGGTTGCGGACATGGATGTGCGCGACCGCGGCGCCTGCCTCGTAGGCCTCGTGGATCGCCTCGATCTGCTCCGACGGGCGCACCGGCACCGCGGGCGAGTCCGCCTTCCTCGGGATCGCACCCGTGATCGCCACGGTGATGATGACGGGATCGGTCACGGGCTGTTCCTCGAATGGCTCACAGCATCGGCCGGGCCGATGCAGACCACCTGACCGACGCCCGAAGCTGTGGCGCGTTGCGGCCGATTGCGCCGATCATGGCCTTGTCAGATTTCGGATTGCAAGATGATTCATTTCGGTATTTGATATTTTTGCGATGAAGAGGAACCATATTGCCGGCGCTTCTCGAAGCGTTGTCACTCGGTCGGCGAGAGCCACAACGGACGGCGCGGACCAACTCGCCTTGCCGGTCACCGACCCTATCCCTTCGTCCGGGACGTCGAGGTGGCGCATGTGCCGTCAAGCGGATTGGATCTGACGATGACGGGACGCTTGAACGGGTCGACGGCGATCGTGACGGGCGGCGCCAAGGGTATCGGGCGTACGACCGTTGAGATGTTCCTTGCAGAGGGAGCCCGGGTTTGTGCCTTCGATATCGAGGCGCCGGGCTCGGTCAGCGTTGCCGAAATGCGCGCCGCCGTCGCGGCCTCGGGTGACCGGTTCGTCTATTCGCGCGTCGACGTCACGTCCGAGGCGGATGTGGCGCGCGGGGTCGAGGAGGCGATCGATTCCCTGGGCGGGATCGACATCCTCGTGAACAACGCGGGCAAAGGGCCCGACCCCACTCCGATCGAGGACCTGTCTCTCGCCGACTGGGACGCTACGCTGCGGCTCAACCTCACGAGTGCCTTCCTCTGCACGCGAGCGGTGATCCCACACATGAAGCGGCGCGGGTCGGGCCGGATCATCAACCTCTCGTCGCAGGCCGGCCGCAGCAAGAGCGAGGTCTCAAACCTGCCCTATGCCAGCGCCAAGTCTGCCGTACTCGGCTTCACGCGCAACCTCGCCCATGAGGTCGGGCCGTTCGGGATCAGCGTCAATGCCGTCGCCCCCGGCGTGACCCTGACTGGACGCGTCGCTGACAAGCTCGCGCGACGGGCGGATCGCGAAGCCCTCGCTGAGGCGATTCCCCTGCGCCGCTTTGGAGGTGCGCGCGACATCGCCGGCGCCATCCTCTTCCTCGCCTCGCCGGATGCAGCCTACGTCACAGGCGCGACGATCGACGTGAATGGCGGGCGGACCATGATGTGACGTGCCGCGGAGGTCTATCGTGCGACGGTTAGCAATCGGTCTTGCAGCCCTGCTCCTGATCTGCGGGCCAGCGCCTCGCGCGCGCGCCGAACAAGGCGAGTTGCGGATCGCCTACCAGTTCGGCCTGCTCTTTCTGCCCCTCGTGATCATGGACAAGGAGAAGCTTGTCGACGTCGCTGCGCGCGAGGCTGGGCTCGGTGACCTGAAAACCAGTTACATCCAGATGGCCGGCGGTAGCGACATGAACGGCGCGCTACTGTCCGGGGCGATCGACATCGGTTCCGGAGGTGTCCCACCGTTCCTGATCATGTGGTCGCGCACCCGCGGCAACGCCGACGTTAGAGGCGTCGCCGCGATGTGTGCGATGCCGATCAACCTCAATACGCGTGATCCGAACCTGAAAAGCATCGCGGACCTCACGGACCGCAACAAGATCGCGATGCCCGCAGCACGGGTTTCGATCCAAGCAATCATGCTTCAGATGGCGGCCGAGAAAGCATTCGGCCCAAAGGAATTCGGCCGTCTCGACAACCTCGGCGTCAGTCTTTCTCACCCGCTGGCGATGTCGATGCTGCTCTCGGGCCAGGGCGAGATCGATCTCCACTTCGCCTCTCCGCCCTACAACTACCAGGAACTCGAAGATTCCCGGATCCACTCGATCCTGAACTCGCACGACCTCTTGGGGAACGCGACCTTCGAGGTACTTTGGGCAACGCGGAAATTCGTCGAGGGCAACCCGCGCCTGTACACGGTCTTCGTCACGGCCTTCCAGCGCGCCGTCGATCTCATCAATCGCGATCCCCACCGGGCCGCCGAAATCTATCTTCGCGATTCCAAGGAGAAGCTGACGGTCGAGCAGATCGTCCGGATCTTGAAGGATCCCCAGGTCGAGTACACGACCACCCCAAAGCATATCGACCGCTATTCCGACTTTCTCCACCGCACGGGGCAGTTGAAGGCTCGTCCCTCCGGCCCGGATGATCTGTTCTTCCCGCGCCCCGATGTAGCCGACCGGTCGGCCAAATGAATTCAAAGGAATTTCACGGGGAGGGGGCAGCGGGAATGTCGGACATCAATCGAGTTGCCGTCGTCGGCTGCGGCACCATCGGGATGAGTTGGGCAAGCCTGTTTCTCGCGCACGGGTTGGATGTCCAGGCTTATGATCCGGTGCCGGGGCGGGAAGCGTCCCTGCGTAACTTCATCGCCGCCGCGACCACGTCCATCGGCCGTCCTGTGCCTGCCGACACGGCCGCGTTGCGGTGGTGCTCCGAACTCGGGGATGCTGTCGGCACGGCACAGTTCGTCCAGGAGAACGGGCCCGATGCCGAGGATGCGAAGCGGACCCTGCTCGCCGCAATCGACCGGCTGACTCCCGCCGACGGTATCATCGCGACGAGCACGTCCTCGCAACTGCGAAGCGCAATCACGGCAGAATGCGAGCATCCGGACCGGCACATCGTCGCCCATCCCTTCAACCCACCGCACCTCGTCCCTCTCGTGGAGATCCTGGGCGGTGCCGATTGGGCCGTCGAGCGTGCGACCACCCTGTACCGGCGCCTCGGGCGGCACCCGATCGTCATGCGCCGCGAGATGCGAGGTCACATCGCCAACCGGCTGACCTCCGCCCTTTGGCGCGAGGCGTTGTTCATCTTGCAAGAAGGCGGCGCGAGCGTCGCCGATATCGACGACGCGGTACGCTACGGTCCCGGTCTGCGCTGGGCCATCATGGGCCCGTACCTGACCTACCATCTCGCTGGAGGTCCGGACGGCATCGGCCACTTCCTCGACCATCTGTTGCCGGGCCATGTGAAGCGCTGGGCCGACCTCGGGACGCCGGTCCTCGACACGGATCTCAAGGCGAGGATCGTGCAAGGAGTGCTCGACGCTCTCGGCGAACGCTCGATCGCGGATTGCACGCGCGAGCGCGATGCGATGCTCGTGGCTCTCGCCTCGCTCGGCGCTACGACGGACGAACGGCGAGGCGACGCTCGTGGAGACTCATAGATTGCTGAGATTGCGAGCCCTGGGTTTCGTTCGCCGGACTGCTTCCGCTAGCAGTATTGTGCGTAGTCGAATGATCGTCCCTGCATTAGCTTATCCGCGGATCGCCCCGAGGGGTTGATCCCGCCTAGGAGTACCGGCGCATCATGGACAGGATCCAGACCCGTATCGACGCCGACCCGAGCTGGACCCGTCGCAGGCTTCTACGAACGGGGGCATCGGTAGCGGCTATCGGGTCCGGACTTCTTGGAGCGAGTCCGGCCCGCGCGGAGGCATCTGAGCTGCGGATCGCCAAGCAGCCGGGGCTGTCCTACCTGCCGGCCACGGTTGCCGAGCATCTTGGCCTCGTCGAAAAGCAGGCCAAAGCTGCAGGGCTTCCCGACGTCAAGGTCAGCTGGACACGGCTGACGAGCGGCGGCGCAAGCAACGATGCGCTGCTCTCGGGCGGCGTCGACATGGTGATCAGCGGCGGCCCGAACATGCTGATCCTCTGGGGCAAGACATCCGGGCGGGTGAAGGGTGTCGTCTGCACCGGCGCCTTGCCGATGAAGCTCATGAGCAACAATCCGAAGGTTCACTCGCTGACGGACTTCACGGATACGGACCGGATCGCCACGCCGACGATCCGGGTCGGAACTCAGCCCACTGTTCTCGGCATCGCGGTGGAGAAGGCCTTCGGCCTGGGCGCCCTCGAGCGTTTCAATGCGATGACGGTTGCGATGGGCCATCCCGACGCAATGATCGCCCTGCAGAACAAGGGCAGCGTCACGGCGCATTTCTCGCTGCCGCCGTTCCAGGAGCAGGAACTCGCGATGCCGGGCGTGCACACGGTGCTCGACTCGGTGGACGTCATGGGCGGCCCGATCACGAATGGTTGCGTGTACAGCACCACGACCTTCCACGACGCCAACCCGAAGCTGACTGCCGCCTTCGTCGCCGCGATCCACGAGGCGATCGCGCTGGTCGGGCAGGACAAGCACCGGGCCGCCGAAAGCTATCTCGCGGTCAACAAGGAAAAGATCTCGGTCGACGAGTTGGCAGATCTCATCGGACGACCCGAGATGGTGTTCTCGGCGGCCCCCGCGAACCTATTGCCTGCCGCACAATTCTTCTCGCGAGCCGGCTACATCAAGCAGAAGCCGACGGACTGGCGCGAATTCTTCTTCCCTGAGGTTCACGACCTACGCGGCAGCTGACAAAGGGAGGGCGGTCGCGGACGCGCCTGATTGAACGAGACAGACGCCGATCAGCCAGACTAGCAAGAAAAAAGGAGACCGCTTTCGAGGACCACTCGGCGGCGGAAGCGGGTCGAAAGCCGTTGCGGCTCCAAAGTTCGCTTCCCTTGCGGTATGGCCGCTTCGCGCGCGTTGCGGGCGTTCGACCAGCTTTCATGAATTTTCGGGAGCTCACATTCGACCGTGGCACGCAATCTCTGAAGTCGGTTGCGCAATGCTCGCGCTCCGCCGCCAACGCGCCTCAGGCCTCGACATGCTGGTGAAATAGAAATCTTTAGAGATGCCTCTTAAATCCGAATCAGATTCATAATTTCTTGCTCGATAATTTCTGGCTTATCCCGATGGGGAAAATGGCCGACATCGGAAATATTTGTGATACCTACCGGACCATGACTGTATTGAGCAATCAGCTCTGCTTGCCGCGATGATCCGTAGGGGTCCTTGTCGCCTTGGATAATTGCGATGGGCACCGTCACACCGCACAGCGCCGGCACGATGCTCCAGTCTCGGCGTAACGGCGCTAGCCACGCATCGCACCAGCCGTAAAACGCTCCTTCGACATCGTCGTGACGCCGAGCGAGGGCTCGACGAAGCCCACCCCTTTCGAATGCTGCCTTCGCTTGCTCGATTCCCGCCAGGGTGACGTCTTCGGCAAAGACATGCGGGGCGATCAGCACAGCACCATGAATCCGTGGATCGCCGGTTGCTGCGGCGAGCGTGGCGATCGTTGCACCGTCCGAATGGCCGATGAGAACACAGCGATGGATGCTGAGAGCGTCCAGGATCGCCGGAAGGACGTCACGTGCCTCGCGCTCGAGATAGTCGAGCGGTCTTGGCCGCTCCACTGGGCTCGATGCACCGTAGCCCTGCCTCGTATAGGCAACGGCACCTAGACCCGTCTCTGTCACGAGCCGCAGCATCAGCCCGGTCCAGTCTTGGGCCGAGCCGAGGCCCTCGTGGAGGTAGATTAGCGTCGGACCGGCCTGCGGACCGGGACCGGCACGTAGCAGCTCAAGTCTGACTGTGCCGAGTTCCAGAAAGGCGGCCGATACTTCCGGCATATCGCGATCCGTGCGCGCGCCACGTACCCCGTCAAGCGCCGTGAACCTCGCGCCAAGCCACACCGCTCGAGATGACGGCATTGAGGTCGACCTCGGCCTCCCCGGGCACGCGAATGCGCTTGAATTTCATTTCGGGCGCTGCCAGCGGAATGGTGGCATCGAGCCCCATCTTCGCGCCTACGCCCTTATCCGTCGAGGGATCGAGCTTCGAGCTTTGCGCATTGTGGATGATGACGAGGTCGCGGTCGGCCTGGAAGCGCGTTGCCACGGCCCACTCGACCTCCTGCGGGTCATGGATGTCGACATCGGTATCCACAACGACCGCGTGCTTGATGTCGTAATGCGCCGCGAAGGCACCGAGCAGCACGTTCTTACCCTCGCCGTCCTGCGTCTTCCGCAGCTTGACGTAGAGGTGGTAACGCCCGACGCCGCCGAGCGAGAGATGCACGTCCTCGACGCCCGGAAAGCTGCGCTGCAACGTCGCCAGGATCGTCGCCTCACGCGGGATCGCGCCGAGCAGGAGATGCTCCAGGCCGCCACCGACGATCATGTGGAAGATCGGGTTCGTCCGGTGCGTGACGGCGTCGACCTGCATCACGTGCCGATCTGCCCGCTCGCCGTAGTACTGCGGGAACTCCCCGAACGGTCCTTCCGGTTCGCGCACCGTCGGCAGCAGCCGGCCTTCGATGACGATCTCGGCTTCAGCCGGCACTCGCACGTCGTTCGAAACGCACTTGAGGACGTCGAGTGGCGCCCCGCTGAGCGCGCCTGCGATCTCGAGCTCGTCCCGGCCGAGCGGCACGATCGCCTGGCTCGCCAGCAGGCAGGCAGGATCCACGCCGATAACGAGCGCGACCTCAAGCCCTGTCCCGGAAGCCTCCGCCTTTCGGAAGAAGTTGTCAGTATGACGCGGCAGGACCAGAACGCCGATGCGATCCGGGCCGCTCACCTGGCAGCGGAGGATTGCGACGTTCTGCACGCCGCTCTCCGGATCACGCGAGATCATCAGGCCAGCGGAGATGTAAGGGCCGCTATCGTGCTCGTTCATCGTCGGCACGGGGAACAGTTCGAGCACGTCGATCCCCTCGCAGTGCACGACCTCCTGGGCCGGCCCCGTCTCGCGCTCGCGCCAAGGCAGAGGCTCGGCGGCGGATCTCTGGTAATGCGCGATCAGCCGGTCCTCGGTGACACCGAAGGCTTCGGCCATCCACGAGCGGCTGGAGACGAGGCCCGACACGACCACGCCCGGGTGGCCACCCGGCTGCGGGAAAAGGGTGGCCCTGCGGCCATCCATGCGGTTCGCGATCGCGGCCGCCTCGTGCCTCAACCCGATGCCCGGCCGTGCGATACCGAGCCGCCCATCGCTGGCGAGACGATCGAGCCATTCCCGAAGGGATCGAACCGGCCGAACGTCGCCCATGGGGATCATCCTCACCTCGCTGGCGCCCCTGGTTGGACGCCTTGCCGCGTCCCTTTGGTAGGCCTCTGGCCGTAGTCGCAGAAGTCATGAATGGTGATGTGGACAATCAGCCTAGCTGAAGGTCGTCGTGGGTGCCGGTCCGGCCCTTTCCGGCTGTAGATAGGGAAGGGAGGCCTCAGCGAATGGATCTTCGCCAGATCTCGTATTTCGTGGCGCTATTCGAAGAGCGCAGTGTGACCCGTGCGGCCAAGCGCATGCACGTGGTCCAGCCGGCGCTCAGCATGCAGATCGCCAAGCTCGAACAGGAGCTCGGGTTACGCCTGTTTGATCGCCTACCAAAGGAAATGGCACCCACGGCCGAGGGCGGTACACTCTATCGCCTCGTTCAGCCGATCCTGCGCGACGTCGCCGATGCCCGCACGACGATGGCCCGGCTCTCGAAGACCGTCTCGGGCCGAGTCACCGTCGGCATCCTCTCGTCCCTTTCGATGAGTGTGGTGCCAAACGTCCTGTCCCGGTTCACCTCGGCCTATCCCGACGTGGAACTCTCGCTGGCCGACGGGTATTCCAGCATCTTCATCGAGGGCGTGAGCTCGGGCGCGCTGGACCTCGCGGTCATCAACCGTCCACCGAAGAAGATCAGTCTCGTCATGGAGCCTCTCCTCGAAGAGGAGATGGTGGTGGTCGGCGGCCGCGACACCGTGCTGCCCATCGAGATTCCGGTGCAGACCCGCGACTTGCCGCAGCTCGACTTGGTATTGCCTTCCAAGAGGCACGGCCTTCGCGTGGAGATCGATCGCCGGCTTGCGGCAGAGGATATCGCACTCGCTCCGCGCATCGAGCATGATCTCCCACCGGCCATCGCCGACTACATCGCCCAGTCGAACGCCTTCACGGTCCTGCCGAGCCTTGCTGTGCGACAGCACCTAGCGGCAGGCATTCTGAAGGCCTACCGGATCGTGAAGCCGCGGATCATCCGGCACTTGGTGGTTGTCCATCACCCACAACGACCGATGTCGGCGGCCGCCCTCAAGCTGGTGGAGATCCTGAAGGAAGAAATCGACGTCGCGGCAACCGCGTTGCGAGACGTCGTCGTGGGCGACACCTGATGCCGGCGATCAATCAGCCTTATTCGACCACGGCGACGGGGGTCGGATAAGCTGCCTCGATGAGTGCCCCGCTTCCCCTCGTCGTCGGCATATCTGGCGCTTCCGGCGTCGTCTTCGGGGTGCGTCTGCTCGAGATCCTTCGCGAACTCGGCGTGCCGGCCTATCTCGTGATGTCGCGCTCGGCGGAGATCACGCTCGCCCACGAAACCGACCTCAAGGTCGCCGACGTGCACGCGCTTGCGCAGAGGACCTACGCGCAATCGGACATCGCAGCGGCGATCTCCTCCGGTTCGTTCCGCACCCAGGGCATGATCGTCGCCCCCTGCTCGATGCGTAGCATGGCCGAGATCGCGAGCGGGGCGACGACGGGCCTGCTTACCCGGGCTGCCGACGTCACGCTGAAGGAACGCCGGCGGCTGGTGCTGCTCGTGCGGGAAACGCCCCTGCATACGGGCCATCTACGGACCATGACCGCGCTCTCGGAGATCGGGGCGATCATCGCGCCGCCGGTTCCCGCCTTCTACGCGCGGCCGAAGGATCTCGATGAGATGATTGATCACACGCTCGGCCGTACGCTCGACCTGTTCGGGATCGAGAGCGGACGCGTGCGGCGCTGGCGGTTCGACGAGGCCGATGGTCAAAGCCCGCGAAAGGCTTCGAGCAAGCGCGCGACCGGCTCATCCGCCAATGGACGTTCGCGCGCCGCGCCGTAGGTCGCGAGCGCCCAGCGCGCGGTGGTCTCCCTGTCGATCGTAGCGCCCACCGGAGGCGCGTCGGCGAACAGAGCGGCTTGGACGAACCGTTCGGCCCTAAGTTCGGCGGCCTTGACGTCTTTGCGCAGGCTTTCGGTCTCGAAGTCTGGAAGAAGCGGGCCCTTCATCGCGCGGCGCACGGCGCGCAGCGGCTCGACCACGGCCCTCCGCCAAGACGAGACCCGCCGGTCGGCCTCGGCGATCGCACCGGCATCGAGAGGCCGCTTCGTCGCCGCACACCACAGCAGGTAGAGCACGACGTTTACGTCGACGCCCGACTCGTCCTGCAGCGTTAGGCAGGCTTCGGCGACGCCCGGTCGGCCGTAGAGGTCGAGGGAGAACAGCCAGAGCGGGTCGTCGGGCATGTCCATCAGCCGGTCCCGGCGCGTTCGAGGTTGCCGCGCGTCTCAGCGCTGAGGAAGGCACCAAGCAGAAATGCGAGCGTCACCCCCGTGAGAAAGATCGCAAGCGTCATCGGGATCTCTGCCGGCCCGGCGGCGGTGAGCGAGACCAGGGCCGGCAGGATGCCACCCAAGGCGAAACCGATGTTCCACGAAAGCCCGGTTCCGGTCGCCCGGAGTGCGGTCGGGAACGTCTCGTTGAGGAAGATCAGGAGGGGCGCGTAGCTCGCATTGGCGACGAAGGAGAGGAGGCAGGCGCAAGCGCCGATCAGCAAAACGTTCTCGGTTCCAGCCATGATCAGGTAGAGCGCGGGAAAGGCGAGGAGGCGAACCGCACCCATCAGCAGCAAGCTCGCGCGACGCCCGATACGCTGGCTGAGTTCGCCCACCGAGCAGGCTCCGAGAGCCGCCGCGATATTGGCTCCGACCAGGATCATCGAGGCGGTCGCGTTCGGCACGTTGTTCACGAGCTTGAGGAAAGTCGGCAGATAGCCCGAGGTCAGGTAGTAGGCCGCGCCGCCGCCGAAGGAGACCAGCACCGTCAGCAGGAAGGTCGGCAGGCGCTCCGCCGAGAACAACGTCCGGATCGGCGAGGCCTGCGCGGGAGTTCCGGCCTTCTGGTTCGCCTTCTCGGCCTGCAGCTTCTTGAAGATCGGCGATTCTTCGAGGTTGCGGAAGATCACGAGGCCGACCACCGAGGTCAGCAGACCCGAGAAGAACATCAACCGCCAGCCCCATTGGGCGAAGGCCTCACCGGGTGCGATCGTCGAGACGACCAGGAACACGAGCGAGGCCAGCAGGCCGCCGATCGCCGAACCACCGCCGCCCACCATGCCCGAGATCAGCCCGCGCCAGCGCTCGGGCACGGATTCGGTGCCGATGGTGTGCGAGGCCGCCACCACGCCGCCGACGAAGATGCCCTGCACTACGCGAAACAGCAGGAACACGACGGTCGCCGCCGTCCCGATCTGCGCGACCGTCGGCAGGATGCCGAAGATCGCCGTCGAGACGCCGACGCCGACCACCGCGATGGTCAGCGCCCGCTTGCGGCCGAAGCGGTCGGCATAGGAGCCGAACAGGGCCGAGCCGAGCGGCCGTACCAGCAGCGTGACCGCGAAGGAGGCATAGGCGCCAGCCAGCGACAGCATCGGCTTGTCGCCGGGGAAGAACAGCGCGCCGACGACAGGCGCGACGTAGAGCAGGATGAAGAGATCGAAGAGGTCGAGCCCCCAGCCGAACAGGGAGGCGAGCGCCGCCGTCATGCGCTGACGATCGGTCGGGGCCGATGACGTGGCGCCTCCCGGCGATGGTTCGGCTGCGATCTTCAGTGCTCGACCCTCCCTGATCCGGTGATACTCAAGAGCCCTTGAACTTCGGCGCGCGCTTCTCGTGGAAAGCCTCGACGCCCTCGCGGAAATCGTCCGACTGGCGCAGGCGGCTGTAGCAGTGGCCTTCGAGCTCGATGGCGATGGCCAGCGTCGAATCCTCGGTGTCGTTGAGGAGCTTCTTTGCGGTCCGCTGGGCGATCGGCGAGAAGGCGCGCAGCTCGTCGACGAGCGCGTCCACGGTCTTCTCGAGATCGGCATCGGGCACGCATTCCGTGGCGATGCCCCAGTCGAGGGCCTGGCGGCCGGGGATGCGCTTCGAGCGCATCACGATGTCCTTGGTGCGCGTGATGCCGACGATCTTCTGCAGGCGGGCGGAGCCGCCGGAGCCGGGGATCTGGCCGAGCTTCTGCTCGGGCAGCGCGTAGCGGCAGGTCTCCGACACGATGCGGAAGTCGCAGGCCAGCGAGATCTCGAAGCCGACGCCGAAGGTGTAGCCGCGGTTGGCCGCGATCACCGGCTTCGAACAGCGTGCGGGCGCGGCGATATTCCAGGCGAGCTTCGAGACGTGCTCGGGCGACGCCTCCAGGAAGCCCTTGATGTAGCCGCCGGAGGAGAAGTGTTCGCCCTCGGCGCGCAGCACGATCACGCGCACGCGGTCGTCCTCGTCGAGCGCCTCGAAGACGCGGCGGATCTCGTCGCGCTGGGGCATCGCGATTACGTTCATCGGCGGCCGGGCGAGGATCACGTCGGCGCGTTCACGGGCCGGGTCGATCTCGACGCGAAAGCCGTCGAGGTTGCTGAGGCGGGGATCTGTCGTCATCGGGCACTCGCTGGGTTTGGTCTTTGGCGGAAAGGGTCAGGCGGCGGGTTTCGCGTCGTCGCCCTCGGCGGCGAACTCGCCCGCCACGAGGTGTCGGCGCAGCAGCTTGCCGACCGGCGATTTCGGCAGCTCGGACACGAAGACGTAGCGGCGCGGCAGCTTGTGGCTGGGAAGTCCGGACTGGCGGCAATGGGCGTCCAGAGTCGTCCCGTCGACGGACGACGCGCGCTTCACGAAGGCCGCGACGATGCGGCCCCAGCGCTCGTCGGGCAGCCCGACGATGGCGACTTCGGACACGGCCGGATGAAGCGACAAACAGCTCTCGATCTCGACCGGGGAGACGTTCTCGCCGCCGGTGATGATCATGTCGTCGATGCGGCCGGTGACGAAGAGGTCGCCATCCTCGTCGACGAAGCCGGTATCGCCAGAGAAGTACCAGCCGTTGCGGAAGGCCTTGGCGTCGGATTCGGGACGGCGCCAGTAGCCGGAGAAGGCCTCGTCGCCCGAGGCGATGACGGCGATCTCGCCCTCTTCGCGTGGCTTTGCCATCGCATCGGGTGTATCGTTTCCGATCGGCGCGACACGCACCATCGTGTTGAGACCGGCCCGGCCGGCCGAGCCCGGCTTTGTCGCGGCATCCTGGTTGATCGTGAAGGTGTAGACCTCCGACGAGCCGTAGTGATTGACGAAGAGATCCGGCCGGAAAGCCTCGGTGAGCCGCTTGAGCAGGCCGTCCGTCATCGGAGCACCGGCAAAGCCGAGCTTGCGCACCGACGAGACGTCGGTCTCCGCGAAATCTGGGTGGTGCACGACGTCATGGTAGAGCGTCGGCACGAGGTAGAGGTTGGTGACCTTCTCCGCCTCGATCAGCTTCAGCGCCCCGGCCACATCGAAGCGCGGCAGGCACACGAAGGTGCCTCCGATCAGCGACATGGCGAGCAGCGAGCGCACCCCCATCGTGTGATAGAGTGGCATGACGCCGAGCGTACGCTCGCGATGCGCGTAGAGGTTCTGCGCCACGTGGGCCAGCGCGGCCGCCCGCTCCGCCTGATGCGAGCGCGGCACGCCCTTCGGCTTCGCCGTCGTGCCCGAGGTGTAGAGCATCACCGAGGTGTCGGAGATTTTGGCGCGCGGCTTGGCCGGGGTGGCATTCGTCACCAAGATGTCGGCGAAGGCAGTCTCGCCGCTCATCGGTTCGATCCCGACGGCGACACGCGGCAGGGCTGCCGTGGAGGTCGCGGCACGTGCGTGCTCGGCGGAGACGGGCTCGAACACGATCGCCCTGGCCTCCGAGTTCTCGACCGCGAAGTCGACCTCGTCGGCCTTCGCCCGCCAGTTGATCGGCGTGATGACGATCCCGACGAACTGGCAGGCCCAGTGCAGTGTCGCCGCCTCGAAGCGGTTTTGAAGCACGGTGACCAAATGGTCGCCGGATTTCAGCCCGAGTTGCTCCAGGCCGGCAACGGCAGCCGAAATGGTCTCGAACCATTCGGCATAGGTCAGCCGCCGCTCGCCATCGACGATGGCGATGGCCTTCGGGTCCCGCGACACGCTCGCCAGGAAGCTGGCTCCGAGATCAAGCATGGCCGTCGGTCCTCGATGTCTTTGCCTCGCCGGTGCCTCGCGTGTCGCCTCGCATCTCCGCGGCCGCCTCCAGCGCGGCCGCGATGATCGGGGCATAGCCCGTACATCGGCACAGGTGACCGCCGATCACCTCGGTGATCTCTTCGCGGGACGGGTCGGGATGACGGAAGAGATGGGCGTCCAGCGACATCAGGATGCCGGCGGTGCAGAAGCCGCATTGCAGGGCGTGATGCCGCCGGAACGCCGCCTGCAGCACGCCGAGCCGGCCCGGCGCCGGCCCGAGACCCTCGACGGTCCGGATCTCGGCGCCCTCGATGGCCACGGCCAAGGTCAGGCAGGCACGGGCGGGCGCGCCGTCGATGGAAATGGTGCAGGCGCCGCAGACGCCGTGCTCGCAGCCGACATGGGTGCCGGTGAAACCGAGGCCGTAGCGCAGGGCGTCGGTGAGCAGCATGCGCGGCTCGACCTCGACCTCGGCCGGGGCTCCGTTCAGCGTGAAGGAGACGATGTGGCGCCGCTTGGCGTCGAGCCGGCTCATGCGGCGTCCCTCCGATTGGCGCGCTCGGCGGCCTGTTCCAGGACCTGCCGGCCGAGCTTGCGCACGAGGTCGCGCCGGAAGCGCGCGGTCGCGTGGACGTCGTCGCCCGCGCCGAGCTCCCAGGCGAAGGCGTTGAGCGCGTCGTCGAGGGCGGAGCCGTCGAGCGCGCCGAGATCGCGCGCGAGCGGCCGGTCGCCGACGCCGCCGACGGCGAGCCGCATCCGGCCCTGTTCGACGACCGCCGCGCAGGCGGCGATGGCGAAGTCGCCGTGGCGGCGACCGACCTCGGCGAAGGCGTAGCCGGTGCCGGGCCTGATGGTCGGGAAGGCGATGGCCTCGATCATCTCGTCGTCGGCCTTGTCGGTCAGCATCATGCCGACGAAGAAGTCCTCCGCCGCTACGCTGCGCTTGCGCTTGGCCGAGCGCAGCCGGACCGACCCTTTCAGCGCGACGAGGCAGAGCGGGATCTCGGCGCTCGGATCGGCATGGGCGACCGAGCCGCAGAGCGTGCCGCGGGCCCGCGTCTGGACGTGGCCGACCCAGGGCAGCGCCAGCGAGAGCAGCGGAACCTCGGCGGCGAGGCCGGGACGCGCCAGCATCGCCGCCTGCCGCATCCCGGCGGGGGCAACGAGGCTGCCTTTCTCGACTGCAGGGCTCGCGAGTGCGGCGATCCGCATCACGTCGACCACCACCGCGGGCTTGGCGAGGCGCATGTTCAGCATCGGCAGCAGCGACTGGCCGCCAGCCATGATCCGCGCGTCGGAGCCGTACTGCTTCAAGGCGGCCAGGGCCTCGTCGAGGCTCTCGGCGCGGATGTAGTCGAAGGGAGCGGGCTTCATCGGCCGATCCCCAGCATCGCGAAGATTCGTTTCAGGAAGCCCGGCCCGCCCCGGCCCCCGCCGGCCTTGCGGGCAAGCGCCGAGAAGAAGCCGCCGATGATGACGCGCGAGGCGCCGTCGAGCAGGCGCCCGCCCACCGCGGCGGCCTTGCCGCCGACATGGGCTTCGTAGGTGTAGCCGATCCGCGTGCCGCCCCCCTCGATGGGCTCCAGGGTGATGCGGCCGTTGCCGCCGCCATTGCCGAGGCCGCCCGTCACCGTGCCCGACAGGGTCGCGGCCCGCGGCGCATCGAGGTCGGTCAGTTCGACATCGGCCTTGTAGCGGCCCTTCACCGGCCCCACGCCCAGCGTCACATCGGCCTTGAAATGCGTGTCCGAGAGCTTCTTCACACCATGCGCGCCGGGGATGACGGAGGCGAGCACGTCCGGATCGAGCAGCATCGCCCAGACCTTTTCCGGCGGGGCGGCGACCTCGGCTTTGCCTTCGCCGCGCATGGTGCGGTCGCCCGGCTTGGTCGACGCCTTCGGTTTGTCGTGGCCCGGGGGAGGGGCCGGCTCGTCGCCGGCGGCGGCGAGGGCCGCGATCTTGGCGGGCGTCAGAGGCAGGTCGATCGCCTCGATCCCGAGGGCATCCGCCACCGCGTTGGCGAGGCAGACCGGCGTCGACATGCAGTTGCCTTCGCCGACGCCCTTGGCGCCGAGCGGCGTGAAGGGGGAGGGGCTCTCGACATGGAGCACCGTCAGCTCCGGCACCTCGGTCGCCGTCGGCAGCAGGTAGTCGGCCAGCGTACCGGAGAGGAAGGCGCCGTCCTGCCCGTAGGACAGCTCCTCGTAGACGGCCGCGCCGAGCGCCTGGGCGAAGCCGCCGCGCACCTGCCCCTCGACCATGCCTGGGTGAAGGATGCGCCCGCAATCGTGCATCGTGACGTAGCGGTCGATGCCGAGCTTGCCGGTGACCGGATCGATCTCGACGCCACAGAAATCGAAGATGAAGCCGTGGCAGAGCGAGGAGTTGATACCGTCCGCCTCGTCGGGCGCGGTCAGCTCCGGAGGCGTCCAGAACACGGTCTCGCGGATGCCGCCCTCGACATCCTCCGGCACGAGGCCCGGCGACCAGTGGCTCGTCGCGGCGACGCGGGCGAAGGGCAGCGAGACGTCCGGATTGTGCCGCGACGTCACGCGCCCCTCGGCGAAGACGAGATCGTCGGCCACGACGTTGAGCTGGGCCGCCGCGATCCGCGCCAGCCGGCCCCGCAGCTTGACGGCGGCGAGTTGCGCGGCACCGGCTACGGCGGCAGCGAACCGGCTCGAATAATTGCCGGAGGCGATCGACCAGGCATCCTTGGCCGTGTCGAGCTCGGTCACGACGCGGACCAGGCTCATCTCAAGACCGAGCGCGTCGGCCACGACCTGCGCGAGCACGGTGCGGTGACCCTGGCCCTGCGGGGTCGAGGCGACCTGCACGGTGACACTGCCGACCGGATCGATGGTGATCGAGGCGGTGGCCTGCGCGCCGTTCTTCGGGCCGGCCTTGGCCCGCTCCTCGGGCGTCAGGACCGTGGTGATGTAGCCCATATTCGAGACACTGGGCTCGACCGCTGCGGTGTAGCCGATGCCGTAGAGCCGGCCCTCGGCACGGGCCGCGTCTCGGCGGCGCTTGAGTTCGTCGAGGCCACCGTCGCGGGCGGCCACGGCGAGGGCTTCCTGATAGTTGCCACTGTCGTATAGGGCGCCCGTCGCAGTCCGGTAGGGGAAGGCATCGGCCGGGATCAGGTTCTTGCGGATCACCTCGAACGGATCGCGCTTCAGCATCACGGCGATGCGGTGCATCAGGCGTTCGAGCGGGAAATAGACCTGCGGTCCGCCGAAGCCGCGCACCAGCCCGGTCGGCGTCTTGTTGGTGAGCACCACGCGGTTGCGGATCGCGACGTTGCGGATCGCGTAGGCGCCGGTGAGGTTGCCGTGCATCCGGTAGAGCGTGGCGGGCTCCGGCGCGCGCAGGTAGGCGCCGCAATCCTCGAGCTGGTCCCAGTCGAGGGCGGTGACGACGCCCTCGTCGTCGAAGGCGGCCTTGAGGGTCGTCACGCGGTTCGTCGCCGAAACCGAGGCGGCGAGATGCTCCAGCCGGTCCTCGACCCATTTCACCGGGCGCCCGACCAGCCGGGACGCGGCCGCGATCAGCACCGCATAGGGCGCGACGCCCTGCTTCACGCCGAAGCTGCCGCCGGAATCCGGCGGCGTCCTGATCCGCAAGCGATTGCCGGGCACCTTGAGCGCCCGCGCCATCACCGTGTGGATGCTGAACGGGCCCTGGAAATTGGCGAGGACGTCGTAGCTACCGTCCGTCGGCTCGTAGGTGGCGACGAGCCCGTAGGTCTCGATCGGCGAGCCGGTGTTGCGTGGGTAGTGGACCGTCACCGAGAGCTGGTGCGGCGCTTGTTGGAAAGCCGTTTCGGGGTCGCCGTAGCGAAAACTCCGCTCGCTCACGAGATTGGCGCCGACGCCCTCGTGCAGCACGTGCGCATCGGCGGCGAGTGAGGCCTCGGGATCGACCACGGCCGGCCGCAGCCTGTACTCGACCTCGACGAGCTCGGCGCCGTCCTCGGCGAGGTAGCGGTCGCGGGCGATCACCACGGCGACGGGCTCGCCGACATAGCGCACGCGGTCGGTGCCGATGACCCGCGCATCGACCTTGGCCCGCACCGCGGGAACGAGGCCGGTGGTGATGTCCTGGATGTCCGCGCCGGTGACGACCGCGATCACGCCCGGCAGCGCCAGGGCCGCGCTCTTGTCGATCGCGACGATGTCGGCATGGGCGTGCGGCGATCGCAGGATCGCGGCGTGCAGCGTGCCGGGCGGCGTGCCGAGATCGTCGACGTAGCGGCCGCGGCCGGTCAGCAGCGCGGCGTCTTCCACGCGCTCGATCGATAGTCCGACGTGACCCATGGGCTCGATGCTGAGCAACCGTCTCCTCCCGGAGCTCTTGCGGGCTCCATGCACGAAGAGAGACTAGGCGCGCGCCGGGGGAGGGACCATGCCGGGGCGGCCCCGCGGCTTACCAATCCGTCTCATTAATGAGCCGGCGCACCCCGGCGTGCGATCCTGCGGAAGGCGCTTGGCGGCACGCCGACATGGTCGCGGAAGAAGCGCGAGAAATGCGCGGGCTCGCCGAAGCCGAGCCGCGTGCCGAGTTCGCCGATCTCGTCCTCAGCACCGACCAGCGCCTCGACGGCGCGCTCGACGCGGATCGCGTTGAGGAAGACGTTGGGCGAGGCGCCCGTCATCATCTCGAACTGCCGATAGAAGTGCGCCCGCGACAACCCGGCCTCGCGGGCGAGGGTGCTGACGCCGCCAGCCGCGCCCGGGTTCTCCCGCATCCGCTCGATGGCGCGGCGCACCCGCCAATCGGAGGCCGGCCGGGCCGCGTCCCGGCTCGAGCCACCAACGTCGCGCCAGGCCGTGAAACGCTCGATCACCGCGATCATCAGGCGGGACAGGAGCTCGTCCTGGATGTGGTTCGAGCCCGAGGCGTAGATCAGCTCCGCCGCGAGATCCTGGGTGATGGCGCGGATCGCGGGTGTGGTGGCGCCGGTGGCGCGCTCGAAGAAATCGGGCGCGCCGCTCGCGGCCCAGTTCGGCCGGAAGCCGCGCAGCCAGTCCGGCTCGATGTAGAGCGCGAGGATCACCGCCTTCTCGCGCGCCGGGTCATGGACGTAGGCGTGGGTCTCCCAGGCATTGACCAGCACGAGCTGGTCGTCGGTCAGCGAGACGAGCCGGTCGCCGACCAGGAACTGGGTGTCGTCGCCATCGACCTTGAGCAGCACGTGGCAATGCGGATGGGCATGCCGCACCAGCGCCCTGTCCATGTCGAGCAGGGCGACGCGGCCGAAGGCGCCGTGGGTGATCTCAAGCGCTTGCGACATGCCGGATAACTCGCGGGCCTGCGTTTCGGCTGCAGCGCGTCCCTTTCATCGCTCAGGCCCGCCCGGGATCGTCGCTCGGGACGGCATGGCCCGGCAGGTCGCGGGCGCCGTCACCCTTCAGGAAGTGGCCCAGCACCATCACGACCAGCGGGATGCCGAAGGCGATGTAGGCGTTGTCGACGCCGTAGGGATCGCCGGCCAGGAACCAGCCGACCGTGCAGATCAGCGAGGCGACGATGCTGACGACCGCCGCCTTGCCGCTGCTGAAGCGCGGGGCGAAGAAGGCGAAGAGCACCAGCACGGCCAGCGTCGCCCTCAGCGACTTCGCGAGGAAGGTCACCTTGAGGATGTCCGGCGCGTAGATGGCGAGCGGGATCGGCAGCAGGCCGACCGCGATGGTGGCGAACCGGACGAAGGCGAGCGAGCCGCGTCCCTCGCCGGCGAGCGGCAGGTAGAAGTCCTTGTAGATCAGGGTCGCCGCGCCGATGCTCAGCGCCGAGATCGTACCAAAGAGCGAGCCGGCCACGCCCGCCACGACGATGGCGGCGAGCCCGCTATCCATGCGCGCGATGAGCTGCGGCAGGGCGTCGATCGGCTTGATGCCCGGCAGGGCCGCCGAGGCGCAGACTCCGACGAGGGCGGCGAGGATGCCGAAGGGCACCAGCAGCACGGCACAGTAGAAGCTCGCTTTCCGCGCGGTCTGCCCATCCGGCACCGTGTTGATCGCCTGGATGACGTACTGGGTCGAGAAGACCGCGCCGATGCCGGCGATCAGCCAGGCGCAGATCTGGGCCCAGCCGACCTTGTCGACCGAGAACATGTCGGGCGGCACCCGCAGGGCGAGCTCGCTCGGGCCGCCGACGAGCCAGAGGCCGAAGCCGGCGGCGACGAGGATGCCGAGATACTTCACCATCGCGTGGACCACGTTGGTGTAGATCACCGAATGCATGCCGCCGACGCCGACATAGAGCGTCGAAACGATGCCGGTGATGACGATGGCGGTGGTGCGGTCGACCTTGAGCAGGCCGGCCAGGATCGAGCCGCCGCCCGCATAGGTCGAGATCGCCACGATCTGCAGCGCGAAGATCATGATGACGGAGGTGGCGAGCTTGGTCGGCCGTCCGTAAGCGTGGGAGAGAGCGCCCGAGATCGTGTTCTCGCCGAGATCCTTGAAGCGGCGCGCGAGAAAGACGGCGTAGAGGACGAAGCCGATGCCGAGCGCTGCGATGTTCCAGGCGGCGGACAATCCCGCCTTGTAGGCAGTCTGCGTGGTGCCGACGCTCGCGGCAGTGCCAATGAATTCGGACATCAGCAGGAAGCCAATGAGGAAGGCGGGATGACGTGTGCCGCCCGTCGTGAACTTCTCGGCGCTCTTGGCGTAGCGCTTCGCCCAGAGGCTGATCAGCCCCATGCCGAGCATGTAGGCGAGGGTGAGCCCCAGAACCAACCAATTCGACTGCATCGCCTGCCTTCAGCGCACGGCAAGCGGATCCGTCGTGACGGTTCTCGGCGTGCCGTTCCCTCCCGAGTATGCTCGCCGCCCCAAGGGGTCTGGCCGGCATACTTCACATTGATAGACACACAATGAGGTGATGCGCCGAGCTTGCCAAAGTGCGATTGCTTATTTGCGCGATCATCGCAGCTGATATGCGCAGCCAAGCATGCCGCGAGCACCAGAGAATGGCTTAAGAATTCTATTACTTTGGCATATCATTCAAGAATACTTGCTCAAATTTTCGCTAAGCTCACATCAGGACAGGTGGCAACCTGCATCGGCGGTCATTCACCGAGGCGCGCGCTCGGCGAAGTCGTCCCGGAATTCCTTCAACTCGACCGCGTTGAGGTCCGACACCGCCCAGAAGGTCAACCCGGCCTGTTGCCAGCCCATGAAGTTGTAACCCTCGATGGCGCCGGATTTCGGCCCCTGATGACCCGATGGCCAGAGGAATAGATTGATGACGTGCTTGTGCCGCTTGTAGATCAACGCCGCAACAACCCGGTTGTCGACGTAGTCGAGACGGCCGCCGACCAGCGGGAAGCCTTGGTCGGCGAGATCGATCACCGGTGGTGAGAAGTCGATCTTGCCCAAGAACCACGGCTTCACCGTGTGCTGATCCGAGGTCTGAACGTCGGTCAGGTGGCTTGCCAGCAGTGATCGGACATGACCGGCTACAAGTTGCTTTGAGAGATCGCCGCCGTCATCCGGGCGCGTGATCATGACTGCGAGGGCGAGGCTGGCCGCGATGGCGAGCCCACTTGGTACCATGGCCCAGCCCTGTGCCGCTTCGCGCAGCCGCGAAAGCCAGCCGCGTCCCGCCGCAGGTCTCGTCGGAGCCGTGCGGCCCTCTTCCTGGGCGAGCGAGGCGATGATCCTCGCGCGCAGATCGTCGGGCGCGCGCCAAGCGACGCCGTCGCGCGCGAGTCCTGCGCGGAGCGCGCGCAACTGGTCGAGCTCCGCGGTGCAGGCTGCGCATCGGGCAATATGGTCTTCGCAGCGCAGAACGTTGGCCGCGTCCAGCTCACCGTCGACCAGAGCGTGGAGCAGCGCGGTTTCTGGACAATGCGGATCGGTTTGGCGCGTCATTGCCGTTCCTCGCCGCTGCGGCTGCGCCAAGCCTCGCCGAGCATCTGCCGAGCCCGGGCGAGCCGCGACATCACCGTGCCGATCGGTGTCGCCGTGATGTCGGCGATCTGCTTGTAGGAAAGGTCGTCGAACTCGCGCAAAACCAGAACCTCACGGAATGAATCCGGCAGCGCCTCGATCAGCCGGCGAATCAGACTCGCTTCGCTGTCGCGCACGAGCGCGGATTCGGGGGTCTCCTGATCGGGATCGAAGAGTTCCCGGTCCGGCGTCTCGGTGTCTGGCATCTCCCCGGCTTGCGCGGCCGGAGCCAGCGGCTCGCAGAGAGCGCGGACCCGGCTTCGCTCGCTGGCCCAGCTACGCACGCAGTTGCGCACGATGGTGAGCAGCCACGCCCTGGCATCGCCTCCGCGGAAGCCGTCGAAGGCTCTGAAGGCGCGCAAGAAGGCGTCCTGCACGATGTCGTCGGCGGCATCTGCGTCCCGGGTCAGGAAGCGGGCGAGATTGTAGGCGGCATCGAGATGCGGAAGCACCGTCTCTCGGAAGCCCGCACCGCCGGCCGAAGAGGCGGCTTGCGCACCGGGCACCGGCCGTGCGGATGCTCCGGAAAAGGCAGCGCCTTCGACGGTCGACATGGCGAGAATCCGCCAGGACGCGATGCGCCGTCCCGCGGCGTCGAGCCAGGTCGAGATGGTGAAGGGAGACCAGATGCCCCCTGGCCATCCGGCCCCAATCAGCGCGTCCGCTCTCACGAGACCGCTCCCGCATCCGTTGCCGACATGGGCGAAATCGTGCCGGCTCAGCCCGCCGGGGCCTTCACCACGACCTTGCCGGTCATGTGCGGGTGCAACGAGCAGAAGTAAGGATACTCCCCTGGCGCATCGAAGGTGAAGGTGTAACGATCGTCGGTATCCAGGGCCTTCGAGCGGAAGAGCTTGGTCTGCGAGACCACCGTGTGTGGGATGTCGTCGCCGTTGATCCAGATCACCTTTGTGCCTGGCGCAACCGTCACCGTCTCTGGGCCGAAGGTGAAGTTGTCGATGCGGATGGTGACGGGCTCGCCGGCCATTGCAATTGACGAAGCGGCCAGAGCTACGATCGGCAGGGCGAGGGCGGCAGCGAGCCTTTCTCGGATGTGCGCACGTATGAGGGCGGATGCCAAGGTCATGGTAGACTCCTGATCGAGGGGAGGGCGGTCAGCCGGCGAGCGGAGTGTCGATGACGGCAAGCGGTTCGTTGCCGTGCACAAGGCTGACGCTGGCAATGCCGAGATGCTGGCGCAGCTCGCCGGCCGGCACCTTCATCGGCCCCGGCGAGGGGGCGCTTCCCGGCGCCGGTTGCGGAAAGGCCGTCGAGCGCGCGGTATGGAACGCGATGGTGCCTTCGACCTTTTGGATGATCTGGTGGATGTGCCCATTCAGCACCGTCACCGAGCCGAAACGCTTGAGCAGCGCGAGGGCACGGGCACCGTCCTGCGTACCCCAGCCCCATTCGGGATAGACCGTCCAGAGCGGGATGTGCGCGAAGACGACGATGGGCTTACTCGATGAAAGCCCCGCGATATCCTTCTCTAGCCAGTCAAGTTGCTCGGCGCCGAGATTGCCGAGGCCGCCTGCCTTCAGGTCGACGACGTTGACGAGACCGATGAAGTGCACGCCGTTCTGGTCAAAGCTGTACCAACCGGCGCCGCGTGAGCCTTTTCCGTAGCGGTCGAGATAGGCGCGGCCTGGTTCGTCATCGAGCAGGTCGTGCTCACCGGGCACGTAGAACATCGGCACGCCGGTCTCGCGAAGGATCTGGTCGGCATCGTCGAACTCCCGATCCTTCGACAAATGGCTGATGTCGCCAGTGTGAATGATGAAGGATGGCTTCTGCGGCAACGTGCGGATTTTCTCGACCGCCTCGCGCAGGGTGCCCAGCGCATCCGGGTTTGCCGGCTTGTTGAAGCCCACATGGCTGTCGCTGATCTGGAGGAAGCTGAACGGCGCCGGAGATGCCTCCGCCGCCAGCGCCCGCTCCAGCCCCACAGCTCGCGGGAGGCCGCCTCCGAGCGTCCAGAGGAGGCCAGTGCCTGCCCAGACCATACACTCGAGCGCGCCGCGGCGACTCGGCCGCGTCGGGTCGTCGTTCGGGTCCGTGGGATCATGCATGGTCCGGCTCCGTCTGTTCGGGGGACATCGACGTCCCTTGCGGATCCAGACCGGCCCCGGCCCCCGGATATTCCCGGCATTGCAAAAATAAAATGGCGCGGCAGCGTCGCTAGTACGCGCGCGAGACAAATCATCAATCGTTCTCTGTCGATTTTTATTTTGAGACCGGGAATAAACTGACCCAGTGAGCGGTCTTGTTGCCGTGAGAGGCGGAACGCCCCTCGTATCGATCCAGCAGAGCCAAGATCTCGAACACTATTCGGGTCGCAGGATGGCGGATTTGGCAGCGTGCCAGATCCGGAGCCGCCCGCGTCATTGGATCCGGCTGGCCATCATCAAGGAGACCGACATGACCATCCATAGCCTCGTTCGCACCCCTGTCCGCACGGTTGCCGCCGTTCTGCTTCTCCTGCCAATCGCTGCCGCTCCGGCTTACGCCGCTCATCGCCACGCACCACGCATTGGCGTTCCGACGAGCTACGACAGCCTCGGCTCCTTTGAGCCCACCCGGACCGGCAGCATTAGGTCGACAGGCGATTTCGGCTTCCCCGGCCGGTCGATGCGGAGCAGCACGCTCGGCAACGCCGAGTTTCCCGAACGTGATCCGATCGCACAGAACCTCGGATCGACCTCGGGTGGTGGACTGAACTGAAGCTCGAGCTCCGCCAACGCGCTCTGCGCGTTGGCTTTGAATGGACCATAACGACGGATCGTACGGTGTTCGTCCCAGGGTCCGGATAGGTATGGCTTGGCTGGCCAACCGACGTTGGAAGCCGTGCTCTCACCCGTGCTTTATCGTGGCCGCAACGCCATCAAGCGCACGTTTGCCGCCTCGCAGATGGTGTACCGTCTGCCACTCCTTATCAGCATACTTGCCTGCGCAATTCTGCCGGTGATTGTGCCTGTTTCGCCGTCTCTCGCCACGGAGAAGAAGATGACCGACACGACGCAGCTCGAGAGCACTTACGGCTTCGCGGAGACAGTGCAGCGGCTGTGCAGCACGCTGGAAAGCAAAGGCCTGACGATCTTTGCGGCCATCGACCAGCGTGCGGCGGCCCAGTCGGTTGGGCTCGACATGCCGCCGACCACCCTCATCGTCTACGGCAACCCAAAGGGTGGCACGCCCTTGATGCTCGTCGCGCCCGATTTCGCCCTCGAGCTGCCGCTCAAGCTGCTGGTGCGCGAGGACGCCTCCGGCAAGACGCTGGTGCTTTACACGCCAGCTGCCGCACTCGAAGGCCTGCATGGCCTTCCGGCCGGTATGGCCGCGAAGCTGGGAGCAGCGGAACCGCTGATCGCCGCAGCCGTCTCGGCCGGCAAGTAGGGCCGAGCACCTCGGTGATGTTCCACGGCGGCCGGAGACGGTGCCGCAATCAGCAGAGGGTCTCGACGCACCAGCGACCGGGATCGCAGTCTTCGTCTTGAGCTATTTCACCCGCACGCCCCGCTTGTCGACGACTGTCGAGAACGTCTCCGCCAAGCGCGGCGGCCGGCGTTTCTTGCTGAGGGGACCAAATCAGCCGCTGCCCCGCGCGACAGTCCATTCGTCTGCCGGCAGCTGCCAACATCCTGTTGCAAATGTAGCTTGAGAGCCGTCCGACAGGACCTCTTCCGCGCCATGCACGGCGAGGCCGCGGGCTCCGTGGGCTTTGTGATCAAGCACTTTCCATGTGGCCCGCCACTAAATTCGGCGGGAGGCCGTTCGTTCTCCCTATGACTGAAACGGACCGCAGGCCCCCAAGCGAGCATTCGCTTCGAAAGGCATGCGCACATTTCGATGTGAGGCGTTCGAAGCCGTCTTGCGCCGAGTGAGCCCGGTCCTGGGCAAGCGTGTCGCGACGCTGATCGCTGGTGTCGAACCGCAGTCTGACGAGCCGACGCGGAGCGACCTCGGAGCCGCTGAGCAAGACAGGAGAGACAGCCGTGATTTTCGATCGGGACGACATCACCTTCATCGTCGTGGTGAACCACGAGGAGCAGTACTCGATCTGGCCGGAATACAAGGAGATCCCGGCCGGTTGGCGCGCGGTCGGCAAGAGCGGGCCGAAGAAGGATTGCCTCGGCTACATCGAGGAGATCTGGACCGACATGCGGCCGCTCAGCCTGCGCAAGCACATGGAGGAGCAGACCGACGCGGGCGGAGCCAATCCGTCGGTCCACTGATCGCGGTGGCGCGGGAGAGCGACAACGCGGCGGTAAGGCTGTTCTGCCTGCCCTATGCGGGCGGCAGTGCGATGGCCTATGCGCGCTGGCGGCGGCTGCTGCCGCCCTGGATCGCACCGGAGCTCGTCGAGTTTCCCGGCCGCGGCGCGCGCATGGACGAGCCGCTCGGCACCGATCCCCACGATCTCGCCTGGCAGCTCGCGGACGAAATCGGCGACCGGCTCGACCGGCCCTATGCCCTGTTCGGCCACAGCCTCGGGGCGGTCGTCGCCTACGAGCTGGCTCACGTGCTGGTCGCGCGGAGCGCAGCGCCACCGCTGGTGCTGTTCGCCTCGGGCACCGAGGCGCCCTCCGTGCGGGACGACAGCGACTGGCGCCGCCCGCGCAGCGATGCCGAGCTGATCGCCGAGCTGCGCGCCATGCGCGGCACCCCCGAGGAGGCGATTGCCAGCGCCGAGCTGATGGAGACCTTCCTCCCGATCCTGCGCGCCGACTTCTTGATGTGCGGCGCCTTCGCCTACCGCCCGCGCCCCAAGCTGCCGTGCCCGATCCATACGCTCGGCGGCACCGAGGACGATTGCGCCGGGGCGGCCCTCGAAGCCTGGGGCCGCGAGACCGAAGCCGGTTTCCGGCTCGATCTCGTGCGGGGCAGTCATTTCTTCATCCACGAACGGCAGGCCGAGGTACTCAGCCTGATCGAGAAAGATCTGGCCGAGCGGCTGCCGAAAGACGCCCTCGCAGCCACCGCCTGATCCACGCCGAGACGACACGAAACCCGCAGACGGAGCCACCCGCGACATGAGCGCCTTCACCGTCCGTCCTCTCCTGGAGGGCACCAGCCTGCCGATGCTGTTCGAGGCATCCGGCTCGTCGATCCTGCTCTCGGACGCGCTGCCCGAGATGCGGCCCGAGATCGACCGGCACCTGCGCACCGGCGGCGGCGTGATGTTCCGCGGCTTCGACCTCGACGGGGCGGATGCCTTCCGCGCCTTCGCGGGCAATTTCGGCCATCCGCTCCTGACCTACGAGTTCGGCTCGACCCCGCGCAGCCAGGTCACCAAAGGCGTCTACACCTCCACCGAATACCCGCCGCACCAGCACATCCCGCTGCACAACGAGCAGGCCTATACGCGGGATTGGCCGATGAAGATCTGGTTCTACTGCATGCAGGCGGCGCCCGAGGGTGGCGAGACCCCGATCGCCGACAGCCGCGCCATCTTCAACGACGTGCCCGAGGCGATCCGCCAGGCCTTCGTCGACAAGGGCCTGATGTATGTCCGCAATTACGGCAATGGGCTCGACGTGCCGTGGCAACAGGTCTTCGGCACCGAGGACAGGGCCGAGGTCGAGGCATACTGCGAAAAGCACGGCATCACCTGCGACTGGAAGGATGACGGCGAGTTGCGCACCCGGCAGGTCTGCCAGGGCGCCGCGCGCCATCCCGTCACCGGCGAGTGGGTCTGGTTCAACCAGGCCCATCTGTTCCACGTCTCGAACCTCGAGCCCGAGGTACGCGAGAGCCTTCTCGACATAGTCGAGGACGAGGAAGAGCTGCCGCGCAACGTCCTCTACGGCGACGGCACCCCGATCGACGATGCGACCCTCGACACGGTGCGCGGCGTGCTGAAGCAGCACACGGTGATCTTCCCCTGGCAGAGCGGGGACGTGATCATGTTGGACAACATGCTCACAGCGCATGCCCGCACGCCCTTCAAGGGCCCGCGCAAGGTCATCGTCGCGATGGCCGAGGCCCACGGCCAGCACTGATTTTCCTGGCGGGCCACGGCCCGCCTCTTCGCCGCGGCATCACACCCAGTCAGCGATCAGCATGCGAAACGACTCTCTCGTCGACCGGCTGCGGAGCCACGCCGCGCTCAAGCCCGAGGCCCGCGCCCTGCGCTTCCTCGACGGCGACACGCTGGCCGCCGACCTGACCTATGCCGAACTCGACGCGCGCATTCGCGCGGTGGCGGCACATCTGCAGCAGGGTGTGGCGCGGGGCGAGCGCGCGCTGCTGCTCTTCCCGAACAGTGTCGACTACGTCGTTGCCTTCTATGCCTGCCTCTATGCCGGCGTGATCGCGGTGCCCGCCTACCCGCCGGATCGCGGGCGCACGCAGCACGCCACGCGTCTGCGCGGCATCATGATTGACGCCGAGCCGCGCTTCATCCTGACGACCGCGGCGCTGAGTGGCCTGATCGCGGCCGAGCTGCCGCCGGATGCCGATAGCCGCATCATCGCAGTCGATGTCGTGCCAGCCTCTGCGGCCTCCGACTGGCGGGAATCCTCGCCGGTGCCCGACGACATCGCGTTCCTGCAATACACCTCCGGCTCGACCGCCCAGCCGAAGGGGGTCTGCGTCTCGCATGCCAATCTCGCGGCCAACGAGCGCGCGATCACCGACGCGTTCCGCATGAGCCAGGACGACATCGTCGTGAGCTGGTTGCCGCTGTTCCACGACATGGGCCTGATCGGCGGCCTGCTGCAGCCGCTCTACCTCGGTATCTCCGCGGTTCTCATGGACCCGAAGAGCTTCACCGAGCGCCCGCGCCGCTGGCTGGAGACGATCCAGCGCTTTGGCGCGACCTTCAGTGGCGGTCCCGACTTCGCCTACGCTCTCTGCGCCGACCGGATCAGCGATGCCGTCGCCGAAACGCTTGACCTCAGCACCTGGCGCATCGCGTTCAGTGGGTCGGAATTCGTCCGCGCCGGCACCCTCGACCGCTTCACCCGGCGCTTCGCAGCGAGCCGGTTCTCGCCCAAGGCGCTGTGCCCCGGCTACGGCCTCGCCGAGGCGACCCTGTTCGTCACCGGCAGCCCGCCCGGCGAGAGCGCGAGCATCGTCAATTACGACCGCACAGCGCTGGGGCAGGGCCGGGTCGTCGAGGCGGAGGACGGCTCGCCGCTGGTGGCGGCCGGCCATACCCGGCCCGACCATACCATCCACATCATGCGCACCGATGGCAGCCGCATGGCCGATCAGGACACGATCGGCGAGATCTGGGTTCGCGGCCCGAGCGTCGCCCGCGGCTACTGGCGCAACGAGGCAGCGACGCAGGCCGCCTTCGTCGAGACCGAGAGCGGCCACTGGCTGCGCACGGGAGATCTCGGCTTCGTGCGCCGGGATGGTGGCGTCGTCGTCACCGGGCGCATCAAGGACATGCTGATCGTGCGCGGCCAGAACCTCTTCGCCCTCGACATCGAGACGGCGGTCGAGGCCGAGATCGAAGTGGTGCGGCCGGGCCGCGTCGCCGCCTTCCCGGTCGAGATCGATGGCTGCGAGGGCATCGGCATCGCCGCCGAGTTCCGCCGCGGCATCGCCAATCTCGTACCTGCCGAAAACCTGCGCGACGCCCTCGCCAAGGCCGTGATCCAGGCCTGCGGCGAGGCCCCCGTGGTGAGCGTACTGCTCAATCCGCGCGGCATGCCGCTCACCACCAGCGGCAAGCTGCAACGCGCGGCTTGCGGCCTGCGCTGGGAGAGCGGTCTCGACAGCTTTGCCGTGTTCGTCGGCGGCAGGCGGGTGGATGGGGCTGTGGCCGCAACCGCATCCAACCCAACACCTCAGGATGAGGGAGTGGGTGGGGGAGCGGTCGCGAGTGCCGTTATCGAGGCGTGGCGCGAAGCCCTCGCGCTCACCGACATCGCCCCGGCGGACGATTTCTTCACCCTCGGCGGCAACTCCATCGCCGCCGCCCAGGCCGCCGCCGCCTTGCGCGAGACCCTGAAGGTCGAGCTCGGCCTCTCGGCTTTCTTCCGCCACCCGACGCTCGCCGCCTTCGCCGCACATGTCGGCACGCTGCCGCGCGCTGCCTCGGACGGCATCACGCCGGTAGTGCCGGTCTCGCGCGCCGCGCCGCTGGCGCTGTCGCATGCCCAGGAGCGGCTCTGGTTCCTCTGGCAGATGGCCCCGGCCAGTACCGCCTACACCGTTGCCGGAGCGATCCGGCTGCGCGGCACGCTCGATGCCGGCTCGCTCTCACGGGCGCTCGATGCCGTCGTCGCCCGGCACGAGGCCCTGCGCACCACCTTCGAGGCGGGCGAGGGTGGCGGAACGCAGATCATCCACGAAGCAGCCCCGGTGCCGGTGGAGATCGTCGATCTCAGCGCCCTCGACGGCGCGGCGCAGGCCGAGGCCGTCGCCGAGCGGACCCGCGACGCGCTCGCCGTGCCCTTCGACCTGACCACCGGCCCGCTGCTGCGCGCAACCCTGCTGCGACTCGGCGCGGAGGAGCACGAATTCGTGCTCACCGCCCATCACATCGTGGTCGACGGCGTCTCGATGGGTGTGCTGCTCGACGAGATCGGCGCGCTCTATCTCGACGCTGCGGCCGCCTTGCCGACACTGCCTGTGCAATATGCCGACTACGCCGCCTGGCAGCGCGGCTGGCTCGGCGCCGGAGAGGGCGAGCGCCAGCTCGGCTTCTGGGCCGGGTGGCTTGGCACCGAGCATCCCGTCCTCGCCCTACCGCATGACCGGCCGCGCCCGCCGCAGCAGAGCCATCGCGGCGACACGGTCACGCTCGCCATCGAGGCCGACCTCGCGGCCCAAATCCGCGCGTTCGCCCGCACCGAACAGGCCAGCACCTTCATGGTGCTGCTCGCCGCCTTCGCCGTGCTGCTCCACCGCAATTCCGGCGAGCAAGATCTGCGCATCGGCGTGCCCACCGCCAACCGGCGGCTGAAGCCGCTGGAGGGGCTGATCGGCTTCTTCGTCAACACGCTGGTGCTGCGCCTCTCCACCGACGACCGGCTCAGCTTCTCAGGTCTGCTGGCCCAGACCAAGCAGGCCGTCATCGAGGCGCTCGCCCACCAGGACGTGCCCTTCGAGCGCCTCGTTGAGCGCCTCGCCCCCGAGCGCAGCCTCGGCCACAACCCTCTCTTCCAGGCCAAGTTCAACTACATGGCCGAGCCACGCGGCTTCACCTCGGTGCCCGGGCTCGATGCCGAGATCCGCATCGTCGACCTCGCCGGCGCGCATTTCGATCTGGCCCTCGACATTCTCGACGGCGCCGATGGGATGAAGGCGACGTTCAACTTCGCCACCGACCTCTTCGACCGTGACACGATCGAGCGGATCGCCGCGCAGTTCGGTGACGTTCTCCGTCAGGTCGCGGTTGCCGCCGATCGGCCCCTGGCGAACCTCACGCTTCCGGAGGCGAGCCAGCGCCCGATCGCCACCGAGCGGCAGGCCTTTTCGGCCGTGACGTTCCCGCAGCTCTTCGCCGATGCCGCGCGGTCCTGGCCCGAAGCCGAGGCCGTCGTCGACGCCGACGACAGCCTGACCTATGCGGAACTCGATGCCCGCTCGAACGGGCTCGCGACCGATCTTCGCGCCAGCGCGATCGCCGCCGAGACCCGCGTCGCCATCCTCGCCGAGCGTTCGAACACGTTCGTGATCGCACTCCTCGGCGTGATGAAAGCCGGTGGCGTCGCCGTCCCGCTCGACCCGTCATGGCCGCTCGGCCGCGTGCGGGCGTTGCTGGACGATGCCGGGATCGCCACCGTCCTGTCGGCCGGAGACGCGCTCAAACTCGCCCGCGAGACCGGCCGCACCGTCATCGATGCAGGCAGCGTCTCACCGCAGCCAGGCTCGGCAGCTTTCCCGGCGATCGATCCGCGTCAGGCGGCCTACGTCATCTACACCTCGGGCTCGACGGGGAACCCGAAGGGCGTCGTGGTCGCTCATGGCGCGCTCGCCAACTACGTGCAGGCGCTGCTGCTGCGCCTGCGGCCCGAGCCGGGCGACGTCATGGCCATGGTCTCGACCCCGGCGGCCGATCTCGGCCACACCGTGCTGTTCGGTGCGCTGGCCTCCGGCGCCGGCCTCGACCTCTTCCCGCGCGACAATGCCTTCGACGCTGCGCTGTTCACCGCCCGAATGCGCGATCACGCCGTCGATATCCTCAAGATCGTCCCGAGCCACCTGCGCGGGCTGATCCAGGCGGAGGCCTCCGGCGACGTGCTGCCGCGCAAGACGCTCGTTCTCGGCGGCGAGGCCTGCGATCCGGCGCTCGTCGCGGAGATCCGCCGGTTGCGGCCGACGTTGCGCATCCTCAATCACTACGGGCCGACGGAAACGACGGTCGGCGTTGTCACTCACGAGGTCGGTGAGGCCAGCGAGGTCGTGCCGGTCGGCCTGCCACTCGCCAATTGCGAAGCGCATGTCCTCGATGCGTCGCTGAACCCCGTCCCGGCCGGCGTCGCAGGCGAACTATATGTCTGCGGTGAAGGGCTCGCCCGCGGCTATCTCGGCAACCCCGTCGCCACGGCGGAAAGCTTCGTGCCGAACCCGTTCGGAGCGCCGGGCAGCCGGCTCTACCGGACCGGCGACCGGATGCGCGCGGACCGCGACGGCAACCTCGTCTTCCTCGTGCGCAGCGACGACCAGATCAAGCTGCGCGGCTACCGCATCGAGCCTCGCGAGATCGCGCAGATGCTCGCGGCGGATCCGAGCTTGGCGGAGGCCGTCGTTCTAGCGCAGCCCGTCGTGCCGGGCGAGGCTGCCCGCCAGCTCGTGGCCTACGTCACCGCCGCGCCAGGGGCCGCCCCCGAGCCCGCGGCGCTCAAGGCGAGGCTCGCCACGCAGCTGCCGGACTACATGATTCCGGCGCACATCCTTCTGCTCGACCGCCTGCCGCTCACGGCCAACGGGAAGCTCGACCGCAAGGCGTTGCCGCTCCCCGAGGCGGCGCCCGCGGCGAACACAGCCGCCGAGCCGATGGGCGAGGTCGAACAGGCCATCGCCGAGATCTGGTGCCAGGTGCTGCGCCGCGACAGCGTCGGTGCCACCAACAACTTCTTCGAGCTGGGCGGGGATTCGATCCTCAGCCTCCAGGTGATCGCCCGGCTGCGCAAGCGCGGCATCAAGCTCACCCCGAAGCAGATCTTCGACCGGCAGACGGTCCGAAGCCTCGCCGAAGTCGCCGGAACGGTAGCCCCGAAGGCCGCCGCCGCGAAGCCGGCCGAAGCGCCGGCCGCGTCCATCCCGCTGCTCCCGATCCAGGACCGTTTCTTCGCCGAGGTCACCGTCGACCGGCATCACTGGAACCAGTCGCTCCTGCTCGCCGCGCGCGAGCGGCTCGATCCGGAGCCCCTGGCCAAGGCCTTGCAGGCGCTTCTCGACCATCACGAGGCGCTGACGACACGTTTCGACGAGGGCGCGTCCGGTTGGCGAGCGGAGCGCGGGGCAGCTGCCCCCCGCACCGACCTGTTGCGCCGGGTCTCAGCCGCTGGTTCGGCGGCCATTGCGGGCCTCTGCGCCGAGGTGCAGGCCAGCCTCGATCTCGGGGCCGGCTGCCTGGTCCAGGCCCTGCTGATCGACAGGCCCGAAGGCGACCAGCACCTGTTGATCGCGATCCACCATCTCGCGGTCGACGGCGTGTCCTGGCGTGTCCTGCTCGAGGATCTCGTGACCGCCTACGCTCAAGCGAGCGAGGGGCGTCCGATCGATCTCGGGGCGAAGACCGATAGCTTCGCGCATTGGGCCACACGCCTGCGCGAACCCCCTGCACCGGCAGCGGAACTTCCGTTCTGGCTGGCCCAGGGCAACGGCTTGGATGCCGGCCTGCCGAGCGACCGCATTCCGGCGACACCCGAACTCCTGGCGGATGCCGAGACGGTGGCCTGCATCCTTGATGCCGGCCTCACCCGCCGCCTCCTGACCGAAGCGCCTTCCGCTTACCGCACTCAGGTCAACGATCTGCTTCTCGCCGCCCTGGCGCGCACATTGAGCGGCTGGTCCGGGCAAGACGCCGTGCTGGTCGAACTCGAAGGCCATGGCCGCGAGGACGTCTTGCCCGGCATGGACGTGTCACGGACCGTCGGCTGGTTCACGACCGTGTTTCCCCTGCGCCTCGATGGAGCGCGCGGCGACGCAGGCGCTCTGATCAAGCGCACCAAGGACGCCATCCGCGCGATTCCCGAGCGCGGCCTCGGCTACGGTCTGCTGTCCCGCTTCGGCCGCGCCGAGCAGCGCGCGGCGCTCGAGGCGTCGCCGCAGCCGCAGGTGACCTTCAACTATCTCGGCCAGCTCGATGCAGCCTTCGGTTCCGATAGCCTATTTGCCCTGACCGACGAGGATCCGGGTCCGTCTCGCTCGGCGAAGGCGCCGCTCGGCCGCCCGCTCGGCATCGTCGGCGAAGTGCGCGAGGGCTGCCTGCGTCTATCCTGGCGCTACGGCCGGCAGCGGCACGACCGGGCCACGATCGCGCGGCTGGCCGAGCTCTACGCCGACACCCTGCGCGACCTGGTCGAGCACTGCGCCAGCGCTTCCGGCCTGACGCCGTCCGACGTCCCACTCGCTGGCCTCGACCAAGCCGGTCTCGACGCCTTGCTCGGCGCGTCCGGCCTCGATCCGCGCGGGATCGAGGACATCTACCCGCTCGCGCCGACGCAGGCCGGCATCCTGTTCCACAGCCTCTCGGAGGGCGACAGCCGACGCACCTACGTCAACCAGGTCGCGGTGACGGTCGAGGGTATCGACGCCGCCCGGATCGAGGCGGCCTGGACGAGTGCCACGCGGCGGCATGCCGTGCTGCGCACGAGCATCCATTGGCAGGGCCTCGACGGCACCGCCCTTCAGATCGTGCACGCCGATCCCGCATTGCCTTTCGTAGTCGACGATTGGGGCGGCGCCGATGGGCTCGAACGGCGCATCGCCGAGGCCGAGCGCTCCGAGCACGAGGCACCGTTCGCGCTCGATCGAGCCCCCCTGCAGCGGGTTCGGCTGATCCGCCTGGACGATGGGTCCGGGGGAAGGCCGCGGCATCGCCTGATCTGGACGAGCCATCACATCCTGATGGATGGCTGGTCCTCCGCACGCCTGCTCGCCGAGATCATGGGAGCCGAGGGCGCGGCTTCGTCCGGCGGACGCTATCGCGACTACATCGCGTGGCTCGCCACCCGCGACCAGGCGGCGGCCGAGGCGTTCTGGCGCGAGGAACTGGCGACCCTCGACGAGCCGACGCTTCTGGCACCGGCTCTGCATCGAAGCGGTGCCGGAGAGCCGGGCCATGGCAGCCTGCCGCTCGCCCTCGACGGCGACGCCTTCGCGCGCCTATCGGGCTTCGCCCGGCGCGAGCGCATCACACTGAACACACTGGTGCAGGCGGCATGGATCCTCGTCCTGCGTCGCCTCACCGGGCGGGACGCGGTTGCCTTCGGCGCCACCGTCGCGGGCCGGCCCGACGAGCTTCCGGGCGCCCAGGACATGATCGGGCTGTTCATCAACACGCTGCCCGTCATCGACGACGCCTCTCCGGCGACGGGCGCCGCCGCGTGGCTGCGCACGCTCCAGGACAGGAACCTGCGCCTGCGTGAGCACGAGCATACGGCTCTCGGCCTCATCCAGGCTCTCGCCGGACGGCCCGGCCAGCCGCTCTTCGACACCATCGTGGTGTTCGAGAACTATCCGATCGACGACACGCTGTTGCGGGATGGCGAGGCCGGCTCCGGCCGCCCCGCCTTCACCGACCTGCGCCACGCTAGCCCGACCAACTACGCGCTGACGCTCTACGTCTTCGCGGGTGCGGACCGGCTCGACCTGCGTTTCGACCACGATCTCGCGCTCTTCTCAGCCGAGCAGGTCGACCTGCTTCGGAGCAGCGTCGCAGGCCTGCTCGCTNATCTGTCGCAGGCGCCGCTGCAGCGGGTGCGGCTGGTGCGGCTGCCGGACGATGCCGAGGGGGCCTCGCGGCATCGCCTGATCTGGACGAGCCATCACCTCCTGCTGGACGGCTGGTCGTCGGCGCGGTTCCTGGCGGAGGTGCTGGAGGCGTATCGGGGCGAGGGGGGCTCGTCTTCCGCCTCTGGCACCGCCCTGTCGTCGCCCGGCCTGTACCGGGACTACGTGGCCTGGCTGGCCGGGCGGGACCAGGAGGGCGCGGAGGCGTTCTGGCGCTCCGAGCTCGGGGATCTGGAGAACCCGACCTATCTGGCCGAGGCCTTTGCCGGCGACTCGGATTCTGCCGCGGGCGCTTCCGATCAAGCCGGGGGCGAGGCCGGCCCTGACGACGGCGCGCTGATCGAGCGCACGGTGCTGGTGGAGGGCACGGCCTTCGATCGGCTGCGGGCCTTCGCACGCGCCGAGCGGGTGACGCTGAACACCCTGGTCCAGGGGGCCTGGTCCCTGCTGCTGCGGCGGCTGAGCGGCCAGGAGCGGGTCTGCTTCGGGGCGACGGTGTCGGGGCGCCCGGCGGAGCTCGCCGGCAGCGAGACGATGTTCGGCCTGTTCATCGCGACGCTGCCCGTGCTGGAGGGGACGCCTCCCGATCACGCGGTGGGAGACTGGCTGCGCCACCTTCAGGAGCGCAACCTCGCCCTGCGCGAGCATGCCCATGTCCCGCTCTCCCGGCTGCAGCGTCTGGCGGGCCAGGCGGGGCGGGCCCTGTTCGACACCCTGGTGGTGTTCGAGAACTATCCGGTCGATGCCGCGCTCAAGGGCGAGGCAGGCCCGTCATCCTCTCCCATGTCCTCCTCTCCCGCGACGGCGCGGTTCGGCGACGTCCGGGTCTCCGAGCGTGCGAACTACCCGGTGATGGTGACGGCCTCGGCCGGCACCGGCCTGCGGCTTCACCTGCAGGTGGACGGGTCCCGGTTCACGCCGGGGCAAGCCACCCTGATGGCGCAGGGCCTGCAGGACTGGCTCGTCGCGATCTGCGCGGATGGGTCCCGCTCGCTCGGGTCGGTCGCCTCGGCGGGCGATGCGGACCGGATCGCGGCGGCCGTGGCGGCGACGCGGGCGGCGGGGGCGGGTGCGATCCCGGCGGCTGGCGGGTCTCTCCCCCTGGTGACGGAGGCGATCGCGGCACGCGCCGCACGCGCTCCCGATGCGGTGGCGGTCGTGGAGGGCGATGGATCCGTCCTCAGCTACGGAGAACTCGAGGCACGGGCCGAGCGTCTGGCGGCGCATCTGCGCGGGCTGGGGGTCGGGGCTGGCTCCGGGGCGCCCGGTACCGGCGAGAGCCGGGTCGGCCTGGCGCTCGGCCGACGCGTGGGCCTGCTGGTGGGGCTGCTCGCGGTCCTGAAGGCCGGCGGCGCCTACGTGCCGCTCGATCCCGCCTATCCGGCCTCACGGCTCGCCCAGATGTTCGCGGATGCCGGCCTGTCCCTGATCCTGGTCTCGGACGATCGGGAGGACGTCCCGGAGGAGGCCGCCCAGGCGCTGGCCTCGGGCGGAGCCCGCCTGCTGCGGATCGATGACGGCGGTGGGCTGGTCGAGGGCTCCAGCAAATCTTCGTCCTCGCCGTCATCCCTGCCGGGCCTGCCTTCGCCGTCAGGCCCATCCGCATCGTCCCTGGCCTATGTGATCTACACCTCCGGCTCCACGGGACTGCCCAAGGGGGTGATGATCCCGCACGCCGCCCTGGCCAACATCCTGTCGAGCATGGCCGCCGCTCCCGGCATGGCAGAGGGCGATGCCGTCCTCGCCCTGACCTCGCTCTCCTTCGACATCGCCGTGCTGGAACTCCTGCTGCCCCTGACCGTGGGCGCCCGGATCGTCCTGGCCGACCGGTCGGCCTCGCGCG
>NZ_JAAUVI010000018.1 GCF_021352225.1 Methylobacterium sp. C25 | reverse complement strand
CAGCGTCGCGCCGAGATCGGCCCGGCTCTTCGGCAGGACCACGCCGGCCGGCATGATCTGGTAGATCGACGCATCCGTGCTGTAGCGACCGCGCGTGAACGCATCGAAACGAACATCACCCTGCAAGGCGCCTTTCAGCCGTCGAGCGAAGCCCTCGTCCGCTGCAGACAAAACCTGTGACCCTGCGCTCGCTCCCATGGTTTTTTTCCGTATTGTCCGCTTTCGGGGCTGGCCACCATTACCCTGGAACCGGCATAATCTGCGATCTGAATACAAAATACAATCCGCGAAGAGGCGGCGTACCAGCTGCTGACTCCGACGCACTCGAACGCCCGCGAGGCTCGCGACCCGTGATCATCGATCTGTTCAGCGACACCCAGACCCGTCCGACCGCCGGGATGCGCGAGGCCATGGCCCGCGCAGAGGTCGGCGACGAGCAATCGGGCTCAGATCCGACCACAAACGCGCTCTGCGAGCGCGTAGCAGCAATGCTCGGCATGGAGGACGGTGTCTTCATGCCCTCGGGCACCATGTGCAACTTGGCGTCCATCCTGGTTCAGACCCGAGCCGGCGACGAAATCATCTGCGACGACCAATCGCACATGTACAACACCGAGGCCGCTGGCGCGGCTGCCATCGGCGGCGTGTCAGTGAAGCCGCTGCCGACCCGCGTCGGGCTCTACACCCTGGAGCAGGCCGAGGCCGCGATCCGGGTTCCTCAGCGCACAGCGCCGCGCTCCGCTTTGATCTCTATCGAGCAGACCACGAGCTTCTCGGGCGGTACCGTCTGGGATCTCGGTGTGATGCGAGCGATCCGCGACCTCGCCCACTCGATGGGATTGAAGGCGCATATCGACGGCGCGCGCCTGCTCAACGCCGTCGCCGCCACCGGCATCTCGGCCAAGGATTACGCAGAGGGCTTCGACAGCGCCTGGATCGATCTCAGCAAGGGGCTCGGCTGCCCTGTTGGAGCGGTGCTCTGCGGCTCGAAGGAATTCGTGATCGAGGCCTGGCGCTGGAAGTACAGGCTCGGCGGCGCCATGCGGCAGAGCGGCGTCCTCGCCGCTGCCGGGATTTACGCGCTCGATCACCACATCGAGCAACTGGCCGAGGACAACGCCAACGCGCACCGCATCCACGAGGCGGTCCGCAAAGCGCCGGGCCTCGCTTTCGACGAGACAGCGGGCCAGTCCAACATCCTCTGCTTCTCGGTGGCTGGCCTCGGCATCAGCGCTGCCGAATTCGCCGAGGCCTGCCTGAAGGACGGTGTCCGCATTCGCGCGATCGGTCGCGAGCAGATTCGCGTCACGGCCAATCTCGACGTCGACCGGGCAGGCAGCGAGCGGGCGGCGGAGGTGATCCTGGCCAAGGCGTCGGCTTTCGCGAAGCGCGCAGAAACGCCCCACAGCTCATCCGTACGGTTGCAGGCGGGATCACTCGCCCAGTAAAGAAAATGCATTATACGACGCGGACGACGATCGCCCGACGCCAACGTCGCCGCGTGGACCGGCAAGAACCAACGACAACAAGAATTTTTCGAGGGAAACGCCCATGACGCCGCCGATCGAGGCTAAGCGGAAACCGCCGCTCATCAGCGCAACGAACAGCGTGCTGCTGTTGCTGTGCCTGATGTACTTCATCACCTATCTCGACCGCGTGAACGTCGCGACGGCTGGCGGCGAGATCATGAAAGAGCTCGGGATGTCGAAGACCGAGTTCGGTCTCATCCTCTCGGCCTTTGCCTACCCCTACGCGATCTTCCAGGTCATCGGCGGTTCGGTCGGCGACAAGTTCGGCGCGCGGCGCACGCTGTTCATCTGCGGCATGATCTGGGCCGTGGCCACCATCCTGACCGGCCTCGTCGGCGGCATCGTGAGCCTGTTCCTGGCCCGCGTGCTGCTCGGCTTCGGCGAGGGCGCGACCTTCCCGACCGCGACCCGCGCCATGCAGAACTGGACGGCACCGGGCAAGCGCGGCTTCGCGCAAGGCATCACCCACGCCTTCGCGCGCCTCGGCAACGCGGTCGCTCCGCCGATCGTCGCCTTCCTGATCTACCATGTCGGCTGGCGTTACTGCTTCGTGATCCTGGGCTGCGCGAGCTTCGTCTGGGTCGCGATCTGGTACATCTATTTCCGCGACAACCCGGCCGATCACAAAGGCATTACCCAGGCTGAGCTCGACGTGCTGCCGGCTCCGCGTGCGCCGGGTACCTCGCAGGCCGTGCCGTGGTGGGCTCTGACCAAGCGCATCGCGCCGGTGACGATCACCTATTTCTGCTACGGCTGGACGCTGTGGCTGTTCCTCGGCTGGATCCCGACCTTCTTCAAGGAGAGCTACGGGCTCGACCTGAAGAACTCGGCACTGTTCGCCTCGGGCGTGTTCTTCGCCGGCGTCGTCGGCGACACGCTGGGCGGCCTTCTCAGCGACGGCATCCTGAAGAAGACTGGCAGCATCAAGCTCGCTCGGCTCTCCATCATCGTGGTCGGCTTCCTCGGCGCTGCTGCGAGCCTAACCGGCGTGTTCTACACCAAGGACCTGACCTACGTCGCGCTGCTGCTCTCGTCGGGCTTCTTCTTCGCCGAGCTGGTGATTGGACCGATCTGGTCCGTGCCGATGGACATCGCCCCGAAATATGCCGGCACGGCGAGCGGGTTGATGAACACCGGCTCGGCCGTGGCGGCGATCGTCTCGCCGATCGTGTTCGGCTTCGTCGTCGACAAGACCGGGGACTGGACGCTGCCTTTCATGGGCTCGATCGGTCTCTGCCTGCTCGGCGCCGTCCTCGCCTTCACGATGCATCCCGATCGCAAGTTCGAGGATACATCTACGGACACGACGGCACCGAGCGGCTTGAAGAAGGCCGCCTGACCCTCACGCTGGACGAAGGGACGGCATGACGGAGAAACGCACGGGCCAGGGCCCCCTCGTGGGGGTCCGCGTCATCGAGCTGGCCCACATCATGGCCGGGCCAGTCTGCGGCCTGATGCTCGGCGACATGGGCGCCGAGGTCATCAAGGTGGAGAAGATCGACGGCGGGGACGATACCCGCCGCTCGGTCCCGCCCTCGATCGAGGGCGAGAGCGCCGCCTACATGATGATGAACCGCGGCAAGCGCGGCATCGCGCTGGATCTCAAGAGCCCGGAGGGCAAGGCGGTGCTCCGCCGCCTGCTCGCCGACGCCGACGTGCTCATCGAGAATTACCGCGGCGGCACGATGGAGAAGCTTGGGCTCGGCTACGAGACGCTGCGCCAGGAGTTTCCCGGTCTGATCTACTGCGCTCTGTCCGGGTTCGGCCGTACTGGCCCTTATGCGGACCGCGCGGGGTTCGATCTCGTCGCCCAGGGTATGAGCGGGCTGATGAGCATCACTGGGGAAGGGCCGGGTCGGCCTCCGATGAAATGCGGGCCGCCGGTCACCGACATCACCGCCGGTATCCTCGCGGCCATGGGCGTGCTCGCCGCCTACACGCACAAGCTCAAGACGGGGGAGGGCCAGGTCGTCGACACCTCGCTGTTCGAGGCCGGCATCACCCTCACCTACTGGCAATCGGCCATCGCCATGGCGACCGGCGTCGCCCCCGGCCCGATGGGCTCGGCCCATCCGCTCAACGCCCCCTACGAGGCCTTTGAGACGGCCGATGGCTGGATCACCATCGGCGCCGCTAACCAGACCAACTGGCTGCGGCTGCTCGGCGTGCTCGGCGTCGAGGAATTGTCGAACGATCCGCGCTTCGCAGCGAACCGCGACCGCATGGCCCATCGTGAGGATCTGGTCGCGGCGCTTGCCCCGCATTTCCGCAAACAGGATTCGGCGACTTGGCTGGCGCGGCTCGAAGCCGGCGGCGTTCCGGCCGGTCCGGTCCTCGACGTGCTCGCCATGCAGCGAGACCCGCAGACGCTCGCCCGCGAGATGGTGGTCGACGTCAACCATCCGAAGGCAGGGCGCATGAGCACGCTGGGGCTTCCGGTGAAATTCTCGCAGACGCCTGGGCGCGTGCACGGACCGGCCCCGACCTTCGGCCAGCACGGTCGCGAGATCCTGTCGGAGGCCGGCTACGACACGGCGGCGATCGAGGCGCTGCTCGCAAGCGGGGTCATTCGCGAAGCCTGACCGGCTGGGCTTTCAGTCCGTTTCGGCCTTGAGGGGCCGGGCGAGAAGCCGTGCCACCACCCCGTCGACATCGGACGCGCCGGACACGACGTCAGCCACGGCTTCGGCGATCGGCATCTCGAGATTGCGGGCCTTCGCCAGATCGATCAGCGCCGCTGCGGTGAAGGCGCCCTCGGCGAGCTTGCCGCCGGAGGCCTTTTCCGGCGAGGCGCCTCGGCCGAGACGGTCGCCGAAGGCGAAGTTCCGCGATTGCGGGGACGAAGCCGTCAGCACGAGGTCGCCGAGCCCGGACAGGCCCATCAGCGTCTCGGGTCGTCCGCCAAACGCCTTCGCGAACCGCATCAACTCGGCGAAGGCGCGAGCAATGAGGGCAGCCCTGGCGCTCTCGCCGAGGCCGCGCCCAGCGACAATGCCCGAGGCGATGGCGAGCACGTTCTTGCCGGCGCCTCCTATCTCGACGCCGCGCACGTCGTCGGTGTGATAGAGCCGGAAGGCCGGGCCGGAGATCAAGCCCGCGAGCCGGGCCGCCTCCGCGGCGTCGGCGCAGGCGAGCGTCACGGCGGTCGGCAGGCCGCGGGCGACGTCCGTGGCGAAGCTCGGACCCGACAGCACGGCGACGGTCGAGGAAGGCATGGCCTCTGCGGCGACGTCGCTCATGAACGAGTCGGTGCCCCGCTCGATTCCCTTCGCGCAGAGAACCAGGGCGGCAGCGCCGAGATGCGGTCGGAGCTGCCCGAGCACCTCACGCACGGTCTGGGCCGGGGTCACGAGAAGGACGCACCCCGCCTCCGACAGGACGCTTTCGTCGCTCGTCGCCCGGACCTCTTCGTGTAATGGGATGCCGGGCAGATAACGGGTGTTGTCGCGGGTCTTCTGGAGCCGTTCGGCGGAAGCCGGATCGCGTAGCCAGAGTGTGACGTCCCGCCCGGCACAGGCTGCAGCATTCGCCAAGGCCGTGCCCCACGAGCCGCCGCCGACAACGACGATGCGATTGGCTCGTCCGCTCTCGACGCTCATGGAATCTCCCGTCTTCGGCGGCACCCTCTGTCGTCTCGACGGTGCCGTCAACGTCGCATCAGGCCGCGACGGGTGTCTCGCCATCGCCTCGGATGCCGAGACGCTCGCAGAGCCGCAGGATGTTCAGCATCAAGCGGTTGACGATCTCGGTCTCGTTTGCGCCGTTGCGGACGTCGAGGCCGTATTTCAGCGTCACTTCGATCCCGTCCTGGCTCAGCGCTGAAACCGCGACCGAGGTGCGCTCCGGTGTCGATTCCGGGATGTCGGACACGAGCTCCTTCATGCCTGAAACAAGCGCTTCGATCTGCGGAACGCTGGTCTCGTAAGGAATTGGGAGCTTGGCCGAGTTCAGATGGAAGCGGCGTGTGCCGAGGTTGTTCACCGTCGCGTCGGAGAGCTTGCCGTTCGGCACGATGATGAGGCTGTCGTCGGCCGTGCGCACCCGCGTCGAGCGGATGCCGACATGTTCCACGGTGCCTTTCGTGTCGCCCGTGGCGATCCAGTCGCCGCGCCGGAATGGTCGATCGATCGCGAGGATGCCGGCGCCGAAGACGTTCGACAGGGTTTCACGCGAGGCGAAGGCCACTGCAAGACCGCCGATGGACAAGCTCGCCACCACGCCCTCGTAAGGCAGCGAAAGCTGGATCGCGATGTAGGTCAGTCCCGCCGCGATCAGCGCGATCTTCAGGGCGCCGAAGCCGAGGGAGACCAGGATGTTGTCCATGGTCATGCGGCCGCCCTCCCCGCCCGTGAAGTAACGGGCGACCACCGCATCGATAAGACGCCAGCCAAGCCACATCACCGAGATGGCGAGCATGACGCCAGTCACGCCGACCGAAATGCGTGTCGCGAGGTCGGGCAGGCCGAGCGCCGGAACCAGGGCGTTGTAGACGAGAAAAACGACGGTGCCCCAAAGCGGCCAGCGGAAGGCGCGGCGCGCCGCCCGCGGGTCGGCCTCGCCGACGGAGCGCACGAGGAAGACCAGGATCGCCCGGGCGATCAGCCATCCGAGCCCAATCGCCGCCAGGATGATCGTGGCCCAGCCGGTGATCTGCCACGCTTCGAGCGGGCCGAACTCCGTCAGCATCGGCGGCGCGATACCGCGCACCCATTTGCGGACCTTGAAGAAAACCGAAGGCGGGGCTGGAAGCCCCTTGGCATCCGCCGCCGGCATCTCCTCGACGGCGATGTAGAGGTCGCGCGCGCTGCGAAGGGTCTCGGCGGTGAATTTCCAGCTCATGGCGTCGCCGGTGCCCTTTGGCGCGAGGACGATACGCCCTGCCGGATGGCTGAAGACGACGAGGGGCTCCCGATTTTGGGGATCGTCCGAAATCTCCTGCGGGGCCATCAGCCCGATGCGGTTCATGATCCCGTTCAGATACTGGAGCGCCAGCACGCCCTGATCGTCGCGGACCGCCTCGCTGAGCTCAGAGGTGTCGAGGGTCGAGAGCGCCTGGGCGCGGCCGCCCGCCTCCCACTCCGAGAAGGCGCGGGTGAAGCTGCGCATGGCATCGCGCGCGTTCTTGCGCAGCTTGTAGGCCTCAGGGCTCGGCGGTCGGCCTCCCGAGCGGGCGAACAGGGCCTTGCGACCCGCCTCCAGCGCAGCCTCGTCAGGCATTGCGATGAACCACTTGTCGTCCTTCTTGACGAGATGCAGCGGCAGCATCGCGCCGGTGCCGGCCTGCTCGAGCTTGAGATCGATCGCGTCCTTGTCAGTCTTTCGACCCGGAATGCCGTGAAGGCGGAAGGTGGTCTGGTCGACGAGGTTGAACAGCGTCTGCGCCAGCCCGAGCTTCTGCTCCGGATTGATGGAGCCGGTATGCTCTCCGAAGTCGATGACGGAGACGGCGCGGGTCATTTGGTCCGGCGCGTCGTAGCGGGCACTGTTGCCGGCACCGGCGAAAGTGCGCAGCGCCTGACGCGGGCCGCGCTGGTCAATGCCAAGCGCCTCCGGATTGCCAGCGGTCCGCCCACCGGTCCACCACTCGCCCGTGTCGAAGCGGCCCATGAAGGTCTGGCCGTCATTGGCAAGGACGAACTCGATACCGCCCGAACGCTGCCCCTGAATCCAGCGCCCCTTCAGAGTCCGCCCGTGTACTTCGCCTTCGATCGAACCGTCGTATGACAGGTAAGTGCCATGGACGTGACTGCCTTCCTGCTGCAGCGCCATCCGCGCACCGCCCTGGCGCCAGCGTGTGTTCCAGGTGCCAGTCCAGCTGGGATCACCGGCGAAGCTCGGGGCGGAAACGAAGGTAACGGTGATGAGGACGAGCAGCAGGCGCAGGATGGAGTGCATTGCGTTCCGAAGACGGTGGAAGTCGGCCGGAAGCTAGGTGGCCGCGATCCAAGGTCAACCATTGACGTTTGGAACACATTCTCGCCGCATTTCACCTCGCGCGGCGGTCTGCTCGGTCCACAATACCTGGACAAGATCAGTCGTCGGCGGGCGAGCAGCACTGAATCCCTGTTCAATGCCTGCAGGTCTGCCATGCCGTCTTCCGTCACCTGCCGAACCACACAAGGATCGCGATCGAGGACAACCCGTCTCGATCGTCGGTTGACCGGATTCAGGCTGCTGTGGCCGCCGCCGCGAATGGCCAACGGGCGCGTGCGGGTGCCGTCAGGTCGTCGACGTAACCTGCGCGCAGGCGCTCGAGCCCGGCCCAGGCGATCATCGCGCCATTGTCGCCGCAGAGCGGCAGCGGCGGGGCGACGAAGCTGAGGCCGACCTGCCCGGCCTGCGCCGCCAACGCTCGCCGGATAGCCCCATTCGCGGCGACGCCGCCGGACGCCACGAGGGCCGTCGGCCGGCCGGCGACGGCATCGAAACCGCGCAGGGCCACGCGCACCCGGTCGGCGACGACGTCGACCACGGCGGCCTGAAAGCTCGCACAGAGATCGGCCACGTCGGCGCGCGCCAGCGGAGCGATCTTCTCCACCTCGATGCGCAGGGCCGTCTTGAGCCCCGACAGGGAAAAATCAGCCTCGCGCCGGCCGAGCATCGGCCGCGGCAGGGCGAAGCGTTCGGGGTTGCCAGCCTCGGCCATGCGCTCGACTTGCGGACCACCCGGGTAACCGAGCCCAAGCAGCTTCGCGACCTTGTCGAAGGCCTCGCCGATCGCGTCGTCGATGGTCCCACCGAGCCGGACGTAGTCGCCCACGCCTCTCACCGCCACGAGTTGGGTATGGCCGCCCGACGCGAGCAGCAGCAGATACGGGAAAGCGACCCCATCAGTGAGGCGCGGCGTCAGGGCGTGCGCCTCGAGGTGGTTGATTGCGAGCAGCGGCTTGCGCGAGACGAGCGCCAGGGATTTTGCCGTGACGAGCCCGACCAGCACGCCGCCGATCAAGCCCGGCCCTGCGGCGACAGCGATGCCGTCGAGCTCCGCCAGCGTCGTGCCGGCCTTGTCCAGGGCGCGCTCGATCAGGCGGTCGAGCACTTCGACATGGGCGCGCGCAGCGATTTCCGGCACCACGCCGCCATAGGCCGCGTGCTCGGCGATCTGGCTCAGCACCTCGTTGGAAAGGATCCGTCCGCCCTGCTCGTCGCCGTCGGGCTTGGCGACTACCGCAGCGGCGGTCTCGTCGCAGGTGGTCTCGATGCCGAGAATCTTCATCGGATTTCGCTCACGGAGGCGTTGGCCGTGGCAGGCCAGGTCGCCGGAAGGGCTGGGTTCGTTGTCGACCCGGCCTGGATGGACCGAGCATACATGGAAAAGGATGGGCCGAGGGTTTACGGCAGATCGATCGCGCCGAACAGCGCGGCCGAACCGAGGGAGGCTCGATGCGGATCTGGGTAGCCCGTCCCGAACCGGGCGCCTCGCGGACGGCCGAAAAGCTGCGTGCGCTCGGGCACGAGCCCGTCGTTGCGCCGGTTCTCGTGGTTGCCGCCACCGGGAGGCCGAAGCCCATCGGCCGGTTCGATGCCGTACTGCTTACCAGCGCTCATGGCGCCGCTGCCCTCGCCGAGAGTAGCACGGCCATGGAATGTCCGATCTTTGCCGTCGGCCGGGCGACGGCCGATGCAGCCCAGGCGGCCGGTCTCGATCGGGTGCATGAGGCGGGTGGCGACGCGATGGCGCTGTCGCGCCTCGTCGCATCACGCCTGCCATCCGGCGCACGCCTGCTGCACGCGGCCGGCGAAGACCGCAAGGCCGAGCCGGCAGCGAGCCTTGCTGCGGCGGGCTACGCTGTGACCGCCTGGGAGGCCTACGCGGCGCGGGTGGTTGCCGCCCTCCCCGGGCCGGTGGAGAAAGCCCTTCGCGTCGGCAATCTCGCGGTAGCACTCCATTATTCCCGCCGCAGCGCGGAGGCGGCCTTGTGGCTCACGCAATCTGCCGGACTCGACGCACCATTTCGGATAGTGGATCACTACTGCCTGTCCGCAGACGTGGCCTTACCCCTGGTCGAGGCCGGGCTCGCGGCCCATTTCGTTGCGGCACAGCCGAGCGAGGACGCGCTTCTGGCCGGTCTTCCCGAACCGGCCTGAACGCAGCCCTTGCACGAGCGGGACGAAGAGACCAAGCCGGCGAAAGACGGCGGGGCCGGCGAACGGCCGAACGAGAGGGACGACACGCCCGTGACATCACCGGCAGACGAGCGCGGCAAACCCGGCGACCGACCGGACGGATCCGGAAAACCTGGGTCGGCGCCGGCCAAGCCCGGTTCGACTGGCAGCAGCACGATGGCGCCAAGCGCAACCGTGAAGGCCGCCGAGGCTCCAAAGGCGAGTGAGCCGACAAAACCCGGTGCCATCGGCAGCAGTGACAGCGCGTCGAGCGCCGCTGGAGCAAAACCGTCGGAGAGCGCATCTTCTGCATCACAAGCCGTTCCGAAAGACGGCACCGGCAAAGACACGGACGTGAAGGCGACGATCGGAGGTGGCGGCTCCGCCTCATCGGCCGCCGGCAGTTCTGGGCCGAACACGGCGTCGTCCAGCGCATCATCCGCCAACGCCGTACCGAAATCGGCAGTGGGCGATTCTGCGAGGACATCCGGACCGGAACCCGTACCGCCAGCGAAGCCCGGCGCGACCGGTAGCAGCGCGGTACCACCCGCTTCGCCCTCTGCAGGATCTGGCGCACCCAAGCCGAGCGAACCGATCAAGGGCGGCGCCACCGGCAGCAGTACGGCCGGAGCCGACAAGTCCGGCTCGGGTCCGAATCCGTCTGGCGCGTCGGCCAAGGCGCAGCCGGGCGCGGCGCGCGTGGGCCGGGACGATGCGCTGACCGACGGCCCGATCATCGACCTCAAGGCAAACCGCCCCGCCGGTCCGCCGGGCGCCAAGCCGACGACGAAAGAGACGAGCAGCGCGCCACCAACCGGGGGTGCTGTCACTACAGCGTCAGGCCCCGGCTTTGCCCCGCTGGCCATCGCCGGCCTGATCGGTGGTCTGATCGGTGCAGTCCTGCTGTTCCTGCTCGCACAGACGGGTGCGCTGGCGCCAAAGGGCGAACGTGCACGGCTCGATGAACTCGATAAGCGCATCGCGTCGCTCGCCTCTGGCAGCACCGTCGCGGCCCTCGACAAGCGGGTGAGCACCAACGAGGCCGCGCTGAAGCCACTCCCCGAAGCGATTACCAAGGCCCAGGCCGCCGCATCGAGCGCGAGCGAGAAGGCGGATCAGGCGCTGCAGAAGACGTCGGGCTCCTCTGGTGCCCCCTCGGCCGAGGGAGCGCCTGCGGCATCAGTCGATCTGTCAGCGCGTCTGGATGCTCTCGATCAGCGCGTCTCAGCCCTGCAGGAAGAGCCGGGCCGCGACCCGGGATCGGACGCGAAGTCCGGCACCGCGCGCAACGGTGAGGATCCGGTGCGCCTCGCCGACATCGACGTCCGTTTGAAAGCGCTCGAGGCCAAGGGCCAGGCGCAGGGGGCTGCCGTTCCCGAAGAGGATCTGGCCCCGAAGCTCGCAGCGCTACAGGGCGATGTCGAAGCTCGCGCCAAGGCGAACGAGGCAGCCGACAAGGCGCTCGGCCAACGGATCGACCAGATGCAGCAATCGCTCGATGGCCGGATCGCCACGGCGACCGAAGCCGTTCAGCAGGCGACCCAGGCCAGCCGCCAAACGGCTGAGGCGGGCAAAGTCCAGGCCGAGGAGGCTGCAAAGGCGGTCGATCGCCGTCTGCAGGAGCAGGGTGACCGCATCGCGGTGCTCGACAAGACGGTCGACGGCAGTGCGAAGGCGGTGACGGTCCAGGCCGCGCTGCGCGCCGTTGCAGCCAATCGCATTTCGGATGCCCTGTCCTCCGGTGCCCCTTACGCGGATGCGTTGGCGAGCCTGCGTGGCAACGATCCGAGAGACGGCGCCGCGCTTCAGCCGCTGGCGGCCTTCGCCGATGCAGGGGCCCCGACCACTTCCGTGCTTGCTGAAGAATTTCGCCCGATCGCGGAGAAGATCGCTTCGGCGCGACGCGCGTCCCGTTCGGCCGCCCGTGCCTCCAGTGGCAGCATCGGCGACCGCCTGCTGGGAATGGCGGAATCTGTTGTGCACGTGAAGCGCGTCGGGCCGTCCGGTGGCTCCAATGGTGGCACCGCAGCAGCGCCGGCGGCAGACGACGAGCCTGAGGCCAAGGTGCAGGAGGCGCTCGATCGAGGTCGCCTCGATGCGGCAGCCAAGGCCTTCGCGGCGATGCCCGAGGATGCCCGTGCCCAGGCCAAGGAGTTCGGTACCCGGCTGAAAGCCACAGCCGACGCCCGCGTATCCGCTCAGGCGCTGCAGGCCGATGCCTTCAAGGCGCTCTCGGCGCCGGCCGCCGGTCGCTGAGCGTGCCATCTGCCTTGGAAAGCATCCCGAAAGTGGGGTGGACGATCCAGGTACCGATCGGCGGCGCGGATGACGTGCCGCCGCCGGCCCATGTTAAACAGCAACAGTTCAGCGCGGCCGCTCCCTCGCGATCTGGCCATTCGACGTTCTGGAGTTCTTGACCGAATGTGGCGCGCTCTCGTCTTCCTCGCCCTCCTGGCCGTTGCCGCCGTCGGCGCCGTCTGGGTGGCCGACCATCCCGGTACCGTCACCATCGTCTGGAGCGGCTACCAAATCGGCGTCAGCCTCGCAGTGGCCCTGGTCGGCGTGCTTGTCGCCGTACTGGTTGTCGGAATCATTCTCGCGGTGGTGCGCGGGGTGGTGGGGCTGCCGGGCTTCCTGAGCCGCTCCACCCGAGAACGCCGCCGCGCCAAGGGCATGTCGGCGCTCTCGCGCGGCATGATCGCCGTCGGCTCGGGTGATCCGCTGGCGGCCCGGCGCCATGCGGGAGACGCAGAGCGCCTGCTCGGCGCCCAGCCGCTGACCCTGCTGCTGAAGGCGCAGGCGGCCCAGATCTCTGGCGACCGCGACGCGGCGGAAAAAGCCTTCCGCAGCATGGCGGACGATCCGGAGACGCGCGTGCTCGGCCTGCGCGGACTTTATGTCGAGGCACGCCGCCGCGAAGACGACACGGCAGCGCGCGCCTATGCGACCGAGGCGGCGCGACTGGCGCCCAGCGTAACCTGGGCGAACGATGCCGTGCTCGAAGCGCAATGCGCGGATGGCGATTGGGCGGGCGCGACGGAGACCGTCGAGCGCCGCGCATCCCTCGGCCTGATGGACAAGAACGCTGCCCGCCGTCAGCGCGCGGTCTTGCTGACGGCCTCCGCCCAACTCCACGAGGCCGGCGAGCCGGAAGCGGCTCTCGTCGAGGCGCAGAAGGCAGTGAGCCTCGTGCCGGATCTTGTGCCAGCTGCCTGCATCGCGGGCCGACTGCTCGCCCGCAAGGGCGACCTGCGCAAGGCGGCGAAGGTGCTACAGACGGCCTGGAAAGCCGAGCCGCATCCGGATCTCGCCAAGGTCTATCTGACGCTGCGCCCGGGTGATTCCACACAGGACCGGCTCAATCGCGCCGAGGTTCTGGCGCGGCTGTCGAGCTGGCACCCGGAGGCGCGCCTCGCGGTGGCCCACGCGGCCACCGAGGCACGGGATTTCGCCAAGGGTCGCGAGGTTTTGGCGCCTCTGGTCGCGGATCATCCGACGGTGCGGACCTGCATGCAGATGGCCCGGATCGAGCAAGCAGAACACGGGGCCGAGACCGGCCTCGCCCGCGAGTGGCTTGCCCGCGCCACCCGTGCCCCGCGCGATCCGGCCTGGATCGCCGACGGCATCGTCTCCGAACGCTGGGCACCCGTCTCGCCGATTTCCGGACGTGTCGACGCCTTTGTCTGGAAGACGCCGCCGGAGCTGCTTGGAGGACCCTCGGATGACGATGCGGAGCACGAGCCGGAGACGGCATCGCAGTCGATGAAGAACCTCGCCTCGCCCGTAGCTCGCGCCGACGGCCCCCTGCTGGCGGCCAAGCCGAAAGGCGATCCTGTGGCGGGAAGCGCCTACCTCGTCGACAGCGGCACGCCGCCCGTGCCGCCCGTTTTCAAGGTCGGACAGCCAGCGGGCAACAATGAGCCGCCGGAGCTACGCGGCCTCTCCTGAGCGAGGCCGGGACATCCGCGATCCGCGCGGCTTAAAGCTCGATTCACGCAAACTTGCTTAACTTGGGCAAAGCGAGTTCTGCGTTATCGAAAGCCCATGACCTCATCCGTCAGCGACACGCCGGACGTCACCGGCCTCATCGAACTGTCGCGCGATCCGGGGCTAGACCTGAAACCGGTCATCCTGCGGGTTCAGACCGATCTGTTTCTGGCTGCGCCGATCCGCGACCGGGCCGTGCTGTCCTCCTTCGCCTCGCTCGCGACAGGCTTGATCTCGACCGTCGACGACGAAACCCTGCTCACCGTCGCGCGCAAGCTCGCCTCCTGTCCCGAAACTCCGCAAGCGGTGCTCGCTGCTCTCGCGAGCCGTGGCGGAGAGGCCTGCCTGGAGGTGATCGAGTCCGCGCACTTGCTCGAACCGGCTGTCATCGCTGCCGCCCTGGCATCTGGCACTGACGTCGGCGCGGCCATCGCAGCCCGTGCCGAGCGCGACCTCAGATCGAGCCGCACTGCCGAAGCCGTCGATCCGACACTTCCCGACACGATGCTCGACCGCTCGACCTTCGAGGAGTTGATGAGGCGAGCACGTCACGACGCGGACATCGCCGGTGCTTTGCTCGCGCGGCCTGACGTTGCTGCTGCCGATGTTGCTCCGCTCTGGCTGCATGCGGAGCCGGCGTTGCGTTCGAAAATCCACGAGGCTGTTGCGGCGACGGCGTCCCTGCGCTCGCATCCGCAGGCTCCGCGCGGTCTTGGCGAGACGCTCACCGACCTGTCGCGAGATGGAGACGTCAAAGGCTTTACGGCGGCGCTTGCTGGGGCGCTCGGGCTTCCGGCGAACTTCCTTACGTCAGCGCCAAATCCCGCCTCGCGCTATGATTTGTTGACGCTGGCCTTGCGCGCGGCCGACCTCAGCGAGGCCGAGGCGGTCTATGTCTTTCTGACGCTGAACGCGACCGTCGCGCGCTCTGCCGACCGAGTCTTTTCGCTGGTCCAGCTCTTCCGCTCTCTGACGCGACCGGCTTCGCGCGATCTCCTCGCGGCTGTTCTCGACATCCGGTTGCCTGAGCGGGCAGCGGGCGTCGAGCACCGTCCCTATTACGCGCCGGATGCCGACAAGCCGCGAGCGGTGGCCGAGCGGATCTCCCCGCGCGATATCCTGCCGGCCCGCGCGCGGCAGACGGTCTAAGCAATCATTCGACGAGTTCGAGACCGTGACGCCCATCGCGGTCGTCGACCTCGATGATCCAGAGGTCCTCGTCGAAGCGGATTTCCTTCGCGATCCGCATCTCGACGTCGGGGCTGTCGGCTCCCGATAAGATCGCTGCGAAACGCCGCTCTCCGTCATCGGCCTTGATCAGCGCCTGCGGCGCCGGACCATAGAGATCGGCCGTGCCGTTCAGGCGATCGACTTTCAGGAAGATCGCGCCGGCCTCGGGTGAGCCGCGGCGGCGCTGCACGGCGGGAATGCCCTCTACGGCGAGACGGCGCAGATGCGCGGACACCCAGAAATCGGCGCGGAGACGAGACATGGCTTCGCGATAGCGCGTCAGGCGCCGCGCTGCATCCCCGCGTTCGGCCTCAGCCCTTGGCGGCGCTGGCCTTGGCGGCGAGTTCGCGCAGGGTCCTGCCGGAGGCTTCGCCGGTGACCGGGAGCTTGCGGTCGCGCTCGAACTTCTCGATGGCCGTCTTCGTCGCCGGTCCCATCACGCCATCGGCCTTGATTGTGCCGTAGCCGAGCTTTGCCAGCGCACGCTGAGCCTGGGCAACCTTGTCGACGGCTTTCGGCGTAACCGACGCCGTGGTGTCGCTGGGTGAGCGCAGGATGTCCGCGATCGGATCACGGACGGGCGCCTTCTCCGCGTGCCGTGGCTCGACCTTTTCCCGCGCGGCCGGCTCTGCGGCTGCCGCGACGGGCGCTGCCTGGGATGGGGCAGCGGGCGCCGGAGCGGCCTTGGCCTGCTGGATCGCTGCTTTCGGCAGGATCGGGGCCGGGTGAGGCCCGGATTGGCGGCCCAGAGCGTTCACGCTCACGTAGCCGACAGCCACCAGCGCGGCGATGGACCCCAACGCTTCACCGGGGCGGCTCATGCAGGTGCGGCCGAGCCAGCGGCTGAAGGTGGCCGCCGTCGCGAAGAATTCGGCGGACGCCGAGCCGGAGGACGGCGCGCGCGGGGAGCCGCGCGTTGCGGCCTTGGCGACGGCTTTTGCAGGTCGCATATCGCGCGGCACGACGATCTCGCGCTGATCCCGCCGCGTGCTTGGCTCGCGCATCAACGCGCTCCTTCGAGGGTTCGGGTTGCCGCGTTGGGCGGAATGCGCAGCATGATCAGCCCGCCTTCCGGAGCGCGGTCGCGCTCTCGCCACGAGGCATAGGGGCGTCGTCGAAAAGGCCGATCGGCAAGCGCACGACGGTTGGAGCAGGCTCGACGGCCGGCGCCGCACCGCGCAGGCTCGCACGGATGGGTGCCGGCTCGGCTGGAGCGGCACTGCGGCGGGGTTCGACTGGCAGCGTCACTGAGATTGTGGTGCCCAGGCCCGGCGCGCTCTCGATGGAGACCGAGCCGCCGTGCAGGCCGACGAGGCCGCGCACAACGGAGAGGCCCAGGCCCGTGCCCTCATGCGTGCGCCCGTAGCCGCCATTCGCCTGGAAGAAGGGATCGCCGATGCGCGGCAAGTCCGCTTCGGCGATGCCGCAGCCGGTATCACCGACGACTAGGTCGAGGTAGTTCCCTCCGCTGCGCACTCCGACCTCGATGCGACCGCCCTTCGGCGTGAACTTCACGGCATTCGAGATCAGGTTGATCAGCACCTGACGGCAGGCCCGCGCGTCGGCCTTCAGAACTGCGCCGTGCGGGATCACCCCGCGTACAAGCTGGATGCCGGCGCTTTCGGCCCTCATCTGCATCAGGTCGCAGCAACCGTTCACGAGCTCCGAAACGTCGAGCATTTCGGGATCGAAGTCGAAATGCCCGCTCTGGATGCGCGACATGTCGAGCAGCGTGTTGACGACGCCGAGCAGGTGCCGGCCGGAGGAGGCGATGATGTCGGCATATTCCTTCGAGCGTTCGGCGGTGAGCGTGCAGGCGCCCTCCCCTGCGAGCACTTCCGAGAAACCGATGATGGCATTGAGCGGCGTGCGCAGTTCATGGGTCACGGTCGCCAGGAACCGGCTCTTCACAGCATCGGCGCGCTCGGCATCGGCCCGCGCCTTGTCGAGCTCGGCAGCGTGGCGATGATGTTCCGAGACGTCGCGCGTCACAGCGACGACGGTCGCGGCATCCGCACCGGCGAGGCCCGCCTCGATCCGGTGGGCGCGCATTTCGGCGAAGATGGTGCGGCTGCCGTCGGCGCTCGGCACCGCCAGGTGCAGGCGGAAGGGAACAGTAACCGGCTCACCGTTCGAAGCGACGTCGCTGATCGCCTTCAGGAGCGCCGGGCGGTCACCGATATGGACGCGGTCGAGCAGACCGAAGCCGCGCAGCTGACCATGGTCGATACCGACGAACCTCACGGCCGATGCGCTCGCCTCCAGCACGCGTCCGTTGGAATCGTGCCAAGTGACGAGGTCGTCGATGGCCGAGAGCAGCAGGCGGTCGCGGGCCTCGTTGTCGCGCATCCGGGCGCGCCATTCGCCCTCGCGGCGCAGATGCTCGATGGCCTGAGCGGAGATGTGGCCGATCGCGGTGATCGCGAAGAGCGGCATCGCGATCGCACTCGGCCAGCCGACGGCCTGACCGGCCAGGTCGAACTGTCCCGCCACGGCGATGGCGAGCGCACCGATGGCAGCGATCACTGCGGCGGCGACGGTCGCACGGATCGAGCCGGAGACCAGGGCTTCGAGCGGGATCGCCACCAGCCAGAGCGCGGCAGCAGAGCTCGACCCGCCCGTAAGTGCGGCGAGGCAGACCACCACGCCGGTCAGGCCGGCGGAGGACAGGGCGTGCGCGATCCAGAGGATCCCTGTCCGCGAGAGCACTGCTGCGGCCAGGACCGGCAGGAACAGAGAGGCGATCCCTAGCGCTTCGATGCCGCTCGGAACACCGCGCCACAGTAGGTAGGGCGGCAGGGCCGCCATCATCACCGCGCCCGCGGCGAGACGCGACACGAGGAAACGCTCGTGCCGGAACCGTATTCCGGGCTCTTCGAGAGCCGTCTCGTGAACGAGGCCCGCCAGACGGGCATCGAACAGGGACGCAAAGGTCGTGTTGATACGCAAACCCGCCACTCGCCACGCGATCGGCCGCAAACGACGACCGGATTTCGCGCCCTTCAAGCTCACAGCTTCATCCGATGCCAACCGTCGCAGAGGCGGTTTAAGTGACGATGAAGCGAAAGCGTCGGATCGAGTCGCATGGCTCGGATATTGGACGCCGGACGCGCTCCCAGGATGAAGCCGGGGCAGTTTTCCACAGCCACGCCTCTCGCATTTCGATGATTCACGAAGGGCGATGCGATCGAGACAAGGCTTCGTTCACCACGCCCATCGTTTTCACCCGCGGCGTGGGATGCGCTTCACGCTCCGATGCGAGGGTGAAGCTCGAAGCAAACGTCGCGCGGGCTTGCGCCCCGCATCCGGAAGCTCAAGCCATGTCGTTCCTCTTTCGGGCCGCCCTCGTGATCGGCGGCCTGTCCTACTTCGCCATGCAACGCGACGGGAACGCACCGCCGGTCGCCGACCTGAAGGCGGCGGCCGAGCGGCAGGGCGAACAGCTCACGGCGCTTGCGGGGGCGCTGCCGGAGGGGATGCGCGATGTGGCGGCGCAGGCCGCCACGGCGGAACTGATGAAGCGGCTCTCGACGCAGACGGCTTCGCGCGACACGCTTCTCGCCGTCGACCGCCGGCCGGAATGGCGCGGCAGCGATCTTCACTGACGGGAGAACTAGCCCCAGAGCGCTCGCGTCGGAGGGTGGACGAGGCTGCCCTCGTAGACCAGGCCCGGCTCGCGGTCGCGGGCGAGCAGCAGCGGTCCATCGAGATCGACATAGGCCGCGCGCGGCGCGAGTAGCATCGCCGGTGCCATGGCAAGCGACGTGCCGACCATGCAGCCGACCATGATCGCCAGGCCGCGCGACTGCGCCTCTGCCGAGAGCATCGCTGCTTCCGTCAGTCCACCGGCCTTGTCGAGCTTGATGTTGATGGCGTCGTAGCGCTTGGCCAAAGCGTCGAGTCCGGCCCGGTCATGCAAGCTCTCGTCGGCGCAGATCGGGATACTGCGGTCGATGGTTTCGAGAAGCGCGTCTTCGCCAGCCGGCAGGGGTTGCTCGATCAGGCCGACACCCGCTGCCGCGCAAGCCGCCAGATTCTCCACGATGGTCTCGGCCCGCCACGCCTCGTTGGCGTCGACGATCAGCCGCGAATCCGGTGCACCCCGTCGCACGGCGGCGATCCGGGCAGGGTCGCCCTCCCCCCCCAGCTTGACCTTCAGGAGCGGGCGGTGCGCGGCCTTGCGGGCCGCCGCCTCCATGCCCCCGGGATCGCCGAGGCTCAGCGTATAGGCTGTCGTCGTTGGCGCTGGAGCGTCGAGGGACAGCATCTCCCAGACCGGGCGGCCGGTTCGTTTGGCCTCGAGATCCCACAGGGCGCAATCAAGGGCATTGCGGGCGGCGCCTGGTTTCATGCGCTCGAGAAGGTCGCGCGGCGAGACGCCGTCGGTGACGGCGGCGGCCTGTTCCTCGATTAAGGCCGTCACGCTCTCCACGGTCTCACCATAGCGAGCGTAGGGCACGCACTCGCCGCGTCCGCGGAGCTCGCCCTCCTCCACGGTTGCGACGACGACCACGGCCTCGGTGCGGCTGCCGCGGGCTATGGTGAAGGCCCCGGCGATCGGAAAGCGCTCGACCGAAACGGATAGGCGGCGGGTCATGGTTCAGGCCTTCGGAAACTCGGCGGCGATCCGGTCGACGATGCCATCGACGCCGAAGCGGACCGGATCGGTCGCCGGAAGATCGTGCTCTCGGGTGAGCTCGTCGAGGAGCTTTCGCGCTTCCGCTTCTTCCAGGGCTTGGGTGTTCACCGCGATGCCGACAGGCCGGATATCGGGATTGGTCAGCCTTCCACTGGCGATCGTCTGGGTGATCACCTCGGCGATGGACGGCAGCGGGTGTTTGACGCCGCGCATGGTGGTGCGGGTCGGCTCGTGGCAGATCACGAAGGCATCCGGTTGTGCACCGTGGAGTAGCCCCAGGCTCACTCCGGCGAAAGAAGGATGGAACAGCGAGCCCTGACCTTCAATGAGGTCCCAGTGCTCGGGATCGGCGGCCGGCGCGATCCATTCCACGGCACCCGAGATGAAATCAGCCACGACCGCATCGATGGCCACGCCGCGGCCGGAGATGAACACACCGGTCTGGCCGGTCGCGCGGAAATCGGCATCGAAGCCGCGCTCGCGCATGCCGCGCTCCAGCGCCAAGGCCGCGTATTTCTTGCCCACGGAGCAATCGGTGCCGACGGTGAGCAGCCGTTTACCCAGACGCTTGGTGCCCTTGCCGGTATCGAAGCTCTCGGTGCTGTGGCGGACGTCGTGCAACTGGCGGCCGTTGACACGCGCGGCCTCTGCGATCTCGGCGATCGAGCCCAGGCGCACGTGCAGACCGCTCGCGACGTCGAGACCAGCTTCCAGCGCGGCGACGATCTCGGCGACCCAATGGTCAGGCAGTCGGCCGCCGGCATTGACCACGCCGACCACCATGGTCCGGCAGCCTTTCTCGATCGCTTCGGCCAGTGTCAGGTCCGGAATGCCGAGATCGGCGGCGCAGCCGTCCATGCGGATCTGGCCGATGCACCATTCCGGACGCCAATCGGCGATGCCGTAAGCGGTCTTGGCCGCGAGCCGGTCGGGCACGTCGCCGAGGAACATCAGGTAGGGCGTGGCGATCTGCATGGGTTCACGTCCTTCGATGGATGATGTGCGCGTCGTAGCCCTTGGGCTGAGACGGCTCGGTGTCGATCCGCTCTGTGCGGGCTATACGAGAGCCGACCTTGCGGCCACTTCCCTTGGAGGTGCCGCCCCAAGCGCCTACCTGATCATTCTGATCGAAGCCGACACGGACATCCCCTTTGCCTCACGCCGACGCAAGCTCCACGCCGTCCATGCACGCCACCACCATCCTGATGGTGCGCAAGAACGGCCGGGTCATCATCGGCGGTGACGGTCAGGTCAGCCTCGGCCAGACCATCGTCAAGGGCAATGCCCGCAAGGTGCGGCGCCTCGCCAAGGGCTCGGTGATCGGAGGCTTCGCCGGAGCCACGGCCGATGCCTTCACGCTGTTCGAGCGGCTGGAGGGCAAGCTCGAGCAGTATCCTGGCCAGCTCACCCGCGCCTGCGTCGAGCTGACCAAGGATTGGCGCACCGACCGCTACCTGCGTCGCCTCGAGGCGATGATGGTGGTCGCCGACAAGGACGTGAGCCTGCTGCTCTCCGGGGCCGGCGACGTGCTGGAGCCGGAAGGCGGCGTCATGGCGATCGGCTCGGGTGGCAACTACGCTCTGGCCGCAGCGCGTGCGCTGGAGGACCAAGACCTCGATGCCGAGGCGATCGTGCGCAAGGCGATGAGGATCGCCGCCGAGATCTGCGTCTACACCAACGGCAATCTCGTCATCGAAAGCCTCGACGAGAAATGAGCGAGGCGCCGGCTTCGCCCGCCATAGCGGAGGCGGTCCGCGCGCTGCTGGCGCGTGGCGTCGAGAGCGCCGTCATCACGCGGGACCAGGCCGAGCGCCTCGGCGCCCTTGCTGCCGAGCCCGATGAAGCGGCAGACGACGAGCGCCTGCGTTTCATCACGGGCTTTGCCGACATCTTCGTGACCTTCGGTATCCTGCTCTTCCTGGGCGCTGCGAATACGCTAGCGGCCTCGATCCTCGGCCCGTTATCGGCCTATCCCCTCGTCGCGATCCTCGCCTGGGGATTGGCGGAACCCTTCACGCGAGTCCGCCGGATGGCGCTTCCGAGCATCGTGTTGCTGCTGATCTTTGCGTTGAGCAGCTTCGCCGCCGTGGTCGTTGCGATTGCCGGCGAGGCGGTGCAGTTCGCATCGCTGGGCAAGCAACCGAACACGCTGCTGGCTGCCGCGATCGTCACGGTTGCTCTGGTGGCGCTGCACTACTGGCGTTTTGCCGTTCCGATCACCATTGCCGCCGGAACGGCCGCGCTCGTTGCTGCCGCGCTGGCGCTGTCGCTGTCGGTTGCTCCCGAGACTGCGCAGCAGCATCTGAACGTCGTTCTGGCTTGCGCAGGAGTGGCGGTCTTCGCGCTGGCGATGCGCTTCGACCTCAGCGATCCAGCTCGCCTGACGCGGCGCTCGGACATTGCGTTCTGGCTGCACCTGCTCGCGGCGCCGCTGATCGTGCACCCCGTTTTGAGCACCCTCGTCTCCTCGCAGGCGCGGCCTCGTATCGTCTCGGACACGAGCGAAGCATTGGTGTCCTCGGGGGCCTCGTCGAGTGCGCAGATCGCGGTGCTCGCCGTGGTTCTGCTGCTCAGCGTCGTCGCCCTGGTCACTGACCGGCGTGCAATCCTGGTCTCGGGACTAGCCTATGCCGGTTACACGATCGGCGATCTGATCCGGCAGACGGGCTTGACCAACGCTGCGCTTCCGCTGAGCCTCCTGACGCTCGGTGCCTTCGTCTTGCTTCTTAGCGCTGGCTGGCGGCCGCTCCGGAAGGCCGTGCTGTTGCTCGTCCCGACCAAGACCCGGCAGCGGCTCCCGCATCCCGTAGGAGTATGACGCTCACTGGCCGCGTCTGGAAACGCAGCCGATCGCCGCTTAGATCGGGGCACTTGGACCGGCTCTTGCGCAGAGGCGATCCGAACCCCGACCAGGAACCCGATGACCACCTTCTCTCCCCGTGAGATCGTCTCTGAACTCGATCGCTTCATCGTCGGCCAGAAGGACGCTAAGCGCGCCGTAGCCATCGCGCTGCGTAACCGCTGGCGGCGCCAGCAGCTCACCGGCCCGCTGAAGGAAGAAGTCGCGCCCAAGAACATCCTGATGATCGGCCCGACAGGCTGCGGCAAGACCGAGATCGCCCGTCGGCTGGCAAAGCTCGCTGGCGCGCCGTTCCTCAAGGTCGAGGCGACCAAGTTCACCGAGGTCGGCTATGTCGGCCGTGACGTCGAGCAGATCGTACGCGATCTCGTCGAGGTCGGCATCAGCCTGCGGCGCGAGGAGAAGCGTAAGGAGGTCAAGGCGAAGGCCGAGGCGGCCGCCGAGAACCGCATCCTTGATGCGCTGGTTGGCCCGACCTCCAGCCAGGCCACCCGCGATTCTTTCCGCAAGAAGCTGCGCAACAGCGAGCTCGACGACAAGGAGGTCGAACTGGAGCTTGCCCAAGGTGGGGCGCAGGGGCTGCCCATGTTCGAGATCCCCGGGATGCCCGGTGCCTCGATGGGTGCGATTAACATCGGTGAAATGCTCGGTAAGGCCATGGGCGGTCAGCGCGGCAAGCCCAAGCGGATTACCGTGCGCGACGCGTATGCGCCGCTGCTCGCGGAGGAGAGCGACAAGCTCGTCGACGACGATGCACTAACCCGCGAAGCGATCCGCGAAGTCGAGGATAACGGCATCGTCTTCCTCGATGAGATCGACAAGATCTGCGCTCGCGAGAGCCGCTCAGGCGCCGATGTGTCCCGCGAGGGCGTGCAGCGCGATCTGTTGCCGCTGATCGAGGGCACAACGGTGGCGACCAAGCACGGCGCGGTGAAGACCGACCACGTTCTGTTCATCGCTTCGGGCGCTTTCCACGTTTCGAAGCCATCGGACCTCCTGCCCGAGCTTCAGGGGCGCCTGCCGATCCGCGTCGAACTGCAGCCGCTGACCGTGGAGGATTTCAAGCAGATCCTCACCACCACCGAGGCGAGCCTGATCAAGCAGACCGTCGCCTTGATGCAGACTGAAGGCGTCACTCTCGATTTCACGGACGACGCCGTGGATGCGCTGGCCCGTGTGGCGGTGGAGGTGAATTCCTCCGTCGAGAACATCGGGGCCCGCCGGCTCCAGACAGTCCTGGAGCGGGTCATTGACGAGATTTCCTTCACTGCCACCGATCGCTCAGGCGAGACCCTGACGATCGACGCAGGCTACGTTCGCGACCGGGTCGAGGATCTGGCGGCCAACGCTGATCTCAGCCGGTTCATCCTGTAGCAGTGATTTCGTCGGATGCGCGGGACGGGATGCTGCTCCCGCTTCTGGCGCTGGTCGCCGGAATGATTTCGATCCAGGTCGGGGCGGCGCTGGCCAAGTCGCTTTTTCCGGTGGTCGGCGCGTCCGGCGTGACCGCCCTGCGCGTCGGCATCTCAGCCGTGATCCTGGTCGCGGCATGGCGTCCGTGGCGGCGTCATCTCGCGCTCGCTGACGCACGAGCGATCGTCCTCTATGGCTGTGCGCTCGGGGCGATGAACCTGCTGTTCTACCAGTCGCTGCGGACGATCCCGCTTGGGGTCGCGGTGGCGATCGAGTTCGTGGGGCCGCTCTCCGTCGCGCTGTTCTCGTCTCGCCGGTCGGCCGATTTTGCCTGGATCGGCCTAGCCGTGATCGGGCTCGGGCTGCTGCTCCCGCTGCATGACCAAGCGACGATCGATCCGCTCGGCGCTGCTTATGCACTCGCAGCGGGCGTGTGCTGGGCGCTCTACATCGTCTTCGGCCAGCGTGCGGGTCAGGCGCATGGCGGGCAGGCTGTGTCGTTGGGCATGGCAGTCGCCGCGTTGCTGGTCGCGCCGTTTGGTATCGTCGAGGCCGGTGCGAAGCTCCTCGAGCCGCAGGCTCTCTTGACCGGGCTGATCGTCGCCGTGATGTCGAGCGCGCTACCCTATTCCCTGGAAATGTACGGGCTGAGACGACTGCCGCGGCAGGTCTTCGGGGTGACGATGAGCCTTGAGCCGGCCGTGGCCGCCCTCGCAGCACTCGTCGTTCTTGGCGAGCGCTTGAGCCCGCTTCAGGGTGTCGCCATCGGCTGCGTGATCGCGGCCTCGGCGGGCATCACCGTGGGAAGCCGCCGGCGCGTGCCGCCGGCCGACGCGTGACCCAAAGACCTCTCCGTTAGGCCGCCACGGCCTTCAGGAAGCGCTCGATCTCGCCTTCGAGGCCGGAGGCGACGTCTTCAACGGAGGACGCTGCGCTCTGCACGGTCGCGGACATTTCCGAGGTTCGGTGTGCGGCCTCGCGGACGGTTCCGAGTGCTCCCGAGATGCTCGCGGCCGTCGCTGCCGATTGAGCGGCGCTTTCCGAGATCTCGCTGGTGGCCGCACCCTGGGCGGAGACGGCCTGGGAGATCTCGGCCGTGGTGGCATTGATCGCCACCATGCGTCGCGACATCCGGCCGATCGCTTCGACGGCCGAGGCGGTCGAGCTCTGCACGGTGGCGATCTGCTCGGCGATCTCATCCGTCGCCTTCGCGGTCTGGGTGGCCAGCGTCTTCACCTCGGCCGCAACGACAGCGAAGCCGCGGCCCGCCTCGCCAGCGCGGGCAGCTTCGATCGTTGCATTGAGGGCGAGCAGGTTGGTCTGCTCCGCAATGCTGCGGATCAGGCCGACGACGTCACCGATGCGCTGAGTGAACGAGGCAAGCTTCACGACCTCGTCATTCGTCGCGCTGGCCTCGCTGACCGCACCCTCGACCTCTCGTTTGGCATCCTCGACTCGGGCTGCGATCTCCGAAATCGAGGCGGACAGTTCTTCGGCAGCTGCGGCGACGGCCTGGACATGGCCCGAGCTCTGATCGAAGCCGACGGATGCGTCGTCGGCGCCGCTCTGGGCTTCGCTCGAGAGGTCCGACATCGTGTGCGAGCGCTGGCGAAGCTCGCCGGTTCGCGTGCGGAAGGCGGCGATGGCCGTGCCGACTTCTCCGCGAAACCGCTCGATCTCTCTCTCGATCTGCGCGCGGCGCAGGCCGTCGGCTTCCGACGCGCTTTTCTGATCGATCTCCATGACGCGGGCGTGGCGGCTGGTGTGGAGCAAGCCATCCAGCGCACGGGCGACGGCGCCGATCTCGTCGGCACGGTCGCGATGACGGATCGGGCTGTCGAGGTCACCGGCCGTGAGCTGCGTTGTGCGCTCGGCGATGTCGCCGAGCGGCCGGAACAGCCGGGCTGCGATCCAACCGATGATCAGCATGGCGACTAGCGCGACGCCGGCTGCCACCCAGCCCATCGCCACCATCGTCTCGCGATGCATCATGTCGTAGCGCTCGATCGGAATGCCGACATAGAGGATCCCGTTGACCTTGCCGGCCGCGTCCAGGGTCGGCTGGTAAACGGTGTAGAAGCGGCGCCCGAACAGATCGGCCGGGCCGGAATAGGTCTGACCCTTCCGCAGAATGGCTTGGGCCGGATGATCGGCCGCCAAGGCGGTGCCGACCGCGCGTTCGCCGTTCTCCTTCTTCACGTTCGTGATCTTGCGGACGAAGGCGTCGCGGGCGGGATCATAGGCGAAGACAGTCGCATTGCCGCCGACATAGGCGGCGGCGCGGTCGACGATCGAGAGGTCGCTGAGATTTGTCAGGTCGGGCGTCACGGCCTGGAGGACGCGGCTGCCATCGAGGCGCAGCGTGGTCCCGGGTACGATGTCGGCGAAGACACGGGCCAGCGCGCCGATGTTGTGCTCGCCCTCTTCGCTCTGCTTGCCCTCGAGATGCGACTGCATCTCGTAGCTGGCGCCGAACCACAGCGCGCCCGAGGTGATCGCGATGGCGACGGCTGCGAGAACGATGACCTTTGATGTCAGGCTTCTGAGCCGCAGCATGACTAATCCCCCGGATGCAGATTTTGCGGAGGACTTTTTCACAGCGCGGTTAGCGCCGGGTGAACGGGCGCTTGCAGGTTGGGGCCGCAGCAGCGCTGCGGCGCGGCCGGCGCGATCAGGCCGCCCAGACCTGACCGGGGCGGAGCGGGAGGAATACGTCTTGGCTCAAGCCGGCGGCACCGAGCGCCGCCGCAAGAGCCTCGGCCGGCCGCTCGATGCCCTCGTCGGTGAGCTTGAAGGTGCCCCAATGGTGGCCGAGCGCCTGCTCGGCGCCGAGAAGCCGAAACGCCTCCACGGCGTCCGCCGGATTCATGTGCTGCGGCCGCATGAACCAGCGCGGCTCGTAGGCTCCGATTGGCAGCGTCGCAAGGCGTGGCGGTCCAAAGCGGGCACGGATGTCGCGGAAGATCTGGCCGGTGCCGAGGCCGGTATCACCGACATGGTAGTGTACGCCCTGCGGCGTCGTCAGCACGAACGCGCACCAGAGAGCCATACGACGATCATTCAATCCGCGCGCCGACCAATGGTTGGCGGGCGTCAGATGCACCGTGATGCCGCCGCCCAGATCGATCGACTCACCCCAGTCGCGCGTCTCGACATGCATGGTCTCGTCGTAGCCACGCAGGATGGCATCGTTTCCGAGCGGCGCGACGATCAGCGGCTGATGCGCCTGCCAGAGACGCGCCATGGTTGGCCCGTCCAGATGGTCGTAGTGGTTGTGGGTGATCAGCACCGCATCGATCGGCGGCAGATCCTCGAAGGCGATGCCGGGCGAGTTGGCTCGTTTCGGGCCCGCGAAGCGGACGGGGCTCGCGCGCTTGGCGAAGACGGGGTCCACCAGGATGTTCTTGCCCGCCGCCTGAAACAGGTAGCTCGCATGGCCGATTAACACCGCGCGAAAACCTTCGAACCGCGGCGGCGGCACGTCCGCCGGAAAAGGACTTGGCGCTGCAGCCGGCCAGTCCTCGCGTTTCGCGCTCATCCGCCAGCGGACGACGTCCGAAAAGTCCTTATCGGGCGACTGCTCGGGTCCGTAGAAGCGCAGGCCGTCGAAATGGTCGCTGACCGGGCCGCGATAATACGGGTTGGAGTTGCGCTTATGCGCGGCGTAGCCGACCCCGCCCAGGGTCATCACCGTGGCCGCGCTCGCGGCCGTGATCAGGCTCCGCCGTTTCATCGTTCATGACATGGCGAGCCGCAGCGCCGCTTCAAGCATGTTGCCGCCAACTTGCGCCCGTTCGAGGCGGCGGGTGTAATCGATCGATTGCTGCCTCGACGACTGAATGATTCATGTGGCGAAGGCTCGATAATGTTTTGATTTTCTAAGTAATAAACTAAATCAAGTTGCGGAGTTCTGCAAAGTTTCAACACTATATATCGCAAAAAATCTCGCTTCAGCTGCCGACTTAACAATTTTCAGCGCCCGATGAAGCGTTTGTTTCTAGTTTGTAACAGGGCTGAGACATAGAATTGCCTCAAAATCTCTGGTATGCCAAATGGCGGTCGCGTCCTCGATGAGGCGCCACATCCGAGCAACCAGGACAGCAGGCTGACCCAAGGTTATGGCGTCGATCGTCCGACTTGCGCTGGTTCGCCCCTACACCTTCGTTGTGATGTCGATTCTGATCCTGATCTTCGGGGTCATGTCGATCTTCCGGACGCCGACCGACATCTTCCCAAGCATCGGCATCCCCGTCATCAGCGTTGTCTGGCAATATGCCGGCCTGCCGCCCGACGACATGTCGGGCCGCATCGTCTCGGTCTTCGAGCGCGTGCTCACCACCACCGTCAACGACATTGAGCACACGGAGTCGCAATCGGTCCCTGGCTATGGGATCGTGAAGATATACTTCCAGCCGAACGTCGACATCACAGCGGCGCAGGCGCAGGTCACGTCGATCTCGCAGACAATGCTCAAGCAGCTTCCGGCCGGCATCACGCCGCCGCTGATGCTGACCTACAACGCCTCGAGCGTTCCGATCATCCAGCTCGCCCTGTCAAGCAACACGCTTTCGCAGAGCGCGTTGAACGATCTCGCCCTGAACTTCATCAGGCCGGCCCTGACCACGGTGCCGGGCGCGCAGATGCCCTATCCGTATGGCGGCGTGGCGCGTCAGGTGCAGATCGATCTCGATCAATCCGCTCTCCACGCCCACAACCTGTCGGCCACGGATGTCGGCGCCGCTCTGGCGAACCAGAACCTGATCACGCCGGTGGGCACGCAGAAGATCGGATCCTTCGAGTGGATCATCGATCTGAACAACTCGCCCAAGACGATCGACGAGTTCAACAACCTTCCGATCAAGGTGGTCGACGGCGCGACGGTGTTCATCCGCGACGTCGCCCACGTCCGCAACGGCTCTCCGCCGCAGACCAACGTGGTCGAGCTCGACGGCAAGAAGGGCGTCCTCCTCTCGATCATGAAGATCGGCGGCGCCTCGACCCTCGACATCATCGCCGGCATCAAGGAGCGCCTTCCCGCCATCCAGGCCACGCTGCCGCCGGGTGTCGATCTGAAATACGTGGCCGACCAATCCGGCTTCGTCAGAAACTCGGTCGTGTCGGTCGTGCGCGAGGGCGTGATCGCGGCCACGCTCACCGGACTGATGATCCTTGTCTTTCTCGGCTCGTGGCGGTCGACCCTGATCATCACCGTGTCGATTCCGCTTGCGGTGCTCTGCGCGCTGATCGCGCTCTCGGTGCTTGGTCAGACCATCAACGTGATGACACTCGGCGGACTGGCACTCGCGGTGGGCATTCTGGTCGACGACGCCACTGTGACGATCGAGAACATCAACCGGCACATGGAGGAATTCGGCGAGGACATCGTCACGGCGATCACCCGCGGTGCCCAGGAGATCATGCCTCCGGCGACGATCGCCCTATTCTGCATCTGCATCGCCTTCGTGCCGCTGCTCGCCCTTGGCGGGGTCGCCGGCTACCTATTCCGTCCGCTGGCGATGGCCGTCGTCTTCGCGATGATCGCATCCTACGTCCTGACCTACACGGTGGTGCCGACGCTCGCCCGCTACTTGCTGGCGCATCAGGCCCAGCACCATGCTCCGGGTACCGAGGGGGCACCGAGCAATCCCGGCTTTTTCGGCCGCTTCCAGCAAGGCTTCGAGCGGCGTTTCGAGAGCTTCCGGCAGGCCTATCTCGGCCTGCTCGGTCTGGCGCTCTCGCGAAAATACCACTTCTCGCTCGGCTTCCTCGGCGTGGTGATCCTGTCGTTCGGGCTGGTGCCCTATCTCGGCACGGACTTCTTCCCGACGACCGATGCCGGCGCGCTGCGCATCCATCTCCGGGCGGCGACGGGCACGCGCATCGAGGAGATGACGGCACTGACCGGGCGCGTCGAGCAGCGCGTGCGCACGCTGCTCACGCCCGATCGGGTCGCGAGCGTCGTGAACAACATCGGCCTGCCGATCAGCGGCATCAACATGTCCTACGGCAACAGCGGCACCATCGGCACCTTCGACGCCGACATGCTGGTGACTCTGCACGAGGGCGAGACGTCGAGCGCCGAACTGACAAAGGCCCTACGCGAACGGCTGCCGCGGGACTTCCCCGGCGTCACCTTCTCGTTCCTGCCGGCCGACATGGTCAGCCAAATCCTGAACTTCGGCTCGCCGGCCGCCCTGAACGTCCAGATCGCCGGCCGCGATGCGGCGGGCAACCGGGCCTATGCCAACCAGTTGCTGTCGCGCATCCGGCACGTGGCCGGCATCGCCGATGCCCGTATCCAGGAGCAGGCGAACGCCCCCAGCCTGAGGCTCGACTTCAATCGCGAATTCGCCGGCACGGTCGGCCTGACCGAGCGCGACGCCGCCGCGAGCATGCAGGCGAGCCTGTCGGGCAGCACGCAGACAGCGCCGACCTACTGGCTCGATCCGAAGAACGGCGTCTCGTATTCGGTTTCCATCCAGACGCCGCAATACGCGATCGACACCCTCGGCGACCTCCGGAACGTGCCGATCACCACCGCACGCTCCATGCAGCTCGTCGGGGGCCTGTCGACCATCTCTCTGCAGCCGCAGAGTGCCGTGGTCACGCACTACAACGTCGCCCCGACGATCAACATCCTGGCGGCGACGCAGGACCGTGACCTCGGCGGCACCGCGGCTCAGGTTCAGCGGATCATCGACGAGACCAGGGCCAGCCTGCCGAGGGGGTCGACCATCTCCATTCGCGGGCAATCGGCCACCATGGCGAGCGCCTACCAGCAGCTCCTGATCGACTTGGCCTTCTCGATCGTGCTCATCTACCTGCTGATTGTCGTCAATTTCCAATCCTGGCTCGATCCGTTCGTGATCATCATGGCGCTGCCGGCGGCGCTGGCCGGGATAGTGTGGATGCTGTTCGTGACGCAGACCTACGTGTCGGTGCCGGCATTGACCGGCGCGATCATGTGCATGGGCGTGGCGACAGCCAACTCGATCCTGGTGATCAGCTTTGCGCGCGAGCAGCTCAGCGCCGGCCGAGACGCGGTCCAGGCGGCCCTCGCGGCCGGCGCGACCCGTCTGCGGCCGGTCGTGATGACGGCGCTCGCCATGGTCATCGGCATGGCTCCGATGGCGATCGAGCCCGGCCAGAACGCGCCGCTCGGCCGTGCCGTCATCGGCGGCCTGCTCTTCGCCACGACCGCAACGCTTCTTTTCGTCCCGGTGGTGTTCAGCATCGTCCACGGGCGCGCCAAGCGGCGAGCCGACGCGGATATGCCGGCCGCCCTCCCATCCCCATCCCTCTGAGCCGAACGCCATGCATTCCGCCGAAGGTCCCATCACGGCACCTGCGCCCTCGAAACGTAAGCTCTTCCTGCTCCTCTGCGGCCTGGCCGTCGGCGGCGCATTCCTCGCTTATTCCGGCATCACCGGCCGGGCGAAGGGCATGCAGGAGACGGCAGCCTGGACCGAGGCTCAGTCCATTCCCACGGTGAGCGTGGTCCAGGCCAAGCGCGGCCCGCAGAGCGAAGATTTGACCCTTCCCGGCTCGCTTGCCGCCTTCGCCTCGGCGCCGCTCTACGCCCGTGCCAGCGGCTACGTGAGCGCCTGGAACAAGGATATCGGTGCGCGCGTCCAGAAGGACGACGTGCTCGCGGAGATCTCGGCCCCCGATCTCGACCAACAGCTCGCCGAAGCCCGCGCGACGATGATGCAGCTCGAGGCCGCCATGCAGCAGGCCCAGGCGAATTCCGACATGAGCGAGGCCACCAATCGCAGGACCTCGCGGCTCGTCCAGCAAGGCTGGTCGAGCGAGGAACGCGGCGATACCGACCGCTACACTGCCGCGTCTCGGACGGCGGCACTGTCGGTCGCCAAGGCAAATCTCGTCGTACAGAAGGCCGTCGTCGGGCGCCTCGAGGAGCTGTCGCGTTTCAAGGAGATCAAGGCTCCCTTCGACGGGATCGTGACCGCCCGTTCCGTCAATGTCGGCGATCTGCTCACCGCCGGCGGCACGGCCGGGCGCCCGCTGTTTCGCGTCTCCGACATCCGCCGGATGCGCATCTACGTGGACGTGCCGCAAGCCTTCCTCGCTGCGATGAAGCCTGGCCTGAAGGCCTCCCTCACCGTGCCGGGCCATGAGAAGAGCTTCGAAGCACAGGTCACCTCGACCTCGAACGCGGTCTCGGAGGAATCGCGTAAGGGCCTCGTCGAGCTGCAGGCCGACAACCCGAACGGCGACCTGTGGCCTGGCGCATTCACGCAGGTGCAGTTCCACATCCCGTCGAACCCAGACACCCTGCGCATCCCGGCGACAGCGCTGATGTTCAATCGGAATGGTACCTTCGTCGCGGAAGTTCAGGCCAACAAGGTCGAGCTGAAGCCGGTGACCCTCGGCCGCAATCTCGGCAACGAAGTCGAGGTGCGCAGCGGCGTCATGATGACCTCGCGGCTGATCGACAATCCGCAGGAATTCATGACCACGGGCGATACCGTGCACGTGGCCGACGAAGACGCGGCCCAACGGACCGCCTCGGCGAACTGAGCGCGATCCGACCGGTCGCCGTCCTTGCTTCGCAGCGCTCGCAACGTCGGTGGATGAGACGGCCTGCGAAACCCGTCTCAAGAACGCCAGCGCAGCTCTTGACGGCTGAGCGGGTTCTCGAACGACCGACCGGCGCGCGCCGCCTCCAACGCCTCACGCTTCAACCGGAAATACCATTGTGAGGGCAGATCGCCCTGGCCGAGCAGCACCATGGTCGGCTTGCGGTCGAGGCCGTCCTGAGCGTGCTGGAGCACCTGCTGGTCCTGGGTGAGGAACTGCCTCATCAGCGGCCGCGCCACGGGCTTCAAAAGGTTCAGCAGCGGCATACTCCAGTAGAGCGCGTTGGTAAGCATGGTGCGGTTGTTCGAGAGCGGCGTCGCGAAGGTGTAGTTCGCCACGCGCTTGTCGCCCGCCACGATGCGCTCCAGCCGTACGCCCGGCAGCCGGAACTCGATCTCAACGTCGGGCACCCCGCCGAGCAGCTTGTAGACCGGCGAGGATTTCGTGGTGGCGTGGCTCGACATGACGAAGCCGTGCGGCACCGGGATGAAGGTCTTCACCTTCTCGCGCAGCTCCTTGGAGGGGCGAAACCACCAGGAATCGTGCACGAAGGCGACGTGTCCGGGATCGACGAGGCTGAGCGTCGTCAAGTCGAAGCTCGCCTCCACCACCAGCTCGACGATGAGAGAGCCGGCCGCCTCGAAGCCCAGTTCGGGCACGGCCGGGATGTCCTCGGCCACGGCCGGTCCGAGATAGGGGTTGATCCAGAGGAAGCCGGCGCTCTCGATGACCGGAAAGCGTTGCACGACGATGCGCGAGAAATCGGAGGAATCTGTCTCCGACAGGGTTGGCACGTCGCGGCAGCGCCCGTCGGTTCCGAAGCGCCAGCCGTGGAAGGGGCACATCACTGTGGAGCCGTCGAAGCGCCCCTTGGACAGCGCCATGCCACGATGCGGACAACGGTCGCGCATGGCGAAGAGCTTGCCCGAAGCATCGCGCCCGACGACGATCTGCTCGCCGTTCAGCTCCACCGGCCGCATGCCGCCGGCCTTCAGCGTGGCTGACTGCCCGACGCAGTACCAGGCATTCGGCAGCGGCTCACGCATCGCCTTCGGGTCGAGGGCGTCGGATACGGAATCGTCTGCGGCGCGCGTGGTCGCGGCGAGCATGGAAGGCCTGGAATCATCCGGGTGAGCCCAGTTGGGCGTGCTCGGGCCGTCATACGCTGCCGGCGTAAGGGTTGCCAGCAGTGGACATCACGCGGATTTGTGCGCCGCGGCGAGAAAACGCAGGCTGGGGGCTTTACGAAGCCGGCTGCGAGTTCCTACCTTCGAAGTCCCAGCAACGAACGAAAGGAGGTGATCCAGTGTCTCATTGTCATCAGCCGCTGTCGGCGACCAGGACCTGGACCGTTACCTCCGGCGAGTGCTTCTAGCTCTCGCGGGACGCGCGACAGGTTTCGTCGAACCGCGGTTCGGCAATGGAAGGGCCGCCCTCATAGGGGCGGCCCTTCGGCTTTCAGAAGCTTTGAGAGAGTGATCAGCGCGTGCCGTTGAAGAGCGGCTGCATCAGCGCTTCGCAGCGCGCCTTCCAAAGGTCGCGCTCCTCGCGCAGATCCTCGAGCTTGGCGATCTCTTCGGTAACGTGCCCCCGCAATTCGCGGATCTCCTGGGCGAGGAGGATCTGGAACTCGTCCTGACGATCGGCCGCGATGCGCAGCTTGGCCTTCAGCATCATGTTTTCGGCGATCAACTCGGCGATTTCGTCGTCCTGAGCCTGGACCTCGGTGCTCGGCGCCTCAGCAGCGGAGGCGACGAGGCGCGGTGCCCAACCACTCTGCTTGGACGTGTCGGCGATGGGCTGAGGCGCCTCTGCCTCCTGCTGGCGGCCCTCGGGGGCAGTCGCCCGCATGGCAGCAAGCCAATCGCGGAGCGGACCCGCCTGGGTCGACTGCCGGCTCGTGGTGTCGTGGAGAGAAGTGTTACGAGCGGGTTCCGACATCGGCTGGATCCTCGATTTCGAGGCTATTTCAACCAGACATGCTTAATGAACGGTAAAGGTTAACACAGTCAGGCCCGTGCCGGCCCGGGATCTTGACTTGAAGGCCCGTACGGCCTACCGCCCACGGCTCAATCCGACGACAAGTCGTCACCGAGAGCCGCCGACCGGTCCGAGAGACCGGAGGTCAACGCCCGACAGCGCGTCTGCGCCCTCGGGCGGGCTTTGCGTTGGCGGTACGGCGTCCTCACCGGCGAGGCAAGCAGCAGCCCATGGCGCCTGCAAGCGAGACCACCCTGCGCATCGAGGATGCGATCAACGAGAATTGCCCCTGGTCGGGCAAGCCGATCTCGGCCGACTCGCTGACGCTCTACAACGGTGCCGTCGTCGGCTTCTGCAATCCCGATTGCCGGGACAAGTTCGCCCGTGCCCTGGCGAGCTTCGAGGATGCGCTTCAGGCGCGCCGCGCGGCCAATGCCGGCATCTATCAGTAGGCGACCGGGACCCGCATGTTCGAAGGCCTTTCCGACCGCCTTTCCGGCATTCTCTCCGGGCTGACGCGCCGCGGCGCGCTCACGGAGGCCGACGTCACCGCTGCGATGCGCGAGGTGCGTCGCGCCCTGCTGGAGGCTGACGTCTCGCTCGAAGTCGTCCGCGGCTTCACCGACGCGGTCCGCGAGAAGGCGGTCGGCGCCACCGTCGTGAAGTCGGTCACGCCCGGCCAGATGGTCGTAAAGATCGTCAACGACGAGCTCGTGGCGATGCTCGGCACCGAAGCCGGTGTCATCGATCTCAACGCCCCCGCCCCCGTCGCCATCCTGATGGTCGGCCTGCAGGGCTCGGGTAAGACCACCACCACCGCCAAGATCGCGCGCCGCCTGAACCAGCGCGACAAGCGCAAGGTACTGCTCGCCTCTCTCGACACCCGCCGCCCGGCTGCGATGGAACAGCTTGCGGTGCTCGCCAAGCAGGTCGAGGTCGAGAGCCTGCCGATCGTCGCCGGCCAATCGGCGGTGCAGATCGCCCGCCGCGCCATGGAGGCTGCGCGCCTCGGCGGCTTCGACGTGGTGATGCTCGACACTGCCGGCCGCACCACGGTCGACGACGCGCTGATGGCCGAAGCCGCCGAGGTCAAGGCGGTAGCCAAGCCCCACGAGGTGCTGCTCGTTGCCGACGCCCTGACTGGCCAGGACGCGGTGAACACCGCCCGCGCCTTCGACCAGCGCATCGGCGTCACGGGCATTGTGCTGACCCGCATGGACGGCGACAGCCGCGGCGGTGCGGCGCTCTCTATGCGCGCCGTCACGGGCAAGCCGATCAAGCTCGTCGGTGTCGGCGAGAAGGTCGATGCGCTCGAAGAATTTCACCCGGCGCGCGTGGCCAACCGCATCCTCGGCATGGGCGACATCGTCTCGCTCGTCGAGAAGGCGGCGGAGACCATCGACGCAGAAGCGGCGATGCGCACCGCCGAGAAGATGCGCAAGGGCAAGTTCGATCTCGAGGACTTGTCCATGCAGCTCGCCCAGATGGAGAAGATGGGCGGCATCGGCGGCCTGATGGGCATGCTGCCTGGCATGGGCCAGATGAAGAAGCAGGTCGAAGGCGCCAACCTCGACGAGAAGATGTTCAAGCGCCAGCGCGCGATCATCTCCTCGATGACCCCGCAGGAGCGCAAGAACCCCGACCTCCTGAAGAACAGCCGCAAGAAGCGCATCGCGGCCGGTTCGGGCGTCGACGTCTCGGAGATCAACAAGCTCCTGAAGATGCACCGGACCATGGCCGACATGATGAAGGCGATGGGCTCGGGCAAACGCGGCATCGGCCAGGCTCTAGGCTCGATGTTCGGTCTCGGCGGCGGGATGCCTGGTGGGCTCCCCGGCGGCATGAAGATGCCTGCCGGCATGCCCGAACCGACCCCGGAGCAGATCGAGCAAATGCAGAAGCAGTTCGGCGGCAAGCTTCCGCCCATGCCCCCGGGCCTGGGTGGTGGAATGCCGAAGATGCCCGGCTTGCCGGGTCTGGGCGGACCCAAGCTGCCGGGTCTCGGCGGCTTCATTCCGGGCAAGAAGAAATGACGATTTTGTCCGCCCAGGGCGTCGACCCGGAACTCGTGCGCCTGCGCGACAGCATCGACAATTTCGATGCGGCGCTGATCCACCTGCTCGCCGAGCGATTCCGCTGCACGCAGCGGGTCGGCGAGCTCAAGGCTCGCAAGGGCATGCCGGCGTCCGATCCCGACCGGGAGGCGCGCCAGGTCACCCGACTGAGAAAACTCGCGGTCGATGCAAAGCTCGACCCCGACTTCGCCGAGAAGTTCCTGGCCTTCGTGGTCAAGGAAGTCATCCGGCACCACCAGACGATCGCACTCAACGCCGATCTGAACAACGACACCGAAAGGAAAGACTGATGTCCCTCAAGATCCGCCTCACCCGCGGCGGCGCCAAGAAGCGCCCCTACTACCGCATCGTCGTCGCCGATGCCCGCGCACCGCGCGACGGCCGCTTCATCGAGAAGGTCGGCGCCTACGACCCGATGAAGGCCAAGGACGATCCGGCTCGCATCGTGCTCGACAACGAAAAGATTCAGAGCTGGCTCGCCAAGGGCGCCCAGCCGACGGACCGCGTCCTGCGCTTCCTCGACCAGGCTGGCCTCGCCAAGCGTCCGGCCCGGAACAACCCGCAGAAGGCCGAGCCGGGCGAGAAGGCCAAGGAGCGCGCCGCCAAGCGCGCCGAGAAGGCCGCTGCCCCGGCCGAAGACGCCGCTGCTTAAGCTGATGCTTCCCTCCCCGCTCGCGGGGAGGGAAACCCTGCTATCACCAGAGACCAGCACATGGCCCGTCGCCCCGGCCCCCCATCGCGCGCCGCGAGCGAGCCACGGGCAGCTCCCAAAGACCTCGTCATCCTCGGCGAGTTCGGCCGCGCCCAGGGCCTGCGCGGCGAGATCCGGCTGAAGTCTTTCACGAGCGACCCGCTCGCCATCGCCTCGTACGGCCCGCTTCGCGCAGCCGACGGGCGAACTTTCGTTCTCACCGACGCCAAGCTTGCCCCCGGCTCCTCGGCCGATGTTCTGGTGGTTCGCGTTCAAGGCGTGACAGACCGGACCGGTGCCGAGTCGCTGACGCGCGTCGCGCTCTATTGCGAGCGAGACAAGCTCGGGACGCCGGAGGACGAAGACGAGTTCTTCGCCGCCGATCTCGTCGGCCTCGATGCAGTCGATGCCGCTGGCGCAACGGTTGGTACGATCATCGCCGTGCCGAACTACGGCGGCGGCGACCTCCTGGAGATTCGCTCGGCTGTCGGCGGCGCGACTGCGCTGCTGCCCTTCACCAAGGCGTTCGTGCCGAGCCTCGACATTCCGAACCGGCGCGTCGTGATCGATCCGCCGGAAGACTTTTTCGCACCGGCCGGCCCGAAGCCTGCCGACGAGCCGGAGTGACTGCGGACGCCGTTAGGGCGCCTTGATCTCCATCCCGGCGCGCGCCACACGCAGGGGATCCGGCTGCAACGCCATCGGGCCGTCGAAGGGCCGCTCGTGCAAGGCGATCAACCCGAGCGTGGAGATCATCGCCGTCGCGAAGAGCAGCAGGACGGTCGCCTGCGCGCGCGGTTTCTCCAGGTGGATCAGCGCGAGCGCGACGAGCGTCAGCGCGGCGAGTACCAGCAGCGTCAACCATTTGGTCTCGTCGCCCTGCGCATCGGCAAGCGCCAGGCGTTCTCCGCGTGCCGAGCGTAGGCTCATCACCGCTTCGAGCAGGGTCGATTGCGCGGCGACCCCCGCCTCGGCACCGACCTTCGGATCGGCGACCGCCTGGAGCAGCCGTCCCAACGCTGCCCCCGCTCGCTGGGACGCGTGACCGGTCTCGGCCATGGCAGGCCATTCGTCACCGATCACCGCATCGAGATAGTCGGTGAGGGACGCCCGAATTCCACTCATGTCGGAGACGGTCGCGATGCTGAGGTCGTAGATCGCGCGAGCGTTGGCGCGTTCAGACTGGACGACACGCGAGGCTTGGCGCTGTCGTTCCCACGCATCGTTGGCGACGAAGCCCGTCAGCAGAGCGAGCAGGACCGAGATGGCACTGAAATACGGCGCCACGATCCCGGTGCCGCTGGCCTGCATCAGTGGGCGTGAGCGCCGCCAGAGCGTCAGTCCCGAGAGGATTACGCAAAGGCTGAGGAACGGCACGGCGAGCAGAGCGAACATCAGCCAGACGGGCTGATCGAGCCAAAGGCCGAGGATCATGGCGGTATCCTGGGATGGGATCTGGCCACGCTAGCCGCAGAATCCTCGCAAGCCGTGAATGGCCCCATCCGATTCTCGATAGATGCGCCTCGCCATCCGGCCAATCACGAACGCTCTCCCGAGCCATTCGTCTCCCCCAACACGGAGGGTGCCTGACCCGCCGTGAGCAGCGCCTGCAGATCGGTCTCCACGACACGATCGAGGCGCACGAGCACGGCTGGGAAGCCGCGATAGTGATCGTCCGTGAAGAAAACGTCCGAATCGGACGACAGGATCGCGTCCTTCTCTTCGGCCGGGCAGCGCACGGCGAGGACGTCGAGGCGAGATCGACGAGGCTTCTTGGGCTCGACGCGCTCCTGCCAACTCCAGGCGAAGCCCTTCCCGCGCACCTCGAACCGCAAAGCAGAGGGCGTCGACAGGTCCGTAACCTCCGGCAGCGAGCCGGCGAAGCGGCGGACGGCCTGAACGGAGATCATGGCAGGCGAACCGTCCTCGCTCGTTGGCTCAGCGCGAATTCTTGCGGGTCGTCTCGTCCTTGCAGGGCGTAATCGTGGCCGGATCGGGCCGCGCTTCCGCCGCCGGCGCTTCGAAGATCCCGAGATAGCCGACCCCGCCCTTCAGCGTTTTCAGGCTGATCTCCTTGTAGCCCGCAGCCGCCAATTCGCAGCGCAGCAGTTTCGGCGGCGTGCCGTGCTTCGAGGGGATGTCCTCCGCATCGACGATCCCGACCCGGCCGCCGGGCTTCATGGCTGCAGCAAGGTTGTGCAAGAGTCCGTAGGGCTGGCTGATCTCGTGATACATGTGCACGAGCACTGCCGCATCGAGCGAGGCCGGTGGCAGCCGCGGGTCGTGCGCCTCGCCGCGCGCCACGGTGATGTTGGTCTGGCCGCTCTCGCGGACCTTCTTGTCGAGGTCGGCGAGGTAGTCGGGTGTGATGTCTTCGGCGAAAATCCGGCCGGTCGGCCCCACAAGCTTGGCGAGCCGGAAGACGTAGTAACCGTTGCCTGCGCCGATATCGGCCACGGTCTGACCCTCGCGGATCCCCATCAGCGCGACCACCTGCCCGACCTCGTCTGCCTTGTCGCGCTTCTTCTCCAGCGCCCATTGCGCCGAGACGATTTCGGCGACCGGACGGTCGGGCTTGGGAAACCGATCCGCCGCGGCGCCGGACGGTGCCATCGGCTGGATCTCGTGCGCCTCGACGCCTCCAACGAGCGCGGCAGCGATGAGCAGGGTCGAGAGCGGGTTACGCATCATCCTACCAGCATAGCCGAAGGCGGCCCGGAAACCTCACTCTCCACCTGCTCTCGTGCATTTGACGCCCGCCCGTGCGGCGCGTCATGGGAAGCCATGGCCGATCGCACCGCGCCCTGGCGCGCCACCATCCTCACGCTCTACCCGGAGATGTTCCCCGGTCCACTCGGGATTTCGCTTTCCGGCGATGCACTGGCGCGCGGAACCTGGGCGCTCGAGGCCCGGCAGATCCGCGAGCATGGCATCGGACGCCATCGCAGCGTCGACGACACGCCGGCCGGCGGCGGTGCCGGCATGGTGCTTCGGTGTGACGTCCTCGCTGCCGCCATCGACGCAGCGGCGGCAGATGATCCGCGCCCCCGGCTGCTGATGTCTCCGAGGGGGAAGCCTCTGAGCCAGACGCGGGTGCGCGCGCTGAGCGCCGGCCCCGGTGCTGTAATCGTCTGCGGGCGCTTCGAGGGCGTCGACGAGCGGGTCATCGCCGGCCGCGGATTGGAGGAGGTTTCGATCGGCGATTACGTGTTGTCCGGCGGCGAGATAGCGGCGCTCGTGCTCATCGATTCCTGCGTGCGGCTTCTCCCCGGCGTGATGGGCAAGATCGCCTCGGGCGAGGAAGAGAGCTTCGAGTCCGGGCGGCTCGAATATCCGCACTACACGCGGCCGCGCGAATGGGAAGGGCGCGCGATCCCGGACGTCCTCAACAGCGGCAACCACGGGGCCATCGCGCGGTGGCGGGAAACCGAGAGCGAGCGGCTTACGCGGGAGCGGCGCCCGGATCTGCTCGGCAGCGGAAAGGATTAGAGCCGTTCCCGCCCCGGCTGCAGCCGCTACAAAAAAAGGGCGACCCGAAGGCCGCCCTTTCCGAACTTTCAAAGGGTTAAGCGGCTTAGGCCGCCTCTGCTTCGCCGCCCTGCACCGGGCCGGAATCCTTGCCGCGGGCATCGACGTCGCGGTCGACGAACTCGATGACAGCCAGCGGAGCGTTGTCGCCCTTGCGGAAACCGGCCTTCATGATGCGGCAATAGCCACCCGGACGCGCAGCGTAGCGCGGGCCGAGGACCGTGAAGAGCTTGGCGACCATGTCGGCGTCGCGGATCTGGCCCATGGCCAGGCGGCGCGTGTGCACGCTGTCGGTGCGGCCCAGCGAGATCAGCTTCTCGACGACCGGGCGAAGATCCTTCGCCTTCGGGAGCGTGGTGATGATCTGCTCGTGCTTGATGAGCGCGGCGGACATGTTCGCGAACATGGCCTTGCGATGCTCGGTGGTGCGGTTGAAGCGACGACCGCGGAAACCGTGACGCATGGTTGGCTATCCTTGTCTGTAACGGCCGCCGTGCCACGGTACGGCCGTGTGCCTCATGGCGAGGCTGTTTCTGTGATCCGCTTAACCCCGCGGCGGGATTGGTCTGGCAGTGCCGGCTCGACGGGCCGATGCCCATCGAGCCGAAGCGTGGCTCAGTAGTGCTCTTCGAAGCGCTTGGCGAGATCTTCGATGTTCTCCGGCGGCCAGCCGGGGATGTCCATGCCGAGGTGCAGGCCCATGCCGGCGAGCACTTCCTTGATCTCGTTGAGCGACTTGCGGCCGAAGTTCGGGGTGCGCAGCATCTCGCCCTCGGACTTCTGGATGAGGTCGCCGATGTAGACGATGTTGTCGTTCTTCAGGCAGTTCGCCGAACGGACCGACAGCTCGAGCTCGTCGACCTTCTTGAGCAGCGCAGGGTTGAAGGGGAGCTGCGGCGCGAGCGGAGCAGCCTCTTCCTTACGGGGCTCTTCGAAGTTCACGAAGATCTGGAGCTGATCTTGAATGATGCGCGCGGCGTAGGCGAGCGCGTCCTCCGGCGAGATCGCGCCGTTGGTCTCGACCGTCATGGTCAGCTTGTCCTTGTCGAGATCCTGGCCCTCGCGGGTGGTCTCGACGCGGTAGCTCACCTTGGTGACGGGCGAGAAAAGAGCATCGACGGGGATCAGGCCGATCGGCGCGTCCTCGGGGCGGTTGCGCTCGGCCGGGACGTAGCCCTTGCCGGTGGCGACCGTGAACTCCATCCGGATCTCGGCACCGTCGTCCAGCGTGCAGAGCACGAGATCGGGGTTGAGGATCGTGATGTCGCCAACTGCGCCGATATCGCCGGCGGTGACGAGGCCCGGGCCGGTCTTGCGCAGGGTCATGCGCTTCGGCTGGTCGGTCTGCGAGCGGATGGCGATCGTCTTGATGTTCAGGACGATGTCGGTGACGTCCTCACGAACGCCCGGGATCGAGGAGAACTCGTGCAGCACGCCGTCGATCTGCACCGAGGTCACGGCGGCGCCCTGGAGGGAGGACAGCAGCACGCGGCGCAGCGAGTTGCCGAGCGTCGTGCCGAAGCCGCGCTCGAGCGGCTCGGCCACGACGGTCGCGACGCGCTTGGGATCGTCGCCGGCCGAAACCTGCAGCTTGTTCGGCTTGATGAGCTCTTGCCAGTTCTTCTGAATGACCACGGTCCTACCTCTCGTCGTACTCGCGTGTCCGGCGTCCCGGATCGCGCTTCGGCCGATCCCCACGCGCCCCCGCGCCGGGATCGGTCCCTGAAACTATTGCTGCCCTGAAACCCAGAGCTCGGGCACGAAGCGGTAGCCACCGCCATCGCACTCCACGTAGCCGAGCGCCGGGAACTCGAGATGAGACCCGGCAATCAGCGTGCCGCTGTCGGCCACTTCGGCGAGGATGCGCTTGCGCGTCTCCCGTGCCTGATCACCGTCAACGTCGAAGCCCACGCCTGCCTCGGGCTTGGCGAACTGGATCGCCGGCAGGTGGACGACGTCGGTCCACATCAGCAGCGTCTTGCCGCCCGACGTGATCCGGAAACCGGTATGGCCCGGCGTGTGGCCGGGCAGCGGAACGGCGACGATCCCCGGTGCGACGTCGCCGCCCCGATGTTCGCGAACGCGCCCCTCGTAAGCCGAGATCGCCTTGCGGGCATTCTCGAAATACGGCTTGGCCCCATCCGGCGCCTTGGCGAGTGCGGCGTCGGGAAGCCAATGAGCGGCCTCGTCGGCGTGCAACACCAGCGTTGCGTTTGGGAAGCGTGCTTTGCCGTCATCCCCAAGCAGGCCGCCGACATGGTCGGGATGCAGGTGGCTGACGAGCACCGTTTCGATGTCGGCCGGCGCAACACCCGTCGTGGCCAGAGCCGCTGCGACCCGGCCGAGCGTATCGACCGGCGAGAACGGGCCGTAGCCCGCATCGATCAGCAGCGGCTTGCGGCCCGGTCCCGTGATCAGGAAGGCATTCAGCGTGACGCGCGGATCAGAAGGCCGATGACCGGACTTCTGAAGCGCGACGGCCTCCTCTGCGGGAATGCCGGTGACGAGGTTCTCGGCCGAATCCTGGAACCAGCCGTCGTTGAGCACGGTAACCGTGAGGTCACCGAGGTTCCAACGCAGCACTCCTGGAAGCGGCTTCGAACCGTCCGACACGCGGAACTCCTTCCGAACCTCGCTCAGACGCGGCGACGCTTGCGCGGGCGGCAGCCGTTATGCGGGATCGACGTGACGTCGCGGATCGAGGTCACGGTGAAACCCGCAGCCTGGAGCGCGCGCAGAGCCGACTCACGGCCCGAACCCGGACCGGACACCTCGACCTCGAGGGTGCGCATGCCGTGCTCGGCGGCCTTGCGGCCTGCATCCTCGGCGGCGACCTGGGCGGCATACGGGGTCGACTTGCGCGAGCCCTTGAAGCCCATGGCGCCGGCCGACGACCACGAGATCGTGTTGCCCTGTGCGTCGGTGATCGTGATCATCGTGTTGTTGAACGAGGCGTTCACGTGGGCAACGCCCGACACGATGTTCTTGCGTTCGCGCCGGCGGACGCGGGTCGGTTCCTTGGCCATCTGTTCTCTGTCTCTTCCTTCAGGCACGCCCGTAACACCAGGCGCTCGGGATGGGTGTCTCTGGGTGCCGAGGACGCCGCCAGGAGCGGGCGTCTCGAACGATCGTGGCTGCGATCACGTCGCGCCGCGAAGACGAAGGAGGCCGCGCTAGGCCCGGCCTCCCCAATCGATGAAATTACTTCTTCTTGCCGGCGATCGGCTTCGCCTTACCCTTGCGGGTACGAGCGTTGGTGTGGGTGCGCTGACCACGAACGGGGAGCTGCTTGCGGTGGCGAAGTCCACGGTAGCAACCGAGATCCATCAGGCGCTTGATGTTCATCGAGACGTCGCGGCGCAGGTCGCCCTCGACGAGGTAATCGCGGTCGATCGTCTCACGGATCTGGAGAACCTCGGCGTCGGTCAGCTCGTTGACGCGACGCTCGGCCGGGATGCCGACCTTCTCGGTGATCTCGCCCGCCTTCTTGGAGCCGATGCCGTGAATGTACTGAAGCGCGATGACGACGCGCTTGTTGGTCGGGATGTTGACGCCTGCGATACGAGCCAAGGTCTTCTCCATCTGGGCCGGGCTGAGCCCGAGCCACGAATTGAGCACGCGTCCGGTGGAGGCCGGCCCATGCGCGCGGATGCTGGTGTTTCGGCCCGTAACGACAAATCGGCCCAAGAGCAGCCTCAATGAGGCACCCTGGACCTGATCGCGGTCTGGACGAAGGTGGCCCGCCTAGCGCAGGCCACCTAGGGAGTCAAGGCCACTGGCGAACCGGTCGGTTCAGGAGGTGACGGTCTGCCGGTAGCGGTCGAGCACTGCGGTGAGGTCTTTGGTGACCTCGTCGATCGGCTTCATGCCGTCGATCGTCTGCAGATGACCGAGGCTGGAATAGTAGTTGGACAGAGGCGCCGTCTGCTTCTTGTAGGCCTCGAAGCGCGACTTGAAGACCTCCGGCGTGTCGTCCTTGCGGACAGGCTGGCCACGCGCGGCCGTCTCCTCCGCGCGCTTGGCGATGCGGCCGACGAGCGCGTTCTCGTCAACGACGAACTCGACCACGGTGTCGAGCTCGAGGCTCTTCTCCTTGAGCATGGCATCGAGGGCGATGGCCTGATCGACCGTGCGCGGGAAGCCGTCGAGGATGAAGCCGTGCTCACAGTCAGGCTCCTCGACGCGGTCGGCGACGATGCCGACAACGACCGCATCGGGCACCAGGCCGCCGCTCTCCATGATCGACTTGGCTTCCAGGCCAACCGGCGTGCCAGCCGCGACGGCGGCACGCAGCATGTCGCCGGTCGAGAGCTGGGGGATGCCGTAGGCCTTGGTGATTCGCTCGGATTGCGTGCCCTTCCCTGCCCCGGGGGGTCCGAGCAGAATGATCCGCATGGCGCCGTGATCCTCCTCAGGCCCGCCTCGCGGGCTCGTTATTCCGTAAGGCAGGGTAATCTATCGAAGGGCTGGAAAGGAACGCCTTTTGTACGCTCCTTCCGGTAGACCTTTGGCCGAGAGTCTCCGGCTCAGCGCCGACGCTGCGTCGCGGACGCGCCCCGCAGCTTCGCCTTCTTCACGAGGCCCTCGTACTGGTGCGCCATCAGGTGTCCGTGGATCTGGGCGACCGTGTCCATGGTCACCGAGACCACGATCAGCAGCGAGGTGCCGCCGAAGCCGAGGCTTGCCGAGGTCTGCGAGGCGACGATCTCCGGCACCAGACACACGAAGGTCAGGTAGAGCGCGCCGATCACCGTGATCCGGGTCAGGATCTTGTCGATATAGGCCGCAGTCCGCTCACCAGGCCGCTGGCCGGGAATGAAGCCGCCATGCTTCTTCAGGTTGTCCGCCGTCTCCTGCGGATTGAAGACGACGGCCGTGTAGAAGAACGTGAAGAAGATGATCAGCGCGGCGTAGAGCAGCATGTAGAGCGGCCGACCATGCCCGATATAGGCGGTCAGCGTGCCGAGGATGCCACCAGAGCCCTGGTTCGCCGAGAAGCTTGCGACCGTCGCCGGCAGCAACAGGAGCGACGAAGCAAAGATCGGCGGGATGACGCCCGAAGTGTTGAGCTTCAGCGGCAGGAACGAGGTCTGGCCCTCGTACATGCGGTTGCCGACCTGCCGCTTCGGGTACTGGATCAGAAGCCGGCGCTGGGCCCGCTCCATGAAGACGATGAAGTAGACCAGGGCCACCGCAGCGACCGTTGCACCGAGCAGCAGCGCCGGTGACAGCGCACCGGTGCGACTCAGCTCGAGAGCACCGAAGATCGCAGCCGGCAGGTGGGCCACGATGCCGGCAAAAATGATCAGTGAAGAGCCGTTGCCGATGCCACGGGACGTGATCTGCTCGCCGATCCACATCAGGAACAGCGTGCCGCCGGTCAGCGTCAGCACGGTCGAGAGGATGAAGAACGGGCCCGGGTTGATGACGGCATTGGACCCCTGAAGGCCGAAGGCGATGCCCCAGGACTGCACCAGCGCCAGCACCACGGTCAGGTAGCGCGTGTATTGGTTGATGACCTTGCGGCCGGATTCGCCCTCTTTCTTGAGGGCCTCCAGCGTCGGCACCACCGAGGTGAGCAACTGAACGATGATCGAGGCCGAGATGTACGGCATGATGTTCAGCGCGAAGACCGCCATGCGCTCGACAGCACCGCCGGAGAACATGTTGAACATGCCGAGCACGCCGCCGGCCTGGCTCTGGAAGTTCTTCGCGAACTGCTCGGGATCGATACCCGGGATCGGGATGTAGGTGCCGAGCCGGAATACGATCAGCGCACCGATCGTGAACCAGATGCGCTTCTTCAGCTCGTCGGCTTTGGCGATCGCGCCGAAATTCAGATTGGCGGCAAGCTGCTCGGCGGCTGATGCCATGTCACGGGTTCCCGAAGAATGCCGTCCGGAGGATCTTGAAACAGAGACGGCGGCCACGCGCGTAGCACGGGCCGCCGCTCAGGTGGTTCGACTTAAGCGTTGGCTCAGGCCGACGCAACCGTCGCCCGGTGAGCAACGCCTGCGGCGAAGGCGGTCGTGACCGATCCACCGGCCTTCTCGACCGCCTCGATGGCGGATTTCGAAGCGCGGGTGACTTCGAAGCTGAGCTTCGTCTTCAGTTCGCCGACGCCGAGCAGCTTCACGCCGTCACGAGCGCGGCCGATGATGCCGGCCTTGACGAGCGCGTCGACCGTGACGGTCGCGGCCTTGTCGAGCTTGCCAGCGTCGATCGCCTCCTGAACCCGGCCGACATTCACCTCGTTGAGGTCGGTCGAGTACAGGTTGTTGAAGCCGCGCTTGGGCAGGCGACGATGCAGCGGCATCTGGCCGCCCTCGAAGCCCTTGATGGACACGCCGGTGCGGGCCTTCTGACCCTTCACGCCGCGTCCAGCGGTCTTGCCCTTGCCGGAGCCGATACCGCGGCCGACGCGCATGCGGGCCTTGGTCGCGCCTTCGTTGTCGTGGATCTCGTTGAGCTTCATCGCGCCCTCCTCAAGCCACGTCGCCATGGACGCGCACGAGGTGCGCGACCTTGCGGATCATGCCGCGCACGGAGGGGGTATCCTCCAGCTCGGACACGCGGTGGAGCTTATTCAGCTTGAGGCCGATCAGCGTCGCGCGCTGGGAGGCCTCGCGGCGGATCGGCGAACCGATCTGCTCGATGCGGACAGTCTTGGTAGCCATTCTGCCCTCCCCTTACGCAACGGCGGCTTCGGAGGTGTCGTTCGGATCGGCGTCGCGGCGACGCGACTGCAGAGCGGACACCTTGAGGCCACGACGGGCGGCGACGGAACGGGGGCTGTCCTCGTTCTTCAGCGCATCGAAGGTCGCGCGGACCAGGTTGTAGGGGTTCGAGGAGCCGAGGCTCTTCGCCACCACGTCCTGCATGCCGAGCGTCTCGAACACGGCGCGCATCGGGCCGCCGGCGATGATGCCGGTACCGGCCGGGGCAGCGCGCAGGATGACCTTGCCAGCGCCATGACGTCCGTTGACGTCGTGATGCAGCGTGCGGCCTTCGCGCAGCGACACGCGGATCAGGCCACGCTTGGCGGCTTCCGTTGCCTTGCGGATGGCCTCAGGCACCTCACGGGCCTTGCCGTGACCGAAGCCGACGCGACCCTTCTGGTCGCCGACGACGACGAGAGCGGCGAAGCCGAAGCGGCGGCCACCCTTCACGACCTTGGCGACGCGGTTGATGTGGACGAGCTTGTCCACGAACTCGCTGTCGCGCTCCTCGCGATCTTCGCGGCGGCCGCGGCCACCGCCTTCACGTTCACGTGCCATTGTTTTTCCTATTCATCTCACTGGCGCAGATCGAAACGATCCGCTCGCTCGATGGTCCGGGCCCGCTGATGAAGACTCAGCGGCTCGTACCGAGGCCGGGCAGCGCTGCCGCCCGGCACTGGATCAATCAGAACTCGAGGCCGCCTTCGCGGGCAGCGTCGGCGAGAGCCTTGACGCGGCCGTGGAAGATGTAGCCCGAGCGGTCGAAGACGACCTTCGAGACACCGGCAGCCTTGGCGCGCTCGGCGACGAGCTTGCCGACGGCCTCAGCCGCAGCCTTGTCGGCGCCGGTCTTGAGTTCCTTCTTGAGATCCTTGTCGAGGGTCGAGGCCGCAGCCAGCGTCTTGCCGGCGGCGTCGTCGATGACCTGGACGTAGATCTGCTTGGACGAGCGGAACACCGAGAGCCGGGGCCGACCGTTCGCCGCTGCACGCAACGCACGGCGCACGCGCGCCTTACGCTTGATGAGGGCTTCGTTCTTTGAAGACATGTTCGCCCCCTTACTTCTTCTTGCCTTCCTTGCGGAAGATGAACTCGCCCGCGTACTTCACGCCCTTGCCCTTGTAGGGCTCGGGGCCGCGATAGTCGCGGATCTCGGCGGCGACCTGACCGACCTGCTGACGGTTGATCCCCGAGATGGTGATCTCCGTCGGCTTCGGCGTCACGATCGTGATGCCGGCCGGGATCTCGTATTCGATGTCGTGGCTGTAGCCGAGCGACAGCTTGAGGGCCTTGCCGGCCATCGCGGCGCGATAACCCACGCCGGTGATCTCGAGCTTCTTCTCGAAGCCCTTCGACACACCCTCGACGAGGTTGGCGACCTGGGCACGCGAGGTACCCCACAGGGAACGAGCCTGCTTCGACTGGTCCTTGGGCTGCACCGAGACGGCGCCGTCCTTGAGTTCGACGGTGACCTGCGGGGGCACCACGAATTCCAGTTCGCCCTTCGAACCCTTCATCTTCACCGTCTGACCCGTGACCGTGGCGGTGACGCCGGACGGAACGGGGACGGGCTTCTTGCCTACGCGAGACATTTGGCTGTCCTCCGGATCAGAACACCTTGCAGAGCACTTCACCGCCGACATTGCGCTCACGCGCATTGTGATCGGCCATGACGCCCTGCGGGGTCGAGATGATGGTGATGCCGAGGCCATCGGCAACGCGCGGCAGCTCGCCAACCGACGAGTAGACGCGACGACCGGGCTTCGACACGCGCTGAAGCGAGCGGATGACCGGCTGGCCATCGTAGTACTTCAGCTCGATCGCGAATTCCGTCCGACCATTGCCGAGATCGCTCACGGCGTAGTCGCGGATGTAGCCCTCGGACTTGAGGACATCGAGAACGCTCTTGCGGAGCTTCGAACCGGGCGTCTGGACGACGCTGCGGCGGCGAAGCTGGCCGTTGCGGATGCGGGTGAGCATATCACCCACGGGATCGTTGACCATGGTGGCTCCCCCTTACCAGCTGGACTTCACGAGGCCCGGGATCAGGCCCTTGTTGCCGAGCTCACGCAGGGCGACACGGGACATACCGAGCTTGCGGTAATAGGCGCGGGGGCGCCCGGTGACTTCGCAACGATTGCGGATGCGCGTCGGCGAGGAGTTGCGCGGCAGCTCGGCGAGCTTGAGCCGCGCCTCGAAGCGCTGCTCCATCTCGAGCGAGGTGTCGTTGGCGGTCGCCAGCAGCGCCTTCCGCTTGGCGGCGAAACGCTTGACCAGCGCCTTGCGCCGGTTGTTTTTCTCGACTGAGCTTGTCTTAGCCATGTCTGTCTATCTCCAGTGTCCGCGTCTGAGCCCGAGGGCTCACTGCCGGAACGGGAACTTGAAGTGGGCGAGAAGGGCCTTTGCCTCCTCGTCGGTCTTGGCACTCGTCTGAACGACGATGTCCATGCCCCAGGTCTGCTCCGCCTTGTCGTAGGAGATTTCCGGGAACACGAGGTGCTCCTTGAGGCCCATGGCGTAGTTGCCGCGGCCGTCGAAGGAACGCGGGTTCAGGCCGCGGAAGTCGCGGACGCGCGGGAGCGCGATCGTGACCAGCCGATCCATGAACTCGTACATGCGCGCCTTGCGGAGCGTGACCTTGCAGCCGATCGGCATGCCTTCGCGGACCTTGAAGGTCGCGATGGCCTTGCGAGCCCGGGTGATGACCGGCTTCTGGCCAGCGATCAGCGCCAGATCACCGGCAGCAACGGTGGCCTTCTTCGAATCCGCGGTGGATTCGCCGACGCCCATGTTGATGACGATCTTCTCGATCTGCGGCACTTCCATCGGGTTCTTGTAGCCGAACTGCTCGATGAGCTTCTGGCGCACGACCTCGTCGTAGTGCTTGCGCATCCGCGGGGTGTAGCCATCGGCGCTCGCGCCACGCTTCGGGCCAGCCGCCTTCGCGGTCTTGGCCTCGTCCGCCTTGCCGGCGTCCTTGGGAGCCTTTGCAGGCTTCTTTGCATCAGCCATCGATCAGATCCCCCGAGCGCTTGGCGAAGCGGACCTTGCGGCCGTCATCGAGAATACGGAAACCAACGCGCGTGGGCTTGCCGTCCTTGGGATCGGCGATCGCGATGTTGGAGAGATGGATGGCGGCCTCCTTGGAGATGATCCCGCCTTCCTGGTTCTGCGTCTGCTTCTGATGCTTCTTCACCAGGTTCACGCCGCGAACGAATGCGCGGTTCTCCTTCGGAAGCACCTGGATCACCTCACCCGAGCGACCCTCGTCGCGGCCGGTGAGAACGACGACCTTGTCGCCCTTCTTGATCTTCGCAGCCATCACAGCACCTCCGGAGCGAGCGAGATGATCTTCATGTGATTGCGAGCGCGAAGCTCACGCGGCACGGGTCCGAAGATACGGGTGCCGACCGGCTCCTTCTGATTGTTGATCAGAACGGCGGCGTTCTTGTCGAAGCGGATTACCGATCCGTCGACGCGCTTCACGGCCTTTGCCGTGCGAACGACGACCGCCTTCATGACGTCGCCCTTCTTCACGCGGCCGCGCGGAATCGCTTCCTTGACGGAGACGACGATGATGTCGCCGACGCCGGCATATTTACGCTTCGACCCGCCGAGCACCTTGATGCACATCACACGACGCGCACCAGAGTTGTCGGCGACGTCCAGATTCGTCTGCATCTGGATCACGGAAGTGACCTTTCCTTGTTTCGGGCGGGTATCCGCACACGGACGGTATTGTCCGGCGGACGACGCCTGATGGGGATCTGATGTCCCCGAATGTAACGAACCGCGCCATCGGCGCTTGGAACGCCGGCGCGGTCGCCGCGGTCATGTGAGAGCGCGAACACTCTCACGAAATGTCTGCGAAGGCCGGCGCGATACTACGGGCCGGCCGTCGATGCAAGAGGCTAGTGCGTAACAGCCTCCCGCGAACCGCCTCAGGCGGCGGGAGCCTGTCCGGCAGCCTCGGCTGCGGCAGCCTGGTCCTCGACCAGCTTCCAGGTCTTGGTCTTCGAGAAGGGACGTGACTCCTCGATGAACACCGTCTGGCCCGTCTTGGCGACGTTGTTCTCGTCATGGGCGTGATAGTGCTTCGAGCGGCGAACCGTCTTCTTCATCACCGGGTGGGTGTAGCGGCGCTCCACCTTCACCGTGATGGTCTTGTCGGTCTTGTCGCTGATGACAGTGCCCTGCAGCACGCGCTTCGGCATGGTCTGGAACTCCTTAGCCTTGCGCCGACGCCAGCGTCTTCTGACGCTGAAGGGTGCGGACGCGGGCGATGTCGCGGCGGACCTCACGGACGCGGGCGACGTTCTCGAGCTGGCCCGTCGCGCCCTGGAAGCGCAGGTTGAACTGCTCCTTCTTCAGGTTGACGAGTTCGTCGCTCAGCTGATCCGGCGACAGGGCGCGCAGATCCGACAGTCTCTGTGACGACTTCATGATCCCCTCCCCTCTCAGTCGGCGATGCGGGCGATGATGCGGGTGCGCACCGAAAGCTTGGCGGCTCCGAGGCGCAGCGCCTCGCGAGCGACCGTCTCGGCAACGCCGTCCACTTCGAACATGATCCGGCCCGGGTGAACGCGGGCCGCCCAGTACTCGGGAGCGCCCTTACCGGAACCCATGCGGACCTCGGTGGGCTTCGCGGTGACCGGGAGATCCGGGAACACCCGGATCCAGACACGGCCCTGACGCTTCATCTCGCGGGTGATCGCGCGGCGGGCCGCCTCGATCTGACGAGCGGTGACCCGCTCCGGCTCGATGGCCTTGAGGCCGAACGTGCCGAAGTTCAGGTCGAAACCGCCCTTGGCCGCGCCATGGATGCGACCCTTGAACTGCTTACGGAACTTGGTTTTCTTGGGTTGCAGCATGGCAGCCTCTCAAACTCTCCTGGGCTCAGGCGATCAGGCGTGAGCCGGCTCGCGGCGGCCGCGGCCACCACGATCATCGCCGTCACGCTCGCGACGCCCGCCGGAACGGCCGCCCTCTTCCTGTGCCTTCTTGTCCTGGGCCATCGGGTCGTGCTCGAGGATCTCGCCCTTGAACACCCAGACCTTGATGCCGCAGGTCCCATAGGTGGTGAATGCCGTGGCAACGCCGTAATCGACGTCGGCCCGCAGCGTGTGCAGCGGAACGCGGCCCTCGCGGTACCACTCCGTGCGCGCGATCTCGGCGCCGCCCAGACGGCCGGCGCAGTTGATGCGGATGCCCTCGGCGCCGAGACGCATCGCCGACTGAACGGCGCGCTTCATGGCGCGACGGAAGGCGACGCGGCGCTCGAGCTGCTGAGCGATCGAGTCGGCCACCAGGGTGGCGTCGATCTCGGGCTTGCGCACCTCGACGATGTTGATCGTGACGTCGGCCTTGGTCATCGAGCCGACGAGCTTGCGCAGCTTCTCGATATCCGCGCCCTTCTTGCCGATCACCACGCCGGGACGACCCGAGTGGATGGTGACGCGGCACTTCCGGTGCGGACGCTCGATCACGATCTTGGAGACAGCGGCCTGCTTGAGCTGCTTCATGAGGGCGGCGCGGATCGCGACGTCCTCGTGCATCAGCTTGGCATATTCGCCCTTGCCGGCGAACCAGCGGGAATCCCAGGTCCGGTTGATGCCGAGACGCAGGCCGATCGGATTGATTTTCTGACCCATGGAATCCTCCTCAGGCCGCTTCAGCGCGCACTTCGCGAACCACGATCGTGAGGTTCGCGAAAGGCTTCAGGATGCGCGCGCCGCGGCCGCGGGCACGGGCGTGGAAACGCTTGAGAACCAGCGCCTTGCCCACGAAGGCCTGCGAGACGACGAGGTCGTCCACGTCCAGGTCGTGGTTGTTCTCGGCGTTGGCGATCGCGCTCTCGAGGCACTTCTTGACCTCGACGGCAATACGCTTGCGGGAGAACTGAAGATCGGCGAGCGCCGTATCGACCTTCTTTCCGCGGATCAGCTGCGCCACGAGGTTCAGCTTCTGGGGCGAGACGCGCAGCATGCGCGCAACGGCCTTGGCCTCGTTCTCGGGGAGCGCGCGGGGGGTGGCAGCCTTGCCCATCTTAGCGCCTCTTCGCCTTCTTGTCGGCCGCGTGACCGGGGAAGGTGCGGGTCGGCGAGAACTCGCCGAACTTGTGACCGACCATTTCCTCGGTGACGTAGACCGGGATGTGCTTCTGCCCGTTATGCACACCGAAGGTGATGCCAACGAACTGCGGGAGGATCGTGGAGCGACGGCTCCAGATCTTGACGACCTCGTTGCGGCTGGAGCCGCGGGCGGCGTCGGCTTTCTTGAGGAGGTAGCCGTCGACGAACGGCCCCTTCCAGAGGGAGCGTGCCATGGCGATTACTTCTTACGGTTATGACGGCTGGACAGGATGAAGGTGTCGGTCCGCTTGTTGGACCGGGTCTTCTTCCCCTTGGTCGGCACGCCCCAGGGCGTAACCGGGTTGCGGCCGCCCGAGGTACGACCCTCGCCGCCGCCATGCGGGTGATCGACGGGGTTCATCGCCACGCCGCGGTTGTGAGGACGCTTGCCGAGCCAGCGATTACGGCCAGCCTTGCCGAGCGAGATGTTCATGTGGTCCGGATTGGAGACCGCACCGACGCTCGCGAAGCACTGGCCATGCACCAGGCGCTGCTCGCCCGAATTCAGGCGCAGCGTGACGTAGCCCTGGTCGCGTCCGACGATCTGAGCGTAGTTGCCGGCCGAGCGGGCGATCGCGCCGCCCTTGCCGATCTTCAGCTCGATGTTGTGGACGATGGTGCCCACCGGCATGTTGCCGATCGGACCGGCATTGCCCGGCTTGATGTCGACGTTCTCGCCGGCGACGACCTTATCGCCTGCCGAGAGGCGCTGCGGGGCCAGGATATAGGCCTGCTTGCCATCCTCGAACGCGATCAGCGCAATGAAGGCGGTGCGGTTGGGATCGTACTCGATCCGCTCCACGGTCGCCGTCTGGCCGAGGTTCTCGCGACGCTTGAAGTCGACGTTGCGCAGGGTCCGCTTGTGACCACCGCCGCGGAAGCGGACGGTGACGCGGCCGAGATTGTTGCGGCCACCCGAGGACGACTTGCCCTCGGTCAGCTTCTTCACCGGCTTGCCCTTGTAGAGCTCACGGCGGTCGACGAGCACGAGCTGGCGAAGGCTCGGCGTGACCGGTTTGAATGTCTTCAAGGCCATCGGCTTGATCCTAGACTATCGTGTTCTCAGAGGCCGGTCGTGACGTCGATCGTGTCACCCTCGGCGAGGGTGATGATCGCCTTCTTCACGTCTGACCGCTGACCGCGTTGACCGCGGAAGAACTTCTTCTTGCCCTTGGTGACGAGCGTGTTCACGCCGGTCACCTTGACGTCGAACAGCTTCTCGACCGCTTCCTTGATCTGCGGCTTGGTAGCCTTCGGGGCGACCCGGAAGACGACCTTGTTCTGCTCGGTGAGGTTCGTCGCCTTCTCGGTGATGACCGGGGAGACGATGACGTCGTAGTGGCGCGGATCGGCACTCATTTGAAACGCTCCTCCAGCGCATCGACCGCGGCCTTCGTCAGGACGAGGGTGTCACGGCGCAGGATGTCGTAGACGTTGATGCCCTGAACGGGCAGCACGTCGATCTTCGGCACGGCGCGGGCGGCGCGGCCGAAATTCTCGTCGACCTCGGCACCGCCGATGATCAGGGCGCTCGACCAGCCGAGCTTGCCGAAGCGCTCGACCATGGCCTTGGTCTTGTGGCTGTCGGCCTTGATGTCGTCGACGACGATCAGGGTCGATGCCTTGGCCTTGGCCGAGAGCGCATGCTTCAGGGCCAGCGCACGGACCTTCTTGGGAAGGTCGTGGCCGTGGTCGCGCACCACCGGGCCGAATGCACGTCCACCACCGCGGAACTGCGGAGCGGAGGCGGCGCCGTGGCGGGCGTTACCGGTGCCCTTCTGCTTGTAGATCTTCTTGGTCGACCGATCGATGTCCGAACGGTTCTTGACGGCATGGGTGCCGGCGCGCCGCTTGGCGAGCTGGTAGCGAACCATGCGCTGCAGAAGATCGGCGCGGGGCTCGAGGCCGAAGATGGCCTCGTTGAGCTCGACCGAGCCGGCGGAGGACCCGTCGAGCGTGGTGATATCGAGCTTCATCACGCGTTCTCCTCGGCTGCGGGCGCCTCAGCGGGCGCTTCCTTCGAAGCCGAACCATTCGAACCGTTCTCACGGAACTTGCCCGGATGCGGCACCTCGGCGGGAAGCTTGCGCTTGACCGCGTCGCGAACCTGGATCCAGCCGCCGGCAACGCCCGGAACCGCGCCCTCGACGAGGATCAGACCGCGATCGGGGTCGATGCGAACGACCTTGAGGTTCTGCGTGGTGACACGCTCGACACCCATGTGACCGGGCATCTTCTTGTTCTTGAAGGTCTTGCCCGGGTCCTGACGGCCACCGGTCGAACCGATCGAACGGTGCGAGACGGACACGCCGTGCGTGGCGCGCAGACCACCGAAGTTCCAGCGCTTCATACCACCGGCGAAACCCTTACCCGTGGTGGTGCCCGTCACATCGACGAACTGACCCGGGATGAAGTGGTCCGCGGTGATCTCGGCACCGACCGGGATCACGGAGTCCTCGCTGACGCGGAACTCGGCAAGCTTCTGCTTTGGCTCGACCTTGGCGACTGCGAACCGGCCGCGCTCGGCAGCCGACACGTTCTTCACCTTGGCCTTGCCCACGCCGACCTGGAGGGCGACGTAGCCGTCCTTTTCGGTCGTGCGGTGTGCCACAACCTGGCACTGATCGATTTGAAGCACGGTAACCGGCACGTGCTCGCCTGCGTCCGTGAAGACGCGGGTCATGCCGACCTTTCGTGCAATGACGCCTGAGCGCATAGGTCTCTCCCTCGCGCGTTGATCGCTGAAGCTCTAAATCCCGCGGGACTTAGAGCTTGATTTCCACGTCCACGCCAGCGGCGAGGTCGAGCTTCATCAGCGCGTCCACGGTCTGGGGGGTCGGATCGACAATATCGAGCACTCGCTTATGCGTGCGCATCTCGAACTGTTCGCGCGACTTCTTGTCGATGTGCGGCGAGCGGTTCACGGTAAACTTCTCGATGTGGGTCGGCAGCGGGATCGGACCACGGATCTGCGCACCGGTGCGCTTGGCCGTGGAGACGATCTCCTTGGTCGACGCATCGAGGATGCGATGGTCGAACGCCTTAAGGCGAATGCGAATATTCTGACCGGTCATAACCTGAACCTCGGCGGAAACGTGAAGAGCGGGCGGGAGGGCCCGCCCCTCAACGTCCCCTGTCGATGATGTGGTGGGGGCTGCTTATTCCTGGATGCTTGCGACGACGCCTGCACCGACGGTGCGGCCACCTTCGCGGATGGCGAAGCGCAGCTTCTCTTCCATGGCGATCGGCACGATGAGTGCGACGTCCATGGTCACACTGT
>NZ_JAAUVI010000017.1 GCF_021352225.1 Methylobacterium sp. C25 | reverse complement strand
CGCCGGTGATGGTGAGGGGGTCACCGTCCGGGTCGGTATCGTTGGCGAGCAGGCTCGCCGTGGTGATCGAGAGGGGGGTGTCGCGCGTCACCGTCGGGCCGGTGTCGTTGGTCGCAACCGGCGGCTGGTTGACGGTGCTGGTGCTCGGGTTGAACAGCACGTCGACCCAAAAATTCGTTGCCTGGAAGGTGCTTGTCGGGAACTGGCTGGCAGCTCCGTAGGCATAGACGCCGTTACCGCCGGACGTGGCACTCGATGGCGCCGTGAGGGGGCCGTTGGTGTAGGCGTTGTCGAAAAAGTCGACACTATTGGAGTAACGCCCGACATCGGTGTGGTAGGAGGCGACGTAGGTTGTGCCCGCCGTCACCGAAATCGGGTTAGCGAAAGTCACGGTTTGCCAGCCGCTCCCGGTCTCGGTCGTGAAGGTGGCGGTGGCGAGCTGGGTGCCGGTGCTGGACCACAGTTCTCCGGTATGGGTACCGGTATCCTGGCTGCCCTTGTAGAAGCGGATGCCGCTGATCGTGCCTGCCGTCGAGGCTTGGAACTTGACGCCGAGCTCGATCGCGCTTGAGTCGGTCGTATTGACGACATCTGGTGTCGCCGAGCTTGGAAACAACGTCACGTAGCTCGGTGCAGCCACCGTGATCGTTCGACCAACCGAGGGGGTTTCCAGGTTGATGCTGTCGTCGACGGCGCGGGATCGGATTGTGTAGGTCCCAGCTTCCTGCGGCGACCACTGGTAAGTCCAATTTCCGTCGCCTGTCGCAGGATGCCAACTCAAACCGTTGTCGGTAGAGACCTCAACACCGGCGACAACCCCGCCAACATCGGAGGCGGTGCCCGACACGGTGACGAGCTGTCCGACCGTCACCGAACCGCTCGCGGCTGGCGCGGTTATCACCGAAATCGGCGCTGTCCGATCTGTGGAAGGCGTTCCGGCGATGAGTCCCGCTTGTAATGTGGCTGGCTGAATGCCCATGTCGGCAAACAGGTTGACCATCGCTTGCTGGACGCGAGCGTCGGTGGGTGTCGGCTGATTATCGTGATTGGCGCTGAGGCCCCAGGACCAGTAAACCGTGCCAGCGCCGAACACGAGGGCACCGCTTGGGGCACGATATAGGGTTAGACTGTGTGTTGCCGTGCCTTGGCCTGTCGTGTTTCCGTAGTCCAGCAGATATGTGCTGACCGGAAGGGTCGTGGACGAGAGTCGGACTAGCCCGGCAGGATCGAAGCCGTTGTCGGGTGCCTCATCCCACTCGTAGCCGAGATAATTCTTGGTCAACGTGGCCGTCTGGCCCGGCTGAAGGTCAGCCACGCTAGTATTGCGCCAGAAGCGCTGATTTGCATCTTCATACGGAACGGTGATCGCTGATACGTTCGAACTGTCTCCGTCGACTTGAAACAGCGTACCAGTCAATGAGTTCTCGGGGCTCCCTCCGCCTATGGATCCCGCAGGCCCGCGCGGGTCGCGGAATGTTCCGGTCCATTGGTTGGTGGGATCTAGATCCTGGTTTGCGCCCCAGCTTTCCTTGTAGGAGATCAGCGTACGATAGGGCGTAGCATCGCTACTCAAACTGTTGCCGAAACGAGTCCGCCAGTAGACCTCGTTGCCGCTCCAGAACGATAAGTTTACGCCGGCATCTCGGGCCGCCTCTACATTGGTGCGCTGCTGTCCCGACCAATATTCGTCGTGGCCAGTGTCGAGAAACAGTCTGTGGTTCTGCAGGAGGGACCCATACCGATCAGCATCGACCCCGCTGATGTAGGAGACATCGTAGCCGTTCTCCTCCAGCCACGAGATCGACGCGTACTCGGCTCCGAAAAGGTAATCCTGCGGACCTGAGGCGAACCCGACGCCGCCGCGAGTGGCAATGGGACGGTTGTAGCTCACCGCGTAGGCGCGCCCTGCACCCTGTCCGGTGGCGGGGCCGTTGCCGCCGTAAAAATTTGCTCCGCCCCACCCGTTATAGGCCTGCCATGTCTGGTCTGCAGTTTGAAAAACGATATCGCTGTGACTGCTGTCATCCCGTACTATGAAGGGGATTTGGTTCTCGCCGGCCGTGCCGTCCTGGCGCACAAGCTTGGCGATATAGACGCCTGAAACGGCATCTGCAGGAATATTCCAGGAAGCAGAGACCGACCAGTTTCCGGCATCGACTTCGCCAGTCGTCGCATCCCGCAGCGGCGTCGGCTGATTTTGTAAGCCGGTGTGCTGGATCGTATCGACCTTCCTGGCGCCAAGGCCGCCGTAATAGCCAAGCCGGTAAATATCGATGCGGTAGTTGGTCGAATCGGTATTGATCTTGAAATCGACCGTCTGCCCGTGATTGACGCTGATATCGGTGGCAAAGCCCTCGATATTCGAGCTGCCGGCGCCGTCGATACCCCATTCGCTCTCGGGATTGCCGGTTTTCTGGTTCTCAAGGACGATTGGATTGGTCGAAGCTGTGGCTGCGAGGCTTGGGGAGACTTCCGCCGTCAAGCTGGATCTGCGCGTGGGCGCCACGGCGGTGGTGACTGGGCCGGTGAGAACTCCGCTTTGTGACGCCGTCGATCCTGAGCCAACTTCGCCGCCACCAGGTAGCTGCGCGTTCGCGACAGTTGAGGAAGACACGAGGTGAGAGGACGCCCGAACGAAATACGGCGCTTGTGCCTGGATCGTATCAAAGCTTCCGCCAACGACGCCTTGGTTCTGCGATACAAAATCGGCCAGGCCCAAGTCTGTCCTGCTGACCTGTTGTCCTTGCAATTGTGAAACACTGCCAAGCGCTTGGTCGAGAGCCCGAGTTGGACAATTGACGTATCCGCAATTGCCACAACATGCGATCACATTGGCTGCGGCACCTGACGTTTGCGGAGAAGTCGGGTCGGTAGAGGCCACCAGGGCTTGGGTCGGCTCAATCGCCGACGAAACGGCATAAGAGACAGGATCGCTTGAGACAGAGGGCAAAACCGAATGTGTAGAGCTTTCGGCCGACGGTTGCGCATCGGTTGCGCTGGAGGCTTGAAGCGGCGGTTGTTGATCTGCGGCTTCTACATGACCTCCGACCGCTTCCGGCATCGGCAAGACAGTAATGGCTGCCGTGGCATTCTCTGAAATGAGAGCCGATGGAACAGTCGCGGGGGGGAGCGCTCGTGGTCGCGCAACACCAAAGTCAGCCAACTGCGCTTTAATGACAGCAAGCTGCGGTGCTTGGTCGAAGAGCGAGGCGGACTCCTCCATCCCCTGCTCGGAGCCCGATTTTCGCCGCCCGTTGCGCGAGCGGTATGCCTCCAACGCTGAATTAAAGCGACGATACAGGAAGGAATTTCGAGTGTAGCTGCTATCCAGCATCGCGAATCACCTTAACACAGAGCGGTGTCTGCGAATCATCTGCAGCAATTTGACGCTATATTTCCAGGAATGCCAGCAGTGAAAGTTCCTTCTTAAGTAGTAGATGTGATTTCGTTGGGCGGCGACAAGAATTAGTTCTTAGCGCGGTTTGTCTGCAATGCCTCCGAAACGGGCATTTTACAAATCTTTTCCGGGCGCATTTCGACGCGATCTGCGACTACGCGTTTGGGCAGCGTTCAACCAAAGCAAGAAGCGGAGAGACAATCTTATGAATGTCCGGCAAACTGCCGGGCCAATCATACGATTGCGTTGTCGAGCAATGCTTTTGGGCCGCTGGAATTCTCGCGTCGTACTACTTTGGACGTATGGTAAAATCCGAATGGCCACGATGTCGGCCGTGCCCCAAGCCCGTAATATCCCGAGATGTGGTGGCGCCCTAATCGTATCGAAGTTGCTTGGGTTTCCGCATTTAAGAATAATATATAAGAATGATGCAAGTATTTGTATTTTAATGCATTTGATGTTCTTGGCCGCCTGAATACTCGGAGAATTGCAGATATGCAAGATGAAGTCTTCGCTGACAGCATTGGCGAAATCACCGTGACCGGTCATACGGTGCGCATCGATATGGCGAGCCTTTCCCCGACCGATCGAGACTCGAACAACAATCCGACCCTGCGTTTCCGAATGCGGGTCGTCATGCCGGTCGACGGTTTCGCCAATGCCGTAGAGCTTATGCAGAAGGTAGTCGGCAGCCTTGCCGACGCGGACCTCGTCGCCCGCAAGCCTGAGCCAGAGCGAACTGACGGGCTCACAACCTCCTTCTCGCTCGACCGGACCGCGATCGACGCCGCCCCGAGGCCGATCAATGCTTCTCCCAATTTCAAATCCGGCTGACGCCCCGGTGGAGGGCTGCCCAAACGGACCTGACGCGTCCGTACCCAGCGAGGTGAGCAAGTGCAGCACGTCGCTCGACTGTTTGTCGTTCGTCGCGCGCAGCCACGGCATCGACCTGTCACCCGATCATCTGACACACCGCTACGCGCTTACTGAGAGCGAGATCCCGGTCGAGCAGCTTCTTCGGATGGCGAAGGACGCGGGCCTGCGTGCACGCAGCGTCCGACTTCGCTGGCGCGACCTGTGCGGTTTGCGCGAGGCCTTCCCCGCGATGATCCGCCTCGAGAATGGCAACTGGGTTGTCCTGCTGGCCGTCAGAGCGGACGACGACAGCGTCGACGTGCTCGATCCGCTGGCTGACCGGATCGAGCCGATCCGCCTACCGAAAGCCGTGTTCCTGAACCACTGGAAGGGTTCTGCAATCCTTCTCAAGCGCGGGCTTCAGAAAGCCGCGGGTCCAACTTTCGGTTTCCGTTGGTTTACCCCCGAGTTGTTGCGTCAGAAGCGACTGCTGACCGAGGTAGCGCTGGCCGCAATCCTTCTTTACGCACTCGGCCTCGCGACGCCGATCTTTTTCCAGATCATCATCGACAAGGTGCTGGTCCACGAAAGCTACGCGACGCTTTACGTGCTGAGCATCGGTATTGTGATTGCCCTCGTCTTTGATGCGGCTTTCACATACCTGCGCCGCTACCTCATGCTCTACGCGACCTGCAAGATTGACGTCAGGGTTTCGACGCGCACGTTCGCCCATCTCTTGGCGCTGCCGATTGGGTTTTTTGAAAAGGCTTCGTCTGGGCTTCTCGTCAAGCACATGCAGCAAGCTGGCCGCATTCGGGAGTTTCTCACCGGCAAGCTGTTTATGACTGCGCTCGACGCGCTTTCGCTCTTCGTCTTTGTACCGATCCTACTTCTCTACAGTGTGAAGCTTACCTCGATCGTCCTCGGCTTCGCGGTCATTGTCGCCGTGATTGTTGCATCGCTCCTCAATCCGTTTCGCCGCCGATTGCGGGAGTTGTACGAGGCCGAAGGGGCACGCCAGTCGCTTCTCGTCGAAACGGTTCATGGAATGGCGACGGTCAAGTCGCTTTCCATGGAGCCATTGCAGGGCCGCGCCTGGGACGACCGTTCAGCCGAAAGCGCGTCCGGTCGGTTTGGGGTGGAGAAGATCTCGACGGCAGCTCAGGCTCTGACCGGCCTCGTCGAGAAGCTTCTCTCGGTCGCGATCATCAGTCTCGGGGCCTTCGATGTCTTCAACGGCGAGATGACGATCGGTGCGCTCGTTGCCTTCAACATGCTTGCCGGCCGGGTCTCCGGTCCCCTCGTTCAGATCGTTACCATGACCCAGGAGTATCAGGAGGTCGCCCTCTCGGTGCGCATGCTCGGCGAGATCATGTCGAGTCCACGGGAGCACGAAGGTGCTGCGAAGGGACTGCATCCCCCCATCAACGGAAGCATCGCCTTCGAAGGCGTGACGTTCCGGTATAGCCAAGATGCATCCACTGCCCTCGACGACGTTTCATTCGAGATCCCTGCCGGCAGTGTCTTCGGCATCGTTGGCCGCAGCGGCTCCGGCAAGACCACCATCACACGACTGATCCAGCGGCTTCACAGGCCGCAAGCTGGTGTGATCCGTATCGGAGGAGTCGACAGCAGGGATATCGACCTCGTGCACCTCCGGCGCTCTGTCGGCGTCGTTCTCCAGGACAATTTTCTTTTCCATGGCACCGTGCGCGAGAACATCGCAGCGGCAAAAGCGCATGCCACACTTTCCGAGGTCGCTCGGGTCGCCTTCATGGCTGGTGCAACCGAGTTCATTGAGCGCTTGCCACGCGGCTTCGACACCGTGATCGAAGAGGGCGGCGCCAATTTATCGGGCGGTCAGAGGCAGCGGCTCGCCATTGCGCGGGCTTTGATCACCGACCCGCCAATCTTGATTTTCGACGAGGCGACGAGTGCTCTCGACCCCGAGAGCGAACTGGTCATTCGACAGAACCTCCGCGCGATCGCTGCAGGGCGGACGGTCATCATCGTATCCCACCGCCTCGGAACGCTCGTCGGCGCCGATGCGATCCTCGTGATCGAACGTGGTCGTCTCGTCGACCAGGACCGTCACAACGTTCTGCTCACACGCTGCACCACCTACCGGCGGCTTTGGAATCAGCAGGCGCGAGGCGGCCTATGATCGCCGGCGATCCGCGCTCGGGAAACCCGAAGGACAACCGCACGATCGTCCCGTCGCGAAGGCCCGCGCCTCAACGGCGGATGCGTCGGGTTCTCGGGGCCTTCCAGCCTAACGCCGTGGAAGTCGAAGAGCGCACTCCGCCTTACCTTGCGCATATCGCGCTATATGGGTCGCTGATCCTGATCGCTGCCGGCGTCGTCTGGGCGAGCCTATCTTCGATTGATGAAGTTGTCGTCGCGCCCGGCAAACTCGTGACGGTCCGTCCGACCATCGTCGTGCAGCCGCTGGAAACCGCCATTATCCGAACCCTCGACGTCGGCGTCGGCGATTTGGTTCGCAAGGGCCAGACGCTGGCGACACTAGACGCAACTATCGCCCAGGCTGACATCGGACAGCTGAGGCTCAAGATCGACGCACTCACGTCGCAGACTCAACGGCTGGAGGCTGAACTATCCGGCTCGACCTACAAAGCCGGAGCCGACTCCCGCCCCGATGAGATCCTCCAGGCTCGCCTCTTCGATCAGCGCGCCGCCTATGTCGCCGCTCAGTTGAAAAATTACCAAGTCCAGGTCGAGCGCGCAGAATCGTCCATCGCGGCGCGCGACGCCGAGGACAAGCTGCTGCGCGAGCGCCTCCGGGCCTCCCGTGAGATCGAGGCGATGAGAGAGATTCTCGTCGACCGCCAAGCCGGATCCCGGCTCAATCTTCTCCTGTCGCAAGATGCGCGCGTTCAGGTCGAGATGGCTTTAGCACAGAGTTCCGCGAGCCGGATTGAGAGTGCGCATCTGGCCGACAAGGCGCGAGCAGAGAGCCGTTCTTTCATTGAGGAGTTTCGACGGACAGCGACCGAACATCTTGTAGCAGCGCGTGACCAGCGCGATGCGTCGGCCGAGGAGCTGAAGAAAGCGGTCCTGCGTCAAAGCATGGTCAGCTTGACCGTGCCGGAAGACGGAATCGTCCTTGAGATAGCCCAACGTTCAATCGGCTCGATTGCTCGCCAAGCGGAGACACTATTCACCCTAATTCCGCTCGACGCTCCGATCGAGGCCGAGGTTGCCGTCGACGTCAAGGATATCGGACGGATTGGGGTAGGACAGTTGGTTCGCGTCAAGTTCGATGCGTTGCCATTTCAGCGGCACGGAACCGCCTCTGGCACCATTCGCACCGTGAGCGAGGACGCCTTCGCTCGCGATCGGACAGCCGACCGGGGGAGCGCGACGCCGGCAGGCTATTACAAGGCGCGAATTACCTTAACGGACACCCATCTACGCGCGACACCGACCACGTTTCGTATGCTGCCAGGTCTGTCGATTTCGGCCGAGATTAAGATCGGTCGGCGATCAGTTATTTCATACCTTCTTTATCCGATCCTACGCGGACTCGACGAGAGCTTTCGCGAGCCCTGAAGAGCGGCCTTTCTCACAGATCTAGATGAACCGAGATCGCTCGCGACTTGGCGCTATCAGCACGTCGCAGCCGCTAGATCGGCGCAAAGCAGAGCACCTTTGGCGCCAAAATCGGCAGTCAACGACTTGAACCGTCGGGCAACATCAATAATCATCGGCCTCAATACCGATTTATGTAGTCAAAATTGATTCATAGGAACTTTGTCCAGAACCTTCGCTTGCTGCCAGCCTCCGTCATCTTGGGAAGCCAACGACATGATCGAGCTCACGGTAAACGGCATCAAGCATCAGGTAGACGTCGTTCCGCAGATGCCATTGCTCTGGGTCTTGCGCGACGAGCTGGGCATCACGAGCCCGAAATACGGATGCGGCATCGCCCAGTGTGGGGCCTGCACGGTCCACGTCGACGGCAAGCCCGTCCGCTCCTGCCAAGCGCCAATCGGTGCCGTCTCCGACAAGCCCATCACGACGATCGAAGGCCTAGGCGATGGCGATCTGCATCCCGTCCAGAAGGCCTGGATCGAGCATCAGGTCCCGCAATGCGGCTACTGCCAGATCGGCCAGATCATGCAGGCCGTCTCGTTTCTCGAATTAAAGCCGGAGCCGACGGACGAGGACATCGACCAGGTCATGTCGGGCAACTTGTGTCGATGCGGAACCTATGCGCGCATCCGGACCGCGATCCACGCTGCCGCCGCGAAGATGGCGGAGAAGTAGGATGGGCGCGCTGCCACACCTCTGCCGCCGCACCTTCCTGATCGGCTCGGCCGCCGTCGCCGGGGGCGTCGCCTTCGGGTCCTACGCCGCAGGAGCTGAGCAGGCTGCTCCGGTCCAAGCGGCCAACCCACTGGCCGCGGGGCTCGGACCCAACGCGGTTAGCTTCAACCCCTGGGTCGAGATCGGCCCGGACAAGATCACACTGATCGCCCAGCATGCCGATATCGGCCAGGGCGTCGGTTCCATCCAGGTCGTCCTGATCGCCGAGGAACTCGACCTCGATCCGGGCCAGTTCGAGATCCGCTTCGCTGGGCCGAGCCCTGCCTATTTCAACACAGGCTTCGCGGACGAATTCGCACCGTTCCTCGCCGCAGACCACAGCGCCGCGGCCGAGGCGGCACGCGCCGCGACCCTCGAATATCTGCGCAAGACCGGCCTGCAGATGACGGGCGGTTCGAGCACGATCCCCGACACCTACGAGAAGCTGCGCGTTGCCGGCGCGGTCGCGCGCGAGACGCTGAAGGCGGCCGCGGCCAAGCGGACTGGCATGCTGGTGGCGGACCTGCGTACCGGATCCGGCCAGGTGATCCTGCCCGACGGAACCCCTATCCCCTATGGCCAGCTCTCGGCCGAGGCGGCGAAAATCCCGCCGGTGACGGATGTGACGCTGCGCGACCCGTCCCGTTGGCGGATGGTCGGGAGACCGATGGAGCGGCTCGACATCCGCTCGAAGGTCACCGGCGAGATGAAATTTGGCATCGACCTAAAGCTCGACGGGATGGTGTTCGCTTCGGTCAAGCTGAACCCGAATAAGGGACAGCCGATCACATCCTACGACGCCGGCAAGGCGATCGGCATGCCGGGGGTCAAGCGGGTTCTCAAGCTGACGAACGGCGTCGCGGTGATCGCGACAAACAGCTGGTACGCGATGAAGGCGGCCGAGGCGGTCGACTGCGTTTGGGCGCCGTCGACCTATCCGTCGGAGCAGGCCGAGCATTGGAAGGTGCTGGGCAACTCCTTCACGCCCGAATGCCTAGGCAAGGAGTGGCGCCAGACAGGCGACATCGACGCAGGCCTGAAGGGTGGCACCCTAGTCGAGGCCGAGTATCGCGCGCCCTACGTCGCCCATGCGCCGCTTGAGCCGCTGAACGGCATCGCCGTCTGCACGGACACGGCCATGGAGATCTGGCTCGGCCACCAGACGCCACAATCGGTGCAGCAGATCGCGGCTGCGGCCGCCGGTCTGAAGCCGGAGCAGGTGACGTTTCACAATCAATGGACAGGCGGAAGCTTCGGGCATCGCCTGGAATTCGAGAACGTGCGCGTGCTGGCGGAGATCGCGGCGCAGATACGCGGCACGCCGGTGAAGCTCGTCTTCTCGCGCGAGGAGGACTTCCTGCAGGACATCCCGCGCCAAATCGCGATCGCCCGCTACCGGGGCAGCGTGGCCGACGGCAAGATCGTCGCTGCAGACCTGCAGATCGCCTCGACGGCGCCCCTCAACGGGCTGCTTGAGCGCATGGGCGCACCCTCCAAGGATCCCGACGAGCAATTGAAGGTCGGAATCTGGAACGTCTACTACGACATCCCGAATTTCCGGGCGGCCAGCTACGAGGCCAAAGGGCTGTCGCCCTGCACCACCTGGCGCTCGGTCGGCGCCTCGGCGAACGGCTTCTTCACCGAGAGCTTCATCGACGAACTCATCCACGCCGCAGGCCTCGACCCGCTCAAGGCGCGGATCGCGATGTGCACCGTCCCGAACTACCGGAAGGTGCTCGAAACCGTCGGCGAGATGGCCAACTGGGCCGGGCCGCTGGGCGGCGGCAAGGGACGCGGCGTTGCCTTCGTCGAGGCCTTCGGCACGCCCGTGGCGGAGATCGTCGAGGTCACGGCGACCCCGCGGGGCATCAAGATCGACAAGGTCTGGGTTGCCGCAGATGTCGGCAAGGTCGTCGACCCGGTCAATTTCGAGAACATGGTCCAGGGCGGCGTGGTCTGGGGGCTCGGCCATGCGGTCAATTGCGAGCTGACCTATGCCGGCGGCGCCGTCCAACAGACCAACTATCACCACCACGAAGCGATGCGGATGTACCAGTGTCCGGTCATCGAGGTTCGCGGGCTCGAGAATGACCGCAAGGTCAGGGGCATCGGCGAGCCGCCCGTGCCGCCGGCTGCCCCGGCGCTCGCCAACGCGATCTTCGCGGCGACGGGCCAGCGCATCCGGGAGATGCCGTTCAACAAGTTCATCGACTTTGTGTGAGGGGCGCGCGATGAAAAGCCTTCTGATCGCAGTTGCCCTCACAACCTCAGCGGCCTTTGCCCTGACCGCCTTCGTCGAGGCAAAGGACGAAGCCAAGGTACAGGCCGCAAAGGACGTTCTCCCGCCCGGCAGCGTCAGCGCCAAAGCGGGACTCGACGCCTGGACGCGCATCGAGGCGGTGGTGACGCATCCACGCTGCGCCAACTGCCATGTCGATGCCGCGGGCATCCCGATGTGGACCCCGGCCGGCGAGAACAGGACACGGGTCCACGGCATGAACATCCATGCCGGCGAGAGCCGGATCGGCGCGGAGACGATCGCCTGCTCGACCTGCCACGTCACCTCGACGGCGCCGAACGAACCGGCTCCGGCGCCGTTGCGGGCCGGGATCGACTGGCAGCTGGCCCCGGTCGAGTTCTTGTGGTTCGGCAAGACCGGCGCCGAGATCTGCGAGCAGCTGAAGGATGCCAAGCGCAACGGCGGCCGGGACGCCGCAGGCTTGCTGGAGCACCTGCGGCACGACGCATCATTGAACGGCTTCATCCCCCGAGCCTGGAACCCCGAATCCGGCCGAAGCACGCCGCCGGGCACGTTCGAGGATCACGTCAAGGACGTAGCCCTGTGGGGCGCAGCTGGACAGCCTTGCCCTCAGTGAACCGGACTAGAACTTCCTGACGGTGCGGCTTTGACTTGAAGGGGTTGCAGTGATCGGCACAGCGCAGGCTGAATGGGCCGGTCCGGTCTGTCATGCGTGCAGATGTCATACCCCAGCCCTTCGCCGAAGCGAACCCTTTCGACACGATCCTCGTCGGAGCGGGAGTAGATGTCCCGGCACCCAATCAGGCTTGGTCGTTCCAGCTGCGCTGCCGACTATTCAGCGCACCGGCTCGCTAAATTGTGCCGTTGCGCCCTCTTTCTTGTCGAAACAGGGCTTTGGGCGGGCGATAGCCTAAGGCTCGATGGGCCGCTGGTTCGATTCTGAACCAATCGAGTGCAATGCGTTAGTGAGCGGTCGCAGTAGAGGCGAACTATGGAATCCATCGGCCGAGACCTGCGCGAGATGCAGCGCGTACCTCTGTTAGCGTCTCACGTCGCTGCCATCCGCGCCGTTGGTACCGAACAGCACTATCCGGCCGGGACGTTCCTCGCGCGGGCAGGCGAATCCGCCGATCGGTTCGTCTATGTGCTCGAAGGCGAGATCGAGGTGGTCGACCCGTTTACAGGGGAGCGCCACCTTCCTTCTACTCTCGGGCCTACGCAATTCATGGGGGAAATCGCGCTGCTATATGGCGGCAACTGGTCGATGCCTATGAGGGCGTCTGTGGGCACCGACGTCATCGAGGTACCTCGGTCAGAAATGCTGCGGCTGATGTCCGAGATTCCCGAGATGTCGGACATCGTCATAACGGTGCTTGCCGCCCGGCGCCGGCGGCAGCTCGACACTCGCGACGGAACGCTTGTGCTGATCGGTGAGGATGTCGATCGGACAGTCCGGCGCATTGCGGAGTTTGCGAGCCGCAACCGTTTTCCCTACCGATCGTACCAGCTCGGCAGCGCGGAAGCCCGTGCTGTAGCGAAGAGCTGCTCGGCTGAACCAGATCAGCCGGCAGTCATCTTCGGTCGTGACATCGTCGTGACCGACCCAACACCGGACAAAGTCGCGCAGCTTGTCGGCCTCAATTACAACCTCATCGACGACGAGGCGTTCGATGTCCTCATCGTCGGAGGTGGCCCGGGAGGCGTGGCGGCGGGCGTTTACGCGGGAGCGGAAGGGCTCCGCGCATTGGTCGTGGAGGACATCGCGATCGGCGGCCAGGCCGGCACGTCCAGCCGCATCGAGAACTACATGGGGTTCCCGACGGGTATCTCCGGTGCTGATCTCGTCTGGCGTGGCGAGGTCCAGGCTCTGAAATTCGGGACGCGGTTCGCGATGCCGCGGCGGGTCGTCAAGCTGGAGCGCCTGGAGGACGGGGCGTTCTGTGCGACGTTCGATAACGACCAGCGCGTCCGAGGTCGGGCCGTCGTCGTCGCCACCGGCGTCCAGTACCGCCGGTTGCCGATCGATCGGCTCGAGGCGCTCGAAGGCGCGGGGGTCTACTACGCCGCCACCGAAAACGAGGCCCGCTACTGCAAGGACGCGGAGGCGATCGTCATCGGCGGCGGCAACTCGGCCGGCCAGGCCGCGATGTTTCTCAGCCGCTCGGCCAGACACGTCCGTCTCCTCGTGCGCGGGCAGTCGCTCGCCACATCCATGTCGAGCTACCTGTCGAGCCGTCTCGAGGCCGATCCGGCGGTCACGATCGAATACGGTGCGGAAGTGTGCGCCCTGCACGGCGACGAGCGCCTGGATGCCGTAACGATCCGATACGCCGGCGATGGGACCGAACGCACGATCACGTCCTGCGCCATGTTCGTCATGGTCGGTGCCGCGCCCAACACGGGCTGGCTCGAAGGTCTTGTTGAGCTCGACAGAAATGGGTTCGTGCTGACGGGGGACACCACGGGTGGCGGCTCACCCTACGCTACCTCTCATCGCGGCATCTTTGCGGTCGGCGACGTGCGCTCTGGATCCGTCAAGCGCGTAGCATCCTCGGTTGGAGAGGGCTCGGTCGTCATCTCCAAGGTATGGGAATACGTTCGAGATCTTTGATTTGCGCCGAATATTATTTCTATGAACAATTTGACCTATATGCGAAAACTAGAGCGGTTCTTTAATAATTTGGCGAATCCTTAATAGCTGAATTTTTGCGGGATCAAAGTAAATCACAGCGCTTGCACTAGACTACTTCTAGCCGGTATTTTCCCGAAGACGCGCGCATGGCCGCAATACCGTCGCACGAGCCGGACAGAGGGCTGGCGGAAATGGACGAGCTTGCGGCAGACGAGCGCCATGTCCCGGCTGCTTCAGCGCCGCACCGCGAGGATCGCGGTCGTCGCTCTCGGCTTGGCTGTCCTGCTTATGATCGCGCTGGCCGCTTGGCTCGCGAGGCACTAAGTCCACGCTTTCGATGACCTGTCGTGGTGCTCTTTTGTGGTTTCACGGCGTTAGCGCCCCCTGAGTGATCTTTCCGATGCCTGCTTATCGCTCCCGAACCACCACACACGGCCGCAACATGGCCGGTGCCCGCGGACTCTGGCGCGCCACCGGCATGAAGGATGGTGACTTCGGCAAGCCGATCATCGCCGTGGTTAACTCCTTCACCCAGTTCGTGCCTGGCCACGTGCACCTGAAGGATCTCGGCCAGCTCGTCGCGCGCGAGATCGAACAGGCGGGTGGCGTCGCCAAGGAGTTCAACACCATCGCCGTCGATGACGGTATCGCGATGGGCCATGACGGCATGCTCTACAGCCTGCCCTCGCGCGAGCTGATCGCCGACAGCGTCGAGTACATGGTCAACGCGCATTGCGCGGACGCCATGGTCTGCATCTCGAACTGCGACAAGATCACCCCCGGCATGCTGATGGCGGCGCTGCGCCTGAACATCCCGGTGGTCTTCGTCTCCGGCGGCCCGATGGAGGCCGGCAAGGTCGTGATGCACGGCGTCACCCGCAAGTTCGACCTCGTCGATGCCATGGTCGCGGCCGCCGACGACCGCGTCTCGGACGAGGATGTCGCGGTGATCGAGCGCTCGGCCTGCCCGACCTGCGGCTCGTGCTCGGGCATGTTCACGGCCAACTCCATGAACTGCCTCACCGAGGCGCTCGGCCTCTCGCTGCCCGGCAACGGCTCGACGCTGGCGACCCATGCCGACCGCCGCCGGCTCTTCGTCGAGGCCGGTCACCTCATCGTCGACCTCGCCCGGCGCTATTACGAGCAGGACGATGCCGGCGTGCTGCCGCGCAGCATCGCGAGCTTCGCCGCCTTCGAGAACGCGATGACCCTCGACATCGCCATGGGCGGCTCGACCAACACCGTGCTCCACCTCCTGGCGGCGGCGCACGAGGCCGAGCTGAATTTCACGATGGCCGATATCGACCGGCTGTCACGCCGCGTGCCGGTGCTCTGCAAGGTCGCGCCGGCGGTGGCGAACGTCCACATGGAGGACGTCCATCGGGCCGGCGGGATCATGGGCATCCTCGGCGAACTCGCCCGTGCCGGGCTCCTCGACACCTCCGTCGGAAGCGTCCATGCCGAGAGTCTGTCTCACGCCCTGGAGCGCTGGGACGTTCGCCGCACCTCCAGCGAGAGCGTCCACCTTTTCTACCGCGCCGCGCCCGGCGGCGTGCCGACGCAGACCGCCTTCAGCCAGAGCGCGCGCTGGGACGAGCTCGATCTCGACCGCGAAAAGGGCGTGATCCGCGAGGCCGGACATGCCTATTCGCAGGATGGCGGTCTCGCCGTGCTCTACGGCAACCTCGCCGAAGAGGGCTGCATCGTGAAGACGGCGGGCGTCGACGCTTCGATCCTCACCTTCACGGGCACTGCGCACGTCTTCGAGAGCCAGGACGCCGCCGTCGACGGCATCCTCAATGGCCGGGTCACGGCCGGCGAAGTCGTGCTGATCCGCTACGAAGGCCCCCGCGGCGGCCCCGGCATGCAGGAGATGCTCTATCCGACGAGCTACCTGAAATCGAAGGGCCTTGGGAAGGCCTGCGCCCTTGTCACGGATGGCCGCTTCTCGGGTGGCTCGTCAGGGCTATCGATCGGCCATGTCTCGCCGGAAGCGGCCGAGGGCGGCTTGATCGGGCTCGTCGAGAGCGGAGACCGGATCGAGATCGACATCCCGAACCGCCGCATCCATCTGGCGGTCAACGCAGCCGAACTCGACCGGCGGCGCACTGCGCAGGACGACAAGGGCTGGCACCCCGCCACGCCGCGCAAGCGGCAGGTCAGCACTGCCCTGCGGGCCTATGCACTCCTCGCGAGCAGCGCGGCCAAAGGCGGCGTGAGGCTATTGCCGTAGGCACGGTATAAATCGCTGGTGATCGGCGAGCCCGCTTCTCGAGCTTCTGTCTAGAAAGCAGCTGTCCGTTCTTGGCCAATTCATACCGGCTGCTTCGCGCCCAGCCCGGCCATGCGTACCGATTCAAGTGTAGATGTGCCAGGTATGGGAACTCGTTGCCGGCGCTAGCCTCTGCTTCCAGCTTAGAAACTGGGGAGATACGGTCTGGCCCGTGCCGTGATTCCGAGCCCCCTATGTTCGATTGGAACGACCTCACCTTCTTCCTCGAACTCGCCCGGCACGGGCGGCTGATGCCGGCTGCGCGCCGGCTCAAGGTCGACAACACCACAGTCAGCCGGCGCATCGCCGAACTGGAGCGCGGCCTCGACGCGAAGCTGTTCCAGCGGGGCTCCGACGGCTTTCAGCTCACGGAAGCCGGCCACAAGCTCTTCGTGATTGCCGAGGCCATAGAGCAGAAGATGCTCTCGGTGCCCGAAGCGCTCGGACTACAAAACGCCGTGCTGCCGACGGGCCTCGTCCGGGTCGCCAGCATGGAGGGCATCGCGGCATTCTACCTGTCGGCCAAGTTCGCCGAATTCTCTGCGGCAACGCCCGGCGTAGTCGTTGAGCTCGTCACCGAGCGGCACCTGATCAATCTGACCAAGCGCGAAGCCGACATCTCGGTGTCCTTCGTACCGCCGAATGGGCCACGCCTTCACGTCCGGCGCGTCGGCGAGTTCCGCCTCGCCTTGTTCGCATCGGAAGCTTACCTCGCGCGGCGCGGGCAGCCGGAGACGAAGGCTGAGCTGCAGCACCACGATTTCGTCGACTACATTGACGATCTCATCGCGATCGAGCCCGTGCATTGGCTCCTCGAAGTGCTGACGCCCGCGACTGTGGTGTTCCGCTCGACCAGCATGGCGGCGCAGCAGACCGCGGTCGCATCGGGTGCGGGGATCGCCCTGCTGCCTCTCTTCTCGGCAAAAACGAACCCGCGGCTCGTGCCGGTCCTGGCCGAAGAGGTGGTCGTCCGCCGCGAACTCTATCTCAGCGTCCACGAAGACATCGAGCATGTCGGGCGGGTCCGCGCTGTGACCCGGTTCCTGGCCAACCTGTTCACGGAAGAGGCAGAGTACTTGAACCGATTTTAGGCGCACCCGGCATGATTGCAGCGGCCATTGCAGATTTTCCGGGTTCGCGTCGCCAAAAACCTCTGTTGCTAATGCGGCTGCCTAATTCAGGAGCCGCTCCGATGTCCGCCCAGTACCCACAGTTCAAGGCGGCCGCCTGCCACGTCGCATCGGCTTATCTCGACAGCACGGCCTCGGCCGAGAAGGCTGTCGCCCTGATCGGCGAGGCCGCCCGCGCAGGAGCAAATCTCGTCATTTTCCCCGAAGGCTACATGCCGGGCTTTCCCCTCTGGGCGGCCCTGCGCGCGCCAATCCGCAACCACGAGCTGTTCAAGCGGATTGCCGCCGAATCCGTGCGCATCGATGGGCCGGAGATCGGCGCGGTGCGTGCCGCGGCGCGCCGGCACGGCGTGCTCGTCTCGCTCGGCTTCAGCGAGAGCACGGAGGCGAGTGTCGGCTGCTTATGGAACTCCAACGTCCTGATCGGACGGGACGGAGCGATCCTCAACCACCACCGCAAGCTGGTGCCGACCTTCTACGAGAAGCTCGTCTGGGCGAACGGCGATGCGCGCGGCCTTCGGGTGGTGTCCACCGAGATCGGCCGGGTCGGTATGCTGATCTGCGGCGAGAACACCAACCCGCTCGCCCGCTATGCCCTCATGGCCCAGGGCGAGCAGGTCCACATCTCGACCTATCCGCCGGCCTGGCCGACCCGCCCGCCTGGCGAGAGCGCCGCCTACGATCTGCGGCGGGCCATCGAGATCCGGGCCGGCGCCCACGCTTTCGAGGCGAAGGTGTTCAACATCGTCTGCTCGGCCGTCCTCGACCGCGCTGCCCGCGCCATCCTGTGCGACGGCGACGACGCGCTGGCCGACATCGTCGAACGCACGCCGGCAGGCGTCTCGATGGTGCTCGACCCCACCGGCTCGCATGTCGTCGAGGCCCATCAGGGGGACGAGACCATTCTCTATGCCAACATCGACGTCTCGGCCTGTGTCGAGCCGAAACAGTTCCACGACGTCGTCGGCTACTACAACCGCTTCGACATCTTCCGGCTCAATGTCGACCGCTCGCCGCGGGACCCGATCACCTTCGATGCCCCGGCTGCTCAGCCGATCGGTGGGGGCGACGGCCCCGATTTCGGCAGCCCCGATCCCGACCTTCGCGAGCCTGCTCAGCCCCTGCGCCGCACAGGCACCTGATCCTGCTCGATCGCGTCCAAGTCTCACGCCAACGGGAGGAGATGCTGCATGCTTTCACCTGACAAGGTCGTCCTTCCGAGGGAGGACGATGAATTCGCCAAGCTGTCCCGAACACGATCGCGCGTCGCCATCGCGCTGAGCGTCGTGATGATCGCGATGTATTTCGGCTTCATGACGATGTTCGCCTTCGCGAAGCCGACGATGGGCATGATCCTCGCCCCCGGCCTGTCCCTCTGCATCCTACTGGGCGCCGGAGTCATCGTCGGATCCTTCGTTCTCTGCCTCGCCTATGTCGTCTGGGCGAACCGATTCTACGATCCGGCCGTGCGCCGCATCATGAGCTGAGGAGACAGCCATGCAGGCCGCGAACAACCCACTCGCCATCACCTTCTTCTTCGTCTTCATGACGCTGACGCTCGGCATCACCTACTGGGCGGCGCGGCGCACACGCACCACAGAACAGTTCTTCGCGGCCGGAGGCCAGATCACGGCCTGGCAGAATGGCTGGGCGCTGGCCGGAGACTTTCTCAGCGCGGCGGCCCTGCTCGGCATTGCCGGCATCATCACCTCGAACGGCTTCGATGGGCTGATCTACTCGATCGGCTTCCTCGTCGGCTGGCCGATCATCTCGTTCCTGATCGTCGAGCCCCTGCGCAACCTCGGCAAGTTCACCTTCGCCGACGTCGTCGCCTACCGCCTGCGGCAGCGGCCGGTCCGGATGGCGGCTGCCATCGGCACGCTCACCGTCATCCTGCTCTACCTGATCGCCCAGATGGTCGCGACCGGCTCGCTGATCAAACTGCTGTTCGGGCTGCCCTACACCGCCTCGGTCGTCGTGGTCGGAACGGCGATGCTCACCTACGTGATCTTCGGCGGCATGCTGGCGACCACCTGGGTCCAGGTGATCAAGGCGGCTTTGCTTTCGCTCGGCGGGTTCGTGCTGGCGATGCTCGTGCTCGCGCATTTCGACATGAACCCGCTGAACCTGTTCTCCGCAGCCGCCGAGAAATACGGCACGCGGGTTCTGCAGCCGGGCAGCAAGGTCGCGGGCAGCGGCTGGGATTCGATCTCGCTGGGCGTCGGGCTGATGTTCGGCACGGCGGCACTCCCGCATATCCTGATGCGGGCCTTCACGGTGCCGGACGTCAAAGAGGCGCGCATGTCGATCCTCTACGCCACCGGCATCATCGGATCCTTCCACCTGCTCGTCTTCGTGATCGGCTTCGGGGCCATGGTCCTCGTCGGCCCGGAGGCGGTGATCAAGGCCGGCGGCGGCGGCAACATGGCGGCTCCGCTGCTCGCCCTCACCGTCGGCGGCAACGGCTTCTTCGGCTTCATCTGCGCGGTCGCCTTCGCAACGATGCTGGCCGTCGTCGCCGGGCTGACCCTGTCGGGCGTGGCCACCGTCTGCCACGACCTCTGGGTCAACGTGGTCCGTGGCGGCGATGCCCCAGAGCGCGAGCAGCTCACCGTGGCGCGGATCGCGACGGTTGCCATCGCGGTGCTGGCCGTCTTCCTCGGCATCATGTTCGAAGGTCAGAACGTCGCCTTCATGGCGGGGCTAGCCTTCGCGGTCGCAGCAGCGGCCAACTTCCCGGCGCTGCTGCTGTCGATCGCCTGGAAGCGCTTCACCACTTCGGGCGCCGTCGCCAGCATCCTAGTCGGGACGATCTCCTCGCTCCTGCTGATCTGTCTGTCGCCCACGGTGCAGGTCGACGTGATGGGCAAGAGCCTCGCCGAGGTCACCCAGGCCTGGTGGTTCGTCCCGATGAAGAACCCTGCGCTGATCTGCATGCCGCTGTCCTTCCTCGTCGCAATCGCGGTCTCGCTGGTGACCGAGGAGGATGGCGCGGAGAGCAGCTTCCGGGAGATGCGCCGGCGGATCATGTTCGGCGCCTCGCGGGAGGCCGTTGCCGCCGAGTGATGCGACGCGCATCGCCGTGATCGAGAGGACGGGGTGCCGAGGGGCGCCCCGTTTTCGTTCGCATCGTCAGCTTTATCCCCAAGGCTGGGACACGGCCTCGACGGTCAAGCCGAGCTTTGCGGCGACGCGCCGTGCGGTCGCCGTGCGCCGTTCCGTGATCGCGGCGACGGACGCCCGGGCCTGCTCCAGCACGGCCGCAGGCGCCCGCTCCGGCGTCCCGGCATCGAAGGGCGGCTCGGGGGCATAGGCCATGTAGAGCTGGATCGCCTTTGCCACGTCCTCACCGCGCAGCTCTGCGGCGAGGCGGAGCGCGCCGTCGATCCCGGCCGTCACGCCGGCCGCGAAGACCCAGCTTTCGTCCAGAACGACTCGCTTATCGACCGGGATTGCTCCGAAGTACGGCAGCAAATCGAACGAGGCCCAATGGGTCGTCGCGCGCCGTCCCTGCAGGAGGCCGGCAGCTCCGCACAGGAGAGCCCCCGTGCAGACGGAAAATACGCTTATCGCACCTGCCGCCTGACTGCGGAGCCATGCGAGCACGGCCTCGTCTTCCATCAGGCTCTCCTGACCGAAGCCGCCGGGCACATGCAGCACGTCGAGTTGCGGCGCATCCGCAATGGCGGCATCCGGCGTCAGCAGGAGGCCCTTCACATCGCGGACCGGATCCGCGGTCTCGCCGTAGATCCGATAGGTCGCGTTCGGGATGCGCGAGAGAACCTCGAACGGGCCGGTGAGGTCGATCTGGTCGATGCCCTCGAAGAGCAGGGATCCGATCTGAAGATGGGTGTCGGGCGAAATCATCGTTGCCTCCGATGGACAGCCGGACACTAACGCGGCAAGGTTTGGCGCGAATGCCAAAGAACCCTCGTTTATCGCCAAAGTCCAACCGCTCCATCGAGGTGCTTGCCTTCGAAGGCGTGCAGGTGCTCGACGTGACGGGCCCGCTTCAGGTCTTCGCCTCCGCCAACGAGCATCTCGCCAAGGCGGGGCAAGCCCCAGCCTATCGGCTGCGCGTGGTCGCGAAGCAGACAAAGGGTATTATCTCCTCTGCAGGTCTCGTGCTCGCCCCCGAGCCACTGCCAGCGGTTGGGGACGCGGTCGATACGCTCATCGTCGCTGGTGGCCCCGGCGTCGAGGCAGCAACAGCAGACCCGGAGCTGATCGACTGGCTGCGCGACCGATCGAGCCATGCGCGGCGGGTCGCGTCCGTCTGCACCGGTGCCTTCCTCGCAGCAGCGGCGGGCATCCTGGACGGTCGGAGGGCCGTCACCCATTGGTCGTTCTGCAATGCCCTCGCCCGGCGCTTTCCCGCCGTGCGGGTGGAGTCCGATCCAATCTTCCTGCGCGATGGGTCGGTCTGGACCTCGGCGGGCGTCACCGCCGGCATCGACCTGGCGCTCGCTTTGGTCGAGGAGGATCTCGGCGGCGAGATCGCTCTCGCGGTCGCGCGCTACCTCGTCGTCTTCCTCAAACGCCCCGGGGGACAGGCCCAGTTCAGCGCGGCCCTTTCTTTGCAGACGGCCGGAGATCGCTTCGAAGCCCTGCATCACTGGGTTCGGGCGAATCTCGCATCCGATCTGTCACTCGGAACGCTTGCCGCGCAGGCGGGCATGAGCGAGCGCAGCTTCAGCCGGCGCTATCTCGAAGAAACGGGCGTGACGCCCGCCCGTGCCGTCGAGCGGCTGCGGGTCGAGGCTGCTCGACAGATGCTGACCGACACGCGCCAGCCCGTGAAACGGATTGGTCAGCTATGCGGCTTCGGTTCGGAAGAGACCATGCGCCGGAGTTTTCTGCGCCAATTGGCGAGCGCGCCGCAAGATTATCGCTCTCGTTTTAGTGTATTTAAGTAGATGAAACTCAATTCTATTTGCATTTAGAAAAATAAAAAATTGCTTTAAGTGCGGCCTCGTGCCAACGGCTTCGCGCCCATCTCGGTCGGCGGACATAAGTAGCTGACTGATGATGATCGCTGGGGTGGTCCTCAGCCAGTCTGCTTTCGAGTGCCAAATCGAAAGAAGCGGACATAAGATAGCTGACAACTGTCGGGAAGAAGAGCGTCCGCTTCCGGCACTTGGAGTGTGGAAGCGGACCGATTGCTGCACGTTAGAACCTCACGATAACCTGGGCTCTGATGGTCCGTGGGGCGCCGGGGGTGATGTTGTTGTTGCCGTCGGCGGTATAGATGTAGCCGCGGTCGAACAGGTTCTCGACGTTCAGCTGAGTGCGGACGTTCTCGTTCACCGTGTAGAACAGCCCCAGATCGAAGCGCGAATAGCCTGGCAGGCGGACCGAGTTGTCGGAGCTGGCATAGGTGTGAGTCTGGTAGATGTAGCCGATGCCGATCGAGAAGTCGTTCGTGACAGCGAACTTGTTCCAGAGCGAGAACGAGTTGAACGGCACGAGCCCGACCACATTGCCCTTCACGATGGTCGGCGAGGTCGCACTGTCGATCCGGGCATCGGTCAGCGCGTAGCCGCCCGCGACCTGCCACCAATCGGTGACGTAGCCGTTGGCGCCGATCTCGATGCCCTGCGTGTTCGTCTTGCCCGACAGGATGAAGAAGCCGGGGTTGTTCGGGTCCGCGAGACGCTGGTTCCTGCGGTCGAGGTTATAGGCCGCTGCCGTGAGCTGAAGGGTCGGATTGACGTCGTACTTCACGCCGACCTCGGTGTTCTCGAACTCTTCCGGCTTGGCAATAACGAGGCCGGGTGAGAGCGTCCCGATCTGGTCGCCCGAACTCGGCAGATAGGAGACACTATAGCTGCCGTAGAAGGCGAGGTTCGGCAGCGGCTTCAGCACGATGCCGGCGCGGGGCGAAACCAGGTCGTCCACGCGCGACTGGGTCACACGCGTGCGCTGGTCGGTCGATGCGAAATCGAAATGGTCGTAGCGCACGCCGCCGATCAGCTGGAGCCAGTTGGTGATTTCCACCTGGTCCTGCGCGTAGACGGCCGCGAGCCCGAGATTGTAGCGGCTATTGGCATCGGTGGTGCCGTTGTTGCGGAAGGTCACCGGAACGCGGGTGATTGGCGAGAGCGGATTCACCACCACGCTGGACGCGAGATTGCTGCCGAAGAGGCCGGATTCGCGGAAGGTCAGGCCTTCCTGATAGCCGAGCTCGAAGCCGCCGAGCAGCGTATGCTTGAGCGTACCGGTGTTGAATTTGTAGGTGAAGTCGTTCTGGCTGAAGTAGTTGGTGCGGTCGGTCTCGTTGCGGTATCCGGTGATCGTCACCGCGGTCCCGGCATTGTTCACCGCGCTTCCCGGCAGCGTGTTGCGATAGAAGCGATTGTAGTCGGCGAAGCGCAGTTGGCTGTGCAGTTGGACGCCGGTGTCGAACTCGTGATCGAGCGTTGCGGTGGCGATGTTCGCATCGACTTTCGTGTAGTTCACGTCCGGGTTGCCGAAGAAGGTCCGGATATTGTTGCGATAGTTGTAGGCGCGGCCGAACTGGGACGGGATGCCCCGGTCGGGGAAGCGGTCATCGTGAAAATATTCGTAGGACAGCTTCAGCGTCGTCTGCGGATCGATGAGGAAGGTCATCGTCGGATTGACGCCGTAGCGGGTCAGATCGCCGAACTGGCGATACGTGCCGCTATCCTCGGCAACGCCGTTGAGGCGGAAGAACACGCTGTCGCTGACCCGGTCGCCGACATCCACGGCGAGGCGCTTGTCGCCGAACTGGCCGCCGCCGGCGACAATCTCGCGGACCCGTGTGCCGTCCGCTTCCTTGAGCACCCGATTGATCACGCCGCCGCCGCCGCCACGGCCGAAGATCAGCGAATCCGGGCCCTTCAGAACCTCGACCCGTTGGACGTTGTAGAGATCCCGATAGTATTGCACGTCGTCGCGGATGCCGTTGACGAAGAAGTCCGCGCTCGTGCTCTGGCCGCGGATGATCGCCTGATCGCGGTTGCCCTCACCCTGCGCCGGGATGAAGCCCGGAACGTAGCGCAGCTGATCGGTGAGGTTCTGGAAGTTCTGGTCGCGGATCTGCTCTTGCGTGACGACCGTGATGGCCTGCGGCGTGTCGATCAGGGGCGTTGCCGTCTTCGTCGCCGATCGCGTCTGCGTCGTCGCATAGCCGACGGTGATCCCGCCCTGCGGCCCCACTCTGGGGAGGCCGCTGAGCTCGCCGGCAACCGCGATCTCCTCGAGCGTTGCCGGGGCGCCGGGCTGGAGCGCCCCCGTCGTCGCCGGCTCATTCGCCTGCGAGCCCTGGCGCTGTCCGGACAAAGGCTCGGCAGATGCCATCCCGATGGTTGCAACGGATCCCAACAATGCAAAGACAAGGTGGGAGCGTCTGCCGTAGACAGCGTGCTGCATAACAATCCTCAGCTGTAAGTTGAAGTAGTTCCTGCGGTGAGTTGCGCGGAACTTGCTGAGAGACGTCTAGGCGGCCGGATCGGCCGAGGGTCAAATTACAGATCCCCAATGTCAGCAGATTGGAACTCATCTAATTAAGATCTTGGGGATGTATACTTGACAATTTCCCAGGTGGATCAATACATGATTTGAGTTCCGCAAGATGATCGGCGACGTGACCGCCAAATCCTGGAGCTCCACTCTCCGATAGAAGAGAGTGTGGTTTTTTCATCACATGCTTTCGACTCGCAGTTCGGAACGGGTCGAAACTCAGTATCCACAGCCTCAGACACGATCGGGTTTGTTTGTGAAGATCTTGCTTGTCGAGGATGATGTTCGTACGGCCGACCTCGTCGCGGCGGCCCTGGCCGATGCGGGTCATGTCGTCGATCATGCCCCGGATGGCCTGGAAGGATTACGGCTCGCTCGGCGGGCTGCCTACGACGTGGTCGTCGTCGATCGCATGATGCCGAAGTTGGATGGTCTCGCGCTTGCCCGGCGCCTGCGCGCCGCCACGATCCGTACGCCTCTGCTCTTCCTGACGACGATGTCCGGCATCGACGATCGTGTCGAAGGTCTCGAAGCCGGTGGAGACGACTATCTCGTCAAGCCGTTCGCCTTTGCGGAGCTCCTGGCCCGGATCCATGCTCTCGGCCGCCGACCTCCACTCGCGCCGGCGGAGACGATGCTTCGGGTCGCGGACCTCGAGGTGGATCTGATGTCCCGCAAGGTCCGCCGCGCAGGGACGATCATCGAACTCCAGCCGCGCGAATATCAGCTCCTCGAGTTCCTGCTGCGCAACGCCGGATCGCTGGTCACGCGCAAGCAGTTGCTCGAACACGTCTGGGAGTTTCACTTCGAGCCGAAGACCAACATCGTCGAGACGCATATGAGCCGGCTTCGATCCAAGGTCGACAAAGGCTTCGATAATTGGTTGATCCACACCGTGCGTGGCTCCGGGTACATCCTCCGTGACGTCCTTCCGTAGACTGATCGCGAGCACCGGATTTCGCTTCGCGCTCTTCTACACCGCTGCCTTCGTTCTCTCGGTGGCGGTGATCGGCTGGCTGGTCCATGCCGCCGTCAGCGACGCGCTCAACGAGCAGGTCAGGGATCGCGTCGACCAGGTCATTGCCGAACTGACCGACGAGTTCATCGATGGAGGCCGGCCGGATCTCGATGCTGCGCTCACGGGCCGCCTGACCCGTGGCGAGGTCCCGCTGCACTACGCGGTGATCGAGACCGACGGGCGCGTCGTCACCGGCAGTCCGACACTCGCCGCGTACAAGAGGCTCGCCGGCGTGCCGGCGCGGTTCGTTCCCGATACCGATCGGCCCGATGTCACCGTCGTGGCCGCGGCCCAGCCCCTGAGCGACGGAACGACCTTGGTCGTCACCGACGATCTGAAAAGCGTCCGAGATGTCCAGGCGATCCTCGGCAAGGCGTTTGCGGTCGCGCTGGCGGCGGCATTGCTGCTCGGTTCCGTGCTCGGCGTCTTCATGTCCGGCGCGATGCTGAAGCGGGTCGACAACGTCTCCCGCACCGCCGAGGCGATCATCGCGGGAGATTTCGGCCGGAGGGTCCCGACGACGGGTTCGGGAGACGATTTCGATCGGCTGGCCCGGACGCTCAACCAGATGCTCGACCGCATCGGCGGCCTGATGAACAATCTGCGGCAGGTCTCGAACGACATCGCACACGACCTGCGCACGCCGCTGACGCGACTCCGCCAGGGGCTACAGAGCGTAAACGACAGGGCTTCGACCGCCGAGGAGTTCCGAGGCGCGATTGATCGCGCCTCGGGTGAGATCGATGAGATCCTGGATGTGTTCGCGGCTTTGCTCAGGATCGCCCAGGTGGAGGGCGGCACGCGTCGGGCCGGATTCCGCGCCGTCGATCTGTCGGCGGTCACCCGGACCGTGGCCGATGCCTACGGTCCTGCAATTGAGGATGGCGGGCGGCAGCTCGTTCTCGCCATCGCGCCAGACGTGCGGATCAACGGGGACAAGGAGCTTTTGACCCAACTTCTCGCGAACCTTTGCGAGAACGCGTTGCACCACACGCCGGCCGGCGCACGCATCGAGATCGGCCTGCACGTCGCTGACCACATCGCAACGCTGAGCGTCGCGGACGATGGGCCAGGCATCTCGGCCTTCGAACGGAACAAGGTCTTCCAGCGCTTCTACCGTGTCGAGAAAAGCCGAGGCATGCCGGGGAACGGCCTCGGCCTCACACTCGTCGCCGCGATCGCGGAGTTGCACGGTCGCTCAGTCAACCTCTCGGACAATGAGCCGGGCCTGCGCGTCACGGTGGCCTTTCCGGTCCTCGCCGCGGAAGCCGCCGGGGCAATCGCGACCAGGGGCCAAAGTTAGCCTGCTAGCGACGCGAGGCGGCCGTTCGAGGCTCGGGCCGGTCGAGCGCACGGACCTGTCGACAACGCACCTGCTTCCAGGGCGCCGCACGCAAGGCCTTCTTCAACGCTGGCAGCGCCAGGAACGCCTGAAGCAACGCCTCGTCGGAATGCGATTCCACCACGGCCTCCAGGTGTTCGATCGCCTTCCCGAGCGCAGTCGTCAGCGCATCGGGATCGGAGCGGAATCCATAGCCATGGGCATCGAGCCATTGTTCGATCTCGACGACCGTGCCGACCCCGACGCCTCGCATGGCGAGCAGTTCGGCCTTCGAACAACCGGCTGCGAGCTTGAGCAACTTCGCCGGCGAGATCGCCATGAAGGCGAAGTCGTCATCGCGTGAACCGCTCCGTTGTGGCCTGCGCCCCCCTGGCACGCATTGGATCAGGCAGGCGATTGCCCGGCTCGATAGCTGAGGCGAGGACGCCGACGCCTCTGCAGCGCCGTCCTTGGCTTGGGCAACCCATCGGATGCGGCGACGTCGCGGGCCACGGCTTGAGGCCGTTTTGGCAATGTGGCCAGTAAGATTGCTGTCCAAGAAGCCATCCAGAACGCGATGGGTCGATGCTGCCGTTGGCATGGCCACTCCGGCTATGCGGTGGTTCTGCAAGCCTTGCGGCGCAGGACCTGAAGAGAGGTCGACACGGATGGCTATATCATTCAAGGCGAAGATATTACATCGCTCCAAGATTGATAATTGCCAATTTTTGGAATGGATTTAGTTCAGTCGATGACCATCAGTCCGACGTCGAAAGCTGAGAAAATCTTTTCTTCGAGACGCGGGAATAATCCGAGTAGGCGAGCATCTTTCATCTTTCGTGCAAAATCCTGTGAGCCCCGGAAGTTTTTTTGCGTGAGTGCCGGGAATAGAATCGCGCGATCGGCATCTCTCTTCGGCGGTCCCCGGCGATCGCAGGAGGGTTCATTCAATGCGCAAGCTTCTTCTTCCGGTCACGCTCATCGCAGCGCTCGCGGCTCAGCCGGTTCTGGCCAACTCGCCCGCGGCGACAGCCAAGACGGCCAAGGGACTCGCTCTCGTCGATGCCAAAGGCATGACCCTGTACACGTTCGACAAGGACAGCGCGGGCAAGTCAGCCTGCAATGGTCCCTGTGCCACCAACTGGCCGCCGCTTGCTGCTCCAGCCGGCGCTACGCCGTCGGGCTCCTGGTCGGTGGTCACGCGGGACGATGGCAGCAAGCAGTGGGCCTACAAGGATAAGCCGCTCTACACCTGGACGAAGGATACCAAGCCCGGCGACATCACCGGCGACGGGTTCCTCAACGGCGCCTGGCACGTAGTGCAGCCTTAGCGGTCGGCCAATCGGGAGGAGGAGAGCGGCGTGGACGAGATCGCCCGGCTGATCGAGCCGCAGATCCCGGCCTTGCGCCGTTACGCCTACGCGCTGCTGCGCGATCGCGACGCTGCCGACGACCTGGTTCAGGATACGCTGGAACGAGCGCTCGCCGGCTGGTCTGGCCGACGCGCGGGTGGCGACATCCGCGCCTGGCTCTTCGCCATCGAACGCAATCTCTTCCTCCAGCATATTCGGCGTACAAGGCGCGCCGGTCCGCATGTCGGTGCGGAGGCGCTGGACGGTATCGCGTCACCGGCCGGCAATCCCGAGGCCATGTTCGGGGCTCGCGACGTGCTGGCTGGCCTCGATGCCTTGCCCGAAGACCAGCGGTCGGCGCTTTTGTTCGTCGCGGTTGAGGACATGTCCTACGCCGAAGCGGCTGCCGTCCTGGAGGTGCCGGTCGGGACCGTGATGTCGAGATTGAGCCGGGCGCGCGAACGTTTGCGGGCCTACATGGAAACGGGTCGCTCCGGTCTGCTGCGGAGGGTGAAATGAGTGTTGGCGACCCACGGCCCGTGGGCGAAGACGACCTCCATGCCTTCATCGACGGGCGCCTCGCCCCGGAGCGGCGCGTCGTCGTCGAGACCTGGCTCGCCAAGAACCCGGAAACCGCCGAGCGCGTTCGCGCGGATCGCGCCCTGCGCGAGCGTTTGCGCGAGCGCCTCGCTCCGATCGCCGCCGAGCCGATTCCGGCGCGCCTGCGCATCGAAAACCTGCATCGACAGCGCGCCTCGGCGCGGCGCTGGCTGCCGATCGCCGCTGCCATCGTCCTGAGCCTGGGAGCCGGCGGCGCAGGCGGATGGTTCACGCGCGGCTCGCTCGGCACGCGGTCATCCGACGACGTGACACCAATGACGCAGGACGCGGTGACGGCCTTCCGCACCTTCGTGGTCGAAGCCGCTCACCCCGTCGAAGTGCGCGCCAACGAGGAGCCGCACCTGGTCCAATGGCTGTCACGGCGCCTCGACCACCCAGTTCGGGTGCCCGATCTGACAAGCCAGGGATTCCGGCTGATGGGCGGGCGCGTCCTACCCGCCGGCGACCGTCCTGCGGCTCTCCTCATGTACGACGATACCGAAGGGACGCGCCTCACACTCTATTCACGCCACGGTGCCGATGGGCACTCGGGAATCCGCTACGCTCGCGAGGGTGACGTCACGGCTTTCTCGTGGAGCGAGGGGGGCCTGTCCTACGCCGTCACGGCACGGATCAGCGAGGCGCGGCTCCTGACGATCGCGCAATCGGTCGACGCGCAGCTTCGCTCCTCGTCGAACTGACTGGCATCGATGGAGCCCCTCTCAGGGGCGCCCGGTGAGACGTTGCTCCTTGCTGCGTGGAAGCATCCGACGCAACACGTCATCCTTCCATAGGTAATGATGAACGAGCGCAGCCGTGGCGTGGAAGAGGGCCACCGCCATCAGCACGTGAGCGGCCCAACCGTGCCACCGCGTCAATGGGCGACGCCAATCGATGTTGCCGAGCTGCGGCAGCTTGATCGGCCCGGCCAAGGTGAAGCCCCGGACGAGAGCGTTGGCGATTCCGAGTGTGATCACGACCACGAGGAGCAGCGCGAGAGCCGCATGGGTGGACTTTGCCAGCGCGCGCAAGGCGCCGGCGCTCTCCGGAGGCAGACTCAGTCCACGCGTGCTGCGCCAGATCATCGCCGAGACCATGATCCCCGTGAGCACGAAGCCGGCGTCGACATGCGCGGACCAGATGCCCGATCGAAGCGGCCCTTTCGCGAGAAGGTCTTCGAGGAACGTGCCGACCAGCCAGAGGACGGCGACCAGACCGGCTGTCAGCCAGTGGAGCAGGATCGTTACGCGATCGTGCCGGGCTTCGGATGTCTTCATGTGTCGAATTCTTCGCGGGATAGGTCGAGCGTGACGGCCATCAACGGCTCTCAGCCGCCGGAAGTCTCTGCCGTCATAAGGAGTATTTCTCGGTCGGCAGCAATCCGCAAAGTAAGTCGATCTTGCGAATTCTCCGCCACGAAAGATTGATTATTCCCAATGTTTGTAATGTGCGGGCTTGCTTCTGTACGAGGGTGGCTGACTATTATCGGCTTGTTCGTTTGAATCATTCTGATCAACGTGGAAATACATTCGATCCGGCCGTGTGTCGATTAGGCAGCCGACGTCAGGCGCTACCCTATCTCTAAGGGCCTGTCCCTGCCTGCCAAGGCGAAGGAGGTGCCTGTCGGACCCCGCGTCACGCAGACGGGGCTCAAGGTCGCGGCCGTCTACCTCCAGCCGATCAAGATGGATCCTTGATCACGTTCCTCCCCGCCGAACTCACCGTGCCGGCTGTGCAATTCCCTGCCAATGCCGGTGTCGTTGAGGCGATGCAACAGGCGCTATGGAATATGTCTGATCTCATTCCTGATAACAGTTTAGTTGGCCGCATCCTGCATGTTCTTGTTGGTTGCACTGGTTGACCGGCAGATCTTAAAGTGTTATTGCATGCTATTGTTATAGTATAAATACTTATATTGAATCAAGGCGCTGGGATTTCGAAATGACGCCATGCAACAAATCCCAAAGTGATCGCTATATTGTGAGTATATTACAGTCCGCCATAGGACCGCTTTCGTCTATCGAGCGGTCGGCAACTCCATGTCTGCTAGTTGCAAACTGGCGGAGCAGCCCAAACGTCCGGATTGGGTCGAGATCTGCCGGTCTGCTCTCGCGTCTCAACATTAGCGAAGCGAACGTCTATCTGACTACCGCGTTCAACCCGGTTCGGGCCTCCTGCGGGGGCACCAAATGTGAGGTCTCGCCCACCAGCTCACCCTGTGCGTTGCGAGCTTCTCATTGGCACATTGACGCAGTCAGTCATGACCTCGGCGAGAAGCCTCCCGTCGGCCTCGCTGCAGATCGAAGCCTTGAATCGGGCGGTCGCGCCATCCATCGAACCCTTGATCCGAACGACGAGACGGTCTCCGATCTCGATGTTGGAATGGAAGACGACGCGGCGTGCCCGCGTCGTGGATCGAGGCCGCCTCCTTCCCGAAAGCTGCCATTCGGTCCGGTCGACAGCCGCGACGTAGCTACTGAAGTACAGGAGCCCGGCTCCGTTGAATTCCAGCTGAGGGCATGGGTCGACGACCACGCTGCCCAACTCGTCCATCTCCGTCCAGGATGGAAGCGCACCGGCCTCCACGCTCCCTCGATGCCCGTTCCCGACGTCAACCAACGCAGGCCCAGCGGGGTGGCGCCCGACCTTCACCCGGGTAATGGAACGGTTCTCGCCAGCGATCCGACGCTGGATGAACACGGAGGTCATTTCGACATCCGCTACCAGACGGCCACCACACGCCGCTCGATGTCGACTGACGACCCGTGTGGCCGACAGCAGGATCAGCGCGGAGCGCACCTCCAGGATGTCGTTCTCCCGGACGGCATCGAGGGCGCCATGTTCGAGCGATATCCGCTGGAAAGCCGCATAGATCGGCTGTTCGCGTTCGGTACCGAAGCCCGATGCGGCCCGGCCGAGACTCTGCCCGATCAGCTCCCAATGTCGATGCCCTAACTCCTTCCAGAGCCAGTTCTCCGAGAATCCGCTCGGACAGAGATGGGGCATGCCGAGCGTGTATCGTCCCTCGCTATCGAGTGGGAGACCCGCATCGGCCGACCTTGGATGGAACGCCATAGGCGGTTCCCCCCTACCGACTAGACAGCGACCTTCACGGGGATCGGGCGCTGTACGCCGAGGCGCAATGTGATCGCCTGCACCACGTGCTCGGCGTCGCGGCCGACTGCGCCGAAACGGCCTGAGCCCCAGGTGTTCAACCAGGGCAGGCCGATAAACGAGATGCCGGCCTCGCCAGTGATGCCACGGGTATGCTTGGGCCGACCGGAGCCATTGAACACCGAGGCGTCGAGCCATTTGAAATCCGGCGTGAAGCCTATGCACCAAATGATGGAGGTGATGCCGCTCGACGACAGATCGAGCGACGTCACGGGCTCGCCCGGCTGCCAGACTGGGACGTAGTGGTCCTGTGTAGGGGCCTCGATGCCCTTTTCGGCGATGTACTTGTCGATGGCCGCGTTGATGCTGTTATAGGTCTTGTCGGCCTGATCGAGGGAGGTCTTGAGATCGTCCCGGAAGCGCAGGGCGCCGGCGTCGTAATCCTCCAACAGGCCGTAGAGTTTCATGCCCTCCTTGGCGAAACGACGCAGGTCAATGTCGCGTCCGCCGTCGCGTCCGGTGACGTAGTGGTTGGTGTTGTCGCGGACGCCATCGCGCAGCGGATGGTTGTCGATCGTCATCTCGTAGTAGCCCATGTCGGCGAGCCAAGTGACGACGTCGCGCCCCCGGTAGAACCGGGCGCAGCGCGGCGCGTCGCCCACCGCGAGATGCACCTTGCGACCGGCGAGATGCAGGTCCTCGGCGATCTGCGCGCCCGACTGGCCGGAGCCGACGACCAGCACCTCGCCCTCGGGCAGTTGAGCCGGGTTGCGGTATTGGTTCGAGTGGATCTGTGTGACCGAACCCGGCAGCTTCTCGGCCATGCGCGGGAAGATCGGCGTATGGTAGCCGCCCGATGCCACGACGATCTCGTCCGCCGTGTAGTCGCCGTCCGAGGTCTCAACGGAGAACGCCCCATCGGCGCGGCGCTGGACCTGGTGCACGGTCACGCCCTCGCGGATCGGCGGCTTCACCTTGGCGATGAAGCCCTTCAGGTACTCGACGATCTCGTCCTTCTTCATGAAGCCGTCCGGGTCCGGCCCGTCATAGGGATGACCGGGCAGGTCGCATTGCCAGTTCGGCGTCACGAGGCAGAAGGTGTCCCAGCGCTGGGTCGCCCAGGTATGGGCGGCACGGTGCTTCTCGAAGACGAGGTGGTCGATGCCGCGCTGCTTGAGGTGGTAGCTGATCGAAAGACCGGCTTGGCCGCCTCCGACGACGGCGACCGGGATGTGGCTGGACACGGAAGACATGCTGCAACTCCTTGCTGGTCTGGTTGCGGAGGCTTCAGAGATCGAAGGTCTCGACGGTGACGCGGCCACCAGGGGGTTGGCCCTTTGCCGCGCTCTCGATGCGGGCGAGCTGGTCGAGGGCCGAGGAGCAGGCGAAGCCGTATTTTTCGCGCACGCGCTCGCTGGCGATGTTGAGCGCCGTGCGGCTCTTCTCGACGAAATCCTCGACGGCGTAGCTCTCTCCCGGTTTCAGGAAGTCCTGAACGACGAGGGAGGGCGAGTAGCAGGCCTCGCGCCGACCATCCGGCCAGAGCACGTGGAAGCGCATTTCAGGCATGGATCGGCTCCGGTCTCAGGCTGGCACAGGACGCGTAGGCATCGAGATGGCGCTCGGCGCAGGCGCGCCAGGAATGAGCGGCGGCGCGGGCGAAACCAGCCTTCCGAAGGTTGACGCGTTCGACCGGATCCAGGGCCGAGGCCATGGCACCGGCGATGTCCCGCGGCTCGGCAGGATCGACGAACAGCGTGTCGCCGGGATCCAGGTATTCGGTGAAGGGCGCCAACCGGGACACGATGGTCGGTGTCCCGCAGGCCATCGCCTCCAGCACACAGAGACCGAACCCCTCCTTCCACGACGGGAAGGCGAGCATGTCCGCCACCCGGTACAGCGCCGGCATTTGATCGTTCGGGACAGGGCCCGTCATGACCACGGACTTGCCCGGCCCGAAGGCGAGGCCGAGCCCATCGAGCGTTGCGAGACAGCGGGCCCGATAGGAGACGTGGTCGAGGAGCGAGGCGCCGCCGGCAATGACGAGCTGTGCGTCGCCGTGCCTCTCCCGCAAGAGTGCGAAGGCCTCGATGATGGTCGCCGTGTTCTTGCGCTCTTCCAGACCGCCGACGCAGAGGACGATTGGTCCCGACCCGAGGCCCCAACGCTCGCGCACCACGGCATCCGCCTCGCTCGGCTCGGGGCGGTAGACCGAGAGGTCGACCCCGTTTCCGACGACGTCCGGCTCGACACCGAAATCGGCTTCGATCCGATCTGCCCAGACACGGCTGACGCAGAGGAGGCGGGTGGCCTCGCGCACTGCCCGGTCTTGCCAATCGGCAATCAAGGGATCGGCGAAGGTGTCGAGGTGGTGAACCGTGCGGACGAAGCCCGGGATCAGGCGGCGGTGCTTGAGGGTGGCGAGCGCGTTTCCGCCGATGCCGTCATGGCAGTGAAAGACGTCGAAATCGCAGGCCGCGGGCGACGCGAAGTGGCGCAGGTAGTCGTTGATCCGCGTCCGCACGAGATCGGCCGTCGTCCCGTTGACTGGTTTCGCGGCGACGGAGGTGGTCGGGCAGCTCGCCCGCCGGAAGAAGCCCTCGCCGGTGGTGTCGGGCGCGTGCGCCACCGCCTCGTGGCCCAGGGTGCAGAGCGCCTCGGCCAGCGAGAGGCAATGCGCGACACCGCCGCGCGGATTGACCGAATGGGTCAGGATGGCGATGCGCAGTGGCCTCATGGCGAGGCCTCCACGCCGCAACCGATCAGCGGGCCGGCCAGGAAATCCCAGACCACCGCCTCTTCGCCGCCGGCATCGCGCACACGGGCGACCCGGCTCGCGTCGATGCTGCCGATGGCGGCGGCGGCGATGTCGCGCCCGGCAAAGCGCGCCAGCACGTGGGAGGTGCGATCGGGCCGGACGCTGAGCAGGTAGCCGAAGCTCGGGAAAGCCGTGAGCCAACGGGCCATCGCAACACCGTCTGGCCGCGGGATCGCGTCGAGATCGATGAGCGCGCCGACGCCCGAGCATTCGAGCAGCATCAGCGCCGTGCCGACGATGCCGGCCATGCTGATGTCCTTGGCGGCGGCGCACAGGCCATCCTCGGCGAGGCCGGGCAGCAGGGCGAGATCGCCGCGTAGCCGCTCGGGTGGCGCGCCGGTGGAGGCATCCCAGTAAGGGTTCGGTTCGCGAAAACGCCCGCGCAGGTCGATCGCTGCGATCAGGGCGTCGCCAGGCCGCGCATCGAAGCTGGTGAGGAGGCGTCGTCCTGCCTTGCCGAGCACCGCCACGGCGAGGTTGCCGGCCTGCGCGCGGGTATTGGTATGGCCGCCGACGACGGGCACGCCGTAGATCGCCGCCGCAGCGGAGAGGCCGGCGAGCACAGGATCGGCCTGGGCCGCGTCCCGGCTCCACAGGGCATCGACCACCGCGATGGGCCGTCCGCCCATGGCGGCGACGTCGCTGAGATTGACCATCACGCCGCAATAGCCCGCGAAATACGGGTCGGCGGCGACGAAGGAGTCGATGAACCCTTCGATGGCGAGCAGCAGGTGTCCGTCGCCGTCGGGGATCGCCGCGCAATCGTCGCCGACCGGCACGGCGGCGTCGCGGCGGCCGAGCCCGAGCCGCGAGACCACCGCGTCGATGTCGCGCTTGTGGGCGACGCCTTGGGCGTCGCGGATCTGGCGGGCGAGGGCCGCGATGTCGACCGCCACGCCCATCACGCCGCCTTGCGCAGGGTGACGAGCCCCGTCTCGGGATCGGCCATCGGCGGATAGGCGGCAAGGTCGGCCTGCATCAGATCATGCGGGCGCCCGTGCAGGTCGATCGGGCCGAGGCTCTCCCAGTGCAGCGCCTGGAAAAGCGGCACGTTGCGCTCCTGGACATGGGCCAGGAAGCGCGTGCAGCCCCGCGCATGAGCGGAGGAGACGGCGACCTGGATCAGGCCCGCCCCGAGGGCCGCCGTGCCGCGGAACGGCTTCGCGACGGCAAGGCGCGAGCCCCACCATTCACCGGGCCGTTCGGCGACCTCGTGGATGCGCACCGTGCCGACGACGGCGTCGGTATCGCCCCCGAGGGTCGACAGCGCGCAGATCGGAATGGCTTGGGCATCGATCGCGTCGCGGTCGTCATCCTCGAAGATGCCCTGCTCGGTGCAGAAGACCTGCCGCCGCAGGGCCGCGCAGGCGAGGCGCTCCCAGGGCGCGGTCGCGAACTTCACGTGGAAGTAGCTCGGGCGATAGGCGGGAAAGGGCTCGAAGATCATGCCGCGACCCTCGTGCGCTCGTAGCTCGACAGGGCCGAGCAGGCGCCGCAGCGTCCGCAGCCGGCCTTGATGTCGGTGGAGCGAAGCCCCGCCCGCTCCAGCATCTGCGAGAGCGGCTGCAGGATCGCGTGCATGAAATCGGGGCTCGGCGAGGGGTGGCTCTCGAGCGGCGTGCCGGAGATCGGCACGAAAGGCACCACGAAGGGATAGACGCCCATGCCGATCAGGCGTTCGGACATGGCCAGGATCGCCTCCGGCGTGTCGCCGAGGCCTGCGAGGATGTAGGTCGAGACTTGGCCGCGCCCGAAGACCGGCACAGCGGCCTCGAAGGCCGAGTAGTAGCGCTCCAGCGGCACGCTCGCCTTGCCCGGCATGATGCGCGCCCGCACCTCCGGCGTGACGGCTTCGAGATGCATGCCGAGCGCGTCGATGCCCGAGGCCTTCATGCGCTCGAACCAGCGGTCGTCGTCCGGCGGCTCGCACTGGCCCTGGATCGGCAGGTCGACGGCCGCCTTCACGGCGAAGGCGCTCTCGCACAGCACCGCGGCGCCGCGGTCGGTGGCGTTCGGCGTACCGGTGGTCATGACCATGTGCTTGACGCCGTCGAGCAGGACGGCGGCGCGAGCGACCTCGGCGAGTTGGGCCGGGCTCTTGTGGGCGATGGTGCGCCCGGCCGCGAGCGACTGACCGATCGAGCAGAACTGGCAGGTCTTGGTGCGGCTCTGGTAGCGGATGCAGGTCTGCAGGATCGTCGTCGCCAGGACGTCGCGCCCGTGCAGCACCGCGATCTTCGAATAGGGAACGCCGTCGAAGGTCGAGAGCGCGTAGAAGCGGGGTTTTCCGGGGAAGGTCACCCGGCCGATCACCGCCCCGTCGTGCTCGATCTCCGAATAGCCGTCCGGCCCGGGGCGGCGGACCAGAAACGGCGACTCGAAGGCCGGCGCGGTATGGACCGGCACCATCACCGTGCGCCCGGCGATGGTCATGGCCTTGTGGTCGGACGGCCCGGCCCCGCCGCGTCGGCTCGCGACACCGGCCGAGGTGTCAGCCAGCCTGACTCCGAAGGATTGCAACGCGTTGATCAGGCGCTCGGTCGGCATGCCCGCGGCCATCGCCGGGGCCACCGGCGGCAGCGAGGGCGAGAGAGGGCTGGTCAGAAGCGGGCTGTCGCTCATGATCGAGTGTCCTGGTGCCGGGGATCGTGGAAGCGTTCTGGATGTCGGCCGCCGCGTGAACCGTCGCGGTGGGGCGCTTGTCGTGGAGCAGGCTGAGCAGTTCCGGCCGGGCGTAGTGGCCGACCGAATCCATCATTCGCTTGCGTTTGGTGACGAGGGCGAGGTCCATGTCGGCGATCAAGATGCCCTCGCCGGGCCCGAGCGGATCGGCGAGATGCCGGCCCTCGGGCGAGACGATCGCCGTGCAGTTGCCGCCGCGGCAGGCCCCGCGCAGGCGCTCGTCCGGGCAGACGGCGGCGACCTGCTCGTCGGTGAGCCAGCCGGTGGCGTTGACGACGAAGCTGCCGGCCTCCAGCGCGTGGTGCCGGATCGTCACCTCCATCTGGTCGGCGAAGATCTGGCCGACGAGGGAGCCCGGAAATTGCGCCGCGTGGATCTCCTCGTGCTGCGCCATCAGGGCGTAGCGGGCGAGCGGGTTGTAGTGCTCCCAGCAGGCGAGCGCGCCGACGCGCCCGACCGCCGTGTCGACGACCGTGAGGCCGGCGCCATCGCCCTGACCCCAGATCATGCGCTCGTGGTAGGTCGGGGTGATCTTGCGGCGCTTGAGCTTCAGCGTGCCGTCGGCGTCGAAGATCAGCTGCGCGTTGTAGAGCGAACCGTGGTCGCGCTCGTTGATGCCGAGGACGATCACCGCGCCGTGCCGCCGTGCTGCGGCCGAGACCGCCTGCGTCACCGGTCCGGGTACAGTGGGCGCGCGGTCGTAAAGGCGCAAATGCTCCGCGCCCTGCATCGCGGGCGGCAGCACGAAGGAGAAATACGGGTAGTAGGGGACGAAGGTCTCCGGAAAGACCATGAAGCGCGCGCCCTTGGCGGCGGCCTCGTCGATGGCGTTGAGCACGCGCTCGAGCGTTCCATCCGGGTTCTCGAGGTCGGGTGCGATCTGGACGGCGGCGGCCCGCACGATCCGGTTGTCTGACATAGCGTGGCTCCGGCTTGGGCGGCGGCCGCGAGGGTGCGGCCGCCGGGTGGTCGCGTCAGAGCGTCCAGGTGTCGATGATCACCGCGTTGTCGCGCTTGTGCAGGAGCGAAAGGTCGAGGACGTCGAGGGGGCTGATCGGCCGGATGCCCTCGATCAGCGAGGGCTCGCCATGGCCGTACAGGGCCTGAAGGGCGAACCGACAGGCATAGACCTTGCCGCCCTCCGAAATGAACTTGGCGATCTGATTGTTGAAGTTTTGGTGGCCCGGGAAGGCCTCGTCGCCGAGCGTCGGGAAGCCGCGCTGGATACCCAGCGTCACGCCGGGGCCGTAGAGAAGAATGGACGTCTCAAAGCCCTTGCGCAGCAGGCGGGTCGCCTGGAGCAGGTTCACGAAGCCGATCGAGCCTTCGAAGGCGACGGTGTGGAAGGTGACGAGCGCCTTCTGGCCGGGCTCTGCTTTCACATCCTCGAAGACCTTCTCCTCATAGTCGACGAAGAAATCGCCCTTCTTGTGCTGCTCGTGAGTGACGGCCGGCATTTGTGTGCTCCCTGATCTTGCTCCGCAGCGAACTCCGCCGCCGATCGAACAGGGAATGGCAAGGCCCGTGCCAACGCGGAGATCCGATCAAATCCAGGCGAGTCTCGTTCACAAATCCATTCAATTACTCTGAAGATGCCATCAATCACGCCATGTTCATGAATTGAGCATTGCGCGTATTTCGCGCGCATCATCTGCATCAATCTCGATCTGTATTTGACCAGATTGAATTGATTCCCAGAATTTCTCGCAACTACCACCTTTCCCATCGATGCATTGATGCGATCGGCATGGAGCTTGCTATCCATTCAATACTGAATTGACCGGATCAAAGGCTGGATGGATGCCGAGCGCATGAGTTCCTGGAACCCGGACCTCAGAAAATGGGGCAAGCCGCACTATCTCGCGATCGTCGAGGCGCTGGCCGAGGATGTCCGCACCGGTCGGCTCGCGGCGGGCACGCGGTTGCCGCCGCAGCGCGCGCTGGCCCAGGCCCTCGATCTCAACTTCACGACGGTGGCACGCGGCTATGTCGAGGCGCAGAAGCGCGGTCTCGTCGAGGGGCGTGTCGGTCAGGGCACCTTCGTGACCGATCCCGTCGGGCGCGAACGGGCGGCCCCACCGGCCCATCGCGGCGCGGTCGACTTCACGATGAACCTGCCGCCGGAGCCGGACGACCCGGCACTCGTCGCGCGGATGCGCGCCGGCTACGCCGCGCTCGCCGCAGATCTGCCGAACCTGCTGCGCTATCAGGGCTTCGGGGGCACCGAGCACGACAAGGCGGCGGCCCTGCGCTGGCTCACCCGCCGCGGCGTCATCGCGACCTCGGACCGGCTGCTGATCTGCCCCGGCACGCATAGCGCGCTGGGCGCGATCCTCGACACCGTTGCGCAACCGGGGGACGCGATCTGCGTCGAACGGCTGACCTATCCCGGCATCCGCGCGCTCGCGGCCCGTCGGGGATTGCAGCTCGTCGACCTGCCGATCGACGAGGACGGCGTCGACCCGGAAGCCTTCGCGGCCGCCTGCACGCGCGTGGCTCCCAAGGCGATCTACCTCAACCCGCTCCTGCAGAACCCGACCACCGCCACGATCAAGCGGGGTCGACGCCAGGCCATCATCGAGGTGGCCCGGCGGTACGCCGTCACGATCATTGAGGACGACGCCTACGCCTTCGTCTGCCCGACCCCTCCGCCGAGCTTCGCGACGCTGGCGCCCGAGATCACCTATTACATCGCCGGGCTGGCCAAGTGCCTCGGCGCGGGCCTGCGCATCGCCTATCTCGTTGCCCCGAATGCCCGCGCCTCGTTGCCCTTGGCCGCCGCCTTGCGCGCAACGGCCGTGATGGCCTCGCCGATCACCACCTCCCTGGCGACGCGCTGGATCGACGACGGGACGGCGGAGACGGTCCTCGGCTTCATCCGCACGGAGTCGAGCAAGCGGCAGTCGATCGCCGCACGGCTCCTGCCGCCAGAGCTGGTCCAGGCCGATCCCCACGGCTTCCATCTCTGGCTCTCGCTGCCGGAAGGCTGGACCCGCTCGGCCTTCGCGAGCCAGGCCCGGGCCGTCGGCCTCGGCGTCGTCGGCAGCGATGCCTTCTGCACCTCCGGCAAGCCGCCCGAAGCCGCGCGGGTCTGCCTCGGAGGGCTGGCTACCCGCGCCGAGATCACCCAGGCGCTCGAGGTCATGGCCCACGTGCTCGAGCAATCGCCGGCCTTGGCCTCGGCCTACATCTGAATGGGACGCGCGCCAGAGGCCGGCGATGCCTAAGCGCCGTCACATCGCGATGTGTTTTTCTTGCAACGACAAGCGTCTCATCATTCTTCGAGGCTCATTTCGAGTAGACTAAAGCAAATTGCAGTGCACAATCATTGTATAGACTAGAAACACAGTCAAATTGAATGGTTTTCCGGTCAATGATTGCTGAGCGATCATTGATCCTCCTAACGCAGCCGGTGGCTGCGGCCGATGTCGGCTGCTCTAAACTCAACAAAAAGGGGTCTGATCATGAAGCATATTCTCGCGACGGGGGCACTCTCGCTCTCGCTCGGTCTGGCGGCGACGGGCGCCTTCGCCCAGGCGACGACGATCCCCGGCGAACAGGTCGGCCTCGCCGTCGGCGCCCCGTTGCCGGAGGGCGTCTATGCCATCGACACCTTCATCTACCGCTCGCCCAGCGCACCCTCCTCGACCCTGACGGGTGCCGCCGACACCTCGATCAACGTCCCGGTCCTCGTCTGGTCGACGCCCTGGACGCCACTCGGCGGCCGCCTCGAGCTCATCGCAGCGCAGCCGACCGTCTCCGCCTACGGGCGCGCCGGCGGAGCGACCGGCGTGCGCGATCTCTCGGTCAATGTCGGCACCCTGCTCGGCGGCATCTGGGCGTTCGATCTCGGCAACAATTTCGGCGTCAGCCTTCTCGGCGCCGTCCACCTGAACGACCTCGATGCCGACCGCGGCGTGGTGCGGCTGAACAACGGCACGTTCGCCGGGGCGCCGCTGCTGCCGCAGCTCTCTTCGAACACCTACCGCATCGGCTTCGCGGGCAGCTACACTGGCGACGGCTATAACCTCACCGCCAACCTGACCTACAACTTCTACGACTCGCCCGGAAAATTCGACGGCGTGAACCTCCCGGGCTTCAACACCCGTGGCCCGTTCCGGATCTCGGATGCGCTGCTCCTCGACCTGACCGCAACCAAGAAGTTCGACCTGTTCAACGAGGGCAAGGCGAAATTCGAGATCGGCCCGGTCGCCTACGGCGCGATCAATCTCGATCCCAGCGCCTCGGCCGGCATCTTCGGCACCCAGAGCGGGCGGGCCGGCCGCTTCGCGGTCGGCGGCCTGATCGGCTACGATTTCGGGAAGTTCTCGGTGCAGGCCATCGTCGCGACAGATGTCGTCTCGACGGTCACCTATGCCCAGCCCGTCACGGGCATCACCAAGACCAACTACAGCACGGACGGCATGTTTCGCGTGATCGTGCCGCTCTATACACCGCCGGCGGCAGCGCCGATGGCGGTCGTCAGCAAGTACTGACCCAGGACGACATATCCAGGAGGCCGTCGCGGCCGCTGAAGAGCGGCGCTGGGATAGCCTCTGCCAGAAAATCGAAGTGTCTTACCTTCCCAAGGTCTGCACTCGATAGGGACCGGGTGACGAAGTCTCAACAGCCCCACCCGGTCCCGATATGAAAACTTGCTCAAGCGCGACAGCGGACGCATGTCTGGAGTTGCAATCTGCTTCAAAGTGGGAAGTGCTCAAGGATAAACGCAAATTACTCTCAATGGAATTATGTATTTTAGCAGTAAGACAGGTCCAGGCTCGCTGTGATCGTGTTGGCACTCAAGATTGTATGCGGATGATCGTTTTACCGCGCCGCCGCTCGGTCGAGTTAAACGCGGCAACAGCATCAGCTAGAGGTGCGACGATCCCAATATTTGTCTGCAGCCGCCCGTCCCGCACCCGCTCGACAAGTTCGCTCAATTGCGAACGATCGGCTTCCACGACAAAGTCGATCGCAGTTCCTTCACCGGGCTGCTCTTCGGATCGTCCGACGATGGAGATCATCCGTCCTCCCGTGCGAACCAAGCGTGCCGACCGCTTCCCAATCTCACCTCCGATGACGTCGAAAACCAAATCAACATTTCCGATATTCTCCAGCGTGTCGTGGTCGAGGTCGACAAACTCGTGTGTCCCGAATTCGAGCGCTGCTTGGCGGTGAGCCCCACGTCCGGTACCGATGATATGCGCACCGAACTCACGTGCCAGCTGGGTAGCGATCGACCCGACCGCGCCCGCGGCGCCGAGCACGATTACTCGTTCACCAGCACGAAGCCGACCATGTGTGACGAGCCCTTGCCAAGCCGTGAGGCCTGAGATTGGGATGCTCGCGCCGACAGTAAAATCGACGTCGTCCGGCAAAAGCGCGAGATTGCGGGCTTCGACTGCGACGTATTCAGCCAGCGTTCCATCTCGATACCAATCTGCAAGTCCGAACACCCGCTGCCCTACTTCCAGACCAGTGGTGCCATAGCCTTTGGCTGTGACCACTCCGGCCAGCTCATGTCCTGGGATCGAAGGGGTGCGATCGCGCCCAATGCGATCGGTCCAGGTCGGCGACCAGGTCAACTCGTCCGGAACGAACCCGGACGCATAAACTTGGACGACGACATCGTTGAGCGCCGGCTGCGGTTCGGGCCTGTCCACCAGCGTCATCCCGGCTGTTCCAGCCCCTTGATCGTCTACCACTATCGCTTTCATGGGGGCCTCCTATGGGCCCGCAAGTTAGACCGGCATTGGATCAGCGAAAGTACCAAGAACGAGAAGAATTCGTGTGCCAAGATCGGGTTCAGTGGTGCGAGCCGATTGCTCTGGTTCGTTCTTGGGGCAGCATTCAACGACGCCTACGCCAGCGACAAACGACGCCGTGTAACCCACAGAAGCGTTCCGACGAATGAATGCAGGTAGGCCGGGCGCAGCGGCGAAGGATCGGTGCGGAGAGAGATGGCGAGCGTCGAGCCGGTCGCCGCTCCGAAGATCCGGGACGTCGCCGGCTTGTTCCAGACGTAAGAATTCCCTTTGCGTCATCGGCCTCCGTTGAGACGGTTCGCATTTCTTCGACGCTTGAGGAGCTTCGTCATGGCGCTCTATAGGAGGACCGCGGAAGCCATTTCCGCGTTGACGGCAGAACAGTACAGCGTGACACAGGAAGGCGGTACTGAGCGGCCGGGTACTGGTGAGCTTCTGCATAACAAGGAGCCGGGCATCTACGTTGACATCGTGTCCGGAGAGCCGCTGTTCGCCAGTTCTGCCAAATTCGAATCCGGCTGCGGTTGGCCCAGCTTCACGAAGCCGATTGAGCCGGCAAACGTCACTGAGACTCGGGATCAATCTCACGGGATGGACCGGACGGAAGTCCGCTCGGCTCACGGCGATAGCCACCTGGGTCATGTCTTTGCCGACGGCCCGCGAGATCACGGCGGCCTCCGTTACTGCATCAATTCGGCCGCCCTGCGATTTGTACATCGGAACGACATGGAACCCGAGGGTTACGGGGCCTATCTCTCGCAAGTGGAGGATGTGGCATGAAGTCGGAGCGCGCAATTCTCGCCGGAGGCTGCTTCTGGGGCATGCAGGACCTCATCCGGGAGCAGCCAGGTATTCTTTCCTCCCGGGTCGGCTATTCGGGGGGCGATGTCCCGAACGCAACGTATCGGAACCATGGCTCGCACGCGGAGGCCATCGAGATTATCTTCGATCCTGAGCAGACGACCTACAGAGATCTGCTCGAGTTCTTCTTTCAGATCCATGACCCGACGACCGCAAACCGCCAGGGCAACGATCGCGGTTCGAGCTACCGGTCGGCGATCTTCTACACGTCACCCGATCAGCAGAAGGTGGCCGAAGAGACGATCGCGGACGTCGATGCCTCCGGTTTATGGCCGGGCAAGGTCGTGACTGAACTGGCAGCAGCCGGCGATTTCTGGGAAGCCGAACCAGAGCACCAGGATTACTTGGAGCGAATTCCGAGTGGCTACACCTGCCATTTCGTTCGCCCCGGCTGGCGGCTGCCGGGTCGAGAGCGCGCGGCGTAGGATTTCTCTTTCGTCGAGACGGCGGCATTTATGCCGTCATGCCGCGTCTCGCCTAAAGCCGACGAAGACTTGGCTGTTCGTCGACGAGGTCGCGAACGTAGTCAAGGCAGGATGAGCATCAAGATCGTGACGGTCGCTTCCTTTACTCCAGTATCCGAAGCAACCCTGGCTGCATTCGAGCAGCTCTTTTTGGGTGCCTTCAATTGGTTTCGTTGGCTCGTCGCGCAGCAATGATGTTCGATAGCTGGCCCCAATGGGCAGCAACCGTGGCCGCTCGAAGGTTGGTTATGCCCAGCAGCAGCCCCGGCTTCGCGCCGCCAGTGAGGTACCAGGGGGTCAGAGGCGCCGGGGCGAGACCGTGGCGCCAGCAATCGCCGGCGATGCCGACGTCATCGAGCCCGGATTCGAGCGGCAGCAGCACCGCAAGGCCACCCATGCCGAGGCCAGTCTCGGCCTGACCGATACACGAAAGCAGAGCTTTCCGGCGCTCTGTATAGAGTGCCTTCATGCGCCGCAGATGCTTGAGGAAGTGCCCTTCATGCATGAATCGCGCGAGAGCGAGCTGCTTCGAACGGTTCGGCGAAGGGTGCAGGCACGCAGCGGCTTGGCCAAACTGCTCGGCGAGCGCAGGCGGTGCGACCAGAAAGCCGATCGAGATGGCGGGGCTCAGTGTCTTGCTGAAGGTCCCCAGATGGATGACCCGACCCTCCGGATCCTCTGCCGCCAGCGCTTGCGCAGGGCGGCCATCGAGCTGCAGCTCGTTCAGATAGTCGTCCTCAATGATCCAGGCACCCGCATCCCGGGCCCAGGCGAGCAGTTCGTGGCGTCTTACGCGTGACAACACGGCTCCCGTAGGCGCCTGCTGCCCTGGGGTCACGAGCGCGATTCTCGCCGTGGGCGCACGTCTGACGGCCTCCGCCACGTCGATGCCTTCGTCATCGACGGGGATGGAAATGGGCGAAACTCTCGCGATCTCGAGCGCCATCCGCGCGATGGGATAACCGGGTTCCTCGAACCAGCAACTCGACCCTTCCGCACCGATCGTCCGGAGCGCGACAGCGAGCCCGGCTCGGTAGCCCTGAGTGACGATGACCTGATCGGGGCTGCATGCGAGCCCGCGGGCGATGGCAAGATGCGCGACGATCTCCGCCCGAAGGCTCGGCTCGCCGCGAGGGTCCGGATACGACGTGGGCGCCAGGGATTCGCTGCGCGCGGCGGCCACGTTCACCCGTGACCACGCCGTTGACGGAAAAGCATCCTGTGCGGGAACGCCCATCTGGAAAGGCCGAGGGACTTCCGAGAAGCTCGGCAGCATCGCGAGCAGAGGCGGCGAGATGACGACGGTAGGCGCAGCGACCGTGGGGATCCTTCGCGCGACGCGTGTTCCGGCCGGTCCGGCGGTCACGATCAGCTCCTCGTCGGCGAGCCGATCATAGGCTGACCGGACGGTGCCGCGAGCGACCCCGAGCTGGACGGATAGTGAGCGCCATGACGGCAATCGCGCATCGGGAGCGATGCGCCCCTGGTGAATGGCGTTGCGGATGCCCTGGAAGATTTGCTCGGCAAGGGGTGCGGCAGCCGCATGGTCGAGCGTGAGCTCGAGAGCATCGGCGGTCGATGGTCCTATCGCTTCCGACACTCTTGGTTCTGCCCAGGGATAACGCCGACTGCCATCTACCGCGTTATGAACACGCCGACGACACCTCCAATCGGTGCAGTCCGATCCGTTGAGACGAGCCGTACTCTGTACGGCGCATCCGTTGAATACGGTTTGCACTGCATTCTATGGCTAGCCCAGCCGCTCGGCACGTGGGCCAGCAGCCGAGATCTTGCAGATATGCAGGGGGGCTCCGCTGCGCTGGTGGCCAAGATCTTTCCCAAGCTCGAGAAGGCCGGCCTCGTGGAATCCGCGAGCGGCATCAGCGGCGGTTACAGGCTGGCTCGATCGACCGACGCTATCACGGTGCTCGACGTCGTCGATGCGATCGAAGGGGATCGCCGCCTCTTCGATTGCAGGGAAATCCGCCGTGGCTGCGCAATGTTCGGCGGCAACCCACCCGCATGGTCCGCCGATGGCGTCTGTGGGATCCATGCCGTGATGTTGCGGGCAGAGAACCGCATGCGTGCCGAGTTGAGGCGGACGACCCTCGCCGACATCCAAGGATCCGTCAAAGCCCCGCCGGGCTTTGCTGACGAAGTGAAGGAGTGGTTCGAGGTCCGCGCCGATAAACGAGAACGATCTCGCCTCACGGCGGTCCGCGAAGGTGCTCGGCGCCGGACGGTTTCAGCGTCGCCCGAAGAGCTCTCATCCACCTCTTCAAACCGAGCGGCGCAGCCCTGTTCTCCGCCGAACGGCACCGCCTGCCCGAAAGCCTGAGCTCATCAGGAGAAGACCAGAAGGAGATCAATCATGAGACCTCACGTGCTCGTCGCATTCGCTGCTTTCATGTTTCTCGTAACGTCGTCGATCCAGGCTGACGAAGCCAAGGTCGCGCCGGCTTTCGGCGCGGCGATACCCAACATTCCCGGGAAATCTCTCAAGGCGGTCACAGTCGAGTACGCCCCCGGGGGCAAGTCCGGCAGTCATCGCCACGCAAAATCGGCTTTTATCTGGGCGTACGTTCTCGAGGGCGCCTTTCGCAGCAAGGTCGATGACGGCCCGGAGCGCGTCTACCGGGCAGGCGAGTGGTGGACCGAGAATCCCGGCGCGCATCACGAGGTGAGTGCAAATGCCAGCGACACCGCACCCGCGAAGCTTCTGGCCGTGTTTGTCGTCGATTCCGACGAAAAGACACTCACCATTCCCGACCAGCATTGAGGAGGCTTCGATGACACAACGTATAGACCATCTATCCGTCGTTCCGGGGGCGATGAAGGCACTCGGATCGGTCCATGGCTACCTTCACTCCCAGACGGAACTCGGCGCGAAGCTGATCGACCTAGTCTTCTTGAGAACTTCACAGATCAACGGCTGCGCATACTGCATCGATCAACACTCGCGAGACCTGATCAAAGCCGGCATGACACCGGAGAAGCTCTTCCTCGTACCGGTCTGGCGCGAGGCGCTTCCGCTGTTCGACGAACGTGAACAAGCAGCCCTGGCCTTCACAGAGGTCGTGACAGGGGTTGCCGAGACCGAGGTGCCGGACGTGGATTATCAGGCCGCTGCCAAGGTGTTCTCGGAGAAGGATCTGGCGGACCTCGTCGTTACGATCGCCTTGATGAATGCCTACAACCGCATCGGAGTAACCTTCCGCCTCACACCGAAGGCTGCCGCGGCCTGACGCCGATCAGGCGGGACATCCGCGATCCGCGCATCTCTTGGCAAACGCTATATCGGCCTGCCGCCGCTCGGCACCTTTCCAAACAGGATCTCATCGGCGAGCCATGACGCTAGGACGGAGTATCACATGAAGATCGTCGTTATCGGAGGCACGGGGCTGATCGGCTCCAAGGTGGTCGCCATGCTTGAGGCTCAAGGGCATCGCGCCATCGCAGCCTCACCCCGCAGCGGGGTCAATGCAGTCACGGGCGAAGGTCTAGAAGTCGCCCTCGGCGGGGCCAGCGTCGTCATCGACGTTTCGAACCCGCTGTCCTTCGATGACCATGTCGCTCTCGAGTTCTTCTCTCGCTCCGGACAGAATTTGGCTTCGGCCGAGAAGGCTGCCGGTGTGAAGCACCATGTCGCTCTTTCGGTCGTCGGAACGGAGAGGCTTCAGAACAGCGGCTATTTCCGAGCCAAGCTCGCTCAGGAGGAGCTGGTCGTATCGTCGGGCATCCCCTGGACGCTCGTGCGAGCGACCCAGTTCTACGAGTTCGTCGGTACGATTGCCGAAGCTTCCACGGCCAATGGCGTGACGCGGGCGACGTCAGCCGCAATCCAGCCCATCGCCGCCTCGGATGTCGCGGCCAAGATTGTAGAGTTGGCAACGATAGAGCCTGCCAACGCGATGATCGAGATCGCAGGCCCCGAACGAATGCCGCTCGCGCAGCTCCTGGCGCAATACTACGAAGGTGTCGGAGACACGCGCGCCGTCCTGAGCGACGAGATTGCCGCCTATTTCGGTGTCGCCATCGACGATCGATCTCTCACGCCTGAGCTGGGCGCCTGGACATCGACGCAGACATTTCAGGCGTGGCTTGCAGACCAACTGACGAGTCGTTCGTCATCGGCCGAGCGCATGGGTTAGGATAGGTCGATGAAGATCCAAGTGGCAGCGAAAGCGCCGAGCGCTCGGCCTCAGCCAAACGGCCGATGAACCAAATTGCGAATAGATAACGCGACTACGTAGAATTGCGGTTAGACAGTCATCGGCTCACCCCACGAGGTTGATGGCGGCGGCCCAGATAATGCCATTACCGATGTATCGTCGCTCGGACCGCTTGGAGATTGATGTAGCGTGTGGCGGTCGAGCTGCATGTTTCGAGTTGCTCTGGGAGGGCTCTGGAACCTCGCAGGGCGACAGCGGGTCAGGTGGCCTCTCGACAATGTTGCCTGGCCCGCATGCCTTGCCGAGTTCCCCGAGAAGCGTCTCTCGCTTCCTCGGGCAATCGCGGGTCGAGCGCCTCTTGCAGTCCGGGCTGCTCGGCCCGCTGGTAATTTCGAAGAACCTTCGGCCTCTTCCAGCCGGCTAGGGATAGATCAAATCCAGAAGCACGTCGGGCTTATCAGGGCGAGGTCGACGCCGGTCGTTTCGACATGGCGGCGGTGACGGTGGGCCGAGCGGGCATTTCGCCGTGCAGCCTACTTGGCCTGCTTCAGGCTCGCCGTCTGTACCGGATACTCGATCATGCCCTGGCTGTTCACGCCCATCAGCGTGGTGAAAGAGTTGGGCTGGCGAGCCGCCGGGCTGCTCTGCGCCGACATTAGGGTGGGCGCCGAACGGCGCGCTGCTTCAGAAACGACCGACAGCGATGTGCGCTTTCGCGCTTGTTGCGTCAGGAAAACATCGTTCAACTGACGCGGGGGCTGAACGACCATCTTGTGAGAGACGGCCATGTTCGCCGCGGTCGCCTGCCTGTTGGACATACGGACAAAGGTCAGTCCAATTTCTACCGCATCACGCGCCAAGAGCGTGGGCGTGAGCGGTCGGGCTCGGTGCCCTCGCCCGAAGACGGCATACACCCTGCGTAAGGTTGGTCACTACGACTACACCGTGATGGACGGAAAGATTGCCGTGGGCCACGCTTTCGGCTTGGAAGCCTTTGTCGAGGGCACGCTGCTCTGGACCGTCAGAGCCTATGACGTTGATCGTGAGGTCTACTCCCTTCAGGATGCTAAGGACTGGCTCGCAGGGGGCAATCCACCAGTGCCCGACGAAGCTGTCTGACCTTTGCTCCGTCGCACCGTGAAGAACAGCAGAGCTTCCAGTGCCCTCAGTTCCGCGACAGCGGAGCCTTGATCTCGATCAGCTCGGCGGGGAAGGGATTAAGCCGCTGAATGGCAGAGATGCGAGCTGCAAGGCTGCCCCCAACTTGGCAGAGGCAGCGTCTTCTTTCCGGACTCGCGCATGGCACAGAGCTCCTAACGCGGTTACTGGAGAGAACGTTGGCTTTCTTGTTTTGCCACCTGAACCTTGACTGGCACGAGTTCACCCAACCAAGTCATCCGCCGCCGGCTCACTATGCCCCTTCGGAGCACGCGATCTATAGGCCAAAACGACCGTGATGGGCGGCTTGATGCCGTAGCAGCGGCAGAACGTACGTCCGCTTTCGGGGATCGCGCAATCGCTAGTCTACGGCGGGGTTGGGTGATCAGCAGCCGCGATCCGGTTCTCGCACTGCCTCCGTCCTCACGGAAGCGCTTGGCGCTGCGGCGATGGTTTTGGCTCCGACATTCAAGACGCACGCACGAACCGAGTCTCTCAGAAGGACCGAACTTATCTCCAGCGTTCGCAAAGACCGCTCGCGGAAAGCTGAACATTCTCAGCCAGAATGCTGCACTTTTTGCTTGCAGAACCGAAACATTCTCCGCGCGTGAGCCTGCCGTAAGACCACAGGCCCATTGGGCAAGCCGCCCGCCAGCTTTGAAATTCCGGACTAAGGGGTCAACAAAGGCCGTTTCCGCACGACTGCCTGGTGGAGCGTGCAGCCGCGCTCGAATCTGTCTCGCACTGAATTTCCCTGTTTCACCGGAATGAGCAGGCAATTTCCGCGGAAAGGGCTGACTCAACCGCGCGCTGGCGCAGATTTCATGATCGGTCTGAGGCGCTTGCGAGGAAATTCCCTGAACCGATGATCAGGGAAAAAAGTTTTACTTTGCAGGGAAAGCCCGTTTATTAGCAGGCGCTCAATGAAGTTGGGCAGCGCAGTCCGAAATCGACCCAAACTCGCCGTACGCGGAAGGTGGAGTATTGCCCGAAAGCGGACGTCCGCTTTGCCGAAGTAGCGGCAGGTTCGTGCCCATTGCGAACGTAGACCGCGACCTCCGACATTTCTTAAAAGCAGACTACGAAGGTTCTATTAACGCTCTGCCGCACTGAGTGACCGGTTCGCATTTTTACAAACGGGGAATCGCACCGCGTATTTGAGCTTCGTGGTGGCAAGGAAACTTGGTCGTTGCTGTCTTACCGCTCGCGCCAAGCTCTTGCGATTTGGTCCGACAGCGGTTTGGTTAGAAAGCTTAGGATCGAGCGCTCGTTGATCTGCAGATAGGCCTCGACCGGCATACCCGGCACTAGGCGCGCGTGGCCGAGCTTCTCCTTCTGCGCTTCGTCGAAGTGAATGCGCGCGGTGTAGAAGCTCGTCCCTGTCTTCTGGTCGGTCGTGACGTCCGCCGAGACGCGGCTAACCCAACCCTCAATTTCCGGCGTCGTTCGCTGATTGAAGGCCGGAAAGCGAAGGACCGACTTCTGGCCCGCGCGGACATTGTCGATGTCCTGGGGCTGAATCTTCACCTCCACTGCGAGATCGTCAGCCAAAGGCACGATCAGCATCGCCGGCTCAGTGGAGGTTACCAAGCCTCCAATAGTGTGAATGGCGAGTTGGTGCACGATGCCATCCTGGGGCGCGCGCAGATCGACCCGCTTGAGAAGGTCCTCCGCCGCGACGCGTTTCTCGACCAGCTCCGACCACTTGCCCCGGATCTCGGCGAGGTCCTTGCCCACGTCCGATCGCATGTCCCCGTCGATCTGCAGGATCTGCAGTTCGGTCTCGGAGATCTTGCCGCGAGCTGAAGCCGTCGAGGCGATCAGTTGACCGCGTTCGCCTTCCAGGCGCGCCGCGTCTCGCTCAAGGGCCGTCACCCGCGAGAACGGAACCAGGTTCTTGCTGAAGAGCTCGCGCACGCCGGTCAGTTCTGACCCGATCAGGGTGATCTCACGGGCCTTGGCGCCGGTCTGCTCGATCAGGCCGGCGATCTCTTGGCGAAGCTGGGCCACGCGCTCGCGCAACTGGGCCCTCTGGCCCTCCCGGCCGGCGACCCGGGCCGTGAACAGACGCTTCTCGCCCTCGATCAGGTGCGCGACTGACTCGTCCGATCCGGCCCTCTCGAGGAGATCGCGGGGAAAGGTGATTACCTTCGCGTCGTCACGTTCCGCCTCGTCCCGGGCCCGCCGCGCGGCGAGATCGTCGAGAGCCTTGAGCACGATGTCGAGATTGGCCCTGGTCTGCGTCTGGTCCAGCCGGATCAGAACGTCACCCGCCTTGACCCTGTCGCCGTCGCGGACCCGAAGTTCGCTGACGACGCCGCCGGTGGGGTGTTGCACCTTCTTCACGTCCGAGACGACCACGAGCTGGCCCGGTGCGATCACGGCTCCGGCAATCTGCGTGTAGGTCGCCCAGCCGCCCACGCCGACGACGAGAACTGCCGCCAGGAAGAAGGTCAGCGCCAGGTGTCGCTTGATCGACGGTTGAGCGAGGGGCCGCAGCCGCGGCGGAACCTTGACGGGAAGCCGGGGCAGCGCGTCGCCCGTCATCGCAGCGGTAGCCATCAGGCGCTCTCCAGCAGTTGATTCTCCATCGCCTCGACGCTCGGCTCCGGCTTCTTACGGCGCGTGCCCTTTTCGGGTTCGACCTTGATCGAGGTGGGACGCAGCACGCGCTTGAAGACCTCGGCCTTCGGACCGAAGGCCTGGGCCCGGCCCTCGGCCATCATCAGCACGAGGTCGACGGCGGCCAGGGCGCTCGGCCGATGGGCCACGACCACACAGATGCCGCCGCGTTCGCGCACGCCCAGGATCGCCTGGGTCAGCGCGTTCTCACCCTCGTTGTCGAGATTGGCGTTTGGCTCGTCGAGGACGACGAGGAACGGATCGCGGTAGAGCGCCCGGGCCAATCCGATCCGCTGGCGCTGGCCGGCCGACAGACCGCGGCCGCCTTCGCCGATCTGGGTGTCGTAGCCCTTGGGAAGTCGCAGGATCAGCTCGTGGACGCCCGCGGCTTCGGCAGCGGCGATCACGAGCTTGGCATCCGCGCCCTCCTCGAACCGGCTGATGTTCTCCGAGACGCTGCCGGCGAACAGCTCCGCTTCCTGGGGGAGGAAACCGAGATGCAGCCCGAGATCGCGGCTCGACCACTGGTCGAGCGCGGCCCCGTCGAGCCGGACCTTCCCCTGCAGCGCCGGCCACACCCCGACCAGCGCGCGCACCAGCGTGGACTTGCCGGATGCCGACGGACCGATGATGCCGAGCCCCTGCCCAGCCTTGAGGCCGAAGCTGACGTCCTGCACCACCAGTCGCGGGGTGCCCGGCGGCGCGATGCTGACGCCCTCCACGGTGAGTGCGCCCTTGGGGACCGGCAGAGCATGCGGACGATCGGCTTCGGGGATGCGGCTGAGCAGATCCGAAAGGCGGCCCCAGGCCTGCCGGGCCTGAACGAAGCCCCGCCAGTTGGCGATCGCCAGTTCGGCCGGGGCGAGCGCGCGGGAGACCAGGATCGAGCTAGCGATGATGATGCCGGCGGTGGCCATGTTGTTGATCACGAGCCACGCGCCCAGCGCCAGAACACCCGACTGCAGCGCCGTGCGAAAAACCTTCGACGCGGCCCCGAAGCCGCCGGCAGCATCCGACAGGCGCTGCTGCGACCCGATGTAGTCGTCGTTGGCGAGAGCCCATCGTTGCGCGATGCGCTCCTGCATGCCGAGCGCGGTCAGAACCTCGGCATTGCGCCGGCCGGCCTCGGCCAGCCCGTTGCGGCGCAGGCCGTGTCCTGTCGCGGCTTGGGTGGGTTTTCGCGTGGAGAGGTCTGTCGTGAGCGTGATCAGGGCCAGCACGGCCGCGCCCACCAGGGCCGCCACACCGATCAGCGGATGCAGCAGGAAGCAGATCACGAGGTAGATCGGCAGCCAGGGTAGGTCGAAGAAGGCGCCCGGGCCGGCTCCGCCGAGGAACGCCCGGATCTGATCGAGATCCCTCAAGGGGAGCAGCCCGTCACCGGGAGCCGCGCCCTTCAGGGGGGCGCGCACCACGAGATCGAAGACGCGGGCCGACAGGGTCTCGTCCAGCGCGCAGCCGATGCGGGCCAGGATCCGGGCGCGCAGGGTCTCCAGGACACCCTGGAATGCGAAAAGTACCAGCGCGAGGACCATCAGGCCGATGAGCGTCGGCACCGAGCGGCTCGGGATGACGCGGTCGTAGACCTCCAGCATGAAGAACGAGCCCGTCAGGTAAAGCACGTTGACGAGGCCGCTCATGGCCGCAACGCCAAGAGAGGCGGCGCGGCACTTCCTGAGGGCAGATGCAATTTCCTGGGATCCAGTGGTCGAGGCCAAGATCCTGACTCCTGCAACGCGAAACTTCAGGCCGGAGTGAAGGCACGATCACTGAGATAGCCGCAGTGTTCGTGCCTGATTTTGCCTATGCTGCGTGACTCAATTGCCCACTCGTCTGGAGGTAATGCTCCAGGGGGTCGATGCCGGACTGTGCGACGTCTGGATGGCTGGCCAGATAGGCGTTCGTGTTGAACGACGCGCTCGGATTGCGGCCCTCGTGCCATCCGTATGTTTCGTAATGCAGCAACGGGTTGATGCCTGATGCGGCCACATCGGGATTCTGCTGGAGGTAATAGGCGGTGTCGAAGACCGCGTTCGGATCCCGGTGCTCGCTCGCTCCGAACGTGAGGTAGTGCTGCAGAGCGAAGGTTGCCGGATCGCTTCCCGCAGGGACGGCAGCCGCGACATCAGGATATCGGGCCAGATAGGACCCAGCATCGAAGTCGTGGAGCGATTGAGCCGATCCTCCCGGAGCAGTGCCCGGATGATAGTTCGGGTCGATCTCAGAACCGCTCGGACCGCTCGGATCGCTCGGTTGACCGGGCGAACCCGTCCCCCCGTTTGAAACCGACTGGCGCTCGTCCTGGCCGGCGAGGGCCGACCGGCCTTCATCAGGACCGTAGGTGAGGTAGTGATACAGGGCGTTGAGCCCGGCCGCCGCCACGTCCGGATTGCTGGCGAGATAGGCCGCCGCGGAGAAGTCGGAGCCCGTGCTCCGGCCCTCGTGCTCGCCATATGTCAGGTAGTGCTCGAGCGGGTTGACGCCGGCGGCCGCGACGTCGGGATTCGCCGCCAGGTACTCCTGCGTATGGAAATACGGGTTCGGGTCCCGGCCTTCCTTCCAGCCGTAGGTCTCGTAATGCACGTCGGCGTCGACATGCGCGCGCCAGACGTCGAGATTGTTGGCGTAGTAGTAGACGTCGTCCACGACTTGGTGTCCGTCGTTGTTCTGGATGTCGCCATCGGTGAAGTGCAGGGCATCGATGCCGCTGATGTCGCGGGTCACGCCATCCGGACCGACCAGCACCAGTGCTTCGCCAGCGAGCATCACCTTCGCGTCGGTGAAGGCGAAGTCGAAGCTCGCACTCTCAGCCGGTGCCTGACCGGTCAAGCTGATGTCGAGGCTCGACTGGGCCGTGGCGCCAGACGCGTCCGTCGCTGTGTAGGTGAAATGCTCGACGGCATGGGCGCCGTCGATGATGTTGGTCGCGCCGATCGCCTGGTAGCTGTAGCTGCCATCCGCTCCGACGATCAGCGTTCCGTGCTGACCCACGACCTTGACCGTTCCGGTCTCCGGGATTGGGGTCTGCACACCGTCGGCAAACTGGACGGACGTGACCTTGAGGCCCGTACCGGTATCGTTCGACAGAAGATTGCCGCTCACGGCCGGCGCATGCGCCACCTCCTGGTTGACGTCACCGACCAGCACCGGCGCCGTGGTCCCGCCGCCTGGGCCAGCAACAACGGTAACGTCGATCGGCGCGGTTGCGCTGCTGTTGCCGGCCTCGTCGGTCAGTTGAAGCGCAAGGTTGTGCCCGCCTTCCGTGAGAGGAGCGTCGGGCCTGACGGTGAAGGTCCCGTCCGGGTCGACGACGGCCGACCCGATCTGGGTGGAGCCTTCCCATAGGGTGACGGTAGTCCCGGCCTCGCCGCTGCCGGTGATGGGCGGGGTGGTCTCCTGGGTCTCCCCGCTGCCAGCCGTGATGACGGGAGTGCCGGGTGCGGTGAGATCGATCACCACGGACAAGATCTCGGAGGGGTTCGAGACGTTTCCAGCCGCGTCCGTCGCAGTCGCCGTCAGGTCCGCCGTCCCCTCCGGCAACGCGTGCGCCAACCTGACGACGAACTTGCCGTCGGCGCCAGCCACTGCGGTGCCGAGCAGGTTCGCGTCGTCCCAGATGCTCACCGTCGAACCGGCCTCGGCCGTGCCCGCGATCTCCGGCGTCGCCTGGTTCGTCGGTCCGGCGGGGGCGGTCAGGACCGGCGCATCAGGCGCCGTGGTGTCGCCGCCGACCGGCGGGCCAGCCTCGATCACCACGTTTACCGGATCGGAGCCGGTGCTGCTGTTTCCGGCGGCATCCTGCGCGACGGCGGTGAAGCTGTTGTTGCCGAGCGCGAGCTCGGTGCCAGGAGTGAAACTGAAGGTCCCGTCGGATCCGGCGATGGCGGTGCCCAGCACGGTGCCGTTGTCCGAAATCGTCACGGTAGCGCCGGCCTCGGCTGTTCCGGTGATCGTCGGCGTCGTGTCGTTCGTCGGTCCTTCGAATGCCGCGATCACGGGAGCAACGGGAGCGAGGGTATCGATGGTCAGGGCAACCGCCGCCGAGCCTCCCGAGAGATTTCCAGCTGCATCGTGGGCGGTTGCGGTGAGCGTGTTGAGGCCATCCGCCAGCGCGGTGGCCGGGGTGAAGCTGAAGGTCCCGTCGGCCCCGGCAACGGCAGTCCCGAGCACGGTGCCGTTGTCCGAGATCGTGACTGTGGAGCCAGCCTCGGCCGTTCCGGTGATGGCCGGAGCGGGGTCGTTGGTCGGGGTCGCGAAGTCAGCGATGACCGGAGCGTCGGGAGCAACTGTATCGATGGTCAGGGCGACCGGCACGGACGAGCCCGAGACGTGGCCCAAGGCATCCGTTGCGGTCGCGGTGAGGCTATAGGTGCCGTCAGTCAGCGCGGAGGCCAGGGTGAAGCTGAAGCCGCCATCCTGGCCGGCAAGGGCCGTACCGATCACCGTGCCATTCTCGGAGATCGTCACGGTGGACCCGGGCACGGCCGATCCGGTGATGTCCGGCGTCGTGTCGTTCGTGGGGCTTGCGAAGCCCGCGATCACCGGAGCGTCCGGTAGGGTGGTGTCGATGGTCAGAACCACCGCTGCGGATGCGGGTGAGATATTGCCGGCCGCGTCATGGGCAACCGCCGTGAAGCTGTTGCTGCCGGCCAGATCGCTCGTCGGCGTGAAGCTGAACGTGCCATCGGCGCCCGCCAAGACGGTGCCGAGCACGCTGCCATTATCCGAAATCGTGACCGTGGAGCCGGCCTCGGCCGTCCCGGTGATGGTAGGCGTCGCGTCGTTCGTCGGACCCGTGGCGTTGGCGATGACCGGAGCGATTGGGGCAATCGTATCGATGGTAAGAGCCACCGCTGCGGACGCGGACGAGGCATTGCCCGCAATGTCTTGAGCGACGGCCGTGAGGCTGTTGGCACCTTCCGCCAGCGCGGTCGTTGGCGTGAAGCTGAAAGTACCATCGACCCCCGCCACGGCGGTGCCGATCACCGTTCCGTTGTCAGAGATCGTGACGGTGGCTCCAGCTTCGGCCGTCCCGGTGATGGTCGGCGTTGCGAGGTTGCTCGGGCTTGCGATGTCCGCGATGACCGGAGCGGCGGGAGCCAAGGTGTCGATCGACAGAGCAACCGCCGCGGAGGGCTGCGAGACATTGCCCGCAGCATCCTGTGCCGTGGCCGTGAAGCTGCTGGTACCGTCTGCCAAGGCGCCCGTCGGCACGAAGATGAAGATCCCGTCCGACCCCGCCAGGGCAGTGCCGATCACGGTGCCATTGTCGGAAATCGTGACCGTGGAGCCGGCCTCGGCCGTGCCTGTGATGGTGGGCGTGGCGTCGTTGGTCGGGCTGGCGAAGGCCGCGATGACGGGACTTGCCGGTGCTGTGAGATCGATCGTCAGGGAGACCGACGCTGACACTCCCGAGAGGTTTCCCGCAATGTCCTGAGCGGTGGCCGTGAAGTGGTTGACGCCCTCCGTCAGCGCGTTCGTCGGGCTGAAGCTGAACGTCCCGTCCGCTCCCGCCACCGCGGAGCCGATCACGGCCCCGTTGTCGGAGATCGTGACGGTGGCTCCGGCTTCCGCCGTACCGGTGATGGTCGGGGTCGTGATGTTGGTTGGGGCGGTGAAGGCCGTGATGACCGGCACGCTGGGGCCCGTCGTGTCGATGGTCAGGTCGACCGCCGCGGAAACGCCCGAGGCATTGCCCGCCGCATCGTGAGCGACGGCCGTGATGCTGTTCACGCCGGCAGACAGAGCGCTGGTCGGAGTGAAGCTGAAAGCGCCGTCGGTGCCCGCGATGACCGTGCCGATTACCGAGCCGTTGTCCGAGATCGTGACCGTGGCCCCTGCCTCGGCGCTGCCGGTGATGGTCGGCGTGGTGCTGTTGATCGGACCGGCGAAGGCCGCGACGACCGGAGCGCCGGGCGCGAGCGTGTCGATGGTGACCGTGAGTGGGTCCGAGACTGCGCTGAGGTTTCCGGCCGCGTCGCGGGCCGTGGCGATCAGGGTCGAGGTGCCGTCGGGCAGCGGTACGGTCGGAGTCAGCGAGAAGCTGCCGTCGGCGGCAGTCACCGCCGTGCCGATCACCGTGCCGCCGCTGGTGATCGTCACCACCGTCGAACCCGCCTCGGTATGGCCGGTGATGGTGGGCGTTGCATCGTTGACCGGCCCCGGGAACGCCGTCAGCGTCGGGATCGAGGGCGCGGAGGTGTCGATGGTCAGCGTGGTGGCTGCGGAGGTCGGCGAGACGTTGCCGGCCGCATCCGTCGCGGTCGCCGTCAGGTTGGCCGTCCCTTGAGGGAGATCCGCGGTTGGCGTGAAGCTGAAGCTGCCGTCCGGTCCGGCGACGACTGTTCCCAGCACCGCCCCGTTGTTCGAGATCGTGACGGTGGTGCCGGCTTCGGCGGTTCCGGTGATCGTCGGCGTGGCGTCATTGTTCGGGCCGGTGAAGGCCGTGATGCCGGGGGCAACGGGGACGGTCGTGTCCACGAGAACGGTCACGGGTGCGGCCGGCGAGAGCGTTCCGCCTGGACTGGTGGCGGTGACCGTCAGCGCGGAGCTGCCCTCCGGCAGGGCCGTGGTCACGGTGACGCTGAAGCTGCCGTCGGGAGCGACTGTCCCGGTGCCGATCGGCGCGCCGCCGTTGCTGATGGTGATCGTGTAGCCGGCATTGCCCGTGCCGCTGATCACCGGTGTGGTGTCGTTGGTGGGCGGGACGAAATCGACCACCGGTGCGCCCGGCACATGCGTGTCGATCACGAGGGCGACGGCTCCCGACACCGCCGAAAGGTTGCCTGCCGCATCCCGGGCTGTGGCCGTCAGCGAGGCGGTGCCGTCGGGCAGAGGCACGGTCGGCGTCAGGGAGAAGCTGCCGTCAGCACCCGCAGTGACGGTTCCGAGCACCGTCGTCCCGCTGAGGACCGTCACGGTCGTGCCGGCCTCGGCGGCTCCGGTGATTGTCGGCGTCGAGTCGCTGGTCGGCCCCGTGAAGGCCGAGATGGTCGGTGCACCCGGGGCCGCCGTGTCGATCGTCAGGGCGACGGCGGCGGAGGCCGCCGACGCATTGCCAGCTGCGTCGTGCGCCGTGGCCGAGAGGGTGTTGAGGCCCTCCCCGAGCGCGCTGCCCGGCGTGAAGCTGAACGTGCCGTCGGCGCCGGCCAAGGCGGTGCCGAGCACGGTGCCGTTATCCGAGATCGTGACGGTGGCCCCCGCCTCGGCAGTGCCGGTGATGGTCGGAGTGGCGCTGTTGGTCGGCCCGGTGAAGGTCGCGATCGACGGCGCATCGGGCGCATGGGTGTCGATGGTGACCGTCAGCGGTGCCGAGACCGCGCTGAGGTTTCCGGCTGCGTCACGGGCCGACGCGCTCAGGGTCGAAACGCCGTCGGGCAGCGGCTGAGTCGGGGTCAGGGAGAAGCTGCCATCCGGGGCCGACACCACCGTGCCGATGACCGTACCGTCGGCGGTGATCGTCACCACCGTCGAGCCGGCCTCGGCATGGCCGGTGATGGTCGGAGTGGCCGTGTTGATCGGCCCGGAGAACGGCGTCAGCGTCGGCACCGACGGTGCAGAGGTGTCGATGGTCAGTGATGCGGCGGTGGAGACCGGCGAGACGTTTCCGGCCGCATCCGTCGCCGTTGCCGTCAGGTTGGCAGTGCCCGGCTGAAGGGCCGCCGTCGGCGTGAAGCTGAAGCTGCCATCGGGCCCGGCCACGGCAGTGCCGAGGACCGCGCCGTCGTTCAGGATGGTGATGGTGGTGCCGGCTTCCGCCGTGCCGGTGATGGTCGGCGTGGTGTCGTTGGTCGGCCCGCTGAAGGCCGCGATGACGGGGGCCACCGGATCGGTCGTGTCCACCAGCACGGTCACCGGCGCGGCGGCCGAGACCGTCCCGCTCGCGCTCGTCGCGGTCACCGTGAGCGTGGAGCTTCCCTCGGTCAGGGGCGTGGTCACGGTCACGCTGAAGCTGCCGTCGGACGCAACGGTGCCGGTGCCGATCGGCGTGCCGCCGTTGCTGACCGTGATCGTGTCGCCGGCATTGCCGGTGCCGGTGATGATCGGCGTGGTGTCGTTGGTGGGCGCGAGGAAGTTGACGACGGGTGCGCCCGGCACGTGCGTATCGATGACGACGGACGTGGCCGCCGACGAGGCGGAGAGATTGCCGGCCGCGTCACGGGCGGTGGCCGTCAGGGAGGCGGTGCCGTCGGGCAGCGGCACGGTCGGCGTCAGCGAGAAGCTGCCATTGGCGCCGGCAGTGACGGTCCCCAGCACCGTCGTGCCGCTGAACACCGTCACGATCGCCCCGGCCTCTGCCGTGCCGGTGATGGTCGGTGTCGAGTCGTTGGTCGGTCCCGTGAAGGCCGCGATGGCCGGCGCGCCCGGCGCCGCCGTGTCGATGGTCAGGGCAGCGGCCGCGGAAACGCCCGAGAGATTGCCCGCCGCGTCGCGAGCCGTGGCGGTGAAGCTGTTGACGCCGTCCGCGAGAGGCGCGGTCGGCGTGAAGCTGAACGCGCCGTCGGCTCCGGCGACGGCAGTGCCGAGCACGGTGCCATTGTCGGAGATCGTGACGGTGGACCCGGCCTCGGCCGTGCCGGTGATGGACGGCGTCGCGTGATTGGTCGGCCCGGCGAAGGCCGTGATGACCGGCGCGCCGGGCGCGGCCGTGTCGATCGTCAGAGCCACGGCCGCAGAAGCGCCCGAGAGGTTCCCTGCCGCATCTCTGGCAGTCGCGGAGAGGCTGTTGGCGCCCTCCGGCAACGCGCTCGCCGGAGTGAAGCTAAAGATGCCGTTCGCTCCGGCGACAGCGGTGCCGAGCACGGTGCCATTGTCAGAGATCGTGACGGTGGACCCGGCTTCCGACGTGCCGGTGATGGTGGGCGCGGTGTTGTTCGTCGGGCCGGAGAAGGCCGCGATGACTGGCGCCGCAGGTGCCAGGGTGTCGATCGTCAGGATGACGGCAGCTGAGCCGGCCGAGACGTTGCCGGCAACATCCTGTGCGGTGGCGGTGAGGCTGTTGGCACCGGCCGCCAGAGCGGTGGCCGGCGTGAAGCTGAAGGCGCCATTTGCGCCTGCGAGTGCGGTGCCGATCACCGTCCCATTGTCGGAGATCGTGACGGTGGCCCCGGCTTCCGCCGTGCCGGTGATGGTCGGGGTGGTGCTGTTGGTCGGCCCGGCGAAGGCCGTGATCGACGGCGCCCCCGGTGCGTGGGTGTCGATGGTGACGGTCAACGGTGCCGATACCGCACTGAGGTTGCCGGCGGCATCGCGCGCCGTGGCGGTCAGGGTCGATACCCCGTCGGGCAGCGGCTGGGCCGGGGTCAGGGAGAAACTGCCATCGGCAGCGGTCACCGCCGTGCCGATGATCGTGCCGCCGGCCGTGATCGTCACCACCGTCGAACCCACCTCCGCATGGCCGGTGATGGTCGGAGTGGATGTGTTGATCGGCCCGGCGAACGGATTCAGCGCCGGCGTATCGGGCGCGGTGGTATCGATGGTCACCGACGTAGTGGCGGAGACCGAAGAGAGGTTCCCGGCCGCATCCTTCGCCGTCGCCGTCAGGTTGGCCGTCCCGGCTGCCAGCGCGGTGGCCGGCGTGAAGCTGAACGTGCCGTTGGCGCCCGCAACCGCCGTTCCCAGCACCGCGCCGTTGTTCGAGATCGTGACGGTGGTGCCGGCTTCCGCCGTTCCGGTGATGGTCGGCGTCGTGTCGTTGGTCGGCCCCGTGAAGGCCGTGATCACGGGAGCCAGCGGATTGGTCGTGTCCACCAGCACGGTCACCGGTGCGGCCGGTGAGACGGTCCCACCGGGACTCGTGGCAGTGACGCTGAGCGCCGAGTTGCCCTCCGGCAGGGCCGTGGTCACGGTGACGCTGAACGTGCCGTTGGCGGCAACCGTCCCGGTGCCGACCGTAGCGCCTCCGTTCTTGATGATGATGGTGTCGCCGGCATTGCCCGTGCCGGTGATGTCCGGCGTGGTGTCGTTGGTGGGCGCGATGGAATTGACGACGGGCGCGCCCGGCACATGGGTGTCGATGACGACGGTCGCTGCGGCGGAGGGGACGGAGAGGTTGCCGGCGGCATCCTGCGCCGTCGCCGTCAGGGTCGCGGTGCCGTGGGGAAGCGGCACGGTCGGTGTCAGCGAGAAGCTGCCGTTGGCTCCGGCGGTGACGGTTCCCACCACCGTCGTGCCGTTGAAGATCGTGACGGTGGCGCCCGCTTCGGCGGTGCCGGTGATCGTCGGGGTCGGGTTGTTGGTCGGGGTCGCGAAAGGCGTGATTGCCGGGGCGCCGGGCGCCGTGGTGTCGATCGTCAGCGCAACGGCGGCCGAGGCCGCCGAGAGATTGCCCGCCACGTCCCGCGCGGTGGCCGTGAAGCTGTTGGCGCCCTGCGCCAGGGCGGTGGTCGGCGTGAAGCTGAAGGTGCCGTTGGCCCCGGCCACGGCGGTGCCGAGCACCGTGCCGTTATCGGAGATCGTGACGGTGGCGCCCGCCTCGGCCGTGCCGGTGATGGTCGGCGTCGTGTGGTTGGTCGGACCGGTGAAGGCCGCGATGACCGGCGCGCCGGGCGCCGTCGTGTCGATCGTCAGGGCCACCGCCGCAGAGGCGCCCGAGACGTTGCCGGCCGCATCTCGCGCCGTGGCGGTGAAGCTGTTGGCGCCGGCCGCGAGCGCGGTAGCCGGCGTAAAGCTGAAGGCGCCGTTGGCCCCGGCCACGGCGGTGCCGAGCACGGTGCCGTTCTCGGAGATCGTGACGGTGGAGCCCGCCTCGGCCGTGCCGGTGATGGTCGGGCTCGTGTTGTTGGTCGGGCCGGTAAGAGCCGCGAGGACGGGCGCCACCGGCGCCGTGGTGTCGATGGTCAGGGCGACCGCCGCGGAGGCGCCCGAGACATTGCCGGCCGCGTCCCGGGCGGTGGCGGTGAAGCTGTTGTTGCCGGCCGCCAGCGCAACGGTCGGCGTGAAGCTGAACGCGCCGTTCGCTCCGGCGACAGTGGTTCCGATGACGCCGCCGTTGTCGGAGATCGTGACCGTGGCCCCGGCTTCCGCAGTCCCGGTAATGGCCGGAGTGGTACTGTTGGTCGGCCCGGTGAAGGCCTTGATCACCGGAGCGGTCGGGGCCGTGGTGTCGATGGTCAGGGCGACGGCAGCTGACGCGACCGAGACGTTGCCGGCCGCGTCCCTCGCGGTGGCCGTGAAGCTGTTGGCGCCCTGCGCCAGAGCGGCGGTCGGCGTGAAGCTGAACGTGCCGTTGGCGGCTGCGACTGTCGTCCCCAGCACGGTGCCGTTGTCGGAGATCGTGACCGTGGAGCCCGCCTCAGCCGTGCCGGTGATGACCGGTGCCGTATTGTTGGTCGGCCCCGTGAAGGCCGTGACGGCCGGCGCACCCGGCGCCACGCTATCGATGCGCAGGCCGATCGCGCTCGACACGATGCTCGTATTCCCGACTGCATCGACGGCCGTCGCGGTGAGGACGTAGTTTCCATCAGCGAGTCCCACCGCGGGCTTGAAGCTGAATGTGCCGTCGGCCGCGGCGACGGTCGAACCGAGAACCGTCGCGCCGTTCAAGATCGTGACGGTGGAGCCCGCTTCGGCCGTTCCCGTGATGGCGGGCGTGTGGCTATTGCTCAGCCCGGTCCCAGCCGCCAGAACCGGTGCCGTCGGAGCCACTGTATCGATCCGCAAGGACGCAGCCGGCGACGCGAGACTGACGTTCCCGCTGGCATCGGTCGCCCGTGCGCTGAGGTTATGCGCCCCGTCCGAAAGGGCGGTGGTCGGCGTGAAGGCATAGAGGCCATTCGCGCCGGCCGTCGTCGTCCCTATCGCCGTTGCGCCATCGTAGATGGTGACCGTCGATCCGATTTCGGCCGTTCCCGTCACCGTCGGCGTGTTGTCGGCCGTGGCGCCGACGCCGGCCGACAAGGTCGGGGCCCCCGGTGCGATCGCGTCGGTGGTGTTGACGTTGTCGATGCCGAACCCGACGCCGACGCTCACGTCGAGCAGGCTGTTCGCATTGAAGATCCTGACTTCCGTCAGGCCCTGCCAGTTCGGTCCTCCGAGCGTGACGTTGTGTTCGCCGAGATTGAGAAGGCTTGTATCCTGATAGACGCCGACCTGAACGCCGTTCCGGTATCCGACGATGAAGGTCGTCGGCAGCAGCGCGATGTCTCTGTTGATGGACAGCGAGTTGAGATCGAAGGCAGCGCCCGAGGTCTGCGAGATCGACAGATATCCCGATCCACTCGACGCAAACAGTGCTGCATCGCTCAGCAATTCCTTTTGAATGACCAAGTTGCCGGAAGTCGCCGTCGAGGACGTCCGCTGAGTATAGATGAAACCGCCAATGGTGATCGGGTTGCCATTCAGGCCGACAGAAGATTCGAAGGTCTGCGTAACCGCCATGATCAATCCCCGAGACCGGACCCGCAATCTCGGCACGCATCGAATTTAACAAATGCATGCCGAGCAGAGTTTTCGGAGACGCAAGCAAAGCCGAGTTTTTCAGCCCACAATGCGCCAATTAATCGTCGAGCGATTTGTCGAACGACCGGGGCTGTGGCGCTAGTACTAGTATGGGAAAGGTTTTTTCTAAGCAAAATTCCGACGTTTGACGGAACAAGTTTGAAATTCAAAAATAAATCGACACTGATTTGATTATTTAAGAAAACATTAACTCAGTCAAAAATTGAAAATGTCGGCCAAAAAACTAACGGCTAGTAAAAACAATATTCACGTTTCGGCAGAGCGGCGCGAAGTGACATTGAGCCCGACCTCCGCACTCGGCGCGGGTCCACGCAGGCCGCCTCCGCTTTTGGTAATCGCTTGGTCGATCCGACGCTTCAAGATCCTAACGGAACGTACCCGCTCAGACCCGACTGGCGGGGCGGGATTCCAAGCCGTGCGGCCAAAGCCTTGGCCAGGGCTACGTTGCGGCCCGACTCGCTGGAGAGCCCGAGCAAAGCAGACTGGCGGAAGCGCGCATCACCGGCCACCTCGCAGTCGATCCTAGGCGCCAAGATCGGGGCTTGCGATCGCGTTCGAGCTCAAGTTCCGCTGGGTTTTTCCAGGCAGCGTGCCGGCAGCAACTTCCCGGCCATTCATCGAAGAAAAAAGAAGGCAAGTGTCTTGGACAGCCTTGGTGGAAGCGAGACCGAAGATGACGCATCGGCCGCAACGCAATAATGCCCGCCTTTCCACCTGCGTTTCCGAAGGCAGCCTTTCTGCTTTCGGCCAACTTCTGTCGATCGCCTAATGTCCGATTTTGCGGGTTTCTCGTTTGGAAGCAGCCAGACCGCTTTCCACCCATCCAAGTCACTAGTCAACGCCGCATTAGGCCAAGAACGGAATTTGTCCGTCCGCTCGGAAGGGGACATGCTGCTTCCGACCCTTCGCGAACTCTTGGACTGTCTGCTTCCCGGCCGTTCTCGTGGACGAAGCTTAACGGACACGACGGTCGGCAAGCAGCCCATCCACTGCTCGTTTAAAGTCAAGCAGCTGCGGCAGCGAGCGCGCCCCTGAGCTGATCGTCTAAGTCAGCCGCAACGGCGTCGACCTCCCGATTTGCGAATTGTCCGAAGGTTGTGACTGGGCGGTCGTATTCGAACGCGACTACGCCCTCGGCATCCTCGCGCAGGAGCACCCGGATCGGCGCGTATTGAGCGGCGGAGAGGACGTGCCGGGTCATCCGCGCGGCCGTCAGCGGATTGCCGATGTCGTACTGGACGGCCTTGCGGGTTAGGCCGGCGGTGAGGAGCAGACCGCCATGGTCGCGGGCGCCGAAGATCGAGAGCGGCGCCTGCCGTTCGAGGAGGTCACGCGCCGCGTCCACCTTTCCGTCGCGCAGCAGCCCGGCATATGCGTGATCGAGGGGAGGCACCGAAGCCTCCAGGGCGGCGCGCACCGCCTCGTAGGTCTTGGGAGAGCGGAGCGTCACGTGCTCGACCGTGATGTGGGTCGAGGTCATCTGTTCGGACATGGATGTCGATCCTCGCTTCTTCGGGTGAGGGGATGTGGTGGCGTGGGCCACGACGGCCGCTCGCGCGGCTTGTCGGCCGCCGGCCGTCAACCGACGGCCGAGACCTTCGGCTTCGTTGTCCGAGCCAGGATGATGTCGGCCCAGGCTTGCGGACGCTCCAGGGCGCTGAAGTGCCCCGTCCGGTTGAGTGTGAGGACCTCGGGCGACGGGAGTGCGGCCTCGACGCCGGCGCGGTCCTGCGGGTTCGCCCAGTCCTTGTCACCCCAGACCAACGTGACCGGCGCGGTGACCGAGCGATAGCGGGCGCGGGCCGCGACGAAGCTCGGGAGCGCTTTGAGTAGCGTCCGCGCCGCCCTGCTGTAACCGGCACGAGCGCCGACCCGGGAGTACTCGTCCAGAAGGTCGGAGGGCAGGCTGCGCGGGTCGTGAAAGCCCCCACTCATGATGCCGCCGGTGATGGACCGGTTCTCCAGCGCGGCGAAGACCGAACCGACGACCGGCGCCCGCACGCTCTTGATGATGAGCGAGGCCAAAAGGTTCGAGCGTTCCAGTCCCGGCAGATAGTCGTAGGTGTTGAAGGCGAAGACCCGCTCGACCTCGTCGCCGAGTTCGGCGGCTAGGGAGAGCGACAGCGTCGCGCCAATCGACTCGCCCGCGAGGATCGGGCGCTCGATACCGAGTGTCGCGATGAATTCCCTCAGGGCCGCCCGCAGGGCGGGCTCGTCCTTCGGGGCGTCCGGCTTCAGGTCCGACCAGCCGAAACCCGGCAAGTCGAGGGCGAAGACCGTGAAGTGGGGCGAGAGCAGCGGGATCACACGCTGAAACAGGTCGAGCTGCGTCCGCACGGTGTGAGTCAGGACAAGGTTCGGCCCGCTTCCCACCCGGACGTAGCGGATGCGGGTCCCGTCCCGCAGGGTCGCTACGGCGATCTCGCCGGAGGTGAGCCAGCGGCTTGTGTGGTCCTCGGCGTCCCGTCCGAGGATGGTGATGCTTTGCGTGGTCATGGGAAGAGTTCCTTGGCGACGGGCCGGCGCGGGGTGTCGCCCGTGCCTGTTGCGATCGAACCTAGACGCACCCCGCCATATCCCATATGTCGAACATCCAACCTTTTAAGACATTCGCGAGGCCCCTCGTGCCGTCTATTGGTGTCGTCCTGTTCCCAGGGTTCCAGGTGATGAACCTCGCGCCCCTGACGGCCTTCGAGCTGGCCAACCATGAGCTCGGCCGGGACTTTTACGACGTGACCTTCCTGTCGGAAGGGGGTGGGGAGATCCGGACCTCCATCGGAATGGTCATCAAGTCGGAGCCGTTCTCCGGCCGGCGCTTCGACACGATCATCGTCGTGGGCTCAGTCAGGGTCGATGCCTCGGCGCCGGGCCTCGTCGAACGGTTGCGCGAGACGGCGGCGACTGCGCGCCGCGTCGCCGCGACCTGCACGGGGGCGTTCCTCCTGGCCGAGGCGGGCCTGCTCGACGGCCGGAAGGCGGCGACTCACTGGGCCCACGCCCGCGACCTGCAGCGGCTCTATCCGACAATCAAGGTGGACGACGACCGCATCTTCGTCTCAGACGGCAACGTCTGGACTTCGGCCGGCATGACGGCCGGGATTGATCTGACGCTGGCTCTGGTCGAGGACGATCTGGGGCCCGAGATGTCGAAGGGCATCGCCAGGATGCTCGTCGTCTACCATCGCAGGACGGGGGGCCAGTCACAGTTCTCCGCGCTGCTGGAACTTCAGCCGCGGTCCGACAGAGTCCAGAAAGTCCTGGCCTATGCTAGGGGCAACCTGAGGAACGAACTCTCGGTGGAGGAACTGGCCGACGCTGCCCATCTGAGCCCGCGCCAATTCAGCCGCATCTTCCGGGAGGAGACCGGCCAATCACCTGCGAAGGCGGTAGAGAACCTTCGCCTGGAGGCCGCCCGGACGATGCTGGAGGACGGCCGGCATTCGCTCGACACAGTGGCTCGGGAGACGGGTTTCGCCGACCGGGAACGGATGCGGCGGGCCTTTCTGCGGGCGTTCGGTCAGCCACCCCAGGTCATCCGGCGCAGCGTCCGTCATCACGATCCCGGCCAGACCGCTTGAGCCGTCCATGGGAGAGATCGCGCTGGAGGTGCAGGCCTCTCACTCCAGCAACTTCCAAGCCGGTGTCGCCGGCCGCCTTGCACGTGTCTGCCTGAGGCTGCGCCGACGGCTCCTGCTTGGACAACCCACCGTTCTCGCAGCCGAACGTCCGCTCACGGGCTGGGCAGCAAAGCCTGCTATCCACCCTTGTTGGACGAAGGGGGTAGGTGCGACGGCCAAATTGGCCGCCGAGGTGAATGTCAGATGTCGGTCTGCTCGGACATCACCAACGCATCGTCTGCTTCGATCCCGAGATAGCGTACCGTGCTCTCAAGCTTCGTGTGCCCCAGCAGCAGCTGGCAGGCGCGCAGGTTCTTCCCGCGCACTGCGTAAGTGTCCCGAAAGCGGACCTAAGCTTAGGACATCGTCCAGCGAACAATGGCCGCGAAGCAGCCGGCTGAAGCCGGCCGCAAGCAATTGCCCTAGATTGGCGAACAGATTGCCGATCTCATTGCTCCGCTTCATTAACGATCGTGACGCGTTGCACGAAATAGAGATCTGCGGTCAGCGCTCATTGCTGCGAATGGTCAGTTTGGCATCGGCCTCGGTCCTGCCTTGGCGATGCGGACGGGGATCGCCTTCGCCGCTGGCGTCTTAGCCTGCTCGTCGTGATGAGAGAGCGGGATGAGCACGTTCAACTCGGGATAGTAGCCCCCGCAATTGCCCTCCGGGATGCTGTATTTGACCACTCTGAGCCCCTTCACGGCTCGCACATACTGGTCGTTGGATTCCGTGACGACGTCGACGGTATCGCCGTCCGCGAGGTCGAGCCGGGCGATGTCGACCTCGTTCATGAACAGCACCTGCCGGGTGCCTTTCACCCCGCGAAAGCGATCGTGATAGCCGTAGACTGTGGTGTTGAACTGGTCGTTCGAGCGTAGCGTGATCAGGTCGAGCACGTCTGCGTGCCGGGCCGGCATGTCAGGATCCTCGTTGAGGCCCTGAGGCACGACGAAATTGGCCTTGCCCGTTTCGGTATCCCAGCGACGCTCGCGCGCGGCGAGCGGCTTGTGGGTGCCGCCCGGCTCGAACAGACGCGCGTTGAAATCCTTGAACACCATCGGATAGGTCGCCTCGATGGCGTCGCGCACCTTGGCGTAGTCGCCGACCCACGCATCCCAGTCGACCTTGGGGTTCGGCGGCAGGGTTGCCTTGGCGATGCCCGCGACGATCCAGGGCTCTGAGCGCACGTGATCGCTCACCGGTTTGGTGACGCCGACAGAACCGTGGAAGCAGGAGGTTGAATCTTCCATCGAGACCGCCTGCGGACCAGCCGCCTGCTCGTCGATCTCGATCCGTCCGAGGCAGGGCAGGATGTAGGCGACCGCGCCGTTGACGAGGTGAGACCGGTTGAGCTTGGTCGAGACCTGCACGGTCAGACGCATGCTGCGCCAAGCTTCCTCCATCCGCTCCGTATCAGGAATCGCGCGCACGAAATTGCCGCCGAGGCCAATGAAGGCCTTCACGCTTCCAGCGATGATGCCCTCGCAGGCCTCGACCGTGTTCAGGCCCTTATCGCGCGGCGGCTCGAAGCCGTAGAGGTCGGCGAGTCTGTCGAGGGGCACCAGCTCCGGTTTCTCGGCGATGCCGACGGTGCGCTGGCCCTGCACGTTGGAATGACCGCGGACCGGGCAGAGCCCCGCCCCCGGCCTGCCGATATTCCCGCGCAGCAGCATGAGGTTCACGAGCATCTGAACCGTTTCGGTGCCCTTACGATGCTGGGTCAGCCCCATGCCGTAGATGCCGATGACCCGCTCAGCACGTCCGTAAACGGCGGCGGCGGCTTCCAGCGCCTCGCGCGTTAGCCCCGATCGTTTTTCGAGCACTGCCCAGTCCTGGCGATCGCAGAAGCCGACGAAATCCTCGAAGCCGTAGGTGTGCTCGGCGATGAAGACGGCGTCGAGCACGCGCGGCCGCCCCTCCGCCTGCGTCTCCCGGTCGGTCGCGAGGAGCGCCTTGCACATTCCGGTGATCGCCGCGATGTCGCCTCCCGCCTTTACCTGATGATACTGCGTCGAGATCCGCGTGGACGACTTGGTCAGCATCTCCACGGGCGATTGCGGGTCGGTAAAGCGCTCCAGTCCGCGCTCGCGCAGCGGGTTGAAGGTGATGATAGGAACCTTGCGCCGCCGAGCATCCTGCAGCGGATGCAGCATCCGCGGTGCGTTCGAGCCGACATTCTGGCCGAAAAACAGGATGCAGTCCGTGCTCTCGAAATCCTCCAGCACCGTGGTGCCCACCGGCACGCCGATCGACGCCTTCAATCCCGTCGAAGTCGGCTCGTGGCACATGTTGGAGGAGTCGGGCAGGTTGTTGTTGCCGTAGAGCCGCGCGAACAGCCCATACATGTACGAGGTTTCAAGCGAAGCGCGGCCGGACGAATAATAGACGACGGATTTCGGATCGAAGCCGCACAATTCGCGGCCGATCTCCGCAAACGCGTCTTCCCATGAGATCGGAGCGTAGCGGTCACTCGTCGGATCGTAGCGCAGGGGATGTGTAAGCCGACCTTGCGCCTCCAGATCGAAATCCGTCCAAGTCAGCAACTCGGCGACCGTATGCTTCGCGAAGAAGTCGGGACCGACGCGCTTGCGAGTCTGCTCCCAAGCCGTCGCCTTGGCGCCGTTCTCGCAATACTCGAAGGTCGCGGGCTTCGCCGGCTTTGGCCAGGCGCAGGACACGCACATGAAGCCGCCCGGCTTGTTCTGCTTCAACAGCAGAGCCGCGCCCGAGATAGGAATCTGTTCGCGTGTCAGAATCTCGACGAGCGAGCGGGCCGAGCCCCAGCCGCCCGCTGGATCGTCGTAGGGCTCGATCTCGACGTCGCTCACAGGCTGGCTCCTCGCTGATCCTCGGCAACCTCACCTCGAATCGGGAGTTCCACGGCTTGCCAATTGGCCGCGGCCCGCCTGATCTGCCCGCGCACATCAAGGCTGGCGCAGATCGGGATCGCCGACGGCGGGGCGAAGCCGCCGAGATAGTGGCAAGAGGAACGGCTGCTTCGAGAAACGTCGAAAAGCGGCTTCTACTAGGAGGTTGGACACGAAGCTGCTGAGCTGTGATGGTCAGGGGAATGACCGCTTCTTAGGCTTTGCCTCCTGAAAGCGGACTGGCGACAATCAACCCTTTCGAGCAACGCCGCTTTCAACCCAACCTCGCCGTTCAGGCGATCGCGCCACCCCCAAAAGCGGACATTCCTTCTGCGATTTCTGCGGCCCCAAGGATCTCATGTCGGATTTTCATGGTGCCAAAGCGGCATGTCAAACGCAGTCGATAGCAGTGTGGCGTTGGTTTAGGTCCGCGTGTGGGGAGTATCCACCGATCTCCTTACTGTTTTCAACTTCACGGAAGACTTTCTCAACGCCTGCCTCCGACCTCGTCCAGGTGCTTGAGCAGATCGGCGGGATCCTCGTAGACCCTGACGGCCCCGGAT
>NZ_JAAUVI010000016.1 GCF_021352225.1 Methylobacterium sp. C25 | reverse complement strand
GGATGCTCTCTGGCCCGGTCGTGCGAGGCGTAGAACAGCGCCGCCGGTGGGGCCGGGCCGCCGAAGGGGTGGTCGTCACGGATATAGGTCCAGATCAGGCCGGTGACCATCCGACCCTTGGCCAGGATCGGCACCGTGGTGTCGTCGCTGTGGAGCCGCCCGGCCGCCAGATCATGCGTCGCGATCAGCGCATGCAGGGGCGCGAGCGCCGCCGTGCAGGCACCGACTTGGTCGGCCAGCGTCGAGACCGACAGCGCGATCCCTTCCCGAGCGAAGCGCTCGCTCTGGCGGTTCAGTGGCTGATGCTGGCCGAACTTCTCGAACAGGATCGTCGCCAGGAGGTGAGGCCTGCGCCCGCGATGCCGCCGATCAGCGGCCCCGTCCCTTGCAACGATAACGCGAGCCAAGCGCCGAGCCGCTGGAACTGGCTCTAAGCCTTCATCATCGGAAAGGTAGCCTGACATGGACCTGAAAAGCGCCGAGGCGAACATCAGGACGATCGCCACCAACGCCGGCAAGTCCAGCCTTCGCTACCACTGGACGTGGCTCGCGGTGCATCCGCGGACCATAACGCTGATCGCCCTCGGGCTCATCGTTGCCGCGTTCACCACCGGGAAGGGGCTCTGATGGCCGAGGATGTGAAGCCTGCCGTCCAGGCCGTCTCAGTCACCTCGGACGCGCTCGCCGAGAAGGTAAAGCCGGCCGCCGCGTTGCGCACAGCCTAGAAAACGACGCTGCTGAACTCGGTCGGCGGCCTCGCCTCGATCGTCCTGCCGATCCTCGGTTACCTACAGACGGTGAACATCGGCTCCGTGCTGACCCCGCAGCAGGCACTCCTCTAGATCGTTGGCGTGAACGTGCTGACGCTGCTCCTGCGGGCAGCAGGAACGAAGCCGGTCATTCTCGATCGCGATGAGCGCCGGTTCGAGGACCGCCGCTTACGCTGTTCCTTAGCACGCTCCTCGGCTGGATCAGCATCGGACTCGTCTCGGCGTTCGACAACTCGCTCCTGCATCCAATCCTAAAGACGATCCAGACTTGGTTCGCAGACTAGATTCTAGGTCAGCGGCCCCGGGATTGTTGCTTCCGCTTGAATCAATAGTCGTTTTTCGTGGCGCTTCATAAACATCCAAAGCGCCACGGCGCAGAGGATCACGAAACCAAGCATACCGAGCCCAACGGGGCCCATCACGTTCTCAATTGAGCGACCGCAGAGGTAAGCGCCTAGCCCCATAATAGACGCCCACGCGATACGACCTACGCCATTGTAAAACATGAATCGCCGAGCATCGAGCTTATTTACCCCGGCGAGCACGGCCGCATAGGCCCGCAGCATCGCGGTGAAGCGCCCGAAGAACACGATCGCTCCACCATATTTCTGAAAGAGGTTTTGCCCGAGCTTAAGCCGCTTGTGATCCAGCGCAATCCTGCGGCCGTGCTTGAGTAAAAGTGGTAGGCTCCAACGTCGCCCAACCCAATAGCCGAAGTTATCGCCGAGGATCGCTGCCAGCGCGGCCGTTCCGACGACTAGTCCGATGTTCAAATTGCCGGTGCTTCCCGCGTAGGCCGCCGCAGTCAGCAGGACCGTTTCGCCTGGGCAACGCACGCCAGCGCACTCAAGCATGATGATCACAAAAATCGCAACATAGCCATAAGACGCACTCAGATCCGCGACTGGCAGATTGTGCAGGAACGACATCGCCACCCCTCTAGCCTTGGTGGCAGCCAATCGTGCAGAAACGTTGCCGTTGAGAGGCGGTCCTAGTGCGGTGGCTCAGACGGGTGATGATGCAGTCGACTGATGCCTTTGAGGATGGCTTTGGCGGTTTTGTCCAGGTCCAGGGTTTTGGTCCTGATTGTACCGGGCGATGTATCGTTTGATGGCCGCCCGCAAATCGACGATCCCGGTCAAGGTGCCCCGTTGGAGCGGACAGCGCGTGAGGGCCAAGAAGAAGCCCTAGACGGCGTTTAGCTAGGAAGCCGAGGTCGGGGTGAAGTGGAAGGTCCAGCGCGGTTGGTGCGCGAGCCAGGCGCGGACGTTCGGGTGCTTGAAGGTGCGCGTCCGGTGCGGCTGCAGGCGGTTGGCGTCCCAGATCCGCTGCACGGAGCGCAGCGAGATGCCGATCGCCCAGGCCACGGCACGGCCCTCAATCACTCAGTCTGCTGGCGCTCCCAAGGGGAATCGAACCCCTGTTTTCGCCGTGAGAAGGCGACTTCTGAAGCATAGAGACACTCTCTGGTACGGCCTGAAACTCATTAGAACGCAATGACTTGTGCCATATCGTTTCATTGCGTGCCATCGCGTTTCGTGGCAATGTTGGCAACGATTTCGACAACGAAAAGGTCGAGCGATGGCCCGCAGAGCCAGTGCGTTCAAAAGCCGGGCAAGCCGGGCCGAGCTGCCGTCGTCCGACGCGCCCGAGTGGGAGCTGATCGGTCCGGGCGTGCGGCTGGGGTATCGCAGTGGGCGAGGCACGAGAGGGCAGGGCGGTTCATGGCTTGCCGCATCGCGGACGCCGGAGGGCAAACGCGTCCAGTTGATGCTTGGGAGGGCCGATGACGTCGCGACGGCCGACGGCTCGAAGATTCTGACGCACGAGCAGGCCAAGGATGCGGCACGGGCTTGGGTGAAATCGCTGCGATCAGCGCCGGACGCGCAGCCAGCGCTGACGGTCAACGATGCGCTCGACCGGTACCTTGAAGCGCGCGAAGCCGAAGGCATGAAGGCGATCTATGACGCCAAATCTCGAGCCCGGGTCCACGTCCGGCCCAAGCTCGGCAATCTGCGCGTGACCGACCTCACGCTCGACAAACTGCGGCGCTGGCGCGACGCCATGGTGCACGCGCCAAAGCTGCTGCGGACGGGAAAGCTCGCTACCAAGCGCAACACGCGAGCGGTCGACGTCACAGATCCCGAAGCGCTGCGTCGACGGCGAGACACGGCCAACCGCACGTTAACGCTGCTCAAGGCCGCCCTCAATTGGGCTTACCATCATCAGCTCGTTGAGAACGATCGCGCCTGGCGGTTGCTCAAGCCGTTCCGAGATACCGGCTCGGCCCGGGTCCAATTCCTCGACGCCGCCGAGCAGCAGCGGCTGCTCAATACGTCCGAAGGGCCGCTCCGGGATCTCGTCGCGGCCGCCCTGATGACAGGAGCCCGCTTCGGCGAGTTGTCGAAGCTTACGGTTCGTGACTTCGACCGCGCCAACGGGACTGTGTTCGTCGAGCGCAGCAAGAATGGCCGAGCCCGGCACATCCCGCTCACTGTAGGCGGCGTCAGCCTATTCGAGCGCCTTGGAACGGGGAGGGGGCCCAAATCACCATTGCTGGTTCGAGAGGACGGCGAGGCCTGGAAGCCCGCGCAATACCAGCGTGGCTTCAAGGAGGCGCTGGGACGAGCGAAGCTGGAGAGCATCACGCTTCACGAGCTCCGCCACTCCTACGCCAGTGCCATGGTTCGCAACGGCGCGCCCCTGATGGTCGTCGCCGAAGCGCTCGGCCACTCGGGAACGCGGATGGCCGAGAAGCACTACGCTCACCTCGCGCCGAGCTATGTGGCAGAGACGATTCGGCGGACAGCGCCGGATCTGACATGCGGCAATCGCACAGGGCTAGTAGCGGTTCTCTAGGAGGCCTCGATGCGCTCGACCGCTCAAGCTTACCTGTCCGTCGCCTTGATTGTCCTGCTGGCTACGATCTCGGGGCACGCCCAGAACGGCAACGTAGCAGGCTTTGGCCTGACACCCTGTCGGGAGATCGACAGCTTCGTGAGCTTGGCTCCGGGCCGCACGGCGATCCTGGGCTGGGCATTTGGTTTCATGAGCGGCGTGAACGCCATGAAGACCGCCCGAGATCGAAATTTCCGCGACTTGGCTGGGCTGAACGCCGATCTCATGCTCGGTTCCATCAGAGCCTATTGCAACCAGCATCCAGACGCTTCGGTGATCGCTGCCGTCGAAGCCATTCAGATTAGCCGTCCACTCCGATTGGCAGATTGAACCACGTCTCTATCGATCAGGATTCGGCACGTCCTTCGGCCAGTAGCCTCTACCGGGGACGTTCTCGAATTCCTCCCGAAATCTCCACATGATTGTGCCAAGGTTACGGGCTTTATCGCGGCCAGCGAGTGGGATGCCCTCGGATTCAAAGGCGTCGAGCAATTCACCTCGAGTCATCGGACGACCGCGCTTTAGAATCTCTGCGCGGGCGAAATTGGCGAGCTGCCGCGGGGAATAAACGTTGCGCTCTCGCAGCCGCGGTTTGTCGTCTGAGGACGCCTCCACCGTGCGAGCGGCGTTGCCAGAACGAAGCTCTTTAAGCCGTTCATAGCCGTGGATAATTTCGTTCAAAACACGGAGCTCTTCCTGGAGCTCACGGCGTCGTTGAAGAACCTCGTAGTATGACCGCTCGTCCATGATGCGGCCTCCGACCTGCATGTTCATGCCATCACCAATTTAATCGGAATTGGCATCAACGTATCAAAATCCTGGAAATATGGTTAATGATTCCTTTCCAGGGGGTTGCAACGAGAGTGGCAGAACTCTAATTGATTCCTCAACGCAAAACGCCCCGCCAGGGGCGGGGCGCGTTCGGTGGACCAGAAGGTCCACTGAAACCGATCGGGGGCCGTCGCCGGCCCTCGGATATTTGCTGTGAGAGGTGGAATATCTAGGTCCGCGGCGGCTCTCGGTCAACCATCGAATGAAAGGACTTTCACGATGGCCTCGACCCCCAAGCCGCCCGACGAGGGTCAGCAATTCATCTTCCGCCCGTTCATCACGCTCCCGAATGGGACTGTGCTCTGGGCTCGGAACTATGGAAAGCGCGCCTTCCGGATCCCGGTCGGCCCCGTGAGCGAACGCTAAGAGCGCGACCTCATCGGGGAATTGAGAGGGCCGAGCCAAGCTCGGCCCTCTTTTTCTTAGGCCAGCGCAACTGGTAGCTCATCGATCCGCGTCGAGTAGCGCGGCGTCCGCATTTCGAACTTCGTCGACCAGCTCGAGCGAGCCCGGTCTAGCCCAGCCCGCGCCGGCGCCGCGGCCAAAGCGGGCAAGCTGCGGCTACTCCCGCGGCCCATCGCCCTTCCTCCCGCAAGCCGCGATGACCAGCTCGCCTGCCGGAAGCGGTCGCTGCAGATCCTTGGCGTCGACCCGTGGGGGTTCGGCGCGCTGTCAGGCCGCATCCTTTTCGATCAGGCTCGGGTCGTCGTCGTTGCCGACCTTATTGACCCGCTTCGATACCGGGAATTCCTTGAGCGCGCTTTCCTCGGCCGGTTTCAGGATCTCAGTGCCGGCCGAGCCGTCGAGCCAAGCGTCGATCTGCTTGCCGTCGAGGATCACCGGCATGCGGTCGTGATAGGGCTCCATCCAATCAGACGGCTCGGTGACGACCATGGTGCAGGAGAGCATTTCCTCACCCTCGGGATCGCGCCAACGGTCCCATAGGCCCGCGATCGCCAATACGGGCGCATCATCGGCCGCCGTGAAGAGATGGGGCTGCTTGTCACCCTTCTCGCCGGTCCACTCGTAGAAGCCGCTTGCCGGGATGATGCAGCGACGCTTCTTGAAGGCGTCGCGGAACATGGGCTTCTCAGCCACGGTCTCAGCGCGGGCGTTGAACGTCGCCGGCACGCTCTTGAGCGGCTTCTTCCACCACACTGGAACGAGCCCCCAGCGCATCGGAACGATCTCGCGTCCTTCCTCACCCTGGCGCACCGCCTCGACAGTCGTGGTCGGCGCGATGTTGTAACGGGCGCGCAGGTTTCGCCGCGGGCCGATGATGCTCATCGCCTCGTGGACCTGGGCCCAGGTTGGGTATTGGGTGAACCGTCCGCACATTCGGGCAGTCTGCGCCTGCGGGTTCGTCATCGCCATGGATCATCGGCCAGCCGTCCACGGTTGGATGATTTGAGGAGAGCCCCATGTCCGCGACCACGATCACCCTGACGCCGGAAATCAGTGAGGCGATCGACCGCTTCATCGCCGGGCAAGAGCCGAAGCCGAGCCGAGACGAGGCCGTCAACGCGGCGCTCGGCGACTGGCTATCTCAACAAGGCGCAATCCCGTTCGTCGATTGCCCGCCCGAGGTCGAAGCAAAGGGCGAGTGCGAGTGATGAGAGGCTTTCGGCCCTATTGAGCCGGCTCTTCCACATCCCCTAACCATAGGCCGGCAAACGCCAGCGTCGCCGTGTAGACCGTGACGTTGCTCTCGTTGCGCACGACCACGGTGTAAGCCTGCTGATCGCCGTCTTTGGGGATCTCGTCACGGGCGATCTGCGGCAGCGTTTCCATCGCTAGCCGGCGGATGACTTTAGCGTCGGCGCATTCGTCGCCGACATCGTCCCGGATCAGCGAATGGCCGTCGTGAATGTCGAAGTAGTAGCGAGCCATCTTGCCCTCAATCGTCAGGGCGAGAGTCTGCGTACTCCCAAGCGCCGACGCCCGAGCTTACCGGCCGGCGATGGCTTTCAATGGTGGAAAGGCCCTGAGGTTCCTGGGTCGCGAATGCCTCGCCCCCTGAAGTCCAATTACTTCATGCCACGGCCACAGGAAGCTCGTCGATCCGCGTCGTGTAGCGCGGCGTCCGCATCTCGAACTTCGTGGACCAGCCGACCCGCGCCCGCTCCAGACCAGCACGAGCAGGCACCACCGCCCCTCGACCGAACCGGGCATTGCAAGCGTCGATCGCCGCCATCAGCGCAGCGCCGTGCTCCCGGTCGAGTTGGCCGATGAGCGCGCGTTGGCTCTTCTCCAACGGCACGAGATCCACGGTGATGACACCGGCCTTGCTGTAGCGCCATGGCGGATCCCCCTGAGGCCGCCAGGTCCGCGCGACGCCATGGAGCGCCGCCTTGATCAGCGCCATCGTGTCGTTCGTCGCCTCCGGTAGCGTGACGACCGTCGAGACCGAGCGTTGCGGGCCGTCTCGGTCGTGCTCCGAGGTGTGGAAGAAGACGGTGACGTGATCGGTACCGAGGCTTTCCCGACGGAGCTTCTCACCGAGTCGGGTCGCGTGAGCGGCGACTGCCTGTTCCAGGCTCGCCCGATCCTCGATGCGATTGCCGAAGGAACGTGTAACCGCGCAGCCTTTCCGCTGTGCCGGGACCTGGTCGAGGGACAGGCAGGCCATGCCCCGCAGCTCGTGGATCATGCGCTCGCCGACCACGGTCAGCGCCTTGCGTACCGGGCGCGGATCGAGGTCGCGGAGATCGGCGACGCTATCGACCCCCATCGCTTCGAGCTTCGCGAGCGAGGCGCGACCGACGCCCCACAGCTCGCCGACATGGATCCGGGGCAGCCAGAAATCATAGGCGGCCGGGTCGGTCAGATCGCAGACCCCACCGAGCTCGGCGACAGATTTGGCGATATGATTGGCGAGCTTCGCCAGCGTCTTCGTCGGGCCGATGCCGACGCAGGTCGGGATGCCGGTCCAAGCGCGCACGGTGGCGCGGATGTCGCAGGCCAGCGAGACGCGCTCGCCCTCGCGGATGTCGGACAGGTCAAGGAAGCTCTCGTCGATCGAGTAGACCTCGACCCTCGGCGCGGCCTCTCGATAGATCGCGTTGATGCGCGCCGACATGTCCCCATAGAGGGTATAATTCGACGAGAAGACGCGCACGCCCTGGGCGCGACAGAGCTCCCGGATCATGAAGTACGGCGCGCCCATCTTGATCCCGAGCGCCTTGGCCTCGGCGGTTCGGGCTATGGCGCAGCCGTCATTGTTGGACAGCACGATCACGGGCACGCCGGCGAGCTTGCCGTCGAAAACGCGCTCACAGGAGCAGTAGAAGCTGTTGCCGTCGATCAACGCGATAGCGCGGCTCACCGCCGGCTCCGAGCGAGAGGCCGGAGCAGGCGCAGCGACGTCGTGACGACGCCCCAGATCGCTGCCTCGCCGATGTCTTCGATGGGCGTTGCCGGCAGCTCTGGATTGTCGAAGGCGAGCGTGGCCTGGTTTCCGTCGAGCCGATAGCGCTTCAGCGAGGCCGTGCCGTCGATGATGGCGAGCACGACGTCGTCGTGCTTCGGTTCGACGCTGCGGTCGACCACGACGATATCGCCATCGTGGATGCCGGCGCCGACGACGGACCAGCCCGAGACGCGCCAGAGGAACGTCGCCGGCGGGTTCGGAACGAGCCATCGCGGCAGGCCGAGCGCTTCTTCCAGGAAATCGTCGGCCGGCGACGGAAAACCGGCGCACACGGCCGGACCCATGAATGGAACATCGACCGAGCCGAGGCGGCCGGCGGGAAGATCGTCCAAACTGACGATACGCACCGATGTCTCCAAGGGATGGGTATGGGGCTGCCGGGGGCCGTGACCGGCAGATGGGTTATTCCAGCCTAGGCTGGCTCTCTCGGCTCGCCGCTGCCGACGATCTTCAGCAGGTCGCGACCCGCCTTCGTGAGAAACCAAGCGGTCATGCCCTGGCACGAACCAACAGTGGCCGGTCGCTCCACGACATAGCCGCGCTCGACGAGGGCCGGCATGATGCGCGGATAGGCTCCGCGCCGCATCCCACCAGGGTTCACTCGGAGGGCGCGAAGAGCGGCGATCTGGCGACCCTGGATTGGCAATGTCCTCATTGCCGGCAGTTCAAGCCAGCCCGTGCGTAACCGCGCGAGATCAGCCGGTTCTGCTCGCCGGCTCGGCGCTCTGCCTCCCACAGGTCGGCGAGGGCATCCTGCACCGCCATGCGCAAGGCTGTCCCCGGGCTGCCTCCCGCGCGGATCAAATAGGCTTCCACAATGGCATCCACCTCGCTCGGCAGCCGCGCTGGCCAGCCCATGATTCGTCCTTCCTGTGTAAAGAACGAAAAGTGAACATATCGGCCCAAAGGGTCAACCGATGGGCCCTGTGGAAAACGGGCATAACCCATGGCGATCAAGAGCACGCTCGTCGTCCAGAGCTTTGTAATCAAGCGGAAGCGGCTGGTGCCGGGGGACCGGGCGATGGCGCTGACGAAGTGCGGGAGTGGTGCCCAGATATTTTGTTTGCAGCGTATCTTCAGGATTTTTCGGACGAGACACACAGGCATCATACTGACTATCATGCCTTCGTGGCGGCCGATTCGGAGCTTTAGACTGATGAATGCGCTAAAGTCATTTTCAATACCAGAAAAAAGTAAGCTTATCAGGCTAATATTGTGCGCTTTTACTTTCTATCCTAATATCTCATCGGCACAAACTAAGGTCGTACAAAACTCTGTCCAGGCTATTTGTATCTGCGCTTTAGGCAATGATGTTTATACTGCTTGGTTTAGGGGGCGGACCGCCAACTGGGGTACTCCTAATTCTCTCGCAATCTATGCGTCTGCTTGTATTGACACCGGGTTATGCGGGCCGATGAGCACACCACAGTCATTTGTGACGGGATCGTACATGATCTCCCCAAGATCATTTCAGACAATTGGCAATTTACACGGCGTAGTTGGATCTCTAGTGAAGCAATAAACACTAATTACCGACAGATATCTATTAGATTGGAGAATATGATGCGTAATTGTCGCTTAAATGCCATATTTGTTTTTATGGTCGGAATGATGTGTATGTTCACAAGCCAGGTCTTTTCTCAAACTACTAAATCAGTGTGCTGGGGTGAATTCAGAAATAAAGAAGAATGTAACGGAAAGGCAATTAATAGAGGTATGTTTAGTGACACTAATTGTTCGAAGAATTGCTCGGATCATCCACACGAAGTATTTTTCAAATGTGGCACGGACGGACAGAAAGGTTTCAATCCTCGTGTCGCATGTGCACATGTTTGCGGGAAGCCCCTAGACGATGGTTGCAAAGTTAAAGGCGGTGAAGGAACCGACGGGAACGAGTGCGGCTATCGCTGGGCAGAAGTGACTTGTGAGTGAGCTGCGCTGAATACAACAGGGGAGATGTCACATGCGCCAAGTGAGCATTTCGATTGTGGCTATGCTGATTTGGCTTCTGTCTTTCTTTAATACGTCGTATGCGAACGACGGCGCTTGGTCAGAAGGAAGCCAGTTTGCACAAGTAAATGTTGCTTGTACTCGCACGTATACATGCGGTCCTGTTGGTCCTATTGTCCATGCGTCCAATTTGAGAGTTGTTGCAACCGATCCGCAATTGGTTTGGGGCGTGTGCTCAGCCGGCAGCGGACCTGTCGATAGTTGCAATGTTTGTTTGACAAATCCGCCGAAGGTCAAATGCACTTGGGAATTGCGGTAATTTACGCAATTCCCACTATGGCTTAACGCACATAATATTCCACGGCTAGTGCCGATTGACGGGACTGATCTGCCCTTGCGTAGCTTAGCGCAAGCTTGAATCGGAATTAGGCGTCGCGAGTGCCTGCGTCACGATTGCGCCAATGCGGCGCCGTCAGGACATCGGCCAGAGCGGCCTTGTTCCGGCCGAGCCACGCCCGGGCCGTCAGTGGCATCTCGCCGAAAGCCTCTCGGATCTGCCGGTTGAAATCGGTTGGACTACCCTGCGGATTCCACGTTCCGGTCGCTCGGAAAACGTCGAGCGTGTTGGCCATGCCCTGTCGAGTGTTAGACACCCCAAGAGCGCCAAGAGCCGCATCGAGGTTCGTCGCCTGTTGCTCCGTGCCGACGATGTCCTTGGCGAACCGTGCACCGCCGCCCTGGGTTTCGCCGCCGAAGAGCCGCGTCGCGCTCGTATCGACCTGATGCGCAAGCCGCTGGCGCGCGAGCTGTCTCGGCAGTTCGGGATCGCAGGCAGATAGACGCATGATCGTGTCGACGAGCTCGCCTTGGCCGTCCGTGGGCGGCTGTAGCTATTAGCCTTGCGTCCTCATCCGATAACCGCCTCAACACCCTTCAGCTCGATGGCGGCGGCGATCTCGGTGTACAGGTCTACGGCCTGCCCTGGCGCCGAGATTGAGACGGTAAGGGCGTAACGACCCTTGTCCGTCACCCTTCGCTGCCCAACGTGCGACTTCCACCAACCTCCGACCGGGTAAACGGCGATTGCATCGTGGCTGGCGAGGTCGATTGCTCGTCCGCGCCAGAGGTCGCAATGGAGCGAGCCCGCCTGAACGGCTTTGGGGCCGATCAGCCAGCAACTTTTCTCCTCTGCCGATTCTGACCCGTCCTTAGCCTGACTAGACGAAATGCGATTTCGAAAACGAGCGACCGTCTCGGTCCGCTTCTTCACATCGAAGCGCAGGCCAAACGAGCGGTAGGTATCGGGGCGTGTCGCTGCCTTGCCCGTTAGGTTCGGCTCGATGAAGTAGGAGAGCGCCACCTTCATGACGACGATGCCGTTCTCGATCCGCTCCAGCGCCGCGCGTGGCCACGGCAGGCCATAGAAATGCAGCTCATTGAACACCGCGGTTCGACGATCCTCACCGAGTGCGAATGGCTGTATCTCAGCCTGTGCAACAAGAGTTACGTCGTTCCTTGTCGACGAGATCGCGCGTTCGATGTCGGGCACGCCGTAGCCAACCTCGCGCAAAATCCGCTGCTTCTCCGTTTTGGAACCTGTCTTCCAGTGTGCCCCGCGCCCGATCAGCTGCTTGGCGATCGGCTCTGGCCATCGCGCCGAATCCACGGTGAGCGCACGAAGCGTTTCGGGCCAGAACTCTGGTAACGCCGCATGGAGGCGGCCTGCGAAGTTGCCGGCAACGCCTACGGCTGCGCTCGTCGCACAAAATGGTATCAGCGGTTCGGCCGCCGTATCCGATCCGGGCGCGAGCAACGAGACGGCGGGATCCCAGCCACAGAACCCTGCGGCGTCCGACACCATGTTGCCTGCCTCAAACAGCACCTCCGGCTTGATCGGCGTGAGATCGTGGGGAAGCGACTGCGATCCGCGGCTAAACGGGCTTCGATGGTTGGCTGGTACTACCGGCTCCAAATCCGGCGGCCCCGCAGGCGGCACTTCCTTTCGCGTGAAGCCGCCGATCGTCACCGCGTTCCAGCTCTGTGCTGGGTCTTCCAGCGGCTGTGACGGCATCACGTCCACCATCATGCCGCCGGAGACGTTGCCGGTCGCGACGAGCACCAGCCGTTTTGGTCGATCCGAGGCCGCCACTCCGTCGACTGCGTCGCCCAGCATCGCACCGGCGGCGACCTGATCAAGCGCACCGCTCCAACTTGATGGCCGGTCGGGCGGAAAATCCGTCGCGGAGTTCGCAAGGCAAAAGGTCCGCGGCACGTTCGGTCGCTCGGTCTCGACCAACGCGATGGCGCTTTGCGTTACAACGCCGAAGGCAGGTGGTTTAGCCGGAGGAAAGCCGCGCGGTGGCAGGAGCTTCATTGATTCGGCCGCGTGGGTAAGCGTCACCGGTCGCGCGCCGTTCATCAGCGGTTCGAGATCGCCATACAGCACAAGACCAGCGAGCGGTGTGCCATGGCCACCGTCGCGGTGATGATCGTCTGAGCCCCAAGCGGCATCGCAAGCCCAGGCTCCTCGCAAGCCCGGCGCAATGAGCGGATGCTCGGCAGCGACACCGGTGTCGAGCGTGCAGACCGCGGGGGCGGCCTCCGGCGGGGGTGTTACTCGCGCCGCGAGTTCTTCGACCCACTCGTGCGCCCCAAGGCCCGGTGCACCGCGTTCGAGGAACGGCTCGATCGTCCCGGTCGCGCGTCTGATCTCGCTGATCGCGCCAGGGACGCGGCTCGCAAACGCAGCAACCGCGCCGGCGCTCGAGTGGACGAAGATCACCGATGTGTCCGGGAAAACGAGCCGATCGGGATGTACGTCGAGATTGGCGTCTCGCGCCGCTACCACGAGCCGCTCAACGATTGCGCCCGCTTCCCTTACCCAGAGCTCCCACCACTGAATCTCCGGGGCAGCAAGCTCGATTTCGCCGGTGAATAGCGCGCGAACGTCCGCTGCGCGGACCGTCTCGACCGTTTCGAAGCGCTCTACGTCTGGTCGACGGGCGTTGCCTGGATCCCGCCCGTAAGCCGCTATCCGGCCGCGCAAGAATGCGCGCGCATCGTCGGGTACGAAAAGCAATGCACTCTCGGTTCGATCGTTGTTGCGCGTCGAGCGCAGCAAGACCACGTCCTGCGGCTGAAATTCGAGCGCTGCAGGCACCTTGACCGCCTTGGTCCGTGCTCCCTCGGTGGGTGGCACGGTTGTTATCTCGACGACAGCCCCAGCCCGCAGCCCTGCGACAGAAATCCGTGGGTCCGCGCCAGGTGCTGGCAGATCACCGAGGGCAGCCGCAAGTTGCTGAAGAAGCGCGGCGGCGTGCGCGGCGTAGTCATCCCGAAGCGGTTTGCGCTCTAGGTTCCGCCTTGGCACTGTGTAGGCTGCAGTCTCGCGAAAGGCGTCGATGGAGAGGTGCGGGCGGTCCCGCAAGCCGAAATCTTCAGGCGCCGCCATCCTACCCTACTCGTGCCTGTCTCGTCGGTTTCTGCTCGTCCGGCGGAGCCTCGCTAACGGCCGGCCCGACTATGGAATTTGCCCTTCAACACCTGACGGTTTCGAAGCGCACGGTCGAGCGCCTCGGGCGACACCTTGGCCGACCCTTCAAGGATCGCATCTTTCACCACAGCGTCGGCGGCGCGCACAAGCTCGCCTTGACTGAGACCCTCTAGAGAAGACCCGATTCCCGCCCAGGCCTTAGCCGCGAACCGAAACTTGCCGAGCCGACGCTCTACGATCGCCGGCGCCGCATTCACGTCGGGCAGCCCGTACTCGATCACCTCATCGAAGCGACGCGCCAGTGCTTCATCGAGGATCTCGACGTGATTGGTGGCCGCCAGCACGAGGCTGTCCGTCGAGTTGGGCTCCTCCATGAAGGCGAGCACCGAGTTGAGCACGCGCCGAATTTCGCCCACGTCGTTTGGATCGCCCCTTCGAGCGCCGATCGCGTCGAATTCGTCGAGTAGGTAGACGCCGCGTGTCTGTGCGATCTGGTCGAACAAAAGGCGCAGCTTACCCGCCGTCTCACCGAAGAAGCGGCTGAACAGCGCCTCCAACCTCACGGTGAACAGCGGCAGCCTGAGTTCGCCCGCGAGCGCCGAGGCGGTCATGGTCTTCCCAGTCCCGGGTGGTCCGACGAGGAGCATGTGCGTAGTCGGCGCTTGGCCGTGATTGCGGAGCGTTGCGCGCTCCTGCTGCTGGCGCACGATGCGGATCAGGCGGCTGCGCACGTCCTCGGCCAGCACCATGCTGTCGAGGGTGACCTTGGGATATGAGCTCTCGACGAGCCCCTGAAGCTCGCCACGAGGCCGCGCAAGCGGGATTGGCGTTTGGCCGCCCGCAGGCCGTCCTGTACGCTGCTGGTCGCGGGCCTTCTGAACAAGCCGCTTGAGCTTGTCAGCATCGTCAGTCCTTCCCTGGCGCGCTTCCTGAGCAGCGACCTGGAGCGCGATCGAAAGGAATTGATCCTCGTCGCCTTCGATATGCGAGTTTAGGAGCGCGAGAAGATGCTTTGTCGACACGCTCGCCCTCCTTTCCAAATGGTTTGAACCAGAAGGCGCTGATCGGCCTAAGATGGGGTTTACACGAACAAACCGCTAACTGAACGTTGGCTGCAACGCCACGAATTCCTCATGTGAGGGACGAGCTCAGACAGCCGTGGCGGTGGAAACAAAGCGTCCGCGATGCAGCTCGATCGCTGGAGCAATCGAGGCGTGGTTACGTTAGCCCTCGATGATTGGCGCACCGCCGAGCCAAGCCGTCACCGCGCCAAGAGAGCGGAAGGAGTGCTCGGTTGCCGTGAACGGTGCCGGACGCTGATCCGGCATCAGATCCTCCAGCAGTTCGGCGCACCAACCCTTTTCCTGGCCGGCCGGCGCGACCTCGCGCACGACGCTACCGATGATGTCGCCGCCCAGGACCAGGTCGAAGCTGCCGACGGCGAGGCGGTGAAGCTCGTAGGCGCGCGCTGGCTGCTGCACGACGGCTCAGCCGTATTTCACAGCGCCGGACGTGCCAAATAGGCCCGTGCTGTAGGGCGCTTTGTAGGCGCCGTTGGAAAGCGCCTGGGCGCGCTCAGCCTGCGCTTGTTGGGACAGGGCGCCTGTGGCTGTCGAGAAGGCGTCGGCGATCGGGCTGTAGCCGACCGGCTGGGCCAGTGCCGTCGCCCGCGCCGTGGCGGAACTGGCGGCTTGTGTGGCGTCACCGGTGGCGTTCACCGAAGAGATAAGATTGCCGCGGGCATCCTCAACGTTGCTACGGGCCTGATTGGCGTAGTTCTGCGCCGTGTCGGCGATGCCGGTGCGGTTGGTGTCATAAGTTTTTTGGAGCTGGCCGAACTGATACCCACGGGCTGAGCTCTCAAGGTTGCCGTCGCGAGCGAGAGCAAACGTCAAATCGCGCTGGGCTTTCCCGTATTGGTCGTCGAGTTGCGGCAGGGCGAATGTGAGATAGTTGTCGCGCTGCTTGTTGTAGAAATCGTCGTTGAATTGGCTGTCGAAGGTCGAATTGATCTGCGTCGTGCCCGCGCGGATCCGATCCTGCCGGGCCTGCTCGTCGGCGCGGGCCTGCTTGGCCTGGGCGCCTGCGCCTCCGTCCTTCTTCGACATCGGGCGGCCCTCTCAGTGAATGGCGACGTGCTGAACGGGCATCAGCACGGAAGCAGGTGGGAATGCAGGAGCGACGCGCTGGAGCGCGTTGGCAGCGACTAGGCTGTCCAGATCGTTCGCGACGATGCGGGCAATCAGACTCATCCCGGGATGGCAGGCTTCGAGACGCTTCTGCGACCCAACTGGTTGGGCCCAGGCAAGCAGGATGCCGTAGGCGCTGATGAAACCGTGCTGTCCGCGCTCGTGCCAGTACCAACCCGGAAGAATCTCTCGCGCGGCGGCCTCTACGAGCCAGAAGGGCGACAGGAGGTCTCGCAACGTCACGTCGGAAATCGGCTCGTGATCACCTACGCGTAGGATGCCGGCGAAAGCCCGAGATACTGCTTCAATAACCTCTTGAGGGTCCCTAGCGTCGACGGCGCTCTCGAGGTCGGCAAGGATTTCATCGGCTATCATACGGAGCCCCACGACCTTCGAACCGGCTGGCGCTTGGCGCCACGGACGCGCCACAACGCGCGTCGTCCGGTTTGAGGTTGAAAACACCTCCGGCAAGGCCGGAGAGGCGGGGCGGCGTCCCGAGGGCCGCAGGATCGAGAGGCTCAGAATAGCAGCGGCTGCGGCCCGCTGGAAGCGAAATCGACATCGCTGAGTGAGCGCAACCCATTGGACAACATGTCCAAAACGTTCTGAGCGGCGCATTTTTGTCCGAAGGGCTGCCGCGGTCGTCAGAGTGGCGTTTGGGGTATACCGGGGGGGCTGGGTGCCTGCCCTGCGGGCCGGCCGATCTGTCTCAATCGTCTGCCGACATCAGACAAAGATCGTACGAATATATCGTCGCCGTCTGACATATTGTTGAATATCAATCGCTTATGATATGTATTTGTCTGATTTTATATCGCAACGGATCAGACAATCTATAATATTGACTTGTAATTCGAGCAAACACTATATTGTCTGGAGGGATCGAAACCCCAGATCGTACGCAAGCCCTATGAACCCACAGCATTTATGTGTCGAAGGGTCCAGGGTCCTCACGCAGATGTCCAAGGCTATAGCCTAAAAGCGTAGAGGTACCGTCGTGCGCGGTGTTTCGAACCCTGGACTTCACATTGCCGTATCGAACGCGGCGAGACTGAAAGCGCACGACGATGAGCAATCACCCCAGCCGGGCCCGCAATCATGAGTATTTCTTTAGTCTGATCGCTGGAGACCCCACTCAGGCATGTATTGGAGACGAAATAGACATTGCTGGTGTCGAAAGGCATGGCCTCTCGGTGGCGTTAAGGACCGAAAATGAAAACACTAGTTTTCACGTTTTCAATCTAAATCTAGATAGTGCATTGATTTTATTAGAATGTGCATGCGAAATGCGAGGTGAAAACAATTTGGAGGCCGAAGATTTTCTGCCATTCGATCCAGACACAAAAAGGATTGTATTCTGCGCGAAGAGTTTGTCACCGTCTGAAGGACTGCGATTATTACAGGAGTATATGACTTTATGAATTATTCAAAACTGAAAACATTATTATGCCGGGCGTCCCTGCGAAAGGGGCGCCCTTTTTTACGCGTGCGGCTGGGTTGATGCCATGATGACTGCACCGAAGCTGCTCACAGAGAGCGAGGTCGCCGAACGACTCCTCTGCTCTGTCTCGAAGGTGCGCCAGCTTCGATACAAGGGGTTGCTGCCTTACCTTCCTGGGCGCCCGCCCCTCATTGCAGAGCCGGACTTTAAGGCCGCGCTGAAAGCTGAACTCGCGAAGGTGTCGTCACGCAAGGCGCGCGCTCGGCAGCGGCGGCAAGCGCTAGAGACGGCCAACCCACCGAGCCAAGCCGAGATCGATGCCGAAGCAACTGCGGCCATGCTGGCGAAACTGGCAGCCAGCCGACGTCGCGCGCAGATCGTTTCCCTTCAGCGGCGAACGGCGCAGCAAGAACGAGAGCGACTACGGAAACTGAAGCTTGACGGCGAAACGTAACCGTATCATTGTGAGCAACGTCCGATGCACACAATGATACGGTGCAGTTATGGCCAACGGCCGGTTCGTTTCCTACCTTCGCGTGTCGACCGATCGGCAAGGCCGCTCGGGTCTCGGCCTCGAAGCGCAGCGTGCCGCAGTGGCGAGCTACCTCAACGGGGGAAGCTGGTCGCTCGTGGCCGAATTTGTGGAGGTCGAGAGCGGCCGCAACGCCGACCGGCCGGAACTGGCTCGCGCCCTGGCGCTCTGCCGCGCGCACCGCGCAGCGCTCGTTGTCGCGAAGGTCGACCGCCTCGCTCGCTCTCAAGCCTTCCTGTCGAACCTGCTGGCCGCCGGCATCGAGATCCGGTTCTGCGACCTTCCGCAGATCGAAGGACCGACCGGCCGATTCCTGCTCCAGCAGATGATGTCCGTCGCCGAGCTCGAAGCCGGGCTGATCTCCGCTCGCACCAAAGCTGCGCTCGCGGCGGCCAAGGAACGCGGGCAGAAGCTTGGAGGCGCTCGGGGACGCGTCGGAACTGCGGTCGATACCGCGAAGGCGCGCGCTGTGCGGGCCGCCAAGGCGGATGTGCGGGCTGACGATCTCGCCCCCATCATGTCGCGCCTTGACCCTGACGGAACAGCCTCCTTGCGGGGTCTAGCGGCAGCTCTCACGGCCGAAGGCATCGAAACGCCTAGTGGTCGGGGGGCCTGGACTCCAACGGCTGTCTTGCGGCTCAAGCAACGCTTATCTGGCCCAAACGGTGAGGTCTGAGATGCTTTGCCTGTTGGTGCTCATCGGGGCCGCCTTCGTCATCACAGCGCCTGCATGGCTGCTGCATCGGCTGGCGCTCAGGGCTTTCGCACCTCGCGAGGGGGCCAGGTCGCAACGCATTGTCGAGCGAGCGCGAGAGCCAATCGCCCTCAAGCTCGGCCGGGCCGCCGGCCGCTTGATCCGTTCGACCTAGTCGAAGACGCTGCCGGGCGAAACGACGTCGCCCTCGATCATCGGCGCTTCGAGCTCGGCGAGGTACTGCTTCGCATCCTCTGCGGCTTGCTGCAGCTCGGAGCGGCTCATCTCGTGAAGCGGCTTCGCCTGGCCGTCCTGCTCAGTCCCTGCTGATAATTCGACGAGCGCCTTAGCGGCCATGACGCGGGGCGCCTTCGGGGCCGCCTTGTCGCCGGCAATCTCGATCAACGTGCCCACCCCGACCTCGTAGCCCTCTGTGCGTAGGCGATGCGTCACGCGAGCTTGCACCTCGGCGACGACGGCCGGCCGGCGCATCAGGTCGCCACCGCGATTTGATGGCTGCCGATAGCCCGCGAGCTGGGCGGCTGCCGTCGGATCGTTGATCCGCACCATGTGGCCCACAAAGGCGCTTTCCTGTGACGTGAGGCGACCAGATTTCAGCGGCACCGCGCTATCTCCCAACTAGTTGATAGGCAAGGATGATATCGAATCTGCGATGTCGCGCAATATCGACCCGGTCTTCCGACCAAGACACCGCTCTCGCCGAGGTACCTGTAACGAAACGACGCCTCCTCGAACGACGATGCGCCGTGACGTTATCGAGCGTCCACACCCTCAGATCTTCCGACACCTTACTGCCGACAATGCCGCTCGCGTGCGTGTGAGAGACAATGAAAGATCAGGAGGTACATAAATTTCAATACTAATTGATTGAAAAAGCAATCTGGATCTCGCGTACGCGAGCGGCATTGTCGGCGCGGATGCTTCAGCTTTCATCTCGAAACGCCCTCTTTGCCGACATTGCCGCTAGCATTCTCTCGCGTTCACGCTCCCGGTGCGCTTTTTCCCGTTCCGCTCGTTCAGCAAACCGCCGGTGGATTTCCGGGTTAATCGTCCAGCGAGACGGTCCGTCAGAGCTTCGATCTGCAGTTACGACCCAAGCGGCGTTCTCCAGATCGCGCATCGCCGACAAAGTCGCTCGGCGCTTCCCTGCCAAATAACGCCGGGCCTTTTCGATCTCCCGCGGCGTCACGCTCTCCATCTCGGGCCGGGTCAGCAGCCAATTGGCGATCCATCGAGCCTCGCTGGTATGCTCGGCCGGCTCGTAGAATTCGGCGTAGAACCGCAGGGCATGGCGCATGAGGAAGCCGATGAACCGCGCAGCCTTGCGCGCGGTGTCGGCCGTTACCTCGTTGCCGGGCCCGACAGGAACGCTGCCGAAGAACGACCACACGTCGAGGGCGTGGAAGCAGAGCAGGATGCGGAAGGCCAGGCCATCCCATTTCGAGATGTGGCCCTCCCAAGCAGCAGAGGCGCCCGGCAGCCGCTCCAGCGCTCGCACCCTGCCTAGCGTCTCGCCGATGACCGTCCGCGCCTCATCGGACAAGTGCACGACACCGCCGGACAAGACGTCGATTGAGCAGAAGGCCCGGATTGCTTGCTCATAGGTCGCAAGGGCAGCAGCGTCGGGCGGCACGTCGAGGCTCGGCCGCTCTAGGCCGTCGTCGACGACGAAGATCAGCCGTTGAAGCAGACCGTCGCTGCCGAGATCGCGAGCAAGCGCCCGGATCTTGTCAGGCTGTGTCGAGGCGATGAGGCCCATTAAGGCGCTGTCGGCCCGCACGGTGCCCCCGACCCGATCCAGGCTCACCGGCGAGCCGTCGAGCAGCTTCAGCATGTTGCCGCGGTCGCCTTCGCCGTTACGCTTGTAGGCACCGATGCTGCCAAGGAAGGCGGCCAACTCGTCGGGCGCGCGGATCACACCTCGCGGATTGTCGGCGTGAATACGCACCTGCTTTTCGAGTGTCGCATCGTCAACGAGCAACTGCCGCAGAGGCGGCATCGGTGTGGCCGGCGCAGCCGAAGCCCTCCCGCGAGCCGTCTTGTTCGTTGCCTCCCATGCTGCCCTTGCGCGGGTGCCGGCCGAATACATCTCGCGATCAAGAATGCGGTGCGGTGCCAGCGCCGCTGCGATCGTCGGCGACTTCTTTCGCCCTGGGCGAGCCGTTATGACGACAGCGAGCGAAGCAGGCACCCGCCAGCCCGAATCGTGGCGTTTGGGCTGGATTGTCAGAGCGTTGCCGATGGCGCCGCCGGCAGCGGCGATCGCCGCAATAGCAACGAAGCTTTCGGGCACGCCTTTGCGCGGCGCCTCGGTGCGCACGAACGCCTCGATGACGTCCGGCAGGCTGCCTACAGGCGGCGATGAGAGTTCAGCGGGATCGTCGTCGCCGAAGATGTCGACGGGCTCGGCGAACGCTGTGACTGGATCTGCATCGCCTGGAATGGCCTCGAAGAAATCTTCCGGCATTAGGGGCTTCGCGCCGCTCAGCGCCTTTGCGACTGTACGGGCCAAGTACGACGCGCCGCGATCCTCGGTTTTCTCCGGCGAATATGCCGCGACCACGTCCGCCACATCGTTAGGGTCTGAAAAACCGGCTTCGACGAGCGCTGCGGCGAGGGCGTAGTCGTGACTGGACCGGTCGGCGCTTGGTGACGCGGCGGCTAATAGCCGATTAAGCAAAGCGCTCTGGGTCCGCGCTGCAGCAAGGCGCTCCTTCAACTCTTCCTCGAGATTTTCGGGAACGCCGAGGCAGCCGAGCGAGAGCGACACATCCGGCAAGCTTGCAGGTATCAGCGCCTTCGGCTCGACCTCGGGCGAGGCGATGCGGGCGAGATCTTCGAGGGTGTGGAAGCGCGGCGGATCGAAGACTTTCCCCTGTGTCTCCGCCCGCTTCCGCCCTCTGGCACGCTTGCTCTCGTTGGGCAGGTTGATCGTGAAAGGGATGCGGAAAAGGTGCTCGACACTGTGCGTCGCGTCACCACCGTAGTGCCGTGAGAGCGCTCTGCTCTGCGCCTCTACGAGCGCGATGTTTTCGGGCGTAGCCTTCAATGGCTCCCGGAGCATCCATACGGCCTGAACGCCGCCGCCGCTGTCGATGATGGCCGAAGGGCCGCGTGCGTCCTCTCGCCAAGCTGAAAGCAGCGCAAATAGTCGGGTGCGCTCCCGCTCGAAACCGCCCGGTTCGGATTCCATCTCCCGGCGCGGATCGAGGTCTACTGTGACGACGCGGATCGTCTCGATATCGGCCTTGCATACGCGCCCAGCCGCGCCGCGCTGCCGCTCGCGGGCGACTGGCTCGTTCAGGGTCAGGTGGATATTGCTGCGGCCCTGACGCGCCGCGATCCACTCGAATAGTTCTGGCCGATCATCCGGCAGACTGAACGTCTCACCGCGGCACGCGGCATCGGGCACGATGTCGGCGACCGCCAGCCGTCCTTTCGGTATGAGGCCGCAGAGGAAGGCGACGGCCTTGTCGGTATCCCCTCGCAATGGCGTTGGCGGTGCTCCTGAACCGGCAGGGGCTGGCTCCGAGCCTTGCCGCTCGATCTCGTCGAGCCCATAATCGTTTCTCAGCATGATCCATTCCCGCTGTCCGCCCCGGCATGGGCGTTCGGCTATCGAAAACAGCGGCGGTTCCCGGTGGTACGGGGGCCGCCGTTTTCGCGATGAAGTCTCTCCAGGGACGTCGGATCGGTTGCGCGGCTCTGCGTGGCGGCAGCTTAGTTCTCGAAGGATCGGTGCTCTGCTGGCCAGCGGGTGCGACCGACCCTTTCACGAACGATCTTTGCTGCGCTCGGGTCGAAGGTTTCCAGCCTCCGCAGAGCTCGCATCACGCATTCGCGGTCATTTCTGCGCATCGAGGGCGGCACTTTGACGTAAGCTAGGACGAGCATCTCGCCGGGGCGGCCGCGCGCGAAAAGGATCGCGTTGTCTTTCGCGCCGGTGAGCGGGGTGATCTCTGATGCCAGCATGGGGCGTAGCTGAACTAGGCAGGCCGGATCTGGATCGAAAAATTGGGCATTCCCTGCTTTGAGCGCTGCGGGGACGCCCAACGTGAAAACGCCTGGCACCAAGCCGGTCACTGCGCCACCTCCATGCGGTAAGCAGTGAGCGGAACGAGCGGCGGGATGGGAGATGCGAGGCTGCTCATCGCACCGCCCCTGCACACCGAGCCAGGAAGGCGTCGGCGTCTACGCGCCGGATCGCAGTGCGGCGGCCGATTTTGATTGGCTTGAGATCGCCGGCGTTGAACAGGCGATATACCGACGTGCGGGAGATGCGAAAGTAGACGGCGAGTTCGTCGACCGAGAGGGCTGCGGTCGCGAGACCGACTGCTGCTTCGGCTTGCTGTTGCTTGGTCATGTACGGCCTCGGCGGAACAAGTTGCGCCGTGAACGTACGGTGGCGTCTGACACCTTAAGACGCCGATTTTGACTGACTTACTGTGCGGCCCTCAACGCGTTCGCAGCCGCCTCAAAGGCGCTCACATCAGCTTCGCCGTCTTCCACCCTGAAGAAGCAACGGGCCAGTTCGTTGAGCGCGGCCCTGCGAGCATTCTTCAGAGAGGACACAGTCATCGCGCCGCGCCCTGGACCATTGCCCACGACCGCGAGACCGCTACCGCCACCCACTCCCGCCTTTGCCCGTCGCGTTGGGTCCGCTAGCAGCCGAGCAGCATCGCGATACCAAGTCGCCGGGCTCGATCCTTGCTGGCGTGAGACATCGTCAAGTACGCGAAGTACGAGAGCATGCCGCGCTGCATCTTTCGGGCGGTGCCGCGGCCGAGCGAGTGCATCGCGGGTCAATCCCAGCAGTTTCAGGATTAGCCTCGATGAAGCTGATTCACGGCACGCTAAGCGTAGAAGCTCATCGGGATCTTCTCCCAAACGCTGCGCCTCGGCACGCAGGAAACTGCGTGCATCGTCTCCTGACAAGACCGGCCGGCCGTCCGGCCAGCAAGCCGTCAATTTGATCGGGCTGATACTCATGCTGCGAAACCAACGGCAACGAAAGCAGCAACGAATTCAAGTCGGGGCAGAGAAACGGCGACTAAGGCCTTGATCCTGCTGGCGCTCCCAAGGGGAATCGAACCCCTGTTTTCGCCGTGAGAGGGCGACGTCCTAGACCGCTAGACGATGGGAGCTTCCGGGCAGGCGGGGGTTCCTATACCGACGGGATCGGTGGTCGGCAAGGGGCTTGGAACAGGTTGGACGAAACAGCGGTCATACCGGATGTGCAGGACCTGGACGAGCCGCAACGCTTGTCCGTTACAGTGACAGACGAGGCGAGTTCTGAGCGGCTCGATCGCGTACTGGCGGCGGCCTTTGCCGAATTGTCGCGCTCTCGGCTGCAGGCGCTAATTCGAGAGGGCAGGGTGCTGTGCGATGGGATTGCGCTGCGCGATCCATCGCGAAAGGTTGGGCCAGGGACCCACATTGTGGTCGACCTACCCGAAGCGGTCGCGGCCGAGCCGCAGCCGGAGGCGATGGACCTCGTCATTCCCTACGAGGACGACGATCTCATCGTGATCGACAAGCCGGCAGGGCTCGTGGTGCATCCCGGCGCCGGGCACGAGAGCGGCACGCTGGTCAACGCGCTGGTCGCACATTGCGGAGCGAGCCTATCGGGGATTGGCGGGGTGCGGCGGCCCGGCATCGTGCATCGGCTCGACAAAGATACGAGTGGGTTGCTGGTCGTCGCAAAGAATGACCGAGCGCATCATGGGCTCTCGGCGCAATTTGCCGATCACGGACGCAGCGGCGATCTCGAGCGGGCCTATCTAGCGCTGGTCTGGGGCATACCCGAGCCGCGGGCCGGCACCATCACCGCGAACCTCGCACGCAGCCAGCGAAACCGGGAAAAGATCGCGGTGGTGCGGGAAGGTGAGGGGCGGCACGCGGTCACCCATTATCGGGTCGAGGCTGCGGCCGATCACGATGGCATCGTCGCCCTGGTGCGCTGCGTTCTGGAGACGGGGCGGACGCATCAGATTCGGGTACACCTTAGCCATCGCGGCCATCCGCTGCTCGGCGACGACACCTATGGCAGTGCGATGAAGACGAAGGCAGCCAAGCTCGGGGAGGCCGCGCGCACAGCGCTCACGGCGTTGGGGCGTCAGGCGCTGCATGCAACGTTGCTCGGCTTTCGGCATCCGCGAACCGATGAGCGAATGCATTTCGAGAGCCCGCTGCCGCCGGACATGGCGAAGCTTGTGGACGCGTTGTCGGGAAAGCCGGTCTAACGGCCGAGTTGCGCAGGCGCACCGGTCAAGCACTCGCTGAACGATGGGGTGCGTTTCGGCACCGCAGCGCATGGCATCGGCGTGCAAATTTCAAACCTGAAGCCCGGTTGGCGCGTTGCAGTCACTCGCGTGACGAGCCCCGCTACCGGGCCGCCGTGCTCTCCTGTACAGATGGGGAGCGCACCGGCCGGCTCAAGAGAGAGGCCGTTCGTGAGGGGGCCTGCCCGACAGGGGGGCCGATACAGGAGGTGTCCATGGCAGGCGCATTGCCCGTGCTCGCCAATGAAGGTGGCCTTTCGCGCTACCTCGACGAGATCCGCAAGTTCCCGATGCTGGAACCCGCGGAAGAATTCAAACTGGCCAAGAACTGGCGCGACGACGGCGATCGCGAGGCGGCGCACCGGCTCGTCACGTCCCACCTGCGCCTCGTGGCGAAGATCGCCATGGGCTATCGCGGCTACGGCCTGCCGATCAGCGAGGTGGTGTCCGAGGGCAACGTCGGCCTGATGCAGGCCGTCAAGCGCTTCGAGCCGGAGAAAGGCTTCAGGCTCGCCACCTACGCCATGTGGTGGATCAAGGCGGCGATCCAGGAATACATCCTCCGCTCGTGGTCGCTCGTGAAGATGGGCACGACGGCGAACCAGAAGAAGTTGTTCTTCAACCTGCGCAAGGCGAAGGGCCGCATCTCGGCGCTCGAGGACGGTGATCTGCGCCCCGAACAGGTCCAGGTCATCGCCAAGAACCTCGGCGTGCCCGAGCAGGACGTGATCGATATGAACCGCCGCCTGTCCGGCGACACCTCGCTCAACGCGCCCTTGCGCGAGGAGGGCGAGGGCGAGTGGCAGGACTGGCTCGTCGACAACTCGCCGAGTCAGGAGAGCGTGCTCGCCGCCGAACAAGAGGGCTCGAATCGCCTCTCCGCCCTGCGCGACGCCCTCTCGGTGCTGAACCCGCGCGAGCGGCGCATCTTCGAGGCGCGCCGCCTGGCGGATGATCCGATCACGCTGGAGGATCTTTCCGGTGAGTTCGGCGTGTCCCGCGAGCGCGTGCGTCAGATCGAGGTGCGCGCCTTCGAGAAGGTACAGGATGCGGTCAAGCGCAATATGGCGACCCGCGAGGCGCCGCGCGCCGAAGCACGAGTCTGATCCGCATAGGTTGAGATCAACGCCGGAAGGGTCCCCCCTCCGGCGTTTTTCTTTGCGGCGCCGTCATTGCTGCCGAGGCTTCGCCTCGCAACGATGGGCGAGCTTCCCGCTCAGCGCCACTGACTGAAGGCATCCTGCAGGACCCGCGCGCCGGCAGTGCCGCGCTCGAAGGACAGGATGGCGCGGGGGCCGTCCTTGTACTTCACGGCGAGATCGATCCAGTTTCGGTGGGTCAGCATTTCAGTGTTGCGGTCGATGTCAGAGGGCAGGTTCGAGAGACCTATTAGGAAGAGGTTATCACGCACCCGGACCGGCAATCCGGAGACGGGCGAGCCCCGCCCACCCTCCTCGTCCTTGAGCTGGAGCAGTCCGATTTCCTGCACGGCACGCTTCTCGCCGGGCCCGTAATTGGTGAAGGCCAGCTCGATCGTGTGGGAGGCAGGCAGCGTCGCGTCCAGGTTCTTGCGAATCGTCATCGCCAGCGTCAGGCCGGCCTCGGGAAACTCGATATTCGCTCGCACCGCGCTCTGCAGGGGCTGGCCTTGCTCACCGTTTACTGCATCGAGGCGCCAGAGCACCCGGCCCTGGATAGCCGTCGGCTGCGCCTTTGGATCGGCGCTGTTTTCTTCATAGAGCACAGCGCGTTGCGCCACGGCGACGTCGGGGCGCGATGGCGCCGGTGCAGGCGACGTCGGTGAGCTTGGCGACGTGGGCGTCGCGTTCGAGCCGGATTCCTGCACTGCGCTCTGCTGATCACCCTCTGGCTTCTCGCCGCCGACCCGATCGGACAGCTTGGCGTCGGGCTGTGCCGGCGCAGACGCTTCGGTATCCGCGGAATCCTGCGGGAGGTCGCTACGCTTGTCGGCGAGCATGATTGCGGCGACGGCGATCAATCCGATCACCACGGCAAGCACCCCGCCAACGACGAGGTTGCGCAAGCGCCGCGACTGGCCTGTCCGCGGCGCCTTGACGTCCAGCTTGGGCCTGCGGCGGCCATTGCCGCCCTCGGGCGGAGCCACGTCCTGCACCGAAGGCGGTGCCGGGGCGGTATCCTGCACAGGCACCCCGGGATCCTCGTCTAGCCTCGGGCGGCGCGGCGGCGGGACGAAGGGCGTGAAAGCGGGCGGCGGGCCAGCCTCGGGCAGCGGCTCTTCGGCAGGCGCTTCCGGCTCCTGGGGTGGAGGCGGTGGCGATGGGGGGATGAAAGGCGCAGCCTCTGGAACCGCCGCAGCAGGCGGGAGAGGTGCGGCGGTGGGCACCGGCTCGGGCTCGGGCTCTGACTTCGGTTCGGCTTTGACCTCGGGAGGGGTCGGAGGCGGTGCCGCCGGAGGAGGAGGAGGCGGTGCTGCCGGCGCCCCGTTCTCGCTCTCGAGACGCTCGATCGCGGCATCGAGCGCCTTGCGCTCGACCTCGATCGCCTCGTCAGGCAGCGGCGGCTCCAGCGTGCGGAGCTGGCCGATCAACGCGCTACGGGCTCGGTCGTACACGGCCTTGCGCAAAGCGGGTGTGCGATCCGGCAGCGCGTCCAGCGCCCGTGACAGCAACGGATAGTAGTCGGCCATCGTGCCCCGATCCGCCCGTGCCTAGAGCCTGCGCCCGAAGCGTGGCTCCAAGATTTTGTCCTGTTGCGCTTTTTGGCGGCGAACCGGCATCAATTCCATTGAAAAGCGCGTCAATCCTCGAAGGGGTTGTGCATCAGGATGGTGTCGTCGCGCTCCGGCGAGGTCGAGAGCAGGGCGACGGGCGCGCCGATCAGCTCCTCGATCCGCCGCACGTACTTGACCGCCTGGGCCGGCAGGTCCGCCCAGGAGCGGGCGCCGCCGGTGGTGCCGTCCCAGCCCTTGAAGGTCTCGTACACCGGTACTGCGCGCTGCTGCGCCCCCTGGCTCGCCGGCAAGTGGTCGAAGCGCACGCCGTCGATGTCGTAGCCCGTGCAGATCCGGATCTCCTCGAATCCGTCGAGCACATCGAGCTTGGTGAGGGCGATGCCATCGATGCCGGATGTGCGAACGGTTTGGCGCACGAGGCAGGCATCGAACCAGCCACAGCGCCGCTTACGGCCCGTGACCACGCCGAATTCGTGTCCGCGCTTGCCGAGCCGCTCGCCGATCTCGTCGGTGAGTTCGGTCGGGAAGGGGCCTTCGCCAACGCGGGTGGTGTAGGCCTTCGCGATGCCGAGAACGTAGCCGACCGCGCCCGGGCCGAGGCCGGAACCCGTAGCGGCCTGGCCGGCTACGGTGTTCGACGAGGTCACGAAGGGATAGGTGCCGTGGTCGACGTCGAGGAGTGCGCCTTGCGCGCCCTCGAACAGGATGCGTTTGCCGCCGCGGCGCGCCTCGTCGAGCAGGCGCCAGACGGTGTCCTGGTAGGGCAGCACCTTGTCGGCAATGCCGGTCAGCTCGTCGTGGATGGTCTGCTCTGCGATTTCTGGCAGGCCAAAGCCGCGGCGCAGGGCGTTGTGGTGCGCGAGCAGGCGCTCGATTTTCGGCCCGAGCGTGTCGGGCTCGGACAGGTCCATGACGCGGATAGCACGACGGCCAACCTTGTCCTCGTAGGCCGGGCCGATCCCGCGCTTGGTCGTGCCAATCTTGGTGCCGGGGGCGCCGTCCTCGCGGAGCGCGTCGAGCTCGCGGTGGAGCGAAAGGATCAGCGTGGCGTTGTCGGCGACGCGAAGGTTCTCCCGCGACACCTCGACGCCCTGGCCGGTGATGCGCTCGATCTCGGCGACAAGCGCATAGGGGTCGAGCACCACACCGTTGCCGATCACGCCCAGCGTCTTAGGGCGCACCACGCCCGAAGGCAGCAGCGACAGCTTGTAGACGTTGTTCCCAACGACGAGCGTGTGGCCAGCGTTATGGCCACCCTGGAAGCGCACGACGATGTCGGCCTGCTCGGAGAGCCAGTCGACGATCTTTCCCTTGCCCTCGTCACCCCATTGGGCGCCTACGACAACGACGTTGGCCATACCGGTCTCGACTTGCTTCCCGTGGCCACTCAGCGGTCAATGAGTTCGACCGTCTCGCCACGCGCGAAAACCCCGGCTTGTAGCCGGGGCGAGGATAAGGCGCGTCTTCGGCGATCAGGCGAGGCAGGTCAAGCAAAGCCCGCGGTGCACACAGCGCATTCACGTGGCGGACCCGGGATTACTTCGCCTCGGCTGGCGGCTTGATGACCGGCATCGAGCTTCCGGAATCGCCTGGCGGGATCGTCTTGATCTCGGGATCGACACCGCCCGGCGGCTTGATCACGCCGTCCGACTTCTGGAGCTTGTCGCTCAGCGTCGGGCCGCTCGAACCGTCCGCTTCGGGCCGAATTTTCTCAGGGACCTGCTGGCTCGGAGGAGGCAACTTCGGGTCGCTGTCCTGGCCCCTCTGTGGCACGGACGGATCCTGCGCGTAGGCAGCCGTGGTCAGGATTATCGCGGCGACCGCCGCAGGAATTCGCTTGAGCATGGGACGTTCCCCCATCTGGCATGCAGTGTTGCCGGGAGAACGGATGGAGCGGGGCAGCGTTCCGATGCGCGCCGTGGCGCTTCGACCCGGCGGCGGGAGGTGCTATGCTGATCCAATGCCTCGCTGGCTCGCCATCCTCTGTGCCATCCCGCTGCTGCTGCTCATCGTGGCCGCAGCACTGACCGTGGACGATCCCTGGGGCATCGCTCTGGCCAAGCTGAGCGAGGGCGGCCTTTGGACGGGGCTCGCGGCCTTCCTGGTGTTGTGCGTGGTGATGACGCTGCGTCAGTCCCGCGCCTCGGCGAAGGCGAAATAGAGCTCGCGCAGGCGCCGCGCGACCGGACCGGGCCTGCCGTCGCCCAGCGCCCTGCCGTCCACCGAGACCACAGGCATCACGAAGGCCGAGGCGCTGGTGTAGAAGGCTTCGGCGGCATCGTGCAGTTCCTCTACCGAAAACAGGCGCTCCTCGAGCTTGAGGTCGAACTCGGTGGCCAGTGCGATCACCGCGCGCCGCGTGATTCCAGGCAGCAGCGCGTTCGAGAGGGGCCTCGTGACGATGGTACCGTCGCGGGTCACGATGAAAGCCGTCGAGGATGATCCCTCTGTGATCGACCCGTCCTCGACCATGAAGGCTTCGGCCGCGCCGGCCTCGCTCGCCGCCTGCTTGGCGAGAACCTGGGCTAGGAGCGCCACCGATTTGATGTCGCGCCGCTGCCAGCGGATGTCCGGCACGGTCACGACCTTCGCCCCACTCTCGGCGAGCGGATTGTGCGCGATCTTCTTCGCCTGGGTGAAGGCGACCACGGTGGGCGCCGTGTCCTTCGGGAAGGAAAAATCGCGCTCGGCGGCACCGCGCGTGACCTGGAGATAGACGAGGCCCTCTTCGAGGCCGTCGCGCGCGACGAGCTCGGTCTCGATCCGCACCCATTCTTCGAGCGAGTAGGGATTCTTGATGCCGATTTCCGAGAGCGAGCGCTCCAGCCGCGCCACATGCCCGGCATTGTCGACGAGACGGCCGCCCAGCACCGCCGCGACCTCGTAGATCCCGTCAGCGAATAGGAAGCCGCGGTCCAGAACCGAGACGCTGGCCTGCTCCAGAGGGAGGTACTCGCCGTTCACGTAAGCGGTGCGCGTCATGCCGTCCCGTCTCGCTCTTACCCGGCCCCAAGCACGAACCGTGCGACGTTCACTCCGTCGTCAGCGTGAGGCGAAGCTTACGCTTCGCCGAACACCCTGCGGAAGATCGTGTCGACGTGCTTGAGGTGGTAGCCAAGGTCGAAGCATTCCTCGATCTGCTCGGGCTTCAGCACCGCTGTCACTTCTGAATCCGCCTTGAGCAGGGTCAGGAAGTCGCCCTCGCCGCGCCAGACCGGCATCGCGTTGCGCTGGACCAGCCGGTAGGAATCCTCGCGCGACAGGCCACCCTGCGTGAGCGCCAGCAGCACGCGCTGCGAGTGGACCAGGCCGCCGAGACGGTCGAGGTTCTTCTGCATCTGCTCAGGATAGACGAGCAGCTTGTCGATCACACCGGTCATGCGGGCCAGCGCGAAGTCCAGGGTCACGGTGGCGTCGGGGCCGATCATGCGCTCGACGGAGGAGTGCGAGATGTCGCGCTCGTGCCAGAGAGCCACGTTCTCCAAGGCCGGGGTCACGTAGCCGCGTACCATCCGGGCGAGACCGGTGATGTTCTCGGTGAGCACTGGGTTGCGCTTGTGAGGCATGGCGGACGAACCCTTCTGCCCCTCGGAGAAGAACTCTTCCGCTTCCAGCACCTCGGTCCGCTGCAGGTGGCGCACCTCGATGGCGAGGCGCTCCATGGAGGAGGCGACCACGCCGAGCACCGCGAAGAACATGGCGTGGCGATCACGCGGGATGACCTGCGTCGAGACCGGCTCGGCCGCGAGCCCCATCTTCTCGGCGACATATTCCTCGACCCGCGGGTCGATGTTGGCGAAGGTGCCGACGGCGCCCGAGATCGCGCAGGTGGCGATTTCCCTGCGCGCAGCCACCAGACGCTCGCGATTGCGCGAAAACTCGGCATAGGCCTGGGCGAGCTTCAGCCCGAAGGTCACCGGCTCGGCATGGATTCCGTGCGAGCGGCCGATGGTCGGGGTCATCTTGTGCTCGAAGGCGCGCTTCTTCAGCGCGGCCAGAAGCTTGTCGAGGTCGGCGATGAGGATGTCGGCGGCCTTGGTCAGCTGCACGTTAAGGCAGGTATCGAGCACGTCCGACGAGGTCATACCCTGGTGGACGAAGCGTGCCTCCGGCCCGACGATCTCGGCAAGGTGGGTCAGGAAGGCGATGACGTCATGCTTCGTCACCGCCTCGATCTCATCGATCCGTGCGACGTCGAAGACCGCGTCCCGGCCCTTCTCCCAGACCTTATCCGCAGCTTCCTTCGGGACGACACCGAGTTCGGCCAGCGCCGAGGTCGCGTACGCCTCGATCTCGAACCAGATCCGGAACCGGCTCTCCGGCGACCAGATCGCGGCCATCTCGGGGCGGGAATAACGGGGGATCATGACGCGATACGGCTCCTTCGGGATTGCCGCGATCGCTAGTCCCCAAGGCCCTCGAAGGCAAGGAATGTCCGCCCTGCGACTGCCTCAGGACGTCGGGCGCAGGTGCAGATAACTCGCATCAAACCCGGCCGCCTCGACGAGCCGGTCCCAGTCGAGAATCGTCAGGATCGAACCCTGGAGGGTGATGAGACGGGCGCGCCGGAGTTCGCCGAGCATCCGTGTGACGTGGACCGAGGTCATGCCGGTGGCATCCCCGAGATCCGAGCGCGTCACCGGCCATTCGAGGCTGTGGTCGCGGGCGAGGCCGACGCGCGCCAGGCGCAGATACATCTCGCAGATCAGATGGGAGAGGCGCTCAAAGGCGGAGCGCCGCCCGATCCCCACCATCCACTCACGGAAGATGCCGGCATCGATCAGCGTATCCCGCCAGAGCACGGCACCGATGCGCGGATGATCGGCGACGAGATCCTGCAAGGGGCGGTGCGGGACGAGTGCGACCTCGCACGGCGTCAGCGCAGCCAGGGAGTGGTCCATCACCTCAAGATAGATGCTGTGCAGGTCCGGCATCTCGCCGGCGACGTGAAACGACAGGATCTGTCGGCGGCCGCTCTCCAGGATGCGGTAGCGAAAAAGCCAGCCGCGCAGGACCACGCAGGACTGCGTCGGATGCTCGCCCTCCTGGACGACGTCCTGAAAGCGGGTGAGCGTCTTGATCTGCAGCGGCAGCGACTCGAGACGATCGATCTCCGCCTGGTTGAGTTCGGTATTGGTCTGCAGGCGGCGCGTCAGCCGGCTCAAGTGGTCGCGATCGGACACAGCGTGCCTCCGCTTAGCCGGCCTGCGCCAGCCACTTGGCATCGAGCGCGAGGCGGGCCGAGAGCAGGGAGGTCTCGTCGCCATCGCGGACCGTGATGACGAAGCTGCGATGATCACCGTCTGGAAGTTCATCGCGGGCGATGTCGAGCAGCGAGCAGATCGCCTCGCGGCGCGCGCTCTCGCCATCGGGCAGTTCCAGGCCCTCCTCGTCGCGTACGTGACGGTCTCCGTCGGCGACATCGAAAAAGTATCGCGGCAACCCGGCCTCCCTTCAGCGCAACAGCTCCAGCCTGCCGCAATCGGCCAGCCGCTTCGCGAACCTATGTTCGCGCAGCCAAGCCGCCATCCGGCTAACGCAGCCGACAACGCGCGCCGACGGCGCGCCGTTGCGGTGAATGCGAATGACGCGGGCGAAGGACAACGGGGTTGCGATCGGAGGCGGGGAGGGGCGGATCCCGGCTGAGCGGATCCGGCAGCGTGCCTACGAATTGTGGGAGCGCAACCACTGTCCACCGGGCCTCGAAATGCGGTTCTGGCTGCTCGCCGAGCAGCAGTTGCGCGCAGAAGTAACGCCAGAGCCGGCCGAAGGTGAGGTCGCCTGATGTCGGTGCACGACCCGATCCGCCGCGCTTCGACGGCCTTGAAGCCGCAGAAGCCGGCCTACCGCGCCCTGGTCCTCGATGCCGAGAAGAAGGTACTGCGCACCGAGGTTCTCTTCGCCCAGACCGATGCCGAGGCCCTGTCTCTGGCCGCCGCGCTCGCTTGGCAGTGCGACGTCGAGCTCTGGGATGGCCTGCGCTTCATCGAGCAGATCGCGGCCGGCACCGGGCGGGCGTGACGGCGATTAGGGCCCCGTGAGCGCGGCTTTCAGCGCCTCGTAGCTCTTCTTGTTCTCGGGGTGGCAGAGTTGCCGGTCGAGATAGCCCTGCACGGCGCCGGAGAGCCACCAGCTCATGGACAGATCCTTCATCGGCTTGCCGGAGGTGTCGATGGTGCCGGGCTCGCCGTCGAATCTGCAGCCCTGGCCCGGCCGGAGCATCGGCACGCGGTCATAGACCTGGAAGCGGATCACCTGCAGGCCGGCATCCTCCGCCTTGTGGGAGGCCTCCACCGCATGGCCGTTGCGCGTGCCGACAAGTGCGGCGAGCGGTGCGGTGAAGACGTCGTACCAGGTCGGATCGTGAGGGGCCGGCAGCCGGTCGCCCGGCCCCTCGGTCGAGGCCGTGGTGGGGTTGTTGGTGATGGGCACGATGACGGCCCTCAAGCCAAATCCATCAAGCGCCTTGGCGAGTTCGCGGGCTGTGGTGATACCGTCATTCTCGAAATAGCCGCCGTCGACCAGCATCGCGCGCAGGGTCCCGTCATCGCCGCGCAAGCCCGCCTGGGGCGAGACCACCGGGAAGCGTGCGCTCGCCGCGGCGGCACTCGACAGGCGCAGGGTCCGCCCTGCTCGGGGCTGCCCCGACGCGCAATCGCCTGTGGCATGCGCCATCGTCTCGAACAGGTCGTAGGCCAGTGGCAGAACGCGTCCCTGCCTGCCGCCATCGCAGAGATCCGGCTGCAAATCCGTGATGACCAGCCGCCGGCCGTCATCCACTGAGGTGGTGTTCTGGAGAAGCCGCGGCGCCCAGCCGGCCTGCGCCGTTGGGCCCTCACCGACGAGGCGCGCCAGACCGAAACGCTCGGCACCGGGCTTCCTCGGCACGAGCCGATCGTAGCGGCGCTCGAAGGCGCGTTCGAGCAGTACGGCGCGATCCTCGTCGACCAGGAAGCCAAACAAGTCGCGGAAGGCCAGCCCGATGAAGGCCGGTGACAGGAAATCGCCGGCGAGCAGGGTTTGCAGACAGGCCTTCCAGCCAATCGGCTGCTGGCCGGGCGAATGGCCGTAATTCTCGGCCGGCCCGAACCAGAGGGAATCGAGCCTATCGCAGGGCGGCCCCGCCTCGGACGAGGCCTCGGTCATCGCGCTGCGAATCATGGCGGAGCCGACCGCACCGCCCGACACGCCCGAAAAAGCGAAGAGCCGGTTCCGAAACGAGGGCTCCCGGTCGATGATATCGCCCACCACGGTGGCCGTGAAGAAGGCCGCGCGGCTTGCTCCGCCTGCGCTCGCGACGATGACCGGGCGGGCAGGGCAGGACGCCTTTGCATCTCCGGAGCAATTGGCGGCCTTCCAGCCCGCGACAGCCTCGGCCAGCGTCAGCCGGCGCCAATCGTCGGGCGTCTTAACGGTCCGCAAATCGTGGAAGCGCTCCTGCAGTCCGGTGAGGATCACGAGGCCGAGCAGCGTCAGCCCGACGACAGGCACCCGCCACTGGTGGGACAGCGAGGAAAGGAATGCGAGGAGCGAGACGGGCAGGCCAAGCATCAGCACGACGAAGGGCGCCCGCGAGACCTGCTCCGCCAGGCTCAAGGGCACGATGATCGCTGTGATCCAGCAAGCCGCCTGGGCCAGCAGCAGCAGCAAAGCCGCGACGTCCCAGGGGATAGGGCCCTGGTTCTGGACGGCGCGCGCAGCACGGCCCCGCGCCGTGGCGAGATCGAGAAACCAGAAGGCCCTCGGTTCGGTCAGCAGCGTCGTCGTGCGCCCGGTGAGCTGATCGGCGAGGTAGGACCAGAACGGTTCGCGCCGCTCGCGGGGGCTCACGACCCAGCCGCGAAATACTACGTAGAGGAGATAGAGCAGGCAGACGATGCCGACTCCCCAGAAGAGCTTCGTCGAATCGTCGAACAGGAACGCTTTCTGGATCGGCGCGACGTCATCATGGGCACCCCAGATCCCGAGCCCAATCCCGGCAAGGCAGAGCAACCCCAGCAGGCGCGGAATCCAGGTCGCGGCAGGCCGGTAGCAGAGCCGCAGATCGCCGAGACGATGCGGCTCCAACGGCAAGGGCTCACCGGGAGCCGCCCAAGCCTGCTGCTCCAACGCCTTGCGCGCGCTGAAATGCACGCTGACCGCCCAGAGGAGTGCCAGCCAGAAGAAGCTGATCCAGTACGACGTGTAGAGCTGCGACTCCATGAAGAGGTCGCGCGCCGGCTCGGCCTGCCAGAACAGCAGAAGACCGAGACCAGCGCTGAGCGCGGGAATGCGGCAGACCCAGAGGACGCGGAGCCACCGCAAAACGGCGCCCCAGGCGAAGATCCAGCGAGCGGCGAGCAGGCCGAGGACAACGCCGGCACCGACGATCGCACCGGGCGAAATGGAGTCCATAAGCCCAACCTCCGAACCACCAGCGCCCCGCGCGATTCGCCTGTTCAACATAGCACCGCGCTTTCGCAGTCTTGGTGATCGTCAGACCGATAGCGTGGAACTTCACTGGCTGCCGACGACAGTCTTCGGGCCGCCGACGACGCGCTTCCGTCCTCCGCGATCGTGCCACGCGGCAGCCCTATCGGGTCCTCTGTCGGCTCGCGCCAATCGTCGTGGCAGCACGCCTGCTCATCACCCTCGCCGCCGGTCTCGCGCAGGGCCAGTCACCGCGGGAGATCGGCGCATGGATTGCGGAGCTTCAGAAGAAGGGCGAGTTCGCCAAGGTCCCCGATCAGACGACCGGACTCGAAGCCCTCGTCCGCCGGTGCACGGGTACGCGCAACCTCTTCTGGGTTCTCACGCTCGCCCTTCTCGGCCAGTGAAGGACGGAGGTCGCCCGCTAGACAGAGGCCGAGGCGCTGAACCGGCGCGTCCTGCCCTGCACCAGAAGCGAACGCCGTCTCCCTGATCTCTGAGATCGCACAGAAGCTCAACGCGACAGCCAGGGCGGCCTGATCGGAGAGAGATTGGTCACGGCAAAGCGAAGGGCGACCTGTGCAGCGCGACTCTTAGGGCAGGATCGTCGGCGAGTGTCGATGCACGATCGCAGGCGCCGGCCGGCGCTGGATGTCGTATCATCGTCGAAACCTCACCCTGCAGGCGAGCCATCGATGAACGACACCGCCCTCGAACGCCCCTTCATCCCGCTCGCCATCGCCGTGCTAACCGTCTCCGACACGCGCACGATCGAGGACGATCGCTCCGGCGATACGCTTGTCGGGCGGCTGGAGACGGCCGGTCACAAGCTCGCCGCCAGGGCGATCGTGCCCGACGAGATCCCAGCGATCCGCAAGACGGTCGAGGCCTGGTCGCGCGATCCGGATATCGACGTGATCCTCACCACAGGGGGCACCGGCTTCACCGGTCGCGACGTCACCCCCGAAGCGATCGAACCACTCTTCGAGAAGAGAATGGACGGTTTCTCGGCCGTCTTCCACCGCATCTCCTACGACAAGATCGGCACCTCGACCCTGCAATCGCGGGCCACTGCCGGGGTGGTGCGGGCAACCTACGTCTTCGTACTGCCCGGCTCGCCCGGCGCGTGTAAAGATGCCTGGGACGGGATCCTCGACGCACAGCTCGATTACCGCCACCGGCCCTGCAATTTCGTCGAGATTCTGCCGCGGCTCGACGAGCATTTGCGTCGTGGGGCGACGATCAGCGTCTAGGGCAAGTCTCGCGGCCGAGCGCGCTGGTTTTGGGAGGACGAATTGGGGCGCCCTGAAAGCTCGCAAGCGCTTATCCGCGGCAAGCCGGAAAGCAAAGCTTGAGGATCGGAGGGTTTGCCGCCTCCGTGATTTGAGGAACCGAGCCGAAATCCACCTGTTGTCCCGAGGCAAAAAGACGATCTACCGCCTCAACAACTGGGAGTAGCATAATGAAATTCGCCCTCGCGCTCGCGGCCGCGCTCGCCTTTGGAACCCTCGGCTTCGGAGCCACCGGCGCCTCGGCGGCCAGCGGCAAGAGCACCATGCAGACCGGATCCAACGCAGATGCCGGCGGCGGCTCCAGCGGCAAGATGTCCGGTGGCAAGATGCAGTCGAAGTCGATGAAGAAGAAAAAGATGTGAGCGGCAAGGCCGCTTGACATCCAAGGGCGCCTACGGGCGCCCTTTTTTGTTCTGCACCACTCTCAGGGACCGGAGTCCATGCTGCCGCGACTGGTCTGTGCAGGTCTCGTATCGGTAGCGATCCTCGGCGAACCCGAGAGCGCGGCAGCCGGTTCGCCGCTACAGGTGAAGGAACGGCCAGCCTCACGGCAGAGTCCGGCACAATGGGTAGCGATGGTCGTGACGAAGGTCAGCCGATCCGGCCAAGAAGCATCCCAGGATCTCCCCGGCAACAGTTCCCGAAATTCACGCGCAGCCATTCCTGAGGGTACTGTGACGATCCGGATTCGGATTGGTTCCGAAGGCATGCTGGAGGGCGCCGCAATCGAGGAGAGTTCAGGCTCCGATGCTCTCGACAGACGCGCGCTCCAAGCTGCCAAAGCGGCCGCGCCCTTTTCGCCGCCCCCGGCAAAGCTGCTGACGTTGGAGGGGTTTACTGAGTTGGCCTTTGCGGTGGAGTTTGCGCGGTAAGGGGTGCGAGGCCTGCTTGACTCGGCATCCCCCACACCCTTGAACGCGCGGCCAAGGAACGATCCATTTTTCGGGGGCGACGATGCGAGTGATTGAGACCGAGATCCCCGAGGTCAAGCGGGTGATCCCGAAGCGGCATGGCGACGAGCGTGGCTGGTTCTCGGAGGTGTTCCGGATGGACCAGCTGGCCGAGCGCGGCATCGCCAACGTGTTCGTGCAGGATAATCAGTCGTTCTCTGCGCCGGTCGGGACGCTGCGGGGCCTGCATTTTCAGACCCCGCCTGCCGCACAGGCCAAGCTCGTGCGGGTGCTGGCCGGGGCGATCCTCGATGTGGCGGTCGATATCCGACGCGGTTCGTCGACCTTCGGGAAGTACGTCGCTGTGCGGCTCGATGCGGAGAATGGTGAGCAGCTCTTCATACCGCACGGCTTCGCCCACGGCTTCTGCACCCTGGAGCCGAACACCATGGTCGCCTACAAGGTCGACGCCTATTACAGCCCGGCGAACGACCGTAACATCGTCTGGAACGATCCCGAGATCGGGATCGACTGGCCGGTGAGTGAGGCCGAGGCAATCCTTTCGGCTAAGGACAAGGCCGCCCCCCGGCTCGCCGAGGCGCCAGAGCTGTTCTGACTGTAGGATCGCCCAGGCGGCTGACGGAGAGTATTGTCATGCGCATCATCGTGACCGGCGGCTGCGGCTTCATCGGCTCGGCGCTCGTCCTGCATCTCGTGCAGGACCTCGGCCACGAGGTGCTCACGCTCGATGCGCTGACCTACGCAGCCAATCCGATCTCGCTGGCTCCCCTGGAGGGCGATGCGCGGCACCGGCTGGTGCAGGCCGATATCTGCGATCCGGCCCGCATCCACGCCCTCTTCGCCAAGTTCGCGCCGGATGCAGTGATGCATCTGGCTGCCGAGAGCCACGTCGATCGCTCGATCACCGATCCGGGGGCGTTCGTGCGCACCAACGTGGTCGGCACACAGGTCATGCTCGACGGCGCTCGTACATACTGGGAGACGCTGTCCGAGGCGCAGCGGAAGGCGTTTCGCTTCCTCCATGTCTCCACCGACGAGGTCTACGGCTCGCTGCCGGAGGGCGCCTTCTTCACGGAGGAGAGCCGCTATGATCCGCGATCGCCCTATTCGGCCTCGAAGGCCGCTTCCGACCATCTGGCGCGGGCCTGGCACGAGACCTACGGCCTGCCGGTGCTGGTGACCAACTGCTCGAACAATTACGGGCCACGCCATTTCCCGGAGAAGCTGATCCCGCTGATGATCCTCAACGCGCTGGAGGGGAAGAGCCTGCCGGTCTATGGCGATGGCCTCAACGAGCGCGATTGGATCCATGTCGAGGATCACGCCAGAGGGCTCGTCGCCGTGCTGGAGCGCGGGCGGGTCGGCGAGACCTACCTGCTCGGCGGCCGCTCGGTGAGGAACAATCTCGGTGTCGTGAAGGGGCTCTGCGCCGCCTTCGACCACCTCCGGCCGCAAAACGCTCCGCACGAAGAACTCATCAACTTCGTGACGGACCGGCCCGGCCACGACCGGCGCTACGCCATCGACTGCAGCAAGGCTGAAGCCGAACTCGGTTGGCGGCCCGAGAAGGTCTTCGAGGCGGCGCTGGAAGAGACGGTGCGCTGGTATCTCGAGAATGAGAGCTGGTGGCAGCCGATCCGCGCGGGCCGCTATACGGGCGAGCGCCTCGGACTGGCGCCGGCCAGGCAGGCGTGAGCGTCCTCCCGATGGACATCCTCATCCTCGGCGGAGCGGGCCAAGTCGGGACGGAGCTTCAAGCCTATCCCTGGCCGAAGGGCGTGCACGCCCAGGCGCCGAGCCGCGAGGCGCTCGATATCACCGATGAGGCTGCTGTCGCCCAGATCATCAGTGAGCGTGACTGGGCTGCGGTGATCAACACGGCCGCCTACACGGCCGTCGACAAGGCCGAGAGCGACGTTGCGGCCGCCTGGCGGCTCAACGCGCTGGCTCCGGCCATTCTCGCCGCCGAAACGGCTCGCAAGAAAATCCCGCTGGTACATGTTTCGACGGACTACGTCTTCGACGGCTCAGACACGGACGCCTATGAGCCGAATACACCGATCGGCCCCACCAGCGTCTACGGAGCGAGCAAGGCGGCCGGAGAGATGGCGGTACGCACCGGCAATCCGCGCCATGCCATCGTCCGCACCGCCTGGGTGGTCAGCCCGCACAGGGGCAACTTCGTGAAGACCATGCTGCGGCTCGCCGCCGAGCGCGACACACTCACGGTCGTCGATGACCAGCACGGCTGCCCCACCTCCGCCGCCGATCTCGCTGCGGCACTGGCCACGATCGCCTTGCGGCTTGTCGCAGACGCGCAGGCCCCGACCGGCACTTTCCACTGCGTCAATGCGGGCGCCACGACCTGGCACGGCTTCGCGCAAGCCATCGTCGCCGGCAATGCCCAGCGCGGCGGGCGCGCGATCCCGGTCGAGGGCATCCCGACCAGCGCCTACCGGACTCCGGCACGGCGCCCCGCCAACTCTCAACTATCGACCGCAAGCCTGACGGCCGCCTTCGGCCTCACGCCGCGGCCCTGGCAAGAAGCGCTCGAGGACATCCTCGACCGGCTCGTCGGACCGCGCAAAGCAATCGAAAAGGCCATCCCATGAAGGGCATCGTACTCGCTGGCGGCTCCGGCACGCGGCTGCATCCGGCGACGCTCGCCATCAACAAACAGCTGCTGCCGGTCTACGACAAACCGATGATCTACTATCCGATCTCGGTGCTGATGCTCGCCGGCATCCGCGAGATCCTGGTCATCTCCAGCCCCGAGCATCTCGGCAACTATCAGCGCCTGCTGGGCTTCGGCGAGCAGTTCGGCCTGAGCTTCAGCTACGCGGTCCAGCCACAGCCGGAAGGGCTCGCCCAAGCCTTCATCATCGGCCGCGAGTTCGTGGCTAACGACCCGGTCGCCCTGGTGCTCGGCGACAACCTGTTTTTCGGCAACGGCATGAGTGAGTTGTTGCGTCGCTCGGTCCAGCGGACGGAAGGCGCGACAGTGTTCGCGTACCATGTCGACCACCCGGAAGCCTACGGCGTGGTCAGCCTGGACAAAGAGGGCCGGCCGCGCCGCATCGTCGAGAAGCCGCAGCAGCCGGAATCCCCATGGGCGGTAACCGGCCTTTACTTCTACGACAACCAGGTGCTCGACATCGCGGCGCAGGTGAAACCCTCCGCGCGGGGCGAGTTGGAGATCACGAGCGTCAATCAGACCTACCTCGATCGCGGTCAGCTCCACGTCGAGAAGATGAGCCGCGGCTATGCCTGGCTCGACACCGGCACGCATGACAGTCTGCTGGAGGCCTCGGAGTTCGTGCGCACCCTGCAGAACCGTCAGGGACTGCAGGTCGCCTGCCTCGAAGAGATCGCCTACCTCCAAGGATTCATCACCCGAGACCAGCTCATCGCCCGCGGTGAGCTCTTCGCCAAAACGAACTACGGACAAAATCTGCTGAGATTGGCTCGTGAGGAGCGCCCAGACGGAGCAGGCGCCTAGATCACGCTGCGTCTCGATCGAAAGGGCTGGGCGCGGCTGCGTCGCAGAGCCGATCGATCATCCGAGAAACCTCGCCTCGGCACCCGGGGGTGGTCGCCGGCATGCGTCTGCGCGGCCCCAGATCCGGTAGCGGTTCTTGGCAATGAACTCGTAGGCGGCGTTGCGCAGCGGCGTGGGCAACTAGTGCGCCGATGCGCCCGATCCACGACCAGGGCGGCCCGAGGCTCTCGAGCAGAGAGAGGACAGCTTCCGACTTCTGAAGGCAGCGGCCGCCGCTGATGACGAGGACCGTTTCGTAGTTGTCGTAACGCAAGCCGTAGTGCCGAAAGAGCGCCTCGCCGATTGGAGACTGGGCTGCGACGAAGCGATGGCGCTCGCGTGACCCATCGATCCATAATGTGAAGCGCACCATCCCGGAGCAAAGCCCGCAGACTCCGTCGTAGACGACAATCGGCAGGTCGTTGCGGAAGGCTGGGACATTTGGGTCGTCTCGGTAGGAGTAGGGCAGGCGTTGCATTGGCCGGATCATCGACCGTTTCGGTAACCGGGATCATGAGGCGGAGTCGGGTGCCTGTCCATGTCGCCAGGCGGCTGCGCCATGCTGAGCTGTCAGGCACGATCGACCCAAGCCGACAACGCCTTTGGCCGCTGACGCGGGGAAGGGGGCGGAGCGCCGAGCAAGCTCGCGCGGCGGACCAGATCGCCGGGCCTTGTCGTCGCCCTGTTGATGAGCGTGTCGACGAGCGCGCCGAGCCGGTCGCCGAGCGCTGCGTGAGAGCGATGCAGCCGGCCGAGCACTATGTCCGGACGGGCTGTCCCGACGAACCTGTCTACGCTGCGGATCCAGCCCTCGCGCGGCAGATCGCCCGCTTCCAGGCAGAGCAGCCAGTCGCGTCGCGCGGCCCGCGCGGCGGCTTGCCATGGGTTCTCCGATCCGCTGACGACGAGCGCGGCGCCGGAGCCGTCGGCGATGATTTCCAATCCGCTGAAGGCCTGCGCCGAGACGATCACGGCATCGGCGACGAGCCCTGCCGCCACGCCCTCGACCAAAGCGCTCAGCGTATCGGCGAGCCGCTCGACAGCCTCTGGATCGGCGGGCCGAGGCACGTGAATCAGGGCCGAGATCATCCGGCGCCCATAACGCATTTTCACGATGCGCCAAGCAGTTGACCGCGATCGCAGACAAAATCCCCCGCGATTGAACGCGATGCCCGCAATATGTGCATCGACGGACAGGCATGTTCACTTTATGTTCTAGTTGTCCTGCATTGCGACCCGTCCGCCATGGCCTCGTCCAAACCCGATCCGAAGGAGACAGCACGCCGCATCGCTGGTGCACGCCCGCGCCCCGAAACGCGGAGCGGTCGCGGAGCGACAGCGAATCCCACCGGCCGCTTCGAGGCGGCGTTCCGAGAGGATTTCGACGACGGCTGGGGCGCGCAGCGCGAACATGTTCCGCATGCTGACCCAGAGCATGATGCGGCGCCGGATTCGCTGCGCACCTCCGTGGCAACGGAAGTCGCGCGAACGCTGCTCACCTACAACACCTCGCCCGACATCGGTTTCGACCGGTCGATCAATCCCTATCGCGGTTGTGAGCATGGCTGCGTCTACTGCTTTGCGCGGCCCAATCATGCCTATGTCGGACTCTCGCCGGGCCTCGATTTCGAGACGAGACTGTTCGCCAAGACGAACGCCGCGGCCGCGTTGGAGAAGGATCTCTCGCGGCCCGGCTATGTCCCGCGCACCGTTGCGCTCGGCACCGCGACCGATCCGTACCAGCCGATCGAGCGCGAGCATCGCCTGACCCGTGGCGTGCTGGAGGTGCTCGCCCGCTTTCGTCATCCGGTCGGGATCGTGACCAAATCCGGGCTCGTCCTGCGCGACCGCGACATCCTCTCTGCGCTGGCGGAAGAGGATCTCGTCAAGGTCGCGATCTCGGTGACCACCCTCGATCCCGGCCTCGCCCGCCGCATGGAGCCGCGCGCACCGCACCCGCAGAAGCGCCTCGCGGCGATCCGGGGCCTGGCGGAGGCGGGCGTGCCGGTGATGGTGATCGTCGCCCCCATCATCCCCTCCCTCAACGACCACGAAATCGAGGCCATCCTGAAAGCCGCGCGGGAGGCCGGTGCCAGCGAGGCCAACTACGTTCTGCTTCGCCTGCCGCACGAGCTCGACGGCCTCGTCGGGGATTGGTTCTCCGAGCATTATCCCGGCCGACGGGATCACGTGTTCTCGCTGCTCGGGCAGGCCCGCCGCGGCAAGAGCTACGATTCGGCCTGGGGCACGCGGCTGATCGGGGAGGGGCCCTACGCCGACCTGATCCGGCGCCGCTTCCGCATCGCCAAGACGCGCCTCGGCTACCCGGAGGAAAAACTTCGGCAGCGCACCGACCTCTTTCGCCGGCCCGAACGGCCAGGGGACCAGCTCAGCCTTCTCTAGTGTCGACATTTGGCGCTGGGTAGCGTCGCATTCCGACCCAACCTCGCCGCATGAGGACGGTCGAGCTGGTCCCGCAACCGGATCTCCATACGGGCGGCCCTCCGGCAACGAGGCACCCGTTGCGGCCGCGCGAGGTTAGCGTCCACACTTCCCGAAGGCGGGCGATCTCTGTCGATGACCGGTGGTCAGGTGACCGCGGATTCCCTCCAGAGAAGGAGTGGCGCCGCAGCAACGCGCGCCGGCGGCCCTTGGAATGCTGTCCCTGCCGCATTGACGCTCGTTCCACCAGCAGCTTTTAGTCGAATTATGCGCAGGCCTTCGTACCGATCGGCTCACGGCCGCGCGGTCATTGCCGTGGCCGCGCTCTATGCGCTGTTCCTGCAGGCCTTCCTCGGCGCCTTGCAGCCGGTCGCGTCGCTGGCGGATCCGGCCAGCGTGATCTGCGCCGAACAGGGCCCGGCCAATGGCCCGTCCGACGACCATTCCGTGCCCTGCCGCCAGCATGATTGCTGTCTGCCGATGGCGGCCTCGCACACTCCGCTCGTGCCCGCACCGTCCGTCGCCATTGCGGTCGCTTGGCCCTCGCGGGAGGCCGTCCGGCTCGCCTGGCAGCCCTCCGACGCGGTCATGCCGCGCGCGCCGCCCGATCCCACCACGAATCCAAGGGGTCCGCCGGCCGCCTGATCGATCAGTCCTCCGATCGCTCCAGGCCCGGACCCCATTTTCCATGTCCCATACCGTCACCGGCGACGCTGCGCTCGCAGCCCTGCCGCGCATCCGCTCCTCGTGGCAGGCGGCGGCCTATCGCGCCGTCTGGCGCTGGCATTTCTATGCCGGGCTGCTCTGCCTGCCCTTCCTGATCGGGCTCTCGGTCACCGGCTCGCTCTACCTGTTCAAGGACGAGATCAACGGCACCGTCTTCGCCTACCGGAACGTCGTGGCGGTGCAGGCGAAGGCGCCGCTCAGTCCCGACCGCCTGATCTTCAACGCCTCCGAGGCGGTGCCGAACGGGCGGCCGCTCTCCTACACGGATCCGGCTGCGCCCGACGCCTCGGCGATCGTCACGATGCAGGAGGGCGGTCGCAAGACCCTCGTCTATCTCAACCCCTATAACGGCGACGTGCTCGACCGGGTCGATCGCGACGGCGAGTTCATGATGGTGCTGAGGCACCTGCACAGCCTCGCCTATTTCGGGCCGAACGCGAACGGTGTGATCGAGGTGGTGGCGGGCTTCACCATCATCCTCGTGGTCACCGGCACCTATCTGTGGTGGCCACGCGGCCAGACCGGAGGCGTCGTCTCAGTGCGCGAAAGCCCGAGCAAGCGGGTCTGGTGGCGGGATTTCCATGCCGTGACCGGCCTCGTCGCCGGCCTCGGCATCCTGTTCCTGGCCACGACCGGCCTGCCCTGGTCGATCTGGTGGGGCCAGCAGTTCCGCGTCTGGTCGAACGAGGCAGGCCTCGGCCAGCCTCGCGCGCTCTGGGCGGGCAAGCCCGTCTCCACCGTGCCGATGGGGCAGGTGCTGGAAACGGCCGGTTGGGCGATGCAGGACGCGCCGGTTCCGAAATCAGCCCCGGTCTCGGCCGGCGGCATCGGCACCGATCGGGCCGCGGCGATCCTGTCCCAGCTCGGCATGCCGCGCGGCTACGAACTCTCCCTGCCCACCGGCCCGACCGGCGTCTTCGCGGCGGCGGCCTATCCGAAGGATGTCGGCCAACAGCGCATGGTCTCCCTCGACCAGTACACGGGCAAGCCGCTGGTCGACGTGCATTTCGGCGATCTCGGCGGCGTCGCGCGGGCCGTGCAATACGGGATCGGCATCCATAAGGGCGAGCATTTCGGCCTCGCCAACCAGCTCGCCATGCTGGCCTTCTGCCTCGCCACGATCCTGCTCGCCGTCACGGCCGGCGTGATGTGGTGGAAGCGCCGCCCCGCCGGCCGCCTCGGCACGCCGCCCTGGCCGCGCGACCAGCGGGTGGTGGCCGGCGTCAGCCTGATCGTGGTCGTGCTCGGCGCGCTGTTCCCGCTGACCGGCCTCGTGATCCTGAGCATGCTCCTGATCGACATGGGCTTTCAGTTCGCCCGAACGCGGATGGCGGGCTGATCAAAGCGCGAACGGGCAAGGCTCCCGTGTCGTCCCGACCTCATTGGACCGGATCTCGGCTGCTCGGCGCCGCCCTGCTGCTGCTTGCGCTCTGGGTCCAGACGCTCGCGCCGGCCCTCGCCCTGCATTGGGATCTCGCCTCGGCCGGCCCGACGCTCGACCTGACGATCTGCGGCCATACGCTGGCTCCCGGCGACGATGTCAGCGGCGTGGCGACCCCGCAGCCGAGCATGCCGGGATGCAGCCATTGCGGGCTGTGCTCGGCGGGTGTCGCGACGCCGACCCTGCCGAGCCTTCCCGTCATTGCGCGCACCCTGCGCTGGCTGGTCGTCTCCTGGCCGATGCCGCCACCCGCTCGCGGCCACGCCATCTCGAAAACCCTGCCGCAAGCCCGCGGGCCGCCCTCCCTCGCCTGATCGCGATCTCACCCTGTCCTCACGCCGTGAAGCTGCCCGGCGTCACCTTCGATCAGACGAGCCGATTTCGATGCCATCCCCCCTCCGCCGCCTCTCGCGAGGCCGCACGCTCGCCCTGCTGCTCGCGGCCAGCCCCTTCGCAATCGCGACGGCGCAGGCGCAGAGCACCAACCTGGAAGAGATCTCCGTCGTCGCCGAGGGCGGCGGGGCCGGCGCGGCAAGCCCGCCGCCGCCCGCCAACCAGGCCGCCGCGCCGACGCCGCTCGACCGTCCGGTCGGCGAGATCGTCACCAGCGTCGGGCGCGAGGGCGTCATCGACAATCGCCCGGCGACCACCGTCGCCGACATCCTGCGCAACAGCCCCGGCGTGACCGTGCGCCAGGGCAACGGCCCGCGTGACGTCGTGGTCTCGATCCGCGGCAACAACGCCCGCGCCACCGGCGTGTCGCGCAACATGGTCGTGCTGGAGGACGGCTTCCCGGTCACCCAGGCGGATGGCGCCTCGCGCTTCGACCTCGTCGACCCGCGCGCCTATTCGCGCATCGACGTCTTCCGGGGGCCGCAATCGGCCTATTTCGGCAACTTCGCCACCGGCGGCGCCCTGAACTTCGTCACGCGCCGCGGCTCCGAGATCAACGGCGTCGAGATCGGCTCCGATGCCGGCAGCAACGGCTATCTCAACAACTACGCGGCCTTCGGCGGCGTCAGCGGACCGTTCGAATACAGCCTCTTCACCAGCGACACCCGCGGCAACGGCTTCATCGAGCACAATTCCTTCAACACGCAGACGATCAATTTCCTCGGCACCTACACGCCGGAGCCCGAGGACCGCTTCACGCTGAAGATCATCAACAACGAGGTCTTCACGCTGCTGCCGGCGCGCTCCTCGCTGAACCAGTTCGCGATCAACCCCTTCCAGCGCGGCTGCCTCACGGCGGCGACGGCCGCACCCGGCTGCACGACCTTCAACCTGCTCCTGAACGGCCGCAACGGCGCCACGGTGCCGGTGACCGCCACCGAAGGCGCCTTCATGCGCGGAGACCGCCGCACCATCATCGGCGGCCGCTGGGAGCACGATTTCGATGCCTTCACGACCTGGCGCACGCAGCTCGTCTTCGACGACCGCAGCATCAACCAGCCGTTCTATACGAGCTCGTCGCGCGGCGACTTTCCGGGGCTGAACTTCCTCACCGACGTGACCCGGCGCGGCGATCTCTTCGGCCTGCCGGCGACCGGCTACGTCGCGCTGGCCTTCAACACGCTGGACAGCCACCAGCTGACCTATAACCGGATGCCCTATTTCGGGCCGCGACTCGGCGCGCTCACGGCCGATCTCGACGCGACCCAGTCCAATTTCGGCGGCCGCGCCCGCCTCGAGCTGCAGCTCTCCGACCAATGGACGGCGGTGGCCGGCATCAGCGCCGAGAACACCACCATCACCGGCCGCAACATCACCTACGCCTACCCGACGGTCGGCGGCATCACCTCCACCCGCGCCACCATCGACCGCAGCTTCCTGAACGTGGCGCCGGAGCTGTCGCTGCTCTACCGGCTCGACGAGGCCTGGCAGTTTCGCGGCCGCGTCGCGGCGGGCTACGCCACGCCCTCGGTCTCGAACCTCGCGGTGACCTCGGCCGGCGTGCCCGGCAACAATTCGGGGCTGCAGACGCAGGAGAATCTCGGCTTCGACCTCGGCACCGACTGGACGCCGCTTCCGGGTGTGAAGTTCAGCCTCACCGGATTCTACGAGTTCTTCCGCAACGAGCTGGTCACGCAGTCACCGGGCGCCGGCCTGCTCAGCTACACCTTCAACGCACCGGCCTCGGAGCATCGCGGCATCGAGCTGGGCGCCGACTGGGCCTTCGCGCCGGGCTGGCGGGCCACCGCCGCCTACACCTTCGACGACCAAGTCTACACGAACTACACCGAGCAGCTCAGCGCCGGCGGCCTGACGCGCCGCTTCGACCGCGCCGGCAACCACATTCCCGGCGTTCCCGCCAACCAGCTCCTCGCCCGGATCGGCTACGACCAGCCGACGGGGCCCCTGGCGGGGCTCGGCGGCTATGTCGAGACGGTGTTCCAAGACGGCTTCTACCTCGACAACGCCAACCTGCTGCGGGCGCCGGGCTACGCCATCGTCAACCTCAACCTGCACTACACGACCGAACTGACCGGCTACGCCAAGCGGTTGAACCTGTTCTTCGAAGTCCGAAACATCTTCGACAGAACCTATATCGCATCGGCCCAGAACCTCGCCGACACGATCAGCGGCGCGACGGGCCTGCAGAACGGCGCGAACGTCCTCGCCAACACGACGGGCTCGGTCTTCGCAGGGGCACCGCGCAACTTCATCGGCGGGATGAAGCTGTCGTTCTGATGCGCAAGCGGGAGCGTCCGCATCTTGGGCTTCCAGCCTGTGACCGGACGCTTCGGTTTCGGTCAGCTTCCGTGACGCGTTGGACGTCAGCGTTTCCGACCCGCCATCCCGAGAGCGGATGGGTAGAGATCCACCCGTCTCGGACGTGCAGGGTGCGTACAAAGCGCCGAACGAGGCTATGGCCCTCAGAACCGGCTGGTGAAGCTCACGCGGTGATGTGGGCTTCGCCCCTGCGCGGTCAGGCCGGCGAGATGGGCCGCGGTGCCGTAGCCGGCATTGCGCTCCCAGGCATAGGCCGGGTGGCGAAGCGCCAGACGCCGCATCAGCGCGTCCCGGCAGGCCTTGGCGACGATCGAGGCGGCGGCGACCTGTGGCACCAGCCGGTCGCCGCCCACCACCGCGCGACAGGGCAGCGTGAGCCCCGGCACCACGTCGCGCCCATCGACCAGAACCGGCGCCTCCACACCGAGCCGCGTCACGGCCCGGCGCATGGCGTCGAGGGTCGCGGCACGCACGTTGATGCGGTCGACGAGCCCGCACGAGGCGGCGGCGAGGGCGACCCGGGCATGAGCGCGGATCAGCGGACTCAACAGCTCGCGCGTCGCCCGATCGAGGCGCTTGCTGTCGTCGAGCCGGGCGAGCAGGTGCGGCGGGAACAGGAGCGGATTGAACCAGACCGCCGCGACCATGACCGGGCCGCACAAGGCGCCGCGACCGACCTCGTCGCAGCCGATCGCGGCGGGATACTGGGCAACCTGTGCGGGATCGAACGGAGGCATCTGGCCAGGAGCAGGAGAAGGCGGGAGACGGCTTCTCGCATCCCGGGGCCGGCGCGTCACCCGAGTTCGACGAGCCTCGCCGAGGGCCGGCCGCGCCGCGCCGCGCGCATCGGCCCCACCCCGTGGGCGGTCTCGATGTTCCCGTAGAACTGACGCGCGCTCTCGGCCCATGTGTGTCGGAGCGCCTCCGCGCGGCAGCGCTCGCGCGGGATGTCCAGGCAAGCGAGCGCCGCCGTGCGCAGGTCGTTGTCGAGCACGCCCGCGCCGGTTCCCGAGAGCACGTCGAGCGGGCCGGTCACCGGGAAGGCGGCCACCGGCAGGCCGCAGGCCAAGGCCTCCAGCAGCACAATGCCGAAGGTGTCGGTGAGGCTCGGGAACACGAAGACGTCCGCGGCCGCGTAGATCCTGGCCAGCTCTTCGCCGGTCCTGGTGCCGAGGAAGCGCGCCTCCGGATGAAGCCCCTGCAGGCGCGCCCGGTCCGGTCCGTCGCCGACCACGACCTTGGTGCCCGGCAGATCGAGCCCAAGGAACGCGGAGATGTTCTTTTCGACCGCGAGCCGCCCGACGAACAGGAAGATCGGGCCGGGTATGCCGGCCAGGGCGTCGCTCTCCTGCGGTCGGAACAGCTCGGTATCGACCCCGCGGGTCCAGGTCATCAGGTTCGAGAAACCGCGGCCGGCGAGCTCGCGCTCGAGCGAGGCCGTGCTCACCATGGTGCCGCTCGCCGCCGCGTGGAAGCGGCGCAGCCAGGCGTAGCTCCATCGTTCCGGCACGGGCGCGCGGGCCGCGAGATATTCGGGGAAGCGCGTGTGATAACTCGTGGTGAAGGGGCGCCCCCTGGCGAGGCAGGCCCGGCGCGCCGCGTGGCCGATCGGCCCCTCGGTGGCGATGTGGACATGGGTCGGAGCATGGCCGTCGAAGGCCCGGATGACCCCGGCCCGCGTCACGAAGGAGAGCCGGATCTCGCCGTAGCCCGGCATCGGCACCGAGCGGAAATCCTGCGGCGTCAGGAAGATCGGCTCGACGCCCTGCGCCTCGCCCGCCCGCACCATCTGCTCCAGGGAGCGCACCACCCCGTTCACCTGGGGATGCCAGGCATCCGTGGCGATCAGCAGCCTCACGCGACCGCCCGTGACGGTGTGTCGACGTAGGGCGGCGGCTGCGTCGCGGCGGCCTCCCGCTCACGCAGCATGCTGGGATAGTGCAGCACTTCCATACGGCCGTCGTAATGCTCGACCACCGCCGTGCAGGATTCCACCCAGTCGCCAGTGTTGATGTAGCGAAAGCCGTCGATGTCGCGGTTGGCGGCATGGTGGATATGGCCGCAGACCACGCCGTCGGCGCCCTGGCGGCGCGCCTCGCTGACCAGGAATTCTTCGAACTTGCCGATGAAGTTGACGGCGTTCTTCACCTTCAGCTTCGCCCAGGCCGAGAGCGACCAGTAGGAGAGACCGAGCCGCCGACGCACCTTGTTGAGCAGGGTGTTGACGGTGAGGGCTGCCGTGTAGGCGCCATCACCGAGATGGGCGAGCCACTTCGAATGGCGCACCACCATGTCGAACTGGTCGCCGTGGATCACGAGATAGCGCTTGCCGTCGGCGCCGACATGGATGTGGCTCTCGGCAAGCTCGACGCCTCCGAAGGTGGTGCCGATATAGTCGCGCAGGAATTCGTCGTGGTTGCCCGGCACGTAGATGACGTGGGCACCCTTGCGCACCTTGCGCAGCAGCTTCTGGACCACGTCGTTATGGGCCTGGGGCCAGTACCAGCCCGAGCGGAGCTGCCAGCCGTCGACGATATCGCCGACGAGGTAGATCGTGTCCGCGTCGACCTCGCGCAGGAATTCGAGCAGCAGCGCCGCCTGGCAGCCCTTGGTCCCGAGATGTGTGTCGGACAGAAAGAGCGTCCGCACGCGGAGCGTCGTTTCCAGATCCTCTGCCACCCGCTCCTCCGGCCTTGTCGAGCATCGGAGCCAAACCGAAATCCCATATCAGTTTGATGACGCCGACCCCGCCTGGGTGCTGCCGGAAAGGAGTTTCCGCGCGTTGGCGGAGGGCTGAGTCCGGCGCGCAACGCCGGAAATTCTTTTTGCCATCCGATTGAGTTTTTTAAGTTTTCCTTTCGTGGGCAAGCCGGGCATCATCCGTCGCAACGAGAGCCGTGGTGGCAGGCCGTGCGAAACGGAGCGGCCGCGCGAGGTTTCGGTCAGGAAATGACGAGGTTCGACGCCCGCGCCGCGCCCTTGTATGGGGACGGCGGCTGAGGCATCGAAGACAACGAGACTGCGGAGGCGACCGGCGTGGGCAGCACGTCGCGACGCGAACGGCATCAGCCGTATCGCCGCTCCGCCGGGCTCGGCGTTTCCGACAGGTCCGACGACGGTCGATGGGCGGGGGCCCTGCGCAAGTGGGGACAATCGGCTGTCTGCCGGCCAGAGCCATGCGCCAGCGGGGCCGCGGGATCGCTTTCCAGGCGGGTAGGCCCCGCCACGACGATGTGACAACAGGATCGGGCTCACGGCCCGGCCGATAGAGACAGAATTTTTGGAGGATACACTCATGGCGGCAACGAGACGGCCTGGTCGCAACCACCTCTTCGTTCCGGGTCCGACGAACATTCCGGACCGCGTGCAGCGCGCGATGCTGGTGCCTTCCGAGGATCACCGCTCCGTCGACTTCCCCGAGCTGACCAAGCCGCTGTTCCAGGACACCAAGAAGGTGTTCGGTTCGACCGACGGCACGATCATCATGTTCCCGGCCTCCGGCACGGGCATCTGGGAGTCGGCTCTCACCAACACCCTGGCGCGCACCAACAAGGTGCTGACCTCGCGCTTCGGCCAGTTCAGCCATCTCTGGATCGACATGGCCAAGCGCATCGGCCTCGACGTCATCGTCCAGGAAGAGGCCTGGGGCACCGGCGCCGATCCGGCGAAGATCGAGCAGGCTCTGCGCGAGGACAAGAACCACGAGATCAAGGCCGTCATGGTCGTCCATAACGAGACCGCCACCGGCGTGACCTCGGATATCGGCGCCGTGCGCAAGGCGATCGACGCTGCCGGCCACCCGGCCCTGCTCTTCGTCGACGGCGTTTCCTCGATCGGCTCGCTGCCCTTCAAGGCCACCGAATGGGGCGTCGACTGCGCCATCGCCGGCTCGCAGAAGGGCCTGATGCTGCCGGCCGGCCTCGGCGTGATCTGCATCAGCCCGAAGGCGCTCAAGGCCTCCGAGGCCCTGCGCGGCAACAACGACCGTCTCGCCCATGTCTACTTCGACTGGGAAGACATGCGGAAGCAGAACCCGATGGGCTACTTCCCCTACACCCCGTCGGTCCCGCTGCTCTACGGCCTGCGCGAGGCGCTCGCCTGCCTCAACGAGGAAGGTCTCGAGAACGTCTACCACCGCCACCACGTGCTCGGTGAGGCGACCCGCCAGGCCGTCGCGGCCTGGGGTCTGAAGACCTGCGCCAAGGAGCCCAAGTGGAACTCCGATACCGTCACCGCGATCGTTGTGCCGGAGGGCGTCGATGCCGCCGCGATCATCAAGCACGCCTTCGTCCGCTACAACCTCGCCCTCGGCGCGGGTCTGTCGGAAGTCGCCGGCAAGGTGTTCCGCATCGGTCACGTGGGTGACCTGAACGAGCTCTCGCTCCTCGGCGCCATCGCCGGTGCCGAGATGGCGATGATCGACAATGGCGTGAAGGTGACGCCGGGCTCGGGCGTCGCTGCCGCCTCGAGCTACCTGCGCGAGAACCCGCTCTCGAAGTCCTGAGTCTCGCCAAGCCTCGAGCCCCCTCTAGGTCTCGAGGCTCGCGCAGTCCGACCATCGGACGAGGCGTCTCGACGCCTCGTCCGAAACCCTGGACAAGAACACGTGACGGCCGACGCCACGGCCCGAAGGCAGGGACAAACCATGACCAAGAAAGTCGTCTTCCTCGACCGCGAATCCCTCGACGCGAAGGTGCGGAGCTTCAGCTTCCCGCACGACTACAAGGAATACGACTCGACCTGGACGCCGGAGGAGATCGTCGAGCGCCTGAAGGGTGCCGAGGTCGCTCTCATCAACAAGGTGCCGATGCGCGCCGACGTGCTCAAGCAGCTTCCAGACCTCAAGCTCATCGCGGTCGCCGCCACCGGCACCGACGTCGTCGACAAGAAGCAGGCGAAAGAGCAGGGCATCACCGTCGTCAACATCCGCGGCTACGCCTTCAACACCGTGCCCGAGCACGTGATCGGGCTGATGTTCTCGCTCCGCCGCGCCATCGTCCCCTACGCCAATTCCGTGCGCCGGGGCGATTGGAACAAGTCGAGCCAGTTCTGCTACTTCGACTACCCGATCCACGACATCGCCGGCTCGACGCTCGGCATCGTCGGCTACGGCGCGCTCGGCAAGTCGATCGGCAAGCGCGCCGAAGCGCTCGGCATGAAGGTCATCGCCTACGATGTCTTCGAGCAGCCGGGCCTCGTCGATTTCGACACCATTCTGCGCGACAGCGACGTCATCACGCTGCACGTCCCGCTGACGCCCGACACCAAGGGCATGATCGGCGCAGCCGAGCTGAAAAAGATGAAGAAGCACGCCCTTCTCATCAACACGGCTCGCGGCGGGCTCATCGACGAGGCCGCCCTGGTCGAGGCACTGAAGAACGGCACCATCGGCGGCGCCGGCTTCGACGTGGTCGCCCAGGAGCCGCCGAAGGACGGCAACATCCTGTGCGAGCAGGACCTGCCGAACCTCATCGTCACGCCGCACGTCGCCTGGGCCTCGAAGGAGGCCATGCAGATCCTGGCCGACCAGCTCGTCGACAATGTCGAGGCCTGGGTCGCCGGCAAGCCGCAGAACGTCGTCGAGGCTTAGAGCCCGACGCATGCTCCGTCATCCCGGGGCGCCGAAGGCGAACCCGGGATCCAGAGCCGCCGAGGCGGCCGGATGGATCGAGACCTGTGTTTCTGGAAGTCCGGGTTCTCGCCTGCAGCGAGCCCCGGAATGACGGGTGAAATAATCGCGGCCTTACGGGCCGCTTCTAGGAAACGCGCCAAGCAACGCGCGACCAGATCGCCAGAGGAATCATGACCAAGAAGCTTCTCTTCCAATTCGACACGGATGCCACCCCGAGCGTGTTCGACGTGGTCGTTGGCTATGACGGCGGTGCCGATCACATCACCGGCTACGGCAACGTCACCCCCGAGAACGTCGGCGCCTATGTCGACGGCACGATCTACACCCGCGGCGGCAAGGAGAAGCAGTCGACGGCGATCTTCGTCGGCGGCGGTGACATGGCCGCCGGCGAGAAGGTGTTCGAGGCGGTCAAGAAGCGCTTCTTCGGCCCGTTCCGCGTCTCGGTGATGCTCGACTCGAACGGCTCGAACACCACCGCCGCAGCCGGCGTCGCGCTCGCCGTGAAGGCGGCAGGCGGTTCCGTGAAGGGCAAGAAGGCCGTCGTTCTGGCCGGCACCGGCCCGGTCGGCATGCGCTCGGCCGCGCTTCTGGCCGGCGAGGGCGCCGAGGTCATCGTCTGCGGGCGCAAGCTCGACAAGGCGCAGGCCGCCGCCGACGCCATCAACAAGCGCTTCAAGGTCAACGTGACGGCCGCCGAGACGCCGGACGACGCCTCGCGCGCCGCGATCATCAAGGGTCAGAACCTGATCTTCACGGCCGGCGCCATCGGGCTCGAGCTCGTCCCGGCTGCCGCCTGGCAGAACGAAGCGTCGGTCGAGATCGTCGCCGACTACAACGCCCAGCCCCCGCTCGGCATCGGCGGCATCGAGGCCACCGACAAGGCCAAGGACTACAACGGCAAGATCGCGCTCGGCGCGCTCGGCATCGGCGGCCTCAAGCTGAAGCTGCACCGCGCCTGCATCGCCAAGCTCTTCGAGTCGAGCGAAGGCGTGTTCGACGCCGAGAACATCTACGCCCTCGCCAAAGAGATGGCCTGAGCCATGGCCCAGAACGAGACCATCGCGAATTTCCTCGACGGGCTGGCGAGCTCCGCCCCGACCCCCGGCGGCGGCGGTGCCGCCGCCATCTCGGGCGCCATGGGCGCGGCCCTGCTGTCGATGGTGTGCAACCTGACCATCGGCAAGAAGAAATACGTCGAGGTCGAGGAGGAGCTGAAGGGCGTCCTCGCCCAATCCGAAAAACTGCGCGCGACGCTCACCGGCATGATCGCCGACGACGTCGAGGCCTTCGACGCGGTGATGGCGGCCTACGGGCTTCCGAAAAACACCGACGAAGAAAAGGCCGCGCGGGCGGAGAAGATCCAGGCGGCGCTCAAGGTCGCCACCGACGTACCGCTCGCCTGCTGCCGGGTCTGCCGCGAGGTGATCGACCTCGCCGTGCCCGTCGCCGACAAGGGCAATCTCAACGTGATTTCGGATGCCGGCGTCGCCGTGCTCTCGGCTTACGCAGGCCTGCGCTCGGCTGCGCTCAACGTCTACGTCAACGCCAAGGGCCTCGACGATCGCGCCTTCGCCGAGGAGCGGCTCAAGGAACTCGAGGGCCTGCTCGGCGAAGCCTCGGCCATCAACGAGCGCGTCTACGAGGTCGTCAAGAACAAGGTCAATTGAGCCGGCTCATGCCGCCGGCTCCGCTTTAAATGAATTCTATAAACAACTGGCAGACAACCAAATTGAATTGCCAGAGAAGAAAAAGTTCAGGCGCAGGCAGCTTCACGTGAACTGACTTTTACGCGAGGATGCTTCGCAAAAGGAAACGCGGAGGAGATCTTCGATGGACGTTCACGAGTATCAAGCCAAGGAGCTGCTCGCGAGCTTCGGCGTGGCCGTGGCCAAAGGCGCCGTCGCCTTCAGCCCCGACCAGGCCGTCTACGCGGCGACCGAGCTCGGCGGCTCGTTCTGGGCCGTGAAGGCGCAGATCCATGCCGGCGCCCGCGGCAAGGCCGGCGGGATCAAGCTGTGCCGGACCTATAACGAGGTCCGCGACGCCGCCAAGAACCTGCTCGGCAAGCGTCTCGTCACCCTGCAGACCGGGCCCGAGGGCAAGCCGGTCCAGCGAGTCTACATCGAGACCGCCGATCCCTTCGATCGCGAGATCTATCTCGGCTACGTCCTCGACCGGAAGGCCGAGCGCGTGCGCGTCATCGCGTCCAAGCATGGCGGCATGGACATCGAGGAGATCGCCGAGAAGGACCCCGAGGCCCTGATCCAGATCGTCGTCGAGCCCGCCGTCGGCCTGCAGCAGTTCCAGGCCCGCGAGATCGCCTTCCAGCTCGGCCTGAACATCAAGCAGGTCTCGGCCGCCGTGAAGACGATCATGAACGCCTACCGGGCGTTCCGCGATTGCGACGGCACCATGCTCGAGATCAACCCGCTCGTCGTCACCAAGGACGACCGCGTGCTGGCGCTCGATGCCAAGATGTCCTTCGACGACAACGCGCTGTTCCGTCGCCGCAACATCGCCGACATGCACGATCCGTCGCAGAGCGACCCGCGCGAGGCGCAGGCCGCCGAGCACAGCCTCAACTACATCGGCCTCGACGGCGAGATCGGCTGCATCGTCAACGGCGCAGGCCTCGCCATGGCCACCATGGACATGATCAAGCACGCCGGCGGTTCGCCTGCGAACTTCCTCGACGTCGGCGGCGGCGCTTCGCCCGAGCGCGTTGCCACGGCCTTCCGCCTCGTCCTGTCGGACGACAACGTGAAGGTGATCCTCGTGAACATCTTCGCCGGCATCAACCGCTGCGACTGGATCGCCGAGGGCGTCGTCCAGGCGGCCAAGGAAGTGAAGCTCAACGTGCCGCTCGTGGTGCGTCTGGCGGGCACGAATGTCGAGGCGGGCAAGAAGATCCTCGAGGATTCGAAGCTCGATCTCATCACCGCCGACAGCCTGGCGGAGGCCGCCCAGAAGGCGGTCGAGGCCAGCAAGCAATAAGCCTGAGACAGGGAGGAGTTACGCCATGAGCATTCTCATCGACGAGAAGACCCCGATCCTCGTCCAGGGCATCACCGGCGACAAGGGTTCGTTCCACGCCAAGGAGATGATCGAATACGGCGCCAACGTCGTCGGCGGCGTCACGCCCGGCAAGGGCGGCAAGACCCATGTCGGCGTGCCGGTGTTCAACACGGTCAAGGATGCCGTGAAGGAGACCGGGGCCACGACCTCGATCACCTTCGTCGCGCCGCCCTTCGCCATGGACGCGATCATGGAGGCGGCCGATGCTGGCCTGAAGCTGGTCTGCTCGATCACCGACGGCATCCCGGCCCAGGACATGATGCGGGTGAAGCGCTACCTGATGCGCTATCCCAAAGATCGCCGCACCATGGTGGTCGGCCCGAACTGCGCCGGCATCATCTCGCCCGGCAAGTCAATGCTCGGCATCATGCCGGGCCACATCTACAAGCAGGGCAATGTCGGCGTGATCTCGCGCTCCGGCACCCTCGGCTACGAAGCCGCCGCGCAGATGAAGGCGCTCGGCATCGGCATCTCGACCTCGGTCGGCATCGGCGGCGATCCGATCAACGGCTCGTCCTTCCTCGACCATCTCGCGCTGTTCGAGCAGGACCCGGATACGCATGCGGTCCTGATCATCGGCGAGATCGGCGGCCCGCAGGAGGCCGAGGCCTCGGCCTGGATCAAGGACAACTTCTCGAAGCCCGTGATCGGCTTCGTGGCCGGCCTGACCGCACCGAAGGGCCGCCGCATGGGCCATGCCGGCGCGATCATCTCCGCCTCGGGCGACAGCGCCGCCGAGAAGGCCGAGATCATGAAGTCCTACGGCCTGACCGTCGCGCCCGATCCGGGTTCGTTCGGGACGACCGTTGCCGAGGTGCTGAACCGCCGCAAGGCGGCCTGACGCCGTTCAACCCTCCCCCCGACAGATGTCGGGCTGCCCGATCTCTGCAGTCATCTGACTGGATCGGGCCGGCCCGATCCAGTCGGGGGGAGGGTGCCTCGCGGATGCGAGGCGGGAGAGGGGCCGGCTCCGCACTCTCCGGATAGGTCGCTCCCCTCTCCCGACCCGCTTCGCGGGCCACCCTCTCTCGCAGAGGGGAGAGGGACATTCACTGGCACCCAAGGTGACCACACCATGATCGTCACCCTGCAGACCGCTCCGACGCCATCCTCCGGTGGCGACACCTTCGCACCGCCCGTGATCACGGGTACCTCGTCGAAGGACGCGCTCGACATCCTGTTCCACGCGCTCGTCGACGTCGCACGTCGCCACGAGCCGGAATTGGAGGACGTCCTGCACGGCCGCGCGGACATTTCCAGCTTCACCCCGGAAATGCTGGCGCGCGCGCTCCAGGTGCAGGGCATCTGGTTCCAGCTGCTCTCGATCGCCGAGCAGAACGCCGCCATGCGCCGGCGCCGGCATATCGAGCGCGACGAAGGCCGCGCTTCGCTCGGAGGCTCCTTCGCCAGGGTGCTGGCGGATGCCTCATCGAGCGGCATCGAGGCGCCGCAGATCCACGCGCTCCTCAAGGAGCTGCGCATCCGTCCGACCATCACGGCGCACCCCACCGAGGGCAAGCGCGTCACCGTGCTGGAGAAGCTGCGACGCATCTATCTCGTGCTTCGCGAATTGGAGCTCCCGCGCTGGACCGAGCGCGAGCGCAACGGCCTGATGAACGAGCTGCGCGACCAGATCGAATTGGTCTGGATGACCGGCGAGCTGCACCTGGAGAAGGCCACCGTCGAGCGCGAAGTCGCCTGGGGCCTGCACTTCTTCGACGAGTCGCTCTTCGAGATGCTGCCGGAAATGCTCTACTCCCTGGAGGAGAGCCTGGCGCAGTATTATCCGGACGAGACCTTCGAGGTGCCGCCCTTCTTCCAGTTCGGCTCCTGGATCGGCGGCGACCGCGACGGCAACCCCTACGTCACCGCCTCGGTCACCCGCGAGACGCTCCAGCGCAACGCGCTCGCGAGCCTGCGGCGCTACCGCGACCAGATCACCCATCTCGGCCGCGTCATCTCGATCACCGAGCGATCTCTGCCGACGCCCGAGAGCTTCAAGAAGGAGCTCACGGCGGCGCTGTCCGAGAGCGGCGACAGCCGGGCCATCGCCAACCGCAATCCCGGCGAACCCTATCGCCAGTTCCTGACCTGCATCCTGCGCAAGCTCGAAGCCACCATCCAGCGCAACAAGGGCGCGCGTTCCACGGGGGCCGACTATCCGAGCGCGGATGGCCTCATCAACGATCTGCGCGTGCTGGAGCAGGGCCTCGCGGACGCGAAATGCGGCTCGCTCGCCATCGACCTCGTGCGCCCGGTGCGCCGCATGGTCGAGATCTTTCGATTCTCGACCGTCCGCCTCGACCTTCGCGAAAACACCACCCGCACCACCAAGACGCTTCAGGCGCTCTGGAAGCAGAAGATCGGCGACCGGAAGGCCATGCCGTCGGAGGATTCTCCGGAATGGCGCGAATGGCTGCTGACCGAGCTCGGCCGCCCGCGCAATCACGAGGCGACCTTCGACGACCTGCCCGACGATGCCCGCGAGACCCTGGCCACCTTCGCCCTCGTCGGCGAGATGCGCGAACAGCTCGACCGCGAAGCCTTCGGCAGCTTTGTCCTCTCAATGACGCGCTCGACCAACGACGTGCTCGGCGCCTACCTGCTGGCCAAGGAAGCCGGCATCTTCCTCGACACCGCCGGCACCGAGATCTGCCCTCTGCCGATCGTGCCGCTCTTCGAGACGATCGACGACCTGCGTGCCGCGCCGACCATCATGAAGGAACTGCTGAACGTCCCCGTCGTGCGTCGCTCGACGCGCTGGCAGGGCGGCGTCCAGGAGGTGATGATCGGCTACTCGGATTCGAACAAGGATGGCGGCTTCATCGCCTCGAACTGGGAGCTGTCGAAGGCCCAGAGCCGGCTGACCGACCTCGGCAAGCAGGCCGGTGTGCCGATCGCCTTCTTCCATGGACGCGGCGGCTCGGTGAGCCGCGGCGGCGTGCCGACCCGGCGCGGAATCCTCGCCCAGCCCGCGGGCTCGATCAACGGGCGCTTCCGCACCACGGAGCAGGGCGAGGTCGTCTCGTTCAAATACGCCAACCGCGGCACGGCGGCCTACCAGATGGAGTTGCTGGCCTCGTCGGTGCTGGAGCACGCGCTGCTCTCCGAGCGCGAGACGCAGGGCCAGCCCCGCAACGAGTTCGACGACGTTCTGGAAGCGCTCTCCGGCGCGTCGCGCGCGGCCTATGTCAACCTGCTCCAGCATGACGGGCTGGTCGACTACTTCCAGCAGGCGAGCCCACTCGACGAGATCTCTCTGCTCAATATCGGCTCGCGTCCGGCCCGCCGTTTCGGCGCCAAGTCACTCGACGACCTGCGCGCGATTCCCTGGGTCTTCGCCTGGTCGCAGAACCGGCACGTCATCACCGGCTGGTACGGCGTCGGCTCGGGGCTGCAGAGCTTCATCGAGGTGCGCGGCGAGCAGGGCGAGCGCCAGCTCAAGCGGCTCTTCGAGGAATCGCGGGTGTTCCGCCTCGTCCTCGACGAGGTCGAGAAGACGCTGCTGATGGTCGACCTCGACATCGCCCGCGACTATGCCGGGCTCGTCGCGGACGAGAAGATCCGCAACGATGTCTTCTCGATGATCGAGGCGGAATACGAGCTGACCAAGCGGATGGTGCTGCGCGTGAGCGGCGACACCGAGCTCGCCGAGCGCTTCCCGCTGTTCCGCGACCGCCTCAACGGCCGGCTGCCGACCATCAACCAGGTCAGCCGCGAACAGGTCGAATTGCTGCGCCGTTACCGCAGCGAAGAGGACGAGGACCGGCGCGAGGCGGTGAAATCCGCGCTGCTCCTGTCCATCAACTGCATTGCCGTCGGCTTCGGCGCCACCGGCTAAGCCTTTAAAAAAGAGAGGAAATCATGAGCTTCACCCTGATCCCGCAGGCCAAGGCCCGCCTGCACCGTTCCGAGTTGGCCGTGCCCGGCTCGAACCCGACCTTCATGGAAAAGTCGGCCTCCTCGAACGCCGACGTGATCTTCCTCGACCTCGAGGACGCGGTCGCTCCCGACGACAAGGAGCAGGCGCGGAAAAACATCATCCAGGCCCTCAACGATATCGATTGGGGCAACAAGACCATGATGATCCGCATCAATGGTCTCGACACCCACTACATGTACCGGGACGTCGTCGACATCGTGGAGAATTGCCCGCGCCTCGACATGATCCTGATCCCCAAGGTCGGCGTGCCGGCCGACGTCTACGCGATCGACGTGCTGACCACGCAGATCGAGCAGGCCAAGAAGCGCGAGAAGAAGATCGGTTTCGAGGTTCTGATCGAAACCGCTCTCGGCATGGCCAATGTCGAGGCGATCGCGACCTCCTCGAAGCGCCTCGAGGCGATGTCCTTCGGCGTGGCCGACTACGCCGCCTCCTGCCGCACGCGCTCCACCGTCATCGGCGGCGTGAACCCCGATTACAGCGTGCTGACCGACAAGGACGAGGCCGGCAAGCGCGAGACCCATTGGCAGGACCCGTGGCTGTTCGCCCAGCAGCGCATGCTGGTCGCATGCCGCGCCTATGGCCTGCGCCCGATCGACGGCCCCTTCGGCGACTTCTCGGACCAGGACGGCTACATCTCGGCCGCCCGTCGCTGTGCGGCTGCCGGCTACGAGGGCAAGTGGGCGATCCACCCCTCGCAGATCGATCTCGCCAACGAGGTGTTCACCCCCTCCGAGAAGGAGGTCGAGAAGGCCCGCCGCATCCTCGTCGCCATGGAAGAGGCCGCCAAGGCCGGCCGCGGCGCCGTGGCCCTCGATGGCCGCCTGATCGACATTGCTTCGATCAAGATGGCCGAGGCGCTCATCCAGAAGGCCGACGCCATGAAGTAAGCGCGTCGGCGCTCGACAGCTTCTGGATAAAGGGCCGCTCCGGGAAATCGGGGCGGCCTTTTTCGTCAGCTCCGAGAGGAGGCTCATCCACCGTCATTCCGGGGCGCCGAAGGCGAACCCGGAATCCAGAAACACAGGTCTTGGCAAACCGAGCACCGTCGGCGTTTCTGGATTCCGGGTTCCGCTTCGCGGCCCCGGAATGACGGAGTGAGGCTGAAAGCCGATGCCCTATTTCGTGTACATGCTGAGCAGTGGGCGGCATGGCACGCTTTATATCGGTGTCACCAATGACTTGGCGCGCCGAGCCTACCAGCACAGGACCAAAGCGCAGCTAGGCTTCACCTCGCGATATGGCGTGACTCGGCTCGTCTGGTACGAGACCTACGAGCACATCGACGAAGCCATCACGCGCGAAAAGGCGCTCAAGACCTGGCGACGCGACTGGAAGATCGTCCTGATCGAAGAGTTCAATCCCGAGTGGAGCGACCTGTATCCGACGCTGAACATGTGAGATCTCCCATCGTCATTCCGGGGCCGCGAAGCGGAACCCGGAATCCAGAACCGCTGACGGTGCCGCATATTGCGAGACCTGCGCGTCTGGATTCCGGGTTCGCCTTCGGCGCCCCGGAATGACGGCGTGAGGCCCGCATTCATACCAGCCACGATCGCAGCAATCTGGTTCTAGGCGACGGAAAGGCGTCTAACCACGCCATCCCGAGAGCGCTGCCGTGTCCACTTTCCTCGACCTGATCCCCTTCCTGCTCGTCGCCCTCGGGCTGGCGCTGACGCCCGGACCGAACATGGTCTACGTGCTGTCCCGCTCGATCTCGCAGGGCCGCAGGGCAGGGCTGATCTCGCTGGCCGGCGTCGCCGTCGGCTACCTGTTCTACATGCTCTGCGCGGCCTTCGGCGTGACGGCTCTGCTGCTGGCGATCCCCTACGCCTACGACGCGCTCAGGATCGGCGGCGCGGTCTATCTGCTTTACCTCGCCTGGCAGGCCGTCCGGCCTGGCGGCCGCTCGCCGTTCGAGGCGAGAACCCTGCCGCACGATTCGGCGCGGCGCCTCTTCGTCATGGGCCTGCTGACCAATCTCCTGAACCAGAAGATCGCGGTCATCTACCTGTCGCTGCTGCCGCAATTCATCGATCCGGGCCGCGGCGACGTCCTGATGCAGTCGCTGCTGTTCGGCTCCGTCCAGACCGCGATGGGCATACTCGTGAATGGATTGGTGGCGCTGACGGCGGGCTCGATCGCCGGCTTCCTCGTCCGGCGTCCGACCTGGCTCGTCGTGCAGCGCTGGCTGATGGGCACTGTCCTGGCCGGCCTCGCCGCGCGGATGGCGATGGAAGCGCAGCGCTGAGCCCGGGGGCGGGTGCGCCGTCGGCCGCCCGTGTAATCTCACCCGACCGGGGCCTGACGGCCTCCGATCGGGAGCCATCGTCATGACGAGCCTTGCCATCGACCCGCTGATCGCGTTGGGCGTCGTCCTCGCGACCGGCGTGACCGACGCAGCCTATGTCTTCTTCAACGCGGCAGTCACCGCGCGCCATCGCATCAGGGCGGCGAACTGGAGCGCGGTCTGGTACCTGCTCTCGGCCTTCGCCGTGATCAAATACACCGAGAACGCGTTCTATGTGCTGTTCGCGGCGCTTGGCTCCTGGCTCGGAGCTTACGCGTCGGTGACATGGCTGGTGCGCCGGCCTGACGCTCAGACCTTGCCGCACCGCTGAGCGAGCACAAGTTCCATCATGGAAGCTCGAGCATTCCCTGGGAGGTACAATCACATGCACGTCACCATCGATCACGCCGAGAAGGCCATCGAAGCCGCGCGCAAGAAGGCCGTCGAACTGGGCACGCAGATGTGCATCGCTGTCGTCGATTCCGGCGGCAACCTGAAGGCGTTCTACCGCATGGACGGCGCCTGGGTCGGCTCCATCGACATCGCGCAGAAGAAGGCCAAGACGGCGGTGTTCTTCGGCATGAAGACCGGCGCCATCGGCAGCCTGTCGCAGCCGGGCGGCCCGCTCTACGGAATCGAACACTCGAATGACGGGCTGATCACCTTCCCCGGCGGTATCCCCATCGTCGACACGGACGGCGAGATGTCCGGTGCGATCGGCGTCAGCGGCTCGTCGGTGGAGAATGACGACGCCGTGGCGCTGGCCGGGGCCAAGGCCATCGGCGACACCGAGCTGCCCGAGCACCCCTGGCGCACCTGAGCCCGAGACAAAGGCGCCCCGGACCGACCGGGGCGCCGCAGCGGCTCTTACTTGGTAATGAGGCTCGCCAGGCCCAGGTCGGGCAGTTTGTGCGTGATCTGCACGAAGCCGCCGTAGCGATCGGTCTCGAACTTGGTCGGGCTCGACGGCAGGAACGGGAACTGGGTCCTCCCGCTATCGGCGTTCATTTTCCAGTAGCGCCCGCCGACACCGAGGCCGATCGTCGGGCTCAGCTCGTACGAGACGATGCCCTGCAGGAAGTAGCCGTCACCGCTTCCGGTCTGCGCCAGCGGATTGATCGTTGGCCGGAGCCAATGGTGATCGTAGCCGTCGAGATGGACGACCGGCAGGTAGGCGCCTTCGAGCGAGAGCTTGAAGCGATCGTAGCGCACCTCGCCGACGAGGCCGACGCGCATGGCGTTCCAGTGTGCGTCCTCGCTGACGACCTTGACGTTGGTCGGCACCTGAGCGCCGCCGCTGCAGGCAGCTCCGCCGCCGACTTGGCTGCAGCCGAAGCCGTTGGCGAGCTCCGAGTAGTACTGGTAGCCAAGGAAGCCGCCGAGGCGGTAGTTGCTGCCCTGCAGGAAGGTGTAACCGGCATCGATCGCCGCATAGGCGATGTCGCCATCCTTGATCTTGGACACCGCGTTCGAGGCCGTCGCGACGGCCGGCGGGACATCGCGGTCGTTGAGCTTGCCCGAATTCACGAAGCCCGATCCGAAGAAGCCTTTCAGGAACAGGCCCGTCGGATTGTGGTCGAGGCGCGCGAAGGTCTCGGCCGAATGCGCGGAGAAGTTTCCGTAGTTCAGCTGCGAGTTGAGCTGCCCGGCATTGCCCGGGGCGCCGAGGCTGTAGCGATGCGAGCCGGAGCTGTAGAAGTAGCGCTCGCCGGTCTCGAAATCCCAGGTCGTCGCGACGGGCGCCGGGGCCGTCGAGGGATGCAGGATGTCGTTGATGATGCTGAAGCCCGGCAGCACGTCGCCGATCTCGTTGCCGAGGCGGTAGTTCAGGCCGATGCGCGCCAGATATCCGCTCGTCTCGACCCGGTTGCCGTATGCAATGCCGGCGCCGTTCACTCCCAGCACGGTCCGGTCGCCGAGGTCGTAGTACAGACCCTCGACCTTCACAGAGAGGCGCGAGGTGAAGGCCTGTTCGATACCGGCACCGACCGCGTAGCCGAGGCGGAAATCCGTCTTGTGCGCGCCATACGACCCCTGCGCCAGGTTGGCACCATCGGCATCGATGCGCACCTCGCCGCCCGCGACGCCGCCCGTGGCGTAGATGAGGGTTTTGCCGAAGGCGTAGCCGAGGCGGCCGCGAATCGTGCTGAGGGAATCGAGGCTCTGGCCGATGTGGAAGGTGCCCGGGCCGGAATTCCCGCCGCCCACCAGCGGAAACACACCCTGCTGCAGGGCGTAGCCGCGCAGGCGCGTGAACGCGATGTCGCCCTCGACGCCGAGAACCACGCCGGAGCCGAGCTGGTAATTGTATCCGACGCCACTTCCCGCGACGAAGTCGCCCGAGTCCCGGCGCAGAGACGGGACGGTCGCGCAGCCCGTTCCGCCGAGGCCGCCTGCCGGTGAGACGCAGACCGAGCGCCCGCCATCGTCGATCGTGCCATAGCCCGCGAACAGGCCACCGTAATAGCCGCCCCAGGTGAAGAGCGGCGGCGCGACGACGACCGGCGCCGTCCGCACCGGAAGATCGGCGGCGAACGCAGCCGCGCTCCATCCGATCAGGGGTAGTGCGAAGAGCGCAGCGCGCATGACGATCCTTGAAGTCTGCGCCGATCTTATGCGGCCAAGCTCGGGTGAAGTCTGTCGCCCGCCCGCCACACCAGCCCCGCCATCAAAGACCACGAGGGATTAAATCCCGACCACGCCGCGACCAGGCGAAATGCACGTCTTCGCAACGGCAACGACCGTCCTCCGGCCGCGTGACGGCCCTTTGGCGTCGACTTTCAGGATGCAGGATCTTGATTGAGGATCTCGGGGCGATCTCGGGCAAGGGCTGCGCGCCGCGCGATCAAGCGTCGCGTGCGTGGGCTGCAACCGAGCGGCCCGCGGTCCGAAAAAACCAGCGGTTAAGCATGAGTGGGTATCACCGGTCTCACCACCCCGGTGAGGACAAGGAGCGCCGATGACCAGGGAGCAACTCGCCGCCGAGCTGAAGCGCATGGCCTCCTCGCAGGTCAGCGACATCACCCGCGCGGTGAAGGACGGCCATAAGACCATCGCCCTCAACGAGCTGGCCGACCTCGATCGTCAGCTCAAGGCACTGGCCACCGCACTCAAGGCAAAGCCCGTCGCGCGGGTCTGAGACGACCAGGAGCCGGCGCATCCTCGAGGATGCGCCGGCTCTTCTCTTTCGGCGAAGGCGCCTACCAGCGCGGCGGGCCGCCAAAACGGTCGTCGGAGATGTCGGCCGGCGGCACGGGGTGGGGCCGATAGAAGCTCGGCCGGAATCGCGGCGCGGGCCGCTCGTCGCAGATCCGGACCCTCCGCTCGACCTCCTCGCCGAACGCGTCGATCCGGTGCTTGATGATGGTCCGGCACTCCTCGGGAGGCGGACCGCCATAAGGTCCGGCCGTGAAGCGCGGACCGTAGGCGGCGGGACGGTGCGGCGGAGGTGGAGGCGGCAGCTCTTCCTCGATGCGCTCCTCACGATAGACCCGGCTGGGCTGCCGCTCTATGGCGGGATAGGGCGGGTAGGCGAAATCGGCGGCAAGCGCCGGAACCGCGGCGGCGAAGGCCAGCGCGCCGAGGCCGAGACCAGCCAATCGCCGAACGAACGTGTGCGACATGGTCGAGTTTCCCGAACGGTTGCCAGCGGCCGCGAGACGCGTCGCCGGTCCGGACAGGATCATCGCGCGGCGCTCCTGAACGAGGCCGCGCGGCCAAGCATGGCAAACGTTCAGCTTGGCGCGTCAGCCGCGCGTGGCTGCCGCCTTGTCTTCGACCTCGGGCGCCACCTGTCCGTAATTGAGTACCGAGACGAGGGTCACGCCTCCGAGCACGTTGCCGACGAGCGTCGGCACGAAGAACCGCCAGAGGTAGTCGCCCATGCCGATGGCGCCGGTCAGGACGAGATAGAACGCGTCGACCGAACCGGCGACGATGTGGGCCAGCCCGCACATCGAGACGAGCGATGTCATCAGGATGATGATGAAGGGCGCTGCAGAGCCGGTCGCGGGCAGGATCCAGACCATCAGCGCGATCAGCCAGCCCGCGAAGACGGCCTTGACCATGGTCGTCAGAAACGGGTTCTCGACGGCGTGGTGGCTGATCTCGGCAAAGGCCGCCTGGACCTCAGGCGGGAACGCGTCGGTCGCGGCGAGCGCATAGGCGATCACGACGGTCGCCACGACGTTGCCGGCGAGCACGATCCCCCAGAGACGCATCACGCGCCAGAGATTGCGCAGGCTCCGCTCCTGCAGCAACGGCAGGATCGGCGTGACGGTGTTTTCGGTGAAGAGCTGCTGTCGGCCGAGCACGACGATGAGGAAGCCGATCGAGTAGCCGACGCTCGTCACCAGCTCGGCCCAGGGCGCATCGGGGAGATGGGATTTCAGGACGCCGGGCACGATCAGCGAGAAGCCCATGGTCAGCCCCGCTGCGAAGGCGGAGAGCGTCAGCGCCACGGCGGTTCGGCGCAGCTCTTCCTCGCCCTCGGCACGGATGATTTCGTGCAGCAGCAGCGCGTCGGGGCGATGGGCCTCCTCGACCTCCTCGTCTGTATCCCGGTGATTGTCCGCCGCGTCGTCGCGGTCCGCCTCGGTCATGGCACGCTCTGGCTCGATTCGAGCCTATGCAACGCCCGAGAACCACGTCTCGTCGCAGACGCCGCGCCGAAACCTGCCGGAGAGCCTTCTATCGGACCAGGACGACGGAGTTCGATGCGCTGCCGGAGCCGGAGCCGCTGGCAGGGCAGCTCACATTGAAGACCGCATCGTTGTAGTCGCGGTCGTCCGAGGGGCCGCCCATGTCGTTCCAGTAGTAGGTGATGGTCTTGCCCGGCGACTGCCCGCAATTGACCGTCCCGTTGGTAGGCGGCGCGAGCGCGAGCGCGCAGGACCCGTTGTTGATCCCGGCCGACTTGCCCGTGATCGTGGTCTGCAGGCTGCAGTTGAACAGTTGCAGACCATAGGCCGAGGACGAGGGTGGGGTCAGGTGCGAATAGAAGAAGTGCGAGCTGCCCTGAGCGGCGCCGTAGCTGTTCTTACCGTAGCCGGAGACGCCGCCGGTGACGTTCTTGAGGGCGAAGCCGATCTTCTGGCCAGTGCCGATGATGGCCGAGATGTCCTTCTGCGTGCTGCCGCCGGTATTCGAGAACAGCAGGTTCAACGCCGAGGCGGGCGGGATGCTGTTGTCGCTCGGGACGACGTACCAGTAGATGCTGTTGGCATCGGCCGCGTTGCTGGCAAAGCTCGAGAGCGAGAAGTTCAGCTTGTAGCCGGCGCTGCGCGCCTCGGAGGTGACCGCGACGGCCGTGGCTTTCGTAAAGAGTGCCATGAGCGAGTTCGTGACGCTCGCCTGCGCCGTGACGACCACGCTGCCGGCAGTAGAACTGGCCGGGCTCGGCTGCGCCGCATAGGTCACGCTCGACGCATAGGGCACCCGGGAGACGGCATCCGCCATGTAGCGCAGGGCCGTCTGCTGCGCGGTCGTGCTCGCACTGGCCGACACGTAGACGGTGGCCCCGGCAAGCGCCGCGGAATCAGCCGCCGATTGCAGCTCCGAGCGCAGCTGAACCGCCCGCATCATGTCGAGGCCGGCTCCGGCGACGATCAGCAGCGGTATCGTCATCACGGCGTACCAGACCGCGAAGATCCCCCGCCGATCATCGCGGAATGCGCGGAGGATGTCGCGGGCACGCGAGCGGCTGGCCATGCGGTTCGCCTCAGGTTCCATAGGTGACCGCCGTACCCAGGCGCGGTCGCGACATGGCCGTGCTGGCGAAGGTGACGTTGAGCGTGAGCGGGAAGGTGAGGGGCGAGGTGTAGGCGTAGCTCGCGCTCACCACGATGGCGCTGTCGCCCGCGGCTGGCGTCACGGACGCAGCCGTGGTGGCCGCGCCCGAGATGGCGGTGACGGCACCGCAGCTCACGTCGGTCCAGTCGATCTTTCGTATGCTGCCCGTATAGGTCACGCTCGCGATCGACGCCTTGAAGGTCGAGCTCGCGAGCGGCAGCAGCGAGAGTTTGCCAGCCTTGCAGAAGTCGGCGATCTGGGTCGGGCTGACGCTGTCCTGCTGAGAGACCAGGTCGGCGAGGTTTCGCGTCGCCGCCACCGTCAGCATGCGGGCCCGCGCCAGGGCGAAGACCTGGAAGCTGCCGAGAACCGCGAACAGCATCGTCGGGAGGATCAGCGCGAATTCGACGGCGCCGACCCCGGCCCGGTCGCGTCGAAAGCGTCCGAGGAGCCCGCGCATCAGTAGCTCTCGCTCTGGAAGGCCAGGGTGGTCAGAAGCAGAATGTTCCCTCCGAACCCGGCAGACTGCAGCAGCTTCGAGACAAGAGCCGGCTTGCTGTATCCGAGCTGCAGCAGGACCTCGGCACCCGAGCCGCCGGGACTGAAACCCGTCTTGCTGAGCGTGCCGGTGCTCGACGTCGTCGCCGGCGTCAGGCCACCGAAGCTGGTCCCCGACTGCACGTAGAAGACGATGCTGTTGCACGGGATGAACGGGGATGCCTTGGCGCAGACGGCCGCCTTGAAGGCATCGGACGTGACGGGGCCGACGCGGATCAGCCGGCTCGCATCGCGGGCCGCATTGTCGAGCGTGCTCAGCATGAACAGGCAGAGCCCGACCTCGATCCAGGCGAAGATCAGCACCAGGAAGACGGGTGTGATCAGCGCGATCTCGACGGCCGTGGCCGCCCGCTGATCACGGAGGAAACCGAGACATTTCGGTCTGCGAAGACGAAGCACGGTGAGCGCCTGCAACGGTGCGGACGCCCTCGATGAAACGGCCGTCCCTCTCACCGTTGGTGAGCTTCGGCCGGTTAATGGCGAATAAAACCCATCGGCTCGATTATGCGCTGTCAGGACAAAGGCAGCGGAAAGATCTTTTCCATCAGATCATCGGCAATAATTCAGCTCGATATGCTGGAAGCTTCACATTCAGCGAGGCGGGATCATCTCTTCAGGGTCTCGAGCATCGCTTCGATCTCGACCCGCGCGGCGCCGACCGCTTCGGCATCGCGGCCGCGCACCACGATGCGGTTGGCGAAGCCGCTCTGCGTCATCGAGGGATAGGAGCCGATCGAGACGCTGCCGTGCCTCGCGGCGATGGCCGAGAGGCCGGTCGCGAAGGTGCCCTCGGGCAGGCCGCCGGCCTCGATCGTCTCCGCGAGGACCGGGATGCCCTGCGAGAGCTGCGGCAGGACGGCGTCGAGCATCGCGTTCATGATCTGCGGCACACCGGCCATGACGAAGACGTTGCCGATGGCGAAGCCGGGCGCCTTCGAGACCGGGTTCGCGATCAGATCGGCGCCGTGAGGGATGCGCGCCATGCGCAGGCGTGCCTCGTTGAGATCCTCGGGCTTGTGCCGCTCCAGCAGCATGGCCCTTGCGCGCTCGTCGACGTCGATGCCGACGCCGAAGGCGGCGGCGACGCTGTCGGCGGTGATGTCGTCGTGGGTCGGGCCGATGCCGCCAGTGGTGAAGAGATAGGTGTAGCGTGCACGCAGCGCATTCACCGCCGCGACGATCTCGCTCGCCTCGTCCGGCACGACGCGGACCTCGCGCAGATCGATGCCGATCTCGGTGAGCCGCTCGGCGATCGCGCCGATGTTCTTGTCCTTGGTACGCCCCGACAGGATCTCGTCACCGATGACGAGCACGGCGGCGGTGACGGAGGCGGTCGGTTCGGTCATGGGCGCTCTGCGCGGGACGAGAAGAGAGCTTGGCAAGTAGCGCGCCCGTGGCGAGGCGCCAGCACCGATGCTACGCGGCGCGATGCATTTCCAAAAACCCCTGATCAAGGCGCGGCTGGTCCGGCGCTACAAGCGCTTCCTCGCCGATGTGGTGCTCGCCGACGGCACGACCGTCACTGCCCATTACGCCAATCCCGGCGCCATGCTCGGGCTCGATGCCCCCGGCAGCCGGGTGCTGCTCTCGATCTCCGACAGCAAGACGCGAAAGCTTCCTCATTCCTGGGAGTTGGTAGAGGCCGACCTGCCGGGCGGCCCGCAATGGGTCGGCATCAACACCCTGCGCCCGAACGCGCTGGTGGCGGAGGCCTTCAGGGCCGGCGCGCTCCCGCCGCTCGCCGGATACACGGCACTCCGGCCGGAGGTCGCCTACGGCAAGGCGAGCCGCGTCGACTTTCTCGCTACGGGGGAGGGGGTGCCGCCCTGCCATGTCGAGGTGAAGAACTGCCACCTGATGCGGCAGTCCGGCCTCGCCGAATTTCCCGATTGCAAGGCCGCACGCAGCGCCCGGCACATGGCCGAGCTCGCCGACGTGGTCGCATCCGGCGGTCGGGCCATGCTGATCGTGGTGGTGCAGATGCAGGCCGAGGCCTTCGACGTCGCCCGCGATCTCGATCCCGCCTTCGACCGGGCCTTTCGTGCGGCCCGGACGGCGGGCGTCGAGGTCCATGCCTATCGCTGCCGGATCACCCCGGACGAGGTCACGATCGCCGACGCGATCCCGGTGACGACGCCCGCCTGATCAGGCCCGCTCGAACAGCAGGTTCAGCCGGGTCGTGGCGAGTCGACGGTAGCCGTATTTCTCCAGAAGCCCGGGCAGGTCGAGATGCCACTGCTCGGTGCCGTTCTCGACGATGAGCAGCTTCGGCAGCAGGCTCTCTGGCGCCTCGCGCAGGAACGGTTCGAGGATCAGGTCTTCGGCACCCTCCACGTCGAGCTTGATCGCGTCGATGCGCTCGATCCCCTCCGAGCGGCACAGGCCGAGCAGCGTCACGGCCGGCACCTTGATCTCGGCACCCTGGTTGGTCCCGACGATCTTGACGCTCGACTCGCCCTGATTGCGCAGGTCGATGAACAGCGTCAGCTCACCGGCCTTGTCGGCAACGGCGCAGGCCACCGCCTTGATCGTGCCGTAGGGATTCTGGCCGATATTGTAGATCAGCTTGTCGAACACGTCGGGCTGCGGCTCGACCGCGAGAATCTTGGCCTTCGGGCCCGCGAAGGCCCCCACGAAGAGAGAGTAGGCGCCGATATTCGCGCCGATATCGATGAAGGTGCCGTTCTCCGGCATCCGCGCCTTCAGGATCTCGCGCTCCTCGGAATCGAAGAATTGCGGCGTGAACAGCACCTTCTTCTCGCAATTGTTGCCGTAGGGGTGCAGGCGCATGCGCGCACCGTAGCGCTCGACGTCGAGCGGCTTGCCGCGCAGCATCGAGATCGCGATCCGCCGCAGCAGGAGCGCCGTGCGGCGTCCGCGCCAGCTCCCCTCGGGAAGCGTCTGGGTATGCGCCGCGATCCGGGCGACGAGCCCGGTGGGGACGTAGGTGCCGTAAGGCTGCGTATCCTTCATGCAGGTTGCTGATGCCAGCCCGATCGGTCCGCTGCAAGTCGGCGCCAAAGCGCCGCGCGCGCTTTGCTTTTTGCGGGAAGCCGCGCCAAGAGACCGAAAACCGAGGATCCCGGGCCCGTGCAGACCTTCGACTCCGACGGCGTGACCATCGCCTATATCGACGTTCCGGCGAAAACGGAACCGGGCGATCCGGTCCTGCTCATCCACGGCTTCGCCTCGACCCATGCCGTGAACTGGGTGAATACCCTTTGGGTCCGCACGCTGACGGAGGCCGGCTACCGGGTCGTCGCGCTCGACAATCGCGGCCACGGCCAGAGCGAGAAGCTCTACGATCCGGAGGCGTACCGAACCGACGTGATGGCCGGAGATTCGCTCCGCCTGCTCGACCATCTCGGCATCGAGCATGCCGACGTGATGGGCTACTCGATGGGGGCGCGGATCGGCGCCATCCTCGCCCTCGACCATCCGAGCCGCGCCCGCTCGCTGCTGATGGGCGGCCTCGGCCTCTACATGGTCGACGGCAAGGGCGGCCTGCCGGACGGCATCGCCGAGGCGCTGGAAGCGCCCCCCGGCACGCCGGCGCCGAACCAGACGGCGGCCGCGTTCAGGGCCTTCGCCGAGCAGACCAAGAGCGACCTGCGCGCGCTCGCCGCCTGCATCCGCTGCTCGCGCCAGCGCCTGTCGCGGGCCGAGCTCGCGCTGATCGAGACGCCGACGCTGGTCTCGGTGGGCACCCTCGACACGATCGCCGGCTCGGGGCCTGGACTTGCCGCGCTGATGCCGAACGCGACCTCTCTCGAATTGCCGAACCGCGACCACAGCACCGCCGTCGGCGACCGCCTGCATCGCCAGGGCGTGCTCGACTTCCTGGCCAAGCGGGCCTGAGCGATCGCGCAGCTCTCGGGTTCCGCACATTGTGGGAACGTTCCATCGGCCGCCTATTTCTCGAAAAGCGGCCGAGGCTCCGCGACAGGGGAGGGAACGATGGCTAGAGCAATCCTGAGGCTGGCGATCGTCGGACTCCTGAGCCCGATCCTGCTGGGACATCGTGCAGTGGCAGCTGAATTACCCAAGATCGCCGTCGTCGCGACCGGTGGCACGATCGCCATGAAACTCGATCCCACAACCCATGCGCCGGTGCCCGCGCTGTCGGGCGAAGACCTCGTTTCGGCGGTGCCGAAGCTGAAGGACATCGCCACCATCGCGGTGACGGAGTTCAGCAACGTTCCGAGCGACTATATGGGACCGGACCGCTGGCCGGCGCTGTCGCGCAAGGTGGACGAGATCCTGGCCGATCCGGCGATCCGGGGCGCCATCGTCCTGCACGGCACCGACACGCTCGACCAGACGGCCTATTTCCTCGATCTGACGGTGAAGAGCGACAAGCCGGTCGTGCTGGTCGGGGCTCAGCGCAACGCGTCCGACTGGGACGCGGACGGTCCGCGCAATCTCCTCAACGCCGCGCGCCAAATTCTGGCCGATGGCGCGGTCGGCGCGGGCGTGACCGTTACCCTCAACCACCGCATCAACGCAGCTCGCGAGGTCCGCAAGACTCACACGAGCAACGTCGAGACCTTCAACTCCGGCGATGCGGGCATCCTGGGCTACGTCGACGAGGATCGCGTCGTCTTCAGCCGCAAGTCGTTGCGGCGGCAGACGCTGCCGCTTCCCGACCGCATGCCGAGGGTCGATCTCGTGTCGATGTATGCCGGCGCCGACGGCAGCCAGGTCCGTCACGCGGCCGAGACCGGCGCCGAGGCGATCGTGGTCGAGGCCTATGGCTGGGGCAACATGAATGCCGAGATGCACGACGCCATCGCCGAGGTGATCGCCAAGGGTGTGCCGGTCATCGTCGCCACCAAGGTCTATGACGGCCGCGCCCTCCCGGTCTACGGATTCAAAGGCGGCGGCAACACGCTGCTGAAGGCCGGCGCCGTGTTCGCGGGCGATCTCACCCCGGACAAGGCGCGAATCCTGACCCTCGTCGCGCTGCCCGCGACAAAGGACCGGGCAGCACTGCAAAAACTGTTCGACAAGTAGCCTCGGGGCACGGCTCCGAGCAGGTCTGCGGACGGTACTCGCACGAGAGCCCACGCGCGCATGAAACGGATCGGTCCGCGATCGACACGCTGACCGGGATTGTTGCCGGGACGCCGGTCACCGCCGCCCGTGACGACCTGAACGGCGAAGCGAAGAACGGACCGCCGCCGGCTGCTCGACAGGACGCACTCCTCCTGCCTAACAGACGCATCCAAAGAAGATTGACCGGGAAGCGACCGTTGGACGTCACGCAGATCAGCCATCACGACCTCGATGGATACGGCGCCTGCCTCGTCGCAGGGCGCCTCGCCGAGGTGAAGCGCGTCGTGCACGTCCCGCGATACACCGATGTCGGCGCGGTGCTTCAGGCAGAGGGCGCGCGGCTGGCGAAGGCCGCCGCTCCGGAGCTGCTCCTGGTCACCGACCTGAGTCTTGAGGCCGACGCGGTCCAGTTCATCAAGGGCTTCGCGGCTGCCAACCTGAAGCGCCCAGAGGAACGACGCCATCGCTTGGTGGTTCTCGACCACCACACGTCCTCGACCGAGCATCTGGCCGCCAAAGGCCTGACGACCACGTCGACGGACGAGGCCGGAACGCTTTCGGTCTACGACACCGGCGATCCTCTGATCCATGTTGCGATCGATACCGGTCGCTGCGCGACCTGGATGACCTTCGAGCATCGCCACCTGATCTCCGATCGCGTGCTCGACGCCGCGCTCGAGGCGCATCTCGGCACGCTCGTCGCTGCGATCGACGCCTATGACATGTGGCGAAAGGCCGATCCGGCGTTTCGACAGGGCGTTCTCGTCAACGAGGTGCTGTGGGAGAGTTCGTCGGCCTACGTGCCGCCCGGCCATCCGTGGCACGACCGCTTCGTCGACGAACTCCTGATGGCGGTCGCGGCCGAGTTGCAGACCGGCTCTCCGCCGGCGGAGATCGAATTGAGGATCCCGGCGCTTCGAAGAAGCGTGGTCGATGGGCTGTTGTCGCAAGAGCCGGACGACGACCGGTCCCTCACGATGCGGGCAAGGCTCTATGCCGCCCTGTCTCGATCTCCCGATCTTTTCCGGAGCCTCTCCGACGGGACCAAGCTTTCGTTCGGGCTCGACGGGGGCGTTTTCCAAGCGGTCTCCGACCACATCATGGAGCGCGGAGACGCGGAGCGCGTCATCAACGCCGCCCGCGGTGGAGGTATGTCCTTCCGGTCCAGGAACGGCACGGCCCTCGAAGCAGCCCGAAAGTTTAGGGGCGGCGGACACGCCGATTCCGCCGGCGGAAAGCTGCCCAATGGGAGCGCCTTCTCCCTCGCCGACGCGGCCGCTCAGATCGAGCCGATTCTCTGCCCGCCGCCACCGAAGGAAGGCGACAGCCCGTTTGCCGCTCTGAAGAATTGGAAGAGCTGAAGCCGCCCAAGTCGCGAAGGCCTGCTGCTATCCGGCGACGCTTCGAAAGCGGGGCCGTTCACGCCGTTGCAGTTCCGACGTCGAAACCCACCGCGTATCGAAGGCCAGCCTCACGGTCGGAGCTTCGCGAAATCACCAGGATCACCGACCGACGGAAACACAGTTGACATCAGATTTCGACCACTGGGAATTGCGCCCCTACAACGCATGCGAGCATGCGAAATGACCCGATATCGCCAGCCGATCTATTCAATATGCGCCCGCAATCGACAAAATCTCTGCCAGAATATGCTGAGCAAAATCTCGATCCACATGCTGCGAAGGACATTATATTCGCATCAAGATTCGCGTGGGCCACGTTTTCGTCTCAATCGCCCCATCGTATTCCGACAGTTTCATGACGGGGGCGTCCATGAGTGAGTTTCGTCGGTTTCTGATTGCGCCATCGCTGGCGAGGTTGATCCGCAAGGAGCGCGGCGGCTCGAAGCGCACGGAAGGCTATTTCGCGCCGCAAGCCGGTCGTGTTTCGTTCGTTCGGATCGAGGGTGCGGATTGTCATCTCGTCCTGACCAGCACCGACGCCGAGGGGAAGACGACCGAAGAGGTGACCGAGGTGCCGCGTTCGCATGGCGACGCGTTGCTCGACGTCTGCAAGGCGCAGGTTACCTGTGAACGGATGACCGTCTCGGTCTCCGGGCAAGAGGTCCTGATCGATCGCTACGTCTCGCCGGCCGGCCTGGACGTCATCAGCGTGGGCTTCGACGAGGCCGACGCCGCCAAAGCGTTTGCACCGCCAGTCTGGTTCGGCGTCGAGGTAACGGACGAGCCAGCCTACCAGCCTGCTGCCATCGCGATCGAGGGAGCGCCGGCACCAAGGGAGGTTGCGCCGAGCAACGCCGCGCTCGACGCCGTCCTCGATCTGCTGGAGCCGCGCTATGGGTTCGGAAGCCTCAACAGACCACGCGTAGCTGCCTGAGCCGCGCGTCGCGCCGGCTGCCCCGACGCATCCGCTCGCGAATGACCCCGGGACCCATCGGATGGCGATCGTCCAGCTCTCACTGTTTCCGTGACGGCTGCATCAACCGGTCGATCGCCAGTTCGATCGATCGGCGACCCGAGTACTGGATCATGTGGCCCTGACCCGGCAGGATCTTGAGCGAGCTGCCGGTGATGTCGCCGTGAAGGCGCCGCGCCTGCTCGTCCACATCGACGACGACGTCCGCATCGCCGGTCAGGATCGCAACCGGCAGCCTCAGATGAGGATAGGAATCCTGCAGGCGCGCCGCGGCCGCGTTCATGGTCGAGGCGTCCTCCGCCGAAGCGCGAAGCTGCGTCCGTCCCATTGCGATCTCGACGGGGAATTCGGCCTCGAACCGAGGCGGCACGCGTTGGGGACGAAAGACATGACGGAACGACTGTGCGGCAAGCAGACGGTTCATTGCCGGTCTCGTCATCGCGCGGGCAGCGTCACCGAAGCCCGGCACAGCAAGCAGCTTCGACAAGGTGACGTCGGCTCGCCGGCCCGGATAGTAGTAGCCGGATAGCAGAACCAGGCCGCGCAACTCCCGCCAGGCACCGCTTGCGAGGGCCAGGGCGACCAGCGTCCCCCATGAATGCCCTACGACGAGGGGTCGGTCGACCTTGAGGAGCGCCAGCACCTTATGGATGAGCTCGGCCTGCTCCATCGCGGTCCAGATCCGGGCGCGCGGGCGGTTCGTGTAACCGAAACCCGGTCGGTCGATCGCGATGACCCGGTATCGATCGGCGAGGCGCTGGATCAGGCCGCACACCAGGAAATCCTCGGCCATCGTTCCGTTGCCGTGCAGCAGAACGACCGGTCGCCCCTTGCCACGCGCGATGTAGTGCACGCGCAGAAAACCGATCTCGAGGAACCGTCCCGGAGCCTTCGGAGCCGGCTCCGGTCGAGACCTCTTCACCGACGGGGTCCCAAGGGGAGAGGAAGGCCGCGGAGCCTTCCAGACGCCCTTCAGAAGCTTGGAGGCCTGCGATGTCGCGCGGCGAGCCGCGCGCTTCGAGTGCCGTAGCGTCGGGAAGAACAGCATGAGAGCCCCGGTCGATACAGGCGCTGACGACGTCGGTCAGGGCGGTCGCCTACGCGGAGATAGGGCAATCGATCGGCGATCAACGGTGGGTGTCGTCACGCCGATCCATCACTCCCATTCGAGCATGGGCGGATCTCCGGCAGCCGCAGATCGTTCTACTCGTGATCGACGCCGAGGAGGCACATCATGTCGGATCACGTCTACAAGATCGTCGAGCTGGTGGGTTCGTCCCCCAACTCCATCGAGGATGCTATCCAGGGTGCGGTGAGCCGCGCCAACCAGACGATCCGGAATCTCCGCTGGTTCGAAGTCGTCGAGACACGCGGGCACATCGAGGACGGCAAGGTCCACCACTATCAGGTGACGCTCAAGGCCGGCTTCACGATGGAGGGCAGCTGAGGATCCCGCTTCCGATGAGCGCTGTCCAATGCCTCCTGCTGGTCGCTTTCCTGGCACCGGTCCCACCCATCCGGCCGGAGCCGCAGCGAACACCGCCGGGCTGGCTCCCGGGCTTCTTCATGGCGGCCTTGGTCTTCATTCTGGTCGCCCCAATGGTCGCGATCTGGGGCTTTCACCGACCGGAGGCGAAGGCTCGGATTCAGTGTACGGCGTCCGGCGGGAGGCTGATTCACGCCTCGGGGGCCGTCGACGGACCGCTCCGGTGCAGCAACCCCTGAGGCTGGGGGTTCACGACCGCCATGATGCGGCAAGATCCCTACGCCACAGCGAAGCCCCCTGGAGCGCGGGCGGCACTGCCCACATCCGACTGACGCAACGCAAGCACCGGAGGTGTTGGCGCCGATGCCCTGCGCGTTGGCTTGGACTGCCGTCCTCGGGTCGCACTCGCCAGAAGGAGCAGCGCGGTCAGGGCCGCGTACTCGTCGGCATGGCACCGACCGCGCGACGCAAGCTTAACCGGTCGCTTACCGAAAGCCGCCAGTTTGATCCTCCATCCCAGCGAAGAGGACAGCATGACCGGCACGACCGACACGGTAGGCGTCGCGGGCGATCGCATCCGCTCCATCATCGAACGCATCGAGCGGGTTGAGGAGGAGATCAAGGATCTCATGGAGACCAAGAAAGAGATCTTCGCCGAAGCGAAGGGCGACGGTCTCGACGTGAAGGTGCTCAAGGAGATCCTGAAGCTGCGCAAGCAGGACAAGGACGAGCGCGACGAGCAGGAGACGCTGCTCGAGGTCTATCTGCGCGCCATGGACGCGCCCGCCCCGAAGCCGATGGCAGAGGCTGCGTAGCAGCAGTCATCCATTTCGTGTCTTCGCGGATCGACATCCGCGAAGACACTCCCATGATGTGCAAGATCCGGTCGCCGGGCGTTACATGTCGACCGCTTGAGCCATCGCAGAAGGCACTGCAATGGACGCCCAGATGTCCGCACGCGTTCAGGAAGCCGTCGTGCATGCGCGACGGCGCGCAGAGACCTACAAGCCGCCTGTCGACAAGGATGCGCTGGCGTGGCGCGTGATCGAGGTTTTCGACGACCGCGTGCGCGGCTACGTCGAGCGTGATCGACGGATCGAGGACGAGCGAGACCGCGTTCTGATCGCCGCCGTGAAACTCGCCGAAGCTGACGCGGACGAGGAAGCCGTCGTCGAAGCGGCGCGCAAGCACCTCGTCGATGCGATCGACTATCTGGAACAGGCCGTGCTGCGGTTCGGCGTCCCGAGCGGTCGCCGAACCCGATAGGACAGCCAAGGCTTCGGTTGGCCGCCGACGGATTGCGAACAAAAGGAGAATGAACCATCGTCGCCATGGGCTGACAGATGATTCGAGACCGTGCCGGCGACCGCTTACCTTGAGACGCTCAATCCCCGCCAGCGGCAGGCTGTTGAACACGGAATCGCTGAGCGCGACACGACGCCGGGATCGCCACTTCTGGTTATTGCCGGTGCCGGTTCGGGCAAGACGAACACGCTGGCGCACCGGGTCGCGCATCTGATCGTCAACGGCGCCGATCCGCAGCGCATCCTTCTCATGACCTTCTCGCGTCGTGCCGCAGCCGAGATGACGCGCCGTGCCTCGCGCATCATGCGGATCGCCATAGGCGACAAGGCCGATGCGATGTCGGACGCACTCGAATGGGCGGGCACTTTCCACGGGATCGGAGCGCGGCTGCTCAGGGAGTATGCCGAACAGATCGGGCTGGACCGTGCCTTCACCATCCATGACCGGGAGGATTCAGCCGACCTCATGAATCTCGTTCGCCACGAGTTGGGGTTCTCGAAGACTGCGAACCGGTTTCCCACCAAGGGCACCTGCCTTGCGATCTACTCGCGCTGCGTCAACGCCGAGATGCCGATCGAGGAGGCCCTCAAGACCTCGTATCCCTGGTGCGCGATGTGGGCGATCGAGCTCAAGCAGTTATTCGCGGCCTATGTCGAGGCGAAGCAGCAGCAGAGCACGCTCGATTACGATGACCTGCTGCTCTACTGGGCGCAGGCTGCTTCCGATCCAGATCTCGCCAGCGACATGGGCGGCCGCTTCGATCATGTGTTGATCGACGAGTACCAGGACACCAACCGTCTCCAGGCCTCGATCTTGTTGGCCCTCAAGCCGAGCGGCCGGGGGCTGACGGTGGTGGGCGACGATGCCCAGTCGATCTACTCGTTCCGGGCAGCGACGGTGCGCAACATCCTCGACTTTCCGGCTCGCTTCATTCCGGCCGCCGACATCGTCACGCTCGATCGCAACTACCGCTCGACTGTGCCGATCCTCGACGCGGCCAATGGCGTGATCGGGCTCGCCTCGGAGCGGTTCACGAAGAACCTCTGGACCGATCGGATCGCCATTTCGCGCCCCCGTCTCGTCAGCGTCCGCGACGAGAGCGGGCAGGCCGACTACATCGTCGAGCGTGTCCTGGAGAACCGGGAAAGTGGGTCGACGCTCAAGCAGCAGGCCATCCTGTTTCGGACCTCGCACCATAGCGGTCCTCTCGAAGTCGAACTGACCCGCCGCAACATCCCATTCGTGAAGTTCGGTGGCCTGAAGTTCCTCGAGGCAGCCCACATCAAGGATCTGCTGGCGCTGCTGCGCTTCACCGAAAATCCCCGCGACCGCGTTGCCGGGTTTCGCGTTCTGCTGCTGATGCCTGGCATCGGACCGACATCGGCAAGGCGTGTGCTGGACCACGTCGCCGCGTCACCCGATCCCGCTGGCGCCCTCCGCGATGCGCCCGTTCCGAGAAGCGCCGAGGCGTGGGACGCATTCGTCGAGATGATCTCGGACCTTCGTGGCGGCCGTGCCGGATGGCCTGCCGAATTGCAGCGGGCTCGTCTCTGGTATGAGCCGCATCTCGAACGCATCCACGAGGACGCCGAGGTCCGGCAGCTCGATCTCGTCCAGCTCGAGCAGATCGCCGGCGGCTATCCGTCTCGCGAGCGCTTCCTCACGGAGCTGACCCTCGACCCACCGGATGCGACGAGCGACCAGGCCGGCGTGCCCCTGCGTGACGAAGACTATCTCATCCTCTCCACCATCCACTCAGCCAAAGGCCAGGAGTGGAAGTCGATCTTCTTGCTCAACGTCGTCGATGGCTGCATGCCGTCCGATCTCGGCACCGGCACGAGTGCCGAAATCGAAGAAGAGCGACGCCTGCTCTACGTCGCGATGACGCGCGCCAAGGACGACCTGCACCTGATCACGCCCCAACGCTTCTTCACCCACAAACAGAGCGCCAGGGGTGACCGGCACATCTACGCGCAGCGGACACGCTTCATTCCGAATGCGCTTCTGCCTTTGTTCGAACCATCGGTCTGGCCTGCCGCCCCACTCGGCGGGAGCGTCGCGCCATCACCGCAGCCCGTCAAAATCGACCTCCGCAGTCGTATGCGGAGCATGTGGCAATAATGGAGAAGATCGACACGGCTTCAATGGCAGCTACGACGCCCGGCACCGCACGCCGGCCGCCCTCGGCCAGCCGTAATAGGTCGTTTTCGCGCGAACCTCTTCGCCGACGGGGATCGCGCCAACGGACACCGTGGTCGTCTCCAGGACCGAGCCATCCGGTCTGGTGAAGTCGCAGAGTACGATGACGTCCCTAATCCGGTCCAGAGCGAGGTTCCGGAGAACCATCAGCGCCCGTTGGGGTTCGTGGGAGTCCGAAGGGACGGCAAGCTCCGTTTCCACGAGGATCGTTCCATCCGCTGCCGGCGACGCAGCGCCGCCGGTCACGGCGCCTGCAAGCAGCATCACGCTCAGCAGAGCTTTCGTCATCACCTTGGACACACCGCACTCTTCTCTCATCGACGAGCGAGCATGTAAGGAACTATCGGACGTTGCGCGAAGTCGGCCTCAATCTCCCGAGCCCGTATCTCGGCAAAGTTGACCTTCTCAGCCAGGGTCGGATCGCTCCCCCGGCTCGGGCCTTCTCACTGGTGGGGACCGGGGGGTTGCCTCGCATGACGTTCGATCCTTCGAGAACCGTCAGAACCCCGCGCGCCAACAGAAATGGCGCCTGGGATCAGGCAACTCGGGAACGGTAGCGAACGTCAGGTTGGGCTTAGTGTGAAGCGTGGTAGCGAGGGAGGGATTTGAACCCCCGACACAAGGATTATGATTCCTTCTGATCGCCATTTCAGGGCCGATTCGAAGGAACGGGATCTTTACAAAGTCTGCATAAGATCCAGACGATTGCCCAGATCCCCTTCGCGGCCGACTCGGACGGCTCCGGTTTGGACACGCGACCCAGATGCGACCCAGACGATGACACAGCTCGCAACGGTTGGCAAAGCCACGAAGATCACCGTGGACGTGCTCAAGCTTGTCCTTCGCGATGTCGGCGGACCAGAAGCCGAGCAGCGCGACCCGGACTGTCCCGGGCTGGTTCTGAGGGTCCGTCCGCGCTCGGGAGCCCGCTGGTCCTACAAGGGACGGCTCCACGGGCGCGAGAAACGATGGGATCTCGGACAGGTCGTCGCAACACGAGACAGTCTCGCCGATATCCGTGGGCAGGCCGCACGCATCCGGGAGGCCCTGCGAAAGAACATCGATCCCATGGCGGCGACGTTTGAGGCGCCTCCGATCGTCAAGCCGCCGGCATCCTGGGACTGGGAAGCGGGAGTCGAGGCTTTCCTCGCCCAAATCCAACGGACGCGGAGGCCAGACACCCTCACGGACTATCGGCGCATCCTCCGGAATACGAAGGAGCTGAACGTATTCCACGGGCGCCCCCTCGCCGGCATCGAGCGCGAGGAGATCGCCGGGGCTATCCGCATCATCCACGAACGGGGAGTAGAATCACACGCGGCCCACGTTCTGCGGGTCGTTCGTTCCTTCTGGACCTGGCTGTCCGAAGACGGCCAGCGCAAGCGGTCGCTGGTCGAGCCTAACCTGCTCTATCGCCTCCGACCGCCGGAGAAGACCCGCAGCGAAGTTGGCGATCGTCTGGTCTCGCGGCCCTCGGTGGCGTCGTCGGGTCGAAAAAGGGCCGCACCGAAGCTTCCGACCCCGGAGGCCCTCGGGCGAACCCTGGCCATCGCCGAATCGGGCGCGCTCGACCAGTACGTATCCTGGGCGATCGGACTGCTGCTCTACACGGCGCAACGCCGTCGTGCGATCATGGGCGCCTTCACGGAGGACTTCAGCTGGATCGATCCGGACGCTCCTGCCGGAACCGTCGTCTGGAACCTGCCTCCGTTCTACCGCAAGACCGGCCGCACCCGCGGAGCCGCAGTGCCGCATCGACTCCCGTTGACCGGCTCGGCCGCCGAACTCGTGCGCATCCTCCAGAACGAGGAGGACGTCTGCAGGCCGCGGGCGGAACATCGGTACTGGCTGTTTCCCGCCCGGTATCCGAAAAACAAGGTCGTGAAGCGCAAGTCGCCGACGCTCGACCCCGGCGTGCTGAATCATAATCTGCTGGCCTTTCCCAAGGTCGAGATCAGCCCCCACGGGATACGGCGCGCCTTCTTCACCTACGGAAAGAAGCACCTGGGCTTCACCCGGGACGATGCGAAGCTCGTCCTCGACCACAACGAAGGTCGACCGTCGGACGCCACGGCGGCCTACGACTGGGACGAGGAGATGAACCGCAAGCTTGGCATGCTCGCCAAATGGGGCGAGTGGCTCGACGGACTTCGCGATGCCGCCATCGCGGCCGATCCGATGCTTCGCGAGGAGAACAAGGAACAGCTGGCGGAGCGCATCCGGGGGAACCGATATCGCAAGAAGGGTATCGTGAAGGACGTCCTGACGGGCTTCGGAAGCCGCGTCGTGAACTACGACGAGGATGACGATGCGCCCGACGATTGCGAGTTCTGAAGCCACCCGCTGACGATCGTCGGGCGATTTGCCATGTTCGACAAAGTGACTTGCGATCTCGATCTGGCATCGACAATCCGCTCTCTCAAATCATTGCCAAAATCATTGCCAAAGTAATTTCACTATATATATCAGATATTTAACACACAGAGCCACATGCTAACCCTGACTCATCATTCCGGTCCGGCGCAGGGGGAAGCATCCTGACGCGACGTCCTTCCAGCCGGATCCGTTCCTTTCCGGTTCCTTTCCAAGCCCGCCCGTGCCCGCCGGTTCATTGCCATGGCAATGAAACCCGCTCCTTCGACAGGGAAGGAATGGCGAGCGCGGAGACCGGAGATGTCGGGCCGGCGCCGCCGCGTGCGACCGCCCCCCGATCCGGGCGATGCGGCCGCGACCGCTCCGACGCGGAGGCGTCGACGGGGCCGATCGGATTCGGCGCGGATGGCGCGGGCGAGAGACATCGCCGCGGACGGCCGGCCTAGCGTCGCGGTGCCGCCGCGTCCCCCTGCCGCGCGGAGCCGGACGCGTAGCGCGCACCGAGCACGTGGTGTCGGTTCAGGATGCGCAGGATGTTCGCCGGATCGCGGTGCCGACGCTGTCTGTCCCTGCTCGACATCCGGTTCGCGCTGCCCCGGGACGTCAGATAGGCGAGCAGATCGTCCTCTACCCGCGCGCTGTAGAGCGCCGACTGGAATGTCCGCGCCGCCGCCGCCATGAGGTCGCGCGTCTTGCGAATGTCCACCGGAAGGTCGCGGTTCGCGCGGAGCGCCTGGAACATGGCCTGCGCCAGATCGTCGGCGGCCGGACCGGTCCCGGGGATGCCGGACCAGAGATTGCAGGAGGCCTCGCGCGGTCCGGTGAACCGCGCCAGATGGGCGTCGAGCGCGTCGCAGGCCGGAGCCAACAGCGGGATCTCCCGCGTCACGTCCTGCAGGACGATGCCTCTCCTGTCCGGAAACCGGATCGTCCTGATCCCGTTCGCCTGCCGCAGATCATCCAGGCCGATGGCGCAGACCTCCTCGGCCGTCGCGCCAGTGCAGATCAGAATCGCGGAGGCGGCCGCGAACTGGAGCGGGTCCGCCGATCCCACCGCCAGGCCCACGAAGCTCCGTTCCGAGATCAGGAATCGTGCCGTGACCGGGTCGAACGGCGTCCAGCGCGCCTGCTTCCACCGCGCCGCGTTCATGCGCCGCGCGCCGCACGGGCCGCTTCCGCGATGCGCTCCGGCGCCCTCCCCAGGTCGTCGCCGAAGTTGTCGGGCATCCTGGCGAACGCCTCGACCACGATCCTGTGCGATTCCAGGCTGTGCGCGCCGTAGACCCTGCTGAGCGTCCGCACGCTCATTCCGAGGTAGTCCGCGGCGATCCAGATCGGAACTTCAAGATCCTTCATCCAATGCGCGCAGGTATATCGAAGGGAATGGGGCCTGAGAGCCCGATCTCCGAACCCCGCGTCACGCATGATCTCCCTGAAGGTGGTGTACATGTAGGACTGATAAGGAAGTCCGTTCGCATGATGCAGGACATGAAGACATTGGATACTGGCGTCGTCGTCTCGCCAGCGCTTCAGATATTCCTGGAGCTTGTATGGAATCTTGCACGGCGTACGACGCTTCTTCGTATCGGGCTCCTTGTCGCCCTTCCTATGAAGCGTCCGGAGATCGTCGCTGACGTAGCCGGCGGAGTCGTTTCGGTGCCAGCGCAGCCGGAGCGCGGCGTCGTGGCGGGTACCGGTGAAGGCTCCGATCAGGATGAAGCGGGCGATGCCGAGGCGCACCCTGGCCTTGTTGTGGTTCACGACGGGCCTACCCCGGGTGTCGCGATGCCAATCTTCCGTCTGCGGATCCCAGGTCTGTCCTTCGCAGGCCAGGAGCACGCGCTCGAGTTCGCCCTGGGTCAGCCAATCGCCCGGTTCCACACCGGCCTTGGGCACATAGACGCGGCGCGTGATCTGAAGATCATGGACGCTCGCGAAGTCCCGGATCGCCTGCCGCAAAGTGTTGAGTTCGCTCCTCGCCTCAGGGACGCCCACCGTGGGTGGTTTCGTCGGATCGCCGCCCTGGTTTCTGCGTTCGAGCGGCTGCCCAAGCCTCGAAGTGACGTATTCCCCGCATGACATCTGGTTGATGTGCGCCAGCGACTTTCCCTTCCAGAACGCCCTGAGCGCCGTGATGTTCTTTCCCTCGGTCACCTGCGGCCTCCGGTTCCTGCGTTTCGCGGAAGCCTTCGCCTTGTCGACCCGGATCTTGAAATGAATATCCAGGGTATCGTCGATCAGAATGTCCTCCAGAGTCCTGGCAGGCTTGACCGAAGACGAACCGAGTGCCTTCTCGCGAATATATTTTTTTAGCTCAAGATCCGCTGCGATTTGGTCCGGATCATCGGCGACGGCAATCCCGGTGCTCTTTTGTTTTTGTCCATCGATGATGTACCAAGTTCCCCGATCCGTATCGCCGCGAGATCGAGCCCATAGATGAGGTTCCCCACGCTTCTGCACCTTCGATCCTCATTGCATCCGAGACATAAAAATTAGCGACACGATCATGCATAGCCGGTGAACATGATTTCGAACTGTCTTGCTTTTTGATGTATAAATGAAATTCAGGATCGAATATTGATGTGATCGTACTTTATGAATTCTTAGCTCCCGCGAGTTTAGGCCTTCTCCCGCGCCGGACGGGGAGCCGCACTCCCTGCGTCTGCCGAGCTCTAGCGGCGATATCGGATCGACCCAGGAAAGGGGCGACGCGCACCGCGATCAGCTGCTCGATCGATGATGGGGTCGTGTAGATCCGACCGGCGATGCGCGTGATCGCAAGGTCTCCCGAGCGAATGGCGGTCCGTAGCGTTTTGACCGTGAGCGGTCCCGCGGGAAAGAACAGTCCACATGCCTCCTCGAGCGACATCAATTCGTCCGCCGACCATTGCGAGCGCGAACTTCGGAGCTGGATGCGTTTCGGTAGCATCCTGCCAGCGGACTCGGGTCGCCCGTCGTGCGTGAAGGTTCCGACGATGCCGCTAGTCATCGCAAACCGGCGTCCACGTCAGTCTGCTGGATGTGCTGGCGCCTCCGGTCACGAAGGCTGTCGCCGCTCCGAGACTGTCGAACCTCACCATCGACGAGACGAGGAGCCACTGGCTCGACAGGGGTGTAAGAACGCGGGTCAGCGTGAGTTCGCGTCTTCGTGCGAGCAACCACCTCGCGGTCGACCTGGTCTCGGACAGGATCGAGGATCCCGGCAGGAGGACAACCTCGCCGCCGCGCACCGAAACGGTCGCGTGGGCGCCGCGGTGCCGCATCTCGAGGTGAACCCAATCGGGGGCATGCTCTTCCACCCCTCGCGGTGCGCGCGGAGACCGGGCGGATATCGGGAGCCGAGGAGGCGTGGTCGCGGCGACCAGACCCGGTCGGACGAGTCGCAGAAGGGTCCGCATCTCCTCGAGCAGGGCTCTGGCGGCGGTGACGTCGTGCAGACCGCCCGTATGCCTTTCCGCGTCGTGGCGGTTGGCGATGCGGGCAAAGCCGTTGTGTCGTATTTCGTCGAGGAGAAGTCTCTGAAGAATGAGCCTAATCGTGTCGTTCATGGCACCGGGGCCACTAAATGCGACGATTTCCCAACAGAAGTCGCAACGTTGGTCCGAAGCGTGGGCAGCCAGGCGTTCCTGGAGAGAGCCTCCCTCTCCGACGATGGCCTGGCGGCCCTCCGGTTGCTCTTCGTCGATCCCGAGTAGGACGTAGACCCCTGGCCCAAGCAGAGACGGCTCGAGCAGCATCGCGCCCACGGATTCGATCGGACAGGCGTGAAGGACAACGGAACCTGGGGCGAGTTCGATGGAGATGAACCCGTCCAGACCCGTACCGCGCAGGATTCCTCGGAACGCGCGGGGCCAGGAAGAGGCCACGTCCTCACACATGACGGTGCGGTCCGTAAGAACCGTCGGCAGCCTTGCGGATGCAACGATCGCAGAGGCCCCTCTTATTGAAGAGACATGTGAGACCAGGCACGGCGACGCATTTCAATGCGGCCTCCACTCCGGACAGCCATCTGCTGATTGCTGACCTGGTCATCTTTCCGCCTCGACGGTCGAGGTCGCCGTCATGCGATCGGGCCCCTTGAGAGATGTGATCAAAATCGTATCGACCTCGGTTTCCGTAAGAGCCCGGCGCTCAAGGAGTATGTCGGCGAGCAGTTCGAGTTGCCTCCGTCGCGTTTCGACGATGGCGGTCGCCCGCTCGAAGGCCCGACGGATTTCAGATTCGACGAGAGCATCGAGCCGGGCAGTCGACCGGCCCGGACCGCGCACGGAGAGCCAGGATCCGAGCCCCCATTCGGCGTGCATCGATCTGGCGATCTCGGTCGCCCAGGCGAGGTCGGAGGCCGATCCTGCGGAGGCTTCGCCGGTCATCGCGACCTCCGCAGCTCGGCCGGCCAACGCGGCCGAAAGCAAGGCGCGGCACGTCTCCCGTGTCGCAACCTCGGGGGTTCCGATGCGGGTGAAGCCGCCAGCAACTCCGGAGAGGGGGAGGAGCCCGATGTCGCCGACCGAAATGCCGAGGGCATGGGCGACGATCGCGTGGCCGGACTCATGGATCGCGGTCCGGCGCTCCGTTTCGGGGTTGGCGGTGGTTCGGCCGTCGCCCAAATCCGCGAGCAGATCCGCCATCGTCAACTGGCGCTCGGCCTGCCGCGCGGTCCCGCGAGCCCGTCGGACGACGGCCGCGCAATCTGCAGCGCTGCTGCCGAGCATTCGCCGGGCGATCGTGCCGAGATCCTCGCCGGAGAGCTCGTCCTCGAGGTGGAAGCGCAGGATCCCGCGGAGATCGTCGAAGCCGGGCAGACCGATCTCGATCCGCCGGTCGAACCGACCGGAGCGGAGGATGGCGGGGTCGATGGCCCGGATGTTGTTGGTCGCGGCGACGACCAGGACGCCCTCGCGATCTACGACGCCGTCGAGGCATTCGAGCAGGCACGTGACCGCCTGCCGCCAGTACTGGGCATACGCATCCCCGAATTTTTCCCTCGTTCCGAAATTGTCGATCTCGTCGATAAAGGCGATCGCGGGCGCGAGTGCCCGAGCCTGAGAGAAGAATGTGCGCATGCTCTTCAGCAATGAACCCAGGTGTCCGTCGCCAGCAGCCTGCCAGAGGGTCAGCGAACCTGCGACGAACGGCAAATTCGCCTGTGATGCCAGAGACTTGGCAAATAGTGTCTTGCCGGTGCCGGGTGGGCCGAAGAGGAGGATTCCGCGCTCGATCCGGGACCAGGGCAACCCGCTCCTGTAGGCGTTGAGATCACGGGCGATCCCCATACCGATCTCCCGGGCCGCGCCGTAGCCGGCGAGGTCGGAGAGCCGCGGAACAGCGACCTGCGTCGTGAGACGGCTCTGCGTGAGGTGCTCGAGACGCTCGATGCATCCGTCCGCCCCCCGATCGCGATGGAGCGCCAGGCGGATGTCGTCGAGGTCGAGGAGCCGCATCAGCTCGGCAGGCAAAGTTTTCTTCGGACGGGATCCGGCGACAGCCGCGACGACGAGGGCGAGAAGGTCGGCATCGAGAGGGCAGGCGACGAGCCTGTGGTCGGCGGCCCGGAGAACGGCGGGCGGGAGTTCCCGACAGGGTTCCCTCGCGATCGCGACGACAGAACTCATGTCGCCGATCGATGACAAAGCGTCCTTGCTCTCTTTTTCAGAAATCCTCGAGGGGCCGGCGAAGACGCGGACCGGAGCAGCCGAGCGCTTGCGAGGGTCCGCGCCAATGAGGGCCTTGGAAAGCTTGTACCCGCCCGCTTCGACCTTCGGCGGCAGGCGTGCGGTGGTGAGGACGCATTCCCGGACGGCGCGGCCGAGGGCCGCGGCCCAGTCGTCGTCGGCCGCCTCCACGACGATCACGACCGGGCCGGCGTCGAGGAGCTGCTCGATCAGGCCGGGGACCCGGCCCAACGTCGCGCCGATGACGGCGCTTGCTGCGGCGGCGGCCGGACCGAGGGGTCCGCAACGGCGTCCGTCGGCTGCGACCAGGGCTCGCTTCCGCAGCTTCAGGAAGAGGCGGGCGCCATCGACGGCTGGCGACCGGGCGATCCGAGGCCCGCGCGTCATGGCTGGTCTCCGCCGTGATCGGGACGAAGCAGGCCGGGCAGGGCGATCGCGAGCAGGCGAATGATCTGGTCGGCTGCCTCCGATCGGGGGGCGAGCGGGCGAACCGATTCCTTGAACAGAAACGTCAGATGCGGGCGGGTGCGCAGGAGACGGGCGATTGCGGCGGTGGCGTCGGATCTGTCGCGGGTATCCGACGGCAGCCCACCGACGACGAGCAGGTGCGAGAGGCTTCGCCAGCCCGGCCGCATCGATCGGCCGATCATCGTCACCTGCCAGGATGGCGTCGTCGTCATGCGGACCGTCGTCTTCGCGGCCTCGACGCGTCCGACGAGGAGGCAGATCGCGCGGCAGTCGCTCGGGCAGACCCGGAGAAGCCGGTCGAAGGAGCCGACCCTCGCGCTGCCGATCCACGGTCCGCCGTCCGTAGACGCGATCCGGACGGCGAACGACCGGAGCCCGTCGCCCGAGAGGTGCACGTCGTAGACCCCGGGGACGCCGCGGATCCGCGGCGGGCGAGCCGTTCCGATCTCTCTGGCATGTCGCAAGGCGAGGCGGATGGCCGTTTCAGGCGTGATCAGGCGGCCGGCTGCAAGGGCCTCGAGCCGGCGGATCGTCTGGTCGGCGACGCCGACGAGGGTGTCGAGGCGAACGGCGAGATGGGAGCGCGGACGCGGGGGTGAACGGCGGCGTTCGAGCTTACGATGGAGAACCTCGGCAATGCCGGCGACGCTGTCCGGGCCGGCCGGTGACAGGCTTTCACCCGAGGGGAAGGCGACGACGGTGCCGGTCATGTCCTCACGCCTCCGCATCGGGGAGGGGCAGGGCGGCCGGGGCGACGACGAGGCCGGCTTCGCGCCTGGCGCGGAGACGGGCGGTCTCGTTGAGGAGCCCTCTCGGGGTCGCGACGACGACGCGTTTTAGCTCGCGCTCCGCCAGGTCCCTCAAAGCGAAGAGGCGGGTCCGAAGGTCTGGTCTCCTGAAGACGCGGCTTGTCGCGACAAGGATCGTGATGCGACCGGTAACCCGCCAGACACCGGCATGGATGAGGCCTTCCGGCTCCAGGACGCGGTAGCCGGCAAGGTGCCGCAGGTCCGTAAAGTCGAAGGTAACCGCGTCCGGGATCTCGACGAGGAAGTGCTCGAATCTTTCCGCGAGAGCGGCGCGTTCCCGCGCAAGGCGGCGGGCACGGCACTCTGCATCGCTCATACCGGCATGGCGGCGCGTGGCGCCGGTCGCGCAGATCGACATGGCTTGACCCTCAGGCCGCCATATCGCGGCGGCGTTCGACGGTGGATCGAAAGGGGGGCGCCGCATCGCGCGGCCTGGGGCCGGGTGCGCGTCAGGTCCGGATTTTCCCGGCCGGGTCGTCGCGTCCGAATATTCAGGCGGCTTCGGACGCGCGGTTTGCCGTCTCGCCCTCCGCAGATCGCGCTCGGGTCGATTCGACTTAATGATGTTGCAGTCTACCAGTCGACTTCGTCAATTGCCGGCGGCTGTGGATGGATGTGGACATCGCTCGCCGAACGCCCGGCGGTCGATCAAGCCTTGCCGTTGGCTCCGCCGTCTACGGACGACTTCAGGAATAGTCCGATACCGTCGGGCGTCCCGACGAGCACCATGCCGGCTTCGGACAGGGCCTGAACGATGCGTTCGACCGTCCCGTCGCGTGGAAGTCGCCGGCCGGCCTCGAGGTCGGCGATCGTGCGCGGGGCAACGGCAGCACGGCGGGCGAGGTCGTCCTGTGACCAGCCCAACATGGCGCGCGCGCCGCGGACCTGCCGGGCGATGTCGGCGTCGGATCGATCGGCGAGGCGGACCCGCGTCACGGTGGTTTCGATCCTTCCTGAAGGAGCGGAATCGGAGGTCTTCGTTCCTTCGAAGCCGCGCATTCGGTCGAAAGATCCCGCGTTCCGAGCATCCTTCGGAAATTCGATAATGGCAACAGCATGAGTGGCTTGAGTGCCTGCCGTCCGGCAGGACGGGGACGAAGGAACGGCGCTTTCGGGGACTCGTGACAGCAGGTAGCGGGTCGTGCGACCCGCTACCATTCCGGGCGAATTCAACCCGTCCTTAATCAAGCCTGTCCGAGGAGGTCAGGAGGGAACCAAGGGGAGGGGGGAATGCCGCACAAATGGCAAGTCTACGAGACCGCTGACCGGCTTCTCGCGGCCGGGGATCGCGTTTCGCTGCGCAACGTGATCGCGGGTCTGCGCGGGGGCGGCTCGAACCGCGACGTGGGTCCGCTTCTACGGGAGTGGAAGGTCGAGCGCTCGTATCGTCCGGCACTCGCGTCCAAGGATCTTCCGGAGCGGTTCCAGCGCGGGCTGGCCAAGGCCGCCGCCGAGCTTTGGGCGGTCGCTCAAGGGGAGGCGGCACGGCTTCTCGAGGAAGAGCGCGTCAGGCTTGCGGCGGAACTTTGCGCGGCCGACGAGATCCTGCACGAGGCGTTGGCGCGGTTCGACGTCGCCGAGGCGGAAGCGGCGCGGCTGCGCGTTCTACTGGCTCGGTCCGAGGGGAGGGCGTCGATCGAGACGGGCGGGAGTCCGCCCGAGGATCGAGAGCGATCCGGTATCGTGCTCGACGGTGCCCATGCATTCTGAGCCGATCGGCATCGGGCAGAACGTCCCGTCACCCCGACGATCTCGGCGCCGGTCGCCTCAGTCCGAGACGGACCGGATCCGATCGATCAATTCATGGACGTCGAATTCGAGGATGTCGGCGAGCGCCAGCAGTTCGACGATATCGATGCGCCGACCGCCTCCTTCCATGGCAGCGACGACGGACTGGTAGCGTCCCAGCCTCTGGGCGAGTTCGGACTGCGTCATGCCCGCCCGTTCGCGATACGCGACGAGACTGTCGACGACCAGCCTGTGCCGTTTCGTATGGGAAGACTTGGCCATCGGGCCGCCAGCATGAGTAGAAGCCAGCGGACCAGCTAGACCGTATTTCTGATTACCTAAAAAACAGAATATCTGATAATAAGAAGGTCTTGGCACGACTCGAACCATCGAAAAGGCACCGGGTGGCGTCATGACGATCTGGTTCACATCCGATCATCACTTCGGCCATCGGAACATCATCGACTACTGCAAGCGTCCGTTCGGATCCGTCGAGGCCATGGACGAGGCCATGATCGCCCGCTGGAACGCCGTGGTAGGCGTCGACGACGAGGTCTGGCATCTCGGCGACTTCGCATACCGGTGCGGACCGAACAGGATGGCGGAGATCTTCCATCGTCTTCATGGTCGGGCGCTGCATCTCGTCCGGGGAAATCACGATCGAAAGCGCACTCTCGCGTTGCCCTGGGCTTCGACCCAGACCTCGGCCGAGATCGTCGTCGACGGACGACGGCTCGTTCTGTCGCATTACGCGTTCAGGGTCTGGAACGGTTGCCTGCGCGGCAGTTGGCATCTCTACGGCCACAGCCACGGCGAGCTGCCCGGGACAGCGGCGTCCTGCGACGTGGGGGTGGACGTCTGGGATTTCCGGCCGGTAGCGATCGATCAGATTGCAGCCCGCCTCTCCGGTACGGAGTAGGGGGCCTATGGGATCCGGCAATGGTCGCGATGCCTGACCCCCTCGAACTTCTCGCCTCCGCGATCGGCTCGAAGCTTGTCATTGATGACGAGTACCTGCGGCCGTCATTCTTCGATCCCGGTTCCCCCTTGGAGAGCGGGCCGCTCGCCTCGGAGATGCAGGCGATCGCCAAGGGCCGCGAACCCACAGATGCAAGCCTCGCCGGCGCGCCGATCCTCGACGATTGGTGGCAAGTCGCGCATCCGTTGTGGGGGCATGTCGTGCTGCTCGGCCGGGTGACAGGCCATCCCTTGCTCGGCACCGCAAACATCCACACGAGTGCGCTCCGAGCCCTAGCCCTCGATCTCTCATGGGCGCGCACGACGTCGCGGCTCTGTCGGCTCGGCATACCGCGCCTCGCAGGAGCGCCACCGAGCACCACATGCTACTTCGAATGCGCAAGGCTTCCTTCAGCTACCGGACGGTGAAACCATGACGGACATCCCCTATCGGAGTGCCCTGATCATAGGAGCAGGGTCCGGCATCAGCGGATCCCTGACCCGCCTTCTCCGATCGGCCGGTCTGCCGGTCGTCATTGCCGCGCGGAACACCGACAAGCTGACGCCGCTCGTCGAGGAGACGGGGGCCATCGCCCTGAAGGTTGATGCGAGCGATGCAGCTGGGGTCGAACGCCTGTTCGACGAGACTGAAGTGCGGATCGGTGCACTGGAGGTTGTGGTCTACAACGCCAGCGGACGGGTGCGCGGCCCTATCGCGGACCTCGACCCCGGAGAAGTCGAGCGGGCCGTGGGGGTCTCGGCACTCGGCGCGTTCTATTCGGTGCAGCAGGCGGCAAAGCGCATGCTCCCGACGGGCAAGGGCGCGATCCTGCTGACCGGAGCGACCGCCGGCGTGAAGGGCTTCGCACTGTCCTCGCCCTTCGCGATGGGCAAGTTCGCGTTACGGGGTCTAGCGCAGAGCGCGGCGCAAGAACTCGCCCCCAAGGGCATCCACGTCGCGCACGTCGTGGTCGATGGGCGGGTCCGGCCGACAGGTCAGGAGGAATCCGAAGAGCAGCCCGACAGCTCTCTCGATCCCGATGCGATCGCCCGAACCTACCTCGATCTGCTTCGGCAGCATCGAAGCGCTTGGTCTTGGGAGATCGAGATCAGGCCCTGGGTCGAAAGCTTCTGAGCCGCTGGGCTAATGGCTCGTCGCCCTATTGCGCTTCGAGTGGCGGACGAAAACTTCGCGCCCATCCTGGCCATTCGGGATCGCTACGCGACAGCCAGAAACCGGACGTTCCAAGACCCAGCCGTTCAACCGCCATGGGTGGGAATCTGCTAGGCCGCTTTCGGGCGCAAAAATCAATAAGCGGACATTCATGGCCCGGCAGGAACTGGCCGGAAGCAGACTGGCTGCTTTCAAGTGTTAGATGCAGGAAGGCAGACCTCTGGCTTGCGATCTTTGAGACGGCAGCGCCGTGAGTCGATAAAGAAAGATCAGCCCTGCACTTCCAATACAGCAACGATGTCGGCAGGACTCGCAACGGTGTTAAACACGCCTCCCTATATGGTCACCATCTTGAGCGCTGCCTCGTGAATTATGGCATCCGTCGCGGCAGTGGCATCCCGCGGCCCTGCTCAGAATCCGAAAGGGGATCTCGATCAACCCCGCAAGGTCGGCCAGGAGCGTGGCGACCAGCCCCGCTATGTGATGCGGACCAGCGCTTTCACGCGCGCCAGCCTCAATCCGTATGCCACCACTGGAGTTTTGACTGCGGGCCTAGCAGTTGCCGCGGCGCTGATCCTCGCAACGCGTCAAACGATCAGCGTTCAGAAGAACGAAGGCGTCGTCTTTCGTGACCGGTAAAAAAAGGGCGTCGCAGCGCGACGCCCTTTCTGCATGACCGCTATCAGGCGCCGTTGCTGTCTTCGACGTTGATCTTCACGGCGATCTTCGACAGCAAGGTGTCGGTCTTCTTTTCTTCCTGCAGCGTCTCATCGAGCAGCTTGGCAGCGTCGTTGTAGCCAAGTTGGCTGGCCCAGGTCTTGAGCGTCCCATAGCGGGCGATTTCGTAGTGCTCGACGGCCTGAGCACATGCGGCAAGGACCGCGTCGGCGGCTGGCGTATCGCCGAAGTCCTCAAGATCCTCCTCCATCTCGGAAACGATGCCCTGCATGGCTTCGCAGGTCTTGGCGCGCGCCGGCTTGCCGATGATCTCAAAAACCTGCTGGAGCCTCTCGACCTGGATGGCGCTCTCGTCAGCGTGGGTCTCGAACGCCTGCTTCAGCTCCGCGTGCTGCGCGGCCTTCGCTGACTTTTTCAGCGCTTTCACCGACTGCTTCTCGGCGTAATAGACATCCTTGAGCGTCTCGTAAAAAGCGTCGGGTAGGGTTTTTTCTTTTGTGGCCATAGGGTTCCGCCTCAATTCAATCGGTACACGGTCGTGCTCGAATGTGGCCCACGCCACACCCTCGATGGGGCAAGTACCGCGGCATCGGATCGGTTCATTGCGTGGGACCGGGCGTTATCTGCGGGGACGCCAGTGACGGCCAACAACCCTGTGCCGGCCGCACGGATGGACGTGGAGGAGTCTTAAAACCGATCGCGGGAACCAACCGGTTGCCGGTGGCATTCGCTGCCACACGCGGTTGACGCCAAAGAAACGAACGGGTTGTTGGGCGGATATGGGCGAGTTGATCCGACCGGACTTCGGCCAGGGGCAAGACACAGAAACGGCGGCAAAACACGAGGCGCTGTCGTTCTTCGGACAGGCGGCCGGCTATGCAATCGCGCTGGTTCGCGATGTGGACGAGCGTGGCAACGCGGTGCTGCAGGTCGTCGTGGGACTGGTCGATGGCACCGACGCGCAGGCGGTTGCAACGCTCCCGTCAACGGCGGCCGGCGAAGTCGATGGCACCATGATCGGCACGGCAGTCCTGAAATCGTTCGAACTGATTGAGGCTCACGGCAAGGCGCCTCAAACGCAATATAACGATCACAAGTTTTCTTTGAAAGAACGATTGCACTTGCCCTGGAAACATCCGCTCAGGGAGGCGTTAGCCGCTCACACGTTTGTGAGGGGACCAGTATGGCCGATCTATCCGATACCCACCGGAGTCCGGTAACACCTGCGGAAGATTTGAGAACAATTGCCCTGCATCACATCTCTTGGGGAGCAATTTTTGCCGGCGTCTTTATCGCGCTGATCCTGCAATTGATCCTCAACTTGTTGGGCCTGGGCCTTGGTCTCACCAGCATCAGCGCTACGGAAGGCACCAACCCGTCCGCCAGCACGGTCGGCATCGGTGCAGGCCTGTGGTGGGTGATCTCCGGGATCATCGCCGCAGCGGCTGGCGGCTACACCGCCGGTCGCCTGTCCGGTAAGCCAGTCGAG
>NZ_JAAUVI010000015.1 GCF_021352225.1 Methylobacterium sp. C25 | reverse complement strand
CGGCGCCGCTACCACCGCCGTTGCCGTTTCCATTGCCGTTGTTGCCGTTGCCGTTGCCGCCGGCTCCGTTTCCGTTCCCGTTGCTGCCGGCGCCGCTACCACCGCCGTTGCCGTTTCCATTGCTGTTGCCGCCGGCTCCGTTCCCGTTGCTGCCAGCGCTGCTGCCGACACCGTTGCCGTTGTTGCTGTTACCGTTGCCGTTGGTGCCATTCGAGCTGTCGCTGACGGCGCGCGTTGTGGAGGTCGCGGCATCGGTGGCGGTCGTCGTCAGCACGCCGCCCGAGATTCCGCTGGAAGCGCGTGCTGCGCCACCGGCACCCAGTACGGCCTCGGCGGCGCCCACCGGATTGCCGCTGTTGGCTGCCTTGTTCTTCCCAACATTCGTGCCGGGGTTCAGGTCGCCGGTACTCCAGACCGTCGAGCGCCTGCCCCCCACAACTCGCCCTTGATCGCCATTCCGCGCGACCCCATTGGTAGCGGAATGGATGTCGAGCGTGACTTCGCCGATCGGTGCCGTGATCCGTGGCGTGCCGCCCTCCGTTCGAATGAGACCGGCCTTTGTGGCGCCGCCCTCGCTGGGGGCACCAGGCAATCCCACCGGTCGCAACGGCGCAGAACCCGTAGCGGGGCGCAGGCCGGATTTCGGAACGTCCAGCGGGGCTATGCGAGCCGTGCGCGGCGTGCCGTGCATGATCTGGCCGAGCATGCCTCGGCCCGAGAGCTGCAGTCCCTGCTCGGCATTGGCGAGCACCCGGGCGCTCTGGCCTGGCAGCACGAGTGCGGAATCGCCGGTCTTGAAGTCCGCGACCTGCACGCGGCCGCGCTCGACGTCGACCTTTGCCCGGCCGCCTTCCAGTGACACCCGGAAGCGGGTCCCCTTCACTACGGCGGCGAGATAGGGGGTCTCGACCTCGAAATGCTTGACGTTCTTCCTCTCGACATCGAGCAGGATCGTTCCGGCTTGCTGCAGAACGGTCGACATGCCCGGCTTGCCCTCGCCGGGCAGTGTGATCGCCGAGTTCGGTGAGACAAGGATGCTCTCCGCGCCGCGGTTCAGCAGAACGCGCCCGTTTCGGCCGGTTCGAATCGAGTCACCGGCGCGGAGCAGTTCGGTGTCGGAGGCCGATGCCGTGCGAACCTTGTCTCCGGAGATCCACGCCTCGCCCGAAACCTTGACGACCTTCCATTGGCCGCCCTCAGCGAAGGCCAACTGCGTCGTGGTGAACAGGCTGGCAGCGACCGAAACGACGATCAGGCCAGTTCTTAAGCATGGGTGGAGCATGGCTCCGGTTCCTTGACTCTGCATCAGTGCAACGGAAAGCGGCAACGCACATTCCGAATTAATGGGAATTCGTTAACCATGTCTTTTTACGGTTGCCCGCACGAAGCAGCGTTTAGAGTACCGACAGGCAAAAGGACATGTGGCGGCCGCGGCAACACAAAGAATGCGCTACAGGGCTTTCAGTTGGCGCATCCATTTCTGTATTATTTTATACATCGGCTATAATGTTTGCAGGATCTGCAGCGGCCCAGTCGACCGGACGTGTTGTGCCTCCCGCCGCAGCGTTGGCTTCTAAACCTGATCTCAGTTTGACGGGAGATCGGCTGAGGACTCCGCAACTTGCATCAGTGGCACCGAAAGCCGCCGCCGATGCATCTTCGAGCGCGCGGTTCCGGCTCCGTGCCGTGGTGCTTGAAGGAGGATCGGTGCTCGCCGCAGCCGATCTTGCCGGAACCTATGCGCCCTTCATCGGTCAGGATGTCTCCGAAACCGATCTGACAACCATTACCGCGTCGATCAGCGCCGCCTACCGAGGCGCCGGTTATCATCTCACGCGGGCGATCGTGCCGGTTCAGGATCTGGCTGGCGGTCGCCTTCGCATCCAGATCGTCGAAGGCACGATCGAGGACATCGTCATCATCGGCGACGATGCCGATCGGTTCGGTCTGCATCGGCTCTTGGCCCCTTTGGTTGCCGAGAGGCCGGCGCGGCGTTCCACACTCGAACGACAGCTCCTCCTGGCCAATGACAGGCCCGGTATCCGCGTTACAGATACGACCCTGGATGAGATTGTGCCGGCCAGTGGCCGTTTCCGGCTGAAGGTTTCGGTGCAGTCCTGGACGGTCTACGGGGCTGTCGGCCTCGACAATCTCGGCTCCGCAGCGGTCGGTCCGTGGCAAGGCTCGGCCACGGCGGCCCTGAACTCGCTGCTCGTCCCAGGAGACAGCCTGGTGTTCTCGGGCTCCTCGTCCCTGGGCTCGTGGCGCGAGCTCAGCTTCGGCAGTCTCGCCTACGATGCGCCGATCGGGACCGACAGCTTCAGGATCGGCGCTGCCGCGACACGAAGCGATATCAGGCCGGGCGATGCGAGGCGCTGGCTGGGCACTCGCTCCGAGGCCGATACCTATGAGGTGCGCGCCTGGTACGCGCCGCTCGTAAGTCAGAGCCAAACGCTTTGGCTGGGAGGTGCGTTGGGCATCAGCAATATCGAGGAGCGTACATATGCTGGGCGCAGCTACGAAGACCATCTCGGTCTGCTGAGCCTATCGGCCGACTACAAGCTGCACATCTCGGAATCGAGCTGGACCTACCTTTTCGGCACATTTCGCCAAGGCCTCGGCGCGACCGATGGTCGGAGTTCAGGCACAGATCTGTCGAGGTCAGGAGCGTCGACAAGGTTCTCGTTGTTCAACGTTTCAGCAGCTCACTATCAGAACTTGACCGATGCCTGGTCCGTGAAGCTTGCGGCCGGCGGTCAGATCGCATCCGGTCCGCTGTTGATCACCCAGCAATATTATCTCGGCGGATATTCGTTCGGGCGTGGTTTTGAAGCGGGCTGGATATCGGGTGACAATGCAATCGCCGGATCCGCCGAACTTCGATACGATATCCCGCTCGGGATGCAGTACCTCAATGCCCTGCAGCTATACGGCTTCGCCGAAGGGGGCGCGACGGAGACTTACCTGAATTCCAAGAGTCTCGTTCAGAAAATTGCTTCGATCGGTGCGGGAGTGCGCTTTTTTGTGACCAATGATTTGTTGGCGGGCGTCGCAATTGCGAAGCCGATCGCCGACACGGCTACATATCGGCGCTCTGATGGCATCGCTGTGCTGTTTTCCCTGACCAACACGTTTCATCTCTGCCCGGGCTCTCAGAGCTGGAGGTGTAATTGATCGCTCCATAAGCAGCCTCTTGCTGATCAGATGAAGCGTATCTCGCCCGGCTGCAGCTTCAACGATCGCGCCATGCGCTTCGAGAGCTGACCTGCGATCTCCACCTCAACGTCATCGGCTGCGCTCTCGGTGACAAGCTCCACCGCTGCGTCGGCATCGGATGCCAGGACAGCGTAGACGCGCACTTGCTCACGACGCTGTTTGACAGCGACCAAGAATGCCTGAGGCGCAGCGTTGGAAGCTTGCGTCATTGCGGTTCGCGCCGGCGTTCGAGTACCCGTTCTGCCTGCGTCAGTTTCCAGACTACCTGACCATCTCGGAGCACCTGAACCAGGGCAGCCGGCGCATCACTAGTACCCATGTAGGGCGCAAGATGCAGTTCAAGATCGAACTCATGGCGCGCCCAGACTTGTGCATCCGAGAGTGAAGAGACGTGCAGAGCTTTCGATGTTAGAACTCGGCAACCACTCTTCGTCGTGCCGACGATCTCAATGGTGAACATGCCGGCCATCGTCGAAAGACAGGATCAATCTTTGTCCGGCTTCTCTTTGGTGATTGCGCCAGTCCTCGGATCGACATGAAATTCCATCTTCACGCCGTTCTTGACGCCTTCGCCTTCCCAGTGGCCGTCGTCAGCCTCTAACTCGGTGATGGAGGTGTACCCGCTGTCGGTGAGCTTCTGACGGATCTGATCCGCCGGGATCCAGTCAGCGCCCGGTTTTCCGCCTGCGAATGCTGCGTTGCTGGCGCCGAGGGCAATCAAAGCGGCCGCTGTCAATCGTGCTGTGGTCTTCATGAGCCGATCTCCTTGCTGTGAAGGAGGATTATCGCATCGAGCAATCTCACCGGTCTGACAGTGGCTGTCAGCGTTTTGTCAGATTCGTGCGAGATTGGCCGGTAGGTTCATGCAATCCTCTAGCGCGCATTCGGCGCACGGCTCGGCTCCTCGGGCTGAGAAATTTCCGGCTTTCGCGAACAGGTGATCGCCTTGCGGCCGCATTCAAACTCGCTGCTTCGGCGGGACTACCATCATCGTCACCAGCATCCCGACAAGAACCGATGCGACCATCATTCCGATTGCATCCGCATCAAGTTCCGTCGGCAAGCTGCGATGACGCAGGAACGGCCACGCCATTACGACCGCGAGCGCGCCGGGTATTGCAAAGATAACGACGATGATCGGGATCTGGACCCAGCGCGGCATGCGCCATTTTGCATGCCGGCGATCAACTTAGAGTCTCCATACGGCAACAGAGGCGGATCTACTTGATGCGCCGATCATTCATCAGTGCGCAGTACCCAATCAAGCTTGCCGATCGAAGCCGTTTGGTCTTCGACCTGCGACTGACCGAGCCTCCCGGCCAATCCGAGGTAAACGGTCGTGACGACGACGCCGAAGAAGAAAAGCGCTCTCGCGAAGCCAGGCTCGAGCTGAAGTGTCGCTTGCATCCGCGCCAGCCTGCTGCGAAACGCGGCGGCGGCGCGGTGAAGGCCTCGTTCTTCAAGCCGAGAAGGATTTGAAACCGGCGCCATGGCGCATGTTGGCTGCCAAGCGTTTCTTAAAGGTAACCGCCCCTCTACGGCCCTAGGGTGCTGCACGAAGGCGATAGCGGGCAAACATAGGACGAACTGGAGTCAGCGGAGTAAGCCGGCAGCGTCGCACGAAGGTTACCAAGGCGATCGCAGTCAGGATGTATCGCGACATGCTATCGAGGTTCGGCGGTGAAAGGGTGGCGGGATGCGCTCGATCCGGCATCCCGCCTTGGCCGACGATCGGGCTTGGCTCACGGTGATTTCGTAAATCTCGCCCCGGCGGGCGCAGTGATCACGCTAAGGTGGGCCGCGACAAGGATCTCGATGCCAGCCGCCCAGCCGCCGGCGAGCAGCCCGACTACACCGGCCTAGCCAGCCTCCGGCAGGCGCGCTTCCGGGCATTGTGCTAGCAACTGGAACGACCAAGTCGCAACAAAACCGTGACGTCTGCTTTCTCGCCTGGCAAGCTTCAGAGCGGCTGGTCCGCTCTCGGCCAAGTTTGGTCGGCCGCTCCGCGCCCAAATTGGCCGTTCAATCGGCCTTGGCTGCTGTTCCAAAGCGGACAGCAGCGCGGCTGTCGTCAGTTGACGACCCGAGCCCGGCATGCGCCGAATGTGCGCGGCCCAAGCCGATCTCTGACTTCCCACGCTCCCGTCACGGGAGGCATGATCTGATTCCTGCCGTTGTTCTTGGCGGCATAGAGCGCCTTGTCAGCAACCATGACGAGGTCTGCTTCAACGTCATCGTCCCGCTCGGAAACGGCGAAGGAGCGGCAGGCCACGCCGATGCTGACCGTGACCCAAGAGCCCGCCGTATTTCGCGCATGCTCGAGCCTGAGAGCTTCGACGCCCTCACGTACCTCTTCTGCGACTTCGCAAGCTGTCCGAAGCTCGGTATGAGGCAGAACAACCGCCATTTCCTCGCCGCCGTACCGGGCGATCACGGCGCCGCTGACCTGGACCTTGCTCGCAATCGCCGAGGCTACCTTCTTCAAGCAATCGTCACCCGCCTGATGGCCGTAGTGATCGTTGAAGCCTTTGAAGTTGTCGACGTCGATCATCAGGAGCGCCAGTGGACTGCCCCGACCGATCGCGTAGCTGCGGCCGGCCGCCAGCGCCTCGTCAAAGCGGCGTCGATTGGCCAGGCCCGTCAGACCGTCCGTGGCAGCCATCGACCGCAAAGCATCCTCCAGCGCTTTCCGATCCGAGACGTCCCGGGAGGTTGCGACCACGCCATCGGGCTCGCCTGAGTGCGGATCCAGCGACACGTGCACAGAGCTTTCGAGCCAGATGTCTCGCCCATCCTGATGGCGGTGTCTGTAGGTCACGATGACCTCGCCCACCTGACCGCGTTTCAAGGCTTCGACGGTTCGCTCGAGTTCAGCCTGATCGTCTGGGTGAACATCTTCGAACACGTTCCGCCCTAAGAGGTCTTCGGGGCGCCGACCGATGATCTTCAGCGATGCGGGTGAGACATAGCGGCGACGTCCGTCGGGACCGATGCGGGAGACCATGTCGCCGCTGTGTTCCGCCAACAGCCGGAAGTTCGTCTCGGTCTCGAGGCGCGCGACCTCGGCGCATTGGCGAAGCTCCGCCTGCCGGATCGACCACCATCCCACGCTCGCGATCAGGCCGACGAGCACGAGGACGGCCCCAAACCGCCAGAGAGCGTCCGATCGCCACGGGGCCAGCGCGTCTTCGACGTCCAGGGCAACCAGAAGGACGACCGGCAGTCGCGACGATGACCTATACCCGCTGATCCGGTCCCGCCCGTCGACCGGCGAGACGTATCGAAGGTTTCCCGACGGCGCGTTGGGCAGGCCTTGCTGAAACAAGGGACCACGGGACAGATTTCGCCCGACCGTCGTGGGGCCATCCGGGTAGCGGGCCATCACGGTTCCGTCGCGATGCATCAGCGCGATCGCGCCATGAGGTCCGACGTTGAAGTGCGCGTAGTGCTCGAAGAAGTACGACGCATCCAGCGTCGCCAGGACGACGCCCGCGAACGAGCCATCTGGCGCATCGTATCGGCGCGACAGGGTCACGATCCACTCGCCGCTCGACCGGCTCAGGACCGGTGTTCCGAGAAAGGACGAGCGCTCAGGGCTGCGCAGATGGCGCTGGAAGTACGCACGATCCGAGTTGTTGAAACCGACCGGAAGCGAAGGCAGTGAACTCGCGATCCACGCCCCTGTCTTGTCGTAGACGAACAGGCCTCGGATTCGCGGAAGTGTCGTGACGCGCAACGCCATGAAGCGGCTCAGGCGGTCCAGCTCCTCGGGTGCCTGCCCCCTGGTCTCGAGGCGCTCGACGATGCCGATCAATGCTGCATCGGACATTTCGAAGGTGTCGTCGGCGTGCTGGGTCAGGGAACGCGCCAGATTGGCGGCATCCTTCGCTGCGTCCCGAAGCACGTCGGATCTCGTCATCCACTCATGCCAGCCTGCAAGCACGAGCAGGATCAGGCAGACGAGTGCCACGAACGAGAGTGGAGCGGCGACAGCCGATCTGCCTAGGATGGAGGGCCCTTCGGCAGCCCTGCGCGGGAGAGCACGGATTTTCATAAGGTCCCGACGTCCGTTCGCCTGGAGACGTTACCCGGCACATTAGGCGCAGACTGCTGAACGGATGATCACCTCTGCCCGCAGATTTTCGAGCTCGAATGGGCCGTGCTTCACTCGCTGATGACCCAATGGGGAAGTTTGATCGCGAGGGATATGAGCGACGCCTGCTTGTCTAGTCTTCGTCAGACAGCGGGGGCCCTCGGAACGCGTCGAGCGTGTCCGACGCCTTCAGTTTTACCGGCGCACCAGTCTTGGCGCTCTCGTAGATTGCTTCCATCAGCATCTGATCTTGCAGGCCCTCCTCGCCGGGAGTACGCGGCTTGCGATTCTGCAGGATGCAATCGGCCATATGGTCGAGCTCGGCCGCAAACTGGTTCTTAGGCTTGAGGACGATTTCCTCCCGGCTCGTCGCGTCCCCGCTACGCGAGGTCACTGTCAGACGCTGACCCGCGTAGAGGTAGGCGTTCGGCATGTCGGCCACGGCCTTCTCGAAATTCAGTCGATGGTGCTTGTCGTCGCGGCCGCCATAGCTCGTGAAGCAGTTGGCGATGAAGCCGGAGGGGAAGATCATTTGGAACGAGACCGTCTCTTCCACATCGGCGAAGCGCGGATCGTTCGGTGGCGTCACGGTGTAGGCGAAGATCTCGACTGGCTCCTCGCCGGTGAGAAACCGTGCCGTGTTGAGGCAGTAGAGGCCGATGTCGGGCAGCGAACCGCCGCCAGACATGACTCGCTTGTGCCGCCACTGCTCGGCACCGTTCTCAGCTACTGTCTGAACGTTGGTTGCGGACATGCCGAGTAGCCGGCCGAAGGTCTTTTCGCGGACGAACTTGGCAAGCCGCCGGTTGTAGACCTCGTACTGGATCCGGTAGGCGACCATGAGCTTCACGGCTGCCTTCTCGCAGGCGGCGATCATGGCGCGGGCATCGGCCGACGAGGTCGCCATCGGCTTCTCGCAGAGAACGTGCTTTCCGGCCGCCGCCGCCCGCTCGACGAACTCCCGATGCATCGCGTTCGGCAGCACGATGTAGACCGCCTTGATCTCCGGGTTATCGCGGACGCGGTCGAAGGCGGCGTAGTCGAAGCAGGCACTCTCCGAGATGCCGTACTGGTGAGCGACCGCCTTGAGCTTTTCCGGCGTGCCCGAGACTAGGGCCGCCGGCTTGGCCTTTTTGCTCTCGCCGAAAGCCGGGAGGATCTCTTCGAGTGCTAGACGTCCGAGGCCGACGATGGCGAATCCGACACGCTTGGAGGGCGGCATCGGCACCGGCGGCGGACCCGAGGGCGTGTCGGCCGGCGCGCGCCAGTTCTCGAACTTCACTTTGCCGCCCTCGACACTGCCGGTATCGACCTTGCTCGGCGCCGGATAGCTTTGCGCCGCCTGGGCTGCATCAGCCAACACGAAGCCCGAGGCTCCGAGGCCCGTGATCTTCAGGAGGTTGCGACGGTGAAGGTCGACGCGCTTCGACACGCTCTGGCTCCATAGTTTGCGAGGATCAGGTCGGCGGCAGATCGCAAGGTCCGGGTCTTGGTTCAGGCGACCAGCACCACGGCCTTGCGGAGGTAGACGGGACTCTCGATCTGCCGAGAGATGAAGTCGGCGACATCGGCGCGGGGGATCATTCCGTTGTGCCAAGGCGAGGCCGATTCCAGGACTTGGTACCTTCCGGTCCTGGTCGCGGACGTGAGCATGCCGGGTCGCACGAACGTCCAGTCGAGCCCGCTGCGACGGATGCGCATCTCCTGAGCGTCCTTGTCATCGTATGCGCGACCGAACATGAGGCGAAAGGGTAAGCGCTGGAGCGGGCCTATCGCTTCGCGGCTGTCGCCGGTGCCGAAGCCGGTGACCGAGATGATGCGGCGCACCCCGGCCTTTTCCATTGCCGGCACCAAGACGTTGGTGGCGGCGCTGAACAGCGTCACCGGCTTGAACATGGCGTGAAAAGGGATGCCCAGAGCTTGAACGACGACATCGACATCGTGGAGCGCCCCTTCGATGTCGGCAGCCAGAAGAGCATCCCCCGGAAACGTCTCGAGGTTCGGGCCCGCAAAGTCGATAGTCGAGGCTGAACGAGCGAAGGCGCGTACGCAGTGTCCTGCCCCCAGCACCGCTTTCACTGTCTCCAGGCCGACGCCGTTGCTGGCGCCGATCACGAGCACATGCGCCATGGCTGGATTAGCCCTCGCTCGTGCCGGGTATGTTGACCGGCACCATCTGCTGATGCTGCACGACGCGCGACTCGTCGTGCGACAAGCGCCTCAAGGTCGACGTGCAATAGGCTTGGTAGGCCTCCTCCTCGCGAGAAGCCCACGCATGGTAGGCGATGACGATCAATCCTTCCTGGGGGCGTGCAACCTGACGCTTCGACAGGTCGACCTCGCTCCAGCGCGGCGTGTTCGCTACCGCCTCGATGGCCTGCTTTCCAGTCAGGACGAAAGGTGGATGTGGCAGCACCATAAGGCACTCGTCATCGACGAGTTCGCGGTAATGGCCCGCTTCGCCGAGCCAGAGCCCCTTCTCGAACGACCACACACGGTCATCATCCATGATCATCTCCTTGGTTGAAGTGGAGGCGCTTGGGCGCTCAGACGGTGTCGGCGCTGCCCTTTTCGATCTCGGCAGTGTTGCCGCCCTGATCGTCGGTGCCGGCCTCTTCCCAGGCCTGCAGCCAAGCTGTGCGTTCTTCGGAGCCTTCCGGATACGGGCAGCTGTCGCGGGTTTTGCCGTAGACCCGAGCGTTGCGCCCCTGAATGAATGGGCTGTCGCTGGCGGTTGCGCCTTCGGTCATTGGTATCTCCACGGTTGATGGTGTCGGCATGCCGACGGATTGGAACCGGCTAGTTCATCGGTGTGTGACTTCGAATGAGCCGAGCGCCATTTCGCCGGCGGCGGCTGCATCTGCGGGAGAGCCATCGTAGTTCGGTGACTCGCGAACGGACACGCCGTCCGCGCCGGTCAGATGCCGTCGAAACCGTCCACGGGTCTCGCCGCACGCCTCGACCGTTGCCGCAACTGGGGTGGGATCATCGTGCACGGCTCATGTCGCCTTCGAGGGATCATGGCCCCAGTTCATCAGCGACAGACGCCACGGCGAGTGCTCGACCTCGGCCTTGTCCTCGGGTCCACCCTGCTTGAGGTGGCGCCGCACATAGCCAACGACCTTTCGCATGTGGCCGTAATCGTCGTCGGACAGCTCCGACTTCTTTTTGTGTAGCATTTCGACGATGCGTCGGCCTTCGGCATGGCCGGTCGGTTCGCCACCGTCCTTCTTCTGGCCGACCGAGCGGCTTTCCTCGGTCTTGAGATGCTTCTCCAGCGCGGAGGCCGTCATGTTCACGACCTCCTTGAACTCCTGGTAGGTCGCCTGGTGATCGCTTTTCCCTGACATCGTTGATTTCCTGGCTTTGGAGGATTGTCGGGATGGCCGGCAAACCCGGACCGCACGCACACGTTCCGGACCGCCCCTGCGGCGCAAGCGCCCCGCCAAGGCTTGCGGCCATTCATCGCCAGCTTTGGGCTGGCCCGCTCCATCCAGGAGTCATGCGTTTCGGTGCAACCGGCCTACGACGATGCCGTTCTCTTCGGCGCGAGGAGGGCTCCGATGGCACGCAGGATCTTGATCACGGGCGCGAGTGTAGCGGGGCCGGCCCTGGCATTCTGGCTCGCGCGAGCCGGCGATGAGGTCACGGTACTGGAGCGGGCGCCCGCCTTCCGGGACGGGGGGCAGAACATCGATATCCGAGGTGTTGGTCGCACAGTCCTTAGGCGTATGGGCTTAGAGCAAGTCGTAAAGGAGCAGGGGACGGGCGAGACGGGCATTCGTTTCGTCGATGAGCGCGACAAGACCTGTGCGCAGTTTGACCAAGCCGAGTTCGGCGTGGACGGACCGACAGCAGAGTTGGAGATCCTTCGCGGTGACCTTGCCCGCATCCTGGTCGAGGCCAGTCGCCGCGAAGGCGCCACCTATCGCTACGGCGACCACATCACCGAGTTCGAACAGCAAGGAGGCGGGGTTGGCGTGACTCTCTTCGGGGGCACCCGGGAGCGCTTCGACGCGGTCATCGCCGCCGAGGGGATCGGATCCTCCACCCGCAAGCTCCTGCTCGGCAGGGATCACGACCGCGAGCCTATCGGCCTCTACATGGCCTACTTCACCATCCCTCGGGGCCACGGCGATGGCGACGTGGCCCGCTGGTATGCCGCGCCCGGAGGCCGCAGTGTTCTCCTACGCCCGGACCGATACGGGACCACGCGCGTCGTGATGACTTTGCGCGAAGCGCCCTGCGGCTATGAAGATTTGCCGCTCGAAGAGCAGCGAGAGGTAATGATCCACCACTTCGCGGATGCGGGTTGGGAGACACCTCGTGTGCTGGAGGGTCTGCGCGCGGCGGAGGATTTCTATTTCGAGACGGTCGGGCAGGTTCACATCGACCGCTGGTCGGAAGGTAGGATTGCGCTGACGGGAGACGCGGCCTGGGCGACTGGGCCGATCACCGGAATGGGTACCAGCCTCGGGTTGATCGGCGCGTACGTGCTGGCTGGCGAGATGTCTCGCACCCGCGACATGCCGAACGCGTTTGCGGCCTATGAGCGCGTCATGCGGCCCATTGTGCAGAAAGGTCAGGACTATCCGAAGTTCGGGCCGAGATTGCTTCAGCCAAGCACCCGCTTCGGCATAGCATTTCAACACACCGTGCTCGCTTTCGCGGCCACGCCAGCGGTGCGAAGCGTAGCGGGCAAGCTGTTCGCTGGAGACGAAAACGGACCCGATCTGCCAGATTACAACTTAGACGCAAGGATTTGATAGTACAGGCGTCTGACTAAGAGCCTCGGGAAAAAGGCTGCCCCATCATCGAAGCAGCACAAATTCCCTGGATCCAGATCGATCCGAACGCCAGTCAGGTCAGCGTCGGTTGGCGAGCAAACCGAGACCGAAGCCGACGAGCCCCGCGACCACCAGCGAGGCATGCGGCCACTCGACGGATTGCTCATGCCCCTCCTGAAGAAACCGTTTCCCAGTTCGGTAGCCGTCTTCGGCATAGTCGGCGACGTCACCGGCTACCTGTCGGACCGCATCTTTCACTTCGCCGTAGCGACGCTCGGCTCGACCTGAGGCTTCGTTGGCACGACCTTCTGCGGCGTCCCGCCGCGAGCCGGACAGGCCACCGATCTCGCTCTGGATTTTGCCGCCCATTTCTCTGGCTGCACCTGTCAGTCTGTCAGGATCGACCATGTTGTTCTCTCCAATCGTTCCGCAGGTATCCCTAGGGATTCCCTGCGTGACGGTCCGCCGTGATCCGGCATCGTTTCTTCCGAGGGTGAGGTCACCGCTGTCCTACTTGTTGGATCTGCCGCCCTTCTTGCCGAGCTCGGACTGCGCTGAGGATGACGTGCGGGGATTCGATTTGCCTTCGTGGCTGGCCTTGGCGTTTGCCTTCTTGGCCGTCGCACTGCCTTGCCCTTTCTTCTCGGTCATGGGGCCTCCTTGTCCACATCGGTTCAACGGAGCGACGGGCCTGCCATGCCCATCGCCGAACGCGTGACGTAGTCGACACCAACATCGCCACCACCGTAGCCAAGGATACGAGTCAGACGTTCGCGGGCGCGCCAGACACGGCTCTTCACGGTACCGACCTGACATTTCATGAGGGCCGCCGCGTCCTCGTAGGTCTTGTTCTCAATGGTGACGAGACTGAGCGCCTCGCGCATCTCGATCGGCAATTTTGCCATGGCGAGGTAGACGTCCTGCAGATCGAGCCGGCAACCTTGTTCGGGCAGGACGGCAAGATCGTTGGCATGGTCGTCGTCGCCGGCATTCACCTCTTGAGAGTGCTTGCGACAGGACGAGTAGAAGTTATTTCGCATGATCGTGAAAAGCCACGCGCCGAGGTTCGTACCGACCGTGAAGCTCGCTCGGCCTCGCCAAGCCTTCAGCATCGTATCCTGGACAAGGTCGTCAGCTCGCGCCTGATTTTTCGTCAGGGACAGCGCGAACCGCTGCAGGTTGAGCATCAGGTCAAGGAAATCGACGCGAAATGCCGCCGAGATCAGACTGAATTTCCGGTGAAATTCCGGCGCTTTTTATCATACGCTGACTGACAGAATCCTTGGACGGCGCAACCATGGTTTCTGCTCATTCCGGTGACCTAAGGGTCAAACCGAACGCGGATCCTTGTCAAAAGTTCGCGCCGACACGGCAGCGAGACCATCTTAGTCTGAAAGCGAACCATCTCTGACAGATACAAATCTTACAAGCGGCGGTGCGAAACCTTGTGGGGTGCCTGCGGTTGCCGTCGCACCAGATCGCCGTCGAGTGACCGACAGCGTTCAGATTTGGAGAATGGTGATCATGAGCATCAAAGGCGAAGCCAAGGAAGCAGCTGGCTACATCAAGGAAGAGCTCAACGAGCACGGCAAGTCTCCCGAGAGCCAGCGAAAGGCTCAGGAGGGGCGCGACTTGCGTAACGAGGGACGTGTCGAGGACGGCAAGGCGCCGAAGACGACGCCTCCTGGATCGGGCCATTCCGATAATTGATGGTTCTCGGATCAAATAAGAGGCCGGCGCCTGGGCGCCGGCCTTTTTCGTGCGTGGGCGGATATGGTCTTTGATTGGATATGTTGCCTGTACGTTCTAGGGTCTTAATGTCTGACGTGCGTCCATGAGCTAGCCCACGATGCGATCTTGATCGGCCGTTCCACATCGGGCGTCGCGCGACGCCCAAGACTGCCGCGAACGACGATGTATCGGCCGTCGTCAGGTTTTCTTGAGATCGGCTACGTTCCGGATCTTGTCCGATACCGCCGTGGTCAACGACGAAAGCCGTTGGGGCGAGCGGCTTTGTAATCGATAGCCGCCCGCCGTCGAATTGCGAACTCAAGCGAGCGTGCGGACCTTAGATTCGCGGTCCCAATAGCGCTTCGTCGCAGCCTTTACGAAAGCATCGAGTTCGACCACACCGTCGTCCGGCTCGACACCAGCTTTGTCGAGCAGCGCCTGGGCTCCCGGATTGTGACCGATGGCCTTGAGATGGCCGAACGCATCCATGACCCATTGTACGGCTGCGCCTTCCTTGACCAGCTTCGCACACGCCTCTGCCGCAAGAAGTACGGCGCAGGCATCGACTGTCACAGACGGCTGACCGAACAGCTGGGCATCGGCCTTTAGTTTCGTGCCATCCGATAGCGGGACTGCGCCGACCTTCGGCGCAATCGTGATCGAATGACCGCCTGCCTTTTTGACGGCATCCCTGAGTTTCTGCAGGTCTTTCGCGTCGCTGCCGTCCGCCAGGAGTATCCCGACGGTCCGCCCTTCGAGAGTGTGCTTCTCCAACGGGCCACGGATGACCCGTAAAGCGGGCGACGGCTCCATATCGATCACCGGCGCGCTGGTCGGCGATGCGTCGGGCAGATCCATTGCCAAGCCGTCCGCGACCCTCTTGGCGAGGGCTTCGTCGACGTTGCGCAGATTGGCCATCGTCGCCAGGCGGACATGCTCCAAGGAGACCTTACTCAGCTCAAACACGAAGGCCGACGCGATGTGCGCCTGTTCGGCGGGATCCATCGATCGCCAGAATAGTCTCGCCTGGCTGTAGTGGTCCGCGAAGCTCTCGGGGCGGATCCGCAGCTTCTGCCCCTGTTCTTCGGACGGAAACGTCTTGAACCCGTTCTCGGGATCTTCGCGCGGGCCGCCGATTTCGCCTGCGAGATGCAGGCTGTTCGGCTCATAGTTGGCGCGTCCCTTCGGCACCTGCATCTGCATGTGCCCGTCGCGCTGCATGTTCAGATACGGGCAACCGCCCTCTCGCCCCTTGGCCTGGTTGATGGGGAGCTGGTGCCAGTTTGTAGTGCCGAGCCTCTTGATCTGCGTGTCCTGGTAGGAGAACAGCCGCCCCTGCAGAAGCGGATCGTTCGAGTGGTCGATCCCCGGCACTATGTGGCTCGGGCAGAACGCCACCTGCTCGGTCTCGGCGAAGAAGTTGTCGGGGTATCGATCGAGAACGAGCTTCCCGATGATCCGGACCGGTAGAACCTCTTCGGGAATGATCTTCGTCGCGTCGAGCACGTCGTAGGGCTGGCTGTTGGCGAACTCTTCGTCGAAGAGCTGAACGCCGAGATCCCATTCGGGAAAGTCGCCGCGTCCGATCCGTTCGAACAGGTCGCGCCGCTGGAAGTCGGGATCGGCTCCAGCAACCTTCACGGTCTCATCCCAAATGGTCGAGGCCATGCCGGCCTTCGGCTTCCAGTGGAATTTGACGAAGGTGGATTTACCCTCGCCGTTGACGAAGCGGAACGTGTGGATCCCGAAGCCCTCCATCGTCGCAAAGCTGCGCGGCAGCGTGCGATCCGACATGATCCACATGGCCATGTGGGTGGTCTCGGGCATCAGGCTGATGAAGTCCCAGAACGTGTCGTGCGCGGTTGCGGCCTGTGGATAGCCGCGGTCGGCTTCCATCTTCGCCGCATGGATCAGGTCAGGAAACTTGATCGCGTCCTGGATGAAGAAGATCGGAATGTTGTTGCCGACGAGATCCCAGTTGCCCTCTCGGGTGTAGAACTTGACGGCGAAGCCACGCACGTCGCGCGGATTGTCGACGGATCCCGCACCGCCAGCGACCGTCGAGAACCGCACGAAAACATCGGTCCGCTGGCCCTTCTTCTGGAAGAGATCCGCCCGAGTGATGTCGGACAGCGACTGGGTGCACTCGAAGTAGCCGTGGGCACCGGTGCCGCGGGCGTGCACGATCCGCTCAGGGATGCGCTCGTGGTCGAAGTGGTTGATCTTCTCGCGATAGACCTCGTCCTCGAGCAGGACGGGACCGCGATGGCCCGCCTTCAGTTGGTTCTGGTTGTCGCTTACCGGAACGCCGTGGTTGGTCGTCAGGACCGGGTGGTCGGCATCAGTAATTTGATGCGTCTCCCCACCATGGCCGGTAATGCGGTCGGTGCTGTCGCTCATGAAGGTCCTCGCTGGCTTCGACCCGCAAACCTTCCGACGGCCAGCTAGTTTCGCATTGGACGAGTTTTTGTCTGAAAGGCCCGATCAGGACGAGATGCTTCGTCGGGCCCTGATCCGGTGGGGTTGGATCGCCGACTGCTTTAAGTCTGAAATGTCGAGCCGATCCGCGCACTCACGATCGGAAAAGGGCAATCCATGGCTTGAAGTGCGTTTTCCTGTGAAGCCGAGCTGCTTCGGCAGCTCGGCTTCACAGTTCGATCATGCGGCGGTGAACCGAGCGGACTTTTTTGCCTTCAATGGTCCGTGCCCGGTCGGTTGGGTCTGGGCGCCTCTCCATGATGCTTAGTGAAGCTGGAACGGTCGGGATCGCCTTTCGCCTTTGCGACGCGACCGCGCATGACACTCGCAACCACCACGACGATGATGAGCGTTGCGATTGCTAGGACGATGATCAGGATAGAGTTGTCCATGGGTTTCCTCTCAATGGTTTTGAGAGGAATTCGACCTACCAGCAGCCAAGTTCCCGGCGGCCCGGTGGCGCGCGAATAAATGAATCTGAAATATTGCCGTCCGTTTCACGACCTCGGTTTGATGTCCCCCAAAGCATCAAAGACGATCCGGCCAACGCCGGACCGCCCTTGTTTCAGCTTGGCGTCAGTTGTTGCCACCACCGCCGCCCGTGTTGGGACGCCCGACTTCCGGACGTTCGGCATTTCCGGATGCGCCAGGATTGTTCGAAATCGTACCCGACCCCAAGCCGCTGCGGGGAACCTCCGTGTTCGAGCCGGGACCGCCATTTTGAGGTGATGACGGGGCCGTACCCAAATCCGTGCCGGCGGGGCTAGTGGTTTTTGCGGGCGGCGTCTGGGCCAAGGCCGGAGAGGCAATGGCGAGAACGAAGGCGGCAGTGAGAAGTCGGTTCATGGCTAATCCGCATTTCGGGAGCAAGGCGGGTGAGACGCTCCAACGGATGCGATGTCCTATTGTTCGTGCATATCAACGAGACGTGATTGCGGTTTTCGGGAGTGACCCGACGTCGCCGTACCGATCGGTAGCGATACCCCGCACAGCTATTGAGGATGCTTTGACGCCGGTAGCCCCGATAATCGGCAGGCGCGCTCGTTCTTCGTCGGCCACGCGAAGAACGCGACCTTCGCGCCTCCTTCCACCCCTACCGCAGGGTGGCCGACTCGCCGGGTTTGAGATGGCGATCCTCTCCGTCCGGGCCGCCGGACGAGACATGGTTGTTCAGACGCTCCAGGTGCTCGAAGGCGTGTTCGAAGGCGGCTGTCACGGCTTGTTCGAAAGAGCCATCATTCTTGCCCTGGGCGCTCTTCAGGGCGCCCAGCAGTTCGCGGTGCTTCTCGACATCGGTCGTCATGGTGTCCATCCTCGTCGCCGGAGTGGCTTCGATGGCCAATCTTCCGGGCGGGTCACGGTTCCTGGGCCGAACCAAAAGCCAGTCATCTATCGCCATATTCGGCGTATCGCGATCGGACCGCCGCGGGCCTGCGCGGCGACGGCTGGAGCCTTCCCCGTTCGAGCTGCGAGATGTCCGAGGCAAGTCTAGCCTCCAGTAAAACATGAGGACCTGGAACGTCCCTCGCACCCGACCAGCGCGTCGACGAGCTCATGGACTGTCGCGACGTCGTCGAGTCGCTCAAGCTGCTCCTGAGGGCTCTCAAGCGCATTCGGCCAGCCGAAGTGGGCATTCAAGCGTCTTCGCGCGGAGTCACGCTGAGTTCGGCCCAATCGAACTCCTGCTCGAGGACGTAGTAGGCATCGTCCCCGATCAACCCGTCCCTGCGCATATGGAGAACTCGGTCCCGGGCCGCGGTAATTGCCCGACGGCGAGCCGCGTCGGCGGGCAGACCTTCGGAAGCTAGCCCCTTCTCGTCGATCTCTGCTTCCTCGAGAGCGGTCCGAAACTCTTGACGCAAGACCTCCGCGCCTTCGGTTTCATCGCCATCGAGGCTGTCGATCGCCGCCGAGTAGGCTTCCGCTCGGCCCCAGCCCACTTCGTGCCCGACGGGATCGTCGTCCTCGAGACGTAGCCACGCCAGTAGGGGCCGCAGTGTGAGGCCCTGAAGCACGAGCGTGCCGATGACGACGCTGAAGGCGGTCAGCACGATCAAATCGCGGTAGGGAAATCCGGGCCCTTCATCGGGGAGTGCGAGGGCGGTGGCGATCGTGACGAGCCCGCGCATCCCGGCCCAGGCTACGGCAAGACCCGCCATCGGTCCTAGATCCGGCGAGCCGAGCCGTTCGTGCGCCAGACCCCTCTCGAACTCGGTCCCAACGCCAAGCACCGAGCTCTTGCCCGTCGCACCTCGGCTGAACCCGATCCGTCGGATGCCACTTGCCGGAACGACCCAGGCGATGCGCACGAGGACGACGGTCACCGTCACGGCGCCGGCCACGAGCCCATACGAGAGCCTTTGCTGCGGCCCGAGCCCTTCCAAGATCGGTCCGATTTGGTTGCCGATGAGGACGAACGCCAGCACGTTGAGAACGAAGATGGCCGTATCCCACACGGCATACGAGACGATCCGCTTGCGCGGGCTGGTCTGTTCAGGTGCGTGCCGGGCGACCGTGATGGCGTAACTCACCACCGTGAGGACCCCGGATAGTCCGAGGCGCTCGGCGACCAGCCAGATGCCGAAGGCGAGCACGAACTGGAGGACGATGGTCGTTGCCGGATCTTCGAATATCCGCATCAACCGGAGGGAGATCACACCGAGCACCGGACCAGCGGTCAGGCCGCCGACGACGCCGATCAAGAACGCCGGCCACAAATCTGAGGGCACGAGAGTTCCGCTCGCGGCAGCGGCGACCCCGAGCCGATAGATGAGCAGCGCGCTTGCATCGTTGAGCAGGCTCTCGCCCCGCAGGATGGTGGCGAGACGATGCGGCAGGTTCACGTGCCGCAGGACCGAAAGCGCAGCGACCGCATCAGGCGGAGCGACGACAGCCCCGAGAACGATCGCCGCCGAGATCGGGACGTCGGGGACGAGCACCTTCACAACGACCGCCACAGCGATGGTCGTGACGCCGACGGCGCCGAGCGCAAGGCCAGCAATCGGGCGCCAGTTCGCTCGCAAATCCCGTAAGGAGGTGTCGTAGCCCGCATCCAGTAGGACCGGCGCTAGAAACAGCGCCAACGCGAGCTCTGGATCGAGCTTTAGGTTCGGTACGCCGGGCGCGAACGCCAGTCCGACACCACCCATTGCGAGGAAGGCCGGATACGGAACGCCGCATTTTCTCGCGAGCGCGGCAAGCAATACCGCTCCAAAGAGAACTCCGACAATCCACTCGAACACGAACATGGATGCAGAGATAGCGCGCGATCACGCCGCCGCCCCAAGCCGCCGACAGTTCGTCGAAGGCGTACCCGGAGCCCTTCCTCATGGGCCGGAGGGTGGATTGGGCGACCAAGACGTCCGCGACCGTCACGCCAATCCAAATTGCCGAGGCAAGCAGACCGAAGACCAAGGCGCCTGCCTCCGGCACCGCCGTATCAACTACTGCAAGATAGCCCAGCGGAAATGCGTGGGGGTTCGATGAGCCGGTTTCTGCCAACCATCGCCGTTCAGGTAATCAAGCCGGTTCGTGGATCGGACAGCCGTTGAAACGCTGCCGGAACTCCGCGGAATGCTGGTAGGTCGCATTCCGCGCCCGATTGATGTTGCCAAGCGGACGATGCGCTACGAGCCCCGTCCAAATGCTGAAGCGCATGTGCTCGTCGACGGCATCGACGCGCTCCGAACTCCAGCTGTCCTGAGGCTGCACCCTCACAGTCGCGACTTTCACGAAGGGCGCCTCGTCCTCGTTCCACTCGATCGTCGGATCTTCGACAGGTTGGCGCTTGAGGTCGCGGCACAATTGAACCCGAAACTCCCAGACGCCCTCGATACCTTGCATCTCGGATTGCACGGTCTCGCGGAGCGCGTTGGGACGGCCCGTAGCATCGATCGAGTTGCCCGTCCGTGCGGTCAGGCTGTGCGAGACGGGCGCTAGTGAGAACTTCGCGATGTGGTCGCCATACCGGAACGGGGTGACGCTGTAATATGTCTCTCCGAGAGGGTCGACGTTTGGAGCTCCACCGAGCGAAGCAATGGCGGGACTTTCGACCCCAACGGCTTGCAGTGCCTTATTGACGCCGCGCAGAACCGAGGACGCCGCCACCTTCACGCGCTCAATCCGGTCCGTAGTCTTAGCTAGCAGCTTTAGGCTTCCCAGAAACTTCTCGGCGTCCGGGGCCTGGAAGACGTTGCCATTGACCATGATGAAGTTCTGAGTTGTGCCCTCGGCATCGGGCAGGCGTTCGCCCGGCACGTCGAGCACCTTCAAAGCGAGGCCACGGGGAAGCGATACCGCGTCGGGCAAGATGTCGCCGGCGTTCGTTGATAAGCGCATGAAAACCTTGTGCTCGCCCGACGTGGCGAACATGCCCTGTGCGAGCTCCAGCGGCAGGTCGGCTTCGACGGTCAGCGTGCCTTCGAGGATGCCATGCGCCTTGGCATGAACGGCGCGGACCGCGTGGCCGGAATCGTCGGCCACCGTCTGAAGGATTGTGTCGAAGGTCTGGTTCAACTGTTCGATGGTCTGGCCTTCACTCGGCTTCACGTCCTCGACATCGGGGCTGTAGCGGACGGGAGCAGCCAAGGTCATGTGTTTCACCTTCGTTCAACTTCCAGGTGAACCTCTCGCTTGCCTTCCTGTTCCGGATGCCGATCGAGTGGGAACGTTGGACGGCCCCTGTGATTGTCGCGGCATATGGCGTCTCGCACGCCAGCCATTTCGCATCTCGGGAAGACCGTCATGAGCCTGCAAGGCAAGAAGATCGCCATTCTCATCGCGCCGCGTGGCACCGAGGAGCCTGAATTCGTGAAGCCGCGCGAGGCCGTCATGCAAGCCGGGGCTACCGTTACGGTGATCGGGCTCGAAGCAGGCGAGGCCGAGACTGTGAACGGCGACCTCGATCCAGGCGGCCGCTACGCAGTTGATGCCGCCATCGAAGGGGCCTCAGCATCACAGTTTGACGGGCTCGTCATTCCCGGCGGCTGCGTAGGAGCCGACAAACTCAGAGCGAGCAAGGACGTCATCGCCCTCGTTCATGACTTCGTGGCTCAGGGCAAGCCGATCGGCGTGATCTGCCACGGCCCATGGACGTTAGTCGAAGCGGATGTCGTTCGAGGTCGGAAGTTGACCTCGTATCCGACTCTGCAAACGGACATTCGCAACGCCGGCGGCGAGTGGGTCGACCAGGAGGTGGTTACCGACCAGGGATTGGTGACGAGCCGCAACCCAAAGGACTTGCCAGCATTTTGCGCCAAGATCGTCGAGGAATTCTCGGAGGGGCGCCATGCTGGGCAGGCTGAGAGCGCCTGATGAGGCGCCGGGGCAGCCCCGGCGGCCTACTCATCGTCTGAATTCATGCATTTCTTGATCGGAACGATTTGTCGCATTGGGGTCGGCCGAGTTCTCGACATCCCCTCGACTTCATTGGATTCAGCTTCGGGAACGAAGATCGGCTGAGCTGAGCGCTCGAAGATTTGGGGTCGCCACCATAAGGGTAGGTCGAAAGCCGGGAGCCGGGTACGGTCGCTCGCTACAATGGTACGCCGCAAGCTGCCATCCCGATTTTGGCCAGTTAAGCCGTTCATCTAATGCCCAACTCGGTCGCTCTCAAACTGATTTAGTAATTCTGAGGTCGATCATTTTGGGGCAACCGGCATGCCCGACAAACCTCAATCATTCCATGAGACCATCTACCGGGGTGCAAATTGTGCCATTCTCCGCGGCGCGATATGCGACCGGCATGACGAAGCCGACCGCCGACCAGATCGCCACCCTCGGTGCCGCGTTCGAGGCCTTCGTGCGGCGCTACAAGCTCGCCGGCGCGGGAACCTCGGACAAGCCGCTGAACGAGCTCGACGTTCAGACCCTCCTCTTCGTCCTACGGCACCCCGATAGCGGGCCGACCGACATCGCGCGGTTTCTCGGGCTGCCCGTAACCACCATCTCATCGGCGACCGATCGCCTAGCGAAGAGCGGGATGCTGGAGAGGCACCGTATCGAGGGCGATCGTCGCGCCGTAGCGCTGCGCTTGTCCGAGGATGGAGCCAAACGGGCACGCTCGCACGTTGAGGCCTACAACTCGCTCAACCGGATGATGCTCGAACGGCTCGCACCGGCCGAGCGCGACGCCTTCATCGGCATGGTGACGAAAATTGCATACGACGAAGATTGAATAATCCGAAGTTCGTCATATCTGCTGGTCGCGCCTGCTTCGCCGGGCTCAGCACGCGGAGGACGTACGATGACCATCAGGGTCAACGGGACTGAGGTCGCCTCGCCCGACGATGCACGCGTTTCCCTGCTCGATCATCTGAGAGAAGGGCTGCATCTGACCGGCACCAAGGTCGGCTGCAACCAGGGAGCCTGCGGCGCCTGCACGGTGCTGCTGGACGGCCAGCGGGTGCTGTCCTGCCTCACCCTCGCAGTGCAGGCCGACGGGCGCGAGGTCACGACCATCGAGGGCCTGTCCGAGGGAGATGGGCTGCATCCGCTCCAGAGCGCCTTCATCGAGCACGACGGATTCCAGTGCGGGTACTGTACGCCCGGCCAGATCTGCGCGGCATCGGCGATGCTGCGCGAGTTGGCGGAAGGTGTTCCGAGCTACGTAACGGCCGACCTCGCCCAGGAGCACGTTTCCGTCTCGCGCGAGGAGATCCGCGAGCGGATGAGCGGCAACCTCTGCCGATGCGGCGCGCATAACGGCATCGTCGACGCGATCTTCCAGGTTGCGACGGAGAAGGCCGCATGAATCCCGTCTCGTATCAGCGCGCCTCGTCCTTGAGCGAGGCGGTCCAGATGGCCGAAACCAGCCGTCTGCTCGGCGGGGGCACCAACCTCGTCGACCTCATGCGCAAGGGCGTGGAGCAGCCCTCCCGGCTGACCGACGTCACCGCCTTGTCGGCGGCGATTGAAGAGACCGGTTCGGGTGGCCTCCTAATTGGGGCTGCCGCGCGAAACAGCACAGTCGCGGCCCATCCGCTCGTCCGCACCCGCTATCCGATGCTGTCGCGTGCCATCCTGGCAGGCGCCTCGGCCCAGGTGCGCAACATGGCGACTGTCGGCGGCAATCTCATGCAGCGGACACGGTGCCTTTACTTCGCCGACGTCGCCGGCTCCCGCTGCAACAAGCGAGAGCCCGGCACCGGATGCGACGCCGCGGGCGGCTTCGACCGCTACCACGCCATCCTCGGCGCCTCCTCGGCCTGCACGGCGACACATCCCTCCGACATGTGCGTGGCCCTGGCGGCTCTCGATGCGAGCGTCCGCATCGCAGGTCCGGCCGGCGAGCGCACGGTGCCCCTGGTGGATTTCCATCGCCTGCCTGGAGACCGGCCCGACCTCGAGACCGTGCTCGAACTGGGCGAGGTCATCGAGACCATCGAGATCCCGGCCTCACCTTTCGCGGCCCGGTCCGGCTACCGGAAGGTGCGTGACCGCGCGAGCTACGCCTTCGCCCTCGTCTCGGTCGCCTCTGGGCTCACGCTCCGCGAAGGCCGGATCGACGAGGCCCGCATCGCCTTCGGAGGCGTCGCTCCCAAGCCCTGGCGCGCCCATCGGGCCGAAGCCGCCCTGCGCGGCGCCGTCCCAAGCGCGGAGGCATTCATGGCTGCAGCGGCTCTGGAACTCGCCGACGCCGCCCCGCTCGCCGGCAACGCCTTCAAGATCGAACTGGCCAAGCGCACGCTCAGTGCCGTTCTCACGGACCTCACGGGAGACGATCGATGAGCAAGGTTCAGAACGCCATCGTCGGCTCGGTCCGGACGGTGCTCGGATGGATGCCGTCCCAGTGGCTGCCGGGCGGCACGCCCGATCCCCTGATCGAACGCCGCGCCGCCATCGGACGGCAGGCCTCACGCCTCGACGGCCCCCTGAAAGTCGCCGGCCGGGCACGGTTCGCGGCGGAGGTGGCGGCAGAGCGGCTGTCCTACGCCACTTTGGTCCATAGCCCGATCGCCCGCGGACGGATCACGCAGCTGGACGCCAGCGCGGCGGAGGGCGCGCCCGGCGTGATCCTGGTGCTGACCCACCGCACCATGCCGCGGATCGAGAGCCCGGCCCTGATCTCGATGAGCGACTTCTCGGCCGTCGGGAACAGCGACCTGCCGATCCTCCAGGATGCCGAGATCCGCTACAACGGGCAGGTCGTGGCCGTGGTCGTCGCCGAGAGCCAGGAACAGGCCGACCACGCCGCGTCGCTTCTCGCAATCAGCTATGCGCGCGCCGAACCGGCAACGCGGTTCGAGGAGGCGAAGGCCAAGTCGCGGACACTGGACTCGCTCCTGATCGAGCGGAACCACGTCTCGGTCGGCAAGGCGGAGCGCGAGCTGGCTCAGGCGGCTTATTGCGTCGACAACCTCTATCGGACGCCTTGGCAGAACCACAACGCGATCGAACTCCACGCTCTGACGGTGTTCTGGGAGGGCGAGGATGCACTGACCGTGCACGATGCGACGCAGATGATCGCGCCGAGCGCCGCGGTTCTCGCCAAGATCTTCGGGCTCAAGAAGGATCGGATCCGCGTGCTCTCGCCCTTCGTCGGCGGCGGGTTCGGCGGCAAGGGCCTGTGGGATCACCAGATCCTCGCGATCGCGGCCGCGCGTATCGTCGGGCGCCCCTTGCGGCTCGTGCTCAGCCGGGAGAGCGTCTACCGCATCATCGGCGGTCGCTCGCCGACGGAGCAGCGCGTCGCCATCGGCGCCGATGCGGACGGCCGTTTCACGGCGCTCATCCATGGCGGCCATTCGGTGATGCCGACCTACGGCGCTTGTCCGGAGGCCTACACGCTCGGATCACGCGCGCTCTACCGCGCGAAGAGCTTCGAGATCCTGCAGCACCATGTCGACCTCGACGTCGTCCCGAACACCTTCATGCGCGCGCCGGGCGAGGCGATCGGCAGCTTCGCGCTGGAAAGCGCGGTCGACGAACTGGCCCACAGCATGGGCATCGACCCGATCGAGCTCAGGCTTCGCAACGAGCCGGAACGGCATCCGATCTCGGGCGCGCCGTTCTCGCAGCACGCCCGGCGCCAAGCCTTCACGGACGGAGCCAAGCGCTTCGGCTGGGAACGGCGGGTACCGGAGCCGGGTGCGCGACGCGACGGCGAGTGGCGGATCGGCATGGGCTGCGCCACGGGCAGCTTCCCCTATGCACGCATGCCGGGAGCCTCCGCCCGCATCACCCTGCGCCGCGACGGCTCTGCAGTCGTCGCCTGTTCGGCCCAGGAGATGGGCATGGGCACCTCGACCGTTCAGACGCAGCATGCCGCAGACCGTCTCGGCCTGTCCGTCTCGGAGGTCACCTTCGAACTCGGCGACTCTGCGCTTCCCGCCGCCCCGATGGCCGGCGGCTCGTCCCAGACGGCTTCGGTCGCGGGTGCGATCATTGCGGCGGCCGAGAAGCTCGTCGGCGAACTGGTGCGCCTCGCCGGCAACGACAGCCCGATCGCCGGCCTGCGGGCAGGGGAGGTGCGTCTCGTCGACGGAGGCGTCGGCTCGATCGAGGATGCTAGGCGGCATGAGGCCTATAGCTCGATCCTGGCCCGGGCCGGGCGAGACGAGATCTCGGTGACGGCGACGGGGAAGCCGCCGCTGGAGATGCTGAAATACGCCATGCACAGCACCTCCGCGGTCTTCTGCGAGCTGCGCGTCAGCGACGTGACCGCGGAGATCCGGGTCGACCGGCTGCTCGGCTCCTTCGATTGCGGCACCATCCTCAACCCTCAGACAGCCACCAGTCAGTTCAAGGGCGGGATGATCATGGGGCTTGGCCTGGCACTGACCGAAGAAACGTTGTTCGACGAGCGCAACGGCCGCATCATGAACCCGTCGCTGGCCGACTATCACATCCCGGTCCATCTCGATGTGCCGGAGATCGAGGTGATCTGGACGGGCATCCCCGATCCGCGCTCTCCCCTCGGCGCGCGCGGCATCGGCGAGATCGGCATCACCGGGGTGGCGGCCGCTGTCGCCAACGCCGTGTTTAACGCGACTGGCAAGCGCGTACGGGAGTTGCCTATCACACTCGACAAGCTGCTGTAGGCCCCGACCCTTTCTCAAGGGCTCGCAGCAATGCGAGCATAATTGACGAGGTTGGGTTGAGAGCAGCCCGCGCCGAGATACCCACTCTGAAGTCTGGAAACCCGAAAGCTGCCGGTCAACTTTCGGCCATCCGCCGCTTTGAACGCGCTGCCATCGTTTTTCATCTCGCTGCCGGCGCGGGCCGGTTGGGAGAACGACGATGGGACATTCCGAAAATGATCCAGTCTTCAAAGATCGCCGAGCATGGAACGCGGGCCGCAAGCTCGGCGCCAAGCGTGCTCTAAAACCGCAGCAGGTCTGGGCGATCCGCTTCTGGCTCGATCGCGAACAACGCGTACGGGATCGTGCAATGTTCGATCTGGCGATCGACAGCAAGCTCCGAGGCTGCGATCTCGTCAAACTCAGGATCGGCGATGTCGTGAGCGGCGGTCGCGTCCGCGCACGCGCCATCGTCATCCAGCGCAAGACTGGCCAACCCGTACAATTCGAAATCCTCGAGCCGGCCCGCACCAGCGTCCTGACTTGGCTGGAATGCCGAGGCGGCGCACTCGACGACTACGCGTTCCCAAGCCGGATCGATCGCACGGACCACATCAGCACACGGCAGTACGCCCGCTTGGTCGACGAGTGGGTGACGGGCATCGGCCTGCGACGTGAGGACTACGGCACGCACTCGCTGCGGCGCACGAAGGCGTCGCTGATCTACAAGCGGACCGGCAACCTGCGCGCCGTGCAAATCCTCCTTGGCCACACCAAGATTGAGAGCACAGTGCGCTACCTCGGTGTTGACGTCGAAGATGCTCTCACCTTGGCCGAGGCGACCGAGATTTGATGTGAGGCTCCTCGACGCCTGATCGAGGAGCCCTCAAACACTGACAGCGGGATCGCGCAAAAACTCGTCAGGAACTCGGCTCGTCGAATGCTCAAAAGCGGTCGTTCGATCGAGAGCTCAGTGTGGTAAAGTGGCGGACTGCCCCTTCGTCACATTTTTTTGGGATCCCGACTTCGGTGCCCACTCAGGATCCGACTTCGGGCCATCCGAAGCATCCGTGGCTCCCCGAAGTTGACCGGGTGCGATGTCCGCGACGCGCTTCCATTTCTGCGAGGCACAGAAGACCAGCATGCAGCCCTTCACCGTCAGGGTCGACGGTTGCTCGCTCCAGACCGTGACGTCGTAGGATTTGCCGTTGTCGGCGTTGTAGATCTTGCCTTCGAAGTGTCGGTCCTCGTTCAAGGCGAGACCGAGCAGCATCTGATGGCCGAGTTGCGGCCGTGCCTGCTTCTTCGGGTCCGGATTGAATTTGTCGACCTTGGGCTGGCCGGTCTCGTCGAGAGGCTTGCTGCCCCATACGATGAAGCCGCAGAGCCGGCTGTTCTCCGATCCGCAGGGCTCCGTCCTCACGCGAGCGCGTCCATCTTCGGTCAGCCACGTCCCGAACGGCTCGGCAGCACGCGCAGGCTCCACGCACGTGCAGCCATAGGCGGCGATCGCCGCCAACGTCGCCGTGGCAAAACGAGAGGTGATCAGGGTCATGCGGTCTCCGCGGATTCGCGATCGGAAGGACACCCTTCCGCTTCAGGACATGGTTCGGTCTGATGCACCGCAGATGCCGTCCGAGGTTCCGGCCAAGCCGGCATCGATCAGAGCGAGGAGTCGGGCGATGGCAGGGGACGGGTCGTAGGCCGCCGCCAATGCACGCTCCACGACGATGCCCTTCATGAAGCTCGATACCGCCGCGTAAAGCGCCTCAGGCTCGCAGTCGGGCGACGAAGCCAGGGCTGTCAGAGCATCCACGAACCAGATCCGGGCTTCTGCCTCCGAGCGCTTGTGCATCTCCGCAATGACCGGATTCCGCGTGGTCTCCGCCCAGATCTCGAGGCGCAATATGGCCGCCTCCCGCGTCATCGACGAGAAGTACTGGGCCAGCAGGCCTTGAAAGGCTCCTCTGCGATCATTGGTTTTTTCCAGCTCGCCCAGGATCGCGATCCCACGTTCGCGATCACGGTCCGCCAGGCCGACGACGATGGCCTCCTTCGATGGGAAGTAGCGATAGAAGTTGCCGGCGCTCATGCTCGCGGCTTTCGCAAGATCCAGCATCGTGGTCCTGTGAAACCCGTTGCGGACGAAACAGGTCTCGGCAGCATCGAGGATGTGTTCGCGGCGAGCTGTCTGGCCGTCGCGCGCGTCCGCCGCACTGCGCGCTGCCTCTCCCATCACGCGCCCTTGCCGCCGGGGCCGTGACTGGGAAGACGGTTCTGGTCCTTCGCGGACATCATACCGCAAGCCGGGCGATCCGAGCCGAACTCGGCGCAGGAGCGGGCCTGCCAGCTATGCGGGCCTGCCCCCGTCCAGGCCAGGATCGATAGCCATCCCACAACCACAGCGGCCGAAAGCGACAGGTTGATGGGCGTGCAAACAGCCCCGACGGCCTTCAACGTGGTGACGAGATCGGATTGAGCCGCCGCAGGTCCAGCACCAGGGTTGGTCCAGCTACCGTCGAATGAATTTCCCACGCGGTCACCCGAGTCAGAATACCAGAATGAACGTTCGTTCTCATAGCAATGAACATTCATTCTCGTCGAGTGCGCTACCACACTGCGGCTCGCTCGATGCCCACCAAACCGCCTCTGAGGCTGCTGTCGGTTCGCTGTTGGAAAACGGCGATGAGCAGGAGCGATCTGCCGAGATCCCTGTGATGGGCTGAGCGTAGGTCACCGTCGAGACGACGTCGGTCGCCACGATGGCCTACACCGTGAATTTCCCGAAATCGTAGCCGATCAGGCCGCCGACCGCGAAGCGGCCGGCGCGACCTCTCTGCGTGCCGAAGTTGCTGACCGTGGCGCTCGGGCGGGCGGTTTCTGAAAGCGCACGTCCGTCCTCCAACGAGAGTTGATCGATTTTTGCGGGGCAAGCGTGTGCAGTCAGCCGCGAAATGTCAGCACCAACAATGCGCCAAGCCCAAGGATGGCGACTGGCATCTGAAGCGGGCGCAAGCGTGCGAAATGCAGCGGGGCCTCGCCGCGTCGAGCAGCTATCGGATCGAGTATCGCAATACCGCCGTAGCCTAGGATCAAGAGAGCCAACGCCGTGCTGGGCTCGTTGCGAACGGCCGCTGCAAGCGCCAGGAAGCCGAGGCTGAACAGGCCGAACATCGTAGAGAGCTGAGCCGGCCGCGGACCGCCCTCGGTCCGGAAGCTGACGCCTCGGCGCACGCCGGACAAGAAGACCAGAATGGCCCCGCCCCACAGGGTCGTCAGCATGATGAAGCCTTCACGGATCTCGCCCACACACCACCAGGCGAGAATGGCTCCGCCGACGAAGGGCACCATCGGCCCGAAGCCCAGCACGACGCTCAGCCAGGGGACCGCCCGAGGTTCACGCGCCGTGATCGTGCGTCCGTCGGGCTTCTTCGTCGCGGTCAAATGAAGGGTCGTCCACCGGTGACGGCGATCGTCGCGCCGGAGGTATAGCTTGCCTCATCGGAGGCCAGCATGACGTAGGCGGCCGCCAGCTCCCGCGGCTGTCCGGCCCGGCCCATAGGCGTATTTCCACCGAAGTTCTGAACTTTCTCGGGCGGCATGGTCGACGGGATCAATGGCGTCCAGATTGGTCCAGGAGCGACACAGTTCACCCGGATGCCTCTGTTGGCTAGGATCTGGGCAAGACCTGCGGTGTAGTTGTGGATCGCGCCCTTCGTGGTTGCGTAGGCAAGGAGCTGCGGACTCGGCTGGTCGGCGTTGATCGACGTGGTGTTGATGATCGACGCGCCCTCGCGCATGTGCGGGAGAGCGGCCTTCGTCAGGTAGAACATCGCGTGGATATTCGTCGCGAAGGTGACTTCCCACTCCTCGTCGCTGATCTCTTCCGGGCTTGAGAACGTTGCCTGATGTGCAGCATTGTTGACGAGCACGTCGACCCGACCGAATGCGCCGACAGCCGTCTCGACAATAGCGCGACAATGCGCAGCGCTCTTGATATCGCCGGGCACCAGCACCGCCGTGCGCCCCACCTCCTCGATCAGACGGCGTGTTGCCTGAGCATCGTCCTCTTCGTCGAGATAGGAGACGAGAACGTCCGCGCCTTCCCGGGCGAAGGCGATGGCGACTGCGCGTCCGATACCGGAGTCGGCGCCGGTGATGATGGCCTTCTTTCCCTCCAGGCGACCCGATCCCCGGTAGCTGGTCTCGCCATGATCGGGCTGCGGCCGCATCGCTGCGGTCGAGCCGGGCATGCGTTGCTGCTGCTCGGGGAAGAGAGGAGTCCCATTCTCGGCCATGTCGCTGTCCTCCGAACGGCCAAGACGCGCCGTCCTGCGGGCAACCGAACGGCGCACCAAAAGATCACGCCGCTGTCGGACTGTGTGGGTGTCAATGGGCCGACGCGCCTGCTGCCCTCAAGCGGGATTGGCCGTGGTTGCCCTATCAACCGGCGCCGTATCCACCTTTGCGATTGTCGGACGGCTTCTCGGTCCGCTCCCGATCGACCGACGAGGGTGCCGTCGGTCCACTGGTCTCGGGAGGCGTCTCTTGCGATCGCCTGGGCACGGTGACGTTCTCGTCAGCCTCGACATCCCGGTCGCTTTGAATGCGTTGGGCTCCGCTGCCCACGGGCGTATGCAGGCCGGGATGCTGCTGCTCATCATTCGGATCGCTGTCCTCGGTGCGACGCGGCATCTCGTCGTTGGACTGGGGCAAGGTTTCCTCCTCGTATGACGCACCAGCCTTCATCGGAGGCTGTCTCCGGCAACCCGGCCGGATCCGGTCAGTTCGCCCGGTAGGAAGGCACAAAACCAAGAGTATTGTCCGCGAACGAAGAAGCCCGCCGCGGCGAACCGAGCGGGCTTCACACTCTCATGCGCTGCAAGCGATGGTCAGCAGCCATCGTCCTTGCCGACGCCCTGGGCGGCGCCAGCGTTATTCATGGCGCCGACAGTGCCTGGGGACGCCGGTTGATTGCCGCCCGCCGTATTCTTCGAAGCAGGATCTTCCTTGCTCTTGTCGGTCGAAGCTTGCTGGCCCACGCCTTGGCTCGCACCGGCGTTGTTCATTGCGCCGACAGTGCCAGGCGACGCCGGCTGCTGACCGCCAGCTTCGTTCTTGCTCGACTTGTCAGTGGCCGAACTCTTGTCGTTCGAGGCAGAATTTTCTGGAGTTTTGCCTTTCGTCGAACCGGTATTGCAGGGAGCGGCCGTAGCGACAGACAGAGACATCAGAAGCGCGAGGGCGCTCGCGGCGAAAGCCGATTTCATGTGTTTCCTCCGGTTCATTGAGCCGGGGCAATCAGGCAGCCCCAGTCAGAGTTCCCGGCAAAACAACAACGAGCGGCCTGACCGAACTCCTCAGCGTTCCCGATGCGAGGAGATCTGCGGCGGCATGAAAAGGGACGATGCCCGTCGCTGGATTGATCGCGAGGGATACGGGCAACGCCTGCTTGTCTATTCTTCGTCAGACAGCGGGGTCCCTCGGAACGCGTCGAGCGTGTCCGACGCCTTCAGTTTTACCGGCGCACCAGTCTTGGCGCTTTCGTAGATTGCTTCCATCAGCATCTGGTCTTGCAGGCCCTCCTCGCCGGGAGTATGCGGCTTGCGACTCTGCAGGATGCATTCGGCCATATGGTCGAGCTCGGCCGCACGCAGTTCTTGCTGTCGCGGCCGCGCCGACGGCGCGAAGCGTCGCGGGCTCCAATAGATGCGATGTCATATTCTCCGTGAATATCAACGAGACGTGATTGCGATTTTTGGAAGTGACCCGACATCGCCGTACCGATCAACGTCTTCATCCTCGCGCGACGGTTGGACCTCCGTCGTCCCGGAGCGCTGCAGCAGCCACGCACTAGAGAAATTGAGCATGGACCGGCCGCAAGACGATTAGCGTCCTCCGGCCGGTCGCGCATCGGCTATTCGACAGGGGGCACCACCGCTTCCGCGGCGCGCTGGCAACGAACACGTCCATAATGCGCGCGATGACGCACTCACGAGAGGGTTCGCTCGCAATTCAAAGAGATCGCGGCGCCGACCGCTCGCAGGCGATGAACGTCGAGTCGCAACACTGATCACCGATCTCGCCCGGAGCGGAACAATTCATGGCTCACGCCGCGTTCTCCCGCGAAGCCGAGCTGACTCGGCCAGCAGAGCGATCCTTTCCCGACGATGCTTGCTTATTTTGAAGAGGCGCCGACGACGACGTCTTCCACCCTCGCCGACACTGAATCCGTCGTCGCTGCTGCGGCGACGCTCGACAATGATCTCGATTGCCATGACGCCTTCCCTACGCATGCATTTGAGCACTTCCGCCGAAACGGGCTTCTGACGGCTCCGCTGCCCATCGAACTTGGAGGGGCGAACCTCTGCGAGGCGAGCGAGACCGCAGCTTTGCGCGACGTGCTGTACCTTGTCGGACGCGGCAGCCTCGTCATGGGACGGCTCTACGAGGGCCATGTGAATGCGCTCGCCCTCGCGCTGCGATACGGAAACGCGGAAACACGAAAGCAGGTGTCGGCTGACGCGAAGGCGGGCCATCTCTTCGGCGTCTGGAATACCGAGCCTGCTCAAGGCAGTTTGTCGATGACGCGGCATGGCGGAGCACTGGAGCTCGCCGGGTCCAAATGCTTCGCCTCTGGCGCGGGTCATGTCACGCGTCCCCTGGTCACGGCGCGGATCGATGACGGGCGGCGCCTGATGTTGATCGTGCCGCTCGAACCGGGCGTACGCGCCGAGACTGAAACCTGGCGGGCCCAGGGGATGCGGGCGACTGCAACCGGCACCGTGGACTTCTCTGGATTGCAGCTCGATGTCGGGGCGATGGTCGGCGAGCCCGACGACTACATGCGCCAGCCGTTCTTCTCATGCGGCGCCTGGCGCTTCCTCGCTGTGCAGTGTGGCGGTATCGCCGCCGTGTTCGAGGCGCTTCGCATCCATCTTGTCACGACAGATCGCGGTGGCGATCCTCATCAGCGTGCCCGGCTTGGTGAGGCGGCGACGCGGGTCGAAACGGCACGGCTCTTCGTCGCGCGGGCAGCCGAAGCTGCCGCCGCGGCGGAGGCCGATCCGGAGGCCGCCATTGCCTACGTCAATCTCGCACGAGGCGCCGTCGAGCGATCGGGGCTGGACGTGATCGAGCTGGCTCAGCGCTCCGTGGGTCTGTCGGGCTTCCTCGAGACGCATCCGCTGGAACGCCGCGTTCGCGACCTCGCTACCTATCTGCGTCAGCCGGCGCCCGACCACGCCTTGGCCTCGGCGGCCGGCTACGTTCTTAATGAGGCGGGAGCCTTCCACGCGCTCTGGCAGAAACTCTGACGGGATGCGCGCCGACGCCTTCTTTGCAACCCTGGATCGGTTACCCGTCGCTTCGCTCGATGCAATTCTCGACCGTGGCGGCCTGGTCGTCGTCGCGCCGCACCCCGACGACGAGAGTCTCGGATGCGGTGGCTTGATCACGCTGGCCTCGGCGGCCAACCGCCCTGTCCGGCTGGTGGTGCTGAGCGACGGCTGCGGCTCCCACACACACTCCCTCCTTTATCCGCCGGAGCGCCTTCGGGCTCTCCGCGAGGTCGAGACCCTGGCGGCGGTAGCCGAATTGGGCCTCGCCTCCGATGCTGTGCGCTTCCTGCGCTTGCCGGACGCCGGGGTACCGAGCAAAGGCCCGCAAGCCGAAGCCGCCGCTGGATCGATCGTCGAGGCGGCTCACGCCTGCGGAGCCGGCGCGGTCTGCGTGACCTGGGGCCGTGATCCCCACTGCGATCACCAGGCGGCCGCCGCGATCGTCGCCTTGGCCCGCCCCCGGCTCGTCGGAGTTCGCATCTTCGCGTATCCAGTATGGGGCCACACCCTGCCGGCAGAGGCTGATGTCGGGGCCCCACCAAGGGGAGTGCGTCTCGACGTGACCGGAGCGATCGAGGCGAAGCGGCAGGCCGTTGCGGCGCACGCCTCACAGACCACGGCGCTCATCGCCGACGATCCGGGCGGCTTCCGTCTGGAACCCGCTATGATCGACAGACTCTGCGGACCCTACGAACCCTTCATCGCGATGTCCGCATGAGCCGACATCCGACTTCGCTATCTCCCGAGTACTTCTCCGGAATGTATGCCGACGATCCAGACCCGTGGCGCTTCGCCACGAGCGGCTACGAGCACGAGAAGTACGCGGCGACGCTCGCAAGCCTGCCGCGTGACCGATACGCATCCGTGCTGGAGGTCGGCTGCTCGATCGGCGTGTTGACGCGACAGCTGGCAAATCGATGCGAGAAGCTCACGGCGCTAGATGTTGTGCCGTCCGTCCTAGAGAGCGCAAGGAGGATGTGCGCCAGTCTCGATCACATACGCTTCCAGCTCGCCACAGTGCCCAGCGAGTGGCCGGACGATCGCTTCGATCTCATCCTGCTGTCGGAGGTCGTCTACTACCTCGACCGTGCCGATCTCGCCCTGCTGGTAGCCCGCGTCGAGGGTTCGCTGCTCCCAGGCGGCGACGTCGTGCTGGTCCATTATCTCGGCGAGACCGACTACCCGCTCACCGGAGACGAGGCCGCCGACGGCTTCATCGAGACAGCGTCCGCCTTCGCCACGCTCGAAGACCAATCGCGCAAGGATGGCTATCGCATCGATGTGCTCCGAAGAACCGGCGTGGAAGCGGCGCGCCCATGACCGCCGTCAGCGTCGTGACGATCAACAAAGGGCGCCGCGCGCACCTTCTTCGGCTTCTGGAAGGACTCTCACGGGGTTCAGGACCGGCCGAATGCATCGTCGTCGAGATGGGCGGTGACGCGGCTCCTTTGCCCGGCACCGGCTTTGCCTTGCGTCGGATCGACCTGCAGACCGAAGGACTGCCGCTTGCTGCCGCACGCAACGCGGGACGCGCCGCAGCTTCCGGTGACATGCTCGTCTTCCTCGACGTCGACTGCATCCCGTCAGCCGATCTCGTTGCCGGCTTCAGTGAAGCCGCGACCAAGAAGGATGGACTCGTCTGCTGCGAGGTCCGCTACCTACCGGCGGGCGCGGTTGCCAACGGATGGACGGCGGAACACCTCGACCAGCTCGGTCGTCCGCATCCGGTGCGTCGGTTTCCGAAGCGCGGCGTCGTTCCGGCAGAGAAACCGGGGCTGTTCTGGTCGCTCGCCTTTGCGGTCCGCTCAGCAACCTTCGATCGTCTCGGTGGCTTCGACGATGGGTTCGATGGCTACGGGGCCGAGGATACCGACTTCGCCTTCAGGGCAAAGGCAAACGGCGTACCCGTGCTTTTCGCCGGTGGGCCGCGCGCATGGCATCAGCACCATCCATCCTGCGATCCGCCGCTCCAGCACTTTTCGGACATCATCCGGAGCGCTCGCCGCTTCCAGGCACGTCACGGCATCTGGCCGATGGAGGGTTGGCTCGAAGCGTTCGCCGAACGCGGCCTGATCGCCTGGGACCGACAGGACATCCTCTCAATCCTGCGCTCGCCGACCTCGGACGAGATCGCGGCGGCCCGGCTGCCTCCGGAGCGGGCATTCTGAAGCGGGCTTCGTTTCAAGCGCTGGGTCGGCCCCGTCCTGGATCTCGTGAGCCATGGTCTCGACCTCCGCGATGGTCCGTACCAACGCATCCGGGTCGGCAAGACTGGCGATCCGCGAAGCGTCCAATGCCATCCCCTGGCGGACGAGATCCGGCCAGGCCGCGGCACTCGGCCAGCCGTGATGAATGATTGCCGCGCCGAGGCTCGCCAAAGCGTCGGCCTTGGTGGTTTGTTCGCCGTAGGGGCGCGGCTCGGGCAGGCAGATGAACCGTTTGGACGCCGCGACGACGGCCGCGACGACGCCGTCACCGGCTCCTCCGACGACGAGCGATGCCTGTGACAGATGCGCGTCGACATCCTCGACCCAGCCGTGAAGGTGCAGGTTTGACGGCAGCGGCGTGCCGTCATCCGTGCCTTCGACGGGTCCTAGGACATGCCACGTCCGATCGGGAATGGCCCGCGAAGCAGCGGCGAGATCCCTGATGCAGCCACCGCGGCCGCCCTGTCCGAACACGACGACGATGCGGCCGTCTTCCGCGCCCTTCGTGACCGGGGACGACCCGAGAAAGCCTGAGAAGAAGGACTTGGCGCGGACCCACTCCGGCACGTCGGCGGCATCGAGGGCGGCGGGATAGGGTACGATCAGGCGGGTCGCCGCGCGAAACGCCCCGAGATGAGGCGCGTCTGTCCGGGAACCGGCAAGACGCACAACCACGGTCGGCACGGACAAGAGACGGCACAGCAGAGTGACCTCGACCGAGACGTCGACGATCACCAAAACCGGATCGGCCTTCGCGATCCAGGCCGCGATCCTCGCCATGCGCTCGCGTATGCCGGGATGGTTGAGCGGTGCGTAATGCAGAGCCTCCGGACGTTCGGCCTCTCCGTCATCGCCGTCGAAGCCGACGATACGATCGTCCGGCAGGTCAACGAGTGGAACGCGCGCCTCTTTCGTATCCCGTTCGTTGAAGGTGCCGAGCAGGGTGACGGGTCTGCGCAGGGCGGTCGCGATCCGACAGGCGCGCTGCCAATGCCCGGCTCCATGGTGGTGGACGTAGATGCCGATCGGACGGGTCATGGCGCCCCCTCTCCAAGCATCCTATCGAAGCTGGCCAACGCCGCATCGAGATCCTGCAGCGGTGGCTCGGCGGTTCGGGCTTCGAGCCGCCGGCTGGTGCGCTCGACGAAGGCAATGGCGTTCGCGCAGGAACCGGGAGAGATGGCGGCGTGATCCTCGTCGCCCAATTCGAACCGCCGGGCGACCTCCGACCAACCGGGCGCAGTCGCAGCCGCTGGCCAGTACCGCCGGAGGGCAGCGCGGCGCAAAACGAGCCCGTGCCAATGTTCTGTAGCGGGGAGCAGATAGGCATCTTCACAGCTCGCCGCGAGGCGACGTCGCGCCATCTCCGGTGCCATGCCGCCCTTGGCCCGGCCTTCCGCCCGGTCGGAGACTCGAACGAAGACGTCGGGGCAATGTCGCAGGCGGCCCCCTTGCTCCTGCACGCGAGCAACCAGCGCGTTGTCCTCGCCCCGGTCGAGCAGCGGCAGGCCCCCGACGCCTCGATAGAGGTCGGCCCGCAGGGCGAGGCTCGCTCCGGTATGATCGCCGTGGCGCGGCGCAGGGTCGTGTGCCGGCGGATCGAGCTGCTCTTCGAGGGCGCGCACCGCCTGCCAGTAGCGCTCGATCCTGTCGTTCAACCGAGCGACAGCCGGGTCTGGCTCGCGCTCGTAGGCGATGACCAGTCGACCACCGACGATCTCGGCGGCGGCCAGCGCCCTTAGATTGGCGGCGACCCAGGTCAGAGGTAGCCACGCGTCGGCATCCGTCGTCAGCAGAACACCGTCCTCACATCCGTCCGCGTCGAGCCACTCTGCGCCGGTGTTGAGGGCGAGGCGGCGCGCGGTGCCGACATGGGCTGCCTGCGAGGCGAAGGTGGTCTCGATCAAACGCACCTCCAGGGAGGCCGTCTCGTTGCCGGCGATCATCGTCTCGACGGCCTGGACCGTCCCATCGCTGCAATTGTTGGCCACGACCACGACGCGCAGACGGTCCGCCTCCGAATAGCACTCCTGTGCGGCGAGCGACCGGATCAGACGGGGAAGCCGCTCGACTTCGTCACGCGCCGGCACGCAAACCACCGCCGGCTCGTTGCGATGGGCCATCCTTCAGACCGTTGCCGCGTCGAGTGCTTCGCCGGGGTCTGCGGCTCCGCGATCCGAGGCGGCGAGGACGGTACGGTAGAGCGCTTCGTAGGCGTCGATCATGGTCCCGGCGTCGAAATGTGCCTCACCGTAGGCTCGGCAGGAGTATCGGTCGAGCCGGCGCGCCTCGCGGATGGCGCGAGCGAGATCCTCGACGTCGTCGGCGTGGGCGCAGCGTCCGCAGGAGGGCGTCACGAGATCCGGCAGAGCGCCTCGAGCAAAAGCTGCCACTGGCGTGCCGCAAGCGACAGCCTCGGCAACGACAAGGCCGAACGGCTCCTCCCAGCGCGGCGTTACCAGTGCGATGCAGGCCCGACCGAGATAACGGGCCAACTCGTCATGCGGGAGGTGGCCGAGGTCGGTCAGGTCTGGGCCGAGCCGCGGCGCGATCTCGGCCGCCCAGTAGGCGACGTCAGTGCGCGGGCCGGCGAAGACCAGGGGAAGCCCCTCGAGACGGGCGGCATCGATCGCCAGATGCAGACCCTTTTCCGGCACGATCCGACCGCTCCAGAAGGCGTAGGATGGCCGAGCGGCCTCCACCTCGAAGCGAAAGGTCGACAGGTCGATGCCGTTTCCGATGACGTAGGCATCGGACACATGTGGCTGCCAACTCGCCGCCAGGGTCTGCGAGACAACGGCATAGGTCATGTCTGCGCCGGCCGCCTCAACGCCAGCGACGAGCGATGGGAAAGGGGGGGTATGAAGCACCGTGAGCATCGGTATGCCGAGATGCCGGACCGCGCGGAATGGGAGGTCGTGCAGGCTATTGTTGTGCACAAGGTCGAAGTCGCCCGTACCGACGGCCTCCAGGATATTCGAGTAGGTGGCGAACTCGATGGCATCGACTTCGAGAGCACGGACGGGGTCGTCGAAGGCTTCGCCGGTCGGAGCGCAAACGGTCCAGGGCTCGAGCGCTGCGTCCGACCCCTGCGACGCGAAAAGAGCCACGTCGTGGCCACGTTCTCGGAGACCTCGAACCAGCAGATGCGTCTGCATCTCCAGGCCGCCAGCGAAGGGCTGCGCGATCGGATATTTGAGATGAGCGAGAAGTGCGATCTTCACGAAAGGTCTTCACCGGCGCGATGGCATGGGACGGTCGCAACTTCCGCGTATCGCGTCGCAAACCTATGTTTTCGAATCTCTCTCCAACTCGCGCGAGAACTGCGGCCGATGGCGCGGGTTCCTCATCGCTTGTGGAAAGTCGATCGCCGCAACGGGCCTGCGGAACAGCCAACACGGCATGAGCGAGACGATGGGATCGGGTTGGTTCGACACTCCGCAGCGCTACGGCCGCATCAGCCGCGCTTTCCATTGGTGCATGGCAGCGTTCTTCGGCTGGCAGTTCGCGGGTGCGCTGCTGTTCGTCAGTATCGGCGACAAGGCGATCACGCGCCTTGTCGGGGGAAGCCATTTCACGATGGGCTTCATGCTATTCGTTCTGGTCCTGCTCCGTTGCGTCTGGGGCTTGCTGAACCTCCGGAGAAGGCCCGCGCATCCCGGACGCCTCGGCCGCGCAGCGGTGGCTGGTCACGTCCTTCTCTACGCTCTGATGGTCGTCGTGCCTTCCCTCGCAATGCTGAGGCAGTACGGGTCGGGGAAGGGATTTTCGCTTTTCGGCGTCGAGCTGATGGCAGCCCGAGACTACAAGATCGAGTGGATGATGGTGCCGGGCGATCTCCTGCACTACTGGCTCGGCTTCCTCCTCCTCGCGAGCATTCTCGGCCACGTGACCATGTCGGTCGTTCACCGACGTTCGAGACATGACGACGTCTTTGAACGAATGATCTGAACGAGCCGGTCCGAGATCGGGTTCTCTGTTCGGAGCAGCATCGGCCGGCAGGATGAGGAGCGCGGCATGACGGACGACCTGGATCCGAAGCGTCGGCTCGAACTGGCCGTGGAAGGTGCGAACGTGCGGGCATCGGGACGATCGAAGGACGCCTGCCCGTATCCGTTGGAGTCTCGTGAGAGAGTAGCCTGGATGGAAGGGTTCGACGGAGAACCGGTCGATCAGGGCCCGGACCTGCCGATCGATCAGAGCTGAGCTCTTCATTACGAATGCGGTCGTCATTGGCGCATCTGGCGGGATCGGTCGGGCCCTTACCCAAGCCATCGCGGACTCAGACGCCTATGAAACGGTCTTCGCGTTGTCGCGCTCGGACATATCGTTGCCGGCGCCGATACGCTTTACGACCATCGACGTCACCAACGAGACATCCGTTACCGCTGCTACCCAGGTCACCGCAGCGGCAGGCCAGATAGGGCTCGTCGTAGTCGCGAGCGGGATCCTCCATGGACCCGACATAAAGCCCGAGAAGGCGATCCGAGTGTTGGATCCGGCTGCGATGGCCTCCGTCTTCGCGGTGAACACCATCGGACCCGCGCTCGTGGCCAAGCACTTCGTGCCACTGATGCCGCGATCTGGCCGGAGCGTCTTCGCCGCCTTGTCGGCGCGGGTCGGCTCCATCGACGACAACCGCCTGGGCGGCTGGTACGCGTACCGAGCTTCCAAGGCAGCCCTGAACCAGATCCTCCGCACGCTGGCCATCGAGGCCTCTCGAACACACCCGGAGACGGTCGTCGTCGGGCTCCATCCAGGGACGGTCAGGACCGCGCTGTCGCAACCCTTCCGACCGGATGAAAACGCCCCGGGTGTATTCGCGCCCGAGGAGTGCGCAATGCATTTGATGGATGTGCTGGAAGGGCTCAAAGTCAGCGATAGCGGTAAGATATTCGCCTGGGACGGTCAGCCCGTACCGCCGTGATGCGAACGTATTGCCGTGTCTGCTTTTCGGCCCGCGCACCCGAAAGCGGCCTGTCAGCTCTCGGCCAGCTTTAGTCGGCCGCTCCGCGCCCATCCCGGTCGTTTCATTCTTCCGGAAGACTGACCCGAAGCAGACATCAAACGCGGCAGGAAGCAAGACGGGAAGCGCCTTTCAGAAGCCTTGCGAGAGATCGGCGTCCGGCCTGTCTTGTTTGCTTGACGCAACGGCCTCCGCTCGAGGAGCCTTGGACCGAGGACCAGACTTGGCTCCGCATGTCGTGGCCCGCATAATGTCTTGACCTTCGCGTTCCGCCGCCTGGCGCTTGCTTCGCCGCTGCTTCGTGCGTCAGCCGATGCGCTTGGTGACCATCACCCCACCCGCGCCGGCGAGCAGGCTCGCGGCCGCGATGATGACGACGGCAACCGCGTAAGCCTCGTGGAGCGCAGGGCCTCGTGCGGCGAAGATGCCGCCCATCAAACCCGTCGCCACCAGCCCCCCGGCTCGTGCGACGGCGCTGTTGAAACCGGATGCGGACCCGCTGTGCCGGTCGTCGACCGAACCAAGCACCGCGGTCGTCAGAGGGGCGACCGCGCACGCCATGCCGAACGCGGCGACGACGAGCCCCGGCAGGACGCTCGACCAGTAGCTGGTGGCGTCGCCTACCCGCAGGAGGAGGAGAAATCCCGCTCCGACGATGATCGGGCCGGCGATGAGGAGCGGACGAGGCCCGAGCCGTCCCGCGAGACCGCCCAGCGCGGGAGATCCCAGGGCGATGATGAGCGGCAGGGGCAGCAATGCCGCACCGGCGGCCGTGCTCGAATAGCCGCATGCCTCGATCAATACGAACGGAAGCAGGACGAGTATCCCTCCAAGCGCGCCGTAGAGAAGGAACGTCAGCAGCGTCAGTCCGGCGAAAGACCGTGTTCCGAACAGGGCGAGCGGCATCATGGCCTGATCGCCGAGGCGCTTCTCCCAGATGAGGAAGCCGATAAGGAGCGCGGCTCCGGCAACGAGCAGCGCGAGCGCCTGCAGCGTCAAACCCCGTTCCCCGGAGGCGTCGATGAGTCCCCATGTCATCGCTCCGAGGCCGAGCGTCGCGAGCAACGCCCCGCCGTAATCGAGGTGAGCATCGTCGACCGCCCGATCCTTCCTGACGTAGAGCAGGGCCAGCAGCACGGCACCCACGGCGAGCGGTATGTTGATGAGGAAGATCGCGCGCCAGCCGATCCAGTCGATCAGCCAGCCCCCGACGACCGGCCCGATGGCCGCCGTCGCGGCGCCCGCGGCAGACCAGATCCCGACGGCGCGACCGCGTGCTTCCCCGCTGAAGGTGTCGCTGAGGATGGCGAGGCTGTTCGGTAGGAGAAGAGCCGCTCCGATCCCTTGCGCCATTCTGGCCAGCACCAGGATCGACAGGTACGGGGCCAGCCCGCAGGCGACGGATGCAAGGGCGAAGAGCCCCACCCCGAGGAGCAGCGTCCGGCGTCGCCCGATTCGGTCGCCGAGGGCTCCGCCGAAGAGGAGAAGCGCCGTCAGCGGGAGGAGATATCCGTTGATCACCCACTGAAGCCCGGCCGATCCTCCTCCGAGGTCGCGAGCCAAGGCCACGAGCCCGACGTTGACGACCGATCCGTCCACGAGTGCCAAGCTCGATGCCAGGATGCATGTCGCCAGCGTCAGCGAAGGGTGCCGTGGAGCGCGGTCTATCCGCGCGTCCCTTCGCGCAACGCCAGCCGGACGGCCCGCCTCTGGGAGGCGCTTCATCGACATCAAGACCGTCCCGTGCGGCTCAACTCCGTGATGGCATCCCGAGATAGTCGAGCTTGCTGAGTGGAACCCCGACATGGCGAAGGATGTCGTAGGCGGTCGTGACGTGGAAGAAGAAATTCGGCAGCGCGAAGTGGAGCAGGTAGGCATCGCCCGGAAGCGTGGTCTTGGACGTTCCGCCCCCGAACGTGATCTGCCGGGTCTCGCTGCCCGCGAAGGCATCGAGGCTCACCGTCTCAAGGTACGCAATCGTCTTCGCGCACCTCTCCTGAAGGTCATCGAGCGTCGCTTCCTCGTCAGCGAAGGAAGGGCCGTCGACACCGGTCAGGCGGGCAGCGGCGAATTTCGCCGTGTCGCTCGCCCGCTGGATCTGTCCCGACAGAGGCAACATGTCCGGCGCGAGGCGGGCCGCCACGATGGTCGCGCGGTCGTGCCCGCCCGCATCGGCGTGGGCAGCTCCCTTTCCGAGCAACGTCGACAGGACGTCGAGCCCCCGCGTCAGCACGGGAATGGAGGCCTGGTACATCGAGAGGGGCATTGAGATGATCTCCGGTGATGGGAGCGCTCGCTCGCAACGGCCGACGCCTGTACTCCTGCGATCCGGCTAGGGCGAGAGAGCATCAGCGTGGATCGGGGGACGTCCGTCCTATCGTGCCCATGACGATCCCGGCCACGATGACGAGCGCGGAGACGATCAGTCCGGGATCCAGCCTTTCGCCTAGGATGGCAGCGGACAGTCCGATGCCAAGCAACGGGGTCGCCAGGAACCCAAGCGAGGCCGTCGTGGCGGATACCTGCCGGCTCACGACCATCATCGCCCAGAACCCGAGAGCCGTGCCGATCACGCCGTTGTAGGCGAGCGACAGCAGAACCCGACCGCTCATCCGAAAAGGATCCGGGGGCGCCCCATCGACGGTTGTCGCAAGCCCGACGAGCACCGTCGTGGCCAGCAGGCATTGCCAGGGCACGAGTTGGAGCGGCGTCGAAACCCAACGGTGGAGGCGGGTGTAGATGATGCTGACCGACCAGGAGAGGGAGGCCGCGAGCAGCAACCCCTGGCCGACAAGGGCCTGCCGGTCGCCCCAGTCCAGGCTCGCGGGGCCGAACAACGATAGTAATCCGGCGAGACCGACAAGGATGCCGACCGCCTGCCAGATCGAGACGCGCTCGCCGAGGAAGAGGAACGCGGCTGGCGTGACCCAGAGGGGCGTGGTGTAGCCCAGCACGACGGCGCGACCGGCGGGAACGAGTGCGAGACCGGCAGTCATCAGTGCCGCGAAGCCGGTCATGTGGAAGAGCGAGATCACCAGCAGCATGGACAGGTCGGCGCCGGACGGGCGCCGAAGCTGCCCGGCGACCAGCAACGCGGGGAAGAGCACCAGCGCGGCGAGCCCCGTTCGGATGGCGACCGCCCAGAGGGAACTGACCTCCTGCACCGCAACCTTCATCGCGATCCAGTTGAGGCTCCAGGCCGTCACGACGAAGGCGAAGAGACTGAGGGTCGTCAGCGTGGATGACGCGGCAGGCCGCCCGTCGATGGATGCGACGGGCGGCCTCGATGTCGTGGGCTGGCCCAGCGGTGGTTGGATGCTGGGGCCGGGTTTCGAGGAACGTGTCACGCGGAGGCCAACGCGCCCTGGTGGGCCACTCGGTTCGAGGCATTGATCTTCGCGGTCGCCAACTCAGCGAGGCCGAGCGCTACGAAGACGATGCCGGCACCCACCCAGCCCAGCGCGTGAGCGCCGACCGCGGGAATAGCGAGGGCGCCGATGACGCCGGCCGCGGTCACGCCGAGATACGTGCCGGAGGTGTTCAGGCCGAGCACGACCGGCGCCGACTGCGGTGCGACGACCACGAGACGGTGCTGCTGTGGGGCGAGCAGGCCCCAGGCGACGGCACCCCAGATTGCGACAGCGACGGCCGTCATCCCGAGGTTCGCGCTGGCGTAGGGCAACCAAGCCATGACCGCGATCAGGATCACCAAGCCGGCCAGGATCACCCGGCGGTTGCCGATCGCGTCGGCCAGGCGGCCGGTCACGAGGTTGGCGACCATGCCGCTGCCACCCCAGAGCACAAGCAGGGCGCTGATCACCAAGGTGTCGTTCCCGAGAACCCGGTCGAAGACGACAGCGAAGTAGGTGTACGTGATGAAGTGACCGGTCTGGTAGACCAGAGTGGTGAGCAGGGTCAGGGCGACCCGTGGGTCACGCACCGGTGCAATCCGCTTCGCCAGGCTGATCGCCGGCGGCAGCGGGATGTGGGACAGCAGCGCCCAGACGCCCAGGCCCGAGAAGGCCGCCAGGGCCGACACAAACACCATCGTCCAGCGCCAGTCGCCGAGGCCGCCGATGAGCGCGCCGGCCGGAGTTCCGAGGGCCGTCGAGGTGGTCAGTCCCGTAATCACGACCGCGAGCGCGAAGCCGCGCTTCTCCGGGGGCACCATGGTGGCAGCGGCACCGGTTGCGGTCGGAGCGAACATCGCCGCCCCGATACCGGCCAGGACTCGTGTTGCGAGTGCGAAGCCGAAGGTCGGTGCCAGGGCAGTGGCCAGGTTGGCGACCACGAAGGTCGCGAGGCTCGCGAGCAGCAGGGCCTTGCGGGGCACGTTCGCGGCGACCGCCGCGATGGTCGGGGCCATCAGGGCATAGGTGATAGCGTAGACCGTCGTGACCTGACCGGCCACGCCGATGGAAACGTCGAAGCTACGGGCGATCTCGGGGAGCACCCCGGCCATCACGAAGCTGTCGGTCCCGAGGGCAAACATCCCTAGGGCAAGTACGAGCAAACGCCGATCCATGGAGACCTCCTCTGGTAGCCGCGAGTTGACGAGGCGCCATCGCAGTTGCATGATGCAACTATGCGCATCAGTTTTATGATGCAACTGTTATTTTCTTGGTGGGTTCCCATGCAGCGCAAGAGCTTCTCCGGGATGAACTGCTCCATCGCCCGGGCGCTTGAGGAGGTCGGGGAGTGGTGGTCGTTGCTGATCGTGCGCGAGTGCACGCAGGGCGCCCGTCGGTTCGACGAGTTCCAGCGCGAGCTCGGCATCGCCCGGAACATCCTCACCGCCCGCCTCCAGCGGTTGACCGAGCTCGGGATCATCGAGCGCTTCGAGATCGAGGAGCGCGCGAACACTGACGGCTACCGGCTGACCCCGAAGGGTGAGGACCTCTACCCGGTCATCGTCGCCTTGATGCAGTGGGGCGACCGATGGCTGGCCGACGACTGCAAGCCCCGCACGGCGCTTGTCGAGGACGCTACGGGCGAGCCGGTCGAGCCCCTCGCCGTGCGCGCGAAGGGGGGGCGGCCCCTGTCCTTCCGCGAGGTCCGCTTCGCGCCCGGGCCGGGAGCCACGGCCACCACCCACGCGGTCATCGAGGACCGGAATAGGAAGGTCCTCGGCCACGCCTGAACGCGTGGCACGAGGGCGACAGGACCAGCGCCTAATGGATGAACAGCGAAACGTCTGCATCGTCGTCTATCCTGGCGTTGCCTCCTACGACGTGGCCGGCCCCGTGCAGGCCCTACGCGCGACCGGGCTTGGAACGTATGCCGTCACCCTCGCGTCGGTCTCGGGCGGCCTGGTGGAGAGCGATTGTCCCGGCGTCGCGTTCGGGAGCGTCCCGGCGGCATCGGTCGGCGACTTGATCGACACCCTGATCATCCCAGGCGGCAACGCCGCGCTCGAAGCGATCGAAGATCCGGCGCTGATCGAATGGGTCGCCACACTCGCCCGGCGCGCGACGCGGGTCGCGTGCGTCTGCACCGGCGCGTTCCTGGCGGCGAAGGCCGACCTCCTCGTAACCCGGCGCGCCGCCACGCACTGGCGCTTCTGCGACGAGCTGGAGCGGCGATTCCCGCACATCAAGGCGGATCGCGACCGGATCTGGATCAAGGACGGCCGCATCTGGACGTCGGCGGGCATCAGCGCCGGAGTCGACCTGACACTGGCGCTGATCGAGGAGGATCTCGGTATCGAGACGGCGCTCGAAGCGGCTCGGGAACTGGTGGTCTTCTTCAAGCGACCTGGGGGCCAAAGCCAGTTCAGCACGCTCCTGTCGGGCCAGATCGCCGACACGAAAGGCCCGGTGCGCAAGCTCCTCGCCTGGATCGCCGATAACCTCGCGGCGGACCTCCGCGCCGAGAGCCTGGCGGAGAGGGCCGGCATGAGCCTGAGGACGCTGACCCGCACCTGTGTCGCCGGCACGGGGATGGCTCCGGCGAAGCTCGTCGAGACCCTGCGGGTCCAGGCCGCACGCGAGGCGATCGAGAGGAGCGACACCAACCTAGAACGGATCGCCGGTCGTTACGGCTTCGGCGACCAACAACGGATGCGCCGGGCCTTCGTCCGTCACCTGAACGCCACCCCGAACGAGATCAGGAGCCGGTTCGGGCGAGCGTCGGTGGGCGGGGAATGCGCGAGCGGGACCGCCGATCATGGTCTCGCCCGGGCTCACGACGAGCCCCGGATCGCCGAACCGGCATCATAGGGCGATCGATCGTCCCGACGGAGACGAGCAGGTGCGCCGGCCTGCCTACCGCTACGGTTTGGCCGAAATTGAAGCCTGACTGACCTTTGGGCCGGACCACGCGGAGGCGACAAACGCCTGGAGGTCGCCGGAAGGCCGACGCTCGACGGGACGCCCGGACCGAACGCGATGTGCCTGCCGTCGTCAGGCGCTCAACCGCCCCGGCATCCCGTCCAGGCCAGCCTTCGCGATCCTCGCCAGCTTCTCGCGGGAAGCGCCGTCGCGAGCCTGGACCGCCAGGCCGCGCAGCAACGTGTTGAGGAACGCCGCGTGACCGTCCACGTCGACATCGGCAGGCACGTCGCCCTCCGAGATGCCCTTGCGGATGCGCTCGGCGAAATAGGTTTCCGTCCCCGCACGGATGTCCACCATCATCTCGCGCAGCGACGTCAGGCTCGACCCCTGATGGGTGCCGGACAGGGAGACCATGCAGCCGCGCGGCATGTCGGGGTTCGTGAACTGCGTCGCCACCGCCTCGAACAGGTTGGAGAAGGCGGTGCGCGCGGTCACGCCCTCCTGGAACAGGCTGTCGAAGATCCACTTCCTGGAACCCTCGACGAAGCACTCGGTCGCCTCACGGTACAGCCGCTCCTTGCTCCCGAACGCATTGTAGAAGCTCGACGGGCTGATGCTCATCTTGCCGATGAGGTCGTCGAAGGTCGTGCCTTCGTAGCCGTTCTCCCAAAACAGCGTCATCGCGTCCCGCAGGGCCGCCTGCCGGTCGAGCTTCGGGGGCCGACCGCGACCCCTTTTTTGTGGCTCCGACATTTTTCTAAGCCTTCGCTCCAAAAATGTGTTGACGAGGCCGTACGCTTCGCCATATGCATCTTTATAGGAGCTATCGCTCCACAAATAAAGACCCCTCGGGGTCGGAGCGTGAAGGACCCTCGACCATGATGAACGTCGCCCCCAAATCTCTCTCCGACTTCGAGGCCGTCCCGGCGGAAGTCACGACGAAGCGTTCCGGCAAGGGCCGCCTTCTGGCTCTGCCGCTGGTCGCGCTGCTGCTCGGCGGCACCGGGTTCTACGGCTACTCGCACTACGAGGCAGCGCACGCGGTGGCCCCGGCGGCCGCTCCCGTCCCCCACGTCACGGTGGCTAGCCCGGTGGGCCGCGACGTCGACGTCCGCCTTTCGGGCCTCGGCCAGTTCTCGGCCATCAACCGTGTCGAGCTGCGCGCCCAGGTCGGCGGCACGCTCACCGAGATCCACTTCCAGGACGGCGACATCGTCAAGAAGGGCGCCCTGCTCTTCGTGATCGATCCTCGCCCCTACGAGATCAAGCTTGCCCAGGCCAAGGCGCTAGTCGAGACCGCCAAGGCCCGTCTCGCGCTGGCCGAGAGCCAGCTCGCCCGCTCCCAGTCCCTGGCGAAGAGCCAGTTCGCCACGCAGGAGACGCTGGACCAGCGCTCCAACGAGGTGGCGGCCGCGAAGGCCACCCTCGACGACGGGCAGGCCCGCGTCCGCGATGCGCAGCTCGATCTCGAATACACCCGGGTTACGGCGCCGTTCACCGGTCGCATCGGTGCCCGGCAGCCGTCTCTCGGCAGCCTGATCGCCGGCAGCCGCGCGGCCGCCAGCGCCACCACGCTGCTCGCCACCATCGTGTCGCTCGACCCGATCTACCTCGACTTCGACATGAGCGAGAACGACTGGCTCAAGTTCCAGCGCGAGCGCCGCGACCAGAGCGCGCCGCTCTCGAAGGTCGTTACGGCTTCGCTCGGGGACGAGGCGCGCTTCGACAGGCAGGGCAAGCTCGACTTCGTCGACAACGTCCTGAACCGGTCCAGCGGCACCATCCACGCTCGCGCGACCTACGCCAACCCGGACCTGTTTCTCTCGCCGGGCCAGTTCGCCCGCATCCGCCTCGCCCTGTCCAAGCCGGCCCCGGCGCTGCTCGTGCCCGACGCCGCCGTGCTGCCCGACCAGTCGGACTTCGTCGTGATGACCGTCGGTGCCGACGACGTCGTCACCCCGAAGAAGGTCGAGGTCGGCGACCTGCGCGATGGCCTTCGGGTCATCCGCTCGGGCCTCGCGCCGACCGACCGGGTCATCGTCGACGGTATCGCGCTCGCGCGGCCCGGAACGAAGGTCGCCGCCAAGACCGCAACCGTCGCCGTCGCGTCCGCCCAGGACTGACGGCCCGGCTCGAATTCAAGACCTCGGGGGCAGCCATGAAACTCGCGCACTTCTTCATCGACCACCCGCGCTTCGCCGTGGTCCTCAACATCTTCATCGTGGCCTTCGGTCTGGCCACGATGATCTCGCTGCCCATCGCCCAATACCCGAGCATCGTCCCGCCGACGGTGCAGATCACGACCGTCTATCCCGGCGCCTCGGGGGAGACGATCTCCAAGACCGTCGCGACGCCCATCGAACAGGCGGTCAATGGCGTCGAGGGGATGGACTACATCTCCAGCCAGTCGACCGGGAACGGCGCCCTCACGGTCACGGTGATCTTCAAGATCGGCACCAACGTGAACACGGCGCTGATGCTGACGCGCAACCGTGTCCAGGACGTGCTGAGCCGGCTGCCCCAGGAGGTCCAACTCCAGGGCGTCCAGGTCAAGAAGACCATCCAGGCCCTGCTGCTCGGCGTTCACGTCTACTCGCCGGATGGCTCGCGCTCGCCCGAATACATCTCCAACTTCATGCTGCGCATCCGTGACGAGATCGCGCGCATCCCGGGCGTCGCGGACTTCCAGATCTACGGCGAGCGACAATACTCGATGCGGGTTTGGGTGGATCCGGACAAGGCGGCCGCCTACGACATCACGGCCAACGAAATCCTCGCCGCCATCCGCGCCCAGAACACGCAGGTCTCGGCGGGTGTTCTCAACAAGCCTCCGCTCTCCAGCCCGGCGGCCTACCAGATCAATGTCGAGGCGCTCGGCCGGCTGACCTCGCCGGAAGAGTTCGAGAACATCATCGTCAAGTCGGACAAGCAGGGCCGCGTCACCCGCATCCGCGACATCGGCCGCGCCGAGATCGGATCGGCCGACTACAGCTCCAAGGCCTATGCCGATCGCTACGATTCCGCGCCGTGGTTCGTGATCGCGACGCCCGACGCCAACGTCTACCAGCTCCATCACGCGATCTGGGACAAGATGGCGGAGCTCAAGAAGACGAAGTTCCCGCCCGGCATCGACTACATCCAGATCTACGATCCGACGAACTTCGTCGACCAGTCCATCGACGGCGTCATCCATACGATCTTCGAGGCGGTCCTCCTCGTCGTCGCCGTGGTCTTCATCTTCCTGCAGAGCTGGCGCGCGACCATCATCCCGGTCATCGCCATTCCGATCTCGCTGATCGGCACCTTCACGCTGCTCGCCATCTTCGGCGCCTCGATCAACAACCTGTCGCTGTTCGGCCTGGTGCTGGCCGTCGGCATCGTGGTCGACGACGCCATCGTCGTGGTCGAGAACGTCGAGCGGAACATGGCCGCGGGCATGTCTCCCCGAGACGCCGCCCACAGGACGATGACCGAGGTGTCGACGGCGCTCATCGCCATCGCCCTCACGCTCTGTGCGGTGTTCGTGCCGACGGCCTTCATCTCCGGCATCTCGGGACTGTTCTTCAAGCAGTTCGCCATCACCATCGCCGCCTCGACGGTGATCTCCTGCTTCGTCTCGCTGACGCTCAGCCCCGCCCTGTGCGCGGTGCTCCTGAAGCCGCACGACCATCACGCGAAGAAGGGCTTCGTCGGCCGGATCGTCCAGGCCCTGTTCGGTCGCTTCAACACGGGCTTCGAGTGGCTGTCGTCGAGCTACGGCCGCTTCACGGGGCGTCTGATCAGGGCCTCGGCCATCGTCGGTATTGTCTATGTCGGGCTGATCGGCCTGACCGGCTTCCAGATGTCGCGGATGCCCTCCGGCTTCATCCCGGATCAGGACATCGGCTACCAGGCCGTCGTCGCCTTGTTGCCCCCGGGCTCCAGCCTCGACCGCACCGACGCCGTCGTCCGCCAGGTCAACGAGATCATCCTCGACACGCCCGAGGTGAAGGGCATCACCCATACCTCGCCGGTGACCGGCTTCGACGTCACCACTAGCACCATCGCCCCGAACGTCGGCACGGTCTTCTACGGGTTGCCCTCGCTCTACGACAAACACGTTCCCGGCATCAACGCGGCCTCGATGCTGCCGAAGATCCGCGCGCGGCTCGCCGGCATCCAGGGCGCCTACGTCATCGTGGTAAACCCGCCGCCGGTTCAGGGACTGGGTGCGGCAGGCGGCTTCAAGCTGATGATCCAGGACGTCGCCGGGCACGGACCGCAGGCGTTGGCCAAGGCGACGAACGACCTCGTCGCGGCCGCCAACAAGTCCGGGCACTTCGGGGGCGTCTTCACCCTCTTCAACGCCGGCGCGCCCTCGATCTACGCCGACATCGACCGCCTGAAGGCCGAGAAGGTCGGCCTGACCCCGAGCGACGTGTTCTCGACGCTGCAGCTCTACATCGGCTCGCAGTATGTGAACGACTTCAACTTCTTCGGGCGGACCTATCCGGTCTTCGTCCAGGCTGACGAGCAGTTCCGTCGGACGGCGGACGACATCGCCCGGCTGAAGGCCCGCAACGCCAGCGACGAGATGGTGCCGATTGGCTCCGTCGCGACCTTCAAGACCCAGACCGCCCCCTATCGCGTGCCGCGCTACAACCTCTCGCCGGCGGCCGAGATCATGGGCGCCGCAGCCCCTGGCGTGTCGTCGGGCACGGCCATCAAGGAGATGTCGGCACTCGCCAAACAGGTGCTGCCGGCCGGCTTCGAGTTCGAGTGGACCGACCTCGCCCACCAGGAAGAGCAGCAGGGCACGCCGACCATCGCGATCTTCGCAGCCGCCGGACTGTTTGTCTTCCTCGTCCTGGTCGCTCAATACGAGAGCTGGGCGGTGCCGCTCGCCATCGTGCTGATCCTGCCGATGTGTCTGCTGGCTTCGGCGACCGGTCTCGACCTGCGCGGCATGCCGATCGACATCCTCGCCCAAATCGGCTTCGTCGTTCTGGTGGGCTTAGCGGCCAAGAACGCGATCCTCATCGTCGAGTTCGCCAGGCAGGCCGAGGAGCACGGCGAAACGCCGGTGGAGGCCGCCATCGAAGCGGCCAGGGTCCGGCTTCGCCCGATCCTGATGACCTCCTTCGCCTTCATCCTCGGCGTGGTGCCGCTGGCCATCGCCACAGGCGCCGGCTCCGAGATGCGGCAGTCACTCGGAACGGCCGTGCTGACCGGCATGCTCGGCGTGACCGTCTTCGGCCTGCTCTTCACGCCGACCTTCTACGTGATCGTGCGCCGCATCGGCTCGAAGCGCCGCGAGGCGCCCGCCCCGACCCCGACACCAGCCAAAGCCCCCGAGCCCCATTCCGCCTGATCCCCCGCGCGTCGAGGCCAGCCGGTCCCGACGCGCCTCCAACCCCCGTCAGAAACAGGAGTCCGTCATGACCCAGGTCGACAAGGCCCATCTCTTCGCACGCCTGCATGCCAAGGGCTCGCCGCTGATCCTCTACAACGTCTGGGACGCCGGCTCGGCCAAGGCCGTTCGGGAGGCTGGCGCCAAGGCCATCGCGACCAGTAGCTGGGCCGTCGCCGAGGCGCAGGGTTACCGGGATGGTGAGGACCTCCCGCTCGCCAATGTCGAGCAGGTGGCCGCTCGGATCGCCGCCGTCGTCGACGTGCCCCTGAGCGTAGACTTCGAGGGCGGCTATGCCGAGGACGAGGAAGAGCTCGCCCGGAACGTCTCGCGGATCATCGGTCTCGGCGTCGTCGGGATCAATTTCGAGGACCGCGTCGTCAAGGGACCCGGCCTCTATCCCATCGACAAGCAGGCGCGGCGGATCAAGGCGATCCGCGAGGCGGCGACCAACCTCGGATTGCCGCTCTTCATCAACGCCCGCACCGACCTCTTCCTTGGTCGCGGCACCGATCCGGCGAAGGACATCACCGAGGCGCTGGAACGGGCCAAGGCTTACGGCGAGGCCGGCGCCTCCGGGTTCTTCGTGCCGGGCCTGCGCGACGAGAAGCTCATCCACCGCGCCGTCGAGGGCATCACCCTCCCGGTCAACGTGATGGTGATGGACGGAATTCCTGCGAAGGGCCGCCTCGCAGAGATCGGAGTGGCGCGCCTCAGCCATGGCGCCAACCCGTACGTACAGGCGACTGCAACGCTCAAGGACGCGGCTCACCGAGCCTTCGTCTGAGCCTCTCCCCCTGAAAACAGAAGGAACACGACCATGTCACTGCAAGGCAAACGCGCGCTCGTGACGGGCGCCAGCCGCGGCATCGGAGCCGCCATCGCCAAGGCGCTCGCCGCGGAAGGCGCCGACGTCGCCATCACCTACGAAAAGTCGGCGGACGCCGCCAACGAGGTGGTCCGCGCCATCGAGGCTCATGGCCGGAAAGCGGCTGCGATCCAGGCCGACAGCGCGAACCCGGGGGCCATCCATGCCTCGGTGGAGAAGGCCGTCGGGGCTCTCGGAGGGCTCGATATCCTCGTGAACAATGCGGGCATCATCCGCTTCTCCGAGGTCAAGGACATGGCGCTGGAGGACATCGACGCCCTCCTCAACGTCAACGTCCGTGGGGTGATCCTGGCCAGCAAGGCCGTGATCCCGCATCTCGGCGAAGGCGGCCGCATCATTAACATCGGCAGCTACTTCGCCGACCGCGTACCGGGTGGCGCCGGACTGTCGGTCTACTCCCTGACGAAATCCGCCTTGACCGCCTTCACCAAGGGCCTCGCCCGCGAGCTCGGCTCCCGGAACATCACCGTCAACGTGGTGCAGCCCGGCTCCATCGATACGGACATGAACCCGGCCCACGGCGACTTCGGTCCGGCGCTCAAAGCGCTGTCGCCGCTCGGCCGCTACGGTGAGGTCAACGACATCGCCAATGCCGTGGCGTTCCTGGCGAGTGACAAGGCGAAGTACGTCACTGGTACGGCCGTGACGGTCGACGGCGGCGCAAACGCCTGAGCCGTGGCCAACCGGATCAGGCGGCCATGAGACCCGGTCGCCTGTAGTCGCCAGGATCCTTGCCCTCCTTTCCTGGCGACGGCGGGTCGGGTGCTCGCCCGAGGTCACCCGACCCGCATCTTCACCGGCGCGACCGAACACCCCCCCAGCACGGTCGCGCCGACCGTCGTGCCACGCAGGCGGCCTCGACCGATCATCCAGATACGAAGGATCCGACCATGTCTTCCAGCCGTCGCGTCGTCTTCGCCGAACCGGTCCGAACGCCGGTCGGCACGCTCGGAGGCGCCCTCCGCGAGGTCGAGGCGGTCGCCCTGGGCGCCACGGCGGTGCGGGCCGCGGTCGAGCGTGCCGGCATCCAACCCGACGAGGTCGGCACGGTCGTGATGGGCAACGTGATCCAGGCCGGCAACAAGATGAACCCGGCACGGCAGGCGGCCATCCGCGGCGGATTGCCCATCGATACGCCGGCGCTAACCGTGAACCGCGTCTGCGGCTCGGGCGCCCAGGCTATCGTCTCCGTGGCGCAGGAAATCCTACTCGGCGACGTCAGCGCCGGTGTCGCGGGCGGCATGGAGAGCATGGATCGCGCCCCGTACCTGATCGGCAGCGGGCGCTGGGGCTATCGCATGGGCGACGCGCAACTGGTCGACAGCGCGCTTCGTGACGGTCTGAATGACGCCTTCTCGGACGCGGCCTCGGGCTGGCACACGGAGGATCTTGCGGAGATGTTTCAGATCAGCCGGGCGGAACAGGACCGCTGGGCTGCTCGCTCGCAAGCGCGGTTCTCCGCCGCCCAGGCCGAAGGTCGCTTTCGGGCCGAGATCGTCCCGGTCGAGGTTGCGGGGCGCAAGGGCACGACGGTGTTCGAGAAGGACGAGCACAACCGGCCAGAGACGACCGCGGAGACGCTGGCGCGGCTCAAGCCTGCGTTCCGCTCCAACGGCACGATCACGGCGGGAAATGCGCCTGGGCTGAACGACGGTGCCGCGGCCCTCGTGCTGATGGACGAGACGTGGGCCGAACGCCGTGATCTCCGGCCAGTGGCCCGTCTCGTGTCCTATGGCATCGGCGCCGTCGAGCCCGGCCTGTTTGGTCTAGGTCCGGTGCCCGCGGTGCGGCAGGCGCTGACCCGCGCCGGCTGGGACATCGACTGGGTGCAACGCTTCGAGATCAATGAGGCCTTCGCCGCCATCGTCATCGCCATCATGGACGAACTCGGGATCGCGGAGCAGGTCGTGAACGTCGAGGGCGGCGCCATCGCCCACGGCCATCCCATCGGCGCGACGGGAGCGATCCTGACGACGCGCCTGATCCACTCGATGCGACGCGACGGCCTCGACCGGGGCGTCGTGACGCTGTGCATCGGCGGCGGCCAGGGCATCGCGCTCGCCATCGAGACCGTTGGGTGAGAGCCGGGCCGCCGGCGGCCCGCACGACCACCGATGCCGGCGGCGCGAACATGGGAGGAAACAGGCATGGCCCGTCTCGATCTCAGACCCAACTGTGAATGCTGCGACAAGGATCTGCCCCCAGATTCGAGGGAGGCCTTCATCTGCACCTTCGAATGCACCTTCTGCCGCGACTGCGTGGAGGGCGTCCTCGATGGCCACTGCCCGAACTGCCTCGGCAACCTGGTCGAGCGGCCGATCCGCCCGATTGGCGGTCCGGTCGGCGGCTTGAGCAAGTACCCGGCGTCCACGAAGCGGGTCCTCAAGAACGGCGGCTGCGTGATGACGCCGGATCCGGCTGGCGCGGATGCGGTGCCGGCTCCGGCATAGCCTGCAGGGAGCCGAACGTACCGGCTCGCCAAGGTCCAGCCGAAACTGGAGGGATGACATGAGCTACGCGTTCAAAACGGTGGCGTCGCCGGTCGGCGCGCTGAAGATCATCGCGAGCGACCGCGGCCTCTCGGCAATCCTCTGGGAGGACGACGACCCCAAGCGGGTCCGGCTCGGGCCTTTGGTCGAGGACCCGTCCCATCCCGTGCTGCTGGAGACGGAGCGCCAGTTGGCAGCCTACTTCGCCGGCACGCTGCAGGCCTTCAGCGTGCCGCTCGATTTCCGGGGAACCGATTTCCAGAAGAGCGTCTGGGCAGCCCTGCTGACCATCCCCTTCGGGGAGACACGGAGCTATGGCGACATCGCCTGTCAGATCGGGCGGCCAAGCGCCTTTAGGGCGGTGGGAGCGGCGAACGGGAAGAACCCGATCTCGATCATCGCGCCCTGCCATCGGGTCATCGGTTCGGCCGGTGCCCTGACGGGCTTCGCGGGCGGCCTGGAGGTCAAGAGGCGACTTCTCGGTCTGGAAAGCTCCAAGGCTGCGGCGTCTTCCGGCCAGCTCCTCTGACCGTGGAGGCGAGCCATGACCATCAAGCACCATGACCTCGCGGGCATCGACCTGAACCTGCTCGTGGCACTTGATGCCCTCCTGACCGAGAGCAGCGTGACGCGCGCGGCCGCCCAGGTCGGCATCGGCCAGTCCGCCATGAGCAGCAGCCTTTCCCGGCTGCGGAAGCTGCTGGGTGATGAACTGCTCACCCGCCTGCCGGACGGCATGCGGCTGACGCCGAGGGCCATGGCCCTGGTCGAGCCGGTCCGTACCGCCCTGCGCCAGTTCCAGGGCATCGTTCTCCAGGAGGACAGCTTCGACCCCGTGACGGTCGAACGGTCGTTCACGCTCGCCGTCCCAGGCGTGGAGGCGCGCGTCGTTCCCCGGCTGCTGGCCTTCCTTGGGCGCGAGGCGCCAGGAATTCGTCTGACCCTGCGAAACTTCGATTATGGCGCCGTGCTCGACGAACTGGATGCCGACCGGATCGATCTGGCCATAGGGGTCATCTCCCAGGGTCAGACACACCACAAGGTTCGTACGCTTTACCGGTTCGGCTACCTCTGCCTGTTCAACCCGGCACTCCTGGGTGTGAGCGGCCCGCTGTCGCTCGAAGACTACCTGCGATTCCCCCACATCATGACCGGGATGACGGGTCGGGGTCCAGGAGTGATCGACGACGCCCTCGCGAGTATCGACCGCAAACGGCGGCTCATGGTGACGACGCCACGTTTCACCACGGTCCCCTTCCATGTTCAGGCCGCTCCCTTGATCGCCACGATGGTCGACAAGCTGGCGGTGACATTCGCGGAGCAACTCGGCTTGGGAACGAGCCCGGTTCCCCTTGAGCTCAACGAGTCCTCCATCTCGATGCTCTGGCATTCGTCGTACGACCATGACCCCGCGCACCGTTGGCTGCGCGAGGTCATGGTGGGCTTGGGTCGGGATACCGCGAAGGATGCGGCGGCGGCCTTGTGAAGGCTGCCGCGGGCGGCGCCTCCTTAAAGGGCGCCCAGGCGAACCGGCTCCGACTTGGCAGCGGCTTCCACCGGTGCGGCCGGCAGCCACTGGACGGCGGCGATCATTCCAAAGCCACCCTGGCGACGAACCTCGACGGCGTTCGTCGCGATACGGGCGTCATGGTAGCCGGCCCCGATGACGGACGGCATGTTGATGACAACGCCCTCGGCCGTCCGTTCGGACCTGTCGGTCCACTTGACGGCGCCGGCGGTGGCGAACCCACCCTGTCGACGCACTTCCACCGCGTTCACCGCGACGCGGCGGTCGTGGTAGGCGGCCCCGATCACTGACGGGAAGTCGATCACTGCGGCCTGGGACTGTTCCTGGGCTGCGCCGGTCCACTGGACGGCGGCGGTGATACCGAACCCACCCTGGCGGCGGACCTCGGCCACGTTCGTCGCGATGCTGCGGACATGGTAGGCGGCGCCGATCACCGACGGGAAATCGATAGCCGCGCCATTCGATGACTGACCGGCGGCCTTGAGCTTCCACTCGACGGCGCCGGCGGTGGCGAAGCCGCCCTGGCGGCGGACTTCGACAGCGTTCGTGGCGACCCGCGGGTCATGGTAGGCGGCGCCGACAACCGTCAGCACTTTGAAGGCCTGGGGGGTGTTGTCGGCGATGGCTGCATCCGAGGCGCTTGCCTGGCCGAAACCGGCAACCGTCAAGAACAGGGCGGCGGCGAGAGTTTGAGTGTTCTTGGACATTGTTCGATCCTCTTTGGCGGCGGCGGGTATTTCCGTCGTTCGATGAGGCGAACGTGCGCTCCGATATTGTATTGATCAAACAGATGTGGTCCATAGCCGACATCGACATCGTCAATCATGGCAGTTGTCGATGAAGACGCTGTGACCTTTTGCAGGCCTCGCGGCCGGGGATCCTATTACCGACATAGGTAGCGATCGGGCCTCGTGACGATGTCCGCTTTCTTTTTCTTAGATTTAGAACCAGCCAGACTGCTATCGGCCAAGTTCAGTCGGCCGTGCGAGCTTGAGCCGCAGACTCTCAAAACCGGATATTTGCAGAATCAGGCAGCAAGCTAACTGGGCTCAGTCACGGGCTGCTTTTCAGTCGCTTCAACTCCTCCGCTAGCTCAATCAAAGCCATGTCGAGCGTCACGCGGGTGCGGAAAGCTCCATCGACACCAACGTGCCGTCGAGCCATTCGACTTAGGCCGATGGCGCTCAGTATGCGCTTCCTCAGAGTAGGCGCGCCGCAGGTGGAAGTAGCATCCTCAACGAGCGCTGGGTTGCGGACGGCAGGTGTATATGCTGCTTCGTGCCTACCATCATGGTCGATGCGTCCAAAGACTTCATAAGCTCCGGCGGTCGCATCAGGCAGGATCGTCAACGTTCCGAGAAAGCCAATAAACGCTTGGTCAGAAGGACCAACCGAAGCTCGCACATCCACCATGACCCAGCGCGGCTGGTCGTGTGGGGTGAGCAATCGATATTGCACGCGATAGTCGGACGACGTTTCGAGCGCGCCGTAGTGGGTGTCTTCAACCAAAGCACGTTCTTTGATATAGATGCGCTCCAACCAGCCACTGCCCAAAGCTTGGCTAGACTCTTGACCTGTCAGACTTTTCCAGACCGGATCCTGGTAGAGCGTTTGCCCGGCGGCATCGTTCACGAATATCCCGTAACCCTCCTGACTTCTGGTTATTATGTACCCGCGGGATTTTGCTGGTTCGCATCGCGTCGCGCATCGTCAGCTTATTCGCAGCGTCTGCGAGATCGGACGCTCTACACTACCAGCTTCCGGCTTCTTCGCGCCCATCAACGTGATTCTGACCCGTCGGCGTTCTGCACGACTGAGAATGTAGGGCGCATGCCGAGGCTGTCCGTTCGCAACAGCTGGCCCGAAAGAAGCATCGTTGGTGACCTGCCGCGCCTCACTTTAGCGGAATGGACATTCCCGCGAGAAGCGGAGCGTAGGCGGAGAGCCTACGGGTGATAAACTCCGTGAAGAGCCGCACGCGCTTAGTCTTCCGGGCCTCGCCCTGCGTAAGGAGCCAGAGCGTTCCGTAGAGATGCAGTTCGATGCCCGGGACCCTGGCCAGAAGTGGATCGGCGTCGCCGACGAAGCACGGCAGCGTGGTCATACCGAGCCCCTGCCGGACCACCGCGAGCTGCGCCTCGGCATCCGAGACCCTGAACGGAACCGCGTCGCTGCGAATCTCGATCTTGCCGGCCCAGTCCGGAATGCCGTGAGCGCTGATGACGATCCACCGCATGGGATCGGGCGCGTCCGCCTGCACGGTGGAAAGTCGATTCCGGGCCTCATAGACGCCTCCGAAAACCTCCGGTCCCTTCAGGCCATGGAGATTGAGTGGCAAGGTTTTGCGGTCGTAGACGACGCGGATCGCGACGTCGGCGTCCCGATTGGTCAGGTTCGCCAGCTCGCCGGACGACGAGATGTCTATCTCGATGTCCGGATGGAGACGCGCAAACTCGACGAAATCCGGCACGAGCAGGTGCGTCGCAAGAGGCGGAGGCAACGTCACCCGCAGGAGCCCGCGCACGCCCTGGTCGCGCCCAAAGACGCGAGCCTCCAGTTGGTGCGACGTTGCCTCCATCCGTTCGGCGAGTTCCAGGACCTCCTCGCCCGCGCTCGTGATGCGATACCCCGAAGGCAGCTTTTCAAAGAGTTGAACCCCGAGGCGTTCCTCGAGCTGGGCAACACGCCGCAGCACGGTCGCGTGGTTTACCCCGAGGCGGGCGGCAGCGCCCCGCACTGAGCCTCCGCGCGCGACGGCGAGGAAATACCGAACGTCATCCCAGTCGATCATGGTGCAATCCAGCACCGCAGGATGCCCGACTGCAAGGCCCGCGTTTGCACGCCGACAGGGTCTCGGGAGGCCTCAGAGGCCGAATTGGATGGCAGCAGACCGTGTCGCACGGCGGATCCCGTCTCTCGCGATTGGGGACGCCTTCAGGCCGGATCGATTTCGCACCACCGCTGTGCGCACATTCATACTGAACGCCTGACGCAGGCGGCCACATGTTCGGTCCTCGGGGGCTCCCCGAAGCAGCCAAGGAAGGATCCTGGACGTGAGAAAGCTTGAGGGTAAGGTCGCGGTCATCACAGGTGGATCTAGCGGCCTGGGGCTGGCGAGCGCCAAGCTGTTCGTCGAGGAAGGCGCCCATGTCTTCATCACGGGCCGCAGGCAGGAGGCGCTGGACGAGGCCGTCAAGGTGATCGGGCGCAAAGTGACCGGTGTCCCCGGCGATGCGGCGAACCTCGACGATCTCGATCGCTTGTTCGAGACGGTCAGGCGCGAGAAGGGCAGCATCGATGTCCTGTTCGCGAGCGCCGGCAGGGGCGAACCCGTCCCGTTGGGCCAGATCACCGAGCAGCATTTCGATACGACCTTCGGCCTGAACACGCGCGGTACGCTGTTCACCGTGCAGAAGGCGTTGCCGCTCTTCAACGATGGCGGGTCGATCTTCATGACCGGGTCCGTCGCCTCACTGAAGGGATATCCTGCCTTCAGCGTGTATTCGGCGAGCAAGGCGGCCCTGCGGGCTTTTGCGCGCGGATGGCTCAACGAGCTGAAGGGTCGGAACATCCGGGTCAACGTTCTGCATCCGGGGCCGACCGATACGTCGGTGCCGATCGACGAAGAGACGCGGCGGATGTTCGAATCTCACATTCCGCGCGGGAAGTTGGGTCGGCCCGAGGAAATCGCAGCGGTCGCGCTGTTTCTCGCCTCGGATGCGTCGAGCTTCGTGAACGGGATCGAGCTGTCCGTCGACGGCGGTCTCTCGGCCGTCTGAACGAGCGCTGCGCGGCCGATGACGGGGCCATCCGTCCGGCCGGCCCGAGACGGCGCCGCCATCCGAAACATCACTCTGAACGGCGGGATCGGCAGGCTCGGGAACTCCCGACCGACCGAGAACCGTGTCTGAAAGGAACGACCATGGAAAAGCTTGAGGGCAAGGTCGCAGTCATCACGGGCGGCGCCACCGGCATCGGCCGCGCCGCGGCAAAGCGCTTCGTCGAGGAGGGCGCGTTCGTATTCATCTTCGGCCGCCGGCAGGAGGCGCTCGATGCCGCCGTGGCCGAACTTGGACCCAATGCCCGTGCCGTGCAGGGCTCTGTCTCCGACGAGGCCGACCTCGACCGGCTCTACGGGGCGGTGAAGGCCGAGCGGGGCACGTTGGACATCGTCTTCGCGAATGCCGGAGCAGGTAGCATGCTCAGGCTCGGCGAGATCACTGCCCAGCACATCGACGAGACCTTCGACACCAACGTGAAGGGGACGATCTTCACGGTCCAGAAGGCGCTCCCGCTGATGGGCCAGGGCGGATCGATTATCCTGACTGGATCGAGCGCCGGCACCACGGGCGCGCCAGGAATGACCGCCTATAGCGCGAGCAAGGCGGCGGTGCGCAACCTCGCTCGCACCTGGGCGGAGGACCTGAAGGGCACCGGAATTCGGGTCAACGTGCTGTCGCCCGGGGCGACGGCGACCGAACTGGCGAAGCAAGCGCTGGGCGAGGACGGCCAGAAAGCCTTCGCGTCGATGACGCCGCTCCAGCGCATGGCGGATCCGGCCGAACAGGGAGCGGTGGCCGCTTTCCTCGCTTCGTCGGACAGCAGCTTCATGACCGGCAGCGAGGTCGCCGTCGACGGAGGCTTGGCGCAGCTCTGATGCGTCGCGCCCGGACGGGTTTCATCGTGTTACTTGAAAGGAATAGCTATGAGTTGCGCAATCATCGGCTTCGGCAAGATTGGCCAAGCGCTTGCCAGAGCGTTCGCCCGCAACGGCATCGAAGTCTCCGTCGCGACCACACGCGAGCCGGCAAGCTTCGCATCCGATGCGGCCTCCATCGGACCCCACATTGTGCCCAAGGCACTGGTGGAGGCCGTGAAAGCGGACGTCATCTTCCTCGCCGTGCGGTTCGAGGCGCATGCGGACGTCGCGAAGGCGCTCCCGAACTGGCAGGGGAAGACCATCGTCGACGTGACCAACGCCTACGGTGTGCCCTCTGAGGACCTGGGAGGACAGCCCTCCGCCAAGGTCGTCGCGCAAGCCTTCACCGGCGGCCGATTGGTCAAGGGCTTCAACCACCTGGGCGCTGGAGTGCTCGGCCAGGATCCGGCCGTCAAAGGCGGCCGGAGGGTCGTGTTCCTCACGAGCGACGACCAGGACGCGACGGCGGAGATCGGCGAGATCGCGAAGAAGCTCGGCTTCGCACCGGTCGACCTCGGCGGCCTCTCCGAAGGCGGCCTGCTCGTCCATGGGCGCGAGAAGACCTGGGGGAAGCTCATCTTCGAGGATCTGGTCAAGTTCGGCTGACCAACGCGGACGCGCTCGGATTGAAAGCGGTTCGGGCGCGCGTGAAACGGAGACATTCCATGAGCATCGAGACAAACATCCAAGCCGTGAAGGACTTCTTCGCCGCGATCGGCAGCGGCGACGAGGAGGGTCTGCGTGCGCTGGCCGCCGACGATTTCGAGTGGATCGTCCCGGGAGAGAATTGGCCGCTCGCCGGGACACATCGGGGGCACCATAGACTGACGGACGTGGTGAAGACCGCATCCGAAACCATCGAGATGTCGCTCTCAGAGTCCCGCGCGTTCGTGGCACAGGGAGATCGCGTCCTGGTCGTCGGCTTCGCCAAGGGGACGATCAAGGCCACGAAAAAGTCGTTCGAAGACCACTGGATCTTCGCCATCACCGTCCGCGAGGGCAAGGTGGTCAGTATCCGGGAATACGTCGATACGCAGGCGCTGGCGCGAGCCGCGCAGATGTAATCTTCCGAAGGGACGTAGCGATGACCAACCGTTGGGAGGGGGCGCTACGTCCGCATTCATTTTCTCGTTGCAAGCAAGCCGCCCTTCAGCTCTCGGCCACGTTCGGCCGGCGGCGTTGCGCCCGTCGTTGATGTTTATTTAGCAAAGAAATCGTCCCGAAACCGGACATCCCTCAAGACCACCATTGGCGGGTGCGATCCCACCGACGTTGTGAATGCTTCGCATTCGCAGCCGACACCGTTTTTTACATTTTATTTCCTGGCAGCCCTTCTAAACAATCGGCGCGGTTACGCCAAATCATCGCTCGATGATTGACGGATAATCCAGAAAACAGTCGTTTTATTTATATCCTAGATCGGATTGAACATCGACGACACGCGGCGGTTCGCATCCAAAGCGCGCTACCGAAAGTCCTCTGGCCGTGTCCGACAAGAAGGACTCAGATCACGACAAATCCCTAAATGACTTGTCACCAGACGAGAAGAAAAAACGACTGTACGACCTGTGTGAAAGACTCCCTGTCTCGGAGGAAGTCGAAACTCCGGCGTCCTCAAACGACAATGCACCTAAGCAGGTGGACGAATGAGGGGGGCGGCCAGTTCAACGCCCGAGTTGAACCCCGCGCCCTGATCCAGGCCGTCCGACCCAATGTGAACCGGAATCACATTTTGCTGCAGGCGCGGGAACGAAAAGCGGTCGCTGCGGCTTCCTCGGTGCCAAATGAGTGGGCAGAGGAGTCTAAAAATGCGTCGCATCGCTTTCGCCGTCATGGCCGCCACCATGCTGACGGCACCGGCACTCGCCGAGAGCGCCAAGCCGGTCACTCCGCCGGCCGAAGTCAAGTTTGCCCCCGTACCGCCGACTGCGGTTCTGAGCTACAATCTGGTGGGTCTCACGGTCGTTGACGGCTCGAACAGCACGGTTGGCGAGATCAAGGATCTCATCGTCAATGACGGCAAGCTGGTTGGCTACATCATTTCGGTCGGTGGTTTTCTCGGCATGGGCGAGCACTACGTCGCCGTCGAGCCGTCTTCGGTGGGCCTGACTTACGATGAGAGCGCCAAGAAATGGGTCGCGTCCATCAACACCGCCAAGGACAAGCTGAAGGAGGCCCCGCAGTTTAAGTACGAGGGCAAGTTCAAGCACTAAACCGCTGAGGACCGGGATTGCGAAAGCGATCCCGGTTTCTATTTCCGGCGCAGGACTTCATTGTTACTGATAGAGACACTTTAATTAGGGAAATAAATTGTTCCTGGCGTCTGGATCTCACCGGTCCGACATCACATTTGCAACTAGCCGTCGCGATTATCGACCAAATGTCCATGCTGTCGCACTGCACGCCGTTCGGAAACAACGCTGCTCGACGGTGAGTTGCCCATTTTCACAAGGGCCGACCTGACCCACACCCCCGGATGCTTGGCGTCTTTGCCACATCAACAGGTTCAGTTTTTACCACAATAGCGGTGCGTGGTTCGGGTTGCGCTCATTGAGATCAAGGAAAAAGCCATGAGCCTAGAGGGCAGGAATATCGCGATCCTCATCGCACCGCGCGGGACGGAAGAGCCGGAGTTTACGGAACCCAAAGAGGCGGTGGCAAAAGCCGGGGCCACTGTGACCGTCATAGGCCTTGAGGACGGTGAGGCTGAAACCGTGACCGGGGATCTCGATCCTGCCGGTCGCTACCCAGTGGATCGTACCATCGGTGGCGCGTCGGCTGCTGACTTCGACGGGTTGATCATTCCAGGCGGCTGCGTGGGGGCCGATAAGCTGCGCGCAAGCGGGGACGTCATCGCATTCGTCCATGACTTCTTCGCGCAGGGGAAGCCGGTCGGAGTAATCTGCCACGGCCCCTGGACTCTCGTCGAAGCCGACGTCGTCAAGGGCCGCACGCTGACCTCGTATCCAACGGTCCGCAAGGACATCGAGAACGCAGGTGGTCGCTGGGTGGATGAAGAATGCGTGTGCGATCAGGGCCTGGTAACGAGCCGCACCCCGAAGGATCTGCCTGCTTTCTGCTCCAAGATCGTCGAGGAGTTCGAGGAAGGCCGGCATCCCGCTCAAGCGCGCAGCGCCTGACCAAAAGGCTGCCTGAGCCGGAGCCTGTAAAGAGAAGGCCGCCCTGTCGAGAGGGGCGGCCTGAAGTCCTGGGAGGACACGCCCGCGAGGGGCGGCAGACGGTGCTGTTGAAACACCCCGCACTGCAAACTTACGTTTGTGCGAAGCAATGGCAAGCGTCTCAATAACGAACGTGGAGCGAAACGCAGGCTTCGGCCCGTACTCATGGAAACTGATCAGCGGCAGCGTCATTAACAGACTATTAACAGTGTCCGCTCATAGTGATGATCGCCAGATCGGAAGACGCATGCCCAAACGATTTACTGTTGTCGGCACGTCGTTCGAGGAACCTGGTCCAGGCCAGCTCGGCGACCCGCGACTGCAACGCATCGCCCTCGGGCTAAATCATGTCTTCGCCCCTCCGCTGCATGACGCGCTGCCCGATCGGCTGCATGCTCTTGTTGCGCAGCTTCATGCCCAGGCCGCGGATGACCACCAGAAGCGACAGACCGGCTAGAGGCCAGGGTCATCTAGCGTGAGACGAACCTGCCCGCAGAGCGTTATGCGGCCTGCGCGTTCAGTTTGCCCGCGATCTTCGTAAGCAAGGCATCCGCCTTCTTCTCCTCCTGTAGCGTCTGATCGAGGAGGGAAGCAGCGTCGGTGTATCCGAGCTGGGATGCCCAAGTCTTCAAGGTCCCATACCGGGCAATCTCGTAATGCTCGACTGCCTGGGCGCAGGCTGCCAAGATCGTATCAGCGGCCGGGGTCCCGCCGAAATCCTCAAGATCCTCTTCCATCTCCGACACTATACCCTGCATTGCCTCGCAGGTCTTGGCACGGGCCGACTTGCCAATCAGCTCGAACACCTGCTGAAGGCGTTCAACCTGTGTCGCGCTTTCCTCGCCGTGCTGCTCAAAAGCCCGCTTGAGATCCGGGTGTTCGGCAGATTTCGCGGACTTCTTACAGGCTTTTACCGACGCTTTTCAGCGAAATAGACATCCTTGAGCATTTCGTAGAACGCATCATTGAGCGTCTTTTCTTTCGTGGCCATCTGCCTGTTCCCGTATGATATGGCGTATCTACGCCGACTGAGCGGGCAACCGGGCGATCGGAAAAAGGCTCCCTGCTACCTCGGGCAATTCACGAGCGAAATTCCGAAGCGTAGCAGTTCAAATGATAAAGCCCCACAGATCTTAGATCTGCAGGGCCAACATTTAGATGCAAAGGTAGTGCGGCTTTAGTGCTTGCCGGTTACCTTATCGGCCAGATCCTTGGCACCATCCTTTGCGTCGCCCAAGGTCTTCTGCGCCTCGCCCTTCAGCTCTTGCGCCTTGCCTTCGGCCTGCAGCTTCTCGCTGCCGGTGACTTTACCAACGCCTTGTTTGACGTTGCCGGCGGCTTCGTTCGCCAGACCTTTGATCTTGTCGGTGGTGCTGCTCATCTTGCTTCCTCCGATTGCCGGGCTTTCACCCAAAATGGTCAGCACACAACTCGACCTTGGCCGCGAATGTTCCCGCTGGGCAGGTTGCTCGATCGTTCGGACACGGTCCGAAGGAAGAAGGCAGTTCGCACCGGCGTGTGCTGAATATTTGCGCATACAGAAAGTTTGAAACGCAAAGCATCGGCGGAACTGAGCAGCTTGGCCCATGTTAACGACCGCAACATCTGACGTTCGTTGGGCCTCGTTATGCTGATCCAGACCGGTTTCTCGCTCGCATTCGACACCTTCGGCCCGACGCCGATGAACCTGCTGCTGAACGTTCGTCCGGAACGCGTAGCGGATCTCGTTACTCCGGAAACCTTCACCTTCGATCCGCCCGTGCCAGCGGGCCGACATGTTGATGCCTTCGGCAACATCGTAACGCGCATCGTCGCGCCCGGTGGCCGGATTAATATGGCCGCAGATTTCGTGGTGCGCGACTCTGGATTGCCGGACCCCGTGGTACCCACCGCCGTCCAGCACCCCGTGCAGGATCTTCCGGACGATGTGCTGCAGTTCCTGCTCGGTAGCCGCTATTGCGACACCGACAAACTTGCCGGGATTGCCTGGTCGTTGTTCGGCAACTCTGCGCCGGGCTGGGCTCGGGTCCAAGCGATCGTCGACTACACGCACGACCGGCTTCGCTTCAACTACCAAGACGCCGATGACACGCGCACAGCGTTCGATGGCTACACCCAGCAAAAGGGCGTGTGCCGGGACTTCGCGCATCTCGCCATCACGCTCTGCCGCTGCATGAACATTCCTGCCCGCTACGCCACCGGCTACCTCGGTGACATCGGCGTCCCGCTCGATTCGGCACCAATGGATTTCTCAGCCTGGTTCGAGGTGTACCTTGGACACCAGTGGTACACGTTCGATGCTAGGCATAATCGGCCCCGCATAGGCCGCATCGTAATGGCGCGCGGCCGCGACGCGACCGATTGCGCACTAACGACCAGCTTCGGGCGCGCCCCCCTGGCTGAGTTCGCCGTCCACACCGCCGAGATCGCCGATTTTACGGATGATGTTCGTAAGGCCGCCTGATCGCCATACTGACAACCTCTCACTCTACGAAACTGAGCCCCGCCATGTTTCGATGCGCGGGGTTTTTCGTGAGCGCAGGATTTATTGGGCCGTGATGGTCCGCATCGCTGGGGAAGGCGTGATGTGGAAATCCAGCCGAAAGAGAATGAGGCCGAGCGCGTCAGTGACTTCCATCCGCCAGTGGGTGCCGACGTTCGCGCGCTTGGCACGATCGGCAATGAACTCGCCCGCGTAGGCGATGGCAGCGATCTGGGCGGCCTGGGGATCGGAGAACTCAGCCCCGTCTCGATCGAGGAATGTGCTCTCGTCGATGACATTGAGGTGATACCGAGGCATCCCAGCTCCGAAAACCGCTCATTAAGCTCGCTGCCTTCTCAGCAAGCCAACATTCTCAGCGGTTAAAGCATGCGGCTGGTCTTCGTTCCCGACCTTCCGCCCTGCAGAGGAGCACCGTGTCACACACAATCACGTGAGCGAAATCTAAGTAATAGCCTGGCTTTAGACTGCTCCCGCCACAAGAGACGGTATGTTTTCATACAGTTGGCCAAGAACCATCCAGACATCTTTGGCCATGCGCCATTTAAGCAGATGGTCCAACCGTAGCCGTGCTATATATATTACGCAGAAGCTCACATGTCAGAAAATTGAAATGGCAAAGGGATTAGGCGCAGTTTGAGTGATCAGGAGCAACACGATCGGATCGAAGCAGAAATAGTCCGCATTGCGAAGAGCAATGATCCGTTTGTGTCAGCCGTCCGCGCGACGCGCATGCCAATGATTATCACTGATCCAAACCAGCCCGATAATCCGATTATCTTTGTGAACGACGCGTTTTGTAAACTCACCGGCTACGAGCGTTCTGAAATCTTCGGACAGAATTGCCGATTTCTGCAAGGCAATGAGACTGACCCGGACGACGTTTCTAAAGTCCGCGATGCCATAGAGCGGCGTGTCTCCATCGAGATAGATCTACAAAACCACAAAAAGAACGGCGAGATATTCTGGAACCGCCTGCTGGTTTCACCGGTCTTCGATGACGACGGCGAACTCACCTATTTTTTTGCCTCGCAGTTTGACGTGACGCTGGAGAAGGAACGGCTCGTCCGCTTGCAGGACGACCGCGACGCCTTGGAAGCCGAGGTTGAGCGCCGTACCGCCGAACTCACGCAAAGTGAGGACCGGCTACGTTTCATGCTCAAGGCCGGACGCTTTGGCTCCTGGACCCTCGACCTCACCGAACGGCGGCTGATGGCGTCGGATGTCTGCAAAGAGAACTTCGGCCGTTCGCCGCGTGACCCCTTTACCTATGACGATCTGATCGCCGCCATTGTTGAAGACGATCGCGAGCGGATGCAGGCGGCCGTCAAAGCCTCAATCGAGCAGAATGCCGATTACGGCATCGAGTACCGGATCATCACTCCCGAAGGCGAGACCCGCTGGGTCGAGATCCGTGGACAAACCTACTACCGGGCGGATGGCTCGCCCCTGAGCATGGCGGGCGTTTCGATCGACGTAACCGAGCGGAAGCGAGCCGAGGAGCACAAGGCTCTGCTGACAGGCGAGCTGAACCATCGGGTCAAGAACTCGATGGCGACGATGCAATCCATCGCCTACCAGACTCTGCGCAACGCCGAGACAATGGACGATGCGCGCCAGATCCTGGATGCGCGCCTGCAGTCCCTGTCGGCCGCCCATGACGTGCTGACCCGCGAAAGCTGGGAGGGCGCGACGCTGGCCGAGCTGGTCGATGGCGCTTTACAGCCCTTCCAGTCCGTGGAAACGCGACGTTTCAGCGTCGGTGGTCCTATGGTTCGCCTGCCGCCTCAGCGCGCCCTGGCCTTCGTCATGGCACTCCACGAACTGGCGACCAACGCGGTGAAATATGGCGCACTCTCGAACGATACCGGCCGGGTGATCCTGAACTGGGACGTTCTCACCGACGGCAAGCCGCATCGTCTGTCGCTGCGTTGGGAAGAGCTGGGTGGGCCGCCGGTCAAGCCGCCGACCAGGCGCGGGTTCGGGTCACGCATGATCGAGCGCGCCCTATCCACCGAGACGGGAGGCAAGGCCGAGATCGAGTACCGGCCGCGCGGCGTCGTATTTACGGTCGATGCACCGTTGTCGGAGCGCTGAGCCATGGTAGCGCCGTTCAACCACGACGGCGTGATAGGGGGTCGCTCACATTCAACAGCAACAATCCGCGCCGTAGCGTGCTCGCATGTCCGGTGAGCGCCCTCAGCCTGATCCAAGGCTGGTGACCACCTATGAGCGCCTGGTGGCTGCTCAGACCCTCGACGGTGTGGTGACGGCGCTGCGGCAGACAGCCCGGCGTGTGCTCGGATCAGACGGAATTGCCGTGGTCCTGCGGGATAATGGGTTCTCTCACTACGTCGCGGAGGACGCGATCCAGCCGCTCTGGCGTGGGCAGCGGTTTCCGCTTGAGACATGCGTGTCCGGCTGGGCGATGCTGAACAACGAAACCGTCGTTGCCGAGGACATACGCCGCGACCCTCGCGTGCCGGTGCTGCCCTATCAGAACAAGGCGATTTGCAGCCTGCTTATGGTGCCGATCGGCTCGCCTGAGCCGATCGCTGCGCTCGGCGCATACTGGTGCGCCATGGTCCACATTCATGACGATCTGGTGGCCCGTGCCGAGGCACTAGCTCATCAGGCCGCTACCGTAATTGCGCGCATTCAAAGATCAGACATGAACCAGATATGTTATCCAGAAATGTGAAGTGCCGTCAGATTCTTAGTTTTATTCAGACACTCATGACATATGAACCAAACGAAGGTGAGGTTTCGGCCCTAAGTTATGGGAGGCAGTGGCCTGTAAGCAAGGCGGCCGCTCCGCCAATTACAACTCTTGAGTGTTGAGGATGCTATAAGAGCACCCATGATTTTGCCGCCCAGTCCGCTTAGCTTTGAATGGAGGTCGAAAGCAGCCTTTCCGCTTTCGGCCAAGTTTAGTCGGCCGCTCCGCGCCCATTTTGGTCGTTCTGGCTTGCGGTGCGTCTGCTCCGAAGCGGACGTAGGCACCGGCGAGTTAATGACCGAGTTAAGTGGATTCTTGCCGGTCTGCTTTCAGACGCCAGCGTCGACAAGCGGACATTCGAAGTCCGGCAGGAGCTGGCCATGTGCAGGGTTGGCCTGCTCGCTTCTGAACTGACGCTCTCCAGCCGCTCTCTGCTTCCCCGTTCGCGTCGTCAAGAAGAACGAGCAGCCCGGATGCGGCGCCCGACATAACCGTCGACGGACAGTGGCCCGGCTCCCCCCATGACCAGCGCGGCGAGGCCGGCGAGGTAGAGCAGATCGGTCTCGTAGCCGGGCTGGCCGAAGGTCGCTCCCGCTGCGGTCACGGCCTGGAGCTTGATAGAACTGAAGCCGTAGGGGAGGTGCACGGTGAAGATGGCGACGAGCAGCACGATCGCCATCGGAATACTAGCGAGCGAGACCAGGGCCCCGAGCAGGATCGCCAGTCCGCCGCCTATCTCGACCAGGATGGTGAGCCAGCCGAGGAGATGAGGCATGGGGAGCCCCATGGCCTGCACGATGGCCGGAAAGGCGTCGTAGCCGCGCGCGGCCTTCGCAACGCCGTGGGCCAGGAAGCCGTATCCGACGATGAGGCGCAGCGGCACGGGCGCCCAGTGTAGGAGGAAGGCGCGGCGCTCGAGGAGCGCGGCGAGCAGGTTCGACATGGAGTCAGTCCTTAAGGGTTCGGAGGAGGTGGCGAGCGCGCACGGGGCCGCGGTCGCGCGCGGTCGGGCGCACGCCGGGGCAGCGTGGTGAGAGGTTCGGGCTGGCTTGCGGAAAGCGGCCGCCGCCCGGCGGTCAGGTAGCGCCGGCTTCCCGTCGCCGGATTTCCCGGACCAGGGGATGCAGCACTTCCGGATCGGCCGCGGCGACGAGGCTGTAGCCCAGTCCCCTCTGTACCCAGGCGCAGCCGGCAATGGAGCCGTAGATGTGATCCACCATCGGCACGTCGCCGCCGTCGCCGTAGGACCGGATCAGCATGACCACGCGCGTTCCCTGCTTGTCGTCATACATCAGCATGCCCGCCGGGCCGTGGGCGGTGGCGACGAGGCGGCCACCGAGCAGGTGGTAGCCTGCCTCGCTGAGATCGGGCACGCCGACCGGCCGTTTCAGCCTGTCGGAAAACCAGTGCGCGATCTCGTCGCGATCGGTCGCGGCGAGTTCGATGGGACGCGAGCGGTCGGGCGCATAGACGACGTAGTTCGCCTTGGCCTCCTGCGCGAGAGCGGAGATGCCCGACGTCCCCTCCTGCATGGAGCCCCTGGCGACCCAGCCACCGAGGCCGCCGACGGTCATGAAAAGAGCCGCCGCCATCGCCTGCCACGCCGGCACGCGCGGCCGCCGCCGTGCGGCGACGAGACGGGCGAGATCGAGCTGCGGCGGCACCGGCTCGGCCGCAATCGGAGCGAAGACGGCGCGCAGGTCGCTGCCGAGCGCCATCAACCGGCCGACGCGGGCCCGTGCCTGCGGATTCTCGGCGAGGTAGGCCTCGACCCCGCTGCGGCGATCCGGATCCAGGCGATCGTCGACGAAGGCCTGAAGATCGTTCTCGCTGATGGGACGCTCGTTCATTTCAGCCTCCTCAGGGCCGGGCGCTGGGCCGCGGCTTCGCCGTCCATGAGCTGGATCATCCGATCCCGCGCCCGGGACAGGCGCGACATCACGGTACCGGTGGGAATGCCGAGAACCTCCGCCGTCTCGGCGTAGGAGAGGCCTTCCACGGTCACGAGGAGCAGCACGCTGCGCTGATCCTCTGGCAGGGCGTCGATCGCCCGCACCAGATCGCGGTGCTGTAGGCCGGCCTCCTGACGAGGAGGCATGGCGAGGACCGCCTCCTGGGCATCGTCGATCGGCAGGTGCGAGCCACCGCGCCGGCGGCGTTGCCGGAGACGGCTGATGGCGAGGTTGTGCACGATGGCGAAGAGCCACGACCTCACGCTGCCGTCGTCCCGCCGCTGGTGCCAGCGGGTGATAGCCAGCTCCAGCGTATCTTGAACGAGATCGTCTGCATCCGACCGATCCCGCAGCAGTGAGACGGCGTAGCGCCGCAGAGCTGGGATTAGCGGCGTCACGAGGAGCATCATCAGCTGCATCGTGCGCCTCTCCACTCGGTCCCAGGCGCCATGCGCTGCCGGGATACCATCGAACTGTGCCTCTTCATGCGAGGCCAGACGCCGCCTCTCAGCGATTATTCCGTCGGCCCCGCATAAAATTCGCCCGAGGGCTCACGGACGATACCTTGTGTAGGCGGAGGCCGGCCGATTGGCGCGCTGCCGCTTGGCATAGCCGAGGGACGGATCACCGATGAGATACTGGTCCGCGCTTCGTCCGCGCTGTTGCTCGATGAGGTGAGGATCATGAAGCGCGGCTCGAAGAGCAGAATCGCCTTCGCCAGTGTCGGCCTTGGCAATGGAGAGTGCAGGCAAGCTCATGCTTGCTGCGACAGCGATAATTCGCAAGACATTCGCGATCGAACGTTCGGACATGACGCTTCCATTTCTTGTCTCGCTGCGTGAATTCATTGGGCAGCGAGGAGGAGACGCCAGTCGATTGAGGTTATTCCGTCGTTGGATCGATTTTTTTTGCAAGGCGACATACAACACGAGCGCGGCCCGAGCCAGTGACGGACCGGTGATGACCGTGTCAGGTAGAAATCCACCGGGTTGCTTTCAGCCGTTAGGCGGGAGAAGCTGACGTTTATGGTTCGGTACGTCAAAGAAATAGGTCGAGCGGCGACCTCATTGTGACGTCAGAGCCGGAAAGTCTGTGTAGCCCTTCGAATAGTCCCTTGGGTCGGCGCCGAAATAGACGCTGGGATCAGCGGTGGTAAGTGGGTCGTTCGACCTCAAGCGCTGTACGAAGTCCGGGTTCGCCAGGACCATCGCACCGTACGACTCGAGGTCGGCCAAGCCGGAGCCCACATCCGTGCCAATGTCGGCGCGTGGCCGTCCCGGGCGGTTCAGGATGAAGGCTTGGTGCCACGACCTACGCAAGTCGTGGAGGATCTCGTCTCCGCCATAGTGGACGATGTGGACGTAGGCGAGACCGATCCGGTCGAGCTCTGCGATGAGATACCGAAAGAGGTTGCCGCCCTCATGTCCGTAGTCGAGCGCCATGCCAGTGAAGCCAGGTGACAGCCGGATTCCAATTCGGTCTGCGCCGATCGCCGCCTTGACGGATTCCGCGACTTCGATGGCGAACCGCGCCCGGTTCTCTAGCGAGCCTCCGTACCGGTAAGATCGCTGGTTCGCACTCAGGGCCAGGAACTAGTGGATCAGGTAGGCGATCCCATGGATCTCAACCCCATCTGCTCCAGCCTCGATCGCTCGCGGCGCAGCATGGGCGTAATCGTCAATCGTATCGCGGACTTCGACGGTGGACAGCGCGCGAGGGACAGGGACGTCTTTCATCCCGCCGCGCGAGAAAATCCGCTCGCCGGGCGCGATCGCGAATGGGGCTACACCCTGCCGATGATGGGGCGTGTTGTCAGGGTGCGACATGCGGCCGGCGTGCATGAGCTGGAAGAAGACGTAGCCGCCCCGGGCATGGATGGCGTCGTTGACCTTTCGCCAGCCTTCCAAATGCGCGTCGGTGTAGATGCCAGGCGTAGCGGGATAGCCCTGTCCGTCCTCGGACGGCTGCGTGCCTTCCGTCACGGTCAGTCCAACTCTGGCGCGTTGCCCGTAACACTCGGCTGCCAGAGCCCCTGGGGTGCCGTCGTAATCCGCCCGCGCGCGGGTCATTGGCGCTATGACGAAGCGGTTCCGCAGCCGAATGCGGCCGAGCGTGAAGGGCGTGTGCATGTCGGGCATAGCGTCCGGCCGTGGGTCAGGGAAAAAGGTCAGCGTCGCGCGTTGTCGGCGGTAACCGTGGCCGTCCTAGTTGTTCGCGCGGGCGGCCATGGTGGCCTTCGCCCACCAGACCAGCTCATCGAGTGCCGTCTTGGCGGCTGGAAGCAGATTCTGTTCGATAGTCTCGATGGGCTGATTGCCGACAGCCGGAAAGATCGCGAAGAAGTCGCTGCCGCCGATGTGAACGGCGGCGTGGGTCGAGACCATCTGCATCTCGATGCCGATCAATCGGAGGTGCTCGATGGCGCGAGCCGCCCCCATGCCGCCGTAACCGATGGCCGTGAAGGGCTTCCGGTTCCATTCGGTATAGGCTTGGTCGAGCGCATTCTTGAGCGCGCCGGTCAGCGAGTGGTTGTACTCCGCCACGACGAAGACGAAGCCATCGAAGCGGGCGATAGTCTGCTGCCAGCGGACCGCTTCTGGGCTTTGGCTGGGCACGAAGGCGTCGGACGCGATCTCGTCAAAGAACGGCAGATCGAAGTCGCGCAGGTCGAGAAGTTCGACCTCCATATCCTCGCGGTTCTGCGCCTGCTTCAGCATCCATCGGGCTGGCACATCGGCGAACCGCGCCGCTCGGGTCGAGCCGACGATGAGAGCGATCCTGGGCTTAGATGTGATCGTCGACATGATTGGGATCCTTCGGCTGTCCATCAGAACGTGCGGGTAGGACGCGAGCGTTCGGGTCGCTGATCCGGGAACAGTCGCGCTACGTGATCGGGATCGGCCGGCGATGGGCCGGCCGGCTCAGACGGGCCTAGTGCGCGGGGGCGAGGCTGGCTGGAAACGTGCGGCGATGGGCGAGATATGCGTCCAAGCTGAGGGCGCCCGCGCCGAACGCGGCGACCTGAAGCAGGCCCCCGGCGAGCATCACGTTCTTGAAGAAGTGCACGAAGGTGTTCTGGTCGCCGAGGTTGGCGTGGAAGTAGACCGCTGTCAGAACCGAAAAGACCGCCAGCAGGGCCGCAACCGGTCGGACCTTGAAGCCTATGACGAGGAGTGTGCCGCCGACGATTTCGAGAGTGACGGCGGTGAGGAAGGCGAGCGGCGGGACTGGAAGTCCGACGGCTTCGATCATGGCAACGGTAGCGCCGTAGGTCGTGGCGTTGCCAATGCCGAAGAGAATGAAGGGAAGGCCGACAAGGAGCCGGCCGGCAAGGGGAAGATATTGGGTGGTGTCCACGGTTCGTCTCCAGTTCGTTCAGGGATGTCGGGCCATCCGTGAGACCAGAGATGCCGCGGCGCCCACCTCGCCACTAGCCGCTTGAAATGCTACCGGGTGTTCCTCTTTCAGGAACATTAGAACCGCTTGTTCCAGGTGGCTGCAGGACTTTGCGGATGGAGATCGAAGACCTCAGGACCTTCGTTGAGGTTGCTGACGCCGGCGGGGTCAACGCCGCAGCTCGGCGCCTGGGTGTAGCGAAGTCCATTGTCAGCCGCCGCCTCGTAAGGCTTGAGACCGAGCTCGGCACCGAGCTCCTCGCACGTACGACGCGCGGTGCGGTCCTGACCGAGGCTGGTCTATCCTTCCGAGACCGTGCGGCCGGCGTTTGCGCGACCATCGACGCAGCCCAAGAGGAGATGTCCCCAGACGGCGACATTCGCGGCCTCTTGCGGATCGCTGGGCCTGCCTCGATCGGAACGTACTTCGCCCCAGCGCTTGCCGAACTCGCCCGAAGGCATCCCTCGCTGCAGATGCACACGCGATTCTCGGACCAGTACGTCGACTTGGCCGCAGAAGGCTTCGACTGCGGTATCCGCGTCGGGTACCTGCCCGATTCCAACCTGATCGCCAGGAAGATCGGTGCGCTTCCCGTCCGGCTCTACGCCAGTCCTGGTTACATCGAGGCGAAGGGTGCGCCTGAACATCCCGACGAGGTGACAAAGCACGCAGCCGTGGTAGCCGGTGCGAACCCCTGGGTGCTCAGCGACGGCAACCGGAGAGTCACTGTCCATCCGCAGGGGCGGTTCAGGGCGGATAACGCCTACGTCCTGGCAGAAGCCGCCGCCGCCGGCATCGGGATCGTCGCGATGGGAGAGATGATCGCCGAGCCTTACGTGAATGCGGGCCGACTCGTTCGGCTTATGACGGGCTACGCGCTTCCGGATGTCGGCATCTTCGTTGTTTGGCCCCCCAGCCAACACGTTCCGAGGAAGGTCAGGGTTCTCGTCGACCTTCTTCTAGAGATGTTCAGCGCGCGGTGCGACTGCGATGGCGAGCACGATCGCCTGCAGCAAGTACAGGGCGACGGTCACGCCCGTGACGAGGACGGCGACGCCCGTCAAAAGCAAAGCCTTCCATCGCAGGAGTCATAGCATCCTACCGGACATCGTGTTTTCGCCGTCAGAACAGCGAGATCAGCACGATACCGGCGACCATCAGGGCGGCACCGCCAATGCGCTCCGGGCCGGCGGCGACCTGCCTCATGCCGAGCCAGCCGAAATGGTCGAGCGCCACCGACGTCAGAAGGTTGGCGGTGATCAGAAGGCCATTGAAGGCACCCGCTCCGACCTTGTCGACGAAAAGCAGGCCGGCGAAGACCGCGACTGCCCCTGTAAGACCCGCCAACGGCATCCACCATCGAACACCCTCGATGTCCTCGCGCCGCGGCAGCGGCTTCGGTCGTAGGACGAAGACCAGAACGAACACGAAGACGACCGGCAGGAACGAGACGGTGGCTGCGAGCCAGGGGTTCACCAGCGCACCGCGCAACTGCGCGTTCCAGACCACGCCGATCGCCTGGAGTGCCCCCGCCACTACGATAAAGGGGTAGAGAAGCCTTCCGTCGAGACCGTGGCCGGCCTCCTGCTCCTGAGTGTTGCCCGGTGTGGCGCGGGCGATGAAGGTCACGCCAACCGCCATCAGCAGGCCGCCGAGCCACGGCATCGGCTTGAACCCGCCGCTCTGCAGTCCGAACAGCCCGAAGGCGTCCAGGGCCAACGACGTGAGGATATTGGCGGTCAGCGTGAGCCCGTTGAAGGGACCGGCACCGACCTTGTCGACAAAGGCGAGGCCGCCAAACACCGCCACCGCGCCCGCCACGCCGCCGAGCGGCGCGTACCATGGCATCACGGCGAGCGTATCAAGGCTCGGCAACGGACACGGCATGACGAGGAACATCGTCGCGAAGACGAAGACGATGGGCAGGAACGACGCGGAGGCCGCCAGGAACGGATTGATGAGGTGGCCGCGCAACTGCGCGTTCATGGAGTTGCCGAGCGCCTGCAGTATGCCGGCAACGATGATGAAGGGGTAAAGCAGGGCAGCGGTCACGCGGGCGCGTCTCCTGGAAGGTCGGAAGCGAGATCAAACGAGAAGAAGGGCGGCGAGCGACAGGACTAGCGCCGGCGGCATCACGAGAAGCCCGAGCTTCAGGAAGGACCAAGCTGACACGTCCTCACCCTCGCGGCGGATCGCGGTCAGCCACAGGATGGTGGCGAGCGATCCGGTAACCGAGAGGTTGGGACCGACGTCGACGCCGATCAGGATCGCATCGGCCACCTTCTCCTGGACATGGGCAGCTTGGACGGCTGCTCCAGCGAGCAGGCCTGCCGGCAGATTGTTCACGAGGTTCGAGCCGAACGCGACGATGGCGCCGCCGACCCAGGCCGCCGCGGCGGGGTTCGTCTCAGTCGACCGCTTCAGGACGTCGGCGAGCATGCCGAGCACGCCGGTCTTCTCCAGCGCCTCGACCAGGACGAACAGACCGGCGACCAGGGGCAGCACGCTCCAGGAGACGTCCTTGACGACTTCTACGAGGCCGCCTCGGTTGATCAGGAGCACGACGAGCGTGGTGGCCAGTCCCGCGGCGAATGTCGGCAGTCCGAGATCAAGGCCGTAGGCGGATGCTGCGATAAGCAAACCGCCGGTCGCGGCAATGCCGGCGCCTGCGACCTTACCGCCGCTCGCGAGACGCGGCGTCTGCACGCTGGTGGACACCGTCTCGGCGTTCAAATGCGCCCTTTGCGTGAGGTGGAGCACGACGTAGGTCGCCACGACAGCAAGCAGCGATGGCAGAGTGAATGTTGCGAGCCACCGGCCGAGCGGCGGCATGTGCTCGGCGAAGACGACGAGGTTGGCCGGGTTGGAGATCGGCAACACGAAGCTCGCCGCGTTCGCGATGAAGGCACAGATAAACAGGTAGGGAAGCGGCTGCTTCACCCCGGCGGCCTTGGTTGCGGCGAAGACGGCGGGCGTGAGCACCACCGCACAGGCGTCGTTCGACAGGAACACCGTCACCACCGTGCCTACGACGTAGACGAGCAGGAAAAGACGCGTCGCAGAGCCTTTGGCGGCCTGCACCGCGTGCGAGGCTAGCCAGTCGAACAGGCCCTCCTTCCGGGCGATCTCGGAGAGCAGCATCATGCCGACGAGGAACAGGTAGACGTCTGTCCCCTTCAGGACGCCGTCGAGGGCGGTGGCAGGCGCGAGCAGGCCGAGAGCGACGAGGGCGGCCGCGCCAAGCACCGCCCAGATCGCCTCTGGCCAGGAAAAGGGACGAAGGATCACGCCGAGTGTGGCGAGACCGGCGATGCCCCAGGTCGCGAGGTTGGGTGTCAGGGTGAGAGCGCCCATCGCGTCGGTCGTCCTTGCAGGTGTTCGAAGTGAAGGCAGGGAGCGAGTGCCGCGCTACCAGTGCCGACCGTTGCGGTTCGGCCCCAGCTGCGTGCCGAGCAAGCCTCGCTCGGGCCAAGGCCCAAGCGCGTCTGCGTCGCTGCCGATCCCTTTCGAGGTCGCGAGCGCAAAAGATTCACCGGCAGGCTCGACGATGTCCTCGCCGCAGGCGCCACCGGCCTCGTAGGCGCGGACGGCGAGGCGGTGGGTGCCAGCCGGCCAATCGACATGGGCTTGGTAACGACGGTCGTTCCCGCTGGAGCTCATCGGGCTCCATGGACCATCATCGATCCTGTACTCACACGCCGCGATGAGGCCAGGGCTCAGAACAACGGCGCGGATCTCCGTTGTGCCTGCGACGCGGTGATGCTCGGAAAGTGCAAGCCGTCCGTCGGCCGGTGCCGTGATGAGAACGAGGGGCCAGGGTTGGTTGAGTTCCCGGAACCGCCAAGACACGACGCCGCGATCGATCGCCACGACGGCGTAGCCGACCGGTCCCTCCTCGATCTGCCCCGTGGAGCGGCAGGCGGCGTAGATCGTACGGCCGTCGTTTGCGAGTTCGTTGTAGTGGGTGTGCCCCATCTCGACGAGGCGGACGGGACCGCGGTGGACGAGGTCGGCGACGCGCTTCGCTTCGCCGGTATCCGTCAGGTCGGCCGGGTAGCTGTGCATGAACAGGACACAGTCCCGGCCCTGCTTTTCAGCCCCGCTAAGTTCCGCTTCGAGCCACGCGATCTGATAGCCGCCGAGCCGGAACTCTGGGCCGCCCGAGCCCGGTCCACACATGTCGAGGAAGAGGCAGCGCGTGCCGGAGACCGTGACCGCGTAGGGCAGCTGCCGCACCCCGAGCCCGCCGTAGAACGCGTGAAGGCTGCCTGACTCCATGTCGTGGTCGCCCGTGATGACGTGCACGGGCAAGCTCAAGCCGTCGAGGCCAATACGGACGAGCTCGTATTGATCGGGACGCCCATTGTCGGCGTTGTCGCCGGGAAGGAAGACGAAATCGAGCCCGTCGAGTTCTTCGAGCTGTGCGAGAACGGCCCAATAGTCGGCGGTATTCTGCGCATCCGGCTCTGTCAGGTGCAGGTCGCCGACATGAGCGAAGATAAGGATGTCGTCGTGCACGCTCATTGCCGGACCTATTCGGCCGCACGTACAGGGAGCGAGGCATTCCCTGCGGCCGTTGTGCCGTTCCAGTCGGTCATTCACGCGTCCGCCAGCTGTTCGACGAGAGGCGGAGAGGTGCTCGCCTGCTCTGTGTGATCGCTCGACGCGGGGAGCAACGCTCCGTTCCCGTGTCTGAGCCGGCGAACAGGCTGAAGGCGAGTTTTTTATTAGATCAGAGACTTATGCGGAGCCCGGCACGTCCAGATCGTCGTGTTTTGTGACAGCCGCTGTCGTATCTCGCAACAGGTCGACGTCAGGCGCTCCGCCGAGACCGTAGCGTTCGATCTTCGCGTACAGAAGCTGCCGTTGAATCCCGAGACGCCGCGCCGCCTTCGTCCGGTTCCCGCCAGCCTCGGACAGGGCTGCCGCGATCATCGCGCGTTCGAGGCGTGCAACAGCCCCGGGCAGATCCGCCTCGATGCCGATCTCGATCACGTCGTTCGACCGGTGCGACGAGGGTGCGGTTGCGAGGTCGAGATCGGACGCCTCGATCAGACGGCTCCGCGTCATCACCGCCGCGCGTTCGACGACGTTGCGCAGCTCCCGGACATTGCCCGGCCAGCGATGGGAAAGCAGGCGCGTGGCGGCGGTGTCGCCGAGCCGCTTGCCCGACACAGCCAGAAAATGTTCCACGAGCGGCACGATGTCGGCCAGCCGCTCGCGTAGCGGCGGAAGGACGATGGGCATGACGTTGAGGCGGTAGTAGAGGTCGGCGCGGAAACGATCTTCGGCGACCATGCCCTGCAGGTCCCGGTGCGTGGCGGCGACCACGCGGACATCGACCCGACCTGGTTTTCCGCCGACGGGCGTTACCATCCTGTCCTGGATGACCCGCAGGATCTTTGCCTGCATCATCGGGGACATGTCGCCGATCTCGTCTAGGAACAGCGTACCGCCTTCTGCAAGATGGAAGGCTCCCGCGCGATCGGACGTTGCTCCGCCCAGTGCGCCGCGGACATGACCGAACAACTCGCTCTCAAGCAGGTCGGCAGGTGTCGCCGCACAGTTGACCGGAACGAAGGGCTTGGCGCACCGGCCCGAGAAGGCGTGGAGTGCGCGCGCGACCTCTTCCTTTCCCGTGCCGGTCTCGCCCTGGATCAGCACCGTGGCGCCGCTGTCGGCGAGAAGGCCGATCGACTTCTGAACGCGCCGCATCGCTTCGCTTGAACCGATCAGACCGTTGGCTGGCTCGCACGCCAGTTCCTCTGCGATGTCGGTTGGACTGCAAAGCAGCATCGACGCGAGGTTCTCGGCAAGATCGGCGCGGCCGATCGGCTTGGTAAGATGATCGTGCGCGCCGAGCCGCATCGCCTCGATCGTATTGGCCGGGCTCGCAAACGCTGTGAGGACCGTGACGGGCGGCGGATCGGACAGAGCTCGGATCTGCCCCAAGGTTGCGATCCCGTCGAGGTCGCCCGGCATGCGCAGATCGAGGAGAACGGCGGCTACGGGCTGATGCGCGAGCGTGGCCACCGCCTCGCGGCCGGATCGGACCGTTAGCGGCGTATGTCCGAGATCCGTCACGGTTTCGGCCAACCCTTCGCGCAGGGCCTCGTCGTCGTCGACGATCAGGATGGTTGCCATGGCAGGTCCAACATAAAAGTGGTCGCGTCCTCTCCCTCGAGGAACATTGCCATTCCGCGATGGGCGACCGCGACCTTGTTCACGATCGCGAGGCCTAGACCCGTGCCGTCGGATCGTCCCGTAACGAAAGGTTCGAAGAGACGCGGCCGCATCGCCGGCTCGATCCCTTTTCCGATATCGGAGACGAGCAGATGCAGGTGGGGCGCACCCTCGCGGATGATCCGGCGAGCGCTCAGACTGACGGTACTATCCGGCGGCGCATGCTGCAGGGCGTTCAGCAGAAGATTCTCGAGCGCGCGTCGAACCTGCTCTCCATCGATATGGGGGCGGTCCGAAGGGGGCAGTCCTTCAAAGTGCATCACGATCTGAACGCCGCGTTGCCGCGCGAAATCTTCGTGCAGCTGCGAGGTCTCCGCCAGAAGGGAGCGGATATCCGTAGGGGTACGCACAAGCACGCGCGTCTGGGTTAGACTAAGAAGGTCGCGCAGAAGAGTTTCCACCCGTACGATCTGGCCAAGGATCGCACCGAGCGCGGCCTTGGCCCGAACTGGATCTCCGGCAGCCAAGGCATTCTCGGCTTTCAGGCGCATTGCCCCGATAGGATTGCGGATCTCGTGAGCCACGTCGGCACTCAGCCTCCCGACAGCGGCCATCCGCTCGGCCGCGACGGCTTGTTCGCGTGCTTCCTTTAGCCGAGCGCCTGCTGCGTTGAGAGCGTCGACCAGGCGGTCGAGTTCGTATTCGCCTGTAGGTTCGAGGCGAACGAGATCGGAGCCGTTGCTCCGCGGAGCCTCCAGCGCCGCCTCCAGACGAGCGATGCGACGGGCATAGCCGTAGAGAAAATGCCCGAGAAATCCCGCGGAACCGATCACCGCTACGGCAAGGAAACCAAGGGCCGCCAGAAAGCGTGAATAGGCCGGACCGTCGTTGACGTGAGCCCGGGTCATTGTCCAGGCGGTCAGCCCTGGAACGGGACCGTGCAGCGGACATGCCTGTACCAGGAGCGCCTGCGTCCGGGTCAACCGGTGACTGACGACTGAACGTCCGAGCTGCCGCGTCTCCGCATTGACTACGGCGATCGACCCACGTTCGGCCTCTGGAAAATCCAGTTTGGGGCCGGAGCCCTCATAGGTCGGGAAGGCATAAGCCAGCGAACCGCCGGCGTTGCTCCAGATGCCGCCTTCGATACCAGGCCATTCGCTCAAGGCGTCCGATACGATGCGCGGCAGGTCGACCGGCTTCTCGTCTGTCGTTTTCTGACCCGCTGATACGCTGTAGCGATCGATGATCGCGCGACAGGCACGCCCGATAGCAAGCTCGGCCTGCGACACCTGCACGGCCGTCGATTGGCTATAGAGACCAAACAGCAGGTATGCCGTTGCCGCCGCCGACGCGAGCAGCATGATCCAGAGGCCGACAAGCCTCGTTTGAAGTCGGTACGGGGTCACTGCCCGATCCGGCTCAAGGCAAGCATCCCGCTTCTAAAATTGTTTCTGCAGCGACTACCGAGCCATCTGCGATAGTGAGGCAGATCTACTGAAAAATGACAATCTACCTCTTCTTCCATCGTTAGATGAGCGTTTGGCGATAGCCGACTCACTGGTCTGGTCAGTTGCAAGCAGAAAGGTTGCTTTTGGCCGCCTCCTGCTGGATGTCGCATGTCCGCATGTTGAATTTGCCACCTGCAAGCGGACGGACTGTAAATCACCCAACCCAGTCAACGATTGCCCTCTGCCAGCGCCCTCTACGGAGGGTCGGTCGACGCCCGTTCAACGAACGAGCTATTACCATCGGCAGCTCGTCGATCAGCGTCGTGTAGCGCGGCGTCCGCATCTCGAACTTCGTCGGCCCGCTCGGGCCCGCTGGCGAAGTCCTGCGAAGTCTACGCGTCAGGTCCCTATGCAGCCACGTTTGGAGGCTTGCTGTCGAATTTTCCAGATGACGATGTCCTATACGCCATTTGGGTTGCCTCCGCCGCTGCTGCGCGATGGGCGTGCTCGAGAGCCAGGAGGGGCTTCAACGCCGACTCTGCAAAGTCCATCAGCTTCGCATCACGCCATCGTAGCCTGACAGCGCCCCTGCCCCCCAGCCATCTTGGCCTCTTCTCCTCGACCATCAGTACGACTTTGCCGGTCCACGTCTTACGGAACCAGAAGCGTCCTGTGAGCGCCATGACGATTGACCACGTGTTTGAACCCGAGGTCTGGCCCGTAAGGGTGAAAGGCTAACAGTCGCCGAGGACACAGCGGTTTTTGCACAGTTGGTCATTTTTGGACCATGCATTTACCGCCGCTGGTGCCTCGACGGTCCGGTATCGCAGTCGCGTTTGATGCAGGCATTGTATGCCGGTTGCTTTCCGTCGGTGAAATCGTTGCAGCTCCAAATGCAGCGCTGTGCCTCCATCGCGGCGTCGTGCTTATTCTTAGCGAATGCAGTCGTCGAGCTGATGATGGCCAGCACCAGAATAAAATATCGCAAGCACGTCTCCTGTTTTTGGCAGTTCGGAGATTTTGCGAAATTAGTAGCGGTGCCAAGCTTGAACTCGGGGCTCCCGAGAGACGTTCAACAGCTTTCGCTCCCCACTCGATCCCGAATAGCCTGAGCCATGGCTGAGCCCCCCGAACCTCGCTGGAGCATCGTCATCCCTGCGATCGGCATGTGGGCAGGCGTGGCATTCATTTTTTGGGTGATCGGGTGGGTAACCGGGCTATGGTAGAACCTCGTCCCCGTAAAAAAGCCTTGCACATAGCTGGCTTTGTAGCCTCGACCGCCGTTGCAGTCGCGGGCTTACTTGCCGCCGTATGGCGGCTGAATTGGTCGATTTGATCCGCTGGCCCTAAGGAACAACGCGGCGAGACACATCATCGCATTGAATGAACGGCCTACGATCCGACAACCAGCGGTGGTTCAGGGTCGGCATGCACTTGATCAGAACGAAATTGGACGCCGATGAACGCGCATTCGCAGCGCCAGCTGACCCTAGGCGCTCTGATCGAGGCGCTGTCCGGGCTCGATCGAGCGCGGATGATCGCCTTTGAATTCGGAGGCTGCTTTCCGACAGACTTCGCGTGCTACCGCGGGGCGAGCAGGACCCTTGCGATCGGCTTCAGCGACCATGGTGAAGAACGCTCCTTTCTGGTCGGCGATCTGCTCCAGAAGGCTACAGCGATGCTCAAGAAACCGCTGACGGACTGGAATGGGCAGACATTCGTGCCGACGCGCGACTCCTTGCTATGGGTCAGCAACCCGGGGTCTGTGAGCGAGGCTGCGATCGTCGATGTCGTCGAGCGTGGCGCTGTGGCTTATATCGTCACGGCTTGGAAGGGCTGACGAGTTATTCGTCTGGGAGGCGCTCGATCAGCTTTCCCTCACGCTGCATCTTGGCGTGGACGTTGCAGAGCCCGTGGTCGCGGGCGTACTGCGTGCAGCGGGTCTTGATCACCTTCGCAGGCGTGATCTTGATCCCGTGACGAACGACGGCGGCCTGCTTCTTCGTGAGAATGGCCTGGCACTGAGGCGGTTGAAGGTCTTTCATCCTCAGCATTTAGGGAGCGACAGCGCGCGGCGGAAGCAAACAGCTAAGAAGTCTGCGTACGGCCGGATTTGCGGGCCGATGGTGAGGCACCCGGCTTCTCGATCAATACAAAACTCGGCCAGTGCGTCGAACTCCAACGCTCAATCTCCTTTCCGCAGAGCCCACATTCAAAGCTGCCCTTCTCCTCAAGCGGTTGCTCATCCTCCACCCGCTGATAGAGCGCTCCGCATTTGCATTTGATCTGGGTCGTCGACATGGCGCGTTTCCGATTGAGGAGGCGAAACGTCCACGGGCGAGTTCGGTTCAGGTCGAAAGCTTATCGGCCTGGAACTTCGACACTTGAGCTAAAGCGACGAACATAAGCAAAGCCAACGAGAGGGTTCGTTTGCAGACGCCTTTCGCATCTTGCGATGCTTCTTCGCCGTCACATCAGCGCCTCTGGATGTAAGCGTGTCTCGCCTGGGACATAGTAAGCCGAATGGGGACATGCGCTGTGAGCTCGGCGATGCTGTAGCCCAACCCTTCGATTGCCAATGTACGTGCCAGAAGTGATTACCGCACCATGGCAAGCGGGGCATCGCTTGAGGGCGTCGCGATAACTGCGATGAGCTAGATCGACCGACATCTCGACCCAGGTCGCCGCGATCTGGACATCACAAGCCAATGGAGAGACGCTCTGGGTCATACCGTCTCTTGTCACGGCGCCGCAAAATTCTGGTTAACGAGACCATCATCAAGCACGGTCTGCCATACGAAGCGACCAGATCGTGTTGTTCTCGGCATCCGTGAGCCAAAATGCATTGACTGCTTCGTTATCGAGCACACGCGTCCGTTCGCGCGCCTGCTCAATAGCCGTCTTGCGATCAGCAGCTTCGAAGACATCGTCGATTGCAGGAGTGCCCAGCTCTCCGTTTCGATCGCGCAAGGCTGCGCGGAGTCGGTAGGTCAGCATAGGATTGGCTCTCACGCCGACAGCCTGTCGATGGTGGCTCACTGGCCTGAGCTAAATCGATCAGCAATTTTCGTCCAGCCGACTGCGTCGCAGAGAAAATGCCGCTCCCTCAGCCGTCCTTGGACACGAACAAGTAGGTCGCAGCGCTCAAAGTCTCGCCGGTCGCGCGATGCGTGACGCTATCCACGCGGAAGTGCCGGTAGGCCTGACCATCGTCGCTGGGAAGAGAAATCGTGTCACCGGCTCGCGGCAATCGGTCGAAGGTCCAGCGACCGACCTCCGTCTTCTCATCGAGCCAGATTTCGCAGTCTATCGACATAACGCGTTCGCTGAGCCTAGCGACCGCGCAGGAAGAAGAACCAGAGGAGGAGGATGACGGGGATCGGAATCCCGATGAGCCATAACAGACCGCCGGTGAGCATGACGAACTCCTTGCTGCGAGCGGCAACGACTTTGCCATCGTGAGGTTCCGCCGCATCGTCCGTAGTCGATTGGAAGCGCTTCATCTTTTCAGTGGCTCTGGCTGCATGCCGTCGGGTAGCAACTCCCTCAGTCGATCATGCACAACGTCTGCACTGAACGGCTTGCCGACGAAATGCGCGCCTCCGGGCAGGTCGTCTGGGCCCGGCTTATACCGTCCAGATGCGATGAGGATGCCGATGTGCGGCCACTGCTCGGCCACCGCGCGGGCAAGGCCAAAGCCGTTCATCGGCCCCGGCATTTCAACATCTGTGAAGAGCAAGACGATGGAAGCGTGATGCTCGCAAAGGATCTTCAGCGCTTCATCGACATCGCTAGCCTCATAGGTCCGGAATCCAGCAGCTTCGAGGATGTCGGCAGCGTCCATACGAATGAGCATGTCGTCATCCGTAACCAGGGCGTACGGACGGTGGTCCTCAGCGAGTTCGCGCACTTGCTATCCTACGACGCTCATCCCCACGGATCAGGAAGCGTCGAAGCAAACTGGATTGTTCCCGGGTCGAAGTAGTCGCGCCGGTACGAAAAAGCCCGCACCAGCGCTGCTGGGCGGGCAAGGGGTTGCATTGGGGGTCCAATGCACGCGCGCTGTGTAGCTTGCCGCAGCGGCAAAGGATGTAGTGATCGGGTCACAACAAAGCCCGCCACGGGTTGCGCACCAAGACGGGCTCTGAAGCCGGGCTATCCAATCGGGAGAAGGTGCCCAGGTCCGTTGAACCGGGCACGCTGGGTAATGTTCAGATCACCGAGCCAGGATCTCGAGGTGGGCTTCCACACCGGAAGCGCTCGATCCGCCAACGCTCATGCTCATGGTCGTTCTGCCACCCCGCCATGGCGGGCTGCGCGAGCTTCAGACACTGAATAGGCGTCTCTACGGCTTCGTCGAAATAATGCGTGCGCGTGACGCAGTGGGCCGGATTGGCAGCGAGGCACGTGACGAAATAGAGGCCGATCATGCGAGGGTCACTCCCTGGCGTTGCGCGGCGCTTCCTCCGAGAGGAGTGCAGCAAACGGCGTGCCGACTCCTATTGAACCGAGCCGGAGCGCGTTTGTTCGGATGCAACAAAACCCGAACCGTGAAACGCCAGGTGGCCGGTGCGGGCTCTGAAGCCGAGGCTGCTAGGCAAGGGAGAGAGCCCCAGGAATGGTGAACCGGGGATAAGCGCGCCGGCTCAGAACCGACAAGGTCCGCCCACGTGAGCCAACGGGACGGACCTTGAAGCCGGGCGATGTGGGGCTCACAAGACACCCAGACGGCAGCAACGCCGTCGATGCGGAGGGGTTCGCCCGTCGCAACAAAGCCCGCCATAACCCCAGGAGGATTGGCGAGCCTTGAAGCCGAGGCTGCTCGGCAAGGAGGTAAGCGCCTCAGACCCGGTGAACCGGGCGCACCGCCGGATGTTCAGCGCTAAAAGGAATCAGTCTCGGCAAGCCTGGCAGACTTAGGGCACTTGGCGATGGAGCGCTCGAACCTGATGCATCAGAGCGCTGCCATCGTACAGTCGCTCACCGCCTTTCCTCTTTGAGCTGGTCATTTCGCACGACCGGTGAAGCGGCAACGTGAAAATCCAAGCGGAACAGCACCAGCCCCGTGTCCTCCGAGACCTCCATCACCCAGTCTTCATCGACGGCGATGCGTTCAGGATTCTCGGCCAAAATGCGTCCAACGATCGAGATCGCCTGCAGCCGAGCCGTTGTCCAATCAGGAAGCTCGACGCCCTTGTGATCGACAATATTCCTGCCGTCCTGAACGTTGAAAAAGAAACGCGGCACGCGCCGGCCTCCATGTGAAAAGGGAGGCGGGAGCAAGCGGCTCTCACTCGCGGACCGGCCTGAGTCAGTGTCCGCGATTGCGAATTGCATACGCCGTTTTGGGGCAGCCGGCTATCGCTGGCGAGTTACTCGGACGCGAGACCAGATCTCCGTACGAGATGGCGCGAAAGAAAAACCCGCCGCGGCAAGCCGGGGCGGGCAAGGGATCACGATCAAGGGGGCTGATCACAGGGAAGACTCGCGAGATCGGATCGGGTTCAATCGAACTGCCGCGCGCGGGCGCCCAGGGCGCTATTCTGATCTCCTCCGACGTCTCTCCGCCTGACGTAAGCGGATAGTCATTCCGGATCACCGGGCGACCCGTGTCCACAACTGTATCAATCTCTCGAAATGTTCGGAACAGATCGGTGTTAGCGAAATCAGTCTTTGGCGACTTTGATCGCTCGCAGCCGCCTAGACTCTATTGTCCGATATTGTACCCTTCGTGCGTCGCAGGCTCGCCTCACGAGGTCAGCGACGGCGGGTCGGATGGTTTTCCCGAAAGTTGGCTGTCCGGCCCGCTTTGATTGACGAGTTGCCCAGCGGGAGCCTTAGGGCCCGCAGGGTGACGGCGGGTCGGGCGGTAGCGCGAACGCTGTCCGGCCCGCTCGAGCACTTGGCATGGCCCGCTCGCAACCATGTGTTCGTCTCGCTTTTGGAACCGAGGGTCTCTCAGCAGCTTGGGGCTTCGGACCGAGGAGGGCGGCGTTGACTGAGGACTTTCAAAGGGAAGCGCTGGCGGTCATCAAAGCGGACACGCATTCGGCGCGCTGCCGAGATCTTCCGGATGTCTACATCGCGGTGCGAATGAGCCTCTCCAGCGTCTTTCCAAGACCTCACGCATCGAGCTTTCTCCAAACCGAAAGGTCCGAGGCTGCATTCGCGTTCGGATCTGCGGTCCCGAGATCGTCGGGGAATTCACGGTTGGACTGCGGATGAACCCCGCCGGCTGAGATTTCAACGGTTCGGCAACGTCCGACACCTACAGTTGCGATTATCATCCGGCTTTTAGCTGACCTGGCTTGGATGATGGCGGGTCGGGTGCGGTCGTCCCCATAACGAATGCCCGGCCCGCCTTATAGCGCTCTGCTTTCGCTCGGACGAAGTCCGGAAACATTCGGTGCCTAGGAGTACGTGCCGTCTGTTCATGCCCGTTCCGACGGCGACAGTCCGAGCGATCTCCCGCCCTCACATGGTCGCTCGGACTGTCAGCACATCGGCCCTTAAACCCGCGGACGCGGCACGACAATCTCGACGTTCTCGCCAGTCAGTGGGTTGAGGATCAGCATGTACGGCGCCTTCGGATGGAGGTGCCTGGAGAACGCCCCATCGCGGCTCTGGAGCCCGGCGATCCGAGCAATTGCGCACACGTGGTCAATGAAGCGTTTACCGCGACGAAGCCGCGTGAAATTGGAGCCTCAGCCGTCCAATCCATCATCGTTATCGCGGATCTCGCCGTCTCGAAGATCTAGAACCTGCTCGGCGATTTCATGCTGCTCAGCAAGCAGTCGCTGGAGGGGCGTCGGGTTTGATATGGCCGAGAGGTCTCCGTTCTCGGACGATTCCCACTCCTCGATGGCCTCTTCCGCTGTCGTGAGAGCGTCGCTCTGCTGAGCCTCCGTGCGGGGTCCGTCGCCGAACAGGGATCGCCCAATCTCGGCGACAATCTCATCGACCTTCGCTTGCCATTCGGCCTGCGTCGCCATGAAAACTCATAGCTATCAAGCACTTGATATCGATCGGCGAGCTCCATCAAAGCCTAGGTAGGTCTAGCTGAGGTTGGCAGAGGCCGTCTCGACCGCGCGGGTAGCGCTCGCCGACTGCTTGCACCCATGATGGCCGGGCTGCTTTCGACCCAACCAAGACGCCGAAACCGCTGATTGCGCCTCTCCAAAGCGGTCGCTTGTCAGCCGTCGCGCAACTTCGGCTGGGGTTGAAGCGCGGACCCTGACCCTTCGCCCTGATGCGGGCGTTCCGTGACCGACCCGTGGAAGACCGCGGGCTCAGGTGTGCGACAAGTTATTTCAAGGTGCATTCTACCCAACCGTTTCAAGGATCACGCGCGCCGTTTCGACAGGCTGATCCCAATGCGGGAAGTGGCCGCAGCGCTCGAACCAGTGCAGCTGGGCCGACGGGAAAGCTATCCGGGCGCGTGCAGCCTGGCTTGGCAAAAGCAGGTGGTCTTGGCGGCCCCAGCCTATGGTGACCCGGCCAGGGGTCTCTGCCGAGCCCTGCTGCAACGGCCCGCGTGCCAGCCCAAGCAGCATCGCATCGAACACTGGTGTGGCTGCCAGGCTTTGCAACTCCTCCGCAACAAGCTGCGGTGGCAGTACCCACGGACGGGCCGACAGCTGGGCTAGCAGCAGCGTGCGGGTGACGGCGTGGCGCGACAGGCCGGGATGGAGGGGGCGCAGCAACCGCACCAGGCGGATTGATGCCGCGAGCGTCCAGTGAAACCAGCGTGTCTCCCACCCGCGCCAGAAACCGCCGGGATCAAGCGCCACGCAATGCCGACCGATGCCCCGCCGCGCCAGCTCTAGCACCAGCCGGCCCCCCACCGAACTGCCGACAAGGTCCGCTGTCGTCAGGCCTTGCGACTGCACGAAGCTGGCGAGGGCGTCCGCATGGGCCTCCATCGTCTGCCGACCCGCGAGCGGGGCCGATCTGCCATGTCCCGGCAGGTCGACCAAGATCAGTTCGCGCGAGCCGCGAAATGCGGACAAGAGCGGATCCCAGGTTCGGAGATTGGACCCCAGCCCATGGACCATCAGTAGCGGCCGGCCCGTGCCGAGGCGCTCAAAATGTAGAAGCATGACGGCATTGTCCTTCAATGTTCAGGCCGCAGTCCGAACATTGGTCCGTCGCAGCTGGTCAGGCAGGGAGCGCCTGTCAGATCCGCGGGCCAACCCTATCCGACGCTTCGATGCCGAGCGGGCTTCCGAAGAATTCGGTGACCCCAAAGGCGATCAGTACAAGACCCTTGGCCGGGCTGGCGCTTGCCGAGCCAGCCCCGCCGTTCCTCATTTCGTACCGAGATCGTCGCGCCCTATCGCACGCTACGGCAGGTTGACCGCCTCACGCGGCTCCGCGATGGCATGACCGTTCCGCTCGGCGCGGAAACGCTTGCCCATTTCGTAGGCTTGTTTGCGCGAGCGCATGATGCCGCCGAGGGGCCGATGCGCGGCTAGCCCGTGCCAGGGGCTGAACGACAGGCCGTCGTCGACCGCGCTCGATCGGGCCTCGCTCCAGGCCGTCTGCGGCTTCACCCGGATCCGCGCCACGGTCTGGTACGAACTCTCGCTCTCGGGCCAGACCGTGGCGGCGTTCTCGACCGGCATATCGTCGAGGCCGGTGCAGAGTTGCGCCCTGACTTCCCAAAGCCCTCCATTCGCACGGAAGAACTCGACGACCGCCGCCCGTATGGCGTTTGGGCCTCCGTTCTCCGCCAAGGGCTTGTCGGTCAAGGCTGTCAGTTCGGGCGCTACCGGCGCGACGCAAAGCTTGGCGACGTAGTCGCCGAAGCGCACGGGCACCTGACTGTAGAAGGTCTCGCCGAGGATGTTGGTCTCGGGCTGGCCGCCCATCGTGGCGACGGTGGCGTTGGGCCCACCGGTGGTCGCGACGATGATTTCCTGCAGGCCGCGCATGGCGCCCGAGACGACCTTCTTAAAACCCTCTGCCTTGTCGGTCGTGGCCGCGAGCAGTTTCAGGGTGGCGAGGAAGGCCTTCGGCGTCGGCGCGCCGAAGGCGGGTCCGTTGACCAACACGAGGTCCTGGGTGACATCACCTTCGGACCCCTCCAGTCGCTCGCCCTCGACACCGATGATCTTTACGGCGAGGCCGCGGGGGGTCGAGACGCTGTCGTCGAGGATGTCGCCGGGGATCGTCGAGAGCCGCATAATCACGGGATAGGTCGCCGGCTTGGAAAACAGGCCCTGGGCCAGCATGGGCGCTAGCCCCGAGACCACCTGAAGCTCGCCCTCCAGGAACCCGTGGCTCTTGGCGTGGACGCTGCGGATCGCATGGCCACCGTCCGCCAGGGTCTTCTCGCTGACCGACCGCATCGTCTCCATCAGGCCCTTCGCCGTCTCGGCCTCGTCGTCGGCGACGGTTTCGACGTCGGGGCTGTAGCGAAGATAGAAGTCATGCGCATCGACCATGATCGTTCCCTGGGGCGGGAGCGATGGAACGACCGGGGACCGGTCACCTTTCGTCCTCACCCACTCTCGGTGGCCAAGATCACCCGACCTCGACGGTTCCGACGGCCTTGGTCCGGTCGAACGCTCGCGGACGTGATCCGAACGCTGGAGCACCGGGACGGGGCCACTCGGCGTCGTGATGGGATCAGATTGGCTCGGTGTCCGGAGGCTCGCTCTCGATGCGCTCCGGTTCGCCTTCGTCCATTCCGCCCACCATGCGGAAATGGCTAGGCGCAGTCCCGAACTCGATCGCGAACGCCTTGCTGAATGCGCTCCGGCTCGCGTAGCCGACGCTGGCGGCGATGACCTTAACCGGTAGGTCAGTGCCGCTAAGGAGACGGGAGGCGATCCGGAGGCGGACCCTCTGGACGAACTCCATCGGGCCTTGCCCAAAGGCCGCGGCGAACGCCTCGGCGAAGCTGGTCCGGCCCATGCCAGCGAGGGCCGCCAAACCCTCGACGGAGTAGTGTGCGCCTGGCTGTTCGAGGACCGCCAGGACGGCGCGGGCGAGCTTCGGATCCTACAGGGCCGCCAGGATCGGGGACGTGAAATCGCTCACCGTTAGCTGGCGGCGCAGGAGGAGGATGAGGCACTGCTTCATCAGCACCTCCGTCATCGCCTGTGTCGCGAGATTGGGGCTCACAACCTCGGCGAGCATGAGCTCGAAGGCGTAGTGCAACGCAGGATCGGTGGGAAAGGTCTCCACCACGGGGGCCTGGAACAGCTCGAACAGACCCATCGCACCGGTGTGGGTGTCGGCGATCTGGCCGCACACGAACAGCGCATCGGAGCTCCCGTCACCGGCCGTGAAGGAGATCAGGCCGTCACCGTGGAGGACGCAGTGATCCTCGGCGCGGACCTCACCGACGCAATCCTCGGCGGCGCCGAGGCTGTGCGAGTGGCGAGCCGGCACGACGATGATGGTATGCGGCGCGAAGGATCGCCACGGGCCTCGCCCGACCCTAAGGCTTCCGGTTCCGCGCAGCACGTAGTGGACGGTGATCGCCTCGAACGGGCTAAAACCCAGGCGCCATCCGCGCTGTATGGTGCAAACGGAGAACGAGCGCAGCCGCACCGCGAGCGTGACGAGAAGGCGATCGAGAAGGTCGGCTCCCATGATGGTGTACTATGCGTCACCACTGGCGAAAGCCCCAATGATTTCGAGCAGACGGGGGCGGCGAAGCTGATACGCTGCTTTCGACCCAAACTAGCCGCCTGGCCCAGCACGGGCGCTTATCCAGAGCAGCCGTTCGTCGGCCGTCCGGCAGTTTCGCCGTGGTAGTCCCTGGACTGGCGATTGAGCTTTACCGCCGTCGGCGCGTTCACTCATGTCCTCACCCGAACGGGAGCCTCGATGTCGAGCCTATCCGAGCGAAAGGCTCGCCTGATCGTCCACGGCGATCAGCCCTACAATGCCGAACCGCCTCTGGGTCGACTGCGCGCCTCCTACCGGACTTCGGCGGAGAACTTCTATGTCCGCTCGCACGGCGATCTTCCGGACCTCGACTTAGAAACCTGGCGCATTGCCATTTTTGGCGGAGCTGGTGTCAGGCTGGAACTTTCGCTGCACGACCTGCAGACCCGTTTCCCGGAAGCTGTGGTCACGGCAACAATGCAATGTGCGGGCAATCGTCGCGCCGACATGCGCGCGGTTGCCCCGGTATCGGGCGATCCATGGGATGCCGGTGCTATCGCGACGGCCGCTTGGACCGGAGTCCGGCTCGGAGACATCCTGCGCGAGGCGGGTGTTGCGGATGGTGCGGATCTCCACGTGGCCTTCGAGAGCCATGACATGGTGGAAGGACGCCCGTATGGAGCATCGATCCCACTCCGCAAGGCAATGGCGCCCGAAACCTTGCTCGCCTACGCCATGAACGGCGAGCCCCTGCTCCCCGAGCACGGCTACCCAGTCCGCGCGGTCGTGCCTGGCTTCGCCGGCGTTCGCAGTCCGAAATGGCTCCGGCGCCTCACCGTGCAGGACCACCCGTCCGACAACCCAATTCAGGCCGAGGATTACAAGCTGTTCCCGCCCGGCGTGACCGCAGAGACGGCGGACCCGACCAAGGGGCATACCATCGACACGATGCCGCTCAACGCCGCGATCTGTGATCCCGAACGCGGAGCCACCCTTAAGGCCGGACGGAACCGGGTTCGTGGCTACGCAGTAAGTGGCGACAGAGCCATCGTGCGCGTCGATGTTTCCGGGAATGGCGGCCGGTCCTGGACGCAGGCTGATCTGGAGCACGAACAGGATGCGCCATTCGCCTGGACGTTCTGGAGCGTAGAACTCTATCTGGCTCCAGGCGAGCATGAGCTCGCCGTTCGCGCTTGGGACATGGCCGGCCAGACGCAACCCGCGCTGCCGACCGACACCTGGAATCACAAAGGTTACCTTTGCACCTGTTGGCACCGGGTGCGGATCAGTGTGATCGATCAGAACATGAGTAGCTTGATCCCCGCTTCGAATGGCCCAGGGGGCCCGTGAACGGACGGGTTCGCGACATCCGCTCTGTGACGTATCCGCCGCAGGGGAGCGGACCGGCAAAGACCCGCTTTCCGCTCACCACGATCCGAGGAACCATGACAACGAGCCCGATCCTCCAGCCCGTCACGATCGGTGACCTGGAACTTAAGAACCGCATTGTAATGGCGCCGCTGACGCGCAGCCGCTCGTCGACGCAGGGCGTGCCACCGGATTTCGCCCAGGATTATTACGGCCAACGATCGAATGCCGGCCTGATCATCTCGGAGGCGACCAACATCTCCCCTCAGGCCGTCGGTTACGCATACACCCCCGGCATCTGGACCGAAGCGCAGGTCGAAAGCTGGCAGAAGATCACATCGACGGTTCACGCCAACGATGGCCGGATCTTCCTGCAACTCTGGCATACCGGCCGCATTTCGCACCCGGACGTTCAGCCTGACGGTCAGCTCCCGGTCTCGGCTTCGGCGATCAAACCGACGGGCAGCGCTTTCACCGAAGGCGGCATGAAGGAGCACGTCACGCCGCGCGCGCTCGAGACCGACGAGATCCCCGGTATCGTCGAGCATTATCGCCGCGCCGCCGAGAACGCCAAGCGCGCCGGCTTCGACGGCGTCGAAATTCATTCCGCCAACAACTACCTGCTGGAGCAGTTCGTCCGCGATTCCACCAACAAGCGCACCGATCGGTACGGCGGCTCGATCGAGAACCGCCTGCGCTTCCCGCTAGCGGTGGTCGAGGCCGTCACCGAGGCCTGGGGCGGCGGTAACCGCGTCGGCATCCGCCTCTCGCCCGCCACCACGCAACCTGGCGAGACCCCGCTCGATTCGACCACGCACGAGACTTTCGGCGCCTATGTCGACGCACTCAACGCCTACGGTCTGCTGTACATCCACACGATCGAAGGCGTGACCCAGCAGACCCGCGACGTGCCGGAAGGCGTCGACTTCCTTGACCTGCGTCGCCGGTTCGAGGGCGCCTATATCGGCAACAACCAGAACACCCTGGATGTCGCTGAGAAGGAACTGGCCGAGGGCCGCGCCGATCTGTTCAGCTTCGGCCGCCCTTACCTCGCGAACCCCGACCTAGTCGGGCGGCTGGCGAGCAGGGCACCATTAGCCGAGGCGCCCAAGCAATATTGGTACGGCGGCGGTGCGACCGGCTACTCCGACTGGCCAGGCATGGACGGGCCGGTGCTGGTACGGCGCTGAATGCCCTTTTGACATCAGCCCATCGCCGACCGTGACCGACTCGATCTCCATTTTCTGGTGAGCATCGCGCCGGAAGTCGAAGAACACCCTCGATGCCGACGTCGAGGGGCCTTCATGCCACCGGGCCGAATCGCGCCCAACCCGGTCGTTCCGACATGTCGAATACCTGCTCTGAAACGGACATAGGCTCTGGCAAGCCAATGATGGAATGGCGGGGCTCGGCGGCCTCGCCGGGCGCTCTCAATGCTATGGCTCGATTTAAAGCGGCGCATTCCTCTTCGCCCTGGCGCTTGTAGAAGTGGATCTGGACGCCAAGGTCGCACGGTGGGTCGCGTCCCAGTTCGTTATGTTGTTCAAGCGGAGCGGCGGCAGATGTAGTTCAGCCGCTAAAGGGGCCGTTTTGAACGGCCGACCTGCCCTGCAGGAGGTGCGGCGTTGGGTAACCGCCCGCCCGGCCGAGGACCATTTTACAGTCCGGGCCGGGATGACTCCGCGCCACTTCGCGCGAGGCACCGGCGCGCAGGCCCGCGAGCCAAGCGTCCAGAATCGCGGTCTCGCCCCGGGTGACTGCCCCGGCCAGGACCTCGGCGCCGTCCATCGTCATCAGCTTATCCTTGTACTCGTTCGAAGCCTTTAGACTGCCCGGGGCGCCTTCGATAGGCGGCATCGCCGCGCCCCGGGTCAGCGCGAGGCAGTTGTCCATGGCCTGTTCGATCCAGCGGAACGGATCGCCCGTGCGGGGATGTAACCCGCCGCGCAACGCCGCTGGAGGCCGGCTCCTGATCCCTCCAAGGCGCCATCGCATCATCGCGCCGCGCGAGCAGACGATGGCCACGTGGGCCTCCTGGCGACGATCCCTTTCTGAAGCTTTTTGCTATCCGCGCTTCAAGATCTAGGAATCGGCCTGAATGATGACGCGGCCAGCGCCGAATTGCGCGTTTAGCCCATCTCAATGGAAATCGAGTTGAGCATTTGGTGTGCCAAGCCGAGCCGCGGCACAATGCCCGAAAAGTTCAGGGATATTTGGCGGCTGCCGATGGTTCTACATGCTCACTATCTGTCAGGATTTACATGACCAAGTTCAGCCTTGCTCTAGCGGGCGTCGTTGCGTTCGCATCGCCCGTTATGGCACAATCCACGCTTCCCCTAGGACATCCGCCGATCGGATCAAATTCTCCTTCGACCACTGGTGCGAACATCGGTGGACAAAATAATACAGGGGGCGAGGTCGATGTGACTGTACCGCGCGGTTCTACGGGAGCAGATACTTTCCAATCAGACTCAGCGGCGGCTGGTAACGCAAACCAGCCCGAACGGGCGGTGCCTCAGGGTAGTGGAGGTGGTGGCGGCAACTCGAACTAACATTTTGTCCATCAACGGCTTCAACCCGCCCGGCTCGCCGCGGCGGGCTTTTTCATGCGCTTCTCGACCCCCACCGTGCGGAGCGTTGCTGATGTTCGTCGGCAGCATCGGACGCTATGTCCAAATGATGCGCACTGTGAGCTCCGGCGGCAACGAGTGAATTCTTTGTCGATCGGTATTCTGTTGGCCGCACCAGCTGGTGTGACTGTCGTTTGGGCTGCGGCCATCGCCTGGAGCGCTGTCTGCTGCACGGATTTTTCTAGCGCAACGGGCGCGAAGGGAGCCCAGAGACATGTTCGCGCTATGCACCGATAACACCCAGGAACCTCAGAGCTTTTTCGCTATTGAAAACAATCGCTGGCCGGCAAGTTCGGGCGTCGGCGACTGAGGGCATTCTTCGCCGTCGCCTTATGAACGACGAGCGATGCGTGCCTCGGTTTCATTTCCACATCTATGATGGGTTCACCGCGCGTGATCCGAACGGCACCGAGTTGCCCGACTACGCTGCTGCTCGCAGAATGGCGCTTCGCGTGGCGGGTGAGTTGATCAGTGAGGAGGGCCGGGAAGTGAAGCTCGGGGAGGAATGGCGTCTCGAAGTGACCGACGACGCCGACCTCGTGTTGTTCCGGATCGATTTCAACATCACAGAGGCTCCGGCGGTGCCGAAACCCGCGCCGCTGCCGTCGCGGCAAGCTTAGCGAGAGCCCGCGATGTCGGTCCCCTAACTCCTGTTCCCACTTCGCCGCCGACGGTTGTCCGTTGACGATGGAGTCACGAGCATACGAAGACAGGCCCGGATAGGCTGGATGATTTTGCACCTCCCGCCGAAAAGCCTCTTCCTGGCGCCAGGCGACATCTAGAGCATCTCGCGCGCCGCGCTGCGTCACAAGCGATCCTGACATCTCAAAAATCGGCTTCTCGATCCCGACGGCTCCAGCCCGAGACGTCAAAGTCCACATCCAATAGTCGACGTTTGCATCGACCGGTCGGTGAAGCATGACACGGCTGATGGTCTCCGCCCCCCCAGAGCGTTCTCGCTGCAGGATGAAATCCGGACCTTCCTCGGGCCAGGTATGCTGCCAGCAGAGACAGCCTTGCGTCACTCGCACTCGCCCTTTGCTTCGACCTCGGGAGGGCAGTCGACGAACGGCATTGCGCCTTGTTGAGATAGCCAGTCGCCGAGCGCCGCGGTGACGGCCTCGTCTCGGCTCGGCTTCGGGTCTTGCCCGGCGATGAAGCGGTCGATCGCCTCGCTGATTTCCGGCGTCAGGGTGATCGTGGTCGCGGACATGGGGCTCTCCTTAGGCCATCCAACCGTGGACGGTTGGCCGATGATCCATGGCCATGACAAACTCGCAGGCGCAGACTGCCCCAATTTCCGGACGCTTCACCCAATATCCCACCTGGGCACAGGTCCATGAGGCGATGAGCATCATCGGCCCGCGCGGAAACCTGGGCGCCCGCTACAACATCGCGCCGACCACGACTGTCGAGGCGGTCCGCCACGGCGAGGAGGGACGCGAGATCGTTCCGATGCGCTGGGTGCTCGTTCCAATGTGGTGGAAGAAGCCGCTAAAGAGCGTGCCGGCGACGTTCAACGCCCGCGCCGAGACTGTGGCCGAGAAGCCCATGTTCCGCGACGCCTTCAAGAAGCGGCGCTGCATCATTCCCGCGAGCGGCTTCTACGAATGGACCGGCGAGAAGGGTGACAAGCAGCCCCATCTCTTCACGGCCGCCGACGATGCGCCCGTATTGGTGATCGCGGGCCTGTGGGACCGTTGGCGCGATCCCGAGGGCGAGGAAATGCTGTCCTGCACGATGGTCGTCACAGAGCCATCGGATTGGATGGGGCCGTATCACGACCGCATGCCGGTGATCCTCGACGGCAAGCAGATCGACGCTTGGCTCGACGGCTCGGCCGGTACCGAGATCCTAAAGCCGGCCGAGAGCAGCCATGTGAAGGCATAGCAGCTTGCGGAGATCGCAGCCGCCGCAGGAAGCGTGACCACCCAGGCGATGACGATGTTGTGCGCCCCAGCGGACCGCCGAGGTCCGGTATTGTCGATGAAGCGCGAGAACCCGCCGATCGCGCCCTGGACGAAGCTGACGAAAAGGCGCGAACCGCCGCCAAGCGCGCAACAAGCCAGGCGAGCTATCCGAGCTGATCCTGTCAGTGCAGAGTCACGCGCCTGGTCACACGAGTTTTCCAGACCAGAATCTGAGTCCCGATGCGGAGCGCCGCTTCGCGCGACGAGAACATCGCTCTGGACCCATCCCACTATTCACCGTCGTGGTGATAGGCGACCCAGGCCCAAGGACGCAGACCTGACCCGATGCGCTCCGCCGTGAGTTTCGGATTGATAACCGTCCTGCTCTCCAGTGAGGGTCGCACGGCATGAGCAGAGTGGCTGGCCGCCACTCTGCTCGCTGTCTCACTCAGCTGCGCCGGACCGCGCCGGGCGTGGACGTGAGGGTGGGGTTTACTGCCCCAGCGCGACCGCTGAAGAACGCGGCGGCTGCACCAATTAGCAAGGCCAGTGCGGCATAGAGGGCGCCCTGCGCTGCAGCCTTGCGCGTGGCTTCAGCTGCCTGC
>NZ_JAAUVI010000014.1 GCF_021352225.1 Methylobacterium sp. C25 | reverse complement strand
GAGCTATACGGCGGTCTTCGGCCAGAGCCTGATCAAGGCGGCCGATAGCGATCCGAAGGTGGTGGCGATCACCGCGGCGATGCCCGGCGGCACCGGCATCGACCTGTTCGGCAAGGCGCACCCGGACAAGACCTTCGACGTCGGCATCGCCGAGCAGCATGCGGTGACGTTTGCCGCGGGTCTCGCCACCGAGGGCTACAAGCCGTTCGTGGCGATCTACTCGACCTTCCTGCAGCGCGGCTACGACCAGGTCGTGCACGACGTGGCGATCCAGAACCTGCCGGTCCGCTTCGCCATGGACCGCGCCGGACTGGTGGGCGCGGACGGCGCCACCCATGCCGGTGCCTTCGATCTCGCCTATCTCTGCTGCCTGCCGAACTTCGTGGTGATGGCGGCCGCCGACGAGGCCGAGCTCGTGCACATGGTGGCGACCTGCCACGCGCACGATACCGGCCCGATCGCGCTGCGCTATCCGCGTGGCGAGGGTGTCGGCATCGAGCTGCCGGAGCAGGGCGAGGTCCTGGCCATCGGCCGCGGCCGGGTGATCCGTCGTCCCGCCAATGCCCGCGTCGCCCTGCTGACCCTCGGCACGCGTCTGGCGGAAGCGCTGAAGGCGGCCGAGGAACTGGAGAAGGCCGGCATCGCCGTCACCGTGGCGGATGCGCGCTTCGCCAAGCCGCTCGACGAGGACCTGATCCTCGATCTGGCCCAATCTCACGAGGTTCTGGTGACGGTCGAGGAGGGCTCGACCGGCGGCTTCGGGGCGATGGTGCTGCATCTCCTGTCGGCCAAGGGCGCGCTCGATGCGGGCAATGTCCGGGTCCGCACCATGACGCTGCCCGACAGCTTCCAGGATCACGACAAGCCCGAGAAGATGTACGCCCAGGCCGGCCTCGATGCCGAGGGCATCATCGCAACGGTGAAGGGCGCACTGCCACAACAGGACAGCCGCGCAGGCCACCTGCGCCTCGCCTAAGCTTGCTGCGCCGCATTATCGGTGAGACAAGCGCCCCGCGCTTCGTGAACGCCTGGATCGGCTCGGTCCGGGCGTTTTCCTCATGGTCGACGCGAGAGACATGACAGAGCCGACCTCAAGCGGCCCATTCGAACGGGGGCCCGTGCTGATCACCGGCGCCAGCGGCTTCCTCGGGGCCGCCCTCGTCGACGTGTTTCGCGCGGCCGGATTCCGGGTACGCATCACGGTGCGCGCCTCCTCGCCCCGAACCAACCTGACCTGGTCCGACGTCGAGATCGTTGAGGCCGACATGCGCGACCGCACCGCCGTGACCTCGGCGATGCGCGGCCAGCGCTACCTGATCCACGCCGCGGCCGATTACCGGCTCTGGGCGCCGGACATGGAAGAGATCGTTCGCACCAATCGCGACGGCACGCGCATCCTGATGGAGGAGGCGCTGAAGGCCGGTGTCGAGCGGGTCGTCTATACGTCGAGCGTCGCCACCATCAAACCGCATCTCGACGGCACGCCCGCCGATGAGACCCGGCCGCTGACACCCGAGACCGCCATCGGCGCCTACAAGCGCAGCAAGGTCGTGGCCGAGCGTGTGGTCGAGGAGATGGTCGACCGCGAGGGCCTGCCCGCCGTCATCGTCAACCCGTCGACCCCAATCGGCCCGCGTGACGTCAAGCCGACACCGACAGGCCGGATCATCCTCGATGCGGCGCAAGGAAAAATCCCGGCGTTCGTCGATACCGGCCTCAACCTCGCCCATGTCGACGACATTGCCGCAGGCCATCTGCTGGCGCTGAACAAGGGCCGCGTCGGCGAGCGCTACATCCTCGGCGGCGAGGACGTGATGCTCGCGCAGATGCTCGCCGACATCGCCGGCATGGTCGGCCGCAAGCCCCCGATCACGAAACTGCCCTACGCCGTGATCTACCCGATCGCCTTCATCTCCGAGCAGGTCGCGCGGGTGACCGGCAAGGCGCCGCTCGCCACGATCGATGGCGTGCGCATGTCGAAGTACAAGATGTTCTTCTCGGACGCGAAGGCGCGGGCCGAGCTCGGCTACACCTCTCGTCCCTATCGCGAGGGCCTGTCAGGCGCGATCGAGTGGTTCCGGCAGGCCGGCTACATGAAGGGCTCGCGATGAGCGCCGCCCCGACCACGGCCACCGAGACGCGCTCGGGCAAGGGCCACAAGGACGAGAACTTTCCCGTCGCGTCCCACCTGATCCATCCGCGGTATCGCGGGGCGATCCTGGCCTTCTACAATTACGTCCGTGCCGGCGACGACATTGCCGACCATGCCGAGCTGTCGCCCGAGCAAAAAATCGCGATGCTTGACGCGCTCGCGGATTCGCTGACCGGCGAGGGACCGTCCGATCCGGAGGCCGAGCCGCTCAAGCGCGAGTTGGCGGTACACAATCAGCAACCCACCCACGCGCTCGAACTCCTCGACGCCTTCCGCATGGACGCGCGGAAGAACCGCTACGCCGACTGGGACGAGTTGATCCATTACTGCCGCTACTCGGCCATGCCGGTCGGACGCTTCGTGCTCGACATCCACGGCGAGGACCCGGCGCGGGTCTGGAAGACCTCGGACGCGATCTGCGCGGCGCTGCAGGTGCTCAACCACCTCCAGGATTGCGGCAAGGATTTTCGCAATCTCGACCGCGTCTATCTCCCCGAGGAGACCCTGCGGAAGCACGGGGCGGACGTCGCGATGCTCGGTGCGGCCACCGCCTCGCCGCAGCTCCTCGCGGCGATCCGCGAGCTGGCGCAGCGCACGCTCGACCTGCTGGAGGAGGGCGCTCCGCTGCCGGGCCTGATCGACGACCTCCGGCTCAGTCTCGAGATCGCGGCGATCCACCGTCTCGCTGTCGTGTTGACGCGCGGGCTGCTGACGCGCGACCCGCTCTCGCAGAAGGTACACCACAGCAAGACCGGCTTTGCGATGACCGCACTCGGCGGCATCGTTTCGACGTTGGTCCGCAGGCCATTCCGCAGCAAATCCAACGGTATGACCACGGTGGAGGCCAGACGATGAGCGCCACCGCGAACTCCGTCGACGCACCGGGCAGCGACGCCCAAAACCTACCGGCTGCCGGCTCGTCGTTCTATACGGCGATGCGGCTTCTGCCGGCTGAGCGGCGGGACGCAATGTATGCCGTCTATGCCTTCTGCCGCGCCGTGGACGACGTTGCCGACGATGGGGGTGCCCGCGAGGTTCGGGCGGCCGAACTCGACCGTTGGCGCGCGGATATCGATGCGCTCTATGCCGGCAAGCCGCCCGCTCGCGTGCAGCCGCTCGTCAGCCCGGTCAAGCAGTACGGCCTGAAGCGCCAGGACTTCCAGGACGTCATCGACGGCATGGCGATGGATGCCGTCGAGGACATCGTTGCCCCGAGCGAGGACAAGCTCGACCTCTATTGCGATCGCGTCGCCAGCGCCGTCGGCCGGCTCTCCGTGCGGATCTTCGGCATGGCGGAGGAGGACGGCATCAAGCTCGCCTGGCACCAGGGCAGGGCGCTCCAGCTGACCAACATCCTGCGCGACATTGACGAGGATGCCGAACGCGGTCGGCTCTACCTGCCGCTGGAGAAATTCCAGGCCGTCGGCCTGCAGGATCCGACGCCCCAAAGCGCGCTCGCCCATCCCCGGCTCGCCGAGGTCTGCGCAGGCGTCGCGGCCGAGGCCGAGGCGCATTATCGCGCCACCTGGGAAATCATCCGCCGCAATCCGCGGGCGCCGACCAAGGCCGCGCGGCTGATGGCGGCCGCCTACCGTCTCTATCTCGAAGCGGTGATCAAGCGCGGCTGGGCCGCGCCGCGCGAGCGCGTGAAGCCGGGCAAGCTGGCGCTCCTCGCCGTCGCCCTGAGGCACGGGATCGTCTGATGGGCGGCACCGTTCACGTCGTCGGCGCCGGGCTCGCCGGCCTCGCGGCTGCGGTCGGTCTCGCCGAGGGCGGCCGGCGCGTGGTGCTGCACGAGGCGGCCAAGCATGCCGGCGGCCGCTGCCGCTCGTATTTCGACCCGTCCCTCGGCCTGACCATCGACAACGGCAACCACCTGCTGCTGTCGGGCAACCGTTCGGCCCTCGCCTTCCTGAAGACCATCGGCGCGCCGGCCAACGCCCTGCAGGGTCCGGACGAGGCCACCTTCGATTTCGCGGATCTACGCAATGGCGAGCGCTGGACGCTGCGACCCAATGCCGGACGCCTGCCCTGGTGGGTGCTCGCCTCCTCGCGTCGCGTGCCGGGCAGCCGGCCGCGGGACTACCTCGCCCCTTTGACACTAATGCTCGCTGCCTCCGGCAAGAAACCCGGACAGGCCGGCACGATCGGCGAGACGATTGCCTGCGAAGGTCTGCTCTATGAGCGACTTTGGCACCCTGTCCTGCTTGCCGCTCTCAACACCGACCCACGCGAAAGCGATGTTGGCCTCGCCGCGACGATCCTGCGCGAGACCCTCGGCGCCGGCGGCCAGGCCTGCCGCCCGCTGGTTGCCGTGGACGGCCTCTCGACAGCCTTCGTCGACCCGGCGCTCTCCTATCTCTCGCGGCGCGGCGCCGAGATCCGTTTCGGCCGGCGCCTGCGCGGTCTGGAAATGCGCGGCGGCCACATCACCCGCCTCGACTTCACCGACGAGCCGACTGAGATCGGCCCGGGCGATGCCGTGGTGTTGGCCGTGCCGCCCTGGGTCGCCGCCGATCTCATGCCCGGCCTGCCCACGCCGCAGGATCACCGTTCGATCGTCAACGCGCATTTCGTGGCCGTGCCGCCGCCCGGCAGCCCGCTTCTGCTCGGCATCGTCGGCGGCTTGACCGAATGGCTCTTCGCATATCCCGACCGCTTCTCGGTGACGATCAGCGGCGCGGATCATCTGCTCGACGTGCCCCGCGAAGATCTCGCCCGCCAGATCTGGCGCGAGATCGCGGATCTGCACGGACTTGCACGGGAATTGCCTAGCTGGCAGATCGTCAAGGAGAAGCGAGCGACCTTCGCGGCGACGCCCGCTGAGGCTGCGCGTCGTCCTGGTCCGGCGACCACTTACGACAATCTCGTGCTGGCTGGCGATTGGACGGCGACCGGACTGCCCTCGACCATCGAGGGTGCGATCCGCTCGGGAAAAAATGCCGTGCTCGCGCTTAATGGTCGGACAAGCTTGTCCGTTTCGGCGCGTGCGATCGGACACAGGCACGTTGGGGCTGCTTGACGCATGACGACGAGCATGAGGACTTCGGAGACCGGATCGATGCGAGAGGCTGCTGTCGACAGGATCGACTCGAAGGTCGAATCGCTGCAGCGCGCACGGACGCAGGACGTGTCGCTCGAAACGGTCGAGCGTGGCATCCAGGCCGCGACCCGCGCCCTGTCGAACCTGTCTCAGAGTGACGGCCATATCTGCTTCGAGCTCGAAGCCGATGCGACCATCCCCTCCGAGTACATCCTGTTCCACCAGTTCCGCGATACCGAAGTCCGGCCCGGCCTGGAGCAGAAGATCGGAGCCTATCTGCGCCGCACCCAGTCGCCGCAACATGGCGGCTGGTCGCTTGTGCATGACGGCGCCTTTGACATGAGCGCAAGCGTGAAGGCGTATTTTGCGCTCAAGATGGTTGGCGACGACATCGAGGCTCCGCACATGCGCAAGGCGCGCGCGGCAATCCTCAGCCGCGGCGGCGCCAGTAATGCCAACGTCTTCACCCGGTTCATGCTCGCGCTCTACGGCGAGGTACCTTGGACGGCGGTGCCGGTTATGCCCGTCGAGATCATGCACCTGCCGAAGTGGTTCCCGTTCCACCTCGACAAGGTCTCCTACTGGGCCCGCACCGTGATGGTGCCGCTGTTCGTCCTGCAGGCGAAGAAGCCGCTGGCGAAGAACCCCCGTGGAATTGGTGTGCAGGAACTCTTCGTGACACCGCCGGCCTCCGTGCGCCACTGGCCGGGTTCGCCCCATGCCGCCTGGCCGTGGACGCCAATCTTCGGCGCCATCGATCGCGTGCTGCAGAAGACCCAGGACTACTTCCCAAAGACGCCGCGCCAGCGCGCCATCGACAAGGCCGTGGCCTGGGTCAGCGAACGCCTCAACGGCGAGGACGGCCTCGGCGCGATCTACCCCGCCATGGTCAACTCGGTGCTGATGTACGACGTGCTCGGCTATCCGAAGGACCATCCGCAGGTGAAGATCGCCTGCGAGGCCATCGAGAAGCTCGTCGTCGAGAAGGAGGACGAGGCCTATGTCCAGCCCTGCGTCTCGCCGGTCTGGGATACGGCCCTGTCTGGCCACGCCCTGCTCGAAGCCGGTGGCGCGCAGGCCGAGGCCACGGCGAGGGACGGGCTCGACTGGCTGAAGCCCCTCCAGGTGCTCGACATCAAGGGCGACTGGGCAGCAGCCAAGCCCGACGTGCGCCCCGGCGGCTGGGCCTTCCAGTACGCGAACCCGCACTATCCGGATCTCGACGACACTGCCGTGGTGGTGATGGCGATGGATCGCGCCATGCGCCAGCACGGACTCGTCAGCGACATGCCCGACTATTCGGCCTCGATCGCCCGCGCCCGCGAATGGGTCGAGGGCCTACAGAGCGCAGATGGCGGTTGGGCGGCCTTCGATGCCGACAACAATCATCACTACCTGAACCACATCCCGTTCTCGGATCACGGCGCGCTGCTCGACCCACCGACGGCGGACGTGACCGCGCGTGTCGTTTCGATGCTCTCCCAGCTCGGCGAGACCCGCGAGACGAGCCGGGCGCTCGATCGCGGCGTGACCTACCTGCTCAACGATCAGGAGACCGACGGCAGCTGGTACGGCCGCTGGGGCATGAACTTCATCTACGGCACCTGGTCGGTGCTCTGCGCGCTGAACGCGGCAGGCGTCGATCGGAGCCATCCGCAGGTCAAGAAGGCCGCAGCCTGGCTGATCCGCATCCAGAACCCGGATGGCGGCTGGGGCGAGGACGCGCTGAGCTACAAGATCAATCCCGAATTCGAGCCCGGCAAATCCACCGCCTCCCAGACGGCCTGGGCGTTGCTCGCGCTGATGGCGGCGGGCGAAGTCGATGACCCGGCGGTCGCCCGTGGCATCAACTTCCTGTCACGGACGCAAGGGGCGGATGGCTTCTGGTCGGAAGAGCGCTACACGGCGACCGGTTTCCCGCGGGTGTTCTACCTGCGCTACCACGGCTACCCGAAGTTCTTCCCGCTCTGGGCGATGGCGCGCTTTCGCAACCTCAAGAAGAGCAACACCGGCAAAGTCGCCTACGGCATCTGAGCCGCACGCGATCAACCGAGAAACGAGAAAGGCCCGGACCTCATGGTCCGGGCCTTTCTCGTTGGAGTGATCTTCGACTGGAAACGATCTCAGACCCCGCGGCGCGCCATGAGCTGCTCGATCAGCGTGCTCCCGGTCTCCAGCGCGGACAGCTCCTCGGCGATCGCGGAAACCGTCTCCTTGATCTGGTCGGCCGTGTGCTCGGATGTGATGAAGAAGCGCAGCCGCGAGGCGCGCTCCGGCACCGCGGGATGGATGATCGGCTGGACGTTGATGCCCCGCCCGTACAACCGGTTCGACAACGTCACGGCCTTCAGCGAATCGCCGACGATCACCGGGATCACCGCGAGACCGAGGCTGGTCCCCGTATTGAGGCCCGCCTTTTTCGCGAGTGCAAGAAACTGGTTGCCATTGCGCCGCAGGCGCTCGACCCGCTCTGGCTCGGCGAGCATCACGGCCAGTGCCGCGTCGCTCGCGGCCGCCAGCGGCGGGGAAAGCCCGACGCTGTAGACGAAGCCGCCGGCAGTGCATTTCAGGTACTCGATCAGAACCGCCGGCCCGGCGATGTAGCCGCCGCAGGACGAGAGCGTCTTGGAGAGCGTGCCCATCCAGATGTCGACGTCGTCGGCATCGACGCCGCAATGCTCGTGCAGGCCAGCGCCAGTCCGGCCCAGCACGCCGAGCCCGTGGGCGTCGTCGACCATCAGCCAGCAATCGTAGCGGCGCTTCAGCTCGACGAAGGCCGCGAGGTCCGGCGCGTCGCCGTCCATGCTGTAGAGGCCTTCGACCACGATCAGCGCCCGGCGGTGCTCGTGACGGGTAGCCTCCAGCAGCTTTTCAAGAGCCGTCGGATCGTTATGCGAGAAGGAGCGCCGCTGCGCCCCCGAGAGCTGCGCGCCGGTCACCACGCTGTTGTGAATCAGCGCGTCGTGGAAGATCACGTCGGCAGGTTCGAGGATAGCGCCGATCGCGGTGACGTTGGTTGCGTGGCCGCTGACCATCACCACGCAGGCCTCGGTGCCATAATGGGCGGCGAGCGCCTTTTCCAGCTTGCCGTGACCCGGGCGTTCGCCCGCCACGATCCGGCTGGCAGAGGCGGAAGTGCCGTAGGCCTCGATCGCTTTGCGCGCGGCCCCGCTCACGGCGGGGTGACCGTTAAGGCCGAGATAGTCGTAGGACGAGAAGTTGATGCAGGTCTTCCCCTCCATCCGCGTCGTCGCGCCGGCACGAGTCTCGTGCACACGGAAGAACGGGTTGGCGACGCCGATCAGGTCAGCTGCGGAGCGCTGCAGCTTCAGCTCGCGATACCCGGCCAACTTCTCGAAATCCTGAGGAGAGTCCGGCGTATCGCTCTTCGTCTCGGCTGGCTCGGGTGCTGGGCGCACGGGAGTGCGTCCGAGGCGGTTCGTGACGAAGCTCGCCAGCGCCGCGCGGCCCTCCTCGTCGGGCCGTGTCGATCGGGTCATGACAGGATCTCTTTGATCTCGGCCGTATTCTGCTCGACGAGGTCCTTGAACGGCGTCAGCGTCTCGGCGTCGAGATCGCCGAGATGCTTCTGAGCGAGCACCAGCGAGGCACCCGCATTCTCGTCGACCGGGGTCGCGACGGCCTGAATCAGCGTGTCCGCGAGTTCGTTCACCGTGAGGCCCGACGAGATTCCGGCCGGCGGCGCGTCGAGGGCGAAGCGCTCCTGCAGGCTCGCGCCGAGCTCGACGCCCATGAGCGAATCGAGGCCGATCTCCGAAAGTTGTCGGGTGCGGCTGATGTCGTCCTTCGGCAGGCGCAGGATGCGGGCAATGTCCTCCACGATGGCGTCGGCGACGGTCTTGCGGACCGTATCGACGTCGTTGCGCTTGAGGAGGGCGGCGATGTCGATGGCCGCGACGGTGCCCGCCTCGGCCTGCTGATCGGAACCGAGATCGCCATAGCTCGGCGAGCGCAGGGTCGCGAGACGCTCGCGCGCCTTGCCCCAATGCATCGCCGCGATGGCGACCACGGCCTCGTCGGGAGCCGGCCCCTGCGCGCCGAGCGCCTCGGCCATCAGGTCGAGACAGTGGCGGGCATCCATCGGGGTGACGCCGACGCGGCCAGCCAGCGTCTCCATCACCGCCTTGTTGCGGGCTAGCACGCCGACGTCGCCGATCGCCCCCCACGCCACCGCGAGGCCCGGCAGGCCGAGCCGGCGGCGCTGGCGGGCCAGCCCCTCCATGAAGCCGTTGGCGGCAACGTAGGCACCCTGTCCAGGATTGCCGATGAAGGTGGTCGCCGAAGAGAACAGCACGAAGTAGTCGAGCCGGCGCTCGCGTGTCGCCGCATCGAGCAGTTGGGCGCCGATGACCTTCGGGCGGATCACGGCCTCCAGGGCCTCCGGTTCCAGGTTGGAGATCAAGCCGTCCTGCAGGACCATCGCACCGTGGATCACGCCGGCAAGCGTCTTGCCGGCCTTGTCGATGCCGCCGAGCAGCGCCTCGACTGCCTTGCGGTCGGTGAGATCGCAGGATTTCACCTCGACGGCGACGCCCTTGGCCTTCAGCTCGGCGATGACGGCCCGGCCCTCATCATTGGGCTTGGCCGAACGACCGACGAGCAGCAGGTGCCGGGCGCCGCGATCGGCCAGCCAGCGTGCTGCCTCGATGCCGAACCCGCCGAGACCGCCGGTGATCAGGTGGACGCCCTGGTCCGACACCGCGAACGGCGCCTTGCGGGCACGGGCCACGCTGCCCGCCTTCGGCGGCGTGATGACGATCTTTCCGACATGCCCCGATTGCTGCATCAGCCGGAAGGCGTCAGAGACCTCGTCCGAGGTGAAGGGCTGATACGGAAGCGGCTTGAGGCCGCTTTCCGAGAACAGCGCGATGACCTCACGGAACATGCGCGCACCGTCTTCGCCCTGGTGCTGGAGCACCTGGTCAAGATCGACGCCGTAATAGGACAGGTTCCGGCGGAACGGGCGCAGGCCGATATGGGTGTTGGCGACGTAGTCGCGCTTGCCCAATTCGACGAAGCGGCCGAACGGCTTCAGCACGTTGAGCGAGCGCTCCATCATCTCACCGAACAGCGAGTTGAGCACCACGTCGACGCCGTTGCCGGTGATGCGGCGGACGTCGTCGACGAAGGCCAGAGAGCGCGAGTCGAGCACGTGCTCGGCCCCGAGCGCCTCAACCAGTGCACGCTTCTCGCGCGAGCCGGCCGTGGCGATGACGCGGGCGCCCTTCCATTTGGCGACCTGAAGCGCCGCCAGGCCGACGCCGCCTGCGCCACCGTGGACGAGCACCCACTCACCCTTGCGAAGCCGCGCGCAGGAAACGAGGCCGTAATAGGCCGTGAGGAAGGCGACTGGGATCGTCGCGGCAGCTGCCGGGCTCATGCCGAGGGGCATCGGCGCGACGACCATCTCCGGCACGACGATATGCGTGGCGAAGCCTGATTTCGCGAAGGCGACGACTGCATCGCCCACCGCGAAGTCGGTCACGCCGGCACCCACCGAGACGACACGACCGGCGACTTCGAGACCGAGTCGCGGACCGGCAAAGCCGTCCTCCAGGATCTCCTCCGGGAGCATATTGAGCGCCCAGAGCACGTCGCGGAAGTTGAGGCCGGTGGCCTCAACCGCGATCTCGACCTCACCCGAGGCAGGAGCGGCTCGCTCGGCTGGGCCCCATTCCATCTCGTTGAGGCCACCGGCATTGCTGCGCTCCAGCCGTGCCGCGGGAGCCGCCTCGGCACCTGCGCCGACGCGGCGGGCCAGCAGACCGGGATGGAAGCGCACCACCCGGGTACCGTCCTCGTCGAGCACGATCTCCGTCTCCGGCGTGCCGGACAGGATGAGACCGCAAAGGCGCTGAGACGCCTGCTCGGTGGTGAGAGACTGCGAGAGGTCGACACGGCGCACGTCGAGCGTGGCGGTCTCGTTGGCGAGCGTGCGGCTGAAGGCCCACAGGCCCGCCTCGATCGCCACGTGATAGCCACCGCGGTCGCGCGTCGCGCCGGGAGCCACGACCCAGAGACGGGTCTGGCGGCTGCCGAGATGCTCGGCGCAGCGCTTCAGGCTGAGGCATCGATCGCGCAGGCGCTCGGCTGCTTCGCCGCCATGGCCGAAGGCTCCGGCCAGGAACACCACCGTATCCGGGTTCTCGCGCTCGAGTTCCCGCAACGACTGCTCGGAATCAAGGATGATCGAGACATGCACGCCCGAGGCGACGAGCAGGGTCGCCAGCGAGGAGGCAGTCTCGGCAGCGAAGGCGTCCTCGGAGCCGATCACGAAGGCGAAGTTCTGGCCGTGCGGAGGAACCGCGCGCACCGGAGCCTCGGCCACGAGCAGCAGGTCGTTGCCGTTGGCGGAGGCGGCGCGATCGGCAGTGACCCCGACTAGGCCGGCCCCGCTCAGAACGCGCTGCCAGCCGGCGACGTCCTCCAGGCGACTATGCGGCATATCAGCGGTGCCCTCGAACCAATCGGCATCGAGACCGAAGACCATGTCGCGGAACAAAGCGTTGGTCGGCTCAGCGGCCAAGAGCAGACCACCCGTCGCAACAGCGCCGCCGACGGCCGCGAGCAGGTCGCGGTCTGCGCGGTGCAGAGCATCGCTCGCAAGAACCAGATCGAAGGAAGCGGGGGCCAGATCCTCGACGGCCTCGATCACGGAGACGCGGCGGGGCAGGGCGAGGCGGGCACGCTCGGCGAGACGCCGGTCGGCCTCGAACACGCTGATCTGTGCCTGCATCGTCTCGGCAAAGGTGGCCGCCTTGCTGGAGAGGGGGCCGAAGCCGACCTGCAGGATGCGCAGCGCCCGGTCGCGGGGGAGGGCCTCGCGGGCCGCCTCGACCACCCGCGCGATCACCTCGGCGGAGGCGCGGGCCATGGCGCTGCGCATCACGAAAGCGTCGAGCGCCGCCTGCGGCAAGCTCGCGGCCGTGTCCGGCGATCCGGCGAGCAGACGGCCGGCAAGGGCCGTCACGTCGGCGATCAGCACGAGCTCGGCGGAGAGCTCGGGGTGATCCGCCGCGATCCAGCGCATGATCTCTTCGGGACGCGGCAACGACACATCGCCGCGCACCCGCCACGCCTTGCCGTCATGTGAGGCGAGACCGCTGCTCTCCAGGGCTTGGAGGGCGTTGAGCAGCCAGGGGCGAAGCTCCGCCGGCAGCTTCGCAGGATCGACCCGGCCGCCCTGCGACAGGCCTTCGGCAAGGCGGTAGGCAAGCGTCGTGGCCCAGCCTTCGAGGAGCAGTTGGCCGGGACCGAGGGGCTCCTCGTCGGGGAGGACGGCCTTCGCGGCACTGGGCCGCACGATCTCGGCGATGGCCGGCTGGCGATCGAGAGCGGCCGCGGTGGGCACGGAGGCGAGTTCGGTCGTCTGCGCGATTGCGTAGGCCGAAAGATCACTGCCGCCCTTGGCGCGAAGCGCCTGGAAGCGGCCCTCGCGGATCGTTGCGATGACCTCACCGGCCTCGTCGAGCAGAGTGAAGTCGGCAAGAATCGAGCGCTCGTTGCAGCGGCGCGTATTGATCACGGCACGGTGGATCACCGCACCCGGCCGGTTCAGACGGATCTCGCCGAAGCGGACCGGGACGTAGGCCTTGGCCGAATCCTCACCGAGCAACTCGGCAAAGAGCAGGATCAGGCCGTGGAAGCAGGAGTCGAGTCGCGAGGGCACGAGGCCGTAGCGGTCATCGGCTTCGGCCGGCTGTAGCTCGGAGATGATGGTGGTCTCGTCGAGGCGCGCAGACAGCGCGACCTGCCGGAAGCTCGGGCCGAAGCCGAGACCCGAGGCCTCGGCGCGACGGTAAAGGTCGGCGCCAGCAACGGCATGATCAGCGGGAAGTTCGACGGCGCGGCGCTCGGCCGGGGCAAAGTCGCCATCGACGACCTTGGCGGTGACGTGCAACTGCCAGGGGGTCTGGGTCAGACGCGGCCGGCTGAGGATCTGGACGATGTTGCCCGAGCCGGACAGTCGGACCGCGACCTCGCGCAGCGACTCCTCGGCGAAGACCATCGGCGCCTGGATCTCCAGGTCGGCGAGCACGACAGTCTCGGAGCGGTGCGCCTCGCGAGCCACCTGCAGGGCCATTTCGACGAAGGCCGCGCCCGGCAGAATGACCTGTCCCTCGATGCGGTGATCATCGAGCTCCGGCACCAGCCGAGCGTCGAGAGCGCCGTGCCATTCCAGGCCATCGGGCGCCACGCGCGAGCCGACGAGCGGGTGATAGGCGCGCGGCGTCATCCCGCCGACACCCTCGGTCGTCTCGGCGAGGCGGAAGGACCGGCGCTGCCAGGGATAGCTGGGCAGCGGAACTGCGCCGTCCGGGTTCGGCCCGAACACCTTGGTCTCGTCGACGGCAGCGCCGGCGACCAGCGCAGCTGCGAGTGCCTTGCCGATCGGGTCACCGCCCGCCGGCTTGCGGTGCATCACGCCAACAGTGGCGATCTCAATGCCGAGCGGCTCGACGGCATCGCCGACATGCGAGAGCAGGGTGGCGCGGGGGCCGACCTCGACGAAAACGCGCGCGCCCTGGCGAGCCGCCTCCTGGAGCCCCTCACAGAACTGAACCGGCTCGCGGATGTTGCGCCACCAGTAGCCGGCTGCGTAGGCCGAGCCCGGCTCGATCTTTCCGGTGACGGTGGAGACCATCGGCGTATGGCCGGCCGCGGCCTTCAGGCCGGCGAGATCACGCAGCAGCGGCTTCTCGGTCGGGTCCATGAGCCGGCCATGGAATGGGTATTCCAGGTCGAGCTTGCGCCCACGGCGGCGCTTGCGCGCCAGCGCCTTCATCGCCTCCTCGATCGCGTCGACCGGCCCGGCAACGGTGATCGCCTTGGGGCTGTTGTAGGCGGCAATGTCGAGGGTTGGATAATCGGCGAGGAAGGCCTCCATCTCCTCGACCGGGCCGAGCAGGACGGCCATCGAGCCGAGGCCGCGCGTCGTCTCCTGGTGGTGGCTGCGGTGGAAGATCACCTTCACCGCCTGCTCCAGGCTGAGGATGCCTGCGGCCTGCGCGGCACCGATCTCGCCGACGCTGTGCCCGAGGACATAAGCCGGTTTCAGGCCCTGCGCGCGGAGCGCCTCAGTCGAGGCCGCCTGGATGGCAAAGATCAGGGGCTGGGAGATCCGGGTGAGCGAGAGCCGCTCCTCGATATCGTCGGCGAACATCGCTTCCTTCAGCGACCAGCCCGAAAGCGGCGCGAACAGAGCGTCGGCCCGGTCGAAGGTGGCGGCGAAGACGGCGTTGGTCTCGTAGGCCTCGCGGCCCATGCCGCCCCATTGGCTGCCATTGCCGGAATAGACAAAGACGGCCTCGGCCGAGCGTTCTGCCGCCGTACCAACGAGGGCGCGATCGGAATCCGCGCCTTCGGCCACGTCGCGCAGAGCGCGCACGACGTCAGCCTTGTCGGCAAACGGCACGGCGAGGCGGGTGGACAGCCGATCCCGGCGGTGGGCGGTCGCCGCGGCGATGCGCGCGGCCTCGGCTGGGGCGGCAGCCTCCAGCCGATCGGCGTAATCGAGCGCGAGGTCGTTCAGTGCCGCCCGGCTCTGAGCCGACAACAGCAGGATCTCGGGCTCAGGCGCATCGCCGGCCGCTGCCGCGACGGGGGCCGGGTCGGTCAGCACGACGTGCGCGTTGGTACCGCCGAACCCGAAGGAGTTCACGCCGGCGAAACGCTCTGCCTTGCCGCGCGGCAGCGCCAGCGGCGCGCGGTTCACGGAAAGGTTCAGCTCAGCGAATGGGATGTCGGGGTTGAGCTCGGCCGAGTGCAGTGACGGCGGCAGCAGGTCGTACTCAAGGGCGAGGCTGGCCTTCAGCAAGCCCGCGAGACCCGAGACCGGCTCGGTATGGCCGATATTGGTCTTGATCGATCCGATCGGGAGTGGCGCCTTACGACCCTTACCGAGCCGCGAGCCGATCGCTTTCGCCTCGATCGGGTCTCCGACCGGCGTGCCGGTGCCGTGCGCCTCGACGAAGGCGATGGAATCGAGCCCGATCCCGGCCTCACGATAGACCTGCTCCAGCAGAACTCCTTGCGCCGTGCCGGAGGGCAGAGAAATGCCGGAAGTGCGCCCATCCGAATTCACGCCGCTGGCGGCGATGACGCTGCGCACCACGTTGCCGTCGCGCGCAGCCGCCTTCGCGGTCTGCAGCACCAGCACGACGCCGCCCTCGGCGCGAACATAGCCGTCGGCATTGGCGGAGAAGGCCTGGCACAGGCCGGTCCGCGAGAGCATCGTTGCGTTGGAGAAGGAGATGAAGTTGAACGGGCTCGCCAGCACGTTCACGCCGGCGACGATCGCCGTGTCGACCTGCCCGCTGTTCAGCGCGACGAGGGCCGTATCGAGGGCGACGAGGGAGGACGAGCAGGCCGTATCGAGGGTGAAGCTCGGTCCCTTCAGGTCGTAGATGTAGGAGATGCGGTTCGAGAGAATCGACAGGACGTTGCCCGTCGCGGCGTAGGCATCGCCTGACGAGGTGTCGAGGATGCGCAGGTTGCCGTAATCGAGAGACGATGCGCCGACGAAGACGCCGATGTCGCGGCCCGCCACCGATGAGGGCGCGATGCCGGCATCCTCCAAGGCCTCCCAGGTCAACTCGAGCAGGAGCCGCTGCTGCGGGTCCATCTGCTCGGCCTCGCGCGGCGAGATGCCGAACACGCCCGGATCGAAAGACCAGACGTCGTCGATGACACCCGCGGCCCAGGTGTAGCTCTTGCCACGCTCGTTTGCGCGCGGATGCCCGTAGCGCTCCAGCGGCCAGCGATCTGCCGGGATCGTCGAGACCGCGCAGCGCGCTTCACTGAGAAGCTGCCACAGCCCGTCGACGCTCGACGCCCCGGGAAGTCGGCAGGCACGACCGATGATCGCGATGTCAGTACGTTTTGTCACGTTCGATTCGCACACGCTCGTGAAGGAGTACGGCAAGCCCTTGGCGGCCTGTCCGGCGGGGGTGCATCGCCCCTCACTGTGGCATCGGTATGGTCACCGAGGCCGCTGCGACGAAGACCAGGACCCGGCAGCCAATTGAGCTGCCATGTTGCCCAGCTTCATCAAACTAATGGATCACGATCGAAAACCCGTTCTCGCGAGCCGTCGCAACACTTCGGCAAGCGTGTTTTCAATCCAGGATCGCGTCACGCGGGTCATGCAAGCACAAAATTCAGGCGATGCACGCGCGATGACCTTGTTCAAGCGACGACCCCACCTGCCAATCAGTCTTGGAGCGCATCCTGAGACCCGAACGACACAGTCGACGACGAACGGCCACAATTGATCCACTGCCAACAAGGCGGAGAGCGGCGAAACAATCGAAGACAGGACTGGCCGCGCGGTCCGTCATGCGATGCCGATGCTCGAATAGCGAAAGCCGTGCTGCTCGACCACGCTTCGACTGTAGATGTTGCGCAGGTCGACAAGCACGGGCTCGGACATCGAGGCCCGAAGCCGCGCGAAGTCAAGCGCACGGAAGGCGTTCCACTCGGTGACGATCACAAGGGCATCTGCTCCCTCGGCACAGTGATAGGCGTCGTCCGCGTAAGTGACGTCCGAGAGAAGCGGGCGCGCCTGGTCGACGCCCTCGGGATCGTAGGCGCGCACCCGCGCTCCGGCATCCTGGAGCCCAGCGGCGATCGAGAGCGAAGGGGCATCACGCATGTCGTCTGTGTTCGGCTTGAAGGTCAGCCCGAGCAGGGCGATGGTCTTGCCGCGCACCGACCCGCCGCAAGCCGCGATCACCTTGCGGGCCATGGCGCGCTTCCTCTGATCGTTAACCGCGACCACGGTCTCGACGATGCGAATCGGAGCGCCATGGTCCTGGGCAGTCTTCACCAGAGCGAGTGTGTCCTTCGGAAAGCAGGAGCCGCCGTAGCCTGGGCCGGCATGCAGGAATTTCTTGCCGATGCGGTTGTCGAGGCCGATGCCGCGGGCGACTTCCTGGACGTTGGCGCCGACTTGCTCGCAGAGGTCGGCGATCTCGTTAATGAAGGTGATCTTGGTGGCGAGGAAGGCGTTGGCCGCGTATTTCGTCAGCTCGGCCGTCCGACGTCCGGTCACCAGAATCGGCGCGGCATTGAGGTAGAGGGGGCGATAGACTTCGTTCATCACGGCCGCCGCGCGGTCATCCTCGGTGCCGATGACGATGCGGTCGGGCCGCTTGAAGTCGTTGATCGCCGCGCCCTCGCGCAGGAATTCGGGGTTCGAGACCACTGCGAATTCGGCCTCTGGAGCGGACTCGCGGATGATCCGCTCGACCTCGTCGCCGGTGCCCACCGGAACCGTCGACTTGGTCACCACCACGGTGTAGCCGGTGATCGCTCCCGCGATCTCACGGGCGGCGGCGTAGACGAAGGATAGGTCGGCGAAGCCGTCGCCTCGCCGCGAAGGCGTTCCGACCGCGATGAACACCGCATCGGCGCCCGAGACCGCCGCAGCAAGCTCGGTGGTGAAGGACAAGCGTCCTTGGCGGACATTGTCATCGACCAGCGCATCGAGGCCCGGCTCGAAGATCGGGATACGTCCCTCTTGCAGCGCCTCGATCTTGCCCGGGTCCTTGTCGACGCAGATCACGTCGTGGCCGAAATCGGCGAAACAGGCTCCCGAGACCAGGCCGACATAGCCCGAACCGATCATCGCGATACGCAAGAGGCGACCTCCAAGACGCAGAGAGCCGATGCCGCCACCCTGCTGCGCCTTACCCTGTAGCGGCAATCCTGAGCCGGGCAAAGCACACGCGCATCTCGGCCATATGACCGTGCGGCGCGAGGTGTCTCGATCGGTCGATTTTGCCCGACGGCGCGACCGTGGGCGCCACGGGCCGAGGCTGTTTGATCGAATCCGCAAAAACCGTGCGAACCTCCGCTTGCACGGCCGTGCGGCAGCGGTTATAGCCGCCGCCTTGCCGGGGTCCTCGGACTAAGGCCGGGCGCGTAGCTCAGCGGGAGAGCACTTCCTTGACATGGAAGGGGTCACAGGTTCGATCCCTGTCGCGCCCACCATCCCGCCGATCTGGCGGCCGATGACGGTTCAGGGTCCCTAGGGGGCCCTTTTTCGTTTTTGGGCAGCTTCAGTCGGCGACGGGCACGGCGGCGGCGCGTAGCACGTCCTCGGCCGCAGCCTGGGCGAGCAGATCGTATCCGCGGTCAGCCATGTGGAGGCCGTCGGCCGAGAACAGCTCGGTATGGGTGAGCTTCGCCCGGGCGATCCAGTCGCGCATCAGCGACGAGCGGCGGATAACCGGCACGTCGAGCCTCACGCCGATCTGCCGAACGGCGTCACGGAAGCGGTAGGCACCTGGGGTCGCGTCGAAACGCGGGCACCATTGCGGCTCCATCAGCACCACGTCGATGCCGGCCTCTCGGATGCGGCGCACGGCCGATTCCGTCTCCTCGCGAAAGTGATCGAGCGAGATGCCGCGCAGCGCGTCGTTGCTGCCGGTCTGCCAGATGACGAGGTCGGGATGCTCGCGGATCACGTCGCGGTCGAGCCGGGCCAGCATTTCGTCGACGGCTTCGCCGCCAATGCCGCGATTGAGCACGCTGATGCTGTTCGAAAGGTGGGGTAGGGCGCCCTTCAGCACCGCCTCGAGCCGGGCAGGGTAGGCTGCTGCCGGCGTGCTCGCGCCGATGCCCTCGGTCGACGAAGAGCCGAACGCCACGATGCGGAGCGGCTCGCCATGGGCGACCTGTCGGGCCACGTGCGGCAGGGCGTTGTCGTGTGGGACGTCGATATCGAAGACGCCCAGATCAAAGGCGTCGGGCAGAAAATCGGCGTAGGCGAAAACTGCGGTCGAGGACATGCTCAGGCCAGCGAGCAGCAGCGTCGCGCGGGCGACTCGCCGCCAGCCGGCCGCAGACCCGGCAATCGTCAACCAAATCCCATCGAGATCACGCGCCACGTCCGCCCCCGCCCTCGATCCGTCCTCGGCTCCGCCGGACGGATACTGATGCCTTGCGGCGATCGGGACTGTTGCGGAGGCCAATGCGATCGAATTGCATTGTCTCCGTCGCGGTCTGTCGCCCTGTCGTCTTCCAGACGAGTCCGGCGTGCCGCTTTCCGCTTCGTCGCAACTGTCGTTGTAAAGACGAGTCTTGACGGAAGCTTCACCGATTCGACCCGCAGGCTGCTCTCGAAATACGAGAAATGCCGATTGCGGGCAATGAAAATGCATTAAGAATAATACGGGCTAAGCAAAAATACGGGGAATGACTCCGCCGCGTGCACGGAATCCAAACGCGCCCGAATGGGCGACTTATCCGGCGGTGCCTCGCCGCCCGCCCGCAAGCGCCTCACGGTCGAGATAGGCGAGTGCGCCGAGCGTCATCGCCGCAAGCGCGAACCAGGTCAGCGCATAGACGAAGTGCTCATTGCGGAAGGAGACGACAGTTAATCCGCCAACCGGTAACTGGGCGGGATCCGGTCCGGCATCCGCATCGATGAAATAGGGGGCGACCTCGGCGAGCCCGCGTGCCTGCGCGATCGCCGCGACGTCGCGAGAATACCAGCGCCCAGCGGCCGGATCGTTGGCGCGCAGGAAACCGCCTCCGGGCTCGCTGACGCGCAGGAGGCCGGTCAGCGCCACCGTGCCCCCAGGCTGCCGCCAGTCGGCAGGATCGCGCCGGTCGGCCGGCACGAAGCCGCGATTGACCAGCACGGTGAAGCCGAGATCGGAGCGGAACGGAGTCAACACCCAGTAGCCGCCGCCAAGCGCCGTCAGGGCCTGAACCAGAGTAGCGCGGTCGTGCTCGAAAACGCCGGTGAGCCGCAGATGCCGGTAGGCGTCAGCCTCGGCACCGATGCGGGGCCAATCGGAAGGCCCAGGCGCTGGGCCGGGCTCGGCATGGACCCGCGCCTCGACGCGGGTGATCAGGTCGAGCTTCCATGCCCGGCGCTGCACCTGCCAGATCCCTAGGCCGAGGAAGCCTGCGACCAGAACAAGGCCAAGCAGGTTGATCGCGACGAGCGCGCCGCGGGAGCGGGGCGGCGAGACGTCGTCGCTCACGCCCGCCCGCGCCTCACGGTTGATGATGCAGGATGTCGTGCGGGGACATCGGCATCATGTTCGTGTTGAGATGATGCATGACCCAGATCGAGCCGGTGAGAGTGATCACCACCAGGGTCACGGTGAAGATCAGCGCCAGGATGCTCCAACCGCCCTCCGACTTGGTGTTCATGTGGAGGAAGTAGACCATGTGGACGACGATCTGCACCACGGCGAAGGCCAGGATGAGGACCGTGGTCCAGACCGGGTTCTTCAGTACGTCGCCCATGACGAGCCAGAACGGGATCGCGGTCAGGATCACCGACAGCACGAACCCCGTCACGTAGCCCTTGAAGGAGCCATGCGCCTGGCCGCCATGACCGTGGTCATGATCGTGATGGACTGCTTCGCCGGCAGCGCTCATCGCACGACTCCCATCAGGTAGACGAAGGTGAACACGCCGATCCAGACGACATCGAGGAAGTGCCAGAACATCGACAGGCACATCAGCCGGCGCTTGTTCTCGGGGATCAGGCCGCGCTGGGCGGTCTGAATCATCAGCACGATCAGCCAGACGATGCCGCAGGTCACGTGCAGGCCGTGCGTGCCGACCAGCGCGAAGAACGAGGACAGGAAGGCCGAGCGCTGCGGCGTCGCTCCCTCGTGGATCAGGTGCGAGAACTCATAGAGCTCGATGCCGATGAAGGCCGCGCCGAACAGGCCCGTGACGACCAGCCAGAGCTGCATCGCCTTGAGCCCCCCCTTCTCCATCTCCAGCATCGCAAAGCCGTAGGTGATGGAGGAGAACAACAGCATCGCCGTGTTGAGCGCGACGAGCTTGAGGTCGAACAGGTCGTTGGGGGATGGACCGGCCGCGTAATTGCGGCCGAGCACGGCGTAGGTGGCGAACAGGACCGTGAAGATGAGGCAATCGCTCATCAGGTAGATCCAGAAGCCGAGCATGGTGCTGGCCTCGTGGGCGTGCTCCTCGGTCTCGTAGAAGACCGGGGCCTCGGCGCCGGGAGGAGCGGTGTCGGTGTGCATCGTCATCGGTGTCAGGCCATGGCCGCGAGCGCAGCGGTCCGCTCACCCTCGGTCCGCACGACGGTGTCGGCCGGGATGTCGAAGTCGCGGTCGTAGTTGAAGGTGTGGACGATCGCGACGGCGATCATGGCGACGAAGCTGAGTGCCGCCATCCACCAGATGTACCAGATCATGCCGAACGAGAACGTGACGCTGAAGGCCGCGATGATGGCGCCCGTGCCCGTGCTCTTGGGCATGTGGATCGCCTTGAAACCCTCACTGGGGCGGGCGTAGCCACGGCGCTTCATGTCGTACCAGGCATCGAGATCGTGGATGCGCGGCGTGAAGGCGAAGTTGTATTCGGGCGGCGGCGACGAGGTCGACCACTCGAGCGTGCGTCCGCCCCACGGATCGCCCGTCACGTCGCGCAACTTCTCGCGGTTCCGGATGCTGACGGCAAACTGCGTGAGCATCGCGCCGATGCCGATCGCGATCAGCACTGCACCGAAGGCTGCCAGCACGAACCAGATCTGGAGCGAGGGATCGTCGAAGTGGTTGGCGCGGCGGGTCACACCCATCAGGCCGAGCAGGTAGAGCGGCATGAACGCGACATAGAAGCCGATCGTCCAGAACCAGAACGACACCTTCCCCCAGAACGGATCGAGCTTGAAGCCGAAGGCCTTGGGCCACCAGTAGTTCACGCCAGCGAACATGCCGAACAGCACGCCACCGATGATCACGTTATGGAAGTGCGCGATCAGGAACAGTGAGTTGTGCAGCACGAAGTCGGCCGGAGGCACGGCAAGGAGCACGCCTGTCATGCCGCCGATGGTGAAGGTCACCATGAAGCTGATGGTCCACAGCATTGGCACCTCGAACCGGATGCGGCCGCGGAACATCGTGAAAAGCCAGTTGAAGATCTTCGCTCCCGTCGGGATCGAGATAATCATCGTCGTGATGCCGAAGAACGAGTTCACGGAGGCGCCGGAGCCCATCGTGAAGAAGTGGTGCAGCCAGACGAGGTAGGAGAGGATGGTGATGACCACCGTGGCGTAGACCATCGACACGTAGCCGAAGAGCCGCTTGCCGCAGAAGGTCGAGGTCACCTCGGAGAAGATACCGAAGGCCGGCAGGATGAGGATGTAGACCTCCGGATGACCCCAGATCCAGATGAGGTTGAAGTACATCATCGGGTTGCCGCCGAGGTCGTTCGTGAAGAAGTGCGTGCCGACGTAGCGGTCGAGGGTCAGCAGCGCGAGAACGGCGGAGAGGATCGGGAAGGCAGCGACGATCAGCACGTTCGTGCAGAGCGAGGTCCAGGTGAAGATCGGCAGCTTCATCATCGTCATGCCCGGCGCCCGCATCTTCACGATGGTGGCGACGAGGTTGATTCCTGAGAGCGTCGTCCCGATGCCCGCGATCTGCAGGCCCCAGATATAATAGTCGACCCCCACCCCCGGGCTCATGTCGGCTCCCGAGAGCGGCGGATAGGCGAGCCAGGTGGCACGGGAGAACTCACCGACGAAGAGCGAGATCATCACCGTGATCGCTCCGGACACCGTCATCCAGAACGAGAAGTTGTTCAGGAAAGGGAATGCGACGTCGCGCGCGCCGATCTGCAGCGGCACGACGTAGTTCATCATACCGGTGACGAAGGGCATCGCCACGAAGAAGATCATGATCACGCCATGGGCAGTGAAGATCTGATCGTAGTGGTGCGGCGGCAGATAGCCCTGGTTCTCGCCGAAGGAGATGGCCTGCTGGGATCGCATCAGCAGGGCGTCAGCGAAGCCGCGCAGCAGCATGACGATCGCCAGGATGACGTACATGATGCCGATCTTCTTGTGATCGACGCTCGTCACCCAGTCGCGCCAGAGCGGACCCCAGAAGCGGTAATAGGTGATCACCCCGAGCACGGCGAGACCGACGACCGCGACGCCCGCGAAGGTCACCTGCAAGATCGGCTCGTGGTAGGGGATGTCGTCGAGGCGCAGGCGCCCGAAGACAAGGTTCATGAGATCCGAGTCAGCCATGGGATCGTCTCGATACGGTGCCGGCGGAACGCCTGATCAATGGTGATGACGCTGCGCCGGCGCAGCCTTGTCCTGGTTCATGTCCGGACCCGGTTGACCGGGGTCGGTCTTGCTATCCTTGGCGTCGTCGCTGCGCGGGGCGCGGCTCGTCGCGGGCACGGTGGCGCCGGGCGCCTCCTCGCCATGCAGAATGCGGCGGTTGTCGTACTGGAGCCGCTCGCGGTTCTCGGCGCTGTCCTTGCCGGCACCGCCCGCCGCATCGATCATCATCATCTCGTGCATGCACATCTTGCCGGGCTGCGCACAGAGATTGACGATCGCGGTGAACAGGCCGCTGTCGTAGGACTTGTAGAAGCGCGGAGCCACCGCCTCGCTGGGCTTCTCGAGCTCGAGATAGGCATCGCGGCTGAGCTCCGTGCCCTGCTGCTTCACCTTGTCGACCCACTTGTCGAAACCGTCATTCGACAGGCCGTGGAACTTGAAGGTCATCCGAGAGAAGCCGCTACCGCTGTATTGCGACGCGAGCCCGTCGTAGACGCCCTCCTTGTTGATCACCGCATGCAGCTTCGTCTCCATGCCCGGCATCGCGTAGATCATGCCGGCGAGTGCAGGGACGTAAAAGGCATTCATCACGGAGGTCGCCGTGAGCTTGAAGTTGATCGGCCGGTCGACCGGCGCAGCCAGCTCGTTCACCGTGGCGATGCCGAGTTCCGGGTAGAAGAACAGCCACTTCCAATCGAGCGCCACGGCCTCGATCTGTAGCGGCTTGACCTCGGCCGGGATTGGGCGGTTCGGCGCGAGGCGTCCAAGCGGCCGGAACGGATCGAGCGTGTGGGTGCTGATCCAGGTGAGCGCGCCGAGTGCGATGATGATCATCAGCGGCGCGGTCCAGATCACCACTTCGAGCTGGGTCGAGTGGTGCCAGTCGGGATCGTAGGTCGCATTCTCGTTGGAGGCCCGGTAGCGCCAAGCAAACCAGAGCGTCAGCCCGATCACCGGCAAGATGATCAGCAGCATCAGGCCGGTCGAGGCCAGCACGAGGTTGCGCTGCTGGATCGCGACGTCGCCGGATGGCTGCATCACCACGAAGTTGCAGCCCGAGAGCAGGGCGAAGAGCGGCGGCAGCAGCCCCCCCTGGAGGAGCCGCCGAATCGGCACGCGACGCGGCCGGGCGGGGGAGGGGCTTTGCAGGCGATTAGGGGCGGGGATGGCCACGGGATTGGAACCCATCTCTTTGCCGCGTTCCGGGGCGGCGCTTCCTATCGGTGAGGAGGGCGGCGCGCACGCCGCCCGCATGGCGCTCGCGCTTACATCTGGCGCATCTCGGAACGGTCGAGGAACAGGGCGAGCAGCGTCGAGGCTGCGCCCGAGAGCAGGTACAGGCCGACCATGGCGAGCCCGTAACGACTGGCCAGGAACAGCACGACCAGCGGCGCGAAGCCCGCGCCGAACATCCAGGCGAGGTCGGACGTCAGCGCCGCGCCGGTATAGCGATAGCGCGCGCCGAGTCGCGAGGTGACTGCGCCGGCCGTCTGCCCGTAGGCGAGGCCGAGGATCATGAAGCCGACATTGACGTAGATCGTCTGCCCGATGGCGCTCTCGCCGAAGATCAGCGGGGCGATGATGCTACCGATCGCGAACAGGCCGATCAGGCATGCGGAGAGGATCAGCGTGTTGCGGCGGCCGATCTGGTCGGCAATCAGGCCTGAAGCGGCGATGGCGCCCGCGCAGACGATAGCGCCCGAGCACTGCACGATCAGGAACTCGCCGGGTGGCCGGTCAGCAAAAAGCGCGAGCCAGCTGATCGGGAAGATCGTCACGAGGTGAAACAGCGCGAAGGCCGCGAGCGGCACGAAAGCGCCGATCCAGACATGCAGCCCATGGCGCCGGAGCAGCTCGAAGACCGGCACCGGCTCGAGGGAGCGCTGGTCCATCAGTGCCTTGAACTCGTCGGAGGCGACGATGCTGAGTCGCGCGAACAGGGCGACGACGTTGATGGTGAAGGCGCAGTAGAACGGGAAGCGCCAGCCCCAGTCGAGGAAGTCCTCGCTGGACAGATTCACGATGAAGAACGCGAACAGCAGGCTAGCGACGATGAAGCCGAGGGGCGCGCCGAGCTGCGGGATCATTGCGTACCAGCCGCGGCGGTCCGGCGGAGCGTTGAGAGCGAGAAGCGATGCGAGACCGTCCCAGGCTCCGGCCAGCGCCAGTCCTTGCGCAATGCGTAGGCCCGCCAGCAGCCAGATCGCAGCATAGCCGATGCTTTCGTAGCTCGGCAGGAAGCTGATCGCCGCCGTGGAGCTACCGAGCAAAAAGAGGGCGGTCGTCAACTTGACGCTGCGACCATGGCGGCGGTCGACGGCCATGAAGATCACCGTGCCGATCGGGCGGGCGACGAAGGCCAGGGCGAAGACGGCGAAGGAATAGAGCGTAGCGGTGAGCGCGTCGTGCTCGAAGGAGAAGAACACCTTCGGGAAGACCAGCACCGAGGCGATGCCGAAGACAAAGAAGTCGAAATATTCGGAGGCCCGGCCGATCACGACGCCGATAGCGATCTCGCCGGGGGCGACCTTGTGGTCGGTATGGACCTGCTGGGCGTCGCGCTCGAGCGCAGCTGATTGGGCCATGGTGGGCTCCAGAGACACAGCCGGAAACCGGCTCGCTCGATGGGACGTGCGAAAGCACCGCCTCGTGCGGCATCCCCATGCCTAGCGCAATGCTCCAAAATGGCAAAAGGGGGATGCGCTTGTTGCAGTGCACATGCACCGACGGGCCGCTGCCATGCTTAGGCAGCAACCGATCCGCTTGATCCCCTGCAGAAAAATGCGGCGGCCGGGCGTTTTCGCCCGGCCGCCGCTTCGACCCCATGCGACGGTTTTGCGCGGCTCAGGTCGTGCGCGGGTGTGGCTTCTTAGGCATGTAGAGGTCGGTGATCGTGCCCTCAAAGGCCTCCGCCGCCATGCCGACCGTTTCAGAGAGGGTCGGGTGCGGGTGGATGGTCAGCCCGATATCCTCGGCATCCGCGCCCATCTCGATGGCCAGCGCCGCCTCGGCGATCAGGTCGCCCGCCGAAGGGCCGACGATGCCGCAGCCGACGATGCGGTCGGTGGCCTCGTCGAACAGCACCTTGGTGATGCCCTCGTCTCGCCCGAGCGAGAGGGACCGGCCCGATGCCGCCCAGGGGAAAACACCCTTCCCGACCTTGATGCCCTTGGCCTTGGCCTCGTTCTCGGTGAGGCCGACCCAGGCCACTTCCGGATCGGTATAGGCCACCGAGGGAATCACCTTCGCGTCGAAGAAGCTGTTCTTGCCGGACGCCGTCTCTGCCGCGACCTTGCCCTCGTGCACCGCCTTGTGGGCGAGCATCGGCTGGCCGACCACGTCGCCGATGGCGAAGATATGCGGCACGTTGGTGCGCATCTGCTTGTCGACGGCGATGAAGCCACGCTCGTCGACGACGACGCCCGCCTTGTCGGCCGCGATCAGCTTGCCGTTGGGACGGCGCCCGACCGCGACGAGAATCTTGTCGAAGGTGTCGGTTGGCGGTGCCGAGCCACCCTCGAAGGTGACCTTGAGGCCCTCGGGGGTCGCCTCGACGTTGGTGACCTTCGCCTTCAGGTGGATCGCCTCGTATTGCTTGCCGATGCGCTTGGCGAGCGGCGTGACGATGTCCTTGTCGGCACCGGGGATGATCTGGTCCATCAGCTCGACGATCGTCACCTTCGATCCGAGCGCGTGATAGACGGTCGCCATCTCCAGGCCGATGATCCCGCCGCCGATCACGAGCATCCGCTTCGGAATGCCGTCGAGTTCGAGCGCGCCGGTGGAATCGATCACCCGCGGGTCGTCGTGCGGGATGAAGGGCATCTGGATCGGCTCGGAGCCGGCGGCGATGATCGCCTGGTCGAAGCCGACGACCTTCTTCGTGCCCTCGTGCTCGACCTCGATCTGGTTCGGGCTGACGAACTTCGCCGTGCCGGTCACGACCGTGACCTTGCGCTGCTTGGCGAGGCCGCCGAGGCCGCCGGTCAGGCGCTTGACCACGCCGTCCTTCCACTCGCGCAGCTTATCGATGTCGATCTGCGGCGCGGTGAAGCTGATGCCGTGGGCGGCCATCGCATGGGTCTCGTCGATGACCTTGGCCGCATGCAGCAGCGCCTTCGACGGGATGCAGCCGACGTTGAGGCAGACGCCGCCGAGCATCGGCCAGCGCTCGATCAGCACGACCTTCTTGCCGAGATCGGCCGCACGGAAGGCAGCGGTGTAACCGCCGGGTCCGGCGCCGAGCACCAGCACCTCGGCATGCATGTCCTCGCCAGCCACGGGTGCGGCGGCCTGCGGAGCCGGCACCGCCGGAGCGGCACCGTTGCCGGCACCTGCGGCGGAGGAGCCGTAGCCGGCCTGGCCTTCGCCCGCGCCGTGTCCGGCAGCGGCCGGAGCCGACGCGGCAGCGGCGACACCCGGCTTCGGTGCGCCGCTTCCGGCGGTTTCGGCCATGACCAGAATCAGGTCGCCCTCGGTGACCGTGTCTCCCGGCTTCACCTTCACCTCGGCGACCGTCCCCGCGACCGGGGAGGGGATGTCCATGGTCGCCTTGTCGGATTCGAGCACGATCAGCACGTCGTCGACCGAGATCTGGTCGCCCGCGCTGACGCTCACCTCGATGACCGGGACGTTCTTGAAGTCTCCGATATCGGGAAGTTTGACCTCGTTGCTCATTGCCTCACCTCACGCCTTGTCAGCCATATCCGTGGATTCGCGCGATCGCCCCGTCAGACGACGAGGCGGCGGAGGTCCTCCAGGACGTGGGCGAGGTGGCGGGTGAAGCGCGCTCCGAGCGCTCCATCGATGACGCGGTGGTCGTAGGAGACGTTCAGCGGCAGGATCAGGCGCGGCTTGAACTCCGTGCCATCCCAAACCGGCGTCATCTTCGAGCGCGGCACGCCGAGGATGGCGACCTCCGGCGCGTTGACCAGCGGCGTGAAGTTGGTGCCGCCGATGCCCCCCAGGCTCGAGATCGAGAAGGTCGCGCCCTGCATGTCGCCGGCGCCGAGCTTGCCGTCGCGCGCCTTCTTCGAGATCGCCCCGAGATCCTGACTGATCTCGATGATGCCCTTGCGGTCGGCATCCTTGATCACCGGCACGACGAGCCCGTCCGGCGTGTCCACCGCGACGCCGATATTGTAGTATTTCTTGAGGATCAGCGCGTCCTTCTCCGGGCTCAGCGAGGAGTTGAATTCCGGATGCTGGCGGAGCGCCGAGACGGCGGCCTTGATCAGGAAGGCCAGCAGCGTGACGCGGTAGCCCTTCTCCTTGCCGATCGCGTCGAGTTCCTTGCGGTACTTGTCCGTGTCGGTGATGTCAGACTCGTCGGTATGCGTGACGAGCGGCACGTTGAGCCAGGACCGGTGCAGGTGCGGCCCGGAGATCTTCTTGATCCGCGCCATGGGCTTGGTTTCGATCGGCCCGAACTTGGAAAAGTCCACCGCCGGGATCTCGGGGATGCCCATGCCGCCCGACGCCATGACCGCGCCGCCGCCGGCAGCGGCGGGACCGGCCGAGCGGGTGAGCTGGCCCTTCACGTCGTCCTTGGTGATGCGGCCCTTCTCGCCGGTGCCTTTCACCGCGTTGAGGTCGACCCCCATCTCGCGGGCGATGCGGCGCACAGCCGGGCTGGCATGGACGTTCGAGAAATCGGGCGCGCTCGACACCGGCGCCTGGCTTGCCGGCGCTGCGGGAGCCGGAGACGGAGCAGCGGCCGGAGCCGGCTCCTGCTTGGCGGCGACGGCCGCGGTATCGGCCGCCGCCGGGGCCGAGGCAGCAGCGCCTTCGCCCTTGAGCAGCAGGATCGGCGCGCCTTCGCTGACCTTGTCGCCGATCTTGATCAGGATCTTCTCGACCACACCCGCCTGCGGGGAGGGGACGTCCATCGTCGCCTTGTCGGATTCGAGCGAGACCAGCGGGTCGTCCGGCCCGATCGTGTCGCCCTCCTTCACGAAGATCTCGATGATCGGGATATCGGCGAAATCGCCGATGTCGGGAATCTTGACCTCGATACCCACGTGCAATCTCCCTCGTCGACGGGTCTCTATCGGACCCTGGGATCTATCTGAGCGCTTTCAGGTGGTCCGTCCCGGACGGGCGTCCGGGACGTGTTCGGGCGATGACGATCACACCGTCCAGGGGCCGGGCTTCTCCGGGTCGATGCCGTATTTCTTGATGGCGTCCGCCACCTTGGTCATGGGGATCGCCCCGTCGGCGGCGAGGCTGTGGAGCGCCGCCACCGTGACCCAGCGCCGGTCGACCTCGAAGAAGTCGCGCAGGCGCACACGGTAATCCGACCGGCCGAATCCATCGGTGCCGAGCACGCGGTAGCGGCCGCGCACATAAGGCCGGATCTGGTCGGCGAACAGCCGCATGTAGTCGGTCGACGCGATCACGGGACCGGCGCGGCCCTCGAGGCAGGTCTCGACATGCGACTTTTTGGGAGTTTCGGTGGGGTGGAGCAGGTTCCAGCGCTCCACCGCCATGGCGTCACGGCGCAACTCCGTGAAGCTCGGGCAGCTCCAGATGTCGGCGGCGATGCCGTACTCGGTCTCCAGCATCTCGGCCGCTGCGATCACCTCCCGCAGGATGGTGCCGCTGCCCAGAAGCTGGACCCGCGGGCCGTCCTTGCGGCCCTTGCCCTCCTTGAAGAGGTACATCCCCTTGATGATGCCGGCCTCGGCACCCTCGGGCATGCCGGGATGCTCGTAGTTCTCGTTCATGATGGTGAGGTAGTAGAAGACGTCCTCCTGCTCGGCATACATCCGGCGCAGGCCGTCCTGAACGATCACCGCGACTTCATAAGAGAACGTCGGATCGTAGGAGACGCAGTTCGGGATGGTCGCCGACATCAGGTGGCTGTGGCCGTCCTCGTGCTGGAGGCCCTCGCCGTTCAGCGTCGTGCGCCCGGCTGTGCCGCCGACGAGGAAGCCCCGCGCCCGCATGTCGCCGGCCGCCCAGGCGAGGTCGCCCGTCCGCTGGAAGCCGAACATCGAGTAGTAGATGTAGAACGGGATCGTCGGCGCGTTCGAGGTCGAGTACGAGGTCGCCGCCGCGATCCATGAGGACATCGCGCCGGGCTCGTTGATGCCCTCCTGGAGCATCTGACCCTTCTCGTCCTCCTTGTAGTACATGAGCTGGTTGGCATCTTCCGGCCGGTAGAGCTGGCCGACCTGGGAGAAGATGCCGAACTGGCGGAACATGCCCTCCATGCCGAAGGTGCGGCTCTCGTCCGGCACGATCGGCACGATGCGGTTGCCGATGTTCTTGTCGCGCAGGAGCGTGTTCAGCACCCGCACGAAGGCCATGGTCGTCGAGATCTCGCGCCCTGCGGTCTCCTTGAGCTGTGCCCCGAAGGCGGAGAGCGGCGGGATCTCCAGGCTGATCGACTTGCGCCGCCGGGCCGGCAGCGATCCGCCGAGCGCGGCGCGCCGGGCCTTGAGATAGTTCATCTCCGGGCTCCCTTCCGGGAAGCGGATGAACGGGATCTCCTTGATCTGGTCGTCGGTCAGCTCGATGCCGAAGCGGTCGCGGAACTGCCGGAGCACCGCCTCGCCCATCTTCTTCTGCTGGTGGGTGATGTTCTGGCCTTCGCCCGACTCGCCCATGCCGTAGCCCTTGACGGTCTTGGCGAGGATCAGCGTCGGCTGGCCCTTGTGCTTCGAGGCGGCGGAATAGGCCGCGAATACCTTCGAGGGGTCATGGCCGCCGCGGGTGAGGCGGAAGATGTCCTCGTCCGACCAGTCTTTGATGAGAGCCGCGGTCTCCGGGTACTTCCCGAAGAAGTTCTCGCGAATATAGGCGCCGTTCTTCGACTTGAAGTCCTGGTACTCGCCGTCGACGCATTCCTCCATGAGGCGCGCCAGCATGCCGGTGGTGTCCTTGGCGAGAAGCGCGTCCCAGCCCGAACCCCACAGGCACTTGATCACGTTCCAGCCGGCGCCGCGGAAATCGGCCTCCAGCTCCTGGACGATCTTGCCGTTGCCGCGCACCGGTCCGTCGAGCCGCTGCAGGTTGCAGTTGATGACGAAGACCAGGTTGTCGAGCTTTTCGCGCGCCGCCATGGAGATGGCGCCGAGGCTCTCCGGCTCGTCCATCTCGCCGTCGCCCATGAAGGCCCAGACCTTGCGGCCGTCGGTATTGGCGTGGCCGCGATGATGCAGGTAGCGCAGGTAGCGCGCCTGATAGATCGCCATCAGCGGGCCGAGGCCCATCGACACGGTGGGGAACTGCCAGAAATCCGGCATCAGCCAGGGATGCGGATAGGAGGAGATGCCCTTGCCGTCGACCTCCTGGCGGTAGCCGAGGAGTTGCTCCTCAGTCATGCGCCCTTCGAGGAAGGCGCGGGCGTAGATGCCGGGCGAGGAATGGCCCTGTACGTAGATCAGGTCGCCGCCATGCTCGTCGTTGTCACCGCGCCAGAAGTGCATGAAGCCGGTGTCGTAGAGCGTCGCCGACGACTGGAAGCTCGCGATATGGCCACCGAGCTCCGAGGATTCCTTGTTCGCCCGCAGGATGATCGCGATGGCGTTCCAGCGGATCGCCGAGCGGATTCGGTGCTCGATCTGGCGGTCGCCCGGATGCGGGTCCTGCTTGTCGACGGGAATCGTGTTCAGATAGGCGGTGTTGGCGGAAAACGGCACCGGAGCGCCGCGCTTGCGGGCCTCCTCGACCACCTGCCCGATCAGGAAATGCGCTCGGTCCGGCCCCTCGACATCGAGCACGCCATCCAGAGACTCGAGCCACTCTCGGGTCTCGACCGGATCAAGGTCGCGACTGCGCTCCATCGGTGTCCTCCCTGTCGCCCTTCGGATGGGCGGTTTAACAGAGGTTACGGCAGCGATCCCGACAATGCGAGGCCTATCAACGGGATAGTGAAACGAACTTCCCCGCGCATCCGATCGTGAATGCAACCTTCGAGCGCGTTCGAACCCCGGGATCCGCGCCTACTCGGCCGCCGTGAGCGGCTGTTCGTCCGCGGCGAACTGGGCTGCGTGCAGGCGCCGGTAGTATCCGCCTGCGGCCAGGAGCGCGTCGTGACGCCCCTGCTCGACGACACCGTTTTCGGTCACGACGACGATGCGATCCGCGTGGCGCACCGTGGCGAGCCGATGGGCGATGACCAGCGTGGTCCGGCCGACGGCGAGCTCGGTGAGCGCGCCCTGGATCTCGCGCTCGGTCTGGGTGTCGAGCGCCGAGGTCGCCTCGTCGAGGATCAGGATCGGCGGGTTCTTGAGGAAGACGCGGGCGATGGCGAGGCGCTGCTTCTGGCCGCCCGACAGCTTCACGCCGCGCTCACCCACCACCGTGTCGAGCCCCTCGGGCAGGCCGGCGATCAACTCGCCGAGGCGGGCGCGCCGCGCGGCGTCCAGGACTTCGTCCTCGCTCGCATCGAGCCGGCCATAGGCTATGTTCTCGCGGATCGTGCCGGCGAACAGGAAGACGTCCTGCTGCACGATGCCGATCTGCCCGCGCAGAGAGGCGAGGGTGCAGTCGCGGATGTCGTGACCATCCACCGTGACGCGGCCGGCCTCGACCTCGTAGAAGCGCGGGATCAGCGAGCAGAGCGTGGTCTTGCCGGCGCCCGAAGGCCCGACCAAAGCCACGGTCTCGCCCGCGCCGACGGCGAGATCGAGGTTTTGCAGCACCGGCCGGTCCGGGCTGTAGCCGAAGGAGACACCTTCGAAGCGGATGTCTCCCCGCAGACCCGAGACCACGATCGCATCGGGACGATCGACGATGTCCGGCTCGGTGCCGAGCAGGCCCATGTAGCGCCGGAAGCCGGCAATGCCCTTCGGATAGGTCTCGACCACCGCGCCGATCTTTTCGAGCGGCCGGTAGAACACGCCGACGAGGAGCAGGAAGCCGACGAAGCCGCCGGCCGAGAGATCGCCGCGCACCACGAAGGCGGCACCGCCGAGCAGCACGATGATCTGGACGAGGCGCATGCCGAGGTAGTTGATCGACAGGCTCGCCGCCATGATCCGGTAGGCTTCGAGCTTGGTGGCGCGGTAGCGGGCATTGTCGACCGCGAAGAGCGCACGCTCATGCGCCTCGTTGGCGAAGGCGCGCACCACGCGGGCGCCGCCGACATTCTCCTCGATGCGCGCGTTGAAGGCGCCGACGCGGCCGTACTGGGACTGCCAGTTGCGCGTCATGCGGCCGCCGTAGCGGAGCGTCACGAAGGCTATGACCGGCAGGATCGCCGCCGTCATCAAGGCCAGGGGAGGGTGGACCCAGATCATCAGCGCGAAGGCGCCGACCAGCGTCATCACCGCGATGAAGAAGTCCTCGGGACCGTGATGGGCAACCTCGCCGATCTCTTCGAGGTCCTTGGTCACGCGGGCGACGAGATGCCCGGTCTTCTGGCCGTCGTAGAAACGGAAGGACAGTTTCTGCAGATGGTCGAAGGCCCGCGCCCGCATCGTCGTCTCGATGTTGATGCCGAGCACGTGGCCCCAATAGGTGACGACCACCATCAGCCCGGCATTGGCGACGTAGAGCAGCGCCAATCCGGCCGCGGCGAGCACGATCAATCCCCAATCCTGCTGCGGCAGCAGCCGGTCGACGAAGACCTTCACGGCGAGCGGGAAGCCGAGTTCGAGCAGGCCCGACAGCACGGCGCAGCCGAAATCGATCAGGAACAGCGTCCTGTGCGGCCGGTAATAGGCGAGGAAGGCCTTCAGCATCACGAACTCGAGGGGCGCATCACAGCCCAGACCAGATACGGTGCGCCGACCAGGGAGGCGAAGTGGTCGACGGGCATCTGATAGGGGTAGAAGAGCAGCCTGGACAGCAGATCTGCGGCAGCCATGAGGCCGCAGCCGATCAGGATCGAGCCGGGGAGACGCTTCTGCGCCCGCGCGAAGCCAACGAAGTGCGCCAGATAAGCCGCCATTGCACCGACACGGGCCAAGCCGGCGAGGTGCGGGACCTGCACCGAGGTGCAGTCAATCCAGGCGAGGATCATCGCGGGCTCATGATCGCGTTGAGACAGGTGCCCGACGGCGGGTCCAGGGCGATGCCGCCGAGCAACATGCGGCCCCCACGAGGCCCGGAGCGGAGTGGCCGATCCGTAACGTGCGACCCGCACCGACACGGCAGGAGTGTCGTGTCATCATTTTCTCGTGGACCTGACGAAAATTTCGGCTGCCAACCGTGGCGGAAACTACGTAGACTTGACTATTCACTCCTCTCGCGCCTCCGCCAGGTGATCAGATGAGAATTGTCATGGGCATTGCACTTGCGTTGCTGTCATCAACGCACGCGCATGCTCAATTAAAGAATGCGCTCCTGTGCTCTGAAGATATTGCAATAAAATTAAAAGAACACACCGCCGCAGATGGCTCTCTTGTGAATGCCATTGCAGAACGTCGTTTTTCATTAGTCTGGAACGACGATTATTTGAATCTTATTTCCGCCGGAAAAACTGAATTTTATGAATGTCAAAAAATAAAACCGCGACTAAATGAGAATGGGCCGAAGAATTCAATCAAATGTCAAAATGGAATTTACTTCATTACCATAGATCTAAGCAAATTTAACTTTGCCCGCGCAACATTGGATCCCCAGACGCGCGCGAATGTTGAAATTGCCTACGGCGGCTGCAAATCAATAGGAAATTGATCTTATTCTATAAACTCGATTACATATTTAGCTATATCGGCATTAAAAATACGCAAGCCATACAACCAGATTCGCACATAATATTGATTTTGCCGAATATTATATTCGACAATATTTTTACGAGCCTCACGGCCTATCAAGTAAATTTCCTAATAGCCTCTCTTCATGAACGGTCAGAGAGGCTAATGTGGTCTCTTGGTCGGATCTGGACCGAGACCGTGGAAAACGCGATGCATTTTTAGGTGACACGAGATGAGCAGTAGGGCGCTGGAACTGCTGCTCATTCAACGGGCAAGTTGGAGCGGGCGATCGGGATCGAACCGACGACATTCAGCTTGGGAAGCCCACGCAGACCATTGATTTTGTTGAAGTGTGTTCCCGACATGCGTGCTGCCTCGGATTGCCGGAACAGCGCAAACCACTGTTGTCCGTCGTGATTTATCGCCGGAGTGCGCTGTCCCGAAATCGGTCGGTATAACGCTTCGGTGCACCCCGAACCTCACCCTGAGGACAACGCGGAGATAACAGAGAGGGGATCAAATCTCTGTCTCAAAAAATGGCTGCGTTGTCCCGGATCAAGCGGCTGCCGGATTGAGACGTAGCTCATTGAGCCGGACGCATTCGTCCGCTTTGCGCCGAACCCAGATGCTCTAGGCAGGCCGGCGCCCTTTGGACAGACACTTACCGCGCCAATGGCTCGGGCAGCTTCTCCCAGCCGCTCTTATTCGGGATCGAGACCGCTGCGGAAGCGGCTGACGGCCAGCGCGGGCAAATGTCGTGCTGAAAAGCTTCCTCATTCTCGGCATTGTTCGCACTGAAGCATGAGGGAGATTCGCAAATCCGTCAGGGCTCCGCGGGATAAGGCGCGCCAACCGACAATCTTATAGAACTCGTCGAGCTCGGATCCTTCACAAACGGGAGCATTTGATGCGCTGGATCGGTCTCGCCTCCTGCCTCCTGAGCTCATGCGCCGCATCCGCCGCCGGCAACGCACCAACGATCGAGCGCCTTCTGAGCGACGGCTGGGAGGTCGCAGCCTATTCCGGCAACCTCGACGTCCGCACCTCGCTCATCCTGTTTCGGAAGAAGGACGCGAACTATCTCGTTCAGTGCTCATCTCTTTTCGATGTGACGCGAGCACAGCGCGTCGTCGTGAACTGCTACGAGCTCCACTGATCGGCATGGTCGCAGCCAATCGCCCCTGCAGCATTGGAAGCCGCTTTCGACGACGCCCATGGCGGCACCGTTGTCGATGAGAGCGGCAGGTCCAGTGCTCTTTGACGAGATCGCCGCGCGACTGCCACTCTTCGAGGAGCTTTCCGGGGCAGCCCTGGAGCACCTCGTGATGGCCGGGTTCGGTCGACGGTTGCTGACCGGCTACGTGCGTGGATGCCTGCGAAAGGCCGGCTTCTCGGACATGGCCGCTCTGGCGCTTGCGACGCCGGTCGAACTCATCGAGGCGAGGAAAATCGGCCCGGCCCGGATCACGACGATCCGTAATCACGTCTGGATGGACCTCGCGAGGCGTTACCCGGGGGTGCGTGATTTCCATTCGGCGGGGGAGACCACAGCGCGCCGGATGCAGAGGCTCCAGGCCATGCCCGCGGATCGGCTCCCATTTAATTCAGAGACGTTGGAGGCACTGGGTCTCACCGGCGCGACCTGTGCGACGTTCGCCACGCGAGATCGGCGCGAGTGCTTGAAGACGCGAATGGTTACGACCAGGCAACTCGACAGGGCAGTCGCTGCGCTCGCCGACTTCATGCTGGAGAACATGCCTCGTCAGGCGCAGCCGGCTCGGCCAACCGAGGAAAATCCTGCCGCGGCGGAGTCGAGGATTTACGAGGAGCGGGCCCGTCTTCTGCAGGAACGCGATCGAGAATGGGAAGAGGCTGCGCCGCTGCGAGGGGGCGGTCGCAGCTAAGCAGCGCTGGGTGTCCCCGACCTAAGCGGCCGAATTCGGCGCATTCAATACGCTGATCGACTTGAACAGCCAGCGCGTGGCCATCCGGCTTCGGATGCAGACAGCGACCCTGGGCGATCAATGGTTGACGGGCCGAGCGATGCTTGGGGGGAAACGTCATCGCCCGGTCCGTCGCCGTCAGATCGAGCAGAAGCTGACGGTGCTCGTTCGTAGCCGCCGCGTGTTTCCGGAATTCTTCTGAGACCTCAGCCGGCCGCGTGAGGCCGAGTGCTCTTCAAAGTTGCCAGCGGGCCGAGCAGCCCGGACTGCAAGAGGCGCTCGACCCGCTATACGCCCGAGGAAGCGAGGGGACGCATCTCGGGGAACTCCGCAAATCAAGCGGGTCGGGCAGGACTCGCAATACCACCCGACCCGCTGTTGCTCCGCGGCGCTTGGGGCTACCTGCCGGGGCAACTCGGAAACTCATGCGGGTCGAGCAACATTGTCGAGAGGCCACCCGACCCGCTGTTGCCCTGAAAGGTTCCAGAGCCCCCTCAGAGCAACTCGAAACATGCGGCTCGATCGCCGCACGCGACATCAATCTTCAAGCGGGCCGAACAACGATATTCCGGGAAGGGCACTGCTCGGCTCGCCGTCATCAACCTCGTGAGGCGAGTCGATGACTGAAAAACCGTAAATCTACGTAGTCGAATTCTCTATTCGCATTTTGGTTGATCGGCCGTTTGGATGAGGCCGAGCGCTCATCGATGCGTTACCCGGTCTTTCGAAGATAACCAGCTGCCTCAAGCTCCTGCTCCAGTGGCAGAATGAATCCGGCGAGGGCCTCATCGTTGACGGCAGCCGGTGGCAAGAGCGGTTTCATCTTCGGGAGGTCGTCGAGCCTAATGTCGACCGCCGTCTCGGCCGGGCTCGGCTGAGCGAAGGTGGACAGCAATCTGGCGAGCATTTGTGCCTCGCAAGTCGATCCTGACCGCAGCCTAAGCACGGAGGTGCACGCGGTAAAATCGCACTGCTCGGCAACAGACATTCCATCACGAGGACTTGACCATGACCGCATCGCTTTATCGGGCGACCCTCTTCGCGCGCGTCCGCTCCGCGCCGTTCTGCGGGAGCCTGTCTCAAGGACAAGTTTCCGGCATGGAGGCGCTCCTCGACGCCTGCCCGCCCGCGCTAGGTGTAGCCTCATCCCCAATGGATTGTCTGCAATCGACAATGCCGTAATGTCGCAACCATCGTTGGCATCCGACTCAGGCGCCAACGGCTGAGAGATGCGTGTGCTCCCGCCTACCGCCGGGAGCGGCGCCATGCAGCACTATGTTTTCGATGTGAACGAGGGCGACTCGTCCGATTGGGATGACGAAGAGTTCGACTGCGAGGGCCGTGTCTCTATAGAGCACCACGCCCGGAAGCTGATCAATGAAGCCGGCGCGAGACAAATAGCTCGTGGCAGCGCCGCGCTTGCTGCGACTGTAATCGTCTACGGCGAGAATGGCTCGATCATCATGAGCGCCCATGGGTGGCGGAACGGCGACGTACGCGTGCGTTGGCGGCCGATCTAACTGTTCAGACGCGCAAGCAGCTGACGACCCGTAACCTAACCCGGTTCGGAGAGTTGCTCGGTCTGGTTGACGTGAGGTTCCGGTGCCACGCCATTTCTTCGACATCCATGACGGTCACTCGCTGATGCGAGATGACGAGGGCCAAGAGTGCAGCAGCTATGCTGCTATACGCCGAGAGGCCATGGAAACGCTGCCTCAGGTCGCACGGGACGAGATCCCCAAGGATGGCGACCAGCAAGCCTACACGGTGCTTGTCCGCAACGAGCACAACGTCACGGTCTACACGGCGACGTTGATGTTTTCTGGCCTCTGGGTCGGCGACTTGCCTAAGCCTGATTGAGGGACGGCCGACCCGTCCGCATCATCGAATAGGGATGCCGCTGAGCTCATTGGTTTGCATGTCACAGACCAAGAGCGCCCAGGGCTTGAAGCTGAGCATGACGAGTGCGAGCTTTTCGGCCCCGAGATTGGGCTTGAGCTTCGGCTCTTGGGATGGCGCCGGCTCGCTCTTCAAAAAAAATTAACTATTGCGACGCCAGGATTAAGACGTTCTGGCGACTCGCTCTGCGGCAATATGGACCGCAAGTTTCTGCAAAACCTTACGAATGTGGTCTCGTACCGCGTTTTGCCCTGCATTCGCAGGCACGGGAGGAGTCGTAAGTTTGCCGACACTTAAATGGATCACGGACTTACTCCCCCAGAAGCCCATGGTTGTACGCCTCAATTTGTCGGAATAGCAAGCGAACATTGACTACGTAAGCTGTGGAAACTTGGCTTGACTCTCGGAGGCATTTCACGAGCCGGCTTCGATATTTCCGGTAATTGAATTCGGATTTGCGAGTGACGTGAAGGTAAAAATCGGGAGAGCACCGTGACATCGCGATATTACTTTGACGCAGAAAAGGACGGCGAAGTCATTCGAGATGAGTGTGGCGTCGAAGCTGATAACATTTCTGAAATAGTAGAACAGGCAGAGCTCGGGCTTGAGGAGCTAAGAGAGACCTTGAAGTTGGGCGAAGCCGAAGGTTGGACGATCGTTGTTCGAGATGACAGGAATACAAAACTTCTTCGGCTCTCGATTTAGCGCAACCAGCTTGCTCTCCGGTCGGCCGAGTTTGCTTTGCGGAATTAGGTAGCAAACTCACCCAGGCGTTGACGCTAAACAAACGTCACTCAATCATGCTTCCGGGCAAAAGCCATCGTTTCGCCATGAGTGTGGCAGGCAAAGAAAAACCGGGCCGAAGCCCGGTTCTCTTAAGCGCAGGTCGCTGTCAGCGGTTCGGGGTCGGGTTGGCCGGCGAAGGCTCCTGACCTGTCTTCCTCATGGCGCCGCCCTTCTCCATCGCGTCGCCTTTCATCATCTTGCCGGAGCCCTTTTCCATGGAGCCGGTCGAGGACGATCCGACTTCGCTTTTGCCGTTTACGCTGCCGGGATTGTTGACGGTGCCTTCCTGGCTGTTGGTCTTGCCCATGCCGTTGTTGCTGCCAGCCGAGGCTTGAGCCCAGGCAGATCCAGTCAGTGAAAGAGCAAGCGTCGAAGCAAGCGCGATTGTCGTGAGGCGCATATTGCGTTCTCCATTGTTCGGGGATGTCGGGAGAACCGACTGCGCCAACAGATGTTCAAAAAGATTCCGAGCCCTCCAACGTTCGTGTCAGCGCCTGCACCTCGACCTTCACGACCTCGATGCCGGCGGCTTTGTCGCGGCGGGCCATGAGGGCGTCCATACCCTGACAAGCGACGGCACATTTTCGGCTCGCGCGGAGTTGTCCTACGAACCGGAGAGCCTGATGTTCAATCTTCCCGACGGTACCGACAATAAAGAGCCGATCCAGGAGCCGGCCGACAAAGGCCGCGAACCGGTCGATGATCAGCCCAGGCCGGAAGGTGAGGAGGCGCCCGGCGACCCGCCGAACGACCTCGACGACGGACCGCTCGTAGCGGCGAACGCCAACCTGTCGGAGCAACTATAGGACGCGCGTAGCGCCGTAGCGGATCATCATTGCCCCGGTCCGCTGCGAACATCGGACGCGCCTCGCCAGCCCGCGATCAGATCGGGCGGCGGGGCCGCGATTGGGGCGCCAATGTGCCGCTCTAGGTCATCCGTCGGCCGGTCGCCTAATCCTATGCCGCGATCAAGCCGGTCTACCTCTGAGCGCGAGACGGACGGTAAGGCGGCGGAAGAGAACGCGGTCCCATGCTCGTGGACCCGCGAACAAGCAGGCTTGTTCACAAGCAGACTGTCCGGCTTGCCGGAAATTAGGCATCGTTTTGAACGCAGGACAAATGACTTAATCTTGCGTTGGAGCACCCCAAATTATGGACGTGGTTCTCACGCCGATCGGATCCCAGGGAAATGCCTGGAGCCTCAAGGACCGGCTTGGCCGAAACCTCGGGAGCGTGAAGCGCGAAAGCGGGTTTGAGATCGAGCCTGAGCCAACCAGCAAACTGGAGGGCATCTCGCATCGACACCTCACGCTCGACGCGGTGATGACTGCGATCGAGGCTCACATGCAGGGTGCCTGCTCACTCGACAGCCAGCATTGGGATTGATGGCCGGCGAACAGCTTGACCGTCGATCGCATGGCCAGAAACAGGGCTGCCGCGCTCCCTACGTGATCGGCTTGCCCGAGACAAAGCACTTCGGCTGAGGTGGCGGAGGGCGTCGATAGCATCGCGGAGATACTGTCGAGATCTCGGGACGCCATTCGCCGACGCTGGCTTGCCGCCTACCGCAGGACAGCGTCGCTTTAGCTCGCTGCGAGCGAAGATTGGCCAGCCTGGTCCGCCCAGCCGGGGCGACCTTCTAGATTTGCCTCAAGCAGCTTTACGCCGACCGCGCCCCTTGGGCTCCTCGGCAACAGCTTCTTCCTCCGGAAGACGGCCGCCCGGACGGCCGAGGCCGATCGACTTGGCGAGCGCGGAGCGCTGGGCGGCATAATTCGGGGCGACCATCGGATAGTCGCTCGGCAGGCCGTAGCGCTGGCGGTAGGAATGCGGATCGAGCCCGTGCGTGCCGAGATGGCGCTTCATGGTCTTGTAGGCCTTGCCGTCAATGAAGCTGATGATCGCGTCGGGCGTGATCGACTTGCGGACCTGAGCCGAAGACGGCTTCTCGACCTCGTCCGGCTGTGCCGCGGCCACAGAGTCAGTCGCGCCGCTCCCTGCCGCTGCAGCCACTGCCCGGTGTACGTTCACGAGCATCGCGGGCAGATCGCCAGCCGGAAGCGAGTTGTTCGAAATGTATGCCGCAACGATGTTGGCCGCGAGCGAAACAGCGTCAGTGGCCTGTGCGGTCGTAATGTCTGTCATTTTAGACTGTCCGTCAGTTTAACTAGAAGCTCAGATGAGCTTGCACTTCCCCATGAAAAGCCCATGCGCCGAAAAAATACTTTTCACAACCATCCGGCCATTCCCTACGCGAGTGTGAGGATTGCAAGTTCTCGATTCCTGAAGCTATTCCCATCAACGGTGACAGGTCGCTCGTCGCCCTAAATAGTCGGTAGGGCCGAGACGAAGACGCACGACTAAGAACGTCGCTCGTGCCGCCATTCGACGATCGCGCGCTGGCGGGCCTCGTGCGTCGATCGAAGTTCCGTGCCTTACGACCCATTTGCGTCATGACCGAAACCGTGGAGCAGCACGCCATCGGGTCCAAAGTGCCGCTTGATCTCGGGCCGCCACAGGCGGTCGGGGGTGGCGAGCGTCGATTCGGTCTGGGCCAAGCGGTTCGGCATCGTGGCAATCCTGACTCTTCGAGGGCCGGTGAGCAACGGACGAAAAGCCCGGATGATCCGGGGCGGTTGCCAGGGTGAGGCTGGATCGGGCATGGCCACGCCCAAGGGTAGGTGGTGCTGATGGGAATCAATCAGGAAACAGTGGAGCGGTTTGCCGAGGCGTCGGCTCAGCGCGTGCTCGTGCAGACCATGGCGGTGCTGGTCCTCGGCCAGAGTGGGCTATCGCCCGAGCGTGTACGAGCACTCGGGCGGAGCCTCAGCGATCAGGACAGCGCCGGGCCAAGGTTGGGCCCAACGCGGTGCCGGAACGTCCCTCGCGGCTAGTCGTTCTCATTGGCGTCAGGCTATCGGTTCCGAGTACTGCCATGTTCCGTCTTGAGCGACGCACCCTCGAGATGCTGGCACGCGCTGGCTACGGAGCGCGAGGTGTCGTCTATTGCCTCGTCGGCGGCTTAGCCGTTCTCGCAGCGGTCGGAGCAGGTGGGCAGGCGGGCGGCAACAAGAGTGCGTTGGCTGCCCTTCTCGATCAGCCCTATGGACGTCTCTGGCTTGGGCTCATCGCAGTTGGCCTTGTCGGCTTTGCCCTCTGGCGCATTATTGAAGGCGCCACGGATGCCGATCGTTGTGGAAGCTCGGCCACGGCTTTGGCACAACGCGCGGGTCATATCATGGGCGGCATCGTCTATGGCGGCTTGGCTCTAACGGCAGCTCAGCTCGCACTCGGCAAACGAGGCGAGAGCGGCGATGATAACGCGATCCAAGATTGGACGGCGTGGCTATTGAGCAAACCCCTTGGGCAGTGGCTGACCGGACTGATTGGCTTGGTCGTCATTGGTGTCGGCGTGGCTTTCCTCCGCAAGGGCTGGAAGGGTGATGTGCTCGAGAGGCTTTCTTTGCCCGCGGAAGTTCGTAGGTGGGCTGTAGCTGTGGGCCGGCTGGGGTTTGCTGCTCGTGGTGTGGTCTTTGGCTTGGTCGGCGCCTTTCTGATCCTTGCCGCTGTGCATAGCAGCTCTGCTGAAGTGAAAGGCCTTGCCGGTGCCCTGCAGGTGCTGCGTGAGCAACCCTACGGCTGGGTCCTGCTGGCCGTGACGGCTGCGGGACTTTTTGCCTTCGGGGTGTTTGGGCTAGTGCAGGCTCGCTATCGCCACATCGATGCACCTGATGCGGAAGAAGCCACGTCAAAGCTCAAGCAAACTGTTGCCAGAGTGATGAGCCGCTGAGTTCTCGGATGTTTCGGTAACTGGCCCAGCTAGCCCGCTGCATTCGGCTAGCGCCGGCCCGGTGATGCAGCCAACAGCCGCAACAGCGCAAAGGGTTAAGCGTTTCATATCCATAGTGATCACCTGCGGGCGCGTAAGAACGTCTTAGGGATCTTTGAAGCAGCCATGACCTCCGAGCCAACCTCAAACCGAATGGATGAGGTCGCGGATCTCACGACCTCGCTCTCCAATGCAATCCTGCATGCCCATATGATGGGACGCGGGGTCACCGACGAGCAGGTTCACGCCTTGGCGAAGGCTGCGAGGCTGTTTCACGACCGCGGCGAGGCCTGGCCACCTATCCTTGAGCAAGTCCTACACGAATTGGCTCGTGAACCTGACGCAGAGAATGACGCGGACCAGTCGGTTGACGACCCTATCCAGGTCGAGGCGCCCGTCGCGGAGGGTCAGCGGGGCGATGAAAAAGGCGTGAAGCGCTTCCTCAGCGCCTTGAAGCGGAAAAGGGATTGAGCGCTGAAACCTTAGCCGTTCTCACGCGTATACGTCTCAGAACGTATTCAGCCCCCAAGCGCGTTCACCCCTCCGACCCGCCCCGGCTTGCCGCGGCGGGTTTCTTTTTGCGCTGAACATTCAGCGGCGCCCTCGGTTCATCGGGCCTGGGCTCGTTTCTCCTTTAGGGTCCGGCTTCAAAGGCCGCTCCGTTGGCTTACATGGGCGGCCTTTGTTGTGTCTGAACAATCGCTAGGGTTCCAGGTTGCCGGATCTCGGGTGTGTGCGTGCTGCTCCGCCTGACTTCAGAACCCGCTGCGGACCGCTCCCGTAGCGGGCTTTGTTGTGTCTTGGCTGCTACTTCCTTCGCTGCGGTGATCCGCTAGACATCAATGAGCATTGGACCCCCAATGCACACTCCTGCCAGCCGGATCGTCGCGGTGGGTTTGTTTTTGGCGGTTATACGGAATTCGGTCGCAAACTCACCCGGCGGCCTGGCGCTAAACAAACGTCAATCAAACATGCTTCCGGGGAAAAACCATCGTCTCGCCACAAGTGTGGCAGGTACAGAAAAACCGGGCCGAAGCCCGGTTCTCCTTAGCGTAGCTTTGGATTAGCGGCCGGGGGTCGGTTCCGCAGGACCGCCAGTCTGGCCGCCCTTCTGCATGCCGGCTCCGCTCTTCATCGCGTCGCCCTTCATCATCTTACCGGAGCCCTTTTCCATGGAACCGGTCGAGGACGAGCCGGCCTCGCTCTTGCCGTTCACGCTACCGGGATTGTTGACGGTGCCTTCCTGGCTATTGGTCTTGCCCATGCTGTTGTTGCTGCCCGCCGAGGCTTGAGCCCAGGCGGCTCCGCTCAGCGAGAGGGCGAGCGTCGAGGCAAGCGCGATTGTCGTGAGGCGCATATTGCGTTTTCCTTTGTTCGGGGATGTCGGAAGAACCGACCGCGCCAACAGATGTTCAAAAAAGATTTTAGTCCTCCACAAGCCTTTACCGCCCGTGCGACGGCTTCCGATCTAAACGGCGAAATCACACTGCGATCACGTGAGCGTTACCGGGGGTTGCTAGCGCTGCTTTGGAGGCGCAGCCTATTCGCATCGCTGTACAGGAACCTTGGGCTTCGGCGACTGAGAGACACGACTGTGCTCCTGCCTGATGGGAGAGCAGCGAATTCATGTGGGATGGCCCCCAACCCCTGACTGAAGCGCCGGGCTACCGAACGTAGTTCGCGACCTGACGAGACGGTTCTTGAAGTTCGCGAAATCACTGCTCGTGATGATGATGAGGCAATGGCCCTGGCTCAAGCCGCCGGCGGCAGCAACGTCGTCGAACTATGGGATGGCCTGCGGTTTATCGAGCACTTCCGAGTTAGGATTGGTGTCTGAAACTGTCCCGGCACTTTTGCGTTAGGAACAATCCCGGCCGACCTAAGGTATACTTTAGCCACAGCCACGACCGGCGAGGAGGCCGCTCGCATCGCGCTGTGTGAGCCTTCTGGTGTCGCCGTGTCCCGTTTCATTTTCGACGTTCACGACGATGGACCTATCGAGTGGGGAGAAACCAGTTACGAATTTGCCGATCGCGCCGAGATCGAGCGCCGCGTGCAGCAACTCGTCGAAGAAGCTCAGACACGGCAGAAGGCGCGCGGGTGTTCTCCTCCTCTCACGACGGTGTTCGTTCACGAGGATGGCGGGGGGATCGTTCTGACGGCTTACGCGCGTCCCGGTGAGGATTTGAGACTTGTCTGGGCGTCGGGCTAGGCCGAACCGTCGACATCTCACTCCGTCGGCCAGAACCGGAACAAACCCCGCAGCCGCCCCGGCAGCCTGATCAGGTAGACTACCAGCATTCCGGCAGCCAAGGCCGCCAAATGCACTGGTACGATAAAGACTTGTCCAACAGCGATGCCGATCTCGGGCTCCAAGACGGGTGCCCTGTCACCGGCGCACACATAGAATCTCTTTCTGCTTTCGGGGACCGCGCGGCCACGCTTGTGCGACCGAATCGGGTGGACATTTGCCGGTCCGCTTTCGAGCGCCAGCATCTTCAAGCGGACGTTAGGCCGAAGCTGGCCGGAAGCAGCCACAAATATTTAATGCGAACGGGTAATCCCGTCGTCGTCCAGCCGAAAGCGCTGCCCCGTCGCCAAACGGATCTCGGTCGCCCCTCCTGCCAGCGAGCGCCACTCGGCACATCCCGCGGCGACTAGGCCGTCAAGCGCGGCCCGGACGGCCCTCCTGTCCGGATCGGGGCCCGCGGGCGACGGGAGCAGGTCGGACCTCCAGCCCACACCAGCCGACTTCGCGTCGCGCCCCCTCATTCCGCCCCTCATCCGCATGCCGCGGACCGAGAATCGGCATCGGAAAGGTCTCCCGATGCCGGCCATGCTTCAAGCGGCCTTCTTCGGAACGATGCCCAGGCCCTGAAGGGCCGTGAGGGCTCCTTCCTCGCCGATCTCCTCGACGATCTTGCCGTCCTGCAGCCGGAACACGGTGGTGCCGGTGAAGCGCATGCTTTTCCCGGAATTCGCGGGAAGCGAGCCGAGCGCGATGTCATCGAAGGCAGGGCCGGTATGGGTGCCGCCGCCGTCCCAGCGGCCGACCACGAAATCGCCCTCGGCGATCAGGTCGCCCACGCCCCAGAAGTTGAGGTCGGGGAATGCCTCGCGGAACTCGGTCATCTTGCGTTTGACGACCTCCGGGCCCTTCCACGGGCCGTGAAGCGGGTAATGGACCACGATGTCGGGGGCGGCGAGGTCGTCGACCACGCCGGGGTTCCAGGGATTGCCCCAGTATTCCTTGAACCAGCGGCCGACCACATCCTTGTTCTGCTGTTCCTTCGACATGCGGGGCTCCTCTCTCGGTTGCGAAATCTCCCAAGCCGGCGTCACCGGGCGTTGGGTCATCCGGGAGGGTAGGCATCCCGAAACCCGCCGCACCTCGGTTCTTGCGACCGAACTCGGACGGCGGCGCGCGGGACATGCGGATACGGGAGCAAGAACCGGGGTGCCTCTGCGGGCCGCCCATGTTCTGATCCCCGGAAACGGGAGGTTTCGATGCCGTCGATCCGAGTTGGATGGTGCTTGGCCGCGTTGCTTGCCGGGCCGGCCCTGGCGGCCGAGCCCGCGATGCTGGAAGGCGGCTCCTACGAGATCGAGGTGAAGCTCGAACTGCCCCATCTGGAGGACATGACCGGCAAGAAGGTGGTCCGGCTCTGCCTGACCTCCGAAGCGAACGGCAACAACCACGGCATCGCGGTCCTGAGCGACAACAACCCGCTCGCCCATTGTCCGATCTCGAACGTCCGCCAGGAAGGGAACGAACTCACCTTCGACATCGCCTGCGAAGGCAAGAACTCGGCGCATGCCAGCGCGCGTTACCAGCTGGCCCCGGCCTCCTTCCGTGGTCGCATCGCCATGCAGATGGGCGGGAAGAACATGACCATGACCGAAGTCCAGGCCGGCCGCCGGACCGGAACCTGCGACGCCGGCAAGCCGCCGGCGCTGTGAGCGCGCCCAATCCTTGCCGACCGACCCGGCGGACGGTCGTGGCGGGTGGTTTGGCCCTCGCCGCGACGGCGACCCCAGGCACGGCCGCCGAGCCTCCGGCCGGTCGGACGCTGCTCGTCACCCACCCAGCCTTCGCCAAGCATGAGACCGGCCTCGGCAATCCCGAGCGACCAGCCCGGATGCGCGTCATCGACGAGGCGCTGGCGGGACCGGACTTCGCGGCCCTCAGGCGTGAGGAGGCATCGCTGCGGAACGATGTCGAGGCCGCCATCCTACGCGCCCACACCCCGGTTCACCTCGACCGCATCCGAGCCGCGGCGGCGAACTCCGTCACCTACCCGGTCCGCCTCGATGCCGATACGATCGTCTCGGCGGGCACGTGGGAAGCGGCGCTTAGGGCGGTGGGGGCGGGCATGCGCGCGGTCGACGCGGTGATGGACCGCGGCAGCGGCGTCGCGAACGCTTTCTGCCAGGTCAGGCCGCCGGGGCATCATGCCGAGCGCGAGCGGGCGATGGGCTTCTGCGTGTTCAACGCCGTGGCCATTGCGGCCCTGCACGCAAAGGCGAGGCACGGCGCGGAGCGCGTCGCGGTCGTCGACTTCGACGTCCACCACGGCAACGGCACCCAGGCCATATTCTGGTCCGATCACAATCTCTTCTACGGCTCGTCGCACCGGATGCCGTGGTTCCCCGGCACCGGCGCAATGGCCGAGACCGGGGCCGGCAACATCTGGAACGCGCCGTTGGAGGAGGGCGACGGAAGCGGGCCGTTCCGAACGGCATGGACGGGGCGCATCCTGCCGGCCCTCGACGCCTTCCGACCCGACCTCATCCTGGTCTCCGCCGGCTTCGATGCGCACGAGGGCGATCCGCTCGGCGGCCTTCGGCTGACCGATCACGACTTCGCCTGGGTGACCTCGCGCATCGCCGAGGTCGCCCATCGCCACTGCGAAGGTCGCATCGTGTCTATGCTTGAGGGCGGCTACGTCCTCGACGCGCTCGCGCGCTTAACAGCGGCCCACGTTCGGACGCTCGCCGCGAGCGTCGCATGACATCTCTGGATCGACCCCCGGCCAGCGACAGAGACAAGCGGATCCAGGCAACCGCGGCGCTTCGGCTCCCGTTCGAGGCGCCCTTCGATTGGGACGGGGTGCACGCCTATCTCGCCGCCCGCGCCATCCCGGGCGTGGAGACCGCGCGGCGAGGTCTCTATGCCCGCACCGTCGCCTCGGGTGGGGCGCACGGGATCGTCAGGGTCGAGCGCGCGAGCGACGATGCCCTCGCCCTCACCGTCGCGGGGACGATCCACGCCGCCGCCGAACGGGCCGCGCGCCTGTTCGACCTCAACGCAGACCCCAATGAGATCGGGCGCGCACTCTCGGCGGACCCGTTCATGGCCGAGCTCGTGGCGGCCCGTCCCGGAATGCGGGTGCCCGGGGCCTGGGACGGGTTCGAACTCGCGGTCCGCGCCATCCTCGGGCAGCAGGTTTCGGTCTCGGCCGCCACGCGCCTCGCCGGCAAACTGGTCGCGGCTTTCGGCACACCACTGATGATGGCAAGGGACGTCGCCGAATCGGGCCTAACCCACATTTTCCCGTCGCCCGCCGCCCTCGTCGATGCCGACGTGGCGCTCGTCCTCAACATGCCACGCGCCCGGGGTGCCGCCATCCGGGCCGTCGCTGCCGCCGTCCTCTCGGAGCCGGATCTCTTCGATCCGGGCCAGGGGATCGCCACAGCCACGGCGCGCCTCAAGGCCTTGCGCGGGATCGGCGACTGGACCGCCCACTACATCGCCATGCGGGCATTGCGCGAGGCGGATGCCCTGCCCACGGGCGACATCGGCTTGCTGCGCGCCCTTGAGGACGAGGCAGGACGTCCGACCGCGAAAGCGCTGGAAGTGCGTTCGGCGGCTTGGCGGCCTTGGAGGGCCTACGCCGTGTTGCACCTCTGGGCACATGACGCCGCCCGACTTGCGCTGGCTCCGCCGCGGCCCTCGAAACTCCGGAAATCGAAAAAAACGATTCCGGAGCAAGGAGCAGGGTGCGGGGCCCCGGGCACCCGGGCGAAGGTCTCTCCATGAACGGGCGCCGCAGGGTACCCCGACCAAGCCAAGGAGATGCCGCGATGCAGATCGCCGAACTCACCCGCCGGCCGCGGGCGCCCGTAGCGCCGCCGGCCGACGATCCCGCCAAGTGGGCCGCGCTCAAGGCCCGCGATGCCCAGGCCGACGGCAGCTTCGTCTATTCGGTGCGGACGACAGGTGTGTACTGCCGCCCAAGCTGTCCGGCGCGCCCGGCCCGGCCCGAGAACGTCGCCTTCCATGCGACCTGTGCCGAGGCGGAAGCCGCTGGCTTCCGGCCGTGCAAGCGCTGCCGCCCGAACGAGCCCGCCCTGGCCGAGCGGCAGGCCGAGGCTGTCGCCCGCGCCTGCCGCATGATCGAGGAGGCCGAGACGATGCCCGCGCTGGACGATCTCGCCGAGGTCGCCGGGATGAGCCCGTTCCACTTCCATCGCATCTTCAAGAAGGTCGCCGGCATCACCCCGAAAGCCTATGCCGGTGCCCGCCTCGCCAGCCGCGTCGCCTTGGGCCTTCAGGATGCGGGTTCGATCACCGAGGCTGTGTTCGACGCAGGCTACAACTCCTCCAGCCGGTTCTACGCGAACGCCTCCGAGCGGCTCGGCATGACCCCGACCGCCTACCGCAAGGGTGGCGCCGGCACCCGCATCCGCTTCGCAGCCGCCGAGTGCTCGCTTGGCTCGATCCTGGTCGCGGCGACCGAGAAGGGCGTCTGCGCGATCCTTCTCGGGGACGATCCCGACGCCCTGGCTCGCGACCTCCAGGACCGCTTCCCGAAGGCCGAGCTTTCCGGAGGTGACGAGGCGTTCGAGCGATGGGTGGCGGAAGTCATCGGCTTCGTCGAGGCACCCGGCCGCGGCCTCGACCTGCCGCTCGACATCGGCGGCACCGCCTTCCAGCAGCGTGTCTGGACAGCGCTCCGGGCTATCCCGGTCGGCACGACGGCAACCTACGCCGACATCGCCAGGGCCATTGGCGAGCCCGCCGCCGTAAGGGCCGTGGCGCAAGCCTGCGGCGCCAACAAGCTGGCGGTGGCTATCCCCTGCCACCGGGTCGTGCGCTCGGACGGATCGCTGTCCGGCTACCGCTGGGGCGTCGAGCGCAAACGCGACCTTCTCGCTCGCGAGGGGGTGCCGCGGTGAGTGGCGCAACCGCTTTGCAGGCCATCGACCGCAACGCCGTCGACGGCCTGGACTGGCCCCGCATCGAGGCCGACCTCGACGCAGTCGGCTGTGCCGCCACTGGCCCGTTGCTCGATACCGGCGAATGCGCCCCGCTGCGCGGCCTCTATGATGACGACGCCCGTTTCCGGAGCAGGATCGTCATGGCCCGTCACGGCTTCGGACGGGGAGAGTACAAATACTATTCCCGTCCGCTGCCCGACCCGATCGCTCGCCTAAGGCCGGCGCTCTACGAGCGGCTCGTCCCGCTCGCCAATCGCTGGAACGAGGCGATGGGCATCGACGTCCGCTATCCGGCAGGGCACGACGCATTCCTCGCCCGCTGTCATGAGGCTGGCCAGGTTCGGCCGACGCCACTGCTCCTGAAGTACGGACCGGGCGACTACAACTGCCTGCACCAAGACCTCTACGGAGAGCACGTCTTCCCGCTGCAGGTGGCCATCCTGCTCTCCGAGCCCGGCATGGATTTCACCGGCGGCGAGTTCGTTCTGACCGAGCAGCGTCCCCGCATGCAATCGCGGGCCGAGGTCGTGTCCCTGCGCCAGGGCGAGGGCGTGGTCTTCGCCGTCCATACCCGCCCGGTGCGGGGCACGCGGGGCACCTACCGGGTCAACCTGCGCCACGGGGTGAGCCGGGTGCGCTCGGGCGAGCGCTTCACCACCGGCATCATCTTCCACGACGCCAAGTAGCCACCGGCCACGACAGGAGGAAAAACATGACCGAGATCCGAGGATGGGCAGCACAAGGTGCCGGCAAGCCCCTAGAACTCACCTGCATCGACGTCGGCGCGCTCGGCCCGGAGGAGGTCGAGATCAAGGTCGAGTATTGCGGCCTCTGCCACTCCGACCTCTCCACCAAGAACAACGACTGGGGCATGTCCCAGTACCCGGTCATCCTCGGCCACGAGGCGGTCGGCACCGTGACGGCGGTCGGCGAGCACACCAAGGGCGTGACGGTCGGCCAGAGGGTCGGGGTCGGCTGGAACGCGTCGAGCTGCATGCACTGCCACCAGTGCATGACCGGACAGCACAACCTCTGCGCCGAGGCGCTTCCGACCATCATCGGGCACCAGGGCGGCTTCAGCGACAAGATCCGGGCGCATTGGGCCTGGGCGATCCCACTGCCCGACGGCCTCGACATCTCGGCGGCCGGACCGCTTCTGTGCGGCGGCGTGACGGTCTTCGAGCCGCTGGCCGTGATGAACGTGCGCCCGACCGACAGGGTTGGCGTCGTCGGGATCGGCGGCCTCGGCCACATGGCGCTCAAGTTCGCCCGGGCCTGGGGTTGCGAGGTCACGGCGTTCACCTCGACCGAGGCCAAGGCCGACGAGGCGCGCGGCTTCGGTGCCCACCACGTCGTCGCCACCCGCGATGCCGACGCCCTCAAGCGGGCCGCCGGAAGTCTCGACTTCATCCTGGTGACGGTGAACGTGCCTCTGGATTGGGCGGCCATGACGGCCTGTCTGCGCCCGAACGGCAAGCTTCACGTGGTCGGGGCCATCCTGGAGCCGATGCAGATCAGCGCCATCGACCTGATCTTTGGTCAGAAGAGGGTCTCGGGCTCGCCGAACGGCTCGCCGCCCGCCATGGCCTCGATGCTGGACTTCGCGGCGCGCCATCAGATCCTGCCCCAGGTTGAGCATTTCCCAATGAGCCGGGTCAACGACGCCCTGGAGCACCTTGAGGCCGGCAAGGCCCGCTACCGCGTCGTGCTCGACCCGGACTTCGCCTGATGGTCGTAGCCCGGACGGACGTCGCAGCGGCCGCCCGGGGACCGTCCGTTGCCTATCCGCTCCTGACGTTGACAGCCCTGCTCTGGGCGGGCAACGCGGTGGCGGGCAAGTGGGCCGCCGGCGAGGTGTCGCCTCAGGTGTTGACCACCCTGCGCTGGGCCATCGCCTGCGCGGTGCTCGCGGTCATCGCCCGTCGCCCGGTCAACCAAGAATGGCGCGCGCTGCTTCCCCATTGGCGCCGCGTCACGCTGATGGGGACTTGCGGGTTCACCGCCTATGCCAGCCTGTTCTATCTGGCCGGCACATACACGAGCGCACTCAACCTCGCGCTGTTCCAGGGTGCGATCCCCGTGCTCGTCATCATCCTGAACATCGTGGCGACCCGGGCACGTACGACGGGCGGCCAGATAACGGGCGTAGTCCTGACGCTCGTCGGTGCCGTCATCGCGGCAACCCACGGCGACTGGTCGGTGCTTCGAACGCTCTCATTCAACGTGGGCGACGGCCTGATGCTGGCGGCCTGCCTGTTTTATGCCGGCTATGCGGTGGCGCTGCCGACGAGGCCGAAGGTGTCGGCACTGACATTCTTCTCGGCCATGGCGGCCGCCGCGCTCGTCACCTCGCTTCCACTCCTCTGGGCGGAATGGATCGCGGGCCGTCTCATCTGGCCGACCATCAAGGGTTGGGGCGTCGTCGCCTTCGTCGCGCTCGGCCCGTCGCTCGCGGCGCAACTCGCCTTCATGCGCGGTGTCGAGATGATCGGTCCGAACCGAGCCGGTCTGTTCGTGAACCTCGTGCCGGTTTTCGGGGCGCTCCTCGCCGTGGTCCTGGTTGGTGAACCGTTCGGGAGCGGCGAGGGTCTCGCGCTGGCGCTCGTCCTCGGCGGGATCGTGGTGGTGGAGGCAGCCGCGCGCCTGGATCAGTAGCGCCGAACACATGCCCTACGCAGACCGGGCAGCCGAGTGGAGCGCACTGCGGCCGGATCAGCGGCGAACGGACGTCTGCTTTCTGGATATCCGCATTCGAGCAAGAACGTCGATGTTGGGTCGAAAGCAGCGTATCAGCTTCGTCGCCACATCCGCTCGAAACCGTTGGGGGTTTTGTCAGTGGTGACGCATAGTCCATCACCATGGGAGCCGACCTTCTCGACCGCCTTCTCGTCACGCTCGCGGTGCGACTGCGCTCGTTCTCCGTTTGCACCATACAGCGCGGATGGCGCCTGGGGTTCAGCCCGTTTGAAGCGATCACCGTCCATTACGTGCTGCGCGGAACCGGGAGTCTCCGGGTCGGGCAAGGCCCGTGGCGATCCTTCGCGCCGCATACCATCATCGTCGTGCCGGCTCGCCACTCGCACAGCCTCGGCGCCGCCGAGGATTGCATCGGTGAGGTCCGCGCCGAGGATCACTGCGTCCTCCACGGTGACGGCATGATCTCCTTCACGGCCGGTGACGGAAGCCCCGATGCGCTGTTCGTGTGCGGCCAGATTGCCGACACCCACACCGGTGCGATGGGTCTGTTCGAGCTGTTCCAGGCCCCCATGGTGGAGACCTTTCCCACCGATCCGGCGCTGCACTACGCCTTCGAGCTCATGCTCGCCGAGGTTGTGAGCCCCAATCTCGCGACACAGGCGATGACGGAGGTGCTGATGAAGCAGTGCCTCATCCTCCTCCTGCGCCAGCAGCTGGCCGCGAGCGACTTCTCCTCCCCGATCCTGGCGGCCCTGCAGGACCCGAAGCTCGCCCGCGCCGTCCTGGCGGTCCTCGAACAGCCAGGCGCACACTACTCCGTTGAGGGTTTGGCGGCCCTCGCGGGCATGGGCCGGACCAGCTTCGCCGAGGCGTTCGCCGCGGCCTTTGGGCAAGGCCCGATGGAGTTCGTCCAGAGGGTCCGCCTCCGGATCGCCTCCCGTCTCCTTAGCGGCACTGACCTGCCGGTTAAGGTCATCGCCGCCAGCGTCGGCTACGCGAGCCGGAGCGCGTTCAGTAAGGCGTTCGCGATCGAGTTCGGGACTGCGCCTAGCCATTTCCGCATGGTGGGCGGGATGGACGAAGGCGATCCGGAGCGCATCGAGAGCGAGCCTCCGGACACCGAGCCGACCTGATCCCATCACGACGCCGAGTGGCCCCATCCCGGTGCTCCAGCGTTCGGATCACGTCCGCGAGCGTTCGACCGGACCAAAGCCATCGGAACCGTCGAGGTCGGATGATCTTGGCCACCGAGAGTGGGTGAGGACGAAAGGTGACCGGTCCCCGGTCGTTCCATCGCTCCCGCCCCAAGGAACGATCATGGTCGATGCGCGTGACTTCTATCTTCGCTACAGCCCCGACGTCGAAACCGTCGCCGACGACGAGGCCGAGACGGCGAAGGGCCTGATGGAGACGATGCGGTCGGTCAGCGAGAAAACCCTGGCGAACGGTGGCCATGCGATCCGCAGCGTCCACGCCAAGAGCCACGGGTTCCTGGAGGGCGAGCTCGAGGTGGTCTCGGGGCTAGCGCCCATGCTGGCCCAGGGCCTGTTTTCCAAGCCGGCGACCTATCCCGTGATTATGCGGCTCTCGACGATCCCCGGCGACATCCTCGACGACAGCGTCTCGACCCCCCGCGGCCTCGCCGTAAAGATCATCGGTGTCGAGGGCGAACGGCTGGAGGGGTCCGAAGGTGATGTCACCCAGGACCTCGTGTTGGTCAACGGACCCGCCTTCGGCGCGCCGACGCCGAAGGCCTTCCTCGCCACCCTGAAACTGCTCGCGGCCACGACCGACAAGGCAGAGGGTTTTAAGAAGGTCGTCTCGGGCGCCATGCGCGGCCTGCAGGAAATCATCGTCGCGACCACCGGCGCGCCCAACGCCACCGTCGCGACGATGGGCGGCCAGCCCGAGACCCACATCCTCGGCGAGACCTTCTACAGTCAGGTGCCCGTGCGCTTCGGCGACTACGTCGCCAAGCTATGCGTGACGCCGGTAGCGCCCGAACTGACAGCCTTGACCGACAAGCCCTTGGCGGAGAACGGAGGCCCAAACGCCATACGGGCGGCGGTCGTCGAGTTCTTCCGTGCGAATGGAGGGCTTTGGGAAGTCAGGGCGCAACTCTGCACCGGCCTCGACGATATGCCGGTCGAGAACGCCGCCACGGTCTGGCCCGAGAGCGAGAGTTCGTACCAGACCGTGGCGCGGATCCGGGTGAAGCCGCAGACGGCCTGGAGCGAGGCCCGATCGAGCGCGGTCGACGACGGCCTGTCGTTCAGCCCCTGGCACGGGCTAGCCGCGCATCGGCCCCTCGGCGGCATCATGCGCTCGCGCAAGCAAGCCTACGAGATGGGCAAGCGTTTCCGCGCCGAGCGGAACGGTCATGCCATCGCGGAGCCGCGTGAGGCGATCAACCTGCCGTAGCGTGCGATAGGGCGCGACGATCTCGGTACGAAGTGAGGAACGGCGGGGCTGGCTCGGCAAGCGCCAGCCCGGCCAAGGGTCTTGTACTGATCGCCTTTGGGGTCACCGAATTCTTCGGAAGCCAGCTCGGCATCGAAGCGTCGGATAGGGTTGGCCCGCGGATCTGACAGGCGCTCCCTGCCTGACCAGCTGCGACGGACCAATGTTCGGACTGCGGCCTGAACATTGAAGGACAATGCCGTCATGTTCCTACATTTTGAACGCTTTGGCACGGGCCGGCCACTGCTGATGGTCCATGGGCTGGGGGCCAATCTGCGCACCTGGGATCCGCTCTTGTCCGGATTGCGCGGCTCGCGCGAACTGATTTTGGTCGACCTGCCGGGACATGGCCGATCGGCCCCGCTCGCGGGCCGGCAGACGGTGGAGACCCATGCGGACGCCCTCGCCGGCTTCGTGCAGTCACAAGGCCTGACGACAGCGGACCTTGTCGGCAGTTCGGTGGGGGGCCGGCTGGTGCTAGAGCTAGCGCGGCGGGGCATCGGTCGGCACTGCGTGGCTCTTGATCCCGGCGGTTTCTGGCGCGGGTGGGAGACGCGCTGGTTTCACTGGACGCTCGCGGCATCAATCCGCCTGGTGCGGTTGCTGCGCCCCTTCCATCCCGGCCTGTCGCGCCACGCCGTCACCCGCACGCTGCTGCTAGCCCAGCTGTCGGCCCGTCCGTGGGTACTGCCACCGCAGCTTGTTGCGGAGGAGTTGCAAAGCCTGGCAGCCACACCAGTGTTCGATGCGATGCTGCTTGGGCTGGCACGCGGGCCGTTGCAGCAGGGCTCGGCAGAGACCCCTGGCCGGGTCACCATAGGCTGGGGCCGCCAAGACCACCTGCTTTTGCCAAGCCAGGCTGCACGCGCCCGGATAGCCTTCCCGTCGGCCCAGCTGCACTGGTTCGAGCGCTGCGGCCACTTCCCGCATTGGGATCAGCCTGTCGAAACGGCGCGCGTGATCCTTGAAACGGTTGGGAAGAATGCACCTTGAAATAACTTGTCGCACACCCGAGCCCGCGGTCTTCCACGGGTCGGTCACGGAACGCCCGCTTCAGGGCGAAGGGTCAGGGTCCGCGCTCCAACCCCAGCCGAAGTTGCGCGACGGCTGACAAGCGACCGCTTTGGAGAGGCGCAATCAGCGGTTTCGGCGTCTTGGTTGGGTCGATAGCGGAAACCAGATCGGCGGCACTGGACGCCCGGCAGGAGGAAGCGGACGTCTTGTTTGGTCGTTGAGCCTTACGCTGAAATGCTCGAAAGCGCGGTCTCCAGTCCTTCCTCAAGGGTTGGATGATAGAAGGGCCGGTCGAGAAGCGTTTGAGCCGAGAGACGTCCCTCAATGGCGTAGGCGAGTACGAGAGCAAGATGCTCCGCGCCTGGCCCAAATATTTCGGCGCCGACGAGTTGACTGGCCCGGTCGGTATATATCCGGAGGCCGCCCCGGTTACGCCCCATCACGCGAGCCCGCCCCTGGTCGCAAAAATCCATCCTACCAACTTTGCCGTCACGGCCTTCGATATTGCCGATTGCAGCGATCTGAGGATCTGTGAAGACCATTGCGAGGCTGACCCACCTCTCTGGCCGCGCGACCGCGCTTTCATCGGATCGCGCGATAGCTGCAGCATTTCGGCCAGCGATGCTTCCTTGGCGGCTAGCTTCATGAAGCACGGGTCGGTCCTGATTAGCGTCTCCGGCGATGAAGATCGGGGCGCCTTCGCAGAGGAGAGTGCGCTGGTCGAACGCAGGCATTCCCTTTTCGTCCAACGACAGCTGCGTCCGCTCAAGCCCGATGCCGTTGAGGTTGGGCGGCCTCCCTGCAGCTGACAGGACGCGCGCGAATTTCGCCGATTCTGTACCGGCGTTCTTGCAAGACCAGTGGAGCGTAACGCCGTCCCCGGCTGACTCTGCACGCTCTACGGTCGCGCCGAGATGCAGGACAATCTCCTCGCCGAAAATCTCATGGGCAGCAGCCGACAAATCGGCATCCTTCAATCCCCCGAGGGTGCCTGCTGGATCGAACAGCGCAGTCTCCACGCCGAGCCGAGACATTGCTTGCGCCAATTCGAGCCCGACGGGGCCGCCGCCGAGGACCGCGATCGACGCGGGAAGATCGTCGATTTCGAAGAGTGTGTCGGTGGTGAGCACGCGGTCACCTAAACCTTTCAGGGGTTCCGGCACACTCGGGCTCGACCCCGTTGCGATTACACTGGCCTTGAAGCGCAAGCGAACAGCATCGTCGATGCGAAGGGTCGTGTCATTCTCGAAGACTGCACGGCCGATGATCCGGCTGTCTTCCGGATACTCGTGCAACCCATCGAACACGCCCGCAACGAAGCGGTCGCGTTCATGTCGGACGCGCTGCAAAACTTCGCGGCCTCTGACCTGTACGCCTTGGACATGGACGCCGAAACGGTCCGCACTGCGCGCCTCGAACGCTGCGTTTGCCGCCGTGATCAGAAGCTTTGAGGGCATGCACCCGACGCGAGCGCAAGTCGTGCCGCCAGGCCCCTGCTCAACCAGGACCGCATGAACCCCGCTTTCGCAAGCCGCTCGATAAGCAGCGATGCCCGCAGTTCCGGCCCCGATAACGGCAACGTCGCAAACCAGTTCGCGCATGCATTTCCCCCAGGAGTCAGCCTATCGGGAAGCCTAGCTAAGCACGCAAGTTCCGACCCGCGATGAGTTCGGGTTTCCACGTCGGCTTTCGGGAGCATTGCGTTCTCGTCTGAATGGCCGGAATGGGCGCGCAGCGGTCGCCACGTTCTGGCCGAGAGCTGACAGGCCGCCTTCAGGCGCCCGGCCAGACAAAGCAGCCGTCATGACTCCGGCGGTATCGCGCCCATCCCGGTCCCCGGGCTCGACCATTCGCCCAGGCCATAAAGATCGGAGCTACGCAGGGCGTAGGGGAAACACACGTTCTGTTGGTCGAGGACGACGACATGTGGAGTGCTGCTCAAGCGTTACGTCCGATGGACGATTGCAGCCTGCCATCCACCGGTCAGGGCGAGCTTGGTCAAATAAATGCTATTGCCGAGTTCATCTCGAACATGGACTGAAAACGCATATCGGTCTTTGGCAAAGTCTCTGTTGCGTACGAATTCTGGGAGTGTGTTGATAGCCACGGATCGTGCCGCCATCGCGTCTGACAGCACGACACCTTCCTCGTCGCGATAATGGAAGTCGCCGTCGTCCGTGTCGAAGTAAAAGCGCGGCATATTGCGCTCCGCGTCCGGCAGGCGGGAGCATCCATGTCTCTCAGCCACCAGCGCCCGAGGATCGCATGCCGATGATCCCTGTTAGCGCCGTGAGCGACCCCAAGTTCCGAAGGACGTCGTCGAGAGGATGGCAGTTGGTGACCCATCTGGCTTGTATCTCGCGACGATCAGATTCCTCTGCTCGCCGATTGAGTCCGCAACCGGCACTGCGGCGCCACAGGCGAGATGGCAGTCGCCTTGGCTCGCGAGACGGCGGGGAAGAAGACCGACACCGAAGCGCCGGCCTTCCATTCGATGGTCGGTACTTATTTGTCGGAATGACCCGATCCGGGCGGTGTCGTCTTCGGCGCCTTGCCGTCTTCGACCCGGCCCTCGTTGCGGAGGTCACGTCCCTCCTGGGCCTTCTGTTTGCTCTCCGGCGACTTGCCGTGCTCGTTGAGCTCTTCCTTGATGTAGCCGGCCGCTTCCTTGGCTTCGCCTTTGACGCTCATAGGGGCTTTCCTCCGATGACGCGCGCCTTCGTCTGATCGACGGCGCTTAACGCCAGCGTCAACCATGCCTGCCGGGTAAAGTTGCTGCTGCCGAAAGCGTCGTTCAGTGACAGGCATTGGCAAGGCGGCTAGCGCTCCCGTCCCGGTTCGCTGGCGAACCAAGCGGACCCATCCCTGCATTCCGCGAACCATTGGAGGCTCCCCGCGTTCGGTTCAGGGCTCCACTCCTGAGGACCGGAAGACCAGCATGGCAACACGTTCCGATGGCCCTCACGGTCATACCGAAAACTTGGATTTCGAGCTGGCTCCGGAAATTCGGTTTCACATCGGTCGGATGCTCGCCTCGACCTACGACGACGAACGCTACTCCTCCGCGATCCTGCCGAAACGGATGGAAGACCTTCTCACGTTTCTGACCGCGGAACTTGCCAAACAGGCCGACCAGGATGCCGAGCTATTTCGTGCGGACTTCCTGGCGCTCCTGCCGAACCTGCAGCGCTTCGCACTCTCGCTGACCAAGAACCAGGCGCGGGCGGACGATCTCGTTCAAGACACGATGCTGAGAGCGTGGCGGAGCCGATCCAGCTACACGGTCGGGACCAACCTCGGCGCATGGCTGTTCACGATCATGCGCAACAACTTCTACTCATCCTGCCGGAGGAACTCGCAGGAAGTTCTGTCGGGCGACGACGATCACGCGAACGAGATGTCGGTCCTGCCGGACCAGCTCTGCCGCCTCGACCTCCAGGACGTCCAGCGCGCGATCAAAAAGTTGCCGGTCGAGATGCGGGAGGCGCTCAGCCTTGTGGCCATCGAGAACAAGACCTACGAGGCGGCCGCTGCCATCATGAAATGCCAGATCGGCACCGTTAAAAGCCGCGTCTGGCGGGCCCGCGAGCGGCTGACGCAGATTCTCGGTTACGGTGGCGCTGATCTCGGTGTCGACCACGTGACGCGGTCTGCAATGTCTTCGGCGGCTTTCTAGCCGAGCCGGCTCCCTCAGTCCGTCACGCTCACCGCCACGGACATCCCCAGGAAGGCGTCGGACGGCCCCACGAAGCTACCTGTAACAGGCATGGCCAGTCGGATGTCACGCGCAACCGCGACCGGGATCAGGTTAGCGCCGCCGACGCTTTGATTGGTCGGATCGAACGTGATCCAGCCGGCACCGGGAAGAAAGATCTCTGCCCAGGCATGGGTGGAGCCGGCATCGGCCGAACCCAGCAGCGTCCGTGTCGGATCGTGGAGGTAGCCCGACACGATCCGGGCGCCGAACCCCAGACTGCGAACCGCTTCAACAAGCAGTGTCGCCAGGTCCCGGCAGGAGCCGGTGCCGAGCGCCAGGGTCTGGGCAGGCGATTGCGTGCCCTCGTCCTCGCGGGCTTGGTAAAGGATGGCGTTGCCGATGCCGGCATTCATATCCTTCAGCAGCGACAGGGTGTCGGTGGGATAGCCGGCGACGAAACCCTGCGCCCAGGCGCGCAGGCCGTCGCCTTCTGCATATTGCGGCACCGTCAACGACCCGAGATCGGTCCATTCGTCGTCCGAATACCGAAACGGGAACGCGATGGCAGAGGCCGCAATGTCGAACACCGGATAGGCGGCGGCCGAGAGTTCGATGCTTGAGAGACTGTCGATGACCAGCGTGTCGGATGGTGCGCCGAAGGTTCCGGTTGCGATAGCGTTTCCGAAGACGTCGTGTGCCCACTTGACCGTTGCGCCCGGGGTCACCGCGACCTCGTTCGACAGGAGCCTCAGCTCCCGTGTCTCACGCGGCCTTAACATCAGGCGATGAGGCCCAAGGCTGACGGGCTGCCGATAGCGATAGGTCGTTGTGTGATGAATGCGAAGCCGAACCAACGAGGTCTCTCCGACGTCTGATCGAGCCGTGCGCCAAAGCGAAGGCCGGACTTCGCCGCTGATCCGACCCGACTTCTGATGCATGGCGCCATTGCGATTGCCGTCAGCAATCCTTCCGGCCGGCTGCCTATGACGGTTCGCCTTGACCGTTCCCGTGGTTGATGGCCATCACCCCTGACCGCTCTTCGCTCAAGATGCGCTTTCGCCGCTGCCATGTCGCGACCTTGCGAAGCAGACGCGATAGGTCTTCGACCGAATAAGGCTTGTGAAGGAGCTCGAACCCGTAGCTGCCATTCTCGGCGAGCACATGGCTGTAGCCGGAGGCCAGGAGCACGGGCAAATCGTGGTGCTCCTCGCGGATGCGGCGCGCCAGGTCGACCCCGTTCATGCCCGGCATGACCACATCGGAGAACACGACGTCGAACCGGTCGGAATCCTTGGCGAGTTCCGATAGCGCCTCCTCGGGACCGCTCGCGAGAACGGTGACGTAGCCGAGATCGGTCAGCGTCTGCACCGCGAACTTGCCGACCTCGGTGTTGTCCTCGATCACGAGGACGCAGGTGCCGTGGCCGTCCATGAGCGGCTCCGGCTCGCTCTCGACCTTCCTCTCCTCCTCGGCAACGCGCGGCAGAAAGAGGGTGAAGGTCGTCCCGTGTCCGACCTCACTCTCGACCGTGACCTCGCCGCCCGACTGCTTGGCAAACCCGAACACTTGGCTCAGGCCGAGGCCCGTGCCCTGGCCCACGCCCTTGGTCGTAAAGAATGGCTCGAAGATACGATCAACCTGCTCGGGCGGGATGCCGCTCCCGGTGTCACTGATCGAGATAGCCACGAAAGGCCCTTTGACGGCGCCTCTGGTCAATGTTCGGGGCATCCGCTCGACAGGCCTAACCCGAATCTTAAGGCGTCCCTCGCCCTGCATCGCATCCCGGGCGTTGATGGCCATGTTGACCAGGGCCGTATCGAACTGGCTCTGATCGGCATGCACGAAGCAGGTTGTCTTCGGCAGGTCCGTCTCGATGCGGATGCGCGCTCCCGTCAGGGTGCCCATCATGTCGGTGAGTGCCCTCACGCTGTCGCATGCGGCAAACACTTCGGGCTTGAGCGCCTGGCGCCGGGCGAAGGCCAGAAGCTGTCCGGTCAACTTGGCGGCGCGATCCACCGTGTCGGAGATGGCCGTCACGTACCGGATACGCCGCTCCTGTTCGAGGTCGGGTCGCTTCAGCAGGTCGGTCGACGACTTGATGACGGTCAGCAGGTTGTTGAAGTCGTGGGCGACGCCCCCGGTCAACTGACCGACCGCTTCGAGCTTCTGGGATTGCCGGAGCTCCTGCTCCATGCGCTCCCGCTCGGCGGCCTCGGCAACGAGACGCGCGTTCGCCTCCGCGAGCTCCGAGGTGCGAGCGGCAACCTGGGTTTCGAGGGTTGCCCCGGCCTCGCGCAGCCGGGTGGCCTGTGCCTCCAACTCGGCATGGAGCGCGACCACGCCCCTGTTGGTCTCCGCCAGCTCCCGGTTAAGACGCTCCGCCTCTTCCTGGCGCTCGGCGAGTTCGGCCAGGCTCTGCATCAGCTCGCGGTTTTGGTCACGCAACGCGACCAGCGGCTCGTCCGTCCTGGCACGGGCGACGTCGTCGGCGAGGGTCGAAAGTCTCTTGCCCGAAAAGGCCTCGGCTCCGGACGGCAGTCGTTTGGCGAAGGTGACGACCGTGCCCTTGCTGGGGGCCGTGTCGACCTCGAAGCGGTCCATCAGGCGGCGTGTGCCGGTGATGCCGATGCCGAGCCCCGTCGGCGAGCGGTACCGTCCCTCCAGGATGGCATCGAGCTCGACGATCCCGGGTCCCTTGTCGGTGACCCGGATCACCAGGGACTGCTCGCTCTTGCCCTCGTCGAGGGCATATTCGATGCGTCCACCGCCCGCGTACGAGTAGGCGTTGCGCGCGATCTCCGACACCGCCGTGGCGATGCGGGTCTGGTCCTGGAGCGCAAAACCAAGCCGCTCTGCCAGACGGCGAACGCGCTGGCGCACGGTGATGATGTCGTCCTCGTGCTCGATGGGGCTGGTGAGCAGCGTTTTCATGCCGCGTCTCCGCGGACAACGAGGACGGTGGCGTCGTCGCGGGCACGCGCGAAGTCCCGGTAGATCACACCGGATACCAGTGTCGGATGGGCTGCAGTCAGGCCGGGATACCCGTCGATATGCCAGCTGGTGGCGATGCCGTCCGAGCAGAGCACGAACAGATCCTGCGGCTGCATCGGATACGCGAATTCCTGGATGCGCCTGACCGCGTGTCCGGCCGTGCCGGCGAGGCTGACGGTGCGCTTGATCACCGAACCGGAGGCGACCGCACCCACGACGTTACCGATGCCCGCGAAGGCGAGGATTCCTGTTTCCATTTCGTAGCGCGCGACGGACACGGCACCGCCGCGCGTGTGGGACAAGCCCGCGTGAATGGCGGACAGGATCGCAGCCGGTGGCTTGTCCTGATGTTTGCGGAAGACCCGCAGGGCCTCCTCGGACGCCCTGGCTGCGTCTGGGCCATGGCCAAGCCCATCCGAGACGATGACGGTCCAGCCGTCGGCACGCTCGCGGATGGCGTAGGCATCACCATTGGCGGTCTCGCCCTTCAGCGGAACCGTCGCCGCGCCAAAGCGAGGTGCGGCATCCGAAACGGCAGGTCGGTTGCGTGACAGCCGCGCCATGACCGCCGTGCCCGAACCGGGACGCGAGACGATGTCGAAGGCGTCCGAGAGGCGCCGTACCGCGCCGAGCCCCGATCCGGGGCTGCCGCCGGTGGAGTGTCCGTCGCGAAGGGCCGAGCCGAGATCGGAAAACCCTTCCCCCTTGTCGAGGGCGAGGATCTCCAGGCCCGTTCCCGTGTCGTCCTCGTAGATGCCGATAAGGACCTCGCCGGGAACGCCGTACTTGACGATGTTGGTGGCCAGTTCGGTCGCGACGATGGCGACACGTCCGGAGGCGGTCTCGTCGAAGCCGATGGAATGTGCTCCGGCAACGGCATACCGCCGTGCCTCGGCTACTTGGCTCGCCTCGGTGACGGTGACCCGGTCCATCTTACTTCCAGCGCGCGATGGTCACGCGCGTGCCTGTCCCGGGCGTAGACTCTATGTGGAACTCCGATGAGAGGCGCTTTGCTCCCCCTAGACCGAGCCCCATCCCGCCTCCTGTGGTGAAGCGGTCCGTCATCGCCTGATCGATGTCGGCGATGCCCGGTCCCTGGTCCTCGAAGGTCAGTCGAAGGCCCTTGCGCAGGCCGGCCTGGACAATCTCGGCGCGGACGTCGCCGCCCTTGCCGTAATCGAGCGTGTTGCGCGCGAGTTCGCTCGCCGCGGTGACGATCTTGGTCTGGTCGACGAGCCCGAGACCGATCTCGATGGCGAGCGCGCGCACCCGCTGCCTGACGCGGACGACGTCGTCGCCGGACCGGACCGGGAGGGTCTCAGTCTTCGAAATCGTCACGGTGGCTCCCGTGACCCTCGTCGTCTTCCAACAGCCGTGCCTGGATCAGGGACATGCCACGCTCGACGTTGAGGGCGGTCTTGATCCCGGTGAGTTCCAGGCCGAGTTCGACCAGTGTGATGGCGACCGCCGGGCGCATTCCGACGACGACCGTCTCGGCGTCGAGCACCCGTGACACCGCGGCGATGCTCACCAGCATGCGCCCTATGAAGGAATCGACGATTTCCAACGCGGAAATCTCGATCAAGACGCCGCGCGCTCCAGTCCGCGCGATCATTGCCGTCAGGTCCTCTTCGAGGGCCAGGGCGAGGCGGTCGTGCATGTCGACCTGGATGGTGACGATCAGCGCGCCACCAAGCTTGAGGATCGGGATGCGGTCCATCGGCTCAACGCCGCTCGACGGTCGGAGCCGCTTGCTGGCGCACGACCTTGCGGCCGGTCTGCTTGAGGGCGACGGCGAAGGCGTCGGCCAGCGTCGCCTTCGAGACGACGTTCAACTCGACGCCGAGATGAACCATGGTCTGGGCGATCTGCGGGCGGATGCCGGAGACGATGCAATCGGCGCCCATCAGGCGGGCCGCGGCGACGGTCTTGAGGAGATGCTGGGCCACCAGGGTGTCGACGGTCGGCACGCCGGTGATGTCGATGATGGCGATCTCCGCCTCCTCGTCGACGATGGCCTGGAGCAGGTTCTCCATCACGACGCCGGTGCGGGCGCTGTCGAGGGTTCCGATCAGCGGCAGCGCGAGGATGCCGTCCCAGAGCCGGACGACGGGAGTGGAAAGCTCGGCGATCTCTTGACCCTGGCGCCCGATAACCTCCTCGCGGCTGGCAAGGAACACCTCCATGGTATGGAGCCCGAGCCGGTCCAGCATCTTGCCCACGGCAACGATCCCGGCTGCCAAGTCGGAAGCGTCGGATCCGGCCGTCCGACGGAGAGACTCGAAGATCGGCTCCTTGAGCGCGAAGATGAAGTTGGCCGTATCGGTCGGGGTGAAACCCTGGATCGCCCGCGAGCGCGAGATCTCACCGAGTGTCTCTCTGAGCGGAGCGAAACTTCCGCCGTCGGCGTCGAGGCCGCCTTCCAGAGCTTCCCGGAGCTGACCGAAGACGGTCTTGGCCTGCGTCTGAAGCTCGGCTTCGCGAATGCGGCCGCTTTGCAAAGAAGCGCCCTCTCGCAGCGATGCGAGCCAAGCTTCGAGGATCGCGGCCTCGTCCTGCGTGACGGTCCGGCTGAGGACCTCGGCGCCATCCATGCTCATAGCTTATCCTTGTCTTTGCTTGAGCGTTTAGCCCGCCCGACTCGGTTTCGAAAGGCGGCATTGCTACGCGCCGGTCTAAGAATAGGCAGTTGTCCCTGGCCCTTAGCCCGCATCGCGCCGACCCGCTCATCGCCACCGCCGAGGCGAGCCATCGCGTGATCTGATGGAACCCGGGCGAGGGTCACCGCGCTTGGTCGTGAATGTTCTTAGGAGCCAATCTCGTCGCCCTATGCCGGTGCACGCCTTGAAGCCCCCTGACACGAGCCATCTATCGCGCGAGGAGCTTGAGGCTGAGGTGAAGCGCCTTCACACCCTGGCGTTCGAGCCCGGGCTCGGTCGACGCCAGAGGGCGGTTCTCGACAGCACGACGAGCTTCGGCATCATCCTCACGGACCGCGACGGTTCGGTCACCGAGTGGAATATCGGGGCCGAACGAATCCTGGGCTGGTCAGCTGAGGAGATGTGCGGGTGCGACCTATCGCGGATCTTCACACCCGAAGACAAGGCGTCAGATCGCGCCGGGACGGAGATGCGGCTGTCCCTGGAGCACGGCCGCGCCGACGACGAGCGCTGGCACCTGCGCAAGGACAACTCCCGCTTCTGGGCCTCGGGAGAGATGATGCCGCTGCGCGACGACGACGGTGCGCACATCGGCTACGTGAAGGTGCTGCGCGACCAAACGTCCGAGCATGAGGCCGGCGAGGCGTTGGAGGAGACCGCACGCCGCCTGCGCGAGAGCGAGGACCACTACCGCCACACCGTCGAGCTGAACCCGCAGGTTCCCTGGACCTGCGATCCGGCCGGCAACATCACCTCGTATTCGAAGCGCTGGCTGGAGCTCACCGGGCAGGCCCCGGGCGAGCCCCTCGGCGCGGGCTGGGCGAAGGCCCTGCACCCGGACGACGTCCCCCACACCATGGAGGCCTTCGCCGCGAGCCTAGGTGCCGGCGAGCCGGTCGACGTGGACTACCGCATCTTCGATGCAGCCGCGGGCGAGCACCGCTGGATGCGGGCACGCGCCTATCCTCGCCGGGACGAACACGGCAACGTCATCCAATGGTACGGCATCGTGGAGGACATCCACGACCGCAAGCTCCAGGGCGAGGAGCTTGCCCTGCTCAACGCCACGCTGGAGGATCAGGTCGAACGCCGCACCCGCGAGCTGATCGAGGCCGAGGACGCGCTGCGGCAGTCCCAGAAGCTGGAGGCGGTCGGGCAATTGACCGGGGGCGTCGCCCACGACTTCAACAACCTGCTCACCATCATCCGCTCGTCGGTCGATTTCTTGCGCCGGCCCGATCTGCCGGAGGACCGTCGCCGACGGTACATGGACGCGGTCTCGGATACGGTCGACCGGGCCGCGAAGCTGACCGGCCAACTCCTCGCCTTCGCCCGCCGGCAATCGCTCAACCCCCAGGTCTTCGACGTCGGCGAGCGCCTCCGCGCCATCGCGGACATGCTCGACACCGTCACCGGCGCCCGCATCCGGATCGCGACGAAGGTGCCTTCGGTCCCCTGCTACGTCCGGGCCGACCAGAGCCAGTTTGAGACCGCGCTGGTGAACATCGCGGTCAACGCCCGCGACGCCGGACGCCCCTACGCCGAGTCAGCCTACGGGCGTGAATGGCGTGTTGTGGCCCGGGCAGCCGGCGTGCCGGATAACGTCTGGAACATGGACGCCAGAGCCGGCGCCATCACTGAAGCCGAGGATGCCGGCGCCGACCTCGATCACATCCGGTCCGCCGCAGCTCATTCTCAGACGGCGACGACCCAACGCTACTCGCGAGGTGCGCTCGGGAAATCACGTCACGTCGCCGAACTTCGGATCGCGCATCGGGCCGCAAAGATCGAAACCGGAACGAAACAGGAAGCGGATGGGGAACACCATGGGGAACATGGGGAACACCTAGACCGCAATGCGCACTCAAAAAAATCAACGATGTTAAAGGCTTAGGTGGAGCGGGCGATCGGGATCGAACCGACGACATTCAGCTTGGGAAGCTGACGTTCTACCACTGAACTACGCCCGCGGTGGCTTCGCGTGTGAACGAAGGCCGGCTGCATCCCATTGGTGCAGGCGGCGGACCATAGCAGAGCCGTTCTGATTGTCCACGGATCGGGAGCGGGCCGCAGCGTTCCCTTGGCGGACCGTTTCGGCTAGCGTCCGCGCCGCCTCTGCACCGCGCAGCAAGGGCGTTTTTCTTCCCTACGAAGCCCGAATGAGCGCCGTGACGACGCAGACCGCCACCGAGCCAGCCGTTGCTGCAGCCCAGGCTTCCGCGAAGCCGGATCCGGCCGCGGCGCCGAAGCTTGTATTGGCTTCAGCCTCTCCCCGGCGGCTCGCCCTGTTGCAACAGATTGGCATCGAGCCGGATGCGCTGCTGCCCGCGGATATCGACGAGACGCCGCGCAAGTCGGAATCGCCACGCGAACTCGCTCGCCGGCTCGCCCGGGCCAAGCTCGAGGTCGCCCGCGAGGCGGCGCGGCGCAATGACATGCTGCACAACGCCTACCTCGTCTCCGCCGACACGGTGGTCGCGGTGGGGCGGCGCGTGCTACCCAAAGCCGAGCGGCTCGACGAGGCCGCCGACTGTCTGCGTCTGCTCTCCGGCCGCCCGCACCGCGTCTACACCGCCGTCTGCATTCTCTCGCCGAAGGGCCGCCAACGAGAGCGCCTCGTCGAAGCGCGCGTGCGCTTCAAGCGGCTCTCTTCGCGCGAGATCGAGAGCTATCTCGGCTCGGGCGAATGGCGCGGCAAGGCGGGCGGCTACGCGATCCAGGGGCTTGCCGGAGCCTTCGTGATCAAGCTCGTCGGCTCCCAGAGCGCCGTGATCGGCCTGCCCCTCTATGAGACAATGAGCCTGCTGGAAGGCGAGGGCTTCCCGGTCCGCCATGGCTGGGGCGCGCCGGCCTGATGGCACAACCACCTGTTCCCAAGCGCGAGTCCCCCCTCGCGCCGTGCCCGATTTGTCGAAAGCCCGCTGCCGAGGCCTTCGCCCCGTTCTGCTCGCAGCGGTGCGCCGATGTCGATCTCGGCCGCTGGCTCGGCGAGCGCTACACCATTCCCGGCCCTGATGCCGATGGCGACGAAGGGCAAGACGAGGGCGGTTCGCATTGAGCCGTCAGAGGGCGCTAGACACCGCCCAAGCGCTTGACTATACCGCCGCTCCAGCCGTGGGGCGCTCAGCACTCCGCCGCTCGCCCAGGTAGCTCAGTTGGTAGAGCATGCGACTGAAAATCGCAGTGTCGGCGGTTCGATTCCGTCCCTGGGCACCATCAACCCTCTAAGTGGTTGATGCGCGAAGAAGTACTGGCAGATCATGAAGTTAGCGAGCCCGCGTGCTACACAGCGGTGCTACACACATGGTTCTGTCGATGTCTCGACCACAGTTGCATCCTCGCACCCGAACCTACTGGCTGCGAAAGCGAGTTCCTGCCGACTTAGTGGCCGTCGTCGGCCGCAAAGAGGTCACCCTAAGCCTGGGAACGAAGGACCAGGCCGAAGCCAAACGACGCTACGTCGTGGAGTTGTCCAAGCTCGAAGCGCAATGGGAAACGCTGCGGAACGGACCATTGAGCCTGACCGAGCGCGAAGCGCACGAAATCGCGGGTGCTTTGCATGACCGGTGGCTAAGCCGGTACAGGGACGAACCAAGCGCTCAGACCTTCTGGCCGGTTGATGTCGGAGCCCGTGTCTTCACCAGACGCGCATGGGATCAATCCTTGTCGCCGGTCGAAAACCTCACTGCCGCGGAACCCGCCTTTGCGCGGTTGCTGCAGCTGGAACAGTGGTGCAGCGCAGCCGCGGACGAGGAGCTGCTTGCTCGTGGCTTGCGCACGGATCCCGACGGCCACCGCAAAGTTGCGAAGGCGATTGGGGCGGCGGTTCAACGTGCGAGCTTGACTCTGCAACGGATGGCCAAGGGTGAGCTACTTGCCGATCCACCGCCGCCGATCTCCGCTCTTCCTGCGCGATCAAGTGCCCATAAGCCATTGCAATCAGCATCAGAATCTAAAACGGGTAAGGTGGTAGACACCGCGGCACGCGTGACGCTTAGCGGTCTAGTCGAGAAATGGTGGTTGGAGGCGGAGAAGGCCGGCAAGTCACCGTCCACTCGCGAGTCTTATACGAACACGATGCGGAACCTTGGCGCCTTCCTAAAGCACGACAACGCGACGCAAGTGACCTTCGAGGACGTGATCGCGTTTAAGGATCACCGGCTGGCGAGCACAGGCCGCAGCGGCAAACCGATCTCGTCGCGCACGGTAAAGAATAGCGACTTGGCAGGGCTCAAGTCAGTATTCGGCTGGGCGGTGGCAAATCGGCTGCTGTCTGAGAACCCCGCCTTGGGCGTGACGGTACAGTCTGGCGCCCGGGTGCGCATGCGCGACCCCTCCTTCACGACGGAGGAAGCGACAGCGATCCTGCGGGCGGCCCTTGATCATCCGCGGGGCACAGAGCTAGCTCAAACTTACGCAGCTAAGCGTTGGGTCCCGTGGCTGTTGGCCTTTACCGGCGCACGAGTGGGCGAGATCGTCCAGATGCGACGTCAGGACCTGCGCAAGGTGAAGATTGAAGGGCATCCGGGAGACACCTGGGTCCTAACGATCACGCCCGAAGCCGGCACCGTGAAGACGAAACAAGCACGTGAGGTGCCGCTTCATCCGCAGCTGATCGATTTGGGCTTCGCGGCGTTTGTGGAGAACAGTTCGGACGAGCGGTTCTTTCTCGTGCCAGACGCTAAGGGAGGCGTTGCCGGGCCACTGCAGGGCGTGAAGAACCGACTGGGAGAATTTGCACGGAAGCAGGTCAGCGATCCAGGTGTCAGCCCGAACCATGGTTGGCGGCATCGCTTTCGATCCGTCGCAATCGAAGCAGGCGTCCCTGAGATGGTCATCGATGCAATATGCGGCTGGGCGCCTCGAAATGTCGGCGGACGCTATGGGTCAGTGCTTCAAAAACCGCGTGCAGATGCGATTGCGCGATTGCCCTGGATCAAGCTCTCAGCGAACGAAACGCAGTTGACGTCCGACTAGCGCCCGACCTTGCCGTTCCGTATCCCCAACGCAGTGCCCGATAGCAGCCGTTCGTTGGTGAAAACGTCGGGCTCAACGACATCCGGTTCCCCCGCAGTTCTTAGATTCGGAGGCGGCGGACGTATCACATAGCTCCGGCCGACCGCCGCAGCAGTCCTTCATCAGGAAGTCGACAACGCCGGTCAGGGCCTCGGGGACTGCTGTATAGATGATCGATGTCGCTTGCCGATGTGCGCGAACGAGCCCCGCCTCCTCCAAGCAATGGAGGTGAAACGTAAGCGTCGAGCCGCTGCAAGCCAGCGTGCTCCGGATGCGCCCAGCAGGCATCCCATCGGGCACCTGGACGAGGAGCAGCCCAAGGATCTCCAGGCGCAGCTCGTGAGCCAGCGCTGAGAACACCTCAACTGCAACGGGAGCATTTAGCATAAGAAACCGGGATCATTTAGCACAGGTTCATATTTTCACTGGTATCGAAATTAGACGTGTTCTAAACAGCTTGGCCGTATGGCCGGAGGCTCCTGTAGAATGTCTGATGGCGTATTAGAAGCGCGGTTGGGCTCGTCACCCTCCTGCATGGACGTTCAGTATTCGGCGGCCATCCATGAGCACCTCAAGGTTCCGTTGCAGGACTACTTCGAGCTTTCCGAGAGAGAACCCATCCCATCGGCACTTTCCGGTCTGCTGGCTCGATTTGAACAAGCCTTGGCGGCCAATAGTGAAGCGGTCACTTCGAATTTCCGCGAGGATCTAATCAAAGCTCTGCCGGCACTGCGGACTTTTGCTGTCTCGCTCACGAGAAATATTCATCGCGCTGACGATTTGGTCCAAGAAACATTCCTAAAAGCATGGGCAAATCATCATCGCTTCTCGCCGGGCACAAACTTCACGGCGTGGTTATTCACAATCCTGCGCAATCACTTTTACAGCGACATCCGCAAGAAGCGGCGAGAGGTCGAGGATGCCGATGGGATCCATGCGGAACATCTGACCGCCTTGGCAGACCAGGAAGATGCATCGACGCTCCAAGCTGTCTGGAAGAAGATCGAGAAGTTGCCGCTGACCCAGCGTCAAGCCTTGCTCATGGTAGGAGCCGAAGGTTGCACCTACGAAGAGGCAGCGAACAAGCTTGGCTGCCAAGTCGGCACCGTGAAAAGCAGGGTTAGTCGCGCTCGATCTTCACTCGTCGAGGCGTTAGGGGCGGTCGTCCCAGGACAAAGCCATGCGGATCTCTGAGCGCGGAAGCCAGATCAAAGGGGTCGAAGACCTTTGTCGAGAGGCTCGTCAACGCCTCGACTACGGAGGGAGCTTCCGCCTTTGCGTGTTGCTCGACATGATCTTGGTCGAGCTGGCACAGACATCGGCTCGCCCGTCCGTCGATGCCCCTTCGGTGGTACGCGAGAACCCAACCGCTAGACGATCTGGAGGATCAGAAATTTAGGTTGCGGCTATGCCGAATTGAACGGCCATTCCGGATCCCTGACCATGGGCTGCGGATGGTTTCGGAACCTAAACGGAACCCTTTGAGCAGATTCGCTCCCCGAAGCGCGCTCATTTCTTACCAAAGTCCTTAGTTTTATAATAATTCTAAGGAATGTCGGAGGCGGTCGCCATCGCAGACGAAAATTGGAGGCCATCGCCGGCTTAGTGGCGGATGCTGTGCCGGATCGCCGATACCGGTCCTCTTCGTAAGATCGAGCGCTACGACATGGTGACCGTGCGATCGCTCCATGCGCGGGGAATGCTCCGCCGTCGAGATGCAGGCAAAGACGGGCCTCGCAATCCAGGTCGATGGTTCCTCACCCGGCAAGCCGAACTGCTCCTGGCCTTTTCACCTCGTGCCAGGGCCTAGAAGAGATGGACGGCCCGACGGCACGGCTGTTGGCGGCTGTGATCGCTTCCGGCGTTTCGCGGCAGGGCGCGTCAGTAGTCCAGGTAGAGCCGCGCTCCACCGGCTCGACAGCCTCGGCGAGAGCCGGGCCGATGGCGGCAACCAGAGCCGGGTCAGCCCCCACATAGTCGCTCGCCGGCAGGTAGTGGTAGCTCATGCCTCCATCGCGCAGAGCGCGCTCGATCAGGATGAAATACGGCGGTGGACGGAGGGCCGTGATCTGCCCTGACGACGTGATGCTGAGAAGCAGGCGGCAGCCGGAGCCAAACATCTGTTCGGCGAGCAGCACGGTATAGGCGGCGCCAACGGCGCAGCCGACGATGCCGTGATCGCGACCTCCAAGCGCAATACCGTCCACGGTGCCGTTGTAACAGGCCCATCCTACGACCGGCCGCGCTCGGCCGGTGGCCCTAAGACGACGAACCATGTCGCCGTCCGGATCGAGAACGCAGACCTCGGGCGCTCAAAACTCGGGGATGTTCTTCTGCCGGCGCGCCTCCCGCAACAGGTTCTGCGGCGTGAAGGCCGAGACGGCCTGAGGATGCTTGTCGCGCAGAATCGGCGGCAGACTGCGAAGATTGTGGTTGTTCATAGGCCGCTCACGCAACGCGTCGAAACACACTGAACTGGAATGCCTGTATTGCCCCCGATGGAGTCGTGTGCTCGTGGCGCTGAGTACGGACCCGGACGAAGGGGGCGCCGAGCGTCCGGGCCAGAGTGTCGGCATCGTAGCGGACGACCGGGAGGCCGCTGCAACGCTCTGGGCCGTCCGGTGCGAAGGTGCCGATTACGGCGTGGGCACCCGGCGTTAGCGCCTGGGTCAATCGGGCCAAGTAAGCGGCGCGGTCAGCCTCCTCGGTCAGGAAGTGGAATGCCGCCCGGTCATGCCAGACCACATAGGCCTGGGGAGGCACCCAGCGGACGGCATCATCGACGAGCCAGTGCACGGCCGCGGCGCTCGAACCGAGGCGCGCTTTGGCTGCGGCGAGAGAAGCCGCCGACAGATCCAGTACAGTGACGTTCGCAAAGCCCCGGTCAAGCAGGTGGTCAACCAGACAAGCGGCGCCGCCGCCGACATCCACGATGGCCGCATCTGGCGAGCCGGCAAAGTGGGTGACCAGATCGAGCGAGGGCTGGGGAGCTTCCTGAAACCAGCTGACGTGTCGTCCGCCGTGGCGGACGTAGGCGTCCTGCCAATGTGCCTGACGCACAGGCACGTCGGCGCTCGCGGCCAGGCTCGCAAAATCCGATGGAATCTCATAGGTTTGCATGGGTCAGCCGCTTATCTTGCATTCGTTCAATCGTTCACGTGAACGTTCCTATATTGAGGGATTTTGTGTCAAGCATCGGACCGAAGCACGAGATATTCGCCAGCTTGGCCGAGATTGCGCAGGCGCTTGGGCATGCACATCGGCTGGAACTTCTGGAGCATCTGGGCCAGGGCGAACGCAGCGTCGAGGAGCTAGCAGCGTGCGCGTCGCTAACTTTCGCCAATGCCTCGCGTCACCTGCAGATCCTGCGTCGAGCCTCACTGGTCGCGACACGCCGCGACGGCAAGCGGGTGCTTTATCGTCTTGCCGGCGAGGGCGAGGTCATCGCGCTTCTGAAGGCGCTCAGCCGCGTGGGTGAACGCAATACGGCCGAGGTGGAGCGCGTCATGAACGCCTATTTTCGAGCCCGGGACGGTTTGGAGGCGGTCTCACGGGCTGAACTCACCGAACGCCTGCGGCACGACTTGGTGACGGTCTTGGACGTCCGTCCAGAAGCCGAGTTTCGGCTTGGGCACCTGCCGAGGGCCCTCAGCATTCCCTGGCCCGAGTTGGAGCTGAGGTTGGGCGAGTTGCCGCCGGACCGTCCCGTGGTCGCCTATTGCCGCGGGCCGTTTTGCGTCCTCTCGTTCGAAGCGGTGGCGGTTCTGCGGGCGCGTGGCTTCACCGTGCATCGGCTGGAGGACGGCTTTCCAGAATGGAAGGCAGCCGGCCTTCCCGTCGAGGCGGCCTGACGGCAGAGGCTGCGAGCTCATTGGCAAATCGAAAATGTCTGATTTTCGGTTCTGCCAAAGCGTGAGCGGACAGGCTGCTCTCCACGCGTTTCATTCGACCGCTCCGCGCCCATTCCGGTCGTCCAGGGCCAAGAAGCGCGGGCTCGAAAGCGGAAGTGATCGCGTTGGAAACGAGGAAAGCTCGCCTGCAATTAATGGATGATCAGAGTCTCTATCCACCGAGTCCGAGGCTCGATGTCCGTTCGCGCGTCAGGGCCGAATGGGGGCGTGTTGGGCTCATTCGGCGGAGCGGCGATATCGTTGAGGTCGACCGACTTCGGCGTTCCAATGATGCCCGCGTCGGTGAGCTTCATTGCGTAGTATAGGCCGTTCGAGAGCTTGGCCCCATAGTCGGCCGGCGCCTTGAAGAAAAAGATCAGGCTGTGTTCGAGCCAGGAAAGATCGGACCCGCTTACGGTTCTTGGGTTCCCGTATGGGTATGGCACGTGACACTGCAACTCCGGTCCCTCCAGACATTTGAACTCCCGCATCGACAGGAAGTGGTCCCGGAAGTCCTTTAGGTCGAGAGCAAGCGCGAACTTGGTCTTCTCGCCATCCGGTTTGAAGGTCACGGTACCGATGGGAATCGTAGCGCCATCGCGCGTGCGAAGCTCGACTTGCTTCTTGCCCTGCATGTCCCAAGCTGACGCCCCGGCGGGTGCCAGGGAGCCCAGCACCGCGAGCAGTGGACCCGCGAGGCAAGCGACGTTTGATTTCGGCATTGTTGTGCGAGGCCTCAGAACCGGGTCGTCAGATTGGTGATCCATTCAGGCGAGGCGTTCACTAGTGCCGTCTCCAGGGCCTTGTCGTAGCCGGAGAGAATGACGCCCCCGCTCACCACCAGGATCACGCCGAGCGCCGCTTTCAGGCCCTTGCCGGCGCTCATCATCCGGTCGCGCCAACGCATCAGAACCTCGCGCGACAGGGTGCCGAGCAGGAGCAGCGGCAGCGCCGCCCCTAAGCCGAAGAGGAACATGGTCAGGGCCACGGCGCCGAGGTTCTTGCCCTGGGACGCCATGAGCGACGCAGCACCGAGCGTCGGGCCGACGCAGGGGCTCCAGACCGCCCCGAGCAGAAGGCCCACGCCGAATTGGCCGAGCAGACCCGCCGTCGAGAACCCGCCGAAATGGTTTTCGGTCCAATTGCTCATCGGACCAGCCGCCACTGCCAGCCGCGTCTGCGCCGCCGGCACCATCAGCACGAGGCCGATCAGCACCAGCAGGATCGCGGCAACGGTCCGAAAAATATCGGTGTCGAGGCCTATGGCGAAGCCTACCGTGGCGACGAACAGACCGATTGCCACGAAAGACAGCGCCAGCCCGGCCGCCAGTGCCGCCGGCCCGAGGCGGTGTTCCGATGCCGCCGCACCGAGCACCAAAGGCAGGAGCGGCAGCACGCAGGGCGAGAGCACGGAGAGGACGCCGGCGAGGAAGGCCAGGCCGAGGGTGGTGAGCATGGTCGGGTCTCAGAGTGCCTTTTCCACCAGCCCCTCAATCCATTCCGGCTGTGTCTCGCCGATGGACCGGCCCACTTCCTTCTCGCCCTTGAATGCGATCAGCGTGCTCTGCATGCGGGCGTTCAGCGTCTTCAGGGCAGCCTTCTGGCTGTCGAAGTCGACGTCGAAGACCTGCAGGTCCTTGAACCGGGGGTCCGTGCCTAGCTTCGAGAGGATCGGCTTCTGGGTTTTGCAGATCGGGCACCAGGGCGCGCTGATTTCGACCAGGACGGGCTTGCCGGCCTTCTGCGCGGCCGCGAGGGCCTCTGGTGTGTACGGCACGAAGTCCGCCGCCTGGGCGACAGGAATCCCGAGTGCCGCCATGGTGACGAGAGTGAGGAGGGAGCGACGGATCATCGGGGTCGGCCTTTCGGATGGATGGGAGGTGCGGTTACTGGCCGGCAGTCGCTGGCTGTCGTGCAGCCCATTGCTTGTCCGGGCGCGACACTGCGGTGTCGTGGCCGTCCTGCCAGCCGTCGATTCCCTGCGGGAACCAGTGAACCTGCCGGTAGCCCAACGCGACGAGACGCTTGCCGAGGTTCCAGCTGCCCCAGCAATCCGGATGGCAGTAGGTCACCACGGGGCGATCGAGATCGCCGCCGGTCAGGTTTGCGACCCGGGCTTTCAGCGTTTCCTGGGCAGCCGCGTCGAGGTCGCCGTCGCCCGAGCCCGGCAGCCAAGTACTACCAGGGATGTTGCGGTGGACCGGAAACCAGAGTCCGCCCGGTGGCAGTCCAGCCGGCTTGTGGTCAAGGTCAGACACGTCGAGGAGCACCGGCTTGCGCTCCGCGATCAGCTTGGCGAGTGCGGCGGCGTCAATGACCGTCGCACCCTTCAGGGTCGGCGGGGTGTAGCCGTGCAGGGCGCCCTGCCAGTAGCCCTCCGGCTCCTGCACCGCGATGGGGGAATCGGCGGGCGCCCCCGCCACGAGGAAGACGGCGGCCGCGGCAACAAGCGGAAGACGAAGCATCACCCGCCTCAGTTGCTCGCCGCGCGGACCGGGAAGCTCTTCTCCCAGTGGCCGCCCTGGTTGTCTGAGGCGGTAACCTTCATCGGGCCGCTGCCCTCAGGCAGGTAGGCGAAATTGATGACTGGGTTCGAGGAAATCGAGATATCACCGTCCATCGTGAACACGCTCTTGTCGCCGTAACTGACCGTAATCTTCTGGATGTAGCGGGCTGGCGTGTAGTCGCGGGAGACCTGGTTCATCTGCATGCCGGAAAAATTCGGGTGGCGGATCATCAGGGTTGCCTGCACGGGCTTGCCGGGCTGCGTCTCGCCGAACTTCATCCGCATGTCGCCCATGCCTTGCATGGCCTCCTCGTCGCTCATGCCCATGGGGGCCGAGCAGCCGCCGGATGCCTTCACGTACTCGGTCGATTCAACGAACGAGCCGTCCTTCATCTGCGCGACGGCATGGACGTCTGTATAGTTGTTGACGCGCACCCGCAGCTTCAGCTCGCCTGGGTCGGCCGCGGGGCCGAAGACGAAATGGGCGGCGTAGGGCGTCGGATTGTCGTCGATGATGAGTGAAAGCTCCGCGATCTTATCCTTATCCGGCACGGTCAGGGTGATCGGCACCAGGGAGGCATCCTCCGCGCGCTTCGGTGCGTCGATCTTCACGGCCGCGCCGCCCGGCTGGATCGTCTTGCCTGGGAAGATCTGCTGCTTGATCTCGCTCCAACGCTCCGCGCGTTGAGCCTCGCTGTCACCGGCCGCAGCGTGGGCAGATCCGATGGAGATGACACCGGCGAGGGCGAGTCCCGAAAAAAGGACGGACGTCGGGCGCGCTATTCTCATGGCGTTCTCTCCTAAATTTGTTGGACGGGCCCGTCGTGCGCAGGCCTCCTCGAGCCTAGGCATAGATTGCGTTGGGCCCTGAGTCTGTGACCTGAGTCACCAAAGCCCAGCAACGCACTCGATTTCGGGAAATCGGAAAGAGATTTAGCGTCCTCCGTCGGTAATGGCTTGGTCGACGTTGACGAGGCCCGACCAGTCCTTGGCACTGTCTCGGCCCTTGAGTTGCTGCAGCTTCGCGCCGCTGACGTCGAAGCCCTTGAGGTTCGCCCCAGCAATCGTGGCACCCGTGAGATCGGCTCCCGAGGCATCCGCGGCGGTGAGCACGGCGTCGGTCAGGTCCGAGCCCTTTAGGTTTGCGTAGTCGAGCTTGGCGTGGCTGAGGCCGGCTCCCTTAAGTCGGGCTCCTTCGAGATTCACGTTTGTGAACACCGTGCCCATCAGCCCCATGGACTGGTTCTTGAGGTCGGCGTTGCCATTGAGGTCGGTTAGGGTCGCACCGCTGAGGTTGGCGCTCGAAAAATCGCCGATAGGCTTGGCCTTGCTGAGGTCGGCCTCAGAGAAGTTGGCGTTGCGTGCGGTGATACCGAACATATCGGCGCCGACGAGCTTGGCGCCGCTCAGATTGGCCTTGAGGAGCCAAGCTTGCTGCAAATTGGCACCGCTAAGGTCGGCGCCCTTCAAGTTGCTGCCGTTGAGCCGGGCCGTCCTCAGGTTGGCCCCTTTCAAGTTGAGGCCGGACAGGTCCAGTCCCGACAGGCTCCTGTCCGAAAGATCGATCGGCTTACCGGCAGCCCTGGAGATGAGACCTTCGACGTCGGCCCGGGTCATCTCGGCCTTGGTCATCTTCTCGGAGTTCATGTCGACGCCGAGCAGCATGTCCTGGGCTGCCAAGGCCGGCCCTGTGGCGGCAATGATCGAGGTCAGCAGGAAGAGGGTGTGGATGCGCATGGCGTGTCTCCCGAGGTTGCCGGGATGCCTTGAACGACTGTCGTCGAGCCGGATCCCGGCTTATGGATGATCGATAGAAATGATATGCCGACGATGCCGTCCAAGTCGGTGACCTAGGTCACGCAGACCGTGGAGGGTGGGAGAAACTTCCAAAAATGACCGGGCGATCCCGCATCGTACCGGCGACAATCGGACGCCACGCATGCCCGCACCCCATCAAATCGAGCGCTGGATCGAGCGTTTTCCCCTCATCAAGAACTTTTCCGCCTCGCATCTGCAGATCGCTCGCGGAACAGTGCATTTCCCAGTTCTTGAAGCAGGAGCCGTCGCATACGTACTCGACGGAGCCTGCGTGAACTATCTCATGTGCATTGATGGCAGGACCCGCGTCTTTCGGATGTCCGAGGCCGGCCGCGAAGTGTTGATCTACAAGGTCAGCGCCGGCGGAACCTGTGTCCTGACGACTCAATGCCTACTCGCGGGAGGCGGCTTCCCAGCAGAGAGCATCGCTGAAGAACGCACTGAGTTGGCTGCCATTCCGACCGAGACGTTCAGGCAACTCATGACCGAGAGTCCAGAATTCCGAGCATTCGTACTGGACGACTATTCGAAACTCATGGCAAGCATGTTCACTTTGATCGAGGAGGTTGCGTTTGCTCCATTGGAGCAACGTCTCGCCAGACGGTTGTTGGCGGAGGCCGATCGGAACGGAGTAGTGCACACAACCCATCAACTACTTGCTGCCGACGTCGGCAGCGTACGCGAGGTGGTCAGTCGGATCTTGGCGCAGTGGGCCGAGGCCGGTCTAGTCGTGCTGCGACGCGGACAGATCGAACTGGCAGACCGAGCTGGCCTGGCGTCCATCCGCCTTCATTGAAATCTGGCTCGCGTCTGGCTGTCGCAAGATCGGAAAGCTTTGCGGAAGACGGCCGGATCTCAGTTCACGCAAAAATCCGTGAAGTCACGGTGGCCCCGGTCAATGGGGTGATGGGGGAGGAAATGGAGCCGCATCTCGTCCGTGCGGTCCTCGGACTCTTGATCGGGTCTGTGCTTGGCTATGCCGCAAGACGTGGCGGATTTTGCACGCTCGGCGCGTTGGAAGATGCCGTCTATGGCAAAGATACACGGCGACTGCGCGCCTGGGCCCTCGCTATCGCCGTGGCAATGGTCGGCGTGCATATCCTCAACCTGGAGGGGCTCGAACTCCACCGGACCCTCTATGCCTCCCCACAGCTCGAACTCGGGCCTCTGGTCCTGGGCGGCCTGACCTTCGGGTTCGGCATGGCACTCGTCGGCAATTGCGCCTTCGGCAATCTTCTGCGGCTCGGCGGCGGGGACCTGAAGGCACTGGTCACCCTTCTCGTTGCGGCTGTCTCCGCCGTCATGGCGATGCGGGGGCTGACGGCCCTCGTACGGGTCGTGGCAATCGATCCCCTCAGCATCCCGATGCCCGACGGACGCTTCCAGCTCTTGCCCGATCTGCTCGGTGTGGGACGCACAGCATCGATGATGTTCGCGATCGCCTGCGCGTGCCTTCTCACAATCTACGCCCTCGCGGACGGAGCGCTCCGGAAGGACCGGAAGTTGACGGCTGCGGCGGTCGCGATCGGCCTCTGCGTCACCGCAGGGTGGTGGGCGACGGGATTTGCAGGGTTCGATTCTTTCGGAACCGATCGGCCCGTCTCACTGAGTTTTGCGCGGCCGGTCGGCGACACCATGCTGTTCGCGATGCTGGCCTCCGGGATGCAGGTGGACTTCGGTATCGCGTCGGTGATGGGAGTACTGCTGGGCGCCTTCGTCGAAGCACGGCAGGCACGCCACTTCCGTTGGGAAGCGCCGGATGATGCAAGCGAGTTACGGCGTCACATCTTCGGCGCGTTCCTCATGGGCACCGGCGGCATCACCGCTCTCGGCTGCACCATCGGCCAGGGCGTGACCGGTATCGCCACGCTTTCCATAGGGTCGGCCATCGCTCTGGCGTCGATCGCGGCCGGAGGCCGCGCCGGCCTTTACTATCTAGTGGAGTGGCGCGGCTGACCGCCTATGGCTCGGCCTTCTTGCCGTCACCGAAATTCGCGCCCTCGAGTTCGAGGAAGACCCGGTAGGCATTGCCCCGGTTATTGGCGGCGAAGGCCGGGAGCTTGTCGTAAGCGGACCAGTCGGCGGCCCGATAAGCTGCATCGAAGTCGGTCCACGTATCGACCGCGGCCTGCATCACCCGCCTGACGTCCGCGATGTATCCTGCAGTGAATGCAATGGCTTTGGCCGCCTCGCTGGAAGGCTCGCCATGGCCGGGAATGATGAACCCCGGCTTCAATTCTTCGACCTGCTTCAGGGCCGACAGCCATCGGCCGGTATCAACATCATCGCTGTTCATGTGCGGAATACGGCCGTTCTGTACGATATCTCCAGCAAAGAGCACCCCGTCAGGCTCGATCATCATCATCATATCGCTCGCCGAATGGGCGGGCCCGGCGTAGAGCAAGACCAAGCGCTTACCGCCAAGCGTCAGGGTCGCGCGCTCAGCAAAGGTGATGTCGGGCGGGACGATCCGCGTGCGTTCGTCAACCCAGGGGAAAAGCGCTCCTTGGCGCTGGCGCAGGCGCGCATCGGCACGCTCGTCGGCGGTTTCATCGTTCTCGCGGTACTCCGCCGCCCGCTCCTGGGCGACCACAACAGCGCCGGTATGATCTTTGAACGCCTGAAGGCCGTAGATGTGGTCGGCATGGTAGTGGCTCACCACGACGTAGCGCACCGGCTTGTCCGTGACTTTCCGGATCTGCTGCAGCAATGCCCACCCGAGGCTCGGCGTGCCGAGAGCGTCATACACGACGACGCCATCGTCGGTGACAACGAACCCGCCGTTTGAGGTGTTGCCCTCATTGGCTTGGTTCGGCACGCCGGTATTCCCGATGCTGTAATAGATCGGTTTGCCAGGCACTTGAGCGATCGATAGAGCCTTGCCGATCGGAGCGTAGTCCGACGCGTGCGAAGGCGTTGCTAGCAAGATAATCAATAGCAACGCAACGCGCGGAACCATGATCACAGATCCTTACAATAGAGTTTCTTCAGTAAGCCTATGACTGCGACCGCGTTTGGATCCCTGATGCTGTAGTAGAGCGTCTGGGCCTCTCGCCGGAAAGTGAGCACTTCGTCCTCTCGCATCCGCGCAAGATGTTGGGACAAGGCCGACTGGCTGAGACGAAGTTCCTCCACCAGGGCGCCAACGGTCATCTCGCCACGGACAATAAGCAAGCAAGCGATCATCAGACGATGCTCATTTCCGAGTAGACGCAGCAACCGCACTGCGTCCGCGGCTTGATCCGCGAATGCCTCTAATGTCGTCTCGTCGATCGTTGCTGCCTGCATGGTCTCGCGGAACCGAATTGGCCCGTTTCAAGTCGGGCTGGGGATCTTCAGTCGTTATATTCGATCAAACACATCGACAATGACAAGCTCAGTCCGGCGGACGACCTGCTGTGCTTATATCAGATTTTTCTAATTTAGCATTGACTGATGCAAAGGGCCTGGGTAGCCCTAATGGAAAGGCGCAGGCCAATCAAATCGGGAGGAAGCCGGTGACGAACCGGACCGACGCGCGCACGCCGCCAGGCGGAGCGTCGACACGAGCGCTTGGGCGTCGCAACTTCCTGCGCCTCACGGCGGCCGGCGCCGGTAGCGCTGCGCTTACCGGGTTGGCTCGCGCACAGGAGGCGGGACCGCCTACGGAATATCCCTGGTCGCAAAGCCTCGGAGCGGGCGTGGTCGATAGACCTTACGGCCAGCCCGCTGCACAGGAAGCGGGCGTGATCCGCCGCAACGTGCCTTGGCTCACGGCGGGTACGGAGTCCTCGATCAGCTTCTCCCCGATCCAGGATCTGCAGGGCATCATCACACCCAACGGTCTGTTCTTCGAGCGCTACCACGCCGGCCGAGTCGATGTGGACCCGGAGCAACATCGCCTCATGATCCACGGGCTCGTTGAGCGCCCGTTGCTGCTCTCGATGAGCGACATCGTCCGCTACCCGTCGGTATCGCGCATCCACTTCATCGAGTGTCCGGCCAATGGCGGCATGGAGTGGCGTGCGGCGCAGCTCAACTCCCTGCAGTTCACCCACGGCATGATCTCCTGCGCCGAATGGACCGGCGTGAAGCTGTCGACCCTCCTCGACGAGGTCGGTGTGAAGCCGGAGGGCAAATGGGTGATGTTCGAGGGTGCGGACGGTGCCCACATGAACCGCTCGCTGCCCCTGTCGAAGTGCCTGGACGACTGCCTTATCGCGTACGGCCAGAACGGCGAGGGGTTGCGGCCGGAACAAGGCTATCCGCTCCGTCTCCTGGTGCCAGGCTGGGAGGGCAACGTCAGCGTCAAGTGGCTGCGGCGCATCAAGATTGGCGACCAGCCGTGGTTCACGCGCGAAGAGACCTCAAAGTACACCGACCTGATGCCCGACGGAAAATCCCGGGGCTTCACGTGGCAGATTGACGCCAAGTCGGTCATCACCTTCCCGTGCCCGGAAAAGCCGCTCACGAAGCCGGGGCTATACGAAGTGCGCGGCCTAGCCTGGACCGGCAACGGCAAGGTCAAGCGTGTCGACGTGTCCTTCGATGGCGGGGCGAACTGGCAGGCCGCTGCCCTTCAGGAACCCGTTCTGTCGAAGGCCCTCACCCGGTTCTCCCTCCCCTGGCAGTGGGACGGAAAGCCTGCCCTGCTCGAATCCCGAGTGATCGACGAGACCGGCTACGTGCAACCGACCATCGCGGAGTTGCGCAAGGTCCGAGGCGTGAACTCCGTCTACCACAACAACTCGATCCAGACCTGGCAGGTGAAGCCGGATGGCAGTGTTTACGATGTCCAGACTGCTTAAGCCTTTCCTCTCCTTCGCGGTGTTCGTCTCGCTCGCGGGCCCAGCCGCAGCCGGGGAAGCCCCGCTCTACGGCTACGGCACGCGCCCGACGCAGGCGCAGATCGATGCCTGGAACATCGACGTGCGCGGGCATGACGGCGTCGGCCTACCTGCGGGCAGTGGCAGCGTGGACCAAGGCAGCGAGGTCTTCGCCGAGAAATGTGCCGCCTGCCACGGCACCTTCGGCGAGGGCGTCGACCGTTGGCCCAAGCTCGCGGGCGGCGAAGGCACCCTGCGGGCGGATCGGCCGGAGCCGACGGTGGGCAGCTACTGGCCCTTCGCGTCGACCCTCTACGACTATATCGATCGGGCGATGCCGTTCCCGAACCCGCGGACGCTGAGCCCAGATGAGGTTTACGCGCTCACCGCCTACATCCTGAACCTCAACAACCTCGTGCCCGGCGACTTCGTGGCGGACAAGGACAGTCTGCCCAAGGTCAAGATGCCCAACCACGACAGCTTCACATGGGAAGACCCGCGGCCCGACACGCGTGCCGAGCCGTGCATGACCAACTGCCGCGACCCCAAGGAAATCGCCATCACCTCGACCGCCGAGGGCAAGACCCTGACCCCGCGCACGACGGGGCCGCTCGACGACATGCAGCCGAAATGATGGCCCCCGGAGGAAGCCCCATGCATCGGCACCCTTTCACGGCACTCCTGACCGCTGCCCTCGTCCTCGTTCAGACGGGCACCGTCCTGGCGCAGGGCGATGCGGCCGAAGGTAAGGCCATCGCCTTCGATCGAGGCCGGGGCAACTGCCTGTCGTGTCATGCGATCCCCGGCGGTGATCTGCCCGGCAATATCGGCCCGTCGCTCGCGGGACTGAAGGAGCGCTACCCGAACCGCGAGGACGTCGTCGCGATCATCCGGGACGAGACCCTGCGCAACCCGGAAACGGTGATGCCGCCGTTCGGCCGGAACCTGCTTCTTACCGATCGGGAGATCCGGTCCGTCGTCGAGTATCTGTATTCGCACTGAAAGGAAGGCCGTCATGGCTGCCTGTGACAGCAAAAAGTTCGACCGTCGCTTCGTCCTGCAGGCGGCAGGTCTCGGGAGCGTCCTCGCGGCGGCCTCCTTCGCGTATCCAATCCGGGCCTCTGCGAACACCGACGCGGCCTACCCGGCCGACGCCTTCAAGCAGAAGGGCGAGGCGGAGGCGGTCAAGAAGCTGTTCGGGCAGGCCGCCGTGGCCTCGGACAAGGTGAAGCTCGACGCCCCCGAGATCGCCGAGAACGGCGCCGTTGTCCCCATCTCGGTCAGCACTGACCTGCCGGACGTCACCTCCATCGCGATCCTCGTCGCCGAGAACCCTAGCGCGCTGGCCGCCCTCTACAAGTTCGCGCCCGGTACGCCTCCCAGCGTGGCAAGCCGCCTGAAAATGGCGAAGACCACGCCGGTCATCGCCGTCGTGGAGGCGGGGGGCAAACTCTACAGCGCGACCAAGGAAGTGAAGGTCACGGTCGGCGGTTGCGGCGGCTGAAGACACTCACACCACGACGGGAGGAATAACAAATGCCATCGACCATCCGCGTGCGCGCCAGCGCCGGCGCCGAGCAGACCGACGTCCAGTCGCTCATCCAACATCCCATGGATTCCGGCTACGTGAAGGATGCCAAGGGCGAGCTGATCCCCGCGCACTACATCGAGACCGTCACCTTCGAGCATGGCGGCAAGGTCGTGTTCACGGCTTTCTGGGGACCGGCAGTCTCCAAGGATCCGTACCTGAAGTTCAAATTTTCGGGCGGCAAGAAGGGCGACGACCTCAAGGTTACGTGGACCGACAACTTGGGCAAGACGGACTCCTCCGTCTCCAAACTCGGATGAAAGCCCTCCTCGCCCCGGCGGCCGGGCTTGCCTTGGCCCTCAGCATCGCCATTCCTGGCATCGCCGACGCATGGGCGGCCGAGATGGTCGACCCAAAGGCCGACCTGAAGACTTTCCAAGCCTACTTCTACGAAAAGTTCCCGAACGTGAAACACGAGGATTTCGTGAACGGGCCTTATTCGATGGACGAGGGTATGCGGAAGCAGTGGGAGGAGAAAGAAGAGTTTCCTCCTTACGACTTCGCTATCGAAAAGGGGAAAGAGCTGTTCGAGACACCGTTCAAGAACGGCAAGACCTTTGCCGACTGCTTCGAGAATGGCGGCATCGGCGTCCGTCAAAACTTTCCGCGCTTCGATCTGAAGCTCGGCGAAGTCGTGACGCTCGAATACGCGGTCAATCGCTGCCTCACCGAGAACGGCGAGACGCCCTATTCCTACGTCAAGGACGAGATGGCTGCCGTGACGGCCTACATGGCCTCTACGTCGCGCGGAAAGCCGTTCGCCATCGATGTGCCGAATGACCCCCGGGCGCTCGCGGCGTACGAGGCGGGCAAGCAATACTTCTACACCCGCCGAGGGCAGCTCAACTTTTCCTGCGCGAGCTGCCACGTGCAGAACCCCGGCAACCGGATCCGAGCCGAGGTGCTGGCTCCCGCTCTCGGCATCACCGCGGCTCTGCCCATCTACCGCTCGGAATGGGGCGGCATGGGCACGGCGACCCGCCGCTACATGTCCTGCAACAGCCAGGTGCGCGGCACACCACTCGCCCCCGACGACGAGCTGTATCGCGACGTCGACTACTTCCTCTCCTTCATGAGCAACGGGCTGCCGATCTCCGGCCCTGGGGCTCGTCCGTGAGGTTCCGAATGGTCTCCGCCTTCGCACGTACGGCCCTCGTCGCCCTCCTTCTGCCCGCCTCGGCCGTCCTGGCGGCAAGCGCCCAGGAGACGAAGGAGGCCTATTCGGCGGCCAAGGCGCTGTCCGATAAGGCGGCCGCCAACAAGAACCAGTGGCCGGCTACCTTGACGGCCCTCGCCGCCGCCAAGGCCGCGATCGAGGCAGGCCGTCACGACGAGGCGCTGTCCAAAGCAAAAGAGGCCGAGGCGCTCGCCCGCGCTTCGATCGAGCAGACCGAGCGGGAGAAGACGGCTTGGAAGGATGCGGTGATCCGATAATGCGTGACTTCGACGGATCGAATGCGGGGCTGCCCCGGCGTCGGCTTCTCCAGGCAGGCGGCGCGACCCTCGCGCTGCCTTTGCTGTGGCGGCGCACCCTGGCCCAGGAGGCGGGCGCCGGCCTCTACGACCTGAAGACATTCGGCAATGCCCGACTGCTGCACATGACCGACACGCATGCCCAGCTGCGGCCGGTCCTGTTCCGGGAGCCGAGCGTCAACATCGGCATCGCGACGATGCAGGGCCGCCCTCCTCACCTCGTGGGAGATGCGTTCCTGAAGCGCTTCGGCATCGCCCCCGGTAGCCGTGAGGCCTACGCCTTCACCTATCTCGACTTCGAGGACGGCGCGAAGCGCTACGGCCGGCTGGGCGGCTTCGCGCATCTGAAGAGCCTCGTCACCCGCCTGCGGTCGGAGGCACCGGGCGGGCAGGCCGTGCTCGTGGATGGCGGCGACCTCTGGCAGGGCAGCGGCCTCGCGAATGCCCGGAAGGGCGCCGACATGGTCGAGGCGGCAAACCTGCTCGGCATCGAAGCGATGACCGGACACTGGGAGTTCACCTATGGGCAGGAGGGCCTTCGGGCCAACCTCGACCGTTTCAAGGGCGAGTTCCTGGCGCAGAACGTGTTCCTGACCGAGGAGGCGGCCTTCAACGAGTCGCCGGCCTTCGATTCCGCCTCCGGCCGGGTGTTCAAGCCGGCGACGATCAAGGCGTTCGGCGATCGCCGCGTAGCGATCATCGGACAGGCCTTCCCCTACGTGCCGATCGCCCATCCCAAGCGCTTCACGCCCGACTGGACCTTCGGCATCCGCGACGCGGAACTGCAGGCCCTGGTGGACGACCTGCGGGCGAAGGAGAAAGTCGATGCCGTGGTGCTGCTCTCGCACAACGGCATGGATGTCGACCTCAAGCTCGCGAGCCGAGTCGCGGGCATCGACCTGATCCTCGGCGGTCACACCCACGATGCGGTGCCCGAGCCCGTCGCGGTGACGAATGCCCGGGGCAAGACGCTCGTCTCGAATGCCGGCTCCAACGGCAAGTTTCTCGCAGTCGTCGATCTCGATCTTGCGCCCGGTTCGTTGCGCGGCATCCGCTACCGCCTGCTGCCGGTCTTCGCCGACCTCCTGAAGCCCGATGCCGAGATGGAAGCGCTGATTGCCTCCCTCGATGCCCCGCACTCGGCGGAATTCGGGCGGACCCTCGCAACCGCCGAGGGTCTGCTCTACCGTCGGGGCAACTTCACCGGCTCGATGGACCATCTGCTCTGCGACGCCCTGCGTGGGCAGCTCGACGCGCAGATTTCCCTGTCGCCGGGCTTTCGATGGGGACCCTCGACGCTCGCGGGGGGCTCGATTACCGCAGCGGACGTTCTGGCGCAGACCGCGACCACCTATTCCGAGGTCTACGTCCAGTCCATGACCGGCGAGCAGATCCGTTCGATCATGGAGGATGTCTGCGACAACCTCTTCAACCCAGACCCATACTATCAGCAGGGCGGCGACATGGTCCGCGTCGGCGGCCTGAGCTATCGCTGCGAGCCGGGCGCCGCCAGCGGCAAGCGCATATCGAACCTCACTCTTACCGAAGGTGGCTCACTCGACCCGGCCAAGACCTACAAGGTCGCTGGCTGGGCCTCGGTGAACCCGCAGGAGGGCAAACCCGTCTGGGAGGTGCTGGAGGCCCATCTCGGCCATACGGGGAAGGCGACGCTGTCCGCCGACAAGCCGGTCGAGGTCGACGGCGTAGCGGGCAATCCTGGCTACGGCGGAGCAGCGTGAACGGGTTCAGCCTCTCGCGCAGGTTGCTGCTCGGCGCGGCCGTTGCGCCCGTTGCCGCGCAAGCAACCGAAACTGTTGGCGGCAACTCGGCGCCAGAGATATCCGCCTTCGCAGAACACCGCCTAGCTCTTCAATTGTCAGAGCGCGACCCGCATCGGCAGGATCTTTTGATCAGCATCGCCAACAACGTGCTGAAAGCGTACGGGCCAGACAAGAGTGCCATTGAAGTCGTCACCTTCGGCCCCGGCATTGACCTGTTACGGGAAGAGAGCCCCCGCCGCGCGGGCGTCGACAGCCTCGTCTCCCAAGGCGTCCGCTTCGACATATGCATGAATACCGTTGAGACCATCGCCCGCGAGACCGCGAAGCGGCCGGCGCTGAACCCGCACGCCATCCCTGTCGAGGCGGGGGTGGTTCAACTTATGACGCTTGCCGAGGCCGGGTATGTCCTGGTGCGGCCTTGATCAGGAATACACCATGCAACGGCCGGCCCGACGCCTGACCCTGTTCCTGCTGGCTTGCCTCGCAGCCGCTCCGGCTTCCGCCGCCGACGGAAGCAAGCAGCACCGCGTTGTGTTTCAAGTTGACACGGCCGACACGGCCACGATGAGCTTGACGCTCAACAATGCTACCAATGTCGTTGATTACTACCGCGACAAGAATGAAGAGGTCGAGATCGACATCGTCGCTTTCGGACCAGGCTTGGCGATGTATCGGGCTGACAAATCCACGGTAGCCGACCGGATCGCTCACTTCGCTGATTACGGCTTCCCGTCGAAGGTCCAGTTCTCGGCCTGCAACAACACCAAGACCGCCATGGAGAAGGCCGAGGGGCATCCGATCGAGCTGCTGCCGCAGGCCACGATCGTTCCGTCTGGCGTCGTGCAGATTATGGAGCGGCAGGAGCAGGGGTGGAGCTATGTTCGACCTTAAGGCGATCAACCCAGCCGCGGTCTTAGTCGCCCTCACGGGCCTGTTCCTTGCTCGACCAGTCGCGGCGGAAGATGCCGTCGTCACCTACAAGTCGATCTCACCCGATGTCGCCTTCGAGATTGCCCAAGCGGCTTTGAAGAAGTGCCGCGATGACGGGCTTCAGGTCGCGGTCGTTGTGATGGATCGGTTCGGGGCACCTCTGGTGCTGCTGCGTGACCGCTTCGCAGGGTTGCCCTCGGCAAATACGGCCACATCGAAGGCCTACACGGCCTTGAGCTTCCGCAGCACCACAGCTGAGTTCGCCAAGGGGATCGCGACGAACCGCCTCGATCCCAGCTTAGGGCGGCTGCCCAACATTGTCGCCATGGCCGGAGGCCAGCCTATCGAAGCAGACGGCGGCGTCGTCGGCGCGATAGGGGTCTCAGGCGCGCCCGGAGGCGACAAAGACGACGCCTGCGCCGCAGCGGGCATAGCCGCCGTACGAGACCGCTTGGACTTTTAGGTCCACCTGCTCGTCGCAAAAACTCTGGCTAGGCTACGGGTGAACGTAGACGAATCCCATGCCCTGCAGGCGCGCAAGTTCGGCCACTCCACTCGGTACGATATCGTCTTCTCTGACACCGTAAAGTGTATGCCAGTCAATATTTCGTTCAGTCAGCGTGTTGTTGCAGATAAGAAAGCGGACACCTTGCGTTTTGAGGGTGTCAATTCCTCCAGATAAATCTTTGTCATTCTGCGCGATCTGAAACAGGGATACTCCGTCGCCATGATCGACCACGCGCAAGTCGAGCCGATCTTTTCCGACCGCTTGGACGTGATTGCGAAGATTCCCAAGCAAGCGCTTGAAGTAGGTGACGTTGTCCGGTGGTCCGCCATCGTTGTGGTAGACCACTTTCTGGGAAGTGTAGTATCCGGGCGGCGCTTCGCCCAGCGCTAGTGCTGGCCCAACACCAAGGCCCAGCATTAGCAGGATGGTCGCGACTCGACTGAGCACACCGGTCATAGTTGCAGATGACGCCATCAGGGGCTGTGCCTTGGTAGTCATGCGGCTACCTTCGGGCTAGCCATCCACTCGCGCCCTTTCAGCATGCCTTGCCAGTAGATCGACGGCAGCATGCGCTCCTTGAGCAGCCACGCGGCATGGCTCGGCTTTGTGCCGTCGATGAACCAGCTGGGGAAGCTCGGTAGGAGCTTCCCGCCATACCCGAACTCGGCAAGCAGGATTTTACCACGCTCCACCGTCAGGGGACACGAGCCATAGCCGTCGTATGCAGCCTCGGGCTCCTTCACGAAACCCAGATCGCACAAGAGATTGTGAGCCACGATGGGCGCCTGCTTGCGCGCTGCCGCAGCAGTCTTGGCGTTGGGCGCGCTGCAGGCGTCGCCGAGACTGTAGACGTCTTGGAAGCGGGTGTGGCGGAGACTGGCATGGTCTACCTCGATCCAGCCGGAAGCATCGGCCAGCGGGGAGGCACGAACGAAGTCCGGGGCCTGCTGCGGCGGCACCACGTGGAGCATCTCGAAGTCGGTCTCGACTTCGGTGACGGCACCGCCTTCATCGGTCCGGGCGAACCAAGCCCGCCGGCGGGGGCCGTCGATCCGCGTAAGGTTGTGCTTGAGGTGTAAGCCGGCCCGGTAGCGCTCGATGTAGTTCATCAGCGGCGGCACATATTCCTTGACCCCGAACAAAGCGGGGGTCGCCGTAAAGAAATCGACCTGCACGTCGCCGAGGACTCGAGAACGCTGCCAGTGGTCGGCCGAGAGATACATCGCCTTCTGGGGAGCACCGGCGCACTTGATTGGCATTGGCGGCTGAGTGAATACTGCGCGACCTTTCCGAAGCCCCTGCACGAGTTCCCAGGTGTAGGGCGCTAGATCGTAGCGGTAGTTAGAGGTGACGCTGTTGCGCCCCAGCGTGCCGTCGAGTCCCTCGATCCCGTTCCAGTTCAGCTTGAGGCCTGGAACCGCCACAAGACGTTCATATCGAACCACGCGGCCGTCCTCCAGCACGACCGCCTTACGGTCGGGTTCGAAGGCGGCAACGCCGGCCTTGATCCAGCGCACACCCTCCGGGATTAGCGATCCCATGGTTCGAGCTGTCTGGTCCGCGGTGAAGACGCCACAGCCGACCAGGGTCCAGCCGGGCTGGTAGTAGTGCACGTCCGCCGGGTCGATGATCGCGACCGTCAGATCGGGCTTTCGCGCCTTCAGGCTTGAAGCGACCGCAATGCCGGCCGCTCCGGCACCGACGATGACCACGGTATAGCTTGTACCACTCTCCTCGGTTGGCGATCGATCACCTGCGGCAATGCGTCGGGTCGAGCCGGCCATGTCGTACCCGGCTGCCTTCGTCGCCGAGAGGATCTCCGCGACGGGACGGCCACGCATCCCCTCGGCGAGAGACCAGAGCGTCGCCGAGCGGGTGCCGGTGCGGCAGTAGGCCAAAACGGGCTTAGGCAGACTTCGCAATGCCTCGGCGAAGGCAACGACGTCGTCGTTCCCGATCTGTCCTGAGACGGCTGGTACGTAGGCCGCTTCGAGGCCAGCCTCGCGCACCGCCTCGGAGATCTGCGCAAAAGTCGGTTGGTCGGTCGTCTCACCGTCCGGGCGGTTGCAGACCACGGATCGGAAGCCGGCTTTCGCGATCGCATCGACATCAGTCGATGCGATCTGCTCCGAGACGGAAATGTCCCGGTTGATCCACTTCATCTCCATGAAAACTTCCTATTTCTGTCGCCAGCCATTTCAATATATAAATAACTTAAATGACTGTGTGGCTTTAGACGATCACATATTGACAGCGCAGGCAAGGGGCTACACTCTGATAGTACTAAACTAGGCAAAGTCGAGAGTGCGTCAATTCATGAATCTAGAAAGCGAAATCTCGACGGCTGAGACGGAGCTGCGGACGCATCTGCCCATGATCGGCGATGACGCGCCCGCGTTCCGGGCGCGCACCACGATGGGCGAGCGTGGTCTCGACACGTATCGAGGTCGCTGGCTGGTCTTCTTCTCCCACCCTGCCGACTTCACCCCGGTCTGCACCAGCGAGTTCGTTGCCTTCGCCAAGGCGTTCGATCGGTTCCGAGAACTAGAGTGCGACCTGCTCGCGCTCTCGGTGGATAGCCTGTCATCGCATCTCGCCTGGAAGCACAGCATCGAGCATCGCTTTGGCGTACGGGTACCGTTTCCCATCGTCGAGGATCCGGCCATGGGCATCGCGCGGGCCTACGGCATGCTGCCCGCAAACGCGACGTCCAGCGCCACCGTGCGCACCACGTTCGTGATCGACCCGGAAGGCGTGATCCGAGCGACGGTTTCCTACCCGATGACCGTAGGTCGAAGCGTGGACGAGATCCTGCGCCTGGTCTCGGCTCTCCAGGCCACCGACGCGGCCGAGATCTCGACCCCCGAGGGTTGGAGGCCGGGCGACCCCGTCATCGTCGCCCCGCCGCTCACGTTCGATAAGATTTCGGCCAAGGCAGAGGCCGGCGCGTCCGATTGGTATTATCGGCTGGGGAGCGCATGACGATGAGCAAACTCGATCCCAGGCCCATCGTACAAGGCTTCTACGAGGCCTGCAGCGGCAGCATCCAATACGTCGTCGCCTGTCCAGTGACGCGTCGCTGCGCGATCATCGACCCCGTCCTTGATTTCGATGAGAAGGCGGGTGCCACCGCGACCCGTTCGGCCGACGCGATCCTCGCCCATGTCGATGAACAGGGACTGACAGTCGATTGGATCGTGGACACCCACCCCCACGCCGACCACCTATCGGCGGCCCGGTACCTCAAGGAGGCGACCGACGCCCCGACGGCGACCGGCGCGCGTGTTGTCGACGTCCAGGCCCTGTGGAAGCACATCTACAACCTGCCGGCTGACTTTCCGACAGACGGCTCACAGTGGGACAAGACCTTCGACGACGGCGAGACATTCCGAATCGGCGAACTCGACGCTCGCGTCATGCACTCGCCGGGTCATACGCTCGCCTCCATCACCGTCGTGGTCGGCGATGCCGCCTTCGTTCACGATACGTTTTTCATGCCAGATTCCGGAACGGCGCGCTGCGACTTCCCCGGGGGCGACGCCGCAAGGCTGTGGCGCTCGCTACAACGCATCCTGGCGCTTCCGGACGACACCCGCGTTTTCACCGGCCACGACTACGGCCAGGGTGGCCGGGAGCCGCTTTGGGAGAGCACTGTCGCGGAGCAGCGGGCGACCAACACACACATCGTCGCCGCGGGCACCGAGGACGAGTTCGTGGCGATCCGGAAGGCGCGAGACGCGACCCTGCCGATGCCGAAGCTGATCCTGCACGCCCTGCAGGTAAACATCCGCGGCGGACGGCTACCCGACCCGGAGGCGAACGGCAGGCGCTACCTCAAGATCCCCCTCGACGCCTTCGGGAGGAGCGCCTCTTGACGGACGACGTCGTGGCGTTGATCGGCGAGGCGCTCAAGGTCCTGGCGAACCCCAACCGGCTACGCATCGCCTTACTCCTGTTGGAGGGAGAGCGCTCGGTAGCCGACATCGAGCGGGAGTTGGGCATCCGTCAGCCGACCTTGTCGCAGCAACTTGGCGAACTCCGCGAGGCGCACTTCGTCTCGACCAGGCGGGAGCACAAGTCCGTTTTCTATCACGTGACGGAACCGCGGGTCATGGCAGTGCTGAACGAGCTTTGCAGGATCTACGCGGGCGCACCGAACACCCTGCCCGCAATGCGACCGTCAAGAGCCGACCGCTCACGTACCCAGCAAGCCGCGATGTTCGGGATGGTCGGGGATCGGGCGTGAGTGCTTTCGTCTACCCGCTGGTCGGCGGCCTTCTTATTGGCGCGTCCGCAGTTCTTCTGCTCCTCGGCATTGGGAGGATCGCGGGAATCAGCGGCATCGCCAGCGGTATGCTCAGTCCATACGGACGCGACACCCCTTGGCGTGCCGTCTTCCTCGTTGGCCTGCTTCTCGGCCCGCTCCTCTATCGGATGCAGGCCGGGCATTGGCCCGAAGTGCAGTCGGACGCATCCTTGCCTGTGTTGATCGTGGCCGGCCTCTTGGTCGGCTACGGCACCCGCCTCGGGTCGGGCTGCACAAGCGGACACGGGGTCTGCGGGCTGGCCCGGCTCTCGCCCCGCTCGGTCACTGCCGTGGCTGTATTCATGGTCGCAGCCGCCGCGACGGTCTTCATCGTCCGTCATAGGAGCGGCTGATGACTGGTCCCCTTCGGCTGGCCGTCGCGCTTGTGGCCGGGCTCCTGTTCGGCCTCGGCCTCGCCATTTCGGGCATGATGAACCCGACCCGGGTACTAGGATTTCTCGATGTCGCTGGGCGATGGGACCCGAGCCTTGCCTTCGTCCTCGGTGGTGCGGTCGGCGTCTCCTCCATCGGCTATGTCATTGCGGCACGGATGCGGAATCCCGTGATGGCCTCTCGCTTCGACGTCCCGACGACACGCATCGTCGACGCCCGGCTAATCGGGGGCGCGACGCTGTTCGGGATTGGATGGGGACTGGTGGGCCTGTGTCCTGGTCCCGCCCTAGCCGCGCTACCCCTCGGCCTGCCGTCCATCGGTGTATTCGTCGTCTCGATGGTCTCGGGCATGGTCCTGTTCAGCCTCACCTCCAGCACGACGCCTCGGTCCGGCGCGGTCTGACGGTGAGCGGGCTTCCCGCTCCGGCACCTCGCTCCAACCCCGAAAGCAGACACTAACGTCGCAGGGGCATCAGCCGCCCCTTTCTTTTGAAATGCGTGGCATGGCTTCGGGACGAACGGCGCCGCCCTCGTACCAGCCCTTGCTGCGGTTCACGATCCAGACGACCGAGAGCATGACCGGTACCTCGACGAGAACGCCGACCACCGTGGCCAGGGCTGCCCCGGAGTGGAAGCCGAACAGGCTGATGGCGGCAGCGACCGCGAGTTCGAAGAAGTTCGAAGCGCCGATTAGAGCCGAAGGACCTGCGACGCAGTGCTCCTCTCCAGCTAACCGGTTCAGCAGGTAGGCTAGTCCCGAGTTCAGGTAGACCTGGATGAGGATCGGGACCGCCAGAAGCGCGATGACGGCGGGCTGAGCCAGGATCTGCTCGCCCTGAAAGCCGAACAGCAGCACCAGGGTTGTGAGAAGTGCGATCAGGGAGACGAGACCGAGCACGCCGAGCAACCGGTCGAGGGCCGCCTGTCCGCCGGAAGCCAGGAGGCTACGCCGGACCAACTGGGCGATGATGACCGGGATGACGATGTAGAGCACCACCGACAACACCAGCGTTCCCCAGGGCACCGTGATGGCCGACAGCCCGAGCAGCAGACCGATGATGGGCGCGAAGGCCACCACCATGATCGTGTCGTTCAGCGCCACCTGCGAGAGCGTGAAGTGGGGCTCTCCCTTCGTCAGGTTCGACCACACGAACACCATGGCCGTGCAGGGCGCGGCTGCCAGGATGATCAGGCCGGCAATGTAGCTGTCGATCTGGTCGGCCGGCAGGTAGGGCCGGAAAAGCCAGCCCACGAAGAGCCAGCCGAGCGCCGCCATCGAGAACGGCTTGATCGCCCAGTTGATCAGCAGCGTGATGCCGATGCCGCGCCAGTGGCGCCCGACCTGTCCGAGAGCGGCGAAGTCGATCTTGAGCAGCATGGGGATGACCATGAGCCAGATCAGGACCGCGACCGGCAGGTTCACCTTCGCGATCTCCACCGCGCCAACCGCCTGGAAGACGCCGGGCATGACATGGCCCAGCGCGATACCGGCCACGATGCAGAGCCCGACCCAGACGGTCAGGTAGCGTTCGAAGATCGACATGGAGGCCTCCGTCAGGCCGTGGCCACGGGGCGGCCGTGCTCATCGACGACGCGTTCGCCGTCCTCCTTCACGAACTCGCCCTGCTGCGCCGGCAGCAGATCGAGCACGCCCTCGGAGGGACGGCAGAGCCGGACGCCCTTGGGCGAGACCACGACCGGCCGGTTCATCAGGATTGGGTAAGCCTGGATGGCGTCGAGGAGCTGTTCCTCTGAGAGCGAGGGGTCGCCAAGCCCGAGTTTGCCGTAGGGCGTGCCCTTCTCCCGTATCAGGTCGCGGACGGTGATCCCGGCACGGTCGGTGAGCTGGGTGATCATCGCTCGCGATGGCGGGGATCTCAGGTACTCGATCACATGCGGCTCGATGCCGGCATTGCGGATCATTGCCAGGGTGTTGCGCGACGTTCCGCAGGCTGGGTTGTGGTAGATGACGACATCGAACGCCTCAGACATGGGCGCTGTCTCCTGGGGGGCAGTTGCAGGCGGAAAGGGCTGCGACCGCCGGGGCACAGACGTCGGGCCGGCCCTGGCAGCAGTCGCGCATCAAGAAGGCGATGAGGTCGGACAGGCCCTCGTAGGCGGCGCTGTAGATGACCGACTTGCCCTCGCGCCGGGACTGGATCAGCCCGGCATGTGACAGCTCTTTCAGGTGGAAGGTCAGGTTCGTCGCCGAGACGCCGATCTCGGTCGCGAGCGTGCCGGCAGCAAGGCCATCCGGCCCAGCTGTGACGAGAGCACGGACCACCCGGAACCGGTGTTCCTGTCCGAGGGCAGAGAAGGCAGCGACGGCTTGCCGTTCGTCCATGATCGGTCCATTTATTCAATGATCGTTGAATTGTAGAGAAAGCCTACGTCTTGGACAAGCCCCTGCAGCCTTTCGCCGATGGCCTCCCAAACCTCAGCGAGGCGCATTTCAAGGTGCCGACCAGCGAGCGCGTCCACGCAACGACGCCCTTCACACACGCGCCGCGCTTCCTCGTCCTCTATGGGTCACTGCGCGAGCGGTCGTTCAGCCGCTTCCTCGCGTACGAGGCGGCTCGTCTGCTGGAGGCGATGGGCGGCGAGGTCCGCATCTATGATGCCCACGGCCTGCCGCTGCCGGACGACACGACGGCCGACCACCCGAAGGTCCAGGAGCTGAGATCGTTATCGATCTGGTCCGAGGGGCAGGTCTGGGTCAGCCCGGAACGTCACGGCAGCCTGACCGGCGTCATGAAGAGCCAGATCGACTGGCTTCCCCTGAGCGAGGGCTCGGTCCGCCCGACGCAGGGCCGCACGCTCGCGGTGATGCAAGTGTCCGGCGGATCGCAGAGCTTCAACGCCGTGAACGCGCTGCGCGTCATCGGGCGCTGGATGCGGATGATCACGGTTCCGAACCAGTCCTCGGTACCAATGGCCTACAAGGAATTCGACGACGCCGGCCGCATGAAGCCGGGCCCTCTCTACGAGCGTGTCGTCGACGTCTGCGAGGAGTTGATGAAGTTCACGCTCCTCACCCGCGAACGCGCCGACTATCTCGTGGATCGCTACAGCGAGCGGAAGGAGCGTGAGCCCGATCGCCTACGGGATGTGGCTGCGGACATCGGTTTTGGGAAACGCTAGCCTTCGAGCCAGCTCGGTACCCTTTCTATCTTTCGCTCGAACTGGGCATGAGACCGGGAGCGGACCGGATCTCGGACCGCTCCCGGTAGTCGTTTAGCCTTTTGCGATCCCCATAGCGGTGATCCAGCGGCTCGCTATCATTCGCTCTGCCGCTGCACCGGCTGCCCCAGTTCGCCCGGCTTGCCTTCGACGATGACGAGGTAGCGGCGGCCATCCTCGGATGCACCCTGCGTGACCTGCCGGATCGGGCCGACCGCGTTCACGATCGCAGCACCGGCTGGGTTGGTCATGAAGCCCGCCAGAGGTTCGACGGTGCCGGTGCCCTTCGGGTCGCGCGACAGGGCGAGGACGAACGGCTTTTTCGGCGCTAGCCCGGTGACGGCGGCTTGCAGCGTCTGCAGCACGCCCTGGTCGAACAGTGTCACCTGCGTCGCCGGTTTGCCGTCCGAGCCGGCGAGGGTGAGCGTGCTGCTCTTGCCCGCCGGGCCGAGCGGCTGGAGGTTCTTCGCACCAGCTCCGTCCGGCACCGCCTCGGGCACGTATGCGACCCCTTGGGGGCCCTGGCCGATCGGGATCTCGGCGATCAGCGTGTTGCTGGCGGTGTCGATCACCGCAGCCTTGTCGGCATTCTCCAGGCCGACATAGACGCGCGAGCCGTCGCCCGAGGGCCAGAGGCCGTGCGGCAGGGCGCCGGTCGGGATCGTCGCGACCTGGGCGTAGTCGTCGGTGCGAAACACCTTCACCGTGTTCTCGCCGCCGATGGTGACGTAGGCGAACTGCCCCGCCTTGTTGCGCACGATGTTGACGTGGTTGGTGATCGGCCCGGTATCGAGCGTCTTGAGCGGCTTGAACGGGGGCTTGGCCTCGAAGACCTGCACCTTGCCGACGTCCTTCAGCGTGAACCACACCTGCGCGCCATCCGGCGTCGCGGCAATGTCGGGGCAGAACGGGCTCTCCTGCTTCACCCGGCCCGCGATCTCGTGGGTCTTCACGTCGATCACCACCGTCTCGGGCGAGAAGCTGGAGCAGACGTAGCCATAGCGGCCGTCCGGCGAGAAGATGGTCATGCCCGGCCCGTTCGGCACCGTGATCCGGCCGGCCTCTTTGCCGCTCTCGGCGTCGAGCACGGCGATGTAGTCCTCACCGCGCACGCTGACCCAGACCGCCTTGCCGTCGGGCGTGAAGAAGGCCTCGTGCGGCGAGCGCCCGACATAGGCCGTCTTGCGCACCGTGTTGGTCGCCGTGTCGATGAAGGTGACCGAGTTCGAGCCGATCGAGACGGCAAGCAGCGTCTTGCGGTCCGGCGAGAAGCCCATGCCGTGCACGAGCAACTGGCCCTTGTAGAGAGGGCTCAGGTTCATCGGCGTCGTGTCGCCGAGCTTGATCACGCCGAGGAGCTTGTTGTCGGCCGGATCGATCACCGAGACGGTGTTGGAGAACTGGTCGGAGGTGTAGAAGCGGTCGCGGTGGCTCACCGGAACATCCGGCGCCGAGGCGGGCCCGGGCACTTGGCCGGCGAGCGCCATGCCGCCGATCAGGACACCGAGCGTTGCCGATAGCAGGATGCGCGTGCTCATGCGGGTCATCGTTGGATCCTCTTCAGCTCTGTTTCAGTGATGGTGGGCGTGCGGGGCGGAGGCACCCTGCGTCGGCGGCGCAGGAGGGCGCTCGGCGAGCGCGCGGCGCATCACTTCGATTTCCTGCCGCTGCTCGACGATGATGCCTTCGGCGAGCCGACGGAGGACCGGATCGCGGCCGTGGGCGAGTTCTGCCTTCGCCATGTCGACCGCGCCCTGATGGTGCGGGATCATCATCGCGGCGAAATCGCGGTCCGGATCGCCCGATGGTGCGACCGCCATGTCGGCATGCATGCGCGCCATCGACGTGGCCATCATGGCATCGAAACTCGACGGATCGGCCTGGGCCGTCGTCTCGGCCTGGCCGGTACCGATTATCAAACGGCCGCCAACGGCACCCGTAGCGATGAGGGCCGCGACCGCCAGCGACATCACTGCTCCACGCATGGTCTCTCCTCCTGGTGTCTGACAGAAGAGATGCTGGCGAAGGCCGATCATTCCGCACCTCTCGAAAAAAAGTGCGAGCCAGGGTGATCGACAGACCTTCGTGGTCCGGATGGAATAGAACCGCCGTTCAGGCATCTCCTTTGTCAGAGGGTTCGAATGGGGAGTGTTCGTGGACGAGATCGCCACGTTGATCGAGCCGCAGATCCCGGGCCTGCGTCGCTACGCCGTCGCGTTGCTGCGTGACCGGGAGGCCGCCGACGATCTCGTCCAGGACACGCTGGAGCGGGCGCTCGCGGCGTGGCCGCAGCGACGTCGCGACGGCGACCTGCGTGCGTGGCTGTTCACGATCCAGCGCAATCTCTTTCTGGCCGGACTGCGTCGCAGGGGTCGCGCAGCGCCGCAGGCCGGGCCGGACGTTCTCGACATCGTGCCGGATCGTTCGAGCGATCCCGCGGCCGGCCTCGGACTGCGCGATCTCTTCGCCGGACTCGACGCTCTGCCAGAGGACCAGCGCTCGGTCCTGCTGCTCGTAGCAGTCGAGGACATGTCCTACGCTGACGCTGCCGCTGTTCTGGACATACCGCTTGGGACGGTGATGTCGCGTCTCAGCCGGGCGCGCGAGCGCATGCGCAGCTTCGTCGAAACCGGGCGGATCGGTCTACTGAGGAGGGTCAAATGAGTGGGCCGGACCCGCGGCCGGTCGGCGAGGACGACCTCCACGCGCTCATCGACGAGCGCCTCGATCCGCAGCGGCGCAGCCTCGTCGAGGCCTGGCTCGCCGAGAGGCCCGAGCAGGCGGCCCGCGTCGCTGCGGATCGCGAGACGCGCCTCCGTCTACGTGCCGGCCTCGACCCGATCGCGCGCGAGCCGATCCCGGCGAGACTACGCATCGCCAATCTCCAGCGTCGGCGGCAGACGAGCATCTGGAGGCCGGTTGCGGCAGCAGCCGTACTTTGCCTCGCCCTCGGCGGGATTGGCGGGTGGGTCACCGCGCGTGGGCTTGGTCCAGCGCCGGTCGTATCCACGATGCTGTCCGAACCTGCGACGCAGGATGCCGTGGCGGCCTTCCGGACATTCGTGGTCGAGGCGGCCCATCCCGTCGAGGTGCGCGCCAACGAGATGCCGCATCTGGTCTCCTGGCTGTCGCAGAGGCTCGGACGACAGCTCGTTGCGCCCGATCTGCGGGGACTGGGTCTGCGTCTGATGGGGGGACGACTGCTTCCGGCAGGTTCCGAGCAGGCTGCGCTCCTGATGTACGACGACGACCGGGGCACGAGGCTGACGCTCTACAGCCGCGTCGGCACGGCTGAGGGGCGCACGGTGTTCCGCTTCGCACGCGAAGGCGATGTTGCCGCCTTCTCCTGGGTCGATGGCGGCATGGCTTATGTCGTCACGGCCCGAACCGATGAAGCACGGCTGCTCGCGGTCGCCGAGTCGGTCGACGCGCAGGTGCGAGGTCTGCCAGCCCCGAAGGGCACGACGCAGGAGCGCCCGTGACCCTCGACCAACTCCGCGTCTTCGTCGCCGTCGCCGAACGGCAGCACGTGACCCGTGCCGCCGAGGCGCTCAATCTGGCGCAGTCCGCCGTCAGCACCGCCATCGCCAATATCGAGGGGCGGCATGCGACCAAGCTGTTCGATCGCGTCGGCCGCGGCATCGAGCTGACCCAGGCGGGTCGGGCTTTTCTGATCGAGGCCCGCGCCGTCCTGGCGCGCGCCGAGATGGCTGAACTCGTCCTTGCCGATCTGAGCGGACTTCGTCGCGGGACCCTCATCATCCAGGCGAGCCAGACCATCGCGAACCATTGGCTGCCACGCCACATCGTCGCTTTCCGTAAGACTTACCCTGAGGTCGGGATCTCCCTGACCGTCGGAAACACCGAGCAGGCGGCAGCCGCCGTCCACGAAGGAACCGCCGAGCTCGGCTTCGTCGAGGGGCCGCTCGATGACCCGGCGCTGGCGAGCCAGACGGTCGCGCGGGACCGGCTCCTGATCGTCGTCGCGCCGGACCACGCACTCGCCAAAACGAGGAAGGTCACGCCGGACGATCTCAGAGGAGCCGATTGGGTCTTGCGAGAAGCCGGATCCGGTACGCGCTCGGAATTCGAGGAAGCGCTGGAGGGACGTGGCATCGCTCCATCAGAACTGGTGGCGACGCTCGAACTCCCTTCGAACGAAGCCGTGCTCGCGGCCGTTGCGGCCGGCGGTGGCGCAAGTGCCCTGTCCGAGAGCGTCGTGGCTGCAGGCTTGCGAAGCGGCGATCTCGCCCATGTGCAGTTCGATCTTCCGGAGCGCGCTTTCCGTGTGCTGCGTCACAAGGAGCGCTATCAGAGCCGCGCCGCAGACGCCCTGCTCGATCTGATCCGGAAGGCGAAACCGTGACCGACATCGCGCCCGACGACCCCCGTGTGAAGCTTGCCGAGGATCGCACGGTGCTTGCCGCCGAGCGTACCTACGCTTCTTGGCTACGTACCGGCCTTGCCTTCCTCGGCGTCGGGCTCGCCGCGCAGCGCTTCCTGCGGGAGGTGCTGCCCGCTTGGCCCCTGCGCGTCCTGGCGCTGGCCCTGATCGCCTGCGCGCTGGCCTGCTTCGTTGCCGCTGCCTGGCGCGACGGCGCAATCCGTACTCGTCTCAATCAAGCACAAATCCACCTGATGCCGCGCGCTCTCACGCTCGGCGTGGCCATTCTGCTGATCGCGATCTCGGGCCTCGCGGCGATCGTGCTGTGGTGGCCGTGACGGGGCTCAGTCGGCGGTGACCCGCACCCTGTGCCAGGAGGCCATCAGGTAGCCTTTGTAGTTCCAGGTGTCGTCGGGCTGCGAAGGCTGGGTCTGGCCGGCCTCGTCCCAGGCGCGGGCGACAAGTTCGTGCTCGCCCGGGTTCAGATCGAGTTCGATCGACCAGAAGGTCCAGGCAAAGGGGGATTCCGCTTCGGCCTCGAGCTGCGCTTGTGACCAGCTGCGGCCGCCATCGCAGGACACGTCCACGCGAACCACGTTGCGATCACCCGCGACCGCATAGCCCCGTACCGTGTTGCCTCCGACATTCAGCTTCGCTCCGGGAGACGGCTCGCAGATCGCAGCGTTGAGCGGCATCGTCTCGATCGTGTGGCCCTTGGCCGGATCGGCGGTCTCCTCGGTGACGTCGGGCGGGAACAGCTTGTAGTCGTCCGCCTGCATCGGATTGGCCGAGGGCTGATCCTGGACGGTGATCGAGGCGAGCCATTTCGGGCTGCGCACCCCAGCAAACCCGGGCACCACGGCGCGAAGGGGAAAGCCGTGC
>NZ_JAAUVI010000013.1 GCF_021352225.1 Methylobacterium sp. C25 | reverse complement strand
ACAGTGTGACCATGGACGTCGCACTCATCGTGCCGATCGCCATGGAAGAGAAGCTGCGCTTCGCCATCCGCGAAGGTGGCCGCACCGTCGGTGCAGGCGTCGTCGCAAGCATCCAGGAATAAGATGATCCCGGCTGCGATGCCGGGCCATCATCGAAGATAGTCGACCATCGAGATCGCCGGCACCCACCACCATGGGTGCCGGCTTTTTTGTTGATCATCCATCCGGCAGCGGGGACGTCTCGAATGGCAGGCATGCTGAGCGATGGCCGTGACCGGCCCGATCGGCGACTGGTGCTCGCCATGGGCAGTGCGGTTCTACTGAGCGCCTGCTCGAAGGGCGACGAGTTGAAAACCGGCCGGTTTCGCGACGAGGTCGTCGCGATCGTTCGCGACGAGTATCCAGACTGGCCCGTCATCCTCGATCCGGCAGACCCCGCCACCTTCAAGGTGGATGCGTTTCGGATCTATGTCGGCAATCTCCATACGGTCGTCGACGGCATGGAGCCCGGGCGCCGCAGGGCCGAGATCACAAAATTCCTCGGCGTGGTGGATGCGCAGCGCCGGAAGAAGGCTGCGCCCAACGGCGCACAAGACCACACCTTCGAGCAGGCCCGATCGCGCCTGCGCATCCAGATCGTTCCGACGGACTATCTCGCCAAGGGCCTCGACGTCGTCCACCGCAAGCTCTCGGACGAGCTGGTGATCGTCTATGCACTCGACGAGCCGGATTCCTACGGCACGCTGACGACCAAGGAATTCGATCGCTGGAGCGTTACGGCGTCGACCGTCGAGAGCACGGCGATCAGCAATCTCGAAGAGGCCTCCCGTACGATCGAGCCAAAAGTCCGAACCGGGCGCGGTGGCGGCTTCGTCACCGTCTCGAGCGGGGATTCCTATGACGGCGCGCGCCTCCTGCTTCCGGATTTCCTCGGCCGCATCCGCAAGGATCTCGGACCGAGCCTCGTCATGATGGTTCCGCGCCGCGATTTCCTGATCGGCTGGACACCGGACTACGGCGGCAGGCGCGACCTCTACGCCGAGGCGAAGAGCGAGTTTGGACGTGGCCCATATCCGCGCAGCCGCGAGCTTTTCCTCGCTTCGCCCGAAGGCGTCCGGCCGCTGTCGTCCGAAGAGCGGTCCGCCTACGAGTGAAACCGTGCCACAGTGGCAGGAACCCCGCCGGCTGCCTCTTGCATCCGGATCGCCCTTGCGGCATTGACGTCGCCGCGCCGAGGCGCCGTAGGAGTGTAGCTCAACTGGTCAGAGCGCCGGTCTCCAAAACCGGAGGTTGCGGGTTCGAGTCCCTCCACTCCTGCCAGTTCGGCGCATTTTCACCTCTTTCGTTCATGGTCGACAAGCCGGGGTACTTGCGCTAGAGCGAGCGCACTCCGAGATCGTCGTCTGCGCTATCGCGGTTAGGGCTTGGGCCTCACCCCTCGCTCCGCCGTCTCTCGGAATTTCCGGTTTACGTGGTCATGGCATCGAACGAAGCGACGAAGAAAGCGGACCCCGCACGGGGCGCCGCCCGTGGCCCGGCAGCCCCGACGACGGCGCGTTCCGCGCCGGCGCCGCGTCCGGCCGCCAAGCGCGTCGGACCGCTGGAATTCTTCGGCCAAGTCCGTGACGAGGGCCGCAAGGTCACGTGGCCGACCCGCAAGGAGACCACGGTGACCACCATCATGGTGTTCGTGATGGTGGTCATCGCGAGCATCTTCTTCACGGTCGTCGACCAGGTCCTCCGCTGGGCCGTCGGACTGATCCTCGGGATTGCCGGCTGAGATTTTTCGGGCGCGTCATCCGCGCCGACGATTGTTTGAGGAGTTGAACGCGACCGTGTCGAAGCGCTGGTACATCGTCCACGCCTACTCGAACTTCGAGAACAAGGTCGCCCAGTCCATCAAGGATCAGGCGGCCCAGCGCGGACTCACGGACCTGTTCGACGAGGTCATGGTGCCGACCGAGAAGGTCACCGAGGTGCGCCGCGGCCGCAAAGTCGACGCCGAGCGCAAGTTCTTCCCGGGCTACGTGCTCGTGAAGTGCGACCTGACCGACGAGGTCTACCACCTCATCAAGAACACCCCGAAGGTCACCGGCTTCCTCGGTGCCGACAAGTCGAAGCCCGTTCCGATTCCGGACGCGGAGGCCGAGCGCATCAAGGGCCAGGTGCAGGAGGGCGTCGACCGTCCTAAGCACTCGGTGTCCTTCGAGATCGGCGAGACCGTGCGCGTGGCCGACGGCCCCTTCGCCAGCTTCAACGGCACCGTCGAGGAAATCGACGATGCCCGCTCCCGCCTCAAGGTGGCCGTGTCGATCTTCGGACGCGCTACCCCGGTGGAACTCGAATACGGACAGGTCGAGAAGGCCTGATCGTAGGGCCGGCGCCCCGCGCCAGCCCATCATCCGCGGGAGATCCGCCCGGTTCGCCGCCGGGAGCTTCGGATCGCACCGCGACCTGCAACCGTCCGCTCCGTCGGTGCCCTAGGCAGCCCGGCGGCGGGCTACATTTGGGAGCAGTCCCATGGCGAAGAAGATCACGGGCTACGTGAAGCTTCAGGTCCCGGCCGGCGCCGCCAATCCGTCGCCGCCGATCGGTCCCGCGCTTGGTCAGCGCGGCCTCAACATCATGGAATTCTGCAAGGCCTTCAACGCGAAGACCCAGCAGATGGAGAAGGGCACCCCGATCCCGGTGATCATCACCGCGTATCAGGATCGCTCCTTCACCTTCGAGATGAAGCAGCCCCCGGTCACCTTCTTCCTGAAGAAGGCCGTCGGCCTGAAGCTCGGCAAGAAGCCGGCCTCCGGCTCGAAGACCCCCGGCAAGGGTGCTACCGTCGGCAAGATCACCGAGGCTCAGCTTCGTGAGATCGCCGAGAAGAAGATGCCCGACCTCAACTGCGACTCCGTCGAGTCCGCCGTTGCCATGATCCGTGGCTCTGCCCGGGCCATGGGCCTCGAAGTCGTCGCGTAAGGGAGGGCGATATGGCTGAAGGAAAGCGCATCCGCGCCGCCCGCGAGGGCATCGAGCCGACCAAGCTCTACACGATCGACGAGGCCATCAAGCTCGTGAAGTCGAAGGCGAACGCCAAGTTCGACGAGACGGTCGAGATCTCGATGAATCTCGGCGTCGATCCGCGCCACGCCGACCAGATGGTCCGTGGCGTCTGCAACCTGCCGAACGGCTCCGGCCGTACGGTTCGCGTGGCGGTGTTCGCTCGCGGCGCCAAGGCCGATGACGCCAAGGCCGCCGGTGCCGACATCGTTGGCGCCGAGGACCTCTTGGAGATCGTCCAGGGCGGCAAGATCGAGTTCGATCGCTGCATCGCGACCCCGGACCTGATGCCGCTCGTCGGCCGTCTCGGTAAGGTGCTCGGCCCGCGCGGCCTGATGCCAAACCCGAAGGTCGGCACCGTCACCATGGACGTGAAGGGCGCCGTCGCCGCCGCCAAGGGCGGCGCGGTGGAGTTCCGCGTCGAAAAGGCCGGTATCGTCCATGCCGGTATCGGCAAGGTGTCCTTCGACGCGCAGAAGCTCGTCGAGAACATCAAGGCCTTCGCCGATGCCGTGTCCAAGGCCAAGCCCTCGGGCTCCAAGGGCACCTACATCCAGCGCGTCGCCGTCACCTCGACGATGGGCCCGGGTGTGAAGGTCGAGCCGTCGAGCGTGCTCACCGCCTGATCGTTCGATCACCGAAGCATCGATCACGCCCGGCCTTTCGCGAGGCCGGGCGTTTTCGTTTGAGCACGAAGCGCCCATTTCTCGGCCGAACGGCGACCTTGCGCCGCAAGAGCGCAAAATCCCTTCGGCGAGGGGCAGCCAACACCCAAGGCTGTGCTAAATATGGGTGCATGAAATGCACCCTGACCGTTTCATCGAAGCGACGCATCCTCTGCGTCTTCCCGGCCTACACGCCGTCCTTCGGCACCTTCTCACACGCCTATCCCCTGATGGGCGGGGTAAAGGCGTTCATGCCGCCCCAGGGACTCCTCGTCATCTCGGCCTACATGCCCGAGGCCTGGGAGTATCGTTTCATCGACGAGAACATCAGGGCTGCCACGCCTGAGGAATTCGGCTGGGCGGACGCCGTCTTCGTCTCGGGCATGCACATTCAGGAAGGCCAGATCCACGACATCTGCCGCCGAGCCCACGCCGCCGGCAAGGTGGCCGTGCTGGGCGGCCCCTCGGTCTCCGGCGCTCCGGAAAAGTATCCAGACTTCGATTACCTGCATTGCGGCGAGATCGGCGATGCCACAGACCGCCTGATCGAGATCCTCGACGAAAGCTGCGCGCGCCCGACCGCGCAGGTTGTGCTCGAGACCAAGGATCGCCTTGGCCTGTCGGACTTCCCGGCGCCCGCCTACGATGCGGTGCCGTTGAAGCGCTACCTGATCGGCTCGCTCCAGTTCTCGTCAGGTTGCCCCTACCGCTGCGAGTTCTGCGACATCCCGCAGCTCTATGGACGACAGCCTCGCCTGAAGACGCCGGAGCAGCTTTGCGCCGAGCTCGACGCCATCGTCGCGCAGCCGGGCCACCCGGCCGTGGTCTACTTCGTCGACGACAACTTCATCGGCAACCGCAAGGCGACGCGGGACATGCTGCCGGTGCTCGTCGAGTGGCAGAAGAAGAACAACTACCCGCTCCAGTTCGCCTGCGAGGCGACGCTGAACATGGCCAAGCAGCCCGAGATCCTCGAGCTGATGCGCCAGGCCAACTTCATGACGGTGTTCGTCGGCATCGAGACGCCGGAGGCCGAAGCACTCAAGGGCATCGACAAGACCCACAACGCCGCCGTGCCGATGTACGAGGCGATCGAGACCCTGAACTCCTATGGGCTCGAAGTGACCTCGGGCATCATCCTCGGCCTGGACTCGGACACCGACAAGTCAGAACAGAACCTGATCGACTTCATCGACCGCTCGGCGATCCCGGTGCTGACGATCAACCTGCTCCAGGCGCTGCCCAAGACCCCGCTGTGGGATCGGCTCGAGCGGGAAGGGCGCCTCGTCCACGACGCGAGCCTCGAATCCAACGTGCTGTTCAAACGGCCGCACGACACGGTCGTCGCGAGCTGGCGCCGGGCCATCGCCCACGCCTACGAACCCGACAAGATTTTCGAGCGCTTCAAGCACCAGTGCGAGACCACCTATCCGCACCGGATCAAGACGCCGGCCGCCGGTAAGGTCACCTTTACGAACCTGAGGCGCGGTCTGATCCTCGGTTTCAACATCATCACGCGGGTCGGGTTGTTCTCCGATTACCGCAAGCCGTTCTGGAACGCGGCCGGCTACGCCCTGAAGCGCGGACAGATCGAGGCGGTGTTCAACATGGGCTTCGTTGCCCATCACCTAATCCGCTTCACCCGCGAGGCCCTGCGCGGCGAGCACAACGCCTCGTTCTATGCGGCCAAGGCCGCCGAGACCGAAGCCGCCCGCGAGCGTGGCTTCTGGGCCAATGCTCGGCGTCGCTTCGTGCCAGAACGCGAAGCGGCCTAGCCTGCAGAGTGAGATGAGCGATCCGAGGCTGCACCGACTCTTGTTGGTGCAGCCTTCTCGGCGCGTGCTCAGGCCTTCTCGAACGGATAGAGCCAGCGGCTCACGAACACAGACGAGCCGAACCGTTCGCGCGAGGGAACCACACGCGGCGAATACTTGGCTCGACCCATGTGCAAACCACACTTGGGCTGCTCGATTCCGGGCGACTCGACTGACTGGCTAGCATCTGTCCCATATCGATCCTCGGTACCGCCGCCGGCCGCTCGGCTATTCGTAAGATGCGCTCAGGGCGCGGCTGTTCGTCGGCAAAAAGTGCCGAGTGATTCGGCCCGTTTCCGCAACGAACGGTCGAAACACCCTCGATGGTGCACCCGATTACAGGGCCGCGCATCCGAACACACTCGTCTTGATTGTATCAGCGGCCGCGCGGATCCCCTTCGCAGTGTCTCTCATGCAACGAGTTTGTTGCAACCCAGAGACAGTCAATCATCGAGCTTGAGCAAATCACAGCGGCGATGGACGGGAATATTCTCGGTTAACGTCGATTAACCATACTTTTTTTCAGAAAATCCAGTTCTCGCCCCCCGGTCGAACATCTCTTATCGGGCCGCACATCGGGCTCCGAGTGCAGAGTTTCCTGCGTAGAGCGACGCCGCCCGTCTAGCGTTGGCGCTCCGAACATTCGTCACAACGAGATCACTTCAATCAAGCTTAAGTCGCACAGGTGACTGGGCTCGGGGGATTACTTTGCCATGTCCACGCACGTCATCAACCTGCCGAAGAGCGCAGACGTCGTCCCGGCACGGGGGGCCTTACCCAGCGTGGACGCAGCCGACATCAGTCATGCCTCGATCCGCCACCGCCTCTTCGGTGTGACGATCAAGCTCGGCGACCATTTCGTACAGCAGATCACCAAGCTCGTCCGTATCCGCCACCGCGACCTGACTGATGGCACCGTCGGCCGTACCAACCGTGCAGCGCGCCGCAGGCAACTGCGCCAGGTTCGCCGCGATACCGGTGCCGACACCTCGTTCAAGCTTCCGTCATGGCGTTCGCTGGCCCGCAAGCTAACCGTTCCTGCCGGGACGGCCGGCGTCATGATCGCTGCTGGGCTTTCCGGAGCAACCAACGCGCAGGCCCAAACCATCCCGAAGCTTGCCAACTTCGCTGACATCTGCACCGGCCTGAGCGTCACTCTTCCGTCGCTGACACCCACGACTGGCCTTCTTTCGGGACTTCTTTCTCCCGTCACCGGCGTCATCGACAGCAATATCATCAACGTGCTGAGCGGCCGCAACATTGGCTTGGGGCTCCTCAATGCCAATGGTACCGCCCTGACTACTCCGAGCAGCTGCGGTGTTTCGTCCTCCAGCGGGTTCGCGTTGAACAACAACGTCGGCATCAGCTTCGGCGGCGGTGTCATCACCGGCCTCGGCGGCATCAACAACCTCGCCGCAACGGCGAATGACGTGACCTCCATCGCCATCGGCAACAACGCGTCGACCTCGGTCGGCGCCGCGAACGCCATCGCGATGGGCGTCGCCGCCAAAGCGACCTCGACCGGCGCCGTGGCGCTCGGAGCCAGCGCGCTGGCCACCGGCGGCAAGGCCGTCTCGATCGGCGTCGGCAACACAGCGAATGGCGACGGCGCGGTCGCCATCGGCGATCCGAACACCGCCACCGGCACCGGCGCCCTTGCGATGGGTGCGGACAACACGGCGACCGGAACCGGCGCCGTCGGTCTCGGCAACACCAACACCGCGACCGGCACCGGTGCCGTCGCGATCGGCAACAACTCGAAGGCCACGCTCGACGGTACGATTGCCCTCGGCAACGGCGCCAGCAGCACCTTCGCCAACGCGGTCGCGATCGGAACCGGAACCAAGGCCGTCGGGTCTGCAACGGCTCAGGGCGTGATCGACTTCCGCACCGCGGGAAACCCGAACCAGCAAATCGTCAACGCGGCGGCCGGCACGCTGACCATGACACCGTCTTCGGTGGCCATTGGCGAGAACTCAGTGATCAACACCGGCGGTGGCGTCGCACTCGGCTACAACAACAATGCCGGCAGCACGAACGGCTTCTTCTCCACGGCGATCGGTGCCGACAACTTGGCCAGCGGCGGATATGCCTCGGCCATCGGCGTCAACAACACGGCTTCGGGCGGCAGCGCCGTGGCACTCGGCGTCAACAACACGGCCGGCGGAACCCGCGCGATCGCAATCGGCCGTCAGTCGCTTGCCAATGCCGACTACAGCATCGCCCAGGGCTTCGTTGCCAGCGCCTATGGCGTGGACTCCATCGCAATCGGCAAGAATAGCGTCGCAGGCGTCTCCGGCGGCGCGGTGACCGACGACGTTGCAATCGGCCCGAACGCCTCGGCAACGGCGGGCAACTCGGTCGCGCTCGGGTCGAACTCGACGGCCACCCGCGCTGGCCTCGGCGGCCTCACCAACGAGGTGTTCTCGCAGTCCATCGTCACGTCGACGAACGGCGCGGTCTCGGTCGGCGCGGCAGGCGGCGAGCGTCAGATCACCAACGTCGCGGGCGGTACGCAAGCCACCGACGCGGTCAACCTGCGTCAGCTGAGCTCAGTCGCCAACAATGTGGCCACCACACTCGGCTCGACGTTCGATCCCACGACAGGCGCCTATACGGCTCCGAGCTACACCGTCCGCGGCACCACCTATAACAAGGTCGGCGACGCGATCGCAGCGCTCGATACCAGCATCGGCACCGCTACCGGTGCCTTTGTATCGAACAACGCCGCCGGCAAAGCCGCAGCTTCTGCGACGGGTCTGAATGCCTCTGCGGGCGGCTTCGGCTCCACTGCAACCGGCGCAGCCTCCACCGTGGTCGGCAACTCGGCCGTCGACAACGGCATCGCCAACTCCACCGTCATCGGCAATGGCGCCACCGTTGCTGCTGGATCGACCGGCTCCAACGTCGCGCTCGGCCAGGGTTCTAAGGTTGCGGGCACCGCTCTTGGCACGGCCAACGCCACCATCGGCGGCACGACCTACGCCTTCGCCGGAACGGCTCCGGCCGGCACGGTCTCCGTGGGCTCGGCCGGTGCCGAGCGGACCATCACTAATGTCGCCGCGGGTCGCCTCTCGACCACCTCGACCGACGCGGTGAACGGCTCGCAGCTCAACGCCACCAACCAGCAGGTCACCACCAACGCCACGAACATCGCCACCAACACCACCAACATCACCAACATCACCAACGGCACGGTCGGAACGGTGCAGCGCACCGGCACGGCGGACCAGCTCGCGCTGGTCGCGGTGGGTGGCACCAGCGCGGCCCCGGGCGCTGCCCAGGTCCTCACCAACGTCGCCAACGGAGCGGTCACCGCCGCTTCGAAGGATGCGGTGAACGGCTCCCAGCTCAACACCACCAACGCCAACGTCACGGCCGTGGTCGCCCAGACGACGGCTCTCGGCAATGCCGTCGCTACCGATCTCGGCGGCGGCTCGACCTACACTGCTGGAGGTGGGCTGACCGCGCCGGCCTACAACACCTTCGGCACCACCGCGACCAATGTCGGCGCGGCCATTACCAATCTGCAGACGCTGTCGCCGGTACAGTACTCAAACGCCGCCGGCACACCCGCGCCGCAGACCCGCAGCAACGACATCGTCCTGGTCGGCGCGGCTGCCGGCCCGGTCACGATGCACAACCTGGCGGCCGGCACGGCCAATACCGACGCCGTCAATGTCGGCCAGTTGAACACCGCGATCGGCAACGGTCCGTTCGCCTCGAACCGCCCGGTCGGCGCAGCAAACCCCGTCGCCTCCGGCGCCGGTGCCACGGCTGGCGGCTACGGTTCGTCGGCCACGGCAGCTGCCTCCACGGCCATCGGCAACAACGCCACCGACAACGGCACTGCCAACTCCACCGTCCTCGGCAACGGCGCCAGCGTCGCGGCCGGATCCACCGGCTCCAACGTCGCCCTCGGACAGGGCTCCACCGTTGCCGGTGCTGCCGTCGCGACGCCGAACGCCACCATCGGCGGCACGACCTACGCCTTCGCCGGAACGGTTCCGGCAGGAACGGTCTCCGTGGGCTCGGCCGGTGCCGAGCGGACCATCACCAACGTCGCCGCGGGTCGCCTCTCGACCACCTCGACCGACGCCGTGAACGGCTCGCAGCTCAACGCCACCAACCAGCAGGTCACCACCAACACCAACAACATCACCAACATCACCAACGGCGCGGCCGGAACGGTGCAGCGCACCGGCACGGCAAACCAGCTCGCGCTAGTCGCGGTGGGTGGCACTGGCGCAGCCCCGGGCGCCGCCCAGGTCCTCACCAACGTCGCCAACGGAGCGGTTACCGCCGCTTCGAAGCAGGGGGTCAACGGAAGCCAGCTCTTCGGCACCGCCAACTCGGTCGCCACGGCGCTCGGCGGCACTTCGACGGTGAATCCCGATGGCAGCGTCGCCGCCCCGACCTATAATGTCGCCGGAGGCTCCTTCAACAATGTCGGGTCGGCCCTCACCGCCCTCGACAATGGTATCGCCAACGGCAAGATCGGCGCCTTCGTCGCTGACAACACCGGCGGCAAGGCAGCGGCCGCAGCGTCCGGTCAAAATGCCTCGGCCGGTGGCTTCGGTGCCATCGCCGCGGGCAATGCCTCGACCGTGATCGGCAACTCGGCTGTCGACAACGGCGTCGCCAACTCCACCGTCCTCGGCAGCGGCGCCACCGTCACCGCGGGTCTGACCGGCTCCAACGTGGCGCTGGGTCAGGGATCGGTAGTCACCACCGGCGCCCAGGCCAACTACACCGCCTTCGGCCTGACCCCGGCTCAGAACGCGGTGGGCACCGTCTCGGTCGGATCGGTCGGCAACGAGCGCATCGTCGCCAACGTCGCGGCGGGCAAGGCCGGCACCGACGCCGTCAACGTCGCCCAGCTCACGGGCGCCGCGTCCAACCTCGGCGGATCGGTGGCGTCCACCATCGGCGGCGGCTCCACCTACGACGCCACCACCGGCAAGCTGACGGGCGGCTTCACTGTCGGCACCACGACCTATGCCAATGTGGCGAGCGCCATCAGCGACACGGCAGCGAATGGCGGCGTCATCCAGCGCACCGGAGCTGCCAACCAGGTTGCGATCACTGCGCCGAATGCGACCGGCGCGGCGCCGGGCGCGGCCCAGAACCTCATCAACGTCGCCAATGGGGCGGTCAACGCCGCCTCGACCGACGCGGTGAACGGCTCGCAGCTCTTCGGGACCGCTCAGTCCGTGGCGACCAATCTCGGCGGCGGCTCCAAGGTGAATGCCGACGGGACCGTCTCCGCACCGAGCTACACCGTGGCCGGCAACACTTATGGCAATGTCGGCGACGCACTGGCTGCTGGCAACAAGGCAGCGGTGCAATACACCACGGACGGCCTCGGCAACCCCACTAACGCTATCGACCTGACCAAGGGCGGCACGCTCGCTCCTGTCTCGATGACCGGGCTCGCCAACGCCACCACCGCCACGGGCGCCGTCACCCTCGGCCAGCTGCCGGTGCAGTACACCAACGCAGCGGGCACCCCGACCCCGGCCACACCGTCCAACACCGTCGGCCTCGTCGGCGCCGTGGCCGGAACGCCGGTGACGCTCGGCAATGTCGCCGCGGGCGTGGTGAACGGTGCCTCCACGCAGGCCGTCAACGGCAGCCAGCTCTTCGGAACGGCGCAGTCGGTCTCCACGGCCCTCGGCGGTGGCTCGACGGTCAACGCCGACGGCACCATCGCGGCACCGAGCTATAACCTCGCCAACGGCACCTACAATGATGTCGGAGCGGCCCTCGCGGCCATCGACAACGGCAAGGTCGGCGCCTTCGTCGCCGACAACACCGGCGGCAAGGCTGCCGCCGCAGCGTCCGGTCAGAACGCCTCGGCCGGTGGCTTCGGAGCCGTCGCCGCGGGCAACGGCTCGACGGCCATCGGCAACTCGGCCGTCGACAACGGCGTCGCCAACTCCACCGCCCTCGGCTCCGGCGCCAGCATCACCGCGGGCCTGACCGGCTCCAACGTGGCGCTGGGTCAGGGCTCGGTCGCCTCGACCGGTGCCCAGGCCAACTACGTGGCCTTCGGCCTCGCCCCGCTGCAGAACGCGGTGGGAACGGTCTCGGTCGGCTCGGCGGGCGCGGAGCGCACCCTCTCCAACCTCGCTGCCGGCAAGGCCGACACCGATGCCGTCAACGTCGCCCAGCTCTCCGGCGCCGCATCGAACCTCGGCGGATCGGTGGCGACCACCCTCGGCGGCGGCTCGACCTACGATGCGACCACGGGCAAGGTCACCGGCGGCTTCACCGTCAACGGCACGACCTACACCGATGTCGCCAGCGCGGTCAGCGCAACGGCGGCCAGCGGAGGCATCGTCCAGCGCACGGCCTCGCCGAACCAGGTCGCTCTCATCGCGGCCGGCGGCTCCGGAACCACGCCGGGCGCTGCCCAGAACCTGACGAACCTCGCCGCCGGCGCAGTGGGAGCGGCCTCCACCGATGCGGTGAATGGCTCGCAGCTCTACGGAACGGCACAGTCGGTCTCGACGGCCCTCGGCGGCGGCTCCAAGGTCAATGCGGACGGTTCGATCTCCGCACCGACCTACAAGCTCGCTACGGGCTCCTACAACGATGTCGGATCGGCGCTGACCGCGCTCGACAACGGCATCTCCAGCGGCAAGCTCGGCGCCTTCGTGGCCGACAACACCGGCGGCAAGGCTCAGGCCTCCGCCAGCGGTGCCAACGCCTCGGCAGGTGGCTTCGGGGCGGTTGCCTCGGGTGCCGGCTCCACCTCGATCGGCAACTCCGCGGTCGACAATGGCGTCGCCAACTCGACGGTCGTCGGCAGCGGCGCCAGCATCACGGCGGGCCTGACCGGCTCCAACGTGGCGCTGGGCCAGGGTTCGGTCGCCTCCACCGGCGCACGGGCCAACTACACCGCCTTCGGCCTTGCGGCGCCACAGAACTCGGTGGGAACGGTCTCGGTCGGCGATGTCGGCGCGGAGCGCACCATCTCCAACGTGGCGGCGGGCGTCGCCGGCACGGATGCCGTCAACGTCGCTCAGCTTACCGGTGCGACGCAGAACCTCGGCGGATCGATCGCCACCAGCCTCGGCGGCGGCGCGACCTACAACGCCACCACCGGCGCGATCACCGGTCCGACCTACACGGTCGGAGGCAAGGCCTACAATGACGTCGGCTCTGCCATCGCCGCCGGGAACGCCCTGGGTGTCCAGTACACCCCGGACGCGGCCGGCAATCCCACCAACGCCATCGACCTGACCAAGGGCGGCACGCTCGCCCCGGTGACGGTCAGCGGCGTCGGCGCGGGCACGCTCACAGCGACCTCCACCGACGCGGTGAACGGCAGCCAGCTCTATGCTACCAACCAGGCGGTCGCGAGCATCGTCGGCAGCAAGGGAGGCGCCTTCGTCTCCGACAACACCTCGGGTGCGGCCATCCCGGCCGCCACGGGTGCCGACTCCTCGGTCGGCGGCTTCGGGGCGGTCGCCTCGGGGACCCGCTCCCTGGCCCTCGGCAACGGCGCGACCTCCAGCGGCACCAACTCGGTGGCGCTCGGTGCGGGCTCAACGGATGGCGGCCTCGCCAACGTGGTCTCGGTGGGCTCTGCCGGCAACGAGCGGCGCATCACCAACGTGGCGGCGGGCGTGAACGCGACCGACGCCGCCAATATGGGCCAGCTCACGGCACTGTCCGCCCGCAGCCTGCAATACGACACCACCGCCACCGGTGACACGAACTACCAGTCGGTCACGCTGAACCCGACGGGCTCCGGCCCGGTCACCATCCACAATGTCGCTGCGGGCGTCGCCCTCACCGATGCGGTGAATGTCGGACAGCTCAACGCGGCCTCGGCCAACTCCGTCCAGTACTCGACGAACGCGGACGGCACGCGGTCCAACACGCTGGCCCTGCTCGGCGGCAACGCCGCAGCGCCGGTGACGATCTCGAACGTCGCGGCGGGTGTCGCGGCCAACGATGCGGTGAACGTCGGCCAGCTCCAGAGCGCGCTGAATGCCCAGTACAACAATCTGGCGCAGATCACGGAATACCAGTTCCGCTCCGCCAAGATGGCCGCCTATGCGGGCACCTCGATCGCCCTGGCGACCGCAGGCATCCGCTTCGACGACCGGCCGGGCAAGATCTCGCTGGGCATCGGCGCCAGCGGCTATCACGGCTCGGCGGGCCTCGCGATCGGCCTGGGCGGGACCTCGGAAGACGGCAAGTGGCGCCTGAACGTCTCGGCCGGCTTCTCGCCGAACAACCAGAAGGGTGCGGCCGGCATCATGGGAGGCGCAAGCTACACCTTCAACTGATCCGCCCCCGATCGGGACGGCGTTTCGAGGGGTCCGGCGCGAGCCGGGCCCCTTTCGCATCTCCGTCAGTCGGCGGAGCCGCCCTTTTTGGCAATCAGTTTTCAAACAAGCAGCCTTTCCGGTGACCGCGAGCTCACCGAGTCTCCGTCAGCGCAAATCACTTCTTAACCATAACGCGCGCCGGGGCCTCGCCATGATCGACTACAGGTTTTGCCATCCGCGCTCGTTCGTCATGGGCAGCGTCCTGAGTGCTGTCCTCCCGTTGCTGATGGCCTCGGCCGCGACGGCAAGACCGGAACCGGGTGTGTTCCAGGTGGCGCAGGCGGAGAGCCAAGGCGAGCCGGTGCCCGCGAAACCGCATGCGGTGAGGAAGCCGAAACCCAAGCCGGCTGCGCATGCCGCCAGCAAAGCCGATACGCCTCTCAAATCCACCCCGCCCGCAGCCACTGTCGCACCGGTAGCAGCTGCCGCCGCCGACCAGGCCACCCAGCCGGCCACGCCCCCTGCATCGGCCACCGAGGCCACAGCAGCGGCCACGATCTCCGAACCGGTCCGTCACGCCCGCGAGGCCAAGCTCGGACGCTGCGTGGACACCATCTCGAAGGCCTCGAGCAGCACCATCGACACGGCCCATGCTGCGGTCTCGACCTGGTCCCAGAAGGTGCCGGACGAGCACATGTTCCAGTCGATCGTGGCGTTGAGCTACAGCAACAAGGTCGCGCCGAAAGCCGCAACCGTCCTCGTTGCCGCGCCCGAGGGACCGGGCTGCGAGGCGACGACCGTTCAAGTCTATCCGACCACGCGGTCATGCGACGACGTCGAGGGCGACCTCAAGAAGGCCGGCCGCAAGGTCGGGGATTTCGGCGGCGTCGCGATGACTCAGGAGCAAGGCACATCCCGCCATCTGCTTCTGCCGGCACCTGGTACGGGCTGCGTCGTGGTGGCGGTCGGGCTGGCCCTTAACCAGTGAGCCGGTCGATGCGTCTCCCGATCCTGATCGGCGCGAGCTGCGCCGTCTTGGCCGCCGCATTTCCCGCCACCGCGCAGCCGGGCGCTGCTGCTGGGCGCTTTACCACCGCCGCGGTAGACCGCGAGCTCTTCCGCGAGGGCGAGGTGAAGCGCCGGAACGAGCGCTTCGCCGGATGGTCTCTCGATTGCGACGAAGTCCCCCGCCTCGGACAGCGGTTCTGCAGCTTGCGGGCGCTGGCCAGAGACTCTGCCGGAACTGGCGTCGCTGATTTCGTGCTGTCGACGGACGACCGGGGCAAACCCGCGGCCCTCGTCGGGCTGCCACTCGGCCTCGATCTGTCGCGGCCAGTGACGATCGAGGCGGCGCATCCGCTCGTGGTAGGCCAGCCTTCGGCCAGCCTCGTATCGTCAGCGCGCGAGATCGCGAAAACCGGGAAGAAGGCGCCGGTCGCCGCCAAGGGCGCCGTGACGACAGACATCCTGCGCTTCGTGCTGCATCCGACGCTGTGCGACCCGACGGGATGCCACGTCGTGCTCCCGCTCAAGCCGGCCGACATCGCCGCATTGCGGGCCGGGGCCGGCCTGCGGATGCGGTTCGCCGCGAGCGGCAGAGACGGGCGCGGCTTTGCTGCCCGGAGCGATCTTCCGCCTCGACCAATCGAGGCGGTGATCGCCAGCGACGGGTTCGGGCAGGCGCTCGAGGCCTCGGTCCGGTGAGAGCCCGAGACATCAGGTAGGAGGGACGGCCCCATGATCACGGTCCAGAAGGACGCGCGCGCCGAGACATCGAGCTACGACGAGGTGCCCTATACCTCGCGCGCCTTTCCGGCGACCGATCCGCGCCGGCTCTCAGCCATCGCCCGGCTGTTCGGGCTGAACCCGCCGTCGCCCGCCGAGGCGCGCGTTCTGGAGATCGGCTGCGCGGGCGGCGGCAACCTGCTGCCGCTCGCAGCCCGTTTGCCGGAGGCGCATTTCGTTGGCATCGACGCATCGGGCACGCAGATCGCCCATGCACTCGCACAAGCTGAGACGCTGGGCATCGAGAACGTCCGCTTCGAGCACCGACTGGTTCAGGATCTCGACGAAACCTTCGGCAGCTTCGACTACGTGATCTGCCACGGCGTCTACAGCTGGGTGCCGAGCGAAGTACAAGACGCGATCTTCGACGCGTGCCGCAAGCGGCTGACGCCCGACGGCGTCGCCTTCATCAGTTACAACACCTACCCAGGCTGGAAGACGCGCGAGATCGTGCGCGACGCCATGATGTTCCATACCGGCGGCGTCGAGGACCTGCGGGCCAAGCTCGGTCACGGTCGCGGCATGCTCGACTTCATGCGCGAGATGGCCGCGCCGGGGACCTTGTTCACGGAGATCCTGCAGGGCGAGGCGCCCGGCATCGCCACCGGCGAGGACGCTTACCTGATCCACGAGTTCCTGGAGGCGCACAACACGCCTTGCTACTTCCACGACTTCGCGGGCCGCGCCCGCGGCGCAGGCCTCGCCTACCTCGCGGACTCCACGCTCGCCACGATGTTCGCCGACAACCTGGAGCCCTCCGCCCGCGAGCGTCTCATGATCGCCTGCGGCGGCGATCAGGTCGTGCTGGAGCAGTATCTCGACTTCTGCCGCAACCGGCAGTTCCGCCAGTCGCTCCTCGTCCATGCGGACAAGACCCCGCAAATCGACCGACGCCTCACCGACGAGCGGTTGAAGGGTCTGCAATATCGCAGCTTGTTCCACAGCCGTTCGCCCGATGCCGACGGACGCGGCTTCGTCTACGAAGGGCGGGCTGGCTGGGCGCGCGCCGAGAGCGCCGTGGAGCGCGCCGCCCTCGATGTGATCTTCAACGCGCAGGGCAGGGCGCTCGACTACGGGACCTGGGAAGCTGGCGTGGCGAACGGTCTCGGCGAGACCGCGATGGATCGCATCGCCTTCGCGGGTCTCGTCGGCCTGCTCGTGACACGCGGCCTGCTCGACGTGCTCGGCGAGGGCTGCGAGACCGAACTGGGCGCCAGTCCCCCCGAGCGCCTCCACGCGGACGAGCTCGCGCTACGCATGGTGGCAGCAGGTCAGCTCGAAGTGACCAACGCCTATCATGAGCTCACCCGGCTTTCGCCAGTGGATGCCGTTGTGCTGCCCCGCCTCGACGAGGAGGACAAGCTCGGCGAAGCCGTGTTCGAGGCAGTCGAAGCCGGGCAAATCCAACTCCTGATGAACGGCACGCCGATCACCGATACGGAACTCCTGCGCAGCGAGAGCCGGCGGCACGCCGAGTCGTCGATAGCGCGGTTGCGCGCTCTCGGATTCGTGCAGGGTGGCAGGACCACGATTCCTGGGTCGGATGCGGTCGCAACGGGAGCGTGACGCGTTGCCGGCTGCGCCGTCGCCCGGATGCGGCGTCTGGCCTTGACTCCAGTGCCGCGCGGATGGCTTGAGGCGCCATGTCCAGCCTCGACGCCTTCGCGCGTGGCGCGCTCGCGGAACTCGACGCAGCCTCCCTGCGCCGACGCCTCGTCGCGACCGAGCGCGGACCGGAGGCGGCAGCAGCGCGGGACGGGCGCAACCTCGTCTCGTTTTCCTGCAACGACTATCTCGGGCTGAGCCACGACCCACGCGTGATCGCGGCCGCCAACGAGGCGCAGGCGCAGTGGGGCACAGGAGCGGGCGCCTCGCGGCTCGTGACCGGCAACCATCCGGCGCTCGTGGCGCTGGAGGAGCGTCTCGCCGCCCACAAGGGGAAGGAAGCAGCGCTCGTCTTCGGTAGCGGCTACCTCGCCAATCTCGGCATCGTCTCTGCGCTCGCCGGCATTGGCGACCTGATCCTTGTCGATGCCCTCGGCCATTCCTGCCTGTTCGCTGGCGGGAAGCTCTCGGGCGCCGAGATGCTGCGCTTCCGCCACAACGACCTTGCGCATCTCGAGACCTTGCTGGCCAAGCACCGCGGCAAGGCACGGCGCGCAATGATCCTGACGGAGCGCGTCTTCAGCATGGATGGCGACCGGGCACCGCTCGCCGAGATGCTGGCGATCGCGCAAGCCCATGACGCCTGGCTGCTCGTCGACGACGCCCACGGGCTCGGCGTGGTCGAGGCCGGCGCTCGCGCGCCGCTCGAAATGGGTACGCTGTCGAAGACGCTCGGCGCCTATGGCGGCTATCTCTGCGCCTCCCAGGCCGTGATCGACCTGCTGACGAGCCGAGCCCGCTCCTTCGTCTACACCACCGGCCTGCCACCTGCCTCCGCCGCCGCCGCGCTCGCCGCCCTCAACATCGTCGAAACCGAGCCGGACCGCGCCGCCCGGCCACTGGGGCTCGCGCGGCGGTTCACGGCCCGGCTCGCGTTGCCGCAGGCACAGAGCCCGATCGTGCCGATCGTCGTCGGCGAGGCGGAAACAGCGCTCGATCTCTCGAATGCGCTGGAAGAGCGGGGCTTCCTGGTCGTTGCAATCCGACCGCCGACGGTGCCCGGGAGCACGGCCCGGCTCCGCGTCGCTTTCTCGGCAGCGCATAGCGAGGAACAGGTCGACGCGCTCGCCGGCGCTCTGTCGGAACTTCGGCCGCCTGTTGTAGCATAGACATCCGCTGACGATTGGCATTCGCATTGCGGAGTTGTTGCAGTCAGAACTTTACCGGGCAATCGTCCGCTGGAAGCCTCGCTCTTGCTCGCCTCCGCCCTCGCCACCCGGAAACCCATCGCCGCGATCCTGGCGCAGCAGGATTCCGGAGGGACTTCGACCAGCCTCGCCAGGACACTCTCGGCCTTCAGCTTGGTCTGTATCGGGGTCGGGGCCACGATTGGCGCCGGCATCTTCGTGCTGACGGGAACTGCGGCCGCGCAATTCGCAGGTCCGGGGCTCGCGCTGTCCTTCATCATCGCTGGGCTCGCCAGCGGGCTGGTCGGGCTCTGCTATGCCGAGCTCGCAGCAATGATTCCCGCGCCGGGCTCGACCTACACCTATACCTACGCGACGCTGGGCAGCATGGCTGCCTGGATCATCGGCTGGGACCTCGTCCTCGAATTCGCCATGGCAGCTGCCACGGTCGCGGTGGGATGGTCGGGCTATGCTCAGAGCCTCGCCGCCGATTTCGGATTGAGGCTGCCGGCCGCTCTCGCCGGGGCGCCCGGCAAAGGCGGGATCATCGACCTGCCCGCCGCTGCGATCACCCTCGGTCTCACCCTTCTGCTGATGAGAGGCGCGCGGGATGCGGCTTTGAGCAACGCGATCCTGGTCGCTCTGAAGGTCGCTATCATCCTGGCCTTCGTATTGGTTGGCGCCCTGCACGTGAGGCCGGAACTGTGGTCGCCGCTGGTCCCGCCGAACGAGGGCTCGTTTGGATCTTTCGGTTGGAGCGGGATCCTACGCGGCGCGGGCGTGGTGTTCTTCGCCTATGTCGGCTTCGAGACCGTGTCCTGCGCCGTGGCCGAAACGCGCAATCCGCAGCGCGATGCCCCGATCGGCCTGATCGGAGCCCTGATCGTCAGCACGATTCTCTACGTCGCCGTCGCCATCGTACTGACCGGCCTCGTGCCCTACAGGCTGCTCAACGTGCCCGACCCGATCGCCAAGGCGGTCGATACGGTCGGCCTCGGCGGCTTCTCGCTCGTCATCAAGCTCGGCGCGCTGGTCGGGCTGACGACCTCCTGCCTCACGGCCCTCTACGGCCAGGGAAGGATCTTCTACGCGATGGCCCGCGACCGGCTCCTGCCCGATGCCTTCGCGCGGGTCGATCCGGCCACCCGTGCGCCGCGCCTGGGTCAGGCGACCATCGGCCTCCTCACGGCGCTCGTGGCCGCCTTCGTGCCGATCGATGTCCTGGGCGAACTCGTCAGCATCGGCACGCTGTTCGCTTTCATCCTGGTCTGCAGCGCCGTGCTGATCCTGCGCCACACCGAGCCGGAGCGGACGCGCCCGTTTCGTGTGCCCGGCGGCGCCCTGCTGCCGGTTCTCGGCATCGTCGGCTGCCTAGCCCTGATGGCAGGGCTACCCGCCGACACCTGGATCCGGCTGGCGGTCTGGCTCGGCCTCGGCCTTGCGATATTCTTTGGCTACGGCCGTTACCGCTTACGGACCGTGCGGGGCGAGCAGGCCTAAAGCTCGAGCTTCAGCGTGACCGGGACGTGGTCCGACGGCCGCTCCCAACCGCGGGCATCACGAAAGACCTCGACCTTGCGCACCGTGTCCTTCAGATCCGGCGAGACCCAGACGTGGTCGAGGCGCCGGCCCTTGTTGGCGGCCTGCCAGTCGGGCGAGCGGTAGCTCCACCACGTGTAGATCTTCTGCGGTTCCGGCGTCAGGAAGCGTGCCGTGTCGATCCATTCGGCCTCGCCGCGCAACGTCTCGAGTGTCTCCGTCTCGATCGGCGTGTGGCTGACGACGTCGAGCAATTGCTTGTGAGACCAGACGTCGTGCTCCAGCGGCGCGACGTTGAGATCGCCGACGAGGATGGTCGGGCCGGGCGGCCGCCTGCCGCCCCAGATGCGGAGCTCCTGCAGAAAATCGAGCTTGTGTGCGAATTTCGGGTTGAGCGTCCGATCCGGGATGTCGCCGCCGGCCGGCACGTAGAAATCGTGCAACGCGATGCCGGCGGCGTTGCCGGCCTCGGGGCCCAGCACTGCCGAGATGTGGCGCGCATCCTGCCGCTCACAGAACGGCATCACGTTGCGGGTGATCAGCGGAAATCGCGAGAGGATCGCAACGCCGTTATAGCCCTTCTGGCCGGCGAACTCGACGTTCTCGTAGCCCGAGCCGCGCAATGCCTTCAACGGAAAGGCATCGTCGGGGCACTTCGTCTCCTGCAGGCAGAGCACGTCGGGCTTCGCAGCAGCGAGGAAACGCAGTACCGAGTCGATGCGAAGCCGCACCGAATTGATGTTCCAGGTGGTGATGGTGAAGCGCAACGGATCCGGCCCTGTGGGGTTGGCATCGTCGAAGGGCGTCACCGATAGATCGCTTTCGAGCGTTCGTCGCCGGTGAAATGCCGCCTAAGCTCTGCTCTCCACGACGGTCGGCAACCTCTCCTGCAAGGATACCGTGTGTCAGGCACCCGCTCCGCGCTTTTCAACCTCTATTGGGCTGCATGGACAGGCCTGTTTGCACTGCCCCTGGTCGTTTTGGCTGCGCTCGGCTCGCCCGGTCGGCCGATCCGTGCCTTCACCCGGCTCTGGTCACGGGGCATCCTGTTCGGGCTGCGCCACATCGTCGGCCTGACTTATGTCGAGGAGAGTCGCGAGCGCATCCCAGCCGAGCCATGCCTGATCGTGGCGAACCACCAATCGGCCTGGGAAACGCTGGCCTTCCTGACTCTCGTCCCCGATGTCGCGATCGTCGCGAAGCGCGAGTTGGTGACCATCCCGATTGTGGGCTGGTTCCTCAAGCGCTCGCCGATGATCATCATCGACCGGGCCAACGGCACTCAGGCGCTGCGCATCATGATCGATGAGAGCAGGGCCGCGATCGGGCAGGGGCGCTCGATCTTGATGTTCCCGGAGGGCACGCGCGGAGAAATCGGCGATCCGGTTCAGTTCAAGCGCGGCGTCGAGCTCCTCTACGCGAAGCTCGGCCTGCCGGTGCTGCCAGTCGCGGTGAATTCGGGCCTGTATTGGCCGAATGGCGGCTCACGTCATCGACCCGGAACGGTAGTGGTCAGCTATCTCGCCACGCTCGCGCCGGGACTGAGTGGCGCGGAATTCGTGCGCGGCACGCAAGGCGCGATCGATACGGAACTCGATCGCTGGCGCGAGCCCGTGCTTAAGGCGAGTTGAAACAAGCCTATTCTTGCGCGTTCGCCTGATTGCGCTGCTGCTTCAGTTGCTCGAGAGCAGCTTTGTCCTCGGCGCGGCCGTAATCGATGAAGAACAGGATCGGGTCGACCGCCTTGCCCTTCTGCAGGTTCGACAGCTGCACCGTGGTGAGGTAGCCTTGCGGGTCGGTGATCCGCCACTGTGAGAGCGTCTTCATCTCGGCGTCGAAGTAGAGCTGGATCTTCGAGGTACCTCCGAGCGTCGAGCGGTCCTCCAGTGAAACGCGGATACCACCCGGATCGTTGGCGACTTCCGTCACCTGCAGATCCCGCGCGAGATCGATCTTGTCGCGAATTAGGAATTTCAGCGGCGTCTGCGAGATGAAGTAGAGGTCCTGCGTGTTCAGCTTGCGGTCGCGCACTGCCACCGAGGTGCCGTCGGCGACCACTTCCAGCGGCGAGGGCTGGTCGTATTCGAAGCGCAGGCGGCCCGGCTTGGCAAGCGAGAGCTTGCCGCCGATCTTGCGACCATCCGGGCCGATCTGCAGGAAGCCACCGGTGAGCGTCTGGAAACTGTTGAAATAGGCGTTGGCGCGCTGGACCACAGCCTCGGGCTCGGCGTGCTGCATCGAGCCGCCAGCGCTCGGCGATCCAACGGCGGCAACTTGCGAATCCGCGGCCTTCGCGCCCGGCTTGCCAGGAGCCGGCTTGTCGGTGCTCGCGGCCTTGCCCTGGGCGGATTTCGGCGCAGCCTTCTTGGCGGCGGGAACTTGGGGCGGCTCGGCCTCGGGAGCGGCGGGCGCCTTCTCCTCTTTGTTGCCCAGCAGGCCGTCGATGAAGTTGGACAGCTGCGCCGACGCCGGCTGCGGCTGCAGCGCAAGGGCCAGGAGAAGCAGCGGACCGGCGGCGAGGCGGGAGCGGCAGCCAGTCATCGTCTTGCGGTCTCCGAGACTTGCCGACGGATTCGGCGCGAAAGGTGAGCAGTTCGGAACCCGTATCGGTCCCCCCGAACGTCCCGGGCCGCGAAGCACCGGGACGCCCTTTGTTAGAGCCCGCGCCTGTGGCGAAGTTGCGGCCTCATTCGTCGTCGTCGTAGCCGGAGGACGGCATCGGCATGCCGTCGACCAAGATCTCGCGCTTGCCGGCATGGTTGGCTTGGCCGACGATGCCTTCGATTTCCATCCGCTCCATGATCGAGGCGGCACGATTGTAGCCAATCTGCAGGCGCCGCTGGATGTAGGAGGTCGAGGCCTTCTTGTCGCGAAGCACCACGGCGATGGCCTGCTCGTAGAGATCCGAGCCGTCCCCACCCTGTGCGGCGACGAAGGCGCTCACGTCGAAGACGGGTGCGTCGGCCTCTTCCGCGTCGTCGTCCTTGTCGGCCTTGGAGCGCGAGCCCTTGGCAGGCTTCTCGGGCTCGGAGGTGCCGTCATCAGCGGTGACGGCGTCGAGGTAGGACGGGCGGCCCTGGAGCTTCAGGTGGTCGACGACGCTCTCGACTTCCGAATCCGAGCAGAACGGTCCGTGCACACGGGTGGTGCGGCCACCACCGGCCATGAACAGCATGTCGCCCTGGCCGAGAAGCTGCTCGGCGCCCATCTCGCCGAGGATGGTGCGGCTGTCGATCTTCGAGGTGACCTGGAAGGAGATGCGGGTCGGGAAGTTCGCCTTGATCGTGCCGGTGATCACGTCGACCGACGGACGCTGCGTCGCCATGATAAGGTGGATGCCGGCGGCGCGGGCCATCTGCGCGAGCCGCTGGATCGCGCCCTCGATGTCCTTGCCGGCCACCATCATCAGGTCGGCCATCTCGTCGACCACGATCACGATGTAGGGGAGGGCGGAGAGGTCCATCTCCTCCTCGACGAACACCGCCTCGCCGGTCTCGCGATTGAAGCCGGTCTGGATAGTGCGCGTGATGGTCTCGCCCTTCTCGCGGGCTTCCTTCATGCGGGTGTTGTAGCCATCAATGTTGCGCACACCGACCTTGGACATCTTCTTGTAGCGCTCCTCCATCTCGCGCACGGCCCATTTCAGGGCGATGACCGCCTTCTTGGGGTCGATGACGACGGGGGAGAGCAGGTGCGGGATGCCGTCGTAGACCGACAGCTCCAGCATCTTGGGGTCGACCATGATCAGGCGGCACTCCTCCGGCTTCAGCCGGTAGAGCAGTGAGAGGATCATGGTGTTGATGGCGACGGACTTGCCCGAGCCAGTGGTGCCGGCGACGAGCAGGTGCGGCATGCGGGCGAGGTCGGCGATGATCGGCTCGCCGCCGATGTTCTTGCCGAGGCAGAGCGCCAACTTGTGCTTGGTGTGGACGAAGTCTTCCGAGGCCAGCAGTTCGCGCAGGTACACGGTCTCGCGGACCTGATTCGGCAGCTCGATACCGATCACGTTTCGGCCGGGAACCACGGCGACGCGCGCTGAGACGGCGGACATCGAGCGGGCGATGTCGTCCGAAAGGCCGATGACGCGGCTCGACTTGGTGCCGGGCGCCGGCTCCAGCTCATAGAGCGTCACGACCGGGCCGGGGCGAACGGCGAGGATGTCGCCGCGCACGCCGAAATCTTGGACGGTCTGCTGGAGGTTGAGCGCGTTCTGCTCAAGCTCGTCGGCGTCGACCTCCTCGCTGTCCGACAGCATCGGCTCGGCGAGCAGTTCGAGGGCGGGCAGCTCGTAATCGGCGTTGCCGATGAAGGACATCGGAACGTGACGGTTCGCCGGCACCAGGAGCTGACGCTCCGGCATGATCGCGCGAGACGTCGAGACGGGAGCCGGCTGTTTGGCGGCCGTCTCGGGAGCGGGCTCCGGCTCAGAGAAGTCGTCTTCGATCTCCTCGATCTCGGGCGCGGCGGTCTTGGGCGTGCGCAGCAGGACCGGACGCGCCGGGATCGGCAGCGGTCGGGGCGCCGGAGCAGGCTCGTCCTGCATCGACGGAAGAGGGGAGGGGGGCTGTACGAACGGCCTGGCCTTGAGCGCCGGACGGATCGCAGCGCGGGCGGCCATGGCCGAGAGCGCGGGTGGAGCAACCGGTGCGACGACAGTCGAGCGACCGCCGGGCAGGAGGCTCAGCGAAGGCTTCGCGGGAGCCGGCCGCTCGATCTCTTCAGCGGGTACGTTGGCCGGAAGCGGCATCGGCATGCGCTCGAACCGGACGAGATGGTCGAGCATGTAGGCCGGTGCCGGCGGCAGCGAGCGCAGATGAGAGATATCGAGGGGCACCGAGACGAAGCTCTCGGCAACAGGCGCCGCCGGCACCGGATGCGCGGCTTGCGGCTGCGACTTGGGGGCGTCTGCGTACCAGAGTTCGGTCGAGGACGGCTCCGCGGCGCCGAACCAGCCCTGGAGATCCGACCAGTCCGGGACATCGGACCATTCGGTCTCTGGCATCTCGGCAGCCAATGCGGGCTTTGCGGCCTGGCGCGGCCGGTCGGGGGTACGGAAGAAGCGCACGCCCGGCGGCGGCACGAAGGGGCGGCGCCAGGATGGAACGGCGTCGGCGCCAGCGCGCGCGGCGTCTTCGGCCTGCTCGGCGGCGAGTTCCTCCGCGCGGCGCGCCTCTGCCTCGGCAGCCTCGCGCGCGACTTCGGCCGCGGCGAGGGCGGCGGCCTGAGCCTCGGCTAGGGCCTGAGCCTGCCGCTGCGCCTCGCGCTCGGCCTCGATGGCGCGCAGGCGGCGCTCCTGCAGGACGGGGTCGGGTGTGCGGGTGAAGCGGACGCTCGGATCCCGGGCCTGGACCGGCATGCCTTGCGGGACGATGGCGTTCGGACGGCGCGGGGTGCGCACCAGGACGCCGTCACGCGAGGCGTCCTCATCGATGCGGCTCTCATGGGCCAGATCGAAGTAGTGGTCCTGCGCGGTATCCACGTCCGGCCATACCACCGAGGGGTCGGATGGATCTGCTGCCAGCATGGCCTGCGGCGAGGTGAGCCAGCTCATCGGCGCTTCTGGCGCGGGTCGCGCCACAGGCTGGGCCGAACGCTGCGGCGGACCGTAGAGACGGCGCGCGACATTGGAGCGGATCTTCATCAGGCGCTGGGTGATGGCGCCTATCGAGAGGTCGAGGCGGTCCCCGCCACGGCCGGGACGCGAGGGATCACGATGGGAATGGGGAGGCCGTCCCGTTGCGCGCATGATCTGTGAAATGACTCGATACAAGGTCCGACTCCCGCTGGAGCGGTTCTCCACCAGTTAGGCGAAGCGTCGTTAACGAACGCTTGAATGGAGCCCTTTCCGGCCGTCCCGAACGTTCACTCTGCACGGTCGATCCCGCCCAGCGCGCGCACAAGGGCCGGCTCGAGGACCCGCAATTCCTCAAGATGCGCCACCGTCAGCCGGCGCAGAATCGCCTCGGCCTTCGGCGTCAGCCCCAGTTCGGTTCGGCGGCGATCATCGACGGAGGCTGTCTTGGTCAGAAGACCGCCCTGCTCCATCCGATGCACCAGCTCGGCTGCCGTATTCGGGGCGATCAGGAGCTGCCGCGCCAGCACGCCGACGCTCGGCAGCTCCTCGCCGCGATGGCCGGCAATCGCCAGCAGGGCCTGATGCTGCTGCGGCGGAAGCCCGGCCTTCATAGCGGCACCCTCGCTGAAGACGAGGAAGCGCCTCAGCTGGAACCGGAAATCGGCGATCGCCGCGTATTGCTCGGAGGATAGGCCGGGCTCGCCCCGGCGCACGGATGTCATGACCGCATCCATACCATGCCCCAGAAGGAGGAGTTATTATGTCGTATTACGATATGTAAGCCTCGATGAAATCGGAGAGGTCAATGCTGATCGAGACAGGAAAAGGCGCGCCGTCGGAGACGACAAAGGCCGTGCGACACATGCCACGGCCGCTCGGCGACTTCACCGCTAGCCCGCGTGTCCTGGTTCTCATCGCCATGGCCCTGGTGATCGGTGCCGCCGGCGCCTTTGCGGCCTGGGCACTGGTGAAGCTGATCGCGCTTGTCACCCAGCTCACTTGGTTCGGCCATTTCGACGGAACGCCGGTCTCGCTCGCGAACGCCGCGCGCACCTACTGGATGGTGGCGATCCCCGCGCTCGGCGGGCTGGTGATCGGATTGATGGCCCGCTTCGGCTCGGAAAAGATCCGTGGCCACGGCATCCCCGAGGCAATCGAGGCGATCCTGATCGGCCAGAGCAGGATGTCGCCGAAGGTGGCGATCCTGAAGCCCCTCTCCTCGGCAATCTCGATCGGCACCGGCGGTCCCTTCGGCGCTGAAGGCCCGATCATCATGACGGGCGGTGCCATCGGCTCGCTCTTCGCCCAGTTCTTCCATCTGAGCTCGGCCGAGCGGAAAACGTTGCTCGTCGCAGGCGCCGCCGCGGGCATGACGGCGATCTTCGGGACGCCTCTCGCCGCCGTGCTGCTGGCGATCGAATTGCTGCTCTTCGAATGGCGTCCGCGCAGCTTCCTTCCTGTGGCCGCCGCCGTCCTCACGGCCACGGCCTTGCGGCCGCTGGTCTTCGAGGGCGGCCCACTCTTCGCCTTCTCGGGCGCGCCGGCTCTGCCGTGGTGGGGATTGGTGGCCTGCGCCGGGATCGGTCTGCTCGCCGGACTGCAATCGGCATTGCTGACGAAGTGCCTCTACACGCTCGAGGACTGTTTCGAGCGCTTGCCGATCCACTGGATGTGGTGGCCGGCGCTCGGAGGCATTTGCGTTGGGCTAGGAGGATTGGTCGAGCCACGAGCACTCGGCGTCGGCTACGACGTGATCGGCGATCTGCTGACGGGTCACCTGATCGTCCAGGCCGTCCTCATGATCCTCGTCGTCAAGACAGCGATCTGGCTGCTGGCGCTCTCCTCGGGCACCTCGGGCGGCGTGCTGGCTCCGCTCCTCATTCTCGGCGGCGCGATGGGATGGCTGGTCGGCTGCGTGCTGCCGGGTGATCCGGGCTTCTGGGCGCTGCTCGGCATGGCCGCGATGCTCGGCGGCACCATGCGCGCACCCCTCACCGGTGCGCTGTTCGCGGCCGAGATCACCGGCGACCTTCATACCTTGCCGGCACTTCTCGCCGCGACAGCGACCGCCTACGCGGTGACCGTGCTGCTGCTCAAGCGCTCGATCCTCACGGAAAAGATCGCGCGACGCGGCCAGCACATCACCCGCGAATACGCCATCGATCCATACCAGCTGACGCGCGTGCGCGACGTCATGGTGAGCGACGTCGAGACGCTTTCAACTGACATGACCGTTCCGGAGGCCATCGCCGCGGTCGAGCGTGGCGAGCACCGCACATATCCGGTCGTCGATTCCAAGGGCCGCCCAGTCGCCGTGGTATCCGGCAAAGACGCCCTGCACTGGAAGATGACGCCCGGCGGGCAGACCGAACGCCTCAAGGATCGTTTGGCGGACCGCGCGGCCACGGTGGTCCATCCGGGAGACGTCGTGGCGCATGCGGTCGACCTGATGCTCGGGCATCACCGGGGCTGTATCGCTGTGACAGAGACCGAGACCGGGCGCCTCGTCGGTATCGTGACGCGCCGCGATCTCCTGAAGGTCCGTGCCGAGGTGATCCGCTCCGAGGACGAGCGGCGCGTCTTTTTCACCCGGCGGATTTCGCTGAGGGGCCGCGCGCGGCCGCCGGCTGTCGAAGGCTGAATTTGCGCGTAAACTGGGAGCCCGGAGCGGCATGGAGATGCCGCTCGGTTCTTCGCGGAGCAACGAACGGTCCGGTGGCGCAGGCACACGATCCAGGCGATTTCCGCTCGCTCTACCGGCACGGCTTCGCGCGCGTCGCGGCCTGCACCGTGCACAGCCATCCGGGCGATCCGGCTGCCAACGCGGAAGCCGTGCTGGACCTGGCACGTCGCTGCCACGAGGACGGCGCCGTGCTCGCGGTGTTCCCCGAACTCTGCTTGTCATCCTACGCGATCGACGACCTCCTGCTGCAGGAGACGCTGCTCGACGCGGTCGAGACCGCGGTCGCGCGCCTGATCGAGGCCTCGCGCACGATGCGTCCGGTCCTCGTCGTCGGCGCGCCGCTGCGCTGGCGCCATCGCCTCTACAATTGCGCGCTGGCGATCCAGGGCGGACACCTGCTCGGGGTCGTGCCGAAGAGCTACCTGCCGAACTACCGCGAGTTTTACGAGAAGCGGCATTTCGCTCTCGGCGTCGGGATCGTCGGCGAGACCGTCCGCGTCGCCGGCATCGATGCCCCCTTCGGGACGGACCTCCTCTTCGCCGCCGACGATCTCTCCGGCTTCGTGCTCGGCATCGAGGTCTGCGAGGATCTCTGGGTGCCATCGACGCCCGGGATGGATGCGGCGCTCGCGGGCGCCACCGTCCTCGCCAATCTCTCGGGCAGCCCGATCACCATCGGGCGGGCGGAGTCGCGGGCGCTTCTCAGCCGCGCCGCGTCGATGCGCGGGCTCTGCGCCTATCTCTACGCCGCCGCGGGACAGGGCGAATCCACCACCGACCTCTCCTGGGACGGCCAGACCAGCATCGACGAGAACGGCGTTCGCCTCGCTGAAGGCGCCCGTTTCTCGCCGGACCCGGTGGCGACGGTCGCCGATATCGACCTCGACCTGATCGCGCAGGAGCGGCTCTCGTCGGGCAGCTTCGACGACAACGCGCGCGAACTCGGGCAGCCCTACCGGCAGATCGGTTTTCGGTTCGACCTGCCGACGGGCGATCTCAGCCTGATGCGCAAGATCGAGCGTTTCCCCTTCGTGCAGTCAGATCCGGGCCGCCTCGCGCAGGATTGCTACGAGGCCTACAACATCCAGGTCGCCGGCCTCGTACAGCGGCTGCAGGCGACGAAGACCAGAACGCTCGTCATCGGTGTCTCGGGCGGCCTCGATTCGACGCATGCCCTGATCGTTGCGGCCAAGGCCTTCGACCGGCTCGGCTACCCGCGCACGGGCATCCTGGCCTACACACTGCCCGGCTTCGCGACATCCGACGAGACCAAGGCCAACGCCCACGCGCTGATGGCCTCGCTCGGGGTCACCGCGAACGAGATCGACATCCGACCCTCCGCCAGACGGATGTTGGAAGACATGGGCCACCCCTACGGCCGCGGCGAGCCTGTCTACGACGTCACCTTCGAGAACGTTCAGGCGGGTCTGCGAACCGATTACCTGTTCCGACTCGCCAACCAGCATGGCGGGATCGTGCTCGGCACCGGCGATCTCTCCGAGCTGGCGCTCGGCTGGAGCACCTACGGCGTCGGCGACCAGATGAGCCATTACGGCATCAATGCCGGCGTGCCCAAGACACTGATCCAGCACCTGATCCGCTGGGTGATCGCCTCCGGCCAGTTCGGCGAAACCGAGAACCGCACGTTCGCGGCAGTGCTCGACACCGAGATCTCGCCCGAACTGGTGCCTGCCGCCGCAGGGGAGGGGCCGCAGAGCACGGAAAGCACGATCGGCCCCTACGCGCTGCAGGACTTCAACCTCTTCTACACGCTGCGCCACGGTTTCCGCCCCTCGAAGATCGCCTTCCTGGCCCTGCATGCCTGGGGGGACCGAGCCGCCGGCTCCTGGCCGCAGGACCTGCCGGAGGCCAAGCGCCTCGCCTACGGCCTGCCGGAGATCCGGCGCTGGCTCGGCGTCTTCCTCGACCGGTTCTTCCGGTTCAGCCAGTTCAAGCGATCGGCTCTGCCGAACGGCCCGAAAGTCTCGGCCGGGGGCGCCCTCTCCCCGCGCGGAGATTGGCGCGCACCGTCGGACGCCAGTTCCCGCGCGTGGCTCGACGAGTGGGAGCGCAACATCCCCGCGGAGTAGGGCACCTCTGCAACTTCCTGGCGAAAGCACCCGGACACAAACCTGACCGATTGTGCCGCTATTGCGCTTTGCGCAGGGTGGCGCGGCAGAGGACGATCCGATGCGAAGCTACAACCTATTCCGCTTGAAGAGCGGTGAGGGGCTGTATTGTGCGGTGCCCGAGAGCCATGCGGTTCCACGCTTCGTCAGCGGCAGCCGCTGGAGCTTCGGCGGCAAGATCGAAGAGCATTCGACGGTGACGCCGGGCTTCGATGGAAAGGCCGCCGCCACGTCTGTGCGGTTCAATGGCTTCTACCTTTTTCAAGCCTTCGACCGACCCGCTCACTGACATTGTGCATGAATCGGAACACCCTCGTCTTTCGAGAAGATCAGCGAGCTTTTCTTAAATCCTTCCATGCAAACTCGATTCCGGGGCCGTGACGCGAGGACCGAGATGTCGATGGATCAGCGCCAGAACGTCCGCATGCGGACCTTCCTGAGGGGACGGATCGTCTACAACGGCGGTGCGTCCAGCATGGACTGCTTGGTCCGCGACCTATCGGCGACCGGCGCGCGCCTGGAGCTGAGCGAGACGTCCCCTCTGCCAGAGGTATTCGACCTCTACATCCAGAACAAGGATCAGACATTCCGATCGACCATGCGTTGGCGCCGCGACAGCGGCGTTGGCGTGACCTTCGACGACGCTGCTACGAAATCCGCCCCTGTGCAGGAGAAGCCGGCGGAAGCGCCTGCGGCATCCGATCCTGCGATGAGCATTTTGATCCGCCGTATCGCGGAGCTCGAAGCCGAAAATGCCGCGCTCCGTGCCGCCATCACCAGCCTCGGGCGCTCCCCTACGAGCAGCGCCGCCTGAGGCGACGCCTCACGACTGTCCGAGCGCCGCGCGGATGCGCTCCGCATGCGCCGCCAGCATGTCCTTGTCAGCCATGCCGCCCTCGTGCCGCTTGAGTGGTACGCCTTCGCGGCGCGGCACGATGTGCATATGCAGGTGAAACACCGTCTGCCCACCCGCCGGCTCATTGTATTGGAACACCGTCAGGCCTTCGGCATCGAACGCCGTCTTCACCGCTCGGCCGACGCGCTGCGCCACCTTGACCAGCTTGGCCAACACCTCGGGGTCTGCATCGAGAAACCCTCGTGAGGGTGCCTTCGGAATCACCAGAGTGTGTCCTTCGGCCTGTGGCATCACATCCATGAAGGCGAGCGTGTCGTCGTCCTCGTAGACTTTGTGGGCCGGAATCTCGCCGCGCAGGATCTTTGCGAAGATGTTGTCGGGGTCGTAGGCGATGCTCATCGCGGGCCGCTCCTCGGTCCTGAAAGGATCGGCCGGCAGGTTGCACAGGGTGCACGCCAGCGTCCACAAGCCGATGCCCGTTCGAACGCTGGACACGTCGCGCGAAGCGCTGCCTTTGGATCCTCGAAGCCTCCGGTCATTCTTGCGCCGGCATGGCGCTGCGGGAGCGAGTCATTGGCCGAGAGCACTGGTGCGATCTATACGGCGGCAGGCGCTAATCTCGCGATCGCCCTCGCCAAGTTCATTGGCGCGTACCTCACGGGCTCGTCGGCCATGCTGGCCGAAGGCGCGCACTCCGTCGTCGACACCACCAATCAGTTGCTACTGCTGTTCGGTTTGAAGCGAGCCAAGAAGCCGGCCGATGCCCGACACCCCTTCGGCTACGGTCGGGAAGTCTATTTTTACGCCTTCATCGTCGCGCTGTTCATCTTCCTCGGCGGCGGCCTGTTCGCGATCTACGAAGGCGCCCACAAGATCCAGCACCCCGAGCCACCGGCCGACGCGACGATCTTCGGCCATGCGGTCTCCGGGTTCTGGATCAACGTAGCGATCCTCGGGTTTTCCATCGCCGCGGAGGGCTATTCCTGCTTCGTCGCGCTCCGCTCGTTTCAAGCTGAGAAGGAGGGGCGATCAACGATCTCGGCCATTCGGCGGAGCAAGGATCCGGCTCTGTTCACGATCCTCGTGGAGGACGTCGCCGCTCTGATTGGGCTTGCTATCGCGATGGTCGGAGTCGTGGCGGCGCAAATCCTCGACTGGCCCGCGCTCGATGGGTGGTCCTCGGTGGGAATCGGTCTCGTGCTCGTCGGCATGGCGCTGTTCCTGATGATCGAGACGCACGGCCTGCTGATCGGCGAGGCGGCCGATCCGGACGTGGTCAGCGCGATCCACGAGGCCGTGCGTGGAGAGCCGGCGGTGCGCCATATCAACGAGGTGCTGACCCAGCATCTCGGCCCCTCCGACATCCTCGTGAATGTCAGCCTCGACGTCGACGACGCGCTTCCCGGCGGCGACATCGAACAGCTCGTCGGGCGCCTGGATGGCCGCCTCAAAGCGTTGAACCACGAGGTGAAACGGGTCTTCATCGAGATCCAGGCGAGTGGGCAGGGCACTGAGTCGCGAGTTGCGCAACCGACGACGTAGCGCCCATCCCGTTCACGCAGAGACGGCGCTGCGCCGTTCCACCATTCGCGCCAGATAGGCGGCGCCCAGCGGCAGTAGAGTGTCGTCGAAATCGTAGCCGGCATTGTGCAGGCCGGGTCCGGGCGTCGCTCCAAGCCAAGCATAAGCACCAGGAACCGCATGGAGCATGTCCGCGAAATCCTCGCTGCCCATGTGCGGCTTGGATTCCGCATCGACGCGATCAGCCCCGAACAGCTCGGCAGCGATTTCAGCGACAGCCGCCGCATGGCTCGGACTGTTCTCGAGGACGGAAAAGACGTCGCGGATCTCGATCTCGACCCGAGCGCCGTAGGCCTCGCCGATGCCCGTGGCAATCTCGCGGATGCGCGTCGACACGAGTTCCCGCAGAGCGCCATCGAAGGTGCGCACGGTCCCAGCGAGATGGGCGCCCTCGGGAATCACGTTGTAGGCCGCACCGGCATGGATCTGGGTGATCGAGACCACAGCCGCCTTCAGCGGATCGGCGTTGCGGCTGACGATCGACTGCAGGCTCTGCGCGATAGCCGTCGCCACCAGGATCGGGTCGATGCCTTCCTGCGGCCGGGCCGCATGGGCCCCGCGGCCGGTGATGCGGATGTCGAAGAAATCCGCCGCTGCCATAGCCGGCCCGGGCCGTACCAGGATTTTTCCATGCGGACCGTTGGGGTTGTTGTGGATCGCAAAGATCTCGTCGACCGGGAATTTCTTGAAGAGCCCATCCGCGATCATGGCGCGGGCGCCACCTAGGCCTTCCTCGGCGGGCTGGAACACGAAGACGGCGGTGCCGTTGAAATCCCGGGTTTCGGCGAGGTAGCGCGCTGCACCGAGCAGCATTGTGGTGTGCCCGTCATGCCCGCAGGCGTGCATCTTGCCGGCGATCGTCGAGCGGTAGGGGAGATTCGTCTCCTCCTCGATCGGCAACGCGTCCATGTCGGCGCGCAGGCCGATGCGCCGCTTTCCCGGCCGCCCGTGCAGCACACCGACTACGCCGGTCTTGCCGAGCCCACGATGCACCTCGATGCCGAGCTTTTCGAGGTGGTCGGAGACAATACGAGAGGTGCGGACCTCCTCGAAGCCGAGTTCGGGATGGGCGTGAAGATCACGGCGGATCGCAATCAACTCGTCCGCATAGCTTTCGATGCGCTCGATCAGGCTCATAGACGGTCGGCCTCTCATTCGATGGGGACGTGATCGAGCGTCATCCGGTCCAGTTGCGCGCGACGGCTTCTTCGACCGATCGGCTGATGACCTCGTCGAACACAAGAAAGTCGACGGCAGCTTTGATGCCGCGGAGTCGTTCGGCGAATGCAAGGATCTCGGTCGGGACCGGCGGAGCGGAAGGCGGCGGAGCTGCGATCTCCAGCCGATCGAACACACTCGCCGCGAAAGCCTCGTAGTGATTGCGGTGGCCGACGATTCCGAAGCGGGACAGCACCTCGACAGCGATGATGGAATTGGCCGGGAAAATCCGGTCGTCGGGCAGCCGAGTGGCCAGCACGCGCGTCATCGGATTGAAGAGCAAGCGATAGGCCTCTTCGGGGAGCATCCGAAAGAAGCGTTTGAGACTCTTGACGTCATCGTAGTCGAAATCGGCAGCGAACCTCACGGCCTCGATGAGGTCCCCCAAGCGCCAACTTTGCACGTCGTCCTCGGCCAATGCCGTCCGGGCGCGCAACCAAAGCATCCGCCTTGCCATTTCCACGAACGGATCTTCGACCAGGAGCGCAGATAAAACGTTGCCATAATCATACTCGCCTTCGTAGCGAGGTATCAGTATAGGCCCAGCAAATAGGCGCGATTTTGAATGGGGATTGCCGAGCATATTTGACAATATTTCTTCTGGCAATTTATTTATATTGAAATAGCTCAGCTCAAAGTGCGGGTAAAGATTTTCAGTAAGCGAAGATTCTTGCTTAATACTTGCGTGGATGAATATCAGTTTTCCATCACAAAAATGGGACCCTGACGCTCGCCGATGAACAAGCACGTTTGTGTCGGCATCGTGTATCTCTAGATCTCGGATTGCAGATACGCCCGGCAGATTCTCCTCGTTGATGATGAACCTGCATTGCCCCGTTGCATGCCACCCGTTTGCACGGATCCCATGATCGACTTCCGTTGCGGACAGTTCGAGCACGGGGCGCCCTTCGACCGTCACCCGTACCCGGCTCACCGCGAGCTGGTTGTCAGGAGCAACCCATCCCGTGATGCTATGTCCATCGTCGACATCCAGGGCGAACCTCACAGCAGCAAAAATCTCCGGCTTCGAGTGATGGGAAGGTCGCGGGAGGCGGCCCCAACGGAATTAATGAAAGCCGCCCTCGGGAGGAAGCCGGCGCGAGCCAATCGCCTCATCTCGGCATGGCATGTCGGTGTTGCACCTGGGCCACCAACGGTTCGCGGCGGCATCACTAGGCTGCCCCATCCACGCACCGGAACGGCGACATCGTCTCGTACTCGTCAATCGCCGCACGCACGTGGCTGCGTTCGTGCTTGAGATAGTCGGCCACCGCCCGGCGCAGGTTCGGGTCGGCGACGTCGTGGGCTGAGTGCATCGCCACCGGCCTATAGCCGCGAGCAATCTTATGCTCGCCCTGCGCACCGGCCTCGACCCGTTTGAGCCCGCGCGCCACGGCAAATTCGATAGCCTGATAGTAGCAGATCTCGAAATGCAGGAAGGGATGGTCCTCGATGCAACCCCAGTTGCGTCCATAAAGCGCAACGTCGCCGATGAAATTGATCGCGCCGGCGATCAATCGCCCCTCACGCCGGGCCATCACTAGTAGGATGCGCTCGCCCATACGCTCGCCGATGAGCGAGAAGAACTTCCGGTTCAGGTAGGGCCGACCCCACTTGCGGGCGCCCGTGTCAGTGTAGAACTCGAAGAACGCGTCCCAGTGCGCCTCTGTGATAGCTTCGCCAGTGACGCGTTCGATAGTGATGCCGGAGGCCAGCGACTCGCGGCGCTCGCGCTTGATCGCCTTGCGCTTGCGCGAGGCGAGGTCTGCCAGAAAGCCGTCGAAATCCGCGTAGCCGCGGTTCTCCCAGTGGAATTGCTGGTCGATTCGCTGGAGCAGGCCGAGCGCACCGGCTTGGCTCCACTCGCGTTCGCGCATGAAGGTTACGTGGATCGAAGAGGCGTCAGTTTCGGCCCGCAGCGCCCTCAAGCCCGCGACGATGGCAGAGGCTGCTGCATCCTGCTCCTCCCCCGGCGCGATCAGGAAGCGCGGACCGGTCACCGGCGTGAACGGTACGCTGACTTGCAGCTTCGGATAATACGCCCCGCCGGCCCGCTCGAAGGCATCGGCCCAGCCGTGGTCGAACACGTATTCGCCCTGGCTGTGGGACTTCAGGTAGCAGGGGGCAGCCCCGATCAGCCGGCCGTCGCGCTCGACGGTGACATGCAGCGGCAGCCAGCCAGTCTTCCGCGAAACGCAGCCGGACTCCTCCAATGCAGAGAGGAAGGCGTGCGAGACGAAGGGGTTGTAGGTCTCGTCGCCCGCCGAGAGGGTCTCAGGCGAGGTGGCGCAGCGATCCCAGTCTTCAGCAGAGATCCGCGCCAGACCCGGCACGACACGCACCTGTATCTCGGCCACGGGCGCGTCATGCTGGGTCCGAGGGGAAGTCTCCATTGTGGGCAATGTAGCCGTGCAGGGGTAGGCGGCAAGCAGGGCACACGCACCTCGTCGTCACGGCTCCCGTGCGTATCCTCGTTTCACATGCAGGCCCAAGCAGCCGGCCGTCTCCGACGCGAAATCGCGTCTCGGCGAAATCGGTCCTTCCGTTTCAGACAAACGGCGCGGCAGTTTCAGTCATTGGCTCAATCTCGAAGGACGCAGAACATCGGGCATCATGAATACCGAGCCTTCGCCGATGAAGAGCACAGCGCCGCTCATTGCCGCGGATTCCTCCGCGGCGGAAGGCGACCAGGCGCTCACAGTTCGCCTCAAGGCATCGTTCGAAGAGGCACTGGAGAACTCATGCGAAGGAACGACCTTCAGGCTCCGCGTCCTGCTCGAAATGGTTGTGATCGAACTGGGCAAGCTCGAAAAACGCCAGAGAATAAACAAAAATTAATGTCGGCATCTTCGAGAACTGTTGAAGTTCTCGCGATCGACTTCGCCCACAAAACCGGCTTGGCGGGGTCTGCAGCACGCGCATAATCTTTGCACTCGTGCCTCGAGGGCAATTCATGACCAATCGTTTGACTACGGAATGCGTGCCGGAGCGGCAGCGGCTAGACTACTGGCAAACGACCTGTAGCCAGATGGTCGGCACTTTCGAACTGAGAGACTACGAGCCGAACGATTTCCACGCGGCGATCGACCTGTCTCATATCAGCAGCCTGAAGATCGGGAAATTCCTGAGCGTAAGCCAAACCTTAGAGCGGAAGAAGTCTCACATCAAATCCAGCGACTCCGACGATTACATCGTCCTTCTGGAATCCGACAGTACATTCAACATCGAGCATTGCGGGCGGCAGCGATCCGGCAAAGGCGGGATCGTGCTGCTCGATATCACGCAACCCTACTACACCCACCACGTCGGCAAACTGAACGTCATCGACATTTTCATTCCGCGCAAGAAGCTCGAAGCAGTGCTGGGGGTTGCGCCTCAGGCCGCCGGTTTGCGCATCGACGATACGCAAGCCAGCTTCCACGTGCTCTCGGCCTTCCTCCGCTCGCTAGCCGAACATGGCTCAGAGCTGGAACCGGAGAGCGCACATCGAATGGCTTCGATCGCGGTGGATCTCATCGCCGCGGGCTTCTCGGAGAGACTCGGACTGGAACCTGCCCCGCAGTCCGGCGGAGCAACGACGCTGTACCGGGCTCGCTCCTACATCGACGAGAAACTCGGCGAGCCTGGACTTGGCATGAAACAGATCGCGAACGCGACCAATGTCTCCGTTCGCCGGCTTCACCAGATCGCGCTCGAGGAGGGCATCTCTCTGATCGATTGGATGTGGGAGCGGCGGCTATCGCGCGCGCGCGCGATGCTTGCCGATCCGGCGCACCGGTCGCTCACTATCGGCGCCATCGCCTATACCTGCGGCTTTGTCGACCAAGCGCATTTCTCCCGCCGCTTCAAAGAGCATTTCGGCCAGACGCCGACGGAATGCAGATCGGCAGCGCCGACGGGCCAAATCCCGGAACATGCCGTGCCGTCGGCCGACGCAAGATCGTCCTTTTCGCGCAGCACCTAGATCGAACCAGAGGGGCTTAAACGATGACGATAAGTCCGCTGATCGATCTCGATGATTTGTTGTCGCCGGCGGACCGGACGTCCGCTTGGCGCAGAACGATCAAAGACAATTATTTCGGTCTCGACATCACCTTCAAGCACGGCCGCAAGCCTGCCGGAAGCATCGCGTACGCGCGTTTCGGCGAGATCGATATCTCGGCAATCGAGAGCGTCGCACAGCACCACGCTCGCACCCCTTCCCTCATCGCGGATAACGCCGATCGCCTGTTTGCTATGATTCAATTGCGAGGCCGCGTGACGGTGCAGCAGAACGGCCGAGAGCGGACGCTCCATCCCGGCTCCCTTGCGATCTACGATTCGGCGGTGCCCTACGAAGCTGATTTCACCGACGACGAACATCAGATCTTCTGTATCCAGATCCCGAGACAGCGCGTCGATGCCGTGCTGGGCGCCGGACCGCACTACACGAACGTCGTACTCGACGAGGAGCGCGGCAGTACGGTTATCGCAGCCTATTTTCGGGACTTCGCTCGCAGGTTCGAGAATTTGTCGCTCGACCATCGCGCCCAGATGACCGCCTGCGGTGTTGAGTTCATGATCGACGCGCTCGCCGGCAAGCTCTTCGGGCTTCGGACCTCGCCATGCATTGGCGCGGATCTCACGACGTCATGGACGAGTTGGTCCTCCAAGATCGTGTGATCGAACCTGCGATACCGGACGGGACACACCGTAATGGTCGGACCCGTTTCCGCCCGCAAACCCGCATGCTAAGGGCGGTCAGCCGGCGAATGGCCAAGCCCGTTATTGGGCTATGCCCTTCGTACAAATCGAATTTTGAATACAGGCGGGCGCGCTGACACGATGAAGGACATTCTCGAAAAGCTGGAGGAGCGGCGCGACGCCGCGCGTCTCGGCGGCGGCACCAAGCGCATCGACGCGCAGCACAATCGCGGCAAGCTGACGGCGCGCGAGCGCATCGAACTCCTGCTCGACCATGGGTCGTTCGAAGAGTTCGACATGTTCGTGCAGCACCGCTCCATCGACTTCGGCATGGAGAAGCAGAAAATCCCCGGAGACGGCGTCATCACGGGCTGGGGCACCGTGAACGGTCGCACCGTGTTCCTGTTCTCGAAGGACTTCACGGTGTTCGGCGGCTCGCTGTCGGAGACGCACGCGCAGAAGATCATCAAGGTCCAGGACATGGCCCTGAAGATGCGTGCGCCGATCATCGGCATTTTCGATGCCGGCGGCGCCCGCATCCAGGAGGGCGTTGCGGCACTCGGCGGCTACGGCGAGGTCTTCCGCCGCAACGTGGCAGCCTCGGGCGTGATCCCGCAGATCTCCGTTATCATGGGGCCGTGCGCTGGCGGCGACGTCTACTCGCCGGCCATGACGGACTTCATCTTCATGGTGCGCGACACGAGCTATATGTTCGTCACCGGCCCGGACGTGGTGAAAACCGTCACCAACGAGGTCGTCACCGCCGAAGAGCTCGGCGGCGCCAAGGTCCACACTACGAAATCCTCGATTGCCGACGGCTCCTTCGAGAACGACGTCGAGGCGCTGCTGCAGATCCGCCGCCTGCTCGACTTCCTGCCCGCCAACAACATCGACGGCGTGCCGGAGATCGAGAGCTTCGATGACGTCAACCGTCTCGACAAGGGCCTCGACACCCTGATCCCGGACAACCCGAACAAGCCCTACGACATGGGCGAGTTGATCCGCCGCGTTGCTGACGAAGAGGATTTCTTCGAGATCCAGGCGACCTACGCCCGCAACATTATCACCGGCTTCGGCCGCATCGAGGGCCGCACCGTCGGCTTCGTCGCCAATCAGCCGCTGGTGCTGGCTGGCGTTCTCGATTCCGACGCCTCGCGCAAGGCGGCGCGCTTCGTGCGCTTCTGCAACGCCTTCTCGATTCCGATCGTCACCTTCGTCGACGTGCCGGGCTTCCTGCCGGGGACGGCTCAAGAGTATGGCGGCTTGATCAAGCACGGCGCCAAGCTCCTCTTCGCCTACAGCCAGGCGACGGTGCCGCTCGTTACCATCATCACGCGAAAAGCCTTCGGCGGCGCCTACGACGTCATGGCGTCGAAGCATGTCGGCGCAGATCTCAACTACGCCTGGCCGACGGCACAGATCGCAGTCATGGGCGCCAAGGGCGCGGTGGAGATCATCTATCGGGCCGAGATGGGCGACAAGGACAAGATCGCCGAGCGCACCGCCGAGTACGAAACGCACTTCCTCTCGCCGTTCGTGGCCGCCGAGCGCGGCTATATCGACGAGGTGATCATGCCCCACTCGACCCGCAAGCGCATCGCCAGGGCGCTTGGCATGCTCCGCTCCAAGGAGATGGAGCAGCCCTGGAAGAAGCACGACAACATCCCGCTCTAACAAAAGCACGCGTCATTCTGGGGAGCCGCAGGCGAACCCGGAATGACGCCACGAAGAGTTGTTTCGGCTACTCCTCTCCCGGTCCGCGCTGAGCTGCAACGCAGAGCCTCACGGCCTCGTCGAGTTCGAGGTCGCGTGGGTCGCCGACATTCACGGTCTCTTCCAGGCACTTGATGAAGTAGTCACGGGTCAGGCCGGGTGAGAGCGCGGAGAACGACTTGCCGAGCCGCGTGGCGAGATCGATGCGATCCTCGCTGCTGGCGTGTCGATATGTGCTGAGCTTGTCGGTGACCTTCAATCGCGCCTCAGCGATACCGCAGGCGCCAAAAACAAAAAATAAGATAAGAGTAAGTTTTTTGAGCACAATCAGCCCCGCTCTGCACATCTTGAAGCTTATCATAGCTCTCGAAGTCGCCGCGGATAGCCGTAGTTCAAGCAAATTCGGCAGCTCCGTCGTTACGAGTCTTTCGCACGACTTCGAGATCTGCCGTCGTGCAGGATCGGAGCCGTGTACGCCGAAGGCGCACAGCTCCGTCAGCTGCGATCGGCCTTCTCAATCGCGGCGCACATGGTCAGGGATCCCTTCTCGGATTTCGTGAACGAACAGGTCACGACGACGCCTCCGGTCGGGATGGTGCTGTGCCGCTTCGTCGCTGCTTCCGCTCGGGCTTTGCGGGCGGCGTCGACGAGGGTGTCGGCCGCGACGCCGGTCACCGTCTGACCGGCCTTGCCGAACAGGTTGTCGTAGTCCGCTGGCAGTGTCTCGCCCAAGTATTGAGCGCCAACGGAGGAAGGACCTGTGCCGCCGCACGAGAGTGACAACGTCATGGCGGTCCCCGCCTTGAAGCGCACAAAATCCTCGATCCGCTCGCCGATCTCGGCCTTGGTCGCGGCGGCGACCCTGCCGGCGAGATCACCGCAGGGATCAGCTGCGGCCGGTAATGTGCCGAGAGCGGAGAGCACAGCGAAAAGCGAGACGAGGCGGATCATGGTCATCCGCCCAGTCTAGGGCGTGGGCCAGTGCTGGGCGAGCGCGGCGTCGCGCCGCTCGGGAGTTTCAGCCGAAATCGCCGGACCGGCTGACTTTCAGCTCCGGCTTACCGGTTAGGAGCCTGCGCTTGAGCCGGGCAACGGCCTCGCGCTGCAGATCACTCGGGCTCGAATGCGCGGCAGCGACTTGGGTTAGCATCGTGACGAATTGCTGGCGCTCGGCGTCGGTCAGCGCTTCTCGCAGGAGCGGCAGCAGCTCGTCCGCGACGAGAGAGAAGGGGCGCCGCGCCTGTGTATAGTCCCAGGCACGTTCGAACATCGCAGAGACGTTCTCGACCTGCAGCGGGTCTTCCATCAGCTCCAGGATCTGCTTTTTCTCGGCAGCGGTGACCGGACTTCCGGTGCGCACGAGTTGTATCATCAGGATCGTCGCGGCGAGGCGCACGTCTCGTACACGACCGAGCGGCGTGCCGATGATGTCTTCGAGCACCGATTTGGCGCGGCGCTGCAGGCCCTTGGTGTCCCGGTCGACCTCGCGCAATTGGCGCACCGTGCCGTGGGCGCGAAGGATCCAGAACAGGGCACCGCCGAGCACGGCGGCGGCGAGCAGCAGGGCGGGCATCGATCGGCTCCCCGATTCGCAGCACCGCCGAAGCCGGGCAGTGCGAGGTTGGGTGAACCATTGCTGCAGGCGCGGATCAAGCGCCGTGCCCATCCGCACAGGTTGAGTCAGGCTTGGTGCGCGGTACCGAGTTCAACGAGGACGATCTCCGGCGGCACCCCGAAGCGGACTGCGACATTGCTGACACCGAGGCCGCCGGAAACGATCAGCTGGCGCCGTCCCTCGATGACGTGACCGTAGATGTAACGCGGATCATGGTAGCCGGCGACGAACGGGGAATGGCCGAAGATGCGGATCTGGCCGCCATGGGTGTGCCCGGCCAGCGTCAGGGCGAAACGTTCGGGCACCTTCGGGAAGATCTCCGGTTCGTGCGCCATCAGGATGGCCGGAGCGTCATCAGAGATCTTGGCGAGCGTCCTGGGAATGTCGGCGAGGCTGCGGCGGTCACGCCGGATCCAGAACGGCTGCTGGTCGGCCAGCCCCGCGAGCCAGAACGGACGACCGTCCTTCACGAGGCGGACGGCATCGTTCTCCATCACGGGGATGCCGCGCGCCTCCAACACCCGGCGCGCGACGACTGGTCCCTTCCGGGCATCGAGCGCCGCCTCGTCCTCCCACCAATCGTGGTTGCCGAGGATAGCGTGGACGCCGAGCGGAGCGCGCAGACCCTCGGCGACGCGAGCGAAATCGGAGAGGGCAATTGGTTTCCAAGTTACCCGTCGGCCAGCCGGATAGTCGCCGAGCAACACGACCAGATCGGGTTTGAGCGCGTTCGTCGCGTCGACGATCTCGGCCACGCGGTCGAGGGGCATCCAGGGCTCGCAGACATGGACGTCGGCGATGGCGGCGATCCGCAGGGTCAGGCCCGGCGTCCAGCTGGCCAGCCTGGGCGCGTAACGCGTCACGTCGAGCCGGAAGCGCGGCTCGACGGCGAAGGCGTAAGTTCCCGTGGCACCAGCGGCGAGCGTGCTCGCGCTGAGTCCGGCAAGCACCTGCCGCCGGTTTGGCAGGATCAGCATGGAGCGATCCTGGCGACGGCGCAGCGAGCTGTCAGACGACCGGTTCGTCCTCGTGGACGATCCGCACCGTCCGGCGCGCCGCGAGCCGAAGGCGGGCGGCCTCGGCGGCTTCGCGGCTGACGTGGACGGCGGCGGCGAGCGCGGGGAGTGCTACTGGGCGGAAGCTCTCACGACCCCGGCCATCATCCGACCCGCGCGCGACGGTTCGGGCTGCGTCGTCTTGGTTCCGATGATCGGAATACATTATTCTCGGGTCCTGTTCCTCGTGATCGGGCCGTAGTCCGGCCTTCGCGTGCAGATGTCGTCAGTGATCGCGACGACGTTTTGGCTCCAATGCGGCTCGACCAGGGCATGATCGGAGCCGAAAGCTAGTCTTTTCGCCGACACCCTGAACGTGAGCTTAAAACAGGAGCGCCGTCCATTATTCGAGCATGCCTCCTCTTGAGGCAGCGCGACGGTGTCCGAATTCAGGGTGCGCCAGCCTCGCTACCGGCACGGTGACGCAACCTCAACAGGCACCGTTGCTTTCGGGTCGCCCGTGGCTATAGTCCGCGCGCTTTTCGACAGGCCAAAGCCCACCCATCGCCCGGACGTGCCGCGGCGCGGGTCGTCGCACCATCAGGAGTTTTCGTGCTGATCACCCCCGCCTTCGCGCAAGCCGCCGGTGCGTCCAGCGGCAGCGACATCGCGATCCAGCTGGTGCCCTTCGCGCTGATCTTCGTGATCATGTACTTTCTGATCCTGCGGCCCCAGCAGCGCCGGCTCAAGGACCACCAGTCCTTGATGAAGAACCTGCGCCGCGAGGATACGATCGTCACCAATGGCGGCTTGGTCGGTCGCGTCACCAAGGTTACCGACGACGCGGCCGAGGTCGAGGTCGAGATTGCCCCGAACGTCCGCGTGAAGATCGTGCGCAGCATGATCTCCGAGGTCCGGGTCAAGGGCGCCCCGGTCAAGGCGGCCTGACGGCAGCATGCGGGAGCCGGGCTCTGACCCGGCCAACCTGATAAGAAGAAGAGCTGGAACCGGCGGATGCTGCGCTTTTCGAAGTCCAAGATATTCGGGACGCTTGCCGTCATCCTGATCGGCTTGAGTCTCGCCATCCCGAGCTTCTTCTCGCCCGAGCAGCGCAAGGGCTTCATGGCCTCGCTGCCGAGCTTCATCCCGCATTGGATCATCCCGCAGCGGGCGATCGTGCTCGGCCTCGACCTTCAGGGCGGCTCGCAGCTCCTGCTCGAAGTCGACCAGAACGAGCTGACCGGTTCGATGGTCAAGGGCCTCCGCGATGACGTGCGCCGCGTTCTGCAGCAGGAGCAGGTGCGCGCCGATGGCGGCATCCAGACGCAGAAGCGCAGCGTCCAAGTGCGCATTGCCGACGCAGCAGGCCGGGCCAAGGTCTTGCCGAAGCTGCGTGAACTGTCGCAGCCCATCCAGAGCCTCGCCTCCGCCGGCACGGGCACGCTCGAGGTCAATGAGCAACCCGACGGCCTGATCACGCTGACCTATACCGATCCGGGCATCACCGATCGAACCCGACGCGCGGTAAGCCAGGGCATCGAGGTCATCCGCCGCCGCCTCGACTCCACCGGCACCACCGAGCCCTCGATCCAGCAGCAAGGCGTCGACCGCATCCTCGTTCAGGTTCCGGGCGAGCAGAACCCGGAGCGGCTCGAGAAGCTGCTCGGCTCTACTGCCAAACTCGAATTCCGCATGCTGTCGGACTCGCCTTCCGGTGACGTCGACTTGCTGCCCTCCAAGGACGAGAAGGGCCAGAAGGTCCCCGTCGAGCGCCGCGTCATGGCCGATGGTGGCGATCTGACCGACGCGCAGCCGGCCTTCGATCCGCAGACGCACGAGCCGATGGTGAGCTTCAAGTTCAACTTGCGCGGTGCCCAGCGCTTCGGTCAGGCGACCTCGGAGAATGTCGGCCGCCGTATGGGTATCGTGCTCGACAACGAGGTGGTCTCCGCCCCCGTGATCCGGAGCGCCATCACCGGCGGTTCCGGCCAGATCACCGGCAGTTTCTCGGTCCAGCAGGCCAACGATCTCTCGGTGTTGCTGCGCGCCGGCGCGCTGCCAGCCAAGTTCACCGTGGTCGAGCGGCGCGTCGTCGGCCCGGGTCTCGGCAAGGACTCGATCGAGGCCGGCAAGCACGCCACGCTCTTTGCTGCGATCTTCGTCGTGATCTTCATGTTCGCGACCTACGGCACGTTCGGCTTCTTCGCGAACATCGCGCTTGCGGTGCACGTCGGCCTGATCCTCGGCCTGATGTCTGTGCTGGAGGCGACGATGACACTGCCTGGCATCGCCGGCATCGTGCTCACCATCGGCACGGCCGTCGATTCGAACGTTCTGATCTACGAGCGCATGCGCGAGGAGCAGCGGGCCGGGCGTTCACTGGTCTCGGCGCTTCAGGCCGGCTTCGACCGGGCCTTCGCCACCATCATCGACTCGAACTCCACCATGGCGATCGCCGCGCTGATCTTGTTCTTCATGGGCTCCGGCCCGGTGAAGGGCTTCGCGGTCGTCTTCATCCTCGGCATCCTCACCACTGTGATCACGGCGGTGACCCTGACCCGGATGATGATCGCGCTGTGGTACAAGTACGCAAAACCCAAGACTCTACCCTTCTGAAGACCTTGCTGTTCTGAGCGCCGGCCGCTCCGCGCATCGCCCCGAACGCCGTACCGAGACAGACCATGCGCCTGCTCCGCCTCTGGCCCGATGAATCGCATTTCGACTTCATGCGATTCCGCCGCCTGTCCTTCCCGCTTTCGGCGGCGATGTCGCTCGCCACGGTCGCGCTGTTCCTGACGATCGGGCTAAACTTCGGCATCGACTTCAAGGGTGGCACCCTGGTCGAACTGCAAGCGAAGACCGGTCAGGCCGACGTCGCCACGATCCGCAGCACGGCCAATGGCTTCGGGTTCGGCGAGGCGGAGGTGCAAGAGCTCGGCGGCCAGGGCAACGTCCTTGTGCGGCTGCCCCTCCAGGCCGGTGAGCAGGGCCAGACGGCGGTGATGCAGAAGGCCCACGCGGCCTTCGACAAGGACTACGACTTCCGTCGCACGGAGACCGTTGGCCCGCGCGTTTCGGGCGAGCTGGTCCAGTCCGGCACCGTGGGCGTGGTGCTCTCGGTCGTCGCGGTGCTGCTCTATCTGTGGTTCCGCTTCGAGCGCGAATTGGCGCTCGGTGCGATCGTCGGCACGCTGCACGACATCGTGCTGACCGTCGGCATCTTCATCATCACGCGCATCGAGTTCAACATGACCTCGATCGCGGCGATTCTGACCATCGTCGGCTACTCGCTCAACGAGACGGTCGTGGTGTTCGACCGGACCCGCGAGCTGATGCGCCGCTACAAAACGATCCCGACGGTCGAGTTGCTCAACCTCTCAATCAACTCCACTATGTCGCGCACGGTGATGACCTCGATCTCGTCCTCGCTGGCGTTGCTCTCGCTGGTCCTGTTCGGCGGCGAGGCGATCCACGGCTTCGCGGTGGTGATGCTGGCCGGCGTCGTGATCTGCACCTACTCGGCGATCTTCGTCTCGACGCCTTCGTTGATCTATATCGGACTCATGCTCTCCGGCGCGAAGTCGGCACAACGCGAGAGCGGTCTGCCGCAGCCGGCCGAGTAGGAACCCGAATGGAAGGGCGCCTTCACGACGGCTTCGTCCCCGGCCGCTACGGGATCGACTCCTACGGCAATGGCGGCTTCCGCTTCGCGGACATGTCGCATCGCGGCTCGATCCTGATGCTACCCTCGGGGATAAAGGCCTGGGACGTCACGGAGCCCGGCGCGATCGATCTGAACAGCCTGCGCCCGGTCCTCGGCGAAAGCGACTCTATCGAGTTGCTGCTGGTCGGCACAGGAATCGACATCGCGCCGTTCCCTGAGGCTCTGCGCAGGAGGCTCAAGGAGGCTGGGATCGGCCTCGACGCGATGCAGACGGGCGCGGCTGCCCGCACCTACAACATTCTGCTGGGCGAGAACCGCAAAGTCGCGGCCGCCCTGATCGCGGTGGCATGATGAGGCCCGCGTGACCCCCACGGACAGCAAGGTCGAATCCGCCGGCGAGGGCCTGGACTTCGCCTTCCGCCATTGCGAGGCGCTGGTCCGGGAGGGCGATCCGGACCGATACCTCGCCACGCTCTTCGCGCCAGCCGCATTCCGTCCCCATCTCTTCGCGCTGGCCGCCTTCAGCCTGACGATCGCGCGCGTACGCGACGCCGCCTCCAACCCGATCGCCGGCGAGATCCGCCTGCAATGGTGGCGCGACGCGCTGCAGGGCGAGGCGAGGGGAGACGTGAAGTCCAATCCCGTCGCTGCGGCCCTCGACGACGCCATCGTCGCCCGCCGACTCGGACGCCAGCCCTTCGTCGATCTGATCGATGCCCGCGTCTTCGATCTCTACGACGATCCGATGCCACGCGTGAACGACCTCGAAGGCTATTGCGGCGAAACCGCCTCGGCCCTGATCCGTCTCGGCGGCCTCATCCTCAGCGACGGTGCCGAGCCCGGCGGCGCGGCGGCGGCCGGCCATGCCGGCGTCGCCTATGGCGTCACGGGCCTCCTGCGCACCCTTCCGTGGCATGCCCGGAACGGACAAGTCTATCTACCGGCCGAACTGCTAAGGCAGAATGGCGTCACTCGTGAGGACGTTGTCACCGGCCGTGGCGGCCCAGGCCTCGTGCGTACCTGCGCGGAACTGCGCGCGCTCGCCCGCCGCCATCTTGACGCCTACCGCTTGGCTCGCGACACCATCGCTCCGGCCGCGCGCCCCGCTTTCCTGCCCATCGCCCTCGTCGAGGGCTACCTGTCGGCGATGGATCGAACGAGCGACGACCCGCTCAACACGATGATCGAGCTACCCCGCTGGAGAAAGGTCTGGCGGCTTTGGCGGACGGCACGGCGGGGCTGACGAAGCACGACTTCATCCGCTTCGGCGGAACGTCCGTGCAACACCCTCTGAATACATGATTACGCCTCGTTGAGACCTTTCTCGTGCTCTGCTAGCGATAGGGTTCAGGCCGGCGAATAGACCGGGCCGAGGGAGGATTACCGCGTCATGCAACCCTGGAATCAAGTCTACGATCCCTTTGGGAACGCGTGGCTATCGACCATCGCGGCGTCGATCCCCGTCATTGCCCTGCTGGCGATGATCGCGAGCGGCAAGGTCAAGGCGCACATCGCCGCCGTCATCGCCCTCGTCATCGCGCTTCTCGTCGCCATCGTAGGCTTCGGCATGCCGACGGGTCTCGCCGGACGCGCCGCCATCCTCGGCATGGTCACCGGCTTCTTCCCGATCGGCTGGATCATCCTCAACGTCATCTTCCTCTACCGCCTAACGGTGGAGAAGGGCTGGTTCGCCATTCTTCAGCAATCGGTCGCCGGGATCACGTCCGATCGCCGCATCCAGCTGCTGCTCGTGGCCTTCGCCTTCGGCGCCTTCTTCGAGGGTGCGGGCGGCTTTGGCACCCCAGTCGCGGTGACGGGCGCCATCCTGATCGGCCTCGGTTTCTCGCCGCTCGCGGCATCCGGCCTTTCGCTGATCGCCAACACTGCCCCCGTGGCGTTCGGTGCGCTCGGCGCGCCGATCCAGGGCCTCGCTTCGGTCACCGGCTATGATCCGAACATCCTCGGAGCGATGATCGGCCGCCAGCTGCCGTTCTTCTCGCTGATCGTGCCGTTCTGGCTGATCTGGGTGTTCGCGGGCTTCCGTGGCATGATCAAGGTCTGGCCGCCGATCCTCGTCACCGGCGCTTCCTTCGCGATCGCCCAGTTCGCGATCTCGAACTACATCAACCCGTGGATCGTCGATATCGGTGCCTCGCTCTTCTCGATGGCTGCGCTGGTCTTGTTCCTGAAGTTCTGGAAGCCTGCCGAGGTTTGGACCTCTCCGGCGCTGCGCGGAAACGATCCCTCGATCGGCTACGGCGAGCCGCGTCCTGTCGCCCTCGGCGCCGGCGTCCCCGGCGACATGCCCAAGGTCCACACCGGCGGCCGCACCGCATCGTCGGGCGAGTTGTTCATGGCCTGGGTCCCGTGGATCATCCTCTCGATCATCGTGGCCATTTGGGGCACCGGCTGGTTCAAGGCCATCGTGAACCCGATCTTCACCTGGAAATACGAGGTGCCGGGCCTGCACAACATGATCATGAAGGTGCCCCCGGTAGTGGCCAAGCCCCTCCCCGAAGGTGCGGTCTTCCTGTTCACCTACATGTCCTACACAGGGACCGGCGTGCTCATCGCCGCGATCATCTCGGGCCTGATCATGCGCTTCTCGCCGTGGCGCCTGATCACCGCCTACATCGAGACGATCTGGGTGCTGCGCTACTCGCTCATCACCATCTCGGCGATGCTCGCACTCGGCGTGCTCACCCGCTACGCCGGTGTGGACGCCACATTGGGTCTCGCTTTCGCGGGAACGGGCATCCTCTATCCTTTCTTCGGCACGCTGCTCGGTTGGCTTGGCGTGGCGCTGACGGGCTCGGATACGGCCTCGAACGTGCTGTTCGGCGGCCTGCAGAGGATCACCTCGGAGCAGCTCGGCCTCTCGGGCGTGCTAATGGCCGCGGCGAACTCGTCCGGTGGCGTCATGGGTAAGATGATCGACGCACAGTCAATCGTCGTGGCCTCTACCGCGACTGGGTATTTCGGACAGGAAGGCAAGATCCTGCGCTTCGTGTTCTGGCACTCGATCGCACTGGCCTGCCTCGTCGGCCTGCTCGTGATGCTCCAGGCCTACGTGCCGCCTTTCACGGACATGGTGATCCACCCGGCCGCCACGGCTGCCGCCCCTCACTGATCGATCGGCAACCTTCGTCGAGAGGCCGTCCCGGATGATCCGGGACGGCCTTTTCGTTTACGCAGATACGGACTTGCGCCGTTCTCCTCTTTCCCAAGGGCCTCGGCGCGCCCACCTTGAGGCTATGGGCATTCTCTCCCGCATTCTGCGAGGCACCCGCTGGGAACGCCTCGCCCTTCCGGTGATCGAGACCGAGCGCCTCGCCATCGCGCCGCTACATCCGGACATGGTGGAGGAGGTGCGCGGCCTCACGGACGATCCGGCCATCACCAACAGCGTCGACTTCCTGCCCGAGCATTTCAGCCTCGCCGATGCCCGCGGCTTGATCCGCGCGGCCGCGACCGGCCGCGACGTCTTTCTCGGATTGGTCGAGCGCGAGGATCGGAGCCTCGTCGGCATCGTTGGTGCCCATCTGCGTGCGCTCGAGGCCATCGAGATCGGCTACTGGGTCGGCGGCGCCGCGCGCGGTCGCGGATACGGGGCCGAAGGCGTCGGCGCCGTGGTCAGGGCGCTGGCCGAAGCCTATCCGCGCCGCGCCATCGTTGCCGAGTGCCGGCCCGAGAACGTGGCCTCGTGGCAGTTGCTGCACAAGCTCGGCTTCCGTCCCACCGGCGACGGCGGAAAGCGCCCGGGGCGGCAGCTCATGGTGTGGGACATCCGCGATGCGCCTCAGGGGCGCTCGACGGCATCCAGCATCGCTACTTCACGGGCGGCTGCGCGGCCCGACGGAGCCCTGTAGACGAGAAGCGTCGCCGCGAGGCCGCAGGCGCCGCCCAGGGCCATCCAGAGGCCTGGGGCAGCCTTGTCGCCGAGTTCCTTGATGGCCCAGGTCGAGATGATCGGCGTCATGCCGCCGAACAGCGCCGTCGCCAGCGAATAGGCCAGGGAGAAGCCCGCGGTGCGGACCTCGCTCGGCACGATCTCCGTGAGCGCCACCACCATGGCGCCGTTGTAGCTGCCGTAGAGGAACGAGAACCACAGCAGCACGCCGAGAAGCGCCGAGAAGCTCGCATGGCCCGTGAGCCAGGAGAGCGCCGGATAGGCGGTGAGCAGGGTCAGCGTCGAGAAGACGAGCAGGATGGGCTTGCGGCCGATCCGATCGGAGAGGGCGCCCATCACCGGCAGCCAGAAGAAGTTGGAGACGGCGATGAGGAAGGTGACGATCAGGCTGTCGGTATCGCTCAAGCCGAGCACCATCCGGCCGAAAGTCGGGGTGTAGACCGTGATCGCGTAGAAGCTGATCGTCGTCATCGCGACGAGCAACATGCCGAGCAGCACGATGCGGCGGTTCTGCAACAGTTTGCGCAGACTCTCGCCAAGCTCCGGATGATGCTTGCGCTTGGCGAAAACCTCCGTCTCCTGCAGCGAGGCGCGGATGTAGAACAGGAACGGCACTAGCAGGCAGCTCAGCAGGAACGGGATGCGCCAGCCCCAATGGGCCATCTGCTCGGGCAGCAGCGCGCGATTGAGCCCGAAGCCGATCGCCGCGGCGGCCATCACCGCGACCTGCTGGCTCGCCGATTGCCAGGCGACCGTGAAGCCCTCGCGGCCGGGCTTGGCCAGTTCCGCCAGATAGACCGAGACGCCGCCGAGCTCGGCGCCCGCCGAGAATCCCTGGAGCAGGCGGCCCGCCAGCACCAGGAGCGGGGCCGCGAGGCCGAGGGTGGCGTAGGAGGGCACGAAGGCGATCAGCACCGTGCCCATCGCCATGATCGCCAGCGTGACGATCAGGCCCTTCCGGCGACCGGCCCGGTCGGTGAAGGCGCCGAGCACGATGGCGCCGAGAGGGCGCATCAGGAAGCCCGCGCCGAAGGTGGCGAAGGTGAGCATCAGCGACGCGAAGGCGCTCTCGGCCGGGAAGAACGCAGCCGCGATGTGGTTCGCGTAGAAGCCGAACAGGAAGAAATCGAACATCTCCAGGAAATTCCCGGAGGTGACGCGCAGGATGGCGCCGAGCGTCGATCCCGACGCCTGCCCGTGCGCGGTCTCGCTCACTCGGCGGCCGCGCGCGGTGCGTCGCCGCCCATCCAGGCCGCGAGATCGGCCCGCGCCCGATCGGTGAGCGCGCGCTTCTTCAGCGCGGCCTTCTCCGGTCCGCGCAGCCTGTTGCCGGTCTCGTTGCGCGGGGCGCGCTCGAGCGGCGGAAACAGCCCGAAATTCACGTTCATCGGCTGGAATGAGCGTGGCTTGCCGGCCTCCTCCTCGGCGATGATGTGGCCGCCGGTGATATGCGCGATCAACGCGCCGAGCGCGGTGGTCTGGGGCAGCGGAGCCAGCGGGTGGCCCAACCGCTCGGCGACGGCGAAGCGTCCGGCCATCAGCCCGACCGCAGCGCTCTCGACATAGCCCTCGCAGCCGGTGATCTGGCCGGCGAAGCGCAAGCGCGGCTCGGCCTTCAGGCGCAGCGTGGCATCGAGCAGGCGCGGGCTGTCGAGATAGGTGTTGCGGTGCAGGCCGCCGAGGCGAGCGAACTCGGCATTCTCCAGACCCGGAATCGTGCGGAAGACCCGCACCTGCTCGGCATGCTTCAGCTTCGTCTGGAAGCCGACCATGTTGTAGAGCGTGCCCAGGGCGTTGTCCTGGCGCAGCTGGACGATGGCGCAGGCCTTCACGGTCGGATCATGCGGGTTAGTGAGCCCGACCGGCTTCATCGGCCCGTGGCGCAGGGTCTCCGGGCCGCGTTCGGCCATCACCTCGATCGGCAGGCAGCCGTCGAAATAGGGGGTCGAGGCCTCCCATTCCTTGAAGCTGGTCTTCTCGCCCTCGATCAGTGCCTGGATGAAGGCGTCATACTGCTCCCGGTTCATCGGGCAGTTCAGATAGTCCGCGCCCGTGCCGCCCGGACCGGCCTTGTCGTAGCGCGATTGGAACCAGGCCTTGCCCATGTCGATCGAGTCGCGATGCACGATCGGCGCGATGGCATCGAAGAAGGCGAGCGATTCCGCGCCGGTCAGCCGGGCGATGGCTTCGGCCAGGGCCGGGGAGGTGAGGGGGCCTGTGGCAACGATCACCTGTCCCCATTGGGCCGGAGGAAGGCCGTCGACCTCCTCGCGCACGACGCTGACGTTGGGATGGGCGTCGAGGGCCGCGGTCACCGCAGCGGCAAACCCGTCCCGGTCGACCGCAAGCGCGCCGCCGGCAGGCACTTGATGGGCGTCGGCCGAGCGCATGATCAGCGAGCCGAGGGTCCGCATCTCCTGATGCAGCAAGCCGACGGCATTGCCGTTGGCATCGTCCGACCGGAAGGAATTGGAGCAGACGAGCTCGGCCAGATCCTGCGACTGATGCGCGTCGGTGCGTCGGTGCGGGCGCATCTCGTGCAGGACGACCGAATGGCCGGCCTCGGCGATCTGCCAAGCCGCTTCCGAGCCTGCGAGGCCACCGCCGACAATGTGAATGGGGTCCGTTCCGGTCATGCGCCGGAATAGCGGATCGCCCCCTGGCCGATCAACGGGCGCGATCGCATCCGCGCGAGCTCAGTGCAGCTTGGGTCGCACCAGATAGGTGTTGCGATCCGCAGACGTCACGGAGAGCGCGATCGCCGTCCCGTCGCGGTGGACGCTCAACGGCACACGCGCACCCGCATCGCCGAGCGCCCAGACCTGCCGAAAGAAGCCGGCGAGGTCGGCGACGGGCTCACCCGCGACGGCCGAGAGGATGTCTCCGGCACGCAGATCCGACGCCTGAGCCGGTCCGTCATCGACCAGCCCCATCACCACGACGCCGTCCTCGGTCTCCGTGGCGTAGAGGCCGAGCCAGGGCCGTGGCGGCGCATTGGTGCGCCCCTGAAGGCGCAACTCGTCGAGGATCGGGGGCAGGAGATCGATCGGCACGACCATGTTGATGGCCTGCGTCCGGCCACCGCCGCCCTGCTGGAGTTGCAGCGAGCCGATGCCGAGGAGATCACCGCCCGGGCCGATCAGCGCGGTGCCCCCCCAATGCGGGTGAGCGGGCGCCGTGAACAGGGCCTCTTCCAGCAGGTATTCCCAGTAGCCCGCAAATTCCTGGCGCGCGACGAGCTCCACAGCGACACTGTGCCCCCGCCCACCGGCGCCCGCGACGACCGCCTTGTCGCCGATCTTGAGGCTGTCCGAGCGGCCGATCTTGAGAGCTGGAAGGTCGAGCACGCCGAGTGCCTGGACCAGCCCGAAGCCCGTCGCCGCATCGAATCCGACGACGTGCGCTGGCACAGAGCGGCCGTCATGGGTGGTCAGCCAGACCGATTCGGCCTCCATGATGAGATAGCCGACGGTGAGCACCAGCCCATCCGCGCCGATCACCACGCCGTTGCCCGCCCGCTCGGTGCCGAGCGTATCGGCCGTGAAGGCCTCTGACGGCACGCGGCTCGACAAGGAGACCACGGAGGTCAGCGCGCGTTCGAGATCGTAGCTGTAGTCGGACGGCTTGGGCTGCACGGAGGTTGGAATCCTGGATACGTCTGGGACGGCCATCGGCCTCCCTCCGGTGAGATTGGCGCCTAGCCGGAGAAATAGGTGCGGGGATGCCGTCCGACACCCGCGACTGCACGATCGTGATCCGTGAACAAGCTCAGGCGCCCCGTGGCATCCCGGCAAGCACTCGGCTAATGAAGGCGACAACGTTCCGCAGAGCGAACGGTTTGGCTAGGATCCAAAAGACGCCATGTCACGCGACCGACAGGTGACTCCTCGTGCGTGACGATCCGACCTTGGCAAGGCTCCTGCGCGAGATCGCCGCCGGAGACCAATCCTCCCTGCGGGTGCTCTACGATCTGACCGCCCCGAAACTATTCGGGATCATCCTGCGTATCCAGCGCGACAGGAGTTTGGCCGAGGACGTGCTTCAGGACGTGTACTTGAAGATCTGGCAGGCGGCCGGTTCCTACGTCCCCGAGAACGGTCGGCCGCTGCCATGGCTCTCCACCATCGCACGTAACCGCGCGATCGACGGAGTGCGGCGTAAAGGCGAGGTACAGGGTCCGGTGCGCGAAGACGGAGAGGATTGGCTGGAGCATTTGGCCGACCCGCGCTCCGGCGAGGGAGCCCTGCTCGACCGCGATGCCTTGAGAGCCTGCCTCGGCCGCCTCGACGCCGTCCAGGCCGAATGCGTGATGCTGGCCTATTGCGAGGGCTGGTCCCGCGAGGAGCTGGCGCGCCGTCACGACAAGCCCGTCAACACCATCAAGACTTGGCTGCATCGCACGCTCGCCAGCCTGAAGGGCTGCCTGGAGGGCGCACGATGAGCGGCGGCCCCTTCGACAGCGACAGCGAATTCCGCGCTGCGGAATATGTGCTGGGCACGCTGCCCTCCGACGAGCGCGCGGCCATGGCGGCCGAACTGGCCCGGGACCCGGTGGCGGAGGCGCGTGTGCGCGACTGGGAACGGCGACTCGCGCCTCTGAGCCTCGCCGTGCCGGACGAGAATCCGCCTCCGCGCCTCTGGAGCGCGATCCAGCAGGCCCTGCCCGGTCCCTCCGCCATTGTCCATCCGGCCAACGACAACCGGATCGCGGCTCTCGCCGCCAAGGTCCGGCGCTGGCGGATGACCGCGACCGGGACCGGCCTGATCGCGGCCGGGCTCGCGCTGTTCGTAGCTGTGGGACCGCGGCCCTCCGAGCCGGACGCGCGGGGGCGCTACGTCGCGGTGGTGACGAGCGGGGGCGACCTGCCAGCGCTGATCGTCAGCGTCGATACGGCCAGCGGCACAGCGCAGGTGCGCCCCGTCGCCGCGAAGGCACCCGACGGGAATAGCCTGCAGCTCTGGTACGTCGGCGCAGACAAGACGCCGAAGCCGATCGGCCTCGTCGGCCCTGGCGCGAGCCGCATCGCCCTGCCGGCCGGCACGAACGGCAGCGAGGGCCTCATCGCCGTCTCGGTCGAGCCCAAGGGCGGCTCGCCGACGGGACAGCCGACGGGGCAGGTGGTCTATACGGGCCGTCTGATCCGGGACTGACGGCCGGGGCGCTTCGTTCATCGACGAATGACCGCTCGGCTGTTGCGAGCAGGCGGCCGTCGCCTTTGATCGAAGCCGCAGCGATCAGATCTGCAACAGGGCATCGACGACAAAGAAAAACCGCCCGACCCGGCTGGGTCGGACGGCTCTTCGGTCTTGACCGTCGGGGCGCTTTGCAGCGCCCCGGTTCGGATCAGTACTTGCGGACGATCGGAGCCGGAGCGGCAGCCGGGGTCGGCGAGTACAGCGGCACGATCACGCGGAACCAGCCTTCGGTCACGTCGCCGTTGCCGTAAGCGCGGCGATCGGACGCCACGTAGTGGGCGACGTAAGCCTGGGCGGTGAAGAGGCCGAAGTCGTAGCCGACGAGACCACCGAGGGCGAAGTAGCCGCGGTTGTTGAAGGCGAGCGAGTTCGCGCTGGTGTCGAGGTTGACGGTACCGTAACCGATGGCACCGAACTCGAACTTGGCCTTGCCCTCGTTGAAGAGGTCGAACTTCTTCGTCGCGGTCAGGTCGAGGTTGAGCGCGTCAGACGGACGATACAGGATCGAACGAGCGATGACGTTGGCGTTCTCGAACCGGCCGGGGGTGTCGTAGAAGTTGTAGGTCAGGTTGGCGGTGATGTTCCAGCCGTCACCGGTGTACGAACCAGCAACGCCGAGACGGTAGGTGTTGGACGACAGCTGGCCGAGAGCCGCGCCGAAGGGGTTCGTCACGACGCCGTTGTTCAGCTTGACGATGCCGCGATCGCCGTCGAGGTCGTTCAGGTACGCGCCGCCGAGGACGCTGACGCCGAAGTTGCCGCCGAGGTCGAAGGCCCAGATGCCGCCGACGAAGGTACCGACGTTGACGGTGAAGTCACGGACGCCGGTGGCGCCACGGCCACGGCCGAAGCCCATGACGGTCGGGGGAGCAACGGCGAGCTCGAGGCGACCACCGAGCGGAACCCACGGGGTCGACCACAGCAGGATCGGGATGTTGATGCCGATATCGACACCGGCGTTGGCCGGGTTGAAGTCGTTGCTGCGGTAGAGGAACGTATTGACGGCGTACACGCCCTCCGGAAGCGGAGCACCGGTCGCGAGGCCGACCTGCTCACCGGGGACGGTGGTGGTCTGAGCGAAAGCGGCGGTGGTCGTCATGCCGGCGGTGAGCGCGAGCGCTCCCGCGGCGAGCCAGTTCTTCAACATTTTCTCATTCCTTCCCAAGGATTTCAGGCGTCCGCCCCGTAGCCCCCGAACGACTTGGTCAGTACCTCGCTTTGCTTCGCGGGTTCTGTACGGTCGTCCCGGGCGCCCCCTTACGGCCCCACCTCAAGTCTCAACGTTGGGAACTATTCTACAGACCGCTCCGGAATGACAGAGCTTTGCCGTAAGGCTGGGCAGTTGCAGATCCACCGTTGCGCAAAAGCCGCATTTTTGCGGCGGAGCAACAAAGGGTTGCGGAGGGCCCCGTCGCGGCATTTTTCGGGCCCCGATCGGCGGACGCTGGAAAAATAGCGCATACCAATCAAAGCCTTGCCGCCCACATCCGGCTCGGGACATTCAAGCAGGGCAGGCGGGAGAATTACGCATTGCGCTGCCGCGCGGGGCCGCATGCCGCCGGGGAGGGCCACCCGCCATGGGCAGCCCAACCACCTCTTCCAAGGTCTGAACGGGCCGGCCGGTACGAATCAAGCGTGGCAGTAAGAGCCGCGCCGAGGTCCGGAGGCTCGCGACTCGCTCTATTCGGCGGCCTGTCGGCGTTTCGCGACCGAGGCTCCGCGCGCTGGCGGGGCGGCGCCTGTCGCCGGACGCCGGGCCAGAACGTCGCGCAGGAATCGCCCGGTATGGCTCACCTTCGATCGGGCAATGTCCTCCGGGGAGCCCTGCGCGACGACGAGGCCGCCACCGTCGCCGCCCTCGGGCCCCATGTCGATCACCCAGTCTGCGGTCTTGATGACCTCGAGGTTGTGCTCGATCACCACGACGGTGTTGCCCTGGTCGACGAGCTCGTGGAGCACCTCCATGAGCTTGGCGACGTCGTGGAAGTGCAGCCCGGTGGTGGGCTCGTCGAGGATGTAGAGCGTGCGGCCGGTGGCGCGCTTCGACAGCTCCTTCGACAGCTTCACGCGCTGCGCCTCGCCCCCCGACAGCGTCGTCGCCTGCTGGCCGACATGGACGTAGTCGAGACCGACGCGCTTCAGCGTCTCCATCTTGTCGCGGATCGAGGGCACCGCCTTGAACAGCTCGGCCGCCTCTTCGACGGTCATGTCGAGCACGTCGGCGATGGAGCGTCCGCGGTACTTCACCTCCAGCGTCTCGCGGTCGTAGCGCTTGCCCTTGCAGACGTCGCAGGTGACGTAGACGTCCGGCAGGAAGTGCATCTCGATCTTGATGACCCCGTCGCCCGAACAGGCCTCGCAGCGGCCGCCCTTCACGTTGAAGGAGAAGCGCCCCGGCTGATAGCCGCGCGCCTTGGCCTCGGGCAGGCCGGCGAACCAGTCTCGGATCGGCGTGAAGGCGCCGGTATAGGTCGCCGGGTTCGAGCGCGGCGTGCGCCCGATCGGCGACTGGTCGATGTCGATGACTTTGTCGAGATGCTCCAGACCCTCGAGCCGATCGAACGGGGCAGGGTGCTCCAGCGCTCCGTTCAGCTTCTTCGCCACCGCCTTGTAGAGCGTGTCGATGACGAGGGTCGACTTGCCGCCGCCCGAGACACCGGTGATGCAGGTGAAGGTGCCGAGCGGAATCGCGACGTCGACGTCCTTCAGATTGTTGCCGCGCGCGCCGAAGAGCTTGAGCGAGCCCTTCTTCGCCGTACGCCGGGCCGCGGGCGTGCGCACCGACATCTGCCCGGTCAGGTACTTCGCGGTCAGCGAGGCCGGATCCTTCAGAACTTCCTCCGGCGTGCCCTGCGCGATGATCTGGCCGCCATGGATGCCGGCACCGGGGCCGACATCGACGACGTAGTCAGCCTGCAGGATCGCATCCTCGTCGTGCTCGACGACGATCACCGAGTTGCCGAGGTCGCGCAGGCGCTTCAGCGTGCCGAGCAGCCGCTCGTTGTCGCGCTGGTGCAGGCCGATGGAGGGCTCGTCGAGCACGTAGAGCACGCCGGTCAGCCCCGAGCCGATCTGCGAGGCGAGGCGGATGCGCTGGCTCTCGCCGCCCGAGAGCGAGCCGGAACCGCGCGCCAGCGTGAGATATTCGAGCCCGACATCGACGAGAAAGGTCAGCCGGTCGCGGATTTCCTTTAGGATGCGGACGGCGATCTCGTTCTGCTTGTCGGTGAGCTTCGACGAAATCTCCGAGAACCAGCGATGGGCGTCGCGCACCGAGAGCGCGGTGACCTGCCCGATATCCTGCATGTCGATCTTCACCGCGAGCGCCTCCTGCTTGAGGCGCTTGCCGTCGCAGGCCTCGCAGGGAGTGGCGCTCATGTAGCGGCCGATGTCTTCGCGCGCCGCGTCGCTCTCCGTCTCCTTGTAGCGCCGCTCCAGGTTCGGGATGACGCCCTCGAAGGGCTTGTTCACGGAGTATGAGCGCAGGCCGTCACTATAGGCGAAGCGCACGGATTGCTTCTCGGTACCGTAGAGGATCGCGATGCGCGCCTCGGTCGGCAAAGCCGCCCAGGGCACCGTGGTCTTGAAGTCGAAATGCTTGGCCAGCGCCTCGAGCGTCTGGTCGTAATAGGGCGAAGTCGACTTCGCCCAGGGCGCAACGGCCCCGCGCTTGAGGCTGAGGGCCTCGTCAGAGATCACGAGTTCGGGGTCGATCCGCATCTCGTGGCCGATGCCACCGCAGGTCGGGCAGGCGCCGAACGGGTTGTTGAAGGAGAACAGCCGCGGCTCGATTTCGGGAATGGTGAAGCCCGAGACCGGGCAGGCGAAGCGCGACGAGAACGTGATCTTTTTCGGGGTTTCGCCCTCCGGCGCATCGGCAAATTCGATGTCGGCGATGCCGTCGGCGAGTTCCAAGGCCGTTTCGAACGACTCGGCGAGGCGGCTCGCCATGTCCTCGCGCACGACGATGCGGTCCACCACCACGTCGATGTCGTGCTTCAGCTTCTTGTCGAGCTTCGGCGCATCGTCGATCGGGTAGTACTCGCCGTCGATGCGAAGGCGCTGAAAACCCTTCTTCTGGTACTCGGCGATTTCCTTGCGGTACTCGCCCTTGCGGCCGCGCACGACGGGCGCGAGCAGGTAGAGCCGAGTCTTCTCCGGCAGCTCCAGCACCCGGTCGACCATCTGGCTCACGGTCTGGCTCTCGATCGGCAGGCCAGTGGCCGGCGAGTAGGGAATGCCGACGCGCGCCCAGAGCAGGCGCATGTAATCGTAGATCTCGGTGACCGTACCCACTGTCGAGCGCGGGTTCTTGGAGGTCGTCTTCTGCTCGATGGAGATGGCCGGCGAGAGCCCGTCGATCTGGTCGACGTCGGGCTTCGACATCATCTCGAGGAACTGCCGTGCATAGGCCGAGAGCGACTCGACGTAGCGGCGCTGGCCCTCGGCATAGATCGTATCGAAGGCGAGCGAGGATTTCCCCGAGCCCGAGAGGCCAGTGAACACCACGAGCTTGTCGCGCGGGATCGTCAGGTCGACATTTTTCAGGTTGTGCTCACGGGCGCCACGGACGGAAATCACACGCCGGTCGTGCGCGGACACGCCTTCGTCGAACAGCCTGTTCAGCTCAGCATCTGACTTTTCGACGCGTTTTGCCGCCGGTTTCGCACCTGATGGGCGCGGCGGCTTCGTCGGCTTGGCGGCGGATGTGGCTCTGGCCATGCGGGGGCTCAGTCTCGGATCTGGTCGTGGCGGCACGCGGATGGGGCGACACCGCGTGACACCCATGTCGTGTTCCGCGGAACTTGGACAAGGCAGTTCAGCGCATCCCTACCGATCGGAACGAACAGAGTACAGAGCCGACCTTGTTGGATACCTCTCCTCGGACTGACGGGAGCAGGTTCTACGCAATCGTCCAGGTCCGGAATGCGGTGCGAGACATCGGGGGAGCGCCGATATCGCGATGAGCGCCATGCCGGACCGAACGACATTTCTGATCATCGCCGTGACGGCGGCGCTCGCCGCCGTTCTTCTGGTTCGAACCAGAGAGTGCGCGGGTGCCCGTTACGTTAGCGGGACGTTACGGGGCCACTTCGTCTGCCCCAAGCGATGACCGAAGGATGATGGCAAGCCTGCCGTATCCATTCGAAACGGGCTGCGGCTTCGCGTTCACGCGGCAGCGTGTCCCGTGGTCGGCAGTGGAAGATGCCGAAAACTGCAGATTCGGCACGAAACGCACTGGACCGCACGAATCCGCCTTCGCCCGCCGCCTGCGTCCGGAACACGGCCGAACAAGCGTGACACTTCCCGTGGCGGGGCAGGGCGCTCTGGATGACGCTTCTGGTCGATCCGGCACCGAAGCCGGGCGATCGGAGAGCCACCATGTCAGTCCTCGCCTTCCCACTCGCGCGAACGCGGCCCCGGGCCGCGCGCCTTTATCCTCTGATCCTCGGGCTCGTCGCCCTGTTCAGTGTCCCTGGCGCGCCCCGCGCGGCGACGCTTCCGCCCGGCAGCGGCGAACTCGTCCTGCGCGGTCCGGACGACGCTGCCCCGGTCGAGGCGCCCCGCCTGATGACCGATGTCACCGTCGACGTCAGCGGCCCCACTGCCCGTGCCGTCGTCACCCAGGCCTTCCGCAACACCACCAAGGAATGGGTCGAGGGCACCTACGTCTACCCGCTTCCGGAGGATGCGGCGGTGGACAGCATGAAGCTCGTCATCGGCGATCGCATCGTCGTCGCCGACATCCGCGAGCGCGCCCAGGCCAAGCGCGACTACGAGGCGGCCAAGAGTGAGGGAAAGACGGCGGCCCTCACCGAGCAGGAGCGGCCCAACGTCTTCACCAACGCGGTGGCCAATATCGGCCCCGGCGAAACCGTGCTGGTGCGCATCGAGTACCAGCAGACCGTGCGCCATAGCGGCGACCGCTATTCACTGCGCGTCCCCCTCGTCGTCGCGCCACGCTACAACCCGGCCCCGCCGATCGTGAACCTCGTCGGCGAGGACCCGGCCACGGGCGGGGCCGATCCGGTGCCCGACCGCGACCGCATCACTCCGCCGGTCCTCGATCCCTCGACGCACGCGCCGGTGAACCCGGTGACGGTGCATGTCAGCCTCAAGGCCGGCTTCGACCTCGGCGCGCTCCGCAGCGACACCCACAAGGTCAAGATCGAGGAGACCGGCCCGCAGAGCCGCACGATCAGCCTCGCCGACGGTCCGGTTCCGGCGGACAGCGATTTCGAGTTGGTCTGGAAGCCCGCCCCGAGCGTGACGCCGACCGTCGGCCTGTTCCGCGAGCATGTCGGCGACCGGGACTACGTCCTCGCCGCGGTGACGCCGCCAGAGGGCAAGGCCGGCCCGCGGCTTCCGCGTGACGTGACCTTCGTCATCGACAATTCCGGCTCAATGGGCGGCACTTCGATCCGCCAGGCCAAGGCCGGCCTGCTGGCTGCGCTCGACCGCCTCGGCCCGAGCGACCGCTTCAACGTCATCCGCTTCGACCACACCATGGACAGCGTCTTCCCGGCTACCGTGCCGGCGGATCAGGCCAATCTCGACCGGGCCAAAGCCTATGTCGCGGCACTCGAGGCCAATGGCGGCACCGAGATGCTGGCCCCGCTGCAGGCGGCCCTCAAGGACTCCAATCCGGAGGACACGAAAAGCATCCGTCAGGTCGTCTTCCTGACCGATGGCGCCATCGGCAACGAGGACCAGATCTTTTCCGCCATCGCGGCGGGGAGAGGCCGCTCGCGGCTCTTCATGGTGGGCATCGGCTCGGCGCCGAACGGCCATCTCATGCAGCACGCAGCAGAGCTCGGCCGGGGCAGTTACACCAACATCAGCACGATCGATCAGGTCGCCGAGCGCACCCGCGAACTCTTCTCCAAGCTCGAAAGCCCAGTCGTCACCGACATCACGGCCACCTTCTCGGAAGGAGGAGCGGACGTGACGCCGGACCTGCTGCCCGACCTCTATCGGGGCGAGCCGCTGGTGCTCTCGGCCAAGCTGCCGAAGGCGAACGGCACGCTGACGCTGAGCGGACGCATCGGCGACAAGACCTGGACGCAGACGCTCGACCTCTCGTCCGCTCCCGAGGGCGCCGGTATCTCCAAGGCCTGGGCGCGGGCCAAGATCGGCGACGCCGAGACCGCGCGCATCACCGGTAAGATGAATGCCGAGACGGCGGATGCGGCGATCCTCAAGCTGGCGCTGGGCCACAAGCTGATGACGCGGCTCACCAGTCTCGTCGCCATCGATGCCACCCCCCGCCGCCCGGCCGGTGCCCGCCTGACCTCGGCCGAGCTGCCGCTCAACCTGCCGGCAGGCTGGGATTTCGAGAAGGTCTTTGGGCCCGCTGGCGAGCGGGCTGCGCCGATCGCGCCGCCCCCGGTTCAGCGCCGTGCCGAATTGCGGAAAGCCGTCGCCCCGGGCGTAGCCCTCCCTCAGACGGCGACGGATTTCGAGATCCGCGTCTGGCTCGGCCTGACGCTCCTGGGCCTCGGCCTGCTCGTCGCCCGCACGCGCCGGTTCGCCTGATGCGCGCCGCCATCACGCTCAAGACGGGGAGGGCGGCTGCGGCCGCCCTCCTCATCGTCTGCGGCCTCGGGCTGACGGCTCAAGGAGCCTGGATCCCCGCCAAGGCCGCTCTCGCCCAAGCGCTGTTGGAGCGGGCCTTTGCCGAGACGCTGGCCAGCGGCCGACCCGAAAAGCCCTGGCCATGGGCCGACACGGTGCCGGTGGCGCGCCTGACGCTCGGCGGCGAGAGCTACATCGCGCTCGCTGGCAGCAGCGGCCAGGCCCTCGCCTTCGGCCCCGGCCATGTCGAGGGCACCCCTCAGGCCGGCGAGCCCGGCACGGCGGTCTATGCCGCGCATCGGGACACGCAGTTCGCGGTGCTGGGACGCCTCAAGCCAGGCGACCCGATCGATGTCACGCGCTCCGACGGCACCACGGCGACTTTCCGCGTTACCGGCAGCCGCGTCGCCCGCTGGGACGAATCCGGCATCGATCCGCAGGCGCCGGGGCGGAGGCTCGCCCTCTCGACCTGCTGGCCGCTCGACGCGGTGACGCACGGACCGTTGCGGTTGATCGTGGAGGCGCAGAGCGAGGCGCGGGGTCCGGTCCAGCCGCAGTGAGGCGCGCAGCGCTCACTGCGCGTCGGCCCGGAACTCGCCCGAGCCAGCTTCTCGCTCGAGCGCGAGCCCCGAAAACCACGCTCGGCCTCGTCGCGCACAACAAGTGATCGTCACGGGGACTTGGAGGCTCGGGCAGTCATCTCGGCAGCCCGGCGATACCAGAGAGCAGCTTTCTCGGTTTGGCCGGTGGCACGTGACCGGATCGACTTCAGGTAGGCCGGATCGTAGCTCCTCGCCATGCCGATCGCGCCGAGGACGTCGCCGGCCTTGAAGGCCTCTTCGTAGATGTAGCGGGCGATCGTGATCTGGCCGCGGCTCAGGTATCCGTCGGCCGCCTTGATCTTCTCATTCGGGACCAGAGACTCCGTGCCGGCCACTTTGTCCTCTTCGCCGGAGCCGACCGCTTCGGGCTTGGCCGGCAGGCTCGCGGTGGCGTCTGCCGGCTTCGGGGGCGATGCGGAGGTGGCGGGATCGGTGGATGCCGTCCCGGACGAGGGGGAGGAAGTCTCGCTCTGCGGCTCGAGAGCCGGGGGCGGCAGATCTGCGATCTGCTCCGGGACGGATTCTCCCTGTTCGACGACACGCCGGGACTCCGGGGCCTTCCAGGGAGTCCACAGGTCACTTTTCGCCGGGGGCGGCGGCATTGGTGCGGTCGTCGGTGCAGGCGTTGGCGGTGTTGGAGGCGCGGTCGACGCCACGGGTCCACTCGTTTTCGGAAGGGCCACCGTCTGCAGTTGCTCTGCCGGCTGCCGCTGCCGGCTTGCGACGAACACGACCGCGCCGATCCCGAGGAGACCGCAGGCTGCGATCGTCCAAATGACCCAACCGTACTGTCGAACAGCGCGGCGCAGCCTAGTCTCGGAGATGAAGCTTTCCGGCTCCGACAAGGCGGATTTCGGCGAAGATTGCCGTGTCATGGGCATCTCCCGACCCAGCGACCAACTGCCCTGAGCCGTTGAGACAAGTCCTCACGCTCCTTTCGGGCAGCTGATACTCGTTACTGCTAGCACGGGGCGACGGGAAATCGACTCGCTTATTGCGCCGGACGAGAGGCTTGTCCTCATCGGACGCCATCATCGAACGACGTTGCACAGCGCCGAAGCGACATGCCATCGCGATTACGGGCCTCGACCACAGTTCCTCCGCGCCCCGCACAGGCGCTGGCGAAGGCATCCGGCGCAGCCGGACGAGAGTGAAACACGGTGTTGACGGCCTTGAGCGCCGCCGTGGCGCCGTCCACGACGGACGAGACACCGTTCGCGATGCTCGCGCCGCCCGATTGCTGCAGCCAGGCCGCAGCACCGGCAATCAGAACCGCCGCGACGAGGATCCTGCCGGCTCGGAGCTTCCGGAGGGGCGGCGACACCGCGCAGTGCGGGCAGCATTGCGCGTCGCTGAGGACCGGCTGGCGGCAGCGCCTGCATCGCAGAAGACGCCCCGCCATTTGCGCCCCTTCGCCGTTCCGGCAGCACCGGTGTTTCTTGGGGAGGCTTCTCACTCGCAAGAGACGGGTGAAACGCCTTCGGCACCAATAGCCCGCGCCGCGACATCATCGAGTCTTTACGGTGCGCTCAATGACGACGCGAGGCAACTCGGGACGAGACGGAGGCGCCCAAGGTTTTCACGGTAATCGGCGAGGACGCCCGAAGCATTGGTCCGGCTGCGATGACAAGGGAGAGCGCGATGACAACGCCGCCTGAAGCTCGTGCGGGCCGCGGCTAGAAGTCCGCCGCCCGTTATCACTCGGCGAGGGCGGCGAGCGCCTTGCGCAGGACACCGACCTCGTCCTCGCAGAGCCGGCCGAGGCTCGCCTTCTGAGCCCGCTCCCAATGCGGAAGCGCTTCAGCGAGAAGCGCGCGCCCGGCCTCAGTCAGCGTGAGCCGGCGAACCCGCCTGTCACTCTCATCGACAGCGACAGCCACGAGACCGCGCCGCTCCAGCACCTTGAGGTTGGTCGTCGCCGTCGAGGGATCGAGGGAGAGACGTGCCGCCAGCTCGTTGATCGTCGGCGTCTCGGGCCCGGCGAGCGTCATCAGCAGCGTGAACTGCCAGCCCGAAATTCCGACGGCGCGGAAAGCCGAGTCGTAGACGCGGCTCACGCTGCGAGCGGCCCGCTGGACGCGCGTTCCGATGCAGGCCTCGCCGACGCTCCTGGCGAGTTCCGGAGTGATCTCGGCTGGTCCCGACACGATGGCAGCCTCCCGAACGTCGTGACGCATGATCCGGAGTGCAGCGGAATGTCGATCCAGCCCCGCATACCCGGTACCCGCAGACTAAGCATTTTAATGCTTGATATCAAGCTATGTGCGGCCGCGCACGCCGCCGGGGCAAATGCATTGATATCAATGTTTCACGGAAGCGCGGGGCCGGAGGGCCCGCATCACGCAGCCGCATCACACGTAAAGGAGACAGACCATGACCTACAGCAACACCGCTCTCGCCGCGATCGCCCTGGCCGCTCTCGCCGCCACACCCGCCCGCGCCCAGCAGACCTTCGACGCATGGGGGCACACCTTTGAAGTCCCCGGACGCGTCGCACAGGTGTCGGAGGTTCCGGCCCCGCGGGCCTTCAATGCCCTGAACGCCGCCGGTACCGGCGCCTACTACCTCGTTGATCGGCAGGCTGTCCCCGCCGCGGCCGCGCCGGCCCAGGAGCAGGGAACCCTGAACGTCTGGGGTGCTCGTATCGACGCTCCCGCCCGGTAAGGGACAAAGCTCGACAACCCATCGTTCACGACGGGAGAGCCGTCGTGAACGTGGTGTCGGCGGATGGGGCCTTCGATCAGGGCCGCCAACCCAGGGCCGGGGCGACGTGCTTCAGGATCGCCTCGATCGCATGCGCGCAATAGGCGACGCCGAGTTGATTGGGGATCGTGAGCAGCAGGGTATCGGCCTCAGCAATGGCCTGATCCTGCTTCAGCTGCTCGATCAGAATCTGCGGTTCGGCCGCATAGGTTCGTCCGAAAACCGCGCGGGTCTCGCTGTCGATGTTGCCGATCGAATCTCTGTCCTGCCCGCTGCGCCCGAAATAGGCCCGGTCGGCGTCGTTCACGATCGCGAAGATCGACCGGCTCACCGAGACGCGCGGCTCCCGTTCATGACCCACCGCTCGCCATGCATCGCGAAAGGCCCGAATCTGGGCCGCTTGCTGGATGTGGAGCGGCTCGCCGGTCTCGTCCTTTTTCAGGGTCGAGCTCTGCAGGTTCATCCCTCGCTGCGCCGCCCATACGGCGGTGGCATCCGACGCGGCCCCCCACCAGATCCGCTCGCGCAGGCCCTCAGAGTGCGGCTCGAGGCGTAACAGACCCGGTGGATTGGGGAACATCGGATAGGGGTTCGGCTCGGCGAATCCTCGGCCGCGCAGCAGTTCCAGAAAGGTCTCGGCGTGACGCCGGCCCATCTCGGCATCGGTCTCGCCTTTGACCGGCTGGAACCCGAAATGCCGCCAACCGTCGATCACCTGCTCGGGCGAACCTCGGCTGATGCCGAGTTGCAGGCGCCCGCCGGAGATCAGATCGGCCGCGCCGGCATCCTCGACCATGTAGAACGGGTTCTCGTAGCGCATGTCGATGACGCCGGTGCCGATCTCGATGCGGTGGGTCTTCGCGCCCACGGCGGCCAGCAGCGGAAAGGGCGACGCCAGTTGCCGGGCGAAATGGTGCACGCGGAAATAGGCGCCGTCGGCCCCGAGCTCTTCGGCCGCCACCGCGAGATCGATCGATTGCAGGAGGATGTCCGAGGCCGAGCGCGTCTGCGACTGGGAGTTGGGCGTCCAATGGCCGAAGGACAGAAAGCCGATCTTCTTCATGACGTCGCCGCTGGTCCCTGCCGGAACATGTCCGTTCTTGAGCGCCCCTTCGGCGGAGGTGGGGTGCGCCCCTCGATTTGTCATCCGGCGGTAGCGCTTGCCGCGTTCCAAACTGAATTCAATTCGATTGCATCTTTGCGAATCTGGTTCTAACCCTCTGTCGGAACAAGCGTTCGCTCGATGAGCCCCCCCTGGCTCGTCGCTTGGCCGCGCGCGCTGCAATCCCCCCACGGCAGGTGACTGGATGAGCGGCTCGATCAAGCAGAGCTTGGTGGTTGGCCTTGCGGCCCTGCCGCTTCTGGGTTTGCCGGCAAGGGCGCAGCCACGCTTCACGATCGAGGAAGCCAGCATCGCGAGCGTCCATGCAGCGCTGAAGGCCGGCACGCTGACCTGCCGGGGGCTGGTTCAAGCCTATCTCGACCGCATCGCCGCCTACGACACCAAGGGACCAGCGCTCACCGCGATCCGAGCCCTCAACGAGGGCGCCCTCGCACAGGCCGACGCCGTCGACGGCGACCATGGCCGCCTCGCCGAGCCGCTCGCCTGCGTATCCGTGGTGCTGAAGGACAATTACAACACCGCCGAATTGCCGACGACCGGCGGATCGGCCTCGCTGGCCGGCGCCCGGCCGGCGAAGGATGCCTTCGTCGTGGCGCAGTTGCGCAAGGCCGGTGCGATCATCCTGGCCAAGACCAACATGCAGGAATTCGCCCTTGGCGGCGTCTCGGTCAGTTCCATCGGCGGGCAGGTGCGCAATCCCTACGACCTGTCCCGCACGCCGGGCGGCTCGAGTGGCGGGACCGGTGCAGCCGTCGCCGCGAACTTCGCTCTCGCTGGCACCGGCAGCGATACCGTGAACTCGATCCGCTCGCCGGCCTCGGCCAACAACCTCTTCGGCCTGCGCGCGACCCAGGGTCTGCTCAGCCTCAACGGCATCATGCCGGTTTCGAAGACCCAGGACGCCATCGGCCCGATCACGCGCAATGTGTCGGATGCGGCGGCGCTCCTGCAGGCCATGGCCGGCACCGACCCGGACGATCCCGCGACCGCGGCGGCCTCGGACAAGGCAGCGAAGGACTATGCGGGTTTCCTGAAGCCCGATGCGCTCAAGGGTGCACGCCTCGGAGTGGTGAAAGCGCTGTTCGGCACGAAGCCTGAGCACGCTGAGGTCAACCGCGTCATGCGGGCGGCACTGGCCACCCTGGAAAAGGCCGGTGCGACGCTCGTCGACATCGACGATCCCGCCTTCGAGGCCGACCGCCTGAATGCCGAAGACGATGTCCAGACCTACGAATTCAAGCCTCTGATCAACGCCTATCTCGCCGCGATCCCGAACGCGCCGCAGAAGGATCTCGCCGGCATCATCGCCTCCGGGAAGTTCCACAAGGCAGCCCTCGAAAAGTTCATTACCGGTGCCGATGCGCGCCGCGACGGCCTGCAGGAGCCGGAATACAAGGCACGGCTCGAACGGATCACCGCCTTCCGCGCTCATGTCGCCGAAGTGTTCGATAGAGAGCGCCTCGATGCCCTGGTCTACCCGCTGCAGAAGCGCCTGGTCGTGCCGATCGGGGAGCTGAACCAGTCCGACCGCAACGGCATCGTAGCCGGTCTCACCGGCTACCCGGCGCTCGACGTGCCCGCCGGGTTCTCCACGCCGACTGAAAAGGCCCCCCTGGGCGTGCCCGTCGGACTCGACCTGCTCGGCCGACCCTGGGAAGAGGGCAAGCTGCTCGGGCTCGGCTACGCCTTTGAGCAGGCGAGCCGGCAGCGCCGGCCGCCGGCGAGCGTGCCGCCGCTGGTCGACGTCAGGCCGCGCTGACCGCGCGTCGGCCGGATCGGCGACGGCCATCCGCAGCGAGACCATGACTCTTGCCAATCTGTCCGGATTCGTGCGGATCTGTCCGCACAACCGGAAGGGGATCATGTCAGGATCGGACGCCGAGCTGCCCGAGGCCCAGAGCCGGGCCATCGCGCAGGCCGTGAGGGAAGCGCTGGCGCGCCGACGAATCTCCCGCCAGACCCTGGCCGATGAGGCGCGCATCAGCGTCTCCACCCTGGAGAAGGCGCTGTCGGGCCGCCGCCCCTTCACATTGGCCACGACCATCCGGCTCGAAGAAGCGCTGAGCGTCTCGCTGCGCGAGCCCGCCTCCCGGGAGAACGCGATCGAGTCGCCGCGCCATGCGCCGGAAGAGCTCGGGGCCTATTCGCGCGAGGGCGTGTCCTGGCTGGAAGGGCGCTATCTCACGCTGCGGCCGTCCTTCGGCGCGCCCGACGCGATCTTCGCCTACCGAACCGAGATCGCGTGGGAGCCGGAGACCGCACGGCTTGCCTTCCGCGAAGCCGAGCGGATCGACGCGCCGTTCGCGCAGAGCGGCTTCGTCTCGGTGCCGAACCTTTCGGGGCAGATCTATCTCGTCACCAATTGGCAGGGTCAGTACCGCGTTGCCATGCTGTGCCGTCCGACCATCCGCGGCGAGATGTATGGGGTTCTCACCACCCTGCATTCGGGCCGAGGTTCCCACCTGACGCCGGCTGCCTGCCCGCTGGCGCTGATCCCCGAGCGGGAGGCCGTAGTGTCGCCCGACTGCTACGGCCGTATCGCATCCGGTCACGCGGCCTACGCCAGTTGCCGCGAGGCGCTGGGCCGGGTGAGCGAAGACGCTTATGCGATGTTTTTCGGGTGTCCAGCTTGAGCAGCCTGTCTTGCCGACGTGCCGCCGCGGAGCTCATGCGCCGAATCGGCCAGGTCTGGCTGCTCGCGCTTTTTCTTTGGCCCGCCTGCGCTCAAGCGGCGGAGCGCCTCGCCTTCGTGGTCGGGGTCGGCGCCTATCAGAATCTCGGACAGGGCGCCCAGCTCGCCCGGCCTCCGGCAGACGCCCAGACGGTCGGCGACACGCTGCAGGGCCTCGGCTTCCGCGTGACGCTGCTCTCCAATGCAGTCACACAAGAGACCTTCCTACGCCGCTTCAGCATCTTCGCCGATCAGGTCCAGCCGGGAGATACCGCGCTCGTCTATTTCGCGGGCCACGGCATCGCGATCCAAGGCACCAACTATCTGCTTCCCTCGGATATCCCGGCGGTGGAAGCAGGACAGGAGATGCTCGCCCGCAGCCGCTCTCTGGCCGAGACCGATCTCAGCGCGGCACTTCGCCAGCGCGGGGCGCGGGTCGTCGTGATGGTGATCGATGCCTGCCGCAACAACCCGTTTTCGAGGAACGGCACCCGCGCCATCGGGCAGGATACCGGCCTCGCCCGGACTGAACCCGCCGACGGCGTGTTCTCGCTCTACGCGGCCGGTGCCGGCCAACAGGCACTGGAAAAACTGCCGGGCTCCGACCCGAACCCGAACTCGGTCTTCACTCGGATCTTCGTGCAGCAGATCAGGAAGCCGGGGCTCAACCTGATCGACCTCGGCGAGAGCGTGCGCGACGAGGTCGCCAAGCTCGCCGAAACCGTGCCGCACAAGCAGGTGCCCGCCTATTACAACGAGGTGCGCGGCGCCCGATTCGTATCGCTGGCAAGCGCCGATGCCGCATCCTTGCCGGCCGCCGCGCCGGTGACCGTGAGTCCGCCGGATCCGTCACCGCCGCAGGCAATCCTGCCGCCGCCAGCGCAGACGAAGCCTGCGCTGGTGATCAAGACGCCTCCATCTTCGATCGTATATCCGCCGCCGGCGAGCACACTGATGCGCCCGCAAGCCGCGCCGCCGCCCGTCGCTGACGCCCTGCCGCCACCCGAACCGACACCAGTGGCGCGTTTCGGCATGTTCAGCCATCCGATCCGGCTCGACCCGGCCGGCGACAACTGGGTCGCCCTGCGCAGCCTCCCAAGCGGTCAGACGGGCTATCGCATCGCCAAGCTTGGTCCCGACTCGCTGTTCAGCGTCATCGGCCGGCAGGGGATCTGGGTGAAAGTGAAACTGCGCGGCGGCCCGGTCGGCTGGGTACACGGCGACTATGTCGGTTGCTGCCGCAGGGCGCTGGTCGAGCCGTAACGCTCAGCGCCCCGCGCCGACACCTGGAAGGCAGCCGGAGAAGCGGTCGAGCGCGCCTTCGGGCAGTATCGCGATCGCCGTCTCGCCGCGCCCGGCAATTGCCTGCAAGGCGGCGACGCGCGTCTCAGGCAGCGCCACGCAGCCGGCCGTTCCGTGTCCCGGGCCACGCCAGACGTGGAGAAAGATGCAGGAGCCAGCGCGCCGGCCAGCGTCGCTCGGATAGTCGATCACGAGCCCGCGCCGATACAGCGGCTGCGCGCCCATATCCTCTCCCCGCGGCCGCGTTCCCGAGCGGGACGTGACGATGGTGTTGTAGGCGGCCGAAGCCGGATCATCGACGCAGATCGACTCGCCCGGCCGCAGCACGAGCTGGCCCGACAGCCCGCTCGCGTGGAAGCCGAAGCTGCGCCCGAACCGGTAGATGCCGATGGGGGTGCGCCGATCGCCCTCCGCCTTTACCGGCTCTCCGGCACGCGCCATCCCTCGAAACGGATGTCCCCAGGCCAGCCCGGTCGCGCCGAGAACGGCCGACTCGGATGCACCAATGGGCCGCCAGGCATCCGACGGTCCATTCCGTTGGAAAAGCCGGAGAAGCGCGCGCGTCGCATTCACCGACCGCGCCGTGACGACGACGAGGCTTCGGGCGCTTTCGAGAAACGCGGGACACGCGCCCTCGGCTGCCAACGCATTCGTGCTGCCCACCGCGAGCAGGGCCGCCATGATGCCGCGAACCGATCTGCAAACCGTCACCGGTGCATTTCGCAGGCGAAGTTGTCGTGGGTCTCGGGAACTTGGAGGCACTTTCCGCGTCATTAGCTTAACCGCACGGAGTCTCGGGACCATGCACCGCTTCGTCTTCGTCGTCAGCCTTGCTTTGGTCGGCCTCACGCAGAATTGGCCGAGCGTCGCCGCTGCCCTCGGCCAGTGACGGAGACCGGCATCATGCGCAACGTGAAGGGCTCGACCGGGTCGTTCGGAATTCGCCCGTCTTACGAGGGGCGAATGATCGATGGAAGATCGGGCCGCACAAGCGGAACGGCAGAGCGTTCTGGTACGTTATCCCAAGCCATGCCGCTGTGCCGCATCAATCTCTCTCCCGACACTGCAACCGAGCAGCACGAGAGAGTGCGTGTTTCGAACTACGTCGTACATCACCGGACGACCCATCGGGCGGCAAACGACAACCGTCGGCCTCGCCTCGCACAACCGTGGCAATGGGCGGTCGGAATCGCTGCGGCTCCCGCTCTGGCGGCGTTCGCGATGTTTTCCGGCCTTTTCTGAGTGCTGACGAAATTGCTCCGGGGCGGGCTTGGCTTTAGCCTTCCCGGATGCCGCTCGTCCCACCGCCTCAGGCGCGCCCCCCGCTCGACGCGGAGACGCCACCTTCGACACATCTCCAGTCCAACGCTCCCGAATGGTCGGTCGGGGATCTTGCGTCTGCGCTAAAGCGAACGCTCGAGGATGCATTCGGCCATGTCCGGTTGCGCGGTGAGATCTCGGGTTATCGCGGCCCGCACGGCTCCGGCCACGCCTATTTCTCTTTGAAGGACGGCAGCGCCAAGATCGACGCCGTGGTCTGGAAAGGCGTACTCGGCCGTCTGCGCCAAAAGCCGAAGGAGGGGCTCGAAGTCCTCGTCACCGGCAAGGTCACCACCTTCGCGGGCAAATCCTCATACCAGATTATCGTTGATTCGATGGAGCCGGCGGGCGTCGGCGCCTGGATGGCGCTTCTGGAGGAACGTAAGAAGCTCCTCGCTGCCGAGGGACTCTTCGCCGCCGAGCGCAAGCGTCCAATTCCCTATCTGCCGCGCGTGATCGGGGTGGTGACCTCTCCGACCGGCGCCGTGATCCGCGACATCCTGCATCGGTTGCAGGACCGCTTTCCGCGCCCGGTCCTGGTCTGGCCGGTGCGCGTGCAGGGGGAGGGGGCGGCAGACGAGATCGCCGCGGCCATCAGCGGCTTCAACGCGCTGGAGCCACGCGGACAGATCCCACGGCCGGACGTGCTCATCGTCGCCCGCGGCGGCGGCTCGATCGAGGACCTGTGGGCCTTCAACGAGGAGGCGGTGGTCCGTGCCGCCGCCGAGAGCGCGATCCCGCTGATTTCGGCCGTCGGGCACGAGACCGATACCACTCTGATCGACTTCGTCGCCGACCGCCGGGCACCAACGCCGACGGGTGCGGCCGAGATGGCGGTGCCGGTGCGCGCCGACCTGCTCGACGAGATCCACGACCTCGGCGCCCGGCAGCGTGGCACGATTCTGCGACGCATCGAGCGCGAGCGGCTGGACCTGCGCGCCCTCGTCCGAGCCATGCCGAGCCCCGATGCCGTCCTCGCAACGCGGCGTCAGCGGCTCGACTTGGCCGAGGCCCGGCTCGCGCCGGCTCTTGCGGCGAACGCGCGTGACCACCGCGCACGGCTGATCCGCCTGACGGACCGGCTCGCCCGGCGCTCGCCCGCCGTAGCGTTGGCCGATGCGCGCGGGCGCCTGGCCCGGATCGACGAAAGGCCACTGTCGGCGCTGCGCCACGCGATCGAGCGGCGCCGCAGCCGCCTCGATGCCCTCGGCGGTCTGCTCGGCGCCCTGAGCTATCGGGCGGTGCTCGCACGCGGCTACGCGCTGGTGCGCGACGAGGACGGAGCCCCCTTGCGCTCGGCCACCGCCGCCGGCCAGGTTCCGGTGCTGTATCTGCAGTTCGCCGACGGCTCGGTCACGGCACGCCCGGATGCGGCGGATGGCGACCCGCCGGCGGGCAGGCGCCCATCCACGGGCGCGAAGCCGCGTTCCGGTAAGGCGGTCAAAGAGAAGCAGGGCTCGCTGTTCTGACCGGAGACCGGCCCGGCCCCGCCGTCGCGGCGCCTCGGAAGAGCGTTTGCAGCCCCCTCCCGCGCAAGCCTGGGTTGACGCTCGCCACAGGCTTTGCGAACCGCGGCACGGCTCGTGCCTTCAGAGGTGGCGGCCTGGGAGCCGGGGCGGCAGGAGAGACATGTGACAACCACGATCGACAGCGCGCAGAAGCTTCATCTCGTCTTCGGTGGCGAATTGGAGAGCCTCGACGGCATTCGTTTCGCTGACGTGAAAGGCCTCGACATCGTCGGCATCTTCCCCGATTTCGCTTCGGCGCAGATCGCCTGGCGCGCCAAGGCGCAGTCCACGGTCGACAATGCGCTGACGCGCTATTTCATCGTGCATCTGCACCGGCTCCTGGAGCCCTGATTCACCAATCGGACGGCGATCTCTGTGCAGGAGCGGCGGCATTGGGCGCCGATCCGGATGAAAGCATTGTGACGCTCGTCCCCCGCTGGTATCAGCGCCGCCGACCAACGGCCCGCCCCACGGGCGCCTCCCGTGACGAGAGACGTCCGACATGAAATCCTCGATCAAGATCATCGCCGGCAATGCCAGCCGGCCTCTGGCCGAGGCGATTGCCGCCTATCTGGAGCTCCCGCTCGCGACCTGCATGGTCCGGCGCTTCGCCGACATGGAGATCTTCGTCGAACTGCAGGAGAACGTCCGCGGCGAGGACGTCTTCATCGTGCAGTCGACGTCGTTCCCGGCGAACGACCACCTGATGGAATTGCTGATCATGATCGATGCGGCGCGGCGCTCCTCCGCCCGGCGCATCACTGCAGTGATCCCGTATTTCGGCTACGCGCGCCAAGACCGACGCACCTCGGGCCGCACGCCGATCTCGGCGAAGCTCGTGGCCAACCTCATCACCGAGGCGGGCGCCGACCGCGTCCTGACACTGGATCTCCATGCCGGCCAGATCCAGGGCTTCTTCGACATCCCGACCGACAACCTCTTCGCCGCCCCTGTCATGGTGCGCGACATCAAGGAGCGGCTGCCCCCAGGCCAGCGCATGGTGGTCTCGCCCGACGTCGGCGGCGTGGTGCGCGCGCGAGCGCTCGCCAAGCGGATCGATGCGTCTCTGGCCATCGTCGACAAGCGCCGCGAGCGGGCCGGTGAGTCGGAGGTGATGAACATCATCGGCGAGGTCGAGGGCCAGTCCTGCATCCTCGTCGACGACATCGTGGATTCCGGCGGCACGCTGGTGAATGCAGCTGAGGCGCTGTTGAATGCGGGCGCCAAGGAGGTCTCGGCCTACATCACGCACGGCGTGCTCTCGGGCGGGGCGGTTTCGCGCATCGCCGCTTCGCGCATGAAGGAATTGGTGATCACCGATTCCATCCTGCCGACCCAGGCCGTGAAGCTCGCCAGGAACATCCGCGTCGTGTCGATCGCGCCTCTTCTCGGCGAGGCCATCGGGCGCACCGCGACGGAGTCGAGCGTCTCCAGCCTGTTCACCTGAAGCAGCGCCGAGGCAGCTGTGCCCGGCCAGTTACACGCCGGCAACATTCACAGCCGAAGCGTGGCCATTCCGTTGACGCTGCCCGCCTGCGCTGCGACAGGCTGATCGGGACGGTTCCCGAGAGGGATCAAAAGGGAACGCGGTGAGGGACGTGTCCCGATGCCGTGGCTGCCCCCGCAACTGTAAGCGGCGAGCCTTCCGCCACCGATGTCACTGGGTTGCTCGACCCGGGAAGACGGTTGGACGGCAATGACCCGCGAGCCAGGAGACCTGCCGTCAGTCGTGGTCACACGCGAAACGCGCTGGGCGGGGTGCTCCGGCGGGTGTCGAGATGCGGGGCATGCCCCGTGCCGAGGCCTCGTTCGCGGTGACGTGCCACTGCCGTTGCCCGAGCTCCGCCATCACCATGACGACCCGACATAGCCGACACCGCGCGCCGACCGCGTCGATCCCAGCCTCGCTCGCTCTTGCCGTCCTCGGCCAGATCCACGCCGCCCAGGCCCAGGTCGTGGCGACCGGACGCGAGCATCTCGACGAGATCTCCGTCCAGGGCCAGGCCGCGCTGTCGGCGAATGCCCCCGCCGAGGCCTACGGCGTCGGTGCGAGCCCTCAGAAGGTCAGCCTGACCCATTCCTCGCCAGTCGGCCTCAACCTCGACACGCCGTCCCGCAGCGGCAGCCGCCTCGGCCTGACGCCGATGGAGACGCCGGCGAGCGTCGACGTGATCTCGGGCGAGGCCGCGCGCATCCGCGGCCAGAATTCTGTGCTCGACGCCGTCTCGCAGAACGCCACCGGCATCACCTCCTACGGCTCGCCGGGCTTCGGCATCGGCAGCTTCACGAGCCGGGGCTTTGCCGGGCCGAACTCGGTGCAGACGCTTTACGACGGCACCCGCATGTATGTCGGCGCCGGCACCGTCACCTTCCCCTTTGACACCTGGAACGTCGAGCGCATCGAGGTCCTGCGCGGACCGGCCTCGGTGCTCTATGGCGACGGGGCCATCGGCGGCATCGTCAACGTCGTCTCGAAGCAGCCCTCCTTCACGCCCCAGAACGTGGTGCGCGTCGGAGGCGGCTCCCAGGGCACGGCGCGCGTCGCCCTCGATTCCACCGGGCCGCTCGGCGAGTCCGTGGCCTACCGCCTGAACATCAGCGGCAACCGCTCGGATGGCTGGGTGAATCCTCACGGCGAGTTCCGGAACCTCGCGGTCTCGGGCGCCCTGCTGTTCCAGGCAACGCCGAACCTGTCCTTCACGCTCTCGCACGATTTCGGCTACCAGGAGCCCTCGAACTACTGGGGTACGCCGCTGGTCAACGGCCGCATCCTCGAGAGCACCCGCTTCAAGAACTACAACGTCCGCGATTCGCGGATCTCCTGGGCCGACAACTGGACCCAGCTGAAGACGGAATGGACGCCGACGGCCGACATCACCGTCCGCAACACCTCCTACCGGCTGCAATCGCGCCGGCACTGGCAGGAGACCGAACAGTACCGGTTCAACCCGGCGACGAGCCTCGTCGACCGCTCCGACTTCCTCGAGATTTATCATCAGCAGGAGCAGATCGGGAATCGGCTCGACGCCACTTTCCGAGGAGAGTTGTTCGGCCTCGCAAACCAGTTCTCGGCGGGCTTCGACGTGAACCGCATCTCGTTCCGCCACACCAACAATTTCAACGCCGACGCCGCCTCGGGCGACGTGGTCCCGGGCTACAGCATTCCGCTCTTCGGCTACGACCCCGGCTATTTCCCCGCCAATGCCCGCGCGATCCCGGCCTACGACACGACGACGAACCAGGCCTCGGTCTTCGCCGAGAACCGGCTGCAGCTCACCGACCAGCTCTCGTTCCTGACCGGCGTGCGCTTCGATGCGCCGACGCTCCACCGCGAGAACCTGCAGACCGGCGCTACTTTCGACCGCTCGTTCCGAGCCCTCGGTTACCGCTTCGCGCTGCTCTACAACGCGACCAAGGACACCACGCTCTATGCGCAATACGCCACAGCGACCGATCCGGTCGGCAGCCTGATCACGCTCTCGCAGTCGCTCGCGGGATTCCAGCTCTCCACCGGTGAGCAGGTCGAGCTCGGCGCCAAGGGTTATGCCTTCGACCGCCGTCTCGAATGGACGCTCGCCGGCTATCACATCACCAAGAACAACCTGATCTCGGCGGTGCCAGGCAACCCGACCGTCTCGACCCAGGTCGGTCAGCAATCCTCGCAGGGCGTCGAGGCGGCCATGTCGCTGAACCTGCCCGCGGGCTGGCGCATCGATGCCAACATCGCCATGCTGCATGCCCAGTACGACCAGTTCATCCAGGGCGGCGTGTCCTATGCTGGCAAGCAGCCGATTTTCGTGCCCGAGCGCGTCGCCAATGTCTGGCTGAACTGGGCCTTCGCCCGTGACTGGGAGGCCCGGATCGGCCTGCAGAACGTCGGCCACGTCTTCAGCGATTTCGGAAACACCGCGAAGCTGCCGCCCTACACGCTGGTCAATCTCGGGCTCGACTACCAGGTCACGCCGAGCTCGCGGGCTTCGTTCCGCGTCTACAATCTCTTCGACAAGATCTACGCCATCGACGGCAATTCGGTCGACGGAGTCGGAACGAACTGGCTGCTCGGCCGGCCTCGTTCCTTCGAGGTCGCGTACACGGTGGCTTGGTGAGGAGACGCCTGCTCAAGGCCGGCAAACGGTGGCTGATCCTCAGCCACCGCTGGCTTGGGATCGTGCTCGGGCTGTTCTTCGCCCTGTGGATCGGCTCGGGGCTGGTGATGCTCTACGTGCCGTTCCCGAGCCTGTCTGAGCCTGAACGACTCGCCCGGCTCGCTCCCATCGCCTGGGAACAGGTGACGGTGTCGCCGGACTCGGCGCTCGTTGCCTCCGGCGTTCCGCGTCCTCCGGCAAACTTCGAGCTGCACATGCGAGCCGGCGAGCCGGTCTATCGACTGGCTTCACCCGCAGGTGAGCCACTGACGATCTCCGGCCGTACCGGCAAGCCTGTGGGGACGGCGAGCGCGGCCGAGGCGCTCGTGACGGCCGGCGGCCGCGGTATGTCCGAGCTGGTCGAGCGCGACCAATGGACGGTCACGCAGCGCTACAATCGACTCAGGCCGTTCCAAAAGGTCGCCCTCGGCGATGCCGCCGGCACCGAGCTCTACGTCTCCGAGAAAACCGGCGAGCTGGCTCAGAAGACGACCCGGTTCGAACGCGGCTGGAACTGGGTCGGCTCGGTCATCCACTGGATCTACCTGACGCCGATCCGGGCGCGGCCGGAGCTCTGGCATGACGTCGTCGTCTGGATTTCCGGCTTTGCCTGCCTCGGCGCCCTGAGCGGCATGGTCCTCGGGATCTGGCGGATCAGGCTGCGGCGGCATTATCCGCATGGCGACGTGTCGCCCTACCGTGGCGCCGCCCGCTGGCACCACCTGTTCGGCATCGTCGGGGGGGTGACGCTCACCACCTTCATCATCAGTGGATGGCTCTCGATGAACCCGAACGCTTGGTTCAACTCGCGCACGCCGCCGACCGATTGGCTCTCGGCCTATGCGGGGGAAGGTGCACCGGTCGGCCTCGATCCTTCCACGTTGCGGGAGCGAGCGAGCCCCGATGCGAAGTCCGTGCGCTTCACCCGCCTCGGCGGCCGCTGGCTGATCCAGTCGCTCGGTTCTGGCGAAGAGAAGGTGAAGGGCGCCGATGGCGGTCCCGTCAGCGAAGACGAAATCCTGCGCGCAGCGATCCGCGCGGTTCCGGCCCCTCATCCACCCACGGTCGAACGCCTGAGCGAATACGACGTCTACTACTACGCCGTTCACGGCGATCGTGTCCTCCCGGTGCTGCGGCTGCGCTTCGAAGACGAAGAGGCGACCTGGCTGCACATCGATCCGGCGACGGGCCAGATCCTCGACCGCCTCGACCGTTCTGGCCGCCTCGACCGCTGGCTCTTTTCGGCCCTGCATCGGTTCGACCTACCGCTGCTGCTTGTGCATCCGTCCGCGCGGCATGCACTGCACTGGCTGCTCAACGGTCTCGCGGCGATCATCGCCCTGACCGGGCTGATCATCGGCTGGCGCCGGCTGAATAAACCGCGGCGGCGTCCTTCGCGCCGAGCCGCGTGATCCCGATTGCACGCCCCCCCGGCGTGCCTGTATAGGGATCGCTTCCCTTATTCAGCGTGAGACGGGATTTCCGGACCTGAAGGGTCAGGCCGGAGACAGCGGTTCTTCGTCCGCGACGCCGCGTTTCACGCACACGCATCCAATACCGGAGCCGACCCGATGTCCCAGGGACCGCTGATGCCCAAAGCCACCGCCGTATGGCTGGTGGAGAACACGTCGCTCGCTTTCGAGCAGATCGCGGACTTCTGCCATCTGCATCCGCTCGAGGTGAAGGGCATCGCCGACGGCGAAGTCGCGGCCGGCATCAAGGGCCTCGACCCGATCACCACGGGCCAGCTCACGCGTGAGGAAATCGAGAAGGCGCAGAAATCGCCGAGCCACAAGCTCAAGATCGCCGTCTCGAAGGTGAAGCTCCCCGAGGTCAAGCGCACCACCAAGGGTCCGCGATACACCCCGCTCTCGCGCCGTCAGGATCGCCCGAACGCCATTCTCTGGCTGCTGCGCAACCATCCCGAACTGAAGGACGCGCAGATCATCCGACTCGTCGGCACCACCAAGTCGACGATCCAGCAGATCCGCGACCGCACCCACTGGAATTCGGGATCGCTGCAGCCGCTCGACCCGGTGACGCTCGCGCTTTGCTCGCAGATCGATCTCGACTTCGAGGTCGGCAAGGCCGCCAAGGACCGTCCCGCGGTCGTCCCGGCCGAGAGCGGCCCGACCCTTCTTCCGACCGAGATCTCCACCGCGCCGAGGGGCGACGAACACGAGGACATCGACCAGGATGCCGTGTTCGCCAAGCTCAAGGGCATGCAGCGCCCGAACGAAGACGACGACGAAGACTGAGCCGTCGCCCCTCCGCGACCATCAGCGACACATGAGAAACCCGCCGGCCTTGCGCCGGCGGGTTTCTCTTTGCCGGAAGGCCCTCAGGGCTTCGGCGTGTCGGCTTTCGGCGCCTCCGTGGCAGGAGCATCGGCCTTCGGCGTCTCGGTCTTCTGAGCCTCGGTCTTGGCCTGAGCCTTGGCGGCCTCCTCGGCACCACGCTTCTCCATCAGGGCCGAAAAATCCTCCGGCGAGTTCGCGAGGAAATCCGACAGGGTCGTTTGGAACTTCGGCTCGTCTTGGGCAGGCGGGCAATGCGGCTCGGGCCGCTTGGCGACCTGCTCGCGCACGGGTGCTTCGAGGGCCGACATTTCCGACTTCATGCCGTCCATCTTGGCATCGAGCGCCGAGCGCTGCTTGCCGTTGGTCGAGACCTCGCATTCCTTGACGACCTGCTGCAGCATCACGCCGAGGATGTAAGCCTGGATGCGAGGCTGCGAGGGCAGCACCGCGGGCTTGGCCGCAGGCGGCGTCGGAGGCGTCGCGGCCGGCGCCGGAATGGCCGCAGCGGCGGCAGCCTGAGCGGCAGCCGTTGCGGAGGCAGCGGGAGCGGCAGGCGCCTCTGCGGACGGAGCGGCTGACTTTACCGGCGTGGCATCGCAGCGGCGCAGCGACTCGTAGGCCTGGGGGAAGCCGGTGATGTCGAAATCGGCATCGCCGTTGTCGAACTTCAGGACGATGGTGTCGGCGGCCAGCAGATCCGGCACGATGCTGGTGGGGAAGCTCGAAGCGAGCGTCTGGGCGTCGCCGGACCAATTCGCCTGCTTCTTCAGAACCTTCTTGCCGGCGAGGATCGACGCCTTGACCTTCTCGTCCTTGTCCCACTCCCACCCTTGGTAGACGAGGGCGAGCGCCGCCTCCGAGCCGTTGAGTGCGAAGACGATCCCGTTGATGAGATTGTGGTCTTCCTTGTCCTGGTAGGTCTTGCTGATCAGGCAGGGATTGGCGCTCGTGTCGCCGACGTTGCGCTCGACCTCCCAGCCCTTGACCATCTCGAAGGGCTCCCTCGGCGCCGCGTATGACGGCAGGACGGCGAGCGTCGGAAGCAAGCCGGCAGCGAACGCCGCCGCGCGCAGGAATGACGTCATGTTACAGTCTCGGGAAGTGCCGGAAGACGCCTTTGCGGGATGCGGGGGTCGTCCTGCGCAGCCAAGCTTTATCGCCCGCTGCGTTTTTCTGCCAGAACGACGCCGAAGCCTTTTCGAATATTCGTGAATCCACGGACGCCTGCGCGAAGTCCGAATTCAGTCCAAGACGAAGCCGCAATCAGTGAGGTTCGGCATCATGTGAGCGCGAGGGGGCGCCGCGATCCGGATCGGCGGCTTCTTCGGATAGAGCGGCAGAGCGAGCGCTTGCGCATGCAACTGCAATCCGGGACCGCCCTGGCGCGGAGCCGTTCCGTAGACAGCGTCACCCCGGATCGGCCAACCCATGGCAGCGCAGTGGACACGGAGCTGGTGCGTGCGCCCGGTCTCTGGGGCGAGTTCCAGCCACGCGCTGGTGCGGTCGGCACTGCGGCCACGCACGCGCCAGCGGGTCAGGGAGGGATCGCCCGCCGCGTCCACCTTCATCCACCAGCTCCGCGGATCGTCCGAGCGCCGGGCCAGGGCAAGATCGATGACGCCGCCATCTTCTCCGGGGTCACCCTCCACGATCGCCCAGTACGTTTTGTCGACGCGGCCATCCGCAAAAAGCTTGTTGAGCCGCGCCAGAGCCTTCGGGTGCCGCCCGAGAACGAGGCAGCCCGACGTATCGCGATCGAGCCGATGCGCGGCCTGCGGACGGCGGGGGAGGCCGAAGCGAAGCCCGTCGAGATGATCCGTCACGGTAGGGCCGCCTTTCGGGCCCGGATGCACCGGCAAACCCGCAGGCTTGTCGATGACGAGCATCAGGGCATCGCGGTAGAGGAGGCGCACGCCTATGTCAGTCGGGACCATGGCACCCGGCTAGAACCGAGTGCCCGCAGGAGCAAGTACGGATGAGTCGAGACGAGAAGCCGGGCTGGCTCGGACGCCTCTTTGGACGAAAGGGCGAGACGGCCGAGCCGGAGGCCGCGGAGCATCCGGAAACCGCAGATCCCGCCTCGCCAGCCTCCGAATCCGAAGGGCAGCCCGACTTCGCAACGGGAGCCGAAGAGGTCGCCGCCGTTCCGATGCCGCCGAGCGAGCCGGCGCAGGACGATGCGGAGAAGAACCAGATCCCCGACGAGGTCGAAGGCGCGGACCTCCAGCCGGCCGACGGGTCTGACGTGGCCGCGGAGGAAGAGAACGCCAAGCTGGATCTCCAGCCCATCCCGGTGCCGGCCCTGGACGTCGAGCCTGAGACTGCTGGGGAGCCGGAGCAGAAGCGCGGATGGTGGAGCCGGCTCACCTTCGGGATGAAGCGAACCTCGTCGGCACTGTCCGAACGGGTCACCGGACTCTTCACCAAGCGAAAGCTCGATGCCGATACGCTCGAAGAACTCGAGGATGCCCTGATCCAGGCAGATTTCGGCGTCGAGACCGCCATGCGGATCTCGGAGGCCGTGGGCAAGGGCCGCTACGAGAAGGGCATCTCGCCGGACGAGGTCCGCGCCATCCTGGCGAGCGAGGTCGAGACCGCGCTGACTCCGGTGGCCAAGCCGCTCGTCGTCGATGCGGCAAAGAAGCCCTACGTGATCCTGATGGTCGGCGTGAACGGCGCCGGCAAGACCACGACCATCGGCAAGCTCTCCCTCAAGCTGAAGGCCGAAGGCCACAGCGTTATGCTCGCCGCCGGCGACACGTTCCGCGCGGCGGCCATTGAGCAGCTCCGCGTCTGGGGCGAGCGCACGGGTACGCCCGTCATCAGCCGCGAGCAGGGCGCCGACGCGGCAGGACTTGCCTTCGACGCACTCAAGGAGGCGAAGGCGAACGGCACCGACGTGCTGCTGATCGACACGGCCGGCCGTCTCCAGAACAAAGCGGGCCTGATGGCCGAACTCGAAAAGATCGTCCGTGTCATCCGGAAGCACGATCCCGAGGCGCCTCATGCCGCCCTTCTCGTGCTCGATGCCACGGTCGGCCAGAATGCCCTAAGCCAGGTCGAGCTGTTCTCGCAGGCGGCGCCGATCAGCGGCCTCGTCATGACCAAGCTCGACGGCACGGCCCGCGGCGGCATCCTCGTGGCACTGGCGGCAAAATTCGGCCTGCCGGTTCACTTCATCGGGGTCGGCGAGGGCGTCGAGGATCTGGAACCGTTCGCGGCGCGTGATTTCGCGCGGGCGATCGCGGGGCTCGAGAAGGACTGAGCCGAAACCCCACGCTGCTCGCGCGTCGCTAGGAATGCGCAGCTGCCTGTCTTACATCCCCACAGCTGCAACGCGGCCCTGCCGGATCATTCATGCAACTCGAAGCCGTTCCTCCCCGCCGTCACCTGCCGCCGCTGCTCAAGCTGGTGCTCGAGATCGGCCCGCTGGTGATCTTCTTTCTCGGCAACGCCTATGCCGAGAAGTTCGGGATCGCGCCCGATCAGAAGCTCTTCGCAGCCACCGGCGTGTTCATCGGCGCGACGCTCCTCGCGCTCGGCGTGCACTACGCGATGATCCGGCGCCTGCCGATCATGCCGCTGGTCTCCGGTGTGGTGGTGGTGGTGTTCGGCGGCCTGACCCTGGCGCTGCAGGACAAGACCTTCATCATGATGAAGCCGACCATCGTGAACAGCCTGTTCGGGCTCGTCCTGCTCGGTGGCCTTTTGTTTCACAAGTCGCTGCTGTCGGTGGTGCTCGATTCGGTGTTCGCCCTGACTGACGAAGGCTGGCGCAAGCTGACCCTGCGCTGGGGCCTGTTCTTCCTGGCACTCGCCGTCCTCAATGAGGTGGTCTGGCGGACGCAGACGGAAGATTTCTGGGTCAGCTTCAAGGTCTTCGGCATCATGCCGCTGACCGTCGTCTTCGCCCTCGCCCAGACGCCGCTGTTGATGCGCTACGAACGCAAGGACGAGGCGAAAGCCTGACTTCAGTTCGTCGCCGCGGGCTTCCCGATCGCGCGGAGTTTCGCCAGCACGTCCGGATAGTTCTCTGCCGTGACGATGCCGACGAGCTTGTCGCGGATCACGCCATCGGGGCCGATGATGAAGCTCTCCGGTACGCCGTAGACGCCAAAATCGATGCCGACGCGGCCGCTGGTATCGGAACCGACAGCCGCATAGGGCACGCCATTGCGCGCAAGGAAGCGTCGTCCGGCCTCGGGCTGGTCCTTGTAGTCGATGCCGACGACGCGAAAGCCGGATTCGCGGGCGAGGCGCATCAGCATCGGATGCTCGACCTGGCAGGGCGCGCACCACGACGCGTAGAAGTTCAAGAGCGTCACCTGGCCCTTGAAATCTTCGCTCGACAGGCCCGGCACTGGCTTGCCTTCGGCTGACAGCTCCGCGACGGGCGGAAGCTGGAAGGCGGGGGCCGGCTTGCCAATCATCACGGAGGGTACGGCCGCCGGATCGGCTCCCGAGCGAAGCCGCATGAAGAAGATGCCAGCAAGCACCGCGAAGGTGAGCACCGGCAGGATCACCAAAAGAGAGCGGCGAGCGCTCTGTGGTGCACCAGCCTGCGTCTGGCTCAAGACAGGCGCTCCCCGCTCTCGCCCTGCAGGGAGGCGAGGGCACGCTTCTGCGCACGCTGATCGAGCAGCCCACCGATCACGAGGCAGCCGATCACGAGCGCGGTGAAGGCGTAGGCGCCGACGATGAAGCCGGCATGCTGTCCGAGATCCATGATGCTGTCCTCAGGCGCCCTGGCCGACCGGCATGGAACGGGGCGGCGTAACCATAGAGGCGGTGGCCGCACCGGCATCGAGGCGCTCCGCCTCGCGAATGGTCAGAACCCGCACGCGGCGGCGCAGGATCTCGGTACGCATCGAATAAAGATGCAGGGTCACGCCCAGCAGAGTGAAGGCCAGGATCATTTCGAGCAGCGGGTAGAGCATCGACGGATCGATGGTCGAGCCGCCCATGCGCAGGATCGAGGCGGGCTGGTGCAGCGTTGACCACCAATTCACCGAGAACTTGATGATCGGCAGATTCACGGCGCCGACCAGCGTCAGGATGGCGATCGCACGGGCCGCGCGGTTCGGATCCTCGATGGTCCGCCACAGTGCGATGATGCCGCAATAGATCAGGAACAGCACCAGCATCGAGGTCAGGCGCGCGTCCCAGACCCAGTAGGTGCCCCACATCGGCTTGCCCCAGAGCGAGCCGGTGACGAGGCAGATCAGCGTGAAGGCCGCACCGATCGGAGCGGCGGCGCGCTGCGCCACGTCGGCTAGCGGATGCCGCCAGACCAGCGTACCGATCGCCGACAGGCTCATCGCTCCGTAAAAGAACACCCCGAGCCACGCCGCCGGCACATGGATGTACATGATCCGCACGGTCTCGCCCTGTTGATAGTCGGGCGGGACCACGAACCAGGTCAGATACAGGCCAACGGCCAGGAGCAACGCCGAGAGCCCGGCGAGCCAGGGCGTCGCGGCGCCAGACCAGCGCATGAAATGCCCCGGATGGGCGAGGCGGTGCCAGAGAGCGGTCCACATGCGAATGGTTCTATCCCGCGAGACGTAGCGGCGGCAACGTGGACGATCGGCGCAGCCCTTTGAACAAATGTCGAAGTCGGGCCGGATGAGACTGCGTAAAATTTCCGCAGCTCCGACCGAAGAAACGTAAGCATTCGGCGGAACGTCGCCACACTGCTTGGGCTTACTTGGCAACGCCATCCGTCAGGCATCCGGCCCGAAGCACGCCCATGCAGATCCGTACCGGCTACTCCATCGCCTTCGACACGCTCGGCCCGACGCCGATGACGCTGCTCGTCAACGTGAGGCCGGAGCGCCAGAAGGATCTCCTGACGCCGGAGGCCGTCGCCTTCGATCCGCCCGTCACCGCCCAGCGCGAGCACGACGCCTTCGGCAATTGCTGCACCCGCATCGTCGCGCCCGGCGGCCGCATCACCGTGTCGGCTGATTTCGTCATCGCCGATCGCGGCGAGCCCGACGCGGTCGATCCCACCGCTCGACAGATTCCGGTGCAGGACCTGCCTGCCGACGTGCTGCCCTTCCTCCTCGGATCGCGCTACTGCGACACCGACAAGCTCGGCAGCCTCGCCTGGGAGCTGTTCGGGGAGGTTCCGGAGGGCTGGGCGCGAGTCCAGGCCATCGTCGACTACGCTCACGAGCGCATCCGCTTCGACTATCAGCTCGCCGATTCGACCCGCAGCGCACATGACGGCCACGCGCAGCGGGTCGGAGTTTGCCGCGACTTCGCGCATCTCGCGATCGCCCTGTGCCGCTGCATGAACATCCCGGCGCGCTACGCCACGGGCTATCTCGGCGATATCGGCGTGCCGAAGGACCCGGCACCGATGGATTTCTCGGCTTGGTTCGAAGTGTATCTCGACGGCAGTTCGGGACCGCGCTGGTACAGCTTCGATGCGCGACACAATACGCCGCGCATCGGGCGCATTGTCATGGCCTATGGGCGCGACGCCACGGATTGCGCGATCTCGACGAGCTTCGGCACCGCGACGCTGGCGAAGTTCGAGGTGCATACCGATGAGATCGTGCCGGCATCGCAGAATGGGCTGCGCACGGCAGCCTGACGCCCAAGCTCGTTCCCGGATTTAAGAGGGGAGGGGCTCGGCGCCGCGCCGGGCCCCTGTTCGTGTCAGACACGCCCGTGCACGAGATCGTGGATGAAGCCGAGCTTTCTGATCACGTCGGGTGCAAGAACGAACGGATAGAGGTCGCGCTCTCCCATGGCGCGGGTGACGCTGTTCATCGCGAAGACGAAGGGCAGCCACGCATCGATGATCTGCTGAATGGACTCCGCCGCGTAAGGGTCGAAATCGATGCGGCCTGCAAGTTCGCCCTTGGTATCGAGCTGCGGCGAGACCTGCATGCCGAAGGCCGAGGCCATCTCCAGCGTGTCGACGATGTGGAGGTAATGCGCCCAGGTCTCGGCGAAGTCCTCCCATGGGTGAGTGGTGGCGTAGGAAGAGACGAATTGCTCCTGCCAGTTCGGCGGCGTGCCCTGCTCGTAGTGGCGCTTGAGCGCCTCGCCGTAATCCTGGCTGTCATCGCCGAAGACTGCGCGGCAGGGTTCGAGCTTGCCGGCATCGCGCACCAGCACGTCCCAGTAGTGATGGCCGACCTCGTGGCGGAAGTGCCCGAGCAGGGTGCGGTAGGGCTCTCCCATCTGCTTGCGGCGTTGCTCGCGCTCTGCATCGTCCGCCTCGACGAGTGCGATGGTGATGACGCCGTTCTCGTGGCCGGTCATCACCTTCTGCTGCGAAGCGTCGGGCGGATCGGCCAGGAAATTGAAAATGAGGCCGTGCTCGGGGTCCTCGGCACGGGTCACGAGCGGCAGGTTCCAGCGCTTGAGCGTGTAGATGAGTCGGTGCTTGGCCGCCTCCATGTCGCGCCAGCGCGTGAGATTCTCCGGTACCGTCAGGTCCGGCACGGTGCCGTTATGCCGGCAGGCGAGGCAGAAAGCGTCGGTGGAACCGGCCGGCACCAGCCAGTTGCAAGCATCATGCTCGGCGTTGGTGCAGAGGAAGCTCGACTGGCCCGGCGCAGCCAGCGGCGACCAACGATTGTCGCTTCCCGTAGGCTCCAAGGCCGATAGCGTGCCGGCATCCGGCAGATAGCCGAGCCGGTGGCCACAGCGCTCGCAGGTCCGATTCTCGAAATAGAGGATGTTGCCGCAGGACTGGCACTGGAAGAGCTTCATCAGGGAGGTCTCACATTGCCGGCAATGCCGGCCGTCACTGGTCCCCGCGTCAATGCCGAAGTCGCGTGACGGTTCATCGAAAAACCGAACGAAATCAGCAATCTGACGAAAACGCTCGCGCTTCGGCCAGAATGCCCAAACGAGCGGCACTTTCGTGGCGTGAGACTACTCCGACCAGCGTAATGCGGCCGCCGAGGCAAGAGTGCCGACCACCGCCGCAATCAGGCTCAGCGCGCCGAGAATGATCAGAGGCGTCGCGAAGGGCACCGTGCCGCCGAGCGCAGCTTCAGCCGCCGACACGCCGAAGATCAGGACAGGGATCATGAGCGGGATCACGACGATGGCGAGGATCAGGCCGCCGCGTCGGATCGAGGCGGTGAGCGCCGCGCCGACGGCGCCGATGAAGGTGAGGGCCGGCGTACCGATCAGCAATGTCAGCGCCGTCGCTCCCATCGCTGTCGGAGAAAGTGCAACGAGCAAGCCGAAGAGCGGCGAGGCGAGGGCCAGCGGCAAGCCCGTGGTCAGCCAATGGGCGAGCACCTTGGCGAGCACCACCAGCTCGAGCGGGGCAGGGGAGGCGGTCATCAGGTCGAGCGAGCCATCCTCCTCGTCCGCTTGGAAGATTCGGTCGAGGCCGATCAGCGTCGCGAGCACGGCCGAGAGCCAGAGAATCGCAGGGCCGATGCGCGACAGCAGGTTGAGATCGGGACCGAGTGCGAAAGGCACGAGAGCCACGATCATCAGGAAGAAGACGAGCGACAGCGCTCCCGAGCCCCCGACGCGCGAGGCCAGACGCAGGTCGCGCCGGACGAGGGCGGCGAAGACGCGGATCATGCCCAGCTCTCCGCCTGCGACGCATCCTCGACAGGGGAGGGCGGCACGATGCGCAGTTCACGCGCATCATCGAGGCCGATCGGCATGTGGGTCGCGGCGATGACGAGCCCCCCCTCGGCGCGATGCCGGGCCATCAGGCCTGCGAGCACAGCTTGGGAGGCTGTATCGAGCGCAGCCGTGGGCTCGTCGAGGAGCCAGAGCGGACGACGGCAGACGAGCAGTCGGGCGAGTGCCACCCTCCGTCTTTGGCCGGCTGAGAGATAGGCCACCGGCAATCGCAGGGCGTGGGCGAGCCCCATCGCCTCCAATGCGTCCCGTGGGCTCGCCGTCGGCGTACCGAGCAGGTCTCGGGCGAAAACGAGGTTCTCCTCGGCCGTCAAGGCGCTCTTGAGCCCATCGCGATGGCCGACGACGTGGAGGCACTCGGCGAGCGTCGCCTCACCGACCTCCTCGACGCGGATGCTGCCGGCATCGGGCTTGAGGCGGCCAGAGAGCATAGCAAGCAGGCTCGACTTGCCCGCACCGTTGCGCCCGGTGACCATCAGCGCCTCGGACGCCCCGAGCATGAAGCCGAGCCCCGCGAAGATGCGTCGCCCGGAGCGCCGGCAGGCGAGGTTCTCGACGATCAGACGCACCCGGGTCCCTGTCCATCCTATCGAGCGCCAAAGGACCTCGATTGGCGGCCCCGCATCCCCGCTACGCGGAAGCCGCGCGAAAAGCGACACCCACGCGCGCCTGTCACCAGCCCCCCGTAGCGTGAAGTTTCGAACTGTTCTATACGGCGGCCAGGCTGCGCCGCGCGACCTCCAGGGCGTCCAAATCGCCCCTCGCGCACCACCCTACCCGGGCACCCCCGGGGCGGCGCGCGCTCTTTGGAGCGTTTCCAGCCGAACACCTCTCGTGGCGCAGGTTATGCCTGCGCGTGTTCGACAACCGCCAGCTAAGGGTTCCGATCGCCGTGGCATCGCTCGACAGCTTCAAAGCCCGCCAGACGCTCACCGCCGGGGGCAAAACCTACACCTACTACTCCATTCCCGAAGCCGAAAAGAACGGGCTGGCCGAGTCCGCCGCCCTGCCGTTCTCGATGAAGGTGATCCTCGAGAACCTGCTGCGCTTCGAGGACGACCGCTCGGTCAAGAAGGACGACATCACCGCGGCCGTGGCGTGGCTCGGCACGCGCGGCAAGACCGAGACCGAGATCGCCTTCCGCCCCTCCCGCGTGCTCATGCAGGATTTCACTGGCGTCCCCGCCGTGGTCGATCTCGCGGCCATGCGTGACGCCATGGTGGCGTTGGGCGGCGACCCCCAGAAGATCAACCCGCTGGTGCCGGTCGACCTCGTGATCGACCACTCGGTGATCGTCGACGAGTTCGGCACCCCGAAGGCGCTCGGCGACAACGTCGCGCTGGAATATGCCCGCAACGGCGAGCGCTACACCTTCCTGAAATGGGGCCAGAGTGCCTTCGACAATTTCTCGGTCGTCCCGCCCGGCACCGGCATCTGCCACCAGGTGAACCTCGAATACCTCGCCCAGACCGTCTGGACGAAGACCGAGGGCGGCGAGACCATCGCCTATCCGGATTCGCTGGTCGGCACCGACTCGCACACCACCATGGTCAACGGCATGGCCGTGCTCGGTTGGGGCGTCGGCGGCATCGAGGCCGAGGCCGCGATGCTCGGCCAGCCGCTCTCGATGCTGATCCCCGAAGTCGTCGGCTTCAAGCTCTCGGGCAAACTGCCGCAGGGCACCACCGCCACCGACCTCGTGCTCACCGTCACGCAGATGCTGCGCAAGAAGGGCGTGGTCGGAAAGTTTGTGGAATTCTACGGCCCCGGCCTCGATGACATGGCGGTGGCCGACCGTGCCACGATCTCGAACATGGCCCCCGAATACGGTGCCACCTGCGGCTTCTTCCCGATCGACCAGAAGACCATCGACTTCCTGAAGGTCACGGGCCGCGCCGACGACCGCATCGCGCTGGTTGAAGCCTATGCCAAGGCCCAGGGCATGTGGCGCGAGGCTACAACGCCCGATCCGGTCTTCACCGACACGCTCGAGCTCGACATGGGCACCGTGCGTCCTTCGCTCGCCGGCCCGAAGCGCCCGCAGGATCGCGTCCTCCTCGATTCCGCCAAGCCCGGCTTCGCCGAATCCATGGAGAAGGAGTTCAAGAAGGCTGCCGACATCGCCAGCCGCTACAAGGTCGAGGGCACCAACTTCGACATCGGCCATGGCGACGTCGTGATCGCGGCGATCACCTCCTGCACCAACACCTCGAATCCGAGCGTGATGATCGGCGCCGGCCTTCTGGCCCGCAACGCCGTCGCCAAGGGCCTGCGCTCCAAGCCCTGGGTGAAGACCTCGCTCGCCCCCGGCAGCCAGGTCGTCGGCGAGTATCTCGAAAAGGCCGGCCTGCAAGAGAGCCTCGACGCGCTCGGTTTCAACCTCGTCGGCTTCGGCTGCACGACCTGCATTGGCAATTCCGGCCCGCTGCCGGCCGCGATCTCGAAGGCGATCAACGACAACGACGTCGTCGCCGCAGCGGTGCTCTCGGGCAACCGCAACTTCGAAGGCCGTGTGAACCCCGACGTGCGGGCGAACTACCTCGCCTCGCCGCCGCTGGTCGTCGCCTACGCGCTGGCCGGCTCACTGCAGATCGACATCACGACCGAGCCGCTCGGCCAGGGCTCTGACGGCAAGCCGGTCTACCTGAAGGACATCTGGCCGTCCTCGGCCGAAGTGCAGTCCTTCATCGAGGCGAACATCACCTCGGCCCTGTTCAAGAGCCGCTACGCCGACGTGTTCGGCGGCGACGCAAACTGGAAGGGCGTCGAGGTGACGAAGGCCGAGACCTTCTCCTGGAACCCTGGTTCGACCTACGTCCAGAACCCTCCCTACTTCGTCGGCATGACGATGGAGCCGGCTCCGGTGACGGATATCGAGAACGCCCGCATCCTCGGGCTCTTCCTCGACTCGATCACTACCGACCACATCTCGCCGGCCGGCAACATCCGCGCGGCCTCGCCGGCAGGTGAGTACCTGCAGTCGCACCAAGTGCGGGTGCAGGACTTCAACCAGTACGGGACTCGGCGCGGCAACCATGAGGTGATGATGCGCGGCACGTTCGCCAACATCCGCATCAAGAACCAGATGGTGAAGGATCCGACCGGCAACGTGGTGGAGGGCGGCTACACCCTCTACCAGCCGGGCGGCGAGCGCATGTTCATCTACGATGCCGCGATGAAATACGCGCAGGCCGGCACGCCGCTCGTGGTCTTCGCGGGCAAGGAATACGGCACCGGCTCCTCCCGCGACTGGGCGGCCAAGGGCACCAAGCTGCTGGGCGTGCGCGCCGTGATCGCCGAGAGCTTCGAGCGCATCCACCGCTCGAACCTCGTCGGCATGGGCATCATACCGCTGGTCTTCCAGGGCGAGACCTCCTGGGCCTCCCTCGGCCTGAAGGGCGACGAGACCGTCACCATCAAGGGCATCGCCGGCGAGCTCAAGCCGCGCCAGACGCTCATCGCCGAGATCACCTCGGCCGACGGCTCGAAGAAGGAGGTCCCGCTGACCTGCCGGATCGATACGCTCGACGAGCTCGAATACTTCCGCAATGGCGGCATCCTGCCCTACGTGCTGCGGTCGCTCGCGGCGTAAGCTGCCGGCAGAACCCGAACCGAAAAGCCTCCCGCGTCGCCGACGCGGGAGGCTTTTTCTTTCACATCGTCAAAGACCTATCGGTCATTGCGAGCGCAGCGAAACAATCCAGGGCTGACGGTGCGGTTCCGGATTGCTTCGGCTCCGCCTCGCAATGACGGTTGGGGCGATTCTCTCCTCTCCCTTGCGGGGAGGGGAACACTCGTCGCGCCCGCGCCTCTCGCATCACTTCTGCTGGCCGATGGCCCAGACATAAGCCGAGACGGCCTTCAGGTCGGCCTGCGAGAGTTCGACGCCGCCCATAGGCGGCATGGCGCCGCCATGCTCCTTCGGGTCGGGCACGCCGTTCGTCACGACGGCCTCGATTCCTTCCAGGCTGCCATCGCTCCAGAGCCATTTGCCGGTGGTGAGGTCGGCGCCGACGGGGGAGCCCTTGGCGTCCGAGCCGTGGCAGCCGCCGCAGGTGGCCCCGCCCTGCTCGCCGTGGAAGACGCGGTCGCCCAGCGCGACCTGCTCCTTGGTGGCCCCCTGCGGCACGGGCAGATCCGCGACCCGGCGGCCGGCATCGGGATGGACGCCCTCCGGCGGCAGCTCATCCTTTGAGGCAGTGGCCTGGCTCTTCGGAGCCGGCGCGGCTGAGACCGGGGCACCGGCATTGCCGCCCTGATAGGTCACCCGCCAGATCCGACCCTTCACGTCGTCGGAGATGTAGAGGGCGCCGTCCGGGCCGACCGCGAGCCCGGACGGACGGTGATCGGCGCGGCCCGGCTCCTTGATGCCGGCGAAGCCGTCCGCGAACACGACGTACTCGCCCGAAGCCTTGCCGTCCTTGAAGGGCTGGAAGACCACGCTGTAGCCGCCCTGCGGGCCGGGGGCGCGGTTCCAGGAGCCGTGGAAGGCGATGAAGGCGCCGTCGTGATAGGCCTTCGGAAAGGCCTTCTCGGTGCCCTTGCCGACGTAGAACTTCATGTCGTTCGGCGCCCAGTGGGCCGGGAAGGCAGCGGCCGGCGCGAGCCGGTCCGTGCAGACGCCGACCTTCTTGCCGCCGTCACCGCCATATTCGGGGGCGAGCACGAGCTTCTTCTGGGTGGGGTCGTAATAGCATTCCGGCCAGCCGTAATCGCCGCCGGCCTTCAGCTCGACCACCTCCTCGGAGGGCAGTTCGAAGCCCTGTTGGGCCGTGTAGAGCTTGGGCCAGTTCTCGTGGAGCTGATCGCGGCCGTGCTGGGTCACGAAGATCCGGCCCTTGGCATCGATGGCGATGCCCTCGCCGTTGCGGATGCCGGAGGCGTAGCGCTCCTTCGCCGAGAAGACCTGGCCGGTCTTGCCCGCATCGAAGCGCCAGATGCCGGCGCGCGTTTCCTTCTCGGTGCAAGGCTCGATGCCCAGCGAGCCCGGCATGCGGTTCTTGACCTCACAGGCATTGGTCGCCGAGCCCATCCCGGATAGGATCTCGCCCTTCTCGGTAATCGCGAAGGGATGCATCGGGTGGTCGCCCGTCAGCGGGAAGCCCGAGACCACGGTCTCGCCCTTGGCTTTCGGGGCAACGTCGCCCTTGACCAGCGGGTAGCGCATGATGCGGTCGTTGCTCTCGGCATAGACCGCGTCCTTGTGGAGCGCGAGCCCGGTACCGCCATGGCCGCCATCCGCGACGCTCTCGCCGAACCGCTCGATCACCTCGGCCTTGCCGTCGCCGTCCTTGTCCTTGAGCGCGACGAGGAAGCCGCCGGGGGGAGGGGTGTCGTTCTTGTAGTAGCGGCCGCTCCAGGTGTTCACGTAGAGCGTGCCGTCGGGGGCCACCTCCATCTGTCGGGCATGGCCGATGCCGTCGGCGAAGACGCTGGCGCAGAAGCCCTCCGGCAGGCTGATGCCGCCATTGTCGCCGGAGCATTTGGAAGCTGCCTCGGCAGCCTCCGCTCCGGGTGAGGCAGCCACGCCCGCGACGAGCGAGGCCGCCAGGGCGAGAACGAGGTGGGACGTCGACGAATGGGCGGAACGCATGGGCGTTCTCCTCAAAGGTTCGGTTCCAGGGAAAACCATCGAGCCCCCTCGAAGGATCGGTTCGGCAGCCTGCGTCAGTGTGCCGGCAGCGGGACGGCGTGCGCCTTGAAGGGCAGCTCGGGCTTGGTGCCCTTCTTCGACGGATCGGTGATGACGGCGAGTTGGCCCTCTGAGAACCAAATCGTCGAGCCGACCGTCGTCACGCCGGTGACGCCGCCGGCGACGCCGCCCTTGATCGTCTCGATCTTCGCGGTGTCGCCCTCGAAGGTCACCCGGTCGACGCTGCCGCCGCCCTCGGCCATCACGAACGAGCCATCGGCGAGCGGCCGAAGGGCGTCGGCCAGGATGACGGGGCGCGAGGGCTTCAGGGCCGTGACCTTGCCGGCCTCGCCGTCCTTCACGTCGATCCTAAACAGTTTCGCCTTGGTGAAGGTGTTGACGTAGAGGTTGCCGTCCTTGCCGAAGGCGATGCCGTCGAGCCCGGCCTCCTTCGGGTCAGGCTCGAAGAGCGGATCGGTCTTCCAGATCTCGAGCGCCTTGGCGCCCGGCTTCAGCCGGAAGATCTGCGGCCCCAGCGTGTTGGTGACGTAGGCCGACCCGTCGGGCCCCAGCGCGATGTCGTTGCAGATGGCCGGGGAGACGGGGAGGGGGACGCTGACCTTGCCCTCGCCGGTCTTCAGGTCGAAGCCCTTCAGCGCAGCGCCCTTCTCCTCGCTCGGGCCCTTCACGCCGAGCGCAGAGAGATCGTTGGAGCAGACCCAGAGGGTGTCCGCTTTCTCGTCGGCGAGCACGCCGAAGGTCGAGCGCGTGCCGAAGGCTGCCGGCTTGATCCAGACCTCGCCCTCCTTGGCGCCGGGCTTCACCCGAATAACGCCGCCAGCGACGAAGCTGCTGACATAGAGCGTGCCGTCGGCGGTCGAGGCGATGCTCTCGGGGTAGACGGTGTCGCCGGGAAGGGCAGCGGCATCCGGCGCCGCCGCCGCGGGGATCGCGGAGGACAGCAAGAAAGCTGCCGCTGCATGGGACCAGGACGCGATCGGTCGGGCCACTCCGCCGCGACCGTCGAACGCACGTGCTGTCATGAGATTACCGGCTCCTGCTTCCGACCGATGTCGTGTCGAACCGCAGGGCGAACTGGGTCGCTATTCCCGTTCGGCTATATCGAGGAACCTCGTGGAGTGCGGCAGCGCACGTCCGATCAGCCTCCGGCGTTCGCCGGCATCACGGCCTGTACGAAGCTCGCGAAGCTGGCACTGCGGACCGGACGATAAGTCTTGCCACCTGCGTCGCAGAACCGTTTGACCATGCCCGTTGCCTCATGGCTGACGCACTCGACGGGGAACAGCACGAGGTCGCTGCGGCCGACAAGCCCTGCGAGAAGGCCGAGGTTGTCCTCGACGCCGCCGTCGTGGCTGAGCAGTTCGCCGCTATGCTGGCGCGTGAACCGGCGCAGATTCGCCACCTGCCGCGGGCGACCGCCGACATAGAGCAGCGTGCGCCCCTCGAGCCGGGTGGCCGGGAGCGATGGTTCTTCTGCTTCGTCGCCGGGCGTCTCGAACGCGGTTTCGAGCGCTGAGAGCTCCGCTTCGAGGGAGCGGCGCTTCGCAATCTCGGCTTCGAGCTCCGAGCTGAGCCGGCCGGCGGCCTGCATCAGCGTCGCCACCCTCTGCTCCAGCGCCTCGACATGCGCCTGTTCGCGCGCGAGGCGCTGCTCCAGGCTGCGGGTCGTCTCGCACGGTTCTCGCGAGGTCTGGCTCGCCGCCACCGCAATGGCCTGCTCCGCCGCGATGGAGCGATTTCTGGCGCTGAGGCCGTCGCGCTGCTCCATCAGCTCGCGGATCCGCTGCTCCTGTGCCGCGATCGCCTCGTCGCGCTCGGCGAGGCTGGCTTCGAGCTGACGCAGCCGCCGAATGTCGGCCCGGTTCGACTGGCCGACCAGATGCGAGAGCATGTGCACTTCGCCGAAGATGTCCTGGATCAACGCCCAATCCGTTGCCGGATGAGTGAGCGCAGCCCAGTAGGCGCCGGGAATTTCGCCGCGCTCCAGCGATTCTCGCCAAAGTGCCTGCACCTCGGCATTCGTACGCGCGGCATCGAAACGCCGGATCTCGCGCTCATGCCGGCGGTCGAGCATCTTCTGCAGCAGCTTACCACCGCCATCGCGGCGCCCGGCGATCGGCACGATCTGCCCGTGCAGGTGATGCTCGCTCATGGTGCGCGCATCCGGTACGCCGAGCTTGGCGAGCAGCGTACGGCCATCGGCAATGGTAAGGCAGGTACCGACGATCGAGCAGTGCAGCGTCTCGGCCAGCTCCCAAATTCTGTCGCGGGCCTTGTCCTCGGTCTCGAGCTCCGCCGAAACGAAGGCAGGACGGCCGAAACTCGCAGCAAGGGCGCGCAGGGCCGGTCCGTCCTGGTGAGTAGCGTGAGACACAAGACTTCTCGACAGTCGCTATACCTATTCGGATATAGCCAACTTGCCGCAAACGCGCAGCCTTGACTAGGGGGGTATCAGCCCTGCTGAGCCTCGGGGACCAAACGTGAAAGGAAGGGCAGGGCGGCTTTCTCGGCGGCCCGCTCGATCGCCCGGTAATGTGCGACGAGGTCTGCGCCAAAGGTCGAGAGCCGCGCCCCACCCCCAGCCTTGCCACCGATCTGAGCCTCGACGACCGGTTGCCCAAACCCCTTGTTCATGGCTTCGACCAGCATCCAGGCCCGGCGATAGGACATGCCGAGCGCCCGGCCCGCCGCTGAGATCGAGCCGTGCTCGGCGATCATCTCCAGCAACTGGATCTTACCAGGGCCGACGCGATTGTCCGGCGCCAGATCGATCCGGATGCTCAAACTCGCCATCGGCAACTGTCCTGAGAGTAACACAAGAACGGTTGTAGCCTGTCCTTCAACGCCGGAGGAGATCTCGCGATCCGGCCGACTGATTTCCCGCGTTTCATGGACACGAGGTCTAGCTCACATTCCGTTCGGCCTACTAGAGGATGATTCAGCTGAGAGCCGAGTGGATAACGCTGCCGATTGTAGTGGCTTTCGATGTATGTAAAGGTGGAGCAATTTCAGGCCGCTGCGGCGTTGTAAAAATAGGCCAGTGGCGGCGGAGGGCGGAACGAGAGGGTAGCCTGGTTTTGCTCCGGCGCCACCGTGTAGCCGCCGGCATAGCGGTGCTCGTCGCGCAGACGCTCGAAGATCCGCTTGGCCGTATGACGTTGCTTGGCCGGAGCGGTCCGTCCGCCTCCAGGAACGTCGCGATCACCGACAGGAGCGGCTCGAGCTTCGGCTTCTCGACCGGCTTCGAACGCGTGTACACCGGCGGCAACCAGAACGGGCACATCTTGGCGATCGTCTCCCGGTACAGCCCGAACGCCCGCGCCGCCTCACGCCGGGACTTGCCCTCGATAAACACGAATTGCCGAACGGCCGCGTAGCCTTCCGCTATGAGCATCCTCGGCTCATCTCGAAAGAGAAGTCTCTCCACTGGCCGGCTTTTGCACCGCCCGCATCAGCACAAAGCCGACGCCACAGTGGATGGCTTTGTCACCCCCCCCTGCACAGTTGTCGTCGTCCGAATCAAGGGGCGAGTTATCGCCTACGCCAGGACGCCAGCCTCGTACCTGAGCATGTCCACTCGAAAGCTCCCATCACTCCGCCGCTCCTACGCGACGAGGCTTGAGACACGCCACCTATACCGACGCCATCGACCTTCAGGTTGCCATCAAACGCTACATCGCCGAAAACAAGCGCAACGCCCGACCCTTAGTCTGGGCTAAACCCTCAGTCGAGATTCTCGGTACATTCTGCCGCACAGACAGAACATCCCGTCCAGGTTAGCGCATTGGCAAGAAATGCGATTAAGGTCGATAGTGAGAACTTTTCGAGGTTCAAGTCAGCGAATCTACATAATAGCATTGAATGCTTAGAGCATAACGACGACAATATACACAAGACGAGTGAATTACATGCAAAGCACCCGGATATTCTTTACTACACAAGCAATAGTTAATTCGCTAAAGGCTTTTTTAATCCGAGTAATAACCTTAAAGAAAAACAACAAAGACGAGGAGATTGTTAGGAAAAGCATTTTTTTTGATAAAAAATATTATAGGACCGCTACAAAGATTTCGATTTTCGAGAATGCCGCCTCCCACTTTTGTCGAATTGGATGGCGTCTTGGCGTGGATCCATCTCCGTTTTTTGACGTGCAATATTATCTTACGAACAATGTCGATGTCGATAAAACCAGCTTAAATCCTCTGATACATTTCATTCAAAATGGCGCGAGAGAGCAACGAAGGCCATCTCCTTATTTTGACGCAAATAGATTTTTGGAGCGACACCCGGAATGCTTAGAGAACGCTGCAGAATTTTGTTTGAATACATATGGTCAGTATGTAGAAATTCAAGGTGAATGGCCGCTGCCAAAACAGAACCGCATCAGTATTTGGATCGGCACGAGCCGCAAAGCACGAAAGCATTTTGACTCAGGATTCTATATTGGAACTTACCCGGATATAATTATAAAAAAGGCTTATAATCACTACTATCAGCACGGATATTTGGAAAACAGGGACCCACATCCTTTATTCGATACATTTTATTACAAATTCTTCAACAGGCATAAAATGCTTCACCCAAATCCTTTCGTCTACTACAACTACGCTGGAAAGTATTTTAAACATCAAACATCAAGTTCAACTAGTTTGCTTTTGCAGCCCATTGACAAATTGCACGTCAATATGTCTTCTATATTATTTCATATATTTCTTCCAAGAATCGAAATTCTATGTCTCTTAATGCCATATGTCGCAAATTTCCTAAGCGACTCCGTTATTTTGATTTCCGTAACGACGGAAGCAGATAAACTCTACGTTACACGTATTTTTGGATCTCAAGATAAAGTACGGCCGATCATTCAAGTTATTGCTAAGCTTGGATCCCCCGTGGACATTTTACTTGAGGGACTCACAGAGCCCAATTACGACCGCAATAAAGTGAGGTTCGTATGCCATTTTCATGGAGATCTAGATTTCGAATGTCGCTGGATGATAGACAATTTTCATTATACTCTGCATAATTTGATAGGTTCGTCCGGAATAATCAAATCAATAGTTCAACTAATGGAATCTGACCGGCAAATTGGAGGGGCTTTTCCTCGACCATACTTTAGAATGAAGGGTCATTTATTCACCGAGAGTGTTATAGGGAACTTGAACTCGGCTAAGAGCCAGCATGAATCAGATCATGACAGCCCTAATAAATCATTTTATCCCGGCAATACATTTGGATGGTTTCGAATGGATGCATTAGAATCTGCAATGGAAACATATCGCAAAGCCTCTGAAAATCTCTTAACAAACCTTGATTCATTTCGAGGAAGTTTTTACATACAAGATTTGCTGCTATTTGCAGCAATTACTAAAGAACATTATAAAATATTAGACGTTATAACTACAGAAATACCATCTGTTCAACGGATCGATTATGTAAAAAAACGGTCTTTCTCCCCAAGTTCATGTGTATGGCTTCGCGAAAGAATCCCCAATTTTGCAATTGAATTGCGGAAGCTTGAATTTAGGGATACGTTTGTCAATAAATTATCCCTCAATATTCATTGGATTGTTCCTCACTTTGGCGCGCCAGGTGCGGGCGGCCATATGACAATATTTAGGGTCGTACGGAACTTGCAGGCCTATGGCCATAGAAATTATATTTGGATACATGGTGACGAGAAATCTACGTGCCCAGACAAAATTAAGCGCCAAATTCAAATGTGGTACCAACCAATCCCAAATAGCGTTGTTGTTCAGCATTTACCGGATGACCTTCGCAGCATCTCCGGAGATGTCATAATAGCAACAGACTTTTGGACCGCAATCCCAACCGCTTCAGTTACGAACTTTAAAGATAGGTTTTACTTTGTTCAAGATCTTGAAACGCTGTTTAATCCTGCTGGATCAAGGCAACTAGTTGCAGAAATGACTTATAAACTAGATATTGCGTATTTGTGCGCGGGTAGTTGGCTTAAGCGGTTTTTTGAAAGTAAGGGACACTGGACCCGGTCGTGGGAACTTGCCGTTGACCGAGATGTTTATTTTTCGGATAGTTCTTGCTGTGTAATGACTGTCGATAAGCATGTCGCCTTCTATGCACGGGTAAGCACTCCTAGGCGTGCGGTTGAGATAGGCGTGGCTGCCCTCAATCTTTTGAGTAAATCGGAGCCACATTTAGTGGTGCATATGTTTGGGCAGGATAGTTTAGTAAATTTAGATATTCAATTCAACTACGTTAACCATGGGATCAAACCTCCTGTTTATTTGGCTAAATTGTACCGAAATTGTCATGTCGGTCTGGTTTTGTCTGCTACAAATTATTCTCTAGTGCCTTTAGAAATGATGATGTGCGATCTTCCCGTTGTCGAGCTGGATGTAGATAGCACGCGCACAATATATCCGAGCCATGAAGTTTACCTAGCAGGTCCTAATCCGCGTTCGATTGCTAAAGCAATCGAGAATCTATTGAAAAACGACGACGTAAAAGAAAAGCAAAAAAAGTCTGCTCGCGCATTCGTCGAAAAACTCTCATGGGAAAAGACCGCCAAAGATATTGAAACGTTTATTCAGGAAAAGCTGCTGCATAGCGGTTTTCTGCCGATTAATCCCGTTGAAGTATGTGAGAAGAACGCATCCAGAGTCTATACGGCTCGCGAGCGCCGTGCTTGCGTTGTTATTGAATCCTCAGCCGATTTATCAGAATTTGGCATGACGGTCGAAGCGGTTAGCGGGCAGGACCGTCAGATCGATTTTGAAATCGTCGCATTAAATAACGGCACGAATGATGAGCTTATTAAGCAAATTTGCTATAGTTTTGACCTGACGATCCAAGTCGTGTCAGTCGCTGGGGAACAAATGTTTGGCGATCGGATGAATGCTGTAATGCATCGTACCGATGCTGATTTTGTTATATACGTTGATCAATTTTCGCGACCAAGACACAGGGATTGGTTCGATAAGATGATATCCGGTTTTTCCGAGGGCGATAGGGTCGCCGGCGTAATTGGGCGGCAAGAAAGCTTACATTCAGCAGATCTATATCATCAGATGGATTTAAATATCCGGTTTAACGAACTTGATAATATTTTTCCTGTGCTTGATTCGAGTGTCGGACTTCCTTCGTTCATGGATGTAATGAGCTTTGAGTGGAAGGAAATGTATTCGTATTTCCCAAATACTAACGTGGCTATTAGCCGCGACGTTTGGAAGAAGAAGAAGTTTCGAGCCGGCGAGTGGGGAGCAGAGAAGCTTTGGATATATGATTTGATGCAGCTGGGATTCCAAAGAGTTTATAGTGCCGCGGCTATTGCCGATGTTCGTGAAAATCCAAAATCTGATATTTCTTTATACGAGCAGTCCTTCAATAAGGGTGTCTTCTTTTCGCGCTATTTCGGGCAGGACGCGTCGATCTACGAAGATGTACTGAAAGATGAATATATGAGTAGGGACAAAAGCTACGCGAATCAGAATGGTATCTCTGATGTACGTTTGGTGGAACGAATGCATAAAAACAAAATCGTCATGGCGGGCCTAGTTGCAGGCGCAAATCATGAAAAACAGGTATTAATTTGAAAAGTTCTCAGAATAACGCTAGTTCTATAAAAACCGATATGGTCAATTTTCGTTGGCTTGTCGATTAATCGGACATATGTCGTTGCGGCCGCTTAATTGGATATTATGAACATTTTGGTCAATGCCTTCGTTTGACATCGAGACCAATACGGCGAACTGCGGGTATATTGTCCTTTGGTTTTGGTCTCATGCGTTTGCTAGGTGTTTCGTCCCGGTGTACGCATCCGGCGAAGGCCGCCTTGTGAGCTCGCTCGTTGAGGCTGAGGACATAGGAGTGATCCTAGGACCTTGAGCGTGACGCAGGCGGGTATCGAACTGGTCACAGCCGGGCGGCGTCGACGCTGGACGCGGGCGGATAAGGAGCGGTTGGTCGCCGCTTCGTTTGAACCGGGTGTGTCGACCTCGGATGTCGCCCGCCGGACCGGTCTCCACATCAGTCAGCTGTTCCGCTGGCGCACGTTGCTGTGCGAGCGTGCCGGTGCGCCAACGCGAGCACTGGTCCCCGTCGTGACCGCACCCGCGACCGCCGTGATGACGGTCGAGCCTGGTTGAGAGCCCAACCGCAGCTGTCGCTTCAGCGGGGTGATCGAGATCGATTTCAGCAGGGGCCGGCGCGTTCGGGTCGGCTCCGACGTCGATACCGCGGCGCTTCGGCGGGTGCTGGACGCCCTGGAGGGCCGATTATCCCGCTGCCGGCCAACGTGCGGGTGTGGCTGGCCACTGGCCACACCGACATGCGCAAAGGCTTTTCGAGTTTGGGCCTGATCGTGCAGGAGATGCTCAAGCGGGATACCCATGGCGGGCATCTGTTCGTGTTCCGACGGCGGCGCGGCGACCTGATCAAGGTGGTCTGGCACGATGGCCAGAGCGCTTGCCTCTACACAAAGCGGCTCGACCGCGGCCGCTTCCTGTGGCCCTCGGTGACGGACGGAGCCGTGACGATCTCGACGGCGCAACACGGCTACCTGCTCTCGGGTGTCGACTGGCGAACGCCGCAGGAGAGTTGGCGAGCGTATCCCGGCGCGCTGGATCGTGATCCAGCACGTACGCGAGCGCTTCTCGTGCAGCGACTGCGAGACGATCGCGCAGGCTCCGGCCCCATTCCATCCGATCCCGCGCGGACGAGCGGGCCCAAACCTCCTCGCCGAGGTGATGATGGCCAACTTCGGCCTGCACCTGCCGCTGCATCGCCAGAGCCAGCACTTCGCCCACGAGGGCCTACCTATCGAGGTCTCGACGCTGGCCAGCTGGGTCGGAGCGGCGACGACCACCCTGTCGCCCCTGGTCGCCGGGATAGAGGCCCACGTTCGAGGGACTGAGCGCCTGCATCTCGACGACACGCCCTTACCGGTCCTGGCTAAGGGCAAGACCCACACGGGGCGGCTCTGGACGGTGGTGCATGACGACCGTCCCTTCGGTGGTCCCGAACCACCGGCTGTACCCTACTTCTACTCCGCCGATCGCTCTGGCGCGCATGCCGAGACCTAGGCTGGGTGGTTTCCACGGCATCGTGCAGGCGGATGCCTTCTCCGGTTCGGTCGGCTGTACGAGCCCGGTCGCAAACCAGGCCCGCTCCGCGAGGCGGCCCGCTGGGCGCATGCCCGGCGCAATTTCTTAGCGCTGGCTGACCTGAGGAAGGCTCCGATCGCCATCGAGGCGGTGGCACGCACCGAAGCGCCCGCTCGGTCGCCCTCGTCGCCGAGTTGAAGGCGTGGCTGCTGGCCAACCGCGCCAAGCTCTCGGCCAAGGCTCCGACGGAGCAAGCGATCGATTACATGCTCAAGCGCTGGAGCGCCTTCATCCTCTTCCTCGACGACGGGCGTGTCTGCCTCTCAAACAATGCCGCCGAACGCGCAATCCGGCCGATCGCGGTGGGCCGCCGCAACTGGACCTTCGCCGCCTTGGAGGCGGCCGGCCACCAGACTGCAGCACTCTACACGCTGATCGAGACCGCGCTAAGCTCAACGGTGTCAATCCGCAAGCTTGGCTTGCCGACATCCTCAGCCGTCTCAACCCAAGCTATCTCCTCCTGATACACCGTCGCAGAGGCCAACGCGGCCTTCACCGGAGGCGTACTCACCACAGCCGTACACGCACGGATGCGGCGGCAGGCGGTGAGCCAACCAGATGCGCTGGACAGAGCTCAGCACGATCCCAATCGAGCTAGCCAACGCATGGCCTGCCCTGTGTGCGACCTCGCACGGCGGATCAGAGCAGATTAGAACAAGCGCGTTGGCAACGGCGCCGGTGGGCAGCAGCTCCTTGCCGGGCGAGCAGGTCTCGTCGTGCAGAAGAACATCGGCAACGTGCTGGTGCCCCCACTCGACCACGGGAAGGCCGGCGGCTGCCGGTAAAGACAACTCCAGCACGAACAGGCGTTAACCGAAAGCACCACGATCCGGACACTGTGGACGTCCTAGAACGGACGCGACTGGCCACCAACAATGGTGGATCAGAAGCGCCTTGGCGGCTTCGTTCAGCAGAACGCAGACAGTCCGAGCCAATCGCTCAGACTCGCACACCTCAAAGCATCGGTGGAACTTCCTTTAGCGTCACTGCACCAGCCAGCGGTAAGCTTTTAAAGTTTGATGCCTGCGTTTTGCCAAATAAGCACCCTCGCCAAAACGAACAGCGACACGGTGACATTCGTCTGCCCAGTTGGTCTATACGTTACGACATAGCAACAGCCGGCTCCAATGGAGCATCGATATCGTCTTACGACCAAAGCGCATAGGTTGATCGCCTAAATTCGCGAAAGTTCTGAGAAAGCATCTCCCATGTCATAGTGATGGTTTCCAATAAAAACTCCAAAATCAGTAACGCGATCCGCATTATCAAGCTTTCCAAAATCACTCGAATCAACATACTGCATAACTGGATTTCTTGTGAAGTTACCAGCGACAATAGGCCTGCACTCAAATCCGGCCTTACCCAACCTTAAAACGAGTTCTTTGCGAGTAAGAGATGATTCCGGTCTAACAACTAAGCTAAATCCAAACCAACTGCTTTCACCAACCTCTTTCTGGATCATTAGGTCGGGATGATCGTACATTGCCTCAACGAATCGCCCGGCGTTCGCGCGGCGTTCGGCTACGATTCTATCAATTTTCTTGATTTGCTCTATTCCGATTGCACCAGACATCTCAAGAGGCCTAACATTGTAACCTGGGAGGACAAATTTAAACGACTCCTCAAACAGGTCATCCGATTTCACGCCAGTGACATTGTTGTATTTTGGAAGATTTCTAGTCCATCCATGCGCCCGCAACGACAGCAAAATATGATAAAACTCTTCGTCATCGGTTACAATCAGCCCCCCCTCCATCGTCGAGATATGGTGCGAGAAAAAAGTACTGAACGATCCCATTACCCCGAATGACCCACAACGACTTCCCTTGTACGTAGCGCCAAGTGATTCACAATTATCCTCCAAAACGAATATGTTTTTGTCTTGAATTATACCTCTAACGACATCGAATTGATTAGCATTTCCAAGCAAATTCACCAAAAATACACATCTTGTGCGTTCAGTTATTGCTGACTTGAGACCGGATATATCCATATTTAACGTAAAGGGATCAATGTCGACAAACTTCAGTTTTAGGCCATATTGTACCAGGGGAAAAAAGGTAGTTGACCACGATATAGCAGGAACGATGACCTCATCGCCACGCTCCAGACGAAACTCTGATGCTTTGCAGTAGAAAAGAGATGCAACCATCAGGAGATTTGCCGACGATCCAGAATTAACCATCACAGAGTAGCGGCTACCCTGCCAATCCGCAAAACGCCTTTCAAATTCTAAAACTTCTTTCCCCATACTAAACACGCCAGACTCTACGACCCTACCGATAGCCGCAAATTCCTCGTCAGACCATGTCGTTGTAGCTAAGGGATACCTATAGCTCATTGTGCCATCTCCGCTTCATAATACTTGTAAGTAGCTGCAATACCTTCATACAGGGAAGTCTCTGGAGCCCATCCCCACGCGCGCTGCCGGTCGACAGATATCAATTTCCGCCGCATCCCAGCGGGTTTACTCCGATCGAAAACAAAGGTCCCAGACCAATCAATCACCTGTGCCGCCGTCTGATAGTAATCAAGAACTGAATAATCCATTCCAACTCCGACGTTCATTAAGTCAGGGAGGTTAGAAAAATCAGCGAGTGCTCGAATTATCATCTTTGCGAAATCACCCGCAAACATGAACTCGCGCCGCGCAGTACCATCACCCCATATTTCAACAGTATCGCAACCACTCTCTTTTGCAGAGTGAATCTTTCGAATGATTGCGGGCACTAAATGCGAGACATTTTCTTCGAAATGATCATACTTTCCATATAAATTACACGGGATTAAGGTTTTAAAGCGTCGATCTTTCGTCTCAATATTCAAATACTCACAAAGTTTCAAAGTGAATATCTTCGCAATCGCATAACCTTCGTTAGTCCGCTCAAGGGGCCCACTCAATAGATCATGCTCGTTAAGAATCCCATCCCGATCGCGAGGATATATGCAAGAACTTGCCAAGTTCAAAATTCGATCAACTCCCGCCAGCTGTGCAGCAAGAATAACATTTCGCCCAATATCGACGTTTTGAACCATAAAATCGACAGGAGCAGCTATATTAGCCTGTATGCCTCCAACTTTTCCGGCGGCATGAACAATTGCGTCTGGCTTAAAATCGCGAACAAACCTGACTAAATTGTCATAATCAAAAAGGTCGAGTTCGCGTCGCGTGGGTGCCGCTATAATCCACTGTCGCGGAAGAAGCTCGAGCAAATTGCGTCCGACCATGCCGCCGCCGCCGGTAATGAAAACACGTAGAGTCATCTAAGCGCTGCCTTTTAAAAACATATTTTTTAGAGATATTTTTTTGCATCATGCAAATCGGCATCAATCATCTCATTAACCAACTCTTCGAACGAAGTTCTTGCTTCCCAACCAAGTTTCATCCTCGCTTTTTCGGCGTCACCCAACAAAGTTTCGACTTCTGTCGGCCTAAAATATCGAGGATCAACAGCAACAATGACCTTCCCGACCAAAGGCTTTAATCGAGCTTCAGTAGTGCTCGCAAGTGTCCCAATTTCGCTCTCACCCGAACCAGACCAAGCGATGGTCATTCCCAATCGTTCAGCGCTTTGATCCACAAATTGTCGAACTGTATACTGCCTCCCCGTCGCTATGACAAAGTCTTCAGGCTGTTGTTGCTGGAGCATAAGCCACTGCATCTCAACATAGTCTCTAGCATGCCCCCAGTCCCGCTTCGCGTCCAAATTGCCAAGCTTGAGATCGTTCTGTAACCCGACGCTGATTCTGGTGAGCGCTCTAGTTATCTTGCGAGTGACAAAAGTTTCCCCCCGAAGAGGAGACTCATGATTAAATAGAATGCCATTGCAGGCATATATATTATACGCCTCTCTATAGTTTACCGTGATCCAAAAAGCATAAAGTTTCGCAACTGCATATGGACTTCGTGGATAAAAGGGTGTGAGTTCAGTCTGTGGGGTCTGTTGAACGAGACCGTATAATTCCGACGTCGACGCTTGATAGAAGCGTGTTTTATTTTGAAGACCGAGAATTCTTATTGCTTCTAAGACTCGAAGAACACCAACGCCATCCGAGTTTGCTGTGTATTCAGGCTCCTCAAAACTTACTGCAACATGACTTTGGGCGGCCAAATTGTATATTTCGTCAGGTTGAACTTGCTGTATAATTCGCAGCAAGGACGACGAATCAGTCATGTCACCGTGATGAAGAATGAAGGGCAACCCTTCGCTTTCCGCTTTAGTAAATAAGTGATCAATACGCGCAGTATTGAATAACGATGTGCGACGCTTAATTCCATGAACTTCGTATCCTTTATTTAGCAGGAACTCAGATAGATATGCGCCGTCTTGTCCGGTTACTCCAGTGATTAGAGCAATTTTACGGGTCATACGTATGTCCTCATTCCACAAGAGTTGTTTTTATTGGGCCGAATAAATAGCCCACGGCACATTTAGTAGATCGAATGGCTGCGGCGCAATAAAGACACCCAAAGCGAATATATTAACACCTAATATCATTTAGTTTGCTGTACAAGCAATCCAAAATCTTCCTCTTATTGTTCCTCATATCATTCTTCATGTACGTATTGATGTGATATATGTTGTGCTCTAACCGAGGCCAGATTTTCCTGTACATTTCGGATATTTCATTCTTTGACGCTGCCGAAAATTTATCAATCTGTTTAAATACTTTGCTTATTCTTTCCGAAGCCAACTCGCAGCTGTCATATTGTTCATCGAAAAATCCTTCAAAGGTCATAAATCCCTGATCTCTGAGTAAACCCATTGTATGAGCGTTACCCATCACGAGCATAGGATGCAATCGGAGTAGAGGTTTATATACTTTTTCGGTGACTCTTTGAAAATCAGACTCAAGCAACATTTCAGACTCAGTGACAATGCTGAAATAACTATCGTCGTAAGGCTCCTGACTCATCGTTGCGGACAAACGAATTGCTTCTCCTTCAACGCCTGACCGAAACGGTCTGTCTACGGTTAATGTCCCGACATTGGAAAGTCTTGCAAAATTCTTGAGCAGCCGGCTTTGATCAACGGCATTAATGAAGCTATCTCCGTTCATTTCAAAGTAGTTATTCTTATATAGATCTGAGTTTCCTACGCCCCCAAACGAGACAAAGGCGTCATCAAGTATGTTCAAGTCTATAAGCTTAAGCATCAATAAAACACGATGGGGCCTGGGTGTGTAGTTCATTGAGAAGAACTTCTTAGTTCTTAAAGCACCCGAGAATGCTCGAAATCGGCGCATGCGGACAAAGTTATCTATCCCGCCGTGCGTGTCGAAATAATTCTGTTCGTGATGTAACAAACCATCTGCGTACCAGTGAGAGTAAATAATATTCAGCTTATGTTCCGGCTTGAAAATTTGAACCCATTGGTCATATTTCTTCTTGTAATTATATGTGTGATTTGCGAAAAATACTAAATCAGCGTCAATATTTATTCCCTTTAACGTCGCATGAAGCTCTTGGCCAAATACCGGATCAAATGGATTTCCCTCGTGAGACTGATCAATGTATAAAAGTGCGCGTCTTTGAGATATTATCTGACGGATATTATTTGGAATTTGTTTGAGCGCCTCTAGTATATTACGTTGATCCACGTCGGCGGGCAACAAAAAAATCCCGATTTGCGGGAAGTGCTGGTCGGAACGATTGCCATATACAGTGTACTGTCCGCAATACGTCTGGAAAAAAAACGCATCGTGGTGGTCTATACCTAAATCTCTGTAGAATGGAATCAATGGCAGCCGATAAATATTCACCCTTCCAACTTGGAGATCAGCGCCTGTTGACATTTCTGTGATTAGAATATCAATATAAGTGTCATGAAAACCGCTAAACCCGAACGCATGAAATGAGATAAAATGTTCGCCAATCTCTGTTACCGATTGGTTGATTTCGGCGGCCCCAGACGAAAATGTAAATTTTAGGGAAAGCCTGGTATGCGAATTTTGGTTATTCCAGACCGCTAGTCGCGCCCCCTCAAAAGTAACGCTGATTATTTGGATCTTCAGTCCAAAAACATTAAGTGTGTCGGACGGCATTCGTCACTCCGCGCTTATCACTGGGATACTCGGGCTCCGCGATCAAAATCTGCTCACGACGGCGCGGTACATTCTTTGATACCATCATTCAGTCTGATCATATCTGCATCGTGTGTATTTTTAAAAATGTATCTCACGTTATCTGACGCTCATTCCGCCTCGGTTTGCATAGCACATCATTTTGCTTTGGTTGTGGGGTCTTGTCGGCGCTATCCGATGCCGTTGCGGATTTGAAAGCGCGACTCCTGCAACATTTGTGCAGATGTGGCAAATGGATAATCCCGCTGGTGATCACAAGCGGCGGCAATCCGTGTACTCAACCCGTCGACACGTGCTATGGGGACGAGCGGCATGATCCTGACGTTAAACCGCGGCTTCGCCGAACAGTCGAGATGTTCGGTGATCCAGCCTGTCGCCTCTGCACTTTTGATTGGCTGCTCCACTAGTCTAGGCTCCGAACCCGTAAATTTGGCTTGGCCGGAAGCGGCATGTTCAAGGCTCCCGATTGAGGAGCAGATAGATCATTCTTGGGCGACGGACGAGCAGTTTGCGGGGTCGCACCGCACCTGGGCCCGACATGTGGGTCAAAGGTGGGGTGGACGGTCAGCACCTGTTCAGTGGGACGTCTAGGTGCCGAAGAGCGGAGGCCTCTGGGCGGACCACGGGTGGTCTACGGGCCGTAGAAAGCCCTCTACAATCGCTTCGTACGTTTGGCGGCCAAGATTCTGGGTCGGATTGTTAGAGACCCTCAAACACACTGGCGGCTCATCGGTGCAAGTGGTGATAGAATCCTCGGCCGTGAAGGCTCACCGCGGCGCTTTCCGGCGGTAAACGTATGGCCCGACCCGTCGGCAATTAGCTCTGGATCCGCTAGTCTGAGCAGTCTGCATAAACGTATCCCGCCCTCTGGCGATGCCGTTGGTCAAAATGGAGATCCGTGCATTCCGGTCCGCAGAGGGGAGCGGCGGCGAGCGCCGTTTTCCGCTTGAGGCTTCCAGAACACCGATCGACTGTCAGGCCATCTTCCGGCCAAGGGTCGGATGGTCACCGGCCTGATCTGGACCTATATCCGTGACGACCACCCCTTCGGCGGCCCGGCCCCACCGGCGGCGCTGTTCTACGCCTCGCACGACCGGGCCAGAGAGCATCC
>NZ_JAAUVI010000012.1 GCF_021352225.1 Methylobacterium sp. C25 | reverse complement strand
CGACGAGGCCGGCCGGATGAGGCCGGGACCGCTATACGACCGGGTCGTCGACGTCTGCGAGGAGTTGGTGAAGTTCACCCTTCTGACCCGCGAGCGGGCTGGCTACCTCGTCGATCGCTACAGCGAGCGGAAAGAGCGCGTGCCGGAGCGACTGAAGATTGTAGCGTCTGAAATCGGCTTAGTGAAACGGTAGGACTAGAGCTGCATCCGACCTGATTGCATCAGGCTGGAAGCTCCAAGTCCTTGTTTTGACGCGCTTTCCATCGACGAACCGGTATCCACTTTGTCGGAAAGCGCTCTAGCTCGATCAACTTGGCTGTCGAGCCGCAGGTTGAGGGCTTCGGCAGGTATACTTTGGCGTCTGCCAAATTTGTGCCTTCTCAAGGCAAAACGACCAACAAGCCTGTGGTGCTATGCTTCAGCCTTAACTGCGCGCTAGATGTTTGGTCCCGGCATTTGATGGAGCGGGTTTGACCTAAAGCGACCTGGCTCGGCGGACCATGCCCTGCAGATGGCTTCGTAGGGCGTGAGGCCCCGCAGGGTCTTCAGGCGACGGGCGAAGTTGTAGGCGCTGACGAAGTCGGCCAGGTGGGCGCGGAGCTGCTCATGGCTGTCGTAGTGGTAGCGTTTGACCGTCGCGTCCTTGATCGTGCGGTTCATTCGCTCGACTTGACCGTTGGTCCAGGGGTGCCGCGGCTTGGTCAGGCGATGGTCGATATCGTTGCGGGCACAGGCGGACTCGAAGCTGTGGGCGCGGAAGGTCTCTCCGGCGGCAATCGCCTCCTTGATGATGGAAGCGGCTGAGGCAACGTTGCCGGGCGTGGTGAAGTGGGTGCCGTTGTCGGTGAGCACCGTGTGCACTGTGTAGGGCACCGCCTCGATGAGATGCCGGAGGAAGTCGCCGGCAACTCGCCGTGTCGCCTTCTCGTGCAACTCGACGAAGGCGAACTTGGTCGTGCGGTCGATGGCGACGAGCAGGTAGAGCCGGCCTTCGGCCGTGTGGACCTCTGCCAGATCGATGTGAAAGTAGCCGAGCGGATAGGCCTTGAAGCGCGAACGCTTGGGCTTGTCACCGTCGACCTCCGGCAATCGGCTGATGCCATGGCGCTGCAGGCAGCGGTGCAGCGACGAGCGGGTCAGGTGCGGGATCGTGGCCTGGAGCGCGTAGAGACAGTCGTCGAGCGGTAGGAGCGTGTGACGCCGGAAGGCGACGACGACCGCCTCGTCCTCGAGTGACAGCGCCGTCGAATGCGGATCCTTCGGCCCCGTGCGCTGGTCGGCGACCGAGGTTCGCTTCTTCCACTTGGCAACCGTCTTCGGGTTGATCCCGTAGCGCTTCGAGAGCGCCCTCAGGCTCGCTTGACTATGTTGGATCGATCGACGGACCGCCTCCGTCGTTGTGGCGCTGCCATGAAGAACCTGGCCCATAGCGCGTCCCTCCACTCCGACGTGAAGACTGCACCATCAAACCCTGGGATCAAACATCTAAGGGAAATTACCTTCATGAAATCATCCCCTCCCTCAACGCCAACGCGACCGCATGGGTGAGCGACTGCGCACCGAGACGTCGTTTCGCCTCCTCGTGATGATGCTGGACGGTTCGGGGCGTCAGGTCGATCGACCGCGCCGCCTGCTTGGCCGATTGTCCTTCGGCGGCTGCGTGCAGGCAGGCCCTTTGCCGCGGGGTCAGCGTGCGCTTCCGATGCTCCGGCATGAACCGGGCGACACGGGCCGCAAGCTGATTGTGAAGATGCAGACCGCAGACCTGCACGTAGGTCTTTAGCTCCTCGGCGCGGCGAAGCAGGGCGGGCGAGACTTCGTCGGTTGAGAGCGTGAACAGGGCCGTTCTTCCCCTCGGACCGCGTAACGGCACGCTCAAGCCCGATACGATCCCGAAGCTCGCCGCGTCGTCGAACAGGCGAAGGCCGGCCGCATCCGACGGCCGGGCACCGTCGAGCGCACCCCAGAAGAACGGGACCGTTTGGCGACGTGAGGCAGCGATCACCGGATCGACCTGATCGTATCGGCTGCAGAGGTAGTGATCGCTCCAGATCGCCGGATAGGTGCTGATCACGTCCGGCTTGCCATCACCGACGCTGAGATAGCTAAACCACCGGAAGCCGAGCGCATCGCTCAATCGGCTCGCGGCACCGGCGAGGGCAACCTCTTCGGAAGCCGTGTGGACGGCATCCATGAACTCCTGAACCGCATCGTTACTCGTCATCGATCCTCCTCAGCCTTGTCGGGCCGGCGTCGTCCCTCGCGTGTGGCCATTCCAGGCCGGTGGTCCGTGCTCGTTGCAGCCCGAAGCCGCGGATCGATCAACCCTAGCGTTAGGTCCGGTCCGCAATCGGTGACGCGCTGCGGCCGATCCGCAACACCTGTGGTTTTACCCAGGTATCGGAACCCTGCCCTCGTCTGGTCTGCTCGCGGCATCGATAGCCACGAGCGAGAACCCCATGCAGTTGAAGACCTTGACCCTGACCCGCCATGCCTTCGGCCGGCATGTCGACCTCGTCGCCGGAATGCACAGGTTGCGCGGCCGGGTGTTCAAAGGTCGCCTCGACTGGGACGTCACCGTGTCGGGCGACATGGAGATCGACAGCTTCGATGCCGAGGATGCAACCTACCTGCTGGTCGTCGCGGATGGGCGCGAGGTCGTGGGCCACGTCCGGCTGCTGCCGACCCTCGGCCCGAACATGCTCGCCGACACCTTCCCGTTCCTGGTCGCCGACGGCGAGGTGCCCTGCAGTCCCGAGATCGTCGAGAGCTCCCGCTTCTGCGTCGACACGAGCCGGGTCACGGATGTGACCGGAAGCGGAACCCGACGGGCGACCACGCTCCTGTTCGCCGGCATCCTCGAATGGTGCCTCGTTCACGGCCAACACACGCTCGCGACCGTCACCGACACCCGTATGGAGCGGATCCTGCGCCGGTCCGGCTGGCCCCTGCAACGCCTTGGTGCGCCCCGCCGGATCGGCGCGACAGACGCGGTCGCCGGGCTGCTTCCGATCACGCAGGGGCACCTGAGCACGTTTCGCGAAGAGACGCGTGAGGCGATCCGCCCGGCTGCGCGCCACGCGTCATTGAAGCTGGCTGCGTGAGATCGGGGAGGACGCGCCATGCTGGACGCTCTCGCCCTCACCACCCTGATCGGAGAATGCGCACCCGGTCAGGCAGCCGCGCCGCTCGTCGCCATCGTGCGCGAGGCGAGCGGATTCGAACCGCTGGTCCTCTCGACGATCCAGAGCGGACACCCGCTCTCGGTTCAGGCCTTCTCGAAGGACGAGGCCGTGGCGCTCGCCATGGAGATGCGCGTGGCGGGTCAGCATGCCCGCCTCGGTCTGGCGGGTCTCGACAGCCGCGCGGTCGAACGGCTCGGTCTGCCGGTCGGCGACGCCTTCGAGCCCTGCACCAACCTGCGTGTGGCGGCGCGTCTGCTGAAGGACGATCCCGGTGCGCTCCAGCCTCTCGGCAGGAGGAAGGGCGTCCCATCTCCGCCTCCGACTGCCACACCAGCGCATGGGGTGCCACCGACTACCCTGGGTTCCGATCAGCCGGTTCCGGAGCCGACACGAGATCGGCCTCCAGTCACGAGAGCTTGGGATGTCTACGGACAGGCCAAGGCTAGCGCTGCGCTCGTCTATCCGACGACCGAGTAGCGGCGGCACCGCCCTGTTTTCACGAACCCATGTGCCCCTTCCCTCCGACGAGGACTTCCATGTCGCACGCCTATCGCCACGCCGCTTGCCTCGGCCTCACCGCTGTCCTGCTTTGCCTGGCCTGGGCCGAACCCGCCTCCGCGCAGTCGCTCGGCGGCGTCGAGAAGGTCTTGCAGAACATCGTCGACACGCTGACCGGCAACGTCGCCAAGCTGCTCGCCACGCTCGCGGTCATCGTCACCGGCATGGCCTGGATGTTCGGCTATCTCGACCTGCGCAAGGCCGGATACGTCGTGTTCGGGGTCGCGATCCTGTTCGGAGCCTCCGAGATCGTCTCGACCATCACCGGCAAATAGGCCGCCTCCGGCCGCCGTGAGGCGGCGCCGCGATCGCCACCCCGCCATCCTCGAATCTGGATTCCGTCATGTCCGACGAACGCCTCGTCGAGGACACCCTGTTCCTCGCCTGCACGCGACCCGCGATGCTTCTCGGCGTCACCATGGAAGCCATGGGCCTGAACATGATCTTCTCCTCGATCCTGTTCATCCTCGCCGGCTCGCTGCTCTACGGCCTCGTGGCGCTTCCGATCCACTTCGCCTGCCGGCTGATGTGCCGACACGACCCGAACCAGTTCCGTATCCTGTTCGCGTGGTTCGAGACGCGTGGACGGCATCGCAACGCGGGGCTGTGGGGCGGCTCATCCTGCACGCCGCTGCCGCTCGTCCGTCGCTACCGCCCGGAGGAGCTCGCCCATGGCTAGCCCCGCCACGCAGCGCCTGAAGCGACGCGAGGTCGGGCCGGCAGCCCACCTCCCCTACCTGAGCCACGCAACCGAGCATGTCGTGACGCTGGCGACGCGCGCGCTCATCACCTGCATACGCATCGAGGGCGTCTCGTTCGAAACGGCCGACCCGGCCGAGCTCAACGACCTGCACGCCAAGCTCAACCTGGCGCTCCGCAACGTCGCCGACGAGCGCCTCGCGCTCTGGACCCACGTCGTTCGCCGACGCTCGCAGGATTATCCGACCGGGCGCTTTCGCTCGGGCTTCGCCCGCGATCTCGATGCGGCCTACCGCGAGCGCCTCACCGCGCAGGACCTCTACCGCAACGACCTGACGCTGACCCTGGTCTGGCATCCGGGACGGGACCGGGCCGAGCGTGCCATCGGCCTCCTGGCTCGTCTCGGTCGCGCACGGGCGGCCAACGACGAGCTCGATACCGGGGCGCTCAAAAAGCTCGAGGATGCAACGCGCGACGTCGTGGCGGCGCTTGCGCCCTACGGCCCTTCCCGGCTCGGGCTCTACGAGCGCGACGGCGTCGTCTTCTCGCAGGTCAGCGAGTTCCTGCACGAGCTCGTCTCCGGCGAGCCCCTCCCCGTCCCGCTCATCCACGGCCCGATCGGTCCGGCCCTCTATACCAACCGCCTGATCTTCGGCCGGGAGGCTATCGAGATCCGCGGCGCGGGCCGGTCCCACTTCGCCGGGATGTTCGGGCTCAAGGAGTATCCCGCGACGACGAGGCCCGGCCTCCTCGACGGCCTGCTCGCGGCACCGATGGAGCTCGTCGTCACCCACTCCTTCGCCTTCCTCTCGAAGCACGAGGCAAAGGCGGTGATGACGCGCAAGCAGAATCAGCTGCTCTCCTCGAACGACCCGGCCGCGAGCCAGATCGGAGACCTCGACACGGCCCTCGACGACCTCGAATCCGGCCGCTTCGTCATGGGCGACCACCACGTCTCGGTGCTGGTCCGGGCCGACAGCCCGGCGGCACTTCTCGAGACGATGGCGCGCGGGCGGCGCATCCTCGCCGACGCCGGCGCCGTCGTCGCGCGCGAGGATCTCGGCCTCGAGGCGGCCTACTGGGCGCAATGCCCGGGGCTGTTCCGCTACCGGGCGCGGGCCGGGGCGATCACCTCACGCAACTTCGCCGCCCTGTCTCCCTTCCACACCTACCCGTCGGGACGGGCGGACGGGATCCATTGGGGTGCCGCGGTCGCCTGCCTCAAGACCGCATCGGGCGCGCCCTACCACTTCTCCTTCCATGTCGGCGATCTCGGCAACACCTTCGTCTGCGGACCGTCCGGTTCCGGCAAGACGGTCTTCATCGCCTTCGCCCTGGCCCAGGCCGAAAAGCTCGGCTGCCAGCTGGTCCTGTTCGACAAGGACCGCGGCGCCGAGCTCGCGATCCGCGCGCTCGGCGGCACCTATCTCGCCCTTCGCAGCGGACACCCGACGGGCTGCGCCCCCCTGAAGCGGCTTGAACTGACACCGGAGAACCTCGCCTTCCTCGGCCGTCTCGTCCGGCAGCTCGTCTCGTCCGAGGATCGGCCGCTCTCCACCGTCGACGAGGGCCGGATCGACGCGGGGCTCCTCGCGCTGCGCGATCTCCCGCGGGAGGAGCGCTCCTTCTCGGCCTTGCGGGTCTTTCTCGGTCAGCGCGATCCCGAGGGCATCGGCGCCCGTCTCGAGCGCTGGTGCCAGGGCGGCCCGCTCGGCTGGGTACTCGACAACGACGCCGACGCGATCAGCCTCGACGCCTCCACCCTCGGCTTCGACATGACCGAGGTGCTCGACGACGCGACGGTGCGCACCCCGCTGATGATGGTGCTGTTCCACCGGGTCGAGGACCTCATCGACGGGCGCCGCATCCTGATCGCGATCGACGAGTTCTGGAAGGCGCTTGGCGACGAGGCCTTCCGCGCGCTCGCCAACGACGGTCTGAAGACGATCCGGAAAAAGAACGGGGCGATGCTGTTCGGCACGCAGTCGCCGCGCGACGCCCTGGCGAGCCCGATCGCGCACACCATCGTCGAGCAGTGCCCGACCCAGGTGTTCTTCCCGAACCCCCGCGGCCAGGCGGCGGACTACATCGACGGCTTCCACCTGAGCCGGCGCGAGTACCGCCTGGTCAAGGAAGACCTATCGAACGAGAGCCGGCGCTTCCTGGTCAAGCAGGGACGGCACGCCGTCGTCGCCGAGCTCGATCTCTCCGGGCTGGAGGATCACCTCGCCGTGCTGTCGGGCCGGACCGCCACGGTCGAACTCCTCGACCGCCTTCGGGCCGAGATGGGCGACGAGCCGGCAACCTGGCTTCCCGCCTTCCACGCGCAGCGGAGGACCCTGCCATGAGACGTCTCGCACACCTGACGGCCTCGCTGGCCATGGTCTTCGTGGCTGCTCCCGCTCCAGCCTTCGACATCGTCTACGATCCGACCGCGGTCGCCAGGCTGGTCGATCAGGTCCAGCAGATGGAGAAGCAGCTCACCACGCTGAACGACCAGCTCAATCAGGCCAAGCGCCTCTACGACAGCGTCAACAAGCTCACGAATGCGGGAGACGTCGCGGGCCTTCTGAACTCGGCGCAGTTCCGGAAATACCTGCCGGCCGAGTTCTCGCAGATCGAGGGCCTCGTGAACGGCTCGGGGAGCGGGACCTTCGCGTCCTCGCTCGACGGCTACCTGACCCAGAACCGGGTCTACACCGCCAATCCCGGAAACGCGTTCTACGCGACGGAGCTCGATCGGATCGCCCGCCAGACCGGGACGAACCACTCGATCGGGCAGGCCGTCTACGACACGGCGGCGAGGCGCGTCGACGAGCTCGACAAGCTGCGCCAGCAGATCGGGCAGGCGCGCGACGTCAAGGACGTCCTCGACCTCTCCGCCCGCGTCCAGGTCGAATCGACGCTGCTCCAGAACGATGTGCTCCGCATGCAGGGCCTCGCCATGGTGCAGCGGGCGCAAGGCGACATGGACCACCAGCGCGAACGCGAGCGCGGGCGCCAGCTGATCGACGAGATGAAGGCGGCGGTCCGATGATCCGCCCTACCCTCGCCGTCGCCCTGCTCGCCAGCCTCGGGGCCTGCAACGATTCCGGGCCGCCCGCCCAGCCCACCGCCGGCGAGACGAGCGAGAGGCCGAAGAGCCGGACCGTGCTGCAGTTTCTCGAGGATCCGGCTGCGCTCGACGAAGCCTGGGCGCGCTGCCGCAACGATCCGGGCGGCATTGGCGACACTCCCGATTGCCGGAACGCCGGCCACGCCAAGGAGCGGATCATGATGGTGGGGCGCGAGCACGCCATCGAAGTCCTGAAACGATAAGCGGGAGGCCGATGTGGCGATCCAGGTCTTCGACGAATTCCTGCGAGAGTTCGAGCAGCCGATCACGCGGTTCGTCTCGGATTCCGTGACGAACCTGACCTCGGCGGTCAGCGGGCCACTGCGGGTCGGTCTGATGCTCTACATCGTGCTCTACGGCATCGCGATCATCCGCGGCGGCGTGCGCGAGCCGGTCATGGATTTCGCCTGGCGCTCGGTCCGCCTCGTCGCCATCGTGATGCTCGCCACCAACGCCGGCACGTTCCAGCACTACGTCACCGACCTGTTCAACGACACGCTGCCGCGGGAGATCGGCAACGCCATCTCCGGTGCCGGCCTGAACATGAAGTCCGGCCAGCCGTTCGATCAGCTCCTGAACAAGGGCATTGAGGTCGCGACGAAGATCTACGATCAAGCGGGTCTGACCAACATCGCGCCCGCACTCGTCGCAGCGATCCTGATGGTGTTCACGGCGGCGGCCGGCTTCCTCCAGTTCGCGATCATGCTCTACGCCAAGGTCGGCATGGCCCTGGTGATCGCGCTCGGACCGATCTTCATCGCGCTCGCCCTGTTCGAGGCGACGCGTCCCTTCGCCGAGGCCTGGACGCGTCAGCTCGCCAATTTCGTGGTGCTGCAGGTACTCGTCATCGCACTGGTCGGCCTGATGCTGACCACGGTGATCCAGTTCGTCGACAAGTACGGCGCCAACGCCGCGACCGGCGGCCAGCTCATCGTCGGCGCCGTCGCGATCAGCGCCATCCTCGGGCTCGCAGCCTACGTCGCCCTCCAGCTCCCTGAGATCGCCGGCGCACTGGCCGGCGGCGGGGCATCGCTCGCCGGTCGCGCGATGAGCCGGAGCCTGAGCGCGGCCGCGTTGACGGGCGGCACGGCGGCGATGGCCGGCGCCTACGCAGGCTCGCGCGCCGCCGCACGGCAATCGGCGGCGGCGATCCGGACCGCACGGTCCGGCGGCAGCATCGAACGGCGCGGGGCCAAATAGCGAAGGCACTCGACCTCGCCCGCAAACGGGAAGCCCGCCACAGAGCCGGGCCCGGCAAACAGGGGACAGACATGCATCGGATCAAGATGGCAGGCTTGGTCGCAGTCGCGGCCGGGCTCGGAGGGTGCGCGAGCGTGATGGGGCCGACGTCGGCACCGAGTTGCGACGGCGGTGCGCGCCGCCCGCTCAACCGCTCGATGTGGGATTGGGAAAGAACGAGACCCGAGGTGCCCGTCGCGGGTGTGATCACCTCCGTCCCGAGCCAAGTACCGGCATCGATTCCGGCCGGTTCGGGTGAGCCGGTCATTCGCAAGGGCGAGGTGGGGCCGGCAGAGCGCATCGGTGATGCTCGAACGCGGATGCTGCCGAGCTTCGACGTCGCCGCCTCCTTGCAGCCCTGCACCGGCGAGGTCGGTCATGGTTGAGGCAGGCGATCTCAAGACCTACTTCGCCCGCGCCCGGCTCTGGGAGCAGGATCAGCTCAGCGCCGCCTACCGCTCGAAGCGGCTCGCCTGGGGCGTCGCCGCCGGTGCCTGCCTGCTCTCGATCGTCTCCGTCGGCGCGGTCGCGGCCTTGAGCCCGCTGAAGAGCGTCGAGCCCTTCGTCGTGCGCGTCGACAACGCCACCGGCATCGTCGACGTCGTCTCGGGGCTGAACGCCGGTCCGGCCTCCTACGACGAGGCCGTCACGAAATACTTCCTCGGACAGTACGTGCGGATGCGCGAGGGCTACAGCTTTCTCGAGGCGCCGGTGAACTTCCGCACCGTCTCGTTGCTCTCGAACGGCCCGGAACAGGCTCGGTTCGCGACGCTCTACAAGGGCTCCAATCCGGAAAGCCCGCAGGTCGCGTTCGGCCGCTCCGGCATCGCCGAGATCCGGATCAAGGCGATCTCGCTGCTCGGGCCGCACCTCGCCTCGGTCCGCTACCTGCGCGAGAGCCGGCGCGGCGACGAGACCAAGGTCTCGCACTGGATCGCCACCCTCGCCTTCGGCTTCGAGCCCAAGGCGAGGATGTCGACGAGCGACCGGCTCGTGAACCCGCTCGGCTTCCTCGTCTCCGAGTATCGCTCCGACCCGGAGGTGGCGCCATGACCCGCTCCGCCTCCCTCCCGGCCGTGCTGCTTGCGGGTGCAGCGCTGACCGTCGTCACGGTCCCAGCCTCGGCCCTGCAACAACCACAGGCCGGCAGCCGCGATGCTCGCGTGCGGAATGTCGTCTACGATCCCTCGAACGTCGTGAAGGTCAACGGCGTGATCCGCGCCTCGACGCAGGTGATGTTCGCCGACGGCGAGGAGATCGCCCACGTCGCGATCGGCGACTCCGTTTCCTGGGAGATCGCGCCGGCCGGCAACATCCTGTTCCTGAAGCCCCGCGAGCGGCACCCCGCGACAAACCTCCAGGTCGTGACCACGCGGCGCGATGGACGCAAGCGCTCCTACCAGTTCGAACTCTCGATCACCGAGGGCTCGCTCGCTGAGAGCTACTTCGTCGTCCGATTCTCCTATCCGGAGGACGAGGCGGAACTCCGCCGCACCGAGGCCTCGCTGCGCCGCTCGGCGGCTGAAGCCGGTGCCATCGACCAGACCTTCGCGCTTTCGGACGCGGCCGGCCCGCGCAACTGGCGCTACTCGGCACAGGGCGCCGCCGCGCTCGAACCGGACGGCGTCTACGACGACGGCCGCGAGACCTACCTGCGCTTCGAGGGCAATCGCGAGATCCCGGCCGTCTATCTCGTCGCCGGCGACGGCACCGAGAGCCTGGTGCCCAAGGACGTGCGCGGCGAACTCGTCGTCATCCACGCGATCGGCCGCGAGCTGCGTCTGCGGCAGGGTTCGCAGGTCACCTGCCTGTTCAACGAGGCCTTCGACGCGGTCGGAGTGAACTACGGCACCCGGACCACGAGCCCCGCCGTCGCGCGCACGGCGCGGCGACAGAACCGCAGCCAGGGAGCAGCACGATGACGGACCCGCAGGACGCGCCGTCCCTCGGCGTCCCGGACAGAGCGATCACGCCGGTTGCCGGCTCGACCGCCGCCCGTCCGGGAAGCGGGCGCAAGGCCGTCGGAACCGTGGCCCTCGTCGCCCTGTGCGGCAGCCTGCTCTGGGCGAGTTGGAAACGGGCGCCGTCCGAGGCGGAGGCGCGCACGAATCCGACCATATCTGTCGGCAGCAGCTTCGAGCGCCTGCGCGAGCCGCCGAGCGAGCCCGCGCAGACGGCCGCTCTGCCGGTCCCGCCGCCACCTGCACAGCTGCAGCGGATCGAGCGCTCTCAGAGCGACGATCTCCTGGAAAGCAGCCGCCGCGCTCCGGTGCTGGTCTACAACCGGCCGCCGCAGGCAAGGCCCGGCTCGGCATCGGCCGGCTATCCCGGCGATCCGGCAAACCCCCTGCCCTACGGACCGGGCTACGGTGCTCCCGAGCCGCGTAACGAGCTGTCAGACAGGCTCAAACCGACCCCGATCGAGGGCGTCCGGGCGGCGCGTCTGCCGAACCGCAACCTTCTCGTGGCACAGGGCACCGCGATCCCCTGCGTGCTTGAGACGGCGATGTCGTCGGACGTGGCAGGCTTCGTGTCGTGCGTGATCAACCGCGACGTCATGAGCGACAACGGCCGCGTCGTGCTCATGGAGAAGGGCACCCAGGTGGTCGGCGAGTACCGCGGCAACGTCCGCCGTGGCTCGTCGCGGATGTTCGTGCTCTGGAGCAGGGCGAAGACCCCGACCGGCGTCGTCGTGAACCTCGCGTCGCCGGCGACCGACGCGCTCGGCCGGGCGGGCTTCGACGGCGAGATCGATAACCACTTCCTCGAGCGGTTCGGCGGCGCCCTCCTCCTGTCCATCGTCGGCGATGCCGGGCAGATCGCCGGACGGCAGCTCTCCGAGGGCGGGCTGCAGATCAACACCGCCCAGAGCGGCAGCCAGTCCGCGGCGGCCATCGCGACCGAGAACTCGATCAACATCCCACCGACGCTCAATAAGAACCAGGGCGAGCTCGTCTCGATCTTCGTCGCCCGCGACCTCGACTTCTCCTCGGTCTATTCCCTCCGCGTGGTCGGCAGCCGGACGGACATCCTGGATCGCGCGGCCGGTCTCGCCCCTGCCCGTCCGGTGTTCAAGCCATGACGGGCGTTACGAGCGACCTGTCGGCCTCCCCTCCCCTGTCGGCGGATCCCGGCGGTCGGGAGCCATACGCTCAGCCACCGACGCCGCAGCGGCAGGTGCTGGAGCGATACCTTGACCCGCTGCGGCCCTACCTCGCGGATGAGCGACTGACCGAGGTGGTCGTGAACCGGCCCGGGGAGGTGTTCACCGAGGGGCCGAACGGCTGGACGCGGCACGACGCCCCTGCCCTCACCGGTCGGCACCTGACCAACCTCGCACTCGCGGCCGCGGCCTACACGCGCCAGGACATCGCGCCCGATCATCCGATCGTCTCGACCGTGTTGCCCGGCGGCGAGCGCTGCCAGGTCGTCGTGTCGCCCGCGGTCCCGGCGGGGACGGTCAGCCTGACGATCCGCAAGGTCGCCCGGCTGACGATGACGCTCGACGCGTTCGAGCGGCTCGATCTTTTCCGGGAGGTCCGTGCCGCGACCGGGGCGCTCTCAGTGGAGGAGCAGGAACTCGTGCGCTTGCGCGACGCGGGTGCCTGGCGGCCCTTCCTCGAACTCGCGGTGCGCGCCAAGCGCAACATCATCATCTCGGGCGCGACGGGTTCGGGGAAGACCACGCTCGCCAAGGGTCTCCTCGCCTGCATCCCGGCCGAGGAACGCATCCTCACCATCGAGGACACCGCCGAGCTGACCGTTCCGCACCCGAACCATGTGCGCCTGCTCTATTCCAAGGACGGACGCGGCATCGCCCGAATCGGTCCGCGCGAGTTGCTCGAATCCTCGCTGCGCATGCGCCCCGACCGCATCCTGCTGCAGGAGCTGCGCGACGGCACCGCCTTCTACTACCTGCGCAACGTGAATTCCGGCCATCCCGGCTCGATCACGACCGTCCATGCCGATTCCGCGCGCCTCGCCTTCGAGCAGTTGACCCTTCTGGTGAAGGAGAGCGCGGAGGGTCGGGAGCTGGCCCGCGACGATATCCGCGACCTCCTGAAGCTGACCGTCGACGTCGTCGTTCAGATGACCCGTTACGAGGGACGCTATCGCATCTCGGAGATCTACTATGAGCCTGACGCCAAACGTCGATTGGCGGCTTAAGCTCGCCCTCGGCGTCCTCGCTGCCTTCGCCGCAGTCCTCCTCTATCTGTTCATCGCGTCGAACGTGATGCTCCTCGGGCTTCGCCGCCACGATGGCGGTCTGCACCTGCTTGCGGTCGTCGAGTACGGCTGGTTCCACGGTCACGAGCCGAAGGTGGCGCGCTGGGTCCGCCTGAGCCTGGTCTGGACCGGGCTCCCGTTCCTGTTCGGGGTCGGCGCCGTCGTGCGGGCGCGGCCTCGTCCGCTGCACGGGCGCGCCCGCTTCGCGACCGATCGCGAGGTCCAGCGGGCCGGGTTGCGCGCCGGCACGGGGATCCTGCTCGGCCGCAAGGGGGGCCGTTTCCTGACCTTTCCAGGCTCCGAGCATGTCGTCGTCTATGCCCCGACCCGGTCGGGCAAGGGGGTCGCGGTCGTGATCCCGAACCTGCTGAACTGGCCAGGATCCGTCGTGGTGCTCGACATCAAGAAGGAGAATTTTCTGCGCACCGCCGGCTTCCGGGCCGCGCATGGGCAGGAGGTGTTCATCCTCGATCCGCTCGATGCGGACGGACGCACGGCCCGCTACAACCCCCTCACCTACGTCCGGCGTACCGCGATCGATCTCTACGACGACCTTCAGCGGGTCGCGGCCATGCTCTATCCCGCGACCGCGGTGGAAGATCCGTTCTGGGCGAAGTCGGCGCGGGCAGCCTTCGTCGGCATCGGCGGGTACATCGCCGAGACCGAGGGGCTACCCTTCACGATCGGCGAGATCCTGCGCCAGCTCACCGCCGAGGCCGATCTGAAGAAGCATTTTTCCGAGATCATCAAGAAGCGGAAGGGTAGCGATGCATCACTCTCCGCATCCTGCGTGACGGCACTCAACGATTTTCTTGCGACCTCCGACAACACCTTCTCCTCGATTCGAAAGAGCGTCACCGCCTCGCTCGAAATCTGGCTCAATCCCCGCATCGATCTCGCGACCGCCGAGAGCGACTTCGATCTGCGCCAGCTCGGCAAGCGGCCGATGTCGATCTATCTCGCCGTGACGCCGGATAACCTTGCGCGCCTCGCGCCGCTCCTGAATCTGTTCTTCCAGCAGGTGATCGACCTTCACACCCGCGAGCTTCCGAGATCGGCCGCGCATGAGCGCGATCCCGGCCGGCAACTCCTGCTCCTTCTCGACGAGTTTCCGGCGCTGGGAAACGTCGCGGTGCTCGCCAACGCCGTCCCCTTCCTCGCCGGCTACGGCATTCGTCTGCTCACCATCCTCCAGAGTCCCTCGCAGCTGCGTGCGATCTACGGACCCGACGCGACCCGGACGCTGATGACGAACCACGCCGTCGAGGTCGTGTTTCGGCCGAAGGAGCAGGACATCGCCGAGGAGCTCTCGCGCCGGTTCGGGGTCGATACCGTCGAGGGCCGGACCCGCAGCCGCCCGTGGGGTTTGCAGGGCGGTCGCCACGGCCGGAGCGAGACGCTGTCCGACCAGGCGCGACCGCTGATGTTGCCGCAGGAGCTCAAGCTCGCCGACGAGGGAACGGCGTTCATCCTGATGGGCGGCCTCGCCCCGATCCGGGCCGAGAAGGTCGTGTATCATGTCGACGCGGCCTTCACGGCGCGCCTCCTGGCGCCCCCGGACGTGAAGCCCTTCGTCTCCGGCTCGGCTCCCGAGATGATCCATCTCCATCGACAGGTGCGCCAGCTCTCGGCGACGGTAGCCGAGCTCTCGGCCACGATCCGGATGCGGCCGGTCACGGACGAGGAGATCCTCGATCCCGATCAGATCCCCGTGGAGGCCCTGACGATCGACTTCACCGAGGTCGCGATCGAACGCGAGCACCTGTCCGACGCGGATCTCGAAGCCTTCGCGCGGGGACTGATCGATGGCGCCCTCGCGCGACCCGCGGCTGCCTGAATGGAAGGACCCTGACCGCATGACGGACGACGCTGTCGAGTTCACGATGGAGCGTGGCGCCAGGATCGCGAGCACCTCGGCTCAGCGCCGGCAGACGCGCCAAACCCCGGCAAGCCCCGGACGCGAGCAGGAGGATCGGAACGGCTTTCCCGATCACATCCAGCGCAAGTATTACGTGGTCGTGGCGAAGGCCGGCCCCGACGATGAAGTGATTCGCGCTCGCATCTACACCGATCGAAAGGGGGAATACCTCGCCTTCAAGGATGCGGGCGATCGGCTCTCGACCCGGAACGGGGCACCGGGGATCGTTCGTGACATGGTTGCCGTCGCGGAGCATCGCGGCTGGGAGGCGGTCAGCGTGCGCGGTCCTGTGGAGTTCCGGCGGGAGACCTGGCTGGAGGCCGCAGCGCGTGGGCTCACCGTCCACGGCTACGAGCCGGCGGACCTCGACCATGCGACCTTGCGAAAACGTCTTGCCGATCGAGGCCAGCAAGTGCGTGAGCCGGCTCACGCCGTGCCCGATCTCAAGGCTGCATCGGCGACAAAAACAACGGGGCCATCGCGGCGGTCGGATCCCGATGTCGACGTCAGAACCATCGACGTCCGCACCGGCGCAACCAACGTTCAACGGCAGGACGGGACGCGCAACCCTCGGGTGGTTACGGCGGAGCGGTTTCGTTCGCTGCACCGGCGAGAGGCCGTTCGCGATCCGGCGCTGGCCGCAGCGCATTCACATGTTGCGGTGCTGGAGCGCGCGTTGAAGACACGGTTCCCGCAAGACGAGCGAGCGCGGCAGATTATGCTGGACGCGGCCCGCAGGCGCGTCGCGGAGCATCTGGAACAGGGGCGGACCTTTGGTCGAGCCGAAATCCGAGCCTCTGAGCGGATTGCAGAAAGAGACACCGTTGAGCCCATATCGCGCGGAAATCAACGACGGGAGGAGCACGTGAGAGCCCACGAGAGAGGACGCGACCGCTGAATATTGATATGATTTGGATATCAGAATTTTTATCCGAATAATGACGTATTTTTCGGACAATTCCACAAGCCCTAGTCCGCGCGACCGGCTTAATTGCCTGCTTTCGATCCATGCCGGGCATGCTGAAGTTCGTCAGGGTTTCTCCAAAACGGACATTTGTCGGCCGCCGTTCGAAGTCGGTTCGGGATGGAAACGCGAAGTTGGCGACCGCCCTGCCTTCAGTCCGGTCCTCACTCTGATACTGACATCCCAGAAGCTTGAGCATCTCGCCACCTCGATCCGCTTGCGCTCGGCGCTGGAACAGAATGGGGAAAACGGGTTCAGGCCGACCGCGACAGGCCTGCGCGGCATGTCAGGCCCTGATGAAAGCCTGATCCGATGCCCTACCCACGCCCGACCAGCTGGCGGCTCCACACCGCCCGAGGCCTCCGCAAGTATCTCAACCCCGACGAACGCCGCCGCTTCCTCGCGGCAGCCGACCTGGCTGCGCCGGAGCTGCGTGCGTTCTGCCATCTGCTGGCATGGACCGGCTGCCGGCTCTCCGAGGCGCTGGACGTGGTTGCTGGCGACCTCGATCCTGCCGGCAGCGTAGCAATCCGATCCCTGAAGAAGCGCGGCCGACCTGAGGTTCGCGAGGTGCCAGTGCCCGATGAAGTGCTGGCCCAGCTCGGCCGCTTGCTATCCCCGGCCGGGCGGCTTTGGCCGTGGGGCCGCACGACGGCGTGGCGCTACGTCAAGGCGATCATGGCGGCGGCCGGGATCAGCGGCCCGCACGCATCCCCCAAGGGTCTACGGCACGGGTTCGGTGTCCACGCTCTGCGCCCGGGCGTGCCCCTCAACCTGCTGCAACGCTGGCTCGGCCACGCCGATATCGCCACCACGGCGATTTACGCCGACGCCATGGGAGCTGAGGAACGTGAGATCGCCGCCCGGATGTGGTGATCCCTTGCGCGTCGCACGTCAGAAATCCTTTGGCGCAAATATCATAAAATGATACTTTGCAGCATAAAGGAGGAAGGCAATGGCTTCGAGCTACACGCTGGGAGAGCATTACGAGCAGTTCGTGCGGGGGCTGGTGAACAGCGGGCGCTATGCCTCCGCCAGCGAGGTCATGCGCGACGGTTTGCGGTTGATGGAAGAGCGCGAACAGATGCGGGCCGCCAAGCTGGAGGCCCTGCGGAAGGAAATCCGGGAAGGGCTCGACAGCGGCCCGGCGGAACCGCACGACATGGCGGCTGTCAAAGCCGAGGCGCGAGCCCGGCGCGGCGGTGCCAGTAAAGTCCCGACGCGTGGCTAACATCGTCCGGCGGCCCCGCGCCCGGCTCGACCTCCTCGATGTCTGGGACTACATCGCCGACGACAACGAAGCGGCGGCCGACAGCATGCTTGACCGGATTGACCGGGCGCTGAACATGCTGTCCGACAATCCCGGCGCGGGCCGGGCTCGGCCCGAGCTTGCCGACGCGCTGCGCAGCTTCCCGGTTGGCAATTACGTCCTGTATTACCTGCCCGCCAAGGATGGCATCGAGTTGGTCAGAGTGTTGAGCGGCTACCGCGACATCGGTACGGACGATTTTGAGTGAGCTACCGCCCTCCTCGTTCTAGGACAGATACATCTGTACGCGGCGAGCATTCACAGGGTTTTCCTGCGCTATGCGATCCAAAGCACTCTGAACATTTGCGTTGATCGTCTGCATATGCGGAGTGGGGTTGCTGACCCTCCGAAAGAAGAGAGCCCCTGAAATCGCTGTCCTGAGTTGCGTGCCTCGAAGCGTCTTGAAAATTGTGTAAAAGTCATCGGGCGTCAGTTTGGCAAGAACTTCTTCGTCGGCTGTATTCCAAGCCTCACGCTCGGCGAACTTCTCAAGCAGAGAGTAGGGGTCAACCGTAATTGGAAAACTATCGAATTTCGTTTTAAATGCGCTGACAAGATCAGCGTCCCATCCCCCAAACCCTAGATGAAAGTTGGTTAAGTCCCAAAACTCCTTGCCACCTGATTTGTTCGACACGTAATAAGTCAGCAGCTCCCCTGCCTTGGCATTCTCTCCAATCGATTTTAGTAGTCGCACAATGCTATTTATATTGGGCGGATCGATGACGCTGATATTGTTCAAAAGTGATTGCTCAAGGCTGGCGACGATTTCTATGCCGTCATCCTCAAACGAATTATAATAGATGTCCCATGCGGATTTATGGCACGTTGTTTTATCAGATGCAGCTAAGTTCTGATTGACCAGCTGGCCCTTCGACTGGACTAAATGTTCATCGAAAAAGCCGTTTTCGACACCGCTAATGACAGCTTCGTCAAACTCATCTGTGTTGTTATATTCATAGTCCCGTAAGAGCATGAATGACGGCGATATTTTACTGTCTGTTGAACCCATTCTTGCCGCAAGCGTTTCGTAGCTGTTGAATTGACGTATTTCATCCAAGCTTGGGGTGTTTTCGGGCTGGAATTTGGAAAGGCAGGCGATTGTCGCCGTGTGAACTGCCTGTTTGAGCACCCTCGCATCGAGACCATGTAAAATGGTGTTCAGGCGCTCGGCGAACTTTTCCGCTCTTTTTATGACGCGAATATTCAGGATTTTGAGTTTTGTGCAATTCTCTTTGAGATATTCGTAATATGGCATGCCCTGCTTAAGGCCAAACTCGGCTGCTTCCGTAGGCGAAGGCTCGAACTTTAAAACAGTGTCGGCTACTTTTTCGAGCTGTGCCTGAAAATCAGATTTATTGCCTTCGCTCAGCATCTCTTCGTTGAGCAGGATGACAACCTTGCAGCGTTTCTCTTCACGCAGCTGGGAAACCATACCAATTATGTCCTTAGTGCCTAGGCCCGATCCGGCCCGCTCCAAGTCATCCAGACATACAATCTGCTCCCTTGTGAGGACGAATAGAAGGCGCTGACTGCTCTCGATGTACTTTTTAGCCTGAGGAATAATCCGGCCTATTATACCGGCGTTCCGGGTTAGATTTGTCAGGCTCGAAAGGGTCGTTTCCAGAGATGAGAGATCGGGGACTTTACCCGGAACGCGGCTGTCCACCGTCTGTTCTACGATCGCGCTCCGGACATCATTAAGTGAGTTGCGACCGAATAGCGATACGTAGGCATATTTATGTAAAGTAACTTTCTTAGCTGTTTGAGCTAAGTGAAGATTGCTGTTCCAGCCGTAGGTTTTTCCCACGCCCCACTTGCCAGTTACACACAAAACCTCCGGTTCCGAGCTAGCAAAGAAGCGGGCAACTTCTGAGGCGAACAGTGTCAGGGTCATGTTGCTATTCTAAGCCTGATGCCTATTCACCAGAAGTCTCTTCCGTACAAAACGCCGTTATCCCCGAAAACCACACCCCTGCCTGAAGCTTGGGCATTGACAGCCGGAACAGGATTGCGGCGCAGCGCATTCCGCTGTTTGATTTCTGTAACAGAAACCAAACGAAAGACGCGGCCATGCCGACCATCAACCGACGCGGCGGCCCGCGCCCCAATGCCGGACGCCCCAGGGGCGAGCGTACCACCGTCGTGCGCCTACCGGTAGACATCGCCCTCGCCGCCAGACGGGCCGCTGAGGCCCGTGGCGGCAACATGAGCGGTATTGGGGCCTTCCTGTCGGGCGAAGCCCGCCTGATCGCTTCTGCGCCGCTTGTGACCGCCTCCGTGGCCTGCGGCTTCCCCTCCCCGGCCGAGGACAGCCTGGACAGGCCGCTCGATCTCAACGAGCTGCACGGCATCGGCCTGTCGTCCGTGTTCCTGGTGCGCGTCCACGGGGACAGCATGATCGGCGTCGGCCTGCACCATGGCGACATCGCCGTGGTCAACAAAGCCGTTGAGGCCCGGCACGGCCGGATCGTCGTCGCCTGCCTCAACGGGGATTTCACGCTCAAGACCTACCAGGTCCGGGACGACCGGATCGTCCTGCATCCGGAGAACCCCGCCTTCCCCGACATCGAGGTGCCCGCCGAGGCGGACTTTCAGGTGTGGGGCGTCGTCACCGGCAGCTCGCGGGTGTTCTAGACCATGCAGCTAAGCACCCCAGCCAAGACCGCCCGGCAGATGGTGAGACTGACGGCAGCCCTCACCAGCATGGAGCGGCGCAATCCTGTGAAAGCCTTGAACGATGTCCGGACGGAGTTTCTGTCTCAGGGCGTTTTTGGCGATTACGAGCGCGCCGTGATTGCCGAATGTGATCTGCGGATCGCGGAGCTGATCCAAGCGCCTTGTGACCTTGCCCCCTGAAACGCCCTCGTTCTGAAACTAGGGTCCGTCGAACAGGAGACGGACGATGAAGAAGAGCCGGTTCAGCGAGGAGCAGATCATCGGCATCCTGAAGGAGCAGCAGCTTGGGCTGGCGGTGGCTGAGATCTGCCGCCGTCACGGGATCAGCGACGCGACGTTCTACACGTGGCGCTCGCGCTTCGGTGGCATGGAGGTGTCGGACGCGCGGCGGCTGAAGGCGCTCGACGAGGAGAACCGCAAGCTCAAGAAGCTCCTGGCCGAAGCGATGCTCGACGTGGCGACGCTGCGTGAGGCGCTGGGAAAAAACTTCTGACGCCCGGCGCACGGAGAACGGCCGTGACCTGGGCGATTGAGGAGAAGAGCTACTCGCAGCGGCGTGCCTGCGGGCTGATCGGCCTGGAGCCGAAGACGTATCGCTATGTCTCGACCCGCGGTGACGAGGCGATTGTGCGGGCGCGCCTGCGCAGCCTGGCCGGCGAGCGTCGCCGGTTCGGCTACAGGCGGCTTCTGATCCTGTTGCGGCGGGAGGGCCTTGCACTGAATCACAAGAAGCTCTTCCGGCTCTACAGGGAGGAGCGGCTGTCGGTGCGCAGGCGCGGCGGCCGCAAACGGGCACTGGGCACGCGGGCTCCGGCCGCCGTGCCGCAGGAGCCGAATCAGCGCTGGAGCCTCGACTTTGTCTCCGACACGCTGGACGACGGGCGGCGCTTCCGCATCCTGGTCGTGGTCGACGACTGCACGCGTGAGTGTTTGGCGCTGATCGTCGACACCTCGCTGTCGGGCCGTCGCGTCTCTCGGGAACTCGACCGGATCATCGCGTTCCGCGGCAAGCCGCTGATGATCGTCTCGGACAACGGCACCGAACTGACCTCGCACGCCATCCTACGCTGGCAGGAGGAGCGTGCGGTCGCGTGGCACTACATAGCGCCCGGCAAGCCGCAGCAGAACGGCTTCGTCGAAAGCTTCAACGGCCGCTTGCGCGACGAATGCCTGAACGAGCATCTATTCCGCAGCCTGCCGGCGGCTCGGACCATCATTGGGGCGTGGCGGGTGGACTACAACACCTGCCGCCTCACACGAGCCTCGGCGGGCTCACCCCGAACGCGTTTGCAACCCGGTCCGGACAGGATCACAACCAGAACGGACTCTGGTTATGAACGAGGGCAAACAGGGGGCAAGGTCAGATGCTCCGTGACGCCTCGACACTTCAGGAGACGTTCCGAGATGTCGTACGGGAGGTATTTATCAAGGCAGAAGTTGAAGTGATACGTACTGGCAACGAATATACAGCCTCAATCATACAGAAAATACTCAGAACGACATTACTGATGACGACGGATCTCATGAAAGAGCATCCGCATGGCATTCGCCTGCCATCTGGCAATGAAATGCCCAACACCTTCATTTTCCGCTTTGCCCTTTGCTCGGTTATCCTCGTCCTCCGGTGGGTTGAAGGTGGAGGACAGCTGCAAACCAAGCCAGAGCGGGTAAGAAACGATATGGTCGATGTGAACTTTGCAGCCTATGGAACATATTTCGACGGCATCATGACAAACGATCGGAAGATGCTCAGCATATTTGATGAGGCAAGCTTTGTTCTAAAGGAAATTTCGCGCCGTTAGAAAGTCCGTGAGGCTAAACGTGGTCGGCAACAAATTTCTCGATATATGAAATCATGTCTTCGACGTCGCTGTCTTTAAACTGACAAACCATTTAGTTATTATGCACTGCGGATCTAAAGCTGACAGTTTGTAAGTAAAATTAAATAATACTCACGATTCAAAATCGTGAGAGCGACTAATAGAGAAGTTCTGATCGGATTTTTACGCAAAAGAGTCAGTTCTAGTGTTAAACACATAAATTATGTACACAAGAATGCTGGCTACGATGAAAAGAAAAAAAGCAGAACCAAAATCAAATCCCTGAAACCATGCAAAAACGCCGAACAGTATTGCGGCTAAAACATCTGCAAGGCTAACGAGAGTTCCGTTAACAACGTGCCGAATTACCGGGATTGCATTGAGTACTTCATAGAAGGCGGTCATCAGGCCAAACACGCCCGCACCAGTACCGATGACAGCCCAGCTCAGGCCGGGGCTGAAAAGCCCCACTCCCATCAAGACCAATCCCATCAGGACGGCCCCGAGGACGAAGCGGAATACGCGCGTGCCGATGCTCATGGAGGTACCCATGGTCTACGCGTCACCAACAGGTCCGATGCCCGATCGTTCCATCGGCCTTCGGTGGCGGCGTTTCGTAGCGCTGTATCGGTGTGCCGACTCGGCGAAACTCAAGAGATATGTCCGCTTGGAGGGGGGCGCAGGCTTCCGCTTCCGACCCTACTCGGTCATAGAAGCAAGCCAATGGCGGCCTCGAAAGCAGACGTCGCAGCCGGACGCGCGCTGCGAACGCATGCTCTCGGATTCCCGCTTCCCGCGCTCGTGAGGCCGCCCGTTCAATCCACAGTCTGCATCTGGAAGACGCCTCCGAGTTCACCGGGCTTGCCTGAGACCACCACGAGGTAGCGCCGGCTCGCGCCGGCATCCGTGCGGGTGATCTGGCGGATCGGGCCGATCGCGTTGACGATGGCCGCGCCGGCCGGGTTGGTCATGAAGGCGGCGAGCGGCTCCAGGCCGGCGGCCCCCTTCGGATCGGCGGCCAGCGCCAGCACGAACGGCATCTTCGCGGGTAGTCCCGTGACCGCGGCCTGCAGCGTCTGCAACACGCCTTGGTCGAAGAGGGTCACTTGCGTCGCCGGCTTGCCATCGGTGCCCGCGAGCGTCAGCACGCTGGTCTTGCCGGCGGCGCCCAGCGGCTGGAGGTTCTGCTTTCCGTCCCCCTCCGGCACGGCGTTCGGGACGTAGGCCACGCCCTGCGGTCCCTGGCCGATCGGCACCTCGGCGATCACGGTGTTCGATGCGGTGTCGATCACCGCCGCCTTGTCGGCGTTCTCCAGGCCGACATAGACGCGGCTGCCGTCGCCCGAGGGCCAGAGCCCGTGCGGCAGGGCGCCGGTCGGGATGGTGGCGACCTGGGTGAAGTCCTCGGTGCGGAACACCTTGACCTGGTTCAGGCCGCCGATCGTCACGTAGGCGAACTGGCCGGCCTTGGTCGAGACGATGTTGACGTGGTTGGTGATCGGCCCGGTCTCGATGGTCTTCAGAGGCGCGAAGGGCGGACGCGCCGAAAACACCTGGGTCCTGCCGACATCCTTGAGGGTCAACCACACCTGCTTGCCGTCCGGTGTCGCGGCGATGTCGGGGCAGAACGGGCTCTCCTGCTTCACGCGCCCGACGATGGTGTGGGTCTTCGTGTCGATCACCACCGTCTCGGGGCTGAAGCTGGAGCAGACATAGCCGTAGGCGCCGTCCGGCGAGAAGATCGTCATGCCGGGCCCGTTCGGCACGGTGATCCGGCGCGTCTCCTTGGCGGTCGCGGCATCGAGTACGGCGATGTAGTCCTCGCCGCGCACGCTCACCCAGACCTCCCGGCCGTCCGGCGTGAAGAAGGCCTCGTGCGGCGCGCGCCCGACATAGGCGGTGTGGCGGACCGTGTTGGTCGCCGTGTCGATGAAGCTCACGGAGTTCGAGCCGATCGAGACCGCGAGCAAGGTCCTGTGGTCGGGCGAGAAGCCCATGCCGTGGACCAGAAGCTGCCCGCGATAGAGCGGGCTCAGGTTCATCGGCGTCGGGTCGCCGAGCCGGATCACGCCGAGCAGGACGTTGGCGGCGGGATCGACCACCGAGACCGTGTTGGAGAACTGGTCCGAGGTGTAGAACCGGTCCCTGCCGCTGACCGGCACGTCCGGTGCGGAGGCTGCGCCCGGGGCCTGCCCGGCGAGAGCCGAGCCGGAGAGCAACGCGAGGGCGAGGACGGTCAGGGCGGTCTTCATCGGCAGATCTCCGAAGGCATCTCGGCGGCAGGGGCCGTGCCATGGTGGTGAAGGTGGGTGGCTGCGGCGGACGATTCCGGCGCGGGAGGGAGATCGGCGAGCGCCCGTCGCATCACTGCGATCTCCTGGCCCTGTTCGACGATGATCCCCTGCGCGAGGCGGCGCAGGACCGGATCCTTGCCGTAGAGCAGCTCTGCCTGGGCCATCGCGATCGCGCCGTCGTGGTGGGGGATCATCATCGCGGCGAAGTCGCGGTCCGGATCGCCCGAGGGCGGGACCATCATGTCGTCATGCATCCGCGTCATCGACTGCGCCATCATCGCGTCGAAGGACGCGGAGACGACGGCCGGCGGCTCGGCGGCGGCCAGCGTCGGGGGCATCATCATCCGGCCCCCGACGAGGCCGCCGGCCATCACGGCGGCCGTGAGCGCAAATCCCAATGCTCCGCGCATGAGCCGTCCTCCCTGTTCGTTGTCGAGGGGAGAGATGCCGGGGAAACGGTTTTATTCCATGGCCGGGGACGAATTGGCGGCCCTGCCGATGTGATCGATCTTTTCCAAATGTCAGTGGAATAGACGCGCCCGTTCGGCATCTCTCCCAATGCGGTCATGGTCGACCGCCGGAGACCTCACTCATGCGCACCATGCTGATCCGCGCCGCCTTTGCGGCCTTCGCCTTCTCGGCCGTGGCCGCCCAGGCCGCGCCCGCCATGACCGCGCCCGCCATGACCGCCGAGACCGCCAAGGGGCCGGCGCTCGTCGATTCCAAGAGCATGACCCTATACACCTTCGACAAGGACATGGGCGGCAAGTCGATGTGCAACGGCCCCTGCGCCGCCAACTGGCCGGCACTGATGGCCGCCTCCGGCTCGGCTGCCAGTGGCGACTGGACGATGGTGACACGGGACGACGGCACGATGCAGTGGGCCTACAAGGGCAAGCCGCTCTACACATTCGCCAAGGACACCAAGCCGGGCGACATCACCGGCGACGGATTCCTCAACGGCGCGTGGCACATCGCCAAGCCATAATCGCTGAATGCCGGGCTCGGCCCCCTCTGACCGGGAAACGTCGTTGGACGAGATCGCCGCCCTCATCGAACCGCAGATCCCGGCGTTGCGGCGCTACGCCGTCGCGCTGTTGCGGGACCGCGAGGCAGCCGACGACCTCGTCCAGGACACGCTGGAGCGGGCATTGTCCGCCTGGTCCGGGCGCCGCCGCGACGGCGACCTGCGGGCGTGGCTGTTCACGATCGAGCGCAACCTGTTCCTCGGCGCCGTCCGGCGCCGGGGCCGACGCGGCGTCGATGTTGGCGCGGAAGCACTCGATTTGGTGCCCGATCCGGGCGCTGACCCGGAGGCCTCGATGGGGGCCCGCGACGTACTCGTCGGGCTCGATACCCTGCCCGAGGATCAGCGCTCGGTGCTGCTGCTCGTTGCGGTGGAGGATCTGTCTTATGCCGAGGCGGCCCAGGTGCTTGGGGTACCGCTGGGCACGGTGATGTCGCGGTTGAGCCGGGCGCGGACACGGATGCGAAGTTTCCTGGAAACTGGCCGGACTGGCCTCTTGAGGAGGGTGAAATGAGCGGGGATCCACGCCCGGTCGGCGAGGACGACCTGCACGGCCTGATCGACGGTCGTCTCGAACCGGAGCGGCAAGCGCTGGTCGAGGCATGGCTCGCCGGCAACCCCGCACGTGCGGCCGAGATCTCGGCGGATCGCGCCCTGCGCGAGCGCCTGCGTGCCCGCCTCGCGCCGATCGCCGAGGAGGCGATCCCGGCGCGGCTCCGGGTGGCCAATATCCGCCCGCGACATCGGCTCGTCGGCGTGGGGTGGTTTCCCATGGCGGCGGCAGCCGTGCTCTGCCTCGCACTCGGCGGTGCCGGCGGCTGGGTCGGCTATGCCCTGCACGGCGGGCCCGCGACGGCGATGGTGGTGGAGGCACCGGCGACGCAGGACGCGGTCGCAGCCTTCCGCACCTTCGTGGTCGAGGCGGTGCATCCGGTCGAGGTGCGCGCAGACGAAAAGCCCCATCTCGTCGCGTGGCTCTCCAAGCGCCTCGGCCACGCCGTAACCACCCCCGACCTCACGGCGTACGGCTTCCGCCTGATGGGTGGCCGGCTGCTACCGGCGGGTTCCGAATCCGCCGCGATGCTGATGTACGACGACGACCGCGGAACCCGGCTGACGCTCTACAGCCGCGTCGGTGACGGCGACGGGCGCACGCTCTTCCGCTTCGCCCGCGAGGGCGACGTCGCCGCCTTCTCGTGGGTCGATGGCGGCATGTCCTACGTCGTCACCGGCCGCACCGACGAGGCGCGGCTGTTGACGGTCGCCCAGGCCGTCGACGCGCAGGTGCGCGGCCTCGCGCCGGACCGGCGATAGGATCGGGACATAGGGGGACACGATGAAGACCGCCGTTCGACGACACCGCGTCCGTGGCTTGGCGGGCGCATTGTTCTGCCTTCTTGTGGGGCTCGGGGGGCCGACGTCGGTCGTGGCCGAGCCGGCCCCGACCTACCTCGCGCTTGGAGACTCGCTGGCCTACGGCCTGCAGATCGACAAGCTGAAGGGTCAAATCGCGAACGGTGCGGTGCGGCCCGAGAGCTTCGACACCGGCTACGTCGACATTCTCGCCGCCGATCTGAAGCGATCCGCGGCCGGCCTGACAGTGGTCAATCTCGGCTGCCCCGGCGAATCGACGACCTCGTTCATCGCCGGTCCCTGCGGCTTCGCCACCACCGGGAAGCCCTTCGGCACCACACCGCTGCCCCTGCACATCCCCTACCAGGGGGCCCAGCTCGCTGCGGCGACCGCGTATCTCGGCGCTCATCCTGAAGGCGTGGGTACGATCACCCTCGACATCGGCATCAACGACCTGCGCGCCGTCCAGACGGCCTGCGCCGACCAGGGTGCCGATTGCATTGCGACCCGCTGGCCGACGGCGCTCAAGGGAACCGAGGCCAACCTCAAGCTCATCCTCGGGCAGTTGCGGGAGGCGGCGCCCAGGGCGCGCATCCTCGTCGGGACCTACTACAACTGGCTCGCCGCCGCGGATCAGGGGGGCGACCGCTTCGTTGAGGACCTCAACCGCGTGATCATAGCCGCCGCCGCCGATGCCGGCGCCCGCACGGTCCTCGTCTTTCCCACCTTCAACCGGACTGGCAATCCCGTCGCCCGGCTCTGTGCGCTGACGCTGTTCTGCACGCCCGGCCACGACCTGCACCCCTCGGATGCCGGTTACCGGACGATCGGAGATCTGTTCGTCGCAGCCGCCCGCCAGCCGTGACCCTCGACCAGCTCCGCATCTTCGTGGCGGTGGCCGAGCGGCAGCACGTGACCCGGGCTGCCGAGGCGTTGAACCTCGTGCAGTCGGCGGTCAGCGCGGCGATCGCCAATATCGAGGGGCGGCACGCGACCAAGCTGTTCCACCGGGTCGGCCGCGGGATCGAGCTGACCGAGGCGGGGCGCGTGTTCCTCGTCGAGGCCCGCGCCGTGCTCGCCCGTGCCGAAGCTGCCGAACTGGTGCTCGCCGACCTCAGCGGCATGCGACGCGGGACGCTGGCCCTCTACGCCAGCCAGACCATCGCCAGCGACTGGCTGCCGCGCCACCTCGTCGCCTTCCGCCGGGCCTACCCCGAGATTGCCATCCGGTTGGGGGTGGGCAACACCACCGAGGCCGCCGATGCGGTGCGCGCGGGGCAGGCCGAACTCGGCTTTGTTGAGGGGGCGCTGGACGATCCGACGCTCGCAAGTACGACCATCGCCCAGGACCAACTGGTCCTCGTCGTCGCCCCTGGCCATGCCTTCGCCGAGGCGACCGACCTCGAACCCGAAAACCTCGCCGGGGTCGATTGGGTGCTGCGCGAGGCGGGATCGGGAACCCGCTCGGCCTTCGAGGCGGCCCTGGGTGCGGCCGGCCTCGCAGCCGCCCAGCTTCGGGTCACGCTCGAACTGCCCTCTAACGAGGCGGTCCGCGCTGCCGTCGAGGCCGGGGGCGGGGCCGCCGTACTGTCCGAAACCGTGGTCGCCGCATCGCTTCGGGCCGGGACCCTGGTGCGGGCGGCGTTCGACTTGCCGAGCCGGCCGTTCCGGGTGCTGCGCCACAAGGAGCGCTACCGCAGCCGGGCCGCCGACGCGCTGCTTCACCTGATCGCGGCAGCGAATGCCGGATGAGCGAGCCCGCGAAACCCGTGCCCCCCGACGACCCGCGGGTGAGGCTCGCCGAGGATCGGACGGTTCTGGCGGCCGAACGCACCTTCGTGGCGTGGCTTCGCACCGGGCTCGCGTTCCTCGGCGTCGGCCTCGCCGCGCAGCGCTTCCTCCGGGAGGTGCTCGCGGTCTGGCCGCTGAAGGTGCTGTCGCTGACCTTGATCGCCTGCGCGCTTGCCTCGTTCGCCGGTGCCGTGTGGCGGGACCGGGCGATCCGGGCACGGCTCACCCATGCCGAGATCCCGATGATGCCGCGCCTCCTCACCGTCGGGATTGCGGCCCTGCTCATCGCGATCTCGGGTCTCGCGGCCACCGCACTGCTCTGGGCGTGAGGGTCAGGCCACCGTCACTCGCACCCGGTGCCAGGCGGCGCTGAGGTAGCCCTTGTAGTTCCAGGTGTCGTCGGGGGCGGCCGGCTGGGTCTGGCCGGCGGAATCCCAGGCCCGCACCGCGAGCTCGTGCTCGCCGGTGGTCAGCTCGCGCTCGATCTCCCAGAACGTCCAGGCGTAGGGCGCGTCGGCATCGCGCTCGATCCGGGCCTGCGCCCAGCTGCGGCCGCCATCCGTCGAGACGTCGACGCGGGCGACCGCGCGGTCGCTGGCGATGGCGTAGCCGCGGATCGCGTGCCGGCCGGCCTTCAACGCCGCGCCGCGGGCGGGCTCGCAGATCGCGCTGTTCAACGGCATCGCCTCGATGGTCATGCCGTGGGCCGGGTCGGCGGTCCCGGCCGTCACGTTGGGCGGAAACAGCTTGTAGTCGTCGGCCTGCATCGGGTTGTCGGAAGGCCGGTCCTGAACCGAGATGCGGGCGAGCCACTTCGGGCTGCGGATACCGGCAAATCCCGGAACGACCACGCGCAACGGATGGCCGTGCTCGGGGGCGAGAGGCTCGCCGTTCATCGCGAAAGCGAGCAGCGTCTCGGGGGCCAGCGCCTTGGCGAGCGGGATCGAGGCACCGAAGCGCGTGTCCGTGTCCGCGATCCGGTCGTGGCTCTCGAAGGCGACGTGGCGCTCATCATCCGCATCGATGCCGGCCTCGCGCAGCACGTCGGCGAGCCGCACGCCGGTCCATTCCGCATTACCGATGGCACCGGGCGCCCACGGGTCGCCGGAGACCGGCGCCACGGCCAGCATGTCGGCCCGGCGGTTGCCGGCGCATTGCATCACCGCCGTGACGGTGACGGGCGCGAAGCGTTCTTTGAGATCGGCGAGGGAGAGGTCGAGGGGCGTCGCGACCATTCCGTCGACGGTCAGGCGGTAGCCGTCGGCGTCGAGGTCCGGGATGTCGCCGTGGCTGCGGACGTAGAAGTCGGCTTGATCAGTCAGGAAGGCGGCCCGCAGGCGATCGAGCGGCGGCTCGGCGTTGTAGGGCGCCTTTCCGTGGACGATGAGGCGGTCCTTGCGCTGGAACAGGCCGAGCATGGGGTCTTTGTCCTGCGTTCGCGACGTGTCGAGATCGAGAACGCGCCGGGCGCCGAAAGGCACCCGGCGCGCGACGCTTCACGGCTTCATCGTCGAAACCACCGCGTTCTTCGCGCGGTCGACCACGGCCACGCTGAGGTCGCGGTTGAGGACGTACGCGTGGGCGTTGTCGGCCGAGAACGCGATCGCCTGGCGCGGCTCGTTCAGCCCGGTCACCGTGGCGACGACCTTGAGGCTGCCGGTGTCGATCACCGACAAGGAGTTGTCCTTGAGGTTGCCCGAATAGACGAAGCGCCCGTCCGGGGTCAGCGCGGCCCCGTAGGGGTCCTTGCCCACCGCGACTTCAGAGGTGACCTTGCGGGCGGCGACATCGACCACGCCGATGGTGTTGCGGCCGCTGTTGGCGGCAAACAGCGTCTTGCCGTCCTTGGTGATCGAGATGGCGCGCAGCTTTTCGAACCCGACGATCTCGCCGGTGATCTTGTTGGTGGCGGTGTCGACCAACGTGATCTTGTCGCCGAGGAAGTTCGTCACGAACACGGTCTTGCCGTCCGGCGACAGCTTCACGCCCTGGCGCGGCTGAGCGAAGCCGGGGATCACGGCGTCTGCGAGCATGGTCTTGGTGTCGAACACGGTCAGCGTGCTCGCGGCCTCGTTGTTGACGTAGAGCTTTGTCCCGTCGGCCGAGAGCACCGTGCCGAACGCACCGGGGCCCGCGGCAAGAACGCCGGCTTCTTTGCCGGTGCCGGTCTCGTAGACCGTGATCCGGCCCGTGCCGCTGTCGGAGACGTAGAAGCGGGCGCCGTCCGGCGCGAACACGATGTTGCGCGGCGTGACGAAGCCGTCGAGGCGGCGCAGCACCGTGCCCTTGGCGACGTCGTAGACGATGACGGCGCTCTCCTCGCTGTTCGACACCGCGGCGACCGTGCCGGCGGCGTTCAGGGCGAGCGCGTTGTTCTTGATTGCGCCGTCGAAGCCGGCGGCGAATCCAGGTTGGTTCTGGGTGAGGAGCAAGGCAGCTCCGGCGAGGAGGGCGCGGAGGCTGGTGCGGACGTCAGTCATGAAGCGTGTCTCTCGGGCATGCGCCCTCGTTCGGCGGCCTGGGGCCGGCCGTGCGGGCGAGTTCGAAATCGGATTGCGTCGTGCGGGACCGGTCAGGCCGTGCATCGCCTTAGGGAGATGCCAGCGAGGGCGGTCTATTCCCCGAGGCCGACGAAAAAAGCACGGCGGCCTCGGGATTCGAGGGTTCAGGGCGTGGGCTTCAACGCCGTGAGGTAGTCGACGATGGTCTGCACATCGGCCTGATCGACCGGCGCTTTGTAGACGTGGACCATCTTGTTCACGGTCTCGGTCCACTGCGCCTTCGTGAGCTTGGGCTGGGTCAGCACCATCCCGGCCGAGTGGCAGGCGAGGCAATTGTTATTGACCGCCTCGGCTCCCGGCCCGTCCGGAAAGATCCGGTCGGACGTCGGAAATTCGATCGATTGCGAGCTGAAGCGCATCGGCTCGGGAGCAGGCGCCGCGAGCGCCACCAAGGGAGACAGGATGAGCGCGGTGATGAGGGCCGCAGGGCGGATCGTGTTCATGGCTGTTCTCCTCAAGTGGCCTGGAAGGACACGGTCTCGATGCCGTTCTGCATGAAGCCGTTGGCGTTCCAGACCCGGTCCATGCCTTGCGCGACGCCCTTGGTGTTTGTGCAGCGGACCTTGACCGTATGGGTCCCGGCAGCAAGCGCCGGCAGGCTGCCGTCGAAGCGGCGGAAGCTGTAGGGGCCCTCGTCCGCCCCGAGTTGCGCCGGGACCCACGTCGCTCCGCCGTCTCCAGAGACCTCGACCGTCTTCACCCCACAATCGCCGCCGAAGGCGATGCCGCGGATGGCCACCGGCGTTCCGGCCGCCACCCTGGCGCCGTCCTGCAGATTGGTGACGAACGAGCGCGGCACCATCCTGTTGATCGGCACTGTCTTGAAGCCGGTCTGGCCGGGCTTGATGTTAGCGCCCGGCACATCGGGGATGCGATAGGCGGTCTTCATCCAATATTGTTCGTCGGGCTTGTCCAGCACCTCGATGTCGGACAGCATCTTCACCCAATAAGTCGAGTACCAGCCCGGCACCACGAGCCGGAGCGGGAAGCCGTTAAGCAGCGGCAATTGCTCGCCATTCATCGCGTAGGCGATCATCACCTCGCCATTGCTTGCGTGATCGAGATCGAGCGATTTCTTGAAGTCGGGCGCGTCGTCGACCACCGGCGCGTCGAGGCCGTCGAAGCGCACCTGCACGGCACCGGCCTTCACCCCGGCCTGTTCGAGCACATCCTTGAGGCGTACGCCGGTCCATTTGGCGTTGCCCATCGAGCCGTTAGCCCATTGCGCGCCGGGCACTCGCGGCTCGAACAGCCCGCGCGAATTGCCCGAGCACTGGTTGACCGCGGCGATCTCGAAGCGCGGCAGGCCGGCGATGGCGTCGAGGGAGAGCGAGAGTTCCTTCTCCACATGGCCGTGGACCTTGAGCCGGAAGGTGTCGGCATCCACCTCGGTCGGGATCGAGGCCCAGTGCCAGCGCACGTAGAAGCGGTCGTTAGGGGTGAACACGCCCTCGTCGAACACCGAAAACGGCGTCTCCAGCAGCGGAGGATGAGTACGCTGCAGGATCATCTCGCCCTTGCCCGGAAAGGCGGTGGTCAGCGCCCGCTCGTCCGGGCCGCCCGGCAGAGGCAGCTTCACCGAGCCCGCGGCCCAGGCCGGCAGTGCGGCGCCGAGGCTGCCGAGCCCGAGTCCACCCAGGACGAGGCGGCGGTTCAACGGTTCGTGCAGATGACGCATGATGTCTCCCTGGAATCGTTTGTTGGACCGCGTCGGCCGGTCGCTAGATCTCGGTGTCGCCGTCGGCGGACGGCATTGGCGTCGGTCGGGACGGTCCGGTCTCGCCGCCGGAAACTCGGGTCGTCGATCCATGTCATCCCGGCAAAGAGGCGACTTCCCCATGAAGGAGATGCTACGGCGAGACGATTATTCCATCCAATGATCGTTAGAAATTTGAACGATCTCCGATTGCGATCATCCGAAGATTTCCGATCTTCAATCAATGGCGGGCGGCCGGATCAGGTGATCGTCAGCCAGGCGGTGCCGACGGCGGCGACAGTCAGGGCGACCGTCCAGAACAGGACCCAGCGCATATGACCGCTGGTCTCGCCCTGCCGGGCCTCGTCGGTGGTCTCGAAGGTGGGTCGGGTCATGATGGATCTCCCTGCCATTCGGGTGGTCGAAGGCTTCACGCGCCGCCGGACTGATGCCCGGCGGCCAACGGGGCGCTGTCAGCGACCGATCAGTTCCCGCGCCGGGCCGCCGGTCTCCTGGCCGCGGCCACGGGCGTAGGCCGGGAGTGCCGGGTTCTTGGCGTTGGCGCCATCGGCGTCGCCGTAGATCGGTGCGGATGGGCTGGTGATGGAGCGGGCCTGCGGAGCGCGGAGGCCCTGGGCCTGCGAGAGGCCCGTCATGCCGACAAGGGCGGACGCGGTGAGGGCGAGGGCGGCGATCGTACGGGTCATGGTCGATATCCTTCTGGTGGGGTCGTCACGTCGGTTCGTGATGACAAGAAGGTAGCGGCCGGAAACCATTCGTACTAACGGTTTGCATAGCTAGTTTTAATCGATTGTTTTGATGATTAGCCGCCACTTGCGAGCTGCTATCTATCGCGGCGGCGCGCGATGCGGGGGCGTGCTAGAGCCGGTGCGTTGACCCTCCGAAGCCCGAGAACGCCCCGTGTCCGAATCCAGTCTGCTGGCGATCAGCACAGGCCTAAAGCCGCTCTCGCGCCTCCAGCATCCGCGGGACGTGATCCGGCAATTTACGCCGAACTGGTTCACAGTGGTGATGGGCACTGGCGTGGTCGCCTTGGCCCTCGACCGTCTGCCGGCGACGCATGCCCTGCTGGCCCCTGTCCCGCTCGGGCTCTGGCTCGCCTCCGTCGTGCTCTTCGCAACTTTCTGCCTGGTCTACGGCGCGCGCTGGATCTTCTACTTCGATGGCGCCCGACGGATCTTCGGACACTCGACGGTGTCAATGTTTTTCGGGGCGATCCCGATGGCGCTGGCGACGCTGCTGAACGGGCTGCTGATCTTCGGTCCACCGTATCTCGGCGCCGATACCGTCCGCATCGCCCTGCCGCTGTGGTGGATCGACGTGGCGCTCGCTCTGATCTGTGCCGTCGCGATTCCCTATCTGATGTTCACCCGTCAGGAGCACCGCATCGACCAGATGACGGCCGTCTGGCTGCTGCCGGTAGTGACCGCCGAGGTCGTCGCCGTCTCCGGCGGCCTGCTCGCCCCGGCCCTGAGCGGCGAGAGCCAGCAGCTCGCCGTCATCGTCACGAGCTTCGTGCTGTGGGGCGTCTCGGTCCCGCTGGCGCTGAGTATCCTGGCGATCCTGGTGCTGCGCATGGCGCTGCACAACCTGCCGCCGCGAGAGATGGCGGCATCGAGCTGGCTCTCCCTCGGTCCGCTCGGAACCGGGGCGCTCGGCCTGCTCGTGCTGGGGCAGGCCGGTGGCCCGATCCTCGCGGCGGGCGGTTTTGCCGGAGCTCCGGACATCCTCAGGATCGTGGGCCTCATCGGCGCACTGATTCTCTGGGGCTATGGGGCTTGGTGGTTCCTGCTCTCGCTCGCTGTTACGGTGCGCTACCTGCGCGCCGGCGTTCCGTTCAACCTCGGCTGGTGGGGCTACATCTTCCCGCTCGGCGTCTATGCCCTGGCCACCCTGCGGATCGGCGAAGTGACGGCACTCAGCGGGTTCGCCTGGCTCGGAGCGGGCCTCGTCGGCTTGCTGACCCTGCTCTGGCTGATCGTGTCCGTGCGCACGTTGCGCGGGGCCTATCGCGGGGAGCTCTTCGTCTCACCATGCCTCGCCGGGGCCTGACCGGGCCTCGGGCGCATCCGATCGGTTCAAGCGAGGCCCAGCACGCGGATCAGACCGAGGCTGACGGCGCCGAGCGCGAGGAGCGAGGCGACTACCGCCAGGGTCACCCGCGCGCCGGCCTTGGCGACGCTGCGCACGTCGACCCCGAGGCCGAGCGCCGCCATCGAGACGATGGTGAGGAGGTTGGCCATCTGTGAGATCGGCTTGAGGGCGACGGCCGGGATCAGTCCGGCCGAGCGCAGGGCAGCGACCGCTAGGAAGGCCAGGATGAACCATGGCACGAGCCGGTGGATTGCGAGACGGCCGCCGGCCGGCCGGTCCCCAGCCGTGACGCGAGGTTCGGCCGCGTCCGGCTCCTCGCGAAGCCGGCTTGCGCCGAGGGAGAGCGCCAGAACGACCGGGCCGAGCATCAACACGCGCACCAGCTTGACCAGCGTCCCGACCTGGACGCTAAGTGCCGCGACCGGCGCGGTGGCGGCGAGGACCTGCGGCACGGCGTAGACGGTGAGGCCGGCGAGCACGCCGTACTGCATAGGCGACAGGCCAAGCAGCGGCACCAGCAGCGGCAGGCCGAGCACCACCAGCACGCCGAGCACCGCGGTGAAGGCGATGGAGGCTGCGACGTCCTCGCCGTCGGCACCGATTACCGGGGCCGTGGCGGCAATGGCTGAGTTGCCGCAGATAGAGTTACCGCAGGCGACGAGGATCGCCATGCGCGGATGCAGCCCGAGCGCCCGACCGATGCCGTAACTCAACAGGATCGCGACAATGACCACGCCCGCGATGCCGAAGAGCAGGCCCGGACCGGCGGCGAGGATCTTCGTGAGGCTGAGCGAGGCCCCGAGCAGGACGACCGCGATCTCCAGCACGGTCTTGGCGCCGAAGGCGATGCCGGGAAAGAAACGCTGCGACGGGGTCCAGGCGGTGCGGATCGCGCTCCCGAGTAGGATCGCCAGCACCAGGGCTTCGAGCCAGGCGCGACCGAACAGGTGCGTTTCGACGGCCTCGAAGCCGACCGCGGCGGCGGTGACCGCCACGCAGAGGCCGAGTCCCGGAAGGATGGCTCTCGTGCCGGCCAAAGCACGCGTCGAACGACAGTGGGAGAAAAGTCTGGGCGCGGACATGGATGGCTCCGATGTGATGCCGGAGGATCCCAGGTCCTGTTCATTCACTCCAACGGAATGATTAGATGCTTTCCATCACTGAAATAGATGAAATGTGGAACCTTCTGCAGCCGGTGGAGATCCATTGTGGGGGGCCGACAGGCGGATTCACCCGTCGATCCAGCGAGCTTCGATCGTCGTGTCCGCGGCAAGCTCATAGATCCTGACGGAGCCCGTCGCGAGTTCGAGGTGCTCGACCTCCGCCGGGCTGGGGTCTTAGAGCGCCATCACAAGCGCCCGCAGGCATTTACCGTGGGCGACGACGAGCACGTCTCCGCCCATGACCGCCGGCTGGATGGTTCGGAGGTAGCATGGCACAATGCGGGAGACGGTATCGCGCAGGCTCTCACCGTTCGGCGGCGCCTCGGCGTAGGAGCGGCTCCAGGTCTCGATCCGCTCCGCCCCCCAGCGCGCAACGGCGGCGATCTTGTCGAGCCCGCTGAGGTCGCCGTAGTCTCGCTCGACGAGCGCGGCGAAGCGTTGGGGGACCAATCCTGGTTGCCCGAGCGCATCGAGGATCAGCCGGCCGCTCACGACGGCCCGCGTCAGCGTCGAGGTGAAGGCAGCGGAAAAGCGCCAGCGGCGCTCGGCCAAACGCCGCCCGGCTGTCTCGGCTTCCATCCGGCCCTGCTCGGTCAAGGGCGAGTCCAGCAATCCCGTGAACAGGCCGGATCGGTTGGCTACGCGCTGGCCATGCCGGACTAGCACGAGACATCGCGTGACCGGGCCTTTGCAATCGTGAATCACGCTGCCTCCCGAGGCAGAGCACTTTCGCGCCGGTCGCATCGCCTCTGATGAAGTCGGCATCCGACTTTAACGAACTTCGACCATGCGATGGGTTGGACCGTCCATCCAGAGACGGCGGGTCATCCTAGGTCCGCTTAAGAACGTCATGCGACTGAAAGCAGCCAAGCTGCTTCCCACCCAAAGCAGGCAGGACACAAATCACGAGTTTCGGACTGTTGAATTAGCCCCGCGAATCAGCAGCTTGGCTGTGCCGTAAATCAAGTCCGAAACTGCTACTCGCTCATGTTCGGAAAACGCTCCCCACCGGACGTTACGCAAGCTGCCCACGATGGAGTGAAAGGGGTCGCGAGAGGGCGCAACTGCGGCGCCTGCTTCTCCGAACTCTCGCTCAGAAGCGAACAGTCGCACATCCATCCGTCCCGGACGTTCCATTCACACCTTGTGTAAGAAGCTCTATCAAAACCCCCGCAGCCGTTCGATAACACGTTGATATCATTAACATCGCTTCGGTTTGATAAGGCTTCTAAGACGCTATCCGGCACTGTTACATCTCAGCGCGATCGATCCTCCCCCGGTTCCAGGCCTCTTCGGCCATCATCCCGTAGGAGTGATTCACGCTGTGACCGCCTAAGCGCGCTCATGTGCGCGAGTTCCTCGCGCAGGGTGTGTCGGCGCGTATCCAGCGGCGGCATGTCCTCTACGAAGCAATGAATACGCAGACTCAAGGCCCGGTCGGCCGGATCGGCTGAGCGACCGATCTCTTCGGCGAAAGCAAGGTAGTGAGCCCGGATGTTGGCCTGCCGCTCCCGGATCCGCTCCTCCCAGGGTCGTTCCACCCTCTCCTGGGACTGCCGCACCACCTCTTCTCGCGCCAGGCGCTCCACCCGAGGCTGCTCGCCGCGCTCCTTGATGGCCCGGACCTTTCCCCGATCGGCCTTGCGCACCTTGCCGCGTGTACGCCGTGGGGTCGCCTCCGCTGCGACCCCGCGCGACCGAAGCTCTTGCGCGAACTGTTCGCGCCACTGGTGCAGGTCGGCTTTGCGCGGATTGAGGCGGCGCCCGTCATAACCCGCCGCGCGCACGGTCAGATGGACATGCGGATGCACGTCGTCCTGATGAAGCACGAAGGCGTAATCATGCCGTCCCTCGAACGTGTCGATCGCGAAAGCCCGGACCGAGTCGAGGACCTTCGTCCCATCCGTTCCCGGCGGCATCGACAGGATCATGTTGACCGACAGCGTCCGGTTAGCCCGCCGCGTGTCGAGGACAACATCCTCGGACCACCGGTCCTGGAGATCGCGCAACCCGCCACGCCCCTCCATCACGACACCGGTCTCCGTCTCGGCCGCCAGATCGCCGTTGCGCGTGATGTAGGCGAGATGGGAGCAGAGATGCTCGACGCCCTTCGTGCGTCCGGTGATCTTGACCATCACCTCGGGCACACGCGCGACGATCCGCTCGAGCCGGCCTCTCATCGCAGGGGTGAGCGCCTTCCCGCCGCTGGGACCCGGCATGTCCCAGGGTTGTCGCTTGGGACGACGGATCGGCGTCTGCCACACGTAGGAGATCGGCGGCAAGTCGCCCGCCTTCGCCCCACTCACGTTTCGGTATCCCAATAGCCGGCGCTGCGTCCGAGTGCTTGGCGGAGCGCGCTCGCGAGGCCGTCGACGGCCACCGTCATCTCCGCCAGCAGACCGACATCAAGCGATACGGGCCGGTTCGACCGGGCATCGGTGTTCGCCGCGCGGGCGATCTGATTGACGTTGCCGCCGATGCGGTTGAGCTCGCGGGCGATCGCCCGCAGCGCCACACGCTCGTCACCGGTCTGTGGGTGCTCCACGCCGAGCCGAGCCCGCACCAGGGAGGTGATCCACTGGGTCCGGCTCATCCCCCGCGCCTCGGCGAGCCCGACGATGCGGTCGATCTCCTCCGCACGCAGACGCAAGGTCACCTTCGTCGAGGGTCCGAGCGCCGCCGCGATCGAGGGTAGTACCGAGCCGGCACCGCTTGCCGACGCCGCTTGGCGCGCACCAACAGCCTCGTCCACCAGCCGACGGAGAAATGCCGACTTCCCGCCCTCGCGATGCGCCCGGGCCGCAAAGCGCGTGGCGACCTCGTCCGGAACCCGGAATGTTACCGTCGCCATGGGGCCTCGATGGGCGACAACTTCTGTAATACAATGCTGGCGGCAAGCCTATCCTGCACTAGACCTTGCACACCCCTCATAGCGCCTTCCATCGAGGTGAGCGCACTGCAGGTCCGATGAAGCCGACGGCGATGTCGAGGATGCGGGTCGCCAATGTCGCCACGGTTCGGGACGAGCCCCATCGCTTCGCAGGCTTCGCGAACGGAAGCCGCTTTACACACAGCCTCCGGCCTCTCTACGGCGCTATGGGGAAGCGCGTTCGGCCTCCGGCTGCTCCGCGTTCCGCTTCGCCCTGCGGGTGGAAAAGCGGCTCGGTTCCGGGACGGGAAGGCAGATGCGGCCAGGAAGCGGGCGCCAGACAGAGGAGCGGTGTTGCCCGGGCAAACACGCAGGAAGCGGCTCACGAGGACCGCCGATCGCGCACCGCCACGAGGCGAAGGTCGTTCACGGCGACCTCGGCAATCGCTCCATCGTCATAGCGGACACGGGCATGGTCGGCACCCAGATCGGCCTGACGGTCGAGCAGGAGCCGTCCCTCGCGCTGGTCGACGCGGACGAAGACTGTGGCTTCCGCACCGGGCGCCTTCGGGGTCGAAGCAAGAGCGCCAGGGCGATCGAGACCACGTTTCGCGCCAATTGTACGAGGATGCGCCGGTGAATGCTCGGCGCGAAGGTCGATCGGCGAAGGAAACGGTCGCGCAGCGCCCGATGAGGCAGCGCTCACCGGATCAGCCGCTGAGGTATCTTTCAGGCTCTCGACGAAGGCATTCGCCTCGGCGCGCGTGAACTGGTCCCGCGATCGACAGAAGGCGAGGACCGGTTCGGGGTGGCTGCGCCAACCTTGATAGAGTTCGTACACGCCGCGGATGGGCGAGGTCTCGAGCATGGCCCGGAGTGCGTCCGGCATCTGAGCCACGGCCGCATGCATGGCGACGAAAGAGCGGTCCTTGCCCAGGCGACGCCCGATCTCGACCTGCTTCTCGCCGAGCGCCATGCGGCGCGACACGAACGCCGCGATCTCCGCCGAGGTCAAATCGTCCCGCTGGATGTTCTCGATCATCTGATCGTAAGCGTCGTCGGGCGATGATGCTCGAATGACGGCCGGAATCGTCGAGAGGCCCGCGCGTTGCGCGGCCCGGAACCGGCGGGCACCGTACAGGATGCGGTGACGACCCCCCTCCCCTCTCGGCGTGACGGTGATGGCCTGTCGGACGCCGCGCTCGACGATCGAGGCCGCGAGTTCAGCGAGTTCGAGTTCCGAGAAGCGGATGCGGGGTTGGTTGGGGTCTTCCTCAATGGCGTCGAGCGCGATTTCGAGAGGTGTGCCGGTCGCGGCGACGGCGCCCGCGACGTCGTCGAGGCCCTCGAACAGGTTCGACAGGCCCTCGACCTTCCGGGCGTAGCTCATGCCGCGATCTCCATCCGGGCCGCCACCTTCGCGAACACCGCTCGGATCTCGCGGCCGGCTTCCCGTGCCGAGGTCTTGGTCAGGGCCCAGACAGGCTTCTTCTCGGACAGGGCTTCGCCGAAGGCCGAGCGTTGCAGGATGACGCCGTCGAACAAGTAGCGGGGGCCGACGTTGCGCACGAGTGTTTCGAGATTCGCGCGCTGGCGCGGCGAGGTCGCCTGCAGTCGGTTCGGCATTAATCCGAGGAAGATGAGTTCGGGATTGAAGCGCTGTCTTACGCCAGTGACGTTCTTGAGGAGCGCTTCGATACCGTCGATCGCGTATTCGTCGAGGTCGATCGGGGCGAGAACGTAGTGGGCGCCGATGAGGGCCGCGAGGTTGCGCACGCTGAAGGTTGGCGGGGTATCGATCACCGCTACGTCGAAGCCGTTGGCGGCCGCGATCAGATTCGCTTTGTACCGATTGATGACCTTGGCCTCGACGTCGTTGATGCCCTGCAGCTTCGGATCACCCGGGACGACGCGAATGCTCGGTTCCGAGAGTGGCTCGATCTGCACCGTATCGAGGAACAGTGCGGAGGCCGGCAGCGCTCCGGTATGGGCATCGAGGGTCGAGGTGCCGTTGCGCTGGGGGTCGAGGTCCACGAACAGAACCCGCTGGCCAAGCTCTGCGAAATACCAAGCGAGGTGAACGGCGATCGTGCTTTTGCCGACCCCGCCCTTCTGATTGTTGACTACAAGCACTTTCATGGCATCGTCCGGCTTGCGTCGTCGTTCCAGTAGTCGACGCTCGCGATGACTCACGATCGTCGGCGGCTCGAAGCGAATCTATCGGCGGCTGCGCACGCGAGACAGGCTGGTAAAAATCGCAGGTGTTTGTCCGGGCAAACATGGACCGGCCGGTCGCAACGTGCTCAGGCGTTGCCCGCACACGTATCGGGCCGATCACGCAGGAGGCCAGGAGGCGGACGCACCGCCTCCTGTGTCGACGCTCAAAAGCGTGCGGCGCCGTTGAGCTCTGTGCCTGGCATGGATGGTGTCGGGATCCGCCTGTCGCTCGAAGCCCGAGCCGCCAGAGCCTTCCTCAACTCCGCTTCGAGCTGGGCGCGTTCGCGCTTGGTCAGCAGGCAGTGGGCGAGTTCGGCGCGCAGTTCCGCGATGTGGTCGACGTGCGACATCTCGTGTTCCTCTCGTCATGTGAAGACGAGAGCGCGCACGGGGTCGTGTCGGGCCGGGTCAAGGAGCGCGGCAGCGACCGGCGGAGCCGGCGAGTGGGGGAGCCGAAATGCGCCAGCATTTTGGGGGAACCGCTCGTCCTTGAAGCGGGCTGATCCGGACCGGTATCCTGGGCGGACTGAGCAGCCCCCCGGTTCAGGATGTGGCTCCCGCGCGAAGGATCGTCACCGCGTGAGCGGTCGAAACGCGACGCGGTTCGGGGAGGGGCCACCAGCCCCGAGTAGAGCCTGGTCGTACGGCCATAGCCGGACGAACGCGCTCCTGCTGTTACGGCTCATTAGGTTGATGCCGATGCGCTGAAAGGGAAGCTACCTAAAGCCGGTCACTCACGGACAAAACGAGGCCAAGCCAAAAGCAAGACTGGATTGCCGCAGGCCCGTGCGATTCTATCTGGCAGAGGAGTCACCCTTAGGCGTCGCCACGTTCATTTCAATGTCCATGAGGCAGGTTTCTGTTAGAATCGAGCGTTGCCCGTTATTGAAACCTACCCGCCACCTCCCCGCAGGACCACGCTAGAAGCGCCCAACGCTCTTGGAGCACTGAACTTCTCCCTGCCGGCATGCATTCCGGCTGGTGCCCGGGCTCGCAACAGGGCCTGCAGCACAGGGCCGAGGCTGAACAACTCTTTCCGCTTTCGCTCGACCAGCGACCGCAGATAGCCGCCGGGGCTTCGAATATGCTCGGTTCGCTGCAGGATTGCCGCAACCGTCACCGCTGCCGTCTCTGCCCCCATGACGTCCCGGGCCTCCTGCCATGCGGTGGGGCTTATCCCGAGCATGGCGCGAACCAGATCGGCGGCATCGACCAGGTCGCCCCAGGTCCTGACGCCACCCCGGGCGTAATCGACGATGTCGGGGCAAGCCTCCAACACCATGGGGAGCGGGTACGTCGATCCCGCCCTGCCCGGCCCTGCCTGTGGCGCGGCGAGTTCTTCTGGGCTCCCCTCGGATGCTTTTCCGATTCTAGAGGGGTCTGGTTTTGAATTCTGATGGTGCCGTCGCGTTTCGCTGGCATTGCCAACGTGAATCGTGGATTCTGCACCAACATCCAGATGCTTGTGGGTTTCGATCAACAAGGCGCCGAGTGCGGCGTCCATGGCCGCCAGGGCCTCGCCCGACGGCCGGCGGGGGAAGCCGTCGATCAGCGCATCGAGCTGTACCGACAGGTCGTCCCATGGGCCAGGCGCGCCGGCCTCGGCTGCCCAGGCGATCAGCTTGCGGAGATCACGCCGCATCAGGCTGACACGCTCCTTGGCGAGGCGTTCGGCGCGTTCCGCTGCAGCGATCCGGTCCGCAATCGCCGCGAACTCGGCCGCGCGGGCGACCAGCGGCGTCAGGTCGAAGCCGAAGGCGTCCGCGATCTCGCCCCCCTGCGTTTTCCGGGCGTAACGCTTCCCGTTCGGGCTATCGCGGCGGATGAGGATGCCGGCCTCGACAAGCGCCCCGAGATGATACCGCAGGGTCGTTTCGGCGATGCCATGCGCCCGAAGCCGGATCTGGGCGTTCGACGGGAACACGACCAGCTGAGCGCCCTCTCCGGCCTGTAGCGTCGTCTCCGGATAGAAGCTGACCAGAGCCGACAGGATCGCGATGGCGCGGTCCGCCAGGCCCAGTTCGCAGCGGGCGGTCGAGACGTGGCGGACCACGGCCCATTTGTCCGTGGTGGTCTCGGGCGGGCATGCGGCAGCATTCGCCTGCGCCTGAATCTGCGCAGCCGTCAGCGATCGCCGCCCGAAGGGCGTCGTGATGTGATCGATCATGGCGTGGCCGAGGCCGGGCAAAGATGGGGCGTTCGCCGAAACGGGTCGGCGTCAAATCGCTTGACGATGTGCCGGGAGGTATGATTCTCTGTGGTTGCTCAGACGACAGAGAGGGCCTTCCGGACGCGGTTCGGGGGCCTTTTCTTATTCCGGGGGGTCGGTCTCCTTTCGGTTCGGGCGACGGGCGGGGTTAAGCCTTGCCGGCCTTGAGGGCGGCGAGGATCTCGGGGAGCCGGTCGAGAAGCGCGGAGCCGAGATCGGGCTCCATCGTCTCGTCGATCGACAGAATGAAGCGGCCGCCGCTGCGCTCGACGCGCGCGACCTTGCGGCCTTGGGGATCCTTCCAGACCTGCGGCTTGGGTGCCTTCACCGCCGCCTTCCCGCTCAGCGCTGCGAACACGGCAGCGAATCGGTCGTCCGTCGCCTTCTCCGCGAAGCCAAGCTCGGCCACGGCGGCTTCGGCGAGGCCGGCGCCGACCGCCTTGAGCCGATCGCTGAATGCGACCCAGCGCGGGCGCCCGATCTTGGGGGCCGGTCCGATCGCCGCGATAAGATGCTCAGGCACGTTCGCGACGATGGCGACGTACCGGCTGATCTCGGATTCGACGGTACCCATCGCCGACCAGATCGTCTCGCGCTTGAACCCTTGGGCTTCCATGCGAGCGGCGAACAGCGCCCTCTCGATGTAGCTGAGATCGCGCCGTTCGAGGTTCTCCTTGCCTTGCGCGACGACGAGCTCGTCATCCGTCAGGGGCCTGATGACCGCTCGGACCGGCCAGCCGAGTTCGGCCGCGGCGCGCCAGCGGCGGTGCCCATAGGCGATCTGGTACCGGCCGGCGGCCTGCGGATGTCTGCGCACCAGAATCGGGACCTGCTGGCCACCGTCACGCATGCTGTCGACGAGTGCTGCGAACGACGGATCGCCGGGGTCGGCGACGCGATCAACCACCATGGACGGATCGAGAAGGGTCGGATCGAGTTCGACGACCGACGTGCCGTCCTCGGCTCCCGTTGGGCCAACCGCGAGCGTGCGCAGGGTCGCTTCCATGCCGCGGATCGCACCACTCCGCGGACGCGCGGACCAGTCCGGCGGCGCTTTCTTGGCAGCTGCCAAGTCGCCCTTTTCGGCCGGGGCAGGAGCTGTCTTGGCAGCTGCCAAGTTCTCTGCGGCAGCCTCCGTTTGCGGAGCGGAAGCGGGCGCAGTCTTGCCGGCGAGCAGGGCGCTGAGGTTCGCCTTTCTGCTCATGCCCGGCCCCACCCGCGCTGCATCTTGGTTTCAATCTCCCCGTTGACCAGGTCGAGCGCCTCCAGTGCGCGATCATAGGTCGAGCGGGTGACCCCGGTGCGGCCCATTTCGTAGAGGGTCTGCTTGGAAAGCCCGGCATCGGACACGGCCGACGATTTCAGCATCGGGCTCGTCAGGACGCGATCGCCGAACAGATCGCGGAGCATGCCGACGACCTGCGTCTGCGGGCCGTCCTGCGGCTCGTAACGCGTGATGAGGTAGCTGATCCAGTCGTAGCTCAGCGTGGCGCCCTGCTCCGAAATAACGGACAGCAGGTCTTCGACCATCGCGAGGAACTGGCTCATTGAGGCGACGTCCAGCATCTGCGGGTGCACGGTGACCAGCAGCGCCGTCGCAGCGCTGAGCGCGGACAGCGTCAGGTAGCCGAGCTGCGGCGGGCAATCGACGACCACGACGTCGTAATCGGCCTCGACCTCGTCGAGCGCCCGCGCCATCCTTTCGAAAAACAGCGGCTCGCCCGGCTTGCGGCTGGTCAACGCCCGCGGCGTGTCGAACTCGAAGTCCTGCAGTTCGAGGTTGGCCGGGATAAGATCGAGACCGGCGAAGTAGGTCTTGCGGATGACCTCGCTCAGTGCCCGGCGCTCGTTGTCATACCGGATGGCAGCGTAGAGCGTCTGGTTCGGCGCGACGTCGATCTCGGGCTGCACCCCCAGCAGGGCGGACAGACTGGCCTGCGGGTCGAGATCGATCGCGAGCACCCGGTATCCGCGCAGTGCCAGCGACTGAGCGAGGTGTGCCGCCGTGGTGGTTTTGCCGGACCCACCTTTGAAGTTGACGACCGAGATGACCTGTAGGTGCTCACCATCCTCGCGGCAGGGATCGTAACGGCGGTCGGTTTTCGTCACCTTGTCGAGGTGCAGCCGGATCGCGTGTATGTCATCGAGACTGTAGGAGCGGCGCCCCGTGTTCGAGATCTCGGGATCGGGAACGGCCTCGTCGCCTTCGAGCTGGCTGAGGCGCTGGACCGTAACCCCGAGAATTTTGGCGGCTTCGCTTGCGGCGAACCGCCGAAGCGTCTTCGCTGCGTCCGGCGGGAAAAGACCCGAACTGATCGACTGCAGACGGCTACGCAGAGTCGCGGCATCTTGGCCGATCAAAGCGCCCGGCGCCTCGATAGCCCGCTCTGCTGGTGATGCTACGACCGCACGCTGGTTCATCGCCTCAAACACGTTTTCAGAAAATCGGCCAATCGAACCGAGAAACTGTAAGTGTTAGGCAAGAACGACGATTCGGCCAAGGGTGTCGAGTCGAAAGGGTAGCTGGATCGCGCATTCGGCCGATCAGCGGACCGAGATTTTTATGCACGAGCCTCCAGCATGTCCCCACACGAACGGCATCCGAGAGTGGCACAGCTGGACGTGGCCAACCTTGGCCTTAATGCCGCTGATCCAGACGAGCCCGAAGCGCTCTGGTGTACGTTCGAAGCTGTTTCGAAATCGATCTTCACGCTGGCGTCGGACGTTCGTCTGACAAACCGTGCGTTGTCTTCTTCTCGGAAAATCCACCCCTATGGCAACTTGTGCTTCTGTTCTGCCGCGCAATGGATTGCATTGCGGTCGCCGCACATGATGATGTTTGGGATGCGGAGTGGCTATCATGATAATGATGCTTTGCGAGGTCGATAATGAAGCCCTCCAACGTCGATCAGTGTGCGTTTCCCAGAGCCGCGCTTGATCTCAGTGCAACAGATCAAGTCGGTCACGATATGTTTTTAGCTGGAGCGCTAATATATTTCAGCCTTCAATCGCCATGGTGCTATCTTGTCGGCAATCGGCGGCCTTCTCCACTTTAAACGCTGGCTTTAACGCCCCGCTGGACTGGAATGCCCCGCGACAGCGCTTTGTCGGCGAGATTGTCGCTGATCCCGCCACCGGGGAACTGCACCACGCCGATCGGCATGGCCTCGATCATCGCGTCGTTGCGCCGGAACGGCGCCGCCTTGCCGTGCTTCGTCCAATCCGGCCTGAACGCAACCTGCGGCACCTTGCGGGCATCCGCCCACTTCGCCGCGATCAGCTCCGCACCCTTCGGACTTCCGCCGTGCATGAGCACCATGGTCGGATGCTTGGCCTTCACCCGATCGAGCACGGTCCAGATCCGGTCCACCTCCTGGTAGTCCTGACCGCCGGTGAAGGCGATGCGCGGGCCCGGCGGCACCAAGATCTCGGTCTCCGCCCGGCGCTTGGCAGCGAGGAAGTCGCGTGAGTCGATCATCGCCGCCGTCATCGTGCGGTGGCTGACCTGCGAGCCCGACCGGGGGCGCCAGAGCGAGCCGGTCTGGACCCGGTAGACAGCGGCGGCGGCGTCGCGGGCGAACTCGAAGGCATTGCGTCGCTCGGTCAGGCTCAAGCCCAAGGCGATCAGCCGCTCCAGGTCGACCGAGCGCACCTCGGAGCCGTCCTGCTCGCCCTGCGCGCGCTTCTGCGCGACCTCGTTGTCATCGAGCTTGCGCTCAAGAGTGTCCACGCGGCGATGGAAGAGGTTGACGAAGCCCCAGAGCAGATCGGCCGCGTCATCCTCCAGCCGGGTGTCGGTGAGCAGGTCGGCGAGCGCATTCATCGCCCCGAGCATCGCGCCCTCGACGGCCCCGGCCTCGGGCAGGGGGCGTGGGTCGGCCTCCTGCTCGAAGGGGCGGTAGTGATGCGTCAGCAGTTCCTCCAGGAGGTGGCCACTCTGACCTGCGCCGTCGCGATCCGTGGTGAGGAATGAAGGAATGTCGAGCCGATCAAGCATGGCATCGCCTTTCGGGATCCGGGAAGCCGCGACCGCCGCGGCCTTCGTGGCGACGGCAGACCGGGGCGAGACGGGGCGCGCATCGGAGCGGGGAGGGGGCCCCGTCGCATCGCAGGCGACGGGCCCGCGAGGGCCGCAGCGGCAGCGGAGGACGGCCGCAGGCGGCGATTTTGTCTCGCGATGCAAAGCCGCCCGGGGGCGGCGGCGGAAAATCGTCGGCCGGAAGGCCGTTGCGGGCTCCACCCGACCCGGTATCGGTCGCCCTCTCGAGAAGGCCGCTGCGCCGGCTCCCTCCGACCCGACGGCCGAACTCCTTCGATCGGCGTCGGCCCTCGAGACCAGGGGATCAGGCCGCGGCTCCAGCCTGTGTGACTCCGAAGCCGGGCAGGCGCATCGCGTCGTCCCGAGCGAGCTGGGGCGCGAGATGCATCGCCAGGGCGTCGGGACCATGAGCCGTGAGGTCGGTGTTGAAGTCGTCCGCCGCCGGCACGAGTTCCCACACCTCCGGAACACCGGCCGCCTCCGCCCGGTGCTTCAGCCGCTCGAACGCCCGCAGGCCCTCCGCATCGTTGTCACGAGCGACGTACAGGCGCCGCAGGCCGGACGGGAGGACGAGGGCAGCGAGGTGATTGGCCGACAGTCCGGCCATCGCGGGGATCGCCGGCAGCAGGCGGTGGACCGACAGCACGCTCTCCAACCCCTCGCCGGTTACCAGTGTGTCCGGAACGGAGCCTGCGAAGCGTACACCGTTGCCGAGCAGGCCACCGATCGATCGGCGGGGATCGGCAAGGTCCGCCTTACCGTGCCCGTCCCGCGCCAACCAAGTTCGGGCAACGCCGGTGATGCGCCCGACCGGATCGGTCACGACAGCGAGCAGCGCCGGGTGCTGGACCGTCGTGCCGTCGGCGAGGCGATGGTAGCAGCCCGGATGGTATCGCAACGCCGGCGCCCCGAACGCGAAGCCGAGTCCGCGGCCGGTGAGGTAGGTGGCTGCTGGCGTGCCCGTCAGGGCCCGGCCCATCCGGAACAGGCGGCGGGCGGCCTCCGACGCGGCGCGGTCCGCTTCCGGGCCACTGTCCCGGCGCGGCGCCGGTTCGAGCGCAATCGACTGCGGCAGGCGCAGGAAGTCCCGCACCTCGTCCAAGGTCTCTCGCCAGTCCGCGTGGCCGCGGTTGAGCCGGATCAGGTCGATCAGGTCGCCGTGCTCGCCGGTGGCCGCATCCGTCCACTTGCCGCGCCGGCCCCGGCCCGAGACCGGTCCGGTTAGACGCACGTAGAGCGAGGAACCGGTACTGTCATGGACATCGCCGACCCGCCAATAGCGGCCCTGGCGACGCCCGTTCGGGAGGTAACGGCGACACACGGCCTCGGCGTTCTCGGCCAGGCACGCCGCCAGCTCGGCGATCTCGACGCGGGCCATCACGCCGCCTCCCGATCGACGACGCGGACGATCGCGTGAGCATCGATGAGCCGGCTCAGCACCGCCACGCCGCTCGCGGCGGCCGGCACGAAGAAGCGGAGCTTCCAGGCGATGATCTCGCCAAAGAGGCCGTGCGCGCGCAAGCGATCACGCATCGGCTCGGCGAAGCCGACGAGCTCGATGCGATGGGCATTCATCACCCGCACCCGACGGAGCTGGAGCCCGTCCGCGAGGTCGAGCACGGCGCGGCCCCCGACCAGCGCGGCATGCGCGTCCTCGGCCGACAGGGTGATCCCAGCCTCGCTCGCCAGCGTGGCGGCGGCCCAGGCGGGCGAGACCCGGCGCCCGACGATGCGCTCGCCGGCATCCGTCTGGAGCCGGTAGACCCGGGTCGATTCGGAGGGCAGACGCTTCCAGATCGGCAGCAGCAGCCCGGTGACGACATGGATCGTCGAGTCCGTGTAGGCCGGCACCTCGGCGAGTTCCGCCTCCCAGGCCGCGGCGAAGGCGTCGCGCTCGGCCTCGACCCAGTGCGTCTCCGCCATCAGCGCCTCGGGCAAACCTTGCGACTCCATCGGCCGGATCAGGCGCACGCGGCGCTCGATCGAACCGTCGTCGAGCATGATGCCGAGCGTCGGCACCTGCACCGCGGCGCGACCGGAGCGCTGATTCAGGAGCAGCCGGCCACCGCGCTCGCGCGACAGGTCGAGCGCCTCGGCCAGCGTCAACGGCCTGTTGCGCTCGCGTCGAATGATCGTGAGCAGACGCGTCTCGGCGCCGGTGCCGGGATGGACGTGGATCACACGGGCGTCGGTGACGGCGAAGCTCTCGCCCTGCAACGTCTCCAGCCCGACGTCGTAGCTGCCGCCGGCGATGGCGCCCTCGATCCGGGCCGCGAGCAGCCTCTCGAAGGCGGTGAACAGCACGCCCTGCAGCGCGATGGTCAGCGCCAGCAGCCGGTTGAGGAAGGTGGTGATCGGAGGCAGCTCGTCGAGCAGCCCGCCGGTCTCGCCCGTGAGCGACAGACCGGTCGCGGCCTCGAAGGTGCCAAGCGGGCAGCCCTCGATCCGGCCGAGCACGAGAAGCCCGTAGAGCTGGCGCAGCGCGTCGCGGGCATAGACGCTCTCCAGATTGTCCTCCGGCCGGAACAGGCCCTGGCCGCCGGTCTGCCGGGAACCCCGGGTGATCGCGCCGAGCGTGTCGAGGCGCCGCGCAATGGTCGAGAGGAAGCGCTTCTCGGCCTTCACGTCGGTGGCGACCGGCCTGAACAGCGGCGGCTGGGCCTGGTTCGTGCGGTTGGTGCGCCCGAGGCCCTGGATCGCCGCATCGGCCTTCCAGCCGGGCTCGAGCAGGTAATGCACGCGCAGGCGCCGGTTCTTCGCCGACAGCTCGGCATGGTACGAGCGCCCTGTGCCTCCCGCGTCCGAGAACACCAGGATGCGCTTCATGTCGTCCATGAAGGCCGCGGTCTCGGCGAGATTGGCGCCACCGGCCCGGGTCTCGACCGCGAACCGCTCGACACCGTCCGTCCCCCGCTTCCGCACGATCCGCCGCGATCGGCCCGTCACCTCGGCGACGGCCTGCGTGCCGAAGTGCTGCACGATCGCGTCGAGCGCCCCCGGCACGGGGTCGAGCGCGGCGAGTCGCTCGATCAGAGCGTCGCGTCTTGCCACCGCCTCGCGGCAGAGCACCGGCTGGCCGTCGCGGCTGACCGGCCGGGAGGAGAGGTTGCCGTCGGCGTCGCTGAACGGCTCGTAGAGCTGCACCGGGAAGGCGTGCTGGAGATAGGAGAGCACGTATTCCCGCGGCGTCACGTCGATACGGAGATCGCCCCACTCCACGGATGGGATCTCGGCGAGGCGACGCTCGGTCAGGGCCTCGCCGGTCGAGACGATCTGGATCACCGCGGCGTGGCCCGCCGCGAGATCCGCCTCGACCGACCGGATCAGCGTCGGCGTCTTCATGCTGGTGAGGAGATGACCGAAGAAGCGCTGCTTGGTCGCCTCGAAGGCCGAGCGCGCCGCGGACCTAGCCTGCCGGTTCAGCGTGCCGGACGCGCCGGTGACGTTGGCCGCCCGCATCGCCGCGTCGAGATGGTTATGGATGACCGCGAAGGCGCCGGCATAGGCGTCGTAGATCGCGATCTGTTCCGGCGTCAGCGCGTGCTCGACGAGGTCGTAGACCACGCCGTCGTAGGACAGCGAGCGGGCGGTGTAGAGACCGAGGGCCCTGAGATCCCGCGCCAGCACCTCCATCGCGGCGACGCCGCCGGCCTCGATCGCCTCGACGAATTCCGCCCGGGTGGCGAAGGGGAAGTCGGCCCCGCCCCACAAGCCGAGGCGCTGGGCGTAGGCGAGGTTGTGGACCGTGGTGGCTCCGGTGGCCGAGACATAGACGACGCGGGCGTCGGGGAGGGCGTGCTGCAGGCGCAATCCCGCACGCCCCTGCTGGGAGGCGGCCACATCGCCGCGCTCGCCCTTCTCGCCCGCGGCGTTCTGCATGGCGTGGCTCTCGTCGAAGACGATCACCCCGTCGAAGCCGGCCCCACACCACTCCACGATCTGGCGGACCCGCGAGGCCTTCGTGCCGCGCTCGTCCGAGCGCAGGGTGGCGTAGGTGGTGAACAGGATGCCCTCGGGCAGGGTGATCGGCATCCCTTGCGCAAAGCGCGACAGTGGCGTGACGAGCAGGCGCTCCATGCCCAGTGCCGACCAGTCGCGCTGGGCGTCCTCGATCAGGGTGTCGGATTTCGACACCCAGACCGCCCTGCGCCGGCCGGAGAGCCAGTTGTCGAGCAGGATGCCGGCGACCTGGCGGCCCTTGCCCGAGCCGGTGCCGTCGCCGAGCATGAAGCCGCGGCGGAAGCGCATGGCGCTCTCGGCGTCATCGGGCGCCGCGGCGACGGCGTCGAAGGTGTCGTCGACGGTCCAGGCACCGGCGAGGTGGGCGGCGTGGGCCTCGCCGGCATAGATCACCGTCTCGAGCTGGGCGTCGGAGAGCAGGCCGTCGGTGATCACGCGCGCCGGCAGCATCGGCCGGTGCGCGGGCTTGGGCGGGGCAACGGAGGCCATCGCGGCCGACTGCACGAGCTTGGTCGGATGTGGCTTGGCTTCCGGGATGCGGATCGCCTGGAGCACGTAGGGCTCGTACAGCGCCTCGCTCAGCCGCGCACCCTCATCCGGTGTCCACTCCATCGTCTCGTAGGCCAGTTCAACGCCTTCGGGCTCGGCTCGGCCGCTTGCCGGTGCCATGCTCCGGACGACGGCGCGGCTGGGGCTGTAGGACGCAGGAGCCCTGCCGCCACCGGAAGGTGAAGCCGGTGGGCTGGGCGGCAGCGTCACGGGCAGCCGGGGCGGCAGGCCCTGGGCGATCCAGGCGAGCAGGGTGGCGATGTCCGGCGCGGTGCCGCGCGAGGCCGAGAAGACGGACGGATCGTTGGCCGGACGCTTGTCGATCACGGTCAGCCGCGTCTCGACGGTGGTGCCGTGGCGCGCGTAGACCGCACCATCGACCGCGGCGGTGAAGACGACGCTGCCGTGCTCCTGCAATCGGATGAAGGCCTCGCGCCAGGCGGGTGCCTCGGGCGAGAAGCCAGCTCCGGTGACGGCCACCAGCCGGCCGCCGGGCGCCAGACGCGCCAGAGCCGAGCCGATGTGACGGAGCGTGGCATCGGCCGTGCGGCCCGACACGTTGGCCAGCACCGAGAACGGCGGGTTCATCAGCACCACGCTCGGAACGATCCCGGGATCGAGGTGGTCGTGGATCTGCGCAGCGTCGAAGCGCGTCACAGGGGCGGCCGGGAACAGGGCGGAGAGCAGGCCTGCCCGGGTCGCGGCCAGTTCGTTGAGGGTGAGGGCGCTACCCGCGATCTCGGCCAGGACGGCGATCGATCCGGTGCCGGCCGAGGGTTCGAGCACGTGGTCGGCCGGGGTGATCGCCGCCGCGGTCAGCACCGCCAGTCCAAGGGGGAGGGGGGTCGAGAACTGCTGCAGGCGCTGCGCCTCCTCGGATCGGCGCGTGTGCGCGGGCAGCAGGCCGGCGATCTTCGCGAGCAGGGACAGGCGCGCAGCGGGGGAGGGGGCCGTTCGAAACAGGGCCCTGCCATACTTGCGCAGGAGCAGAACGGCGGCAGCCTCGCCGGCCTCGTAGGCGTCCTTCCAGTTCCAGGCGCCGGTCGCGTCGGAGGCACCGAAGGCGGCCTCCATCGCGTTGCGCAGGATCGCTGTGTCGACGCGCTCGCCACGCTCCAGGCGGGGCAGCAGCAACCGGGCGGCGGCGAGGATCGCGGCGGCCGGATCGGCAGGGACACGCGGCAGGACGGTCGCGGCAAGACTCGCGGTGACGGGGGCGGGGAGGGCGGTCATGGACGGATCTCGGGAGAGCGGGACGGACCGGGCCCAGGCGGCGCTCTCTCTTCCGACCGCTCAGGCTCGATCCCGTCACGGCCTCCTCTGCCTCTCCTCGCCGCGACACGGCCGGCGAGAGACGAGCCACCACTTCGTGCGATGGCGGAACGCCCGGACACCATTGGCCCAAGGGGCCGCCGCCGCAGGGGGAGGCGGACCGGAGCGATCTGGCCCCGCCCGGTACGACCGGGCGGGGTATCGCCGAGGAACTCAGTCCCGCCGGCCGCTGGGCCGGGACCAGATCAGCGAGTAGCCCTCGCCCTCCTCGTCGTCGAAGAGGTTGGCGTAGATCGGCGCGGTGAAGCTCGGATCGTCCAGCTTGAGGCTGAGGTAGTCGCGGCCCTCACCGGAGCGCTTGGTCCAGGCCGCCCCGATCTCGGCACGTCCGACGTAGACGCGGTGGCTCGGTGCGTTCTCGGCCGTCACGCGTCCGTCCTGCAGGATGCGGACATTGCGGGCCTGGACCGAGAGGGTGACGATGTCGCCGATGAAGCCGTCCTCGATCTTGGTGAAGGTGCCGATGGTCGCCATGGGATGTCTCCGTGTCCTGTTCCCGAGCCCGCGACCGCCGCGGCCTCGATGGCGATCGGTGAGGCCGGAGGCGGCCGGCGCCGCACCTGCTTGCAGGCCGCAGCGTCAGCGCAGGACGGCGGACGGGCGGGTTTGTTGCCTCGCGAGGAATGCGGAGCGTCAGCGCAGCAGGGGAAGAAACCCGAACGGCCGCGGTTGCGGCTAGCCGGTCGAGGCGTCAGCCGTCCCCGGCCAGATCAGGCCATGTGAGAGGCCGCGCGATTCGCGGGCAGTTCGGCAGGGCTACCACGGACGAACCTTGGCGATGGTCGGCTCTACGCCACGCATGACGGAAGCTGCAGTCGCTCAAGGTCCTGCCGGATGCGGTCCACCGCCGTCGTCCCCGCCGCGAGGCCGGCGGCTGAAACGTTGCTCTACCACCTCAATGGGCCCAGAACGAGCCGAGGCAAAAATGGAGACGGTCGGTCTGCGATCATCGGTCCTGTGCGATGCGATAGCCCTCTCGGCGTCGACCGGTACGGCATTGCCGCCACGATCCGCGGGCCTCAGGTGGACGACGATCGTGATGTCGATGGTCACCATCGCCCACCGCCGAGTCCGACGGGTGGTCCATCGTGTCCTCGCCGCCGGGCTGATCGTATGAATGGCGGGCCAGGCCGACGTGGTCACGGAGAACCGGGTCATGTCGTTCAAGGAGCGATGAGGATGCCGCCGGACGCGCTGCCCGACACCATGCCGTCGCCGGAGACCGGATTGGTGCTGACGCGTGGCTTCCGTCGGTTCATGGTCGCCTACAAGGACGAGACTCTCTTGGCCGCACTGCCGGGCTACTACCCGGACGGGAGAGGGGAGGGGGTGCATTTCCGCAACGACATGAGCGTGGTCGAGACCGCCCTGCGTATCCTCAAGGAAAGGTCGACGGCGTACCAACGCCGGCGACAATCCGCCGGGTTCGGACGAAGCTGAAGCTGTGCCAGCGGCAAGAGGGTGCGTTGCTGCAGGTCGGCGCGACCGCCTTCGATAAGTACGAGTGGGGGCTGGTGCAGCCGGGCGGCCCGACGGTCCAACTCATCCAGGTTTTCGACCGGCACTCCGAACTCGCCGACGAACTCCGGTAGGGAGAGGTCCGATGCCGAATTGGCCCAAGGACAAGCTGTTGCAGCACGGCCCGGACCTGCCGATGGCCGAGCGGGTCCGGCGCTACCAGCACAACATCCGCGCGATCCGCGCCTCCGGCTGCGCGGTACCGACCTCCGCCTATATCGACACCCTCGACCTGGTCGCGATCGAGATGTGGTTCCAGGACAGCGCCGAGCGGCGTTATCGGCTGAAGGCCGCGGTCGAGGATCTCGCCGGCATTCCGCCGGAGCCCGGGACGAACTGAGCCAGGTCTTCCGCGTCTGGCGGGTTCGCAAAGGGGGAAGGGGCCGTCGCCGGCGGCCCCTGTCACCTCAGTGGTCAGGCGAAGGGATCGAATTCCAGGATGACGCTGGCGGGATCGCCGTCGAATTCGTCGGAGGGCATGACGCCGTAGCCGCTGTCGGACTGGAACAGGAGGATGCACACCATCAGGGTGCGGGCGAGGTGGTAGGCGTGGCTGCGGGCGAGGGTGAGATCGTGCGCCATAGTCCGGCTCCCGTCCTGCGGCGGGGCCATCCCCGCTCGACGGGCGCCCGATGTGTCCGGACGCGGCCGCGATCACCGCGGGAGGCGAAGCCGGGAGCGGCCGCCCGCGCATGCGGAGCGGACCCCCCGAGGGTTGATCGTGGAAGGCCGCGGGCGTGACCAAGGGTCAGCGCCGATGAGAGCGGGGTGGTCACGTGCTCGGCCGAGGTGAGGTTGGACCTGTCGTCGAAACCTTGCCGTTCCAGCACACGCCTTGTCTTGGCGAGACCACACGACCGAGGTTTCCTCAAGCATTGGCCGCCCGTGGCATCGACCTGGCCGGCCGCCGCGCGTCCTCTCGTGACGTAGCCGAAGTGCCGGAGCAATCGGGTCGAGATGGGAACGGATGAGACGCTTGCCCTGACGGTCGGGATCGTAGCGGCCTATGTGTCGCGCAACAGCCTGCCGCCAGTCGAACTGCCCGGCCTAATCGCCGCGGTTCGAGCCGCGCTTGTCGGCCTCGGCGAGCCAGTGCCGACCGCGGAGCCCGCCGCATCGAAGCTGATGCCCGCTCAGATCCGCCGCTCGATCCCACACGAGGCGCTGGTGAGCTTCGAGGACGGCAAGCCGTACAAGACGCCGCGGCGCCACCTGACGCTTCGCGGCCTGACTCCGGAGGCCTACCGCGCCAAGTGGGGCCTGCCGGCCGATTACCCGATGACCGCGCAGGTCTATTCGGAGCAGCGCTCCGCGCTGGCACGCTCGTTCGGTCTCGGCCGGAAGCACGTCGACGCGCCGGAGCCCGAGGCCGCCTCCGCTGAGGCGACCGCACCCAAGCGGCGCGGTCGCGATAAGCAGCCGGTGGCGTAGGCCGCCTATTCCGCGGCGATGGCGTGAGCGTCGCCCACCGGGCCGGCCTCGTCCACCTCGGTATCGGCGGCGAGGAAGGGCGGCAGTTCGTCGGCCTCGGCGTCGCGCTCCTCAGCTGGGGCCGGCGCACCATCGGCAGCATGGCGCAATGGCTCGGGGAGCCAGCCGGTCTCGGCGAGCAGCCGCTCCGCCTCCCTGGCCATCTCGCCCTTCTTGAGATGGTCGATGAGCTGGGCCGCCTGTTCGCCCGCCCCCTCGCGCACCGCTTCCAAAATGCGCGCCTTGGTCACCCGGCCGAGATAGTTGCCCACCGTCGGCCGCCAGCCGGCTGCCGCCATGTCGAGGCCGGTCGCCCGCGCCAGCCGGTCGGCCTGGGTGAGGCGCTGCCGTAGCCCCTGCTCGGACACGCCCGCGCCACCGTAGGGATTCGGCTTCTCGTGCAGCGCGTTGACGCCATAGCTGACGCAGTGCGCCAGCAGCGCCAAGCGGCTCGGCTCGTCGAGACCGGCGAGCCAGTCCCACAGCACCTCGTCGTCCTGCGGCAACTCGACCTTCCAGCCCGCATGCCGCTCGGCCACCGCCCGGGCGCAGGCGCTGTCCTTCAGGTTGTCCGCCTGGGCGACGAGGTAGACCTCCCGGACGGAGGCCTCCAGGCAACCCTGCCCCGAGCGATGCCGGAAAGTGTCGAGCACCAGCTTGTGCAGCAACACCGTCAGAGCGACCTGTGGATCGTTGCCGACAGCGTCGCGCAGCGCCAGCGTGCGGTGCGCGGTCAGTTCCGCCATCAGCCGCTCGGGCAGGGGGCGGATGCCGTCCTCTTCATCAGGCTCGGCCGCGACCGGTGAGCCGCCGATGGTGATCACCGCTCGCTGCACCGCCGGCCCCGTGACGGACGGGTCACGATCCGAGGCGTCCCCGGTGCCGTCAGTCCCGTCCTCTCCATCCGGCTCGCCCACGACCGGCGCCTCGTCCTCGGGCCGCACGTAGCCGCGCTCGGCCCGGAGGCGGCCGTCATGGCCGATGCAGACGAAGGCACCGGCGCGGGCGATCTCGGCCGGATCGTAGCGCAGCGGGCGGTCACCGAGTTCCTCCAGCGCCGCCTCGATCTCGCCGAGCCGGTCGTCGACCGCCTCCGGCATCTCGTCGTCCGCCTCGTGCTCGGCGATCAGGCGCTCCTGCTCGGTGGTGAGGGCATCGATAGCCGCGCGCTCCTCTTCAGTCAGCGCGACGGGCTCGCCTGCGAGGGCCCGCAGGCCGAACTGATGCCCGTAGGGGAAGCTCAGCGCCACCTCGATCCACTTCCAGCCCTCGGCCGCGATCGCCTCGGCCTCGCGCTTCAGCTTCTCCTCCACGAGCCGGTCGATGAGAGCGACATCCTGCAGCCAGCCGCCCTGATCCTCCTGGAACAGATCGCGCAGCACGGTCCCGCCCGCCTCCGCGTAGGCCTCGATCCCGACGAACAGCGCCCGCTTGTCGGTCGGCGCCACCGTCCTCTCGGTGAGCAGGCGCCGGATCTGGTAGGGCTCCTTCGACCAGCTGTTGCGGACCGCCTCCCAGACCTGCTCCTGGCGGGCGTGGTCTTCGGTGATGGTGAAGGCCATCAGCTGCTCCAGCGTCATGCCGTCGACGGCGTAGACGTCGAGGAGCGCCGCCGCGACCGCGGCGAGGCGCAGGCGCTGCTTGACCACGTTGACCGGTACGAAGAAGGCGGCCGCGACCGCCTCCTCGGTCATGCCCTTCCCGCGCAAGGCCTGGAAGGCGCGGAACTGGTCGAGCGGATGGAGTGGCCTCCGCTCGACGTTCTCGGCCAGCGAGATCTCGTCGATCAGGATGCCGCTGCCGGCCTCCGACACGATGCAGGGCACGGGCGCCGTCTTCACCAGCCGCTTCTGCTTCACCAGCAGTTCCAGGGCCCGGTAGCGGCGCCCGCCGGCCGGGATCTCGTACATCCCCGTCTCCCGGTCCTCACCATCCAGCACCGGCCGGACGTGCAGGCTCTGGATTAGGCCGCGCCGGGCGATCGACTCGGCGAGTTCCTCGACCGAGGCGCCGGCCTTCACCCGCCGGACGTTGGCCTGGCTCAGCACGAGCTTGTTGAAGGGGATCAGCCGGGCCGGGGCGAGGGTGATCTTCTGAACCGCATTGACCATCGTCATGTCTCCGCGACGGGGGCCGAGAGCCTCTCTCTCGACCTTCAGATCCGTCGCGAAGCGGCGCTCCGCTCTCTTCCTCTCCGGGGCTCCACCGGACGACCTCGTCAAGTGCCGTCTCAACTCATTGACGCGTCGGATCATCGTTACGGCGTGATCCGATGCTCAAGCGGCGGGAAGCACCACGTCAGTCGTGCCGATAGCCGTAAGAGCTTCCCGAAAGCAGCCATTCATCGACCGTCCGGCATTTTCTTCCGGCGATGGGAAGCAGAAGTTGGCGACTTGCTCGGAAGCGGGCCTTCGGATCAGCGCCCATTCAGGTTGTAAATACTCTCGCTCGCCACTCTGAACGCCAATATTATGGCTGGCGAAATGGTTCGGAGGTCGACGCGGGCAGGTCGGCTTATCCCTTTGCGCGCAACTCCGAGGTAAGGGCGCCGACAGGTCCAAAAAACCCGTCGCGCACATGAAAGATGAAGCATCGTGGGTCCACAGTCCGCGAGACGGTTCGAAACGACGCTACGGCCCGGTCGGCGGCCGCCATCGCTTCGGCATTGCCGGGCATCGTTCGCGCCTCCGCGTTGGCACGCGCATACATGGCTAGGGCGAACATCTCGAGTCCATAGTAGTCATGGCTCATGTAAATCCTGTCCGCCAGCGCGAGTCTGATCTGGACGAGGCGCAGTAGCGGGGGCGCAGTGCCCACGTAGTCGAAGATGCCCAACTCCTTCAGCGGCGCGTCGTAGGCAGCAGGGTTCGGCGCCGAGACTCCTCCCTTCTCGGCTTCTATGTGCGCGACGGCCAGCTCAGAAAGGATGACATCGCGCAGACTCTCCTTCCTTAGTTCGTCATCGTTCGTCAGCTTAATGAAAAGATCGCGCGCCTCGTCGTAGCGCCCCTCAGCAAGGAGCAGGTATCCAAGGTTCGTTCGGGCGTATGGAAATTTCCTATCGACCTCCAGCGCCCTCGTGAAGGAAGTCCTCGCGTCCGCAAGACTACCCCGTAGTAAAGCGACGTAGCCGAGATCGCTCAGGGAACGAGCTTGGATCTCGGGATAGGAACTTTTCGCGGCGACCTCGAACGCCTCGAACGCGGCATCATTGTCGTGCTTGTACACGAAGGATATTCCACGAAAAATGTTGGCGCTCCCCCGCGCAATTTCCTTGAAATAGGGATCATCGAGGCTTTCCGCCATCGCCGCCGCTTCCCTAAAACCGGCAATAGCCGACTCGAGGAGAGATGGGTCGATGACGTCGCCGCGGTTCGACCTCAGGATGTAGTCGCGGAGTTGATTGACCGCGCCGAAAAACACGGCCGTGTTGCGAAGCGGCGGGGGCGAGACTTTCGGCGCTGCGCTCAGGTCAACCACGGCTGCGCCGAATTCACCGTGGGCGTAGTGCAAACACGCTTGAAGGAGCGGGATCCAGGGCGAGGCCCGTCGGTTCTGATGGAGGGCGCCGAGCAATGTGTCACCGCTTCGTGCTACATCGATGCCGTTGAAGCAGAGCTCCACGATCGGACGCACCGCGGCCAAGTCAATATATTTCTTGCCCTCGTCGGTCGCGAGACGGGTTCGAGCCTCAGACAGGAAATGATTTTCAATCAATTGATAAAATGCTAACGCCAGCAATCTTGTGATGTGCCTGTATTCCCCACGCGTTGAGAAGATCGCGAATTCCGGCACGTCATAGGTCAGCGGCACAAAGGGTCGAAAGTCCACGGTCTGGGAGAAGTCGCCGACCCTCAGTATTTTCGGCCGGAGGAAGTTCCCCAACACAGAAAGCGAGTTCGAGGTGGCGTCAGTCCATTTCTCCGAGGTTAGCTGCGTATCGTCGATCCAGACCTCCGCTTGCCCAGCAGGCCATCTGATCCGGGTTCGATTGAGAGTGACGCCGACGATCAGGATTGCGCTGATCGCGGTTACCATGATTACGAGGGTGCGCGGTTGAGCCACGACACGTCGCAAGCTCATCCGAAGATATCGTTGGTTGAGGGTCGGCAGCGCAGCGTAAGCGATGCCAACGAGACCGCCAGTGGCTGTCTCAGCCAAGATCTTTTGAGCATCGAATTCTAGATCAAAATAATACCACAGCATCCAGTGGATCTGGAGGCAGATAAAAATCAACCCGCCGACCGCATAAAGTCCAGAAAGCCGCCAAGAATAAGCTTGTGCGCCAACGAGCGATCCACGAGCCACCGATGCCCCCCCGACTTGGCAATTCGAGTACTATCCTAACGAACCAAAGCCCTAGCACAATCACAAATGGCGACGCTCGGCAGGTGTCGAGCCTCTATCACAACATCTGGAACGGCATTACTCCATGCGGCGAGGCCCAAGGTAAGCGGTGACCGCATCGCGTGGGGTCAGCGAACGAACTTACAGGACTTTCGCGTGTAGCTGCGAGAGTCCGCTTCCTCACGATTCCTTCTCGGAGGCGGACCAGCGGCTTCGGCCAGCCACGGTCAATCCGCCCGCCTGTGAGTGGACCTTCTGAGCTTCCGAGAAGGGTCGGGAGCGGTTGAGGCAGCAACGTCCGCTTCAACACGTTCGCCGCCCCAAAGCAGACCGTCGCAAATCCACCCAACCCCGCCATCCGGAACCGAGCCTTGCAGATCGGGCGCCGTGGTCAGATAGCACCACCACCATCTCCTCCTCGTCGCCGTGCTGATCGGCGGCGATCGTCTCCGCGAAGAGCGGCAGGGCCTCGCGTTCGAGGCGCTGCCTACGCAGGAAGGCCGCGCGGTTGCGCGAGGTCTCTCGGTAGCGTTCGGGTCGGGGCGTGCGGCGGAAGCGCATCACCCCGCCTCCGCCGCGGCAGGTGGCGCGTCGTCGCCGTCCTCGGCCGAGGCAGGCGGCTCAGCGTCCGGCAGGCGACCGAGCAGCCAGTCGGCGGCCTTGCTGGCCTGCGAGGCAGCGCGCACGATCGCCCGCTCGTCCCCACGCAGGACATCGAGCCAGGAGCCGATGTAGTCGGCGTGGCGCACCGTCGGCACGATGCCGAGGCTGGCGCAGACGAAGGCGGCGGAGATTTCCGCGACGAGTTCCTCGCGGGCGTAGCAAACGCCGCCGCGCGGGCCCTTCATCTCCCGAGCGAGGCGCGAACCATGACCCGTCGCGTGCGACAGCTCATGGGCCGCGGTCCGATGGAAATTCACCGGCTCGTGGAAGGCTTCCGGCGGGGGCAGCACGACCACGTCGTCGGCCGGACGGTAGAAGGCCATGCCGCCGCCGATCCGGATGGCGACCCCGGAGGCCTCCATCAGGGCGCGGAAACGCGGCACGACGAGTTCTTCCCGCGGCGGGGGCGGCGGGGCGGTGAAAGCCTCAGGCAGGCCCTCGACCTGGGCGACGTTGAACACCGTGAAGCGCTTCAGGAAGGCGATCTGCCGAGCTTTGTCGCCGTCACGGTCGGCACGCTTGCGCTCGTCCTCGGGCATGAAGCGGTCGGCGTAGACGACCGCGGTGCCGCGCTCGCCCCTGCGCACGCAGCCCCCGAGGCCAAGGGCTTGGCGGAAGGTCAGCCAGCGCTGGGTCGAGTAGCCGGCCTCAATGCCGGCGGCCCAGAGCAGCATGACGTTGATGCCGGAATAAGCGCGGGCCGTGGCCGCGTTGCGAGGCATGGCCACTGCGGCGGTACCGGGCCCGACACTCCAGGGCTGGACCCAGGGCACGCAGCCGGCCTCGAGCTGGGCGATGATGAGTTCGGCGATCTCCCGGTAGAGGTTGACCCGCTCGGTCGGAGCTCGGCGGGCGGCTGCGTGTCTGGCCATCGGAAAACCTTCGCGACGGGCGCCGGAGCCTCTCTCCGATCGATCTTCCCGTCACAAAGCCCCTGCCTTCCTCCGACTCTGGGATGGGCCGGGCGCCCCCGGTCCTGGTCTCAGTTCGCCGCCATCGATCGGAAACCCGCACCTCACGGCCAGGCTACCGTGGTCGTGTGGCGTGCAAGGCGGCCACCTCGATGGGCTCGACGTCGCACAGCTCGACGAACACGACCTTTTCCGAGCGCTCGGCGGCGATCAGGTCGAGATTGACATCGACCTGATCGGCGAAGACCGGGCTGCACAGGCGCCAGACGACGCCGGTGCGGCCGATGCGCTGTCCGGCGTCGCCATCGAGGGTCAGCGGCGCGCCGGCGATCCGCACCGGCTGTCCGACGCGCAGCCAGTTCGCGGCGCTCGCGATCAGGGCCGCCTTCTCGGCCTCGGTTGGTCTGCCGCGCGTCGTGCGGGCGAACGGCGTCTGCGGATCGGCCGCGAGCCGCAGCGCCTGTTCTCCCGGCGGCAGAGCGTGGAACATCTCCACCTCGTATCCCGGAGTCCAGGTCTCGGGTGCCGTCACCCTCAGCGAGGGGCGGAACACCTCGACGGCGAGTGCGCCAAACAGATCGGGCTGGATGCCGATCAGCGCCCGCTCGTACTGCGCCTGACGATACTAGGCCCGCCAGCGCGCCTCGATTCCCAGCTGAAAGCGGGGCACGTCCTGGCGAACGAGATGGGATTTTCGGGGTTTCGTCGCCATGGCCTTGGCCCTCGCCTGTCGATGCGGCCCGCTCGATCGGGGTGCCTGCGCGCGGGAAGCATCGGGCGCCGGCGGCTCTCTCCGGCATTCCCCAGTCACGGGGCTCTCGCCCTCCTCTTGCTCTTGGACGGCCGCCGAAGGGGGATTCGCGCGCTGTCCGGCCGGGCTAGCGTGGCCGATCCGCCCCCAACACCGCCACTTCTACCCGATCGACTGGCCGCAGCTCTCGGCCGCGATCCGCTTCGGGCGGGCCGGCGGGCGCTGAGAGACCTGCGGCCGGCCGCATGGGCAGGTCATCGTCTGCCTCGACGCGGGGACATGGTACGACGCCTATGCCGAGGTCTGGCGCAACCGCCGCGGCCTGCCGCTGCGGCGATCGCCGGGCTGGCTGCCCTGGCCGGGGCGCGGCTGACCCAGCCGATCCTGGCGACCTGCCACCGCGGGCACGACACCAGCCGCAACGGCGGCCGGGATTTCGCGGCATGGTGCCAGCGCTGTCATCTGATCCACGACCGGCCCCAACACCTGCAGCGGCTGACCTATCTGCGGCGCCGCACGCTCGGCGACCTATTCCTCGGCCCCTACCCAATCCGGTAGGGGCGGCGACGCGCACGGTTTCAGGTGCGCCACCGCGCGCGGCATCATTACCCAAAGGAGGTCGGCGCGCGCAACGCGTAGAGCCCGGTCCCGCAGGGAAGTGCCGACACTACGGCACCGGACGAGCCTGTGCCATACCGTTCATCGTCATCAACCCCCATCGAGTACGCCCTCCGTCAACCTCAGTAGGAGAGGGGACCCTTTTGAACTTTGCCAGGGGATGCCATCTTTATTATTGGCCCACAGGCGATGTTCGCATAATAGCCTATGGAACTATAGTCCATCCTATCAATCCTCCAACGCTCAGGAAAGGATAATTTTTATCGAATATTTGGCTTTGCCCAGGAAATAATCTGTTTTGTGCGGCCACCGATGCAGAAGGGCAGGGCGCTTTTGTCGGATTCATGCAGCTCCGTCCCCTCCCCCGGCGGCATTTGAACGATTGTCGGGCAAGCGTGTGTCGGTCATGCGCTCCAACGCCGTCACGAGACTCTGCGCCACGGGCGACCATCGGTTGAACGCGGCACGGGAGCGCGTCGAATGTTCGAACGTCTCGTTGACTCGGGCGAGGTCACCCAGGTTTCGAGCCAGGATTGGAAGCTCCGCATCGCCAACCGTCGCGGTCGCCTCGATGTAGGCAGCAAGCGTGAGAAGCCCTTCGATCGCGACGGGAATGCCATCGGAATTGAACCCATTGGTCGCCGTACGCAGTTCTGCCAGCGAGCGCCGCCATTCGCGAATGGCACTCGCCTGGGCGTCGCCCCGCGCGGCCTTGTGCACGAGGGCGTCAGCGAGGAGGTGAAGCCGCTCGGGCGCTTGGTCAAGCCATCGATCGACGATCGGCATCGCGACCTGCGTGGGCGATCGGGAGATCGTTCGAGCGTCAGCGGCGATGGTGGTGATCCGCCCTGGACGATAGCCGAGCTCTTCGCAAATCTCTCGTTGCAGGAAGCGCAGTTCGGCGATGTTGATCGGCCACCAGCGTTCGAATTCCTGCGCCCGGTAGAAGGCGATCGCATCGACGGCGATGCGGCCGGCGTCGGCGTCCCTTCGACGAAACTCGATGAGGCAGAAGGATGCAAACTCCTCGCCCGCGCCGTTCGGCGCAAAGTCACGGAATGGGTCAACGAGAACGGCGATTGCCCTGGTGCTGGGCTTCGTCCTGAGGAGCGCGATGATGCGCGCGATCTGGTCGATCTTGCCGCCGTATCGCCGCAGACGTGCCCCGTGGAGGTAGGGAATGCGCGGTTCCAGCTGCGATCGGTCGAGCTGCCACCACTCAACAAGTTCGCGCAGCCAAGCTTGTCGCTCATCACCTTGCAGGTCGTCTGGAACGGCATAGGCGCTGGGCAACGGCAGCGTCTTGCCGTCGTCGTCGGGCAGATCGAGGTGGACGATCAGGGTGCCCCGCTTCGCGTTCGTCCCGGCGATGGCGAGCGCGCGCGCGTAGACCTCATCGAGGTCCGCTCCCTCGACGATCACAGGCGCGCCGGGCGAGACAAGGACGGTCTCAGCGGGGCGGACGCCCGTCGTCCAGAGCCGGCGGATGGTTGGTGCCGGCCGCAGGTCTTCGGTGCCCGATCGCGGAAGCGGGATCGCTTCGATCTTCACCTCGGGCGTGTGCGGGAGGCCGTCGAGCGTGATGAGCCGGACCGCGTCCGTCTCGCGTCCGACCTCGAAGGTCGCGCCGGAGATGACGAGAATGCGATGCATGTCATCGGCATCGCCGGCGTAGATGTGGTCAAAATAGGCGGCATGCTCGTGCTTGTGCCCGTGGATGACCATGCCGATGCCGCTTCCGCGCAGGAAAGCGCGGACCTGTTCGAGGTTCGACATATCTGCGAAAGGCTTCAACTCCTCTCGCAAGCTGGGCGAGCGGAGATGGTGGTGCATCACCGCGATACGCAACTGGCGGCCGCGATCCGGCTGAGGCGTCGATGCGACGAGCGCTCGCAAGGCCTCAAGCTGGTGCTCCGATACGCGGGCCATGTCGTACCGAGCCAGAGCCTGGAGCTGTGACCGCAACTGCGCCGCCACGGTCGCATCGCCGGGCGCAAGCATCTCGGGGATCGTGTTCCAATGGCCCCGCAGCGGCTCGGGCAGGACTGAGCTGACGTGCGACCAGTTGCTGGTGTTGATCGGGAACACCGCCCAGCTACGGTCGGCGGCGACCAGCCGATGCCGTTCCGGCTCCGCGATTGCCGGCCAGCCGTCGATGCCGTCGAGCCACGGCACGACGCAGCCCGCAGCGCTCCAGACGCGGACGAAATCCTTGTAGCGTTCGGCGGTGCCGGGATCGGCGTCGCGCGGCACGTCGTGATTGCCTGGGACAGAGACGATGTGGTCGGCCGCAACGCCGAGATGTTCTGCGATCAGCTTGAAGACGAGTTCATGACCACCCGCTGCGCCTTTGCTCTGCGCGTCACCAGAGAAGAACACGCCGTCGAGCGTGCGGCTGTCTCTGGTCAACCGCTCGGCCAAGCGTCGGAACAGAAGCTCGAGCAGCCCTTGGCGGGTAGCGGTAAGGAGGCCCCCGACTTCGACCTTCCGGTCATCCCGTTCGAACGGGGCGCCGGATGCGGACACATGAGCATCGGTGATGTGAAGGAAGGTCGCGCGATCAGCCATATTCCTGTTTAGCCAGCCGCGCCGCTGCTGAACACACTCAACCGGTGACCGTGTCGGGCGAAGCGACCAGCCAGAAGCACCAAAGCAAGCGGTCTGCTGGTACGTCCTTGAATGTCGGCAAATCCGACATTACGTTGGTTGCAAGTGCTTGAAAGGGACGCCATGACCACCGCTACGCTCGCGCCACCCATTTCGGCTCCGACCGTCGCACCGTTCCCTTCGGCAGCGGTCGCGAAGGATTTGCGCAGCGAGTTGATCGAGGTGGTCAAGGGCGAGGCCTCGATCAAAGGTGTCGCTTTGCCGCCAACATTGACGGCGATCGGAAGCTCGTCGTTCCAGATCGACTCTTTGGTGGTGGTGTCGATCCTATGCGTCGTCGAGCCGATCCTCGGCATCGAGCTCCCGGACAGCGTGGTGCGGACAGGCGGCTATGGCTCGGTCGACCAGGCGGTGGCGCATCTGCTGCCGAAGATTGAGGCCTGTTGGAAGAAGCGCACAGGAGGCAAGTGATGACCCAGGCCGCGATCCAGCAAGACGATGACGACGCCGAGCGTCGCCGGCTCGGCGAACGGCTGCGCGAAGCCCGCAAATATCTCGGCCTGAAGCAGGAGGAGGTCGCGACTTATCTCAAGATCCCGCGCACCGCACTGACCGACATCGAGAATGGCCAGCGGCGGGTGGAAGCGATCGAGCTGACGCGCTTGGCTAAGCTCTATCGGCAGCCGGCCGCATTCTTCACGGGAGAGGACGAGGCGGCGGCTTTGCCCGTCGATGTCGCTCATCTTGCCCGTCGGGCCGCCGCGCTGTCGATGCAGGATCGTGACGAGCTCGGCCGCTTCGCGGACTATCTGCGGACGCGCGCGCAAACCGCTCGGGGCTGACGCGCATGGCCGCCGCCGATTATGCTGGCGCAGTGCGGGCCGGGACCATGGCGGCCGCGCGCCTCCATCAAACGCTCGACATGCGTGTCATGGTCGAGGCGCGTGGAGGATCCGTCGACGTTTTCGGCGCGATCCAGGCGCTCGATCTGCCGTTGCTGCTGCGCCCTCTGCAAGGGTTGCTCGGCGCCTATCTCAGCGATCCCGCGCCGGGCATTCTCGTCACGACGCAGCGGTCGATGGCAATCCAGCGGTTCACCGCCGCGCACGAACTCGGCCACTACGCTATGAAACATCTGCCGAGCCTCGACGACGAGAGCATCCTGCGGCGCATGCCGATGGCAGGTGCACCAGCGGAAGACTTCCAGGAAGTCGAGGCCGACGCCTTCGCGGTTGGATTCATGATGCCACGCTGGCTGATCCAATGGCACGCCGCGCGCCAGGGCTGGACGGTGGACGACTTTCGGCGACCAAACCGGGTGTATCAGCTCGCTATGCGGCTCGGTGCTAGCTACGAGGCGACATGCTGGACGCTCGTGCGCCATCGGATAATCACGGCAACCTTGGCACGCGAGCTTCAGCAGACGCAGCCGCGCGAACTGAAGGTCGCGTTGCTGCAGGACTATCGACCCCAGGATTATCGGGGCGATGTCTGGCTGCTGACTGAGCGCGACGCCGGCACTCGCATTGATGGGAGCCGGAACGACCTCTTCGTGCTCCGCCTCAAGGAGCATAGCGGGGGCGGCTATCTCTGGAACATCGAGCAGCTCGCGGCGAGCGGTTTCGCGGTTGTCCGCGACGCAACGGAAGCTATTGATGGCGATGGTATCGGCGGCCCGGTCATCCGTTGCGTGACCGCGGCGCCCGAGGACGGCGGCCGCGGATCGTTGCAGCTCGACGAGCGCCGGCCCTGGGAACCCGATCCGCCGCTGTCCCGGTTGCAGCTTGACTTCGATCTGACGGGACCGGAGGAGGAAGGCCTCTCGCGGGCCGAGCGGCGGAGGCTGCTCGAAGCCGCATGACCTCCGTGACCATCCTCAAGGACTTGCGTTCCGAATTCGGATTGGCTCGCAACCAGGGTTCGCGCCCGACCTGCCTTGCCTTCGCAGCAAGCGACGCGCACGCCGCGTTGCGGCCGGGGTGGTCGCCGCTGTCTTGTGAGTTTGCCTTCTACCATGCGCAACGACGCGCCGGACGATTGCCGGACCATGGCGCGACGCTGTCAGCGATGCTGGCGACACTGCGTCAGGAGGGGCAACCGGAGGAGTCCGGGTGGCCGTATCTCGCGGCACCTCCTGCCGATCCCACGCTGTGGTCACCGCCAGCGGCCGTCGGTCCGCGGTACGGCCGGGCCAGTGCCCCTCATGCTCACGCAGTCGATGTGATCGTTGCCGAGCTCGACACAGAGCAGCCGGTCATCCTGCTGCTGACGTTGTCGCGATCCTTCTACATGCCTACGCCTGAAGGGGTGATTCAGCCGGCGCCTGGCGAAACGCCCGAGCTGGCACGGCGACACGCCGTGGTCGCGGTCGGTCACGGCAAGGTTCAGGGCGCGCGGGCAATCCTCGTGCGCAACAGCTGGGGACCAGGATGGGGCATCGGCGGCCATGGCTGGCTGACCGAAGGGTTCATCGCGCCGCGCCTGTTCGCGGCCGCGCTGCTTACGGAGGATGTCGATGTATCTGCCCGTCCCCTCGCAGCCTGACTGCGCGAGCGCGTGGCGCGAAGCGGTGCGCGCCGTTGACGCCGCGCGCGACCACGAAGCCTATAACGTGATCGTAGACATCGACGATCCGACGGCGGCATCGACGATCGCGCATCCGGGCGTGGCGGTCGTAAACGGCTTCCTCACCGACCGGGCAAAACCGATCGATACGGTCGCGAACACGATCTTTCCGGCTTCGCTGTACCTGCGGCACGGCGCGCCAGCGTTCTTCGACGTGTTCAATGATCGGGTCTTGCCGAAAGTGCGCCGCGGCGGTCGGTGGTCCGGCTACTATTTCGAGCGGATGATCGCCTACCAGGGAACTGCTGGCGCTCCGCCAAACCAGCTCTGGGACATCGTCGAGCGGATGAACGACGACAGCGTGCGGGCGCTCAACAAGTTCGAGCTCTCGTTGTTCGATCCCATCCGCGACGTCGACAACTCCGTCTACGGCGGTCAGTGCCTGAGCTTTATGAGCTTCAAGATCGTTCCTGGTTCACCGCGCAAGGTGACGCTGACGGCTCAGTACCGGAACCATTATTATGTCGAGAAGCTGCTCGGAAATCTGATCGGCTTGGGGCGCCTGATGGCCTTCGTTGCCCGCGAGACCGGGCTGGAAGTCGGTCCACTGACCGTAGTGTCGACCCACGCGAAGATCGACCAGCCTGGAGGCGCCACGCGCGGGGAGATTAAGGCTCTCCTCGCGCAGTTCGATCAGGCCATCGCCCCGCTCGCGGCCTGAGATGCCAGAAAGGGTAGCTCCGGAGCGGGATCGTCTTTATCCAACCCGTAGATCGCATGCACGCCAGCGATGAATTCCGATTGCCCGCCATAGCTCGGGTGGCGGACCGTCATCACCGGGATTTCGATCCGGGAGAGTGCCAAGCCGGCATCGCGCCCGATCGCCACGATCCGACGCGGCGCGATCATCGCAATGAGCGCGGTCAGAAAGGGCCAAGTGGCGTCTCGCTCCGCGCGAGTGTGGCAACGGTTGGAAAGAGAATCGTCCGGCTCGTGTGGATGCAGCGGGAAGATGTTCCAGAGGACGGCCGGCGCCTCGATTTGCGTGAGAACCCGCCAAACGACCGCGGCCGTGCGCTCGGCGACGACGGGGCCTCGCGTAGCGCGGTCGAGCACGATCCCGCCGAGGAGCGCGCTCGCGGACGTCAGGTGAACCTCGTCGGTGAGTGGCACGCCGGTTCGGCGACCACCGCGATAGCCGAGATCACGGGCGATCCAGATCGTGTCGACCTTCGCCTCGATCGCCGCTTCCAGGCAATGAACCAGATTGCGCTTGCGGACGTGCGCACCGTCATCGCGGTCGTGGAGAACGCAGTGATCGCGATAGGGGTTGAACACCGACTTAAGCGCCGTGTCGGCGAGAGCGTCGGCAAAGGCGCGAGGCGTTTTCACGAAAGCGGCTCGATTGTCATTTGATGCTCGTCCAGGTCGAGAATGAGACGTCCGCGTCGGTGCTCGCGCAGAAAGCGGAACGCCGCATAGCCTTGAAGGATGGCTTCTTCCCAAAGCCATAACGGGCATCGTTCGGCCTCGTAGCCCGCCACGAACTGCCGGACGTGCTTCAGCAGGTCGAACGGCAGGTCGCCCGGCTTCATACCGGCAAACAGGTCGAGTTCAATCGCCTGCCCGAAGATCCAGGTGGTGATCCCCTCCTCGATCAGCGTCGCGCGGGCGCCATCCTGCGCCTCATCGACCTTCGGGGCGGATTTTCTCTTCAAGCGGAAGAGCGCGCGGGTGACTGGCGACCAGCCCAGCACGGCAACGTAGGCGTAGTGGAAGGCATCGTGGAATCGGTAGTCGTCGGCGGCCATCGCGTTGTCGGTCAGCCGATCTCCGATGTTGATGCCGTTGCAGCGCTGGAAGACGAAGGTCCGCCCTCGAACCTGCCGCTCGAAGATCTCGACGGTGAGCCTGCGTGGTAGGCGTTCCTCTGGCTCGGCAATCGCGTCGAGAGGTGCCGGATAGTGCCGCTCGCGCGGCCAGCGGTCGGCGATCTTGGCGAGGTTCTTGACCGCTGCCGCCTCAAGCGTAACACCGGCCTCGTTGGCCGCTTGGATAAGCGTCCGTGCGATGACCGCCAAACGGCTGCTTGGAAGGTTATCGCACTTCTCCGTGCCTCGCTCTTGGACATCCATCACGAGGAGCCCGATTTCGCCCGCCAGCTTCAGCAGCGTGCGCTCGAAAGCGATCGTCGGCTCATTCGCCCGTGGCATGATATCGGGCTGCAATGCAGCCAGCGTGATCGTGCCGCTAGCGCCGATCGTGGATGCAGCCTCGACGAAGACGTCGGTCAAACGAACGTTCACACGGGACGCCACCGCTGCCAGATACCATAGGACATCGCCGAGCTCCTCGACGACAGCGCCCGCGTAGCCACGGTAAGAGGCACGATCGCGCTGCTTTTTCTTGACCTCGCTAAGGAGGCTCCCTGCCTCGCCGAAGAGACCGAGCAGCGGGAAGGCCAGGGAACCGCCGTCACTGTGCTGGTCGGTGAGCGCCGCCTGAGCCGCGTAGTCCGCGATGGTGAGGGGAGCGAAGGCCTCATCGGTCATGCAACAAACGCTCGCTTGGTCACGGTTTTTCCGGCCCAGACATCGCCGACGCTGTTACCTATTCGCCCCGGGCAACCGTTGCCTTCGCCAGCCTCGACGTTGGCAGACACATCGGCCGGGCGTCAACGTCTCCTGCCGATCCGGTAAGACGCAACCTGTGGCAATCAGGTGGTGCCGCCGGGCACGGCACACCTTTGCCCTCACCAGTCAGACGAAAGGATCGTATTCCAGGAACAGGCGGGCGGGATCGCCGTCGAACTCGATCCCCTGATTACGTTCTGGATCACCGGACGGACGGTTCGGAGATCGATGTCTGAGGCTGAATCGCTGTGCAAGGCTACCATCACCGCGGCATTTATCCGGCTGGCTTCGTCTGCGGTGTCGGGCGTCGGTGAAGCCCGATGGTGCCGCGATGCCGCGGGAGGATCGTCACCGCGATCGGACGAAACCGCGCTAGCGGGTTTGGTGCGCGCGAGCGCATAGAGCCGTCCGCTCGGAACGAGCGGCCCGCCCGAAACCTCCATCGCGCAGGCGCGCCCTCCATCGCACCGATGCATCGTAGCCCGGAGGCGGATACTTCTCGGAACTGCAGCCCGGCATTGCTAAGCAAGACCCGTCTCGCGGGCGCACCTCCGGCAATTTCAGGAACTCCACTTGCGCGGATGTTGGCGCCGGCGAATACTCTGGATGAGGCTCGACAAAAGCTGCCGTCGGAGGTTCCGATCCATGGACGAGCTGACTTTCGGCCTGCCCGACGTCGAGCGGCAGATCGATGCCGACATCGAAAAGCGGGTGGCGGTTCACAAGGCCAACGTCGCCCGGTTGCAGGCAGCGCACGAGAGCACTCACACCCTGAGCGTCTCCGTTCGCAACCGCCCCCTCGTCCTGCTGGCGCAAGGCGACTCCTGGTTCGACTACCCGCTCACGGGCAACGGCCTCCCCCTGGTGGACACGGACGTGATCGCGCAGTTGCGACGGATCGGGCCGATGCCGCCGACAATCCTGAACCTTGCCCATCGCGGCGACGCGGCCACGGAGGAGATGTCGCTTCCCAAGCAGGAGCGGCTGATCGCGCAGCTCCGCGCCGCCTCGAACTGGCCGAACGGCAAGCCCGACGCCATCCTGTTCTCGGCCGGTAGCAACGACATCGCCGGCAACCAGTTCTGCATCTTCCTCGACTTCAACGACGGGCGTCATCCAGGCCTGAACAAGGATCGGTTCGAGAAGGCACTTGGCATGGTCGAGGCTTGCTACTTCAGTCTGTTCGCCCTGCGTGACCGGATCGCGCCAGGAGTGCCGATCTTCGGTCACTGCTACGACTTCCCGATCCCGAACGGCGCGCATCCGCCCTGCGCCGGCCCTTGGCTCAAGCCGTCGCTTGATTTCTGCAACTGGTCGGTCGCTGACGGCACGACCATCGTCCACGACGCGCTGGCGGCCTTCCGCGCGATGGTGAAGCGGCTCGCGGACAAGCCGGCTAACCGCTTCCACCTCGTCGATACCCAGGGGACTTTGGCGCCGGCCGACTGGGCGAACGAACTCCACCCCTATCCCAACGGCTTCCGGAAGATCGCGCAGAAATTCGCGGATGCGCTCGCGGCTGAACTCGGGCCTCTCTCACAGGTCGCTCTCGCCGAGGCGCCGAAGACGCCCGGGCGGGGGAGGGGACCCAAAAAGGGGTGAGAGCGCGGGACTGAACTCCCGAGGAATAGCCGCTTCCGCCGGAACTCCGGCTGCGCGATCCGACCGATCATCCGCGAGCCGCCTTTGCGCGGGTCGTTGAACCGGCCCAGCACAAAGATGCGGGATCGGACAGGCATGCCGATGCCCGATCTTGGGCGCTCCCCTCTACCTGTCGAGCTCGCTCCCGACCGTGCTATTCTCCCGATCCCGGCCGAACCTCCCGTCACCATGTCCGATGCTCCGCTCCCAGACCTGACGATCCCGCCATCGAAGAAGAGGGCTCAGTCCGAGACCTACCTGCTCTCGAAGCACAACGTGCTGAAGGCCTTCGACAGCGTCGAGGATCTTGCGACGGACGAAGAGACGCTCACCGAGAAGGATCGGGACGCTGTCCTGCACCACCTCCTCCAGCTTCGCTCAGCGGTTGCGCGCGTGTTGTGGAAAGCCGGCCTCTACACCGGGACCTCCATCCTCGACGATTTCGTGTTGGAGGTTACCAAATCCGGACAGCCTGACATCTGCGGTCGCGTCATCGACCGTCTGCGGCAGGCAGGCGTCGAACGGCCCGGTTTCGTGCTTTATCCGCTCACCGAGTTCGGGATGGAGATCCCGTTCTTCGGGTCGGAGCCCGATCTTAGGAACTTTGCGGTTTTCCGAGAAGCCGATTTCGCACTGACGGCCCAGACCGGCAGCATCGAAGGCGCCTATGCCAGGCTGAACGAGATGGCAGCGGCACTCGGCATCACGGCCGTGCCCGACCGGTCGAGCTTCGAACATCACGTGCGGGCCGGAAACATGAGATGGATGACGCGCAATCCGCTCCTGCTTGTCCGGCTCTCATCGCATACGGGCGCCTACTACGAGAACCAGTTCATATACACACTGAAGATCCGGGTCGCGGCCGCACTGATAGTGATGCTGCACGCCCTGAGCGTCGATGCCGGCATCACGGTCGACAAATTCAATTCGTCCGCCGAGGTCAGCAACAACGAGACGCTCGACATCCGGCACTACCTGATCGGCGAGGCGACGCGGGCGGAAAAGCCGCTCAGTCTTCGCCGTGTACCGATGAACGTCGCGGCGCTCGAGCTTGCCCGGCTGTCGGATCTCGCCGTGACGCTGAGCACGCGAACCCTGGCCCGTCCCGAGCTTCACGCGCTGGAACAGAGATTGACGCCGGCACTGCGGGCCGTCGAGCATGGCTATCTGCAGTACGTCAACCTGACGTCGAGCGAGAAGGTGCATAGCCGCGTCTTTCGCCGGCTCGTGACCGCGATCGACTGGTACAGGCAGTCATTCGGGTCACGGACGAACGAAGCAGAGGCGATCGTCGCGCTGGCCGTCGCCTTCGAGACCCTGCTGACCGATCACTATGCACCTGGGAGCGTCGCCCGCCTCAAGCGCCGCGTCGGGATCTGCCTCGCGACGCGGCCGAACGTCCGCCCGTACCAGGATAGCGTCGTTGCCGTTCACAAGGCCCGCAGCGAGATCGTCCACACGGGCGATAGTGGTCGCGAGATGGACATCCGCCGCGCACAAGCTGCGTTTGCGTTGTGCTTCCTCGAGGTCGCATCGCGTCTAGACAGGCTCAATCGGACCATGTCCGATCCCATTCGCGAGCTCCTCGGCGACAGTCTCACGCAGGAGGAGATCAAGGCCAAGGGCGACGCCGAAACGGCATAATGTGTGTGCTGCTACTCCTAACTCGCTGCTCCCTACGGTGAACAGGTCATCTCAAGTGCCGACCCGGCCGATCGCCTTCCGGGCGGGTTGTGGTTGCACCGGTCGGCGCCGCCGAGGCATGAGGAGGCTCGAACTACGTCATAGGGTGTCACTTGACACCCTCGCGAGAAAGCACATATCGTCGAGGCTACGGGATGGCGCGCAAACCGCATCCGAAGAAGGAGATCGAGGACGCGCTCCGGCATGCGGAGGATCACGGCTGGCGCGTCAGCGTCGGGGGCAGTCATGCCTGGGGCAAGATCTACTGCCCCTTCGATGACGAGACGTGTCGCTGCGGCGAATTTTGCATCACGAGCATCTGGAGCACACCGAAGAACGCCGGCAACGAAGCGAGGAAGATCAAGCGGGTCGTCGACAATTGCACGACTCGCAAGGTGGAAGCCGCGGCGCGTGTCGAAGCCGAGAGGGCCGAGGCGCAAGAGCGAGAGCCATGACCGAATACAGCTTCATCCTGAAATATCGTCTCTCGGACGAAGACCGCGATCCCGATGCGTTGGTGGAGCGACTCGGCGAGGCCGGCTGCACTGATGCCCTCGTCGGCGTTGGGATTGCTGGACGGCTCGCCCTGGACTTCACCCGGGAGGCGGACAGCGCGCGGGAGGCCGTCTGCAGCGCGCTCGCCGACATCAAGGCTACGATCCCGTCTGCGATGCTGGTGGAAGCGGCCCCCGATCTCGTGGGGCTGACGGACATCGCCGAGCTGATGGGCGTGGCGCGCCAGAGCATGCGCAAGCTGATGCTCGGCCACGACGACTTTCCCCTGCCTATACATGACGGGAGCGTGGTGCTTTGGCACCTGGCGGACGTGCTGGGTTGGCTGGACGGCCGCAAGGGCTACGAGCCCGACCCGGTCGTGCATGAGACGGCGGCGGCGGCTCGCGCGGTCAACATCGCGCGGGAGGCGCACCGTTACGTGACGGACGCGCCCGAGGACCTCAAGCGCTTGGTGGCTTGAGGGCAGGCGGAGGCTGACGAGTAAGTACGGGAGCTAGATGGCGACTTACAACTCTACATGAACTTCCGATGCTTCGTTTGGTCTGGGAACACCCAGGCAAACCGTATCATTGAGATCGTAGCGATCATCCCGCGTCCACACGATCGACCGTAAGTGATTGAGATTATTTCTGAGCGTGCTGGGGCACGAACTCAAGATTTTCAGGTTAAAAGCCCGCTGCTCGCGCTAAGCTCGATTTTGTAATGTCGCAAGCTTGCGAGCCGCCCCGCGCTGAGCGCGCAGGCGCTCGCCGTAGCGGGCCGGCATAGCCGGCGTCTTCCACGAGCCGGCCTGCATCACCTCGAGCAGTTCGAACCCGGCCGCGAACATGTCCTGCGTCGCCCCGACCCGGGTCGAGTGCCCGGAGGGGAGGCGGGGCAGCTTCAGCCCGGCCGTGACCGCGAGTTCCCGGAACAGCCGCGCGACCTCGCCATCGCCGAGTGCCGCGTCGCCGACCCGGCCGCCCTTGGTCAGCGGCCGGAACAGCGGCCCGCTTTCCAGCTGCGCCGCCGCGAGCCACGCCGCGATGTGCGCCATGGTGTCGGGGGCGAGGTACTTGATCGCGCCTTCGCCCTCCTGGTCCGCCTTCGAGCGCCGCACCAGCACCGTGCCCGAGCCGTCCGCCCCGCGCTCCAGATCCCGTATATATAAAGAGACGAGCTCGGAGCGCCGCAGAAGCGTGTCGTAGGCGACCGCGACCAGGGCGGCGTTGCGCAGGGCGATCAGCGGGGTTTCGCGCTCGCCCTCAAGGATGCGCCGATGAAGCCGTCCGGGCGTCTTCACCGCCAGCATGCGCTCGATGCTGCCCCGGTTGAGCGGCTCGGCCTGCTTCTGGCGCCGGCCCTTCACCCGGCTCATCCGCTTCACCGCCAGCCGGACGATCTCGTCGGCGCAGGGGTTCGGCAGGCCGGCGGCGCGATGCAGCGCCGCGATCGAGGAGCGATAGCGCTCGACCGTGGCGCGGGACTTGGTCTCAGCCTGCGCGTCGATGAAGGCGGCGATGGTCTCGGGGGTGGCCGGGAGCATGGTCCGACCGACACTGGCGCACCAAGCCGCAAAAATCCGGCTGTCGGCGGCGAACGCACGGAGAGTATTGTCGGCGAAGGCGCCGCGGGCGGCACGGGCGTGGTCCTCCAGGCGTTCGACCAAGAGGTCGAGGCCGGGCGGCAGCGCGTGGGCGAACGGGATCGGCGCGGCGAACGAGTCGTGGGATGGCCCGGAAGCGGAATCGGCGGCGTCAAGTTCCATGGCGGCAGCGTAGCCGTCCAAACGTTAACGATCCACACATTTCCCGCGATAGCTGCCATTATCGGTGGTAATTTTATTTCGCTCGTTGGGCGGATCGTTTGAACGCCGATTTCTGGATCGCCTCTTTGTATGCAACGCCGATCTTGGGGCCGAACGCAGTTTTTGTGGCAGCCCATCCGGCTTCAGAAAGCAACACTGACATTAGTGTGTTTGATGCAGACATTCCTCATGATCTGCAAGAACTTCAATGACTCTGCAATGCGCAATGCTTCCCCGAGCACACTGCTCGACCATCGCCTGGATCTCCGTGCGGAGGGTAGTCAGCCGGGCGAGGCGGTCGTCGATGTCGGCGAGGTGCCGGCGCGCGATGACGTCGGCCTCGGCGCAGGGACGTCCCGGCTGGTCGGCCAGTCCGAGGAGCGTCCGGATGGCCTCGACCTCGAATCCGAGCTCGCGAGCATGGCGGATGAACTTTAGGCGCCGGACGGTGGCGTCATCGTAGGTTCGACGGTTGCTATCCGTTCGCTCGGGCGCCGGCAGGAGGCCGATCCCCTCGTAGTAGCGGATGGTCGGGATCTTCACGCCTGCCAGCTCGGACAACGCGCCGATTGCGAGGGGTCTCATTTTCCGCTTGCTCCTCTAGCCGCTAGAGGAGGTACGGCATCGTTGTCCGACAGGGAAGACGATGATGGCTGATCCACGGATAGCGGCGGTGGAAGACTTGGCGACTATCGAGACGCCCCCTGTGCCGTCGACCCGCCTGCTCGTCTCGGGCATGGATTGCGGGTCCTGCGCGGGGAAGATCGTGAACGCCGTGCGGCGCCTGCCCGGCGTCGAAGACGTCGAGGTCTCCGTCGGCACGGGAACCGTGACGGTCAGGCATCGGGACGACGTCACCCCCGCGATGCTTGCCGGCACCGTGACGGCGCTCGGTTTCGGGATCGAAGCGCCGAAGGGGGGCACGTCGGAGACCGATGCAACGGGCCGCCCCATGGGCGCCGAGGGTGCACATGCGGCCGAGGGCAATTCGACCTGGTGGCGCGGCGGACGGAGCCTCCTGACCATCGCCTGCGGCGGGGCGCTCGCGGCCGCATTCCTTGTCAGCCAAGCCGCGCCCAGGATCGGCCCGTATGCGTTCCTGGCGGCGATGGCGGTCGGCCTGGTGCCGATCGCGCGGCGGGCTTTCGCGGCTGCCCGCTTCGGGACTCCGTTCTCCATCGAGATGCTCATGACCGTCGCGGCCGTGGGCGCGGTCTGCATCGGTGCCGCCGAGGAAGCGGCGACCGTGGTTTTCCTGTTCCTCGTCGGCGAACTGCTTGAGGGCGTGGCGGCGGGGCGTGCCCGCGCCTCCATCAGGGGCCTGACCGACCTGGTGCCGCGAATCGCGCTCGTCGAGCGGGACGGTCGTATCGATGAGATCCCGGCGGAGGATCTCCCCGTCGGCGCGACGGTGATGGTGCGCCCGGGCGACCGCATCCCGGGTGACGGCGTCGTGATTGAAGGGGACGGCGAGGTCGACGAGGCGCCGGTGACCGGCGAGAGCGTCCCGAAGCGGAAGACCGTGGACGACATCGTCTTTGCCGGGACCATCAACGGATTGTCCGTGCTGCGCGTCAGGGTGACGGCGTCGGCGCGGGACAACACCATCGCCCGGGTCGTCCGCCTCGTCGAGGAGGCGCAGAATGCTAAGGCGTCGACCGAGCGGTTCATCGAACGATTCTCAAGGCTTTACACGCCCGTCGTCGTTGCTGTGGCGGCCATGGTGGCGACGATGCCGCCGCTGCTGCTCGGCGACCCATGGGGCGCCTGGGTCTACAAGGGCTTGGCTATCCTGCTCATAGGCTGCCCCTGCGCCCTCGTCATCTCGACGCCCGCGGCCATCGCGGCGGGCCTGTCGGCGGGCGCCCGACGGGGCCTCCTGATCAAGGGGGGCGCCGTCCTGGAGACCCTCGGCACGGTCACCATGGTGGCCTTCGACAAGACGGGCACCTTGACCGAGGGCCGGCCCCTGGTCACGGACGTGGTCCCGTTCGGGCGGTCCGAGCGCGATGTCCTCTCGCTCGCAGCCGCCCTTGAAGCCGGTTCGAACCATCCGCTCGCCCGCGCGGTCCTGGCAAAGGCGTCGGGGGCCGGCGTCCCGGTCCCGCCGGCCGCGCAGGCCCGGGCCCTTGCCGGCAAGGGCGTCGCAGCGAGGGTCGGCGGGACGGACCTCTTCCTCGGATCGCCACAGGCCGCCGCCGAGCGCGTGGAGTTGAGCCAGGATCAGGCATCCCGCGTCGGGGCCCTCACCGATGAGGGCAAGACCGTGTCCGTCCTGATCGCCGACGGCGCATTGGCCGGCCTCGTGGCGATGCGGGACGAGCCGAGACCCGACGCCGTCGCCGGCATCGCGGCGCTCCGCGCACTCGGCGTCGACGTGGTCATGCTGACCGGGGACAATCGCCGCACCGCCGGCGTGATCGCGAGGACGCTCGGCATGACCCCGCGGGCCGAGCTTCTGCCCGAGGACAAGCTGGGCATCGTCCACGAGATGCAGGCAGCCGGCGCGGTCGTTGCCAAGGTCGGCGACGGCATCAACGACGCGCCTGCCCTGGCGGCGGCCGACGTCGGGATCGCCATGGGCGGCGGGACCGACGTGGCGCTTGAGACCGCGGGCGCCGCCGTCCTGCACGGCCGGGTGGCGGACGTCGCCCGCATGATCGACCTGTCGCGACGGACGATGGGAACCATCCGGGCCAACGTCGCCATCGCGCTCGGCCTGAAGGGCGTGCTCCTCGGCACCACCGTCCTCGGCATCACCGGGCTCTGGCCCGCCATCCTCGCCGACACCGGCGCCACCGTGCTCGTCACCGCGAATGCGCTGCGGCTCCTCCGCACCAGGATCTGAACCCATGGCGAACGATCACGAGCACCACGGGCACGACCACGGCGGCGATGGTCACGGGGACCATGCGCACGATCATGCGGGCAACCAGCACGGCCCCGGCCACGCCCACGCGCCGGCGAGCTTCGGGAAGGCGTTCGCCATCGGCATCGCGCTCAACGTCGGGTTCGTAGCCATCGAGGCCACCTATGGCGTGCTCGCCAACTCGGTGGCGCTCCTCGCCGACGCCGGCCACAACCTGTCCGACGTGCTCGGGCTCGTGGTCGCGTGGGCCGCGACGGTCCTGGCGAAGCGCGCGCCGACGTCGCGCTACACCTACGGGATGAAGGGCTCGTCGATCCTGGCGGCGCTGTTCAATGCCGTGTTCCTGCTCGTCGCGGTCGGGGCCATCGCATGGGAGGCGATCCAGCGCTTCGGGGAGCCGGCGCCCGTCGCGGGCAAGACCGTGATGATCGTCGCGGCCATCGGCATCGCCGTGAACGGCGTGACCGCATGGCTGTTCGCGTCCGGTGCCAAGGGCGACATCAACATCAAGGGCGCATTCCTGCACATGGCGGCCGACGCGGCAGTTTCCGCAGGCGTCGTCCTGGCCGGCCTCGTGATCCTCTACACGGGCTGGACATGGCTCGATCCCCTGGTCAGCCTCGGCATCGTGGCCGTCATCGTCTGGAGCACCTGGGGGCTGCTGCGCGACAGCCTGACGCTGTCGCTCGCGGCGGTGCCGCCCGGCATCGACCCGGACGCCGTCCGCCGTCACCTCCAGGGCCTTCCCGGGGTCGTCGCCATCCACGACCTCCACATCTGGCCGATGAGCACCACGGAGACCGCCCTGACCTCCCACCTCGTGATCCCGGCTGGCCATCCAGGCGACGACTTTCTGATGCGGGTCGCGAGCCAACTGAAGGAGACGTTCGGGATCGGGCACACCACCTTGCAGGTCGAGACGAGCACGGAGACCGCTTGCGCCCTCGCCCCCGACAACGTGGTCTGAGGCGGTCATGCAGGCTTGGATCTACACGCTGATCCCCGCCGCGGCCGCGATTGTCGGCGCCGCGGTCGCGGTCAACCTCCGACCCGGACCCGTCCTGGTCAGCGCCATCCAGCATTTCGCGGCGGGTGTGGTCTTCGCGGCAGCGGCGGGAGAGATCCTGCCGGACCTCAAGCATGCAGGGTCGCCTTGGGCAACGCTCGTCGGCGGAGCAATCGGTGTCGCCGCGATGCTTCTCGTCAAAAGCATAGGCAAGCGGGCGAAAGGACCGGTCGGACTGATGTCGGTCACCGGCATCGACATCCTGGTGGACGGCCTCGTCCTCGGCATCGCCTTCGCGGCCGGCGCCAAGGCCGGCATCCTGCTTACCGTCGCCCTGACCATCGAGGTGCTGTTCCTCGGACTGACGGTGGCGAACGAGCTCGGCGGCTCCGGCACGTCCAAGGGCAGGGTGGTCGGCCTGACCGCGGGCCTGGTCGTCCTGTTGCCGCTCGGGGCCCTGCTCGGCGGCCCCGTCGCCACCCTTTCGGCGCCGGTCCAGGCCGGCTTCCTCGCCTTCGGCCTGATCGCGCTGCTCTACCTCGTCACCGAGGAACTCCTCGTCGAGGCGCACGAGACTGAGGACCGGCCCTGGGTAACGGCGATGTTCTTCGCGGGCTTCCTGCTCCTGCTCCTCCTCGACCAAGCCGTCGCCTAGCCGGAAGAAACGATGGGCTCGCAAACCGGGAAGAATCCGCCGGCCGCTGGAGCCCATATCCTGCTCGTAGAGGATGACGACGGCATGCGCGTGCTCGTTGCCCGCCTCTTGCGTGAGAGCGGCTATCGGGTCACGGGCTGCCGGAACGGCGCGGAGATGTGGTCGCTCCTCTCGGATACCGCGGTCGATCTCGTGCTGCTCGACGTCATGCTGCCGGGGGCTTCCGGATTCGATCTGCTGAGGTCCCTGAGGGCGAAGGGCACCGTTCCGGTCATCATGCTCAGCGCACGCAGCGAGGAAGCGGACCGGGTGCTCGGCTTGGAACTCGGGGCCGATGACTTCGTCGCCAAGCCGTTCGGACGTCCCGAGCTTCTCGCCCGCATCCGTGCCCTGCTCCGCCGCGCTGCCATCGCACCGACGCCGACCGCCGCGACGCGGACGGAGACGATGACGTTCGCCGGCTGGCGACTTGACCTGCGCAGCCGCGTGCTGGCCGACCCCGAGGGAGCCGTCGTCGACCTGTCGGGGGCGGAGTACGACCTGCTCCTCGTCTTCCTGGAGCATCCGGGGCGTGTCCTCGGGCGCGAGCAGATCCTGGAGATGGGGCGCGGCCGCCTTGCGGCACCGTCCGACCGCAGCGTCGACACGCTGGTGAGCCGCCTGAGGCGCAAGCTCGAACCACCGGAGGGCGCCATGCCCGTCATCAAGACCATTCGCGGGTCGGGCTACATGCTGGCCGCCAAGGTCGGGCGCTCATGAGGGGCCTGTCAGGTCTGGCACGCAGCCTTGAAGGACGTACCGTCGCCGTCCTGCTCCTGGCTGTCCTCCTAGTCCATGGCGGGGCTCTGCTGCTCTACCGATATTCGGCCGTGGCCGCCGCCGACGATGCCTTCGCCATCGAGGTCGCCCGGCAACTCGTGCTGGCGCGTGAGGCGATCCTGAGGCGGCCGCCTGACGAGCGAGGAACGGAAGCGAAGGCCCTCTCGTCGAACCATTTCGAGATCGGTTGGACGGCACCGGGGTCGACCGATCCGGTCACGCAGTCCGACCCCGCGCTCCGGGAACTTCGCGTCCGTCTCACCGACCTCGAACCGGTGCTCGGTCCGAACCTAGCCCTGACCCTTGAGGTCCAGGACGACCCCCTTCACCAGCCTGACCTCCGCGGTGTCGTGACCCTTCCGGACAGGAGTCTGCTGACCTTCCGCTCGGCACATGCGCCAAGCTTGGCGCGTCAGGCACCCTGGGCATACCTCGCGACGGCAATGGCGATCCTCGTCGGGGCCGCCGCCGTTGTCCTGATGCACCAAATCGCGGGACCGCTGCGCGACCTCACCCGCGCCACCGCCCGGATCGGGCACGGGAACGTCGTGCCTGTGCCCGAGGTCGGCCCGGACGAGACCCGCGATATCGGGCAGGCGCTCAACGCCATGCAGGAGCGCATTCACGAACTCATCGCAGAACGAACCCAGGCCCTGGCAGCCGTCTCGCACGACCTGCGCACGCCGATTGCACGCCTCCGATTGCGCCTGGACCGGGCCGGCGACCCGCAGGAGCGGCGAGCCATGGCGGCCGATCTCGACGACATGCAGGCCATGATCGACGCGACCCTGTCCTACCTGCGCGGCGACGCTGATCCGGAGGCACGGCAGGTCACCAACGTGGCAAGCGTCCTGATGGGGGTCGCCGATGCCTCGACCGATGGTGACAGGGACGTGACCTACGACGGACCGGGCCGGGCGCTGGCGACCATGCGGCACGTCGCCTTCCGGCGAGCGCTGGAGAACCTCGTCGATAACGGCGTGCGCTACGGAACGCGGGTGCAGATCCGCCTGAGGGTCGAGGAGGACGCGCTGCTCATCCGGATCGACGACGACGGCCTTGGCGTAGCACCGGAGGACGTCGAGCGGGCCTTCGAGCCCTTCACCCGGCTGGAAGGATCACGGAACCGCAATACCGGCGGGACCGGGCTCGGGCTGACCATCGCCAAGAGGGCCGTCGAAGCTGAAGGCGGCACCCTTACCTTGTCGAACCGGCCGGAAGGCGGCTTGCGCGCGGAGATCAGGCTGCCTCGGCCGAGTGCCAAGGGCTGACATAATTCGTCACGATCCCGGCGATTGGGAGACAAAGGGCTCGTCTATCTCAGGTTTCGACGCGGCCGACTTGGTCGCCCCGAATTGGAGACACACCCATGAAGCGCATCCTCGCCGCCGCTCTCGCCACCGCGATGCTGACCGCGACCCCAGCCCTTGCAATCGACGGACACGGCAACGCCTCCAATCCGGAGCGGGCGGTCCCGAACACCGGCGGCGTGTCCGGCGGACCGCTGCACCGCGACGACCCGCGGGTCAGCGAGGCACAGCAGAAGGGTCCGGACGGCAAGCCGGTTCACTCCGAGAACGACGGACATGCCCATGGCCACAGCCACGACAAACCGGGCAAGAAGTAAGGCCACCCCTCAGTTAGGGGCAGAGGGCCGGGACGGTGCCATGAGGATGCTGCCCCTCCTCGTCGTCTTCGCAATCCTTGCCGCGGGCATTGGCTACGCGCTGGCTTAGGTCGCTTCCGGCGAGGACAGTCATCCGTGGTGTGATCCACCCCCTCACACACCGCGGATACGCCCGCTCCGATCGCACGTCGGAGCGGGCACCCGCCGGGCTGCACCATCCTCAATCGTCGAAGTCGTGGTGATGATGGTGATGTTGGCGCTGAAAGCCGTGGCGGTGCTCGTCCCAGCCGTCGTGATGATGGCGACGAACCTCCACGTGGTCGTGATCGCCATGATGGTAGCGGCGAACCTCCTCGTGATGATGATGAGGCGATCCGTAGCCGTAATATTGGGCCGACGCCGCCACGGGAGCGAGAGCCACCACGGCAGCCGCCAGGGCGATCAGATGACGTTTCATGGGCCAAATCCCTTTGATGATCGCGCCAGGTTCTGCCGAATTCTTTGAATGGGGTGTGAAGCTGCCGTTCAGGCATCCGCCGACCAGGGATGCCTTCACCACGCCATGCGACCGCGGCTTGTGACCAAGCCCCTGAATCGCACATAAGGACTGTGATGCTTTCGGCGCGACGCCATAGAGCCTTCGGGGCGATGACGGGCTGGTGGGCGACCGCCGCCCGCGCGCTCGCGCTCGTCCTGGCGCTCGCCGTCGCCATGCCGACCGTCTGCATCGCCGAGGATCTCGCCTTCCATCAGGGCCATCAAGGCCATGACCGTATTGAGCTTTCATTCGTGTCGGACACGGCATCAGGCGGGGAGCAGGCAGCCGATCCGGGGCTGACCTGCCACGTGCATTGCGGCTGCCACGTCGCCGCGACCGTGGACAATACCGAGCCCGCGCCGCTGACGGCGACCTCTCGGCCGTCTTACGCCCGGGTATCCGCGACCCTTTCCTCGGTCGCGCCCGACCGCCTGCCCCGGCCGCCCCGCGCCTGAGGTGACGCCGCCAACGCGTGCGTCCTGAGCCCGAGGCCGAGCGGCCCGGGCCATTTCCTGATGTTGTCGACCAGCAAATGCCCGGAACGCCGTCATCGGCTTCCGGCGCGTCCCAGCAGGCATCCATGCGCATTTTTCTGACCACCCTTCTGGTGGCCGCCGGCATCTTCGTGGGCGCCGCCGTTCCCGCAGTGTCCGACCTCGTCCGAGGTCTCCTCGCCTCGGCCGGCGTGTCACCGACCGTCTTTACCTTCGCCGCCGGTCCCGACGCTGCGAAATCCGCCGAGGCCGAGCATGCCGAGGGCGACGGCCACGATCACGGCAAACCGGCTGCCAAGCCCAAGGGCGAGCATGCCCATGGCGAGCACGAGCACTCCGAATCCGAGGGCGAGGAGGGTCACGTCAAGATGACCGCCGAGCAGATCGAGAACCAGGACATCAAGGTGGCCAAGGCCGAGGGCGGGACCCTGTCCCGGCACATCCTCGTTCCCGGCACGATCACGCCGGATACCGATCGGATCGCACGGGTTCCGGCCCGCGTCGTCGGCACCGTTGCCGAGATGCGCAAGCGTCTCGGGGATTCGGTCGCAAGGGACGAGGTCGTCGCCGTCCTCGACAGCCGCGAGGTCGCCGACGCCAAGAGCGAGTACCTCACCGCCTCGGTGAAGGCCGATCTGGAGAAGACCAACTTCGACCGGCAGGCCGCCCTCTGGGACAAGCGCATCTCGGCCGAAAGCGCCTACCTGAATGCCAAGGCCGTCTATTCCGAGGCGACGCTTCGGCAGGACCTCGCCCGGCAGAAACTCTCGGCCCTCGGGCTCGACGCGGCCGCCGTCGCCAAGCTCGCAAAGCGCGACGAAAGCACCCCGAACCTGTCGAGCCTGCGCCAGTACGAGCTGCGTTCGCCGATGTCCGGGCGCATCGTCGAGCGCAAGGTCGATGTCGGCACTGCCGTAGGCAAGGAGGGCGATCCGTCCGACCTCTACACCGTTGCAGACCTCTCGACCGTATGGATCGAACTCTCGGTGCCGACCTCGGAACTCGCCAAGATCAAGGAAGGTGCACTGGTCACCGTCACGCCGAGCCAGGAGGGCGACGCGCGCCACGAGCGGGGCAAAGTCGTCTTCGTCAGCCCATTCCTGACCGCCGACACCCGTGCCGCCAAGGTCATCGTCGCGTTGCCGAACAAGGAGATGGCTTGGCGTCCCGGCACATACATCACCGCCGAGGTCGAGATCTCGCAGGACGCGGTGCCGGTGAGCGTGCCCAAGGCCGCGCTCCAGACCGTCGAGGGCAAGCGCGTCGTCTTCGTCCGCACGGACGAGGGCTTCGAGAAGCGCGAGGTCGAACTCGGGCGCTCCGACGACGACGCCTTCGAGGTCGCCTCGGGTCTCAAGGCGGGCGAGACCATCGCCGTCGGCAACACCTTCCTCCTCAAGGCCGAGCTCGGAAAGAGCGAAGCCGATCACGCCCACTGAGGGGACGGGACATGATCTCCAAGATCCTCGACTTCTCGGTCCACCAGCGCTGGCTCGTCCTACTGCTGTCGCTGCTAGCCGCCGGCTTCGGCGGCTACGCGGTGACGAGACTGCCCATCGACGCCGTCCCGGACATCACCAACAACCAGGTCCAGATCAACACAACCGCGCCCTCGCTCTCGCCCGTCGATATCGAGAAGCAGGTCACCTATCCGGTCGAGACCGCGCTCGCCGGCATCAAGGGCCTGGAATACACCCGCTCGCTCTCGCGCAACGGCTTCTCGCAGGTCACCGCGGTCTTCGCGGAAAAACTCGACATCTACTTCGCGCGACAGCAGGTCGCCGAGCGCCTCGCGCAGGTGAAGCAGGACCTGCCGCCGGGTGCCGAGCCGAGCATGGGCCCGATCTCAACAGGTCTCGGCGAGATCTACATGTGGTCGATCCACTACGCGAAGCCGGCCGAGCGCAAGGTCTCTGAGGCCGGCAAGCCCGGCTGGCAGCCTGACGGCAGCTACCTGACGCCGGAAGGCCAAAGCCTCAAGACCGAGTTGGAGCAGACTGCCTACCTGCGCACGGTGCAGGACTGGATCATCCGGCCGCAGATCAAGACGGTCCCGGGGGTCGCCGGCATCGACGGCATCGGCGGCTTCGAGAAGCAATACCACGTCCAGCCGGACCCGACGAAGCTCGCCGCCCGGGACCTGTCCTTCGGCGACGTCGCCAGGGCCCTCGAGGCCAACAACGCCAACCAGGGCGCTCGCTACCTGGAGGACAACGGCGAAGGCTACGTCGTGCGCGCCGCCGGGCGCCTGGAGAACATGGACGAGATCGGCGACGTCGTCGTCGCGACCCGCGGCGGCGTGCCGGTGCGGATCAAGGACATCGCCGAGGTCCGCATCGGGAAGGACCTGCGCACGGGCTCGGGCAGCGAGAACGGCCAGGAGGTCGTGGTCGGCACGGCCCTGATGCTGATCGGCGAGAACAGCCGCAAGGTCGCCGCCGCGGTCGACGTGCGCATGGAGCAGATCCGCAGGTCCTTGCCGCCCGGCGTCGAGGTCCAGACCGTCCTCGACCGTACCCGCCTCGTCGAGGCGACCATCAAGACGGTGGCCAAGAACCTGTCGGAGGGCGCCGCCCTCGTCATCGTCATCCTGTTCCTGCTGCTCGGCAACATCCGCGCCGCCATCATCACGGCGCTGGTCATCCCCGTCGCCATGCTGATGACCATGACCGGCATGGTCGAGGCCAAGATCTCGGCCAACCTCATGAGCCTCGGGGCGCTCGACTTCGGCCTGATCGTCGACGGGGCCGTCATCATCACCGAGAACGCGCTGCGGCACCTCGCCGAGAAACAGCAGGAACTCGGCCGCGGCCTCGACACCGAGGAGAGGCTGCAGACGGTGCGGGCCTCCGCCGAGGAGATGATCAAGCCTTCGCTCTACGGGCAGGCCATCATCATCCTCGTCTACGTGCCGCTCCTGACCTTCACCGGGGTCGAGGGCAAGATGTTCGAGCCGATGGCGCTGACCGTCATCATCGCGCTCGCGGCGGCCTTCGTCCTGTCGCTGACCTTCGTGCCGGCCCTGATCGCCATCGTCATCACCGGCAAGGTCGATGAAGAGGACAACCTCATCATCCGCTCGTTCAAGGCGGTCTATCGGCCGGTGCTGGCCTCCGCGGTCCGCGCTCCGTTCGCCTTCGTCGGCGGGGCGCTCGTTCTCCTCGTCGGGGCCGGAATCCTGTTCACCCGACTCGGGACCGAGTTCATCCCGCAGCTCGACGAGAAGAGCATCGCGCTCAACGCTACGCGCATTCCCTCGACCTCGCTGACCCAGTCGCAGGCGATGCAGCTGAAGGTCGAGCAGGCGATCTCGAAGTTCCCCGAGGTCGCCTACGTCTTCTCGAAGACCGGCACGGCGGAGGTCGCCTCCGACCCGATGCCGCCGAATTCGTCCGACACCTTCGTCATCCTCAAGCCTCAGGACGAGTGGCCCGACCCGAGCCTCTCGAAGGCCAACCTTCAGGAGCAGATCGAGAAGGCGGTCGGGCAGCTTGCCGGCAACGTCTACGAGTTCTCCCAGCCGATCCAGCTACGCTTCAACGAGCTCCTGGCCGGTACCCGCGGCGACCTCGCCGTCAAGGTGTTCGGCGAGGAGTTCGAGCCCATGCTCAAGGCGGCCAACCAGGTCGCCCAGGTGCTGCGCGGAATCAACGGGGCGGAGGACGTCAAGGTCGAGCAGACCGCCGGCCTGCCGTTCCTGGAGATCAAGATCAACAAGGCCGAGGCCGCCCGCTACGGCCTCAGCATCGGCGCCGTCCAGGAGGTCATCGGCGCGGCCATCGGCGGCAAGAATGCCGGCGTGGTCTTCGAAGGCGACCGCCGCTTCCCGATCGTCGTGCGCCTGAACGACAAGGTGCGCGAGGATCGCGAGGCGCTGGAGAACATCCCGGTGCCCCTCCCTCCCGGTCCCAGCGGGCGCGCGGCCTCGGTCCTGCTGAAGCAGGTGACAAGCTTCTCGGTCACCGAGGGACCGAACCAGATCTCGCGCGAGAACGGCAAGCGCCGCGTTGTGGTAACGGCCAACGTCCGCGGTCGCGACATCGGCAGCCTGGTGGCCGAAGCGCAGGCGAAGGTGGCGAACGGGGTCCAGCTCCCGTCCGGCTACTACGTGACCTGGGGCGGGCAGTTCGAGAACCTCGCCTCGGCCAAGCAGCGCCTGATGGTCGTGGTGCCGGTCTGCTTCTTCCTGATCTTCCTGCTGCTCTACTCGGCTCTAGGGTCGCCCCGCGACGCCCTGCTGGTGTTCAGCGCGGTGCCGTTGGCGCTGACGGGCGGCATCTTCGCCCTGTGGCTGCGGGCCATGCCGATCTCGGTGCCTGCGGCCGTCGGGTTCATCGCGCTCTCGGGCGTGGCGGTGCTGAACGGCCTCGTGATGCTGACCTTCATCAAGCAACTCGTGGCGGAGGGCAGGCCCAAGCGTGAGGCCATCCTGGAAGGGGCGATGACCCGGCTGCGGCCCGTGGCGATGACGGCATTGGTCGCCTCGCTGGGCTTCGTGCCGATGGCCATCGCCACGGAGACGGGCGCCGAGATCCAACGGCCCCTGGCGACAGTGGTCATCGGCGGCCTGATCAGCGCGACCCTCCTGACGCTGGTGGTGCTGCCGGCGCTCTACGCCCGCTTCGGCAAGATCGCGCCGGCGAAGGCGAGCGTCCGGCCGGCGGAGATCGCCCCGGCACGCCTCAAGGCAGCGGAGTAAATCGATGCGCCCCGCGCCCCTCCTGGCGGCAATGGCGCCCTTCCTTGCCCTGACCTGCGCTTCCGCTGCGGGTGAGGCGAAACAGGGCGAGGCGCCGTTCGGCCTCACCTGGGGCCCGGTCACCGACATGCCGCGCCCGCTCAAGGCGGACCGCGAGGCGAACCTGACGGCGCTCTATTACCCGCAGGGCTGGCGACCGGCGACCGGAGCCGGGACCTCGGAGGTGGTGCTGGTGGTCTGCCGGGACGAAGGCCTGCAGAAGGTGGTCTGGGTAGGGCTGCCGCTGTCGGGCGAGGCGCTTGCCCGGGCGCGCCGGGCCATCCACGACGAGGGCGTGCGGCGCTACGGCGAGCCGGGCCGGGGCCCCTTGCCCGATTCCGAACTCTGGCCGGGCGGCCGGGCGCTGCTAGCCAGCAGGGAAGCCCCGGACGGACGCCGCGAGCTCGTCATGACCTCCTTCGGTCCCGGCTACGTCGCCTGCTCCGAGGCCCACCGCGTCGCGACAGGCCACCCGGCCGGCGCGCACGTCGCCGACCTGATCGGCGGAGACACCCCGTGAGGCTGCCTGCCCGGAACACATCCCCACGCATGCGGAGGAGACCCATGGGACAAGAACACTCGCGAGGCGGCGGCCATTCCCATGGAGGCGGAATTCCTTCGGGTTCGGCGGCCGCCAACCAGTTCGAGGACGAGGCGCTTGCCGCCGAAGGCGTGCACCTGCCGGCCTGAGGACGACGTGAGCAAGAAACTCGCCCGCGCGCAATCGGACTATGGCGGTGGTCAGAGGCGACGGCGAAAGGTTCGGCCCTTCATCCGCCGGGCCGCGGATCGCACGATGCTGGGGACGGTATTGCTGCTGGTCGCCTTCCTGGTCGTGGTCGTAATCCTGGCGCGCCTATGAAACGCCCCCTTCCAAGCCCTAAGAGGGAGAGAGCACGCGCGTTCCGACATTTGCCGGCCTGGTTATTGTGGCGGTCATGGTCGGCTTCTCAGGCCCTGCCGCTTCGGCTCCGCTCTGGCCAAGCGTAGAACCTTGCCTGGAACATGAGGCGCTGCGCCGGCCGTCTTTCCCCATCGATACGCCTCAATCGAGCCGGGCCGACCGGAGGCGCAAAGCGTTGCCAATCACGCTCACGGATGAGAGCGACATCGCGGCGGCCGCGATGACAGGCGACAGCAGCAGACCGAAGGCCGGGTAGAGCGCGCCGGCCGCAATCGGGATGCCGGCGGCGTTGTAGGCGAAGGCGAAGAACAGGTTCTGCCGGATGTTTCCCATCACGGCACGCGACAGCCGACGGGCTCGCACGATGCCCATTAGGTCGCCCTTGAGCAGCGTGATGCCGGCGCTCTCGATGGCGACGTCGGTGCCCGTCCCCATGGCGATGCCGACATCCGCCGAGGCCAGGGCGGGGGCATCGTTGACCCCATCACCCGCCATGGCGACCACCTGACCGGACGCCCTATGTCGCTCGACCACTGCCGCCTTCCGGTCGGGCAGCACGTCCGCCTCGACCTCGTCGATCCCGAGCTGCCGGGCGACGGCCTCGGCGGTGGTGCGATTGTCGCCAGTCAGCATGACGACGCGGATGCCCTCCTCCTTGAGACTGGCCAAGGCCTCGGCCGTCGTCGCCTTGACCGGGTCGGCGATGGCGATGACGCCCGCGAGTCGCCCTTCGACGGCAGAGAAGATCGCGGTGGCTCCGTCCCTGCGCAGCTCCTCTGCGACGGAGTCCAGATCCCCGGTCGCGACGTCCTCCCCGCCGAGGAATTTTGAGTTGCCGAGAAGGACACGCCGTCCCTCGACGGTGCCTAGGGCGCCCTTGCCGGTGGGGGAATCGAACTCCGAAACCTCGGGAATCTTCATCGCTCGTTTCTGGGCCGCCGCGACGATGGCGACCGCCAGCGGATGCTCGCTCGACCGCTCGACGGCGGCGGACAGCCGAAGGATCTCCTCCTCCGAAAAGCCACCCGCCGGGACGATGCGAGTCACCGTCGGCTTGCCCTCGGTCAAGGTCCCTGTCTTGTCGATGACGAGGGTCGTCACCTTCTCCATGCGTTCCAGGGCCTCGGCGCTCTTGATCAGGACGCCGACACCGGCGCCGCGTCCGACCCCGACCATGATCGACATCGGCGTCGCCAGGCCCAAGGCGCAGGGACAGGCGATGATGAGGACCGCGACGGCGGCCACGAGCGCGTAGGTGAACCGGGGCTCCGGCCCGAGGGCCATCCAGGCCACGAAGGCAAGGACCGCGACGCCGATGACGACGGGGACGAACCAGCCCGCGACCCGGTCGGCGAGGCGCTGGATCGGGGCTCGGCTGCGCTGGGCCTCGGCCACCATCTGGACGATGCGGGCCAACATGGTGTCGCGCCCGATCTTACGGGCCTCGATGACGAGTGAGCCGGATTGGTTGATGCTGCCGCCGACGACGGTGGCGCCGGCCTCCTTCGTGACCGGCATCGATTCTCCCGTGACGAGGGACTCGTCCACCGAGCTCCGGCCCTCGATCACGGTACCGTCGACCGGCATCTTCTCGCCGGGACGCACGCGCAGGCGGTCGCCGACCGCGATGTCTTCGAGCCGGACTTCGTCGTCGGTCCCGTCGTCGTGAAGCCGGCGTGCGGTCTTCGGTGCCAGATCGAGGAGCGCGCGGAGTGCGCCGCCGGTGCTCTCGCGGGCCCGCAGTTCGAGGACCTGCCCGATAAGGACAAGCACCGTGATGACGGCGGCCGCCTCGAAATAGGTGGGCACGGCACCGCCATGACCTCGCAGGGCTGCCGGGAACAAGCCGGGCGCCAGGGTGGCAACCACGGAGTAGACCCAGGACGCTCCCGTGCCGAGGGCGATCAGCGTGAACATGTTCAGCGAGCGCAGGACCACCGACTGGTATCCGCGCACGAAGAACGGCCAGCCGGCCCAGAGCACCACGGGCGTGGCCAGGACGAACTGGATCCAGTTGGAGTTCTGCTGCCCGACCCGTTCCATCAGGCCGGTGAGATGGCCGCCCATCTCCAGGATGAACACCGGCAGCGTCAGAACGAGTCCGACCCAGAACCGCCGGGTCATGTCGACGGCTTCCTCGCTCGGGCCGTCGTCGGCGCTCACGGTCTCCGGCTCCAGGCCCATGCCGCAGATCGGGCAGGAGCCTGGCCCGACCTGGCGGATCTGGGGGTGCATCGGGCAGGTGTAGATGGCGCCCTCGGGGACGGGGTCGGCCTTCGCCGCGGCGGCTGCCGGATCGAGGTAGCGTGCCGGATCCGCCTCGAACTTCGTCCGGCAGCCGTTCGAGCAGAAATAGAAGGGATGCCCCTCGTGCTCGGAGCGGTGCTTTGCCGTCTGGGGGTCGACCGCCATCCCGCAGACCGGGTCCTTGGCAATCTTGACGCCCTGGTCGGCCTGGACGTCGTGACCGTGTCCATGTCCCGCATGGTCGTGACCGATAGGAAGGCCATGCCCTCCGTGGTCGTGGGTATGGGCTTGGACTTTCGGGACGGGGTCGTTGGCCATGTCGGGTTCCTGACAGTTCGTATTGCCTATCGGCTTGCGGCTTCCCATCATGGGAAGGTCAACCATGGGGATTGCCGTGAACATCGGGCAGGCCGCGGAGGCGTCGGGCGTCTCGGCCAAGATGATCCGGCACTACGAGAGCATCGGCTTGGTGCCCCGTGCCGACCGCCGGGACAGCGGCTACCGCGATTACGGCCCGCAGGACGTGCACCGGCTCGGCTTCGTCCGGCGGGCACGGGACCTCGGCTTTCCCCTGGAACGCATCCGGGTGCTCCTGGGCCTTTGGGGCGACCCCGGCCGCAGCAGCGCCGAGGTGAAGGCCCTCGCCCTGAGCCACATCGGGGAACTCGAAGATAAGGCCCGCCATCTTCAGGAGATGGCGGACGTCCTGCGCGGCCTTGCCCTCTCCTGCGACGGCGACGGACGCCCGGACTGCCCTATCATCGCGGGGCTGGAGGCCGGCCCGGTGCCGCCCTCCGGCCCATGCACCGGGCGCCCTACTTCGCGTTCTTCTTCAGCCAAGCCTCCATCTCGCCGATCTCCCTCTCCTGATCGTCGATGATCTTCTGGGCCATCTGCTTCGTGGCGGGGTCCTTGGCGTGCTTCAGCGCGACGTTGGCCATGTCGACCGCGCCCTTGTGGTGCGGGATCATGTGCAGGCGGAAGTCGACGTCCGGGTTGCCGGTGTAGGCGACGTCCATGTTCTTCATCATCGCCATGTCGGCGGCCTTGAAGTCCTTGGTCGAGGCGTCGTCCGTCGGGTCGGGCTTCATCGAGCCCATCGACCCCATTTCCTTGCCGGACATTGCGCCGTGGTCCTTCATGCCCTGCGCGAGGGCTGGGCCGGCCAAGCCGAGGGACAAGAGCGAGGCGAGAACGGTCTTGGAAATCGTCATGATGGTCTTCCTTCTGGATGCACGGTCCGGGATGGAGCCGCTCAGTCGAACTTGCCGCTGGCGGTGGAGCCGTCGGGGGCCGTCAGCTGCACCGCGCCCTTTGGCTTGGGGGTGAGCGGAACCTCGGAGGTGCCGGTCAGGCGAACGCCGTCGGCCGGGGCCAGGGCGACCCGGGCGGGCTTGCCGTCGACCACCAGGATCGCGGTGCCCTTGAAGCCGGTGGCCGGGACGGGCTTCTCGTCGCCGTCGAGGACGTAGACGTCGACGGTCCTGTCCTTGGTGACGAGCTCGACATGGAACTTGCCGGCGTCCGTGATCCGGCCACCGTTGTTGCCGCCGCTCTCGTGAGCGGAGACCGGAAACGCGAGCAGCGCGCTCGCCGCCAAGGCCATTCTCCAGGGAATCATCGGTTCTCTCCGTTCTCGGGGGTGGGTTCAGAACGCCTCGACCGGACGCGGCTTGGCGCCGTCGGGATGAGGGGCGTCGGGGGTTTCGCCCTGTGCGGCGCGTAGGCGATCCAGCGGAGCCCTACCGAACCGCAGGAACAGGACCGGGGTCAGGACCGTGTCGAGGAGGGTGGCGCTGATGAGCCCGCCGAAGATCGTCACCGCGACCGGGTGCAGGATTTCCTTGCCGGGGGTGGCGGCGTCGATCAGCAGCGGTACCAGGGCTACGCCGGCCGACAGCGCCGTCATCAACACAGGGGTCAGCCGCTCCAGGCTGCCGCGCACGACGAGGTCGCGCCCGAAGGGCATACCCTCGTGCAGCGACAGGTTCAGGTAGTGGCTGATCTTCAGGATGCCGTTGCGGGCGCTGATGCCGGTCAGCGTGATGAAGCCGATCATCGACGCCACCGACAGCGGCTGCCCCACCAGCCACAGGGCGAGCACGCTGCCGATCAGGGCGAGCGGCACGTTGCCCATGATGATGAGCGCAAGCACCGCCGAGCGGTAGCGGCTGTAGAGGATGGCGAAGACAAGGGCGAGCGAGAGGCCGGACAGGGCCGCGATGGTCCGGCTCGCCTCCTCCTGCGCCTGGAACGTGCCCTCCAGGCGGGCGAAGAAACCGGGCGGGAGCTTGGCGTCCGACACCTCCTTGCGGATGGCCGCCACGATGGTGGCCATGTCGCTCGCCCCGTTGGTGTTGGCCTGCACGACGAGGCGGCGCCGGCTGTTCTCCCGCAGGATCTGGTTCGGGCCGTCGGTCTCCCGGATGTCGGCGACCTGGCGCGCCGGCACCCAACCCGAGGGCGTCTCGATCAGCAGGTCCTTGAGCCCCTGCGTGGTGCGCTGGCGCTCGGGCAGGCGCAGGACGACGTCGAAGCGCTTGTATCCGTCGGCCACGGTCGAGACGACGCGCCCGTTCGAGAGGCGGCTGAGCTGCTCGACCACCGCCGAGGGCTGGACCCCGTAGAGGGCGGCCCGGGTATAGTCGACCCGGATCTCCAGTTGCGGGATCCGGACCTGCTTCTCGACCTGGAGGTCGGCGAGTCCCGGGATTTTCGCCATCCGGTCCCGGAGGTCATTGGCCACGCTCCGCAGCGCGTCGAGGTCTTCCCCGAAGATCTTCAGGGCGAGTTCGGCCCGGACTCCCGACAGCATGTGGTCGAGTCGGTGCGAGATCGGCTGGCCGACGTTAACCGAGAGCGGTAGCCGCGACAGACGCTGCCGGATGTCGGCCACCACCGCGTCCTTGCCGCGCCCGGTCCCCTTGAGCTCTACCTCGATCTCGGAGGAGTGGACGCCCTCGGCGTGCTCGTCGAGCTCGGCCCGGCCGGTGCGGCGCCCGACCGAGGCGACCTCCGGGATCTGCAGGAGCAGCTTCTCGGCGATGAGGCCGACGCGGTTGCTCTCGGAAAGCGAGATCCCGGGGTTGAAGGTCGTGTTGACGGTGAACGAGCCTTCGTTGAACGGCGGCAGGAAGGCCCGCGGCAGGTTCCAGGCGACGATGCCGGCCGCCACGACCGCGACCGCGACGGAGGCGACCAGCACCCGCTGGTGCCGGAAGGCGACGCCGAGCAGGCGGGCGTTGCCGCGCTTGAGCCACCGCAGTGGGGCGCTGTCGTGCTCGGAAAGGTTCTTGAGCCCGGGCAGCAGGTAGTAGGCCAGCACCGGCGTCAGCGTCACCGACACTAGGAGGCTCGCCAGGATCGAGATGATGTAGGCCTGCCCCAGGGGGGCGAAGAGCCGGCCCTCGATGCCGGACAGGGCGAACAGCGGCACGAACACCAGGACGATGATCATCGTCGCGTAGACGATGCCGGAGCGCACCTCGGACGAGGCCGCCACCACCACCTCGAAGGTGAAGCGCGGCGAGCCGGCCGCCCGGTTCTCGCCGAGCCTGCGAAAGATGTTCTCGACGTCGACCACGGCGTCGTCGACGAGCTCGCCGATGGCGATGGCAAGGCCGCCGAGGGTCATCGTGTTGATCGACAGCCCGGCGACGTGGAAGGCGACGGCGGTGGCGAGGATCGAGACCGGGATGGCGGTTAGCGAGATGACCGTGGTGCGCACGTTCAGGAGGAACGCGAACAGGACGATGGCCACCACCACGATGGCCTCCATGAGCACGCGCTCGACGTTCGAGATCGAGGTCTCGATGAAGTTGGCCTGGCGAAAGAGGACCTGGTCGGCCTTGATCCCGTTCGGCAGGGTCGCGGTGACCTCCTTCAGGGCCGCCTCGATCTCGCGGGTGAGCTGGACCGTGTCGACGTCGGGCTGCTTCTCGACGGAGACGATGACGGCAGGCTTGCCCATGTAGCCGCCGTCACCGCGCTTCACCTTCGGAGCGAAGGAGACCTCCGCCACTTGACGGAGGTAGACCGGCGCGTCCGCGACATTGGCAACCACGACGCTGCGGAGGTCGTCGAGACTCATGGTCCGGCCGATGTTCCGGATGAGGTACTCGCGGGCGTACTGGTCGGTGAAGCCGCCGCCGGCATTGGTGCCGAACTGCGTCAGGGACGCCTCAAGCTGGGCGTTGGTGACCCCGAGTGCCCGCATGGCCGCCACGTTCGGGCTGACCCGGAACTGGCGCACCTCGCCGCCGATGGGGATGACCTGGGCGACGCCGGGGATGGTGAGCAGGCGGGGCCGCAGCACGAAGTCGGCCGCCTCGCGGATCTCCATGGGTGAAGCGGTGTCGCTGGTGACCGCCACCAGCAGGATCTGGCCCATGATCGACGAGATCGGGCCCATCTGGGGTGTGACGTTCGGCGGAAGCTGGTCACGGACCAGGGTCAGGCGTTCGGCGATCTGCTGCCGGTTCCGATAGATGTCGGTGCCCCAGTCGAACTCGACGTAGACGATCGATAGGCCGACGCCCGAGACCGACCGGACCCGGCTCACGCCCGGCAGCCCGTTCATGCGGGTCTCGATGGGGTAGGTGACGAGTTGCTCGACCTCCGGCGGGGCGTATCCCTCCGCCTCGGTCATGATGGTGACCGTCGGTTTGTTGAGGTCGGGAAAGACGTCGACCGGAAGCCTGGTCGCCGTGAAGGCCCCGTACAGGACCAAGACGGCGGCGACCGCGAGGACGATGAGCCGGTTGCGCAGGGACTGCGCGACGAGGACGTTGAACATGGATGCGCCTCCTCACCGGACCTGATCGAGGAGTTCGGCACCCTCGGTGACGATGCGCTTGCCGGCGCCGACCCCCTCGGCGACGAGCACGTTCGCGCCGTCCAGGGGCTCGACCCGGACCTGCCTCGTCTCGAAGCGTTCGGCGGCGACGTGCTCGTAGACGATGGCCTGCCCGTTGCCGGACCGGACCACGGCGGCGCGCGGCAGGGCGAGACCGGACTGCTCGGCGTCCGTGCCGGCGAGCACGGTGAGGAACTGCCCGACGCGCAGGCCGGAGGTGTCGCCGTAGACCGCGAACTGGACCGGGATGGCCTGGTTGCGGTCGGCGAGGCCGGCACCCTGATACACGAGGGACAGGGTGCGCCCGTCGGCGAAGCGGGCCGTCGCGTTCTCGGACGGCGTCAGGGCGTCGAAGCTCAGGGCCTCGACCCAGAGGCGGGTCGGGTCGACGATCTGGAAGACCATCGCCCCCGGCGAGGCCATCTGCCCGGCCACGGCCGAAGCTTGCGCGATCACGCCGTCGACGGGCGCCGACAGGGGTTCCGGCTGTTGCCGGATTCTGTCGAGGGAGGCGCGGCGGTCCTGGAGGCCCTTGAGCTCGGCGAGCGCGTCGTCGAGCTGGGTCTGGGCGACGGCACCGGTGACGGCGAGCTTGCGAAAGCGGTCGACCCGACGCTCGACGATGGAGGTCTGCTGATCGAGGTCGCCCTGGGTCTGGCGCATGTCGGAGACGTCCACGGCCTGGACGGGGGGCGTGACGAAGGCGAGCACGTCGCCCTTGCGCACCCGGGTGCCGAGGCGCGGGAACAGGCCGGACGGCGGCGGCGAGAGGCGGCCGCCGACCGAGGACTGGACGACGCCGCTGGCGTTCGGGTCCGGGATGACCCGACCCGGCAGCTCGATCGTCCGATGGAAGGTCGCCTTCTCGGTCATCGTCGTACGCAGGACCAGCAGGCGCTGCGTGGGCTTGGGCACGAACACCGAGCCATCGGGAAGCCTCTGCGCGAGGTCCGACGCCGGTTGCGCCGGCTCGATCAGGGCGGAGCCCTGGACGGGTGCTCCATGGTCTTCGTCGCCATGGGCGAAGGCGGCCCCGCCCAGCACCAGCGTGACCAGCACGGCGGTCAGGACGACGGCGGGCACTCGGCGCCGGCCGCGCATCGCCACAGTCAGGAGCATCCCGAGCAGGAACGCCCCTCCCGAGGCCAGCATCAGGACCGGGTCCCTGGCGACGCCGCGGGTCTTCAGGTCGGTGACCAGGTCGGATGCCCTCGCCATCGCGGACGGCGTAGCTGAGGAAGCCGTCGGAGCCGGAGCCTTCGTGTCGGGGACCGTGACGGAGACGGTCAGGACGTCGACCACGGCGCCGGCCGTCACGGTGACGAGGAGGTCGTGCGGGCCCGGCTTGGTCATCCAGGGCGCGGGCAGGACGTAGGCGGCCTCGTCCGTTTCCGTCGCGGTCCTCGGACCTTCGGGCGTCTCGACCTCGACGACTGCGCCCTTGACGGGTTCGTTCGTGCGGAAGCGGTCGAGATAGAACGCGACCGTCCCGTCCCGCGGGATGGCGGTTAGTTCGAGCGCCTCCGAGGCGGCCTCGCCCCGTGGGGCGATTGACTTGGAGACGGGCGGCGGGGCTGCGTCATGGTCATGCCCGTCATGGGCATGGGCGGACCCCGCCAGCACGGCGGCAGCCAGCGCCACCGCGCCGAGGGCGGCGGCAAATCGAGACGACATTGTGGGACTTCCTCACGTTCGAACATCGGACGCGCGTCTGGACAGGCAGACGGAATCCGACCGTTGCGCGCCTTGGGCGCGCCGTTCGTTACGCGAGGGTTCGGGGGGGCCTGGGCAGAGCCTCGGGACCGACGCCGGGAAGACCGGCGACGTCGTACAGCACCGGGGCGACGCGCGCGAAGGCCGGAGTCGGCATTACGACCGGACCTATCAGCATGGCGGAAACGCAGCAGGACATCGTCCCGCAACAGGTCCCCTTGCACGGGCCTGGGCAGCATCCCTTGCCTTGCTCGTCGGATTGGATCGATCCGACGACGGCGGAAGCCGCTAGGGTCTCGGGTGCGGAAGCCGGCATGATTGCCGACGGGACCCTCGTCAACGCCACCGGCGCCGACACCGAATGGACGACCGGCGGCACAGTCGCGACCTCGGCCACGGCCGCTTGATGGTGGGCATGGCCCTCATGGGCCTGCACGGCAGACGGCGAGACGTAGGCGATGATCATCACGATCATCGCCGCCATCAGGCGCGCAAGTTGCCGGTCGAGGTTCATGAGACTTGGGTACACCAATTTCGAGACGCGAGAAACGCCCGGATCGACGAAAGCAATCCTCGGACCGGGCTATGGGTTGCAGGTTTCCGGCGGTCTATTCCGCGAGGGGCAGGGCGTCCGCTCCGTAGCCGGCGGCACGAACGGCGTCGACGAAGCGCCCGGCCGGCGTTCCGGCAGGGCTGGTGATCGCGACCGTGCCGCCGGCGAGGTCGACCGCGACAGTTGCACCGGTGTCCACGGCGTGGATCGCGCGGGTGACCGACTTGGCGCAACCGCCGCAGTTCATCCTGGCAACCTTGATCTGGAACATGACGGCTCTCCCGTAGGCCGGCGTCCCATCGAAATGGGGCTTCCCATAGTGGGAAGGTCAAGGGGCGAACCGATGGACGATGGTCCGCTAGCCAAACTTGCCCGAGGCTTCGCGAGTTGATGGCGACCTTCTCAGAGGGCGACCTCGCCCCGATACCGGGCGAAGGCGCCCCGGCCGGCCGGCCCGAAGAGGACGACGTCGTAGGTGTCGGGCTCCATGCCCGCGACCTCCATGCCGGGCGAGCCGACGGGCATCCCCGGAACCGCCAACCCGGTGCCCTGGGGCCTTTCCGCCAGCAGGCGTTTGATCGCCCCTGCCGGGACGTGACCCTCGACGACGTAGCCGCCGACCTGCGCGGTGTGGCAAGAGGCGAGCTCCCGCGGGACCCCGAGGCGGACCTTGAGCGGGGCCACCGGCTCCTCGGTCACCGTCACCGTGAACCCGCATTCACGCAGGTGGGAGACCCACTTCTCGCAGCATCCGCAGGTCGGGTCCTTGGTCACCGCGACCGAGGGCAGCCCTTGCGCCAGGGCATGGCGCCCGAAGGCGACCGATGCCGCCAGGCCCAGGACCACGGCACGGCGCGACGTATTCGTCGTCTCTATCATGGTCGGTCTCCGGTTCTCATTCCGCGGCCAGGGGAAATTTGGCGTGTTCGACGGATTCGGTCGGCATCTCGGCTCCGGGCAGGCTCCAACCCTTCACGAGGCCGTAGACGGCCGGGATCACGACGAGGGTGAGCACCGTCGACGACACCATGCCGCCGATCATGGGAACCGCGATCCGTTGCATGACCTCGGACCCTGCGCCAGTGCTCCACAGGATCGGAAGCAGGCTGGCCATGATGGCGACCACGGTCATCATCTTCGGTCGAACCCGCTCGACGGCACCGACCATAATGGCCCGCCGCAGGTCGTCTCGCGATAGCGACCGACCCGCCCGCTCGCACTCGGCGCGGATCTCGGCCAGCGCATGGTCGAGGTAGACCAACATGATCACACCGGTCTCGGCGGCGACGCCCGCCAACGCGATGAAGCCGACGGCGACGGCCACCGACATGTTGAAGCCCATCCACCACATCAGCCAGACGCCGCCGACCAGGGCGAAGGGCAGCGACAGCATGACGATGAGCGTCTCCGTGAGCCGGCGGAAGTTGAGGTAGAGCAGCAGGAACACGATCAGGAGTGTCAGGGGGACCACAATCCTGAGCCGCGCCGTCGCCCGGTCGAGGTATTCGACCTGCCCGCTCCACTGGATGAACGTGCCTGGCGGCAGCCTCACCTCGTTGGCCACCGCCGCCCTCGCCTCGGCGACGTAGCCCCCGAGATCGCGTCCGGCGACGTCGACGTAGATGAAGACCGCGAGTTGCCCGTTCTCGGTCCGGATCTGCGTCGGCCCGCGATTCAACTGAACCTTCGCCACGTCGCCGAGCGGTACCGTGCCCCCGCTCGGAATCGACACCTGCACCTCGTTCGCGATGGATTGCGGGTTCGACCGGAAAGCGCGCGGGTAGCGCACGTTCACGGTGTAGCGCTCGCGCCCCTCGACGGTGTTGGTGACGCTGTCGCCGCCCAGCGCCATGGCGATGACGTCCTGCACGTCGCCGACCGTGAGGCCGTAGCGCCCCAAGACTTCGCGGTCGGGTGTGATGTCGAGGAAGTAGCCGCCCTGCACCCGCTCGGCATAGGCGCTGGAGGTGCCCGGCACCGCCTTCACCACGGCCTCGACCTGCCGGGCGACCTTTTCCATCTCGGTGAGATCGGTCCCCAGAACCTTGATCCCCACCGGCGTGCGGATGCCGGTCGACAGCATGTCGATGCGGGCGCGGATCGGCTGCGTCCAGGCATTCGAGACGCCCGGGAACTGGAGTGCGGCATCCATCTCGGCCCGCAGGCTCGCCGTCGTCACGCCCGGCCGCCAATCCGCCTTCGGCTTCAGGTTGACGATGGTCTCGAACATTTCGCTCGGCGCGGGGTCGGTCGCCGTGTTGGCGCGTCCGGCCTTGCCGTAGACCGAAGCGACCTCGGGGAAGGACTTGATGATCCGGTCCTGGGTGGCGAGAAGGTCCCCGGCCTTGGTCACCGAGATACCCGGCAGCGTGGTCGGCATGTACATCAGCGTGCCCTCGTCGAGGTCCGGCATGAACTCCGACCCAAGCCGGCTCGCCGGCCAAGCCGTCGCCGCGAGGACGCCCAGGGCGAGAAGGATCGTGATCACGCGCGCTCGGAGCACGCCTGCGATCAGCGGCCGGTAGAGCCAGATCAGGAGCCGGTTCACCGGATTGCGTTGCTCGGGGATGATCCGGCCGCGGACGAACAGGACCATCAGGGCGGGGACGAGGGTCAGGGACAGCACCGCCGCCGCCGCCATCGCGAACGTCTTGGTGAAGGCGAGCGGCCCGAACAGCCGGCCTTCCTGGCTCTCCAGGGTGAAGATCGGCAGGAAGCTCACGGTGATGATCAGGAGCGAGAAGAATAGCGATGGACCGACCTCGCTCGCGGCCTCGATCAGGATATCGACCCGGGGCTTGTCCGGCGGCGCCCGCTCCAGGTGCTTGTGGGCGTTCTCGATCATCACGATGGCCGCGTCGATCATGGCGCCGACCGCGATGGCGATGCCGCCGAGGCTCATGATGTTGGCGCCGAGCCCGAGCGCCTTCATGCCCGCGAACGCGATCAGGATGCCGACCGGCAGCATCAGAATGGCGACGAGGGCGCTGCGGACGTGGAGCAGGAACGCGATGCACACGAGGGCGACGATGACGCTCTCCTCGATTAGCGTTCCCTTGAGCGTCTCGATGGCCGCCTCGATCAGGTGCGAGCGGTCGTAGACGGGCAGGATCTCGGTGCCCTTGGGAAGGCTCGCGGCGACTTCGGCGAGCCGAGCCTTGGCGCTCTCGATGACGTTCAGGGCATTGGCCCCGAACCGCTGGAGGACGATGCCGCCGGCGACCTCGCCGTCGCCGTTCATCTCGGTGATGCCCCGGCGCTCGTCGGGGCCGAGTTCGACCCGTGCGACGTCCTTCACCCGAAGCGGCGTGCCGGCTTCGGTCTTGAGGACGATGCTCTCGATGTCCGCGACGCTCTTGAGGTAGCCCCGTCCCCGGACGACGAACTCGAACTCAGACAGCTCGACGGTCCGGCCGCCGACGTCGGCATTGCTCGACCGGACCGCATCCCGAAGCTTGGACAGCGTGATGCCCTGCGCCCGAAGGCGGTTCGGGTCGACCACGACGTTGTACTGCTTGACGAAGCCGCCGACGCCCGCGACCTCGGCCACCCCCTCGGCCCGGGACGCCCCGAAGCGCACGACCCAGTCCTGGAGCGACCGGAGCTCCGCCAGCGTCCGTTCCTTGGCCACCACGACGTACTGGTAGACCCAGCCCACTCCCGTCGCGTCGGGGCCGAGTGTCGGGGTCACGCCTGCCGGCAGGCGCTTGGCCGCCGTGTTCAGGTATTCGAGCACCCGCGAGCGGGCCCAGTATGGGTCGGTGCCGTCCTCGAAGATGACGTAGACGAAGGAGACGCCGAAGAACGAGAAGCCCCGCACCACCTTCGATCTCGGCACCGTCAACATGGCGGTGGTCAGCGGATAGGTGACCTGGTCCTCGATGACCTGGGGCGCCTGTCCCGGGTACTCGGTGTAGACGATGGTCTGGACGTCCGAGAGATCGGGAATGGCGTCGAGCGGCAGGGTCTTCAGGGCGTAGAGACCGGCGCCCACGGCGAACACGGTGCCGATCAGGACCAGCATCAGATTCCGCGCCGACCAGGCGATCAGGCGGGCGATCATGGCGACTTCCCTTCCGCCGCGGCCTGGGGACCTGGATCGGGCTTCGGCTCCGATAGCCCCTGCAGGGCGGCCTTGAGGTTGCTCTCGGCATCGATCAGGAAATTGGCCGACGTCACCACCCGGTCGCCGGCCGCGATGCCGTCCCGGATCTCCACATAACCGTCGCCGCGGACACCAAGCCTGACCGGACGCGGTTCGAAGCGACCGTCTCCCTTGTCGACGAGGACGACCTGTTTGGCGCCGGTGTCGATGACCGCATCGTCGGGCACCGCGACCACGGGTTTGTCGGTGCCGGTGGCGATCTCGACGTCGGCGAACATGCCGGGGCGCAGGTCGCCGTTCGGGTTGGGGAGCTCGATCCGCAGGCGGGCTGTGCGCGTGCCCATGGCCAGGTGCGGGTAGATCCGTGTCACGGTTCCGGTGAACGCGCGATCCGGGAAGGTCCTGGCCCGCACCGTTGCCTTCTGCCCCTCGGCGACGGCCGCGAGGTCACGCTCCGTCACGTCGACGAGCACCCAGACCCGGGAGTGGTCCACGAGCTTGAACAGGGTGTCGCCGGACTTGGCCCGCATGCCATCGGAGACGTTGCGCTCGACCACGACGCCGTCGCGGGGCGCCGACCAGGTGATGGTCGCCGGCACCTTTCGGGTGCGCTCGATCTCGTCGATGACCTCGGGCGGGATGCCGAGGTTCTCCAGGCGCCGGCGGGCACCCTCGTAGCCGATGCCGGTAAGGTACTGCGCGGCCGCCGCGTTCATCTCGGGCGAGAACAGCCGAAGCAGCGGCTGGCCCTTGTGGACATGGTCGCCGGTGGTGACGCCCTCGACCTTCTCGATGAAGGCGTCCGTGCGCATCGCGATTACGGAGATGCGACGCTCATCCTCCTCGATGGCACCGGGGGCCCGCACCGGCATCGACAGCACGCGGCGCTCCGCGACTTCCGTCCGGACCCCGGTCCGCTGAAGCTTACCGGGTGAGATCCTGACGGTGCCGTCGTCGCTGTCCTCGCCCTCGTAGACGGGGAGGTAGTCCATCCCCATCGAATCCTTCTTCGGAGTTGCCGAGGTATCCGGCAGCCCCATCGGGTTGCGATAGAAGCGGACGCGCTTGGTCCCGGCGGCCGCGGATGCCTCCGTACCCACCTCGGGCTCTGGTTCGTCGGCGTCGAAGCGGAGGTCCTCGCTCGCGTGCACGGCGCGGAACGCGCGTCCGTCCACGGTCGCCATAGGGGTGAGCGAATAGGCCGGCTTCCCGTCCGGATTCTGGTAGTAGACCACCGGGCCGGACGCCTTCGCGGGTGGCTGGACCACCACGTCCGCCTTGCCGGGAAGCCAGTGCGCGAACTGGCTCCGCGCCTGCCCGACGAGCGCCGGAACGGGACTGCCCTCGCGTCCCGCTCCATACCCGAAGACCCCCGTCGCGAGCGCGACGAGGCTCCCGACGACCCATGCCATCCGGCTCATTTGACGGCCTTGAGGAACAGCTTGCCCTCGACGGTGCCGGTCTCACCCTGGACCTTGGCGCCGAGCGAAAGCTGCCAGCCGCCGGCCATGGTGAGCTTCGCCTTGAAGCGGTAGACGCCAGGCTCCGCCGAGGGAACCTGCTCGATCTTCGAGGTCATCTCCTCCATGCTGTCGGGCGCCATGTCGATCCGCTTGGCGAAGATCACGGCGTCGGGCACGGGTTTCGACGTGCGCCTGTCGACCAGGCGGACGTCGAGGACGGCCTCGCCGACCTTGGCCTCCTGCCGGACGAGCTGGAACTCGTAGTCCTTGGTGTCGGCGAGGGCCGGCCCGGCGAGGATGGCGCCGAGCAGCGCGGCCGCGAGGGCGCACGCGAAGGGGTTCTTGGTCACGGGTGATGTCTCCTGAACGCGATGGATGGCCACGCGCGGACGCGCGTCACCGTGCCGGCGCAAGCGCCGGCGGCATCGGGTTCAGGATCGAGGGGGCTCGGGAGACGGAGACGGCGAGACGCTGTCGAAGTCGGCAGTCTCGCGCCAGGCAGGCTCCGCGACGATGGCCGCCCGAGTGAGCAGACCGATGCCGACGGGAAGCCCGGAGGCCACCTTCGCCAGGCAAAGCGCCATGAGAGGGCAACCCTTGGAGCAATCCGGCATCGCCGGGGTTTCCTGCGGGCAGCAGGGCATGTCGTCCATGGCAACCGCCATGCCGTCCATGTCCTCGTCGGGCATCACCATGGTGTCACCCTGCATCGCGATTGGCGCGCGCATGCCGGCGGCAGCCGCAGAAGCGGTCACCGGAGCGAGGGCGAGGCCGAGGACCGCGAGGAGCGGAAGCAGCCGCCGTAGGGTCATCCAGAACGTCACGACGCCATGATGCCAGTTTTCACGAACCGTATGAAGCGTGCCGATCCAACGGAACGCTGAGATGCGACGCTGAATGGTTGGTAACGCTTCCCACCGTGGGAAGGTCAAGGATTGATTTCAGGAAGGAGCGGTCAAGGCTTGCTGAGCGGATGATGAGGTCGAATCTTACTGGTGTCGCCAGACCTTCCAGGCCGAGACCAGCAGGATGGTGGCTAGCAGCGGCAGCAGGATCGCGCCTGGGACCAGTCCGAGCAGGTATCCGCCGGCGAAGGCACCCGCAACCGAGCCGGCGGCCATGGTCAAAGCAAAGGAGCGTTCGCGCCTGATCACGGCGAAGCTACCGTCCCGGCTGTAGCGGGCGAACGCGATCAGCATTGTCGGAAGTGAGACGGCCAACGACAGGCTTCCGGCGAGCTTGATGTCGGCACCGTAGAGTAGAACGATAGTCGGGATCAGCAACTCGCCGCCGGCGACACCGAGCACCGCAGCCACGACGCCGATCAGGAAACCGACGGCCACCCCCGCCGCAACCTGGGCGGCACCCGACAGGACGGCTGGTGCCCCCTCCGAGCCATGCCCAAGCAGCAGGACGCCGGCGATGCCGACGAGCATCACGGCGATGACCTTGTAGAGGGTTTCCGAACGCAGGCGGGTTGCCCAGCCGGCCCCGAGCCAAGCGCCCGCCAGGCTGCCGCAAAGGAGGTTCGCGACCACCAGCCAGTTCGCCCCGACTTCGACGAAGGGCACGGTCTGCGAACGAAACGGGAGCGCGCTCGCGACTACGACGAGCGACATCGCCTTGTTGAGGATGACCGCTTCAAGAGCCGGAAAGCCGAATGCCCCGATCAGCAGCGGTAGCCGGAATTCCGCGCCTCCTAGGCCGATCATGCCGCCGAGGAGGCCGATGGCGCCTCCTCCGGCGAAAGCGGCCGGCATCCCCTGTCGCACGCGTTCGATCATCCGGAGATCCGATGGGGTCGAGCGATCATGCTGTCGCGTTAGTTATCACCTGCATCGAGATCAATCGCACGAAGGGGCCGTACTACCGGGCCGTCCACAGAGCGCAGGCAAACGCGACGTTCGTTACGGCCAGCGCCGCGAGGAGACCATAGGCGGTGTTCGCACCGCCAAGGCTGAGAGCCGCTGCACCGAGCGACGGCGCCACCGCCTGGGCGATGAGGCTCGGTCGCGCCAGGCGCCCGACCAGGGCTGGATAGCGTTCAGGTCCAAAAAGCACGAGCGGCACCGTCCCCCGCGCGATCGAATAGATCCCGTTTCCTGCCCCGTAGAGTACGAGAGCGATCCCTACAGCGGGCACACCCGCCGCCAGGATACCCACCCCGAGCGCCACCAGCGCCATTGCCGACGTCAGTGTCCAGAGCGGGTGATGCCGGCCCTTGTTCGCCATCTCCAGGATGCGGGCAGCCACCTGCGAAGGGCCGATGAGGGCGCCGTAGGACACGGCCGTTGCGAGCGCGACGCCCCGAGCTTGAAGGAGGGTGATCAAGTGCACCGACACCAGCGTCATCACGGTGCCCCCCAGCACGAGCACACCGGCCATCAGGAGGAATGCCCGACGCTCGCGGGACGTGAGCTGAACCGCCTCCTCTATGACTTCCGTTCCCTCCCTCGAGGCAGGTGCCGATGGGATCAGGCCCAGAACCAAAGGCAGAGTGAGGACGACGTGCAGTACCGCGTAGGTGAAGCAGGTGCCTCGCCAGCCGACCTGTTCCACGAGGAAGGCCGAGAGAGGCCAGCAGACGGTGCTGGCGAACCCGCCCCAAAGGGTCAGCGTGGTTATGGCCGATCGAGCCTCGGCGCCGAAGAGCCGGCCGAGCGTGGCAAAGGCCGGATCGTAGAGCCCGGTGCCCATCCCCAGCCCCATGACGAGCCAACCGGCGACGAAGACCGGCATGGTCGGCGCGAGGCCCAAGATCGTCAAGCCGGCGGCCAGGAGCACTGCGGCGCACGCGAGCACCGGGCGCCCGCCGCGCCGCCCGACGAACGCCCCTACACGCGGCGAGATCAACCCGGCTGTCAGCAGACCCGCAGATAGGCCGCCGATGATCCAGGAGAGAGGCCAGCCGGTGTCCGTTGACATGGGCTGGCTCAAGACCGCCAGGAGATAGAACGACGATCCCCATGTCAGGATCTGCACCACGCCGAGGGCGCCGATGACGACAAGGCGACGATGCCTGGTCATGCCGCCGTGCCGCAGCAGGATGTCGTCCTCGGTTCGAGAGTTGGAGGACGGCCGGGGGCAGCGGCTGCGTGGCCGTCGGATGAGGGACCACAACAGGCGGCATCCGGCTGGTCGGCCAGCAACGTGCAGACACCCGTTTCCGGAAGAGTGAGATGGACATCGTCGGCAGCGATCAGGTCCCCTGCCAAGGCGGCTGCCACGGACCGTACCTGTTCGTAGCCGGTCATCATCAAAAACGTCGGTGCCCGGCCGTACGACTTGATCCCGACCGTGTAGAAGCCCGGCTCGGGGTGAGAGAGTTGCCGATGTCCATGCGGTGGGACAGAGCCGCAGGAATGCAGATTGGGGTCGATGAGAGGGCCGAGCGACCGAACGCTCTCCAGGCCGGGGTCGAGATCGAGGCGCAGTTCCCGAGTCGGCCCTAGATCCGGCCGTTGGCCGGTGGCCACTATGATCCGGTCGACCGGATCGAGCATGCGCCGACCGTCCGCGGTTTCCCCCGAGAGCTGAAAGCGCGCGCCTGCCCGGACGACGCCCGACACCGCGAACCCCGTCACGAGCGTCAGCCTACCATCCTGCACGAGCACCCGCAGACGGCCACCGAGGGCGCCGCGTTCGGCCAGTTGATCGGCAGAACCTCCGCCGTACACGCGAGCGAGATTGCTGCCGCGGGTCACCCATAGCGACGCGGTGCCTGGCGCATCCTCGGCCAATCGCGCCAGATCGATCAGGACGTTCGCCGCCGAATGGCCGGCACCAACGACCACGGTCGTGCGGCCGGCATAGGTGGCCCTGTCTCGCCCGAGGACGTCCGGGATCCCGTATGCGACGGCTTCAGATGCATCGATCTCTCCCGCGGCAGGTCGCCCATCGGCGCCGAGGGGGTTCGGCGTCCCCCATGTGCCCGCAGCGTCGATGACGGCCCGTGCCCGGATCTGTCGAGTCCCGCCGGCCGTATCCACCAGGGTGAGCACGAAGGGCCGCTCGGCCCGCCCGCGGCTGTTCGCCTTGTCGAGACCTTCGCGTCCGATCCCTGCCACGCGCAGTCCGGTCTCGATCACGGGGCCCAGCTCCGGCGTGCGCGATAGCGGGACCAGATACCTCTCAACCAGTTCCGCGCCCGTCGGGTAGCCCTCGCCGTCCGGCTCCTGCCAGCCGTCCTTCTCCAGGAGATCGCGCGCGGCGGCGTCGACGTTGTACTTCCAGGACGAGAACAACCTCACATGCCCCCATTGCCGAACATGGGCACCCACCGTGTCCTCCGCCTCGTAGACCTTCACGTCCAGGCCGCGTCCGACGAGATGCGCGGCGGCGGCGAGCCCGACCGGTCCGGCGCCGACGACGACTATCGGCAGGTGTCCCAGATCGCTCATCGCACGTTCTCCTGTTATTTCGGAATTATCGAATTACCATTCGAAAAAAAGGGGCGCTTCAGGCTGCTTTTCCAGCCTGACCGCAACGTTCCTCGACGCAGCATTCGTCGACGAGGAAACCGACCAGGGAGCGCATGGCCGGATACACCGCCCGGCATATCAAGGTGGTGGCCTGACGTTCCTGCACGACGAGCCCGGTCTGGATCAGGCGGTGGAGATGATGCGACAGAGTCGAAGCCGGAATGCCGATCCGCTCCTGCAGCTGTCGTACAGGCAGACCCGCATGGCCGGCCCGGACGAGAGCACGATACACCCGCAGACGGGTCGCGCTACCGAGCGCCTCGAGCTGCTTGGCTGCAATTTCGATATCCATGGAAATAAGATGTCGAAAACGGCCGGGTCGGTCAACCTCCGATTCGCCCTCCGTAGCATGAGGCAACGTTCGGATCGGATGTGCGATTTTGCGGATGGGCTCCTTTTCCACCGGCAGCTCCGAACGCGCCCGGTCCGACGTCGCGTGCGTCATCGAACTGTCGTGGAGCAATCATAAAGCCTCGCGACGACGGGGCACCGGGCGCGGTCCTCGCAGGATGCGGCTCGCCCGCTCGTAGCCTCGACGCACTCTCCATCGGGAGACACACATGAAATTTCGGACACTCGCAGCCATCGCCGGAATCGGCATGGCTTCCGTCGGCATGGCCGCAGCTGCCGACATCACCGGCGCCGGCGCGACCTTCCCGTTCCCGCTCTACTCGAAGTGGGCCGAGGCCTATAAGGCCGCCACCGGCAACGGCCTCAACTACCAGTCCATCGGCTCCGGCGGCGGCATCCGTCAGATCAAGGCGAACACGGTCGACTTCGGCGCTTCGGACATGCCCCTCAAGGGCGCGGACCTCGAAAAGGACGGACTCGCGCAGTTCCCCTCCGCCATCGGCGCCGAGGTTCCGGCGATCAGCGTACCGGGCATCGAAGCTCGCCAGTTGAAGCTGAGCGGAGCGGTCCTTGCCGACATCTACCTCGGCAAGATCAAGAAGTGGGACGACGCCAAGATCAAGGAGCTCAACCCCGACCTGAAGCTTCCGAGCGCAGGCATCAACGTCGTCTACCGCTCGGACGGCTCGGGCACGACCTTCGTCTGGACCGACTACCTCTCCCGCGTCTCCGACGAGTGGAAGACGACGGTCGGCGCGAACACCTCGGTGAGCTGGCCCGTCGGAGTCGGCGGCAAGGGCAACGAGGGCGTAACCGCGACCGTCAAGCAGGTGCCGAACTCGATCGGCTACGTAGAATACGCCTACGCCAAGCAGAACAAGCTCGCGTACGCGCTGATCCAGAACAAGGACGGCAAGTATCCGGTGCCGGAGATCGAGTCGTTCCAGGCAGCGGCGGTCAACGCCAACTGGAAGGAAGCGCCCGGTTTCGGCATCATCCTGAACAACCAGCCCGGCGAGAAGGCATGGCCCGTCACATCGGCCACCTTCATCCTCATGCACAAGAAGAGCGACAAGCCCGAAGGCTCGGCCGCCGCGCTCAAGTTCTTCGATTGGGCCTATGCGAACGGCGACAAGCTCGCCACCGATCTCGAATACGTTCCGCTGCCGGCGAACGTGAAGGATCAGGTCCGCGCCGTTTGGAAGGCCGAGATCAAGGACGCCGGCGGCAAGCCGCTGTTCTAGCCCTGGACGATAGCGAAGGTCCGGATGCTTAGGGACGGGAGAGAGGACATGTCCGCAGGAACTGAAACGGTGGTCTACACCGAGACGGCGGCGCGCGGCCGTACGATGTCCCTCTCGACCCGGAACACGATCTTCCGCGCCCTCTGCCTGTCCTCGGCGCTCCTGGTGCTCGCGGTTCTCGCGGGCATCCTCCTCTCGATGGTGATCGGCGGGTGGCCGGCCTTCCGGGCCTTCGGTCTCGGGTTCTTCACGGGATCCGCCTGGGATACCCAGTCCGACCAATACGGTGCATGGCCGGCCATCGCCGGAACCCTGTCCTCCGCCGTCATCGCGCTGGCCATCGGCGTGCCGCTGTCGCTCGGCGTCGCAATCTTCCTGACCCAGCTCGCTCCGCGCTGGATCAGAACGCCGGTCGCGACGGCCATCGAACTTCTCGCGGCCGTGCCGAGCATCATCTACGGCATGTGGGGCCTCTTCATCTTCGTGCCCCTGTTCGCCGAGTACTTCCAAGTGCCGGTCTCGAACGTCACCGAGGGGCTGCCGATCGTCGGGACGATCCTCTACGCGCGGTCCCCCACCGGCCTCGGCGTCGCGACGGCGGGCATCATCCTCGCCTTCATGATCGTACCCTTCATCGCCTCCATCGCCCGTGACATGCTCGCCCAGATCCCAACCGTCCTCCGGGAGAGCGCCTACGGCATCGGCTGCACGACCTGGGAGGTCGTCCGCTACGTGCTGGTGCCCCAAGCCGGCGTCTCGATCATCGGCGCGATCATGCTCGGCCTCGGTCGCGCGCTGGGAGAGACGATGGCGGTCACCTTCGTGATCGGAAACGCCAACCGCCTCTCGACCTCGATCCTCGACCCGGGCTCGACCATCGCCTCACGCATCGCCAACGAGTTCAACGAGGCCATCGGCCTGCAGATGAACGCCCTGATCGCGACCGGCTGCATCCTGTTCCTCGTGACCTTCGTGGTCCTCGTCGTCGCGCGGCTGCTCGTCGCCCGCATGAAGGCGGTCTGAGAAGGTGGGAAACGCAACCATGCACGCAGAACCTCCGCTGCCCCCGATTGCATCCGACGTCCCTTCGGCCTGGGGGCGCGTCAGAGGCTCCCGACGGATCGCCGACAAGGTCCTGAAGGCGAGCGCGTGGATCGCCACGGGCATATCGGTCGTGGTCCTGTTCTGGATCCTCGGCATGCTGATCATCCAGGGCGGCTCTTCCCTGTCCTGGTCCGTCTTCACCCAGGCGACGCCTGGTCCCGGCTCCGAAGGCGGGGGATTGGCGAACGCCATCGTCGGCAGCTTCGTCCTGACCTTCCTGGGGATCGCCGTGGCCACCCCGATCGGGGTTCTCGCCGGCACTTACCTCGCGGAGTACGGCCGCGGCTCGAAGCTGGCGGCCCTCATCGGGTTCCTCAACGACATTCTGCTGTCGGCGCCGTCCATCCTCATCGGGCTGTTCGTCTACACCCTCGTCGTCCAACCGATGGGCACCTACTCGGGCTGGGCCGGCGCCATCGCGCTCGCCATCATCGCCCTTCCGGTCATCGTGCGCACCACCGACGACATGCTCGGCCTCGTTCCAGGTACGCTGCGGGAAGCAGGCGTCGCACTCGGTGCTCCGACGTCGATGGTGACGCAGCGGGTGACGTGGCGGGCGGCGCGGGCGGGTATCGTCACCGGCATCCTGCTCGCACTCGCCCGCATCGCCGGCGAAACGGCCCCCCTGCTGTTCACGGCGCTGAACAACAATTCGTGGTTCGGTCCCCAACTGATCGGCGGGATCCCGAACCTGCCCGTGACGATCTTCCAGTTCGCCTCCGCGCCCTACGAGAACTGGCGTCAGCTGGCTTGGGCCGGCGCCCTGATCATCACAGCCGCCATTCTCCTCTTCTCCGTCACCGCCCGCTATGCGCTTGGAAGGGACAACGCCCGATGAGTGCCGCCCCGATCACGACCCAGACCACCGTCGGCCATGCCGACGCCAACGACCGCGCGCGTGTCCGCATGTCGGTCAAGAACCTGGATTTCTATTACGGCCAGTTCCACGGCCTGAAGAAGATCAACCTCAGCTTCTACGATCGCCAGGTCACGGCATTGATCGGCCCCTCGGGCTGCGGGAAGTCGACGCTTCTCCGGACCTTCAACCGGATCTACAGTCTCTATCCGGAGCAGCGCGCCGAGGGCGAGATCATCTTCGACGGCCGCAACATCCTCGACCCCCGGCTCGACCTGAACGAACTGCGCGCCCGCATCGGCATGGTGTTCCAGAAGCCCACGCCGTTCCCCATGTCGATCTACGACAACGTCGCCTTCGGTCTTCGCCTCAACGAAAGGTTGCCGAAATCCGAGCTCGACGACCGCGTCGAGCAGGCGCTCCGCAGAAGCGCCCTCTGGACCGAGGTGAAGGACAAGCTCAAGCAATCCGGCATGGGTCTTTCGGGTGGCCAACAACAGCGTCTCTGCATCGCCCGGACCATCGCCCAGAAGCCCGAGATCATCCTGTTCGACGAGCCGACCTCCGCGCTCGATCCAATCTCGACCGGCAAGATCGAGGAGTTGATCGAACAATTGAAGAGCGAGTTCACGATCGTGATCGTGACCCACAACATGCAGCAGGCCGCCCGTATCTCGCAGTTCACGACGTTCATGTATCTCGGCGAAGTCATCGAGTTCGGTCCGACGCCCCGCATCTTCATGAGCCCGGAGCAGCGCCAGACCCAGGACTACATCACGGGCCGGTTCGGGTGAGAGCAGCCATCGCCGACGGAATGGACGGAATCAGCACCGACGGCCGTCGAAGCGACGGTCGTCACCGGAACAACGCCCCCTTGGGGCATCTCGGGCGAGGACAGTGACCATGGGCGATCACATCGTCAGTTCCTACGACCAGGACCTCGAAGGTCTGCGCAGGACCATCTCGGAGATGGGCGGCATCGCCGAAAAGATGATGGCCGAGGCGACCGACGCCCTGGTCCGCCGCGACGCGACCCTCGCCCGGGCCGTGATCGCCGCCGACAAGCGCCTGGACGTGCTTCAGCGTCAGATCGAGGAGAGCGCGATCCTCATCATCGCGAGGCGTCAGCCGATCGCCGTCGATCTGCGCGAGACGGTTTCGGCGATCCGGGTCTCGAACGATCTGGAGCGCATCGGCGACCACGCCAAGAACATCGCCAAGCGCGTCGTCGCCATCAGCGAGGAAACGCAACCGCAGAAGATCGTGCTCGGCGTGCAGCACATGAGCGACCTGGTGCAGGAGCAGCTCAAGGACGTGCTCGACGCCTATGCCAGCCGCAACCTCGACGCCGCCCACGACGTCTGGGAGCGCGACGGCGCCGTCGACGCTCTCTACAACTCGCTGTTCCGCGAGCTCCTGACCTACATGATGGAGGATCCGCGCAACATCTCGTTCTGCACGCACCTGCTGTTCTGCGCCAAGAACGTCGAGCGCATCGGCGACCACACCACCAACGTCGCCGAGACGATCCACTATCTCGTCACCGGCCAGGCCCTGGACGAGGATCGCCCCAAGGACGATGCCTCGAACTACGCCACCGTGCCGCACGAGGCGAACGCCCAAGGGGTCTGATCCGGCTAGATCATGAATGCACGCATCCTGTTAGTCGAGGACGAGGAATCCCTCACCACGCTCCTACGCTACAATCTCGAGGCGGAAGGCTTCGAGGTCGATTGCGTCGCGCGAGGCGACGAGGCCGAGTTGCGCCTGCGCGAACATCTGCCGGATCTCGTTCTCCTGGACTGGATGCTTCCGGGCCTGTCGGGCATCGAAGTCTGCCGCCGCATCCGCGCCCGCGCCGAAACGCACACGCTGCCGGTCATCATGCTCACCGCCCGGGGCGAGGAAGGCGACCGCGTTCGCGGACTTTCCACGGGTGCCGACGACTACATCACGAAACCGTTCTCGGTACCGGAGCTTCTCGCGCGGGTGCGCGCTCTGCTCCGGAGGACAAAGCCGTCGCATCTGGCCAACGTCCTGATCGCCGGCGACCTCGAACTGGATCGGGCCAGCCACCGCATCCGTCGGGCAAATCGGGAGATCCACCTCGGTCCGACCGAGTTCAAGCTTCTGGAATTCCTGATGCGCAGCCCCGGCCGGGTGTACTCGCGCGAGCAACTCCTCGACGGCGTATGGGGCCACGACGTCTACATCGACGAACGCACCGTCGACGTCCATGTCGGCCGCCTGCGCAAGGCCATCAACCGGCCGAAGCAGAACGACCCGATCCGGACCGTACGCGGCTCCGGCTATTCGTTCGACGAGATGTTCTATCAGGCGACCGGTTGACTTGGAGGCGCGGCTTATCGATCCCGTGTGGATGGAACCGACCCGCCCGCTCGCCAGAAGACGTCTCGAGCGCGCCATCGACGCAGCCCTCGGCGGAAATTCCACACAAGAGCCGTCGAACCTCGCACAGATCCAGAGGAAGCTTTCGACGCTCTCCCAGGAGAAGCGCTTCCTCCTCTACGCGTACCTCGTGCACGAGCCGGAACACCTGACCTCCCAGGAAATCGCGCTCGGCATCAAGGACCTGCATAGCAACGTTCTACGCAACCTCCATGTGCTGACGGCGGAGAGGATGCTCGACGTTCGCAAGGATGCCGACACCGGCATCTGCCGGTATGCCGTCGACAGGGTCGTGGCCGGGCAACTCTCCGAGTTCTTCGCCGCCGGCAGGACCGGCGAATGATCGCACCGCGACCCGCACAGGAACGCCGGTAGGTCGTCTCGTCGACACGGTCCGGCGCGGCTGCCGCTCGGGAGGCGTGATCATCTGCGCCAGATTGCGTCCGCGAAGTATCGCATGAAGACCGCTGCTCCGAGACCGCCCAGAAGACCGTGCAGCCAGGCCAGTTCGCTGTGGGGAGGTCCGCTCAAGGCCGCCCCGTAGGCGACCGCCAATCCGACGACGACGGTCACGACGGCGTCGGCCAGCCGCCGCGCGGCATCGCGTGACTTCGGCTCGCAATCCGCCACCGATCGTGGAACCGAAGGGACTTGAGAACGCGATTTGCGCACCGTCATTCTCCGCACCCCGGGACGATCGTCGTCATGGGCCTCTCAGAGGCACCGATGGCCGGCATCATCGGATCAGGACGGCGCGGCATAGTCCTGGCTCTTGAACGAGTGGCCTGCCATCCCCTCCGGAGCGTCGGCGATCTTCCGGACGTTGCCCCAGGTCTGCTTGAAGTTCGGGATCACGAACTCGTTGACGCCCGAGGACACCGTGTTGCCCTGCACGCCCGTCGGGAATCCGAACAGCATGAAGGTCTGCTTCGGCTTCGCCCGCTCGGTCGGGTAGACCATCGCCTGGGTCGAGCCGTTGTCGTTGAAGACCTCCACGAGGTCGCCGGCCTTGAGTTTCAGGTCGGCGATGTCCTGCGGATGCATCTCGATGGTCGGCCATGGATACCGGTCCATGACGAAGTCGTTGCCCTGATCGAGATAGGCGCTTTGCCAGATATGGTTGGCCCGGCCGTTGTTGATGAGGAAGGGGAACTTCGTCTTCTCCGCCTCCTTGCCCGAGGCCTGGAGGCCGCGCCATGCGGTCTCGTGGAAGCTCGCCTTGCCGTCCTTCGAAGTGAACTTTCCGTCGGCGTAGAGGCGCTTGGTACCGATGATGCGGCGGGTGTCCGTCGGCGCAGAACCGGCCTGGGCCTCGTGCCCGGAGGCGGCCTGTGCCGGCTCCTTGCCCCGCGCGGCCTCGATGGCCGACCCCTGCACGACGGCCCCCTTGTCCTGGCCGGTGGTTGCGCTGGGCGTCACCGGGTCGCCTTCCAGGCCTACGGCCGGCTCCTGAACGCCGTTCGTGCCCATGGCCCGCAGGCGGGCGTAGGTGACGAACTCGCCGCCCTTCTCATGGCGGTGGTAGCCGTCCATGAACGCGTCCTCCTCGGTCTTCCAATCGAAGCCCTTGAAGCGTTCGGCGATGTCCGCCTTGCCCATCTCCCGGAACACCCGCTCCATGTGATTGGCGAGACGTGCCGCGATCAGGCAATCCGGCATCGAGCGCCCGGGCGGATCCATGTAGCGTTCGGTCAGGCGCAGGCGTCGCTCGCCGTTCATTGAGGTGAGGTTCATCTCACCCGACGTCGCCGCCGGAAGCCATACGTGGGAGCCCTGGCCGATCTGGGTCGGGACGATGTCGACGTCGACGGAGAACAGGCCGCCCTTGTCGATTGCCGCGACGATCGCGGCGACCATCGTCTTGCGGTCGCCCCACGGCACGCCCGACATGGCGTCCTTCACGATGTCGGTCCGGCGCTTGTAGACGGTCTTGAACTGGAGCGCGTTCAGCGTCGTCTTGTAGTGGTCGCAGCCCCAGATGTGGTGGACGCCTCCACCACCCTCGATCAGCAGCTTGTCGACGTATGGGGCCGGTCGGCCGATATGGGCGTCGGAGGGACGAGCGTAGCCCTCCTGGTGGCCGCCGAGCCGGACGCAGCCGCCGCCGGGCCGCCCGATGTTGCCGGTGGCGAGGGCGATGTTCACGATGGCGCCGTTGGTCCGGTAGTTGTCGTTGCCCCAGATCAGGCCCTTCTCGTAGGCCAGCATGGTTCGGCGGCGATGGCCGCCCTCCTTGGGCTGCGCGATCCACTCGGCTCCCTTGCGGATCTGATCCACCGACAGGCCCGTGAGACCCGCGGCTTCTTCCAGGCTTATCCGGTTGGCCGTGCGTGCCTTCTCGAACTCCTTGGTCGAGCCTTTGATGAAGTCGGCGTCGGTCCAGCCCTTGTCGGCAATGTACGTGAACCAGGCGTTGAGCAGGACGAGGTCGGTGCCGGAGTTGATGGGCAGGTGCAGGACGTTCCCGGGACCTGCCTCGACCTCGCAGGCGTTGACCGAGACCGTGCGGCGCGGGTCGACGATGATGATCCGCCCCTGGGCATGGGGCTCGCCAGGCAATTGCTGCTTCTTCTTGTCCAGCGAGCCGCCGTTCAAGTTCGGCACCCAGTGGTTGAGGAAGTAGTTGGTCTGCGCTTCCAGCGGGTTGGCGCCGACGACGAGGATCGTGTCGGCGAGCTCGGCGTCCTCGTAGCAGTTGTTCAGCTCGCCCACGCCCATGTCCCGGGTCGCGTGGACCTCGGAATTGTAGGCCGGACGGTTGTGGATGCGGATGTTCCGCACCTTCATGGCGCCGAAGTAGAGCTTGCCGGTGCCCCAGGTGTTCTCGTAGCCGCCGCCGGCCCCGCCGTGGTCGTAGACGGACACGAACAGCCCGTCCTCGCCCTTCTGGGCGATGACGGCCGTCGTGACGCGGGCGACGAGATCGAGCGCGTCGTCCCAGCTCGTCGGCTGCATCTGGCCGTAGCGCCAGACCATCGGATCCATGAGGCGCTGGCGCTCGGTGTTCCGGACCGCCGAATGCGTCATCTCGGCCATGCGCGCGCCTCGGATCGAGCCGAGCCCGGAGTTCACCTCGCACGCATTGTCCGGCTTGATGACGAGATGCACGTCGCGCCCGTCCTGGCGGACGATGTTGTACATCGACGGGGCGTACCAGGCCTCGGTGTTGGCCCCCTGCTGCTGCGTCAGATCCGTCTGGAAGACGTTGCCCCCCGCATCCGCGGTTCCCTGCTTGTCGATGTCCCAGGTGTAGGCATGGTATCCACACCCGACGATGCAGTAATGGCAGGTGACGTTGTGCTTCCTGGCGTCGGCCGGGATGATGGGCAGCCGGTCGATCTGTCTCTTGTAGGCCATCTCGGATTCCCCCTCAGAGCACGTTCGACAGGCGGCCGTAGATCAATTCGTCGACGCCTTCGGCGGCGACGTCGCCCTTGTCGTCCACGACGAGCGCGTACTGAGGGAGGTTCTGGGTGGCGTGCCCCCAGGTCTCCTGACCTCCGGCTTCGCAGTCGAAGACCGAGTAGTGGCCCGGGCAGTTCAGGGTTCGCCGCTCGGCGTTGTAGTGGAGAGGGAAGCCCTTGTGCGGGCAGGCGGTGCTGAAGCCGACGATGTCCCGGTCGGGACCGGCGCCGCCTGGAACGGCGCGGCCCAGCTTGATCAGTACGCCTGGCGCGTCTGCGTCCGGGTAGGCGACGTCGAAGGGCTCGTTCGGCTTGAGGTCCTTCAGGTTGGCGAGCCGGCTCCGGGGATAGGCGACCCGTGCGGTCGGCGTGGCCGCCTTGGTGGGCTGGGCTGCCATGACCGTCGTAGCGGCGGCACCCGCCGCGACGACGCCCGCGCCGGACAGGAACTTCCTTCGGCCGACATCGACCAACAGACCGCAGCGCTTCATGAGGACCTCCCGACGCGTTTGGGCTTTGGGCTCCCTCCGCAGGGCGCGTGCCATTCGTCGAGTTTAGCTAAGCGTCTCGGAAACAACGGCTTTATGCGATCAGTCCGAGTACGTGCGACCGGACATCCGAACGTCGCGCGGCATCGACGTTTGGATGTCCGAACGTGTCCCGGGCTTGTTGCAACAACTGGCGTCGGTGAGATCGCCTCAGCTGGTGTCGCCACACCCGACGTCGGACCTGGCCGCCATCGCCACCGCGGTGCCCCACGCCTGCGCCGCCATCTGGATCGGGTCCCATGGGCTGCTGAGCGGTGGGGTGTAGCTTAGGTCCAGGTCGTTGAGGTCCTCGACCGTGGCCTCCTGGAATAGCGCGGTAGCCACGATATCGATTCGCTTCGAGATCTCGGCCGTGCGCCGTCCGAGGATCTGGGCGCCGAGCAGGCGGCCGCTGTTGCGGTCTCCGGTGATCCGCAGGTGCAGCCTGACCGAACCGGGATAGTACGCCTTGTGGTCGTCCGCGTCGAAGACGACCGTGAACGGATCGAAGCCGGCGTCACGCGCCTCGCCGTCGAGCAGTCCGGTTCGGGCGATCACGAGGTCGAACACCTTCAGGCTCTGCGTTCCCAGCGCGCCCGCGAACATCCTGTCGCCGCCGACCGCGTTCTCGCCGGCCACCCGGCCTTGCTTGTGCGAAAGGGTACCGAGCGAGATGTACACGCGCTCCCCGAGCAGGCGGTGGTATGTCTCGACGCAGTCGCCGGCCGCGAGGACGTCGGGCAGGCTCGTTTCCATCCGCCTGTTCACGGCGATGGCCCCCCGTGTCCCGAGCCGAGCGCCGGCCGCGCCGGCAAGGTCGCTGGCCGGCCGTACGCCGACCGCGAGGATCACGAGGTCCGTAGGATGCGTCGCGCCGGTCGTGTCCATGACGGACAAGGCGGTGTCGGCTCCGCGATCGATCCGCGTGGCGCCGACACCGGTCTCGACACGGACGCCGTGGCCACGAAGCTCGTCCGCGACCATTCCTCCGAATGCGGCATCCACGGTGGGATGGACCGTCGGCGTACGGCTCAACAACGTGACGTCGAGCCCGCGCGTCGTCAGCGCCTCGGCCATCTCGAGCCCGATGTAGCCGCCCCCGATCACTACGGCCTTCCTCGGCGCCCGCTCGGTCAGATGGCGATGGATGGCGAAACTGTCCCGCATGGTTTGCAGCAGGTATACGCCGTCCCGCTCGGCGCCCGGGATATCCGGCAAGGCCGGAGCCGCGCCCGTGGCGATGACCAGGCGGTCGTAGCCCATCGTTCCGGTCCGGCCGTCATGCTCGACCTCGATGGTCTTGGCGGCCGCGTCGATGGACAGCGCCCGATGCCGGTGCAGGATGTCGATGCCGGGAAACTCGGTGCGATGGGCGAGGTCATGCCAATCCGGGGTTTCGCCGCCGAGGTAGTACGGCAATCCGCAGATGCTGAAGTTCGGGAAGTCGTCGGCGAGAAGGAGCGAGATCCTGATGTCGGGGTCGATCTCCCGGGCGCGCAACGCGGCGCTGATTCCGGCGTCGCTGCCTCCGACGATGACAAGGTGCATGCCAAGTCTCCCCTCTCGTGATCATGGGCGTCGGCCGGGCTCCGGCCTGGCGTCGGACGACGCGTCGATTCCGAGGCGGCGCATCTTCTCCCACATGGTCGTCCGCGAGATGCCCAGGGCGGCCGCCGCGGCGGCGATGCCACCCTCGGCATCGGCCAGCGCACGCCGGATCTCCCGGCTTTCGGCCTCGTCGCGAGCCGCTTCCAAGGACACGGCCCTCACGGACCGCTCGCCAGTCGCCACCCTGTCCGGGAAGAGGTCGCCGGTCATCAGGTAGCGACCGGGCGCGAGTGCGACGGCGCGCTCGATCCGGTTCCGAAGTTCGCGCGCGTTCCCTGGCCACGAATGGGCACGCAGTTCCCCCATCGCCAGCGACCCTATGCCGGCGACGTCGGACCCGAGATCGGCGGCCAGGGTGTCCAGCAGGCGCGTGGCGAGCCATTCGACGTCGTCCGGTCGCATCCTCAAGGGAGGAATGGGGACCGTGAGGACGTTGATGCGGTAGTAAAGGTCTTCGCGGAAAGTACCTGCCTTCACGCGTTCCGTGAGATCGGCGTTGGTGGCGCAGACCAACCGGGCGCCCAGCGGAACCGCAATTTCGCCGCCGACCCTGTGGAACGACCGATCCTCGATCAGGCGCAGGAGCTTGGCCTGCAGCTTCAGGTCGAGCTCGCCGATCTCGTCGAGGAACAGGATGCCGTTGCGCGCTCGTTCCGCGTAGCCGAGGTGCCGCGTCGCCGCCCCGGTGAAGGCTCCCTTCTCGTGCCCGAGAAGTTCGCTCTCCATCAGATCCTTGGGAATGGCGGCGCAGTTCACCGCAACGAACGGTCCGGGATCCGGTGCACGCAAGCCGTGAAGGAACCTCGCGCAGACTTCCTTGCCGACGCCGGTCTCCCCGGTGAGCAGGACGGTGGAGGAGATGCGGCCGATCCGTCGAAGGAGGCGCTCGACCTCGATCATGCCTGGCGACACCCCGAGGACCGGTGTGCCCGGACGTTCAAGCGGCCTCAGGAGTTGCTCCACCCGACCGAGGAAGACCGTCATCTCGAAGGGTTTGGTCAGATAGTCGCCCGCGCCTGCCCGCATCAGCCTCACGGCCTGGTCGATGTCGCCATGACCGGTGATGAACAGGAATGGCGGCACGTCCGTAAACGCCGATACCGCTCCGAAGACCTCTTCGCCGGTGCCGTCCGGCAGACGGATGTCGGATATCACGAGGTCCGTGGTTCCGAACCGGAGCTCCGCGACCGCCGCGGCGCAACCCTTCAACCATCGGACCGTGGCGCCTTCCAGCGTGAGGCGGTCGACCAGAGACTCCCCCATGATGGGATCGTCCTCGATCAGTGTGATCGTCCGTCCCTCAAGCGACATCGGCGAGCCTGTCGGGAACGGTCCTGCGGACAGGCACGGCGACCCGGACAGCGGTACCGCCGGCATCGCGGATCGTGGAGGCAACGGTGCCGCCCATCTCGATGACGAGGCGCCGGACCAGCGGCAGGCCCAGCCCGTTGCCGGGACCACCCGCCGTTCCGCCGTCCTCACGGCCGGCAAGGACCGCCTGCCCATGCCCATCCAGGCCGGGCCCGGCATCCCAGACGGTGATGATCAGGACGTCGTCGTCGACGATGGCCGCCAGCGACACCTCCCCGTCCGGAGGCGTCGCCTGCGCGGCGTTCAGCAGCAGGTTGAGCACCACCTGACGCAGGGGCATCGCCGGGACTGCGACGGGCCGATCGAGGGCGTTGTCCCAGGTGAGAACCAATCCGCGGCGACCAATCTCCGGTCCGACGAGCAATCGAAGGTCGTCGAGATCGGCCGGCGCAAGGTCGCGCTCTTCCCGGTCGATGCGGTGTGTGACGAGCGTGGCGCGCACCACGTCGCGGATGCCCTTCAGGCCGCGCTCGACGAGGTCGAGACTGCGGCGGCGTACGTCGGGACGGTCTCCGTGCGCCTTCAGCGTGTCGATTGCGGTGAACAGGCCGCCCAACGGGTTGTTGATCTCGTGAGCCATGCCGGAAGCCAGGCGGCCGAGGCTCGCGTGGCGCTCCTCCTCGGCCAGGCGTCGAGCGAGGACCTGTCTCTCTCGAACGGCTTCCGCCATCGCATTGAACGCCGCGTAGAGGTGCCGCCCTTCGGCGCCGACCCGGCGAGCCTCTTCGGTCGGGATGGGAACGATGCCGTCGCCGGGTTCCGCCTGCAGATGGCGGGACAGGGTCCGGAGCGACCTCGTCATATGCCTGACCGTCAGCCAGGCGAGGATGGCGAGGCCGACGGTGATACCGAGGTTCGTCGCGAGCAGCGTCCACTGTACCGCGCGCCGCTCGGCCGCGAGCGGAGCGAGATCGAAGGTGGCGTAGACGGTTCCGACCGGTTGACCACCCGAGGAGAGATTCCGCTTCGCGAGCGCCTTGCCGCCGTCGGTACGGATGCCGAGGGCCTGGGCCGGCGCCGCCTCGGTCAGGAACTGAGACGGCAGCGCGGCCCACGACCGGAAGGTCTTGGGATCCGAAGCAGCGATGATGCGGTCGTCACGGGACGCGACGACGGTGTCGGTCGGTCGGAGCCCGGCATGATCCTGGCGGCTGCGATCGAGGGCGTCGTAGACTTCCCAGACGTCCTCGCGGATGACCGGATCGGTGAGCGCCGCGGCGAGACCGTCGAGATGGGCGGCTGCGACATCGCGCAGCCGACGGGTCTGAGCCTCGTCGAGGCGATCGAGGACCTGCCACGATACGATGGTCGCCACGCTCGCCATGAAGACCACGACGACGACAGGCAGCTTCGCCGCCACCGGTAGCGGGCGCGCCCTCATTCCGGCAGCCCCCGGACCGCGGCGATCTTGGCGGCGATGGGGCCGTAGATCGCGATGTCTTCCTGCCGGAAGCCGTCGAGACGCAACATGCCGAGGACCACGCGGCCATCGGCGTCGTCGGCCATCCGCGTCAGTGCGGACCGGAAGCGGACGGCCATCTCGGATTGCGCCGCCGAGGAGGCGAATGCCACGGGAGGAAAGGCGAGCCATTCCGACGCGCGCACGATGCGGGTCCGTTCGATCAACGACGGTTCCGTCTCGCGCATCACCTCGTAGACGTAGCCGTCGACGCTGCCGCTGTCGGCCAGCCCGGAGCCGACCGCGCGCACGACGTTCCGATGCCCCCAAGCGAAGAAGGTCCGGCTGAAGAACCGGTCGGGCGATTGTCCGACTGCCGTGAGTTCGGCCGCCGTGACCAACCAACCGCTGTTGCTGTCCGGGTCGGAAAAGGCGTGGATGTCACCGCCGAGGTCGGTAAGACCATCGGCTTGTCGGTCCCGGGACGTGATGAGGTAGGATTGATACAATGGCCGCCCTCGCCATACGGGGACGGCGCCGAGGGCGAGCCTCGAGCGGGCTGCGACCAGCGGGAAGCCGCAGATCCACGCGGCTTCGAGTTCGCCGGAGATCAGAAGCGACGTGATCTCCTGGTAGGTGCGCCGCGTGACGAGCCGCACGGGCTGGCCGAGGACGCGCTCCAGATAGGATTTGAGCCGCGCCAGGAGTTCGAGGTCCGAGGTCAGGCAGACCGGCGTAAGGCCGAACCGGATCTCGTCCGTCCTCGCCGCGCCACGCCCGATCGAGGGCATGGCGCAGAGGGCCATGGCGGCCGGCAGGATTTCCCTGCGCGATGGCCGCCACGGCGTCATTGCGGCCCCAGCACCGGAAGCCAGAGGGCCAGCGCGAGGAGGGTGACCAGCAGGACCGGCGGCGTGATCACGAGACCGACCTTCATGTACTGGCCCCATCCGATCTTCTGGCCCTTGCCGGCCAGCACGTGCAGCCACAATAGCGTCGCGAGGCTGCCGATGGGGGTGAATTTCGGTCCCAGGTCACAGCCGATCACGTTGGCGTAGACCATGAGTTCGCGCGTCAGAGGCGACAGGTCCGGCGCCTGCTGGATCGAGAGCGCCCCGAGCAGCACGCTCGGCATGTTGTTCATCACCGAGGAGATGATGGCCGCGGCAAAGCCCGTGCCGACCGTGGCGACCCACGGGCCTTGGTCGGCGAGCCATGCGAGACCGCGTGCGAGATGGTCGGTCAAGCCGGCGTTCTTGAGCCCGTAGACGACGAGGTACATGCCGATGCTGAACAGAACGATCTGCCAGGGCGCGCCTGCGAGCACCTTTCGGATCGGGATGACGCCACTGTCGCCGCCCGCGAACCATCGGCCGGCCAGGGCGAGGAGCACGAGGGCTCCCGTGCCCGTCACGACCGAGACCGGGACCTCGAACGGCGCGGTGACGAAGTAGGCCGCCAACAGCAGGGCGAGCAGGGGGAACGCCGCCTTGAACACGACCGGGTCCTTGACGGCCGACCGAGGCGCTTCGAGGTGGTCCACCGGATAGGCCGCAGGGATGTCCCGCCGGTAGAACAGCCAGAGGACGACCAGGGTCGCCGCGAGCGAAACCAGGTTCACCGGCACCATGACCGCCGCGTAGCGGCCGAACGAGACGCCGAAGTAGTTGGCGCTCACGATGTTCACGAGGTTCGAGATGACCAGCGGCAGGCTGGTCGAATCGGCCACGAACCCGCAGGCGATGATGAAGGCCATGGCCGCCGCCGGCTTGAAGTCGAGGCGGATGAGGATGGCCAGCACGATGGGCGTCAGGAGCAGCGCGGCGCCGTCGTTGGCGAACACCGCCGCGATGGCGGCGCCGAGCAGGATGACGAGCGGGAACAGGAGCCGGCCCCGGCCTCCGCCGAAGCGGGCGATGTGGAGCGCCGCCCAGTGGAAGAAGCCGGCCTCGTCGAGCAGCAGCGAGATGATGATCAGTGCGACGAAGGTGAAGGTCGCGTCCCAGACGATGTGCCAGACCGTCGGAATGTCGCCGGGATGGATTACGCCTAGAGCCAGGGCGACGGCTGCGCCCGCCAGGGCGCTCCAGCCGATGCCGAGGCCCTTCGGCTGCCAGATGACAAAGACGAGAGTGACGATGAAGATGGTGAACGCGAGCATCTAAGCCGTTTCTTGTTCTTGGCGGGACGAGGGTTCAGGCGGTGGCGACGCGGCGACCGTGTTCGTCGACGACGCGCTCGCCGTCCTCCTTGACGAACGCGCCCTGCTGGGGCGGGAGCAGGTCGAGCACCGCTTCGGACGGGCGGCAGAGACGCCCGCCCTTGGGTGTCACCACGACGGGCCGGTTCATCAGGATCGGATGCTCGCCGATGGCATCGAGCAGCCGATCGTCGGACAGCTCCGGGTCGCCGAGACCGAGCTCGGCATAGGGCGTGCCCTTCTCCCGCAGAAGATCCCGGACCGTGATGCCGGCGCGCTCCGCGAGCCGACGCACCATCGTCCGGCTCGGCGGAGTCTTGAGGTACTCGATCACATGGGGCTCGATCCCGGCATTGCGGATGAGCGCCAGGGTGTTCCGCGAGGTTCCGCAATCCGGATTGTGGTAGATCACGACGTCCGTCATGCGACCTCCGGGCGTCCGGAGGTTGCGCCTGCCATGTGGCCGATTTCGCGGACCTGGGCGGCGAGCGATACCTGATCGAGACTGGCCATCGGCAGCGCCAGGAACGCCGAAATCCGGTTCTTGAGGTACCGCTGGGCGGTGACGAAGGCCGCGCGGCGGTCCATCTCGCTGCCTTCGACGGCGGCTGGATCCTCGATGCCCCAATGGGCCGTGACCGGCTGGCCGGGCCAGTACGGGCAGGCCTCTCCCGCGGCGTTGTCACAGACCGTGAAGACGAAATCCATCACGGGTGCATCCGGGCTCGAAAACTCGTCCCAGGATTTCGAGCGCAACCCTTCGGTCGGATACTCGGATTCGCGCAGGATCCGGATTGCGAGCGGGTTGACCTCGGCCTTCGGCTGGCTGCCCGCCGAGAACGCGCGGAAGCGCCCGTGGCCGTGCTTCGCCAGCATCGCCTCGGCGAGGATGGAGCGGGCGGAGTTGCCGGTGCAGAGGAACAGGACGTTGTAGACGCGGTCAGACATGGGCGGTCTCTCCGGTAGGGTTGCAGCAGGCGGACAGGGCGGCGACGGCCGGGGCGCAGACCTCGGGCCTGCCCTGGCAGCAGTCGCGCATCAGGAATTCGATGAGGCCCGAGAGCGCCGGATAGACGGCGCTGTAGATGATCGAGCGACCGTCGCGCCTGGCCTCGATCAGCCCGGAACGGTCGAGTTCCTTCAGATGGAACGAGAGGTTCGACGTCGAGACGCCGATGGCATTCGCGAGCACGCCGGCCGCAAGGCCGTCAGGGCCGGCCGTCACCAGGTGACGGACGATCCGGAGGCGATGTTCCTGAGCCAACGCCGCGAAGGCGGAAAGGGCTTGCCGTTCGTCCATCGGCACTCCAATATCTCAATACGTTTTGAGATGTAGAGGATCATCGACGCGTGGACAAGCCCCGACAGCCCTTCACCGACGGAATGCCGAACCTGGACGAAGCGCATTTCGAGGTGCCGACCAATGGTCACCTCGACCTTCGCGAACGTTTCCGGCACGCGCCACGCTTCCTGATCCTCTACGGTTCGCTGCGCGAGCGGTCGTTCTCCCGGTTCCTGGCCTACGAGGCCGCACGGCTGCTGGAAGCCATGGGCGGCGATGTCCGGATCTACGACGCGCACGGACTGCCGCTTCCCGACGACGCCACCGCCGACCATCCGAAGGTGCAGGAGCTACGCAACCTTTCAATTTGGTCGGAAGGTCACGTGTGGGTGAGCCCGGAGCGGCATGGCAACCTGACGGGCGTGATCAAGAGCCAGATCGACTGGCTACCCCTCTCGGAGGGATCGGTGCGGCCGACGCAGGGCCGGACGCTCGCTGTCATGCAGGTGTCCGGCGGGTCGCAGAGCTTCAACGCAGTGAACTCACTCCGCGTCTTAGGACGCTGGATGCGGATGATCACCATCCCGAACCAGTCGTCGGTGCCGATGGCCTACAAGGAGTTCGACGAGGCCGGCCGGATGAGGCCGGGACCGCTATACGACCGGGTCGTCGACGTCTGCGAGGAGTTGGTGAAGTTCACCCTTCTGACCCGCGAGCGGGCTGGCTACCTCGTCGATCGCTACAG
>NZ_JAAUVI010000011.1 GCF_021352225.1 Methylobacterium sp. C25 | reverse complement strand
AAGACCGATCACGGGACTCTGCCGAACCTGAAATGGTCGTTCGCCGACAGCCATATGCGGCTCGAAGAGGGCGGCTGGGCTCGTCAAACCACCATCCGCGAACTGCCGATCTCCAAGGCCATGTCCGGCGTCAACATGCGGCTCAAGGCCAATGCCGTCCGGGAGATGCATTGGCACAAGGAAGCCGAGTGGGCCTACATGCTGAAGGGCAAGGCGCGGGTCACCGCAATCGATCAGGACGGACGCACCTTCGCCGACGATCTGGGCGAAGGCGACCTCTGGTACTTCCCCTCCGGCATCCCGCACTCGATCCAGGGGCTGGAGAGCGAGGTCGACGGCTGCGAGTTCCTCCTCGTCTTCGATGACGGCGCCTTCTCCGAGGATTCCACCTTTTTGATCACCGATTGGCTCGCGCACACGCCCAAGGATGTGCTCGCCAAGAACTTCGGCCTTCCCGAGAGCGCGTTCGCCAACATTCCCGAGAAGGAACTGTACATTTTCCCCGCGCCGAAACCCGGCACGCTGGCCGGCGACAGATTGGAGGGCGCCGGTCCCGTGCCGAACCCGTTCGTCCACCGCATGACCGCGCAGGATCCCATTCGAACCAAGGGCGGTACGGTGCGCATCACCGACTCGTCTTTGTTCAAAGCCTCGAAGACGATTGCCGCCGCCCTCGTCGAGCTCGAACCCGGGGCCTTGCGGGAGATGCACTGGCATCCGAACGGCGACGAGTGGCAATACTACCTCTCGGGAAAGGGCCGGATGACGGTGTTCGGATCGGAGTCGAAGGCACGCACTTTCGATTACCAAGCTGGGGATGTTGGTTACGTTCCGTTCGCCATGGGTCACTACATCGAGAATACCGGCAGCGAGAAGCTGACCTTTCTCGAGATGTTCCGCAGTCCAAACTACGCCGATCTCTCACTGGCGCAGTGGATGGCCCTGACTCCGCATGCCCTCGTGCAAGCGCACACGAAGCTGGAGCGTGCCAACATCGACGGGCTGCCGACGCGCAAGAACCTAGTCGTGCCGGCGTAGTGGATCGAGGATCAATCTGAGGCCGTGCCGATAGTCGGCACGGCCACGCATCCGGGCGACGCTGCTCTTGACGGCTGGTGTGGCTGCCATGATCGCGATCCTCGCGGTCCGGTCCGGCGAGACGGCTGTTCGCCGTTCGGATGGCATCAGCGGCCCTTCTTGTAGAGCTTGCGCGCGATCTCGAAGATCTCCTCGTATTTAGCTTATCTAGGAGGACCCAATTTACTTTCCCTGAAGTGAAGTATGGTTTTGATACGTATTAGATTAATCTGACAGCGAAGATGCATGGCTTTGATTCGATGCATGCGCGCAAGGTGCAAGGTTAGTTGAGCTTCTGCGGCTTGTCCGCAATTGGCAATATCTTCAGCGGCTTCATAAAGAGCGTTTGCAGCATCTTCATCGGCTGCGACGGCCTTATTTAAAATCTCGATGAGAATATGCGCGGCGCGGTACAAGATGTTTCAATCTAGCCAAATTGCGCCAGCGAGCAACAAGCCGACCTCAGCGACGAGCAGTGTGCAAATGAGGGCGCTAATCCAGTGATATTCTGAGACGGGCTCGGTTGCCATCGCATATGATCCCAATACTCAGCAGTCAAGAAAACGCCTCGCAGGCCAATAGGACTGCAAGGCGTAGTCAAGGGAGGAAGAATCATGACGAACTAACCCAATTAACGCATCGGACATGCGTCAATGACGTGCGGTATTGTGTCAGCCTACACAAGAATGATCTTGATACCTTATCATATATTAGTTTTTGAGATTTAAATTTGGATCATTTTTACGTTGTAAGTTTATCGAACAGATCAACGTGACGATCCGCAAACAAGCTTGTCAATGTGCAAAAAAAACAGCTCAATCGCTTCGTGTCCGCATTGAGACGTTTAAAAAGCCGCCTCAACAGCGGGGATGAGCGCCAACAGGGCGGTATGGCCTAGCCGAACGCAGAACGACCGATCTTGGCATCTGCCCGCTACAGAGCGGTCCGTTGGGCGGGGACTGCGCCACGATACTGAGGACAAGTAAAGTTCTTCGATGATCAGAAACCAGCAGGAATCCGTTAATTGGTACGTTTCCGAACGCTGTGTTTGTAAGGGCAGCAGTCTGGGCCAAGACTAACATGAGTGAGCGAGCACGCGCCGGCTGTGTGTCAAGGTTGAGAGATATTGGTCTCTCAAGGCTGGTTCTTTCACCTAGCTCCGTAGCCGTTCGGCTTCCTGGGCGCAGCATCCGCCCGACATGGCTCGCTACTTCTTCATTGTAGGATGCACGCTTGCCTTCAGCATTCCGGCTGCAATGGTGCTCGCGATGCTCTGGCGGCGGACAGGACCTCGCCAGGGTGAAGCAGGCCCGTTTTGCGCATCTCGGCATAGCGCGCTCGTATCAGATCACGAACGTCTTCCCTCGGCTCACCGCACACGAGAACCTGCGCACGGCTCTCCAGGCTTTCCATGGCCGGTATGCGTTCTGAGTCGCCGGGACGCGCTCAAGGATCTTTCCGATCGGGCTGACGACCTGCTCGATACCGTCGGCCTGGGTTCGCGCAGGGACCGCACGGCGTCCGCCCTCGCGCACGGTGAGCAGCGGGCGTTGGAAATCGGCATGGCGTTGGCGGCCGATCCGAAGCTGCTGCTTCTCGACGAGCCGACCGCGGGCATGGGTCCCGAGGAAACCAAGGACATGGTCGCGCTGCTGCGGCGCCTCGGGGACGAGCGCACCATCCTTCTCGTCGAGCACAAGATGAAGATGATCCTGGGGCTGAGCGAACGCGTTCTCGTCCTCCACCATGGGCGTCTGATCGCCGACGGCACGCCCGCGGAGATCCAGGCCGACGCGGAAGTGAAGCGCGTCTACCTCGGCCAGACCGGCGGATACGGACATGCCTGATCCCATGCTGGAGATCGAAAATCTCGAGGCTTGGTACGGCGCGAGCCATGTCCTTCACGGGGCGTCGCTGAGCGTGAGGGAAGGGGAGATCCTGTCTTTCATCGGCCGCAACGGGGCCGGCAAGACGACGACTATGAAGGCGGTCATGGGATTGCTCGGGCGGGCGGCCGGCCGGGTCGTCTTCCGCGGCCGGAGCCTCCTCGAACTGCCGGCCCACTCCCGTTTCGCTCTCGGCCTCGCGTACGTTCCCGAAGACCGCCGCATCGTTCAGGGCCTGACCGTTCGCGAGAATCTGCGTCTCGGCCTTCTTCAGGCACCCAAGTCGATAGACGAGGCTGAAGCGATCGAGAATGTCGCCAGGACGTTTCCTCGATTGGCAGAGCGCCTGGATCAGACGGCCGTTACCATGTCCGGCGGCGAGCAGCAGATGCTTGCTATTGCGCGGGCGATGATCGCGCGCCCCAAGCTGATCCTCCTCGATGAGCCATCCGAAGGGATCATGCCTGTTCTCGTCGAAGAGATGGGCACACTCTTCCGTAGGCTTCGCGAGACCGGAACCACCCTGCTGCTCGTGGAGCAGAACGTCGAGTGGGCTCTTGGGCTTGCGGACCGCGCTGTCGTCATCGACCAGGGCGCGATCGTCCACGAGTCCAGCGCCGCCGAGTTGCTTGCGGATCCCGTCACCCAGGACCGCTACTGCGCCGTTTGAGGAGACACGATCATGGATATCGATGGCGAGTACAGAATTCCGGTTGCGCGGGACAAGATCTGGGAGGCCTTGAACGATCCGGAAGTACTCAAGCTCTGCATCCCCGGCTGCAAGGAGCTCAGCCAGGATGCGCCCGGAGAGATGTCCGCGAAAGTCGCACTCAAAGTAGGGCCGGTGTCGGCAACCTTCTCGGGGAGCGTCAAATTCGAGGATGTCAACGCTCCGAACGGCTACACACTAGTGGGCCACGGCAACGGTGGCATGGCAGGCTTTGCGAAGGGGAGGGCGGTCGTGAACCTCGTCGAGGAAGGGCCGGAAACTCTGCTGAGATACGAAGCGAAAGCCGAAACGGGTGGCAAAATCGCTTCGCTCGGGGGGCGTTTGCTGCAATCGACGTCGAGAAAACTGGCTGACCAGTTCTTTGGAGCTTTCGCTAACTATCTGGGCGACCATCCGGTTGGAAGGGCCGACCCGACCTCGCAAGCCGTTTGACGAGCGTCGGTGTTGGCTTTTTTACCCAGATGCCTCGGGGCAGACGGACTGCTTACGGCCCAAAACACTACGGAGCTACGTGCAACAAGGCACAGGTCCAGGCTTCAAATGAGGCTTCCGCCATCTAGGTCAATTTGGCTGACGCTTCAGAAACGCGCCGAGACCGCCAATACGAAACTAATCATATCCGCAACCTTCTATGAAAATGCAGTGTTTGTCGTCTGCTTCGACTTTCCGGTTGAGTTCGCTGATTTTCGGTTCGTAGCAACGTGTGTAAACTTAAAGAACGAATTGTCTGCTAAATTTTTGAGGTGCTCGCGTCGCGACCGAAAAAACAACTGAGCAGTCCGCCGAGAGTATCGATTACTTTCACAGGCGCTAGATCGGGATACTCATCCGGCTGATGTGTGCGGTTCACCCACACCGGCACGAAACCGTAGGCTGCCGCTCCAGCCACATCCCACCGATTTGAAGACACGAACACAATCTCACGACTATCGAACCCAAGCCGTTCGACCGGTAGGTCGTAGGCGCGCGAACTCGTCTTGAAGACCCCCGCCGCATCGACCGACAACACCGCGTCGAGGTGCACGTGAAGCGTCGCGCTTCGGACCGCAATGTCGAGCATCGCCGTGTCGCCATTGGATAAGATCGCGGTCTTGAGGCCCTGTGCCCGAAGTCCGTCGAGGGTCGCAGGCACTTCCGGGTAAGCGTCCAGTCTTCGGTAGGCTTCCAGAAGCGCCGACCTCAAAGACAAATCCACATTCGGGTGGCGGGCCAACGCATAGTCGAGCGCCCGCTCCGTCAATGTCCAGAACGCCGTGTAGTGGCCAGACAGAGAGAGAACCCAGGAATACTCGAGTTGCTTCTGACGCCAGGTGTCCGATAACGACCTCGCGTCCGGCCCGACCGATCCTGCATGGCGCTGCACGGCTGAATGGACATCGAGCAAGGTGCCGTAGGCGTCGAAGACGACGGCGCGAGCGCCGATCAAGGCATCGGGCGTGGACATCATGGCCTCCTCGGACAGTAGGGTTGAACTCAGACCGACCTGATCTCACCGCCGTCCATGCGGAGCACGGTCCCCGTCATCCAATGAGCCTGCGGGGAGACGGCGAACGCAATCAGGTCCGCGACCTCTTCCGCAGCTCCGAAGCGAGCGATCCCGACCTGTCTTAGGAAGCCTTGCTTCGCCTCCTCGATGTCGACCTTTTTGGCCTCAGCGGCTCCCTTGAGCATCGCCGTGCGGCGGTCGGTCATGATCGCGCCGGGCGACACGCAATTGACCTGCACGCCATCTGAGATGCCGCGATCCGCGAACGCCTTGGCCAAGGCTTCTATGCAGGCGTTGATCGCGCCCACAGCCGCAGCGGCAGCCTTGGGCGTCACGGCGGCGTTGCCCGACATGAACGCGACAGCACCCTGGGACGCCTTCAGCGCATCCCACGCGTGAACGGTGAGGCGTCGCGCACCGTGAAGCTTGAGTTCCAGGCCCGAATGCCACTGCTCGTCCGTCATCTGAAAGACATCGAGGCCTGGAACCGCACCGGCAATGTTGACCAGCGCATCGATGCGCTCGAACGCAGACAGTGTCTGCTCGACGACAGCCGCCGCCGCACTCGGGTCGGAAAGGTCGAGGTCGATCACCAAGGCTTCGGCCCCAGCCTCCCTCACGGCTGAAGCCGTCTCTTCCAGCTTGGTGCGATTGCGCGCCACCAGCACAAGCGCCGAAAAGTCACGGGCCAGGCGCATCGCCGTGGCTCGACCGATGCCTTGGCTGGCGCCGGTCACGATGGCTACCGTCTTCTTCATCTCGATCTCATTCGAGCCGATCAGGCTTAGTGCACGACGACCATCTTGCCGCCGGCGGCGTTCGCTTCCATCAGGCGCTGCGCCTCTCGGACCTCGTCGAAGCCGAAGACCCGCACGGGCTTCACGTCGAGACGCCCGGCAGCCGCGTCCTGAGCGATCTGCCCGAGCGGAACGTCGGCGAGCGGGAATCCCGGCGTGCCGAACACGAAGCTGCCGAAGAAGGTCAGGTAGACGCCGCTCGGCATCTGCAGCAGCGGGTTGAAGTCCGGAATCGGGTCGAGTCCGCCAAGCCAGCCGGCGAGGCACGAACGACCTCCGCGACGGAGCACCGCGAGGGAGTCCAGCACCACGCTGTTGCCGACGAGATCCAGAACCGCGTCGAACTGCTTTACATCGGAGACGTGCTTGGACAGGTCCGGCCGCTCGATCTCGCAGCGCTCGGCACCCAGCGCCTTCAGCTTGGCAAATCGATCGGGACTGCGCGTCGTCGCGACGACCCGTGCGCCGGCGTTCGCCGCCATCTTCAGGGCAGCCTGCCCGAACGACGAGGTCGCCCCACGGATCAGAAGAAGCTGCCCCTTCTGGATATCGAGGTTGCGGAACAAGCAGGTCCAGGCAGTGGCGTAGGTCTCCGGGATGGCGGCGAGTTCGGCCCAGGGAAGGTCAGCCTCGATCAGGGCGACGTTGGTTACGGGAGCGCGCGTGACTTGGGCGTAGCTCCCATTGATCGTGCGCCCGAGGCCGCCCATCAGCGCCGCCACCTTGGCGCCGACCGCAAACTCGCCGCCCGGACACGACTTGACGATGCCGACGCACTCGATCCCCGAGACCGGAGCCGCCTCTGCCCACTCACCTCGCCGCATGTGGACTTCGGCGTGATTGATTCCGAAGGCCTTGACCTCGATGACGACGTGCCCGTCCAACGGTTCGGGTTCGGGGATATCCCTGTAGTTCAGGACCTCGAGGCCTCCGAAGCCGTCCAGGACGATCGCGCGCATGGCGGTGTTCCTTGGTGCTAGGCGCCGTTCGAGCGCGAGGGTGCCGGGACGCGCGCGAAGCGCATTTAGGCTCTGGTCAGACGAGGAAAGTTCGGATTGCCCCGGCGATCTCGGCCGCATGGGTCTCGAGCGCGAAGTGGCCGGTCTCGAGGAAGGTCACCTGCGCGTCCGGGATATCGCGACGGAAAGCCTCCGCTCCCGCCGGCAGGAAGAACGGATCGTTGCGGCCCCAGACCGCGAGGAAGCGCGGTCTGTGGGTACGGAAGTAGGCTTGGAAGGCGGGATAGAGGGCAACGTTGCTTTTGTAGTCGCCGAATAGATCGAGCTGGACCTCGTCAGCGCCGGAACGGCTCAGATAGTGGTTGTCGAGTGAGTATCCGTCCGGCGAGACCAGCGTCGGGTCGGGAACGCCGTGGGTGTACTGCCAGATCGTCGCCTCCGGCTTTAGGAAGTCGCGAAGCGCGTCTCGGTTGGTCTGCGACGCATCCTTCCAATAGGCCCTGATCGGGTTCCAGCCGTCGCTCAGCCCCTCCTCGTAGGCGTTGCCGTTCTGCGAGACGATGCCCGTGATCCGATCCGGATGCTCGGCGGCGATGCGGAAACCTATCGGCGCGCCGTAGTCGAAGACGTAGATCGCGAACCGATCGAAGCCGATCACCTCGGTGAATCGGTCGATCACGGCAGCGATGTTGTCGAAGCTGTAGGTGAACCGATCCCGCGCCGGCATGTCTGAAAGGCCAAACCCGGGAAAGTCCGGGGCCACGAGGTGGAAACGGTCGCTCAGCAACGGGATGAGCTCGCGGAACATGTGCCCAGCGCTCGGGAAACCATGAAGCAGGAGCAGCTTCGGCGCATCGGAGCGCCCCGCCTCTCGGAAGGCGATCCGGAAGCCGTCGACATCCACGGAGCGATAGCGGACCTGGGCCATGACATCTCTCCGTAACCGCCCGAACTCAAGTTGGGAGGTTATACCTGCGTAAAATAACCTGTCAACATCCTTCGGAGCGGTTATGGTCGATTTTGTCGAATGAGGACGTGCCCAAGATCTCGGATGCGCGCATGCGAAGGCCGTTCGTCGGACTCTCGGCTGCACGTTTCTAACCGGGACGATGCAATCTGTTAGGTTAGGCGCCATATGAGGTGAGACCACTTGCGGCTCCCAAGGCCATGGAATGAACCTTCACCACACGCCCGCGATCTTCGTGGCCGACGCGCCGGGCCTGGATTTCCTCAACTCGATCGCGACGCCCGTCGACACGCCCGTCGACTGGATCGGTGATGGCGAGGGACTCCTGGACTGGCTGGAACAGGCCGGCCTCGTATCGGCGGAAGCAGTCGCGGCCGTCCGAGACCGTGCGACCCCGGGCGAACTTGACGACGTTGCTGCTCAGGCTCGCCAGCTGAGGGCGTGGTTCCGGGGTTTCGTCGAAGACCGCAGAGGCCGGGTCCTCACGTCCGATGATCTAGCCGAGCTCAAACCGCTCAACCGGCTCCTCGAGCGGGGGCAGAGCTTCAGCCAGATCGTCTCCGAAATACGCGACGGCGTCTCCGGCCTGGCGTTGCAGACCGCGCGCCACTGGCGCACGCCCGACTCCCTGCTTCAGCCGATCGGCGAGGTTCTGGCCCGGCTCGTCTGCGATGAGGACTTCACCCACATCAAGGCGTGCCAGGGCCATGACTGCACGTTGCTGTTTGCAGATCACACCCGCGGCCGGGCACGGCGGTGGTGCAGCATGGCGGTCTGCGGCAATAGGGCTAAACAGGCCGCCCACAGAAGCCGCCTCAAGCCCTAGCTGCAGACCGCAATCGCGTTGCCCGCCGACCTGCAGCGGCAATCCGATCCTACGGTAGAAGTGCTTTGGTTGCGCGCAACCGTATCTGACGAAGGTCCGGCCAGAGCCTACCCCTGAACCCAGCCGCATGGGTCGAGGGGCGGTGTATGTCATGCCCTATGCGGCCGGTCTGCGAGACGACCGTGCGCTTCGTCGGAAACCGCGATCGCCCGTGTCACATCCTGCCGGAGCAAGTAGACCGAAACGGCCAGCAGGACGAGATCTTTAAGGAGGAAGGCGGCGTTCATCGCCATTGCGGGAAATCCGCCGGCGCCTGCGTCCCAGGCATCGGGCACGAACGGTAGGATCGTCAGGGTAGAGATGAAGGTGGCCGTCGAGCCGAGGGCGCCCAGTACCCCCAGCTTCTTGTTCCAGAAGCCTAGCAGCAGGAGCGTGCCGAACGTCCACTCCGAGGCTCCCAGGAAAATGGCCGTGCCGCGGATGCCCAGGACCGGGATAGTCCAAGACGTAAAGGGGCCGTGTGTGATCAAGGGAAGCAATCCCCTGATCTCGGCCTCGAACCATTTGTCGTACCCGAACCAAGCGAAGATGACGACCATTGCGGCTCGGAGCAGGTTATAGTCTAGGTCGCGCCGGAGCAGGCCCGAGTTAGCCAGTTTGTCGATGAGGAAGTTCATGGTGCTCTCCGTGGTGTTACGTTCGGTGCACCTTTCCTAGCTATAGGATGTGATACTATGAATGCTCAAAATGACTTAAAATATGCCACATAGTCTCATTGCGGTTTGATGTGCGCTTGTTGGGGCGCCCCAGGGGGTTGATTGGGTACGCGGAGAAATAACGGCAACTCGGCCAGGTGAGGCCAGGCCCGACGACAGCCCCGTCGGACAACACCTCAATGCCGCAAGCCGCCTTCAACCCAGGGCGCGACGCAATAGTGAGGACCAGACCGAGCGGCCAGTCGGGGTAGTCGATCATTGACGCCAGACGCACGAAGGGCCGCCGTGGGAATGGCGACCCTCAAAGGGAATCATTGGTTTCGATTGTGCGGCAGGCCCTTGGTCGCCCGTTCAGCGTGCGTGCCTAGATAGAGCTGAGCTGGCGCTTTTGGGCCTCCCGGGCCCGCGGGCACTGGATCTCGATCCGCAACCCAGCCGGTCAGGAGGCGAACTCGCGCGCCTTGATGTCGGCAACGGGCCCGAGAATGGAGGGATCGAACAGCGCCAAGTCCCGACCCGCACTGAGCCGACGGGGTAGGTCCGGATTCGCGAGCGCCCCCTTGCCGAACGCGACGACGTCTGCCCCGGACTCAACGGCTGCCTCGGCCTTGGAGACATCTTGAAGCCCCCCGTTGGCGATCAACGCGAGCTTCGGGGCGTAGCGGCGCGCGAAGGTTACGAGACTGTCCTGCCTGCCATCGAAAGCAGGCTTCCACGCCTCTTGCTCGGTGACGTGGATGTAGTCGACACCGGCGTCCGCGAGTGTGCCGAAAACCACTTCCGCGTCCCGCTCGCGACCGGCCCATTTGTGGGTGAAGTCGTTGACCTTGCCCTGCGAGATTCGGATGCCGACCGGCACGTCTTCGCCGACCTTCGCGCGCACGGCTTTGAACACCGCCACCGCAAACGCGGTGCGCGCGCGGGTGTCGCCGCCCCAGCGGTCGTTTCGCCGGTTCGTGTGATCCGTCAGAAACTGGTCGATGAGGTAGCCATTAGCGCCGTGGATCTCGATCCCGTCGAATCCCGCAATGGCAACGGCACGCTCGGCGGAGGCAGCGAACCCGTCGATCGCCTCGACGATCTGCTCTTCCGTCATGGCGACCGGTGCCGGGTAGGCGCCGTTGCCGTAGTAGAACGCCATCTGGCTGCCACGGGGCTGGATAGCCGAGGGGCCGACGGTGCCGTCGCGGAAGCGATTGCCTTGGCTGATCGCGCCGGCATGCATCAGCTGCGCGAAGAAGCGTGCGCCGTGCCGATTGGCAGCCTCGACGACCGGTCGCCACGCCAGGGCCTGCGCTTCGTCGGCCATGCCCGGCTGATAGCGGTAGCCCTGCGCGAAAGCCTGGTCCGTGTAGGTGCCCTCAGTAATCAATAGCCCGAAACCGCCCTGGGCGAAGCGCGCGTAGTAGCGGGCCATCCTCTCTGTCGCTGTACCGTCCTCATTTGCGCTCACCCTGGTCATCGGGGCGACCGCGAAGCGGTTGCAAAGAGAGAGGGCGTTTATATCGACCGGCGTGAAGAGGGAGCCTTTGGTCGTGCTCATAATGATCTGACCTTGTCGTTCAACACGCCGCCTACCGCCGAAGTGGCGGCCGGTTGCGCGTCAAATGCTTCAATGGACGAAAGCTAGATTTGCCTACGTCCCCGCGGTAGCGAGGTCGGACGTTAAGGATCTTATCGTGTAGTGATATGGTGATGGATCTAACGGACGTCGCCCTCTTCTGCTCCATCGTCGCGGCCGGCAGCCTGTCTGCCGCGGGTCGACGATCCGGCCATTCGCCGATGGCGGTCAGCCGCCGCTTGGCCGCTCTCGAGGAAGAGCTCGGGGTTCGCCTGCTCCATCGCACGACCCGGACGATCGCCCTGACGGCAGACGGCGAGACGTTTCTGCCGCTCGCTCAATCCATGCTCGACGCGAAGGCCGCCGCCGTCGCGGCCTTCTCGGAGCGCCACGAAGGCCTGAGCGGGGTCCTGCGCGTGACCGCGCCCAACCGGATCGGGCGGGCCCTCGTGGTCCCGCAGGCCGTCCGGCTCATGGCCGAGAATCCCCTGCTTCATGTGGACCTGATACTCAGCGACAGCATCGTCGACATCGCCGCTGCCGGGATCGATGTCGCGCTGAGGGTCGCTACCCTGCAGGCATCCGAACTTGTCGCCGTGAAGCTCGCCGACAATCCGCGCGTCCTCTGCGCCGCGCCGAGCTACCTCGCGACACACGGGCGTCCGGAGCGGCTCGTCGAGATCGACGAGCATACCTGCTTGACGCTGCACGCGATGGACGGGTGGCCCTTCACCGTCGGCGAGAAACCCATGTCGAAGCGGATCGGCGGCCGCTTGGCGGCCAACAGCGTCGACACGCTCCGCGGCGCCTGCATTGCCGGCGCCGGTCTGGCGCTGCTGACGTACTGGGATGTGGCGCGGGACCTGGATGACGGGACGCTCGTCGCGGTGACTTTGGAGGATGCCGAGCCCGAATTGCTTGCCATCTGGGCGGTGCTGCCGACTCGGCAGCACATGCCCGCTCGGGTGCGCACGTTTCTCGAAGTCATGAAGCAGGAACTGGCCGCCCACATTCGGTCCTGAGGAGGATCGGAACCGGTTTACAGGCCCCGGACGAGCTGATTAGTGCGGAAAACAAGCAGTATTCCGCCCCATCGTTTCAAGCCAGAAGAACCCGCCATGGCAACTCACGAGGACTGGCTCAGCCGCCTGCTTGCGCTCGTCCCTGTCCGTGGACGCCTCGACATCTACTGTACCTACGGCGCCCCTTGGCGCATTGACCAAGCCAGCGCCGCGGTCGGCGAGATGGCCTATCACGCCCTGGTCGCGGGATCGGCCGTGCTCGAAGATCCCACGGGTGGCCCACCGCTGCGTCTCTCGGCCGGGGACATCCTTCTTCTCCCGAGGCGGGAGGACCACGTCCTCCGCGATGGCAGCGGGGCGCAAGCAGGGCCGTCGCACACACGGGCGGCCGCCAACCTGTTGATCAGTGAGAACGAGGGTCCAGGCGAGCGGTTGGACATGCTCTGCGGGCACTTCGTGCTCGCGCGTCCCCAGGAACGCCTGCTGCGGGACTACCTGCCTCCACGGCTCGTGGTGCGAACGGGCGAAACGGCAGCGACAGCCACATCATCCGGAACCCGGGACGTGTTGAACGGCCTCGTGTCGCTGATGCGCCATGAGGCGGTCTCTGATGGGTTGGGGGGCCGGGCCATGTTGGATGCGCTATCGACGGCGCTGTTCACGCTGACCCTGCGCCTCGCCAGCGAGGCAAGGGAGAGGCCGGTCGGCTTGCTTGCCCTGGCGGGCCATTCTCGCCTGGCTCCGGCACTGTCAGCCATGTTCAACGAGCCGGGCCGCCAGTGGACGCTGCCCAAGCTCGCCCGCCTCTGCGGCATGTCCAGGGCGACCATGGCGCGGCAGTTCCAGGAGAAGTTTGGCCAATCTGCCAGTGAACTCCTGACGGACGTTCGCATGACGCTGGCGGCGAACGACTTGCGCAAGCCGTCCGCGAGCACGGGAGCTGTTGCGGAAACCGTCGGGTACCAGTCTGAAGCCGCCTTCCAGCGCGCCTTCAAGCAGCGCATGGGCATCACCCCGGCACAGTGGCGCCGGGGCATGCAGTCTGCAGAGCTGTCCGTCCCATCACTCCCATCGTGAGGACAGCGTCGCTAGGGGATTGCGGCGGCAGGCCCGCGAAGAGCGGACCGAGCCCCTCCGCCATACTCCGGTGCGCCAGGACGGCGTCCCGCAAGCGCTGGTACGACAGGTTTCCACGGCGGCTTTCGGGAGCGTTGCGTTCTCGGCTGGATGGCCGGGATGGGCGCGAAGCAGCCGAGGTGAACCGGCGAACGCGGCCTGTCTCCTCTCAAACGCAAGAAAAGCGGACGTGCGTCTAACAACGCTCTGACCCGAACTGGCGAAAGCGGCATCATCCCCACCAGCCCCACCATCTTGACCACGAGGGCCTCCGTGGCCGCGATGCGAGCGGCTTAACAATGAAGCCTCCGACTGTTGACCGCCGACCAGCATTTTTCAGAATGCGTTGCGTTATCAGACTTCATTTATAGGGGCCTAAGCGCCTCGCTGCTCACCTTCGGCGCACCTACATTCGTCCTCAAGCCATGATATAAAAGCCTGGGATTCTGTCGTTTCAGGTTTGAAGGCCAAATAGGCGAAGTACGACTCGCCAGGATAAAATATATCCGGGAGAGGACAACGAAGCTGGTATTGATTTATGTTGTCATAGAAGAGCTGCCGGGGCGCAATAGTTGACCCTAAACCGTCGCGCACTGCGTGGAGAGCGACATTCAGATGATCGAAGCGATGACCGCCTTCGATCAACGGACTTCCCAACCCCGCTCTCTCGAACCAAGCCTCCCAGTCGCCCGGCCGGCTTGAGGAGGCAATAGACTTGTGCTTTCGCAAATCGGCCGGCTTTCGGATGGGCGTTTCTTTCAGAAGAGAATTTGCGCTGACCGGTGTCAACTTTTCTTCAAATAGAAACTTCGCGGATCCAACACGTGTGCCCCCCTTCGAGAGTTGGCCTCGACTGATGACGACATCGTTTTGTGAGAAATCTGGTGTCTGGCCGGTCAAACGTGTTGCGATCCATACGGAGAGTTTTGGGTGTTGCACCTCGAATTTCTTGATGCGCGGGAGAAGGAAATACATCGCGAAGGTCGCAGGTGCTTCGACGGAGATGACTTTGCGCGAGCGATCTCTCCGAACGTAGTCACATGCCGCGCCCATCTGTCGGATCGACTCTATCACCCTGTCCGCAAGGATCTTCCCATACGGCGTGAGTTGCAGCGTGCGACCCTGGCGAGCGAAGAGACTCTGCCCAAGCCAAGCCTCCAGCGAAGCAATCTGCTTGCTCACAGCGCCATGAGTAACGCCGAGGCGCCTAGCCGCGGCTTCCAAGCTGGGCGATTGGGCAGCAACAGCAAACGAGCGGAGGGCGTTGAGGGGAAGTTCACGTTCGTTCAAGTCGCTGTCCTCCGCTTGCGCTGACGCATCGCCACGCTGAAGCAATCTGTTCCTTTTTCGCACATTTAGGTGCGCTTTATTCGATTGATTATCACATATCAACTGACACTAATATACCGCTTAGAGGCCAGGTCGCGAACCGGTCGCCAATATTGGATCAAGATATGTCGCAGACATCCTCAGCCCCTGATTTGCATGCGGCGACGCACGTCGAGGCTAACGGGCGCACTTACGCGTTGCCGAAACAACCCGTAATCGTAATCTGCCTTGACGGCTTCGATCCCGAATACCTGGAGAAGGGGATCAAAGACGGGACTCTGCCTACGATCGCAGCGATTCAGAAAACGGGATATTTGGGAACTGCGCTAGCGTCTTTGCCCACCACCACAAACACGAACAACACTTCGATCGTCACCGGCGTGCCTCCGGCAGTGCACGGTATCAACGGCAACTATTATCTCGATGCCGAGACAGGCGAAGAGATCATGGTGACGGATGCCCGCCGCCTTCGTTGTGGGACTATCCTCGGTGCGGTGAGCAGGGCGGACGTGAAGACCGCCGTCGTGACCGCCAAGGACAAGCTTTTGAAGGTGCTAGCCTACGAGATGGACGGCATCGCCTTCTCGTCCGAACAGCCAGACACGGCCGACCTGTCGGCGTTGGGTGTATCGGGAGGCGAGGAGCTTGTCGGCCGAAGCAGGCCCGACCAGTATTCCGCGGATCTCTCGCTTTTCGCCCTCGATGCTGGGATCAAGCTACTCGAGACCACTAAGCCGGGGCTGATGTATCTTTCGACCTCGGACTACGTTCAGCACAAGTACGCGCCAGGCGAAGCTGAATCGAACCGCTTCCATGGCGAAGTAGACCGCCGGATCGCACGGATGATCGAGCTCGGCGCGACGGTGGCGCTGACGGCCGATCACGGCATGGCCGACAAGTCCGGCGCCGACGGCCAGCCCAATGTCACCTACGTCGAGGATGCTTTGAACGAGCACTTCGGATCGGGAAGCGTCCGAGTGATCTGCCCGATTGCCGATCCCTTTGTGCGCCACCACGGCGCGCTCGGTGGTTTTGTGCGTGTCCACATGCTCAAGCCAGGCGACACAAAGGCCATGATGAGCTTCGCCCGCTCGCTTCCTGGCATCGAGCTGGTGCTCGATCGGGCAACCGTGTGCGAACGCTTCCAGCTTCCACCGGATCGCGAGGGGGATTTCGCGGTGTTCTCGGATCGGGCAACCGTCGTCGGCGCACGACGCGAGGACCACGACCTCTCGGCCCTCGGAGATCACCGCCTACGCTCTCATGGGGGCATCGGGGAACAACGGGTGCCCTTCCTGCTGTCGCGGCCACTCAAGCCCGAATACCAAGAACGAGCGCAAACGGGCGTGCTTCGCAATCTCGACGTCTTCGATTTTGCTTTGAATGGCATTGGATAGGCGACAGGCCGCGATCCGATCCGAGGTGGGCATCCGTCGCCCGCCTCGTCGACCATAGCATTTCCACAAGAGCAGCTTGTCGACCATCTTTCAATAATTGTGACAAGCTGATCGTTATACATTTCGCAAATTGCGACATCGCGATCTTAATATAGTGTCATATTTTGATCAAGTTCAAATAATCGAATTTTTAATTGCGGCCATATTGTCGTTTTTCTGAGAAATTTACGTCGTTATACGTCGTCTCACTTTGTTCGCCGCGCGTGGCGACACAAGAATCTAGAAAACAAAATCATAAGAAAAATAACGCCGGGGCTGAGCCATGGGAGAAACGAATGAACAGGCCGATAAGCCAAAGTCCGTCTAAACTGATCGGCGAGCCGGTTTCGACCAAGGCGCAGGTGGGTTATCGAGCTATTCAATGGCGAATGCTGTTGATCGTGATGTTCTGTTATCTTTTTTATTATACGGGTCGCCAGACGCTCGGATTTGCGATTCCTGGAATTCAAGCTGAATTCAATGTGAGTAAACAGCTTATCGGCTGGGTATCTGCCGGGATGCTTTGGGGCTATGCTATCGGTCAAGCGATAAACGGCAATCTCGGCGACAAGTACGGCGGTCGAAGGATCGTTACAGCAGGTGCCATCTCATCGAGTCTGATGAATTGGGTGGTGAGCTTTTCTGTCGGCTACAAGTCTCTCCTGGTGAGCTGGTGGCTCAATGGATATTTGCAAGCGCTGGGATTTGCGCCAGGCAGTCGTATTATCTCGAATTGGTGGACAAAAGCTGAGCGCGGGAAAGTCTACGGATTATACCTGTTCGCAGCAGGAATGTCGTCTGTCGTCACCTATGTCCTGGGACTGCTGGTCGTAGACACATTTCATCTCGAATGGAGATGGGTCTTTCGTCTTCCCGTCGTATTGCTGATGGTCGCGGGAATTGTCTTCTATTTTGTGGTTCGCGACAATCCAGAAGATATGGGTTTTAAACGCGAGGTCGATGCGGATGCGGAAAAAGAATGTGCTGCGGACGCATCCGATGCAGAGCCGGAAAGCTCGAGGGAGCGTTACAAAGCGATCCTATCAAACTTAAAAATCCATATCGGCGGAGTTGCACTGGGTTTCAACAATGCCGCTCGATACGGTCTCGTTGTCTGGGTACCAGTACATTTTCTGGAGGCCACAGCAAAATTGGGCGAAGTCACGGGTCTCAATGCACGGTGGATCACTGTCGCGCTCCCAGTCGGTATGGCATTCGGTGCGCTTTCGAATGGGTGGATCTCTGACCGGTTTTTCGGATCAGTGCGCTGGAAGCCGATTGCTCTGTACATGCTGTTGGCAGTAGGCGCGACGGCCGTGATGTATACTCTACCGATCTCAAGCATTTGGGCGATAGTCGTGCTATTTCTTTGCGGATTTTTCGTCTACGGACCGCATGCGACCTTTTGGGCTCTAGTACCGGATCTTGTCGGACGTCAACGGGCTGGAACGGCAACTGGCGTCATGAGCACTTATTCCTATCTGTTTGCCGGACTCGCCGAGCCCGCTATCGGTCATTTGCTAGATATCGGGCACAACACGGCTCTTGTATTTATAGTTGTCGGAACGTGTTGTGCTCTGAGTGGAACATGCGCGGTTTTGATTAAACGATAGAAGAAGGCCTTGACGTACGGCGACGTTGTCGTGGTCGTTCGCCTGTTTCGCGACATAGCTCGGCGTTTGAAACTGAAACCTGATGACATGCAGTTGGTGTGAATGCCGCAATCTTGCACCGTCTACTTAACGCGCAATTTTCAATGAAATCCTTCTGATTTTGTTCGGCCAACGCCAGGTGAATGTCGTGCGTCAGCTGCTTAAATATGACACCCCGAGAGCAGTCCAGCAGGTAATCTCCCAACTCGGTCTTCAGCCTCCCAACATCGATGTTCGCTTCCGGGCCTGCAATCTAAAGCCCGGCACTACTAGGTTGGGCGCTCAGCCGCCCGTCCGGGTTCGCCGGTCGGAACGTTCTCCGAGTACCTTTGCTGGGGGCGGCACATCGAGACACCGGCGAGTAGTGCCGTTACGTTCGTCGGATGCGAGCACGCGCGCCTTTGTCTGTTGAACTAGGCCTCTCCAACGGGTTGGGGCACCGGTTTGGATGCCACTATATCTACCCGGAGATGCGCATCCTCGTGAGGGGGGGCCAACGAGTAGAGTTGAGGGCACGCGCTTTTGATCTACTGTGCGTGCTCGTCGAGGCCCGCGGCAGTCTGGTTGGAAAAGACGAGCTGATCGAGAAGGTCTGGAGCGGGGCGGTCGTCGAGGAGAACAATCTCCAGGCGCAGATCTCTGCGCTCAGGAAGGCGCTTGGACCCGACAGGGACTTGCTCTCGACCGAGTTCGGACGCGGCTACCGCCTTCTGCCCGGAACGGACGCGATCGAGGGGCAGGCGCAGCTCCCTGCCGAGCCGCCGCAGCGCGCTGCGACGTGCACCCTGACGAACCCCATCACGAGCCTGATCGGCCGATCGACGGAGATGTCGGAGATCGAGGGGCTCCTGGGTCGCGCCAGGCTCGTGACCATCGTGGGACCGGGAGGCGTCGGCAAGACGCGACTCGCCAACGAGGCCGGTCGTCGGCTCGTCCCCGCGTTTCCTGACGGCGTGTTCCTGGCAGAGCTCGGCAAACTGTCCGAGGACCAACTCGTCTGGCCGACGATCGGCGCAGCGCTCTCCATCCCGGCTTCGGTCCTACGTCAGCCCGGTCGGCTCAGGAGCTATGTCGAACACCGCCGCATCCTGTTGGTGGTCGACAATTGCGAGCATGTCGTGGAGGCGGTCGCCGAGGTCTTGGCGAACCTCCTGCACGTCAGCGCGAATCTGAGCGTCCTTGGTACGGCCCAGGAGCCGCTCGGCATGCCGGGAGAGCACGTCTTTCGGCTGGGTCCGCTCGCGGTGCCGCCCAAGACCGTGCGCGAAGCGAGCGAGGCGCTCGGACATCCGGCGGTGGAGCTCTTCGTGGAAAGGGCAAAGGAGAGGGCCCGCGAATTCCAGCTTCTGGACGCCAATGCCTGCGATGTCGGTGAGATTTGCCGACGGCTCGATGGAATCCCGCTCGCCTTGGAACTCGCGGCGGCCCGGGTTGCCGCGCTCGGCGTGACCGGCGTGCTCACCGGATTGGACGATCGATTCAAGCTTCTGACCGCCGGGCGCAGAACGGTTCTGGCCCGGCACCGGACCCTGCGCAGCGCGGTAGACTGGAGCCACGACTTGCTCAGCCCAGAGGCGAAGCGGCTGTTCCGGCGCGTGGCTGCATTTCCGGCGGCCTTCACGGCAGAAGCCGCGCATCAGGTCGCGGCCGGGGACCTGGACGAGCAATGGCAGACGGCAGACTTGATCGGCGAGCTTGAGGAAAAATCCCTCCTTCTCGTCGATGCCGTGAGGCCGGAACCCCACTTCCACATGCTGGAGACGATCCGCTTCTACGGGCTGGAGAAGCTTGCCGAGAGCAACGAGGTCGAGGGGATCGCCCGTCGGCACGCGAGCTTCACGGCCGCGATGTCCGAGGAAGCCTCCGTCGATTGGCGGATCTTGCCCACCGAAGACTGGCTGAACCGTCACGCAACCGGCCTGGACGATATCCGGGCCGCCCTCGACTGGGCGCTTTCCGCGTCCGGCGATGTCGACCTGGGCGTCACGATCCTCTCACAATCGGCGCCATTCTGGATTCAGCACTCCCAACACGACGAAGGCCAACGCCGGATCTCCGAGATTCTTGGCGGGATCGCGATCCAGGGTCCGATCCATTCTCAGGCCGAGATGGCTGCCCAGAAGGCGCTCGGCGCCTGCCTGACATGGGCGAAAGGCCCCGTTGCGGAAACCAGGAATGCCTGGAGCCGTGCCCTCGAACTCGCCGCGGAACTCTCCGACGTCGAAGTCGGGCTCCAGGCTCATTACGGATTGTGGCTCTTTCATCTGCGTTGCGGCGACTATGCGGGCTCACTTCGCCATGCACGAGAGATGATGGAGCAGGCCAGTCTTGGACACGACCGTGAGGCCTTTGCCGCCGGACAGCGTATCGCGGGTGTCTCCCATCACTTCCTGGGCGAGCATGCCGAGGGACGCCGCCTGATCGAGACGTCACTCGGATGGTACGATCGGCATCCTCCGGTTCAGCGCTTTCGCTTCGGTCTCGACCAACGCGTCGCCGGGCTCGCCTTCCTGTCGCGCATATTCTGGATCGAAGGTCAGTTCTCGACGGCCATCGACGTCGCGCGTGATGCCTTGGAAAAAGCGCGCGCTCTCGACCACGCCTGCACGCTCTGCTGCGCGCTCGCCGAGGGGTGGTGCATGGTTCATGCCCTGAACGGTGACGAGACAGCCGTCGAACGCGCGGCGCCGCTGCTCGTCCAGACCGCGAGCCGGCATGGTCTCGGGTTCTGGAAAGTGTACGGCGAGTTGTTTATGGCCTGGGCCACGACCGGCAACGACGAACATCCGCAAGGCCGCATCGAGCGTGTCTTCGCGGCTGCCAGCGGCATGGACTTCGATCCGCTCTATTCGACGCTCATCACGGATCTGCTCATCAACGCCGATGTCGATCATCCCGCCCGCGAAGCGTTCTTGCGACTGGCCGAACGCGTCGACGACGGCCGAGACGAGGCACACTGGGCCTGGCCGGAATTTCTGCGGGTTCGCGCGCAGATCACCGATCCCACTCCGGCCTCGCGCGAGCGCGAGCTGAGGCGGGCTCTGGACATCGCCGAACGCCAGGAGGCCCCCGCTCTCGGCCTGCGGGTCGTGTTCGATCTGGTGAAGCTTCTCACCGATCATGGTCGTCGGGACGAGGCACGCGTGCTCCTCGAACCATACCTCGACCTGTTCCCGAGCGGAGTGTCGTCGCGGGACTGGCGGGCGGCTCGAAGCTGGTACGTCTCGCGACTCTCCGATGCGGACTGAGCCACCTGCTTTTTCAGGAGTCTGAAACGAAGCGCCAAAGACTCCAAACCCCATAGCTGTGAAACGCATCTGTCTCCCGTTGCCGCACGCCCCGTGCCGGCCGGTCATGAAAGCAGATGCTCTTGGCGGACGTCGTCGCAGCTTATGTCGTGCCGCATACTCCAAGCTTCGTGGCCGAGGTGAAGGCGAATGGAGAGCGTTCCGAAACGGCGCGCCTCTTCGGCGAGATCGGACACCATCTGGCAGCGGCACGCCCGGACGTGGTCGTCTCCATCAGCAACGATCATTTCAACACGTTCTTTCTCGACAACTGGCCCACCTTCGCGATCGGGCTGGCGGACCGTACGGCCGGACCGAGTGACCAGACACCGGAGATGCCCTGGTACGAGGTCAAGGTCGCCTCCGATCTCGCCCGGCATCTCCTCGGCCACCTCGTCGCGGACGAGTTCGATGTCGCGCGCTCGCTGGAATTCCAGCTCGACCATGCGCACCTCGTTCCGCTTCACTTCCTCACGCCCGAGATGTCGGTTCCGATCGTCACGGTCTTCATCAACTGCATCGTCCCGCCCCTTCCGAGCAGCCGCCGTTGCCACCGCCTGGGCCGCTCGCTGGCGGAGGCGATAGCGCGTTGGAGCAGCGAGCAGCGGGTCGCCATCCTCGCCAGCGGTTCACTGAGCCTCGAGATCGGCGGACCCCGCGCCTTCGAGAACAAGACCTTCGGCGTCCCCGACCCGGACTGGGCGAGTTGGGTGCTCGATCAGATCCGGACCGGACAGATCGAGACCCTGATCGAGGCGGCGAGCCAGGAACGGATGCTCGAAGCCGGGAACGTGGCCGGAGAGCTCCTCACCTGGATAGCCGCGCTCGGCGCGGTCGGCCCGGCCACGCCCGACATCCTCGTCAATCAGCCGGAACTGGGCAACGCCTTCGCGGCCTGGACCCCGAAAGGGGTCGACCAATGAGTGCCTATCACGTCGAGAAGCTCTGTCGCCGCATCCTGCATGACGCCGCCTTTCGGGCGCGGATGCAGTCCGAACCCGCGGCCGCGCTGGCGACCGTGCCGCTGAGCCTCGGGGAGCGGGAGGCGGTCCTCTCCGGCGACGTGGGCTGGCTCTACCGGCACGGCGCCTCGGCGTTTCTGCTCCTGATCCTCAGCAGGTTCGAGATCTGCGGGCTCGCTCTTCCGGTCTTCAACCGACGCATGCGGGCCGAAATCAAAAACTGAAGCCGCACCATCGGCGGACAACACGAGCGATCCAGCGAAGACTGGACGGGAGGACGCATGACCCAGGCAGGTGACGGTCGTATCGGGCCCCTTCAACGACGCGTGCTGACCAGCAGTTTCATCGGTTGGATGTTCGATGGTTTCGAGACGAGTACCCTCATCCTCGTCGGCGGCGCGGCCATCGCCTCGCTCATCCCGAACGCAGGCCCCGATGAAGTGAGGCTCAGCATCGGCACCGCATTGAGCGCCACGCTCGCCGGTTGGGCGGTCGGAGGGGTCATCGGAAGCATCTTGGCGGACTATGTCGGCCGCAAGAAGATGCTGATGATCTCGATCGCCGGCTACTGCGCTTTCACCGCGCTGACGGCCGCCAGCTATTCGATCGGCGCGTTGATCACGTTGCGCTTTCTCACCGGGCTGTTTCTCGGTTCCGAATGGAGCACGGGCACGGCGTTGGTCGCCGAGACCTGGCCGGACCACGCCCGAGCGAAGGCGCTCGGAGTCATGCAGTCCGGCTATGGGTTCGGCTTCTTCCTGGCTGCGGGCTTGTGGCTGTTGATCCAGCCGCTCGGACCCGAAGCATGGCGCTTGATGTTCGTGATCGGCGTCCTGCCGGCGATCGCCCTGATCTACATCCGTCGCGAGGTCGGTGAATCGAAGCTCTGGCAGGAGGCGGCTGCAGAGCGGCGATCCGCATCGATCAAGCGGGACTTCACCGTGATCGAGTTGCTTCAGGACCGGGAAGCCCGTTCGCGAGCGATCGCGACCCTCGTCATGGCTGCCGTGACCGTGTCGGTCTTCTACGCGATCAGCGCGCTCACGGGCCCCTTCATCGGCGCGATCGCCGCCAAGGAGGGCCGCCACGCCGCGACCTGGGCCAGCATAAGCGCCCTCGTCTACAATGCAGGAGCCATCGTCGGCTACATCTCGGCCGGTTTCCTGGCCGAGGCGCTCGGACGCAAGCGGTACATGTCCTGCGTCTTCGGAGGCGCCATTCTATCCGGCATCCTGATGTATTTGGCTCCGCCGGCATTGTTGCCGAGTTTGATCGCAGTCTTCATCCTCGGAATATTCACGCTCGGCGTGTTCTCATGGATGCCGATCTATCTGCCCGAGCTGTTCGCGACACGCATTCGGGCAACGGCTTCAGGAGTCGTGTTCAACCTGGGCCGCCTTGTCGCCTTTCCTCTGCCTGTCCTGACCGCATTTATTTTCTCCAGTCTAGGCGGATACCAACCTACCGTCCTGGCTCTTACTTGTCTGTATTTTCTTTCTCTGGCCGCACTCTACTTTCTGCCGGAAACCAAGAATACACATCTTCCGAACTAGTCGAAAACAAGGGAATTGTCATGGAACTCGGCATTACAGGCCGCGCAGCCATTGTCACTGGCGCCAGCACCGGCATCGGCTTCGCAGTCGCGGAAGAACTCGTGGCGAACGGTGCCTCCGTGCTAATCGTCGCGCGAGACCACAACCGGCTCGAAGCCGCCGAGGCGAAACTCCAGCAGAAGAGCCACGCAAAGGTCGCCTCGCTCGCGATCGACGTTGCCAGCGCCGCGGCAGCCGATCGGATCGTGGATGCAGCCCTCTCCGCCTTCGGCTCTCTCGATATCCTCGTGAACAATGCCGGCCGTGCGCATGCCGGCGGCTTGATGACCTCGTCCGAAAGCGATTGGGACGAGATGACGATGCTGAAGCTCGTCTCGATGCGCCGCCTCTGCAAGGCCGCCATCCCGCACATGAGTGAGAAGAGATGGGGCCGCATCGTGAACATGTCTTCGATCGGCGGGATCTATCCGAACCCCAAGCTCTTCGTCTCGCATGTGCTCAGCGGGGCAATCAACAACCTGACGAAGTCGCTCGCGCTGGAAGTTGCGTCCGCAGGTATTCTGGTCAACGCGATCGGGGTCGGCGCAGTCGCAACGGACAACTGGGCCAACAACATGCTTCCGGCCGTCCGCCGCAATCGATCCGAGATGGCTGGACTCAGCGATGACCAGGTCCTCGCCCGGGTCGGCGCCGAGATGACGCCGATCGGCCGTGCCGGTACGCCCGAGGAAATCGCCGCCATCGCTGCTTTCCTGGTGTCCAGCCGGAATGGATTCGTCACGGGGGACACGATCGAGGCATCCGGCGGAGCGGATCGATTCATGTAGATCGATACAAATATTGTTGTCGGCTTTGTCAAAGTCTAACTGTTCGGCAGGGGCGCACGGCCGACGAAACTTCGGCAAAACAAACGTCTGGTTTCAGGGAAGCTTTGGATCGCCATCTGTTACGCATATGGGCACCAAGCTTCTGATCCGAGCAGTGCAATAGGTTAGACATGTCTTTCAGGAGGAATTTTGCCTAAGTGATTCTTTAACTTCTCGATCAAAGCATACCAACAGGCAGGCTTATCATGATGTCGAGCCCGTGCGGTTCCCATCGATAGATGATCTTCCCTTGGAATTGTCCCTCGACCGTACGGTGGATCAGCTTTGATCCGAAGCCCTTGGCGCCGCGGGCGGCCGGTACGGGGCCGCCTCGCTCGGACCATTCGATCTGGAGCATCTCGGCCAGGCTCCACGAGACCAGCAGTTTGCCGTCCGGATGCCCGAGTGCGCCGTACTTTGCGGCGTTCGTCGCCAGTTCATGCAACACTAGCGAAATGCCGGTGATGGCCCGCGGCGAGATGAGGACGTCATCCGATCCCGCCAGCATGAACTTTTCGGTGCCATCCTGGACGTACGGCGCGAGCAATTCACTCACGACCTGCTTGAGCGGCACGTCGGTTGGGTCTGACACCTCCGACTGGGCCAATCCCGGCTGAACCAGTTCGTGCGCCCGGCTGAGGGCATAGAGGCGCCCTCGGATCGCTTGGGCGTAAGCTTCGACACTCGTCGCGGATCGCGCGCTCATCAGGAGCAGAGAGTCGATCAAGGTGAAAACGTTCTTCACTCGATGGTTCAATTCGCGAAGAAGGAGGATGCGTTGCTCCTCGGCGCGTTCCCTGGCCACTTCATTGCGCGTGCGCTCGATGGCAATCGCGGCGGTCCGCGTGACCATGCTGATGACTTCGAGGTCGCGTTCCGTCGGCTCCCTCGGCTCACGGTAGTAGTTCGCGAAAGTCCCGAGTACGCGACCATCGGCGGCGAGGATCGGCATGGACCAGCAGGCGCGAAGGCCATGGGCAAGCGCGATTTCTCGGTAATCGGCCCAGTGCGGATTGGTGGCGATGTCGGTGGCGATGACGGGCTCGCCCGTGAACGCTGCGGTACCGCACGAGCCGACGCCAAGTGCGACCGGGATACCGTGGACGGCAGCGTTGTACTCTGCGGGCAGACTCGGTGCAGCGCCTTCGAAAAGTTGCTTGCCGTTTTCGGAGGTCACAAGGATCGATGCGAGCATCTCACCATGCGACGGCGCCTCGATCATCAGAATGATGTCACGCATCACATCCGTGAGGGCGCCACCCGCCGCGACGCGCGTCAGGATCTCACGCTCGGCGGTCAGCAGATCGGACGAAACCGAGCTGGGTTTGATGTGATTCATCCGAGCATCTCGCAGGCGAAAGCCGGATGCTAGCCGGACAAAAGCGGAAGGGTCTGTTTACAGGAATTCTAAAAGAAATGTCACGTTCGAAGCCTCGATCCCGATAACCTACCGTGCCACTTCGGACCGAGGCATCGGCTCGTCTGCTCAGACGGCAATCGTCAGCCCGACATCGGAGCCGGAGGCGACCAATCGTTCTCCGGATCAGGCATGCCGGAAGCAGCTTCGGCTGGGACACGATCGCGACCTTCACCGGTTGGAATCTCAGTAGTCGAAACACTAATCAAATCGGCATCCGCCACGACCACCGTCCCAGGGCCTGCAGTCCGTCGGCGCTCGCGCAGAACCCTCGCGAGTTGCTCGGCCAAATAAGGCTTGTGTAGCAACTCGAACCCTTGGGCTCCGTCCTGCGCGAGGGCATGACTATAGCCTGAAGCGAGGATCACCGGCAGGTCCGGCAGACGGCGCTCCAGATCCTTGGCCAAGGCTATGCCGCCCATGCCTGGCATCAGGACGTCGGAGAACACCACCTCGAACCCGTTCCCGTCGACCCCGAGCCTCTCCAGCGCCTCTTCAGCGTTGGCGACCCACTCGGTCCGGCAACCGGCGACATTAGCCGAGTGAGATGCCCCGAGAGCGCTAAGCGCTCCCGGGCGCCGATCTCTTAGCGCTTGAATTTGCCCTCATATTTAAATTGAGGGGCTTCCTTCAGCTTTTCCTTGGTGGTGTTGACCGAAGCCACCCACTTCTTCGCGCTCTCGTCGTATGTCAGACCGACAGACGACGGCTCGACCGCGACGTAGTGCTCGCCCATACCAAGAAATCCGCCGACCGAGAGGATGTAGCCGACCAGCTTGCCGTCGTTGACGATCAAGTCTTTGATCTCACCGACCGTACTGTTGGACCCATCGACCACCGTGAGACCAATGAGGTTGTAACTGAGCACGGCAGTCGGGGGGGCCGTTGCGAACTTAACCTCGGCGGGCGGGGCGACTGGCTTGGCGCTTTCGGCAAAGACTGGGGTTACCAACATGGTTGCGGCCATGACGGCGAAAGCGATGCGACGCATTATTGTCTCCTTTGCCCATTGAGTAGGCTGCGTGAAAGGCGCCAGCCCCCGGCTTCGTTCCCTCGCCGCGCAAAAAATGTTAATCGGTGTCACATCCTCACACATCGTCTTGTGGGGTATGTGGACTTACCAATAGCAGGGCCATACGGGAGACAATTTTTGGCTTCTCTCGTCACGCGCCCAAAGCAGCCGAGCATTTCTCGGACAACCAGCGTCGAACCTCGAAAAGCCGCTTCTCTGTCTTGTTTGGCCGCGAGCCGTTGGGCTGTTTTCGAATAGCAGGCATTGGGAAGCAGACTTCAATCCGGGACGCTTGCCAGCCAATTTTATCCGAAAACCGCAACTGGTTAGAACGTCGCGGCTAGATGTCGAGCCCGAGTGCGCCCGCCAACGCCCGCTGTTTGATCATCCCAACGCGATGCCGATGGATATAGTCCACCAATTCCTTGGCCTCTGCCGGCGGAAAATTGTCGCCGTCGTCGAGCATTTCAGACAGCAATCCCAAGCCCGCGTGCTCGATGGCCATCGTCGCCCGGATTAGGCGACAGAGTCGATCCAGGCCTACATCCGGGTGGACACCGTCACTCGTCATGTCGGCTCAACGACCCAGACCAACCGTTGTTCTCGGAAATAAGGGGACCAATTGCGCTCTTGGCATCGTCAACGCAGCATAGCCTGGGCGCAGCCCTGCCGATGCCGATTGGTGAAGTGCCAAACCGTCGATTTACAGTAACACCCTAGTTGCATCGGACCGCATGAGCCACGCGTCCAGGCTCACGCACGTATCTCTACGTATCTTTTGATACAAATGCTGAAAATCGCATCGTGGTTGCCGGTCGCTGCTTCTATGATCACATGGATGTGACGTTTCGGCCCGGGGCAAGCACTTTTGGTACGCCTGTGGAGCGTAGGCAGGCCACAAACCGAATGCTAGACTTCAATCGCCCGTCAGCCTCCTAAGTTCGCTTAATCCAAGGGTACCCTGTATTGGATCGACGGTACGACGCAGCGCCGCGGCTTGACCTGACGGCCTGCGACCGCGAACCCATCCATATCGTCGGAAGCGTGCAGCCTCACGGCTTCCTGCTCACGCTCGATGCCGGGAGCCTGGTGATCGCACAGGCGAGTGCGAACGCGCCTGCGGCGGCCAGCGCCGGCTCGGGTCTCGATGCGGCGCTTCCCGAACTGGTCTCCGTCGTCCGTCGCTATCTCGATGCCCCACCGACAGAAGATCACGGGGCCCATTATCTGCGCACGGTGACGCTCGGCGGCGATGCGGCATGCCAGACTTACGAGGTTGCGGCCCACCGCGTCGGCGATCTGGTCGTACTCGAATTGGAAGAGGTCGCTGATCCCGACGTCGATGCGGGCCTCGACGCGCATTCCCCGCGGCTGCGCGCCTTCGTGCAGCGCCTGCGGCTTGCCCGTTCCATCGAAGATCTCTGCGCGATTGTTGCGGAGGACGTCCGCTCGATCACCGGCTTCGATCGGGTTCTGGTGTACAGATTCGACCGGGACTGGCACGGCACGGTCCTGGCGGAGGACGGCAACGACACCCTACCGTCCTATCTCGATCTTCGCTTCCCCGCGACGGACATCCCGGTGCAGGCGCGCGAGCTCTATCGCCGCAATCGACTGCGCATCATTCCCGACGCCGGATACGTGCCGGTGCCCATCCAGCCGGCGCTGACGCCAGCCGGAAAGCCGCTCGACCTCTCCCAATCCGTGCTGCGCTCGGTCTCGCCGGTGCATGTCGAGTACATGCGCAACATGGGCACCGGCGCTTCGATGTCGGTGTCGATCCTCGTCGATGACGAGCTCTGGGGGCTTGTGTCCTGCCACAACCGGGAGCCGCGCCGCGTGCCGCTGCAGGCTCGCAACGCCTGCGACTTCCTCACCCAGATCTTCGCCCTGCAACTCTTCGCCAACGAGCGCAGCGCCCAGGCCGAGCAGCGTCTCGCCCTCGGGGCGGTCCAGTCCCGGCTGCTCGGCTTCATGGCCGAGGAGGACAGCTTCGTCGACGGTCTGCTCAATCACCCCGACGACGTCATGGCGCTGGCGAACGCGGCGGGCGCGGCCATCGTCACCGGCGACCGCTGCCGCCTGATCGGCAGCACACCCACCGAGACGCAGGTCAGGACCCTCTACGATTGGCTCGCGAGCCGGCCCGACGAGGTCGAGGTCTTCGCGGAGGAGTCGATGTCCGAACTCTTGCCGGAGGCGGACGCCTTCGCCGACAGGGCCAGCGGCCTGCTCGCGATCTCGGTCTCCAAGAGATACGCCAGCTACATCCTCTGGTTCAGGCCGGAAGTGGTGCGGACGGTCAAGTGGGGCGGCAACCCGGTCAAGGCTGTCACGCCCGGCGCGGACGGCGAACCCGACCGCCTGCACCCCCGAAAATCCTTCGAGATCTGGAAGGAGACGTTGAAGGGCCGCGCTCTGCCGTGGACAGGACCGGAGGTCGATGCAGCCCGGGATCTAAGAACCTCGGTCATCGGAATCGTGCTGCGTCGCGCGGAGGAGCTTGCCGCGATGAGCGAGGAACTCCAACGTTCGAACAAGGAGCTGGAAGCCTTCTCCTATTCGGTCAGCCACGATCTGCGGGCGCCCTTCCGGCACATCGTCGGCTACTCGAACCTGCTGAAGACCCGCGAGGGCGCCAACCTGTCGGAGAAGGGTCAGCACTACGTCGACACCATCATTGAGGCAGCCTTCTCCGCCGGGACGCTCGTCGACAACCTGCTCTCGTTCTCGCAGATGGGCCGCCACACTCTCAATCGGATCGCGGGCGACATGAACGCCCTGGTCGAGGAGGAGCGTCGCAAGGCGATGCGCGACGTCCCTGCCGAGCGCAAGGTTCGCTGGGAGATCGGCCCGCTCGGTCGGGCTCATGCCGATCCGTTCATGCTGCGTTTGGTCATCGAGAACCTGCTCTCGAACGCCCTCAAATACAGCCGCGACCGCACCGAATCTGTGATCGAGTTCGGGCGGCTTCCGCCGAAAGACGGGGAGGCCGTCTTCTACGTTCGCGACAACGGCGTCGGCTTCGACATGGCCTACGTCGACAAGCTGTTCGGGGTCTTCCAGCGCCTGCACCGGGTCGAGGAGTTCGAGGGGACCGGCATCGGGCTCGCGAACGTTCGCAGGATCGTCGAACGCCACGGCGGTCACACCTGGGCCGAGGGCAAGCTCGGCGAAGGCGCGACCTTCTTCTTCACTTTGCCCCTGCGTGGGGAGGACATCTGACGATGGCGAACCTGAAGCCGATCCTGCTGGTCGAAGACAACCCGAACGACATCGAGCTCACCCTCGCGGCGCTGGAAGCCGGCCAACTCGCCAACGACATCGTCATCTGCCGCGACGGGGCTGAAGCGCTGGACTTCGTTTACCGCCGCGGTCCCCATGAGAAGCGCGAAGCCCAAGATCCGGCCGTGATCCTGCTCGATCTGAAATTACCTAAGATCGACGGGCTGGAGGTGCTGGCAGCGTTGAAGAAGGACCCGCAAACCCGAGCCATCCCCATCGTCATGCTGACCTCCTCCCGTGAGGAGACCGACGTCGTGCGGTCCTACGATTTGGGCGTGAACGCTTTCGTGGTGAAGCCCGTTGGGTTCGACGAATTCTTCGCAGCAATCAAGGAGCTCGGCGTGTTCTGGGCCGTGCTGAATGAGCCACCGCCGCATAGAGGAGGCTGGCCATCGAACGTTTGATGGAGGGCAACGGCAGTCCGGTCCGCATCCTCCACCTAGAGGACAGTGACCTCGATGCCGAGTTGATAGAGGCCGTACTGGAAGGGGTCGGCCACCCATGCGAGATCGAAAGGGTTATGGACCGACCGGCTTTTGCAGCGGCTGCCCAACCCGACGCTCATGACCTGATCCTGGCCGATTATGTGTTGCCGACCTTCGACGGTATCAACGCGCTAGCTATCGCCCGAGAGCAGTGCCCCGAGACGCCGTTCGTGTTCGTCTCCGGCACCCTTGGCGAGGAGCGGGCCGTCGAGGCGCTCAAGAACGGCGCCGTCGACTACGTGACGAAGCAGCGGCTTGACCGCTTGCCGCGCACGGTCCTGAGGGCGCTCTCGGAAGCTCGGCTAAAAGCCGACAAACGTGCGGCAGAGGCCGCGCTCCAGGCGCTCAACGAGACGCTGGAAACCCGCATCATCGAGCGGACCCGCGAGCTTGCCGAGGCCAATCAGGCACTCCAGGCTCAGATAGCCGAGCGCGAGCGCATCGAGCAGGCCCTGCGCCTTGCCCAGCGGCTAGAGGCGGTCGGGCAATTGACCAGCGGTGTGGCCCACGACTTCAATAACCTGCTGACTGTGATCGCCGGAAACATCGAGTTCCTGGTCAACGATGTCACGACCGACCGATCGAAGCGCCGGCTCACGATGATGAAGCAGGCCGCCGAACGCGGTGCGAGTTTGACGGCCCAACTGCTCGCCTTCTCGCGGCGTCAGCAACTGGAACCGACTCCGGTCAACCTCAACAACACCGTCGCATCAATGCGCGATTTGCTGCAGAGCTCCATCGGTGGCGCCGTGCGGATCGAGACGACCCTGCAGACCGGTCTATGGCCGGCCCTGGTTGATGCGACCCAGATCGAGCTCGTGATCCTGAACCTCGCCATCAACGCGCGCGACGCGATGGCGGTCGGCGGCTGCCTAACTATCGAAACCGCTAACATCACGGTGACCGGCAAGCAGACCCGGCCGGAGCAACCGGTGCCCGGCGAATACGTGATGGTGGCGGTCAGCGACACGGGAACCGGCATGCCGCCTGGCGTGGTCGAGCGCGTGTTCGAACCGTTCTTCACCACTAAGGAAGTCGGCAAGGGCTCTGGCCTCGGGCTGGCGCAGGCTTACGGCTTCGTGAAGCAATCGGGCGGCGGCATCCGGATCGACACCGTGGTCGGTGAAGGCACCTCGATCAAGGTCTACCTGCCAAGAGTTGAAGGCGTGGTAGAAGCGGCTCCCAAGAGCCCACGCGCGACTGATTATGTGGCCCAGCCGAATTCGGATGGCATGCCCGTCGTTTTGGTCGTCGATGACGACACCGCGGTCCGCGAGGTTACCACCACACGTCTGATCGAGGCCGGTTACGACGTGCGGGAGGCGGGGTCCGGGCTGGCCGCTCTCGCTTCCCTGGAGGCGGACATACACGTCGCTGCGGTGGTCCTAGACTTCGCCATGCCCGGCATGAACGGGGCCGAGGCAGCGATAGAGATCCGCAAGCGCTGGCCGGGCGTCCCGGTGCTGTTCGTGACCGGTTACGCCGACACCAACGCGTTGATGAAGGCCGGCACGGTCGGCGCCGACGGCATCGTTCAGAAGCCGTTCCGGGACGGCGAACTCGAACGCAAAATCGCCGAGATCATCGCAAAGCGGCGGCCTGCTGGCCTGCGATTGGTCTCGGGTGGAGCTTCGGCTACCTGATCCGGTTTAGGTCTGGGCCGAAAAGTCCGGGCGCAACATTTCGAATGGCCACGCTACCTAGCAATCCATCGAAGCGGGTCAACAAGGTCGGAAACGACGACGATCCGACCCTGATCGAGCGGGAGGCGGCGTAGCGGATCACGCCCAACTCTACGGTAAACGCTTAATTGACCATGCCCGCGCAATTCGACGGATCCCATGACTCCAAAGCCGAGGTGCGGCGTTCTCTAGACACCTCAAGCGAAGGCAACGCTAATGCTGATCTTCAATCCTCGGACTGGCGAAACGGTGGAGATCAAAGTGGCGCGTCCGGGAATTTGAGGATCTAACGCTTCAAGGCCGCTGCGAATAGCGAGCTGCCGATGTGCTGACAGTCCGAGCGACCATGTGGGCGCGGGAGATCGCTCGGACTGCCGCCGCCGGAACGGGCATGAACAGACGGCGCGTTGTCATAGACGCGGAAAGTTTCCGCACTTCGTCCAAGCGGCACTCCGCTGAACTTTCGGCGGTGCCCTCGGTTCATTGGGCCTGGGCTCGTTTTTCTCTTTTAGGGTCCGGCTTCGAGGGCCGCCCCCGTTGGCTTACATGGGCGGCCGTTGTTGTGTCTGAACAATCGCCAGGATTCCCGGTTACCGGATCTCGGGTGTGTGCGTGCTGCTCCCCCTGACTTCAGAGCCCGCCGCGGACCGATCCCGTGGTGGGCTTTGTTGTCCCGGATATCGCTCGCAAACTTGTCTCTAACGCTTCGTATCTCCCGTGCACCCATTGTCATTCGCGGGCCGTTCTCGCGGCTGAGCCAAATCCTCGGCGACCGCCAACGGCGGTACGATCGGGGTGCCATTGTATTCGTCTGCGCCGACGAGGCGTGCAAACAAATCGGCGAAGCGCCGCTTCTGTTCGTCCGGAGTGAGCTTGCCGTTCATCGCCCTCAAAGCCGAGACTCGCCGTTTCGTTCCGGCGCGGCGCGGCAGGCGATCTACGAGACCTCCTCAGCATCTCACTTTACGATGAGATACGGGAGCCCATCGAGCTTCGTTGCCAGCAGCGCGTGCACATCGTCCGTAAGGTCGCGGACTTTCACAGTGACCAAGTCCGTACAGCTGGCTATCGAACGCTGCCGGCATACTTTTAGGCCGCCCGGTTCGCCGCGGCGGCCTTTTCGTATCCAGCCTCAGTGATCCGTACCCGGCCTGTTCTGACGGGGCGCCTCACCATGCTGCTTCGTGAAGCTCGATCGCTCTGGATCGCCCTTGGCTTTCGCGACGCGACCGCGCATGACACTGGCTACGACGACGACGATTACGAGGGTCGTGATTGCGAGCGCGATAATTAGAATTGAGTTGTCCATCTGGCGTTTCCTCAAAATATTTATTGAGGAGCAAGCCATCCGATCGCGGCCAAGTTCCTGAGCACTTTCTGCCATCAAAGCACGCTCGGTTCAGCGCGCCAGGGATACATGCCGAGGATACGCGCGCATTGATTTTCCAGCCCTCAAGCGCGCCTCTTACCTGGCATGATCAACAGCAGCGCGTACCGGTACTAAAGGGCAAGCCTGACGAGGTAATGAATGCGCCCCCGCGTCAACGCGCGCGGCGATCCAAACTGAACCGCCGGCAACACCCCTCGTTCACCGTGCCTGGGTCCCTCTCATTCCTGTGAGCCCCCGGCTTCAAGGCCCGCCCGGCTGAACTCCCCGGTGCGGGCTTTGTCGTGCCCGTTCTGAACAAACCGCTGCATCCGCCGTTGCCGTTTTCATTGAGGAGTTCGTCATGCTTACCGGCAGTCTCTTGTGGCTCATCGGGATCCCGATCCCGGTCATTCTCTTGATTTGGATCTTCTTTTTGCGAGGACGATGAGGAATGGCCGGCTGACTCATACCCGCCCGATCTACGCGGGAAGCTCCTCTTCCTCCCAGCGGCTTCGGCCGCACCTTGGCCCGCCCGGCGAAAGCTGGTGCGGGCCTTTCTGTGCTCAAGACTGATTTCAGGTGGCCCCGCGGCACTGCGGCAACACAAAATCAGACGATCATCAGTTACAGCGACTCCAACGGCGCAGCTTCTACCGTATCGGCTGTGTCGTGAAGCCTACTTAGCCCGCCCGGCTCGCCGCGGCGGGCTTTTTCACCCGGTCACCGTTTCCACTCACCGCGGAACGAAAGCGTCCCATGAAAGACGACGTTGCCGCTCTCGTCGCGCACGTCGGCTACGAAGTCCCGTTCGTCCCGGCTTGGCAGATTGTCCTTAGCTATGTGCGCTAAGGCCTCGATCGCCTCGTGGCCGGCATGGATGTCTGTCGGGTGATCTGATCCCTCGTCGTCAGCATGCGCCCAGTCGCCGTCGTGAATCTCGAAGTAGTAGCGCGCCATCGCAGCCTCGGACCAAATGATCCGAGCTAACCCGCTGGCCGACGCTCGGTTTCTCTGTCTACTGGTTCACCTATACGCCGGAGGCGATCACCGCCGCCTGATCGGCGCCCGCCCGGTCACCCCGTAGGCGAACAGCCCAAGCAACACGACCGCCAAGCCCTATGCCGGGCCGTCCCGATACGGATGAAACGGACGGGAGGTGTGGGTTGGGCGTCTGTAGAGCTCGGGAACCGACTTCTCGACGCGCTGCAGATAGCGCTCGAACTGCGCGGCGAGCGTGTCGTTGGGGTCTTAAGGCTGGTTCACCGCTTCCGCTCACGAGCCAAAGCGCGCAAAGCTGCCACGAACAACGGCACCGAGTCAGGCTTGACGATGAAGCCGCCGTCCTTTCGCTCTCCCGCTCGTTCAGCAATCACCTCGATCTCGGCAGCCGTATAGGCGGCGAGGGGTTTGCGCTCAGAGACGTTGGGCGAGTAGGGCATTGAGGCGCTTTAGCGCGAGCCGTTCGGGTAAGGGAGGGCTCAGCCGGTCACAAGATCGCGCCCTGTCGCGGCCGCCCGGTTCGCCATAGCGACCTTTTTCTTACAGCGTTCAGCGCCAGGGTATCGCGACTGCACTGCGAATGAACCGAGGCACGTACCACTGCAAATGCGGGATCTCGCGAAATAGCACGCGGTTGAGCACGAGCACGTCAAGAGCAATGACGACGGTCAGTCCAGCCCCAGATCCCAGTACCATGCCGCTCAATCGATTTGAGTGATGATGCTTAAGAGTCGGTTGCTGATCGCGATCAGGAATGTGAAGACTGAACACGATCGCGCTTCTTTGAGAATCAAATTCAAATTCGATTGACTTCGCGAATTTATGGAATTTCCATTGAATGAGCAGCTAGCGAGTTTGGAGTGGCAAACACTCGGCTCAACGTCTGCCGCGGGCCGACGCCCGACACCCGCTTTGCCGTTGTGGCGATGAGTATGATCTGGGTTCTCGACGAACTTCCGCAGAACCGAAATCAGCTGCGGCGAAGCCGTGGCACTGAGCCGATCGGCCGACACAGCTCCCGGGAGGCGATCGAGGGCGTGATGAAGCGCTGCTTCATCGAAGACGGCCTCGACCAGTCCAAGCTCGGATAGACGCTTTGCAGTCGCGATCTGATGATCGTTGCGGTGTTCGCGCAGGTCGCAGTGGCGGGGCATTACGATGACCCGCTTGCCGTACTCCAGCGCCGTAATTATCGACCCCATGCCCGCATGGGCTACGACAAGTTCCGCTGCCTCGACGTTTTCCCGGATCTCGTCGGGATGAAGGAACTGCTTGGCTTCAAAGTGTTTAGGTCGGTAGTCGGACGGTCCGATTTGCGCGAGCAGGTCGCGTCGTCCGGATTGGCCGGCCCAATCGTCCACTGTACGGACGAGACGGTCGAAAGAACCCTGCGTTCCGACGGTTACGAAGATCATGGCACAGACCGAAGAGCGCTTGATGCAATGCGCTTTAGGAATTCTGTGGCCGCCTCCGCCGAACTTAGAGCAACATACCAGCCACGAGACGCACCAAAACACCAGCCTTGGCTACTGATTGAGGCGCGCCGTTCGAGCCGCCCTGGTCGTGATCGACGAGGTCTCTGTCCAAGACCAGAGCCGCCTCCGCGGCCTTCGCCTCGCGCCGCGCTCAATCCGCTCGAATAGCAGAACGGCCACGAAATCCAAATCCTGGATGGCATAACGGCCATCTCCTCGCGACACCATTCAAGTGTCGAGAGTTGGATGTTGCAGAAATCATGTCGAGTCGTCCAAAAACTTTAGGTCAACTACTCCCATTGACGGATTTGACAACGCCGGCGACCTCTCGCGGAGTTGTTGGATCAGAATAGACTGTATGAATTCATACGGTGCATTCGCTGTAAAGGTTGCTTTAGTGTGGGATCGCTACTTCGGCAGCCTCGCATGGGCAATGGTCGGATCAAGGATGAATAACATTGCGCCCCGGCCGCATCGCCAAGTCCTCGCCCTTATCTAGCGATGCCTGATGCCAGCAGAGACAGCTCACTGCATCGATCGGATCGATGGAGTGCGTACACGCCATGCCGACCAAGGCTTGTTCTTCGGTCGCAGCCTTGGCGAGCGTCAAGGCGGCGGTCAGCACGCGGTCACGCGCGTCCTCGATTCGTCGGACTCTCTCGACGCCGCCGGGTACCCGCTGGTCGAAATCTTCGAATGAGCCAGCGGCGCGTGTCAGATCCCCAGCCCGAGTTGCCGAGGCTTCGCCGACGACCTGTCTTCCAGCGCGGACAGAGAGATGCCCAGCAACCGTACGCTCCGCCTCAAGGGAAAGACGTCGCGCAGGAGACCGAGACCGATGTCTTCGAGCGTTGCGCGCTCGGGCACGGCGTCGGCGGAAGAGCGAGCACGCGTTATCTGGACAAAATCGGAAAACTTGACCTTCAGCGTGACCGTCCGTCCGCGCACGCCCTTGGTCTCGCAGGCCGTCCAGACCTTCGTCACGATGGGTCCGAGGCGTTCCGCCAAAATCTCGAACGTGTCGGCATCGTCCGAGAACGTGTTCTCCGCGCCGATCGACTTGCGGATGCGGTGGGCCCGGACGGGTCGCTCGTCGATCCCGTGCGCCACGGCATGGTAATAGCCGGCCGACGAGCCGAAAGCCGCCTGCAGTTCCTCGATCGATCGCTCCTTGAGGTCGCGACCCGTCTGGATGCCGAGCCGTTTCATCTTGGCCTCGGTGACCGGGCCGACACCGTGGAAGCGGCCGATCGGGAGGTGCTCGACGAAGGCTGGTCCCATCGTCGGCGTGATGACGAACAGAGCGTTCGGCTTCCGGTAGTCGGAAGCGACCTTTGCCAGGAACTTGTTGTAGGAAACGCCTGCCGAGGCGACGAGGCCGGTCGTCTCCAGGATCTCGGCCCGGATGGCCTTCGCAACGTCCGTTGCGGTCGGCAGGCTCTGGAGGTTCTCGGTGACATCCAGATAGGCCTCGTCCAGGGAAACTGGTTCGATCAGTTCGGTATGCTTGGCAAAGATCGCGCGGATCTCCTCCGAGATCGCCCGGTAAACCTCGAAGCGCGGCTTGACGAACACCAGGTCCGGACAGAGGCGACGCGCCGTGACCGACGGCATGGCCGACCGGACGCCGAAGACCCTGGCCTCGTAGCTCGCCGCTGCGACGACACCGCGCTCGCGTGAGCCGCCGACCGCGATCGGCCGTCCCCGCAGACTGGGATCATCCCGCTGTTCGACCGAGGCGTAGAAGGCGTCCATGTCGATATGGATGATCTTGCGGACCGGCTCATTGATGTCTTCGTGCTGTGGCGCCCCGGTCATATTGGCTCACATCTCGCGTCGCGGCTTACGCCGGAACGACCGTGCCGTCCCAGGCGAATACCTTGCCGCTGTCTGCGGCACTCAACCCGTCCAGAACGCGCATCAGATAGGCTGCGCTTTCTTCCGGTGTGAAGACGCCCGGCGTGCCTTCATCGGGTCGGAAGGGATGCGATAACGCAGTCCTGACCGTTCCTGGATGGAGCCCGACGATGATCGTGTCCGGATGCGTTCGCGCAGCCTCGATGGACAGTGTGCAGAGGATCTGGTTCAGGGCCGCCTTGGACGCCCGATACGCGTACCAGCCGCCCAGGCGGTTGTCTTCGATGGAGCCGACCCGCGCCGACAAGGCGGCGAAGACGCTCCGGCCGGATCGCTGCATCAGTGGCACGAAGTGCTTGGCCACGAGCGCGGGTCCGATGGTGTTGACCGCGAAGACGGCGGCCATCGCAGCCGGATCCAACACCCGGATCGCCTTCTCGGGCTTAATGTCGGTTCCATGGAGGATCCCGCTCGCGACCACGACGAGCCCTATCTGGCCTGCCGCTGCGGTGGCCTGGGCAGCAGCGGCAACGGATGCCTCGTTGGTGACGTCGATGGTCGCAGAGCGTATCGGCGCAGGCAACGATACGTCCGAGCGCGACAACGCGAAGACCGTTTCATAGGCGTCTGAGTCCGCGATGGCTTGGGTAAAGGCCCGACCGATCCCGCCAGATGCGCCGATGACGACCGCATTCGTCATGAGGAGCTCAGCTCTGATCGATCGGCAAGTCCGGGCCCTGGTCGACCGGTTCTCCGTCGAACCCTTCCATCCAGGCCACTCTCTCACGAGACTCCAACGGATACGGGCAGGCGTCCTTCGGTCGTCCCGATGCCCGCACAGTCGCACCCTCCACAGCCAGTTCGAGTTGACGCTTCGGATCCAGGTCGTCCGTCATGCCGCGCTCCTCATCCTGCCGGCCGATGCTGCTCCGAACAGAGAACCTGATCTCGGACCGGCCCGTTCAGATCATTCGTCCGAGGACGTAGTCGTGTCTCGAACGTCGGTGAACGACCGACATGGTCACGTGGCCGAGAATGCTCGCGAGGAGGAGGAAGCCCAGCCAGTAGTGCAGGAGATCGCCCGGCACCATCATCCACTCGATCTTGTAGTCTCGGGCTGCCATCAGCTCGACGCCGAAAGGTGAAAATCCCTTCCCCGATCCATACTGCCTCAGCAATGCGAGGGAGGGCACGACGACCATGAGAGTGTAGAGAAGGACGTGACCAGCCACCGCTGCGCGGCCGAGGCGTCCGGGATGCGCGGGCCTTCTCCGGAGGTTCATCAAGCCCCAGACTCCGCGGAGCAGGACCAGAACGAACAGCGCGAAGCCCATCGTAAAGTGGCTTCCCCCGACGAGGCGCGTGATCGCCTTGTCGCCAATGCTGACGAACAGCAGCGCGCCCGCGAACTGCCAGCCGAGGAACGCTGCCATGCACCAATGGAACCCGCGGCTGATGCGACCGTAGCGCTGCGGAGTGTCGAGCCAACCCGATCCCATCTTCTCACTCATGCTGTGTCGATTGCTCCGCAGGTCGACTACAGCGATCGAGCGTCCACAGGCGGTGAGGAACCCGGGCCATCAGGCGCGGTTCTCGCGCGTGTCGAACAGAGTTCGAGAACATAGGTTTGCGACGTGAAACGCGGAAGTTGCGACCGTCCCAGGCCCTCGCATCGTTGAAGGCCCTTAGTGAAGATCGCACTTCTCGCTCATCTCAAGCACCCGATCGCGCAGCCCTTCGCTGGCGGCCTGGAGATGCAGACGCATCTGCTGGCACGAGGTCTCCGAGAACGTGGCCACGATGTGGTTCTGTTCGCCTCACAGGGGTCGGACCCCGCGCTCGAGCTTCGAACCGTTTGCGCACCGACTGGCGAAGCCTTCGACGATCCCGTCCGCGCCCTGGAAGTCGACGCCATCGAATTCGCCGCCTACTCGAGCATCCTGGAGGCCGTTGGTACGGGCGACTTCGATCTCGTTCACAACAACAGTCTGCACGACCTCCCGCTTCGCGCTGTCCGGAACCTCCGGACGCCCATGCTCACGGTGCTCCACACACCACCGTTCCCGTCGCTTGTGGCGGGCGTCGAGGCGGCGGGCACGGACATGACCTATGCCGTCGTCTCAAGGACGCTCGCGCAGGATTGGAAGTTGCATGTGCCCGCTGCCCACATCGTCGGAAACGGCATCGACCTCTCGACTTTTCGCTTCGAAGCGGACGCTGCTCGGCCGTCCTATGCCTTCTGGAGCGGTCGGATCGTGCCGGAAAAGGGCCTGCATTTGGCGATCGACGCCGCGCGTCTCGCGGGGCTTCCCTTGGTCTTCGCCGGTCCGCGCAATGACGTCTGTTACTGGAACGCGGAGATCGCGCCCCGCGTCGGCTCAGACCTGACCGACCTTGGTCATCTACCGCATGCCGATCTGGCTCATCACCTCGGTCGGGCCTGCGTCGCACTGGTGACGCCGCGCTGGGAGGAGCCGTTCGGCCTCGTCGTTGCCGAGGCGGTCGCTTGTGGCACGCCAGTGGCGGCCTTTGCCCGAGGTGCTCTGCCAGATCTCGTGACGCCCTCCTGCGGACGCTGTGCACGTGCAGATGACGTCGAGGATCTCGCTCGCGCCATCCGCGAGGCCTGTCGGCTCGACCGATACTCCTGCCGGTCTTACGGTGAGGCGATGTTCGATGCCGGGACCATGATCGACACTTACGAGGCCCTGTATCGCACGATTTTTGCCACCCCGAGCAGAGCCGCCGCAGAGCCCGGCCAAGCGCTCGACGCGGCCGCGGTCTAAGCGAATGGCCAGTTCCGGCGGCCCGGCGGTGGTGTGCGTGCCGGCTCGGGACGAAGTTGAGCGGCTGCCCCGCTTGATCCGGTCGCTCGCAGCACAGGACGGATATTCGAAGGCGAATCGTCTCCGCGTCGTGGTTGTGGCCAACAATTGCAGCGATGGAACGGTCCAGGCCGTCGAGACAATGATCGCCCGCGACGAGACGGCCTGCCTCGCGGTGCGCTTGATCGAGACCACCTTCGCTCCAGTGTCAGCCCATGTCGGCACCGCACGCCGCCTCGCCCTCGACACCGGCGCGGATTGGCTCGTTGCGGACGGATGTGCAGACGGTGTTCTGCTTACGTCGGACGCCGACGCGTGGCTCCCTCCGACCTGGGTCGCTGCCAACCTGAGCGCGCTGGCCGAGGCCGAGATCGTTGGCGGCCGCCTGGTCATTGCCTACGAACGCGAGCCGCACCCGACTGTCGCTGGCCTGAACGACCGGATCGAGCGCTACTGGCGGGCGGTGCGTGCTCTCGAAGACCAGCTAGATCCGCCCGCGTACGACCCTGCGCCGCGCCATGGCGATCATACCGGAGCGAGCCTCGCCATGCGGGCCGATTTCTATCAGGCCGTCGGGGGCCTGCCGCCCCTCGACCGAGGCGAGGACAACGCGCTGGTTGCTCGCGTGCAGGAGCGAGGCGGCCGGTTGCGGCATTGTCCGGACGTCTTCGTTAGGGTGTCGGACAGAGCAGAGGGCCGCGCCAAGGGCGGCATGGCACCGGAGATGGCCCGACGTCGCCTCGTGGCGAGCGGTGGCGATCGCTATCTGCTCCCCTCCGCAGAACATTGGCACGGCCTCGTTCTGCGCCGCGCTGCCCTCCGGCGATGCTGGCCAGCGGCTACGACTGCGTCCGGATGGTCGGAGGTCGCCCGGCAGTTCGAACTGAGCGACGAGGACCACGCCGCCATCTCTCCCGGCTCTTGCACGAATGCCATTGCCTTCGTCGAGCGCGTCAGCCGGCGGCTTGAAGCACGAGCCGCCAAGCCGCTGCTTCAGGATCTCGATGCGGCGCTGGCCGGCTTTGGCAGGCTGCTCGGGGCGGCGCCGTGACCCGTCCGATCGGCATCTACGTCCATCACCAGGGAGCCGGGCATTGGCAGCGCGCCTGTCGGATCGCGACCGCCCTGGGCAGGCCCGTAACGCTGCTCGGGACCTTCAACGAACGGGATACGATGGAGGCGCGCGTTCCACTCGTTGATCTGCCGGACGATCGTATCGTCGGCTTCGATGGGGATGACGGAGAGGCCGAACGTCCGGAGGCTCTCCACTACGCGCCGCTCGGCCATCCCGGCATACGAGAGCGTATGGCGAGGATCGCGGCCTGGATCGCAAAGGCCGACCCGGTTCTGGTGATCGTCGATGTCTCGGTCGAGGTCGCCCTGCTGTGTCGTCTCCTGTCCGTGCCAACCGTGGTTCTGCGCCTTGCCGGTACGCGGACCGATCCACCTCATCTCGAGGCATTTCGGGCTGCGACCCGTCTGATCGTGCCCTATCCCGCCGCCCTCGATGCCGCCGACGTGCCGGAGTGGGTCCGCGCCAAGTCCTTCTTCTCGGGCTTTCTCGGGTCGTCTCCGGTCACGAAGGGCGCGGAAGATGGCCGCATCGTCGTCGTGTTCGGACAGGGCGGCCGCGGTGGCTGCATCGCGGATCTCGCCGAAGCTTCGCGGGCCGTTCCCGATCGGGCGTGGCATGTCCTGGGGCCTGTTGTGGGCTTAGCTGACTGTACCCCGGTGCCGGCAAATCTGCATCTTCATGGCTGGGTCGAGGACGTCGACGCGAGTCTGTCGCAGGCCTCGTTTGTCGTGGGAGGAGCCGGCGACGGCGTCGTCGCGGCCGTCGTCGCAGCGTCCAAGCGGTTCGTCTGCCTGCCTGAGCCTCGCCCGTACGGCGAACAGGCCTCCAAGGCCGACGCGCTGGCGAGCCTCGGAGCGGCGATCGTGAATCACGGCTGGCCGAATGCCGCGGCGTGGCCGGATCTCATCCGCCAGGCGATGGCCCTGGATGCGTCGCGGATCGCCAGTCTGGCCGATGCGGATTCGTTGGTACGGACCGTCGCGGAGATCGAGAGGATCGCTCGTGAGATCGAGGATCGGGGCCGCCCCCGCACTTAAGACGGAGCGCACTTTAGAAAGGCCGATCCGGGAGCAATCGGGCCGCCGCGATCTCGTCTGGGGTCGGCGAGCGCAGAACCGCGAGGATGTCCTCTCGGTCCCAGGCGATCAGGCCGCGTTCGGCGAATGCCTCGAGCCAGCCCTCCATCGGCCAGATCTTGTGACGTGCATGAAAGCGGCGAGCACTGCGGACGATGTCCGAGAAATGCTGGAGCGGCGGATCGCAGGACGGATGGTGCTGGTGCCACGCGTGCGGGCCTCCAGCGAAAAGCACTGAGACGCCGCTGGCCGCCGCTCTGAAGGCGAAGTCGGTATCCTCGGCCCCGTAGCCGTCGAACCCCTCGTCGAAGCCACCGAGACGATCGAAGGTCGCGGAGCGCACGGCAAAGGCGAGCGACCAGAACAGGCCAGGTTTCTCTGCCGGCACGATGCCACGCGTCGGAAACCGGCGCACCGGATGCGGATGACCGATCTGGTCGAGGCGTTCCGCCGTCCAGCCGTCAGCAACCGCGCCCGCCGGTAGGTAGCGAACCTCGCAACAGACGAGGCCATCGTTCTCGGCCACTGCTTCATCGAGGCCGGCAACTAGATTGTCCGAGGGGATGCAGTCGACATCGAGGAAGACGAGCGTGTCGCCCGAAGCACCGGCGCGTCCCGCGTTGCGTGCGGCTGCAAGTGGCAGTCCTTCGCTCGGAAGGTCGATCCGGAGCACGGGAAAGCCGGTGGTGGGCACGGGACGCGTATCGTTGCCCATCTCGACTACGATGCACTCCGTCGGCGCAGGACCCCGCGAGAGTCCTTCCAGAAGCCTAAGAAGGTGCGCACGGCGCCCTTTGTTGATCGTGACGACGCTGACGACACTCATGAGCTTGCCGCTTCAAAGCCGATCCTTCGAAGCACATCGAGGCGATACCCGTCCTGACGCGATTGGTCTTCGAGCTTGGCGAAGGCGGAAGCTCTCTCGATAAAGCCGTCGGCTGCTTCGTCTCCCGAGAGCGGGTAGTCGGTCTCGCCGAGATAATGGACCAGCACGACGTCGCCGCCCGGGAGAAGCGAACCCTCGACGCGCGCGACCAACCGGGCGAGATCGGCACAGTCGAGGTAGTAGATCACCTCCGACAGCAGGATGAGATCGAAGTGGCCGTCCGGCCACTCGCCCGGCACGCTGGCGATCTGGAAGCGGACGTGATCGAGGGCGGCACATCGCGACTGGGCGCTCGCTAGCACGGCCGGCACGACGTCGAGCGCCGTGAGCTGCTGGCATCGACCTGCCAGCTGTCGCGTCAGGACGCCAATCGAGCAGCCGACCTCCAGCACGGATGCGTACCGGTCACGCGGCAAGCTTGCGAGCGTTGTCGCGTACTTCTCGCGCTCGTAGTCGCTCGTGGCGAAACGCCACGGGTCGGGATCGTCGGCATAGACCCCAGAGAAGTACTCGGGAGAGAGCGAAGTCGAGTGTCGGCTCATGCAGACATCTCGATGAAGGGTTCGTAGCAACCGCAGAGGCGGTCGATCATCGCGGGCTCCAGTCGGAAGCCTTCGAGATCGTCAGCGATGAGCGCCGTGGTCTGTGAGGCATGTCTCGCTACGGCCTGCCGCTTCGCCGCGATCGCTCCAGTCACGTCGAGGCGCACGCCACTGGGTGCGGCGCCGACATCGGCCTCCGCCGGCAGGGTATGACCCCAGACCGGATAGGCGAAGATACGCGTGCCGACGAGCCGGGGGCGGGCCAAGGCGACAATCGCGGCGGCCGCCTGGTGGTCGCAATGGGGATCGTGGCCCCAGGTCACGCAGACCGCGCCGGCTGCGCAGGTGTGAGCCGCCTCGACGATCGATTCAGCGGCAGCTTCGGCTTGCGGGCCTTTGCTCGGTACCCTGGCGTCGGGCAGGCGCAAGAACCGCACGGTATCGGAGGCAAGGCCCAGTTCGGCTACCGCCGTCAGGGTCTCGACCTCGCGCAGAGCCCGAAGGCGTTCCGGCGGATAAAGGAGGGAATGTGTGTGTGAGCCGCAGCCGTCGCTCAACACCACCAGCCGCACGGGCCGGTTGGCCGCCGAGGCCAGCGCGATCAAGCCACCGCATCCGAGACTCTCATCGTCGGGATGCGGCGCGACGACGACGAGGCCGCCGGTGCCGAGGATCGCATCGAGCGAAGCGACGGGTAGCCGATCCAGGGCTGCGAAAAAGGCGTCGGCGCGCATCCCGTCAGAGTCTCTGCCAGAGTGCGTGGAAGGCGCACGGAGCATCGAGAACGTAGCCGGCCGCGGAGGCCAAGGCGTGGTCTGGCGCCGGCTGACGCAGATAGGTGGCGAGGTCGCGAACGCGGCGTTCCAGCGGATGCGTTTCCAGGAAGCCCGACAGCCCGACGGAGCGCTGAGCCAGCTCGATCACGTCCAATCCGGACCGCTCGACAGCGCCTCGCGCGAGATTGACGTAGGCAATGGCGGCCTCCGGATCAGCCTCCGCCGCCGCCGCAGCTTCGGCCGCCCGCGCGACGAAGAGCCGTGCCGTCTCGACCCCCGTCGCCGCCTCGCCAAGCCGGGCGCGTTGATGAGGATCGCCGCCGCGATCTGTCTTCACAAGATGATCACGAAGCGCCTCGAACACGGCTGCGATGCCCCCGCACTGCACGGCGAGGAAGCGCCACGCGCCGCATGAGAAGAACGGCTGGCGAAGGTAGTCGTCGGGCTCGCCGACCACCGCCCCGACATCGAGCTGCAATCCGGAGAAATCCACGGTGCCGGTTGCGGTGGCCCGCATCCCCTGGGGCCGCCAGGACTCCGTCTCGGCGCGAAGGCCCGATTCAAGCGGCACGATCAACATTAGGCGCCGCCCGTCGTCGATGCGCGCCGTTACCAGGGGGCGGGTGACATGGCCTGCGCCCGAGGCGAAGCATTTGGAGCCGGCGAGCACCAGGGCTCCGCCATGCCGCGTCATCGACAGACCGCCTTGAGCAGGCTCGGTGTTCCAGACGCCGAAGAGGTGTCCGGCCGTCGCGTCTGCCGACACCTGCTTTCGCGTTTCCGCGTCTCCGTACCTTAGCGCGAGAGCCAGCGCATTCACATGACCTTCGTAGAGCCGTCCCAAGACGAGGCTGCCACGACCGACGAGGTAGAGCACGTCGCGCAAAGCTTCGGTCTCGCTCACTTCGCAGAGATCGGCTCCTCCACGCTCCACGGGAAGCGGAGCCGCCAAGAGCCCGCGTTGGCGGAAGTGCTCGAACGCCTTCGTTGGGAAGGCATCGTGGCAATCGAGATCATCGTCGAGCGTCACCGCAGCCGCGACGACGACTTCAGTATCGGCGAGGATGGACGACGCCGTCGTTGGCGCCTGTTCCTGGGAAGCAAGCATGGTTGGGAATGGATCGCCCGTTTGGCTGAGGAATCTTGGCTTCGCGGGAGAACGCCGCGCGAGCCCTGGATTGTTCCGCCCCCGGCAAGATCGGTGAACAGCAGCGCGGTTCGGTCTTCGTCATCTGCGAGCGGTTAACGCCGCAAGCTCACCGGAAAGCGGCCAAGCCGTGCGGCGCCTGCGGCGGCCTGTCAGACTAAAACTCGTCCAATCCGAACCTAGCTGGCCGTTGGAAGGTTTGCGGGGTCGAAGCCAGCGAGGACACCCATGAGCGACAGCACCGACCGCATCACCGGCCATGGTGGAGAGACGCATCAAAGGGCCGATGCCGACCATCCGGTCCTGACGACCAACCACGGCGTTCCGGTCAGCGACAACCAGAACCAACTGAAGGCGGGCCAACGCGGTCCTGTCCTGCTCGAGGACGAGGTCTATCGCGAGAAGATCAACCACTTCGACCATGAGCGCATCCCGGAACGCATCGTGCACGCTCGCGGCACCGGTGCTCACGGCTACTTCGAGTGCACCCAGTCGCTGGCCGATATCACGCGGGCGGATCTCTTCCAGAAGAAGGGACAGCGGACCGATGTCTTCGTGCGGTTCTCGACGGTCGCCGGCGGTGCAGGGTCCGTCGACAATCCGCGCGATGTGCGCGGCTTCGCCGTCAAGTTCTACACCCGGGACGGCAACTGGGATCTCGTCGGCAACAACATTCCGATCTTCTTCATCCAGGACGCCATCAAGTTCCCCGACTTGATCCATGCGGCGAAAATGGAAGCCGACCGCGGCTATCCGCAGGCCGCAACTGCGCACGACACGTTTTGGGACTTCATCAGCTTGATGCCCGAGACGACCCACATGGCCATGTGGATCATGTCGGACCGCACGCTACCGCGCAGCTTCGCGACGATGGAGGGGTTTGGGATCCATACGTTCCGCTTCGTGAACAGCGAGGGTAAATCCACCTTCGTCAAATTTCACTGGAAGCCGAAGGCCGGTTTGGCCTCGACCATCTGGGACGAGACCGTCAAGGTCGCGGGAGCCGATCCCGACTTTCAGCGACGCGACCTGTTCGAACGGATCGGACGGGGCGACTTTCCCGAATGGGATCTCGGTGTGCAGCTCTTCGACGAGGAGTTCGCTAACAACCAGCCCTACGACGTGCTCGACGCGACGAAGATCATTCCCGAGGAGGTGCTACCGGTCCGGATCGTTGGGAAGCTCGTTCTCGATCGATACCCCGACAACTTCTTCGCCGAGACCGAGCAGGTCGCGTTCTGCCCGAGCCACATCGTGCCGGGGATCGACCACTCGAACGATCCACTCCTGCAGGGGCGGCTGTTCTCCTACCAAGATACGCAGATCAAGCGGCTCGGAACCACGAACTGGCACCAGCTCCCCATCAATCAGGCCAAGGGGCGAGAGGGCGGTTGCCCGTATCTGAATATGCAGCGCGACGGGCACATGCAGATGCAGGTGCCGAAGGGGCGCGCCAATTATGAGCCGAACAGCCTGCATCTCGCCGGCGAGATCGGCGGCCCACGTGAGGATTCCGAGAATGGGTTCAAGACGTTCCCGTCCGAAGAACAGGGGCAGAAGCTGCGCATCCGCCCGGAGAGCTTCGCGGACCACTACAGCCAGGCAAGACTATTCTGGCGATCGATGGATCCCGCCGAACAGGCGCATATTGCGTCGGCCTTCGTGTTTGAGCTGAGTAAGGTCTCCTTGGAGCATGTCCGCCTCGCGACGATGGCCAATCTGCGCAACGTCGACGAAGCCCTCGCCAAGAGGGTCGCGGACGGCTTGGCGATGGATCTGCCCGACGCGTCGCCGACTAGCGCGCCTGTAATCGATATGGAGCCGTCGCCCGCGTTGCGGGTCATCCGTGGCCCATTGGAGAAGCACACTCTCGAAGGGCGGACCGTTGGGATACTCCTGGCGGACGGCAGCGACGCGGAAGACCTGCAGAAACTCAGGGATGCCGTCAAAAAGGCAGGCGGTCTTTCGATCACGATCGCACCGAAGGTCGGCGCAGTCCCGCTATCGGATGGCACGAAACTAAAGGCCGATGCCCAGTTGTTCGGTCAGCCGTCTGTGACCGTCGACGCCTGCGCCGTACTTCTTGCGGCCGAGGCGTGTGCGAAGCTAGTCAAGGAAGGCGCAGCCGTACAATGGGTCATGGATGCGTTCGGCCATCTCAAGGCCATCGGTCACAATCCGGGAGCCCAGGCGCTGCTCGACAAAGCTGGCGTCGAGCCGGACGACGGTGTGGTCGCACTCGACGCTTTCGTAACGGCAGCGACGAAGCGCTATTGGGACCGCGAATCTAAGGTCCGCACGCTCGCTTGAGTTCGCTAATGGACGGCGGGCGGCTATCGATGACAAAGCCGCTCGCCTTAACGGTTTTCGTCGTTGACCACGGCGGTATCGAGCGAGATCCGGACGTGACCGATTTCAAGGAAACTGACGACGGTCGTTACATCGTCGTTCGTGGCAATTTTTGGCGTCGCGCGACGCCCGATCTGGAACCGGCGATCGAGATCGTATCGTGGACCAACTCATCGACGCACATCGGGCATTGAAGAGTGCAAAGAGTATAGGCAACACATCCGATCACAGACCGTATTTGCCCATACACGAAGAAGACCGGAGCTCAGGCGCCGGCCTCTTATTTTGAACTAAGAACCATCAATTATCGGAATGGCCCGATCCAGGAGGCGTTGTCTTCGGAGCCTTGCCGTCTTCGACGCGCCCCTCGTTACGCAAGTCGCGCCCCTCCTGAGCCTTTCGCTGGCTCTCGGGAGACTTGCCGTGCTCGTTGAGTTCTTCCTTGATGTAGCCAGCTGCTTCCTTGGCTTCGCCTTTGATGCTCATGGTCACCATTCTCCAAATCTGAACGCCGTCGGTCACTCGACGGCGATCTGGTGCGACGGCAACCGCAGGCATTCCTGAAGGTTTCGGACCGCTGCTTGTAAGACTGGTATCTCGCAACGATGGTTCGCTTTCAGACTAAGTTAATCTCGTCGGTCAGTCGGCGCGAACTTTTGATAAGTATCTGCGTTCGGTTTGACCCTTAGGTCACCGAAACGAGCAGAAACCATGGTTGCGATGTCCAAAGATTCTGTCAGTTAGCACATGATAAAAAGCGCCGGAATTTCACTCGAAATTTAGTCCCATCTCGGCCGGACGCTTGGTTGCACTTACGACAATTTATCATTGTCGTCAGCCGCGCTCCCCTCACAATTAGAAGATCTCCTCGACCGTCTGTCGGCGGCAACTGCCAGGCGGGCCGACTGCGACGCAGCGGCATTTCGCGTCGATTTCCTCGACCTGATGCCCAACCTGAAGCGGTTCGCGCTGTCCCTGACGAAAAACCAGGCGCGAGCCGACGACCTTGTCCAGGATACGATGCTGAAGGCTTGGCTAGGCCGAGCGAGCTACACGGTCGGGACAAACCTCGGCGCGTGGCTGTTCACGATCATGCGAAATAACTTCTAATCGTCCTGTCGCAGGCACTCGCAAGAGGTCAGGCGTTGCTCGTATCCCTCGCGATCAACCCGGCGACGCGCCTCGTCCCTTTGTATGCCGCCGCAGATGTCCTCGCGTCCGGAACGTTGAGGAGTTCGATCAGGCCGCTCGTTGTTGATTTGCCGGGAACTCTGGCTGGGGCTGCCTGTTTGCCCCGGCTCAATGAACCGGAGGAAACACATGAAATCGGCTTTCGCCGCGAGCACCCTCGCGCTTCTGATGTCTCTGTCTGTAGCTACGGCCGCTCCCTGCAATACCGGTTCGACGAAAGGCAAGACTCCAGAAAATTCTGCCTCGAACGACAAGAGTTCGGCCACTGACAAGTCGAGCAAGAACGAAGCTGGCGGTCAGCAGCCGGCGTCGCCTGGCACTGTCGGCGCAATGAACAACGCCGGTGCGAACCAAGGCGTGGGCCAGCAGGCTTCCACCGACAAGAGCAAGGAAGACCCTGCTTCGAAAAACACGGCGGGCGGCAATCAACCGGCGTCGCCGGGCACTGTCGGCGCCATGAACAACGCTGGCGCCGCCCAGGGCGTCGGCAAGGACGATGGCTGCTGACCATCGGCTGCAGCGCATGAGAGTGTGAAGCCCGCTCGGTTCGCCGCAGCGGGCTTCTTCGTTCGCGGACAATACTCGTGGAATTTGCCTTCCTGCCGGCCGAACCAACTTCATCCGGCTGGGTTGCCGGAGACAGCCTCCGATGAAGGCTGGTGCGTCATACGAGGCCGATAATCCCCAGAAACAGGACGCGCCAGCGCAGAGCGAGAGCAACTCCGTCGTCGCGGGGCTCACCCGCTTCATGAACGCGTTTCGGAAAGAGCGCGGTTAATCCTGATTGTCAGCGCACCGTTGCTGTAGCACGAGGAGCAGCCGTAGATTTCACCCGCTCTGGGAACACAATGTCAGAAAAAGAGCCAAAGCGGCCTGAGAGTCCTGCGCCCAACACCGAGCGTGGAAAGGCGGCACATTCGGAAAAGCAAGTGCCGAGGGCGCCGGCAGAACTGAAAAGCCGGACGAAGGCCTACGCCCGGATCAGCTCACCAGTGAGAACGACGGCGGCGTGGCGGGGTAGCGCGCCCCTCTGCTGGATTTTTTGGGATGGCAGACACGTTACTGTGCCTGAACCAACCTGCCGCGCGGATGTTGTCTGACCACCATCCGATCGGCGGCCAAGCCGGCCCCGACGATCATCTTGCGCAAGAGAACATACCCTATGCACCCAGGTAACCATCGCGACCACGAAGGAGCGAAGAAGCTTTTCGAGCTGATTAAGGACGTCAAGGTCGCGATGATGACGACCGCCGATCCGGACGGGACGCTCAACAGTCGACCGATGTGGAACAACGACGCCGACGAGAACGGCGATCTCTGGTTCTTCACGCGGCTCCATTCGCCCAAGACCGTCGAGATCAGCCGCGATAACCAAATCAACCTCGCCTTCGCCGACCCGTCGAGCCAGAATTACGTGTCTGTCGCTGGCAAGGCCGAGATCATTACCGACCAAGCCGTGATCGACCAAAAGTGGTCGGTGGCGCTCAAGACCTGGTTTCCAAACGGCAAGGACGATCCAGAGGTTGCGCTGATCCGCGTCCATCCTGAGCATGGCGAGTACTGGGATGCCCCGAACAGCAAGATGGTACACCTTTACGGTTTTCTGAAAGCTTCGCTGACGGGCAAGAGTCCTAAAGCAGAGACGGGCAAAGTCGAACTCGCCTGACGGTCGAGCAAGCCCTCGGCTCGCGGAATGGACAGGTGGTGGAGTTCGCTGCGCTTGACCCGACGCATTCCGGCCGCGTCAACGTCATCGTTTATTTCTCCCAGCGGTTTCTGCCGCTCACGTGGGCCGCACCGGTGAAAGCTGGTGCGGGCTTCTGTTCGCGCTGAACATTCCCGCGCGCATCAGGTTCACCGATCCTGGTGCCGCCATCCTGCCCCTTGGATAAGGTGGTCCGGCTTCAGAGCCCGCCCGGCCAACTGGCGTTTCACGGGCGGCCTTTGTTGCGTGTGGCCGCCTCTGTGCCGTCAGACATAAGTCCGGATTGAAACTTCCACCGATCGCATGATGTATCGGCGATCTAAGGCAATCCCCATACAGAGCAGCCTTGGCTTCAAGGGTCGCCCCGTTGGCTTACATGGGCGGCCTTTGTTGTGTCTGAACAATTGGCCAGCTGCTCAGTTACCGGATCTCGGGTGTGTGCGTGCTGCTCCTCCTGACTTCAGAGCTCGCTGCGGACCATTCCCGTAGCGGGCTTTGTTGTGTCTGCGCGGCTCATTGCGACCGTTTGCCGAGGACGAACGCGTATTTTCCAGCTGCTTTTCCGAGAATGGTTTTGTCACCGAGCACGCGGCGGCCAGATGAAATGTCTTGGACCGTCTGATTCCGGTCGTACTCTCTCCGGGCCTCTTCCTAGAGGTCGCGGAGAAATTCAAGGGTTGGTCTGTGATCTTCGTCACCGTAATCTAGCGCTGCTCTGACACGCTCGGCGACCTGCCGCTCTATGTCTCGCCAGTATTGTGTGGAACGTGTCATTGACATGAGCGTCTCTCCTTCCGTCCCGACAGCTGATCAATCTCGACTGCACCGAACGCAAAGGTGCTCACGGCTGCGGTCGGAACACAAAGTCGGCGATTGCGCTTGAGGTTATCCTCCCGTGTACTCCGCCGAACGAGGATGCTCCTTGTACCTAGGGTATCGCCCTGGTTTTTAGCACCGCGCCGATGGCGATCCAGGACCCTGGCGGGGCTGAGAGTTTCCAGTTCCCGCCGCTTTATGAAGGCTCGGCCTTTGAGCGTTTTTCTCTGCCTCCGGCGCGCCCGCTGAGAGGGCGGGTGACGCCAGCGAGCAGTGCCCGGAACAAGCAATCTTTCCTCTAGTTACCCGCTCGTGCGCCCAGATTTCGCGACCGCTCCCATCGGAGAAGGTACGATAACGTACAGAAGATCTAATAACTTGAGGAGGCAGATATGGGTCTTTTTACAAAGGACATCAAGACTTTAGACGATCTATTTGTCCACACTCTTCAGGACATCTACTACGCAGAGAATCAGATCACTAAGGCTTTGCCGAAGATGATTGACAAGGCAACCAATCCTGAACTTAAGCAAGGGTTTGAGACCCATCTCGGCGAAACGCAGAACCAGATCCAGCGGCTCGAACAGGTGTTTCAGATGCACGGCCATTCCCCAAAGGCCGTAACCTCCCCTCCGATCAACGGCATCATCGAGGAAGCAAACGAACTAGCTGGCGACGTTGCCGATAAGGAAGTGCTCGACGCCGCACTTCTCGCGTCCGCCCAGGCCGTCGAGCACTACGAAATTACCCGGTACGGAACACTGATCGCGTGGGCGAAGCGTCTCGGCCGCGACGACTGCGCCGCTGTGCTTCAGCAGAACCTCGACGAGGAGAAGGCAACCGACGAAAAGCTCAGCTCGCTTGCAGGCAGTCAGATCAATCAGCGAGCCGCCTGATAACGTAGTAATTGCCCCCCGTTTATGACCGTCAAACATTGGAGGGATTGCCAATGACTAAGTTACCATCTCGCGTAGCTCTCGCGGGCATTTTTGCGGTTACGATAATCGCAGCCCCTGCAGCTTTCGCTGAAGAGGGCAAAACCTCTACTGGCGGGACATCCGCAAATTCCGGAAGCAGTGGCGATAAAACTGACAGGAACACCCAGGAAAATGCTGCTTCGGCCGACAAAAACAAACAGCACAAGTAGAAAACTACTTACATTCGGACCGCACGGAGCGAACAAAAGGGCTCATAGTCTAGCACACTTTTGCTGGTGCCGCAGCATTCCTCCCAAGATTGAAACTTGGGCTGCCCGGCGAAAGCTCGGCGGCCTTCTCCTTGGGATGCGGCATGTCAGCGACACTGCTTCACTGCTATTTGCAGCATGGTTTTGGTGTGGCGAAGCCTCTTCCGTATCGGCCTAGCTGCATCGACCCTTACTTCCGGCCGCCCGGCTCGCCGAGCGGGCTTTTTCGTATCGGGAGTTAATGATCCGTGCCGGGCCGGTTCTGCCGAGACGCGTCACCATGCTGCTTTGTGAAGCTTGATCGCTCTGGGTCACCCTTCGCCTTAGCGACGCGGCTGCGCATTATGCTCGCGACGACAATGACGATCACCAGCGTTGCGATCGCCAAAGCGATGATCAAAGCAGAATTGTCCATAAGCGGTTCCTCTCGACATTTGCCGAGGGGAAGTCGGAGCGTTGCCAGCCAAGTTCCCGGAGCACTCTGAACCTGGCCCTGCATCACGGGTTAGCCGGCTCTCACAGGGAGCGAAGGCAATGACGACCCAAGTCCGATGCGAATGCGGGACGATCTAGCAGCGGGACGAGAGCGGCTCCCCTCGGGAAGCTGAAAGTAGTTTCGACTGTTAGGTGTGTGGCCAGCAGATCGAGGCTTGGGACGGCCCGCAATGGCCGAGCTTCACGATTCTGGAGAAGCTGGAAAGCTCGCCATCGGCGCGGCGATCCGGCGTTTCGCAGAGTTCGTAGCGGCTCACTTCCCTCACCGGCTCGCTCCCTCTACATGCTGAGGATGAACGACGTTCAGCCACCGCAGTGCCACGCCGTTGTCACCAAAAAGCAGGCCGCCGTTGTACGGAATGGCATCACGATCACGCCTGCAAAGCTGATTAAGACACGGTGCACCCAATTTGCCCGCGACCATGGCCTTTGCACCACTCACGCCAGAATGCAGCGTGAGGGGAAGTCGATCGAGCGAACTGAGAAAGAATAAGCTCCTCACTATTGCCACGCCGTCACGATGTACGCGATGGCTCCGCGCTCTACGACATCGACAATCACTGTTCCACTGATGCAGCCGGAGTTCGCGACCCAGAGCAGAGTGTCGCGGGAAACCGTTTGAGTCTCTTCCTCCCAGGTGATGTAGATAGTCTCGAACGCAGCCTTCACCCTCTCGATCAGGTCGCCTATGAGTGTGGCGCCCTGTCGACTGCTGAAGCCAAGCGCCAAGCCGCCGAATTCACCGCGGTAGCTTTCGAAGTCGGTCGGCGAACAACCGCCGAACTCGAAGGCAATCGTGCGACGGGGTTCGAGGCGGCGGAGCGCGTCGATTAAGCCGCCGAGCGTCATTTGTTGCGGTGCGTCGCTCATTGATGCCCGAGCAAGTCGATCAGTGCCATGCCGACCCCGCTCGCGAAGGCATCAACAGCCTTCCTGGCGATTACCTCACTCGCAAATCCTTCACCGCCCGCGAGCGTCTGATCGCGAAACACGAAGGCGCAATGCCACTGACCGGGCTCCGTTTCTTTGAAGCTGAACATACCGATCTCCGTAGAGAGTCGGGCAATCACGGCGGCGGGTTGCGGTTGCGTGTCTGGCAAGCGGGGCTAGCACGTTGTGCCCGCTATCCACGAGATTAACAGGCCCTAATCCCGATCCGGCGTCCTCGGCTCAACATCTCTAGCCTCAGCCAGAGCCCTCCGCCCCGCTGCCGTCAGAAACCAACACCTCTCGGCCGTCTGGCCACGATACCGCAGCCGCTCAATCACGAGCCCCGCAGCTTCGAGCGCTGGCATCATCGTCGGGTAGGCGCCCCTGCGCAGACCGCCGTGGGTCAGCTTGATCGCAAGAAGGGCCGAGCGCTGGCGTCGGTGGAGGCTCATACTCAACCGCCCGCAAAGCTCTCTGCGAAGTCATCGCGCACGTCGCCGAACTGGCCGAGGATGGTCGCGCGCTCCAGTTCGCCGGTCTCGTAATCCGCCATGACACGGATTGCCGCCGTACCAGGGATGCGCTTGGCGATTGCCTCGGCCTTCTTCAGAGCGCCGCTCTCAGTCGGTGTCATCTCACGGTCTCCGACCACCAATCGCTTCCGTTTGATGATGAAGCTCTGAACGACGAGCGTGGTCTTGATCGCCATGGACGGTCCCTGGTTTTCGCCGGGCCTCCGATTGACCCGAGCCCGATGTTTGTTCTCTTTACGTTCCATCCGCAAGGAGATGATTCATGGGCTTGCCAGCGCGGCTGCCGAGCGAGGCGGATGCCATTGTCGACGCCTACCTCGCGAAGGCCGGCGGCAATCCAGGGCTCGCTTTGCGGCTCGTGATCCGGGATGCGCTGGCCGATCTTTGCGAAGCCGAGCGCCGGGAGGGCGAGCGCCAGCGGCTGGTGTCCTACGGGTTCGCCCGAGGCCGCCTCTGAACGGGTGGCGGCTAGATGGCGATATCCCGCGTTCCGACGCTGGCGCATTACCCGTGGGTCAAGGTGCGCGTCGCCTGCATCCTGTGCCCGCACCGGAAGGGCACCTACCGGCTTGCCGGCCTAGCTGAGCGGTTCGGAGCCAGGGCCTCCCTCGACGATGTGCTTAAGGCGCTTGCGCGGTGCCAGTACGCCCAGCCTGAGCGAGGGTTTGGCGCTCGCAGGCTACCGAAATATGCCCCACGGTGCGGCATCTACTTCGTGGATCTGGAGAGCGAATCCCCGCCACCTCCTGACCTACCGGCCGCGTTGATGAAGCCGAGGCTCGTCCAAGGCGGGAAGGCTTGATCACTCGTACTCGCCCTTGGCTGCGACCTCGGGTGGGCACTCGACGTATGGCAGAAAGCCGTCGTTGGTCAGCCGATCGGCCAAGAGGGCGTTCACGACGTCGTTCGGCGCCTGCTTCTCAGTCTGTGCCAATATAAAGGGCTCAACAGCGTCGGCGACTACGCCTTCCTGACCACCAAAGCTGCCGAGCCAGTGAAGACAATTCACGAAAAGGCCATGCCGATGATCCTCAAGACCGAGGACGAACGCGACACTTGGCTCCGAGCCCCATGAGACGAAGCCAAGGATCTGCAGCGGCCGCTTCCCGACGGTGATCTGATCATCGTCGCTCGCGGCAAAAAGGGCGACGCGCCGAAGGATTCGGCCTAGTGCTACTTGCCGCTCTCAGCCAATTCGAGCTTCTTACGGGCGATCGTCGCCTTGCGTTTCGCGGCGGACGCAGCCTGCTTTGCCTTGAAATCCTGCTCGTACCAAGCGGCGTACCTGATCTCATACTCGAAGCGGTCTATTTCCCATCGCGCATCGACGTCCAGCTTCGCGAAGGCAGGCAATAAGCGGCACCAACGCATGTAAGGTTCATGGAAATCGTAGAGTTCGTCGCAGCGTCGCCTTAGCTCGTGAAGGTGCTCGATCTGGAGCGCTTGCGGGGGTTTCGAGGTAAATTTCACGGGCCGCCTCTCGTCACGCGCGGGCTTGCGCGAGACGGACGCGGACGGCTCAGCTTATTGGCGACGCCGATTCCGAGCTCAGCATCCCCCAGATGGGAGATGACAAAGCGAAAACCGTGAGTTGTCCCGAGGAGTAACGAGCCGGCTCAGCGCCAGTCGGCAACGCCGGCCAGCCACCACGCCAAGCCAGCCAAGACGATCCCCACCTCAACGATCGCCAGGATGATCGTCGACCTGTCCCACCGCTTCGGTGGCTTCCGAACCGGCTGCCGGCGCTCTGCCTCGGCGAGGTAGCGATCAAAGGCTTGGGCAGGGGTTTCAGTGCGCGGGGAGTCGGCCATGGCGATGCCTACCACCAATCGGCCAGCCATCCGATCAGGTAGACAACAAATGCCACTCCCGCCCAGATGCCCAACGCCGGGAAAACGATCGTCCAACGGGGTTCGTGATAGTCGGCCATGCCGCAGGTTATGCGGGAGCCGAGCGTTCTTCCACCGACGCCCGCAGCATCCTCAACGGCTCGGCATACTTCCGCAATTAGATAAAAGACTCATCCGCGGGTCATCAAGCCATTGTCAGGCAAAGAAAAACCAGGCCGAAGCCCGGTTCTTCGCAGCGGAGCTTTGGATCAACGGCCGGGGGTCGGCTCGGCAGGACCGCCGGACTGACCACCCTTCTCCATGCCAGCGCCCGACTTCATCGCGTCACCCTTCATCATCTTACCGGAGCCCTTTTCCATGGAGCCGGTCGAGGATGATCCGGCTTCGCTCTTTCCGTTTACGCTGCCAGGATTGTTGACGGTGCCTTCCTGGCTATTGGTCTTACCCATGCCATTGTTGCTGCCAGCCGAGGCCTGAGCCCAGGCAGACCCAGTCAGTGAAAGAGCAAGCGTCGAAGCAAGCGCGATTGTCGTGAGGCGCATATTGCGTTCTCCATTGTTCGGGGATGTCGGGAGAACCGACTGCGCCGACAGATGTTCAAAAAGATTCCGAGCCCTCCACCGTTCGTGCCAGCGCCCCGAAGATTCCGCACGTCGGCGACTGAGAGACGCGCCTGTGCTCCAGCCTGATGGAGGAGCAGCGACTCCATGTGGGATGGTCCCCAACCTCTAACTGATGCGACGGGCTACTAGACCGTGATTTTGCGAGCTGACGAGAAGGTTCTCGAAGTTCGCGAGATCACTGCTCGTGACGGTGATGAGGCCATGGCTCTGGCTTACGCTGCCGATGGCAGCCATGCCGTTGCGTTATGGGATGGCCTGCGGTTTATCGAGCACTTCCGAGTTCGGGTTGATGTTTGAAGCTGTTCCGTCACTCCGGCACAGGAACAATCCGGAATGGCTCCAGGTATCGCTTTAGACACAGCCACGACCGGCGAGGAGGCCGCTCGCATCGCGCTGTGTGAGCCCCTTGGTGCTTCTTGTCGCACTACATCTTCGATGTTCACGACGATGGACCTGTAGAGTGGGGAGACACCAGCTACAAGTTTGCCGATCGTGCCGATATTGAGCGGCACGTGCGGCAACTCGTCGAAGAAGCCCAGACGCGTCAGAAGACACGCGGGCGCTCTCCTCCTCTCACGACGGTGTTCGTTCACGAGGATGGCGGGGGGATCGTTCTGACAGCCTATGCGCGTCCCGGCGAGAATTTGAGACTTGTCTGGGCGTCGGGCTAGGCCGAACCATCGACATCTCACTCCGTCGGCCAGATCCGCATCTCTGTCACCAGAGGCTCATTGATCGAATACGGCACGTCCTCATCGTCACGTGGGAACAGCTCGAGGCTGACGTGTCGGCCAACGACCTCCTGCGGAAGAGCGGCCAGCCGCCAGTAATCGAGAAGCGCAGCCCGATGCCGCGGAAGTAGGGGAGGGGTTAGCCCTTCGTCATTGAGACGATGCGCACGATCTCGTCCAGACTGGCCTCGATCGCCTTCGTGTGACCGATAATGACCTCGAGATCCAAGAGAGCGAGATCGTCGGTCGGCCACGGCTCGCTGCCGTGCAATTGCTTCAACAGGTCGTCCAGGCGGTTGAACTGATGGCGCAGTTGCTCTCGCGCGGCTCGGCACGTTTCGTCGGGCATCCGTCTCTCCAGCCCTGCAAGCATAAAGCGTGGCTGAACTTGGCGCGCATGATTTCTCCGTCAGATATCGGACGGAATGTGGAAATCCGCGGCGCGCAGGCTACCCGCGCTCGGCTCGATCGGATTTGCGGGCATGCGGCCTTCTAGAGCACGGGCATCAGAGAAACCGATCCTTCCATAGGTCGGCGATCGCCTCTTGCCTGCAGAACGGCAGGACGTCCTTGATCCCTCGCGACGCCGCGATGCCGCGGCGCGCGATCTCGGCCGCCGCCGCGCAGGCGTCGGGGGCCGGGAAGTTCACGTTTCCGATCGTGGTGCTGTAGGCTCCCCAGACCTCGCGATGGGCGAGACCGGCGAGGCCGGTGCGCCGGACCAGGGTCTGCCCGAACACGGTTCGGACCCAGTAGTTCAGCAGCCGGTTGAGCCGTCTGTTGCCGCCCCCGGAGCGCATACGGCCCAGGCCCTTCCCCTGGACGATGAGGCCGCAGCCCCAGGCGCGGGCCAGAGCCGTCGCCCGACTTGCCGCGGCCGCCAGGATCTCGCGGACCTGTTCCGGTCCGGCTTCGACCGGCACGGCCAGGCGGATCAGCCGATGGTCCAGGAGCTGCGTCTGCTGCAGGTCCGAGGCATCGCTATCCGAAGGCACCTCGACCACCGACAGGCCGATCCAATCCGGGTTGAGGTCGATTTTGAGAGCCCGTCCGGCGACGGCGTGGACGGGAGTCCGCCGCTCCGGGTGAGCTGGCAGGTCCGCCGGATCGAAGGTGACGTGCAGCTTCTTCGCGTCGACCCGGAACGTGACGCTCGTCGCCTTGGCCTTCGCCAAGGCAGCCAACTGTCGAAGGAGCAGTCCGGCCTTGCCGCGCATCGCGGCGAGCTTCAGCAGGACCGGCCGGCCATATACGGCCAGCCTGCAGGTCGAGGTGTCGTGGGACAGCCGGAAATGTCGGTTGCCCGAGTGCGAAGTATCCCCTCGCGAGCAGAGCGGCCGCATCCGCGCCTCGCGCCAAGCCTCGCGCGTGATCGGACCCTTGCGCCGACGCTCCAGCATCCTGCGGCCGCCGAAGACGAGATCGCCGTCCGGCCTCGCCCGGCGCAGGTCCATTCCTTCGTGCGTCGCGCGTTGCAGCTGGGTGGCGTCCGCGATCTTCAGATGCCCGAAGCGCGCCTTGACGAGGTCGCGCAGCTCCTTCTGCCGAAGCGACGTGCCTTCGGGACGACGAGCATTGGTGGTAGCCGTCCGTTCCTTAAGGTCCGGATTCCATTCCTTCGATCGTCGATCGGCAGCCTCGGCCGAAGAGGGGCGAACGATCCTCCGATCACCGGAGCAGATGGGCCACTCTGGAAGGGCTCCCAAAGCCGCGGCGACATCTGGATCCGGCGACAGGAAAGACGGAAATCCGGAAGCACCCTGCAGCGAAATTCCACACGAAAATCCGGATAGCCACTTCCTCGCCGCTATCTGCGCCAGGGCAATGACAGCGGTGGTCGACCTTCACGGGCTGCGTCGCCGGGGCGGTCGTCGCGCGGGCGATCGGAGTTCCGGCCACCGGTCACGACCGCACGTGCCGACGCCGGTATTCCGCCGGTGTCGTGCCGACCCGGCGCACGAACGCGCGCCGGAGCGTGTCGGCGTCGCGGAAGCCGCAGGCGCCGGCGACCTGCTTCAGGGCGGCGTCCTCCGTCTCGAGGAGGCGGCGGACGGCCTCGATCCGGACGTCCTCGACATAGGCGGCCGGGGTCAGGCCGGTCTCGACCCGGAACAGGCGCGCGAAGTGCCGCGGGCTCATCCCAGCTCGGGCGGCGAGGCGGTCGACGCCGTGATCCTCGGCCGGACGGGCCGCCACCCAGCGCTGCACCTCCTGCAGGGCCGAGCGGCCGACCGGGGCGCTGACCCCACGGCGGCTGAACTGCATCTGGCCGCTGCCCCGCTTGAAGAACATCACGAGCTGCGACGCGACCCGCCGTGCGATCTCGGCGCCGACATCCTCCTCCACGAGCGCCAGGGCGAGGTCGAGCCCGGCCGTGACGCCGGCCGCCGTCCGCAGCGGCCCGTCGAACAGGCAGATCGCGTCGGGCTCGACTTTGGCCTCGGGATACCGCTCCGCCAGGGCTTCCGCCACGGCCCAGTGCGTGGTCACCCGGCGGCCGTCCAGGAGACCGGCCTGCCCGAGGAGGAAGGCGCCGCTGCAGACCGAGCCGTAGCGTCGGGAGCGCCCGGCGGCCTGGCCGAGCCACGCCAGCAGGCCGGACCCGACGTCCAGCTCCTGGATCCGGGGAGCGCCCGCAACGAGGAGGGTGTCGAAGCGCTCCGACGCTCCTCCGGGAGCGACCAGGTCCGCGACCAACCCGCGCCCGGACGAGGTGACGATCGGGCCGGGCTCCGTCCCGACGACGGCCAGATCGTAGACGTCCCCGCCGCTCTGCGCGTTCGCCTCGGCGAAGACGTCGAGCGGCCCGGCCACGTCCAGGAGCTGGACGCCGGGAAAGGCGAGGATCGCGACGGATCGGGGCGCCATGATGGTTCCGTGGCAGAAAGTGCGCGCGTGTTGGCAGAAATCGCCGCTTTAAGACGATTGCAGCCATCGCGGAAGCTCCGTAGCTCATCGGCAGGCTCTGAGCAATGGAGATCCTCCATGGGCAACGTGACCATCCAGTCCGACGCCGCCATTCCCGACAGTGCTCTGGCTCAGGCCATCACCGCGTTCGTTCGCGATACCGAGACGGAGCTGCTCTTCAACCATTCGAGCCGGGTCTACCAGTTCGGCGCGCTCGCCGGCGTGCGCCGCGGCCTGAGCTTCGACCGCGAGCTGCTCTACGCCGGCGCCATGTTCCACGACCTCGGCCTGATGCCGGACCACAGCAGCGCGGAGGAGCGCTTCGAGGTGGACGGCGCCAACGCGGCCCGCGATTTCCTGAAGACGCACAGCGTGCCGGAGGCGGACGTCTACACGGTCTGGACGGCCATCGCGCTCCACACCACGCCCGGCATTCCGGTCCATATGCACCCGGTGGTCGCACTGGTCACGGCCGGCGTCGAGATGGACGTGCTCGGCCTGACCTACGGCCAGTATTCCGACGCGGAACGCGAGGCGGTGGTCTCGGCCTTCCCACGCTCGCCGGACTTCAAGGAAGACATCATCCAGGCCTTCTATGACGGCATCCGGCACAAGCCGGACACCACCTTCGGCAACGTGAAGGCCGACGTCATCGCGGACAAGGAGCCGGGCTTCCGCAAGCGCAACTTCTGCAGCGTGATCCGGAATTCCCGTTGGCCCGGCGGCGCGCATGCGGCGGGCTGCGGGTGCGGGCACCGCGACTGAGGCGCGAAGGCGGCCTCCGACGCAGCATCCCTATGTTATTCGTCTGCCGTCCGTGCCGACCATTGACGGAAGGCACCGGGGGGTGCGTTTTCCAAGTGTGACATCGCCTCCGACCACTCCGACGAATTGGCCTCGCGGCGACGGCGACATGGCCACCCGTATCCGTGCTCACGACTGGGCTGGCGGCCCACTCGGACCGATCAAAGGCTGGCCTCAGAGCCTGAGGACCGCGGTCGAGATCATAGTCGGATCGGGCCATGCGATGCAGTTAGCGTGGGGAGCCGAGCGCATCGTTCTCTACAACGACGCTTATGCGCCGATGCTCGGAGAGCGCCATCCCGTCGCGCTCGGCCGACCATTTCGCGATGCGTGGCCTGACGTTTGGGAAGAGATCGTCCCACTCGTCGACAAGGTCTTCGCCGGCGAAACCGTACGCTTCGAGGATATGCCGCTGGTGATGACGCGCCACGGCTACCCGGAGGAGACGTGGTGGAATTTCTCGTACTCGCCGGTGCGCGACGAGATGGGCGCCGTCGCGGGATTGCTCAATGTGACGGTGGACGCCACCCCCAAGATCCGAGCCGAACACGCCGAGGCGGCTCTGCGGGACAGCGAGGCTCGACTTCGCGACTTGGCCGACACGCTCGAGCAGAAGGTCGCTGCGCGGACCGCCGAGCGCGATCGCATGTGGGACACGTCGCCGGATCTGATGGTCGAGGCCTCTCTCGAAGGCGTCTACCAGCGTGCAAACCCGGCTTGGCGGTCCGTTCTCGGCTACGAGCCTGCCGACGTCGTCGGTTCGACGGCCGCGGACTTCACTCATCCCGACGACATGAAGCTGATGTTCGGTGCGCTTGCGACCGTGCAGACGGATCGATTGCCGAGCGTCAATCTGCGCTTCCGCCACCGGGACGGCAGTTACTGCTGGATCCAATGGGTCGCTGCGCCAAGCGCGGGCTTGATCTTCGCCATCGGGCGCGACGTCACCGTCGCCGTCGATGCCGCAAAGCACCTGCGGGAGACCGAGGAGGCGTTGCGTCAATCTCAAAAAATGGAGGCTGTCGGGCAGCTGACCGGTGGTCTCGCGCACGACTTCAACAACCTGCTCGCCGGCATCTCCGGATCGTTGGAGCTGATGCAGACGCGGCTGCAGCAGGGGCGTTTCAACGATGTCGAGCGCTACATGGCCGCAGCCCAGGGAGCGTCGAAGCGCGCCGCTGCGTTGACCCACCGCCTACTCGCGTTCTCGCGTCGCCAAACCCTCGACCCTAGGCCGACGGACGCCAATCGCCTCGCCGTCGACATGCAGGAGATGATCCAGCGGACAGTCGGACCCGCCATAACCATCGAGGTGGTCGGCGCGTCGGGCGTATGGCCGGCCCTGGTCGATCCATCCCAGCTCGAGAATGCGTTGCTGAACCTCTGCATCAACGCGCGAGACGCCATGCCCGACGGCGGCCGCATCACCGTCGAGACGGCCAACAAGTGGCTGGACGAGCGAGCGGCCCGACAGCAGGGCATGCCGGAAGGCCAGTACCTCGTCCTGAGCGTGACCGACACCGGCACGGGAATGCCGCCTGAGGTGATCGAACACGTGTTCGAGCCGTTCTTCACAACCAAGCCGCTCGGCGAGGGGACCGGCCTCGGCCTTTCGATGATCTACGGGTTCGCCCAGCAGTCCGGCGGACAGGTCCGGATCTACTCCGAGGTCGGCAACGGCACGACCGTCTCGATCTACCTGCCGCGCTACTACGGCGCCGTGCCCGACGAGAGCGAGGACGCCCTGGCGAATCCGTTGCCCCGCTCCGAGCAAGGCGAGACGGTGCTGGTCGTCGACGACGAGCCGACGGTACGGATGCTCGTGACTGATGTTCTGGAAGACCTCGGCTACACCGCGATCGAGGCTGGCGACAGCGTAGCCGGTCTGAAGTTGCTGCAGTCGGACACACGCATCGATCTACTCGTGACCGACGTCGGACTGCCCGGCGGCATGAACGGACGCCAGATGGCCGACGCGGCCCGCGTTACCCGCCCAAACCTCAAGGTCCTGTTCATCACCGGCTACGCCGAAAACTCCGCGGTCGGAAACGGTCATCTCGCGCCGGGCATGGCCGTGATGTCGAAACCTTTCGCGGTCGACATGCTGGCCGCCCGCATTCGGTCGTTGATCGAGGCGTCCCGCGGGATGTCGACGATCAGGCACTCGGGGCAGCCAACACTCGACAGGCCGTGATTGAGTCGGGGGCCCGGATGAAACGACGGGTTGTAGATTGCAGTCGCGGCAAAGGCGGCTGCGTAACCGCGCGTGTTTGGCCGGACCGGGTCGGAAGCGGCACGGTTGGCATGGGTGGTTTTGCGACGGTCCGCTTCCGAGTGCCAGTCGTAAGAAGCAGACGTCTTCGCGCCGGGCGTTCTTAATCCATTGCCGACCCTGGAAACGTCTGCTTCCAGGCTATCGATGGGGGAGAGCCCTACGAGTAGATCGGGTGACTGATAGTCCGACCGCTTCCGAAAAGACGAATGAGATTTGCTGCCGTCGATGGAGAACAGCACCTTCGCGGCAGCGATGGTGTTCAGGGAACCACGGTGGTTGTCTAAAGGCTGCTACCGTTCGTTGATTGTGGACATCAAGGTGTCTGCAATGGCGAGGGCCGTGGGGCCAAGGGCCTCGTCAGGCAGCTCGCCGTTTCGAGAGCGCCGTCGGCGCCGCAGGACACTGCGTCGACCACTCCGAAGGTCCGCGATGTCTTGGTCAAGCTCCGACGTGAACCCGTAGACTGGGAGTTCGGCCTGGAGGTTGGCGCGGATCACGGAAGCCACTACTCGGGCGGCTCTTTGACCACGCATCGATCACCTTCGACGATAGGACCCTCCAGCCCCACACGATCCGGCGGAACGGCCAAGACGAGGAAATCGATCGCCTGAGCGGTGGCATGCGCGAGCAGCTTTCCGTGCTGACGCGGCTCGCCTTCGCACGTCGACTTGCTCGCGACGGCCGGCCGGCCCCGTCATCCTCGACGACACGCTCGCCTATTCCGACGACGATCGCATCGAGAAGATGTTCGACGCCCTTCATCGACAGTCTCGGGAGCAACAGATCATCGTATTTTCTTGTCGACAGCGCGCCTTCCAGAAACTAGGCGGCAATATTCTTAGCCTTACAGACTGGAGGCCATGACCTATTTTTCCAATGATCAGCTTACGACGTCGCCGCCCTTCTTTAACCGCTCCGCAATCTGCTCGAGCGAGGCCGGGGTGTAGCTCCATGCATCCACTCCAACGTCGCAGGAAGTGCTGGAACCGTTCAGGCGGCCGTGACTATGACCGTATAGGTTCCACGCGCCGTGATGGCACCGATTCCAAACTCGAAGCGCATAGTGGAACAGCACGATCGCCTGCCCTTCGACCTGCAGTTCAGCGTACTGCTGTATCGATGCCCAAGGAAGCGCGAGGGTATGCTTCCGATCGTGATTGCCAGATACGAGGTGGATGGCCCGCCCCTGCAGACGGGAGAAGATATCGAGCAACCTGTTCGGGCCACATCGATAAGCGAAATCGCCGAGGTGCCAGACTTCGTCGTCCGGACCGACGACGGAGTTCCATCTTCTCACCAGTTCGTCGTCCATCTGCTGCTGGCCTGCAAAAGGCCGCGCACAGTGCCCAATGATGTTTGCGTGACCGAAATGATGATCTGATGTGAACCAAGTCGTCATCGGACCTCTCAGCGGCACGAGGCCGACGCGATTTATACGATTATCATATTTTCATATTATCTAGAAATCAGCTTAGTCGGCGCGTCGGCCTTCATTCGACCGACGACGGGGCAATGCCTAAGACCTTGCACAGCGGCCGCCATAGGAAACTGGTCGACACACTCGTGGAATATCGCGAAAGGTCCGGCATTACTCAGTCGGAGCTGGCCGTCCGTCTCGGCCGATATCAGTCGACGGTCGCCGTCATGGAAGGCGGCAGCCGCAGGATCGATCTCGTGGAGCTTCTAGCCCTCGCAGAAGCTCTCGAATTCGACATCCACGAACTGATCGAGCGTGTGCGGGCCGTTCCGCAAACCTGAACGACGCACTCTCCCCCAGTGGATGGCCAACACTCTTTCACGCAATGTTGCTGCCCTCTTCCTGTCGAGGGGTCGTGGAGGGCATGACAAGGGCGGTGCGAGTCCGGCGCATCGACTGACGCCGCGACGGATGGAAACAGACGACACAAGCTTAACACCGACGATCCGAGCGGTCGCCTGGCCCGACGCCGCCGGCATGGTCGAGCTTGCGCGCGCAGCGGATGCGTGTCGAGTGGTGACTGGCGCGAGCGGACGCCGGGGCCGATCCGGCAGCAAGAGTTGCCGTCGGGCCGCGGCAAAGACCGAACTTCTGGTGCCGGCCGCGTGGTCGCTTCCTCGCTCGGCAGGCACGGCAGACGAGCTCTCGCAGCGCCTCCGGCATGCGCAGCAACGGAAGGAACGGGAACCGTTGCGCACAGGCTAGGTGAGGAGCGCCGTCAGGCCTCACGGACTAGCCGAGCCCCGTCGCGGCCCCGATCGGCGCTGTGGTCCCTGTCGGACCGAAGCGCCTTGCCCGGTCCTTCATGAAGGAATGGCTTCGAAAACCATCATCGCATGCGCTCACGGCATCGTGAGAGGATGGAAGGAATGCGATTCGAGAGAGTGAGACCGTTGTACAGCCGTTGTATGACGCGACGCCGGAGTCTTCGTTCAACGCGTCAGATTCATCGCCCAAGTCGTTCTAGAGTCTTGGGAAGTTTAGATGGAGCGGGTACCGGGAATCGAACCCGGGTATTCAGCTTGGAAGGCTGCTGCTCTACCATTGAGCTACACCCGCATTGGGCGCCGGATAGCATGGCGCCGGAGCGTTGAGAAGGCACCGGCCGGGCTGGTTTGGTGGGGGAAGTAGGACTCGAACCTACGAAGCTTACGCAGCGGATTTACAGTCCGCCCCCTTTGCCGCTCGGGACATTCCCCCAAACCGCAGGACCGCCAGCCATAGAATGGACCGGCGGTCTCGACAGGGCGTCCTTATGGTGAGGCCCCGGACGGGTGTCAACAGGATCGCGTGGCCGCACGACGACACGGCAGACGGTGTCACTCCGGCGCAGCAAGATCGCAGATGCGGAACTGCGCGCGCTCCGCTCCACGCCAGCGATCGACCGACAGCGTGCCGGCGACGTGGAACTCGGTGCCGACGCCCTTGAGCAAGGCCGCGCCGAGCGGCCCTTGCGCGACACGGAAGGCGATGGCGCCGACGGCCTGTCCGTCGCGGCTGCGCAGGCGGGCGCGGACGTGACCATTGCCGACCACCGCTGCATCAACGATCCGATGGCGCGGAAGCGCCAGCACGGGCTCCGGAGCGCCCTGACCGAAGGGGCCGGCGCGCTGGATGGTCTTTACGAGTTCGGCCGTGGCGCCCCCAGCGCTGACCGCGCCGTCGATTAACAGCGCCTCGGCCTCGCGCGCCTCGGCCACGGCAGAGCCAAGTGCTGTCCCGAGATACTCGGCAAACGGCACCAGATCCGAAGCGGGTAGGGTGACGCCGGCCGCCATGGCGTGGCCACCACCTTTCACGGCAATCCCGGCTTCCACTGCCCCGTGGACGGCGCGGCCGAGATCGGCGCCGAGGATCGAGCGGCCAGAGCCGGTTGCGGTGCCGTCGGGCTTCACTGCGAAAGCGAAGGCCGGACGGCCGAAGCGCTCTTTCAGGCGAGCCGCGATCAGCCCGACGATACCCGGATGCCATTCGGGCGAGCCGGTGACGAGCACCGGACGGTCGGGGTCGCCCGCAAGGTCGCGGTCCATCGCGGCCTCGGCCTCCTCGACGGCGAGCGCCTCGATGGTCTGCCGCTCGCGATTGAGGCGGTCGAGCTCGGCGGCGATGCGGGCGGCTTCTAGAGGATCGTTGGTGCTTAGTAGCCGCGTGCCGAGGCCGGAATCGCCGATGCGGCCTCCGGCATTGATGCGCGGGCCGACGAGGAAGCCGAGATGCCACGCCTCGGGTGGCTCGCTGAGGCCAGCCGCATCGAGGAGAGCGGCGAGGCCCGGGCGGCCGCGGCCGCGCATCACGGCGAGGCCCTGGACGACGAAAGCACGGTTGAGGCCGAGGAGGGGCACCACGTCGGCGACGGTGGCGAGAGCCACGAGATCAAGCGCGTCGGTAAGCGCGGGTTCGCCATGGGCCGCAAGGGTGCCGAGACCGCGCAGGCGCCGGTTCAAGGCGACGAGGGTGAGAAAGACCACGCCTGCCGCACAGAGATGGCCGAGACCCGAGAGATCATCGAGACGGTTCGGGTTCACCAGGGCCACCGCCGGCGGCAAATGCTCGGTCGCTACGTGATGGTCGAGTACGATTGCGTCGAGGCCGAGTGCTTTCGCTGCTTCCAGCGGTGCGTGGCCGGCCGTGCCGCAATCGACACAGACGAGGAGGCGCGCGCCACTCTCGGCGAGGCTCGTCACCGCCGCGACGTTGGGCCCGTAGCCCTCTGTGATGCGGTCTGGAATCCAGACCTGCACGGGCACGTCGAACTCACGCAGATAGCCTGCGAGGAGCGCAGCGCTCGCCGCGCCGTCGACGTCATAATCGCCGAAGATCGCGACGGGCTCACGGGTGGTGACAGCACGGGCAAGCCGGTCGGCGGCGGCTTCCATGTCGAGCAGGACCGCCGGGTCCGGCATCAGGTCGCGGAGTTTCGGCGCTAGGAATTTTTCAGCCTGATCCGGCCGCACGCCGCGCGAGGCGAGAATGCGCGCGAGCAGATCCGGCAACCCGTGCGCCTGCGTCATCGTCGCGGCGAGCGCGTGCAGCGACGGATCGGTGCAGCGCTCGCGCCAAGGCCGGCCGAGGACCGAGCGAGAGACGTCGAGGAAGTTTCGGGACTGAGCGGCGATCACCCGCGCGGATATAGCCGGAAATCGCGCCGATCATCAGGGCTCGGTGCGTCAGGCCGCCATTGCCAGCGTCTGCGAGCGCGATTCCTGGACCGCTGCCATGATCCGGGCTTCGTCCACCGCAAGTTTGATGGACTTCACCGCGTGACGAATGTTCTCCTCCGAGTGGCCCGCCATGACCTGGAGACGGAACCGTGCGGCGCCCTTGGCGACGGCCGGATACTCGACGAGGTTGGCAAGCAGGCCGAGCTTCGGCAGGCGGCGGCTCACCATGCGGGCGATGCTCTCGCGGCCGACCTTGGCGCAAACGATGGCTGACGGGTCTCCGTAAACGTCGAGGCCCACTTCCGCGAACTGCGTGCGCAGGCTGACGACGTTGCGCATCAACTGCTCGCGCAGGGTCTTGCCCTCGGCCGAGGCGACGATGTCGAAGGCCTTGCCGATCACGGCAGTCTGCACCGGCGAGAGAGCGTTCGAGAAGGTCGTCGAGGGGCTGTAGTAGCGCAGGTATTCCTTGATCTCGCGACGGTTGGTGGCGACGAAGCCGCCATTCGAGGCGAAGGTCTTGGAGAACGAGCCCATCACCAGATCGACCTTGCCGAGCATGTTCTGGATGCCGATATGGCCGCGACCCTCGGCTCCCAGCGCGCCGAGATCGTGGGCGACGTCGACCATCAGGGTTGCGCCGAACTCGTCGCACAGCGCCTGCATCGCCGCGAGGTCGGGCGTGTCCGAGTCCATCGAGAACAGCCCCTCGGTGATGACCATGATGCCGTTCTGCGTGTCTCGGGCGCGGATTCCTTCCAACTTCGCGCGGCAATGCTCGACGTCGAGATGGCGGAACAGCGAGATGTTCTGCGTGGAGGCGTTGGCGCCTTCCTGCAGGCAGGTATGAGCGAGCGCGTCCATGACGATGTGATCGGCCGAGCGCACCAGCCCGCGGATCACGCCGTAACCGGCGGCCCACCCGGTCGGATAGAGGACGACCTCTTCCATTTGGAGGAAATCGGCAATCTTTCGCTCCAGGGCAACGGAGCTTGCGGTGTTGCCAACGAGAACGGCCGAGCCGGCGCTGTGGACTCCGAAGCGCTGGACCGCGTCGGTAGCGACCGCCGAGATCTCCGGATGGGAGGCGAGGCTGAGGTAGTCCTGCGAGGAGAAGTTGATGCCTTCGAGCGGGTTGCCGCGGTCGTCGCGCGCCTTGCAGGCGGTGCCGGGGCGGGTCTCCGTGGAGCGCGAGAACGGCCAGTATCCGTTCTGGCGCCGGCCTTCCTGCCAGGCGAAGAAGCCGTCACCGCGCGCCAGCAGGTCGGGACCCGACGGAACCCGGAAATCGCGGGCGCTGCCGCTGAGGCCGGATCCCATCACGTCGCTCTTGCCGTTGATGCTCATGTCATGCCCGCCTGTCGCGCTTGTGTTTGCGCGTAATGCAAAGAGTTTTGCGGGCGCGAATTGCTTTTGACTTAATTCTCAGAGGCCTAACGGCGGCGACTCCGAACGCGATTAATGGATGACTTCAGGAAATGGTTTCGATTTGTAAAAATCGACGAACAGATTTTTAGGGTTATCGGTTCGTTTCAATTGCGTTCGTGGGCAAGAAATCTGCTTCGAACTCTCTAGCGAGGGTTTCGTGCGCCTCAGGCTGCGAGTGGCTCGGCTGCCAGCCACGCCTTGCGCGTCGTGACCCGCAGCGGCGCCTTTACCCGGAACCACAGAGCATAGAGCGCCGGCAGGAAGAGCAGCGTCAGTACGGTGCCGACGCCGACACCGCCAATCAGCACATAGGCTAGCGCGCCCCAGAACACGGAGTGGGTGAGGGGGATGAAGGCGAGCATCGCGGCGAGCGCCGTGAGGATCACGGGACGCGCCCGGCGCACGGTGGCTTCGACGATGGCGTCGTAGTCGGAGAGGCCGGCCGCCTTCTCGCGGTCGATCTGGTCGACGAGGATCAGGGTGTTGCGCATCAGGATGCCGGACAATCCGATCAGCCCGAGAATCGCATTGAATCCAAAGGCTTGCCCGAAGACGAGAAGCGTCGGCACCGCGCCGCAGAGGCCGAGCGGGGCCGTGGCGAGCACCATGAACATGGTCGAGAACGAGCGCACCTGGAACATGATCACGGCGAGCGTCACGATCAGCATCAGGGGGAACACGGCGGCGAGCGCCTCCTGAGCCTTGGCGCTGTCCTCGACCGAACCGCCGGTATCGATGCGGTAGCCCGGCGGCAGGCTGGACTTGATCGCGGCGAGCTTGGGCAGGATGGCCGCGGTGACGTCCGGCGGCTGCCGGCCGTCGCGGACGTCGCCCTCAACGGCGATGCAGGGCTCGCGGTCGTAGCGCTTCAGGACGGCATCCTCGGTATTGCTGACGAGACGGGCGACCTGGGAGAGCGGGACGGCCTTTCCGTCGCTCGTCACCAGGGTCATGCTGCCGAGCGAGCCCAGCGTCCGGCGCTCGGAGGAGGGGCTGCGCACGACCACGTCGACTGGGCGCAGGTTCTCGCGGACCTGCGTGGCGGGGGCGCCGTTCAGCATGGTCTGGAGCTGGGTCGCGGCGTCGCGCGGGTTCAGGCCGATCAGGCGCAGGCGCTCCTGGTCGAAGGCGAGGCGCAGGTTCGGCGTCTTGTCGCCCCAGTCGAGATGGGTGAGGCGCATGTCGGGATTGGCGGCGACGACGTCGCGCACCCGCGCTGCGATCTTGCGCAGCTCGTCGAGATCCGGGCCGATCACGCGGAAGAGGACAGGATAGCGCACCGGCGGCCCGAACACGAACTGCGTGACCCGGACTCGCGCTTCCGGGAACATCCCGTTCTCGACCATGCGCCGCGCCTTGAGCTTGAGGGCGTCGCGGGCGTGGCTATTCTCGGTGAGCACGACGATCTGCGCGAAGGCAGGGTCGGGCAGTTCGGGATCGAGCGGCAGGATGAAGCGCGGCAGGCCTTGGCCGACATAGGCCGTGACGATCTTGGCCTCGGGCTCGGCCCGCAGCGCATCCTCGATCCGCTTCACCGAGGCATCGGTGACGTCGAAGGCCGTGCCCGGCGGCAGGTTGACCTCGACGATCAGCTCCGGCCGGTCGGAATTCGGGAAGAACTGCTGCTCGACGAGCCCCGCGCCCGCCGCCGCGACGAGGAAAAGACCGAGCGTCGCGCCCGCAACGACCCGCTTGCGGTCGACGCAGAGGCGCACCAGCCGGCGCAGGCGCTCGTAGTGCTTCGTCGCGTAGATCGCGTCGTGGCCGCCCTCGACCTTGGCGATCTGCGGCAGCAGCTTCACACCGAGATAGGGCGTGAAGGTCACCGCCACGATCCACGAGACGATCAGCGAAAACGCCACGACCCAGAAGATGTTGCCGGCATATTCTCCAGCGGTTGAATGCGCGAAGCCGACCGGCAGGAAGCCGGCGATGGTGATGATGGTTCCCGACAGCATCGGCAGCGCAGTGGTGCCCCAGACATGGGTCGCGGCGCTGATCCGGTCGGCACCTTCCTGCATCCGCACCACCATCATCTCGATGGCGATGATGGCGTCATCGACAAGCAGGCCCAGCGACAGGATCAGCGCGCCGAGCGTGATCCGGTCGAAGTCGCGGCCGGTCGCCATCATCACCACGAAGACGGCCGAAAGCGTCAGCGGCACGGCGAGCGCCACGACGATGCCGACGCGCAAACCGAGCGTCAGCAGGCTCACGCCGACGACGACTGCCAGCGCGGTGAAGAACTTCACCATGAACTCGTCGATCGACTCGTCGATCACCTTGGCCTGATCGGAGATTTTTTCGAATGTCAGGCCGGCCGGCAGGCCTGAACGGATCGCCGCCTCTTCCTTCGAGAGTGCCGCGCCGAGGGTAAGGCCGTTGGTCTGAGGCTTCATCACGAGGCCGAGCAGCAGGGCCGGCTCGCCGTCATTGCGGATCAGGAAGCTCTTCGGATCCTCGTAGCCACGCGTGACGTCGGCGACGTCGCCGAGCTTCAAGCTGCGTCCGCCGGCGGCAACCGGGATGGCCTTCACCGCCTCGATGCCTTCGAGCGCCCCGTCGAGGCGCAGATAGGTACGCGGACCGGCCGTCTCGACGAAGCCGCCGGGCGTCAGGTCGTTCTGCGCGGCGATGGCCGCGAACAGGGCCTGCCCGCTGATGCCGAGCGTCGCGAGGCGCTGGTAGGAGATCTCGACATAAATCCGCTGGGCCTGCTCGCCCAGAATGTTGACCTTGCCGACGCCGGGCACCCGCAGGAGCCTTTGCCGCAGCTCCTCCGCCTGCACCACGAGATGCCGGTGCGGCATGTCCCGCGCCTGAAGCGCGTAAAGCGAGAAGTAGACGTCGGAAAACTCGTCGTTGACGAAGGGGCCGACGACACCGCGGGGCAGGGCGCTGGCCTGGTCCCCGAGCTTCTTGCGGGCCTGGTAGAACTGGTCGGGAACCTCATGGGCCGGCGTGCCGTCCTTGAGGTTCAGCTTCATCATCACGATGCCGGGGCGCGAGGTCGTCTCGACGCGGTCGTACCAGGTCAGTTCCTGCAGCCTTTTCTCCAGGGGGTCGGCGACCTGCCGCTGCATTTCCTCGGCCGTGGCGCCCGGCCAGGCGGCGGAGACGACGATCGTCTTCACGGTGAAGGAAGGGTCTTCCGCACGGCCGAGCTTCACGAAGGCGAAGAGCCCCGCGCCGATCGTCGCGATGATCAGGAACAGTGTGATCGCGCGCTCGCGGACGGCGAAGGCCGAGAGGTTGAAGCCGTTCATGGCGCCGCCGCCGCCACACGGTCCGCCGCGACGCGCACCTGCTGGCCGCCCTTCAGCAGATGTGCGCCGAGCGCGACGATGCGATCGCCCTCGCTGAGCCCGAAGGCGACGTCGGCGCTTTCCTCGCGCATGCGCGTCACGAGCACCGGCTGGGCCGAGACGGTGTGTTGGGCCGGATCGATCTTCCAGACCGAGGGGCCATCGCCGCTGTCGAAGATCGCGCCCAGGGGCACCGCGAAGCTCGCGTCGTTGCCGCGCAGGCTCGGCTTGAGCTTGATGGTGATGGTGGCGCCGAGAGGCGCGGATTCGCCGGCCCCCTCCAGCACGTAGCGGGCGCGATAGGTGCGGGTGGCTGGGTCCGCCATGGCCGAGAGCTCGCGCAGATGCGCGGGAAAGGCGGCATCGCGCCCGGCATAGAGCGCGGCCGTCGCATCGGCCTGTGCCATCCGCTCGGCGCCTTCTGGCAGGAAGACTTCAGCCTCGCGGGCCCCGTCGCGGGCGAGCCGCACCACGGTCTGGCCCGCCCCGACGACCTGTCCGGGCTCGGCGGGCACTTCGAGAACGACTCCGTCGGCATCGGCCTGCAATTCGGCATAGCCGGCCTGATTGCCGACCTGGCCGGCCTGCGCTTCCGCCGCCGCGAACTGTGCCGCGGCGGCATCGGCCGCGGCCTTGGTCTGATCGTAGGCCGCGATGGAAACCCAACCCTCGGTCGCGAGCTTGCGGCTCCGCTTCTCGTCGGCGGCCGTCTTGACCATCTGGGCGCGAGCCGCGTCGACCGTTGCCTTGGCCGACTGCAACGCCAGGGTGAAATCGGCATGATCGAGCCGCATCAGCGGCTGGCCGCGCCGCACGCGCTCTCCGGGGTCGACCAGTCGCTCGGAGATCTTGCCGGCAACGCGAAAGCCGAGCGCGCTCTCGATCCGCGCGCGCACAACGCCGGTAAAGCTCTGCGCGCCGGTTCCGGCGGCGGCCACGACGAAGCTGCGCACCAGCGGCGGCGGTGGCCCGTCGGAATCCGGGCCGCACGAGGCGAGCGCGAACACCGCCAGGGCCGAGACGGGTGCCAGCCGCGCGAAACGCGGGAATCCTGCCACGAACGGGCCTCCTCGGGCGATCGCCGGACAGGCGCAACCACGAGCGATCTTTCCAAATCGAGGTTTACGGCGGGCTAACGCCGGGGTTGAGCGCGGTCTTGTCGCGGGTCGCGCGTCGATGCGGGCTCGCGAGCGGTCGCCTGGGCTCGGTCCGACAGCCCCTCATTGCGAGCGTCGCCGACTGCGCTCACCGCGACTGCTGTCCTCGCGCGGGGGAAAGCATTCCGCGAAGGCCATCATGCTCATGCCGTCTTGGGGAGGGGGACGACACGTGAGCAGTGAGACGATCAACCGGACGATGATCGTCGGGATCGGTATGATCGCCCCCGGCCCCACCATCATGGCCTCGGGACAGGTGGAGCATTCAGCGGTTCTCTGCTCGGAACCACGCGTTCCGGCTTGGTTCCGGAGCGCCGCCGTGCCATGGAACCCGCATGAGCGACAACGAGACCTACCCCTACACCCTCGAGATCATCCCGCCGAAGGCCGACGGAGGCTCCTATCAGTGGGCGATCCGCAAGCACGGCAAGATGGCCCAGCGATCCGACCGCAACCACCACTCCGAGGCCAAGGCCCGCGAGAACGGCATGGCGCAGATCGAGAAGCTGCTGGCCGGCGTCGGCGACCGCTGAGGCAGTCGGGCGCAAGACGAGACGCGGCGGCCTGACCGGCTGCCGCGCTTCGAGCGACGTGAGACGACCGAAGGATCCGAGCCGAACTCAGCCGGGCTCCTTCGTCGGCGCGGCGACGACGAGGTTCGTCGACGGCGCCACCTGGTCGTGGGTGTCGGATGCCGGCATGGCCAGATGGAAACCGATCACCGGGGCGAAGACGAGCGTCATCATCAGGATGACGACGATCAGCACGGAATGATCCCGTGCCGGCTCGGCCTCACGGCGACCTCTCCCGCGTGGCAGGATGTTTGAAGCGTTCATGGCTCACCTCGTTCCGACCAGCCGCCAGGGCCGGTCGCGGGCGAGCCGGACCAGAGGATCAGGCGCGCTTGACGCGGACGGCCACGGGCGGCGTGGTCGATCGACTACTGTCGTCTGGCATGGGGTTCGATGGTCCTGTGGAGCCCGCGCGCAGCGTCACTGACGCAGACGTACCGGCAACGTCCGATTGCGGGAGAAGTTCACGCGCGTCAAGCAGCGTGGACGAGGGGCAGGCCCGTTCGTTCGGCATCCATGCAGCGCAGGCACAGTTCGGCCCGCTGCGATGACTCTCTGCCGCCTTCCGATCACGCCACGCGCAGCTGCCTGAACGGCGACAGCATACGCTCGAGCAGCGAGGGACCGCGCGTCGGCGGAGCGGGCTGCGGGGCCGGCGGCAGCGGAGCGCGCGCGGCCTCCTGCGCCTGGAGCCGCTTGATGACGTCCTCGGCGAAGCACGGCAGAGCAACCCGGTGCTCCTCGAGGAGCAGCACGCCCTGGCAGAACGCCATCACTTCCTGCTCGCTCGGACGGGAGCCGACGACGTAGGCGGTCATCATCCGCTCCGTCAGGGTGCCGACCATCGCGGCAACATCCTTGAGCCCCTGCCGCCGAGCCTCGTGTCCGGACATCTCTCCCACTCCCCCAACCGCCGTGCCTGCAAGCACTATCGGGGATCGAACCTGAACGGCCGGACAGGTGCGCGGACCTGCAGCAGCGCTATCCGCATAATCCACATGCCCCACGGGGTGACGGTTCGCGCGGGGCTGGCGTCAGGCGCTCTCGAGCCGGTCGAAGTCGAGCGACAGGTGCGCGCGAAACAGGATGCGGTCGGCCTCGTCCCGGACGATCACGAACAGATCCTGCCGATCCTCGTCGGCGCTGAGATCCCGGGCGTAGCGGGCCACCACGCCGAGCAGGCGCGCACGCACGGCATCGACGTCGGGCACGTCGAAACCGACTTTGTCCTTCACGAAATTCGCGCCGTCGTGCAGGTCGATGAAGTAACGCGGCATCTGGTCGACAGGGGGCGAGTGACGCTCGTCACATGCGAACGATCTGCAGGATTACGATGGTCTCCGAGGTCGCAGGGGGTGCCGGACCGGATATTGCGGTCGAGCGCACACGCAACGCTCCTCGCCGCTATCGCGGGTCCGTCTCACTGTTCGCCGATCAGACGACACCCGATGGCGATGGGTTTTGCCCTGGCGAGCTCGAGATCGTCATCGAAGAGGTCGCAATCGAGTAGGTTGTCTTGCACGGCCTTACGCGCCGAGAAGACGTTGAGGTTCACCTTGAGGAGATTGCGGCCCACGGCCGCGATCTCGGCAGCATCGAGATTTCGGCCAGGGATTTCGGCGAGGCCGCCCGCGGCAGGCAGCGTGACGACGTCACCGACGATCTCGATCTGATCGGGCTCCCGACCCTCCTCACGTGCGCGCTTGATATCGGCGCGGGTCGGCTTCTTGGCCGATTTTCCATAGTAGAACGACTTGACGTTCACGCTTTCGGACATGGCCGTCAGCTTCTGCAATGCCTTCGGCGAGAGCGACACCCGTACCGAGAAGCCGTACGGGCTTGCATCCGTCTGGGCGGCTGCACTCTTCGGAAACGCCAGGATCGCTGTCGATACAGCTCCGGCGATCACGGCCAACACTCCGACGCGCCTTTTCATGTCATTCTGCTGAGTTCTGAAAGTGAAGCCGGCGTTTCTAGTGCGGCACCTGAAAACAAAGTGTCAGACGTTCGTCACCGATGCCCAGGTGTGAGCGGAGAGTGATCGGTCACGCGCCAGATCGGATGGCAGCGGCGCAGCATTTCATGCTGACTGAAACAGTCTGCGCCGGCCGGCGAGGAGATCAGATCCTCGCCGTGAAAATGCCGGCCCGATGCGGTTAGGGCGGGTACGGTGCCATCAGAGATTAAGAGCCACGAAGGTCGCCGCGATACACAGAGCCATCACCGCCGCACAGCCCGCGCACAGCAGCATCATCGCTTTGCTCTCCCACGATACGTCCCACCACGCGCATCGAATGATGAATTCAGCTTAGCAGAGCTTAATGTGCCCACAATCGAAAACCGTATGCATTCGCACAAATAGTGCGATGCCGCCGGGATTTCGGATCGATCAGGCCAGGCCCACTGCGCCTGCGGGCGCCACCGGCTCCGGGAGAGAGACCTCGATGTCCACCGTGCGCGGTTGCGCCGGCCCGGCCTCGTCCAGGTTGACGGAGCGCCAGATCACGCGTTCGCCTTCACGGCCGAGACGGATCGCGCCGGAGACGACGTCGCCCCAGGCAGAGTTCAACTCGACCTCGATGAGGCCGCGGCGGGCGAAGAGGCGAGACACGACACGCAGGGTGGAGGCGGCAGCGGGGTCGGGCAGGATAGGGCGGCGCGAGCGCTGGGCGTCCAACAACAGGAAGCGCTCGACGGCGTCGCGGATCGCGTCGGCTCCGGTGATCCGCTCGGCGCACGAGACGGTCTCGCGGCTTGCCAGCGTCACGAACTGGGCCTCCGGGATCGCGGCCGGCGCCTGACGCGTCTCGACCCGGAGCCGCGCTTCGGCCCGAAGCGCGGTGACGAGATCGCCCGAGGCATCGAGGCTCGACAGCCGCAAGGCGGCACTTGGCTTGGTTCGCGCGAGATGTCCGAGCACCGCCTCGACCGCATCCCCGGCGGCCCCGTCGTCGAAGACCGGCTCGACCGGGCGGGGGCGAAGCGGCGCCTGCCACAGGGAGACGGCCGAACCTCCCCAGATCGGATTCGGGAGGGCAAGCGGGATGACGCCGCGCAGGCGTTCGATCCCGTTCTCGCCGGTTGCGAAGGCCATCGCGAAAGCGACGCCGCCGGTATTGCCGAGCGGCAAGTGCAGCGCCGCCGTCACCAGAAAGTCGGGATCCGAGAAGGGGTCGAGCCCGGTGCGGCGCGCGGCGAGGGCGCGCCATTCTTCGATCTCGGCATCCCGCAGTTCGGAGGGACGCCGAAGCAGCACCCGCCATCCGCGGCGAGCGAGCAGGTCCACGATCGGTGTCTCGTCGGTCACCAGGGAAAGCCAGGGATGACCTTCCGGAGAGGCCGCCCGCGGGGCCGTCTCGGGCAGGCCGCCCTGGATGATGGTGAAACGTGGTTGCATCGACCCGTCCTGATCCGCTGCACCGGTTGTCCCGTCCGGGGACGGAAGGCCGGTTTGCCGTTGAGCACGGGGTTAAGGTTTCAAGAACGGTGCCGAACCAAGTGTTCCGGATTCAGGACATGACGAAGCGTCACGCTGCACCGCGTGAGCGCGCAGTTCTCAACCGTTGGGAATGGCGAGCGGGTTGTCGGTGAGCGCCGCCGCGTCGGGGGCGTCGATGCGGGGACGGCCGAGGAAGGCGTCCCAGATCCGTTCGACGAAGGAGGGATTCAGGTCGCGCACGATGAGGACGAGCCGTGAGCGGCGATCGCCGTCGGGCCAGGCCTCGAGGGTCACCGGCGTATGGACGACGTGCTGGACGCCGTGCACGACCACTGGCCGGTCGGGATCGTCGGCCATCGCGACGAGTCCCTTGAGCCGCAGCAGCTTCGGCCCGTGTGCCGAGCGGATCAGGTCGAGGAACATCTCGAAGGCCGGGCGCGGCACGGGCGTGTCGCTGACGAGGTGAAAGGCTCGGATCGCGGCGTCGTGCCGGTTCACGTCGTGATGGTCGTAGCCATGGTGATGGTGATGGTGATGCCCATGGCCCGTCGCGCGCTCATCTTCCGCCCCGAGCCAGGCCCGGACGTCCGCGCTCTTCCCATCCAACCCGAACAATCCGCCGAGCAGGGTCTCGGCGGCGACGTCCGGCCCGGCGAGCCGGGCATTGGGGTTGAGCGCGCGCAGGCGCGCAGTGAGAGCTTCGGGCTCCGCACCAGGCAGGTCCGCCTTGGTCATCACCAGCGTGTCGGCAACGGCGGCCTGGCGGACGGCCTCGGGATGGGCGTCCAGCGTCGAAGCGCCGTTGACCGCATCCACCACGGTCACGACGCCCTGCAGCCGGAAGCGCATCGACAGATAGGGATGTGCGATCAGCGCGTGCAGGATCGGCGCGGGGTCGGCGAGGCCCGTGGTTTCGATCACGACGCGGCGGAAGGGCTTGATGCGCTTGTTGTCGCGCTTCCTCAGCAGATCTTCGAGCGCCGAGATCAGGTCGCCACGCACGGTGCAGCAGAGGCAGCCCGCGCCGAGCAGGATCATGTCTTCGTCGAGGGTCTCGACGAGCAGGTGATCGAGCCCGATCTCGCCGAACTCGTTGACGATCACGACAGTGTCCGAGAGCGCCGGGTCCTGCAGCAGCCGGTTCAGTAAAGTGGTCTTGCCGGCGCCGAGGAAGCCCGTGAGCACGGTCAATGGGATCGGCGTCGGGCGGCCGGCGGGTTCGGACATGGAGATCGTGGTCCCGGTGAATGCGTCACCGGGAGATAGGCGGTGGGCACGCCTGCCGCCACTGCCGGATGAGCGAGGCTGCCGAGCCGATGACGGTGATCCGATCGCGTCCGACCTGAACGGCGACGCCCTACCGCCCCGGCAGCTCCAGCAGCCTCTGGCCCATACGGATCGTGCGCCCCTCGGCCAGCTCGGGGCAAAGCGCGTAGCCTTTCGGGGCCAGCATCACGATGGTCGAGCCGTGCTGGAACCAGCCCAGCTCCTCGCCCTTCGCGACGCGCACGTCGCAGGGGATCGTGCGCGGGCCGCCCCGGCGCAGGTCGAGAGTGGTGTCGAGGAAGCGCAGGCGCACGCTCGCCACCAGGATCGCAGCGACGGCCACCAGCGTCACGGCTTCGCCCGTCGCGTCGAGCCGCATACGGATCGCGGCGCGCTCGTTGCGGCAGAAGAGGTTTTCGACACGCTTCAGGGCGATCGGGTTCACGTTCCAGGTGTCGCCGGAGATATAGGTCACCTCCTCGACGCGCCCGTCATGGGGCGCATGGAAGCGGTGATACATGCTCGCCGTCAGCCGCAGGGTGACGAAGACGCCGTCGCGATAGGCGTCGGCCGCCTCCGCGCTGCCGAGCAGGTCCTCCAGGCGGTAGGGAAAGCCCTTCACCTGGAATAGTTTGGTGCCCTCGATCGCACCGTGCGCGCCGACGATGGCGTCGCAGGGGCTGGCGATCACGCCTGCATCCGTATCGATCGGCCGCGCGCCAGGCTTCAATTCGCGGATGAAGCAGTCGTGTAGGCTCGTGAAGCGGGTCTTCCTCGCCTCCGAGAGGTCGAGATCGGAAAACAGCCGCCAAGCCCACATCGAGACGTCGCGCACCAGCGGCTGCTCGATCTGGCTGAGCCAGCCGACGAACCGGGTCGCGAAGCGGCGCGGAATCCGGTTGGTCAGAAGGAAGTTCAGGTCCTCGTTGCGGGCGATCCCGAGGAGCGTGGAGCGGAGCGTCATCATTCCGTGATCTGCCGTTGGTTCACGCTGACGGCATGGATCTCTTCGAACCCATCACCATCGCGGCTGCTGGTGCGGCCTTGGCCGTTCTCGGTCTGAAGGGGCGCAAGCGCCTCGCCCTGTCGCGGGCCAAGCACCCCTCGCTGATGGGTCATGTCCGCATGGCGAAGCGGGTCGCCGGGCAATTGCCCTTCTACGATTATGCCGACGCCGCCTTCTTTGCGTCGGACGGCGCCTCGGGCGAGGTCGCGGCACGGCGGCAAGCCGGCTTCCAGCGCCTCGGCGACCTCTACCGCGAGCGCTACGCCAAGACGCGGGCGCTGACCGACGAGACCAAGGCCGGCATCTCCGACCTGCAATTCATCGGGCGCTACCGCGTGCCGTTCCAGTTCAGCCGGATCGTGCGCGAAACCCTCTCGGCCGGCTCGTTCATGCAGAGCGCGTCGGGCGTCGAGGTGACGGATCTCGACGGCAATCGCTTCTACGACCTCACCGGCTCCTACGGCGTCAACGTGCTCGGCACGGATGCCTACAGGGCCTGCATCGCGCAAGGCGCGGCCGAGGTCGAGGCGCTCGGTCCGGTGCTCGGCGCCCTGCACCCGGTCGTCGCCGACAACGTCCGGCGGCTGCGGGCGATCTCGGGGCTCGACGAGGTCTCGTTCCACATGTCGGGCACCGAGGCCGTGATGCAGGCCGTGCGCCTCGCCCAGTACCAGACCGGCAAAAGGCGGCTGGTGCGCTTCTGCGGCGCCTATCACGGCTGGTGGGGCGACGTGCAGCCCGGCATCGGCAACCCGCGGCCCGCCAACGACACGCTGACGCTGGCCGACATGTCCGAGCAGACGCTGAAGGTGCTGGCGATCCGCCGCGACATCGCCTGCGTGCTGGTCAACCCGATCCAGGCGATGCACCCGAATATCGGCGCGCCCTCCGACGGCTCCCTCGTCGATTCCGGCCGCAAGGCCGCCTTCGACCGCGAGGCTTACACGGCCTGGCTGAAGCGCCTGCGCGAGGTCTGCACGCAGGCCGGCATCGTGCTGATCTTCGACGAGGTCTTCGTCGGCTTCCGCCTCGCGCCCGGCGGCGCGCAGGAATATTTCGGAGTCCAGGCCGACCTCGTCACCTACGGCAAGACGCTCGGCGGAGGCCTGCCGATCGGCGTGCTCTGCGGGCGCCATGCGCTGATGCAGCGCTTTCGCCCGGACCGGCCCGGCGACATCTGCTTCGCCCGCGGCACCTTCAACTCGCACCCTTACGTGATGGGCGCGATGAACGCCTTCCTGCGCCGGCTGGAGACGCCGGAGACGGAAACGCTCTACCGGGATCTCGACACACGCTGGAACGCGCGCGCGGCCGAACTCAACCGGCGTCTGGAGGCCGAGGGCCTGCCGCTGCGCATCGTCAACATGTCGTCGATCTGGACGGTGCTCTACACCCGGCCCGCCCGCTACAATTGGCTGCTGCAATATTATCTGCGCCTCGAGGGGCTGGCCCTGTCCTGGGTCGGCACGGGACGCATGATCTTCAGCCTGAATTATTCCGACGCGGATTTCGCGGCCGTCGCCGAGCATTTCGTCGCCGGCGCTAGGGCCATGGAGGCCGATGGCTGGTGGGCCGGCCCGGCGACCACCAACAAGGCGATCCGCCGCCGCGTGCTGCGCGAGATGCTCGTCGTGCGCTGGCGGGGCTGGCGCAACCGCAAGAGCCCTGCCCAAAGTCATGCCGGACACAGCCCGGTCCCGGCCGAGTAGAGGCTCGGCCGGACCCCGTTCGGCTTACCGCGCGGCGCTGCGTGCGGCTTCCTCGGCGACCTCGTCGGCCAGCCCGTGGTCGATCAGCTCGCCCTGCATCAGGTAGAACGGCGCCTTGTAGTAGAGCTTCACGTCGTGGAACGGGTCAGTGATGATCTTCGCGGCCCAGACCAGCCCGGTCTCGACGTCCCGGATGATGAAGAGCTGCAGCACGCGGAAAACCAGGCCGCCGATCCCGATCGCGAACCAGAGCATGCCGATATGGCGCACGAGTTCGCCGGTGGTCTGATGCGGCTCGATCAGGCCGAACAGCGACGGGCTCAACGTGAAGACGAACGGCGAGAGCGCCCAGGTCGCCATCAGCACGACCTTGCGCTGCAGATTGTAGCCGACCTTGATCTCTTCCTTGTGGTCGTGCGTGGCATGGTTCACGTGGTCGTAGCCCTTGGGCTCGAAGAAGAAGTGGCCGGCCTGGCGGCTGGTCATCGAGACGAGCCAGGCGATCAGCGCGGCGATGGCCGGGTCCTTGAAGGCGATCATGTAGGCGAGCAGGAAGCTCAGCGCGCTCAGCAGGTGGAGCGCCTGATTGATCCGGCTGTGGTGGTAGTAGCGATGGTCGTCCCAGCGCTGCACCCGCAACGCTTCCAAATAGCCGCCCATAGATCTGATCTCCTCTCGATGGGAGTTGAGGTGTTGCGTCACCGGTTCGTCCGGCGACGGAGTTGCGTCGCTCAGGCGTCCGCCTTGCGGAGACGGATGAGCGAGAAATGGCCGAGCGGCGGCAGGGGCCGGTGCTCGAGGAGGCTCACGCCCGGGGTGCGGTCGATCCAGGTCTGGTAGCGGGCCCAGGAGAACTCGGTGCGCCAGCCGAGGCGGTTCACCACCGGCTGGAGCAGCGACTCGATGGCGCCGCGCAGACCGCCAGCGGCACCGATCCGGGTCGTAATGACGATCTCGCCGCCCGGCCGCGCCACCCGCAGGAACTCGTCGAGGGCAGCTTCCGGGTTCGGCACGGCGGTGACGACGTATTGCGCCACCACCACGTCGAAGGAGGCGTCGGCGAAGCCAAGATGCTCGGCATCCATGACCTCGAGCTGTTCGACGTTGCGCAGGTTCAGCTCCTTCACCCGCTCGCGGGCCTTCTCCAGCATCGGCGCGGAGAGGTCGACGCCGACGAGCCGGCTGCGCGAAGAGTATTGCGGCAGCGAGATGCCGGTGCCGACGCCGACTTCGAGGATGCGCCCGCCGACCTTTTCCGCGGCTTCGATCGCCGCCGAGCGGCCGCGCGCGAAGACCTTGCCGAAGACGAGGTCGTAGATCGGGGCCCAACGGTCATAGGCCTTGGCGACCCCTTCCGTCCGCATGTCGTCGACGGTGGGGACCGCGCCGTTACCTGCCATGGATGTAGCTCCTACCAGGGTGTTGATTCAGGCCGTCGCCGCGGCGGTCGACCATTTCGGCTTGCGGATGCGCGCCCGAGAGACGTTGCGCGCGAACTGACGGGCGCTGGCCTCCCAGGAGCGGGCGAGCGCGAAGGTGCGGCAGGCCTCGCGGGAGACCTTCAGAGCGCCGAGGCAGGCGGCCCGCAGGTCCTCGTCGAGCACGCCGACATCGTGATCCCCGATCACGTCGCGCGGTCCCGTCACGGGGAAGGCCGCCACCGGCACGCCGCAGGCCAGCGCTTCGAGCTGGACCACGCCGTAGGTGTCAGTGAGGCTCGGGAAAACGAAGACATCCGCCGCCGCGATATGCGCGGCGAGGTCGGAGCCGTGCCGCTCACCCAAGAAGTGCGCCTCGGGGAACTTGGCCTTCAGTTCGTCGAGCTGGGGCCCTGCGCCGATCACCACCTTGGAGCCGGGCAGATCGAGCGACAGGAAGGCTTCGAGGTTTTTTTCGACCGCAACGCGACCGACGTTCAGAAAGATCGGCCGCGGCAGGTCGAGCTGGGCTGCATTGCCCGGGGTGAACAGTTCTGTATCGACGCCGCGGCTCCAGATGCCGAGCTTGCGGAAGCCGCGTCCGCGCAACTCCCGAACCAGCGAGGTCGTCGAGGCCATCGTGACCCGGCCGGCGGCGTGGAAGCGCCGCAGCACCCAGTAGCTCCACGTCGCCGGCACGAAGAAGCGCGCGGCGATGTATTCGGGGAACTTCGTGGTGAAACTCGTCGTGAAGGGCAGGCGGTGCTTGATGCAGTAGGAGCGCACGGCGAGCCCGATCGACCCTTCCGTCGCGATGTGGATCGCGTCGGGCCGGGCCGCCTCGATCCGGCGCGCGATCTCCGCGCCGTCAGGGATCGCGAGGTTGAGGCCAGGATAGCTCGGCACCGGAAAGGTCGAGAAGCCTTCCGGCGAGAGGAAGACGATCTCCATCCCGACCCGGCCGGCGCTCTTCTGCAGCGACGTCAACGTCCGGACCACGCCGTTCACCTGCGGCGCCCAAGCGTCTGTCGCAATCAAAACCCGCATCTTCGCCAGCAGTCCCCATGGGCGAGCATCGAGCCGTGCCCACGGTTGATCCGTAGTGCAGCAGCCTATTCGACACGCCTCCGACAGTCGTTGACGGGTACTTTGCGAGTTTTACAGTTGCATGACGGCTAAAGAGATCAGTTTTGACAGCCGGCAAATCGGATTTTGTTTTTAGACGGCGAACGATAGCGCGTTTCAATTGGCATCGGAGTCGGCGCAGATGCTTTCGCGGCGGCGGCTTCCTTGCCGCCCTCAGGCGGATGCCGGCGGAGATCGACAGGTGCTCGTAGCCGAAACGTCCTGGCCTTTCGGCCAGCGCCTATCCGTTCCTGGGAACGTCGATGAACGGCCAGGGATGGGCCTGCTCGTAAGCGCGAGCCGCGCGCAGCACGAGATCCTCACGCAGATACGGGCCGACGATTTGCAGCCCGATCGGCCGACCGTCCTTGGTGAAGCCACAGGGCATCGAAGCAGCGGGATGCCAGCTGAGATTGAACGGATAGGTGTAAGGCGCCCAGTTCAGCCAATCGTCACCGAAGCGGCCGTCCGGTGGCGTGTTGTGGCCTGTCTCGAAAGCGGCGCAGGCCAGGGTAGGCGTGAGCAGAAGATCGAATTTCTGGTTGAAGCGGCCCATGGCGGCGTGGAGGGAGGTACGGGCCGCAAGCGCTGTCCCGTAATCGGCAGCCGAGACGTTCCGGCCCTTCAGCGCGAGTGCCAGCAGGGCCGGGTCGAGTTCGCCCCATTTCGCTTCCGGGACCGATCGCACCGCCGTCCAGCAAATGGTCAGCCAGATCGGGTCGAGGATCGGCGCGGGGTCGGGAAAGCCCGGATCGGCCTGCTCGACCTTCGCCCCGAGATCGGAGAAGGCTTTTGCTGCCTTCTCGGTGATCGCCTCCACCTCCGGGTCGAGGTTCTTCACGTAGCCGAGCCGCGGGCTCCAGGCGATACGCAGATCCTTGACGCCCTTGTCGAGCGTGCCGAGCAGATCCGGCAGCGGCCCATTCGCCGACGTCATGTCGCGCGAATCGGGGCCGGCCACGGTCTGCAGCAGGGCGGCCGCGTCGCGCACGCTGCGGCTCACCGGGCCGAGATGCAGCGTCGCCGCCGCCGGAACCGCGGGGATGCGTCCGAGGCTCGGCTTGATTCCGAACACTCCGCAGAAGGAACTCGGGATGCGGATCGAGCCGGCACCGTCGGTCCCGATATGCAGGAGACCGAGATTCAGCGCGGCCGAAGCGGCCCCGCCGGCCGTCGAGCCGCCCGTGGTCACCCGCGTGTTCCACGGGTTGCGGGTAATGCCGGTGAGAGGACTGTCGCCGACGCCCTTCCACCCGAATTCCGGCATGCAGGTCTTGCCCAGGATGATCGCACCCGCATCGAGGAGCCGCGAGACCACCGGGGCATTCTCGAGGCTCGGGCCATCCGCGCTGGTGCGGCTGCCCTTGCGTGTCGGGTGGCCGGCCCAGGGGATGTTGTCCTTGACGGTCACCGGTACGCCGTCGAGCGGCCCGAGCGCCTTGCCCTCCCGCCAACGCAAAGCCGAGGCTTCCGCGGCTTTCACAGCACCGTCGCGGTCGAGGACGATGAACGCGTTGATCGAGGGATTGAGCGCCTCGATCCGCGAGAAGACGGCCTTCGTCGCCTCGACCGGTGACAGCGACCGCTCCCCATAGGCGGCCTGCAACCGTGTGGCGTCGAGCAGCGAAGGATCGCCCTGCGCAGCAAGGACACGGGTCGACGACCCGGCCACCGATGCCAGGGCGAGCGTGCCGACGACGGACCGGCGGGTGAGGCCTCCGGTTGCGCTCGAACCGCCAACCGCGGCGGGGGTCACGATCGTCGGGTCGGTCATGGCAAGGCTCCGCGCACCAGTGGTTCACTTCGAACGGCATGAATGTCGAGCCGAGAAGCGCGCTGTCGAGCAATCAATGGCGGGAATTTGATCGTTCTTCTCGTTCCATCCGGCAGGCTAGGCCGCTGGCGCGGCTGACCGAGGCCGATCGCCCCCTATGTCGGGGTTGAGCCGATCTCAGCGGGCCGGCGAGCGTGAGACCCTCGGGAGCGTGGCGGTGATGCAAGTGTCGACATGGGCAGCCCTGTTCGCGATCTGCTGTCTCGGAGTCCTGCCGACGGAGTCGTCGTGGGCCATGGACGGCAGCCCCACGGCGATCGGCACGGTGCGGCAGGTCTATGACGGGCGGCTGACGCCGGACCTGCAGGCCAATACCTTCCGCAACATCGACCGGCTGTTTCCGACCCGCACCGTGGATCGCGGCGGCCGCGTCGTTCCGCTGGAGCGCGCCGAGCGACAGCTCGAAGACGTCAAGTTCGAGTCGGGCGGTAAGACGATCGACCTGTTCGACTATCTCTCGCTGAACCGCGTCGCGGGCCTTCTCGTCCTGAAGGACGGCCGGGTCGCCTACGAGGATTACGAGCTCGGCAACAGCTCGGCGAGCCGCTGGATGTCGATGTCGGTGGCGAAATCCATCAGCTCGACGCTCGTCGGCGCGGCGATCAAGGACGGCTACATCAAGAGCATCGATGATCCCGTCACGACCTACCTGCCGGAACTCGCAGGAGGTGCCTATGACGGGGTCAGCATCCGCAACCTGCTGCAGATGGCCTCCGGAGCCCACTGGGACGAGACCTATACCGATCCCAAATCTGACCGCCGGCGCATGCTCGAGCTGCAGCTCGAGGGAAAGCCGGGCACGATCCTGCAGCTCATGGCGAAGCTGCCCCGCGCGCACGAGCCGGGAACGGTGTGGAACTACAGCACCGGCGAGACGCACATCGTCGGCGCGCTGGTCGCCGCGGCCACCAAGCGTCCCGAGGCGGTCTATCTCTCGGAAAAGATCTGGTCGCGGCTCGGCATGGAGCAGGACGCGACCTGGTGGGTCGAGTCGCCGAATGGCCTGGAGGTCGGCGGCAGCGGGCTCAGCGCCACGTTGCGCGACTATGCCCGCTTCGGCCAGTTCGTGCTGAACGGCGGCGTCATCGACGGCGAGCGCGTCGTGCCAGAAGGCTGGTTCGAGCAGGCCGGCTCTCCGAAGCAGCTCGGCGGCAAGACCGTGAACTACGGATACATGTGGTGGGTGTTCGGAGACGCGGCGGGAACGCCGAATGCGGGTGCCTTCACGGCCCGCGGAATCTTCGGACAATACGTCTACGTGAACCCGAAGGAGCACGTCGTGATCGCCCAGTGGGGCGCACGTTCGAAGCCGACGGGTGCGCCGCCAGTCACCGATGCCGATTTCTTCGCCGCCGTCGTCAGCGCGCTGAGATAGGCCCGGACGGACCGGCCGCCCCGCGTCCGATCCGATCAAGCTTCGAGCGAGGCTCCATCGCGCTGCGCATCCAGCAACGCGACGACCGCATCCTTGGCGGAGCCGAAAGGCGAGCTGTCGCCGTAAACCAGCGAGAGCAGCATCGCGCCCTGGAACAGCAGGTTGAGCTGCTTGCCGAGTTCGGCCGGCCGGGTGAAGCCCGCCCGTTCACACAACTCAACGAAGACGCTCTCGACCCGCAGCGTGACCTGCTTGCCATGCGCCATGATCCCGGCGTGCTTACCGACGAATTCCTGCGAGGCCTTGATGCCGAGGCACCCGCGGTTCGGGACCTTCTGCATCCGCGCCCTTCGCACGTCGAAGAAGGCCAGGATCTGCTCGCGCGGGGTCGCGCTCAACGACGCCACCGGATCGAACAGCTCGCCGACGATCCAGGCCCCGTAATAGTCCAGCACGGCCTCGATCAGATCGTCCTTCGAGGGGAAGTACTTGTAGAGCGTGCGCTTCGAAATGCCGGTCTCGGCGAGGATCGTGTCGACGCCCGTCGCATGGAAGCCGCCATCGTAGAACTGGTCGAAGGCTCGCTTCACGATCTCGAGCCGCTTGCCCTCGCTGCGTTCAGCCTTGTCCATCGCTCGTTTCTCGGCCTCCGCGTGTCTCATAGCGAACCGGCTTGACCGGGTAAACGGACCTGTTTACCAACCGACGAGTAAACAGATCTGTTTACTTTTGGATCGTGTGGTCGGCCGCAAGAGCGATCCCATCGGCCGCCGAGCCGCGAGGCGCACACAGGCGTCGACCCGGCTTGCCCTCACGCCCCCTTTTTCGGAGCCATCTCCATGAAACCCACCCTGCTGATCACGGGCGCAACGGGATCGACCGGACGCGCCGCAACCAACCTCCTGCTCGATCGCGGCTTTCCCGTTCGCGCTTTCGTCCACCGCGAGGACGCGCGCTCCAGCAAGCTGGCCGAAAGCGGCGCCGAGATCGTCGTCGGCGACCTGCACGATTTCCATTCCGTGCGGCGGGCGCTCGAGGGCGTCCAACGCGCCTACTTCGTGCACCCGATCGATCCCGGCATCGCCCAGGCGACCGTGCAATTCGCGCAGGCCGCGCGCGAGGCGGGCGTCGAGTTCATCGTGAACATGTCCCAGAAATCCGCCCGCCGGGAAGCCAAGAGCAATGCAGCGCTCCAGCATTGGCTCTCGGAGCGCGTCTTCGACTGGTCGGGGACGCCGGTCGCCCATCTGCGCCCGACCTATTTCGCCGAATGGCTGCTCTACATGCGCCGGATGATCGGCGAGGGCCGGATGTCGGTTCCCTTCGGCACGACGGGGCGACATGCGCCGATCGCCGCGGAAGATCAGGGAGCCGTGATCGCCGCCATCCTGGCCGATCCGATCGGCCATGCCGGACAGGTCTACCCGCTGTTCGGCCCCGTCGAGTTCACGGCGCCCGAAATCGCCGAGATCGTCGGTGAGAGCCTCGGCAAGACGGTGCGCTACGAGAAGATCACCGCCACGCAATGGGCGCGGGAGGTGCGTGGGCAGGATGCGCCGTTCCTGGCGCAGCACCTCGATGAGGTCGCTATCGACCATCACGACGGGGTTTTCGCCGGCACCAACGACATCGTCGAGCGCATTGGCGGGCGGTCGCCGATGAGCCTCGCCGCGTTCATCGAGAAGCATCGCGCGGTGTTTCAGTAGACGAGAATGGGCCGTACGGCCTGAACACCCGCCTGTCCGTCGGCCCCGACGGCGAGATGCTCCGCTGCCAAGCGAGATTTTACTCGGCGGCGGCGCTCTTCTTTTTAACCACAGGCTTCGCGGCCGCCTTGGCTCCCGGCTTCGCAGCGGCTTTGGCGGCCGGCTTGGCGGCGGCCTTCGCGGGAGGTTTGGCCGCTGCCTTCTTCTCCTTGGCGTCGGAGGCCGCGTAGGCGCTGGCCGTGGCGGGGAGAGCGCCTTTGTGGGGATGCGGGGCGGTCACGGCAGCGGCGCGCTGCTTGGCGGCCTTCTCGGCCTTGGCCTGCTTGGCGGCCTCGCGCGCAGCCTCGCGCTTCTGCTTGATCGCAGCGAGCTTGGCAGCCTTGCTGTTCTTGATCTCTTCTTCCTCGGCCGCGAGTTGGGCGGCACCCTCGGCGGGGTTGCTTCCGGTCCAGACCGCGATCGGCTGGAGGGGCGCCCGCGGCGGGAGACTGCGGCCGCGCATGTTGGCACTGTTGATCGTGGCGAGCGCCAGCGGAACCTGCCCCTGCGAGGACGAGCCGAGAAGCTGCGAGAAGGCGTTGTCGGAGCCCGCCGGGCCGCCGGCGGTGATGGCGCCCTGACCCTCGTCGATCGGCATCGGCTTCTTGCGGTCGCAGATGAAGGGCCGCATGTCCGGCGGTTCGCTGAGGCTGGACGAAGGCAGCGCGTCGAGCGTCGGCGCGGTCCAGCCGGCCGACTGACTGAAGCCGTAATCGAACAGGTCGGCGGTCTTGAGGTCGCGCTCGCGGGCGCTCGGCTGGCCCATCACCACGGCGACGATGCGGCGGCCGTTCCGAGTCGCAGTCGCCACGACGTTGAAGCCGCCCGAGCAGATGAAGCCGGTCTTCATGCCGTCGGCCCCGGCATAGCGCCCGAGCAGGCCGTTATGGTTGGCCACCACGTACTTGCCGTACTGAATCGCCGAGATGTTGAAGAGGTCGTGCGCGTCGGGGAAGTCGCGCATCAGGGCGCGGGCGAGGGTCGCCATGTCGCGGGCCGAGGTCCATTGGCGCGGCTCGGGCAGACCGTTCGGATTGTACCAGCGGCTCTCGCGCATGCCGATCCGGCGCGCCGTCGCGTTCATCATGTCGGCGAAGCCCTCGATGGAGCCGCCGAGATTCTCACCGATCGCCCAGGCCACGTCGTTGGCCGACTTGACCATGATGATCTTGAGGGCGTTGTCGAGGGTGAGCTGAGTGCCGGGCTTGAACCCCATCTTCGAGGGCGGCTCGGCCGCGGCCGCTGGCGAGATCGTCAGCAGCGAGTTCATCGAGAGCTTGCCCTGTCGCACCAGGTCGAGGGCGACGTAGGTGGTCATCAGCTTGGTGATCGAGGCCGGGTACCATGGGTCGGTGGCCGCCTGGCTGTAGATCACCTTGCCGGAATCGACCTCGACCACGACGATCGGCGCCGTGACCGCGCCGGCACTTCCCGCCAACGCCGCCAGCGTGGCGAAAGCGCCGATCACCCGTCCAAGAACCCGGTTCAGCATTGGAAAAGGTCTCAGTCGCGAGGCTAGTGGCAGGAGCCGAGCGTGCCGTTTCGGCAGCGCCGACATCGTCGAACCATGGCGCGCCGACGCAAATGTCGAACACACAACGCCGGACTTCAACGCGGGCTCTTTGGCGAGAGCAAGGCGAAGCCGCTTGTCCCCATCGATCTCGGCCGCGGTCCCGAATGGAGCCTGGGCCGCGCTGCTGCCGGTGGCGATCCGGGGACAGCGGGGTTATCTGCGGCGGTAACGGGTCGAGAGGCAGGCCGGTTCACCGGCAGGACGAGCGATGGCCTACGCGGTCAAGGAAGTGTTTCACACGCTGCAGGGCGAGGGCGCGCAGGCCGGCCGTGCCGCCGTGTTCTGCCGCTTCGCCGGCTGCAATCTCTGGTCGGGCCGGGAGGAGGACCGGGCGGATGCCGCCTGCCGGTTCTGCGACACTGATTTCGTCGGCCTGAACGGCGAGGGGGGAGGGCGCTTTGCCACGGCCGCCGACCTCGCTGCCGCCATCGCCCGGACCTGGGAAGGCGGCGAGGCCGACCGCTTCGTGGTTTTCACCGGCGGCGAGCCGCTGCTGCAGCTCGACCCCCCGCTGATCGAGGCCGTGCATGCGAAGGGCTTCGAGATCGCGGTCGAGACCAACGGGACCCTGCCCGCACCGGAGGGAATCGACTGGATCTGCGTCAGCCCGAAGGCCGGCAACCCGCTGGTGCAGACGAGCGGCCACGAGCTGAAACTGGTGTTTCCGCAAGCCGGTGCCGAACCCGAACGCTTCGCCGACCTCGCCTTTAGCCGCCGCTTTCTGCAGCCGATGGACGGGCCGGACCGCCTCGCCAACACGCAGGCTGCCATCGCCTATTGCCGGGCCGATGCCCGCTGGCGGCTCTCTCTGCAGACGCACAAGATCCTGGGCATTCCGTAGAACCCTCGGCGTGGGTTGCTCGAGCCGAGCCGGCCCGGCGTGACGGCCACGCTCGGCTCAGGCTAGGATTCAGCGCGAGCGCGGATTCGCAAGCATTCTGCGAACGCTCACGGAAGGTCCGAACCATGCTCCGCCACACGATCCTGATTGCGGCCGGCCTCGGTCTCCTCGGTGCCGGCGCCGCCGCTCAAGAGGGCAAGCCCGGCGTGATCGTCGGGGGCGCCACGGGCGTCACGATCAACGGAAGGCCGGCCGCGCGTCAGGGCGATGCCACCACTGGCGGCACGATCCGCACCGGCTCCTCGAACGTCTTCATCAATGGCAAGCCCGTGGCGACGGTCGGCGACGAGGCCGGCTGCGGCAAAATCGCCAGCGGCGCGCACGGCGTCTTCATCAACGGCCGCCCGATCGCCACCTCCGGCGACACAACCAGCTGCGGCCACTGACGGCCCACGCCGGTCTCAAGGCCCGGAGAGGTTGCCCCTCAGCTCGATCGTCATGGCGACCAATTCGGCCTGCCGCGAGATGCCGAGCTTGGCGAAGATGCGTTTGAGGTGCCAGCGCGCTGTCTCGTACGAGATGCCGAGATCGGCAGCGAGGTCGGACAGGGCGCGCCTGCCGTCCATGGCGAGGACGATGCGCACCTCGGCCGGGGACAGCCGGTAGCGCTGCGACAAGATCTGGGCGGCATCCGCGCGCCGTCCAGAGCCAAAACGCTTCATCACGACAAGCGCGATCTCGCCCGCGGCCAGCCATGGGGTGAGGCCGTGCATCCGCCTCAGATCGGGACGAAGGCTGACGATGGTCAGCGCGAAGTCGCCGGCCAGTGTCGAGAGATGCAATCCGTCTGCGGAATCGGGGCTCGGACGTCCCAGGCAGGCCGCGCGCAGGGCCGCATGGAATCGTTCCGCGATGCGGGCGTCCTTGAAATGGATCTTTTCGGCCGCACCGAGATGGAACGCGGCACCACACGCTATGAGGTCTGTTGCTGGCGTGTTCGCGTCCAGCAAGCGTCCGTCCCAAGTCACGATGAGAGCCGGATCGGCGATCGCTCCGATCAGCGTGGTACTCTCGGCGCGCCATGCCGCGCCGACGCCGATGCGGCTGATATTGAGCGAGCGTTCGATCCGCGGAGCGAGCGCCTGGAGCATGCGGGCAATGTCCGGGACGAGCCGCTCCGTTCGCTTCGCGTCGTAGCTCAGTGTCAGAGCCCCGAACCGGCCCCCACTGTCCAACAGCTTGATCCCGCTCGACCCATCGACTTCTCCGATCGGCCGGAGCCAATCCTGATAGAACTCGCTCTTGCGAAGTTCGTCGCAGGGGAACTCATGCTCGGCGCAGATCGTGGTCATCGTCGACGAGCGGAGCAGGACGGCAACCCAAGGATTGATCGCCCCGAAATGGCGCGCATAGGCGTCCATCTCGTCTGCGCGCCAACCGGAACTCACCATTGGTGCGGCGCGCCCGAGGGTCGAATCGACCACTTGCAGATTAGCGCGCGTACCGGACAGGTTACGCGTCAGGGTGTCCAAGACGTCCTGCCAGCGACTGACGTCGAAGGCCGCCTCGTCGATCAGCAGGCCAACATCTTCGATCGCATCGCGAAGCGCGGGATGGGCCATAGGACGGTCGCAGATCTCTGACGGCGGACGAGAGCCTAGTTGAGCCGACCGGGACCCGAGTTGATACTCCTCAAGCCGTCCCGCGCAATGATGGGATCACTTGAACAGGCTTGCAGTGAAAAGATCAGATCCGGCTCGCAACGGAAAAACCAGCCGACCAAGTCCTAATTCCGGTCTGCTTTACCCCTATGCCCACCCATTTGGGTGGAGCATGATGCAACCGTCAAGCGCATCCTGATCTCCATAAGGTCGAAGGCTGTTGAAGATTGCGCGACCTCGAACAAGTGTCAGCCACCGTACTAATCAGGGTAGATCAATGAGCGAGCCGGACGAAGGCGTCACGGAGCCGACACTCGAGATGTCACGGCCGATACGCTTGGCGGCCGACATCGTCGCGATTTACGTCGCGAACAACTCCTTGCCCTCCGACGAATTGCCCAACCTGATTCTACGGGTGCATGCCGCGCTCTCGAACCTTTCGGCCCCTGCGGAGACACCGGACACGTCCCAGGACATGCCGACGCCGAACCAGATCAAACGCTCGATCACACGCGACGCACTGATCTCCTTCATCGACGGAAAGCCCTACAAGACGCTCAAGCGTCATCTCTCGACGCATGGGCTCGATTATGACGGCTACCGCGCGCGGTTCGGTCTGCCGGCAAACTATCCGATGGTCGCATCGAGCTACTCGGCCAAGCGATCCGAAATGGCCAAGGAGCGCGGCTTCGGACTTCGCCACGGGAACTGAAGGCCGTGGCGAGGCCCCCGGGGAGCGGCCGAATGCGCCACGGATCGTCTCGGCCACCGCGCCATTCGAAACGGCGAACGAGAGCACGGCGGGCCTGGTCCTCAGCGTTCGCGACGAGCGTGACACGATCCGGCTGAGAACTCACCTCGTCTGCAGGTCCAGCAGGTCGCCGAGCGATCCCGATTCAGGCCGCGGTCACGCGCGTTCTGAGACGCAGCGGCGTCTTGGTGCGGATATCCATGGCGTTGCCACGCCAGACGATGGCGCTGCGGAACCAGGCGCCGGCCCAGATAGCGGGCAGCATCGCGTCGCGCACCAGCATCGCGCCGAGCAGCCGGCTCGGGCGGTACCAGCCGGCATGGCGGGCGAGAGCGAATTCGGCCCCGTACCAGAGCACGGCCATCGCCATCAGGCCGGCGACCGCCTCCGGTGTCCCGGCGAGAGCAAGGGCCGTCATGAACGGGAACAGCGCGCCGATGCCGATCTCGGGCGCGAAGAACAGGGGAAACGTGATCCGGCGCAGTCGCGCCCAGCGCAACTGGCGCTGCCAGACCTCCGAGAGCTTGCGGCGCCCGAGCGGTTGGCTGAAGGGCAAAGCGACGAGATGGACCTTGCGGCCGGCATCCCGCACCAGCTTCGTCGCAGCCGCATCCTCGGCGATCTCAGCGCCGAGTGCCCGGATGCCGCCGCGCTCCTCCAGGAACGGCTTGTGCCAGAGCATGCTCTTGCCCTGCGCGAAGCCGAAGCCGAGGGCGGCACCTGAATACTGCCAGCGCGCCTGCAGCGTGTTGAGGAAGGCGCACTCGACCTCTGCAAAGAACCCGTCCGGCCGGGTCCCGATCGGCGTCGAGCAGACGAGGCCGGTATCCCGACGCCAGGCCGACTGAAGCTGCTGGAGATAGTCCGTTGGCATCAACACGTTGGAATCGGCGAGCACCACCCAATCGTGCCGCGCCTCGTCCCAGCCGCGTATACAGTTGTTGAGTTTCGGATTGTCGCTGACCCGGACGTCGCCGATGATCAGCCGCGACGGCACGGCGGGGTGGGCGGCGATCAGCCGGCGAACCAGCGGGAGTACCGGGTCGTTTTCGTCCGCGACACAGAAGAGGATCTCGTAGTCCGGGTAATCGAGGGCGAAGCCACGGGCGAGGGTTTCCTCGCTGAAGGTCTCGAGCCCGCAGACCGGCCGCACCAGCGAGATCGGAGCGCCGGTCGGGAAGTTCGAGGCACCACTGTCGCGGCCGAGACGGCTCGCAGCCAGCGCGATGCTGGCGAGATGGATCAGCGTGAGGCAACCGCAGACCGACAGGGCAATCAGGGTTGCGCTCTCGACGCTGTCGAACATCCGCGATCACTCCGCAGCGCCGTTCCCACCAGCGCATCGGGTGCCCTTAGCGGGCGGCCGATTTCAGCCGTGTGACAAAGGCGTTGCAGCGCAGCCGCAGCACCGATCCCTCAGCCCCCTCCCGGAGCCTGAGGCGATGTGGAAACCTTAGCCTGCGCCGGCAACGCACCATCTAGCCGAGATATGGTCCCGATCCTGTTCCATCCCGCCTACGAGGCGAGCCTGCCCGATGGTCATCGCTTCCCGATGCGCAAGTTCGGGCGTCTCGCCGAGATCCTGACCGAGCGCGGCCTCGCACCGAACGGCTTCACGCGACCCGAACCGGCGGGCGCGGATCTGCTCTCGCTCGCCCATGACCAAGCGTATGTCGACGCCGTCCTCGCCACCGCCGTGCCGCCCGAGGTCGAGCGGATCATCGGCTTCCACGTCGACGCGGGCGTGGCGGCCCGCTCCTGCGCCTCGTCGGGCGGAACGCTCGCGGCCGCACGCCTCGCGCTGAAGCACGGGCTCGCGGGAAATGCGGCCGGCGGCAGCCACCATGCGCGGCGCGACGGCGGACGCGGCTTCTGCATCTTCAATGACGTGGCGATTGCAGCGCTCGCGCTGAAGCGGGACGGGTCCGTGCGGCGCGCGCTCATCGTCGATTGCGACGTACATCAGGGCGACGGCACGGCCGATTGCCTCTCGAGCGAGCCGGACCTGTTCACGCTCTCCATCCACGCCGAGCACAATTACCCCAACCCCAAGGTCCCGGGCGATCTCGATATCGGCCTGCCGGATGATCTCGACGATGCCGGCTACCTCGCGGTGCTGGAGGCGCAGTTGCCGCCGTTGATCGAGGCGTTTTCACCCGATCTCGTGTTCTACAATGCCGGCGTCGATCCGCACCGGGACGACCGCCTCGGTCGCCTCAGCCTCAGCGACGAGGGCCTGCTGGCGCGAGACCTTTACGTGATCCGGCAGGCGAGGGCGCGCGGAATTCCGCTCGTGACGGTGATCGGCGGGGGTTACGACACCGACGTCGATGCGCTCGCAGCGCGGCATGCGCTGGTGTTCGAGGCGATGGCTGCTCTCGCCTGACGTGACCGAATATCCGGCGTTCGGTCAGCGCTTCTTCCCCAGTTCCCGCGCCAGCCCGTCGAGCGCATCGAATATGCGGTCGGCCTGCTCACCGGTGAGATCGTGGAAGCCCAGCGTGCGCCCGACCGCCAGCCCGATCAGCGCGAAGACCAGCACAGCCCCGGCGCCGGGCTTTTCCTCGAGCCGGGCCATCTGGTCGAGACGCTCGGTGATGAAGCCCCGGAAATCGGCGAGCGCGTCCGGCGTCTCGGCCGAAGCGACGAGGAGCGCGCGCGGAAAGCCGTCCTCCTCACAATAGGTGTCACGCGCATTCGCGATCATCGCCAGGGCCGGTGAGGCCGAGGGCGGCTCCTGGCGCGCTTCATGTTCGGCAATGCCCTCGCGAAGCCGCTGCAGCTTGCGCTTCGCCAAGGCGCAGATCAGCGCGTCCTTCGAGGCATAGTGGTGCAGCACGCCGCCCTTGCTCAGCGACGCCTCTGTCGCGACGGCGTCGATGGTCAGCGCGCCTGCACCGAGGCGGCGCATCACGCTCTCGGCCGCATCGAGAATGATCGCCGGCCGGTCGTCCCGGCGGCTGCGTGTCCTCGGTTCCATTCGCCCGCCTCTTAAAAACCGTCTGGACGGTCGGTAAACTAGCGGATATGGCTGACCTGCGATAGATGCCTGGAATCGAACGCCGTGGACCCGTCCCATGCCTTCGTCCCGTTCGACCCGCCTTTCCAGTAACCGCGCTGCCGTCGCGGCGGTTGCGATGCTTGCCGCCTCTGCAAGTTGGGCGGCCGAGCCCGATGCGGATCACGACCCGAACAACACCTCGGTCGTTCTCGTACGCACCGTCGAGGCGAAGCGCTCGTCAGTGGCCGCCGACCTGATTTTCACCGGCGACATCCAGGCCCAGGCCCAAACCAACGTCGCCTTCCGCACCAATGGCAAGATCGCCAAGCGCCTCGTCGAGGTCGGCGATCATGTCGAGGCGGATCAGGTGCTGGCGACACTCGATCCGCAGGAACAGCAAGCCAATCTCGACAACGCCAAGGCGGCGCTCGTTTCGGCGGAAGCCCTGCTCACGCAGGCCAAGGTCGCGTTCAAGCGCCAGGAGCAGCTGCTCGCCGGCGGCTATACCACGCGTCCGAGCTACGATCAGGCCGAGCAGCAGCTGCGCACGACCCAGGCGAGCGTCGAATCGGCCAAGGCCCAGCTCGGCACCGCTCAGGAGCAGTTTTCCTACACCGACCTGCGCGCGGGTGTGGCCGGCATCGTCCTGAGCCGCTCGTTCGAGACCGGGCAGGTCGTCCAGGCCGGTCAGACCGTTCTGGTTCTGGCTCAGGACGGACCGCGCGATGCCGTCTTCAACGTCTACGAGGCGCTGCCGGCCAACCCGCCCGCGAGCAAGAGCGTGGCCATCGCGCTCCAGGCCGATCCGCGGGTGACTACGACCGGAACGGTGCGCGAGATCTCCCCGTCGGTCGATCAGGCCTCTGGCACGGTGCGGGTGAAGATCGGCCTCACCGAGACGCCGCCGGCGATGACGCTCGGCGCGGTCGTGATCGGCAGAGGCCACTTCAAGGCGCGCGAGGCCGTAGTGCTACCCTGGTCGGCCCTCTATCGCTGGGAGGACAAGCCCGCGGTCTGGATCTACGACCGCGAGAAGGGCACCGTCGCTCCGCGCGTCGTCACCATCGATCGCTACGCGTTCGACACCATCGCGCTCGCCTCTGGCGTCGAGCCCGGCGAATCCGTGGTCACCGCCGGCATTCAGTTCCTCCGCCCCGGCCAAAGCGTCGCCTTGGCAGATCCCAAGGCGGAGGGCATCGCGAAATGAGGCGGCTCCTCGTCCTTTCCCTCGTGGGCCTGATGCTCGCCGGCTGCAAGCCTTCCGCCGAGGAGGGCCACGAGCCGGCGCCGATCCGACCGGTTCTGGTGATGGTGGCAAAGCGCATCGAGACCGACCTGTTCGGCCCCTTCGCCGGCACCGTCGAGCCCCGTTACCAGTCCCAGCTCGGCTTCCAGATCGGCGGCCGGGTCGCGGCGCGCGACGTGACGGTGGGCGACACCGTGAAGAAGGGCCAGCGCCTCGCCACCCTCGATCCGACGGTGACGCGATTCGCCCTGACCCGCGCCGAAGCCGACGTCGCCGATGCCAAGGCGCAGGCCGAGAACGCCGCTGCCACCGAGGCGCGCTCCCGCAAGCTCATGGAGGGCGGCAACGTCACCCAGGCCCAGCTCGATTCGTCGGTTGCCAGCCGCGACACGACGCAGGCCCGTCTCGCCCAAGCGATGTCGAGCCTGCAGCGGGCCCGCGACCAGATGGGCTACACCGAACTCCACGCCGATTTCGATGGCGTTGTCACGCAGCGTCTCGCCGAGGTCGGGCAGGTGCTCAGCGCCGGGCAGGCGGTGGTGACGGTGGCTCGTCCCGAGGTCCGCGAGGCGGTGGTCGACATCCCCGAGGATCTCGTCGGCACCATGCCACGCGACGGCCGTTTCGCCATCTCGCTGCAGAGCGCGCCGGAGATCACCACCGTCGGCACCGTGCGCGAGGTCGCGCCATTCGCCGACCAGAGCACCCGGACGCGCCGCATCAAGCTGGCGCTGATCGACCCGCCCTCGGCCTTCCGCCTCGGCGCAACCATCACGGTCGGGCTGACCCGCAAGGTCGATCCTTACGTGCTCCTGCCCGCCACGGCCCTGCTCGAGGCGGATGGCAAGACCTCCGTCTGGATCGCGCCCCCGGTCGACAAGGATGGCATGACCCGCGTCGAGCGCCGGGACGTCACCGTCGCGAAGAAGGGCGCCGAGCGTGTCAGCCTGCGCGATGGCGTGAAGGACGGCGAGCGCGTCGTCGTCGCCGGTATTCATTCGCTGAAAGACGGCCAGACCGTCCGCATCGAAGAAGTCACGCCGTGACAGATCAGACCCCCGACGCGCCGGAGCAGGGCTCCAACAGCTCCTTCAACCTGTCCGACTGGGCGTTGCGCCACCGCTCGCTCGTCTGGTTCCTGATGCTGGGCTGCATGCTGGCGGGCGTGATGTCCTATTCGCGTCTCGGTCGCGAGGAGGACCCGCCCTTCGCGATCAAGACCATGGTCGTGCAGGCGAAATGGCCGGGCGCCACCATCAAGGACACCCTCGACCAGGTCACCGACCGGATCGAGAAGGAACTGCAGCAGATCAGCGTGCTGGACTACGTCCGCAGCTACACGACGCCGGGCCAGGCCACGGTGTTCGTTCAGTTCAAGGACACCACGAAGAAGGACGAGATCCAGCCCGCCTTCTACCAGGTGCGCAAGCGCCTCGGCGACATCCAGTACACCTTCCCGGAAGGCGTGCAGGGGCCGTCCTTCAACGACGAGTTCGGCGACGTCTACGGCAACGTCTACGCCTTCACGGCCGACGGCCTGACCCACCGGCAGCTGCGCGACTACGTCGAGGGCGTGCGCACCGAGATCCTCAAGGTGCCCGACATCGGCAAGACCCTGCTGATGGGCACGCAGGGCGAGACCGTCTATCTCGACTTCTCCACCCGCAAGCTCGCCGGCTTCGGCATCGACATCCAGGCGCTGATCAAGCAGCTGCAATCGCAGAATGCAGTGGCGGCCTCGGGCGTGGTCCAGGCCGGGCCGGAGCGGGTCTCGCTCCGGGTCAGCGGGCAGTTCGCCTCGGAAGACTCGCTCAAGAACGTCAACCTGCGCTTCAACGACCGGTTCTTCCGCCTCGCCGACGTCGCCGAGATCCATCGCGGCTACGAGGACCCACCGGCCGCGATGTTCCGCGTTAACGGCAAGCCGGCCATCGGGCTCGCCATCGCCATGCGGCCGAACGCCAACCTCCTGAAATTCGGCGAGAACCTGAAGGAGCGCATGCGCAGGATCGAGGCGAAGCTGCCGATCGGCGTCGGCGTGCATCTCGTCTCGGACCAGCCCAAGATCGTCGAGGAGGCGGTGGGCGGCTTCACGCAGGCTCTCGTCGAGGCCGTGGTCATCGTGCTGCTCGTGAGCTTCGTCAGCCTCGGCCTGCGCGCCGGATTCGTCGTCGCGGTGTCGATCCCGCTCGTCCTCGCCATCGTCTTCGTAATCATGCAGGTGATGGGCGTGACGCTGCAGCGCATCTCTCTCGGCGCGCTCATCATCGCCCTCGGCCTGCTGGTCGACGACGCCATGATCACCGTCGAGATGATGGTCGCGCGGCTCGAAGTCGGCGACAATCTCAAGAAGGCGGCGACCTTCGCCTACACCTCCACCGCCTTCCCGATGCTCACCGGCACGCTCGTGACGGTGGCCGGCTTCCTGCCGATCGGCTTCAACGGCTCGTCGGCCGGCGAATACACCTACTCGCTCTTCGTGGTGATCGCCGCCTCGCTCGCGGTCTCATGGGTGGTCGCGGTTTTGTTCGCGCCGCTCCTCGGCGTCACGCTGCTTCCGAAAAAGATGAAGCATCACGAGGAGAAGCGCGGCCTGTTCACGCGCGTCTTCCTCGCCGTGCTCAAGGTGGCGATGCGCCTGCGCTGGATCACGGTGATCATCTGCATCGCGCTGATGGGCGCGGCCGTCTTCGGCATGACCCACGTCCAGCAGCAGTTCTTCCCGTCCTCCGACCGTACCGAGGTGCTCGTCGACCTGACGCTGCCGCAGAACGCCACCATCGCCGAGACCAAGGCGCAGATGGATCGGTTCGAGGCCGAGCTGAAGAACGATCCCGACATCGTGCGCTGGAGTTCCTATGTCGGTCAGGGCGCCGTGCGCTTCTACCTGCCCCTCGACCAGCAGCTTGCCAACGCCTTCTACGGGCAGGCCGTCATCGTCACGAAATCGCTGGAGGTGCGCGACAAGGTGATCGCTCGGCTTCAGCAGATCGGCCGGCGCGACTTCGTCGGCATCGACGTTCTGGTGCAGCCGCTGAACCTCGGACCGCCGGTGGGCCGCCCGATTCAGTACCGGCTGAGCGGCCCGGACGTGCAGGAGGTGCGCCGTCTCGCCCTCAAGCTCGCCGACGTGGTCGCGACCGACAAGCGCCTGGCCTACCCGACCCTCGACTGGAACGAGCCGGGCAAGGTGCTGCGCGTCGAGATCCTGCAGGACAAGGCGCGCCAGCTCGGCGTGACCAGCCAGGACATCGCCGGCATCCTCAACGGCGTGGTCGGCGGCCAAGCCATCACGCAGGTGCGCGACTCGATCTACCTCGTGAACGTGGTGGGCCGTGCGCAGACCATCGAGCGCACCTCGCTCGAAACCCTGCAGAGCCTGCAGGTGGCGCTGTCGAACGGCTCCGTCGTGCCGGTGCTGGCCTTCGCCAAGATCGACTACGACCTCGAGCAGCCCATCGTCTGGCGCCGCGACCGCGTGCCGACCATCACCGTGCGCGCCACGATCAAGGACGACACTCAGCCGCCCACCGTGGTCGCGGCCCTGCAGCCGGGGATCGACGGCTTCATCAAGGCCCTGCCCGAGGGCTACACGCTCGCCACCGGCGGCGCCGTCGAGGAGGCCGGCAAGGGCCAGGGCCCGATCGCCGCCGTGGTGCCGGTGATGCTGCTCGCCATGGCGACGCTCTTGATGATCCAGCTCCAAAGCTTCCAGAAGCTGTTTTTGGTGTTTTCCGTGGCTCCGCTCGGGCTGATCGGCGTGGTGCCCGCGCTGCTCTTGTTCAACAAGCCGATGGGCTTCGTCGCCATCCTCGGCATCCTGGCCCTGATCGGCATCATCATCCGCAACGCGCTGATCCTGGTCAGCCAGATCGAGGAATCGGAGGCCGAGGGCCACGAGCCCTGGGATGCGGTGATCGAGGCGACGCGCCACCGCATGCGCCCGATCCTGCTGACGGCCGCCGCGGCCAGTCTCGGCCTGATCCCCATCGCCCGCGAGGTGTTCTGGGGGCCGATGGCCTACGCGATGATCGGCGGCATTCTGGCAGCGACCCTTCTGACGCTGCTCTTCCTGCCGGCACTTTACGTCGGCTGGTACCGGATCAAGCCGCCGGCGCGGGTCCAGGAGAGGGCGGCCTGATACGGCTTCAGTGCGACGCGCCCGCCTCGTTCCGAAGGTGAGGCGCGAGCATGGCGGCCCACTGCAAGTAGCCGGCGCCGTTGAGGTGGACCCCATCCAAGGTCATGCCCCAGCTGAGAACTCCGTCGCCGCCGATCGCCGCATTCAGATCCACGAAATCACAGCGCCGCTGGCCGCAATAGGTCGCGATGTCGGCGTTCAGCTCGGCAATCCTGGTGTTCGTCCGACGCGACGTCGTCAGCGGTGTCGAGGTCACTACGACCCGCGTGCCGTGGCCGATCAATCGGTCGAGGATGGCATGGTAACGCGCTTTGACTTGATCCAGCGGATCACCGCGGAGAATGTCGTTGGTTCCGATCGTGACGAAAGCCGTCGTGGCGGAGACGGACAGGATCGTGTCCAGCCGGGCCAACACGGACTGAGTGGTATCGCCGCCGATGCCGCGATTGACGATGGCGACACCCGGAAACATCGTTTGCCAGTCGGCATATTCCGTGTGCGAATCGCCAACCATGACGACCGTGCCCTTGGCCGCAAAGGTCTTCCAGATGTCGGTCTTGATAAGATCGGCCTGACTGAGGATCTGGTTTCCAGTGCGGCGCTTCGGCAGCCTGTCGGATGCGAGCCGATCGACCGCCCAGCCGGTGCTGAGACCGAAGATCGCCGCGACGAGCCCGGCCGCACCGACACGCCTCGCACTCCAGCTCGGCAAGCGCTCGCAAACTCGACCAGCCGTTTCCACACGCATCGACCTTCTCGACTCTTGAAGCCCTGCCGCCATTGCCGAGCTATGCGTGTGAAATTTTCCCACGTCAAGCGAGTGCGGCGATGCGCCTGGGTCAGCGCGGACTGGTGACCGAGGTCCCCGCACGGTCGACCCATCCCCCAGGCCGGCAGTCCGTCGACACGTAGTAAGGCTTGATGTCGAGGAGCGGCGTGCCGTCGAGGCAGTCGAGCCCGCGCACGCTGACCTCGGCTCCGTCGATGCCGAGGCGCTCCACCACCGAGACCGCAATCGGATTCGGGCGAGCCGGCGAACGCAGAGAGAAGGTGCCGCGCGAGCCTTCGGCGTGGCGGGGCTGCTGGCGGACCAGGTCGCGCACCGAACGGTGCATCCAATAGAGCACGATCAGGTGGCTCGCCCCATCGACGTTCTGCAGGGCAGGGACATAGAGCGGATCGACCTCGAGCGTGCAGATGGCATTGGTCTGGGTGCCGTTCTTCGGGCACTCGCTCCGCCGGCTCCAAGGCGTCCGGATGCGTCCGATGAAATGGAGACCGGCATCGAAGGTCTCGGGAAGGACGATGGCCTCCTCGCCCTCGCGCCGCCCGAACTCGTCACTCATCTGCTTCGCCTCAGAATGTTTGGCGATCGATGTGCGACGAGCGAGCTTTTCCGGCAAGGGGAGGCGGTCGCGTTCCTCGCGCCCTGGGTGTACAGCCCGGAACGGGACTCGCGAGAGGCGGCATGGACAGCGAAGAGCTTCGCCCGATGGAAGTCGTCTCCGATCCGGAGACCGCCGTCGACCGGCTCGCGGCGCTCTACGAGGGCGCGACCTCGGCCCTGCGCTCCGCCCTGACACGCTTCCTCGATGAGGGCGTGCCGCCCGATCCGATGGAGCGGCTGCAGTTCCGCTACCCGGAGCTGCGCGCCACCTACCATCCGAGCGGGCCGATGCCCCGGATCAGCCGGGCGACGGCGAAGTTCCAGGCACCCGGTACCTACGGCACCACGCTGACCCATCCGGGCCATTTCCGGCCCTATCTTCTGGAACAGTTGCGCCACCTCGTGCGCGATTACGGCGCCACCCTCGAAGTCGGCCTGAGCGGTCAGGAGATCCCGTTCTCCTACGTGGTCGAGCCCGGCATCGACCTCACCCGCAATGGCGTGACCGCGAGCCAGCTCGCCACCTTCTTTCCGACTCCGCTGCTCTCGGTGGTCGGCGACGAAATCGCCGACGGGCTCTGGCAGGAGCACCCGGACGAACCGCGCCCGCTCGCCCTGTTCGACGGGGTGCGGACCGATTATTCGCTGCGCCGCCTTGTTCACTATACGGGTTCGGACTGGCGCGAGATCCAGCCCTGGATCCTCCTGACCAACTACCATCGCTACGTCGACCGCTTCGTGCAGCACGGGCTCGATCGCCTGCGGACGTCGGACAGCCCGTTCGAACGCCTCGTTCTGCCGGGAGGCGTCAGCGTGAGCCGGGCGGAGGCCGCCTCGGCCAACGCAGAAGCGCTGCTCGCCGCCTCGCCCTGGCACCGTTTCCAGATGCCGGCCTATCACCTCGTCGCCCGAGGCGAGGATGGCAGCCCGCAGGGCACGACGCTGGTCAATATCGGCGTCGGCCCCTCCAACGCGAAGACCATCACCGACCATCTCGCGGTCTTGCGCCCGCATTGCTGGCTGATGGTCGGCCATTGCGGCGGCCTGCGCCAGTCGCAAACCATCGGCGACTACGTGCTCGCGCATGGCTACCTGCGCCTCGATCGTATCCTCGACGACCTCGTTCCGCCGGAGGTGCCGGTGCCGGCTTTGGCCGAGGTACAGATCGCCCTCCAGAATGCCGCCGCCGCCGTCACCGGCGAGCGCGATGAGGCTCTGAAGCGGCGCCTGCGCACCGGCACCGTCGTCACCTACGACGACCGCAACTGGGAGCTGCGCTTCACCCAGGAGCGTCGCCGGATCAATCTCGGCCGCTGCATCGCCGTCGACATGGAGAGCGGCACCATCGCGGCTCAAGGCTACCGGCTGCGCGTCCCCTACGGCACGCTGCTCTGCGTCTCGGACAAGCCGCTGCACGGGGAGATCAAGCTGCCCGGCGCGGCCAACGCCTTCTACGAGCGCGCCGTGAACGAGCACCTGCTCATCGGGCTCGCGACCCTCGATGCGCTGCGCGCCGACCGGCACGGGCTCCACTCGAGAAAGCTCAGGAGTTTCGATGAGCCACCATTCCGGTAGCCTCGATCCATTCCCGGACGGCTCGACTGAGGTGCGAGACGCCCAAGACGATCGCGTAGCAGTGTATTCGTCGCTTTTATCCGAGCCGCGTGTCTCAACTCGGCCGCTCCGTTCCGGCTAGAAGCCGCGCAGGACGGAGCAAGCCGGTCCGACGCGCCGGAAGTTTCCCGAGGAGATATCCAAGATGGCCAAAGCTTATTGGGTCGCCACCTACCGAGCGATCAGCAACCCCGATGCGCTCGCCGCCTATGCCCAGCTCAGCGGTCCGGCAATCGCGGCCGCTGGCGGCCGAATCCTGGCGCGCGGCGTGCCGGCGCAGGTCTACGAGGCAGGCCTGTCGATGCGCACGGTGCTCATCGAGTTCGACAGCGTCGAGCAGGCCCGCGCCGCACATGACAGCCCGGCCTATCAGAAAGCCCTGGCGGCGCTGGCAGACGGCGCCGAGCGCGAGATCCGCATCGTCGAGGGCGTCTGAACGCCATGCGTGATCGGGGAGAGCCGACGTGACGACGGTGAGGCTCTGGACAGACGCCGAGGCCGAGGCCGCGCCGCGGGTGAAAGCCGTCTTCGACGACATCCGGGCGACGCGGCGCTCCGACTTCATCAACAATTTCTGGCGCGGTCTGGCCAACCAGCCGGCCGTGCTGGAGCGAACCTGGGCGAGCCTGAAGGAGATCATGGCTGCCGACGGCGCCCTGGACCCGCTGACCAAGGAGTTGATCTACATCGCGGTTTCGGTCGCCAATGGCTGCAGCTACTGCATCCACTCCCATACCGCTGCAGCGCGGGGCAAAGGCATGACGGAAGCCCAGCACGGCGAGCTTCTGGCGGTGATCGGGATGGCCAACGAGACCAACGCCCTCGTCACCACGTTGCAGATCCCTGTCGACCCCGAGTTTCAGGTCTGAACGACCGATCGGGCTCCCCGGCGATCAGTAACGCTCGCGTCCCCACAGCCCGGCCCGCTCGGACCGCGCCTGGTCCTCGGCGTCCATCAGGTCCTGCGGCGCGTCCTCCGTCGCCCTGGCACCGCCAGCCGTGAGGATCAGCGAGGCGAGGTCGTCGCCGTCGAGGCGGCAGCGCATGGCAGCGCCCGCACTCTCGGGTGCGCAGGCGACCTCGCGTCGGCGTAGGTAGCGAGCGAGCTGCTGAGCGAGGACCCCGCGCTCGCCGGCAACGCCGAGGAGCTTCACCGTGCGTCCGCGGATGGCGAGCGTGCCGGTATCGATCACCTCCGGGATCCCGCGGACATCCGTCGAAACCGGCCCCGTCGAGATTTCGCCGGCCGGAGCACGCTCGGCTTTCGCGGCGGATGGGGCAGGGCGCTTCCTGCCCTTCAGGATCCCTTGGGCACGCTGGACGAAATCATGGAACACGCGGGCCGGGATGTCGCCGCCCGTCACCCCCTTCATCGGTGCATTGTCGTCGTTGCCGACCCAGACGCCGACGATCATGTCTGGCGTCACCCCGACGAACCACGCATCGCGATAGTCCTGACTGGTGCCGGTCTTGCCGCCGATCGGCGTACCGGGGATGCGGGCCGCCTTGCCGGTGCCGGATTCGACCACGGATTCCATGGAGTCGAGCAGCATCGATTGCACGTCTCGCGACAGGGCAGGGCCGGGCGGCTTGGCCTCGTGGAGGTAGAGTGGCTTCGGCGCGGACCCCTTGATGGTGTGGATCGCGTAGGCCTCGACCGGTGGTGTCCCGCTCAGCACCCCGGCATAGGCCCGCGTCATCTCCATCAGCGTCACATCGGCGGAGCCGAGGGCAAGGCTCGGTACGTTCGGCAGATCCGACTGCACACCGAGCTTGCGCGCCGCCTCGATCACACTCGGGATGCCGATCTCGTCGCCGAGCTGGGCCGCGATCGTGTTGACCGAGAAGGCGAAGGCCGAGCGCAGAGGGAGCGCCCCGCGAAACCGGTTGTTGGAGTTCTGGGGCTCCCACTCGCCGATCTGAGTCGGCCGGTCGACGAGCACGGTTTCGGGCGTGTAGCCGTGCTGGTAGGCCGCGAGGTAGACGAACAGCTTGAACAACGAACCGGCTTGGCGCTTGGCCTGGGTCGCCCGGTTGAACTGACTGTCCTCGTAATCGCGACCGCCGACCATCGCGAGGATCGCGCCGTCCTTGGACAGCGCGATCAGGGCGCCCTGGCCGACCTTCTTCTTGTCGCCCTCTGCGTCGAGCTTGCGCGCGAGCGCCGCCTGGGCCGCGCTCTGCAGATCGATGTTGAGCGTCGTGCGCAGGGTGACGTCGCCCGCATCGCCCGCGAGTTTCTTGGCATCGCCGGCCACCATGTCGATGAAGTAGTTGGCGCCGGGAGGGGTCTCCGGCGGCGTGCGCAGCACGAGCTTCTCGGCACGAGCCTTGTCCGACTGTGCTTGCGTGATCGCCCCCGTCTCGACCATGGCCTGGAGCACGAGGTCGGCCCGCTCTTTGGCGCCGCCGAAATTGCGGGTCGGGGCAAGCTGCGAAGGCGCGCGCACGAGCCCGGCCAGCATTGCGGATTCGGTGAGCGTCAGCGCCTTGGCGCCGTGCCCGAAATAGCGCCGCGCCGCCGCGTCGACCCCATAGGCGCCGGCCCCGAAATAGGCGGTGTTGAGATAGCCGAGCAGGATCTCCTGCTTCGTCATCGTGCTCTCGAGCCGCAGGGCCAGGAGCGCCTCCTGGATCTTGCGACGGAGCGTCTTCTCCTGGGTGAGCGAGGTCAGCCGGGCGTATTGCTGGGTGATGGTCGAGCCGCCCTCGCGGACGCCGCCGCCGGTGACGTTACGGTAGACGGCGCGGGCCAGCCCGCGCAGGTCGATGCCCCAGTGGCTGTAGAAGCGCCGGTCCTCGATGGCCGTGATCGCCTGGGCGAGATGCGGCGGCATGTCGGCAGCGGTCAGGCGCTCGCCGCGATAGGCGCCGCGGGTGGCAAAGGGTCGTCCGTCATCGGACTCGACCGTGATCGCCCGCTGACCACCCTCGGGCACCACGCCGCCGAGCGGCGGCAGCGTCGCGAAGGCCTGAAGCACCGTGAAGGCGAGGAAGAGTCCCGGCAGCGCGGCCGCGGCAAGGCCGATCGCAAGGATCGGCCGCCGACGAAGCCGGGGGAGCCAGCCGCCAGGCGTTGGCGGCTGATCCGGAGGCTGCACCGCTCGAACAGGGGCAGTCTCACCGGCCGGCGGCCGGATGCGGTGTGTGACGCGTGCGAAAAACGGCGTGGCTGCACGTGCCGCACCGAGGCCGCTCCGGCCAGCTCCGCGCAATCCGGCAGCCGCGAGCAGCCCGAGTTGGCGGACGAGCACGCGGGCCGCGCTTGCGGCCTCGCGTGCCGCTTCGCGCGGATCGGGTTGTCCAGGCGAACGCGAGCCGTCCGTCCCATCGGTCGGAGCAGGGTGGTCGGGTGCGTCGCGGGGATTTCGCGAAACCATCGTGTGGTGACGTCGACCCTTCAGCCAATGCCGGCAGAGCCAAAGATGCACCGCCGGTCGAAGGGCATGGTAGGTCGCGACGGCCCGCAAGGCTACGCTTGGCCGTGCAACACCTGCTAGTCGTCCGGCACCACCAGAATATCGGCCGCCAGACGGCCGCGCTCCGTCAGCATGTGACGGTTCGGGTCGGAGCCTTCACGGCGGAGCATACCCCGGCGGCAGAGTTCCTCGCGCACGCGTGCAGCGTTGAAGTTTCGCGGCGCGGCCTTGCCTGCTGCGACCGCCCGGATTTCGCGGCACTGGGCCTGAGTGGGGGTCCAGGGCCTCTCGTCCATCTCATGATCTGACATGCGGCGCGTCTCAGCAGAGCGGGCCGCCGGAGGTCTGGCCGTATTGTTTGACCGGCCTCGTCTGCTGATTGGCATTGCCTTCCGCTGCCGAACTCCTGCGACAGCGCTCGTAGTGGGGTCCGTCGTGAACCCCGAGATAGGACCGCTTGTCCGCCTTCCGTGCCGAGGGCTGCGAGAAGTAGTCGTTGAAGCCGAAAGCCATCGCTGATGGGGCAGACACACTCACCAGTATCACCGCAGCACAAATGGCGGTCAATTGCACTCTCATGAATTTCTCCTCGTGAAATCTGGATTAAAATCGGTTGGCGCTCCGACTTTTTATTTGAGTATTACTTTTATATGACAGACTATACGGCGATATGTGCGCAGACACACACCGTAAGTCGGATTAAAGCATCTGCACAATCGGCTGTATTTTGAATATATTTTGAGCAACGGCGCCTTGGATTAACTGGACGTGCGAATAGACGATCACGCATGACGAGCCAGCCAACAGGACGGCCGCGACGTTGAGCGTCCGGGCACCGATCGTCGTCACCGAGATGCCTTGATATTCGACGCGTCTGGCGCTACGTCAGCACCAACATTCTGGTTGCAGTGTCAGGCTGCGGTACGGGAGTGGGTCCCAAAGGACCCGCTCTTTTTTTATTCCGTAACGCACCCGCCTGACGCACGACCGGGATCGAACCCTCTTCACGAGTTCAGGTCTATCGGGCAGGGCATGGCGGACGCTTCCGAGAAGCGGTTGGTGGTCGAGCACGGCGTCGCCGCGAAGGTGGCACGTGTGATCGAGGCCTCGATCGAGGGGCTGGGCTTCCGTCTCGTGCGGGTGAAGGTCACCCCCACGAATGGCTGCACCGTGCAGATCATGGCCGAACGGCCCGACGGCACCATGAGCGTCGATGATTGCGAGACGGTGAGCCGTGCGATCTCGCCGCTCCTCGACCTCGACGACCCGGTGGGCGGCGCCTACTACCTCGAGCTCTCCTCGCCGGGCATCGACAGGCCGCTGGTGCGCGTCTCGGATTTCGAGCGCTGGGCCGGCTACGAGGCGAAGGTCGAGCTCGCCGTACCGCTCGACGGCCGCAAGCGTTTTCGCGGGATCATCGGCGTCCCGAGCGCCGACGGCGCCACCGTGCCGATCCATCTGCCCGACGTGAAGGCCGGCCTGCCGAGCGAGATCGCCCTGCCGCTGCGCGATCTCGCCGAGGCGCATCTCATCCTCACGGACGAGTTGATCCGTGAATCCCTGCGGCGCGACGGCGCGCCGCCCCTGGACGACGAGGATGATGATCACGACGGCGAGACTGAGGAGCCGGTCCGCAAGGTACCGCACAAGCCCGTGCGCCAGAAGAAGACCAAGCCCGTCAAGGCTCCCAAGCCGAAGCCCGACGGCGCCAAACCCGCGATCACCAAGGCCGTCCGGCTCAAGAACCGCGACAGCCTCCACTGACCCTTTGATGACGCCGCGCGAGCGCGGCGAACACGTGACCGACCGAGAGAAGGACCGCCACCATGTCCGTCGTCAGCGCCAACCGGCTTGAACTCCTTCAAATCGCCGAGGCCGTCGCCCGCGAGAAGGTGATCGACCGCGTCATCGTCATCGAGGCGATGGAGGAGGCGATCGCCAAGGCCGCGCGCTCCCGTTACGGAGCCGAGACCGACGTTCATGCCGAAATCGATTCCAAGACCGGCGCTCTGCGTCTGTCGCGCCACCTGCTCGTGGTGGAGGAGGTCGAGAACGACGCCCGTGAGCTGACCGTCGACCAGGCCAAGCGCTACAACCCGGCCGCCCAGGTCGGCGACGTCATCTCCGACACCCTGCCGCCCTTCGATTTCGGCCGCGTCGCCGCCCAGTCGGCCAAGCAGGTCATCGTGCAGAAGGTGCGCGACGCCGAGCGCGCCCGCCAGTACGAGGAGTACAAGGACCGCATCGGCGAGATCCTCAACGGCACCGTCAAGCGGGTCGAGTACGGCAACGTCATCGTCGATCTCGGCCGTGGCGAGGGCATCGTGCGCCGCGACGAGATGATTCCTCGCGAGACGTTCCGGCCGGGGGACCGCATCCGCTCCTACCTGTTCGACGTGCGCTCGGAAGTTCGCGGGCCGCAGATCTTCCTGTCGCGCTCGCATCCGCAATTCATGGCCAAGCTCTTCGGCCAGGAAGTGCCGGAGATCTACGACGGCATCGTCGAGGTGAAGGCGGTGGCCCGCGATCCGGGCTCGCGCGCCAAGATCGCGGTGATCTCCAACGACGGCTCCATCGATCCGGTCGGCGCCTGCGTCGGTATGCGCGGCTCCCGCGTGCAGGCCGTCGTCGGCGAGCTCCAGGGCGAGAAGATCGACATCATCCCGTGGTCGGTCGATCAGGCCACCTTCATCGTCAACGCACTGCAGCCGGCCGAGGTCGTGAAGGTGGTGCTCGACGAGGAGGCCGACCGCATCGAGGTTGTGGTGCCGGACGACCAGCTCTCGCTGGCCATCGGCCGCCGCGGCCAGAACGTGCGCCTCGCCTCCCAGCTCACCGGCTGGGACATCGACATCATGACCGAGGCCGAGGAATCCGAGCGCCGTCAGAAGGAATTCGCCGAGCGCACGCAGGTCTTCATGGAGGCACTCGACGTCGACGAGACCGTCGGCCAGCTGCTCGCGGCGGAAGGCTTCCGCAACGTCGAGGAAGTCGCCTATGTCGAGCCGTCCGAGCTCGCCAACATCCAGGGCCTCGACGAGGAAACCGGCAACGAGATCCAGGCCCGCGCCCAGGATTACCTCGCCCGCATCGAGGCGGAGCACGATGCGCGCCGCGTCGAGCTCGGCGTCGAGGACGAGCTTCGCGAGATCGAGGGCATCACCACGCCGATGATGGTGGCGCTCGGCGAGAACGAGGTGAAGAACGTCGAGGATCTCGCTGGCTGCGCCACCGACGACCTCGTCGGTTACACCGAGGGCCGTGGCCCCGAGGCCGTTCGCCATGCCGGCTTCCTCGACGGGTTCGAGCTGTCCCGCACCGAGGCCGAGGCCCTGATCATGGCCGCCCGCCTTAAGGCAGGCTGGATCGAGGCGCTGCCGGAGCCGGAAGCCGAGGCGGTCGAAGGCGAGGAGGCCGAGCAAGCCGCCGAGCCGCAGCCGGCCGCCTGAGGAGGGATGCCGAACCAAGATGGTCGAGGCGATCGACAGCGAAGTGGACGTCGAGCTCGACCCCGGTCCCAACCGGGGGCGGCAAGGTGCCGAGCGCACCTGCATCGTCACGCGTGAGGCCAAGCCCCCACGCAAGATGATCCGCTTCGTTCTGTCGCCCGACGGCCAAGTCGTTCCTGACCTGCGCGCCCGGCTCCCCGGCCGCGGCGCCTGGGTCAGCGGCACGCGCGAGGCCGTCGAGACCGCCCTGAAGCGGCGGCTGTTTCGGCGTGCATTCAAGAACGAGCGGGCCGACGCCGCACCCGACACGGCCGATCGGATCGCCGAGGGATTGCGCACGGACCTGCGTCAGGCCATTGCCATGGCGAACAAATCCGGCTGTGTGGTCATGGGCTTCGGCAAGGTCGAGGCCGAGATTGGCGGCCGCACCGGCGTAGCCGCCGTGATCCATGCCTCGGACGGAGCTGCGGACGGCCGACGCAAGATCGGCCAAGCCTTGCGTCGACGTCAGGGCGACTCCACCTATGTAGTCCCGATCATCGACGACCTGTCCGAAGACGAATTGGACATGGCCTTGGGTCGGGATCATGTGATACACGCTGCGCTCGTCGCGGGGGCTGGCACGACCGGTTGTCTCGCGCGTTGGCGTCGGCTCCGTGCTTTTGAGGGCGCGGCGACGGTGTTCGCGGAGGCACACCCGGCTCAGGCCGGCGCACCCGCCTCCGATCCGCACGACGATGAGACGATGGACCGGCCCGTTGACGCGGGACTGCCGGTCGACGGGACGATGCAAACCCCCAGGGTTGGGACTGAATGAGCGATACGAAGACACCGGGCGACAAGACGCAGAACAGGGCGCCGGCAAAGCCCCTGACGCTGAAGCGCCCGATCGAGCAGGGCACGGTTCGCCAGAGCTTCTCCCATGGCCGCTCCAAGTCGGTCCTGGTCGAGACGGTCAAGCGCCGCACGATCGGTGCGGCACCCGCACCGGCTGCGCCGACGCGCGAGGCTCCGGCTGCGCCGCCGCCCCGTCCGGCCGCCCCGGCTTCTGCCGCGCCCGCCGCACGGCCTCAGGCTGCCCGGCCGGGCTCTGGCTCCGGCATGGTGCTGCGCACGCTGAGCGATTCCGAGCGTGAGGCGCGCGACCGCGCCCTCGCCGAGTCTCAGAAGCGCGAGCAGGAGATGCGCGCGCTGGCCGATGCCGAGAGGCAGGCACGCCGTGAGCGCGAGGAGGCCAGCCAGCGCGAGCGGGAGGCCGCCGAGGCCCGCCGTCGCGAAGAGGAAGACCGCCGCAAGCAGGACGACGAGCATCGCCGCCGCGCCTCCGACGAGTTGCGCCGCCGCTCCGAGGACGAGGTGGCCCGCACGGCTCCGGCTGAGGCTGCGCAGGAGGCCCCGGCTCGCACCGCACCGCCCGCCGCCACGCCTCCGCGCCCAGCCGCCGCTACGCCGGCGCGTCCGGCCGCAGCTGCAGCCGCGACGGCGCGCCCCGTGGCGCCACGGCCGCCGGTGACCCCTGCAGCTCCCGCCGAGCCGCGCCGTACGATCACGGCCGAGGTGCGCAAGCCGCGCGACCTCAATTTCATGGCCCGCCCGGCACCGGCGCCCGAGCCCGAGCGCTCGGCCACGCCGACGACGGCGCGCCAGACCGACGGCGTCACCGTGACCCGTCCGGCCCGTTCGGGAGCCACGGCCGCCGAGGAGGAGCCCGAGACCAAGCGGGTAATCCGCCGTCCCGGCATGCCGCTCAAGATCATCACGCCGCCCAAGACTCCGAAGTCGCCGGGTGGCGACCGCAACCGCGGCCGCCTGACCATCGCCAACGCGACCTCGGGCGAGGAGGAGCGCACCCGTTCCGTCGCCTCGTTCCGCCGTCGCCAGCAGCGCATGAGCGGCCATCGGCACGATGAGCCGAAGGAGAAGATTGCCCGCGAGGTGATCATCCCCGAGACGATCACCATCCAGGAACTCGCCAACCGCATGTCGGAGCGGGCCGTGGACGTGATCCGTCTGCTGATGAAGCAGGGCGAGATCCACAAGATCACCGACGTGATCGACTCGGATTCCGCGCAGCTCATCGCCGAGGAGATGGGCCACACCGTCAAGCGCGTCGCCGAATCCGACGTCGAGGAAGGTCTCAGCTCGGAGGAGCCGGATCTCGAGGAGGATCTGGAGCCGCGTCCGCCGGTCGTGACCATCATGGGCCACGTTGACCACGGCAAGACCTCGCTGCTCGACGCGATCCGCAAGGCGAACGTCGTGGAGGGCGAGGCCGGTGGCATCACCCAGCATATCGGTGCCTACCAGGTCGCGGCGCCCTCGGGCGACCTCCTGACCTTCATCGACACCCCGGGCCACGCGGCCTTCACCTCCATGCGCGCCCGCGGCGCCAAGGTGACGGACATCGTCGTGCTCGTGGTGGCGGCCGATGACGGCGTCATGCCCCAGACGGTCGAGGCGATCGCGCATGCCAAGGCGGCAGGCGTCCCGCTGATCATCGCGATCAACAAGATCGACAAGGCGGATGCGAACCCGCAACGGGTCCGCACCGAGCTGCTGCAGCACGACATCCAGGTCGAGTCGATGGGCGGCGAGACGCTGGAATTCGAGGTCTCGGCCAAGACCGGCGACGGCCTTCCCGAACTTCTCGAGGGCCTGCAGCTCCAGGCCGAGATCATGAACCTGCGCGCCAACGAGCAGCGCGACGGCGAAGGCACCGTGATCGAGGCTCAGCTCGACCGTGGCCGCGGCCCGGTCGCCACCGTGCTCGTGCAGCGCGGCACGTTGTTCACCGGCGACATCGTCGTGGCCGGTGCCGAATGGGGTCGCGTGCGCGCTCTCATCGACGACAAGGGTGCCCACATCCCGTATGCGGGGCCGTCGGTCCCCGTCGAGGTGCTTGGCTTCAACGGCACGCCGGATGCCGGCGAGCGCGTCGTCGTGGTTCCGAACGAGGCCCGCGCCCGCGAGGTCGCGGAGTACCGCGCCAGGATCAAGCGCGACCGCATGACGGCCCGCACCGGCGGTGCCAACCGCTCGCTCGTCGACATGATGCGCGAGGCCAAGGAAGGCATCGGCCGCCGGGAGCTGCCGGTCGTCATCAAGGGCGACGTGCAGGGCTCGGTCGAGGCAATTGTCGGCGCGCTCGGTAAGATCGGCAACGACGAGGTCTCTGCTCGCATCCTGCATGCAGGCGTCGGCGGCATCACCGAGTCCGACATTACCCTGGCCGACGCCTCGAAGGCCGTGGTCATCGGCTTCAACGTTCGCGCCCACAAGGAGGCCCGCGAGGCCGCCGAGCGCTCGCAGGCCGAGATCCGCTACTACAGCATCATCTACGACCTCGTGGACGACATCAAAGACACGCTGTCGGGCATGCTGCCGCCGACCCTCCGCGAGGAGAAGCTCGGCGAGGCTCAGATCCTGCAGATCTTCGACGTGTCGAAGGTCGGCAAGATCGCCGGTTGCCGCGTCACGGACGGCATGGTCCAGCGCGGCGCCCATATTCGCCTGATCCGCGACAGCGTCGTGATCTACGACGGCAAGCTCTCGCAGCTGAAGCGCCTCAAGGACGACGCCAAGGAGGTCGGCTCCGGCTACGAGTGCGGTATGTCTTTCGAGAACTTCCAGGACATGCGCGCCGGCGATCAGATCGAGTGTTATCGGGTCGAAGAGATCCGCAGGACGCTCTGATATCGAGCGCCGCGTCTTAACCACAGATCGAGAAAATGAGGGGCCGCTGCGGATGCAGCGGCCCCTTTACATTGTCTTTACCAAGTCTTCGAGGCTACTTCTGCGTGTAAGCTGACGAGCGACCGACCAGATCGTGCTCCGTTTGGCCTCGTGGGATGCCTCTACAATGCTGAACGCCTACGTCCTCGGCCGCGCCTTCAGCGACGGGAAGTATCGCAAGATCTTCCGTGAGCGCCTCAGCGAGCCGCTGCACCTGAATGTGCTGTCGCTCTGCGTGGCTTTGCTCGGCTCCTATCGCGCTAAGGTCGAGTTCGACCTGATGGTGCGTCAGCAATACGCCTTCCCGGTTCTTTACGCCGCAGATCAGGCGAAGAAGCTCGGCCTCTCCAAGATCGTCGTCCTCGAATTCGGCGTGGCCAGCGGCGCGGGACTGATGAATCTCTGCGAGCTCGCCGCACGCACGGAGGAGGAGACCGGCGTCGCGATCGAGGTGGTGGGTTTCGATACGGGCACCGGAATGCCGCCGGCCGTCGATTACCGCGACCTGCCGGAATACTTCCAGGAGGGCGATTTCCCGATGGATTTCGAGGCGCTGCGCCAGGCCTTGCCGTCGCGCTGCCGTCTCGTCATCGGACCCGTCGACCAGACGATCCCCGACTTCCTCGCCGCCGTCACCGACGACGCCCCGATCGGCTTCGTATCCGTCGATGTCGACTACTACTCTTCCGCCAAGCAGACCCTGCCGATCCTGACGGGCCGCCCCGCGCAGTACCTTCCGATTACGCCGGTCTATCTCGACGACGTCGCGATGGACGGCGCGAATCCCTGGAATGGAGAGCTACTGGCAATCGCCGAGTTCAACGCGGCGCAGACGTTGCGCAAGGTCGCGCCCTTCACGCTGCTGCGCTCGAAGCGAATCTTCAAGAATGCCGGGTGGATCGACCGGATGTACGCGGCGCACATTCACGATCATCCCGCGCGCACGCCAGCCACCGCGAAACGCGCGGAGAAGGCTCTTATCCGCAACGAATATCTGCGCTACAAGGCGCCGATTCAGCCGCAACTCGGCTCGAACCGCGCCCGGGCCTGAAGGCTCGGGAGCCGCGAAGAGCGCTTCTGCGGCTACACTCCGCTCGCCATCGCAGCGTTGGTCCGAAGCCGACAGGCTTCCGGGCTGCGCCGTTTTGGCGTTGTGGGGCGGCAGCCACATCAACCGAGACAGATGCCCCAGAGACCCAATCAGTCCGGCCCCTCTCAGCGACAGCAGCGCGTCGCGGAACTCGTGCGCCACGCGCTCGCCGAGGTGCTTCAACGCGGCGACGTCCAGGACCCGGTGCTCGCCTCGCACGTCATCACGATCCCCGAAGTGCGGATGTCGCCGGACCTCAAGATCGCGACCGCCTACGTCATGCCTCTCGGCGGCCAGGACGAGACGCCGGTGATCCAGGCGCTGGAGCGCAACAAGAAGATCCTGCGCCAGGAGGTTGCGCGCCGCGTGAACCTCAAATTCGCGCCGGACCTGCGCTTCCGCCGCGACGAAACATTCGACGAGGCCTCACGGATCGATTCGCTCCTGCGCAGCGAGAAGGTCCAGCGGGATCTCACCGGGTCTGATCCGGACGAACCCGAAACCGAATCCGGGCATTGATCCCGAGCTGATCTGCTCGGAGACGCGCCGTCATCGCCACTCTTGCGACGCCCCGAAGCATCTCGCAGCCAAAAGGCAGCGGGCGCCGGGGACGTCGCTTCGTCATCGATCGAGGACATCATGCAGGACGAAACCCTCGGGCAATCGGCGCCCCCCCGCATGCCCAGCGCGGCCGAAGCGCGCGGCGCGGAGCGAGGCCCTGGCGAAGGACGCCGTGACGGCCGCCGTCCGCAGCGCGGAGCCCCGCGGCCCGATCGGCCGAAGAAGAAGGACGTCAGCGGCTGGGTGATCCTCGACAAGGGCATCGGCATGACCTCGACCCACGCCGTCGCCGTGGTGAAGCGGGTCTTCAACGCCAAAAAGGCCGGCCATGCCGGTACCCTCGATCCGCTGGCCTCCGGCATCCTGCCGATCGCGCTCGGCGAGGCGACCAAGACCGTCCCCTTCGTGATGGACGGCCGCAAGGCCTACCGCTTCACGGTGCAATGGGGCGTCGAGACCGATACGGACGACGCGGAGGGCCGACCCGTCGCGACGAGCGACATGCGGCCGACCCGTGAGCAGGTCGAGGCGGCGCTGCCATCCTTCGTCGGCACGATCCAGCAGGTCCCGCCGCGCTATTCGGCGATCAAGATCCAGGGCGAACGCGCCTACGACCTCGCCCGCGACGGCGAGGTGGTGGAGCTTGTCGCGCGCGAGGTGCAGATCGACCATCTCTCGGTGATCGAGCATGACGGCGAGCGCACGGTGATCGCGGCCGAATGCGGCAAGGGCACCTATGTCCGGGCCATCGCGCGCGACCTCGGCCGCATGCTCGGCTGCCACGGTCATATCGCGGCCCTGCGCCGCACTCGCGTTGGCCCCTTCGTCGAAGAGGCCTCTTGCAGCATCCCGTCGCTCGAAGAGGCCGGCGCGGAGGGCGTCGCCGCCCATCTTCAACCCGTCGAGACGGCGCTCGACCAGATTCCCTCGGTGGCGATCTCGCGCGACATGGCGCTGCGCCTGATGCGCGGCCAGCCGGTGATCCTGCGCGGGCGCGACGCACCGGTGGAGGGGAAGGCGTTCGCGACCTGCGGTGGCGTGCTGGTGGCGGTGGGCAATGTCGAGCGCGGCGAATTGGTGCCGCACCGCGTTTTCCATCTCGGCGGAACCGCGCCGCAGCGGTTGGGCGACGCGTAGAACGCCGCACTGCGATCGAGGCCGAGCGTTCCAGGGTCCGACACGCGCATTCGGCGCGTCGGCTCTGGCTCGCTTGCCGGCGCGTCCAGGTAGTGGGTTAGGGATGGGTGACGGGCAAGGCCGTCTCGATCAACCGTGCCCACAAGGATGCCCCGTAAGGCGCGGCCTCGTCGCAGAAATCGTATTCCGGGTGATGCAGGCCGGCCGAGGGGCCGTTGCCCAGGAAGATGTAGGCGCCAGGCCGCTCCTGCAGCATGTAGGCGAAGTCCTCGGCCGCCATCATCGGCGCGACGTCCCGGTCCACCGCCTCGTCGCCGACCACCTGCGCTGCGACGTCGGCCATGAAGCCCGTCTCGGCCACGTGGTTCTCGGTGACGGGATAGCCGCCGTCGAAGACGATCTCGGATTCTGCGCCGAAGGCCGCAGCGACGCCCGTCACGATGGCCTCGATCCGCTCGCGCATCATCGCACGGCACTCGGCCGTGAGGGCGCGTATGGTGCCGCGCAAGATCGCCTCCGAGGGCAGCACGTTGAAGGTCTCGCCCGCATCGACGTGGCAGACGGAGACCACCGCCGAATCGAGCGGTGACACCGTCCGCGAGACGACCGACTGCAGGGCGACGATGGTGTGGGCCGCCACCAGCACGCTGTCGACGGCCTTGTGGGGCAGGGCGGCATGCCCACCCTTCCCGTGCACGGTGATGGTGAAGCGGTCGGTCGAGGCCATGATCGGACCAGACCGGATCGCGAAGGTACCGAGCGGCTGGTTCGGGATGTTGTGGAGGCCGTAGACCGCCTCGACGCCGAAGCGCTCCATCATGCCGTCCGCGACCATCGCCGCGCCGCCACCGCCGCCTTCCTCCGCGGGCTGGAAGATCAGCACGGCGCTGCCGTCGAAATCCCGGGTCTCCGTGAGGTACTTGGCGGCGCCGAGGAGCATGGCGGTGTGCCCGTCATGGCCGCAAGCATGCATCTTTCCCGGCACCGTCGAGCGGTACGGCAGGTCGCGCACCTCCTGGATCGGCAGCGCGTCCATGTCGGCGCGCAGGCCGATCGCGCGGTTCGAGCCGTGCGCCCGTCCGCGGATCACGCCGACGACGCCGGTGCGTCCGATGCCGGTGGCGACCTCGTCGCAGCCGAAGGCGCGCAGCTTCTCGGCGACGAACCCGGCAGTGCGGTGCACGTCGTATTGAAGCTCCGGATGCGCATGGAGATCGTGCCGCCAGGCGGCGATCTCATCCGCGAAGCCGGCAATCCGGTCGATGATGGGCATCGGGTCTCGTCATTGTCGCGAGGCACGTCGCGGCCCCGCCTTTCATCCAGCAAACAGGAGGCCAAGACCCGGGTCAATGCTCAAGCTTGGGCGGAGGACCGGCCGCGAGGTCGCTTTGCCGACTGCGAAATCTGGTCCGAACGCTCGACCGGGCCAGCGGCGAGATCGTCGAGGATCGGACAATCCGGACGGCTGTCGCCGCAGCAGCGTTCTGCCAGATCGGTGAGCGTGCGGGCCATGCTTTCGAGCTCGGCGATGCGCCGGCGCAGATCCGCGACATGGGCCTGCGCCACCGCCTTCACGCCGGCGCTGGCCCGCGAGCGGTCGTGCCAGAGCGCCAGAAGCTCGGCGATCTCCGGCATCGAGAAGCCGAGATCGCGCGCCCGGCGCACGAAGCGCAGGGCGTGCAGCTCGCTCTCGCCGTAGACGCGGTAGCCGGAAGCCGTCCGCTCGGCGGCGCCGAGCAGGCCCGTCTCCTCGTAGTAGCGGATCATCTTGGCCGAGACGCCGGTCGCCCGCGCTGCCTCGCCGATGGTGACCGATTGCGCGCTCATGCCGCCCGCTCCAGCCCCGCGCGCCGCAGGCGCAGCGCGTTCATCACGACGAAGATGCTGGAGAGCGCCATGGCGCCTGCCGCCGCGATCGGGGACAGGGTCGGGACGCCTGCCACCGCGAGCGCGCCCGCCGCCGCGGGGATCAGCGCCACGTTATAGGCGAAGGCCCAAAAGAGGTTCTGACGGATGTTCGCCATCGTTGCCCGCGAGAGCGCGATCGCTTCCTCGACGCCGCGCAGCGCGCCCGACATGAGCACCACGTCGGCACTCTCGATCGCCACGTCCGTACCGCTGCCGATGGCGATGCCCACCTCCGCCTCGGCAAGCGCCGGAGCATCGTTGATGCCGTCGCCGACGAAGGCGATGGCACCGTGTGTCCTACGCAGCTCCTTCAGGGCCTTCACCTTTCCATCCGGAAGCACCTCGGCCGCGACGGCATCGATGCCGAGCGTGTCGGCGACGGCGCGGGCCGTCCGCTGGTCATCGCCGGTGATCATCGCGACGGTGAGGCCGCTGGCTTTCAGCGAGCGCAGGACGGCCGCGGCGTCGGCACGAACCGGATCGGTCACCGCGATCAGGGCAGCCAAACGCCCGTCGATCGCCGCGTAGAGAGGGCTGCGGCCGGAGCGGCCGAGCCTCTCGGCCTCGGCGTCGAGATCCGACGTCGCGATCCCGAGTTGATCCATCCAGCGCTTCGCACCGACAGCGACGCTCCGGCCAGCGACGCGCCCCTTCACTCCGTATCCCGCAACGGATTCGAAGGCGTCCACAGCGGGAACAGCCCCGTTCTCACGTGCCGCATCGACGATGGCACGGGCGATCGGGTGCTCGGACCGGGCTTCCACCGCACCTGCCGCGGCGAGCACGTCATTCCGCGAAAAGCCCTCGGCGGTCATGAGGTCGGTCAGGCGCGGGCCGCCCTCCGTTAGGGTGCCGGTCTTGTCGAAGGCGATCACTTTCACGCTGCCCAGCGCCTGAAGCGCGCTGCCCTGGCGGAAAAGCACGCCGCGCTCCGCCGCACGTCCGGTCCCGACCATGATCGACATCGGCACGGCGAGTCCCATGGCGCAGGGGCAGGCGATGACGAGCACGGCGATGGCATGGACGATCGCCGACCCGAGCGCCGGGCTCGGTGCGAAGGCCAGCCAGGCGAGGACGGTGGCTGCGGCAACCGCCAGCACGGCCGGCACGAAACGGGCAGTGATGCGGTCGACCAGCGCCTGGACCGGCAGCTTGCCGCCCTGCGCGTCCTCCACCATGCGCGCAATCTGCGCGAGCAGCGTATCGGAGCCGACCTTCTCGACCTCGAGGTCGAACCCGCCGGAGGTGTTGAGTGTACCGCCGATGGTGGCATCGCCGTGCTCACGCCGGATCGGCTCGGCCTCGCCGGTCACCATGCTCTCGTCGATCCAGGATGCTCCGTCGACGATGCGGCCGTCCGCCGGAATGCGCTCGCCGGGGCGGACGCGCACCCGGTCACCGACGGACAGCGACGCGACCGGAACCTCCTGCTCCCCGCCGTCCCGGATCACCCGCGCCGTCTTCGGCGCGAGGTCGAGCAAGCGGGTGATCGCCGCGCCGGTGCGGCCGCGAGATCGGGCTTCTAGGGCACGCCCGAGCAGGATCAGCGTGACGATGAGGACGCTCGCCTCGAAATAGAGGTTGGCCCCCTCCGCCGGCAGCAGGCCCGGCGCCAGAACGGCGACCATCGAGGCGATGTAGGCCGCTCCGGCGCCGAGCGCGACGAGCGCGTTCATGTCGGGATGCCCGCGCAGCAGGCCGGGCAGGCCGACCCGGAAGAAGCGGCGACCGGGCCACGCGAGAACCGCCGTCGCGAGAATGGCTTGAAGCACGGCGTTGCCGTGGTGCCCGAGCCATCCGGCGATCAGCTCATGGAAGCCCGGCACGATGTGCCCTCCCATGTCGAGCAGCACCACCGGCGTCGCGAGGAGCGCTGCGAGCGTGACATCCCGCCAGAGCTGCGTCGTCTCGCGCGCCTGTCGCTCCTGGCGCTCGGGCGTGACGCCAGTTGCGTCGTCAACGGTACGCGGCTCATAGCCCGCCGCCCTGACTGCCTCTTCGACCGTCGACAGGGCGAGCGTGCCGGCGGCGTGGCGCAGCTCCGCGCGCCCCGTCGCGAGGTTCACGCTGGCCTGTGTCACACCAGGGAGGGCCCCAAGCGCTCGCTCGACCCGTCCGACACAGGAAGCGCAGGTCATGCCGTCGATGCCGATGGCGGTCGTCGCCTCCGGCACGGTGTAGCCGCTCTCCGCGACCGCCTGCACCACCCGGTGAGCCGGCAGGTCGGCCGGAACGGTCAGGCCAGCCTTGCCGGTGGCGAGGTTGACCGAAACGTCGCGCGCTTCGGGCAGGGATGCGAGCGCCCGTTCGACGCGGCCGACGCAGGAAGCACAGCTCAATCCCTCGACGGGGAAGCTGAGGGCGGCGCGCGGTCGAACGGGCTCGACGGTGGCCGGATGAATCAGGGGGAATTCGGTTCTCGCATCCATGCCCGCTCAGATGGGGCTTCCCATCATGGGAAGGTCAAGAGCGGGTGTGACGGATTCATGGATCGCGGGTCTGCCCTGTCGCCGGGACGATGCTCGGGCAGCACCACGCGCATGATCGTGCCCCGCTCGAGTTCACTCTCGACCGCGAGACGGCCGCGGTGCCGGTTGAGAGTATGCTTCACGATCGCCAGCCCGAGACCGGTGCCGCCCTGCTGCCGGCTCGACGCAGTATCGATGCGGTAGAAGCGCTCTGTCAGCCGCGGGATGTGCTCCGGCGCGATGCCGGGACCCTGGTCGCGCACGGAGAGAACGAGGTGCGCAGGACGGCTGTCCGACCCCTCTTCGCGCTCGAGGCTAACCTCGACCAGGCCGCCGCCTCCGCCGTATTTCAGTGCATTCTCGACGAGGTTCTCGATGACGCGCAACAGTTCGTCGCGGTCCCCGAGCACTGGAAACGACCCTTCCGGGGCGTGAAGCGTCAGGGCGATGCCCCGCTCCGCCGCGAGCGGCGCTTTCTCGTCCACGAGCTGCCGTGCAATCCGCCGCAGGTCGACGAGCTGCGTCGGCGGCACGTGCTCGCGCAGTTCGATGCGCGAGAGCGAGAGCAGGTCGTCGATCAGCCGGGTCATGCGCTGCGCCTGTGTGCGCATGATGCCGAGGAACTGCTCGCGGGCGCGCTCGTCGTCGCGCGCGGGCCCCTGAAGGGTCTCGATGAAGCCGGAGAGCGAGGCCAGCGGCGTGCGCAACTCGTGGCTGGCATTGGCGACGAAGTCGACCCGCATGGTCTCGAGGCGGCGCGCCTCCGTCAGGTCGCGCAGGAAGAGCACGACGTTCGGTTGTCCAACCTCGGGCGCGTCGGCCATCGGCAGCGCGCCAATCTGCACCTCGAAGGCGCGTTCGGTCGGAACGCGGGTGACGTAGTTCGTCTTCAATGGCTCGCCGCTCTGCAGGACCTGCTCGATCCCATCGAGCACGTCCGGCGAACGCAGGGCGAAGGAGAGGGGGTGGCGCAGCTTCAGACCACGCAGCAACTCGCGTGCCGCCGCGTTCGCCTCCAGTACGACGATGCGGCGGTCCACCAGGATCACCGGGTCGGGAATGTTGGCGAGTAGCGATTCGGCCACCGAATGGCGCTCGCGGCGCTCGGTTTCCTGCGGTGTCGCGACGATGGGCGAGCCGGAGCGGCTCAGAAGCGCCCCGGCGACGAGCGCGATGGAAGCGCCGAGGAGAAAGACGATGTCGACGGTGCCCTCGATCAGGGCGACCACGCCGAAGATCAGCGTGGCTACGGAAGCGCCGGAGACGGCGGATCGGCGGATCGAACCGGGCATCGTCAGCTCAGGCGCGCTCGGGGAGCATCACGGATCGTTGGCGGCGCGGCGACGGCGCAGGCGCTTTCCCGCCTCGTAGATGCCGAGCATGGCGAGCGCCACCAGGAACGGCACGAGGTAGTAGCAGACCCGGAAGAGCAGCAGCGAGCCCAGCACCTCTCCCCGCGGCAGGCTCGACATGGCGAGCATGATCGTCGCCTCGAAGACACCCGCGCCCCCCGGCACGTTGGAAGCGATGCCGAGCATGGCGGCGAGGACGTAGATCGCCACGAAGGTCGAAAAGCCGAGCGTCAGCTCGGGCGGCATCAGCACGTAGAGAACGGCAGCCGCAGCGCAGACGTCGCCGATGCCCACCAGCATCTGGGTGAACGACACCGTGGCACCGGGGAGCTCGAGCCGCCAATGCTTCACGGTGATGTAGCGCCGCTTGATCGAGACCCAGATCAGATATCCGACCACCGAGAACAGGGCCGCGACGCCGACGCCCTGGTTCACGCGGATGCTGGTGAAGGCGAGCCCGGCGAGTTGGCCCGCCTCGACAACGAGGCTGAGGCCGAGCACGACGCCCATGCCGAGCCAGAAGGTGAAGCCGGCGATCACGGTGAGTGCCGCGATCTTCGCCGCCGAGAGGCCGCGGCTCGAATAGACCCAGTAGCGGATCGTACCTGCCGTGAAGAGCGGGAAGCCCAGGGTGAAGCTCACCGCGTAACTCGTGAAGGAGGCGAGCGCGGTAATCCTGTAGGGCACCTTCAGCCGGAGCTGCTTGAGCGCCAGCGCGTCATAGAAGGTGAGGAAGAAGTAGCTGATCGCGACGAAGCCGAACGCCACACCGAGCTGCGCACCGCCCACGCCGGTAAGGGCTGCGCTGAGCTTGGCCCAGGTGATCTCCTCGGACAGCTTCCAGAGCACCACGGCGGAGACGGCGAGCAGCAGCAGGCTCGCGCACGTGCCGATCCAGGCATAGTGCCGCTTGAACGCGCTCTTCTTCGCCTCGCCCGAGCCGGCGGCATCGGCATGCGACGCATCCACGGCTTCGGCTCCGGCGAGATCCTTTCGCTTTTCGACGAAGTTCATCTGGAAAGGCGTCCGCCTCGCTGGTCGCTCGCCCTTATGTTGGAACGCGGGTCGTCCCGAGCTGTGGCCCGCTCAGGGCATGTAGGCTGATCGTCCGGCAAAGGCCAGGGACGGCCGGGTCGCGGAGGGGAGCGCGTGTGTATGACGACGGGTCTCCCGATCGGTCTCAGCCGCGCTCACCGCGCAAGATCATCCGTGACCCCGGTAGGCCGGCATGGATGCGCCCGGGAACGCTCGGCGAGATGCAGCCATCGGTCGGGCTTTTCGCGCGTCTCTGCAATCAGCGCGGGCTGGCGTCACGCATCGTGCGGCAGGGGCACCTTGAGCTGCCCTTCGACGCGGAAGCGCTCGACAGCGCCTTCCTCGCGAAGCCGCTCCGCGAGCGCAGCGGAGCCACCGAACTGAAATCCGATCTGCGTCGAATAGGCGGCGCAGGCGGCTGCCTTGCGGCTCTCGCAGGCTGCGTCGAAGCGGATCTCGCGGCTCGGGAGGTGCGCGAAGGTATGCGCCAGCGGCTCCTGCGGCTCGGCGTGGCGGATCGTGTACGGGTAGTCGCGCCACCACAGCACCGGCGCGGCGGGCCGCGCCGCACGGATCGCGCGCACGACGTGCACATGGTCGACATGGCCACCCACCGCCTGCGGCGCGAGGATCAGGTCGGGGCGAAGCTCTCTGAGGAGCATCTCGAAGGCATCGGCGAGGTTCAGCTCGATCCGGTCATCGGGGCGAAGCGCGGCGAAGAGTTCGGGCGGCGAGCCGTAGCCGCGATGCGGCGCCTCTCGAAAGGGCAGGTGAACCGGACCTTCGATGCCGAGATGGTCGGCTGCGGCCACGTCCTCGGCGCGACGCAGGGCCATGTAATCGACCTCGGCCGGCAGGCCCTTGTCGAGCTGGCAGGCGAGCGCGAACCCCTTCGGCTCGGCGACGGAGGCCGTGAACACCGTCGCCATCGTCACGGCCCAGCCATTCGCCGCGAGATGGGCGAGGGAGCCGCCCGCCGAGAAGGCGGCGTCGTCGAGATGGGGCGAGAGGGCGAGGGCAACCGGCATCAGAGCAGGTGCGGCTCGGCGCGGAAACGGCATTCCGGATCGTAGGGCAGGGCCTCGACGAAATCCGTATCCGGCCGCTCGCCGGCGACCTTGGCATAGACGTCCATGATCTGCCGGCCGACGGCCGTCCAGGAATAGACCCGGCGGCATTCCTCGAGGCCGGCCTGGGCTAGCTGCGTGCGCAGATCCGCATCCTCGATCACGCGGCCGAGCGCCTTGGCCAGCGCCCGCACGTCGCCGGGTTGGACGAGCAAGCCGTTCTCGCCATCGCGCAGGCAATCCGAGACACCGACCGAATGGGTCGAGACCACGGCGAGCCCCGCCGCCATCGCCTCGAGGATCGTGTTGGAGAAGCCTTCGGCATAGGTCGGCGACACGAAGACGTCGGCCTGCCGGTAGAGGTCCGGCACCGTGTCGTACTCGGCGTAGCCGGTGAACATGACGTGGGCCGAGGTGAAGCCGATCGCATCCGCCTTCTCGCGGGCGGCCTCCACGTCCGGGCCGATCCCGGAGATCGTCGCCTCGAAGGGCAGGCCAGCCTCCCAAACGCGCTCCAGCGCGTCCAGGAAGTCGAGCACGCCTTTCCGGCGATCCACGCGGCCGTGGTAGAACAGGCGCACCGGATCCTCGCCCTCCACGGGCTTGCCGGGCGTGAAGCGCGCCGTGTCGACGGCGCCGGGGACGATGGTGAAGCGCGCCGGATCGGAGCCGAGCCGGTCGCAGACCTCCTTCACAAAAGACTGGCCGCCGATCAGCAGGGCGTTGGCATGGGCCAGCACCTCGCACATGGCCAGCCGATGCGTCTCGCAGCACGAGCCGACCCAGTGGCCGTCTCCGCCCTGGATCGAGACCACGTTCGGCACGCCGAGTTTTCGCGAGGCCAGCAGCACGGCCCAGCCGGTCGGATAGCCGTATTGCGCATGCAGGATGTCGAAAGGCTTCTTGGCGTGCTCGGCGCAGATGGTCTCGACCATCGTCTCGATGTCGCGCTCGAAATCGCCGCCCGACTGCTCGCCAAGCTGCTCGAGGCCGATGACATGGACGCCCGGCACCGGCGGCGGCGGGCCACCGCCATAGACGCGGGTGCCGAATTCGTCGCCGCGATATTGCGAGATCATCGTGACGTCGTGGCCGGCTTGCGTCAGCTCGCGCAACAGGTTCTGCGCGTACACGCTCATGCCGGAGATCGCCGGGAAGTAGCGGCGGCTGACGAAACAGATCCTCATGTGGTCGCAACCCCGATCGACACGTGCGGCGCGGGTGTCTCGTGAAGCCGCTCGTCGGGCGCGGGCAGGCCCGGTCCCGGCCGGCGGCAGGTGCGCAGGTAGTCGAGCGAGCGCGGCACCATGACGTCGGCGCGGTGGCTCTCGCGAGACAGCTCGACGCAGACGAGCTTCTGGAAGTCGATCTCCTCCAGCGCGTCGAGCACCGAGGGCACGTCCATGTCGCCCTCGCCGAAGGGCAGGTGGATATGCTCGCGCCGCCTCATGTCCTCGATCGCCACCGTGCCGAGGCGGTCGGCGAATTCCTTCACAGCGGCGGCCGGGTCGCGCTCTTCGGTCACGAGGCAGTGGCCGGTATCGAGCGCCAGTCGAAGGTTCGGAAGCTCGAGCGCGGCATAGTCGTCGAGCGTCTCGACCAGCATGCCGGGCTCGGGTTCAAGCGCGGCGACGACGCCCTTCTCCTCGGCATAGGCCGCGACCTCGGTGAGCCCCTCGATCAGCCAGCCACGGGCCGCCTCACGGTCGACGCCTTCCTTCGGCACGCCGGCCCAGAACGAGACGGCCTCCGAACTCAGCACATGCGCGATGTCGATGGCGCGCTTGAGGAAACCGACGCGCCGGGCGCGTCCCGAGGCATCGGCAGTGACCAGCGTCGGCTCGTGCTTAGCCGTCGGGTCGAGCAGGAAGCGGGCGCCGGTCTCGATCACCGAGCCGAGTTCGAGCCGCTGGAGCAGTGTCGAGACATGGTCGGCCTCCACTAGCCAGTTCTCGGCGAAGGGGTCGAGATGGTGGATGTCGAGGGTCAGCGCGACGCCGTCATAGCCGGCATCCTTGATCAGCCGGATCGCGTCTTCGAGCCGGTGGTTGGCCGTTCCGTTGGTGTTGTAGGCGAAGCGGAGCGTCACGCACGCCTCCTCTCGGCCCGTCGCCCCTGCCGCTCGAAGCGGAAGGGGGCGTGGTGGGATTCGGGCTCACGATAGAGCGGATAATGCGAGCCGACGATCTCTTCGGCCAAGGCCGTGTCGAAGAGCGGCTGGCCACCGAAGCGCTCGATCGCCTCCGGCGTCAGGCGCACCGGCAGCAGCGTGTCGGTCTCGGTGCCGAACTTGATCAGTGGGTGGTCGCGCTCGATGAGCTTCTTCGTGTTGCGCTCGCCGATGCGGTAATAGCTCATGGTCTCGACTTCGAGCCCCGGCACGATAGCCTTGACGATGCCGATCCCGCTGTCGGGCGGCGCACAGTCGACGTAGAGGATGTCGAAGCCGGCTTCGTCCAGCCGCTCGCGGGCGATTTGTCCGCGGGCATGGCCATCGGCGGCCGGCGTCGTCGGCAGCTCCGAAAAGCGCTTGGTCGAGCGCTCGGAATAGACGGTCTCCGAAAAGACCTGCTTCAGCTCCTCGCCGGACAGCTCGATCCAGCCGAGCATGGCCTGGAGCGCGCGGCTCTCTTCGAGATCGAGGCTCGGCAGGGCCTTCTGGATGAAGGCTTCGACATAGCCGGCCGGCGCCACGGTGTCGGCGAGCGCGAGCGGGCCGTGGCCGAAGGTCTTTCTGACGCGGGCGGCCTGGAATTCGAGGAGCGCCTTGCGCAAAGCGCGCTCGCGATCCGGATCGCAGGCCTCGCCGCAAGCGGAGAGCGCGACCGGAGCCGGCGCATCGGCTCCGTTCTCGTCGTATCCGACGACATAGATGTTGGTCAGGCCGAATTGGTCGGTGGCGAATTTCGGCAGGGCGCGGATGCCGAGGCTCTCCAGGCGGTCGAGCATGGCGCGCGTCTCCGGCCCGATACCGTCGAGGTCGAGCATCACGCCCTGGTCGAGCGCACGGAACAGCAAGCCGTTGCCGTCGCGCTGGAGCAGTTCGAGCAGGCCGTGGCCCAGGGCGAAATTCGTGTCGGGGCCCGCGCCGAGGCCGTTGGTGATCAGGTTGGTGAAGGGCGTGTAGCCCGGCCGCAGCTCGAAATAGTCGGTCGCGGCGATGTCGAGTGGCATCCAGACGCTCTCGCCGGTGCGGGCGCGGACGAGCGGCGTCCAGTCCAGCTTGGTCGTGCGGCCAACGGGCGAGCCGGCGGGAAGGCAGAGTGTCAGCGGATCGGCGACACTGCCGCCGCCGAAGACGCGGACGAGATCGTCATAGGAAACGGCGGCCTGCTTCTCGCGAGGCATCACCGCGAGCGAGGGCATCAGGTTCTCGGCGATTTCGGCCACTGCGCCGATCAGCGCTTCGTCGTCGGTGGCGCCGTAGCCGATGCCCGACGGCATGGCGCCCACGAAGAACGGATCGTCGAGAAATAGCGCCACGAACCAGACCGGAATGCCGGTGCGGTCGAGCGGAGCCAGGTTGAAGCCGACGACACGGCCCTCGGGCAGGATGTCGAGATAGGCCTTCACCGCATCGGGAAGCCGCTCGGGCAGGCCCTCGATGCGACGAGGCGCACCGTAGCGGTAGCGGCGCGGCGCCTTGAGGCTGGCGTGGCGGGCGCGGTCGTCCTGGTCGATCTCTGTCGTGGTCGTCACAGCTCACTCACCCGCTTGGTCCCACCCGATCACCTCGTGGTGAGGTGCCGGAGCGCAGCGGAGGCCTCGAAGGAGGGCTCCGGCTTGGCGCGCGATCCCTGGAGCCCGCCTTCGAGGCTCCGCAGCACCTCAGGATGAGGTTCTCTGGTGGGATCGACCCGCTTGTCCTCGTCGTCTCACGCCGCCGGCGCCAGGGCCTCACCATAGGCACGCGCCAGCAATCGCATCGTGTGCAGATCTCGCTCGGCGGAATAGGCCGCACGCTCCTCGGGCCGGCGCAGGGCCGAACCGAACGCGCGCACCTGCTCCAGAAAGGGCGAGGCCTCCGCATCGAAGGCGATGGTTTCGGACTCGCCGCTTGTACCGTCGGTGAACGTCAGCCGGCCACCCGGCGTCTGGCCCATCGTGTCGATGGCCGTCAGCATTCCCTTCGTGCCAACCACCTCGAGGCGGCGGCGCGGCAGAACGTCCGGGCAATTGTAGGCGACATGGAGATTGGCGAGCACGCCGGATGCCGTGCGGCCGATCAGCAGGGCGCCGTCATCGACGGCGTAATCCTGGGCGCGGGCCTGGGTTAGGGAGGCGATGTCCTCGATCGACTCGTCGAGCAGGAAGTCACAGAGGTCGAGCCCGTGTGGGGCGAGGTCGATCAGCGCGCCACCGCCTGCCTGTTTCGGGTCTATGCGCCAGTTGTCCTGGCCCTGGAACGAGGCCCAAGCTCGATCGAGCCAGCAGGCATAGACGATGCGGACAGCCGTCACAGTGCCGAGCCGGCCCTCGCGTATGCCATCGCGCATGGCGCGGTGCGCGGGATGATGACGCTGGTCGAAGGCGGTGCCGTAGAAGGCACCTGAGCGGGAGACGGCTGCCGCCATGGCCTCCGCGTCGCCGAGCGAGGCCGCCATCGGCTTCTCGCACAGGATCGCCTTGCCGCTGGCGGCGAGCGCCTCGACGGCAGCTCGATGGAGATGGTTCGGCGTGGCGACGTAGACCGCCTCGACCTCCGGCTCCGCGATCAGCCCGGCAATGTCGGCATGAGCCCGTGCACCCTCGGCCTGCGCCGCTGCGCGCGAGGCCGCGCCGGGATCGGCAACCGCGACGAGCCGGTGACCGGCGGAGCGGATTCCGGGTGCCATGTAGTCGCGGGCGACCCAGCCATAGCCGACGATGCCCCAGCCGACCGAATCTTTGCTGGTCGCACCGTCGCACGACGAACCGGCTTCCATTTCGTCGGACAGTGCTCCGACCATCACCAGCGCTCCGGCAGGTCGACGTACTCGCGCCGACGCACCCGCTCGGCGACCGGCGTCTGAGATCCACCCTGCCATTCTAGCGATTTCGGACCATCGGAATGCAGCGGATAGGTTACCCGCTCGGCGTATTCCGCCGCGTAGCGCTCGGAAGGCCAGCGTATGGCGTAGGCTCCGCTGAGGTCGACCTTGTAGAGCGGGTTCAGCCGCAGAGCCGTTCCGGCCAGTGGCAAGGTGATGCCGTCGACCACGGAGCGCGGGGCGGGGCGCATGCCTGGGCCGGCCACCAGCGAGAAGGCCTCGCACGTCTTGATCTCGTGCGGAGAGCGCGGCGTTGGGGCGCGGGCCTCGACGAGTGCCCGGGTGAGTTCGGCATCATCGTAGACGAGCGCGTCGGGAAATAGCTCTTCGATGTCGGCCGCCGTCACCGCCTTCCCGGCGGAGTAGCCGGGGCAGTCGCTGTTGTGGATGTGGCTCACAGCCAGCCAGCCATCCTCGCCGGCCGTCTTGCGCAGGTTTGCCAGAATATCGGCCTTGTCGTCGAGGAAGTAGAAGGCGTCGTTACACAGCACGAGGTCGACGGGTGCCTCGGCAATGGGCCAATGCGGCGAGGAGGCGTCGAAGCAAATGAGCTGTGCCTCTTTGGCGACGACCCAATGGCGCGCGACCCAGAGCTTGGCGAAGACCACGTCGGCGCCAGCGACCTTCACGCCGCGCGCCTGCATCTCGCGTAGGTAGTGCCCGATGCCGCAGGCGAGCTCGAAGGCACAGGCGGGCTCGTTCCAGTGCGCTTCGAGCAAGGTGAGCCCGGCGAGGTAGGTCGGGTCGCTCCAGCGGTTGACGAAGTAGTCGCCGACGCGCCCCCAGCCGAGGCCGTCCACGGCATCGCGCAGGGTCGCGGTATCTCGGTTCGCGACGAGAGCCCGCAAAGCCTCCGGGTCGGCGGGCGGCCCGTTCCACCAATCGTCCTGATCGGCGAGCAAGCCGACCAAAGCCGCTTCAGTCTCGCCCGCATCGAGACGCGTAAGCGTCGCGGCGATCAGTTCGCCGCGGTTGGTGCGTAGGTAGGGAATCCCGTCGAGCACCGGCCACCGCTGGCCAGTCTCGGCGTCGCGCAGGACATTGGCCCCGTCGGCTTCGAGCGGATTTCCGGTCTCGGGCGAAATGAGATCGAACGGTATCATGACCGGATGATAGGGCAGCGAGGACCGGACTTCACGGGATCTGCATGTCCCTGAGTACCCGATCCTGGAAATCCTTCACGGGACCGGCATGGACCAGCTCCATGTCGCCCAGCACCGTGTCCATGGTCAGCGAGGCGGCGCGCAGGTGCTGCGCGATCTGCAGCACGCGGTCGATGGAATCGGCGGCGTGGAAGGCGCGGCCCTCGGCCGTCGCGTCGTCGGGCAGGACGGCGCGCGCAAGTCGCACGGTCTCGCGCAGACTCGGCTCGAGCTCGTTCAGGGCGCGCTCCGAGCAGCGTTCCACGATCGGCCAGAGATGATCGCCGAGCAGCATCTCACCGGTGAAGCCAGCATCGGGCATCAATGCATTGTGAAAGTGGTGAGCCATGGCCGCGAGAAAGACCACAGCCGGATCAGCCCGATAGAACGGGCTGAGCACGACGCCGTAGACCGCCACGACCAGGCAGTGCTCGGCATGGTTCTCCGGCGGCTCCAGCAGGATGCGCGGCTTGCCCGGACAGGTCACGCCCGCCCGCGGCTGCTGCGCCTGTGCCGCGACGAAGTCAGGCAGCTGACCGACCGGAAGCGACGCGATCGGTGGCTGCAGATGGGCGCGAAGTCGAGCGCGCAACTCAGGCTCGACCTGATCTGTGACAGCATCGAAACCGGCCACCAGAATGGCTGAGGCCTGCTCGTCATCGAGTCCGGCCGCGGCGAGAAACGCACCGTCGATGTCGCACAGCCGGGTGGCCGCCAGGGCGTTCGCGGTGACCTGAAGAGCCACCGTCTCCGGCGAAGCCCCACCCGTCAGCGCTCCCCAGCCCTGCGCAAAAAGTCGCTCGGCGATCGATCCCCGGCGGCCCGCAGAGCGGACGCGCTTGAGATCGCCGAGTTCGACGAGAAGTTCGCGAAGGGGGAGGGGCGCGGCGGCAGCCGTGCCCTGGGCCGACATCAGTTCGTGCCGAGCCAGTCGAGCAGCATCTTCTGCTGCTTGCCGAAATCGTGCACCGGACCCGCACCGTTCTTGACCATCGGTGCCTTGAAGAAGCTCGAGAGCTGCTCCTGCGCGCCACCTTCGCCACGCTGCTTGGCGAGGTCGAGAACGCGAGCGATCTCGATGACGAGCGGAGCGGCCAGGATCGAGTCCTTGCAGAGGAAGTTCACCTTGATCTGCATGCGCTGACCCATGAAGCCGGTGACGTCGATGTTGTCCCAGGCTTCTTTGTCGTCGCCGCGCGGGCGGTAATAGTGGATGTGCACAAGGTGGTCCTCGACCGGGTAGCCGAGGATCGAGTCGAGCACCGTGCCCTTGGTGTTGATCTTCGACTGCAGCGAGGACGGGTCGTTCAGGGCGAGACCGTCGCGGTTGCCGAGGATGTTCGTCGAGAACCAGCCGTCTACGTGTAGCGCGCGGGCCTTCAGTGCCGGCGCCAGCACGGTCTTCATCATGGTCTGGCCGGTCTTGCCGTCCTTGCCGGCGACGGGGACGCCCATCTCGCGAGCGAGATCCAGGAGCGCCGGCACGTCGGCGGCGACGCTCGGCGTGAAGTTGCCGTAGGGCACACCGCTCTTAATCGCCGCATAGGCATACAACATTGCCGGCGAGATCGACTCGTCGTCGCTGTCGAGACCCTTCTCGAAGGCCTCCGTCGAGTTCAGCACGGCCGCGGTGAGGTCGGGCCAGCGCTCGGTGGAGGCGAGGTTGATCACCACGACTTCGTCGAGGTTGCTCTCCTGTCGGAAGCGCTTGAGGTCGTTGGCGATGATCGAGACCGTCTCGCGATGGTCCTTGGCGACGATGCGGTTACCGCCGTCGATATTCTTGCAGAACTTCGCGCTGCCGACAGCCGGCCAGGGCGTGATGCCCTTGAGCACCTGGGCGCCATTCTCGATGTCCTGCTGCGTGAGCACGCCGTGCCCGGTCGCCGCGGAGGCGAGGTCGTCGCCGTTCAGGTCCCAGCCGCCGAAGACGAGGTCCTTGTAGTCGGTCATGCCCTGGACCGAGACACCGGCGAGAGGCAGGCCGTCGAGCCGGTTCGATCCGGACTTGATCATCTCGATGCCGGCGATGGCGGTGGTGGCAACGGCGCCACCCATGCCAACGAACGCGACGCCGACGCGGCGACCGGTCTGCATACTCATCGGGGAAGAACTCTCTGTTGAATCGCGCAGTGGGCTCGGATGGCTTCGCAGTAGTCGGCCCCCAGGCCCGTAACAACTGGGTCTCCAGGGGACTGTTCCAAGGCAGGGGTGCCATGTTTTGCGTGAACGGGGGCTGACTGGGCGCCGACGCATTGGTTAATAATTCGTGAAAACAATGCCTTAACGCGGTGTTAAGGCCGCCACGTTGGGATCACGGGCTGGTCGAATTGTCGTCACACCCGACGGCGACACCCTCGCCACCAACGCGAAGCCGCGCCCTAGAACGCCGCGGCACGACAAAAGGAAGTTTGATGGGGGCTTACCCGGAGCCGGCGCCTTGCGCCGACGACGTGAGCCGACTCGTGCGTATTGAGTCGATCGTTGTCAACAACACCAAGGCGGCAAACCCGCTTACGACCCGAAACCCGTCATCACGACAGGTCCTGAAGCGCAGTCTCTCCGCGACGTTCGCGATCGGTCTCGCGCTCGGAGCAGGCCTGCCGATGGCACAGGCACACGCCGGCACGAGCCTCGGCGGCACGCCCATGGAGCTGCCCGGCGCCAGCCGGCCGTCCGATTGGGGCGCCACCCGGCTCGCCGCCGGCGACAGCGTGACGCAAGGCGTGATGGCGGGCGACCCCGCGAGCCCGCCCGCGCCGCAGCCGGACGCCGATACGCTTCGCTTCGGCACGACCAGCGTGCCGCGCCCATTGGCCGAGACGATCCTGCGTGCTTCGGAAGCGACCGGCGTCGATCCGGCCTACATGATGGCGCTCGCAGACAAGGAATCGAGCTTCGACACCGACGTGAAGTCGACGGCTTCGTCGGCACAGGGACTGTTCCAGTTCGTGACCGGAACCTGGCTTGAGATGGTCCGCGACTATGGCGCCCGCCACGGGCTGGTGGCCGAGGCTGCCGCGATCAAGGGCCACGGCGGCGCGATCGGCATTGCGGACGAGGCGATGCGCAAGCGCGTGCTCGCGCTGCGTAACGATCCCTTCGTCTCTGGCCTGATGGCAGGCGAGATGATCAAGCGCGACCGCGCCCGCATCGAGGGCCGTCTCGGGCGCGAGCTCAAGACCACCGAGCTCTACATCGCCCATTTCCTCGGCACCGCGAGCGCCGGCAAGTTCTTGTCGCTCAGCGCCGAGGCGCCCGAGCGCAACGCCCAGTCCGCCTTCGGCCGGGCCGCGCGGGCCAATCGCGGCATCTTTACGGCCAAGGATGGCGGCAAGAAGCGCAGCCTGACCGTGGCCGAGGTGCACGAGCGGCTCGGCGGCATGATCGACAAGCGCATGAGCCAGTTCCAGGCGATCACCGACATGATCACCCAGGAATCCGAGATCGCTGACCAGGAGCACGGCGACGAACGCCCCGTGCTCGACGCGCGCCTTCGTCTGAAGGACGACATCGTCCCGCCGTCGGTGGCGCCGTCGATTCAGTGAGCTGCGGGGGCGCCGCCCCCGAGCTTTACCGTCTTCAGGAGCATCGCCAGCGGAATGGCGCAGAGCGCCATCAGCGCTAGCACCCAGAACACGTCGATATAGGCCCAGTAGGCCGACTGGGTGTCGACCTGCTGGCCGATCCAGGCGATGGCCTGGTTCTGGGCATCCGGCCCGGCATAGCCGTGCTCCGAAAAATACTGCGTCGCAGCGCGCAGCGTCTCCCGATAGGCGGGGCTGGTCGAATCGACCGCCTCGCCGATCCGGCTCTGGTGGAACTGCTGGCGGTAGGCCAGGACGTTCTGCGCCAGCGATACGCCCATCGAGCCGCCGACATTGCGGGCGACGTTGATCAGCGCCGAGGCCTGATCTGTCTGCGATTTCGCGATGCCCTCGTAAGAGGCCGCGGTGATCGACAGAAACAGGAACGGCAGACCCGCGCCGATGAAGACGCGCGAGAGCGCGAAATAGCCGAAGGTCGAGCTGCCATCGAGCCGCGTCAGGTCGTAGAGGCCGGCGAAGATGATCAGCGAGCCGCCCATGATCATGTATTTCGGCTGCACCACAGCCGAGAGGCGCCCGGCGGCCGCCATCGCCATCACGGTGACGATCCCCCCGGGCAGCAGCAGCACGCCGGACAGGGTCGCGGTATACCCGTAATAGGTCTGCGTGATCTGAGGGATGAATTGCGTGGTCGCAATCAGGATCGCGCCGACCGCCAGCATGACCAGGAAGCACGAGCCGAACTGGCGCTGGCCGATCAGCCGCAGATCCACCGCCGGGTTCTCCTGCTTCAGGAGCCAGGGGATCATCGCGACGAAGCTGACCGCGGCCAGGATGGCGAAGCCGATGATCAGGTTCGAGCCGAACCAGTCCTTCCGCTGTCCTTCGTCGAGCACGACTTCCAGCGCACCGAGGAAGGTCGCCACCAGCAGGAATCCGACCACGTCGAAACGGACGCCCTTGCGGCGCAGCTCCTTCCGCTCGGCGATAGCCGCGTCGGAATCGTGCAGGAGCATGTGCATCAACCCGAGCGCGATCACGCCGACGGGACCGTTGATCAGAAAGCACCAGTGCCAGGACAGGTTATCGGACAGCCAGCCTCCGAGCGTCGGCCCGATCACTGGCGCCACGACCACCGAGATGCCGTAGAGAGCGAAGGCTTGCCCCCGCTTCTCCGGTGGAAACGAATCCGCCAGGATCGACTGCGCGAGTGGCGCCATGCCGCCGCCGCCGAGCCCCTGCAGCACGCGGAAGAAAAGCAGGGATTCGAGGCTCCAGGCGAAGCCGCAGAGCACCGACGAAACGGTGAAGAGGCCCACGCTCCACATGAAGAACATCTTGCGGCCGTAGCGCTTGGCCAGGAAGCTGGAAGCCGTCAGCGTGATCGCGTTGGCCACGAGATAGGTCGTGACCACCCAGGCGGATTCGTCCGGGCCGACCGCCAGCCCCCCCGAGATGTAGCGCAGCGCCACGTTGGCGATGGTGGTGTCGAGCACCTCCATGAAGGTCGCCAGCGCCACCACGACGGCGACGGCCCACGGATTGTGGCCGCCCGGTGCGCTCGACGAGAAGTCCTTGGGAGCGCCGCTCTGCGCGCTCACCGAACCCTCACGGTCGGGATGACCGACATGCCGGGTCCGATGGCGACGTCGTCGGGCCATCTGTCGACGATGATCTTGACCGGGATGCGCTGGGTCACCTTCACGTAATTGCCAGTGGCGTTCTGCGCAGGCAGCAGGCTGAAGGCGGTGCCGGAGCCTGGCTGGACCGAGGCGACCTTCCCGGTGATCTTGCGGTCCGGATAGGAATCGATCTCGACATCGACGTGCTGGCCGGGTCGCATGTCGGTGATCTGCGTCTCCTTGAAGTTCGCGGTCACCCAGATGTCGTCAGGCACGAACATCGACAGGCTCTGTCCCGATTGCGCGTACTGGCCCTTCGCGCCGGTGAGCTGAACGACGCGCCCGGACTGGGCGGCGGTCACCGTAGTGTAGCCGAGGTTCAGCTTGGCTTGGTCGCGCTGGGCCTTCGCATTGGCCAGGCTCGCCTCGGCGGAGGCCTTCTGCGCATCGAGCGAACCGATCTGCTTCTGCGCGGCAACCACGCTGGCATTGGCGCTGGTGAGGGAGGCTTGGCGCTGCTCTAGCGTAGAGGCCGTGGATTGCTGCTGCTGGACGGTGCCGGCGCCCCGCTGGGCCAGGGTCTGGTAGCGGTCGGCGTCCTCCTTGGCGAACTGCAGAGCCGCCTTCGAGGTCTCGACCTGCGCCTTGGCGACGTCGATCTGCGCCTTCTGGCCCTCGATCTGCGCCAGGATGTTCTGGATCGAGGCCTCTGCGGATTCGACCTGAGCCTGTGCCTGAGCCAGGGCGACCTCGTAATCGCGCTTGTCGATCTGGGCGAGGACGGCGCCCGCCTCGACGTGCTGATTGTCGGTCACCGGCACATCGACGACGTAGCCGCCGACCTTGGGTGCGACGGTAAATTTGCGAGCATCGACAAAGGCATCGTCGGTGCTCTCGTAGGGATGGACGAAGGCCTGCCAATACAGGAAGCCGCCGATGCCCAGCAAGACGAGCGCGACCAGCGAGACGAAGATCAGCAAGGGATGCCGGCGGATCAGCCCCGGCTGCTTCTCCGCGTCCGCCTTGGAGCCATCGTCCTTCTCCTCCTCGGGCGTCTCGGGGGACGGTCGCCGATCGGGCTCGGTTGGCCGCTCGGCTCGAGCGTCGCCGGGCGTTGCCCCGGCAGCGGACTTGCCGCCGCCAGGAATCGAATTTTGGTCGTCAAGCATTGCGGTCGCACAGTCGTCGCGCCCGCTCCCAAAGGATTCGTAGCGCAGGAAAACCCGCCTCGCGGGGCAAAAGCGATGCTGCGCGAATTGTTCCGGCCGAATGCCAGTCGAACACGGTAAACGCAGATCGGCCCGCCGCGGGATGCACGGCGGGCCGATCTCGAAAGTCTTCGAAACGGCCGGGCTGTCCGGCCGCCGGATGGTCAGGCGGCGTGCTTGGCCCGGTTCAGGAGCTTGCGGTTGATCAGGACCTCGGCGATCTGGATCGTGTTCAGCGCCGCGCCCTTGCGCAGATTGTCCGAGACGCACCAGAAGTTCAGGCCATTCTCGATGGTCGCGTCCTCGCGGATGCGGGAGATGTAGGTGGCATCCTCGCCCGCCGCCTCGTGCGGAGTCATGTAGCCGCCGTTCTCGCGCTTATCGATCACGAGCACGCCGGGGGCCGCGCGCAGGATCTCGGTGGCCTGCTCGGGGGAGAGCGGACGCTCGAACTCGACGTTCACCGCCTCGGCGTGGCCGATGAAGACCGGCACGCGCACGGCGGTGGCCGTGAGCTTGATCTTGGGATCGAGCATCTTCTTGGTCTCGGCGACCATCTTCCACTCTTCCTTCGTGTAGCCGTCCTCCATGAACACATCGATGTGCGGGATGACGTTGAAGGCGATGCGCTTGGTGAACTTGCCCTGCTTCACCTCGCCGGCGGTGAACACCGCGCGGGTCTGGTTGAAGAGTTCGTCCATCGCATCCTTTCCGGCGCCGGAGACGGACTGGTAGGTCGAGACCACGACCCGCTTGATCGTCGCCGCATCGTGCAGCGGCTTGAGCGCGACCACGAGCTGTGCCGTCGAGCAGTTCGGGTTGGCGATGATGTTGCGCTTGGTGAAGCCGGCGATCGCATCGGCATTCACCTCGGGCACGATCAGCGGAACGTCCGAATCGTAGCGGAAGGCCGACGAGTTATCGATGACGACGCAGCCCTGCTCGCCGATCCGGGGGCTCCACTCCTTCGACGTCTCTCCACCGGCCGACATCAAGCAGATGTCGGTATCGGAGAAGTCGTGCGTGTCGAGCGCTTTGACCTTGAGAATCTTGTCGCCGAAAGAGACCTCCTGGCCCTGGCTGCGGCGCGAGGCCAGCGCCACGACCTCGTCGGCCGGGAAAGCGCGCTCGGCCAGAATGTCGAGCATCTCACGGCCCACATTGCCCGTGGCTCCGACGACGGCGACCTTGTAACCCATCTCGATCACTCCGCTTCGCGATCTCATCGCGACCGCTCTGTTCCGGATCGGCGACGCGATCCGTCGGCCGGCCCGGCTGCCGGATCCCCTCCGGCCCTTGCGCAGGTTCATCGCTGCGCCAAAACGAAAGAACCCGCCCCCGTGTCGACGAGGTGGGTTCTCTCGGCGCGCGGAGCAAGACGCCTCGTCTGCCCGGCTGTCAAGACGTCCGAAAGCATGCCGGACACGCCAACACTTGATCGAAGCCGGCCAAACCTCTAAGCGGGCGGCGCCTTGCGCCCGGTCTTGTTCCGGGCGCCCCCGCTCAGGATTGATTGGACCGATGGGCAAGGAAAAATTCAACCGCAGCAAGCCGCACTGCAACATCGGCACGATCGGCCACGTTGACCACGGCAAGACGTCGCTGACGGCGGCGATCACGAAGGTGCTGGCGGAGTCGGGCGGCGCGTCGTTCACGGCGTATGACCAGATCGACAAGGCTCCGGAGGAGAAGGCGCGCGGCATCACGATTTCGACGGCGCACGTCGAGTACGAGACGCCGAACCGCCACTACGCGCATGTCGACTGCCCCGGCCACGCCGACTACGTGAAGAACATGATCACGGGCGCGGCGCAGATGGACGGCGCGATCCTGGTGGTGTCGGCCGCCGACGGCCCGATGCCGCAGACCCGCGAGCACATCCTGCTCGCCCGTCAGGTCGGCGTGCCGGCCCTGGTGGTGTTCCTGAACAAGGTCGACCTGGTCGACGACGAGGAGCTGCTCGAGCTCGTCGAGATGGAGGTGCGCGAGCTCCTCTCGAAGTACGAGTTCCCGGGCGACGACATCCCGATCACCAAGGGCTCGGCCAAGGTCGCTCTCGACGACGGCGACAAGAAGATCGGCCACGATGCCGTCATCGCCCTGATGAAGACGGTGGACGAC
>NZ_JAAUVI010000010.1 GCF_021352225.1 Methylobacterium sp. C25 | reverse complement strand
GCCGACAGCAGCAACCGCAGCAAACGTGCGAACCAAACGCGTCATGACATCCATCCTTGATCCGAGAGCCGCACCACGCAGCCCCTTCGCAAGGTGGGTCGCACCAGAAACGTGCCAGGTTCAAAACGATCGAAAAAATCCAAACATGAAGCGCCGGCGTGAAGAGCGTGCCGTCGCAATAGGCTGTTGGCGCCGGCGAGCGTCAGCGCTTCGGTACCGGGCACCTACGAGAGCCTGGCAATGATTTGCTCGGGCGTGTGGTGCTTGCTTCCCATCTGGTGGGAAGGACCATCAGCGCAGCAAAGAATTGTAATGAAGCACCTGTGTCAGGCAGATCGACAGCCGCCATTCGACGGGGCGATCTTCCAGGTCCACGGCAACGCGATCGATTTCGAGGGCGGCGGTACCTTCTGTGGTTTCGAGCAGTTGCGCTTGCCGGGCGTCCAGGGTGATGGCCTTCAGGCGCTCGTTGGCCGTTGCGATCGTGATGCCGAAACGGGTCGCGTAGAGGCTGTACAGGGTGTTCGGGACCTCCATCCGGGCAAAGCCCGGAAATAGCACGGCTGGGACGCTAATGGTCTCGGCAATGCAGAGCCGGCCGTCGAGGTAACGCAAGCGTTCGATGCGCACGACCTGCGCCGTTCGCAGGAGATCGAGGTTCTCTCGCTCGTCTGCGTTCGGGCTGGCCTCGGTCATCGTGATGACGCGGCTGGTCGGGATGCCGGCACCGTCGCCGTCGGGGCGCAGCTTGAAGAAGCGGAAGACGCTCTGCTGGTCGTCATGCTCGGCGACGAAGGTGCCGCGGCCCTGTCGGCGGATCAGCAGACTGTCGGCGGTGAGCGCATCTAGAGCCTTGCGGACCGTGCCCTGGCTGACGCCGAGCTCCAGCGCGAGCTGGCCCTCGCTCGGGAGCATCTGGCCCGGTTGCCAGACGGCATCGGCGAGGCGCTTGAGCAGCTTCTCGTAGACTTGGCGGTAGAGGGGCCGGTAACCGATCTCGCTTCGGCCTGCCGTGGTCGTTGGATCGTCGGCCGTGCGTTCCATGTCGTGCCGCTGTCGCGCCCGCTTCGAGGGAAGGTCGTCGAGGGACGAAACCAGCAACTCCTCCGCCCTTTGCTTAGCGATACGTATCAGCGCGGGCAATCACGGTCCCGGTGACTGACGGGGAGCAGGGGCCATCAGAGGGCCTGGATCTCGGCCATCAACGCATCGGGGATCGAGAGGCCGGATTCCGCGGCGCGGTGGCGGAGCTCGAGTCGCCGTGTTCCGGGAAGGCGCGCGCCCTCCTGGTCCTCGATCGATCCGGCGAGAACCGCGAAGCGTTCGAGTGCGTCCGGTGACAATGCGTCCGTGGCGATCGCGATCAGAAACTGTCCGGTGCCGGGCGGATCGCCTTCGGCGTCGAGGAACGGGGAGGCCTCGTCGGCATAGCGGGCTCCGACGAGGCCGGCTGCGAGAAGCTCGACCATCAGTGCCAGCGCCGTGCCCTTGGCGTCGCCGAGCGGCACCATCGTCCCCTTCAGCGCGGCAGCCGGATCCGTCGTCGATTGCCCCTCCGCGTCGAGTGCCCAGCCTTCGGGGATCGTCTCGCCCCTCTGCTTGGCCCCGACGATATTGCCTCTGGCGACCTTCGACAGGGCGAGGTCGACGACGATCGGGGCCCGGCCCGGCAGAGGGCAGGCGAAGGCCAGCGGGTTGGTGCCGAACACGGCGCGGCGGCCGCCCCAGGGCGCCATTGCCGCCGGGGTGTTCGCAAACAAGAGAGCCATCAGGCCCTTCTCGGCCAATGCCTCGACCGGGAGGCCTGCAGCGCCGCAATGATGCGAGCGGCGAATGCCGGCTGCGGCGATGCCCTGGCTACGGGCGACCTCGGGCAGGCGTTCCGTCGCCGCGTCGATCGCCGGATAGGCGAAGCCGTTCGCCGCGTCGATGGCGAGAAGGCCTGGCCGGGGATGCTGGACGGCCACCGCGGCGTCACCGACGACCTTTCCGACTTTCACCTGCGCCGCATAGCTCGGCACACGCGAAAGCCCGTGGCCCTTGAGGCCATCGGCCTCAGCGGCCACCAAGGCGCGCGCAACGCTCGCGGCTGCACCAGGCGAGGTGCCGCATCGGACGAGGGCCTCGGCTGCGAGACGTTCCGCGTCGTTCAGGGAGAGGTTCGGCATGGTCAGCCCTCCAGGAGATGGCGGCGAACCGCCTGCGCGGTCACGGACGAGACGCGCACGTTCGATTCGACGGTCACGCCGGCGATATGCGGCGTCAGAATGAGATTGGGAGCGTCGGCGAAGACCGCACCGGCCGCCGCGTCAAGCGGTTCGCGATCGAAGACGTCGAGCGCCGCGCCGCCGAGATGGCCGGCCTTCAGGGCGGCCGCGACAGCGGCCTCTTCGACGACGCCGCCGCGAGCCGCATTGATCAGCACCGCGCCCGCCGGCATTCGGGCGATGGCCTCGGCACCGATCAGGTTGCGGGTCGCGTCGGTCAGGGGAACGTGCAGCGAGAGGACATCGCTCTCCGCGATCAGCGCGTCGAGTGTCCTGGAGGCGACCGGTCCGTAATCCGGTTTCCAGGCGGGATCGTCCGCCGCGAGGAACGGATCATAGGCTGCGAGCTGCATGCCGAGCGCGGCTGCGCGGCGTGCCGTCTCTCTGGCGATGGCGCCGTAACCAATGAGGCCGAGGCGTTTGCCGGCGATCTCGCGGCCCATCAGGGCGTTGCGGGGCCATTCTCCGGCAGCGACGCGGGTCGTCGCGCCGTAGGCGCCGCGCAACAGCAGCATCGCCGTGCCGATCACGTATTCGGCGACCGCACCGTCATTGGCGCCCGTCGCAGGGAAGACCGCGATGCCGCGTGCCCGGCAGGCGTCCATGTCGATATTGTCGAGCCCGACCCCGAGCCGTCCGACGACGCGAAGTTTGGACCCGGCCTCCAGCAGCGATCCCCTGACCTGCGTCCGGTTGCGCACGATGAGGCCGCGCGCTTCGGACAGAGCCGCCTGCAGCATTTCCGGCTTATCGACGAGCGTCGGATCGTAGAGCACGTCGAAGCCGGCGAGCTCTTCGCGAATGGCGGCCTCGTCCATGAATTCCGCAACGACGATGTCGGGCATTGCCAGTCCTAAAGGCTCGATGAGGTCGGCCCGCGCGATCGAAGAAGGGCGGGGCTCGCATTCGCAATGACGGACGGGCCCAATGGATCGAGCCCCTGATCCGCGCACTTTTCGCAAGTCATAGCGAACGCGGCGGCTTGGGCCGCCGCGTTCGTTGGAGTTCCGCCTCAGGCGCTGCGGTAGAGCTTCGTCATCACGAACTCGCGGTGACCAAGCGACTCGGCTGCGGTCAGACGACCATTTGCCGTGCGCACGACCATGTCGATCAGGGAGTCTCCCGCCTGATCGAGCGTCATGTCGCGCCGCAGGATGCCCGACACGTCGACGTCGATATGCTCGCCCATGGTGCGGATCGTCTTCGGGTTACCCGTGATCTTGATCACCGGCACGATTGGATTGCCGATGACGTTGCCCTGTCCGGTCGGGAAGGTGTGGATCGCGTAACCCGCGGCGGCCATCAGGGTCACGCACTCGGCGGCTGCCGAGGATGTGTCCATGAAGTACAGCCCCGGCCCCTTGGCGGGTGCCTCGGCTGGCTGGAGTGCGTCGATATAGGTGCACTCGCGGCCGATTTTCTCGAGGTTCCCGAGCGCCTTCTCCTCGATGGTCGAGAGACCGCCGGCAATGTTGCCTTTGGTGGGCTGGGAATCCGAGAGGTCGTCGGTCTTGTGGGCCTCGATCACGTCGTCCTGGTAGGCCTTCCAGATCTTGAACCACTTCTCGGCGACCTCGGGGCTTGCCGCCCGCTCCTTGCAGAGATGCTCGGCGCCGGTGATCTCGGAAGTCTCGCCGAAGACACCGTAGATCCCCTGGGGGATCAGCTTGTCGTACATGTTGCCGACGGTGGGGCAGGAGGCGAGGCCGGTCGTGGTGTCGGATTCACCGCATTTGGTGGAGACCCACAGCTCGGAGAGCTTGCATTCCGTCTTCGGGAGTTCGGTCGCCCACTGGAGCATGCGCTTGGCGGCATAGCTCGCCTTGGCGATGATCGCGATGTCGCCGTGACCTTCGATGCCGAAGCCCACGACCGGCTTGCCGGTCTTGGCGATCCCGTCGACGACGCGGCCGGTCCAGCTATCCTCGATGCCGATCACTACCACCGCGGCGACGTTCGGGTTCGACCCGATGCCGATGAGCGTGCGGAAATGGACCTCGAGATCCTCACCGAACTGGAGACGTCCGTAGGCGTGGGGCAGCGCGAGCGTACCCTTGACGTTGTTCGCGACTGCCTCGCAGGCGGCGTTCGACAGGTCGTCCAGGGGCAAGAGGACGACGTGGTTGCGCACGCCGACCCGGCCATTCTCACGACGCCAGCCCATGAAGGTGGCGTTCTGGTAGTCGGCGGATGCCCGCTCGGCCGGGAGGGCCTTGGTGACGAACTGATCGGGAGCGCCACCCGGGAAGGGCGACGACATCTCGTGTTCGAGAGCTGCTTGTAGGCTCATGATTTCCTCACCACCGCTTCGTTTTCATGTTGTGGGTGTGGACGTGCTCGCCCGTCGCAATGTCGGCGACGGCCTTGCCGATGTCCTGGCCGTACTTCCAGATCGTGTCGCCCGACTTGATGTCCTTGAGCGCGACCTTGTGGCCGATCGGGATGTCATGCTTCGACTTCAGCCGGAAATCGGAATTGTCGTGCGTGACGACGCAGAGCATGTCGGCTCCGGCCTTGAGGCCTTCCACCACGACGACTCCGACCGTGTCCTTCCCATCATGTACGAGGAGTTGTGGAACTCCCATGGCGTGCCTCCCAATGATTGTTGCGCACACTCTTGTATAAGACAGATGACTTGGGTGTCAACCGACTGGTGACGCTCCGGCCTGATCCGTGAGCGGACTCAATCATAGAACTGCGACCCACAGAGACAAAATCACCCAAATTCCCATACATATAGGCATGTTAGTTGCGCGCAGATCCCCGCGGCGTGCTCGGTTGCATACGGCAGGCCGCAGGCCGCGCGTTGACATTGCTCATATCTTATACAAGACTAGGACGACGATGCGTGTTCAGTCGGCAGATGTGTGCCGTGGCGCGAAATCGCGCGGATAACGGGGCCTCCGGGCGTCTCGCTAATCCCAGAAAAACAAGACAACGCAACGATTGTCTACGAGATAATATAAAGTTCAGGGAGACACGCCGGTGAAAGAGCAGGCTCAAGATCACGTAGATACAAAAACTATATTCCTGCTCGCTTTTTCGGCGACATCAGGAGTTCTTGTTGAATTCTACGATTTCTTTATCTTTGGATATGCAGCTGCCAGTGCATTTCCCCATACGTTCTTTCCGAATCTCTCCCCCACAGCCGCCCTCGTCGTCTCGTATGTGACGTTCGGCGCCGGCTTTCCAGCCCGCCTCCTCGGAGCCTTCCTGTTCGGCCACTTCGGCGATCGGCTGGGCCGCAAGTCGTCGTTTCTGCTGAACATCCTGATCGTTGGCGCGACGACGATCCTCGTCGGCCTCCTGCCGGGATATGACACGATCGGGGTGGCGGCGCCCATCCTTCTCATTCTGTTGCGCGTGATCCAAGGCATCGGTCTCGGCGGTGAGTTCGGCGGCGCGTCGTCACTGCTTGCGGAGTTCGGCGCAAAGCGGAAGCACCGCGCCTTCTGGGTGTCTCTCGCGAATATCGGCATTCCGGGCGGCGCCATGGCCGCCAGCGCCGTGCTCTATTTTCTGTCGGACAGCTTCGCGACCGGCGGTTGGCGTATCGCCATGCTGCTCTCGGCGGTCGTGGTTATCCCGGGCCTGCTCGCACGCTCCCGGTTGGGCGACTCGCCGCTATTCGAAACCTTGAAGGAGAAGGAAGAGCTTTCGAAGATGCCGAGCATCGATGTGATGCGTCAGCACTGGCGTCCGATCGTCCTGTTGGCCCTGGTCTGCGGCTTCCAGCAGATGGACGGATATGTGAGCGGCACCTACGCGATCTCGTTCATGAAGTCCGCGGGCATTCCGCTGGCGACGACGGCCGTGATCATCTTCGTTGCACGGATTGGTGACGTTCTCGGCGTTCTCGTCAGTGGGCCGGCGGCCGACTTCATGAAGCGAAAGCAGGTCACGTTCCTTGCGATCGCGATCACCGCTGCCTTGTCCTACCCCTACACGCTGGCGATCCTTCACAAGCAGGTGGAACTGACCCTCGTCCTCCAGTTCCTGATCACCTTGACGGGTGTGGGCGTGCTGCATGGGCTCGCACCCATCCTGACGTCGGAGGCCTTCCCGACGAAGTATCGCTATTCCGGAGCGGGTATTTCCTACAGCCTGTCCGCGATCTTCGGTGGCATGTGTGCGCCACCGCTGCTCGCCGGCCTGATCGGCGAAAACGTGGCCGAGAAGTGGTTCTATGTTCCGGTCGTGTACGGACTGTACGCGCTCGTCGCGTTCGTCGCGCTGTACTTCATTCCGGAAAGCCGCGATCTCGCGCTCGACGATCTCGATGCGGCCCGTGCGTCGGAGCCGACATCGAGCGGCGCTACGGCCGCTGGCACCTGGGCGGAGCCGATCAATCCGGCCGAGGCGCGCTCGAGATAGCTCTCGGGTGAACGCTGCGTCGTTCGTGCCGACGGGCGATACAAAGTCCCGCGAAAAGCGAAGCAGCCGGCCGAAGGCCGGTTGCCGGCAAGTCAGCAACCGGCTTGTGAACGAGGCTCTGGTCCCCTCAGTTCAGGCGTTCAGCCACAGATGAGCGATGATGCCATCGTTCGTCGCACTGCCGCTCTTCGGGCTCAGCCGGTTGGCCAGGACTGCGACAAGCGCAACAGTGGCAATAACGGCGACGGCGAGCAGGGCGGTCATCTGGCGGATCCGAGAGGAGCAAGTGCGCTGCAACATATACCGCAGTGCACAATTCCCCTGAAACGCCGGCTGCAACTGGCAGCGTTGCAGCTTGGGCATAGTTCGGCGGCCAGAATTGAGGTTCCGGCGCTGCCGAACTCCTATCGTCAGCGACCCGCCGAGCAGCGCTGCCAAGTCCGACGATAACCCGGATCGCCAGGCCGCCCGTAGCACCAGCCCGCTCCCTTGAGGCGCGCGTCGATGGTCTCGCGTCTGGCACAGGCATCCTGGGTGGCTGGGTCGTCGCCGTGACCTCCCCGGCACGCGCTATTGGCGGTGGCCCAATCCCGAAGGAGCGCAGTCGGCTCTGCCGGTTGCGCGCTCGCCGATGACAGTGATGCGCAGAGCGAGGCCACCACGAGGGCCGAGACCTGGGGAAGCGTGATCGTCATGGATGCCTCCAAGGAGCATTGATCAGTGGGCTGTGGCCAGGGCGCCGCAAAGCCTCAGCTCATGTCTGCGAGATCGGAAAGCTCCGCGGCCCGCCGCTCGTTGTGCACACGGATGCAAGTCATGACGGCGTGGTTGCGACCTGTGCCTCCGGTGAAGGCGACTGGCACTTCCCCCTCGCAGCGGGCCTTCAAATAGGCCTGCCAGGCCGTCTGCGTCCGTTCCAGCGTGGCGAGCGCGGCCGGGCGGCCGTCGTCCGAGATCGTCGTGCTCGCCTTCAAGGCCTCCCGCGCCTTGTGGAGGGCCGAGCGGACATGGGCTTCGCTTCGATCGGCGAGCTTCGAGAGACAGAGCACGGGGTCGTCGGCGTTCCGGCACTGGCCCGGCGTCTCGCCTGGAATGTCGGTGAGGGCCGGCGCAGCCGAGGCCGTGCCGCCGAGAGCGAGAAGCAGCATGGCGGCAAGACGAGGACGGCGTCTCATCGGCGCGGCCTCAGCGGGTCGCGACTCGGCTGAGCACGAAGGTGTTGCCCGAGAACTGGACCTGACCCGGGGCGCTCATGTGCTCGAGCATCAGCCGCAGGTTGCGACCCAGGCGGGCGGAGTCGGAGCGCGTCTCGTACCAGTACTCGGCGCTGGCGCCGCCGGAGCGCACCGGGCGGTGGTGCTCGTAGCAGCGGAACGCCGCCATGTACTCCTCGGCCGCCTGGACCTCCTGAGCCGAGAAGCCGTTGAGCTTGACGACGTAGGCGGTCGGCAGACCGGCACAGCTCTCGCCGCCGGGAGCCGCTGCGACGGCACCGCCCGCCACGGGCGCATCCGGAGTCGCGGTCAGGGCCGACCCGGCATCGGCGCCCTTGCGCGGCGCCACGAAGCCGTCGAGCTTCGCGGTGAGCGCCGAGGCGACATCCGCAGCGATGGTCTTGGACTCGGCGCCCACCTTCTCGAGCAGGCATTCGCGGTCGCAGCCCTGGGGGAGCGGCGGAAGCTGCACGCCGGCCACCTCGAACGAGCCGATGGACTGGCCGGTGCGCACGTTCAGCAGGCGGCCGGGAATGCGCACCTCGGGCCGCACGATGTCGGAATAGGCTGACTTCGAGGCCGAGGCGTAGATCTGGAAGATCACCACCACGTCGAGCGGCGGGTTCTGCACCGACCGTGCGACGTCGATCAGCTCGGCATCGCGACGGCGCACACGGTTCGGCTGGGTGATGCCCATGGCCACCGCGGTCTCGTCGTAGACGTTGTAGCCGCGCAGGTTCATCGTCTCGGTGAGTTCGGTGATGACCCGCTGGAAGATCCGGTTGCCGCGCGGCACCGTATCCTCGTCGGCATCCTCACCCATCACGACGATGTTGGGCTTGGCCTGCGCCAGCGCGGGCGCCGGTCCCATCAGGACGGCGACGCCGAGCGAGAAGGCGGCGAGAGCGGCAGCACGTAGCGTAGGTGTGACGAACGACATCTGGGGCTCCTTAAGTGAATGGATTGGCTCAATCGGCGCAGGGCGGCGGCATCGGGGCTGCGTCGAAATCATCGAGATCGAGGGCGACCCGCAGGCGAGGGTCGTGGGCCTGCAGGGCGTCGCAGGAGCGGCCGGAGGCAGGCAGGACGAAGCGGAGCGACCCACTGCGGGCTGGCGGCGCGATCAGCGTGACCTCGACGCGGCGGTTCACCCGCGAGAGCGGCGCGCTCGCATCCTTCAGTCTGGTCAGGCCCCAGCCGTGGACGCGCAAGCGATCTGGCGCGATGCCGTAGCCCTCGACGAGATGGGCCTGCACCGCCCGTGCGCGGGCGAGCGAGAGGCGGCGGTTATAGGCGGGGCCGCCGGCGGCATCGGTATGGCCGGCGATGAGGAAGCCGTAGCCGGCGAGATCGGGCGCGCGCAGAGCCTCACCGAGGGGCTGGAGCTGGATGCGCGCCTCGGGCGTCAGGCGGGCGCTGTCATAGGCGAAGAACACGGTGAGATCGATCGTGTGGGTCGGGTCGATCCGCACGCTCGGGCCACCATCGTTCGGTGCGACCGCAACCGGCGCCGGCGGCGCACCTGGATTGCCGTCGACGAACGGGGCGAGCGAGCGGATGATCGCGGTGGCGCTCGGATTAGTCGCCTCGGCTTCGGCGCGCTCGGCGGCCTCGTTGCGGGGCGGAACGGTCCCCTCGGCGGGCGCGATGGGTGCGGCAGGCTCACGGCGCGCGCCGGGCACCTCGGTCAGCGGATTGGCCCGGGCCGGCCCGGCGACCGCCAGAGCGAGGCCGGCGGCGAGGATCAGGCTGATCCGCTTGCCGGGCTGAAGCGGCGCTCCTGCGCGCAGGGCGTGTCGCGACGGCTGGTCTTGGATCCGCATGGGTCGCCCCCTCTTCTGTCCCGGGCCGTCCGGCCCCTCACACCCGATCCATGGGTGGCCCAGAGCCGTTTTCGTTGGCCGGTGGATTCTTTTTTCGGGATCAGCGCCCGCGCAGGATGGCGTTCATGCCGGCGGGGTCGAGCGGCGCCGAGGCCGGCGGACCCGCGGGCGCGGCAGCGGCCGGTGCAGCAGGCGGCTTGCCGGGATCGGCGGTGGCGACCGGACGCCCCTGATGCGCGGCGATCTCCGCGAGGATGCGGCTCTTGCCGAGGATGGCGCTGAGGCGCGTCGCGCTGTTGAAGCTCGACGTGTCCTTCGGATCGAGTCCGCCCTCCTTATGGAGGGCGACGGCGCCGACGGGACCGTCGAACATCAGCGATCCGGACGAGCCGGCGAGCGTATCGCAGCGGTGATGCAGATCCGGCCCGTCGGGCTGATCCTTCATCGCGAAGCAGCGGAAGCGGCTCATCACCTTCGGGCGGCCGAGCGGGTGGTGGACCACCAGCATCGAGGGGTTGCCCGTGATCGCCGCGCCGGAAAGCCGGGCGGTGCCGTAGATCTCTCCCGGATGACCGGCGACGCGGGCGAGCGCGTAGTCGAGCCGAGGGTCGAATTCGACGGGCCTGGCATCCATCTCGAAGCGGCGGGAGCCTTTGCCGTCGAGGGTCAGGTAATCCATCAGGACGGATGCCTTGACGGGCGTGAGGTCGCCGGATTGCGGCAGGCAATGGTGGTTGGTGAGCACGTAATCGCCCGGCAACAGCGTGCCGGTGCAGGACGCACCCATCTGCTGGCCGGTGCGGGTGTTCTTCAGGAGGATGTCGACACGGCCGATGGGCCGGGCGAGCACGGCGAGCGGATCCTTCGGATCGAGCTCGGCGATGGGCTCGAAGGCACCCTTGTTCTGGTCGACATAGGCCGCTGCATCGCCCGTGGTCTGGCGAAGCGGGAGTTGCGCCCGGCCGTAATCGGCAGGGTCGAAACCGACTGTCTGAGCCCGAGCCGCAGGAGTTGCTGCCATCGAGAACAGCAGGCAGGCGGTCGTTAGGCCGACGCCATTCCTCCGGCGGTTCGCGTGCATCGTCTCGCTCCTCTCCGTCGCGGCCCTATGCCCGCGCTTGGCTGCTCGGTCAAAAATCATGATGAGGCGCGCCCTCTGCTCAGCGTGTCAGAGCGTGAACCAGACGGGGGCCGGGAGGACCCGCTCCGGGGATCACCTGGACGGCGTAGACGAAGTTCTGCCGGGCGGCCTCTTTCAGGAAATAGGCCTGGGCTCCGTCGGGGAGACGCACCGGCGGCAACGATGCGGCCCGTAATTCCTGGCCGATTTCAAGAGTTCCGCGAGGCGCTTCGGCGCAGATGGCGAGGCCGCAGAGGTCGGGCGTGAGCCGTGTCGCGGCGAGCCGGCCGTCGGATACGAGAGCGACCGCGCGGCGCTCGGGTTGGTCAGCGCCAAAGGCGACGCGGCGGCAGGATGAGCCGGCCGGTGCACGCAATTCCTCGACCTGGACCCGCGGGGGCGATGGCGTTTCCGGAGGCTTCGGCTGGGCTTCGTCGGCATCCATCTTGGCCGTCTTCGCAGGGCTACCGGCTGCATCCTTCACGGGGTGGTCTGGGGCTGCCGTCGATGGTAGCCGCGCGACCCCGAAGGCAAGCGCCGCGACAGCGGAGACGATCCCAGCGGCAACCAGCGGCAACGCGAATAGCCGCTGCCGAGCGGGCGGGCGGGCAGCGGCCGATCCCGCCGGTTGTGCCAACGCATGCAGCGCTGCGCCGACGGAGGTCGGTGGCAGGACCAGGGGAGGGATCTCGCGGCCGAGCGCTCGGATGACGGCTTCTGCCTCGGCGCGTTCCGGACCTTCGGGCAGCAACACGGCGAGGGCAGCTCGGGGAGCATCGGCGAGGAGGGTGCGGGAGCGCTCGATCTTGTCGAGGAGCGCGTAGTCGCCGGGGATGACTGCGAGGTCGAGATCGACGGCGCCGGTCGCCCAAAGGATGAGGTCGGCCTGCGCGAGCTCGGCGGCGAGGAGATGGCCTTGCGTGGCGAGGCCATGAGCGAGGCAGATCGGCGTTTCCCAGGAGCGTCCGGCATCGAAGCAGCCCGACAGGCGCAGCTCGTGCGGCGGGAGCGCGTCGCCGGCGAGACGGGCCAGCGGGCCGTCTGGGGCGCTGAGGCGGGCGTAGTCGCCCGACCAGGGCAGGGGCCGGTAGTCGCCATCGGCGAAAGCGGCTGAAACCGGCAGACCGGGACGCGGCTTGAGACTGCGCAGCAGGAGCGGACCATTGGTCGTCGGCACCACGACCAGGATTCGTTGTTGGAGGCTCACGCGCCACCGCCCATCATCGCCACGGGCAAGATCACGCGGCGTTCTCCGGAGCGGTGATCCTCACAGAAGAAACACCGCGCAGGCCGGATCGCGGAGCATTCGGCCAAGTTCCAGTGCATCGGGTACGGCGGGATCGAGGGCGAGCAGGATCGTGCCGTCAGCCGGCGCGCCGAGGTCGAGCCGGACCATCTCGTCGCCGAGCCAAGCCTCAATCATACGGGGCGTCTTCGCCTCCGTGCCGCGCAGGACCAGAAGCGGCGGTGCGTCACCATCGGCCGGCAGGATCTCCAACTCGAAGGCGCCGATCCGGCGACGGGCGATGGCACCGTCGGAGGCGGCCGCGGCGACCGGGGCGTAGGCCAGGGCCTGGGCGCCGAGCATCGTGCGGTAGCGCTGGGCCGTGTCGAGATCGGTGCGCAACGCCCGCACCACGGAAAAATCCACGGGCTCCCCCGGTTCGCGGGTCGCGTGAGCCCAGAGTGCTGAGTGGCCAACCGTCCGTGCGGGAGCGCTCACGCGCATAAGGCCGCGGGCGGCATGGATCTCGGCGAGCATCCGACCCTCGTCGCTCATGCGGCGGCCTCGCCGGCATAGGCGGTTGCGAAGGCTCGCGCGAAAATCTCGAGGTCGGCGGCGAAGGCGGGTTCGAGCGGTCGCTGGCGGGCGAGCGTGGCGAGCGCCTGCTCCAACCTGCCGGTCTCCTCGGCGAGTCTCACCAAAGTCGCGTCGACCGCGGCGAAACCTGCGGCGAGACGGGCGCGGTCCTCGAACCCGGCCCGGCGCACGCGCCGCAAATCGGCCTCGGCGGCTTCCAGAGCGGCGCGCGCCTCGACAGGAAGCTCGTCTCTATCCGCAATGCGCAGGGCGGCTGCGATCTTCAGCATGCGCGCGAGATGCGTCGCGAGCGAGCCGGCACGCTCCCTGAGCGCCGCATAGCTCTCGGCCTCGGCGCAAGAAGCACGCTGCGCGACGTCTGCCCCGCCTCCGCCCCGCCGCAGGCGGTTGGCGATGCCGGATTGCACCCGCCCGAAGCTCGCCGCCCGCAACGCCGTCAGCGGCCGCGTCCGATGAAAGGGTTCGAGGCGCAGGAAGTCGGCGAGATCATCGCGCTCGGCCCCGGTGAGAATCTTCGGGCCATCCGGCAGATCGGAGAGCAGGGCTGCCAGGGCCTCGGCCGGCTCCGAGGCGGCCAAATCGGCGAGCGAGGCATCGAGCCGCTCCTCCCAGCCCTCGGCCGCGTCGAGAGAGGAGGCCGCCGCGAGGCTCTCCAGGCCGCCGAGCAGGCCGGAAGCCGCCTCGAAGGTCACGAAATGCTCCGCCACGGTCCGGAAACCCGGCCGCTCGCCCGTGGCCATCTCATTGCGCCAGAAATCGAGGATGTCGTCGTCGACGAAGCTTCGGCGCCCGTCGAGGAAGCCGAGGATCGCGCGAAAGCGCCGTTCGAGCGGCGCCAGAGGCAGATGCGCGTTGCGATATGCCGCGAGGTGGCGCGCCAGGCGCTTGGCCAGGAATGCAGCGGCGTCCGGATCGGGCCCTGTGACCAACTCGTCGAACCAGCCCGAGATCGTGGCGAAATGGCCGAGATCCTCGGACGTCAGCACGAACTCGGCCAGTGCCAGCAGCCTGGCGAGACCGGACCAGGTGGTGCGCCAGCCCTCTCCGCCGTCCCGCAGGACGAGGCCGCGCCCGTCCGTTGCAGCGCCGGCCTCTGCGCTCACGGCAGAGAGCCGCGCTTCGATCGCATCGGCTCGCGCCAGACCGGGATCGAGCGCCAAAGTAATCAGGTCGCGCCCGTCACGGCATCCTCGGAGTCGGGCGAGTGCTGCAAGCGCGTGGGCGAGGTCCCAGAGCGGCTTGTCGCGGTTCGGGCGCACGGCACCAGTGACGACCCGGGCGAGCCAGGCACGATCCTCGCGGGAAAGGTCGCGGCCCTCGCCGACAATGGCGAGATCGGCCGCACAGCGCTCGTCGTATCCGCCACTCATGCGCTCTCTGGGTGCAAGCCCTTGTAAAGCCTTGAGGTCGCGCATCGATATCGTCTGGCCGGCCATCCGTCACCCCTTTTGGGCCGGGTTGTCCCATCGCGGTTACGTGTTCGTCATCGCACCACGATCCGTGCAGTGGCCTCGGTGACGCCGGGCGTCGCCCGGATCTTGTCCAGGAGATCGAGCACCTCGGGCGGCTGCAGCAGCCGCGCCTCGCCATCCGCCCCGGGGGCGGCGGCGAGCCAGCGTTCGGCGAGTTCAGGCGGCAGGCCGTCCTCGACGCCGAAACAGGCGAACAGGTTCTCGAAGGGCTCGCCCGCGACGATCTCGTCGAGCCCGTAGCCCCGCGGATAGCGGCGGCTTTCACCGGCCTTCAGCGGTGCGAGCGACATGGCATTGCCCCGCACTGGCAGGGCGACATAGGCCGTCTCGTCCGGCGCCACGACCCAGCAATAGAGGCTCTGGCGCGCCCGCGATTCGATGCGCATCTCTAGCCGCTGCCCGGAGGAGAAGGGTGTCGCCGTCGCCGCCAGCGTCAGGCGGCCGCCATCGGTGCGCGCAGTGGCAGCGAGATGGTCGAGAAACGGTCGCGGGGTCGGATCGCAGCCGAGTCCTTCGATACCGATCCGGCGACGGCCGGTCGGGGCGATCACGGCTCCGTCACGCTGGAATTCGAGTTCCATCCAGGACTGGCGCTGCTGATCGGTGGAGAACCGCCCGCGCGCGGTGGCGGGGCCGGAGCAGGCAGTGCCGGCTGGCCGGCGGCGCACGTCGAGTCGGTTGCCCTTGAGGACGCGGTTCGGCGAGCGCGCCTCCGCGTCGAGGGCGATCATCAGGCGGTCGGTGAGCGCGCCCGCGCAGGTCGAGTGGCCGCCCTCTGCCACGAACGGGCAAACCTCGATCGCGCTCGCGTTCGGTGCGGCCTGCCCGAAGGCGGTCACGGCACCCTGCATCACGGCATCGACGTCCGACACGCCGGCTCCGACGCGGATCGGAACGATCATGGGCTCGCTCGTCGCCTTGCAGGCTGCGTTGCGGGTGATGGCCTGGAGCCGGAAAGCGGCCGTCTCGCCGGCCCGGCGAGGCTCGACCAGGAAGACACTGGCATCGCCCGAAAACGCCTCGCGGATCTGGCTCTCGGCCTCGGCGCCCGACAGACCGGTGGTGCCCTCCCGAAGCGCCTTGATCCGTACCACATCGGCCGAGGCAGCGAGCTTCACGCGACCGGTGGCCTGCAATCGGCTTTCGACGGCGAGGCGACTCTCTTCGGCCTGCTCCCGCGAGAGCGCGGTCTGACCGGGCTCGACCCCGACGACGGCGAGGGTGACGTCCCGGTGGCCGGCGCAGGCAGCGACAGCGTCGAGAAAGGGAGAGAGGGAGGCGGTGGCGGGGTCGGCATGGGCCGTGCCCGGCAGGAGCAGCAGTGCGGCGAGGAGGAGGTGCCTCATTCCGTCTCGTTCGCCTTGGCGTATTGGTCGAGCGCACGGACGAAGACCGGGTTGAAGCGACCGTCGATGGCGCCGGGGTAGTAATCGGCCTCCTTGATGGCGCGCTGGACGGTGCGGATGGTGTCGGGCTTGAGTTTCTGCGCCGCCGTGTCGGTAGCGGAGACGGAGGCCGCGCCGAGCTCGCCCTTCTTCAGCGCGCGCATCACCATGTCGGAGGAGCGCACTCCCGGAAAGAACCCGGAAAAACCGTTGTCGATCAACGTTGCCATGGTGGCCATGGCGACAGGGTCACCCTTATCCGCGGCCCGTCGGAAGAGATCGAAGCCCTGCCGCAGGTCCTTCGGGAAGCCGTAGGAGCCGGTGGAGTAGTAGGGCACGAGCTTGCTGATCGAGGGCACGTCGCCGCCCTCGGCTGCGCGCTTGTAGAGGGCGGCGGCCTGCGCCTCGTTCTTCGGGATTCCGTTGCCGTACTCGAGCATGCGGGCGGCGTTGGCCAGCGCGACGACGTTCCCGCCATCGCCGGCCTGCCGGTAGAGCCGGAAAGCCTCCGCCTGCTGGCGCTTCACGCCCTGGCCGTTCTCGTAGAGCGTAGCGAGGTTGTTCATGGCCGAAATGCTGCCGGCCTTGGCCGCAACGTCGTAGGCCACGAAGGCCTCCTTGTAGCGATCGGTCCGGTCGTAGGCGCGGCCAAGCTGGTAGGAGAGGCGGCGGACATTCGGATAGGCGGTGGCGGCGTTTCGGCAGGCCTCGATGGCCGCGGAGGACTCAATTCGCCCCATCTTGACCCCGGTCACGCCCTTGGGCCGGTCGCGGTCGTCGGTCGCCGCTGCGAGCTCGTCGCAGCGTTTGACTCGCGGGTCGCTGCCCGGATCCGAGCCGCCGAGATAGCCTTCCGCGAGAGATTTGTAGGCGCAGATCTCGCGGCAGGAATCGAGATAGGCCTGATACTGGCGCTGCGCGCTGAACCGGCCCCAGTTCTCCTGATCGACCGCCGCCGCATCCCGTTTGCGTCCGGCGAAGAGCCTCTCCATAGCGCGGTCGCGATAGGCGCACGTCTCGCCGCAGGTGCCGACATAGGTCTCGAAAGCCTCGCGCGTGCCGAGGCTCTCTGCCCGGCGCCACGCCGCCTCGTCGCGCACTGCGGCGACACCCTTCGCGACGGCATCGACGGGGAGGGCGGCCTTGAGCACGATGGGAGCGTCGTCGACCTCCGGCACCTGCTCGCGACCGCTGGTGCGGCGCGCGGTATCCTCCACCTCTCTGCGCAGATAGCTTTTCAGCTCGGACCACTCGACCTGGCCGTTGCCATTGCCCTGCTGGTCCTTGGCATCGGCGAGACCCGACGCGCCCATCAGGAAGCGGCTTGTGAGAAGGCCGAGCTTGTTCGGCTCGTCCCAGTTGGCAGGGGTCGCGCCGGAGGTGGCGACGACGCGCACGATGCCGGCCTCCGTCTTGGGCTTGGCCGGGGCGAATCCGGGTGCTGAGACCGCGAGAAGGCTCTCGCCCTTGCGGCCGGTCTCGCCGGTGAAGCAGGCATCGACCATCACCACGAGCTGGCGGTCCGCGCCGATCTTTCGCTTCACGAGGTCGAGGTTTCGGTAGAGCGTTTCGAGCGAGTAGCCGCTCTCGCCCTGGTTCGGGTTGCCGTCTTCCGGCAGCAGGAAGGGCTGATGCGTGGCGAGGTCCGGCACACCGTGGCCGGAATAATAGACGAACACGTTCGAGCGGCCTTCGCGCACGCTGCGCCAGAGGCGGCCGGATTGCGGGTTCCGCTCGGTGCCGAAGGCCTGGTTGAACTCGTTGAGCGTCGCGTCCTTCAGGACGAAGACATTACTCTCGCGGTAGCCGAGCCGCTCGACGAGGTAGCTGCGGATCGCGTCGGCATCGTTATGAGCGAAGTCGACCGGGACCGTCTGCTTGTAGGTGCGGTTGCCGATCACCACCGCGACTGAATCGGCATTGTCGGAGAAGACGGCCGGATCGGCCGCGGCCCGTGCGGGCGGTGGAAGGGTGAGTCCGAGGCCTGCTGCGAGAAGAACTGCTCCGGCGACGCGGATGCTCTTGCGCATCACGGACATCACGGCCTCTCTCGGCATGCGCGTCGTCTCCGGTCGGCCTTGGCCTGGTCGTCGGTGCTTGGAATGGCGCGCACCCGTCTCCGGGCGCGGCAGAGGGTTAGCCGCTGGAGCCCGGAGACACAATTGCGAGCCGAGGTAGCGGCCCTCAGCATCCGGCGATCAGCGCCACGGCGAGGCTGAGGGCGATGAGGTGGAGGGGCGAGATCGTGGTCAGCACCATCGGATCGCCTCCCTACGGCAGGTACAGGCCGCGGCCGCAGCGGCGGACCCTGCGGGCTTCGACGTAACCGGTGTAGCGGTTGTAGACGTCGACGGTGCGGTAGAGCCAGTAACGGCCCGAATTGTAGCCGTTGTAGTAGACCCCGCCATTGTCGAGATCGACGTCGAGGAATTCCTGGTTTCCCGTATGTCCGCCGGCGGCGCCCCCCTGAGCGAGGGCCGGCTGCGTGAGGCCGATCAGGCCTAGCCCCACAAGGGCGAGGATCGTGGTCTTGGTCATGTCCGCATCTCCCATGTCGGGCGGCAATCACCGCCCTCGACAAGGGCATGGAACGAGCAGAACAGTTTTTGCGGAGCGATCCGCCAAAAAGCCTTCGGAACCTGTCGGTCACTTAGCTGGTTTTCGGCCGCAGATCAGGAGAAAACCATGCTTACCGGCGGTCTATTGTGGCTCATTGGCGTCCCCATTCCGCTGATCCTCCTGGTGTGGTTCTTCTTTCTCCGCGGTCGTTGACGCGACGATCATACATCGCGTCGCCAAATCTGTGCGAGGGCTCGCATTTCTGTTCGGGCGAGCGCTTGACTGTCGCTCTGGCTTGAGCGTGGGAATGATCGTCTCAGTCTCGCAGGACAACAGATGCATCCCACCGTAGAACGGATTTTGAACAAGCGCGGGATGGCACGCGCTGCATTCGAGAGCGCATGTGCCGAAGCTTGTCGGATGCTGGGTGATCAGCAAGACATTAGCGCCAGAATGCAAGTATCTGCGGCACTTGCCAGCGCACCCGGTGGTCGATTATGCGATGTTGGTGGCAGCATCTCTGCTTATCTTGTTGTTTGCCACGTGCTCGGCACGGAAGTCACGGTCGTCGATACACTTCCGTATGCGGAGCCGCGAGAGAAAGAGCGCATCCAGGAGATCGCCGAGGAGGTCCGGCGTCGTCTCGAGCTCTTCGACCGCATAGGGATTCGGATCGACCGGTCTGATGCCTACGAGATGTCGCTACCGGCCGACCATTTCGATGCTGCGGTGGCATTCGAGACGATGGAGCATTTTCCGCACTCACCGAAGCCAGTACTCGACAAGATGGCGAAATCGCTGAAGCCCGGCGGCCGTCTATGCCTGTCCGTTCCCAATCTTGCGCGCATCGAGATGAGATTTCGCGTGCTCGCCGGTCGCACGGCGCATGAAAACTTCGCAGAGTTCTTTCGCGAGGGCTATCCGCACCTCGGACATCACCGAGAATATACTCTATCGGAATTTGAGGCCATTCCGGCAATGTTGGGACTGGAGACCGTTCAAGTCTTCTCGGTCAACGCAACGTATGAAAGCCGCAAACGCAAGAACGCCAGCCAACGCTTCATGATCGATCTAGAAGAGCGTTACGGCTTGGGCGATCGAGTGCTCCCCCCAACTTGGCGCAAGCATGTCTGGTTGGAGGCGCGGAAGGCGTCGTCGTAGAATTTGGCATCGATCGAACAAAAATAATCGTCAGAGCGAGTTGATGTAGGTGATCGGCGTCTTACTCGCCGCCTGCGGCGCCCATGGCGGTCCTTATCCCGAGCACAGCCGTGGCCTCGTCGTGTTCGCGGATGGTTCCCATCGAACGAAAGGGGAGGCGTTTCGGTTTGATGAAGCCGGCGTGAATTAACCGAACATTAAGCCCACAAAACCAACGTTCGAACTAGTCCCGAGGTCGCCGCTCGGCGAGATGAGAGGCGAGCCTGAGCAATATGGAGCGCAGATGCGCACGCACCGCGTTATCCGGCTTTTCATCGGGCTTTTCGGTCGGCGGTGCATCGCCGGCGCGCAATTGAGTCACGGCATTAATCCTTTCGAATTGCGCCATAGATGTATTTTGATGATTGTCGCGGACGCAAGTGTATATTGATTATCTAGCTTGCATAACCATCTGAATGCCGTCTGTATTGAATCGCACGTAAGCGGAATCTCACCCGAAGATGAATTTATCCCGCCTACCAAGGCGGACAGACCCGGAGCCCAACGTGCCAGCGCGTTTTTACTTCGACATGGTCAGAGACGATGAGGTGGTTCGCGACGAAGATGGTGTCGAAGCGGACGATCTCGACGACGTCACCAAACAGGCGGCTCTCTGCGTCGAGGAGATGAAAGCAGCGGGCGAGCTCGCCAATGGCGGTGGCTGGTGCGTCGTTATTCGCGATGAGACAGGTGACGAGCGTCGACGCATTCCGATTTAGGATTGGGTGACACACATCCTTGGGGACGAGCGGATAACCAAATTCCGCTTGAACTAAACGGCTTTGCGGGCGCGGCTGATTGGCCCTACTGCATCGCGCCAACTCTGTTGCCCGTGGAGCCGCCGCACTTCTACGTCGGCCATGCCGTGGATGCGGGATCGGGTTGCCAAGGGAGAGAAGAGATGCTGCCGCTTTCACCATAACGCCAACAGCCGCCCCGGGAGCCAGACGAGGTAGCCGACCAGCATTCCGGTTGCCGACCCCGCCAGATAGACGGGCACGATCGTGACGATCTTATCCATGAAGGGTACCTCGGCGCTGATGGGCGGAGGCAAGTTATCCGCCCTCAAAACCGCAAGAATTGGCGGGTTATAGATCCAAAACCAGTCCAAAGAAAGACAGCTCGGTTTTGTCTCCATCCCTCAGCTCAAGACGCTCGCGAACCGCTCTGCGTCGGGGGCTTGAGCGAGTCGTGCTTTTGCGGTTCGCCAGTCATGTCCGTTCCCTCCCGCAATCGAGCGGCATAGGGGGAGACACGACCAGACCCTTCGCGGTCTTCTTCGTTGAGGGGAGAGGGCGAATGCCCGCCGCATCACGTCGTCCTGCGCTTTCTGGCAGTGTTCATAGAGCCGCTGACGGAACGCCCGCACGGTTTCAGGATATATCGCCATCGGCGGCGGTCGGCGGCTTCAGTAGAATGACGACGGCGTTAGTCGTCGCGCCCAAATCGGCAGCGCAAAACGCGCTGTTTGGGCAAATGACGGGGTAAATCTCGACGGAATCGGAATTACTGAATGATTTCAGTATGTCTTGGCGGAGGGAGCGGGATTCGAACCCGCGATACGGTTTCCCGTATACACACTTTCCAGGCGTGCGCCTTCAACCACTCGGCCACCCCTCCAGGCCCGCGCATCGGCACGGGCGGCGTCCTGTAACCCGCTGCGGCCACGGCTGGCAAGGCGCTCTCGATCCGGCTCGGGCCGATCATCCGCCCGCAGGCGGCCGGCTTGGCCTGAACAGCGGGCTTCATCCTCAGATTCGCCGCTTTCCCGGAACATCGAGCCGTCCGCGAACGTCGGCGCGAGCCGGCGGCATCGGGGATGGGCGACTGGTGATCCGGTTCGACAACGTCACGAAGATCTATCGGGCCAACGGGCAGAAGCGGACGATCCTCGACAAGGTCTCCTTCAGTCTGCGACCGGGCACGAGCTACGGAATCGTCGGGATCAACGGCGCCGGTAAGTCGACGACGATGCGGCTGATCGCCGGGACCGAGGAGCCGACGAGAGGAAAAGTGCACCGGGGCTTGCGCGTCTCTTGGCCGCTCGGCTTCGCCGGAGGCTTCCATCCACTGATGACCGGGCGCGACAACGTCATCTTCGTCGCGCGCATCTATGGCGAGGATCCGCGCCGGGTTCTCGAGTTCGTCGAGGATTTCTCCGAACTCGGTAGCTATCTCGACGTGCCGATCAAGACTTACTCCTCTGGCATGGGCGCGCGGCTCGCCTACGGCATGAGCATGGCGATCCCGTTCGATTGTTACCTGATCGACGAAACCCTCGCCGTCGGCGACGGCCGCTTCCAGAAGCGCTGCAAGGAGGTCTTCGACCAGCGGCGCGAGACCGCCGACGTGATCCTAATCTCGCACGACATGGAGACGATCCGCCAATATTGCTCCGAGGTGCTGATCCTCGTGGGCGGCCGCGCGATCATCTACGACGACGTGAATGAGGCGATCGCGGCATATCGGCGCCTGAACATCTAAAATCTGCGCTGAAGCAGCACGTTGGACACGGTTTTGCCGTGCGCGTGAGCCAGACGAGCGATCGGAGACAGGCGGAGACGGGTCACGACACCCGGGCCGCGGGTGAACCATACGGACCAGCAGGGTAATGACCGTCGAGATCCGCACTCCGCAGGGCCAGGCTCTCACGACGGCCGACCGCTCGAACGCTGTGGCGGAATCCTTGCGCCAGATGGCGCGCGCCTCGCGCTTCGCGGACCGCAACAAGGGCATCCGGTCTTACCACAGCCACGTCAAGAGCGACCCGATGTTGCCGCTCCTCTTCGTCGTGCTCTGCCTCGTGCCGACCCTGCTCGGAGCGCTGTATTTCGGTGTCATCGCCTCGGATCGCTTCGTGACTGAGGCACGCTTCGCCATCCGGCCTGCGATTGGAGGCTCGGAGAAAGCGTCCTCGGATGAAGTCGGCACGGGCAACGGCGTACCCAAGCAGCTCATCGCCCAGGACACCATCATAACCGCGAGCTACATTTCCAGCCGCCCGATGATCGAGGCGATCGAGAAGCTGATGCCGCTCCGCGAGATGTTTTCGCGCGACGGCATCGACTGGTTTTCCCGGTTCAATCCCGAAAAGCCGATCGAGAAGTTTGTCAAATACTGGGGCGAGCGAGTCTCCACCAAGATCGAGACCGGCTCCGGCATCGTCACGCTGCACGTGGAAGCATTCGATCCGCACGAGTCCCTCGCGCTTGCCCAGGGGGTGATGAAGGAGAGCGAGCGCAAGGTGAACGAGCTGTCGCAGAAGCTACGCGACGATGGGCTCGCGGAGAGCCAGCGCGAGCTTGCCCGGGCCGAAGAGCGGATGACGAAGGTGCGTTTCGCGATGCGCGACCTGCGCAACCGTGAGGGCGTACTGGACGCAGCAAAGACCAATGAGGCCAACCTCAAGGTCATCGGCGAGCTTCGCAAGGTGCGGATCGAGCAGCAGGTCCAGCTGACCATGTCGCTGCGCGACCTCGCGCCGGAGTCTCGCCGCATCCAAGACATGAAGGCGCAGATCAAGAACCTCGACGACAACATCGAGAAACTCGAGCGCCAGCAGACGAGCGCAGACCCCGCCCAGCGGCAGGTTCTCTCAGCGGCTTTGTCGCAGTTCGAGGCCTATGAGAACGAACAGAAGGATGCCGAAAAGTATTTCGCGAAGGTGCTCTCGGCGAATGAGCGTGCCCGGATCGTGGCGGCACGCCAGCTCGAATTCTTCAGCCCGATCGTCGAGCCAATCCTCGCGGAATCTTCGACCGAGCCGCGCCGAACCCTGATGATCAGCCTGATCGCCGCGGGATCCCTCGCCGCTTTCGCGCTCGCCGTGATCTTCCGCAAATACGCCAGCTGAGCTTCGGCCGTCAGCGAATGCCGCCGGGTGGAAGCCGAGTCGGCGGCGCGCGTTCGGGGTCGGCCGCTGGTGCGGGGACGTCGGCGGGAAGCGTGTCGTCGTCCGCGAGGGCGTGACCGGTCGCGGCCCGCGCGACCGTGTGGTCGACGCCGGCAGTACCGCCAGTCCAGCCCTGCGCTCGCCAGCCCGCTGCGCGCTGGTCGAGGTCGATCGAGCCGCTCTTCTGCAGCAGGCTTGTCACGCGGTCAGCCCGCTCGTCGTCGGCACGAACCGTGACGAGGGTTCCGCCGCGGCGCACGCCCTCTGCGTAGGTCTCAGCGTCAGACTGGCTGAGGCCCGCCCCCGTCAGCGCGCCGAGCAGGCCGCCGGCCGCTGCGCCAACGCCCGCGCCCGTCACCGCTGCGACGAGCCAGCCTGCTGCCACCACTGGCCCGACGCCTGGGATCGCGAGCATCCCAAGGCCGGCGAGAAGACCCGCCCCGCCGCCGAGCACGGTGCCCACGGTCGCACCGGCACCGGCGCCTTCGGCAGCGTCGCCGTCCCGGTGAGAGCTCGCTGTGGCCGGTGGAAGGCGGCCGCGATGCCGCTCGCTCTCATTGCTCGCGACGATGGAGATGTCGCCATGCGGAACACCCGCCGCCTCGATCCGGTCGACCGCCTTGGCGGCCTCCTCGTAATCGTCGAACAGGGCGGTGATGGCACGTGAGGCCATGGCTCGGCTCCTCGAAATCTTGTTCGTGATCGCGCACGGCAACGCGGTTGCGACCGGATGCCGGTTCAAGCCATGGCTGCGCGATCGGGTTCCAGGGCTGGCCGCCCGCGCCCGTTAACGGTGCGCTAACCATGGACCCGGCAAATCTTGCCGGGCGTGCCTGCGCGTCGACGCGTGCGGCCCGAGGGCAGTCGAGACCATCATGAGCGAGAGCGCGAGCGCCGTACCCGGCGCCGGTGGCGGGATCTCCGGCCTCGGCGGCTTCTCGCTGCCGACCCGCGCAGACCTGCAAGCGCTCGGCAAACGCACCGATCTGTTCTTCGCAACTGCGGTGCTCGGTATCCTCACGGTGCTGATCTTCCCGCTGCCGGCGATGCTGCTCGACCTGCTGCTGGCGGTGTCGATCATCATATCCGTGCTGATCATGATGACGGGCCTGTTCATCGACAACCCGCTCGAATTCACCGTCTTCCCGACGCTGCTCCTCGTCGCGACGCTGCTCCGGCTTGCCTTGAACCTCGCCTCGACGCGGCTGATCCTCGGCCACGGTCATGAGGGGACGGCAGCCGCCGGCCACGTCATCGAGGCCTTTGGGCATTTCGTGATGGGCGGCAATTTCGTCATCGGGATCATCGTCTTCGCGATCCTGATCATCGTGAACTTCGTCGTCATCACGAAGGGCTCGGGCCGCATCGCCGAGGTCGCCGCCCGCTTCACCCTCGACGCCATGCCCGGCAAGCAGATGGCGATCGACGCCGACCTCTCGGCCGGGCTCATCGACGAGAAAGCCGCCAAAGCCCGCCGCGCCGCGCTCGAGGAGGAATCCTCCTTTTTCGGCGCCATGGACGGTGCCTCGAAATTCGTGCGCGGCGACGCGGTGGCCGCGCTGCTCATCACCGGCATCAACGTCGTCGGCGGCATCATCATCGGTGTCGCCCAGCAGGGGCTGGGCTTCGGTGCCGCGGCCAAGACCTACACGCTGCTCACCATCGGCGACGGTCTCGCCTCGCAGGTGCCGGCGCTGATCGTCTCGACGGCGGCCGGCATCCTGGTCTCCAAGGCGGGTGTGCGCGGCTCGGCCGACAAGGCACTCGGAAAGCAGCTCGCCAACTACCCCAAGGCGCTCGGCATGTCGGCCGGCGTCATGGTGCTGATCGCGCTTCTGCCTGGAATGCCGATGCTGCCCTTCCTGCTGCTCGGCGGCGGCGCCGGTTATGCAGCCTGGAAGATCGCCAAGGACAACAAGAACAAGATCGTCAACGACACCGACGAGGCCGGCAAGACAGCCGACGGCAAGCCCGGTGCGGCACCCGCCGAAGAAACCGTCACCGATCTGCTCAAGCTCGACGACCTCAAGCTGGAGATGGGCTACGCGCTCCTCGCCCTGGTCAACGGCGAAGGGCAGGACCGCCTGACGGACCAGATCAAGGCCCTGCGCCGCCAGCTCGCGGCCGAACTCGGCTTCGTGATGCCCTCGGTGCGCATCCTCGACAACGTGGCGCTCGACGCCAACGCCTATGTCGTGCGCGTGAAGGAGATCGAGGCGGGCGCCGGTCAGGTGTTCCCTGGCCAGTTCATGGCGATGGATCCGATGGGCGGGCAGGTGCAGCTGCCGGGCCAGCACATGCAGGAACCGACCTTCGGCCTGCCGGCGACCTGGATCGACGCATCGCTCCGCGACCAGGCCCAGCTCAAGGGCTACACCGTGGTCGATGCGGCCACCGTGATCTCGACTCACCTGACCGAGACCATCAAGGCGCATGTCTCGGAACTCCTGAACCACGTCGAGGTCCAGAAGCTGCTCAAGGAGCTCTCGAAGGAGCACGGCGAACTCCTGAAGGAGGTCGTGCCCTCGCAGATCGCCACCACCGGCATCCAGCGCGTGCTGCAACTCTTGCTGGCCGAGCGCGTCTCGATCCGTGATCTCGGCTCGATCGTCGAGGGTATCGCGGAGGTCGCCGGCCACGTGAAGAACCCGCGCGACATCGTCGAGCATGTGCGCGCCCGCCTCGGCCGCCAGATCTGCGCGCAGTACCAGGGGCAGGACGGCACGCTGCCGATCATCACCCTGTCGCCGGCCTGGGAGCAGGCCTTCCTCGAATCGATCGTTGGCGAGCGCGAGGAGCGCTACCTCGCCATGCAGCCCTCGAAGCTTTCGGATTTCGTGAATGCGGTGCGCGACCGTTTCGAGCAGGCGGCGCGGATGGGCGAGATGCCGGTGCTCGTGACCTCGGTCCAGTCACGGCCCTTCGTGCGCTCGATCATCGAGCGCTTCCGCCGCGAAACTCCTGTGATGAGCCAGGCTGAAATACATTCGCGGGCGCGCCTGAGGACGGTGGGATCGGTGTAAGCACCCATCCGATCAAGCACGTTGATCGGGCAAGCCGTCGGCACAGGAAGTTGATCGCTACGGCGTCGAGCAGGCCTCTCGAAGAGGTCCTTGGAAACCCGGCAACGTGCGTGCTGCCTGGACCGTATTAGAGGGCAGCGCCGGACTCAAATGCAGTCATGCTGAGTTCTGTCCGGTCCACCCGGTCGTCGTGACATCGAGTTCTAATCAAAGAGCCCGCAAAGTTTTTTGGCGGATGCCCGACCAATGGCGGACGCTCCGCCTAATGACCTTCTCTCCCCGCTTCGTTACGGTGCGCCGCAAGGCTGCGCGCGAGCGCGCGTGTATACAAAATACTGATGGAGTTGAGTGGGATGACCAGTAACGCGAGCGTCGCCGAGGCTCAGCGCGAGCAGGTCAAGCGGGACAAGCCATGGCTCATCCGCACCTATGCGGGTCATTCGAGCGCCGTCGAGTCCAATAAGCTGTATCGGGGAAATCTCGCGAAGGGCCAGACCGGCCTCTCGGTCGCCTTCGATCTGCCGACCCAGACCGGATACGACCCTGATCACGAGCTCGCCCGCGGCGAGGTCGGCAAGGTCGGCGTCTCGGTCGCGCATCTCGGCGACATGCGGACGCTGTTCGACCAGATCCCGCTCGCGCAGATGAACACCTCGATGACGATCAACGCCACCGCGCCGTGGCTGTTGTCGCTCTACCTTGCGGTCGCCGAGGAGCAGGGTGCGCCGATCGCCGCGCTTCAGGGCACGACGCAGAACGACATCATCAAGGAGTATCTGTCGCGCGGGACCTACGTGTTCCCGCCGCAGCCGTCCCTGCGGCTGACGAAGGACATGATCCTGTTCACGACCAAGGAGGTTCCGAAGTGGAACCCCATGAACGTCTGCTCCTACCACCTGCAGGAGGCAGGGGCGACGCCGGTGCAGGAGCTCTCCTATGCGCTCGCGACGGCGATCGCGATCCTCGACACGGTGCGCAACGACCCGAATTTCGACGAGTCGACGTTTGCGGACGTGTTCAGCCGCATCTCGTTCTTCGTGAATGCCGGCATGCGGTTCGTCACCGAGATCTGCAAGATGCGGGCTTTCGCCGAACTCTGGGACGAGATCGCCCAGGAGCGCTACGGCATCGACAACCCGAAGAAGCGGATGTTCCGCTACGGCGTGCAAGTGAACTCGCTTGGCCTCACCGAGCAGCAGCCTGAGAACAACGTCCACCGTATCCTGATCGAGATGCTGGCGGTGACACTGTCGAAGCGCGCGCGTGCTCGCGCCGTGCAGCTTCCGGCCTGGAACGAGGCGCTCGGCCTGCCGCGCCCCTGGGACCAGCAATGGTCGATGCGCATGCAGCAGATCCTGGCCTACGAGACGGATCTCCTCGAATACGACGACATCTTCGACGGCTCGAAGGTCATCGAGGCGCGCGTCGATGCGCTGAAGGAGCAGACGCGCGCTGAACTGAAGCGCATCGACGGGCTCGGCGGCGCCGTCCTCGCGGTGGAGGCCGGGGAATTGAAGCGGGCGCTCGTCGAGTCGAACGCCAAGCGCATCTCGGCGATCGAGTCCGGCGACCAGATAGTGGTCGGCGTCAATAAGTGGGAGCAGGGCGAGCCCTCGCCGCTGACGGCAGGGGAGGGGGCCATCTTCACCGTCTCCGAAACCGTCGAGATGGAGGCCGAGGCCCGCATCCGCGAATGGCGCTCCAAGCGCGACGACAACGCGGTCGGACGGGCGCTTGAAGCGCTCGAACAGACGGCGCGCTCGGGCGACAACATCATGCCTGTCTCGATCGCTGCAGCGCAGGCGGGCGTCACGACCGGCGAGTGGGGCTCACGCCTGCGCGAAGTGTTCGGCGAGTATCGCGCCCCGACCGGCGTGACGCTGGAGACCGTGACGTCGGGCGCGGCAGAGGACGCGCGTCTGTTGATCGCCGATCTCGGCGAGCGCCTCGGGGAAACCCCCAAGATGGTCGTCGGCAAGCCCGGTCTCGACGGCCACTCGAACGGCGCCGAGCAGATCGCGCTCCGCGCACGCGACGTCGGTTTCGACGTGACCTACGAGGGCATTCGGCAGACGCCGGCGCAGATCGTCGCCAAGGCGAAGGAGACCGGTGCGCACGTCATCGGCCTGTCGATCCTGTCGGGGTCGCACGTGCCGCTGGTTCGCGACGTCAAGGCCAAGCTGCGCGAGGCGGGCCTCGATCACATCCCCCTCGTCGTCGGCGGGATCATTTCGCCGGAAGACGAACTGGTGCTCAAGAATCTGGGCGTGAATGCCGTCTACACGCCGAAGGACTATGTGCTCGACACGATCATGGTCGGCATCGCCAAGGTGGTCGGGCGCGCACTCGATAAGCGGGATGCCGAACGTGCCGATACCCAAGCCGGTGTGAGAGGCGCCGCACCGAGGTCCGAAGGCGCCGAGACGGTCTACTGATCGCCTCGCCAGACACAGCACGACACAAAGGCCTTCCTGCTCGGGCAGGAAGGCCTTTTTTCGTCGGCCGTGCTCACCTCACTTGCGGCGCAGGGCGTGCACCGAGAAGAGGCCGTCAGGATCCGTCCAGACGTCTTCCGCCGCCCATCCGGCACTGCCGGCGAGGCCTTGGAAGCTGGCGATCGAATACTTGTAGCTGTTCTCGGTATGGATGGTCTCTCCCGCCGAGAAGCCGAACCTCCGGCCGCCGACCTCGATCTCCTGTTTCGCCTGGCTGACGAGATGCATCTCGATCCGCGAGGCGGCGGCATTGAAGAAGGCGCGATGCCGGAAGCTGTCGCGTTCGAAACTGCCTGCGAGTTCGCGGTTGATCCGGGTCAGCAGGTTCAGGTTGAAGGCGGCGGTGACCCCGGACGCATCGTCGTAGGCGGCTTCGAGCACCTTGGTCTCCTTGACCAGGTCGACTCCCACGATGAGCCAGGCCTCCTTGCCGAGGATCGTCCCGAACGTATCGAGAAGCCTTGTCGCCTCGTCGGGGCGGAAGTTTCCGATCGTTGAGCCTGGGAAGAAGCCTGCGCGCGGCGCATTCCCGATCGACTCCGGCAGTGCGAAGGGCTGCGTGAAGTCGGCAACGACCGGCTCGACCACGAGGTCAGGCCTGTCGCGGCGCAGCGAGGCGGCCTGACCGTTGAGAAACTCGCCCGAGACGTCGACGGGTATATAGGCCGCGAGATCGTGGAGATGACGCAGCAGGCGCCGGACTTTCACGGTCGAGCCGGCGCCGAATTCGACGAGGGCGGCTCCCCGCGGCAGCGTAGCTGCGATGGCGGCGCCATGCTCGTCGAGAATCCGGAGTTCCGTACGGGTGGGATAGTATTCCGCCAGTCCGGTGATGCCCTCGAATAGCTGAGAGCCCGCCGCGTCGTAGAAATACTTCGCAGGCAGGGCCTTCGGGGTCGCGGACAAACCCTGCCAGACGTCTTCGAGGAAAACTCGGTCGTCGGGTAGCTTGCCGATCGGGCTGACGCCCTCGAAACGGGGATTGATGGTCAAGCGGCGTCCTCCGTTCGTGGCACAGGCGCTCCGCAAGAGCGGACCGATGTCGGGATGAGAAACGGGACTTCAGTCGATTTGTTCATGCCGGTTATCGCCCGGCATCGGAGAGCCTCAGCCCCGTGAACTGCCAGCGCTGGTGCGCGTAGAAGAAGTTCCGGTAGCCGACCCGCGCATGCCCCTCCGACGTCGCCACGGACGAGCCGCGCAGCACGTATTGGTTCGACATGAACTTGCCGTTGTACTCGCCGAGCGCGCCGGGCAGCGGGCGGTAGCCGGGATAGGGGCCGTAGGCGCTGCGGGTCCATTGCCAGACGTGGCCGAAGGCATCGCCAAGCAGGCCGTCGCGTGCGGCAATCTCCCATTCGGCCTCGGTCGGGAGGTCGCGTCCCGCCCAGCGGGCAAAGGCGTCGGCCTCATAGTAGCTGATATGGGTGACGGGCTGCGACGGATCGATCGGCCGGATGCCGGCCAGCGTCATGCTCGACCAGCCGTCCTCGGTCTGGCGCCAGTAGCCGGGCGCCTCCCATCCCTCCGAATGGACCTTGCCCCAGCCGTCCGAGAGCCAGAGCTCGGCGCGCCGGTAGCCGCCATCCTCGATGAAGGAGAGCCACTGGGCGTTGGTGACGAGGGCCCGGTCGATGGCCGCCGGCAGCACCAGCACGTCGTGGCGTGGCGACTCGTTGTCGAAGGCGAAGCCCTCGCCGCAATGGCCGATCTGGCTAACGCTGCGGGACAGTTCGACCTGCCCCTTCCGGTTCTCGGAGGCCGGCCAGCGCCAGGCCTCGTCATAGGCCGGTCCGAGCGGGTTCTGCGCAAAGGCGTGCAGGATGTCGGTGAGCATCAATTCCTGATGCTGCTGCTCGTGATAGAGGCCGATTTCGAGGATCGGCAGGACCGTCTCGAGGGTCGCAGGCTCCGCGTCCCGCAGCAGGCTCTCGATGGCGCCGTCGACATGGGCGCGATAGGCGGCGGTCTCCTCCGCCGTCGGCCGGGTGATCATGCCCCGCATGAAGCGCGGCTGACGCGGGCCAGCCTGCACGTAATACGAGTTGAACAGGTAGTGCAGGCGCTCGTCGTAGATCCGATATCCCGGGGAATGCTCGCAGAGCAGGAACTGCTCGAAGAACCAGGTCGTATGGGCGCGATGCCACTTGGTCGGGCTCGCATCCTCCATCGACTGGATCTGCTGGTCCTCCAGCGAGAGTGGCGCAGCGCGGCTTTCGGTCTCCGCCCGCACCGTCCGGTAGGCCGCGATCCAGGCGTCCCGGTCGACGGGCCGGGCCTGTAGACTCGGCGGCGGAAAGGCGGATGCCGGACCTGAATCGGCGGAGTGGGAAATCGCTGCGCTGGCGGCCATTCCTAGGTACTCTTTCTCTCGAGGCCACGGGGATGTAGCCACGAAATCTCCAGCGACAACGTCGGACGGCCCGCGCCGTTCGTCGCGCCCTTGGCTGAAAGGGTTGCCGAAGGCCCGCGATTCACAGGCTTCTTCGCGCATTCGCGGCCGGCGTTACGTTTTCGGGCCTTTTTGCTGCCGCAGTGAGCCTGCGTTAACCGTCTCGCTCAGACACTGGCCTATCGGGCGATGTCGGGTGACGTCATGCGGATCGATCTCATGGCCGGAGCGACCATCTCCGCGGCTTACCCCGCGCCGAGCCCCCAACCCCTGATCCTCGTCTTCGATTCCGGCCTCGGCGGGTTGACCGTGCTGGAGCAGGTCCGCCGTGCCCGGCCGGATGCGCGCTACGTCTACGTCGCCGACAACGCCGCCTTCCCCTATGGCGGCCTCAGCGAGCCCGCGCTGGTGACCCGCGTCCTCGCGGTGATGGAGCGGCTACTCGCGCTTCATGCGCCCGATCTCGTGGTGATCGCCTGCAACACGGCCTCGACCGTGGTCCTGCCGAGCCTGCGCCAGCGCTTCGTCACGCCCTTCGTCGGTGTCGTGCCGCCGATCAAGCCCGCCGCCGCCGCGACGCGATCCAAGGTCGTCACGCTTCTCGCCACGCCGGGCACCATCGCCCGTAGCTACACCCGCGACCTCGTCACAACCTATGCTGGCGATTGCGATGTCACGCTGGTCGGCGCTCCGAACCTCGCCGGCTTCGCCGAGGCCGAGATGGCCGGACAACCGGTCGACGATGCGACGCTCTCGGCCGAGATCGCGCCCTGCTTCGTGACGCGCGACGACGGCCGGCGCACGGATGTGATCTGCCTGTCCTGCACCCACTACCCACTGCTGCTTCCGCGTTTCGAGACGCTGGCGCCTTGGCCCGTCGCCTGGATCGATCCGGCCCCGGCCATCGCCCGCAGGGTCGTGCAACTCCTCGGCCCGTCAGCCGAAGAGACGGAGATCGGCCCGGACGTCCTCGGGACCTTCACTGCCGGCGCGGGCCTGAGCGCCGCACTGGAGCGCTCGCTGGCCGTACGGGGCCTGCGCTCGCTCACCGTCGAGCCGATACCGCTGGTACGCCAGTGACGGCGCGCCGCCCCTGATGGACGTCGTCTGGAAGGGCATCGTCGGCGGCCTGGTGACGGCGGCGATCGTGCTGGCCTCCCGCCGGGGCAACATCCTTCCGGGCATCCTGCCGCTGGCCCCGACCTTGGCGATCATCGCCTTGCTCGCCGTCGGGGCGAAAGGGGAGGCGGGCGGCTTTCGCGAGACCTGCCTCGCCGGGATGCGGACGATCCCGGCCTATCTGGTGTTTCTCGGCGTGGCCTGGTGGCTCGCCGGGTCGTTCGACTATCGGATCGCGATTTTGGGGGCACTCGGCGCCTGGCTTATCGTTGCGCTTGCGATCTTTCTCGGGCCGCGTTGGCTTTAGAGGTCGAGGTCTGAGGTTCTGACGCCGTCTGGGCCGGATCGGACCCGGACGAAACCAATCCTGCACCGATAGCGGCTCGATCCATCAGCCCTAATTGACCTTCGCCGGCTTTCCGTCTAGGGACGCGCGGTTCGCGGGGCTCCGATCAGGGGCCCCGTGACGTTTTCAAGCGCACCCGCGAACGGCCAAGGGCCGGTCTGTCGCCCCCGCGCATTGCATGGGGGAGAGGAGGGCGCGTTCCTCTAGCTCAAGCGTTCTTGAGAGGAACCGCGAATGTCAAAACGCATCGAGGCGAAGCACAAACTCGATCGCCGGATGGGCCAGAACATCTGGGGCCGTCCGAAGAGCCCGGTCAACCGTCGTGAGTACGGCCCCGGCCAGCACGGCCAGCGCCGCAAGGGCAAGATGAGCGACTTCGGCACGCAGCTGCGCGCCAAGCAGAAGCTCAAGGGTTATTACGGCAACATCACCGAGAAGCAGTTCCGCCGCTACTACGCCGAGGCGATCCGCCTGCGCGGTGACTCGGGCGAGAACCTGATCGGTCTGCTCGAGCGCCGCCTCGACGCCGTCGTGTACCGTTCGAAGTTCGTGGCGACCCCGTTCGCGGCGCGCCAGTTCGTCAATCACGGCCACGTCAAGGTCAATGGTCGCCGGGTGAACATCCCGAGCTTCCAGGTGAAGCCGGGCGATCTCATCGAGATCAAGGAGGCTTCGCGCCAGCTCGAGATCGTCATCGTCGCCTCGCAGCTCGCCGAGCGTGACGTGCCGGACTACATCGAGGTGGACCACGCCAAGATGACGGCCCGCGTGACCCGGATCCCGGCCCTCAACGAGGTGCCGTACCCGGTCCAGATGGAACCGAACCTCGTGATCGAGTTCTATTCGCGCTGATCCCTTCGATCAGAGCCGAATACGAAAAGGGCCGCCCCATTCGGGCGGCCCTTTTTCGTGTTCGGTGTTCAGCGCGGTTGCGTTGGAGACCGAGCGCGCACCGACGCTCAGGTTGGCTCGTTCGCCAAGTCGTTACGCAGATAGCCTGCGAGATTGCGCTGGATACGATCGAGCGGCATTTCGGCTGGATCGGGCAGGACGAAGGTCTCGCCGGTGATGGTCTCGTAGGCACGGATGTAGACCGCGGCGGCTTCCAAGACGATCTCGCGCGGAATCTCCGGGATCGGATCGCGGTAAGGATCGCAGCGCGCCACGACCCAGTTGCGGACGAAATCCTTGTCGAAGCTCTCCGGCGCCGCGCCGGACGCGAACCTCTCGGGATAACTCTGTGCGAACCAGTAGCGGCTGCTGTCGGGCGTGTGGACTTCGTCCGCGAGCACGATCCGTCCGTCCGCATCGGTCCCGAATTCGTACTTCGTATCGGCGAGGATGAGCCCGCGCTCGGCCGCGAGCGCCTGCCCACGGGCGAACAGCGCCAGCGCCGCCTCGGAAACGGTCCGCCACTGTGCAGCCGTGAGCAGCCCCTGCTCCAGGATCGCGGCCTCAGTGAGCGGCTCGTCGTGGCCGCCATCCGCGGCCTTCGTCGTCGGGGTGATGATCGCTTGCGCCAGCCGCTCGTTCGGGCGCAGGCCCTCCGGCAGGCGGTGACCGTACATCTCGCGTTCGCCGCGGCGGTAACGGGTCAGGATCGAGGTGGAGGTCGTGCCCGCGAGATAGCCCCGCACCACGATCTCGACCGGCAGGATGTCGAGGCGGCGCCCGACGACGACGTTCGGATCCGGATAGGCGAGCACGTGGTTCGGGCAGATGTCGGCGGTCCGCTCGAACCAGAAGCGTGCGGTCTGCGTCAGCACCTGCCCCTTGAAGGGGATGGCGGCGAGCGGGCGGTCGAACGCACTGATCCGATCGGTTGTGATCAGGATGCGGCGGCCATCGGGCAGATCGTAGTTGTCGCGGACTTTGCCGCGGTAGCGGTTCGGTAGCCCGGCGATCTCCGCCTCGTTAAGGACTTGATGCGCATGCTGCGCGAGAGACGCGGTGTCCATCGACTGCCTTACCCGCTCGGCCCGAAATGAAAGGGCGAGCAGGGCTCGTAGCAGGAAACCATCATGTCTGCTTCCGCGATTGTGCAGCGGAACTCTAGATCATCCCCCGCTGATGCTCCAGCGTCCGGGACGGGACACAGCGTCGATTGGGAGCCGTATCAGCGGCGCGGGGACGATGCGGCGCGGGAGCCGCGCATCGCCGGGGACTGCGATGCCGTCTCTGCGCTGGGGGGCAGCCCGGGCGTGGCGTCGGCGTTCGTCGACGGGCCGGGAATGGCCTGCATGCCGCTGCCCCTATGGCCGTCGCGATCGAAGGCGTAGCCCGCGTTCACCCCGGCGTAGAAGCCGCTGAAGTCCTCGGCATGCGCGGCGAGGGCCCCGAGCGGCGAAGCGAGCAGTGACAGGCCAAGACAGATTCGGAGGAGGCTCAAGCGGAGGGTCCTGCCGACCGCATTCACGCGGTCTGTCCGCAACCACAAACAAAAAGGGCGGCGGCATTGCGGCCACCGCCCTCGATCTCGTCGTCAGCAGGTCGATCAGTAATCGACGCTGACGCTCTGGGCCTCGCGACCCTTCTGGCCGTCGACCACGCCGAGCGTGACCGTCTGGCCCTCGGCGAGCGAGTCGAGACCGGCGCGCGACAGCGCGGAGCGGTGCACGAACACGTCCTTGCCGCCGTCATTGACGGAAACGAAGCCGAAGCCCTTGGCCGGGTCGTACCACTTCACGGTGCCGGTCATCTCGGTCGAGGGGCCGCTGGCGAAGCGTCCGCCGCCGCCACCGCCACCGCCACCGAAGCGGTCACCGCCGCCACCGTAGCCGCCGCCACCACCGCCGAAGCGGTCGCCGCCGCCGAAGCGACCGGCCGGACGAGCCTCGCGGCGCGGGGGAGCGGCTTCCGCCGTAGACGTGTCGACGCTGGTCACCGCCGTCACCTGCGGACCCTTCTGGCCCTGCGCGGTCTGAACCGTCAGGCGGGTGCCCGGCAGCAGATCGTCATGGCCGGCGGCCTCGACGGCGCGGATGTGAAGGAAGGCGTCGCCCGAGCCGTCACCCAGCTCGACGAAGCCGAAGCCCTTCTCCTTGTTGAACCACTTGACCGTCGCATCACGCTCCGGTCCCGTCGGAGCAGCGGCGGGAGCAGCACCACGCGACGGGCCGCGGTCGAAGCCGCCGCCACCGCCACCGAAACCACCGCCACCGTATCCGCCACTGCTGGGGGGCAGCTGGTCGGGCCAACGCGGCTCGGCCCCACCCTCATCGAAGCCGCGCTTGGGCGACCCCCGAAAATCACGACCACGTCCCATAGAAAGCTCGCAAAACCCGACCGCTGACCATCTTGCTGCAAATCGTGTGCATCCCGTCCCGGACAGGATGCGTCCACGCCACCATCACCATCGGTCGCGGTAACCGACAGCAACGCCTCAGTCCTGACGCAATCCAGGCTGCGCCGCAAGGACCTTCTGTTAACGGATCGCTCTATCGAAACGAATTTCGTGGGTGAAATGCGTAGACGTTGCAATCTAGCGTCATCGTGCGGTGCAACGATCCTCAAATCGACCGCCCAGCTCGGCATCTGATCACGGTTAGGGAAGCGCAAACCAACCCGGCGCTAAGGTCGGGATCGACGCCACATCGCCGAGGATCGCGTCCGTGATCGCGACCCCGTCTTTTCCCGACCTCTCCGCCCTCGTGGTCGACGAGAGCCTCTACATCCGCCGCACGGTGCGCGACATGCTCCTGCGCGTCGGCATCAAGCGCGTTCTGGAGGCGCCAGACGGCGCGGAAGCGCTCGGAGTGCTCGCCGAGAGCAAGCCGGACCTGACCATCCTCGACTGGGATCTGGGCATCCTGTCGGGCGAGGAGTTCATCCGCCTCGCGCGCACACCGATGACCTCGCCGTCGCCGACCGTGCCGATCATCTTGATGCTGGCCCAGCCGCGCCGCAACGTGGTGGACCGCGCCATCTCGCTCGGCGTCAACGAGATCATTGCCAAGCCTTTCTCACCGAAGACGCTGTGGTCGCGCCTCGACGAGGTGATCAACCGGCCGCGGCCCTTCTCGCAGGTGAAGAGCCTGCTGCGGCCCGTTCCGAGAGCCAACAGCGCTGCCAAGGCGATGGTCTGACATCTCTTCGCGGCCACGCTTCGTGATCGATGGCATGCGAAGGAGCCTTTGCGTTTCTTAGTAACGCCTGTAGCGTCGGGATTAAGTGATGGCCGGCTGCCTGCCGCAGCCGAGACCTTGAGGATCCGGCGTTGCCGATTAGGGATGAGAGTACCGCGGCCGATCAGGCCAGCGGATCGGCCGTCGTGACGGCCCCTCCCGTTGCGGGGTCGGACCATCCGCGCGCGAGCATGCCGTTCACCTCCGATGGAATCAGAAGCGTCGGCGCGCCGGGCTATGGACAACGCAGCGCCCCGTTTCGCCACGGGCGGCGCAACGCCTACGCGGCGCTCGACCTCGGCACCAACAATTGCCGTCTGCTGGTCGCCGAACCGGCCTCGCACGGTTTCCGCGTGATCGATGCCTTCTCGCGGATCGTGCGCCTCGGCGAGGGTCTCAGCGCGTCCGACCGGCTCAGCCCTGCCGCCATCGAGCGGACCATCGAGGCCCTTCGCATCTGCCGGTCGAAGATGGAGAACCGGGGCGTCGTCCGCTCGAAGGTCATTGCCACCGAGGCCTGCCGGCTCGCCGTGAACGGAGCCGAGTTCGTCGAGCAGGTGCGCCGGGAGGTCGGACTCGATCTGGAGATCGTGGACCGGCAGACCGAGGCCTATCTCGCCGTGACCGGATGCGCCGCCCTGGCCGATCCAGCCGCCGAATCCGTGGTGATCTTCGACATTGGCGGCGGCTCCACCGAGATCGCCTGGCTCGACGGCGCGGCGACCAACCCGTCCACGGACCCGACCCTGCGCATCCGCGCCTGGGATTCGCTGCCCGTCGGTGTGGTGACGCTCGCCGAGAAGCATGGCGGATGCGAGGTCACCCGCATGATGTTCGAGGGCATGGTCGAGGAGGTCGGCGACCTGCTCGCGCCCTTCGCGATCCGGGCCGCGGCAGCGGCCACGGCACCGTATTTTCACCTGCTCGGCACCTCGGGCACCGTGACGACCCTGGCGGCGATGCACCTGCGGCTCGTGCGTTACGAGCGGCGGCGCGTCGACGGGCTCTGGATGACCGATGCAGAGGTGAGCGAGGCGATCGAGGATCTGCTCGACACGCGCCTCGACCAGCGCGCCGACAATCCCTGCATCGGCCGCGACAGGGCTGATCTCGTCCTGGCTGGCTGCGCGATCCTGGAGGCGATCCGGCGGGTCTTCCCGTCCGATCGCCTGCGCATCGCCGATCGCGGCCTGCGCGAGGGCCTGCTCATGAACATGATGCGCGAAGACGGTGTCTGGCGGCGCGGGCGCTGACGCCGTTCAGCGCGCTGGGGCCAGCCCCTTGAGCAGGAAGGCGATCATCGCATCGAGCGGCGGCACCGGAGCATCCGGACAGGTGCTAACCAGCACCGGATGGCAGTAGCGCACCACGGCGGCGTGGACGCATCCGGCGGCGATGCGGGTATCCGGCACCGCGAATTCGCCACGTCGGACGCCCTCGGCGATCACGCGCTCGAACACGCCGACGATCATGTCGACGTGCTGGCGGCAAACGTCCCAGCTCTCCGTCATCGCCGCTTCGATCATCTCGTGCACGCGCGGGAAGGCCTCGCAGCGCTCAAGACAATCCCGGTGGAGCGCGAGGATCATCTCGGACACGCGATCGGCTGCGCTGAGCCCAGGAGCTTCCGCGATGGTCAGGATCAGATACTCGACCTCGCGGGTCAGCCGCTCGACTACGGCCTCGTTGATCGCCTTCTTGGAGTCGAAGAAGCGATAGACGTTCGCCGGGCTCATCTTGAGCGTCTTGGCGATGTCCGCGACGGTGGTCTTCTGGTAGCCGATCTCGCGAAACGACTGCTCTGCCGTCGCGATGATGCGGCAGCGCGTGGTCGGGGCGCTCTCCTCGGTGAGCGGATTGATCGGATCGGCGATGGCAGTCATCTGTCGAGCTTAAGGACCGGGAATGTTTGCGTCAAAACGCATCTTTGACCAACGTTGCGATCCCCGATCGGTGCCGTGAGACACGAGGTAGCGCTTTTCTCGACGGGCACGTCCCGCTCAAATTCCGCAGCGAGGCCGTTACGTCGATACGAAGCCGGAGCCGACGAAACCTGGACATCCGCGGTCTCGGCTCGCGCTTAACCCAATCGTAGGCGTGTGAGTGCTTTCTAGCGAAATGCGCTTCCTTCGCAAACAGTTGATCGCTCAGGTTACGGAAGCGGAGGCTCCCGCAATGGCGCCCGAGCCGCCGCCGGTCATCGCCGTGCAGGCTCCGCGCAGCGATGCCTTCGACGCCATCGAGGAGGATGTCTCCTCGGCAATCGCCGGGGTGAGCGGCTCGATCGCGACGGCCCGCGCCGAGGTGGCGTCGATGAAGACCGGCCTGTCCGGTATTCGTGGCCAGATAGACGCGCTCACCCAGGCTGCGCGGACGGCCGCCGCGGCGACGGCCGGGCTGGCCGAACGAACCGGCAGCCTCTCGGCACTCGCGGCGCAGGCGCGATCCGCCATCGATTTGGCCGGCAGCCATCTCGATCAAGCGGGACATCGCGGTATCGAGGCGCGCGCCCTGATCGTGGCCCTCGCCGAAGCCGGCGACGAGATCGCCGGCATCGTCGACACCATCTCGGCCGTGGCGCGACAGACCAACCTGCTCGCGCTCAATGCGACCATCGAGGCGGCAAGAGCCGGCGAGGCGGGGCGCGGCTTCGCGGTCGTCGCCAACGAGGTCAAGGCTCTGTCGGTCCAGACCGCGCGGGCGGCCGACGACGTTCGCGCCAGGGTGATGCGGCTGCGCGAAGGCGCTGCCGCTTCCGCCACCGCGATCGAGGCGGCGGCGGGTGCGATCGACTCCGTGCGCCCTGCCTTCGCAACGCTGCGGGACATTGCCGAGACTCAGGCGCGGACCGTCACGACGATCGTAAGCGATGCGGAGCAGGCCTCGGATCTGGTCGCGACGGTCGATGCGGATGCAGGATCTGCCGGCGAGACAGCACTCGACCTCGACCGTCAGGCCGAAGGCATGGAGGCGGCCGCTGGAGCCGCCGCGGAACAGGCCTCGAGCCTCGGACGTCGCTTCGTGACGGTGGTGCGCGCCAGCGAGGCAGGGGACCGTCGCCGCTTCGACCGCTACCCGATCGATCTGGCCGTGCGGCTTGCGGGTGGGCGCGCGACCCGCACCATCGATCTCAGCGAAGGCGGCGTGCTGCTGATCGCACCGGATGGTGCACCGATCACGGCCGGCTCCCACATTGCCCTCGATCTCGAAGGGGTCGGGTCCGCGCCCGCGCGCGTCGTCGCCGTCAGCGAGATGGGGATCCATTGCGCCTTCGCGGGCATCGAGCCTGTCGTGCAGAGCCGCCTCCAGGCGAAACTGGCCGCCGTGCGTGACGAGCATGCGCCGCTGGTCGGAAAGGCGCAGCGGCTTGCCCAGGAGGTGGCACGGCTGATGGAGGCCGAGATCGGTGCAGGTCGGCTCTCTGAAGCGGCGTTGTTCGACACGGATTATCAGCGCATCGACGGAACGAACCCGCCGCAATTCACGACCTCATCCGCGCAGCCCCTGGCTCGGCTCATGGCGCCGCTGCTGGAGCCGGAACTCGGCCACGACAGGCGGATGCTGTTCTGCATCGTCACCGACCGCAACGGCTACCTGCCGTTCCACAACGCGGCCTATTCGAAGCCGCCGCGACCCGACGATCCGGGCTGGAATCAGGCCAATGCCCGGAATCTCCGTATCTTCGACGATCGCACCGGCATCACCGCTGCGCGATCGACGCGCCCCGCGACGGTCCAGGTCTATCGCCGCCAGATGGGCGACCAGACCGTCATGGTGCTGGAGGTCGATGCCCCGATCCGCATCGGGACGCGCCATTGGGGTGCCTGCCGGACGGCGTATCGGCTCTAGCGATCCGAACCCGTGTCGGCTCTCCGGCACCGATGCAGGGAGGAACCGCAGCGGTTGATCTCCATCAGGCGCTCGCCGCATCCAGCGCCGAGCGCGCATTGCGCCGGATCACCTGCGGAGGTTGCCCGAAGGCGCGAAGGAAGGCGCGGCGCATCCGGTTGCGGTCCGCGAAGCCGGTTTGGTCGGCGACGACGTCGATGGGGTGCCGGCTGCGCTCCATCATTACCCGCGCCGCCTCGACGCGCAGGTTCTCGACCGCCTTGGCCGGCGACTGGCCGGTCTCCGCATGGAACACGCGGCTGAACTGGCGTGGGCTGAGGCGGGCGGCCTCCGCCAATTCCTCGACCGATAGCGGCCGGTGAAGGTTCCGCTTGGCATAGGTCAGAGCGGACTGGATGCGGTCCGATTTCGGCTCGAGGTCGAGCAGGGTCGAAAACTGCGACTGCCCCCCCGCCCGACGATGATAGAGCACGAGCTTCTTGGCGACCGCCTGGGCGACCTCCTGGCCGAGATCCGCCTCGATCAGGGCGAGGGCGAGGTCGATGCCGGCGCTCATGCCCGCCGAGGTCCAGATCGGACCGTCGTTGATGAAGATGCAGTCCACGTCGGTCGTGCATTTCGGAAACTGTTGCTGCAATTCCCGAGCGTGCATCCAGTGCGTGGTGACCCGCCGGCCATCGAGGAGGCCGGCCTCTCCGAGAACGAAGGCTCCGGTGCAGATCGCAGCGATGCGCCGGGACCGCGCGGCCACGCCTTGCACGAAGGCGATGAGGCCGGGGGTCGACGGACGCACGAAGGTGCCGCCTCCGACGACCAGCGTGTCGAATGCGGTGTCGCCGAACGACTCCGTTTCCACGCTCATGCCGGCCGAGGTCCGGATCAAGCCTCCGCCTTCGGAGACGAAGTGGATGTCGTAGGTCGGCTCGTCGCCGATGAGATTGGCGAGCTCGAAGGCCGGAACGGCCGCCAGCCCCATGATCGAAAAGCCGGGATAAATGACAAAGCCGACGCGCTGCATGTCCGACTCCATACGTCTTAAATCGACGCATCTATGACATTTGAGACGCAACCGGTCAACGATAGTGTCTCTCCATCGAACGCCGGCACCTGCCGGCGTGAAGCAAATGGAGAGCGACCATGTCCGGTCGGAACAGACATACCGTGATGCGTGCCGTGGCCCTCGCCGCCGGCCTGTCGGTGGGAATCGCTGCCGGTGATGCGGCCTCGGCTCAGGAGGCCATCATGCTCGAAACCATCGGGGCCGTGCGCCTGGCGCAGCCTGACGAGGTGCGGCGGATGGCGAGCGACCAGGAGGCCGTCCGTTCACAGGCACAGGGACAGTTGCGCCACGAGGAGCAGGAAGCCTCCGCGCGCTGACATTCCGCCCGCGCGCTATTCCGGATCTCCCGGCGCGGCGCGTGGCCGAAATCGACGCATCTTCGACATTCGACTGGTTTCAGATGAGCTTACGCCTCGGATGAGTCCGCCGCGAAGCCACACACGGAGCGACAATCCATGACCACTCAGTCCAGCAAGGGTGTTGCCGTCGTCACGGGCGCATCGTCCGGAATCGGCGCCATTTACGCCGACCGCCTCGCCAGGAGGGGCTATGATCTCCTGCTGGTCGCCCGCAACGAAGAGCGTCTGCGCGCGCTCGCCGACCGCTTGGCCAACGAGACGGGTCGCACGGTCGAGCCGTTCAAGGCCGATCTGGGCCGCAGGGATGACCTCGCGCGTCTCGAGGCCCGTCTGCGCGGCGACGCGGGCATCACCATGCTCGTCAACAATGCCGGCATCGGCTCCGTCGCGTCGATCCTGAAGGACGACGTGGAGGAGATGGACGCCATGATCCAGCTCAACATCACGGCCCTGACGCGCCTCGCCTACGCGGTCGCACAGCCCTTCGCCGCGCGTGGGTCGGGGACTATCATCAACATCTCGTCCGTGGTCGGCATCGCGGTCGAGGCGCTCAACGGCGTCTACAGCGCCTCGAAATCCTATGTCCTCAGCTTCGGGCACGCGCTGCAGAAGGATCTGGCGGACAAGGGCGTGCGCATCCAGACCGTGCTGCCCGGTGCGACCGCGACCGAGTTCTGGGACGTCGCCGGCTACGCGGCGCAGAAGACGTCGGCGATCACCATGTCGGCCGTGGATCTCGTCGATGCGGCACTGGCCGGGCTCGACCAGGGTGAACTGGTCACGATCCCTGGTCTGCAGGATGCGGGGGAGTGGACACGCTGGGAAGAGGGGCGCCGCGCGATCTCCGCCAAGTTCGGCAATGCCAAGCCCTCGCCACGCTATGGTCTCGAGACCCGCAGCGCGGCCTGAACGGAGGGACGTCCATGCCTTATCTGCAACTCGATGTGACCGGTCACCACTCCGTCGCTTCCAAGAAGCGCGTTGCCGACCTGATGGCTCGGACCTACGCGGAGATGATGGCGGTCGACATCCGGCGGATCAGCGTCGCCATTCGCGAACTCGGCGAAGGCGGTGTGTGGCGGATACCGGATGCCGACGGCGAACCGGTCCCAGTCTCCGTGATGATGCTCGACATCCGCAGGGGGCGCCCGCCCGAACTGCGGATGGAGGTCGCCAAGGCGCTCTGCGCGCACTGCATCGAGGTTCTCGGGCTACGCGAGGACCGCCTCAACGTGGAGTTCACCCAGCACTCCGGCGACGAGATGTATCATCCCACGCTTGGGGGCTACAGCCCGGACTGGAGCCCGGATGAACATTGAGGTCGTGTCAGCGCGCGGCCTCAGGGCCTGCGTAAAACAATCGCTGTGACGTGAGCGGGTCGAGAACTACCCCTCGGGAGAAGATCCCGAGGGGTCGTTTTTTGGCTTAGTGGACCAGTCCGAGCGATCGAGGGACCCCGCCGCAATTCCTGACCCGCTCCGCGCAGTCTTTGGCCCGGCTGATGGAATCGCTGCCGGAGCCGGAACTCGGCCACGACAGGCGGATGCTGTTCTGCATCGTCACTGATCACACCGGCAATAGACAACGCTCAGTAGCTTCGATTGATCGTCTCTAACTGAGCTTGCACTTGCTCGAAGGGCTGCTTCATGAGCACGCCGACACAGCGGTCCACGCCCATGCCGTAGAAGAACCGGCCGGTGTCCTTGAACGACTGGCAAACATAGCGCGTCCGCAGATAGGCCGCGCCGTATGAGATCGAGATCGCGACGACCAGCCAGACGAATTTCGAGCGGGCGAGGCTGAAGCCGACTTCGTCCTCGCGTCCCCTGCTGCGTCTACGCTCATCGCCGAGATTGATCTGTACGTTGATCGGACGCCGATGCTCGTCGAATGTCTCGCGAGACTGCGCGATCAACCGCTGCACGTCGTCGATGGTCAGTAACGTGGGGGCGACTTCTACTGGCTTCTTCAGATCGACTGTTTGGCTCATGTCGTGCTCGCCCGACGAGGATCGTTACCAAATCGTTACCATGGCGACGTCATCGGTCGGGAGCCGGAAATTGCAACCTGAGCCTGTAAGCTCTTGTTAAGGTTTACGGTCGGGCTCTTCGCAGTTCTCAGAAGGGAAAGCCGGACGTTTGGCGCTGTGCCTCCCGGCTTCTTTACTCAGGCCAGCATTCTGAGCTGCCCATATCGGCGGCTTTCGCAGGAAGGCTCCAGGGATCGCAGTGGCGTCCGGAGCCCTCCTTCGAGGCTGCTTCGCACCACCTCAGGATGAGGGGTGTGGTGGGATCAAGGATCAGATCCGTTAAGCCGCAAGAGCGTCGGGTGAGCGCTCAGCCGGCCGGCTTGAGCGCGCCGATGCGGTCGTGGAAATCCGGCCCGTTCGTGGTCTTCGCGACGTGGCCCGCGCGGATTACGAAGTCGCCGAAATGCTCACCCGGCTTCCGGCTCCTGGCATAGTCGGCGAAGAGCGGGTCGAGCGTCTGCCGGATGTCCTTGGCCTCGACGTCTTCCTTGTAGAGCTTGCTCAGGCGCGAGCCGTCGAAGGCGGCGCCGAGATAGAGGTGGTAGCGCTCGGGGCCGCGGCCGACGAGGCCGATCTCGGCGATGTAGGGGCGGGCGCAGCCGTTGGGGCAGCCGGTCGAGCGGATCGTGATGTCCTCGTCCTGCAGGCCGTGGCTGGCGAGGCTCTCCTCCAGCTCGGAGATGAGATCGGGCAGGTAGCGCTCGCTCTCCGCGAGCGCGAGGCCGCAGGTCGGCAGGGCGACGCAAGCCATAGAGTTGCGGCGCAGAGCGCCGGCGCCCTTGGTCAGCTTATACTCGTCGACCAGAGCCTCGATCTCCTTCCGCTTCTTGGCGGGGACGTTGGCGATGATGACGTTCTGGTTGCCCGTGAGGCGGAAGTCGCCCTCGTGAACCTCGGCGATGCGGCGCAGGCCCGAGAGGAATTGCGGGCCGTCCTCGACGTCCTTGATGCGGCCCGACGGGACGTAGAGCGTGAGGTGGTGGCGGCCGTCGTCGCCCTCGGTCCAGCCGTAGCGGTCGCCGTTGCCGTCGAAGGTGAAGGGCTTCGGGGCGCCGAGCTTCTTGCCGATGCGCTTCTCGACCTCGGCCCGGAACGCGTCGAGGCCGTAGCGCTCGATCGTGTACTTCAGGCGGGCGTTCTTGCGGCTTTTGCGATTGCCCCAGTCGCGCTGGACGGTCATCACCGCCTCGGCGACCTTGAGCGCATCCTCGGGCTTGCAGAAGCCCATCACGTCGGCGGTGCGCGGGAAGGTATCGGGCTCGCCATGGGTCATGCCCATGCCGCCGCCCACCGTGACGTTCCAGCCGGTGACCTGGTTCTTCTTGTCGAGGATGGCGATGAAGCCGAGGTCGTGCGCGAAGATGTCGACCTCGTTGGAGGGCGGCACCGCGACCACGATCTTGAACTTACGCGGCAGGTAGGTCTTGCCGTAGATCGGCTCGAACTCTTCCTCGCCGCCAACGACCTTCTCGCCGTCGAGCCAGATCTCGCGCCAGGCATTGGTCTTCGGCAGCAGGGTGTCGGAGATCGTCTTGCCGAGATCGTAGGCGGCCTTGTGTGCGCCGGACTGGGCCGGGTTCGTCGCGGCCATGACGTTGCGGTTCACGTCGCCGCAGGCGGCGATGGTGTCCAGCAGCACCGAGTCGATCGCGGCCATGGTCCGCTTGAGGTTCGACTTGATGACGCCGTGATACTGGAAGGTCTGGCGCGTCGTCGCGCGCAGCGTGCCGTTGGCGTAGGTCGTGGCGATGTCGTCGAGGACGAGCCATTGCTTCGGCGTCACGACGCCGCCGGCGATACGCAGGCGGATCATGAAGCTGAAGGCCTTCTCGAGCTTCTTCTTGGTGCGCTCGGCCCGGATATCCCGGTCGTCCTGCATGTACATGCCGTGGAACTTGACGAGCTGGCCGTCATCTTCCGTGATCGCGCCGGTGGCATGCCGCAGAAGCCCCTCGGCGAGGCCGCCGCGCAGGAAGCGGCTGGCGATCTTCAGATGCTCATTGTGGGCGAGGCCCGCCTCCTTGGCCGCCACCGGATCGTCGATCGGACGGCCGGTCGGCGGCGTCTCGTAGCGACGCGCGCCGACGCCGGGCGTCTCGAAGGCGGGGCCGTCTACGGTCTCGATCGGCTTGTGGTCTTCCATGGCGGATATCCGGTGTCATCTATCCCTCCCCCTCTGCAGGGGAGGGTGCCTGCATAGCAGGCGGGAGAGGGGTGCGCCGCATCCGGAAAAGGGCATTCCCTTCTCCCGGCCCCTTTCGCGGGCCACCTCTCCCGCAGAGGGGAGAGGGTTCGGTGCAATCTCAGTAGACGTCCTGCTGGTAGCGCTTCGCCTTTTCGAGCCACGCAACATGCGCCTCGGCCTCGGCCTCGCTCAAGCCCTTATGGGTCGAGAAGGCGCGCACCACGGCCGAACGGACGTCCTTGGCCATGTTCTTGGCATCGCCACAGACATAGAAATGCGCCCCGCCGTCGAGCCATTCGACGAGCTCCTTGCCGTGCTCGTCGATCCGGTTCTGGACGTAGATCTTCTCGGGTTGGTCGCGGGAGAAGGCAACGTCGATCTTGGAGAGTGCACCGTCCTCCAGGGCTTCCTGCCATTCGAGCTGGTAGAGGAAGTCGTGGGTGAAGTGGCGGTCACCGAAGAACAGCCAGGAACGACCGCTCGCCTCGGTGGCGCGGCGCTCCTGCACGAAGGCGCGGAAGGGCGCGACGCCGGTGCCGGGGCCGACCATGATGATGTCGGTGGCCGGATTGCTCGGCAGGCGGAAATGCTTGTTCGGCTTCAGCCGCACGCGCAGCTTGGCGCCGTTGCTGATGCGATCGGCGACATGAGTCGAGGCCACGCCCGTCCGCGACCGGCCATGCGTCGCGTAGCGCACGGCGGCGATCACCAGATGCACCTCGTCGCCGACTTCCTTGCGGGATGAGGCGATTGAATAGGCGCGCGGCGGAAGAGGGCGGGTGATGGTATCGAGATGCTCGGCCGTGAGCGCGGCCGGATAAGCCTCGATCAGGTCGATCAGGTGACGGCCCTCGATCCAAGCCTTCACCTCGCCGCTCTCGATGAACTTCTGGGCGTCGGCATGCCCGGTGGCCTTGGCGAAGCGCTCCACCGTGGCGGCCGAGAGCGTGGTGATGTCGCGCTCGGCGAGCAGCGACCTACGCAGCGCCTCGTTCTCCGTGAGGCCGGTGGCCTTGAGGATCTCTTCGACGAGCTGCGGATCGTTCTCGGGGTAGATTTCGAGTGAGTCGCCGGGCTCGTAGGCCGGCGCGCCGTCCTCGAATTCCAGCGCGAGGTGGATCGTCTCCTTGTCGGAGCGCGACGAGTTGAGGTTCACGTGCTCGATGACCTCGACGACCTTCGGCTCGCGGCTCGGCTCCTCGTCCTCGTCATGGGCGCCGGCACGGGCGAAATCGACGGCGACGACGTTGTCGGCGGCGGTCTCGGCGGGGGCGAGAGCCTTCAGCGCGCCCTTGATCCAGTCGGCGGCGGGCTTCTCGAAATCGAGGTCGAGATCGGCGCGGTCATAGGCGCGCTTGCCCCCGAGGGCCTCGAAGCGGGCATCGAGCGCCTTCCCGATGGCGCAGAACTCCGCATAGGAGGTGTCACCGAGCGCCAGCACGCCGAACTCGACGCCGTCGATGCGCGGGGCGCCCTCGGCCATGATGGCGTTGTAGGTCTCGACCGCGCGGGCGGGCGGCTCGCCTTCGCCCCAGGTCGCGGCGATGGCGACGAGCTTGCCGGCCTTCGGCAGGGTCGCGAGGTCGAGATCGGCGAAGTCGACGATCTTCGGCTTGAAGCCCTGCTTCTTGGCGAGCTTGGCGACGTTGCTGGCGAGCGTCTCGCTGTTCCCCGATTCCGACGCGAAGATGATCGTCAGCGGCTCGGAGGCCTTTGGCGGCGCTGACGGCTGGGCCGCGGGCTGGCCACCCGCTGCGGCGTCGAGCCCGGCGAGGAAGCCGGCGAGCCAGGCGCGCTGGATCGGCGTCGCCGTCCCGAGGACCGCGTCGAGATTGGCCCGCTCGGCATCGCCGAATGGGGCCGTCTGAGGAAGGAGAGCGTTGCGTGCCATTATGAATGCCATGTCGTCTGCGGACGGCCCGCTGTCAACGAGAAAATGTTCTTTTTATAGAACATGCACCGGAGAGAAGGGCTTGCCTGCCGTCGCGCCGCACAAGAGAAGATTATTCCCCGACTACAGCGAGCTGAGGCGCGATCCGGCCGCGGGTCGGGGGCGCCGGCAGGGGCAGGGCGGTGGTGGACTTCACCTTTTCCATCGCGAAGCGTGAGGTGACGTTCTTGAGGGGCAGGGTCGCGATCAGGTTCTTGTAGAAGAGATCGTAGGCCTGCATGTCGGCGACCACGACGCGCAGCATGTAGTCGACGTCACCGGCCATCCGGTAGAATTCGAGCACCTCCGGCATCGCCGCGATCTCCGAGGCGAATCGGTCGAGCCAGTCCTTGGAATGGTCCGCCGTCTCGATGGAGACGAAGACGGTGAGCCCGAGGCCGAGCTTCACCGGGTCGAGCACGGCGACGCGCCGGTCGATCACGCCGTCGGCTTCGAGGCGCTGGATGCGCTTCCAGCAGGGCGTCTGCGACAGGCCCACCTGCTCGCCGATGGCGGCGATGGAGAGCGTCGCGTCCTTCTGCAGAAGGGCGAGAATCTTCAGGTCTATGGCGTCCACGCTGACCTCTTCTTGACGGGCGCCCAAGCGGCGCGGTGGCGAAGGCCGGCTCACCCGGCATGCTGCGTGCGCTTCCGCACCTGGCTTGAGAAGGATTTTCTTCGAGAAGGCAACGGATAGCCCTCTTCTCGGTTTCCAACTCACGAATTGCTGCACCGCCGGATGGCGAGCGGGCACCCCGTATGCCTTGACAGCGTTCTATATAGCGAACATGTCAGGTCTCCGACAAGCTGGTCAAGCTCAAGCGGCAGACGCCACACACGGACCCGTTCACATGACCGTCACTCTCGCGCAGCAGGCCGAGAGGCTCGCCGAACGACTGGCGGGGCTCGACCTCATCGCTCGCATCCGCCTCGTCGAATCCGAGATTTCGGGCCGCCTCGTGTTCACGACGAGCCTCGGCATCGAGGACCAAGTCCTCACGCACGCCATTGCGATGGCGAAGGGCCGGACCGAGATCGTAACCCTCGATACGGGACGTCTCTTTCCCGAGACCTACGACGTCTGGGCAGAGACGGAGTCGGCTTATAGCATCCGCATCCGCGCCTATGCGCCGGAGCGAAGGGCGGAAGAGGCCTTCGTCGCGAAGGAAGGCATCAACGGCTTCCGCCATTCGATCGAGGCACGGCAGGCCTGCTGCGGCTTCCGCAAGGTCGAGCCGCTGGGTCGTGCACTGGATCAGGCCGCCGTATGGTTCACCGGCCTGCGCGCCGGGCAATCGGCCAACCGGGCCGATACGCCGCTGGCCGAGGCCGACGAGCAGCGCAACCTGATCAAGGTCAATCCGCTGGCCGACTGGACGCGGGCGCGGATCGACGCCTTCGTGAAGGACCAGTTCATTCCCTACAACGCCCTGCACGATCGCGGTTTTCCGTCGATCGGCTGCGCGCCCTGCACTCGTGCCGTCCGCATCGGCGAGGACGAGCGGGCCGGCCGCTGGTGGTGGGAACAGGAATCCAAAAAGGAATGCGGCCTCCACGTGCATCGGCCGGAAGGCGATGTCGTGCCGGGCGAGGAACCGGCGGCTTTCGAAGAGCCGGCCCGCGCCGCGACCGTGCGTGAGAACAGAAGGAAACTGGTTTGATGAGTGCTGCCACCGCCGAGAAGCTGTCGGACTTGGCCGCGCCGTTGCCTGCGCGCCTGACGCATCTCCAGCGCCTCGAAGCCGAGAGCATCCACATCTTCCGGGAGACGGTCGCCGAGACCGAGAACCCGGTGATGCTCTACTCCATCGGCAAGGACTCGTCGGTCCTGCTGCATCTCGCGCTGAAGGCCTTCGCGCCGGGACGCCTGCCGTTCCCGCTGATGCACATCGACACGACCTGGAAGTTCAAGGAGATGATCGCTTTCCGCGATCAGCGGGCGAAGGAGCTCGGCCTCGATCTCCTCGTGCACACCAACCCGGACGGGCTCGCCAAGGGTATCGGCCCTGTCAGCCACGGGTCGGAAGTCCATACCGATGTGATGAAGACGCAGGCTCTGCGTCAGGCGCTCTACAAGCACAAGTTCGATGCAGCTTTCGGCGGCGCGCGTCGGGACGAGGAGGCGAGCCGTGCCAAGGAGCGCATCGTCTCGCTTCGCAACGCGCAGCATCGCTGGGATCCGAAGCGCCAGCGGGCCGAGCCCTGGCATCTCTATAATTTCAAGAAGCGCCGCGGCGAGAGCTTCCGCGTGTTCCCGCTCTCCAATTGGACCGAGCTCGATATCTGGCTCTACATCGAGCAGGAGAAGATCCCGATCGTACCGCTGTACTTCGCGGCCGAGCGGCCGGTCGTGGAACGCGACGGCCAGCTCATCATGGTCGATGACGAGCGCCTGCCGCTCGAGCCCGGCGAAACCCCGCAGCTCCGGCAGGTCCGCTTCCGCACGCTCGGCTGCTACCCGCTGACCGGCGCCGTCGAGAGCCCGGCCGCGACCCTGCCGGAGATCATCGGCGAGACGCTCGCTGCCCGCACCTCGGAGCGCCAGGGCCGAGTCATCGACAAGGACGGCTCGGGCGCCATGGAGCGCAAGAAGCAGGAAGGCTATTTCTGATGACCATCCATCAGTCCCCGGAAGCCTTCGGCTACGAGAAATTCCTCCACGCTCACCAGAGCAAGGAAGTCCTGCGCTTCATCGCCTGCGGCTCCGTCGATGACGGCAAGTCGACGCTGATCGGCCGCCTGCTGCACGACACCAAGCAGATCTTCGACGATCAGGTCACTGCCCTGCAGCGCGATTCCCGCAAGCACGGTACGCAGGGCCAGGAGATCGATCTGGCGCTGCTCGTCGACGGCCTTCAGGCCGAGCGCGAGCAGGGCATTACCATCGACGTCGCCTACCGCTTCTTCTCGACGGAGACGCGCTCGTTCATCGTCGCCGACACGCCCGGTCACGAACAGTACACGCGCAACATGGCCACGGGCGCCTCCACGGCCGACGTGGCCGTGATCCTGGTCGATGCCCGCCAGGGCCTGACCCGGCAGACGCGGCGCCATGCGCTGCTGGTCTCGCTGCTCGGCATCAAGCGCGTGGCGCTGGCCGTGAACAAGATGGACCTTGCCGGCTGGTCGCAGGACACGTTCGACCGGATCGTCGCGGGCTTCGGCGAGTTCGCGGCCCCTCTCGGTTTCACCGAGATCCGCGCGATCCCACTCTCCGCGAAGAACGGCGACAACGTCGTCCTGCCCGGCACGGCCGCTGCTTGGTACAAGGACGGTCCGCTGCTGCGCTATCTCGAAGAGGTGCCAGTCAAGTCCGAGGAGCGCGCCGCCGCCTTCCGTCTGCCAGTGCAGTGGGTCAACCGGCCGAACTCCGAGTTCCGCGGGTTCTCGGGCCTGATCGCCTCGGGCTCGGCCGCGCCGGGCGACCGGGTCGTCGTCGCGCCTTCGGGCAAGACCTCGACGATCGCTCGCATCTTCACCGCCGACGGAGACCTGCCGCGCGCCAGCGAAGGACAATCGGTCACCATCGTGCTGTCCGACGAAGTCGACGCCTCGCGCGGTGCCGTCATCGCCACGGCCGATGCGCCGCTGACGATCACGGACACGCTCGACGTGCGCCTGTTCTGGGCGTTGGAGACCGAACTGACTCCGGGCGCGAGCCTCTGGGCGAAGGTCGGCACCGTCACGACCAACGCCGTGGTGAAGTCGATCCGCAGCCGGATCGATCCGGAGACGGGCAAGGCGGCACCTGCCGATAAGCTCAGCATCAACGACATCGGCGAAGTGACGCTGAATCTCGACCGCGAGATCGCCGTCGATCCCTATGCCGACAATCGCGACACCGGATCGCTCATCCTGATCGACCGCGAGACCACCGACACGGCGGCCCTCGGCCTCGTGAAGGCCTCGATCGCCGTCGAGCCGAAGGGCGAGGACGCCGTTCGCAAGGGTGACACGCGCCCAGGCGGCGGGTTCCTGTCGCGGCTGCGCTGGGTATTTGGCGGCATCTGAGACGAGCAGATGGCGGCCTTTTCGCCGCCGCCGCCATCGAAGCGTGAACGTCCCGGCAGCCTGCCTCCATCATGGATCAAGGCCGCCGACATGGTGAGCCGGCGGTGCGTGGCCTTGTTCCCCTGACACCGCAGGAATAGGGTCCGGCCGCCTCGCGCGAATTGCCATGCGCGAGGCATGTCACGACCCTTCGGAGACCCCCGTCATGGCCCTGTTGGCCGACAGCCTGTCGCGCGTGAAGCCGTCCGCGACGATCGTGATGACGCAGAAGGCGCGCGAGCTGAAGGCTCAGGGCGTCGACGTGATCAGCCTGTCGGTGGGCGAGCCCGATTTCGCCACGCCGGACCACATCAAGCAGGCCGGCATCGATGCGATCAACCGGAACGAGACCCGCTACCCGCCGGTCTCTGGCATTCCGGCGTTGCGCGAGGCGATCGTCCGCAAGTTCCAGCGCGAGAACGGGCTCGACTACAGGGTCTCGCAGACCATCGTCGCGACCGGCGGCAAGCACATCATCTACAACGCGCTGCTGACGACGCTGAATCCCGGCGACGAGGTCGTGATTTCGCGGCCCTACTGGGTGTCCTACCCCGAGATCGTCGCGCTCTGCGGCGGTAAGCCGGTCTTCGTCGAGACCGACATGGCGCATGGTTTCAAGCTCCAGGCCGAGGCCCTGGAGCGCGTGCTCACGCCGAAGACCAAGTGGATCATCCTGAACTCGCCGTCGAACCCGTCCGGCGCCGCCTATACGCGCGCCGAGATGAAGGCGATCACGGATGTGCTGGTGCGCCATCCCCGCGTGCACGTGCTCACCGACGACATCTATGAGCACCTGACCTACGGCGATTTCGACTTCGTCACGCCGGCTCAGGTCGAGCCCGAACTCATCAATCGCACCGTCACGATGAACGGTGTTTCGAAGGCCTATGCCATGACCGGCTGGCGCATCGGCTACGCAGCCGGCCCGGAGCCGATCATCAAGGCGATGGATTTCGTTCAGGGCCAGCAAACCTCGGGCGCCACCACGATCTCGCAATGGGCAGCCGTCGCCGCGCTCGATGGCCCACAGGACCATCTCGTCGCGTTCAAGAAAGCCTTCGAGAGCCGGCGCGACCTCGTCGTGTCGATGCTGAACCAGGCGCGCGGCCTGACCTGCGCGACCCCGGAAGGCGCATTTTACGTGTTCCCGTCCTGCGCGGAGCTGATCGGAAAGCGCACCGAGGGCGGAACGGTGATCGAGACCGACCAGGACTTCGTCACCGAACTGCTGAAGGCGGAGGGCGTGGCCGCGGTCCACGGCTCGGCCTTCGGTCTCGGGCCGAACCTGCGGATCTCCTACGCCACCTCGAATGCGCTGCTGGAACAGGCCTGCACACGCATCCAACGCTTCTGCGCCTCGCTCCGCTAGGAGCGTCGCCCGCCACGGGAGTGCGCACATGCCGACGGTCGCCATTCTCGCTCCCGGCGCCATGGGCAGCCCCATCGCTGCCAGGCTGACCGAGAATGGCGTACGCGTCCTGACGTCACTGGAGGGGCGCGGCGAGGCCACGCGCGAGCGGGCACGCGCTGCCGGCATGGCGCATGCCGAAGATGCGGAGTTCGCCCGCGCCGATCTCCTGTGCTCGATCGTTCCGCCGGCCGATGCGATGGACGTGGCCCGCCGCTTTGCGGGGCCACTCGAAGCGGCCGGTGAGGGCAGGGCGATCTTCGTCGATTTCAACGCGGTCAACGTCGAAACCAAGCGCGCTGTCGCCGGCGTGATCGCCGCTGGCGGAACGCCGTTTCTCGACGGAGCCATCATCGGGCTGCCGCCGAAGCCTGGTGAAAAGGGCCCGCGGATCTACGTGGCCGGCGATGATCTCGGCCCTGCGCTGCAGCTTCGGGCCTGTGGCCTGGATCTGCGCGCGTGTGAAGGTGGCATCGGGGCGGCCGCGGGGCTGAAGATGTCCTATGCCGGCCTGAACAAGGGCCTGACGGCACTGGCGGCGACGATGGTTCTCGCTGCCGCGCGTGCGGGATCGCTGGAGGCGCTCCGCGCTGAACTCGCCGAGACCGAGCCGGCGCTGCTCGCGCGCTTCGAGCGCGGACTGCCCGACATGGTCCCGAAGGCCTATCGCTGGGCGCCCGAGATGCGTGAGATCGCCGGCTTCATCGGCGACGACGAGGCCGGCCGGCGGATCTTCGAGGGCGCCGAAAGCCTCTATGCACGCTTGGCTGGAGATGGGGGTGCGGACGATGTCGCTGCGCTCCGCGCCTTTGCGGCTGGAGCGCAGCGACGGGACGTCTGAAGAAGCGCCGGCAGGGCTACTTCTGCAGGTCCTGCGCCATGGTCAGGTGCTCCTCGAGGTGGGGTTCGGTCTTCACGGCCCAGGTCTTGAGCTCGGCGTTGTCCCCGCCGGCGCCATAGCGTTTGAACAGGTCGACGGCCGTCTTGTGCGCGCTGACCTGGTCGGAGGCGTACTGCTTCGTGAAATCCGCGCCGCTCAGCCCTTTGAGCTTGTCGAGTTTGCTCTGGTGCGTGCTGTCGAGCGCAGTGGGCAGCTCGGCTTTGACCTTGCCGCCGGTCACGAGCGACTTCAGCTCCTCGGACGTCTTCTCGTGATCGGCGATCATCTTCTTGGCGAAGGCCTTGGTTTTGTCGTCGGCCGTCTCCTCGGCGAGCTTGCTCGACTGGATCTCGAACATGTCGCTGATCGCGACTTCCTTCACGAAGTCTTCCGTGATCGGGGCGACGCCGATCAGCGAGTTCACACCGGTCGACTCACCCACGGATTTGGCGCGCTCGCCGACGGTCTTGTCGTTGGACTCGGCGGCAAGGGCAGGGCCGGCCAGCAGCGCACAGAGAGCCGCAATGGCAACGCGTTTCATCAGAATACCTCCTCGGTCTGGTGCCGGGAAACCGGGGGTATTCGGCCATGTTCCTGAGAAATCCGCCGGGTACGCTACCAACCAGCGGCGCGCACCGAGGATGGTTACGACTTCACGACGCGATCGAGCTTGTTGTTGACGAAGAAGTACAATTCCTTCGCGCCGGGCTCGTTGTAGAGCACCTGGACTTCCCGGCCTGCACGACCTTCGCCGACGAGCACGTCGGTCGGTGGCTTGCCCTTCAGCCGCACCAGCTCGCACTCACCGATTCCCGGCGCGATGGCGGTGGCCGCGGTCGGAACCGGGCCGTTGCACGTCCCGCTATTGTCGAGGATCGGCCCGGAGAAGGTCGGCGCGGCCGGAGGCGACGGCGCCGGGCGGGGCGTCGCTGCTGCCTGCGGGGAGGGCGCCGGCCCCCGATCCTCGGTGCTGGTGCAGCCGGCCAGGAGACCGCCGGCGACGGCGAGGGCAATGATGGTGTGAGTTGCGCTCAAGGCGTTGGACGCTCCTGTGGCCGCTCACCGCGGCTTCCGGGTGTCGCCGCCGTACCGTCCGAGCGGTCCTTGAGCGCACGGGCGTAGAGATCGGCAGCGTCCGCGTGGAAGGCGGCGCGGGAATCGGCCCTCGAATAGAACATGTGCCCGCCAGGGTACACGGCGAGTTTCAGGCGATCGCCGGTGCCGTAGGAGGGCATCTGGTCGATCAGGATCTTCGAGGCGAAGTAGGGGGTCACAAGGTCGGTGAAGCCGTGGGCGATCAGCACGCGCAACGACCCGTCGAGCGACAGGATGCCCTTGAGCGCACCCATCGCCTCCGGCGCGCCGCGGCCCGAGCCCCAGGACCAGCCCCGGTTCACCGCGCCGTTGAGCAGTTCGTAGCGCATGTTCGTCACGCGCCAGTTCAGCGTGTTCGCGTAGAGATCCACCATCGCGCTGGTGAGCGGCGCCTGCAGCGCCGTCAGCACCGGGTCCTCGAAGTGAGACGTCGGTGCCGTCGGATCTGGGTCCCATCCGGTGACGGAGGTGTCGTAGGCCGAGGAGACCCGACCCTGGTCGCGGCCGATTTCGCGCTGATAGCTGTTCGATGTAGGCCGGCCTGCCTGACGGCGGACCGTCTCGGGATCGAGCCCGGTCAGCGCCGAAACCTTCTGGGACAGCCGTCCCACGGCCGCGGCATCGCTGGGGCCCTTGAGCAGGTCGGCGATGTAGTCGCCCGAGGCATAGCGCTCGGCATCGGCCATCAGACTGCGGGTCGGGCGCGTGCCCGAGCGTTCGAGCGCGGCGGCAGCGAGCGAGGGCAGCCGCGTGACGAAGCCCCAGGGTGTCGTGCGGGCCGATTGCAGCCAGGCGAAATCGAGCACCGGCGAGAGCAGGACGAGCCCGGAAAGGCCGACACCGACATCCTCCTGCAGCTTCGACGCGATCAGCGGACCGCGGAAGCCGCCATAGCTCTCGCCGACGTAGAATTTCGGCGAGGACATCCGGTCGTTCTGGCGCAGGTAGCGGGCGATGGCCGAGGCGAGCACGGAAGAATCGCTCTCCACGTTCCAGTAGCTCTTGCCATCGCCATCCGCCGCCCGGCTGTACCCGGTGCCCACTGGATCGATGAAGACGAGGTCGGTGAAGTCGAGCCAGGTTTCGGCGTTGGGCTTCAGCTGGATCTTTTGCGACGGGCTGATCGAGGCACCGTCGCTCGGCAGGCGCCAGGGGCCGATCGCACCGATGTTGAGATAGGCCGAGGCCGCGCCCGGGCCGCCATTGATCGCGAAGCTCACCGGCCGTGCGGCGATTTCCTCGGGAGAGCCCTTCTTCACGTAGGCGATGAAGGCGATCTCAGACTGGAGCTTCCCGGATTCGTCGACCAGACCGAGGCTGCCGGCGGTCGCGGTGAACGCGATCGTGCGTCCCCCGGGGAGCGTGAGCGTGTGCTCGGTGACGGAATCCGCCGGCAATTTGCGGCCGTCGCGGGATTCTGCAGGGCGTTCAGCCGCTTTGCGTGCTGCACCGGGCGGTGCGTTCTGGGCTTCGGCGAGTGAGCGGAGCGGCGTGAAGGCGACGGCAAACGCCAGGAACGCACAGCCAATCCCGCGCCAAAACCCTCTTCCCTCTCCCGCAGAGGGGAGAGGGTTGGAACGCGGTGGCTCACGATGGGTCACGACAATCCTCACGCCTTCTTGCTCCAGCGGCCGTCATCGTCCTGCTGCCAATAGGCGATCGCGTGCCCCTGCTCCTTGGCGGCCTTCCATTGTTCGCGGGCGAGAACCAGCGCGTCGGTGTCGTTGCCGTCGAACAGGATGCAGATGCGGGCGTAGTCGTTCGCGTCCTCGGGCAGGTCGGCGCCCTCGACGAGAAAGCGGATCGCCGCCTTGTTGGGGTTGGTCTCGCTCAAGGTCAGAACCACCGGCTGAGAGGCTGCATCCGGCTCGCGGTCAGTGCCGTGGGGCAGGAAGCTGTCGTCCGAATAGGTCCAGAGCCCGTCGTCGAGGGCCGACAGACGCTCCTCGCTCACTGCCTGAATCGCGGCCTGCCAGCCGCGCTCGAGCGATTTCTCGACGAGGCTCGGCAGCACCTTTTCCAGGGGCTGGCGCTGCAGATGATAGAACAGGATCTCTGTCACGATGGTCTCATGATAGCGCGGAACGCGCCGTGCCGCAGTGGCCGCGGCATCGCGGCCTCAGGCCGCGGGCTCGATGAAGTGCGGGACGAACAAGGCGTCATTGCCGGTGATCGCACCGCGGCCTTCGCGCACGCAGAGCCCGGCTGGCGCGTCCCCGACGATCCATGAGCCGATCAGCGGGCGGCGGCGGTCGTCGAAGCTCGGTAGCTCGGCGAGCGCCTGCCGGATGTAGCCCTCGCCGCCATAGGGGCCCGGCTCGTGCGCGAGCACCGTGCCATCGCGAAGGATCTCGATGTTCGAGCCCTCCCGCGAAAAGATCGGCTTGCGCACGTATGAGTCGCCGAGGCTCGCGGCCTGGGGATCGCCCTCGAAAAAGGCCGGCAGCAGGTTCGGGTGCCTGGGCTCCTGCGCCCAGAGATGCGGCAGCAAGCCCTTGTTGGACAGCACCGCCTTCCAGGGGGGTTCGAGGAAGCGGGTTGCGCTTCCCGCGACGCCCGAGGCGAAGGCGTCGGAGAACGCCCATTCCCACGGGTAGAGCTTGAACAGCAGGTCGATCGGCGTTTCGTCGGGGGCACAGAAGCGGCCATCCGCCCTCAGCCCGATCTCCGAAAGGTCGAGAAAGCGCGTGGCGTGCCCGGCCTGTTGTGCGCAATCCTGGAGATAGGTGACCGTGCCGCGATCCTCCGGCGCATCGGCCTCGGCGGCGAAGGCCGTGAGCATGCCGGCGCCGATCTCGCGGAAGCGCGCGATGAGCCGCTCATGGACGGCGTTGTACTGGTCGCTGCCGGCCGGCAGGCGGCCGTCGTGCAAAAGCTCTTCGAGCCAGAGCCACTGAAACACGCCGGTCTCGTAGAGCGCCGTCGGCGTATCCGCGTTGTATTCGAGGAGCTTGGCCGGCCCGGTGCTGCTGTAGGAGAGGTCGAGCCGGCCGTAGAGGCTGGCGTCCCCCCGGCGCCAGCTGCCACGGACCGCGTCCCAGGCGCTCTCGGGGATGCGCAGCGAGGCGAGGATTCGCTCGTCTTCGACGGCACGGGCGGCGAAGTCGAGGCAGAGCGCATGCAGCTCGCCGCTCGGCGCCTCGAAGTCCTCCTCGATTTCGTCGAGGGTGAAGGCGTAGGCGTGGCTCTCGTCCCAATAAGGCGCGCCGTCGAGGGTGTGGAACACGAAGCCGTTTTTTCGCGCGGTCTCGCGCCAGTCGGGCCGCTCGCCGGTGGGAACGCGCCGCATCAGCCGCCGAAGAAGCCGTGCGAGGACGACGAGTGGGACGAGAAAGACCGTCCCGAACTTCCGAAACCGCCGAAGGACGATCCGCGCAAGGCTGCCGATGACACGCGCGCCGCCGAGGATCGGCCGTAGCCCGTGGTCCAGATGCGCGCGCCCGAGCCAGTGCAGTATCCACCGTGGAAACCGGTCGAATGGCTTGCCTGCTGAGTCTCGCTCTTCGGGGCATGGTCGAAGACCGGCTGCGGCGGCAGCTTCTGCTCGGCCGTTGCGCCGATCACGTAGCCGGCCATGACCGGAATGAATTTGCCGCGCGCCGCCTCGGCGACACTCTCGCCGGTGACGCAGTGGCCGGGGCCGTGATGAGCCTCGCAATCGGTCGTCGAGGCGTAGCGTGGCGCGGCGGTCGGGTAGAGGGCGCGAGCGATGTCGTACTCGCTCCGGCAATCGGCGTCGCTGCGCACATGCGCGGCGATGCAGGCCGAGGGGTCTGCGTAAACGCGGACGTCCTCCTCGTCCTGCGAGTGATCGACCGAGGCGAGCCCGAAGGCTGCGGCGCCGGCACCTGCGAGCAGGACGAGCGAGACGGTCTGCGAGCGCTTCATCGGCGCTGGTCCGCAGTAAGCCGGGCGTCGGTCTGCTGGTTCGTCATCCGGCTGTTCTCGCCCCCGCGCGCACCCTCAATACGACATCGAGGCGGCGTTCACGATCCCGCCGGCGAGCGAGGCCGCACCGAGCAGGATCGCGGCCGACATCTCGTTCTCCGAGATCCGGCGGGACAGGTCGGGCAGGAGGATGCGCACGAGCCAGTAGATCAGGATCTGCACCACCAGGGCGACGAGGCCCCAGACGATGCAGTCGAGGATCGACTGGGCGTTGCGGATCGCCACCGAGAGCGGCAGGGCGTAGCCGATGAGGCTCGCGCCGAGGCTGAGTGCGGCAGCGGTATTGCCGGCGCGGATCAGCGCCATCTCGCGATGCGCCGTCGCGGTGATGTAGACCAGGATGTAGAGCGCCACGAGACCGAGCGCGGCGGCGAAATAGGCGAGGAAGGCCGGCAGCCCGGAGATCACGTTCATCGGGCTGCTCTCATGCTCAGACCAGTCGGCTCTGTTCCACCGCCGCGGCGACGAAGCTCTGGAACAGCGGATGCGGCTCGAAGGGCCGCGACTTCAGCTCGGGGTGGAACTGCACGCCGATGAACCACGGATGGCCGACATGCTCCACGGTTTCCGGGAGCAGGCCGTCCGGCGAGAGCCCGGAGAAGCGCAACCCCTTGGCCTCCAGCCGCTCGCGGTAGGCCATGTTGACCTCGTATCGGTGGCGGTGGCGCTCGGAGATGGTGGTTGAGCCGTAGATGCTCGCGATCTTGGTGTCGGAACCGAGCGTGGCGTTGTAAGCGCCGAGCCGCATGGTGCCGCCGAGATCGCCCTCGGCCGCGCGCCGCTCGAGGGCCTCGCCCTTCATCCACTCGGTGAGCAGGCCGACCACGGGCTCCTGCGTCGCGCCGAATTCGGTCGAGTTCGCACCCTCGACGCCGGCGAGCGACCGGGCGGCCTCGATCACCGCCATCTGCATGCCGAAGCAGATGCCGAAATACGGGATGCGGCGCTCGCGGGCGTATTGGGCCGCGCGGATCTTGCCCTCGGCACCGCGCTGGCCGAAGCCGCCGGGCACCAGGATGCCGTGCAGGCCTTCGAGGAACGGGGCGGGGTCCTCGCGCTCGAAAACCTCGGCCTCGATCCATTCGAGATGGACGCGCACCTTGTTGGCGATACCGCCATGGATCAGCGCCTCGGTCAGCGACTTATAGGCGTCCTTGAGGCCGGTGTACTTGCCGACGATGGCGATGGTGACCTCGCCCTCGGGGTTCTTCACGCGCTCGGAAATGGTCCGCCAACGGTCGAGCGGCGGCTCGCGCTCGGCGTCCAGGGCGAAGTGCTCCAGCACCTCGCGATCGAGCCCGGCGCCGCGATAGGAGAGCGGCACGTCGTAGATTGAGGGCACGTCGAGGGCGTCGATCACCGCCGTCTCGCGCACGTTGCAGAACAGCGCGAGCTTGCGGCGCTCGTCGTTCGGGATCGGGCGATCGCAGCGGCACAGCAGGATATCGGGCTGGATGCCGATGGACCGCAGCTCCTTCACCGAGTGCTGCGTCGGCTTGGTCTTGAGCTCGCCGGCGGACGGGATGAACGGCAGCAGCGTCAAGTGGATGAACAGGCAGGTGCCGCGCGCCTGCTCCTGGCCGAGCTGGCGGATCGCCTCGAAGAAGGGCAGGCCCTCGATGTCGCCCACCGTGCCGCCGATCTCGACGAGCACGAAGTCGTAGCCCTCGTTGCCGTCGAGCACGAAGGCCTTGATGGCGTTGGTGACGTGCGGGATCACCTGGATGGTCGCGCCGAGATAGTCGCCGCGGCGCTCCTTGGCGATGATGTCCTGGTAGATCCGGCCGGTGGTGATGTTGTCGGCGCGGCTCGCCGGCAGGCCGGTGAAGCGCTCGTAATGGCCGAGGTCGAGGTCGGTCTCGGCGCCGTCATCCGTGACGAAGACCTCGCCGTGCTGCGTCGGGCTCATCGTGCCCGGATCGACGTTCAGGTAGGGGTCGAGCTTGCGCAGGCGGACGCGGTAGCCGCGAGCCTGGAGGAGGGCGGCCAAAGCGGCCGACGCGAGTCCCTTACCGAGCGACGAGACGACGCCGCCGGTGATGAAGACGTACCGCGTCGAAATCCCATGCGTCGAATGCTGCGTCATGGGCCTCGGTCCTTAAACGGGGTTACGCGATTCGCCAAACCGCAAAGGTTCATCCAACGCGCGGCCCATCGGGCACGCGCCGCGGGACCATGCCGCTGACGAATCTCATGAATCTCGGTGGGCCAACGCCCGGATCGGCCGGCTCGCGCGCCGGCCGCACATGTCGCGATCGCCCGAAGGCGGTTTTCCGCGCGGATTCTCCTCCGCGCTGTTGCCCTAGCGCGACTGCGGAGCGGAGGGCGTCGTCGGAGCCGCGGGGGCAGCCGGCGCGGCGGGAGCAGCCGGAGCCTGTTGCGCAGGGGCGCTCTCGCCCGGCTTGCCGCCCTGCTGGCGCAGCGTGTCGAGCAGGTTGTCGGCACCGGGCTGCTGGGCTGGCTGGGCCGGCTGTGCATTGCCATCGCCGTCCAGAATCGAGCGCGGGCCGGCACTGTGATGCGCCATGATCGCCAGGGTGATGCTGGTCGCGAAGAACAGGGCCGCGAGGATCGCCGTCGCGCGGGTCAACGCGTTGGCCTGTCCGCGCCCGGTCATGAACCCGGACACGCCGCCACCGCCGCCGCCGCCGCCGCCGAGGCCGAGGCCGCCCTCGGAGCGCTGCAGCAGCACCGTGACGATGAGCGCCAGAACGATGAAGAGGTGGACGACGATCAGGACGGTCTGCATGGGGTTCCGGCGGTCCGCACTCGCGGACGCGTAGTATTCGGCAAAACGAAACGACCGCCCGGAGGCATCCTCCGTTCGGTCAGCGGGCTCGTACACCAGTTGGGCATCAGCGCCAACCAGCGCCAGGGGCCTCGGCCCACCGGTCTCCGGTTTCCAGTCGGGTCCGCGACCCTCGGGTGAGTCGTCGGAGGCCGCCGCATACGAAAAAGGCGACGCTGCTGAGCGCCGCCCTTTGGTGGTTCAGGGGCAGGCGCTCGCGCCCGGCTCCCCAGAAACTCACTTCTTGCCGAAGGCCAGACCACCGAAGCGCGAGTTGAAGCGCGAGACACGGCCACCGCGATCGAGCATCTTCTGCTCACCGCCGGTCCAGGCCGGATGCGTGGTCGGGTCGATGTCGAGGTTGAGGACGTCGCCCTCCTTGCCGTAGGTCGACCGGGTCATGTACTCGGTCCCATCGGTCATCACGACCTTGATGAAGTGGTAGTCGGGATGCTCGGTCCCCTTGGCCTTGGCGGCCGCATCTTTTGCCATGACGAAGTCCTGATTGGGTCACGCCGACCGGACGGCGCGGCTTTCCGCGGCCGAATATCACGCGCGTTTCGGTGAAGGCGGGCCTATACCTCAGCCGCCTTCCGTGAACAAGACCGCGCCAGAGCACAACCAAAAGACTTCTGGCCAAGACAGACCTGGGACGAGACGATGACGAGGACCAATGGCCGCCGCGCGTGACACCGCCACCGAGGCGAGGGGCAAGCGCAGAGGCAGGGCGACGGAGGATGGCCGAGAGGCCGCCCGGCGCGCGCCGTTGAGTGCGCTGAGACCGCTGATTCCCTTCGCTGCCGTCTATCGCGGACGCATCTTCGCTGCGCTCCTCTCGCTGATCTTCGCCAGCGGGGCGACCCTGGTGGTGCCCATCGCGATCCGGCGGGTGATCGATCACGGCTTCTCGCCCGAGGGCCATGCCTTCATCGACAGCTATTTCCTGGCGCTGCTCGGCGTGGTGGCCGTGCTCGGCCTGTCGAGCGCCGGCCGCTACTACACCGTGGTCAGCCTGGGCGAGCGTGTGGTCGCCGACCTGCGCACGGCGGTCTTCGCCCGGCTGACCATTCTCGATCCCGCCTTCTACGACCGGACGCAATCTGGCGAGATCGTCTCGCGCCTCACCGCCGACGCCACGCAGGTGAAGTCGGTCTTCGGCGTCTCGATCTCGATCCTGCTGCGCAACGCCTTCCTGTTCGTCGGCGCCGTCGTGATGATGGTCTGGACGAGCCCGCGGCTCTCGATCCTGGTGCTCGGCGCGATCCCGCTGATCGTGTTTCCTCTGATCCTCTCCGGACGCGGCGTCCGCAGGCGCTCGCGAGCAGCGCAGGACAGGCTCGCCGATGCCTCGGCCTATGCCTCGGAGGCGATCGGCGCGGTGCGCACGATGCAGGCCTTCGGCATGAGCCGCGAGACGGCATCGCGCTTCGGAAAGGCGGCCGAGAACGCCTATTCGGCCGCACTCGCCTCGATCAAGGCGCGTGCCATTCTCACCGGTGTCGCGATCTTCCTCATCTCGGGCTCCGTCGTTGGGGTGATGTGGTACGGCGCGCAGAGCGTGCTGTCGGGCGCCATGAGCGCCGGCACGCTCTCGCAATTCGTGCTCTACGCGGTGTTCGGCGCGAGCGCGCTCGGGCAGCTCTCGGAAGTCTACGGCGAGTTGGCCCAGGCAGCTGGCGCGGCCGAGCGCCTCGGCGAGATCCTGGCGAGTGAGCCGGCGATCCGGGCGCCGGAGAACCCGGCTGCGCTGCCGGCGCCGCCGCGCGGCGAGGTGGCGTTCGAGGATGTCCACTTCACCTATCCGACGCGGCCGGAGCATCAGGCGCTCGACAGCGTCCGCTTCGGCGTCGCTCCAGGCGAGCGCGTCGCCCTGGTCGGCCCCTCGGGTGCCGGCAAGACCACCGTGCTGCAACTGCTGCTGCGCTTCTACGATCCTCAGAGCGGCCAGATCCGCGTCGACGGCGTCGACATCGCCACGGTCGATCCTGAAGCCTTGCGCCAGCGGCTCTCGCTGGTGCCGCAGGACCCGACGGTGTTTTCCGGCAGCATCCTGGACAACATCCGCTACGGACGCCCGTCCGCAAGCATCGCCGAGGTGGAGCGCGCGGCCGGCCTCGCCAATGCCGACGGCTTCATCCGCGCCCTGCCGCAGGGTTACGAGACGCAGGTGGGCGAGCGTGGCACGACGCTGTCCGGCGGGCAGCGCCAGCGCGTCGCCATCGCCCGCGCCATCCTCAAGGATGCGCCGATCCTGCTGCTCGACGAGGCGACCTCGGCCCTCGACGCCGAGAGCGAGCGCGCCGTGCAGAACGCCCTCGACCACCTGATGGAAGGACGCACCACGCTGGTGATCGCCCACCGCCTCGCCACGATCCGCGCCGCCGACCGCATCCTGGTCTTCGACGATGGCCGCATCGTCGAGGAGGGCACGCATGAGAGCCTGCTGGCGCGCGGAAAACTCTACGCGCAGCTCGCCAGCCTCCAATTCACCGATCCGCTCGCCGACGCCGCCCGGCCGCGCGACCCTCACCTCAAGCTCGCGGCGCTTCCGGCGGAGTAGGCCTTGCTCGATCTCGCGCGCTTCCCACGGATTGACCTGATCGGCGCGCCGACGCCGATCCAGCCGCTTGACGGTCTGAGCCGCCATCTCGGCGACGGGCTGAACGGCGTGCGTCTCTTCGTGAAGCGCGACGACATCGGCCCTGTCGGCGGCGGCGGCAACAAGCTGCGCAAGCTCGAATTCCTGCTCGGGCAGGCGAGGGCGGACGGCGTCGACACCGTCATCACGGTCGGCGCCCTGCAATCGAACCACGCGCGGCTGACGGCAGCGGCAGCGGCGCGATGCGGCTTCCGTTGCGAGCTGTTCCTGACCCGCTCGGTGCCGCGCGACGATGGCGACTATACCGGCAACGGCAACCGCCTGCTGCACGAGCTGTTCGGTGCTCGTGTGCAGTTGCTGCCGGGTGAAGCGGATTCGCTCGCGGCCGCGAACGAGCGCGCAGCAGAACTCGAAAGCCAGGGGAGGCGGCCCGCTGTGTTTCCCTCAGGCGGATCGAATGCCCTCGGCAGCCTCGGCTATGCCGCCTGCATCGCCGAGATCCTCGACCAATCCGCCGCCATGGGGATCGCCTTCCGGCACGTCGTCACCGCCAACGGCAGCAGCGGCACGCATGCCGGGCTCGTGGCGGGACTCGCCGCGCTCGGACGTGATCCGAGGCAGGCGAAATCCTACACGGTGCTGGCGCCCCTTGACGAGGCGCGCCGGATCACGCTGGACAAGGCGCGAGACAGTGCCGGGCTGCTCAGCGCCAGCGTCGGCGATGACGCGGTTGACATCGACGGCGGCCACCGTGGCGAGGGCTACGGCATCCCGACGGACGGGATGCGCGAGGCGGTTACGCTGATGGCGCAGACGGAAGGGCTGCTGCTCGATCCCGTCTATAGTGGCAAGGCTTTCGCAGGCTTGCTGCACGACGTCCGCGCCGGGGCCTATCGGCCGGGGGACGCGGTGCTGTTCCTGATGACCGGCGGCGTGCCGGGGTTGTTCGCGTACCGAGGCGAGTTCGGGGATCGGGGAGCCTAAGAACCTCACGGCCGTCATTCCGGGTTCTCGCAGAATGCCAGAACCCGGAATCCAGAACCGCCGGCGGAGCCAGGATGAGCGCAACCTGCGACTCTGGGTTCCGGGATCCGCTGCGCGGCCCCGGAATGACGGCCGTGGGAGGCGGCTACCGCTCCGTCAGCTTCATCTCGATCCGGCGGTTCTTGGCGTAGGCCTCTTCGGTCGTTCCCGTGTCGAGCGGCTGGAACTCGCCGAACGCACCGGCGAGCAGGCGCTGCGGCGGGATGCCTTTTCCGCGCAAGTACTGAACCACCGCAATGGCGCGGGCTGCCGAGAGCGACCAGTTCGAGGGAAACTGCGCCGACTGGATCGGCCGCGAGTCGGTGTGGCCGTCGACACGCAGAACCCAGGGAATATCCGTGGGGATCTCCTTCGAGATGTCGAGGATCGCATTGGCGATGCGGTCGATCTCGGGGCCGGCCTCGGGTTTCAGGCTGGCCGAGCCTGCCGGAAACAGCACCTCGGATTGCAGCACGAAGCGGTCGCCGACGATGCGGATGTCGGAGCGATTGCCGACGATCTGGCGCAGGCGTCCGAAGAAGTCGGAGCGGTACCGCGCGAGCTCCTGCACCCGCTGGGCGAGTGCCACGTTCAGGCGGCTGCCGAGATCGGCGATGCGGGCTTGGCTCTCCTTGTCGCGCTTCTCCGAGGCCGAGAGCGCATCCTCCAGGGCCGCGAGCTGGCGGCGCATGGCGCGGATCTGCTCGTTGAGCACGTCGATCTGGTTCTGCGCCCGGGAGGTGGCGGCGCGCTCGGCCTCGAGCTGCTTGTCGGCCTCGCCCGACTGGCCCTTGGCCGCAGTCGCGGCGTCGTTCAGGGCCTGGAGGCGGTCGCGGTCGCTCTCGGCGCGCTCGAGGCTGCTCTTGAGGGAAGCAGAGGTCTCCTCTTGGGTGCGTCGGTTCGAGCGTTCGAGAGCGAGGAGATCGGTGAGGTCGGCGATCTGCCGGTTCAGGCGGTTCAGGACCTCGTCGCGCCCGGTCAGCTCCTGCGACAGGAAAAACTGCCCGACCACGAAGATCGTCAGCAGGAACACCACCGAGAGCAGGAGCGTGGCCAGCGCGTCGACATAGCCCGGCCAGACGTTGATGCTGCGATGCGTACGGCCGCGGCTCGACGCCATTATGACTCGACCCGATCACGGCTCAGGCGGTCGAGCACCTGTTTCAGCTCCTTTTCGCGGCTCGCCTGCGCCTCGACCCAGTCGCGGATCATCTGCTGCTCGGCGCGCATGTGCTGCACGAGGCCCTGGATACCCTCGGCGAGGTTGGTCATGGCCTGGGTGGCCGACCGGCCTCCGCCGCCCTCCGTGATGGCCTTGCCGAGGCGGTCGAGCGTCTCCTGCAACTCGCGCGACAGGGCCGCGTCCTGCTGCGGCGAGGCGGCGGCGGCCCGCACCGTGACGGCCTGCTCCTCTCCGGAGACCAGCCAATCCTCCAGCTCGTTGTGGAAGCGGGCATGGGCCTGACCGGCCTGAAGATCGAGGAAGCCGACGATCAGCGAGCTGGCGAGGCCGAACAGCGAGGCCGAGAAGGCGAGGCCGATACCGGAAAGCGGCACGGCGAGGCCGTTCTTCAACTCGTCGAACATCACGGCGGCGTCGCCCCCGCCACGCATGCCGCTGATCACGCCGCCGACCGCCGAGAGCGTGTCGATCAGGCCCCAGAAGGTGCCGAGCAGGCCGAGCAGGATCAGGATGCCGGAGACGTAGCGCAGAATCTCGCGGCCCTCGTCGAGCCGTGCGGCGGTGGTATCGAGATGGGCGCGGGTGCCCGAGAGCGTGGCGCCGTCCCTGCGCGCACCGATCGCCGGGACGAGCGGGCCGAGCAGGCTCGGACCGGCCTTGGGCGCGGTTTGCCCGGTGGCGACGGTGTTGACGTAGGAGACCTCGCGAAACAGCCTGATCACCTGCCCGAAGGCGAGCAGCACCGCGATCAGCAGCACGCCGAGGATGAGGCCGTTGAGGCCGGGATTGGCGAGGAAGGCCGGCGTGATCTGCCGGAAGAGGACGAAGGCCAGGAATCCGACGAGGATCAGGAACACCAGCATCCGCACGAGGTAGATGCCGGGCTTGCTGAGTGGAGGAGACGCGGGTCGAGCCACCATCGGATCCGGGTTCGGGTTGGGCCGAACCCATGCATCGAGAAGCGGGGCCGGTCGCGCGGCACTCTGGAGGCTGGTTTCGGACCGATCAAGCCGGGCCGGCGCTCCACAACGCTTACTTGATCCTCAATCCCAGGCTCGCGGCCAAGTTTCCTCCAAGTGCGGCCCGAGGCGCACAGCGGAGACGGACTTGGCAAGGCCCGTCGCATCGTCGGTTTCGACGGCGATGCCGCAGAGCGTGCCCTCGCCCTGGGCCGGTTCCAGGCGCGAGCCCGGCGTCTTCTGCAGGAAGCGGCGCAACGGCTCCTCCTTCTGCATGCCGAGCATCGAATCGTAGTCGCCGCACATGCCGGCATCGGTGAGATAGGCGGTGCCGCCGGGCAAGATGCGGTGGTCGGCAGTGGGCACGTGGGTATGCGTGCCGACGACGAGGCTCGCGCGCCCGTCGAGATGCCAGCCGAAGGCCTCCTTCTCGCTCGTCGCCTCGGCATGGACGTCGACGATGACAGCATCGGCTGCATCGCGCAGCGGGCAGGAGGCCAGTTCGCGGTCGACCGCCGTGAAGGGATCGTCCATCGGGTCGATGAAGAGCCGGCCCATCACGTTGACGACGAGCACGCGGGCGCCGGACCGGGTCTCGATCACCGTCGCGCCGCGGCCCGGCGTGCCGGGCGGGTAATTCGCGGGGCGGATCAGGCGGGGCTGGCGCTCGATGAAGACGAGCGCCTCGCGCTGGTCGAAGGAATGGTTGCCGAGGGTGATGACGTCGGCACCGGCACCCAGGACCTCGTCACAGATCGACTCGGTGATGCCGAAGCCGCCGGCGGCGTTCTCGCCATTGATCACCACGCAATCGAGACGCCAGCGCTCGCGCAGGGCCGGCAGCCGGTCGGTCACAACATGGCGGCCGGGGCGGCCGACGATGTCGCCGAGGAAGAGAAGGCGCAACGCTCTAAGCCTTGATCAAAGGGACGGGGCCGATCTCGGTGACGAGATGATCGAGGGGCCGGTCATGCGCCTCCGCCGGGACATGTGCCACCTCCTGGACGGAATAGGCGATGCCGATGGTGAGCAGTGCACCTCGGCCGGACAGGCGTTCGATCGCCCGGTCGTAATAACCCTTGCCGTAGCCGATGCGGTTGCCGGTGCGGTCGAAGGCCGCCAGCGGCACGATCAACGCGGTGGGAAACACTTCCGGCAGGTCGTCGCGCGGCTCGCTGAGACCGAAGCCGCCGCGCACCAGCGCTTCGCCGGCCCGCCATTCGCGGAAGACGAGGCCGTCCGGCGTCACCTTCGGCAGGGCCACGCGCTGGCCGCGCGCAAACAGCTTTTCGATGATCGGGCGTGGGTCGATCTCGCTGCGGATCGGCCAGAAGCCGCCGACCAGCTCGGCCTCGGCCAAGCCGGGGATCGAGACGACCGTCTCCGCCACCGTCCGGGAGCCAGCCTTGCGCGCGTCGAGATCGAGCGCGTCGCGCCGTGCCAGGACCTCGGCCCGCAGCCGGGCCTTTTCGGAAGGGGAAGGTGCGTCTGGCATCGTCTGGGAAGGGTGCGGAGCCACGTGGGCCGTCGGAGGATCGATCCCGGGAAACCTACAGAGTAGGTGGGCGCCGTGTTGACCAAGTCCAGGGACGAGGCCAGTGACAGCTCCCGAGGGAGTCGATAAGGCCCCGGGGATAGTGCTCCAGTCGAACCCTGCAGCCCCGCCTTTCCGATGTAATGCCGGCGAGGCCCGGACGCCAGTGAATTGAATGCACGGCCGGTAAGATTTTGCCGGCTCGCGACAATTGGCACTCTCATTCCGAAACGTGTCGCGCAGGGGTACCCCCAGCCTCGATCAATGCGACCTGCGCGCCAACGGTACGGATGCCGGTGCCGGTCGCCATCGCGAAACGGCCCCCGAGCCGATCAGGACACCGAGCGAGATCAGACCGATGGCGCCGATCTCGATCGAGGACGGCACCTCGCCGAGGATCGGTATCGCCATGAGGGTGGCGAGTGCCGGCACGAGCGACGCGAAAACCGCGGCGCGAGACGCTCCGAGGATCGAAACGGCTCGGTTGAAGGCGATGAGCGAAACGACGCTGGTCAAGAGCCCCTGAAAGATCACCTGGATCGCGATGGTCGAGATGCTCGCACTCGCGATGCCACGCGGCAGAGGCGCAAGCAGGTAGATCGGCAGGAAGAGGCAGGCCGACCAGAACGCCACGATGGCCGCGCCGTGCAGCGGCCGCAGGCCCGAACGGCGCACGGTCACCGTGTAGGTCGCCCAGCAAAGCGCGGCGGAGAGGAACAACACCTGGCCGATCCAGCGCTGGCCGACCGGTGCGAGCAGGCTCGGCCCGACGAGGAGCAGCACACCGATCGGGATCAGGACGAACCCTGCCAGGCGCTGGCGCGACACGGCTTCCTTCAGGACGACGACTGAGAGAGCGGTCGCGAAGAGCGGCATGACGCCCGGGATCAGCGCTCCGGCCTGGGCAGCAGGGGCGAATTGCAATCCGGATGCGGCGACGAGGGCATAGGGCGCGCCTGCGCCCGTCACCATCAAGGCCGTACCGCCGATGCCGACCGATCGGGCGATCGCCCCATGCCGAAACAGAACGGGAAGCAACAGGATCGCAGCGGTGCCGAAACGGATCGCGGTGATGTCGTAGATCGTCAGTGTCGATTGGCCGAGATCGAACCGCGTGAGGACCATCCAGCCGGCCCAGATCGAGATCGCGAAGAGGGCCCAGGCGGATCCCTGGGCAGCGCGCAAGGGCTCGGAGGCCGGGTCGTCGATCATTGCTGCTCACCTCGGCATGCAGTCGAGGTCGCGCGGTCGAAACGCCCCGGACAGCCGCATCGGATTGGAAACCGGGCTTAGACGACGCCGGGCCACCGATGCGGAAGCCGCATTCGGCGCAACACATCGATGCGCGTTCTGAAACAGTCCGAGACCGTCGGCATCCGTGCGGCGGCCGCGCCAGCTTTCAATCCTTTTTCGGATGGCTCTCCGTGCCACCAGGCGATGCCGGCGCCGTCAGCGCGTGGGTGAGCCGCTCGATGCGCTCCGCCGTCCGCTCGATGCCTTCGGCCAGCCGCGCCTCGCCGGAGGCCGCATGGTCCCGCAGGGTCGCGGTTTCCGCCTCCAGAGCGGAGAAGCGTCTTTTCAGCTCGGCCAACTCGTCCGAGACGGTCAGCGCTGCCATGACGTGGAGGCGCATGTCGCCGATCTCGCCAAAGGCCTTTCGCATTTCGGCGACGCGCTCGTCGAAGCCCTCGGCGAGCCGCGTGAGATGCTCTTCCTCGCCCTCGCCGCAGGCCATGCGGTATGTCTTGCCGGCGATGGTGACTGTGACGTGGGCCAAGTCGCTCTCCCTCAGGCCCCAGGACGCGACGGCGACGACCGACGATCGAGCACGGTGGAGACGGTATCGATGGCTCGGTCCAGCCGGCGTTCGACGTCGCCGGTGACGCTCGCCATGCGCGCGAGCTGCGCACTCGCCGCGTCGAGCTCGGCAGCCAATCGCGCGCGGTCCTCGTCCATCAGCGCCAGCTCGATGTCCCGGTCGGCGCGGGCCTCCTCGGCTTCGACCCGACGCGTCACCGCCGCCTCGAGGCGCACCATGGCCAAGTCCAGCCTTCGCAGCGCATCCTCGATGACCGACATCCGCAACATTCTCCCGTCCGCATGGTGTCGCGCGAAGAGCGTGAATTTTCCAGCCGTCAGCGCGGCATAATCGGCGTTGGCAACGCTCTGCCGTGCTTTGACAGCCCCCATCCCCATGTTAGAGAGCCGGCGCCCGCCACGTTTTTCTCGGGGTGTGCGCAGTCTTCCGGAATTTCCGCCCGTGACAGCTCCTGGCCCCTCGCGCAGATCGTCCGTTCTCCGGATGGTCCCGAGTGTCGCCCGAGCCGCGACACCGTGGAACGGTGTCGGTTCATCCGAGGTTCAAGCGGAGCGGTCATGGAGCGTGCGACGCATTGCTGGTGCAGTGCATCGATGAGCTGATCGAACGGCGTCGGAACGCCGTCTTTTGTGAAGGAGTCACACCGTGACCGTGAAGGTTGCCATCAACGGGTTCGGACGCATCGGTCGCAACGTCCTGCGCGCCATCCACGAGGCCGGCCGCAAGGACATCGAGGTCGTCGCCATCAACGATCTAGGCCCGGTGGAGACCAACGCCCACCTGCTTCGCTTCGATTCGATCCATGGCCGCTTCAACGCGGACGTGAAGGTGGACGGCGAGTTCATCGTCATCGACGGCAAGCGCATCAAGGTCACGGCCGTGCGCAACCCGGCCGAGCTGCCGCATCGCGATCTCGGCGTCGACATCGCGCTGGAATGCACCGGCATCTTCACGTCGAAGGACAAGGCCAAGGCGCATCTCGACGCCGGCGCCAAGCGCGTCCTCGTCTCGGCCCCGGCCGATGGCGCCGACCTCACGGTCGTCTACGGCGTCAACCACGACCAGCTGACCGCCGATCATGTCGTCGTCTCGAACGCCTCCTGCACCACCAACTGCCTGGTGCCGGTCGCCAAGGTCCTGCACGACACCGTCGGGATCGAGCGCGGCTTCATGACGACGATCCATTCCTACACGAACGACCAGCCCTCGCTCGACCAGATGCACAAGGACCTCTACCGGGCCCGTGCCGCTGCGCTCTCGATGATCCCGACCTCGACCGGCGCCGCCAAGGCCGTCGGCCTGGTGCTCCCGGAGCTGAAGGGCAAGCTCGACGGAACCTCGATCCGCGTGCCGACCCCGAACGTCTCGGCAGTCGACCTGGTCTTCACCGCCAAGCGCGAGACCACGGCCCAGGAGATCAACGAGGCGATCAAGAAGGCGGCCGACGGCGCGCTCAAGGGCGTGCTGGCCTATACCGACCAGCCGAACGTCTCGGTCGACTTCAACCATGACCCGCACTCGTCGACGTTCCACCTCGACCAGACCAAGGTCATGGACGGCACCTTCGTGCGCATCCTGTCCTGGTACGACAACGAGTGGGGCTTCTCGAACCGCATGGCCGATACGGCCGTGGCGATGGCCAAGCTGATCTGATCGTTACCCCGGGGGGCCTCGTGCCCCCCGTTTCATGACTGACTCGAACGACAGCCGGAGTGACACCGACGATGGCCGACGACGCGCAGACCAAGCCCTCCGGAGAGAGCTTCATCCCGTCCTCCCCAGCGCCGGCACCGGTGCCCCAGACCCCGACGCCGGCCGCGGCCCCGGTGGTTGCCTCCGCCGACAAGCCGGCCGTATCGCCGAGCGCCCCGGCTCCCGCGGGCTCCGCCGTCGGCGACCAGCTCGCGCGGATCGAGGACAAGACGGCGCGCATCGAGGACAAGTACGCCCGATCCGAGTCGCTGCTCTCCCGCATGGAAGACAAGATCGAAAGCGCCACGACCCGCATGAACGAGGTCGCCCGGCAATCCGATCTCGCCGCGCTCCGCAGCGAAGTCCGCGCCATCAACGAGCGCGTGAAGCGCAGCCCAGGCACCGGCGCCCTGGTGCTGACCGCGATCATCACCTCGGTCCTGACCGTCGTGCTCACCGTGGCGGTCCAGCGCCTGAACATCGACAGCATGCTGCCCCAGCGCGCCGCCCCCGCCGCGACGCAGCCCTGAGCGAGTAAAATGAGTTCCTTCCGTACCCTCGACGATGCCGGCGCGCTTGCCGGCAAGCGCGTTCTCGTTCGCGTCGACCTCAACGTTCCAATGGAAGCGGGCCGCGTCACCGACGCCACCCGGATCGAGCGCATCGTTCCGACCATCCGCGAGATCGCCGACAAGGGCGGCCGCGTCGTCCTGCTCGCGCATTTCGGACGGCCGAAGGGCAAGCGCGACCCCAAGGAGTCGCTGCAGCCGGTGGTCGGCCCGCTCTCGCAGGCGCTGGGCAGGCCGGTGGCCTTCGCCGACGACTGCATCGGCGAGCCGGCCAAGGCCGCCGTCTCGGCGCTGAAGGACGGCGACGTGCTCCTCCTCGAAAACACCCGCTATCATGCGGGCGAGGAGAAGAACGATCCGGATTTCGCCAAGGCGCTGGCCGAGAACGGCGACCTCTACGTCAATGACGCCTTCTCGGCCGCCCACCGGGCGCACGCCTCGACCGAGGGCATCGCGCGCCTGCTTCCGGCCTTCGCCGGCCGCGGCATGCAGGCCGAGCTCGACGCCCTGACCAAGGGCCTGGAGGCGCCAAAGCATCCGGTGATCGCGCTGGTCGGCGGCGCCAAGGTCTCCACCAAGATCGACCTGCTGCAGAACCTCGTCGCCAAGGTCGACATGCTGGTGATCGGCGGCGGCATGGCCAACACCTTCCTGCACGCGCAGGGCAAGGATGTCGGCAAGTCGCTCTGCGAGAAGGATCTTGCGGACACGGCCAAGCGCATCGTCGAGGCGGCCAAGGCCGCCAACTGCCGCATCATCCTGCCGACCGACGCGGTGACCGCGAAGGAATTCAAGGCCAACCCGCCGACCGAGACAGTCGCCGTCGGCGCCGTGCCGTCCGATGCGATGATCCTCGATGCCGGCCCGGACTCCGTGAAGCTGGTCAATGCGGCGATCGACGAAGCGGCCACGCTGGTCTGGAACGGCCCGCTCGGCGCTTTCGAGCTGACGCCCTTCGATGCCGCCACCGTCGCCGCTGCCCAGCACGCGGCGGAGCGTACAAAGGCGGGCAAGCTCGTCTCGGTGGCCGGCGGAGGTGACACGGTCGCCGCGCTGAACCATGCGGGCGTCGGCGAGACCTTCACCTACGTCTCGACGGCGGGCGGTGCGTTCCTCGAATGGCTCGAGGGCAAGGAGCTGCCGGGCGTCGAGGCACTCCGCGCGAACGGCTGAACCACGGAAGCCGATCCTACCCTCCCACCTCATCCTGAGGTGCTGCGAAGCAGCCTCGAAGGAGGGCTCCAGGGATCGCGAGACATTTGGGGGGCCTTCGAGGCCTCCACTTCGCTACGTCACCTCAGGATGAGGTGACGTGTCTGGATCGGCCATGCTGCGCCGATCGCATTGGATCGGGGGACAACGGACCATGGCACGCATTACCCTTCGGCAGCTTCTCGATCACGCCGCCGAGCACGGCTACGGCGTCCCGGCGTTCAACCTGAACAACATGGAGCAGGGCCTTGCCATCATGGCGGCAGCCGATGCCACCGATTCTCCGGTGATCCTGCAGGCGAGCCGTGGCGCGCGTGCCTATGCCAACGACGTGGTGCTGGCCAAGCTGATCGACGGCCTCGTCGAGATCTATCCGCACATCCCGGTCTGCATGCATCTCGACCACGGCAACAACGAAGCCACCTGCGCCACGGCGATCCAGTACGGCTTCACCTCGGTGATGATGGACGGCTCGCTGAAGGGCGACGGCAAGACGCCGGCCGACTACGCCTACAACGTCGAGATCACGCGCAACGTCACCAAGATGGCCCATTGGGCCGGCGTCTCGGTCGAGGGCGAACTCGGCGTGCTCGGCTCGCTGGAGAGCGGCCAGGGCGAGGCCGAGGATGGCCACGGCGCCGAGGGCGTGCTCAGCCACGACCAGCTCCTGACCGACCCCGACGAGGCGGTGAAGTTCGTCCGCGAGACCAAGGTCGACGCGCTCGCCGTCGCCATGGGCACCAGCCACGGCGCCTACAAGTTCACCAAGCAGCCCGACGGCGACGTTCTCGCGATGAACGTCATCGAGGAGATCCACCGCCGTCTGCCGACGACGCACCTGGTGATGCACGGCTCGTCTTCGGTGCCGCAGGACCTCCAGGACATCATCAACCAGTATGGCGGCCAGATGAAGCCGACCTGGGGCGTGCCGGTGGAAGAGATCCAGCGCGGCATCAAGCACGGCGTGCGCAAGATCAATATCGACACCGACAACCGCATGGCGATGACCGGCCAGATCCGGAAGATTTTGACCGAGAACCCGTCGGAATTCGACCCGCGGAAGTATCTGAAGCCGGCGATGGACGCAATGACGAAGCTCTGCAAGCAGCGCTTCGAGGAGTTCAACACCGCCGGTCAGGGCTCCAAGATCCGCCCGATTTCGGTGGCCCAGATGGCCAAGCGCTACGCCGACGGCTCGCTCGATCCGCGCATCGACGGCTGAACGGCCGCGGAGGTTGACCAACGGCCTCCGCAACGCTCATTGCCACGTCGGCTCCTCCCCGTGGTGGGGGAGGGGCGGCAGCCATCCGCGGAGCCGATGTCCGAAGACGCCCCACGCCTCGCCCTGTTGACGCCCTATGGGATCGATACCGGGCAAGCCGACACGTCGGCTGCCGCGCTCGCCGAGGCCTGTGCGGCCGGCGACGTCGCCGCGGTGATCCTGCGGCTGGCCCCGTCCGACGAGCGGACGCTCGTGAACCTCGTCAAGCGCCTGGCGCCGGCGGCGCAGGAGCGCGGCGCTGCGGTCCTCGTCTGCATTCCCGACTTCAAAGGTGACCTCGTCGGCATTGCCGCGCGTGGCGGAGCCGACGGCGTGCATGTCGACAAGGCGGACGAGACAGCTTTGCGCGATCTGCGCGGGCGGCTTCGCGACGGGCGCATCCTCGGCAGCGGCGGCTTCCTGGAGTCGAAGCACGCTGCCATGGCCGCGGGCGAGGCGCAGGTCGATTACCTGATGTTCGGCGGCCTCTATCCCGACGGCGCAGCGCCGGACCGGGATCTCGTCCGCGAACGCGCGACCTGGTGGGCCGAGATCTTCGAGACGCCCTGCATCGCCGTCGCGACAGAAGCGACCGAGATCGAGGCGCTCGCCGCGACAGGCGCGGAGTTCGTCGGGCTCGAGAGCGCCCTGTGGTTCGGCTCGCCCCAGGCCGTGACGTCGGCGGCAAAGACGCTCGCAGCGGCGGGTGGCGCGCGATGAGGCGGATCGGAGCCGGACTGGCCGGCCTGCTGCTCGTGGCCACTGCCCTCGATGCGGCGGCAGCGCCGAACCAGCCGCCGCTCGCCGCGCCGCCGAACGATCAGACCCTCAAGCCGGCGGATCCCAAAAAAACCTCGAAAGGGCTCTCGCGCGATCTGCCGACGCCCTACACGCCGGGTGCCGAGGGCATGCGGCCATCTCCGAACCCCAATGCCGACCTCGCCTACGGTGCCTATCAGCGCGGCCGCTACATGGCAGCTTTCCGCGAGGCCACGAAACGCGTCGAGGCGAACCCGAAGGATGCGGCGGCGCTGACGCTCCTCGGCGAGCTCTACAATCAGGGTCTCGGCGTGAAGCAGGATCCGAAACGCGCGCTGGAATGGTACGGCCTCGCGGCCAAACTCGGCGACGCGCATGCCATGGCCTCCCTCGGGCTGATGGCGATGGACGGGCGTGGCCGGACGAAGGATCAGAAGGCCGGGCGCCAGTGGCTGGAGCAGGCCTCCGCCAAGGGCGAGCCCTCCGCCTGCTACAATCTCGCGCTCATCCTGCTCGGGTCGGGGAAGCAAGACGACGTGGCCAGGGCCGCGACGCTCTACGAAACGGCTGCCAAGGCCGAACTCGCGCCGGCACAGCACGATCTCGGCGTGTTGTATCTCCAGGGCCGCGGCGTGCCGAAGGATTTGGGCAAGGCTGCCGACAATTTCCGGCGCGCCGCCGATAACGGCGACCTCGCCGGTGAGGTCGAGTTCGCGATCCTGCTGTTCAACGGCAACGGCATCGCCAAGGACGAGGCACGGGCGGCCCGCTACTTCCTGCACGCGGCGTCACGCGGCAACGCCATCGCCCAGAACCGCATCGCCCGGCTCTACGTCGTCGGCCGCGGCGTTCCCAAGAATCTGGTCGAGGCGGGCGCCTGGAACCTCGCGGCGAGCGCACAGGGTCGATCTGACGGATGGCTGGACCAGGCCTTGAGCGGCCTGAGCTCGGACGAACGGAAGCGAGCAGAGGCGCTCGGCACGGAGCGGGCAAAGATTCAGCAGTAAGGGTCAAGCTTTCTCGCCGTCATCCCGGGGCCGCGTAGCGGAACCCGGGATCCAGAACCGCAGGGGCATGCCCGTTTCGGCTCGGTCAGCGGCTCTGGATCCCGGGTTCGCCTGCGACGACCCGGGATGACGGAGTGGCTGAAAAAGGCGTCCCGCTATTGCGCGGGGTCCGCGGCCGGCTGATCGTCGCCCGTCGTCGTGACCTTCTCGGCCGCCGGCTCGGCGCTCGCGACCGTCTTGGTCTCCAGCATCGGCTCCAGGCGTGCCTCGAGCTGCTTGTCGAGATGCTTGGCGTAGGCGCCCTTGAAGTAGCGGTCGCCGGTGCCGCGCCCGTAGAGCCGGTCATGGGCCTGCACCATGCGGCTGACCTCCGGTCGGCAGAGGAAGCCGATCACGCCGGCCGCCTCGTACCAATGACCGGATTTCGCGAGGCGGATGGCCTTCGGGTTGGCCATGACGGTTTCGGCGAAGCAATCCGTGGCGGCCTGTTCAAGCGGGGCCATCACCGGATGCGGCTTGCCGGGGACACGCTGCTCGGGCCGGGCCTGGGCACCCGTCGCGACGAAGAGGACGGCGAGACCGGGGACGAGCAGCGCTTTCATCACGGATGCCTCGAAGCAGGACTGATTTGCCGAGTATCACCCCAGAATTGAGCCCGGAACAGGGCGATGTGCGGTGCGAAATGCAGCAGCTCGTGTGAGCGCCCGCCTCTGTCACCTGACGGTCACAGAGGCGGCTCTCGCGGCGAGTCAGCCGCGTCGGATCGCCGTCCAGCTTCCACGGCAGCCGATCGGTCCGTCTCCCGTGCTGCCCCACTGGCCGCCGCCGGAACCGCGCAGGGTCAAACGTCCGGATACCCGAGCGGAATCGGCACCGCGGGAAATGATGCCCTCGACCACTCCGGCCTGGGAGACGCGGCCTCGGATCGAGACGTCACCGCCCGGATAGATCGCTTGTCCCTTGTAGACCTGAATGGCGTAACGGTAGGCACGGTCGCACGGGCCGTCCTGCGTGACGACCTCGATGCTCCAATTGCCGTCGAATTTGTTCGGGACGGCGACCTTGCGCTTGGCGGCGTCTGCCGGCGCGCTCAGCACGCCGACCGACAACGCGGCCACGGTCGCGGCGATGATCGGTAGTCTCATTGTCAGCCCCTGCTGCGCAGTCTTTCGTTTTCACGAACGATCCTGCAACGCTCGAGGCGACATGAGGTTTCAGGCTCAAGCTTGCGCTATCGCACACCGCTGTGCGTCGGCGAGAAGCGCGAGGAGATCGCCGCCCGCGAAAAGGAAGGCGTCGACGCCCGCTGCCTTGAGCGCATCGGCATTGGCCGGCTTGCCGGCGAGATAGACGGTCTTGGCGCCTGCCTCCTTGAGAGCCCTCGCGGCCGGGGCCGCATCGGTCTCGTAGAGCGCATCGGACGAGCACAAGCATGCGATGGAGGCGCCGGATTCCTTGAAGGCGCGCGCGACGTCCTCCGCCTTCGCGAATCCGTCATTGCCGAGCGCCTCGATGCCGCCGGCCGCGAAAGCGTTGGCGGCGAAGGTCGAGCGGGCATTGTGGGTCGCGACGGGGCCGAGATTGGCCAGGAAAACCTGGGGCCGTGCGTCGTGGGCTTTCAGGTGCGCGTCGGCGGCATCGCGAAGCGCCTCGAAGGGCTCGGCAAGGCGCAGGGACGGCAGCGCGCCTTCGCCGGGCGCGGCAGGCGCCTTTGGCGCGACGTCGAGCAGCGCCACCGGCTTCTCGGCCAGGAAAGGGAACTCGCTGGCGCCCGTCAGCGGCTCGCGCCGCGTGGCGACGCGCTTGGCGCGGGCCTCGCGGACCTCCGCGATCCGGGCCTGGACCTTGCCGGCCTCGAGGCTGGCGAGGATGCCGCCTTCGCCTTCGATCTCCTGAAACGCCTTCCAGGCGCCCTCGGTGAGCGAAGCGGTCAGCGCCTCGAAGCCGCCGGCTCCGGCAGCCGGGTCGGAGACCTTGGCGAGGCTCGATTCCTCGATGAGGATGGTCTGGCTGTTGCGCACCACGCGGCGCGCGAAGGCGTCGGGCAGGCCGAGCGCCTGGGTGTAGGGCAGGGCGGTCACGGAATCCGCGCCGCCGAGGCCGGCCGAGGCGGCAGCCATGCCGGTGCGCAGGATGTTCACGAAGGGGTCGCGCCGGGTCATCATCCGCCAGGCCGTCTCGGCATGGACACGCAGCGGCTTGGGATCGAGACCACAGGCCTGCTCGACGCGTGCCCACAGACGCCGCAGGGCGCGGAACTTCGCGATCGTCAGGAACTCGTCGGCATCGGCGACGAGGAGGATGGAGATGGCGTCGCGGGCTCGTTCCAGCGAGATGCCCTCGGCCTCCAGCGCACGCAGATAGGCGACGGCGGTGGCGAGCGCGGCGGCAAGCTCCTGCACCTCGCTGGCGCCGGCCTCGTGATAGGGGCGCGGATCGGCAAGCGCGATGCGGCCGCGATAGCCCTCGAAGTCCTTTACGGCCTTTGCGAGTTTGGGCTGCCAGTCCGCCCGCAGACGGCCGGTGGCCGCGAAGAGGCCGATCGGGTCGAGGCCGAGATCGATGTCGAGCTCGGCGGGATCGTCGCCGCGCTTCTCGACGAGCGCCTTCAGATGCTCTGCGGTCTCGAAGCCCTTGGGGCCGGCATCGAGCCGCAACGCGATGATGGTCAGCAGTACGTTGTCGAGCGCCGCATCGAGATCCGCGACGCTGCCGATCGGAAGGCCGAAGCCGCGGGCGGCGGGCGCCTCGCTATGGACGAGCGTCAGGGAATCGGCGCCGCCTTCGAGGTCGAGCAGCGCCTGGGCGGCGGCCTTGTCGAAATCCGGATGGTCTACGCGCTGCGAGAGGCGCCACGGGCCGGGCGCCCGCACCGGTTGGGCGATCGGCTCGGCGGCCGGGTAGAGCGGCTCGATGCGCAGGCCGTCAGCGGTCTTCGAGACGAGGCGCTTCTCGAAATCACCGCCCTTCAGCGCCGCCTGTACGGCCTCGCGCCAGCGCTCCTGCGTGGCGGGCTCGAACAGCTCGGCAAGCGGACGATCTTCCATCTCTCTCACGGACCTCAGGCACTGGCGTGACGTGCGGACTTCACGTTGCCCGCAGCTCTGTCACAAGCCCATGCACCGACCAAAGGAGCGGTGCAATCGTCCGAAGGTCGATTCAACCATCAGCCGAGCAGGATCAGGCCGGCAAAACCGAGCGATCCGACGATGATGCGCCACCAGGCGAACAGCCAGAAACCGTGCCGGGTCACGTAATCCAGCACGCTGCGCACCACGATCAGGGCCGAGACGAAGGCCGCGATGAAGCCGATGACGATGAGCAGAGCGTCGTTGCTCGACAGGTTCTTGTAGTTGTCGAGCAGATCCTTGGCGAAGGCGCCGGCCATGGTCGGCATGGCGAGGTAGAACGAGAACTCGGTGGCCGCGCGCTTGCTCGCACCCATCAGCATCGCGCCGACGATGGTGGCGCCGGAGCGCGACACGCCGGGGATCATGGCGAGGCACTGGAAGAAGCCGATCTTCAGCGCCATCGGCAGGCTGAACTCGTAGACGTCGTCCATGCGCTGGCGGCGCTCGGTGCCGACCGCGCGGTCGTCCTCCCCTTGCGCGTCCGTGCGCTGGTAGGGATCGGCCTCGTCGACGACGAGCAGCACGAGGCCGCCGGCCACCAGCGTCGCGCAGACGATCCACGGGTTGAACAGGTAGGCCTTGATCATCTTCGAGAAGATGCCGCCGATGATCGCTGCCGGGATGAAGGCGAGCAGGATCGAGCCGACGAAACGGCGCGCGCGCGGGTCGTTCGGCAGCGAGGTCGCGATTTTCCAGAGCCGTGAGAAGTAGGCGTACAGAATCGCCAGCACCGCGCCGAGCTGGATCAGCACCTCGAAGGTGTTGTTCGGCGAGTGGAAGCCGATGAAATGGCCGATCAGGAGTTGGTGGCCGGTGGAAGAGACCGGGATGAATTCGGTGGCGCCTTCGACGACGGCGAGCACCAGCGCCTTCACCAGGTTTGCGAAATCCATCGGCCTGCCTGCCTCGTCCTGTCGTGAGAGATCCGCCCGGCACGGCCGGCGCGGAAAACAGCCTTCAAACTCTGCTTTGCCGTCATCGGACGACGAAATGGTGGCAGCCGTTACAGCGCGCTTCCCCACGGCAGCCGCACGTCCGGCAGGCGCCGATCATCCAGATGTCGCAAGTTGCGGTTGACAGGCGGTTACCGCTGAGGTTCGAGCGTGTTAATGAGGCGGCAACGATCGGGCAATAATCATCCCACAGCCGCCCGTTCCGCCGGCTCTCCCGCCAGATCACGGCCTGAATGGCGACGCTGCATCACGCCCCTTTCTGTCCGAACTCCCGCTTCATCCGCTTGGCGCTGGCCGAGATGGGCATGGAGCCCGAGCTCGTGGAGGAACGCCCCTGGGAGCGGCGCGACGGATTCCTGGCGCTGAACCCGGCCGGCACCACGCCGGTGCTCGTGGAGCAGACCGGACTGGTGGTGCCTGGGGCCGGCATCATCGCGGAATATCTCGACGAGACCCGCGGCCTGGGCCTCAGCGGCCGCCGCCTTCTGCCGGACACCACCGGCGCGCGCGTCGAGGTGCGGCGCCTGCTGCACTGGTTCCTGATCAAGTTCGATGTCGAGGTGACCGACTATCTGGTCACCGAGAAGATCTACAAGCGCTTCATGAAGAGCGAGCATGGCGGCGGCCCGCCGGACATGAACGCCATCCGCGCCGCGCGTACCAACGTGCGCTACCATCTCAAGTATATCGGCTACCTGATCGGCCAACGCCGCTGGATCGCGGGCGACCATATGACGTATGCCGACCTCGCGGCAGCGGCCCACCTGTCCTGCGTGGATTATCTCGGCGACGTGCCATGGGAAGAGGACGAGATGGCGAGGGACTGGTACGCGCGACTGAAGTCGCGCCCGTCCTTCCGCGCGATTCTCGCCGAGCGGGCCCCGGGCATGGCCCCGGCCGCGCATTACGCGAATCTGGACTTCTGAAAACCGCCAAGACGCCGCTCTCCGGCGATGCCCTGCGGCAGGTGATCGAGACCCGTGCGAAGTCGCTCGGCTTCGATGCCTTCGCCGTCGCGCGCCCGGATGCCGTACCGGAGCTGCGCGAGCGTCTGAGCCGCTGGCTCGCAGAGGGCCATCACGGCGAGATGGCGTGGATGACGGATCGCAGCGACCAGCGCGCGGCGCCGTCGGCGCTTTGGAACGGCGTGCGCTCGATCGTCATGCTCGGAATGAACGCCGCGCCCGAGGCAGATCCGCTGGAGAACCTAGCACGGCGGGATCGCGCCACCATCGCGAGCTACGCGCAGAGGCGCGACTATCACGAGGTGATCAAGGGCAAGCTCAAGGAGGTCGGCCAGCTGATCTCCGCACGCAGCGGCGCCTCGGCTAAGGTGTTCGTCGATACGGCGCCGGTGATGGAGAAGCCGCTTGCCGCCGCCGCCGGGCTCGGCTGGCAGGGCAAGCATACGGTCCTGGTCTCGCGCGAATTCGGCAACTGGATGCTGCTCGGCGCCATCTTCACCGCAGCCGAGCTGGAGCCCGATACGCCCGGCCGCGATTCCTGCGGCTCGTGCCGGCGCTGCCTCGACATCTGCCCGACTGATGCGTTTCCGGCGCCGTACCGGCTCGATGCGCGGCGGTGCATCTCCTACCTTACCATCGAGCACGAAGGGCCGATACCGCACGAGTTTCGCGAAGCGATCGGCAATCGTATCTTCGGCTGCGACGACTGCCTCGCAATCTGCCCCTGGAACAAGTTCGCCGAGCAGGCGGGCGAGGCGAAGATGGCCGCACGGGCGGATCTCGCTTCACCTTCATTGGCAGACCTGTCGCGGCTCGACGATGCGGGGTTTCGCGCGTTCTTCGCCGGAACGCCCATCAAGCGGACCGGGCGGGATCGGTTTCTGCGCAACGTGCTGATCGCCATCGGGAATTCAGAGAATTCCGCGCTCGCCGAGGAAGCCGTGCGCTGTCTCGACGATCCGGCGTCGGTGGTGCGTGGCGCTGCGGTCTGGGCTTGCGGCAAGCTTCTCGACAATGGGCGGGTGAGGGCGCTGGCCGACATGCACTGTCTTCGCGAAAGCGACGCCACCGTTCGCGAAGAATGGCGCGCGCTGAACCCTCCCGCAGCGGGGAGAGGGTTTGGCGCGGATAGGCCCCATCTCTGATCGGAACCCATTCCGCATGAATCTCTTCGTCTTCGGCCTCGGCTACACCGCCCGGCACTTCGCCGAGCGGGAGCGCGCGCGCTTCGGCGTCGTCCGCGGAACGGTGACGGAAACCGACCGGGCCGAGGCCATCGCTGCCGAGACCGGCTTCGCCATGCGCACCTTCGGTCCCGACTCGGACGACCCGCGCATCGCCGCCGATCTCGCCGATACCGACATCCTGCTGATCTCGGCGCCCCCGACACAAAGCGGCGACACGGTGCTCGCCCGCCATCGCGACGCCATCGCAGGCAGCCGCATCTCCTGGATCGGCTACCTCTCGACCATCGGCGTCTATGGCGACCAGGGCGGCGCCTGGATCGACGAGACCGAGCCGGCGCTCCCGAAGAGCGGGCGCTCGAAGGGCCGGCTCGAGGCGGAGGAGGCCTGGCTGTCGCTCGGCTACGAGGCCGGCAAACCCGTGCAGGTTTTTCGGCTCTCGGGGATCTACGGCCCAGGCCGCAATCCCATCACCAAGCTGCGCGAGGGCAAGTCGCAACGCATCGTGAAGGCCGGGCAGGTCTTCAACCGCATCCATGTCGACGACATCGCGACTACACTGGCCGCCTCGATCGAGCGGCCCCGCGGTGGAGCGGTCTACAACGTCACCGACGACGAGCCGACGGCCCCGCAGGTCGTCATCGAGCATGCCGCCGAGATCACAGGCCTGCCTTTGCCGCCCGAGGTCGATTTCGAAACGGCCGATCTCAGCCCGATGGCGCGCAGCTTCTATGGCGAGAACAAGCGCGTGCGGAACCGCCTGATCCGGGAGGAGCTCGGCGTCCGACTCGCCTATCCGACCTATCGCGAAGGGCTCGCCGGCCTGGTCGCGGATGCCGCTGGCTGAGACTATTCGGCGGCCGGCAGGTTCAGCGAGAGCAGGCGGGCCGTGCGGACGCGGGCCGCCCCGGCACTTTCGGCAACCGGGGGCGTGACACCCAGCGCGCGTCGGGCATCGTCGAGGGCGGCATGGACGGCGTCGATCGCGAGGATCAGCGCGCTCAGCACGCGGGTATCGATCGAGCGCTCGCGGGCATGACGCACCACGTCGGCGACGAGCCCGTCCATCTCGCAGCCGATGGCGTTGAGGGCTGCCGGGGTTTCCGCAGCGCGCACCTCCGTCAGGATGTCGAGCAGCCGGTCGAGCACGGCATCGACGCGTTCGCGCCGCTTGCGGGCGAGGCGCTGACCGATCCAGGCGAAGCAGGAGCCGAGCGTGCCGCCAAAGAAGGCGACGAGGTAGATCCAGTCCTCGTAGCGCTGCAGGAAGGTCTGCTGCTCGCGCTCGAAATAGTCGACCGCGCCGGGGTGGTTCGGCAGCCGCGCGCTGGTGGCGGTGACGGTGGTCTCGTATTCCGGCGCCTTGACCTGGTTGGCGAGCGGGGTCGCCGCTGCGAGGCGCGGGCGCCATTCGAACAGGTGCTGCACCACGGAGGCCACGGCGACGCGGTTCACCGAGCCGCGCGCCATCAGGCGGTAGGACACGCCCAGCGTATCGATGTCCTCTTCAGGGAGGGTCGGCCTGCCGCCGAAGGTGCCGGCGGCCACCGACATCGGCTGCAACTCGGGAAAGCGTTGGATGATCGCCTTGCTGTCCGGCACGCTGACCAGCGTCACCTTCTTCTCGGGTGAGACGGCGGCGACGGCGCGCACCACGGAGACGGCCGGTTTGGACGAGGGCGCCGCGATCACGGCGATGGCGTCGACGCGCTTCTCTTCGAGCGCGGTCTTCACCTCGGCGGCCTTCAGCGGCACGATGCCGACGCGGCCGGCCGCAAGCGCCGGATTGGTGGCGTCGGCGCCCGAGGCGGGCACGAAGTCGTAGAAGTCGAGCAGGTGGTTGATGACGGCGAGATCGGCATCGTGCCGCACCAGCACGCCGAGCCGGCGCTTCGACAGATCCGGGAAGGTGTCGATGTCGGAGGCATCGGGCGCGGCGATGATCAGGGCCTCGTCGTGCAGCACCGCGAGCGTCAGGCCGTTATCCGGCAGCTTGACGTCGGGACGGACCACGGCGAGATCGGCCCGGTTCTGCTGGAGCGCCCGCGCGCTATCGTCCACGTCGTCCAGGGGCAGGATGTTGAGGCGGATGTCCTCGTGATTCTTAGCGAGCGCCTTCGAATAGGCATCCATCAGGACGGCCTCGGCCCCGTCGCGCGGACCGACGGCGACTGTGAGCGTCGTGGGACGCGAAAGGTAGACCACCGCCCCGGCAACGGCAGCGAGGCCGAGGGCGAGCAACACGAGAATCCACTCCCGCCTCATGAGGCAGGCTGTGGCGAATGCGGCGACGGAACGCCAGCGCGATCGAAGCGGCGTGTTATCCATACCCAAGTCATGGAATGGAAACCTGTCCAGATCGTGAAGAACCGATGAAATCTCGGATCGTTGCCAACGAAACGAAGGCAAGACCTGCGCCAGCCATAACTGAGCAGTGGCTGGAGCGCGTCGCCCTGCATTACCTTGACCGTTACAGCGCGACTGAAGAGATGCTTCGCCGCCTGCTCGCACGCCGAGTGGAGAGGCGCTCACGCGACCGCGGCGAGGAGCCCGGGGCCCATTCCGAGCTGATCGAGAAGACGGTGGCGCGTGCCGTCCGTGCGGGCCTCGTGGACGACGCGCGCTTCACCCATGCGCGTCTCGCGACGCTACGCCGCAGAGGCGCCTCGACCCGAAAGGCCGGCGCGGCGTTGGCTGCCAAAGGCGTCGACCGAACAATCGTCGAGGCCGCTCTCGCCGCCGAGCGCGAGGAAACCGAGGACAGCGAGGCGATCGAGGAGAATGCGGCCCGGGCTTTTGCCCGCCGCCGTCGCATCGGACCGAATCGCCCGGCGGATGCGCGGGCCGCCCATCGCGAGCGTGACCTCGCAGCGATGGCCCGGGCAGGCTTCTCCTATTCCGTGGCGCGGGCCGCGATCGATGCCGACGCGGAGGACGTCCACCACTCGACGACGGGCCTCGACATCTGACCCTGCCGCACCACCTCGCCTTGGGTCGCGCAGCCGCGCGGGAAGCCAGGGAGCACAACATGACCGACCGCCACGCGAGCGCGCACTGGGAAGGCGACGGCAAGTCCGGCAAGGGCACGATTACCACCCAATCGGGCGTGCTCGACAACAACCCCTACGGCTTCAATACGCGTTTCGAGAACGAGCCCGGGACCAACCCCGAGGAACTGATCGCGGCGGCGCATGCGAGCTGCTTCACCATGGCGCTCGCCTTCCAACTGCAGGCGGCAGGACTGAAGGCCGAATCGCTCGACACTAAGTCCGTGGTCACGCTGGTGAAGGACGGCGACGGCTTCAAGGTGACCAAGTCGGCGCTCACGCTGAACGCCCGGATCCCTGGCATCGACAAGGCCAAGTTCGACGAGCTGACCTACAACGCCAAGACGGGCTGCCCGATCTCGAAGCTCCTGACTGCCGAGATCACGCTGCAGGCGACGTTGGCGTAGCCTCATCGTCATTCCGGGGCGCCGGAGGCGAACCCGGAATCCAGAAACGCAGGTCGATGTCGACCTGGCTCCATCGGTGGCTCTGGATTCCGGGTTCCGCTGCGCGGCCCCGGAATGACGGGGAGGATGAGCCGGCCGCCTTGTGAGCCGATCGGTCGCAGCTCGAAAGAACGACATCGCCAGCGACCGGTAGCTCGCAAACTTGTTCGAATCGTCCCGAATGTTCATGATACGTTCGATGGACGAAACGCTTGCCAAGAAGCTGCGCATCCTCGCCGATGCCGCGAAATACGATGCCTCCTGCGCGTCCTCGAATGCGCCGAAGCGCTCCGCCGGAAAGGATGGGCTCGGCTCGACCACGGGTGCCGGCATCTGCCATGCCTACACGCCGGACGGGCGCTGCGTTTCGCTGCTCAAGATCCTGCTCACGAATTACTGCCTGTTCGACTGCGCCTATTGCGTGAACCGGCGCTCCTCGAACGTGCAACGCGCACGGTTCTCGGTGGACGAGGTCGTCACGCTCACGGTCGAGTTCTACAAGCGCAACTACATCGAGGGCCTGTTCCTCTCCTCCGGCATCATCCGTTCGCCCGACTACACGATGGAGCAGATGACGCTCGTCGCGAAGAAGCTCAGGCGCGACTTCGGGTTCCGCGGCTACATCCATCTGAAGTCGATCCCCGAGGCGAGCCCGTGGCTCGTCGAGGAGGCGGGCCTCTTCGCCGACCGGCTCTCGATCAATCTCGAATTGCCCACCGAAGCGAGCCTGACGCGGCTGGCGCCCGAAAAGAGCGGCGCGACGATCGAGACGGCGATGGGCCGGATCGGCGAGCGGATCAGCGAGGCCCGGGCCGAAAAGCGCCGCTTCTCCCCCGCCGGGCAATCGACCCAGGTGATCGTCGGCGCGGATGCCACCGACGATTCCGCGATGATCGCCAAGAGCGCATTGCTCTACGGCTCCTACGGCCTGTCGCGGGTCTACTACTCGGCCTTCAGCCCGATCCCCGATGCTTCCTCAACCCTGCCGCCGCAGGCTCCGCCGTTGAAACGCGAGCACCGGCTGTACCAAGCCGATTGGATGCTGCGGTACTACAAGTTCTCCGCGCCGGAGGTGGCTGAAGCCACCGATGACGGCATGCTCGCCCTCGACGTCGATCCGAAGCTCGCCTGGGCGCTGAAGAACCGCCACCGCTTCCCGGTCGACGTGAATCGGGCCGACCGCGAGATGCTGCTACGCGTGCCGGGGCTCGGTACGCGCGCGGTCGATGCCATCCTGAGGGCGCGTCGACACACACGGCTGCGGCTCGACGACGTGGCGCGGCTCACGGCGGGGCTGAAGCGGGCGCGGGAATTCCTGATCGCCGAGGATTACCGGCCTGGCGCCGCGAGCCAACGTCTCGACCTGCGGGCACGCCTCGCGGAGCCGGCACAGCAGCTGAGTCTGTTCTGAGATGAAAGCCGTAGCGCCAGCTAACCCTGCCCCCTCCGCGGGAGAGGGGGGAGGGGTTTCCGTGGCATCGCTCGAGAAGGGTGCCGACCTCTCCGGCTTCCGCAACTCGGCTCGCCGACTGATCGCCGCGAATGTGCCGCCAGAGCGTGTCGTCTGGGAGATTGGCGAGAGCGCCAGCCTGTTCGGAGCGGGCGGGACCATGCCTGACGCCCCGCCACTGCACCTCCCGCGGGCCGTCGGCGAGCTGATCCCGAGCATCGTTCCGCACAGCGACCCGGAGCGCTACGCGCTTCTCTACACCCTGATCTGGCGGGTTGTCCGCGGGGAGCGCGCCTTGCGCGACGTTGCGAGTGACCCGCTGGTCCATCGCCTGCACCTGATGCGGAAGGCCGTGCGGCGCGACCTCCACAAGATGCACGCCTTCCTGCGCTTCCGTCGCGTCCAGGGCGGGTCACCGGAGCGCTTCGCGGCCTGGTTCGAGCCAGATCACCACATCCTGGAAGCGGCCGCGCCGTTCTTCGTGGAGCGTTTCCGCTCCTTCGCCTGGTCGATCCTGACGCCCGAGGGTTCGGCGCATTGGGATACCGAGGCTTTGCACTTCGGGCCACCGGGCCGGCGTGAGAACGTACCGGAAGGCGACGGCTTCGAGGCCGGCTGGCGCGATTACTACGAAAGCACCTTCAACCCGGCCCGACTGAACCTCGACGCCATGCGTGCCGAGATGCCGAAAAAGTACTGGCGGAACATGCCGGAGACGGCGGCGATCCCCCAACTCGTTCGTGCCGCCGCCGCGCGGACCACGGAGATGATCGAGAGGCCGCCGCAGATGCCGACCAAGCGCGATCCCGCCAAGGCCGTAGCCGCCATGGCCGACCAGAACCCGAACTCGCTCGCCGAGCTGAACGTGATCATCAAACGGTCGGAGCCGCTGGTGCCGGGCGCCACGCAGGCCGTGCTCGGCGAAGGTCCGACCGGCGCAGCGATCGCCTTCGTCGGCGAGCAGCCAGGCGATCAGGAGGATGTTCAGGGGCGTCCCTTCGTCGGCCCGGCCGGCCAGCTTTTTTCACGGGCGATGGAGCAGGCCGGGCTGAACCGCGGGGACGCCTACGTCACGAATGCGGTGAAACACTTCAAGTTCACGCTGCGCGGCAAGCGCCGCATCCACGAGAAGCCGACGGCGGGAGAGGTCAGCCACTACCGCTGGTGGCTCGACCGTGAGCTGGACTTCGTGAAGCCGAAGATCGTCGTGGCTCTCGGCGCGACCGCCGTTCTCGCGCTTGCCGGCAAGGCGGTGCCGATCACGCGCAACCGCGGCCCGTTCGATTTCGGCGGCAAGCCATTTCAGGGCTTCATCACCGTGCACCCGTCCTACCTGTTGAGGCTGCCGGACGAGGAGGCGAAGGCCATGGCCTACGAGGCGTTCGTGGATGACCTGCGGCGGGTTGGAGAGCTCGCGGCCTAGCCGTTACTCGACCGGCCGCTTCCACGGCATGATCTTGCGCATGGTCTGCATCTGCTGATCGGTCGGCTCGTTCTTCGCCTCGATCGCCTTGATCTCGTCGTCCTGCGCCAGCTTCAGCTTCACCTTCATGACCTTGCGGGCCTGGTCGGCCGGCATGGCGCCGATCGGCACCATCATGGCGATGAGCTGGAAACGGGTCTTCTTGTCGATAAAGCGCGAGTGTTTCACGTCCTCGAACTCGGCCATGCGATGGGTCTTCTGCGAGCCGCCGGTGAAGACCTTCGGGCCGTTCGGCATGATCACGATGTCGCCGGGGCGCAGCGTCTTGTCCTCGAGGATGGCCTTGGTCGGATTGTCGAGGATCGCTTGCTGATCCACCGGCTGCTTGCCGCTGATGTCGCTTTTGAGATCGTCGGCGCGAGGCAAGGCGGCGTAGCGGGTCTTCATCCGGAGCGCCCGGCGCTGCTCGGAGCGCTGACGGCGGTAATAGGAGCGGTCTGAATAGCCGTAGGCGCTCTGCCCTCGGTAGTAGGGAGCCGGCGCGGGGGCCGGCGCGGCCTGCCTTTGGACGCCGAAGAGCATTTCGAAGAAGTTCGCTTGCTGGGCGCTGACAGTCGCGGAACTCGCGATCAGCACGCTTGCCGATGCGATGCCCAGGACGAGACCATAGGGCGCGCGGCCGTTTCGGTGCGAGGTCATGGCATCTCCCTCGTGCTCCGCTAAGCTGGGCCGATACCGGCTTAACGGGAGCCCATGCATCGGGTTCCGCGCGCGTTCAAATGATCCCTTAAATTAACGTGAATGCTCCAGCCGGCTAATGAAGGTTAATTTGTGCGCCGGCAAGCAAACGGCGGAGCACGTGCCCCGCCGCTGCAATCGATCCGATCAGAAGGTCGGGCGACCGTCGCCGTAGCGACCGCCGACAGAGCCGGTCACCACATCGTCCGCGGCGCCGGTGACGCCGCCCACGACACCGCCCACCGCCGTGCCGACCCCGTTAATCGTTCCGCCGACGACGTTTCCGACGCCGCCAACGAGGCCGCTGCCTTGCGCCGCGCGCGGATCGATATGCGCACCGAGCACATTGAGCGTGCCGTCGTCGTTATAGCCGGGCGCGCGGCCGCCATAGCTCGCGGCGTTGCCCTCATAGCCATTGCCCAGGATCTGTGCGGAGGCTGGTGCGGCGGCAAGGCCGAGGGCCACTGCGCCGGCTGCGATCACGGTCTTCATGCGAATGTTCATCGCGAACTCCACTGAGGACGGGCTGCCGGGCAAACCGCGGATCGGTCGCCGGCACGGCCCGTCGTTGCGTGGGTTCGATCTGGTCGCGCCGGACGATGCGGCAAGGCACGCTTTGTCGCAGTGCAATATCGTTATTGTTCAAGATGTTGGCAGATCGATTGCAGCTTAGTGCCGATCTGATTTTGCAATGCGAAAGTCTGCGAAGGATCAGAGACGGTTCCCGTGGCTCAGCTTGATGGCGAGGCGCGTCGTGCACATTCGCACACCGTCGGATCGTCGTGGCCTGGGGTCGGCGGAGCCATCGCTGTGGCGTGTGCGCGTTCGGCCCTCTAGACAGAGCCTCGATCCGCGCACGAGTCCGAAGAATGACCGCCGAGCCAGACCAGCAGCCCCAAAAATCCGTCGGCGAAGGCGATCAGGTCATCCTGGTCGACGGCTCGTCCTTCATTTTCCGCGCGTATTTCCAGTCGATCAATCAGGACCAGAAGTACAACACCCGGCCTTCGGACGGCCTGCCCACCGGCGCGGTGCGGCTGTTCTGCACCAAGATCGCGCAGTTTCTCCAGGACGGCGCGGCCGGCTGCAAGCCGACCCATCTCGGCATCGTCTTCGACAAGTCCGAGCAGAGTTTTCGCAAGGAGCTCTACCCCGACTACAAGGCCCACCGCCCCGACGCGCCGGATGACCTGAAGCGCCAGATGCCGCTGATGCGCGACGCGGTGCGCGCCTTCGGCCTGCATGCCATCGAGATGGAGCGCTACGAGGCCGACGACCTGATCGCGACCTATGCCCGGCAGGCCGAGGCGCGCGGTGCCGGCGTCATCATCGTGTCCTCCGACAAGGACCTGATGCAGCTCGTCTCGCAAAAGATCCGGTTCTACGATTTCGAATCCGGCGCCAAGGGCAAGCCAGGATACCGGCCCGAGCGCAACCTCGACGAAGAGGCCATTGTCGCGAAATGGGAGGGTCTGGAGCCGAGCCAGATCGGCGACGCGCTGGCGCTGATCGGCGACACTTCCGACAACGTGCCGGGCGTCCCCGGCATCGGCCTGAAGACCGCCGCCGCGCTCATCAAGGAATATGGCGGCCTCGAGCCGCTGCTGGAGCGGGCCGGCGAGATCAAGCAGCCGAAGCGCCGCGAGACCCTTTTGGCCAATATCGAGCAGGCCCGGCTCTCGCGAAAACTCGTGGCGCTGGTCGAGGATGTCGCTGTGCCGGTGGCGCTGGACGAACTCGGCGTGCCGGAGCCGGACCCGGACAAGCTCGTCGGCTTCCTCAAGGCGATGGAGTTCAACACGCTCACCCGCCGCATCGCCGACATGCTGCATGTCGACCCGGAGAAGGTGAAGCCGGACCCGGCCCTCGCGCCCGGCGCGCGTGACGACGCCCCCTTCGACGATCCGGAGACGGCGGCAGCCGGGGCGGAGCGTGGGCCCGGCGAGGCGCCCCCCGGCACCGATCCCTTCGCCGGCCTCGACCTGCCGGATGCTCCGGCCAAGAAGCGTGGCTCGGCCGAGCCGACGCCCTCGACCCTCGTCGCCGAGCGCGCGGCGGAAGCCGTGAAGCCGTTCGACCGGGAGGCCTACGAGACCATCCTCAGCCGAGAACAGCTCGATGCCTGGATCGCCGAGGCCTTCGAGGCCGGCATCGTCGCCGTCGATACCGAGACCGACGCGCTCGACGCGCAGCGCGCCGGGCTCGTCGGCGTCTCGCTCTGCGTGGGCGTGGGGCGCGCGGCCTATATCCCGCTCGCCCATGTCGCGACTGTCGGCGGCGGCGACTTGTTCGGCGACAAGGCCGCCTCGGACGTCACCGAGCCGGTCGCGGGCCAGATCCCGCTTAAGGAGGCGATCGCGGCGCTCAAGCCCCTGCTGGAAGACCCCGGCACGCTGAAGATCGGCCAGAACATCAAGTACGACCTGTCGGTGCTCGCGCGCTACGGCATCACCGTCGCGCCGATCGACGACACCATGCTGATCTCCTACGTGCTCGATGCCGGCAAGGGCGGGCACGGCATGGACGAGCTCTCGAAGCGCCATCTCGGGCACACGCCGATCACCTTCGCCGAGGTCACCGGCACCGGCCGCAACAAGATCACCTTCGAGCGCGTGCCGCTCGACAAGGCCACCGCCTATGCCGCCGAGGATGCCGACGTCACCTTCCGGCTCTGGCGGATGATGAAGCCGCGGCTGGCCGCCGAGCGCCGCGTCACCGTCTACGAGACGCTGGAGCGGCCGCTGGTCTCGGTACTCGCCCGGATGGAGGCGGAGGGCATCCGCATCGACCGCAACCTGCTGAGCCGCCTCTCCGGTGATTTTTCGCAGACGCTCGTCCGGCTGGAGGAAGAGATCCAGGCGGATGCGGGCGAGAAGATCCAGGTCAGCTCGCCGAAGCAGATCGGCGACATCCTGTTCGGCAAGATGGGCCTGCCCGGCGCCAAGAAGACGCCGTCCGGTCAATGGGCGACGCCCGCGACCCTGCTCGAGGAACTGGCTCAAGCCGGCCATGAGCTCCCGAAGAAGATCCTGAACTGGCGGCAGCTCTCGAAGCTGAAATCGACCTATACCGACACGCTGCAGGAGCATGCGGACCGCGAGACCAACCGCATCCACACCTCCTTCGCCCTGGCCGCGACGACCACGGGCCGGCTCTCATCCTCCGACCCGAACCTGCAGAACATCCCGATCCGCACGGAGGAGGGGAGGCGCATCCGCAAGGCCTTCGTCGCGCCGGAGGGCACGCGGCTGATCTCGGCCGACTACTCGCAGATCGAGCTGCGCCTGCTCGCCCACATCGCCGACATCCCGCAGCTGCAGGAGGCTTTCGAACAGGGGCTCGACATTCACGCGGCGACCGCGAGCGCCATGTTCGGCGTGCCCCTCGACCAGATGACCAGCGACCTGCGCCGGCGCGCCAAGACGATCAATTTCGGCATCATCTACGGCATCTCGGCCTTCGGCCTCGCCGACCGGCTCGGCATCGGCCGCGAGGAGGCGAGCGCCTTCATCAAGCAGTATTTCGAGCGGTTTCCGGGCATCCGCGACTACATCGAGGCCACCAAAAAACTCTGCCGGGACAAAGGCTACGTGACGACCCTGTTCGGCCGCGTCTGCCACTACCCGCAGATCCGCTCCAACAACCCGAACGAGCGCGCCTCGGTGGAGCGCCAGGCCATCAACGCCCCGATCCAGGGCACGGCCGCCGACATCATCCGCCGGGCGATGATCCGCATGGAGGCCGCGCTCAAGGCCGAGCGCGTCACCGCGCGCATGCTGCTGCAGGTGCACGACGAGTTGGTCTTCGAGGTGCCAGAGGAGGAGATCGACAAGGCGATCCCGGTGATCCAGCGGGTGATGGTCGAGGCGCCGATGCCGGCCGTGTCACTGAAGGTGCCGTTGGTGGTGGAGGCGCGGGCGGCTGGGAATTGGGATGAGGCGCATTAGCAGGTGCGGCTCTTCCATCCATCCCCGCACCCTGAGGTGCGCGATGGGAGAAGCGGGGCCGCCTGTTCAGAAGGGGCGTAGGCGCCGGATTGCGACGAGCCGATCCTTCGCGTCGAGATCGACGGCCAGCGGGATGGAGTGACCAGCGGAGGGGATCAGCGCAGCGCGATAGGTCCAGGTCGTCACGGCGGGGCCATCCCCGGACAGGTCGATGCGACCGTTCGGTTCGCCCAGCAACGCCTCGATCTGCTCTGCGGGCGTGCCGGCTGGAAGAGCCGATTGAAGTGGCGCGAGATTTTGGGAGGAGGGTGCCACGTTGGCTCGCCTTGGCTCGAGTTTCGGGCATCCTACTCAAACACCTCATCCTGTGGTGCCCGCATCCGCGCGCCTTGAAAGAAGGCTCCAGATCGCGCGATTCCTGGAGCCCTCCTTTGAGGCTTCGCTGCGCTTCGCACCTCAGGATGAGGTGGGTTGGTGGGATGCACGGAAAGGTGGAACGAGTAGGATGGGTTGCGGCCTTGCCGGAGCCCACCATGTCCGCCTTCGTCTACATGCTCCGCTGTGCCGACGGCAGCTACTATGTCGGTTCGGCGCGTGGGGAGTCGCTCGACAAGCGGATCAGCGAGCATCAAGCGGGCACCCATACGGGCTACACGAGCGCGCGCCGTCCCGTCTTGCTGGTCTGGGCGGAGCAGTGCGAGCGGATCACCGATGCCATCGCCTACGAGCGGCGCATCAAAGGGTGGAGCCGGGCCAAGAAGGAAGCGCTGATCCGCGGCGATTGGGACGCGGTGCAGAATGCCGCCAAGCAACCGACCTCACGCGGGCGATCCAACCCAAATCCCTCATCCTGAGGTGCGAAGCGCAGCGGAGCCTCGAAGGAGCCCTTCAGCGCGCAAATCGGTTGATGGCGGTCTCCCCACCGCGCGGTGGGCCCTGGAGCCCTCCTTCGAGGCTCCGCTGCGCTTCGCACCTCAGGATGAGGGGAATTGGTGGGATGGGCCGGCCTGCGCCCGTGCGCGTTTCGCCGACACCGCACCGCTGTTAAACCCTCCGCGACATGCCCCACACCGTCGCCGCTCTCTACCAGTTCGTCTCCCTGCCCGACGCCGCCGCGTTGCAGGCGCCTCTGTTAGCGCTCTGCGAAAAGCTCGGCATCACCGGCACGCTGCTGCTGGCGGAGGAGGGGATCAACGGCACCGTGGCGGGCTCGGCCGAGGCGATCGACGCCTTTCTGGCGGAGCTGCGCGGCGGGGCCCTGCTCGGCGGCCGGCTCGACGATCTCGAATGCAAGCTCTCCACCGCCGAGGCGCCGCCCTTCCGCCGGCTCAAGGTGAAGCTGAAGCCCGAGATCGTCACCTTCGACGGCGGCCGCACCGATCCGACGCGCGGGGCCGGCGAGACGGTCGCGCCCGAGGACTGGAACGCGCTGATGGCGCGGCCGAACCTGCTCCTCGTCGACACCCGCAACGCCTTCGAGGTGGCGCTCGGTACGTTCGAGGGCGCGGTCGATCCCGGCACAAGGAGCTTTTCGGAATTTCGCGCTTATGCGGACGGGCTCGATCCGGCGGAGCAGACGGAGGTCGCGCTGTTCTGCACCGGCGGCATCCGCTGCGAGAAGGCCGGGGCCTATCTCAAGGAGCGCGGCTTCGCGCATGTCCACCTGCTCAAGGGCGGCATCCTGAAATACCTCGAGACCGTGCCCGAGGCCGAGAGCCGCTGGCGTGGCGACTGCTTCGTCTTCGACGAGCGCGTCGCCCTAGGCCACGGGCTGGAGGAGCGTCCGGGGCACGAGCCCGAGGAGACGCGGTAGCGCTCTCGTTCGGCGACCGCCGTCGCAAAATGACCGGCAGCGATCTTGACATAATTCCTATTTTGTGATTGTTTCCTCGAACTCGCCGCCCGGACTTTCGGGGTGCGCCGCCGGTGACCGACCGGAGGCGTGATGGGAGGCGAGGCGGTGCCTGCGGCGGAGGTTCGGTCCCTTCGCTCCGGGCGACGGGTTCGGCGAGACGCCGCTCTCGGATCGGGCACGGACACGCGGGAACGCGCACCGGGAGGAAATGACCGGTCCCGTGACCCAACTCTGGGACGGACGAGTGAACTGCGGCGCTGCTCACTACGGGGCAGTAGGCTGGGACAGACCCTTTTGTGGCAACCCGGGGCATCACGACCCGGAAACGTCTACTCGCAGGCCGGATTCCGTTGGAGACACCGCGACGAAAAACCGGCCGACGGCCTCGCATGGGGGCCGCCGACCGCGGGACGCCGGGGAACCGTCGTTTCTTGCTGCAAGCTTGCCGTGGTTCCGCGGCGTCCCGCGTCACCCCAAGGCCCCAGGAGCGCTCGGCTCGCGGGGACGCGTGAACGCGCCTCGGATACAAGGGCCGGCGACAGGAGCACCGATGACCGACCCACATGACAGCCGGATCGACCGCCTCGAGATCCGCCTCACCGAGCAGGAGGCCACGATCGAGGATCTCAACGCGACGATCACCGCCCAATGGAAGAAAATCGACGCCCTGGTGCGCGCGGTCCAGCGCCTCGAAGCCCAGATCGAGGAAGCCTCCGCCGCCCGCGGCAGCGCCGGCGCCCCGGAGCCGCCCCCGCCGCATTACTGAGCCGCGCCGCGGCCCCGCTTGCGAAAGCGAAGCGTTTTTCGTAACGCTCCGCGCATGGTCAGGGCGGTTAGCTCAGTTGGTAGAGCGTCTCGTTTACACCGAGAATGTCGGCGGTTCGAGCCCGTCACTGCCCACCAATCCTTTCCGATGGCTGGAGCGATCGCCTCCGCGAGGCGATCGGACTTTGGTGGTAGCCGAGGCGTTAAGTGCACGTCAGGGTGAGCCGGCGTAAGCTGCCTGATGCGCTTCGTCCTCCTCGCCCTCCCGATCCTGCTGACGGTACTGCCCGCGAAGGCGGACCCGATCTCGGATGCGCTGTTCGGACGGCCCTTCAGCGATGGCGTCGTCACGGGCGGAGCATTCGGCGCTGGCGGGAATGACTATTACGGCGACGAGAATGCGATGCGTTCGCATGCGTCCAGCGGCCCGGCGAGATCGGCCTCCGGCTCAAGGCGTCGACAGCACACCCATCTGGCGCCCTCGAGCCATCAGCCCGTCGTGGCGCGGCCTTATCGCCCCTGATTGCCCATCGCCGAATCGAAGCAAAGCTGCAGATCGATCGGTTTCGGCTGACGCTGTGCTCGTCAGCGAGCGTGCCTCATCCAACTATCGGAGTAGTCGATACAGAATTTTGGCTACTCGACAGAAGCTGCGCAACATCCAACTCTCGACCGTCATACGATGTCGAGAGGCGGTGGCCATGATGCGGTCGAGGATGTGGGTTGCGCTCGTTTTCTGCTGTATCGGCGGCAGCTCGGCCATGGCCGTTACCTATGACAGGGAACTCGGCCCCCCGAGTGGCTGGGGTTCCAGCCCCGGCAATGGCGGGGGATCCGGTCCTGGCTACGCCGGAGGGCCTGGCCCGAGCCCGGGCGGAGGCCCTAGCCCCGGCTACGGTGGAGGCCCTGGCCCTGGCTACGGTGGAGGACCCGGCCCTGGCTACGGTGGAGGACCCGGCCCGGGCTACGGCGGAGGTCCCGGCCCCGGCTACGGCGGCCCGAAAGGCGCACCCGGTCCTATAGCCGGTGCCGGCCTGCCCGTGCTTCTCGTGGTTGGCGCGTTGGTCTACGTCCGGCGCAGGATGGCAAAGAGCCCCAAAGGCGAGTTGCGCTGAGGGCTCGCCGGGCGCGGCTCTGAAGATCCTCACGCGAGATGGTCCTGTGGCCATCTCGCGGCAAAATAAACCTTGAGTCTGAACGAAATAGTGACGTTTGCGGGCTGACAGTCGCGTCGGATCGAAGGACGCCGCGCCCATGCAACCCCGCCCCCATCGGAGCCCGAGAGACAGCTTCCGGTCGGTCGAACAGGATTTCGACGCGCTCATCCTGCGCATCCGTCGCCTTGCGGCTCATCGTGGCTACAGCCGCGAAGCGCTCCTGAGCCCGATGCTGAAGCGGCTCATCCCTGCGGGCAGGCTGTCCGGCGATGCCCTGGCCGACACCGAGGAGCTCCGCAAGCGCCTCACGGGCGCCGCTCTCGACCAGAAGGCGGTGGCCTACCTCACAGAATCCGTCGAGATCGAGCTCGACTTCGCGCGGCTGCGGCTGGACTGAGCGGGCGCGAGACCCGCGCAGGCACTCAGTTGTGGCTGGGCTGGGCGCTGTCTGAGGCCGGCGGCGCACCGGGCTTCGCGCTGGCATGCTTCTCGGGATGCCGAACCTGACTGTAGGCGATGTTGGCGAAGCTTCCGAGCACCGTCGGCCAGCTCGCATTGCCGTATTGCGGATCGTTCCGCCCGACCTTGCAGAACGCCGTGGTCAGGCCGTTCACGATCGCCTCGTCGGAGGCGCCGTTCGCCGCCGATCTCAGCTGCGGGACGATCCTGGCCAGTGCCGTGGTGAAGTCGCCCTGCTTCAGGCCCTTGAGTTGGTCGGTGATGCCGGCCTTCTGGAACGGCTCCTGCAGCCCGTCGAGATAGGCCTCGGTGCATTCGGCGGTGCCGGATTGCATGGTCCTGGTCTTGGCCTTGGCGTCCGAGACGGCGGTGCCGCTGTTCATGACGGGCGCGTTATTGCCCCATGAGTTGCGCACGTAGTCCGTCACGTCCTTGACCTGCTGCTCGGTCATCTCCTGGCCGATGGCGACCATCGGCGCATAGCCGTTCTGGGCCGGCAGCCCGCCATAGACGACGCGCAGCACGGTCTCGGGTCCAGCCTGCTGCACCGCCGTATTGCCAGCCAGCGCCGGCACCGCGCCCGGAATGCCCTTGCCGTCGGGCTGGTGGCAGGACGAGCAGAAGGTCAGGTAGGTGGCCCCGCCCGGCGCATGCGCGGTGTTGAAGGCCTGCAGATCCTTTTCCTTGTAGGTCTGGCGTGCCGCGACCGTCCTGAGATAGGCGACGATGGCCTTCAGATCGTCGTCGGTCATCTTGCTCAGCGACTCGTTGATGGTCTGGCGCATCGGTCCTGCCGCGACGCCGGGCCGGTTGCCGGGCGCACTGCCCGTCTTGAGGTAGGTGAACACCTCGTCATCGCTCCAGGCGCCGATCCCTTGATGGCCCTCCGGCGTGATGTTGGGGGCGTACCAGCCGTCGATCACACCACCACCGAACTTGCCGGCGAGGCTCGAATTGCCGACGAGCTTGTGCTCGTTGTGGCACATGCCGCAATGCGCCAGTCCTTCGACGAGATAGCCGCCACGGTTGATCTGCTCGCTGGCCTTCGGATCGGGCTTGAAGCGGTCGGAAGAGAAGAACGCCGTGCGCCAGGTGATCAACGATGCGCGCACGTTGAACGGGAACGGGATCTCATTCGCCTTGCGCTCTTCCCGTGCTGCCGGCACCGATTGCAGGTAGGCCCAGATCGCCTTGACGTCGTCGTCGCTGACCTTGGCGAACCAGGCGAACGGGAAGGCGGGATAGAGATATTCGCCCTCGTCACCGACGCCGTGGCGGAAGGCCTGCTCGAATTTTTCGTAGCTCCACTTGCCGAGACCGGTCTCCTTGTCGGGGGTCAGGTTCGGCGTCATGATCGCGCCGATCGGCGTGTCGAGCTTGTAGTTTCCAGCGAGGAATTTGCCTCCGGCAGCCGTGTGGCAGGCCGTGCAATCGCCGGCCGTGACGAGGTATTCGCCGCGCTTCACCAAGTCCTGGTCGGCTCCTTGAGCACTGGCGAAGGCAGGGGCGAGAAGAGCAGCCGCGATCAGCGAGCCGAATGCCAGCGCAGTGCGTCGGGCCATGGCGCTACTCCCTGCGCAGGATAGATTTAAGATGAAATCATTCTAGCCTGCTGCCGGCGATTGAACGCTGCCGTATCAGTCGATGTTCCAGGCTCACCCAACTGTGACCTGCGACCAAGCGCCTTCGACTGCTCTTCATGCAACCTGAACCATAGATCGGCCACGTGCGCGACGAGCGATCCCAGAAGAGATCCGGCGATGATTGTCCAGTGAGCGCCGGACAGCGCAGCGCGCAGGGCGATCATCAGGCAAGCGCCCGCCGCAATATTTCCGATCAACGCAATCGGCGAGGGGCCACGTCCTCGACGCCAGCGCCAGACCAGCAGCGCGAGCGCCTCGCAGGCTACGAGCGCCAGAATGAGGTCGATGATCCTGCCGCTCGCGAACAGCTCGGCCATCGGTTCACGCCGCTCGCAGACGCGGATTGAGCTGGACGATCCGCAGGTTGAGGAACGTGGCGATGCTGACCCAGCCGAGATACGGCAGGTTCAGGAACGCAGCGACGGGAGTAGCTCGGCCGGTCACGAAGACGAGCGCGACGATGGACAGCCAGAGCAGCACAACCTCGGCAAGAGCGAGATCCGGCCTGCGCATTCGGAAGAAGATGACGCTCCAGGCCATGTTGAGCACGCCATTGACGCCGTAGGCCGCGATCAATGCGCCTCGGGCGGCGGGACTCGAATCGGCATTCCAGGCGAGCACGCCGGCCGTCGCCGTCAGCGCGAAGATCACCGACCATATCGGGCCGAATGCCCAGTCCGGCGGCTTCCACGACGGCTGGCGCAGGCGATGGTACCAGTCGTCGGTGACGGTCGCGACACCGCCCACGACGGCGACGACCACCGCCGCGAGTGCGGCGACCAGGGGAACGGCCCAGCCGTCTCCCAGCAGCGCGCTCACGGTGAGACCCAGCGGAAGAGGTGGGCGAGATCCTTGAAGAAGATCCGCGCGTGGGCCGCCGGCTTGGCGCGGACCAGCTCCTTGTTCATGTAGCTGTCCCAGGTCAGCTGCTGCACGTCCTTGTCGCGGCAGATCGAGACGAAGCGCTCGCGCAGGGAGTCATTGCGGTACCAGACCCACTGCATCATGCGCAGGATCCAGAACACGCGGCCGTGCAGCTTCATGAACCGGCGCCGCGCCTGCCTCAGGGCCCTCACGTCGCCCGTGCGCAGAAAAACGTCAGCGGCTTCCGCCGACAGGCGTCCGCCGAGCATCGCGTAGTAGATGCCTTCTCCGGAGGCAGGCGCGACTATGCCCGCCGCATCACCGGTGAGCAGCACGTCGCGGCCGTTGTCCCAGCGGTCGAGGGGCTTGAGCGGCAGCGGCGCACCTTCGCGGCGGATGGTCTCGCCGGCCGCGAGGCCGGAGGAGCGGCGCAGATCTCGGATCGCCCCGCGCAGCGAGAATCCCTTGCGAGCGCTCCCGGTGCCGACACTGATCGTTTCGCCGTGCGGGAAGACCCAGGCGTAGAAATCCGGAGAGAGCGCGCCCTGGTAATAGACGTCGCAGCGCGACGCCTCGTAATCGGCGTCCTGAGCCGGGCGGCGGACGATCTCGTGATAGGCGAAGACCTGGCGCATCGCCGCATGACCGGGAATCTCGGCGCGCCCGACCGGTGAGCATGCGCCGTCGGCACCAATGACGAGGCTGGTTCGCACGACGGCCTGCCGCCGCTCGGCACCCTTGCCGGCGCTGTAGTGGACCGATGCAAGGCCATTCCCGTCGCGGCTGATGCGCTCGAATACACCCTCGCGGTGCTCGGCGCCCGCCAGGGCGGCACGGTCGCGCAGCCAGGGATCGAACTGCTCGCGGTCGACCATGCCGACGAAACCGTCGCCGACCGGCATGTCGACGCGCTTGTCACTCGGCGCGATCATCCGGGCCGAACGGATCTTGGCGACCAGGAGTTCGTCGGGGATGGCGAAATCGCGGATGAGGCGGGGCGGGATCGCGCCGCCGCAGGGCTTGATCCGGCCTGCCTTGTCCAGCAGCAGCACGCGACGGCCGGCGCGCGCCAGATCGGTCGCTGCCGTCGCGCCGGACGGGCCGCCGCCGACAACGACGACATCGAACATCTCGGCTTCGACAGCGGGCTCGGACATAGCGCTACCTCGCTTCCAGGCCGGGATCGAGTTGGAACGTCGCGGCCTGCGTCAGCGGATTTGAGCGGCGCTCGCGCGCCGGCGCATGCTCGATCCGCAGGGCGATGACGGCGGCGGCGACGAAGAGGAAGGCCTCGCCCGCGAAGACTGAAGCGTAGGCAGCGGTCAGATCGGTGGTTACGAGCCGGGCGAGGTCGACAGCCATCGTGCCGAGAAAGCCGCCCGCGCCAAACGCGATGCCCTGCGCCGCGCCCCAGACGCCCATGCGCGTTCCCCGTTCGGCCTCGCCGCCTCGTCCTGCCAGCCCCATCATCGAGCCGATCGCGGCGACCGCGTACACGCCGTTGGAGAGCCCGAGGGCGAACACGCACTCGCGGAGCGGGAAAGCCGCCCCGACCGAACTGCCCACCGCAATCATCGCCAGCGATACGGCAGAGCCGAGGCACCCGACCGCAGTCCAGAGCTTGAGCGAACCCAACACCGGGCCACCGATCCCCATAGTGATGCCGGCCACGAACAGCATTCCGGCGAGGACGCCACCATGCTGGAGGCCCGAAAGCTTTGTCGTCGCTCCCGGCGTCATCTCGAAGATCAGGCCGGCATAGGGTTCGAGGATCAACTCTTGCGCGCTGTAGGCCAGCATCGACACGAAGATGAAGATCGTGAACCGGCGCGAGATCGGCTCCGCCCAGACCCGCGCCAACACCTCGAAGAATGTCTTGTGGTGCGCCGGTGTGCCAGATGGATGGGCACGTTGCGCGGGCTCGATGCCGGTCACGGCCAGCACAGCAACGACGAGCGCGATTGCTGAGACCGTGCCGGACACCGCCATCAGCCGCATCCCCGAAAACGGATCGAGGAAATGCCCGGCGAGCGGCGCAGTGACCGCGAACCCGACGATCATCATCACCCAGACCACGGTCGCGGCAGCCCCGCGCCGCCGATCGTCCACTCCGGTTGCCAGCAGGACGAGCAGCGAGGTCCCGGCCGCGCCCGCACCCATGCCGACTGCGAGAAAGGAGAGCACCGCGAGCGTCAGCCCAGCCGCAACGCTCGTCTCGCACAAGGCCGTCGCAGCCGAGGCCCCGAACCCGCCGAGCGCCAGTAGGGTCATGCCGCCGACGATCCAGGGCGTGCGGCGGCGGCCCCTGTCCGAGCCGTAACCCCAGCGTGGACGCAGAATCTGGACGGCGTAGTGAAGGGCAACGAGCCCCCCTGGCACCATGGCCGGCAGGGCCAACTCAACGACCATCACCCGGTTGATCGTCGAGGTCATGATCACGACGACCGCGCCCAGCGCCGTCTGGACGAGGCCGAGCCGGAAGATCTGCCACCAAGTGAACGAGAGCGGCGGCATTGGGGGCGCTCTCCAGGCGTGAGGCTCGGGCGCTTGGTTCTTGCGCGAGCTGGCTTCGACAGGCTCGGAGGCTAAATTTTCAGAGGATCGTGTGTCAAGTTTTGTTTACACTTGCCCGTTCACGCGGCCGCAACAACCTCTGGACGCAAGTCGCATTTCATGCGGATAAATCGCATTATAATGCATGCATTTGGATCAGTTGACTTCGAGGTCGCTCGGATCGAGGTCGCCGATCCCATAGCGCCGCATCTTGGCGTAAAGACCCTGCCGGCTGAGCCCGAGCATCTCGGCGGCAGAGGCGCGGTTGTCGCGCGTGATCCGCAACGCTGCCTCGATGCAGAGTTTCTCGATCAGGTCCGTTGTCTCGCGAACCAAGGTCTTCATCGAGACGCGGCCCACCAGTTCGGTCATCTGCTCCACGGAGCGCGGCAGCCCTGTGCCGGCCGATGCTGCGGCACTGGGGCGGCGAGGCATCGAGCGGATGGTGAGACCGAAGCAGGGCTGCTCGCCATTGGCGACCGATACCGCGGCCACCTCGACATCCTCCGTCGAGCCATACTCTCCGCGAAGCGCCGTGGAGAAATGCCGGACCGAGCCGTGATCCTGGAGCGTCGCGAACAACGCCTGAGCCTCGGTACCCTCGCGGCCGAGCCAGCGCTCCAAGGGTTCGCCACGCACCTGCTCCTCGGTGGCGAGCTGGACGAGATCGAGGAAGGCGGCGTTGGCCGTGAGAATGCGTCGCGAGGTGTCGGTGACGACGAAGCCCTCGGGGAGTTTGGCGATCACGCCGAGCGCATGCGCCGGATCGCTCTTCGCCTCTGTCGCGGGCGAGTCGGGCGAGAGGCGCAACAGCACACTGGTCGTGGCCTCGCCGCGGAACAGCGACGCTGAGATGCGGGTCTCGCCGCGGCCGCCGGCGAGCCGACCGGTCAAGTCGGCGGCCTGGCCGGTCGCCCGCAAGCCGGCGAACACCACTTGCAAGTCGCGCGAACTTGCCGGGTCGAAGAGATCCACCACGTCCTGCCCGAGCACCCGCTTGGCAGCACGACCGAGTCGCCGCGCTGCCGCGGGATTCACCTCGGTCACGCGCCGCGTGCCCGCATCGACAACGAGCACGGGCTCGCCGGAGATCTGGAAAAGAAGCTTGTAGCGAGTCTCAGCTGCGCGAAGCCGAACGTAATCGCGCTCGAGGGCCTGTTGAGTTTCGGCGAGTCGAAGCTGAAGTGCCGAGACTGAGCGGAGGTCGCGGCCCAGGACAATGACCGGCCCCCCTAGCTTCGGGCGCATCGTCGAGTAACGGACCGGGAGATCGATCCCACGCGGAGACGGATGATTGACCTGCCGCCAGCGCGTGATGGAGCCCGGCGCGGCGTCGCGCAGCAGGGCCTCGATCTTCGGGCGGCTCTCGACCGTCACGGTGTCGATCCACGGACGCCCAAGCCAGGCCTCGACGCCCTCTCCCCCGAAATCTTCGCCGTTGAAGGCCGCGTCGCGGATGATGCCCAGTTCGTCGACAACCAGCGACAGGTCCGTCGTGGCCGCAATCAGCAGTCCGGTGGCCTCACTGTCGAGGAGACCGGCAACGTGCTGCATCGCGGCCGAAGGGCGATGCGGGATGGGTCTCGCGAGCGAGGTCAAGTGCACCAACTCGTGACGGCGTCGAACGGGTCCTTTCAGCAGGCTTGCGCCTGCTTTTCAAGCAAGCTTTCCGCGATTCTCGGGGCGATGCGCGCGTCTACCGCCATAGCGTCGGCGCCCGAGGCTTTGAGCTGCTCGGGATGACGGGCGAAAAGCGGGCCACCAACCATGACGCGGACACTTCGATTGCAGGAAGCGGTGCGCATGACGCGAACGGCATCCGTCAGCCGTGGCAACAGCACGTCGCAGGACAGGGTCACGCCCACAACGTCGAACCATTCGGCCCGCAGGAGGTCGAGGCCCAGATCCGTATCGCTGGTCGTTACGTCCCAGCCGGCCTCACGAAAGAAACTCGCGACGATCGAAAGGCAAAAGGTGTGGGTCTCGCCGGGGGAGGGCACCAGCAAGATGCTGCGCCCATGCGCCCCCCAAGATCCGTCCTCGAGCTTACTGCAGAGTTCGCGTGCGACCGCGTGCAACCGGCCGACGGCGACGGTCACGTCGACGAAGTCGCACTCGTCCTCCTCCCACATCCTTCCGAGATCGCGAGCGGCCGGAGTAAGTAACTCGAGAAGCAAGCCGTCGAGGGACAAGCCTTCGTCGAGCAGGGCGACGACATGGCCGGTCACGTCCTCGGCAGCTGGATCGAGCAGCAGGGCACTGAAGGTTGCGATCTGCTCCGGAGTCGGGCGGCGCTCAACGAGGAGACGACTTGGTCTGACCGCCTCTTGGTGGACCAGCATCAGCCGCGGCAGGATCTCGCCCTCGATCAGGCGCGCGAGATCACCGCGAACGAAGAGACCATCCTCATCGGAGACGAGGTCAGGAGAAACGCCAGCCGCCGGAGACGGGCCGCACTCCAAGGGAGTCGCGTCCAGTTCGAAGCCTTGGCCGAAATGCCTCCAAGCTCCCATCGGCATCTCCCATCCCGTCAACGTGACTGAACGCTCTGGGTCGGTACGCGACTCCGGCTTGACCAATTTTAGTGCATGTTACGATACGCCTCGCGGCCGACTTGGCAATGGTCTAATTTCAAGAAATCCCATCCATTGTCATGGCCTTTTGACGTAAAGCTGGATTGACACTCGCCGAAACTCGGACTTACGCTTCCCCTCGTCAGGGCAGTCTCGTGGAGAGGGGCCCGGAGCGAGCAAGAGGGCGGAAGCATGGGTCCCCATCAGGACCAGCCGACACCACCGCTCTACACGAGCGCCGAGCGACAGCGCCGTGACGCCTCCTCCTGGACTGTCGTCCAGGGCGTTCTCGCCCCCGTGCAATTTCTGATTTTCCTGGTGAGCCTGACCCTGGTGCTGCGCACGCTCGCCACGGGCGACGGCCTGCTCGCCGCCAACACTTCGGTCGTCGTCAAGACGCTCGCGCTCTACGCGATCATGGTGACGGGCTCGATCTGGGAAAAGGAGGTCTTCGGACGCTACCTTTTTGCTCCGTCCTTCTTCTGGGAGGACGTGTTCAGCATGCTCGTGCTGGCGCTTCACACCGCCTATCTCGCAGCACTTGCGACCGGCTGGCTCGACGCTCGTGAACTCCTTCTGCTCGCGCTCGCCGCCTACGCGACCTACCTGGTCAATGCCGGCCAGTTTCTGTTGAAGCTTCGCGCGGCGCGCCTGCAGGGTTCGTCCGAGCCTGCCTCCATGACCTTGGTCGCGGAGGGCGCGCGATGAACGCCCACGCGCCACTCCCGGCCGCCGCGGGCTGCGGCATCGAGATCCGTCAGGAGCAAGGCCAGCGCGCAGTGTTCTGCGGGCTGACGGGAATCGTTTGGCTGCACCGAAAGATCCAGGACGCGTTCTTCCTCGTCGTTGGCTCACGGACCTGCGCGCATCTGATCCAGTCGGCCGCCGGAGTGATGATCTTCGCCGAACCGCGCTTCGCCACGGCGATCATCGACGAGCGCGACCTCGCCGGCCTCGCCGACATGAACGAGGAACTCGACCGGGTCGTCGGACGACTGATCGAGCGGCGGCCCGACATCAAGCTGCTGTTCCTCGTCGGCTCCTGCCCGTCGGAGGTGATCAAGCTCGATCTGAGTCGCGCCTCCCTGCGGCTTTCGAAGGCGCTGTCGCCCGACGTGCGCGTGCTCAGCTATTCGGGTTCCGGCATTGAAACGACCTTCACCCAGGGCGAGGATGCCTGCCTCGCCTCGCTCGTGCCCGACCTCCCGGTGGAGCCGGCGGACAGCGCCTCCTCGCTTCTCGTGGTCGGGGCGCTCGCCGACTTGGTCGAGGACCAGTTTGCGCGGCTCTTCGCCGAGCTCGGCATTCCGGCGCGCTTCCTGCCGGCGCGCCGCTCGGGCGAGATGCCAGCATTGGGTCGCAATACCCGCTACCTGCTGGCCCAGCCCTTTCTCACCGACACCGCGCGCGCGCTGGAAGAGCGCGGCGCCCGGCGCATCTCAGCACCGTTCCCGCTGGGCGCAGAGGGTACGACCCGCTGGCTGCACGCTGCCGCCGAATCCTTCGGCGTCGACCCACTGCTTTTCGCCGCGGTCGTCGCACCAGGCCAGAAGCGGGCGCGCCGGGCCCTTGCGCCATATCAGGAGCAGCTGTCGGGCAGGCGCGTCTTCTTCTTCCCCGACTCGCAGCTCGAAGTGCCGCTCGCCCGCTTCCTCTCGCGCGAGATGGAAGCCGAGCTGATCGAGGTCGGCACGCCCTATTTGCACCGCGCCCATCTCGCCGATGAGCTCGAGCTGCTGCCGCGCGGCACGGTCGTCAACGAGGGCCAGTGCCTCGACGACCAGATGGACCGCTGCCGCGAGGCGCGGCCCGACCTCACGGTCTGCGGCCTCGGCCTCGCCAACCCGCTAGAAGCGGAAGGGCTATCGACGAAGTGGTCGATCGAGCTGCTCTTCACGCCGATCCAGGGCTACGACCAGGCCGGTGACCTCGCCGAACTCTTCTGCCGTCCGCTCGTGCGGCGGACGCGGCTGGAGGTCTGACGCGATGCAGCTCACCGTCTGGACCTACGAGGGCCCGCCCCACATCGGCGCCATGCGCATCGCCACCGCGATGAAGGGCTTGCACTACGTCCTGCACGCGCCGCAGGGCGACACCTATGCCGACCTGCTTTTCACGATGATCGAGCGGCGTGATGCGCGGCCGCCCGTCACCTACACGACCTTCCAGGCGCAGGACCTCGGGCGCGACACCGCCGAGATCTTCAAGAACGCCGTCGCGCAGGCCTACGAGCGCTTCCAGCCGCAGGCGATGATCGTCGGCGCCTCCTGCACGGCCGAACTGATCCAGGACGATCCCGGCGGCCTCGCCAAGGCACTCGACCTGCCGATCCCGGTGATCCCGCTTGAGTTGCCGGCCTACCAGAAGAAGGAGAACTGGGGCGCCTCCGAGACCTTCTACCGTCTTGTCCGTGCGTTGGCCGGACAGCCCGCCGACCGCGCACCGCGCGAAGGGCGCCGTCCGCTGTGCAACATCCTGGGGCCGACAGCCCTCGGTTTTCGCCATCGTGACGACGTCATCGAGATCCGCAAGCTGCTCGCCGCCCTCGGCATCGACGTGAACGTAGTGGCGCCGATGGGCGCGACGCCATCCGACCTCGTGAGGCTCGGCGCGGCGGATTTCAACGTGGTGCTCTATCCGGAGATCGCACGAAGCGCGGCGCAGTACCTCCAGAAGACCTTCGCCCAGCCCTTCACTGAGATCGTGCCGATCGGGGTGAAGGCGACCGACCGCTTCATCGACGCCGTCGCCGAGCTGGCGGGCGTCGACCCGGCGTCGGTGCTTGCCGGCGCGCCCTCGCGGCTGCCCTGGTACTCGCGCTCGGTCGACTCGACTTACCTGACCGGCAAGCGCGTCTTCATTTTCGGCGATGCCACCCATGCGCTCGCCGCCGCTCGGATCGCCGCAACCGAGCTCGGTTTCAAGGTCGTCGGCCTCGGCACCTATACCCGCGAATTCGCCCGCGAGATCCGGGCCGAGGCCGCCGAGCACGGCATCGAGGCGCTGATCACCGACGACTACCTGGACGTCGAGGCGGCGATCCAGGCGGCCGCGCCGGAGCTGGTCCTCGGCACGCAGATGGAGCGCCACATCGCGAAGCGGCTCGCCGTGCCCTGCGCGGTGATCTCGGCGCCGATCCACGTCCAGGATTTCCCGGCCCGCCACTCGCCGCAGATGGGTTTCGAGGGCGCCAACGTCCTGTTCGACACCTGGGTGCATCCGCTGATGATGGGGCTCGAAGAGCACCTGCTCGGCATGTTCCGGGAAGACCCGGAATTCCACGACGGCGCCGCGCCGTCGCATCTGACGCGGCACGGCGCTGCAGCGTCCTCCCAACCAGAACCTCATCCTGAGGTTCCGGGTGGAAAAGCAGAGGAGGTGATCCTCGTCGCCCCTTGGGCACCCGAAGCCGAAAAGGAGCTGAAAAAAATCCCGTTCTTCGTGCGCGGCAAGGCGCGCGCGAACACCGAGCGCTTCGCCCGTGAGCGGCAGCTCCCGCTCATCACCCTCGAGACCCTGTACGATGCCAAAGCGCATTTCGGCCGCTGAGCGCCCGACGCTCCGCATCGTCCTGGTGACGATGGACAACCACATGGCGAGCGCGCTCGAACGCGGCCGTCTGCGGCTGCGCGACGAGATGCCGGGACTGGTGATCGATTTCCACGCCGCCGCCGAATGGGACACGAACCCCTCCGCGCTGGAGGCCTGCAAGGCCGACATCGCGCGGGCCGACATCATCTTCTCGGCCATGCTCTTCATCGACGAGCACGTGAAGGCGATCCTGCCGGCCCTACTGGCACGGCGCGGTCAGTGCGATGCCATGATCGGCGCGCTCTCGGCCTCCGAGATCGTCAAGACCACGCGCATGAACCGTCTCAACATGGACGGGACCACGCGCGGCGCCCTCGACTTCCTGAAGAGGCTGCGCGGCAAGCCCGGTGCGCAGGGCAACGGCGCCAAGCAGATGGCGCTGATCCGCAAGCTGCCGAAGATCCTGCGTTTCATCCCCGGCAAGGCGCAGGACCTACGCGCCTATTTTTTGACCCTGCAATACTGGCTGTCGGGCTCGGACGAGAACATCGCGAACCTCATCCGCTTCCTGGTCGGCCGCTATGCAGCCGGGCCGCGCGAGGTCTGGCGCGAAGCGGCCGGCGCCCAGCCGCCGCTGAGCTACCCGGAGACGGGCCTGTACCATCCGCGCCTGAAGGGGCGGATCGGTGAGGATGCGTCTCGGTTGCCGGCGCCTGTGACCGCCAAGGGTCGTGTCGGGCTGCTGGTGATGCGCTCCTACGTGCTCGCCGGAAACACCGCGCATTACGATGGGGTGATCTCGGCCCTCGAAGCCCGCGGCCTGTCGGTGGTGCCGGCCTTCGCCAGCGGCCTCGACAACCGCCCCGCGGTGGACGCCTTCTTCAAACGCGACGGGCGCCCGGTCGTGGACGCGGTGGTCTCTCTCACCGGGTTCTCGCTGGTCGGCGGCCCCGCCTACAACGATGCGGCGGCGGCCGAGGCGACGCTGCAAGGGCTCGACGTGCCCTACCTCGCCGCGCACGCCCTCGAATTCCAGACGATCGAGCAGTGGGAGGCCTCGGATCGTGGGCTCTCGCCGGTTGAGGCCACCATGATGGTGGCGATCCCGGAGCTCGACGGCGCCACCGCGCCGATGGTGTTCGGCGGACGCTCCAGCGCGTCGAGCGGCGAGACGGCGCGGGACATGCGCGCCCATCCCGAGCGGGCGGATCGGCTCGCGGCCCGGGTCGAGCGGCTGGTCGGCCTGCGCCGCAAGGCTTTGGCCGAGCGGAAGATCGCGATCGTGCTGTTCGGCTTCCCGCCGAATGCCGGCTCGATCGGCACGGCGGCCTTCCTCTCGGTGTACCAGTCGCTGCACAACACGCTGAAGGGGCTGAAGGCTGCGGGCTACGACGTCGAGGTTCCGGGGACCGTCGACGACCTGCGGAACGCAGTCCTCGCCGGAAATGCCGCCCGCTTCGGCACGCCTGCCAACGTCCACCACCGCATTCCGGCCGACGAGCATGTTCGCCGCGAGCAGCATCTCGCCGAGATCGAGGCGCAATGGGGTCCGGCGCCGGGCCGCCAGAACAGCAACGGCTCGTCGCTCTTCGTCCTCGGCGTGCAGCTCGGAAACGTCTTCGTCGGAGTGCAGCCGGGCTTCGGCTACGAGGGCGATCCGATGCGGCTTCTGTTCGAGCGCGGATTCGCACCCACGCACGCGTTTTGTGCATTCTACCGCTACCTGCGCGAAGATTTCGGTGCCGATGCCGTGCTGCATTTCGGCATGCACGGCGCGCTCGAATTCATGCCCGGCAAACAGACCGGCCTATCGGATACCTGCTGGCCCGAGCGGCTGATCGGGCCGCTGCCCAACATTTACCTCTACGCGGCCAACAACCCCTCCGAGGGGATGATCGCAAAGCGGCGCTCGGCGGCGACCATGGTGAGCTACCTGACGCCGAGCCTCGCCCAGGCGGGGCTCTATCGCGGGCTGATCGACCTCAAGGGTTCGATCGAGCGCTGGCGCGCCCTTGAGCCGGAAGCCGAGGGTGAGCGCCAGGATCTCGCCGAGTTGATCCAGGTCCAGGCCGCCGCGCTCGATCTCGTCCCCGCCGAGCCGGTCTGGGCGGGCGATCTCGCCGACAAGGTTTTTACGCTCGGGCGCGCTGTTTCTGAGCTGGAGCACACGCTGATCCCGCACGGCATGCACGTGGTGGGAGAGGGCACGCCCGCCGAGGAGCGAATCGACCTGCTGCTCGCGCTGGCCGAGGCCTCGCACGGGCTGGCGCCGGAACGCGCCGGCATCGCGGTCCTCGTCGGAGGAGAGCCCATCGATCGAGCGCTCTTGGCTGCTGGATTGACCGCCGACGAAACCCACCGCGCCGCCTTCGCGCAGTTGCGCGAGACCGATGCGCTGCTGGCGCGGGACCACGAGCTTCCGGCCCTGCTCAAGGCGCTGGATGGCCGCTTCATCGCCCCCGTGGCGGGCGGGGACCTGCTGAGGAACCCGGCCGTGCTGCCGACCGGGCGCAACATCCACGGCTTCGACCCTTACCGGCTGCCCTCGACCTTCGCGGTGTCCGACGGACGGCGGCAGGCCGAGCGCATCCTCGCCCGCTATCGCGACGAGGGCGCGATGCTCCCCGAGAGCATCGCCATCGTTCTCTGGGGGACGGACAACCTGAAGAGCGAGGGCGGCCCCATCGCCCAGGCGCTGGCGCTGATTGGCGCGGAGCCGCGCTTCGACGGCTATGGCCGGCTCTGCGGGGCGAGCCTGATCCCGCTCGACACGCTCGGTCGCCCGCGCATCGACGTGGTCGTCACCCTCTCCGGCATCTTTCGCGATCTGCTGCCGCTGCAGACCAAGCTGCTGGCCGAGGCCTCCTTCCTCGCCGCCACCGCCGATGAGCCGGTCGAGCAGAACTTCGTCCGCAAACACGCCCTGGCCCACCAGGCCGAGCACGGCTTGGACATCGAGACGGCGGCCTTGCGGGTCTTCTCGAATGCAGAAGGAGCCTACGGCGCCAACGTCAACCAGCTCGTCGAATCCGGCCGCTGGCAGGACGAGGACGAAATCTGCGAGACCTTCTCGCGCCGCAAGGGCTTTGCCTATGGCCGCGACGGCAAGGCCGCCGCCCAGCGTGCGCTGATGGCTAGCGTGCTGGCCAAGGTCGACTTTGCCTACCAGAACCTCGACTCGGTCGAAGTCGGCGTTACCTCCGTCGACCACTACTTCGACGGTCTCGGCGGCATGGGCCGGGCGGTGGCGCGCGCCAAGGGCGACGCCGTGCCGATCTACATCAGCGACCAGACCCGCGGCGAAGGCGTCGTGCGCTCGCTCTCGGAGCAAGTGTCGCTGGAAACCCGCACCCGCATGCTCAACCCGAAATGGACCGAGGGCATGCTCGGCCACGGCTACGAGGGCGTGCGCCAGATCGAGGCGCATCTCACCAACACGATGGGCTGGTCGGCGACCTCCGGGGCGGTGGCTCCCTGGGTCTACCAGCGCATCACCGAAACCTACGTGCTCGACGCCGAGATGCGCGAGCGCATGGCCGCACTCAACCCGACTGCCTCCGCCAAGGTCGCGCAACGCCTGATCGAGGCCCATCGCCGGGGCTTCTGGACCCCCGATTCCGAGACCCGCGACGCCCTCGACCGCGCCGAGGAGGAGCTCGAAGACCGCCTCGAGGGCATCACCACCGGCATCACCGCAGGAGTGGCCGCATGAACATCGCGATCCGAAACCCGGTCGTCGCGCGCAAGGAGGAGGGCAGCCTCCAGGTCCAGCTCGATCCGAACGATCGGATCGAGACGGCCAAGGTCTTCGCGATCTACGGCAAGGGCGGCATCGGCAAGTCGACGACCTCGTCGAACCTGTCCGTCGCCTTCTCGAAGCTCGGCAAGCGCGTGCTGCAGATCGGCTGCGACCCGAAGCACGACTCCACCTTCACGCTCACCAAGCGCCTCGCGCCCACGGTGATCGACGCCCTCGAATCCGTGTCCTTCCACTCGGAGGAACTGCGCGTCGAGGACTTCGTCGTCGAGGGTTATAACGGCGTGATGTGCGTCGAGGCGGGCGGCCCGCCGGCCGGCACCGGCTGCGGCGGCTACGTCGTCGGCCAGACGGTGAAGCTCCTCAAGGAGCATCACCTCCTCGAAGACACCGACGTGGTGATCTTCGACGTGCTCGGCGACGTGGTCTGCGGCGGCTTCGCCTCTCCGCTCCAGCATGCCGACCGGGCGCTGATCGTCACTGCCAACGATTTCGACTCGATCTTCGCGATGAACCGCATCGTCGCGGCGATCCATTCGAAGGCGAAGAACTACGACGTGCGGCTCGGCGGCGTCATCGCCAACCGTTCGGCCAAGACCGACGAGATCGACCGCTTCAACGAGGCCGTGGGCCTCAAGCGCGTCGCCCATTTCCCGGACCTCGACATCGTGCGGCGCTCGCGCCTGAAGAAGTCGACCTTGTTCGAGATGGAGGACTCGCCGGAGCTGCGGGCGGTGACCGCCGAATACATGCAGCTCGCCGAGACGCTCTGGGCCGGAGGCGAGCCGTGCCTGGCGACACCGATGAAGGACCGCGACCTCTTCGAATTCCTCGGATTCGACTGATGAGCAGCTACGCCGCCCGCCGCGAGGCCCTGACCACCTATTTCGACCGCACTGCGGTCGAGGCCTGGTCGCGCCTGACCTCCGACGCCCCGGTCTCGAAGATCCGGGCGACGGTGCGGGCTGGCCGTGACGCGATGCGCGCGACCCTGCTCGACTGGCTTCCGGCGGACATGACCGGCAAGCGCCTGCTCGACGCCGGCTGCGGCACCGGTGCGCTCGCCGTCGAGGCGGCCCGGCGCGGTGCCGAGGTGGTGGCGATCGACGTCTCGCCGACGCTGATCGGCCTCGCGCAGGAGCGCCTGCCGGCGATCGACGGCCCCGGCTCGATCGATTTCCGCGTCGGCGACATGCTCGACCCGTGGCTCGGCCGGTTCGACCACGTCGTCGCGATGGATTCGTTGATCCACTACCAGACGCCGGACATCGTCCGCGCGCTGGCCGAGCTGGCGCTGCGTACGGACGGGGCGATCCTGTTCACGGTCGCGCCGCGCACCGTGCTGCTGACGCTGATGCATGCGGCCGGGCAGCTCTTCCCGAAGAACGACCGCTCGCCGGCCATCGTGCCGGTGACCGAGGGCGCGTTGCGTCGCCGGATCGGTCGCGAGCCGGTGCTGCAGGGGTTCGGAGTCGGCCGGACGCAGCGGATCAACAGCGGGTTCTATCTCTCGCATGCTTTCGAGCTGATGCGCGTCAACTCTCGCCCCTCTGCGGGAGAGGGTGGCCCGCGAAGCGGGTCGGGAGAGGGGAACGACCTCTCCGGACAGGGCGCACCCCTCTCCCGACCCCTGCTGACGCAGGGGCCACCCTCCCCCGCAGAGGGGGGAGGGGGTCGCCCGTGAAGACCGGTCTCGCCATCACGCAGGCCCTCCTGCGCATCGGCCCGTCGATCCTGCCCTTCGCGGATGCGGCGACCGTCGAGCTGCCGCTCGGCCGGTTGCTGCGGCTGGCGCTGTTCCAGGCCACCGTCGGCATGGCGGCGGTGCTGCTGATCGGCACGCTGAACCGGGTGATGATCGTCGAGCTGGAGGTGCCGGCCTGGATCGTCGCGGTGATGCTCTCACTGCCTCTGATCTTCGCGCCGCTGCGCGCCATCGTCGGCTTCCGCTCGGATACGCATCGCTCGGTGCTGGGCTGGCGGCGGGTTCCCTACATCTGGTTCGGCACGCTGCTGCAATTCGGCGGCCTCGCGATCATGCCCTTCGCCCTGCTGATCCTGTCGGGCGACACCACTGGGCCGCACTGGGTCGGGCATGTCGCGGCGGCTTTGGCGTTCCTGCTCGTCGGGGCCGGACTCCACACGACGCAGACGGTGGGGCTGGCGCTGGCCACCGATCTCGCCCCGGCGCATGCCCGGCCCAAGGTCGTGGCCCTGCTCTGCGCGGCGCTGCTGGCCGGCATGGTGGTGAGCGCCCTGCTGTTCGGGGCGCTGCTCGCGAACTTCTCTCCCGTCCGGCTGATCCAGGTGATCCAGGGCGCGGCCCTCGTCACCATCGTGCTCAACGGCATCGCCCTCTGGAAGCAGGAGCCGCGCGACCCGCATCTCACCGACAAGCGGCAGCCGCGCGCGAGCTTCTCGCAGTCCTGGCGCGCCTATGCCGGAGAGCGCACCGCGCGACGGCGGCTCCTCGCGATCGGTCTCGGCACGGCTGGGTTCTCGATGCAGGACATCCTGCTCGAACCCTACGGCGGCCAGATCCTGAAACTCACCGTCGGCCAGACCACGGCGCTCACCGCCATGCTGGCGGCCGGCGGCGGCCTCGGGCTGATGGCGGCGGCACGCTGGCTGAACCGAGGCGGCGATGCATTTCGGGTGGCCGCATCCGGTGCGGTCATCGGCATCGCAGCCTTCTCGGCCGTGATCTTCGCGGCACCGCTCGACTCGGCCCGGCTCTTCGCCGCGGGCGTGACGCTGATCGGACTCGGCGGAGGCCTTTTCGCCCATGGCACGCTCACCGCCTCCATGGCCAAGGCCGGCCCGGAGGATACGGGCCTCGCGCTCGGCGCCTGGGGCGCGGTGCAGGCCAGTGCCGCGGGCCTCGCCATCGCCGCCAGCGGCATCCTGCGCGACATCGGCGGGGCAGTGGCCCAGTCCGGCATCCTCGGCGAGGGCATGAACGAGCCGGCCATCGGCTACCTCATCGTCTACCACATCGAGATCGCCTTCCTGTTCGCGACGCTCGTCGCGATCGGGCCGCTGGTTCGAGAGGGAACCCGGGTGACGCGCCCTGACGAGGGACGCGCCCGCCCGCTCACGCCCAAAAGCCTCGTCAACCAGCCAACCTGAACCTTCGGGAGAACGACCATGCTGCCCAGAGGCGAAATCACCGGCTACATCGACGTGGCCCAGGTCACGCTCTACGCGTTCTGGATCTTCTTCGCGGGCCTCGTGTTCTGGCTGCGCCGCGAAGATCGCCGGGAGGGCTACCCGCTGGAGGCCGAGGCCTTCGGGCGGCTCAAGACCGTCGATCCCGTCCTGATCCCGCGTGCCAAGGCCTTCCACCTCTCGAACGGCATCACGAAGTTCGCTCCGGCGCCCGACCCGGCCTACGACACCGACGTGGCGAGCCAGAAGCGCGAGCCCTGGCCCGGCGCACCCTACGACCCGACCGGTAACCCGCTGACCGATCGCGTCGGGCCCGGCTCCTGGGCCAACCGGGACAACGAGCACGACAAGACCTTTGACGGCCAGAACCGCATCGTGCCGCTGCGCGTGGCCGATCACTTCGTGGTCCACGAGGATGGCCCCAACCCGATCGGCATGACCGTGTTCGGAGCGGACCGACAGGTCGCCGGCACCGTCAGCGACGTCTGGATCGACCGGGGCGAATGCCTGGTGCGCTACTACGAGGTCGAGCTCGGCGCGGGCGGCAAGCACGTCCTCATGCCGGCGACCTTCTGCAAGGTCGGGCGGCTGTCGAAGACCGTGAAGTCCGAGGCGCTCCTCGCCGAGCAATTCGCCGGCATCCCGGGCATGGCCGATCCGGACTCGGTCACTCTCCAGGAGGAAGAGCGGATCGTCGCCTATTTCGGCGCAGGCACGCTCTACGCCACGCCCTACCGCGCGGAGCCGATGCTGTGACCAAACCAGAGCCCTTCTGCCCCCGCGGCCTGCCGGAGCCGCTCCCGACCGGCGAACGCATCCTCTGGCAGGGTGCGCCCACCATCGCCGGCGCGGCGATGCGGATCTTCCATGCCCGCCTCGTGGCGGCGTGGTTCGCCCTCGCTGCGCTGGTCTTCGGCGGCCTCGCCGCCTCGGACGGCTCCTACCTGTCGGCCCTCGGCGTGGCCCTGCCGACGCTGGCGATCGGAGCGGGCGGCTTGGCGCTGCTCGCCCTGTTCTCCTGGCTGGTCCACCGCACCACGGTCTACACCATCACCGACCGGCGGATCGTGATGCGGGTCGGCATCGCGCTGCCGATCACCCTGAACCTGCCCTTCGCCATGACCGAGGGGGCCGGGCTCCGCGTCTTCGCGGACGGCTCCGGCGACATCCCGGTCCAGCTGCAGGCGGGCGAGCGGGTGGCCTATCTCCACCTCTGGCCGCATGCCCGGCCTTGGCGCGTCACGCAGCCTGAGCCGATGCTGCGCTCGGTTCCGGAGGCCGAGACGGTCGCGGCCCTCCTGGCGCGGGCGCTCGCTGCCTATGCCGGCCAGGCCGATGCGGCGATCCCGGTCATCAAGGCGCGGCAACGCGCTGCGGATCGCCAGGGCGCGCTCGTCGCGGCCGGCGCGCGGTGACGGGCAGGGGAGGCGGCGATGACCGATTCCGCGTCGAGACCGTCCCTGCCGCTGGCGGCGATGATCGGGGCCGGCGCCCTCATGGGGTTCTGCCTGCTCGTTGTCTGGGTCGGCCGCAGCGAGAGCCTCGGGCTGACCCAGCTTCCGCCCGCCGGCACCGTTTCCAGCGTCGCCTTCCGCGTGGCGGACCAGCCCGACGGCTCGATCGCCATGCGTGACGCCGGAAGCGACCGGCTGCTGCTCACGATCCATCCCGGCGAGGACAACTTCATGCGCGCCACGATGCGCGGCCTCGCCCAGGCGCGCCAGCGCGCCGGGCTCGGACGCGAGACCCCGTTCAAGCTGACCCATTACGACAACGGCACGCTCTCCCTCGACGACGATGCCACCGGCCGCAAGATTCCGTTGGAGGCCTTCGGCCGGCCCAATGCGCTGGCCTTCGCCCGCCTCCTGCCCGGCGAGAACGGGGTGACCCCATGAGCTGGATCGAGAAATCTACCGTCGAGGTGCCCTGCACCGTCGAGATCGAGCACACGGCCGAGAGCCTGCACGCGCATGTCACCCTCGATGCCGGCTTCGACATCGAGCCCGGCGACGAGGTCCGCGTGCACGACGCGCCGAGCCTGCCGCCCTTCGGCGAGACCATCACCGTCCGGCGCCAGGCCACTGTGACCCGCGCCGGCAAGCTCGAGCGCGCCTGGACCAAGCTGATCGCGCATCTCGAACTGACCGAACTCTACGAAGTGAGCTTTTCCGAGAGGAGGACGCTGTGAACGCACCTGTCCAGCCCCCGATCGCCGTGGGTCCCGCGCCGAAGCACCCGGTCAACGACTCGACGCGCTCGGCGCAGGAGACGACCTTCCTGTCGCCCCGCTTCTACACCACCGATTTCGACGAGCTCGACCGCACCAATGTCGAGCCGGTGCGCGCCGAATGGGACAAGCTCATCGCCGAGCTGCGCTCCGACCCGAACAAGCGCCACTTCATCCGCGACGGCGCCTTCGACTGCGATCTCGACGCGATGGACCCGGAACTCCGCAAGGAATTCCTCGACTTCCTGGTCTCGTCGATCACCGCCGAGTTCTCGGGCTGCGTGCTCTACGCCGAGATGCGCAAGCGCGCGAAGAACAAGGACATCAAGGAGCTGTTCGGCTTCATGAGCCGGGACGAGGCGCGCCATGCCGGCTTCATCAACGACTCACTGAAAGATTTCGGGATCGGCGTCGACTTGGGCTTCCTGACGAAGACCAAGAAATACACCTTCTTCCGGCCGAAGTTCATCTTCTACGCGACGTATCTCTCGGAAAAGATCGGCTACGCCCGCTACATCACCATCTTCCGTGAGCTGGAGCGGCACCCCGAGCGGCGCATCCACCCGATCTTCAAGTGGTTCGAGCTGTGGTGCAACGACGAGTTCCGCCACGGCGAGGCCTTCGCCCTGCTGATGCGGGCGAACCCGAAGCTGACCGAGGGCGTGAACGTCTACTGGATCCGCTTCTTCCTGCTCGCGGTCTACGCGACGATGTACGTGCGCGACCATTGCCGCCCGGCCTTCCACAAGGCGCTCGGCGTCACGCCGACGGATTACGACTTCACGGTCTTCCGCATCACCTCGGAGATCTCGAAGCAGACCTTCCCGATCACCCTCGACATCGACAATCCGCGGTTCAAGGAAGGCCTCGACAAGCTGCTCGACTGCTCGCGCAGGATCGCCGAGGCGAAGGCCGAGGGCGGGATCGGGGGCAAGCTCAGACAGGTCGGCCACAGCCTCGTCGCGGCGGTCACATTCGCGCGGCTTTATCTCCTGCCGGTAAAAGGGCACCAGATGCCGGCCGACATCCGCCTGCAGCCGGTCTGGTAGGGCGCGGATGGCCGTCTACGCCGCCCCGGCTTTTTACGCGGTTCTGCTCTGGTGGTTCTCCACGGGGGTGATCCTCTTGCTGGATCATCTGCCGCGGAAGACCCACCGCTGGAGCATGGCCGGGGGGACCATCGTGCTCGCCGTCGCCCTCTGGGCGATCGGCACGAGCGCGCGGGATGCGTCCGAGAGCGGCGTCTACACCGCCTTCACTGCGGCCGTGCTGGTCTGGGGCTGGCAGGAGATGAGCTACTACATGGGCTTCATCTCCGGCCCGAGGCCGGAGGCCTGCCCGCCGCATCTCTCGAAATCCGAAAAGTTCTTCGCGGCGCTCGGCACCAGCCTCTGGCACGAATTCGCGATCGTGCTGGGCGGGCTCGCCATCCTCGTTCTGGTCTGGGGCCAGCCGAACCATTTCGCGCTCTGCACCTACGCGACCCTGGTGCTGATGAACGCCTCGGCCCGGCTCAACCTCTTCCTCGGCGTGCGTAACCTCAACGCGGAGCTGCTGCCACCGCATCTGGGTTATCTCGCCGGCTACCTCGCCAAGCGGCCGATGAACCTGCTGTTTCCGTTCTCGGTGAGCCTCGGCACCATCGCCGCTGCGCTGATGGCCCGGGCGACGCTCTCGGACGAGACCTTGGCGCACGAGCTCGTCGGATACACGCTGCTCGCGAGCCTCACGGCCTTGGCGGTGCTGGAACACTGGTTCCTGATGCTGCCGCTGCCCTCGGCCGCGCTCTGGCAATGGAGCCTGCCGGGCAAGGTCACCCCCATCGCGATCGAGACCAAGGATAGCGCGGTGAACCCGCACGACTGATTTCGACAGGACCAGGCGGGGACAACACCCGCCATTCGGGAGGACGGCATGGATTACGAAGCGTTCTTCGGCGCCGAGCTCGACGGCCTCCATCGCGAGGGACGCTACCGCGTCTTTACCGATCTGGAGCGGCACCGCGGCGGCTTCCCGCGCGCGACGCATCACACGTCGGCCGGCGAGCGCGAGGTCACGGTCTGGTGCTCGAACGACTATCTCGGCATGGGCCAGCACCCCAAGGTGCTGAACGCCATGCACGAGGCGCTCGACCGCTGCGGCGCCGGCGCCGGCGGCACCCGCAACATCTCCGGCACCAACCACTACCACGTGCTGCTGGAGCGCGAGCTCGCCGACCTCCACGACAAGGAGGCCGCGCTGATCTTCACCTCCGGCTACGTCTCGAACTGGGCCGCCCTCGGAACGCTCGGCTCGAAGCTGCCCGGCTGCGTGATCTTTTCGGATTCCGAGAACCACGCCTCGATGATCGAGGGCATCCGCTCCTCCCGCGCCGAGCGACAGATTTTTCGCCATAACGACCCGGAGGATCTCGACCGCAAGCTCTCGCTGATCGAGCCGGGCCGCGCGAAGCTCGTCGCCTTCGAGTCGGTGTATTCGATGGATGGCGACATCGCGCCGATCGACGAGATCTGCGACGTCGCCGAGAAGCACGGCGCGCTGACCTATCTCGATGAGGTCCACGCGGTCGGCCTCTACGGCGCGCGCGGCGGCGGCATCTCCGAGCGCATGGGCCTCGCCCACCGGCTCGACGTGATCGAGGGCACGCTCGGCAAGGCCTTTGCCGTCCATGGCGGCTACATCACGGCTTCGGAAAAGCTCTGCGACTTCGTGCGCAGCTTCGCCTCGGGCTTCATCTTCACCACCTCGCTGCCGCCGGCGGTGGCGGCCGGCGCGGCGGCGAGCATCCGCCATCTCAAGGGGTCGAGCGCCGAGCGTGCCCGCCACCAGGACCGCGTCGCGCATGTGCGCCGTGCCCTCGACGCGGCCGGCATCCCCTACATGCCCAACACCTCGCATATCGTGCCGGTGATGGTCTGCGATCCCGTGCTCTGCAAGGCGATCTCCGACACCCTGCTCGACGAGTTCGGCATCTATGTCCAGCCGATCAACTACCCGACCGTGCCGCGTGGGACCGAGCGCCTGCGGATCACGCCCGGCCCGCTGCATACGGATGCGGATATCGCGCATCTGGTGGATGCACTGAGCACGATCTGGGCGCGGATGGGCGTCAGGCAGGAGGCGGCGGAATAGCGAGCTAGCCCACCCCGTCATTCCGGGGCCGAGCAGCGGAACCCGGAATCCAGAGCCGCTGACGGAGCCAGGACTAGATCGACCGAGGTTCTGGATTCCGGGTTCTCGCCTCTGGCGAGCCCCGGAATGACGAAGTGGGATTTCACCGGAGGGACTCGAAGCGCGATGTTCGAAGACCCACACGTCATTGAGAGCGAAGCGAAGCCATCCAGAGACGGCTCCGGATCGCCCGAGCGCTCCTGGATTGCTTCGGCGGCGCCTCGCAATGAGGGCGTCAGGCACGCGTCCAGCGTGCCCACCTTCCCCTTCTCCGCCATCGTCGGCCAGGACGAGATGCGTCAGGCGCTGCTGATCGCGGCGGTGGACCCGAGCGTCGGCGGCGTGCTCGTGTTCGGCGATCGCGGCACCGGCAAGTCGACCGCGATCCGCGCGCTCGCCGCCCTGCTGCCGAAGATGCGCACTGTCGCCGGCTGCCCCTATGCCTGCGATCCCGACAGCCCGGCGCAGGCCTGTCCGCATTGCGCCACGCATCCGCGCCCGAAAAAGGCGGTCGAGATCCCGGTGCCGGTGGTCGACCTGCCGCTCGGGGCGACGGAGGACCGCGTCGTCGGCGCGCTCGATCTGGAGCGGGCGCTGAGCCTCGGCGAAAAGGCGTTCGAGCCGGGGCTGCTGGCCCGCGCCAATCGCGGCTTCCTCTACATCGACGAGGTCAACCTGCTGGAGGACCACCTCGTCGACCTGCTGCTCGACGTGGCGGCCTCGGGCGTCAACACCGTCGAGCGCGAGGGCCTGAGCTTGCGCCATCCGGCGAAGTTCGTGCTCGTCGGCTCCGGCAACCCGGAGGAGGGCGAGCTGCGCCCGCAACTCCTCGACCGTTTCGGCCTCGCCTGCGAGGTGACGACGCCGACCGAGATCAAGACCCGCATCGAGGTCGTGCGCCGTCGCGACGCCTTCGAGCGCGATCCGGAAGGGTTCTGTGAGGCCCACGCCAAGGCCGAGAAGGCGACGCAGAAGCGGATCACCAGGGCGCGCGAGCGGCTCGGCGCGGTGGCGGTGCCGGATGCGGCCCTGGAGAGCGCGACGCGGCTTTGCCTGGCGCTTGGCACCGATGGCCTGCGTGGCGAACTCACCCTTATGCGCACCGCTCGCGCGCTCGCCGCCCTCGACGGGGACAGGGCGGTCACGGACGACCACATCAAGCGCATCGCCCCGAGCGCGCTCCGCCACCGCCTGCGCCGCAACCCCCTCGATGAATCCGGCTCCACTGCGCGTGTGGCGCGAGCAGTGGCGGAGGTGTTTTCGACGTGAGCGGCTGGCTCGACGCCCTGCGCGTCGCCGCGCTGCTAGCCGCCGACCCGCATGGATGCGGCGGGGTCGTCCTTCGCGCACGGGCCGGCCCGGTCCGGGAGCGCTGGCTCGACCTTCTCCGAAGCGCGCTTCCCGCGGGCACGCCCCTCCGCCGCATGCCGGCGAGCATCGCCGATGACCGCCTGCTTGGTGGGCTCGACCTCGCCGCGACGTTGCGTGCCGGCCGTCCGGTCTCACAGAGCGGCTTGCTGGCCGAGGCCGATGGCGGAATCGTTGTGGTGCCGATGGCCGAGCGGCTCTCGCCTGGCACCGTCGCCCGGCTCTGCGCCGCGCTCGATACCGGTTCGATCAGCCTGGAGCGCGACGGGCTGCAGGGGCGGCAGCCGGCGCGGTTCGGGCTGGTGCTGCTCGACGAGGGCGCGGACGACGAGGCCGTGGCCGAGGCGCTCGCGGATCGGTTGGCCTTCCAGGTCGACCTATCGGCGATGGGGCTGCGGGACGTTGAAAAGGAACTCGGGGAACCGAACTACGAGGGTCGCGGCTCTCCTGGCCCTTGCGGGGAGGAACTCACCGACCCCATCGCCACTTTTTGCGCTGCCGCTGCCGATCTCGGCATCTCGTCCTTGCGCGGCCCCTTGCTCGCGGTGCGGGTCGCACGGCTCGCGGCGAGGTTAGACGAGAGAGAGATCTTAGCGGAAGCCGACGTGATCGAGGCGGCCCGGCTGGTGCTCGCGCCACGCGCGACGCGCCTGTCCGAACAGGACATGCCGACCGAAACGCACGAGCAGCGACCCGAGCCCGAGAAGGCGGCCTCGGAACCCACAGAGGCGCCACCGCCCGAAGGCGAGGGCGACGACGCTGCTCCGCCGACGAACCTCGACGAGCTTGTTCTGCAAGCCGCGCGGGCGGCGATTCCGCTGAACCTGCTGGCCCAACTCCTCGCCGGCGGCCCGCGCCTGCGCGACGGCAAGGCTGGACGCATGGGAGCCTCGTCCGGCGCTCCGCGCACCGGGCGGCCGATCGGCAGCCGGCCCGGCGATCCGCGGCGCGGGCGGCTTGACCTGATTGCGACTTTGCGCGCGGCGGCTCCGTGGCAGCAGATGCGTCGGCGGGATCAAGATGGAACGAACGAGCATCAGCCTCGCAGGATCATCGTGCTTCCCAGTGATATCCGCATCAAGACGCTACGCCAGCGCACCGAAACGACGACGATCTTCTGTGTCGACGCCTCCGGCTCGGCCGCCCTGGAGCGGCTCGCCGAGACCAAGGGCGCGGTCGAACTGCTGCTCGCCGAGTCCTACGTGCGGCGCGACCGGGTCGCGCTCGTCGTGTTTCGTGGTGCCGGAGCGGAGGTGATGCTGCCGCCGACGCGTTCCCTGCCGCGCGCCAAGCGCCTCCTCGCCGGACTTCCGGGTGGGGGCGGCACACCGCTCGCCGCTGGGGTCGATGCCGCTGCAACGCTGGCCCTCTCGATCCGTCGGGCCGGGGGCAGCCCAGTCATCGTGCTTCTCACCGACGGACGGGCGAACGTCGCGCGCTCGGGGGAGGGCGGGCGAGCCCGCGCCGGGGAGGAAGCCCTGGCGGCGGGGCGAGCGCTGAAAGTGCTGGGACTGCGCACGCTCCTCATCGACACCGGCGCCCGGCCGAATGGCGCGCGGCGTCTCGCGGATGTCGCCGAGGCGCGCTACGTTCCATTGCCCTACGCTGATGCGGGCGCAATGAGCGCTGCGGTGCGGGCTGCGATCGCCTGAGCCGATGATGCCGTTTTTCCAAGAAGACCGCCCCGATTGGGAGCGTGATGGCGCGGACTGGCCAAATCGCGAGGCCAGCCGCTTCGTCGAGGCCGGCGGGTTGCGCTGGCACGTCCAGGAATTCGGCAAGCCCGAGGCGCCGGTTCTGCTCCTGCTCCACGGGACGGGAGCGGCAACGCATTCCTGGCGAGCTTTCGCGCCGCTGATGGCGGAAGAGTTTCGCGTGATAGCACCGGACCTGCCCGGCCATGGCTTCAGCGATCCGCTGTCGCCTCGCGAGCTCTCTCTCCCCGGTATGGCGAGGGCAGTGACCGAATTGCTGCGGATCCTCGGCGTGACGCCGGTCGTCGCAGCGGGTCATTCGGCCGGCGCGGCGGTGCTCTGCCGGATGTGCCTCGACCGGGCGATCGACCCGCGTCTGCTCATCGCCATCAATGGCGCTCTGAAGCCGTTTCCAGGGGCGGCGAGCTTCCTGTTTCCGACAATGGCTCGGATGCTCTTCCTCAACCCGGTGACTCCGAAATTCTTCGCTTGGACAGCAGATCGCTCCGCCGTGAAGCGGCTCATCGACGGCACTGGTTCGCGCCTCGATATGGCGGGGCTCGACCTCTACAAGCGGCTTTTCGCGAAGTCCGGCCACGTCGCCGGTGCGCTCGGCATGATGGCCAACTGGGATCTCGAGTCGCTCGACCGTGAATTGCCAAAGCTCCAGCAGGAGACAGTGCTCGTGGTCGGCGGCGACGATCGGGCGATCCTGCCCGAGACGAGCTTCGCCGTGCATGACCGGCTGAGTCATGCGCGCGTCGAGCTAATGCGCGGGCTGGGTCATCTGGCGCATGAGGAGGCCCCCGAACGGGTCGCAGAAATCGTGCTTCGGGAAGCTCGGACTGCCGGGATTCTCGCGGAAGCCCCTGCCAGCATCTGAGGGCCGCCGATCGGGAATGTTCCGCGGTCATCCAGAACGCGATCGGAGCCCTTGGCGATTTCCCACTTGCCTGCCGCGGAAACCGCGCCATAGTGTCATCTTATGTTGACACTCGACGCCAGACCGAGCGCCGTGCCGTCGACCGATCATCGGCCCCATGCGGTTGTGATCGGCTCCGGTTTCGGCGGGCTGGCAGCGGCGATCCGGCTCGGCGCGCGCGGCTACCGCGTCACGGTGCTGGAGCGGCTGGAACAGCCGGGCGGCCGGGCCCGTGTGCACCGGCAGGATGGCTTCACCTTCGATGCCGGCCCCACCATCGTCACCGCCCCCTTCCTGTTCGAGGAACTCTGGCAGCTCGCCGGCCGCCGGATGGCCGACGACGTCGCGCTGGTGCCGATGAAGCCGTTCTATCGCATTCGCTTCGAGGACGGTGCGAGCTTCGAGTACAGCGGCGACGTCACCGCGATGCGCGAGGAGGTGCGGCGGTTTTCGCCTGCGGATGTCGCGGGTTACGAACGCTTCATGGAGCGCAGCGCAGCAATCTGCAGGGTCGGCTTCGAAGAGCTCGGCCACGTTCCCTTCGATTCCATCGGCGACATGTTGCGCATCGCGCCGGACCTCCTGCGGCTGAGCGGCCACCGCTCGGTCTACAGCGTCGTGGCGCGGTACATCCGCGATGAGCGTTTACGGACCATCTTCAGCTTCCACCCTCTGCTGATTGGCGGAAACCCGTTTCGCGCCAGCGCGATCTACTGCCTGATCGCCCATCTCGAGCGACGCTGGGGCGTGCATTTCGCTATGGGCGGCACGGGACGGCTGGTAGATGGATTGTGCGACCTCATCCGCGAGCAGGGCAACGTCATCCGCTGCGGTGCCGACGTCGCCCGGATCCCCGTGAAAGACGGCACTGCCATCGGCGTAGAGATGACCGATGGCAGTTGGCTCGACGCCAACATCGTGGTGTCAAACGCGGATTCCGCCTTCACCTACAACCGATTGCTCAAGGGCCACAGCCGGCGCTGGAGCGACAGGCGCCTCGCATCCTCGCGCTCATCCATGGGCCTTTTCGTCTGGTACTTCGGCACGAAGCGGAAATATCCCGACGTCGCCCACCATACGATCCTGATGGGGCCGCGCTATCGCGAGTTGCTGACAGACATCTTCGACCGAAAGACGCTCGCCGAAGATTTCAGCCTCTACCTTCATCGCCCGACCGCGACCGATCCTCTTCTCGCTCCGCCAGACCACGAAGCCTTCTATGTGCTTGCGCCAGTTCCTAATCTCGCAGGCGGCCAGGACTGGGCGCGAATTGGCGAGCCTTATCGACGAAGCATCGAGCACGCCCTCGAAGGTTCTGTGCTGCCCGGACTGAGCGAAGCAGTCGTCACCTCAAAGATCACGACGCCGCAGGACTTTGCCGACGACTTCCTGAGCTTTCGCGGGTCCGGCTTCGGGCTCGAGCCAGTCCTGACGCAATCGGCCTGGTTCCGGCCGCATAACCGGTCCGAGGACGTCAAGAACCTCTATCTCGTCGGCGCGGGAACGCATCCCGGCGCCGGACTCCCCGGCGTGCTGTCCTCGGCACGCGTGCTCGACAGCGTGGTGCCGGATGCGCGTGTCTTCGCTTGACGTCCCCTTCGCCACCGCGGCCGATCAGGCCGCCTGCCGCGCGGCGATCCGCGCGGGATCGAAGAGTTTCTTCACTGCATCAACGCTGCTGCCACCATCGGTGAGAACACCGTCCTTTGGTCTCTACGCGTTTTGCCGAGTCTCGGACGACGCGGTGGACGAGGCCGGAAGTCGGCTCTGTCGAAGGGCTGCGGTGGAAGGCCTGTCGCAACGCCTGACGCTAGCCTACGCTGGCCGCCCCGCCGCTTCTCCTGCGGACCGCGCGCTGGCCGATATTGTCGCGCGATACGCGATCCCAGAGGTGCTCCCACGTGCGCTGCTCGAAGGGCTCGCCTGGGATTCGCAGGGCCGCCGCTACGCGACCCTCTCGGACCTCACGGATTACGCGGCACGCGTCGCGGGCGCCGTCGGCGCAATGATGACGCTGATCATGGGCGTGCGCGATCCCACGGTGCTGGCGCGGGCCTGTGATCTCGGCGTGGCGATGCAGTTCACCAATATCGCCCGCGACGTCGGCGAGGATGCCCGGGCCGGCCGACTCTATCTTCCGCTCGATTGGCTCGCGGAAGTCGGGGTTGATCCGGATGCCTTCCTGGCGCGGCCCGAGGCAAACCCAGAGATCCGCACCGTAGTGGCGCGCCTGCTGGGCGCGGCGGAAGCCCTTTACCAGCGCTCGGAATCGGGAATCTCTGGCTTGCCACTGGCCTGCCGTCCGGCGATCCGCGCGGCGCGGTTGATCTATGCCGAAATCGGACGCGCGATCGAGGCGAACGGGCTCGATTCGATCAGCCGCCGTGCCCGGGTTTCCAGGTCGCGCAAAGCGGTTCTGCTCGCCCGCGCTGCGTTGCCTAACCCGGCGCTCAAGCTCAAGGAGCTGCCCCCATTGCCCGCAACCGCGTATCTCGTCGAAGGCGTCCGGCAGCACCCGCTGCAGGCTGCTGCGATACCACGTCGGTTGCCGGCCTGGTGGGACATCTCGGGCCGAATCGTGCATGTGCTCGACCTGATCGAGCAACTCGAGAAGCGCGATCTGTTCGAGCGATCACCTTCCATCAGCATCCTGCCCCGTCAGTCCGGGACCGCATAGGTAACCCAGGAGCCGTCCGCATTGCTGGGCACCGCGAGGCGCGCAGGTCGGTCAGGAGGGCGGAGTCCGCTGAGCGGATCGTCAGGGCCGTGGCATTCGGAACGGCAGCATCAGCCTGACGAGCGGATTCGTGAAACGATCGAGCACCAGGCTCTCGTGCACCGGCCGCACCTCTTCGCCGGCCAGCGTCGATGAGAGCAGTGAGCGGGCGTAGAATGGCGTGTCCTCGAAGGTTCGCACGACGGCCGCACGTCCGTCGTCGCTGCGGGTCGGCCTCGGGATATGCCAGAGCCGCGTTGGCGGTAGGGAAGCGGCGAGCGGTGGGCGGATCTCGCGCCTGCTGCCGTCGCGGCCGAAGCGGAGCGACAAGTTCTGGCCACTGCCGTCGCGCCGCTCGACGTCGTAGAGAACTGCAGCACCGTCGCTGAGATCGGCGCGACACCAGTTCCACTGCGAGAAAGATTCGGCCAGCGGGCGGTCGCCGTCATTGGTGTCGAAATAGCCAGTGCCAGACCAAGCGATCGACGGCTCGTCGAGGGAGACCGCGACTCGAGAAGATGGCGCCATCGGCCACCAGCGGTGTTCGCCGGGGGCATCGAGGGTGAAGGGTTCCCGGGTGATTCCGTTCGGCTGCACCCGCACGGTGCCGCGGATCGCGCGAGGGATCGGCGCGCAACGCTCGTCGAGCCGGATCGTCAGCTCAGTGCCGTCCCAAGCCAGCGAACTCGGCCCGATCGCGATGCTGTGCGCATCGCGGGAAAGCGCGGACTTGCGCCTTTCCGTCATGGCGAAGCGGCTTTCGCGCTCTCCATAGAGCACGACGTTCACTGCGCAATGATCGTAGGGATCCTGCTTCCTGTCCCAGGCATAGTAGGGCGAGAACACGCTGCCTATGAAGGCAATGACGGTGAGGCCCTGTCGCCCATCCTCACTCAGCGCATCGACATACCACCAGACATAGCCGCCCTCGACGACCGGACCGTCGAAGCGAGGTCCGAGAGCACTGCCTCCGCTGCCAGTCTTCCGGACAGGGCCGCCATCGGTACGCCCGGCCCCGGATGCACGCTGCCTCCCGCCAGATAGAGACCCGGCAGCCGCGTGCGTGAGCCCGGCCGTTTGAACGAGGCCATCCAGCCGTGGGCCGCCCTCCCGTAGAGTGCGCCCCCAGTCGCTGGAAACAGCGACTCGAAACCCTGCGGCGACGTGATCACGGGCGGCTCCGTCATCGTCAGGGAAAAGCCGCAAGCCGCGAGCCGCTGCTGCAGATTCGTCTCGCATCTCTGGATCTCCGAAGGCGAAAAGGCTCGCTCGCGCCCGTCGGCCGGGGCGTTGACGAGGAGGAGAAGGCGCTCGGTTCCTCCGGCGGCAGCCCCGTCAACGCCGCGGTCCTGGGCGCAGACGTAGACGGTGGGATCCGATGGCAACCGGCGCCTCGAGAGGATCTCCGAGAACTCCGCGCGGTAGTCGCGGGAGAAGAACACGGTGTGGTGGGCCAGCGGAAAACCTACGGCCCGGGCGTTTGCGCAGAACGTCACAGCCGAGAGCGACCGCTGCGAGGAGGCAACGCGATCGCCAGCCACTGCGGCCTCCGGTCCGAACAGGCCGTGTCCAAGTGCGGCGACATCGGCATTGGCGACGATGGCATCGGCAGGGATGCGCTCGCCATCGGCGAGCACGACCCCTGTGACTCCGGAACGGTCGGTCTCAATCCGGGCGACTTCGGCGCCATAGCGGATCGATGCACCGCGCTCCTCGGCAAGGTTGGCGAGAGCCATGGCGAGGCGGCTCAGACCGCCTTCCACGAACCAGACACCGGCTTGCTCGACATGAGCAACGAGCATGAGCGTAGCCGGCGCCGCGAAAGGCGACGCCCCGCAATAGGTCGCGTAGCGTCCGAAGAGCTGTCGCAGTCGCGGATCACGGAAATATTCGCCGAGCGCCCGCCAAAGAGTGGTGAATGGCTGGATGCGCCAAAGCTCACCTAGGCCGGCCAGACCGACCCGGCGCCCGAGATCAAGAGGGCTCGGCCTGTCACCACGGATGAAGGGGCCCTCGAGCGTCCGGTAGACGGCCGCCGCCCGCGCGCAGAAGCGGCGATAGCCATCGGCCTCGCTCTGACCGGCAAAGGCCGCGATCGCCTCGGTCGAGGAATCGATATCGGCAAACAGATCGAGGCGCTCATCATCACTCCAGGCATGGCGCGCGAGAAGTGGCGCCGGCGTGAGCGCGACGTGGTCGGTGAGCGCGGATCCACACTCCTGAAGAATCTCCTCGAAGACCCAGCGCATCGTGAAAACGGTGGGACCCGCCTCGATCGCTCGACCGCCGACGGAGAGCGAGCGCATCTTTCCGCCTGGTGCCGCCGCGCGCTCGAGCACCATCACGTCGAAGCCGGCATGGGCGAGCTTCAGCGCAGCGACGAGCCCGCCTACCCCGGCTCCGATCACGACAATGCGTTTTCTCGGCACGAAGGCGTGAATCGCACTCTCCTAGCGTTGACCCGTCTCTCATTGTGTCAATAAATAGTGACACATGTAAACGACCATCACCAATGACATTGGGAGTCGCGCGATGGATGCCGGTAGACGGATCGAAACGGCTCTTGATGCAGCGGTCGCTCATTGCGAGGCGCCCGGCGCGCCACCACGCTTGGCCGAAGCAATCCGCTACGCTGTCTTCCCCGGCGGCCACCGAATTCGGCCGCGACTGTGCCTTTCCGTGGCGCGCGCTTGCGGGGATGACGACCCGGACGCTTCCAATGCCGCCGCCGCCGCAATTGAGCTCCTGCACTGCGCCTCGCTCGTACACGACGATCTGCCGTGCTTCGACGATGCGACAACGCGCCGGCAGAAGCCCTCGGTGCATGTCGCGTTCGGCGAGCCGCTGGCGGTGCTCACCGGGGACGCGCTGATCGTTGCCGCCTTCGAGACGCTGGCGCGGGGTGCGGGTCGCCACCCATCGCGGCTCGCTTCGCTCGTCGGGTTGGTCGCTCGCGCGGTCGGCTCACCGGTCGGCATCGTGGCCGGGCAGGCTTGGGAATCGGAGCCCTACGTGGCGCTGTCCGACTATCAGCAGGCCAAAACCGGCGCCCTGTTCGCAGCCTGTACCGTCGCGGGCGCAGCAGCCGCGGGGGCACAGCCGCTAGGTTGGCGGCTCCTCGGAGAATGCCTCGGCGAAGCGTACCAGGTCGCAGACGACCTGCGTGATGTCGCCTGCCGACAGGAGGAAATCGGCAAACCAGCCGGCCGCGACGCAACACTCGGTCGACCCAATGCGGCCGCCTTGCTCGGGACTGATGGCGCCCTTGAGCGGCTGAAGAGGCTTGCGCGCGAGGCCGTTGACGTCGTGCCGGATTGCCCCGGCGCCAATGCCTTGCGCGGAGAGATCGAAGCGCAGACGCGACTGTTCCTGCCAAAGAGTCTGGCGCATCTCGTCGCGGCCTGACCGCTCATGTCCACCGTCGCTTCAATGCCGCCGATTCCGGCACCGCGATCATGGCGAGAACGCTGGCTCAGCTTCCGCAACGGTTGCGTCGCCAGCCCGGCTTTCCAGCGCTGGGCCGCCGGCTTCCCGCTCACCCGTGGCATCGCGCAGCGCAACACACGGGCATTGTTCGATCTGTGCGCAGGCTTCGTCTACTCGCAGGTGCTTTTTGCCTGCGTGCGGCTCGATCTATTTCGCATTCTGCAATCTGGCCCAAAGAGCATCGAGGATCTCAGCAGGCGCCTCGGACTGAGCCCAGAGCGTACCGAGCGGCTGCTGAAGGCGGCGGCCTCGCTGAACCTCGTGACCCTGCTCCAGGATGGTCGCTACGCCCTCGCCGATCTCGGCGCCGCTTTGACTGGCAACCCGTCGGTCGCGGCGATGATCGAGCACCACGCCATGCTCTATGCCGACCTCGCCGATCCGGTCGCCCTTCTTCGCGGCGAGGCCGGGCCGACCCGGCTCGGCCAGTACTGGCTCTACGCCGATCACGCTAGCCTGGGCAGAGCCAGCGAAGAAGCGGTCGCCGGATATAGCGGCCTGATGTCGGCCTCGCAGGCGCTGATCGCGGAGGACATTCTCGACGCCTATCCCCTCGGCGGCCATGGTCGCCTGATGGATGTCGGGGGAGGCGAGGGCGCCTTCATCGCCGCCGTGGCGCGACGCCACGCGGCGCTTCGGCTGACGCTTTTCGACTTGCCCCCCGTCGCACAGCGCGCCGCTGAGAGACTCGCGGGGCTGGGGTTCGGGGCCCGTGTAGAATGCCTCAGCGGCAGCTTTCATACCGACATCCTGCCGGGCGGCGCAGATGTGATCTCGCTCGTGCGCATCTTGCACGACCATGACGACGCGCAGGCCGCAGTGCTCGTACAAGCGGCCCGGGACGCATTGCCTCCCGGCGGCACGATCCTCATCGCCGAGCCGCTGGCGGACACGCGAGGCGCAGAGCCGATCGGCGACGCGTATTTCGGCTTCTACCTGCTCGCCATGGGCAGCGGTCGCGCCAGAACGGCCGCGGAAATCCGGACTATGCTCGCGGTCGGCGGCTTCACGGAAATCCAGGAAATTTCGACGCGGAGGCCGCTTCTAACGCGATTAATCACGGCAAAGCGATCTCGGAATGTGTAAACTCTACTTGACGCTTTGATATGCCTATCTAGGATGACATTCAGCGATACCGCATCGGACGGAGTCGCACGGGAGGTTGGAAGAAGCGCGCAATGGACGCCCTCGCCGTCATCCTCGAACGACCGGAGCAGCTGGCGCTCAATCGCCTGCCGCTGACGCCGGCCGGTGAGGGGGATGCGATGGTCGCCGTCTCATGGAGTGGGATCAGCACGGGCACCGAGCGACTACTCTGGTCGGGTCGAATGCCGTCCTTTCCCGGCATGGGCTACCCTCTGGTCCCTGGTTACGAGTCTGTCGGCACGGTCATCGAGGCGCCAAAGGGTGCCACCGTAAGGGCTGGCGACACCGTCTTCGTTCCCGGCGCTCGCTGCTTCGGCGCAGTGCGCGGCCTGTTCGGCGGCGCCGCTTCCCATCTCATTGCTCCAACCTCGCGCCTCGTGCCCGTCGATGTCGCCCTTGGCGACAAGGCAGTGCTCATTGCGCTGGCCGCCACCGCTTATCGCGCGCTCGGTGGAATTCGCCCAGGGTCGACGCCACTGATCGTCGGGCACGGCGTGCTCGGCCGACTGCTCGCCCGTCTCACTATGGCGGCCGGTGCCGAGCCGACCGTGTGGGAAACCGACCCGATCCGGGCGGAAGGCGACTTCGGCTATTGCGTGCTCGCGCCGGACGAAGATCCGCGGCGCGACTATGCCACAATTACCGACGTCAGCGGCGACGCCTCCGGGCTCGACGGCTTGATCGGACGCATCGCACCCGGCGGTGAGATCGTGCTCGCCGGCTTCTACGAGGCGCCGATCTCCTTCGCCTTCCCGCCGGCCTTCATGCGCGAGGCGCGGCTGCGCATCTCCGCGGAATTCAAGCCCGACGACCTCGCCGCCGTGACGGCTTTGATCGATGGCGGGCGCCTCTCGCTCGACGGCCTCATTACGCATCGCGTGCCCGCGCCCCAGGCGGGTGAGGCCTACCGCACGGCATTCGGCGATCCCGCATGCCTGAAGATGGTCCTCGACTGGAGAGCCTGTTCATGAACGTGCAGCTCAACAAGGCGGCACTCAGCCAAGCCCAAGCCCTTCGCGAGGAAGCGGCGATCGAGCCCGATCCGGTCTCGACCGCGCCCGCGAAGAAAGAGACGCAGATCATTGCGATCTACGGCAAGGGCGGCATCGGCAAGTCGTTCACGCTGGCCAACCTCAGCTACATGATGGCCCAGCAGGGCAAGAAGGTGCTGCTGATCGGCTGCGATCCGAAGAGCGACACCACCTCGCTGCTGTTCGGCGGCAAGGCTTGCCCAACCATCATCGAGACCTCGACCAAGAAGAAGCTCGCCGGCGAGCAGGTCGCGATCGGCGACGTCTGCTTCAAGCGCGACGGCGTCTACGCCATGGAGCTCGGCGGCCCTGAGGTCGGGCGCGGTTGCGGCGGCCGCGGCATCATCCACGGCTTCGAGCTGCTGGAAAAGCTCGGCTTCCACGAATGGGGCTTCGACTACGTCCTACTCGACTTCCTCGGCGACGTGGTCTGCGGCGGCTTCGGCCTGCCGATCGCCCGCGACATGTGCCAGAAGGTCATCGTCGTCGGCTCGAACGACCTGCAATCGCTCTACGTCGCCAACAACGTCTGCTCGGCGGTCGAATACTTCCGTAAGCTCGGCGGCAATGTCGGCGTCGGCGGCCTCGTCATCAACAAGGACGACGGCACCGGCGAGGCTCAGGCCTTCGCCGAGGCCGTCGGCATCCCGGTGCTGGCCTCGATCCCGGCCGACGACGACATCCGCAAGAAGAGCGCGAATTACGAGATCATCGGCCGTCCCGACGGGCGCTGGGGCTCGCTGTTCGAGACGCTCGCCTCGAGCGTCGCCGAGGCGCTTCCGAACCACCCGAAGCCGCTCTCGCAGGATGGCCTTCTCGGCCTGTTCTCCAGCGAGACCACCGGCCGCGACGTGGTGCTGGTCCCCGCCACCTTCGAGGACATGTGCGGCTCGACCCCGCTCGTGAAGCCGTCCCTCGAAGTCGTCTACGACGAGGTCTGAGCGGATGGCCGTCACCCTCGACATCGCAGACCTTCGCGCCCGCCGGGACAAGCCGGCCTCGGCCGTCGCGGCCGCGCAAGGCGCCGAGGTGATCAACCTCGCGGCGACTAAAGGCGACGGGCTCGGCTGTCACGCCGGCAAGGACGCGATGAAGGCCGCCGCCAACGCGGCTGGTATGTCGGAGACGCTGGAGCAATACGCCAAGGACTATCCGGCCGGCCCGCACGACCAGCCGCAGAGCATGTGCCCAGCCTTTGGCTCCCTGCGCGTCGGCCTGCGCATGCGCCGCACCGCGACGATCCTCTCCGGCTCGGCGTGCTGCGTCTACGGGCTGACCTTCACCTCGCATTTCTACGGCGCGCGCCGGACGGTCGGCTATGTGCCGTTCAATTCCGAGACGCTCGTCACCGGCAAGCTGTTCGAGGACATCCGCGAGGCGGTGTTCAACACGGCGAAACCCGAGGACTACGACGCCGTCGTCATCATCAATCTCTGCGTGCCGACCGCCTCGGGCGTGCCGCTGCGGCTTCTGCCGAAGGAGATCGGCGGCGTCCGCATCATCGGCATCGACGTGCCCGGCTTCGGCGTCCCGACGCACGCGGAAGCCAAGGACGTGCTCGCCGGAGCGATGCTGAAATTCGCCCGCACCGAGGCCGAACAGGGTCCAGTCCAGGCGCCGCGAAACGGCCGGTCGGGCAAGCCGACAGTGACGCTGCTCGGCGAGATGTTCCCGGCCGATCCGGTGGTGATCGGCGCAATGCTCGAACCGCTCGGCCTCGCCGCCGGACCGGTGGTGCCGACGCGCGAATGGCGCGAACTCTATGCCGCGCTCGACGGCGCGGCGGTGGCGGCGATCCATCCGTTCTACACCGCGAGCATTCGGGAGTTCGAGGCGGCGGGACGTCCGATCGTCGGCTCGGCGCCGGTCGGGCACGACGGCACCGCCGATTGGCTCGACCGGATCGGCGAGGCCTGTGGCGTTGCCCGCGACGTGGTCGAGGCCGCGAAGAACCGGCTGCTGCCGGGCATCCGCGGTGCGCTCTCGGCCATGCCGATCAAGGGCCGGATCACGCTCTCGGGCTACGAGGGCTCCGAGCTGCTGGTCGGTCGCCTGCTCTTCGAGAGCGGCGCGGATCTGCGCTACGTCGGCACCGCCTGTCCGCGCACGCCCTGGTCGGATGCCGACCGCGAATGGCTCGAAGCCAAGGGCGTCAAGGTCCAATTCCGCGCTTCGCTCGAGGACGATCTCGGCGCGATGCACGAGTACCGGCCGAACCTCGCCATCGGCACGACGCCGGTCGTGCAGAAGGCCAAGGAGCTCGGTGTCCCGGCCCTCTACTTCACCAATCTCATCTCGGCGCGTCCGCTGATGGGTGCGGCCGGCGCGGGCTCGCTCGCCAAGGTCATCAACGCGGCGCTCGCCAACAAGCCACGCTTCGACGCCATGCGCGACTTCTTCGAGGGCGTCGGGACCGGCTTCGCGGCGGGCGTCTGGCAGGAGGTTCCGCAAGACAAGAAGGCGCCGAAGGTCGCCGGCGCACCCAAGAAGCCCGCCTACGATCCGATCGGGGAGATGGCCTGATGCTCGTCCTCGATCACGACAGGGCCGGCGGCTACTGGGGCGCGGTCTACGTCTTCACGGCGATCAAGGGATTGCAGGTCGTCATCGACGGCCCGGTGGGCTGCGAGAACCTGCCGGTCACCTCGGTGCTGCACTACACCGACGCGCTGCCGCCGCACGAGCTGCCCATCGTCGTCACCGGCCTCGCCGAGGAGGAGCTCGGCCGCCACGGCACCGAGGGCGCGATGAAGCGGGCGCATGCCACGCTCGATCCGGGCCAGCCCTCGGTCGTCGTCACCGGCTCGATCGCCGAGATGATCGGCGGCGGCGTCACGCCCGAGGGCACTGGCCTGCAGCGCTTCCTGCCGCGCACCATCGACGAGGATCAGTGGCAGGCCGCCGACCGGGCGATCTCCTGGCTCTGGCAGGAATACGGCGCCAAGCGCTTCGCCAAGAAGGGCATCCCGGCGCGGCCCGAGCGCAAGGACGGCGAGAAGCCGCGGGTCAACATCATCGGTCCCGCCTACGGCACCTTCAACATGCCCTCCGACCTCACCGAGATCCGGCGGCTCGTCGAAGGTATCGGCGCCGAGGTCAACCTGACTTTCCCGCTGGCCTCGCACCTCGCGGACGTGCCGAAGCTCATCAACGCCGATGCCAATATCTGTCTCTACCGCGAGTTCGGGCGCCTGCTCTGCGAGAGCCTGGAGCGGCCGTATCTCCAGGCGCCCATCGGGGTTCTCTCGACCACCAAGTTTCTGCGCTCGCTCGGCGAGATTCTGGGGCTCGACCCCGAGCCCTTCATCGAGCGCGAGAAGCACACCACCATCAAGCCGGTCTGGGACCTGTGGCGCTCGGTGACGCAAGACTTTTTCGGCACGGCGAGCTTCGGCATCGTCGCGACCGAGACCTACGCCCGCGGCGTGCGGCACTTCCTCGAAGACGAGATGGGACTGCCCTGTACCTTCTCGTTCGCGCGCTCGGCCGGCAAGAAGCCCGACAACGCCGCTGTGCGCGACGCCATCAAGGCGAACCCGCCGCTCGTCCTGTTCGGCTCCTACAACGAGCGCATGTATCTCGCGGAAGCGGGCGGCCGCGCGGTCTACGTGCCGGCTTCCTTCCCCGGCGCGATCATCCGCCGGCATACCGGTACGCCCTTCATGGGCTACGCGGGGGCGACCTACCTGATTCAGGAGGTCTGCAACGCGCTGTTCGACATGCTCTTCCACATCCTGCCGCTGGCGCGGGACATGGATGCGGCAGTCGAGGCGACGCCGGCCCGGCTCCACCGCGAGCTCGCCTGGGCCGAGGACGCGCGAAAACTCCTCGACGAGATCGTCGAAGCCCATCCCGTCCTGGTTCGGATCTCGGCGGCCAAGCGCCTGCGCGATGCGGCGGAGCGCGCCGCCCGCCGCGACAGCCGCGAGAGTGTCGAGCCGGCCGACGTCACGCGGGCCCAGGCCGATCTCAGCATGGGGGCCGCCGCATGAGCGCGTCGCCCGCCATCACCCCTCTCTCGAACCGTCACCTTCGGGTGCGCAGCACGGAGTTTCCGGCCATGCAACGTTCGATGTCCTCGCCGTCCCGTCAGCACGCGGAAGCCTTGCAGTTCCGCCTGATCCTGGCGGCAACCTACCCCTTCTTCCTGGCGGCGGCGCTGATCCAGCGCCTGCTCCCCAGCCGATCCTCCAGGCGTCCTGGGATGCCGGTCGTGCGGCGCTCCGTCTTCGGTGAGGCGAAGGCCATGGCCGTCTCGGCCATTCCGTTCGCCTTCATGGGTTGAGCGCGGCCGTCATGGCCGCCTCTGGCAGACGCTTCCGTCCGGTGAACGGGGGAAGTCGCCGTGATCGCATCGAGTCACGGCAAGACCCGTCGCGCTTCTGAAAGGCGCGGCCAAGACAAACGGAGGTTCGATCGATGGTCAACGGAGTACCCGAAAGACCGAGCAGCCTGTCCGGGCTGACGGAACCCGAAGCCAAGGAGTTCCACGCGATCTTCTTGACGAGCTTCATCATCTTCACGGCGATCGCCGTGGTCGCCCACATCCTCGTCTGGATGTGGCGCCCGTGGCTGCCTGGACCGAAGGGATACGCCGCACTCGAAGGCGTGACTCATACGGCTCAGTCGCTCCTGTCGATGATCGTCTGAAGAGGAGCCGACCATGCACAAGATCTGGCTTCTCTTCGATCCGCGACGGACCCTCGTCGCGCTCTTCACCTTCCTGTTCATCCTGGCCCTGCTGATCCACTTCATCCTGCTCAGCACCGACAGGTTCAACTGGCTGGAAGGCGCGAAGAAGACGGCAGTCAACGAGCACTCGCTCGTCCTGCAGACCATGCCCTCCTGAGGGCGCAGCCTGCGGCGGCGCCCCACGCCGTCGCGAACCCGCGGACGGGCCACCGGCCCGCCGATACCCGCCCGCGGTCGAGAGCCTCCCTGCGACGACTCCATAAGCCGGATCGTTTCGGAGACTGCTTTCTCACGAGACGTTGACGCGACGCGAGCGCCCGACGCGGCGGCTCCCAGGCGCCAACGACCCCGACGGTCCAACCCGAAGGTGTCCGCCATGGCGATGCTGAGTTTCGAGAGAAAATACCGGGTTCGCGGCGGTACACTCGTCGGCGGAGACCTGTTCGACTTTTGGGTGGGGCCATTCTTCGTCGGCTTCTTCGGCGTTACGACGTTATTCTTCGCGATCCTCGGGACCGCGCTGATCGTCTACGGCGCGGCGATCGGGCCGACCTGGAACATCTGGCAGATCAACATCGCGCCGCCCGATCTCAAATACGGGCTCGCCCTGGCGCCACTCAAGGAAGGCGGCCTCTGGCAGATCATCACCTTCTGCGCGATCGGGTCTTTCGTCTCCTGGGCGCTGCGCGAGGTCGAGATCTGCCGAAAGCTCGGCATCGGCTACCACGTGCCCTTCGCCTTCGGGGTGGCGATCTTCGCCTATGTCTCGCTGGTGGTGATCCGACCGTTCTTGATGGGCGCCTGGGGCTACGGCTTCCCATACGGCATCCTGAGTCACCTCGATTGGGTGTCGAACACCGGATACCAGTATCTGCACTTCCACTATAATCCGGCGCACATGCTGGCGGTGTCGTTCTTCTTCACGACGACCTTCGCGCTGGCCCTGCACGGCTCCCTGATCCTGGCCTCCACCAACCCGCCCAAGGGCGAGGTGGTGAAGACCCCGGAGCACGAAGACACCTACTTCCGCGACACCATCGGCTACTCGATCGGCACGCTGGGCATCCACCGGCTCGGCCTGTTCCTGGCCCTCTCGGCCGGCTTCTGGAGCGCGGTCTGCATCATCATCAGCGGCCCGTTCTGGACGCGCGGCTGGCCCGAATGGTGGGGCTGGTGGCTCAATCTTCCGGTCTGGCGCTGAGGGGGCTCGAAGACGATGGCCTACTACCAGAACATCTTCACGCAGGTCCAAGTCCGGCCGATCCATCCGGAACAGGGGGTGCCGGTCGCGGTCGACCACCGCATCGGCAAGCCCTTCACGAGCTACGTTGCCGGCCTGTTCGGCAACAGCCAGATCGGCCCGATCTACGGCGGCTATCTCGGCATTCTCTCGGCGGTCTGCTTCCTGATCGCCTTCGAGATCATCGGGCTCAACATGCTGGCCTCGGTGAACTGGGATCCGATCCAGTTCGTACGCCAGCTTCCCTGGCTCGCCCTGGAGCCGCCGCGTCCCGAATACGGGCTCAAGATCCTGCCGCCGCTGGCCAAGGGCGGATGGTGGCTGATCACCGGCTTCTTCCTGACATCGTCGATCCTGCTCTGGTGGCTGCGCATGTACCGCAGGGCACGGGCGCTCGGCATCGGCACCCACGTGCCGTGGGCCTTCGCCTCGGCGATCTGGCTCTACCTCGTGCTCGGCTTCATCCGGCCACTGCTGATGGGCTCGTGGAGCGAGGCGGTCCCCTTCGGAATCTTCCCGCATCTCGATTGGACCGCGGCGTTCTCGCTCCGCTACGGCAACCTCTTCTACAATCCGTTCCACATGCTCTCGATCGCGTTCCTGTACGGATCGACGCTTCTCTTCGCCATGCACGGCGCGACGATCCTGGCGACGAGCCGCTATGGCTCGGAGCGTGAGATCGACCAGATCGTCAGCCGTGGCACGGCCTCGGAGCGGGCTGCCCTGTTCTGGCGCTGGACCATGGGCTGGAACGCCACGATGGAGTCCATCCATCGCTGGGCCTGGTGGTTCGCGGTGCTCACCACGCTGACCGGCGGCATCGGCATCCTGCTCACCGGCACCGTCGTCGACAATTGGTACCTCTGGGCCGTGAAGCACGGCGTCGCGCCGGCCTATCCGCAGGTCTTCGGACCGGTCGTCGATCCGCTCAACGCCGGGGGGAACGTGCCATGAAGAGCCTGATCGTCGTCGCGGGCGTCACCGTCGCGTCCTTCCTCACCATCGCCATGCTCGGCACGGCAGGCTGGAGCCTTCCTCCGATCGCGGCCCAGCAGCACGGCTTCCGCGGCACCGGGATGGATCAGATCCAGACCAAGCGCGAGGCCGCCGCCGACCAGGCGGCCAATCAGGCCCCCGCACCCGCCGATCCGGCGAGCGCGGACGGCGACAAGGCCGGGACGACCTATCAGAACGTCCAGGTCTTGAAGGATCTTTCGACGGAGCAGTTCAACAGGGTGATGACCTCGATCACCGAGTGGGTCGCGCCCGAGCAGGGCTGCACGTTCTGCCACAACACAGAGAACATGGCCTCGGACGACCTCTACCAGAAGAAGGTCGCCCGGCGGATGCTGCAGATGACCCAGACCATCAACAGCGAGTGGAAGGAGAAGCACGTCCACGAATCCGGCGTGACCTGCTTCACCTGCCACCGCGGCCAGCCGGTGCCGAAGAACGTCTGGTTCGAGAATCCGGGCCTGACGGCGAAGGGTCTGACCGAGCCACGCAACAACGGGCAGAACATGGCCTCGGCGGAGGTCGGCCTCGCCTCGCTGCCCTACGACACGCTGACGGAGTTCCTCGGCAAGAAGGGGCTCGACGACAACGCGATCCGCGTGAACGCCACGACGGCTTTGCCGGAGGGCAAGGGCAAGTCGATCCAGGAGGCCGAGAAGACCTACGGCCTCATGATGCACATGTCGCAATCGCTCGGGGTGAACTGCACCTACTGCCACAACACCCGGGCCATGTCGCAATGGCCTCAGAGCACGCCGCAGCGGGTGAACGCCTGGCACGGCATCCGGATGGTCCGCGCGCTCAACGGCGATTTCCTCGAGCCGCTCAAAGGCACTTTCCCCGAGAATCGACTCGGGCCGAACGGCGACGTTCCGAAGGTCGGTTGCGGCACCTGCCACCACGGGCAGCCGAAGCCGCTCAACGGAGCACATGTGATCGAGGCCTATCCGGAACTCGCCAAGGCGCAGGCTTCGTCGGCGGACGCCAAGCCGAGCCCGGCCGAAGCTCCGAAATAGGAGCACGCTGGCCTGTGCGAGCTTCGATCGAAGCGATGACAGTCAATTGTGCAGTTGCCGGGCTTTGCCTCGGCGGCCGCTTACGTGGAGAAGCAGCGATCTAGACTGGTGGCCGAGGCTCGATTGTCACGATCTGCGCCGCTTTGGCATTTCACCGGCCGGTTCGCCTTGCCTGCGGGGCTCCCTCTCTGATAAGGGCACCGTCTTTCCGCGATGCGTGATCTGCCATCGCCGGGGCGCCTTCGCGGCATCCCGTTCCTCACGATACCCAAACGACAGGCGGCCGGGCAGCCCGCGCCGAGTGGACACCGATGAAGATCCGTAACTCGCTCAAGTCGCTGCGTGGCCGTCACCGCGACAACCAGCTCGTGCGCCGCAAGGGCCGCGTCTACGTCATCAACAAGACTCAGAAGCGCTTCAAGGCCCGCCAGGGCTGAGCGGTGTCGCTGCCATTGCGCCCGCGTGTCACGCGGGCGCGTTGACGGCAGCACCCGCGGCATGACAGCCTCGGGACGATGACACTCGCGCGAACCGGCTTCTCGGCCCTCTCTCGCATCCTGCTCGCCGTCGGATTGTCGGTCACGCCAACCGTGGGGTTGCTGGCCGCCGCCCCGCAGAAGGCACCTGAGCAGGAGCGCAAGGCACATCCGCCGGTCTCTCTCGATGACCTCTATGCCCGTCTCAAGGAGGCGGATGACCCCGCTGAGGCCAAAGGCTTCGCGGGATTGATCGAGCGGCGCCTCGCACGCTCCGGCAGCGCCACCGCCGACCTCCTGACTGAACGCGCCCGCGAGGCGATGGCAGGCAACGACGTGCCGTTGGCGATCGAGCTGATGGATCGGGCCATGGCGCTGGAGCCGACTTGGTCCGAGGGCTGGAACCGGCGCGCCACCCTGTTTTGGCGGCTATCCGACTCGTCGAGTGCCATCGCCGATCTCGAACGTGCCCTGGTGCTGGAGCCGCGACACTTCGAGGCCTGGGCTGCGCTCGGTAAGCTCTATCTCGCGGACGACGACAAGCGCCGCGCTCTCGACGCCTTCCGTCGCGCGGAAGCCATTTACCCGCAATGGGACATTCTGAAGAAGTCCATCGAGCGCCTTGCGCCCGACGTCGACGGTCGGGACCTCTGACTCAGTGACATCTGAGCCTAGCTCTCTCGCACATGACGATCCGTTGTCTTTGCGAAGCTAAGCCGAACCAGGGCCGACATTCCGACAGTGCGGATGCGGTCCTGAATTGATTCCCCGATTCGGCGACGACGACGGACTGGGGCCGAAGCCGTTCAGACCTGTGCGGCATGCTCGCGGGTAACGTGGGCGATCCTCACCATGTTCGTGGCTCCCGGTGTCCCGAACGGCACGCCGGCCACAATGATCACCTGATCGCCGACCGCCGCGAACTCTTCGCGGATCGCGAATTTGGCAGCGCGAAAAGCCATGTCGTCTACGTCGCTCGCATCCTTGGTCACAATCGGATGCGTGCCCCAGACAATGGCGAGGCGGCGGGCGGTCTCGCGCTTTGGGGTCAGGGCGATGATGCTGGCATTCGGACGAGAGCGGGCGAGCCGCTGAACCGTCGAGCCCGAGCTTGTCCAGGCCATGACTGCGCGGAGGTTCAAGGCTTCGACGATCTGATGGGTCGCCGCGGCGATGGCATCGGGATCGGTCGCCTCCGGACCCGAACGCTGCGCGGTCAGGATCGACCAGTACAGGGCATCGCGCTCCACCTGTTCGGCAATGCGGCTCATCATGTGGATCGCCTCGACCGGATAAGCACCAGCCGCGCTCTCGGCCGAGAGCATCACTGCGTCGGCGCCCTCATAGACCGCGGTCGCCACGTCGGAGACCTCGGCGCGGGTCGGTACCGGAGCAGTAATCATCGATTCGAGCATCTGTGTCGCGACGACGACCGGCTTACCGAGACGGCGCGCGCCGCGGGTGATGCGCTTCTGGACGCCGGGCACCTGCTCCAGGGGCATCTCGACGCCGAGATCGCCGCGCGCGACCATGATGCCGTCAGAGACTTCGATGATCTCGTCGAGGCGGCTCAGCGCCTGCGGCTTCTCGATCTTCGCCATTACCAGGGCGCGCCCAGCCGCGATCGCCTTGACCTCGGCGATGTCCTCGGGGCGCTGCACGAAGGAGACGGCGATCCAATCGGCCCCGGCATTGAGCCCGGCTTCGAGGTCGGCGCGATCCTTGTCTGTCATCGCAGGAACCGGAAGCACCGTGTGAGGCAGTGAGACGCCCTTGCGATTCGAGATGCGGCCGCCGACATCGACTCGCGTCACGACGCGGCCCTCGCTGACCTCGACGACGTGCAGCCTGAGCTTGCCATCATCGATGATCACAGCGTGGCCCGGCTCGACCGCGGCGAGGATCTCGGGATGGGGGAGGTAGACGCGATTCACGTCACCCGGCGTCGGATCGCTGTCGAGCACGAAGCTCGCGCCCCGCGCCAGCTGGGCCGAGCCGTCGGCAAAAGCGCCGACGCGCAATTTCGGCCCCTGCAGGTCGACCAGAATCGCGATCGGCCGCTTAGCCTCGCGCTCGATCGTGCGGATGACCTCGACCTTCTCAGGCAGCTTCTCTTTGGGCAGGTGGCTCATGTTGAGCCGGAAGACGTCAGCTCCCGCGTGGAAAAGCTTGGTGATCATCTCCGGCGTATCGGAAGCTGGGCCGAGGGTGGCCACGATCTTGGTACGGCGCGCGCGCTTCACTCTAGTTTTCCTCCATGCCCCTTTAGGACCCGGCGGAGTTCGTTGTGACCGCGGGAACGGTCCGGCGGTGAAGCGGTGCGACGGCACCTGCAGCCGGACAAGACGTGTGCGCCACAAGACCCTTCACGGGGTCGGCGTCAAGGTGCGCTGAAGCAGCCGACGACGTCCTCGGAATACGAACGGAGGCTTGGCCATCCCCTCCCGGCGTCGCCATCGTTGCGAGAAGACCTCGAAAAATTCGTCAGCGAGCCGCGTAGGTCGCTTTAGCAGCACACTGTGGCTTGGCAGCCATATCTGCGAAGCAAGCGTCGCCATACGATCTGGACAGTATTCGATCCCGGAAAGGGTGATTTTCATGAAGATGCTTGTTCTGGCGAGCACCGCTCTCGCCCTCATCGCGAGTGCCGCCTCCGCCGCCGATCTCCCGCGCCGTGCTGAGCCGCCGCCCGTCTTTACCCCCGTCCCGGTCTTCACGTGGACCGGCTTCTATGCCGGCCTCGAGACGACCTACGTGTGGACCGACCGATCGCGGGCCACCACGTCCTCCCCGAGCGCGGTGCTGGATGCCGGCGTTGCGGACGGCACTTCGCGGACGCGGAACGTAAGCCTGCGGAGTAATGACGGCCTCGCCAACATCGGCGGCGGCGGCGGCTACAACTACCAGTTTACGCCCGGCTCCGGCATCGTCGTGGGCGCCGCTGTGAACATCGACTGGGTCGATCAACACCGCAACACGTTCTCGACCAGCACCCTCGGCAACGTCAGCCAATACGGTCAGGGCCTCGAATACCTGGGCACCGTAACCGGCCGAGTGGGCTACGCTTGGGACCGCTTCCTGGTTTACGGTGTCGGCGGTCTCGCCTTCGGCAGCGTCGACAACTCTGCGGACTTCTATGGTCCTGCACCGGGCTTCGCCCTGCGCTACACTGGCGGCGACCGGTCGTTCCGTACGGGCTTCGCCTATGGCGGCGGCGTCGAATACGCGATCCCCGAGGACAGCTTCCTGAACTACCTCAGCGTCGGAAAGTATCTCGGCATCAAGTCCAACGCCGTGACGATCAAGGCCGAGTACCTGCATTACGATCTCGGCAGCCACAGCGTCTTCGCTGGCGTCCAGCCGGGTGGCTTCACCCCTCCGGGCTACAACGTCCGCTTCCGCAACGAAGGCAATCTCGTCCGCGTCGGCTTCAACTATAAGTTTGGCGGCTAATCGCCGACAACACCACCCAGACGAAGGCGGCTCTCCTGCGAGAGCCGCCTTTTTGCATTTGAATCTACGGTTGGCCGCCGCGACGCTGGGCCGGATCGGTGAGCTGGATCGTCCAGCTTTTCTGCTCGCCGGTGTCAACCTCAATGAAGCCGTTGCGGTCGTAGCCCCGAGCTAGACAGTCCTCGACGCCGCGGATGGTAAAAGCGGTGTCGCGCGTGCACATCATGGCGCGCCCGCTCCACTCGCCCCCGCGCGTGAAGTCAACGGCATACACATAGTAGAACCGCGCCGTGAGCGTACCCTTCAGCAGGGTCCCACAATCCTTCGGCTTCAAGTCCCACCAGCCTTCGGTGACCCAGCCCTGCGGATCGCGGTAGCCGAGCGTTACGCCGATCTTGCTGCCGGTGAGGTTGCACATGCGCAGGTCGGCCCGAACCGGGCCGGCCGTGGCGAACGATGACGCGACGAGGATGCCGGCCACGGCCAGCCGTCGGCTCGACCGGGAAACGCGGATCCTCGCCGTCTCGGGCAAAGGCTCAGCCGACGAGGATGATGCGGCAGTCGTTGACATTGGTACGCGTCGGACCCGGCTGAACGAGGTCTCCGATCGTAGCGAAGAATCGCGTCGAATCGTTGTCCACCAGCATCGCGGCCGGATCGAGCCCCTTTTCGCGAGCCCGCGCCAGCGTGGTTGAATCGATCAGGCCGCCAGCCGGATCCGTCGCCTTGCCACGGCCGCCGTCGGTGCCGTCGGTATCGGCGGCGATACCGGCGATCCCCTCTTCGCCATCGAGAGCAAGCGCGAGAGCCAACGCGTATTCCTGGTTCGGTCCCCCGTCGCCTTCTCCTCGGATCGTCACGGTGAGCTCGCCACCGGAGATCAATGCGACCTTGCGGGCCGCCGCCTTGGCTTCTCTGGCAAGCCGTGCGTGCTCAGCCGCCACCTCGCGGGCTTCGCCTTCAAGGTCGGAGCCCAGCATGACCGGCTCGTAGCCGGCGGCCTGAGCGGCGGCAGCAGCAGCCTCCAGAGCATCGATGGGACGGGCAACGATGCGGTACTCGGCTCGCGCGAAGGTCGGATCGCCAGCCTTCGGCGTCTCATTGCCCGGGTCGGTCAGGAGCGCCCGTGCCGAATCTGGTAGCGGAATGCCGCGGCGCTCACAGATCGCCAGCGCCTCGGCCAGCGTCGAGGGATCGGGCACGGTCGGGCCAGAAGCGATCACCGACGGGTCGTCGTGCGGCACGTCAGAGATCGCGAGCGTCAAGATGCGGCGCGCATTCTTTGCCGCAACCGCAAGGCGGCCACCTTTGATCCGCGAGAGGTGCTTGCGGACGCAGTTGATCTCGTTGATCGGCGCGCCGGAGCGCAGCAGCGCTTTGGTAATGCCCTGCTTCTCTTCGAGCGTGAGATTGCCAGCGGGCGCGATCCAATTCGCCGACCCGCCGCCCGAGAGGAGCACCAGCACCTCGTCGTCCGGCCCAGCCAGCGACGCGATCCGCAGGGCCTCCTTGGTCGCCTCGATGCCTGCGGCATCGGGCACCGGGTGACCTGCCTCGACCATGCGGATGCCGGGCGCATCCTCGCCATAGCCGTGGCGCGCCACCGCGAGACCGAGGATGCGCTCTTCCGGAACCCCGTGCTCCTGGCGGTAGAACCGGCTCGCCATCGCGGCCATGCTACCTCCGGCCTTGCCTGCGCCAAGTATGATCAGTCGTCCCGGCACGGGCGGTGGCAGGTGGCCAACCAGGCACTTGCTGGGGTGCGCGGCCGCGATGCCCGCGTCGAGCAGGCTCCCGAGCAGCTCACGGATGGCGGGCGCGTCGGGGGATGGAGCGGTCATGCAGGCGTCCTCGCAACGGTTTCTTCGAAAACCTTTTCTGCTCGTGCCATGCCCGAGCCGGCACGCGACGGCAAGATTTCGGCGCGACATTCGACCGGCATGGATCGCGCATGGCTTAGGGGACTACTGAAGATGCGCGACCGGCCCAGATAAGCCCCATGCCGACTTCCGCCGCCCTCCGCACAATCGCCGAACCGCTCGAGCACACCGAGCATCCCGTCGAGGTCATCCCTGGCGACGCGAGGCGTGGCCTGCTGATCCTGTGCGACCACGCCTCCAACGCGGTGCCAGACGACCTCGACCGACTCGGTGTCGCCGAGCACGAGTTCGGGCGCCATATCGCCTACGACATCGGCGCAGCGGCAGTGACCCGCCGGCTGGCAAGCCTCCTCGGCGTACCGGCCGTGCTCACGATGTTTTCTCGGCTCGTGATCGACCCGAACCGGGGCCGCGCCGATCCAACCCTGGTGATGCGGCTCTCGGACGGTGCGATCGTTCCCGGAAATGCCCGCATCGACGCTGCCGGCGTCGCCGAGCGCATTCGCCGCTTTTACGCGCCTTACGATCGAGCGATCGATTCGGCGGTGGCCGATGCGCAGTCGGCCGGCAAGCCTCCAATGATCCTGACCATGCATAGCTTCACCCGCTATTGGCGCGGCATCGAGCGGCCCTGGCAGGTTGGCATTCTGTACGATCGCGACGAACGCCTGAGCCGGCCGCTGATCGAGGCGCTACGAGCCGATCCGGCCGGCCTCACGGTCGGCGACAACGCACCCTACGGCGGCGGTCTCCCCGGCGACACCGTCGACCGACACGCCATTGCGCGCAATCTTCCGAATGCTCTCGTCGAAATCCGCCAGGATCTGCTTCTCGACGAGGTCGGCATTGAGGAATGGGCCCAACGGTTCGCTGGCCTGATGCGTCCGATGCTCAGCTGAGTCTCAGCCACCGCCGCAAGCGTGTCCGTCAAGCGATGGTGCGGAGGGGGAAGCATCGGATCACTGGCACACGCCGGAATGTTCGGCAGGAGTATCGATTTTGGCCTCGTCGAAGGCGCCGTTATCGCCTCCGACATGCGTGGGCCAAATCGGCACCCATCGAAATAACTGTCATGAGATCCGTGTGAGCGGAGTCTCGGCAGACGCATACGACACGCCAACAACGTCGCGACTCGTCACGGCATCGGCTGCGTCCGAAACATAACCAACGGTGCTCGGACCGCCTTGGCACCGCGCTCAAGACGCGCCACATGCTCTTGATCGAAGAGGCGCTCCTCCATGAACGACATCTCACCGCAGACCCAGACAGAACTTGAGGCCGCGGTATTCCGGCGCTTGGTAGCGCATTTGCGTGAGCGGCCGGACGCGCAGAACATCGACCTGATGAATCTCGCAGGGTTCTGCCGAAACTGTCTGTCGAACTGGCTGAAGGAGGCCGCCGACGAGCGCGGCCTTGCGATAAGCAAAGATGCCAGCCGCGAACATGTCTACGGAATGCCGTACGAAGACTGGAAGCGGCAGCATCAGAAAGATGCGACTGCGGAACAGCAGGCGAAATTCGCCGACGGGCATGCGAAAGGGCACTAATCGCAATTTCGGCTTGATCCCGGCTTTCGAGGATCAAAAATTCAGGCAATCAGGCTTTGTGATGGAGAAGGAAGATCGACGCTCGCGTGCCTTCGACGCTCCTGCGCAGGTCCGATGAGTGGACTGCCTACCTAGCCTCGAGCTACGGCTATGTCGGCACGCGAGACGTCCGCCTTCACCTTGTTCGTAATGCGCTCATCACTCGTGCCACCTACCCCTCGCCCGAGCAGTTCACTGGGGCCGTCTACGATACTGAGCGCCGGCTCATCCGCTCATCCCTCAGGCTCGATCCCGACGCTGATCAGCCGATCGACCCTGAGACCGTGCCGGAATCCCGTTACACGTCTGCTCGACGGGTGCCTCGGGCCATCTACGGCGGAATGCTGTTCCTGATTCTGGGACACTTCCTGTTCGAGTCGGCGGCGCGGTTATGGCTGCAGATCGATTTCTCTCAGAACTTCAATAAGGGCGAGCCGGTCCCAGTCATCTTTCATCCGTCGCGAGATTTCGAGCTTGGCGTATTCGGTAGCTATCCGCTCTTTCGAGATTCGCTTGCAGCCCTCAGCGTCCGCCTACGAAATCTTCTTCTTGCGGATGAGGATTTTCGAGTCGACGTGCTCTATTATCCAGAGCCGTTGTCGATCTACCACGAATACGTTCATCCCCTGATGGGCCGGGTGATCGATCACCTGATCGCCGAGCTCAAGCGGCCGCGCACGCTGGCAGCCCGCTGGTCCTCTCGGCTTAAGACGCCCGCTCAACCACGAATCTATCTCTCGCGCAGCCGCTGGCACGAGAACCATCGCATCGCGAACGAGTACGAATTGGAGAACGTTTTCCGGGAACGGGGTTTCGCGATCGTGCATCCTCAGGAACTTGCTCCCCACGACGTGATCCGAGTCATGCAGGGAGCCGATCTCATCGCATCGAGTGATGGCTCGCACGCTCACCTGCTCGCTTTCGCAAGACGGGGCACACGCAGCCTACTTTTGGACACCCGTCCAGTCCCCACTCAAACAGCAATCGAGAAGCTCCGAGAGCTTGACGCTCTTCACGTGCCGATCTGGCAAGATTCCGAGGGAATCTGGGATCAGGAGAGCAAAAAGGTGAGGCTCGATGAATTTTCAGCTTTTCTGAATGCGTATTTGTCGAGCATCCCAGCCTGACGATCCGGCAGCAGCGATGCGGAGCACCATGATCCGAGAGTGCTCCGCAACCATCGGCCCCCCAAGGTGAGCAAGGTGATGTCGCGTCGGCCAATCATGCCGTGCGCGGTGCACATGTCCGGGTTGCGACCGTTTTGCCACTTTCGGGGACTTGGCAGGCGCCTTGCTAGGCTCTATAGACCCCCCTCCACGAATTCACCTTTTTGAAGGAGTTCGGCCTATCGGCCGATTTCCATTCGAGATGTCGCCTGGGAAACCTGGCGGCGATGGCCGGAAGGACTTCGGGGCCCGTGCCTCGAAAGCCTCGTCCGGCCATGTCCTGTCCGAGACTGCAGGGGCCGGTTCTCCGGCTTAATCCTCAAAGCGCCTGCACAGACGGGGAAGACCGAGTTTTCGACACGCTTCACCCATCGCGATTTCCGCGGGGGAGGGGCATCGGTTTGAACCATCTCGCCCATGACGAAGCGCTTCTGGCGCAGCGTCAGGGGACAGGGCCGTGAAGCGTCGTTCGGACGGTTCCGGCTTTAGAGCCGAGACCGTTTCCGGGCGGCATGTTGCAACCGGCGGATCCTCCCTGAGGTTCCGCCAGAACCGGAGAGAGCCAAAGTGGACAGGACAGCAAAAGCTGATCTCGTCACGACGCTCAACGGCGTGTTCACAACGAACGCCGTCGTGGTCGTGGCCCACTACAAGGGCCTCACGGTCGCCGACATGCAGAAGCTGCGCTCGCAGATGAAGCAGGCCGGCGCCACCGTGAAGGTCGCCAAGAACCGCATCGCCAGCATCGCTCTCGATGGCACGGACGTCGCCTCCATCAAGCCCCTCCTGAAGGGTCCGACCCTGCTCGCCTATTCGAGCGATCCGGTCGCGGCTGCGAAGGTTGCGGTGGATTTCGCCAAGGCTAACGACAAGCTCGTGATCCTCGGCGGCGCCATGGGGAAGACTGCTCTGAACCCCGACGGTGTGAAGGCGCTCGCCTCGCTGCCGTCTCTCGACGAACTGCGCGGCAAGATCGTGGGCCTCATCCAGGCTCCCGCGACCAAGATCGCCCAGGTCGTCAATGCGCCGGCAGCCAAGCTCGCCCGCGTGTTCGGGGCCTATGCCGCCAAGGACGAGGCTGCCTGAGGCAGTCGCCCTTTAAATTCAAACCGTTCAAACCGATCTATAAGGAAATCTCACATGGCTGATCTCGCCAAGCTCGTCGACGACCTGTCGTCGCTGACCGTCCTCGAGGCCGCTGACCTCGCCAAGATGCTCGAAGAGAAGTGGGGCGTCTCCGCCGCCGCCGCCGTCGCCGTCGCTGCCGGCCCGGCTGCTGGTGGTGGTGCTGCTGCCGCTGCTGAAGAGCAGACCGAGTTCACCGTCGTTCTTGCCGCTGCCGGCGACAAGAAGATCGAGGTGATCAAGGAAGTCCGCGCCATCACCGGCCTGGGCCTCAAGGAAGCCAAGGACCTCGTCGAGGGCGCTCCGAAGCCGGTCAAGGAAGGCGTTGCCAAGGACGAGGCCGAGAAGCTCAAGGCCGCCCTCGAGAAGGCCGGCGCCAAGGTCGAGCTCAAGTAAGACAACGGTGGGCCGCTTCAGGCCCATCGCATCCGGCCTCCCTCGTGGAGGGCTGGAACCCGATGCCCGCGAGCCCCACCGGCTCGCGGGCTGACGCCGCTTCCGGCGGCTTGCGGATCGGGGGCGATCGCGCAGGCGACAGAAGACCGAGATTGCAGTTCGGGTGGGACGGTCCGGCGGGGCACGTTTCACGGCCCGGAGCGGGAAGGGCACTTTCCCCGGGCACCTTTACGCGGGTTAGGTGGAGCGAGATCACATGGCCAACACGCTGGTCGGTCGGAAGCGCATTCGCAAGTTCTTCGGCAAGATCAAGGAAGTGGCAGAGATGCCGAACCTCATCGAGGTTCAGAAGGCATCCTACGACCAATTCCTGATGGTGGATGAACCCGAAGGCGGCCGTGGCGACGAGGGCCTTCAGAGCGTCTTCAAGTCGGTCTTCCCGATTTCCGACTTTTCGGCGACCGCGCTCCTCGAATTCGTACGCTACACCTTCGAGCAGCCGAAATACGACGTCGATGAGTGCCGTCAGCGCGGCATCACTTTCGCGGCTCCCCTCAAGGTGACGCTGCGACTGATCGTGTTCGATGTTGACCCGGATACCGGCGCCAAGTCGGTCAAGGACATCAAGGAGCAGGACGTCTACATGGGCGACATGCCGCTCATGACCGACAACGGCACCTTCATCGTGAACGGTACCGAGCGCGTCATCGTCTCGCAGATGCACCGTTCGCCGGGCGTGTTCTTCGACCACGACAAAGGCAAGACCCACTCGTCGGGCAAACTGCTCTTCGCCGCGCGCATCATCCCGTATCGTGGCTCCTGGCTCGACGCCGAGTTCGACGCCAAGGACATCGTCTACGTCCGAATCGACCGGAAGCGTAAGATCCCGGCGACCTCGCTGCTCTTCGCCCTCGGCCTCGACGGCGAGGAGATTCTGTCGACCTTCTACGACCGTGTAACCTACGTCCGTGACAAGGCCGATTGGCGCGTGCCATTCGACCCCGAGCGCCTGAAGGGCTTCAAGGCAACTGTGGACCTGATCGACGCCGATTCCGGCGAGGTCGTGCTCGAGGCCGGCAAGAAGATGAACGTGCGCAACGCGCGCCTCATCTCCGAGAAGGGCACCAAGTTCCTCAAGCAGACCAACGAGGATCTCGTCGGCCAGTACATTGCCGAGGATCTCGTCAACCTGAAGACCGGCGAGATCTATGCCGAGGCGGGTGACGAGATCTCCGAGAAGCTGCTCGACGGTCTCGACGAGGTCGGCGTGCAGGAGTTGCCGGTTCTCGACATCGACCACGTCAATGTCGGCCCCTACATCCGCAACACGCTCGCGGTCGACAAGAACTCGACCCGCGAAGGTGCGCTGTTCGACATCTACCGCGTCATGCGTCCCGGCGAGCCGCCGACGCTGGAGACGGCGGAAGCGATGTTCCACTCGCTGTTCTTCGATCCCGAGCGCTACGACCTCTCCGCCGTCGGCCGCGTGAAGATGAACATGCGTCTCGACCTCGATGCCGAGGACACCGTGCGCACGCTCCGCAAGGAGGACATGCTTGCGGTCGTGAAGGCGCTCGTGGACCTGCGCGACGGCAAGGGCGAGATCGACGACATCGACCACCTCGGCAACCGCCGCGTGCGCTCGGTCGGCGAGCTCATGGAGAACCAGTACCGCCTGGGCCTCCTGCGCATGGAGCGCGCCATCAAGGAGCGCATGTCGTCCGTCGACATCGACACCGTGATGCCGCAGGACCTGATCAACGCGAAGCCCGCGGCCGCCGCTGTGCGCGAGTTCTTCGGCTCGTCGCAGCTCTCGCAGTTCATGGACCAAACCAACCCGCTTTCGGAGGTCACCCACAAGCGCCGCCTCTCGGCGCTAGGCCCAGGCGGTCTGACCCGCGAGCGCGCCGGCTTCGAGGTGCGTGACGTGCACCCGACGCACTACGGCCGCATCTGCCCGATCGAAACGCCGGAAGGCCCGAATATCGGCCTGATCAACTCGCTCGCGACCTTCGCGCGGGTGAACAAGTACGGCTTCATCGAGACGCCCTTCCGCAAGGTGAAGGACGGCGTGGTGACGAACGAGGTCTCGTATCTATCCGCGATGGAGGAGGCGAAGTACCACGTCGCCCAGGCCAACGCTCAGATGGACGCGAACCGCAAGCTGACCGAGGACCTCGTGGTCTGCCGCCGCGCCGGTGAGGTCATGGTGGTCACGCCCGACCGCGTCGACCTCATGGACGTGTCGCCGAAGCAGCTCGTCTCGGTTGCGGCCGCGTTGATCCCGTTCCTCGAGAACGACGACGCCAACCGCGCTCTGATGGGCTCGAACATGCAGCGCCAGGCAGTGCCGCTGGTCCGGTCCGATGCGCCGTTCGTCGGCACAGGCATGGAGGCCGTGGTCGCCCGCGATTCCGGCGCTGCCATCGCCGCGCGTCGCTCCGGCATCGTCGACCAGGTGGATGCCACCCGTATCGTCATCCGCGCCACGGAAGAGGCCGACGCCACCAAGCCCGGCGTCGACATCTACCGCCTGCAGAAGTTCCAGCGCTCCAACCAGTCGACCTGCATCACGCAGAAGCCGCTGGTGCGCGTCGGCGAGCCGGTGAAGAAGGGTGAGATCATCGCCGACGGTCCCTCGACCGAGTTCGGCGAGCTCGCGCTCGGCCGCAACGTGCTCGTCGCGTTCATGCCGTGGAACGGCTACAACTTCGAGGACTCGATCCTGCTCTCCGAGCGGATCGTGAAGGATGACGTGTTCACCTCGATCCACATCGAGGAATTCGAGGTGATGGCCCGCGACACCAAGCTGGGTCCGGAGGAAATCACCCGCGACATCCCGAACGTCTCGGAAGAGGCGCTCAAGAATCTCGACGAGGCCGGCATCGTCTATATCGGCGCCGAGGTGCACGCAGGCGACATTCTCTGCGGCAAGATCACGCCGAAGGGCGAAAGCCCGATGACGCCGGAGGAGAAGCTGCTCCGCGCCATCTTCGGCGAGAAGGCGTCCGACGTGCGCGACACCTCGCTCCGGGTGCCCCCGGGCGTGACCGGCACGATCGTCGAGGTCCGGGTGTTCAACCGCCACGGCGTCGACAAGGACGAGCGCGCCCAGGCGATCGAGCGCGAAGAGATCGAGCGTCTCGCCAAGGACCGCGACGACGAGCAGACCATTCTCGACCGCAACACCTACGCGCGTCTTGCGGATGTGCTGATTGGGCAGTCGCCAGTCGCCGGCCCGAAGGGCTTCAAGAAGGACACCACGCTGACCCGCGAGGAGATCAGCGAGTATCCCCGTTCGCAGTGGTGGCAGTTCGCCGTCGTCGACGACCGTCTGATGACGGAGATCGAGGCGATGCAGAAGCAGTACGACGAGTCGAAGAAGCGCCTTGAGCAGCGCTTCCTCGACAAGGTCGAGAAGCTGCAGCGCGGCGACGAGTTGCCTCCGGGCGTCATGAAGATGGTCAAGGTCTTCGTGGCGGTGAAGCGCAAGATCCAGCCGGGCGACAAGATGGCCGGCCGTCACGGCAACAAGGGTGTGGTGTCGCGGATCGTGCCGATCGAGGACATGCCGTTCCTTGAGGACGGCACGCATGCCGACATCGTGCTGAACCCGCTCGGCGTGCCCTCGCGCATGAACGTCGGTCAGATCCTGGAGACCCACCTCGGCTGGGCCGCTGCGGGCCTCGGCCGCAAGGTTTCCAAGGCGGTCGATGCCTATCTCAAGACGCAGGACATCAAGCCCCTGCGGACCGAGATGGAAGCGATCTACTCGCCGTCCGAACTCGAAGGGCTCTCCGACGAGGATCTCGCCGAGGCCGGCAACAACGTGCGCCGCGGCGTACCGATGGCGACCCCGGTCTTCAACGGCGCGAAGGAAGCCGACATCGAGCAGATGCTGGAGATGGCCGGTCTCGACCGATCGGCACAGTCGACGCTCTATGACGGGCGCACCGGTGAGGCCTTCGATCGCAAGGTGACGATGGGCTACATCTACATGCTCAAGCTTCACCATCTCGTGGACGACAAGATCCACGCACGCTCGATCGGTCCGTACTCGCTCGTCACCCAGCAGCCGCTGGGCGGCAAGGCGCAGTTCGGCGGCCAGCGCTTCGGCGAGATGGAGGTCTGGGCCCTGGAAGCCTACGGCGCGGCCTACACCTTGCAGGAGATGCTGACGGTGAAGTCGGACGACGTGGCCGGCCGTACCAAGGTGTACGAGGCCATCGTGCGCGGCGACGACACCTTCGAAGCGGGCATCCCCGAGTCCTTCAACGTGCTCGTCAAGGAAATGCGGTCGCTCGGTCTCAACGTGGAACTCACCTCCACGAAGAAGAACGCGAACGACCAGCTCGAGCCGCCGGCCGAGGCGGCCGAGTAAGCTCGAGGCTATAGCTCCCGTGCCGGATCGCAGGATCCGGCACGGTTCGAGCGGGGAGGGGAAGTGCCTCCCGGACTTTCAGGCCAGCGGCGTCCCGGCGGACGCGGCGCCTTCGGATTTCAGTCGTGACACCCAGGCGCGGGGTCTCACGCGAACAAGGAGCGGATCATGAACCAAGAGGTCATGAACCTTTTCAACCAGCAGTCTCAGCCGCAGAGTTTCGACCAGATCAAGATCTCGATCTCGTCGCCGGAGAAGATTCTCTCCTGGTCGTTCGGTGAGATCAAGAAGCCCGAGACGATCAACTACCGCACGTTCAAGCCCGAGCGCGACGGTCTGTTCTGCGCGCGCATCTTCGGACCCATCAAGGACTACGAGTGCTTGTGCGGCAAGTACAAGCGCATGAAGTACAAGGGCGTCATCTGTGAGAAGTGCGGCGTCGAGGTCACCCTCGCGCGCGTCCGTCGCGACCGCATGGGCCATATCGAGCTGGCCGCGCCCGTCGCCCATATCTGGTTCCTCAAGTCGCTCCCAAGCCGCATCGGTTTGCTGCTCGACATGGCGCTCAAGGACCTGGAGCGCATCCTGTACTTCGAATCCTACTGCGTCATCGAGCCGGGCCTCACGCCTCTCAAGGAGCGTCAGCTCCTGACGGAGGAAGAGTACCTGCGCGCCCAGGAGGAGTACGGTGAGGACAGCTTCACGGCGATGATCGGCGCCGAGGCGATCCGGCGCATCCTGCAGGAGCTCGACCTCGAAGGCATCGCGACCTCGCTCAAGGAGGAGATCGCGACGACGACCTCCGAGCTGAAGCCGAAGAAGCTGATGAAGCGCCTCAAGATCATCGAGGCCTTCCAGCTCTCCGGCAACAAGCCCGAATGGATGATCCTGACGGTCGTTCCGGTGATCCCGCCGGACCTGCGCCCGCTCGTCCCCCTGGACGGCGGCCGCTTCGCCACGTCGGATCTCAACGACCTCTATCGCCGCGTGATCAACCGCAACAACCGCCTCAAGCGGCTGATCGAGCTCCGCGCGCCGGACATCATCATCCGCAACGAGAAGCGCATGCTTCAGGAGGCCGTCGACGCGCTGTTCGACAACGGCCGCCGCGGCCGCGTCATCACCGGCGCCAACAAGCGTCCGCTGAAATCGCTCGCCGACATGCTGAAGGGCAAGCAGGGCCGGTTCCGCCAGAACCTGCTCGGCAAGCGCGTCGACTACTCCGGCCGTTCGGTCATCGTGGTCGGCCCCGAGCTGAAGCTGCACCAGTGCGGCTTGCCGAAGAAGATGGCGCTCGAGCTGTTCAAGCCGTTCATCTACGCCCGTCTCGACGCCAAGGGTTTCTCGGCCACCGTCAAGCAGGCCAAGAAGCTCGTCGAGAAGGAGAAGCCCGAGGTCTGGGATATCCTGGACGAGGTCATCCGCGAGCATCCCGTGATGCTCAACCGCGCGCCGACGCTGCATCGCCTCGGCATCCAGGCCTTCGAACCGAAGCTGATCGAGGGCAAGGCGATCCAGCTGCACCCGCTGGTCTGCGCCGCGTTTAACGCCGACTTCGACGGCGACCAGATGGCCGTGCACGTCCCGCTGTCGCTCGAGGCGCAGCTGGAAGCGCGCGTCCTGATGATGTCGACGAACAACATCCTGCACCCGGCCAATGGTCAGCCGATCATCGTTCCGTCGCAGGACATTGTTCTCGGCCTCTACTATCTCTCGATCGTCGGTGAGGGCCTGGTCGGCGCCTTCCAGCCGGACAACAAGCAGAACCCGATGCAGGGTGTGTTCGGCGACGTCGGCGAGCTGGAACATGCGCTCGCGGCCAAGACCGTGAAGCTGCACTCGAAGATCAAGTGGCGCTGGACCGGCATCGGTCCGGATGGCGAGCCGCTGACCAAGATCTACGACACCACCCCCGGCCGTGTGATCCTGTCGGGCGCGCTGCCGAAGCACGCCAAGGTTCCCTTCGACGTCGTCAACAAGCTGATGACCAAGAAGGAGATCTCGGGAATGATCGACACCGTCTACCGCCACTGCGGTCAGAAGGAGTCGGTGATCTTCTGCGACCGCATTATGGCGCTCGGCTTCACCCACGCGTTCAAGGCCGGCATCTCGTTCGGCAAGGACGACATGGTCATCCCCGAGAACAAGTGGTCGATCGTCGACACGACCCGCGCGCTCGTGAAGGACTACGAGCAGCAGTACAACGACGGCCTGATCACCCAGGGCGAGAAGTACAACAAGGTCGTCGACGCCTGGGCCAAGTGCTCGGATAAGCTCGCCCAGGAGATGATGGGCCGCATCTCGTCCGTTCAGAAGGACGAGCACGGCGCCGACAAGCAGGTCAACTCGATCTACATGATGAGCCACTCGGGCGCCCGTGGCTCGCCGGCGCAGATGAAGCAGCTCGCGGCGATGCGCGGCCTCATGGCCAAGCCCTCGGGCGAGATCATCGAGACCCCGATCATCTCGAACTTCAAGGAAGGCCTGGACGTTCTCGAATACTTCAACTCGACCCACGGCGCCCGTAAGGGCCTCGCGGACACCGCGTTGAAGACCGCCAACTCCGGCTACCTGACCCGTCGTCTCGTCGACGTGGCGCAGGACGCGGTCATCCGTGAAGTCGATTGCGGCACGACCAACGGCATCAAGATGCGCGCCATCATCGATGCTGGCCAGGTCGTGGCTCCGCTCGCGAGCCGCATCCTCGGCCGCGCCGCCGCCGAGGAGCTGACCGCTCAGGACGGCAGCGTCATCGTGGCCGCCGGCGAGACGATCGAAGAGAAACACCTGCCGGCGATCACAGCCGCCGGCATCCAGGAGGTGAAGATCCGCTCGGTTCTGGTCTGCCAGACCAAGAGCGGCGTCTGCGCCACCTGCTACGGGCGCGACCTCGCCCGCGGCACGCCCGTCAACATGGGCGAGGCCGTCGGCGTCATCGCGGCGCAGTCGATCGGCGAGCCGGGTACGCAGCTCACGATGCGCACCTTCCACATCGGTGGCGCGGCTCAGATCGCGGATTCGTCCTTCATCGAGTCCAGCTTCGAAGGCACGATCGCGATCCGCAACCGCTCGATCGCGAAGAACTCCGATGGCGACCTCATCGCCACGGGCCGCAACGTGGCCGTGGTGATCGTGGGTGCCGACGGGACCGACCGCGCCGTCCACCGTCTGCAATACGGTGCCAAGCTGCGCGTCGACGAGGGCGACAAGATCAAGCGTGGCCAGCGGATCGCCGAATGGGATCCCTATACCCGTCCGATCGTTTCCGAGATCGACGGCATCGTCGCTTACGAGGACCTCTACGACGGCCAGTCGATCACCGAGACCACCGACGAGTCGACCGGCATCTCGAAGCGCGTCGTCATCGACTGGCGCGGTTCGGCACGCACCTCGGACCTCAAGCCGGCGATGGTCATCGTCGACTCGGAGGGCAAGCCCCTGAAGCTGCCGCGCGGCTCCGAGGCTCGGTACCTGCTGCCGGTCGAGGCCATCATCGGCGTCGATCCCGACACCAAGATCAAGGCTGGCGACATCCTGGCCCGCGTCTCGTCGGAATCGGCCAAGACCCGCGACATCACCGGCGGTCTGCCGAGGGTGGCGGAGCTGTTCGAGGCACGTCGTCCGAAGGATGCGGCGATCATCGCCGAGAAGTCGGGCACGATCGCTTTCGGCCGCGACTACAAGAACAAGCGCCGCCTGTCGCTGACGCCGCACGATGGCTCGGAGACGGTCGAGTACCTGATCCCGAAGGGCAAGCACATCCACCTTCAGGACGGGGACGTGGTCGAGCTCGGCGACTACATCGTCGATGGCAACCCGGCGCCGCACGACATCCTGGCGATCAAGGGCGTGGAGGAGCTCGCTGCCTACCTCGTCAACGAGATCCAGGAGGTCTACCGGCTCCAGGGCGTGCTCATCAACGACAAGCACATCGAGGTGATCGTCCGTCAGATGCTGCAGAAGGTGGAGATCACCGACGGCGGCGACTCGGACATCATCCCGGGTGACCAGATCGACCGGACTGAGTTCGCCGAGTTCAACGAGAAGCTTCTCGCCGAAGGCAAGAAGCCGATCCAGGGCGTGCCGGTTCTGCTCGGCATCACCAAGGCGAGCCTGCAGACCAAGTCGTTCATCTCGGCGGCCTCGTTCCAGGAGACCACCCGCGTCCTCACCGAGGCGGCGGTCAACGGTAAGGTCGACACGCTGGAAGGCCTCAAGGAGAACGTCATCGTCGGCTCGCTCATCCCGGCGGGCACGGGTTCGCTGGTGGCCGACATCAAGTCGATCGCCCGCCGCCGCGACAGTCTGATCCTGAAGCAGCGCGCCGACGAGCACGCAGCCCGCAACCCGGCTCCCGTCGGCGAACTGCCGCCGGCTGCCGCCGAGTAAGCAGAGCTCGCACGGAAGACATTGAGGGCGGCCTCCGGGCCGCCCTTTTTTCTGCTCGAAGCCCGGCGATATGATCGAGCAGCATGGATCGTCGTAAGTCTCGGCCCTCTCGCGAAGAATGTGTTGCCGAGCCGTTGACGTCCTGCGAATCCCCGAGTAGATACGCGGCACTTCGGTTGGCCAAGAGTCTCCGACGGTGCGAAGCATTGCTTCCAGTCATCGTCGCCGGGCCGAAGCCGAGGCTCACATAACCTGACTTCTGTCAGATCCGTGGGTATGAACGCGCCCTTATACGGCGTGATCCTCTGCCTCAAATGCGCCAAAGGCCGGCATCGGCCTCTGGCGTTGTTCGTTTTGCCGTTGGCTCCTTCCGGAGCCGAGAGTTCGAAGATCAGGGGCGCCACCGAGCGACCCGAGGGATGAGGGCAGAGAATGCCGACGATCAACCAGCTGATCGCCCAGCCGCGTAAGGCCCAGAAGGCCCGCAACAAGGTGCCGGCGCTCGATGCTTGCCCGCAAAAGCGTGGCGTCTGCACCCGCGTCTATACGACGACCCCGAAGAAGCCGAACTCGGCCCTTCGTAAGGTCGCCAAGGTCCGTCTGACCAATGGCTTCGAGGTGATCGGCTATATCCCCGGCGAGGGCCATAACCTTCAGGAGCACTCCGTGGTGATGATCCGCGGCGGCCGCGTGAAGGACCTTCCGGGCGTGCGCTACCACATCCTGCGCGGCGTGCTCGATACGCAGGGCGTCAAGAACCGCAAACAGCGTCGTTCGAAGTACGGCGCCAAGCGTCCGAAGTAAGCTTCGGCGCGACCGCTTTTTTCCACGACCTCGTAAGGATGTCGCCGGCTCTCGAGCTAAGGCGGCCTGCGCGGGGTGCTTAAGACGATTTTACGAATACAAGGCTCGACCCCATGTCTCGTCGTCACTCTGCCGAGAAGCGCGAAATCATCCCGGACGCCAAGTACGGCGACATCGTGCTCACCAAGTTCATGAATTCGATCATGTACGAGGGCAAGAAGTCGGTTGCCGAGAGCATCGTCTACGGTGCCTTCGAGATCGTCGAGAACCGCGCCCGCGCCAACCCCATTGAGGTTTTCCGGGCCGCTCTCGAAAACGTCGCTCCGGCGATCGAGGTTCGTTCCCGCCGCGTCGGCGGCGCGACCTACCAGGTCCCCGTCGAGGTTCGTGCCGAGCGCCGCCAGGCGCTCGCTATCCGTTGGCTGATCCAGGCTGCACGCGGCCGCAACGACCGCACCATGGTCGAGCGTCTCTCCGCCGAGTTGCTCGACGCCGCCAATAACCGCGGCAACGCCGTCAAGAAGCGGGAAGACACGCACCGGATGGCGGAAGCCAACCGCGCCTTCTCGCACTACCGCTGGTAACCGGCCTAGCCCCCTTTTTTCGGAGAGACCCCGATGGCCCGCAGCCATAAGATCGAGGACTACCGTAACTTCGGCATCATGGCCCACATCGATGCCGGCAAGACGACGACGACCGAGCGCGTCCTCTACTACACTGGAAAGTCCCACAAGATCGGCGAAGTCCACGAGGGCGCCGCCACGATGGACTGGATGGCGCAGGAGCAGGAGCGCGGCATCACGATCACGTCCGCCGCGACGACGTGCTTCTGGCGCGAGAAGCGCCTGAACATCATCGACACCCCCGGCCACGTCGACTTCACCATCGAAGTCGAGCGTTCGCTGCGCGTGCTCGACGGTGCCGTGTGCGTGCTCGACGGCAACCAGGGCGTCGAGCCCCAGACCGAGACCGTATGGCGCCAGGCCGACAAGTACGACGTGCCGCGCGTTGTGTTCGTCAACAAGATGGACAAGATCGGCGCCGACTTCTTCAAATGCGTCGACGACATCATCAAGCGCGTCGCCGGCAAGCCGGTCTGCCTGCAGCTGCCGATCGGTGCCGAGAACAACTTCAAGGGCGTCATCGACCTCATCAAGATGAAGGCGATCGTCTGGTCGGGCGAGGCGCTCGGCGCGAATTTCGACGAGGAAGAGATCCCCGCCGATCTCGCCGATCAGTCGGCAGAGTACCGCACCAAGCTGATCGAGGCTTGCGTCGAGCTCGATGACGACGCGATGGCCGCCTATCTCGATGGCGTGGAGCCGGATGCCGATACGCTGCGCAAGCTCGTGCGCCGCGCCGTGCAGCTGCGTGCCTTCCATCCCGTGCTCTGCGGCTCCGCCTTCAAGAACAAGGGCGTTCAGCCGCTTCTCGACGCGGTTGTCGATTATCTGCCTTCGCCGGTGGATCGCGGCGCCGTCAGCGGCATCGATTTCAAGACCGAGGAAGAGACCACCCGTCAACCGACGGACGAGGATCCCTTCTCCATGCTCGCCTTCAAGATCATGGACGATCCCCACGTCGGCACGATCACCTTCTGCCGCGTCTATTCGGGCAAGGTCGAGACCGGTTCGAACGTGTTGAACTCCTCACGCGACAAGCGTGAGCGGGTTGGCCGCATGCTGCTCATGCACGCCAACAACCGCGAGGACATCAAGGAGGCTTTCGCTGGCGACATCGTCGCACTGGCCGGTCTCAAGGATACGCGCACCGGCGACACGCTCTGCGATCCGAACAAGGCCGTGATCCTTGAGAAGATGGAGTTCCCCGAGCCCGTCATCGAGATCGCCGTCGAGCCGAAGTCGAAGGCCGACCAGGAGAAGCTCGGCATCGCGCTCTCCAAGCTCGCCGCTGAGGATCCGTCCTTCCGCGTGTCGACCGATCAGGAGTCGGGCCAGACCATCCTTCGCGGGATGGGCGAGCTCCATCTCGACATCAAGGTCGACATCCTGAAGCGCACCTACAAGGTCGAGGCCAATATCGGCCAGCCGCAGGTGGCGTATCGCGAGAAGCTGACTCGCCGTCAGGAAATCGACTACACGCACAAGAAGCAGACCGGCGGTACCGGTCAGTTCGCCCGCGTGAAGTTCGTCGTCGAGCCGAACGAGCCGGGCGCAGGCTTCTCGTTCGAGTCGAAGATCGTCGGTGGCGCGGTTCCGAAGGAGTACATCCCCGGCGTCGAGAAGGGCCTCAACTCGGTCCTCGGCGCAGGCGTACTCGCCGGCTTCCCTGTCGTCGACATCAAGGTCGAGTTGGTGGACGGTGCCTACCACGACGTCGACTCATCGGCGCTCGCCTTCGAAATCGCCTCCCGCGCTGCTCTGCGCGAGGCGCTCCAGAAGGGTGGCTCGGTGCTGCTCGAGCCGGTCATGAAGGTCGAGGTGGTGTCTCCTGAGGAGTATACCGGCTCGGTCATCGGCGATCTGAACTCGCGTCGTGGCCAGATCCAGGGCCAGGACATGCGTGGCAACGCCAACGTCATCAACGCGATGGTGCCGCTCGCCAACATGTTCGGCTACGTGAACCAGTTGCGCTCCTTCTCGCAGGGCCGCGCCAGCTTCACGATGCAGTTCGATCACTACGAGGAAGTGCCGCGCGGCGAGGCCGACAAGGTCATCGCCAAGTACGCCTAAGGCTCAGGCCTGAAGCACTTCTTCTATCGCAATAGACATTCGACTTTCAGGAGGCTCCGATGGGCAAGGAAAAATTCAACCGCAGCAAGCCGCACTGCAACATCGGCACGATCGGCCACGTTGACCACGGCAAGACGTCGCTGACGGCGGCGATCACGAAGGTTCTGGCGGAGTCGGGCGGCGCGTCGTTCACGGCGTATGACCAGATCGACAAGGCTCCGGAGGAGAAGGCGCGCGGCATCACGATTTCGACGGCGCACGTCGAGTACGAGACGCCGAACCGCCACTACGCGCATGTCGACTGCCCCGGCCACGCCGACTACGTGAAGAACATGATCACGGGCGCGGCGCAGATGGACGGCGCGATCCTGGTGGTGTCGGCCGCCGACGGCCCGATGCCGCAGACCCGCGAGCACATCCTGCTCGCCCGCCAGGTCGGCGTGCCGGCTCTGGTGGTGTTCCTGAACAAGGTCGACCTGGTCGACGACGAGGAGCTGCTCGAGCTCGTCGAGATGGAGGTGCGCGAGCTCCTCTCCAAGTACGAGTTCCCGGGCGACGACATCCCGATCACCAAGGGCTCGGCCAAGGTCGCTCTCGACGACGGCGACAAGAAGATCGGCCACGATGCCGTCATCGCCCTGATGAAGACGGTGGACGAC
>NZ_JAAUVI010000001.1 GCF_021352225.1 Methylobacterium sp. C25 | reverse complement strand
ACAGGCAAAGCCCAAGATCTTCTCTGTAGAGCCTCAGAAGAAGACCAGATCAACCGGCCCCGCTCCGAAGTGGAGGCGCCGTTTAAAGCCCCTCCGAAACCGTGTCAACTGGGAAAATTCGAAGAAGTGAATTTTCTCGTTGGCGTCCGACCCAGTCTTCTTCCGGTTTCCCGAAGATGAAGTCAAGATCTTTTGTAGTTCCCTTCAGCGCCTCAGCTTGAACTAAGCTTTCCGCCCCGAAGTGGAGGCGCCGTTTAGAGCCCCTCCGAAACCGTGTCAACTCGAAAAATCCAGAAGATCCAGATCGTCTCGAAACCGACAGGCTCACATCTTTAGAGGCAAAAGCAGGCCGCCCAGCTGTCGCTGGAGCCATCCCGCGGATTGTTCAGAAGATGCGAAGGCCACCGAGCTGCTTTCGCGGCCGGCGCCGATGGACAGCGATATACGGATGGCCCGTTCGGGCGTCAACCCGAAAATGCACTGCACCATGAAAAACGCCTGCCGCGAGGGCGGCGCAACATGATGCGCAATCTGTACGAGCGCGCCCCTTCAGTAGCCCTTCTTCGCCTGGGCCAGTGCCAGGCTCAGTCCTCGGGCAACGGCTTCGCGCTCCGGGGGCGATGCATCGCGCGCAACTGCGACATGCTCATGACGAGAGACCAAAGTGAGGGCTCTCAGGCCGAACTCCTCGTCCTCGACGCGCGCCAATCGGGTCCAGAGTGGATTGAACCGCCATTCGCGACGCTCGCCCCGATGGCTGACCCGTCTGAGGAGGACCTCGATCGGGGAGATCGCCACCTCCTCGAAGGAAAGGCCGCGCCGGAAGCTCACCTTGAGCGCGACGTAGAGCGCCAGCATGTCGAGGCCGAAGAACCCGGCAACCGGCCAGAACCCCTTCACCAGGCAGGCGATGGAGGTCACGAGGGAGACCGCGCAGCAGGCCGCCATGACGAGGCGGAAGCCGTCCCGGCTCAAGGATTGGTGCGGCCGGATCACCGCCGCGTAGATCGGACGGTCGACCGCATCCGGGTCGATACCGTCGGGATGGGCATGGAGGTTGCCGCTCGCCATCGGGGCAATATAACGCCCGGATGCCCGCCAGAAAGACGCCGCCCGTGACAAAACCGACGGCGAAAGCCGGGCGAGCCAGCAAGCCTGCGGGCAAGCTCCAGAAGCCCCTTGCGGCACGTGTCGAGACCGTGCCGAAGCCGGTCGACGCCACGACGCTTTTCGAGATCTTTTCTCGGCTGCGCGACGCCAATCCCGAGCCTCGGGCCGAGCTGCATTACGTCAACGCCTATACGCTGCTCGTTGCCGTGGTGCTGTCCGCGCAGGCAACCGACAAGGGCGTGAACATCGCCACCACGCCGCTCTTCGCCATCGCCGACACCCCGGAGAAGATGCTCGCCCTCGGCGAGGAGCGGGTACGCCACGCCATCCGCACCATCGGGCTGTTCAACACCAAGGCGAAGAACGTGATCGCGCTGTCGCGCATCCTCGTGGAGCGGCATGGCGGCGAGGTGCCGCGCACGGCCGCGGAACTCGAAGTGCTGCCGGGCGTCGGCACCAAAACTGCGAGCGTGGTGCTCAACGTCGCCTTCGGCATCCCGCGCATCGCCGTCGACACCCACATCTTCCGGGTGGCGAATCGCATCCCGCTCGTGGTTGCAGCGACCACGGACAAGGTGCAGGCGGCGCTCGAACGGCTCGTTCCCGAGCCGTTCCTGCTCAACGCCCATCACTGGCTGATCCTGTTCGGGCGCTACATCTGCAAGGCGCGCAAGCCCGAATGTCCGCGCTGTCCGATCAGCGATCTCTGCCGGTACCCGTCGAAGACGATGGAGATCGGGGCCACCTGACATCCTCCAGGCTCACACCTCACGCCAGCCCGGCTTGCTTTCGTCGGTCAGGTGGTAGTGGATCGGCCCGATGCCCGAGATCGCGATGATGGCGGGCTCCGGCGCCGACTTGATGACCCCGTCATAGTGAGGCGTTCGGGCGACGCGGCGGACATAGGAGCCGGCCGGCACCGGTACGGTCTTCTCGGGCGCGAAATCCTCGCCACTCGCCACGTACCAGACACCGGACAGCACGACGCACATCCGGTCCGTCTCGTACCAGTGCGGCGCGCTCATGTAGCCCTGGTGCCAGCGGATCAGCACGTAGTACTGGCCCGGCTCGCTGATGGCGCCGGTCATCGTCGCCGATTCCGCCATGCCCGGTGGGAAGTTGTAGAGCGGCTTCCACGGGATCTTCTCCGGCGGGACCACGATCGTCATGCTCGGATCGACGCCGGCGGCCTGCGCGCCGAGGCCACCGAAAGCGCTCGCGGCGGCCGCGGCGAGAGAGCCGGTGAGGATATTCCTGCGCTTCGGAACGATGATGGTCATGATTTCTCCCGGCGCGGCAGCCCGCGCTCGGTGAGAATGCGGTCACGCCGCTCGGGTTGCCCCGATCGCGGAACCGTCATCGCAGCATCGGCTTCGGCGGACCGGCGGCCAAGCTCGACATCGGGCGGCGGTCGATCGCCTTCGCGGAGAGGAGCCGAACCGTTCTCACGTTCGGCCATCGCAATTCGTGCACCCTGAGTGCTTCCAGGAGCCTGCTCTGCAAGCGCAGCGCGTTGTGCTGCCTTTTCGCATCGGGTAGTTTGGCAATCGGCTGCGGCAGGTTTCGGAAACGAGTCTTGACGCCGCCCGACCCAGCTCCGGGTCGCCGCGCCGCGGATTCCGCATCAGGTGCCCAGACGCAAGGAGCCCCGGCCCATGGATTTCCTCAAACCACGGTACATACCCATGAACCGCCGCCGTCGCATCTACGAGGGCAAGGCGAAGGTCCTCTACGAGGGTCCGGAGCCGGGCACGCTGATCCAGCATTTCAAGGACGACGCGACGGCCTTCAATGCCAAGAAGCACGAGGTCATCGACGGCAAGGGCGTGCTGAACAACCGGATCTCGGAATTCCTGTTCCAGCACCTCAACGACATCGGCGTGCCGACGCACTTCATCCGTCGGCTGAACATGCGCGAGCAGCTGATCCGCGAGGTCGAGATCATTCCGCTCGAGGTCGTCGTGCGTAACGTTGCAGCCGGCTCCCTCGCGACCCGCCTCGGTCTCGAAGAGGGCACGCAGCTGCCGCGCTCGATCATCGAGTTCTACTACAAGAACGACGCGCTGAACGATCCGATGGTCTCCGAGGAGCACATCACCGCCTTCGGCTGGGCGACGCCCCAGGAGATCGACGACATCATGGCGCTGGCCATCCGCGTCAACGACTTCCTGTCGGGCCTCTTCCTCGGCGTCGGCATTCGCCTCGTCGACTTCAAGATGGAGACCGGCCGGCTCTGGGAGGGCGACATGATGCGCATCGTCGTCGCCGACGAAATCTCCCCCGATTCCTGCCGGCTCTGGGACATCAAGTCCGCCGACAAGCTCGACAAGGACCGCTTCCGCAAGGATCTCGGCGGCCTGATCGAGGCCTATACGGAAGTCGCCAAACGTCTCGGCATCATGTCCGAGAACGAAAAGGTCCAAGGCAGCGGGCCGCGGCTTGTCCAGTAAGGACTAGCGCGGTCGCGCCGGCTCCAGGCCAGTCGAGCCTCGCCGAAGCCGCGCATGGGTCGACAGGTTCGGGTCGAAGCCCGGGTGATAATGGGGGTCCTGCGCGAGCAGTGGCCTCCATCTCTTTTTCAGGTTCGCGATCTCTGCGCGGTGCCTCGCCTCGGCTTCCGAAGATCGGACCCGGCTTGCCGCCTCGCGGTGATGCAAGATGGCTGACGGCACCAGCAGCGTGTGCCAGCCCACCGCGTTCAGGCGAAGGCAGAGATCGACGTCGTTAAAATCGACCGTGAAGTGCTCGGCGTCGAAGCCGCTCACCGCCCGAAACTTATGGGCCTCCACCACGAGGCAGGCCGCCGTGACGGCAGAGACGCGGTGCGTCGCGAGCAGCGCACCGAGATAGCCCGGCGCATCGCCTGAAAAGTGCCTGTGGTCGTGGGTGACGAGGCCGCCACCCGTTCCGAGCACGATGCCGCCATGCTGGATGCGGCCTTCGCCGTCGAGCAGCTTCGCCCCGACGGCCCCGATGTCCGGCCGCAGGGCCTCGCGCACCATCCGCTCCAACCAATCCGGCCGGAACGCCTCGACGTCGTTGTTCACGAAGGCAAGCAGGTGCCCCCGAGCCGCCTCGGCCGCACGGTTGTTCATGCCGGCGAAGTCGAACGGTCCTGGACAGGGAATCGTGCGGGCGATGCCGCGGGTTTCGAGGTCGCGCAGATAGGCCAACGTCTCCGGCTCTCGGCTGCCATTGTCGCAGACGAGGATCTCCTTCGACGGCCAATCGGTACGCTCCAGCAGGCTTGTGATGCAGGGCCGCAGCAGGTCGAGCCGGTCACGGGTCGGTACGATCAGGCTGACGAGCGGGCGCGGCTCGGGCAGCGGGCGCGTGATGGAAATGATGCCGCTCTCGATCCACACCACGCCGCCCTCCCCGCGCCGCACGAGATCGGCGCGGATGGCCGCGAGTCGTGCCTCGTGGCCGGACACGGCGAGGGCTGCCAGCGGCGAGGACGAGAGGATGCGCGGGAGATGTCGTATCTCGCCGCCCCCGGCATCGATGCGCAGGAGCAGGTCGAGCGTCTCCGCCCCCAAAACGAGATCCTGACACAAGGCGGCGAGGCTGGCCCGGCGCAGGGCCACGACCGGACCGACGACATCGAGACCGCGCAAGAAATCCGGGTCGAAGGCCGGCCGAAGAATCGGCAGCAGCGCGCCGTCCTCCCGCGCGACGAGGGCATCGCCGTAGAGCGCCTTCAGTGCGGGGTATTCCCGAAACGCCTTTGCGATGGCCGCTGCCGCGCCGGCAACGAGAGCGTGGCCGTGCGGCAATAGCAGGATCAGCGGCGCATCGCTGGCAATGTGGTCCGCCAAGGCGCCGGGCGAAACGGCCTCGATGCCCTCGGTGGCCAGAGCCGAAGCCGATTCCGCCTGCGGTCTGGCACTGGCGGACAACCACAGTCGATGGTCGGCGCCGATGAGCGCCGCCAGCCTCTGCCGCGCCCGAAGGCGCTTTCCCGTCAGCCGCGCCCAGGCGACGGCACGCGCCTCGCGCGGATGGCGAAGAAGCAGCGCGATGATCCGTGCGAGCCCAGGCTCCGGCAGGGCAGCAAAGCGCAATTGTGGGGGTAGCACGTCGCGATCGATCATCGGCCGGCAGCCACCCGGCCTGCCGCTTTCCCGTCCTTGCGGGGCAAAGCCGCCATCACTCCAGATCCTCGCCGAACGTGGTGAGCGAAAGCGCCGGATGATAGAAGGGGTCGTGGCGGATCACGCCGCGCCATCGATCGGCAAAGGCGTCGGCCTCGCGCTCGAAGCGGCGACGCTCCTCGCCCTTCGGGCGGCCACGGCTGACCGATTCGAGATGAGACAGGGTGGCCTTCGGCGTCCAGATCGTCTTGAGGCCGCGGGCGCCGAGACGCAGGCAGAAGTCGACGTCGTTGAAATCGATGCCGAAGGTCTTCTCGTCGAAGCCGTCGACCGCATCGAACTTGCGGCGCTCGACCGCGAGGCAGGCCGCCGTTACCGCCGAGACCTCGTGTGCCACCCTGAGCCGGCCGAGATGGCCGGGCGTGTCGCCGGGTCGCCGTCGCAGGATGTGGCCGGCGCGGCCCCCGAGGCCGACAACCACCCCGGCATGCTGCAGGGTGCCATCCTCGTAGAGAAGCCGGGCGCCGACGGCGCCCACCTCCGGCCGAATGGCCTGTCCCACCATCGCCGAGAGCCAGCCGGGCTCCAGAACCGCAATGTCGTTGTTGAGGAGCACGAGCACTTGGCCGCTGGCGGCCCGCACGCCGGCATTGGTCATGGCCGAGAAGTTGAACGGGTGCGGATAGGGCTCGATGCGTACCCGCGGATCGGCGCGCAGCCGGTCGTAGAGCTCCAGTACCGCCGGATCGGTCGAACCGTTGTCGACGATGACCAGTTCGATCGCCGGATACTCGGTCTGGCGCAGCACGCCTTCGGTGACGCGGCTGATCAGGTCGAGACGGTCGCGGGACGGGATGACGATGCTCGCGAGCGGCGCCGGTTGCGGCACTGGCCAGTCCAGTTCGAGCACCCTGCCGGCCAATGTGGCCCGGGCCCGCGAGCCGATGCGAGCGAGATGACGATCGAGCACGTGCCCACGCTCAGCCGTGTCGCCGGGAGCCGGTTCGGAGCGGCAGAGGATGCGCGGGACGTGGGTGATCGCGCCCGCAGCGGACCCTGCCGCCAGGGCAAGCGCCACGCCATCGGATGGCCCGACCGGATCCTCGCCCAAGCGTTCGCACAGCGCTCGCGACAGCAGTGTCGGACGGCCGAGATAGCCGGTGACGAGGGCGAGATCCGGGCTCCAATCGGGCTTGAGCACCGGCCGCGGCGATGGGCCGGTCACCTCCTCGTCGGCATAGACGAGATCGGCGCCGCCAGCAGCGAGCATGGCCGCCAGGATCGCCAGCGCCTCGGCCTGGAGTTCGTCGCCGGGCTGCAAAAGACCCAAGGCATCGGCATCGCCGAGAAGTGCAGCGGCATTAGCCGTGTCGTCCCACTCGGATTCGGTAAAGCGCGCGTCAGACAGCCCGGGTGGCACGCTTCGAGGCTCGCCCGACGCGGTTCCGCCAACCCAAGCGATCGTCGCCCGCCAGTCGCGGTGATCCTGCGCGATCAAACTCGCCACCGTCCGGCCGAGCCGAACCGCGTCGGAGCGGTGCGCCGGCAGGATCAGGCGGATCACACCTGCCGTGGCAGCACCGCCATGCTCAGCCGGCCGCAGCCGCGCCGAGCGCCATTCGGCATAGCGCGAGAACCGGGTGACGGCGCAGGCGCCGCGCAGGATGTCGCGGTAGCGCCGCTCGTCGCCCCTCAGCCGGTTGTAGAGTGCGGCAGCAACCCGGATCGGACGCTTCCGCAGGCATTCGGCCAACAGGCTCGCATGGCTGCGCAGGCCCACCCGCTCCAGCGTGAAGCCCGGGCCGGCCGCGAGCTGGATCTCGTCGAGATCCTCCGGCATCAGGCCGAGCCAGGAGGCTGTCTCCAACGCCACACCCGGCATGATGAAATCCTGCGTGCCTCCATCGGCGCGCAGGAACCGGATCATCGGCCGAGACGGCGGTACGGTCGGATCGATCCGGTAACTCAGGACGATCCACCGGTCGCGCAGTCGGCCTTCCGGCAGCAGCCGCTGATCGAAGATCGGGCCGTCGATCGGCTCGATGGAGAACGTCGTCGCGCGACCGAGCCAACGGCTCGCTCTCGGAGTTGGATCGCGGGGCGCTAAGGGCGCGATGGCGGCTGCATCCCGATGCCGAGCCGGCCCTGGTAACTGCGATGAGGACGCGGGGGCCTGCTCCATGGTGCGCGGCTTATGCGGGACGCCCTCGCGCGCGTCACCCCTCTCACTGGGCGTCGAGCGCCGGTTCTGCCGGGGAAGCGACGGCCTCGGCCGGAGCTTTTCGCGAATGGCGCGCAGCACTTTTGGCCTTGGGCTTGGCCTTGGGGGCCGTGCCGGCGAGCGCCACCTCGATCTCGTAGCCGACCGCCATGTCGGCCGGAACCTGCAATCCGTCGTCGACGACCGAGGTCTGGCCGATCGCGGCGCCCGCCGGGATCGACACCGCGACCCGGCGCGTGTGCGTGGCCACGACCTTGTCATTGTACTTGAGCGAGACCGTGAGCGGCGCGTCGAAGGTGCCCGCCCCGCCGGCCGGGCCGAGCAGCGCCCGCACCTGCACGCCGACGCGCACGCGGACCCCGCCGCCCGGCAGCACGCCGCATTCACGGCTCATCTGGCCGAAGGTGATCTGATGGCGCAGGTGGCCGGAATCGCCGGGGGCACCCGCATAGGCCTGGATGGCGGCTCCGCCGTCACGCACGTCGATCTGCGGACAGTAGGCCTCATCCGGATCCTGGAGCTTCGGCCCTCTCAGCAGCGGGGTAGCGTCACCGCCGCTGCTCTCGCCGCCGCCGCCGCCTCCGAACATGTTCTTGAAGAAGCCGCCCGATTCCGCCTGAGCCGCGCCAATCCCGGTGAGCGACAGCGCGAGCGCGGCCGCCAAATGTCCCCATCCCCGCATGGTACCGTGTTCCGATTCGTGTCGTTCCCAGCGCCTCTGGCACCGAAATCGGACGATTTTATTTCATCGACTCGAAGCCGGTGTCGAAGCCCTTGAGCGAGAGCGGGATGCCGACCCCCTCCTCCGGCGTCTGGAAGACGATGAAGGTGGCCTGCTTGCCGCTCTTGAAGGTGCGGATCAGGCCGTCATCCATCACCACTTCGGCGACGCAGCCCGTGGTCAGGCAGCGCACGAAGCCGGCGCGGCCGATGTCGTTGTTGTCGATCTTCAAGCCGAGGCCCGAGGGCAGCAGAACGCCGAGCGGCGCCACCACGCGCAGCAGATAGCCGCGGTTATCGGCCGTCTTGAGCACGATGACGACCAGCGAGAGGTTCGGCCGATCCTCCGCGGCAACGTACTGGACGAGGGCACATTGCTCGGCCTTGGCGCCGGCCGGCGTCTCGCAGCGCAGTTGCCAGTCGTCGAAGGTCTTGCGGACTTCGCCCTGCGCGCGGGCCGCGTCCGGCATCGCGAAGCCGAACGCGAAAGCCAAAGCCATGAGAAGGCCCGGCAGATAGCGAACCGAAGCCGGTCCGTCCGCCCTTCGCAACCCCATGCTCAGCCTCACGCGCCGTTCCTCACTCGCACCACGGTGGCCCCGCAATCGGTCTGAGCAACCGCGAAAAGCCAGGGTGTTCCGACCATGGCGGGCGGTCGCCTGTCAAGCGATCAGGCGGCGCGAGAACAGCCCGTTGCGCCAGCCACTTGGCCGCGCGTTCAGCCCAAGCCGGCAGGCTCGTACAAAAGCAATCCAGTCGACCGTGTCGATGATGAGTTCAAATTTTTTGGATGCTGGAGCCAAATATTTTGCGGCGAGTCTCAAGGTCCCAGTCAGGCGATGGTTGTTGTATTCAAAATGCGTTGAACTAGAACCGAAACCGACAAGAAAAACTCAAACAGCGGACGTCGAGGAAGCGATCATGGCCCTGCAAGCCGCCGACCCTGTGTCCCGTGCGGACACTTATGCCGGCTCTGCGGTGGCCGCTCCTGCATTCGGCCGCTGGGGTCAGCTGATCATCGGCGTGATCTGCATGGTGATGATCGCCAACCTCCAATACGGCTGGACCTTCTTCGTCCCCGATATCCAGAAGAAGTTCGGATTCGACCGCGCCGCGATCCAGTGGGCCTTCACGCTGTTCGTGCTGTTCGAGACCTGGCTGGTGCCAGTCGAGGGCTGGTTCGTGGACAAGTACGGGCCGAGGGTCGTGGTGCTGTTCGGCGGCCTGCTCTGCGGCATCGGCTGGGTGATCAACTCCTACGCCGACACGCTGAACCTGTTCTATCTCGGCCAGGTCATCGCCGGCATCGGCGCCGGCGCGGTCTACGGCACCTGTGTCGGCAGCGCGCTGAAATGGTTCCCGGACAAGCGCGGCCTCGCCGCCGGCATCACGGCCGCCGGCTTCGGTGCCGGCTCGGCGCTCACCGTTGCCCCGATCCAGTGGATGATCTCGGACCACGGCTTCCAGGCCGCCTTCTTCTATTTCGGCATCGGCCAGGGCGTGATCGTCTGCGTGCTCGCGCTGCTGCTCGCCTCTCCGAAGAAGGGGCAGCTGCCGCAGGCTCCCGCCCAGACCAGCGTGATCCAGAGCCGGCGCGACTACACGCCCTCCGAGGTCGCCCGCCAGCCGATCTTCTGGCTGATGTACTTCATGTTCGTGATCGTCGGCGCCGGCGGCCTGATGATCACCGCCAATCTCAAGCCGATCGCCGCCGATATCGGCGTCGACAAGACACCCGTGACGATCCTCGGCCTGACCATGGTGGCGATCACCTTCGCCGCGACGATCGACCGGGTGCTCAACGGCCTGACGCGGCCCTTCTTCGGCTGGGTCTCGGACAAGATCGGCCGCGAGAACACCATGTTCATCGCCTTCGCGATGGAAGGCGGCGGCATCTACATGCTCTACCTCTGGGGCCACGACCCGCTCTGGTTCGTGCTGCTCTCGGGGTTCGTGTTTTTCGCCTGGGGCGAGATCTACTCGCTCTTCCCCTCGACCTGCACGGACACGTTCGGCTCGAAATTCGCCGCCACCAATGCGGGCCTGCTCTACACGGCCAAGGGTACGGCGGCGCTGCTCGTGCCGGCCGCGAACTACCTGCAGCAGGCCAATGGCAACTGGAACGGCGTCTTCCTGGTCGCCGCCGGCGCCAACATCCTGGCCTCGCTGCTGGCCATCGCGGTGCTGAAGCCCTGGCGTGCCCGTGTCGTCGCCCGGAGTGCCGCGGCATGACCCACTGGATCCGATACACCCACGACGGCCGCGAGGGCTTCGGCCAGCTCGACGGCGAGCGCATCACCGTCTTCGAGGGCGAGCTGTTCGGCGACCCGACGGCGACCGGCGAGACGCTGCCGCTCGCCGAGGTCACGGTCGCGATGCCCTGCCGCCCTTCCAAGCTGATCGCGCTGTGGAACAACTTCCACGCCATGGCCGAGAAGCAGGAGCTGACGCTGCCCGAGGCCCCGCTGTTCTTCGTGAAGCCGGCGAGCAGCTATGCCGCGTCCGGCGCCGTCATCCCGATCCCCGAGGCCGCCGGCCGCGTCGTCTACGAGGGCGAGCTCGGCATCGTGATCGGCAAGCGCATCCGCGACGCGGACGAGGCGACGGCCGCGGATGCGATCTTCGGCTATACCTGCACCAACGATGTCACCGCGCCCTCCATCCTCAAGGCGGATGCGAGCTTCGCGCAATGGGTGCGCGCCAAGGGCCTCGACGGGTTCTCGCCCTTCGGCCCCGTCATCGCCACGGGCCTCGACCCGGCATCCTTGACCGTGCGCACGCTGGTGAACGGGCGCGAGCGCCAGAACTATCCGGTCGCGGACATGGTCTTCCAGCCGGCGCGCCTGGTCTCCCTGCTCTCGCAGGGCATGACCCTGGAACCAGGTGATCTCATCGCCTGCGGTACCTCGAATGGCGTCGGCCCGATCCCGAAGGGCGGCACCGTCGAAGTCGTCATCGACGGCATCGGAACGCTGTCCAACCGCTTCGAGTAGGAGTCGAGCAAGACCAAGGGACAGGTGTCTCCACCGGACTGGCATATAGTATTACCGGCCAGCCCAAAGTTTGAACGCTACGATACAGGCGTCTGCCGGATCACGATCCCGGTCGAGGCCTCGACGGAAACTAGACACGGACACAGGCATGAGCATCGCGATCGTCGGCGCCGGAGCCATCGGCGGATATCTCGGAGTCAGGCTGGCGGAAGCTGGCGAGGACGTCACCTTCATTGCCCGCAGCAACGCGGCGGCGATCGCCAAGGACGGCCTGCGGCTGATCGAGGAGGACGGCAAGGAGATCCACGCCAAGAACGTCAAGGCGACGCGCTCCATGGCGGAGGCCGGCCGCCACGACATCGTGCTGCTTACGGTGAAGGCGCACCAGGTTGGGCCAATCGCGGCCGATCTCAAGCACCTGATCGGACCCGAGACAGTTGTCGTCACCATGCAGAACGGCATTCCGTGGTGGTACTTCTCGGGTGGCCATGGCGGCCAGTACGAAGGCACGCAGCTCGAGACCGCCGATCCGGGCGGCCTGATCGCGCAGCATCTCGACCCGCGCCAGGTGATCGGCTCGGTGGTCTATCCGGCCGCCGTGCTGACCGATCCCGGCACCGTGACGGTGATCGAAGGCAATCGCTTCGGCCTCGGCGAATTGGACGGCTCGAAGTCCGAGCGGGCGCTCAACGTCTCGCAGCGCCTGACCAAGGCCGGCTTCAAGGCGCCGGTGACGAGCGACATCCGGGCCGAGCTCTGGCTCAAGCTCTGGGGCAACCTCAGCTTCAACCCGATCTCGGCGCTCAGCCACGCGACGCTGGAAGACATCTGCCGCTTCCCCGACACGCGAGAGCTCGCCATCGCGATGATGAAGGAAGCGGAGAAGATCGCGAACACGCTCGGCGTGACCTTCCGCATCGGCATCGATAAGCGGGTCGCCGGTGCCGAGAAGGTCGGTGCCCATAAGACCTCGATGCTCCAGGACGTCGAGGCCGGTCGGCCGATCGAACTGGAAGCTCTGGTCGGCTCGGTGATCGAGCTGGGCAGGCTCGTGGGCGTGCCGACGCCTCACATCGATACCGTTTACGCATTGATGAGGCTCCTGGCGCGCAGCCTTGAGACGGCAAACGGCCGTCTCGTCATCGCGCAGGCTTGAGTCTCCGACCATTCAGATCGCAGGGAAAACGACCGTGGCCGCATCTGCTCCCCCGTCAGCGACGACCCTTCACGCTCTCCTCCAGCACGGCGCCGAGGACGCTCCGGCGTTGTCGAGCCCCGGCGGCGTGCCACTGAGCTTCGGTGCGCTTCGTGCGCTCGCCGAACGCACCGTCGCCGACCTGAACGCGCACGGCATCGGCCGCGGCGACCGCGTGGCGATCGTGTTGCCGAACGGACCGGAGATGGCCACGGCCTTCATCTCAGTCGCCTCCGGTGCGACCTCGGCCCCGCTCAACCCGTCCTACAAGGCGGACGAGTTCGAGTTCTACATGAGCGACCTCAACGCGAAGCTGCTCATCGTCGCCGAAGGCAGCGAGTCGGCTTCCGTCGCGGTGGCGGAGAAGCTCGGTGTCGCCGTCGCCCGTCTCACGCCGACGCCGGAACAGGGCGCCGGCAGTTTCACCCTCGCCTTCGCCGGCGAGGCCGGACCGGCCGGGCAGAGCGGCCGCGCCGAGCCCGACGACATCGCCCTGATCCTGCACACCTCGGGCACCACGTCGCGTCCGAAGATCGTGCCGCTCAAGCAGTCGAACGTCTGCGCCTCGGCCCGCAACATCCGCACGGCGCTCGCCTTCACGCCGGAGGATCGCGGCCTCAACATCATGCCGCTGTTCCATATCCATGGGCTGATCGCGGGCGTGCTCGCGCCGCTCTCGGCCGGCGGACAGGTCTGCTGCTCGCCGGGCTTCAACGCGTTGAAGTTCTTCGGCTGGATGGAGGAGGTGAAGCCCACCTGGTACACGGGCGTGCCCACCATGCACCAGGCGATCCTCGGCCGCGCCGCGCGCAATCGCGAGATCATCGAGTCGACGCCTCTGCGCTTCATCCGCTCGTCGTCCTCCTCGCTGCCGCCGCAGGTGCTGCGCGAGCTCGAAGAGACCTTCAGCGCTCCGGTCGTCGAGGCCTACGGCATGACCGAGGCCTCCCACCAGATGGCCTCCAACCCGCTGCCGCCCAAGCCGAACCGCCCCGGCTCCGTCGGCCTCGCCGCCGGTCCGGAGATCGCGGTGGTGGACCATGACGGCGAGCCGCTGGCGGCAGGCGAGACCGGCGAGATCGTGATCCGCGGCGACAACGTGATGTCGGGCTACGAGAACAACGACAAAGCCAATGCGGGGGCCTTCACCAAGCAGGGCTGGTTCCGCACCGGCGACCAGGGCGTGCTCTGCCCGGAAGGCTATCTGACCATCACCGGGCGCCTGAAGGAGATCATCAACCGCGGCGGCGAAAAGATCTCGCCGCGCGAGGTCGACGAGATCCTGATGGACCATCCGGCGGTGTCCCAGTGCGTGACCTTCGCGGTGCCCCACGACAAGCTCGGCGAGGACGTCTGCGCTGCGATCGTGCTGCGCGAGGGCGCCTCGGCTCTCGAGAAGGAAATCCGCAGCTTCGCCTCCGAGCGGCTCGCGGCCTTCAAGGTACCGGCCAAGATCGTCATCCTCGACGAGATCCCGAAGGGCGCCACCGGCAAGCTGCAGCGCATCGGCCTCGCCGAGAAGCTCGGGCTGGCGTGACGGTCACGAGGGCGGCCCACCGCCCTCAGCCCAATCTCTCGAAGAATAAGATAAACTTAAAATCACGCATCCCGAAATCGATCGGGATGCGACGTCTTGCGTTTTGCCTCATCCGCAAAAGCCTCTACATCCGATGATGCTTCGGATCCGGCGACAACGACCGGATCTTCAAGAAGAAACATCGGGAGGATTTTGCAACATGCGCATCAAGACTGTCCTGCCCCTGGCGGGAGCCCTCGCCCTGCCCTTGCCGGCTCAGGCGCTGACCATGGCCGATCCGCTCACCGCCTGGGCCAATGCCTCGGCCATGGACCGGATGGAGCTCGCCACCCGCTTCGGGAAGTCGTTCGTCTCGCTCAACGAGGGCTTCACGAGCGGCTTCTTCCTCAAATGCATCGACGACATCTCGATCTATGGCGGCGCCAAGGATGCCAAGATCGAGGACGCAATGCGCGAATGCGTCGCCTCGAAGCAGCGGCTCAAGGCGACGCCCGACGACGACGAGTGAGGGATCAGATCTCGATCTCGGTGCCGACTTCGACCACCTGGCGCGTCGGCAGGCCGAAATGCGCGCCGGTGCGCTCGGCATTGCGCTTCATGAAGGCGAAGACGCCCTCGCGCCAGGCGGCCATTCCGGGATGGGTCGGCGAGGGGATGACCGCCTCGTGGCCGACGAAATAGGTCAGGTCCTCGATGAATTCGGGCGGCAGCAGGCCGCTCGCCACGGCGCAGCGCAGGCCCTCGGGGATCGAGGCCGTCTGCATGAAGCCGTAGCGCAGGACCACGCGCTCCATGCCGCACGTATGATGCGAGATCGCCTTGCGGATGCCGGAAGCGACAAGGGTGACCTTCGCCCGCTCGCTGGCGGGGATGACCGGCTCTTCCTCGTAGATCACGGTGATCAGCAGGATGCGTTCGTGCAGGCAGCGGCTGCGGTCGACCAGCCGGCCGAGTGCCAGCGGGATGCCTTCCGCGCCCGCGGCCAGGAAGGCCGCGGTGCCCGGCAGCGTGACCGGAGGGTCCATTGCGAGTTTCGCTAGGAAACCCTCGACCGGCTCGCGGAGCGTCCTGCGCTGGGCCTCCAGCAGGCGGTTGCCGGTCAGCCAGGTCAGCATCAGGAAGGCCACGGTGAAGGCGAGCACCAGCGGAAACCAGCCGCCCTCGAACAGCTTCACGCTGTTGGCCGACAGGAAGATCAGGTCGACGACGAGGAAAGCGCCGTTCAGCGCGAAAACGGCGATGGGGTTGTAGCCCCATTTCAGCGCGACGAGCGCCGCAAGCAGGGTGGTGATCGCCATCAGCGCCGAAACGGCGATGCCGTAGGCGCCGGCCAGCGCATCGGACGAGCCGAAGATCAGCACCGCCGTGATCGTCGCGAGTGCCAGCAGCCAGTTCACCGCCGGCACGTAGATCTGGCCACGCTCGTCACGCGCCGTGTGGATCACGCGCAAGGGCGGCATGAAGCCGAGCTGGATCGCCTGTTGGGTCAACGAGAAGACGCCGGAGATCACCGCCTGGGAGGCGATCACGGCGGCCAGCGTCGCGAGGGCGAGCAGCGGGTAATGCGCCCAATCCGGTGCGAGGCGGTAGAACGGGTTTTCGATCGCGTCCGGCTCGACGATGAGCAGGGCGCCCTGCCCGAGGTAATGGATCACCAGGGCTGGAAGCACGAGGCCGAACCAGGCCTTGCGGATCGCCGAGGCGCCGAAATGGCCGAGATCGGCATACATCGCTTCGCCGCCCGTCACGGCGAGGAAGGCCGCGCCCATCATCGCGAAGCTGACGTGCCAGCCGGCATGGGTGACGAACTCGACGGCCTTGAGGGGATTGATCGCCGAGAGGATCTGCGGCGCATGCACGATGCCGCCGACGCCCATCAGGGCGAGCACCAGGAACCAGACCAGCATCACCGGCCCGAAGACCTGCCCGATCGTGGCGACGCCCTTGCGCTGGACGTAGAAGATACCGAGCAGGATCGCGAGGGTGATCGGCACCACGAAGCGCCCGAGTGCCGGCGCATCGACCTTGAGGCCTTCGATCGCCGAAAGCACAGAGATCGCAGGCGTGATCGCACCGTCGCCGTAGAGCAGTGCCGCGCCGACGAGACCGACGACGAGGAGCAGTCCTCGCCGCGTTCCCGCCTCAGCATGGCGCGCCCCGAGCAGAGCCAGCATCGCGACGATGCCGCCCTCGCCCCGGTTGTCGGCGCGCAGGATCAGCACTGCGTATTTCAGCGAGACGATGAGGATCAGCGACCAGAGGATCAGCGAGATCGCGCCGGTGGCGGCCAGCGGCACGGGCGCGCCTCCCGCGGTCGCGGCCCTCACCGCCTCCTTGAAGGCGTAGAGCGGGCTGGTGCCGATGTCGCCGTAGACGACACCGAGCGCCCCGAGCATCAGTGCCGGCCCCGCACTGTGGTGCACCGCCCCGGGCTTTCGCGCGACGGGAGGCGTATCGACGAGCGGCGCGGCGGTTTGGCTCAACGGACGGCTCCGATCACGGGCGCGACTCTCCCGGATGGAGGTATTCTAAACCACGGCTGCGTCCAGGCCCTCGCGCACGCTATCCCCTTCGGATCACGGGCTCGTGTCGCGCGCCGGCGGGTGGGCCATGATCAGGCCAATGCCGGTGACCGCTCGATCGGAGCCGCGTCGCGCGCTTCCGCCCCCGCGCCGTGCGGGCCGGCGAGCAGCCTGTCGGCGAGCATGCGGATCTCGTCGGGGAGCAGCGAGACGTGCTCCAGGCCGTACGCGGTCTCCAATGCCGGGCCGAGGGCGCGGACGAGGGGATGGCGCGGTCTTTCCTCCGGCGCGACACTGCGGTCGTTGCCGATCTGGATGAAGCCCGAGACGAAATCGATGGAGAAAGCCCGAGGGGCAGGCATGGGAGTCCGGACCGGGCACGCCCGCTCGGAAGTCCGCCGCGGCTCGTGCATCGGCACAAGCTGAACCATTGTGCTTGAACGGGGGCTGAAACCCGGCGCGCGACTCGGTTCAGCTTCGAATGCCTTGCAAGACGGGGCGTCGGCAACGCCGCCGCGGCCTGATAGGGAAACCGCCGGGCGCAGGCCCGTGACAACGCCGGAGGGACCCTTGAAGTCCGTGACCCTGCTGATCGCCGAGGAACTCGGAGTGAGGGAGGCGCAGGTGGCCGCCGCCGTCGAGTTGCTCGATGGCGGAGCAACCGTGCCGTTCATCGCCCGCTACCGGAAGGAAGCGACCGGCCTGCTGGACGACGCCCAGTTGCGCACGCTCGAGGAGAGGCTCGGCTATCTCCGCGAGTTGCAGGACCGCCGCAAGGCGATCCTCGACAGCATCCGATCCCAGGACAAGCTGACGCCGGACCTCGCCAGGGCGATCGAAGCGGCCGACACCAAGGCGCGGCTGGAAGACATCTATCTCCCCTACAAGCCCAAGCGCCGCACCAAGGCGCAGACCGCCCGCGAGGCCGGGCTCGGCCCGCTCGCCGAGGCGCTGCTCGCCAATCCGTCCCTCGACCCGAACACGGCGGCGCGGGCCTATGTCTCGCCCGCCAAGGGCGTGCCCGGCATCGAGGAGGCTCTGGAGGGCGCGAAGAACATCCTCACCGAGACGTTCTCCGAGGATGCCGATCTCGTCGGGCGCCTGCGCGAGGACTTCTGGCGAAGCGGCAACGCCGTCTCGAAGGTCCGCAAGGGCAAGCAGGAAGCCGGCGCCAAGTTCGCGGATTATTTCGACTGGAACGAGCGCCTGGAGCGGATGCCCTCGCACCGCATTCTCGCGCTGTTTCGCGGGGAGAAGGAGGAGATCCTCGACGTCGAGCTGGCTGCCGAGGGCGAGGATATGCCGGCAGGCCAGGCGGGTCCGTTCGAACTCGCGATCGGCAAGCGCCACGGCGTCTCGGACCGGGGTCGCCCCGGAGACCGCTGGCTGCTCGATACTGTCCGCTTCGCCTGGCGCACCAAGATCCGCACCGGGATCAAGACCGACCTGCGCACGCGCCTGTTCGAGAAGGCCGAGACCGAGGCCGTGAAAGTGTTCGCCGGCAACCTCAAGGACCTGTTGCTCGCCGCCCCCGCCGGCGGACGCGCTACGATGGGCCTCGACCCGGGCTACCGGAACGGCGTGAAGGTCGCCGTGGTCGACGGCACCGGCAAGGTTCTGGCGGTCGAGACCACCTATCCGCACGAACCACAGGGCCGATGGGCGGAGACGGTGCAGGCGCTCGGCCGGCTCTGCCAGCTACACAAGGTCGAGCTCATCGCCATCGGCAACGGTACCGCCTCGCGCGAGACCGACAAGCTCGCCACCGAGATCCTGGCCGCCCAGCCGGATCTCAAGATGTCGAAGGTGATGGTCTCCGAGGCCGGCGCCTCGGTCTATTCGGCCTCCGAGATCGCCAGCCGCGAATTGCCGGGGCTCGACGTCTCGCATCGCGGCGCGGTGTCGATCGCCCGGCGGCTGCAGGATCCCCTGGCCGAACTCGTGAAGATCGATCCGAAATCCATCGGCGTCGGCCAGTACCAGCACGACGTCGGCGAGGCGAAGCTCTCGAAGTCGCTCTCGGCCGTCGTCGAGGACGCGGTGAACGCCGTCGGCGTCGACGTGAACACGGCCTCGCCGTCTCTGCTCGCGCAGGTCTCTGGCCTCGGCACCACGGTCGCGGGCAAGATCGTGGCCCACCGTGATGCGAATGGCCCGTTTTCCACCCGGGCCGGGCTGAAGAAAGTCGCCGGGCTCGGCCCCAAGACCTTCGAGCTGGCTGCAGGCTTCCTGCGCATCCAGGGCGGCAAGGACCCGCTGGACAGCTCCGGCGTTCATCCGGAATCCTATCCCGTCGTGCGGCGCATTCTCGACGCCACGAAGAGCGACATCCGCGTCTTGATCGGCAACGAGACGGTGCTGAAGGGCCTGTCGCCCGCCACCTTTGCCGACGAGCGCTTCGGCATCCCGACGGTACGCGACATCATCGCCGAGTTGGAGAAGCCCGGCCGCGACCCGCGCCCTGCCTTCAAGACCGCGACCTTCCAGGAGGGCGTGGAAAAGATCACCGACCTGAAGCCGGGCATGCAGCTCGAAGGGGTGGTCACCAACGTCGCCGCCTTCGGTGCCTTCGTCGATATCGGCGTGCACCAGGACGGCCTCGTCCACATCTCGGCGATGGCCCGCAAGCGCATCGCCTCACCGGCCGAGGTGGTGAAGGCGGGCGACGTGGTGCGCGTGCTGGTCCTCTCCGTCGATCCCGGGCGCAAGCGCATCGGCCTCTCCATGCGCCTCGACGACCCGATCGACCGCGCGGCGCCGGCACCCGGTCAGCGGCCGGCCGCCCGGCCCGACGCGCGGCACATGGAGTCGAAACCGGCCCCCGGCGCGCAGCAAGGCGGGGCCCTCGCCGATGCCCTTCGGCGGGCGGCGGAGGCCAGCCGGCGCCGCTAGATCATGCTGCGTTTAGATTGAACCAATCAAAACGCAGAAAACATGATCGATTCAAAGAGTTAGAGCAGGCTTCAAGCGAAAAACCGTTTCCACTTTTTCGCAGCCTGCTCTAGCGCAAGGCCGGCGTGGCGCACGCGACATCGCTGAGCCGCAGCACGGGGCGGTCCCGCCAAACACCGAGACGGACCGGCCCGGCTCGCGCCGACCGATCCGTCTCGCTCCCGTCGGATGCGCCGTGGCGTCCGTCAGTTCTTCGCGGCGCCTACCGCCGGACGCTTGCCGACGTTCCGGTCGAGGAAGCCGCGGATCAGCGGCGCCATCTCGTCGAGCTTGTCCTCGAGGGCGAAGTGGCCGGTGTCGAGGAGGTGCAGTTCGGCGTTCGGAAGGTCGCGCAGGTAGGGATGTGCGCCCGCTTCCGGGAAGATCTTGTCGTTCTTACCCCAGACGATCAGCGTCGGCGGCTTGCGGTCGCGGAAGAAGGCCTGGAATTGCGGGTAGAGCGGTACGTTGGTGCCGTAATCGTGGAACAGATCGAGCTGGATGTCCTTGTTGCCGGGCCGGTCGAGCAGGGCCTGGTCGTGGACCCAGTTATCCGGGCTGATCCGCGAAACGTCCTTCACGCCGTCGGTGTACTGGAAGATCGTGGTCGGCAGCGTCACGAGGCCGGAGAGCGCCTCGCGGTTCTTGGCCGAGCCATCGGCCCAATAGGCCTTGATCGGGTTCCAGAAGTCGGTCAGGCCCTCCTCATAGGCGTTGCCGTTCTGGACGATCAGGCCGCTGACCCGCTCCGGATGCTTGAGGGCAAGCCGGTAGCCGACCGGGGCACCGTAATCCATCACGTAGAGGGCGTAGGACTTGGCGCCGATCTGGCCGAGCAGGCCGTCCACCAGGTCGGCGTAGTGGCCGAAGGTGTAGGCGAATGCGGTGTGATCCGGCGCGTCGCTCTGGCCGAAGCCCGGATAGTCCAGCGCGATGACACGGTAGCGGTCGGAGAGCGTCGGGATCAGGTTACGGAACATGTGCGAGGAAGTCGGGAAGCCGTGCAGCAGCAGCACGACGGGCCCGTCGGCCGGACCGGCCTCACGGTAAAACACCTTCACGCCGTCGACCGTCGCGGAGCGATAGTGGACGGTGGCCGGAACCTGCGCTCGGACCTGAGCAACGCTCGGGGGCTGTGCGGCTGGGGCAGCCAGTATCTGGGTGGCAATGCCGAAACCGGCGGTTGCCAGCAACAGCGGGAGCATGATCCGTTTCATCGAAAACCTCCATCGATCGAGCGCCGTGGGGTGCGGGTCGGCCTCTGAGAGGGAAGATGAAACTTTCGATTTGGAGTGTTAATCCGTTCAATCGTCAATAGACTGTTACGTTCGGTGGAACAGTCATGCCGGGGTCACGCACCCGGCAGGGCATGGACAGTCACCCCGAGACCGGCCTGCCGGGCGACATCACAAAGATGGCTGTGATGGGTGAGATAGATGACCTGCCCCACCCGAGCCATGCCTGCGAGCAGCCCGAAGGCCTCTTCGGCGCGGAAGTCGTCGAAGGTTTCCATGATGTCGTCGGCGATGAAAGGCAGCGGCGCCCGTGCCTGCACGAACTCGTGGTAACCGGCGACGCGTAGCGCCAGGTAGAGCTGGAAGCGCGTGCCCTTCGAGAGCTGGTCCGCCTCCTTCGAGCCGCCACCGGCCGAGAGGGCGATCAGGGTCTCGCCATCCTTGGCCGGCTGTGCGGCGAGGCCCGAATAGGCGCCGCGGCTGATGGTGCGGAAGGCCTCCGAGGCGCGGGTCATCATCGCGCTGCGGTGACGCTCGCGATAGACACGCAGGCCGTACTCGGTGGCGGCCGTGCCCGCCCGGAGCTGCAGGTAGCGCGCCGCCCCTTCCTCGATCTCAAGGAGCGTCGTGCGGCGGCGGCTCTCGATCTCGGCCACCTTGTCGTCGCCGCCGATGGCCTCGACCTTCGCGACCGCCTCGCTGCGTTGGGCGAAGGATTCCTGGCAGAGGCGGTCCTGGTCGTCGAGACGCTGCCGGAGTTGCGCGACCTCCGTGTCGAGTGCAGCCCGGTCGGCCGCATCGAGCCTCTGCTCGGCTTCGCCGATGCTGGTCAGGCGCAACGCGTCGAGGATCTCGCGCTCGGCCGCCTCGGCCTGCTCGCGCAGCTCGCTGCGACGGCCGACATCCGCGAGCCGCTGGCCGACCTCGGCGAGGGTCTCGACCGCGAACAGGGACGTCATCTCGGCCTTGCGACCGGCATGGATCGCCTGGGCCTCGTCGAGCCCCGCCTTGCGGGCGCCGGCCTCCTCGGCGGCCACGGTGAGCTTCTGACGGCGATCCCGCTCGGCGCTGGCCTCACGGATGCGCTCGCCGACGCGCCGTGCCAGATCGAGGGGGTCTGCGGTCTCTGCGAGGCCGAGTTCGCCAGCGATGCTAGCGCTTGCGGCGCGAAACGCCTCCTGGTCCTTCAGCATCGCCTCGATGCGGTAGGCGAGACCCGTCTTGTCCTTCACCGCCGGCGCCAGTTCCTCGATGGCTGCGAGCATCTCGCGCAAAGCGGGAAGGCCCGGCACCGTGCCACCCTCGCCGAACCAGCAGCCGGCGCAGGTTTCGGCCCAGGCCGCGTCCCATTCCGCCTCGCTCGCCTCGGCCTGCCCGACAGCGCCGCGGCGGGCGGCGAGGTCGCGCTCGCGCTCCTCGACATCCTTGCGCAGGCCTCGGAGCTCGGCTTCCCGGTCGAGGGCGTCCTGGGCGCTGGCGAGCAGCGCGGCGAAGTCCGCTCCTGACGCGGCTGGGAGACCGGCCGCGTCCAATGCGGCTCGCAAGCGTCGCTCGCCGTCCCGCTCACTGGCCAGGGCCTCGCGCAGGTCGGTCTCGGCGGCGATCAGCGCCTCGCGCGCGGCGAGTGCGTGGGTACGCCGGGTGAGCCATCCTTCGAGCTCTGCCGGTGTCGTGGCGGGATCGAAGGAGGGGGCGATACGAGCGACCGCAGCCGCGATCTCGCCTCGCAGCGCCCGCACCGCCGCGTCCGCCTTGGATTGCAGGGCCTCGGCGCGGCGCAGTTCGGCCTCGGCGACCGCCTGTGCCTGCGCGCGCTGCTGCAGGACGGCGAGATCGGCGACGTGGCCGAGCCGTGCGGAAGCCGCGAGGTCGTCCTGGCGGAGCAGGGCCTCGAATGCGTCGGCCGAGCCGGCCGTGAGGTCGTGCCGATGCGCGGCCCAGGCCTGTTCGCGGCGGGCACGCAGCGCCGCCGCTTCGCCGTCGTCGACGAGCCCCTTCACCGTCGCCATCGCCGCACGCTCGGCGTCGATCCGGCCGAGTTCGCCCGTCAGCCGCTCGACCTCGCCGGCCTGCCGCGCCAGCGTCGCCCGGCGCGCTTCCAGGTCTGATGCCCAGTCGCGGAGCGTCGCGGGCTCCGGGCATTGCAGGGCGAGCAGGTCGTCCGCATCGCCCTGCCATGGGGCGAGCAGGCGCAGCCGATCGGCGAGCCGCGCCCCTTCCGCGTCGCGGCCGCGCTCGGCCAGCCGGCGCCGGGCGGCGTGATCGGAGCCGCGCAGGGCCGAGAGGGCGGCGGCGAGACCGGTCATCGCGGAAGCGGGCGCGCCGGTTTCAACGGCATCGGATGCCGCGAGGCGGTCACGCGCCTCGGCGAGGCGGCTTTCGGCCTGCAGCCGCTCGGCGAGAGCCGCCGCCTTCGCCGCATCGAGCCCGGACCGGGTCTCGATCAGCTCGCGCAGGCGGCCGATGACGGAGGCGCCGAGCAGGAGACGGCCAGGCTCCGTCTCGGCCGGCCGTTCGAGACGGGCGAGAATGCCGGCAATGGCGAGATCGGCCGCCCGCGCCTGGGCGCGGCGCTCGGGCAGGTCGATCTCCGCCGTGGTGTGGCGCGCCCTCAAGGCATCGAGCCGGTCGAGGGCGTCGTGGTGTCTCAGCGCAACCTCATCGACGGTGATGGCGTCGATCTCGCCTTGCAGGCGTTGCACCTCGTCCTCGGCCGCGCGCAGCCTGACGCCGAGCTCGATCTCCTGCTTCTGCAGCGCCGGCAGCTCGGACGACCAGTCACCGCCCGGCTCCGGCAGATCGACCAACGGCGCCAAACGCTCGCGGATCGTGCGCAGGGCGGCCAGACGCGGCAAGGCGTTCAGCGAGCGCTGCGCTGCGTCGAGCCGGCCCTGCAGTTCCGAGCGCTGCTGGATCGCCGCATCGTATTGCGCGCTGGCCCGGTCGCGCGTCGCGATCAGCCGGGCGTAGTCCGAGGCGATCGTGTCGAAATCCTCGCGCTCGGCCTTCAGCGCCGCGAGACGGGCCTTGAGGTCGGCCAGCGCGCCGCCGCGGGCGCGGTACCGATAGAACGCGTCGGCCTCGGCGCGCAGGCCGAGCAGGTTGCGGCTGAGATCGGCCAGCCCCGCGCCGGCCGAGAACAGCAACTCGCCGAGGTCGCCCTTGCTGGCCAGAATGCTTTCGCCGCCCTTCTCCAGGGTCTCGTCGTCGAGCGAGAACATGGTGCGATAGGCCTCGCGGTCGATCCCGCCGAGATCGCGTTGGATCGTGCTCTCGGCGACCGGCCGGTCGTTGCCGTCGAGAAGGTCGTTCTGATTCTGCTTGAGGCGGACGAAGCTGCGGGGGCCGTCGGCGAAGTCGAGCGCACCGCCGACCCGCATCGTCGGGTAGGGGTGGAGGAAGTTGTAGGGGTTGGCCTTGCCCATCCCGAAGATCAGGTCGAGGAACGCCGCCAGCGTCGTCGATTTGCCGGCCTCGTTGGGGCCGTAGACGATGTGCAGGTCCGGCACGCCCTCGACCCGCTCGCCGAAGTCGATCGCGTGGTCCGTAAACTTGCCGTAGCGGGTGAGGTCGAGACGACGCAGACGCATCTAGCCCTGCTCGTCCAGCGCATGGAGACGGGCCAGCACCTCGTCGGTTCCCTCGCGGGCATGGCGAGCGAGGAGGGCCTCGAAACAGGCCTCGTCGGTGCCGAAGCTGTCGCGGCTTTCGGGAGGGAGCTGGCCCTTCAGCTCCTCGGCGATGAGGCCGAGCTCTCGGCGGAAGGCATCGGAGCCGAGCACCTCGTCGTCGATCAGGCGGCGCAGCTCATGCAGCGGGGTGGATGACGCGGTCGCGCCCTCCTCCATCGGCCGGCAGTCGATTTCGAGCTTCTCGACCCAGCAGGCGCCGACGAGGCCGGCGCGCGCCTCGGCTTCCGCCTTGAGCAAGTCCGCGTCACGGCGCATGCGCCAGGCGAGCGGTGTGGCACCCGTCAGCCTCAGCCGGGCCACGAGATGGCGGGAGGCCACGGCCGCCCGCGCCCGCTCCAGCGCGCGGCCGACGGCGCCGATCATCTCGCGCCACTCGTCGATGCCGGTGACGTCGACCAAAACACGCTCGAACTGCGCGATGCCGATGGCCCGCTCCTCGATGCGGATGGCGCGGTCGTCGCCGATCGTCACCAGGGTCACCGATTTGGCGCCCGCCTCGTTGATGTCGCGGCCCTGCGGCATGCCCGGCATCACGATGGTGCAGTCACCCTCGGTGACGGAGCGCCGATGGATGTGGCCAAGCGCCCAGTAGCGGAAGCCGGTGGCGCGCAGATCGGCGAGGCTGCAGGGCGCATAGGGATCGTGCCCGGCCGCCCCTGCGAGGCTGGTGTGGAGGATGCCGATATTCACCGCCCCCTCGACGGCAGGCCGATATTTGGCGAGCAGGCTCTCGGGCGCCTGCGACTGGGAAAAGCTCAGGCCATGGATCGCGACGGGAAAGTGGTCGCCGTCCCGGTCGATCGCGATCGTGTCGGCGCGTCCGCCGAACACCGTGACCGTCTCGGGAAACACCAGCTCCTTGGTGATCCTCGAGAGAGCGTCGTGGTTGCCGCGGATCACGAAGACGCGGATGCCGGCTTCGTGCAGCCGCCGGATCTGGTCGGCCAGGAAGCGGGCCGTTTTCATCGAGGTCTGCTCGCCGTCGTAGAGGTCGCCGGCGAGCAGCAGCGCGTCCACGCGCTCGTCGAGGCAGAGATTCACGATGGCCGTCAGCGCCTGCCGCGTCGCGTCGCCGATCAGGGCGGCGAGGTCGGGATTGCGCAGGGCGAGCGAACGCAGCGGGGAATCGAGATGGATGTCCGCCGCGTGGACAAAACGAAACGCCAAGGAACCGGAGACTCCGCACCGCCCGCCCGGTCTGGATGCCGGGCTCGTGCAGGTGCGATTATCTCCGATGGAGTCGGCCGGTTCAACGCGGGAGGGCAGCCGTCCACCGGCAGGAGCGGCATCGAAATCCGAAGCCGGGCGTCGTAGCCTCACGCGAGGAAGGATCGGACATGACCCGCATCACCGGCGGCTGTCTCTGCGGCAGCCTGCGCTACGAAGCCGAGGGCGAGCCCCAGTTCGCGGGCATCTGCTGCTGCGCGGATTGCCGGAAGGCCTCGGGCTCGGGCTTCATCCCGTTCATGGGTTTCGCGAGTGAGGCGCTGCGGTTCAGCGGCGCGACGGCGCAATTCCGGTCGCCCTGCTTCAGAGGTGGCGAAGCGCTGCGCAACTTCTGCCCGGCTTGCGGCGGCCTCGTCTTCGGCGGAGAGGCCGGCAAGGACATCTCGCACACGATCTATGCCGGCTCCCTGGACGACCCGTCGCTGTTTCGGCCGAGCATGGCGATCTTCACCCGGGACAAACCCGATTGGTTGCCTTTACCGCCGGACCTGATGGTGTTCGAGACGATGCCGGAGTGACGAACGTGCCGATGGAGAGACGAGCATGAGCCGCACCATCGATCTCAACGCCGATCTCGGTGAAGGTTTCGGCCCCTGGCGCATGGGCGACGACGCCGCCCTCCTCGACATCGTCACCTCGGCCAACATCGCCTGCGGCTTCCATGCCGGCGACCCGGACATCATGGTCGAGACCGCCCTGGCCGCGCAGCAACGCGGCGTCGCCATCGGCGCCCATCCCGGCTTCTTCGATATTCGCGGCTTCGGCCGAAATGCGATCCGGGAAAGTCCCAAACGGATCGAGCGGGACGTCGCCTATCAGGTCGGCGCGCTGCAGGCCTGTGCGGCCCTCGCCGGAACCCGCGTCACCTACGTCAAGGCGCATGGGGCGCTCGCCAACCTCTCCAACGCCGAGGACGCAGTCGCCGAGGCCATCGCGCGCGCGGTGGCGGGGGTCGATCGCGGCCTCGCCCTAGTGGTGATGCCCGGCCTGCCCGCCGAGCGCGCGGCTGAGCGCGCCGGCCTGCGTACGGTCCGCGAGGTCTATGCCGACCGCGCCTATGCCGAGGACGGCACCCTCGCGCCGCGTTCGGCGGAGGGCGCCGTTCTGCACGAGGCGCACGAGATCGCCGAGCGCGTGCGTTGTATGGTCGAAGACGGCGCGGTGACGACGCTCTCGGGCAAGCGCATCCCCGTCGGCATCGATACGATCTGCGTCCACGGCGACAATCCGGGGGCCGTTGAGGCGGCGCGTGCCGTGCGAGCGGGGCTCGAAGCTGCAGGGCTGGTATTGGCGCCCTTTGCCCCGCACCGAGCACAGCCCTGATACGCTGTCCGCTTGCCGTCATTGCGAACGAAGCGAAACAATCCAGAGCCACACCAGCACCGTCAGCCCGGTGGCCCAGGATTGCTGCGGTTTCGCCTCGCAATGACGGCGGAAAAAATCGGGATCGAATTCATAATCTCACAGTTTCTTGTGGCGCGCCGGTCTGGTGCGCCGAGTGAGAGAGTGTGCGGGGCATGACTACCGATCCGAGGGCCCAGGGTTTGATCGCCCCGCCGCGCGCCACGCGGGTTGCAGCCGCCGAGACACCGAAGGGCGCCATCGCCTCTCCGCTGATCGTGACCGCGATCATCGTCACCGGTCTCTATCTCGCCCGCGACATCCTGATCCCGATCGCCATCGCGGTGCTGCTCTCCTTCGTGATCGCGCCGCTGGTGAACCTGATCCGCCGATTGAGACTGGGGCGGCTGTTCTCCGTGCTGATCGCGGTGCTGATCGCTGCAGGCATCATCGGCGCGCTCTCGACGGTGATCGGCGTGCAGGTCGCCGACCTGGCCAAGGACGTGCCGCGCTACCAACACACGATCGAGCGCAAGATCGAGGGCCTGCGGCACGGGCCGCTCGGCACCGGCATGGACTACCTCACCAACATCAACCGGGCGATTCACGACGCCGGGAACGACGCGGACAAGCAGAAGAAGCCGGACACGTCGCAGACCAAGCCCGATCCCGCGCCGGCGCCCGTCATCGTCGAGATGAAGGATCGGCCGCCGAGCCCGTTCGAGCTCGCCAATACCGTGCTCTCGCCCGTGCTGGGGCCGCTCGCCACCGCCGGCATCGTGCTCGTGGTGCTGCTCTTCATCCTGATGCAGCGCGAGGACCTTCGCGATCGGCTGATCCGGCTCGCCGGATCGAGCGATCTTCATCGCACCACGGTGGCGATGGACGACGCCGCGCGCCGGCTCAGCCGCTACTTCATCGGCCAGCTCGCGCTCAATTCCGGCTTCGGCATCGTCATCGGCTTCGGCCTGTGGGCGATCGGCGTGCCGAACCCGGTGCTCTGGGGCATCTTCTCGGCGCTGATGCGCTTCGTGCCGTATATCGGCGCCTTCGCCTCGGCGGTGTTTCCCGTCGCAGTGGCCGCCGCGGTCGATCCGGGCTGGGGCATGGCCCTCGCCACGCTGGCGCTGTTCGGGGTGATCGAGCCAATCGTCGGTCAGATCATCGAGCCGCTGGTCTACGGGCACTCCACCGGACTTTCGCCCTTCGCGGTGCTGGTCTCGGCGCTGTTCTGGATCTGGCTGTGGGGTCCGGTCGGGCTGATCCTGTCGACGCCGCTCACGGTGTGCCTCGTCGTGCTCGGGCGGCACGTCGACTCGCTCGAATTCCTCGACGTGCTGTTCAGCGACCGGCCGGCACTGACGCCGGTCGAGAATTTCTATCAGCGCATGCTGGCCGACGACCCGGAGGAGGCACAGGAGCATGCCGACCTGATCCTGCGGCAATGCTCGCTCTCGGCCTACTATGACGAGGTCGTGCTGAAGGGGCTCGAACTCGCCTCGCGCGACGCCACGCGCGGCGTGCTGACCCTCGAGCAGAAGAGTGACATCCGCACCTCGATCAATGCGCTGATTGAGGATCTGGAATCGCGCCGGGACGAGCGGCCGGCCCGCCCCAAGGCCGCGCGGAGCCTCTTCGCGGGCAAGGCAGTGGCCGCGGAGAGCGCTTTCGATCCGTCGCCGGCCGTCGACGATCCGCCGGAGCACGGCGAATTGCCCGAGGCCTGGAGGCAGGAGGGCGCGGTGCTCTGCGTCTCCGGCCGCGGCTTCCTCGACGAGCCGGCCGCCGCGATCCTGGACCAGCTCCTGCGCAAGCACGGGCTCGGCACCCGGCTCGCCGCCTTCTCGGATCTGGCTCGCGCCAAGATCGACGAATTCGACGCCGGGCCGGTGCAGATGGTCGTGGTGATCTCGCTGGCGATCGGCGGCGAACCCGGCCATGTGCGCCGTCTCGTCACGCGGCTGCGCAGCAAGCTGCCCGGCAAGCGCATCGCCGTCGGCCTCTGGCAGATCGACGAGGATTCGCTCGAACAGGCCGGACGCCGCGAGATCGACGCCGACGAGCACGTCTCGTCGCTGCGCGATGCGGTCGAGGCGGTGCTGTCCAGCGCGGGCACGAAATCCGGCGCCGCAGCAGAGGAGGCCGAGAAGGCGGCGGCGATTCCGCCGAGGCAGGCCATGCCGACGCCGGCCTAGCCGTCGGAGTCAGCCGTGGCTCCCGTTCGAGCGGCCGCCAGCTCGTTCTCGGGCGAAGGCAGGGAAAAAGCTTTCGCCTGAGCGGCACCGGCGCGACGGCAGAACAACCCAACGTGGCTTCGCCACAGCGAAGACGCTCAGGCAGGGATGTTCTTGGCGAAGATCGGTGGGTGGCGCTTATGGAACTCCGTCGCCTGCTCGAAGGCGTACCCCATCTGCAGCAGCTGCCTTTCGTTGAAATGATCTCCAACGATCTGCAGCCCAATCGGCAAGCCGCTCGGATCAAAACCACAGGGCACGACGACGGATGGCAACGCGAGGTAGCTGAAGGGAATGGTGAACTGCCGACCTCGCCCGTAATCCTGTGCCGAAGCTTTGAGAAGTGGCGCAGTCGTCGGGAGTGCCGGAGTCAGCAGCCCGTCGACATGACCGAATACCTTCTTCACCTCCGCGATGTATGAAGGCCGTTCATTCATCGTGGTTTCGTAATCCTGGCGCGATACCTTAGCGCCAGCTTCGATATTCGCGGCGACGATCGGACCAAAAACGTCAGCCGCATTCGGCGTGTCGTGATATTTCTTCCCAAGAATTTGGTAGAATTCGTAGAGCAGAATATTCGTAAAGAGTTTATTGTAGTCGAGCCGCCCTTCAAGGGGACCGATCTCGATCTCGACAACGTTCGCTCCAAGCGACCTCAACGTGTCTGCTGACTTTGCGATGGCGTCCGCTACAGGCTTGTCGACATCCCTGTAAGTGTAATCCTTGATCGTCGCAAAGGTCTTGCCCTTCACGCCCGCATCGATGCCTACGGCATAAGACGTCCGACTCTGCGCCAAAGACGAGAATTTGTCCTTGGGATCGAAGCCTGCCATGGCATCCAACAAGAGACCAAGATCAAATACGTTACGTGCCAACGGTCCCGCGACGTCGAGACTATAGGCGCGCGGAAACAGGCCGTGTAAGCTGACGAGACCGTATGTCGGACGAATTCCGGCGATCCCGCACCAGCTCGCCGGGACACGGATCGATCCGCCGGTATCGCTGGATGTTCCGCCAAAGCCGATGCCCGCCGCGAGCGCCGCACCGTTGCCGCTCGATGATCCGCCCGGCGACCGATCCAGAGCCCAAGGATTATGGCAGTCGCCGAAATAGGCGTTTGTCCCCGAAACCCCGGCGGCAAATTCATTCATGTTGGTCTTGCCGAGGACGACCACTCCCGCCTCGAGCAGATTGTGAACGGAGGTCGCATCTTCCGTCGAATGTCGATCGACGAACGCCTTCGAACCGACCGTCGTCGCGGTCCCCGCCATCTCGTAAAGGTCCTTCACAAGGATAGGGATCCCGTGCAGCGGACCGCGATCCTTGCCATTCTTGATCTCGGCGTCACGTTCTGCCGCCGTCTTCAGCGCCTGATCCTTCATTTGCGAAATGAAAATATTCAGCTTCGGCTGATACAAGTCTATGTAGTGGTAGTAAGCTTTCGTCAGGTCGACACACGAGAGAGAGCCATCACGAATGCCCTTGCCGGCTTCGCGGATCGACATCGGCATGGCCGTATCCGCTGTCGCAGCAGAGGCCTCTCGAGGAACGACCGTCGCGGCCATTGCTGAAGCGCCGAGTACGGCCGTTCGGTCGAGGAAAGCTCGTCGCGTCAGCTCGTCCGCGAGGGTTGTGACATTATCTGCACCAAAGCTTGCCATGGAGCGTTTCCCTCGCGATCGTTTCTATGAGTTCTGCTTTTTCGATTGAATCACACTACAGTTTTGGGGATGGGCGCGCGGCGACTGAGATGAAACATGCAGCCTCCCGGCAGAGGTGATCCGTTCGGGCCTCCGGTGTGCTCAGGTCTCGGCGCCGGCGTCTGTGCAGATAACCAATGGCTTCGATGGCCGATTCCAAGAGCCTAGCGATGGCTGCAACTCACGGACAATAACTTCCGTGCATATGGCTCATTCGATTTTTTGATGTCGAACATTCCGCTTTTCGAGATGGCGGCGCGAACTAAGCGGCTGTCCTGGGTCGGACCCGTCTCGGCAGATGTCATCAAGCGTTGGATTGCGACCGTTAACCCAGCATGCCGGTGGCCTTGCCGACTTCGACCAGCGGCTGGAAGGCATCGTTCTTCACCGGCACGAACGTGGTGCGGCCGAAGGGCTCGAGCAGCTGAAGGTCGGTCTTGCCGAGGGTGGCGACCGGAAAGTCGGCCGAGGTCTCCAGGCGGCAGCATCGCCGATGCGAGACGAGAGACCGGCCCCTGACAGCGTCGTGACAGGAGCCGGTGAGCGCGCTCAGATCGCCGTCGTCGCGTTGCTGCCCTCCTCGCGGCCGATGCGGCTGTTGCGGCGGCTCCAGCCGAAATAGATCAGCAGGCCGATCGCCAGCCAGATCACCAGCCGCAGCCAGGTCTCGCCGTCGAGCGAGACCATCATAGCGAAGCACGACAGCACGCCGAGGATCGGCACCAGCGGCACCAGCGGCGTGCGGTAGGCGCGCTCGGCATCGGGCTGCGTGCGGCGCAGGATGACCACGCCGATGCAGACCAGGATGAAGGCGAGCAGCGTGCCGATCGAGGTCATGTGGCCGAGTTGCGAGATCGGCAGGAAGCCCCCGAGCGCGCTGGTGAACACCATGAAGAACATGTTCGAGCGGTAGGGCGTCTTCCACTTCGGGTGGATCGCCGCGAAGAAGCCCGGCAGCAGCCGGTCCTGGGCCATGGTGTAGAAGACGCGGCTCTGGCCGAGCAGCAGCACCAGGATCACGGTCGAGAAGCCGCAGATCACGCCGAAGGTGACGAGGCCGCGCAGCCACGGGAACGGCGTCTGGGCGATGGCGGTGTTCACCGGGGCGGCGTCGCCCTTCATCGCGTCGTAGTGGACGAGGCCGGTCAGAACGCCCGCGAAGGCGATGTAGAGGATCGTGCAGATGAACAGCGATCCGAGGATGCCGATCATCATGTTGCGCTGGGGGTTCTTGGCCTCCTGCGCCGCGGTCGAGACCGCATCGAACCCGACATAGGCGAAGAACACGACGCCGGCCGCGCGCATCACGCCGCTCCAGCCATACTCGCCGAAGGTGCCCGTGTTCGGGGGCAGGAAGGGCTGGTAGTTCTGGGCCTTGATGTAGAACAGGCCGACGCCGATCACGGTCAGCACCACGGCGACCTTGACCAGCACGATCACTGCGTTGACGCGGGCCGATTCCCGGATGCCGATCATCAGCAGGGCCGAGGCCGCGACGATGATGAAGATCGCGGGAAGGTTCACCAGGCCGTGGGCCATGCTGCCGTCGGCGAGCTGGTAGGTCTCGAAGGGCGAACTCACCAGCGAGCCCGGCAGGTTGATGCCGAGCGTGTCCTTCAGGAAGCGCGTCACGTAACGCGACCAGCTCACCGAGACGGTGGCCGCGCCGACCGCGTATTCGAGCACGAGGTCCCAGCCGATGATCCAGGCGACGAACTCGCCCATGGTCGCGTAGCTGTAGGTGTAGGCCGAGCCCGCCACCGGGATCATGCCGGCGAGCTCCGAGTAGCACATGCCGGCAAAGGCGCAGCCGATGGCCGCAATGGCGAAGGAGATCACCACGGCCGGGCCGGCATGCTCGGCCGCCGCGATGCCGGTGAGAGAGAACAGGCCGGCGCCGATCACCGCGCCGATGCCGAGGCCGATCAGGCTCCAGGGGCCCAGCGTCCGCTGCAGGGAATGCTCGCCGCCCTCCGCATCGGCGTTGAGCCGCTCCAGCGTTTTGATGCGGAAAAGATCACCCGCGAGGCCTGACGCCATGTCCGCTCCATCCCGTTTTTGATCGTTGGTGGTGATTGAGCGTCGAAAACGCTGTAGTTGCAAGGGCCTCACGAAGATTCGAACTCCGTGGAGGAGACGGCGCCCGAGAAAAGCCGCTCCTCAGCGGGGCGCCGAGGCTGCTTTCACCGAACCTTCGACGAGGTCGTTCAGGATCTCTCCAGCAGACCGAGCAACATCGGGGCCAGCCTCCGCCGGAGTGCCGGCCCGGAATGGCGGCTGCGGGGCATATTCGGCGACGAGCTGGGCCGTCCGGGCATAGGCCTCGCCCTTGAGCCGGGCCGCGAGCGCGATGGCGAAGTCGAGCCCGGCCGAGATCCCCGCGGCGGTGACGCGGTTGCGGTCGAACACCACGCGCTCGTCGACGGGCGTCGCACCGAGCAAGGGCAGCACGCGGTCTCGCACGCACCAATGCGAGGTGGCGCGATAGCCGTCGAGCAGGCCGGCCGCGCCGAGAATCAGGGAGCCGGTGCAGACGCTCGTGATCCACGAGGCGGCCGCGGCGCGCTCGCGCAGGAAGGCCAGTGTCTCGGCATCGCGCATCTGCGCCGGTGTGCCGTCACCGCCCGGCACGAACAGCACCGTGACCGCGCGCGGACAACCCGCGAAATCGTGCGTCGCCACGACGGAGAGGCCCGTGTCGCTCTCCACCGGTCCGGCCCGCTTCGCGACGAGATGGAGCCCGCCATCGGCGAGCCCGGCCAGCAATTCCTGCGGCCCGACGACGTCGAGCGCGGTCATGCCGGGATAGAGCAGCATGGCGAGGGAGAGGCCCTTCGCCGATGCGCCCGCAGGCGCGGGCGCGGCGAGCGCCAGGGCCGGACGCGGAAGCAGGGCCGCGGCAAGTGCGGCTTTGGCAAAATCGCGCCGCTTCATCGCTCCTCCCCGCGCCCGATTCAGGCCTGCTCCCGCTGCCGCTCCCTGCGGGAGGACACGCCGCTATCCGCCCCGGCATGGCCGGGAATGAACGCGTCGAAGGCCGCCCAGAAATCCGCGCGGATCGCGTCACTTTCGGTGAGGATCTCGTGGCGGGCGCCCGGCAGCACGATGAGGTGACCGGCGCGCAGTCGTCCCGCGAAGCGCTCGGTCGCCGGCAAGGCGCAGACCGGATCGGCCCCGGCGCCGACGATGAGCACCGGGATCTCGATCCGCGGAGGCACGCGCGGATCGCGCAGGCGCTGCATCGCGCGGAAGGCGGAGGCGAGCCAGGCGATGGTCGGGTCGCCCACCGCCCCGGCACCGACCTCGTTGGCGGCGGCCGCATTGCGGGCGTAGCGGACGGGATCGCCGGAGAGCCGGTTGCCGGCGAACGGCTTCGTCGCGATCGAAACCGAGCTGCCGAATGGGATGTAGGCCTTGCCGAGGCCGAGCCGCTGCAGGAAGCGCGAGAGCAGCGAGGCGCCGAGGGGATATTTCACCATCCGGATCCCGAGCATCGGCGCAACCGTCACGAGCCGCTCGAAGGGCAGCCAGCCCTCCAGCGCCCCGGTGAAGGCGACGGCGCCGCCCATGGAATGGGCGAGGCCGTAATGCGGCTCGGGGGTCGAGGGCACTAGCACGGTCTCGGCGATGGCCGTCAGATCGAGCCGATAATCATCGAACCGCGCCACATGGCCCTTGTGGGCATCACGCACCTGCCGCGAGGAATCGCCCTGGCCGCGCCAGTCGAAGGCGACGACATGGAAGCCGCGCCGCCGCAGCTCGCCGATCGGCTCGTAGTATTTCTCGATGAACTCTGCCCGGCCCTGCATCAGGCAGACGGTGCCCTTCTCGGTGCGGCTGACCGGACGCCAATAGGCGGCACGCAGGGTCTGTCCGTCGGCGGTCCGCACGGGCACCAAGGTCGCTCCGGGCGGGACCGGGTTTCCCGGCGTGGACTTCAGCGTCAGCATCGTCGGATGGGGCCTCGCGAAAGCGCCTGAGGATGTCTTGAAGGCGCGAAAAACCGTTCCGATATCAATCCTGCGCCGGCCGATCCGGCGGCGCGACGGTCCGGCCCTCGGGCGGACCGGAACACTCTACATGTTGCTCATCGAGAGGATATGTCATGCGTCATTACGATCTCGCCCCGCTCTATCGCTCGACCGTCGGCTTCGACCGGCTCTTCGCCGCCCTCGACGGTTTCGTCAGCGCCGAGCAGGCCCCCACCTATCCGCCCTACAATATCGAGCGCACCAGCGAGAACGCCTACCGCGTCACCGTCGCGGTGGCCGGCTTTACCGAGTCCGAGCTTTCGATCGAGACCAGGGAAAGCACGCTGACCATCAAGGGCGAGCGCAAGCCCGTCGAGGGCAGCAAGGCGGAGGTTCTCCATCAGGGGATCGCCGCGCGCGCCTTCGAGCGCCGTTTCCAGCTCGCCGACCACGTCCAGGTGACCGGTGCCTCGCTGGAGCATGGCCTGCTCCACGTCGAGCTCGTGCGCGAGGTTCCCGAGGCGAAGAAGCCCCGCCGAATCCAGATCGCGGGCAGTGCGCCTGCGAGCCAGCCGACCATTGAAGGCTCGGTACAGCAGGCGGCGTAAGGCCGTCGTCGGGCGCCTCGGCCCCATTGGCCGAGGCGTTTTCGTGAATGGGCGATTCCCCGTCATGGCTTCGCCTTCGGCTCGCAATGACGGAGATGGCGACCTCGACGGTCAAAAATCCCCGAAGCGGTCGCCACGGCCCGGCTCGTAACAGGTGTAGCCGACGAGACATTGCGGCGTGTCGCGGGCCGGCACGAAGGCACGCTTCCCGATCTCGGTGGGCTCGCAGAAACTCCTGTCGCGCACGAAGCGATCGTAGGTCTGACCTCCGGTGCCGAGCACCACGCCGCCTTGCCGGAGCACGACGTCGCGGGCCTGGGCGCAGGTCATCTGCGTGGTCGAGGGCCGCGCGGACACCGCCGACGCAAGGGCCGCCAGCATCAGAGCGGACAGGGCCGTGGTGCGGATCATGACAAGGGGCTCGCCTGCTCCGGCGCCCGTCATGCGCCATACCCGGACAAGTCCGCAGCCGCCCCTTGGCTCCGCCTCCAACGAAAAAAGCCCCGGATCGCTCCGGGGCTTTGTCTCGATCGGGTGTCGACGGATCAGAAGGTGAAGCCCGTCTCGATCAGGTAGCGGTCCTGGCCCGACTTGTTGCCGAAGCGGCCGAAGCCGAGGCCGAGCACGCCGCCGCCTGCGAAGGCGGTGCCGCGCTGGAAGCTGGCGAGATCGACGTGAGCGTACTCGCCGCGGAGGAAGTAGCGACCGTAGGTGAAGGTCGGGGTGATCGTGTACGAGAAGGCCTCGCTGCCCGGACCGTAGAGCACGTTGGTGCGGCCGAACGGATCGTTACGGTTGCCGCTCTGCGTGATGTACTCGAAGCGGCCGCCGAGCGAGAAGTTGTCGGTGAAGTTGTAGGCGGCCAGGATCGACGCACCGAAGGTCTCGGCGCCGATCAGGCCGAGCCCGGCATTGGAATCGACGGCGGTGTACTGGATGTACGGCGTCACGGTCCACGGACCGTTGGCGTAGGTGTAGTTCGCGCTGACGATGCTGCTGTTCTGGAGTGCCAGCGGCGTCGCGAACTGGAAGCCGAAGCCACGGGTGGCCGAGTTGAAGTTGTTGAAGTGCGTGCCGCCGTTGACGCCGATCGTGTTCGAATCGTCCAGCTTGTAGGTGATCGCGCCGGTGACCCAGTTCAGCTCACCCGAGTAGAAGCCGTCCGTAACGGCGACCGAAGCGCTGAGCGGGCCGCTCGAATAGTTCACCTGGGCGCCCTGGTTGATGATGTTCTCCTGGCCGAAGAGCAGGCCGCGGGAGATGTTGATGTTCTGGAAGGTGAACGGCAGCTCCGAACCGATGTTCGTGAACATGCGGCCGCCCTGGACCGACCATTCCTCGTTGATCTGGTACTTGCCGTAGGCCGCCGGGACCGGTCCGAACAGCAGGCTGTTCTGATCCCACGACTGATACACTGGCAGGCCGAGGCCCGGAATCGAATAGAGGCCGGCAGCGACGAAGAACTGGAACGGACCGTCAGCCTTCTGGATCCACAGCATCGCGTTGCTGAAGTCGAGACGCGAGGTGCGCTCCGGATCGGTGCCGGGGGTCGGGGCCGCATAGGCGAACTGCGCCGACTGGAAGCTGTAGGCGTAGCCCGACAGCGCGCCACCGAGATACAGGTCGCCGATCGGCGAGGCCCAGCAGTTGTTGTCGGTCGGGGCCTTGATGGTGGGGCCATAGCTCGGCGTGGAGAGCGCGGCCTTGCAATGCTCCTCGACAATGACCGGGGGAGCGGCCTTGGCGGGGAGATCAGCGGCGAAAGCGTTACCGGCGGCGAGAAGTGCGATCGTCGCCGCGGACGCCCGCAGCATGAGTTTGGAAGACATCGGTCGAGCCCCTTGTTTCTTGTATGGTCAAGGTTGCAGGACTGGCCCGTGCACCGCAAAATCAAGTTTGAGGCAATTGCCTATTTCGTAGGCAAATCCGCGTCGGTTGATTTCGTTGACACAGCGTGTTGCGGAGTTGCCACAATTCTATTGGCCACCCGCGACCCGCCACAAAGCTTTCGCGTCGGCTTTTCTTCATGAATTTTTCACGATCGACGGTCTTCCCCCGCGGTAGAGCGGGTTTTTGGAACAATCCGAATCACGCGATCCAGCCGCATCCTCGCGACACCTGAGCCCGAAACAGAAAGACCCCGGCGCAGGGCGCCGGGGTCTTCCATGTCGAGCCAGTTATCTTGATGGGATCGAATGTATCCTATCAGTAATTGTAGGCGCGCTCGCCGTGATCGGCGATGTCGAGGCCCTCGCGCTCTTCGTCTTCCTTCACGCGCAGGCCGATGGTGAAGTCGACGAGCTTGTAGAGGATGAGCGAGCCGAGACCCGACCAGAGCAGGGTGAGGCCGACCGCTTCCGCCTGAATGATGAGCTGGCCCATCATGTCGTAGGCGCCGAGGACGAGCTCACCGGGCTTGGTGGTGTAGTCGGGGATGCCGACGCCGCCGAGCTTGGGATCGACCAGGATGCCGGTCGCCAGAGCGCCGAGGATGCCGCCGACGCAGTGGACGCCGAAGACGTCCAGCGAGTCGTCGTAACCCAGGGCATTCTTCACGGTGGAGCACATGATGAAGCAGACGCCGCCGGCGACGAGGCCGAGGACGATCGAGCCCATCGGGCCGGCAAAGCCCGAGGCCGGGGTGACGGCGACGAGACCCGCAATGGCGCCCGAGAGCATGCCGAGCAGCGAGGGCTTGCCCTTCGCAACCCATTCCACGAGCAGCCAGGCCACCGCCGCCGCCGCCGTGGCGACGAAGGTGTTGATCATGGCGAGCGCGGTGGTGCCGTTCGACTCGAGGTTGGAGCCGGCGTTGAAGCCGAACCAGCCCACCCACAGGAGCGAGGCGCCGATCGTGGTCATGGTCAGCGAGTGCGGGGCGAGCAGGTCACGGCCGTAGCCGATGCGCTTGCCGAGCAGCAGGCAGCCGACGAAGCCGGCGATGCCCGCGTTGATGTGCACGACCGTACCGCCGGCGAAGTCGAGCGCGCCCTTCTTGAACAGGAAGCCCGCATCGGCGAGCGCCGCGTCGTAGGCGGCCTTGGCCGTGGCATTCGCCTCGCCACCTGCAGCCGCGAGCGCCTTGGCGGCGTCGGCGGTCAGGTCCGGGCCGGGCCAGTACCAGACCATGTGGGCCATCGGGAAGTAGATCAGCGTCACCCAGAGGACGATGAACACGATCAGCGCCGAAAACTTCATCCGCTCGGCGAAGGCGCCGACGATGAGGGCCGGGGTGATCATCGCGAACGTCATCTGGAAGCAGATGTAGACGTATTCGGGGATCACGACGCCGTTCGAGAAGGTGGCGACGGTGGAGTTGGCATCGACGCCCTTGAGGAAGGCCTTCGAGAAGCCGCCGACGAAGTCGTTGAGACCGCCGCCGTTGGTGAAGGCGAGGCTGTAGCCGTAGAACACCCACAGCAGGCAGACGATGCAGGCGATGGCGAAGACCTGCGTCAGCACCGAGAGCATGTTCTTGGTGCGCACGAGGCCGCCGTAGAACAGGGCCAGGCCGGGCACGGTCATCATCAGCACGAGCGCGGCCGAGATGAGCATCCAGGCGGTGTCGCCCTTGTTGGCCACCGGAGCGGCGGCCGCAGCGGCGGCAGGCGCGGCAGCGGCGGCTTCCGGTGCCGGCGTCTGCGCGAGGGACGGCTCGATGAAGAGGAGGCCGATGGCGGCCCCTCCCAAGCCGAGCGCAAGGAGGTTTCGGAGTTTCATGGACACGTGGCTCCCGATCGCGATGCGATTGTGATGGAGGAGAAAATGAGGGGTCCGGCCTCGGCCGGATCTGGGGAAGGGCTCAGAGAGCGTCCGCGTCGGTCTCGCCGGTACGGATGCGGATGGCCTTCTCGAGCGGCATGACGAAGATCTTGCCATCGCCGATCTGGCCGGTGCGGGCGGCACCGGCGATCGTGTCGATGACGTTGGTCACGAGGTCGGCGGCAACCGCGACCTCGATCTTCAGCTTCGGCAGGAAGCTGACGGCGTATTCGGCACCGCGATAGATTTCCGTATGGCCCTTCTGGCGGCCGTAACCCTTGACCTCTGTCACGGTGAGGCCGTGCACGCCGATACCGGTCAGGGCGTCGCGCACTTCCTCCAACTTGAACGGCTTGATGATCGCCATCACGATTTTCATGGGCGGCGCCCCCTGGGTTCACGCGTTATGCCGCCGGTCGCCTCTGTCGTCGTCGGGACGGGCTGGAGGTCCGGCGGTTCCGCAGGGCTCGGGATGAGCCTGCGACCGAGCCCCCTCATTCAAGGACTGTGCCAGACGGAACTTTTTCGGGTGTCGCGCTTCTGCCCAGAAACTGAGCCGGCGGTGACTCGCCAGAGGGCACAGGAAAAAGGCCAAGCTGCACAATTTCTGGCCAGATCGATGAAATCAGCGGCGAAAGGCAGGTATTGGCGCTGCCAGCCCGCTTAATCCCATCGAGAACGACTGAAATTCGAGCAGTTCTCTAGCTGCGCTGCCGGATCAGGCCTTCCTGCGCGACGGAGGCGACGAGGCGGCCGTCGCGGGCATAGATCGCACCGCGAGCGAAGCCCCGGGCGCCCGAAGTATTGGGGCTCTCCTGAGCGTAGAGCAGCCATTCGTCGGCCCGCGCCGGCCGGTGGAACCAGAGCGCGTGATCAAGGCTCGCAGACTGGATTTCGGGATCGAACACCGTGCGCCCATGGGCGATCAGGGTCGAGTCGAGCAGCGTCATGTCCGAGGCGTAGGCGAGCACGGCCCGGTGGATCGCCGGATCGTCGGGCAGCGTTGCGCCGGTGCGCATCCAGACGTGGAAGCGTGGCGGATGCGGAGCGCGGCTCAGGTAGCGCTCGACCTCCACCGGCTTCAACTCGATAGGCCAACTCTGGGTGAAGTAGGCGAACGTCTTCGCCGGGACGATCGTGTCGGCCTGCTCGGGGCTGGCCGCGATAAAGCTGCGTGCCTCTCCAAGCTCCTCCGGCATCGGCACGTCGGGCATGGCGCTGGCATGGTCATAGCCCGGCTCCTCACCGTGGAAGGAGGCCGACATCGCGAAGATCGCGCGGCCGTGCTGGATCGCCTTCACGCGCCGGGTGGTGAAGCTGCCGCCGTCGCGGATGCGCTCGACCTCGTAGACGATCGGCACGGCGGGATCGCCGCCGAGCAGGAAATAGGCATGCAGCGAATGCGGCGGCCGAGTCGCCTCGACGGTACGCGAGACTGCGACGAGGGCCTGCGCCACCACCTGGCCGCCGAAGACCCGCTTCCAGCCGCTCTTCTGGCAGGTGCCGCGAAACAGGTCTGTCTCGAGCTGTTCGAGATCGAGGATGGCGAGGAGTTCGCGGACGGCGTCGGACATGGTCTCGCAAGCTGTGGTCGAGCGGGCGATATAGCGCGCGGACCAGCCCTGTCGCCATGCATCGCGCTCAACCGCGCGGATTGCCGAGGGCAGCCGGGAGTGTCACTTCAGACGGGTACGGGTTGGAGGAGCGCACCATGACGGGTTCTGCGAGTCGCGCGGCGGGCAGCCGCAGCCTGCTCGTGGCCGGTGCCGGAATTCCGGGCCTCACGCTCGCGCTCGCGCTGAAACAGGCGAACGGTCCGGCAATCGACATCACGGTCTGCGATCCGGGACTGCCGGCTGGCGCCGCGCGTCACCGCGGCCGCGCCTACGCCGTGGCGGCCGGCCCGCGCCGGATGTTCGAGCGGCTCCAATTGTGGGAGCGGATTGCGCCGGCGGCTCAGGCGATCACCGATATGGCGATCACCGACAGCCGCCTCGCCGACCCGGTGCGTCCGATCTTCCTGACCTTCGCCCAGGGCGGCGAACCGGCGTCCGACGGCGAACCTTTCGCGCATATGGTCGAGGCCGAGCCCCTGGTGGAGGCGTTGCTCGCGGCGGCGCACGAAGCGGGTATCGGCTTCGAAGCGACGGGCATTGCGGCGGCCATGCCGGAGCGCAGCCGCATCCGGGCAACGCTCAGCGACGGACGTGAACTCGCCGCATCGCTGGTCGTCGCGGCGGACGGTGCCCGCTCGCGCCTCCGCGAGGCCGCGGGGATCGGCTGGGTGGGCTGGTCCTATCCGCAATCGGGCATCGTCGCGACGATCGCTCACGAGCGCGCGCATGAAGGCCGTGCCTATGAGCATTTCCTTCCAAGCGGGCCCTTCGCGACCTTGCCGTTGCCGGACCGAGACGGCCAGCACCGCTCGTCGATCGTCTGGACGGAGCGCCAAGCGGATGTCACCGCCCTGCTCGGCGGTGAGCCCGAGGACATGCTAGCAGAGATCGAGCGCCGTTTCGGACTCAAGCTCGGACGGCTCTCGCTGGAAGACGGCCCGAGCGCACACCCGTTGAGCTTCGGCATCGCCCGCGCCTTCCGCGGCGACAGGCTCGCGCTGCTCGGCGACGCAGCCCACGTGATCCATCCGGTCGCGGGCCAGGGCCTCAATCTCGGGCTGGCGGGGGCCGCAGCGCTGGCGGAGGCCGTGACTGCGGCCCTGCGACTCGGCACTGATCCCGGCGCGCCGGACGTGCTTCGCGCATACGAGCGTGCCCGCCGCTTCGACACCTTGACGATGGCGGCGGCCACCGACGGTCTCAACCGGCTTTTCTCCAACGATGCCCTGCCGGTCAGACTCGCCCGCGATTTCGGCCTCGGCTTCGTCGAGCGCATGCCGGGCCTGAAGCGATTCTTCATCGGCGAAGCATCCGCATTGCGCGGATCGCAGCCCCGCCTCCTCCGAGGCGAGGCGCTCTAGATCAGCCTTCAGGCGGTCTTGCGAAACAGCCAGATCACGTTGTCGGCACAGACCGGCTCGGCTTCAGGACGAACGGTCTCGGCCTGCGTCTCGATTACCATGGGCCGATTCGCGTTCCAGGCGATCCAGCGCGCCACGGGCCGCTCGCTGCACCGCCTCTGAATCCAGCTTGGTACCTTGGATCGTGTTGCCATGCCCCCCTCCATGAGCCCTCCCCTGGCAAGGGTTGGCTCAGTCCAAAGTCAGACCAGGAATCACTGTTTGGCAAGGGGTAACCATACGTAGCGCTGCGGCATCCCCCGATTTCGATCACGGACCCGTGATCCGAACACGGTTCGAGCCACGGCGCCGGCGTGATCCCACACCCTGCGTAATCAGCGTTTCCCGGCCACGTGGCGAGACGGTCGCCAACGGGCGCGCTGGTTGGTAGGAGAGCCGGACTTTAAGCATCTTCGCAAGGAGGCGAGGGCCGTCCACGCGAAGAAGAGGCGTAGCGACAAGACCTTAGCTCTTTCTCCATGAATCGCAGTTTCATGGGAGCGACAGACCAGTCGAGCCTGGACGAGGACCATGACGAGACCGGAGGCCAGCGGGGCGAGTGTGGCGGAGGCGGAGGCGCATGCGCGCCTGCTCGCCCATTTTGCGGAAGCCGGCTACGCCGCCGTGACCCCCCCGGTGCTGCAACCGGTCGAGCCCTTCCTGGAGCTATCGGGCGAGGACATCCGCCGCCGGATCTTCGTGACGACGGATGGCGCCGGTGCTGAACTCTGCCTGCGGCCAGAATTCACGATTCCGGTCTGCCGCCACCACCAGGCCATGCGGCCGGGCGAATCGGCTGACTACGCCTATCTCGGCCCGGTCTTCCGTCTTGCAGCCGGGGAGCCCGACGAGTTCACGCAGGCGGGCATCGAATCGATCGGCCGCACCGATACGCCGGCAGCCGATGCCGAGGTGCTCGGCATGGCGCTCGACGGGCTGGCGCGGCTCGGCCGCACGGACGTCTCGGTGCGCCTCGGCGATATGGGCCTCATCCATGCGCTGCTCGACGCGCTCGCCGTCCCGCCCGTCGCCAAGCGCCGGACGCTCCGCGCCATCGCCGCTGGACGCTCACTTGGCGAGGTCGCCAACACCGCCCAGGCCGAGGATCCGCATGCGGGGCTTCTTGCCGCGATCCAGGGTCAGGACCCTAAGGGCGTGCGCGCTTTCGTGGAAGACGTGCTCTCGATCGCCGGCATTTCGCGAGTCGGCGGACGCAGCGCGGGCGAGATTGCCGAGCGCTTCCTTTCCAAAGCCGCGGCGCAAGCCCAGGGTGGTGCCGGCCTCAATGCCGAGAATCGCGCCCTGGTCGAGCGCTACTGCGCGATCTCGGGAAACCCTGACCAGGCGTCCGAGGCTGTACGGACGCTGGCGCAGCAGGCGGGCCTGCACCATGACGGGCTGAATGCCGCGATGACTCTGTTCGAGGAGCGGACCGGCTTCATGGCCGCGCGTGGCCTGCCGATCGAACGCTTTGCCTTCTCGGGCAGCTTCGCGCGCAATCTCGACTACTATACCGGCTTCATCTTCGAGGTGACGGACGGCAGGCCCGGCACGCCGGCCCTCGTCGGCGGCGGCCGCTACGACGGCTTGCTGCAGCATCTCGGCAGTCCGGTGCCGCTGCCCGCGGTGGGCTGCGCCTTCTGGCTCTCGCGCTGCGGCGGGAACTGACATGACTGCTCAAGCCACCATAGAGCCCTTGGTGCTCGCCGTCCCCTCCAAGGGACGCCTCCAGGAGAATGCCGCCGCCTTCTTCGGCCGTGCCGGCCTGAAGCTCGCGCAGCTCAGCGGCGCCCGCGACTATCGCGGCACCCTGGTCGGCGTGCCCGGTGTCGAGGTGCGCTATCTCTCGGCCTCTGAGATCGCCAGCCAACTCGCCAGCGGCGCCGCCCATCTCGGCATCACCGGCGAGGACCTGATCCGCGAGACTTTGCCCGACGCTGAGACTGCTATCGAGCTGCTGACCCCTCTCGGCTTCGGCAATGCCACGGTGGTCGTCGCCGTGCCGCAGGCCTGGATCGACGTGCGCGCCATGAGCGATCTCGACGAGGTCGCCAGCGAGATGCGCCTACGCCACGGCAAGCGCCTGCGCATCGCCACCAAATATGTGAACCTCACGCGGCGTTTCCTGGCACAGCACGGGATCGCCGATTACCGCATCGTCGAGAGCCTGGGCGCGACGGAGGGGGCGCCGGCCGCCGGCACTGCCGAGATCATCGTCGACATCACCACCACCGGCGCGACGCTCGCGGCGAATGCCCTGAAGATCCTCGACGACGGCATCATCCTGCGCTCGGAGGCCAACCTTGTCGCCTCTCTGAAGGCGCGATGGAGCGAGAGCCAGCGCGAGGCCCTGCGCGCCGTGCTCGGCCGAATCAGTGCCGAGGAGCGTGCCCGCACTACCCGCGAGGTCCGTGCCGGGATGCCCGAGAATGGCGGAATCGACCTCACCAGCCTCGTCGCCCTGCACGAAGCCGAGCTGCCCTACGGTGCGCCGAAGGGGCCTGACGGCGAGATCGTGCTGCGATGCCCGATTGAGGCAGTGTTCACACTGTCCGACGCCTTGGTCCGGGCAGGAGCGCGCTCGGTGACGGTGCGTCGGATCGACTACGCCTTCGCCGCGGAGAATCCGCTCGCCGATCGCCTGCTCGCGCGGCTGTAGCGCGAGGACCACAGGAAGACGGGCCCCACGGCAATCGACGCAAATTTCAGAGGGGGTTAACGGAATTCGCGTTAGCTCGGACCGGTTCGCCGGGCGTTGTCACGTGCTGGTGCTCCAACCTTGATCCCGCGATGATCCCGCTTCCGCCGAACGAAGTCGAACGGCTGGCCGCGTTACGCGGTCTGCACATCCTCGACACGGCTTCGGAACCACATTTCGATGCGGTCTGCCGCACCGCGGCGGCCCTGTTCGGTGCACCGATCGCGCTGGTCTCGCTGATCGACGCGGATCGGCTCTGGGTGAAGGCGCGCTGCGGCGTCAACGTCGAGAGCGCACCGCGCAGGGATGCCTTCTGCAGCCGCACCATCCTCTCGGACGACGTCCATGTTGTCGAGGACGCACACCAAGACGGTTGCTTCGCAGGCAGTTCATTCGTCACCGGCGAGCCACATGTCCGGTTCTATGCCGGCGCTCCGCTCATCCTGCAGAAGGACCTGCGCGTCGGCAGCCTCTGCCTCGTCGACACCGTCCCGCGCAGCTTCTCGCCCGATCAGCGCCGCCAGCTCCAGGACCTCGCCGAGATGGTGGTGGCCCATCTCCACCTGCACGCGGCGACCGCCGACAAGGCGCGGCAGGCTGCAGCGCAGCAGGCCGCGATCCTCGGCCAGCTCGCCGAGGGCGTGATCGTCACCGACACGTCCGGCCGAATCACCCTGGTCAACGAAGCCGCCGCCGCGATCCACGGCGTCGCCCGCCTCGACGTCACACCGGACGATTACAGCGCCACCTACCACCTCTTCACCGATGATGGCCGGCCCTACGTGTCGCGGGATCTGGCCCTGGCGAGAGCCGTGCGCGGCGAGACGGTTCTCGGCTCGCGCTGGCGCATCCGGCGCCCCGACGGATCGGAAGTGCTCGCCGTCGGCAGCGCCCGCCCCCTGCTCGGACCGGACGGAGCCCAGATCGGCGCCGTGCTGACGGTGCGCGACGAGACGGCGCGGGACGCGGCCGAGGTGAGCCTGCGGGAGAGCGAGGCCCGCCTGCGCGCACTCACCGACAACATGCCCTCGGGCGCCGTCTACCAACTTGCGAATGGGCCCGGGCCGAACGGTGCCGGAAGGCGCTTCCTCTACGTCTCCCGCAGCTACGAGCGGATGACCGGCATCACCGCGGACGCCGCGATCGCCGATACGCGCGCCGCCTACGAGCTGATCGTCCCCGCCCATCGTGCGGTCGTCGCCGAGGCCGAAGAGCGCTCGATGCGCGAGCGGACGCCGTTCGACGTCGAGGTCCAGATCCGGCATGCCGGAACCGGCGAGTTGCGCTGGACCCGGCTGATCTCGGCCCCGCGTGACCTGCTCGACGGCTCGCTGGTCTGGGACGGCCTGATCATCGACGTCACCGAGCAGAAGCGCACCAGCGAGGCCCTTCGGGAGCTGAACGCGACTTTGGCTCAGCGCGTCGCTGCCCGCACGCAGGAGGCGGATGCGGCCCGAGAGGAGGCCGAGGCGGCGAGTCGGGCCAAGTCCGAGTTCCTGGCCGCCATGAGCCACGAGATCCGGACGCCGCTCAACGGCATCATCGGCTATACCGACCTCCTCCTCGACCATGCCTCCCTCGACGTCGCCCTGCACCCCCATGCCGAGCGCATCCGCTCGGCGGGCTCGGCCCTGCTGACGGTGGTGGACGACATCCTCGACTTCTCGACCGTCGAGGCCGGGCGGATCGCACTCTCGCCGGAGCCCCTCGCGCTCGACCATCTGGCCGAGGAGGCGGTGGCCATCGTGCGTCTCGGCGCCGAGACGAAGGGCCTGCATCTCGGCGTCGCGGTCGACCCCACGCTGCCGAGCCACGTCCTTGGCGACCACGACCGCCTGCGGCAGGTGCTGCTCAACCTCCTGAACAATGCGGTGAAGTTCACCGCCGAGGGCAGCGTGACGCTGACGATCGAGGCTGCGGCCCCTGCCGATGCTGCCGCGCATCTGCGCTTCTCGGTGCGCGATACCGGGATCGGCATACCAGCCGAGAAGCAGCATCTGCTGTTCGAGCGCTTCAGCCAGATCGACGGCACCATACGGCGGGAGTTCGGAGGCACCGGGCTCGGCCTCGCCATCTCCAAGCAGCTTGTCGAGTTGATGGGGGGCACGATCGGCCTGACGAGCGAGGCAGGACAGGGCGCGACCTTCTGGTTCGAGGTCACCCTGCCGCTGGCAGCGTCGGGACCGTGCCCAGCCATCGAACGCTTGGCCGTACCCCGCCGCGGCGGTCGCCGGCTTCTGCTCGTCGAGGATGTCCCGCTGAACCAGGACCTCGCCGTGGCCGTGCTCAGCCGGGGCGGCCACGCAGTCGACGTCGTCTCCGGGGGCTACGAGGCCATCGCGGCAGTCCAGGCCAAGGACTACGACCTCGTGCTGATGGACATCCAGATGCCGGGCATGGACGGCATTACCGCGACCCGACTGATCCGCGCCCTCGACCACCCGGCCGCCGAGGTGCCGATCGTCGCCATGACCGCCAACGTGCTGCCGCAGCAGGTCGAGAGCTATCGGCAGGCCGGCATGCAAGATCATGTCGGCAAGCCGTTCGAGCGGCAGGTCCTGTTCGCGATGATCGAGCGCTGGGCACTAGGCGGCGGCGAGGAGTCGATCGTTCCCGTCGAGCCGGCCGCCTATCGGGGCGCCTTCGATGCCCTCGTCGACTCGCTCGGCCGTTCTCGTGCCGACGACCTGCTCAGGACGCTCGTGGAAGAGCTCGACGCGCGCCTGGGCGAGGACGGAACCATCCCCGAGCGCAACAGCCTCGCCGACGGCGCGCATGCGATGGTGGCGGCCGCCAAGATGCTCGGCTTCGACGATCTGTCGAAGCTCTGCCGCACGGTCGAGACCGCCTGCCGCACCGGCGCGGACTACGCCCCGCTCATCGCGCCCCTGCACGAGCAGAGGCGCATCGCCCGCCACAGGATCGGCGGTCTGCTCGCTTCCTGAGCGCGATGTGGCTCACCGGGCTGACTTTGTTGTGATCCCGCGCCCCTGCCAGCGCCGCGATTCAGTCATGAACCGCTGGCATGGCGCCGCTCACGACAGTGATGAATCGGCCGCCTGCTGCAGGGTCTCGGCACTGTCTTCGGCTTGACGGAGCCGCTGCACCTGCGAGAAGAGCGGCAAAAAATCACCGGATTCGGGACAATTTAGAATTATGAGCAAGTACTACGAAGAGCGGGTTCTCAGCGTTCATCATTGGACCGACACGCTTTTCTCTTTCCGGACGACCCGCGATCCTTCGTTTCGCTTCCGCAACGGCGAGTTCACGATGATCGGCATCGAGGTCGAAGGCCGGCCTCTGTTGCGCGCCTATTCGGTGGTCTCGGCCAATTACGAGGAAGAGCTCGAGTTCTTCTCGATCAAGGTCGCCAACGGCCCGCTCACCTCGAAGCTGCAGCATCTCAAGGTCGGCGACCCGATCATGGTCGGCAAGAAGCCGACTGGCACGCTCGTGCTCGACAACCTGCTTCCAGGTAAGAACCTCTACCTGCTCGGCACCGGCACCGGCCTTGCCCCCTTCATGTCGATCATCAAGGACCCGGAGACCTACGAGCGTTTCGAGAAGGTCGTGCTGGTCCATGGCTGCCGGCAGGTGCAGGAGCTCGCCTATGGCGAGACCATCACCGAGTCGCTGCCGAACCACGAGTTCCTCGGCGAGGTGATCTCGGCCGGTCTGATCTACTACCCGACCGTGACCCGCGAGCCCTTCCGCAACCGTGGCCGCATCACCGACCTGATGGTCTCGGGCAAGCTGTTCGAGGATATCGGCCTGCCGAACATGTCGATCGAGAACGACCGCTTCATGCTCTGCGGCTCGCCGGAGATGATCCGCGACACCCGCGAGCTGCTTTCCGGCCTCGGCTACGAAGAGGGTAACCACGGCGAGGCGGCCCACTACGTCATCGAGAAGGCCTTCGTCGAAAAGTGAGCGAGACGCCTCGGCGCCGCGCCCTCTTCATCGTCGGCGCCGGAACCGAGATCGGCAAGACCTACGCGACCGCCGCGCTGACCCGTCGCCTGCGCGAGCAGGGACGCAACGTCCTGACGCTGAAGCCGCTGGCCAGCGGTGTCCCGCCGATCGACGATCCTGCCTTCGCCGAGAGCGACACCGCGATCCTGCTGGCGGCGCAAGGACTTCCCGTCACACCGGAGACGGTCGAGGCCTGCTCGCCCTGGCGGTTTTCTGCCCCCCTCGCGCCCGACCAAGCCGCGGCGCGGGAAGGCCGAGAGCTCCATCTCGACGAACTCGTCGCATGGTGCGAGCGGCAGCTCTCACCCCATCGACACCCTCATCCCGAGACGACCGTCCTCATCGAGGGCGTCGGCGGCCTGATGAGCCCGATCACCGCCGAAGCCACCGGGCTCGACTGGCTGAAGCGGCTTGGTTTGCCGGCTCTTCTCGTCTCTGGATGTTATCTCGGCGCCATCAGCCACGCTCTCACCGCCGCCGAGACCCTGCGCGCCCATGGCGTGCCGCTCCTGGCCGTGGTGGTGAGCGAGAGCGAGGGCGCGCCGACCGAGCCGGAGGTCGTGGCGCAGGCGATCGCGCGCCGGGTGATGGCCCCGGTCGCTGTGATGCGGCGCGGCAGCGGCTTCCCGGATGCGCTCATGGGCTGCCTCTGAGCGGCATTAGCCCTCCTCCAACCGCCCCCACAGCGCATCGGCGACGTGGTTGCGGCAGTCGAGAGAGCGGAACAGCCGGATCTCGATAGGGATGTCGAACCGTGTCGGGCCGGCCCGTACCAAGCGGCGGCGGGCGAGATCCTCCTCGGCCAGCGTCCGCGGCAGCCAGGCGAGGCCGTGGCCTTCGCGTGCCATGGTCAGGAGGGTGGCGGCGAGCCGCGAGGTGAACCCCGCCTCGAGATGCAGCTCGTCGCTCTCCGCGACCTGCGCGGCGAGGATGCGGCCGAGGCCGGAGGCCTGGGCATAGCCGAGATGGGGCACCGGCCGCACGCGCGTGCCCGGAAGCGGCCAGAGCGGCGCGCCGTTCTCGTCGGGTGCGCAGACCGGCACGAGCACGTCCTCGCCGATGCCGAGGCTCGGAAACCGGTCCGCCTCGAAGCGCATCGGCACCTGCGGGTGGCAATGGCACAGCAGGAAATGCACCTCGCCGCCGAGCATCATCTGCTCGCAGGCCTCCATGCTGTCGGAGACCAGATTGAGCGCGCCGAGCGCCTCGACGCGCATCAGCCCGCGGATCCAGGCCGGGAAGAACGTGAAGGAGAGCGCGTGAGTAGCCGCCACCGAGAGAGCGCCGGTATCCCGCTCGCCGATGGCCTGCGTCTCGCGGCGGGCCCGGTCGAGGGCCCGCATCATCTCGACGGCCTGCGGCTGGAAGTGCAGCCCGGCCTCGGTGAGCACGGCTCCTTGCGCACCCCGCACGAAGAGCGGCGTGCCGATCCAGTCCTCGAGCGCCCGGATGCGCCGGCTGAAGGCGGGCTGCGTCACGTTCCGGGCGTCGGCGGCGCGGGAGAAAGTCTTCTGCTCGGCGAGCGCCAGAAAATCCTTCAGCCAGTCGAGATCCATGCCGATGCCGTTCGCGCATAACGCGAACCGAACATGGCATTGGCCCAAGCAGCGAGTCCAGCCGTAGGTCTTCGGGAAAGCCCCCGCACGAGGGGCACTCAGATCCCGGGAGGATCACGGCCATGAAGCACTGGCTCGGCAAGCTCTACATCCAAGTCTTCATCGGCATCATCCTCGGTGGACTGGTCGGGTACTTCTTGCCCGATATCGGCATCGCGCTGCAGCCCTTCGCGGACGGCTTCATCAAGCTGATCAAGATGCTGCTCGCGCCGATCATCTTCGGCACCATCGTCGTCGGCATCGCCAAGATGGGCGACCTCAAGGAGGTCGGCCGCATCGGCATCCGGGCGCTCATCTATTTCGAGGTGGTCTCGACGCTGGCCCTCGTCATCGGCCTCGTCGTCGTGAACGTCATGCAGCCGGGCGTGGGCATGAACATCGATGCCTCGCACATCGATGGAAAGGCCATCGCCGGCTACGCCAAGGTCGCCGAGACGCAGCCCGGCCTCGTCGGCTTCCTGATGGACATCATCCCGACCACCATGGTCGACGCCTTCGCCAAGGGCTCGATGCTGCAGATCATCCTGATCTCGGTGCTGCTCGGCATCGCCCTCGTCCAGGCCGGCGAGCGCGGCCGGCCCGTGGTCGCGGTGATCGACAGCCTGCTCGATGCGCTGTTCCGCATCGTCGCCATGGTGATGCGGCTCGCTCCCCTCGGCGCCGGCGCCGGCGTCGCCTTCACCTTCGGCAAGTACGGCATCGGCACGGTCTGGTCGCTCGCCTACCTGATGCTCGGCGTCTACATCACCTCGATCGTCTTCGTGGTCGTGATCCTCGGCTCGGTGGCGCGCTGGGCTGGCTTCCCGCTCACGAAGTTCCTCGCCTACTTCAAGGACGAGATCCTCATCACCTTCGGCACCTGCTCGACCGAAGCAGTGATGCCCCGGATGATGACGAAGCTCGAGCGGCTTGGCTGCGACAAGTCCGTGGTCGGCCTCGTCCTGCCCACCGGCTACACCTTCAACGCCGACGGCACCTCGATCTACCTGACCATGGCAGCGATCTTCGTCGCGCAGGCCACCAACACGCCGCTCGATATTGGGGGGCAGCTCGTCATCCTCGGCGTGCTGCTGCTGACCTCGAAGGGGTCCGCGGGCGTTGCAGGTGCCGGCTTCGTGACGCTCGCGGCCACCCTGTCGAGCATCCACACCGTGCCGGTGACCGGCCTCGTGCTGCTGCTCGGCGTCGACCGCTTCATGAACGAGGCACGGGCCGTCACCAACCTCATCGGCAACGGCATCGCCACCATCGCCGTCGCGAAATGGGAGGGTGCCTTCGACCAGGCGAAGGCCGAGGCCGCCTATCGCGACCGTGCCCTCCAGGCGCCCGCCGAGCTCACGGCCGATCCTCACGCCGCAGCCGTCGCGTCCTGATGCGAGGCCTTCTCCCAAACAGAGTTCAAACCCGAGAGAGCATCATGCGCATCGTCGACGTCTGCGAGATCACCAAGCCGATCTCATCGCCCATCCGCAACGCCTATATCGACTTCACCAAGATGACCGCGAGCCTGGTGGCCGTCGTAACCGACGTGGAGCGCAATGGCCGCCGCGTGGTCGGCTACGGCTTCAACTCGAACGGCCGCTACGGCCAGGGCGGCCTGATCCGCGAACGCTTCCGCGATCGGCTGCTCCAGGCCGACCCGAAGAGCGTGCTCAACGAGGCCGGTGACAATCTCGACCCGCACAAGCTCTGGGCGGCGATGATGACCAACGAGAAACCGGGCGGCCACGGCGAGCGCTCGGTGGCGGTCGGCACCCTCGACATGGCGATCTGGGACGCGACGGCGAAGATCGCCGGCAAGCCGCTCTTCCGCATGCTCGCCGAGCAGGATGGCCGCGAGGCCGACCCGCGTGTCTTCGTCTATGCGGCCGGCGGCTACTACTATCCCGGCAAGGACTATTCTGCGCTGCGTGCCGAGATGCGCAGCTATCTCGACCGCGGCTACAACGTCGTGAAGATGAAGATCGGCGGCGCGCCGATCGACGAGGACCAGCGCCGCATCGAGGCCGTGCTCACCGAGATCGAGGGCCAGGCCCGGCTCGCCGTGGACGTGAATGGCCGCTTCGACCTCGAAACCGGCATCGCCTACGCCAAAATGCTCCGCGAGTACCCTCTGTTCTGGTACGAGGAGATCGGCGACCCGCTCGATTACGCCCTCCAGGCGGCGATGAGCGAGTTCTATCCCGGCCCGATGGCCACCGGCGAGAACTTGTTCTCGCACCAGGACGCCCGCAACCTGCTGCGCTACGGCGGCATGCGCCCTGACCGCGACTGGCTGCAATTCGACTGCGCCCTGTCCTACGGACTCGTCGAGTACCTGCGCACCCTCGCCGTACTCGACCAATTCGGCTGGTCGCGCAGCCGCTGCATCCCGCATGGCGGCCACCAGATGTCGCTCAACATCGCCGCCGGCCTCGGGCTGGGCGGCAACGAGAGCTACCCCGACCTGTTCCAGCCCTATGGCGGCTTCCCAGACGGGGTGAAGGTCGAGGACGGCCACATCACCATGCCGGAGATCCCGGGCATCGGCTTCGAGAGCAAGTCGGACCTGATCACGGTCATGCGCGAGTTGGCGGAGTAAGGCCCTCACACCCGCACCGTCATCCCGGGGCCGCGAAGCGGAACCCGGGATCCAGAGCCGCCGACGATCGCCATGTGAGGCGCCGTCGCGGCAGGGTCGGATCCGGCAGCGGTTCTGGATTGCCCGCCTCCGGCGTGCCCCTCCGGGTCCGGGTTCGCCTTCGGCGCCCTGGAATGACAGTGGTGGGATACTGTGGCCGGGCTGGTGGCAGGACGCCGAAAACCGGCTACCGCATCGCCCATAACCGAGCCGCGCCGTCCGCGAAGCCGACCGCACCAGGAACCCCCGCCATGCCCTATCGCATCGACCACGTTCACCTGCGCAGCCGCGACGCGGTCGCGGCCTCGGTCTTCTATGTCGAGAAGCTGGGTGCCCGTGAGATCCGCCGCGACGGCGCGCCGGTCACCCGCGTCGTGCTCGATCTCGGCGGGCTGCACCTGTTCATCGAGCAGGCGCCGGACGATATCGCGCCGGGCGGCAAGGCCCCGCATCTCGGCCTGGAGCATATCGGGTTCGCAGTCGACGATATCGAGGCGACCTTTGCCGAGCTCAAGGCCAAGCACCTCGACATCGTCTCCGGCATCAACGACGTGAAGCCGGGCCTGCGCACGATCTTCATCAACGGACCGGACGGCGTGCTGATCGAGTTCCTGAAGCGCGACTTCGCGCTCTAGTTCGCCTTCGGGTCCGGCCGCGCCCGGCCGAAATCCGGCTCGGCCGTCTCCTGCCCCATGGCGACAATGCCCTTCCGGATCGCGCGGGTGCGGGTGAACAGCTCGAACAATGCATCGCCGTCGCCCCAGCGGATCGCCTTCGTGAGGGCGGCGAGATCCTCGTTGAAGCGGCCGAGCATCTCCAGCACGGCGTCCTTGTTGGTGAGGAAGACGTCGCGCCACATGGTCGGGTCGGAGGCGGCGATGCGCGTGAAATCGCGAAAGCCGCCGGCTGAGAACTTGATGACTTCCGACTGGGTCACCGTCTCCAGATCGGCGGCGGTGCCGACGATGTTGTAGGCGATCAGGTGCGGCACGTGGCTGGTGATCGCTAGCACGAGGTCGTGGTGCTCGGGCGTCATCGTCTCGACGATGGCACCGAGGCCCTCCCAGAAAGCCGTGACCGTGGCGACCGCGGTCTCGTCCGTGCCCTCGGGCGGGGTGAGGATGCACCAGCGGTTCTGGAACATCGTCGCGAAGCCGGAATCCGGGCCGGAATACTCGGTGCCCGCCACCGGATGGGCCGGCACGAAGGGGTTTTCGGGCTTCAGATGCGGCGTCGCCGCCGCGACCACCGAGCCCTTCACCGAGCCGACATCCGACAGGATCGCGCCGGGTTTCAGATGCGGCGCGAGCTCGGCCGCCGCCATGCCAATGGCACCCACCGGCACGCAGAGGATCACGAGATCGGCCTTGGCCACGCCCTCAGCGAGATCCGCCGTGGCGCGATCGGCGATGCCGAGCGCACGGACGCGCTCGAGCACGGCCTCGTCACGGTCCACCGCAACGACCCGGTCGGCGAGCCCATAGGTGCGCGCGCCGCGGGCGATCGAGGAGCCGATCAGGCCTAGCCCGACGATGGCGACGGTGTGCAGGACGCTGCCCATCCTAGCCCCGGCCAAAGCTCTTCAGCGCATCGATGAAGGCCCGGTTCGCCTCCTCGCTGCCGACGCTGACGCGTAGCGCATTCGGCAATCCGTAGGACGCGACCTGGCGAACGATAACGCCGTGCTTCGTCAGGTGAGCGTCGGCCTCGGCGGCTGTGCGGCCAGGCTCGTCGGGAAAGTGAGCCAGCAAAAAGTTCGCGACGCTCGGCGTGACGGCGTAGCCGAGCGCCTGGATCTCGTTCGTGAGCCAGCCGAGCCATTCGGTGTTGTGCGCGACGGCGGACGCGAGATGGGCCTCGTCAGCAATCGCCGCCGCGCCCGCGGCAATGGATCCGTTCGACAGGTTGAACGGCCCGCGGATGCGGTTGAGCGCATCGACCACGCCCTCCGGCCCGACCATCCAGCCGATCCGCTGCGCGGCGAGCCCGTGGATCTTCGAGAAGGTGCGGGTCATGACGACGTTCTGGGATTCGAGCGCCAGCTCCAGCCCGGCGCCGTAATCGTTGGCACGGACGTATTCGGCATAGGCGCCGTCGAGCACCAGCAGCACGTTGCCCGGCAGCCCGGCATGCAGGCGGCGAACCTCGTCGAAGGGCAGGTAGGTGCCCGTCGGGTTATTGGGGTTGGCGATGTAGACGATCTTCGTGCGCGGCGTGACCGCGGCGAGGATGGCGTCGACGTCGGTGGTCAGGTTCATCTCCGGCACCACCACCGGCGTGCCGCCAGCCGACAGCATCGCGATCCGGTAGATCAGGAAGCCGTGCTCGCAATAGATGCCCTCGTCGCCCGGGCCGACGAAGGCGTGCGAGAGCAGGAACAGCAGCTCGTCCGAGCCCGCGCCGCAGACGATGCGGGCCGGGTCGAGCCCGAAGCGGGCCGCGATGGCGGTGCGCAGCTTCGATGCGGTGCCATCCGGATAGGCTGCGAGCTTGGCCGATGCTTCTCGGAGGGCCGCCACGGCATGCGGGCTCGGGCCCAGCGGCGTCTCGTTCGAGGAGAGCTTGTGCACCTTGGCGACGCCCGGCGCCGTGCTCTTGCCGGGCACATAGGCGTCGATGGCGAGCACGCCGGGCTTGGGCACCGGGCGAAGAGGGGTCGAGGCGGCGGCGGACATGGCTTCGGACAACTGTCGGATGCGATCGAATCCGGTTCGTCTACAGCATTTCGCGCCGCCGTGGAGTCCGCAGGGTCACGCCTCCGCGTTCGCGTCGAGGTCCCGCCCCTTCGTCTCGGGCATGAGCATCGCCGCGATGGTGCCGATGATGCTGAAGGCGACAAGGTAATAGGCCGGCGCCAGCCGGTCGCCGCTGACCGCGATCAGCTTGTTCACCACCCAGTTGGTGCTGCCGCCGAAGATCGAGACCGAGAAGGCGTAGACGATGGACAGCCCGGCGCTGCGCACCGCCCGCGGCAGCGATTCCGGGATGCCGACGATGATCGCCGCCGCGTTGATCGAGGAGAGCGCCGACATCAGGAAGGTAACGGCATAGACCGAGAGCGCCGTGGGCTTCTGCGCCAGCCAGGCGAAGGCCGGGATCGCCAGCAGAACGATGACGGCGCGCGGCCAGATCATGATCGGCTTGCGCCCCGTCCGGTCTGCGATCCAGCCGCCGAGGAGCGGAAACGCGATCGAGGCGAGCCCCAACGCGATCGGCACCGCCGTCGAGACCTGCTCGGTGAGCCCCAACGTCGCCTGGGCATAGACCGGCATGTTGGTGCCGATGGAGTTCGAGACGGTCGAGGCCGCGATGATCAGGAAGGTGAGGAGCAGCAGCTTTCCGTGCTCGCGCACCAGTCGTGAGACGACGGCGAAGGTCGAATCCGCTGCCGCCGGGTCCTTCTCTTCGCCAGCCGTCTCGGGCAGGTGGCTGCGGATGACGAGGCCGACCGGCACCACGGTGAGGCCGAGCAGAAACATGCCGCGCCAGCCCCATTCCGCCATGGCGTGATCGCCGACGGCCAGCGTCAGCACGGAGGCGACGATGCCGGCGATCAGCGCGGCGCAGCCCTGGCTCGCGATCTGCCAGCTCGCCACGAAACCGCGATGATCGGGCGGCGCCGCCTCCAGCAGGTAGGCGGTGGAGGGGCCGACCTCACCACCAAGCGCCAGCCCCTGGATCAGCCGCCCGACGATGACGATGGCCTGCGCCCAGCCGCCGAGGACGTCGTAGCCCGGCGTGAGCGCCAGCATCAGCATGCCGACCGCCATGAGCGCGATGGTGATGAGCATGGCGGGCTTGCGCCCGGCCCGGTCGGCGAAGGCCCCAATCACGATGCCGCCGATCGGCCGCATCACGTAGCCGATGCCGAACAGGGCCAGCGAGGCGAGCAGACTGTCGGTAGCGTTCTTCGACGGGAAGAAGGCGGCGCCGATCGGCACGGCGAAGAAGGCGTAGATGGTGAAATCGTAGAATTCGAGGGCGTTGCCGAGCACCACGGCCCCAACGGCTTTGCGGTCCAGCCCGGGATGGCCCTGTGCGTCAGCGATCTCGCCCGTCATTCCCGCTCCTTCGCTTATTGCGGCGCACTCATAAACCAAGGCGAGCGGATTCGTTGCAGAGCTGGCGATAACTCCCCGCAAACAGTCGCTTCCTCCTTTCGTTGACGCATGGGGAAGGGCACATTACCTCCAGTCGGCCCTGCCAAGTCTCGACAGGCCGGCCCCCGCGTCGCCGCATGACAACGCGAGAGCTTCGACCGATGGCCGGGGTGAACGGCCCGGGGGGCAGCACCCGAGCGCGCGATGGACACCAGCTTGACGCCAGATGCGCAGACCGGCCTCCGCGACGAGGAAAGGCCGGCGCGCCGCGACTACGACGCCCTTCCGGCCTCCGACCCGAAGAGCCCCGTCGCGCTGTTCGGCACCGACGAGCCGCTGGCGATGGATTCCGGCGTCACGCTGGCGCCGTTCCAGGTCGCCTACCAGACCGTGGGGACGCTCAATGCCGAGCACTCCAACGCGGTGCTGATCTGTCATGCCCTGACCGGCGACCAGCATTTCGCCCATACCCATCCGGTGACCAAGAAGCCGGGCTGGTGGGAGACCCTGGTCGGCCCCGGCAAGCCGATCGATACCGACCGCTATTTCGTCATCTGCTCGAACGTGATCGGCAGCTGCATGGGCTCGACCGGCCCGGCCTCGCTCGATCCGGCGACGGGCCGACCCTACGGGCTCGACTTCCCGCTCGTGACCATCCGCGACATGGTCCGCGCCCAGGCGATGCTGCTCGACCGCCTCGGCATCCGCGACCTCTTCCTCTGCATCGGCGGCTCGATGGGCGGGATGCAGGTCCTGCAATGGGCCTCGCTCTTCCCCGAGCGCGTCTTCGCGGCGATGCCGATTGCCACGGGCGCCCGCCACTCGGCCCAGAACATCGCCTTCCACGAGGTTGGCCGGCAGGCGATCATGGCCGATCCAGCATGGGCGGATGGGCGCTATCTCGAAGAGGGTACGCGGCCGGCCAAGGGCCTCGGCGTCGCACGCATGGGCGCGCACATCACGTACCTGTCCGAGCCTGCGCTACACCGAAAGTTCGGTCGCCGCCTGCAGAACCGGGCGGCACCGACCTTCTCGTTCAACGCCGACTTCCAGATCGAGAGTTACCTGCGCCACCAGGGGCTGTCCTTCGTCGAGCGATTCGACGCCAATGCCTATCTCTACCTCACCCGGGCCATGGACTATTTCGACCTCGCCGAGGACCATGGCGGCGTGCTCGCCAATGCCTTCCGCGGATCGAAGACCCGGTTCTGCGTGATCTCCTTCACCTCGGACTGGCTGTTTCCGACGGCAGATTCCCGGGCGATCGTCCACGCGCTGAATGCGGTCGCGGCACCCGTGGCCTTCGTCGAGGTTGAGAGCGACAAGGGCCACGACGCCTTCCTGCTCGACGAGCCGGCGCTGTTTTCGGCCGCGCGGGGCTTCATCGACGCAGCGGCGCGGGCGCGTGGGCTGTGACGGGAATGCGTTTCGGAACTCCATGAGCAACACCGTCACCGATGCTGCCTCGGCGCCCCCCTGGGACGCAGCAGAGCAATTGCCGCGGGGCGCGGAGGACCGCGTCGACCACCTCGTCGTGCTCGGCCTCGTGCCCGATGGCGTGCGCGTGCTCGACATCGGCTGCGGCGACGGTTCGCTGCTGGCGTTGCTGCGCGACCGGCGCAACATCGATGGTCGCGGCATCGAGCTGTCGCGCGAGGGCGTGAACGCCTGCCTCGCCCGCGGCCTGCCGGTGATCCAGGGGGACGCCGACACCGACCTCGCCAACTACCCGGACGATGCCTTCGACGTCGTGGTGCTCTCCCAGACCATCCAGGCGACGCGCAATCCGCGCATCGTGCTCGAGCACCTGCTGCGCATCGGCAAGCAGGTCATCATCTCCTTCCCGAATTTCGGGCATTGGCGCGTGCGGGCCGAACTCGCCTTCCGCGGCCGCATGCCGGTGACGGAGATCATGCCCGAAACCTGGTACGAGACCCCGAACATCCACCACTGCACGATCCGAGACTTCGTCGGCCTGTGCCGCACTGTCGGCGCCAGCATCGAGAAGGCCACCGCGCTGGACGGACGCGGCAAGCCGATGCGCTACTCGATGCCGTGGTGGTTCTGGAACCTCGTCGGCGCGCAGGGGGTGTTCCTGCTGCGGCGGGGCGGCTGAGAGCAGCGTGAGCGCAAACGGCTCGTCTGCGCCGGCGCTCCAACGCGTCGCCGTCCTCGGGCCGCCCGGGAGCGGTAAATCCACTCTCGCCCGCCAGCTCGGCGAACGCTACGGACTGCCCGTCTTCCATCTCGACCAGCTGTATTTTGGGCCCGGGTGGGTGCCGGTGGAACCGGACGCCTTTCGTGCCGAGGTCGAACGGATTGCGGCACTCTCAGCCTGGGTGATCGACGGAAACTACACCGCGACGATCGCACCGCGGCTCGCGACGGCGGATACGGTGATCTACCTCGACGTGCCGACCTGGCTGGCGATGGCCCGTATCGCAAGGCGCACCATCGCGAGCTATGGACACGAGCGGCCGGAGATGGCTGCCGGCTGCCCCGAGCGGTTCGAGCCGGAATTCCTGCGTTTCGCGCTCTCCTGGAACCGAACACGGCGGGCGCGGAGCCTCGCTATCGCGGAGGGCTTCGCGAGGCGTGGGATCGTGCTGCGCAGCTGGCGGCCGATACGCGACCTGTCGCGCATTCTAGATAGCGATCCCTAAGCCGCCTCCGCCCGCGCCAACTCCGCGGCGATGCCGGCAGCGAGGTCGGCCGCCTGATTGCGGATGTCGGGCACGGCAATGCACTCCCAGAGCGCGCCCCGCATCAGCGGACCGATCGTCCAGAGCGGTCCGCCCAGCGGCAGCCCGCGCGCACGGAAATCAGAATCGACGTCAAGCCCGAGTCCGAAGGGGCCTGGCCGCACCAAGCCCCGGCCGATCAGCCGCCGCAGCAGCGGGTCCGATGTCTCACTGACGCGGCCGATGCCGGTGGCGTCCAGGATGCACTGGACCGTGAGGCGCTCCGGCTCGATCGCACCGCGCGGCCTGAGCGTCACCACGGCGCGGCTCGGCTCGTCCTCGATCGACAGAATGCGTCCTGCCCGCACGATCAGGCTGCCTGCGGCGATATCGTCCTCGATCGTAGACGCGGCTGGGGGAGCGGATCGATGGCGATGCACGTCCCAGAAGGGCCGCAGATGGCGGAGGAAGCGGCCACGTTCCGGCGCGGGCAGGCTGCGCCAGATGAAATCGACAATTGGGCGCAGCGCGTCGATCACGCTTCGCCAATCACCGTCGGCTGCAACCGCCATCGCACGGATGCGCCGGGTCAAGGTCGTGAGCGAGCGAAGATCAGCTGCCGTGAGATTGGGGACGGGGAGCGCCTCGGTCGGCGCATGGGCGTTCGGCAGCAGGCCTCGGCGTGACAGGGCCACGATGGGCCCGGAGAAGCCGCTGCGGCGCAGGCTGATGACCGCATCAATCATGCTCAGCCCAGTGCCTACGATCAGAACGGGTAATTCCGGCTGCAGCCGGCCGATCGTCTCCGGCGACCAGAGGTCGGCCCGGTGCCGGCTGTAAGGCTCGCCTGCGCCGGCGAGGTTGCCCATGGCGAGCACCGCACCTGCCACCGGCAGGCTCAGACCTCCCTCCGTGCGCACCGCAAAGCCCCCCGGGCCAGGCATGAGGTCGGAAATGCCATCATTGACGAGGCGGAGGCGCGGCAGATTAGAGCCGGTGACGGCTTCGGTCAGGATCTCGGAGAGATAGCGTCCGTAAAGTGCCCTCGACGCGAAGGTGCCGACCGGCGTCACCCGGATGCCGGGCGCCTCGTCTGGAGGCAGATCGGCCGCGTTGTGCGCCAGCCATTGCTCGAAATGCCTTGGGCAGTCCGGAAACGCGCTCATGTTCGAAGCGCGCAAGTTCAGGAAATGCCCGAAATCGTCGGTGCCATAGGCAAGGCCGCGTCCGAAGCTCGCGGAACGCTCGCAGAGCAGCACCGGCCGATCGCTCGGCAGCGAGTCCAACAACTGGATCGCCGCCATCGTGCCGCTGAAGCCGGCGCCGATGACAGCAATGGGGAGCGCGGAATGAGCGCTCATGATGCGATGCTCCAAAAGGGATCAGAATGCTGCTTGCTCGACAGCATAGGCAGCCCGTTCTTTATATCGAACAAAATGCTGATCCGTAAAGGGTCTCATCCATCACTTCGCTCATTCAGAAGTGTGGCCCAAAAATTCCGCTCAAGCGATGTTCTGAATTTTCAATTCCCCGGCTTGTTCTGCTCCAGAAGACACCGGCGTCGGAAAGATCTTCCGTCATTCCGTTTCTTATAACGAACGATCTTCTCTGGCGCTCAAGCCGATTCCCCGGCCAAGCGCTGGGCCGTCCGCTCGCGGCCGATCAACGGCAGCAGGCCAGCCAGATCCGGACCATGGTCGAGCCCAGTCAGCGCTAGACGGAGCGGCATGAACAGCACGCGGCCTTTGGCCCCCGTCGCCTGCTTCACCGCCTCGGTCCAGCTCTTCCAGGTTGTGGCATCGAAGGGGCCATCCGGCAGCAGGGCGAGCGCCTTTTCCAGAAAGCCCGCATTCTGGATCACCGGGCTCACCGGGCCGGCCACCACACGCCACCACTCCGCCGCCTCGTCGACTTTGCCGAGATTGGCCCGCACCACGTTCCAGAACGCTTCTGCCGTCTCCTCGTGGATGCCTAGCGCCAGCAGGCGCTCGCGAGCCTCGTCGAAAGGCATCGCGTGGACGAGTTGCGCGTTGATGACGTCGAGTTCCGATGGGTCGAACCGGGCCGGTGCCCGCGAGATTCGGCCGAGATCGACCAGGCCCGCCAAATCATCGAGCGAGCCGACTGCCCGAACCGCCTCGGCGGTCCCCGTCAGCACCGCCAGCGAGTTCACCGCGGCAGCCTCATAGCCCGCTTCGCGAAGGCTGCGCAGAGACAGGTGCCCAAGTCGCTTCGACAGACCCTCTCCATCTGACGTGGTCAGCAGGTTGTGGTGCGCGAATACCGGCACCGGATAGCCCAGCGCCTCAAAGATCTGCACCTGCACACCGGTATTGGTAACGTGGTCCTCGCCGCGGATGATGTGGGTCACGCCCATCTCCGCGTCGTCCACGACAGAAGGCAAGGTGTACAGCGCCGTGCCGTCCTCGCGGATCAGAACTGGGTCCGAGAGCGAAGCGCAGTCAACATGGCTCTCGCCACGCACCAGATCATTCCAGGCGACGACCTTGTGGTCGAGCTTGAACCGCCAATGTGGGCGCCGGCCCTGAGCCTCCAAGGCCGCCCTCTCCTCGCCCGTCAGGCTGAGCGCGGCGCGGTCGTAGATGGGCGGCAGTCCGCGGCCGAGCTGCCGCTTACGGCGGCGGTCGAGTTCTTCCGCCGTCTCGTAGCAGGGGTAAAGCCTGCCCTGCGCGATCAGCGTCTCCTTCGCGGCCTGATGGCTCGCATTGCGCTCGCTCTGCCGCGCGAACAGGTCGGGCTCAATGCCGAGCCAAACGAGATCCTCGCGGATCGCACCCGCGAATTCCTCCGTCGAACGCTCGCGGTCGGTATCGTCGAGGCGGAGCAGAAAGCGGCCGCCCTCCCGTCGCGCAAACAGGTAGTTCAGCAGAGCTGGCCGGGCATTGCCGATATGCAGGAAACCCGTCGGCGAGGGTGCGAAGCGGACGAGAGGCGTTGTCATGCGCGCACGCCTAGCCGCTTTGTCAGCGGCTGCGAAGAGCCTGCCTTGACGGGGATCGCGCTCCCGCCCTAGAAGCGCGGCTCCGCGGGGTGCCGGCATCGGCTGCCCCACGACCGGCATGGACGGTTAGCACAGCGGTAGTGCGTTCCCTTCACACGGGAGAGGTCGCAGGTTCGATCCCTGCACCGTCCACCAGTCCGCCGCTCAAGCCGCCAACGCTTCCGCTTCTCGATCGCAGCGCTCGGCTTCCCTGGCGCATTCCTTTGCGGCGACCTTGTTGCCCGCCTTGTTCCAGAGCCGTTCGGCACGCCGCCAATGGTCGGCGCGACGCCGACAGGACTCGACCATTTGTTCCGATTTCATGGTGGCTCAACGGGTTAGCGCCACGATGGTTGCAGTGCAGCGATTCGAACCGTTACCGGATCGCCAAGGAAACCGGCCGAATGCGGTCGGTCAGACAGGCACGAGGGCCGAGACGGCCGACGGCAGTTCGTCGAAATGGTCGATCAGTTTGTTCGGGGCGAGTTCGCGCATCGGCACCGCCGTATACCCGAAGCTCACGCCGACCACGGGGATGCCGGCCGCCTTGGCTGCATCCACGTCGGCGCGGGAATCGCCGACCATCACCGCCCGGTGTGGATCGCCCCCGGCCCGCTCGACGGTGAGCGTGATGTGTCGCGGGTCGGGCTTCGACCAAGCGAAGGTGTCCTTGCCGACGATCGCCGCGAAGCGCGGCGCGAGGCCAAGGGCCTTCAGGAGGTCGACGGCGTGCCCCTCGACCTTGTTGGTGCAGACGGCCAGCCGAAAGCCCTTCGCCTCCAAGTCATCGAGCGCCGCGACCACGCCCGGATAGAGCTGCGAGTGGTCGGTGAGGTGGGCGCCGTAATAGTCCAAGAAGGCTTCGAACAGACGCTCGAGCCGCTCCGGCTCCAATGTCTGACCGGCCGCCGAGAAGCCCCGCGTGATCAGTGCCCTGGCGCCAGCTCCCAGGAGATCGCGTGCCTGGTCCAGCGGCAGGGCCGCGAGCCCCTCCCGCTCGAGGATAACGTTCAGCGTGCCGATGAGATCTCCCGCAGTGTCGGCGAGAGTGCCATCGAGGTCGAACACGGCGATGGGAGGCAGATCGGACATCGGGTCTCGCGCGAGCGGAGCAGTGACGCGAGCGGGATGGACCGAATGCAGGGGGCGATCAAGCCTGAGCCAGCTGCCCCCATCTTGAGCTTGGCTTACTTCGCCTTGTCAGAGAGCCCCTTCAGACCGGCATCGTAGACGCCGCCGATCACCTCCTGGGCCTTGGCGTCGGGCGCGCCCTTGGCCTTGAAGCTGCCCGTCCAAGTCACCTTCGAGCCGCTGCCATCCTTCGCCACGGAGATCGTGGACTTGTAGTCGGAAACGGGCAGTGGGCTCTCGAGGATCGTGTAAGTATAGCTCATGCCGGCGTCGTCGCGGGCCTGCTCCTCCTCCTGGATCGTGCCGCCTCCCTTGAGGCTCAGCATGCGCTGCTGCTTGGCGCCCTGCTTCGAGAGCATGCATTTCTCGACGACGGGATGCCAGTCGCCGATGCCGCAGAAGCCGCCGATGGTCTTCCACACGGCGGCGGGAGGAGCTGCGATACTGGCAGTCTTGGTAACCTCCAGGGCCATGGCTGGAGCAACGGCGATCGCGGCCAGAGCCACGGCCGATACAGCGATCTTCAGCATTGAACGTTCCCTCGGGTCGATTGTTTTTGGCGACCCTGTATGGGTCGTTGAACAAGCTAGGGCACAATCGATCTTGAGCTAGGCCGCTCGCGCCTGCCTGGCGGCGTGAGCAGCCTCAGCCAGATTGCCTCATTCGGCGTAGATCTCGAGGTAGACCACGTTGCGCGGCTGATCTCGGAAGATCTTGTAGGAGGCCTTCGGGCAAGCCGCTTCGGCAAGCGCGCGCATCTCGTCTTCGTCGCGGTAGATCAGACACCAGTCCATGAAGCCGGCCATGAAGCCACGGCCGTGGCTGTCGCGGGTGAAATTGCCGACTGACAGCATCCCGCCGGACTTGAGCCGGGCGAACATCGCCTTGATCAAAGCCACCGCAGGAGCCTTCGGCAGGTAGTCGAACAAGCCGGCCGAGTAGATCAGGTCGTAGCTCGCGACCGGCCGCCGCTCCTTGATTAGAGCGGCGAAGCTCGCCACGCGGCCCTCGATAGTAAACTCGCTGTACTCGCCCTTCGCTTCGGCAATCGAGGTCTCGTCCTGGTCGAGCACTGCGAACCGAACGTTGGTGTCGGTTGTCGCCTCGCGAAGGGCGTCGAGCTCACGCATGTGGCCCGAAGCCACCGAGAGCACCTCGGCGCATTCGCGGGAACCCATGTAGTCGTGGATCAGGCCCGCCAAGTAATCGCGGCGCCAAAGAATGCTCTTCGCATTCGGCAGCGAAGTCGTCGCGCGGTGGACCACCGAGGCCATACCGTCGAGCTGACCATGCGTCGGCCGATAAATGTAGTCGAGCATGACCGCGTCGCCGGCATAGCCGCGCGGTTTGTCGTGCGCGCGCCGGGAATAAGGATCGAGCAGGAAGACTTCGGACAGCGGGTGGGAGCGGCAAGACGCCCGAAACTCGGAAAGCTGTCCGGTCGACGACGCCTCATCGTAGGTCGCCCCCAGCTCTTTCGCCAACCAATCGATGATGTCCGGGCTTGGATTGGCGATCAGCCGGGACTGAGCCTCGGACAAAACCGACTGAAGATGTTCCATGAAAGAACTCGGGGTCATCCTGGGTAACCACGTGACCGCGCCACATCGCTCCAGTGAGGGAGAGATTAACAACTCCTAAACAAAAAACATCCGATGCCAGGCATCCGGCCCTGGGGTTATCAACCTTTTGGCACGACTTACCCACAGCCAAGGAAAATCTGTTTGCCAGAAAGCAGGCTAAACGCCGTCTTGAAATCCTCATCTTAAGGTTAACGGCGCTCTATTGTCGATGCCTTCGGATTTTGTATCCAGACGACCGTGCGACGCCCGCCGCGCCGCGGAAAGCGCAGGACAAGGAAGGACGTCGATGGGGGAGCCGTCTGGAGAGCGTCAGGCCGACGCGGGCACGCTCTCGCGCGAGACCACCATCTCCGAGCCGACCAGCAAGCGCAGGGCTTCAGCCGTCATCGGCTTGCCGAGGTGGTAGCCCTGAAGCAGGTCCACCTGCAGCTCCGCGGAGAGCTGCTGCTGAGCGTGGGTCTCGATGCCTTCGACCACAGTCTGGCAGCCGACATTGCGGACGAGGCCGACGATGTTGCGGAACATCTCCGCGCCCCGCTTCGTCTCGGTGGCCTGGAGGAAGGAGCGGTCGATCTTGACGGCGTCGAAGGCGACCTCCCGCACGCAGGACAGACCGGCGAAGCCGGTGCCGAAATCGTCCAGCCAAATCTTCACGCCGAGCGTACGAAGCTCCCGCAGGCTTTGGAGGATGTCGGGATTGCCCTCGATCTGCAGGCCTTCCGTCACCTCCACGATCAGGCGGTGCGGCGCAACGCCGGTTTCTTTGAGGATCGTGGCCACGGACAGCGCAAAACTCGCGGTGCTCAGCTGGACGGCCGAGACGTTGACGCTGACCATCGCGACGCGGTCTTCGGCGATCAGCTCCCGGCACGCGGTGCGGATCGCCCACCGTCCAAGCTCGACGATCATCCCGGTGCGTTCAGCGATCGGGATGAACACAGCCGGCGAGATGGATTCGCCATTCGGTCCGGTCAGGCGCATCAGCGCCTCGGCGCCCGCGATCTCGCCGGAGACCGCGTCGCGGATGGGCTGGTAGACCATCGCGACATGGCCCCCTGCGATAGCGCCACGGAGGAGATCCGTGACGCTGTCGTCGAGGTTCACCTCCAGCGGGTCGTCCCGGTCGAAGAGCTTGACGCAGTTTCGGCCGGTCTTCTTCGCCGCATAGAGCGCACGGTCGGCCTCGGTGACCAGCCGCTCGACCTTCGTGCTGGTGATGTCCCGGCTGAAGGCGGCCCCGATGCTAACGGTGACGACGAAGCAGGGGTCGGGCCGCTGCTCGTGCGGAATCGCGAGGTCCTCGACGGCCCGGCGCACGCCCTCGGCGACGAGCGCCATGTGCTCCCGCGTCTGGCAGCGCACCAGAAGGATGAACTCCTCGCCGCCGAAGCGGCCGAGCGCATACTTACTCTGAGTGGCTGCAGCCTTCATGGCGTCGGCCACAGCGATCAGGCAGCGGTCCCCACGCTGGTGGCCGTACTGATCGTTGTAGCGCTTGAAGTAGTCGACATCGATCAGGATGACCGCGAAGCTCTTCTCCGCCGACTGCCAATTACCCCAATAGGCACGCAGCTCCTCGTCGATAGCCCGGCGGTTGGCGAGACCCGTCAGCGCGTCGGTCGTCGAAAGCCGCAGCAGCGCAGCGCCCCGCTCCGTCGCCTCATCCTCCCGGATCTCGGCCCGCAGCGAGTTCAGGAAGACGCGGTAGCGTTCTTCATTCAACTTCCAGTTCACAAACAGCGTGAGAGTATACGTCGAGAAGTAGAGCGTGCCGATTCCGACCACGTACTCGGTGGAACTGAAGAAACTCGAGAACAAGAACAGGGTGAAGATGCCGAGCATCACGCTCGACGATACAACCGCCAGACCGAACCGGAAGTTGAAGAAGACGTTCTGACCGATGATGAAGATGATTCCGTAGGTCAGGTAGTATGAGGCACTGACCTGATAGACGCTGCAGCTCGAGAACCACATCCAGGTCGCGTAGGCGGCGACGATCCCGAAAGCGCATTGGTAATCGACCCAACGCGAGCGGACACCACGCCGGATCTGCGCCTCGATGTCGAAGATGAACAGCAGGCCGATAATGAGGCGCGCGGCGATGTTATAGAGCGCCACGTCGCGGATCATGATCAGATCCGTGAAGAAGAACGCAATGTAGACGATGCCAGCGAGCCGCGACGAGATGCGCGCATCCTGCCAGTGCGTCGACTCGCTGCGCGCCTCGTAAAGCTCCGCCAAGGCCGGCGAGCGCCGGGATTGCCAACGCTTGCCGAGCTCCGCGTCTATGTTTCCTGCAAGACCAGGTGCCATGAGCCTATCCGGACGTCTGCGGATAAAAGCAGCCTCCGGGTTTCGAAACCGTGAAGTAGAGGCCCTGACCAGCGGGTCCTCCACCGAGATCGGCACTCACGGCTTGGCGATCAGATCCCTGATCCGGCTTGCCAGAGCTTCCATCACGAAGGGCTTGGTCAGGACCTGCATGCCCGGTTCGAGATGCCCGTTCCCGACAACTGCGTTCTCGGCATAGCCGGTGATGAACAGGACCTTGAGATCCGGCCGCGTCACGCGGGCGGCGTCGGCCATCTGACGGCCGTTCATTCCTCCGGGCAATCCGACATCGGTCACCAGCAGGTCGATGCGCGCATCGGAACGCAGCATCTTCAGGCCGGCCGAGCCGTCCGCCGCCTCGATTGCGGTGTAGCCGAGGTCTTCCAGCACCTCCGCCACCAGCATGCGCACCGTCGGCTCGTCGTCGACGATGAGCACGGTCTGGCCCTGCTCGGCGCGCGGAGCGTTCGCGAGATCGGGGGCCACCTCGCCCTCCTCGGCCGCGCCGTAGTGGCGGGGCAGGTAGAGGCACATCGTGGTGCCTTCGCCAACCTCCGAATAGATCCGCACCTGGCCGCCCGACTGGCGCACGAAGCCGTAGATCATCGAGAGCCCGAGTCCCGTGCCCTGACCGATCGGCTTCGTGGTGAAGAACGGCTCGAAGGCCTTGGCGATGACGTCCGGCTCCATGCCCGTGCCGGTATCGGTGACGCAGAGCGAGAGGTACTGGCCGGGCTCAAGGTCCCGATCCCTGGCCGCGCGCTCGTCCATCCACTTGTTGGCGGTCTCGATGGTGATGCGGCCGCCATCCGGCATGGCGTCACGGGCGTTGATGCAGAGGTTGAGCAACGCATTCTCGAGCTGCGAGGGATCAACCATCACCGACCAGAGGCCCGCGGCGGCGACGGTCTCCAGGGCGATCTCCGGGCCGATCGTGCGGCGGATCATCTCCTCCATTCCCGCGACGAGGCGATTCACGTCTGTGGGCTTCGGATCGAGCGTCTGGCGGCGCGAGAAGGCGAGCAGGCGATGCGTCAGAGCGGCGGCGCGCTTCGAGGCGCCCATCGCAGCATTGACGTAGCGGTCGACATCGGCGAGCCGCCCCTGGCTCACGCGGCTCTGCAGCAGCTCCAGGCTTCCCGAGATGCCGGTGAGCAGGTTGTTGAAATCGTGCGCGATGCCGCCGGTGAGCTGGCCGACCGCTTCCATCTTCTGAGACTGGCGCAGGGCCTCCTCGGTCTTGGCCAGCGCCTCGGCCTGCTCCTTCTCCGCGGTGACGTGACGGCCGGTGGCGTAGATCAGGTCGCCTTCCGGCGCGGCGATCCACGACATCCAGCGATAGGTATCGTCCTTGTGCCGATATCGGTTCTCGAAGGGCGGCAGGGCGTGCTCGGAAGCGAAGCGCAATGCGTCGAGCGTCCGGGCCTGGTCCTCGGGATGTATGAAGTCGAAGACCGAGCAGCCGAGCATGTCCTCTGGCTGCCAGCCCAGGATCCCCACCGCGGCCGGGCTGATCGCCCGGAAGATACCCTTGGTGTCGATGACGACCATCAGGTCCTGCGAGACGCTCCAAGTGCGGTCGCGCTCGCGGGTACGCTCCTCGACCCGCTCCTCCAGCATGGCGTTCATCTCGCGCAGGCGCCGCTCGTCGCGCTTGCGCTCGGACAAATCGAGCATCGCGCCGATCATGCGCAGCGGCTCGCCGCGCTTGCCACGCACCATGTAGCCGCGATCGAGCACGTCGGCGTAGCTGCCGTCCGCGCGGCGGAAGCGATATTCGTGGCTCCACTCGCTGCCTGTCCCGGCGATGGCGGAGCGGATATCCTCCTCGACCCGGGCACGATCTTCCGGGTGGACGTGATCGAGCCACCACTCGCCGGTGGTCCCCACCGTGGCGAGGTCGTATCCATAGGTGGTGCCAAGGGCCTCGTTCCAGAGGACGTGGTCCGCTACGAGGTCCCAGTCCCAGATCGCGTCGTTCGTCGCCCGCGTCACCAGGCGGTAGCGCTCCTCGGTGGCGCGCACGGCGAACTCGGCGGCTTTGCGGATCGTCACGTCGCGCACCGTGCCGACGAAGCGGATCTGTCGGCCGTCCTCGAAGGTAGACTTGCCGCGCGCAGCGATCCAGCGTTCGATGCCGGTGCGGATGCCACGGACGCGGTATTCGATGTCGAAAAGGCCCGAGCCTGCCGGATCTGTAGCCGCCCGGACCGCCGCATCGGCGGCATCGCGATCGTCGGGATGAAGTCCGGCGAGGTAGCTGCCCTCGTAGGTCACGGGATCGTCGGGGCCGATTCCGAAGATCTCGCGAACGCGCGCATCCCAGCGCAGATCGTCCTTCTCCGGCGCGTAGTCGAAGATGCCGATGCCGGTGGCGTCGACGGCGAGCCGCATGCGCTCCTCTGACTCCGCCAGCGCGTCTTCGGCAAGCCGAGACCGTTCGTCGAGGCTGCGCTGCTCCGTACGATCGCGCAGGATCTTCAGGTAGCCGACATGACTGCCGTCGGCTGCCGTGAGTGGCATGATCTCGCCGAGGGCGAAGACGCGCGATCCGTCCTTGCAACCGTACCACTGCTCGGCGCTGTCGCGTCCCTGCTCGCGCGCCACCCGCATCTCGCGTTCGGGCTTGCCGGCCGCCACTTCCTCGGGCGTGAAGAACATCTCGGTCGTTCGGCCGGCCGTCTCGGCCTCCGACCAGCCGAGCATGCGCTCCGCGCCCGCGTTCCAGCTCGTCACCCTTCCATCGAGATCCATCGTGACGATGGCATAGTCGAGGGCACTGTCGAGGATCTGCCGATGGCGGATGGCCGCCTCTCGCGCGCGCCGCGCAGCGGCATCGCGTTCAGCGGCTACCCGGCCCAGCTCCATCTGCGTCATCACCTGACGGGCGAGGCGTTCCAAAGCGAGTGCCTGCCGCGTGGTGAGCCCGGCCGGCCGGGCCTGCCCGTCGATGACGCAGAGCGTGCCGATCGCCTCTCCCTCGGGCGTCTCGAGCCGGGCGCCGGCATAGAACCGGATATGCGGCTCGCCCGTCACCAGCGTGTTGTCGCGGGTGCGAGGGTCCTGGGTCAGGTCGGGGATGACGAGCAGCCCCGGCTGGGCCAGGGCATGGGCGCAGACCGATTGCCCGATGGGCGTCTCACAGGCGTCGAAGCCGATCCGGGCCTTGAACCATTGTCGGTCGTCCGCGACGAGGCTGACCAAGGCCACCGGCGTCTTGCAGATTTCAGCCGCCAATCCGACGATGTCGTCGAAACCGGGCTCCGCCGGTGTGTCGAGGATGTCGTATCGTTCCAGGGCCGCGAGACGCGCGGCCGTGGAGCGGTCCATCCGGGATGTCGGTTGCATGATCGGTGACGGTCGGTCCGGATAAACTTCGGCCACGCTGTGACGTTGCGCGCTGTCGACCTGGCCACCCACACGAATGAAGGGCCAAGGCCGCGTTGGCCCTATCATTCGAGTACTGAGACAGAAGGATGGCGGCAATTTGCCCCCATTTTGCTCCTCCCGCCGGACTCAGCCGCTTTCCCTCACGAACGGCGATCCGTACCTTTCGTTCGCCCGCGCTTCGCAGGATTTCGTTAACCATAATCGGGTCCTGTTCCAGGGATGCTTTTCCCGTGACAGGGTCACCGGCCATGCCAGCCTGCCTCTCGCCTCGAACCGCGCTCGCCGCTCTCATCTTTTGCAACGCTGGCCTGCCTGCCCTTGCCGCCGGTCCCTACGAATTTGTGCCCGCGCCGCAGATCGACCTGAATCGGGTCTATCGCGTCGACCGCTCCACCGGCGAGGTCACCTCCTGCCAGTACGGCCTGCGCGACGACAATGTCGGCGTCACCCTGTGCTTTCCCGCTGGCGAGGGTGCGGGCGCCCAGGCCCCGGCCGAGTATGGCCTGATTGCCTCGCGGCACACCCGCGAGGCCGGTGTCTTCCGGGTCAACTACCGCACCGGCGAGATGAGCATCTGTTACGTTCAGGTGCGGGAAGAACTCGTGGTCTGCACGCCGCAGACCAACCCGCCGCCGGCCGGCTCCACCAATCCCGTGCCTGCCGCGCCTGCCGCACGCACCGCACCGAGCGTGACGCCACCACAGGGCGGCCGCCCCTGATGCCGGACGCCACCGATCGACGTTCTCTCGTTAGAACGGCCGATCCGCGTAACGGGCCGCGTTTGCGAGGACCGTGAGGCGTGCTAGGGGCTCGCGCCGAGTTCGTGAGCACGCGCATGCACGCCCTTTCTTTCTCCGCGATTCCCCGGACGGCCGCGTGAGCGGCCCTGATCTGCGCCGCGCGGCCGCGGCCCGCGCCGTCGATCTCGTCACGGACGGGATGCGACTCGGGATCGGCACCGGCACCACCGCCAACGCCTTCATCCTGCTTCTCGGCGAGCGGGTCCGCGCCGGCCTCGACGTGATCGGCGTACCGACCTCGGAGGCGACGCGCGCGGCCTGCGAAGCTGAAGGGATCCGGCTGACCAGCCTGGAGGAATGCCCGGAGCTCGACCTCACCATCGACGGCGCCGACGAACTCGACGGCAATCTCCGCTTGATCAAGGGTGGCGGCGGCGCACTGCTCCGCGAAAAGATCGTCGCGTATGCCAGCCGTCGCATGGTCGTGATTGCGGATTCCGCCAAGCACGTTGCGACGCTCGGCGCCTTCCCGCTGCCGGTCGAGGTGAACCTGTTTGGCTTCGGCGCCACCTTCAAGGCGGTTCAGAAGGCAATCGAGGCTGCCGGCTGCGCGGGTGAGCTGACACTGAGAAAAGCCTCGGGCGGGCAGCCCTTCGTCACCGATGGCGGCCACGCCATCGTCGATGCGAGACTCGAAGCGATCCCCGATCCCGAGCGGCTGTCCGCGGCGCTCTGGGCGGTGCCCGGCGTCGTCGAGCATGGCCTGTTTATCGGCCTCGCCAGCGGCGCGATCCTCGCCGAAGCCTGCGGCGACGAAGCCGTAGTGACGGTGCTCGGTAACCCGTGATTCATCTTCAACGATCCGATTTCCGACAAGCCTCCGGAGCGCTGTCCATGTCCCGCCGCCTCGACGCCCTGGCCGCCCGTCTGCTCGGAGCGGCGCTCGTCGGCGCCACGCTGCTCGCGCCGGCCGCGCTCGCCGAGCAGCCTGCCACAAAACCCCCGGCCGCGAAGCCGGCGGCGCCTCCGGCAGCTCAGAACCAGCCTGCGGCCAGCGACAACCACATCGCGCTCGCCCGCGAGGTCATGTTCAATTCCGGCATCGCGCGTTCGTTCGACTCGATCATCCCGGCGCTCGCCGAGCAGATCAAGAAGAACTCCGTGACCCGGCCCGAGCTGAGCAAGGATCTCGACGAGGTCATCAAGGGCCTGCAACCCGAAATGGAACTGCAGAAGCAGCGCATGATCAACGTCGCGGCGCAGATCTATGCGCGCCGCCTGAGCGAGCCGGAGCTGCAAGACATCGTGACCTTCTTCCGCTCGCCGTCGGGCAAGCGTTACGTCGAGACGCAGCCGCAGGTGCTCGACGAGTTGGTGGGCGCCATGCAGGATTGGACCCAGGAAGTTTCGGAATACATGATGATCCGCGTGCGCGCGGAGATGGGCAAGCGCGGCCACCAGCTCCAGTAGTCAGTGTCTCCCTCCTTCAAAGCGGATCAGCATGAGCGAGACCTTCGACACGGATCTCTTCGTCATCGGCGGCGGCTCCGGCGGCGTGCGTGCGGCACGGATCGCAGCCACCCACGGCGCCCGGGTGATGCTGGCGGAAGAATACCGCCTCGGCGGCACCTGCGTGATCCGGGGCTGCGTGCCCAAAAAGCTCATGGTTTATGCCAGCCGCTTTTCGGAGGAGTTCGAGGACGCTGCAGGCTTCGGCTGGGAGGTCGGCCATCCGAGCTTCGACTGGGCCAAGCTGAAGCAGCGCCGTGATGCCGAGGTGACCCGGCTCGAAGGCGTCTACGGCCGCACCCTCGCCGGCAGCGGCGTGGAGGTGGTGGCCGAGCGCGCGGCGATCGAAGACCCGCACACAGTGCGGCTCTGCCATTCGGGCCGACTGATCCGTGCTCGAAAGATCCTGATCGCTGTGGGCGCCGCGCCGTCGAACGAGCCGATGATTCCCGGCGGTGAGCTCGGCATCGATTCCAACGGTGTCTTCGAGCTGGAACGGCGGCCCGATCGCATCCTGGTCATCGGCGGCGGCTACATTGCAGTCGAATTTGCCGGCGTCTTCGCTGGACTCGGCAGCAAGACTACACTGCTCCACCGGGGCGACAAGCTGCTGCGCGGTTTCGATGACGAGATCCGCGACGCGCTGGGCGAAGCCTATGCCAAACGGATGGATCTGCGGCTCGGGCGCACCGTCGATCGGCTCGAACGTGACGGCGGCGCGATCCGCGCGACACTGAGTGACGGCGAGATCCTGACGGTCGATTGCGTCCTCGCGGCGACCGGGCGGCGTCCGAACGTCGACGGCCTCGGCCTGGAAAAGGTCGGCATCACGATCAAGCCGAACGGCGCAATCCCCGTCGACGAGTACTCGCAGACCTCGGTGCCCTCGATCTACGCGGTGGGTGACGTCACCGGCCGCGCGGCGCTGACGCCGATCGCCATCCGCGAGGGCCACGCCTTCGCCGATACGGTTTTCGGCAACAAGCCCTGGTGCGTCGACCACCGCTTGATCCCGACGGCGGTATTCTCGACACCCGAGATCGGCGTGGTCGGCCACAACGAGGACGTGGCACGTAAGTGCTTCGGCGAGATCGACGTCTACCGCTCCAGCTTCCGCCCGATGAAGGCGACGCTGTCGGGCCGCGACGAGCGCATGCTGATGAAAATGCTAGTGGACAAGGCTAGCGACCGCGTCGTCGGTGTGCACGTCCTCGGCCACGATGCCGGCGAGATCATTCAGGCCGTCGGCATCGCGGTCACCATGGGCGCGACGAAGGCTGATTTCGACCGCACCATCGCCGTGCACCCCACAGCCGGCGAGGAGCTGGTGACGATGCGGACGCCCGCGGTGACGAAGCATCCGGTGGGCGTGGGCTAGGCCACCACGCCGCGATGGGACGGGCCGAGGCGCCTGCTCAACCAACCATCGACCGAAAAAGGCCCGCACCACCCAGCACGAGCGTGGCCAGCCCGGCGAGGTAGAGCAGGTCGGTCTCGTAGCCCGGCTGGCCGAAGCTCGCCCCGTTCGCCGTCACCGCCTGCAGCTTGATCGAGCTGAAGCCGTAGGGAAGGTGCACGGTAACGATGGCCACCGCGAGCGCGACAGCCATCGGTAAGCTGGCCAGCGGCACCAACGCACTGGCCAGGATCGCCAAGCCGCCGACGATTTCGACGAGGATGGTCATCCAGCCGAGCACGTGCGGGAACGGCAATCCCATCGCACCGACGAGAGCCGGAAAGGCATCTTAGCCGCGAGCCGCCTTGGCAACGCCATGCGCCAGGAAGCCGTATCCGACGATCAGCCGTACCGGCACGGGTGCCCAGCGCATCAAGATGGAGCGGATCGCGAGCAGGCTCGTCATGCCGTCATCCCCGACCCGTCGCTTTCAGGATGAGCGCCGCGATCGTATCGGGCTGCGAGATCAGCGAGACGTGGCTCGCCTTCACTTCGATGGTCGTGGCGTTCATGCGCTTGGCCATGAAGCGCTGCAGATCGGGATTGATGGTCCGGTCTTCGGTCGAAACGGCGTAGTAGCTCGGCTTGGAGCGCCAGGCCGCCTGGGTCGTCTTGCCTGCGATCAGGCTCTTCCGGAACGGTTCCTGCACCGCATAGAGCACTCTCGCCCGCGCTTCGGGCACATCGCCTGCGAAGTCGCGCAGGAAGGCCTCTTGGGTCAGGCGGCCATACTCCCCGTCGAAAACGATGCCTGCTGAAGCCGGCGGGGTCGGATACGTTTTGGCGAGCGCCGGGTAGTCCTCACCGGCATCCGGCGCACGGGCTGCGACGTAGACCACGGCCGAGACCTTCGGATCGACACCGGCTTCCGAGACGATCATGCCAGCGAAGGAATGACCGACCAGCACCGTCGGACCGTCCTGCTGCGCCAGAACGCGCTGCACTGCAGCCACCGATTCCTCGAGCGTCGTCAGCGGGTTCTGAACCGCGGTGACGTTGAGTCCATTGCCCTGGAGCCGGGCGATGACGTCGGTCCAGCAAGAACCATCCGCGAAAAGCCCGTGAACCAGCACGACATTGCGTGCGGTCGGAGGCGAGGCTGCCCATGCGGGCTCGATACCGAATGAGCCGGCAGCACCAGCTGCGGCCAGCAATCCAAGGAAGTCCCGGCGATCCATCACACATCTCCAATGCGCCGGCATTCGCGTCGGCAGCATGGTTTACGCTGCACCTGCGAAATGGTTACGCGCGGCCGTCGGCTACCTCGGTCGCGAGCGATGCGCTAAGCTACGACCCGCCCGTTCCGGGCCGGTTGGCGAGGCGCAGTGCGGCGCTCACTGAAATTCCTCCACACGATGGGGGCGATCGGGCTGATGGGGGCGATGGCGTCCCTGCTCGTCATGCTGAACGCCATGCCGCCGGTGAGCGATCTCACCGCCTATGCCGCGATGCGTGGTGCCATGGGCGCCATTGCCACCTGGATCTTCTTCCCCTCGCTCGGACTGACGCTGATCGCGGGCCTCCTCGCGATTGCGCTGAATCGCGGCTTTCACAATGCCGGCTGGGCCTGGCTGAAGGCCGCCACCGGCATCCTGGTCTTCGAAAGCGGCTTCGTCGGCGTGCTCGGGCCGATGCAGCAGGAGGCGGACCTCAGCGCTGGAGCGCTCGTGGGCAAGGTCGATCCAGCGATGCTCGCCCAAACCCTCGGCCCGGAGCGCAACACCCTCTGGGTGCTGCTCGCCATCGCGACGGTCAACGTCGTGCTCGGGATCTGGCGGCCGCGGCTCAGCCGGCGACCCGCCTGAGATCCCGTTTCCCTCAGTGACCGCCGGCGCCTGCCCCGGCCCGCGGCTTGCGGATCAGGAAGGTGGCGCAGGCCATCGCCAAGAAAAGGACCGTGAGCACGAGGAACACGTCCTCGAACGCCATGACGATGCCCTGGATGCGCACTTGCGCGTTCATCGACGAGATCGCCATCGAGTCCGCCGCGCTGCCGAAGCTGGAAAAGCTCTGCCGGAGCGAGGCCATCCGCTCGACCGCGGCGGCGTTGGCCCAGGTCACGCGCTCGTGCAGCCGGGCGAGGTGCAGGTCCCAACGATCGTTGAGCACCGTATTGATCAGCGCGAGGCCGACGGCGCCCCCGAGGTTGCGCGTCAGGTTGAACAGGCCCGAGGCGTTCTTCATGCGGTCAGGCGGCAGCGTGCCCAGGGCCACGTTGTTGATCGGGATCATGCACAGCATGAGGGAGCAGCCGCGCAGAACCTGTGGCCAGAGCAACTCCCAGAAATCCCAGTCCTTGGTCATCCCGGTGACGATCCAGGTGCCGAGGGCGAAGCCCGAGAAGCCGAGCGCCATCATCACCCGCGGATCGAGCTTACCCATCAGGCGGCCGGCGATCGGCGCGGTGGCGAACATGCACAGCCCCGAGACGAACATCGTCTCGCCGATCTGCAAGGCCGAGTAGCCGCGCACCCGCGCCAGAAACACCGGATAGAGGTAGGTGAGCCCGTAGAGGCCAATGCCGAGCACGAAACTCGCCACGCAGCCAGTAGCGAAGTTGCGGTCCGAGAATGCGCGCAGGTCGACGATCGGCTGGCGCGCGGTGAAGACGCGGGCGAAGAACAGCAGGGCCGAGACGCCGCAGACCACGGCGCAGATGAAGACTGCCTCGTCCTGAAGCCAATCGTGGTTGGGGCCTTCCTCGAGCACGTATTCGAGGCAGCCGAGGAATCCCGCCATGAAGGCGAGGCCGGACCAGTCGAAATTGTCGAGCAGACCCAGATTCGGCTCGTCGAAATCGACGAGCAGCCAAGTCGTCACCGTGACGAAGATGCCCGGCACGATGTTGATCAGGAACAGCCAGTGCCAGGAGAACAGGTCGGTGAGATAGCCGCCGACCGTCGGGCCGATGGTCGGCGCCAAGGTCGCGACGAGGCCGATCATCGGCGAGACAATGCCGCGCTTGGAGGGCGGGAAGATCGTGAAGGCCGAGGCGAAGACGGTGGGAATCATGCCGCCGCCGATGAAGCCCTGCAGCGCGCGCCAGACGATCATCTCGTTGATCGAGGTCGCGGTGGAGCACATCAGGCTCATCAGCGTGAAGCCAGCGGCCGAGATCACGAACATCCAGCGCGTCGAGAGCACGCGCGACAGCGTGCCCGAGAGCGGGATCGAGATGACCTCGGCGATGAGGTAGCTGGTCTGGACCCAGGGGATCTCGTCGCCGGAAGCGGCGAGGCCGGCCTGGATCTCGTTGAGCGAGGCCGAGACGATCTGGATGTCCAGGATCGCCATGAACATCCCGAACACCATGCACAGGAACGCCACCATGCGGCGCTTGTCGATGGGCGGGTCGGCAGGGCGAGCCGGCGCAGCAGGCCGGCCCGGAGCCGAGGGAGAGATCGCGGCCGTAGCGGCCATGGCGCTTACTCGGGCTTGGCTTCGGCGGTGCGGACGGGCTGGGTCTGGTCCGGTCCTCGGGTATCGACCTTCACCACCACCGACAGGCCCGGCCGCAGCAGCCCCTCGCGCGCCACGTCGGCCGGCACGCGGATGCGGACGGGCAGGCGCTGCACGATCTTGGTGAAGTTGCCGGTGGCGTTGTCGGTGGGCAGCAGGCTGAACAGCGTGCCGGAGGCCGGCGAGAAGGACTCGACCTCGCCGGTGATCTTGCGATCGGGGAAGGCATCGACGCTGATCGTGACGGGCTGGCCCGGCTTCATATGGGCGAGTTGCGTCTCCTTGAAGTTCGCATCGACGCGCACGCTCTGCAGCGGCACCAGGGCGGCGACACGCGAGCCCGGCTGCACATAGGCGCCAGCCTCCACGGCCTTGTTGCCGACGACGCCATCGAAGGGCGCGCGGATCACAGTGAAGTCGAGGTCGCGCTGAGCGCGGTCGACGGCCGTGCGCAGCTCGCCGGCAAGGCTTTCGGCCTCGCGCTTCTGGGCGGTCAGCACGTCGACATTGGCCTTGGCCGCGATCACGGCCGCCTGCGCGCCCTTCACGGCGGCCTCCGTGCGATCCCGGTCGGCTTTGGTCTGGTCGAGCTTGGACTTGGCGACGTAGTCGGCCTGCATCTGGGTCGAGCGGAGGTAATCGGCCGCCGCGCGCACCGCATCGGCCTTGGAGGCCTCGACCTGAGCCACGCTCTGCGCGACCTGCGCCTGGGCGGCTTCGGCCTGACGGCCAATGCGGGCGATGGTGCTCTCTTGCGTGGCGAGCTTGTCCTTGGCCGCCTGGAGGGCGAGCCGGTAGTCACCGTCGTCGAGGCGGGCGATCACGTCGCCCTTCTTCACCGACTGGCCGTTCACGATCGGCGCGGCATCGAGATAGCCGGAGACCTTGGCAGCGAGCACCGAGATATCGGCCTGGACATAGGCATCGTCCGTCGAGACGAAGAACCGTCCCAGGGTCCACCATTGCCAGCCTTCGTAACCGCCTCCGCCGAGTGCTGCGGCGAGAATGGCCAGCAGCACGAGCTTCTTGCGGGATTTGCGTGGCGTCACGGGAGCCTGTGCAGCGGCAGGCGAGGTCGCCGGCAGGGTCGAAGCCGAAACAGCAGGCGGTTGCTGAGCGTCAGCCGCGATCGGCGATGCGAGTTCGTCCGCCGGGTCGGCCCGGGTGTCATCCCGGCGGTTGGTGTCTTCGCGAAGGGACATCGCGGGCTCCGACTTGTACTGACCGAACCGTTCGGTCAACGCGCGGAACAGGTTGACGCCCGACCGCTCCGGCTCCATAAATACGATGACCGAACCGTTCGGTCAATGGCATTGAGTTGGGTGACATGACCGCCTCGGCGACCAGTCTCGCGAATCCGAAGACGCAGCCGGGCCCGGCTTCGTCGCCGGCCGATACGGACAAGCGACGCCAGATCCTCGATGGCGCGCGCGACGTCTTCCTCGCCTCGGGCTTCGACGGCGCGAGCATGGGCGAGATCGCGAAGGCGGCCGGCGTCTCCAAGGGGACGCTCTACGTCTATTTCGACAGCAAGGACGCGTTGTTCGAAGCGCTCACGACCCAGGAGAAGCGCTGGCTCGCCGAGGCCTTGTTCAAGCTCGACTCCGAGACCTCGGATGTCGGCGGCGTGCTGACGCAACTCGGCCTGACCTATCTGACCGAGATGTCGAAACCGAACCACGTCTCGGCCATCCGGATGGTGATCGGCGCCACCGAGAAGTTTCCGCATCTCGGCCGGTCGTTCTACGAGGCCGGTCCGGCTTGCGGGATCGACCGGCTCACCGCCTATCTCGACGCGCAGGTCGCAGCCGGCCGGTTGCGGGCGGCCGACACCGAACTCGCCGCGAAGCATTTCCTACATCTGTGTCAGGCGGGCCTCCTCACACGGCTGCTTTTCGCCGCCGGCGACCCGCCGACGGAGGACCAGATGAAGCATCAGATCGCAGAAGCTGTGCGCGTCTTTCTGTCGGCGTACTCGTCCTGACGCATCCGGCCGACCATGTGGCCGAGGGGCGACATGGTCCCCTAAAGCGTAGCTATGACGACGCCGAAGCTTGTCAGCAGAAGCCATGGCTCGCAGGGTTACACTCCATCTCCGGCCGTCGGCGCATGCCGTCGGTCTCGATTCCGGTATTCGAGGTCACCATGCGTCGTCTGATGCAGGCCGCCGCTCTCGTCCTCGCGGGCGCCGCCGTCACGGCCTGTGCGCCGCATCCAATCGTCGCTCGCGATCCGGTGCCGCCGCCCTCCCCCGCCGAGGCTTACGATTGCGGGACGACACGGCTGCCGCTCAATGCCGCCATGTCGAACTGTGCGCCCCGCTACCGCGACGCGCCGGTGGTCCTGCATTCGCGGGGCTGACAAGGTGAAGCGGAGCTCGCAGCGTTTACCCGCGGTGAGCGTTTCCGCTTCTCACTCGCATGCAGCCTGACGGAGACTCGAGCCCGTGTCGCATTCCAGCCTCTTCGCCGCCGCTGCCCTGATCGGCCTGTCGCTTGCCAGCCCGGTCCGGGCCGAGACCTTAGTCGATCGGGCGAACCGCGCCGCCGCGGCCGGCCCGGTAGTGCTGGAGGTCGACCCAGGCCGCGCCCAGTTCGTCGGCCGCCCCCTTGGGGCGGTGGTGCCGGGTCCAGGCGAGCGGATCGTCAACGCCGTGCCCGTGCCGCACGTGATGAATGGCGGCGGCTTCGGCCTCACGGGCGTCGATTACTACAACGACTCAGCGTCCGAGGGTGGCCTCGGTCGGCGCCGCCACGTCAACGAGCAGATCCTCGCACCGGCCCTTCGCGCGCCGCTGCACTGAATTCTCGATACCCCGTCTTAGCCGCCGCCCTGAGCCGGCGGCTCTGCCATGACGGTGGGGCCGGCCTAGGAGACGTGCGACCGTCTCCCTGGCAGATCGCGACCCTTTCTCCCTTAAGCTGGGCTGCCTCGCAGGTCGAACCTGCCACTCCTTCGCCTTGAACGTTGGAAGAAGCCATCACCGCGGAAATATCGTTCATTGGCGTGACCAGCCAAGCCGCCGAAGCAGGTGAGGCACGTCTGATTGCCGACGAAAAGGCTCAATCGATCAACACGGAAACGGGTCGATGTAGCTTGGCTATAAATCCAGAAATCCTTGAACGATAACAAGATCGTTTCCAGTTTTTGCAATCGCGAACATCAATGATGCGTCGCACAATTGAATTCATTCTGCGGCAACGTTGCTGACGATTTGCGCAGCGCAAAAATAAGTGCTGCGAATGGGCTCTGAGCGTTTGCGCTTCACGCTGAAGTTTGGCAATCAATTCCTGCTCTTCCGGGGAGGAGCGTCCTGCACCGAGCAACGTCCCTTGGCCGTTCTGGCCAGGCTCGGAAACTACGAACGAAAAGCTCAAGGACGACAGAATGACCGCATTGCTGCTGATCATCCTAGGCGGGCTTTGCGCCGTCGCCTATGGCATCGTCACGATCCAAGACGTGATGAAACGCGACGCCGGCACCGCTCGCATGCAGGAAATTGCAGGCGCCATCGCCGAAGGCGCCCAGGCCTACCTCAAGCGCCAATACGCCACGATCGGCATCGTCGGCATCGTTCTCTTCGCAGGTCTCGCTTACTTCCTCGGCATCAAGGTCGCCGTCGGCTTCCTGATCGGCGCGGTGCTCTCGGGAGCGGCCGGCTTCATCGGCATGAACGTCTCGGTCCGTGCCAACGTCCGCACCGCCCAGGCCGCGACGACTTCGCTCGGCGGCGGCCTCGACGTGGCCTTCAAGTCGGGCGCCGTCACCGGCATGCTGGTGGCTGGCCTCGCGCTCCTCGGCGTCGCGATCTACTACACCTATCTCACCCGCGGTGCCGGCCTGGAGCCCGCCAGCCGTGAGGTCATCGACGCCCTCGTGGCGCTTGGCTTCGGCGCCTCGCTGATCTCGATCTTCGCCCGCCTCGGCGGCGGTATCTTCACCAAGGGTGCCGACGTCGGCGGCGATCTCGTCGGCAAGGTCGAGGCCGGCATCCCGGAGGATGATCCGCGCAACCCCGCCACCATCGCCGACAACGTAGGCGACAACGTCGGTGACTGCGCCGGCATGGCAGCCGACCTGTTCGAGACCTACGCCGTCACCGTGGTCGCCACCATGGTGCTCGCCGCGATCTTCTTCGCCGGCCAGCCGGTGCTCGAAACCATGATGCTCTACCCCCTCGCCATCGGTGCGGCCTGCATCATCACCTCGATCGCCGGTACCTACGCGGTGAAGCTCGGCGCCAACCAGTCGATCATGGGCGCTCTCTACAAGGGCCTGATCGCCTCTGGCCTGCTTTCGGTCGTCGCCATCGCCATCGTGAACTTCGCCATGTTCGGCGGCTTCGGCACGGCGGTCACCACCGGCACGGGCCAGACACTGACCTCCGGCGGCCTGTTCGGCTGCGCGGTGATCGGGCTCGCCATCACGGCTCTGATCGTGGTGATCACCGAGTACTACACCGGCACCAACTTCCGGCCGGTGAAGTCGATCGCGAATGCTTCGGTTACCGGCCACGGTACCAACGTGATCCAGGGCCTGGCCGTCTCGCTGGAATCGACGGCGCTGCCGGCGATCGTCATCGTGGCGGGCATCATCTCGACCTACGCGCTCGGCGGCCTGTTCGGCATCGCCATCGCCGTCACCGCGATGCTGGCGCTCGCCGGATTCATCGTGGCGCTCGACGCCTTTGGCCCGGTCACCGACAATGCCGGTGGCATCGCCGAGATGGCAGGTCTGCCCTCCGAGGTGCGCAAGGCCACCGATGCTCTCGACGCCGTCGGCAACACCACCAAGGCCGTCACCAAGGGCTACGCGATCGGCTCCGCCGGCCTCGGCGCCCTGGTGCTGTTCGCCGCCTACACCTCGGACCTGAACTACTTCATCGCGAATTCCGACAAGTACACCTTCTTCAAGGGCGTCAGCGTCGATTTCTCGCTCTCCAACCCCTACGTCGTCGTCGGCCTTCTTCTCGGCGGCCTGATCCCCTTCCTGTTCGGCGGCATGGCCATGACCGCGGTCGGCCGCGCCGCCGGCTCGGTGGTCGTGGAAGTGCGCCGCCAGTTCAAGGAGAAGCCCGGTATCATGGAGGGCCGCGACCGGCCCGATTACGGCCGCGCGGTCGACATGCTCACCCGCGCCGCGATCAAGGAGATGGTAATCCCGTCCCTGCTGCCGGTGCTCTCGCCGATCGTGCTGTTCTTCCTGATCCAGCCGATCGCCGGAAAGAGCCAGGCCTTCGCGACCGTCGGCGCGATGCTGCTCGGCGTGATCATCACCGGACTCTACGTCGCGATCTCGATGACCTCGGGCGGCGGTGCCTGGGACAACGCCAAGAAGTCCTTCGAGGATGGCTTCACCGACGACAAGGGCGTCACCCACCAGAAGGGTTCCGAGGCGCACAAGGCCTCGGTCACCGGCGACACCGTCGGCGACCCCTACAAGGATACGGCTGGCCCCGCCGTGAACCCGGCGATCAAGATCACCAACATCATCGCCCTGCTGCTGCTGGCGATCCTGGCGCATCACTGATCGCACGACGAAGCTTCGGACAAAAAAAACCCGCCCCGGCAGCACCGGGGCGGGTTTTTCATTTGGGCGCAGATTCGCGACAGATCAGTCGCACTTTTCCTTATGGACGGTCTTCGAGTCGCCCTCGTCGTTCTCCTTGCGCACAGTCTTCGAAACACAGCCATCACCATGATCCTTGACCGTGACGGACTTCGACTCGGTCGAGGGGCGGTCGACCACGACGGTGTCGGGCGCATCGCGATGGATCACGGTGGTCTCCGCCTGTACGGCCGCCGCGCTGAACAGCGTCAGGGCGGACGCGGCGATGATCAGATGGTTGCGCATTCTTTCCTCCAGGGAAGGCTAGGTCGCGCAAGCAACGGCACAGCGAGCGGAAGCGTTCCGGGCTTTTTCAGAGGCCCCGCTCGCGGCGCAGCCTGACCACGGCGCGGTCGAGCGCTCCGAGGAAGGCCGAGCGGTCCTGCCGCGAGAACGGCTTCGGGCCTCCGGTGATCAGGCCAGATTCTCGCAAATCTTGCATGAGGTTACGAGTCGCGAGCGCCATGCCGACCGAGGAATCCGTGAAGGGCTTTCCGGTCGGTGCCAGCACCGATGCGCCAGCCTTCACGCAGCGGCTCGCCAACGGCACGTCCGCGGTGATCACGATCGCGCCAGGACCGACCCGTTCGGCGATCCAGTCGTCGGCCGCATCGAAGCCGTCGCTCACCACGACGCGCTCGATCCAGGGCTCGCGCGGCAGGTTCATGAAGCTGTTCGAGACGACGTAGACGTGCAGCCCATAGCGCGCGGCCACGCGAAAGGTCTCGTCCTTGACCGGGCAGGCATCCGCGTCGACGTAGATCGCGATCGGCGCGAGGGTCATGAGGAAGCGTCAGGAGCCCGAGGGCTTGATCACCGCGAGCACCGAGGCGATGCGCGTCTTGATCTGGTCGGAGAGCACCTTGGCGAGCCGGATCTCGGCGTCGCGCGCAGCGCGCAGCGAGGCAAAGCGCTGCGTCGAGCGATCGTAGGTCGCGGTCGAGGTGGCGACACCGTCGGTGATGACCTTGCGGCCGTCGAGGCTCTCCAGCGAGAAGTTGATCGTTCCGATCAGGGTGCCGGCCTCGGCGCGGGCCGTGGTCGAGGAGACGATCGGCGTCGTCACCGTCTCGCTGCCCTGAAGCTTGAGTTTGTAGCGCTTCGGAGTCGCGTTCTGCCCCGATCCGTCGAGGGCGAAGATCAGTTCGCTGCGCAGGTAGTGGCCAAGCCGTTCCTGGTCCTGCGCCATCACGACGTCGTCGACCTGCACGGCAGCCAACGCCACTTGCATCGATTCGCCGGAGGCCGTCGGCCCGTAGAGAGGACGGAAGCAAGCGGAGACGCTCAGCGCGAGGCCAGCCACCAGGGAGAGCCGCACAAGACGGGAGGCCGCCTCTCGTGTCCCGAACCGCATCATCGCCAGTGGTTGCCCCGACTCTTACGCCTAAGCTTGTACGGCATTGGCCGTACCCGGTCATCAGCCTGACAGAGCATGGTTTACGCTTCGTCTGCGGCGAGAGTGGGGTGAAGCGAAGGCCTCACACCACGAGGTTGATGATCCGCCCCGGCACGACGATCACCTTCTTCGGCGCACGGCCTTCGAGCGCCTTCTGAACGGCCTCGTCGGCCAAGGTCGCTGCTTCGACGGCGGCCTTGTCGGCTTTCGCCGGCACGGTGACGTCCGCGCGCTTCTTGCCGTTGATCTGAACCGGCAGCGTGATCTCGTCTTCGACGAGCAGCGCCCGCTCGACCTCCGGCCACGACGCCTCGGCCACCAGCCCTGCGCGGCCCAGCGCCTGCCAACACTCCTCAGCGAGATGCGGCATCATCGGCGCGATGAGCTGCACCAGGATGCCGGCGGCCTCATCCGCTGCGCCTCGGGTCGTACCAGCGCGTAGCGCTTCGTCGAGGGCGTTGGCCAGCGTGTAGATATGCGCGACGCAGCGATTGAAGCGCAGCCGCTCGACATCCTCCTCCACCGAGGCCAGCGCCTTGTGGGCCGCCTTGCGCAGGGCCGCGTCGGCCGATTGCGTCTGGCCGTCGGAGGCAGCAGCGAGGTTCACGAGGCGCCAGACACGCTGCACGAAGCGGTGCGCGCCCTGCACGCCCTCCTCCGTCCAGATCACGTCGCGCTCGGGCGGCGAGTCGGAGAGCACGAACCAGCGGGCGGTGTCGGCGCCGTAGCTCGCGATGATGTCGTCGGGGTCGACCACGTTCTTCTTCGACTTCGACATCTTCTCGATGGAGCCGATGGTGATCTCGGCGCCCGTTCCGATGTGGAAGGCCCGGCGGTTGCCACCCTCGTTCTCGAGTCGCACGTCGGCCGGCAGCACCCAGGCGCCGGCTGCATCCTTGTAGGTCTCGTGGACGACCATGCCCTGGGTGAATAGGCCGGCGAAGGGCTCGGAGACGCCGGCCCAGCCGGTCTCGCGCATCGCCCGCATGAAGAAGCGCGAATAGAGCAGGTGCAGGATCGCGTGCTCGATGCCGCCGATATACTGGTCGACGGCGAGCCAATGGTCGACGGCACCGCGATCGGTCGGCGCGTCCTGCAGCCAGGGCGCGGTGAAGCGGGCGTAGTACCAGGACGAATCCACGAAGGTATCCATGGTGTCGCTCTCGCGCCGCGCCGCCGCCCCGCATTTGGGACACGGCACGTTGCGCCAGGCGGCGTCGCGCTCCAGCGGGTTGCCGGGCACGTCGAAGGAGACCTCGTGCGGCAGCTTGACCGGCAGGTCGGCGACGGGCACCGGCACCGGCCCACAGGCATCGCAATGGATGATCGGGATCGGGCAGCCCCAATAGCGCTGGCGCGAGACGCCCCAGTCGCGCAGCCGGAACTGAATCTTGCGCTTCGCGACGCCCTCGCCTTCGAGGCGATCGGCCGTGGCCTTGAAGGCCTCCGTCGTCGTCATCCCGTCGAGGAAGCGCGAGTTGATCATCCGGCCATCGCCGTCATAGGCGGTATCGGTGATTGTGAAGGTCGCGGGATCCTGGCCCTCGGGGCAGACCACGGGCGTGTTGCCGAGCTCGTACTTGTTCGAGAAGTCGAGGTCGCGCTGGTCGTGCGCCGGGCAGCCGAACACGGCACCCGTGCCGTACTCCATCAGCACGAAGTTTGCGACGTAGACCGGCAGCTCCCAGGACGGATCGAGGGGGTGGCGGACCTTCAGGCCAGTATCGAAACCGAGCTTCTCGGCCGTATCGATCGCGGCCTGAGCCGTGCCCATGCGCCGGCATTCCTCGATGAAGGTCTGCAGGCTCGGATTCGTGGCGGCGACCGTCGCGGCCAGCGGATGGTCTGCGGCGATGGCGAGGAAGCGGGCGCCGAACAGCGTGTCGGGCCGCGTCGTGAACACGGTGACGCCGTCCTCGGCACCCGCCGGCGGCTTGGCCAGCGCGAAGCGCAGCTCCAGGCCCTCGGAGCGGCCGATCCAGTTGCGCTGCATCAGCCGGACCTTGTCCGGCCAACGCTCCAGTCCGTCGAGGCCGCTCAAGAGCTCGTCGGCGAAGTCGGAAATGCGGAAGAACCACTGCGTCAGCTCGCGCTGCTCGACCAGCGCGCCCGAACGCCAGCCGCGCCCGTCGATGACCTGCTCGTTGGCGAGCACGGTGTGGTCGACCGGGTCCCAGTTCACCTTCGCGGTGCGGCGCGAGACGAGGCCCTTGTCCAGGAATTCCAGGAAGAGCCGCTGCTGGTGCTTGTAGTAGTCCGGATCGCAGGTCGCGATCTCGCGGCTCCAGTCGAGCGACAGGCCCATGGACTGCAGCTGCGTGCGCATCGAGGCGATGTTGGCGTAGGTCCACTCGCGCGGGTTGACCTTGCGCTCCATGGCGGCGTTCTCGGCCGGCAGGCCGAAGGCGTCCCAGCCCATCGGGTGCAGCACGTTGAAGCCGCGCGCCCGCTTGTAGCGCGCCACCACGTCGCCCATCGCGTAATTGCGCACGTGGCCGACATGGATGCGCCCCGACGGGTAGGGGAACATCTCGAGCACGTAGTATTTTGGCCGGCCGTCCTCGTTCTTCGTCTCGAAGAGATGCGCCTCGTTCCAGGCCTGCTGCCAGCGCGGCTCGGAATCCTTGGCGTTGTAGCGCTCGATGTGACGATCGGGAGCGGAAGTGCTGGTCATGGGCTGGAGGGCCGCGAAATCTTCAGGGAAGCAAGCGGCGGCACTAGCATATCCGCAGCGCACTGGGTCAACGGATCGCGCAATTGTGGCCCTGGCCTTCAGGTCTGCTGGTAGACCGCGACCACCCGGTCGAAGCGGCGCTCGGCGAGATCCGTGGCACGGATCAGGAAGTAGACGGTCCCCTGCCCGTCCTCCCGCATGAAGTCGCCGACGTCGATCTGCAGCAGCAGGCGCCAATTCTTCTCGGCGGCCACGACCTCGTCTCCATGTGCCTTGCGCTGCGCCTCGTCGAGATGCTGCACGCCGAAGCGTGTCACGACCTCGGCGGCGTATCGGGGATCGTCCTGCTCGGGTAGCGGCGAGCCGAGGAGCTGATTGCGCCGGCCTGGATTGGCCTCCCCGTAGAACTTGTCGAAGGCCCGCGAGAGCCGGTCATCATAGGCTTGGCGAAACGAGTTCCGGCCCATCGGATCGCGATCGTAGGCGGCTTTCAGCGCCGGGCTCGTCTCCATCTCGACGCTGTAGCCGGCCGGCGGGCGCAGGGTCGCACGCAGCATCATCGGACGGGACGGACCGTTGTAGCTCGTTCCCGCATCAGGCCTTGGCTTGGGAAGGTCATACTTCGCGTTGATCGCCGCGCTCTCGGCCCGCTGTGCCTTCACGACCTCGGCGAGATCCGCCGGCATGGCCTGCGCCTGAAGGCTCTCTCGCGGACTCTGATCCCAGATGACTCGGGCGGCCTCGGTTCCAGTATCCCAGGGGCCGGCGGCGAGATCATAGAAGAACAGCAGCCGTCCGGTCTCGGGAAGATCTCCCGACGGCTGGCCCTGGCTCCGGGCCTCCGCGAGGTCGATCTGCGCGAAGAACGCATAGGGCAGCCGCTGCTGGAAATGCTCGCGGATTTCCTTGGCCGCCTCGTTGTTGGCGCGGCGGGCGATGGCTTCGACATCCGCGGGAAGCGCCCGACGCGGCCATGTGAGGCCGGGCGGCAGATCGGGCGTTCCGCCGATCCGGGTGCCGCCGAGGACGAGCGCGCCGTCTGCCCTCGGCTGGAAGACCAGTGTCGGCACGAGTGCCTTCACGATGATCTCCGCCTGCGGGCGGCTGAAGGCGTTGGCGAGTTGTCGGTAGGCGTCCTCGGGCGAGTCGAACATGCGCGTCCTTCCGTCGTGAGCCGCCCCCTGCAAACCCGCCGGGATGGGAAAGGCAAGCGTGAAAGCCATATCCGTCCCTGACCACCCGGAGGCCGTGCGGCCGTGCGGGAGCGAGCGGAACGGGTTCGATGGCGAGCGATGGAATCGACGCAGCCCTGATCACGGGCGCCTCTTCGGGGATCGGCGCGACCTATGCCCACCGGCTGGCCCAGCGCGGACACGATCTCGTGCTGGTGGCCCGTGACGGCAGTCGTCTCGACGAGCTTGCCGCGCGCCTGCGCGCCGAAACGGGCGTGGCCATCGACATTTTGCCGGCCGATCTCACCGATGGCGCCCAGTTGCGCGCGGTCGAGACGCGGCTACGGGACGACGAGACCATCGGCATCCTCGTCAACAACGCCGGCGCGAGCATTCGCGGAGGTTTTGAACATCCGGATCTCGATGCTCAGGAGCGCTTGGTCCAGCTCAACGTCACGGCGTTGATGCGGCTCGCCGGGGCGAGCATCGATCGCTTCCTGGCGCGTGGCGAGGGCGCCATCGTCAACGTCGCCTCGGTGCTGGCCCTTGCGCCCGAGCGGCGGCCGGGCATCTACCCAGCGACGAAGGCCTTCATCCTGGCCCTCTCGCAATCACTGCAGGCCGAGTTCGGTGCCCGCGGGCTCTACGTGCAGGCCGTGCTTCCCGCCGCGACGCGCACCGAGATCTGGCAACGCTCCGGACAATCCGTCGACTCACAGCCCGACGGCTCGGTGATGGAAGTCGGCGACCTGGTCGATGCGGCGCTTGTCGGCTTCGACCAGCGCGAGGCCGTGACGATCCCCTCCCTCCTCGACGTTGGGCTCTGGGAGAGCTTCAGCGAGGCCCGTCTCGCCATGGCGCAGACATTCAGGCAGGGAGAGCCCGCCGAGCGCTACCGGACCTTTTCGCTGAAGCCCGGATAGCCGTTCGTAGCGTGAGAGCATCGATGACCGAAACGCCCGCCACTGGCACACACGACGAAACGCCACCCATCGGCGAAGCCGACGTCACAGCGGGTCTCGAAGACGTGCGCGCCCTGATCCGCCGTGCCGCCGAGGATAACGAGCGCGATCCGGCCAGCGTCCATCTCGTCGCCATCTCCAAAACCGCCCCGGCCGAAGTGATCTTGCCGGCGCTCGAGGCTGGGCAGCGTCTGTTCGGCGAGAACTACGTTCAGGAGGCCAAGGCCAAGTGGCCTGCCCTCAGGGAGCGTTTCCCGGATGTCGAGCTTCATTTCGTCGGCCCGCTCCAGTCGAACAAGGCACGTGAGGCCGTCGAGCTGTTCGACGTGATTCATTCGCTCGATCGCCTGTCGCTTGCCGCGGCGATCGCCAAGGAAAGCGAACGGGTCGGTCGTCAGCCGAAGCTGCTGATCCAGGTCAATACCGGCGACGAAGCACAAAAGGCCGGCGTTGCCCCCGACGCCGTGGAGACGCTCCTGGCCGAATGCCGCAGCACTCACGGCCTGACGATTCAGGGGCTGATGTGCATCCCTCCGGCCGAGGACCCGCCCTCACCTCACTTCGCGCTGCTAGCCCGCATCGCCGACCGGCATCGCCTGCCGATCCTGTCGATGGGCATGAGCGCGGACTTCCCGGCCGCGATCCAGATGGGTGCGACACATGTCCGCGTCGGCACGGCCATCTTCGGAGCGCGAGCGAGAAAGGGTTGAGAGATTTGCCTCAAGCCGTCTGGCTGACAACACGCGAGAGCATCCCTCGCAGGTCCTGCGTCTCTGCTGAACCGAATCGCGTCTCGAATTCGGTCTGGGCTCGGTTCCAGATCGGCATCAACTCTTCGAGCAGATCGTGACCGGCCTGGGTGAGGGACAGCATCCGCGTGCGGGCGTCGAGACCCGGCGCCACGTTGACGAGGCCGTCGCGCTCCAGCGGGCGAAGGGCGCGACTTAGCGTCGTGCGGTCCATGACCATCTCATCAGCCAGACGCTGCATGGCGACCAGTTCGCAGCGCTTGATTACGCGCAGCACCGAATACTGGGTAATGCGCAAGCCCGTCGGCCCGAAATGCTGATCGTAGAGTTGGGTGACCTGTCGCGAGGCCTGACGCATCGCCAAGCAATGGCAGGGCGGCGCCGTGTGAGCTTGCTTCGACACTGCAGACCATCCTCTGTCGCGGATAGGTCGATCCGCTCAGGCATTGGTGCGGTAGCACATGAGCGCAGTCTATGACAGGCGGCCGCCACTTGGATGGCAGGATAGTGCCGTCGCGCGTCGTCGTTGATCTCCGATCAGAACGCCCGAGGGATCAGATCGTCCACCGATCGATCTGCTTGTTGGACGATCAACAACCTCAGCATTCATTCGCCAGGCGGCGGCGCGCGCTCCTCAAGTGATGGTCAACACCGTGCGCGGCCCGAGACGGCGAAGCAGTCTCGCGAGGTCGGTGCGAGCTAGGGCAACGCAGCCCTCGGTCGGCTGGTAACCCGGCCGCGCCACATGCATGAAGATCGCCGAACCGCGACCCGGACGGATCGGCCCGCGGTTGCAGTCGAGGTCGATCACGAAGTCGTAGAGACCGTCCTGGCGCCACATTTCCTCGGCGCTCACGCCGGGCAACGGCAGGCGGACCGGCCGATTGTAACGCCGGTCGCGTGGGTCGTCGCACCAGCCATCTCCTCGTTGCGTCGCACGCAGTGGCAACGCGGTCCGCGGACGCACCCGAAGATGGTCGGGCCGATAGGCTCCGCCGCGCAGGCGGAACGCGCCCCGCGGCGAGCCGCCATCCCCCTCGCGCTTGACCTGGACGACGCCAGAGCGGCCGAGTGCGCAGAGAATCACGGTGTACCCCGCGAGGAGATGCCCGCGGGTCCTGTCGCCGACGAGCGTGCGGACGCGCAGGACGGAAAGTGTCGTCCGCTTCATCGATCCCGGCGTCCCCCCTCAAAAAAACCAATCGTCTCGAGACCCTATCGGCAGAGTCCTACAGCGGCCGGTCGCACGCCGGGAGCCATCGCAGCGAAGAAGCTTGGCAATGCGGTGACAATGACCTGAAATCGCTGCAAAACCGGGGCGTTTGTTATTCCATGATAAAGAAAACGGATTAGGTTGGCGCTCGGGCTCGTCCATTCCGGACGGCTCGCAGTGCTCTCGGCGCCCGGATGGGGCAGTCTCGACGCCAAGCACCCCTTGTCCGACGCACCCGGGCCCGATCGTCCAGCGATCGGGAGCCGACGCGCAGAGTTTCGCGCGGGAGTTCCGCCTCCGATGACCAATACCCACCGTCTCCTCGTCTGCGACGACGACGATGCGCTGCGAGAAACACTCACCGAAGAACTCGACCTCTACGAGGAGTTCGCCGCCAGCGGCGCTGCGAACGCGCAAGCCGCGATCGACCTTGTTGCGCAGGATCGGACCGATCTTCTCGTCATGGATGTCGGATTGCCCGACATGGACGGGCGCGAGGCCGTGCGCGTGATGCGGCGCGAGGGGTTTCGTGGGCCGATCATCATGCTGACGGCGCAAGATTCCGAGGCCGACACTGTCGAAGGGCTGGAAGCCGGCGCCAACGACTACGTCACCAAGCCCTTCAAGTTCGCAGTGCTGCTCGCCCGCATCCGCGCGCAGCTGCGCCAGCACCAGGCGAGCGAGGACGCGATTTTCCGTATCGGCCCCTACACCTTCAGGCCAGGCGCGAAGCTCCTGGTCGGCGAGCGCGGCTCAAAGCTGAAGCTGACCGAGAAGGAAACGGCAATTCTCCGCTACCTCTACCGCGCCGGCCGCGAGGTCGTAGGCCGCGATACGCTGCTCGCCGAAGTCTGGGGCTACAACGCCCACGTCACGACGCACACGCTCGAGACCCACATCTACCGGCTGCGCCAGAAAATCGAGCCGAATCCGGCCGCCGCCGCGATCCTGATCACCGAGGCCGGCGGCTACAAGCTGCTGCCATAGGGTGAACCCCTCAGCTCAGGGCGTGGTCAACGCCGGGTTAAGGTCTTGGCGATATTCATCGGCGAGCCTGCCAGACGAGCCGGCCTCACATGCGGGCACCCCGCGCTTCGCGGCTTGGCCCGCTTCGGCTAAGGGACATTCGGCAGCAGAAACTGGCCGGGGGATGGGCGCGCATTGGGGCTCGACGACGACATCGCGATCCTCGCCGCCGCACCCGTTTTCGAGTTCTTCGATTCCGGCGCGCTTCGACTGCTGACCTTTGCCGGCGAGCGGATCTCGCTGGAACCCGGTGAGCGCTTGTTCGAGCGCGGCGACAAGGCTGACGGTGGATTCGTCGTCCTGTCTGGGACAGTCGAACTCAAGGGTCCGGGCGGCACGCCGGTGCTTGCCGGCAGCTCCGCCCTGATCGGCCGCACCGCTTTGTTCGCCAAGGGTAAACGTCCGACCGACGCTGTCGCGACGTCCAGCACCGAGCTCATGCGGATCAGTGCGCAGCTCATGACGCGGGTGCTGAAGGAATTCCCGGACGCTGCAGCCGCGATCTACGATTGGCTGGCCGACGATCTCGGCGAACTCTCCCGCGGTCTGGAGACGGTGCGGGCGAGGCTCATGGAAACCAAGACCCGGTAAACGCACGACGGGAGAGAGGCGGCCGTTATGCCGCCATGACCGTCAGCACGGTGCCTTCGGCGCCCGTCACACGGACCCGCGTTCCCGCCGGCAAGTCGGGTCCGGAGACGCGCCAGAGCGTATCGTCGAGACGCACGCCGCCGCGCCCCGCGACAATGGGGGCTTCCAGCACGACCTCTCGGCCGACCAGCCCCTGCACGCCGCGGTTCAGCAGCGGAAGTTCAACGCGGTTGAGCCGCGTCGCGATCGTCACCGTGATCGCCGAGAGCACCGCGAAAAGCGGCAACTGCGCCTGCCAGGGCAGGTCCACCCCGGCCTCGACCAAGCCGGTGACGAAAGCGGCGAGCCCGAGCCAGACCAGGAAGATGCCGGGAATAAGCAGTTCCCCACCCATCAGCAGGAGCCCGGCGAGGATCCAGCCCCAGGCCGGATCGATAGCGGCGAGGCCAGTCATGGCGCGGTCACTGGCTTGGGCGCCGGATTGCCGACGCGCGGCGGGAGACCGGCGGCGCGGCCCCCTTGGCTACCGCCGTCACCGAACACACTGCGGGTGATCTCGGCGATGCCGCCGAGCGTGCCCGCAAGTGCGGCCGCCTCGATCGGCACCACCACGACACGCTGGTTCGGCGCGGTGGCAATGGCCTTGACCGCGTCGACATACTTCTCGGCCACCAGGAAGTTCGCTGCGGCGATGTCACCCTTGGCGATGGCCTCACTTACCATGCCCGTGGCCTTCGCCTCGGCCTCGGCCGAGCGCTCGCGGGCCTCGGCATCGCGAAACGCGGCTTCACGGCGGCCCTCCGCCTCCAGGATCGCCGACTGCTTGCGCCCTTCGGCGCGAAGAATTTCGGCCTGCCGCTGACCCTCCGCCTCGAGGACCGAGGCGCGCTTTTCACGCTCGGCCTTCATCTGGCGGGCCATCGAGCCGGCGAGGTCGGCCGGTGGTAGGATGTCCTTGATCTCGACGCGGTTCATCTTGACGCCCCAGGGCGAGGCGGCCGCATCGAGCACCTTGAGGAGGCGATCGTTGATCTCATCGCGATGCGAGAGCAATTGATCGAGGTCCATCGAGCCGACCACAGTGCGGATGTTGGTCATCGTCAGGGTCAGCAGCGCGACCTGGAGATTGGAAATCTCGTAGGAGGCACGGGCCGCGTCCAGCACCTGATAGAACACCACCGCATCGATCCTGACTGCTGCGTTGTCCCGGGTGAAGGCCTCCTGGCTCGGCACCTCGACGACCTGCTCCATGACGTTCACCCGGCGGCCGATCCGCTCGACATACGGGATGATCAGCCCGAGTCCGGAATGTAGCGAGCGGCTGTAACGGCCGAAGCGCTCCACGGTGTGGACGTAGCCCTGCGGGATCGTGCGGATGCCGATCGCCAGCGTGATGATGACGAGCAGCGCGAAGGCGACCGCGACTGCGCTCACCCCGATAGAGATTGTCATGAAGGCCCCGCCTGATTCCGCGAACGAGCTTCACCTTATGGTGCCTCGCGTGTCAGTTGAAAGTAACCTGGCGCACCAGCGCGGCACGGCCCTCGACGGGGAGGATCGTGGCATTGCGGGCCAGAGCGGTGTGATCTCCGACCTGACGAAAGGCGCGTGCGATGAACTCACCGCAACGGGTATTCGTGCTGACCGGAGCTGGCGTCTCGGCGGAGAGCGGGCTGGGCACCTTTCGGGATCGCGGCGGCATCTGGAGCCGGTTCGATCCGATGCAGCTCGCGACGCCCGAAGCGTTCGGGCGCGACCCGGTGCTGGTTCACGAGTTCTACAACCTGCGCCGCAGGGGTGTGATCGCAGCCGCTCCTAATGCCGCCCACACGGCACTGGCCCATCTCGAAAGCCGCCTTCAGCAGCGCGGCGCGAGCTTGTTCCTCTGCACGCAGAACGTCGACGACCTGCACGAGCGAGCGGGCAGCCGCACTGTCAGCCATATGCACGGCGAGATCCTCGAGGCACGTTGCCTCGGCTGTGAGGCCGTCATGCCCTGGCGCGAAGACCTGTCGCTTGAGACGCCGTGCCCCGCCTGCGGCGAGGCAGGCGGGCTGCGGCCGGACATCGTCTGGTTCGGCGAGATGCCCAAACATCTCGACATCATCGGCGCCGCGCTGCGGGAGGCTGATCTCTTCGTTGCCATCGGCACCTCCGGTGCCGTCTATCCGGCTGCCGGTTACGTCGCCCAGGCGCGAGCACTCGGTATCCGTACCTGCGAGCTCAACCTCGAACCGTCCGACAACGCCGCGCATTTCGACGAGGCGCGGTATGGGCCGGCAAGCGTGGTGGTGCCGGAGTTCATCGCGTGGCTCCTTGAAACGTGAGCCAACGCGCTCTTCTCAGCAAAGCATCGCGATCTCGGGGATCACGATGTCGATCACGTCCTGTGTTGGACGAGCAGGGCCTGGTCGCAATCGAGGGCGCCGGTGACGTCGCCCCCCCTCGGGAGGAGGCATCGTCCCGGGCCACGACGGACCTTAGCCCATGCACTCGTTTTCGGCCTTCTTGAAGCTCTCGGATTTCGGCTCGTGCTCAGCCGGTCGGCCGCGACCGATGACGCCGTCCGAACGACCACGCAGATAGGTGTAGATGTCGGTGAGGTAGCACATCACGTTCTTATTGTCTGCGAAGGCCGGCATCACGAGATTCTGCGACGAGCTGACGTCCTTCTTTCCACCCGCGACGATGCCGGAGAAGGTCGAGAAATCGTCAGTCTTGAGCGCATCCACGAGCGAGGGCGCATAGGTCGAACCGGCTCCATCCGGACCGTGACAGACGATGCAGTTCGAATTGTAGCGCAGGTAGCCGGACATAGTCGGCCAATCGACCTTCTTGCCACCTTCCGTGACGTGATAGGTTGGGTTGCCGTCCTTGTCGGTGTAGCGGCCGTCCTCGACCTTGGCTGGCTGGGTCGGGCCTTCGCTCTTCAGCGACGCCGCATCAGCGGAGTTCGGAGCTGCAAAGGCGGGAAATGCCATCAAGGCAAGCGTCGTGGATGCTGCGAGAAGCAGCGCTGCTGGACGGTTCTGCACGGTTTCGGCTCCGGTCGTAGTCCCTGACGACAGTGCCGCAGGGTTGCGATCGGACGACGCCGAGTGCCTGGAATGGTTCCAGCATGCGACCTTCAATCCCGCGCAGTCGTGCCATGTGCGAAACATCACGCCGCTCTCGCTGAGCGCAACCCGGTCGCGTTACCCAAGCCGTGGGCTGCATTGCTTGATTGTCCGGCAGCCGGATACATTATTCCCATTCCAAGATGCGGCGAAGGCGGGGGCCTTCGCGCTCCCACCGGGTCAGTGCCCGGCCGGGGCGGGTTCGTCCGCATCATCCGGCGATCGCTCGCGCCTCTCGCGCCAAGCGACCCGCCCCCTGACACCGGCTCTTCCCGCGCGTCGCTCGGCGCGTGGCGGTCTCACGACAGGATGACGCGATGATCAAACTCACCGTGAACGGCGCGGAGCGAAGCTTCGACGGCGATCCCGACATGCCGCTGCTCTGGTACCTGCGCGACGAACTCGGCTTCACGGGCGTGAAGTTCGGCTGCGGCCAGGCGCTCTGCGGGGCCTGCACGATCCATGTCGGCGGCTCCGCCACCCGCGCCTGCACCACGCCGATTTCGGCGGCGGAAGGCCAGGAGGTGCTCACCATCGAGGGGCTCTCGCCCGACGGCAACCATCCGGTCCAGGTCGCCTGGCGCGATCTCAACGTGGCCCAGTGCGGCTACTGCCAGTGCGGGCAGATCATGCAGGCGGCGTCCCTTCTCAAGGACACCCCGAAGCCCACCGACGCCGATATCGACGAGGCGATGAGCGGCAACATCTGTCGATGTGGCACCTACCCGCGCATCCGCGCGGCGATTCATCAGGCTGCCGGCCAGTCGGCCTCCACCAACGAAGGAGGCAAGCTGTGATCCACGACGCAAAGATGATGGCCGACATCGCGGCCAATTCCTCGAAGGCTCCCGCCCTCCTCGATAACGTCAGCCGACGCGCGACGCTCGGTGGCCTCGGTGCCCTGGTGCTCGCGCTCTCGCTGCGTGATGCACGCGCCGACGAAGGCCAGACCAAGGAGCAGAAGGAGAAGAAATACGGCGCCGATGGCATGCCGCATGGCTGGCAGGACGATCCCAAGATCTTCGTCGCCATCGCCGCCGACGGCACGGTCACCGTCACTAACCACCGCTCCGAGATGGGCACGGGCGTGCGCACCTCGATCGCCTTCACGGTCGCCGACGAACTCGAGGCCGACTGGTCGAAGGTCAAGGTGATCCAGGCCTGGGGCGACGAATCCCGCTTCGGCAACCAGGACACCGACGGCTCGCGCTCGCTGCGCCACTTCTTCCAGCATTTCCGCCATGCGGGCGCGGCCGCCCGGCTGATGCTGATCCAGGCCGCCGCCAAGAAGTGGGGCGTCCCGGAGGGCGAGGTCACGGCCGAGAACCACGTCCTCAGCCACGCCAAGTCTGGAAAGAAAGCCGGCTACGGAGAGTTCGCGGCCGCTGCCGCCGAGCTGCCGGTGCCTGCCCGCGAGAGCGTGAAGCTGAAGGATCCCAAGGCCTTCCGTTACATCGGCAAGGGTAAGATCGGCCTCATCGACAACCACGACATCACCACCGGCAACGCGATCTACGGCTTGGACACCAAGCTCGACGGCATGCTCTACGCCGTGGTGGCCCGCCCCGCCGTCTATGGCGGCAAGGTGAAGAGCTTCGACGATTCCGCGACCCTCAAGATCCCCGGCGTCGTGAAGACCGTGAAGATCGAGGGCGGCGAGATTCCCTCCGAGTTCATGCCGCTCGGCGGCATCGCGGTGGTGGCCAAGAACACCTGGGCCGCCATGAAGGGCCGCGAGGCCCTCAAGATCGTTTGGGATGACGGCCCCAACGCCAACTACGACACCACCGCCTTCCGCAAGGAGCTGGAAGCAGCGGCCCGCCAGCCAGGCAAGGTCGTACGCAACCAGGGCGACGTCGACGCCGCCATGGCGAAGGCCAAGACCAAGCTCCAGGCCGAGTACTTCGTCCCCCACCTCGCCCAGGCCCCGATGGAGCCCCCGGCGGCGGTGGCGCGGGTCAAGGACGGCTTCTGCGAGGCCTGGGCCTGCACGCAGGGTCCGCAGGCGGCCAACGACCGGCTGATGAAGCGCCTCAACCTTCCTGACGACAAGGTGAAGGTGAACGTCACGCTGCTCGGCGGCGGCTTCGGCCGCAAGTCGAAGCCCGACTACGTGGTCGAGGCAGCGCTCTGCTCGCAGGCCGTCGGCGGTGCTCCGGTCAAGCTCACCTGGACCCGCGAGGACGATTTGCACCACGGCTACTACCACACCATCTCGGTGGAGCGCCTGGAGGCTGGCCTCGACGACAAGGGCATGCCGGTGGCCTGGCTGCATCGCTCGACCGCGCCGACGATCGGCTCGATCTTCGCGCCCGATCCGAAGCACGAGCTGCCGTTCGAGCTCGGCATGGGGCTCACCAACCTGCCTCTGAACCTGCCGAACGTCCGACTCGAGAACCCGGAAGCCTCGGCCCACGTCCGCATCGGCTGGTTCCGCTCGGTCTCGAACATCCCGCACGCCTTCGCGATCCAGTCCTTCGTGGCCGAACTCGCGCATGCTGCAGGCAAGGAGCCGTTGGAATACCTGCTCGCCCTGATCGGGCCCGATCGGAAGATCGACCCGAACACGATCGGCGATGTCTGGAACTACGGTGAGGACCCGGCGCGCTACCCGATCGATACGGCCCGCCTGAAGGGCGTGATCCAGGCGGCGGCGAAGGGCGCCGGCTGGGGCCGCAAGCTGCCGAAGGGCCGCGGCCTCGGCGTCGCCGGCCACTACAGCTTCGTCACCTACACCGCGGTGGCGGCCGAGGTGGAAGTCGACGATCGCGGCGAGGTGAAGGTGCACGCCGTCGACATCGCCGTCGATAGCGGAGCTCAGGTCAATCCGGAGCGGGTGCGCTCGCAGATGGAAGGCGCCGTGGTGATGGGAATGGGCCTCGCGCTCTCCTCCCAGATCACCTTCAAGAACGGCCGCGCCGAGCAGAACAACTTCGACGGCTACGAAGTGGTGCGCATCGACGCTGCCCCGAAGGACCTGCGGGTTCACCTGCTCGGCTCGGGCGACTTCAACGGACCGCTCGGCGGCGTCGGCGAACCCGGCGTCCCGCCGGTCGCCCCGGCCATCGCCAACGCGGTCTTCGCCGCCACCGGCCGCCGCATCCGGCAACTGCCGATCAAGGACCAGCTCTCAAGCTGATCCTTTCGGAGTCGGCGCGGTTACCCCCTCTCCCCGCCCGCGGGGAGAGGGGGTATCGGCAACTCCATGGCACGAGACCAGGAAAGCCTCCGATGACACGTACCGCGTGCCTCGCCGTCCTCCTGACGTCCCTGGCGGTTCCGGCGTTCGCCTCGCCCTGCGCAGAGGGGATCAAAGCCCTCTCCGGCAAGGTGAGCGAGGAAGGCAAGCAGGCGATCGCGGCCGGGTCGGCTGGTCAAGCGGAAGCCGCTGCCCGAGCTGGACAGGGTAAGACCGGCGCCGCTGGGGAAGCCTCCACGAAGTCCCCCGAGACATCCGCCGATGCCGGCAAGGGAGCCGACAAGGCACAAGCCGCCAAGGTCGCGCTCGACGAAGCCCGCACCGCTGACGGCAAGGGCGACGAGAAGGCCTGCCTGGACGCGGTCGGCCGAGCGAAAAACAGCCTCGACGCGGCTCGGTGAGGCCAGCACTTCGCCGCGCACCAGCCTAGAGGCAACGAGACCCCGCGAACCAGACAGGCTGCGGGGTCCTTCGGATTGGCTCGGCGTCGTTCAACCGATCCATAGCCAATCTGGACGGGACGCGGTGTCTTGGAGAATGCCCTTTTGGTGTTTCCGCACGCAAAGCCTGCCGGCATTCCTGTCGGCGGGCTGATCGCGATCCCGCCTTCGGGTCTCAGTTTGAGCCGCTGGCGCCCCCGCTTCCCCGCGCGCCGGGTTGCGACGGTGAGGCCGAGTTGCCGCCCGCTGCTGACGGAGACGACATCCGGCCACCGGTCTTGCTGGTGGCACTCTTCGCGCTCATGCCCTTGCTGTGCCGGCTGCGCGCATCGGCGGAATCCGTCATCTGCGCCAGCGCCAAGGACGAGAGAGCGAGCGCACAAGCGGTCATCATCAACTTCTTCATGGTCGATCCTGTTTGGTCACACGAAGGGGCCAACCTGGGATCGGCGCCGATGTTTCGAAGCGGCATCCGAATTATCGAGAGCTCTCAGCCTTCCACATCCGCCTTGTTGTCGCGCCACACCCGCTCGAAGGGCAGACGCCACGCATGCGGTGCCACGAGTTGGTGGATCGATTTCGGCCCCCAGGAGCCCGGCGCGTAGAGCCTCACCGGCGGCGGCTCGTCGAGGAGCGGCTGCGAGACCTCCCAGAGCCGCTCGATACCCTCGGCCGTATTGAAGAGCGTGTGATCCCCGCGCATGGCGTCGAGGATCAGGCGCTCGTAGGCCTCCAGCACCTCACCGATCAGGTCGGTGTCCTTCATGGAGAACTGCATCGAGAGTTTGTCGAGCCTCATGCCGGGCCCTGGGCGCTTCCCGTAGAAGGACAGGCTCATTTTGGTGGCGTCGGCGAGATCGAAGGTGAGATGGTCCGGTCCCTGCGCGCCGACCCCCGAACCCGCTGGGAACATGCTTTTCGGTGGCTCGCGGAACGCGATCGAAATGATGCGCTGTCCCTCCGCCAGCCGCTTGCCCGTACGCAGGAAGAACGGCACGCCGGCCCATCGCCAATTGTCGATCCGGCATTGCAGCGCGATGAAGGTCTCGGTCTCCGAGAGCGGATCAACGCCGGGTTCCGATCGGTAGCCGGCATATTGTCCGCGAACGACCTCCTTCGGGTCGATCGGAAGCATCGAGCGAAAGACCTTGTTCTTCTCCTCGCTGATCGGCCCGGATTCGAGCGAGGTCGGCGGCTCCATCGCCATGAAGCCGAGGATCTGGAAGAGGTGGGTGACCACCATGTCCTTGAAGGCGCCGGTGGCTTCATAGAAGCCGGTGCGCTGGCCGAGCCCGAGGGTCTCGGGAACGTCGATCTGGACGTGATCGATGAAGGTACGGTTCCAGATCGGCTCGAACAGGCCGTTGGCGAAACGGAAGGCCAGGATGTTCTGGGCCGCCTCCTTGCCGAGGAAATGGTCGATCCGGAAGATCTGCTCCTCGGTGAAAACCTCGTGCAGCCGTGCATTCAGGGAAACCGCACTGGCGAGGTCGGTACCGAACGGCTTCTCCATGATGATGCGGGCACGATCGACGAGGTCGGCCTCGCCGAGCAGACGCACGACCGATAGCGCAGCAGCCGGCGGCACGCTCAGGTAATGGAGGCGACGGGTCTCTCCATCGAGCGAAGCTTCCGCACGCGCCACGGCGGCCTTCAGGACTTCGGGACCCGCTGAGAGCGGCACGTAGTCGAGCGTCTCGGCAAAGGCAGACCAGTCCGCCTCGCCGATAGACCGAGCCGCGAACTCGTCGAGGGCCTTGCGGGTGAAGGCCCGGAAGCTCTCGACATCGTGTTCGTCGAGCGATACGCCAATGATCCGGCAGCCCGGGATGAAGCCCGCCATGACGAGATGGAACAGGCCCGGCAATAGCTTGCGCCGGGACAGATCGCCGGTAGCGCCGAACAGCACCACCACCTGCGGGTATTTCGGACCGACGCTTAGAGGAATCGTGCGCACGCTGATCACCCTTGCCAGACCGGACGCAAGCCGGATGCCGGGATGCGAACCTCAGACGTCCACAGGACGATGTCGAGGGGGCGTGACGGAGGGATGACGCGCGTGTCGGAACGGCAGCGTCACTGGCAGCACAGAGGGGGCCGGTGTTGGTCTGGACCACGCCCGCCTCGGGCAGGTGGGCCTCGCAGGGCAAGCGTACGGGGGCACGGACGCTGCCCTGCGAGGAACCGGCTTCCGTCTTCACGAGAGCCGAGGATCGGATACGGAAGGGAGGGGGAGAAAGTTTCAGGGTCCGATCAGACCAGCGGAAGGTCCTCTTAACCCTTCCAGCACGTCGCCATCGTGGCCGGCCTTTGACGCAACTTTCGCGTAAATGGCAGCGCTTATCACCTGACCCATACCAGGGGCCGCCGAGGCCGCATCGATGGGATTGGGCACAATGCGCGACGTCATCACGATCTTCGCCGCCGGCACGTTGATGACAGCCTATGCGCTGCTCGCGCCGACCATCGTTGGGGCAGTCCAGCGCCCGGCCCCGGGTGCGCACAAGGCCTTCGTACAGCGCCTCGTTCAGGTCCCCGATGAGGCGCCCATCAGCGTCGTGAGCGGACCCGTGATGGATGGGATGTCGACGGCCGGTTCCGCGCTGCCGTGGTTCGCCCGGTACTGAATGATCGATGCGGGGGCGGCACGAGCCGCCCCGTCATTCGTCGAATTCAGGCTGCGGCTGCAATGCCGAGCGCGTGCTTGTTGCCGTTGAGGCCGGCACAGAGATCGTCGATCTCCGTCAGATCGAGAGCGTTGCCCCCGGATGCGGCAATGATGTCGATGAGGTGGTCCTGCTGCGGGTCGAACGGATGCCCCTGCATCCGGTAGAACTGGTAGTAGCGTAGCGCTGCCAGCAGCGTGTCACGCTCGCGTGCCGTCACGGTGATGTTCTGCGTGGTCAATGGGCAACCCCTTGGCTTGCAACGAACCTCTTCGGTGGGCGCCTGACGGGACTGCGCGCCGACTCGCCAAGCCAGACAGTTTTACCGCGAATGAGGATTCGACGCCACAGCTTGGCCATAAGAAGGCGCAGCCGGCTCAGCATCTTTAAAGTGCACACGGGCCGATTGTGACAGTAAAAGTCTTTTCTCAGCAATCGTTTGGGAATCTTCCTTCAAAGGCGAAAATTTAGCCTTCCGTACGCAATCGGTCGTTCAGGCGGTCTCGAAGCCGACCGTCGCCAATGCAGCAACGATCTCCGAGTGGTCGAGCCGCCGGAGGACGGGTCCGGACGTCCAGACCAGCATCGGAACAACCTCGCGCCCCGGATAGATCCTTTCGAGAAGCGCCGCGTAGAGCGCGATCTGCGCAGCCTCGGTGGCTGGCAGCGGGGCGTTTTCGGCCGGCGGACGACCCGTCTTGAAGTCACAGACCAGCACACGATCGCCGTCCAAGGCGAGGCGATCGACGCGGCCGAAGACGCGCCGCTCCTGATCTCCGAACACGACGCTGCCAGCAAGCGTCACCTCAGCCCTGGCATCGGACGCGAAGAGCGGGGCGAGATCGGGTTCGTCGAGGAGCTGCAAGCACGCTGCCACCAGGGCACCGCGCTTCGGTGACGGCATCGACGGCGCGCGCGCCGTAACGAAGCGGGCCGCTGCTTCGGCCCGCTTCTCCGGTGCAAGCCGCGGCAGATGCTCCATCAGGGAGTGAATCAGTTTTCCTCGCCGCCTTGCTTCGGCCGCCGCCTCGCGGCGTCCGGGATCGCGACGTCCGTCCGCAGCGGCGAGTGCGCCCGACGGGCTGACAGGAGGGGCTGGTTGGCTCTCCGCCTCAGCCGGACGACGCAGCCAGCCAGGCACCGCGGCATTGGCCTCGACCGTCGCATTGGCCTCGTCGGAAGGAGCGATGCCGGCGAGGCCATCACGCCACAACGTGACCGGGCCGTACCCGGTCTCCATCGGCTCGCCCGGCCCAAGGCCGCGCTCCAGGCCGATCCTCACCATCTCGCACCACGAGGCGGGGGTCTCGAGGGTCGCGCCGCGATAGGGCGCGACTACGAGGTGGTCGGCCGCGCGAGTCATGGCGACGTAGAGAAGGCGGTTGTGCTCCTCGCGAGCGCGGGCATGCAGCGTGGCGCGTGCCTCTGTCGTCGCCGCGCAATCCTGGATGCGACCGGCGATCCAGACGGGCGGGACCGCGGTAGTGGCAAGGGGCAGCAGGGCCGGATCGTTGCGGCCGAGCGGCTCGCAGCCGTCGATCAGCACGACCACCGGCGCCTCCAGGCCCTTGGCACCGTGCACGGTCATGACGCGAACTTCGTTGCGGCCCGATTCCATGTCGCGCTTGACCGTGTGGCTCGATTCGCCGCGGCCGGGCCGCGCCACGTAACGGGCAAGGAAGGCGCCGAGGCTCGGCGCATCGCTACCGCCTTCGAAAGCCTGGGCGGCGGCGAGAAAGACGTCGATGGCATCGCCCGCCTCGCCGCCGAGCCGGCCCACCAGGGCTTTGCGTCCGCCGAGTGGTCCGAGGAGCGCGGCGTAGAACCCGAACGGCCCCTGCTCGGCCGCCAATGCGATCCAGGCGCCGAGTTTCGCGTGCCCGCGTTGGGCGGCCTCGTCCCCGGCCGCCGCGTGGCGCAGGAGTGCATCCTCCAGGGTCTCCTCCGCCGGGCGTTGGCTGGCGATGCGCACGAGCTCATCGTCGGTCAGCCCGACGAGCGGCGTCTTGAGGGCCGTGGCGAGCGTCAGATCGTCGGCCGGCAGCAGACCGGCGCGGCCGATGGCGACGAGATCGAGCACGGCGATATGGCCCGCCACCTCTAGCCGGTCTTGTCCCGCGACCGGGACGTTGAACGCCTTCAGGGCCCGAATGACCTCCTCGAAGGCCGCCGACCGCTTGCGCACCAGAATCAGCACGTCGCCCGGCCGCCAGACACGGCCGCAGGCGTCGCCGGTGGTCGTCCAGTCTCGCACGGCACGGGCGACGCGGCGAGCGACGAGGATCGGCGGAGCGTTCGGCTCGGGCGCGTCGACGGGAGCCGTCCAGGCATCGGCATCAGGTTCTTCGGCCGGCTCGGCAATGGGCCACAGCTCGACCGCTCCGGGCGCCGGGCCACGCGCCGAGCCATGAACCGTGCCGACAGCTGTGTCGGCAAACGAGAGACCCTGAAAATGCTCCGGCAACGCGAAGACGGCGTCGACCGCCCTGAGCACCCCGGCAGTCGAGCGAAAGGACAGCCTCAGCTCGACATCCTCGAAGTCGAGTCCAGCGTTGCCGGAAGCCTTGCGCCAGTCGCGCCGCGTCTCTTCGAACTCACGCGGCTCGGCGCCCTGAAAGCTGTAGATCGACTGCTTTGGATCGCCCACGGCGAAGCGTGTGCGCAAGGTCTCGCGTGCCCCTTCGCCCGACGCGAATTCCTCCGTAATGCGGCGCAGGATCTCCCACTGCGCCGGATTGGTGTCCTGCGCCTCGTCGACGAGGACGTGGTCTATGCCGCGATCGAGCTTGTACAGAACCCAGGACACCTCGACTCGGCGCAAGAGGTCCAGGGTCTTGTGAATCAGGTCGTCGAAATCGAGGGCGCCGAGGCGGCCTTTCTCGAGCTCGACACGGCGATGGATCTCCGATGCGAGCAGGAAGAGGGCACTGGTGCGGGCATGGGCGTTCGCAGCGCGCAGCGTGTCGAACAGTGGGATGAGGCGCGTCTGCTCGTCAGCCAGGCGTTGTCGGACCTGCTCAGGCACACCCTTGGTCCCGAGACCCTTTCGCGGCTTGTCCTCGTCGGTGAAGAAGATCGCGCGATAGGCGTCGAGCGCCTCTTGCCGGCTGTTCGCGCGCGCCGCGGCGACAAGGCCGTCGGCCAGCCGTTCGTCGGTGACCTTCCCGGTGCGCAAGCCGGCAACGAGGGCCTCATCGCCGAGCGGTCCGCCCGTCAGGATTTGCTCTTCGATCGCGTCGGCGCTCTCTCCGTCCGCGAGGCCGAGGGCCTTGCCGAGACCGGCGAGGCCTTCTTTCAACGCGTGCCCCTGGTCGGCGAAGAAAGCGCGGCTGCGGATCGCGGTCCTGAGCGCATCGCGTAACGCGTCACCACTCGCCTCCGGCCCGACCACGTCGAACGCCATGCGCAGATCCGGTCGGCGTCCGAGGATGGCGTCGGCGAGCACGCGGTCGGTCTGTGCAGCGAAGGCCTCGCGAGTCTGATCTTCGTCGAGCACCTGGAAACGGGCCGGGACATTCGCCTCGAAGGGGAACATGTGCAGCAGGCGCTCGCACAGCGCGTGCAGCGTCTCGATCTTGAGGCCGCCCGGCGTCTCGACGGCGCGGGCGAAGAGCCGGCGCGCCCGGCTCAGCTCGCCGCGCGAAGCCTTGCGGCCCGATAAGTCGAACAGCTCGTCGGACAGGGCCTTTTCGTCGAGCGTCACCCAGCGGCCGAGGCGCTGGAAGACGCGGATCGACATGTTGGCGGCTGCCGCCTTGGTGAAGGTCAGGCAGAGGATGCGGCCCGGCGGTGAGCCATCGAGCAGGAGGCGGAGCACCCGGTCGGTGAGCACTTTGGTTTTGCCGGCGCCGGCATTGGCCGAGACCCAAGCCGAAACGCGGGGGTCGGCCGCCCGGCGTTGGGCTTCCTGAGTGAGCGGATCGACGACGAAGCGGCCGCTCACGAGATTCTCCCGTTCCACGTGGAGCGAATGGACGTTGCGCGAGATAGCATTAATGAAAAAGCCCCGCTCCGCGGCACGGAGCAGGGCTGATTTCGCTCAGGCTGGAAGCGGCCTTCAGTCGTCGAGATCGTCCTCGCCCGGCTTCACATTCTCGAGGATGCGCTCGGCAACAAGGCCTGAATTCTGGCGGATCGAGGCTTCGATCTTGCCGGCGATGTCTGGGTTGTCGCGAAGGAACCCCTTGGAGTTCTCGCGGCCCTGGCCGAGACGCTGGCTATCGTAGGAGAACCAAGCACCCGACTTCTCGACGATGCCAGCCTTCACGCCGAGATCGATCAGCTCGCCGACCTTCGAGACACCCTCGCCGAACATGATGTCGAACTCGACCTGCTTGAAGGGCGGCGCGACCTTGTTCTTGACGACCTTGACGCGGACCTGGTTGCCGATCGCCTCGTCGCGGTCCTTCAGGGTCGAGACGCGACGGATGTCGAGACGCACCGAGGCATAGAACTTCAGCGCGTTGCCGCCCGTGGTGGTCTCAGGCGATCCGTACATCACACCGATCTTCATGCGGATCTGGTTGATGAAGATCACCATGCACTTGGAGCGCGAGATCGAGCCGGTGAGTTTGCGCAGGGCCTGGGACATCAGGCGGGCCTGGAGGCCAGGCTGGCTGTCGCCCATCTCGCCCTCGATCTCGGCGCGCGGCGTCAGCGCGGCCACCGAGTCGACCACGAGCACGTCGATCGCGCCGGAACGCACCAGCGTATCGGTAATCTCGAGAGCCTGCTCGCCGGTATCGGGCTGCGAGATCAGCAGGTCGTCGAGCTGGACACCGAGCTTGCGCGCATAGACCGGGTCGAGGGCGTGCTCGGCATCGACGAAGGCGCAGACGCCGCCCTTCTTCTGAGCCTCGGCAATGGTGTGCAGGGCGAGCGTCGTCTTACCCGAGGATTCAGGTCCGTAGATCTCGATGACGCGTCCCCGCGGCAGGCCGCCGACGCCAAGTGCGATATCGAGGCCGAGCGATCCGGTGGAGACGGTCTCGACCTCCGCCACCTTGTCGTTCTTGCCGAGCCGCATGATCGAGCCTTTGCCGAAAGCTCGCTCGATTTGGGACAAAGCGGCGTCGATCGCCTTCGACTTGTCCTTGTCGATCGCCATCGTGGGTTCCACCATCTTCAGCGCGGCCTGGGCCATCGGTCGGCATCCTTATGCATGGGGAGGGCGGCGTTCTCAATGCAGCGCCGAATGGAGATTTTGTACCCTTTTTGTTCTTATCGCGCAAGAGGCATGTCAACCGGTAGACGTCGTTGGACTGTCATTCCGGGTCACCATCTGCGAACCCGGAATGACATGTGGCTGTGAGCGTCGATCGGCGCCTACGGCACCGGCACCTGCAGCGGCTTGTCCTTGTCGACGATGTAGACGGAGAGGATCTTCAGCGGCTTGTCTCCGACATTGGTGTATCCGGCATGCGGGACCTCGCGCTGGTTGATCCCGTGCTCACCCGCTGCCCGGTCGATTGGCTCCTTGCCGGAGAGCTGCACCTTGCCGCCTTCCAGCACGTAGAAGGCCTCTTGGCCATTGTGGAAGTGGCGGCGCGAGGTGGCGCCCGGGGGGATCTCGACGAGCTGAACCACGATCTCCTTTTTCGCGTCGCCATCAAGCGGCGAACGGCCGAGATCGGTTCGCTTCACCTCCTGGGCCGATGCGGCGCCAGCGAGGAATGCGGTTGAGAGTACGAGGGCGGCATAGGGGACGAGGCGTCGCGGCATCTGGACCTCCAAGAACAGTCTTTTTGTCGGTGCGGCTCGACGGCCGCTGGATGCCACTCAGCGCCGCTTGCCGAGGAATGTCGAGATATTCTGCATTCATTTTCCCGGCATGGTTCTTTGGGTGTGCTCCGGCTCTTGGCTGTGCTCGGCCGCCGATGCCAGGAGAGGAGCCTGCGGACACTGGCCGGAGATCGATCATGCGGCTTTTTCCCTGGCTTCCAGGCCTCGTCGGCCTGCTCATCGGAGGCAGCCCGGCGCGGGCCGAGGTCACGGCCGAAATCGTCGATTGGGGCGTCGTCAGCGGACGCACGGATCGAGCAATATCGGGAGACGGGGGCAGCGGGCTCGAAGCAGCGAAGCCGATGAATGGGGTCCGCTACGGCGAGCGTACGGATCGCATCGAGGCGAGGCTCTGCCGCAGCTTCGGCATGACCATCCGGTTGCGCAGTGGGGATTCAGCGCTGCCGCGCAAGGTCGAGGTGCAGGCGTTGCACCCGCTCTTCACCCGTGACGACGGTGCGACGAGCCGCATCGACGCTTTCCCGAGCTACGTGCTGGATGAAGGGCTCAGCCATATCGGCTTCACCTTCGAGAAGCCGTGGGAGTTGGCAGAGGGCGCTTGGACCATCCGCGTGATGGCGCGAGGCCGTGAGATTGCCTCGAAGGCCTTCACCATCACCGCGCAGGTTGGCGGCGCGGGTTCGGAATGTGGCAAGGGCGCGTGAGGCCCTGTCGCGGTCTTAGAAGTCCAGGACCTTTTTGGCTTCTTGGAGCTGGACGATCTGCGCGTTGATCTGCTCGCGCTTGGCGTGATCGGTGGTGGCGTCACGCTCGAGTTCGGCCTGCTCGATCTCCTTGTCGAGCATGGCCGGGTTCACTTCCTCGATCGGCGCGGCGCGCTCGGCCAAGACCGTGACGGCCTCAGGTCCGATATCGGCGAAACCGCCCTGCACGTAGATTCGCTTGCCGTGGCCCGAGGTCTCGGTGACGGTGATCACGCCGACCTTCAGCGTCGTGAGGACGGGCGCGTGCTTCGGCAGCACGGTCATCTCGCCCTCGGTGCCGGGGAGCTGAACGGCCTGAACCTCGCCGGAATACAGGGTCCGCTCGGGTCCGACGAAATCGAAGTGGAAGGTGGCCATCGGATCTCAGGTCCCGGATGCGCAGCGCTCCTCCCCCGGTCGGGGAGGAGGATGGAGGTTGGTGGGGCGATAGCGCCGCCCCGTCCTGGACCCTCCCGCGAACGGGAGGGAGAGCCGCTTACGCGGCGTCCTTGGCGAGCTTCTTCGCCTTCTCCTTGGCGTCCTCGATGGTGCCGACCATGTAGAAGGCCGCCTCGGGGAGGTCGTCGTACTCGCCGTTCACCAGGCCCTTGAAGCCCTTGATGGTGTCTTCCAGCGGGACCTGGATGCCCGGCGAGCCGGTGAACACCTCGGCGACCGAGAAGGGCTGCGAGAAGAAGCGCTCGATCTTGCGGGCGCGCGCCACCGTCAGCTTATCCTCTTCGGAAAGCTCGTCCATGCCCAGGATCGCGATGATGTCCTGGAGCGCCTTGTAGCGCTGCAGGGTCTGCTGGACGCGGCGGGCGACGTCGTAATGCTCCTCGCCGAGGATGGCGGGGGAGAGCATGCGCGAGGTCGAGTCGAGCGGATCCACCGCCGGGTAGATGCCCTTCTCGGCGATCGAGCGGGAAAGCGTGGTGGTCGCGTCCAGGTGGGCGAACGACGTGGCAGGCGCCGGGTCGGTCAAGTCGTCGGCCGGCACGTAGATGGCCTGCACCGAGGTGATCGAGCCCTTGGTGGTGGTGGTGATGCGCTCCTGAAGGGCGCCCATGTCGGTGGCCAGCGTCGGCTGGTAGCCCACCGCGGAGGGGATGCGCCCGAGAAGCGCCGACACCTCGGAGCCCGCCTGCGTGAAGCGGAAGATGTTGTCGACGAAGAAGAGCACGTCCTGGCCCTCGTCGCGGAACTGCTCGGCGACCGTGAGGCCGGTCAGAGCGACGCGCGAGCGGGCGCCCGGCGACTCGTTCATCTGGCCATAGACCAGCGCGCACTTGGAGCCCTCGGCCGAGCCGTTGTTCTCCTTCGGGTCCTTGTTGACCTTGGACTCGATCATCTCGTGGTAGAGATCGTTGCCCTCGCGGGTGCGCTCGCCGACGCCGGCGAAGACCGAGTAGCCCGAGTGCACCTTCGCGATGTTGTTGATCAGCTCCATGATCAGCACGGTCTTGCCGACGCCGGCGCCGCCGAACAGGCCGATCTTGCCGCCCTTGGCGTAGGGGGCGAGCAGGTCGACGACCTTGATGCCGGTGACCAGGATCTGCGACTCGGTCGACTGGTCGGTGTATTCCGGAGCCGGCTGGTGGATCGCGCGGAAGGTCTGGGTCTCGATCGGGCCGGCCTCGTCGATCGGCTCGCCGATGACGTTCATAATGCGGCCGAGCGTGTTGTGACCGACCGGCACCTTGATCGGCGCGCCGGTATCCTCGACCTCCTGGCCACGGACGAGACCTTCTGAGGTGTCCATGGCCACGCAGCGCACGGTGTTCTCACCGAGCTGCTGGGCGACTTCGAGCACCAGGCGGTTGCCCTGGTTCTTGGTCTCGAGCGCGTTCAGGATCTCCGGCAGGTGGCCGTCGAACTGCACGTCGACCACGGGGCCGATGACCTGGGTGATGCGGCCCTTGGAATTGGCCGGGGAAGCGGTGTTCGCCATGGTGCGATTGTCCTTACGAAGTGGCGGTCAGAGCGCTTCCGCGCCCGAAATGATCTCGATGAGTTCCTTGGTGATCATGGCCTGACGCGTCCGGTTGTAGATCTGCGTCTGCTTCTTGATCATCTCGCCCGCGTTGCGGGTGGCGGAATCCATGGCGCTCATGCGCGAGCCCTGCTCGGAAGCCGCGTTCTCGAGGAGTGCCTTGTAGATCTGCACGGTCAGGTTCTTCGGCAGCAGCGTTTCGAGGATCGCCTCTTCGCTCGGCTCGAATTCCAGAGCCGCATCGGCCGAAGCGCCTGTCGTGGTCTTGCCATCGGATTCGGGCAGCTCGGCCGGGATCAGCTGCTGCGCCGTCGGGATCTGCGAGATCACCGACCGGAAGGCGGAATAGAACAGCGTCGCAACGTCGAACTCGCCATTCTCGAAACGCGCGATGATCTTTTCCGCGATCTCGGAGGCGAATTCGTAATCGACCGGGCGGGTGCCGCGGATATCGATGTTCTCGATGATCTCCGCGCGGAACTGGCGGCGAAGCAGGTCGTAGCCCTTCTTGCCGACGGTGAAGATCTTCACCGTCTTGCCCTGGCTCTGCAGATCGCGGGCCTGCCGTGCAGCGAGTCGTGCGATCGACGAGTTGAAGGCGCCGCACAGGCCGCGATCGGCCGTGCAGACGACGAGGAGGTGCGTCTTGTCCTCACCGGTGCCCGAGAGCAGCTTCGGCGCGCCGACGCCACCCACAAGGTTGCCGGCGAGATTGCCGAGCGTCGCGGCCATCTTTTCAGCGTAAGGGCGGCCGGCCTCGGCAGCATTCTGGGCGCGCCGCAGCTTGGCGGCAGCGACCATCTGCATGGCCTTGGTGATCTTCTGCGTCGACTTCACCGAAGTGATGCGATTCCGCAGATCCTTCAAACTCGGCATCGGGAAATTTCCGGTCTCTCGCGAGCGTCACGTCGAAGGCGGGCGCGTGAACACGCCCGCCATTGGCCGAAGTCGGATCAGGCGAGCGACTTGGAGATGCTCTCGACGACGCTCTTCAGCTTGCCGGCGCTGTCGTCGGACAGGTCCTTCGAGTCGCGGATCGCGTTGAGCAGGTCCTGGTGCTTGGAGCGCAGGGTCTCGAGGAGCTTGTCCTCGAAAGCGCGGATCTTCGAGACCGGCAGGCTGTCGAGATAGCCGTTCACGCCGGCATAGATCACAGCGACCTGCTCTTCCATCTTCAGCGGCGAGAATTGCGGCTGCTTCAGGAGCTCGGTGAGGCGCGAGCCGCGGTTCAGGAGCTTCTGCGTGGTGGCGTCGAGATCCGAGCCGAACTGCGCGAAGGCGGCCATCTCGCGGTACTGGGCGAGCTCACCCTTGATCTTGCCGGCGACCTTTTTCATCGCCTTGGTCTGGGCCGAGGAGCCCACGCGCGACACCGAGAGGCCGACATTCACCGCCGGGCGGATACCCTGGTAGAACAGGTCGGTCTCGAGGAAGATCTGGCCGTCGGTGATCGAGATCACGTTGGTCGGGATGTAGGCCGAGACGTCGTTTGCCTGGGTCTCGATGACCGGGAGCGCGGTGAGCGAACCCTTGCCGGCAGCGTCACCCATCTTGGCGGCGCGCTCGAGCAGGCGGCTATGGAGGTAGAACACGTCGCCGGGATAAGCCTCGCGGCCCGGCGGGCGGCGCAGCAGCAGCGACATCTGGCGGTAGGCGACGGCCTGCTTGGAGAGATCGTCGTACACGATCACGGCATGCATGCCGTTGTCGCGGAAGTACTCGCCCATGGCGCAGCCCGAGAACGGCGCGATGAACTGCATCGGGGCCGGGTCAGAGGCCGTGGCGGCGATGACGATGGAGTATTCCAGGGCGCCCTGGTCCTCGAGGACCTTCACGAACTGGGCGACGGTGGAGCGCTTCTGGCCGATGGCGACGTAGACGCAGTAGAGCTTCTGGCCCTCGTCGTTCGACTGGTTGAGCGGCTTCTGGTTCAGGATCGTGTCGAGGGCGATCGCGGTCTTGCCGGTCTGGCGGTCGCCGATGATCAGCTCGCGCTGGCCGCGGCCGATCGGGATCAGCGCGTCGACGGCCTTGAGGCCGGTAGCCATCGGCTCGTGCACCGACTTGCGCGGAATGATACCCGGGGCCTTCACGTCGACGCGGCGACGCTCGGTGGACTGGATCGGGCCCTTGCCGTCGATCGGGTTGCCGAGACCGTCGACCACGCGGCCGAGCAGGCCCTTGCCGACCGGCACGTCCACGATGGCGCCGGTGCGCTTGACGGTCTGGCCTTCCTTGATCTCACGGTCGGAGCCGAAGATCACGACGCCGACATTGTCCTGCTCGAGGTTGAGGGCCATGCCCTTCGCACCTGATTCGAACTCGACGAGTTCGCCGGCCTGGACCTTGTCGAGGCCGTAGATGCGAGCGATGCCGTCACCGACCGCGAGCACCTGCCCGACCTCGGTGACCTCGGCGGCTTCGCCGAAGTTCTTGATCTGCTCTTTGAGGATCGCGGAGATCTCGGCGGGGCGGATGTCCATCGTCGGGCCTTCTTTGAAAGTGTCGGACGTCTGTCGCGAAGTCAGTGAGCCGCCTGCAACGCCCTAGTGGGCAGCATGCATGGCGAGGCGGATTCCGTTGAGCTTGGTACGCAGCGAGGCATCGACCATGCGCGAGCCGATCTTGACCACGAGGCCGCCGATCAGGCTCGGATCGACCTTGAGATCGAGCTGGATCTCGGAGCCGGCAACCTCGCGCAGGGTCTGCTCGATGTCCTTGAGCAGAGCCTCAGAGGGCTTCTCGGCAACCCGAACCTCGGCGCGCACGATGCCCTTCGATTCGCGGACCTTCTCGCGATAGCCGCGGATCATGTCGGGCAGGGCGAAAAGCCGGCGGTTGGAAGCGACCAGCTTGACGAAGTTCGCGGCAAGACCGCCGATACCGGCCTTGGACAGGACGGCCACGATCGCGGCTTCCTGCTGATCGGCCGAATACGCGGGGCTCTTCACGAGCCGACGCAGATCGTCGCTGTCATTGTAGAGGGATTCGAACCGATCGAGGTTCTGAGAGACGTCGTCGACCTGGTTCTCGTCGCGCGCCAATTCGAACAGCGCGAGGGCGTAGCGGCCTGCCACACCGGAGACCAGAGCACCTTCGGAACCGTTCTGCGCCACCCGTCGCTCTCTTCGTTTTCGTGCCCTTCAGTCTCTTCCGAGCGTGACCACCGTCGATGGAAGGCGGCGGCTCGGTGAACCGAGGGAGAAAGGGGATGCGCCGTCAGTCCGGGCGAGTGACGACACCCCCCCTCCAGCGCGCGGTGGCCGTAGCATGGCACTGCGGGCCTGCGCAAGGCGACGGTTCCGCGGATTCGGAATGCCGGCGAAGGAATCGCAGCAAGGGGTTAGCGGGTATTTGGAACGGGTCTGATCGGCGGCCTTGACCGTCATCATCAGGATTGCAGCGAAGCGATTCAGGGCCAACACGCTGACGCTGCTGGATGCGGACGCTCAGATCCAGCCCTGTAATTCCCGCCTGACGACATGCTCGATCACTCGCATGCCGAGATCGGAATCGTTGAGGCAGGGGATGAAGGCGTAGTGCTCACCGCCATTCTCTTCGAAGTAATGGCGGTTCTCGCCGTCGAGCTCCTCGAGCGTCTCAAGGCAATCCGCGGTGAAGCCGGGCGCGACGATAGCCATGCGCTTCACGCCTGACTTGGCCAGGGCGATAACCGTCTCGTCGGTATAGGGCTTCAGCCACTCCTCGTTGCCGAATCGCGACTGGAAGGTCACCCGCATCTGCTCTGACGAGTAGCCCAGCCGCTCGCGGATCAGTCGGCCGGTCTTGAGGCACTGGCAGTGATAGGGATCGCCCTTCAGTAGATAACTTTTGGGCACCCCGTGGAACGAGGTGAGGATGACCTCGGGCTCGAAATCGAGGGTCTGCAGACCCTCACGAATCGAGTCGGCCATCGCGCCGATATAGACCGGGTCGTCGTGATAGGGCGGCGAGACCCGCACCGTCGGCTGCCAGCGCATCTGCATGAGCGCCTTGAAGGCCTGGTCGCAGGCCGTTGCCGACGTCGCGGCAGCATATTGCGGATAGAGCGGCACCAGCAGGATGCGGTCGCAGCCCTCGTCGAGCAGGGCCTGGATCCGCACCGAGACCTCGGGCTTGCCGTAGCGCATCGCCCAGTCGATGAGCACGCTGTCGCCCATCGCCGCCTGCAGCTTCTCGCATTGGCCTCGGGTGATGGTCTTGAGCGGGCCTTCGTCGAGTTCCTTGTTCCAGATGCTGTCGTAGTCCTTGCCCTTCGGGCCGGGGCGCTTCGACAGGATGACGAGGTTCAGGAGCGGCCACCAGATCAGTCGTGGCACCTCGATGACGCGACGATCCGACAGAAACTCCTTGAGGTAGCGGCGCATCGGCCAGTAGCTGGTGGCCTCGGGCGTGCCGAGATTCATCAGGAGCACGCCGACTCGGCCCGTCTTTGCCAGCGGATGGTCCGGCGGCATGGCCGCCGGAGCGACCGGCACGGAGACCGGGCTGCTCGGCTGCAGGCTTTCAGGCTCGACACGCTCGTTCATCACGGTTCCGGTCACGGCTTCCAGTCCCCGGACGGTGAAGGTCGACACGAGGCACCCTGGACCGGTTATAGACAGGCAGGCTTCGCGCCAAGCCGGGCGCCCTGCCGCATGGACCGGCCTCGACCATGATGCTTCACACGGTCCGAGCAGACATCGCGCGAAAACGGCCGGGAGACCAGCGTGTCATGCCGTCCCCGCACCGTTTCACGAAACGAGACCGCTTGCCGATCCAGCCGTCGTTCCTGCGTTACCGGAACCGCTTAACGGTGAGCCATGGCTCCATCACCCAATCGCCGTGAGACTCTCGGCCTGGCCGCCGCCGTTACCCTGAGGGCCAGCGCCGCCTCGGGTCAGGGGGATCGCCCAGACGCGAGGAGCCCGACCTTCACGCTCGTCCTCGTCAACGACATCTACCTGATGGGCGAGGCCGAGGGCCGCGGCGGCTTTGCCCGGCTGAATGCCGTGGTGAAGGCCGAACGGGCGCGCGGCGTACCAGTGCTCTATTGCCATGCCGGCGATTGCCTCTCGCCCTCGCTGATGTCGGGCTTCGACAAGGGTGCCCACATCATCGCGCTCCACAATCTCGCGCCGCCTGACGTCTTCGTGCCGGGCAATCACGAGTTCGATTTCGGCCCCAATACCTTCGCCGAGCGACTACGCGAGGCGCGCTTTCCCTGGTTTGCCGCCAATCTGCGCGATCACGACGACAGGCCCCTGCCGGGCATCAAGGATCATGAGATCGTCACGCTCGGCGGTGTGAAGGTCGGCATTGTCGGCATCGCGCTCGCCTCGACGCCGGAAAAATCGCAATCCAAGGATCTCCGCTTCGGTCCCGAGATCGAGACCTTGGAGCGAGAGGCCAAAGCTCTCCGGGCGAACGGTGCGGAGTTGATTGTCGGCGTCGCGCATACGGCGCGTCCGGTGGACGACACGATCGTCGCTCGCCGCATCGTCGACATCCTACTCTCGGGTCACGATCACGACCTGATGGTCCATTACGACGGCCAGACTGTGCTCGCGGAATCGAGTCACGATGCGCATTACGTCACGGCGATCGACGTCACCCTCGCCATCACGGGAGAAGGCGCCTCGCGTCGGATGCGTTGGCATCCGAGTTTTCGCATCCACGACACGAGGTCGGTGACCCCCGATCCCGAAACGCTCGCGCTGGTAACCCGTCTCGAAGGCGAGCTGTCCCGGCAGCTCGACGTGCCGGTCGGCGTCACGACCGGCGCGCTCGACAGCCGGATCTCTTCCGTCCGCGCCCGTGAAGCGAGCTTCGGCGATCTCGTCGCCGATGCGGTTCGTGAGCAGACCGGCGCCGAGATTGGCCTGATGAACGGCGGCGGCATTCGAGGAAACCGGCTTTATCCCGCTGGCACCACGCTGACCCGCCGCGACATCCTCACCGAACTTCCCTTCGGCAACACGACGGTGCTGGTGGAGATCCCAGGACGTGCTCTTCATGCAGCCCTGGAGAATGGCTTCGCCGATTACGGTCGGCTCGCCGGGCGCTTCCTACAGGTCTCGGGTCTCGACGTGACGCTCGATCCGAGTCGACAGCTCGGAGCCCGTGTTGCCTCGGCGATGGTCGGCAGACAGCCGCTCGACGATGCTCGTTCCTACAGGGTCGCCGCCAACAACTTCATGCTGGATGGTGGGAACGGCTACGGGATGCTGCGAGAGGGCCGGGTCCTGATCGGCACGACGGACGGAATGCTGCTGGCCAATGCGGTGATCGACTATATCGCCAGTCATTCTCCGCTCCCGCCTGTACCCGGCGGCCGGATCGTGACGACTCCATAGTGCGGCCATGCCGCCGCTCCGTTCGGAAGGCCGCATGACCGACACTCCCGTTACCGACGCGCTCCGGGCTTTCCGCAAAGGCACTTCGCCCTGGCTTGCGCTGCCCTTCTTCTCCGATGGGAGTGCCGATGCGGTGGCGGGGAAGGTCGATGCCTGCGCGGCAGGCGGCGCACAGGTGCTGCCTGCCCCTGAAAACATCTTCCGGGCCCTGAGCCTGACGCCTCTCGACCAGGTAAAGGCCGTGATCCTCGGGCAGGATCCCTACCCGACGCCGGGCGATGCCAACGGGCTCGCCTTCTCTTATGTCGGCCCGCGCCGGCTGCCGGCCTCGCTCAAGATCATCCTCGCCGAGGTCGTCGAAGCCACGGCTGGCGAGAAGCCGGTCTTCCATTCCGGCGACCTCACACCCTGGGCCGAGCAAGGCGTGCTCCTTCTCAACACGGCGCTCACCGTAGAAGCCGGCAATGCTGGCGCCCATCTACGGCTCGGCTGGTCACGCCTCGCCGACGAGGCGGTGGCCGCGGTCTCGGCCCGGCAGAGCCCGTCCGTCTTCCTGCTCTGGGGAGCACAGGCACGGACTCGCGAAGCGCTGATCGACACGCGCCGGCACGGCGTGATCGCCTCCGGCCATCCATCGCCTCTCAATCGGGCCCGGGATTTCCCGGGCTCGCGGCCCTTCGCCAAAGCTAATGCCTGGCTGACAGAGCACGGGCTCGCTCCGATCGCCTGGCGGCTGGATTAGCGGTTCGAAGGCGCCGATCCCTTCGATGCGGAGAGCGCTGCGGCCTTGCCGCCAGCTGCGTAGAGGTTGAGCCGCGAGTAGACGCCGAAGGCCGAGCCGTCATCGAGGAAGCCGCCGCCTGGTCCGAGCGTTTCGGTGAGGATCGCGTTAGCCTCGTCAAGCGAGAGCGACGGGAAAGCTGACGTCAGCAGATAGCCGGCTTCCGGGGCGACCTTGCCGACATCCACCGCGCGTCCCGCCGCATCCTTGTGGACCACCGGCAGGCCATAGGTCTGGGTGACGTCGTAGAAGGCCTTGTTGGCGGTCGCGTTCTTGAATCGGCCGTCGTCCTTGGTCGCGCAGGATGCAACGGTGCCGCCGCAGGCTGCCGAGAGGAAAGTGGTCAGCTCGGCTTTCGCGGTCTTCAGGGATGCCTGGTAGTCGGTAATGACGACGGGCTCGCCCTCGGTCTGGCCCATGGCATTGATCACGGCCGGGTTCTTGCGGTGCTGCCCGACATAGGCCGGATCGTTCGCCAGAAGGTGGGCCAGAGCATGAGTCGCCGTGGCGCGGCCGCCGAGCACATCCATGGCGTAATGCGCGCCGATCACGATGCGGTTGTTGCCGTACTCGGCAGCGCGGGTCACCATCTGCTGGTAGCGCTCCGGCACCAGTATCGCGAGGAGCAGCGACTCGGTGTAGCCGTAGGTGGTGTGGCCACTCGGATAGGAGGGGCTGTCGGTCAGGTTCTGGCTCGGCCCGCGCAGCCAGTCGATCGTGTGCGAGGCCTTCCCAAAATAGTCGTTGCCCCGATAGGCCAGCAGCGTCGGATCGGTCTGGAACGGGCGTGAATTGCCATACGCATCGGCGCCAGTGCTGCCGGCGGGCCGATCATAGGCCTTGCCGAAGATATCGGCGGTCCCGCCATTGGCAGTGTAGATTGCGGAGGCCTCCGCTGAAACGGCATCCTTGCCGTTCTTGGTGGCGTTGGCGAAGAAGTACTTGCCCGAGTTCGAATCCGACTTCGTGACGTTGTTGGTGTAGCCGATCAGATCGGCCACGGCCTTCGAGATGCTCGTGAAGTCCTTGTGAGTCTCGTAGCGCGCCTTGGACTGATAGACCGCGGCGAGACTGCTGCCGAGGCCATCGGTGAGTTCCGTGGCGTTGCCATCGGTGATGAAGGCGTCGCGCAGCGCGAGTTGCTGCTGCTCGGCGAAGGGCAGCAGGATCGGCTGCTTCAGCGTGCCTGTCTGGATGCCGGTCGTCACCTCCTGGTTCGCCTTCAGAGCCGCCTCGCCCTCGGGAGTCTTCAGCAGGGTACTGACGGGCGCGAGCCCTTTCAGGGCCGTGAGGTTCGTCGCCGTTTGCGCCATGGCCGGAAGTGGAGCCAACACACAGAGGATTGCGAAGCCCGTTGCCTTACGATGGCCCATGATCGTCACCCGTCGTTTTGCCGGCCTCCGAGGCAGGCAATGGTCTGCCCTCCTCTCATGCGGCGCGGTGAAAGGGATATGACAGCAGGGCCGGGATTCGAAGCCCACGCACGAAAATGGCTGCTCGGCTCACGGTCTCTCCCGACCGAAGCCGAGGCTCGAGGACCGATCCGATCAACTGTTCGCGCGTTAACCACTCCAAGTGAGACGCTCGGTTGGGGGACCCGTGATGAATCGCAACGCGTTGGAACAACAGACCGAAGCCGCCTTGGCCGCACAGGAGAGAGCCCATCGGCCAAACCAGCGCCGGGACGGGTTGGTGACGGACGAGGTCCACCACGAACAGGCCCGTGTCTTTCGGACGAACGGCCGCGTCGAGAGTTTCGGGGCCCGGTCCGGCCAAGCCCGGTCGACGGGCCTTCGCCGAGGCTAAGCCGTCTTCAGCGCCTCGATGATCGCTTCCAGAGCCGCGCTGGCACCAGCTCCGTTCGGGCCGCCGGCCTGGGCCATGTCGCGGCGACCGCCGCCACCCTTGCCGCCGAGGTGCCCGGCACCGGCGCGCACGAGGCTGACAGCGTCATAGCGCTCGGCGAGATCCTCGGTGACGCCGACGACGAGGCCGGCCTTCCCGTCTGCCGCGACACCCACGATGGCGACGATGCCCGAGCCGATGCGGGTCTTGCCTTCGTCGGCGAGGCTCTTGAGATCGCGCATCTCGACGCCCTCAACCACGCGGGCCATCAGCTTCACGCCCGCAATGTCGCGAATTCCATCGTCGCTGCCGCCACCGGAGCTCGCGCCACCACTCATCGCCAGCTTCTTGCGGGTGTCGGTGAGCTCTCGCTCCAATCGGCGGCGGTCCTCGATCAGGGCCGCGAGCCGTTCGGGGACGTCGACCACCGGCGCTTTGAGCAGGCCGGCGAGATGACCGAGCGTGCGGCTTTCTTCAGCGCGATGACGACGCGCACCATGGCCGGTCATGGCCTCAATGCGGCGCACGCCGGCACCGACCGCGCTTTCGCCGAGGACGGTGATCTGGCCGATATCGCCAGTGCGCGCGACATGGGTGCCGCCGCAGAGCTCGATCGAGAAGTCTGACAGGCGCCCCCTCTCGAGAACCGTGCCTTCGTCATCCACCGGTTCACCCATGGAGACGACGCGGACCTCGTCGCCGTATTTCTCACCGAACAGCGCGCGAGCGCCGGATTCGATGGCATCGTCCACGGCCATCAGCCGGGTGACGACGGGCCGGTTCTGCAGCAGCACCGCGTTGGCGATCTCCTCGACCTTGCGCAGCTCTTCCGCCTCGATCGGCTTCGGATGGCTGATGTCGAACCGCAGACGCTCGGGCGCGACGAGCGAACCCTTCTGGGCGACGTGGTCGCCGAGAACCTGACGCAGGGCCTCGTGCAGCAGATGGGTTGCCGAGTGGTTGGCGCGGATCGCCGACCGGCGGCCATGATCGACGACGAGTTGTACCGCCGTGCCGACGGTCAGCATGCCTTCCTGGACCGTAACGTGGTGCACGAAGAGGTCGCCGAGCTTTTTCTCGGTGGCCGTGACCTGGACCTTGAGGCCCGGCCCCGTGATCGCACCGGTATCGCCGACCTGACCGCCGGATTCGCCATAGAACGGCGTCTGGTTGAACAGCGCCAACCCGGTCTCACCGGCTTTGAGCGTCTGGACCTCGGCACCGTCGCGCAACAACGCGGCCACGACGGCCTCGGTCTCCTCGGCCTCATAACCGAGGAACTCGGTGGCGCCGTTGCGCTCGCGGATATCGAACCACACCGTCTCGGTCGCGGCCTCGCCCGAACCCTTCCAAGCGGACCGCGCCGCCTGTTTCTGGCGCGCCATCGCAGTGTCGAACGCTGCCGTGTCGACGCCGATGCCACGGCCCTTGAGTGCGTCCTGCGTCAGATCGAGGGGGAAGCCGTAGGTGTCGTAAAGCGTGAAGGCAGTGTCGCCCGACAGGTTCTGGCCCTTCGTCAGGCCCTGGCTTTCTGTATCGAGAATGGCGAGACCGCGCTCCAAGGTCTTTCGGAAGCGCGTTTCCTCGAGACGCAGCGTCTCGGAGATCAGAGCCTCGGCGCGCACCAGTTCCGGGAAGGCCTGGCCCATCTCGCGCACCAATGTCGGCACGAGGCGGAACATCACCGGCTCGCGCGCACCGAGCAGCTCGAGGTGGCGCATGGCACGGCGCATGATCCGGCGCAGCACGTAACCGCGACCTTCATTGGAAGGGAGCACGCCATCGGCGATCAGGAAGGAGACCGAGCGCAGATGGTCGGCGATGACGCGATAGGAGGCGACGTTGGAAGCGTCTGGCCCCCGCGACAGCACATGCGCCACCGCATCGATCAGCGCGCGGAACAGGTCGGTGTCGTAGTTCGAATGCACGCCCTGCAGGATTGCGGCGATGCGCTCCAGGCCCATGCCGGTATCGATCGAGGGCCGTGGCAAGGCGTTGCGCTCACCAGGGCGCAGCTGCTCGTACTGCATGAAGACGAGGTTCCAGAATTCCAGGAACCGGTCGCCATCCTCGTCCGGGGAGCCGGGCGGTCCGCCCTGCAGGCTCGGACCCTGGTCGATGAAGATCTCCGAGCAGGGGCCGCAGGGGCCGGTATCGCCCATCTGCCAGAAATTGTCGGAGGTGCCGATGCGGATGATCTTGTCGTCGCTGAAGCCCGCAATCTTCTTCCAGAGGCCGGCTGCCTCGTCGTCGTCGGCATAGACCGTGACCAGCAATCGGTCGGATTTCAGCCCGAACTCCTTGGTGATCAGCCCCCATGCCAGGGTGATCGCCTGCTCCTTGAAGTAATCTCCGAAGGAGAAATTGCCGAGCATCTCGAAGAAGGTGTGATGGCGCGCGGTGTAACCGACATTGTCGAGGTCATTGTGCTTGCCGCCGGCGCGCACGCATTTCTGCGAGGAGGTCGCCGTCACGTAGGGGCGCTTCTCGACGCCGGTGAAGACGTTCTTGAACTGCACCATGCCGGCATTCGTGAACATCAGCGTCGGGTCGTTCTTCGGCACGAGCGAAGACGAGGGGACCACCGTGTGGCCAGCCTTCGCGAAGTAGTCGAGGAAGGTCGACCGGATCTCGTTGACGCCGCTCATTTCAGGGTCGCTCGGGAGTCTGGAAACAGGCGCAGGATCGGCCGAATGCGCGTCACGCCCCGGCCATGCTCGCGCCCTCATAAGGAGGCAGGAAGCGCGAGTCACGGGTGGTGTACTGTCCGCGCGGCTTGCCGCCAATCTCCACCCCGTCTACGCCGCCGGCCGGACCAGAAGGGCGAAAGCGCGCCGAATGCTTGCCGACGACGATCCAGCGGCCTCGGTGCTCATCGGTTCCGGCCTCAGTTCCGAAGTCTTTCTGCACGGGACCGACCGGGTCCTGAAGCTCTATCGGGAGCCCTCGGAGGCCTCCGCGATCGAAAACGAATTCCGCGCAACCGCTCTCGCCCATGAGCGCGGCCTACCGGCGGCACGGCCGATCGCGCTGCTGCGCCGGGATGGCCGTCATGGCATCCTGTTCGAGCGGCTGCATGGCGAGACCATGCTGCGCCACTATGCAAAAAATCCCCTCGGGATGATGCTGGCTTTGCGCCGGCTCGCACTGATTCAGTACGCGATGCATGGCGAGACGGCGGGAGACCTGCCTGCCCAACGCGAGCGCCTGCGCAACGATATTGGCCAAGCCCGCGTGCCGGAGGTGATCCGCGAGGCGGCGCTCGTCGCGCTCGACCAACTGCCTGGTGGCGTGGCGCTCTGTCATAACGACATTCATCCCGGCAACGTGCTGTGCACACCGGATGGCCTCGCTCTCATCGACTGGCAGAAGGCCGGTGCCGGCTGTGCCGCCGGCGACGTCGCCCGCACCGAACTGATGATCCGCTACGGGCGACTACCGGCACATCGCGGAGGCAAAGCCGACAGGCTGCGCGGGCTGGCCGCGGATTGGTACGTGCGCTGCTACCGCAGTGCCAGCGGTCTTGGTCGTGCCGAGATCAGGGCCTGGCACCTTCCGTTGATGGTGGCCCGGCTCTGTGCAAGGCGCACAGACAAGGACGAGCAGATCCTGGGTGTCGTCGATCGGCTGATGAAAGCCGCGTGAGGCTTGAGACCCACCGAGATTTTGCGAGCACCAGCTCCGCATCTATCAATTCATCTGCCAGATCGCCCCGTTGAGTAGGCTCGCGAAGGTCACCCAGGCCGCGTAGGGCACCAATAGCCACGCCGCTGTACGGTCGAGACGCCAGGACAGGCGGATCGTCCAGAGCACCATCACCAGCATGGCGAGCGCGACCACGAGCCCAGCTCCGAGAGCGTGGGCAGCGAAGAAGACCGGTGTCCAGGCCGCGTTGAGCGCAAGCTGGACAAAGAAGGCGGCCAGCGCCAGCCACCAAGTCCGCCCGGTCGGACCCGTCACCGGGCGCGCACCAAGCAGCCGCCAAAGCGAGATCGCGATCATCGTGTAGAGGATCGTCCAGGCAACCGGAAACACCCAATTCGGTGGGTTGAATGCGGGTTTCTGGATCGTCTCGTACCAGCCTTCGATATTCGAGCCGGTGGAAAGTGATCCGACCGCCGTGGCAAGCGCCACTGGTAGGATTGCGGCGGCGATGCGCGGGAGTGGTGGCAGCACAGCGCGCTTAGGAACCGCGATGCCACTGCTCATGCTGGACCATCGGTTTGGAGAATCGCGGTCGTTGCGTGGCTTTGCGACTTCGCCCAAGGCACGGTGGCATCTTGGACAGCGATCCGGAGAAACATCATGCCTGCCAACTCGCAGACTCCCGATCCGGATGCAGGCCCATCGGAAGGTTACACGAAGCGGACGCTCGCCGCGCAGGCCATGGGTCGGATCGATCCGATCACGAAGGGCGTGGTGCCGCCGTTACATGTCTCGACGACGTTCCTGCGTGATCCGGACAATGCCTACAGTTCCGGATTCTCCTACGGCCGCGCTGACAATGCGACCGTGCGCGAAACCGAGAATGTTCTGGCGATGCTAGAAGACGCCGCTGGTGCGCTCCTGTTCGGATCAGGCATGGCAGCGGCTGCAGCGGTCTTCTGCGCCCTCGAGCCGGGTGCTCATGTCATTGCACCACGGGTGATGTATTGGGGGCTGCGGCGGTGGCTGCAGCAGGAAAGCCTCCGACTCCAGATTTCCGTTGATTTCGTCGATACAGAAACAACAGAAAACGTCCGAAGCGCGATCCATCCCGGTGAAACGAAGCTTGTCTGGATCGAGACGCCGGGCAATCCGCTCTGGACGATCGCCGACATCGCTGCAGTTGCCACCCTGGCACATGACGCCGGCGCCCGACTTGCAATCGACTCAACTGCAGCTTCGCCCTTCCATACGCAGCCCCTGACACTCGGGGCCGATATCGTGATGCATTCGGCCACGAAGATCCTCAACGGCCACTCGGACGTCGTTGCGGGCGTGCTCGCATGCGCGAAGACGGACGCAATCTGGGAACGAATCACGACGATCCGGGCCGGCTGGGGTGCGATCCTCGGGCCATTCGAGGCCTACCTCCTGATGCGCTCGCTGCGCACTTTTTCCCTGCGCGCCGCGGCGCAAGCCGCGGGAGCCGCCATCTTGGCAGACCGTCTGAGCCAACATCCGCATGTGAGCGCGGTGCTTTACCCAGGATTGCCCGGGCATCCGGGTCACGAGGTCGCCGCGCGGCAGATGCGAAACGGGTTCGGCTTCATGCTGTCGATCCGGGTAGCGGGTGGTGAAGCGGCTGCGATTGCCACGGCAGCGAATGTCAAACTCTGGAAACGCGCCACTTCGCTCGGGGGCGTTGAAAGCCTGATCGAGCACCGAGCTTCTGTGGAAGGCCCGGGCACGCCTTGCCCGATCGATCTCCTGCGGCTCTCCACCGGAATCGAAGATCCGGACGACCTGTTCAGTGATCTCGATCGGGCTTTGTGGGCAGCGCATGGCGGAAAGGCCTGAACCAGCGCTTCGTTTTCGATTCTTGCGCGTTGTCGGGTCGGACAGACCGGAGCCGACACGATGCGAAACCCGATTCCTCACCTCTGCGCCGCTCTTGGCCTGACCCTGCTCGCCGGCCACGCGATGGCCGAAGGGCCGCCGGAACTCGACGTCAGCCAAACCTGCCAGTCGTCGGCTGGCTCACAGCTCGGTCTGAGCGAAAAGGAAAGCCGGGACGGTTGCCTGCGCTCGGAGCGTGCGGCGCGTGACGAACTGAAGCGTCGCTGGGGTGAGTTCAGCCCCTCCGCCAAGGCACAGTGCTCGAAACAAGCGGTGGCTGGCGGCTCTCCGTCCTATGTCGAGACCGTCACCTGTCTCGAACTCGCCACCGGTACGGTTCCCGCCCAGACCGGCAATGGAGGGCCCAAGCCGGCGGCGCCCGCTCACAAGGAGAGCAGCTCGGTGACGGCCGAGCCCTCTGTCAAGCAACGCACCAACCCAATCGAGGTGCTCGACCACAAACCGTAGAACCGTCTTCGGAATCGACACAACTGCGTTGGCCACAAGTGTGCGCGTTAGCGCGAAGAAGCGTCCACCGCAGGGATCCAGAGTGCGTCTTTGGCCGAGGCCGCCACCGGCGGCGTCGGAAGCCGGTCATGGTGGAGTTCGGCGAGTTCGCGGGCTTGCGCGGTGTCGTCCTCTGTGAGGAACAAGCTGCGCGCCTTCGAGAGCAGGCCGAGGCTGGTGCTGCTGGTCAGGACGCTCTGGGCTGGGCTGACGACCAAGGCGAAGGCGATGGGAGCCATCCAGAGCGCGAGCCACGGATCGGCGGCGTAGATCAGCAGAGCCGTCAGCGCGAGGCCGACGACGATCGCATCGACCTGCAGCCGGCAGGCTTCGCGCCAGGGTACGCGGCGGTCGTCGCGGGCTTGAGAATCCCAGCGGACCACGCGGCCAGCAAGGGTCGTCAGAACGGCGCCAGAGGCGAAGAGCGCCATCACCGGCCAGAGCAGCACCCAGGTCACCTGTTCGAGAGCCGCACTCTTCAGGAGCGAAGCGGTACCCCCGAAGGCGGCGCGGCGGGGTGCTGAGGCCAGCACGTGGCCGAGGCTGAGCAGCTTCGGCAGCGCCATCACCGCGAGGACGAGCGCAGCAAGTGCATGTGCGGCTGGAGTCGCGCCAGTGAGGCCATAGCCAAGGAGACCGAGTTCCCCTGTCCTGATGGCCTGCACCGTACCCAGCGCCAGGAAAGCGACCCAGACCGGATAGGCGAGATACATCAGGATCCCGACGAACATGTGCCAGCGGCTCGCCCAGCCAAACCCCTTCATCGGCGCGACACGGCCGTGCTGGAGGTTGCCCTGGCACCAGCGGCGGTCACGGCCGAGAAGATCGATCAGATTCGTCGGCATCTCCTCCCAGGTGCCACCCATCTCCGGCAGAAGATGTACGTCCCAGCCGGCCCGGCGAAGCAGCGCGCCCTCGACGATGTCGTGGCAGAGGATCTCGCCGCCGAGAGGTGCCTTGCCGGACAGCACCGGCAGTTCGGCATTCTCTGCGAAAGCAGCGATACGCAGGATGGCGTTGTGGCCCCAATAGGAACCGTCCGGACCCTGCCACGTCTCCAGGCAACGCAAGCTGAGCGGCGCGTAGAGGCGCACGGCAAATTGCTGGATGCGGGCAAACAGCGTGTCACGGCCGGCGGCATAGGACACGGTCTGGATCAGACCGGCCTGCGCATTCTCCTCCATCAGCCGGACGAGCCGACGCATGGTGGCGCCGGTCATCAGACTGTCGGCATCGAGCACGATCATGAAGTCGTACTCGTCGCCATGGCTATGGCAGAACTCGGCGATGTTGCCGGCCTTGCGCCCTGAATTCTTGTCGCGGCGACGGTAGCGGATCGTCGGCATGCCAGGGCCTTCGGCCTGGGCCCAGGCTTGCGCGCGCTGGAATTCGTGTTCCTCCACGGCGCTGATGGCGCCTTCGCGGGTATCGGACAGAACGAACAGGTCGATATCGGAGCCGTCACCGCCCTCGCGCTGAAGCGAGCGCGCCATCACGCGGACGGCCGAGAACACAGCGATCGGGTCCTCGGCATGAATTGCAATGACAGCCGCCGTACGTGACAGGCCGGTGGCACGAGGCTCAATCGTCTCCGAACGCCGTTCGAGGGCGGACTTCACACGATCGCCCATCAGCGCAGCGCCGAAACCGTAGAGATACTGCCAAGCAGTGAAGACCTGCCAAGCCATGGCCAGGACGAACAGGACGAGCACAGACCAGGCCAGCGCACCCGTCGGCTCACCGACGGTGCGTAAAGCCAACCAAGCAACAAGTGCTGTCGTGGCGAGAGTCGGAATAGCAAGAGCCAGCCGCCGCATTAGGAACGAAGGCCGCGCGGCACCGTTAGGAGCCGGTCTCTCGACCCCAGACACGTCGTGCGACAAAGGTGAGGTAGACATGGCGGGTCGCGAGGGCTCTCGATGAAGACCGGGACCACCCGCCCGGATCAGGAGGATGGATGCGCGAGTGCCCCGAGAGTGCTTCGACCCGGACAGAGGAGACCCGGGAGACTCGCTTCTCGCGGCGAGGATTGCTGCAAACGTCGCTCGCATCGGTTGCGGGCACGTTCCTGCCTAGTGCCTATGACCTGAATGGTGCCAGAACGATGGCGCAGAGTCAGGATTCCGTTCTGACCAACGCTCCTGCGAGCTACGAAGCCTTCATCGAGCGCGCCAGGACGCTCGCCGCCGAGCCCTATCGCCCGGCTCCCGAAGACCTGCCGCAGGAACTCGCAGCGCTCAATTACGACGCCTATCAGCGCATTACCTTCCGGCCTGAAAAGACGATCCATGTCGGCCGGCGTTTTTCCCTGCAGCCGTTCCATCGCGGGTTCCTGCAGAAGAAGCGCGTCGACATCCTCATACAGGCCCGGGATGGAACCGCACGTCGACTCGACTACGATTCGAGCCTGTTCGATCTCGGCTCCACCCTGCAGGGACGCACCTTTTCAACCTCCCTCGGCTATGCCGGCTTTCGCCTGAACACCGCCTTCGACGCTGCCAAGCCCGATGCGCAGGAGGAGTTTCTGGTCTTCCTCGGCGCCTCGTATTTCCGGCTGCGCGGTCGAGGACAGACTTACGGCCTCTCGGCGCGGGGAGTGGCCGTCAACACCTTCGGACCAGGTTCAGAGGAGTTTCCGGACTTCACGGCCTTCCGCATCGTGGAACCCTCCAGCGACGAGGTCACGATCACGGTTCTGGCGCTCCTCGACGGGCCGAGCCTCTCGGGTGCCTATCGCTTCGTGGTCACGCCAGGCGAGACTGCGCATATAGCCGTTACGGCCTCGCTACATCCTCGTCGCGAGATCGCGCGGCTTGGTCTTGCGCCGCTGACCAGCATGTTCCTGCACGGGCAGAACGGAGCCGGTGCGCGTAACGCGGAAGCTTTCGACGACTTCCGTCCACAAGTGCACGATTCCGATGGCCTTTCGGTCGAGACGCAAGGCGATCGGCTCTGGCGGCCGCTCGTCAACGGACGGGCATCCACGGCGATTTCGGCATTCGAGGCAACACCTCTCAAGGGTTTCGGCCTGCTCCAGCGGGACCGGCGCTTCGCCGACTATCTCGATGTGCAGGCTCGCCACGAGGATCGGCCGGGACTCTGGGTCAAACCGGAATCGGGAAGCACCGTCTTCGCATCCGGGGCTGTGCAGCTCTTCGAGATTCCCTCGCGCGAGGAATACACCGACAACATCGTCGCTGCGTTCGTGCCTTCGGCCAAACCGGCGCCAGGTCAGGCGATCGAACTGGCCTATGGCCTGACGACGGTCGGGGCCGAGCCCGTCCCCTTGCTCGGCAGCCCACCAGCCCGTGTGGTCTCGACCCGTATCGGATCAGCCGAGCGCTTACGCCCGACCAACCCGCCCAGTCCTCAACGTCGGCTTTATGTGATCGATTTCGAAGGCGAAGGCCTGCCAACCGATCCGAAGGCCCAAGTGGACGTTGCCCTGTCCGCGAGCGCCGGCGCCTTCGTAGATCCCTTCACAGAGCGGGTGCCACAGACTGGCGGCTGGCGGCTCTATGCAGAGTACCGGCCACCCAACCCGCTTCCTCCAGGTGACGTGGTGCTGCGGGCGCGCCTCTCGCATGCAAGCAAGGTGATCACCGAGACCTGGGACGCGGTGGCGTAGCGGCAGCCTCGCGATTACATCCGCCGGCGAACCTGGAGTCCGCCGTCTTGTCTGCCATCCCCGTTCTCGAGACCATCACCGCGATGCGCGAGCAGGCTGATGCCTGGCACGCCCGGGGCGAACAGATCGTACTGGTACCGACCATGGGAGCACTGCACGAGGGCCATCGCGCCCTCGTCGCTCATGCCAGAACGCTCGGCCAGCGGGTCGTGGCGAGCATTTTCGTGAACCCGACGCAGTTTGGTCCAACGGAAGACTTTTCACGCTACCCGCGGACCATTGAGGCCGATCTCGCTGCATTGGCGGCGACGGGGGCCGATGCGGCTTATCTGCCCAGTGCCGAGATCATGTATCCGCCTGGCTTCTCCAGCCGGATCGATCTCACGGGCCCATCCGAAGGTCTGTGTGGCGACGTCAGGCCTGGCCACTTCTCAGGTGTCGCCACCGTAGTGACGAAACTGATCAACCAGACCCGGGCCGATGTCGCCCTGTTCGGCGAGAAGGACTTTCAGCAGCTCCAGGTGATCCGGCGGGTCGTGCGTGATCTCGACATCCCCGTTTCCATCGCCGGGATGCCCACGATCCGCGAATCGGACGGCCTCGCACTGTCCTCGCGCAACCGGTATCTGAACAAGGTCGAGCGTGACATTGCTCCGCGCCTCCATTCCATACTGGTCGAGAGTGCCGCTATGCTCGCTGACGGCCGCATGGCGGCTCCGCTTCTCAGCAAAGGCATGGCAGCTTTAGAAAAAGCAGGCTTCGGGCCGGTTCAGTACCTCGAACTGCGCGATATCGAGACCTTTCTTCCCGTCATCCGTGTCGAACGCCCTGCCCGTCTCTTGACGGCAGCCTATCTCGGCACGACCCGCTTGATCGACAACGTCGCGGTGCTGCCGAAAACCTGACGGATCATGGCTGCAAGTTGTCGCCAAGCCTGTGCTGCAAGAAGAAATCGAGCATGGCGCGCGAGGCATCTGGTCCGAGCGGATCGGTGTAGCTCCCGGTCGCGCTCCCACCGGACCAAGCATGTCCGGATCCGTCAACCCGCCAGGATTCGGCTTGCACTCGGCCGTCGAAGTCTCGGTAGAGCGTGCGGGTATAGCGATGGCCGCCAGGTTGCGCACCGCTTTCGACGCTCCTGGATAGGTTCGCAGTAGCGGCTTGAGCCAGCACTTCATCACCATTGCGCGGGTTTACCGTCGTATCCTTGCTGCCATGAAACACGATGGTGGGAACACGGATGGACTGCGTCGCGCCGAAACCCGATCCACCACCGGGTAGCTCAGCTCCCGGAGCCCCGGCACGCATTGCCATCAACGCGGACGAAAGATCGCGGGCGCAACCTGCCGCTAATCCAGAATGAACGCCGACACCGGCAAAAACATCAGGATAGGCACGCGCAATATTGGCTGCTGCAGCACCACCTGCTGACAATCCGGCAATGTAGACTCGGGATGGATCAACCGCATGCTCTGCGATGATCGCCCGTGTCAGTCCGGCAATGATACCAGCCTCGCCATGTTCACGGCCTTGATCGCGGGTCTCGAACCAGTTCCAGCACTTCTGTGCGTTGGCACCACGAATCTGCTCCGGATAGGCGACATAGATCCCGTCCTGCTGTGCCAATTCATTCATGCGCGTGCCATTTGCGAAATCGTCAGGCGACTGCGTACAGCCATGCAGCATCACCATGAGGGGCCGCGGACCGGCATGACCTGTCGGAATGAACAGCTTGTAGTCTCGAGCTCCTGCCGCGTTGCTGAAACTCCTCGTAACGAACCGATCATCAGAATGACTTTCGGGTTCAGGCTGTAGCCCGTGAAACTCGAAACCTTTCAGTCCTTTAACGGCCAGAGGTCCTCGTAAACCCCGAAACAGTTGCCCCAATCCTTCACGGAAGCGCTCTGGCAAAATCGCAGCGTGGCGATCTGCTTGCGTGATGCCTGATCGCGCAGCTTCCGCTCCTTCCGAAACATTAGAAAGGTTACGTTGGATCAGCGCCGAGGCTTCGCCAAATCGTCCATTACGAACGAGTCGGCTGGCTTCTGTAAGACTGGCAAGATCGGGAATCTTGAAGCCGCGTTCAGTCATCGGATTGCTTTCCGCGAAAGTCTACAAAAACGGGGGCGACACGCCTGACACCAAACGAGAAAAGACCGTATCAACGAAGGTGTCAGCGCAGCCGGTCGGCCAATGCTTCGCGAACCGCCAAACTGGCTTGCAAGCTTCCAAGAACCTCGACCGATCCAATAGTTGCCCGAGCGAGCTCCGGGGATATATCGGGCTCGATTACCGCAAGTCCGAGCACACGGATGTCGAGCATCTCACCGGCCGCGAGCAAGGCCTCTAACTCGGATCGCCGATAATGCCTGAGCCCGAGCTCGACGCTCTTTCGAGCGATCGACTGCCGGGTCACGTCGGCATGGCGTTCAACCTGATTGCGGATCGCAGTGCGTATGAAATCACTGCGATTGGCATAGACGCCTTCCGAAACCAGAAGGTCGATATGCCCGAGGTCGACGTGCCCGAGATTGATCGTAATTTTCTCTGTATCGCCCGGTTTCGAGACTGCCTGCCGCATCCGATCAGCTCTCCGCCATCCACATGGATGGTATATGGAGTATGATTGCTGCGATGCAATATGGAGTCTCGACGACAGCGAAGCCGTCGGGCTGCTCAGTCCGTGCTTTCTTCGCCGAGATAGTTTCGCCAGATCGCATTACCGCCGAGCGTAGCGATGAACGTCATGTGGCGCTCTCGTTCGATTTCGGTGAGGCGGTTACGCATTGGTCGAATAGAAACAGAAGAACCTTCATCCGGTATGTCTAGCATCACATCGCTGGACTCGGCGGTGTCGGAAACCATAGTCGCGAGGCCGAGGCTCGTCTGCTTGCCGCCCAGGAGTTCGACATAGACCTCCGCCAAAATCTCTGCGTCGAGTAGAGCCCCGTGCTTTGTCCGCTTGGTGTTGTCGATGCCGTAGCGGTTGCACAAAGCATCGAGATTATTGGCTGCGCCCGGATGACGGCGTCGTGCGAGCGCCAACGTGTCCACCACATCTTCCAGAAGAATGGGCTGGGGTGCAGACGGCTTCAGCCGAGCATATTCCATGTTCAGGAAGCCAACGTCGAAAGCCGCGTTATGAATCACCAGACGCGCATCGCCACAAAACTCGAGAAAAGCGTCAACGATATTGGCAAAGACCGGCTTGTCCGAAAGAAACGCGTCGGACAGACCATGCACTGCAAATGCTCCCTCCGACACCGCACGTTGAGGATTCACGAAGCAATGGAAGGTTTTGCCAGTGCGGATGTGATTGATCAGCTCGACACAGCCGATCTCGATCAGGCGATCGCCACCCTTTGCATCCGTGCCGGTGGTCTCGGTATCGAGAACGATTTCGCGCAGCATATTTTTGGGTTTCGCATGGAAGGTGAGCGACCCTAGCCTGAATCGGTCAGCCGCGCGATGAGAGCAACGACCTCAGCTTCAGCGCGAGCAAAACCGAGACTCGTATCGATCACGAAATCCGCTCGCGCTCGTTTCTCAGCATCGGGCATCTGCTTGCCGAGGATGGCATCGAACGCAGCCTCGGTCATGCCAGGACGTGCAAGGACACGCGCCCGCTGCACTTCGGGCGGAGCGCTGACGACAAAGACTGCGTCGCAATGTCGTTCGGCACCAGTTTCGAACAGAAGAGGGATATCGAGAACGACGAGTGGTACTTCCGCGTATCGAGCGAGAAAAGTACGACTTTCCTCTGCAACCAGGGGATGGATCAACGCCTCAAGTCTTTGCAGCTTTTCAGGTTGATCCAGCACGATCTGACGCAGCCGGTCGCGATCCACACTGCCATCCGGCCTTAGACTTCCCGGAAATGCCTGGCCAATTGCCTCTGCCGCCGCACCGCCTGCATTGTACAACCGGTGAACCGCCGCATCGGCATCGTGAACCGGAACATCGTGCTTCACGAAAAGCGCCGCCGTCGCGGACTTTCCCATACCGATCGAACCAGTGAGTCCAAGAACGACCCTTGGCCGATTACGGCGAGCTTTCGGTTTATTCATCGAGAGAGATCAGCAACGACCAGATCACGCAATTCCGGCGTCACCTGTGGGCGAGTTCCGAACCATGCTTCGAAACCCGGGACCGCCTGATGGAGCAGCATGCCGAGACCATCGACAGTCGCAAGACCTCGTGCACGCGCTGTTTTAAGAAGTGTCGTCTCGAGAGGAGCATAAACGATATCCGCTACGGCTGCGGTAGCCGGTAGCGCATCGAGTGATATGTCCAGTGGCGCGTGACCTATCATACCGAGTGACGTGGTGTTGACGAGAAGCCCTGTCTCAAGAAGCGCCTGAGGCACAGTGCTCCATTCGATCACTTCGATCCGCTCAGGCTCAATTTCGATCAGGGAACGGGCGCGATCCTGACTGCGATTTGCAATCAGAATTCGGTCAACTCCTCGCTCTGCGAGCCCCGCAACGATAGCCCGAGCGGCACCGCCAGCTCCCAGAATCAACACGGTCCCACCGCATCGCCGCAGCCAGTCATTCCCAAGGGTCTGATCCACATGAGCGACGAACCCCGGCGCATCGGTGTTGTCGCCGAGGATGCCGTCCTCACTGACCACGAGTGTGTTCACCGCTCCAATTTTCTGCGCTCTCGGCGTCAGCCTATCGACCAACCGATACGCAGCTTCCTTGTGCGGAATCGTGACATTGCCGCCAGCAAACCCGGATTCAGCGACTCCGTGCACGAAAGCATCGAAATCCTCGGGCAATATATCTATCCGCACGTAAGAACCCTCGATGTGAAGATTCTGCAGCCAATAGCCATGAATCAATGGCGAGCGTGAATGAGCAATAGGGTGGCCAACAACGAAAGCTTTCCGCATTACCCTTCACACTCCGTGGGCAGAGTACAATCACCGATGCCAAGTTGCTCAATCTGCAAGGTCGCGTGAACGATGCCGAATCTCTCCCGTAATTCTCGAGCAGTTTCCCGTAAAAAGTCTGCGCTCAATGTTTCTTGATCCGTGACCAAGTGTGCAGTCAGCGCAATCTCGGTAGTACTCATCGACCAAATGTGCATATCATGCAGTGTTGATACACCGGGACGATCGTTCAACATTGCTCTTACGGCAACTGGATCAATCCCCGGCGGTACAGCAGACAGCGCCATGCTTAAGCTATCTCGCAAAAGCCCCCACGTAGTCCAGACGATCAGCAGAGAGATGACAATACTAACGAGCGGGTCAATCCAATTGATCCCCGTGACGAGGATAACAAATCCGGATAGTACCACGCCCAACGACACCACTGCATCAGCCATCATGTGCAGGTAGGCACCGCGAATATTAATATCGTTTTTTCCGCCCGCAGCGAAAAGCCAAGCGGTAAAACCATTAATTGCGATGCCAATAGCCGCCACGACCATGACGGTCGTCCCCGCTACTGGCGTAGTCGTAAAGAAGCGTTGCAAAGCTTCGAGAATGATGGCTCCTGTCGCAATCAACAGGAACACAGCATTAAACAGGGCAGCCAGGATCGAAGATCCTCGCAACCCATAAGTGAACCTTACACTGGGACGTTTTCTTACCAGTACCGAGGCAACCCAAGCTGCAACCAGCCCAAGTACATCCGATAGATTATGACCAGCATCAGCAATAAGCGCTACTGAATTGCTTAAAATGCCGTAGCCAGCTTCGATAACGACAAAGCCGAAATTTAGTCCAATGCCTATTGCAAAGGCTCGCCCGAAATCTTTCGGTACATGATGATGATGAGCACCCGGTGGATGATCATGATCATGGTGCGCTGAATAGGAGTTTTGGACCTTCGTCATCCGATTCCCAGTACGCCCATCGCGCGGAGTTTCGCGAGCAGCGGAAGCAATGGCAGTCCAAGTACCGTCGAATGATCTCCCTCGATCCGTTCGAACAGATGGATACCCAGCCCTTCGAGTTGGTAACCCCCGACACTCGACGTTACCCGAGTCTCACCAGCAGCAAGAACGTAGGCTGCGATTGCCTCTGAGCTGAGACTGCGCATCGTGAGCCGCGCGGTGTCATAAAAAACCTCCGATGACCCATCAGTGACGATGGCCACCGCAGAGTGGAGAGCGTGGCTGCGCCCCTGCAGAAGGTTCAGATGATTTGCACCTTCGGCCAAATTCGCTGCTTTGTGAAAAACCGTCCCATCGACATCCAAAACCTGATCTGCACCGATCGTAATGTGACCTGGATAACGATCCGAAACTTCTTTCGCTTTTGCCTTTGCGAGACGGCAAGCAAGGTCGATTGGATTCAGATCTGTTCCCGCCGCTTCGATGGCTCGTTCATTGACAGCAGGCTTAATGACCTCTGCAATAAGCCCGGCATTGGCTAAAAGCTCTGCTCTTGTTCGACTGCCGGAAGCCAGAACCAGCGGAGATTTTGGCAGCCACAAAGGCTGCAATTGTCCTGACATCGGTAATTTACGTCGCAATGAACTTGAGCCGATGCTCACGATAAAGATCGAGAATAGCTGCTGCAGTTTCTTCGATCGAACGGCGTGTTACATCGATGGTCGGCCAACGTTGTTTCGCGCATAGGCGGCGTGACGCAGCAATTTCATCAGCCACAGCCTCGCGATCGATATACATCGAGTTATCGTCAGCTTTGAGGCTGAGAAGACGGTTCTGCCGTATGTGGACGATGCGTTCTGGCGACGCGATCAATCCGACCACGAGAGGTTTGCGAGTCTCGGCAAGCGCCGTAGGCAACGGCATGGACGGTACAAGCGGAAAATTGGCGGTCTTTAAACCACGATTTGCGAGGTAAATCGAAGTCGGAGTTTTCGACGTCCGACTCACACCGACAAGCACGACATCCGCCTCATCGATATTCGGTGGCAGATTGCCGTCATCATGCGCGAGCGTAAAATTCATTGCGTCGATACGTTTGAAGTACTCCGCATTGAGCATGTGCTGGGCGCCTGGCCGTGCCGTCGAATTGGCGCCGAGATAAGAGCGCAACAGCGCATGAACCGGCTGCAACACATTGAGCGTCGGCGAACCGGTTTCGCGGCATGCTTCTTCCAGCCGTGAGGTCAGCTCATCATCGACGAGCGTGTAGAGGACGAGTCCCGGCGCCGCCTGGATCTCCGACACTACCCGCTCTAGCTGCGCCCGCGATCGTACCAGCGGGTAAACATGCTCGATCGCAGATACGCCTTCATACTGGGCAGCAGCTGCGCGCCCGACATTAATCAACGTCTCGCCCGTCGAATCCGACACGAGATGAAGATGGAAGTAGCTGCGACTCATCGCGATTTCGCTCTTTCCGCATACGAGCTCGAGATGCTCGAACGGTTTGTCCCCAGGCTGAAAGCCAAGGAGTCGATGAGTGGGGATAAGCCGGCTTCCAGGAACGGTCCAGGGGAAGCGGCAGCTGTCTTGTCGACTCCCGCGTCAACAACCGATCGAGTCGAACTCGGCGGAACGCGCAAATGGGAGAATCCGGGACGATTTCATGCGAAACCGCTTCCCTACTCCAGCAAGCCCCTGACAAGGCTCGCGATTGCATCACACTAGAGCCAATCCGTTAAAACCCTCTTAACGGCTTGGCTGTGGGGACCACTTGTGGATGGTTTTGCGAACCCATGACTCAGCCTCCAAGAGAAGAAACAGAGTCTAAGAGTCTCTTTTCTCTTTAGAAAACCGGGTGTGTAGGAAGGCGGCACCTGAGGCCGGACGAGACGGCTTCTCGTGAGCACGCTTGGCTGTATGCTTGGCACCAGCAAGAATGACGGGATCGGAACGCACGATGGTTGGGGGGAGGACGGAGGATCGGAAGGTCCTGCGAGTGCTGTCGGGTGATGCGATCTCACCACCACCCGCCTGGATGATGCGCCAAGCCGGACGCTACCTGCCTGAGTACCGCGAGACTCGCGCGCAGGCCGGGTCGTTCCTCGACCTCTGCTACAATCCGGCTTTCGCCACCGAGGTCACGCTTCAGCCCATTCGCCGTTTCGGCTTCGAGGCCTCAATCCTGTTCTCCGATATCCTGGTGGTTCCTCACGCGCTCGGTCAAGACGTGTGGTTCGTGGAAGGAGAAGGACCTCGGCTCGATGCACTGACGGGGCCGGTCGAGTTCAATCGCCTGCGGGAGGCGGATGATCCAGCGATCTTCTCGCATCTAGCACCGGTCTTCGAAGCCGTTTCGAGCATTCGGGCGGCCCTGCCCCACGAGACGACCCTACTTGGCTTCTGCGGAGCTCCCTGGACCGTGGCGAGCTACATGATTGGGGGCCGAGGTACGCCCGACCTCGCTCCAGCACGGGCGCTGGCGGCTAGCCAGCCTGCTCTCGTCGAGGCGCTGATCGATCGGCTGGTGCAGGTCCAGACGGAATATCTCGTCCGCCAATTCGAAGCGGGAGCCGATGCGGTTCAAATTTTTGAATCGCATGCCGGCGTTTTGCCCGAGGGCAACGATAGCCTGTCACGTTGGTCGCTTCAGCCAATTGCCCGGATTGTCGAAGGTGTCCGCAAACGCGTTCCAGACGCCAAAATCATCGTGTTTTGCCGTGGCTCTGGCGTCGATGGTCACCTCCGGGTCGTGCCTGAAACCGGTGCCAGTGCAGTTGGAGTCGATTGGAGCGTCGATCTTTCCACCTTACGCAAACGCCTGCCCGCGACGACAGTGACCCAGGGCAACCTTCATCCGGAAACATTGATCGAAGGGGGTGCAGCACTCGACGCCGAGGTCGATGCCATCCTGGAGGCGACACGGGGCTTGCCGCATATCTTCAATCTCGGACATGGCATCACGCCGCAGACGCCAATTGCCCATGTCGAACAGATGCTGGCTCGGCTCAGACGCGGGTGACTGCCCCTCGACGGTTCGAGGCAAGGCGGGCTATGGACGTCTCGAGCGGCTTGGCCGCCTTTTCAGCCGGAGCCTCCCGAGTCCGTGGATAATCTCTACCTCTGGATCAAGGCTGGGCACATCGTCTCGCTGATCGCCTGGATGGCGGCTATGCTCTATCTGCCGCGGCTTTTCGTCTATCACGCAGGCCTGCCGGCAGGGTCCGAAGTGCAGTCGGCGACGTTCAAGATCATGGAACGCCGGTTGCTAAAGGCGATCATGACGCCGGCAATGATTCTGACGTGGATCTTCGGCGTCATCCTGGCGGTGAAAAGCGGTTACTACGCGTCATATTGGCTGCAGGTAAAATTCCTGCTCGTCTTGGTGATGAGCGGCATCCACGGATGGCTTTCGAAGATGGTGAAGGACTTCGCTGCCGACCGAAATCGGCGTGGAGACCGGTTTTATCGTGTCGTCAACGAAGTGCCGACGTTGCTGATGATTCTCATCGTCATTCTGGCTGTGGTAAAGCCGGGGGGCTGAGGCGTCTGACCGACCGGCGATAGGGAGACTGTTCGATGCTGATCCGCCTTGGTCTCATTCTCGCCATTACGCTGGCTGGGTCAGGCTTGGTGGAGGCGGCGAGCTTTCCCTGTGACAAGGCAGAGACGGCGGATGAGAAGGCAATCTGCGCCACGCCTGCGCTCAACGACCGCGATGTCGAACTCGCGGTGCGTTTCGAGATCCTGAAAGAGGTTCTCGCGATGGGTAATCGCGCTCAGCTGCAGGACGATCAGGAGACCTGGCTGAAAGAGAGACGAGCCTGCGGGGCCGACATCGCGTGTCTGCAGCAGACTTACGAGACTCGGCTCAAGGTGCTTCGCGGCGTGTTGTCGGAATTTGCGAAACAAGGTCCGCAATAGTCCGACGTCTCTTCCAGGAAATGTTGCTCGGCGAAATCGGTCGTGAGGTCACGATCGGCGTGGAAAGCGAGCAAAAATCCGAAGTCCTGTAGTGATTAAAGTCCTACCGGTCGTCCGGCGGCCACCACCAGCATCTTTCCGTCGGCGAACGTTCGTGCACTGGCGCGTCGAATATCTGCCTGGGTGACCGCGGCGACCATATCGTTGCGACGGGCAATATAGTCCATGCCAAGGCCCTCGAACGCGATCTGCACGAGCTGATTGGCGATCTTGGTCGAAGTGTCGAAGCTCAGGGCGTAGGAGCCGGTGAGATAATCCTTGGCTTTTTGCAGTTCCTCGTCGGAAGGGCCGTCCTGAATCAACCGGGCGATTTCATCGCCAATCACATCGAGCGCTTCGACCACACGCTCGTTCTTCGTCGCGGTATAGCCCCAAGTCATCGCGACTGCGCGGTGCGAGGTCAGGGAAGTCCCGACCGAGTAGGCGAGGCCGCGTTTCTCGCGGACTTCCTGGAAGAGCCGTGAGGTGAAAGCACCCCCACCCAGGATGTGATTGAGCACATAGGCCGGGATGAAGTCCGGATCGCGCCAGGCAACGCCGCCGAGGCCGAAGCGAATGACCGATTGCGGAACGTCGAGATCGACGACGATGCGGCGGCCGAGATCGTGGATATGCGTGGCGGGAACCGGCTTCAACGGTGTGCTTTCCGGCAGGCTGCCGAAGGCCTGGTGCAGCATCGCGGCGACGCCATCTGCTTCCACTGCGCCGACGACGGCGACCTTGAGTCCGCCACGGCCAATCAGGGCGCGGTGCATGGCGACGAGATCATCGCGGGTGATCGCGGCGAGGCTCTCCAGCGTGCCGGAAGACGGACGGCTGTAGGGATGATCGGGAAAAGCTTCGCGGAAGTAGCGGCGAGAGGCCATCACGCCAGGATCGTTCTGCTGGTAGCGCAAGCTCGCGATCATCTGTGAGCGCACGCGTTCGATGGCTGTCACATCGAGTTTCGGCTCTGCCAAAGCGAGAGCCGTGAGCCGGATCGCCTCATCGGCATGCTTGACCAACATCTTCAGTGAGCCGCCGATCGAATCGGGCCCGGCATGGAAGTGGAGTTCGATGGCTCGCGCGGCGAGCGCTTCCTGGAAGGCGTCCGAATCGAGATCTCCGGCCCCCTCGTCGAGGAGACGGGCGAGCATCTGGGCAGTGCCGGCTTTGCCATCCGGGTCCTGGGCGGCGCCACCCTCGAAGGTGAAGGCGACCGCAATCATCGGGACGAGGGGCGAGGGAACGTACCAGGCCTCGATACCGCGGGCGGCCGCCACCGGCATCGCCTGGGTGGGCGATGACACGGTGCGGATGCCAGTCTCGGCGAGGTTCATCGAAAACAGTCCTTCGGCGTCTCGAATATCGGTTGTGTCGCCCAGACAGTCAGGCGGCGACTGGCGCGTCGGTATCCCGGTCGTTGGTGAGGTAGCCGGTGACCGAACGAGACGGGACGAGATAGCGCTCCGCCACGGCGGACAGCCGGTCCCGCGTGACGCCCTCGATCTCGGAGGGCCAGCCGCGCACCTCGTCGACACTCTCGCCGATGGCGAGTGCGGCGCCGTAGATCCGAGCGAGCGAGGACTGGCTGTCGGAAGAATAGATCGTTTCGGCCACGAGCCGGGTCTTGGCTCGCTCGATCGCTTCAGGGGACAAGGCTTCGCCGACGCTGCGCAAGGCGCGGTCGAGATGCTCTTCGAGCTGCTCGAGGCTCACACCTTCGGCCGGCACGGCGTAAACCGAGAAGCGGGTGTCATCGATCGCCGAGCCCATGTACCAGGCGCCGGCATTCACCGCGACGCCGGTCTCCAGGACCAGTTTGCGATAGAGGTAGGAGGTGGCTCCACCACCGATCACCTCGGCCAGCAACTCGAGCGCGTGACATTCGCCATCTCGCGCCGTGATGCAGGACGGCGTCAGGTAGAGGCGCTGCAGGGTCGGCTGTTCGACCTTTGCATCGGCGACGGCGACACGGCGCAGGGCCTTAGGCTCGGGCTCACGGGCGCGATGACGCTTTGGCCGGGTGCCGTGCGGTGCGACCTTGCCATAGGTCCTCTCGGCGAGACGGCGAACTTCATCCGTGGTGACGTCACCGGCCACCACGAGAATCGCGTTCTCGGGCGTGTAGAACCGCTTGTAGTAGTCGATGGCGTGGTGCCGATTCAGATCCTCGATCTCGTGCATCCAGCCAATGATCGGAATGCCGTAGGGGTGGTGCACGAAGAGCGAGGCCGCCATGGCTTCGGAGAGCTGGGCATTCGGGTCGGTTTCGACCCGCATACGGCGCTCTTCGAGCACCACGTCGCGCTCGGGGCCAACCACGTCGTCTGAGAGGACGAGACCGCTCATGCGGTCAGCCTCGAACTCCATCATGGTGGCGAGATGGTCGCGTGCAATGCGCTGGAAGTAGGCGGTGTAGTCGTAGCTGGTGAAAGCGTTCTCCTGGCCGCCAAGCGACGAGACTGCCTTGGAAAAGGCTCCGGCCGGGTGCCGCTCCGTGCCCTTGAACATCAGATGTTCGAGGAAGTGGGCAATGCCCGACTGGCCGAGCGGATCGTCGGCCGAACCGTTGCGATACCAGATCATGTGAGTCGCCACGGGCACGCGGTGATCAGGCACCACCACGACGTCGAGGCCATTGTCGAGCACGAAGGATGAGACGTCGGGACCGCCGGCCTCCGAGCCTCCGAATGGCGCCGCCTCCACACGGCCGGCATGCGCGTAGCCGCGCACCGGCCCGAGCAGGGCGTTGGCCTTCCGGGGGAGATACATCCTGACGTCCTTCGTGCGTCTGTTCTCGAGACGGGTCTCGCCCGGACTGTCGCGAGGTTCGTTTGCCGGGGCAAGAGCCGTACCGCAGGGTGTGACCTCTTGGCCACCCGCGCAAGCGATGAAAACCGAACCTTCGGTTGCCACAAGAGTTCGAATGGGCAGACGCAGCGCGGGGAACTAGTAACCGTTCTGTTGTCGCATGTAGGCGCGCGGGTCGGCTTCTTCATTACCGCTGATTGAGCCGCCCATCGGACCGCCTTGTGTCTTGACCGTCTTGACCGGTGCCTTGCGGTAACCGGTCGGCGGATCGGTCAAGCCATCACGCTCGGGCTCGACGATGGAAGGCTGAAGATCGTCTTTCTTGCCGCCGAACAGGGCGAGAGGATCGAACCAGCTCGAATCGCGCGCTTCACCCGGACGCGGTGCCGGATCACTTGACAGACCGGCTCCGGCACGGCGGCCGCTATTCATCTCGGCAGCAGACAGCGTCTCGTTGTTGTCGTTCATGCGGCCTTGAGCGCCGCGGACGATCGGCTTGTTGGCCTCGCTGCGGGCACGCTCGCGCTGGCTGACCTCGGGGTCCTTGGGCCAGGCCGGATCGCTCTGACGCGTCTGCGGGGTCGGGAGTGGGAGAGGCAGCGTCGGGTCGGCATTCGTCGTGTCGACGGCCTTGCCCTTTGCATGCTTCTTCGTGGGATGGGCGCCGAGGGCTGGCGGCATCACCAGGGGTGCGCGTTCGCGATAGGTGATCGGCGGACGCTCCGGCTCGATCAGGCCGATGCTGCTCATGGCGTCGCGCATGAATTCGCCTTCGGCGCGGGCCGGCGCAGTGGCGAGAAGACCGAGCGCGAGACTGCCCGTGAAGACCGTAAGAAGTCCGCGCTGCCCGCTCATTCTGCCCTCGAGTTTAGGCCGTTGCGGCGCTGATTTTGAGTATCGCATTCAATGCGCGGGCGCCGAGGGGTTTTTTCGTGAGCTGGTTTTCAGGCGAAGGTATGGCGCTCGACGGTCTCGCCGCCGTCATCGGCTGGAATCGGAGATATCCGACAGACTGTGTTGTTCTTGAGGTTTGGGTTGAGGTCTCAGGCTGTCGAGAATCAGCCCGACGACACCAGCCACGATCGCTGCGTCGGCGATGTTGAACACATACCACGACCAGGCGCCGGCATGCAGGTGGACGAAGTCGAAGACTGCGCCGAATACGGCGCGGTCGATGGCGTTGCCGATCGCTCCACCGACGATCAACCCGAGTGCCACTGCAAGCAGGCGCGTGGTCGCACGGCTCATCCAGAATCCGAGCGCGATGGCCGCCACGACGGAAAGGCCCACCAGTAGCCAGCGACCGGAATCACTGTCCTGCTGGAACATTCCGTAGGAGACGCCGTGATTCCAGACCACGACGAAGTCGGTGAAGGGCGCAACCTGCCACGGTTGGGTCAGCACGAGATCCGTGCCGAGATAGAGCCAGAGTTTCGAGACCTGGTCGACGACGAGCGTCACCAGTGCAATGGCGAGGCCCATCGCAAAAGGCTTCACGACTGAACTCCGCAGCTTGAAACCAGCTCGTGATGTTCCATTAGGCTGCGCCCGGATGCGACGCATCCCACTCACGCAACGCCTTCGCGTCACGCGGTGTCACATCGGGATAGACGGGATCCGTACCGACATCCGGCGAGACACGCCATGAGCGGGCACATTTGCGGCCCTCGGCAGGCCGCGGGACGACGGCGACGCCCTTGATCTCATCGAGCCGGAAAGCCTCGGAAGGTCCCTCGTCCGCACTCACGCTGATGTCGGACGTGATGCAGATTTCGGCGAAGTCCACGCCGTTCAGTGCGCCGTAAAGATCGGGATCCGACACGAAGACCTGTGGGGCCGCTTCCAGGCTCGCGCCGATGCGCTTGGCGGCGCGCTCGATCTCCAATGCTCCGGTGACGACGCGACGGACGCGGCGGATCTTCTGCCAGCGGGCCGCGAGTGCATCGTCTCGCCATGCGGCCGGCGTCTCCGGCAAGGTCTGGAGATGCACCGAGGCATCCTCGGACGGATAGCGATCCAACCAGGCTTCCTCCGCTGTGAAGGCGAGGACCGGTGCCAGCCAGATCACGACGCGGCGGAAGGCCTCGTCGATGACCTGCAGCGAGGCACGGCGGACCTGCGACGAGATCGGGTCGCAATAAAGCGCGTCCTTCCTCACGTCGAAATAGAAGGCCGAAAGATCACCCGTCATGAAGCCGTTGAGCAGCGCGACGATCCGCTTGGTATCGTAGCCGGCGTAGGCTTCGCGAATCTCACCGTCGAGCTGATTGAGCCGATGCAGGATGAAACGTTCCAATTCCGGCATGTCGGAGAAGGGCACGTCGTCGCCCGGCACGCGATGTGCCAGCGATCCGAGCATCCAGCGCAGGGAATTGCGCAGTTTCCGATAGGTCTCGGCGAAGGTCTTCATGATCTCGGGACCGATCCGAAGATCGTCCGAATAATCCGACGCCGCGACCCAGAGGCGAAGGATGTCGGCACCCGATTCCTTGATCACACTTTGCGGTGCGACGACATTGCCCTTCGACTTCGACATCTTCTCGCCCTTGGGATCGAGAACGAAGCCATGGGTCAGCACCACGTCGTACGGCGCGTAGCCGCGCGTACCGCAGGATTCGAGCAGCGAGGATTGGAACCAGCCGCGATGCTGGTCGGATCCTTCCAGATACATCACCCGGTCCTGGCCGCCCTCGCGCACACGCTTGATGCCGGCGAGGCCTGGAAAAGCCTCCGCGTCGTCGAGGACGAAGGCATGGGTCGAACCGGAATCGAACCAGACATCGAGGACGTCGGTGACCTTCTCGTAGTCTGCAGGATCGTGGTCCGGCACCAGGAAACGGGCACCGTCGGCATCCGAAAACCAGGCATCGGCGCCTTCGGCAGCAAAGGCGTCTGCAATGCGGGCATTGACCCGTTCGTCGCGCAGCACCTCGCTGGTGCCTTTCTTCACGAAAACCGTGATGGGCACGCCCCAGGCACGCTGGCGTGAAACCACCCAGTCCGGCTTGTTGCCGACCATGCCGTTGATGCGATTCTTGCCCTGCGGGGGAACCCACTGCGTCTCTTCGATCGCCGAGAAGGCGACCTCTCGAAGGGTGCGGTTGCCGAGCGCATCCACCGGCCGGTCCATGGCGATGAACCATTGCGGGGTGTTGCGGAAGATGACCGGCTTCTTGGAGCGCCAGGAATGCGGATATTGGTGGCGCAACACGCCGCGCGCGATCAGGGCACCAGCCTCCGTGAGCGCGGCGATCAGCGCCTTGTTGGCATCGCCCTTCTCGCCCTTGTGGGTAAGCACGCGCTTGCCGGTAAAGCCTGGGGCTTCCTCGGTATAAACGCCTTCTGCATCCACCGTGTAAGGGATGCGGGTCTCGATGCCGGCCTGAGTGAGGCGGCGGCCATTGGCCATCCAGACCTCGAAATCCTCGCGACCATGGCTCGGCGCCGTGTGCACGAAACCCGTACCGGCCTCGTCGGTGACGTGGTCGCCTTCCAGCAAGGGCACGGCAAATTCATAGCCGGCAACATGGCCGTTCAGCGGGTGTGACAGTGTCAGCCCGGCGAGAGCGTCAGGCGAAACATCGGCGATGCGCTCATAGGCTTCGACGCGGGCTGCCTTGAACACCGTCTCGGCGAGAGCATCGGCAAGGAGATAACGGTCTCCGACCTTGGCCCAGTTCTCGTCGGCTGCTGCGGTGACACGGTAGAGCCCGTAGGCGACGCGCTTGGAATAGGCCACGGCGCGGTTGCCGGGCATCGTCCAGGGCGTGGTGGTCCAGATCACGATCCGGGCGTCGGCCCATTCGGCCGGAGCACCATCGCGCATCCGGAAGGCGACAAAGATCGTGTCGCTGACATGCTCCTCGTACTCGATTTCGGCTTCGGCGAGGGCAGTCTTCTCCACCACCGACCACATCACCGGTTTCGAGCCACGATAGAGCTGGCCGGTCACGGCAAACTTCATCAGCTCCGAAGCGATGCGCGCCTCGGCCGGGTAAGCCATGGTCGAATAGGGATGCGCCCAGTCGCCCGTGACGCCGAGCCGCTTGAACTCTTCGCGCTGCACGTCGAGCCACTGGGCCGCGAAGGTCCGGCATTCCTGGCGGAATTCCAGGATCGGCACTTCGTCCTTATTCTTGCCCTTGGCGCGATACTGCTCCTCGATTTTCCATTCGATCGGCAGGCCATGGCAGTCCCAGCCGGGAACGTAGTCGGCATCGTGACCGAGAGCACCTTGGGAGCGCACGATGACGTCCTTGAGGATCTTGTTCAGCGCGTGCCCGATATGGATGTTGCCGTTGGCGTAGGGCGGCCCGTCATGAAGCACGAAACGCGGACGCCCGGCGGATTCGCGGCGAATGCGTCCGTAGAGGTCGTTTCGCTCCCAACGTTCCAGCAGCAATGGCTCGCGCGCCGGCAGACCGGCTCGCATCGGGAACTCGGTCTTGGGCAGGAACAGCGTCTTGGAATAGTCGCGGCCCGGGCCGGTATCGTCCGGCGCGGCAGGTTTGGCGGACTCGGTCATCGGTTCGGTCTTGCTCGTCTCGTCTCGCGCGGTGTCAGGAGGCGGGCCGTGGGGCGCTCATGCGCACATGCGGACCTGTTCCGGCATCTGCGCCTGGCTGCGCGCGACGGGCGCAGCGCTCAGGCGGAGGCCGGCCCGGTAATTCGAGGACGCGGCGGCGCGCCCGTCAGATCGTGGGCCTCGAGCATCCGGCGCTTCTAGCAGCGGTGTTTCACTCACGCCAGCAGACAACAGTGTGTGGCCGATTCATCACGAATCCGGGATTGTGCAATCTTTCGCGGCACTTTTGGCAAGCCTAGCCGTTGAGGCCACACGAGTCCGGGAGCCGACAAACGTCCCGGAAGCGGAACACAACGAGAAGCACGAAAGAAATCCGCATGAAACATCTTCTCCTCGCCGCCACGGTAGCCTTGTCTGCCCTCACCCTGTCGAGCGCTGCCGACGCTCAGGGTGTTCCCGGTGGAATGAGCCGCGGTGCCCGCGAAGGCAATCGTGTGGCTGGTCCAGTCGGCGGCATCGTGGGCGGTGCGGTCGGTGGTGCCGTCGGCGGCGTCAACGGCGTGCTCGGAATCGATCCGGGTCGGCGTGCCTACCGCACCCGCATGCGCTCGCATCGCGGCTATCGTCACCACCGCCACCGCTGAGTTCGATTCCGCGCGTCGAGGGCCTCGTTCCATCGGCGCGCGGAACGTTTTTCGTCGTGCGAAGTGCGTGAAATCGAAGCTAGGTTTCTGTTCCGACGCGCTTTTTTGCCGAATCGGCATCCCCTTCGCGGGATAGTGCTCTAGCTATTCCTTCGAAGACCAGAGAGGAGCTGGAATGTCCCGCGACCAGAGCCACGTCATCGACCGCGCCGAGACTAAGGCCGCCAAGGCTGCCGAACAGCAGGCGAGAGCCTCGGCGATCTGGGAAGAGATCGACGCAGACCGGCGCGCCCTGGATGATCGGACCGAGCGGCTGCGGGCCCTGCGCCTTGCGCGCCAATCCGATGGTCGCGACTGAACCCGGGATTCGGTCGGCATTGCGAGCCGAAGACGAGGCAATCCAGGTTATGTATCGACGCTTCTGGATTGCTTCGCTCTCCGTCATTACGAGGAGCAGGATAGACTAAGCCGGGCGCGCCACCGCGTCCGATGCGACCGGACCGATCAGGGTCTCAGCCTCATCGTCGGCCTCGTGATCACCATCAGTTTCCGGATCGACTTCATGGCCGGTCACACCCGCTGCGTCGGCAAGGTTCCCAGCTGCCTTGCGTAGCAACTTTCGCAGCCGGCGCTTTTCCTTGCCTTCGAAATCGTCGAGCAGCTCGGCCTCGACCTCATCCCAGATCTTCTCGATCGCTGCGGCCTTGGCGAACCCGGTCTCGGTGAGGCGGACGCGCACGATACGGCCATCGCCGGCTTCGGCACGACGCTCGACGAAACCGAGAGCAGCCAGGCGAGAGATGGTCTTCGAGGCGGTAGGCGGCCTTACACGCAAGGTCGCTGCAAGGTCGCCCATGGTCATCGAACCGGCTACCGCCAGCGCCTGGACCACCTGTTCCTGGCCGGCGAAGAGATCGAGTGCCGCGAGCCGGTCACCCACCCGGGCGCGATGGAGACGAGCTGCCTGGACGAGCGCCCATCCGACGCTCTTGGCGGCTGGGGGCCGCATTGGTTTGGCCGACTTGCCGCCTTTGCCCAAAGCGCTTTTGCCCGTCTGTCCAGATTCGTCGTCATGCAGCTGCGCATGCGCGATCGTCACGGCTGCGTCCGCCGGCTCCAATTGCCTCGCCGACATGACCGAATACTCCTCGAACCAAAGGACGAGCGCATGCATTCACCTCTCGGCGCCGCTCGATTCGGGAGCATCTGCCAGCCTAACCGTGACAGTGAGATGACGTAAAGCTTATTCGGCTTTGTTTTGTTGTTCGTCGCAGAAATTGCCTACGTCTTGTTGCAGAAGCGACCGCTATGTTTACGAGCGTGAGCCCAAGAACGCGGTTTCGATGAAACCAGCGACTCGGTTCTTGTCGGGGTTATTTCACTTGCAGTCGTAACGACGAACAGGCCTGTTCAGCAGGTCGGCATCAGGCTCTTGAGCCTGGCCAGAATGTCCTCACCGGCACAAGGCCGGGCGATGAACTGCGCACCTTTCGGCATCCGGTCCGGGTCCGGTGCGGCTCGCCCCGACACGATCAGAATCGGCAGTTCTGGCCGGGACTGAGAGACTGAACTGGCAAGTTCGAAACCGTCAGTGCGGCCCGAGAGCTCGACATCGGTGACGAGGCCACAGATGTCGGGGCGGGCTTGGAGGATATTGAGGGCGCGTTCGGCAGAGGCGCATTGCACGGTATCGTATCCACCGTCTTCGAGAACGTCGCCGAGATCCATGATGGTCAGCGCCTCGTCCTCCACCAGGAGGATTACGGGGCGATCGTCTTCTGGAATCGTGTCGCTCGCCACGCTGTCACTCCTGAGATGATTCGAGACCCGTCAGGCGGCTATGCGCCGCTCGTTGCCGTTTCGGGGAAGGCTAATGCTGGAGTCGTGATCAGCCAACGACGAAGGAAAGCCGTGGTTGCACTGCGACAGCGATGTCGCATGGGAGGATTAGCCTGAAAGCTTGCTCACGACGTGACAGACCGCTTCGATCAGCCGGTCGAGATCCTCGTTCGTGATGGTCAGGGCGGGTGTGAGATAGACGATCTGACCGAATGGGCGCACCCAGACACCGTGTTCGACGAAGGCCGCCTTGAGCGCGGCAAGATCAGGGCTGTTGCGCAGTTGTACGGCGCCAATCGCACCGAGCACGCGTACATCTGCGATGGCCTCTATCGTCCGCAATGGCTCCAGACCTTCGGCGAGTCGTTTCCGGATCGCTTCGGCCTGATCGAGGCGGGGCTCGGTCTCGAACAGGTCGAGGCTGGCATTGGCGGCGGCGCAGGCGAGCGGATTCGCCATGAAGGTCGGGCCGTGCATCAAGGCATGCACGGGATCGTCCGACCAGAAAGCGGAGAAAATCTCGGACGTGGCCACGGTCGCGGCCAGTGCTACCGTACCGCCGGTCAGCGCCTTCGACAGGCAGAGGATGTCGGGAACCACGCTGGCCTGCTCGCAGGCGAACAGCGTTCCGGTGCGGCCAAAGCCGGTGAAGATTTCGTCGGCGATCAACGGGAGATCGTGGCAGCGACTGAGCCGGGCAATCGTGGCCAGGGTCTCGGGCGGATGCATCAGCATGCCGCCAGCACCCTGGACCAGCGGCTCGACGATCACTGCGGCGAGCTCATGCCGATGGGCGGCCATGACGGCATCGAGGGCTGCTTCCTGCTCAGGCGTATGCGGCAATGCGCAGAAGAGCTGGGACGGAAGATAGTCGCCGAAGCGATGATGCATGCCCTCGACGGGATCGCAGACCGACATCGCCCCCATGGTGTCGCCATGGTAGCCACCGTGGAAGGCAAGCAGGCGGGTCCGGCCCCGGACGCCGCGATTCTGCCAGAGCTGCGCAGCCATCTTCATGGCGACCTCGACCGCCACCGAGCCGGAATCCGTGAAGAAGACGTGGTTCAGGTTGCCGGGCAAAAGGCCGGCGAGCCGAGCGGCGAGATGCTCCGCCGGTGCATGAGTCAGACCGCCGAACATCACATGCGGCATTCGTGCGAGCTGATCGCCGACCGCCTTGCGGATGTGAGGATGATTGTAGCCGTGGACCGCGGTCCACCACGACGCAATGCCGTCGATCAGTTCGCGCCCGTCAGCCAGAACGATCCGGCTGCCGCGGGTCGCCACCGCTTCCAGCGGAGGCGCGGCAAGCTTCATCTGCGTATAGGGCCGCCAGAGGTGATCGCCGCGCCGCTCGGTCATGGAGACGGGATGCGAGGCGGCGGCGGTCGGGGTCAAGCCCGCATGGGTGTACGCCGAGGCGCTGAAGACTCTACCGGCTGTCCGTCGAGGAAGGCCTCAGCGGCGCGGCTCGAGCGGACGTCCGCCGCGGCGCTCGACGATCACGGTGGGACGGGTCCGGCGCTCGACGACGACGGGACGCGGAGCGCGACTCGGCGAGCCGGGGCTCATCACCCGTTCGGGCATCCGGTCGAAGCCGCGCTCGGGCATGCGCTCGATGCTGCGCTCCCGAGGGCGTTCCTGACGCTCCTTGGCGGCGGCAACCACATGCGGGCGCACCTCATCGAGGGGAAGACCGATCAGACCGGCCGCGATCTCGACCTGCTGCTCGAGATCGTCGGCAAGATCCTGCGCGGCGGCGACCGCCTCGACGATGGTGGGCGGCTCCTTACGGACCCGGATCGGGGGCAGTTCGGCGAAGGACTTCGGGGTCTTCTTCACGGCACGACTCGCAGTGGTCATGGCCTAAGACTAAGCGCTTCCCTTGGCCTTGTGCACTGCATCGAGGAAGGAAAGAGCTATCCACCGGACGCATACGGCCATGCTGCGACCGGTTCAGCCGAGATGATGCCGACCGGCCATTCGGCGCCAGCACATAAGGCAGCTGGATAACGCCCATGCCGGCAGCGGGATGCGACAGGATGACACAGGACGTGTCGGGTTACTCGTCGGAGAGTCGCGCCATCAGCGCGGGGGACAGGGCGAAGTTCACGAAGACCCGCTGGACGTCGTCCTGGTCCTCGATCACCTCGACGAGTCGAACCAGCTTCTCACCGGTCTCGTCGTCGACGTCGACGGTGTTCTGGGCCTTCCAGATCAGCGAGGTGCGACGCGGATCGCCGAAGCGCGCCTCGAGCGCCTTCGAGACGTCGCCATAGGCCGTCTGCTCGCAGAAGATCTCGTGGCCTTCCTCGGAAGAGCGCACGTCGTCCGCGCCGGCCTCGATCGCGGCCTCCAGCATGGTGTCGGCATCACCGACCTCGGGGGCGAACTCGATCAATCCGACATGGTCGAACATGAAGGCCACCGCGCCGGTCTCGGCGAGGCTGCCGCCGGACTTGGTGAAAGCCGAGCGCACGTCGGATGCGGTCCGGTTGCGGTTGTCGGTCTGAGCCTCGACGATCAAGGCGGCACCGCCGGGGCCGTAGCCCTCGTACCGGATGTCCTCGTAGTTCTCACCCTCGCCGCCGGCGGCCTTCTTGATGGCCCGCTCGATGTTGTCCTTGGGCATGTTCTCGGCGCGGGCCGCGAGCACGGCGGCACGCAGGCGAGGATTCATGGCCGGGTCCGGCGTGCCGAGCTTGGCTGCCACCGTGATCTCTCGGGCGAGCTTGCCGAACACCTTGGAGCGGACCGCATCGACGCGGCCCTTGCGGTGCATGATGTTCTTGAACTGGGAATGCCCGGCCATGGCGCGACCTTCATCGTGTTCGTCGATCGGCGGAGGCCTCCCGGACAGGGATCCTCGACACCGCGGGTGTTGGGATGGGCGAGCCTTATAGGGCGGGCTCGCGCGCAGTGGCAACGCGTGGCTAGCCGCGCTTCAGCAACCGCTTGGCCTCGGCGCGTGCTCTGTGCTCGAAGCGGGCGAGGCTCACGCGCCGCTCGACCGACAGGCGCGCATCCCCACCCGGCGGCACCGCAACGATCTCGGCCACCGTCTCCCGCTCGCGATAGAGGCTTTCCAACGCCGAGCCGGCGAGCGTCGCCGAGTCGAGTCTTTGGGCGAAGGGGGTCTCGTGGAAGGCGCGCACGATCTCGGCTTCCAGCACGAGACCCGGGGCAAGGGCACGTTCGCGCTCGTCATAGGCGGTCTTGAGCAGGTTCGCAGTGCCACCGGCAACGAGCGCGAGGCTGACGGCGAGCGGGCGTCCGTCAAGGCTCAGCGTGTCGGCGCGGACGCCGACGGGACCGGGCCGGTCGGCGAAGAGAGCATGCGCGAGGGCGAGGGTCTTGGGGCGGCAAGCGAGCGCCGTGCCGGCCTCGCCTTTCCAGCCGGCCAGCTCCAGGGCGAGAAAGTCCTCGAGTGCAGTCGTCAGCGCTTCGCCCTCGGTTGCGCTGACGAGATCGAGCTGGCCCGCTTCGGCCATGCGGCGCTGGCGGCGACGCAGATCCTTGAGCCGGCTCTTGTTCGGATGATCCTTGAGGAAGGCGTCGTGGCTCGGGCGGAGATCGAGGACCGGGCGCTCAAACTCGACCACGGTGCCGATGGCCCAGCCGGTTTCGCGCATGGCGTCGAGCAGGCCGCGTCCGACGGTGCCCGAGATCGTCAGCAGGGGCCAGCGCCAAGCGCGACCACGGGAGGCCTCGGCGAGACCGTCGACGAGAGCCGTCAGCGTCTCTGGCAGCCGCTCGGCCGCGACCAGCGGCGCGCTCGACGGCATGAAGGGCGAGAGCGCAGGCTGAGCCACCAGCCGGCCGAGCCCGGTGATGTCGAGACCATTGCGGAAGGGCAGGAGCGCGTCGAGCCGGCCACCGTTACGCACGGCGACGAATGCAATGTCCTCGCGCAGCAAACCAGCACGGGCATGCGCCTCAATGACGTGGCGGCTGAAATGCGGGTGCGGCTCGATGGCTCGGGCCATCAGATCGTCCCAGGCCTCGGGCTCAGCACCGAGCGCGGCCGCATCGACGATCTCGATCGATGGCTGGCTGCGAGTCTTGCTCCGAGCCACGCCTTTCCAGCGACGAGAGAGTGCGATCACTGCCGAGCCTTGCGCGCGAACATGTCCGAGAAGGCAGGCGTCGCGATGCCATGAATCGCGTGGGCGCCGAGCGCCATGGCGGCAGCACGGAGAATCGTCACCGCTGCCATGGCGAGAGATGCGCCGATCAGGCCGAGCCAGGGCACCAGGACGAGGCAGAGGCCCACGCCGAGGGCGAGCATGGCCAGCGTGATTCCGGCACAGAGCTTTTCCCCGCCCAGCATGGTCAGCAGGTCTTCGCCGGGGCCGAACAGGCTCGCACCGACGCTACCGATGACGAGAACGGTCAGGATCGGAAGGCTCTCCTGGAATTCGGAACCGAACAGGCCGAGCAGCAGCGGAGCCGCGATGATCGTACCCGCGCCGACCAGAGCCGTCGCGCCAAGGACCCAGCGGGCCTGGTCGCGAACCAGGGCGTTGAGCCCGGCGAGGTCTCCCCGAGCCTTGGCGGCGGTGAAGCGCTGGGCGGTCGCGGCGGAGGCCGCATAATGGACGAAGACCACGAATTGCTGGATGCGCGTCGCGGCGAAGTACAGCCCGACGGCGGCGGGCGACATCAGAAAACCGAGCACCACCACGTCGACGAAGCCGAATCCGGCGGTGGCAAGGTCGCCGGCCGCAATCGGCAGGCATGCGGTGAGCCAAAGGCGCCAGCGATAGTGCCGGCTCCCCGTGAGCGTGGAAGGACCGAGGCGCTTCAGAAGCAGGCCGGCCTGGATCGTCACCGCGATCGCCGTGGCGAAGAGCGTGCAGGACACCGCCACCGAGGCCTTGGCTGGCGCCCCGAGCAGAACTGCGAGGATCATCGCCGCCATGATCAGGCCCTGGCGCAGCAGGTAGGGCGGCGCGATGGCGAGCACGGCCCAGTTCCGGCTGCGGGCGACGCCTTCGAGATAATCCTGGAAGGCGAAGAGCGGCAGGACCAGGCCGCCGAGCACGATCGGCGCGCCGTAGGGGCCGGCGAGCAGGTTGCCCTCGGCCTTCAGCATCAGGAGCCCGACCAGCGAAAGGACGAGGCCGCCGGCCATGCTGGCGGCCGCCCCACCGGCCAGGAAGCCGCGCACCTCGGCATGGCGACCGAGTGCTTCATCCGCCGGCATGAAGCGGCAGGCGCCCTGCGAGAGTCCGAGCGTTGCCGAATGGCCGAGGATCGCGATCCAGACCCAGACGGCTGCGAAGATTCCGTATTCCGCCCCGCCCATCATGCGGGCCATCAGGACCTGGGCGATATAGGCGAAGCCGGCGGCTGCGATTCGCACCGCGAAGACACTCGCGGCGGAGAACCCCGCGCCCGAGCGTACCGCCTTGAGGCGCCCTAGGGCGGCCCCGAAGGCCGCATCGACGGTGAGACCCGCTGCCATGACGGCCCTCCGCGAAACGGCGTGCGCCGGCGCACACGCACCATCGAGCGTTCTAGCGGCGGCAGCGTTTCGAGCCGGTTAAGCCGGTTGCCGAGTCGGGAGCGGAAGAGCATGTGAGCCGCCGAGTGGGCCGCAAATCAGTTTTTTCCCGGAGCATCCGATGATCGACCTGCATTACTGGCCCACTCCGAACGGTCACAAGGTGACGCTGTTCCTGGAGGAGACGGGCCTGCCCTACCGGATCCAACCGGTGAATCTCGGCAAGGGCGCCCAGTTCGAGCCGGGCTTCCTCAAGATCGCCCCGAACAACCGCATGCCTGCGATCGTCGACCACGAGCCGGTGGATGGTGGTGCGCCGATCTCGCTCTTCGAATCCGGCGCGATCCTGCTCTATCTCGCGGAGAAGACGAAGAAATTCATTCCCGAGGACATCCGCGGCCGGGCCGAGGTGCTGCAATGGCTGTTCTGGCAGATGGGCGGCCTTGGGCCGATGGCCGGCCAGAACCATCATTTTTCGCAATATGCGCCCGAGAAGATCCCCTACGCGGTGAATCGGTACGTGAACGAGACCAACCGTCTCTACGGCGTGCTCGATCGCCGTCTCGCCGACCGTGAGTTCTTGGCCGGCGCCGACTACTCCATCGCCGACATGGCGGCCTATCCCTGGATCGTGCCGTGGGAGAAGCAGAGCCAGAACCTCGACGAGCATCCGCATCTGAAGCGCTGGTTCGAGGCGATCGCCGCACGCCCGGCCACCAAGGCCGCCTATGCCCGTGCCCCCGAGGTCAACCCGGATTTCGGCAAGACCATGAGCGAGGATGCCAAGAAGGTGATGTTCGGCCAGACGGCGAGCAACACCAAGCGCTGAGCGGCGCTGGCATAGCGGGACATCGAGCCGCGAACGGTGACAGCAACGGGCGGCTTTTGTAGAGAGGCCGCCTGTCTGTCCCGTGCCGAAAGCCTCTGATGTCCCACGACGATCTCGCCCAGACCATCGAAGCCGCCTGGGAAGACCGCGGGAGCGTCTCCACCACGACCACCGGCGCTGTCCGCGAGGCCGTGGACGAGGCGCTCAACCTGCTCGATTCCGGCAAGGAGCGCGTCGCCTACAAGACCGGCGATCAGCCGGGCGAAGGCTGGCAGGTGAACCAGTGGCTCAAGAAGGCCGTGCTGCTCTCTTTCCGCCTCAACGATATGAGCGCGATCGAGGGTGGCCCGAACGCCTCGCCCTGGTGGGACAAGGTGCCCTCGAAGTTCGAGGGCTGGACCGAGCGGGAATTCCGTGCCGGCGGCTTCCGTGCCGTGCCGGGCTGCTTCGTGCGCCGCGGCTCCTTCATCGCGCCGGGCGCCGTGCTGATGCCATCCTTCATCAACCTCGGCGCCCATGTCGGCGAGGGCACCATGGTCGATACCTGGGTGACCATCGGCTCCTGTGCGCAGGTCGGGAAGAACTGCCACATCTCCGGCGGCGCCGGCATCGCGGGTGTGCTCGAGCCGCTCCAGGCCAATCCGGTGATCATCGAGGACAATTGCTTCGTCGGCGCTCGCGCCGAGGTGGCCGAAGGCGTGATCGTCGGCGAGGGCTCGGTGCTCTCGATGGGCGTCTATATCGGCGCCTCGACCCGCATCATCGACCGCACCACCGGCGAGACCTTCTACGGCCGCGTACCGCCCTACTCGGTGGTGGTCTCGGGCACGACCCCCGGCAAGCCGCTGCCGGACGGCACTCCGGGCCCCGGCCTCTACTGCGCCGTGATCGTGAAGCGCGTGGACGCCAAGACCCGCGCCAAGACCGGCATCAACGAACTGCTGCGGACCTGAGATCGAGCGCGGGCAGGCTCTCCGGCACAGCCGGAGAGAGGGGCGCAGGCCGGGTCGATCCGGCGCGCCACAGGGCGATGATCAGTCCTGAAATCGTCAGAAGATCGCAGGTCAGGGCAAAGGGCGAGCCGATCAGGCAGTTATGGCCGGCCCAGAACGAGGACGATCCGACGAAAAGCAGCCGCATCCGCTGCGGATCGTTCTGAAGACGGCCGCAGGTCGAGAAGAACAGGCCGATCGCGGCGCAGCCCGATGGCCAGCCATTCCAACTGGCGAGCGTCAGGGATGCGGCTGCGAGACTGCTCAGGGCGAAAACGGGCGCCACGAATCCCGACCGCTTGCGCGAGCCCAGGCAGACAGCCGAGACGAGGCTCTGCAGGAGCGAGAGTGTGCACATCGCCGCGCCGGTATAGGCACCGAGACGCAGGAAATGCATCGCGAAGCAGGAAGAACCCGCTGCCGCCGTCAGCAAGATGAGATTCCTACGTGGCATCGTTCCCGCGGCGAAACCGAGGCAGAGGCCAAGACTTCCGAAAATATCGAAGTGACTTCCGGCGGCATTCAACCACGGAAGGACAAACTCTGCGACGGACATGACTGGACTCAAGGGGGCGAAAACACGCCTGTTCTCCCTCGATCCGCTAGGCCCGCATGGTATATGATTGGTTAACGCAACACAGGTGGGCTCGGCACAGTGGCTTTACTGCCTCACCGACACATGGCTCTGCCGATCAGCCGTAGCGTGGACGCAGGTGCTTCAGCTTGTCCGGGTTTCGCATCACGTAGATCGCCGTGACGCGCCCATCCTCGATGTCGAGTGCGGTCGTCTGCAACTCGCCATCCGCCTCGCGCGTGACGAAGCCGGGCAGGCCATTGATGAGACCGGCATGAACCAGCTCCGAGGGCTGCTTGCCGAAATGGACGGCCAGCGCCGTGTGGACCTTCATGACGTCCTCGATGCCGAACAGCACGCGCAAGGCCGCGGAGCGCTTGCCGCCACCATCCGAGTGAAGGCTCACATCGGCGGCGAGCATCGCGCCAAGCGCCGTCATATCGCCGCTGCGTGAGGCCGCGAAGAAGGCCTGCGCGATGTCGAGCCCGCGCTGCCTCTCGACCTGGAAGCGCGGTCGAGCTTCGCGGACATGGGCCCTGGCCCGCGTGGCGAGCTGGCGGCAGGCAGCGGGATCGCGGTCGATCGTCGTCGCCACTTCCTCGAACGCGACTCCAAACACGTCGTGCAGCAGGAAGGCAGCGCGCTCGAGCGGCGAGAGACGCTCCAACGCCAGCATCAGCGGCAGAGTGACATCATCATCCTCCGGCTCCTCGACCATGGGCTCGGGCAGCCAGGGGCCGGTATAGGTCTCGCGCCGGCGGCGAGCCGATCCCAACTGGTCGAGGCAGAGCCGGGTCACCACCCGGCGCAAGAAGGCCTCCGGCTCCCGGACCTGGCTGCGGTCCGCTCCCATCCAGCGGATGAAGGCCTCTTGCACCACGTCCTCGGCATCGGCCACCGAGCCGAGCATGCGATAGGCGACCCGGATCAGGCGAGGGCGCAGCGGATCGAAGGAAAGCGCAGCGTCCTCGCCCGTCGTCTGTGCCATCAGCCGACCGCCTGCTGAGATTTGACGGCCTCCGGCTCCATCCAGAGCCCGAAGCCGACGGCGAGGCGGTTCCAGCCGTTGATCACGTTGATCATCACGGTGAGCTTCACCTGCTCGTCCTTGCCGAACTGCGCCGCGAGGGCGTCGTAGGCGTCTTCGCGGGGAGGACCATCGGAGAGACGTGTCAGTGCCTCAGTCCAGCCAAGGGCAGCACGTTCGCGATCGGTATAGCAAGGCGCCTCGCGCCAAGCCGAGAGGAGGTGGAGACGCTGCTCGGTCTCGCCCCGCGCCCGCGCCTCGACCGTGTGCATGTTGAGGCAATTGGCGCAGGCATTGATCTGCGAGGCGCGGATCTTCACGAGTTCGATGAGCCGGGGTTCGAGGCTGGCACCGGCGGCCAGAGAGACCGCCATCCATTGCTTCATGAGCTGCGGAGCGGCGGTGTAGGGGTCGAGTCTGGCGGTCATGGTCGGTCTCCGTTTCACATGGTTCGCTCTCATGACGAAAAGGAATCGCCGGATGTGACATCGGCGGCGTTCGCCCCAGCCGTGCGGCGACTGGATCGCCGTCCAAGCGTGGCCATATGACGGGTCTCGTTCAGTCGGATTCCCGCATGCCCTTTCCCGCTACCTCCCTCGCTACGCTTCTGAGCGTGCTCGTCTATTTCTGGATGTCCATGCAGGTTGGCCGCACCCGCGGTGCCGTGGGGATTCCGGCTCCGGCCATGACCGGAAACGATCTGCTGGAGCGCACCATCCGCGCCCACATGAACACGCTGGAATGGATGCCGATCTTCCTGCCCGCGCTCTGGCTTTTCGCCTTCGGCTGGGGCGACAAGCCCGCGGCTTTGCTCGGCGTGATCTGGGCGATCGGTCGGATCGTCTATTTCCTCGGCTATGTCCGGGCCCCGTCCGGTCGGGCGATGGGCTTCTACATCCAGGCGCTTGCCGGCGCGGTGCTCCTCTTCGGCGCCTTGGGGCAGGTGATCTGGTCGCTCGTGACGGGCGCCTAGAGCGCCTTCTGACGAAGTGGATACCGGTTCGTCGAAGGAAAGAGCGTCAACTCGAAGACCTGGAGCCGCCGGCCTGATGCAATCAGGTCGGATACGGCTCTAGGTGTCTCGATATACCGCCCCCGCCATGGATCGATGCAGGGCTGCATGATTTAATCTCTGCCGGCGACGTGAATCGGCGGCAGAAGAGCCCGCGTAGCGATCCGCTCCACGTAAACACGCGATCATGGCAGCCCCTGTCCACGCCACCCGCACCCTCGATCTGATCGTTGCCGGCCATCACGTCGCGACGCCCTGCGACGTGCTCGGCGAGGGATCGGAGGCGCTGCTCCTGCCGGCCCTGTCCTCGATCTCGTCGCGGGAGGAGATGCTTCCGCTGGCGCGCGAATTGTCGGCCTCGCATCGCTGCCTCGTCCCCGACTGGCCGGGCTTCGGCGCACGGGACAGAGCGCAGGTTCCGCTGGAGCCGGCCAGCCTTCATGCCTTCCTCGATGCGCTGCTCGACGCCGCGCCCGGTCCCTACGCCCTCGGCGTCGCAGCGGGCCATGCGGCCGGCTATCTCGTGGCGGCGGCCGGCCGGTATCCGACGGCGTTTGGACGACTGGTGCTGATCGCGCCGACCTGGCGCGGGCCGCTGCCCACCATGATGGGCGAGGCGCGCGCAGCCTGGTTCGGGCGGATCCGCAGGGCGATCGAACGGCCGGTGACCGGCAAGTGGCTCTACCGGCTCAACATCAGCCGCCCGGTGATCGGCCGGATGATGCGCGCGCATGTCTATGCCGATCCGGCCCATGTCACGCCGGAGGCGATCGCGGCCAAGCACGCGATCACGCGCCAGCGCGGCGGACGGTTCGGGACCGCAGCTTTCGTCACCGGCGGCCTCGATCCGGTGGCGAGCCGCACGGCCTTCCTCGGCCTGTTTCGTGAGGGATTGCCTCCGATCAAGGTGCTGCGGCCGGAATCCGCGCCGCGTCGCTCCGGTGCCGAGATGGACGCGCTGATCGACGACGAGAACGTCTCGGCAGCCCGGATTCCCGGAGCCCTGAGCCCGCATGAGGAATATCCACGCGAGACTGCTGCGGCGATCCGCGTAGTCTAAGACGGAACTGTGACGCAGGTGTCGCACGTCGATGCCAAGGGGGCCTCCCCGCCCCGTTATCACGCCGCATGATGCGGCCATTGTCATCCGGGACCGATTCGATGCTTCGCCTGTCGTGCCTGCTCGCTGCGCTTCTCCTCTCGACCTCGCCGCTGGCGGCAGAGCCGGTGGCGCAGGCCAAGGAGAAGTCGGCACCCTCGCTCTCCGCCGATCCGGTGAACCCAGACAAGCCGGCCCAGAAGCCCTACCTCACGGACGAGACGGCGCCCGACACTCTGGCGATCCTGCCGCCGCCGCCCGGTGGTCATACCGCCGGCGAAAGCGCGGACCGTGCCGTCTACAACATGACGCGGGCGATGGTCGGGACCCCGCGCTGGGATCTCGCCACCAGCGACGTGGCCGAGGGCTCCGAGGCGTTGTTGGAGAACATGTCCTGCGTGCTCGCGCGCCGACTCGATCCCAAACGCGTGCCGACCCTGATCATGATGCTCGATCGCGCCCGCCTCGACCTCGTGCGCGCCGTGCGCGCGCCGAAACGCCATTATCGCCGGCTGCGCCCCTTCGTCGGCAACGAGGCGCCGATCTGCGTGGCCCGCGATCCCCATCTCGCCGACAGTTTCAGCTACCCTTCCGGCCACGCGACGCAGGGCTGGGCCTATGCCCTGATCATGGCGAGCCTGCTGCCAGAGAAGGCCACGCCGCTGCTGCTGCGCGGTCGCCTCTACGGAGAGAGCCGCGTCGTCTGCGGAGTGCACTGGATGAGCGACGTGGTGGCCGGGCGCACCAACGCCTCGATCGTCGTCGCGGCGCTGATGGGGGATGCCGGCTTCCGCGCCGATCTCGATAAGGCGCGGGCGGAGCTGAAAGCCGCCCTGTCCGGAGAGGGCACGATTCCTGACGCGGCGGCCTGCCAGCGCGAGGAGGTAGCAGCGCGCGAGACGTTGCCCTAGGGGCTCCCCCGGACAGGGGCAGCAATGCGGAGCAAATGTCGATGAAGGTTACCGTCATGGGAGCCGGTGCGGTCGGCTGCTATTACGGCGGCCTGCTGGCGCGCGCCGGCCACGCCGTCACGCTGATCGGCCGGCAGCCACATGTCGATGCAGTGCGGGAGCATGGCCTCCTGCTCGAGATCGGCGCCAGCTGCGAAGCCGTGCCCGTGACCGCCACCACGGACAGCAATGACGTCGCGGATGCGGAACTGGTGCTGGTCTGCGTCAAGTCGGGCGACACCGAGACTGTCGGCCGCGATCTCGTCGCGCATCTCTCGCCTGGGTCAACGGTGCTCAGCCTGCAGAACGGCATCGACAACGCCGAGCGGTTGCAGGCTGTGATCGGGCGGCATGTCGTTCCGGTGGCGGTCTATGTCGCCACCGAGATGGCGGGGCCGGGCCACGTCAGGCATCACGGCCGTGGTGACCTGATCATGGGCGAGTGTCCGACGAGCGAGACCATTGCCGCCGTTTTCAAGGCTGTTGGCGTCCCGACCACGATCTCTGCCCGGGCCATCGATGCCCTGTGGGGCAAGCTGATCCTGAACTGCGCCTACAACGCGCTCTCGGCGACGACCCAGCTCCCCTATGGCCGCCTGATCGGCATTCCCGGCATCGATGCGGTGATGACCGATGTCGTCGAGGAATGCATGGCTGTCGCGGCAGCCTCGGGCGTCGCGATCCCACCGGACTGCCTGACCGGCATCCTCGCGCTGGCCGATACGATGCCGGACCAGTTTTCATCGACGGCGCAGGATTTGGCGCGGGGCCGCCCGAGTGAGATCGACCACCTCAACGGCACCATCGTCCGCCGAGGTCAGGCCCTGAACGTGCCGACGCCCGTGAACCGTGTGCTGTACACTCTGATCAAGGCGTTGGATTCGAAGCAGCAGGCGGCGTGATCGCCAATACGGTCAAGGCGATCAACACCAGAATCGGCAGCCCGATGCAGGCGAAGCTCAACTGGGCAACCCCTAAAGCTCCCATGAGTGCTCCTGCCGCAAAGGCGACGATGGCCGGAAGCAGGCGCACGAACCGCGCGCGCGTCTGACCTGGGTTTTGCGCGGTCTTCAAGGCAAGGTCCGTCGCGTCGATTACGGCCTGGCTCACGCTGACGGTCATCACCGTGGTTGGCGCAAGATGGCCGAGTGACAGCCGGCCAATCGCGTTCTGCAAGCCCATGGCTGCGACCGCGAGCATGCCGACGAGAAGGGCCGGCACCCCATCTGGCGCACCGATGGGCGACCACAACGTTCCACACAAGCCAAACCCCGCAAGCAGGGCTGCCTCGACGGCGAGCAGCCAGGGCAGCGCATCGGAGCCCTGCCGTTCCAGCAGCAGCGAAAGAATGCGCGCAGCCGCCACTGCTCCCATGAAGACAGGCAGCGCCAGGAGTTTTGCGAAGACACCGGTAGAACTCGTGACGAGCTCGGCACCGATCAGGACGAAGTTTCCGGTGACATGTGCCGTGAAAAGGCCCGTCAGCGCGATGAAGGCCGCGGCATCGACGAAGCCGGCGACAAAGGCGAGGGCCGTGCCGGCGGAGGCGGGCCGAGCGAGAGTTTGCGCTGCGCTAGTCGACATCGGACGAGAAGGTCACGGCGACCGGCATCCGGGGGTTGGCGTAGTAGTTCGGCCACCGCTCGCAGAGGTAGAGGATCGTCACCATTAGCACGGCCGCCGCCAGTAGCGCGGCGAGCGCCTCGGTGATGTAGCGCGCCCACTTGCCAAGCGCCTGGATGGCAACGCATCCGCCGACGAAGATCGTGGCCATAACGACGGGGGCGGTCATCGCACAGGGCTCGGCATCTGGCTCGAAAACGACTTCGACGTGAACCCTTAGGCCTACTGCGCTCTCAGACGGTACGGATATCGGTTATCATGAAGCATGATGAGCAACCTCAACATCGACCTGCTCCGGTCCTTCCTGGCTGTCATCGAGAACAGCAGCTTCACGGCAGCAGCTCAGGCGCTCGGCGTGCGCCAATCCACGGTTAGCGGGCACATTGCGCGGCTGGAACAGGCACTCGGTCGCTCCCTGCTGATGCGCGACACCCACCATGTCGCGCCGACGCCGGATGGTCAGGCGCTGATCGGCTTCGCCCGCGATGTGCTGGAAGCGCATGACCGACTGCGCGCCTTCTTCTCGCCGAGCGGCCTGCGCGGACGCATCCGCCTCGGCGTGTCTGAGGACTACACCCTGTCGGCTCTCGCCCAGGTCCTGGCGCGTTTCGCCGACCGCCACCCCTCCGTCGACCTGCAGCTCACTGTCGGGCTGAGCCGTGCACTCTACCAGGGCTATGACGCAGGCGAGCTCGACGTGATCTTCTGCAAGCGTCGTCGTGGCGATCCGCGAGGCGAGTTAGCTTGGGCGGAGCACCTAATCTGGGCCGGCCGCCCAGGCCTCATCCCCGACACAGCGCAGCCCGTCCCCCTGGTCCTCCATCCGCCTCCCTCGATGAACCGCACCCTGGCACTCGATGCCCTCGAAGCGGCGGGCCGATCCTGGCGGATCGCCTGTACCAGCGGCAGCCTGATGGGACTCCATGCAGCCGTCGAAGCAGGTCTGGGCATCGCGCCGCACTCGGCCAAGGTGATGCCGCCGGGCCTTGCGCCCGTTCCTGACGCGGCCGGACTGCCTGCGATCGGTGAAGTCGAGTTCGTGGTACTCGGGCCGGGACGCCACCACATCGTCGCAAGCGCCCTGCAGGAAACAATCCTGGCGAGCACGGCGGAGTTGCAAGGCGTCTCCGACGGTTGATCATCGTTCGGAAGATCGGCCGCAACGACATGCAGGGAGGACGACAGCCCTCTGGCTCCCTCCTCTTATGCCTCTGGTGACGAAGCTCGCCGCCGGCGCCGCCGGCGCGCCAGCATGTTCAGCCCCTCGACACCCGCCGAGAACGCCATGGCGGTGTAGATGTAGCCCTTCGGCACATGCGCCCCGAACCCTTCGGCGATCAGGGTCATGCCGATCATGATCAGGAAGCCGAGTGCCAGCATCACGACGGTGGGGTTGGCGGCGATGAAGCGCGAGAGCGGGTCGGCGGCGATCAGCATTACGGTCACGGCGGCGACGACCGCGACCACCATGATCGCCACGTGGTCGGTCATTCCGACCGCGGTGATGATCGAGTCGATCGAGAAGACGAGGTCGAGCACCAGGATCTGGCCGATCGCCGCGGCGAAGCCGAGCTGCGGGCCCTTCTTCTCGTCATGGCCACCGTCGGGGTCGACGCTGTGATGGATCTCCTTCGTCGCCTTCCAGAGCAGGAACAGGCCACCGGCGATGAGGATCAGGTCACGCCAGGAGAAGCCTTTCCCGAAGACCTCGAAGACCGGCTCGGTGAGGTGCACGATCCAGGCGACGGTGCCCAACAGCCCGAGCCGCAGGATCAGCGCCAGGCCGATCCCGATGCGGCGCGCCTTCGCCTGTTGATTCTCCGGCAGGCGGTTCGTCAGGATCGAGATGAAGATCAGGTTGTCGATGCCGAGCACCACCTCCATCACCACGAGGGTCGCGAGCGCCGCCCAGGCCGTTGGGTCGGAGAGGAGGTGAAGGATGTTGTCCACGTAGAGTCGGTCCTCTCAGAGTTCGTGGGGATCTTCCACGCGAGATATCAAAGCCTGATGTGCTAGAACGGCATCCGGAAGCCGACGATCGTCGCCGGTCGTTCAGTCCGCGGCGGGGCGAAGATTCGCACGGCCTTCGGCATCACCTTGAAATGAGCGGGCGTATGCGTGGCGAGTTCGCCATCGGTGTTCACCGGACGCGGCTTCTTGGTGCGAAGCACGATCTCGGTGGTGGAGAAGGCGCGCACATCGGTGGCCTGGCCATGCGTGCCGCGACGGAGGGCCGGCAAGAGAGCGATCAGCCGCCACCAATGGTCGACTTCGAGGCTGTAGAAGTCGAGCTTACCGTCATCGACGGTGGCATCCTCCGAGACCGTCATGCCGCCACCGTAATGACGCCCGTTGCCGACCGAGGCCTGGATCGTCGTGACCTTCTCGATGGTGCCGTCATGTTCGATGGTGATCGAGAAGGGTCGTGCACGGCGCAGCAGCCGGAAGGCGGCGATGGCGTAACCGAGCGTGCCCCAGGTTTTCTTGGCCTCCGCCGTGAGTTCCCCGGCGAGGTCGGCCGAAAAGCCGATGCTGGCGACGTTGAAATAATAGTGGCCATTCACCCAGCCGAGATCGACCGGCTGAGGCTGCCGCGTGACGATAGCCTCGGCCGCTGCCAATGGGTCGAGGGGCAGGCCTAGAGAGCGGGCGAGGTCGTTGGCAGTACCGAGCGGCAGGATCCCCAAGGGAAGCCCGGTTTTGATCAAGGCGGGCGCAGCCGCGTTCAAGGTGCCATCGCCGCCGCCGAGGATGATCAGGTCGCACCCGCCGGCCGAGCGGATGATCGCGGCGCTGCAATCGGCCTGGGCCCCGGCCGTGTCCGGTGGCTCGACCGGCTCGATACCGCCGCGGCGCAGTCTGTCACTAATGGCATCGAGCGGGACGCCGCCGTTGCGGGCGCGCGGATTGACCATCAACAGGGCGCGGCGCGGCCGCGCGCTCGCCTCGGTCATCCGAGACCCATGGGACATGCGAGGAATGAAACCAACGGATCGACAGCCCGGATGCGCGGCGTGAGCGCGAGGCGCGAGGCGCGAGGGGGCCCGACATCACGGTCGACGCCTCGACCGCCAGAGGGGCCCGGACCCATCCCCTACAACGTGGGGATGCTCAGTCCTTCGACAAGGCCGCAGATCGTGGAACCCTGTCGACCACGTCGAGAGTTGGGGCGGAAGCCTCCCTCGCCTGTCGCGGCGGCACGACTTACATGCCTGACATGAAGACGATGCGCCCAAGCCCCGGTAACGCCATGCGCCTCTGTTCGATTCTGGCTTCGTCTTGCCTGACTGGCTTACTGATGGCGCAGACTCCAGCCCGCGCCGAATCGACCTCCAGCTGGGTCGATCCTCCGGCGAAGTCGGAGGCCAAGGACACGCAGGCTTCCACGAAGCAGGAACGGACGCCGTCGCAGACGGCCAACCGGCCTTCGGCCCAGCATGCACATCGCGTCGTCGAGCACCGCCATCGTGATGTGACACGTCGCTACGGTCACCGGCCCACAACGCCGCCGTCCGAGATCGACACAACCCCCGATCCACGCTTCACCGATTGGGCGGGACAGGCGCAGAGACTGACGAGCGACTATCTCGACAGCGTCTCCGCCCGGAACGATGCGATGCTCGCATCCGCTCCTCGCTTCTACGGCAACCACGTGCGCTTCCACGGCCGGTCCATGAGTCTCGCCGCGCTGATGGCCGACAAGCGGCGCTTCGTCCAACGTTGGCCTGAGCGGCGCTACAAGCCGCAGAGTGGCGCGATGCGCACGACGTGCAGCGCAGCCAGCGCGACTTGCGTCGTGCATACGATCTTCGGCTTTCAGGCCGAGAATCCGGCCCGAGGTGCCCGGTCGCAGGGCTTGTCGGAACTCACGCTGGCCGTCAGCTTCGCGGGTGAGCACCCGGTGATCGTCTCGGAGACGAGTCGAGTGCTGCGCCGCGGCAGACTTGCTTTCGATTCGGCCGAGCGCGGGGGTGGGGCCTGACCGGGGCCTCTGGAGACGATGACGGAATGACGGCCGACGCTGCCGACACGGTGCAAGACGAGGTGAAACGCATGGGCGATGGTCCGTCGCCGAAGCGTGGTCCTACCCCGGATGACGACGAACGGCTCCGTGGCCTGATCCGAACGGAACTCGAGCGCCAGCACGCCATGCCGTTGGCCCGGCGCACCCTGGAACTGCTCGCCGAGGCCGAGCTGGAACCGACGTCGGAGGAACCCGGCTACCGGGTAATCGACCGCAACGGAGAGACGCGCCTTCTTCGAGACAGTGATGCCGGCGCGGAAGACGGCGGTGACGTCACGGCGCCGATGACCCTGCGCGGTCTCGTTGCCGAACTGCGCGAGCGCCATCCCGACCTGTTCGCGACACCGCCTGAGCCTGAAACGGTCGACACCGTTCCGCCTCCACCGCCCGAGCCACCGCACGACACGCTAGCCGACGTCAAAGCCGCCGGCGCGCGCTTCGTCGAGACGCAGTCGGCCCTGGCGAAAACCTTGGCGACGAACTCGGCCGAACGTGGCCGCACGTTTGCCACCGCGGCAAGTGGACGGTTCGAGTCCTGGCGCCGCCAACTCGGCGAACGCTTCAAGGCAAGGCCAGAGCCGGCCCCAGCGGCGACCGCGACGAGCGAGGTGGCCAAGCCCAAGTCACCGGATTTCATCCCGACCATTCCTCCTGCCGAACCGAACACCAAGGGCGGGCTCGCCCAGCGTGGACGCGCCGCTCTAACGGCGATCGACTGGCAAGCCTTCGACCTCCACCGCCTCGCCTTTATCGGCCTCGCTGCCGCCACCGTGCTCGTGATCGGAGTGGTGGTGATGATGACCTTGCAGCGCGGTGATGGCAGGTCGACGCCCACTCCGCAGACAGCGGAGAACCGCACCGAGCCCAAGGACGAGCCGAAGCCGGCGACAGACGCTCCCAAACCCTCTGCAGAAGACCCGAAACCTGCAGCGGATGCGGCGAAGCCGATTCCCGAGACGCGGAACGATCCAGCCTCGCGTCCCCCGGAGCCTGCCCCCGAGGATGCCGAAGCCGCACCGGTCGACGAACCACCTCGTAAGCCCAACGACCTCGCCGGCGTGCCCCAGGTGATCGACACTGCAACGCTGAAAGTTGCAGGCAAGGTCATCCATCTGTTCGGCGTCGAATGGGTGCGCGGCGGTCAGGCGGACGAACTGACCAAGTATATCCGCGGCCGCTCGATAACATGCCGGCCGGCACAGGGCTCGAGCGCATTCCTCTGCACGATCGAGGGACGCGATCTCTCGGAGGTCGTGCTTTTTAACGGTGGCGGCCGAGCTTCCTCCGAAGCCTCCCCCGACCTCGTCGCCGCCGAGGACCATGCCCGAACCGAACGGCTCGGGGTTTGGAAGCGGTAGCGACCCCTCGATCGCCCGCTCGACAATATCTGCAGGAAGTCCCGTCTCGATTTAGCGGAGATTAACCAAAACAGCGCTCAATGGCGGTCAGTTAAGGTTGATGTTTCCCTGACGGAGGAGTTGGCCGGTTCAGCCAGCGTATTCGCTCGATCGAGCGATGCGTGGCCGAACGGTCTCCGCGCGGGATACGCGTATCCGAGTACCGCCCGCATGATCGACGACGCGTATTCGTCCGTTCGCTTTGCTCGCCGTCCCCGCCGCCGTCGCCGGTTTCGCGCCGACCTGCTGGCCATGACTGCCGCCGCAGCGATCATCGTCGGGGCTCTGCCTCGGTTCTCCGCCAAGCCCGAAGCGACCCAGGCGCCGAACCCAGCCGAGCCGGAAGCGATGACCTCGCAGGCCGTCGCCCCTTCTCCTGAGCGCAATGCCTGGCTGTTCGATCCGACACCGGCGCTAGGCAGCCGCGTCCAGAACATGCGCCAAGTTGCGACCCTGACCTCTGCTTTCGAGCCTGTCGCCAAGGCCATCGTGCCGAAGCCCGCGGTCGTCGCGGCCGTGTCCGAGCAGGCGAAAGCCCCGCGCCAACAGCCGCAAGTGCAGCAGACCGCCTTAGTCACGCCGACGGCGGCTCCGCAGACCGTGCCGCTGCCGGTCCGCCGACCCTCCGACTTGATGGCTGTGCCGACGCCGGCCGTCGCTCGTCTCGCCGAGCGCTCGGTGATACCGCGCAGCCGCTCCGTTGCGCAGCAGCAGCAGAACGAGGAAGCCGATCGCTCCTTCTTCGATACCGTCTTCGGCGCGAAACCCGGAGCCGAGCAGCAGCAAGCGCTTGCTTATGCCGGCGTCGACGCGAACAGCCTGGGTACCAGCTCACGCCGCGCCTCCCCTGCCCCGCAGGCCGGTGGCGGAACGGCGGTCTACGACATCAGTGCCGGCCGTGTGACGCTGCCGAGCGGCGAGGTGCTGGAGGCTCATTCCGGCCTCGGCTCCAGCTTCGACAACCCGCATGACGTTCACCGCCGCATGCGTGGCTCGACCCCACCCGGCACCTATGACCTCACCCAGCGCGAGGCGCTGTTTCATGGCGTGCGTGCGCTGCGCCTGAACCCGGTCGGTGGTGCGAGTTCGATCTACAACCGCAACGGCCTGCTCACACATACCTACATGCTCGGTCCGACAGGCGCGTCGAACGGCTGCATCTCGTTCCGCAACTACCCGCGCTTCCTCGCTGCCTATCTCAACGGCGAAGTCCGCCGTGTCGTGGTGGTGGCGGGCTACAAGGGCGACAGGACACCGAGCTTCGCAAGCCGGCTGTTCGGAGCCAGCGCCTCGGCGGAGTGACAGCGAATCCCGGCCTCCGCCACTCTATGCGGTGGCATTGCCGGCTCTGGCCTCGGAACCGTGCAGGTTCGGCAGAAGCACCGTCAGGATGCCGAGCCCCGGAAGGAACGAGCAGAGCGAGAAGACGAAGGAGATTCCCTTCCAGTCCGCCAGCGTTCCGAGCATCGCTGCGGCGATCCCGCCGATGCCGAAGATGAAGCCAAAGAACAGGCCCGAGACCATGCCCACCCGGCCGGGCATCAACTCCTGGCCGTAGACCACGATGGCCGGGAAGGCCGAGGAGATCACGAAGCCGATCGCGACGCTGAGCGCGATCGTCGACGCCAGCCCGGCATGAGGCAGCGCCACCGAGAAGGGCAGGACACCGAGAATCGAGACCCAGATCACGAGCTTGCGGCCGACTCTGTCGCCGATAGGACCGCCGGCGATCGTCCCGGCCGCGACGGCGGCGAAGAACACGAACTGGCAGATCTGCGCCGACTTCGTCGAGAGGCCGAACCGCTCGATCAGGTAGAAGGTGTAGTAGCTCGTGAAGCACGCCAGATAGATGTACTTCGAGAACAGGAGCGCGATCAGGACGGCCATGGCCTTCGTGACCTGTCCGCGCGACAAAGTGGGGTGACGCGCGGGAGCCTTGCCCGCGGAGCGGTTCGTGCGGACGTTGGTACGGTACCAGTGTCCCAGCCCGCTTAGGATGACGATGCCGCCGATCGCGGCGAGCGCGAACCATGCAAGTCCGCTCTGCCCGCGCGGCAGCACCACGAAGGCGGCAGCAAGCGGCCCGAGCGCCGAGCCGAAATTGCCGCCGACCTGGAACAGCGACTGAGCCAGCCCGTGCGATCCGCCCGAGGCCAGCCGGGCGATGCGCGAGGATTCCGGATGGAAGATCGACGAGCCGATGCCCAGCAGCATGCCGCCGACGAGCAGCAATGCGTAGCTCGGCGCAAAGGCGAGCGTCAGCAATCCCGCCATCGATGAGGCCATGCCGAAGGGCAGCGAGTACGGCATTGGTCGCCGATCGGTGAAGTGCCCGATGAAGGGCTGCAGGATCGACGCAGTCATCTGATAGACGAAGGTCAGGCATCCGACCTGCGCGAAGCTGAGATCGAAGCTCCCCTGCAGGATTGGATAGACGGCCGGTAGTAGCGCCTGCAGCATGTCGTTCAGCAGATGGCAGACGCTCGCCGCCAACAGCACGGGAAAGACCGTCCTCGCGCGGCTGGGTGCGAGGGACACGGCGGCAACGGACACGGCTGACCTCTGATCTCGTCTCTCGCCCCGCCTTTTGCGGCGGGCACGGGGGCAGGGTAGGAAGCCCGGGTACGGCCTGCCACCACAGTTGGGCCTATTTCATACGCGAGTGGGCCAGCGTGCCGCATCTGCCGATCGACGCAGTCGATCACATCTCTCGTCCCATCATCGCGCTCGGACGGATCTACGCGGACGGGCACGTCATCGATCTTCACAAACATCGGCGCGGCCAGCTGATCTCAAGTGCCACGGGCGTCCTCGTGCTCGCGACGCCCGAGGGCCGATGGGTGATGCCACCTCAACGCGGCATGTGGATCCCGCCTGCCGTGGAGCACCGAGTGCACACCGTGGGAGCGGTGAGCGTGCAGAGCCTCTATCTCGAGCCGGATTCGGTTCCGGACATGCCCAAACATTGTCAGGTCGTCGGGATTTCACCGTTCATGCGCGCCTTGATGACCGAGGCCCTGAATCTGCCGCTCGAATACGAACTGACTGGCCGCTCGGGCGCGTTGATGGAGCTGATCGGGCACGAGATGCGGCGGCTGCCGAGCCTGCCGCTGTCGCTGCCCTACCCGGCGCACGGAGCGCTGGCGGCGCGCTGCCGACTTTTCGTCCAGCGGCCGGGCATCCATGAGACGATCGACGATTGGAGCCGGGCGCTCGGGATGAGCCGGCGCGGCTTCACGCGGCTTTTTCGGCGCGAAACCGGGCTGAGCTTTGTCGCCTGGCGGCAGCAGGCCTGCCTGCTCAGCACGATGCCCCGGCTCGCTGCGGGCGAGGCGGTGACCACGGTGGCGATGGACCTTGGCTACGAGAACCCCGCTGCGTTCACGATCATGTTCAAGCGGGCTTTCGGGCACTCCCCGCTGGCCTATCTGGGGCTGAGGAACACGGCGCCGTCCACCGTTCGCCGCGAGGCTTGAGGCAAGCCTGCTGCTGTCGACTGACGCTGCCCGTCGGGGGCTCGGTTCTCAGATAGGTACTCTTGAACGATCGGCAGAGCACGCGGATAAGTCCAGCAAACGACATAGCCGTTCGAAGACGGCACAAAACGATTGTGAGCGGGGCGATGCAGAGTACCGAGAACCTGCTGCCGGGCATACCGGCCTTCGATAGCCCGTTTTTTGATCGCCCGGGCTTCGGTCATCAGATCAGGCCCGAAAATCTGGCGATCGCCGAGGCACTGCGTGAGACGGGATACGCTGTCATCGATTTTCCCGATCCGGATTTCACCGAACGCGCCGCTTCGATTCGAAACGCTCTCAACGATACGTTCGACTGGGCGGAATGGCGCGACCGCGGCGGCTTCGAGCGAAACGAGGGACTGCGCGTACAGGACGCGTGGAGAACGAACTCGGACGTCAAGGCGATCGCCATGAATCCGGCGATTCTCGCCCTCCTCTCCGACCTGTACGGGCGCAGGGCCAAGCCATTTCAGACGCTAAACTTCCCGGTCGGCACCCAACAACGCGTACATTCCGACGAAAGCCACTTCGCATCGATGCCCGCAAAGTTCATGTGCGGGGTATGGGTCGCGCTGGAAGATATCGATAGCGATGCTGGCCCGCTCTTCTACTATCCAGGCACGCAAAACTGGCCGAGCTTCCAAAACGAGCATTTCGGCGTCACGGCCCATGGCGGAGGAAGCACCGCGAAATACGGTTTGGTCTGGGATGCACTCCTCGCGGCTCATCAGAGCAAGCCTGAGCGCTTTCTGGCTCGCAAGGGACAGGCACTGATCTGGGTATCGAGCATTCTCCATGGCGGCGACCGTCAGTTGGACAAGGCGAAGACGCGCTGGTCGCAGGTCACACACTACTTCTTCGAGGATTGCGCGTATTACACGCCATTCCACACGGACCCCTTCCACGGCAGTATCCAGTACCGTCAGCCGACCGACATCGGCACTGGCGAGCCGATGACCAACGTCGTTGGCGGACGCTCAGTGGATCCGCGCTTCGTCGAAGAGGCGGCAGGGCGGGCCAGGCAGATGCGCGAGGGTCAGTCGCTCGTGTTCGAGGATCGGATTGCTGCACTGGAAGCCAAGCTCCAGGAACAGATCGACCGCAACGAGCGCCTGAAATCTTCCCTTTCCTGGCGCATCACGGCGCCGCTTCGACGGATCGGCCGCTCGTAGCTACTGCACGCGCTGCACCAGCAGCTTGTCGATGCGCCGGCCATCCATGTCGATCACTTCGAGGCGCCAGCCCTGGGCCTCGATGGCATCTCCCTCGGCTGGGATGTGGCCGAGTTCGACGATAACGAAGCCGGCCAGCGTGGAGAATTCGCCCGAGCGCGGTCTTTCCGAGAAGCCGAGACGGTCGAAGGCTTCGCCGGCCGGCATCATGCCGTCCATGAGCAGTGAGCCGTCCTCGCGCTCGATCACCATGGCTTCTTCGCCAGGCTCCGGAATCTCGCCGGCCATGGCTTCGAGGAGGTCGGTCTGGGTAACGATGCCCTCCAGGCTGCCGTATTCGTCGACGACGATCGCCATGCGCACCGGCTTGGTGCGGAACGCTTCCAGAACCTTGAGGATGGCGAGCCCCTCGTGCACGACGATCGGCTCGCGCATCGCCGCCTCCACCTTAAGTGGGCGGCCGTCGAGGAACTGATCGAGTAGGTCCTGCTTCCTCAGCACGCCAACCACGTCGTCGATCTGGCCGCGGCTCACCACGATCTGCTCATGGCGGCACTCGCGGATCGCCTTGACGATGTCTTCTTGCTCGTCGTCGAGATCGACCCAGTCGACCTCGTTCCTTGGCGTCACGATCTCACGAATGCGCCGGTCGCCGAGCGCCAGGATGCGGGCGACCGCGTCCTCCTGCGCCTCGTGCAGGAAGCCGGCCTCCTGGCTGGCGGTGACGAGAAGGCTCAGCTCGGCCGGCGAGGGCAGGTTCTCTTCTCCCGATCCCGGTTGCAGGCCCATCAGCCGCAATACGCCGTTGCCGAGCCCGTTGAGAAACATGATCGCAGGCCGAAAAATCAGCAGGAACAGCGAGAGCGGTCGAACGATCGCCAGCGCCGTGCGCTCGCTGCGCTGAAGCGCCAGGCTTTTCGGCGCCAGCTCGCCGAGCACGATGTGCAGCGCGGTGATCACGACGAAGGCGATGGCTACCGCGAGCGTATGCGCGCCTATGCCGGCGAATTTCTCGGGCAGCCAAGCGAAGAGGGGTTCGATCAGGTGGGCGAGCGCCGGCTCGCCGACCCAGCCGAGCGCCAGCGAGGAGATGGTGATACCGAGCTGCGTTGCGGCGAGATGAGCGTCGAGCCGGTCGGTCGCCCGCTGCAAGGCGGCTGCGTTCAGTCGCCTCTCGTTGACGAGTTCCGCCACGCGGGAGCGCCGCACGGCGACGAGGGAAAACTCCGCCGCGACGAAGAAGCCGTTGGCGAGAACAAGTGCTAGGACCGCCAGCAGCCCGAGCCCCGTAGACCAGCCGTCGCTGAAAATCGCGCCCTCCGGGGCATTCCACCGCGTGAGCGCGGCCTTCGCCGCTTAGAGCAGGCTGCGAAAAAGTGGAAACGGTTTGCGTGGTGACGGAAATGGGCCAAGGGGCACGTTCGCATTCCAGTCCGCGAGATCGCGAGGCGATCGACCAGATGATCCAGCTCAATTCGCCCCGGAGAAGCGATAGGTCAGGCCGGCGGTGACGAGCTGACCTTCGGTGCGGAACACGGCGTTGGCGGTATGACCGAGCTGCCCGATACCGCCGGGCCCGAAATACGGACCCATCCCATTCACGGTGACGGTGCGATTTCCGAGATCGTAGCGCAGATATTCTAGCTTGAAGGCGAGTTGGCCCGGCATCAGGCCGCCCGGCGCCATCCATTCGATTCCGCCGCCATAGACGTATCCGGTCTCGATGCCGCTGTGGCTGCCGCCGTCGTAGATTCCGGTATAGGCGCTGCCGGCGAGCGTGGTCCTGGCAGAGAGCCCGACACGGCCGTAGGCGAGACCACCCGTGCCGTAGACCAGTAACGGGCCGATCCCGTAGCCGAGTCGGCCGCGCGCGGTGCCGAGGAAGTCCAGCGATTGGTGTGCGGCGAGGCTGACGTCGTTACCGCCGAAGGCAAAGGCGGCCGTACGGTCGCGTTTCTGGTCCGTGTAGAGCGCATCCGCCACCAGACCCGCCACGAGACCGGAGCCCGGCACCGGCTGCAGATCGTAGCCGATGCCGCCTCTCAACACGAAGGAGCTCGACGGCATGGTGACGCGGCCAACCCCTCCGATATCGATCAGAGCCTGTTCCAGGGGATTGGTGCCGGTGGTTCTGAGAGGTTGACTGCCGGTGTGGGTGTAGCCGGCGTCGAGATCGAGGTGGAACCCCGTCCAATCCGGGGCCGGTGCCGCAGGCGGCAGATCCATCATCGGCGGGAGAGACGAGCGCAAAGGCAAGTCGGCCGCCCAAGCTTGCCCGAGAGCTGGCACGAGCGCCAGGGTGAGCCCGAACCTGGCGGCCGAGCGTGGGAATGACGACGTCGCCATGCCTGGATTGTGCAGCGCTACGCTTAACGTAGGTTTACCGGCTGACGAAGCCGGCCACCGACCCGATGGCGAGATATTTCGACAGGTCCGATCGGGTCCGACGGCGCATTCGATGCAGCGCGTTTCTAAGCGCTCCAGTCGATATGCGGGCCGGCGCACATGTCGGGCATCATCGTGAACGGGATCCGCACCATTTGTCGTAAAAGCGTTTTTAACCAACCGGCTCCAGGATCGCTCTGAGGACGCAGCTGTTGGCGTCGCGCGGGGAGTGGTTCCATGGCCAAGATCCAGCTCGATGCGAGGACCGAATTGCCGCCGCAAAGCGCCGACATCCCGCCTCTCAGCGCCGGGATTCGCCGCCACCTCGGCAAGACCCTCCGCTCTCACTACGCTGCCACCCTCACCGAACCGGTCAGCGAGCGGCTCGAGGCGCTGCTCGCCAAGTTGCAGACGTCGCCGCGCTGATCTTCATATCCGGGCAGGAAAGACAAAGGCCGCCACGATCCAGAGATCGGGCGGCCCTCTTTTTATCGGACGGAAGATCGAAGGTGCGAAGCGGCGAGCCTCCCGCCGCGACGTGAGCGCGGGAAACTCAGTCGAAGGCTACAGCGACGAGGGAAAAGAGCCCGGCGAGGGCCAGGTTTCCGGCGAGAACGAGGGCGATCACCGTCATGGGGGTCTCGAACGCTTTGGGTGAGAATCGGGAGCGGGGTGTGTAGCGGGTTGGGCGGCGGCTTGCTGCCACGCTTGGGCATCACGAGGCCCGAAACCGGCACTGGATTCGGGTGCGATGCAACAAGGTCACGGTGCCCGTCGCGCACGGACCACACTGGCCCGCGAAACCTTGCCCCAAGCTGAATTTTTCAAAATGCCGGCGCGATTCGCCGCGAAATCGTTACAATCCCGTCAACGCTTATCTCCAGCGGCAGCGACTCGCGCCGCGGAGGGCTTTCGGCCATGATCTCGGTCAGCGAAGTGGTTCTCACTGCAGCGAGTTTTCTGGGGATCGGCACGACGCCGCTCTCCGGATCGCGCTCCCCCGATCCAGCGATCGAGAGCGTGTTCGAGGTCGATCCCGTGCCCTCCCCGTACCTGCTCTCGCAGGGCGAGGCCTATTTCGAAGCGGTGGCGGAAGAGCTGCGCAAGACCGGCTACCTCGACGGCTGACGCGGTTTCGACGCTCTAGCCGTCCCTGCCGCAAACCTCCTGCACGAAGTCCAGGAAAGCACGCAGCTTCGCCGGTGCGTGCTTTCGCGAGGGCGTGAACGCGTAGAGGGGGAAGCGTTCGTCGGCCCAGTCGGCCAACACCGGCACGAGGCGGCCGCTCTCCAGCCAGGGCTTGAGCCCGAGCGCGAAGCTCTGGAACAGGCCGAGGCCGGCCTCGCAGGCGGCCAGCGCCGCGGAGGGATCGTCGGTGACGGTGCGGCCGCTCACCTTCGGAGAGATCACTTCGCCGGCGCGCTGGAATTCCCAGGGGAAAGGCCGGCCGGTCTGCGGATCGCGAAAGAGCAGGGCCTCGTGGGCAGCCATCTCCGACGGATGGTGCAGTTCTCCCCGCCGCGCGAGATAGGCCGGCGCCGCGCAGGTCACGACCCGCGTCTCCAGCAGCTTGCGGGCGATGAGGCTCGACGGCTCCGGCTCGCCGAAGCGGATCGCCACGTCGACGCCGCCGGCCATCATCTCCTCCAGATGGTTGGTGACGACGAGATCGAGCGAGAGCAGCGGATGCCGCTCCATCAGCTCGGGCAGGCGAGGGGCCAACACGACGCGGGCGAACCAGGGATCGGCATTGACCTTCAGGCGTCCCCTGACGGTCCGGCCGCTCTCGGCGAGCCCGGCGGCGGCATCCGTGATCGCGCCGAGCAGCGGCAGCACCTCGGCATGGAAGCGCTCGCCCTCCTCGGTGAGCGTGACCGCACGGGGCGTCCGGTGGAACAGCCTGGATCCGAGCCTCTCCTCCAGCCGTGCCACGGCACGGCTCACCCCGGAGGGCGTCAGCCGTAGGGAGTCCGCCGCCTGCGTGAAGCCGCCCTGCTCCACCACGGCGACCATGACGCCGATCCCGGAGAGCAGCCGCGCATCGAAATCCATCGATGAGTCCTAGTCATCATAGAGCGGACGAGGATGCGCTGGCAGCATCTCCCTGTCGAGCAGAGACTGTACTCACCACAGAGGAGACGAGACATGACCTTGAGTGATACAGACGTGGTGATCCTCGGCGGATCGTCCGGCATCGGCCTCGCCGTGGCGCAGGCGACGGCCGGCGAGGGCGCCCGCGTGACGATTGCCTCCAGCAGCCAGACCCGGCTCGATGCCGCGCTCGCGATGCTGCCGGTGTGGTCGCAGGGACGGGTCCTCGACGTGTCGAAGGCGTCCGCCGTCGAAGCCTTCTTCGAGGAGACCGGCGCGATCGATCACCTCGTCTACACGGCAGCCGAGAACCTGCGGCTGATGCCGCTCGACGGCATGGACATCGCCGCGGCACGCAGCTTCTTCGAGTTGCGCTACTGGGGCGCCCTCACCGCCGCGAAGGCCGCGCGCCGCCACCTGCGAACCACCGGCTCCATCGTGCTCACTTCGGGGACGGCCGGGGCGCGGCCGGGCTCGGGTTGGGGCATCGCGGCGAGCATCTGCGGCGCGATGGAAGGCCTGACCCGGGCGCTGGCCGTCGAACTCGCCCCGCTGCGCGTCAACGTCGTCGCCCCGGGCGTGGTGAGGACGCCGCTCTGGGACGGCATGGATGCGGCCTCCCGCGACGCCTTCTACGCCGCCGAGTCGAAGCGCCTGCCCGTGGGGCATGTCGGCGAGGCCGAGGAGATCGCCCAGGCCTACACCTACCTGATGCGCCAGACCTACGTGTCCGGCCAGGTGCTGCACGTCGATGGCGGCGGCCTGCTCGCCTGAGCGGCGTGGACTGGGTTCCCCTCCCCCTTGCGGGGAGGGGCCAGGGGTGGGGGTGGTTCAGGATAGAGCGCTGCGATGCCTCCTGCACCACCCCCACCTCCAACTCCTCCCCGCAAGGGGGAGGAGAGCCGATGGCTTCTATGGGCAACGATGCGTGGCCGAAGGGCAGGGTGGCTCCCGCGCCACTTCCGCCTGCCCGGCCCATGCCGTAAGTCCGCGCGAAATCCCCCAAGATTCCGCGGACGGCATGATACGCCTCGACAAGATCGGCAAGCAGAACGGCCGGCAGATCGTCTTCATCGAAGCCTCGGCCGCCCTGCAGAAGGGCGAGAAAGCCGGGCTCGTCGGGCCGAACGGCGCCGGCAAGACCACGCTGTTCCGCCTGCTCACCGGGCAGGAGGAGCCCGACGAGGGCCAGGTCGCGGCCGAGCGCGGCACCACGATCGGCTATTTCAGCCAGGATGTCGGCGAGATGTCCGGCCGCTCGGTCGTCTCTGAGGTGATGGCCGGCGCTGGCGCGGTGAGCGACGTCGCGGCGGAGCTGAAGCTCGTCGAGGCCAATCTCGCCGATCCCGACAAGGCCGACGAGATGGAGGCCGTGATAGAGCGCTACGGCGAGATCCAGTCGCGCTTCGAGGAGCTCGGCGGCTATGCGCTGGAGGGTAAGGCCTACGAGGTGCTCTCCGGGCTCGGCTTCTCCCAGGAGATGATGGACGGTGACGTCGGCAAGCTCTCGGGCGGCTGGAAGATGCGCGTGGCGCTCGCCCGCATCCTGCTGATGAACCCCGACGTGATGCTGCTCGACGAGCCGTCGAACCATCTCGATCTCGAAAGCCTGATCTGGCTCGAAGACTTCCTCAAGAACTACGACGGCGCCCTGCTGATGACCTCGCACGACCGCGAGTTCATGAACCGCATCGTCGGCAAGGTCATCGAGATCGATGGCGGCCAGCTCACCACCTATTCCGGCGACTATGCCTTCTACGAGCAGCAGCGCGCCCTGAACGAGAGCCAGCAGCAGGCACAGTTCGAGCGCCAGCAGGCGATGCTGGCGAAGGAGATCAAGTTCATCGAGCGGTTCAAGGCCCGCGCCAGCCACGCGGCACAGGTCCAAAGCCGTGTGAAGAAGCTCGACAAGATCGAGCGGGTCGAGCCGCCCAAGCGCCGGCAGAGCGTCGCCTTCGAGTTCCAGACGGCGCCGCGCTCCGGCGACGACGTCGCCATGCTCAAGAACGTGCACAAAAGCTACGGCAACCGGACGATCTACGAGGGGCTCGACTTCTCGATCCGGCGCAAGGAACGCTGGTGCATCATGGGCGTCAACGGCGCCGGCAAGTCGACGCTGCTGAAGCTCGTCACCGGCACCGCCGAGCCCGATTCCGGCACGGTGACGGTCGGCGGCAGCGTGAAGCTCGGCTACTTCGCCCAGCACGCCATGGACCTGCTCGACGGCGACCTCACCATCTTCGAGGACCTGGAGTCGAGCTTCCCGCAGGCCGGGCAGGGGTCGCTGCGCGCGCTCGCCGGCGCCTTCGGCTTCTCGGGCGACGACGTCGAGAAGCGTTGCCGCGTGCTGTCCGGCGGCGAGAAGGCCCGGCTGGTCATGGCCAAGATGCTTTACGATCCGCCGAATTTTCTGGTGCTCGACGAGCCGACCAACCACCTCGACATCGCCACCAAAGAGATGCTGATCACGGCGCTCTCGAACTACGAGGGCACCATGCTCTTCGTGAGCCACGACCGGCACTTCCTCGCCGCACTTTCGAACCGCCTCCTGGAGCTGACGCCAGAAGGCATCCAACAATATGGCGGTGGGTATACGGAGTACGTTGCGCGCACGGGCCAAGAGGCGCCGGGTTTGCGGAGTTGAGCTGCGCATTGTGAGGGATCGGACGCTCGCCAAGCCGCCCGGCTCCGCTTAAACCGGCTTCCATGCAGACGAAATCCGATGTCCTGGCCGCGATCGGCGGTACCCCGCTGATCCGGCTCGCCCGCGCCTCCGAGGAGACGGGCTGCACAATCCTCGGCAAGGCCGAGTTCCTGAATCCCGGGCTCTCGGTGAAGGACCGGGCAGCGCTGTCCATCGTACAGGATGCGGAGGCGAAGGGGCTGATCCGGCCGGGCGGCACTATCGTCGAGGGCACGGCCGGCAATACCGGCATCGGGCTGGCGCTGGTGGCTGCGGTGCGTGGCTATCGCACGGTGATCGTAATTCCCGAGACTCAGTCGGCCGAGAAGAAGGCGACGCTGCGCCTCGCGGGTGCCCGCCTCGTCGAGGTGCCGGCGGTGCCCTTCTCAAACCCCAACAACTACGTTCACGCTGCGCGCCGCCTCGCGGAGAAGCTCGCGGCGACCGAGTCGGCTGGCGCCTTCTTCGCGGACCAGTTCGACAACGTCGCCAATCGACAGGCGCATATCGATCATACCGGCCCGGAGATCTTCGAGCAGACAGACGGCACGGTGGACGGCTTCGTCTGCGCCTGTGGTACCGGCGGAACGCTGGCTGGCATCGCCGAGGCCCTCCGGGCGAGGAAGCCCGGTATGACCATCGCCCTGTCCGATCCCGATGGCTCGGCTTTGCACGCCTACTACACGACCGGCACCCTCAAGGCCGAAAGCTCTTCGATCACCGAGGGTATCGGGCAGGGCCGCATCACCAAGAATCTCGAAGGGTTCAAGCCGGACGTTTCATTCCGCATCCCCGACACCGAGGCCGTGGCCGAGGTCTTCCAGCTTATGCAGGACGAGGGGCTGAGCCTCGGTGGCTCATCGGGCATCAACGTTGCTGGAGCGATCCGGCTGGCGCGCCATCTCGGGCCGGGTCACACCATCGTGACCATCCTTTGTGACGGTGCGGCCCGTTACGCCTCCAAGCTGTTCAATCCCGACTTTCTGAAGGAAAAGGGCCTGCCGACGCCGGATTGGCTCGGCGCTGAATCCGGTGGCGCATTGCCCGATTGGCGAGCCGAGGCCTAAGCAGCGGAAGAACTTCGAAGAATCATGTGAACGTTCTGCGACATCGCGGCGTTTGCACGGTCTAGCTCAGGCGACGGTGCCTGAGCACCCGGAGTTCTCGTCCATGCTGACCATCCTTCTCATCATCCTGATCCTGATGGCGTTCGGCGGTGGTAACTTCCTCGGCGGCGGTGCTTATCGCGGCCCTGGCTTCGGCTTGGGCGGCATCCTGCTGATCGTGCTGATCGTGTTGCTGCTGACCGGGCGGATCTGAGTCGGTCTCGGAAAAGGCGCTAGTCCCCTCTCCCTTGCGGGGAGGGGTCCGGGGTGGGGGTTGGCGCAGGATCGAGCGCTGTGGTGCCTCTTGCACCATCCCCACCTCCGGCTTCGCCCCGCAAGGGGAAGGAGAGAATCCGCCCGATCGATCGGCGCGAATGTTTCACGTGAAGCATTTCTTAACCGAGCTCGCAGGTCGGCCTGCGGCTTCGGCGCTCAGACGGTACTCGTCCTGCCTCTGCGGGCGCTGAGCCAGGAGGCGCCGAGCACCACGAGGCTGATCGCGGCGACGAGCAGGGTCGAGGCCGCGTTGATCTCGGGATTCACGCCTAGCCGGACCTGACTGTAGAGCCGCATCGGTAGCGTCGTCGCCCCCGGCCCCGACACGAAGCTCGCAATGACGAGATCGTCCAGCGAGAGCGTGAAGGCGAGCAGGAAGCCCGCCGCGAGCGAGGGTGCGAGCAGCGGCAGCGTCACCGTGAAGAACACCCTGAGCGGCCCCGCCCCGAGATCGGCGGCGGCCTCCTCCAGGGAGCGGTCGAGCCCATTCAGCCGCGCGCCGACCACTACCGCGACAAAGCCGATGCCGAAGGTGGCATGCGCGATGACGATGGTCAGCGTGCCGCGCTCCATATCGACGCCGACGAAGAGCAGCAGCAGCGACAGCCCGGTAATCACCTCTGGCATCACCATCGGTGCATAGAGCAGGCCGGTGAAGGTACCGCGTCCGGTGAAGCGGCCGTGCCGATCGAGAGCAAAGGCTGCCAGCGTGCCGAGAGTCGCCGCGATGGCGGCCGAGAGACAGGCCACCTTCAGCGAGACCAAGGCCGAGGCGAGCAACGGCCCGTCGTTCAGCAGCACACCGTACCAGCGCGTCGAGAAGCCGCCCCAGACCGTGACCAGGCGCGAGTCGTTGAATGAGTAGACGACCAACACCGCGATTGGTGCGTAGAGGAAGCCGAGACCGAGCGTCAGCGCGAGGCGATTGAAGCCAGTCATCGCAGCGCCTCCTCGCGCCTCTCCTCCGCACCGCGGAATACGATGACGGGGCCGACGATGAGGATGAGAAGCAGCACGGCCACGGCCGAGGCGATCGGCCAATCGCGGTTCGAAAAGAATTCGATCCAGAGCATGCGGCCGAGCATCAGCGTCTCGGAGCCGCCGAGCAGGTCGGGGATGATGAACTCGCCGACCATCGGAATGAAGCAGAGCAGCGCCCCAGCCACTAATCCTGGCATCGTCAACGGCAGCGTCACCGTGCGGAAAATCCGGGTGCGAGAAGCGCCGAGATCGGCCGCGGCCTCCGGGAGCGACGGGTCTAGCCGGCTCAACACCGCGTAGAGCGGCAGCACCATGAAAGGCAGGTAGGCATAGGTGAGCCCGATCATCACCGCCAGCGGCGTGTTCAGGATCTCGAGCGGTTGGGCGATCAGCCCGAGCTTCATCAGCGCCGCGTTGAGCAGGCCCTCGGGTTTCAGGATCGCGATCCAGGCATAGATCCGGATCAAAAAACTCGTCCAGAACGGCACCACCACCAGCGCGACGAGCAGGGGCTGCATCCGCTCGCTCGCCCGCGCCATGGCGAGCGCCATCGGCGTGCCGATCAGGACGAGGACGGCGGTGGCGGCCGTCGCGTAGACGAGCGAGGACAACGTCGCCTCCCAATAGAGGGAGTCGGCCGCCAACATCTGATAGTTGGTGAGATCGAGCGCGTAGAAGAACTCGCGCCAGCCCTGGATGCCGCTGCTCCAGTCGATCACCGGCAGGTAGGGCGGCTGGGCCGTCGCTGGGGTCGAGAAGCTGATCTTCACGGTGATGACGAAGGGCACCAGGAAGAACAGGGCGAGCCAGGCGAGGGGCAACGCCCGCACCAGCCAGCGTCCGAGCGGGCAGGCGGCCTTGCCGCTCATGCCGGCAGGATCCAGCCAGCCTGCGCCGCGAAAGCGAGACTGATGGGCTGGCCGATGCCGCTATCGCCGGGATCACCGGGCAGGCTCGCGCTGGCGCGCAGGACAGCGCCGTCCGCCATGCGGATCTGCCGGCGCACCCGGTCGCCGAGATAGGCGGCGTCGACGAGCGTGCCCGAGAGTGTGTTCTCGCCGGTGCCGAGCTGCAGCCGCTCAGGCCGAAGGGCCAGCACGACCTTCGCGCCTTCTGATGCTTCTGAAACGGCCGACGAGGGCAGGGCGCTGAAGTGCCCGAAGGCGGTGTGGACGCCGCGCACCTCGCCCTCTTCCGGACCGAGCGTACCCGCGATCAGGTTCACGTCGCCGAGGAGGCCGGCGACGAAGCGGTTCGCCGGGCGCTCGTAGAGTTCACGGGCCGGACCCACCTGCACGATCCGCCCGCGATCCATCACGACGATGCGGTCGGCGAGCGCCATCGCCTCTTCTGGATCATGCGTGACAACGACGAAGCTGGTGCCGAGACGGCGCTGGATGGCACGCAACTCGGCCTGAGTCTCCTCGCGCAGGGCGCGGTCGAGCGCTCCGAGCGGTTCGTCGAGGAGGAGCAGGCGTGGCTCGCGGGCCAGCGCACGGGCGAGCGCCACGCGCTGGCGCTGTCCTCCGGAGAGCTTGTCGGGGCGGCGATCCTCGAAGCCGTCGAGCTTCACCAGCCGCAGGAGCTTCTGGGCGCGCTCGGCAATCTGGCCCCGGTCGAGTCCGAGGCCCTGCAGCCCATAGGCGAGGTTTCTGGCCACGCTCATATGCGGAAAGAGTGCATAGGACTGGAACATCATGTTCACCGGTCGCCGGTGCGGCGGCAGTCGGGTGAGGTCCTCGCCGTCGAGGGTGATGGCGCCGGAATCCGGCGTCTCGAACCCGGCGAGCACGCGCAGCAGCGTGCTCTTCCCGCAGCCCGAGGGCCCGAGCAGGCAGAGGAACTCCCCCGCCGCGAGGTCGAGCGAGACTTCGTCGACGGCTCGATGAGTGCCGAACGTCTTGGTGACGCGCTCGATGCGCAACAGGGACGCGGCGGTGATTGGGGACGGAGCCTGCACCTTGGGATCGTACCGGGCGCGTCAGGGATATGGTCAAGCTATACCGGAAGCCACGGCCATGCCATGGGCAGGCGAACGGTCACGCTTTGGCCCGGCGTCGAGAGGGAGCTGAGATGGTCTGGCCGCGCCGCAGCGTCCTCGGCGCATGGCTCGTGCGAAGTGCCGCTGTGATGCCGCTGACGCTTCTTCCGGTTGCCGTACAGGCTCAGGCTCTCGTCGGAGCGCCCTTACCCGTTCCGGGCGGGGGTGCCTCCCCTCCGCCCATGGCAAGCGCACCTCCATCGAGCGAGATTCCGTCGGTCGAGGTGCTGGTTCCGCTGCCACCGCGGAGACCCGAAAGCCTGGGCGGCAGCAAGCCTTCACCGTCGGAATCGGTCTCGACCACCACGGGCGAAGCCTGCCTCGCCGCGCTTCGCGAGACCCGGGCTCAGTTCGAAACCGTCGAGACTCCGAAGAACGGCAGCGCGGCATGCCGCATCGAGACGCCGGTCCGGCTCACGGCGCTCGCCCTGGCGGATGCGACGGGCCGGGTGCTGCCGCTCGCCGACAAGCCCATCGTCGATTGCCGGCTGGCCCTCGCCTTCGATGCCTGGATGACGGAGATCGCGCCTAATCTCGTCGCCAGCCGTGGTGCGTCGCTCTCCTCCGTGACGACGGGGCCGGGCTGGGAATGCCGGACCCGCAACCGCCAGCCCGGTGCGCCCCTGAGCAATCATGCCAATGGGCTGGCGCTCGACGTGAACACCTTCTCTTTTGCCAACAAGGCGCGCCTCTCGGTCTCCGGAAACGCGGGCGATCCCACCTTCCGCTCCCTGCGGGCAGCGGCCTGCAGCCATTTCACGACGGTTCTCGGGCCGGGCTCGGACGGCTTTCACGAAAGCCATCTGCATGTCGACGTGCTGTCACGTCACCCCGGCCGCTTCGGCAGGTTCTGTCACTGAGCCCAAAGAGGCGGCCTCAGCCGTCCTCGCGTAGGGCCTCGGCGACACGCGCTTCAAGCAGATCAGGACGGCGCAGCACCAGGGCGCCGCGGGTACGGTCGATCAGGCCCTCGCCCGCCATCACCGTGAATTCGCGCGTCACCTGCTCGCGGCGGCAGCCGATGCGGGCAGCCAGCACGTGGTGATAGGGCGGCGGGGTGACGACGCGCTCGCCGTCATGGCCGGCGCGCGGCACCGAGAGACGCAGCAGCTCGGAATAGAGCCGGTGGCGCAGGTCGAGCAGCGCGTGCTCCATGAGCCGCGTGTTCAGCTCGCGCACACGCTTGGCAAGCAGACGGAAGAGCCGGTCGGCAATGGCCTCGGAGGCGAAGGTGATCTGGCGGAAGACAGTCGCCGGCACCACGCAGACCTCGCCGCGGGTCAGCGCCGTGACGTTGGCCGAGCGCCCGACCCCGTCGATCGCCGAAAGCTCTCCGAAGAAGGCCCCGCCGCGCATCTCGCCCAGGATCACTTCCTTGCCGGATTGGGTCCGGTTGAGGATGCGCACCTCGCCGGTGGCGAGGAAGTACACGTCGGTGGAGATGTCGTCGTAATCGACGAGAACCTCGTTCTCGTCGAAACGCCGCCAATGGCAGCGGGTCTCATAGGGGGTGAGATCGATTCCCGGTTCCTTGAAGAACGGAATGGTCGCCAGACGGCCGCTCGACACTACCTTGTCCCCCCTGCCCCCGACGTCGCAACGCCGTAGCACGATCGAGCGGGCAAACAATCCGCGAAGTCGGTGCGACGGCGACCTCAGGCGCCGCTTAGGGCACGACGCCTCTCTTCGGGCGAGCGTCGACGGCCTGAGGGCCGATTCGATCGTGGCGTCCCAGTGGGTTACGGTCAAGGCATCAGCGGGCTCAATCGCCTGCGCCCGGCGTATGACCCACAGCCACGGTCGGCGGGGTCGTCAGGCGACGTCGCGCAACGCCGCGCTTCCGCGATGGGCCTGCGCCAGGAACTCGTAGGAGCGCAGCCTTGCGCCGTGATCGTGGATCGCGGAGGCGACCATCAGCTCGTCGGCGCCGGTCTCGGCGAGGAGGCGATCGAGGCCGGAGCGGATCGTCTCCGGCGATCCGACCAGCGAGCGCGACAGCATCTGCGAGACGTGCAGCTTCTCGGCGGCCGACCAATAGGCCTCGATGTCGTCGATCGGCGGCAGCAGCCGGCCGCGCGTGCCGCGGATCACGTTGGTGAAGTTCTGCTGCGCCGAGGTGAAAAGGCGACGCGCCTCGCCATCCGTCTCGGCGGCGATGACGTTGATGCCGACCATCGCATGGGGCCGCGCCAGCTGCGCGGAGGGCCGGAACTGCGAGCGGTAGGTCTGCAGGGCCGGCAGCAGGGCGTCAGGCGCGAAATGCGAGGCGAAGGCGTAGGGCAGGCCCAATGCGGCCGCGAGCTGCGCGCCGTAGAGGCTCGAGCCGAGGATCCAGAGCGGCACGTTGGTGCCGGCGCCGGGAAAGGCCCGGACGAGCTGGCCGGGCTGCTCGGGAGCGAGCAGGGCCTGCAATTCGAGCACGTCCTCTGGAAACGTGTCGGCCACGTTGCCCGAGCGGCGCAGGGCGCGCATCGTCGCCCGGTCGGTTCCAGGCGCGCGGCCGAGGCCGAGATCGATCCGGCCGGGATGCAGCGTCTCAAGCGTACCGAACTGCTCGGCGATGACGATCGGTGCGTGGTTGGGCAGCATGATGCCGCCGGCTCCGACGCGGATCGTCTTCGTGCCGGCCGCTACATGCCCGATCACCACCGAGGTCGCCGCGCTGGCGATGCCGATCATGTTGTGATGCTCGGCGAGCCAGAACCGCCGGTAGCCGAGCGACTCGGCATGGCGCGCTAAGTCGAGGCTGTTGCGCAGGGCATCGGCCGGCCCGGAGCCTTCGGGAACGAAGGCGAGATCGAGGATGGAGAGCGGAGGCATCATGCGCATTCGCATTCGGGCCGCAAACCGTGCGACCGTGGCGCTCCCTCAGCGGCCAACATCGTGCGCCCGTCGCTGCTTCGCAAGCGGGCGCGCGAACCGAACCCGCTCCGCGCTGCAAACGACTTGCAGCATAATAGATAGCATACTATCTAATCGACGTCGCTCAAAAGCCTGGCGAAATTCGGCAGTCGTGACTGCATGTCCCAAGATCTGACCCTGCTCCGCCAAGCCTACACGCAGGCTCTGCAGCTCGCGGGGCGCCATTGGCGGCGTGCGGCCGATGTCGTCGTGCAGCCGCACGGCGTCTCGGATGCGACGGCGCTTCCGCTGGTGATGATCGGGCGGATGCAGGGCGAGCCGAGGCAGAACGCCCTGGCGGAGGCCGTCGGCATCGAGGGGCCGTCCCTGGTGCGGCTGCTCGACCAGCTCTGCGCGGCTGGGCTCGTGCAACGCCGAGAGGATCCGACCGACCGCCGTGCGAAGATCCTGAGCCTCACGCCGTCGGGCGAGCAGAGGGTCGCGAGCATGGAAGCCGATCTCGTGCGCCTGCGCGAGGCGGTGTTCGCCCGCTGCAGCACGGCGGATCTCGAAGCGAGCCTGCGGGTGTTTCGGGCGCTCCAGGATTTCGAGCCCGAGGCTGCCACAAGGGAGGCGGCGCAATGACCGTTCCCGGCTGGCGCGACTGGGTCTTCGCCATCAAAACCTTCGGGGCTGCGATCCTGGCCCTGTACCTGGCGATGTGGATCGACCTGCCGCGACCCTACTGGGCGCTCGGCACCGTCTTCATCACCAGCCAGGTGCTGGCCGGCGCGACGCGCTCGAAGGCGATCTACCGGGTGTTCGGCACGCTGCTCGGCGCCGTGGTCAGCGTCATTCTGGTTCCAAACCTCGCGAACTCTCCCGAGCTTCTGAGCGTCGGCATCGCGCTCTGGGTCGCGGTCTGCCTCTACTTCTCGTTGCTCGACCGCACGCCGCGCAGCTACCTGATGATGCTCGGCGGCTATACGGCGGCCCTGATCGGCTTTCCCGCCGTGGGCGAACCGGGCACGATGTTCGACACGGCGGTGGCGCGTGCGGAGGAGATCACGCTGGGCATCCTCTGCGCCTCGCTCGCCAACACGGTGGTGCTGCCCCAGTCGGTCGCCCCGCTGATCGCCGGCCGGCTGGATCATTGGCTGCGCGACGCGCGCACCTGGGTGGTGGGCGTCCTGAGCCGGACCAGCAATGCGGACGACACACAGATCAAGCGCCTGAAGCTCGCCTCCGACGCCATTGCCTTCGATGCCCTGGCGACGCCCCTACGCTACGACATGTCCGGCGCGGAGCGCTCGGCTGAGGCCATGGCGACGTTGCGCCAGCACATGCTGATGTTCCTGCCGATCGTCTCCGCGCTCGCCGACCGCATCGAGGTGTTGAAGCGAGCCGGCGCGATGCCCGGCCGTCTGGATGCTCTCCTCGACGACGCGGCGGCCTGGCTCGCCTCCGGGCATACCGACGAGGCCGAGGCGGATGGCCTGCGCGTGCGGGCCGAGGCGCTGGTTCCGGTCCTCGGCCACCATGCTTCCTGGACCAATCTCGTCCTGGCGAGCCTGCTGGCGCGGCTGGGCAACTTCATCGACCTGCGCCAGGATGCCCGCCTCCTGCAGCGCCACATCCTCGACGGTACGCCGGCCACGGAGCACCTCGCCTTCAGCTATACCGCCGCGGCGCGCGTGATCCGCCATCGCGACCACGGCATGGCGCTGCTCTCCGGCATCGGCGTGTTCCTCTCGGTGGTGCTGACCTGCGCGATCTGGATCGCCACCGGCTGGCCGGACGGCGCGGGCGCTCCGATGATGGCGGCGGTCGGCTGCTGCTTCTTCGCCGCGCAGGACGATCCCGCCCCCTCTATCGTCGGCTTTGCGAATTCCGCCATCGTCGGAGGCATCGGCGCTGCCATCTACCTGTTCGGGATCCTGCCGCTCGCGACCAGTTTCGAGATGCTGGCCCTGGCCTTAGCGCCGGGCCTGCTGCTGTGCGGCCTCTTCATCACCCAGCCCAAGACGGCGCCCATCGCCATGGGCGCGGCCGTCAACGGTTCGGCCATGATCGCGCTCCAGGGCAGCTACACCGGCGATTTCGCGGCCTTCGCCAACTCGTCCATCGCCGTGATCGCCGGAATGTGGATCGCGGCGCTCGTCACGCGGCTCGTCCGCTCGGTGGGAGCAGGATGGACGGCCCATCGCCTGCGCGGCGTGAACCGGCGCAGCCTCGCCCAGGCTGCCGAGCGGCAGGGCGCGCAGAACGGCCTGGAACTCGCGGCGATCATGCTCGATCGCGTCGGCCTGATCGCCCCCCGCCTGGCGAGCCTGCCCCCGGACGATGCCGAATGGACGGCCGATCTTCTGGCGGAGGTGCGCGTCGGCATCAACATCGTCGAGCTGCGACGCGACCGCCGGGCACTCTCGAGCGATGCACGCGCCGTGATCGAGACCCTGCTCGCATCCCTGGCGCGGCATTTCCACGGCGCGGCCCTGATGGCGCCGGATGGCCTGCTCGCGGAGATCGACGCGGCCCTGGACGCGGTGATTGCCGATCCGCTGACGGGGCCGCGCCACGCCGCGCTGATGGGCCTCGTCGGCGTGCGCCGCGGCCTGTTTCCCGATGCGCCGCCCTACCGGGCGCCGGCGCTCGCAACCACCGAACCGGGATTGGCGGCATGACCGGCGAGCTCGACATCTACGGCGTCTTCATCCCGAGCCTCGCGGCCTGGATGCTGCTGGCCTTCCTGCTCAGCATCGTCCTGCGCAGGGGGCTCGCCGCCATCGGCTTCTACCGCATGGTCTGGCATCGCCCGCTCTTCGATCTCGCGCTCTACGTTGTCCTGCTCGGTGCGGTCGTCTCCGTCGCGTTGCCGCTGACGTCCTGACGCCCTCGCGCCTCCACCCTTCGCGCCCCCTTCGACCGCCCGGCACCTCCCATGACTCGGCTCCTCGCTCTCTCCCTCCGTCTCCTCGTCACCCTGGTGATGGTCGCCGTCGCGATCGTAGTCGGCCTCGCCCTGTGGGACTACTACATGGACGCCCCCTGGACCCGCGACGGCCGGGTCCGGGCCGACGTGGTCGCGGTGGCGCCCGACGTCTCCGGCCTCGTCACGGAGGTCCTCGTGGAGGACAACCAACTCGTGAAGCAGGGCGACGTCCTGTTCCGCATCGACCCGGAGCGCTTCACCCTCGCTCTGCGGCAGGCCGATGCCATCGTGGAGGGCAAGAAGGCGAGCGCCGATCAGGCCGCCGCCGATTACGGCCGCTACAGCAAGCTCAGCGACGCGGTCGTCTCGCAGCAGAAGCTCGAGGCGGCGCGCGCCACCGATCTCGAAGCCAAGGCCGCCTACGACCAGGCCTTGGCCGACCGTGACCTCGCCAAGCTGAACCTGCAGCGCTCGGCGGTGAAGGCCTCGGTGAACGGCCGGATCACCAACATGGAGCTGAGGCCGGGCAACTACGTCACCACCGGCAAGGGCGTCATGGCGCTGATCGACAACGATACGCTGCGCGTCGAGGGCTATTTCGAGGAGACCAAGCTCCCGCGCATCCATGTCGGCGACAAGGCTAGCATCCGCCTGATGGGCGACGATGTCGTGCTGACCGGCCGGGTCGAGAGTTTTGCCGGAGGCATCGTCGACCGCGAGCGCACCGCCGGCTCTGACCTCCTCGCCAACGTCAACCCGACCTTCTCCTGGGTGCGCCTCGCCCAGCGGGTTCCAGTGCGGATCAGCCTGGACCGCGTGCCCGAGAGCCTGCGCCTCGTCTCGGGCCGCACGGCCACCGTCACGATCGGGCCGACCGGCGAGAAGCCGTGGCTCGACTTCTTCGGGGCTTGGCGGAGGCAGCTCGGCGCCGGTCGATGAGCTGAAAGCTCGGTCTCTATCGGCCGCCGACCTGCCGCCCGGCTTCGGCGACGAGGCGGGAGAAGGCCACCGCGGCGGCCGAGGCCTGGACGCGGCTCGGATAGGCGACGTGCGAGCGCGCGACCTCCTCGCCATAAGCATTGCGGAGGGCCCAGCCCCAGCTATCGCGATCCTGCTCCAGCAGGTCGAAATGCACGGAGCGCGCCCCGAGGCGGCGCGCGAGGTCAGCCGGCGTCCGCGATGTCCTGGTGCCCGCGCGAACGGGCCGGGTGCCTTCCATCCACAGGTCTGCGATCTGCATGTCGCCCTCGAAACTTGATTCGATGTTCTTGATATGTTCTCAGACTTGATCTGTCCAGAACGCTGGGCGAGCCATGGCCGAATTTTCAGCCGTGGGCTTCGCGCAGAGGTCGGCCGCGCAGCTCCTGCCTTGCACCGGAGGCCGGTGCCGCTCAGAAGGCGGCCATGCTGCGCGTCAACGACCTCTCCTACCGCATCGGCGACCGCCTGATCCTCGATGCGGCGACCTTCGCGATCCCCGATGGTGCGCGGGTCGGGCTCGTCGGCCGCAACGGCGCGGGCAAGACCACGCTGTTCCGGGCGATCCTCGGTGAGCTGCCGGTCGACGGCAAGGCCGTGTCGATGCCGAAGGGCATGCGGATCGGCGCCGTGGCTCAGGAGGCGCCGGCCGGTCCCGAAACGCTGCACGAGGCGGTGCTCGCCGCCGATACCGAGCGCGCGCGGCTGATGGAGGAGGCCGAGACTGCCGATGGTCTGCGCCGGGCGGAGATCGAAACGCGGCTCGTCGACATCAACGCGCATTCGGCCCCGGCCCGCGCCGCGGCCATCCTGCACGGCCTCGGCTTCGATGCGGCAGCACAGGCACGGCCCTGCTCCGACTTCTCCGGCGGCTGGCGCATGCGCGTGGCGCTCGCGGCCGTGCTCTTTTCCGAACCCGACCTGCTGCTGCTCGATGAGCCGACGAACTATCTCGATATCGAGGGCACGATCTGGCTCTACGATTACCTCGAAAAGTATCCGCGCACCGCGGTCATCATCAGCCACGACCGCGATCTGCTCGACGAGTGCGTTGATCACATCCTCCACCTCGACCGGGGCAAGCTGACGATCTACCGCGGCGGCTATACCAGCTTCGCCCGGCAGCTCTCCGAAAAGCGTGTGCTGCAGGCCAAGGCCAAGGCAAAGCAGGATGCCGAGCGCGCGCATCTCCAGAGCTTCGTCGACCGCTTCAAGGCCAAGGCCACCAAGGCCCGGCAGGCGCAATCGCGCATGAAGCGGTTGGCCAAGATGGAGCCGATCGCCGCGCTCCTCGAAGACGACGTGCCGGTGATCCACTTGCCGAGCCCGGAGCGGCCGCTCTCGCCGCCGATCGTCGCCATGGAGCGGGTACAGGCGGGCTATGGCGAGCGCATCGTGCTGAAGGGCCTCAACCTCAGCCTCGCGCCGGACGATCGCGTGGCGCTGCTCGGCGCGAACGGCAACGGCAAGTCGACCTTCTGCAAGCTGATCGGCGGACGGCTGCCGCCGCTCTCGGGCGAGATGCGGCGCTCCTCCAAGATGGAGGTCGCCTATTTCGCGCAGCACCAGCTCGACGAGCTGCGCCCGGCCGAGAGCGCCGTCGCCCATGTCCGCGACCTGATGCCGGACGCGCCCGAGGCGCGGGTCCGCTCGGCCGCCGCGCGGCTCGGCTTCCCGGCTTCCAAGGCCGATACGCCGGTGGGCCAGCTCTCCGGCGGCGAGAAGGCGCGGCTGCTGATGGGGCTCGCGGCCTTCGAGGGGCCGCACCTGCTGATCCTCGACGAGCCGACGAACCATCTCGACATCGAGAGCCGCCAGGCCCTGGTCGAGGCGATCAACGACTACGAAGGCGCCGTGATCCTGGTGAGCCACGACCGCTTCCTGGTCGAGGCCTGCGCCGACCGGCTCTGGATCGTCGGCGACGGCTCGGTGAAGGCCTACGACGGCGACATGGACGATTATCGCCGCCTCGTCCTGGCTGGCCCGGACCGCGACGACGATCGCGCCTCGGAGGGCAGCGGTGGCCGGCAGGCCGAGGCGCGCCGCTCGGCCGTGGAGCGCCGCGCTGCGCTGGCTCCGCTTCGCAAGCGGCTCGAGGCGACCGAGGCGCGGATGGAGAAGCTTTCGACCGCCATCGCCAAGATCGACGCGGCGCTCGGCGACGGCACGGCCTTCCTGAAGGATGCAGCCAAGGCCGGCGAGCTGGCCAAGATGCGCTCAGACGCCGCCACGGCTCTGGCCCGTGCGGAAGAGGAGTGGCTGGAACTCAGCGGAGAGATCGAGGGCGCCTCGGCCTGATCCTCCGGGCGGGCTCACGCCCATGAAAAAGGGGCCGCGAGGCCCCTTTCCGTCGCCCGATGCTCACCAGTGACGGTGGCGGCGATGATGATGGTGGTGATGATGATGGTGGCGGTGCCGGCGCCATCCGTGATGATGGTGGTGATGGTGGCCACCATGGCGGACGCTGTGCACCAGCGTCGTATCGTCCTGACCCGCGAGACCAGCGCCCGTCGCGACGGGTGCAGCCTGCGCCGATCCGATCTGCAGGCCGGTGGCCAGGACGAGAGCGGCGAGGCCGCCGAGAAGCCGTGTGGACATCCGAATCCTCCTCAAACGCGAGCCTGTGCCCGCGCGAGACAAGCTAGTGCATAGCTTCGCGAAGCAAAGACATTCCCAGGAACAAAGAAAGATGTTTCGCCGGATAGGGCGATTTTAGTCTGATATATGTCTGAACAGTGTGCACGTTTGCTAATATATTTTAATCCGATTGTATCGTGAACGTGATCGAGTTGGAACGGTCCTCACTCTGAGGATCGGCCATGCGCATGTCGCCTCTTCTCGCAGTCGAGAAGAGTGACGGAGCCCGCTGCGCCCATCGATCGCAGAGATCCGAATGGCTTCGCGAACGTTGTCGAACCAGAGCAGCGGGAGGAGACGACGACATGACGGCTTGGATTGGAGGCCTCGCGGGAGCTGCCCTCGTCACGGCGACCACGGTCGGCGCGATGGCGGCGGGAGGCGATCCACTGGCCGCTCATCTCTGGAAGTCGCGTGTCCTGGTCATCGCGGCGCCCGAGGCGGGCGATGCCCGGCTGCAGGCCCAGCGCGAGGCCCTGGCCTCGGCGCGTGCCGGGGTGTCGGAGCGGGATCTCGTCGTGGTGGAGGCCATCGGTTCGGGCAGGCAGGCGGCGGCGCTGCGGCAGCGCCTCGGCCTGTCGGAGGGCGCTTTCCGTGCCGTGCTGATCGGCAAGGATGGCGGCTCCAAGCTCTCCTCCGGCGAGCCGATCCCGCCGCAAAACCTGTTCGCGACGATCGACGCCATGCCGATGCGGCGCGACGAGATGAAGCGTCGCTGAGGGCCGGGCCGCATGATCTTCCACCCGAACCGCCTCCCCAGCCGCGGGCGGCCGGCGACCTCCCTCGCCCTCCTGCCGCTGGCCGCGGCGGGCGCCTGGATCGCCTGGAGCCATCTCGGCCGCGGGTCCGTACCGCTTCCCCCGGCATTGCCGGGCCGGCGCCGCGTGCTTCGGACGCGGGCCGGCGCGGTGAGCTTCTACGCCTCCGACGAGCGGCCCGGCGTGCCGCTTCTGCTGATCCACTCGGTCAACGCGGCGGCCAATGCCTACGAGGTCCGGCCGCTCTACAAGCATTACCGGCACAGCCGGCCGGTCTATGCCCTCGACCTGCCGGGCTTCGGCTTCTCCGAGCGGTCGGACCGAAGCTACACGCCGCGGCTGATGACCGACGCGATCCACGCGGTCGCTCGGGAGATCCGGGGCCGCCACGGCGGGCCGCCGATCGACGCCATCGCGCTGTCGTTGCCCTGTGCCTATCTTGCCCGCGCTGCGCTGGAGCAGCCGGCGGATTATGCCAGCCTCGGCATGATCAGCCCTGTGGGGTTCGACGAGCGCCTTTCCGGCGACGGTCCGACGGGCGGCGACCGCCGGCACCCGCTGACGCGCGAGATCGTCGGCTTCCCGCTCTGGGGGCGGCCGCTCTTCGATGCCCTCGTGAGCCGGCCGAGCATGCGCTACTTTCTGGAACGAACCTGGGGCTCGAAGGATATCGACGAGGGCCTGTTCGAGTACGACCAGCTCTCGGTACGCCAGCCTGGGGCCGAGTATGCGCCGTTCTCCTTCCTCTCGGGCTACCTGTTCCCGACCGACGTCAGCCGGCTCTATGCAGCGTTGCGCTTGCCGGTCTGGATGCTGCGTGGGTCGCGCGGAGACTTCACGGACTACGACCGAGTGGGCGAGGCCGTTGCCCGGCGAAACTGGACTGTCGATCGGCTCCCGACGGGCGCCTTCCCGCATTTCGAGGACAGCAACGCTGTTTCCCAACTCTACGATGATTTTCTGAGGCGTTCGCGTTGACCTTCGAAATCCCCTGCAACCTGTGCGACGCTGTATTCTTGCATCGCCCGTTCGATTTCCCGGTTAACGACTTGCTGATCCTCGATCTTCTCATGATGATCGGCCGCGAATCAGCTTGAATGAGCAGGACATCGGATGCTCGGAGGCCTGGGAGGGTCCTTTCGACATGCCAGGAGTGCCACGGGCCTCCTGAGACTTCTGCTCGTCCTGTCGCTCATTGTTCCGTCGGCCGTCTTCGCCTTCGTGACGTTGCAGGGCCGCGCGTTGTTACTCGACAATGCGACGAACCGTACCACCCGGATGGCGGAGCTCCTGGCGCAGCAGGCCGCGGCGACCTTCGACGGGTACAATGTCGCTTTCAGCCGGATCGAAGAGCATCTCCTGCATACCGAGGGGCAGTTCCAGGAGAAGATGCTGCACGAGTATCTCTCCGACCTCGACCGAGACATGCGCTCCGTCGATAGTATCGCTGTCATCGACGAGAAAGGCGCAGCCGTCGCGCATAGCCGCTACTTTCCAGTGCCCCGGACGTATCTCGGAGATCGCGAGTACATCCAGAACGCAACACCGGCCACACGCGACCGGCCTGGACCGCTCCAGGGCCGTGACGGCCTCGTGATCGGACTGCCGGTGAAGAGCCGAATTTCGGGAAAGGTCGTTCTTCTCGCCTCGCGTGCCCGCCACGAGATCCCCGGTGCGGCGAACGGTACGCTCGTGATGGCGATCTCGCAGCAATATTTCGAGGAATTCTACCGGACGCTCGCTCTCACCAAGAGCGACCGCGTCGCCCTGATCCGAGCGGATACCCGCGTACTGGCCCAGATCCCCGCTGCCCCCGGACGCCCCTCGATCGACCCAGAGCAGATGGGGAGTCTCGGCCCTATCACCACTGCCACGGCCAGCGAAATCGGCATCCGACAACTCACCGACGGCACGATCGACTACGTCTCGCCCATCGACGGGGCGCGGCGGATCTCGGGTTTCCGGAAGGTCGATGACTACCCAGTCTATGTCGAGGTGGGCTTTTCCGTCGACAACGTGCTGGCTCCATGGCGCAGCCAGGCCCTGATCAACCTGGTGATTACGGCTATCGCCACTTTGCTGCTGTTCTCGGTAGCACGCATGGCGCTCGTCAAGTCGCGGGACGAGGCGGCCATGCAATCGCGGTTGCTCGCCGAGGAGCACCAGCGTCTAGAGGCGGAATCGGCCCTGCGGCAGGCTCAGAAGATGGAGGCGTTGGGCCAGCTCACGGGTGGCATCGCGCATGACTTCAACAACATGCTCAATATCATCCTGGTGAATCTCGAACTCGCGGCCAAGCGCCTGACCGACCGCAGGCCGGACGATCTGGAGCGGGTCGACGGTTACGTTAAGGGCGCGACGCAGGGCGCCGAGCGCGGCGTGGCGCTCACCCGGCGGCTGCTGGCATTTGCGCATCGCAAGGAGGACGAGGACCCGGTGGTCGTCCAGCCCTCAGATCTGGTGGTCGGGGTGCTCGATCTCCTCGGCCAGGCGGCCGGCTCCAAGGTGAGGATCACGCTGGACGCCCCTCGGGGCTTGCGTCCGATCCGGGTCGATCCGAACGAGTTGGAGACGGCGTTGCTCAACCTCGTCGTGAATGCGCGCGACGCCATGTCCGAGGGGGGACGCATCCAGATCTCCGTGCGGGAGGAGGGACGCATGGTCGTCCTGTCGGTGAAGGATACCGGGCACGGGATGGACGCTGAGATGTTGAAGCGCGCGACCGAGCCGTTCTTCACGACCAAAGAATCCGGCAAAGGCTCCGGGCTCGGCCTCTCGATGGTCGAGCGCTTCGCGACCCAGTCCGGCGGCAGCCTGCGGCTCGACAGCCAACCCGGCGCCGGGACGACTGCGGAGATCAGGCTCCCGGCTGCCTCTACCTGACCACTCGGAAACTGCCCGCTCCTCATGGGCATAAGACCGCAAAGGCGGACGAGGCCACTATCGGTCCCGCCCGTTCTCGACCCTCAGTGCTGCGGCAGCCGCTGCAGCGCCTTGAGGAAGATGTCGACGTCCTCGCGGGTGTTGTAGAAAGCGAGCGAAGCGCGGATCGACTGATCGACGCCGAAGCGGCGGAGCGCCGGCTGTGCGCAGTGATGGCCGGACCGAACCGCGACGCCGTGGCGGTCGAGATGCTGTGCCACCGCCGCATTGTCCTGCCCCTCGATCACGAAGGACATCACGCTCGCCTTCTCGCGAGCCGTGCCGATCAGGCGAAGGCCCTTGATGTCGGCGAGGCCAGCCTGCGCGTAGTCCAGCAGGTCGTGCTCGTAGGCCGCGATGGCCGGCAGGCCGACGCTCTCCAGGTAGTCGAGCGCCGCACCGAGACCGACGGCACCGGCAATGTCCGGCGTGCCTGCCTCGAACTTCTCCGGAGCGCCCTTGTAGACCGTCTTCGCGAAGGTGACGTCCTCGATCATGTGGCCGCCGCCCTGCCAGGGCGGCATCGCCTCGAGCAGGTGCCGCTTCCCGTACAAGGCGCCGATCCCGGTCGGCCCGAACACCTTATGACCCGAGAAGACCACGAAATCGGCATCGAGCGACTGCACGTCGATAGGGATATGCGGGGTCGACTGAGCCGCGTCGACCAGCACCGGCACGCCATAGGCGTGGGACAGCGCGATGATCTCGCGGACCGGGTTCACCGTGCCGAGCGCGTTGGCGACGTGGGTGATCGAGACAATCTTGGTGCGGCCCGACAGCAGGGCTGCGAACTGCTCGAAGATGATCTCGCCACGATCATTCACCGGAATCACCCGGAGCGTCGCGCCGGTGGCCTGTGTGAGCAGCTGCCAGGGCACGATGTTGGCGTGGTGCTCGATCGTCGAGACGATGATCTCGTCGCCCGGGCCGATATTGGCGCGGCCATAGGAAGCCGCGACGAGGTTGATCGCCTCCGTCGTGCCGCGCAGGAAGACGATGTCGTCCTTGCTCGGCGCGTTGAGGAAGCGACGCACCTTCTCGCGGCCGCCCTCGAACAGATCCGTGGACCGCGCCGCGAGGGTGTGTGCGGCCCGATGGATGTTCGAGTTGTGGCGGCCGTAGAATTCGCTCGTCGCGTCGATCACGCTCTGCGGTTTGTGGGTGGTGGCCGCGTTGTCGAGCCAGACGAGGCGATGCCCGTTCACGCTCTGGTGGAGCGCCGGGAAGTCTTTCCGCACGCGCTCGACGTCGAAAGGAGCACCCACCGGGACGGAGCCCTGCGAGGTCACGCGCGGCGCCGGAGCGCTGTTGCGGGACGGCTCGACGCGGGGCGAGGCATTCGGCTTCGCCGCACGCGGCGAACCCGTCAGGAAGTAGTAGTCGCCCGACGCGAAGGGCTCGTCGCCGGCGTGATCGACCGTGCGCACGGCATCGCCGCCTGCCGACGGACTGGCCGGCACGAGACCGGGCGCGACCGCGCTGGCGAATGCCGCAGCACGCGGATGATCCGCTGCGATCTGACGTTGCAGATCAGGACCGCCGGGCAGGTAGGCCGCGACATCCGGCACGCTCGGCACGAAGAATTCCGGCAGGCGCGCGGGCGCCAGGGGATCGAGCAGAGGATGCACCGACGGGATCGTCGTGGTGTCGAGGAAGCTCGCGCTCACCGGGGCCGGCGTGCCGCCGACCGGATTGGCAGGAGCCGGCCCGGTCAGCCCCGGCAGCCCAATGGCAGGGCCGCCGGCATTGCGGGCTGCAAGAGCCGGAGTGTCGGGCTGGTAGCCCGACGGCAGAACGCCTGAGGGCGCGGATGGTGTACCCAACGGCGCACCCGGCACCGCAGGATGCCCAGAGGCCTGAGTCGGAGCCTCTGCCCCCTGCGGCAGCTGCGGTGAGGCAGGCAGCGACGGGGAGAAGGACTCGGAAGCCGCCTGGCCCTGGCCATAGATCTCGCGGGCGAGGCGACCGACGAGATCGGCATGGGCGAGATCGCCCGGGGCGCCCGTGGGAACGGCGAAGCCGGCCTCAGGCGTAGTCATGGTAGTTGCCCAGCAGCACGTTATCGAGACGGGCAATGGCGTCCTCGACCAGCACGGCGGCCGAGAAGTAGCGTGTCACGAGATGCGAGGCGATGGAGTGGTCGTTGGTGCCCATGTAGCGCACCGACAGGCCCGGCTCGATCTCGCCCGTCACGCCGGACTTCTGCAGGCCGACCACGCCCTGCTCGCCCTCGCCGACGCGGAGCAGCAGGATCGAGGTGGTCTGCGCGCCGGTGGCCGGATCGGTGTCGATCGGCAGCTTGTCGCTCGGCACCAGCGGCACGCCCCGCCAGGTGATGAAGGGCGCGCCGAACAGGTGCACCACGACCGGCGGCACGCCGCGGCGGGTGGCCTCGCGGCCGAAGGCGGCGATGGCGCGCGGATGCGCCACGAAGAAGGCGGGCTTCTTCCAGACCAGCGTTAGCAGTTCGTCGAGATCATCCGGGGTTGGCGGTCCCGAGCGGGTCGGGATGCGCTGGCGGCCGGGGACCTCGTTGAGGAGGCCGAACTCGGAATTGTTGAGCAGCTCCCACTCCTCGCGCTCCTTCACGGCGTCGACCGTGAGGCGGATCTGCTCGCGGAGCTGGTCGATCTCGTTCGAGTAGAGATCGGTGACGCGGGTATGGGTGTTGAGGATCGTCTGGATCGTCGAGAGGTGGTACTCGCGCGGATGCGTCTCGTAGTCGACGAAAGTCGTCGGCAGGCGCGGCTCACCGTTGTGAACGGCCAGCAGCTCGATGCCCTGCTCGCCCTGGCTGTTGACGTGGCCTTTCAGCCGATCACGCTCTTCGACATATTGCGAGATGCGGTTCTTGATCGCGTCGTCGTCGAGCGCCTTGCGGTCGAGGGTGAGCAGCGTGACGGCGGAGAGGGCCTTCACGGCGGGGGCAGGCTGGCCTTCGCCGGCAAGGGCGTCATCACCGAAGAAGTCGCCGCGGGTGGCGAGGCCCGAGCGCAGGCGGTTGGCATAGGGGCCCGACAGGCTCAGCTCGACGGTGCCGTCGGCGACGATGGTCAGGCTGCGGTCCTTGGCGCCCTCGGCCGAGATCGTCTCACCAGCGCTGTGCTTGCTCTCCTTGAAGGCATCGGCCAGCGCGGCGAGCTCGGCATCGCCGAGGCGGCTGAACACCGGCACGGCCCGGAGCGATGCCGGACTGATCGCGCGCTTCTTGCCCTCAAGGGAGAGGTCGATGCGGCCGGGCTTGGACAGTACCACGGCGCGGCGGTTTACGCGGTAGACACCGCCGCCGACATTCACGAAGGGCAGCAGGCGAAGCAGCCAGCGCGGCGTGTTCGCCAGGTTCTGGACGGACGTGACGGTCGCCGTCGATAGATTACGTGCTGCCGATGCGCTCACGCTCAGTCCCGGTCCGCTCATGGTGTGCCGTCTCCGTGCAGAAATTGGATCGCGAAGTCTTGTTATGCAGGGACGGGCAGCGGACGCTTGGGCATAGGCGCGACCGTGCCGGGCCTGAGCAAGATTTGCACAGGCGTGATCCGAGCTTAAAATGGCTTTTACCGGCGTGAAAACTTCGTTTCATTGCCGGATTGCAACGGTCTAGTCTTGGACGATGAGTCTGGTCAATGAAATGATCATCCAAATTCTGGCCAAGTTTCAGAAAATACATCTATTGGAACTGAATAAATAGATATAAGATTCTAAATAATCCGGATTTCATAAAATAGAATTCTCCAAGAATATTATCTCGCGACAACTTTTAAACGGATCTCATTGGAGAACCTTTTTCCACCATCCCTCAGATTCCGTCGCCGTAGCCGAAGGATTGGTCCATGCTAAGCGCCGGGGCTTCTCCCACGGGGAGCCGGGAGACGACTCTGGCCGGCACGCCTGCGACGGTCGTGTGGGCCGGCACGTCGTTCAGGACGACTGCCGCAGCGCCCACCTTGGCGCCCTCACCAACCCGGATGTTGCCGAGCACTTTGGCACCGACGCTGAGCAGCACCCCGCGCGCGATCTTGGGGTGACGGTCCCCGCTCTCCTTGCCGTTGCCGCCGAGCGTCACGGATTGGAGGATCGAGACATCGTCGGCGATCACGGTGGTCTCGCCGATCACCACGCCGGTCGCGTGATCGATGAACACGCCCGAGCCGATCTGCGCGGCGGGATGGATGTCGGCGCCGAAAACCTCGGAGATGCGGCTCTGGACATGCAGCGCCAGCGTGGCCCTGCCCTGGTGCCAGAGCCAGTGGGCGACACGATACCCTTCGAGCGCGGCCAGGCCCTTGTAGAACAGGAACGGATCGAGATAGCGGCGGCAGGTCGGGTCGCGCTCGCGGATGGCGACGAGATCGCGCACCGCATGGGCGCTCGCATGCGGGTCGGCCTCGAAGGCGGAAAGGCAGAGATCGCGCATGGCGAGCCGTGAGAGATCGCTGTCGCCGAGGCGATGCGCGAGCCGGTAGGCGAAGGCCTGAGCGATGCTCTGCTGGTCGAGCACCGTCGCCTGGACGATTCCGGCATAGAGCGGCTCCTCGATGAGCGCCGCCTCGGCTTCCACTCGTAGTTCCGTCCAGACGGCCTCTACTGTCGAGGATTGGCTCGTCATGCGCAGAGGGACCTGAGGCAGAGCCGAGCGCGCCTCGAGGATGGCACCGAGGCTCACGCAAAGCTCCTCTCAACGGTGGAGTCGACCCAGGTTATCGACGGAGTCGCCACCTCAGTTGATCCGCTTCTCGAAGAGGTCCGGCAGGTACCGGTGCAGGGTATCGTGGCCCTCGAACTGCACGTCGACGGTCACGGTGCCCTCGGGCGCCGGACGCCCCTCTTCATGTGTGTCGATCACGCGGCCCGTGGCGTGTCGCCAGATGCCGAGGGCCTCGGCGACATCGAGGCGCGCAAACACCACTTCGTCTCCAGGCTGCATGTCCTTTCGCCTTCCGACATCCTCGCAATGTTGCCGAGTCGGCGTGACGGGGCCCGGAGAGAAGCCCTCCTCCAAGCCGTCCAGATCGGAGAAACTTTGCGTCGAAGAAGCCCGGTCAAGCAGCATGATTATTCTGCTAACTCATTGTTTATGCTGGATAATTGGTCATACTCATCCGTTTTGCAAGCCTTGTCTCGGGTTCGCGTCCGCGATAGGCGACGAGTGCCGGCAGGAAAGACGCCGGCGGGAGACCTCCCATGAAACTCACCCCCGTCGACGACAAGCTTTCTGTGGCGAGCCAGCCGAGCGAAGCGGAGATCGCCGCCCTCGGCGAGCGCGGCACCGCGCTGCTGATCAACAACCGCCCCGACGGCGAGGAAGCGGGCCAGCCGGGCACGCAGGCGGAAGCGGCGGCTGCTGAGGCGGCCGGCCTCTCCTATCTGCACATCCCCGTTACGGGGCCGAGCCTCTCGCGCGCGGATGTCGACCAGTTCCGCGAGGCCGTGCTCTCCGCGCCCGGCCCGGTCGTCGCGCATTGCCGCAGCGGCACGCGCTCGCTGACACTCTGGGCGATCGGCGAGGTCCTCGCTGGCAATCTCGGTCGTGCGGAGCTGATCGATTACGGCGCGCGGCTTGGCATCGACCTCAGCGGCGCGGCGCGCTGGCTCGACGCCCATGGCGGGGGAGCGGCGTGAGCCCCTACTGGGCCTCGCTCGCCGGCGGTGCGCTGATCGGCCTCTCGGTGGGCGCCATGCTCATTTTTCACGGGCGGATCGCCGGTGTAAGCGGCCTCGTCGCCGGGTTGGGGACGGATCGCGGCGAGCGCCGCTGGGTCGACTCTGCCTTCGTCGCCGGCTTGATGTTGGGGCCGCCGGCTTTCGCCGGCCTTTCGGGCGCGTGGCCCGAGATGCGAATCGTCGCCTCGGTGCCAGTGCTCATCGTGGCGGGGCTGCTCGTCGGTTTTGGGACGCGGCTCGGCTCGGGTTGCACCAGTGGCCACGGTGTCGCCGGGCTGGCGCGGCTCTCGCCCCGCTCCATCGTCGCGGTTTTCACCTTCGTGGCAGCCGGGATGCTGACCGTCGCCCTTGTCCGGCTGGCAGCAGCGTGAGCATGGCGCCGCTCCGCATCCTCGCTGCCCTCGGGCTCGGCCTGATGTTCGGCCTCGGGCTGGCCCTGTCCGGCATGCTCGACCCGGCTCGAGTGCGCGGCTTCCTCGACGTCGGCGGGGCCTGGGATCCGAGCCTCGTCTTCGTGCTCGGCGGGGCCGTCACGGTTTCCGCCCTTGGCTACCAGTTCGTGCGCCGCCTCTCGAAACCGGCTCTTGCCGAGAGTTTCGAGATCCCGACGAACCGACGGATCGACGAGACTCTGATCGGAGGTTCGGCCCTGTTCGGAGTAGGATGGGGCCTTTCCGGCTTCTGTCCGGGGCCTGCGGTCGCCGCGCTCTCCACGGGCGCGCTGCCGGTCGCGGTCTTCGTGGCGGCGATGCTCGTCGGCATGGCAGCGCATCGGGTCTTTGCGCGGCGTATGGCGGATACCGGAATCGGCGCGCGAATTCCTTAATCATTAGCGCGGCCTCTTGGAGCCGGTGCTGCACCGCACTTGACCGACACCGAGGCCCTGGAGCAGGCTTCAAGGCATCGGCACGGTTTTCGCCTGGCCCCAGCTCTAAACTGTTGAACCGATCACGGTTTCTTTGCTCCGGCCGCTCTTGCCGAGGCGAAACGTGCTCCAACCGACGACGGATGATGCACAAGCTCGCACGCCTGATGGCCTGGATGCTCGTTGTGGCGCTCGTCGTCGTGACGCTCGCACCGATCGGCATGCGCCCGGCCGTGATCGAGAACGCGAATATCGAGCGCGCGCTGGCCTACGCCCTCCTCGGCTTCCTGTTTGCCGTCGGATATCCGCGCCACCGCTTCCTCGCCTTTGCGGTGGGCGTTGCCGTCGCAGCGGGACTAGAAGTCGGACAGGTCTTCACCGCGAGCCGCCACGGCCGCGTGCCGGATTTCATGGTCAAGGCCGTCGCTGCCGGGATCGGCGTTATTACCGCCTGGGTCTTCGCACAGCTCTACGCCCGTTTGACCCGCCAGAGGCTGCATCCTGGCGAGTAACTGACTGGGCTGCGCCATGCCCCCCCGCGCGCAGTCGCCCACCATACCTGCATCGGGTGCGCAGAGCCGCTTGAAAAGCGCTGATCCCTTCGATACACCGCAGCCCCTGTGCCGCCGTAGCTCAGTTGGTTAGAGCACTAGATTGTGGATCTAGGGGTCCCCCGTTCGAGCCGGGGCGGTGGTACCATCTCATTTGTCTGATGGCTCAAGGGGTTGGCGAGGGCGCCAGCCCCTTTTTCGTTCGTCTTTGGCTTGCTGTGTTCTCAGCAACGGGCGGGGGATGGCCGCCCCATCGTTAACCCTCTGCTAACCATAACTCCGTCACCCTGACCCTTCACCGCAGATCGAAGGGAAAGGCCATGGCTCGCGACCGGGATTTCGACGCGCTCAGCGAGGCACAGGTGGTTGCGGGTCGCACGGCCCGACGCGGTGTCACTACCGATGCGCGATTCCGGCCCGCCGGTGCCAAACCCATGGCTGAGCTGCTCGATACGATCCAACTCGTCGCCGAGGCGGCCACGGGCGAGCGCAGCTTCCTGCACGTCGACCCGTCGCGCGACAGGCGCTGAAGCGCAGGCGAGGCTTCGAATGAATCAGGCCGCGTATGAGGGCGCGGCCTCTTCGGCGGGGTTGCCGCCTGCCAGCGTCGCGGCGTTTCGCGCGACGGTGAGCACCGCGTCGAAGGGGGGCAGGCGGCCCAGCGTCTCGGCATCGGGCAGGCAGACGATCAGGCCCATATCCTGCCTGATCATGCGCAGGCGCATGATCCGCGCGGCGATTTCTTCCGATTTGCGCTCGTCCGGCAGCAGGCCGACCACGAGGATGTCGGGCCGGCGGACGAGGCAGCGCACCAGGTCGATGGCGACACGCTCACGCGGGCCGATGCCGCCCTCGGTGAAGCCCTGACGGCGTCCCATGGCCGTGCCGGGGCCACTCGAGGCGACGCGGCTGGCGAGGCCGAGGCGGTAGACGGTTGGCTCCAGGCCCTGGTCGGCGAGCACCTGGCGCACCAGGGCGCGCACCCGCTGCTCGGCATTGGCCTCGCCCTGAGTGATACGGCCGAACAGGACGTTTTCCTCGAAGCTCGCAGCGGCTGTGACGCGGGCAGGATCGTAGAGGTCGATCTTGTCCCGGAATTTCGCGGGCATCAGCCGGGCAAAGGAGGCGCGCGCCGCAACGATGCGCTCCTCCAGCTCCGCATCGACCAGGCCAAAGCGATGGCGGGTTTCGCTGTAGCGCAGGGCGAGGCCGATCAGGCGCTCGCGGTCGCGCGCGCCGGCAGGGCCGCGGCGCAGGCTTCCGCCATTCGGCTGGCGGGCGATCAGATCCTCGAAGAAGCCGCGCTCCTGGGCCGGAAACAGCGAGAAGCCATCGAAGAGTGGGTGATCGTCCGGCAATTCCGAGAAGATCTCGACGGTGGCACGGGCGATAGCCAGGCCCATCTCGACGAAGCTGCGGGTCAGGCCTTCCGCCTCCAGAACCGCGCGGAGATAGGGCTGGCCGGCAAGCCGCTCTTCGGAAAAGGTCGGACCCACCGCCTCGCCGAACAGGATGTTCTCGCCGACCGTCGCCTGATGGTTGTAGCGGGCCGGGTCGAAGGCCTCGACGAGACGGGCCATGCCCTGCGCAGCAAGGGTCTCGCGCACGGCCGAGCGGGCGGCGACGACCGCCCGTGCGACAGCCGGTTCGTCGTCGGGGTCGATGGTACCCTCCAGGCCCCGCGAATAGATCAGCGCGTCGAGGCCGGAGAGCTTGAGGAGGGCGATGCGGCCCTGCTCGCCGAGCGCCTCGCGCTCGTCGGTGCGCGCGCCGTAGAGCAGGTTCTGCTTCAGAGTGCCCTCGATCAGGATGGCTTCCGAGCCAGCGAAGGCGATGCGGTGGGCGCGCTCGGCCGGGTCGAGGCCGCGCAGGTCGACGCCGCCATAGGTGATCGCGCCGACGCTCGGCTCGATCTGGCCGGCGAGCAGTGCGGCCAGCGCCTGGATGCCGCTGCCACGTTCGCCAACGATGGCGACGTGGGCCGGCATCGGCAGATCGGCGTCGAGGCCGGTGAGACGTTCGCCGCTCGTCGGATCGTAGGCGCCCGCATCCGTCGCGATCAGTGCGCCCGAGGCAGGAAAGGCCGCGGCGCGGTGTGGGTTCGGCCGTTTGTCGGCGAGCCCCTCGAGGGATTGCGCCAGCTTTCGAAAGGTCGGCGCGGTCTCCATCCGGAGGAACCAGAGCCTTAGGAATGCCGCGACGAGAGCGGCTGCGAGCATGAAGGCGGCGGCCGCCGCGGCGAGCGCTCCGGGCATGATGGGCGTCGATTCCAGTGCGCCTGGACCCCGCCACAGTGCCGTGGCCACGAAGATCGCGGGCAGCAGAACGATCAAGGCGAGAGCCGGCGCACGCGCGTAGGCCAGCGCCGCCTCGGCCCGGGCCAGGGTGCCGTGCGTGGCGCGTGCGCGCAGGCCGAGCCGGCGCCGCTCGAACATAGCCGAACCATGCGCCCGAACGGCAGGCATCCGCAGGATCAGGTCGCCGAGCCCGGCCTCCGCCGCCGTCCGCTCCTGCTGGCGCAGGCTGGTGCGTTCGAGGCCGCGGCGGATCTGGAGGGCGCGGGAGAGACCAACGGCGAGGAGGCCGATGGCCACCGCAGGAATAAGGCGTGGCGCGGCGAGCGCGGCGGTGGCGAGTGCCAGCAAGACGCCGGAGAGCGTCATCGCCGGCACCAGGATGCCGGCGGCGGGCAATCCGGCGAGAGCCGCCCCGACGAGGCCAGGCAGGCCGCGCACATCCTCGCGGGCGCCGGACGGCGCCCGCAGGATCGCATCGACGGCCGTGGCGCGCAGGCGCGTCGCCGCACGGGCCTGCGCAGAGAAGCAGACCCGGGCGACGAGCCAGCCGAGCCCGGCAACGGCCAGTGCTGCGGCGGCGAGGCCGATCAGCGCCGCGAGCAGAAGCCCGTGACCGCTCAAGGGCAGGCCGGGGGCGATCGCCAGGGTTCCTGGCGGATCGCCGGGGATCGGCAGGGCTAGCGCCAGGAAGCGCCGCGGGCTGTCGGCACCCGGCACCATAAGGTCGACCAGATCGCGTAGGCAGAGCAGCGCCAGAAGCGCGAGTGGAGTGCCGAGCCCGACGCCGAGCGCCACGGCCAAGGCGTGCGGCCTCGGCGCCGAGCGCCAGCCGAACAGAATCGGATCACGCTCCATCGACGGGCCACATGGGGCTGCGATGGTGGGGCTCGATACGTCTCATGCAATGGCGGGCTTAGAGGATCGCACCAAGGCAGGGAAGCGCAGGGAAGGTGCGGCCCGTCACATCCTCAGACCAAGCCGCGCTCCTTCAGCAGCGAATACGCGTCTCCGGACACCCAGTCGAAGACTCTCGGCGGCCTTTCCGGCATCCGGACGAGATAACGGACGTTGAAGCGACGGCGGTATCCGCGTTGCCCTCCCGAGCATTGATGGCCCGGCCGTGTTTCAACGACCGATAGCGCGAGGGGGGGCGGAGACGAGGCTACACCGCGCAGGAGGCCCGATTTTCCGATTGCCCGCGATCCGACTAGGGTGGCCTTCCGAAAGCGAGGGGAGCAAGCGGCCTGGGATGGGCGAACGAGCGAGGCAAAGGCCATCCTGGAACCAGGTACCGTGACGGCAACAAGGTTTCCCAAGGCTCTCACGCCCCTGCCGGAGAGCCTCTACGGCGAGCGGATCGTCGCTGTGGGTGAGAGCATCGAGAGCGTCGCCCGCACGGTGACGGATGTCGTCCTCGCGCGACGCGCGGTGCGACGGCGATGGCTGCTTGCGGCCGGCGCATGCGGATTGCTCGCGGCGCTCCTGGCTTTCGTCCCGAGGCATCCCGAGGAAGGCGCGCTCGTTGCAGTGGCCAGCTACGAGGGCTGGATCGGAATTGCCGAGGGAAGCCTACTGGTCTCGTCCGTGCTGCTGCTCGCAGGCGTCGAGTGGCGTTGTGCGGTCGGCCGCATCGCTGAGACGGTGGCGCTGCTCGCCGCGCTCGCCGCCGGATTCTGTGCGGGGACGCCGGCCGAGCCATGGATGAGGGGGACCGGCCTGTCTCCGCCATTCGGACCGGTCGGCTTCTGGCAGGGAGCCGGCATCGCTGCCCTCGTCGTCGTCTGCGCCAGCCACTGGCTCGTCGGTCTCCTGCCCGATCTCGCAGTCTTGCGCGAGCGGGGCGCCTCCCGCCTATATGGCGGGCTCGCGGGCGGCTGGCGCGGCTCGGCCTTGCAATGGCGGATCTGGGACGAAGCCCACCGCGCAACCGCGCTGTTCGGCGCCCTGCTCGCCATTGCGCTGCAGGTGGGGGCATCGGTGATGCAGGCAGCTTCGGCGGTAGCGGGACGGCAGGACACGCTTCTGCCGGTCACCTATCTCGTCGACGCGGTGCTCTCCGGGGTGGGGGCGAGCGCGGCCGTGGTCGTCACGATCCGCGCAGTACATCGGCTCCACAGCCTGATCACCCGGCGCCACCTCGATATCCTGGCCCGGCTGATACTCGTTCTCGGCCTCGCCAGCCTCTATTGCCACGCCACCACCATCCTGGCGGTGCTGCTGCACGGTGACGCGGCGGCGCGGGATACCGTGGCACGGGGCTTCCACGGCGACCTCGCCCCGGCCTTCTGGACGGTGGTCACCTGCGGCCTGCTGCCGCCACAGCTCTTCTGGCTGCCGCGCCTGCGCCGCTCCAGCCTCGCCGTCGCCGGCATCGGGACGCTTGCCGCGGTCGGCGCCTATGCCGACCGGGCGATGGGCCTCGCCGTTACGCTTCGGGACGCATCCACGCTGGTCTCTCCCGCGGCCGATATCGCGGGCATCGCAGCCCTCGCGGGCTCGATTGCCTTGTTCATCGCCGGGCTGATCGTCGCCCTGCAGACACTGCCGATCATCTCGATCGCGCAGATGCGCGCGCTCGTCATCGCGCATAACCCGGCGACATCACCGGCCGGTCCGGCGCTTGAAGACCCGGGCACGGGAGCCGGGCGACTTGTCAGGGGCCAATCGATCGTGGCCGAGTTCGCCTCCGCGCGGGCGCTCGCCGCCGCGGCCGGCCTGCTGCGGGCACGCGACCGCAGCCTGCGCCTCGATGCCCTCGGCCCGGTTCCGATCCCGGAGGCGCTCGAGGTTCTGCGGCCGGCCGTGGTCCCAATCCGCCTGAGGGCGCTTGCTGGCGCACTCGTCGGCGGGACCGGTGTCCTGGCGGTTTGCCTTGCGGCGATCCCGCTGGCGGCCGGCGCCGCGCCGTGGGGAGCCTGGCCCTCTCTCGTCCTTCCAAGCCTGACAGCTGCGCTGACTGCTGGCACGCTCGCGGCTCTCGCGGCGCTGCTCGCGGCGCGCGGCCGCCCGGGGCAGATCGCTGACGGACAGGCCGGCCTGGACCACTTCGTGTTGGCGGCAAAAGTCGATGGCGAGCCGGGTGAAGCCGAGCGTATCGGTCAGCGGCTGTTGGCTCTCCCAGCCTCGGACGGCCGGCCTCTTGCGATCCGGATGGTCGACGGATGAGCCGCCCGCGTGACCCATCGCAAGAGGAGCCAGGGCGCCGGGCGGAGGCCTCGCCGCCTCGAACCGCGCGCGCCTTTCTGCTCGACCCGGCGAGGCGCAGCGCAGCCGGGCTCGGCATTGGCGCGGCAGCCTTTGGCCTCGCCCTGTTGCTGGGCGGCTCGCACCGCCTCGCGGTCTCCTACCTGCCGGCGTGGCTCTGCCTTCTCGCCCTGCCCGTGGGTGCGCTTCCTGTCGCAATCATGGTCGAGCGCGCCGACGCCTGGCGGCCGCAGCCCGAGACGGCGCTCCTCGAGACCCTGCGCTGGCTGCTCGGTCTGATGCCGGTGGCGGCCCTGCTCGGGCTGCCGATCCTAGCCCTCCTGCCGGTTCTCTACCCCTGGGCGGCCGGAGCCGCGCCCGAGTCGCCGCTCTCCGCGATCTGGTTCACCACACCCTTTCTCCTCCTGCGCCTCGCCCTGGTCTTCGCGGTTTGGATCGGCCTCGCCGCGATGTTCGCCCGACGTGGTGGCGAACCCTGGGGCAAGGCTGGACGCATCGACGATGGTCGCGCCATCCTCGGGCTCGGGCTGCACATCGTCTGCGGGACACTCGCGGCGTCAGATCTCGTCATGGCGGTGTTTGTGCAGTTCCATTCGAGCCTCGCCGGGCTCCTGCTTCTTGCGGGCTGGAGCGCGCTGGCGTTGAGCGCGGCGATCCTGGTCGCGTCGCCGGATGTCGGTCCGTCGCGGCGCCGGCTCGATCGGCTGACGCCGCTCGCTGTTCTGCTCGCGATCTGGGCGGCGATGCATCTCGTTCAGGCGCTGGTGCTCGGCTCGCCCGAGGCCGCGCTCTGGTACGGAGCGCGCCTCGTCGGCGAGGGCAGCGTGCTCACCGGATTTGCTGGTGCGATCGTTCTCCTTGCTGCGGCCGTGACCCTGAAGCCCGGCGAATACCGAACCCGCCTCGTGGCGGCGCTGGCGCTGGGGGTGCAGATTCTTGCCGTGTACTGGTTCGTGACGCCCGCGATGCGTGGCTCGTTCAAGGTCACGCTGACCGATGCTCTGGCGCTCGTCGGCGTCGCCGGCATCGCCGTCGGCCTGGTTCCGGCGACGCGCAGACTGTTTCCCAGCCGGTGAGGGTCGCCACCCGCTTCCCAAGCCGGCTTCGCCTGCCCTACATCAAGGGATGATCAACGGCCGCGTTCGCGGCGCGCGAGACGATCTGACCCGAGAGCCGAAGACCCAAAAAGCCCATGTGCGAACTGCTCGGCATGAGCGCCAACGTGCCCACCGACATCCGATTCTCCTTCGCGGGCTTGGCCAAACGCGGCGGCGAGACTGGGCCGCATGCCGACGGATGGGGCATCACGTTCTACGAGGGTGGCCGCGGTTGCCGCTCGTTTCACGATCCCGATCCAAGCGCGCAATCGGAGCTCGCCAAGCTGCTGCGCCGCTTCGCGATCAAGAGCCGCATCGTCGTCGCGCATGTGCGCAAGGCCAATCGCGGACGGGTCAGCCTCGAGAACACCCATCCCTTCAGCCGAGAGCTTTGGGGCCGGCGCTGGACCTTCGCGCATAACGGCCAGCTCAAGGGCATCAAACGTCGGCCCCTCGGTCGCTTCGAGCCGGTTGGCTCCACGGACAGCGAGCACGCCTTCTGCTGGATCATGTCGCAGCTCCAGGAGCGCTGGCCGAAGCCGCCTCGCCCGGCCCAGCTCGACGCCTTCGTCGCGGAGCTGTGCCGTGACCTCGGCACGCTCGGCGTTTTCAACATGCTCCTATCCGACAGCCGGGTGCTCTACGCCCATTGCGGCAAGCGCCTCTGTTACCTGACCCGCTGCGCGCCGTTCGGCACCGCGACGCTGGTCGACGAGGACTGGCGCGTCGACTTCGCTCAGGAGACCACCGAGACCGACGTGGTGACCATGATCGCGACCCGGGCTCTGACCCGCGACGAGACCTGGACCGAACTCGCGCGCGGCGACACGGTGGCGTTCAAGGATGGCGCCGTGCGACTACTGCGGCCGGGACGCCGCGTCGTCCAAGTTGCCTTGCCCTGCTCCTGCGGCTGAGTGATCCGGGTGCGCGTGAGCCACGCCGGTCTGAAAAAGGTCTGAAAGTAACCATAGCTGAGCCGGCATGCCTGCCCCTTGGGGTGCGCCGGCCTTCGCGATGCGATACAGTCCCGATGTCTCGGCAGGGATGGCGCCGGGCCTTCCGACGTTCACCGATCGAAGCACGCTTATCGCATCATGAGCCGCAACGAGACCGCCGAAACCCTCGATCGCCCTGCAGAGGACGTTGCCGAAGGGCGACCGAACCTCTCTGCGAGCATCCGCACGCATCTCGGCGACCAGTTGCGCACCGTCTACGAGACGCTCGGCACGCCGGACGCGGTGACGGCGCGTTTCGCTGACCTCATCGAGAAGCTCGAGGCCGCTCTCAAGGCCCAGGGCGAGCGCGTCGACCCCGAGTTCCGCGATGGCCTGCTCGCGGCAGTGCCCTCACTGCGCGCGTTCGCCCTGTCGCTGACCTCGAACCCGGCTCGCTCGGACGACCTCGTCCAGGACACGCTGATGAAGGGCTGGCAGCACCGCGCCCGCTTCCAGCCGGGCACCAATCTCAACGCTTGGCTTTTCACGATCCTGCGCAACATCTTCTATTCGGACCATCGTAAGCGCGTGCGCGAGGTCGAGGATCAGGATGGATCCTACGCGGCGCGCCTTGCCACTGCACCGCACCAGGGCGACCGGCTCGACGTGGAGGATCTTCAGTCCGCGCTGGCCAAGCTGCCGCCGGACCAGCGCGAAGCTCTGGTGCTCGTCGGCGCCGAGGGCGTCTCCTACGAGGAAGCCGCAGCCATCATGGGTTGCAAGGTCGGCACGGTGAAGAGCCGCGTCAGCCGGGCGCGCGGCCGGCTCGCCGAGCTTCTCGGCTACGACGAGGAGGACCTCGGTTCGGACCGGTTCATCCAGTCGGCGATGCCGAAGGACGCCTGAGCCGGACACGCGGCCTGAACCCGCTGGCGCGAAGTTGGGCATTTCCCACAAGCGCGAGACAGATCTTCCGCTGATTGCAAGGATCAGAAAAGTCCTTTCTGCCTGAGAGGTTTAGCCGGGAAGAATCGGTCGTTCCGGTTTTTCGATGCATCCCTTTTCGAAGTCGCGGCGTTACCGGGCCGTGTCTGCGGCGCTCGCTGCGTTGCGGGAGACTAGAAGTGGAGATGTATCTCATGAAGATCAGAACTTTTCTCGCCGCGACCGCCGTCGCCCTTGCGCTGCCGATGGCAGCGCAGGCTCAGGGTACCGTCCGCGGCGCCGAGCGCGGCGCTCGGGAAGGCGGCGATGTCGGCGGTCCGATCGGTGCCGTCGTTGGAGGTGCCGTCGGTGCTGCGACCGGCACGGTCGGCGGTATTCTTGGCGTCGACGACCGCCCGCGTTTCCGCTCCTACGTTCACGAGCGCAACGTCCGCTCCTACGACTATGACGGCCGCGTCGCTGTCGGTGCCGAGTTGCCCCGTTCGGGCGTGACCTATTACGACGTGCCCACCGAGTACCGCGTTGCGCGCGGCACCCGCTATACCGTCGTCAACGATACCCCGGTGCTGGTCGACAGCCGCGGTCACATCATCGAAGTGATCAACTGATCGCTCGACTACTCTTCGAAAGAGTTAGGAACAGCCCCGGCCGATGCGCCGGGGCTTTTTCTTGGCCGAGACCACGAAATGTCGACTGGTGGACAGTTTTTCGGGGGGCGATTGCAACACTTGGCTGTCTTGACCGTTAAGCCGCTCACATGTCCCTTCGAGGATCAAGGCGGTTACGCTCATGACCATCGAGAACGACACGACGCTCCCCGAGCCTGTCCGGGATCATCTCGGCCAGCAATTGCGCACGGTCTACACCGTGGGTGAAGAGAAACCGCGCTTCCTCGGCGACGACGAAGTGGGCTTGCCCCTGGAGTTCGCCCCACAGATCGAACGGCTGGAGACGCGCCTCAAGACGCACGCGCACGGCACCGAGGCCGTTGGCCAGGCGCTGGAGCGTATCGTGGACGCCTTTGGCGTCCACGATACGCCTACGCGGCCTGCCAATGGTAACGAGCCCGGCTGACGGACAACACCTTACCGACGAAAAAGGGCTTCGACCGAAGCCCTTTCTGCATGCCGTGAGACGCTGTCCGCACGTCTTTCTGTGATCGACTGGAAAGTGGTTCAGACGCGGGGGCGGGTCGCCAACAGGTCACGGATTTCACCGAGCAGCTTCACGTCGGCAGGTACCTCGGCGACGGTCTCGGGCTTGGCCTCTTCCTTGGTCTTCAGCTTGTTCATGGCGCGGATCACCATGAACAGCACGAAAGCGACGATCGTGAAGTTGACCGCGAGCGTGAGGAACTGTCCGTAGCCGACCACTGCGCCGAGCTTCTTGGCATCCCCGTAGGAGAGGCCGGGCGTCACCTTGGACGACAGGGCGAAATAGTAGTTCGAGAAGTCGAGGCCGCCGGTCACCGCGCCGATGATCGGCATGATGATGTCCTGCACGAGCGAGGTAACGATGGCGCCAAAGGCCGCGCCGATGATCACGCCGACGGCGAGATCGACGACGTTGCCGCGCAAAGCGAACTTCTTGAATTCTTCCAACATTCGTCGTCTCCTGGCACCGAGAGGCCGTCGGCCAAGCTATTGCAGGATGCGGGCCTGCCAAGCCGGCGGGTTAGACTTTCCACGACCGATTGCATCCCTCAGTCAAGATTCGAGGGCGAGTAGTCGGGCACCGTCCGAACGGGGGCAGCATGTCGGACTGGAACGCGGCTCGGTACCTGCGCTTCGCCGCGGAGCGGACACGGCCGGCAGCCGACCTCTTGGCTCATGTGCCGCTCGACCAGGCCGATTCCGTCTGTGATCTCGGCTGCGGCCCGGGCAACTCGACGGCACTGCTCGCGGCGCGCTTCCCCAAGGCCCGCATCACCGGGATCGACAGTGCCCCGGACATGCTCGCTCAAGCCCGTAGCGCCCTGCCGCGCGTAGACTTCGTGCAGGCCGACCTTCGCGACTACGCGCCACATGATCCGCCAGACCTGATCTTCTCCAATGCCGTGCTGCAATGGCTGCCGGACCACGAGACACTGGTCCCACGGCTCGCGCGCCTGCTCCGGCCCGGCGGCTGCCTCGCCTTCCAGGTCCCCGACAATCTCGATGAGCCCTCGCATGCCCTCATGCGCGAGGTTGCCGCCGACGGCCCCTGGAGTGGCCTGATCGGCGATACCGAGGCGGTGCGCGAACGGATCCCTCCGGCCGCGGCCTATTACGACTGGCTGCGGGCGGCCGATTGCAGCGTTGACGTCTGGGAGACGGCCTATGTCCACCCGCTCGCCGATGCCGGCGCGATCGTCTCCTGGCTCCAGGCCACGGGCCTCAGGCCGTTCCTCGCGCCGCTCGACCACGACATGCGAGTGGGCTTCCTCGCGGCCTACGAGGCGGCGCTGGAACAGGCCTATCCGAAGCGGCCCGACGGGCGCGTGCTGCTGCGCTTCCCGCGCCTCTTCGTCGTGGCTCGGCGAGGGTGATCAGGCAGTGGGTTCGTGCACCTCGTCCGAGGTTGACGGAATGGCGTCGAGCTTCGCGCGGCGCCGATACTGCATGGCGCCGATCGGCACGAAGGCCAAGTAGAGCACGGCCAGCGTGACCATCGTCTCGAAGGGGAAGCTGATCACGAGGCCGAACACCACGACGAGCACCAGGAAGATCGGCAGCACGTGCTCGCGCGGCACCCGCTTGCCCCAGGTCTTGCCGGAGAAGGTCGGCACGGTGGAGACCACGAGCAGCGCGATGCAGAGCACGTAGACAAGGAGTACGGGCGCGGCCCAGCTCTCGAAGGTCAGGCCGAGAAAGTGCAGGTAGAGCGGCAGCATGCTGGTCAGCGCGCCGGCCGGAGCCGGCATGCCGACGAAGAAATCCTTCTTCCATTCCGGCCGGTTAGGGTCGTCGAGCATGGCGTTGAAGCGGGCGAGCCTCAGCGCCATCGCGATGGCGAAGACCAGGGAGACGATCCAGCCGACCGACTTCAGGTGATGCAGCGCGAATCCGTAGAGGATCAGCGCCGGCGCGCAGCCGAAATTCAGGAAGTCGGCAAGAGAATCGAGCTCGGCTCCGAAGCGCGATGTGCCCTTGAGGAGTCGCGCCACGCGCCCGTCTATCCCGTCGAGCACCGCGGCCACCACCACCGAGATCACCGCCGGCTCGAACTTGCCCTCGAAGGCCAGCCGGATTGCTGTCAGCCCCAGGCAGAGCGCCAGCAGGGTGATCATGTTCGGCGCGATCATCCGGAAGGGGATCGGCTTGAAGCGACGCGGTTTGGACTCGTTCGGGTCCGGCGCGAAGGGCGGGAAAAGATCGTCCATGTCGCCTCCGTCCGGCTCAGCTTCCAATCGACCCGCACCCTCGTCCCACGGTGCCGCAAGGCGGGGCTCGAAGCAGGGGTTCAGGCATCACGATGGCGTCCGAAGGCCTCGTGCAGAGGCCCGCGCTTCGCTCCGGCCCCTCGGGATGAGGGGGGACAGGCGGGTGCCGCCCCCGAGCCGCCGCTCAGATACGGCGGAATGCCCGCTCAGGGCCACCCCCGAGATCGGCCAGCACGGTCTCGCCGGCCACCGATTTCTGGCCGAGGCCGACGAGCACCCGCGCCGTGGTCGGCAGGTAGACGTCGACTCGCGAGCCGAAGCGGATCAGGCCGAAGCGCTCGCCGGATTGCAGCGTGTCGCCGGCCGAGACGAAGCCGACGATGCGCCGTGCCACGAGGCCGGCGATCTGCACCACGCCGACGCGCAGCGGCAGACCCTTGTGGGTGGTCTCGATGACGAGGCCGTTGCGCTCGTTGTCGTCGCTGGCCTTGTCGAGCTCGGCGTTGAGAAAGAGCCCGGGCGTGTAGTGGATCTGGCCGATCCGGCCGGTCACCGGCACGCGGTTCACGTGGCAGTCGAAGACGTTCATGAAGACCGAGATGCGCAGCATCGGCTCGTGCGAGAGGTCGAGCTCGGGCGGCGGCACCACGGTGGAGATCAGGTTCACGCGCCCGTCGGCCGGGGCGATGACGAGGCCCTCGCCGGAGGGCACGACGCGCTCGGGATCGCGGAAGAAGTAGCAGACCCAGAGGGTCAGGATCACGAAGATCCAGAAGAAGAACTGCGCAAAATAGCCGAGCAGCACGGTCAGCACGATGCCGATCAGGATGAAGGGATAGCCCTCCTTGTGGATCGGCACGAGGGTCCGGCGGATCGTCTCGAAGAGGTCGGTCATGGCGCCCTGGCTGTCTCGCGCGTCGTCTCGCGATAGGGGCCGCGATGACAGGCACCCGCGCCGCCGTCAACCGGTGGCGTCGCGACCGCACGATCCGCGGCCCGCCCGGTGGAGGCCGGAGCGGGCCGCGTCGTCTCCGCCTCGCCGGCGGTGGCCGTCCGGGGATGGCCCCGATCAGCAGCTCAGGCGCCTGTTCTCGCGGCGCCCGAACGCCCGGTAATGCGCCAGGCCGGACGTCACCTGCCCGTTGACAATGGCGCGGCGGACGTCGGGATTGCAGCGCAGATACTCGCGCTCGTCGAAGGCGTAGTCGCCGCGGTTGCGCTCGCGTCCGCGGTATTCGCGATCCCCGTAGCCGCGGTCACGCTCCCGGTAGCGGTCGCCGCGGTCGTAATCGCGGCTTTCGTAGCCGTAGTCGCGGCCGCCATAGGGCTGCGCCAGAGCCGGGACGATCGTGACGAGCCCGACGACGGCCGCCATCCAAAATCGATTCATGGTCTCACTCCCCCAAAGGTTTCTCGGTGGAGGCTGCTTGAAACACGGCTTGCCCCCTCAGGACTAGGGGCAGGCTTGGTCGCCGTCACACTTGGTCCGATCTCCAAGGGGCAATATCGGACGCTCGGTAGCGTCCGCAGAGGGTGGGATCGTGCCGGTCCGTCCGATCTCGGGCGCCAGATCCCGCTGGCGGCCGATCTGCACGCGACTTGAGCGCGCGGTCATTGCCGTCGATATCTTCATCCATGGTCTTCCGGACTTTAAAGACGGGCTCAATCCGGCTCAGGCGTCGCCGAACACGGAACCTGCTCGGCGTCGCCACTGCCGCGGCTGCAGGCTTCATCGCCGTTGGCGTCCTTTGGTTTTTCGGTCCCCGGCCTCAGCCCTCGATCAGTCCCCTGCCACCATCCGGGCCCCGCCCCGTCATTCAGAACGTGCCCGCAAACCGTTGGCTCGGAGAGCCCGCTCCGATGGCGGAGGCCATCGTCAGACGGTCGCTCCAACACGTCGCGCTGCCCAACCTCAACTCGGAGGCCGACTCTTTCCTTTCCGCCATCGATGGTCGTTGGACCGACGGAACGACGACGGCCGTCTTCGATGCCAAGCGGCTACGAGGCCGGGTCGGCGGATCTGACGAATCGCCAACCAGCGAAATGATCGTGCGCGACGTGTCCGGTACGATGATCGTTGCCGACATAGGGGGGAAGCGGTACATTTTGTTACAGCGAGCCAACGGCCTGGCCGTCTCCGGAGGATCGCTTCAAGCTCCGATCGAGCTTCATCGCGAGTCGAGCGAGCCTCGCCGCCGATAGTCCGCACCCGGCAATCGTGCCGGTGCCAATAACCTGCGTGAGGGGCTGGGCCAGGAGTGCGAGCGGCTCGACACGTGCCCTGCTCTTGGCCGAAGGCGGAGGGTGGGCCTGATTACTTCAGAATTGACGCTCTCACGCCGCTCAGCAATCGTTCTCCGCGTCCTCGTTCGCGCCGTCAGGAGGAGCGAGCGGCCCTGATGCAATGCCGGACGTAGCCGTCGACGGAAAATGGCCCGGCTCCTCCCATCACTAGAGCTGCAAGGCCGGCGAGATAGAGCAGATCGGTCTCGTAGCCGGGCTGGCCGAAGGTCGCTCCCGCTGCGGTCACGGCCTGGAGCTTGATCGAGCTGAAGCCGTAGGGGAGGTGCACCGTGAAGATGGCGACGAGCAACACGATGGCCATCGGAATGCTGGCGAGCGGGACCAGGGCCCCGAGCAGGATCGCCAGTCCGCCGCCGATCTCGACCAGGATGGTGAGCCATCCGAGGAGATGAGGCATGGGGAGCCCCATGGCCTGCACGATGGCCGGAAAGGCGTCGTAGCCGCGAGCGGCCTTCGCAACGCCATGGGCCAGGAAGCCGTATCCGACGATGAGGCGCAGCGGCACGGGCGCCCAGTGCAGGAGGAAGGCGCGGCGCTCGAGGATCACGGCGAGCAGGTTCGACATGGAGTCAGTCCTTCTTGAGGGTTCGGAGGAGGTGGCGAGCGCGCACGGTCAGGCGCACGCCGGGGCAGCGTGGTGAGTGGTTCGGGCTGCCTTGCGGAAAGGGGCCGCCGCCCGGCGGTCAGGTAGCGCCGGCTTCCCGTCGCCGGATTTCCCGGACCAGAGGATGCAGCACTTCCGGATCGGCCGCGGCGACGAGGCTGTAGCCCAGTCCCTTCTGGACCCAGGCGCATCCGGCAATGGAGCCGTAGATGTGATCCACCATCGGCACGTCGCCGCCGTCGCCGTAGGACCGGATCAGCATGACCACGCGCATTCCCTGCTTGTCGTCATACATCAGCATGCCCGCCGGGCCGTGGGCGGTGGCGACGAGGCGGCCACCGAGCAGGTGGTAGCCTGCCTCGCTGAGATCGGGCACGCCGACCGGCCGTTTCAGCCTGTCGGAAAACCAGTGCGCGATCTCGTCGCGATCGGTCGCGGCGAGTTCGATGGGACGCGAGCGGTCGGGCGCATAGACGACGTAGTTCGCCTTGGCCTCCTGCGCGAGAGCGGAGATGCCCGACGTCCCCTCCTGCATGGAGCCCCTGGCGACCCAGCCACCGAGGCCGCCGACGGTCATGAAAAGAGCCGCCGCGATCGCCTGCCACGCCGGCACGCGCGGCCGTCGCCGTGCGGCGACGAGACGGGCGAGATCGAGCTGCGGCGGCACCGGCTCGGCCGCAATCGGAGCGAAGGCGGCGCGCAGGTCGCTGCCGAGCGCCATCAACCGGCCGACGCGGGCCCGTGCCTGCGGATTCTCGGCGAGGTAGGCCTCGACCTCGGCGCGGCGATCCGGATCCAGGCGATCGTCGACGAAGGCCTGAAGATCGTTCTCGCTGATGGGACGCTCGTTCATTTCAGCCTCCTCAGGGCCGGGCGCTGGGCCGCGGCTTCGCCGTCCATGAGCTGGATCATCCGATCCCGCGCCCGGGACAGGCGCGACATCACGGTACCGGTGGGAATGCCGAGCACCTCCGCCGTCTCGGCGTAGGAGAGGCCTTCCACGGTCACGAGGAGCAGCACGCTGCGCTGATCCTCAGGCAGGGCGTCGAGCGCCCGAACCAGATCGCGGTGCTGAAGGCCGGCCTCCTGACGAGGAGGCATGGCGAGGACCGCTTCATGGGCATCGTCGATCGGCAGGTGCGAGCCACCGCGTCGGTGGCGTTGCCGGAGACGGCTGATGGCGAGGTTGTGCACGATGGCGAAGAGCCACGACCTCACGCTGCCGTCGTCCCGGCGCTGGTGCCAGCGGGTGATGGCCAGCTCCAGCGTATCCTGAACGAGGTCGTCGGCATCCGACCGATCCCGCAGCAGTGAGACGGCGTAGCGTCGCAGAGCTGGGATAAGCGGCGTCACGAGGAGCATCATCTGCTGCATCGTGCGCCTCTCCACTCGGTCCCAGGCGCCAGGCGCTGCCGGGATACCATCGAACTGTGCCTCTTCATGCGAGGCCAGACGCCGCCTCTCAGCGATTATTCCGTCGGCCCCGCATAAAATTCGCCCGAGGGCTCACGGACGATACCTTGTGTAGGCGGAGGCCGGCCGATTGGCGCGCTGCCGCTTGGCATAGCCGAGGGACGGATCACCGATGAGATACTGGTCTGCGCTTCGTCCGCGCTGTTGCTCGATGAGCTGAGGATCATGAAGCGCGGCTCGAAGAGCAGAATCGCCTTCGCCAGTGTCGGCCTTGGCAACGGAGAGTGCAGGCAAGCTCATGCTTGCTGCGACGGCGATAATTCGCAAGACATTCGCGATCGAACGTTCGTACATGACGCTTCCATTTCTTGTCTCGCTGCATGAATTCATTGGGCAGCGAGGAGGAGACGCCAGTCGATTGAGGTTATTCCGTCGTTGGATCGAATTTTTGGAAGGCGGCATACGACGCGGGCGCGGTCCGAGCCAGTGACAGACCGGTGACGACCGTGTCGGGTGGTACACTGTCGGTCCGCTTTCGGGCGCCAGCTTAAACAAGCAGATGGTCGAGGTTCGGCAAGAGCTGGCCGACACGACCCTTCGTCACGGCCGTCGCGGACGCGGCTATGCCCCCGCTTGAGTGGTCTACGCGCGAGCGGCCGCACGACGTTCCTCGTCCTGCGGCCGCCTCGTGTTTAAGTTTCTTTAGTGCGTGGCCGCTGCGCCGCTCACGCGCCAGACCGTATTGCCGACATCGTCCGCGACGATCAGCGCACCGGTCCGATCGAGGGCGACGCCGACCGGACGTCCGCGGACGGTCTTCTTATCCTGAGCGAGGAAGTCGGTGACCACCGGGATCGGTGCTCCGTTCGGCTTTCCATCGACGAAGGGCACGAAGATCACCTGGTAGCCGTTGAGTGGATCCCGGTTCCAGCTGCCGTGCTGGCCCACGAACGCGCCGTTGGCGAATTGCGGCGACACCGTCTCGCCCTGGCTGAAGGCGACGCCGAGGGCCGCGGAGTGGGAACTCAGGCCGTAATCCGGCTTGATCGCCTTCGCCACCATGTCGGGCTTCTGCGGCTGGATGCGCATGTCCACGTGCTGGCCCCAATAGCTGTAGGGCCAGCCGTAGAAGCCGCCCTCCTTGATCGAGGACAGATAGTCCGGATCCGCATCCGGCCCGTTCTCGTCGCGCCCGTTGACGACGGCGAAGACCTGCCCGGTCCCGGGTTGGATGGCGAGGTTCGTCGGATTGCGTATTCCGGTCGCGTAGAGGCGGCTGGCACCGGTCAGCCGGTCGACCTCGTGGATCGCCGCGCGTCCCTCCTCGATATCCATGCCGTTTTCGCCGACGTTGCTGTTGGAGCCGACGCCGACATAGAGCTTCGAGCCATCCGGGCTGGCGACCATAGACTTGGTCCAGTGATGGTTGATCGGGCCTGCCGGGAGATCCGTGAGCTTGGTTCCCGGCTCCTTGATCTCCGTCTGCCCGGGCTTGAACGGATAGGCGATGATCGCGTCGGTATTCGCGACGTAGAGCGTGTCCGCGACCCAGGCGACGCCGTAGGGCGAGTGCAGGTGGTCGAGCAGCACCGTCTTCAGCTCCGGAGTGCCATCGCCGTCGGCGTCACGCAGCAGCGTGATACGATTGCCGCCCTTGTCGGCCGCGCCGGCGCGGGCCTTGATCGAACCCGAGATGTAGTCCTTCGGCCGGAAGGGCTTGGTCCCGGGGCCGTTGCTTTCGACGACAAGGATGTCGCCGTTGGGCAGCGGATAGACGATGCGCGGATGCATCAGCCCGGTCGCCATCGCCTGGATATGCGTGCCGGCGGGGACCGTGGGCGTCTCCCCGGCCTTCCAGCCGACGGCCTGCGGCACGCTCATCGGAGGGACGATGTAATCCTTAGCTTCCGGAATATCCGGGTTCGGCCCGTATTGTTTCGAGGGATCGCCTCCCTGGTCGCTGCAGCCGGCGAGCAGGGCGACGAACATCAGGCTCGAGGCCGTGCGAAATCGCTTCATGGTCATGCGTTTTCTCCCCGGGCGGCAGTCTTGAGGCCGGTCACGCACCAGCCGCGGAGGCCGGCGACGAGGAGCAGGGCGGTGACGATGGCCGAGAGGGTGATTCCGGACGGGACGACGGAGGTCCACCCGTCGCGTGTGTGAATGAAGACGTTGACGATCGAGAGGATCGCGGCGACGGCCAGCAGCGCGAAATCGGGCCAGCTGATCGGCCCGGCCCTGCCAAGGATGAAATCAAGGACGAGGACGACCGCCGCGATCAGGGCCAGCACGAGGCCCCCCGTGATCAGCCACGCCGAGAAATTCGCCCACTGCATCAGCGCGTTGCTGGAATACATGTAATCCGTGACCAAAGCGGCCATCAGCAATGCCCCGCCGAGCCCGACGAAGAACGGGTGCAGCGGCCTTCGCATACGGATTTCGCCGATCTGCCTCGCCATATTGTCCTCCATGTCATCAAGAGCTCGACCGGGTTCGGCCAAGCGAGCGTGAAGCGCGAAATCTCGGGAGAGCGGGCAACCTGCCTCGGCAGATCTATCGCTACGGCGAGGTTCGATCACCGTGGTGCCGCCATGCGCGACGCCTTGGTCGCGATGGACGGCAAAGGGCCGAATGGCACGAAATCGGGCGGCCGGGGATGACGCCGTGACGCAGATCGGTGACAGATCGCTGTTGCTGTAAGTTAAGTTTCTGATTTGTAAATCATTTGTGGCTGACGGCTCGGACGAGTTTGAGCGAAAAGGACAGTCGGCTTTTTAGGGGCATCCGCTCCTGTTGCCGGAGCCACCGAGACCAACCCAACCTTGTGAATGCCGTCTCGGGCCGCCTGAAATCCTCCTGACAGCACCGCAGCTTCGCGGTATCTGCTGGAAAACCAGCACGCAACGCCAGCATGTCACGCCCCGCGACCCCTTCCGTCTCGGACCCACAGCGGCTCGACGCGCTCACGAGCTATGGCATCCTCGACACCCCGCCCGAGGCGGGTTTCGATGGTATCGTGCAGCTCGCCTGCCGCCTCTGCGACGCGCCGGTCGCCTTGGTCAGCCTCGTTGCCGGCGACCGCCAATGGTTCAAGGCACGCATCGGCTTTCCACCGTGCGAGACCGACCTCAATCGATCGGTCTGTGCTCACGCGCTGGCTCAGCCGGATGATCTTCTGATCATACCGGATCTGACGGCTGACCCGCGCAGCGCGGACAATCCTCTGGTCACCGGGGATCCGTTCATCCGCTTCTATGCCGGCGCTCCGCTCCGTACTCCGGCCGGCCTCGTGCTTGGCAGCCTGTGTGTCATCGACAAGGTGCCGCGCCCGGAGGGGCTCACCGAAGTGCAGCAGGCTGATCTCAGACTGCTTGCCCAGCAGGTCATGGATCTGATGGAGATGCGCCGCGCCGTCACGGCGCGCGACAGTCTCCGAGCCGCAGACGCGCAAGCCTTCCGCACGCGCGACGCGCTGCGCAATACCCAGGCCGCGATCGCCGCTGCCGAGGGGGACCTCGATACGGTGCTGCACGCCGTGGTCACCGGTGCGATGCAAGCGGTGCCGGCCGCACAGGGGGGCGTGATCGAACTGCTGAGTGGGCAGGATCTCGAATATCGCGCAGTCCAGGGTGTCGTGGCGGATCACCAGGGTTTGCGCGTGCCCCTGAATGGCAGCACGGCCGGCTTCTGCGCACGCACTCGCCAACCCTACCTGATGATCGACGCCAGCAGCGACCCTTACGTCAAGCGCGATCTCGTCGAGATGCTACAGCTCGGCTCTGCGGTCTTCGCGCCGATCCTGAGCGGCGAAGCGGTCCTCGGGGTCCTGAAACTCCAGTCCAGTCTGCCTGTGGCGTTCGATGAGCGCGATCTGGAGTTGGCTGGGCTCTTTGCTGGCGCGGCGACGACCGGCTTCGCGGAGGCGAAGGCCCGCGCAGAGGTGCGCGCGAACGACACTTACTGGCGCGGGCTGTTCGAACGGTTGAGCGAGGGATTCATCGTCGGCGAGTTGATCCGTGATGCCCAGGGACGCGTCGCCGACTGGCGCTTCGGCGAAGTCAATTCGGCCTGGGGCCATCTGGTCGGCATCGACTCGACGGCGGCACGCGGCCGAACCATCCGCGAGCTTTTTCTGGGGATCGAAGACGAGTGGGTCAGCGAGTTCGCCCGAGTCGTGGAAACCGGAGAGTCATCCACCTTCACGCGGCAGGTCGGTGTTCTACGCCGGTGGTACGAAGGTCGCGCATTCAGGATCGATGACAACCGCTTCGGCGTGCTGTTTCTTGAGGTGACAGGCCGCATCGAAGCCGATGCTCGACGCGCCGCTCTTCTCAATTTGGGCGACAACCTGCGCGATCTGAGGACCATTCCTGAGATGATCGCAATTGCTGCCGAAGTTGTTGGACGAACGCTGGGAGCGACGCGTGCCGGCTTTGGCCGGGTGATAGGCGATGTCGAAGCCATCGAGATCGAGCCAGATTGGAGAGCGCCGGGACAGGTCAGCATCGCAGGGCGGCACGTCTTCGAGGATTACGGCGATATCCGCGCGCATCTGCAGCGGGGCGAGCCGTTAGTGATCAACGACGTCTCCACCGACCCGCGCACGCGGGACCACGCAGCTTCACTGCACGACATCGGTGTCGCTGCGATGGTCAACATGCCTGTGCGCGAGCGGGGGCGCACCGTGGCAGTCTTCATCGCTCACGACGTCAATCCGCGGATCTGGACCCATGAGGAGTTGGCGTTCCTACGCAACGTCGCGGATCGGGTCGAGGTCGGCGTGGCGCGGGTGCGCGCCGAAGACATGCAGGGCGTCCTGAACATTGAGCTGGCGCATCGCCTCAAGAACACGCTCGCCATCGTCCAATCGATCGCATCATCGACCTTGCGCAACGTAGCCGAGCGCGAGCCCGTGGAGGCCTTCGAGCGACGTGTTCTAGCTCTTTCGCGTGCTCACGACGTGCTGATGCAGAAGAGCTGGGCGGCTGCCAAAATGCACGCAGTGATCGAAAGCGTCCTCAGCATGCAGGCCGAGAAAGATCGATTTGCGCTCGATGGACCGGATCTCGACATCTCCGCGCAGGCAACGCTCTCGCTCTCACTGCTATTGCACGAGCTCGCGACCAACGCGCTGAAATACGGCGCGCTCTCCGCCGACAGCGGTAAAGTGCACATCGCGTGGCGTACGGAAGAGGCAGGTGCTGCGGCCCTCGTGCTGGATTGGACGGAAGTCGGCGGCCCGGCTGTGACACCCCCGAGCCATCGCGGCGGGTTCGGCTCGAAGCTGATCCGCATGGGGCTGCTCGGAACGCGCGACACCAGCATCAGTTACGACCCTAAGGGCCTGCGCGCCGAATTCCGCGCCCCGTTGACCGAGTTCCAGGCGCAGGTGCACTGAGTTTCATGGCTTCACGATACCCTGCGCAGCCGAGCTACGTTCTCGTAGTCCAGGATGATCCAATCCTGCTGATGATGATGGTGGAGTTTGTCGAGAACGCCGGCTGCGAAGCCGTCGAGGCCACCACCGTCGCCGAGGTCATCCGGCTGCTGGAGACGCGCACCGATATCCGCACGGTGTTCACCGATCTCGACATGCGCGGTTCGACGGTCGGCATGCAATTGGCCATCACCATCCGCGACCGCTGGCCGCCCGTCGAATTGATCATGATCTCGTCGCAGCCTTGGGAGGCTGCAAAGATCCCCGCTCGTGGCATCGTGCTCGGCAAGCCATTCGACCGGCGCAAGATCGAGGCAGCGATCCGGACCTTCGCAGGCTAAGCTGCGACGACCAGCTCTGTCGAGCTCCTGGGGCGAGCTCACTTGCTCGCGTACGACCCAACACAGTCCGATACGCTTGGCCGCGCAGTTTTCGACGACGGACTTAGGTTACGCTTGGATACTGACGGCAGAGCGCCCGGCTTGGACGTTCCGAGCTGCCGACGATCTCATCGGCATTGGGCATCGCAAAGCGCATCACCATTACTATGAGAAAGGCTGCGCGGAGTTGCCGCACATAAATTCAAATATGCAGAGGATTAAGTTATCAACTCAATCGTGTCAGTATTAAATGCTGTTTTTATTTGATAGATCCAGTTGCATATATATCATATCGTTGGTCGATACTTTGAAATAAGTTGCGCACGATCTTTTACTTTCAGGGGGATTTAAAGTGCGCTTCTCGACTGTATTGACGACGGTTGCAGCAGGTCTCTTGTCGACGAGTGCGATCGCCGCGGATCTACCGCGTCGATCGGCTCCGCCGGTCTTCACACCAGTCCCGGTCTTCGCCTGGACCGGCGCCTATTTCGGTATCAATGCCGGCTACGCCTACACGGAAAGCGATACGCTGCGCACGGTCGGCATCGGCGCGCTCCAGGCCAACGTGGTCAATGACCTGCGCCGTCCGGCGGTCCCGCTGGCGCAGGACGGGTTCAGCGCCGGTGGTCAGGTCGGCTACAATTTCCAACTGACCCCAGGCTCGGGCGTGGTCTTCGGCCTCGAGGCTGACGCCCAGTACATGGATCTTCAGCGGAGCCGCACCGAGACGATCTTCCGTCCGGCATTCAATCCGAACATTCTCACGAACACCTACCGCGCCGATCTCGACTTCCTCGGCACGGTGCGCGGGCGCATCGGCTACGCCTTCGACCGGGTCCTCGTGTACGGCACCGGCGGCTTCGCCTACGGCAACGTCTCCCAGGGTGTGACCTTCCAGACCGCGGCTCCGATCACCTATGCCGGCTCCCGATCACAGATCGAGACCGGATACGCCTATGGCGGAGGTATCGAATACGCCCTTCCCACGGACTCGTTCCTGAACTTCTTCAGGTCGAGCGCCGTGACGATCAAGGGCGAGTACCTACGCTACGATCTCGGTTCCCGCACGCTGCTCGTCGCTTCCACCGGCGGCCCCGGCGTCGGCTACAACGTCACCTCGCGCACCGAAGGTGCCATTGCCAGGGCTGGCATCAACTTCAAGTTCGGCACCTACTGAAACCGGACACCGATCGGCGAGGCAGCGCGTTGTTGCCTCGCCGATTTTTCACATGGACGGCCTTGCAGTCTCTTAGGGCTGCAGCACGCCGTTGATGACGTGGATCACGCCGTTCGACTGCATCACGTTGGCGGTGGTGACCATGGCCATGCCGCCCTTGGCGTCGGTCAGCATGACCTTCTTGCCCTTGGTGGTGACGGTGAGGGGTTCGCCCTGGACGGTCTTGAGCGTGGCCTGTCCGCCGCCCTGTTTGACCGCGGCCATCAGGTCCTTCGCCGTGTAGGTGCCGGGCACCACGTGATAGGTCAGGATCGCGGTGAGGGTGCCCTTGTTCTGGGGCTGAACCAGCGTGTCGACCGTCCCCGGCGGCAGCTTGTTGAAGGCGGCGTTGGTCGGCGCGAACACCGTGAACGGTCCCGGGCCGGAGAGCGTGTCGACGAGGCCGGCCGCCTTCACGGCCGCGACGAGGGTGGTGTGGTCCTTCGAGTTGACCGCGTTCTCCACGATGGTCTTGGAGGCGTACATCGGAGCGCCGCCGACCATCGGGTTCTTGGCTTCGGCCGCTCCTGCCGCGCCCAGCGTCAGGGCAAGCGCGAGCATGCAGGCGCCGCGGCGCCCTTGAAATCCCTTGAACATGTGCGTTTCCTTGTTTCGCCGTCTCGATCGAGACCAACTGACGGCGCTTACGGACCCGCCGGAAAAAAAGTTTCGCGCAACCGACTTGCGCGTCAATCGGTCGTGCGTCGACCGGACAGCCGACCGGCCCGGGGGTCCATGCAGGCAAGCTCATCGCCGAATCGTCGGACCAGCGGAGTTTTTCTCTCCTCCGAGACCGTTCGCCGAAACTTTCCTGTCTCGCGCTCCGTAGAGGCCACTGACGCCTGCCAAACAGGCGTCACCGTCTCGCACGGGCCGTGTCCATGTTCTGGTTCCGGCGCGTCCGAGGCTCACACTGCCGGAGGCGGACACCTCCAGTGCTCACGTCCGCTTCTCGCCGCCTGCTCGATCCGGCGGCGCGGTCCACGCCCGAACCTCCACGAAGACGGCCAGGGCACCCGTCGGCAGCGAGAGCATGCAAGAGGGAGCCATCATCATGCGAATCACGACACTGGTGCTCACCACGGCGACGCTGCTCGGCGCGCTGACCCTCGGCGTCGGCTCGGCCTCGGCCGCGACGCCGGACGGTCTGCAGGCGAGCGGAGCGCCGACGGCCTACACCGCCATGATGGGCCGCAAGAAAATGATGATGATGAAAAAGAAGCGGATGATGCATCATCACCGGTCGATGCATCACCGTAAGATGATGATGAAAAAGCGGATGATGTAATTGGCGCGAAGACGCCGCATCGAGTCTAGGGACGTCCAATGAGCGGCGGAGTGCCCGGAAGGGTGCTCCGCCTCTATGCAATACCGGTTTCGCGGACATCGTCGATACGAGACGTCTCGCCAAGGCGGCCATCCTGCGGGCCAAGGTCGAAGCAGGACAGCAATCCGAAGCCTAAGATCACTTCAGCGTTCGAGCTGCTTCCGCGAAGCCGGCCCAGGGATTACGCCTGACGGCGGCCAGGCGGCTCGACAGGTTCTCGACGGTGAACCGGCTGCCTGAGCCGAGCGAGGGCAATTCGTCCCACGCCACCGGGACCGAGACCGGTGCGCCCGGCCGAGCGCGGGTCGAGAAGGCCGAGACCGCCGTCGCGCCTCGCTGATTGCGTAGGTAGTCGATGAAGATCCGGCCCTCCCGCGCGCGCTTGGCAACGGTGGCGACGTAGCGGTCCGGCGCCGCCTTCGCCATCTCGGTCGCGAGGCGCTTCGAGAACGCCTTGGCCTCGTTCCAACCCGCTTTCGGCGCGAGCGGCACCACCACGTGCAGCCCCTTGCCGCCGGTCGTCTTCACGAACGACGCGTAGCCCAACCCGTCGAGCCGCTCGCGGATCTCGCCCGCCCCCGCGACGAGATCGCTCCAGCCGGTTCCCTCGCCCGGGTCGAGGTCGAAGACGAGACGATCCGGCTTGTCCGGATCGTCCAGCGTCGCGCCCCAGGGATGGATCTCCAGGACGCTCGACTGGACGAGGGCGAGCAGGCCGTCGCGGTCGCGCACCACCACCACGCTCTCCGAGCCGGCCTTCTCGACATGGAGATGTGCCGCATCCATGCCGGCCCAGCCGTGCTTCTGGTAGAAGCAGGAGCCGAGGCCCTCGGGGCAGCGCACCAGCGACAGCGGCCGATCGACCACGTGTGGCAGGACGTGCCCGGCGATCTCCGCGTAGAACTCGAACAGGCCCTGCTTGGTCAGGCCGATATCGTCCCACAAGACCCGGTCCGGGTGGGTCAGCCTCACATCGCCATGCTTGCCGGTCTTGGGCGAGCGCTTGGCGCTCGGCTTGGCCCGCGACTTGGCCTGCTTCGACTCCGTCATGCGAACCACGTCCTCTGCCCGCAGGTCCGGGCGCAGCGTCTTGAACGATGCGTGGCGAAGCTGCCCGTCGCTGGTGAAGGCGCGCAGGGTGACCTCGCAGACCAGCCGCGGCTCGACCCATTTGGCGTTCCGTCTGGCGAGCGGGGGGAGCTCGTCCGAGAATGGCGGCGCGTCGATCCGCAAGGGGTCGAGCTGCTTCCAGAGTTTGCGCGCCGTGGTGTTGGTGAAGCCGGTGCCGACGCGTCCGACATGGACGAAGGCGTCTCCGTCATGGACCCCCAGGATCAGGGAGCCGATCGAGCGCGGCGCAGAGGTCGAGGGCATGTAGCCGCCGATCACGAAATCGCCGGAGGCCGTGCACTTCACCTTGCGCCAGTGGTCGCTGCGGCCAGACCGGTACGGTGCGCTCGCGCGCTTGGCGATGATGCCTTCGAGGCCGAGCTGGCAGGCATGCCGCGCCATGGCGGCGCCATCCTCGACGAGATGCTCGCTGAAGCGGATGCGGGCGTCCGGGCCGACATCGTCGAGGGCCTGTTGCAGCAGGTCCTTGCGCTCCGTGAGCGGCAGGCCGCGCAGGTCGCGGCCGTCGAGATAGAGCAGGTCGAAGGCGTAGAAGACGGCAGGCTCGATCTCGCCGGTGGTCAAGGCCTGCTGGAGGGCAGAGAAGCTCGACACACCGCTCGCGGTCTCGACGACGATCTCGCCGTCGATCAGCGCAGAGGGCAGCTTCAGCGCCCTCAGGCCCTGTGCGACCGGCTTGAACTTCGCCGTCCAGTCGAGGCCCGAGCGGGTCGACAGCTTGACCTTGCCGCCGTCGATCCGGGCCTGGATGCGGTAGCCATCGTGCTTGATCTCGAAGAGCCAGTCCCGCCCGCTGGGAGCCGCCTCGACCAGGGTCGCGAGCGCGGGTTCGACGAAGGCGGGGAGGATCGCCTTTCTCCCCCCCGAGGCCCGGGCCACCGACGCCCTGCCGCTCGTCTTGCTCGTGGCGGCCACGCGGGCACGGTCGCGATGGTCCGCCCTCAGGGCTCCGCTCTCGGCGAGCTGATCGTTCGTGCGCCCCGAGAGCACCGAGGCCTCGTGCTCGTCGAGGATGTCGTCCTCGTCCTTGGCCCGGGCGTGCTCGTCCTCGACCTTCATCAGGAGCCAGGGCGCCTTCTTGTCGCTGCCCCGGCCCTTCATGCGCACGAGATGCCAGCGGCCCTTCAGGCGCTTCCCCCGAAGCGTGAATTCCAGGTGCCCCTTGGCGAGCCCGGCCGAGACGTCTCCGACGGGCGTCCAGCTGCCGGTATCCCAGACGATCATGGTCCCGCCGCCATACTGGCCCTTCGGGATCGCGCCTTCCCAGCGCAGGTATTCGATCGGGTGGTCCTCGGTCTCGACGGCGAGGCGCTTGTCGGAGGGCACAAGGCTGGGGCCGCGCGTCACCGCCCAGCTCTTGAGGACACCGTCGACCTCGAGCCTCAGGTCGTAATGCAGACGCCGGGCATCGTGCTTCTGGACGACGAAGCGCGCCCTGCGGGCCGCGCGCCCGCGTCCTCCGCTCGGCTCGGACGAGACCTCGAAGTCGCGTTTCGCGCGGTAGGAATCGAGGAGCTTGTCCATCGCCCGAGATGAACCGCAGACGGTGATGTCCTGTTCCCGCCCCGGCTTGCGAATGCTTCCCGCGGTGAAGTCGAAGCCAAGTTATCCACAGCATCAAATCCTACGGAACGAGTCAATACGGCGGCCGGTTGAGTCGCGGTATCGCCGAGCGATTCAAGATCTCGGTGGTCTCGACTGTCTAGACTTTCCGAAACACTGGAGTGAGCCGTGGCCGCCCGCGCGAATTGGAAGGGTCATCTTCGCCTGTCGCTGGTGTCCTGCTCGGTCGGACTGTATCCGGCCGTCAGCACCTCGTCTCATCTCAAGTGCCACACGATCAACCGCGAGACCGGAAATCGGATCAAGCAACTGATCGTCGACTCGGTCACCGAAGAGCCGGTCGACCGCGAGGACCAGATCAAGGGCTGCGAGGTCGCCAAGGACGAGCTCGTGCCGATCGAAGGCGACGAGCTCGACGAGATCGCGCTGGAGAGCACGCACACCATCAACATCGAGGCGTTCTGCCGCCGCAGCGACGTCGACGAGCGCTACCTCGACCGGCCCTACTATCTCGCGGCCGAGGACAAGGTGTCGCGCGAGGCCTTCGCGGTGATCCGCGACGCCATGAAGAAGAAGGGCATGGCCGGGCTCGGCCGGCTCGTGATCTACAGGCGCGAGCGCGTCGTCCTGCTGGAGCCCTACGGCAAGGGCCTGCTCGCGACGCTGCTGCGCTACCACGACGAGATCCGCTCCCCGACCGCCTATTTCGAGGACATGCCGGACGGGAAGCCCACCGACGAGATGCGCTCGCTCGCCGAGGAACTGATCGACCGCGCCACCCGCAAGTTCGACCCCAAGACCTTCGAGGACCGCTACGAGGGCGCGCTGATCGCCCTGGTTCAGGGCAAGGCCTCCAAGCCCGCCAAGGGCGCCAAGACCGCGAAGGCGGCTGCGAAGACCTCCGGCAACGTCGTGAACCTGATGGAGGCGCTCAAGCGCAGCATCGCCTCCGAGAAGTCGGGCGCAGCGAAGTCCGAGGGCGCGAAGACCGCCACGAAAACTCCGGCGCGGTCGTCCGGCGGAAGTGCCACCCGCAAGACCGCTTCGCGCAAGCCCGCTTCGCGCAAGACGAAGAAGGCGGCATGAGCGGCGCCGAACCCTTGCGCCAACGCGCGTTGGTCGTCGTGCCCTCGAAGGCCGAGCGCGAGAGAGCGTGCCGGGAGCTCGTCACGAGCGGCTACGACACGGTCGGCTTCTCGGACTGCGCGAATGCGTCTGCCTGGCTGGAAGAAGAGACGCCGGTCGTCGCGATCGTCGTCGCGGACGCATCCCGCGACTGCCAGGCCTTCCTCGGCGAGCTTCGCGAGCGGGGAACCGAGATCGAGCAGCGTTAGGATCGGTTGGCCGCTCCTCCGTGCGGTCCGCGTCCCTGCTTCGACGAGAGCGCTTGACAGCGTCGGTCGCGAGGAAAGACACCACGCTGTCCCGTTCTGCGCTTCCCGAGGTCGACGGGACGGCCGGACCGACCGGCGGAGAGCGAGAGCCATGGCGAGATCGACGATGAGCGCCCGCGACGCGGCGGAGGCGGCCTTCAAGAAAACAACGACGAAGCCGATCGAGGCTCCGGTCGCCGCGAAGGCGCCGACCATTCCCGGCGCGCGCGAGCAGGTCTCGCTGCGCATCGATCGCGACGTGCTCGAGCATTTCCAGGCCGATGGGCCGGGATGGCAGGATCGGCTCAACGCCGCGCTCCGCAAGGCCGTTGGCCTCGCCTGAGGGCGCCGGCCGGAGCGGGGCGACGAAGGGGCATCGCTTGTCCGTGAACCCGTTCCGGGCATTCTGGATGCGTCCGCGCCTCCTCGGCGCGATCGTCGTCACGATCGTCCTGGCGGCAGCTTTGCCCTTCGCATCGATCTGGAGCCGACTTCTCGTCGGCTGGTGCGCCGGCGTCGTCATCTACACGACGCTGGTGATCCGGCAGGCCTCCAGCGGCTCGCACGATGCCCTCCGTCGCGAGGCTTCGCGGCTCGACGACAGTGCGCTGGTGATCTCGGTCTTTGCCATTCTGGCGGCGGCGGCGAGCATCGGCTCCGTCGCCATGCTGGTCTTCGGCCAGCAGGAGCATGATGCCGACATGGTGGCTCACCTGGTCCTGGCAGCCGCGACGATGGTCTGCACCTGGGTCTTCGTCCAGATCGTCTTCACGATCCACTATGCCCACGTCTATTACGGGTCGGACGGGAACCGGGACAGCCGCGGCGGACTGGATTTCAACGGCGACACCAGGCCGGATTTCTGGGATTTCCTGTACTTCGCCGTGACGATCGGGGCGACATCGCAAACCTCCGACACGGACATCACGTCGAAGCGCATGCGTCGCATCGCGACGGTGCAGACGGTCTACGCTTATTTCTTCAACACGAGCATTCTGGCCCTCGCCATCAACATGGCGGCCGGCTTCGCTCAGCATTGAGGTGCGGGCTCCAGCGTGGCCGCGACCTCGACCTGGCCGAGGATCCGGAGCCTACGCTGCGCTGACTCCCTTTCGGACCAGACCGAAGGCTCATCGAACGATCAGTTCAGATAGCCGCGGATCGCGGTCGGGGCGAGCATCTCGCCGTCTTCGGTGACGATCCAGGGCTGCCGGGACGATTCCGCCAACACGCGGGCCGCGGCGACGAGCGCTTCGCGCAGGCTGGCGTAATGCGTCGAGACCACATGCGCGGCGCCTTCGGCGATGGCGGGCCAGACGGCGAGGTCGGCGGGCCGTTCGAGAGCTTCGGTTTCCATCGGGTCGCTCCTTTCCCTTTCGGGATCTCTGTGCCGGGCGATCCTCGCGGCTTCCGGTTGAACGGGCGGTGAGATCGGCTGTCGGCTGGTGTTCAGGTTGAGGAGCCTCGCATTCCCGGTCTCTGGAGGATGTGCCCCGCCGCACGCTCCCGACCCGCCCACGGGCGATGGCTTCGCGGCGCGTCACCGTGCGAAGCCGTACTTTCTACCCATTGCGGCGGCGGCCGGCGGGCGCTCTTAAGGCAGGACCGCTCCGGTCTCGTTCATTGCGAAGCCGAACGGGTGGCGGACCGAGCCACGTTTCGCGCTACGGGTTCCGGTCCGCCACTTTGCTTCGCCTCATCCAAATAAATTCCTCCGATAGGAATTTTATGATTGACAGCGCGACGCTCTTTCGGTACAAAACATGAACGTTCCAGAGGTGTGACGAGACGGCGGGGGTGGCGATGGCGTTCCTGAGCCCTCACACGCCGGACTCACGCAGGACGGTCGTGGCCCTGCTGGAAGACACCGATCTCAGCATGGCCGCGATCGCGCAGCAGACCGGCGTGCCCCTGGCGACGGTGAGACTCTGGAACCGTCAGGCGCGCATCCGCCCCTGGACACGCCCCTCGCGGCTCGAAACCAATCCTCGCTACTGGACGAAGCGACGCGTGGCAGCGGCCGCCCGACTACTCGGGCGCGGCGACCTCGATCCGGGCGATCTCGCCGAAGCGATGGGGGTGAAGCGTGACGATTCCGGCGTCCTGATGCTGGCCTGCGGGCTCACGGCCGCGAAAGCCTCCACGCCACGGCCACCGCCGATGGAGACGCTAGACCTCGCGGATCTCGACGCGGCCCTTCGCGGTCACATCGCCCGCCAGATCGCGGCCTTCGACGACCGATTGCGCAAAGCCGGCCCGGCCGACGACACCGCGCGGCTGCTGCGCGACGTCGGCGGCCTCAAGCGCCTTCTCGACGACCTCTCGACCCCACGCCCCCCGGATGCTGTCGGAGACACGGATGGAGAGCCTGAGCAGGATCTCGCCGCCCTCCGCGCGGATCTCGCGCGACGCTATGAGGCATTCGCGGCAGGCGGGGACGCTGCGGGCCTTCCTGCAGAGCCTGCCGCCGGAGCACCTGGAGGCGCTCGCCCATGATTGGCTGCACCTCGCCCGAGACGATCAGTTACCGCCGCCCGGGGACTGGACGACCTGGGCCTTCATCGGGGGGCGCGGCTCGGGAAAGACCCGGGCCGGCGCCGAATGGGTGCGCGGCCTCGCCCATGGCGACCCGAGCCTGACGCGCGAGCCGGTCGGGCGCATCGCGCTGATCGGCGAGACCTATGCCGACGTGCGCGACGTGATGATCGAGGGGCCGTCCGGCCTGCTTTCGCTGCCGCTTCTCGGTAGAGCGCGGCCGGTCTGGCAGCCCTCGCGACGCCGGCTCGGCTTCGCTAACGGAGCGGTGGCTCTCGCCTTCTCCGCCGAGGAACCGGATTCCCTGCGCGGACCTCAATTCGGGGCGGCCTGGTCCGACGAGGTGGCGAAGTGGCGCTACGCCGACACCGCCTTCGACATGATCCAGTTCGGCCTGCGCCTCGGTGGCCGGCCGCGCGGGCTCGTCACCACGACGCCGCGGCCGATCCCGCTGCTGCGGCGGCTGCTGAACGATCCGCGCACCGTGGTGACGCGCGCCCGCACCGCCGACAACGCGGCACATCTCGCGCCGGATTTTCTGGAGACGGTGGTCGGACGCTACGCCGGCACTCGCCTCGGCCGCCAGGAACTCGACGGGGAGCTGATCGCGGACCGGCCCGATGCCCTCTGGAGCCGAGAGGCCATCGAGGCGGCCCGCGTCTCCGCCGCTCCGGCCCTCGTGCGGCTGGTGGTGGCGGTGGACCCGCCGGCCTCCTCCCGCGTCGGGGCGGACGCATGCGGCATCGTCGCCGCCGGGCTCGGACCCGACGGTGCAGCCTATGTCCTCGCCGACGCCACCATGGCGCAGGCGCCGCCGGAGCGCTGGGCGCGCGCGGCCCTGGCGCTCTATCACCAGCTCCGCGCCGACGCCCTCGTCGTCGAGGTCAACCAGGGCGGCGAGATGGTCTCGACCATCCTCGCCGAAATGGATCCTTCGGTGCCCGTCACCCCGGTACGCGCCACTCGGGGAAAGTACCTGCGGGCCGAGCCGGTCTCGCTGCTCTATGCGCAGGGCCGGGTGCACCATGCCGGCGCCTTTCCGGCGCTCGAGGACGAACTCTGCGATTTCGGTCCCGGCGGCCTGTCGACGGGCGCCTCACCGGACCGGCTCGATGCGCTGGTCTGGGCGCTGACGCATCTGATGCTGACTCCCCAGGCCGAGCCGCGGGTGCGGGTGTTGTGAAGCACTGCGCGCGTAATCCCTCTCTCGCGCTCGAGGAAACTGAATGTCCAACCTCCTCACCCGCCTCGCCCAGGCCGCGGGCTATGCCCCCGCCACCAAGGCTGCCCCGACGACGGTGACCTTCTACGGCGAGGGCCGGCCGGTCTGGTCGGCGCGCGAGCCGGCGGCCTTCGCCCGCGAGGGCTATGCCCGTAACGCCGTCGCGCATCGCGCCGTGCGTCTCGTCGCCGAGGCGGCGGCCAGCCTGCCGCTGACCATCGATGGTGCCGAGGACACGCACCCGGTGCTCGCCCTCCTCGCGAGGCCGAATCCGCGGGAGGGCGGCGCGCGCTTCCTGGAGGGCATCTACGGACACCTGATGGTCTCGGGGAACGTCTATATCGAAGCCGTCAGCCTCGACGGCATACCCCGCGAGCTGTTCTCGCTTCGGCCCGACCGGATGCGCCCCCTGGCCAGTCCCGATGGCTGGGTCGGCGCCTACGAATACACGGCCGGCGGCCGGACGATCCGCTACGAGCAGGCCGGCCCGCTGCCGCCGATCCTTCATCTCGCCCAGTTCAACCCGCTCGACGACCATCTCGGGCTCTCCCCGATGGAGGCGGCGGCAGTCTCCCTCGACATCCACAACGCGGCTGGCGCCTGGCACAAGGCGCTCCTCGACAACGCCGCCCGGCCCTCCGGCGCCCTGGTCTTCGCGCCCTCGAGTGGCGCGGCGCTCAGCGAGGCGCAATTCAGCCGGCTCAAGGCCGAGCTGGAGGCGAACTATCAGGGCGCAGGCAATGCCGGCCGGCCGCTCCTCCTCGACGGTGGCCTCGATTGGCGTCCGCTCGCGCTCTCACCGAAGGAGATGGATTTCGTGGAGGCCAAGGCCTCGGCCGCCCGCGAGATCGCGCTGGCCTTCGGCGTGCCGCCCCTTCTGCTGGGGCTGCCGGGCGACAACACCCACGCCAACTACGCCGAGGCCAACCGCGCCTTCTACCGCCAGACCATCGTGCCGCTGGTCCGCCGCACCGCCGATTCCATCGCCGCCTGGCTGGAACCGGTCTTCGGGGCGGCCCGGCTCGGGCCCGATCTCGACGCCATCGAGGCACTGGCGAGCGAGCGGGAATCGCTGTGGCGGCGCATCGGAAGCGCGGATTTCCTATCCGTCGGCGAGAAGCGGGAAGCGGTGGGGTATCCGGCGGAGAGTCCGGGGCCCGAAGGCTGATCCGGTCCACGCATTGTTCCTTTGCCGTGCTCGCGATGACGAGCGCCCTCGAACCCCGATCATCAGAGGCGCCCATGGATGGCTATTTTGCCGGCTATGCCAGCGTGTTCGGCGTGCCCGATCTCGGGCGCGACACGGTCGTGCCGGGCGCCTTCGTCGCAAGCCTCGCACGGCGGGGTGCGGCCGGGGTGCGGATGCTCTGGCAGCACGATCCCGCCGAACCGATCGGGCGCTGGGTCTCCCTCGCCGAGGACGCGCGCGGTCTGCGCGTCGAGGGGCAGCTGAACCTCGCCGTGCAGCGCGCCCGGGAGGTCGATGCGCTGATGCGCGAGGGCGGCCTCGACGGGCTCTCCATCGGGTTTCGCGTGGTGAAGGCGATGCCGGAGCGCGGCGGCCGAAGGCTCGTCGCCGTCGACCTCTGGGAGATCTCGCTCGTGACCTTTCCGCTCCAACCCGGCGCGCGGGTGCTGGCAAAGGCGTCGGCCGATCTCGCGGAGCGCCTGCGGGCCCAAGCACGGCGGATGCGAACACCGCCGCTGATCCCAGCCGCAAGCGGGGTGGGGCAAGCGCGGCACCTCCCTTGAACTCCTTCAACCGTCGAGGACATCCATGACCGCACACAGCCCCATCGAGACGAAATCCGCCTCCCCTCTCACCGAGCACAAGGCGGCCACCGGCTCCGTCGACGCAGTGCTCGACGACTTCGCCCGCGCTTTCGAGGCCTTCAAGGAGGCCAACGACACCCGCCTCGGCCAGATCGAGAGCCGCCTCTCGGCCGACATCCTCACCGAGGAAAAGCTCGCCCGCATCGACACGGCCCTCGACCAGGCCAAGACCCGCCTCGACCGGATCAGCCTCGACCGCGCCCGACCGCCGCTCGCCGGGACCGACGGGACGCACCGCGATGCGGCCGGCACCGAGCACAAGGCGGCCTTCGATCTCTATGTCCGCGCCGGGGAAAGCACCGGCCTGAAGCGGTTGGAGGAGAAGGCGCTCTCGGCGGGTTCCGGGCCGGATGGCGGCTATCTCGTGCCGGCGACGATCGAGCGGGAGGTGCTGCGCCGGCTGGCCCAGATCTCGCCGATCCGCGCGCTGGCCAGCGTGCAGACCATCTCCGGCGGCCTCTACAAGCGCGCTGTCTCGCCCACCGGCCCGGCCGCGGGCTGGGTGGCGGAGACCGCGGCGCGGCCGCAGACGGACTCGCCGAACCTGCTGGAGCTGAGCTTCCCGGCCATGGAGCTCTACGCCATGCCGGCGGCGACGCAGACGCTTCTCGACGATGCCGTGGTCGACATCGATGCCTGGCTCTCGGCGGAGGTCGAGGATGTGTTTGCCGAACAGGAGAGTGTGGCCTTCGTCACCGGTGACGGTGTCGGGCGGCCGCACGGCTTCCTCGCCTACGACACCGTGGCGAATGCCTCCTGGGTGCCCGGCAAGATCGGCTTTCTCGGCACGGGCACACCCTCGGCCTTCCCGGCGAGCAACCCGGCCGACGTGCTGTTCGACCTGATCTATGCCCTGCGCGCCGGCTACCGCCAGAATGCCACCTTCGTCATGAACCGCCGCGTGCAGAGCACGATCCGCAAGTTCAAGGATGCGGAGGGCAATTACCTCTGGCAGCCGCCGAGCGGCGCGGACCGCACCGCCACGCTGATGGGCTTCCCCGTCGCCGAGGCCGAGGCGATGCCGGATATCGGCTCGGGCAGCCTGTCCATTGCCTTCGGCGACTTCAAGCGCGGCTATCTGGTGGTGGACCGTACGGGCCTGCGGACATTGCGCGATCCCTACTCGGCCAAGCCTTACGTGCTGTTCTACACGACGAAGCGCGTCGGCGGCGGGGTGCAGGATTTCGACGCGATCAAGCTCTTGAAGTTCGCCTGACCATCGCGAGGCGCCATGGTGTCTTTCCGGGCGCCCCGTGGCGGCCCCGGAAGGACGGTGCCGTCAGCGATCCGTTACCGCTTGCGTCCGACGACCGCGCCGGCATCCGCGAAGCGCTTCTTCGGCTTCGCCGCCCGGCGAAACGCGTCGGTGACGGGCTTGATCACGCGGCTGAGGATCCGCTCGAAGAAGAGCGCCACCGCCGAAACGATGATGGCGAGGAGGCAGCAGGTGCCGATCACGATCCCGAGCACGCCCGGTGTCGGCAGAACCATGATGCAGACCAGCCCGATCAGGGCGACGGCAGGAACCCATTTGCTCATGGCGGCCGATTTTCCGTGCGAGGCGAGCCGATCATTGCACTTTAATGCTTACGATTTGATCAATGGCAGGAATGTTGTCTTTCAGGCCGCGGCGATCTCCGGGTTTCGGGAAGACTTTCAGTCATGCAACCTGCGATGAGCGCCGAGATCCTGTCTCAAATTTATACCCGGACTATATTGACTCCATGATTTATCCGGGTAAAAAAGCCGCCGAGCAGGAGGCGGCCATGGCGACGGACGAGCGGATCTATACGGCATTCCACGATGGCAGCCGGTTGGCACGGGGAGCACCCGGCGATGTCTTCGTCGCGGTGAAGGCGCTGCTGTCGCGCGACGCGGCGACCCGCGTTCTGGTTTTCGACGACGCGACGGGACGCACCGTCGATGCCGACCTGCGCGGTTCGGACGACGACGTGCGTGCGCGGCTCGCCGCGCCGGAGCCGCCGGCCAGAGGGCCGGGCCGGCCGAAGCTCGGCGTCGTCGCCCGGGAGGTGACGCTCCTGCCGCGCCATTGGGACTGGCTTGGCGCTCAGCCGGGCGGAGCCTCGGTGGCCCTACGCCGTCTCGTCGAGGAGGCGCGCCGCGCGGATTCGGGTCCGGAGGAGCGGCGCCGGGCGCAGGAAGTCACCGATCGCTTCATGGCGACGGCAGCCGGCGACCGGCCCGGCTACGAGGCGGCGGCGCGTGCGCTCTATGCGGGTCAATCGGAGGGTTTCGCGGCGGCGATCGCGGCGTGGCCGAACGATCTGCGCGAGCACGCCACGCATCTGGCCGAACCGGCCTTCCGTTCCGGCTGATCGGACCGGTTCACGCGCATCTCCTCGCCCGAGGGACGAGGAGAAAGGCTCAACGTGCGCGCCGGCGTCCCGGCTTGGCGGCCCATTCCGTCGGGCGGCCGGTTTCGTTGGTCTGCATTGCCTCGAGCTGCGAGGCGCGGGCCTGTATCCAGCTCGCGTGCTCGCCGGTCGGCGTCACGGCGGTGAAGCCGCCGCAGGCGGTGCGGGCGCGCTTGTCCTGGCGCATGGCGCCGCTCGACCAGCTCACCACGCCGACCATGCGGCCGTTGCGCAGGATCGGGCCGCCGGAATCGCCGAGGCAGGCGCCGGCACCCGCGGTCTCGGCGAGGCGGTGCGCGTCGGTCACCACCGTGACGCGGTTGGCGACCTGGAGCGAACCGATCGAGACGAGACGAGCCGTGCGCAGGGTGCGCGCGGTGCTCCGCTTGTTCTCGGCCACCACACCGAATCCGGCGATGTCGACGCCGTCGCCGGAGTCGATCGACCCGTTGCCGCTCGGGTCGAGCGGCCGGAAGCCGGGGCCGACGGGCTGGGCGAGCTTCAGCATCGCGAGGTCGATGCCGGGCTGGTCCTCCGGCGAGGTGCCGGGCACGAAATCGGGATGGGTGGTCGCGGCCAGCGCCGGGATGCGGCGCTGACGGAAGGACGGATCGACCACAACGACGCTGTATCCGGCCTGGTGCTGGACGCAGTGGGCGGCGGTAAGGACGAGATCCTGCGAAATCAGCGTGCCGGAGCAGATCTCGCCGGTCGTGCTCTCGATGCGCACCACCGAGGCGCGCAGCCCATCGGGATCGCGGCTGACCTGCCCCTGCACCACCGCGTGGGCAGAGAAAGGAACGAGTCCGAGAACGGCGCCGGCGAGGGCGGCACGGACGGGGCCTGCGACCATGGTTTTGTCTCCAGCGCCCGGCGCGCCTCGAAACCTTCGGGCGCTCAGGCTAGCCGAAGGCAATGCCCCGGCCAAGCTGGAGTTCCCTCGGCGGGAGGCCTGCGGCGCTCAGCGCGTCCAGCGCGCGGTGCTGCCCCAGGCTGCCAGCGTCCTGTCGATCCAGCCGCGCTGTGGCCCCACGAGCACGCCCTGTGTGAGACCGCCGCAGACCTTCTGCACCCAGGCCGCCACGGCGAGCACGCCGGCACCGTCCGAGATCGGGCCGCCGGAATCGCCGTTGCAGCCGCCGGCCCTGGCTGCGTGCAGCCAGACCAGGATGCGGCTCGGCCCGTGCGGCTCGACCACCGGGAGATCGACGAGACGGAACTTGCCGGTGGAGCGGAAATCGTCGCCGCGCACCGCGCCGTAGCCCCCGAAGGTGAGGGACTGGCCCTGGCTCGGCATGGCATCGCTCAGGAAGGCGGGCGCGAACCGCGCCGGCAGCGGCTCGCGCGAGCGCAGCAGGGCGAGATCGATGGAGCGGGTGCGGCCGCGGATCGCGTCCGGGTCGTAGCCGGGATGGACGGCACGGGCCGCGACGTCGAGCAGCACCGGCTTGCCGGCCTCATCGCGGAAATGGACGCGGTTCTCGGCGAAGCCCTGCACGCAATGGCCGGCGGTGAGGACCGCATCGCGCGCCACCACGACGCCGGTGCAGGCGCCGCCCTTCGAGGTCAGCACCATGACGGCGGAGCGCGCCTCCGCCGAATCCGGCGCCTCGCGCCCGCCGGTGATGGCGGCGGCGGGGTCGGCGGCGAAAGCCATCAGGCAAAAAACCAGCAACGCGAGGCGCGTACTCCAACCCTCGGCCTCATCCCGTGCTTCGGGACGAGGGTGTGGATGGGATCGGCCGAGGAGCGGCCTGCGCATTTCGATTGGCCCGTGCGGGAGGTGAAGCATGACCCCGATACGCGTCGAGGACCTTGGCGTCGAGCCGGTGAGCCTCGCGGAGATGCGCAGCTTCCTTCGGCTCGATGGTGACGACGATGCCGAGGACGTCATGATCGGAGCGCTGATCACGGCGGCCCGCGCCCGGATCGAGACGATGACGCGCCGGCTCGTCAGGCCAGCTCGCTTCCGGCTGATGCTCACCGCCTGGCCCGCAAGCTGCGTGCTTCCGGTGCCGCTCAGCCCGCTCGTCGCCGTCACGCATGTCGGGCTCGTCGGTCCGGACGCCGTCGTGGAAGACATCGACACCGGCCTGCTGCGGATCGGCCCCGACCCTTGGGATGCGCCCTGCCTCCTGGTCGATCCGGCCGTGCCGCCGATCGATCGGAAGGCCGCCCTGATCGAGCTCACGGCCGGCAGTGGCGGTGACGGGCCGCCGGTTCCCGCGCCGCTCGCCCAGGCGATCCGCATGACGGTGGCCGACTGGTTCGAGAACCGGGGCGACGGCGGTGCCGCTCGGCCCCCATCGGCTGCCGGCGACCTCGTCGCGCAGCACCGCTTGCTGCGGCTCTAGCCGCTCCGGGACCCGACCGACCCCCCGTCTGCTTCGCGAGCACCTCCCCAGCGGGGGGATGAGACGGGCTGTCCACCATCGGAACATACCCATGATCCACACGCCCATCGGCGCGCGGCGGCGACGCTTCGTGCTCGAAACGCCCCTCGACACGCCGGATGGTTTCGGCGGCAGCCTGCGCCGCTGGGTCGCCGGGCCGGTGGTCTGGGGCTCGATCGCCCGTGCGCAGAGCGATGCGCTCGCACGCAACGGCCGGGAGGACACCGTGAGCCTGTACCGCGTCGGCCTGCGCTGGCGGCCCGGCCTGATCTCGGACATGCGGCTCGCCGCCGGCCCGCGCCGCTTCGCCATTCGTTCGGCTTGCGACCCCGACGGGCGCCGCCGCGATCTCGTCTGCGAGGTTGAGGAAGTCTCGCAGGGGGAGGCCGCATCATGAGCCCGCTTCTCCCTTTGCGCGCCGCCCTCCTCGCAACTCTCTCCGGCGATGCGGCGCTGGCCGAGGCCATGGGCGGCACGGTTCGCATCCACGACGAGCCGCCCTTCGGCTCGGCGCCGGTCTACGCCATCTTCGGCGATGCCGAGGCGCGCGACGATTCCGTGGATGGCGCGCGGCGACACCAGCTCGACCTCTCGCTCGTCGTGTTCGGCCAGCGCGGCTCGACCCGCAGCGCCCTCGATGCCGCCGAACGCATCGTCGCGCTCCTCGACGAGGCCGCGCTCACGCTCGTCGGTCACGCCCTCGTTTCGCTGCGCGTCACCTCGACCGCGACGCGCCGCGACGAGCGGACGGGCGAAATCCGCGCGACCGTGACGCTGAAGGCGGTCACGGAAGCCGTTTGATCCACCGCGAGAATCCGGAGCCCATCATGACCGCCCAGAAAGGCAAGGACCTGCTCATCCGGGCTGGCGACGGAGCCGGAGGATACGTCGCGGTGGCCGGCCTGCGTGCCCGTCAGATCGCCTTCAATGCGGAGACCGTCGACGTCACCAATGCGGATTCCGCCGGGCGCTGGCGCGAGCTCCTCGCCGGGGCCGGCGCGCGCCGGGCCTCGATCGCGGGCTCCGGCGTGTTTCGCGACGAGGCCTCGGATGCCCGGTTGCGCCAGAGCTTCTTCGACGGGGTGATCGACGGCTATCAGATCGTGGTGCCGTCCTTCGGCACGATCGAGGGGCTCTTTCAGATCACCAGCCTCGAATACCGCGGCGACCATGCCGGCGAAGTCACCTTCGACATGGCGTTGGATTCCGCCGGGCCGCTCGCGTTCACGGCGCTGTAGACATCACACCCTCACTCCCACCCAAACTCTTATCCTGAGGTGCGCAGCGCAGCGCAGCCTCGAAGGAGCACTCCAGCGATCGCGAGGCAACTGGAGCCCTCCTTCGAGGCTCCCGCTTCGCGTCCGCACCTCAGGATGAGGGGGGTGGGTGGGAACTCTTGAAACCATTCACCTCGGAGCCCGCCATGCCCAACCGCAAACGCGGCGAGGTGCCGCTCAGCCTTGCCGGCGAGCGCTACACGCTCTGCCTCACCCTCGGTGCGCTCGCCGAACTCGAAGAGGCCTTCCAGGCCGGCGACGTCGTCGGCCTCGCCGAGCGGTTTTCGCAGGGCCGGCTCTCGGCCCGCGACGTGATCCTCCTGCTGGGCGCGGCCCTGCGCGGCGGCGGGCACGATTTCGACGCCGCCGCGGTGGCGCGGTTGCCGCTGGCGGGCGACTTTTCCGCCGTCGCGGCGGCGGTCGGCGAGGTTTTGATCGCCGCTTTCGGAGACACGGGGTCGCCGCCGGACCCTCGCGTGCCACGGAGGGCCTGACCTCGGAGGCCGCGGCCTTCGCCTTTCCGTGGGACGACGCGATGGCGCTCGGCCTGCATGCCCTGCGCTGGACCCCAAGAACCTTCTGGGCCGCGACGCCGCGCGAGCTCGCCGCAGCCGCTGGCCTGCAAGCCGCCCCCGCCGCCGGCCGATCTGATCTCGATCGCCTGCTCGCCGCCTTCCCCGATCCGTGAGACGCCCATGGCCGATACCGATAGCGACCGCGCCAATGCGGACCGCGCGAAGCAGCTCGAAAACCTCGACCAGCTCTCCAAGAAATTCGGGCAGAGCCTGTCGAGCGCGCTCACCATCAACCTCAATGCCGGGCGCCAGCTCGACGGCGTGCTCGGCACGCTCGCCACCAAGCTGTCGAGCATCGCCCTGAAGGCGGCGCTGACGCCAGTCAGCAAGGGGCTGGCGAGCCTGGTGAAAGGTCTCCTCGGCAGCGCCGGGGACGCGACAACCAGCGCCTTCGCGCAGGGCGGGGTGATCGCCGCCGGCCGGGTGAGGCCGTTCGCCAGCGGCGGCATCGTCGCCGCGCCGACCTATTTCCCGATGCAGGGCGGCACCGGCCTGATGGGCGAGGCCGGCCCCGAGGCCATCCTCCCGCTCCAGCGCGGCAGCGATGGCCGCCTCGGCGTGGCCTCCGCCGGCGATCGCCCGGTCTCGGTGAACGTCAGCATCGCCACGCCCGACGCCGAAAGTTTTCGCAGGTCCGAGGCGCAGGTTGCCGCGAGCCTGGCGCGGGCCGTGGCGCGGGGCCGGCGGGCGCTGTGAGCCTCCAAACTCGCGTTTCGTTGCCTGCACGAGGAAACATCCATGCCCAGCGACTTCCACGAGGTGCGCTTCCCCCTCGACGTCGCCCTGCGCGGCAGCGGCGGGCCGAGCCGGCTCACCGAGATCGTGACGCTGGCCTCGGGCCGCGAGCACCGCAACAGCCGCTGGGCTGATTCTCGCCGACGCTACGATGCCGGGCTCGGCATCCGCACCCTGGACGCACTGCACGCCGTGCTCGGCTTCTTCGAGGAAAGGCGCGGGCGGCTCTATGGCTTCCGCTATCGCGACCGGGTCGATTTCCGCTCCGGGCCGCCGAGTGCCGCGCCCGGCCCCACCGACCAGCCCCTCAGCATGGGTGACGGCAGCACGACCGTTTTCGCCCTGGCCAAGACCTATGGCAGCGGCCCGGCGCCGTATCGCCGTGCCATCGCCAAGCCGGTCTCCGGCAGCGTCCGGATCGCGGTGAACGGCATCGAGGTGCCGCTTGCCGATTTCGTCTGCGATGCGACGACTGGGCTCGTGACCTTCGCCACCTCGTCCGTGCCCGCGCCCGGAGCCGTCGTCACCGCCGGCTATGAGTTCGACGTCCCCGTCCGCTTCGACACCGACGAGCTCGTCATCGACCTCGCCGCCTTCACCGCCGGCGAGATTCCGAAAGTGCCGTTGGTCGAGATCGTGCCGTAGCGCCGTACAGACTTCTCCTCCCACCACACCGCAGGATGAGGGGGTGATTGGGACTGCCTGCATCCTGGAGCTGCCATGCGCGACATTCCCGCCGTCCTCGCCGGGCGCCTCGCGGAGGGCGCGACGACGTTGTGCCATTGCTGGGCGCTCACCCGCCGCGACGGTGTGGCCCTCGGCTTCACGGATCACGACCGCGACATCACGATCGATGGCCTGACCTTCGCTGCCCGAACCGGCTTGGAGGCCGCCGAGGCGAGTGCCGAGCTCGGCTTCGCGGTCGGGGGCGGGGACGTCGCGGGAGCGCTCAGCTCGGCGGGCATCGCGCCAGACGACATCACAGCTGGCCTCTATGACGGCGCCAGCGTCGAGACGTGGCTGGTCGATTGGAGCGCGCCCGAGGCGCGGCTGCTGCTCGACGTCGCCACCATTGGCGAGATCCGCTGCGCCGGCACGGCCTTCGTCGCGGAGCTGCGCGGCCTGATGCAAGCGCTCGACGTGGAGCAGGGGCGCCTCTACCGGGCCACCTGCGATGCCGAACTCGGCGAAACCCGCTGCGGCATCGACCTCGGCGATCCGCGCTGGCGGACGAGCGGAGCGCTGCTCGGCATGGCGGGTCCGAGCCGTTTCACCGTCACGCTCGATGGGGGCTTCGTAGACGGCTGGTTCGCGGGCGGCCGGCTCCGCTGGACCTCCGGCGCGAATACCGGGCTCGATGCGGATGTTCGCGCGCAAGCCGCCTCAGGCGACGCGATCACCCTCGACCTCTGGCAGCCACCGGCCCGCGCCGTCGTGCCGGGCGATGGCTTCAGCCTCACGGCCGGCTGCGACAAACGCTTCTCGACCTGCCGCCAGAAGTTCGCCAACGCCCTGAACTTCCAGGGCTTCCCGCACATGCCCGGGAACGACTTCGTCATCCGCCCGGCGCCCGGATCGAGCACCGCGCTCGATGGCGGCAGCCTGTTTCGGTGAGGCTCCAGACCCTCCCCTCTGCGGGGGAGGGTGCCTGCGGAGCAGGCGGGAGAGGGGCCGGCTCAGGTCTCTCCGGAACTGGCGCTCCCCTCTCCCGACCCGCTCCGCGGGCCACCCTCTCCCGCAGAGGGGAGAGGGCTTTTCGCGCGCATGATCGAGACAACTCCATGCCATCACCCGACCTTCCCCGCGCCCTCGTCGCCGAGGCCCGCGCCTGGATCGGCACACCCTACCGTCACCAGGCCTCGCTCCAGCAGGTCGGCTGCGATTGCCTCGGCCTGCTGCGCGGAGTCTGGCGCGGGGTGCTCGGGCCGGAGCCGGAGGCGCCCCCGCCCTATGCGGCGAGCTGGGCCGAGTCGGCGCCCGGTGGGGCTGATCCGCTGGTGGAGGCGGCGCGGCGGCATCTCGTGCCGGTGGAGACCGGCGAGCCCATGGCCGGTGACGTCCTGCTTTTCGCGTTTCGCGCGCATCTGCCGGCCCGGCACTGCGCCGTCGCCACGGGCGAGGGCACGATGATCCACGCGCATGACGGCGCGGCCGTCACCGAGGTGGCGCTGACGCCCTGGTGGCGGCGGCACCTCGCGCATGTGTTCCGCTTCCCCAGAGCGCCGTCGAGCGACCTGGCCGCCGGTTCGCTCGAAGACGGCGCGATCGCTTAGGAGACTTCGCCATGGCGACCCTGATCCTCGGCACGGTCGGCGGCGTGGTCGGCACGGCCCTCGGTGGGCCGATCGGCTCGGCCGTGGGCAAGGTCCTCGGCGCGGCCGGGGGATCGCTCATCGACGGCGCGCTGCTTGGCGGCGGCACACGATACGTCGAAGGCCCACGCCTCAACGACGTCGCCGGGCTGACCTCGACCGAGGGCGAGCCGATCCCGCGCGTCTATGGCCGCGCGCGACTCGGCGGCACGCTGATCTGGGCGACGCGGCCGCTCGAGGTGGCGAACACCACCGTCCAGCGCTCCTCATCCGGCACGAAGGGCAGCGGCCAGAAGACCGTCACGACGAGCTACGCCTACTTCGCCAACATCGCCGTCGGGATCTGCGCCGGCGAGATCGCCTTCATCCGCCGTGTCTGGGCCGATGGCAGCGAGATCGATCTCACCACGCTGACCATGCGCGTGCATACCGGCCGCGCCGACCAGGAGCCGGACCCGCTCATCGTTGCCAAGGAGGGGGCGGAAAACGCGCCGGCCTATCGCGGGCTCGCCTACGTCGTGTTCGAGCGGCTGGCGCTCGCCGATTTCGGCAACCGCGTCCCGCAGCTCGCCTTCGAGGTGATCCGGCCGGTCGACGGCATCGCGGGGCACATCAGGGCGGTCTGCCTGATCCCGGGCTCGACGGAGTTCGGGCTCGATCCGACCCCGGTCAGCATCGACGCCGATCTCGGCGCGACACGGCCGGCCAACCGCTTCCAGCTCCAGGGCGCCAGCGACGTGCTGGCCTCCCTCGATGCCCTCCAGGCGCTGTGCCCGAACCTGAAACGGGTGTCGGTGGTGGTGAGCTGGTTCGGCAGCGACCTGCGTGCCGGACACTGCACCATCGCCCCGCGGGTCGACAGCCTGACCAAGACGACGACGGGCGACAGCTGGAGCGTCGCCGGCCTGACCCGGCTCACGGCCGACAGAGTCTCGCTCGTCGATGGTAACCCGGTCTATGGCGGCACGCCGTCCGATGCCGGACTGGTGCGGCTCGTGGCCGAGCTGAACCGGCGTGGCCTCGGCGTCGTGCTCTATCCGTTCGTGATGATGGACGTGCCGGCCGAGAGCGGCCTGCCCAATCCCTATCGCCCCGGCGAGAGCCAGCCGGCCTATCCCTGGCGTGGCCGCATCACCTGCGACCCTGCCCCCGGCCTGCCCGGCTCGCCGGACGGCACGGCTGAGGCCGCAAGCCAGGTTGCGGCCTTCTTCGAGGGCCATCGCCGGCTGGTGCTGCACTACGCCACCCTGCTGCGCGACAGCGGCCTCGCCGGGCTCATCATCGGCAGCGAGTTGCCGGGCCTCACCCGTGTGCGCGATGCCGATGGCGGTTATCCGGCGGTCGAGGCGCTTCGTGTTCTCGCCGGGGATGCCCGTGCCGTCCTCGGGGCGTCAGTTAAGCTGGTCTACGCGGCCGACTGGACCGAGTACGGCGCCCATGTCCGCGACGGCGGCGCGACGATCCGGTTTCCGCTCGACGCGCTCTTCGCCGATCCGGCCATCGACGCGGTTGGCATCGACTACTACCCGCCCCTCTCCGACTGGCGCGACGGCGACGGGCACGCCGACGCGGCGCTCTGCCCCTCAATCTACGACCGCGCCTACCTGACGAGCCGCCTCGGCGCAGGCGAGGCCTTCGACTGGTACTATGCGAGCGAGGCCGACCGCGCCGCGCAGACCCGCACGCCGATCACCGAGGGCACCTACCAAAAACCCTGGATCTACCGAGCGAAGGACCTCGTCGCCTGGTGGTCGAACCCTCACATCGAGCGCGACGGCGGGGTCGAGACGCGGGCCACCGCCTGGGTGCCGGGCTCAAAGCCGATCTGGCTCACCGAGATCGGTGTGGCATCCGTCGACCGCAGCACCAACGGCCCCAATGCCTTCCCCGACCCGAAATCCTCGGAGAACTCGCTGCCACCCTGCTCACGCGGCACCCGCGACGAGCTGATCCAGGCGCGCGGCCTTGAGGCGATCCTGTCGCGGTTCGACCCGACGGCCGACGGTTTCGAGCCGGCTCACAATCCGGTACTTTCCAAGACCGGCCTGCGCATGGTCGATCCGGACGGCGTCTTCGTCTGGTGCTGGGATGCGCGGCCCTTCCCCGCCTTTCCGACCTTCGACACGGTCTGGTCCGATGCCGACAACTGGGCGCTCGGTCACTGGATCACAGGACGGAGCGAGGGCCAGGAGCTCGACCGGCTGATCGGGACCATCCTGTCCGAGTTCGGGATTGCTGCGCCGACGGCCATCGCGGCGGACGGTTTCGTCGACGGCTTCGTGATCGACCGGCCGCTCTCGGCACGCGGCGTGCTCGAAAGCCTCTGTCAGCTCTTCGGCCTCGACGTCTCGGTCGCTGCGGGGCGGCTGTTGATCCGCGGGGCGCAGGCGGCCCATCCCGTCGTCCTCTCGGCCGCCGATCTCGTCGAGCCCAGCGATGGAAGCGCTCCGTTGAGCAGCACCCGCGCCGAGGACGGCGCCCTGCCCCGCAGCCTGGAGGTTGGCTTCAGCGATGGCGAGAGCGACGAATACCGCCGTGCCACCGCGGCCGCGCTTCGGCCGTGCGGCACGCGGCGGGGCGACACCCGGATCGAAGCGGCCATCGTCTCCCGGCGCGGCGCCGCGCAGGGCCTCGCGGAGAATGCCCTCGATGCGGTACTGGCCGCCCGCGAGACCGCCAGCTTTTCGGTGAGTCCGCGCCGCCTGGATCTGGAGCCGGGCGACCGACTGATCCTGCCCGATGGCAGGCTTCACCGCATCACGCGCATCAGCGACAGCCCCGTGGGGCGAGCGGTCGAGACGGCGGGTGCGCCAGCGGTGACGGCGGATGGCGGGAGCGCTGCGACGAGTGAGACCCGCTCGCGCGCGGGACCGCCATCCCTGCCCGGTCCGCCCTTTGCGCTCGCCCTCGACCTGCCCGTCACCCGCGGCGACCCGGTGCCGTTGCAATACCTCGCCGTCGCCGCCGATCCGTGGCCCGGTCTGATGGCCGTGTGTCGCGCATCGGGCGCGGGCGCACCACTCGCCGTGCGGCGTCTCGTCGAGCATCCGGCCTGCCTCGGGCGCACGCTCTCGCCCTTGCCGCCCGGTCCGCTCTGGCGCTTCGACAGGGCCGCGCGCCTCGACGTCACCCTGCGCCATGCCGAGGGCTTCGCCTCGGTGGACGAGGGCGCGGCGCTCGCCGGCGCGAACACCTTCGCCCTGCTCGGCCCCGATGGCACGATCGAGATCGTTTCCGCTGCCGGCGCCGAGCTGATCGGCGCCGACACCTACCGCCTGACGACGCTTCTGCGCGGGCTCGCAGGCAGCGAGGCTGCGGCATCACGCATGCTGCCAGCCGGCGCGCTGATCGTGCGCCTCGACGACGGCGCCGTGGTGCCCTTGGTCGACTACCTCGACGAGGCCGGCCGAACCTTCGCCTATCGCGTCGGCCCCGCCGACCGCGACCCTGGCGATCCGGCCGTGATCGGCTTTTCCGCGAGCGCCGGGCTCTCCGCCTTCCTGCCGCTGCGCCCGGTTCACCTGCGGGCACGGCGCGAGGCCGATGGCGTGCGCTTCACCTGGATCCGCCGGGCGCGGCGCGACGCCGATGCCTGGGAGCCGGCCGAGATCCCGCTCGACGAGGCGAGCGAGTCCTACGCGCTCGACATCTTTCGGGATGACGGCAGCCTTGCCCGCTCGCTCAGCGCCGGAACGTCGACCACGCTCTATTCGGCCGCTGACGAAGCCGACGATTTCGGCGGCGTCCAGACAATCATCGAGGCGGCCGTCGCTCAGATCGGCGGCATTGCCGGGCGCGGCCCCGCGACCCATGCGCGCGTGCCGGTCCGCGGAGCCTGAAACCACCGCTCATTCTACCACACACACGGAGCCCCTCCGATGGCGGACACCACGCCCCGTCTTAGCTTGCCGCTGCTCGCGGCGGCCCAGGCGCAGAAGCACGTCACGCACAACGAGGCGCTCGCTGCCCTCGATGCGCTCGTGCAACTCGCCTGCCTCGACAAGGATCTGTCGGTCCCGCCAGCCGATCCGGCTGAGGGGGATCGCTATCTCATCGCCGCGGCGAGCCCGACGGGGGCCTGGGCCGGACTCTCGGGCCAGGTCGTGCGCTACGAGGACGGCATCTGGGTCGGTGCCGCGCCCCGGCCAGGCTGGCTCGCCTATCTGGTCGACGAGGCCGATCTCTACGTCTTCTCCGGCACCGCCTGGAGCAGCCTCAGGGTCAGCCTGTCCGCGATCGAGAGCCTCGCTCGGCTCGGCATCGGAACGAGCCCCGACGCGACGAACCGCTTCGCGGTGAAATCCGACGCCGCTCTCTTTTCCTGGGACGACGCGACGCCGGGCTCCGGCCATCTCCGTCTCGCGCTGAACAAGCAGGCGGCTGCCAGGGATGCCGCGCTGGCCTTCCAGACCGGGTTCTCGACGCGGGCGCTCTTCGGCACCCTCGGCTCGGACGATGTCGTCCTGAAGGTTTCACCCGACGGGGCGAGTTTCCTGACGGCACTCTCGGCTTCCGCCGCGACCGGGCATCTGACCCTGACGCGGATCGACGCTCCGCTCGAGGTGAGCGCCAATGCAGGGACGCTGCCGGACGCCCCGACGCAGACCGTCCTGCGCGTCACCGGTGCCGACGGGCAGCCGGCCCGGCTCACGCTTGACGGCTTTGGCGCGAGTGGAGCGGTTGCTTTCCGGGCAGCCGGTGGGACGGCGGTCGAGCCGTCCGCTTTGGCGAGCGGGGCGATGCTCGGCCAGATCGCGGCCTTTGGCCGGGGCGCCACCGGCTATGGCGGGGCTGCGCGGGCCGAGCTGTCGTTCCTCGCGGCAGAGGCCTGGACGGATGGCGCTCAGGGCACGCGGGCCGCGGTTCGGACGACGCCGGCCGGCTCCACGGCCAGCGCAGAAGTCTTTTCCGTCGAGGCCAACGGCGCGGTGAGGCTGGCGCCTCTCGCCTCGGCCCCGTCCACCGGTCTCGCCCTCGGCCAGATCTATGCCGACAGCACCGCCACGGCCCTGAAATGGCATACCGGCACGGCCTGGATGCGGATCAACAACTTCGCCAAGTTCGCCGCCGCGACCAATTTCGACAATTATATCCCGGCCGCCGCCTGGACCAAGATCCAGTTCAACAGCGCCGACAGCAATGACCAGGGCGCCTTCTCGGCCGGAAGCAATTGCTTCGTGGTCCCGGAGGCCGGGCTCTACGGATTCGACGCTGCTCTGGCCTTCAAGGCCAATGGCAGCAATGCGCCGATCGCTTTCGAGGCTCAGTTCTATCGGAACGGTGCTGCTGCAGGCAGGGGACGTGCCGCGGCGACCGGTACGCTCGTCGACGGTGTCACCACACTCGGCCTGTCCTCGGCCCTGAAGCTAACCGCCGGCGATACGGTCGAGGTCTTCGTCCGCTTCACGGGCGCGGATGGATACGTCGCGGCGAGCGATTCCCTCTTCGCCGGCCGCCAGATGGCGTGAGCCTTCCGCGGCCTCAGCCGATCCAGCGCAGGCCCACCAGCATGCACAGCATCAGGCAGAGGCTGGCCACGATTACAGCCACGGCGGCATCGAGCGACCAGACGGCGCGGTCCCACCGCTTGTCCTCAGGCGTCATCGGCTTCCTCCCGATCAAGCCACCTGCGTAACCCGCTCGTGTTGCCCGAAGATTTCGGAAGTCTTTTTCCGCTCTCGCAATTCCCTCGACATCACGGAGACTGAGCATGACCGCATCCGCGATCATGACGCCGCTCGGCATCGCGGTGCTGAAGGCGCGCGAAGGCGTGCGGCTGAAGGCCTATCGCGACAGCGTCGGCGTGCCGACCATCGGCTACGGACATACGAAGGGGGTCAGGCTCGGCCAGAGCATCACGCAGGCGCAAGCCGATGCCTTCTTCCTCGACGATCTCGCCTCGCACGCGCTGCCAATCCTGTCCTGCATCACCGTCCCGATCGCCGATCACGAGCGGGACGCGCTGATCTCCATCGCCTTCAACATCGGCGTCGATGCCTTTCGCAGGTCGAGCTTCCTGCGCCTGCTCAATGTCGGCGACCGTGAGGGCTGCGCCGCGGCGATCCTCGCCTGGAGGAAGCCACCGGAGATCCTGTCGCGCCGGCAGGCCGAGCAGGACCAGTTCCGCACGTCCTACGCCACCGCGCCGCCGAAGGCGCGCCGGACCGACCCGCGCCCCATCGCGCTGCCGGCCGCAGCCGCATCGCGCCCGCCGCCGAGCCTGCTCGCCCGTCTCTGGCAACGCCTGAGCGCCTGAACCCTCGCTTTCACCCCGAGGAGATCACCATGACCAGAACCGCGTCCGCTTTCGGCCTCGCCGCCGCCCTGCTCGCCGCCGGCTGCCTAGCGGCCTCTGCCGCCGACACGGATGTCACCGTGCATTGGGGCGACGCCGTCACCACCGGGGCGCAGGCGCTCGGCGCCGTCTTGATCCCACTGGCCGTGACCGCGGCGAGCGCCGCTGCGGCGCGGATGGCCGGGCCCTTGCGCTTCCTCGTCACAACCGCGCTGGTCGAAAGACTGGTCCGCAACGCCGCCGACTACGCCATGAACGCCGTTTCGGGGGCCGTACGCGGCAAGTCTCTGACCATCCCGGTCGGATCGGCGGTGATCGCGCAGGCGGTTCAACGGGCGCTCGATCAGGCCCCGGCCTGGCTCATCGAGGCAGCCGGTGGCCCCACCGGGATCGCCGAAAAGATCTTCCGCAACCTGCCGCTGGAGGCGGCGGCCAATGCCGGCAACACGTTGGTGCCCGGCCTCGATGCCGTCCTCAACCGCCGAACCGCCATCTGACAAACCCCGGAGGCCGCCATGGACGCTATCGCCCTGGAGGCCGTCCGCCTGCTGTTCAGCGCCGGCGGCACCGGCTGGATCGTCGCGGTGCTGCTCGGGCTGGCCTGCCTTCACCTGCACCGCGAGAACCTGCGGGCGCTGGAGGCCCGGATCGAGGAGACCGGCACCACAGCGACGGCCCTGGAACGAGCCTCGCAGACCAACGCCGCCGTCGCGGCCGCCCTGGAAAGCCGCACGCGCGTGCTCGAGGATCTCACCCGCCTCTCCAGCGAGATCGCCCGCGGCGTCGATCGCAGTGACGAGCGCTCGCGGGAAAAGTTCGACGAGATTCTGCGTCGAATCAACGAGATACGGCTCGTCGGCAAGGCCTGACCGCACGCAGTCCCAACCGGAAGATCCTCGACATGCCCCTGTCCTTCGCGAATCCGCGTTCAAGCGCATCGGAGCGCGGACGCGGCCGCACGCGGACGAGGGGCGCGGCGGCGATCATCCGCTTGCATGCGGCGCGGAGCACCTTCGACCTCTCGGTCCAGACGCTGCGAAAGGCCGCGCTCGACCATGTCGACCTGCAGGATCTCGCGAGCATCGCGCTCAGGGCAAATCTCACCCGCCTCGCCGAGCGCCTCGGCGCGGATGCCTGACCGCCCGGCTCGGACGAGGCGGGGCGCGACGGCCCGCCTCATGGAACCGATGCGAGTGCCCGACCTTATGTTCAGTCTCGCGCCAGGCCCCCAACGCTCGGCGCCGGCCATTTGGCGCAACTGGATGCAACACCCCCCAACACGGCCTGCACAAGCCATTCAGCACGTATTCAGTGCCTCGGCTCGACAAGGAGCCACCATGCATCACGCGCTCGCCCTGCTGCTTGCCGTCTCAGCCGTCGCGGTGATCGCGACGGGCGCCGTCGGCACGTTCGCCGAGGAGTCCGAGGAACCGGCCCCCGCCAAGGCTCAGCCGGTTGCCCGGATCGAGAGCTGCCTGTCGCCTGCCGACATGCGCGAATCCGTGGCCGAGAAGCGGGTGATCGCGCCGTTTGCAGCGATCCGCGCTGCCCGAAACGTCTATCCTCGCGCCGAGATTCAGCGCGCCAGCCTGTGCAAGCAGGAGGCCGGGCTCGTCTACGTGCTCACGGCGTTGCGGCGCGACGGCCGGTTCGTGCAGGTGATGGTGGACGCCCAGTCCGGGCAAGTGCATGGACAATAGCGTGAGTGTGCCGCGATCGCTGCGGCGCCAAACGAGGGGTCACTGAGGTGCGTCTGCTCGTCGTCGAGGACGACCGGGATATCAACCGGCAGGTGGTGAAGGCGCTGGAGGAGGCGGGCTACGTCGCCGACACGGCCTTCGACGGCGAGGAGGGCGGCTTCCTCGGCGAGAGCGAACCCTACGACGCCATCATCCTCGACATGGGCCTACCCAAGACAGACGGCGTCACCGTGCTCCAGAACTGGCGCCGGAACGGAGTGAAAACCCCCGTCATCATCCTCACCGCCCGCGACCGCTGGTCGGACAAGGTCGACGGCTTCGATGCCGGCGCAGACGACTACGTCACCAAGCCCTTCCACATGGAGGAGCTGATGGCACGGGTGCGCGCCATCCTGCGCCGCGCCGCCGGCCATGCCACCTCACAGATCTCCTGCGGCCCCGTGGTGCTCGACACCCGTTCCGGCCGCGTCTTCGTCGACGGCAACCCGGTGAAGCTGACGAGCCACGAATACCGGCTGCTCTCCTACCTGATGCACCATACCGGCCGCGTGGTCTCGCGCGCCGAGCTGACCGAGCATCTCTACGACCAGGATTTCGACCGCGATTCCAACACGATCGAGGTCTTCGTCGGGCGGCTCAGGAAGAAGCTCGCGGTGGATCTGATCCAGACCGTGCGCGGGCTCGGCTACCTGATCGATGGGGCGCAGACGAAAGGGCAGGGGTGACGTCGTCCGCCAGCGCGTCGTGCGCGACCGGCTCCTGACATCATGACCGACCGCTTCTCCTGGCTGCCCATGCGCCGCCGCTCGATCGGCGTGCGCCTCGCGGTCTCGGCGCTGCTGTCGAGCGCGGCGATCCTGGTCATCGCCGCCTGGATCCTCACAACGCTCTACCGCGAGAACACCGAGCGCAGCTTCGACAGTCGGTTGCTGGTCTATGCCAACAACCTCGCCACCGATCTCGTCAGCCCCGATCCGGAGGCGCGCTCCTTCGCGCTCGGCGATCCGCGCTTCGACCTGCCACTCTCGGGCTGGTACTGGCAGGTCGGCCATCCGGATGCGAAGCCGCGCGACCTGCGCCAGTCCCGCTCTCTCGTCGGCGTGCCGCTGAAGGGCCCCGACAAGGCCGGCGCCGCGACGATCGGCCAGATCCGCCAGGGCTATGGCCACGGCCAGGACGACCGGCTGTTGCGCATCGTCGAGCGCGACGTCGATGTCGGCCAGGATGGGCGCTACACCGTCCGCGTCGCCGGCCCCGCCGATGAGATCGTCAACGATGTCGACCGATTCCGCTTCTCACTCTCCGTGACCTTCGGCCTGCTCGGCCTGTCGCTGGCGCTGACGGCCCTCCTGCAGATCCGATTCGGCCTTGCGCCCTTGAAGCGGCTGCGCGCGGCGCTCGGTGCCATCCGCCGTGGCGAGGCCGACCACATCCCGGGCGAATATCCCCACGACATCGCCCCGCTCGCCAGCGAGACGAACCTGCTCATCGATACCAACCGCGAGATCCTGGAGCGTGCGCGCACCCAGGTCGGCAACCTCGCGCACGCGCTGAAGACGCCGCTCTCGATCATCGTCAACGAGGTCGGATCGAGCGACGCGCCGCCGGAGCTGGCCGAAAAGATCCGCGAGCAGGCCGCGGTGATGCGCGATCAGGTGAATTACCACCTCGACCGGGCGCGCGCCGCTGCGCTCGCCGGCACGCTCGGCACCTCCACCGAGATCGAGCCAGCGCTGGCCGGCCTCGTGCGCACCTTCGGAAAGATCTATCGCGACAAGGACATCGCCTACGAGGTGCGCGTTCCGCCGGGCCTGCGCTTCCGCGGCGAGAAGCAGGATTTCGAGGAGATGGTCGGCAACCTCGTCGACAACGCCTCGAAATGGGCGAACGGGCGCGTCGCCATCGCGGCCGCCCCCGTCGCCGAGCAGGATTTCGCCCGGCTGCTGATCACCATCGAGGATGATGGCCCTGGCCTGCCCGAGGAGGACCGCGCGGCCGTGCTCGCCCGCGGGCGGCGACTCGACGAGAGCAAGCCGGGCTCCGGCCTCGGCCTGTCGATCGTCGCCGACCTCGCCGCCCTCTATCGCGGGCGCTTTCGTCTGGAGGCCGCGGCGCTCGGGGGGCTGCGCGCGGTGCTCGAGGTGCCGGGGGACGCGCCGATGGGCGCTGCCCAGCGTTAGTCGGTCGCCGTTACGATCGTACGGAGCTGTGCTAAGCCGCCTAGCGCGGCACGAACGGGTTCGCGCGTCTTCACGACATCATCCTGCGACGGGCTACGCCGCCCTCGGGGATGATGCATCGGCAAGCGGTGCGTCACAGCCTTTCCGTGGGACGCCAAGAAAGGCTTTTTAGGGTCGAATGACGGCGATCTGGTTCATCCTGGCGATCATGACGGGTTCGGCCGTGTTCGCCTTGCTGTGGCCGCTGGCCCGTCGGCCCAAGGCCGAGCAGGACAGCGCGGCGGAGGCCGGGCTCGCCACCGAGACCACGTTCTACGAGGACCAGCTCGCCGAGATCGAGCGCGATCTCGGTCGTGGCCTGATCGGCCCATCCGAGGCGGAGGCCGCCCGCACCGAGGCCGCCCGCCGCCTGCTGCGCGCGAGCCGTGAAGGCCGCACGGAGGAGGCCAGCCCGATCGCCGAGCCGCATCTGCGCCAGCGCCGCGCGGCTTCCGCCTTCGCCCTCTCCACCGTCCCGCTGGTGGCACTGGTCGTCTACGGGCTCTACGGCTCCCCGAACCTTCCCTCGCAGACCGAAGCCGACCGCAAGGTCGTCCAGCAGGGGGGCGAGGGCGTTATGAAGGCGATCGCCCAGGTCGAGGCGAAGCTCGCCAGCAACCCGAACGACGCCCGCGGCTGGGCTGTCATCGCCCCGGTCTACATGCGCATCGGCCGTTTCGACGATGCCGCCCGCGCCTACGAGCAGGTGCTTCGCCTCCAGGGTGAAGATCCCGAGCGGCTCTCGAACTGGGGCGAGGCGCTGGTCGCGGCGGGCGAGGGCGCCGTGTCGCCGCACGCGCGCAAGCTGTTCGAGCGCGCCCTCGTACTCGACGCGAAGTCAGCCAAGCCGCAATTCTACCTGGCGCGGGCGGACGAACTCGCCGGCAATCCGGGCGGTGCTGCCACGCGCCTCGAAGCCCTCGCCGCACAGGGCCCCCAGGACGCTCCCTGGATGGGCCTCGTGCGTCAGAATCTCGCTCGCCTGAAAGGGGAGGCGCCGCCCACCGAGCCCTCTAAGGCCGAGGCGGATGCCAAGGCCGCGAGCCCGAAACCCGACGAGTCCAAATCTGATGCGGCCAAATCTGATGCGGCCAAGCCTGCCCAGAGCCCGGCCGCCGGCCTGCAATCCCTGCCGCCGAGCGAGCGCATCGCCGCGATCCGCGGGATGGTCGAGGGCCTCGACCGGCGTCTGAGCCAGCATGGCGGCAGCGCCGAGGATTGGGTGAAGCTCGTGCGCTCCTACGGTGTCCTCGGCGAGCGCGACAAGGCGCGTGACGCCCTGGCACGCGGCCGCACCGCCCTCGCCGACGATGCGGAAGGCCGCGGCCGGCTCGAGGCCGAAGCCAAAGATCTCGATCTCGCCGAGCCGGGGCGGCAGGGTGATGCCGGCTCCGCCGCCAAGCCGGCTCAGGCGGTCCCCGCACCGAAACCCGATGCGGCTGCCCCGGCCATGATGCCCTCGGGTGCTCCCACGACCGACGCACCGGCGAGCGGTTCGACCGCCGCCATCCAAGCAATGCCGCCGGCCGAGCGCGAGAAGGCGATCCGCGGCATGGTGGCCGGGCTCGACCGGCGTCTTTCCGCCAAAGGCGGCAGCGCCGACGAATGGATGCGGCTGGTGCGCTCCTACAGCGCCCTCGGCGACCGCCAGGCCGCGGCCAGTGCGCTCGACAGAGCGCGCATGGCGCTCGGCGCCGACAGGAGCGCGATCGAGCGCCTCGACGGCCTTGCGCGCGATCTCAGCCTCAAGACCGCCGCCGTCGGGCGCTGAGGAAGGCGCCCTCCCCCCTGACAATAGGTCCCGGCGCGAAACCTTGACCCGGCGGCGTGGGCGTCGGAAACCGGACCCAACACTTTAGAACGACGCCAAGGCCCGCGCGCTCGCTGCGCCCCGCCGGCGCCCTGGGACGAAACACGTGACCCGCAAGAGCCGCCGCCTGACCCTGATCGCCGCCTGTGGCGCCGTGCTCGCCGTCGCGGTCGGCCTGATCCTCTGGCAGATGAGCGGCTCGATCGTCTTCTTCCGCTCGCCGGCAGAAGTCGCCGCGCAGGGTGTCGCGCCGGGCGTGCGCTTTCGGCTTGGTGGACTCGTGCTCGACGGCTCGCTGAAGCGCGGCCCCGACCAGACCGTCGACTTCTCGGTGACCGACACCAAGGGCACCATCCCCGTGCACTACAAGGGCCTGCTGCCCGACCTGTTCCGCGAAGGGCAGGGCGTCGTCACGGAGGGCATGCTCGATGCCGGCGGCACCTTCCGCGCCGATACGGTGCTCGCCAAGCACGACGAATCCTACATGCCGCGCGAGGTCGCCGACGCCCTGAAAGCGCAAGGCCGCTGGCAGGAGGGGAAGGACGGCAAGCCTGTACCTAAGGCCGAAGGGTCCGAGACCTCCCTCGGCAAGCGCAGCGAGCGGTGAGGTCCGATGATCGTTGAAGTCGGCCATTTCGCCCTCGCGCTGGCGCTGGCGCTCTCCGTGATCCAGATGGCGATGCCGATCTGGGCGGCATATTCCGGCGACGAGGCCCTGCGCGAGACCACCGTGCCGGCAGCGCTCGGCGTCTTCGCCTGCATCCTGTTCGCGTTCGGGGCGCTGACCTACGCGCACGTCATGTCCGACTTCTCGGTCAAGAACGTCGTCGAGAACTCGCACACGCTGAAGCCGCTGATCTACAAGTTCTCCGGCGTCTGGGGGAACCACGAGGGCTCGATGCTCCTCTGGGTGCTGATCCTGTCGCTGTTCGGCGCCATGGTCGCGGTGGCGAAGAACTCGGTGCCGCCAGTGCTGCGCACCAACACGCTCGCCGTCCAGGCGCTGATCACCTTCGTCTTCGTGCTGTTCATCATCACGACCTCGAACCCGTTCGACCGCGTCGCTCCGGCTCCGCTCGAGGGCAACGACCTCAATCCGCTGCTGCAGGATTTCGGCCTCGCGGTGCATCCGCCGCTACTCTATCTCGGCTATGTCGGCTTCTCGATCACCTTCGCCTTCGCTGCCGCCGCGCTGATCGACGGACGCATCGACGCCGTCTGGGCCCGTGCCGTGCGACCCTGGACGCTTACCGCCTGGGTCTTCCTGACACTCGGCATCGCGATGGGCTCCTACTGGGCCTATTACGAACTCGGCTGGGGCGGCTGGTGGTTCTGGGACCCGGTCGAGAACGCCTCGCTGATGCCCTGGATCGCCGGCACGGCCCTGCTTCACTCCACCGTGGTCATGGAGAAGCGCGACGCGCTGAAGGTCTGGACCGTGCTGCTTGCGGTGCTGACCTTCTCGCTCTCCCTGATGGGGACCTTCATCGTGCGCTCGGGGCTGCTGACCTCGGTACACACCTTTGCCTCGGACCCGACCCGCGGCGTGTTCATCCTGGCGATCCTGGTCCTGTTCATCGGCGGCTCGCTGACGCTCTTCGCCTGGCGCGCGCCGATGCTACGCCAGGGCGGCCTGTTCGCGCCGATCTCGCGCGAGGGCGCGCTGGTTCTGAACAACCTGTTCCTGGTCGCTGCCTGCGCGACGGTGCTCGTGGGCACGCTCTACCCACTGCTGCTGGAGATGCTGACGGCCCAGAAAATCTCGGTGGGGCCGCCCTTCTTCAACTGGACCTTCGTGCCGCTGGCGATCCCGCTCCTGCTGATCGTGCCCTTCGGCCAGTCGCTCGCCTGGAAGCGCGGCGATCTCGCCGCCGCCGCGCAACGTCTCTTCGCGGCCTTCGCCATCGCCTTCGTCGTCGCGATCGGCACGGCGGCGTTGACCTGGGGCGGTCCTGTCATGGCGCCGGTCGCCATCGGGCTCGGCGCCTACCTCATCATCGGCTCCGTGCTGGAAGTTTTTTCCCGCGCCCGCGGCTACGGCAACAGCCGCGCCCGCGACTTGAGCACGATCGGCCGGCGCGCCGCCGGCCTGCCGCGGTCGGCCTGGGGCACGGCCATCGCCCATGCCGGCGTCGGCGTGTTGGTGATCGGCATCGCCGCCCAGAGCTGGGCAGTGGAAGGCCTCGCTACGCTGAAACCCGGCGGCACGCTGGCCGTCGGCCCTTATGTCGCGACGCTCGACAAGGTCGGCCCGCAGACCGGCGAGAACTACGAGGAAACGGCCGCTTTCCTGACGCTCCGGACGGCCTCCGGCGACATGGTCGGGCCGGTCGAGACGGGCAAGCGCTTCTACCCCTCGCGAAAAATGTCGGTGACGGAATCCGGCCTCAAGACGATCGGCGTCAGCCAGGTCTATGCGAGCCTCGGCGAGGTCATGCCAGACGGCTCGATCGGCCTGCGTCTCTACTACAAGCCGCTGGTCCTGCTGATCTGGCTCGGTGCCGTGGTGATGGCGCTCGGCGGCGCGGTCTCCCTCACCGACCGCCGCATCCGCGTCGGCGCTCCGGCGAAGGCCAGGGCGAAGCCACCGTTGAACGCGGTACCCGCGGAATGAGGTCCTCGGCAGTGTCCCGAAGCGGGCCATCCTCTTCTGTAAAGGGGAGAGGGTTCGCTCGCGTGCTCGCCCTCGCAACGGCGTTGATGCTCGTCGCCGCTCCCGCCTTCGCCGTCCAACCCGACGAGGTCCTGAAGGACCCTGCTCTCGAAGCCCGCGCCCGCCACATCTCCGAAGGCCTGCGCTGCCTCGTCTGTCAGAACCAGTCGATCGACGATTCCGATGCGCCGCTCGCCAAGGATCTGCGCGTGATCGTGCGCGAGCGCCTCACCGCCGGCGACGACGACAAGCAGGTCGTCGACTACGTCGTGGCCCGCTATGGCGAATTCGTGCTGCTGAGGCCGGTCCTCGCCTGGCACACGCTGTTGCTCTGGCTGACGCCGCTCCTTGCCGTGCTGCTCGGTGGCTTCGGCATCTGGCGGCTGTCGCGCCGACGTCCTTCCGAGAAGCCTGCGGGCTTGTCGGCTGACGAGCAGGCCGAGGTCGACGCGCTTCTCGACCGGCGCTAGAGCAGGCTGTGAAAAGGCGTAACGGCCTTTCGCTGCAGGCCTGCTCTAACTCTCTAGAATCTTTCACGTTTTCTGTGTCGAGACTGATTCAGTCGAAGCACGGCATGATCTACGCGGCCCGCGCTTCAATTCGCGTCGGCCGCGTCAGCTGCGCGCAAGCGGCTTCGACGCGATCGCGCCCGGCATGCTTGGCCTGGTAGAGCGCCTGATCGGCGGCTGAGAGCAGCCCCTCCGAGGTCACGCCGAATGCGCCCGTCGCCCCATGCGACGCGGTGATGCCGACGCTGGCGCTGACGAGAGCGCCCAGCCGCCCCGGATGCGGAAGTGCCAGATGGGCGACCGCGTCGTGCAGGGCCTGACCCGCTTCGAGCATCGCCTCCGGCGTCGCGCCGGGCAGCAATGCCACGAACTCTTCTCCGCCGAACCGAGCCACCAATCCATTCCGCGTGGCCATCGCCTCCTGCAGGGCCGAGGCGATCTCACGCAGGCAGCGATCACCTTCGGCATGGCCGGCCGCATCGTTGAAGGCCTTGAAGTGGTCCACGTCGACGACGGCGAGGCCGAGCCATTGCTGCTCGCGCGCCGCGGCCGCCCAGGCTTCGTCGAGCCGCTGATCGAACAGTCGCCGGTTGGCGACGCTCGTCAGCGGATCCGTCTCGGAAAGAACGACGAGGCGTGAATTCGCCTCGGCCAAGGCGGTGGCCTGGATCCGCTCGCGCAGGCCGAGCAGGAAACTCTGCTTCGTCTCCCATTCCTGGGCGTAGGTCAGTTTCAAAGGCACAAGAATGAGGCTCGCGACCAGCATCGGCACGCCGTACCCGTCATGGTCGCCGAGGCCGAAGCCGGCGATCGAGCCGACATAGAGGCTGAAGCAGCAGGCGCAGTAGATGATGCCGTGCCGGAACGAGAGCGGCGCGATCATGCCGACCACGAGCGGAACGATCGCCGCCAGGATCGAATAGACGTCGCCGTGTGGCCCCGGCACGATGCGCGCACTGTTGAGCGTCACCGCCATGGCGACGAGGCTGACGGTCAGCACGGCGCAGAGCTGCCGGGCCGGTGATGGCTCCTTGCGCAGCAGCAGAATCGCCAGCAGCGTCACCGGCACGAGCAGGCCGAGCGTGAGGGCCGCTGGGATGGCGACGGCCTCGGCTCCGAACAGGTCGAGATCGACCTTCACCGAGATGACGTTGACGATGATGAAGACGAGAAGCCATGAGCGGATGCGGCGCGCATTCCCGGCGCGGCCCTGAGCAGCCCATCTGGCCTCCAGGGGCTCGGGCAAGCGCAGGCGATGCCACGGCCTCGTCAGGCCCTCTTCGATGAGCGGCAGCATCGCGGCGTCGGCAGCTCCTGGATCACGTCCGGCCGCACAACTTTGCAAACGCGGCGTTTCCACCAGGTTAACCCTCACGCCCTGGGAGGTATTTCGTCCCAGGTTTGGAGATGCAGACGTGTCCCGAGCCTGCGGCAGTCGCATCGGCGGCCGAGATCGCCTATAGGGTCGGCGTCCCACCCTTCCCAAGGTTACGTAAAGTCATGGCGACGGCGTCGTTCGACAGCGCCCGGCGCGAGCCCGGCGTTCTTCCTCCAATCGAGAAGACGCCCGACTTCCGCCCCGAGCCGGCTGCGCTCGGCGGCAAGACGTCGCTGGTCGGCCTGACGCGCGCCGGCTTGAAGGACGCGCTGCTCGGCATCGGCGTGCCCGAGCGCGAGGCGCGCATGCGCGGCAGCCAGCTCTGGCACTGGATCTACCTGCGCGGCGCCACCGATTTCGACCAGATGACCAATGTGGGCAAAGGCCTGAAGGCCCAGCTCGCGCAACAATTCACCTTGGAGCGCCCCGAGGTCGTAAGCGAGCAAATTTCTCGCGATGGCACCCGCAAATGGCTGCTGCGCATGGCGCCGACCAACGTGCAGGAGCACAATCGCGGCGCCGAGATCGAGTGCGTCTACATCCCGGGCCCGGACCGCGGCACGCTCTGTGTCTCGTCCCAGGTCGGCTGCACCCTGACCTGCACCTTCTGCCACACCGGCACACAGCGCCTGGTGCGCAACCTCTCGGCGGCCGAGATCGTCTCCCAGCTGATCCTCGCGCGTGACCGCCTCGGCGACTGGCCGGGCCAGGAGCCCGTACGCAATGCCGGCTCCACCGGCGAGGCCGGCCGCCTGATCACCAATGTGGTGTTCATGGGCATGGGCGAGCCGCTCTACAACGTCGATTCCGTGATCGACGCGGTCCAGGTGATGACAGATCAGGAGGGCATCGGGCTCTCGCGCCGGCGCGTCACCGTCTCGACCTCCGGCGTCGTGCCGCAGATGTTCCGCCTCGGCGATGAGTCTCACGCTTCGCTCGCGATCTCGCTTCACGCCACGCGTGACGACCTGCGCAACACCCTGGTGCCGCTGAACCGCAAGTACCCGATCGCCGAACTGCTTCAGGCCTGCCGCGACTATCCGGGCCTCAGCAACGCGCGCCGCATCACCTTCGAATACGTGATGCTCAAGGGCGTGAACGACAGCGACGACGACGCCTACGAGCTCGTCGAGCTGCTCCGAGACATCCCGGCCAAGATCAACCTGATCCCGTTCAACCCGTGGCCCGGTAGCGCCTATGCCTGCTCCGACTGGAGCCGGATCGAGCGCTTCTCGCAGATCATCTTCGATGCCGGCTACGCCTCGCCGGTGCGCACCCCGCGTGGCCGCGATATCCTCGCTGCCTGCGGCCAGCTCAAGAGCGAGACGGAGAAGCTGCGTGCCCGCGCCCGCATGATGCTCGAAGAGGGCATGGGCGCGGAAGCGGTCTATGCGGGCTCCGACACGGACGATTGATGCGGCTCTTCGGCCGGCTCTTCCTGGGGGCCGTCGCCCTCGTCCTCGCCGTGCCGTGCGGCGCGCTCGTCCTCGGAGCCGGCGTGCTGCTCGATCCGGTCTCGCGGGATACGATCGGGGCGCTTGGGCTGATCGGCCTCATCGAGGGCATCGACGACATCGCTGCGGGCCTTCCGCCGGACGTCGCGATCGGAGCGATGATCGCCTTCCTCAAGGCGCTCGCCACACTCCTGCTTCTGCCGCCTGCCCTCGTCGCCGTGATCGGTGAGACGCTACGGTTCAGGGCGCTCGCATGGTATGGCGGCGCCACTGGTCTCGTCACTGCCGCTCTGCCTTGGATCGCCCGCGGCGGCGTCAGGCCGCCTGCCGGACAGGGCGCGCTCACCGCAGAAGGTCGGGTGATGGTGGTGCTGTTCCTGGCCGGCGCGGCATCTGGTCTCGTCTACTGGATGGTCGCGGGACGCAGCACCGTAGACGGACGAAACACGCCTGTTCATCCCTGATGTCGCCCAACTACAACAGCGTCAAGTCCCTGCAAAATCGCATGAATTAACCCGGCCGCATCGGCCGTCCGAATGACGTGACCCCTTGCCGGCCAAGGATCGTGGCGATCCGAACCGGCTCATGGAGAACGGCTCTCGGATGCATTCCTCGAAAACCACGATCCTTGCCGCGCTGGCCATCTTCCTCGCGAGCAGCACTTCGGCGCTCGCGGCCTCAGCGGCCCAGCCGGGCCAGACGCTCGGCCTCCCCACCGGCGCCCAGCTACCGATCGGACTCATCCTGCTCGACACGTCGAGCTTCGGCATCCGCGACACCTCGCCGAACCGGACCGAGAACAACATCAACCTGCCGGGCCTGGTTTGGGTGCCGGGCGTCCATCTCTTCGGCGGGCGCCTGCACATGATCTTCATCCAGCCCGTCGTAGTGACGCGACCCGCTGCCGGTGGGCGCTATCAGAGCGGAATCGGCGTGCCGCTGGTGGCGGCACAGCTCGCCTGGAAGATCGCTCCGGATTTCAGCGTCAGCTACCTGCTCGGCGGCTACCTGCCGGTCGAGACGCAGTTCGTGATCAACCAGGGCTCGCTGCAGCAGCGCTTCGCCGCCACCTATAATGGCGACGGCTGGAACCTGACGGGCAACCTCCTCTACGGGACGTATTTCGACGCCACCAACAAGCAGGGCGCCTTCTATCCGGACTTTCTCAACCTCGACGTCACGGCGACGAAGAAGTTCGGCAAGTGGGAGATCGGACCGGTGGCCTTCGGCTCGACGGACCTGCCGACGAACCGCCCCGGCTATCGCCACCAGGGCCAGATCGCGGTGGGTGGCCTCGTCGGCTACAATTTCGGCGACTACTTCATCCAGGGCTTCGTGACCCGTGACGTCGTCGAGCGGAATTACGGTGGCTACGATACCCGCGCGTGGCTGCGCGGCGTGTTCTTCCTCTACAAGCAGACTGAGCCGGGCGGCCCGATGGGCGGTCTCCTCGCCCGCAATCAGCCGTAGCGGTCGCGCAGCCGACGCCTGACCGGGTGTAATGCCTAGCCTCAGCTTCCGGTCTTGGGGCCGTCCCACCGATCCTCGGGATGGGGCGGCTCTCCGCCGGAGCGGCTCATGAACCGATCGAAGGCAGCGACGTCGGCCCGTACAGCTCGCTCGGAGAAGTATTCAGCCGTCTTCAACGAGGCGAGCTTCTCGGCGACCGCTGTGACGATGAACTGGTTGAGGGTGCTCCCGTCTTCGCGAGCCACGTCCTCGGCGGCCTTCTTCAATGAAAGCGGAAGCCGGAGCGCATAGTTGCTGCTGGTGCCCATCATGCTCTCCTCAAAATGTCGCCAGGCGCGAAAATCTCGATTCCGAACTGATCTCGGACTCCTTCGAAATCGGCGCGGTTGAAGGTTGCGATGGCGTCCGCCCGCCCGTTCACTGCGACTTCCAACACCATGTCGTCAGCCGGATCTCGGAGGCGCGGTCGCCACAGATAGTGGATCTCGACTGGCTCGATGAACCGAGCGAGCACATCAAGGACGTTCGTGACATCTCCTCGTGACGCCTGCGCCGCATCGAGATGATCCTGCCGTGTCGCCACGGCCTCGTACTCCACGAAGAGCGGCACACTCGACAGCATCGTGAAGTGCCCCGCACGAACGCGTCGAATAAGTTCTGCGGAGCCTCCCGCAGGGCTCCGCAACGCCGCCACGAGCACATTCGTGTCCAGCACTAGTCTCATATTGCCAGCAATATGAATGACGGCATTGATTTCTTCAAGCTGCCTGAGGTTCGGCCGATCTGCGTCGCAATGCGTATCTTCGGCAGCACCGTGGTTTCAGATAGAAGCAGCCCATGCCGCCGATGATCCGTACCGTCCGCGCCGCCCTCGCCCTTCTCCTCGTGCTGCCGAGTGTGGCCCTGGCCCAAGCAGACCCGACGCCGGGGTCCCTCGGCACGGCGCCCCTCCAGGCGGAAGACGCGCGCATTCTTCCGGTGCTGGCGAGCCACGGCATGGTGTCCTCGCAGGAGGAGCACGCCACGCGGATCGGCGTCGATATCCTCAAGCGGGGGGGCAACGCAGTCGATGCGGCGGTGGCGGTGGGCTTTGCCCTCGCCGTGACCCTGCCGCGGGCCGGCAATCTCGGCGGCGGTGGCTTCATGCTGGTGCATCTCGCCGACCGCAATGAGACGGTGGCAATCGACTACCGCGAGACTGCGCCGGCCGCGGCCACCGAGGGCATGTTCCTGAATGCAGAGGGCGAGCCCGACAAGGCCGCTTCGACCCGCACCGGCAAGGCGGTTGGCGTGCCGGGCACCGTGCGCGGCCTCGCCGAGGCGCACCGTCTCTACGGCTCCAAAAAGTTCACGCTCGCTCAGCTGATCGAGCCTGCCGAAAAGCTGGCACGCGAGGGGATCCCGGTGCAATCCGGGCTCGCCGACTCCCTGCCCCGCGCCTCGGGCCTGCTCGGACAATGGCCGTCGAGCCGCGCGATCTTCTTCGACGGCGACCAGGTGCTGCCACGCGGCGCCATGCTCGTGCAGAAGGATCTCGCCGGCACGCTGCACGCGATCGCCAAAAACGGGCCGGACGCCTTCTATACTGGTGACATCGCGCAGCGGATCGCCGCCGCCGTGCAGGGCGCCGGCGGCATCATGAAAGCCGCCGATCTCGCCGCCTACCGGCCGGAGACCCGAAAGCCCGTGCGCGGCACCTATCGCGGCTACGACATCGTCTCCATGCCGCCGCCGAGCTCGGGTGGCGTGCACCTCATCGAGATCCTCAACATCCTCGAAGGCTACGATCTGGCCGGGATGGGCGCCGGCAGCGCCGTGGCGATCCATGCCCTCGCCGAGGCGATGAAGCCGGCCTATGCCGACCGCGCCACCTGGCTCGGCGATCCGGACCGTACGAAGGTGCCGGTCGAGGGCCTGATCTCGAAACCCTATGCCGAGACCCTGCGAAAGCAGATCGACCCGAACCGCGCCCGCCCGGCCGGCGAGGTCAAGGCCGGCAATCCGCTGCCCTTCGAGCATGACCAAACCACGCATTTCTCGGTGGTCGACGCCCAAGGCAACGCGGTGGCCAACACCTACACGCTCAACTTCTCCTACGGGATCGGCCTCGTGGCCGAGGGAACGGGCGTGCTGCTGAACAACGAGATGGACGACTTTTCCGCCAAGACCGGAGCGCTCAACGCCTACGGGCTCGTCGGCGGTCAAGCCAACGCCGTGGCACCGGGCGCGCGCCCGCTCTCCTCCATGACGCCGACCATGGTGTTTCGCGGCGGAAAGCTGTTCCTCGTGACGGGCAGCCCCGGCGGCAGCCGCATCATCACCACCGTGCTCCAGGTGATCGTCAACGTGCTGGATTTCCGGATGAATCTGGCGGAGGCGGTCGCGGCGCCGCGCATCCATCACCAATGGCAACCGGACGTGCTGATGGTGGAGGAGGGTATCTCGCCCGACACCGTCTCGCTGCTCGCTAGCCAAGGCTACAAGGTGAAGGTCGGCGCGCCCTCGGGCTCGGCGAATTCTGTGATGTCCGATGGCGGCCTGCTCGCCGGCGCCTCCGACCAGCGCCAGCGCGGCACTCTGGCCGACGGCTACTGAGCCTCAGGCTGCCAGCGCCCGCTTCACCGTCGAGCGCAGATCCGCCAGCGAGAACGGCTTGGTGAGCACGTCGAGCACGATGGCGTCGAGGCCGCGGGCGCGCTCGCGCTGGTCGGCGAAGCCGGTCATGAGCAGGATGGTGAGGTCCGGATAGTCGCGCTTGGCCGCAAGCGCGAGGGCGATGCCATCCATCAGCGGCATGCGGATATCGGTGAGCATGAGGTCGAAATCACCCGAGGCTTCCGTGAGCCGGTCGAGCCCGTCACTGCCGTCGATCGCCGTCACCACGGCGTGGCCGTCGAGCTCGAGCCCGCGCTTCAGGAATCCGCGGATGGTGTCCTCGTCATCCACGAGGAGGATGCGCGCCATGTTGGCTGCCTCGGCTTCGCTCTCAAATCTGCCGGCCGACCTCGCAACCGTGGCGGCGTACAGTCAAGATTCTTGAGGCCACAGAGTTCCTTGAACCACGTTCTTACGCATTATTCGGAACTTTTTCCGGAAAATCCTCGTCGGCAGCCCTTTTCCGGCTCCTGCTGCTCACGCGCCGCCGAAGAGATCCGGATCGTTGCTTTCGTAGTCGACGAGCCCGACGAAAGGCAGCTGGCGGAAGGCATGCGCCGCGTCCATGCCATAGCCGACCACGAAGACGTCCGGGCAGGTGAAGCCAACGAAATCCGCGTCGATCGTCACCGCACGCTTGCCGGGCTTCTCGAGCAGCACGGTGGTCAGCACCCTCTTGGCGCCGCGAGCCATCAGCAGATCCTTGGCGAACACCACCGTGCGACCCGATTCGAGGATGTCGTCGACGAGCAGCACGTCGCGCCCACGCACCTCGCTCTGGACATCCCGCAGGATCTCGACCTTGCCGGATGAGATCGTCGCATCGCGGTAGCTCGACAAGTGGACGAACTCCACCTGCGGCGACAGCCCGACTCGGTGCAGGGCCCGCAGAAGGTCGGCGGCGAACATGAAGCTGCCCTTGAGCACCGCCACGACGAGCAGGTTCTCTGGCTTGGCCGCGACAATCTCTGCCGCGAGCTCTTCGTTGCGCCGCGCGATGGCGGCTTCGTCGAACAGGACGCGAACGCGCCGAGAAGCAGAGGTCATGCGGGCCTCCGGGCAAGCCTCATGGTCATGCTTCGCCTCATAACACGCGAGCGCGGGGGCGCCACCGGCTCAGTGATGGCCGTGCTGCGCGTCCTTTACGGGAGCGGGCGCATCGGCCGCACCGGCATCGGCGAAGCGTACCGAGACCTGGCTGCCCTCGGCGGGAGGCGCCGAGAGGCTCGCGCGGAAGCGCGCCGTCTCGCCCGGCTCCAGGGCGGCGCGCGAGGGCGCCACGGTCCAGCGATAGAGTGACTGGTCGTGCGCGTCGCGCAGTTCGATCTCGAGTGGCGACACCGCGACGCGTTCACGGGCCACCCCGACGAGATCGCCTTCGACCACGAGCTGGGCCGGGTTCGCGCCCTCGGCCGGATTGCGAGACGCCGTGACCTCGCGGAAATCGACGCCGCGCAGGTTCACCGGCAGGCCGATGGCCGAAAACAGCCCCGCGCTCTGCGGCATCGCGCGCACCACCGTGGCCCGCCCGAAGGTGGCAAGCGGCAGGATCGCGAACACGACGAGCCCGGCGGCGATGGCCGGCGATGGGCGCGGAATCGAAAAGCGCTTGGTGGCGTCGGGCTTGACGGCGCGGGGGGGCGGCATCGGCTGGTCGATGACCGTGGGCGCCGGCTCCGCGACGGCCGCCGGTTCGTCCTCGAACGAGATCGCATCCCACCCGTCGATTTCGCTGTTTTCCGCGGGGTCCGGAATCTCGGGGCCGACGAACCAGGTCTCGCTGCAGGCGGCGCAGCGCACCGAGCGGCCCTCGGCACCGACGAGGACTCCCTCGATCTCGTACTCGCTCGCACAGGCCGGGCAGGAGATCAGCATGGCAAATCGGTTCGGTCCTTCCGGCGGCGGGTTGCCGCGCGCGGAAAAAGGACCGAAACGGTTGTTGCGCGAACAGGGTTAACCGCCCGTGAAACGGCCTCCGGTCCGGCCGCTTCGATCCGGAATTCCGCGCGACGGAGCGAGTCTTGGCAGGCGGAGTCAACGTGGCCGGCAGATCGAGGACGGGCAGCCTGCTCTCCGAGACCGAGGCGCCGGCCGTCCACTTCGAGAATGTCGGCATGCGCTACGGGATGGGCCCGGAAGTGCTGTCCGACGTCAGCTTCGAAATCGCGCCACGCTCGTTCCAGTTCCTGACCGGTCCGTCAGGGGCCGGAAAGACCACGCTGCTGCGGCTGATTCTGCTTTCGGTGCGCCCGACGCGGGGGCTCGTCTCGGTCTTCGGCGAAGAGGTGAGCGGCATCTCCAACGAAGCGCTGACGGGCCTGCGCCGGCGCATGGGCGTGGTCTTCCAGGATTTCCGCCTGCTCGATCATCTCACCACCTACGAAAACGTCGCGTTGCCCTTGCGCGTGCAGGGCCGCTCGGAGACGAATTACCGCGCCGAGGTCGTCGAGCTGCTGCGCTGGGTCGGGCTCGGCGAGCGCATGCACGTGCTTCCGCCGCTCTTGTCGGGTGGCGAAAAGCAGCGCGCGGCGATCGCCCGCGCTCTGATCGCCCGGCCTGAGCTGCTGCTGGCCGATGAGCCTACCGGCAATGTCGATCCGAGCCTTGCGCGGCGCTTGCTCCGTCTGTTCATGGAGTTGAACAAGCTCGGCACCTCCGTGCTGATCGCCACCCACGATTTCGGCCTGATGGACCTGATCGACGCGCGCCGGCTGGTGCTCGGGGACGGCCGGCTGCGGATCGAAGAGTAATGGCCGAGACCAGCGCGCCACGGCGCCCTGCCGCCGAACCGCCCCACGGTGCTGCCGAGGCGCCGCTGCCGGCGACGCTCCGCCGGAACGCTCCGCTGGTGCCGACCGACACCGCCGCAAGCCGGGCGCTCGCTGCGGTCATCGCGATCCTGACCTTCCTTGCCGCCCTCTGCGCGGGGGCCGCTGAGATTGTCGCGTCGAGCGCGGGTCAGTGGCAGGGCGCAGTGGCGCAGGAGGTCACCGTCCAGGTCCGGCCGGGTCCTGGCCGCAACATCGATGCGGATGTGACGCGCGCCCAGGAAATCACCAAGGCAACCCCCGGGATCGCCGAGGCGCGGATCTTCTCGAAGGCCGAATCCGAACGACTGCTCGAACCCTGGCTCGGCAGCGGCCTCGATCTGTCGGACCTGCCGGTGCCTCGGCTCATCACCGTTAAGCTCGCCTCCAGCCCTGCGCCTGATCTCAAGGTCCTGCGCGAGCAGTTGAGCGAGGCACTACCGGGCGTCGCCAGCCTCGACGATCACGCGCTTTGGCTGCAGCGCCTCTCGACCATGGCCAATACCTTCGTCGGGATCGGCGTCGGCATTGTCGCACTGGTGCTGGCGGCGACTGGCCTCGCTGTCGTCTTCGCCACTCGCGGCGCCATGGCCGGCAATCGGGAGGTGGTGGAGGTGCTGCATTTCGTCGGCGCCAATGACGACTATATCGCTCGCGCCTTCCAGAGTCGCTTCTTCCGGCTCGGCTTGCGCGGCGGAGCCATTGGAGCCGGCGCGGCTCTTCTCGCTTTCGCCCTGGCCGGCGTGCTCGCCCGCCTCTCGCGCTCGGGGCCGGCCGGTGACGAGATCGAAGCCCTGTTCGGCAGCTTCCAGGTCAGCTGGCGCGGCTACGCACTCATCATCGTCATCGGTGTGATCGCCTCCGTCGTGACGGCCGTGGTGTCGCGGATCACGGTCCGCCGCTTCCTCGCCTGAAGCCTGCGTCCTCGACCGGTTCGGGGCAAAACCAGATTTCCTGAATCCGAACCGAGACTTGCGACGATCCGCGCAGATCGCGTTAACCATTCGTAAACCCGTGTGGGAGGAAAAATTCGCCTCTCCACGGCCGCAATCGCGGCTACGCTCGGGAGGATGACCCTGCCTACGCTCTCACGGACGCGCGACTTCGGTATCGCCACGCCGCTGACGGCCTTGGAGGCCTTCGGCTGGGTATGGCAGAGTGAGGGCGTGCAGGATCGTCAGTCCCGGGCGGATGACGGCAAGCGAGCCATGCAGGCCTCCTCCGCCCCTCGCCCTCTGCTTCGTCTGGTCAGGCGGGCCCTCGTGGGCATGGCCGTTCTCGGCGCCTTTGCCCTGTTTGCCGGCTTCCTGTTCTTCGTCTCGGCGATCGAGCGCATGGAGCGTCGACCGGCCGGCCGGGCCGACGGCATCGTCGCGCTGACCGGCGGCGCCCAGCGCGTCGGCGACGCGATCGAGCTTCTGGCCAGCGGCTATGGGCAGCGTTTGCTGATCTCGGGGGTCAACGAGCGCACCAGCCGCGACGAGATCGCCCGGCTGAACCCGAGCCAAAGCCATTGGATCGAGTGCTGCGTCGATCTCGACTACCGGGCGCGCAACACCATCGGCAACGCCATCGAGACCCGACGCTGGATGCGGCGCAACCACTTCGAGACCATCGCGGTGGTGACCTCCAACTATCACATGCCGCGCACGCTGATCGAGATCGAGCACGCGCTGACCGACGGCCAGTCGGTGGTGCCCTACCCGGTTGTCGCGGACGGCCTCGACATCGGCCGCTGGTGGCAGGATCCCGCCGTGGCCCGGCTCGTCGGTGCCGAATACGTCAAGTTTCTCGCAGCCTGGCTGCGCACCCGGTTAGAGACCGATCCGGAACGGTCGCACTTCGCCGTGCTGATCGGACGCGGAAAGCCGTCGAAGACGCCTCTCAGGATGGTGGCCGCCCCCCGCCTGCACGCGGCGAACTGAGCGCATCTCCCTGCAACCGGACGCGAGGAAGCCTGCACAGGCTGAAGGACCGCGCTAGCGGCGTCAGAGCCCCTTGCACCGGCTGCGGACGAGGGCGCCGAACTCGGTCTCCTGACCCTGCGACTGCGCCAGCTTTTCCTTGCGCTCCGGCCCCGACAGGCAGCGGCCGTAGACGCCGGCGATGCGGCGCATCGTGTCGATGTGGCGGCGCCAGACGCGGCACTGGCTGGCCTGATCGTCTCCTGCGCTTTCGAGCTGCTCGCCCGCCTGCCGCTGCATGGAATTCGCCACGAGTACGTCGCGGGCACAGGCCGCGTCGCCCTCGGCCCGTGCAGTGGTCGCGGCGATCATGGCCATCAGTCCGATCAGCGTGATCCCGAGCCTGTCTCGTCCAGCCACGATGCCGTCGTCCTTAACTCTCACGCCGCTTGGGGCGTGGGGCGGTTGGTCAGCAGCGCGTAGAGCGCGCTGGCGTCACGGGCGGTGCGGATGCGCTCCAGCAGGCCCGGCTCGCGCAGGATGCGCGCCACCTGCGCCAAGGCCTTGAGATGGTCGGCTCCGGCATTTTCCGGCGCCAGCAACAGGAAGACGACGTCGACAGGCTGGCCATCGAGGGCCTCGAAATCCGCAGGCTTCTCGAGCCGCGCGACCAAGCCGAACAGTCGGTCGAGCCGGGCAAGCTTGCCGTGGGGGATCGCAACGCCGTCGCCGATGCCGGTCGAGCCGAGCCGCTCGCGCTGGAGCAGCGTCTCGAAGATCTCGCGCTCGTCGAGCCCCGGCAACTGGCGGGAGGCCTGCCCAGCCAGCTCGGACAGGATCTGTTTCTTGGCCCGCGCCTTCAGAGCCGGGATGACCGACTCCGGACTCAGGAATTCCAGAACTGGCATGAAGGACCGTCGTCCCATCGACAAGACCCCGAACCGGTAACCCGATTCCAGGCGGCGAGACCGGCACCTGGCGTGCCGAATCCCGATTTCCATCAGGCCGCCTCACGGCGGCGTTTCAACGTAACCGGAGGCGAAGCCCCGGTCAGGCCCGCTCGGGCGGATCGACCCAGCCGATCGCGCCGTCACTGCGTCGATATACGACGTTGATGCGGCCGGTGCCAGCGTGAACGAAGACGACGACCGGCGCTCCGGTGAGATCGAGGCTCGTCACGGCCTCGCTCACGGATTGCCGCCGCAGCGTCTTGGTGCTCTCGGCGACGACCGGCGGATGCGACTCCTCGCTGTCGAGCTCGATCTCGTCGTCGTCGTCGTGAAGGGGAGCCGCCAGGACCGCGTAGGCCGCCTCGATGTCGGCGGGGCTGCGGCCGCCATTGTGGTTCGCCGCGCCGTGGTCCTTGAGGCGGTGCTTGTAGCGCCGCAGACGCTTCTCGAGCTTGTCCGCGGTCTGGTCGAAGCTCGCATGCGGGTCGTGGGCCGAGCCCGAGGCTTCGAGCGTCAGCCCCGAGACGAGATGCACGACGCAGTCGGTGCGGTAGCCGGTGCCGTCGCGTCGAAGCGTGACATGGCCGGTGCAGGAGCCGCTCATATGGCTGTCGAGATACTTCGAGAGCGTCGCCCCCATCCGGTCGTCGACCCGGCTGCGCAACGCGTCGCCCAGGTCGACGCCATGACCCGTAACCCGCAGACCTGCCATCGACATCTCCGTTTGACCAAAGACGATCAAACTAAGGATGCGTCGGAGGCGAAGTCAACGCGACGAGCCGACTGCCCGGTTCGCGCCGCTCAAGCGCTGAGCTGCGCGCCGGCTTGCGCCGAGCGTTCGCGACGGCGCTCGATCGAGGAAGGAATCCGCAAAGATTCCCGATACTTGGCAACCGTGCGGCGGGCGATCTCGATACCCTCGTCGTGTAGGCGCTGCACCAGGGCGTCATCGGAGAGCACGTCGTTCGCCTCGGCATCGACGAGCTGCTTGATCCGGTAGCGGACGGCCTCCGAGGAATGCGACGCCGCGCCCGCTGCGCCGGGGATCGCGGCGGTGAAGAAGTATTTCATCTCCAGCGTGCCGCGGCTGGTGCCGATCGACTTGTTCGAGGTCACCCGTGAGACCGTCGACTCGTGCATTCCGATGGCCTCGGCCACGGTCTTCAGGTTCAGCGGGCGAAGATGCGTGACGCCGTGGACGAAGAATCCGTCCTGCTGGCGCACGATCTCGGTGGCGACCTTGAGGATGGTGCGCGCGCGCTGTTCCAGGGAGCGCGTCAGCCAGTTGGCGTTCTGCAGGCATTCCGAGAGGAATGTCTTGTCGCCCTCGGCCACCGCGCCCTTCGAGACACGGGCATAGTAGCTCTGGTTGACCAGGACCCGCGGCAGCGCCTCGGAGTTCAGTTCGACCAGCCACGACCCGTCCGGCGCAGCGCGCACGAACACGTCCGGTACCAGCACCTCGACGGCGCTCGTCCCGAAGGCCCGGCCCGGCTTCGGATCGAGCCGGCGGATCTCGGCGAGCATCTCGACGAGATCCTCGTCGTCGACGCCGCAGAGCCGGCGGAGGGCAGGGAAATCGCGCTTGGCCACGAGGTCGAGCCGCGAGACCAGCGCCTGCATCGCCGGATCGAACCGATCCTGCTCGCGCAGCTGGATCGCCAGGCATTCGGCGAGGTCGCGGGCGGCGACACCCGGCGGATCGAAGGTCTGGACGAGCTTGAGCACCCGCGCGACCTGATCGAGGCTCGCGCCGAGGCGGTCTGCGACGAGGTCGAGCGATTCGCGGCAATAGCCAGCCTCGTCGACGGCATCGATCAGGAAGCCGCCGATCAGCCGGTCCTGCGGGTCGCGAGTGGCGAGGTCGAGCTGAGCGGCGAGGTGCTCGCGCAGGGAGATCTCGGCCGTCAGGCTCGCCTCGAAATCGGGGAGTTCGCCGTCGAAGCTGCCGCCGGTGCTGCCATAGGAGGCCGGCGTCAGCGAGAGCGTGTCGCCGCCGGCCTGCTCGCGCGGCATCGGGGTCTCGTCGGCGAAGACGTTGTCGAGGCGCGTATCGAGGGCGCTCTCCATGGCCTCCCGCTCCGGTGCCATGTCGTTCTTCAGCCAGGATTCTTCTTCGCCGCCCTCGCTCGCCTCGAACCGCTCGGTCTCGGCGTCGGATCCACGCTCGGCGCCAGCCTCGGCTGCGGAATCGCCCTCGACGCGCTCCAGCAACGGATTGCGCTCCAGCTCGGCATCGACATAGGCGGCGAGATCAAGATGAGAGAGCTGCAGGAGTTTGATCGCCTGCAGGAGCTGAGGCGTCATCACCAGGGCTTGCCCCTGGCGCATTTCGAGCCGTTGCAGCAGACTCATCGGGAAGCCCGATTCTCCGTTGGCGAGCGATCGAGATCCGGCCGGCAACGAGACCGGATCCGCAATCGGCACAATTCTTGCTTCGTTTTGCTCTTCAACGCTTAGACCTAACCGTATCGCGCGTCAAAGCGTGATCGTGGCCGAACGCGTGAATGCCGCGCGGGTCGGCAAAGCGGCCACAGACGAGGTGCCCTGCGGCCAGGCGCCAGCCTCGACCACTGGCCCTCAAGAAAGCGTTTTCGGAATCCTGTCGTCCGGCTGACCTCGCGGGTTTCGACCGGCGTGGTTCAGCGAGCCTTACCGCGATGGGTGCGACATGCCCGGTTCCGCCCGCAGGCCAGCAGGGCGTGAAGGCCAACTCGCCGAAATGCCGAGGTCCGGCGCTGATCCGGAACGCAGTCGCGATCGTTCTGGCCTGATCCGCGGGACGCGCGTCGTTGTGCCTAGAGGCGAAAATCCTCGCCGAGATAGAGGCGGCGCGCCTCCGGGTTCGCCACGATCTGCTCGGGCGTGCCCTCGGTGAGGATACGGCCGGAATGCGCGATGTAGGCGCGGTCGATCAGGCCGAGGGTCTCGCGCACGTTGTGGTCGGTGATCAGCACGCCGATGCCGCGGCGCTTGAGATGGCCGACGAGGTCCTGGATGTCGCCCACCGCGATCGGGTCGATGCCCGCGAAGGGCTCGTCGAGCAGGATGAAGCTCGGAGAGGAGGCCAGCGCACGGGCGATCTCGCAGCGGCGGCGCTCGCCGCCGGACAGCGCGATCGAGGGAGATTTGCGCAGGCGCGCGATGTCGAATTCTTCGAGCAGCGAATCGAGCTTGCGGGCGCGCTCCTTGCGGTCGGGCTCGGCCACTTCGAGCACGGCGCGGATGTTGTCCTCCACGGTCAATCCCCGGAAGATCGAGGCTTCCTGCGGCAGGTAGCCGATGCCGAGGCGCGCGCGCTGGTACATCGGCAGGTGCGTGATCTCCATGCCATCGAGGCTGATATGACCGCGATCGGCCGCCACCAGCCCGGTGATCATGTAGAAGATCGTGGTCTTGCCGGCGCCGTTCGGACCGAGCAAGCCGACGGCCTCCCCGTTGCGGACGGTGAGCCCTGCCTCGTGCACGACGGTGCGGGCGCCGTAGCTCTTTCGGAGGCCGGTGACGTGCAGGATGCCGGGGCCGCCGACCCCGTCATGGCCGCCCTGTCGCACCTCGGCCTCGGGCGGAGTGCTGGCGGCGCGATTCTGCCCACGTCCGAGCAACCGCCGCACGAAGGACCCGGCCTTCGGCAAGGCACCCTCGCCGGAGCCGGCGCGCAACGGCAGGACCGCCGGGACTGTCGACAGGCCCGTCACGCTCAATTCGCCTGTGCCCGCGTCTTCGGAGCAGACTTGTCGCCCGCCGGCCGTTCCGGCGGCGGCGCGGCAGCCTCGGTCGGCTTCTGCTTGCCGGCCGTCGCGGCGGGGGGCTGCTGGCAGCCCTTGGAACTGGCCTTCCCCCCGCCATTGGCGTCCGGCTTCTCGCCGGGCACGAACATCGCGGAGACGCGGCCGTTGCTGCCGGGATCCATGTTCGCCCGGCCGGAATCCATGTCGTAGACGAGGCGCGAGCCGCGGGTGACGTTGCGGCACTGGCTGAGCACGACGTTGCCGGTCAGCACGATGCGCCGGGCCACCTGATCGAAGGTGGCGTTGTCACCAGTGGCGACCTGATCCTTCTGCACGACGGTGACGGGACCGGCGCAATCCACTTTGCGGATGCCGTTCTCGGCCATTTCGGCCTGGGTCTTCCCGGCCGAGTCCGAGCCGTCCTTCGCATCGTTCTTGCCGCGCTTGTAGAACACGGTCAGCGCCGAGCAGCGGATGGTGGCGTCGCCCTGCACGGCAACGACGTTGCCGGCGAAGATCGCCTTGTTCTCCTTGTCGAACACGTCGAGCCGGTCGGCGTCGATCTTGATCGGTTCCTTGCCGTTGCCGCCGAGCGCGCCCATCGGCGAATCGGCCTTGTCCTTGGCCAGAGCCGGCACCGAAAGCGGGGCGAGCGCGACACCGAGGGCCAGTGCCAGGGAGATCACCCGCACGCTCATCGCCCGGCCTCTGCTGTTTCCTTCGGGCCTTCCGCGGCGGAGGTGCGCACGCGCTCGCCCGCATCCCCATCCTCGGTAGCCGGCTTCTTGCCGCCGCCCTGGAACACGGCGTGGACGTTGCCGATGAAGGAGATCACCTTTCCGCTCTCGACCACGTCGAGGCTGTCGGCGGTAACGGAGCCGTTCGGCACGGAGACGGTCACGGTCTCGGAAGACTTCACCGAGCCGGCCTTGAAGTCGACAGAGGCGGATTTGAGCCTGGCTTCCTCGCCCTTGTCGGTCCAGAGGCGAATGTTCTCGTTCAGGGTCAGGGATTCCTTGCTCGAATCGAACAGCCCCCCCTTCGATTCGATGTAGGCGAGGCCGCCCTTGTCGTCCGTGGCGATATGGCCCTTCATGGCGTGAAGCTCGATCAGCGACGGCTTGCGGACGTCCTGCAGCGCGGAATCGGCCGTGACCTCGTAGCCGCGCTCACCCTTCTTGAAGCCGGAGAGCTTCGGATTCTCCATCGTCACCTTGGTGCCCTGCACGCTCACCGGGCCGACGCTGACATTGGAGATGCTGCCCGAGAACGGATTCCAGACCACCGCCACGATGGCGAAGATGGCGACGCCGGCCACGACCGGAATGACCCGGCGCAACAGCCGGACGCGTGCCGAATGACGCACGGCGCGGCCATGCGCCTGCGTGCGACGGGCATTCTCGTTTGCCGCGCTCGCTTGCATGTCGAGAGTGTCGGCCGCCTGCATCGGTTTCCTGGGAGGCTCCGTCCGGGGGTGCATCCTCTCCCACACCGACGGGTCGGGGCACGGATAGGGGCATGCCGACGGGCGGTGGCGAAGTTATGGCCTCCGCGCCGACCAATAATCAATCTCGGCAAAGTGCGCGGAAGCACATACGCGCGTTGCTGTGTGTTTCGAGGCGAAGCTCTCGGGGCGCTACGTATGCGCGAAAATGTCGGCCTCGGCCCAGCCGGCGAGGTCGAGCCGGGCGCGGGTCGGCAGGAAATCGAAGCAGGCTTGGGCGAGATCGGTACGGCCTTCGCGAGCGAGCATCATGTTCAGCCGGTCGCGGGCGGCATGAAGGTACAGCACGTCCGATGCCGCGTAATCGAGCTGGGCCTGGCTCAGCGTCTCGGCGCCCCAATCCGAGGATTGCTGCTGCTTCGACAACTCGACGCCGACCATCTCGCGCACCACGTCCTTGAGCCCGTGCCGGTCGGTATAGGTGCGGGCCAGTTTCGAAGCGATCTTGGTGCAGTAGACTGGCCCCGGCATCACGCCGAGCGCCCGGTAGAGCACGGCGAGATCGAACCGCGCGAAGTGGAAGATCGTCTGAACGGCAGGGTCGCCGAGGACGCGCTTGAGATGGACCGGCTCCGGGCCACCGGGCACGATCTGCACCACCTCGGCATTGCCGTCGCCGCGCGAGATCTGCACCACGCAGAGCCGGTCGCGATGCGGGTTGAGGCCGAGCGTCTCGGTATCGATCGCGATGGCCGGGCCGGGATCGAAATCGGCGGGCAAATCGCCGCGATGCAGGCGGATGGTCGGCTGGGCGGGCATGATCGATCGACGGTCGCGGGGGCGCGGCATGCGCATCCCTGGCGCCTATACCCAGGGGAGCGACCGGACAAGTCTAGGAGCAGACGCCCGCGCGGGGATTGCCGACCCCGCGCGGAAAGACGATGGCCGAAGATTACTTCTGCTTGGCGATGATCTGATCCTTGATCCCCGCATAGACGCCCTCGGGGATGATCTTCTTCTGAACCAGCTCGTCCTTGCCCTTGTAGGGGCGGCCCTTGATGATCGCGGCCGAGCGGACGTCGCCGATGCCCTTGAGCTTGCTCAGCTCCTCGGCGGTGGCGCTGTTCAGGTCGAGCAGCGGAGCCTTGGCGTCGGCCGCCGGGGCCGCGGGCGCGGCCTTCATCATCGCCGAAGGGGGAGCCTTCGCCGGAGGCGTGGCAGGGGCCGCCGACTGGGCGAGGACGGGCGTGGCGGCGAGGCAGGCCAGGACGGCCAGCGAGCGGATGGCAGACGAAATCATGATGGTCTCCCGACGGCGGGCATAGGGACGCTGCGCCGAACCCTGCCGATTTAGGCCGCTGTGCTTGAACCGCGTTTGAACGAAACGCCCCGGAGTCGCTGCCGCGATGTAACCGAACGCCCGGCCGCTCCGTATGGGCTGCAAGGAGCCAACCCGGCTCGCCCGAGCCTGCTGGAGAGCCCCGTGAACGCCATCGTCCGTACCTTCATCGACAGCCCGGAGCGCCTGTCCCGCCCGCTGGTCTTCCTCGGACCGCTCGCGGCGCGTCTCGTCGTCGGCTGGGTCTTCCTCTGGAGCGGCTGGACCAAGCTCCACAACCTGCCGCAGATGATCCAGAACTTCACGGATTGGGGCATCCCGTTTCCGGAGATCATGACGCCGTTCGTCTCGGGCGTGGAATTCGTCGGCGGTCTGTTGCTGCTGCTCGGCCTGTTCACCCGGATCGCAGGGCCGACCCTCGTCATCGTAATGATCGTGGCCGTCATCTCGGCCAAGCTCGACCAGGTGGATTCCCTCGAAACGCTGCTCGGCTTCGAAGAAGTGTCCTACATGGCCCTGTTCGGCTGGCTCGGCGTCGCAGGCCCCGGCCCGCTCTCGCTCGACTACCTGCTGCAGCGCATGACCGGCTCCAAGACCGCCGCGGATTCCGCCGCGCATCTTCACGCGAACCCATCTAGCCAGTCGGAGCCGGCGCGGGTATAAGCCGCGCCTCGAACCCCGAATTCCATTCGCGGTGCCGGCTTTCCGCCTCGACGAAGGTGGATCGCCACGGCGCCGCTTTTTGCCTTGAGAAAACCCGATGGCCGTTCCGAAGCGTAAAACCTCCCCCTCCCGGCGCGGCATGCGCCGCTCGGCTGACGCGCTCAAGGCACCGACCTATGTCGAGGACAAGGACTCGGGCGAGTTGCGCCGTCCGCACCACATCGACCTGAAGACCGGCATGTACCGCGGTCGCCAGGTTCTCAAGGTGAAGTCGGCCGAGGCCTAAGGGCCGATCGGAGGCCGGTGCGCCTTAGGCGCACCGCTTCCCCGGGACGCCGGCCGCCCGCTCATAGAGCGCTGCTGCCGTCCGCGTCCGCTCCAGGCGCGCCACACGCAGCGCCGGATCCGTATCGACGATCAGTTGTGCCAGGAAGCCTGCCATGGGCCGCCCCACCGACCTGTGTCGGCTGGGGTTTTCGTCGTTGTCCTGCGAATGGACGACGACGAGAGCGCGGCACGCATTGTCCGCGACACCCTGAACGTCCGTCTCACCCTGGCTCATCGCCGTCGCCTCTGCGCACTGCCTAGAGACAACTGCGCAAGGTCGAGGCCAGCCGCAAGGATTCTTTCAGCATCCTTGCGAAAAGGTTACCGCCGCCGCCGGCTACTTCTTGGCGAGAGCGTCGAGCCGGGCCTGCATTTCGAGCATCTGACGCTTCAGGTCGTCGAAATCCGTGGCGGCCGGGCCGGATGCTGCGGCTGGCGTTGCCGCGGCATCGGGCTTCGCACCGGTGGCGGCGAAGCTGCCCGTGAACATCTTCATGGCATCGCCGAAGAAGCTCATGTTGGTGCGGACCTGCTCCTGCAGGGCCTGCTGAAAGGCGCCGGGGCCGAAGCTCTGGAAGCTCTGTGCGAACTTCTCCCGCAGCCCGTCCTGGTCCTTGGCGAAGTTCGCCATGGAGAATTCGAGGAAGCTCGGCACCATGATCCGCATGCTGTCGCCGTAGAAGCGGATCAGCTGGCGCAGGAATTCTACCGGCAGGAGGTTGTCCTCGCCGGCCTTGTTCTCCTGCTCGAAGATGATCTGCGTCAGCACGGAGCGGGTAATGTCGTCGCCCGAGCGTGCGTCGTAGACGATGAAGTTCTCGCCGCTCTGCACCATCCCAGCGAGATCTTCGAGCGTGACATAAGTCGACGTGCCGGTGTGATAGAGCCGGCGGTTGGCGTATTTCTTGATGACGGTCTGGTGAGACTTGCCATTCTCCGCCATCCCCGCGGCACTCCCCGCTCCGTTCGCCATGGCGCGCATCGACCCGTTGCCCCAAAAAATTGGCGGGCCTGCACCGGCTTTCCCGCAATGCGGAACCTTAAGGCACTCTCGCGGCGGCGAAAACAGCAAACTCGCTGGCTTTCCCGCACAATATCGCCAAGTCCGAATTGTATTCAATTCGGCTGCCGGTTCTGCCCGTAAGTCTCCTTGACATCGTAGAGATGAAGCCCTTTTTCCTCAGGGATTGGCAGGCGTATCGGTACTCGAAGCAAGATGCGCCGCGGTGAGGAGACAATCGAGATGGCCAGCGAAGATATCGTCATTGTCGGAGCGGCACGGACTCCGGTGGGTTCCTTCGCGGGTGCGTTCGGCTCGATGCCGGCCCACGAACTCGGCGCCGTGGCGATCAAGGCTGCCCTCGAGCGCGCCAAGGTTTCGCCGGACGAGGTCGACGAGGTGATCTTCGGTCAGGTCCTCACCGCTGCCGCCGGCCAGAACCCGGCCCGCCAGGCCGCCATGGCCGCCGGCATCCCGGAGAAGGCCACCGCCTGGGGTCTCAACCAGGTCTGCGGCTCGGGCCTGCGCACCGTTGCCGTCGGCATGCAGCAGATCGCCAATGGTGACGCCAAGATCATTGTCGCGGGCGGCCAGGAATCCATGTCGCTCGCCCCGCATGCGCAGTACCTGCGCGGCGGCCAGAAGATGGGCGACCTCAAGCTCGTCGACACCATGATCAAGGATGGCCTCTGGGACGCCTTCAACGGCTATCACATGGGCCAGACCGCCGAGAACGTGGCGCAGGCCTTCCAGCTCACCCGCGAGCAGCAGGACAAGTTCGCCACCGCGTCGCAGAACAAGGCCGAGGCCGCCCGCAAGGAGGGCCGCTTCAAGGAAGAGATCGTCCCGGTGACCGTCAAGGGCCGCAAGGGCGACACCATCGTCGAGGACGACGAGTACATCCGCGACGGCGCGACCGTTGAGGCGATGGCCAAGCTGAAGCCCGCCTTCTCGAAGGAAGGCACCGTTACCGCCGCCAACGCCTCGGGCCTGAATGACGGCGCCGCTGCGCTCGTGCTGATGTCGGCCTCCGAGGCCGAGAAGCGCGGCCTCAAGCCCCTCGCCAAGATCGTGTCCTGGGCCACCGCCGGCGTTGATCCGAAGATCATGGGCACCGGCCCGATCCCGGCCTCGCGCAAGGCCCTCGACAAGGCCGGCTGGAAGCCGTCCGACCTCGATCTGATCGAGGCCAACGAGGCTTTCGCGGCCCAGGCCATGGCCGTGAACAAGGACATGGGCTGGGACGAGTCCAAGGTGAACGTCAACGGCGGCGCCATCGCGATCGGCCACCCGATCGGCGCGTCCGGCGCCCGCGTCCTCATCACCCTGCTGCACGAGCTGAAGCGGCGTGACGCCAAGAAGGGCCTTGCCACCCTCTGCATCGGCGGCGGCATGGGCGTCGCCATGTGCGTCGAGCGGCCCTGAGCCGGCTCAGCGGAGAAGACCCCGGCCTTCTCCGTACGTGTCAAACAAAAGTTGACACAAAACGCTTTGAGGCCTGCTGAAACTTAATTGCCGTGCGAATGGCGGCGGGTCCGGGCAAGAGATCGGTAGTTCCCGGTGCGCGTGGCGCATCGGGCAAGTCCGACGAATTCAATCAAGAACAACGGAGGAAACCATGGCTAGTGGACGCGTCGCCCTCGTGACGGGCGGAACGCGCGGCATCGGCGCCGCCATCTCGAAAGGCCTGCAGGCCAAGGGCTACAAGGTCGCCGCCAATTACGGCGGTAACGACGAAGCGGCCCAGGCCTTCAAGGCCGAGACCGGCATCCCGGTTTTCAAGTTCGACGTCGGCGATTTCGCCGCCTGCGAGGCCGGCATCAAGCAGATCGAGGCTGAGGTCGGACCGATCGACATCCTCGTGAACAATGCCGGCATCACCCGCGACGGCGCGTTCCACAAGATGACCTTCGAGAAGTGGCAGGCGGTCATCAAGACCAACCTCGACTCGATGTTCACCTGCACGCGCCCGCTCATCGACGGCATGCGCGAGCGCAAGTTCGGCCGCATCATCCTGATCTCGTCGATCAACGGCCAGAAGGGCCAGGCCGGCCAGACCAACTACTCGGCCGCCAAGGCTGGCGTGATCGGCTTCGCCAAGGCGCTGGCTCAGGAGAGCGCCTCAAAGGGCATCACGGTCAACGTGATCGCGCCCGGCTACATCGCCACCGACATGGTGATGGCGGTGCCGGAGGACATCCGGAACAAGATCATCTCGACGATCCCGGTCGGCCGTCTCGGCGAGGCGGAAGAAATCGCCCGTGCGGTCGAGTATCTCGCCGATGATTCCTCGGGCTTCATCACCGGCTCGACGCTCACCATCAACGGCGCGCAGTACATTACCTGATCGCGCTGTGCCTCTGGCCGCCCTGCGGTCAGAGGCGTCGGCCGCACACGCACGCGCTGGCTAGCCGTTGTCGGCCTTGATGAAATCGATGAATACCCTCAACGGCGGCGGCATGTGCTGCCGCTGGGCGTAGTAGAGCCGCGGTCCAGAGAAGGGTGGCAGCCAGTCTTCCAGCAGCGGTACCAGTGCGCCCGTCGCGAGGCCATCCGCCAAGTATTCCTCGAACGTACAGATCAGGCCGAGCCCGGCGATGGCCGCCTGGGCTTCCAGTTCGGCCGAGGTCGCGATGAGCGGTCCCGCCACCGCGATCTTCACGACCTCGCCGTCCTTCTCGAACTCCCACTGCACCGTCACACGACTGGCAAAGCGATGCCGAATGCAGGCATGGCCCAGCAGATCGCGCGGGTGCCGTGGCGTGCCGCGCGCTGCGAGATAGGTCGGAGAGCCTGCAAGCACGTAGCGCTGCTGGCGCGGGCCGATCGGCACCGCGACCATGTCCCGCTCGAGGCTCTCCTCGTAGCGAATGCCGGCATCGAAACCCTCGGCCAGCACGTCGATGAAGCTGTCGTTGTTCTCGATCTCCAGGCTGATCCTCGGGTGGGCGGCGAGAAAGCGGTTCACGATCGAGGGCAGGATGTGACGTGTGACGACGGTGGGTGCGTTGAGCCGCAACGTTCCCGCGGCCTCATCGACAGAGTCGTTGACGCTGTCGAGAGCGCTCTCAATCTCGCGGATCGCCGGACCAAGCCGATCGAGCAGCCGAGCCCCGGCCTCGGTCGGCGTGACGCTTCTCGTCGTGCGGTTGAGAAGACGAATGCCAAGCCGTGCCTCCAGCCTGCGTAGGGCTTCGCTCAGCGCCGATGCCGAAATGCCCTTCAGCCGGGCCGCGCCGCGAAAGCTGCGCGCCCGGGCAACGGCGACGAAGGCATCGAGATCCGCGAGATTCGGATCGGACATTGTGCGAAATTCCGGACACGTCGTGCACCAAGACTCGGCTTATCGCACGACGCGCGTCGCTGCATATCCGCGCCAACGCCTCGTCGAGGCTCAATTCAGCGGAGAACGACCATGCAGCAACGGCAGCTCGGAAAGGCCGGCCCGCGCGTTTCGACCCTCGGGCTCGGCGCCATGGGCATGTCGGACCTCTACGGTCCCGCCGATCGTGCCGAGGGTCTCGCGACGATCCACGCGGCGTTGGAAGCTGGCATCACGCTGATCGATACCGGTGACTTCTACGGCATGGGTCAGAACGAGATGCTGATTGGCGAGGCGCTGAAAGGCCGCCGCCACGACGCGCTCATCAGTGTGAAATTCGGCGCCATGCGCGACGCCGGCGGCGGCTGGTGCGGCTACGATGCCCGCCCGGCCGCAGTGAAGAACTTCCTGGCCTACTCGCTGCAGCGACTCGGTACCGACCATATCGACATCTATCGTCCGGCCCGGGTCGATCCGAATGTGCCGATCGAAGACACGATCGGCGCCATCGCGGAGGAGGTGAAGGCCGGCCGCGTCCGGCATATCGGCTTGTCGGAAGCCGGGTCCGAGACGATCCGGCGCGCGGCAGCAATCCACCCGATCTCCGACCTGCAGATCGAGTACTCCCTGATCTCGCGCGGCATCGAAGACGACATCCTCGGCACCTGCCGCGAGCTCGGTATCGGCGTCGCCGCCTACGGCGTCCTCTCGCGTGGGTTGATCAGCGGCCACTGGCAGCGTGGCCACGGCGCGGGTGACTTCCGCGGTATGAGCCCGCGCTTCCAGGGCGAGAACCTCGACGCGAACCTCGCCCTCGTCGAGGCTCTGCGCGGCATCGCCCGCGAGCAGAATGCAAGCGTCGCGCAGATCGCCATCGCCTGGGTTGCGGCCCAGGGCGACGACATCGTGCCGCTCGTCGGCGCACGCCGGCGCGACCGCCTGCAGGAAGCACTCGCCTCCACGGATCTCGTCCTGAGTGCCGACGATCTCGCGGCGATCGAACGGGCCGTGCCGAAGGGAGCGGCGGCTGGCACCCGCTATGCGCAGGCGCAGATGGATCATCTCGACAGCGAGCGGCCACGCCGCTGATTGCGGTCCGCGATGCCCTATCGGCGCGGCATGGGCCGCCAGTCCGGTGGCGCCATCTCGAACCCGGCATAGTCGAAGCCGGGCGAGACGGTGCAGCCGACCAGCGTCCAGGTGCCGAGGCTCGCCGCCGTCTGCCAATGACCCGCTGGCACGACGAGCTGGGGGCGCTGGCGGCGGAGGATGTCGGGGCCAAGGTGATGCGCCTCGGCGTCATGGCCGTTGCCGCTCATGGTGATCACCATCGGTGCGCCGGCATACCAGTGCCAGATCTCGGCGGCGTCGACCCGGTGCCAGGCGGAGACCTCGCCGACGTCGAGCAAGTAGTAGATTGCCGTGCCGACCGAGCGGCCTTCGATCTCGCGCGGGTCGCGAAACGTCTCTCGATAATGGCCGCCTTCCGGATGCGGCTTCAGGCCGAGGGTCGTGATCACCTCGATGGCGCTGAGACCCTCCATCATCGGCCATCCTCCCCGTCCGGCACCAGCCAGCCTCTGTAATGCACCAGGAGTCCGACGAAGGGCAGGAGCAGGGCGACGTCGAAGCGGAAGCGACCACGCTCGTCCACACGTTCGCTCGCCCGCGTCGCCGGACTCAAGGAACGCGGCAGCGGCAGCGGTCCAAGGCGCCAGCCCGTGACCGTCATGTCGAGCCCCTGCGCATGGGCGCTCACCGCGAGATCCATCGAGAATGGGCCAAAACGCTCCCGAAACAGGCCGCGCCCCTTGCCGCAGGGCGCGAGGCTCATCACGCTCGAGAAACGTTCGCTGCCGAAGCGCCGCGTCCAGAGCTCGGTGCCTGCTTCCGGCCGGATCGCCACGCGAACCGGGCAGGCCGCGCTGGCATGCGGCAGCCGAAACAGCGCCGCGAGCAGCGCGACGGCACGGCCCCTGCCCCGCTCCACTTCGGCCTCGCCCGAAAACGTCAGGCCGCCCGTCGCGCCGTGCAGGGCGCGGACGGATGACGGCATGGCGGCAAAGTCCGAGCCGAGCGCCCGCTCGAACAGCGGCACGGCGGGCTCTACATCGACCCGCGTCCTGAGTCGTAGCCGGCTCATTTCCGCTTCGATCGCCTTCAACGGCAGAAGGTCGGTACAGGCACGTGCGCCCGCTGGGACCTGCTCCGCGGCCGGATCGGTCAGGCGCCGGATCATCGCAAGGGCGGGGAGCGTGGGCACGTAGGGGCCGTCGCCGGCCTCCGCTGTGAGGCTCCAGGTTGCCCGGGTCGGGCGATCATCGCTGTCTCGTCCCAGCGCCTCGACGACCATGCCGCCGCGGTCGCTGCCGAAACGGTCGAGCGCACGGGCCACTGCGAGAAAGGGCTGCGCGAAGGGAGCCAGAGAGGGCAGGATCCGCCAACGCACCGGCAGGCTGGTGAGCCAGAGCCCGAGATGCAGAAGGCTCAGTTCGAGGCCGGCGCGAAACACGACGCTGCGTGCCTCGGGCCAGCGTGCCGGCATGATGTCGAGATCGGGTGTTTCGCAGAGCGAGGCCCAGCGATGTCCCAGCCCTGGCACGCCGAGACGCACCAGCAATCCCCAGCCGGCCCGGTGCTCCCAGGCACCGTCGCGAAACACGCGGATTGGCTGCCCAGCATAGGACAGGATCGCCCGCATGACCGAGAGCCCACGCGGGGCACGGTTGCCCGGCACGATCGCCACCGAGACGGCCTCGACGCGCCGCCAGCCGAGGGTGATGGCAGCGAGTGCGGCGTTCGAGAGGGCGGGCGTGGAACTCGCCCCGGTCAGAGCCGGAACGCCGGCGGCCCTCGCCTCTCCGTCCAGCCTGACGAAATCCGCGACGAAGTCGCGGGCGTCGGCGAGATCGAGATAAGGCAGCCCGGCCGCGATGGCCGCCCGCGCGAGCCGAGGTTCCGTTCCCTGAAACGGGCCCGCCGCATCGACGACCAGGCACAGGTCGAGAGCTTTCAGCGCCTCCGAGGTGATTTTGGCTGCATCGAGCCGGATGGCCCTCACTCGGCCGGCGGGGTGAAGCCGCGCCGTCGCCTCCGCTCTGTCGAGGTCGCGTCCGGCGACGACAACCGAGACCGTCGTGGTCGCGACCAGGCCGGCGACGAGACGCGAGCCGAAGGCGCCGCTGCCACCGACGACCAGCACCGCCGGCTCGCTGGACGGCTCGCTCACTCGGGTATGGCGCCCTGCGGGATGTTGAATTGGCGCGGCGGTGCGGCGGTGCGTCCGGCTGGTGCCGTCGCACCGGCCGCTGCGCTGGCCGGCTCCTTGCGCGGGGCCTTCGGCTTCTTCTCCTTCTTCGCGACGGGCACAGGAAGCGCCTTTGCAGCCGGAGCGGTGCCGCATTCCTTGAAGCGCATCTGCGCGAGCGGCGCGTTCGCGTCGGACACGATCTCGAAGGAATCCGGGAGTGTGCCGAGATGGGCATCCCAGCGGATCGGGCCGCCCAGCAAGCTTTCCAGCGCCGCCGGTGAAGCTCCGCGGCGCAGCGAGCTGAGATCGCGACCATAGGCGGAGGCGATCTTGTCACCAATCACGAGCTGAACGACCCGCGTCACGTCCGGCGTCAGCGGCCGCAGCGGATTGTCGATCGTGACGGCGCCGGTCCGTGTCACCCAGACTGAAAACTCTTTCGGCCCGTCATAGAGCACCGACTGACCGGGATCGCAGGCGACAGGAGGGCCAGTAACCGTCGTCGGCGTGGCTGCCGGGGGAGCGGCGGGCAGCAGCGGGGGCGCAGCGGCGCCCTGCTGCTCTTCGTTTCCGGTGCGAAGCTCTGGCTTGCCAGCATCCGACGGCTCTGCGTGAGGCGCGGGTTTGGGCTTCGGTTTCGGCTTGGGTTTCGGGTGCGGCTTCGGCGTAGCGGGCTTGGACTGTGCCTGCTCACCGGCCGGAGGAGGCGCAGCCTCGGGTTCTTGCGCCATCGCACCGGCGGCCAGCAGCAGGGACGCCGCGACGAGCGCGGTCTTCAGGGGAGCGGACACGTTCATTGTCCCTGGCGTCTGCGCGATGCATCCGGGCGCGCCCTCGATGGGTCTTCGATGAGCTTGGCTTCGATCATCTCCGCCTCGACGGATGTCGCATCGATCAGGTGACCGTCGCCCTCCCGAACGTCACTCCATTCGGCATCGACGATCGGCTGGCTACGGTCGATCGGGCTGCGCGGGGTCGGCCGCAGGCTCCGGATCAGAAAATCCTCGTCACCCTCGGCAAGGTCATCCTCCCGTTGCATCCGCAGGGGAGGACGGCGCGACCGTGCGGACACCGCCGAGGCAAAGGCCAAGGAGAGACCGGCAACCGCAACCGCGCCGAGGATCAAGAGCGTTTCCATGGCCGCGACCAGCGTTACTCCACCTCGGCAGTCGTTGCACCCGCAGATCGTCGCAGGAAGCGTGGCCGTCATCGAGGAACGGTCCTTGCGTCGCAGGCCCGACGATGAGAACACCGCCGCCCCGCGATGCGCGGAGCCGGCCGGAGCGGATGGGATGATCCGATGCCACTCGACGACCGTCTCGTGCGAAACCTCTCTCATGGCGAAGATCCGGTGACCGTGATGCTCGACGATCGCCCCTCCGTACGCACGCCCTCCATCACCGCGGAGGCGCTGGAAGCCGAGTTGCTGGAACTGGTGGCGCAGTCGCGCGCCCAGTCGGCCGACGATCCCTTCCGCAATCCGGTGCTCGCCGTGACGCTCGCGATCACGCGCCGCTTCGACCGCGAGGAGATCGGCGAGGCCGATCTCGACACGCTGTTCCAGCGCCTCCGGCGCCACGCTCTCGACGAGCGGGCGGGGCGGTTGCGCGCCTATGTCGGTCTCGGACCTGAGGCTGCATCGGGTGCCGAGGCGGATCTCGCCGGGCGCCTCGTGGCGGGGATTGCCCGGCGAGAGGGCGATCTCCAGGCGTTTCGCGCGCTGGTCGGCCGCACCGCCTTCGCGGCGGTCTTCACAGCGCATCCCACCTTCGGCATGCCGAAGGCCGTCGCGGCCAGCCTCGCCGAGGCTGCTTCGACCACTGACCGCAGCACCCGCACGGCCTTCGTCGACAAGGCTGCCGCCCTTTCGACGCGGCCCGATCCGGGCATCAGCCTCGACGACGAGTTCGATCAGGCCTGCGTCGCGGCCAATCACGGCCGCAGCGCCCTCGATCTGTTCAACGGTGCGCTCCTCGACGCTGCCCGCGAGCGCTGGCCGGACCGCTGGACCGAGATCGTCCCAAAACCCTTCGCCATCGCCTCCTGGGTCGGCTGCGACACGGACGGGCGCACCGATATCGGCTGGTGGGACACGCTGCGCTATCGGCTCATCTCCAAGCGGATGCAGCTCGACCGCGTCATGCGCGACCTGCCGGACGTGCCCGCGACGAAAGTCGTCCGGGAGCTGACGGCCGGCGCGCTCGATTCGGTGAAACGCCAGCTCGCCGGCGCGCCGTTGCTCGGCACCAAGCCCTCGCTCGAAGCCGTGCATCGCTTCGCCCTGGCACTCATCATCGAGCGAGAGCGCGCGCAAGTGGATTCGGGGCCGCTGCTCGCCGGGCTTGCCGCGGCGATCAGCGCGGCCGAGACGGACGAGGACCGGCGCGCCATTGCGGTGCTGCGCTCGGGCATCGCGGCTCACGGCCTGTCGAATGCCCTGCCGCATTTCCGGCTCAACGCCAGCCAGATCCACAACGCCGTTCGCCGCGTGATCGACCTCGAAGGAGAGCCGACGGACGCCGCGCATCGCCGCTCGCATCTCTCGACGATCAACACGCTGCTGAACGACGTGCAACCGGTCGCCGTGGATTTCGGAGCGCTCGCTGCGGAGCGCGCCTCGGCCGCCCGGCTGATGATGACGATCGCGCAGATCCTCAAGCACGTCGACGGCACACACCCGGTCCGCTTCCTGATTGCCGAGACCGAGACCGGTTATACCCTGCTCTCCGCGCTCTGGCTGGCCCGCCACTACGGCATTGCCGACCGGCTCGAGATCACGCCGCTGTTCGAGACGGCGAGCGCCCTGGAGCAGGGCATCCGCGTGCTCGACGACGCGCTGCGCAACCCGCATTGGCGGCGCCATCTCAAGCGGCTCGGACGGCTTTGTGTACAGTTCGGCTACTCGGATTCCGGCCGTTATGTCGGCCAGCTCGCCGCGACCTTCTGGATCGAGCGGCTCCGCCTGCGCATCACCGAGCTGATGGTTCAGAACGAGCTGACCGACGTCGAGCTCGTGATCTTCGACACCCACGGCGAATCCATCGGCCGTGGCGCCCATCCGACGAGCCTCGCCGACCGCCTCGCCTATCTCGCGCCCGAGGGCGCCCGCGAGAAGAACCACGCGGATGGGGTCAAGGTCAGGCTCGAATCGAGCTTCCAGGGCTCGGATGGCTACCTGATGTTCGGCTCGGCCGATCTCGCCCGCGCCAGCGTCGCCCGCATCGCCGAGCACGTCTTTGCCGATGAGCTGACCGACGAAGACGCCTTCGCCGATTACGTCATGAACGACGCGCCGAAGGCCCATGGCGCGGGCCGCGATCCGATCTATGCGGAGGCCGACTTCGCTGCCGAGTTCTTCCGGGCTGCGCGTCAGTCGATGGAAGAGTTGGTCGAGGATCCGGGCTACGCGGCCTTGCTCGGCACCTTCGGACCTGGGCTGATCGACAAGACCGGCTCGCGTCCCGCCGCCCGCCAGTCCGACAGTGGCGGCCCGGTCATGATCACCCATCCGCGGCAGCTCAGGGCGATCCCGAATAACGCGATCCTGCATCAGCTCGGATTCTTGGCGAACTCGCTGCACGGTATCGGCCGCGCGGCCTCACGCTCCCCGGATCTCTTCCGCCAGATGCGCGAGGAATCGGTGCGTTTCTCTCGCGCCTTCCGCCTCGTGCAGCACGCGGCGAGCGTCGGCGATCTCGACGTGCTGCGCGCCTATATCGACACGCTCGATCCGGCCGTGTGGCTGGAGCGCGCCCGCCGAACCCGCCGTGATGGGCGGCGCGATGAACTGATCGTCGTCGCCGGCGCGCTGGAGCGGCTCAACCTCGCGCCGGACCTGCGCCGGCTCTTCGGCCGGCTTACCACCGACTGGCTTTCGCTCCAGACCGCAGCGCCCGACCTCGCCACGATGCCGGCGCGCCTGACCCTGCTCCATGCGATCCGGCTCGCCCTGATCCATCGGATCTGGTTCCTCGCCGTGCACATCCCGAGCTTCCGGCCGCAATCGGGCATCACCCGCGAGGCCCTGCTCGAGCGCTTCCTGCGGCTCGACATCGACGGCTGCCTGAAGCTCCTCGACGAGGTGTTTCCGATTACCCCGGACCCGACGCTCGGCCTCAATTTCGGCGAGCCGCCGGGCCCGCGCGACGTCGGGACCTATGAGGGCGAACACGCCACGCTCTTCCAGCCGATCCGCCGGCTGTTCCTGCGCGTGCGGGAGATCTCGGGGATGATCCAGCACGAGGTCGGGGCGTTCGGCTAGGCCCTTCGCTTCCTCCCATCCGGGCAGCTCGTGATGAGTGGGTCGGATGGGCCCGCCGGATTAGGCTTTCAGCCTGTCCAACGGCACCGGCGCCGCGTGCGAGCGCCCTTCCAGCAAACTGTCGAGCAGCGCCAGCACCTCGGGCCTGCCGCAATTGGCGGCGGGCTCGAAGGGTGTCCAGGTCTGGGTGAAATCGAGCCGCTCGAACACGTCGCGGTAGCGCCTGAGCTCGTTCGGGGTGAGCGGCACGCCGCGCACGAAGGCCTTGTGAGCCGAGATCGTCAGCGCGCGACGGAAATCCTTCGGATCGAGCTCGAACTTGAAGGCGTCCCCGCAGAAGCAGATCTTTCGCTTGCGGTCGAACAGCACGGCGTGGCCGTCGAAATGCCCGGCCGTGCGATGCAATTCCAGCCCCGGCAGCGGCTCCAGATAGTCGTCGTAGGGCCAGGAGACCTGGAGCGCCGCGCTCCAGGTGAAGTCGGAAGCCGGCAGGCACAGTTCCGGGTCGAAGCGGTCCTGCAACTGCACCAGCGCCCCGTAGGAATGTGGGTGCGAAGCCGAGAGCACCTGCAGGCCACCGAGCCGTGCGATCTGCTCCAGCGCCGCCTCGCTGAAGACCGGACAGCCCTCGAAGCCCATGTTTCCGGCATCGGTCTGAACGAGATAGGCGCTCGGGCCGATGCCACTGACGGGATCGTTCCAGAAGCGCCAGACACCCGGCTCCAGCTCCTGCCAGTGGCAGGGAAACTCCTTCTGCGCCTGCGCTTCGCTGAGGAAGCGCCAGCCCTTCTGCGGCACGACGTGACGTGCATCGAGGCACATCGGGCAAGACGGAGGCACCTCGAAATGCCGCTGCCAGAACCCACAATTGTCGCAGGTGAAGCCGGGGAGCTTGAGCGCTCCCGCGAAGGGCAGATAGCCGGGCACGGTCGGGTCTTTCCGTCGCTGCAGAAACCGGTGGAGCGCGCGCCAGGCGAGATCTGAGCGGGCGCGTACACCCTATCTGCCGTCGAAGGGCAGGGCGAGTGGCACGGCGTTGCCAGCCTGTCTCTGGCATGCCAGGAGGCCCGCACCGAGGAAGCACGGCGCGGAGACGACATGACGGAACGGATGCGTGCGGGTTCGGATCTCGCCGAGCCGGCCGACGCCCGCCCCGCCCTGGTGATCTTCGACTGCGACGGCGTGCTCGTCGATTCCGAGCCCCTCAGCCTTTCGACCCTCACGGCCGGGCTCAACCGCATCGGCGTCGACATCGACACGGACAGCGTGCGGCGACTCTTCGCCGGCACCTCCATGACCTCGATCATGGAGCACATCGCCCGCGACTACCCGACCGTGAACGTACCCGAGGGGTTCGTGGACGCGGTGAAGACCGAGACGCTGGGCGTCTTCAACAGGGAGCTGCAGGCCATGGCTGGCGTCGCCCAAGCCATCCAGGCGCTCGATATCCCGATCTGCGTCGCCTCTAGCAGCGACCCCGTGCGTCTGCGCCACTCGCTCACGCTCACAGGCCTTCTACCGCTGTTCGGAGGCCACCTGTTTTCCTCGGCCATGGTCGAGCGCGGCAAACCGTTCCCCGATCTATTCCTCCACGCCGCTGCCGAGATGGGCGTCCGTCCGGACGATTGCCTCGTGATCGAGGACAGCGTGCCAGGCGTGACCGCGGCACGTGCCGCCGGGATGCGCGTGCTCGGCTTCACCGGTGGCGGCCATTGGGGTCACGACCGAACTGGCAGGGATCTTGCTCAAGCCGGAGCGGGGCATGTTTTCCGCGATTATCGACAGCTCGGCGCGCTGCTCGGTGGATTGCGGTAAGGGTCCCAAGCGTCTCCTAGTTGGAGGCGCGTGTTCCCATCACGCTTCCTAGTCTTGGTATGATTCTAGACCTTCAAGGCCGAAACATAGGTTGGTCCTGTCTCGGCCAGTCTCAGCGTTGGTTTCTTTTCCGATCGCAATAAAGTTCGAAAGAACATTCCGTTGACCATGGGAACCCGAATGGGCACCCTGATGTTGTGTGAGATCGTCATACCGCGGTGATTTGAAGTGGATAGCTTGCGCCGCGTCATCAAACGCTAAAGCATCACGAGGCGTCTGACGCCTCGTGGTCCTTCATCGAGGAGGACTTCCCGTGCGCTTTGCATCGAGCTTGATACGTTTTGCGAATAGTTCCCGCCGGCTGGGCCAACGCTGTCGACGCTGAAGCTTAGCGAGACTTCATAGTCTCGCATTCTGCTTTTTCGTCGTTTTTGGCCTTCGAAAGGCTGCCGGAGATCATTGAACCGATGTCAGCGTCGACCACGACTTCCATCGAGCCTACCTTGAGCACCCTCACTGATCCGACCCCGCATGATCGCATGACCGCGCGCATCATCGAGGTCGGTGAGACCACCGCCGGCATTGCCGTACCGGAGCATGGTGGCGTCCGCTTCTACTCGTCCGAGCGCAGCTTCGACACGCTCGACGGCACCCTGTTTCGAAGCTTCGAGCAGGCGACCCGCGCTGCTCGCGAGCGGTCGCGGCCGGGAGCCCGGTCGCTCCGTCAGCCGCTGCTGCAGGCTGTCTGATCGTCCGCAACCAGTCCCAGACGACACGAACGCTGCCGGCCGAGATCATCGGCACGGCGGCGTTTTCGTCGGGATTGCCGGCCGCCGCCTATTTGCACTCCTCGCGGGCGCGTTTCACAGCCTCGGCGAAGCCGCCCATCGCGTATTCGTCATTCGTCGGCTTGCCGCGCGCCGAGACAGTGCGAACGCTGGCGGTCTGCGCTTTGCCCATCTCGGCGACGATGCGAGTCTCTTCGGCTTGGTTCTGCACCCAGGCGTTCTCGTCCTTCACCACGAGACCGAAGCGCGTGCTGCCCAGCGCGATGTAGGGGTCGGTCTTGGCCGCAGTGGCCCCCGGCTTCGATTGGGCGGCAGCCGGCTTCGGCTTGAAGCCGAACATCACGGCGATCTCGTTCTGGACGTTTTCGCCCTTACGAACCGTAACGAACAGATAGCCAGTGTCGCGCGCTAGGGTCTTGGGAGTGCGAGTCTGCGGTTGGGCGATGGCGTAACAGACGCGGCCCTTGCCTTGCTGACCGTTGGTGAAGACGTTCCAATCGCCAAACGTCACGACTGGGGTGGCCTGCTGCATGCCCGGCGGCAGGGCGGGGCCCTTCGCGACCGCCTCGGGTTTCTCGTTCCGGCTGTGCCGGTTGCGACCGCGACGCCGGCCACGGCTCGGTGCCTCCTCGGCCGCAGGCGCTGCCTCCTGCGCGCGAACGCCCTCGACCGACGCCGTGGCGCTCAGGCCCGCAAGCGCGAGCAGGCCCGGCAGGGCCAATCCGAGGAGCCCGGCGGAGGCGCGGCGGTAGAGATGAGGCATGGGCAGGGTCCCGGAACGCGAACGATCGCGCAACGGAACGTGCGCAACGGTGCGATTTTACGGCGAAACGCCGCGCTGTCGCCGTAACGGCACAGATTTATCCACGAGGGGCCACCGACGGGGCGGCCATCGGCTCAGGCAGCCTGAATGTCGGCCGATAGCGTCGCGGAGGCCAAGGCAGCGGCCTGCACGTCAACCGATGGCAGCTCGGCGGTCGAGATCTCGATCACCGAGACCTGGGCCGCCTGCGCACGCTTGCTGACCGGCGGGTTGTAGGGCGTGTTGTACGCCTTGCGGATCGAGGCCCAGTACGCCTCGCGCTCGGCAGCCGAGATCCGGCTCAGACGGCACTCGATGACGGCCTTGGCAGCTTCGGCGAGAGCCGGGGTCTCTTCAGGGGTAATCCAACTCTCGACGGCCATGAACATGGGCTCCGCTACGCTTTCGCCAACCCATACGAAGCGTCAGTTAGCTGAACCATGAACGCGCCGACCTTCCACAGGTTGCCGGCGCGATTTTTTTTACACGCCGAGCTCTTGCAGCCAGCGTTCCGCCTGAGCCTTCACGTTGACCGGCGAGGTGCCGCCGTAACTGGTGCGGCTCTTCACCGAGTTCTCGACGCCGAGGATGTCGTAGATCGCATCGGTGAGACGCGGCTCGACCTCCTGCATCGCCGGCAGAGTCAGCTCTTCGAGCCCGATGCCCTGCTTGGACGCGAGGCCGACGAGACGGCCGGTGACGTGGTGCGCCTCGCGAAACGGCATGCCGAGCTCCCGCACCAGCCAGTCGGCGAGATCGGTCGCCGTGGCGTAGCCGGAGCCGGCCGCGCGCTTCATGACCTCGGCCACGGGCTGCAGGTCGCGCACCATGCCCGTCATCGCGGCGAGGCAGAGCGAGAGCGACTGCAGGGCGTCGAACGTGCCCTCCTTGTCCTCCTGCATGTCCTTCGAATAGGCGAGCGGCAGCCCCTTCATGACGATCATCAGGCCGGTCAGCGCGCCGATGATCCGGCCGGACTTGGCACGGATCAGCTCCGCCGCGTCCGGATTGCGCTTCTGCGGCATGATCGACGAGCCGGTCGTGTAGCCGTCCGAAAGCTTCACGAAGTTGAACTGTGCGGACGTCCAAACCACCAGTTCTTCAGCCAAGCGCGAGAGGTGGATCGCGCAGATCGAGGCGGAAGAGAGCGATTCCAGTGCGAAGTCGCGATCGGCGACGGAATCGAGGGAATTCGCCGTCGGCCGGTCGAAGCCGAGGGCCGCAGCCGTGGCGTGCCGGTCGATCGGGAAGGAGGTGCCGGCGAGCGCAGCCGCGCCGAGCGGGCACTCGTTCAGCCGTGCGCGAGCATCACGGAAACGGCCACGGTCGCGGCCGAGCATCTCGACATAGGCGAGGCAATGGTGGCCGAAGGTCACCGGTTGGGCCGATTGCAGATGCGTGAAGCCCGGCATCACCGTGCCGGCATGCTTCAGCGCCGTCTCGGCGAGCGCCCGCTGCAGGTCGGCGGCCTGAGCGTCGAGGGCGTCGAGGGTGTCGCGCACCCAGAGCCGCATGTCGGTGGCGACCTGGTCGTTGCGCGAGCGGGCCGTGTGCAGGCGGCCGGCGGAAGGCCCGACGATCTGCGTCAGGCGGTTCTCCACCGCCATGTGGATGTCCTCGAGCGCGCGGTCGAAGACGAATTCGCCGCGCTCTATCTCGGACTCCACGGTCTTGAGCCCGGCCTGGATCGCTGCCACATCGTCCTTCGGCAGGATCCCGGCCTCGCCGAGCATCGCGACATGCGCCAGCGAGCCGCGAATGTCCTGGGGGGCCAGCCTCTTGTCGAACCCGATGGAGGCGTTGATCTCCTCCATGATCTCGGCGGGGCCGCTTGCGAAGCGCCCGCCCCACATCCGGTTGCTCATGTCTGACGAAACCTTCCTGCCGGAGCGGATCTGATGGCGAGCCGCATGCTCCTCGCCGCCGGTGCGGCCGCCGCGATCCTCGCTGGGCTCGCCCTATACGGGACCGGCTCGAAGATCGGCAACCTCGCCGCGGCCGAGCCCTGTGCCGAGGCGAGCCCGACCGTGAAGCGGGTCGCCCCTCTCTCGCGCGGCGAAGTCGCGGCTCTCGAGACCCAGGGCGAACCGAAGCCTGCGGCCAACCTGCACTTCAAGGCGCCCGACGGGACCGACACCGATCTCACAGCGCTCAAGGGCAGGGCGCTGCTGGTCAATCTCTGGGCAACGTGGTGTGCCCCGTGCAAGGCCGAGATGCCGGCATTAGACCGGTTGCAGGCCGAGTTCGGCGGAGACCGCTTCCGGGTCGTGACGATCAACATCGAGACCCGCAACCTCGACAAGCCGCCGAAATGGCTTGCTGACAACGGCATCAAGAGCCTCGCCTATTACGGCGACCCGGCCGGCAAGGTGCTCCCCGCCGTGCAGCAGCAGACCGGCTCGACTGGCCTACCGACGACCATGTTGATCGACGCGAAGGGCTGCGAGGTCGGCGTGATGAAGGGCCCGGCCGAATGGGCGAGCGAGGACGGCAAGGCGCTGATCCGGGCGCTGATCGGCGGCGCGACTTAGTGGGCGGACTTCGCGCCGGTTGCGTTGGAGGCAGGAGCTGTCATTCGCCCCGGCCCAGGGTGACGAGAAGCTCGTCCAACTGCCCGAACTGTTCGGGCGCTGCGTCCTCCATCCCGACGAAAGACTGGTCGAGCGCTTCCTTCGAGGGATAGAGTTCCTTGAGGACCAGTTGCGTCCGGCCATCCTCCTCCTCGAAGGTCACTGTGGTCACGGCGCCCTCGTCACCGCCTTCGTCATTTGTCCAGACGAGGCGCGCGAGCGGCGACACTTCGAGATATTTGCCGAAGAAGGCCCTGGAATTAGCGGCATCGTGGCCGAACACGATGCGGTAGCTGCCGCCGGTGCGAACATCCATCTCGCAGGACAGCATGGGTACGGGGCTCGATTTCGGTGCCCACCAGAGCTTGAACAGTTCCGGCTTGGTCCAAGCATCGAAGACGAGACGAACCGGAGCGTTGAAGATGCGCGTGACGGTGAGTTCGCGCTCGGACTTGCGTTCGACTGCCGTGCGGCCGTCACCTATCCGATTGCCCATCGCGCGTTTCCTTCCGTTTGAGGGCCTCGACGACATGGTCCAACGCGTCGAAGCGTGCATTCCAGATCTGCCGACGGCCCTCGATCCAGGCCGCTTCTTCTTCGAGTCCGTGCAGGCCGAGCCGGCAGGTGCGCACGCGCCCGACTTTCTGCGTCGTGACCAGCCCCGCCTGCTCCAGGATGCAGACATGTTTCTTCATGCCCGTGAGGGTCATGTGGAATGTGTCGGCAAGCTCAGTGATGGAAGCGTCCGAACGTCCGAGCTGCTCCAGCACGCCGCGGCGAGTGGCGTCCGATAGCGCTGAGAAGGAGGCGTCGAGGCGCGCTGCAGAAAACTGTACCATATGGTTCAGTGTTAGCGTGCAGATGGGCGCTGCGCAAGGGCGCCGAGATCGGCCATCACGTGATCGGCGACCATTGGCCCTCCGAACAGCCGACCTCGGTCGAAACCGGGCGCCTGGCGTCGAAAGTCACTCATCTGACGCACGGCCTTTCGATTCCGCGAACGCCGCCCTTGTCCTGCGGGTGATGAGCGGGCAGGTCGTCTCGTCATGAAGACGCCGCCCAAGTCCGTTCGCGCCCTGCCCAAGCGCGCCCGCCGTCCCCTCTCCGCGTTGCGCTCGTTCCTGGTCAGCGAGGCGGCTGGCGGGATCGTGCTGATGGCCGCTGCCGCCGCGGCCTTGCTCGTGGCGAACTCGCCGTTGGGCGAGACCTACACTCACGCGCTCCACGCCTATCTCGGCCCGCTCAGCCTGCTGCACTGGATCAACGACGGCCTGATGGCCGTTTTCTTCCTGCTCGTCGGCCTCGAGATCAAGCGCGAGGGGCTCGACGGACGCCTGCGGACCTGGCCGGATCGGGTGCTCCCCGGCCTCGCGGCGGCCGCCGGCATGGCCGCGCCGGCACTGGTCTATCTCGCCTTCAACCTCGGAGCCGGCACGGAGCGCGGCTGGGCGATCCCTGCCGCCACCGACATCGCCTTCGCACTCGGCGTGCTGGCGCTGCTCGGGCCGCGGGTGCCGGTCTCGCTCAAGATCTTCCTGTCGGCGGTGGCGATCGTCGACGACCTCGGCGCCGTGGTCATCATCGCCCTGTTCTATACAGGCAGCCTCGACGCGACGATGCTGGCGGGTGCCGCCGCGATCCTCGTAGCCCTGTTCGTGCTGAACCGCTCGGGCGTGCGGGCGCTCTGGCCCTATCTCGCCCTCGGTGCCGTGCTCTGGGTCTTGGTACTGCGCTCGGGCGTGCACGCCACGGTGGCCGGCGTGCTGCTGGCGATGTTCGTCCCGATCCGCCCGACGCCGGGCCGTCCGGAGGACGAGACCTCGCCACTGCATCGCCTGGAGCACGGGCTCCATGCCTGGGTCGCCTTCCTGATCGTGCCGATCTTCGGCTTCGCCAATGCCGGCGTCCGGCTGATCGGCCTGCCTTTCGATGCGCTGCTCGATCCGGTCACGCTCGGCGTGGCGCTCGGTCTGTTTCTCGGCAAGCAGGTGGGCGTGGTGGCCAGCGTCGGCCTCGCCGTCGCGACGGGCATCGCCGCGCGGCCCGGCGGGGCGAATTGGGGGCAGGTCTACGGCGTGGCGCTGCTCTGCGGCATCGGCTTCACCATGAGCCTGTTCATCGGCGGCCTCGCCTTCAGCGGTGGCCTGCACGAGACCGAGGTGAAGCTCGGCGTGCTCGTCGGCTCGTTGCTTTCGGGGCTGACGGGCGCTGCCGTCCTCAAGCTCGCGACCGGACGTGGAGCCGATACGAAAAAGGCGCCCGTCTGAAGGGCGCCCGATCTCGATCCGCGTGACGACTGCTTATTCGCAGACCTCGACGCGTTTGTAGGTGAACTCGCCTTCGTCGAGCCACACCTTGCGGCGCTCGTAATGGCAGATCGGGCCGCGGGGGCGCGGGGCGACATAGACGGGCCCAGCCTCTTCTTCGACATAGACCGGACGCGGCATAGGGCGCGGCGGCGGATTGTTGTTGAGCATGGCGCCGAGCGCCACACCGCCGAGAAGGCCGGCGGCAGCGCCGCCGATCACAGCGCCCGTGTTGTCGCGCGCGTCGGCATGGCCCACGGCGGCGAGGCTGAGCGCGCCAATGACCGCGGCGCGGAGTCCGTGATGAACGAGTCCGAAGGACGTAGAGGCACGCACGATCGCTATCTCCCGATGACGTGGCGCCAAGCTAAGCAGCATTGCGCTTAACAATCAGCAAATGCGACCGGCTCACGACAGCGATTAACCCGCCTGCAGAGGGGGCTCGAGGGGCCGTCCACATGTGCCGGGCGGCACGCGAACCGGACACAGATTGCGCCATAGACCTTGCCATCGATCGGTGGTGTCGCTCCTCTTCGGTGGGAGAACGGATCGGATCGTTGAGGACCGTCCCCACGAGGGGAAGGAGAACCCAGACGTGGAAGCTCGCGCGATGACGAGATTTGGGGCCGGCCGCGTCGCGCTTCTCGCGGGCCTGCTGCTCACAACGAGCCCGCTTCGGGCGGCGCCGGCGCCCGCCTTCATGCTCGTCGGCCTCGACGGCAAAACCTTTTTCGATCCTGCGGGCGCCCGGAACGGCCCGAACGGCGCGGACGCCATCGCGTTCATCGACGTGCGGGACGAGTCCCATCCGCAGGTCGCCACCACGATGCTGCTCGACAACTCGGTCTACGGACCCCCGACCAACCTGCAGATCACGCCGGATGGACGGCTCGGCCTGGTGGCGAGTTCGGTGACAATGCGCCAGGAGGAGCCGAAGGAGGGCGAGGCCAAGGACGGAGGCGCCGGGGATCGGCCCTGGTACGCGCAGCCCGACGATCGGCTGCACGTCCTCGACCTGACCAGCGACCCGCCGCAGCTTGTTGAGACCATCACCGTCGGGCGCCAGCCGTCGGGTCTGGCGATCAACGGGGCCGGCGATCTCGCCCTCGTCGCCAACCGCGAGGGCAAGAGCGTCACCGTGCTCTCGATCGCCGGTACGAAGGTGACGCCGATCGCGACGGTGGATGTCGGCGACGAGGCTGCCGCGGTGGCGATCTCGCCGAACGGCCAGCGTGCCTTCGTCGCCAAGAATAAGGCCGGAAAGATCGGGGTCCTCAAGATCGAGGGGACCACCGTCACCTACGATCCTGCGCAGGACATGCCCGTGGGAGCGGGCGTGTACGGCATCGAGGTGACGCCGGATGCCAGGCTCGCGCTCACTGCGAACACCGGCGCCAGTCCATCCGACGGCAATGCCGACAGCGTCAGCGTGATCGACGCCAATCTCGACATACCGAAGGTGGTGGACTGGCTCGGTGTCGGCGACACGCCAGAAACCCTCGACATCGCGCCGGACGGGCGCCACGCTGCCCTCTCGGTGGTGCGCGGTTCCTCCGCGCCGCAATCGAGCCCGAATTACGGGCCGAAGGGCCTCGTCGTGCTGCTGACCATCGATTCCGACGGGTCCGTGCACGTCACCGGAGCTGCCGAGGCCGGAGCAGTTCCGCAGGGTGTCGCCTTCTCGCCTTCGGGGCGCTTCGTCTATGTCGGCAACTACGTCGATCGGACCCTGCAGGTGTTTCGCGTAGAGGGCGATGCGGTCACCGCCACCGGTGTGAAGCTGCAGCTTCCGGGGCAACCCGCCTCGCTGCGCGGACGCGCCCGCGGCTGAGGCTCAGAGCAGGCCCTCGAGATCCTTGATCACGGCGGCCGGCCGAAGTTCGGGATACTCCTCCGGCACCCCCTGGCGGTTCACCCAGACCGTCGTGAAGCCGAAGGCGGACGCGCCTGCCACGTCCCATCGGTTCGACGAGCAGAAGACGACCTCCGCAGCTGTAACACCGAGGCGATCGAGCACGAGCTGATAGGCTTTCGGCGCCGTCTTGAAGATCTCAACGTCGTCCACGGAGAGGACTGCATCGAGGCGATCTGTGAGCCCGGCGGAGGCGACAGCCCGGTCGAGCATGGATTGGTTTCCATTGGAAAATATCGCGGTGCGCTGACCCGCAGCGCGAAGCCGCGTGAGGATTGTCGGGACCTCCGGATAGGCGTCGAGGTCGCGATAGGCATCGAGCAGCGGCTGGCGCAGGGCGGGATCGACGTTGGGATGTCGAGCGAGCGCGTAGTCGAGCGCCTGTTCGGTCAGGGACCAGAAGCTCTGGTAGCGCCCGATCAGCGAGAGCACCCAGGTGTATTCGAGTTGCTTCACGCGCCACAGGCCAGACAGTGCACCAGCCTCGGGACCGACCTGCATAGCATGGCGCTGGACGGCCGAATGCACATCGAGAAGCGTGCCGTATGCGTCGAAGACGACATGTGATTTTCCGGCGAATAAACTGTGACCGGGCATGATTGAGCTCCGCAGCCGGTTAGACGATGCCGGTGAGATGTAGCGTGATGCCCATGACGGAGCAGGCGAGTAGCGTCGGGATCATCCCGATCTTGAAATACAACACGGCCGGGATCGCAGCCGCCGTGAGCATGAGAGCCGGCAGGTTCACGCTCGCGAAATCCGGCCAATCGATCGCGAGGCCAAATCCGGGCCGAAGGACCTGCACGCGCGCGAAGAGCGTATGCAGCGCGAACCAGAGAGCGAGGTTCAGGATCACCCCAACCACGGCCGCCGTGATCGCCGCGAGTGCTCCGGACAAAGCACGGTTTCCGCGCAGGGCCTCGACGTACGGCGCGCCCGCGAAAATCCAGAGGAAGCAGGGCACGAACGTGACCCAGGTCGTGAGCAGGCCGCCGAGAATCCCCGCCAGATACGGGTTGAGGCTGCCCGGTGAGCGAAAAGCCCCCAGGAAGCCGACGAATTGCGTGACCATGATCAGTGGCCCCGGGGTCGTCTCGGCCATGCCGAGCCCGTCGAGCATCTCACCGGGCCTCAGCCAGCCATAGGTCTCGACGCCTGCCTGGGCGACATAAGCGAGGGCCGCATAGGCACCGCCGAAGGTCACGACCGCCATCTTCGAGAAGAACACGGCGATGTCGGCGAAGGCGTTGCCGGGGCTGAAGAGCGCCACGAGGGCTGCCACCGGCACGAGCCATAACAGGGCGAGCACGGCGGCGATGCGCAGCGACCAGCCGACGTTGGGCCGGGCATGCTCCGGGATGGTATCGCCGAGCAGGCTGTCGACATCTAGCGGACCCGCGGCGTCCGGGGTGCCGTGACTACCTCCGGCTGCGAAGGCCGATGATCCGAGATGGGTACCGGCATAGCCGGCGAGTCCGGCCGCCAGCACGATCAGGGGAAACGGTACCGACAGCACGAAGATCGCGACGAAGGCGATCGCTGCAATCGCACGCATCACTTGGTTGCGGAGCGCGCGCGAACCGACCCGCACGACCGCCTGCAGCACGACGGCGAGCACCGCGCATTTCAGCCCGAAGAACAGCCCTGCGACAATCCCGGTCTGCCCGAAGGCAACATAGACGAGACTGAGCACCATGATCGAAACAGCGCCCGGCAGCACGAACAGGACACCGGCGATCAGGCCGCCGGCGGTCCGGTGCATGAGCCAGCCGATATAGGTTGCGAGCTGCTGGGCCTCAGGGCCGGGGAGGAGCGTGCAATAGGAGAGCGCGTAGAGGAACCGCTCCTCGCCGATCCAGCGGCGCTCATCGACCAGGATACGGTGCATCACCGCGATCTGTCCGGCCGGACCGCCGAAGCTCAGCAGCGCGATCCGCGCCCAGACCCGTGTCGCTTCGCCGAGCGTGACGCCGTGGGCCGAGCGCACCGCTTTTAGGCCGGTGCGCCGCCGGCTTCCGTCCGGAGCCAGGCCGCGCCGCAGGCCTTGGCCAGCTCGCGGACGCGCAGGATGTAGCTTTGACGCTCGGTCACCGAGATGACGCCGCGGGCATCGAGCAGATTGAAGACGTGGCTCGCCTTGATGCACTGGTCGTAGGCCGGCTGCACCATCTTGTGGCGCTGGCCCTCGCCGGGATCTCCAGCATCGAGATAGCTGCGGCAGGCTTTTTCCGCGTCCGTGAACTGACGAAACAGCATCGTCGTGTCGGCCGCCTCGAAATTATGCCGGGAGTATTCCTGCTCGGCCTGCAGGAAGACGTCGCCATAGGTGACCTTGTCCGCGCCTTCACCGCCGTTGAAGTTCAGGTCGTAGACGTTCTCGACGCCTTGAACATACATGGCGAGACGCTCGAGGCCGTAGGTCAGCTCGCCTGCCACCGGCGCGCATTCGAAACCGGCGACCTGCTGGAAATAGGTGAACTGGCTCACCTCCATTCCGTCGCACCAGCATTCCCAGCCGAGCCCCCAGGCGCCGAGCGTCGGGCTCTCCCAATCGTCCTCGACGAAGCGGATGTCGTGGAGCTTGAGGTCCACGCCAATGGCGGCGAGCGACTCGAGGTAGAGCTCCTGCAGGTTCGGCGGGTTCGGCTTCAGGATGACCTGGAACTGGTAGTAGTGCTGCAGCCGGTTCGGGTTCTCACCGTAGCGGCCGTCCTTGGGGCGGCGAGAGGGCTGCACGTAGGCTGCCTTCCACGGCTTCGGCCCCAGCGCCCGCAGGGTCGTCGCTGGGTGGAACGTGCCAGCACCGACCTCCATGTCGTAGGGCTGGAGGATCACGCAGCCCTTCGCCGCCCAGAAGCGCTGGAGCGTCAGGATCAGGCCCTGGAACGAGGTCTTGGGCGAGAGATCGGCGTCGCTCGGCATGCGCAGTCCGGGTGCGGGGAAGACGGCGCCGGTTTACGGCCGGGGCGGGGGGTGTCAAGCGAGCGCTCCGTCGGCGCCGACGGGGTGTCTCGGTTTCGGCAGACAGAGGTGGAAACCTTTGGTTAACCCTGTCGCCCGGTCGAGGTTCGGTTCTCGGCACCGCGCCAGCGCGGTGCGATTGACCCTTCATGGTCATGTCGCTTCGAACCTGGATCTCTGACCTTCGCGCGGAACGGGCCTCCGTCGATGCCGAGGCGCGCCGGCTGATCGCCCGCTACGGCAACCAGGCTCCGGTCGTCGCCCAGGCACTCGCCGGACCGGCCGGCAAGCGCCATACGGGCTTCGGCGCGAAGGTGCGCAGGCGGGTCGACCAGCTCACCAAGAAGCGCTCGTAACCGAGCCCCCTGCATCAGCGAACCTGGATGCATCATCATCCAGGGAATGTCCCATGCGCAGCCTCATGATCGCCGCGGCCCTGTTCGCGGCACCGTTCTCGGCGGCAATCTCGGCCCAGGCCGTCGAGCGGCCCGTCGTCGTCGAATTGTTCACCTCGCAGGGCTGCTCGTCCTGCCCGCCGGCGGACGAACATCTCCGACAGTTGGCGCAAGGGCGGCGAGACGTGCTGCCGCTCGCCTTCCATGTGACCTATTGGAACCGCCTCGGTTGGCGCGATCCCTTCTCACTCGAGGCTGCCACGGAGCGGCAGGCGGACTACGGTTCGCGCCTCGGCGAGACCTCCTTCACGCCGCAGGCGGTCATTGACGGGCAGACCAGCGTCGTCGGGTCGCGCCGCGGCGAGGTCGAAGCGGCCATTACCAGCGCGAGGTCCCAGGCGCGGACGGCGGTGCCGCTGACGATCAGCCGTTCGGGTGCTGGGGTAAACATCGCGGTTGGCGCCGGCCAGGGCGAAGGCCGCCTGCTTCTCGTTGGATTCGACCGCGAGCACACCACCGCGATCGGGCGCGGTGAGAATAGCGGCCGTCGGCTAACCGAGGCGAACATCGTGCGCTCGCTCCGGGAGATCGGCCGTTGGAAAGGCTCCGCTGTGACCCTGGCCGAGGCCGCGCCGGCCGGTGAGGATGCCGCGCTGATCCTGCAGGCAGCGGACGGTCGCATTCTCGGCGCCGCACGTCTGTGACGGGTCAAACGTAACCGCCGCGGTACCCCGCGCGAAAGAGCTTCAGGACGCCGAGACAGGCGTTCTCACGACACAGCCACCTTCAGGAGACCATCATGCGCCATTCCGTCGCGATCGCCGCCTGCGCCGCGTTTCTCGCCCTCTCCGCCCCGGCTTTCGCCGAGGATGCCAAGCCGGCCGGCGCTGCCACCGAGAGCATGAAGGCCGGCCACATGAAGTCCGGCTCGGGCCACACCGACTCGATGAAGAGCGATGGCGCCATGAAGAAAGACGGCGGCGCGATGATGAAGAAGGACTCGATGGAGAAGAAGGACTCCATGAGCAAGCATTGAGGCCTCCAATCGGGACAGGGTCCGATGTCCTTTGCCTCGACGGCCATGGCGGGATTTGGTAGCGACAGCTGCCGTCCCGCCGCAAAGCCGCTTTCCATCGGGCTCGGGACGTCCCGAGCATCCGGTTTGGAGAGGCACGGCAGGTCGGCCATCGTGCTCGAAGAAACCCTCTCTGCCACCATGGCGGCAGCCCAGACCGGCGACGCCGAGGCCTATCGGACGCTGCTGCGCGACTGCATGCCGGTCATCGCGGCGGCGGCCCGTTCCAAGGGCGTTCGCGGCGAGGCCGTGGAAGACGTCGTCCAGGAAACCCTGATGACGGTCCACCGGGCGCGCGGGAGCTATGATCCGGCGCGCCCGTTCCTGCCCTGGCTGCGTGCCATCGCTCAACGGCGCGCCATCGATGCCTTGCGGCGCGACGGCCGGCGGCCCCGCGAGGTCGACGATCCCATCGCCTACGAAGCCCATCCGGATGACGGTCTGCCCGAGGCCGGGCAGGGCCTCGAAGCCCGCGAACGCGAGGCTCGACTGGCTCAGGCCGTCGCTGCGTTGCCCCGGGGTCAGCGGCAAGCGGTCGAACAGCTAGGCTTGCGCGAGCATTCCCTGGCGGAAGCTTCCGCTCTCACCGGACGCAGCACGGGCGCTCTCAAGGTGAACCTGCACCGCGCCCTGAAGACCCTGCGTGCCGCGCTCGCCAAGGATCGGGAGGACGGCCATGTCTGACGGTCGCCTCGACACCCTCGTCGATCAGCTCACTGCCGATCTCAAGCCGGTGCGCCGCCTCGCAGCACCGTCGCTGCGTGCGCTGGCCTGGTTCTGCTTGCTGCCAGCCCTCTGCCTCGTGCTGATGCCGTTTGCCGATTGGCACGCGATGGTCGAGCGCCTGCACGTGCCCGATCTCTGCGTCGCCGCGATCGGCGCCGTGCTGACCTCGCTCTGCGCGGCCATCGCCGCCTTCCAGACCAGCGTGCCTGGCCGCTCCCGGCTCTGGGCGCTGCTGCCGCTGCCGTCGCTGGCGCTGTGGATTGGCGCGAGCAGCCTCGGCTGCCTGCGGGCCTGGATCGCGCCGGACTCGAACATCGCCGATGCCGCCGAGATGCGTGGCTGCCTCTACTTCCTGCTCGGCTTCTCGCTGCCGCTTTCGGTGCTCCTCGTGGTGATGCTGCGCCGGGCTGCCCCGATGCGGCCGAACCTCACCGCTGCGCTGGCAGGCCTCGCTGCAGCCGGAGCCGCAGCCGCCCTGCTGGTGCCGTTCCACCCGCACGATGCGACGGCGAGCGACCTCGCCATGCACGCGCTCGCGGTTTGCCTGATCATCGGGCTGAACGGGCTGGCGGGGGGGAGATTGCTCGACCGCGGGGCGTAGCGGCATTCCGCTACGGGCAGGACAGCTTCCCTGGAGCCAGCGAGAAAGCCTGTGGCCCGGGCATCTGCTGCGGCAACGGAACGATCTTCACCACGACCTCGCAGCCGCCGCCGCGCACGCGATAGGCGCCACCGTCGAGTCGCTCGATCGCCTCAATCGGCCGGCCGCCGAGCAGCCTGGCGCCTTCGTCGACGACACTGTGGAATTCCCGCACGCGCTGCCACTCCGGTGCGAGTGCCGCCCCGGCCGGCGCCGTAATGAGCCAGGCGGCAAGCCAGGTGGACAGGGCCATCGCTCTGCGAGCGGTTCTCATCGTGCGCCTGCATCCGGCAGGTTGGTCAAGATCGTCAGCGGCACGTCACCCCCGCCCTCCGGAGCGAAACGCGGGTTCAGGACCACCACGGCGAATACGGAGCGGTTGTCCGGGCTGATATAGGCGAAGGACCAGGTGCTTCCGTAATCGGCCAGCGGGAACTCCTTCCAGCCGCGTGCGCCGGCCAGTGCCTTCTCGTAGTGCTCCTTGATCGGAAGCGGCTCCGCATCGCTGTCGACCCGGCGGGGCAGGATGCGGAGATCTCTGCCGAAACGCGAGGCGAGCTGGTCGAGCACGTCCTTCTGGGCTTGTTTGTCGGCCGTGCGCACGACGTCGGTGAAGGCGTCGTCCTTGGCCACCGAGACGCCCGGCGCATCGGGTGGCAGCACGGCAGGTGCCTCGCTGCAGGCGGACATGAAGGCCAATGCCGTCACAGCCAGCAGCGAGAGGGCATGCCGGCGTGTCGTCGTCGTGGAAGGCATTAGGGTTCCTGGAAGGGATCGCCCGTCACCACGACCGGTTTCGGCGGCCGGTGCCAGGCGCCGGGCTGATCCTCCGATCCCGTACCCAGCGGGCACTGGACCATCACGCTGTCGCTCCAGCGCCCGAACTTGTAGCCGATCGCCGGCAGCAGGCCGACGCGCACGAAGCCGCAGGCCTCGTGGAGACGCAGGCTCGGCTCGTTCTTCGCATCGATATAGCCGATCATCTGCCGGTATCCCCCCGCCGCGCAGGCTTCGATCAAGGCCGGCAGCAAGCGGCGTCCGATGCCCGAATGCAGATGATCGGGATGCACGTAGATCGAGTGCTTCAGCGTGTAGCGGTAGGCCGGGCGTTTCCGGAATGGCACCGCATAGGCATAGCCGGCCACCAGCCCCTCGCACTCGGCAACGAGGTGAGGCAGGCGCTTCTTGCGCATGGTCTTGCGCCGACGCTTGAGATCGTCGGGGAGCAGCCGCTCCTCTTCGAAATCGCCGACATCCCCGACGCCGCGGCGGATATGGTGCTCGTAGATCGCCACCATCGCCGTCACGTCGGCATCGGAGGAGGGCCGGATCACGATGTCCGGCCAGGAGGCGGGTTTCGGCCGGGCGGCCGACGTTTCCGCCATCACGCCCCCTCGCGCAGCACGTAGGTGAAGAACCGGATGCGCCCGTCCGGCTCGACCTGGCGGTAGACGCCCTGGATCTCGGCTTCGAAGCCGGGGAACAGGTTGGCTGACCGCTCGAACATCTTGAAGTAGTCCAGCATGGGCTTGGCGCGCTCGTCGATCCGCTCGCCCGGCAGCACCGTGCCGATTCCGGGCGGGTAGACCAGAAGCAAGGTCGTCGCCACACGGCCCTCGGCCTCGGCGATCGGCACGAAGTCGACCTTGTTGCGGGTCAGCATCTGGGCGGCGGCCTTGGGCGGCATCACCATCTCGGGCAGATGCTCGGGCATGAACTGCCGCCGCTGGAGCCCCGACGTGTTGTGCTCGCGATGGAAGGCGTGGAAATCCGCGCAGAGATCGCGCAGGCGCACACCCTGGTAGCGCTGCGGCCGGCGCCGGACGAATTCCGGCATGGCCTCCTCCAGCGGCACGTTGTCGTCGTGCAGCCGCTTGAAGGCGACGAGGCCCGAGATCAGCGTGCCGGCCTTCGAGGATTCGACGCCCGGCGTCAGCAGGAAGAGCAGCGAGTTGAGGTCGTTCTTCTCGGCGACGATGCGGTTCTCGCGCAGGTACTGCGCGACGATCGGGGCCGGGATGCCGTGCTCGGCGTACTCACCCGTCTTCCGGTCGAAGCCGGGGGTGAGCACGGTGAGCTTGTTCGGATCGGTGATGGCGTAGCCGGGCGCGACCTTGGTGAAGCCGTGCCAGCGCGCGCCGGGCTTCAGCTCCCAGTGCTTCACCTCGGAGGCGAGCACGTCCGTCGGCAGGCTCTCCCAGGGCACCTCCTCGCCGTCGGCATCGATGGCGACGTCGGGCACGAAGGCGTCGAAGAACCAGCGGCGCTTCTTGTCGCCCTCCTTCTCCTCGAACTCCTTGCGGATGGCGCGCACCTTCTTGCGCCACTCGATGCCGAGCCGGATCGTGTCGTCCCACAGGATCATGCCGGAGCGGCCCTTCATCATCTGCGCGCCGACGTCGAGCGAGGCGAAGATCGGGTAGAAGGGCGATGTCGAGGCGTGGACCAGAAAGCTCTCGTTGAGGCGACGATGCTCGACGCGGCGCGTCTGGCCGCGGATGTGGCTGTCCTTGGTGTGGATCTGCGAGGCTTGGCTGAAGCTCGCGAGCTGCTTGTGGGTCGATTGCGTGGCGATGATGCCCGGCGAGGTCTCGTCGAGCCCGGTCAGACCCATGGCGAAATGGCCGGCGAAGAGCGGGTGGAACTTCATGAAGCCCGCCCAGGCCTCGTCGAACAGGATATAGTCGCAGAGGTGGCCGATCTTCTCGACGATCATCCGCGCGTCGTAGATCGTGCCGTCGTAGGTGCATTGCTCGATGACCGCGACGCGAAACGGACGCTCGCGGCTCCAGGCCTCCGGGTCGGTGATGAGCGGGTTGTTCTTGATCTTCTCGCGGATCTTGGCCTCGTCGAGGGCATCGTGAAAAATCGGACCGATCAGGCCGTAGGGATTGCGATCGGTCTCCAGGAAGATCGGGATGCCGCCGGCCAGCATCAGGGCGCCGTGATGGGCGGCCTTGTGGTTGTTACGGTCGAACAGCACGAGATCGCCCTCGGCCACCAGTGAGCCGAGCACGACCTTGTTCGAGGCCGAGGTGCCGTTGAGGACGAAGTAGGTCTTCTCGGCGCCGAAGATCTGCGCCGCCTCCTTCTGCGCCTTCAGCGCCGGGCCCTCATGGGTCAGCAGGTCGCCGAGATCGAGCACCGAGTTGTCGAGGTCATCGCGAAAAATCGCCTCGCCGAGATGCTCGACGAAGATCCGGCCGATCGGCGAGCGGTTATAAAAGATACCGCCATTATGGCCCGGGCAGGTCCAGAGCTGGTTGCCTTCCTCTGCATAGTCTACCAGCGCGCCAAAGAACGGGGTCTTCAGCGTCTCGGCATATTGCGTGACGCGGCTGACGAGACCGCGCGCGATGAATTCCGGGGTCTCTTCCGCGAGGAAGATGTAGCCGTCGATGAAGTCGAGCAGCTCGACGGGGATGTCCTCGAGCCGCTTGCGGCGGACCATGATCACGATCGGCATTTCGAGGCCGCGTTTCCTCATCATGTCGATGAGTGCCGCCGCCTTGCCATCTAGCCCGCGCTTGCCCCAGTCGACCACGAGACAGCCCACCGCCGCGTCGGTCTGTACGGCGATGGCGGCATCCTCGACGCGCCGGGCGCGCACCACTTCGAACCCGCGCTGCTCGACCGCCGCCACGATCTGACTGACACGCGCGCCTTCGAGGTCATCCGGGTCGAAGTTCGGCGTGCACATCAGCACCGTAAAACGGCGGTGGAAGTCCATGGGCGGGCGGCTCCGGTTTCGTGGAAGGCGGACAGATGCCCGTCTCACGATGACGATGCAATGACGGTGACCGAGAGAATGCTTTCCCGGCTTCACACATTACGAGGAGGCCGAGGGAACGGCCGTGCTTGGTGCCCCGCCGCACCGCCTGCATAGATCGTCCTGCGATGATGGGCGCACCGAGGGAAGGTGGTTCCTGTCATGACGGATCGATCACGACGCTGCGGAGCGTGGCTGCTCGCCTTCGTAACCCTTGCAGCCTCACCCGCCTCGGCGGACCCGAGGCTGTCCTTCGTCGCGGCGGCGCGTGCCCAGGTCGGAAGGATGGTCCTCTACGATCCCGCCTACAGGCGCATCGCCTTTCCGAACGGGGATGTGCCCGAGGATCGTGGCGTCTGCACGGATGTCGTGATCCGCGCATTGCGGAGCGCCTACGGCTACGACCTGCAACGCGAGTTGAACACCGACATCCGCAGGGAGCCGGCAGCCTATCCGAAGCGCTGGGGCCTCACGAGTGCCGACAGCAACATCGACCATCGCCGCGTGCCGAATTTGCAGGTCTTTTTCCGTCGCAGGGGTTGGGAAAAGCCGGCCACCCAGGATGCGAGGGACTATCGAACCGGCGATCTCGTGACCCAAATGCTACCCGGCAATCTACCGCATATCGCGATCGTGTCGGATCGGCACTCGGCGGAAGGGCGGCCGCTGGTGTTGCACAACATCGGTGCCGGAGCACGGGAGGAGGATACGCTTTTTGCCTTCCCGATCACTGGTCACTACCGGTTCGAAAAGCCGTGACGAGCAGTTAGATTTTGCAAAAGGTGTTTTTGTTCAGATGCTTGAGGGATCGGCGACCGTCTCCATCGCTTGCCACGGTTGCCGTACAGCGTCTCACCCGATGTGATGCGAAGCAGTCCTGGAGGACGCCTCAAAGAAACGGATGCTGAGTCCCCTTCCGAGCCCCGCTAGCGGTCAGCGCGAGGCAGAGCTGCCTCGCTCCGACCGATCACGCCGTCGCGGCGTCGAGCTTCCTGCAGAGCGCAGCGAACTCGTCCGCATTGCTGTAGCGGATGCGGATCTCGCCCTCGCCCGTCGGCTTTGCCTTCACGGCGACGCCGAAGCCCAGCGTGCGGGCCAGTGATTGCTCGAGTGTCCGGATCTCGGCGTTCTTCTCGACCACGCGCCGTGTGGTCGTCGCCTCGGATTTCTCGGCAGTGCCGGCGTCGGCTTCGGCTGCGGCGATAGCCTCGATCTCGCGAACGGACAGCCCCTCTGTGACGATGCGCTTGGCGACCGCCTCGGGATTGCGCACCGAGAGCAGTGCGCGGGCATGGCCGGCGCTGATCTCCGCATTGACGACGCGGTCCTGGATCACGGGCGGCAGTTGCAGGAGGCGGAGCGTGTTGGCGAGATGGCTGCGGCTCTTGCCGAGGATCTCGGCCAACTCGCGCTGGGTGTATTTGAACTCCGTCATCAGGCGTTCGTAGCCCGAGGCCTCTTCGATGGCGTTCAGGTCGGCGCGCTGGACGTTCTCGAGGATCGCGTATTCGAGCGAGGCCTTTTCATCGAGATGCAGGACGACGATCGGGATCTCGGTATGGCCCGCGATCTGCGCGGCGCGCCAACGACGCTCGCCGGCAACGATTTCATAGGTGCCCGGAACGTTCGGCAGAGGGCGCACGACCACCGGCTGGATGACGCCGCGCATGCGGATCGACTCGGCGAGCTCCTTCAGCTCGACTTCCGAGAAGCTACGGCGCGGATTACGCGGGTTTGGGCGCAGGAACTCCACCGCGACCTTGCGCTGCTCGCGATCGTAGCTGCCGCGTGCCTCGGTCGGGAAATCGCCGATCAAAGCTGCGAGTCCGCGTCCGAGCCGGGGCCGTGCCGCATCTTCCGCCATCATAGAGATACTCCACTACTCGCTTGTGTTCAGGCTGCTGCGGCGGGCGGCGGCATACGGCCTTCGCGCTGGATGACCTCGGAGGCGAGCCGCAGATAGGCCTGGGCACCCGCACATTTGAGATCGTAAAGGAGCACCGGCTTGCCGTGCGAGGGCGCTTCCGAGACCCGGACGTTGCGCGGGATCGTGGTGCCGTAGACCTTGTCACCGAGGAAGCCGCGCACGTCCGCCTCGACCTGGGTCGAGAGATTGTTGCGCGGGTCGTACATGGTGAGCACCACACCTTGGATCTCGAGGCGCGGGTTGAGAGCGGTCTTGACCTGATCGACCGTGCGTAGGAGCTGGCTCAGGCCCTCCAGCGCGAAGAATTCGCATTGCAAGGGCACCAGCACGGCGTCCGCGGCAGCCAGCGCGTTGATGGTCAGCAGGTTCAGCGAGGGCGGGCAGTCGATCAGAATGTAGCTGACGTTCTGCGTGGCCGGGTTCGTGTGAATGTCCCGTAGCACGCCACGCAAGCGGTGCGCGCGATCAGGCAGACTCGCCATCTCCAGTTCGAGCCCGAGCAGGTCCATCGTCGAGGGTGCCACCGAGAGGCGTGGCACCGCGGTCGGCACGACGGCCTGCGCCAGCGAGGCCTCGCCCGCCATCACGTGATAGGTCGAGATCTCGCGGCTACGCCGGTCTATGCCGAGGCCCGTCGAGGCGTTGCCCTGCGGGTCGAGATCGATGACCAGAACGGTCTCGCCGATGGCGGCGAGTGCCGTGCCGAGGTTGATGGCGGTGGTCGTCTTGCCGACACCGCCCTTCTGATTGGCGAGGGCCAGGATGCGGAGAGGCCGTCTGGGATCGCTCATGAGTCCCTGCGAGAGAGGGCCGTGATGCGCAGGATCTGCGCCTGCGGATCGGTCCGGCTCGGGATCGAATCGTAGGTCAGACTCCACTTGCCCACAGCTTCGGTCAATTCCACGGATGCATCACGTCCCTTGGGAAACAGGCCAGTTATCCCACTTTTCAACAGGGGTTCGGTCCAATCGAGAAGTTGGCTCAGGGAGGCCAAAGCGCGCGCGCAGACGACATCGGTATCGTGCTGCTCGGCGATGATCGTTTCGATGCGCGCGTTGAGCACGGTCACCGGGGCATCCGTCAGGCGAGCGGTTTCCGTGAGAAAAGCGCATTTGCGCGCATTGCTCTCGAGAAGTTTCACGTGAAACATTTCACGGTCTCGGCCGACAATCGCGAGGATCAGGCCAGGGATTCCGGCGCCGGATCCCAAGTCGAGCCAGCGAGTGGCATCGGGCATCAGCGAGAACAGTTGCAGCGCGTCTGCGATATGCCGTGTCCAGACATCCGACAGCGTTGCCGGCCCGACGAGATTTTTGACGGTCTGCCAGCGCTTCAGCTGGTCGACGTAAATGTCGAGCCGCTGCGATGTTTCACGTGAAACATTGTACTCGGCTAGAACGCGCGCCCGGTCGTCAACTGCCATCTCTTCGGACTTTGCCCCAACAGCGCTGATGCCAAGGCTGTATGGCTTTGACATTAACCCGTCCAGCTCAAGGCTGGGTGGCCGCCGCAGACGTACCCTTGCTTCGCTTGGCATGTGCCGCGAGAAGCGTCAGCGCCGCCGGGGTCACGCCTTCGATCCTCGCCGCCTGCCCGAGTGTGGCTGGGCGCACGGCTTCGAGCTTCACCCGCATCTCGTTCGAGAGACCGGCGATTGCCCCGTAGGCGAGATGGTCTGGCAGCCGAACCGCTTCGTCGCGGCGGAAGGCGGCGATGTCGGCGCTCTGTCGATCGAGATAGACCGCGTAGGTTGCGTCGGTGGTCAGCCGCTCGGCGACGCGCTGCGGAACCTCTGCCAACTCGGGCCAGACCGCGGCCAGCTGCGCCCATCCGATCTCGGGATACGACAGAAGCTGGAAGGCACTCCGACGCAAGCCATCCCGGTTGAGCGTGATGCCCTGCACAGCTGCTTCGTTCGGCGTGAGGCTGAGCGCGTCGAGCCGGGCGCGCACTGCCGTAAGAGCTGCCTGCGAGCGTGCAAAATGCCCGGCGCGACACGTGCCGACGCAGCCGAGCGAGAGGCCGCGCCCGGTCAGCCGCTCATCAGCATTGTCGATGCGCAAGGAAAGCCGATACTCCGAGCGCGACGTGAACATGCGGTAGGGCTCGCTGACACCCTGCGTGACGAGATCGTCGATCATCACGCCGAGATAGCTCTCGGCCCGGTCGAACACCGCAAGCTCCGAGCCGCCTGCCAGACGCGCCGCGTTCAGCCCGGCGACCAGACCCTGCGATGCAGCCTCCTCGTAGCCCGTCGTGCCGTTGATCTGCCCGGCGAGGAAGAGCCCCGGTAGGCGGCGGGTTTGTAGCGTGGGATCGAGTTCGCGCGGATCGACGTAATCGTATTCGATCGCGTAGCCGGGCCGGGCGATGCGAGCACGTTCAAGACCAGGGATCCCCGCGATGATTGCAGCCTGAACGTCTTCCGGCAGAGCCGTCGAGATGCCGTTTGGATAGACGGTGGTGTCGTCGAGCCCCTCGGGCTCCAGAAAGATCTGGTGGCCCTCGCGATCACCGAAACGCACGACTTTGTCCTCGATCGACGGGCAGTAGCGCGGTCCGCGGCTGCTGATCCCGCCGGAATACATCGGGGAGCGATTCAGGTTCTCGCGGATGATGTCGTGAACGCGCAACGTTGTCCGCGTCACGCCGCAGGCGATCTGTGGGTTGGTGATCTTCTCGGTGAGCGAGGAGAACGGCACCGGATCCTCGTCCGCGTGCTGCATCTCCAGTGAGGCCCAATCGATGGTGGTGCCGTCGAGCCGTGGCGGCGTGCCGGTCTTGAGGCGGCCGAGGCGAAAGGCATGGCGCTCCAGCGTCTGCGCGAGACCGATCGCCGGCCCTTCACCAACGCGGCCCGCTGGGATCTGCCGCTCGCCGATATGGATGAGGCCGCGCAAGAAGGTCCCTGTGGTGAGAACCACGGCCCGTGCATCAAGCTGGCGACCATCGGCGAGAACAATGCCGGCGACAGCACCGTCGCGCAGGATCAGGTCGTCGGCCTCGCCTTCGACCACGGTGAGGTTCTCGGTCTCGGCGATCGCCGCCTGCATCGCAGCTGCGTAGAGCTTGCGATCAGCCTGCGTGCGGGGGCCGCGCACCGCCGGTCCCTTGCGGCGATTCAGCAGGCGGAACTGAATGCCGGCGGCGTCGGCGACGCGGCCCATCAGACCATCGAGCGCATCGACCTCGCGCACCAAGTGCCCCTTGCCGAGGCCACCGATGGCGGGATTGCAAGACATTGCGCCGATGGTTGCCGCTTTGTGCGTCACCAGCGCCGTGTGCGCACCGGCGCGTGCCGAGGCGGCAGCCGCCTCGACGCCTGCATGGCCGCCACCGACGACAATGACATCGAAGTCTCGGAAAAAGGTCTCGGACATGGGCGTGATTAGGCGCCTCGAGGTCGGATCGTCAACGGAACCGGTTGTTCGAGGCAATGGCCAGCGGCTCGCCATTATTGCGTGTACAGCAAAGCAATGACGCCTTTGATCAGCAAAGCCGAGTGTTGGCGCGGCTCTGGCATCCTCATTGCTTCATAGGGCCAAGCAGCCTCTGCCTTTGCTGGTCCTCGCGGAGAAGAGAGCTGTTTCCCGGTCGACGATGACCGTGGTCTCATCGATGAGACGGAGGCAGGTGGATGGGTGTGGTGACGATCGGCCTTGGGGCGATGCTATGCGGCAGTGGCGCCGTGGCTCATTTTGCGGACAAGAATCGGCATAACGAGACCCTGCTCGCTCTTGGGGGCTTCTGCTTCCTCCTCGCTGGATTGTTCATCACCCGCTCTGGCCACTTCTAGCCCCGCCGCCGCGCAGCCTCTCCGGCGATCCTCAGGAGCGCCGAGGAGGCATGCGAATGAGCTAGGCCAGCATCGGCCCGCCGGCAGGCTAGGACGGCCTCCTGGAGCGCGGCAACGGCCTGCCGCAGGGCGCCGGGTGACCAGCGAGCGAGTTGCGTTTCGACGAGCCCTTTCCTCCGGAAATGCAGGCCGCGCCAATTGGCGACCAGGGTCGCGGCATTGGCGCTCGGATCGTCGAGCTTGGAACTGAGCAGGGCGAGGGCGTGCCGCAAGGCCGCGCCGAGCATTGCCGAGGGGTCGAGACCTTCCTGCCGGAAGCGGCGCGCCTCGCGCTCGGCCTCGGCCATCCGCCCGGCGAAAACGGCATCGATCAGCGTGTTGAGGACGCTCGCCCCGACGTCGCTGACGATCGCCTCTACGTCGTCCAGCTCAACGCGCTCGCGGCCTTGGGCGTACAGCGCCAGCTTGTCGATCTCCGAGAGACTGGCGCGGCGGTCGGCGCCAAGGCTCTGGGCCAGCAGATCGCGCGCGTCGCGATCGATGCCGAGGCCGCGCTCACGCAGGGTCGTCTCGATCAACTCAGACAAGGTCCGAGCGTCGTCGGAGTAACAGGGGATGGCCAGCGCCCGGGATGACTTCTCGCAGAGCGCCCGCAGCGGCGAGGACTTCTGGAGGTCGCCGGCCTCGACAACGATGCGCGCGCCTTCCGGCTCGGCCTTGAGCACGGCATCGACCGCGGGCGCGTAGTTGCGGGAGCCCGAGCGAACCCAAATCGTTCGGCTGTCTCCGAACAGGCCGATGGTGCCGGCCTCATCGACGAGGCGGCCAGGATCGGATGAGAGCGTGTCTCCGTCGAGCTTCACCAGAGCAAAGGGATCGTCCGGATCAGCCGCCATACCCTTGACCAGGCGGGCGGAGCGTTCGGCGACGAGGCCGACATCCGGGCCGTAGACGAGGACGAGCAGGATACGAGGATCGGGGCCACGCCGCAGCAGCCCCTCGATGTCGCCGGGACGGACGGCCGTCATGCCGGACGCTCGCCGTCATGGCTTCGCTGTGCTCGCAATGACGGCGCGCAATCCCCGACCGACCGATTCATTCCTGCCTCCGCGCCACACGCGCTCGATAGCAGGTGTTGGGGCCAATGGCATCGCAGCCGCCGGCAGAACGGCGGCTGCGCGGATCGTCCGCTTACTCGGCCGAAGCGACCTCAACGATGTCACCGCGGCGCTTGAAGGCAATGGTGGTCTCGTTGCCGTCGGCACCGATCGTGCCGGGGATCGAAAGGTGCACCGTCTGGTCGGCCTTCAGGGTGGTGGCCAGGCGGATGACCTGCGGACGTTCAGCACCGGAATTCACGGCGGCGAGGGTGGCGACCACGCGGTAGCCATCCTTTTCCACCGTATAGAAGGCCGAGCCCTTGAAAGAGCCGAGGTCGATGGACTTGCCGGCAGCCGGCTTCCACTCGGCGGCGGAAGCAGCGGTGGCGAGCGTCAGGGCAGTCGCGGCAAGGGCGAGGGAGATCGTGCGCATGTGGGTGGACCTGTGCGGTTACTGTCCGCCGGGAGTGCCCGTACGGAAAGCCGGTAGCACCGGGAGACCCGAATATGCGGGCAGATTGCTGCACCGCAAATATCTCATTCTGCAGCGCATCAATGCATGTGTTGCATATCAAAATGATTTTGTGGCCATGCAACCGCTTCTGGCGCATGCGTGCCGAGTGGGCCGTCAGGCGGCTGCAAGTGGCTTGGAGACATCCTCCAGTGACCTCCCTTCGGCAGCCGTCCCCCAGATCCAGCCGACCACGGAAGCGACGGCCATCAGGGCTGCTCCGATGAGGTAGCCAACGAAGACCCAGTCGCGCGAGCCGGTCTCGACAAGCGAGCCGAACAGAAGCGGCCCCGACACACCGCCAATGCCCGTTCCGATCGCGTAGAACGCAGCGATGGCGAGGGCTCGGATCTCCAGCGGGAAGGTTTCAGCCACGGTGAGATAGGCCGAACTCGCTGCGGCACTGGCGAAGAAGAACACAACCATCCAGGTCGTCGTCTGCCCCACAGGCCCGAACACCTCGATCTTGAACAGGTAGCCTGCGCCTGCGAGCAGCAGCGCCGAGATCCCATAGGTGAAGGCGATCATCGGCCGGCGGCCGACGGTATCGAACAGGCGCCCGAGCAACAGCGGACCGAGGAATGAGCCCAGCGCGAAAGGCAGCAGGTACCAGCCGACATGGCCGCCCGGCACGCCGTAGAAACGCTCGAGCACCAGGGCGTAGGTGAAGAACAAGGCGTTGTAGAAGAAGGCCTGGGCGATCATCAGCGCGAGGCCGACGAAAGTCTGCGTGCGGCTCGTCCGAAGCATGGCATTGGCGACCTCCGAGAGCGGCGTGTGACTGCGCGTCTTCAGCTTCATGCGCTTGCTCTCGTCCACAGGCGGAAGCGCGATGCCCTCGTCCGTGAAGCGCTTCTCGATACCGCTCACCACCCTGTCGGCTTCCGCCGTGTAGCCGTGCGTGGCGAGCCAGCGCGGGCTCTCTGGGATCCAGGTCCGCAGCAGCAGGATCACAAGGCCGATGCCGCCGCCCACGAAGAAGGCGATGCGCCAGCCATAGGTCGGGTCGATCCATTCCGGCTTGAGGACCGCGATGGACAGGAAGGAGCCGAGCGCCGCGCCGATCCAGAACGAGCCGTTGATGACGAGGTCGGTCCAGCCGCGCACCCGCGCGGGGACGAGTTCCTGGATGGTCGAATTGATCGCGGTGTATTCGCCGCCGATGCCCGCCCCCGTGAGGAAGCGAAACACGCAGAAGCTCCAGATGTCCCAGGAGAGGCCCGAGGCCGCCGTGGCGGCGAGGTAGAGGGCGAGCGTGATGAAGAACAGCTTCTTTCGGCCGATGCGGTCCGTCAGCCAACCGAAGCCGAGGGCGCCGACCACTGCGCCGATGAGATAGGAGCTCGCCGCGAGCCCGACGTCGAATTCCGAGAACGACATCGGCGGCTTGCGCAGAGCCCCGACGAGGGCGCCGGCCAAGGTCACCTCGAGCCCGTCGAGGACCCAGGTGATGCCGAGCGCGATGATGACGAGAACGTGGAACCGGCCCCAGGGCAAACGGTCGAGGCGGGCGGCAATGTCAGTGTCGATTACGGTGCCCATGGGCACCTGCTCCGGCGCTCCGGATCGTGCCTGTCCCTCGACCTTGCTCGCCATGACGCCCCATTAACTTCGATTCAACGCAGCTGTTGGGAACGCATTGCGACCCGATTCGGCCACCTCAGGCTGGAAAGATTTCTCATGGCTGAATGAGCCCATCGCTCGGGCCACGCCGTCATGACCACCTCGTTCCGGATCACCACGCTCTTCCTCGCTGCCGGCTTCACCGGTGCGCTGGGGCTGACCGCAGCACCACCGCAGGCGGCCGATGGCACGCTGGGCCGCGATCGGGAGGTCGTCGACCTTTCGGGAGCCGAGCGCTGGGCCTTGCGGCCGACCCATGTCAGCGCCGCCGCCAACCTCGTGCAGCGGTCGGGCCTCAAGGAGGCGCCGCTGTCGGCACTTCCGGAGGAACGGCGCGCCGTCCGCGTCGTCTACCAAGGCTATTTCGACGCAAGCGCAGTCAGCTCGGCTCGCTGAGCCTCGGGTCGAGGGCGTCGGCCAAACCGTCTCCCAGGACGTTCAGCGCAATCAGGCTGACCACCAGGAAGCCGGCGGGCGCCCCGAGCATCCAAGGGGCGGATTCCAGCGAGCGCGAGCCCTCGGCAATCAGCACGCCCCAGGAGGTGGCCGGCTCCTGCACGCCGAGGCCAAGAAACGACAGGAAGCTCTCCAGCAGGATCACTCGCGGCACCAGCAGCGTCGCGGCGACCACGATCGGGCCGAGCATGTTCGGCACGATGTGCCGGGCGAGGATGGCCGGCGTGGTCAGCCCGAGGGCGTGGGCGGCACGCACGAAGTCGCGGCTCTTGAGCGCGAGCGTCTGCGTGCGGACGATGCGGGCCATGTCGAGCCACTCGACGGCGGCGACTGCGACCAGCACCAACCAGAGCCCGGCGCGAAAGAAGACCAGCAACACGATGACGAAGAAGACGAAGGGCAGCGCGTAGAGGATGTCGACGATACGCATCATCAGCGCGTCGCCCCCCCCTCCGAGCATGCCCGAGACCGCGCCATAGGCCACGCCGACGAGTAGCGCGACGAGCGTCGCGGTCAGCCCGATAAGCAGAGAGATGCGCCCGGCTACGAGGCAGCGGGTGAGGAGGTCACGCCCGACAACGTCGGTGCCGAGCAGGAAATAGAGTCGCTGGATCGGTGCCTCGACGACAAGACGCCTGCCATACTCGGCGCGCTCCAGGACTCGCGCCGGACCGAACAGGTCGGAGCGCGGCAAGTAGCTCAGGCTGCGTTCGTTGATCGGCTTCGGGGACGTCAGTGTCAGCCGGACCGTGTGATCGCTTACCGAATACTCCTCGACCGTGAGCCGCATGCGGAAGGCGAGTCGGTCGATGGCGGGTCGGACCGCGTCGGGCTTCGGGTGCGCAGACAGGCTCGGCTTCACGCGGACGAGATCAGGATAGATACGGCTTGGCGCATGACCCGTGAGGAGGGGGCCGAGCAGGCAGGCAAGGCCCACCGCGATGAGCATCACCAGCGCTGCCAGTGCCGGGCGGTTGCGGACGAGGCGGCGCCGGGCGAGGGCAGCGAGAGACGGTCCTCGCGGGACAGCCAGGGTGATCATCGCGCGATGTTCCACGTGAAACACGCGCCATGCGGATCGGTGCCCGTCACGCGCCGAGCCTTAGCCGTGGGTCGACCACTGCGGCCAGCAGGTCGGCGATGAGGTTGAATATCACTACCATCACCGCGACGAGCACGACCGTGCCCATGACGAGGGTGTAGTCGCGGTTCAGCGCGCCGTCGACGAAGTAGCGTCCGATCCCCGGCAGCCCAAAGATGGTCTCGACAACCACCGAACCCGTGAGCAGCGCCGCCGCCACCGGCCCGAGTGTGCTGATCACAGGCAGCAACGCGCCGCGAAGCGCCTGAAGAGCGACGCGGTAGGGCGGCAGGCCCATGGCGCGCAGCGTCCGGATATGAGGCTGGGCCAGGACTTCGTTCAGCGCCGAGCGCGTCAGCCGAGCAACGGCAGCGACCTGCGGCAGAGCCAGCGTCAATACGGGCAGCACCAGGTTGCGCGGGCTGCCGCCTTCCCATCCCCCAACGGGGAGCCAACCAAGGCTCAGCCCGAACACGATCTGGAAAAGGGGGGCGGTGACGAAGGTGGGCACCGCAAGCCCGAGGGAAGCACCGAGACCGATGAGGCGATCAGAGAGCCTACCTCGCCGAAAAGCCGCCATCGTGCCCAGGGCCAGACCGAGCGCGAGTGCCACCACGAGGGCCAATGCCCCAAGCGTCGCCGAGACCGGCAGGCCGCGGGCGAAAAGGTCGTTCACGGTAAGATCGCGGAAGGAGAAGGACGGGCCGAGATCGCCTTGCGCGAGCGAGAGCAGGTAACGGCCATACTGCACGATCAGCGGCTGATCGAGGCCGTAAATGCGCTTGAGGTTCTCCATCGCTGCGGCCGGCAGCGGCCGCTCCAGATCGAACGGGCCGCCGGGCGCCAGCCGCATCAGGAAGAAGCTCAGGGTCACCACGACGAAGAGCGTGGGGATCGCCTGGAGCAGCCGTCGCAGGGCGTACCCGATCATCTATGACAGCGAGAGAAAGCGCGTCGGCGCGACGTTGCGCAGGTTCGGATGGATGCCGTGAACGCGTGGCGAAATCAGTGCCTTCGAGCGGTAGTGCAGCACCGGGATCCAGGGCAGTTCGTCCAAGACGATCCTCTCGGCATCGAAGAGCAGGTCGGCCCGCTTGCCAATGTGGCGCTCGGTGGCGGCCTGCCTCAGCAAACCATCGAACGTCGCGTTCGACCAGTGGCCCGCATTGAAGCCGTCGTTTCCCGTCCTGAGCAAAAACAAGAAATTCTGCGGGTCAGAGTAATCGGCGTACCAGGACATCCGGGCGAGATCGAAGTCGCCGCCATCACGCAGATAGGCGAAATGCGTCTTGGCATCGGTGTTCACGAAGCGTGTCTCGATGCCTATGCCGCGCCAGAGGTCGGCGAGGGCGATTGCGGTGTTGCGGTTATTGTCCGTCGTATTGAATCGGTACTCGACGGTCAGCGGCACCTTGCCCGGCCCGAATCCCGCTTCGGCCAGCAGCAACCTCGCCTCCTCCTCGCGATCGATCGGCAACGCCTCGCGACCAGCGAGCTCCGGCGGATCGCGGTAATTGTCGAGGCCCGGTGGGCACAGCGAATAGGCTGGCGCCATGCTGTCGCCCCAGACGGCCTGCGCCAGAAATTCCCGGTCGATGACGAGGGAGAGGGCGCGGCGCACGCGCGCGTCGTCGAACGGCTTTTTCCGCGTGTTGACCGCGATCGCCATAAGCCCGAGGGCGGGCGCCAGTTGTACCTGCTCGCCGAAGCGCTGTTTGAGTGAAGGGATCTGGTCGGCGGGCAGGTCCGACAGAGAGTCGATCTCGCCGGCCGCGTAGCGGCGCACAGCGGAGGATAGATCGGGTGTCGGGATGAAGGCCACGGTCTCGATGGCGATGCGCCCGGCATCCCGGAAATGCGGGTTCTTTCGCAGCGTGATGCGATCGTTCGGCACCATGTCGACGAGGCAATACGGGCCGTTCGAGACGAGCCGGCCCGGCCGTGTGAAGGCATCCCCATACGACTCGATCGACGGCCGGTGGACTGGCATCGAGGTCTGATGCGTCAGAAGTTCGAGCAGGTAGGGCACCGGCTCGGACAGGGTGACGACGACAGTGCGTGTATCGGGTGCGGAGACACCGAGGCTTTCGGGCGCCGCCTCTCCACGGTTCACTGCCGCCGCACCGCGGATCGGATAGAGAACTTCGGCGTAGCGAGCGCCTGTCTTCGGATCGAGCATGCGGCGCAGGCCGAAGACGAAATCCTCTGCCTTTACCGGATCGCCGTTCGACCAGCGGCCATCGTCCCGCAAGGTGAAGGTATAGGTCAGGCGGTCGTCCGAGACCGTCCAGCTTGCGGCGGCGCCCGGGATCAGCCTGCCGCGATTGTCGTAGGTGAGCAGGCCCTCGAAGAGATCGCGCAGCAGGTGCGCCTCCGCCACCGTCGAGGTCTTATGCGGATCGAGCGTCTCGGGGTCGGCATCGTTGCCGCGTCGATACAATGTCGTCCCAGCGCGCGCCGGCGTGCCGAGCGAGAGGCCGAGCGCTGCGCTGCCCTTCAGCCAGGAGCGTCGGGCGATGCTCATGCCCGTGCGCTCACAGAGACGGACGCGGATGCATCCGGCGCGGCTCAGGCGCCGGTATCGGCGCGAAACCCTGCGGCCTCGATGCCGGCGACGGCGCAGATCTCGTCGTTGTCGGAGGTGTCGCCCGAGATGCCGACGGCGCCGACGACCCGGCCCTCCCCGTCGCGAATCAGTACGCCGCCCGGCACTGGCACCAGGGCATCCGGACCGACGACATGGCTGACGGCGGCGACGAAATGCGGCTGCTCCTCGGCCCGCTTCGAAATCGCTCGCGATCCAAGCCCGAGCGCCAGCGCGCCGTTCGCCTTGCCCCGGGCGATCTCGCCCCGGCGCAGCGAGGTCCCGTCCTCCGCGGCGAGGCTCTTCAAGGCGCCACGACCGTCATAGACCACGACGCAGAGCGGCTTCAGGTTCCGCTCGCGGGCCACCTGGAGGGCAGTGGCGACGAGGGTCTGGGCCGAGGCGAGCGTCAGGTCGGACATTCGGTTTCCCTTGATGGGCCCGTTGCAGAGGGCGCACGTCGATAGCGCGGATGGGCAGGGTTGCAAACATGCGCCCTGCCCTGGCGATCGCGCGTGTGCGGCCCAATTACCGGCTCCGACCCCTCGCCCGAAAAAGAACCCGCATGGCCGCCAACGAACGCCCTTATGTCATCTGTCACATGACCAGTTCGGTCGACGGCCGGATCAAGGTGAGGCGCTGGACGACCCTCGATGCCGACGACCATTACGAGACGATCCACAAGCGCCTCGAAGGCGATGCCTGGATGTGCGGCCGCATCACCATGCAGGGCTACGCCGACAGCGCGAAGCCGCTGGGGAAGCAGCCCGATGCCGGCCAGCCGATCGACCGTGAGGACCACATCGCCTGCAAGGATGCCTCCGGCTACGCCGTTGCGCTCGATGCCCGCGGTGCAATGGACTGGGGTGCCCGCAACGACATCGAAGGCGACCACGTCGTCGTCGTGCTCACGGAACGCGTCGCGGACGACCATCTGTGGCGCCTGCGGGCCGGCGGCCAGTCCTACATCCTCGCTGGCGCAAGCGAGGTCGATTTTCCGCTGGCCCTGCAGAAGCTGCGCCGCCATTTCGGGATCGCGCGGCTCCTCCTCGAAGGCGGCGGTGGCATCAACGGCTCGATGCTGAAGGCCGGGGTGGTTGACGAGTTGAGCCTGCTGCTGGTGCCCGCCGTCGATGGGCTCGAAGGAACGCCGGCCGTGTTCGATATCGAGGGCACGGAAGACGAGACTCTGGCGAAAACCCGCCGGCTGGAGCTGAAGAGCTGCGAGCCGCTCGACGGCGGCACGGTCTGGCTGCGCTACGGGATCAGCGCCTTGGAATAGCTCTGCGTCTGTCGTCCCTCCGGGGCTCGCTGAAAGCGAGAATCGGGAGTGACGGTGATCTCACTGCGCCGCCCCGCAGGTGCTCACCACCGCGCGAAAATCATCCTCGGCGACATCGCTGCGCCGGAGCGTGACCTTCTTCGGTCCCGCCTGGAGCCGAACCTCGTTAGCGCTCCAGATCGCGACCCAGATTTCGCGCGCCTTCTCCAGGCTGACGCCGGTGACGTCCCAATTGAAGGTATAGTCGGACAAGGCGACCTTGGTGACGTGCAGGGACCAGCTCTGGCCGCCGACCGAGACACTGCCCTTGCCCGCGGCCTTGTCGAACACGGCAGCCGTCTGCTTGGGATCGAGGTTGAACGCCGTCGCGAAGAAGTCGCCCGGGCCGGTGCAGCCGATCTCGGCGATGAGGCATTCGAGCGAGTTGTCCTCGTCGCAGAGCGAGTCGTAGAGCACGATCTTCGCGGCACCGTCGTCCTTGGCGATGCGCGAACGGGGCGCAGCCTCGGCACCGAGCGGCATCAGCCAGGCCAAAGCCAGAGTAACGACGAGCCGCAGGATCACGCTGGCAATCTCCCGACGGCCAAGATCGGGCCGTCGGCTCATCGATACCGCGGATATGGTTAAGGCGCCGCAACCTCGAGAACGCGTTCGTCCTCGTCAGCTTCTTCCTCCGCGTGCTCCAGCGCCTCGCGGGCCTCGTCCTCCTGGCGCTGGCGGTTCCAGAGGGCGGCGTAGACACCCCCGCGGCCGAGAAGCGTCAGGTGGCTTCCACGCTCAACGATGCGGCCATGGTCGAGCACCAGGATCTCGTCGGCATTGACCACGGTCGAGAGGCGGTGCGCGATCACCAGCGTGGTGCGGCCGCGGCTGACCCGATCAAGGGCGGTCTGGATCTCGCGCTCCGTGAAGGAATCGAGCGCCGAGGTCGCCTCGTCGAGGACGAGGATCGGCGGTGCCTTGAGGATCGTACGGGCGATGGCGACGCGCTGCTTCTCGCCCCCGGACAGCTTCAGCCCGCGCTCGCCCACCGGCGTGTCGTAGCCCTCGGGCAGGCTCTCGATGAAGCGATCGATCTGGGCCGAGCGGGCAGCCTCGCGTAGCTCGGCTTCGCTCGCGTCCCAGCGGCCGTAGCGAATGTTGTAGCCGATGGTGTCGTTGAACAGCACGGTGTCCTGCGGGACCATGCCGATGGCCGCGCGCAAGCTGTCCTGCCGGACCCCGGCGATGTCCTGGCCGTCGATGAGGATGCGCCCTCCCTGCGGCTCGTAGAACCGGAAGAGCAGGCGCGAGAGCGTCGACTTGCCGGCGCCCGACGGGCCGACGATGGCGACGGTACGCCCGGCCGGCACCTCGAAGGAGACGCCGCGCAGGATCGGTCGGCTCGGGTTGTAGGCGAAGCGCACGTCCTCGAAGCGCACGCTGCCGTTTGCGATGGCGAGGCTTGGCGCGCCGGGCCGGTCCGCGATCTCGGGGTTCTGGTCGAGGATGCGGAACATGTCGTCGATGTCGATGAGTGCTTGCTTGATCTCGCGGTAGATCATGCCGACGAAGTTCAGCGGGATGGCGAGCTGCACCAGCATGGTATTGGCCAGAACGAAGCCGCCGATCGTGGCGCGCCCGGCCATGATGTCCCGCGCGGCGAGCCACATCACGCAGGTCATGCCGAGGGTGAAGATGATCGCCTGCCCCGCATTGAGCACGGCGAGCGAGACGTAGGTCTGCGTCGATGCCTTTTCGTATTTCGCCATCGAGACGTCGTAGCGCTCGGTCTCGCGGGCCTCGGCGCCGAAATACTTCACCGTCTCGTAGTTCAGGAGCGAGTCGACCGCCTTGGTGTTGGCGTCTGTGTCGGAGGCGTTCATCCGCTTGCGGATGCCGATGCGCCACTCCGTCGCCTTCCATGTGTAGACGAGGTAAGCGGCGATGGTGACGGCGACGACCGCCGAGTAGTGCCAGTCGAACTCCCAGGTGAGCAGGCCGAGGACCAGCACCAGCTCGACAATGGTCGGCACCAGCGTCAGCACCATGAGGCGCGACAGCTCCTCGATGCCGGAGCGGCCGCGTTCCAGCACGCGGGTGAGGCCGCCGGTCTTGCGCTCGAGATGGAAGCGCAGCGAGAGCCGGTGCATGTGCGCGAAGGTGCGGAGCGCCAGCCGCCGGACGGCGTGCATCGCCACTTTGGCGAACAGCCCATCGCGGATCTGTGTCAGCCCCGCCATCGCGATGCGCGAGCCGCCATAGAGGGCGATCATCGCCGCTGGGATCGCCCAGATGCCGGTGGACGCCGTTTCGCCGTGCCCGGCCTGATTGCCGCCGATGGCGGCGACGAGGGCGTCCGTCGCCCATTTGAAGGTGAAGGGCATCACCATCGTCACGAGCTTGACCACGAGGATCAGCGCGAAGGCGATGAAGATGCGCCGCTGCAGGTCCGGCCTTCCGGCCGGCCAGAGATGGGGCCAGAGTCGGCGATAGGTGGCGAGCAGCCCCGGTCGCTGCTGCGCGGCCGGGGCGTTCTCCGCCGCAGGGGCGGGGGAAGCTGTCATTTGGAAGCGTTCTTACGAGGCGGGGGTTGGCCCCGCATATAGGGGCGGTCACGCGAGAGCGCAGCCGCCGCGAGGCTCAGCCCTGCAATGCGGCAGCCGTCAGCCGCGGTTCGGCGCCTGCTGGTCGGCCGCGGGCGCATCCTTCGGCATCACGAAGATCTGGCCGGGATAGATCAGGTTCGGATCACGGATCTGGTCACGGTTCGCCTCGTAGATCACCGTGTAGCGCTTGCCGTCGCCGTAACTCTTCCGGCTGATCTGCCAGAGATTGTCGCCGCGAATGATCTTCGCGGTCTCGATCTCCGGAACGAACACGGCGGCGGCCTGGTCGGACGGGGCCGGTGCGGCTTTCTCAGCCAGTTCCATTGGCGCACTGGCGGAGCCGAGCGCGGATGAGGGGGCGGTTGCTGCCTTGGCGTCGGCTGCCGGGGTTTTGGCTGCGTCGGGCAGCGTCGGCGCCAGGGCCTCGGCGGTGCGACGGTTGGCCTCCCGAGACGGCATCGTCTTGTCCGGGCGCCCTGCCCCGGCCACGCTCGGTGTCTCGGTTGCGGCCGCGGTCTTCGGCGCAGATGCCGGCTTCTCCGCACTGCCCGTCGCCGGAGCCGCCGGCTTCGCCTTGGGCTGGGCCTGATCCTTCGATGTGGTCTTTCCAGGCTCCTTCGCGGCGAGCTGCGTTGGGAAGGTGAAGGCGACCTGCGCCCGGTTGCCGACCTTGCCGGCGTCGGATTCCACCTGGTCTAGCCGGATCTGATAACCGCCGGGCTTCACGCCGCGCCCGATCGTGAAGGCGATGCGGCCATCCGCGCCGGCCTTCCCCGAGGCGACCAAAGTATCGTTGAGATAGAGGCGCAATGAGGCCCAGGCGGCGCCCTGCCCGGAAACGAACAGGCGTCCGCCGTCCTGCGCATCGACGCTGACGATCTTCACCGGTGCGGCCTGCGCGGAGGCGGCCGCTCCCGGCAACGCCGCATCCTCTTGCGAAGGAATGGCGGGCGGCGTCGCATTCGATCCCGAGGCCTCGGCAGCCTCCTTGCTGGCCTCGGCGACCGGACCAGGCATCGAGAGGACACGGGTCGGCTTGTCGGGTTCGCTGACGGCGACGAGCGGCTGCGCCTTCCTGTCCTTGTCGATTACCACCACTGCGCTCGCCTTGCCCTCGACGATGTTGCCGTCGGGCGTGGTGCTGCGAAGGGTCAACTCGCTGTTGCCGGGGGGGAGAGAGAGGCTGTCGATCGCGAACTGGCCGGACTCGTCCGCGATGACGCGAGCGACGGTCTGGTTGTCGCGCCGCAGCTCGATCGCCGCCTTCGGCGTGGTGCGGCCGGCCAGGACCGCGTCGCCCGAGGGTTCGACGCGCAGGATGTCGAACTTCGGCGTCTTGTCGTCGCCCTGGCGGGTTTCCGCTTGCGAGGCCTCGCCGGGACCGGCAAGAGCATCCCTGCCCGACTCGATGGCGGCTTGGTCACCGGGAGCTTTGGGCGCGGTGGTGGTGCCGGTCTTCGGCAGGTCGGCCGCCGATCGGGATGTCTCGGTCGGTGACTGGGCACCCCGGATGCGCTTCAGAAGGTCTCCACCGCCAAAGAATGTCGCGACGATGGCGAGCCCGACCACCAAACCCGTGCCGGCGAGGGCCACCATCCGTCCCATACCCGCCGTCATCGTGCTCCACTCCCTCAGCCAGCCGCGGCGATGCCGCTGCCCGCGCGGGTCTGTCGACAACCCGTCTAAATCTCATGGCATATTACTGAACATGACAGGAACACCAAGGCACGGGAGCGCCCAAGGGGGCGAATACCGAGGGGTTGGGCGGATCTCGTCCGTTCAGTCCCAGCAGGATTGGGATCTCGCGGCGGCCAAGACTGGCGCCGATCTCACGGGATGGGGGGAGGCAGGCGCGTGCAACTGAATTCAGTGTGCGTCTATTGCGGTTCGGGCTTCGGTGGCGACCCGGCTTTCAAGGAGGCGGCCGTCACCGTCGGCGGCGCTCTGGGCGAGGCGGGGATCAACCTTGTCTATGGCGGCGGCAATGTCGGGCTGATGGGCACTGTGGCCCATGCCGCTCTGCAGGCCGGCGGCCATGTGACCGGGATCATCCCGGACTTCCTGAAGTCGCGCGAGCGCATGCTCGACGACATCCAGGAGACCGTGGTCGTCGGCGATATGCATACCCGCAAGAAGCTGATGTTCGATCGCGCCGACGCTTTCGTGGCGATGCCCGGCGGCATCGGCACCCTGGAGGAGCTGATCGAGCAGATGACCTGGGCGCAGCTCGGCCAGCACGCCAAGCCCATCCTGCTGCTCTCGATCAACGGCTTCTGGGACCCGCTGCTGACGCTGCTCGATCACATGCGCGGTCACGGCTTCCTGCGGCCAGGGCTGGATCCGGCCTTCCTCGTCGCGACCGATCCGGCTGACGTCGTCGGGATGCTGCGGGATGCGGTGGCCAAACGCGCGCCCTCCCCGGAGGGAGAGGCGCTGGTCAGGGAGCGGCTCTAAGAACGCCCTCCTTCGTCATCGCGCTGCGACCCCCGCAACGCCGGGTGTGGCACGACCGCCTACTTGATGACACTCCACGTCGTCGTGCCGTCCTTGCTGTCCTTCACCGCGACGCCCATCGCCGTGAGGGCGTCGCGTGCCCGGTCGGAGGCGGCCCAGTCCTTGGCCGCTCGCGCCGCGCGGCGCCCCTCGATCAGACCTTCGACCGCCGCAACGTCGATGCCAGCCGCCTGGACACTGGCCTGGGCGCGGTCGCTCTTGGTCTGCCCGAGCAGGCCGAGAAGACCCGCGCCGGCCTTCAACGAGGCCGGATCGTCGAGGCGATGCAATTCGGCCAGAGCCGCAGCCGTGTTGAGGTCGTCGAGAAGAGGCTCCAGCACCGCAGCCGACACGTCACGAGCCGGCAAAGTGTCGCCCACGATCTCGTACCAGCGGTCGAGCGTCCTGCTGGCTTCCTCCAGCCCCCGCACGGTCCAGTCGATCGGCTGCCGATAATGCGTCTTCAACATCGCGAGACGCACGACTTCGCCCGGCCAGTCGTTTAGCACCTCGCGAATGGTGATGAAGTTGCCGAGCGATTTCGACATCTTCTCCCCCTCCACTTGGAGGAAGCCGTTGTGCATCCAGACGTTCGCCATGACCGGTGTGTCGAAGCAGCAGCGCGACTGAGCCACCTCGTTCTCGTGATGCGGAAAGATCAGGTCGATGCCGCCGGCATGGATGTCGAAGGTCTTTCCCAGATGCTTCCACGACATCGCGGAGCACTCGATGTGCCAGCCCGGGCGGCCAGGTGCGGCGATCCCCGAGGGTGAGGGCCACGACGGCTCGCCCGGCTTCGAAGGCTTCCAGAGCACGAAATCGAGGGGCGAGCGCTTGTAGGGCGCCACTTCGACACGCGCACCGGCCTCCATCTCGTCGAGCGGGCGCTTCGAGAGGCTCCCGTAATCCGGCATCGAGGGCACGTCGAACAGCACGTGGTCCTCGGCGACATAGGCATGTCCGGCCGCGACCAGCCCCTCGATGATGGTGATCATCTCGGCGATGTGGTCGGTGGCCCGCGGCTCGAGGAAGCACGGTCGCTCGCCCGGCACGTTCACGTCCTCCGGCATCAGCACGCCGAGATCGCGAACGTCCTTATGGAAGACGCTGAGCGTGCCGTCGGTCAGTTCGCGGATCGTGATGCCGCGCTCGGCGGCGCGCGCATTGATCTTGTCGTCCACGTCCGTGACGTTTCGGGCGTAGGTGACGTGTGCCTCACCATAGAGGTGGCGCAACAGCCGGAAGAGCAGGTCGAAGACGATGATCGGCCGCGCGTTACCGATATGGGCCGCGTCGTAGACCGTCGGGCCGCACGCATAGACGCGCACATTGCCCGGATCGATCGGCGCAAAAGGCGTCTTCTCGCGTGTCAGCGTGTTGTAGAGCCGCAACATCGGCGCCATCGGTGTCCATTTCGTCCGGAGCCACCTCCCCGATCGCCGACGGCGCCGGGCAGGGCCCCTATCCCGTTGTGTCCTGACGCTTTCCGAGTCCGGCCGGCCTCGCGGCACGGTCTCGTTCGCCTTCGTCCCGCCCCATTGCCCCGAGCCGGCTGTGGCGCAAGGGCGACGGTTTGGGCCGCCCGCATCCGGTACCCCAAAAGCGTGATCGATTCGACAACCTGCCGGTCGATCGTCGCCGCTCACTCGACTGTGAGCGGCAGCGTGAAGCCTTTGTTTACCGAGCCGTCAGAACACTCCGCAATCGCGTCATCCGATTTTCGAGGTCCCGACCATGCGCCTTCAGGCCGCTGCCTTCCTCGCACTTGCCCTGGTCTCAACCGCACCGGCTCTTGCCGATGAGACTGGCAACGCTGCCCAGCATGTCGAGAAGGCCTTCCTGATCCCGTCCAACGATGGCTACGGCACCGGCGAGTGCCTCACCAACGGCAAGAGCGAGTGTGGTCAGGTCGTCGCCAATGCCTGGTGCGAGTCGCAGGGCTTCGCCTCTGCCGCCTCTTACGGCGTCGCCGAGCGCGACGAATATACGGGCGCCATCGACGCGATCCCGGTGCGGCAGGCCGCCGACCGCCCGATCCGCATCACCTGCCAGGATTGAATTTTCAATCGCACGAGTGATTGACGCCATTCCGGAGCCGCGAAGCGGGACCCGGAATGACGGAAATGATCGGCACGCGTGGCCTGATCACCCTTTGACGAACTCCGCGCATTTCGGCGGCGGCTCAGTGCCCCAGGGCATCAGCGGCACGGCCGACGTCGAGTTCTTCGGCGAGCCCTGGATCACCCGATCCGAATAGACCATGTAGATCAGCGTGTTGCGCTTCACGTCGCAGCCGCGCACGATCTGCATCGACTTAAAGATCAGCGAGCGGCGCTCGCTGAACACCACCTCGCCCTGCTTGAACTTCTCTTTGAACTGCACCGGCCCGGTCTGGCGGCAGGCGAGAGAGATGTCGGAGACGTCCTCGGCGAGCCCGAGCGTGCCCTTGATGCCGCCCTTCTCCGGCTGCGTGTACCAGCAGGCGACGCCGCCCACGGCGGGGTCGTCGATCCCGTAGACGACCAGCTTGTCGTTGGGCGTCAGAGGGCGCCAGACCGTCGACTTGTCGAAGATCCGGTCGGGGTCGTCTGCCCGAGCGGGCGCGGTCGAGACGGCCATGCCCACCACCGTGACCAGAGCCATTCCAAACTGCATGGTGCCCGTTCGCCACATCATCGAACCATTCCCTCCCAAACTTGGCCGTAACGATGTGGTGTGCCTGTCGCCGCCGCGCGAGGGGGGCTAACAAGTATGCCAGTCGACACGGCTGCGCCCCGATTCCTAACGAGCCGGTACCGCCTTTCCGTGACACTCATCGCGTTCCTGCCATGCCGCTGATCGCCTCGAAGCTCCGTCGCCACGTCGCCGCCGTGGCTGCCATGCTCACGCTGGGAACGGTGCTGCCGGCTTCGGCGAACCCCTACGCTTGCCAACGCTACAAGGCCGAGCTCGCAAGCCTGACCGATAACGGCTCCACGCAACGCGCCCTGCAGAGCGAGATCGGCCGGCTTCAATCCTACTACCGCTCGCTGAACTGCGAAGGCGGCCGGTTCCTGTTCTTCGATACACGCCCGCCCCAGTGCGGTGCCGTCGAGCAGCGCATCAAGGCGCTCAATGCCGGCTATGGCGCACAGAATGGCGAGGTCGTCGCGGCCCGTCGGCGCCAGCTCGTTGCCGCCATCGGCACCGCCTGCACGAACACGCTCGACGTGCCATCCGACGGCTCGCCACTCCAGCAGACGGCGCGCGGCGGCCACAAGGTCATCTGCGTCAAGACCTGCGACGGCTCCTACTTCCCGATGAACAACCTACCCGACGGGCGGGGCGGGGCCGACGAGATGTGCCAGGCGCTCTGCCCGGGCACTCAGGCCGTCGCCTATTCGATGCCGGAGGGCGACGAGGCCCTGCGCTCGGCGGCGACCGTCAAGGGCAACCGTGCCTACACGGCGCTGGCGACCGCCTTCAAATTCCGCACCAGCTTCGAGCCGAGCTGCAGTTGCAAGCAGGAAGGCAAGGGCTGGGCGCAGTCGCTCGCCAAGGCCGAGAGCATGCTGTTCCGGCACAAGGGCGACATCTTCGTCACCCCGATGCAGGCCGAGCGTCTGTCGCGGCCGCCGAAGGTCCGCCTGACCCTCGTTGGACGGGCAGACAAGACCGCCGCGACCCTGGCGGCCGACGCGGCCAGCCGCAATGGTGCCACCGGCGAGACCGCGGGCGATGTCACCGCCACCGGGACGGCCGGTCCGGCCGACGCCTCGGCGGCGGTCGCCAAGGCCAATGCGGATCGCACGGCCGTGCGCGTGATCGAGCCGTCGATGATCCCAATACCGGCTCGGACCGGGACGCCCTGAAGGCCGATTCGGCCTTGGCACTGGCAGCCTAATTCGTCGCGCGAGCCACCCGTCTTACGGGTACTCTAACTATCTGACACCAAAGAGTTTCGTCGGAAGCGAAGTCGTTCGGCGGCGCCGGACGGCGCTCCGCTGCGATTTGACGCCTCGGTTTTCGGAACCATATCGGCCCGACGCCGTTCGGACCCGCCGATCGCGTTTCGACGACTATGGACGAGGCTCACTGAATGCGGATGACCCGCTCGCTGCTCCTGACAGGCACCATGCTGCCGACCCTCCTTCTGGCCGTGCCGGTGCAGGCGCGTTCACCGAACGAGGGCACTTCTGCACGGATGGAGCTGGCACAGCTTGGCGAGGAAGGTCCACGCGGCGGTCGCGGAGGTGGAGCTGAGCGCGGTGGTGGCGCGGGCGAGCGGGGCGGCGGTGCGGCCCGCGAACGGCCCGAGGCGCCGGCAGCCCGAGAACGTCCAGAGCCGAGACAGGCTCCCGCAGCCCGTGAACGTCCCGAAGCGCCGGCGGCCCGTGAGCGCCCCGAGCCACGGCAGGCCCCGGCAGCCCGCGAACGGCCGGAGGCGCCTTCGTCCCGCGAGCGTCCCGAACCGCGGCAAGCGCCCGCAACTCGCGAGAAGCCTGAAGCGCCGGCTGCACGCGAACGCCCCGAGCCGAAGCAGGCTCCGGCAGCCCGTGAAGCACCCGAGCGTGCTACCCCGCCGGCTCAGCGCCAGACGCCCGAGCGGCCGACCCCGCCCACTCAGCCAACCAGGCCGACGCCACCGACGAGCGAGGAGCCCTCCCGCACGGCGCCGACACGTCCGACCACACCACCGGCTGCTCAGCCTCAGACGGCGCCTGCACCGGCCCAGCGCCGCGCACCGGATGCGCCGACGCAACCGGGCGCCACGCCACCCACGACGCCGCAGCCCCAGCGTCCGGCCAGTCCGGAGGTGCCCGCACAGCAGAACCGTCAGCAACCGGCGCAGCCGAATGCCGTGACACCGCCGGGCCAGACCCAGCCGGGTGTTACGCAGCCCGGGACGGCACCCGGCGCAGCGCCCGCGGCCCCGAACCAACGTCCAGGCGTGCCGGGACGGCCGTTCACGCCGCAGGGCCAACAGCCGAACGCTGCCCCGCCGGGTCAGCCAGGAGCCCAGCCGGGCGTCCAGCCAGGCCAGGATCCGAACCAGTTCCGGCGTGAGCAGCAGCCTGGCCAATTGCCGCCGGGCCAGACCCAGCCGGGCCAGCAGCCCAATCAGCTCCAGCAGAACCAGCTCCAACCTGGGCAGCAACCGGGCGGCGTCGGCCGTGACGGTCGAGGCGGTCCTGGCTTCGACAACGACCGCCGGGGCGATGGGCGATACGGCGACGACCGGCGAGGCGGCTTCAACCGGCCCGGCGCCCCCGGCTATATCCCTGGCGGCTTCCGTGACAGCCGCGAGGACGACGAGATCCGCGACTACGACCGGATCCGCCGCGACCGCCAGGAGTACAACGTCGACGGCCGCAACTATTACCGCGAGCCGGGCCGCATCATCGTGCGCGACCGCGACAACTATTACATCCGCCACGACGAGAACGAGCGCTTCCGCGACCTCGACCGGCGCGCCTATCGCAGCGAGCGGCGCGGCAATGAGACCTACAGCTATATCGATCGTCCCGGCGGCGAGCAGATCGTCACCGTGGTGGATGACGACGGCCGCCTCGTCCGGCGCTACCGCCGCTTCCGCGACGGCCGCGAGGTGATCATCATCAACAACGGCTACGGCCCCGGCGGCCCGCGTCCGATCTACGACGACGTGGTCGACCTGCCGCCGCCGGACATCCGGATCCCACGGGACCGCTACGTGGTCGATTACGACCGGGCCGATGCCCGCGCCGTCTACGGGGCGCTCACGGCGCCGCCGGTGACCGCGATCGACCGGCGCTACTCACTCGACCAGGTGCGCTACAGCCCGCAGCTACGCGCCCGCATGCCGAGCGTCGATATCAACACGATCACATTCGACTCCGGCTCGTTCACGGTGACGCCGGAGCAGGGCCGCCAGCTGAAGAACATCGCCGATGCGATCAATCAGGCGGTGCAGGCGAACCCGCAGGAGGTCTTCCTAATCGAGGGCTACACCGATGCGGTGGGCGCCGACATCGACAACCTCTCGCTCTCGGACCGCCGCGCGCAGTCGGTGGCCACCATCCTGACGCAGAACTTCCAGGTGCCGCCGGAGAACCTGACCACCCAGGGCTACGGCGAGCAGTACCTGAAGGTGAACACGCAGGAGGCCAACCGCGAGAACCGCCGCGTCACGGTGCGCCGGATCACGCCGCTCCTGCAGCAGCAGGCAGACCAGGGCCAGCAGGGCGGCTCACCGCCGCCGCCCCCGCCGCGCTGAGACACCGGATCCCGTCCGCAGCCGATGCGGGCGGGATCTTTCGCATGCGGATGCGACAGGGCGGATCTGTGCGTCCTCACCTGACCGTGACGGGTATGGGAAACATTTGAGTCCTATACCGATGACCGTGTCCGGCTCTGGCTGGGGCGCGGGACGCGACGCGGACGAAGGGTTTTTGAGGCTATGGACGGAGAGGTGGGGCACCGGTTGATCGAAGCCGGGACGCCGGAATTCCGTCGCACCACCCTCGCCCTCTTCGCCGCCGGCTTCTCGACCTTCGCCGTTCTCTACGGCGTGCAGCCGCTGATGCCGGTCTTCGCCGATGCTTTCTCGGTCTCGCCGGCCGAGAGCAGCCTCGCCCTCTCCCTGCCCTGCGCGACGCTTGCGATTTCGCTGCTGATCGTGAGCCCGCTTTCCGAGGTCTGGGGCCGCAAGCCGGTGATGGCGGCTTCGCTGTTCCTGTCCGCCCTGCTCACTATCGCCGCGGTGATGATGCCGAGCTGGCATGGCTTCCTCGTCCTGCGCGCCCTGACCGGCATCGCCGCGAGCGGCCTGCCCGCGGTGGCCATGGCCTATCTCAGCGAAGAGATGCACGGGCGCGCCATCGGCCTCTCCATGGGCCTCCTGATCGGCGGCAATGCGCTCGGCGGCATGGTTGGCCGGCTCATCGCCGGCATCATCGCCGACCATGCCTCCTGGCGGCTCGGACTGGGGCTGATCGGCGGATTGGCGCTGCTGGCGGCCTTCGCCTTCCAGTTCGCCCTGCCCGCCTCACGGCACTTCAACGCGCATCGTATGCGCTGGCGCGAGGTGCCGGCGAGCTTCGGGCATCATTTCAAGGATGCCGGGCTGCCTTGGCTCTTCTGCGAATCCTTCCTGCTGATGGGCGGGTTCGTCTGCGTCTACAACTACATCGGCTTCCGCCTGCTCGAGCCGCCCTACTCGCTCAGCCAGACGGCGATCGGCGCGATCTTCGTGGTCTATCTCGCCGGCACCGCGAGCTCGGCCATCACCGGCGAGATCGCCAGCCGGCTCGGGCGGCGCCGGGTCTTGTGGCTCGCCATCCTGCTCGGGCTCGCCGGCATCGCGCTCACCCTGTCCTCGCACCTCGTCCTGATCATCGCCGGCATCGTCGTTGTGACGGTGAGCTTCTTCGGCGCCCATTCGGTGGCTTCGAGCTGGATCGGGCGGCGCGCCATGACCGACCGGGCCCAGGCCTCGTCGATCTATCTCTGCCTGTACTATCTCGGCTCGTCGGTGCTCGGCACGACGGGGGGCTGGTTCTTCGCCCATGCCGGCTGGCCCGGTGTGGCGGGCTTCTTCGCGGGGCTCTACGTTCTGGCATTGCTGATCGCGATCCGGCTCTCGCGATTAGCGCCTCTGCCGGAACTCATCGCGGCTGAGATCCCGAAAACCTGAGGAGCAGGCCATGGCAGGGCATGAGGCCAACGTCACCGGGCAATTCGAAGCCCGCGCCGCGGACTACGTGACGAGCGCGGCCCATGCCGCCGGCGACGATCTCGCCCAGCTCGCCGAGCTGGCCCGCGCGACCCCGGACGCCGCCGCGCTCGATCTCGGCTGCGGCGGGGGGCATGCCACCTACGCCATTGCGCCGCATGTCCGCTCCGTCACCGCCTTCGATCTCTCGCCCGCGATGCTGTCGGCGGTGTCCGAAGAGGCGGTGCGGCGTGGCCTCGCCAACATCCGCACCCAGCAGGGCACCGTGCAGGCCCTGCCCTTCCGTGATGAGAGCTTCGACCTCGTCGTGTCGCGCTTCAGCGCCCACCACTGGACCGATCTCGTCGCCGCGCTCACCGAGGCGCGCCGCGTGCTCTCTCCGCGGGGCCGGCTCGTGATGATCGACACGGCCGCGCCGGAGAACCCGCTGTTCGACACGCATCTGCAGAGTTGGGAGCTGCTGCGTGACCCCTCGCATGGCCACAATTACGCACCCTCGCAATGGCGCGCGATGCTGGCGCAGGCCGGCTTCGTGCCGGGCCACGAGACGCTGCGCCGCCTGCGTCTGGATTACGCGAGCTGGATCGCCCGGATGGGAACGCTGGACGACGATGCCGACACGATCCGCCGCCTGCAGCAGCGTGCGCCCGAATCCGTGCGCAGCTATTTCGCTCTGGAAGACGACGGCACCTTCACCCTCGACACGCTGACGATCGAAGCGGAGCCGGACGGAGACTCGGACTAACGTCAGAAGAAGCACCGGGCGCCTGAGGCGACCAACCGTCCGTCGGGCCCGATCAGGCTTCTGCGCGAGAGCAGGTCTGAGATCGGCCGGGATCGATGCGGCGATGCAGGGCTGAAAAGCGGAGTCGGCGGACCGGCGAAGCCGGGGCTTCGTCGGGTCCGCCGACCACTCCACGACCCGACTGGGGGGATCTCGGGACGCGTCGTGATTTGACGCTACGCCGCCAATGATTCCGGATTATTTCCGCGGCGGACCGTCGGCTCTGTCCAAGCTCAGACGGTCGGGCCGTCCACGCTTCGGCATCACGCGTCACCGCCGCTGATCGCGGGACAGTGTCCGTTGCGAACACGCTCGCCGAATTCGGCAGCAAATCGTTGGCGCAAGGCGGTTTTGATGGCCCGATGCACGTCCATGGTGCGCCCGCATCCCCCAAATGGGTGATGAAACTTGTTGGCCTGCGTGCTTTCTCCTTTTCGTACTTGAGGGGAAAACCGATGCGACACAGTGAGACGTTACCGGCTTGGGCCGCGCGCCAACGTAGCCGCCGCCTGGGCCGACATAGCGACGACAAGGTGGTTCGCTGGATCAATCAGGGCAACGCGGCGAAGGACGACGCCGTCCGGGACAACGGTGGGTCCAGCAACGACAACGTCGTCGCCTTCAACCAGGTAAGGTCGGTTCCGGCCCGTTGATCTCGTCCCGGATTGCAGCAAACGGCCCGCTTCGCGTTTCGAAGCGGGCCGTTTTCGTTGTGCCGACGAGGTGATTCGCGAATTCGGCGGGTCGGCCGGCTCGCGGGCCTTGGCACCTGCACCGGCAGGGTTCATGCTCCGAAAACGAGCCCGCCACAGAAGTGGGCCCAATTCGGAGGTCTGCCCATGCTTGCTGCCAATCGCCTGATCAAATCCGCCTGGGTCGCGGTCGAACTCGACCATGATCGCTGCGAACGCATTCTCGTCGTCGAGGCCTATATCGCCGTCAGCCCGCTGGAGAAGGATTACGATCCGGTGCGCTACCAGAAGGTCGTCGAGGACGTCCGCCGCGTGCTCGCCGAGAACCCGGATCTCGACCGGGCCTCGATCCTCAGCATGCACCGCGACACGGCTTGCACGGCCCTCTTCCGATCCTCGCCGGTCAAGACGCCCGCGATGGCGCCGGCCTGATCCGGCCGGATCAGCCGATCTCGATACTGTCCGGCTCCCAGGTGGCCACGCGGGTACGGCCTTCGTCGGTGATCTGCCAGACGGCGTAGGTGCCGCCGAGATGCGGGCCGGCCTGCGTGCCGACCCAGCGAAGGTTGCCCCTGCGCTCGAGCACCCGCAGGCGGGCATGGTCCCGCGGCCAGTCGCGGGTGGTGTTCTGCTTGATCGAAATCCGGCCCTCGATGGCGAGCGCTGCCTTGGACAGAAGACGTCGGGAATGAAGGGGCATGGGGGCTCCTTGGTTCGGGAAGTCTCGGCGGTTCTGAAACGCGGATACAGTGGCGAGGCGGGTCGTGACCCGTCCGGCGAATGTGCCTCGTGGCTTCTCCCCTCACGCCGAAGCACCGTCGGTGAGTTTCAAAGCACGTGCTTCGGAAATGCTCGCGACACGCATGTCGCGCGCGAAGGTCGTCCCAAACTCGCGGACGCGTTCGGGCGGTGAGCGTTAATGCTTGTTGCGCGCGCCGGGTTTCATCCGACGCGTCGGGATGGTGATTTCAGCCAAAAAGGCCGGTTGCGAGCCTGGCGAAAGTTAAGGTCCAGGATCGCGCGGCGCCGGTCGGCGCGGTGCTGCTTCGGATACATCGTCCCGATCGCCGATCCCCATCGAATCGGTTTCGAAAGCGCCGGAGCACAGCAGAAGCTTAGCCATTCGACGCCGCAGTGCAACCCAATCCGGCGCTAAAGCGCGATTTTGAGGCGACAGCTTGGCCGCAACACGGCGCTCGTGTCATGGAGAACGAGGAGTGCTGGAGACCCGCAATGAAGGCCAGGATGCAGGAGTTGCTGGGGCTGCTCACGCTGGTCGTCGAGCGCGTCCGGGCAGCCAACGAGCGCTCGGAGCACGCCGAGGCGCGCGCAGCCCAGATGAGCCTGCTGCTCGATGCCCTGTCCGATGAGAACGCGGCCATGCGTGCGGAGTTGGACCAAGCCGAGGCCGCTGCTTCGGAGGCGCAGGCTGAGATCCGCGCGCTGCGCGACCAAGTCGAGGCCGGCAGCCGCCTTGCCGAGGCCCTCGAGGGGCGTGCCGCCGAGGCCGAGCTCCGCATCCACCGTGCCGCCGACGCACTCGGGCTGTCTGCATCCGGTGCGACCGTTCCGGACGGCGAAGCCCCTGGCGCCTCGCTCGCCCTGCACTGACGGGCCGCGCCCTACCGAGCGACCACGTGCGGTTTGATGATCTCGTAGTCCTGCCGCTTGAGCACGCGCCGCGTGACGAGGTCGTCCGGCGAGGCGTAGGGCCGGTTCGCGATGATGGTTTTGCCGATCATGCCGGCCCCGAGACTGTTCAGAGCCTCGACCGGCGCCGAGTTCAGGTCGATCCCGTCTCCCTCCGGCGCGGCCTGCGGCATGGCCGCCTGCTGCTCGGGAGATGGCGCCGCCTCTACGGGACCCGGGGCGGTTAGCGGAGCTTGCCGTTCCGTGGGGGAGGGCGGGGCGCTCTCCGGGGTAACTGGCCGCGCAGCCGCCGTTGGTCGTCCGCCGGGATAGACCGAGCGCACGCCAGGCTCGGCGGGTTCAGCCAGGTTGGGCTGCAGCGGTTTCGGCTGCAGCGCAGGCGCTTCCGCCACGGAGGATGGCGTGGCAGGCCTCGGTGCGCTTGGGCTGAACGACTGCCACAGGCCACCGGCCGCCGCGACGAGGACGACGAGGGTAAAGCCGAGAAACAGGGTGGAGGCCTTCATGCGCGGCGCTCGAATCCTCTCGTTGGCGTGGATCCCGGATGCGATCTTATCCGGGATGCGGCCGGCCGAAGCCACCCCTACCGTCAGCTGCGCCGGCCGCCGGTGCCCATCTGGTCGAGCGTACCCGCGATCGTGCGCGCGATGGCGACCAGCGCCGTCACCATCGGTGTCGCCGGCTCGCGGCGTGGCGCGACGAGGCCGATGACGTGGGTCAGGTCAGGCTCGACGATGGGAATCGAGCGCACGCCCTCCGTCGGCCCGAGCGCGTCGGCGAGGATCGCTGGCATGATGCTCGCCCATTGCAGGGTGCGCACATGGGTCATCAGCACGATCATCGAGTTGGATTCGAGAGTCGGTGCCGGCTCGGCCCCGGCGATACGGAGCTGCTGATCGATGATACGCCGGTTCTGCATGTTCGGCGTCAGCAGGCAGAGGGGCACGCGGCCGGCCTCGGCCCAGGTGATCGAGTCGCGGTCGTCGTAGGGTCCGCCGGCCGCCGTGAGCAGGCGATAATGTTCGGTATAGAGCGGCACGGTGATGACCCGGCCGGTCGGCTCGTTGTCGAGATAGGTCAGTCCCGCATCGGCCTCGAGCCCATCGAGGAGCTGGAAGATGTCGGCAGAGGTGGTGGACTCGATGGAGAAGCGCACGCCGGGATGGCGCTTGCGGAAGGGCGTGGTCAGGGCGGCGACCATCGGGAGTGCCGTTGGCACGGCGGCGATGCGCAGGGTTCCGGCGAGGCCGCGCTTGAGCGTGGAGACGTCCTCGTGCATGGCGCGGGCATCGGCGACGATGCGGCGCGCCCAGGCCAGCACGCGCTCGCCCTCGGGGGTGAAGCCCTGGAAGCGCGAGCCGCGCCGCACGAGCTGCACGCCGAAGCGGTTCTCCAGCTGCTTCACGCCGGCGGAGAGGGTCTGCTGGCTGATGTTGCAGGCTTCCGCCGCGCGCCCGAAATGCTCCTCGCGAGAGAGCGCGAGCAGGTAGTCCAGCTTTTCGATCACCGCGTCCACCGGCCGGGCCGTCCGCGGCAGCGGACTTCACGGTGGTAGCAGATGTACCAATCGGCTCAACAGCCGAAAACGGAGGACGGGGCCGCCCTCAACGCCCTGCCTGTCAGGCTCCCACCAGCCGGAGAGCGCGGACTTCCGGACGGATTGGAGCCTCCGGCGCACGACACGTGCGGTTCCGGCCGGTCGCCTTGGCCTCGTAGAGGGCCGTATCTGCCCGGCGGAAGAGATCTGGGTCGTCGATACCGGAGGCGACCCCGATGCTCACCGTGACCGCGCCTCTCCCGATGCCGGCCGAGGGCACCGTCAGGCCCTTCATCTGCTCGTGGACCTCGTCCGCGACACGCAGCGCGCCGGCCGCATCGGTCGCCGGCAGCAGCAGGACGAATTCCTCGCCTCCGACGCGGCAGACCATGTCGTTCGGCCGATGCACGCTTGCGGAAAGGCGCCGCGCGAGCTCTCGCAGCACTTCGTCGCCGACGGCGTGCCCGTAGCGGTCGTTGTAGCGCTTGAAGTGATCGGCATCGACCACGAGCAGCGAGACGGGCAGTCCGGTGCGTCGGGCGTCCCTGGCGGCCCCTTCAAGGGCATCCTCGAAGCTACGGCGGTTGGCGAGGCCGGTCAGCGGATCCGTGCGCGAGAGCCGGGCCAGCTCGACCTGCATCGCGGCCCGGCGCCCGAGTTCCCGTCCGAAGAGCAGCGACAGAGCGATGGCCAATCCGCATAGGGTGAGGACGGCGGCCCCAATGACCAGGGCCTTGGTCCGCCATTCGGCCTCGATCTCACGCGTCGACAGGGCGACGTTGAGGATCAGGGGCAGGTCCGCGATGCGGGTAAAGGCGTAGTATCGCTCGATCCCGTCTCGGACAGAGGTCCTCACGACGTTGCCGGAGCGCTGGCTCGTGAATCTCGCGAAGATCGGCGTGCCGGCGAGGCTCGCACCGATATCCGCGTCGACGAAAGGTTGCCGCATGATGCGGGTCCCATCCCGCAGATAAAGGTTGATCGCGCCGTCCTGTCCCAGACCGATCTGATCGAACAGATGGGAAAAGTAGGCGAGATTCATCGTCCCCAGCACGACGCCCCCGAAGGAGCCGTCCGGCTTGTTGACGCGCCGGCTGAACGGAATCATGCGCTGGCCGGTCAGCCGCGAGATCAGGGGGTGCCCGATATAGAGCCCGAGGCCGGTCTGGTTCTTGTGAGCCAGGAAATAGTCGCGGTCGGCATAGTTCGATTTGCGTGGCGGCAGGGCGCGCGCGTCGATGGCGATGTCGCCATGCTCGTCGATGACGAGCAGGACTCCCATGTCCTTCGCCGTGGCGGCGCGATCGAACAGCACGAGCTGGCGCATCGCCGGATCGATCCCGTCGATCCCCGGTGTGCGGAGGTTCTCCACCACGGCCTGCAGGGAGAGGTCGAAGAGCTCGACGTTGCGGGCAATGTCGCGCGCGATGACCTGCAGGAGGTTCGTGGAGGTCTGCTCCGCCTTGTCCCAGGCGTCCCTGCGCATGTCGAGCAGCATCAGCCCCGACAGGAGCAGCATGCCGGTCGGCGCGAGGATACCGAGCGCGATCCAGGTGCGCGCCGAGCGAAGCAGGCTCGCGATGCGGACTGGCAGAACCATCGGTGGGCGCTCCCAGGCGCGAGGGGTTACCTGGGTTGTAGAGCGCGAACCTTTTACGGGCCCTCATGAGCCGGCTGATTTTCGCCGATGAATGCCGTTGTCCCTAACGTCGGGTTTCCGGCATCGTGAGGATCCCTCAGCTGTCGGTTGGGACGGGTTGTGCGGCATCCGAACCGCGCAGCGTGGCCGGGGCTGCTCTCATGGCACACGGCTTCGCCGGAACGCGAATGGTCAAGCTGCGTTAAGGATAAGCTTGGGAGGCGCTGATGCTGTATAGGCTGCTATCCGTCTTCATCCGCCCGCCCGCCATCGCGATCCCTGACCTTGCTGTCATGGTCGAGAGCGATGAGGCGACGATCAGCCCCGGCAAGGATGATCCCCTTGCCGGGCTCTATCGCGCTCTCGAAGATGATTTGAGGGCCGCCGGCTACCTGGCCTAGAGGCCAGGCTAGGGTTCGTCCCGTATCAGCCCGCGTCGCTGGCACCCTGGCCGGCGAGCTGAGGATCGTGCGTCGCCGGGCGCACCGGGCTCTGCCCGGTCGGCACCTCGCCCAGAGCCTTGATGACGTAGGCATCGAGCTTGTCGCCCGCTGCCGGGATGTGCGCGACGAGGTCGCGGATCATCTTCGGTGCCCAGAAGGCGACGAGGTGCTTGTGGATTCCGGCGACCGCCTCTTCTTCCGGATAGGTCCGGAAGAAGGCGGCGATCTGGTTGGCCATCCGGACGAGCCGGTCTTGGTTGGTCGCTGCGCCCATTGTCTTACGCTTACTCTGCCGCTGCCTGGGCGATGCGGGTCAGCGAGAAGTCCTCCTCGTAGAACTTCGCCTGCCAATCCGACGGACGGTTCGTGCGCCGCACCTGCACCGCCGTCACTTTGTATTCGGGGCAGTTGGTCGCCCAGTCCGAATAGTCGGTGGTGATGACGTTGGCGCCGGTCTTGGCGTGGTGGAAGGTGGTGTAGACCACACCCGGCTGCATCCGCTCGGTGATCTTCGCCTTGAGGGCGATGTCGCCCGAGCGGCTCTCCAGCGCGACGAGATCGTCGTTGACGATGCCGCGCAGCTCGGCGTCGAACGGATGGATCTCCAGCACGTCCTCCTCATGCCAGCGCGAGTTCTCCGTGCGGCGGGTCTGCGCGCCGACATTGTACTGCGACAGGATGCGGCCGGTGGTCAGGATCAGCGGGAACTTGGCGCCGGTCCGCTCATCGGTGGCGACGTATTCCGTGATCATGAAGCGACCCTTGCCGCGCACGAACCGGTCGACGTGCATCATCGGGGTGCCATTCGGCGCCTTGTCGTTGCACGGCCACTGGATCGAGCCGAGCTCGTCGAGCTTGGCATAGGACACACCCGTGAAGGTCGGGGTGAGCCGGGCGATCTCGTCCATGATCTCGCTCGGGTGGTTGTAGTGCATCTCGTAGCCGAGTGCCTTGGCGAGCAGGATCGTGCCCTCCCAGTCACCGTAGCCACCGAGCGGCGACATCACCTTGCGGACGCGGCTGATGCGGCGCTCGGCATTGGTGAAGGTGCCGTCCTTCTCGAGGAACGAAGCGCCCGGCAGGAAGACATGGGCGTATTTCGCGGTCTCGTTCAGGAAGATGTCCTGGATCACGATGCACTCCATGGCCTTGAGGCCGGAGGTCACGTGATGGGTGTCCGGGTCGGACTGGGCGATGTCCTCGCCCTGGATGTACATGCCCTTGAACGAGCCATCGACGGCCTCGTCCAGCATGTTGGTGATGCGCAGGCCCGGCTCGTTCGAGAGCTTGGCGTTCCAGAGAGCCTCGAAGGTCTCGCGGGTGGCGTCGTCCGAGACGTGGCGGTAGCCGGTGAGCTCGTGCGGGAACGAACCCATGTCGCAGGAGCCCTGCACGTTGTTCTGGCCGCGCAGCGGGTTCACGCCGGCGCCTTCCTTGCCGATGTTGCCGGTGGCCATGGCGATGTTGGCCATGCCCATGACCATGGTCGAGCCCTGGCTGTGCTCGGTCACGCCCAGGCCGTAGAAGATACCCGCATTGCCGCCGGTGGCGTAGAGCCGGGCCGCAGCGCGTAGATCGGCCGGGTTGATGCCGGTGTACTGCTCGGAGGCCTCCGGCGAGTGACGCTCGTCGGCGATGAAGCGAGCCCAGGACTCGAACTCGGCGAGGTCGCAGCGCTCGCGGACATAGGCCTCGTCGATCAGGCCTTCCGTCACGATGACGTGGGCGAAGGCGTTGATGAAGGCGACGTTGGAGCCGGGCTTCAGCGGCAGGTGATAATCGGCCTTGATGTGGGGCGACTTCACGAGGTCGATCTTGCGCGGATCGGCGACAATGAGGCGGGCGCCGGCGCGCAGGCGCTTCTTCATGCGCGAGCCGAAGACCGGGTGGCCGTCGGTCGGGTTGGCACCGATGACCAGGATCACGTCGGCGTATTCGACCGACTTGAAGTCCTGCGTGCCGGCCGAGGTGCCGAGCGTCGACATCAGGCCGTAGCCGGTCGGCGAGTGGCAGACGCGGGCGCAGGTATCGACGTTGTTGTTGCCGAAGGCCGCGCGGACCAGCTTCTGGACGAGATAGGCTTCTTCGTTCGTGCAGCGGGACGACGTGATGCCGCCGACAGAGTCGCGGCCGTACTTGGCCTGGATGCGCTTGAACTCGGAGGCGGCGTGATTGATTGCCTCTTCCCAGCTCACCTCCTGCCAGGGATCCGTGATCTTGGCGCGGATCATCGGCTTGGTGATGCGATCCTTGTGGGTGGCATAGCCGTAGGCGAAGCGGCCCTTGATGCAACTATGGCCCTCGTTCGCCTTGCCATCCTTGTAGGGCACCATGCGGACGATCTTGTCGCCCTGCATCTCCGCCTTGAAGGCGCAGCCGACGCCGCAATAGGCGCAGGTGGTGACCTCGGAATGGTCGGGCTGGCCGAATTCGTGGATCGACTTCTCCTGGAGCGTCGCGGTCGGGCACGCCTGAACGCAGGCGCCGCAGGACACGCACTCGGATTCCATGAAGTTCGTCGGACCGGCGGCGACGCGGCTGTCGAAGCCACGGCCCTCGATGGTCAGCGCAAAGGTGCCCTGCACCTCCTCACAGGCGCGGACGCAGCGGTTGCAGACGATGCATTTCGACGGGTCGTAGGTGAAGTAGGCGTTCGACTCGTCCTTCGGCAGGTACTTCTCGGAGGTCGGCTTGACGTGGTTGTCGCCGTCGTAGCCGTAGCGCACGTTGCGCAGGCCGACCTGTCCGGCCGTGTCCTGCAACTCGCAATCGCCATTGGCGGCGCAGGTCAGGCAGTCCAGCGGGTGGTCGGAGATGTAGAGCTCCATCACGCCCTTACGCAGACGGGCCAGCTTCGGCGTCTGCGTGTGGACGATCATGCCTTCTTCGGCCGGCGTCGTGCAGGAGGCCGGGGTGCCGCGGCGGCCCTCGATCTCCACGAGGCACATGCGGCACGAGCCGAACGGCTCCAGCGAGTCGGTCGCGCAGAGCTTCGGGATCTTGGTGCCCATCGCCATGGCGGCGGCCATGACCGAAGTGCCCGCCGGGACGGAGACCAGCTCACCGTCGATGGTGAGGTTCACCGTCTTGTCGCTGACGCGGATCGGCGTGCCGTAGTCGATTTCCTTGATGAGGGTCATCGTGTGTTCCTCACTCGGCGGCGACGGGGAAGGACTGCTGTCCCGGGCCCGTGAAATCTTCGGGGAAAAAGTTGATCGCGCTCATCACCGGCATGGGAGTCAAACCCCCCATGGCGCAGAGCGATCCATCGGTCATGACCTCGCAGAGGTCCTTGACCAGCTCGACATTGGCCTCGGCGCGGTCGCCAGAGATGACCTTGTCCATGGTCTCGACGCCGCGCGTCGCGCCGATGCGGCAGGGCGTGCACTTGCCGCACGACTCGGCCGCGCAGAACTCGAAGGCGAAGCGGGCCTGCTTGGCCATGTCGACGGTGTCGTCGAAGACCACGATGCCGCCATGCCCGACGAGGCCCTTCTTCTCGGCCATCTTCTCGTAGTCGAGGGGCGTGTCGAGCAGGCTGTCGGGGAAGTAGGCACCGAGGGGGCCACCGACCTGCACTGCGCGCACCGGACGACCGGACAACGTGCCGCCGCCGAAGTCCTCGATGACCTCGCGGATGGTGATGCCGAAGGCGTACTCGATCAGGCCGCCCTGCTTGATGTTGCCGGCGAGCTGGATCGGCAGGGTGCCGAGCGAGCGACCCATGCCGAAATCAGCATAGGCCTTGGCGCCGTGCTCCATGATCCACGGCACGGCCGTGAAGGTCATGACGTTGTTGACGAGCGTCGGCTTGCCCAGGAAGCCCTTGAGTGCCGGGATCGGCGGCTTGGCGCGCACGATGCCGCGACGTCCCTCGAGGCTCTCGAGCAGCGAGGTCTCCTCGCCGCAGATGTACGCACCAGCGCCCAGCCGGACTTCCAGATGGAAGGTCTTGCCGCTTCCAAGAATGTTCTCGCCGAGCACGCCCGCCTTCACGCCGTTGGCGATGGCGTCCCGCATCGTGCGGAAGGCCTGCGGATACTCGGAGCGGCAGTAGATGTAACCGCGGGTCGCGCCGGTGGCGACGGCGGCGATGGTCATGCCCTCGATCAGGTTGAAGGGGTCGCCCTCCATCATGATCCGGTCGGCAAAGGTGCCGGAATCGCCCTCGTCGGCGTTACAGACCACGTATTTCCGCTCGTCCTGCGCGAGCATCACCGTGTTCCACTTGATGCCGGCCGGGAAGCCGGCGCCGCCGCGGCCGCGCAGCCCCGAATCCTTCACCTGCGCGACGACGTCCTTCGGCTCCATCTTCAGCGCGGCCTCTAAACCGCGATAGCCGCCATGGGCGCGATAGTCTTCGACCGAAACCGGATCGACCACGCCGCAGCGGTGGAAGGTGATACGGTGTTGACGCTTGAGGAAGGGGATTTCTTCCGGATTACCGAGGCGGAGCGTGTGCTCGCCACCCTCGTGCAGGCCGGCGTTGAGCAGGCTATCGACATCGGCCGGCGTCACCGGGCCGTAGGCGATGCGGCCCTCGGCCGTCGCGACCTCGACCATCGGCTCCAGCCAGAGCAGGCCGCGGGTGCCGGTGCGGACGATCTCGACGTCGAGGCCGCGCTGCTCCGCGCCGTTGAAGATGGCGCGGGCGACGCGGTTGGCGCCGAGCCCGAGAGCGACGGCGTCCTGCGGGACGTAGATCTTGATGCTCATGCCCGCGACTCCTTCAGCGCCGCTTCGAGGCTGTCGGCCGTGAGACGCGCGACAGGCTCCTCGCCGATCATCGCGGCGGGGCCGTTGGCACAGAGGCCGAGGCAGTAGACCGGCTCGACCGTCACGTCGCCGTCGGACGTGGTGCCGTGCCAATCGACGCCGAGACGCTGCAGGATTTCGCCATGCAGCTTGTCCGAGCCCATGGCCTGGCAGGCTTCAGCGCGGCACAGCTTCACGTGGTGGCGTCCGGCCGGCGCCTTCCGGAAGTCGTGGTAGAAGGTGATGCAGCCGAAGACCTCGGCCTTCGACAGGTTCAGCGCATCGGCGATGATCGGCACTGCCGCCTCGTCGACGTAGCCGAACTCTTCCTGCAACGCGTGCAGGATCGGGAGCGTCGCACCTTCGAGATGCTTGTGCTCGGCGACGATCCCAGCGGCGCGGTCGGCGCTCCAAGGCTCGGGACTTGCCATGCTTTCCAACCCAAATTGGTCTTGTTCTAAAGGCCAATTGAACAGGAAGAGCGATATAATTCAATCAAGCGGACCCGTCGCTTGACAGGGTATTTTTGTTAAGCGCGCTCGGTCTGTGGAAGGCGGGTGGCCTCAAGGGCCGGCATGAGGTGCATGACCGAGCGTGCATATTCGTAATTCGCGACCGCAATTCCGTCGGTCCAGGCGGGCAGGGGCACCGCCATCAGCTCGGTAATGTCGAGGCCGCGCTCGAAGCCATCGTCTATCTGCGCCTCGATGGTATCGAGCCAGCGCCAGGTCTGCTCGATGCCGCGCGTGCCGGCCTCGACTGGGCCGTGTCCGGGCACCAGCATCTTGTGGCCAATGCCCTTCAAGCGCTCCAGCGAGCTGCGCCAGGTATCGATCTTGGCGTCCGGTGTGGTGGCCGCGCGATCGAGGAAGACGAGGTCTCCGGGGAATAGCAGACCTGTGCTCTCCTCATAGAGACAGAGATCCTCGCTGGTATGGCCGGCGAGCGGCATCAGCCGAAAACTGCGGTTGCCCACCGTCTCGACGCCTTCCGCTGCCTCGCGGCCAGGCTGGGGGACGTCCGTTCCGCGCATCCAGTCCCCGGCGACTCGGTACATCGCATTGGTCAGGTCGTTGCCGACGCGCTTGAGGTCGGCCGTCAGCGTCTTGCCCGCCGAAACCGTGCCGCTCTCGAAGGCAGTCGCCCCGAGCACGTGATCGGTGTGGTAATGCGTCAGGTAGACGCGCACGACCGGCTTGCCCGTCAGCTCCGTCGCCTTGGCCTTCAGCGCCTCGCCGTAGCGATGCGAGGGGCCGGCATCGATCAGCACCGTGCCTTCGCTGGTATCGAAGATGGTGATGTTGGCGATGGCGCCGCCATTTTTCGACGTGATCGGCTCCGGCAGGCCGTAGATCGTCCAGACGCCGGGCGCGATCGGCACCGGGTTCAGGCTGTATTTGAGGGAGGCCGCTTCCGACGCCCCCGGAATCACGGGCAGCGTCGCGGCGGCAAGGCCGAGGGCGAGCCATTCGCGGCGGTTGATGCCGGGCATGAGCGATCCTGCTGTCGTCGAGGTCACAGGCGGCCCTCCCGCATGCGCGTGGCCGCGGCCGGAATCGGGATGGCAGCCTTGAACTCGCCGCCGTTGTTGTCGCGCGCCGAGACTTTGAGAAGCTCGCCGTCCTTCGGCATCGCGGGAAGGAGCGTCAGGGTCGGGTTGGCGGCGATGGCCTCGCTGAGCTGCAGCTTGGCCAGAGGCGCGCCGCTCGCATCGCTCACGTTCAGGGTCTCGATGAAGAAGGCCGGGATGTTGGCGATCATGCCGTTATCCATGGGGTGGAGCAGTCGCATCCGCACGCGGGCGCCGCCATCCGCTTCGCGCCAGGCGCGTGCCCGGATCTCGCCGAGATGCTCCCAATCCACTTTGGCGATGACCGCCGGAGGTACCGAGCAGCCGCCGCCGGCCGCGTCGAGATATCGTCCGCCGACATACCAGGTGTCGCCCTGCCGGGCGGCCGCACGGACGGGCGTGCCCTGCTCGATCTTCTGGCGGTAGGCCACGAAGGGCTGAGCCGCGATCGGCTCCATGCGCAGGGGCTGTGGGAAGGGATGCAGGTCGACGATGACCAGGATCTCGTCGACCTGACCGAGGGCGCGGGCATCGATGGTGATCGGAACCTGGGTCTGGTTTTCAGTGACCGGCGGCAGGATCACCTGCACGCGTTCGTCGAACACCACCGCGCGTCCCGAGAGGTAGCGCTTGGAGAGGTCGCTCCACATCGGGGAATCGAGGGGATCACGCGTCGTGGTCTCCGCCGCCACGGCCATGGCCGGTGCGGGCGGTTTGCGGAATGGGACCATCATGGCGGCGTCACCTCGTCCATTCTCGTTCCGGCCCTGCGCAGGTCAGCAGGTGTCCTGGCATGGCCAGCCTGCATCATGCTGCGACAACCGTTGCGCGTCATCCAACCCATTGGTCGATGATGACACAGCCATTCATTGTCTCTACCGACTGATCGGTAGAAGTGCGAGTCGGCCTCGGCAAGAATTTTATTGCCGGTTCGCGGTGCCATCTGCCGCCTTGCTCAATGGCCCGCCAGCGCGGGGACCGGAGGGGGCGTCGCCCCAACCAGGGCGCGGTCGGCGTCATTCCAGCCGTCGCTGCCATCGGCGTACCAGTAGACACGGCTGTAGCCGAGTTCAGCGGCTCGTTTCACCGCGTTCCACGACATCCAGCAATCGGCCTTGCAGAAGACGATCAGCGGCTTTGCCTTGTCGCCTTTCGTGAGCCGGCTCAGCTCATCGGTGAAATAGGCTGCGAGCCGCGGTTCGACGTAGCCCGTGCCTGTATTGGGGAGCCACGTCGCGCCGGGAAGGGTCTCGTGCTTGTCGACCATGCGCCATCCGCCGGTGGCCGGATCGTAGCCGCCGCGCTGGGGCATCACGTCGACGAGGATAGCGCCCTCTTTCGTGAGCGCGTCGACGTCCGCGGTCTCGACCCGCTTGCCGCCCTGAACCGGCAGGTTCACCGGCGAGCGGTAGTTCTGCATCCGGTAGCCGGTGGTCTCGTCGTTGTCGAAGGCGCTCAGCTCCGTGCCGGCCCCGAGCAATGTGAGGCAGGCGATGCCGATGGCGGCGGCGAGCAGGCGCGACTTCATGAACTACCCCGGCGTCTGTGTCGGGCCTCGTCCGCCGAGTATCCGCCCGAGCGTGGCGTCGCCGGCGCGGGTCTGGTGGATCAGCGCGGCGGCGACGTGCAGGGCGATCGCTCCGGCGAGCACGAAGGCAAGCGAGTCATGGAGCTTGGAGCTGATCTCGTAAAGCAGCTCCTGCTTGGTCTCGAAGAGCTTGGGGATGACGGGTAGCCCGAAGACGGCAACCGGCCGCGCATAGGCGAGGGAGCGCAGGATGCCGGTGATCGGCATCAGCAGCGTGGCCGCCATCAGGAAGCTGTGCAGCACGATCGCACTGCGTCGCTCCCAGTGGCGATGTGGCCCGGCGGGCTCGGGAAAACCCTCGTGGCAGCGCCACGCGACGCGCAAGAGCGCCAGCCCGAAGACGAGCATGCCAAAGGATTTATGGATCTGCACGGCAGGCGCCTTCCCGGCGCCAGACGGCAGGGTCTGGAGCCAGAAGCCATAGGCCAGGAGGCCGAGCACACCGAGGCCGACGAGCCAGTGCAGCAGAAGCGTCGGCGCGCTTAAGCGCCTGCCGCCGCTTCGGGAGGCCGCGATGTCAGGGGTGCTCGCGCCGATGCTCATCCTGCTCCACCGGTCTCATGTGATGGAGGTGCCGGAACTCGCGCTTCTCCGTCACCATGGTGCAGTCGCGTTCGTCCTCGCTGTCGGGGCAGAGGATCTCGACGCCGTCCGGGTAGTGCGCGACGTTCTCACAGGTCGCGAAGAACCGATCCTTCCCATCCTTCTCCGAGATCTCGAGACCACTGGTCCCGCATTCGGTCTTGAGGAGGAGCATCCGCCGGATCTGATACTCCTTGATGGTGGCCCGAGCGGTGACCGGCCACGTGATCGCGAGCAGGAGGCCCGCAATCACCGGAAGCGTGCGATCGAAGCGGACGCCGCTCAATTGACCTTCGCCGCCAGCGCCGGGTCTTTCGCGGCTTCGCTCTCGACATAGGTCCGGATCGCCCAGATCGCCTCTTGGCTCAGGATTTCGCCGAAGGGAGGCATCCGGTAGCGGCCGTCACGCTGGGCGCCGCCGCGCACGCGGGTCAGGAAGTAGACGTCGGTCGCCTCGCTCTTCTCGAGCTCGCGCAGATCCGGGGCCATGCCGCCAGACTTCGCATCGAGTCCGTGGCAGCGGGCGCAGTTCTTGTTGTAGCCCGACGCGCCTATCTCCACGGCCTTGGCGTTGCCCTCGTAGGGATTCTTCTCGCGATCGGTATCGCCGAGGGACTCGAGCCCGGTCGTATCGATCGGAGAGGGCGCGCCGTCGCCATGGGCGTGGACGAGGGCCGGGGCCGCGATCAGCAGCGGCGCGCCGATGACGATGGCCTTCAAGAACTTGGACATGGTCGCGAACCTTCTTCTTGTTGCGAGGGTCTTCGGTCGGATCAGCTCATCGGGTCGAGCCAGATGCGCCAGGTCTCGGAGCCGCTGACCTGAAGCGAGTAGGTCCCGGGCTTCTCGATGAGGTAGGTCGAGGTACCGCCGCCCCCGATGTGCAGGTTCTGGACGATGCCGCCCTGCGCGTCCTTGAGGTACATGACGAAGATCGGCCCATCGCTCTCGTAGCGAAGCACGGTCGGGGCGGAGATCTCGAAGTTCTCGGTCTGGGCCGTCAGGCGCCCCTGCCAACGCGGCGGCGTGAGCAGGTTGGTGAGCTTGTCGTAACAGCGCAGCCGGTCGTGATCGTCTTCGACGGCGCGGCACTTGGCGAAGGCGTGGCGGACATTGGCGTCCGCCCCGGGATCATTCGCGAAGGCGTCACCCCCGAGCACGACGACGAGACCGAGCAGCGAGACCGTGGCGGCTCTCACTGCGCCTCCTTCGCGTCGCTTTCATCATGCTGGGGCGCGGGCGTCTCGGGATAGAGTTCCCAGACCGGCTTGTCGCTCTGCCAATGCACCGGGCAGCCGGTGCAGTTCGGCATCCACGCGTCCTGAAAGACCGCGAAGCGGATCTTGGCGCCGTCCATCACGGCGCCCGTCAGGTTGACTTCGTAGAACTTGGCCTCCTGCAGGTCGGTGTTGACGAATTTCGCGCCGACGAACTGGGCCCGCTTGGCCTGGACCATCTCGAGGTCGGCCACCGTGAAGTCGGAGCCGCTGAAGTCACCGCCGGCGATGCGCGCGTGGTCGAAATTGGCTCCGATGAACGAGGCGTTCTTGGCCTTCACGCCTTGCATGAAGGCGATCTGGAGCTGGGCGCCGCCGAGGTTAGCACCGTCGAGCTTCGTCCCGCGCAGATTGGCACCGCGCATGTCGGCGCGCGCGAGATTGGCTCCGGTGAGGTCGGCGCCGCCGAGATCTGCATTCTTGAGGTCGGCGTGACGAAGGTCGACGCCGGGGCACTTGGCCTTCGGTGCGATGGTGCAGCCGTTGATGACCCAAGGGTCGGGACGGTCTTCCTTATTGACGATGACGTTTTGCGCGAAGGCGGGGATCGGGGCGGCGATGCCGAGGCAGAGGCCGGCGATCGTGATGGCGCGCGGCGGGACATGACGACGGGCCGACATGGGTCAGCTCCTGAAAGGTGACGCGAAAGACGATTGACCGGGCCGTTCGAACTCTCCCGGATTTCGGCTGCCCGGAACGGGAAGCCCGGGGATGCGAGCGGCATCCCCGGGCTCGAGTTCACGCGATCACTCGGCGGAGGCCGTGTCGGTCGGCAGTTCGAAAACCCAGAACGAGCCGCCCTGCGAGACGAGCTTGGTCTGGTCGGCCATGTCGCCGCCCCACAGCGGCACGGCGCCGCCGTAGCCCGACGAGATGCCGATGTACTGCTTGCCATCCATCTCCCAGGTCGTCGGGACCGAGACCACGCCCGAGCCGGTCTGGAAGGCCCAGAGCTCCTTGCCGTTCTTGGCATCGAAGGCCTTGAAGAAGCCGTCCGAGGTGCCCTGGAAGACGAGGCCGCCCTTGGTCGTCATCGAGCCGCCCCAGAGCGGCATGTGCTCCAGATGCTCCCAGACGATCTTGCCGGTCTTCGGGTCGAGGGCGCGCAGGGCGCCGACGTGTGTGTCGAACTTCCGGTGGATGCGGAAGCCCTGGCCGAGATAGGCCGAGCCGGCCTTATAGGTGACGTTCTCCGTCCAGTAGTCTTCCTTCCAGTCGTTCGACGGGATGTAGAACAGGCCCGTCTGCTGGGAGTAGGACATCGGCGACCAGTTCTTGCCGCCGAGGAAGTTCGGCGTCACCTCGATCGACTTGCCCTTGGTCTGGCCCTCTTCCGGCATCGGCGGACGCTGGCCCTCGACCTCGATCGGACGGCCGGTCTTCAGGTCGAAACCCTTGGCCCAGCTGATGTCCTTCACGAAGGGATAGGCGGCGACGAGCGAGGTCGGCTTGTTGATCTGGCCGTCACGGGCGGTCAGCTTGTCGGTGTCGGTCAGGAAGAAGAAGCCGTTGCGGTCGGCATGGGCGCCGAGACGCATCTTCTTGCCGTCCTTCTCCATGTCGAAGAGGATGATCTCGTTGTTACCCGAGAAGTCCCAGGCGTCGTTCGGGGTGTGCTGGAAGAAGCCCACCGGCTCGCCCGTCGACGGCTCGATATAGACCTGACCCGAGGTGTAGAGGCTGTCGCCCGGGGACCGGTAGTGGGTGTTCCACGGAGCCGGGTTGCCGGTACCGATGATGAAGGTGTTGGTCTTCTCGTCGTAGACGCCGGTCTGCCAAGGAGCGCCGCCACCGTGGTGCCAAGCCTCGACCTTCTTGCCGTCCTTCTCGGGCCAGGACGGAGCCTTGGCATCGCCCGTCGTCACGGAGTCCTTGCCGTTGAGGCGACCCATATGGCCCTCGACGAGGGGGCGCATCCAGATCTCTTCGCCGGTCTCGGGATCGCGGCCGTAGAGCTTGCCGACGGCACCGAACTCGTCGCCCGAATTGCCGTGGATCAGGAAGACTTTGCCAGTCTTCTTGTCCTTGATGATGTTCGGAGCGCCGGAATACGCGTAGCCGGCGGAGTGATCGTCGAACTTCTTGCTCCAGACCACCTTACCGGTCTTGGCATCGAGCGCGTACATCGAGGCATCGAGCGTCCCGAAGTAGATCTTGCCGTTGTAGATCGCGGCGCCGCGGCTCACGACGTCGCAGCAGGGACGGATGTCGTCAGGCAGGCGTGCCGCGAAGCCCCAGATCTTCTTGCCGGTCTTGGCGTCCAGCGCGAAGATGCGGGAGTAGGAAGCCGTGATGTAGACGATGCCGTCGTGAATGAGCGCCTGGCCTTCCTGGCCGCGCTGCTTCTCGTCACCGAACGAGAACGACCATTTCGGCTTCAGAAGACCGACATTCTTGGTGTTGACCTTATCGAGCGTGCTGTAGCGCTGGGCCTTGATGCCCATGCCGTACATCAGCACGTCGTTGTTGGTGTTCTGGTCGTTGAGGATGTCCTCCCAGGTCACGTTGCCGGCGGAGGCCTTCTGGGCCGTTTCGGCCGAGGTCGGGCCCGCCAGCAGCATGCCGGACAAGATCAGCGACGAAGCGGTGGCAAGCATCAGCGTGCGGGGCGTGCGCCCCGCGGTCTTCCAGGCCATGCGTCTCTCCCTCCCGGTCTTGATCACGTGGTCGGACCGGCTGTTGGCGTTGATGGTTTCGCGTCGATGGCTCGACGTCGCAGTCTTGGATCGTCGTGCTCCACCGCCAGCGTTGCGGTTTGCACCTGGGCCGGCATTGGAAGCGGCCTCGATGCAACCTATGACGGAAGATCAGGCAATCGCATCCTAACTTTTGGCCATAAGGCTTATTGAGTTCTTATCATTGGGAACATTGCGCAACATGAGTTGCCAGCAGTCAATGTCCGAAATACTTCTTGGAAATAAGCGATTTGTTAAAATCGAAAGCCTTGACGGCATTCGTGATGCGCGAACTATTCTACGTTGCGCCACATCTATCGACCGATGGACCGGTCCGTTCCGCGCCATGGCGATCGGAACCGTCGACCAGGGAGCCTCCCGTGCACTTCATCCTCGTCGACGACCATCCGCTGTTCCGTGAGGCGCTGCGCAGCATGATCCGCCTCGGCCTTCCTCACGCGAAGATCGACGAGGCCGACTCGATTCAGGCCGCCAAGATCGCTCTCGGCGATCGGCCGACGGTCGACCTGATCATGCTCGATCTGTCGATGACGGGCGTCACGGGCTTCGACGGGCTGATGTCCTTGCGCATCGCCTATCCGCGCATCCCGATCGTGGTGGTCTCGGCGCTGGACGAACCCCGGATCGTACGCGAGGCGCTGCAGCTCGGTGCTGCCGGCTTCGTCCCGAAATCGTCCGGCAAATCGGTCTACATGCAGGCGATCCAGGAGATCGTCAGTGGCTCGATCTTCGTGCCCGCTTCCGTGAACTTGAGCATGGATCGCACCGATCCACGCCGGCACGAGGCACCACGTCCCGCGGAGCGGATACGCACTCTGACCCCGGCCCAGATGAACGTCCTGACCCTGATCAAGCGGGGCAAGATCAACAAGCAGATCGCCTATGAGCTCGGGATCGGCGACTCGATGGTGAAGGCGCATGTCTCCGAGATCATGCGCAAGCTCGGGGTGAGCAACCGGACGCAGGTCGCGATCTGCGCTTCCTCGCTCGACTTCGACCGGGTCGGCCTCTGACGGAGCGCTCCGCCGCCGCCAAAACCCCGCGACGGCTTTTCTTTACGGTTCTCCTCGCATTATCGCGTCTGCACGCCACGGCCCTCGAGGCCTGCCGCGCGGTCGCGACGTCCGCGTCCGGGAACCGAGACGGCATGAGCCAAGGGCCAGCTCCCCCCGCCGACGACCACGGCGTTGCCGACTGGCCCATGGGCTCCGAGCCGGCGCTGCTGCCGGATTCCCTGCCGGATGGCCGCCCGTGGCCATGGATTACGGTCACCGTCGTTCAGGACGAGCAGGATGCCGACTTTCCGGCGACGCTCGCCTCGCTCGAAGGGCAGGCCTATCCGCGGCTTCGCCATCATATCCGCGAGGTCGCCTCGGCCGAGCTCGATCACGCGGACTCGGTCGATGCCGAATACCGGCTCTGGCTGCGGGCCGGCGACCTCCTGGCGCCGGGGGCGCTCGCCGCACTCTGCCTGGACGCGGTTTTGTCGGATGCGGGCGCGGTGGCCGGCCTGCGCGTACTGTTCGCGCGCGGCGTCCACGGCCTCGACCTGCTCGGGCCGCCGGGCGCGATGTCGTGCGAAGAGGGGGCGCCTGTCGGCTACGGCGACATTCTGGTTTCGCGCGAGACCCTCGCTCGTCTCGGCCTCCTCGCGAAAACCGCCCTGTCATCCTCGGTAGACCTCTGGTCCCGTCTGGCGGGCGCCGGTATCCGGACGTCCCGGATCGGGCGGCCGGTCCTGCTTCGGCGCGAACCGGCGGTTAGCTGTCCCCCGTCCGGACGCTCGATCGTGTCGCTCACCGATCTCGGCTATGGCGGCGGGGCCGGCATTGCCCATCGCCGCCTCACGGAGGCGCTGAATCTGGCGGGGCACCGGATCGCCCATCTCAGGCTGGCCGACGAGTCGCCGCCGGCCGCAGCCGAGTGGAGCGACCGCTTTCCGCGCACCGAGGCGGCAATTCTTGGCGGCGGCCACGACCTCGTGCTCGCGGGCAACCTCCACGGAGCGACGCGGGGCGGAGGCCTCGTCGGGCGTCTGGCGGCCGCGCTGCCGATGGCGATCGCCCTGCACGATCTCTTCCCCCTGACGGGGCGGTGCGCACATCCCAAGGATTGTGAGGTCATCGCCAGCGGCTGCGACGGGCGCTGCCCGACGCCTGCCGAATATCCGCAACTCGCTCCGGACCGCATTGCCGGCGCCTTTGCCGAAAAGCGGCAAGCCCTTTCGGCGCCACTGCTTCTCGCCAATTCGGATTGGACTGAGGCCCGTGCCCGTGCGCTCGCGCCGAACGGCACCGCCATCGCTCCTGTCCAATTGGCTTTCCCGACAGGCGTCTTTCGCCCGCGCGACAGAGTCACGCTGCGCCGTGAGCTCGGCTTGCCCGAGAGCGACGTCCTCGTGGTGTTCGCCGCGGTCATCGCCGATGCGCCTGACAAGGGTTTCGATGATCTCGTCGCCACCATTGCGCGTGTGGCGCGACCGGGTGTCGGCTTCGTCGCGGTAGGGCGCCTCGACAATCCCGCCGTGTTCGGCCTTTCCGACCTCCACGCACCTGGCCTGATCGGCGACGAGGAGACGCTGGCGCAATGGTACGCGGCCTGCGACATCTATCTCACGGGAAGCCGGCTCGAGACCCTCGGCCAGACCCCGATCGAGGCCGGCTTGTGCGGCACGCCGACCGTGGCCTACCGGGCCACTGGCCTGACCTCGGCGGTGATCGACGGAGTCACCGGGCTGCTCGTCGAACCGCGCGAGGGCGCGCTGGCCCAGGGCCTCGACCGGCTGATCGTCGACGCGGCTCTTCGGCGCCGCCTCGGCGCCTTCGCCCGTATCGTGCTGGAGAGCCGCTTCAGCCACGCGGCCTGCGCCGTTTCCCTGCACGACGCCCTCGCCGGCTGGCCGGGAATGCCGGGCGTTACGCCGGAAACACGGCTGCGTTTTCGCCCCGAGATGCTCCGGCAATTCGCCTTCGCCAGGGACCGGCAGGCCGGCGCGAGCGGGCTCGTCGCCGCGCCGTCGCGGCCCGCGATCCGCCTGTTGCGCCGGGCAAAGCAGGCCGTGTTTGGCCGCGGCATGCCGCTCTGGATGCGCAGGGCGCTCTACGCCGCCGCCCTGCTCCGCCGTAGGGTCTCCGGATGACAGCCGCTTGCACTGCGCCACGCCGCATCTACGTCGACCAGACCAACATCCGCGGACCGGTCACCGGGATCGAGCGCGTGGCTCTCGACCTGTTCGTCCCCGAGCGCCTCGCGCCGCACGAGGTGCGCCTGCTGCGCTCCCCGAGCCTCGCCCGGATGATTCTGGATCAGCAATTCGGCCTGCCGGCGCGCGGTCTCGCCGATCCCTCGGCGCTCTTCGTGTTTCCCGGCTTCCCACCGGGACCGCTCGCCCTGGCGCTCGGCCGGCGCTGCGTGACCTACATCCACGACACCTTCCTGGTGACGCGGCCGCAGGATCTGAACTGGCGCGCGCGCGCCTACATGGCGCCGAGTTTCGCTCTGGCCGCTCGGTTCGGCCGAACCTTCCTCGTCAATTCGCGCACCACAGGCGAGGACCTTCGCAGGCTGTGCCGGCGCGACGCGCTGGTGGCGCTTTTGCGGCCGGCAGTAAGCGACGTCTTCGGCCTCGGCGACCTCGCCGGACCGGCCACCTATGTGCTAGGCGAACCCCTGCGGCTCCTGGCGATCGGCACGGTCGAGCCGCGCAAGAACTATCCGGCTGCCGTCGCCATCACCGCCGCACTCAACGCGGCCGGCATTCCTGCCGAACTGCACCTCGTCGGCCGGATCGGCTGGGGGCGGCACGACTTCCTCGATGCGCCGCCGCCCTTCCTCACACTGCACGGATATCTCGACGATTCCGGCCTGCGCAGCCTCGCGGGGCGTTGCCACATGCTGCTCTCGACGGCGAAGGCGGAAGGGCTCGGCCTGCCGCTTCTCGAGGTCCAGCACGGCGGCCTGCCTGTGGCGGCGCCTGTGGCCCCGGTCTTCTCCGAGGTGCTGGGCTCGTCCGGCCTGTTCATCCATCCGGAGAGGCCGGAGGAGGCGGCCCGGGAGCTTCTCGGCTTCGCCCGTTCCGGTCGCCTTGCGCAGGCTGCCGCCTTCTCCCGCAACAACGTCGCCCACTGGAACGCCCGCGCATCCGACGATTTCGCGCGCTTCCGCGCCTTCCTGGAGAGGGACGCTTCAGCCTACGGCGACCCCGCGGGCATCGTCTCCCCGACCTGATGGCGCAGCCGCCGGGCCAAGATACGCGTCTACATGGCACAGCGTATTAACTACGTACCGACTGTACAGCCAACGCAAGTCGAGCAACAAGTCTGACTTGTTCCAAGTCGGCACACATGAGACGGCCAGACCTGGACTCTTCGAGCGCCGAAAAATGGTTAATATTATTTCCGCAAATTGCCAAATCGGTCTCTGACATCGCAGCAAGGCCACAATCGCGTGGATATGTCGGGTTTCAGTGCGAAGATCGTCTTGGCATCTGCCTTGCGCATGGTTTCCCATTCGTTGCCGGAACGTGCCGCAGCGGCACAGAGGGCAATGAATCGAGACCATCGCCGACCCGCCGGCGGTCCCCGTGGCCGAACGGTGCAGGTCGAACCGAGGCAAGAGTGAAATGTTCGATTTCGCCAGTCCCCTGCGCGGCGAACCAGTGAGGATGGTGATGGCCGAGCCGGCCGCCCCCGGCCTCAGCTTGTCCTCGGCCGCCCGGCGCCTGTGGCGCGGTTCGGGCTTCATCGTGCTGTCCGGCCTGTTCATGGTGGCGGCTGCGGTGGCCGTGCTCGGCATGCTCACCCCGACCTACGTCTCGAGCATCCAGATCCTGATCGACCCGTCCGACCTGCGCAGCGTCGACAACGACGTCACCGTGCGCTCGCCGCAATCCGACGCCGGCGTCTCGCTTGCCGAGAGCCAGACCAAGGTGATCCAGTCGGACAACGTTCTGCGCCGGGTCGTGGCCAAGCTCGGGCTCGATCACGACGAGGAGTTCACCAAGCCCGACACGACCGGCCCCTTCGCCTCCTTCGTGAAGAACGCGCTCGGGATGATGCCGCCTGCGGCCAGCCGCGACCCCGTCAACATGGCGCTCGACACCCTGCGCCAGAACGTCCTGGTGCGCCGGCCGGAGCGGACCTTCGTGATCGACGTCCAGGCCAAGTCGAAGGATCCCCAGAAGGCCGCCACCATCGCCAATGCCATCGGCGACGCTTATTTCGAGGAAGAGGCCAATGCCCGGACCGAGGCGGCCAAGCGCGTCTCGGACTCGCTCACCTCACGCCTGAACACGCTGCGCGAGGCGCTGGAGGAGGCCGAGGGCAAGGTCGCGAACTATCGCGCGACCAACAAGCTGGCGACCTCTACCGGTCGTCCGTTCAGCGACCAGCAGCTCGGCGACCTCAACCAGCAGCTCGTCACGGCCTCGATCCGCACCGCCGAGGCGCGCTCGCGGTTCGACCAGGCCAAGAAGATGTCGGCTGGCGATGCCGGCACGGCGCTGCCGGAGATGCTGCAATCGCTGGAGATGCAGGCCCTGCGTCAGCAATACGCGACGCTCTCGCGCAATACTGCGGAGCTCGCGACCCGTCTCGGCTCCCGCCATCCGGCCATGGCCGAGATGGAAGCACAGCAGCGCGACCTCCAGCGGCTGATCCAGATCGAGAAGACCCGCATCATCGAGTCGACGCGCAAGGATTACGACCGCGCTGCGGCGAGCGAGGCGGCGATTCATAAGAACATCGACCAGGTGAAGGCCGACCTCTCGAAGACCGACCGTGCTAGCGTCGGCCTGCGCGAGCTGGAGCGTGCCGCCGATTCCCGGCGTAGTGTCTACGAGGCCTTCCTCAAGCGCTCGCGCGAGGCTGGCGAGCAGGAACGGCTAAACAACACGAACGTGCGCGTCATCTCGACCGCGACGCCGGCCCGCGTCCGCGCCTGGCCGCCCTCGCCACGGATCGCCCTCCCGGTCGCTCTGGTGCTCGGCCTGCTGCTGGGCGGGGCAATCGCTCTGATGCTCGGAGCCGACCGTGACCGCAAGCGCGCCCGCAAGGCGCGGCGCCCGGCGCCGGATACGCGCAGCCTGAGGGCGGCCGATGCCTAAGCTGACGTGTTCACTCGGTCGCGACGAGACCGTGATGGCGCGCGGCCTCGGCCACCGTCTTCACCGGGACACCGTGCTCGGCCAGCAAGCTCAGCGTCTCGTCGAGGAGGCGCGGGGTGACGCCCATCGGGGTCGGCTCGTCCGCGACGTCGTGCGCGTACAGGATCAGCCAACCCCGGCGCGCTACCGTCCTGCGCACGATCCGGCTCAGCCGGTCGCGATCCATCACGGAGTCGAACAGGCCGTAGGCGCCGAGCATGGCGGGGTCGACGCGGCCGGCATTCGGATGCTCGTAGATCGTCCGGCAGGTGTCGAAACGCCGGCCGAGCATGCGCTTTTGGATCAGGCCGACATCGCCGAACGGATAGCAGAAATTGCGCGGCGCCCGGCCGCAGATCTCGGCGATCATGGCGCTCGACACCTCGCATTCCCGCAGGAGGTCGAGCCCGTGCAGGGACTGTACGTTGACGTGTCGGGCCGTGTGGCAGCCGATCTCGTGGCCGGCCTCCGACAATTCGCGAATGCGCGCACGGTCGGCGACGCGCCAGTAGCGGTCCTGCCGCCCGCACAGAGCGGTCGCGACGAAGTAGGTCGCACGCATGTCGTGCCGTCCGAGGATCTCGGCGCCCGTCGTGGCTGCGCTTTCGGGCACGTCGTCGAAGGTGATGCTGGCGACCGGCCCGTCTCCGCGCAGCGTCCGGCGGTGTCCGGGCACGGCACGGGCGAGAAGCCGCCAGAGCTGCCGGTCGCGGCCGCCCGACCAGCCTCGTTCGATCGTGGCCATCGCCTTGCCGTTCAGAGCCCGCTGGTCCACGTCGCGTTCAACGCGCAGCCGGAGACCGGATGGCCGCGGTCCAATGCCGTTTCGTCGGGATCGTCAACATGAGTGTTCGCCTGTTCGGGACGACGTTCACCACGGCGAGCGCCGACGAGGTGCTCGACGCTGCAGCTGCGCTGCCGCACACGCGTCCTCGTCTCATCGTCACGGCCAATGTGGACCACATTGTCATCCTGGCCGAAAACGCAGCGTTTCGAAAGGCCTATGACGGGGCAGCAATGCGCACGCTCGACGGCATGCCGCTGGTGTGGCTGGCCCGTCTCACCGGCTCGCGCATCGTTCGCCGCATCACAGGCCACGACCTCATCGCTGCCGCTCTCGCGGCTCCTCAGCCGAGCGAGCGCCGGGTATTCGTGATCGGGTCGAGCGATCTCGTCGGCACGCGGGCCGCCGCGGCCTTCGCAGCGGCCGGGCTGGCTTCAGATGCCGTCGCCGCCACGACGCCGCCCTTCGGGTTCGAGGAAGACGAGGCCTATTCGCGCCGCTTGGCGGCCGAGATCCGTGCGCATGGCACGACGCTGCTCATCCTGGGTGTCGGCGCGCCGAAGTCTGAGATCTGGGTCGACCGCTACGGATCGCTTCTGGGTAGCCCGGTGACCCTGGCCGTCGGCGAGGCCCTGAACGTGGCCACGGGGCTGGTGCCGCGCGCACCCGTCCTGATGCAGCGGATGGGCCTCGAATGGTTCTTCCGGTTCCTGCACGCGCCGCGCAGGCTGTTTCCGCGCTACTTCCTGCGCTCGTGGCGCTTTCTCAGGATCGTCGCCGCCTCGCGCGGCCGCGACAACCTCGATGCAGCCCTGGGGCGGGGCCGCCGGACGTCGTCCTGGTCGCCGTCGGGTTTCATCCGCGACAGGGCGGCGCCACTGCCTGTCAGGCCGGAGTAACGAGTTCGGGCCGGGCAACCGCGACCCGTCCGAACAGGCTCGGGTGACGCAGCCGGAGCGCCAGGACCAGGGCGAGCGTCTTCATGTCGGTGATCTCGCCGGCATCGCTCATTGCGGCGAGGGTCGAGAGCGGCATCTCGACGACTGTGATGTCCTCGCCCTCCTCGGCCAGCCCCCCACCCTCGCCGATCCTGTCGCCTTCGCGATAGGCGCCGAGGAAGAGCTGCATCCGCTCCGTCGAGATGCCCGGCATGCTCCAGACCGAGGCGACCGGCTCCAGGCGCCCGAGCCGCAGCCCGGTCTCTTCGTAGGCCTCGCGACGGGCGCCGTCTTCGGCATCGGTCTCGTCGAGCAGGCCGGCCGGCGCCTCGATGAGATCGGTGACGCCTTCCGCATAGAAGAGCGGCGCGCGAAATTGCTGGATCAGCAAGGCGACCCTGCGCTCGGGATCGTAGGGCAACACGCAGACCGCCCGTCCATGGTCCTCGACCTCGCGGCTGCGGCGCGTGCCGTCGGGCATGGTCAGGTCGGCGACGAGTACGGTGCTCCAGCCCTCGTGGACAGTGCGGGTGCCTCGGATCGAGGGGGCCATTGCGTCTCCGGTGATGGCTACATCCGGTGCGTGCCCTAGAGGGCGATCCGTGCGCCAATGAGGCAGCCGAGCGCCCGGCGCGCGAAACCTCGGGGAGTGTGGCTTTCTTTCAACCCTGCGCGCGGATCACGAACCGCGTCACGGCGCCATCTCGCGCCTGCGACTCGACACGGGCGCCCTCCTCACGCGCCGCGTTGGGGACGTCGATCGCCGCGAGCGGATCGGTCGCGGTCACCGCGAGCCGGGCACCGGGCTGGAGGCCGCGTAAGGCCTTGCGGGTCCGCAGAGCGGGCAGGGGACATTTGAGGCCGGTCAGATCGAGGGCGATCGGAGGAGCCTCCGAGACGTCGGGCATGGCCGGCCATAACACGAAAAGCTCCGCGGACGGCTTTCACCGTCGGCAGAGCGAATCGGCGTCGGGTGGCCCGGCTCAGTAGCCGTAGGGGTAATAGCCGTAGGCCGGATACCCGTAAGCCGGGTAGGCATAGGCCGGCCGGCGGTAATACCCGTAATCGTAGTAGCCGTAGCGCGGAGCTGCGCTCGCGGCGATGGCGCCACCGATAATGCCGAGCGCCGCGCCTGCGGCGAGGGCTCCGCCATAGCCGCCCCGGCGGTAGCCGTAATAGCCGCCCCGGCGCCAATAGACGTGATCGACGCTGGTGTTTACCCCACCGACCTGAGTGCCGTTCAAGGCCGGAAAGGGAGCCGCCTGGGCTGCAGGAAGAGTTGCAGCCGTCATGCCCGCTGCAGTCAGGCCGGCAAGCGCGAAGGTGGTGAAGCGCGACATGGAGCGTATCTCCGTCGGGTGATCAAACCGACTTAACAATTCGCATCGGCCCTGCGGCGTTCCCAACCCTGCTGGACTGTGCGGAGCCATGTGCCTCTGCGCACGTCGCAGAGCGCCGCCAGGGATCGCGAACGGCGTCAGAACGTGCAGGCGTCGAAAGCCGGTTCGACGGATTTCTGCCAGGGGCCATCGTAATCTGCGAGGCGGTCCTCCGCATGGGTGCGGCCTGCCACAACGATCGCCTCGAGCGGACGCAGGTACACGGTCTCGTCGCGTCCGGTGCCATCGCGTCGTGCACGGGCTTGCAGCCCGGCGCGGCTGATCGCCAGCGCCTCGGCGGCCACCGCTCCGATGCTCTTGCCGGCCAGCGACGTGGCGAGGCCGAGCCGCGGCACCGTTGCCCGTGCGCATTCACGATCCTCGGCGCTCCAGCCCTTCACGAGGTCCCAGGCCGCATCGAGCGCAGTGGGGTCATAGAGCAGGCCGACCCAGAAGGCGGATTGCGCGGCGATCATCGCCGGGTTGCCGACATCGGAACCGCGCATCTCGAGGAACCGCTTGAGGCGCACCTCCGGAAAGACCGTCGAGGCATGGTTCGCCCAATCGGAGACGGTAGCGAACTCGCCCGGGAGCTGGTCGAGCCGTCCCTGCATCAGGCTCCGGAACGATGCGCCGGAGACGTCGTGATAGGTCTGCCCGCGCTTGATGAAATACATCGGCACGTCGAGCAGCCAGTCGACATAGCCTTCGTAGCCGAACCCGTCCTCGAAGGCCTGCGGGAACATGCCGGTGCGGTCGCGGTCGGTGTCCCGCCAGATCTCGGAGCGGCGTGAGAGGAAGCCGTTCGGGCGTCCGTCGGTGAAGGGCGAATTGGCGAAGAGCGCGGTGGCCACCGGCTGCAGGGCGAGAGAGACGCGGAGCTTCTTCACCATGTCGGTTTCAGCGGAGAAGTCGACGTTCACCTGCACGGTGGCGGTGCGGAGCATCATGTCGTGGCCGAGGGTGCCGACCTTCGGCATGTAGCCGTGCATGATCCGGTAGCGGCTCTTCGGCATGAGCGGGGTCTCTTCCCGAGTCCATTTCGGGCTCATGCCGAGGTCGAGGAAGCCGATGCCGAGGGGGTCGGCGGCGCACATCAGGGCGTAGAGATGCGCGCGCAGCTCGCTCATCGTCTTGTGAACGTCGGGTACCGGCGCACCCGACAATTCGAACTGGCCGCCCGGCTCGATGGAAATGGCGCCGCCGCCGCGGGTGCTCGCCAGACCGATGATGTTGCCGGCATCGAGGATCGGCTCCCATCCGGTCTCGCGGCCGAAGCCTTCGAGCAGCCTCCGGATGCCGCGCTCACCCTCGTAAGGGACCGACGTGTGGGTGTCGCGGTAGAAAGGAATCGCCTCGTGCTCGGTGCCGATCGCGAACTGTTCCGGAGGTTTCTCCCCCACGGAGAACCATTCGATCAGCTCGGCCCGCGTGGTCAGCGGCGTCGTATCGGAGGTATCGCGCGCCATGCGCAGGCTTCCCGGTCGAAACAATCGGACGAAACGGGCGAGGCGCGCGAGCCCGCAGCGTCGTGCCGCGGAGAAGACCGCGACCGGCCCGACTGAGATGTCGTGTGCTTAATCCACGGCGCAAGTCCGGACAACGCAGGGCTGGTTGCCGAGGTTGCCGCCGCTTGCTTCCGACGACGGCTCCATCTACGCCGCTTGCCCCCCAGCAGAGGAGGCGACGATGGCACAGCGTAACCGTCACGACGATCTGGCCTGCTTTCGAGGTCACGTCTAAGCGTCGAAAATCCTTTTCCGAGCGAGAGCCGGGTCAAGACCGGTATTCGCGTCGTGCATGGCGACGTGGCGCTCGAGGAAAAGCTCGGCCGCAACGATCCCTGCCCCTGCGGCTCCACGAGGAGCTTTCAAGCGCTGCTGCATGCGCTCGGGCCGGCACGACGGAGTGAACCGTCACAGCTACGTCCGCGATCGTTGAGGCTCACCGCGCGTCGCCGAGCACGGCCTGGACCAGGGCCAGCACGGCGACGGCCGCGGTGTCCGCGCGCAGGATGCGTGGGCCGAGCGAGAGTGCGACGGTGTTCGGGCGCGCCGCGATCCGCTCGCGTTCGTCCGGGCTGAAGCCGCCCTCGGGGCCGACCAGCACGGCGACCGGGGGCGCCGCTGCCGGATCGGCCGCGGCGCGCAACGCCGCCACCGGATCGGCGACCGGGGCATCCTCGTCGCAGAACACCAACAGGCGAGCAGGCTCCAGGGCGTCGAGCGCCTCGGGCAGGCGGGCCGGCTCGGCGATGTCGGGAATTGTGAGGATGCCGCATTGCTCGGCCGCCTCGATCGCGTTGGCGCGGAGCCGGTCGAGCTTGATCCGCTCGCCTTGCGTGTAGCGCGTGAAGACCGGCCGGATCAGGCCGGCGCCCATCTCCACGGCCTTCTGGGCCATGTAGTCGAGCCGTCCGGTCTTCAGCGGCGCGAAGAGATAGTGCAGGTCGGCCGGCGCCGACTGCGGCCGGGTCTGCTCGATCAGCGCGAGGTCGGCGCTCTTGCGGCCATTGGGCCTGATCTCGGCGCGCCACTCGCCGTCGCGGCCGTTGAAGAGGTGGACGCCGTCGCCCTCGCCCTTACGCAGCACGGTGAGCAGGTAGCCGGCCTGGGCCCGTTCGAGGGGCAGCACGAGACCCTCTCGGAGGTCCGCCTCGACATAGAGCCGGGGTGCGGTGAAGTCGTAGGCGGCCATCCCGCTTCCCTCGCGTGAGGCTCGATCCGAGTCAACGCGACCGCCGGTGATGCGAAAAGATCACGCGGCCCGGCTTTCGGCCAAGTCGGGCTCGTCATCCCCCTTCCGATGACCGCGACGCGATTGCCGCCACAATCCTGTGCGGAATCGGCCGTCATCACGGTCGAGAAAGCCATCCAGGAGGACCGGGCGCCGCGAGCGCCGATCCGATCGGACAGGCAAAGCCGAATTCCGAAGGGCCCAGACCCACGGGAGCGGCGGGGGAGAGGGATACAAGGGTCATGTCGAACAGGATGCCGAAGGGGCTCACGTCGTCGAAAACCGTCCCGGCCGTGCTCGGGGCGCTGGGCCTCCTGCTCGCGGCAGGCCCGGCTCTCGCGCAGCAGAGCATGTTCCAGCAGATGCCCGAATCCCCCGCGGATGCTGGTGCGGCTGCCCCGGCCCAGTCCGCTGCTGCGGCCCCCCCCTCCATGTCCATGGGAATGGGCGTCCCGGCTCCGTCGCCGATGGCTTCGCCCGCGGCGAGATCGGTCGGCGGTCAGGGCAATGTCGATTGCAACGCGATCCAGCACACCCTGAACGAGCGTAAGGCCCTCGTCGCCAAGGCGAACGCCGCCTCGCAAAGCAAGCAGAAGATGACTCCGGCCCAGGCCTGCTCGCTGTTCGGCAAGCTCTACGCCAATGGCGTCGCCGGCATAAAATGGATCTCGAGCAACAAGGAATGGTGCTCGATCCCGGATTCCTTCTCTACGGGCTTCAAGGCCGACAACGACAAGGTCGGCGGCATCAAGACCAAGGTCTGCGGCATGGCCTCCCAGGTCACGAAGATGGAAGCTCAGGCCCGCGAAGGCGGCGGCGGCGGCCTGCTCGGTGGACCCGGCCTGTCCGGCAGCTTCAAGATGCCCCAGGGCGCGCTCTGAGCGCGCCCTTTGCTGAGCCGCTGAAGTAATCGAGTTCGTGCCCTCCGGCGAACGCACGGAGGCGAGCCGCGGTGATCTGCCCCCTGCCGGCCAGGTCGCCGACGCGGTCGCTGGCCATTGGGCCGACCACTGGGCGCCGCGCGGCTGGCGCCCCTACCTGAGGCTGGCACGGATCGAGCGGCCGATCGGCTGGTGGCTCCTTGTGCTGCCGTGCTGGTGGTCCGCGGCACTCGCCGCGACGGCCGATGATCGGCTGTTTCCCGATCCCGTTCATCTCCTGCTTTTCCTGATCGGCGCCGTCGCCATGCGCGGGGCCGGCTCGACCTACAACGACATCGCCGATCGCGACCTCGATGGGCGCGTGGAGCGCACCCGCTCGCGTCCGCTGCCATCCGGGCAGATCGAGACGCGAGCTGCCGCCGCCTTCCTGGTGGCGCAGGCGCTCGTGGGCCTCTGCGTGTTGCTGCAGTTCAACGGTACCGCGGTCCTGGTCGGCATCGCCTCGCTCGCGCCGGTGGCGATCTACCCCTTCATGAAGCGCGTGATGCCGATGCCGCAGGCGGTGCTCGGCCTCGCCTTCTCCTGGGGCGCGCTGATGGGCTGGGTCGCCTTGTTCGGGCGGCTCGATCCGCCAGCCTTCTGGCTCTATGCCGGAACCATCGCCTGGGTGATCGGCTACGACACGATCTATGCGGTCCAGGACATCGAGGACGATGAACTCGCCGGGATCAGCTCCTCGGCACGATTGTTCGGAAGCCGGCTCATCACTGCCGTGGGCGTCTGTTACGCCGCCGCCGTGCTGCTCATGGTGCCGGCCCTCTGGCTCGCCGGAGCCGGACTCCTCGGCTGGCTCGGTCTGGCGCTGTTTGCGGGCCATCTCGCCCGGCAGGTCATGAGGCTGGAGCCGCGGGACGGCCTGAGTGCCTTGAAACTATTCCGCTCGAACCGGAATGCCGGACTGATCCTCTTCGCGGGCCTTGCGGCGGATTGCCTCTGGCAAGGCTTCGCCGGAATCTGAACCAGCTCAAGAACGGGCGATGATCTCGTTCTCGTTGCGATAGATCTGCGGGCGAGCCGGCAGGCGGGCGGATTTGCGGCGGACCAGGAAGCGCGGGCGCCGGCCGTTGAGCAGGCCGTGGCGGCGGCGCTGGCGGGTGGTGCCGAGCGCGACCCGGCCGAGCTGGCGGGAGACGGTGCTGAGACCGCCGCCTTCACGGATGATCATGCGCGGCAGGCCGGACTTCGCTGCAAAATCACGCCACAGGGCGACGATGTCGTCCTCGCCGAACGGCCCGAGACGGCTGAGCACCTCGCCGTCGGCATCGACCACGAGCAGGCTGAAACGATCTTCACCACCCTCGTCCGATCCGTGATCGGCAAAGCCGAGAACGATGCCGGCCGCTTCGCCTGGCGCGATCATCGCGAGCGGGCTCGCGGAGAAAACACCGTTCGCCGCGAAAGCGGAGGCGTCGATGCCATCCTGGATCAGGTCGCCCTGCGCCGTGTTATGGCAGTCCTGATCGGAGTGCAGGAAAGTGTTCATCGTGTCGGCGCCCTGTTTCGGCTGGCGGCCTCTGTCGGACCGTCCGTCATGACAAGCACAATTGCCTCGCATCCACTCAAACTGGCTTAAGAGTGAGCGTTAAGCGATCGTGGACATCGCTGTTGTGTCGGGAATGCTCAACGGATCCTTGCGATGATTGGCGCAACTCGATCTTTCGGTTCCCGCGGGCCGTGAGCGGCGATGCGCCACCATCCTTGTGACCGCAGGCGGATGCCGCCTACAACGGACACCTGCTCCGCCCTCCCGCAGCGACAGTATCCGGAACGCATGGCCGACACCGTCTACTCCGCCGAGGCGCGCGCTCTCGCCGCCTCCCTTCTGCCGCGCGTGAGCGAGACCGTGCGCGAGGCAGCGGGGCTCGCGAAGCCGTTCTTTCGCGAGGGTGGACAAACCCGCGCGCGCGTCTGGTCCAAGGCAGGCGGCTCGCCCGTCACCGAGGCCGACGTCGCCGTGGACACCTTCCTCAAGGTTCGTCTCGAGGAAATCGAGCCGCGGGCGGCTTGGCTCTCCGAGGAGACGACCGACGATCCGGTTCGAATCGATAGCGAGTGGGTCTGGATCGTCGATCCGATCGACGGCACGCGCGCCTTCCTGTCGGGCCATCCCGACTGGTCGATCGCAGTGGCGCTGCTGGCTCGGGGCGAGCCGGTGCTCGGAATCGTCTATGGGCCGACGCTGGGGGCGTTCTACGAGGCGACGGCCGGGGGCGGGGCGAGCCTGAACGGCACGCCGATCAGCGCCTCGGCCGTGACCGGGCTCGACGGCATCCGCGTCACTGGCCCGAAGCCGCTTCAGGAGCGGTTGCTGCGCGGCGCCGCCCGGCTCGGGAGCCGGCCGGAACTGACTCGGATCGAGCGCATCCCTTCCCTAGCCCTGCGTGTGGCGCGCATCGCGGAAGGGGCAATCGATCTCGGACTGATCTCAGGGGATTCGCGGGATTGGGACCTCGCCGGCGCGGATCTCATCCTGCGCGAGGCCGGAGGCATGGTCTGCGATCTGGATGGCGAGCCGGCGCGCTACAACCGGCCGGAGCCACGGCATGGGGAGCTGATCGCAGCTCCCAAGGCCCTGTGCGAGCCGACTTTGGCGGCCCTCAAGGCCGCCGGCTGAAGTTGAAGCCGCGGCGGCTCGTCTCGGTCAGGCTGATCGCGGCCGGGCTGGTACCCAGGCGTTCCGCGAGATGCCAGCGCAACTCCTGGCTGGAGTGATAGCGGTACGAACGGTCAATCAGGTGGGTGATGTCGGCCTGGGAGGCGTCGTCGAAGGCGCCCCGCTTCAGGCGTTCCACCCGGAATGTCGCCGCGTCGGTCACGGGCGAGCGCCCGCTATGGCGGGGGGTGTACTCAAACTGCATGTGCGTGTTGTCTTTTCTTTCTTGGGGCCGTGTTTCTCGACTCGTCGAGATCGACCTCGTTTCTGGTTGGTTGCAATGACGTTGCGATGAACGTGGACGCCGCTCGGTCATGAAAGCCCGGTGGCAATGGCCGGGCACCGTCACGGTCGTCGGTACGGTGCCGGCCTGAATGGCCGGCACCGATGAGCAGGCGTCAGGCCGCCTGGAGGTTGCCGGCGGAATCCTTTCCGCTGCGCTTGTCCTGGAGGACCTCGTAGGAGATCTTCTGGCCTTCCACGAGCGTACGGAAGCCCGCGCGCTCCACGGCCGAGATGTGCACGAACACGTCCTTGCCGCCGTCATCGGGCTGAATGAAGCCGTAGCCCTTGGTCTCGTTGAACCACTTAACAGTACCGGTATCCACGTAGAATTCCTCGTCGTCATCTTGATGAACCATAGGCGCGCGCCTGCCCGGCGCGAGCATCATGGTTCGTGTCCGAATAGTGTGTCGGATGAGCGGGTGCCGAGGCGACTTGATAAATGCGCGCTCGGAGCGATTAGACCCGCTGCCAATGATGTAAGGGATCGAAGCGGCCACAACAAGGCGGAAAGCTCGCTTTCCGGGCTGCGGCCCCGCCAGCAGCAGGGTTGCGCCGCCGCTCCGGCCCTGTCGTTTTGCCCGTCGCCGGTCCATATACGGTATGGCTCAGGCAGTTAGGCATTCCATGGCGGGTATCTCGGTTTCGCTCGAAGGCGCGAACATTCAGTTGTCGTTTCAGAAGGACGATCAGTCGACCGCCGTGGTGATGGACGCCCGCGCAGCCCGCGCGCTCGTGCGCGCCGTGGGCCAGCTTTTGACGGCGATCGACGACGGCGACGATCCTGCTTTGCCTGAGGATCTCGACGGGGAAGAGGTGGCGATGCTCGACGTCACCTCCTCGGCGATAGAGGTTGGCACCGATGAGCAGGGCCAACCGGTCGTCGCGTTGCAGGCGGGCGCCCTGCCGCCGTTCCAACTCCGTCTGACCGACGAGGAGGCTCGCCACGTGGCGACCAGCCTCACCGAGATCCTGGCCGCACCGCGCGACGTGCGCACCTCTCACGGCGGCCACTGAGCCTGCAAAAAGCCCCCGCGCCGGATCTCGGCACGAGGGCTTCCAGGGAATCGCGAAACGGTATCGCCTCAGAGTCTGATGCCGGGATCGGTCGGACCGCCGGGCAGGTAGTCCGGCTCGGACCCGGGACCTTTCGGCTCGTCGATATCGGGATCGTCTACCGGATAGGGCGTGCGCGGGCCGGTCGGGCCGATATCGGGCAGGTCGTCCGGCTCAGTCGGAGGCGGCAGGTCGCCTGGGATCTTGCCGCCGGGATTCGGTTCGGGGGTCGGCATGCCGGGATTGGCCATGGTCCGTCTCCTCGATCGATGGTGGGTATGCTGGACCAATCCCGCGTCGGCGAGCCGGTTCCGTATGGCAATCGCCCCGAAATGACGCGGGAACACCGACGCGTGCTCCATGGTTGGTCGGCGAATTTGCCTGATGTCCAAGAGAGCCCCATGCCTGACTTGGCCCAGGCCAAGATCCTCATCGCCGTCATCGCTTGAGCCGGCGCGCATGGCGTATGGCAGAGATTGATCCGCGGGCCTTGGCCGGACACAATCGGCCGCCAGGATCGCGTGTGTGACCGACAACAGCCCCTTCCTCACCCCCCAGCATCAGGCGATGGCCCTCGCGACGCTCAACGAGCGTTCGCGCGAGATCTTTCGCCAGATCGTCGAGAGCTACCTCGTCACCGGGGAGCCGCTGGGCTCGCGCAATCTCGCACGCACGCTGCCCATGGCGCTCTCGCCGGCATCGATCCGCAACGTGATGTCGGACCTGGAGCATTCCGGACTGATCTTCGCTCCGCATACCTCGGCCGGCCGGCTGCCCACCGAGCAGGGTCTGCGCTTCTTCGTCGATGCGATGATGGAGCTCGGCGATGTCGGCCAGGAAGAGAAAACGCGGATCGAAGCGCAGATGCGCGCTGCCGCCTCCGGCCATACGTTCGATTCCGCGCTGGCCGAGGCTTCCAGCCTGCTCTCCGGCATTTCGCGGGGCGCAGGCGTCGTGCTCACCACGAAGGCGAATGCGCAGCTCAAGCACATCGAATTCGTGCGCCTCGATCCGGCCCGGGCCCTCGTGGTGCTGGTCTCGACAGACGGCAGCGTCGAGAACCGCCTCGTCGATCTGCCGCCGGGTCTCCCGGCCGGTGCCCTGCAGGAGGCCTCGAACTATCTCAATGCCCGGCTGCACGGCCGCACCCTCGACATGCTCCGCGGCGAGATCGAGGCCGGGCGCCAGGCGATGAAGCGCGAGATCGATGCGCTCACCGAGCGCCTCGTCGATGCGGGGCTCGCGACGACGGTCGGCCCTTCGGAGGCGCGCCAGCTGATCGTGCGTGGGCAGGCCAATCTCCTCGACGACCTGCGCGCGGCGGAGGATCTGGAGCGGATCCGGCTGCTCTTCAACGATCTCGAGACGCAGAAGGACGTTATCGAGCTGCTCTCCCGCGCCGAGGGCGGTGACGGGGTGCGCATCTTCATCGGCTCGGAGAACAAGCTTTTTTCGCTCTCCGGCTCTTCGCTGATCGCCGCACCCTTCCGCGACGGCGAGCAGAAGATCGTCGGCGTCGTCGGCGTGATCGGGCCGACGCGGCTCAATTATTCCCGCATCGTCCCGATGGTCGACTACACCGCCCGCGTGGTCTCGGGGCTGCTCGACCGCAGCCGTTAGCGAGACACGGCGACCAGCCCGCGATGTGGTCTGGCAGAGGCTGCACTGGGTCAGTGCGCGCGCCGGTAATGCATGGCTACCGCACCGTTGCTGAGCGGCGTGGCCGAGATCAGCGTGAGCCGTCGCGTGCCGGGCAACCCGCCCTGGTAGAGGGTCGGGCCGTGGCCGGCGATTCTTGGATGGACGAGGAGCTTGTACTCGTCGATGAGATCCAGCCGGTCCAACTCGGTCGCGAGCGTGCCGCTACCGAGAAGCACGCCGGCCGGGGTTGCGTCCTTGAGCCTCTGCACGCCCGTGCGCAGGTCGCCTGAGATGTGGTGGCTGTTGGTCCAGGGGAAGGCATTTCGTGTCGACGACACGACGTATTTGGGCTTGGCCTCCAGCTTGATCGCCCACTCACGTATCGCCGGCGGCGCCTCCCGTTCGCCGCGGGCGACGGCCGGCCAATAGCTCTCCATCATCTCGTAGGTGACGCGACCCCACAGCATCGCACCGCCCTCGTCCATGAGGCGGGTAAAGAAGGCGTGGGTCTCGTCATCGGCAATTCCCTCCTGGTGGTCGACGCAGCCGTCCAGGGTGAGGTTGATGCTGAAGATCAAGAGTCCCATGCGGCAAGTCTAAGCCCTACAAAGGAGATCACATGGAGGCGGCGGCGCCACGCATCGGGTTTCACAGACTAAGTGGCAGCTGCGACGAGCCTGCGGATCTCGTCGGCGACCGCGCTGGCCACCGGGTTATAGACGATCATCCCGAGATCCGGCCGGCCGTCGACGGCGAAGGATGAGAATTCCAGCTCGATCGAGCCCAGAACCGGGTGCCGCAGCCGCTTCACGCCATCGCCGTGCACGTGGACGTCGTTCTCGCGCCAGAGCGCTGCGAATTCGGGGCTCGCACGCGAGAGTTCGTCGACGAGGGCCTGGACTTCCGAGGCGGCTCCGGCACGGGCGGCATCGGCCCGGAACGCGCCGACGACGAAGCGTGCCAGGCCCTCCCAATCCTGCTGGGCGTCGCGGACGCGCGGATCGCAGAACACGCGGCGCAGGATGTTGCGCTCGCTGAGCGGGACCTTGTCGAAATCGGTGAGCACCACGGCGGCGGCGCGGTTCCAGGCGACGACCTCCCAGGTCGCGGTCTTGATCAGGGCCGGGCTGACTTCGAGGGTGTCGATCAGGCGCTGCAGCCGGGGCGCGATGCCCTGGAAGGGCCGGTAGCGGACCTCCGGCGGGCGCCCGAGACCGAGCATGAAGAGATGCTCGCGCTCCGGCTCCGTCAGCATCAGGCCGCCGGCGATCCGGTTCAGCACGTCGGCCGAAGGCGCGCCGCCGCGGCCCTGCTCCAGCCAGGTGTACCAGGTCGTGCTGATGTTGGAGCGCTGGGCCACCTCCTCCCGACGCAAGCCCGGCGTGCGCCTGCGGCCAGCAAACCCGAAGGCCGCCGGATCTAGCCGGGCGCGGCGATCCTTGAGGTAGTCTCCGAGACGGTTGTCGGGCTCAGCGGACATCGGCCAGCCTGTTGGTCGCTATACCAGGATAAGATCACTACTTTAACGGGATAGAGTTGGGGCCGATAGGGCGCTTGCGATCCATCATGGAGGACATCGCATGCGCATCTTTCTCACCGGCGCCACCGGCTTCATCGGCTCGGCCATCGTGCCCGAACTCCTGGCGGCCGGGCATCGGGTTCTCGGCCTCACCCGGTCCGATGCCGGGGCACGATCCCTCGCCGAGGCCGGCGCCGAGCCGCATCGCGGCGACATCGAAGACCTGGACAGCCTGCGGCGGGGAGCGGCCGAGGCCGACGCCGTGATCCACACGGCCTTCGACCACGACTTCTCGAATTTCGTGGCCAATTGCCAGAAGGACGGCCGCGTCATCACGGCCCTGGGCGAAGCCCTGGCTGGCAGCCGCCGCCCGCTGCTCATCACCTCGGGCACCGGCATGGGCACGCCCGAGGCCGGCGGCCTCGCAGTGGAGGACGTGTTCAACACGAGCCATCCGAACCCGCGCGTCGTGTCGGAGGTCACCGGAGCAAAGCTGCTGGAGGCCGGCGTCAACGTCTCGGTGATGCGGCTTCCGCAGGTGCACGACACGGTCAAGCAGGGCCTGATCAGCCCGCTGATCGAGGTGGCGCGGCAGAAAGGCGCCTCGGCCTATGTCGGCGAGGGCACCAATCGCTGGCCCTCCGCCCATGTCCTCGACGTCGCCCGCCTCTACCGGCTCGCCATCGAGCGCGGGGAGCCGGGGGCGCGCTACCATGCCGTCGCGGAGCAGGGTGTCTCCGCTCGCGAAATTGCGGAGGTGGTCGGCCGGGGGCTGAACGTGCCCGCGGTCTCGCTCTCGCCAGACGAGGCCCCGGCGCATTTCGGCTGGCTGGCGATGTTCGTCGGCCTCGACATGCCCGCGTCGAGCGCCTGGACGCGGGCGACGCTCGACTGGCAGCCGACCGGCCCCGGGCTGATCGCCGACCTCTCGGAGATGCGCTACGACGGAGCCCCCTGAGCGGTCGTCGCGAAGAGGCGCCGCGGCCCGGCTGCGGCGCCTCCCTTCGCTCAGGCCGTTCGAGCCTGCGCCTTCGCCTCGCGACGGCGGGCCGTGAGCACCCACTCGGTGTAGCCGTTCGGCTGCTCGCGGCCCTTGAAGATCAGGTCGCAGGCGGCCTTGAAGGCGGGTCCGTCGAAATCCGGCGCCATCGGCTGGTCGAGGGGATCGGCCGCGTTCTGGCGGTCGACGATCTTTGCCATGCGCTTCAGCGTTTCCATCACCTGCGCCTCGCTGACCACGTCGTGGTGCATCCAGTTCGCGATGTGCTGGGACGAGATGCGCAGGGTGGCCCGGTCCTCCATCAAGCCGACGTCGTGGATGTCCGGAACCTTGGAGCAGCCGACACCCTGGTCGATCCAGCGCACGACGTAGCCGAGAATGCTCTGGGCGTTGTTGTCGATCTCCTGCTGGACGTCGTCCGGCGGGAAGTTGGAGGTGGCGAGCGGGATCTGCAGGATCTCGGCCAGCGCCGACCGGGGCCTGCGTGCGAGCTCGGCCTGGCGGCCCGGCACGTCGGTCTCGTGGTAATGCAGCGCGTGGAGTGTGGCTGCAGTGGGAGAGGGCACCCAGGCGGTGCTGGCCCCGGCCTTGGGATGGGCGCCCTTCTGCATCAGCATCTCGGCCATGGCATCCGGCGCCGCCCACATGCCCTTGCCGATCTGCGCCCTGTCGAGCAGCCCGCAGGCGAGGCCGACATCGACGTTGTTTTCCTCGTAGCCCTTGATCCAGGCCGTCGCCTTCATGTCGTTCTTGCGGATGACGGGACCGGCTTCCATCGAGGTGTGGATCTCGTCGCCCGTGCGGTCGAGGAAGCCGGTATTGATGAAGACCACGCGCGCGGCGGCCGCCTTGATGCAGGCGGCGAGGTTCACCGTGGTGCGGCGCTCCTCGTCCATGATGCCCATCTTGAGGGTGTTGGCCTCGAGGCCGAGCATCGCCTCGACCCGGGCGAACAGCTCGACCGCGAAGGCGACCTCCTCCGGCCCGTGCATCTTCGGCTTCACGATGTAGACCGAACCCTTGCGGCTGTTGCGCAGGCCCGCATCGCCCTTCAGGTCGTGGATCGCGATGAGCGCCGTGACGGCGGCGTCGAGCATGCCTTCCGGGATTTCGTTGCCCTCGGCGTCGAGCACTGCATCGGTATCCATGTGGTGGCCGACATTGCGCACGAGCATCAGTGAGCGGCCGGGCACGATCACCTCGCCGCCGTGGGGCGCGATGTAGTGCCGGTCGGGATTGAGGCGCCGCTCCTGCGTACGCCCGTCCTTGGAGAAGGATGCCGCCAGCGTACCCTTCATCAGGCCGAGCCAGTTGCGGTAGACGACGACCTTGTCTTCGGCATCCACCGTGGCGACCGAATCCTCCAAATCCATGATCGTCGAGATCGCGGATTCGAGGAGGATGTCGGCGACGCCGGACGCGTCGAACCGGCCGATCCGATGGGTCCGGTCGATGACGATCTCGAGATGCAGGTTGTTATGGCGCAGCAGCAGGGCCGACGGCATGCTCGCCTTGCCGCGATAGCCGGCAAACCCGTCTGGCCGGGCCAGGGGGACGGTCTCGCCGGAATTCAGGTTGCCGACCAGCACCCCGTCTTCCACGGCATAGGTGACGACGTCGGCATGGCGCCCGCCGGCCAACGGCACGAACCGGTCGAGATAGGCGCGGGCGCGGGTTACGACACGAGCGCCGCGGGTGCGGTTGTAGCCCCCGCTTCGCTCGGCGCCGCCTTCTTCCGAGACGGCGTCGGTGCCGTAGAGCGCGTCGTAGAGCGAGCCCCAGCGGGCATTGGCCGCATTCAGCGCGTAGCGGGCGTTCGAGACGGGGACCACGAGCTGCGGCCCGGAAATGCGGGCGATCTCGTCGTCGACGTTCTCGGTCCCGACCTGCACGGCGCCCGGATCGGCCTCAAGATAGCCTATCTCGCGCAGGAACGCCTCGTAGGCCGCATCGAGGGGCTTGCCAGCACGCTCGCGATGCCAGGCGTCGAGCCGTTCCTGAAGCGATGCGCGCTTGGCGAGCAGGGCACGGTTCTTGGGCGTGAGATCCCGGACGATCGCACCCAGACCGCCCCAGAAAACCTCTGACGAGATCCCGGTGCCGGGCAAAGCCTCGTCGACGACGAAGTCATGAAGTGCCCGCGCGACGCCGAGGCCACCAACGTTGAGACGATCCATGGCTTTTGCTCGCAGCCCTCACGTGGTCGGAGATTCCGGCCGCAAGGCTTATCAAGCAATTTTTGAGATGGCATCAAAGTTTTTTTGAAACAGAATCGCGATTGTGTTTTTGAATTCAGTTTGTGAGGCGCGTGGCTGCCGCTTCGCTGCCTTCTTCGCCCCTGAGATGGCCGCACCGAGACGATCCCGGAAGCAAGCGTTGCGAAAAAGCGGCCTAAACGCCCCAGTTGAGGCGACGAAAAAGGGCGAAGCCAAAGCCCCGCCCTTCCATGATCGATCCGCCGGTATCAGGCCGGAATGACGTCGATGATCTCATAGGTGTCGGGATCGATGATCACGATGTCGTCGCCGACTAGCACGTAGTCGTAGCCGCGATAGGCCGGGACCAGCGTGAGGATCGTCGCCGGCAGCGGGTTGAGCCGGACCGAGCGCGGGATCGCGGTGCCGACGCTGACGCTGAAGTTCACGTTGGTCAGGGGGCGCACGCCCGACTTGGTGATCGTCGAGCGGAACTCGGTGCGCTGGGTCGTGGTCAGGCTTTTCGAAGCGCCTGCGGCCTGACCGCGTCCGCCGCGCTCGCCACCGCCTGCGCGGCCACCTGTCTCGCCACGGCCGCTCTTCTCGCCTGCCTCGCCCTTGCCTCTCTCGCCGGATTCACCCTTGCCCATCTTGCCGTCGCGCTCGCCTTGCGCATCGCGACCGCCCTTCTCGCCGGCCATGCCGGGCTTGCCGCCCTTCTCGCCCGACGCGCCGTCTTCACGGCCGGCCGCGCCGCCACGCGCGCCACCTTCCTCTCCGCGAGACGAGGCTCCTCCAGCAGCACCGCCACGTGCTCCCCCGCCGGCCCCGCCCATCTCACCGCCGCGTGCGCCGCCGGCAGCTCCGCCGCCCATCTCGCCGCCGCCGCGAGCACCACCCGCTCCTCCTGCGGCGCCACCGCCCGCACCACCGGCGCCAACCCCGGCTCCCCCGCCGCCCGCACCGCCTGCACCACCGCCTTGCGCAAAGGCCGTCGTTGCGCCGACTGCGATCAAGGCAGCCGTCATCGTGCCCCGAAAGAGCTTGTTCATCGCCGCTGATCCCTTTTTCAAGATGATGACGGCCGCCTTCAGGCAACCGTTTCGAGGCTCGCAACGAAGAGCTCGGAAAAACCGTTCCGAATAAAATGTGAAACGACTGATGGATGACCGACGATCTTGGTCAAGCTCGTCGATATCTTGGCTCGTCTGCAAAGCTTTGCGGCCGACCGAGCGATGCAGAGGTCGCCCCCAGGCTCGAAGCCGAGCCAGGGGCGTATCCCGGCCCGACCCTACTCGCCGGCCTTCAGAGCGTCGCGGATCTTGTCTGCGAAGGCGGCGGCTTCCGTCTTCCGGCCCCGGTAGTCGAGCGCCTGCACAACGTAGACCGTCTTATCGTCGGAGGCGATGCAGTGGACGATGAAGGCGGAGCCACCGGCCGCGGGGCCACCCGTGATGGTTACGAGCTTGCCGGCCTCGCGGTTGACCGACTGCACATAGCCCGGTGCCTGCGTCGTCCGCTTCGTGATCTCCGCGCAGGTGTCGATGCTCAACTTGGCCGCGCTGGCCCGCTCGATGCGGTAATCGAAGGTGAAGTCGTCGGCAGCCGAAGCGGGCTGAGCGAGCTGGCTCATCGCGAATGCGCCAAGAGCCAGAGCTGAGTGTCGCTGCATGTGCTGTCGGTGTCCCCTGATTGCGACCATGTGCGGCCGGATGGATCCCGCCGCGAAGGGGCCATCTAGCGCGGGAAGCGTTGCCATAAATCCGGCGGCCGAAACGGCGGCGCTCAATAGTTTGCCCAGAGCCCCGGCGTGGCGAGTTCGAGCGCATGCCCGTCGGGATCGCGAAAGTAGAGGCTGGTCCCGCCCTTTGGCCAGGCAACCCGGCTCTCGATGGCGACCTCGTGCGCATCGAGCCGAGTGCGCCATGCGTCCAGGCTCTCGGCCGGTATGGCGAAGGCCATGTGCAGGGGTCCGGATCCGTCATGCGGCGGAACCACGCCGCCCGGCAGCGTCACCGGCGCGAGCGTGCTGCCGCGGTGGAACAGCAGCAGGACGCTGCCCTGCGCGACCGGGTAGGCGACGAGCCGGCTGTCCTCGACCATCGGCCTCAAGCCCAGCACGTCCTCGTAGAAGGCGCGGGCGCGCGGCATGTCGTCGACATAGAGCGCGGTTTCGAGGATGCCGTTGAGCGGTGGAGCAGGAGCGTTCGACACGGCCGGTGATCCGTCAAAGCTGGCGGCTTGGATGCGTGTGCCAGAATAGGGCGGCGTCGAAAGCGAGCCACAGTACCACAGCGATCATTTCCACGACTGCATTCAAGATGCGGACGATGACGGCTAAGGGCTTGTGCCGAGTGCCGGTTTGCGCAACCGTCCCGGCAAAACAGCAGCCGGCGATAAGGCCGCCTTGGAGGAATGATGACCGACGCCATCTCGATCGCGCCGACACAGCCGGACGATCCGGAAGATCGCCGCCGCCGCATCCTGGCCATCGTCGGCTCGTCCTCAGGCAACCTCGTCGAGTGGTATGACTTCTACTGCTACGCCTTCTTCGCGCTGTACTTCGCGCCGGTCTTCTTCCCGGCGAGCGACGGCACCAGCCAGCTCCTGAAATCGGCGGCGGTCTTTGCAGTGGGCTTCTTCATGCGGCCGATCGGCGGCTGGCTGTTCGGCCGTCTCGCGGACCGGCTCGGTCGCCGTACATCGATGATGATCTCGGTGCTGATGATGTGCGGCGGCTCCCTCGCCATCGCCGTGCTGCCGACCTACGCCACCGTCGGCGCCGCGGCGCCCATCCTGCTGCTGATCGCCCGCATGGTGCAGGGCCTCTCGGTCGGCGGCGAGTACGGCACCAGCGCCACCTACATGAGCGAGGTCGCCACCAAGGGCAGCCGCGGCTTCTACGCCTCGTTCCAGTACGTGACGCTGATCGGCGGCCAGCTGCTCGCCTCGCTCGTGCTCATCATCCTGCAGACCTTCATGACCAAGCAGGAGCTGATGGATTACGGCTGGCGCATCCCCTTCGTGATCGGCGCCCTGGCGGCCCTCGTCGCGCTGTTCCTGCGCTCCTCGCTCGCCGAGACGGCCACGAAGAAGGACCTGGAATCGAAGGAATCCGGCACCTTCTCGGCCCTGTTCAAGCACTGGCGGGCCTTCGCCGTGGTGGTGGCCTACACCGCCGGCGGCTCGCTGAGCTTCTACACCTTCACGACGTACATGCAGAAGTACCTCGTGAACTCGGCCCATATCGAGACCGTCACGGCGTCGCGCATCATGACGGCGTGCCTGCTGGTGTACATGCTGATCCAGCCGATCTTCGGATGGCTCTCCGACAAGATCGGGCGCAAGGCCAACATGCTGCTCTATAGCGGCCTCGGCACCCTGATGGTGGTGCCGCTGATGACGGCGATCGGCGCGACGAAGGACCCCTATGCGTCCTTCGGCCTGATCATGATCGGCATGGCGGTGATCAGCTTCTACACCGGCATCAGCGGCATCGTGAAAGCCGAGCTGTTCCCGACCCATGTCCGCGCGCTGGGCGTCGGCCTGTCCTACGCGGTGGCGAACTCGCTCTTCGGCGGCACGGCCGAGGCGGTGGCGCTGTACCTGAAGGAGGTGGGCATGGAGAGCTCGTTCTTCTGGTACGTGACCGTGATGCTCGGCATCGGCTTCATCGCCTCGCTGATCATGCCGAATCCGAAGAAGCACGGCTATCTCGACGGCGACGGCACCGTCGAGGAGGCGCTCGGTCAGAAGCCGGCCAGGATGGTCGCCGCCTGACGGCGCGCTGCCAACATCCAGCAATCTCAGGGGAGCGGCCTTCGCGGGCCGCTCCTTTTTCGTCAGTGCAGGCCGAGCATGCCGCGCGCCTCGCGCGGCGTCGCCGGGCGGGCGTCGTGTTGGGCGCAGAGTTCGACGGCCACCCGCACGAGGTCGGCATTGCCGTTGGCGAGCTTGGTCTTCGAGAGGCGGATGTTGTCCTCGAGCCCGGTGCGGACGCCGTCGGCGCCGCGCTCCAGGGCCCAACCCATCACTTCGCTCTGATGACGGCCGATGCCGGCGGCCGTCCAGGTCGCCATCGGCAACACGCGCTTCAGCTCGGCGAGCAGGATGTCGAGCAGCCGCTTCTTGGCCGGCAGCGCGTTCTTCACGCCCATCACGAACTGCACGTGGGGCGAACCGTCCATCAGCCCCTCGTCGAGCAGGCGTCGCGCACCGTGCAGGTGCGATAGGTCGAAGATCTCGATCTCGGGCCGCACGCCGTACTGCTTCATGCCGCCGGCGAGATCGGTCACCAGCGCGGCCGGGTTCTCGTAGACGATGGTCGGAAAGTTCACCGAGCCGGTGGAGAGCGAGGCCATGTCCGGCCGGTGCTGCAGCGAGAGGCCCCGCGCCGCCGGATCGCGCCCGCGCCCGCCCGTCGAGAATTGCACGATCATGTCCGGGCAATGCTTGCGCACGCCCTCCTGGACCTGCGCGAAGAGATCCGGATCGGAGGAGGGCGTCTCGTCCGGGTTGCGCACGTGGATGTGCACCAGCGAAGCGCCGGCCTCGTAGGCCGCATGGGTCGACTCGATCTGCTCGGCCGGCGTCACCGGAAGCGTCGGGTTGTCCTTCTTGCGCGGCACCGATCCGGTGATGGCGACGGCAATGACGACGGGTCTCATGGGCGGGCCTCCTGATGCCCGCGATCTAGCGCCGGGCCATCCCGCCGAAAAGCCATGACGGCGGTGGCAGGCCGGGAACGCCGATCACATTGACCGGCGTTCCCGGCTGCATCCGGTCAGGCCGCGCCCGGAACCGGGGCGTTCTGCTCGATCAGCCCCTGCTTCTTCAGCTCGGCCCAGAACTCGGGCGGCACGGTCGCCTTCATCGAGGTGGCGTTGGCGAGGGCCTGCGCCTCCGTATGCGCGCCGACGATGAGCGAGAGGGCGAGGTCGGGGGCGGCCGAGAACTGCAGCGCCGCCGTGCGCAGGTCGACGCCGAACTGGCCGGCGACCGCCCGGAGCCGCTCCCGCTTGGCGAGATGCGCCGGAGCGATGTTCCAGGAGGTCTTGCCGTAATTGTAGCGCGGGCTGCCGGAGATGAAGCCGGCATTGAGCGAGGAGCCGACCACGAAGCCGACGCCCTTCTCGCGCGCCACCGGGAAGACGTTGTTCAGCGCGTTGGCATGGTCGATCAGCGAGTATTGCGAGGCGAGCAGGCACACGTCCGGATCGGATTCCCGCATCACCCGCAGGATCGGCTCCGGCGTGTTCACGCCGATGCCCCAGCCGCGGATCAGGCCCTCCTCGCGCATCTTCGACAGTGCCGGGAAGGCGCCCTTCAGCGCGATGGCGAACTGCTCGGGCCACGGCGTCGGCAGGAGCGCGTTGTCGGCCGAAATGTCGTGCACGAACACGACGTCGATCCGGTCGAGCCCCATCCGCTGCAGGCTGTCCTCGATCGAGCGGCGCACGCCGTCGGCGGTGTAGTCGAAGACCACGTTGTTCGGCGAGGTGCCGTACGGGAAGAGCGAGGCGGCATCGTTCTTCGGCGAGGCCTTGAGCAGTTTCCCGACCTTGGTCGAGATCAGGAAGCTGTCGCGGTCCTGGCCGTGCAGGAACTGCCCGAAGCGGCGCTCGGCGAGGCCGAGCCCGTACCAGGGCGACGTGTCGAAGTAGCGCGTGCCGGCTTTCCAGGCGGCATCGAGCGTATCCTGCGCATCCTCGTCGGTGACGACGGCGAACTCGTTGCCGAGCGGCACGCCGCCGAGGCCGAAGCGGAAGGGGGGCTTGAAGATCTCCCGGGCACGCAGCGCGCTGCCGTTGGCCCTCGAGGCCGGCGCCGCGGCCTGTGCCGAGAGGCCGGGCACCGCGAGAGCGGCGGCGGTGGCGCCGGCGAGGCCGAGGATCTCGCGGCGGTTGCTGTTGCTGGACTGGGTCATCGCGAACTCCTTTCGCTGATCGGTGGCATCAGAGGCCGAGGGTCTGGCGGTGCTGTTCGAGGTAGCCGCGCTCGGAGGGCGTCGGCCGGTCGAGGCCCCACATGGCGCGGTGCCAGTAGGGGTAGATCGGCTGAGGCCGCCCGGCGGCTTCGATCCGCGCCGCCTGCTCCGGCGAGAGCGTCAGGTCCGCCGAGGCGAGGTTGTCGGCGAGCTGGTTCTCGTCACGGGCGCCGAGCACGATCGAACCAATGCCGGGCCGGTCGCGCAGCCAGGCGAGCGTCACCTGCGGCACCGAGCGCCCGGTTTCCGTCGCGACGGTCTCGACCGCCTTCAGGACACGCGTGAAGCGCGCCGGATCGGCGACATAGGGCTCGCGCCAGCCCGCGGTGCCCTGGCGGGTGCCGTTAGGCGCGGCGCCATCCGCGCTCACGCGGCCGCCGAACAGGCCCTGGCCGAGGGGACTCCAGACCATGGCGCCGATGCCGAGCTCGTCGCCCGCCGGGATCAGCTCGTACTCGGCCTCGCGGGCCTCGGGCGTGTAGTAGATCTGGTGCGCGACCGGCGGCACGAAACCGGGGGCCTGCGCGATCATCGCCGTCTTGGCGAGGGCCCAGCCGCTGTAGTTCGAGACACCCCAGTAGCGGATCTTGCCGGACTTCACGAAGCCCGACATCGTCTCGACCGTCTCCTCGATCGGCGTGACGCCGTCCCACTGGTGGACGAAGTAGAGATCGAGCCAGTCGGTCCGCAGCCGCCGCAGCGAGGCCTCGAGCTGCGCGTTGAGGTGATGGCGCGAGGCGCCACCGCCATTCGGCCCGTCCTCGACCTCCGAGCGGCCCTTGCTGAAGACCAGCAGCTTGTCGCGCCGGCCCTGCAGGACCTCGCCGAGCACGCTCTCGGCATCGCCCTTCGAGTACAGGTTTGCGGTGTCGAAGGCGTTCACGCCGGCCTCGATCGCCCGGTCGACGAGGCGCTTGCCCTGCGCGACGTCGATGCTGCCGAGGGTCTCGAAGCCGTTGGTGCCGGCGAAGGTCAGCGTGCCGAGCACGTAGCGGGAGATCTTCTGGCCGGATCGTCCGAGAGGAATCGTGTCCATCGTTGGCTCCTTTCGTTGCTGGCATTGAGTATGGTTCATCAAACGCGCCGCGTAAGGGCTGGTTTGTTGAGCTGAGCTCAATGAAGCTGTGAGCCGGAGCGGTGGGAGCGGGAGACGGTCGATGCGAACCTTCGATCGGGCGATGCTGGCTGACCTCAACGTCTTCCTGACGATCATTCGCCGGGGGAGCATGACGCAGGCGGCGATCGAGCTGGGCGTGAGCACCTCGGCGCTCAGCCATCGCCTGCGGAAGCTCGAAGGCGATCTCGGTGTCAGGCTCATCAACCGCACCAGTCGTTCGATCAGGCCGACCCAGGCCGGAGCGAACCTCGCCGCGCAGCTCGACGACGGCTTCCAGACGATCCGCGACGCGCTGACGACCCTGGAACAGCATCGGCAGTTTCCGATGGGACGGCTGCGGCTCAACGTCCTGCGCGATGCCGCGCGCCTCGTGCTCGGGCCGGTGCTGCGCCGCTATGTCGACGCCTTCCCGGACATCCATCTCGACGTGACGGTCGACGACCGCATGGTCGACGTCGTCGGCGAGGGCTTCGATGCCGGCATCCGCTACGGAGACCGGGTGCCGCACGACATGGTCGGCATCGCCCTGACGGCGCCGCTCGACTGGGTGGTGGTGGCCTCGCCCGATCTCATCGCCCGCCACGGCAGGCCGGAGCGGCCGCAGGATCTCGCCCGGCTGCCCTGCGTGCAGATGCGTGTCGGCGACAACAGCAGCTTTCCGTGGGAGCTCGGCAATGGCGAGAACCTCGTCCAGGTCGACGTGCGTGGGCCGGCCTGCGCCAACGAGACCGAGCACTCGGTGGACGCCGCCATCCGCGGAGTCGGCTTCGCCTATTGCCTGGCGCGGCGCGTCGCGGAAGAGGTGCGCTCCGGCGCCCTGGAGATCGTGCTGCCGGACTGGGCCTCCGAGGGACCGCCGTTCACGATCTACTATCCGAGCCGGCGCCAACTGCCGCCGGGCCTGCGCCAGCTCATCGACATGATCCGGGCGGAGGAGGGGCTGCCGGCGCTCGTCGGCACGAGGAGCAACACGTCACTGTAATTTCTGAACGAACAGCTTTTGCTGAAATTCAGCGGCTTCGGGTGTCCGCTGCGCTCTCGGCGAAGTGTCACTGTTGCAAACGGCGAAACAATCCATTGCCGCTGGCGGCTCTTATCAGCGCGCGGCGAACCGGACATGCTCGCCATCATCATTGCACGCCTGGTCGCTCCCGGAGGCCCACATGAAGCTCTATTTCGCTCCGCTCTCGGGCCACGCCCACCGCGCGCATCTCTTCCTGTCGCTCGCCGGCATCCCGCACGAGCTCGTCGTGCTCAACCTCGCGCAGGGCGAGCACAAGACGGAGAGCTTCCTGAAGCTCAATCGGCTCGGGCAGGTGCCCGTGCTGGTCGATGGCGACGTGGTGGTGCCGGATTCGATCGCGATCATGGTCTATGCCGCGAAGAAATTCGGGAAGACGGACTGGCTGCCGGAGGATCCGGCGGAGGCCGCCACCGTGCAGCGCTGGCTCTCGATCTCCACCGGCCAGATCTTCAACGGGCCCTGCATGGCCCGGCTGATCACCCTGTTCGGCGCCAAGTCCAATCCACCGGAGGCGATCGAGCGCGCCCACGCGATCCTCGAGGTCATCGACGCCGAGCTGGCGGAGCGCGACTGGATCGCGCTGTCACGCCCGACCGCGGCCGACGCCGCCTGCTACAGCTACATCGCGAACGCGCCGGAGGGCGATGTCGACCTGTCCGGCTATGCCAACGTCCTGGCCTGGCTGAAGCGGGTCGAGGCCCTGCCGGGCTTCGTGCCGTTCCAGCAGAGCCGGGTCGGTCTCCGGGCCTGACGCGGCTCCGTCAGCCGATCGCCTGAACGACGGCCTCCCCGCAGCTCTCGGTATCGGCATTGCCGCCGAGATCGCGCGTGCGGAGCGTCCGCTCGGCAAGCACGCGCTCGATCGCGGCGACGATCTCGTCCGCGGCCGCCTTTTCCCCGAGATGCTCGAGCATCATCGCGCCGGACCAGATCTGGCCGATCGGATTGGCGATGCCCTGGCCCGCAATGTCCGGGGCCGACCCGTGGACCGGCTCGAAGACCGACGGGTGCAGCCGCTCCGGGTTGATGTTGCCCGCGGGCGCGATGCCGATCGTGCCGGTGCAGGCCGGGCCGAGATCGGAGAGGATGTCGCCGAACAGGTTCGAGGCGACCACGACGTCGAATCGATCCGGATTCAGCACGAAATGCGCGGTCAGGATGTCGATATGGTATTGATCCCAGCGCACGTCCGGGAAGTCGCGCGAGACGGCGTGAACGCGCTCGTCCCAGTAGGGCATCGTGATCGAGATGCCGTTCGACTTGGTGGCCGAGGTCAGGTGCTTCTTCGGCCGTGACTGCGCGAGGTTGAAGGCGAAGCGCAGGATGCGGTCGACGCCGTAGCGCGTCATCACCGTCTCCTGCATGGCGAATTCGCGGTCGGTGCCGGCGAACATGCGCCCGCCCGCATTCGAGTACTCGCCCTCGGTGTTCTCGCGGACCACCCAGAAGTCGATGTCGCCCGGCTTGCGATCGGCCAGCGGGCTCTTCACGCCCGGCATCAGGCGGACGGGACGCAGGTTGGCGTACTGGTCGAACTCGCGCCGGAACTGGATCAGCGAGCCCCAGAGCGAGATGTGGTCGGGCACCCGCTCCGGCATGCCGACAGCGCCGAAGAAGATCGCGTCGTGGCCGGAGATCTGCGCCTTCCAGTCCTCCGGCATCATGCGGCCGTGTCTTTCGTAGTAGTCGCAGGAGGCGAAATCGAACCAGTCCTGCTGCAGCGTGAAGCCATGGCGCTTGGCAGCCGCCTCCAGCACGCGCACGCCCTCGGGCACGACCTCCTTGCCGATGCCATCGCCGGGGATCACCGCGATGCGGTAGCTGCGTGAAGAGGCGGCCATTCTCGTTCTCCGGACTCGCTGCATCCCCCGCGCGGGGAGTTGCGCCGATGCGAGGCGGCGTCAAGACGTCTCGCCGACGACAGCCTGCCTCTGGCGATCGAGCTCTTCGGAATAGCGGCGCAGCGTGTGGCTCTCGGTGAGGAGGCCGACGACCTTCCGGCTCACCGTGCCGTCGACCACCACCAGCGCCTCGCTCTCCGTGCGGTCGAAGGTGGCCATGGCCTGCTTGGCGTTCATGTCGGTGAGCAGCACGTCGTCGACATGGTGCACGAGGTCGGCGAGATGGGAGGCGCCCTCCTCCCGGGCCCGGGCATGAGCCTCCGGCACCAGGACGATCCCGGCATAGCGCTCCCTGGCATCGGTCATCACCACCCGCGAGGGCGAGCCGAGGGGATGCTCGCGCAGGAAGTCCTCCAGCGGCATGTCGAGCGGGACGGTCTGCACCTCCTTGCGCATCAGGCGTCCGACGGTGAGGTTGCGGATCCAGCCGATGTCGTGCGCGCTGCGGATGCTCTCGCCACGCAGGTGGAAGCGCCAGGTCGCGAAGGAGTAGCCGAAGATCTTCCGCACGGTGAGCGAGCAGGCGATCACCGCCACGAGCACCAGGCCGGCGAGCGGGAAGCTGCCGGTCATCTCCAGCGCCAGGAAGGTCATGGTCAGCGGGCCGCCGACGATGGCCACGGCGAGTGCCGCCATGCCGACGATGGCGTAGGCGGTCGCCGTCATGTCGAAGGCGTTGACGCCGGGCGCGAGCACGTAGAACAGCTTCCCGGCGAGCGCGCCGAGCAACAGCGAGGCGAAGAACAGGCCACCGCGAAAGCCCGAGCCGATCGAGATGGCCGAGGCCGCCGCCTTGGCCGCGAACAGGCTCGCGATGCCGAAGGCGCTGAACGCGGCCGCGGTCTCGGACAGGTGGAAATGCAGGGCGCCGTGGCCGCCGGAGAGCACCTGCGGCGTGGCGACGAGCGCGAGAGCGCCGGTGCAGAGACCGCCGAGGGCCGGGCGCAGCGCCGTCGGCAGCGCGATCCAGCGGAATCCCTGCTCGACCAGCGTGACCCCGCGCATGATCGCGATGCCGCAGCCGGCGCAGATCAGGCCGAGCCCGAGACAGGGCAGCGTATCCGCCGCGGTGATTCCGGGATGCACGGTCCCGACAAGCGCCCTCACGTCGACGAAGGCGGCCTGCGAGACCAGGGCCTGCGCGACGAGGCTGCCGCAGAAGGCGGCGACCACCACCGGCGCCAGCGTGGCGATGGTGTAAGTGCCGATGATCAATTCGTAGGCGTAGAAGGCGCCGGTCAGCGGCGAGCCGAAGGCGGCGGCGATGGCGGCGGCCGAGCCGCAGCCGACGAGGGTGCGCAGGTCCGAGCGACGCAGGCCGAAGGCGATGCCGGCGCGCGAGGCAATCCCGCCGGCGATCTGGGTATAGCCCGCCTCGAGGCCGACGGAGGCGCCGCACCCGTTCGAGATGATGTTCTGGATGGCGACGTAGACCGAGTCGCGCAGCGACATCCGGCCGCCATGCAGGGCGTTGGCCTCGATCGGATCGATCAGGGGGCGGCGGCCTTGGCCGCCGCGCCGCCGCGCCACGAGGTAGGTCAGAAGGCCGAAGACGGCGCCCCCGATCGTCGGGCCTGCGAGCGCGACCATCGCCGGCAGATCGGGCATGGCGCTGAGGCGGCTGCCATGCGGAATTTGAAAGAGAAGTTCGCGCAGGAGCTGCGTCGTCGCGCTCATCGCCGCGACGGCCGCACCGCCGATGCAGCCGATGACCGCCGCGAGGGCGACGAGGCCCGCCTCGCTTCCGCGCACCAGGGCGCGCAGCCGTTCCGGGACCGTCAACTTGGTCCGCGCGGCGGGAGCCGGCGCCGGGTTCATGTGCGGGAAACGTCCATTCTGGGTCGGGCGGCGCTGCCAGCCATGCGCAGGGGAGTATCGGGCATCAGGACGGAGTCAATGCCGGAGCGTCGGGAGCATGCGGCTCAGCGTGACGGCTCGGCCAGGGGATCGACATCCGTCTGGTAGAAATCGCGATACCAGCGCACGAAGGCCGGGATCCCGGTCTCGATCGACGTTTCGGGCACGGCGCCGATCAGCGCCTGCAGCAGCCCCGTGCTCGCCCGCGTGGCCGTGACGTCGCCCGGCGGCAGGGGCAGGGGGATGCGTTCCGCTGGCCGGCCCAGGGCCTCTTCCAGCACGTCGATCATCCGGCCGAGCCGCACCGGCCGTCCGCCGCCGATATTGACGAGGCGATAGGGCGCGACGGGGCTCAGCGTGTCGGCCGCGCCGATCGGGGCACTCTCGCCGGGTTTCGGCGGCACGCAATTCATCAGCCGCATCAGGCCTTCGACGAGATCGTCGATATAGGTGAAGTCGCGCTCGGCCGTGCCGCCGGAGAAGACCTCGATCGGCTGGCCTGCCAGGATCTTCCGGGTGAACAGGAACAGGGCCATGTCCGGCCGGCCCCAGGGCCCATAGACCGTGAAGAAGCGCAAAGCCGTCGTCGGCACTCCGAAGAGATGCGCGTAGGAATGCGCCATCGCCTCCGTCGCGAGCTTGGTGGCCGCGTAGAAGGAGACGGGCGTCACCGCACGGTCGATCTCTCGAAAGGGCGAGGTCGCGCCGCCGCCATAGGCCGAGCTGGTCGAGGCGAGCAGCAGGTGGCGCACCGGATGCGTCCGTACGGCCTCCAGCAGGTTTGCGGTGCCGACGATGTTCGCGTCGACATAGGCGCCCGGGTTCTCGATGCTGTAGCGAACCCCGGCCTGGGCCGCGAGATGGACCACGATCTCCGGTCGGAAGCGGGCCACCGTGTCGAGGAGCGCGCCGGGCGTCTCCAGCCGGGCTTCCACCGGCTCGAAATCCGGGAAAGCGGCGAGCTCGGCATGACGCGCACGCTTCAGGTCGACGTCGTAATAGTCGGAGAAGGCATCGAAGCCGGTGACGTTGTGCCCCTCGCTCAGCAGGCGGCGGCTCAGGGCGTGGCCGATGAAACCGGCCGAACCGGTGACGAGGACGCGCATTCCGGTGCCGCTCCGACGCCGCGGGAGATGGCTGTTCATCCCTCACGTCGCGGCCAAAAGCAAAGGCCCCGGGGCGCGAGCCCCGGGGCCTTCCCGTCTCGATCTGCGTCGGTGATCAGAAAACGTGGCGCAGGATGAAGAACAGGCCGCCGGCCAGCGTGATGGCGGCGGGCAGGGTGAGCACCCAGGCCAGCGCCATGTTGCGGACCGTGGAAGCCTGCAGGCCGGAGCCGTTGGCGGCCATCGAGCCGGCGACGCCGCTCGACAGGATGTGCGTCGTCGAGACCGGCAGCCCGTAGAGCTCAGCGAGACCGATGGTGCCGGCGGCGACGAGTTCGGCCGAGGCGCCCTGCGCGTAGGTCAGGTGGGTCTTGCCGATCTTCTCGCCGACGGTGACGACGATGCGCTTCCAGCCGACCATGGTGCCCAGGCCGAGCGCGAGCGCCACGCAGACCTTCACCCAGGTCGGGATGTAGCGCGTGCCGTCGTTCAGCAGGGTGCCATAGGACTTGAGCGTGCCCTTCTCTTCGTCCGACAGGGTGGCGCCGGAGGCCGGAAGCAGGCGGACCGCATCGGAGGCCAGGTACATGTCGTTACGCACGTTCGAGGTCGCGGCAGCCGGGACCTGACGGATCGAGCCGTAGTTCTTCACCGAGTTCGCGATGTCGGTGGAGAGCGTCGACAGCGCGGCGAAGACGTCCGGCGTGTTCAGCTGCTTGGACTTCAGGGCTTCGCCGACGATCTTGCGCGCCGACTCCGCGTCGGGGGCGACCGAGCTGCCCTTGGCATGGCTCGCGAACAAGGTGCTCGCCGTCTGCGACTGCTGGACGAAGGCCGGGGTGGTGGCATCCGACATGGTGCGGTTGAGGGCGTAAGCGGTCGGGGCTGCACCGATCAGGATCAGCATGATCAGGCCCATGCCCTTCTGGCCGTCATTGCCGCCGTGGAAGAACGAGACCAGCGTGCAGGTCAGGATCAGCAGGCCGCGGATCCAGAGCGGGGGAGGGGTCTCGCCCTTCGGAGCCTCGTAGAGATCCTTGCGCTTCACGGTGAACTTCAGCGCGAGCAGCAGCAGGGCCGCCAGCACGAAACCGCAGACCGGCGAGAACAGAAGCGCCTGGAACACCTTGAAGGCCTGGCCCCAGTCGACGCCGGACGTGCCGTCGCCGCCGCCCATGAGCTGGTTGGCGAGGCCGACGCCGAGCACCGAGCCGATCAGCGCATGCGAGGAGGAGTTCGGCAGGCCGAGGGCCCAGGTGCCGAGGTTCCACAAAATGGCGGCGATGAGCAGCGAGAAGATCATCGCGTAGCCTGCGCCCGAGCCGACCTGGAGGATCAGCTCCACAGGAAGCAGGGTGACGATGGCGTAGGCGACCGCGCCGCTCGACAGCATCACGCCGAGGAAGTTGAAGGTGCCCGACCAGACCACCGCGACCATCGGAGGCAGCGAGTGGGTATAGATGACGGTCGCCACGGCGTTGGCCGTGTCGTGGAAGCCGTTCACGAACTCGAAGCCGAGGGCGATGAGCAGGGCGATTCCGAGGAGCACGAAGGCGCCGATGGCCAGCGGCGACTCGCCGACTGCGTTCATGTCGGCGATGAGGCTGACGACTGCATAGCCGAGGCCGGCGATCAGGATGAGCAGGAAAACGATGATTCCGGCTGGATGCGTGCCATGATCCAGGCGCGGACCGCCTTTGCTCTGAGAGTGTTGGGCCGCAAGAGGCGGCGGTGCTGCAATTGCATCCGACATGATGGCATAGTCCCGCTGGGAAGACGGGCGATGCCTACAAGGGGCACATATCAGTTCCGTGACGAAAACAGCTTCCAAACCGTTTTGCCGGGGATGAAAACTTTAGGCGAATCGTGGGTGTAAAAGAGCGGCGGATCTGAACGCCCAAGGTCAGCTTACGGGCCTGCCATGCGTGCGGTGCGGCTCTTGGTCACCTTCGTTTTGTGTGCACCGCACTCTTCCGCAACCGGGACTTGTTTCCCGAGCGAAGAATCCCAGCTATGACAGTAGCATGACTCCTGCGCGCCGGTGCTGCCGGTAGGGAGCCGTTAGGGTTCCGCGGCATTCACCAAGAACGTCGCAGATTCCCGTAACCGGCTTGGGGCAGGACGTACATTGTACGCGCCGCCGGATCGCCGGGGGCATCCAGGCACACCCCAAGAGTCCGAAGTTCATGAACCAGCTCGTCCGCATGTCGCAGATCAGCGAGGCCGACCCTATCGCGGAGCCGTCCGCAAAGCTGCGCGTCCCCTTCGCGCAGTCGGGCGCCTTCGTATGCAAGTTCATCATCGGAGAGCCGAGCGATCAGGCAGTGTGCTGCGGTGCGCCCGTGGCCGACGGCAAGAGCTGGTGCGCGTTCCACCGCCGAATCGTGTTCGAGCCTGCACGTCCGGGCCGCATCCGCTGAATTGCCGCTCGTCGCGGTATTCTCAGTCGAGATCGCCGAAATCGGCGCCGTCAAACGGTAGACGAGACTGGAAGCGGCGGCCCTGGGGGGCGCCGTTTGTAGGCATGTGCGTAGCTGCATAGCCGGGCCCGCGCGCTGCCGCGGCGCGACTTGCCGGATTCTCTTCGATCAAGTTGCCCCATTCCGCCAGACGGCGTCTCGATGAGATCGAGGCATGTCTTCGGGCTGACCTGTATTCGGCAGCGAGGGCGAGATTCCGGGCCGTCGCTCGCGTGGCTTGATGGGACCGACGATGGATCACGCGTGCGGCGGTGTGGACCCGGCGTCGCGTGATCACCATCGGGCGCTCGACCATCCGTGGCCGCACGACGCGGCGATGGGTCTGTGCCGTACCATTCGAAGCAGTTTGCTTGCCGGCCTCGACCGGCTTCACGCCGAGCGTCGTCGCCGCGCGCTCGGCGGGCGTCGGCTCGGCGGGTGCCTTTTCAGCGACCGGTGCCTTGGTTTCGGGCTTGGCGATATCCGGCTTCGGACCCTCCGCCCCGCGCGTAGGCGGGTCGGTCCAGGAGGGGTTGCCCGGCGCGGTTTGCGCCAGGGCAGAAGCCGACAGCAGCAGGCCGAATAGAAGGCTGACCGTTCCGCGGCGCGTCACGACCGACATGGCCTTCCTCCCGACAGCATGAGCGAGGTCAGAGCGTTTCCGTCGCGAACGGATCGGCGTCGGACTCAGGCGGGAAACAAGAGAGCGGAATCTTAACGGCGAGCCCCGTCCCCGTCCATCGCATCAGGCTTCATCGGGCAACATTTCGACCCGTGATCTGGCGCTGGAACGCGCCTCCACCGCGGTCGTTTCTGGCGGGAGACGGCCTCGCGAAACGGCGACTGTCCCGCTACAGATCAAGTGACGTCGCCGGCAGGCGACTCGATCGTCGCGGCGTTCCGGCCGTGCGACGGGCGCGGCATGCGAATGGAGAACGGAAAACGGCATGAAGGCGCCGCGCGAGATCGAGCTGAAGCTGATATGCGATGGGCCTGACCTGACGCCGCTTGCGGGACATCCCCTGCTTCAGGCGGAGGATGCCGCGACCAGCCTCCTCGATACCACCTATTTCGACACGGCCGGCCGAGACCTCCACGCCGCCGGCCTCTCGCTTCGCCTGCGCCGCGAGGGCGAGCGCGCGATCCAGACCCTGAAATCGGCGGCGCCTGCCGCCATCGGCCTGTTCGACCGGGGCGAGTGGGAATGGGACGTCGCGGGGCAGGAGCCGGATGTCGCCCTGCTCGCCGATACGCCGGCCGCCGCCGTTCTCGGCGAGGCAAAATCGGCCGCCCTGTCGCGACTGTTTCGCACCGTCGTCGAGCGCAGCCAGCGGTCCATCCGGCACGGTTCGTCCAGCATCGTCGCGACGCTCGATACCGGCCGCGTCGAGACGGATGCGGGCGACGCGCCGCTCTGCGAGGTCGAGCTCGAACTCGAAGACGGGAGCGCCGCCGATCTGTTCACCCTGGCGAGCGCTCTCGGCGAGAGCGCGCCGCTGCGCCTCGGCGTGCTGAGCAAGGGCGAGCGCGGCTACGCCCTGATCGACGAACGGCTGCACAACCCGAGCAAGGCTGGCAGCTTCGACCTCGATCCCGAGATCGACGCGGGCGATGCCTTTGCCGCCGTCGCCAAGGCCTGCCTGCGTCACTTGCGCCTCAACGAGGATGTGTTCCGCCACGGCCGCGCACCCGAGGCCCTGCACCAGATGCGCGTCGCCCTGCGGCGGCTCCGATCGGCCTTCTCTCTGTTCAAGCCGTTGCTGGAACAGGACGAGAAGGCCGAGGACCTGCGCGCGGCGATCAAGCGCGTCACCGAGCCGTTCGGCACCGCGCGCAACCTCGACGTCTTCCTCGACGAGACCTTGCCCGGCGAGATCGCGCGCCGCCCCGGCGAGGCCGGCCTCGACGATCTGCGCGAGCGCCTCTCCGCCGAACGCGAGGAGGCCTATGCGGCGGTTTTCGCGATTCTCGACGGGCCGGCCTGGCGAGCCCTGATCATCGACCTCGTCACATGGGTCGAGACCGGCGCCTGGCGCACGGGAAAGGCCGGCGATCACTCGGCCCGCGACTTCGCCGTCACGGTGCTGGAGCGTCTGCGCCGCCGCCTGAAGAAGCGCGGCCATCACCTCGCCCGGCTCGAACCCGAGGAGCGTCACCAGGTCAGGATCGTCGCGAAGAAGCTGCGCTACGGCGCCGAGTTCTTCGGCCCGCTTTTTCCAGAGAAAAAGGCCGCCAAGCGTCACAAGGCCTTCGTGGCCGCGCTGTCGGACCTGCAGGACCATCTCGGCGCGCTGAACGACCTCTCCACCGCCCACCAGATCGCCGACCGTCTCGTGGCGGCGCGGGATGAAGGTGCGGGCGAGGCCCCGTCCGGCGCGGCCCTGTACGCCGTCGGCCTCACCACTGCCGATGCGGAGGCCGACGCGCGCGCCACGAAGCTCGTCGAGAAGGCGGATGACGCGCACGAGGCTCTTGTGGAGATGAGGCCGTTCTGGCGCTGATTCACAGTGCGGAGTCGCAGCACGCCAACTTGAGATATTCGGACAAGGCCGCTACCCGTTTATTCTGAATGCGCCCCGGGTCGGCGGCGCCCGAGGTCTGATGACCGAGATCGAGTCGCATGCCGTGGATGTTCGCCTCCGGCGTTCGACGGCGAAGGCACTCGCTCCCCTCATCGGCGGCTTCATGCTGCTGGTCGCGATCGTCCTGGCGACGGCCTGGCTCGTCTTCACGCAGCAGCAGAGCGATGCCGAGCTGCGCCGCCTGCTCGACGTACGCGGCGATATCGTCAGCCTGTTCTCCGGCCTCCAGGATGCCGAGACCGGCCAGCGCGGCTACCTGCTGACCGGGGATGTCGCCTATCTCGCCCCCTATACGAATGCCATCGAAGCCCTGCAGAGCCGGTTCGACCGTGTCCGTGCCGGCCTCGTCGATGAGCCCGACCAGGCTGCCGACCTGGACGCCTTCGGCCGGCTGATGAAGGACAAGCTCTCCGAACTCGGCACGACTGTGGAGATGCGCAAGGCGGGGCAGGTCGAAGGCAGCCTGAATCGTGTCCGTACCGGCCTCGGCAATGCGTTGATGGAACGTGCCCGCGCGCTCGCCGACAAGCTCGATGCCCGCACGCGCCAGCACATCCTCGACCTGCGCCGATCCGCTGGTGCGATGACCGTGATCGTCGAGGTCGCCATCGCCGTTGCCGTCGCCCTCATCGTGGCACTGGCGGCCTTCGTCGTCTCCGACGCGCGCCGCCGCAACGCCCGCCTGACCAATGCCTACGAGGCGCTGCGCGAGACCAACGACGAGCTTGTCGTCGCCAACGCCAACCGTGACCGGCTCGAGGCCCAGCTGCGGCAGGCGCAAAAGATGGAGGCGATGGGCCAGCTCACCGGCGGCCTCGCCCACGACTTCAACAACATGCTGGCGATCATCGTCGGCAACCTGAACATGCTGAAGCGCCAGTCGGATCGCGGTGAGCCGGCCACGGGGCGGCAATTCGAGCGCTATGTCGAGCAGGGGCTGGAGGGCGCGAACCGCGCCGCGACGCTGACGCATCGGCTCCTCGCCTTCGCCCGCAAGCAGCCGCTCGCGCCCGAGCTCCTCGAGCCGAACCGGCTCGTTTCCGGCATGTCGGAGCTGCTGCGCCGCACGCTCGGCGAGACGGTCCAGGTCGAGACGGTCCAGGCCGGCGGCCTCTGGCGCACGCGCGCCGATCCGCACCAGCTCGAGAGCGCCCTCCTGAACCTCGCCATCAACGCCCGCGACGCCATGCCGGCCGGCGGCCGTCTGACCATCGAGACGGCCAACGCGTATATCGACGAGGGCTACGCCTCGGACAATCTCGGCATCACGCAGGGCCAGTACGTGATGATCGCCGTGACCGATACCGGCACCGGCATGACGCCCGAGGTGGCGGCCAAGGCCTTCGAGCCGTTCTTCACCACCAAGGAGGTCGGCCAGGGCACGGGTCTGGGCCTCAGCCAGGTCTTCGGCTTCGTCCGGCAATCCGAGGGCCACGTGAAGATCTATTCCGAGCCCGGCACCGGAACGACGGTCAAGATCTACCTGCCGCGTCTCGCTGGCCCGGCCGAGGTCGTGGCTCCAAAGGCAACTGGCCGTGCCGCTGCCGTCCCCGAGGGGAGTCCAACTGAGATCATCCTCGTGGTGGAGGACGAGCCCGCCGTGCGCCGCCTCACCGTCGAGGTGCTGCGTGACCTGAACTACACGGTGATCCATGCCGAGGGCGGCGCCACGGCGCTCCGCCTGCTCGACGCCCATCCCGACATCGCGCTGCTCTTCACCGACGTGGTGATGCCGGAGATGAACGGGCGCCAACTCGTCGATGCCGCGCGACTGCGCCGGCCGGACCTCAAGGTGCTGTTCACGACGGGCTACACCCGCAACGCCATCGTCCATAACGGCGTGATCGACGCGGACGTGAAGCTGATCGGCAAGCCCTTCACCCTCGAAGGCCTCGCGCACAAGGTCCGGGAGGCGATCGCGGCCTAGATCCGGCGGACGACCCTTGCGGCGCCAGCCGCGGGGGTCACCTCCGACATCACCGTCCGCGGGTCAGCGCGTAGAGACTGATGGCAGCGGCATTCGAGACGTTCACGCTGCGGATCGCCCCGGTGAAATCGATGCGGGCGAGCACGTCGCAGCATTCGCGGGTGCGCTGGCGCAGGCCCTTGCCCTCGGCGCCGAGCACGACGACCATGCCCGCGGCGGTCTTCACGGCGTCGAGATTCGTATCGGCCTCCGAATCCAGTCCGATCCGCGTGAAGCCGCGCTCGCCCAGCGCGATCAGGGCCTCGGCGAGGTTTCGCACCACGATCAACGGCACGTGCTCCAGCCCGCCCGAGGCGGATTTCGCCATGACGCCGGTGGCGTTCGGCGCATGCCGCGCGGTGGTGACGATCGCCGTGACGCCGAAGGCCGCCGCCGTGCGCACGATTGCCCCGACATTGTGTGGATCGGTGATCTGGTCGAGGGCCACCAGCAGCGCGTCCTGCGGCACGGAATCGATCCCTGGCGCCGGCAGGTGCTCGGCTTCGAGATAGAGCCCCTGATGCACGGCGTCGGGGCCGAGCAGCGCGTTGATCGCGCTCGGCTTGACCAGCTCGGGCTCGATGCGGAGCGTGCCGAGCTCTTCGCGGAGGCGCGCCGCGCCGTTCTCCGTGGCGAGAAGCCGATGCAGACCGCGCTCCGTGTTGGCCAGCGCCTCGGAGACCGGATGCCAGCCGTAGAGCACGACGTGGTCGAGCCCCTCGCGGGCTGCCGGTCCGGCCGGCCGATGGCCCTGGGGCCGGTACCGGAACCGGCCTGGGCCGGAAGACCGGGGCGGACCGTCGCGTCGGGATGTCATGGACCGCTCGTGAAAATGAACTCGCTCGGCCTCAGACCGGCATCCGCCCGTCACGTCAAGCCGTCCTTGCCGGCCCGACCTGAACGGAAGACCGTTGCCGTGGCCGCCCGAGCCGACTATAGACCGACCCGCCCAGAGCAAGCGCCCTTCGTCTATCGGTTAGGACGTCAGCCTTTCACGCTGAAAAGGCGGGTTCGATTCCCGCAGGGCGCGCCATTTCCTCCATAACCACGAACATCCGGCGCGGCTGACGAGTCAGCTGCCATCCGGCTGCCCCTGCCGGCGGGCGCGCGAATTTCATTCGCGCGACGTCGACGTCATTGACGATCGGCTGCTGTCGAACCTTCCCGATGGGAGCGCGTCCCGAAGTCGCGCGCGGCAGGGCCTGCAACGCCGCGCATTCTTCTTGCTTGCGAAGACACTGTGTTCGGGTTGCCCGAACGCAGTCCAGGTGTTGCGGACTTCCACTCGCGGTCCTGAAGCGCAGGCGAGGAAGGACGGATTGGTTAGAGGCCTCGAGCAGCGAGCCGATTCAGGTGAGGCGGAGCTGCGGCTCGCATTGAGGCGCTGTCGCGCGGCTTTCCTCGGCACTGCCGTGATGAGCGGGCTCATCAACCTCCTCTATCTCACCGGCTCGTTCTTCATGCTCGAAGTCTACGACCGGGTCATTCCTAGCCGATCCGTTCCCACCCTGACGGGCCTACTGATGTTGGCCCTGGCGCTCTATGCCTTCCAGGGTGTGCTCGAGATGCTCCGTGCCCGCATCTTCGCCCGTACGGCGGCTAGCCTGAACGAAGACCTCGGGGGCCGCGTCTTCGAACTCGTCGTCAAGGCACCGCTGAAGGGCAGCCTGCCTGGCGATGGTCTGCTGCCGCTACGTGACCTCGATGCGGTGCGCAGCTTCATGTCCGGGTCCGGGCCGAGCGCCTTCTTCGACCTGCCCTGGATGCCGATCTACCTGTTCGTCTGCTTCCTGTTTCATCCCCTGCTCGGCATCATGGCCCTCGCGGGGGTCTTCGTGCTCGCGGGCCTCACGGTGCTGACCGACCGCGCGACGCGCCAGCCGACCCTGTCCGCCACCCGATCGATGCAGCAGCGCAACGCGTTAGCCGAGGCAGGCCGTCGAAACGCGGAAGTCCTGCAGGCCTTGGGCATGCAAGGGCGTTTCGCGAACAGATGGGTTCGCGCCAACGACGACCATCTTCAGGCCCAACAGAGCCTCTCCGACGCGACCGGCGGCTACGCCACCCTATCCAAGACCTTTCGGATGGTTCTGCAATCGGGCGTGCTGGCATTGGGCGCGTGGCTCGTGATCAACAACATGGCCACCGGCGGCATCATCATCGCCTCCTCGATTCTGGTCTCTCGCGCGCTTGCGCCTGCCGAACAGGCCATCGCGAATTGGAAGGGCTTCGTCCAAGCCCGTCAGAGCTGGCGGCGCCTCGCCGACCTGCTTACCCGCATTCCCCCATCGCGCCCGCTACACGCTCTGCCGGCGCCGCGGCGATCGCTCGTCGCCGAAGCGGTTAGCGTCGCGCCCCCCGGCGTGCCGCGCCTGATCGTCCACGACGTCAGCCTCGTGCTTCAGGCCGGTCAGGGGCTGGGAATCATAGGCCTTTCAGCCTCCGGCAAGTCCACGCTCGCGCGCTGCCTGGCCGGGATCTGGCCGGCCGTGCGCGGGAAAGTCCGTCTCGACGGGGCCGCCTTGGAGCAATGGTCGGCCGTGGATCTCGGTCCCCATCTCGGCTTTCTGCCCCAGGAGGTCGAGCTCTTTGCCGGTACCATCTCCGAGAACATCGCACGCTTCGATCCGGCCGCCTCCGCAGAGGCCGTCATTGCGGCGGCGCAGGCTGCCGGCGTGCACGAACTGATCCTTCGCCTGTCGGATGGTTACGACACACGACTCGGTGAAGGCGGCTCCGGCCTTTCGGCCGGTCAGCGCCAGCGGGTCGGCCTGGCCCGTGCCCTCTACGGCGAGCCGTTCCTCGTCATTCTCGACGAGCCTAACGCCAATCTCGATGCCGTGGGTGAGCATGCCCTGACACAGGCCATCCTCGGCGTCCGTCGGCGCGGTGGGATCTGCATCGTCGTAGCCCACCGGCCCAGCGCGCTGGCCGCCGTCGACCTCGTCCTGATGATGACAGACGGGCGCGTCCACGCCTTCGGCCCGAAAGAAGAGGTGCTCAGGCGCGTGCTCCAGACCATGCCTCCTGCGCCGCCTGCGCAGATGCCGGCCAGGCCCGAGGATGTCGGCGCACGCGCCACCCAAGGAAGTCTGCGATGAGCAGCGCCGCGGCAAGCTCGGGGCTGCTTGCCGTGCCGGTCAACTATGGATCGCAGGCTCAGGCCTCGATCCGCCGCCATCTCGCCGTGGCCCTCGGGCTCAGCGGTGTGCTCGTCTTCGGTATCGGTGGCTGGGCGACCTTCACTCAGATTTCAGGCGCCCTCATCGCGCCAGGTCAGCTCGTCGTCGAGTCGGACGTGAAGAAGGTGCAACACCCCACCGGAGGGGTCGTCGGCGAACTGTTGGTCCGCGAAGGTCAGGCCGTCGCGGCCGGGCAGGTGCTGGTGCGACTGGACCAGACCCAGACCCGCGCCAATCTCGATATCATCGTCAAAGCGTTGGATGAGCTTGCAGCCCGAGGCGCGCGCGACGAGGCCGAGCGCGACGGGGCGGCGACAGTCATGTTCCCGCCCGAGCTCCTCGAGAAGATCGCCGATCCGACGGTGGCCCGGCTGATCGACGGGGAGGCACGTCTGTTCGTCCTCCGCATCACGGCACGCGCAGGGCAGAAGGCGCAATTGCGCGAGCGGATGGCCCAGCTCCGCGAGGAAATCGGGGGCCTGACGCAGCAGGCAGCGGCTAAAGAGCGGGAGATCGCACTTATCCAGAGTGAGCTGGCCGGCGTGCGCCAGCTCTACGCCAAGAACCTCGTGCCCTTCTCGCGGGTCACCCTGCTGGAACGGGACGGTGCCCGGCTGGAGGGCGAGCGCGGGCAGCTCATCGCGCAGACCGCCTCGGCAAAAGGCAAGATTACCGAAACCGAATTGCAGATCCTGCAGATCGACCAGGATCTGCGCACCGAATCCGGCAAGGACCTCGCCGAGATCCGCGGCAAGCGCTCGGAACTGGTCGAGAAGCGCATCGCCGCCGAGGATCAGCTCAAACGGGTCGAACTGCGCGCACCCCAGAGCGGAACCGTCCATCAGCTGACGGTGCATACGGTCGGCGGCCTGGTGACTCCCAACGAGCCGGCGATGTTGATCGTGCCCTCGGCCGATCAACTCGCGGTCGAGGCGCGCATTCAACCTCAGGACATCGACAACGTGCGCCTCGATCAGAGGGCCGTGCTGCGCTTCTCGGCATTCAACCAACGGACCACGCCCGAGATCGAAGGCGTGGTCAGCCGCGTCTCGGCAGACGTGGTGACCGACCCCAAAACCGGCGCGAGCTATTACACCGTGCGCATTCGTGTCCTCCCGGATCAGCTGGACCGGCTCGGTGGCGCGCGCCTGGTGCCGGGCATGCCCGTGGAGAGCTTCGTGCAATTGGGAGAACGCTCGGTGCTGAGCTACCTCACCAAGCCCATTTCCGATCAGGTCGCCAAGGCTTGGCGTGAGCGGTGACGAGGATCGATCGGTCGCCGACAATCCCGATCACAAGCCTTGCCGGCCTCAAGCCGCGTCGAGGTCCACCTGCAGGCCGGAGCCATCCGGGCGGTTGCGCAGCCGCAAGGCGAGACGCGAGCGGCGCGCGGCCATCTCGGTGATCGCCAGACCGAGGCCGCTTCCCGATGCGCTTTTGTGGCGCCCGCGGAAGAAGCGGGTCGTGACGTGCGGAAGTTCCTCCTCCGGGATGCCCGGTCCTTCGTCACGCACGAAGAAGCCGGCTCCGGTGGGACTCAGGCCCCATTCGACCGTGCCGGTGCTCATGTGCTGGATCGCGTTCTCGTGGAGGTTGCGGATGGCGAGGCGCAGGCTTTCCGGATCGCCTCTCATCCTGAGATCGGCGAGGCGCGGGTCGACGATCGTCCGGATGCCGTCCCCGACCCGCATGCCGCCAACCGTCTCGGCGATCAGGGGGCCGACCTCGACATCGATCAGCGGGCGCATCTCCGTTTCGGCATCGAGCCGCGCGGCGTCGAGGAGTTGGCGCACCAGCCGGGTGGTTTGGTCGACGGCTGCGAGGATCTGGCGGAGCGCCGCCTGCACGATACCGGGGTCGGTGCTCGCCATGGCGACCTGGGCCTGCGTCTTCAGCCCCGCCAGCGGCGTGCGCAACTCGTGGGCTGCGAAGGCGGTCACCGTCCGTTCGTGCCGGCGCGCCGTCTCCACTTTCAGGAAAAGGGCGTTGAGGGCATCGGCGAGCGGCCGTACCTCGGCCGGCGCGCGCCCGGCATCGATCGGGCGCATGTCGTCGGCGTCGCGTGCCGCGAGGTCGCGCGCCATGCGGCGCAGCGGTCGAAGGCCGCGTCCGAGGCTCACCCAGATCAGGAGGCCGAGCAGCGGCACCACGAGGATCATCGGCATCAGGAAGCTGCGCACCAGGTCGGTGGCCAGTCGCTCGCGCATGCCGAGCCGGTCGCCGACCATGACGCGGAGGCCCTTGCCCGGGTCCTCCAGGGTGAAGACGCGCCAGGTCTCACCGTTGATCTCACGCTCCGAGTAACCGGAAGGCGTGTCCGTCATGCGGTGCTCCGGGGCGCCGCTGGAGCGAGCCAGCATGCTGCCCGATAGCGACCAGATCTGGCAGGTGAGTTGGTGCTCGTAACCCAGCGCCGGGATCGGCGTCTCGGGTGCGCCGGTTCGGGAGCCCGGAGTGACCTTGTCGGCCACCGAGATCACCATGCGGGCGGCTTCCTGGAGCTGTGTGTCGACGAAATGCTCCACCTCGCGCTTGGAGCTGACGTAGATCCACAGCACCGCGCTCAGCCAGATCAGGCCGGTGGCGACGACGAGGATGGCGAAGAGCCTGGTGCGAAGCGCGGTCATGCGACGGCCCTCATCCGGTAGCCGAGGCCGCGCACCGTCTCGATGGCCTGCCGCCCGATCTTGGCGCGCAGGTTGTGGATGTGGACCTCCACGGCGTTGCTCTCGACCTCTTCCTGCCAGCCGTAGAGCCTCTCCTCTAGATCGGACTTGGAGTGCAGGACGCTCGGGCGCTCCATCAGGGCGCCGAGCACCATGAACTCGCGCCGCGAGACCGGAACTGGCCTGTCGTCCACGCTCACCGCGAAGCTGCCCGGATCGAGCCGGATGCCGCCATGGACCAGGGCGGCCGAGGCCCGGCCGGCGGCGCGGCGCACCACCGCCCGGATGCGGGCAGAGAGCTCGTCGAGATCGAACGGCTTGCCGATGTAGTCGTCCGCGCCGCCGTCGAGCCCGGCGATCCGGTCGGTGACCGCGTCGCGCGCCGTCAGCAGCACCACCGGCGTGCGATCCCCCCGGGCCCGCATGGCACGCAGGACGTCGAGGCCCGTGCCGTCGGGGAGCATCAGATCGAGCACGACGGCCGAGAATTCGCTGGTCAGGAGAGCCGCGGCCGCATCCTCGCACGTCGCGACGCAATCGACGGTCGCGCCGGACAGGCCGAGCCCAACCTTGAGACCATCCGACAGGATGGGATCATCCTCGACAACAAGCAGGCGCAACGCGTGTCTCCTCGATTGCGGAGCAGTCTGAAGCGCTGCCTTAAGCCTGGCTTAAGCTGCGTTTCCGACCGAGGCGACCTGATCGAACAACCCACCGCGTCGCCATCATGTCGAACACCGTCCATACACGTCCCGCCGACCGGCGTGATCTGGTCCGAGGCGCATCGGCCTCCGTGCTACGCCTCGCCTCGGTCCTGGCGCTCGCCGCGGCTCTCGGCGCCTGCACGGCCTCGATGGGCGGCCAGCCCGAGGCCGCCGCGGTGAGCCATCGCTTCGGCCCCGACGTGCTCCGCCGCTACGCGGCCCTGACCGACGAGCCCTTCCCGGTCGCGGCGATCGCGGAGGGGGATCTCAAGCCCGACTATGTCCGGCGCGTCGTCGACTTCCCGACCCGGGAGCAGCCGGGCACCCTCGTGGTCGATCCCTACAACCGCTACCTCTACCTAGTCATGGAGGGCGGCCAGGCGATGCGCTACGGCGTCGGCGTGGGCAAGGCCGGGCTCGAGTTCACCGGCACCGCCACGGTCGGCCGCAAGGCGAACTGGCCGCGCTGGACGCCGACGCCGGACATGCTGCGCCGCGAGCCCGAGCGCAACGGCAAGTGGGCCGGCGGCATGCCCGGTGGCGTGGGCAATCCCCTGGGTGCGCGCGCGCTCTACCTCTTCAAGGGCGGGAACGACACGCTGTACCGCATCCACGGCACCACGGAGCCGTGGAGCATCGGCGAGGCGGTGTCCTCGGGCTGCATCCGCATGCTGAACCAGGACGTCATCGATCTGCACCGCCGCGTTCCGGTGGGCACGCGCGTGGTCGTGCTCGGTGGGCCGGGTGCCGTTGCCGGCCGGCCGCGATCCGCCGACCCGTCGGAGGCGTTCAGCGAGGCGCCGGCCGACATCCACGAGTCGGACGCGCCGGTGCGAGGCTAGAGCGGGCTGAGGATACGCCACCTTTCCGGGACAGGAGGACGCCATGACCCATGTCATCCCTGACGAGTCGAGCCGGCGGGAGGTGCTTGCGGCGTCGCTGGTCGGCGCCCTTCCCATGCTGCTCGGCCCGATCTTGGCAGGCTCCGCGACAGCGAGCCCCCTCGACCCGGCTCAGACCATCATCCAGCCGCCGGAGGCCCTGAAATGGGTTCCGACGAAGGGCTATCCGGAGGGCGCTTCGGATCGCTGTGCCCTGACGGGTGATCCGAACGGCAGCGGGCTGTACTACATGCTGGTGCGCTGGTGGCCGGGCTATATGAGCGCCCCGCATTTCTACGCGACAGACCGGTTCTGCACGGTTCTGTCCGGCACCTGGTGGTGCAACAGCGGAGGGGATTTCGATCCGGCCTCCTGCGTTCCGGTCAAGGCCGGCAGCTACGTCCGCCGCGTCGCCGGCACGCCCCATTTCGATGGTGTCGTCCCGGGTGCGAAAGAGCCGGCGGTGATCGCGATCTGCGGGATCGCCCCGGTCGGCTACACGCTGGTCGATCCCTCGAAGCCCGGCTGGCGGAAGGTCTGATCCGCCGCGTCGGTGACGGCGAAGATCAGCGCTCGGCGGCCAGGAGCTGCAGCAGCTCCACGAGATGGGGGTCGAGCTGCTCTTCGATGATCGGATCGTAGAGCCGCTTCAACTGCTCGCCCAATCGTGCCCGCGTGCCCTCGTCCAGCTTTGGCGACACCTCGCGGCTCGGCTCCGGCGCTAGCGTGGGGCGTTCGCTGTTCGACATCGTCCCTAGATCGCGCTTCCCGGACGCGTGGCAACGGGTCGGACTGGTTACGCCGCCATTTTTGATGCAGGCGCACCCTGCGTCCCGCGATCCGCCCAAAACGAAAGCGCCGCGGGGCCGCCAGCCCGCGGCGCTTTCGCAGTCTCGGTGTCGGAAGGTTTACGCGCCGACGATGGTCTTGAGGTGGCCGATCAGCGAAGCGACGCTGCCGAACTTCTCGGCGAAGTCCGGGTCGAAATAGGCGGCGCGCGCCGCGACGATCACGACGACCATTGCCCAGAACAGGCCGACGCCGGTGCGCAGCGCGATCCGAGAGACGGCACCCGTGCCGCCCTGGTCGGCACCCTGTGCGACCGGCTCTCCGAAGGGATCGAATTGAATGGGACGCATGGCGACCACGGTTGCTCGAAGTGAGATCTTTAAGTCGTCACAGCATAGCCTCGAAGCAATGGAGGCGGTTTTCGAATTTCCGCGCCGGCGGGGAGAGTCCTTCTCCGCGGCAATTCCAGCAGAGAAGAATTCTCTCAAGGCGCCGTAGCACCCGTGATGCGGCCGGGACCCCGGCACGGCCATCTCGGCCCCGGGGTCATATCGACGCCGATCGATGCGCGTCACGCATCAATCAATCCAGTGTTTGACTTGGACTGCGCATCGATCCGGCCCCTAGGGTGTCGGTGCCAAAAGCCGCCTGTCCCGATCGGGGCGAAGAAGCCGGCCAACCTCCGCCACGGTAACAACCGGGCGGCTCGATCACATGGGAGAACGCTCATGGGCGTCGCGCTTGCCGTGTCGCTGGCCAAGCCGAGTCGTGTTCGGCTCGTGATTCTGGCGATGATTTTCATTGCCACGACCGTCAATTATGCCGATCGGGCGACGATCTCGATCGCCGGCTCGGACATGGCGAAGGAGCTCGGCCTCAGCTCCGTCCAGATGGGCTACGTCTTCTCGGCCTTCGCCTGGTCCTACGTTCTCGCCCAGATCCCCGGCGGCTGGCTGCTCGACCGCTACGGCGTCAAATGGGTCTATGCCGCCGCGATCTTCCTGTGGTCGGGCTTCACCCTCCTCCAGGGCACCGTTGGCTTCGTCACCGGCTTCACCGCGGTGCTGCTCTTGTTCGCCCTGCGGTTGCTGGTCGGCCTGACCGAGGCGCCCGTCTTCCCCGCCAATGCGCGCATCACGGCCGCCTGGTTTCCGGCGAGCGAGCGCGGCATGGCCTCTGCGCTCTTCAACTCCGCCCAGTATTTCGCGACGGTTTTGTTCACGCCCCTGATGGCCTGGGTGGTCCACCACTTCGGCTGGCATCACGTCTTCACTCTGATGGGCGCGCTCGGCATCGTTCTCGCGCTCGCCTGGACCAAAGTCGTCTACGGTCCCAAGGAGCATCCGAGCATCAACCAGGCGGAGCGCGACTATCTCGAGGCCGGCGGCGCGTTGATGGAGATGGACGGTCGCAAGGCCGCGACGGCGCCGACCAATACTTGGCACACCCTGCGCCAGCTTCTCGGCAACCGGATGCTGCTCGGCATCTATATTGGCCAGTACTGCATCACGACGCTGACCTACTTCTTCCTGACCTGGTTCCCGGTCTACCTGGTGAAGGAGCGCGGCCTCTCGATCCTGCAGGCCGGTTTCGCTGCCGTCGTCCCGGCTCTCTGCGGCTTCGTCGGAGGTGTCCTTGGCGGTGTGATTTCGGACGCCCTGCTGAAGCGCGGCTATTCGCTGACCGCCGCGCGCAAGATCCCCATCGTCGGCGGCATGCTGCTCTCGATGAGCATCATCGGCTGCAACTACGTCCAGGCGGATGCCGTCGTCGTCGGCCTGATGGCGCTGGCCTTCTTCGGCAAGGGCGTCGGCGCCCTCGGCTGGGCCGTCGTCTCCGATACCTCGCCGCGCCAGAGCGGCGGCCTCTCGGGCGGCCTCTTCAACACCTTCGGCAACACGGCGGGCATCACCACGCCGATCGTCATCGGCTACATCGTCCAGCAGACCGGATCGTTCAACGGCGCTCTCGTCTTCGTCGGGATCAACGCCCTGATTGCCGTGTTCTGCTACCTCGCCGTCGTCGGCGAGATCCGCCGCGTCGAGCTGCACTGAGGGACCGGACCGATGCTCACGGCAACCGACCACGCGCCGCAGCGGACACCGCCCATCGCCTCCGGTGACGAGCCCCGCACCATCAGGCTGCACCCGCACGACAACGTCGCCATCGTGGTCAACGCCTTCGGTCTCCCGGCGGGAACGGTCTTTCCGGACGGGCTCACGCTGGCGGAGTTCGTGCCGCAGGGCCACAAGGTCGCCCTCGAGGACATCCCGGCCGGCGCGCCGGTGCGGCGCTACGGGGAGATCGTCGGCCTCGCGCTCGGTCCGATCGCCCGCGGCACCTGGGTCGAGGAATCCCGCGTCGAGACCCCCGAGGCGCCGGCCCTCGAAGCCCTCGAACGGGCCTCGCGACCACCGGCTCCGCTTCCCGCTTTGGACGGCTACACCTTCGAGGGCTTCCGCAATCCGGATGGCAGCGTCGGCACGAAGAACATCCTGGCGGTGTCCACCAGCGTGCAATGCGTGGCCGGGACGCTCGACGTGGCGATCCAGCGGATCAAGCGCGAGCTGCTGCCGCGCTTTCCGAACGTCGACGACGTGGTCGGGCTGACGCACGCCTATGGCTGCGGGGTCGCCATCAACGCCCCCGAGGCCGTCATTCCGATCCGGACCCTCCAGAGCCTCGCCCGAAACCCGAATTTCGGCGACGAGGTCATGGTGGTGGGGCTCGGCTGCGAGAAGCTCGTCTCCGAGCGCCTGCTCCCCGCCGACGGCAAGGCCGAGACGGCGCAGGACAGCGTCGTGCGCCTGCAGGACGAGCGCCATGTCGGCTTCGGCAGCATGATCGACAGCATCATGGCGATGGCCGAGGCGCGCCTCGCGGTGCTGAACCGCCGCGTGCGCGAGACCTGCCCGGCCTCCGATCTCGTCGTCGGCCTGCAATGCGGCGGCAGCGACGCCTTCTCGGGCGTCACCGCCAACCCGGCCTTGGGCTTTGCCGCCGATCTCCTCGTCCGCAGCGGCGCGACGGTGATGTTCTCCGAGGTCACCGAGGTCCGAGACGCCATCCATCTGCTCACGCCACGCGCCGCGACCCCGGCGGTCGCCGATGCGCTGATCCGCGAGATGGCCTGGTACGACGCCTACCTTGCCAAGGGAGGAGCCGACCGCAGCGCCAACCCCTCGCCGGGCAACAAGAAGGGCGGCCTGAACAACATCGTCGAGAAGGCCCTCGGCTCGGTGGCGAAATCGGGCACGAGCGCGATCGCCGGCGTCCTCGCTCCCGGCGAGCGCGTGCGGGAGAAGGGGCTGATCTTCGCGGCGACGCCCGCCAGCGACTTCGTCTGCGGCACGCTCCAGCTCGCCTCTGGCATGACGCTACAGGTGTTCTCGACCGGGCGCGGCACGCCCTATGGCCTCGCCGAGGCGCCCGTCATCAAAGTCTCGACCCGGACCGAACTCGCCGAGCGCTGGCCCGATCTCATCGATTTCGACGCTGGCGGCATCGCTACGGGCGCGGCGAGCATCGAGGAGACGGGCTGGGACCTCTTCCGCCTGATCCTCGACGTCGCGAGCGGCCGCAAGCGCCCATGGTCGGACCGATGGGGGCTCTACAACGACCTCACGCTGTTCAACCCGGCGCCGATCACCTGAGCGATCGGGCTCGTGCCGGCCGGGTGCTCGTCGCCGTCGCAAAAGAGCCGATGTAGGTAGCCTCCGATGCCAGGGGGCGCCCGATGCTCGATTTCAGCCAGCTCCGTTGCTTCGTCGCCGTCGCCGAGGAGCTGCATTTCGGCCGCGCTGCCGCGCGGCTGAACATGACGCAGCCGCCGCTGTCACGGCAGATCCAGGTGCTGGAGCGGATCCTCGACGCGGCCCTGCTGGAGCGCACCAGCCGCTCCGTGCGGCTCACCGCGGCCGGGCGAAGCTTCCTGCCCGAGGCGCAGCGCATCCTGCGGCTCGCGGAAACTGCGGCCCACGTGACCCGGCAGGTTGCGGCGGGACGCGCCGGCACCCTCCGGCTCGGCTTCACGGCAGCCTCGGCCTACGATTTCCTGCCGCGTCTCGTCATCGGCTTCCGCAATGCCCTGCCGGATGTGACGTTGGCTCTGCGCGAGATGGTTTCCCGCGACCAGCTTGAAGAACTCCTCTCCGGGCGCATCGACGCCGCGCTGATGCGCCCGCCTGTGACGCATCCGGACCTCGAATGCGCCCGCGCGCTGGCGGAGCCCCTCGTCGCGGCACTGCCGGCTGACCATCCTCTGGCGCGCTCCGAGGTCATCACCGTCCGTCACCTGCACGAGATGCCGTTCATCCACTACGCCCCCTACGACGCGCGCTATTTCCACGATCTCGTGCAGGGCCTCCTCGACGAGGCAGGTGTGCGCCCGCGCGTGCTGCAGCAGCTCACGCAGATCCATTCGACTCTCGCCCTGGTGCGCGCCTCGCTCGGCCTTGCCCTGGTGCCGGAAGCCGCCCAGCGGCTGCGCTTCGAGGGCGTCGTCTTCAAGCCGCTGGTGACGATGCGGCCCAAATCTGCCGAGCTGTACGTGGCCTGGCGCCGCGACCGGGACGATCCGCTGATCGAGGCGCTCGTCGGATTGCTCGACCGGCTATGACGATCGATCGATGCGCAATGTGCATCGATCGATCCAGTCTTTGGCTTGGACCCGCATCGGCGGGCATGGTGTGGTCCCTCTCGGATGCCCGCGCATCGCATGCGGGCACCATCCGGGAGAACGCCATGCTCGCCCAATCCGCCGCCGCGCCATCGCGCGGCCTGTCGCGCACGCCCGCCATCGTCGAGATGAAGGTGGTGCCCGTCGCCGGCCGGGATTCGATGCTGCTGAACCTCAGCGGCGCGCATGGACCCTTCTTCACCCGCAACCTCGTCGTGCTCACCGACTCGACCGGCGCCACCGGCCTCGGCGAGGTTCCCGGCGGCGAGGGCATCCGCAAGACTCTGGAGGATGCCCGCGACCTGGTGATCGGCCGGCCGCTCGGCGACTGGCAGGCGGCGCTCAACGCCATGCGGACCCGCTTCGCCGACCGCGATGCGGGCGGACGCGGCCTCCAGACCTTCGATCTGCGCGTGACCATCCACGCGGTCACGGCGGTGGAATCCGCCTTCCTCGACCTGCTGGGCCAGTTCCTCGACGTGCCGGTGGCGGCGCTCCTCGGCGAGGGCCAGCAGCGCGAGGCGGTCGAGATGCTCGGCTACCTCTTCTATGTCGGCGACCGCCGCCGCACCGATCTGCCCTACCGCGAGCCTGAGGCCCGCGACGGCTGGCTGCGGCTACGCGACGAAGAGGCTCTGACGCCGGAGACCGTGGCTCGCCTCGCGGAAGCCGCGCACGAGGCCTACGGCTTCAACGACTTCAAGCTGAAGGGCGGCGTGCTGTCAGGCGAGGACGAGATCGCCGCCGTCACCGCGATCCACGAGCGCTTCCCGCAGGCTCGCGTCACCCTCGATCCGAACGGGGCGTGGTCACTTCAGGAGGCGATCCGCCTCTGCAAGGGCCGGGGCGACGTGCTCGCCTATGCCGAGGACCCCTGCGGCGCAGAGGACGGATTCTCGGGCCGCGAGATCATGGCCGAGTTCCGTCGCGCCACGGGCCTGCCCACGGCCACCAACATGATCGCCACCGACTGGCGGCAGATGAACCACGCCATCCAGCTCGGCTCGGTCGATATCCCGCTGGCCGATCCGCATTTCTGGACCATGGCCGGCTCGGTGCGCGTCGCCCAGCTCTGCCGCGACCACGGCCTCACCTGGGGCTCGCACTCGAACAACCATTTCGACGTGTCGCTCGCCATGTTCACCCACGTCGCGGCGGCGGCGCCCGGCAAGGTCACGGCGATCGACACCCACTGGATCTGGCAGGACGGCCAGCGCCTGACCAAGGAGCCGCTGCCAATCCGCGGCGGTCTCGTCCGGGTGCCGGAGCGGCCGGGCCTCGGCATCGAGATCGATTGGACCGAGGTCGAGGCGGCGCATCGCCTCTACCAGGACCACGGCCTCGGCGCGCGCGACGACGCTGCGGCGATGAACTTCCTGATCCCCGGCTGGACCTTCGACAACAAGCGCCCCTGCCTGGTTCGGTGAACAACCAGTCTCGTCATTCCGGGGCTCGCCAGAGGCGAGAACCCCGAATCCAGAAACGCAGTCGGATCGAGATGACACGCGACGCTTCAGCACTTTCGAAGAGCTTCGGCGGCTCTGGATTCCGGGTTCCGCTCCGCGGCCCCGGAATGACAGTGCGAGGGCTCAAATCACTGCTGCCTGAGATTTGAAGGAGACCCGTGCGATGGACGTCCTGACCAACCGCTTCAAGGCCGCGCTCGCGCAAGGCCGTCAGCAGATCGGCCTGTGGTGCAGCCTGGCGAGCCCGATCTCCACCGAGATCGTCGCCGGCTCCGGCTTCGACTGGCTGCTCCTCGACATGGAGCACTCGGCCAACGACCTGCGCGACATCTACGGCCAGCTCCAGGCCATGGGCGAGGGCACGGCGAGCGCCATGGTGCGCGTCCCGAGCGACGAGCCGATCACCATCAAGCGCATCCTCGACACGGGCGCGCAGTCGCTGATGATCCCGAACATCGACGATGCCGAACAGGCCCACCGCGCCGTCGCCGCGACGCGGTATGCTCCGCGCGGCGTGCGCGGCTTCTCGCAGGCCCCGCGCGCAGCCCGGTTCGGCCGCATTCCGGACTATCATGCCCGCTGCGAGGCCGAGATCTTCATCGCCGTGCAGATCGAATCCCGCCGCGCCCTCGACAACTTGGAGGAGATCGCTGCGGTCGAGGGCGTCGACGGCGTCTTCATCGGCCCCGGCGACCTCTCCACCAGCCTCGGCTTCCTCGGCCAGCAGAACCACGCGGAGGTGGTGGCGGTGATCGAGACGGCGATCGCGCGCATCCACAAAGCGGGCAAGCATGCCGGCATCCTCACCGCCAACGAGGAGCTGGCGCAGCGCTATATCGGCGCCGGCACCACCTTCACGGCCGTCGGCTCGGATATGGGCCTGCTCGCCCGCAGCTCCGAGGCTCTCGCCAAGCGCTTCCGCCACGACTGATCGAAAGCAATTCGGAGACGGACATGAACGTTGGCTTCATCGGCCTCGGCATCATGGGCACCCCCATGGCCGGCCACCTCATCGCGGGCGGCCACAGCCTGTTCCTGAAGACGCGCCGCCAGGTCCCGCAGGCGCTGATCTCCGCCGGAGGCACGGCCTGCGCCTGCGCGGCCGAGGTCGCCGAGCGCGCGGACGTGATCATCCTGATGGTTCCGGACACGCCCGACGTCGAGGCGGTGCTGTTTGGCCCCGACGGTGTCGCGGAGGGGCTGAAGCCCGGCAAGGTCGTCGTCGACATGAGCTCGATCTCGCCGATCGCCACGCGCAACTTCGCCGCCCGCATCGCCGAGAAGGGCTGCGACTATCTCGATGCGCCGGTCTCCGGCGGCGAGGTCGGGGCCAAGAACGCCGCGCTCTCGATCATGGTCGGCGGCAAAGCAGAGGCTTTCGAGCGGGTCAAACCGCTCTTCGACCTCATGGGAAAGCCCGTCACTCACGTCGGCGAGGCCGGCGCGGGCCAGGTCGCCAAAGTGGCCAACCAGATCATCGTCGCCCTGACCATCGAGGCGGTGGCCGAGGGTCTGCTCTTCGCGTCGAAGGCGGGCGCCGATCCGGCCAAGGTCCGCCAGGCCATCACCGGCGGTCTCGCGACCTCGCGCATCCTCGAACTGCACGGCGATCGGATGATCAAGCGGAGCTTCGATCCCGGCTTCCGCATCCGGCTGCATCAGAAGGACCTGAACCTCGCCCTCGAGGGTGCCCGCTCCCTCGGCATGGCGCTTCCGGCGACGGCGCTTGCCCAACAGCTCTTCTCGGCCTGTGTCGCCAATGGCGGGGCCGATGCCGACCATTCCGCCATGGTGCGGGCCCTGGAGCTGATGGGCGGTCACGAGATCGGCGAAACGCCCCCGACCGGGCGCTAGCCGCACGGTCCCCTCCCGGGGCCGTGCGCTCATCCACCGCGCTCTGTAGCCTGTGCAATCGAGCGAATCCTTCATGGCTCGATAAGCGTGGCCGGCTATGCTGGAGGCATGATCCGGTCGGTCCTCAGCCTCGGCGTTCTGCTCACGTTCGTCGGCACGGCTTCGGCCGTGCCCAAGACGGCGGAAGCGCCGACCCTGGCGACCGTCAAGGGCACCTGCGAGCGACTGGTGATCGGCGGCCAGGACGTCACCGGCCAGTGCACGGGCACGCTGCTCAACACGAGCTATGCGACCGGGCGCGTCGGGTTCTACTTCGTCACCAGCGATGGGGCGGCGCTCACCTTCACCGGGCTCGGAAGCAGCCAGGTCAAGCCGGACCCGGACACGGCCGTTCAGCCGGTCGATGGGGTGATCTTCGGCTTCAAGGGGCAATACGACCGCGAGAAGGCCGTGGGGATCTGCCGCTTCACCAACCCCAACGACCGCCCGGGCAGTGTGAACTGCAGCGCCGAAACCCGCGGCGGCAGGTTCTCGGCGGATTTCACCACGGACGGCAAGCCGCCCGAGATCGTGAAGCCCTGACGGGGTCAGGCTTTCGCCTTGGCCCGGTAAGGTGCGAACCAGGCGAGGCCGTCCTGCGTGTGTGCCGCCGGGCGATACTCGGCGCCGATCCATCCATCGTATCCGAGCCGGTCGAGCCGTTCGAACAGGCTGGCGAAGTCGATGACACCCGTGCCGGGCTCATGCCGGCCGGGCGCATCGGCGATCTGGATATGGTCGATGCGCCCGAGATGCTCCGCGATCACGGTGCCCGGATCCTCCCCCATGATCTGCATGTGGTAGACGTCGTACTGCACGAAGATGTTGGTGGAGCCGGTCTCGGCAATCAGGTCGAGGGCCTGCTCGGTTCCGGTCAGAAAGAAGCCCGGCATGTCGCGGGTGTTGATCGCCTCGATCACCAGGCGGATGCCGGCCCGTTCCAACTCCGCGGCCGCGAAGGCGATGTTGTCGACGAAGGTGTCGCGCAACCGAGCGCGGCTCATCCCCTCCGGCGCCAGCCCGGCGAGGCAATTCAGCCTGGGGGAGCCGAGCGTCCTCGCGTAGTCGATCGCCTGGGCGACACCCTCGCGGAACTCCGAGACCCGCTCCGGCAGGATGGCGATACCGCGCTCGCCCGACTCCCAGTCTCCCGGCGGCAGGTTGTGCAGCACGCAGGCAAGTCCATGGCGCGCGAGCCGATCGGCGATGGCCTCCTTCGGCGTGCCGTAGGGAAACTGGATCTCCACTGCTTCGAACCCGGCCTGGGCAGCCCGCTCGAAGCGGTCGAGAAAACCGTATTCGGTGAACAGCAGGCTGAGATTGGCGGAGAAGCGCGGCATCGATCCTGGAACCTGCGGCGGGCCTTGTCGCTTCACTCCTCCGCGCCCGGCCGCCACGAGGAGTGGACGCCGACGAAGGGCGTCTTTCTCCGCGAATTGGCGCGACGCGCGTCAGGGCGAGATCGCCATGTTCTGATGAGACCGTTACCCGCAGAGGGCAAGGCGGCGGCATGACCGCGACGATCCTTCCCATCCTCCTCATGATCGGGCTCGGCATCGCGGCCGGAGCCTCTGTTCTGCTCGCGCGGCTCGTCAGGCGCAGGCTGCGCACGGAAAAGCCGGCCGACCAAGACGAGGACGCACGAGACCTGCGCACCTGGTAGGCGCCCTCGGTGCCTGCCTTGCGCCGCTTCCGATGGCCCCGTATTCAACTCATCGACCGGCTCTGCCCAGGCGGAGCGGCGAGGCCCGTTTCGATGATCCGTTCCATCGCCAGTTTTCTCGGCCTGCCTTTTCTCAGCCGTGCACTCGGGTTGCTGCTCCTGGCCGCCGGGTTCGTCCAGATCGTGTATGACGGCGCCCGCTCCATCGCGAACAACACCCTGCGCATCACGACGGTGAGCGAGTTGCTGTTCGCGTTGTTCAAGGACAAGGCGAGTGCGCTTCAGAGCTCGATCGAAGGCGTCGCTCCCTGGCTCTGGCATGTGCTCGTCTTGCCGCTGACTCTGGCACCTGCCGCTGCCGTGGTCCTGCTGGCCGGTGCAGCGCTGCTCTGGCTCGGCCAGCCGGGCCGCGAGCCGATCGGCTTCGTGATGCGGACCTGAGCCGGACCGCGGTCACACGGTACGAAGTGAGTTGGTCGAGGCACGCGTCAGACGACGCGATCGGCCACTTCCGACCAATGCACATTGAAGGCGAGCCGCACTTCGGCCTTCGCCTTTCGGCCCTGGTCCCGAACCGTCACGACGATGGCTCCGCCATCCTCCGGCCGCGTCGTCGGATCCTTCATGAAATCGCTGGCGATGACGGCTGCATGACGAATGGCCGCTCCGTCGTTCAGACAATCGCGCCCGTCGTGATCGACCATCTCGCGCCCGTCGTGAGCATCGAAAAAGTATCGCGGCATGAGCCTGTCGCCTCCCAACAGGTGCGACTATCTTTCCGTGTAATCACGACGTTGTCTAGGCCGATTAAGCTGTGAAATCGCAAGATATTGCTTCGGATCGACTGCCGACCGAACTATCGACCGCATTCAAAATTACGAGCATGAGCAAAAATCACGGCTCGTGAGATTTTCTCACAGTCGAAACACCTAATCGTTTCGATCCCTGCGAAGGCGCCGCGCCGATGCGCGGGAAAGCTCACGCAACCTCGCATCGAGGCCCGCGGTGGCTTCGGACATGGCGACCATGCTACGCCGTCTGATCCAAACACGCAGGGGCGGCCGTGCCGCATCAATCCTATCTACCCCCGCCCTGCCATTGCACGGCCATTCGCCAGGCTGCCCGGCAGGTCACGCAGATCTACGATCGCCATCTCGCGCCCGCGGGCCTGCGCGCATCGCAATTCTCCCTGCTTCGAGCCGTCCGACGACACGAACCGGTCGGGATGCAGAGCCTTGCCGAAATCTGTGTCATGGATCGCACCACGATGAGCCGGGCGCTCCGTCCATTGGAGCGTGACGGGCTCGTCAATGTGAGTCCGGGCTCCGACGCGCGCACGCGTCTCGTCCAGTTGACGCCGACAGGGCTCTCGCTGCTGGAGCACATGGCGCCGGCCTGGGAGCAGGCGCAGGCGGAGTTCGAGCGCCGCTTCGGCGTGGACGAAACGACCGGATTCCGTGCGATGCTCTCCCGGGCCGTCGTGCAGATGGCCTGACCGGGCGAGACCCGGAAGGCCCTCGAACGGGGCTGATCATTGGCCGGTCGTTCGTTGCGCGTCTTCGCGAGCTTGCCTGAGGATCGGCGCCTCAGGATCGATGCCGAACTGCACGCACCAGCGCGAGAGGCGTTCCGACCCCTCGGCCCCATGCCCGGTCGCCCAGAGCAGGAGGCCCCAGGCGAGATCGGTCTGGACGTAGTTCGCAAGACTGAACCGGTGGTTCGCTAGTGCGGCGCGGCGCCTGAAAAGGGCGAGCAGATCCTCGACCGCGACGACGGACGAGAGATCGGCGGACGCGGCACGGCGCACGCCGCCCATCCGAGCTTCGACGCGCCGTAGGCTGTCGTCCCGACTGAGCAGGCAAAGCGCAGCTTTGCTCGTCGCGGCATCGAGCGGGTCGATCGTCAGATCGAAGAACGCCGTGCCGGCCGTGCGCTTCCAGGCGAGTCTGCCGTTGTTATGCAGGCGCGGGACGAAATCCACGGAGAAGCCCCATCGGGCCGAATATTGATTGCCCTTCAGCGCCTGGAACTCGAAGAGCGGGCGGATGCCGTCGCTGGGATCGCCGACCCAGCGCCGCTCCGCGACGCGCTTCAGCCCGGCCGGCGCCGCTTGTTCGAGGACCCTAAGGACGTCGTCCGAAAGGCGGCTCATCGGCCCTGACGCCGGGTCGGGCCTCTCTCAGATCCCCCAATAGGGGGCCGCGTTGTAGTAGCGGTGGACATGCTCCTCCCACTCGCGCTCGTCCTGCGGATCTCCGCCTTCGGGCGAGCGCGCGGGCGCGTTGCGGAGCTGCTCCTCGGTGATGTCGACGGAATAGGCGTCCATGCTTGTGTCGTAGGTCAGCACGGCCCAGGGCAGCGTGTAATAGTCCTCGCCAAGGCCGAGAAAGCCGCCGAAGCTCATCACCACATAGGCGACGCGTCCGGAAGCCTTGTCGAGCATCAACCGCTCGATGCGGCCGACCTTGCTGCCGTCCGGCCGCCGCACTTCCGCACCAACGACGCGGTCGCTTGCAATGAGAGTGCGTGGTGGCCGATCGCCCGTGGCGGCGACCGAGGGGGCGTGGGTTTCCGTGTCCATGGCGCGCGGCTCGCAACCTTGTTACATCTCGCCTCGAAAACGCCTGGGCGACCGGGCACGTTCCGGTGCGGTGAGCCCGTCGGCTTGCCTCATGGTCGAGGGATCCCCCAGCCGATGCCGCTGACTGCCCGTCTGCCCGCCGCTCTCGCCCTCACACTGGCGATTCTCGCAGGACCGGCTCAGGCGCAGGACAAGGGAACGCTCGATCCGAAACCGCTGCCGCCGCTCGCCAACCCCAACGACCCGTCGACGCCGGCCAAGGCGCTGTTCGGCCGCGTCACCGTGCCGTCGAGCGGCGCCAGCCACATCTACGGCTCCTATGCCAAGGGCTGTTTCGCGGGGGGCGAGGGCCTGCCCTTCGATGGTCCGACCTGGCAGGTGATGCGCCCGTCGCGCAATCGGCGCTGGGGCACGCCCTACCTGATCAACTTCCTCGAGCGTCTCGCCAACACGGCACCGCAGGTCGGCTGGCCGGGGCTCCTCGTCGGCGACATGGCGCAGCCGCGCGGTGGTCCGATGCTCACCGGCCACGCCTCGCACCAGATCGGCATCGATGCCGATGTCTGGCTGACGCCGATGCCGGGCCGCACTCTGACCCGCGCCGAGCGCGAGCAGATCTCGGCCACCGACATGGTGCGCGGCGATCGCCTCGACATCGATCCCGATGTCTGGACCTCGGCGCATCTCTCACTGATCCGCCTCACGGCCAAGCAGCCTGAGGTGGCGCGCATCTTCGTCAACGCGGCGATCAAGAAAGCGCTCTGCCGGAGCGCTGGCGGCGACCGAGGCTGGCTCACCAAGGTGCGCCCGATGTACGGGCACAACTACCACTACCATATTCGCCTCGCCTGCCCGCGCGGCTCGCAAACGTGCGAGGACCAGGCCCCGCCTCCGGGCGGCGATGGCTGCGGCTCGGAGCTGGACTATTGGTTCAGCAACGCAGTGCTGCATCCGCCCAAGCCCAAGCATCCGCCGCGGCCGAAGCCCCCGATGACCATGGCCGCCTTGCCGGCCGCCTGTCAGGCGGTTCTGCACGCGCGATAGTCGGCCGGGCTGCGGCTCTCGCGCCAGCGGCCCCGTTCGTGCACCATCGGGCGCATGACCGTCCCCGCCCAGGTGCCTCGCCAGGACACGCTCGCCCTCCCGCGGCCCGACGGCACGGCCGGGACCCTGCGCCAGGGGCTCCGTCAGCGCCATCTCGGCATGATCGCGCTCGGCGGCATGATCGGTGCCGGATTGTTCGTCGGCTCGGGGTCCGTCATCCGGCAGGTCGGGCCGGGCGCCTTCCTCTCCTATGCCGCCACCGGTCTGCTCATCATCCTGGTGATGCGGATGCTCGGCGAGATGGCCACCTCGGCACCTTCCACCGGCTCGTTCGTCACCTATGCGCGAGAGGCATTGGGTGATTGGGCCGGGTTCTCGACGGCGTGGCTCTACTGGTATTTCTGGGTGATCGTCGTCGGCTTCGAGGCGGTGGCCGGTGCCGGGCTGCTGCAGGTCTGGTTGCCGCAAGCGCTGCTCTGGACGCTGTCCCTCGGCCTGATGCTGCTGATGACGGCGACGAACCTCACCTCCGTCGGCGCCTATGGCGAGTTCGAGTACTGGTTTGCCGGCATAAAGGTTCTGGCGATCCTCGCCTTTCTCGTCATCGGCGGCTCCTTCGCCCTCGGCCTCTGGCCCGGCCATCCGATGGACCTGTCGCATTGGACGCGCGGCGGAGGCCTGTTTCCCAACGGGGTCGGCGCGATCTTTTCCGGGATCGTCGTGGTGGTCTTCTCCATGGTTGGCGCCGAGATCGCCACGGTGGCCGCCGCCGAGACACCTGAGCCCGCGAAGGCCGTCGCGCGGGCGACCCGCACCGTCGCCATCCGGATCATCGTCTTCTACGTCGGCTCGATCCTGCTGCTCACGCTCATCCTGCCTTGGGACGGCTTGGCGCCGGGCGGCTCGCCCTTCGTCGCCGCCTTCGAGCGGATGGGGTTCGGCTGGGCGGGCGACGCGATGAACGCGGTGGTGCTCACCGCTGTCCTGTCCTGCCTGAACTCGGGCCTCTACACCGCCTCCCGGATGCTGTTCGTGCTCGGGGAGCGTGGCGAGGCGCCGAGGGCGCTGATGCGGCTCAACCGGTCCGGTGTGCCGATGCCCGCGATCCTCGTTTCGACGGCGATGGGCTATCTCGCCGTGGTGGCAGCCTATCTTTCGCCGGATGCCGTCTTTCTGTTCCTGCTCAACTCGTCCGGCGCCGTCATCCTGCTGGTCTACCTGGCGATCGCGGTCTCGCAGTTGATCCTGAGACCGCGCATCCCGCCGGATCGCCCGGTCGTGCGGATGTGGCTGTACCCTTACCTGACGCTCGCGACGATCGCCGCGATGCTCGGCATCCTGGCCGCCATGGCCTTCCAGCCGGAGACGCGCTCGCAGTTGCTGCTCAGCCTGCTCTCGGCCGCGATCGTGCTGGCGGCCTACGGCGTCCGGCGCCGGCTCGGCGGCCGGACCGACTACGTGTCGTGATGGCCGGCGGACATGCGGTCGGTCAGAGCCATCAGGAGCCCCGAGATCACGAAGACCATGTGGATGCCGACGAACCAGCCGAGGTCACGGTCGCTGTAGTTCTTCATGTCCATGAAGGCCTTGAGCAGCTGAATCGCCGAGATCGCGACGATCGACGAGATCAGCTTGAGCTTCAGCCCAGTGAAATCGATCGTGCCCATCCATTCGGGCCAGTCCTTGTGGTCCGTATGGTCGAACTTCGAGACGAAGTTCTCGTAGCCTGAGAACATCACGATGATTAGCAACGAGGCGGTGAACGACAGGTCCACCAGCGTCAGCACGCCGAGGATGGTCTGAGACTCGTTCAGCTCCAGCAGGTGCCCGGCGAAGTGCCAGATCTCCTGGACCAGTTTGACCAGCAGGATCAGCAGCCCCAGCACCAGGGCCGCGTAGAACGGCGCGAGCAGCCATCGGCTCGCGAAAAGAAAGCGCTCGAAGCCCCGTTCCAACATCCGTCCGCCGATCCCCTCTGCGACCGGCAGCGGATGTCGCATGCGGGTGCCGCGTCTTCAAGCGGCCCCGCTTTCGACGATCAAGCCGCTGCGGTGCCTGCGCCGAGTCCCACCGGGCACGACACGCCGGTGCCACCGAGGCCGCAATACCCGGCAGGGTTCTTGGCCAGATATTGCTGGTGGTAGTCCTCGGCGAAATAAAAGGCTTCCAACGGCGCAATCTCGGTGGTGATCGCTCCGTAGCCCTGCTCCGCAAGCGCCCGCCCGTAGCTCTCGCGCACCGCGTGAGCGGTCGCGGCCTGGGCCTCGCTCATCGTGTAGATGCCGGAGCGGTACTGCGTGCCCGTGTCGTTGCCCTGGCGATAGCCCTGGGTCGGATCATGGCTCTCGAAGAAGGTCTTGAGCAGCGACTCGAGCGGCAGCACGGCCGGATCGTAGGCCACGAGCACCACCTCGTTGTGCCCGGTCAGGCCCGAGCAGACTTCCTCGTAGGTCGGGTTCGGCGTGAAACCCGCGGCATATCCCACGGCCGTGACGAAAACGCCCTCAGGCAACTGCCAGAACTTCCGCTCTGCACCCCAGAAGCAGCCGAGGCCGAGCACAATGGTCTCGATACCGGGCGGGTAGGGACCTTTCAGCGGGTTGCCGTTGATGAAGTGCCGCTCGGCGGTGGGCAGCGGTGTCGCGCGGCCGGGAAGGGCGTCCGCGGCAGACGGCATTTCAGCGCGCTTGCGGAAGAACAGCATGGATACGCCTCTCGCATGTCGGGAGATGTCTTGGTCCCGAATATGGGGTGCGATCCCCGTTGTTGCGATGGGCGTACCGAGCGGCTCAGTGCCTGTCGTCGGGCGCCGGCGGCAGTGGCGCGACCTCGATCCCCTCGTCGATGAGGGCGCGGGCCTCTTCGAGGCTCGCCTCGCCGTAGATCGCGCGGGTCGGCGCATCGCCGTAATGCATGGCGCGGGCCTGCTCGGGAAACTGCGCTCCGACATTGTCGGCTGAGCGTGTCACCTCCTCGCGGACCGCCCGCAGCAGGGCGCGCAGACGCCGCTCCGGTTCGGCGATCATCGGGATCGCAGCGTCCGGCGCCGCAGCAGGCGGCGTTTCGGCTTGCGTCTCTGCCGGTGCGGGCAGGCCGCTCCGCTCCCTGTCGCGGCGCGCGACGGCGGGCGCCATCAAGGCCTTGGAGATCTTGCGCGAGTCGCAGATCGGGCAGGTGACGAGGCCCCGTTCCGCCTGCTCATCGTAGGCGCTGCCGGAGGGGAACCAGCTCTCGAAGCCGTGGCCGGAATCGCAGGCGAGGGTGTAGCGGATCATGGGACTTCAGATGGGGACGGCTCAGGCGTGCCGCACGCTGAAAGGCCGCGCATTGCGCAGGGCCGGGATACGTCCCCGCACCTCGGTGACTTGGGCGAGATCGATCTCCGCGAGAATGATGCCGGGTTCGTCGCCGTCGGCCTCGGCCAGGATGCGCCCCCACGGGTCGACGATCAGCGAGTGCCCGTAGGTCTCGCGGCCATCCTCGTGCAGGCCGCCCTGGGCCGCCGAGATCATGAAGGACCCCGTCTCCACCGCGCGGGCGCGTTGCAGCAGGTGCCAATGCGCCTCGCCCGTCTGTCGGGTGAAGCAGGCGGGCGCGGTGAGCACCTCGGCCCCGGCCTCGGCCAGCGCGCGGAAGATCGCGGGAAAGCGGATGTCGTAGCAGATCGAGATGCCGATCTTCGCCCAGGGCAGGCTCGCCACCACCGCGCAGTCGCCGCCCGTGTACGTCGCCGATTCCCGCCAGCTCTCGCCGTTCGGGAGGTCGACGTCGTAGAGGTGGACCTTGTCGTAGGCGGCACGGATCTCGCCGTCGGCGTCGATCAGGAAGGCGCGATTGGCGATCTTGTCGCCGTTCCTGACCGCGAGGGAGCCGATCTGGACGACGACCCGGTTCTCCCGCGCGGCCTCGCGCAGGCCGGCGAGCGTCGGATCGTTCTCCTGCGGTCCGATCCTGTCGAACAGCCGCGCCCGATCGCGCTCCACCAACGAGGTCATCTCGGGGGTCTGGACATAATCGGCGCCCCGGCCGGCGGCCTCGCGGATCGCGGTGACGGCCGCATCGCGGTTGGCCAACGGCTCGCGGCCCGAGCGCATCTGCACGCAGGCGGCGACGAAGCGAGAAGGCGCGGCGTCTGCCATCAGGGGTTCAGCAGGGGATCGAGACGGCCCCCTCTGTCGAGGGCATAGAGGTCGTCGCAGCCGCCGACATGCGTCTCGCCGACGAAGATCTGCGGCACGCTGGTGCGGCCGCTGGCGCGCTGCATCATGGCGAGCCGCGCGCCCGCGGTCTTCTCGACGTCGATCTCGTTGAAGGCCGCGCCCTTCTCCTTCAGCAGGCTTTTCGCCGCCGAGCAGTAGGGGCACCAGGCTGTGGTGTAGATGGTTACCGGCTGCATAGTTTGGGAAGGCCGTGCCAGGGATTGCACAACCCATATAGTGTCCCGGCAGGCGGTTCCTATTGCAGGCGCCACACAGGCGCCCAGCTTTGCCGACGGCTCAGGCGGCCAGCAGCTTCTCGACCTCGTTGACGAGTTCGCGCAGATGGAAGGGCTTCGAGAGCACCTTCGCGTCCTTCGGGGCCTTCGAGTCGGGGTTGAGGGCAACCGCGGCGAAGCCCGTGATGAACATCACCTTGATGTCGGGATCGAGCTCGGTGGCGCGGCGCGCCAGCTCGATGCCGTCCATCTCCGGCATCACGATGTCGGTCAGCAGCAGTTCGAAGGGCTCTTCGCGCAGCCGGTTATAGGCGGAGAGGCCATTGTCGAACGACAGGACCTCGTAGCCGGCGTTCTGGAGCGCCTTGGCGAGGAAGCGGCGCATGTCGTTGTCGTCTTCCGCCAGAAGGATCTTCATCGCACGGCTTCCTGGGGCTCTTCTGGGCCCGAAACGACTCGGTTGTTCTTTCCATAAAGCGGCGGGTTGGTAAACACGACGTTAAGGGTTGCGCGGCGGCCCCGGTGTCGCGGCTCGGTGGACAGGATCGCGCGCGCGCAGCAATAGTATGCCGATGACCGAGCGCCCCGCGCCCCAACCTTCCGGTTTCGAGCCGCCTTTCGCCGTGGACGAGCCGGACGCGCACGCGGTTCCGTTCGTGTTCAATACGCCACACTCGGGCGCCATCTATCCGGATCATTTCCTGGCCGCCTCGCGTCTCGACTCGTTGTCGCTGCGGCGCTCCGAGGACGCGCATGTCGACCGCCTGTTCGCGCCCGTCGTTGCGCTGGGTGCGCCGCTGATGCGGGCGAACTTTCCGCGCGCCTATCTCGATGTGAACCGCGAGCCCTACGAGCTCGATCCGCGCATGTTTCTCGGGCGGCTGCCGCCTTTCTCAAACACCCGATCGATGCGGGTGGCGGGAGGGCTCGGCACGGTGCCGCGCATCGTCGCGGATGGGCAGGAGATCTATCGCGAGCGGCTGCCGGTCGAGGACGCGCTCGCGCGCATCGAGCACCTCTACAAGCCGTATCACCGGATGCTGCGCAGCCTGATCCAGCGCACGGTGAAGACCTTCGGCAATGCCGTGCTGGTCGATTGCCATTCGATGCCCTCGACGAGCCTCGGCCGCAATGAAGACCCCAGGACGGACGTCGTGCTCGGGGACCGCTTCGGCACAGCCTGCGCGCCGGCCTTGATCGACAGTTTCGAGCATCACATGCGGGCGTGCGGCCTGCGCGTGGTGCGCAACAAGCCCTATGCCGGCGGTTTCATCACCGAGCATTACGGCGAGCCGAACCTGTCCCGGCACGCCTTGCAGATCGAGATCAATCGCGACCTCTACATGAACGAGCGCACGCTCGCCCTGACGGCCGATTTCGATGGTCTGGTGGAGTGCCTGGCGCAGGTCGTGGCGGCAGTGGCGGCCGATTGGTCTGGCTGGGGCACGCAGCGTATCGCCGCCGAGTAGATCTCGCCTGACCGAGACCAGCCCAAAAAGAAAAAAGGCCACTCCCGAAGGAGCGGCCCGAAGTCTAGGGAGGAAACGCCCAAGAAGGGCTGCAAGACCGCGACGCCATCGCGATCTCGCAATGCACAAGATACAGTGCGGCGCACAAAGCGCAAGCGGGCGTGCATGAAAATTCCCCGCGCTGAGCGCATGGCCGGCTTGTGAGGCTCGCAAGCTATGCAACTGTGAGGGGCGCTGGAGGGGTCAGCTCCCCAGGCTCAGGTCGATATTCGAAGAGCGATCGTGCTCCGCAGCAATGTAGGGCAGGGCCTCGTTGGCGAAGCGACGCCCCTGCGCGCTGTCGCCGCCGCGCGAATAGCCTTCGTAGAGTGCGAGTGCCTGGGCGTCGGCACGTGCCTGCTGCGCGACGTAGATCTGATCGAAGCTGCCGGGATCGGGAGCTGCGCGAAGCTGGTCGACCCTGGCCTGGCCTTGTGGACCGAGGGCGACGCGTCGGCCGGGCTGTCCCGGTTCGCCGTCGACGATCCGCGTCGTGACGGCCACGGGGGTGAGCACGATGCTGGAAGGATTATCGGAGGCGGACACGTCACCCATGCGGTCGAAGGCGATGAGTCCACCGGCCGTGAGCAGAGTGCCGGGCGGAAGCAGGGCTTCCGTCGTCGCCTTGCGGGTCTCGATCACCCGGCGGGCATAGTCGCGAACGTCGCGATTGTGCGAGCGCTGCAGGGCGAGCCGGCTCGACGCAATGCTCGCGGCATCTGAGCGAAGGGCCTCGGTGCGGAAGGTGCTGGTGCTCGTGACGGCGCTGAAGGCGACGGGGGGCTCGGACGGCACGATGCGGACGGGTAATGGCTCCTGCGCAAGGGCGGGGCCGGCGAGAACCGCGGACAGGCCGAATGCGGCCAGGGCGAGGGTCTGTTTCATCTACGCTGCTCTTCATCGACGCGTGTTCTGCGCCGGTCATGCCGGCGCAACCGGCCGACCAACAAGCGGGAAGAATCGCCGTTCCTGCATTCCAGCCTTGTGCGGAGCGGGTTTCCCGCTCACGCCGCTACTCCTCGCCGGCGGCCTGCGGTTGCGCCGGCTCGGCGCGGTGCAGGAGGAAGATCGAGATCACCATCACCAGGATGAGCCCGGCGAGCACGCCGAGTTCGACCATCGAGGCGTTGAACAGGGCCTGTCGCTCGGCGGTCATCGACCCGTGCATCACCTCCGAGGATTGGAGTGTGATCACCAGGACCCGCCGGATCGAGGCAATCAGGCCGACAATCAGGAACGGCTCGCAGGTCAGCCGGCCCGAGCGCATCGAGACCCGCACCGTGTGCAGGATCTCGACGATCATCAGTAGAAAGAGCAGCCGGTCGATGACATCGAGCATCGGCTGCGCGCCGCCGAACTTCTTCAGCGCCTCGAACAGCACGCCGGCGGCATCAAGCAGCGCGAGGGCGGCGGTCACTGCGAGCAGGCCGCCGAGCAGGGCGTAGACCAGGTGCTCGGTGTGCAGGAAGAGGAAGGCCGACAGCTTGGTCAGCCGGTTCTCGACCTCGTCATCGGAGCGCTGTGCCATGGCCGGCCCATCCGCTGCGGCTCGGACAAAGGCCGCCGGGCGCAACTCTGACAGGCGCGTCCGGCGAAGGCTATACTTCTCCTTGCCGCGGCCCGCTCGACCTCAATGCAGGAACGGCAGCGTGTGCGGCGCGAACAGGCCGAAGGCGGCGAGTGCCAGACCGGCGAAGCCGAGGAAGCCCCCGGCGAAAGCGAGCAGCACGATCCCGGTGATCACCTGGGCCGAGGCCAGCACGATCCCGACCTGGAAGGCGGCCGAAGCCAGCTCGTAATGATGATAGCGCTCCAGGGCGAGGTCGCGCTTGTGCTCGGAGGCCTGGGCCTTCGCGGCGAGCTCCTTGCGGCCCTCGCCGGTGGCGGGCTCGGATTCCCAGCGGGCGATGGTCTTGGCCCAGTCCTCGCGCTTGGCCTTCACGGCGGCCTCGTTACCCGGAGCGGGCGTCGTCAGCGCCAGGGTCTCGTCGGCGGTCTTGAGGACGGTGGCACGGATCGTTCGGGCCTGGAAATACGCCCATTGGTTCGAGGCCTCGACATTGGCGCCGAGCGCTTCGGTCTGCGCGCTCTTGGCCAGCGTTTCGGCGCCGGCGAGAAACAGCGCCAGGATCGAGATCAGCAGCGCCACGCGCTTGTTCGACCCCTCGATCGCCCCGTGACCGCCACCCGACATCCGTGTCATCCCTCAGTGATTCGCAAGCGTCGCAGTCACAGCCCATGACGGGACGGCGCGCAACGCGAAACTGCTTCGGTGGATTGATCCTCGACAACGGGACGAAACGACCATGCGGCTTCAGGTTCTCGGTTGCGGCGACGCGTTCGGATCGGGCGGGCGCTTCCACACCTGTTTCCATGTCGAGGCGGAGCGAACCAACTTCCTGATCGATTGCGGCGCATCCTCGCTGATCGCGATCCGCCGCTTCGGTGTCGACCCGAACGGGATCGACACGGTCTTCATCACCCATCTGCATGGCGACCATTTCGGTGGCCTGCCCTGGCTGATCCTCGACGGGCAACTGGTCAGCCGGCGGACCAAGCCGCTGGTCATCGTCGGGCCGCCGGGAACCGAGGCACGGCTTTTCGCGACCATGGAGGCGCTGTTTCCGGGCTCGAGCACGGTCGAGCGCCGTTTCGCGGTGGAGGTTCAGGAGATCGAGGCGGGGGCACCGCTGACGGTTGGCGAGGTCACAGCCAGCGCCTTCACCATGCGGCACCCCTCCGGCGCACCGTCCCAGGCGCTGCGCCTGGAGAGCGGTGGCAAGGTCGTGGCCTATACCGGCGACACCGAATGGGTCGACGCCATCGTGCCGGCTGGCCACGAGGCCGATCTTCTGATCGCCGAGGGCTACACCATCGAGCGCCCGGTGAAGTTTCACCTCGACTGGGCGACACTGAAGGCTCGCCTGCCGGAGATCGCTCCGAAGAAGCTGATGCTCACGCATATGAGCGAAGAGATGATCGCGCATCCGCCGGAGGACTACATCGCGGCCGAGGACGGTTTGGTCGTCGCGTTTTGAGCCCTGTCGCCGTTGCGTCGTAGAAGGAGGATAATCCGCTCTCCTCGCGAGATAAGGAATCCTCTTCATGCGCCTACTGGTCGTAGCCGGACTTTTCTCCCTCGGCGTCTGTCTCTCGCCGGCTCTGGCGGAGGCGCCTGCCAAACCCGGCGCGACGCCACAAGTGGCGGCCGATCCTGAGCGTCTCGCCGCCGCGAAAGAGGTCGTCGCAGCCGCGCAGGGTGACCGCGCGGCGGTTCTGGCGGCCATGAAGACCCCAATGGTCGGGATGATGCAGCAGATGGGCATCAAGGAAGTCGACCGGGCGCAGATCATGGTCGACGAAGTCGTGCTGCCGACGCTTGCCGCGCACTACGACGACCTGCTCTCCGTCCAGGCTCTCGCCTTCGCGGCGGTTCTGTCGAAGGACGACCTGAAGGCCGTTGCCGCCTTCTATGGAACCCCGGCCGGCAAGAACATGGTCAAGGCCCAGCCGCAGCTCTCCCAGGCCATGCTGACCGGCATGCAGCAATGGATGGGCTCGCTGACCCCGGAACTGCGTGACAAGATCGCCAAGGCCTCGCAGGCCCATGGCTGGGACAGGTCCGCCAAGCCCTGAGGCTTCGACGGCCGCCTTACTCTGCCGCGGCGGCGAAGATCGTGCCTGCCCGCGGCAGGTCGAGCGTGTCCCAGGTCTCGACGAGCGCTGCCGTCAGGGTGGCGATGCAGGCATTGTCGTGGAACGGCGTCGGCGTGATGCGCAGGCGCTCCGTTCCACGCGGCACGGTCGGGTAGTTGATCGGCTGGATGTAGATGCCGTGATGCTCGAGCAGATGGTCGGCGGCCGCCTTGCACAGCTCGGCATCGCCCACCATCACCGGCACGATATGCGTGTCGGTGGCGAGCACCGGCAGGCCGGCGGCGTCAAGCGCAGCCTTGGTCTGCGCGGCTTGGCGCTGATGCGCCTCGCGCTCGGTCTTCGAGCGCTTGAGGTAGCGTACGGAGGCGCGGGCCGCGGCGGCGATGGCCGGGGGCAGGGCGGTGGTGAAGATGAAACCGGCGGCATGGCTGCGCACCGCATCGCAGAGCACGGCCGAGCCGGTGATGTAGCCGCCGACGCAGCCGTAGCCCTTGGCGAGCGTGCCCTCGATCACGTCGATGCGATGCATGACGCCGTCACGCTCGGCGATTCCCGCACCGCGCTCGCCGTAGAGGCCGACCGCGTGGACCTCGTCGATATAGGTCATCGCGCCGTAGGCATCGGCGAGGTCGCAGATCGCCTCGATCGGCGCGATGTCGCCATCCATCGAGTAGACCGACTCGAAGGCGATGAGCTTCGGACGGTCGCCGGCCTCGCGCAGAAGCTGCTCGAGATGGCCGAGATCGTTGTGGCGGAACACGCGCTTTTCGCAGCCCGAGTGCCGCACGCCCTCGATCATCGAGTTGTGGTTGAAGGCGTCCGACAGAATCAGGCAATTCGGGATCAGCTTGGCGATCGTCGAGATGCCGGTCTGGTTCGAGACGTAGCCCGAGGTGAAGACGAGGCCCGCCTCCTTGCCGTGGAGGTCGGCGAGTTCACGCTCCAGATCGACCAGGGGCGAGTTGTTGCCGGCGATGTTGCGGGTGCCGCCTGCGCCGACGCCGCAGCGCTTGGCCGTGTCGGTCATCGCGCCGACGACCTTGGGGTGCTGGCCCATGCCGAGATAATCGTTCGAGCACCATACCGTGATCTCGCGGGTGCCGCCGTCGGGCTTGCGCCACTTCGCCTGCGGAAAGCCGCCCGCGATCCGTTCGATATCCGCGAAGACGCGATAGCGGCGCTCGGCATGCAGCCGGTCGACGGCCTCACGGAAATGTCGGTCGTAATCGATCTTGGGCGAGGAACTGGCCCGAGCTTTGCTGGGACGGTCGAAGTCCATGTCCAGACGATCGGAGTCGATGGTCTGCTCAGGCACTAGTGTCACGGGCATCCGTCCTCGACGCTCTTCTCGGCTGCGGGCTTCGATGCCTCTCGACCAGCCGCAGGACCGGTTTCGCTACGGGAGGGTACCCTCCGCAGTGGCCCGGCCGAGTGTGTTCTGTGGCCGGGACAATAGTAGGGATTTTGGAATTGGTTCAAGGTGACTTCTGGGCAATGCTGGCCTGCACCTGTTGAGACGGCTTCGCGAAATCGCTAGCGGTCTTGGAGTGTAGGATGCGGCCGCTCCCGAGCCGGCAGAGGTCGCGTTGCGAAAAGTCGTGTTTCGGCAGACGTCTAGCGCCGCTGACGGCTATTGGCCCGGACCGGCTCGAGCGGCGACGATGCGTCGCGCAATGGAGACGGGGTCTTAGCCGATGTCGCGCCAGGAACGGTTGAAGTCAGCCCTGCGAGACAATCTCAAGCGCCGGAAAGAACAGGCTCGCGGCCGGGCGCAGACCATTGACCATGACCCCGAGCAGACGGAGCCGAGGCCGCCCGCGGAAACGCCGGCCGGCAGCGGGAACGACGGATCGAACAAAGCGCTGCGGGACGTCGCCGACGCTCACGATGCATGACGGCCACAGCGCATGACTTCCGCGATCCCCCGTCATCCTCTTTCCGCCCCATAGGCCTTATACTTGGCCGTTTAGAGGGGCATCGGCCCCGAACATGATCGGTGCGGCGCTCGGCAGACGGGTTCGCGCCCGGGGAACGACATGGACCGCATCCACATCACTGGCGGCGCGCAGCTCAATGGCGTGATCCCGATCTCGGGCGCGAAGAACGCGGCTCTGCCGCTGATGATCGCCAGCCTGATGACCGGCGAGACGCTCGAGCTCATCAATGTCCCGCGCCTTGCCGACATCGCCTCGTTGCTGCGCATTCTCGGCAATCACGGCGTCGACCACATGGTCGTCGGCAAGCGCCCCGGCCAGACCACCGAGACCGGCCAGACCATCCGTCTGACCGCCTCCAACATCATCGACACCACCGCTCCCTATGATCTGGTCTCGACCATGCGGGCGAGCTTCTGGGTGGTGGCGCCGCTTCTGGCGCGCTTCGGAGAGGCGAAGGTCTCACTGCCCGGCGGATGCGCTATCGGCACGCGGCCGGTCGACCTGCTGATCATGGCGCTGGAAAAACTCGGCGCGCAGATCGAGATCGACGGCGGCTACGTCATCGCCAAGACCAAGAACGGCCTGCGCGGCGCCGAGATGAGCTTCCCGAAGGTCACGGTCGGCGGCACGCATGTCGCGCTGATGGCGGCCTCGCTCGCCTATGGCACCACCGTCATCGACAACGCGGCGCGTGAGCCCGAGGTCGTCGACCTCGCCGAATGCCTGATCAAGATGGGCGCTCGCATCGAAGGCGCCGGCACCTCGCGCATCGTGGTCGAGGGCGTCGCCCGGCTCGGTGGTGCGCGCCACGAGGTCCTGCCGGACCGCATCGAAACCGGCACCTACGCCATGGCGGTGGCGATGACCGGCGGCGACATCGTCCTGGAGAATACCCGCGCCGACCTGCTGTCCTCGGCGCTCGACCTGCTCGGCACCACGGGGGCGGAGGTGTCTTCGGTCCCCGGTGGAATCCGCGTCCGCCGCAACGGCGGTGGAATTCATGCAGCCGACGTCACGACCGATCCCTTCCCGGGCTTTCCGACCGATCTGCAGGCGCAGTTCATGGCGCTGATGACGCTGGCCAAGGGCCGGTCGACCATTCGCGAAACCATCTTCGAGAACCGCTTCATGCACGTGCAGGAGCTGGCCCGGCTCGGTGCCAAGATCCGCCTCGACGGTGACCTCGCCATCGTCGAGGGGGTCGATCGGCTGAAGGGGGCGCCGGTCATGGCGACCGATCTGCGCGCCTCGGTCTCGCTGGTGATTGCCGGTCTCGCCGCCGAGGGCGAGACCCAGATCAACCGGGTCTACCATCTCGATCGCGGCTTCGAGGCCCTCGAAGCCAAGCTCGGCCGCTGCGGCGCCGAGATCCGGCGCGTCCGTTCCTGAGACGTTGTCCGGCGAAGCCGTTCTTCGCCGGACATCATATCCTGAACCCGCGCGTCAGTATCCGTTATCGATCGCGCCACGCTTCGGGCCGAAGCCGGGAATATCGCAGCGGCACGGCGAATCCTGCGGTGCCGGCGGGTAGGGGCAATTGCCGCGCTTGGTCACACAGAGGCTTCCCTGGCGCCCGTAGGGCCGCGGGCGCGGGCGATACTCGTCGTCATAGTGGCGCTCGTAACGGCGCGGGCGATCGTATTCATCGCCATTGTAGTATGGGCCACCATATTGGGCGGCTGCAGGTACGGCGCCGACCGCCATTCCCAACACCGTCGCGGCCATCGCTGCCAACGCCACTCGCTTCACGATCATTCGCTGCCATCCCTCGCGCGCAGGCCATCGCGCAGACACTGCCGATCGCCTCGCCTTGTCGCCTCATCGTCCGTCGTCGAACCAGGCGCTCGTTACAAACTCATTTCTATCGGTGGCGGATGAACCGAGGCTGACACCGCGGACAATGCCACACCTTGGCATTATCGGTTGGTGACTTGACTGGGAGCGCGATGGCGCCTTGCGGCCGAGTCGCGCCCTCGCCAAAAAGGTTAATCTGCTTCTGGTTGCGCTGACCTGTGAGATGAAGACCCCGATGGCCAAGTCGATCGGCCTGCGTGGCGGCCTCTGGACCATCGGTCTCGTCGGGCTGCTGGTTGTGCTGCCCCTGTCGATCGTGGCCCCCGTCGCGGGAGCGCTGGGCCTGGCCGTGCTCGGGCTCATGGCGACGCTTCTGACCGCGATCATGCAACAGCGCCGGGTCACCGGTCTCTCGGCCTCTCAGGAGAAGCTGTCGAGCGAGATCGGCGTGCTTTCACAGCGCCTGCTCAAGGCAGAGGCCGCGATCACCGTCGCTGCCCGCGCCGTTCTCGCGAAGACGGAGCCGCCGGCTGACGCGCCGACGGCCGCCGACGAGACGCTAGCCGCCGGAGTCGAGGACGTCACACGCGAGATAGGCCTGCTCAGCGGCATCGTGCGCGAACTCGCCGAGGTCGTCTCTGCCCAGGAGGCCGAGATCGGACGTCTCAAGGCCGCACCCGCGCCTGTGACACCGACGGAAGCGCCGCCCGCTGGCCCGCTGCGCCGGGTTCCCATGCCGGGCACGACGTTCAAGCCGCCTGCCTTCGTGCCGGCCAATCGCGATCCCGAGCACGAGGCTGCGCTGATCGAGGCATTCGATGGCGACGGCCTCGAAGTCTGGTTGCAGCCCATCGTGACGCTGCCGCAGCGCAAGGTGGTCTCCTACGAGGCGCTGGCCCGCCTCAGGCTCGGACCCGAGATCCTGGCGCCCGAAGCATTCCTGCCGGCGCTGGAGCGACAGGGCCGCACCACGGCGCTCGACCGCCGCATGATCCGCAGCAGCACGGTGATCGCCCGGCACCTGCAGGGCCGCGGCAGCAATGCGACTGTGGCCTACGGCCTCTCGCCCCTCTCGCTGTTCGAGCCGGATTTCCTGCGCTCGCTCGGCGGACTCGTTTCCGACGGCTCGGACATCGTCGGCCGTGTGACCGTGACCCTGCCGCAGGCGAGCTGGCGCAGCCTCGACGCCGAGCAGAACGCGGTTCTCGGCGCCCTGCGCGGACGCCTCGGCTTCGGTCTCGACCGGCCGACGGACCTCCGCTTCGACTCTGGTCAACTTGCCGAGCGGGGTGTCTCGCAGATCAAGGTGCCGGCCGCGCTGCTGCTGCGGCCGCCTTCCCGGGAGACGATGCCCGACATCGCGGTCGAGGACCTCGTCACCGCCCTCGGCCGGGCCGGCATCCGGCTGGTGGCGACCGAGGTCGAACGCGAGGGGGAGGTTCCCGACCTGATCGATCTCGACGTCCCAATGGCTCAAGGCACCGTGTTTGCGGGGCCGAAGGCAGTGCGCGCAGAGGTCTTCGCCGAGGCCAAGACTTCCGCTCCCGCGGCCGCCACGCAGGATGGCGGCGAGACTCAGCCGGCATCCGAGCCGCCCCCGCAGCGCAAGGCCTTCCGGGATTTCCTCCGCCGCGCCGTATGACGGCAGCAGGCGTCTGGTCTCACCTCCAGGCGATTGATTTCCAGGGCCGTCGTCCCTAACCGGACGGACATTCTCCCAGATTCGAGATGTCCATGTCCGACCGCGCCGCCGCGGCCCCCGTTCCCACGCTTCGCGGCTTCGCGGAGGTGGCCGAATCCTTCGACCTCGTCCTCTGCGATGTCTGGGGTGTGCTCCATGACGGCCGGATCGGCCACAAGGCGGCCGGTGAGGCACTCATCCGCTACCGCCGACTGCCCGGCGAGCGCCCGCGCCGCGTCATCCTCGTCTCGAATGCGCCGCGCCCGTGGCGCGGGGTCCAGACCATCCTCGACGGCTACGGCGTGCCGAGGGAGGCCTACGACGCCATCCTGACCTCGGGGGACCTAACGCACGAGCTGTTGGCGCATCATCCGGGCGAGCGGGTCTATCACCTCGGCCCGGACCGCGACCGGCCGATTTATGACGGGCTCGATCTGGCGCTGGTCGAGGCTGCCGAGGCGCAGCGCGTGGTCTGCACGGGCCTGTTCGACGACGATACCGAGACGGCCGAGGATTACCGGGAGGCTCTCGCCGACTTCCGGGCAAGAGAGATCCCGATGATCTGCGCCAACCCGGATCTCGTGGTCGAGCGCAATCGCCAGTTGATCCCCTGCGCCGGTGTCATCGCTGCGGCCTATGCCGAGATCGGCGGCGAGGTCGTCTATGCCGGCAAGCCGTACCGCCCGGTCTACGACGCGGCCCTGGCCAAGGCTGGAGCGCTCGACGGCCTGCCTGCACCCGACCTCGCGCGGGTCGTGGCGGTGGGCGATGCCATTCGTACCGACATCGCCGGGGCCAGCGCGGCGGGTATCGCCTCGATCCTCGTCGCCCGCGGAATCCATGCCGAGGAACTCGGCATCACCGCCGAGCACCACAGTCTCGGCGACGTGGCCGACTGGCTCTCGCGACAGCCGGTCACGCCGGATGCGGTGATCGAGCGGCTGACCTGGTAGGCTGCCGCTCGACGGGTGCGAGGCTCAGCTGCCCTTTTTGGAGGTCAGCTTGAGAATCTCACCGTTCTCGCCCTCGGTGACGGCGTAGATCGCGCCGTCCGAACCGACCTTCACGTCGCGGATGCGATGGTCGAGGGGCACACGCTCTTCCGTAACGACGGTGTCTCCGGCGAGCTTGAGCACGACCAGGCCCTTGCTGACGAGGCCGCCGATGACGAACTGGCCCTTCCAGGCGGGAAAGACGTCCTTGTCGTAATAGGCAATGGCCGACGGGCCGATCACCGGGTCCCAGTAATAGACCGGCTGCGAAGTGCCGGCCGCCACGGTCGCGCCGTCTGCGATCTTCTCGCCCGAATATTCGAGGCCGTAGCTTGCCAGCGGCCAGCCATAATTGATGCCGGGGCGCGGACGGTTGAGCTCGTCGCCGCCGCGTGGGCCGTGCTCGACGATCCAGAGGCGGCCCTGGCCGTCGAGCGTCGCGCCTTGCACGTTCCGGTGGCCGTAGGACCAGATCTCGGGCTTCGCCTTGTCGCTGCCGGCGAAGGGGTTGTCCTTCGGTGCGTTGCCGTCGGTGTCGATGCGGAAGACCTTGCCGAGGCCGCTGGTGAGATCCTGGGCCTGTCCGCGGGTCTGCTTGTCGGAGCGCTCGCCCACGGTGACGAACAGCTTGCCGTCCGTCGAGAAGACGAGGCGCGAGCCGAAATGCTTGTCGCCGTCATAGGTCGGCGTCTGGCGGAAGATCACCTTCAGATCGTCGAGCTTGGCCGTGCCGCCGGTCTCGATCAGCTTGGCTTTCGCGACCGTGGTTCCGTTGCCCTTCTCGCGCGGCTCCGAATAGCTGATGTAGACGAGCCTGTCGGCGGCGAAGCTCGGGCTGAGCGCGATGTCGAGCAAGCCGCCCTGCCCTCGGGAATCGACCTTCGGCACGCCCGCGATCGGATCGCCGACGGCGCCGTCTTTCGAGACGATGCGGATCTTGCCTGCCTTCTCGGTCACGATCATCCGACCGTCCGGCAGGAACTCCAGCGCCCAGGGTGAGGCCAAGCCCTTTGCGACCGATGCGACCTCGACCTCCGTCTTCTGCGCAGGCTGAGGCGCACGGGTCTGGTTCGGCAAGAGGGGCTTGTAGTCGGTATTTGGTGCCTGCGACTCGGCGGTGCTCCCGCTGCCGGAGGCGTTCGGGGCCTGGAACGCCTCGCCCCCGACGCGCGCTGCCGGGGTGCCCGCATTGTTGGTCTGGGCGAGGCACGCCTGCTGGCCCAGCCCGAGGGTGGCGGCGGTGGCGAGCAAGAGGAAGAGAGTGCGCTTCACGTGATCACATCCTTAAGGTCGGGCATGGCCGCGGATGGGTCCGCCGTCCGGGCGCCTTGCCGGTCCCAGCGACGCTGGCGCCGCAAGGTTCGGGATAGGTCTGGTAACCGCGAGTCGGCGCGGGTCACACCCGCAGATGGGGCGGCAAAGCCTCGCGGCGAGGGCTGAAGGCATCATCGGCACTGCCAACCGATGCGCGTAAGGGTTTTCGCTCCCGCGTCAGAACGTTTGATCGGCATGAGGTATCCGCGTGCCAGGGCTGCCTCCAGCGAAGGCGCCTTGACCGTGCGATGGCCCGTCGCCAATTCTGCAATCAGTCCCCGGCGTCGATCCTCAGTGAGGATGGTCGCTCGATACGGCGTGGGTCCGCGGGGACACGAGATTGCGAAAGGGTTTGACGATGGCGACGGTCAAGGTAACCGATGCGAGCTTCGAGCAGGACGTTCTTCAGTCCGCCGAGCCCGTCGTCGTGGATTTCTGGGCGGAATGGTGCGGCCCCTGCCGTCAGATCGGTCCGGCGCTGGAGGAGATTTCCGCGGACCTTCAGGGCAAGGTGAAGATCGCCAAGGTCAATGTCGACGAGAATCCCGGCATCGCCTCGACCTATGGCATCCGTTCGATCCCGACGCTGATGATCTTCAAGGACGGCAAGCTGGCCAGCCAGAAGGTCGGTGCGGCGCCCAAGGGTGATCTGTCGCGCTGGATCCAAGCGAGCGCCTGACCGCTCTCCGGCACGATCGTCGATTAAGCGAAGGCCCGGCCGTGAGGCCGGGCTTTTTGTTTGTCGCTGCGTCTGCCGGGTCGGTCCAAACGAGAAAAGCCCGGCCAGTTGGCCGGGCTTTCCTTTGAGGGTCGAGACCCGTGGGTTCGGCTTAGTACGAGCCGAACTTGTAGTTGATGCCGGCGCGCACGACGGCGAACTCGGTGTCGGTGCGGCCACCGGGGCCAGCCACGAGCACGTTGCCACCGGTACCGGTCGCGAAGGTGGTGCCAGCGCCGTTGATGGCAAAGGTGCCAGCATTTCGGCCGTTCTGATCGAGGTTCACGTACAGACCTTCGACCTTGAACGTCACTGCCGACGAGCGGAAGAAGTTCAGGAACGAGTCGGTGGGCAGAGCGTATTCGATACCGCCGCCGACAGCGTAGCCGGTCTTGAAGTCGTCGGTCGAGGAGTTCGGCAGGCCGAACTGACGGCCGCCGCCAGCGCCGTAGGCGAAGCCGCCGGTGGCGTAGAACAGGACGCGATCGAACGCATAGCCGAGACGACCACGGACGGTGCCGAAGTAGTCGAGGCCCGACAGGCCGTTCGGGTTGAAGAACAGGACGCCCGGATTGGCGACGCCGCCAGCCACAGCGAACTGGTTCCGGCCGCGACCGAAGTCGGCGTACTGGGCGTCGGCTTCGACACCGACAACCACGCCCGAACCCGGGGTGAACTGATAGTTGTAGCCGATCTGACCACCGCCGACGAAGCCGTCGTTGTTGGCGCCGTTACCGAAGGCGAGAACGCCCGTCGTGGCAGCGCCAGCGCCGTTCAGCACGAGGCCGTTGGCCGGAACGCCGATGATGGTCGGAGCCTGATCACCAACGCCGAAGCCGTAACCAGCGTTGAAACCGGCGTAGAAGCCCGTCCAGGTGAAAACCGGAACCGGCGTGAAGACGGGAGGAGCAGCGCGACGCGGCAGGTCAGCAGCGGAAGCGGCAGCGGTGAGCGCCGTGAAGGCGGCGAACGATGTGAGAAGCTTTTTCATTTTTTGATCCCCAGCGAGGTGCCCGATCGCCGGAGAAGCTAGACCATTCCCCATCGAGGGGATGTAGCCTCGAGGACACACCGGCCGCTTCGAGACATCCGGATGTATCCGACAGAGTGATCGATGGTCCGCTCTGCAGAGGCGATTCCCCTCGCAACCGCCTGAATCACATTATCGGCATTCGATGCATTCTTGGTTACTGGATACTTAATTAGAGCTGCCGCCCGCCGCGGTCGCGATTGCTGGCGAGAGCTTCAGCTCTAGACCGGCGGCGTCCCGTTCGCTTCGAGAACGGCGCCCGCAAGATAGAGCGAGCCGCAGATCAGCACGCGGGGCGGCCGCTCGAAAGCCTCGCTCGACAGGCCAAGCAGGGCGGCCTCGGTGCCGCGCGCCACACGGGTGGCGAGCCCGACGGATTGCGCGATCTGCGCGACCTCGTCTGCCGGACGGGCAGCGATCTGGCCGGGAATCGGCACTGCAACCAGGATTCGCGCGAGGCCGACGAAGTTCTTCAGGAAGCCCTCGGCATCCTTGGTTCCAAGCAGTCCGACGACGAGCACCAGCGGCACGTCGCTCCGCTCGCACAGGTCGGCCATGGCGGCGGCGAGGATGCGGCCGCCATCCGCGTTATGGCCGCCATCGAGCCAGAGCTCGGCATCCTTCGGCATCAGGTCTGCGAGTCGCCCGCGGGTGAGTCGCTGCAGGCGTCCCGGCCAGTCGACGTTGCGCAGGCCCGCCTCGTAGGTGGCCGTTCCGAGATCGCCGAAGCCAGCCGCGCGCAGGGCGGTGATGGCGGTTCCGGCATTCACGAGTTGATGGCGTCCGGTGAGTCGCGGCAGAGGCAGATCGAACAACTCGGTCTCGTCCTGATAGACGAAGCGGCCGTTCTCCTGATGGACCGAGAAATCCTGGTTGCCGACGAGAATCGGTGTGGCACCGACTCGCTCGGCCTGCCGGCACAGCACCGAGTCGGCCTCGGCATAGTCTTGCGCGGCGATCACGGCCGGGCAGCCGCGCTTGAAGATGCCGGCCTTTTCGGTCGCCACCGATTCGAGCGTGTCGCCGAGATACTCGGCATGGTCTCGACCGATCGGGGTGACGACGGCGCAGGCGGGTTGAGCGATGACGTTGGTGGCGTCGACCCGACCGCCGAGGCCGACTTCGAGAAGAAGCACATCGGCCGGGGCTTCGGAGAAGAGTAGCAGGGCCGCAGCGGTGGTGATCTCGAATACCGTGATCGGATCGCCGGCATTGACCGCCTCGCAACGTGCGAAGGCCTCGGCGAGGCGCTCCTCCGGCACGAAGGTGCCTCCGCCGATGCCGCCGATCCGGATGCGCTCGTGGAACCGCACGAGATGCGGCGAGGTGTAGACATGCGCGGCAAGACCACCGGCTTCGAGAATCGCCCGCATGAAGGCGATGGTCGAGCCCTTGCCGTTGGTGCCGGCAACGTGGATCACCGGCGGCAGGCGCCGCTCCGGATGGTTCAGCTTGGCGAGAAGGCTCTCGATCCGGCCGAGCGACAGGTCGATCGTGCGCGGATGAAGGGCGAGGAAGCGCCCCATCAGGGCGTCTGAAGAATCCATGTCTCGCTGATCGCGGTCTTCGTCGTTGGTTGGCCGGTCACGATGACCGGCGGATCAGGCGGCCTTGGCCGTCGGCACATTCAGGAGGAGGCCGCAGAGCCGCGCGATGGTGTCCTTGAGATCCTTGCGATGGACCACCTGGTCGACCATGCCGTGCTCGCGCAGGTACTCCGAACGCTGGAAGCCATCGGGAAGCTTTTCGCGGATGGTCTGTTCGATCACGCGCGGGCCCGCGAAGCAGATCAGCGCGCCGGGCTCGGCCAGATGCACGTCGCCGAGCATCGCATAGGAGGCGGTGACGCCGCCCGTGGTCGGGTTGGTCAGCACGACGATGTAGGGGAGCTTTGCCGCGTTGAGCCGGCGCACGGCAACCGTGGTGCGCGGCATCTGCATCAGCGAGAGGATGCCCTCCTGCATGCGCGCACCGCCCGACGCGGAGAACAGCACGTAAGGCGTGCGCTTCTCCAGCGCCGTCTCGGCGCCGCGAACGAAAGCCTCGCCTGCCGCCATGCCGAGCGAGCCGGCCATGAAGGCGAATTCCTGCACCGCGATCGTCGTCGGCAAGCCGTTGACGCGGCCGAAGCCGATCTTGAAGGCGTCCGGCATGCCGGTCTTCGCGCGGGCCTCCTTGAGGCGGTCGACGTATTTCTTCTCGTCGCGAAACTTGAGCGGGTCGGTGGCGACCTCGGGCAGCGGCACGTCGATCCAGGTGCCCTCGTCGAACATCGTCTTGAGGCGCGCCTGGGCGCTCATCTTGAGATGATGCTCGGAGCCAGGGATCACCCAGAGGTTCTGCTCGACCTCCTTGTGGAAGACCATCTGCCCGGTATCGGGACACTTGATCCAGAGGTTCTCCGGGGTCTCGCGCTTGTTGAAGAGCGTCTTGATCCTCGGGCGAACGACCTCCGAGATCCAGTTCATCGGTTCGACCATGCGAACGTCCCTGCCGCGAAACCACGGATAGTGAGCACGACCGCCCGGCGGGCAATCGGATATCGGCGAGCGCTTTATCCCAGATCCTGTCGCGGCGAAACGGATTGCGCGCGGCGGCCTGTGACCGGCCTCAGTCCGGGATGGCCGAGGTGGCGGCGTCGGGATTGGCGCCATCGACGGGCGCGGGCTTGCGGCGCACGGGCCGCGGCGCGACGCTCGCCGTCGGCGCAGTCACGCCGAGCCGGGTGGCAAGCGAAACCGCGCGGGCCTCGGTGAAACGCAGATGGCAGAAGCCGTGCGCGCCCTCGCGAGCATAGGTCCGGCAGAGCTCCTCGCGGTCGGAGGAGAAGGCGGCCTGTTCCTGAACCACAGGGCGCACGTCCTGGCCACGCACGCGCTGGGTCATGACCTTGTAGTTGTCGTAGACCGCCCGGTCGGCGGTGCCACGGGCGCTGTCGAACTCTCCGGCGCGCGGCATCAGGCTGGCGGCGCCGGGTCCCCAAAGGCCCTTCGGCGTCGTCGCGCAATCCGCGGCGGAGAAGGTGCAAATGGGACTGCCGCCGAGCGGCGTCGCGAGCACGCTGCCTTCGAGCACGTCGAAGCGCAGGGGGCACTCGGCAGCGGCCGCTTCGAACCGCGCGACACCTTCGGGCTTGCCCGACGAGGCGAGAGCGATCGGGTTACCGCCGTTGAGCTTCACAGTGCAGGTTTCGGTCGGCTGCGAGATCTTTGTTCCGGGCAGATTGATCCGGGCGCTGACCGCGGCCCCTGTCCGCTCCAGCTTCAGGCTGCCGGTCAGGCCGTTGAGCAGCAGGTCCTGGCCGACGACGTTGTCCTCTCCCGGTGCCCTGAGCACTACGGGCTGGCGCGGTGGCGGCGGAGCTGCCGGTGCCGCGGGCGGGACGTCGCCAGGAGGTGGAGCGCCGGGCTCTCCGGGAATCGGTGCGCCGGGAACCGGCTGGCGCGGCTGCGGAGGACGCGCCGCGCGGCCTATCCCGAACAGCTCCTCGAAAAAGTTCTGGGCGTTCGCCGGCCCGGCGGCAGCGAGGGCCGCGGGCAGCATCATCGCCGAGAGAAGCAGAATGCGGGGGAGGCGCATCGAAAGTCTCGCCCGTAAAGCGGAGGATTCGGCCGCCGCGATACCGGTCTCGCCGGAGGCGCGAGGGCATCGAGAGGGCAGGGTCGGATGGCGCTCTAGCACGCAACCTGTGGCGGGGACGTGGCGAGCACTTAACATTTCGAGACCAGAACAGCCACTTCGCCAGCGAATCTGGCAGAGGCCGTTGCTTCGCGCCCGTCTCGGCTCATCGTCTTGCGGCTCCGCGACCACATTCTTATATCCGGCGAGGCACGGCGAGGGGGCCGATCCAACCGGATTACGGTGCGGACCCTCCCCCAGTCCGTTTCCACGCTTTCAGTTTTGCACCGCCAGTAAACCCAGCCATGGGCCGAGCTGCTTCGGGGCTCGGCGGTCTGCTTGAACAGAGAACCAGAGGGATCCCACCATGGGTAAAGTCATCGGTATCGACCTCGGCACCACCAATTCCTGCGTCGCCGTTATGGAAGGGTCGCAGGCCAAGGTCATCGAGAATGCGGAAGGCGCCCGCACCACCCCGTCCATCGTCGCGTTTACGGACGATGGCGAGCGCCTCGTCGGACAGCCGGCCAAGCGCCAGGCCGTCACCAACCCGGATCGCACCTTCTTCGCGATCAAGCGCCTGATCGGGCGCACCTTCGACGACCCCCTGACCAAGAAGGACATGGGTCTCGTCCCCTACAAGATCGTCAAGGGCGACAACGGCGACGCCTGGGTCGAGGCCGACGGCAAGCGCTACTCGCCCTCGCAGATTTCCGCCTTCACCCTGCAGAAGATGAAGGAGACGGCCGAGACCTATCTCGGTCAGCCCGTCACGCAGGCCGTGATCACGGTTCCCGCCTACTTCAACGACGCCCAGCGCCAGGCCACCAAGGATGCCGGCAAGATCGCCGGCCTCGAGGTGCTGCGCATCATCAACGAGCCGACCGCGGCTGCGCTCGCCTACGGCCTCGACAAGAAGAAGTCCGGCACCATCGCGGTCTACGACCTCGGCGGCGGCACCTTCGACGTCTCGATCCTCGAGATCGGCGACGGCGTGTTCGAGGTGAAGTCGACCAATGGCGACACCTTCCTCGGCGGCGAGGACTTTGACAACCGGATCGTCGAGTACCTCACGGCCGAGTTCAAGAAGGAGCAGGGTATTGACCTGACCAAGGATAAGCTCGCCCTCCAGCGCCTCAAAGAGGCCGCCGAGAAGGCGAAGATCGAGCTGTCCTCGGCCACCCAGACCGAGATCAACCTGCCCTACATCACTGCCGACCAGACCGGCCCGAAGCACCTCGCGCTGAAGCTCAGCCGGGCGAAGTTCGAGTCGCTCGTGGACGATCTCGTCCAGCGCACCGTTGAGCCCTGCCGCAAGGCGCTCAAGGATGCCGGCGTGACCGCCGCCGAGATCGACGAGGTCGTGATGGTCGGCGGCATGACCCGCATGCCGAAGGTCACCGAGGTCGTGAAGGGCTTCTTCGGCAAGGAGCCGAACAAGGGCGTCAACCCGGACGAGGTCGTCGCCATCGGCGCCGCGGTCCAGGCCGGCGTGCTGCAGGGTGACGTCAAGGACGTGCTGCTGCTCGACGTGACCCCGCTCTCGCTCGGCATCGAGACGCTCGGCGGCGTGTTCACGCGCCTGATCGACCGCAACACCACGATCCCGACGAAGAAGTCGCAGACCTTCTCGACGGCCGAGGACAATCAGAACGCGGTCACCATCCGGGTCTTCCAGGGTGAGCGCGAGATGGCGGCCGACAACAAGATGCTCGGCCAGTTCGACCTCGTCGGCATCCCACCGGCCCCCCGCGGCATGCCGCAGATCGAGGTGACGTTCGACATCGACGCCAACGGCATCGTCAACGTGACGGCGAAGGACAAGGCGACGAACAAGGAGCACCAGATCCGCATCCAGGCCTCGGGCGGTCTGTCCGACGCCGACATCGAGAAGATGGTCAAGGATGCCGAGGCGAATGCCGCCGAGGACAAGAAGCGCCGCGAGCTCGTCGAGGTGAAGAACCAGGGCGAGAGCCTGATCCACACCACCGAGAAATCGGTGGCGGAGCATGGCGACAAGGTCGGCGCGTCCGAGAAGGGCGCCATCGAGTCGGCCATCGCGGCCTTGCGCACGGCGCTGGAAGGCACCGACGTCGAGGCGATCAAGGCCAAGACCAACGACCTGATGCAGGCCTCGATGAAGCTCGGCGAGGCCATGTACGCCGCCGGCCAGGCCGAGGGTGCCCAGGAAGGTGGCGCTGCTCACGAGGGTGAGAAGAAGGACGACGTGATCGACGCTGACTTCCAGGAAGTCGACGAGAAGAACGAGAAGAAGCGCGCCTGATCTCAGGCGTTGCGACGACGGGGCCGGAGCGATCCGGCCCCGATGCGTTCAGTCGCTCTTTCGTGCAGTAACGGTATGAAGACATGCCTGATCCCCGAGCATCCCTCGGGGATCAGGCATGTCGAGGGTTTCGAGGACGGGCATGTCGAAGCGGGACTACTACGAGGTTCTCGGCGTCACCAAGACGGTGACCGAGGTCGAACTCAAAGTCGCCTTCCGCAAGCTTGCCATGGTCCATCACCCGGACCGCAATCCCGGCGACAAGGAAGCCGAGATCAAGTTCAAGGAGGTCAACGAGGCCTATCAGTGCCTCTCCGACGGTCAGAAGCGAGCGGCCTATGACCGCTTCGGCCATGCCGCCTTCAGCCAGGGCGGCGCGGGCGGACCCGGGTTCGGAAACGAGTTCGGCGACTTCATGTCGGACATCTTCGAGAACTTCTTCGGCGACGCGCAGGCCGGGCGTGGCGGCGCACGCGGACGTGGTGGTGCGCCGGGCCGCGAGCGTGGCGCGGACCTCCGCTACAATCTCGAGATCACGCTGGAGGAGGCGTTCTCCGGCAAGACCGAGACGATCAAGATCCCCACCTCGATCGCCTGCGAGGCGTGCTCCGGAACGGGTGCCAAGCCCGGCTCCCAGGCGCGGACATGCCAAACCTGCGCCGGCTACGGCCGGGTCCGGGCGGCGCAAGGCTTCTTCGCGATCGAGCGCACCTGCCCGACCTGCCACGGCCGCGGCGAGGTGATCGATGATCCCTGCACCTCGTGCTCCGGTGCTGGCCGCGTCGAGCGCGAGCGCAGCCTCTCGATCAACGTGCCGGCGGGCGTCGACGACGGCCTGCGAATCCGGCTGGCCGGCGAAGGCGAGAGCGGTCTGCGCGGCGGCCCGTCGGGCGACCTCTACGTTTTCCTGTCGATCGCGCCGCATCTCTTCTTCCAGCGCGACGGCGCCGACCTGTTCTGCCGCGTGCCGATCTCGATGGTCACCGCCGCGCTCGCCGGCGAGATCACCGTGCCGGTGATCGATGGCGGCCAGACGCAGGTGCGCATCCCGGCCGGGACGCAGGCAGGCAAGCAGTTCCGGATCAAGGGCAAGGGCATGCCGGTGCTGCGCTCCCGCGAGGTCGGCGACCTGTACATCCAGGTCTCGGTCGAAACGCCGCAGAATTTGACCAAGCGCCAGCGCGAGCTGCTCCAGGAGTTCGACCAGTCGGCCTCGGCCGAGAACCACCCTGAGAGCGCCGGCTTCTTCTCGAAGGTGAAGGATTTCTTCGTCAGCGGGGCGACGCGTCAGTGATTGCAGGCCGCGGGATCAAACGCGGCATGTTTCCTGTTATGGCTGTGGCGGCAGGTCGCACCGGGTCGCGAGTTGCCGTCGGCGGGCCTGGCTCTGGTTGCCGCCTTGACTGTGTGAAGGCTTTCGTCGTCTAGCCTTTTTCGCCCATCTCCGACCCGAGGGTCTTCGCTCTTGCCGCCGCTTCGCCGTTCCAGCGCCAAAGCCGTTGCCGTGTCCAGTGGCGTCAAGCGACCGTTGGGCGAACGGAGGGAGGCGCTCGAGGACGATGCCCGCTTCCTGCGCTCTTGGTTCGAGCGCCCCCTCGTCACTGGTTCGGTGACGCCGTCGGGGAAGATGCTCGCGCGCACCATGGCTTCCTATGTCGACCCGCGCATGAACGGCCCGGTGGTCGAACTCGGCCCTGGCACCGGCCCGGTGACGGAGGCGCTCGTCCGCCGCGGCATCGACCAGGAGCGGCTGATCCTGGTGGAGTTCAATCCGGGCTTCTGCGAGTTGCTTCGCAGCCGTTTCCCCCGCGCGACCGTGCTTCAGGGGGATGCCTACCGGATCCGCGACACGCTCAAAGGGCTGCTCGAGGTCCCTTGCGCGGCGACGATCTCCAGCCTGCCGCTCTTCACCAAGCCGCTGGAGCAGCGCATGGATCTGCTCCAGAGCGCACACGATCTGATGCATCCCGGCGCACCCTTCGTGCAGTTCACCTATGCCGTCGTGCCGCCGATCCCGGCGAAGTGCGAGGCGGGCAGCTATACGGCCAGCCGCTCCAACAAGGTCTGGCTCAACCTGCCGCCAGCGCGCGTCTGGGTGTATCGCCGACCCTGACCCCCGCGACAGCCGTCATTGCTCAACTCCTCTCGCAATGACGAAAGTGTCGCGGCGCTGATCAGCGCTTGCCGCTCTTTGTTGCAGTTTGTTGCTTTCCCTCTCACGCCACATTCATGGCGAGCGCCCTAGCTCTTCTCGTCCAGGCCGGGATCGCCCGGCCCGACGACAAGGAGCTCAGCATGATGAAGGATCGCACGACCCGGCGTGGGCGCACCGCTCTCGCCGCTGCGGCCGTGATCGCAGGCGGACTCTTCGCAGCCGTGGCGGGAACTGCCCAGGCCGCCCCGCTGGCGCCCGCAGCCGCCGAGACAGTGGCAGGTGACGCCGGCACGACCGCCGTGCATTGGCGCGGCCATCGCGGCTGGCATCACCATCACCATCATCACGGCTGGGGCCATCGTCACCACGGCTGGGGCCATCGTCACCACGGTTGGGGCCATCACGGTTGGGGCCACCGTCATCACGGTTGGGGCCACCGTCATCACGGTTGGGGCCATCGCCACCACTGGTAAGGCCGCTTCACTCGACGCGTTCGAGGATCGCTTCAGTGATCCCGGGCGCGTCGGCACCAACCTGGTAGGCCGCCTTGAGTGAGGCGGCCGCCCTTTCCGCGCTGTCTTCGTCGCGGGCGTGCACGATCCCGAGACAGGCATCGGCGCTGATCGTATCGCCGGGACGCGCCAGGGCCGTAAAGCCGACGGCATGATCGACCCCGTCCTGGGGTCGGGTTCGTCCCCCACCGAGCCCGATGACCGCGAGCCCGATCGCCCGCGTCGCCACGCTTTGGACGATGCCCGGCACGTCGGGCTTCACGAACTTGGTGATGGGTGCGGCCGGCAGGCTTTCGGATCCGGAGCCTAAGAGGTCCGTGGGACCGCCGAGCGCTGCTACCATCCCCTCGAACCGTTCGGCCGCCTGACCGGACGCCACGGCCTGCTCCAGCCGCCTGCTGGCCTCGGCCGTATCCGCCGCGAGGCCGCCGATCACCAGCATCTCCGCGGCGAGAGCCAGCGTCACGGCGTGAAACCGTGGCTCTTGCTTCCGGCCGATGAGATAGTCGATCGCGTAGCTGACCTCCACGGCATTGCCGGCGGCGGAGGCGAGAGGCGCGTCCATGTCGGTGATCAATCCAACCGTCCGCATGCCGGCGCCGTTCGCCACGCCGACGATGCTCTCGGCAAGCGCCCGCGCTGCGTCGTGCGTGCCCATGAAGGCGCCCGAACCCGCTTTGACGTCCATGACCAAGCCGTCGAGGCCCGCAGCAAGCTTCTTTGAGAGGATCGAGGCGGTGATCAGATCGAGCGATTCTACCGTGCCGGTCACGTCGCGGATCGCGTAGAGGCGCTTGTCGGCCGGCGCGAGTTCGCTGGTCTGGCCGATGATGGCGCAGCCCGTTTTCGCGACAACCTGACGGAAGACGTCCAGTCCCGGCGTCGCATTATAGCCGGCAATGCTTTCGAGCTTGTCGAGGGTGCCTCCCGTATGGCCGAGGCCGCGTCCGGAGATCATCGGCACATATCCGCCGCAGGCCGCGACCATCGGCGCCAGCACGAGGCTCACGGCATCGCCGATGCCGCCGGTGGAATGCTTGTCTAGGGTCGGACCGGGAAGGTCCCAGCGCAGCACGGTGCCGGATTCCGTCATCGCCCGCGTAAGCGCGACACGCTCTTCGAGCGACAGCCCTCGGAAGAACACGGCCATCGCGAAGGCCGCAGCCTGCCCTTCGGTGACGCAGCCTTCGGTCAGCCCTGCGATGAACTCGGCAATCGCAGCGCCGTCCAGCGTTTCGCCATCGCGCTTGGCCCGGATGACCTCCTGCGGCAGCCTCACGGTACTGCGTCCCTGGCTCGAGCGAGGTCGGCATAGAGACTGCTCGCCCCGAGCCGCATCGTCTTCGGAGTGGCCCAGCCGGGTCCCATGATCCCGTCTGCGAGGCTGAGATAGGTCGCGGCATTCGCGACGGTTTTCAGGCCGCCGGAAATCTTGAGGCCGCCGCTTCCATGATCGCGGATCGCCTTCAGCATCACCTCGGCCGCCTCCGGTGTCGCCGACACGGCGGTCTTTCCGGTGGAGGTCTTGATGAAGTCGGCGCCGGATTCGAGAGCGATCCGGCTGGCCTCGGCAATCGGTTCTGAATTGCCGAGCACGCCCGTCTCGAGGATCACCTTCAGCGGCTGCCCTTGGTCGCAGACCTCGCGCACGGCCTGGATCATGTCGCGCACCGGCGCCAGCTCTCCGCGCAGCAGAGCCCCGTAAGGCATGACCAGATCGATCTCCTGCGCACCATCGCGAAGAGCCTGGACCGTGTCCTCTACAGTCCGCTCGATGTCCTCGCCGCCGGTCGGGAAGTTGACGACGGTGGCGACTGCGATCGGATCGCCGTGCAGCCCACGCAAGCACTGCCCGACGAATTGCGGCCAGACGCAAACCGCTGCGACGCTGCCCTCTCGCGCCGCGCGGCAGAGCGTGTCGATGGCGCTGGCACGGCAGGCATCGCCGAGATCGGTGAGGTCGAGAAGCGGGATGGCACGGCGGGCGATTCCGGCCTCATCTTGCGGCGAGAGCATCGGGCTTGCTGTCATGATCCGGGTGCCGAAGAGGGGAGGGGAAGGCGCGCCAGGAAGACGGTCACGAGACGGGCGAGGTCGTCGGCCGCGCGAGCCGCGACGGCCTTGGTCTCGGCGTGGTGCGGATCACCGCCCGCAATGCCGGCCGCGTGGTTGGTGACCACGGAAAGCGCGGCGACCCTCAGGCCGAGGAAACGCGCGAGGATCGTCTCCGGCACCGTCGACATGCCGACGAGATCCGCCCCGAGCCGCCCGGCCATGCGCACCTCTGCGGGCGTCTCGAAGTTCGGCCCAGAGAACCAGGCGTAGATGCCCTCGTGCAGCGAAATTCCAGAGGCTGCGGCAGCGTCGCGGAGCAACGCGCGAAGGCCGGGATCGTAGGCATCGATCATCGGCACGAAGCGGGCATCGCTGGGCTCGCCGATCAGCGGATTGAACCCCGAGAGGTTGATGTGATCGGAGAGTGCCACGAGGCTGCCGGGACCGGCCTCCGGCATCAGTGAGCCGGAGGAATTCGTGAGCAAGAGCGTCTCGGCGCCGAGACGCTTCGCAATCGTCAACGGCAACCGCATCGCGGCGGCGTCCCCCGCCTCGTAGGCATGGATGCGGCCCTCGAAGACGAGTACGGGACGATCCGCCAGACGCCCGCGAAACAGCGATCCGGCATGCCCGCTGACGCCCAAGCGCGGAAAGCCGGGAATGTCGGCATAGGCGATGCCGATGCGCTGCTCCAAGCAGGAGGCTAGGCCGCCGAGGCCGGTTCCGGTGACGATGGCGGAGGTATATGGACCTTCGAAACCGCCCTGCCTCAGGCATCCGAGCGCGACCTCCAGGAGCGACTCCGCGGTCACGCCAGGTTTTCCGGGCCGAACGAAGCCGGCAACAGCGCGTCGAGGGTGAAGCGAGCACGCAACCCGGCCGGATCGGCGGCCAGCACGGGCGTGTCGGGTCCCGCGAATTCACGGATGCGCTGGCGGCAGGCGCCGCAGGGCGTCACGGGGATCGGGCCGTCGCCGAGGACGAGGATCGCTGCAATGCGCCTGCCACCCGCGGCTACCATCGCGGCGATGGCGCCGGCCTCGGCGCAACTGCCGACCGGGTAGGCCGCGTTCTCCACGTTGCAGCCGGCATGGATACGGCCGGCCTCGTCGACGAGCGCTGCGCCGACGCGGAAGCGCGAATAGGGCGCATGGGCGTGCTCACGCACCGCGCGCGCCGCCTCGAACAGGGCCTCGACGGCGGGTTGATCCGGCGCGGAATCGGTGGCCTGCGGAACCGGGCTTGGCATGGCCGAACATAGGCCCGAGCCGCCACTCCCTGTCGAGAGGCATCTCGGTTCGATCGACAATCGCGCTCGGACGGCGTTATGACGCGAGGGACGAGGCAGGAGTGGCAAGGATGCTCGGTCGCTACGATCGTGGATCACCCGGCGGCGAGGCGAAGGTCGAGTACGGCGACGGCACGATGCGGGTGATCAAGCCCGGTAACTTCGTGCGTTGCGCCGTGACTGGCGAGGAAATTCCCCTCGATGCCCTGCGCTACTGGAGCGTCGAACGCCAGGAGGCCTACGCAAGCCCAGACTCTGCCATGCAGCGTCTGAAAGCGGTCGGCTTGGCGAAATAGCTTTGGTGGTAGTCGGACCGGGCGGTCAGGCCTGAAGCGAGGCCGGCCGCGATCGAAGCATCGCCGCAATTTGCGCCCGCAAGGCCGTCTCGTCATCGAATACGAGTCGTACCGCGAGCGTCTGCGCGAAAGCGCGCGGCAGCCTCACGGCATCCTTCTCCGTTGTGACGAGCGTCGCGCCGACCCGGCTGGCGGCATCGGCCAAGCCCGCGAGATCGCTTTGCGAGAAGCGGTGGTGATCACCGAAGACCTGCGTCCCGGCGAGATCGGCCCCCATGCTCCGCAGGGTGTCGAAGAACTTTTCAGGCCGACCGATGCCAGCGAAGGCGAAGATCGGGCGCCCTTCCAGACCGTGATCGGCCTGCGGGATCAGTTTGCCGCGATGGACCGGCAAACCGCGGCGCTCCGCCTCCCGCGCCACTGCCTCGCCGGGGGCCCCGTCCCCGATCATGACGATCCCGCCCACATGCGGCCATTGCTGCGCGAGCGGCACACGTAATGGGCCCGCCGGAAAGGTGAGGCCGTTGCCGATGCCGGATCCAGCATCGACGGCCACGAGCGACAAGTCCTTGGCCAGGCTTGGATTCTGAAGGCCGTCGTCCATCACGATGACGTCGGCGCCTTGCGCGACGCAGAGTCGGGCGCCGGCCGGCCGATCGCGCGCGACCACGGTCGGAGCGATGCGTGCGAGCAGCAGCGGCTCATCACCCACTGCATCGGCGTTCCGCAGGGTCGGATCGACGACGAGTGGCCCTCGCTCCCGTCCTCCATAGCCGCGCGAGAGGAAGACGGGTTGCTTGCCCTGCGCGCGCAGCATCGCCGCGATACGAAGCGCTGTGGGCGTCTTGCCGGCGCCGCCCAAGGTGAGGTTGCCGATGCAGAGCACGGGGCAGGCGGCCTGCTCACCCGGCCTGTCCATGCGCTTGGCAGTGAAGCGTCCGTAGACGGCGCCTGCGGGCGCCAGGAGGCGTGCCAGCGGGGACGGGGGCATCTGCGCCCAGAAGCCGGGCGTGCGCATTCAGGCCGGGGCCCGGGCTGCCAGCTTGAGCTGCGCCACGAAGGGATCGAGCACCGCTAGCGTGCGCAGGACGGCGCCCTCGAACGGCAGCAGGGCTGCGTGGCCGCGCTGTGCCATGACATCGATGCGGCGATGGTCGGCGAGCAGTTCGCCGACGGCGGCCGCGAGGTCGCGCGCGTCGGTGACGGTGAGCGCGCCGCCTGCGGCATCGAGGGCGCGGTAGGGCTCCGAGAAATTGGCGACGTTCGGCCCGTGCAGGATAGCAGTGTCGAGGCGCACCGGCTCGATCGGGTTCTGGCCGCCATGCGGAACCAGGGAGCCGCCGAGGAAGACCAGCCGGCTGAGCCGGTAGAACAGGCCGAGCTCGCCCAGCGTGTCGGCCACGTAGAGGTCGATGGAGGCCTGAGGCCGCCCGTTCTTGGCGCGCCGGCTGGTGCGCAGACCGGCGGCGTTGGCGCAGGCAGCCACCTCCTCGCCCCGGCGCGGATGACGCGGCACGATGACGGTGAGAAGGTTCGGGAGGCGCTGCTTCAAGAGGGTGTGGGCCTCGGCCACCACCTCGTCCTCACCGGGATGGGTGCTTGCCGCGACCCAGACCGGCCGGTCGCCGACCATGTCGCCGAGATAGGCGAGCTGCTGCGCGTCGGCCGGCGGCACGGCCGAGTCGTATTTGAGATTTCCGACGACCTTCACCCGTGGTGCGCCAAGCCGCAGGAAGCGCTCGGCATCATCCTTGGTCTGGACGAGGCAGATCGAGATGCGCGCGAGCAGTGCCTCGGCCGTCCTTGGCGAGCGTGCCCAGCCCTTGAACGAGCGTTCCGACATCCGGCCGTTGACGAGGATCAGCGGCACCTCGCGCCGGTGGAGCGAGATCACGGTGTTCGGCCAGATCTCGGATTCGGCCAGCACCGCGAGATCCGGCTGCCAATGGTCGAGGAAGCGCTCGATCCAGCGCGGCGCGTCGAGCGGCATGTATTGGTGAACCGCGCCGGGCGGCAGGCGCGAGCCGAGCAGCTCGGCCGCGCTCTTCGTGCCCGTCGTCACGAGCACCGAGAAGCCTCGCTCGATCATGCCGTTGATCAGGCCGATCAACGAGAGTGACTCGCCGATGCTGGCACCGTGCATCCAGACGAGATTGCCGGCAGGGCGTGCTCGGCCCGGACGTCCGCGGCGCTCCGGCAGGCGTCCGGGGTCCTCTTTGCCGCGCCGCGACCGCCAGGCGAGGAGGCCTGCGACGGCCGGTTCGCCGAGATACAGGCCAAAGCGATAGGCCCGCAGTGTCACGGGCAGGGACGGCGCTCTCATGCCGGGTTCCCGACGCGGTCCGGACGCCCGACGAGGGTGTAGGCGTGGTCGTGAACGCGGTTCAATTCGGTCTGCACCTTCATGCGCAGGCTGTCGACGAGGTCGGGCTCGACCTCGCGCGGAACCCAGATCGGCTCGCCGAACACCATGGCCCCGCGGCCGAACGGCAATCCAAGGCAGGCCCGGTCCCAGGAGTTGAAGCGGATATGGCGGCTCGTCACCACGGCTACCGGCAGGATCGGTCGGCCTGAGAAGCGGGCGAGCATGATGATGCCGGCGTCGCAGACCCGCGAGACCTTCGGCACGTCGGCCGAGAAGCAGACGGTGTCACCGCCCTTGAGCGCCCGCACCATCGCACGCAGACCCTCGGCGCCACCCTTTGCCTTGGCATCGCGCACCACGCGGCCGCGAGCGCCCGAGGCGCGCATCACACGCACACCCATCCGCTCCAGGGCGTAGGTGTTGATGTTGCCGTCGGGCGACTTGGAGATGATCGTAGCGATGCGATCGTGCGGCCGCTTCATGAACGAGATCATGATATGCTGGCCATGCCACATCGCGGCGATGAACGGACCGGTCTCGTCGAGCCAAGCGTCGGGCGCGGCGGGAACCACGGTGAAGCGGTTGGTGCGCCGCACGAGGTTCAGATAGCCGTAAGCGGTCAGGCCAAGGGCCTTCTGCACGGGCGGCTTTCGGCCGATGGTCTTGATGAGGCCCATATGCCGGGGCGGTCTCCCGCTCTTCGCGCGCTGTCGCCGGTGGCCGCGAACGCGGGCGGCGAGCCGCCGGCTCTGTACCCTCAGTTAAGATTGCGGCGCAACCTCGTCGGGCGCGAGAAACGGCGCGCGGTTGACCTTCGACCTCACTGCGGCACATGCGGGCGCATCGGTCGCCCAATCACGATCGCGTAGCCTGCCTCGCCGATGTTCCGTCTTGCCCACATCACCGATCCGCATGTCGGGCCGCTGCCGCGGCCGAAGCTGCGGCAACTCCTGAGCAAGCGTGCCACCGGCTTCGTGAACTGGCATCGCGGGCGCGGCCGTCATCACGACATGGGCCTGCTAGCGGACCTCGTCGCCGATCTCCGGCTGCAGGATTGCGACCACATCGCCTGTACGGGCGACCTCTGCAATATCGGCCTGCCAGACGAGTGGGAGACGTCGCGGATCTTCCTCGAGGCCCTCGGCACGGCGGACAGTGTCAGCTTCGTGCCGGGCAATCACGATGCCTATGTGCGCGGCTCCCTCGAAGGTCTGCTCGCCGCCTGCGGCGCGTGGACGAGCGGTGAGGACGATCGCGCCGGCGTGTTTCCCTATCTGCGCCGGCGCGGACCCATCGCTCTGATCGGGCTGTCCTCGGCCATTCCGACCAAGCCGTTCGCCGCGACCGGCCGCGTCGGGCCTCCACAGATCGAGATTGCCGAAAAACTGCTTCGTGCGCTGGCTACCGAATCCGATCCGCCGTTCCGGGTCGTCATGATCCACCATCCGCCCCATCCTGGCGGGGCGCGCCCCGGTCGCGAGTTGAAGGATGCAGAGGCCTTCACCGCGATGATCGCCCGCGCCGGTGCTGAGCTGATCCTTCATGGGCACAACCATGTCGGCAGCGTCGCCTTCGTCGAGGGGCCAAACGGGGCGATCCCCATCGTCGGGGCGCCGTCGGCCTCGGCTCGCAGCATCCGCGAGCATCACCGGGCTTCCTACTACCTCTACGACATCATCAGGGATGGCGGCCGTTTCATCGTCACTGCGGCAGAGCGCGGGCTGACCGCGGAGGGCACGATCGGCCCGTTGCGCCCGCTGACATTGCTGCCGGCATGAAAAAAGGCGCGGACCTGATCGGGTCCACGCCTTCTTCCAGTCCGTTCCGAGGGCTCAGCCCAGCATCGCAATCGGTGTGGTGCGCGGCTGCCGCCGGGCGATGCTCGCCTCGTAGCGCTCCGCTTGTAGACGAGTCAGGCCCGCAACGAGGGCCATTGTGCCGCGATAGACCGTGTAGGTGCCGTCCTGCGTAGGTTTGACGCGTATCGCTTCCTGCATGCGTTGGCTCCCTGCCCCCAGGATGATCGTTTCCGACGCGACTGAATGAGGTCATGCTACCCGGCCCGGCCCCTCCGACAAGAGCGCCAGACCGCGTCCCGACCAAGATTCGTCGCTGCGGCGCGGGAGACATTTCACGGTGGCTGAGGCTCGAATCCGCGGTTCGGGAACCTGTTCCGCGACAAGACAGCGTTGCCGCCGCCGCGCGGAAACTGCGTAAGTATCGGAGGCCGGATTGATATCCACGGCCTGTTCGGTTGTCGGCTGTCTGGCGGCGTTCGAATTGTGCCGTGCAGCGAAACGCGATCGAGGCAATCGCGTGCACCGACCTAGATCAGACTTCGTCACGCGAATGTGAAGGTGGCGCGACCGCGCGCGTTCCACGCAGATCCCGCTGACCGTCTCGATCCTTCGTGGCGAGCCCGTGGAGTCGCTCGCGCTCGAGTGCAATTGAGCTGTTGACGGAAATCAGATTTCGGCGCGATCGCGCGAAAAGCTATTGTTGCGAAAGCAGGTATCAAGACTTTGGTGACAGCATCGCAGCCTTGAGGAGGCGCGGTGGGATCCATGCCAGGGGAAGGGCTCGTCAGATTTCTCGCGAATTCGGGAGATGCGAGCGGAGCGGCGGCGGCCGACCCGCACGCAGTCGAACGACGCAGCGAGCCACGCACGCCGACAAATTGGATCGGCAAGATCAGATTGTCCGACGGCGAGGAGATCGCCTGTACCGTTAAGGACGTGTCGAAATCCGGCGCCCGGCTCGGCCTTCCCGACACGGTCGCTCTGCCCGAGAGCTTCCAGCTCAAGGTGGTGGGGTACGACTTCCTCTTCAACGTCAGGTCGGTCTGGCGGAAGAACCACTGTGCCGGCGTCCGCATCGAGCGGTTCGCGAAGCAGCCTCCGCCGGCCATTGAGCCGGAGAAGCCGAAACCCGAGGCCGATCCGGCCGAGACTTCCAGGTTGATCGGACGCCGGCTGAGCCGTTTCTCGCCGTACTGATCAATTGCGGAGCGGGACGAGGCCGATCGCCGAGCCCGAGAAATGTGTGGCGGCGAGGTCGTCGCCCGGGCTGCGGGCCGTGAACCGCGTCGCGACGGCATCGACGGTGAAGATATCCTCCGGCGTCTCGCCCGGCTTCGGTTGGATTGCGGCGAGCCGAATCGGCGCATCGTGACGCGCCGGCTCGGAGGCGCCCTGTGCCTGGGCGGAAAACAGCGCACGGAGGTGATCCCGCGCGTCGGCCTCGGGCGGCAGCAGGTGGAATGCCGCCGGGGTGACTGGCCGGTTGCCGAGCGCGAGGTTGGCGAGGCCGGCATTGCCGATACCGGCAACCTGCACGGCGCGTCCCGGTGGAAGCGGCGCCGCGATGGCGGCGGCGATCGCGGCGAACTCGGCCGGCCGCCGCGGCGGTAGGGGAGCCAGTCGGGCCGTGCGCTCGCCCGGTGTTTGGTCCGCCTTCTCGGCGGTGAGCAGGCCCTTGGCCGAGGGCGTTTCGCGACCCTCACGCCGCAGCATTGCGTCGCGCAGCGTGTCGGTGCTGTTTGGCGCGGCGTAGGCGAGCGCCTGGCGGGCGCCGATCGCATCGTCCGGGTCGGCGCTGGCCACTGCTATCGTTGCCTTGCCGCGCGCCTTGGCCGGCGCGGCTGCGGGCGCGGATGTTGGTGCATTGCCGCCGAACAGGCCGGCGAAGAAGCCCTTGATGCTCGGCCCGTCGTCGAACTCTTCGTTCGCGGCGACCGCGGTATAGCCGAGCACGGTGCCCCCGCGTGCCAGGATCTCGGCACGCGCCTCCTCATAGCGAGGGAAAGGCTTGCCGTCCGCGGGCACGTGGACAGTCTTGCCGTCGGGGAAGATGCGAGCGAGCTGATCGTGGGTCATGCGCGGCCAGGCGCGGACCGAGCCGACGTCGAGATGCACGAAGGGCGAGCCCGAGCGCGGATACCAGCCGACGCCGCCGCGCTGCAGCCGCACGCCGGCCGCGCGGATGTCGTCGATCGAGGCGTCGGTCATGAAGAAATCCATGGCCTTGCCGAGCATGTGCTGGCTGTGCTCGGCGACGCCGCGGGAGCGGCGGCGCAGCATGCCGTTGGTCTTGGGACTGCGGTAGCCGCAGACGACCCGCAGGGGCTGCGTCGAGCCGATCGAGCGCTGCGCTTCCCAGACTACGTCGAAAAGGCGCGGGTCCATCTTGGTGGCCTCGGCCTCGCGCCAGTCGCGCAGCAACCAGTTGAGCTGCTCGAGAGCGGCCTTGTCGTAGCGGCCATCGCGCTTGAACGTGACGGTCGCGCTTTCCTTGGTGTGTTCGTGGATCAGTGAAAGCGTACGGGTGTCGCCGTTGGCGACCGCATTCTCGGTCTCGACGGTGCCGGCGAGTAGCGCGGCGGCCACGGTCAGCATCGAGGCGAGCTGCCTGGGCTTCGAGCGTCGCAGGGCCGGCACGCCGCTACGGCGCAGGTAGCTGACGGATTTCCCAGCGAGCGCGCTGGTTCGGTCCCGAAGCGATGTCAGCACGGTGGTCCACCCCTCGCAGACGGCATGACGCGCTGTGGGTGACACGGGGCGTCATGGCGAGCGCAAGGTTGCCGGAAGCCGTGACGGCACGGGTAACGGGGCCTACTGCTGCTCACCTTCTCGTGAACTGGGTAAAGCTCAACCGTGGCGGAATCGTGCCGGGCAAGGACCCGGATGCATCCGGGCTCTGGAAAGAGTCATCAAATCTCGAATTTTGCCCAGCGGGCAGGGGCCGAGAAACGGTCCGCCGTCCCTACCACCAGAATCGAGGCGTGGAGGGCGGCGGTGCCGGTGTCCACAGATCTGGCTCGCCGTGCACTGCCGGCGCGGCGCGGCGTTGGCGCTGAACAGGCGCGTGCTGCTCAATGGGAGCCCGCATCGCTTCCCGCCGAGGCCGTGACGGCTTCGGGTGGGCATTTGCTTGCGCCGCCGGTACGGAAGGGACGCTTGCCATGCGACGCGCCGGTTCCTTCGGCACCGAGACCATCGCGCCCGGACGCGTCGACAGACCAAGTGCCTCTTTGATCTTGGCGTCGTAACCGTAAAGGTCCGGCAGCGTCCGGTAGACCCCCGCATCGTCCACGAAGGCCGTGAAGTAGGCGATGTGGACCGGCAGCTTATGCGGCAACTTGATCGAGCGCTCGCCCTTGCCGATCAGCTTTCTCAGGCTCGCCTCGGTCCAAGTATCGGGCAGCACGGCATCGGCAAAGCGGAATGGGTCGTCGACGCGCACGCAGCCATGGCTGAAGGCACGCTTCGAGGCCGAGAACAGCGAGCGGTTCGGCGTGTCGTGCAGGTAGACCGCGTGCTGGTTCGGAAACAGGAATTTGATGAAGCCGAGCGCGTTCTTCTCGCCGGGCGGCTGCCGCAGCGAGATCTGGCCGTGGCGATTCACCACCTCGAAACCGGCGGTCCGCCCGGAGGCGAGCATTTGCTTGAGGATGGAGGGGGGCACGAACCATGACGGGTTCACGACCGCGGTCTCCATGGCGCCGGAGAAGATCGGTGTTGGCGAATCCGTCTTCCCGACGATGACCCGGGTCTCGTCACGCATCACGCCGCCGCGATAGACGCGCAGCCGGTATTCGGGAACATTGACCAGAACGTAGTCGGAGCCGAGTTCGCGCGGCAACCAGCGCCAGCGCTCCATGTTCGAGATCAGCTCCGCTTCGTCCCCGCTGCGTGGTGCCGATGCCGGAGCGCTGGCGAGTGCGAGCGCGACAATCGTCGAGCGGGTCAGGTGTCCGTTGTCTGGCAGGTCGTGGCTGCGCTGGAAGTTGGCGACCGCGTCGGAGACGGCTTTGTCGTAGACGTCGGCCTCTCCAGGCGCCTTGTCGAGGGTGCCTTCGCTGCGCGCGGGCAGGCCAAAATGCTCGCGCAGGAGCGATACGCGTGGATCGCTCATCCCGATCTTGAGGACCGGGCCAACCGGAAGCCGCAGAGGCTTGGGCGCGCTCGCGGTCGATACCGGGTCGGCACCCCGTAACGTGGCAAGCCGCTGTTTGAGGGCGAGGTAGCCCTCTTGGTTCGGATTGTAGGCCTGAAGCCGGTCGCCGGCCTCCGTTCCCGAGACGGCGAGTTGGCCCAGCACCAGATCGGCCGGGGTGATGTTGAGGTCCGGCGTGATCAGCTTCGAGATTGCGGCGAGGTTGACGCGTCCGCCGCGAGCATCGCGTGCATAGAGCACGATGGCGGCGGAAAGCTTCAACTCGGCATCAGCGATCTCGGCGGGGGACATCGTCCGGCCGCCATCGGCCAATGACGGGACCGGATAGGCGCTCGGATTGAGGCCGTCCTCGGCGGCGGCCCGCAGCCGCGTGATCAGGGATTGCGCGGCAGGCGTAAAGGCGCCGCCATCGATCCAGACCGGTTTGTAGTCGGCGACGGTATAAAACACCTGCATTGCCTCGCGCTCCTTCGGCGTGAGGCGTGCGAGCAGCGGCTTGCCGTCCTTCAGTCGCGCAAGGATGGCCTCGCCCTGCGCGTCGAGTGCCTGCGTCGGAGCCGAGGGGGCGGCCGTGACCGGCTGCTCCTCTTTGACGGGTTCCTTGAAATCGGATTGCGGCGGCGCGTCGCTAGTGGGCGGCAGCGAGCTGAGATCATCGCCCGAAGCAGACGGTGAGGTTGCGGCCTTGACCGCCTCGGAGGGCTCGACGGCGGCGCTGCGCATCGTCGAGGACGGCTCTGTCTCAGCCGACTGCGCGCGCGCCAATGTCGTCACGCCGACGGAGGACGCCAGCGCCATGGCCAGAACCGCGGCGGCCGTACGCGAAGCGTTCGACGAAGCGCGCATGACGAAGTCTCCTCCAGTACGGCCGAGGGCCATACGGACTGTATGATTATCGTCTTAAGCACGGCCGTGTGCAACCGCACCGCTCTCCTGAGACGTCGCTTCGGCACGATCTGTGTCGAGCCGGCCACCCTCAAGTGTCTGCCCTTCCACGCCTCGCCAGCGTATCGCCGCCACGCAGGGTGGCGGCACGCCGCGAGATCGCGGTGGACAACCTCAGGCTGCGGCCTCGTCCGACTTTTCGTCGCCGTCGAGGCCCAGATCCTTCAGCTTGCGGTAGAGGGTGGATCGGCCAATTCCAAGGCGACGCGAGACTTCGGACATTCGGCCGCGGTAGAACTGCAGCGCGAAGCGGATCGCCTCGGCCTCGATCTCCTCCATCGTCTTCATCTCGCTCGTGTCCTCGACGACGAGGGACATTGCATGCGGGTCGCGCACCTCGACACGAACGATCTCGCGCACCGGCTCCAGGCCGCCGGCAGGCAGCATCGGCTGGTTCGGCAGCGGCGGGATGCGAACGTCGAAGCCTTCGACCTGCGCCGCGATCTGCGGAAATTCCGCGACCGAGAGTTCGTCGCCATCGGCGAGCACGACAGCGCGAAAAAGGGCGTTCTCGAGCTGACGGACGTTGCCTGGCCAGGGATAGCGGGTGAGCAAAGCCATGGCTTCTGAGGAGATGCCACGCAGGCGCTTGCCTTCCTCGGCTGCGAAACGCGCGCAGAACGAGCGGGCGAGATCCGGGATGTCCTCGCGACGCGCGCGCAGCGGCGGCAGGGTCATCGGGAAGACGTTGAGGCGGTAGTAGAGGTCTTCGCGGAACTTGCCCTGCTTCACGAGGTCGAGAAGCGAGCGGTTCGTTGCCGAGATCAGGCGGATGTCGACGCGCACGGAGCGCTTGCCACCGACGGGGTCGACCTCGCCTTCCTGCAAGGCGCGCAGCAGTTTCACCTGGGCATCGAGGGGCAACTCGCCGATCTCGTCGAGGAAGAGCGTGCCGCCCGACGCCTCGACAAACTTGCCGGCATGGCGCTCGGTGGCGCCAGTGAAGGCGCCCTTCTCATGGCCGAACAGGGTCGACTCGACGAGGTTGTCCGGGATCGCCCCGCAATTGACGGTGACGAAGGGTTTTCCGCGCCGGTCGCCCGAGCCCTGAATGGCGCGAGCCAGCACTTCCTTGCCGACGCCGGATTCACCCTCGATCAGCACGGGGATGTTCGACTTGGCCGAACGCTCGGCGAGCCGCATGACGCGGTCCATGTCCGGGCTCTTCGAGGTGAGGTCCTTGAAGCCGAGTGCGCCGGAAGCGCGGCGGCGCATGCGGCGCACTTCTTCCTCGAGCTGGTCGACGCGCAGGGCGTTCTTGATCGAGACCTGCAGGCGCTCCGCACCCGCCGGCTTCACCACGAAGTCGACGGCGCCGGCACGCATGGCGTTGACCACGGCGTCGATCGAGCCGTTCGAGGTCTGCACGATCACCGGCGTGTCGATGCCGGCCTTCTGCATCTCTGCCATCACGCCGAGGCCGTCCAGGCCGCCCGGCATCACCATGTCGAGGAGCACCACGTCGATCTCGCCGCCGGCCCGCAGGGCGTTCAGGCCGTCGAGACCGTTCTCGGCGACCCGGGCGTCGAAGCCGAGCCGGCGCACCATGCTCTCCGCGAGCCGGCGCTGTACCGGATCGTCATCGACGATGAGGACGGTTGTCGACATACGGGTCCCTCGCTTCTTGGTTGGGAACAGCCGGCCACGCTTCCGGATCGACTCTGGTGTGAGGCGGTCGGCGAACGGCTCAGGCTGTTCCGTTTCGAAGCGCAGGGTCGCCGAAGAGCGTAAAGCTCCGCTTAACGACGTTGCGAGTTTTTGCCGGGCCGTGTGCGAATGGCCTCGCCGACGAGGATCTTCATCGGGAATTTGGCCTGCCTCGTTGAACGGCCGCCGAGGCACGCGATATCAGGCGCTCAGACGAACCTGATGAGGCGGCCGAGAGGCCGCCGGAGAGCAGAGCCCCATGTCGAGCCGAGTCGCAGCCTCCGCAGGATTATCGATGACTGCGCGGAGTCCCGCCACGGCGAGGGCCATGGCCGACGCGGTCGGGCTCGGCGCGCTGCCGGAGTGGGATCTGCGTGATCTTTATTCGGGGATCGACGCCCCGGAATACCGCGACGACCTCACTAGGGCCGAGGCCGAGTGTCGGGATTTCGCAAAGACCTATTCCGGCCGGATCGCCGAGCTCGCCGAGAGCGCGGATGCATCCGAGACGCTCGGGGCAGCGGTCAAGGCCTACGAGGCGATCGAAGATCTGCTCGGACGGCTGATGTCTTTTGCCGGGCTCGTCTATTCGGGTGACACCACCGACGAGGCCCGCGCCAAGTTCTACGGCGATACCCGCGAGCGGCTGACCGCCGCCTCGGGCGACCTGCTGTTCTTCGGGCTCGAGCTGAACCGCGTGGACGATGCCGTGATGGACAAGGCGACGGCCTCGGGTCCGCTCGCGCATTACAAGCCCTGGATCGATGACCTGCGGAAGGAGAAGCCGTTCCAGCTCGATGACCGCATCGAGAAGCTCTTCCTCGAAAAGTCGGTGACGGCGAGCGCGGCCTGGGACCGTCTGTTCAACGAGACCATCGCGGCGCTGCGCTTCCCGGTCGGCGGCGAGAAGCTGCCCTTGGAGCCGACCCTCAACAAGCTGCAGGACCCGGACGGCGCCGTCCGTCAGGAGGCAGCCGGCGCGATCAGCGAGACATTGCGGAGCAACCTGCGGATCTTCACGCTGATCACCAATACGCTCGCCAAGGACAAGGAGATCTCGGATCGCTGGCGCGGATTCGCGGACGTCGCCGACGCGCGCCACCTCTCGAACCGCGTCGAGCCCGAGGTCGTCGCCGCTTTGGTCGAGGCTGTTCGCGCCGCCTATCCGCGGCTGTCGCATCGCTATTACCGTCTGAAGGCCAAGTGGTTCGGCGTCGAGGCGCTGCCATATTGGGACCGCAACGCGCCGCTGCCGAAGGTCGAGCAGCGCACCATCCCCTGGACCGAGGCACGCGACACGGTGCTCGATGCCTATGGTGCCTTCTCACCGGAGATGGCGGGCATCGCCCAAAAGTTCTTCGACCATGGCTGGATCGATGCGCCGACACGGCCCGGCAAGGCGCCCGGCGCCTTCGCCCATCCGACCGTGCCCTCGGCTCACCCCTACGTGCTGGTGAATTACCAAGGGAAGCCGCGGGATGTGATGACGCTCGCGCACGAGCTGGGCCACGGGGTGCATCAGGTGCTCGCCGCCGGCAATGGCGCGCTGATGGCGCCGACGCCGCTGACGCTTGCCGAGACCGCGAGCGTGTTCGGCGAGATGCTGACCTTCCGCCGCCTGCTCGCCGCCACCAAGGATACGACCCAACGGCGCGCCATGCTCGCCGCCAAGGTCGAGGACATGATCAACACGGTCGTGCGGCAGATCGCGTTCTACTCGTTCGAGCGGAAGGTCCACCTTGCCCGCGCCAAGGGCGAACTCACTGCCGAGCAGATCAACGAACTCTGGATGTCGGTACAGGCCGAGAGCCTCGGCCCGGCCATCACCCTCGACAAGGGCTACGAGCCGTTCTGGGCCTACATCCCACACTTCATCCACTCGCCGTTCTACGTCTACGCCTATGCCTTCGGCGATTGCCTCGTGAACTCGCTCTACGGCGTCTACGCCAAGGCGGAGGGGGGCTTCGTGGATCGCTACTTCGCGCTCCTGAAGGCCGGCGGATCGAAGCCTTACGGCGAACTGCTCCAACCCTTCGGCCTCGACGCGAGCGATCCGAGCTTCTGGCAGATCGGGCTCGGGATGATCGAGGGGATGATCGCGGAGTTGGAGGGAATGGAAGAGGGCTGACGCCCGCGACGCGCGGCCCCATCGCTCTGGTAGCGGTCAAGCCACGGCTTATCTCGAGAGAAACAGTCGCACGAGACACGTCGCCCGATGGCCGAATCCGACCGCGAAGCGAACCGCTTCACTGCCCGCGCAAGCCGCTATGCCAGTGTCGGCGCCAATATGGGCGGCGTCGCCGCACGCATGGCGGCTGCGCGGCTGTTCGGTGGGGAAGGTACCACCAACGCTGCGGCTCTGGCCCAGGCGCTCGGCGGTCTGAAGGGCCCGATCATGAAGGTGGCCCAACTGATGGCCACCATTCCCGATCTGCTTCCGCCCGAATACGCGGCCGAGTTGCAGAAGCTGCAGGCGGACGCTCCGCCGATGGGCGCGGCCTTCGTCAAACGCCGGATGATGGCCGAGCTCGGGGCCGACTGGCAGACTCGGTTCGGCAGCTTCGACCTCAAGCCCGCAGCGGCGGCCTCGCTGGGCCAGGTCCACAAGGCGACCTCGCGCGATGGAGCGGCGCTCGCCTGCAAGCTGCAGTACCCGGACATGCAGTCGGCCGTGGAGGCCGATCTCAAGCAACTCGAAGTGGCTTTCGCTCTTCATCGCCGGATGAACACCTGGCTCGATACCAGCGAGATCAAGAAGGAGATCGGCGCCCGGGTCCGCGAGGAGCTCGACTACGCTCGAGAGGCCAAGCATGCCGCTTTGTACGGGAGCGTGCTGAAGGATTTCGACACGGTGCGCGTGCCCGTGGTCCATCCCGATCTCTCCACCAAGCGGCTGCTCACCCTGGGATGGCTCGACGGCGCGCGCATCCTCTCCTTCGCGGAGGCGCCGGTGGAGATCCGCAACCGTATCGCGCAGGCGATGTTCAAGGCGTGGTGGCACCCGTTCAGCCGCGCCGCGGTGATCCACGGCGACCCGCATCTCGGCAACTACACCGTCTTCTCCGAGGGCGGCGAGGCACAGGGCATCAATCTGCTCGACTATGGCTGCGTGCGGATCTTCCACCCGCGCTTCGTCGGCGGCGTGGTCGATCTCTATCGGGGTCTGCAGAACGACGAGCACGACCGCGTCGTGCACGCATACGAGGTCTGGGGCTTCAAGCGCCTCGACCGCAAGACCATCGACATCCTCAACATCTGGGCGCGCTTCATCTACGGGCCGCTGCTCGAAGATCGCACTCGGACGGTGGCCGATGGTGTGAAACCCGGCGCCTATGGCCGCCGCGAGGCCTTCTCGGTGCACCAGGCGCTGAAGGAGCACGGCCCGGTGACGGTGCCGCAGGAATTCGTCTTCATGGACCGCGCGGCAGTCGGCCTCGGTGCGGTGTTCCTACATCTGCGTTCCGAGCTTAACTACCATCGCCTGTTCGAGGCCGAGATCGAGCACTTCTCTCTTGACTCCCTCGGTGCGCGCCAAAAATCAGCTCTGGATGCCGTCGGTCTGACCTCGCCAGCCTGAGGAAATCCCTCAGATCAATCATTTGCCGACGGCCAAGCCGATTGCCGCTGCGAAAACCATGCGCTAAATCGCCCGGGACCAGAATAAGACACATTCGAGGGAACGGGCTCGCAATGGCCGATACCAAGACCCTGTCCGGTGCGCTGTACAGCCCGGCGATGGACGAGAAGACTCACGAGCAGACCTATCGTGGCTTCGTGAAATTCGTCGAGATCGGTTCGGCGACCGTGCTGTGCTGGGTCGTGGCTCTGGCCGTGGGCGGCGTGCGCGAGGCTTGGCTGACCGCGATTGCCGGTGTTCTGATCTCCTGGGTTGCCGCGGCAATCGGTGCCTTCGTTCCGGCGATCGGCTGGAAGGCTCCGGCCGCAGTATTGGCGCTCCTCCTTCTCGCCCTGGCGTTCGGCTAAGCCCGCCAAGGCATTTCGCGAAGTCCTGAAGCGGGTCGCCCGAGGTATCCGGCGGAGCGGCCCGCGCAGGTAAAAATTTGATCTATCAGGCTCGGATACCGGTATCCTCGCGGGGATGCTGTAAGAACGGGAGCTATTGAATGCGCATCGGCGTCTTGACGGAATCGGATCCGGGGGAATCCCGGGTCGCGACCGTCCCCGAACTGGTCAAGAAGTACGTTGCGCTCGGTGCCGAGGTCGCGGTCCAATCCGGCGCCGGTAAGGATTCCGGCATCCCCGACGCGGACTTCGAGGCTGCCGGTGCCAAGGTCGTCGGCTCGGCCGCCGAGGCCGTCGGCGACGCCGACCTCGTCCTCAAGGTCCGCCGTCCGAACGCCGAAGAGCTGAAGCTCATCAAGAGCGGGGCCCTCGTCCTCGCCATCATGGATCCCTACGGCCGTGAGGCCGAGCTGAAGGCGATGGCCGATGCCGGCGTGTCCGCCTTCGCCATGGAGCTAATGCCGCGCATCACCCGCGCGCAGGTGATGGACGTGCTGTCCTCTCAAGCGAACCTCGCCGGTTACCGCGCCGTGGTCGATGCCGCTGCCGAGTTCGGCAAGGCGCTGCCGATGATGATGACTGCCGCCGGCACCGTGCCCGCGGCCAAGGCCTTCATCATGGGCGTCGGCGTCGCCGGTCTCCAGGCCATCGCCACCGCCAAGCGCCTCGGCGCCGTGGTCTCGGCGACCGACGTGCGCCCGGCCGTGAAGGAACAGGTCGCCTCGCTCGGCGGCAAGTTCATCGCCGTTGAGGACGACGAGTTCAAGCAGGCAGAGACCTCGGGCGGCTACGCCAAGGAGATGTCGGCCGAGTACCAGAAGAAGCAGGCCGAGCTGGTCGCGAGCCACATCGCCAAGCAGGACCTGATCATCACCACCGCGCTGATTCCGGGCCGGCCTGCGCCGAAGCTCGTCACCAAGGCCATGGTCGACTCGATGAAGCCGGGCTCGGTTATCGTCGACCTCGCGGTGGAGCGCGGCGGCAACGTCGAGGGCGCCAAGCTCGGTGAGGTCGTCACCACTGAGAACGGCGTGAAGATCGTCGGTTTCGCCAATGTGCCGGGCCGCCTCGCCGCGACCGCCTCGGGCCTCTACGCGAAGAACCTCTTCGCCTTTGTCGAGACCATGGTCGACAAGGAAGCGAAGGCAATCGCGGTGAAGTGGGACGACGAACTCGTCAAGGCGACTAACCTGACCCGCGATGGTCAGGTCGTCCACGACTCGTTCAAGCCGAAATCCGACGCTCCCGTGACCGAGGCCAAGCTGCCCGACGCCCCGGGTCTCGACGCAACCAAACCCGCTACGCCTGCGACCGGGGAGAAATAAGAATGGCCAATCTTCCTTCCGGTGCGGCGGCCGACCAGGCTCAGTCCGCAGCGGCCGCCGCTCGTGCGGCCGCTGACATTGCCCGTCAGAACGCCGATTACGCCCAGAGCATCGCCGACGGCCTCGGTCACGGCGTCGCCGCCGCGACCCATGGCGCGGTCGATCCGACCGTGTTCCGTCTCGCGATCTTCGTGCTCGCGATCTTCGTCGGCTACTACGTGGTCTGGTCGGTGACCCCGGCTCTGCACACGCCGCTGATGTCGGTCACCAACGCGATCTCCTCCGTGATCATCGTCGGCGCGCTCCTCGCCGTCGGCGTGCCGCTGATGGAAGCCGGCACAGGCTGGGCCCGTGCCTTCGGCTTCATCGGCATCATCCTGGCCAGCGTGAACATCTTCGGCGGCTTCCTCGTCACTCAGCGCATGCTCAGCATGTACAAGAAGAAAGCCTGAGCCGATGTCTGAGAATATCTCCTCGCTTCTCTACATCGTCGCCGGCGTCATGTTCATCATGGCGCTGCGGGGGCTCTCGCACCCGACGACCTCCCGTCAGGGCAACTATTACGGCATGGCGGGAATGGCGCTCGCCGTGCTCACCACGCTGATCGGCCATCCTCCGGCCGGTGCTGGCGCCTGGGGTCTCGTGCTGATCGCTCTCGCCATCGGCGGCGGCATCGGTGCCGTGATCGCCAAGCGTATCCCCATGACGGCGATGCCGGAACTCGTCGCCGCCTTCCACTCGCTGGTGGGTATGGCTGCGGTGTTCGTGGCCGCCGGTGCACTCTACGCCCCGCAGGCGTTCGGCATCGTCGAGAACGGCCACATCCACAAACAGTCGCTGTTCGAGATGGGTCTTGGCGTGGCGATCGGCGCGATCACCTTCACGGGCTCGGTCATCGCCTTCGCCAAGCTGTCGGGCCGCATGTCCGGCAAGCCGATCATCCTGCCTCAGCGTCACCTGATCAACATCGGCCTCGCCGTGCTGCTGGTGCTGCTCCTCGCCTTCTTCATCGGCAGCGAGAGCAAGGCCCTGTTCTGGCTGATCGTCCTGGTGTCGCTGGCGCTCGGTGGCCTGCTGATCATCCCGATCGGCGGCGCGGACATGCCCGTCGTCATCTCGATGCTCAACTCGTATTCGGGTTGGGCGGCAGCCGGCATCGGCTTCACCCTGGGCAACCTCGCGCTGATCATCACCGGCTCGCTGGTGGGCTCCTCGGGTGCGATCCTGTCCTACATCATGTGCCACGCGATGAACCGGTCGTTCTTCTCGGTCATCCTGGGCGGTTTCGGCGGCGAGACCGCCGGGGGCGGCGCAGGCGGCACCCAGGAGCAGCGTCCGGTCAAGCAGGGCTCGGCGGACGATGCCGCCTACCTCATGAAGAACGCCGAGCGCGTCATCATCGTCCCGGGCTACGGCATGGCTGTCGCCCAGGCGCAGCATTCGCTGCGTGAGATGGCCGACATGCTCAAGAAGGAAGGCATCGAGGTGAAGTACGCGATCCATCCGGTCGCGGGCCGTATGCCGGGCCACATGAACGTGCTGCTCGCCGAGGCGAACGTGCCCTACGATGAGGTCTTCGAGCTCGAGGACATCAACAGCGAGTTCCGTGACGCGGATGTCGCCTTCGTCATCGGCGCCAACGACGTCACCAACCCGGCGGCCAAGACCGACAAGACTTCGGCGATCTACGGCATGCCGGTGCTCGACGTGGAGAACGCCAAGCAGGTGCTCTTCCTCAAGCGCGGCATGGGCTCCGGCTATGCCGGCGTCGAGAACGAGCTGTTCTTCCGCCAGAACACCACGATGCTGTTCGGCGACGCCAAGAAGATGGTGGATTCGATCCTCAAGGCGATGTGATCGTCGGACCGATCCAGCAGCAAAAAAAGCCCCCGTCGACCGAAAGGTTGGCGGGGGCTTTTCGTTGCCATCCAGAAGCGCGATCGGACCAGTGCGCAGGCGCGAGACGGCGTCAGGACACCGCCAACCGGCCTACGCCTCGTGATCACCGATGATTGGGATTGGCCAGATGTTCGGGCATCGGCCTAAATCTTTGATATCTTGGTCGGAGTGGCAGGATTTGAACCTGCGACCCCCACGTCCCGAACGTGGTGCGCTACCAGACTGCGCTACACTCCGAAGCACGGCCAAAAGCTCTGCTTCCGGCCAGCGAGCGGGCTTATAGCTGGGGGGCGTGCCCCCCGCAAGCGCATTGGGAAAAGGTTTTCCGGCTCATTCCTGGCGACTGGCCCAGCCTTCACTGAGGCTTCGAAGCAGGCAGGCCGCACCCTGGGCCTCGATCGCCACCGCGCCGACATGGCCGGCCCCGAGATCCAGATGCTGCAAGGTCCAGGCCGACGCGGCCCCGGGCGAGCCGTCGATCGAGACCAGTGCCGGCGGCTTGGGGGGAACCGTGACGACGAAGCGGTCGAGCGCAAACGACAGCCCCGAGCCCAAAGCCTTTATGAAAGCCTCCTTGCGGGTCCAACAGGCGTAGAAGGCCGCCAGACGCTCCGTTGCCGGCAGGGCCTCGAGCGCTGCCGTCTCAGGCCGCGCGAAATGGCTGCGGGCGAGGCTCAGACAGTCCGGCATCGAGCGCATCAACTCGACGTCGACGCCGATCCGCGCGGTCGGCGACAGCCCGATCAGGCCGATCTTACCGGAATGCGAGAGGTTGAACGCCAGACGATCCCGCCACGGCGCTTCGAGTTCCGGCTTGCCGGCAGGGCCCGAGCGAAAGCGGAGCAGGGCTGGATCGGTGCCGAGCGTGCAGCCTAGGATCCGGCGCAGGGCCGCATGGCTCGCTGCGTAGCGGTCTCGGTCCTCCAGACGCAGGAACCGTGCGGCGCGGGCGCGCTCGTCCTCGGAGAGTATAGCGAGGCAAGCCCGACGCCCTCCCTCATCGAGGGTGAGATCAACTCGCCAGACCGTCGGCTCCCGAAGACGATCCGTCTCGGCGGAATGCCGCCCGATCGGGCTCATTGCGACCTGCTCCGATCCCACGGTGACGAGAGGTTTGGAGACCTCACTCGCGAGTCAAACTGATGCCGTACAGTAATATTAACCAAGTTCAGTGGCAGCCATGTCAAGCTAATCGGATGTCATTACTTTATGGATGGCCATGGGCCGATCAATCTCCAGGCGCTGGGTCGTCAAATCGGGCGATTCGGGCATTGACGAGAACGGTCGTCGGAGCAAATGACACTATGCCTTTTGGTGTACAAAACACCTTCCCGCACCGCTTTTTCGGGGATCCCATGCCCTTCCACGGGGTTCTCTTTCATAAGCGGAAAAATGATTCCATGAACGAAAACGTACCGAAATGGGACGCCGTCATTGATTGCTTCGCGGTATGATCTATTGAAATAAATTACCTCATGAGTGAGGCGATCGTTGCGCTGAAAGACGACTAAATCCTCAAAGAACGAGCAGACGTCATTATGCCACATCCCCAAGTTCTTAGAGATATGGCGCTGTTTGTAGAGGTCGCCAAACGCAAGAGTTTCAGCCAGGCGGCTGCAGCGCTGGGCATGCCCATCTCGTCGTTATCGAGACGGATAACGTTATTTGAGTCGGCTATTGGTCTACGTCTTCTCGATAGGACTACGAGAAAACTCGTTCTGACGTCTTACGGCGAGGCCTATCTCAACCAGGCCACCCGGCTGGTCGAAGAAGCGCAGCGCACCTTTGACGACATGGTCTCCCAGGCCAAGGGCCCAAGCGGTTTGCTGAAGATCGCGGTTCCCCCGGATTTCTGGGTGCTGCGCCATCTCTCGGGCATCATCTCGGAATTCTCCCGTGAGCACGAGAACATCCACGTCCACATCGACCTCAGGCCGCCGCCGGTAGATCTCGTGGCCGACAATTACGATCTTGCCATCGCCATCGAAGAGCCCCGCGAGACATCCCTGATCGTGCGCAAGGTCGGCGATCTCGAGAACGCCTTGTTCGCCTCGCGGTCCTATCTGCTCGCCCAGGGGCGGCCGGAGCATCCGCAGCAACTCCCCCAGCACCGCATGATCCTTCCGGCGCAGGGAACGAGTGCCAAGTGGGTTCTGACCCGCGGCGGCGAGACGGCAACTGTCACGGTGAACGGGCCGGTCTCCTGCAACAGCCTGAGCCTCGCGCGCCAGTTCGCGGTGTCAGGGCAGGGTATCACCTCGGCAAACCTGATCAACGTCGAGCGTGATCTGATCGCTGGCAAGTTGGAGCGCGTGCTGCCGGAGTGGTGGCTGCCCCCTACGCCCGTCTACATCGTGACCACCTCGCGGCTATTGCCGGCGAAGGCACGCACCTTCATCGATTTCGCCACGCGGCGTCTCAGCGCAATCCTGATCGCCGTCGCCCGTGGCACCCCGGTGCCCGATGCTTATTCCGGTGATGGCCGCAAGGATCACGTGCCGCAGCCGATCTTCGCCGTGCGCTCCTAATCGACGAGCGCCTCGTCCCTCGCCTGGACGACGGCTACAGCGAGATAGACCAGTTCGGCCGCTGCCAGCGTCCCGTAGAACAGGGCCGCAGCTTGGCAAGGCGCGAGCCCGTGCCGACAGGTCGCCGCGAGAGTTGATACCGCGAGGGCCGGGATCAGGATTGCCAGGGTCGGGATCACCTTCACAGGGTCACCTGCTGGTTATCGGGCCTCAAGGATGAGGGCCGAACGCCCCCTGCCCGACTAATCCGGCAACCTCGTGTTCAGCCGCATGTAAAAAGCAGAATGAACTCTCGAAAACGAAGACGGCGGAGCGATCGCCGCCCCGCCGTCTCTGAAATGTGATCACGGATCAGGCGTAGATGTTGTTCGCCGAACTCGGAAATCGGTCTGCCAAGGCGCGGCGAAGCTTCTCGAGCGCTCGGTTCTCGATTTGCCGCACACGCTCCTTGGAGATGCCGAGACGGTGACCGAGAGCTTCCAGCGTTGCCTGATCCTCGGCGAGGCGGCGCTCTCGCAGGATCCGGAGCTCGCGTTCGGACAGCACCGTAAGGGCCTGTTTCAGCCAGTTCAGGCGGCGTTCGCCGTCGACCGTTGCGGTTACGGTCTCGTCCGGCAGGGCGGCTCCGTCGACGAGGAAGTCCATCCGCTCGGAGGAGGCCTCGCTCTCTTCGCCGACCGGAGCATTGAGCGACATGTCGGGGCCGGACAACCTCGCATCCATCAAGGCGACGTCCTGGGTGGAGACGCCGATCGCCGTCGCGATCCGGCTATGGATCTCTGAACCGACCTGCTCCTCTGTAGACTGCATGAGGCGCGCGCGCAGGCGGCGAAGATTGAAGAAGAGTGCCTTCTGGGCAGAGCTGGTTCCGCCACGGACGATCGACCAGTTGCGCAGGATGTAATCCTGGATCGAGGCCCGGATCCACCAGGTCGCGTAGGTGGAGAAGCGGACCTCGCGCTCCGGCTCGAAGCGGGCCGCAGCCTCCATGAGGCCGACATGACCCTCCTGGACGAGATCGGCCATAGGCAGCCCGTAGTGACGGAAGCGCCCAGCAAGGGCGATGACGAGGCGCATATGAGCCGAGATCAGGCGGTGCAGGGCACGCTCGTCGCCATTGTCCTTCCAGCTCACCGCAAGGCCGCGTTCTTCATCCCTCGCGAGAAACGGCGCCTCCATGGCTGTCCGTATGAACTGACGCCGAATCCCTGCGATTTCCGCCATCCCCGTCGTGCCTTTCTGGTCCAAGTCTTATGGCAGCAGGGGTGCCGCAACGGCCGATCGTGTCGCGCGGCCCCTCGCTGGGCGTAACCACAACACGCCCGCGTCCAACGTTGTTCCGCACTTTTCGCGCTGCAAGGTGGAACGGGGCGCGAGAAATTCAAGGGCACAGCCGGATGCCCTTCGAAACGAAAAAACCCGGCGCCTAGGCGCCGGGTTCGAAATGTCAGGTCATCGAGAACGGGAGGCCGATCAGGCCGCCTCCTCCTGGACGTCGTCGCTCTCGGCGTCGCCCTCGGCATCGGCCTTGGCGCGGCGCGGCGACTTGGCGAGGCTCTGCTCGATGAGCTTCAGGGCCTCGGTCTCGGTGATCTTGTTCACCGAGGAGATCTCGCGCACGATCCGGTCGAGGGCCGCCTCGTAGAGCTGACGCTCGCTGTAGGACTGCTCGGGCTGAGCCTCGGAACGGTACAGGTCGCGCACGACCTCGGTCACCGAGATCAGGTCGCCGGAATTGATCTTCGCCTCGTATTCCTGGGCGCGGCGCGACCACATGGTGCGCTTCACGCGGGCACGGCCCGTCAGCACGTCGAGCGCCTTCTTGACGAGCTCCGGCTCGGCGAGTTTACGCATGCCGACGCTGTTGGCCTTCGCGGTCGGAACGCGCAGAACCATCTTGTCCTTCTCGAACGAGACGACGAACAACTCGAGCTTGTAGCCAGCGATCTCCTGCTCCTCGATCGCGGTGATGCGACCCACGCCATGAGCGGGATACACGACGGCCTCGCCGGTCTTGAAGCCCTGACGGCCGGCGGCGGGCGTCGTCTTCTTGGCTGTGGTCATGCGAGAAGGGCTCCAGATCATCGCGCGCGGAGGTCACGGGCCGCGCAGGGTCACTTCCGGGTTGGGATACCCGGCTCACACCACTCGACCGGCAGGCGCGTTTCTCGCTCCCGCCGGCTCCCGGGCTCGCCATGCGATCGCGCAAAGACTAAACCGCCACGGAAAGCGAGAAGGCTTTCCGCGGGCGATCGCATGCAACCTCTGTCCAAAGCTGGAACCGCAAGAAGGCGGCGGAGGGAGCACGTCAAGCGAGAGCGACGGCAGACATATGTCTACCACAAACCGGGCCTCGAATCAAAGGATTGCCGCGGCACGGCAAAGGCCCCGCACAAGCGGTTTGCCGGCCGTCCGATCCTCATGGCCTCTTCTGCCGGGCGCCCGAGCCGGGCCCAGCGAGAGGCTTCTCCCGGAGGCTGCGGCGCTCAGTCGCCAGAGCCGGCATTGGCGGAAAAGTGCTCCGCGAGCTTGTTGGCGACCCCGTCCCACTCCTTCGCGTCGGCGGGAGCGTCCTTCTTCTGGGTGATGTTGGGCCAGCTCTTGGCGTAGTTCGCGTTGAGCGTCAGCCAGCTCTCGAGGCTCGGCTCGGTATCCGGCTTGATGGCCTCGGCCGGGCATTCCGGCTCGCAGACGCCGCAATCGATGCACTCGTCCGGATGGATGACGAGCATGTTCTCGCCTTCATAGAAGCAGTCCACCGGGCACACCTCCACGCAGTCCATGTACTTGCACTTGATGCAGTTGTCGGTGACGACGTAGGTCATGGGCTGCTTGGTCCTCGGTACGCTTTCTCGGGCCTGTCCTGCCGCGGGCGGTGACGGACCTGCAGGGTCCGTCGAGCGTCGGTTTCCTGTTGGATCACGCGCAGGATCGGACGGACCTGCACGTCTCCGTGCGCCTTAGACCCTGCCTTCCGGACTGACAAGCCGATGTGAAGTGCGCGACATCATGTCGGCGACGTGTGTCGCGCGGCAGCCATGCCGCAGGCGGGGCCGCTCATGCTGGCGCCGGATCATCGGGCGTTCGGTCGACGTCCTCGTAGAGTAGGCACGCTTCTGGCGCGGGGCCGCGGCGCTCTCCGAGATCGCGGACGCGGATGAGCGCTGTGCCGTGGGCTGCGGCGACCGTGAGGATGTCGCCGATTGCGACGCCCTTGGACGCCGCCTCAGCTCGCTTGCCATTGATCCGCACGTGGCCGTCCGTGACGAGGCGTGCGGCGAGGGAGCGCGTCTTGGCGAAGCGCGCGAACCAGAGCCACTTGTCGAGGCGCTGGCGGCCGGGGTTCAACCGGGACCTTGCGCCGTTGCGGGTGTCCCCATCGCGGCGTCCTCGTCAGCTCGGCTCAGCTCTTGCCGCCGTCGCCGGATTCGAGCTGCGCCTTGAGTGCGGCGAGCTTAGCGAAGGGCGAGTCGGGGTCGGGCTGCCGCTCACGGCGCGGCGGGCGGGCCTCCGCCTTCCGGACGTCGTCACGCGCCTGATCGGGCCGGCGATCAGGACGGCCCCTTTGCTCGCGTCGCGGGCCGCCCTCGAAACGCTCGCGTCCGCCTTCGGGGCGATCGCCGCCGCGGCGGTTGCGATCGTCACGCCGTCCGCCCTCCGGACGACCGCCCTCGCGGCGGCCTCCGTCTTGGCGGGCCTCCCCGGTTCTCGGCTCGCCCTGGCGCGGACCGCGGTTCGGCCGCTGGCCGGCGGGACGCTGATGGCGGTGAAGACGCCAGACTTCGGTCGTCTCGGGAGGAGCTGGCTCAGCCGGGGCGGCGGCTTCGGCCGAGGCCTCCGCCGCAGCGGTCTCGGCCGTGGAGTCCGGCTCGGGGGAAGCGGCCTGGACGGCTGTGATTTCGGGCGCAGGCTCGGCAGCAGGCTCTTCTGTTGCTGTCTCGGGTTCTGCGGTGGCTGCCGCCTCAGCGGTGTGGGCCTCAGCCTCGGGCTCTGCAGCGGTCGGGGCAGCTTCCACGGCCGTTTCGGCGGCGGCCTCGGCCGCAGGCGCCTCGGCGGCATCGGCCTCGCCGGATGCTGCGGCTTCCGCGGTCGGCTCGGCCAACTCGTTGCCCGCTGCCTCGGCCTCGTCGGAGACGACGGCCTCGGTGGCGGCCGTCTGCTGCGACGGCGCGGCAGGCGTGGTTGCGGCGGCCGGGACGAGCGGAACGGTGATGGCCGGACCCTCGCGTGTCTCGGAGACGTAACCGAGCGACTTGAGGATCGAGGCAAAATCCTCGCCCGAACAGCCGACCAGCGACGTCATGTTGACGGTTGCCGTGAAGCCGTCGCCATCGGCAGTGCCGGGTGGCGGCTCGCCCGGCGTCGTGCCGGGACGGTACGCGATGGCCGGCCGGATCAGGTCGGCGAGGCGCTCCAGGATGTCGACGCGCACGGCCCGCTCGCCGCAAACGCGGAAGCCTGCGGCACGGTACAGCCCCTTGGCGATGTCTTGGTCGACCTTGATCGATGTGCGGCCGGAGCCGGCGAGATGCGCGATCTCGTCGAGGCCGCGCTGATCGAGACCGCCGTTTCGCAACGCCCAGAGTTGGGCCGCGAGGGTGCGCGGGGCCGGCTTCAGGAGAGCCGGCAAAAAGATGTGATAGGCGCCGAAGCGGATGCCGTGGCGGCGCAGGTTCGCCCGGCCATCCTGGTCGAGGGTGCGCATCTCGTGGGCGACCTTGGCGCGCTCGAGGACGCCGAGCGCCTCGACCACCTGGTAGCCGATGCCGCGCGACAGGCCGGTGAGATCGGCGGCCGACTCGATCTCCATGAGCGGGCCGAGCAGCCGCACCACGTAGGCCTTTAGCCAGGCATTGAGCCGGGTCTCGACTTTCTCGCGATGAGGGCCGGTCAGGCCCTCGTCGGCGATCAGGCGCAGGCCCGGTTCGAACAGCTTGTCGCCGGGGGTGAGCTTGGCCACCGGGTCGCCGGTCCAGCGCACGATGCCGTCATGCGAAAGCACCAGGGCGGAATCGGCGGCTGCCGAGAAGCGTTCGGCACGGGCCTCGATCTCGCCGCCCAGCGCCTTCTCGGCGGCGCTTCGCAGGGTTTTGGCCTCCTGGCCCTCTGCATTGGCATCGGGGACGAACTGAAAGCCGTGGAGGTGGCCGACATGTTGACCCTCGACGGTGACGTCACCGCCGGGAGTGATCTCAGCTTCGAGCATCGCGTTCTCTCGTAAGCGCCGCATCAGGACGCTGGTCCGCCGGTCGACGAAGCGGCTCGCGAGGCGCTCGTGCAGGGCATCCGACAGCCTGTCCTCTACCCGACGAGTCTCGCCCTGCCAATGCAGGGGGTCGATCAGCCAATCGGGGCGATTGGCGACGAAGGTCCAGGTGCGCCCCTGGGCGATCCGTTGCGACAGGGTGTCGATGTCGCCATCTGTGCGATCGATCATCGCGACGTGCTTGGCGAACCAGTCATTCGGGATGCGTCCGGCCATGCCGCGCATCAGGAAGCGGTAGAGTTGCGCCACGAGGTCGGCATGCGTCTGCGGATGGACCTTGCGGTAGTCGGGCACGCCACAAGTGTCCCAGAGCCTCTGCACTGCAGCCTTGCCCTGCGCGAGGTCGCGGATGTCGTCCTCTCGCGACAGGATCTCGAAGGAGGCTTGGTCCTCGCCGATTGGCGCGCGGGTCAGGCCACTCTCGTGCGGATGCTCGTCGAGGCTCTTCTGCAGGGCGTCGAGGGAACCGAAGTTCAGATCCGGATTGCGCCATTGCAAGATGCGCAGCGGGTCGAACTGATGGTTCTCCAGCGCCTCGACCATCTCCGGCTCGAAGGGCTTGCAGCGTCCCGTCGAGCCAAAAGTGCCGTCGGAGAGGTGGCGTCCCGCGCGTCCCGCGATCTGTCCCATCTCGGCCGCCGTCAGCTTCCGGAAGCGCGTGCCATCGTATTTCCAGGTCGCGGCGAAGGCGACGTGGTCGACGTCGAGGTTGAGCCCCATGCCGACCGCGTCCGTCGCCACGAGGTAGTCGACCTCGCCCGACTGGTAGAGCTCGACCTGCGCATTGCGGGTCCGGGGCGAGAGCGCGCCGAGCACCACCGCCGCGCCGCCGCGCTGGCGCCGGATCAACTCGGCGATGGCGTAGACCTCCTCCGCCGAGAAGGCGACGATCGCCGTGCGGCGCGGCAGGCGCGAGATCTTCTTCTCGCCGGCGAAGGTGAGCTGCGAGAGGCGCGGCCGCGTGGTGATCTGGATGCCCGGTACCAGCGCCTGCACCAGCGGCGCCATAGTCGAGGAGCCAATCAGAAGCGTCTCCTCACGTCCGCGCCGGTAGAGCAGGCGGTCGGTGAACACGTGGCCGCGATCCATGTCGGCGGCGAGCTGGATCTCGTCGATGGCGACGAAGGCGACGTCGAGGTCGCGCGGCATCGCCTCGATGGTGCAGATCCAGTAGCGCGGCCGCTCCGGCTTGATCTTCTCCTCGCCGGTGACGAGGGCGACCTTCTCCTCGCCGACCCGTGCGACCACACGCAGGTAGACCTCGCGGGCGAGCAGCCGCAGCGGCAGCCCGATCATGCCGGTGGGATGCGCGAGCATCCGTTCGATGGCGAGATGGGTCTTGCCGGTATTGGTTGGGCCGAGCACCGCCGTGGCACCGCGCGAGCGCGCCCGCGGGGAAAGTGAGTGAAAGTTCATCCTGTGGTCGGCGGTCCCTTCGACGGGGGACGTCGATGCGCGTCGAGGCCGCGCCGGTGAACCCGTAGCCGGCGAACCCTCTACGGATAGCGCGGCTGCGGCGGGCCTCCGACGAGCGGCTGCCGCATACCATATGGGGCCGAACGCGGCCCGGAGCCAACCTGCGGCGCGATGATCGGGTTTGCGTAGATGTCGACCCTCGCCGGAGGCTGCTGCGGCGTGAGGTCGGCGCAGAGGGTTTCCGGCACGGCGGTCAGCGGCCCGCGCCGAGGCGGCCGGTGCTCGATGACCTCAGCAGAGGAAAAGGCATCGCCGCCGCAATCGGGGGTCCCAGCGGTCAGTTCGCCTGCCGCGGCAGGGCTGCCGAGGATCAGGGTCGCTACGAAGAGAACATTCCGGCGCATCGGGTGATCACACTCGGGAACCGTGAAGATTTCACTCTCTCCGGCATCGCGACCACGCCGCCTGTTATCGCCGGCTTATTGCGGGGAAATCGCCGCCTGCGCGAACGTCGCTCCCGCCGCGGAGCCACCCGTGTGGCCGGCGGTTCCGGTCGGAGCGCCGCCGGAGCGCGTCCAGCGGGTCGCCTCGATGATGTTGGTGCCGACCGTCGTGCGCACCGAGATGCGCATCGGCACGAGCACGCGCGACCCCTCGACCGGCGCGAGCCAGACCGACATGTCGCGGTTGTCTTCCATGAACTTCACGCCGGGACGGTCAGGGCGATGGCCGCCGATCGCCACGTAGCGCGCGTTGCAGACCAGGACCGGGCCGCTGTAGCCGGGCTTCTCGACCTGTCGGGTCTCGGCATAGCTCAGCACCACGTTGAAGCGGGTGGCGCCGTCGAAGATCGGCAGGGTCCGATTGCAATTGGCGGGATCGGTGAGCTCACCGCGGCCATGCGCAGGCATCAAAAGGGCGCTGGCCGGATCGACGATGCCGCGCTTGGCGGCGGCCGTCACCGGAACGCGGTCACCCATGTCCGGCAGCGGCGGGATGACCTCGGCACGCGAGACGTTGCCGTTGGCAAGCGCCATGCGCACGGCGATGCCGGAATTCGTGGTGCGGGTCGCGATCGAGAAGGCATTCGGAAGCGGCTTGTCAGCGAGGGCTCCCGAGGCGCGGGCCGAGCCCTGGCCGCCGGTGACGGCGCCGACGAGGCCGGTGAGCCGGGCCGAGACGTCCATGCTGTAGCGGCTGCCCTGGAAGGCGCCGGAGAGCTGCGCGGTGCCGATCGGGAAGCCGGCGAGGTTCACGCCATAATCGACGACCACGCCCGTCCCGCCGGGCGGAACCTTTGCTGCCCGCGGCCGGGCCTCGGCACTGCCGCTGGCGAGACCGCACAGGAGGGCGGCCGAGATGAGGGCGGCGCGCGGAGCGGGCAGGGCGCACATGGTCACGACTGGAATGTCCTCAGAACAGCGCGCGACCGGTGTCGGCACTGGACGCATCATTACGGATCCATCGTCCAGCCTCATGGTTAACAGACGGTTCTCCGGCGTGAAGTCGCCAGGAGGGCACACCCGCAGAAAGCCGCCCGGCCGGACCGGCCCGCTGCCCGATGTTTCGGCGCGTCCAAAGTTTCGGCATGCTTGCTGCAGTTGCTCACGAATGATCCGAAATTCAGCATGCACATATTGAAAGCATTCGACGGCATTTCATCATTAAGATGATGTTAACGACTTGAAATGTCTGATACGAACTTCGAATTGAAGGTTAGTAATCGTAGGATCGCACAAGCAGAGGCAATGCGATGTCCGTGAGCAGCCACCAGGAATCGGCCCGGATCTATCAGTTTGTGCCGCGCGCACGTGCAGGCCAACCGATCCAGCGCGATCAGGTCGCGCCGGTGATCGAGCTGATGCCCTCGCGGATTGCTTTCTGCGATTTCGGAAGCGGCTCGTATCACGACGCCGCTATCGCAGAGGATCGCGCCCGCAAGTCGTGAGCCCCGCGCTCACGCCTTCGGCAGCATCCTGTCGCTGATGATGCGGCGCTGGATCTCGCTCGTCCCCTCGAAGATCGTCGTCAGCCGCGCATCGCGCCAATAGCGCTCGACCCGTCGCTCGGTCGTGTAGCCGTTGCCGCCGTGCAGCTGCATGGCTTGGTTCGTGACCTTCACTGCCATCTCCGTGGCGAGCAGCTTCACCATGGCGCAGCCGCTCTCGGCCGGTTCTCCCTCGTCGAGCAGATGCGCGGCCTGCTGCCAGAAGGCGCGGGCCTGTGCGACCTCCGCCGCCATATCGGCCAGCGCGAAACGTAGCGCTTGGAAGTCGCCGATCGGGTGTCCGAACTGCTCGCGCTCCTGCAGATAGGCCTGCGTGTCCTCGACGGCAGCGCGCGCGACCGCCACGGCACGGGCGGCCGTATGCACGCGGGCGATGTTGAGCCCTCGCTGCACCGAGGCGAAGCCGCCGGAATCCCCATCCGCACCCTCGTCTCCGTAGAGCCCCGTGAGCCGGTCGCTCTCCGGCACGCGCACGCCGTCGAGCTCCAGTTCGAAGGTGAGGAAGCCGTGATAGCCGATCTTGTCGATCACCTTTCCAGTAATGCCGTTGGGGAAAGTGCCGGGCTTCTTGATGACGAGGAACGGCTCGAGCCCGGCCGAGCGGGATTCGCCCGGCTCCGGATCACGGGTACGGGCGAGGACCTCGATGAAGTCGGCAGCCTTCGCAAAGCCGGCCCAGCGCTTCGTGCCGGTCAGGACCCATTCGTCACCGTCGCGCACCGCCCGGGTCTGCACGCCGGCGAGATCCGATCCCGCGGTCGGTTCGGAGAGCGAGATGCTGCCGATCCACTCGCCGCGGGCGGATTTCCGCAGCAATTCCCGCTTGCGGTCGTCGTCGAGCGTCTGGGTGCCGAGGCCTTGGCCGCGGGCGAGGATCGAGCCCACCGAGAGCCAGGCGCGCGACAGCTCTTCCGAGATCAGGCAATATTCGAAGACCCCGAGGCCCATGCCGCCGTATTCGGCTGGGATGGTGATGCCGAACCATCCCTTCTCGGCCATCGCGTCGATGAGCGAGCGGGGCATTTCGTCCTTCTGCGGATCGAGCTCGTCGGCAATCGGCAGAACGACGTCGCGTGCGAAGGCGCGGGCCTCGCGCTGGAGCCGGACGCGGGTATCGTTACGCCAAGGAGAAAGCAGTTCCGGCGGCCGTGGCTGATGGCGGTCCTGCTTCGGCATTGGGGCTCCGGGTGCGATTGCGTGACGCGTGGCCTTGCACGAAGCGCGGCCGTGTTCGGGCTATAACCCGCTCGCGCGCCGACGGTTGCCGAGGCGGAATCACCAATGGCTGGATCGGGTTGGCCCTTGGCCAGCCGCTCACTCGTCTTCGCCGAACCGGGTCGCCAGCAACTCGTCGATCGCGTCGAGCGCGGCTTGCGCATCCTCGCCGACGGCCGTGACGTAGATCGAGGTGCCCTGAGCAGCGCCCAGCGTCAGCAGGCCCATGATCGAGCGTCCGCCGACCGTCTCGCCGGCGCGCGTCACCGTGACCGTGCAGGAAAAGCGCTCGACCATCTGCACGAATTTCGCCGAGGCGCGCGCATGCAGGCCGCGTTTGTTGATGATCGGCAGCGAACGCAGGAAGCCGCCGTCGGGAATCTCCGGCGCCTCGTCATCGGTGAAACTGTCGCTCATCGCCGTCGCGTCGTCCTGGAAAGCGGCCGGACCGGAAAAGAGCCTCCCAAGCGGGTGGGAAGCCAGAGCGCAGATAGAGCGCTCAAGCTGAACGGCGACCGACAGGATGAAGGACTTGTCGCGCAGGGCGCAAAGCCGGTGGGCTATTTTCCGGCTAGGACCCGTGAGGCGACGTTGATGTATTTGCGGCCGGCTTCCTGGGCATGGAGCACCGCGTCGCTCAAGCTTTCTTCGTCACGCACGCTGGCGAGCTTGATCAGCATCGGCAGGTTGATTCCGGCGACCACCTCGACTTGGCCGCCGTTCATACAGGACAGGGCGAGGTTCGATGGCGTGCCACCGAACATATCGGTGAGCACGACGACGCCCGCGCCCGAATTCACCCTCGCGACTGCGGCCATGATGTCGCGCCGCCGCAACTCCATGTCATCCTCGGGGCCGATCGTGATCGTCTCGATCTGCTCCTGCGGGCCGACGACATGTTCGAGCGCGGCCTTGAACTCGGTCGCCAACATGCCGTGGGTCACGAGAACCATTCCAATCATGGAACCGCTTTCCGACGCCGTCCGAGCGGCGTCGCCGAGTTGTGCAGCGCAAGATACAGCGCGAGCCATCTGAGACGTTTTGTCCATTCTCAGCCATCACCATACATGATGACCTTGCCGGCGCTACACGTCGCGGTCGTCCGCGGCCATAGCGGCGGCCGAGTGCGACCGTGGAGACACGATCGCTTCTTGCCGCATCGCAGTAAGCGCCTGTCGAATCACGTATGCGCGAGGCTGGCGCGGTTCAAGCCGCAGCCTGGGCAGCCCGATCCCAAGAATCGTTGCGGGCTCGATCGAGTCGTCCGGGTATCGTGGACACGCGTCCACGAGGTCGACAACCAGCCGAATCACGGCAGCCGGTGCGACGTTGATCATGCGCCGGATGCCGAGTCCCCTCAGTTCGATCAGGCCCGCGACGGCCGGGTGTGGGCGGGCGACGATGCGGCCATGCCGCAAGGCAAGCCGAACCCGGTCATCCGCCACGAGCCGCGCGTATCGCCCCACCATGTCGGCATGGTCGAGAAGTTCGAGGCAGAGCGACGATTTCCCGGTGCCGGCTGCGCCTCGGATCAGGATGCCGTCCTCGCCGAGGACGAGGCAGGTCGCGTGGCAGGTGAGCTCGGAGGCCGAGACTCGCCCGTCCTCGCTCATGCGGCCTTCTCGTCGGGTCCGAAAAGGTCGGCGCGCGAGGCCGGCGGCAGCCGCACCGTGAAGCGCGCGCCGCGCACCGTGGGCTGGCCATCCTCATCGGCAGGGCCGGGACGGTTCTCGGCGCGGATCGTGCCGCGATGGGCCTGGATGATCTGCCGCGAGATCGATAGGCCGAGCCCCGAATTCTGGCCGAAGCCCTGTTCTGGTCGGTCGGTGTAGAAGCGCTCGAAGATGCGTTCGAGGGCATGCTCGGGGATGCCAGGCCCCTCGTCCTCGACGATGAACTCGATTTCCTTGGCCGAGCGTCGCAGGGCGACCCGCACCCCTGCACCGGGCGGCGAGAAAGAGCGGGCATTGTCGAGCAGATTGTTCACCACCTGGCCGAGGCGGCTGTCATGGCCGACGATGCGGAACGGGTCGTCGAACTCGCTCGGGGGCTTTTCGAGGTCGAACTTGATGACCGCCGCATCGGCACGTCTGCGCTCGTTCGCCACCGAGACCACGGTGGTCAGCAGCTTCTTGAGGTCGACGCGGCGCGCCTCGGCGCGGGCGAGTTCGGCGTCGAGGCGCGAGGCGTCCGAGATGTCGCTGATCAGGCGGTCCAGCCGCTTCACGTCGTGCTGAATGATTTCCAGAAGGCGGCCGCGCGATTCGTCGGACTTGGCGAGCGGGAGCGTCTCGACGGCGCTGCGCAGTGAGGTCAGCGGGTTCTTCAGCTCATGGCTGACATCCGCCGCGAAGCTCTCGATGGCGTCGATCCGGCGATAGAGCGCCTGGGTCATGTCGCGCAACGTGCCGGAAAGATGCCCGATCTCGTCGGTGCGGCTCGTGAAATCCGGAATCTCCTGGCGCGACTTGATGCCCATGCGGACCTTCTCGGCCGCATCGGCGAGGCGCCGCACCGGCCCGGCGATGGCGCCAGCGAGCAGAATCGAGAGCACCAGCATCACTGCCGCGGCCACCAGGAAGACCTGAAGCAGACCGAAGCGCTCGGAGGCGATGACGCGGTCGATGTCGTCGCCTTGCGTCGAGACCATCAACGCGCCGCGCACGCCGCCGGTGCGCTGGATCGGCACGGCGACCGAGACGACGGTCTCGCCGAGGTCGTTCCGGCGCACGATGGTTCCGCGCGAACCGGACAGGGCCGCCTCGACCTCTTTGAGGCTGCGGCCGTTCTGCGGGCCGACCTCCTCGGCCGTCCCGGCGCGGTCGCCGAGCATCAGGCCGAGGATGCGGACCTGCAGGAAGTCCCAGCTTCGTTCGAGGAAATTGCGCTTGTGCCGCGGCATCTCGGGGCGGCCAACTTCGCCACGCGTCGAGAGCGAGCGCGTGTCGAACAGCAGGCTGCCTTCCTGATCGTAGACGCGGGCGCGGTGCCCGGTCGGCGTCACCAGACGGCGCAGCAGCGGCGCGACCTTCTCCGGGTTCAGGGAGAAGCTCAGCGCGGAGGGGTCGTCGTCGCTCTCCTTGCCTTCGCCGGCCTGGAGCTGGAGCAGGCGGTCGGGGTCGACGCGGATCGTGTCCGTATCGACCGAGGCTTGCGCGGCCAGAGCGCCGGCGATGATCTCGCCCTGGACGAGCAGGCTCTGGATGCGGGCCTGGATCAGCCCCTGCCGGAACTGGTTCAGGTAGAGGAAGCCGACGAGCAGGACGATCAGCCCGACGAGGTTCAGGACGACGATGCGACGCGTCAGGCTGGACGATGCGCGCTGGCCGATGCCGTTCCAGACGTCGCTCAGCCAGTTCAGCGGCGGCTGGCGGAACAACGTCGACAGCGTGCCGAAGCGGCCGGCCGTGCGCGAGCCGGCATCGCCGGACGAGGAGTTGCGGAAGAAGGGTGCGAGCATCGCGCTGAGGCGCTTCGTCCTGTGGAGGGCTTTCACGCTTCCTTGAAGCGATAGCCGACGCCGTAGAGCGTCTCGATCATGTCGAAGCTGGTGTCGGTCACCTTGAACTTCTTGCGCAGCCTCTTGATGTGGCTGTCGATGGTGCGGTCGTCGACATAGACTTGGTCGTCATAGGCCGCGTCCATCAGCGCGTTGCGGCTCTTCACCACCCCCGGACGCTGGGCGAGCGATTGCAGGATCAGGAACTCGGTGACGGTGAGGGTCACCGGCTCACCCTTCCAGGTGCAGGTGTGCCGCTCGGGGTCCATCATGAGCTGGCCTCGCTCCAGGGAGCGGGCGGCGGCATCGGCCTCGGCCTTGGCAGCGTTGGCCGGATCCTTCGGGGCGAAACGGCGCAGGACCGCCTTCACGCGCTCGACCAGGAGCCGCTGCGAGAACGGTTTATGGATGAAGTCGTCCGCGCCCATCTTGAGGCCGAACAGTTCGTCGATCTCTTCGTCCTTCGAGGTCAGAAAGATCACGGGAAGGTCGGATTTCTGCCGCAGCCGCCTGAGAAGTTCCATTCCGTCCATGCGCGGCATCTTGATGTCGAAGATCGCGAGATCGGGCGGAGAGTGCTTCAGACCGTCGAGCGCCGAGGCGCCGTCGGTGTAGGTCTGGATACGGTAACCTTCGGTCTCGAGCGCAATCGAGACCGAAGTCAGGATGTTTCGGTCGTCGTCGACGAGGGCGATGGTCGGCATGCGCTTTCCCTGACTAATCGGCGCGTCGGCGGATGGTCACGAGAAATGCCGCCCCGGTGCCGGTCCTGTTGAACAGGCTTGTCATCGACGCGGATCGCGGTTCGCTTCGGGGGTGAACCGCTTCGCGCATCAGAGACAGGTTCTTTACGACCATCGTTCGAAAAAAGCGAGCGAGTCTCATAGCTTGGCCGTATGAAGGGCGAGCCCCGACGTGGCGCTCTCGCGCCGCCGGGTGCCTGCGCGCTATGCTGGTTTCGCGAGCCGGCGCAGTGCCGCAGCAGGAGCCAGGCGATGTCGGAGAACGGGCCCTCGAAGCAAGTGGCTGAACCGGAAGGCGGTTCGCAGCCGCGCGAGCCCGCCCGGCCGCTTCCTGCGGGCGAGGCGCCCTTCGACGCGATCGGCCTTGGGCGGCAGCTCCTGCGAAGCATCCGCTCCGGGGCGCTCGCCACCCTCGATGCCGAGAGCGGCATCCCGTTCGCCTCGCTCGTGACGATTGCCACCGATGTCGACGGAACGCCCTTGATGCTGCTTTCCCGGCTCTCGGCCCATACCCGCAACCTGATGGCCGATCCGCGCGCCTCGCTTCTGTTCTCTGCCGGCGGGAAGGGCGATCCGCTCGCCCATCCGCGTCTCACGGTCACGGGTCAGGCCGTGCGCACCGACGAGCAGCGCCGGCGCGAGCGCTTCCTGGCGCGCCATCCGAAGGCGAAGCTCTACGCCGATTTCCCGGATTTCGGTTTCTTTGCCCTGGAGCCAATCGCCGGGCACCTCAACGGCGGCTTCGCCAAGGCCGCGACGCTGACGCCCTCCGAGTTGCTGCTCGACCTCGGCCAGGCCGAGGCGGTGATCCAGGGTGAGCGCGGCGCAGTCGAGCACATGAATGCCGACCACGCCGACGCGATCGAGCTCTATGCCAAGGGCGTCGGCGAAGAGGGCGGCGGTTGGCGCCTGACCGGCCTCGACCCGGAGGGCATGGATCTGATCGCGGGCGATCGCACGGCGCGGGTGCTCTATCCGAGCCCGGTCACGGATATGGGCGCCCTGCGAAAATCTCTCGTCGCGATGGCCCAGGCCGCGCGGGCGGGTGGCGGGGCCTAACGCCTTTCGCTGCCGCCTTGGCGCTGGGGCCTGCCGCTGCTATCTCCCGCGGCTCGAAAACCTTTCCTCTTCAGACATGCCGTGCGCCTCAGCCGCTCTTCGGACGGGCGGCCTCGCGCCGGGGACCACGATGACCACCTCACCCATCGACAACATCCGCAACTTCTCCATCGTCGCGCATATCGACCACGGAAAGTCGACGCTCGCCGACAGGCTGATCCAGACCACCGGCACGGTGGCGCTGCGCGACATGAGCGAGCAGCTGCTCGATTCCATGGATATCGAGAAGGAACGCGGCATCACCATCAAGGCGCAGACGGTGCGCCTCGAATACCGGGCCGAGGATGGCAAGGATTACGTCCTCAACCTGATGGACACGCCCGGCCACGTCGACTTCGCTTACGAAGTCTCGCGCTCGCTCGCCGCCTGCGAGGGCTCTCTGCTGGTGGTCGATGCCAGCCAAGGCGTCGAGGCGCAGACTCTCGCGAACGTCTACCAGGCGCTCGACGCCAACCATGAGATCGTGCCCGTCCTCAACAAGGTCGACCTTCCCGCGGCCGAGCCGGACCGGGTCAAGGAGCAGATCGAGGAGGTGATCGGCCTCGACGCCTCGAACGCCGTGCCGATCTCGGCCAAGACCGGCCTCAACATCGAGGCGGTGCTGGAGGCCATCGTCACCCGGTTGCCGCCGCCGAAGGGCGACCGCGACGCACCGCTCAAGGCGCTGCTGGTCGACTCCTGGTACGATGTCTATCTCGGCGTCGTCGTTCTCGTGCGCATCGTCGACGGCGTGCTGAAGAAGGGCATGAACATCCGCATGATGCGGGCCGACGCCGTTCACGGCGTCGACAAGATCGGCGTGTTCCGCCCCAAGATGCAGGATATCGGCGAGCTCGGCCCCGGCGAGGTCGGCTTCTTCACCGGCTCGATCAAGGAGGTCGCCGATACCCGCGTCGGTGACACGATCACCGAGGACAAGCGCCAGTGCAAGGAGATGCTGGCGGGCTTCAAGGACGTGCAGGCGGTGGTGTTCTGCGGGCTGTTTCCCGTCGACGCCGCCGAGTTCGAGAACCTGCGCAGCGCCATGAGCAAGCTCAGGCTCAACGACGCGTCGTTCTCCTACGAGATGGAGACCAGCGCCGCGCTGGGCTTCGGTTTCCGCTGCGGCTTCCTCGGTCTGCTGCACCTCGAGATCATCCAGGAGCGCCTGGAGCGCGAATTCAACCTCGACCTGATCTCGACGGCGCCCTCCGTCATCTACCGCCTGCAGATGACCGACGGCACCATGAAGGAGCTGCACAATCCGGCCGACATGCCGGACGTGATGAAGATCGAGTCGATCGAGGAGCCCTGGATCCGCGCCTCGATCCTGACGCCCGACGAATATCTCGGCGGCGTGCTCAAGCTCTGCCAGGACCGACGCGGCACCCAGGTCGACCTCAACTACGTCGGCAAGCGCGCCATGGTCGTCTACGACCTGCCGCTCAACGAAGTGGTGTTCGACTTCTATGACCGCCTGAAGTCGATTTCGAAGGGCTACGCCTCGTTCGACTATCACATCTCCGACTACCGCGAGGGCGACCTCGTGAAGATGTCGATCCTGGTCAATGCCGAGCCCGTCGACGCCCTCTCGATGCTGGTCCACCGCTCGCGCGCCGAGCATCGCGGCCGCGCCATGTGCGAGAAGCTCAAGGACCTGATCCCGCGCCACCTGTTCCAGATCCCGGTCCAGGCGGCGATCGGCGGAAAGATCATCGCCCGCGAGACCATCAAGGCCCTTTCCAAGGACGTCACCGCCAAGTGCTACGGCGGCGACATCTCCCGGAAGCGCAAGCTCCTGGACAAGCAGAAGGAGGGCAAAAAGAAGATGCGCCAGTTCGGCCGCGTCGAGATCCCACAGGAGGCGTTCATCGCCGCGCTCAAGATGGACGACTGAGTTCCTTCACTGCCTGCGTCGCGCGCAACGGCGCGTCGATCGCGAGGCCGCAACTGCCTCGACATGCAGCTGAGTGACGGGCAGAAGCCGCATCGTCGGACGTGCTCCGGGTGGGCTCCAGCGGAGTGCTGAGGCTCGGTTCTCGAGCCGGCTCAGAGATGGGTCCGTGTGATCCCTCGCCGGCTTACGAGTGAACCAGTTTCGGTACGGCGACGTTTGAGCCCTATGACTTCGATCCCAATGATGGCCGGAAAGGCCGCCTTTTCTGTATCCGGTCTCGACGACATTCTCGGCGGCGGACTGACTCGAAACCGGCTCTATTTGCTCGAGGGCGATCCAGGCACCGGTAAGACCACGATCGCGATGCAGTTCCTGCTCGAGGGCGCGCGGCTCGGCGAGCGAAGCCTCCACATCTCGCTATCGGAAACGGAAGGCGAGCTTCGCGAAACCGCGGAATCCCACGGTTGGACGATCGGCGACAAGGTCGACATCTACGAACTTACCCCGCCGGAGAGCCTGCTGGACGCCAACCAGCAGCAGAGCCTGCTCTATTCGTCCGACCTGGAACTCGGCGAGAGCACCAAAGCGATTTTCGAGAAGGTCGACGCGATCAAGCCCGTCCGTGTCGTGCTCGACAGCCTGTCGGAGATCCGGCTGCTCGCAGGAAGCTCGCTGCGCTATCGGCGGCAGATCCTCGCTCTCAAGCACTACTTCGCGCGCCAGGGCGCGACGGTGCTGATGCTCGACGATCTCACCAGCGACACGATGGACAAGGCGGTCCATAGCATTGCGCATGGCGTGATCCGGCTCGAGGAACTGGCGCCCGATTACGGCGCCGAACGCCGCCGGCTCCGTGTGATCAAGTACCGCGGCCAGCGCTTCCGTGGCGGCAACCACGATTTCACCATCACGACAGGGGGTATCCGGGTGTTCCCACGCCTCGTCTCCCTGGAACACAAGACGGCGTTCGAGCGCGTTCCGCTGACCTGCGGCATTCCCGAGGTCGATGCCCTGCTCGGCGGGGGCGTCCATACTGGATCGAGTACTCTGATCCTGGGACCGGCGGGAACCGGCAAATCGCTGTTCTCGATCCAATACGTCTGCGCGGCGGTGGCGCGCGGCGAGCGGGCCGCGATGTTCATCTTCGACGAGGAACTCGGCCTGCTGCTGGAGCGCACGCGGGTCATGGGCTTCGATCTCGAAGCGAAGCGCGACAGCGGCCAACTGGTGATCGAGCAGGTCGACGCGGCCGAGCTTTCGCCGGGAGAGTTCGCCCACAAGGTCCGCAGCGTGGTCGACGAGTTGCAGGCCAAGACCGTCGTGATCGACAGCCTCAACGGCTACCAGGCGGCGATGCCGGAGGAGGGCGCTCTGATCCTCCACATCCACGAATTGCTGCAATACCTGAACCGTCAGGGGGCGACGACCTTCGTGACGGTGGCCCAGCACGGGCTCCTCGGCGACAACATGAAGGCGCCCGTCGACGTCACCTACCTCGCCGACACGGTGATCCTGCTGCGCTACTTCGAAGCGACAGGGCAAGTGCGCCGGGCGATCTCGGTCGTGAAGAAGCGGACCGGAGCGCACGAGGATACGATTCGCGAATACCGCATCGGCGATGACGGCCTGCGGGTCGGCGAACCGCTCAAGGAGTTTCAGGGCGTGTTTCGCGGGGTTCCCGAATTGGTCAAGGAGAGCGTTCCGCTCCTGGATAATGCGACGCCGTGACCGCTCCAGGAAATCCGAATTCCGAGAGGGTGCTGATACTTGCCCCCCTCGGGCGTGACGCCGCGATCGCCGCCGCCCTGCTCCGGGAGGCGGATCTGCGTGCTTTGATCTGCGAGGATATATCGGCCCTGCAACGCGGTCTCGAGGAGATCGCCGGCATGGTGCTCGTCACCGAGGAGGCGGTACGCACGGCGGATCTCGCCGGCATCAGCCGATGGATCGCGGCCCAGCCGGCCTGGTCCGACATTCCCTTCATCGTCCTGACGGGGCACGGCGGCGGCGTCGAGCGGAACCCCGCGGCCGCTCGACTCTCCGAAGTCTTCGGCAACACCAGCTTCCTGGAGCGCCCGTTCCACCCGACCACCCTGATCAGCATGGTGCAGGCCGCCCTGCGCGGCCGCCGCCGTCAGTACGAGGCCCGCGGGCGTCTGGAAGACCTTCGCCTCGGCGAGGCGCGGCTCAAGGTGATGCTCGCCGCCGAGAAGGTTGCCGCCGAACACCAACGGCTGCTGATCGACGAGCTGAACCACCGGGTGAAGAATACGCTCGCCACTGTGCAGTCGATCGCGATGCAAACCCTGCGCAACGCCGACGATACCACTCAGGCCAACGAGGCGCTGGAGCAGCGCCTGCTCGCCCTCTCGCGCGCTCACGACGTGCTCACCCGCGAGAACTGGGACGGGGCCGATCTCCACGACGTCGTGGCCCAGGCGATCGCACCGTTTCGCGACCGCGACGGCCGGCGCTTCCGGGTGACGGGGCCGGACGTGCGCGTCAACCCGCGTATGTCGCTCGCCATCGCGATGGCGTTGCAGGAGCTTGCCACCAATGCCGTGAAGTACGGCGCCCTCTCCAGCCAAGCCGGATTCGTCACCATCGCTTGGTCGTCTGAGGACACACACGGGCACGACCCGCGTCTGAGCTTCACTTGGCAGGAGCAGGACGGGCCGCCCGTCGTGAAGCCTACGCGGCGCGGCTTCGGCTCTCGGTTGATCGAGCGCAGCCTGGCGCGCGACCTCGACGGCACGGTCGAGATCGCCTTCGAGCCGACTGGTGTGGTCTGCCGGATCGAGGCGCCGCTGACCTGAAGCCGGTTTAAGCCTGATCAGAGACCGTAGGCGAGATCGATCGCCGCCCGCGCGAGCAGGCCGTCGCGCGGGCGCAGCGCGTCAAGCACGGTGAAGTGGTTGGCTTTCGGCACGGGGATCAGCGCACCGGGGGCATGCTGCGCGGCGCGGAAAGCGTGGAAGACGCGCGAATTCTCGACGAGGGGCGACAGCTCAGCGGTGCCGTAGGCCAGGGTCAGCGGCTTCTCGACGGCAGGCAAGCGGAGCGGAGAGAGGTTCGCCACCTCCTCGTCAGTCAGCTTGAGCTTCTCGTTGAGATAGGTGTCGCGCAGAGGGGCCAGCTCGAAGACACCGGATATGGCGAGGCCGGCCCGCACGCTCGGATGTGGCAGCAGCCGCGCGGCGAGATGGCCGCCCGCCGACCATCCGGAGATGATCACCGGCCCCTCGATGCCGTGCGCCGGACCCTCCTTGCCCAGCCAATCGAGCGCCGAGATCAGCTCGGCGAGGATCTGCGAGAGGGTGGCGTCGGGCGCGAGCGTATAGCCCGGCAGAGCAGCGGACATCCCGGCCTCGCGCACGCCGTCCGTGAGGCAGGCGAAGCTCTCGCGCGAGCGTGCCTGCCAATACCCACCGTGGACGAAGACGAAGCACGGCGCCTTCGGATCCTTGGCCGGAAACAGGTCCCAGCGATTGCGTTCGCCTTTGCCGTAGGGGAGATCGACCGTGTCCTTGTGCTGCTTGCGCAGGTCGGCCGAGGCGGCGTTCCAGCGATCGATCATGCCGGCGCTCTCCGGCACGGCTGCCGAGTTGTTGTAGGCGGCATCGCGCTCGGCCCGGTTCATCGTCGCCCAGTTGTCGGGCCCCTCGACGAGGTTCTGCGCGGCGCTCGGGGCGGCGATCAGCCCTCCGCCGAGCAACGCGCCTGCGCTTCCGGCGATGAGGGCGCGACGACTGGGGTCGGTCATGGGGGCTCCGGCGGAGAGGAGGTGGCGCGAGTGATCTTGGCCGGTGCGCCGGACTGTCAAGCAAGCCCACGCTCCGAAGAGGGCTTTGCGGCCTCCGAGAAGAAGTCGATGAAGGCGCGCAAAGCCGGCCGCATCTGCCGCCGGCTCGGATAGTAGAGGAAGAAGCCGGGAAAGATCGGGCACCAATCCTCCATGATCCGCACGATCTCCCCGCGCTCGATGGCCGGCGCGGCGAGGCCTTCCAGAATGAAGCCGAAGCCCAGGCCCTGGATCACCGCGGCGAGGATCAGGCGATTGTCGTTGAAGATCAGCGGGCCGGTCACGGCGACGTCGATGGCCTCGCCGTCCTTTTCCATCTCCCAGGCGTAGAGCGCACCGCTCGTCAGCCGCATGGCGAGGCAGGGATGATCGACGAGATCGCGCGGATGGCGTGGGGGCGGGCGTTCCGCCAATAGGCTCGGGGCGCCGATGGCGACGAGACGCTGCTGGCGTGGCCCGAAGGGAACGGCGATCATCTCGCTGTTCAGGCTCTCGCCGAACCGCAGGCCCGCATCGAAACCCTGCGCGACGATGTCGATCAGGCCATTCTCGGCATGAAACTCCACCGCAATGCCGGGATAGGCGCGCACGAAATCGCCGAGGCGCGGCATGATGAGCACCTCCACCACGGAGCGGGGCACGGTGATGCGTAGCAGCCCGGACGGATTCGCGCCGCTCTCCATCGCCTGCCCGACGGCTGCGTCGATCCCGGCAAGCGCCGGCTGAAGCTCGCGCAGGAGGGCGCGCCCGGCCTCGGTCGGAGCGACGCTTCGGGTGGTGCGGGCCAGCAGGCGGACGCCGAGACGCGCTTCCAGGGCGCTGACCGCATGGCTGACGGCCGAGGGTGACAGGCCGAGCTCACGTGCTGCCGCGCGAAAACTGCACCTTTCGGCGACGGTCGCGAAGACGGAAAGGGCAGCAAGGTCGGCGCGCGGCATTGATGCATCAAATCGAACAGCTCGTGCAGGATTGCACGAATTATCCGGATGACACCATGGCCGTATCTACCCTGGCATTCGACGAGCCAGGAGAAACGGCATGCAACAACGTCAGCTCGGAAAGGACCTCAACGTCGGCGCCATCGGCCTCGGCTGCATGGGGTTCACCGGTGTCTATGACGGCGGCCAGGACGAGGCGGGGGCGATCGATACCCTGCGCCGCGCGGTCGAGGTCGGCGTCACCCTGTTCGACACGGCGGAAGTCTACGGCCCCTATGAGAACGAGGAGGTCGTCGGAAAGGCGCTGAGGGGCCTGCGCGACAAGGTCGTCATCGCCACCAAGTTCGGCTTCGACATCAGCCCCGAGGGCAAGGGTCTGAGCCGCATCGCCGGGCTCGACAGCCGCCCGGAGCACATCAAGCAGGTCGCCGATGCCTCGTTGAAGCGGCTCGGCATCAACCATATCGACCTGTTCTACCAGCACCGCGTCGACCCGAACGTTCCGATCGAGGACGTGGCCGGCGCGGTCGGCGAGCTGATCAAGGCCGGCAAGGTGCGCGCCTTCGGCCTCTCGGAGCCGAGCGCCGACACCATCCGCCGCGCTCATGCCGTGCAGCCGGTGAGCGCCGTGCAAAGCGAATATTCTCTCTGGACACGCGACCCCGAGGCCGCCGTGCTGCCGACCTGCAAGGAGCTCGGCATCGGGTTCGTGCCGTATTCGCCGCTGGGCAGGGGCTTCCTGTCGGGCGCGCTGAAGGATCTCAGCAACCTGCCGGAAGACGATTACCGTCGCACTTCGCCGCGCTTCCAGGGCGATGCGCTGGCGGCCAACCTCGCGCTGGTGGCGACGCTCGAAAAGATCGCCGACGCGAAGGGCGTGACGACCGCGCAGCTCGCGCTCGCCTGGGTGCTGCACCAGGGCGATGCGATCGTACCGATTCCGGGCACCCGGAAGATCTCGCGGCTCGAAGAGAACGTTGCAGCGGCGGACATCGCACTGAGCGCTGCCGAGCTGTCCGAGATCGAGGCTGCGATCCCGCGCGAGGCCGTAGTCGGCGCGCGCTATACCGCGCCGGGCATGGCGATGATCAACCGGTAAGCCGAAACGAAACGGCCCGAGGCGGTATTGCCCCGGGCCGTTTCGTTTTGCTCGTCTCTAGCGGGACGCTCAGCCCGTCAGGCTTCCTTCGAGCGCTCGAACCGCTTGCGGTCGTTCGGGTCGAGGTGGGTCTTGCGCAGGCGGATGGACTTCGGCGTGACTTCCATCAGCTCGTCGTCCTGGATCCAGGCCAGCGACTTCTCCAGCGTCATCCGGATCGGCGGCGTCAGGCGCACGGCCTCGTCCTTCGAGGTGGTGCGGATGTTGGTGAGCTTCTTGCCCTTAAGCACGTTCACTTCGAGGTCGTTCTCGCGGTTGTGCTCGCCGACGATCATGCCCTGGTACACCTTGGCGCCGGGCTCGATCATCATCGGGCCGCGGTCTTCCAGGTTCCACATGGCGTAGGCCACGGCCTCGCCCTTGTCGTTCGAGATCAACACGCCGTTGCGGCGGCCGGCGATCTCGCCCTTGAAGGCTTCGTAGGCCTTGAACAGGCGGTTCATGATGGCCGTGCCGCGCGTGTCGGTCATCAACTCGCCCTGGTAGCCGATGAGGCCGCGGGTCGGGGCGTGGAAGACGAGGCGAAGGCGATCGCCGCCCGACGGACGCATCTCGATCATCTCGGCCTTGCGCTCGGACATCTTCTGCACGACGACGCCGGAATACTCCTCGTCGACGTCGATCACGACCTCCTCGACCGGCTCCAGCGTGCTGCCATCCTCGTCCTTCTCCAGGACGACGCGCGGACGCGAGACCGCGATCTCGAAGCCCTCGCGGCGCATGGTCTCGATCAGGATCGAGAGCTGCAACTCGCCGCGGCCGGAGACGTAGAACGAATCCTTGTCGGCGGCTTCCTCGATCTTGAGCGTGACGTTGCCCTCGGCCTCCTTGAACAGGCGGTCGCGGATCATGCGGCTCGTGACCTTGTCGCCCTCGGTGCCGGCGAGCGGCGAATCGTTGACGATGAAGGACATGGTCACGGTCGGCGGATCGATCGGCTGGGCCTGGATCGGCTCGTTGACCTGCGGGTCGCAGAAGGTGTCGGCCACGGTGCCCTTGAGCAGGCCCGCGATGGAGACGATGTCGCCGGCCTCGCCCACGTCGATCGGGGCGCGCTCGAGGCCGCGGAAGGCCAGGATCTTGGAGACGCGCCCGGTCTCGACGACCTTGCCGGTACGATCGAGGACCTTGATCGACTGGTTCGGCTTCACCGTGCCGGATGCGATCCGCCCGGTGATGATGCGTCCGAGGAACGGATTGGCCTCGAGCAGCGTGCCGAGCATGCGGAACGGGCCGTCCTCGGTCTTCGCCTGCGGCACGTGCTGGAGCACGAGGTCGAAGAGCGGGGCGAGGCCCTCGGACTGGTCGCCCTCCGGCGCTGTGTTCATCCAGCCGGAGCGGCCCGAGCCGTAGAGGATCGGGAAGTCGAGCTGCTCGTCGGTGGCGTCGAGGGCGGCGAAGAGGTCGAACACCTCGTTGACTACCTCGTTGATACGGGCGTCCGGCCGGTCGACCTTGTTGATCGCCACGATCGGGCGCAGGCCGATCTTGAGCGCCTTGCCGACCACGAACTTGGTCTGCGGCATCGGGCCCTCGGCGGCGTCCACCAGCACGATCACGCCGTCGACCATCGACAGGATGCGCTCAACCTCGCCGCCGAAATCGGCGTGGCCGGGGGTGTCGACGATGTTGACGCGGGTGTCCTTCCAGACGACCGAGGTCGCCTTGGCCAGGATGGTGATGCCGCGTTCCTTCTCCAGGTCGTTGGAGTCCATCGCCCGTTCTTCGACGCGCTGGTTTTCGCGGAAGGTGCCCGACTGCTGGAGCAGCTTGTCGACGAGCGTGGTCTTGCCGTGGTCGACGTGGGCGATGATGGCGATGTTGCGCAGCTTCATCGGGAATAAGGTCCGAAACGGGTCGAGCCCGACAGGGCGGGGGCCGCGTCATGCGGCCCTCGATGTCGGGCGGGCAGGCTAAATCGTGTCGCGCTGCAATAGAGACAGCCGTCGCATCCGGCAAGGCACCCGTGCGCATGCCGACTCTCCGAGAGGAAAAAGCCACGACGGAAACGTGTTGACGGGGCGTCGCGGCCACGGGTGCGGCGTGCAACCTGCTATAAGGACGGATGGCCCACCCGTCCTCGACCCTCAGCGGATACTGCCTTGACCGGCCCTGACACCTCTCGCCCGCCGATCCGCTTCCGTGGGCGCTCGTTCCTGGCGATGGTGCTGGCACCGGTTCCGCCGATCGCGCAGTGGCTCGATGAGCTCGATGCGCTCAAGCAGCGCGCACCAGCCTTCCTCACGGTGCGGGCGCTGATCCTCGACGTGACGGGCCTGAGTTTCGACCGCTCGGATCTCACCGAGCTTTGCGCCGAACTCGCCAAGCGCAGCATCACCATTCTGGGCATCGAGGGCATCGGCCCGACGGCACTCGGCCCCGGCTTCCCGCCCCCGCTGACGGGAGGGAAACCGGCCGATGACGTCACCGTGCCCGAGGGCAATGCCAACGTTGCCTCATCGGCTCCCGCCGCGCCGGCTCCGGCGGCCGCCAAGCCGACGACGCGGGCGCGCTCGCTGGTGCTCGATCAGCCGGTCCGGTCCGGGCAGGTGGTGCAGCACCTCGAAGGGGACGTCACCGTGATGGGCTCGGTCGCCTCGGGCTCCGAGATCATCGCCGGCGGCTCCATCCACGTCTATGGCGCGCTGCGTGGACGCGCCATTGCCGGAGCCGTGGGGGACGCCAATGCCCGCATCGTCGCCCGTCGCTTCGAGCCCGAACTCATCGCGATCGACGGGCTCTACAAGACTGCCGACGACCTCGGGCAGAAGCATTGGGGGCAGGCGGTCCATGCCCGGCTCGTCGACGATGCCATCGTCGTGACTGCGCTCGACTGAAGGACCACTCCGTCATTCCGGGCTCGCCTTCCGCGCTCCGGGATGACGCGATGAGCAGGAAAATAGCCGGCTATTTCTCATATTTGATGTAGGCAAAGCGCGGGTCGTCCGGCGTGCCGGAGAGTGGCCCGTCTTCCTTGCCGGGCTGCCACATCACCACGTCCTCGATCTTCTTCGCCAGGGCGAAGTCAGATTCGGTGATGCCCTTGGCCGCATGGTTCATGAGCCGAACCTCGACCCAGGCGTAGGAAGCGGTGATGTCGGGATGGTGGAAGGCGGCCTCGGCGAGGTGGCCGACGGTGTTGATGATCATCAGTGTGCCCTTCCAGCCGGCCGTTTTGTAGGTCCGCCGGATCCAGCCATCCTCCAAGCGCCAAGTCGGCAGCTCGGTCTTCAGCTGCTCCTCAACCTGCGCGTCGTCGAAGACCGTCGCCTTGGCCATGCTCGTCTCTCCTCGTATCGTGATCCGTCTCGCACGAAGCTTGCGCCGCGTTCCAGGACGGCGCAACCGTCCTCCGGTGCGGCGTCCGGGTACGGCATTTGCCGCAGCCCCGTAGAGCCTCTGCGCTGTGGACGGCGTGAAAGCGAAACCTTATTTGAAATTCAAGAGATTGCGTTCGGCCAGCAGGGTCGGATGATCGGTCCCCGACGGTCTAGGGAGAAGCCGCCCATGTTGTCACGGCGCGGATTGCTCGCGACCGCAGCGCTCTGGCCGCTTCCGGCCATCCTGCCGGCGCGTGCGGCCTCCGACACGATCAAGCTCGGCGTCCTCCCCTTCGGCACCGCCTCCTGGGAAGCGGCCGTCATCAAAGCGCGGAAGCTCGACGAGGCGAATGGCTTCACCCTGGAGCTGGTCAAGCTCGCCGGGAACGACGCTGCGCGCATCGCCTTTCAAGGCAACCGGCTCGACACCATCGTCGGCGACCTGATCTGGGCGGCGCGGCTGCGCAGCGAGGGCCGCAACGTGAAGTTCCTGCCCTATTCGACCACCGAGGGCGCTGTGATGGTGCCCGCCGACAGTCCGATCAAAGGGCTGAAGGACCTCTCGGGCAAGCGGCTCGGGGTGGCGGGCGGCGCCCTCGACAAGAGCTGGGTGCTGCTGAAGGCGCAGGGCCGTGAGACCGGCGACATCGACCTCGAGCACAATGCCCAGCTCGCCTTCGGCGCACCGCCGCTCCTCGCGCAGAAGCTCGAGACCGGCGAACTCGATGCTGCTTTGCTCTATTGGCAGTATTGCGCACGTCTTGAGGCCAAGGGATTCAAGCGCCTGATCAGTGCCGACGACGTCATGCGGGCCTTCGGCGCCAAGGGTGCGGTCTCGCTGATCGGCTACCTGTTCGAGGGCGAGACCGTCGATCAGCGCCCCGAGGCGGTGAAGGGCTTCGCTCGCGCCTCGCGCACGGCGAAGGACATCCTTGCCAATGAGCCCGAGGCCTGGAGCATCGTGCGGCCGCTGATGGCAGCGGAGGACGATGCGACCTTCGAGGTACTCAAGCGCGACTTTCTCGCCGGCGTGCCGCGTCGATCCGTCGACGCCGAACGGGCCGATGGCGAGCAGATCTTCTCGACGCTGGTTCGCACGGGTGGCGAGCAGCTCGTCGGCACCGGTAAGACCCTGCCACCGAACCTCTATCTCGATGCGACGGGCAAGGGTTGAGTTCGTGATCTCACGCCTCGTCCGGAGCCGCTGACGCGCTGATGGCTCTCCTCACGCGTCTCGTTTCGCTCGTCGTACTGCTGGTGCTGTGGCAGGCCGTGTCCGTTTACGCGGATGTGCGCACGCTGCCCGCGCCCAGCGCCGTGCTCGCCTTCGTTATCCGCGAAGCCGAGAAGGGCGACCTGTTCACCAATGTCGGTGTGACGCTGGCGCGCGTGGCCGTCTCCTTCGTGATCGCCATGAGCCTCGGCGGCTTGCTCGGCATCGTGCTCGGTCGCTCGAAATGGGCCGACCAGATCCTCGACACGCCGCTGCTCGTCATCCTCAATACTCCGGCCCTGGTCATCACCGTGCTCGCCTATGTCTGGCTCGGGCTCACCGAGACGGCGGCGATCGTCGCGGTGGCGTTGAACAAGCTGCCGAACGTCGCGGTGATCATGCGCGAGGGTGCTCGCGGGCTTGATCCCGGCCTGGAGGAGATGGCTGCGAGCTATCGCTTCGACAGGCGCACCTGGATCGGCAACGTTCTCGTGCCGCAGCTCCAGCCCTTCGTGATCGCAGCGGCACGCTCGGGCATCTCGCTCGCCTGGAAGATCGTTCTGGTGGTGGAGCTGATCGGCCGGCCGAACGGCGTGGGCTTTGCCATCAACTACTATTTCCAGCTCTTCGACGTCACGGCGGTGATCGGCTACAGCCTCGTCTTCATGACCGTGATGCTCGCGATCGACACCCTGATCCTCCAGCCGATCGATGCCCATGTCCGCCGCTGGCGCTGAGATTGCCGCAGCGCTGACCGAGGTGAGTGAGCCGCTGCTGCGGGTCGCCATCGCAAAGAAGGTCTATCGCCGCGCAGGCACTGAGCCGGTGGAGGCGGTGCGCAACCTCGCCTTCGATGTCGGCCCACGGGAGATCACCTGCCTGATCGGCCCCTCGGGCGCCGGCAAGACCACGACCTTGCGCATCCTCCTCGGCCTCGACGCCGACTACGAGGGCAGCGTCGCGCCCGATCCGGCCGAGGCCGGCATCGCCATGGTGTTTCAGGACCCGCGCTTGCTGCCCTGGCGCACCGTCGAGCAGAACGTGCGCTTGGCGCTCCCACGACCCGAACGGGCAAAAAATCTCGATGATCTGTTCGAATCCCTCGGGCTGACGCCGTGGCGCTCGCGCTATCCGGGTGCGCTCTCGCTGGGCATGCAGCGCCGCGTCTCCCTGGCCCGCGCCTTGGCCCAGGAGCCGCGCATCCTCGTCCTCGACGAGCCATTCGTCTCGCTCGACGATGCGGCGGCCGCGGGACTTCGTGGCCTCGTGGTCCAGGCAGTGGCGCGCTTCGGCACAAGCGTATTGATGGTCACCCACAACGTCGACGAGGCCATCGAGATCGCCGACCGGCTGCTGCTGCTCTCCGGCCGCCCGGCGAGCCTCGTTGCCGCCATTCCGCTCGACACGCCACGGGCACAGCGGACGCGCGGCTGGGCCGAGGCGACGCGGAGTGGGTTGGCGCAACGCTATCCGAGCGTGATCGCCGACTGATCAACCGCTCTCGGTTAGGCAGCCTTCGGGCGCAGCGCCAACCGGATCGAGGTCACCACGCCCACGGCAAAGATCACCGCTGCGCAGAGCGACAAGGCCGGGAACTGCCCAAGATGCTCCAGCGTGAAGCCGAAGATGGCGACGCTGATGGCCTGCCCGCAGAAATACGAGAAGGCGTGCAGGGCGACCGCCGAGGCCCGCGCCGTCGAGGAAAGCTCCGTCACCTGCACCTGATAGGTGTTGTGCAGCATGTAGAAGCCGAGGCCGAGGCCGACGAAGGCCGCGCAATCAACCGGCCAGTTGCCGGCGAGCCCGACGATCAGCAAGGCGACGGCACAGATGGCGCCGCCGACAATCAGCATTCGGTAGATGCCGAGGAAGCGCAGCATCAGCGGTACCATCAGCGAATAGAGCAGGCCTCCCACCGCAAAGCCGGCAAGCACCAGGCCGGCCTCGCGTGGACCTCCCTCTCCGCGGGCGGCCAGCAGCGGTGCGATGTAGGGCAGCACGCCGAAGATCGCGACGCCCTCGACGAAAACCGCAGAGAATAGAAGCCGCGCCCGCGGATTGGCGATGAGCGAACCATAGCGCGCGATGGCCTGCCGGACCTCGATCGGCCTAGGGGGCGCCCGATTGTCCTTGTCGAAGCCGAACAGCGTGGTGGCGCAGCCGAGCGCCGCGACGATGCCGGTTGAGGCGAAGACCCCGCGCCAACCGACAAAGGCCTCGATCAGACCGGCGAAAGTCGAGCCCAGGAGCTGGCCGAGGATCACCGCGACGAGAAATCGGCTGATCGCGACCTGGCGCTGCGCGATCGGCACCCGGTCTCCGAGCATCGCCAGGGACAACGGGATGCAACCGCCGGCCGCGGCGCCTGCGATCATGCGCAGTCCGAAGAGAAGCTCGAGATTTGGTGCAGCCGAGCAGCCGATCAGGGCGACGGTCAGGGCGGCGAGGACGGCGACGAGCACACGTTCCTTGCCCAGGGCATCGCCCACGGGGCCGAGGATCGGTTGGATCAGCGCATAGGGCAGCGCGAAGGCAGCAGACAGGAGGGCCACCGTGTGCGGGTCGCTCTCCAGGTCACGCGCGAGCACGCCGACGAGAGGCTCTGCCGAGCGCAGGGCGAAGCTGCTGGCGAAGCCGGCCGCCGCCAGCACGAGGACCAGCCGGGAATGCGACGATGGGCTTGGTTCGGCTGCGCTGGTCGATCCGAATCCGGCGGTCATGCGGAACGGTCCGTCATGACGGCAGGCCTATTCCGCCGCTTGCCGCGTCGTCGCTCGGAATGGGTGAGCCGGGTAGGTCCCGATGATCCGCAACTCGCGCGAGAAATAGCGGAGCTCGTCCAGGGCGCGCACCAGTGCCGGATCGTTCGGGTGTCCGTCCACTTCGGCGTAGAATTGCGTGGCGGTGAACCGCCCTTCGACCATGTAGCTTTCGAGCTTCGTCATGTTGACGCCGTTGGTGGCGAATCCCCCCAGCGCTTTGTAGAGCGCGGCTGGTATATTGCGCACCCGAAAAACGAAGCTGGTCACAGTTTCCGTCCCCATCGGCACGGTCGGTCCATGCTCGGGCGAGAAGACCACGAAGCGGGTGGTGTTGTCGGCCTCGTCCTCGACGTCCCTCTCCAGAATCTCCAGCCCGTAGACGTCCGCCGCTAGCGCCGGAGCGAGCGCCGCGCGGGTCGGGTCGCGGGCCTCGGCCAGTTCGCGGGCCGCGCCGGCGGTATCGCCGGCCACCACCGGCTTCAAGCCGAGCCGGCGGATCACGCGGCGGCACTGGCCCAGCGCGTGGACGTGGCTGTGTACACTGCGCAGGTCCTCGATCTTCACCCCCGGCATCGCCATCAACTGGAAGCGGATCGGCAGGAAGTGCTCGGCGATGATGTGCAGCGGCGAATGCGGCAACAGGTGGTGGATGTCGGCGACGCGACCGGCGATCGAGTTCTCGATCGGGATCATCGCGAGCGCCGCGCGCCCCTCGGTCACGGCCGCGAACGCGTCCTCGAAGGTGGCACAGGGCAGCGAGGCCCAATCGGGATAGGCCTGGGCGCAGATGATGTGCGAGTTGGCGCCGGGCTCGCCCTGATAGGCGATGGTCTTGTCGGTCATGGTCTGAAGGCTTCGGTCAGTTGAGCCGCCGACGCGTCAGCAGCGTGCGGGCACGGTCGAGATCGGCGGGGGTATCGACGCCGAGCGGAAGGTCGTCGACGATCATGGCGTCGATGCGCATGCCCGTTTCGAGGGCGCGCAGCTGCTCCAGCTTCTCGCGCCTTTCGAGCTCACCCTGCGGCAGGGAGACGAAGCGGGTCAGTGCCTTTCGCCGGTAGGCATAGAGTCCGATGTGGTGAAACAGCGGGCCTTCGCCCCAGGGCGCGCGAGCCCGCGTGAAATACAGCGCATGCAGGCGGTTGGGGCCGACGTTGTGGCCGACGAGCTTCACGACGTTCGGATTCTCAGCCTCCTCGGCCTCCGTGATCACCGCACAGAGCGTCGCGATGTCCACGAAGGGGTCGGCGAGGGGCGGCAGCACGGCACCGATCACCGACGGGTCGATGGTCGGAAGGTCGCCCTGGACGTTCACGACGACGTCGTGGCGGCCGTCGGGGTCGACGATCTCGAGAGCCTCGGCGAGCCGGTCCGAGCCGCTGGCATGGTCGACGCGCGTCATCACGGCGAGGCCGCCCTGCGCCTCGATCACGGCGGCGATGTCGGGGGTGTCGGTGGCGACCACGACGGGGCCGATGCCGGCCTCCATGGCGCGGCGCCAGACATGCACGATCATCGGCTCCCCAGCGATCTCGGCGAGCGGCTTGTTCGGCAGGCGCGTCGCGGCGAGGCGGGCGGGAATCAGGACGAGCGGATCGGACATGGTTCGATCGAAGGCGCGGGCAACGCCGCGGAAGGCCGGTGCTTAACAGCGGCGGCTGACCTTGTCATGGAACGCCTGCGCGAGCCGGAGTGTCATCGGTCGGCTCGCCCACACCGATGGCCACCAATTCCGCGTGATGCGACCCTTCGCGACGTGCTCGGCCATTGTCAGGAACGGGGGCTTGCGGCTAAGCACCTTCGAAATCCTCCAAAGTCCGGCGGCTTGCCTTCGGACCATCGATAGGCCGGGTCCCGGACCCTGCGCGGAGCTGGCGAGAATGGACTCCTTCGAGATCAACAAGGTCGCGGGCGCGGTGCTCGGGACCCTGCTGTTCGCCTTCGGGACGGGTTTTCTCGCCGAACTGATCTACACGCCGAAGCCCGCCGGCACCGCGGGCTATGCCCTGCCGGGTGGTGGCAAGGAGGGCGGAGAGCACGGCGCCGCGCCGGCAGGCGGCGGCGAGGCTGCGGGTGCTGGGGACTCGATCGCGACCCGCCTCGCCAGCGCCGATGCCGAAAAGGGCAAGGGCGGCACCAAGGCCTGCCAGGCCTGTCACAGCTTCGAGAAGGGCGGCCCCAACAAGATGGGTCCGGACCTCTGGGAGGTCGTCGGCCGCAAGAAAGGCTCGCACGAGGGCTTCGGCTATTCCGACGCCATGAAGACCAAGGGCGGCGACTGGAGCTACGAGGACCTCGATCACTTCCTGACCAAGCCCGGCGAGTATGTGAAGGGCACCAAGATGGCCTTCCAGGGCATCTCCTCCCCGACCGACCGCGCCAACGTCATCGCCTACCTGCACACCCTCGCCGACAGCCCGAAGCCGCTTCCGGCCGCGGACAAGAAGGAAGAGGGCAAGAAGGACGACGCGGCCAAGCCCGCCGAAGGCGACAAGAAGGCTCCCGCAGAGGCTGACAAGAAGGCCGAGGGTGACAAGAAGCCCGACGCGAAGCCTGCCGACAAACCGGCGGATGCCAAGAAGCCTGCAGATGCCAAGCCTGCAGATGCCAAGCCTGCAGACGCCAAGCCTGCAGACGCCAAGCCCGCGGAGGCGAAGCCGGCCGACAAGCCTGCCGAGCCCGAGAAGAAGGCAGACGAGGCGAAGCCCGAATCCAAGCCGGCCGAGGGCGAGAAGAAGGCGGATGACGCCAAGCCTGCCGGCGATGCCAAGCCTGCGGATGCCAAGCCTGCGGATGCCAAGCCTGCCGACAAGCCGGTCGAGCAGAAGCCTGCCGACGAGAAGCCGGCTCAGCAGTAAGCAGGTAAGCGCGCAGCCCCGTCCGAAGTCCACCCTGCGCGCACGCGTCGGGTTGGCCTCGGGCCGGCCTCCGTCCTAGAACGTCGCCCGACCCACGCGGCACGCCTGCCGCGAGAGAGACCGGGAGACCGCTCGACCGTGACAGCACCCGCCGTGATCGGACGCCGTAGCTTCCTCATCGGAGCTCTGGCCGTCGCCGCCGCCCGCAACGCTGCAGCGCAGGGGGGCGCGGCTCAGGTCTCGGCCCAGGAGGCGCCCGGCACCTGGCGCCACGCGCTGACGCTGCTCGGCGACCCGAAATACCCGGCCGATTTCAAGCACTTCGACTATGCCGACCCGGCTGCTCCTAAGGGCGGCCTCGTTCGGCTCGGAGCCCAGGGCGGCTTCGACAACCTCAATTACATCGTCAACGGGCTGAAGGGGGACCTCGAGGGCGGGATCACCCAGATCTATGACTCGCTGATGGAGGATTCGGGCGACGAACCGTTCTCCTCCTACGGCCTGATCGCGGAGGGCGTGCGCATTGCCGAGGACGGCAAATCCGTCACCTATCGCCTGCGCCCGGAGGCCAGGTGGCATGACGGCCAGCCGATCACGCCGGACGACGTGATCTGGTCCTTCGACACGCTGAAGGCCAACAGCCCATTCTATTCCGCTTATTACCAGAGCGTCTCGAAGGCCGAAAAGACAGCCGAGCGTGAGGTCACCTTCCGCTTCGATGAGGCCGGCAATCGCGAACTGCCGCAGGTGCTCGGCCAGATGCAGGTGCTGCCCAGGCACTGGTGGACGGGCAAGGACGCCAGCGGCAAGCCGCGGGACGCTACCCAGACCACCCTGGAGCTGCCGCTGGGCTCGGGGCCATACAAGCTGGCCAAGATCGATGCCGGCCGCAGCGCGATCTACGAGCGCGTCGCGGATTACTGGGCCAAGGACGTGGCCGTGAATGTCGGGCGCAACAACTTCCAGACCGTGCGCTTCGAGTATTTTCGCGATGGCTCGGTGCTGCTGGAGGCGCTGAAAGGCGACCTCTACGACTTCCGCACCGAGAACATCGCCCGCAACTGGGCGACAGCCTACGACGACTTCCCAGCCGTGAAGGAAGGCCGCCTGATCAAGGAGGAATTCCCAGGTCGCGGCACCGGCATCATGCAGGCCTTCGTGTTCAACCTGCGCAAGGACAAGTTCAAGGACGAGCGTGTCCGCCGGGCCTTCAACCTCGCCATGAATTTCGAGGAGATGAACCGGCAGCTTTTCTACGGGCTATACAGCCGGATCGATTCCTTCTTCTACGGCTCCGAGCTCGCCGCCTCGCAGGGCCTGCCCGAGGGCAAGGAGAAGGATCTGCTGGAGAGCCTGAAGGACAAGATCCCGGCCAGCGTCTTCACCGAGCGCTACAAGAACCCGGTCAACGTCACCCCCGAGGCGGTGCGCGCCAACCTGCGCGAGGCGGTGAAGTTGCTGCGCGAGGCCGGCTACGAGCTGAAGGGCGGCCAGATGGTCAACAAGACCAGCGGCGAAGCGCTCACCGTCGAATTTCTGGAGTTCCAGAACGTGTTCGAGCGGGTGATCCTGCCCTTCGCTGCGCAGCTCAAGCTGATCGGCATCCAGAGCTCGATCCGGGTGATTGACCAGGCGCAGTACCAGAACCGGATGCGCGGCTACGAGTTCGACATCACCACCTCGAATTGGCCGGAATCCCTTTCGCCCGGCAACGAGCAGCGCGAGTTCTGGGGCTCGGCCGCCGCCGACAAGCCGGGCACGCGCAACCTCGCCGGCATCAAGGACCCGGCCATCGACGCCCTGATCGAAAAGGTGGTCTACGCCACCGATCGCGAGAGCCAGATCGCGGCGACCCACGCCCTCGACCGCGTGCTGCTGGCCCACAACTACGTGCTGCCGCAATGGTCGTCCCCGGTGACGCGGACGATCCACTGGAACCGCTTCTCGCGCCCGAAGGTGCTGCCGAAATACGGCGGCTCCGGCTTTCCCACGATCTGGTGGTACGACGATACGCTCGCCGCCAAGACGGGGGCGCCGCGTTGAGCAAGGTGCCCGTCGAGCGCATTCCGGTCATTGCGAGCGAAGCGAAGCAATGCAGACCCAACGAGGTGGGGTCGCGGGTGTTGCCCCGGGATGCTTTGCTTGCGGATCGCGATGACGGGATCATGCAGACGAGCCGGCGCGACCTCCTGATCGGTGCCGGCGCCTTCACCGCTGCGGGCGTGCTGCCGCATCGGTCTCGTGCCGCCGAGGCGCGTATCACGCACGGCCTGTCGAGCTTTGGCGAGCTCAAATACCCCGCTGACTTTCCGAATTTCGACTACGTGAACCCCGAAGCTCCCCGTGGCGGCAGCTTCTCCGCGCAACTCACGCAGACCTTCGGCAACCAGGCCTTCGACACCTTCGACACGCTGAACGCCTACGTCTTCCGCGGCAACGGCGCGGCGGGGATGAACCTCACCTTCGACACCCTGATGGTGAGGGCGCTGGACGAGCCCGACGCGCTCTATGGGCTCGTTGCTCGCGCCGTCGAGATCAGCCAGGACGGCCTGACCTACCGGTTCTTCCTGCGACCCCAGGCCCATTTCAACGACGGCACCCGGCTGACCGCCAAGGACGCCGCCTTCTCCCTGACCATCCTCAAGGAGAAGGGCCATCCGACCATCTCCCAGGTCATCCGCGACATGGCCGAGGCCACAGCCGAGAACGACGAGACGCTGGTGGTGCGCTTCGCGGCCGGGCGCAGCCGCGACCTGCCGCTGGTGGTGGCGCAGCTCCCGATTTTTTCCGCGACCTTCTTCGCATCCCGGGATTTCGAGGAGCCGACCCTTCAGGCTCCCCTCGGCTCGGGCCCTTACCGGGTCTCGCGCATGGATATCGGCCGCTTCATCGAGCTAGAGCGCGTACCCCAGTACTGGGCGGCGGACCTGCCCGTGACGGTCGGCCAGAACAACTTCGAGCGGGTGCGCTACGAGTATTTCCGCGACCGACAGGTGGCGTTCGAGGCCTTCAAGGGCGGCGCCTTCACCTATCGTCAGGAATACACCTCGCGCATCTGGGCGACGGGCTATGATTTCCCGGCCGTGCGCGAAGGCCGCGTCAAGCGCGACACGCTGCCCGACGAGTCGCCGCCTAACATCCAGGCCTGGTACTTCAACACCCGCCGCGAGGCCTTCAAGGATCCGCGTATCCGCGAGGCGATCGGGCTGTGCTTCGACTTCCCCTGGACGAACCGTTCGGCCTTCTACGGGGCGTATACCCGCACCTCGTCCTTCTTCGAGAAGACCGACCTCATGGCGAACGGGACGCCCTCCGCCGAGGAACTGACCCTGCTCGAGCCGCTGCGGGACAAGCTCTCAGCGATCGTCGCCCCCTACGTCTTCGGCGAGCCGTGGTCGCCGGCCGTCGCCGACGGTTCGGGACAGGATCGCGCCCTGCTCAAGCGGGCCGACACGCTGCTGAAGGAGGCCGGCTGCAAGCGCGATGGCGGCCGGCTGCTGCTGCCGACCGGCAAGCCGCTCGAATTCGAATTCCTCGACAACGATCCGGTCTTCGAGCCGGTGATCCAGCCCTTCATCAAGAATCTCGGGCTGCTCGGCATCAAGGCGAGCCAGCGCGTGGTCGACGTCTCGCAGTATCAGGCCCGCATGCGGGACTTCGACTTCGATATCAGCTCCCGGGCATCGGGCGCCGATCCGACCCCGGGACCGGAAGTCCGCGAATCTTACGGCTCCCGCTCGGCCGGGATTGCAGGCTCCAACAACCTCGCCGGGGTCAGCGACCCCGCGGTCGATGCGCTGCTGGACAAGGTCGTGGCAGCGGGCTCTCGCGCGGAGCTGACCATCGCCTGCAGGGCTCTCGACCGGGTCCTGCGCGCCGGGCGCTACTGGATTCCCGCCTGGTATTCGCCGAACTACAAGCTCGCGGTCTGGGACGTGTTCGGCCACCCAGACAAGCCACCGAAATACGGGCTCGGCGCACCGGGCCTGTGGTGGTTCGACGAGGCCAAGGCCGCGCGGATCGGGCGAAACTGAGGACGGCACCTGCATGCTCGCCTACATTGCCCGCCGCATCGCGCTGATGGTCCCGACGATCTTCGGCATCATGCTGATCACATTCGCGATCATCCAGTTCGCCCCTGGCGGCCCCGTGGAACGGGTGCTCGCGCAGATGCAGGGCCAGCAGGAGGGATCGCTCTCGCGCATCACCGGCGGCCAGGGCGATCTCGGCGGTGGTGTGACGCGCGGCGGCAGCGGCGACTCGAACTCGAAGTATCGCGGCGCGCAGGGCCTCGACCCGGCTTTCATCAAGAAGCTGGAGGTGCAGTTCGGCTTCGATAAGCCGGCCCCGGAGCGCTTCGCCAAGATGCTCTGGGACTATGCCCGCTTCGATTTCGGCAAGAGCTATTTTCGCGACGTCTCGGTGCTGCAGCTGATCAAGGAGAAGCTGCCGGTCTCGATCTCGCTCGGCCTCTGGATGACGTTGATCTCCTACGCGATCTCGATCCCGCTCGGCATCCGCAAGGCGGTCTCGGACGGGTCGAGCTTCGACATCTGGACGTCGAGCGTCGTCATCATCGGCTACGCGATCCCGAGCTTCCTGTTCGGCCTGCTCCTCATCATCCTCTTCGCCGGCGGCTCGTTCTTTCAGATCTTCCCGATCCGCGGTCTGACTTCCGAAAACTTCGACCAGCTCAGTCTTGCCGGGAAGGCGCTCGACTACGGCTGGCACCTCGTCTTGCCGCTCTCGGCCCTGGTGCTCGGCGCCTTTGCCACCTCCACGCTGCTGACCAAGAACTCGTTCCTCGACGAGATCCGCAAGCAATACGTGATGACGGCGCGGATGAAGGGGCTGACCGAAACGCGCGTGCTCTACGGCCACGTCTTCCGCAATGCGATGCTGATCGTGATCTCGGGCTTCCCGGGCGCCTTCATCACGGCCTTCTTCACCGGCTCGCTGCTGATCGAGACGATGTTCTCGCTCGACGGGCTCGGGCTCCTGTCCTTTACCGCGATCATCGGGCGCGACTATCCGATCGTGTTCGCGACCCTGTACATCTTCTCGCTGATGGGGCTGGCGGTGAACCTGCTCTCGGATCTGATCTACACCTGGATCGATCCGCGCATCGATTTCTCTGCACGGGCGGCGTGAGGTCTGGTATCGGCGCTGCGGACCTCTTTCGATTGACGCTGCAGTGACCGCGCTTCCCCTCGATATCCGGCTCGAACGTCCCGACGATGCGGCGGCGATCGAGCGCCTGCATGCCCGGGCCTTCGGGCCGGGCCGTTTCGCGCGCACCGCCTATCGGCTGCGCGAGGGCGCGCACTTGGTGCCGGAGCTGTGCTTCACGGCCTTGGTCGGGACCTATCTAGTCGGCTCGATCCGCTTCAGCCTGGCCGAAGCCGCTGGACATCCGCTGCTAGCCCTGGGGCCGCTGACGGTCGATCCGAGCTTCTCCAATCGGGGCATCGGCTGCTCGCTGATGAATGCGGGAGTCGATGCAGCGCGGGCCGGGAGCCACAAGCTCGTCGTGCTGGTCGGTGACCTGCCGTATTACCGGCGCTTCGGCTTCTCCGCTGTGCCGATGGGGCGTCTCGTCTTGCCGGGACCAGTCGATCCGGCGCGCTTCCTGTGGCTCGCGCTGACGGACGGTGGTGCCGACGGTGTGTCGGGGGCCATTTCCAGAGCGCGCTAGCCGTCTCAAGCAGAAGGGAGGAGCTGGAGCGGCTTATGCCGCTCGGCCCCGCCGCCCCTCCACCAGCCACATTGCCAGCACCGCCAGCGCGAGAGCCGCAAGCGCCCACAGCCCCAAGGCGAGCGGATAGACCTCCACGCCCAGAATGTTGGCGCTGTCGCTCGGGCGGAAGCCGATCCAGTCGGCACCGCCGAGGCGGCCGCCGCGGACGATCTGCAGGCGTGGGATCGTGGTGCCGCCATTGGCATCGGAGACGCGGCGGATGGTGCCGCCGCTGGCCTCCGCCACGGATTTCAGCCGCTCTGTATCGCTGAACACATCGGCCAATTCGCGCGGATTGGCCGGGCCGACGCTGACGAAGGCAACAAGATTGCCGGAGCGCAGAGTGTGCAGCCCGAGTTGCTCCGCCTCGAAGGTCGCGGTGAACAGCCCCGGCTCGGATTGCGTCAGGTCGAGAGTGCGGGTGTTGCCGGTCGGCCCGGTCACGGTGACGGGTTCGGCCGTCTCGCTCATGGTCTGGCGCTCGACGCGGACCTCGCGGCCACGGCCGGTGGTCTGGGCGCGCAGGGCCTCCTCCTCAAGGCCCGGCTCCTTCATCAGCCAATGGGCGAGGCGGCGCAGCAGGTCGAGATAGGGACCGCCCTGCTGATAGCCGCGCGCCCATAGCCAGGATTGATCCGACAGCATCAGCGCCACGCGACCCTTGTCGACGCGCGACAATTCGAGCAGCGGCAGACCGTTCGGGCCGGACATGATGGGCTGGATGCCGGGCCGCGCCTCGGATGAGACGATGCGCAGCCAGTCGCCCCAGGCCGGTGGCTTGGCCTCGGAGCCCGGCAACGCCCGCGTCACCGGATGGCGCGCGCCGGTATCGGTCAGGGCAGCCTTGAAGGGCTGTTCGACCACCTTGCCGTTGGGCTCGCCCGGCAGCACCGAAGCGAGCCTCGTGCGCGCCAGACTCATCGGCGAGGCGAATTCCGGGCCGGCGGCCACGAGCAGAGCGCCGCCTTCCTTCACGTAGCGGACGATGTTGTCGAAATAGGCCGACGGCAGCACGCTCTGGTTGGCGTAGCGGTCGAAGATGATCAGGTCGAAGTCCTTGATCTTCTGGACGAACAGCTCGCGGGTCGGGAAGGCGATCAGCGACAGCTCGGAGATCGGCGTGCCGTCCTGCTTCTCGGGCGGCCGCAGGATGGTGAAGTGGACGAGATCCACGCTGGCGTCGGACTTCAGCAGGTTTCGCCAGGTGCGCTCACCCTGGTGAGGCTCGCCGGAGACGAGCAGCACGCGCAGCTTTTCGCGGATGCCCTCGATGGGCAGGACGGCGCGGTTGTTCACCGTGGTCAGCTCGCCCGGCAGCGGCTCGACTTCGATCTCCACGACGTTCGGGCCGCCATGCTCGATCTTCGTGGTGAGCGAGAAGGGCTGACCGGTGGGGAAGCTCTTGCGGCCGATCTCCTCGCCGTCCCGGCGCACGGTGACGACGGCATTGCCCGTGCCGCCGCGCTCCTGAACCTCGGCCCGGATGGTCAGGTCCTTGCCGACGATGCCGAAGCGGGGGGCTTCGAGCATCTTGATCTGCCGGTCGCGCTCATCCGGGTGTCCGGTGACGAGTACGTGCAGCGGCGCCTTGATGCCGAGCGCCTCCAGGCTCTGCGGGATGTCGTGGACCACCCCGTCAGTGAGCATCACCACGCCGGCCAGCCGTTCAGGCGGCACGTCTGCGAGCGATTGCGAGAGAGCGGTGAACAGCTTGGTGCCGTCGTCGCCGTCCTTGGCGTCCTGAACGTCGATGAAGCGCGGCTCGATATTGGTGAGCGAGCCGAAGCGCCGCTCCAGCTCGGCCTTCACCTGATCGGTCATCTGCGGCCGGTCGCCCAGCGTCTGCGAGCCCGAGCGGTCGACGATCACCGCGGCGACGTCCTTCACCGGCTCCCGATCCTCCCGGACGAGGGACGGATTTGCCAGGGCCGCGAGCACGAGCGCCAGCGCCACGGCGCGCAGCAGGGCCGTCCGGCCACGCGCCACGACGGCGAGCACGACGAAGAGCGCGACGATGACGCCGAAGCCGGCGAGCACCGGCCAGGGAATCAGCGGAGTAAAGCTCAGGCTCAGCATGAGGCGAAGCCTTCGAGTGGGGGAGGGGGGCTGCTCGGAAAAAACATCACTGTCCTAGCCGCTCCAGCAGCGCCGGCACGTGGACCTGATCCGCCTTGTAGTTGCCCGTCAGCGTGTAGATCACGATGTTCACGCCGCCTCGGAACGCCATCTCGCGCTGGCGCTGGTCGCCGCCCGACATCGGGTAGAGCGGTGCCCCGTCCTTGCTGAAGGCCCAGGCCGCAGCGAGGTCGTTGCCGGTGATGATGATCGGTGTGACGCCGTCGCCGGCACGGGCCGGACGCCGCTCAGCGCTGTCGGCTGGCGCCGGCGGCAGCGCCTCCACCCAGGTCTGGCCCGTCGTGTAGCGGCCGGGGAAGTTGTCGACGAGGTAGAAGGCCTTGGTGAGAACGTGGTCGTTCGGGATCGGCTCCAGCTCGGGCACCTCGAGGGTCGAGAGCATCTGGCGCAGATAGGCGCCTTCCGGCGTCGGCGGTCCGCCCGGGCGCGCGACCAGGGCATCGCGGGTGTCGAAGATCACGGTGCCGCCGTTGCGCATGAAGGCGTCGATCTTGCGGATCGCGGCCTCGCTCGGCTGGGGCCGGCCGGCGACGATCGGCCAGTAGATCAGCGGGTAGAAGGCGAGCTCGTCCTTGGCGGGGTCGATGGCCGCCGGCTCGCCGGGTTCCAGCGCGGTGCGGGCGGCGAGAACCTGCGTCAGGCCCGCGAGCCCGCTGCGACTCGCCGTGTCGACTGTCTCGTCGCCCGTGGTGACGAAGGCGAGACGCGTGATCAGGGCGGATTCGATGTTCCCGGCACGGCTCGACTGCGAATCTGCTGCGCGGGCAGGCTCGATTGCCGGCGAGAAAGCGAGCAGGCCGAGGCCCACGAGAGCCATGGCGGCCGGCCGGCTGCGCAGGCGGCGCATCACGCTCCCGCGGCCATGCCCACCGAGGAAGCCACCGAGCCAAAGGCCGGCCAGCGTGTCGAGCACGAGCAGCGCCAGGGCGAGGCTGAACAGGACGGCGCGCAGATCCACCGTCTCTGCTCCGCCGAGCCCGCCGAGGCGCGCACCGGCGATGCTGCCGATGTCGAGCGGCTTGAGGCGATCGTCGGGCTTCAGGGCGTTGACGCTGATGCCGCCCTCCGCCGGCCCGTAGAAGCCGGGCGGATGATCGTGCGTGGCGCGGTCACCGTAATCGGCCGAGACGGCGGTGGCCGAGGCAGGCGGAGAGCCGAGCGCGCCGAAACCGTCGAGCGTCAGACGCGGCGCCAGCACAGCCGCCTTGGCTTGTCCGCCATCGCCCGTCGTGGGCTTCGCGCCCGATCCGGCCATGCCGACGACCCGGCGCAGCATATCGACGAAGAGCCCGGAGAGCGGCAGGTTCGACCACGTCGTGTCGGCGGTGACGTGGAACAGCACGACGAGGCCCTGGCCACGCTTCTCGGCGGTGACGACGGGCGTGCCGTCCTGCAGCGAGGCCCAGGTCTTGCCGGGCAGGTCGCCGTCGGGCTCGGCCAGGATCTGGCGACGCACGCCGATATCCGGCGGCGGCTTCAACCCCGCGAAGGGGCTTTCGGGCGCGAAATCCGCCACCGTCTTCGGATTGTCCCAGGAGAGCGTGCCGCCGAGATTGCGGCCGCCGCGACGTAGGCGCACCGGCACGAGCGGGTCGTTCCCGGCCGCGAGACGCGGGCCGGCGAAGCGCAGAAGCAGGCCGCCCTCGTCCACGAACTGGGTGACGCGCGCCAGCGTCTTGTCGTCGAGCGCGCCGACATCGGCGAGCACCAGCACCGTGACCTGGTTGTCGAGCATCTGCCCGATGGCTTCCGCCGTGCCCTGGCCGCCGCGCGGCTGCTGCACGTCGGCGAACGGCGTGAGCGCGCGCGACAGATAGTAGGTGGGCGCCAGCAGTGGCTGAGCCTGGTCGCTGGTCCCGCCGAAGACGAGCCCGACGCGCCGGCGCTTGCCGCGCTCGTCCATCAGCACGACCGCGCCGGCCGAGCGCTCGCCGACGATCTCCAGCCGGGCGATGGTGTTGCGGATCTCCACGGGCAGGTCGAAGCCGACTTCCTTCTCGGTGCCGTTGGGCTCGAAGGCATAGGGCGTCTCGGCGAGGGGCAGGCCCTTCTGGTCGAGTGCGCGCACGGTACCCGCATCGCGTCCGTTCGGCGACGCGCGCAGGACATGGGCGACGAGCCTTCCGCCGCTCTCGCCGCCGGCCAGCGCCAAGGCGGGTGGCTGCTCGGCCTTAAGGATCGTGAGTGCGGTGCCGTGCTTGGCGACAAGGTCGGCGAGGCCTTTCGAGAAGCTCGCGCCGCCGGCATCCTCGATGCCGTCGCTGATCCAGACGATGGCCGCGTTCGGTGTCTTGTCGAGGAAGGCGCCGATCTGCTGAAGGTGCGCGGCACGGTCTGTGAGGATTGGCCGGGGCTGCACGGCGCGCAGGCGTTCCAGCGCGGCAGCCGGCGCCTTGGCCTCGAGCACGCTTCCCGGCGTCCCGACCGGATCGGCGGCCGGCAGCAGCGCCACCGGGCGGCCGTCGCGGGCAGCACCTTCGATCTCGTCGGTGGCGGCGCGGAGCCGGTCGCGCCAGTCATGTGCGGCGCTGAAGCCGTTATCGAGCAGGACGAGGAGTGGCGTGCGGCCGGCCGCAGCACCGATGCCGGCGGGATTCCAGACCGGCCCCGAGACCGCAAGGATCAGGCAGGCGGCGGCGAGGATACGCAGCAGCAGCAGCCAGGGCGGCGTGCGGGCCGGCGTCTCGCGCTTCGGCAGCAGGTCGGCGACGAGCTTGAGCGGCGGAAACTCGATGCGGCGTGGCCGCGGAGGCGTCACCCGCAACAGGAACCACAGGGCCGGCAGCGCGGCGAGCGCGGCCAGCGCGAGCGGTGCGGCGAAGGTGAGGGGAAGTCCGAACACCGCGTCTCCTCAGCCGCTTCCGCGCGCGGCGGCGACGAGCGTCAGTAGGCGTAGAGCCGCCTCGCTAGCCGGGCGATCGGTGCGGTGGATGGTCAGGGTCCAGCCCTGAGCGCGCACGATCTCGGACAGCCCGTCGCGATGCGCCGCGATCCTGGTCCGGTATGCATCGCCCCACGCTTCCGCATCGCCGATGTCGAGGCTCGTTCCGCTCTCCGGTTCGTGCAGCATGGCCTGTCCGGCGAAGGGGAAGGTCTCCTCGATCGGATCGACGATCATCACGAGGTGACCATGCGTGCCGCGTCCCGAAATCGCCTGCACCGACTCGCGGATGCGGTCGAGCGGGGTCAGGAAGTCGCTGATCAGGATCGCCTCGTCGAAGCGGCCGGGTGTCGCGGTGGGCGGCAGGTCCTGGGTCAGGCCGGCCTCGTCGTGAGCGAGGGTCTGCGCCATGGTCTCGACGACGCCGCGCGAGGAGACCGAGCGGGTCAGCCCGAGCAATCCGACCCGTTCGCCGCCCTCCACGAAGGTGTCGGCCAGCGCCAGCCCGAGCACCAGGGCGCGTTCGATCTTCGGCGCCTGCGCGAGATCCGAGGCAAAACCCATCGAGGCGGAGCGGTCGATCCAGAACCAGATGTTATGGGCGGCTTCCCACTCGCGCTCGCGGACATAGAGCCGGTCGTCGCGGGCCGAGCGGCGCCAGTCGATGCGCGCAGCGGCCTCCCCCGTCACGAAGGGCCGGAACTGCCAGAATGTCTCGCCCGGCCCAGCCCGGCGCCGGCCGTGCAGGCCATGCGCGAGCAGGCTCGACACGCGACGCGCCTCGAGGATCAGGCGTGGCATCCTGTCGGCGAGCGAGAGGGCGCTTTCCGTCTCGCCCCGTCCGGGGATGCGTCGGTCGGCTTCGACGAGCCGGGTCTGGACCATTCCGTGCGGCGCCTCAGAGCTTGTTCGCGAGCTGCGCGATCAGCCCCGGAATGGTCTCTCCATCGGCGCGGGCGGCGAAGTTGAGCGCCATGCGGTGCTTGAGCACCGGTTCGGCCAGCGCCTTCACGTCTGCAACGGAAGGCGCGACGCGGCCCTCGATCAGGGCGCGGGCACGCACGGCCAGCGTCAGCGCCTGGCTGGCGCGGGGGCCGGGACCCCAGAGCAGCTTCTTCGCGATCGAAGCGTCGCCGCCCTCGGGACGTGCCGAGCGGACGAGGTCGAGGATCGCGTCGACCACCGCATCTCCCACCGGAAGGCGTCGGACAAGGCGTTGCGCCGTCAGGAGTTCGTCCGTGGTCATCACGGGCTTGGCGGTCTGGTCTTCGACGCCGGTGGTCTCGATCAGGATGCGGCGCTCGGCGGCACGGTCGGGATAGCCGACGTCGATCTCCAGCAGGAATCGGTCGAGCTGGGCTTCGGGCAGTGGATAGGTACCCTCCTGCTCGATCGGGTTCTGGGTGGCGAGCACGTGGAACGGGCGGGGGAGGTCGTGCCGCTCACCCGCCACCGAGACGTGATGCTCCTGCATGGCCTGGAGCAGGGCGGATTGCGTGCGCGGCGAGGCGCGATTGATCTCGTCGGCCATCAGCAGCTGCGTGAAGATCGGACCCTTCACGAAACGGAACGAGCGATGGCGCTCGGCATCCTCGTCCAAAATCTCGGTGCCGAGGATGTCGGAGGGCATCAGGTCGGGCGTGAACTGCACGCGGCGGGCATCGAGCCCGAGCACGGTGCCGAGCGTCTCGACGAGCTTGGTCTTGGCCAGCCCTGGCAAGCCGACGAGCAGGCCATGGCCGCCGGACAGGATGGTGACGAGGGCGAGGTCGACCACGGCCTCCTGACCGAAGATCACCGAATGGATCGACTCGCGGGCCCGCCCGACCGCAGCGAGGCAGGATTCCGCCGTCGCGACGATGCCGTCGTCGAGGCTCGTCGCTGCCGGATTGGCGCCCTGTGCCATCGAGGGAAATGCTCCGCGTGAAGAAGGATCACGTCGCTCGCGAGCGTGACCGAGGGACATCGAGTCTGCCGCCGAACATGGTGCGAACGCAAGCACTGCGGTTTCGCCCGAGCCGCCGCACGCTATATGGGCGGGATTGGGCGGACGGCAGCCTGGCCGCGACATCATGCGGTGGGCGGCCCGATGGTTCACCGCATGGGAGCAGGGCAGGATGGGCGAGGGACGAGACGAAACGGCGTTTCCGGCCGGCTGGACGGCCTTCGACGATCCTGGCTTCGTCGCGCTCACCGGTCCCGTCCATCACCGCCTCGTGGAGGGTCGCAAGCAGTTCGCCTTCAAGGCCGAGCAGAAGCACGTGAATCTCGTCGGGCTCGTGCATGGCGGCATGCTCGTGACCTTCGCCGATCGTTCACTCAGCATCGTCGCGATGGAAGCGATGGATGGTGCGAGCTGCGTCACCCTCGAGATGAACGTCCACTTCGTCGGCGCGGCCAAGATCGGCGATCTGGTGGAGACGGTGCCCGAGATCGTGCGTAAGACCTCGTCGCTCGTTTTCGTGCGCTCGATCCTGACGAGCGGGGGCCGCCCGCTGGTCACCGTTTCCGGGATCTGGAAGGTTCTGAAGGACCGGTCCTGACGCGTGGCCGAGCGGTTCGGAGGAGAGGCTGGCGTTGCGGCTCCGGAATTCATCGACCAGCGCCAGTGCTACAACGGCGTGCAGAGCTGTTGCATGTGCTCCTGCGGGCAACTGGTGAGGAGCCTGCGCGTTGGAGGCCTCGGCAGGTCGACATTGGACCAGAGACAGTGAAACTGCGACGGCATGACCGACTCAGCCGACCCGACCCTCGACCGGCTCAGCGCGGCGCTCGGTGACCTGCCGAAGCGCGGAACGCCTCCGGTGGAGCGCTGGCACCCGGAGCATTGCGGGACGATCGACATCCGCATCGCGGCCGATGGCACCTGGTTCCATGAGGGATCGCCGATCCGTCGGCCTGCTCTCGTGAAGCTGTTCTCCACGATCCTGCGCAGGGAGCCCGACGGATCGACGGTGCTGGTCACGCCCGTCGAGCGCATGACCATCACGGTCGACGATGCGCCCTTCGTGGCCGTCGAGATGGCGGTGGAGGGAGAGGCGGAGGCGCGCCGCATCGGCTTCCGCACCAATGTCGATGATCTGGTGCCGCTCGACGACAGCCACCCGCTTCGCTTCGAGCGGGACGGTTCCGGCGGCCTGAAGCCCTACGTGAAGGTGCGCGGGGACCTCTGGGCCCTGCTGACGCGCGCGCTCACCCACGAGCTGATGCAACTCGTCGAAGAGCGCCGGATCGACGGCAAGCCCTGGTTCGGGCTGGCGGCCGGCGGTGCCTTCCACGCCATCATGCCGAGCGCCGAACTCGAGGCTGTCGGATGAGGCCACCCGACGGGGCGCTCGCCCTCGACCTCCCGGCGATCCACGCGGATGCGCTCTCGGACTTCCGGCGTCGGGCCGAGCGTGGACTGTCGCGCGAAGCGCCGGGGCCGGACGATCCCACCTGCAATCCGCGCGGCGATCACGATCTGAACCCCGATTGGGCCTCGGTGATGCCGCTGCAGCCGCATCGCCCGGCGGCCGTGCTCGTTCCGATCATGCCGGTCGCCGGCGGCCTGGCGGTGGTGCTGACGCAGCGCTCCGCCCATCTGCGCGACCACTCGGGGCAGATCGCATTTCCCGGGGGCAAGGTCGATCCCGGTGATCCGTCGCCGATCGACACCGCACTCCGCGAGGCGGAAGAGGAGATCGGTCTGCCGCGGTCGGCCGTGCGTCCGCTCGGTTATCTCGACCCCTATCTGTCAGCCACGGGGTTTCTGGTCACGCCCGTGGTCGGCCTGGTCGAGCCGGGCGCGCGTTTCACCATCAATCCTGACGAGGTCGCCGACGTCTTCGAGGTTCCCCTCGACCATCTCATGGATCCCGGACGTCACCTCATCAAAACGCGCAGCTGGCAGGGGCGAATGCGGATCTACTACGCCATCCCGTTCGGAGAGCGATTGATCTGGGGCCTCACGGCCGGGATCGTGCATAATCTCTACGAGCGCCTGTTCCGGTAGGCGCGCGGCTCCGAATTCGCGTCAATCGCCCGCCATGCTCCGCTGGATCATCGAAGAGATTCCGCTCTTCGCGATACCCTTCATCGCCTTTGCCTGCTTCCTGGTGCTGATGCGGCGCAACCCGCTGCAGGCCGAGCATTGGGAGGAGCAGTGGCTACGCCTCGTGCTGGCAGGAGCCTCGATCGTCGTCGCCTCGCTGGTGCTGACGGGGATTTTCGCCCCCCGCCATCAAGACGGCTACGTCCCGCCGCACATGGAGAATGGCCGTATCGTGCCGGGAGAGTTCAAGTGATCCCGGCAGGGCTCGATGCGGACGGGCCGAAGCGTCTCCTCGACCGGACGGGCGTGGCGACCTGTCTCGCAGCGCTGAAGCGGGAGGGGCAGGAGACGCGCCTCGTCGGCGGCTGCGTGCGCGATGCGCTGCTCGGGCACGACGCGGCCGATATCGACTTCGCCACCACCCATCCACCTGCAGAGACCATGGCGCTCGCCAAGGCCGCGGGCCTCAAGGCGGTGCCGACGGGGTTCGAGCACGGCACCGTGACCCTCGTCGTCGATGGCGCGCCGTTCGAGGTCACGACCTTGCGCGAGGACATCGAGACTGACGGCCGCCACGCCGTGGTGCGCTTCGGTCGCGATTTCACCCGCGATGCCGAGCGGCGCGACTTCACCATTAACGCACTCTCGCTCGGGGCTGACGGCGACCTGCATGATCCCGGTTGCGGGCTCGACGATCTCGCCGAGGGCCGGGTCCTCTTCATCGGCGACCCCGCGACGCGCATCCGCGAGGACGCGCTGCGCTCGCTCCGCTTTTTCCGCTTCCACGCGCGGTTCGGCCGGGGCGAGCCGGATCGGCCGGCGCTCGAGGCCATCGTCGCGGCTCGCACCTCGCTCGATCGCCTCTCGCATGAGCGCGTAAGAGCGGAGCTGCTGAAGCTGCTCCTCGCCCCGCGCGCCGTGCCGGCCGTCGCGGTGATGAGCGAGATCGGGTTGCTCGCGCGGCTTCTCGGCGGGGTCGGCGATCTCGGGCGCCTCGCCCGTGCCTCCGCCGATCCGGCCTCGCCGGCCGTGGCGCGGCTCGCAGCCCTGGCAGTGCAGACGGTGGAGGATGCCGGGCGGCTGCGCGATGCCCTGCGTCTTTCGAAGGCCGAGCACGCTCATCTCGCCGCCTATGCGACAGTGCTCGCCGCTCTTCGCGGGCGGGGCAAGATCGATGCGCGGGACATGCGCGGCCTCGCGGCGACGCACGGTCCTGGCATGGTTGCAGAAGCCCTTCGCGCGATCGCAAGCGAGCCCCGGCCACAGGTGGAGGCCGAGGCTTCAGACGCGCTGAGCAAGCTCGTCGACTCTCGCGATACGCCGGCGCTCCCGCTCGGGGGCAGCGACCTGGTCGCCCGCGGTGTTCGTCCCGGACGCGGCCTCGGCCGGGGTCTCGCGGCAGCCCGCGCGCTCTGGCTGTCGGAGGGCTGCCCGATCGACGAGGCCGCGCGAGAGCGGCTGATCGCCCGAGCCGTGATGGCGGCCGGCGAGCAGCGGGACTGAGCCGGACCTAGCCGCGCGACTTCGCGCCCCGCACGCCCTCGGCGAGCTCACGCACGAGGTTGCCGACCGCGGCGACGGTGCCCGAGGTCGCGCGGTTGTCCGGATCGAGGCTGCCGGCCAGCGCCGCGACCAGGGCCGAACCCACCACGACGCCGTCGGCGCCGTGGGCGATCTCGGCGGCATGCGCCCCCGTTTTCACGCCGAACCCAACCACTACCGGCAGGTCCGTATGCGGACGGATGCGGCCGACGGCCTCGGCCACGCGCCCGAAATCCGGGGTCGCTGTGCCGGTGATGCCGGTGATCGAGACGTAGTAGACGAAGCCTGCCGTATTCTTGAGGACGGCAGGAAGACGGTGCGCGTCGGTGGTCGGCGTGGCGAGGCGGATGAAGGCGAGGCCCTTGGCCAAAGCAGGCAGGCAGAGCTCGTCATCCTCCTCGGGCGGCAGGTCGACCACGATCAGGCCGTCGATGCCGGCCTTGAGCGCGTCATCGAGGAAGCGCGTGACGCCGTAGACGTAGATCGGGTTGTAGTAGCCCATCAGCACGACGGGGGTGTCGCGGTTGCCTTCGCGAAAGCGTGCCACGAGGTCGAGGGTCTTGCGCAGGTCCTGCCCCGCGGCGAGGGCGCGCAGGCCGGCCGCCTGGATGGCGGGGCCGTCGGCCATCGGATCGGTGAAGGGAAGGCCGAACTCGACGATGTCGGCGCCCGCTTCCGGGAGTGCTTTCAGCACGGCGAGCGAGGTCTCGGGATCGGGGTCGCCCGCCATCACGTAGGTCACGAGGGCCGCACGGCCTTCCGCGCGGCAGCGGGCGAAGGTGGCGTCGATGCGGGCGGTCATGGGCCGAAATCCGGGAACGTGAGAAGCAGGGGCCGAAGGCGCCGCGCCTACACCATCGACGCCGAGGCGTGAAGCGCGGGCGCATGCCGCGATAGTGCCGGCCAAGCCGGCCATTCGGCAAAAATCACGAGAATTCAGAGCATTTTGGTCAGACTCCCTTAGGCGTCTTTCTCAAGCCGACCTTCATGCGCCGCTGCGACGATCCGTGAGATTGGCCCTCGGGCCGTGCGCGGAGCGTGCTGATGTCGGTCGATGGGATCGCGCTGCTGGTCTTGAGCCTGACCGTGATCGTGCTGACGACCATCCTCGTCGTCGCCATCCGGCGCAGCGGGCCGCTGACGCACGAGACCGACGAAGCCGAGGCGTTGCAGGATCGTCTGTGGCTGCTCTCCGAGAGCGAGGAGCGTTACCGGACCCTGATCGAGGCGACCACCGAGTGCATCGTCCAGCGCGACGAGCAGGGTCGCATCACCTTCGCCAGCGAGGGTTTCGCCGCCTTGCTCGGCGCGAAGCCCATCGATCTCCTCGGCTCCAGCGTCCAATTGCAGATCCTGGAAGCCGGCGATGTCGTCCAGCGTCCCGATGGCGTGCGCCAGGTCGAGGAGCGGGTGCTGCCCGTGGATGGGCGACCGCGCTGGTTCTCCTTCATCGAGATGCCTGTCCAGGGCACCGGCGGCGCGCCGCATTGGCTGCGCGCGGGCTGCGACGTCACTGCCCGCATCGAGGCGACCCGCTCGCTCGACGAGGCCAAGAGCCGGGCGGAGAGCGCTAACATCGCCAAGTCTCGCTTTCTCGCGACCGTGAGCCACGAGTTCCGTACGCCGCTCAACGGCATCCTCGGCATGGCCGATCTCGTGCTGGAGACCGGCCTCGATGCCGAGCAGCGCACCTATGTCGAAGCCGTGCAGACCAGTGGCCGGGCGCTCCTGACGCTCGTCGACGGGATCCTCGATTTCTCGCGGATCGAGGCCGGAAAGCTCGACCTCGCAGCCGATCCCTTCGACGTGGCCGCAACCGTCGAGGGTGTGGTCGAGCTGCTCGCACCCCGTGCGCAGGACAAAGGGCTCGAGATCGCCCTCGACGTCTCCGAGGACTTTCTCGCCCAGCGCGTCGGCGATGCCGACCGGGTGCGTCAGATCCTGCTCAACCTCGCAGGCAACGCCATCAAGTTCACCGAAGCCGGCGGCGTCGGCGTTAGCCTGTCCCAGGCGGGCGAGGCCGTGGTGCTGTCGATCGAGGATACCGGGCCGGGCATCCCGGAGGAGCGCATCCCGATGCTCTTCGAGGAATTCGAACAGGGCGACGGCAGCGCGAGCCGGAGCCATGAAGGCACCGGCCTCGGGCTGGCCATCACCCAGCGCCTGGTGGACCGCATGGGCGGGCGGATCGAAGTGACCTCGAAGCCCGGCCGCGGCAGCGTGTTTCGTGTGATCCTGCCGCTCTCGCTTTCGGGGGACGAGGTCGTGATCCGCGCGCCCTCGCTACGGGCGAGGAAGGTTCTGATCGCGGCCGATTCGCCGTTCCAGGCCCAGTATCTCGCGCGACGCCTGTCTCGCTCGGGCGCTGCAGCGGTCATCGTCCCGAGTGTGGAGGCCGCCCTCGATGCGCTCTCCGGCGCCGGCTTCGATGCCTTGATCGCCGACCGCTCGCTGGGTGACGCCGACGTTCGGCGCCTCGCGGCCGAGGCGCGGCGGAGCGGCGTGCGCTGCAGCCTGATCCTGCTTTCGCCCTTCGATCGCCGCGAGTTCGGCGCACCGGGGGCGGCGGGGTTCGACAGTTATCTGATCAAGCCGGTGCGCGCCCGCTCGCTGTTCGACCGCCTGCTCGAACCGGGCGCTGGCCCCGCTGCGGAGGAGCAGGCGGCGGAAACCAAGCCGGCGCCGCGCCCCGCTCTCGCTCAGCCGGTGACCGCCACGCCTCCCGGAGCGCGGTATTTGCCGGGATCGGGCAAGCGGGTGCTGCTCGCCGAGGACAATGCGATCAACGCATTGCTCGCGACCAAGGCGCTGGAACGCCTGGGTGCCACGGTGACGCTCGCCCGCGATGGAATCGAGGCGTTGGCGGCGATCGAGGCGTCGGCTGAGCCCTTCGACCTCGCCCTGATCGACATCCGCATGCCGGGTCTCGATGGGCTCGGGACGATCCGGCGCATCCGCCTTCTCGAAGCCGATGGGGCGCCGGTGCCGCATCTCCTTGTCGCGCTGACTGCCAACGCGGCCGGAGAAGACGAGCGTGTCGCTCGCGAGGCCGGCTTCGACGACTTTTTGCCCAAGCCCCTGGATCTCAAGGCGCTGCCGGGACTGCTGGAGTGGCGTTCGCAGGCGGCCTGAAGCGGCTCGCGGCGGAAAAGCCCTTGCCTTGTCCTGCCGTCAGGCCTGATCACACTCGCGGTCGGCTGCGACCCGTGCGGATCGGATCCGTGACAACCGTAAGCTCCTCGAAGAAGCGGCTGGGCTCGGATGAAGGTTTCGGTATGGGCGCTCGCCCTCTCGCTGCTGGGCTCGGCTGCGGCAGCCCAGGACAAGCCCCTGGTCATTCCGCAGGTCGAGGGCGCCCGGCAGGGCCGCATCGTCGGGCGCGCCATCGCCTGCGGCGTCGGGCAGGATCGGACGGGTTCAGCGATTGCAGCCAACCGTCAGCGGATGCTGGCCACGGTCGGCGCGGCCTTCACCGAAGATCGCTATCTGCCGGCGCTCAATGAGGCGCTGTCCTTCGAGACGAGCCTGCCGAAGCCCTCGGACACCGCATGCGCCAAGGCCGAGAAGGAATTCGAGGCCCTCGAAGCACGATAGACTGTCCGAAGACGATCCATCCGGATGACGGCGCGAGGCGACCGAATCTTAACTCTACGAGCGCAGGGTCTCGACAGTGGGACATTATCCCACACTACGAAGGCCCTTCGATGAGCACGATCTCGGCAGCCAGCCAAGCCTATCCCTCACCTAAGCAGCGCATCCTCGACAGCATCTCGAGCAAGGTCAGCGCTGGCAGCATCAAGAGCACCGACCAGACCGCCCTCGACAGCGCGGTCGAGTCCATCGACAGCAGCCTGACGAGCAATGGGTCGGTCTCGCCGAGCAGCCTCGATCCTTCCGATCTGAAGAGCCGGATCGACGGCCTGATCTCGCAGCAGGTGGATAGCGGCGCGTTGACCAGCGACCAGGCCGATACCCTCAAGCAGGTGCTCTCGCAGGGCCATGGTGGTCATGGCGGACATCATGGCGTCGGCGGCGCCGGCGGACCGCCTCCCGGCCCACCCCCGGCCGATGACGGTTCGGACGATTCCGATGATTCGGACGATCCCTTCGCCACGGTACTAAACGGGACGAGCACGACGTCCTCGACCAGCGATTCCGCGGGCGACCTGCTGTCGACCTTCATGAAGCAGCTGCAGGAATCGCAGAACCAGTCGAGTGCCTACGGTGCCAATGGCAGCACCGGCGGAAATCGCTCCGCCAGCGCGATGCTCCTCGACTTCCAGGCCTGAGACGGCTTTGGACTGATTGCACCTATGCCGTGCTGTTCCTCGCCCTCAGGGCGAGGGGCCGCGCGGAGGGCGCCTGACGGATCAGATCAGGTTTTGAGCCTTGGCCAGGGCGACGAGGTCCTTCTGCGGACGCGCGCCGATATGCTCGATCACCTCGGCCGCGGCGAGCGCTCCGAGGCGCGCGCTGGCGACGTGATCCAGCCCGCGGGCATGCCCGGCAAGGAAGCCGGCTGCGAACAGGTCGCCCGCGCCCGTCGTGTCGACGACCTCGTGGACGGGTGAGGCCGGCACGGACTTGACCTCTCCGCCCTTCACCACCAGCGCGCCCTCGGCCGAGCGGGTAACGAGGCCGAGCAGGTGGCGGCCTTTCGCGTCACGCTCCTCGCGCAGGGCCTTCACGGCGGCCTCGGCATCGTCGGTCTGGTAGAGGCTCTTCAGCTCGCCGAGATTGGCGAACAGGATGTCGATGCTGCCGTCGCGGATCAGGCCGAGGAACTCGTCGCGGTAGCGGTCGACGCAGAAGGCGTCGGACAGGGTGAGCGCCACCGCGTTTCCGGCGCCGTGGGCAATCTTCACGGCCTTGCGGAAGGCGTCCTTGGCCTCCGGCGGATCCCAGAGGTAGCCCTCCAGATAGGTGACGCGGGCGCTCTTCACGGTCGCCTCGTCGACATCGGCCGGCGAGAGCTTCTGACAGGCGCCGAGGTAGGTGTTCATGGTGCGCTCGCCGTCGGGCGTCACCAGGATGAAGCAGCGAGCGGTGGCCGGGCCGTCCGTGGCGGCGGCCACGTCGAAGCGCACGCCCGTCGCGCGGAGATCGTGGGCGAAGAGGCCGCCGAGCTCGTCGTCGCGGACCTTGCCGATGAAGCCGGTCTTGGCACCAAGAATGGCCGCACCCGCCGCGGTGTTGGAGCCCGAGCCGCCCGACACCACCGTCGTCTGGCCCATGGCCCCGAAGAGTTCTTCGGCCCGTGCCTCGTCGATCAGCGCCATCGCGCCCTTCGGCACGCCCTGCTTGGCGAGGAAGTCCTCGTCGGTGCGGGCGATCAGGTCGACGATGGCGTTGCCGAGGACGAGGAGATCGAGGGGTTGGGACATCGGGCCATCCGGTCTGGCGGTCGGTATGGCTCGGGCTGTCGCATCGCCGCGATGGGGCGTCAACCGAGTGAGCAAGTGCTCCCCCGTCATTCCGGGGCCGCATCGCGGAACCCGGAATCCAGAGCCGCCGAGCTTGGTCGACGAAACGGGAGTCTTCCGCTTCGGTCGGATCCGTCGACGGTTCTGGATTCCGGGTTCTCGCTTGCGCGAGCCCCGGAATGACGCGTTTGGGGCCGGATGAGCGCGAGGCTCAGGCGGCGCGCACGGTGACGAGGAAGCGGTTGACCTCGTCCGTCAGCTGCTCGGCCTGCCGCGACAGTTCGGAGGCCGCGCCGAGCACCTGGCTCGCGGCGGCGCCCGTCTCGTCGGCCGCGGTGGCGAGGCCGGCGACGTTGGTGGTGACGTCGCTGGTGCCCATCGCGGCCTGGGCGACGTTGCGCACGATCTCCTGCGTGGCGGCGCCCTGCTCCTCGACGGCGGCGGCGATCGAGGTGGCAACGCCGCTGATCTCCTCGATCCGAGCGGTGATCGAGCTGATCGCGGTCACGGCCTGGCCGGTCGAGCCCTGGATCTGCGTGATCTGGCTGCTGATCTCCTCGGTGGCGCGGGCGGTCTGGCCGGCCAACTCCTTCACCTCGGATGCCACCACCGCGAAGCCGCGGCCAGCCTCTCCGGCGCGCGCCGCTTCGATGGTGGCGTTGAGCGCGAGCAGGTTGGTCTGGGCGGCGATGGTCGAGATCATGGCAACGACATCGCCGATACGGGTGGCGGCGCTACTCAGCTCCTTTACCAGGGCGGTGGTCTGACCGGCTTCGGTCACGGCGGCGCGGGCGAGATCCGCCGAGCCACCGACCTGGCGGCCGATCTCCAGCACCGAGGCCCCGAGCTCTTCGGCCGCTGCGGCGACGGTGTTGACGTTGGACGCGGCCTCCTCCGCGGCGGCGGCAACGGAGCCGGATTGGCCCGCCGTCTGGCTCGCGGTGGCGGTCATGGTCTGCGCGGTCGCCTGCAGCTCGGTGGCCGAGGAAGAGACCATGCCGACGATGCCGCCGACGGCGCGCTCGAGGCCATCGGCCAGCGTGCGCATCGTGTGCTTGCGCTGCTCCTCGGCGCTGGCGCGGGCCAGGGCCGTCTCGTCTTCGAGGGCGCGCATGCGCAGCAGGCCGTCCTTGAAGACCTGGACCGCGACGGCAATGGTGCCGATCTCGGTCTTCTCCTGCTGGTGCGGCACGTGGACCGTGAGGTCGCCGGCGGCGAGCGCCTGCATCGGCTTGACCACGGAGGCGATGCCGCTGCTCACCTGGTGGATGATCAGGCCGGCCGAGAGCACGGACAGGATGAGGCCAAGAATCACGGCGCCGAGGCCGAGCTCCCAGGTGCTGTCGAAGACTTCGGCGCTGCGCTTGGCGGCGGCTGCGGCGCCGTCGTTGTTGATCGTGACGAGCTTGGCCAGCTCGGCTGATGCGATGCGGCGTGGGCCGATGCCCTTGCTCTCGTAGAGCGCGAAGGCCTCGGCCTTTTGGCCGCTGCGCGAGAGCTGCAGGATGCTATCGCGCACTATCTGGAACTGGCCGATTGCTGCGACGAAGGCGTCGTAGGTGCTCTTCTCCTCGGGCGAGGAGATCATACGGGCATAGTTGGCCTGGCTGTCGGCGAGGATCTTCGCGAACTTGTCCATGTCCTTCTCGATAGCGGCGACCAGCGCCGGATCGGTGGCCTGCGTATGGCGGAGAAGGAGGGCGCTGGAACGCGCGGTGTAGGTGTCGATCACGCCCAGCGCGCGGATGCTCGGCAACCAGTTCGTCTCGGTCTGAAGGCTGTTCTCGCGCAAGCGCTGAGCGCCGATGATCCCGAGACTACCGAGGCCGACGACGAAGGCCGTCAACAGCGCAAATGCGAAGATCAGCTTGGACCGGATGGAGAATTTCTGGAGCGACACGTCGAACCTCGATGACAGCCGGTCAGATCGGGCGCGTGCGGCTGCTTAATCCCAGTCATTGCTCCTCAAATGTTAAAAAGTGATCCTTTGGTGAAGGGTTGGTGCATGATCGGCGGGCATTTTGAGCGTTCCAGCAGCAGCCTTTTGCGAGCGCTTGCAGTTTTGTCACTGACGGCTCGGCTGGTGCATTCGGCCGCGACGGCGATAGGGTACGGTGGTCCGCGCTGCGTCAGGGCGGCCCGGTCGAGGGGAGGATGGCATGACGAACCCGGGCGATGTCGGCCATGGCCGTGACGAGGCCGATGGCGAGACTGTCTCGCCGTCACGCAGGCGCTTCCTGTCGCGAGGGACGGCGCTGGTCGGAGGCGCCATGGCGGGCGGCCTCGCGGCGGAAACAGCCCTCGCCGACGACCCGAACGGTCCACCCCATATCCCCGAATGGATGAAGGCGCCCGGCGCCGATACCGGCGCGCAGCCCTACGGCACGCCCTCGCCCTTCGAGAAGCACGTCGTCAAGAACATCCCGAAATCGCTGAAGCAGTACACCTCGGCCTCAGTGCGCACGCCGCTACAGGATCTCGACGGGATCATCACGCCCAACGGCCTGTTCTACGAGCGCCACCATGGCGGCGTGCCCGAGATTGATCCGGCCCAGCACCGTCTGATGGTCCATGGTCTGGTCGAGCGCCCGCTCGTCCTGACCATGGACGACATCCGGCGCTTTCCCAGCGAATCGCACGTCTATTTTCTCGAATGCTCGGGCAATCCGGACTTCAAGGCGATCCATGCCGGCAAGACCGCCTCAGACCTCGTGGGGCTGGTGAGCTGCGCCGAATGGACCGGCGTGCGCCTCAAGACGGTGCTGGAGGAGGCCGGCCTCAAGCCGGGCGCGAAATGGGTCGTCGCCGAGGGCGCGGATGCCGCCGCGCTGACCCGCAGCATCCCCATCGAGAAGTGTCTCGACGACGCGCTGCTGGTCTACAGCCAGAACGGTGAGCGCCTGCGGCCGCAGCAGGGCTATCCGCTGCGCGTCTTCCTGCCCGGCTTCGAGGGCAACATGAGCGTGAAATGGCTGCGCCGCCTCAACGTCACGGACGAGCCGGCCTATTCGCGCGAAGAAACCTCGAAATACACCGACCTGATGCCGGACGGCACGGCGCGGCAATTCACCTTCATGATGGAGGCGAAGTCGATCATCACGCGGCCCTCGGGCACGCAGCGGGTGGGGCGCGGCTTCAACGAGATTACCGGCATCGCCTGGAGCGGCCGCGGGAAGATCGCCCGGGTCGAGGTCTCGGTCGATGACGGCAAGACCTGGCAGGATGCGGGGCTTCAGGCGCCCGTGCTGAACAAGGCGCTGACCCGGTTCCGCCTGCCCTGGAGCTGGACCGGCGAGCCCGTCATCATCCAAAGTCGCGCTACCGACGAGACGGGCTACGTCCAGCCGAGTTTCGATGCGCTGACCAAGGCGCGCGGCATGAACTCCTTTTACCACGACAACGCGGTGATCCCCTGGCGCATCGCGGTGAGCGGAGAGGTCTCCAATGGCTATCCGAAGGCTTGAGATCGCCGCCGCGCTGATCCTGGCACTGGCCGGATCGGCGCAGGCCGAGGGCCGCTACGGGCTCGGCCGCCCTGCGAGCGAGGCCGAGATCGCGGCCTGGAACATCGACATCGACCGCGAGGGCAAGAAGCTGCCCGCCGGTAGCGGCAGCGTCGCTCATGGCCGCGAGGTGTTTGGTGCGCAATGCGCCTCCTGCCATGGCGAGAAGGGCGAAGGCGGCCTCGGCGACAAGCTCGTGGGCGGCAAGGGCACGCTCGCCTCGGCCAAGCCGGTGAAGACGGTGGGCAGTTACTGGCCCTATGCGCCGACCTTGTTCGACTACGTCCACCGCGCCATGCCGATGAACGCGCCGCAATCGCTGAGCAACGACGACGTCTACGCGGTGGTCGGCTACCTGCTGAATCTCAACGGGCTGGTCGCGGACGACGCGGTGCTCGACGCCCATTCGCTCTCGGCCGTGCGCATGCCGAACCGAGACGGCTTCGTGCCCGATCCACGGCCCGACGTGCGCTGAGTCTCGATTTGCCGGCTAATTCTGAAGCGACTTCGCTTCGCAACCGGCATACTCGCTGCTCGCCTTCACGTAGGCATTGAGCTTCTGGATGTAGGCCTCGGCGAGGGGCCGGAAGGCCTGCGCCTGCAGGTTATAGGCCTTGACGGCATCGTTGAAGCTGTAGGCCTCCCAGCCCGGGCAACCACTCTTGGCATCGAGGCAGGCCGGCTTCTCGGGAAGCTTCGGCTTGTCGGGCTTCGTCTCGGCCGTCGGGGGCACAGGTGGCGTGCAGGCGATCGGCGCCGCGAGCGCCGTGCCCTGGCCGAGCGCCCAAACTCCCAGGACTGCCACTATCATCGCTCGCGCGGTCTGCATCGAACTCACTCCGGTCACCCTCGAGGCGTCTTTCGCCGGGGCGTGTGGCAGGATTCGGGTGCGGATGCAGCCCCGCTCGACCGCGATGGCCTCCGTCCAAAGCAATGGCCAATGCCAGGCTTGTCCGAGGCGGGGCGCGATGCTGTAGAAGGCGCCGCTTCACAGGGGTCCGCGTTCATGACCAGGGCAGCTTCCGCCTCCGTCGAGTCCCTCACCGAAGACGGCGCCAAGGCGCGTCATGCCTCCCTCTCCGCCGAGATCGCCGAGGCCGACCGCCTCTATCATGGCGAGGATGCCCCCGAGATCTCGGATGCCGAGTACGACGCCTTGCGGCGCGAGCTGGAGCAGATCGAGGGGCGGTTCCCCGATCTTGCCGGGACAGGCGAGGCTAGCGCCTCGGTCGGCGCAAAGCCTTCCTCGAAATTCGAGAAGGTGAAACACGCCGTGCCGATGCTCTCCCTCGGCAACGCCTTCGCCGAGGAAGAAGTGGAAGAGTTCGTAGCGCGGGTGCGCCGGTTCCTGAACTGGCCAGAAAGCGAGCCGCTGGCCTTCACGGCCGAGCCGAAGATCGACGGTCTGTCGCTGTCCTTGCGCTACGAGGACGGGACGCTCGTCACGGCCGCGACGCGCGGAGACGGCGAGGTCGGCGAGAACGTCACGGCGAATGCCCTGACGATCGACGACATCCCCGAGACCTTGAAGGGTGACCCGCCCGGCATCTGCGAGGTGCGCGGCGAGGTCTACCTGTCCCACGAGGACTTCGCCGGCATCAACGCGCGACAGGAGGCGGCGGGCAAGCCGCTCTTCGCCAACCCGCGCAACGCCGCCGCCGGCTCGTTGCGCCAGCTCGATCCGAACATCACGGCGTCACGCCCCCTGCGCTTCTTCGCCTATGCCTGGGGTGAGGTGAAGCCGCCCTTCGAGGGCACTCAGTCGGGTGTCCTGGAGCGCTTCAAGAGCTTCGGGCTGACCGTGAACCCGCTGACCGTCCGCTGCGAGACGGCGGCCGAGCTGATCGCGCATTACCGGGAGATCGAGCGGCAGCGAGCCGATCTCGGCTACGACATCGACGGCGTCGTCTACAAGGTCGACGACCTCGCCCTGCAGAAGCGGCTCGGCTTCGTCTCACGCTCGCCCCGCTGGGCCCTGGCCCACAAATTCGCGGCGCAGCAGGCGCTCACGACGATCGAGGCCATCGACATCCAGGTCGGCCGCACCGGCTCGCTCAACCCCCTGGCGCGGCTGAAGCCGGTGACGGTCGGCGGCGTGGTGGTGTCGAACGCCACGCTCCACAACGAGGGCTACGTCCAGGGCGTCGGCGGCGACGGCGAGCCGATCCGCGACGGCCGCGACATCCGCGTCGGCGACACGGTGATCGTGGTGCGCGCTGGCGACGTCATCCCAAAGGTGCTGGACGTGGTGCTCGACAAGCGCCCGGCCGACGCGAAGCCCTTCGTCTTTCCCGATCTCTGCCCAGCCTGCGACAGCAAGGCGGTGCGGGAGTTCAATCCGCGGACCAAGAAGCTCGACGCGGTGCGGCGCTGCACCGGCGGCCTGATCTGTCCAGCGCAGGGCATCGAGCGGCTGAAACATTTCGTGTCGCGCAACGGCTTCGATCTGGAAGGGTTCGGCCAGACCTATATCGAGGTGCTGTTCGAGGCCGGGCTCGTGAAGCAGCCGGCCGATCTCTTCCGGCTTGAATTCGAGCCGTTGAGGGCTGCGATCGTTGCGCGCCGGGAGGAATTGTCGGCGCAAAGGCGCGGCGAGGGCGAGGCCGCCCCGAAGAAGGTCGCCAAGAAAAAGGGTGACGACGAGGATAAGGCGATCAAGAACCTGCTCGCCTCCCTCGATGCCCGTCGCACGATCCCGCTCAATCGCTTCCTCTTCGCGCTCGGCATCCCGCATATCGGGGAATCGACGGCCAAGGCGCTCGCCAAGCGCTTCCCCGATATGACAGCGCTCCGGGACGCGCTCGCCGCGGCGACGAAAGCCCAGGCCGGCCCGGATTGGCTGGAGCTGTCGGCGATCCCGCGGATCGGTCCGGGCACGCGCGACAAGCTGCTCTCCGACACAGCGCCTCTTCCCGGCGAGACGCTGAAGGAGCAGTCGAAGGGCGCGCGCCTGAGGGGGCGTCTGACCGCGAGCCAGGGCGAGGCGTTGCTCGCGCATTACAAGGACGCCGAGACGGCGGAGGCGGCCCTCGAACGAGCGGCTGAGCAGAAGCCGGGCGAGGCCTATCACCTCTTCGCCGATGACGGCGAGATCGGTCCGGTCGCGACGGATTCGCTGATCGAGTTCTTCTCGGAGAAGCACAACGCCGATGCCGTCGCCGCGCTGCTCGAAGAAGTAAGCGCCGAGCCGATTGAGGCCGCGACCTCGTCGGCGGCTTTTTCTGGCAAGACCGTGGTCTTCACAGGCACCCTGGAGAAAATGACCCGGAGCGAGGCCAAGGCCACCGCCGAGCGCCTTGGCGCCAAGGTCTCCGGTTCGGTCTCGGCCAAGACCGACCTCGTCGTGGCCGGTCCTGGTGCGGGCTCGAAGCTCAAGGATGCCGAGAAGCACGGCGTGAAGGTGATCTCGGAGGAAGATTGGCTGGCGATGCTGGCGAGCGCCTGACCGCACGCCAAGACGCGACCGAGATCAGAACTCCATGTCGAGTTCTTCGATCTCGTCCGGTTCGCTGACCGCCGCCTGGGTCCATTCCGCCAGGAGGTCCCAGGCGAGGATCGTGTCCCGGTAGGTCTGCGCCATGAAGGGCAGCGGCACGTCGTAGGTGCGAAAGCGCGTGCAGACGGGGGCGTACATCGCATCCGCCAGTGTCGGCCGGGCGCCGAACAGGTAGGGACCGCCGGAGCGACCGAGGCAATCCTCGAAGATCGCGACGATCCGCTCGATGTCGCCCCTCGCGCCGTTGAAGATGCGAAAGCCCGGGATGTGCGCTCGCAGGTTCATCGGCAGCGCCGAGCGCAGATTGATGAAGCCGCCATGCATCTCGGCGGAGACGGCGCGGCAGCGGGCTCGCTCGGCCGCCGCTTCCGGCAGCAGGCCTGCGCCGGGAAACGTCTCGTTGAGGTATTCGCCGATGGCGAGGGCATCCCAGACGCCGACCGTGCCGTGGGTCAGCCGTGGCACCAGGAAGGACGGCGACAGGTGCAGGAGCTCGGCGCGCGTGGAGGAATCCGACCCCGGCAGCAGCTCGACCTCGAAATCCAGCCCGGCCATGCGGCAGAGCAGCCAGCCGCGCAGCGACCACGACGAGTAGTTGCGGCTGGATATCGTGAGCGTCGCGTCCGCCATGACTCTCTTCCCGCTGAATCGGTCCCTCCGATGGGACATCCAAGTATCGTGCCGCGGCATGGCTCGGCAGCGATGACGGGACGGCCGTGCGCCGGACGAGGGATAAACCACGGGAGAGCGCCATGGCCTTTGGTTAGTCTAATACAAGCGAGGTACCGGCCGGTTTTCGAAATTCGGGCCGTAGAACAACCGTTTACGGTCGATTGGATACATGAGGCATTTTTGTTTCACTGACTCCAAAACAGGGTGAAGTTGTACCTTTAGCCGGTTGCGAAGATCGCTTGCACCCGTAACCCTTGCTCCCCCGCTGCTGCGCTCACTCGAGCGCCGGCATGTCGGATCATCGTGGACGCGCCGGGAGTTGCGGATCTGATGATGTACCGTGCGTTCGATGCCCAGTCGGACTTCGCCCAGCAGACGCGCAGCTGGGGGCAGATGCTGAACCAGGCGGTATCGCCCTGGGCGGGCACGCCGTTCCGCGACCATGCCAACTGGTGGTCGGCCGGCGCACGCATGATGATGCGCGCCGGGCTGACCTACGCCCGGCCGGATTACGGGATTCGCTCGGTCACGGTCGGCAATCGCGAGGTGCCGGTGGTCGAGGAGGCGGTGGTGGCGACGCCCTTCGCGACGCTGCTGCGCTTCCGCAAGGACATCGCCAGCCCGCAACCGAAGGTTCTGGTGCTCGCCCCGCTTTCGGGGCATTTCGCGACGCTGCTGCGTGGCACCGTGCGCACCCTGCTCGCCGACCACGACGTCTACATCACCGACTGGCACAATGCCCGCGACGTGCCGCTCTCCGAGGGCGAGTTCGGCTTCGACGATTATGTCGACCACGTCGTCCGATTCCTGGAGACGATGGGCGAGGGCTCACACCTCGTCGCCGTCTGCCAGCCGGCCGTGCAAGCGCTGGCCGCTTCCGCCGTGATGGCCCACACCAAGAACCCGGCCCAGCCGCGCAGCATGACGCTGATGGCTGGCCCGGTGGATTGTCGCATCAGCCCGACCTCCGTGAACGAGCTCGCCACCTCCAAGCCGATCGAGTGGTTCGAGAAGAACCTGATCAGCACCGTGAGCGACCGACACCGGGGTGCCGGCCGCCGGGTCTATCCGGGCTACATGCAGGTCGCGGCCTTCGTCTCGATGAACGCCCAGCGCCACAGCCAGGCCCACCAGGACCTGTTCTGGCACTACGTGCGCGGCGAATCGGACAAGGCGCGCGCCATCGAGACCTTCTACGACGAATATTTCGCCGTCCTCGACCTCACCGCCGAGTTCTATCTCGAGACGGTCAAGACGGTGTTCCAGGACTACACGCTCGCCCGGAATGCCCTGACCTATCGCGGCGAGTCGATCGACATGCGCTCGATCCAGCGCACGGCCCTGATGACCGTCGAGGGCGAGCGTGACGACATCTGCGCCGTCGGCCAGACCATGGCGGCGCACGATCTCTGCGCCAGCCTTCCGCCCCATATGCGGAGCCACCATTTGCAGGCCGGGGTCGGCCATTACGGCGTCTTCTCGGGGCGCAAATGGGAAGCGCAGACCTATCCGTTGGTCCGCAACTTCATCCAGTCCCACGCCTGAGAGCCGAGCCCTGCATGGGATGCCGGGGACGGTTCCGCCGGCCAGCTTGCCGCAGGCGGTCCGCCCCCGTATACTCTTGCGCTCTATGTCTGTTGAAGAGTGAGCCCTCAGCCCGCCGATGTCCGATCTGGTGCAGCTTCAGGCCGTGTTGAACGCACGTCCGTCATCCGTTCCGAGCGAGGCTCCGGGCCGTCGTGGTTGCCCGCTGTCCGACCTGCGTGACCGGCTGCGCCGGGCAGGCCTGCGCCCGACCCGTCAGCGCCTCTCGCTCGGCTGGCTGCTGTTCGGCCGTGGTGATCGCCACCTGACGGCGGAAATGCTCTACGACGAGGCGATGCGCGCCAAGGTGCCGGTCTCGCTGGCCACCGTCTACAACACTCTCCACCAGTTCACCGAAGCCGGCCTTCTGCGCCAGCTCGCGCTCGACGGGTCGAAGGCCTATTTCGATACCAACCCGAGCGAGCACCACCACTTCTTCCTCGAGGAAGAGGGCGAGGTGATGGACATGCCGGAATGCGGCATCTCGGTCGAATCTCTGCCGAACGCCCCCGAGGGCATGGAGATCGCCGGCGTCGAGGTGATCGTGCGCCTGCGCCGCCGCGGAGTTTCGGGTCGCGCCTGATCCGGCCGGGTCGCGAGAGTTTTCGAAAAGCCGGCGAGGGATCGCCGGCTTTTTTCATTCCACCGTTTCGTTCGGGTAGACGCCCCAGAGGCGCTCCTGGCGGATATAGCCGTCGACATCGCCGCGGGTCTGCGGCAGCGCCACGATGACGCGGCACCAGGTACCCGTGCAGCTTTTCACGTTGCCGATGACGCCGGGTTCGAGCTTTGCCTCCTCGGAGGCGCCGGCCTCGGCACGCGCGAGTAGCGGCACGGTCGGTGTGGCGTTGGCGCCGGCCTGTGGCGTCACGACAGCGGTGCGGCGGCCGGAGAGCAGCGAGTGCAGCACCCAGCCCTCCGTGCCCTCGGAATCGCGAATGCGCCGCCAGGTCTCGAATTCGGCGATGATTTCCACCGGCAGCCCGGCCCGGCGATAGACCCAGAGCGTGCGGTGGTCCTTCGACGGACCCTCGCGCAGGTTGACCCGGTCGGTCTTCAGGCTGGCATAGCGGGGCAGCGGTAGCTTGGTCGCGCGCCCACCTTCGGGGGCGGCGGCGCTCGCGGCGTTGAGGCCGGCGAGAAGGAAGGCGAGGGAAGTCCCGAGAATCGCGTTGCGCATCATCGATGGTCCTTGGCTCGTCGCCCGAAGCCGCGGGAGCTTGGCCCGCATTGTCTTCCGACCTCTCTCTGATAGAGAAACCGGGAAGATGTGCGGCGGAGCGTGGTCCGAGGCGCGTCGGCCGATCGTTCCATCTGGCCGTGTCACGGTTAACGGAGCGTAAGCCCAGACGCTGCGGAACCCGCCGAACGCGTAACGAGTGCCCTCGCGGGAGGAACCATGTCGTCGTTGAAGCGCAAGCCTCTGGTGGTGGTGACCCGTCGCCTGCCGGAGGCGGTCGAGGCCCGCATGCGCGAGCTGTTCGACACGCGCCTCAATGCGGAGGACAAGCCGATGGAGCACGATGCGCTCGCGGCTGCACTCCGCGAGGCCGACGTCCTCGTGCCCACCGTCACCGACGAGATCGATGCGGGGCTGCTGGCCCAGGCCGGCCCGAACCTCAAGCTGATCGCCAATTTCGGCAACGGCGTCGACCATATCGACGTCGGCACGGCACTCGAGCGCGGCATCACCGTCACCAACACGCCGGGCGTGCTGACGGAAGACACCGCCGACATGACCATGGCGCTGATCCTGGCCGTGGCACGCCGCGTCGCCGAGGGCGCGCGCATCATTCCCGACGACGACTGGAGCACCGGCTGGTCGCCGACCTGGATGCTCGGCCGCCGCATCACCGGCAAGCGCCTCGGCATCGTCGGCATGGGCCGGATCGGCCAGGCACTCGCCAAGCGCGCCAAGGCTTTCGGCCTGTCGATCCACTACCACAACCGCCGTCGGGTGCCGACGGCGACCGAGCAGAGCCTCGATGCGACCTACTGGGAGTCCCTCGACCAGATGCTGGCGCGCGTCGACGTGGTCTCGGTGAACTGCCCGCATACGCCGGCCACCTATCACCTGCTCTCGGCGCGCCGCCTCAAGCTGATGAAGCCCGAGGCGATCGTCGTGAACACCGCCCGTGGCGAGGTGATCGACGAGAACGCCCTCGCGCGGCTGATCGAAGCCGGCGAGATCTCGGGGGCCGGCCTCGACGTGTTCGAGCAGGAGCCAGCGGTCAGCCCGCGCCTCGTTAAGCTCGCACGCGCCGGCAAGGTGGTGCTGCTGCCGCATATGGGTTCGGCCACCCACGAGAGCCGCACCGACATGGGCGAGAAGGTCATCATCAACATCAAGACCTTCATGGACGGCCACCGGCCCCCGGACCGCATCCTTCCGAGCATGCTCTGAAGCGGGGTTTTCCCCGATCGGCGCTCGACGTCGAATGACGGCCCGAAGAGGATCAGGCTATGGCGGATGACAGCGAACTCGACCGGACGATCGCGCCGCTGATCGCGCTGGCGCAGGAGGTCCTGCGCGGGAATGGCTCTGCGGACATGGTGCAGGACGTGTCCGAGGAGGATTGGCAAGAACTGCTGGGCAAGATCGCCGCCCAGGCCCAGGAGAACAGCCTCGGCTTGCCGCTCGGCTGGCAGGAGGCGCTGACCCGGTACCGCGACCGGCAGCGGCTGCGGACCGATGTCGACGATGCCCGCCTCGCGGAGCAGGGCGAAGTCTTCGGCCGTGAGGACGACGCCTAACGGCGGGAGCGAAAGTTCAGCGCTCCGCCACGGCGATGAGCGCGGTCGAGGGGATCGGCAGGATCGGTCGAGCTCCCGCCATCCGCCGCGCTTCGGCGACAACCGCCGCCTTGTCCTCGGCGTTCAGACTGGCCCAGTCGGGCGACATGCCGAACAGCGTGTCGGGCTCGTCGAGCATCGCGACGTCGAGTTCGTAGTCGAAGACCACGCGCTCGATCCGCGGCATCTGAAACCCCGCGGCGACCAATTCGCGGGCGAAGGCATCCGGATCGCCGAGCGCCTTCACCCCGTCGGGCATCGCCATGCTCTCGCGCTCGGGGAAGAGTGTCCGGCGGATCTGGCCGAGCAGCAGGAACGTCGCGGCACCCTGCTCCTGCCACGTCGCCACGACGCCGTGGCCGCCGGGTCGCGTTACCCGCGCCATCTCCGCGAGCCCCCTGCGCCAGTCCGGGAACATGATCACGCCGAAGATCGAGAACACGGCATCGAAGCCGGCATCCGGCAGGGCGAGCGCCTGTCCGTCCATGACCTCGGCATCGAGGTTGGGCAGTCCGGCTGCGGTGACGCGGGCCACCATGCCGGGCGAGAAGTCGACCGCGAGGACCTGCGCTCCGGTCCGCGCCGCCGCGAGCGCGAGCGCGCCGGTTCCCGTGGCGACATCGAGGACGCGGCTTTGCTCCGACAGGGGCACCCGCGCGAGCGCGGCTTCGGCGAAGCGTGCCGTGAACGGATGGGCGGTCTGCTCGTAGTGCTCGGCGGCCTTGTCCCACCGATCAGGGTTCTCGAACTCGCGCATCTCGGAGGCTCCACCAATCACGTAACTTCATAAGTAGCGTGATATGTCTCGGTTGCCAATCCGCGGGTCCCGCGTGAAGGATCGTGTCGTGCGCAACGACAGCCGCCTTTCCCGTACCCTCCACGTGCTGCTCCACATGGCGCGCCGCGATGGACCGATGACCTCGCAGGTGATCGGCCAGATGCTCGGTACGAGTCCCGTGGTCGTCCGCCGCACGATGGCGGGCCTGCGAGAGGCCGGCTACGTGCGATCGGAAAAGGGGCATGGCGGCGGCTGGACCATCGCCGCGAATCTGGAGGACGTGTCGCTCCTGGACGTCCATCGCGCGGTCGGCGGACCACGCATCTTCGCGATCGGCAGCGATCATCCGAATCCCGATTGCGCGGTCGAGAAGGTCGTCAACGCGGCGTTGGAGGACACCTTGCGCGAGGCCGAGGCGCTGCTCATCGCGCGGTTGGGCTCGGTCAGCCTTGCCGAATTGGCGCGCGGCTTCGACGCACGGTGCGAGCCCGGTGGGCCAAACCCTGCTTCCCGGTGCGGATAGTCGACCGCTAGCGAGCGTTCCCGGCTGCCGGTGCCTCGAGCAGCGCCTTGCGGCTCAAGCCCTTGTGCAGGTGGACCATCAGCGCGATGCCGAAGAGCGGCACGGCGAGGTTCACGACCGGCACCACCATCAGCCCGGCAAGCATGGCCCCGGCAGCGAGCGTCGTCAGGTTGAAGTGCCGGCGCATCTCCTGCGCTTCGGAGATCGGCCGGAATCGGCTGGCGGCGGCCTCGAAATACTCGCGGCTGAGCAGGTAGGCGTTGGCGCCGAAGAAAGCGACGAGGTTCACGCCTGGCACGAAGATCAACAGCAGGGCGATCAGGTTCACCACCAGGGCCAGCCCGGCGAAGCGCAGGGCGTAGAGCAGGGCCTGGCTCCAGGGCAGGGCGCGGCCGGGCGGGTCGTTCGGGAAGTCGGTGCGCTCGACGATCTGGGCGGCATCGTCGAGGAAGAAGCCTGCCACCAGGATCGAGACCGCCGGCATGATGTAGGCGAGCGCCACGAACAGGCCGGCCCCGGCCAGGAAGAAGGCGATGGTGTCGAGGATCGGATAGTCGGCCGCAATGTGATGGCCCGACTGGAACCACTGGATCAGCCGGGTCAGCGCGAACCAGACCACGATCAGCAGCCCGAGCGTCAGTCCCAGCGACTTCAGGAGGATTGCCCGCATGGCCGGCGAGAAGACCTGCCGCAGGGCTGCGGCAGCGGCTTTGATCAGCATCGTGGGTCCGCTTGTGCAACGACGTCGCGAGCGGTTCTCGCCGCACTCCGTGATCGGCGCAAGGGCGGGGGCTTTTCGAGGTCCCGTGCGTTCACCCCGCGAATGCGCTCAGAACGGAGCCGAGCATGCCGAGATCCACCGCCCTGCTGCTTGCGGGCATCCTGATGGCCTCCCCGGTCGCCGCGCACGAGGTCGGAGCCTGGGCGGCCGCGAGCAGCGCGCCGGCCGAGCGCTCGGAGGTCGCCGTCGCGGCCATCGACGGCAAGGCCTACGTGGTCGGCGACTATAACGGCGCCACCGAACTGCTGATCTACGACCTCGCCAAGGACGTCTGGAGCCGTGGCGCAGCCTCTCCCTATCCCGTCCACCACACCATGGCGGTGGGGCAGGGCGGCCTGATCTACGTCTTCGGCGGCTACGTGAACGGCTGGGACGCCACCGACAAGGTCTGGGCCTACGATCCGAAGACGAATGCCTGGACGCCGCGCGCGCCGCTGCCCACGGCCCGCGCCGCCGGCGGCGCGACGCTGCTCGACGGCAAGATCCACGTCGTCAGCGGCAGCGTCTCGGGCCGCAAGAACACGTCCGCGCACGAGGTCTACGACCCGGCGGCCGATCGCTGGAGCAAGGCCGCAAAGCTGCCGACGCCGCGCGATCACCTTTCGGTCCAGGCCGTCGGTGGAAGGATCGTCGCGGTGGGTGGCCGGGTCGATGGCGATTCCGGGAAGAATCTCGCGGTGAACCAGGTCTACGATCCGGCCAAGGATGCCTGGAGCGAGGCCGCCCCGCTGCCCACCGCACGCAGCGGTACGGCCTCGGCGGCGCTGGGCCAGGACGTCTACGTCATCGGCGGCGAGTCGAACCACAAGACCTACGACCAGGTGGAGGCCTTCGACCTGCCGAAGAACTTCTGGCGGAGCCTCGCCCGGCTGCCGACGGCCCGGCACGGCTTCGGTGCGGTGACTTACAACGGCCGGATCTACACCCTCGTCGGCAGCCCGAAACCGGGCGGCTTCAAGTCCGGGACGGTCGAGGTGTTCGATCCGAAGGCCGATCCGGCCACGCGCTGAGGGCGCCCACTCCTCTCCGTCATCCCCGCGCCGCACAGCGGAGCCCGGGATAACGAGATGCAGTTGCGCCGAGCACAAGGCGGACATGCCACGGCGTGGGCCTGTGATTCCCGGCATTCGTCGCTAGGTTGGCGTTTATGCTGCGCTGCAAAATGGGCTGCTCGTGACGAACCCTTCCTCCGTCTGCTGCGATGAGACCACGTCGGCTGCCGCCGTGCGGGACGTCCATCCCTCGCTCGTCATCCTCGCGCTCGCCGTCGGTGGCTTCGCGATCGGCACGACCGAGTTCGCCTCGATGAGCCTGCTGCCGGAATTCGCGCCGGCCCTCGACATCGATGCGCCGACGGCCGGCCACGTGATCAGTGCCTATGCGCTCGGCGTCGTGGTCGGCGCGCCGGTGATCGCGGTGCTCGCCGCGCGCATCGCCCGACGGACGCTTCTGGTCGGCCTGATGCTGATGTTCGCCATCGGCAACCTGCTCTCCGCCCTGGCGCCGAGCTACCCCGCGATGATGGCCTTCCGGTTCTTCGCCGGCCTGCCGCATGGCGCCTATTTCGGGGTCGCCATGCTGCTCGCCGCGTCGCTGGTGCCGCACGCGAAGCGGGCGCAGGCGGCGGCGAAGGTTCTGACTGGCCTGACGATCGCCACCGTGATCGGCGTGCCGCTGGCCAACGCCATCGGCCAGCTCTTCGGCTGGCGCTGGAGCTTTGGGATCGTCGCCGGGCTCGCCCTGCTGACGGCCGCGCTGGTGCGGCTGTACGCTCCCCTCGGTGCGCCGATCGCGGGGGCGAGCCCGCTGCGCGAACTCGGCGCGCTCAAGCGCGGGCAGGTCTGGCTGACGCTCGGCATCGGCGCCGTCGGCTTCGGCGGCATGTTCTCGATGTACACCTACCTCGCCTCGACCATGCTCTCGGTGACGCAGGTCTCGCCGGCCCTGATCCCGGTGGCGCTCGCCGTCTTTGGTGCTGGCCTCACGGTCGGCAATCTCGCCTGGGCCTGGGTCGCGGACCGATCGGGCAAGCTGATGCTCTCGGCGGGCGCGACGCTGGTGTGGAGTGCCGTTGTGCTGGCCCTCTACCCCGCCGCGACCGCGAGCCTCTGGACCCTGCTGCCGGTGGTGTTCCTGATCGGTTGCGGCGGCGGCCTCGCCACCATCCTGCAGACGCGGCTGATGGACGTGGCCGAGGACGCGCAGACGCTGGCCGCCGCGCTCAACCACTCCGCCTTCAACGTCGCCAATGCCCTCGGTCCGTGGCTCGCCGGTCTCGCCATCGCCGCGGGCTTTGGCCTTCCGGCAACGGGCTGGGTCGGCGTCGCCCTGGCGCTCGGCGGCCTTGCCGTGTGGGCGGTCTCTCTGGCGCTCGATCGCGGCAAGACCGGCATTGCCGCCTGAAAGACAGGTTGGGAGCCGCTGACTGAGACGACCCACGCGTTGGGTCCGCTTTCGACCCAGCGACGTACTCGACGCAAGATTAAGCCGCGCCTGAAAGCGCTCATTCGGACGGCTCCCATTTTGACAGCAGCGTCACCCATTGCGCGCTTGCGGTTTTCGCTTCCTCAGGCGGCCTGCGGCTAACGCCGAATGGCGCAGACGGGGGAGCACGCAGCAAAGAGGGCGCAACGCCGATAGCGACGCACGCACGGCTATCTTTCACCGCTGAAGAAGCGCATCCTGGCTCATCACCGGCCGAGAACGACAGGCTCCGGTGACTGAGGGCCAAGTGCTCCCGCCTGCAGGGTTCGGGAGATCACGTGGCCAGGATCGATATCCATCGGACATCCTTGGGTCAGCCGAGCAGCCCGGCCATTTTGGCCATCTGCTTCTGCATGCCGTGGCTGCCAGGTGCGGTGCGACCAGTTCCACAATCACAGATCGGGAGTGACGATCATGGCTACGGAAAAGCAGCGCGGCAGTCGTGAGGCGAAGAAGCCGAAGAAGCCCGTCGTGAAGATGAATGCGTCTGCACCGTCGACGAAGAATCTTGTCAGCGACGCTATGAAGACAGCCGGACGAAAGTAGGCGTGAGAGCGCTCGCTCGTACTGTCTGAGGGGCCGCCTCGATCGCATCTTTTGCGCGACGATGCGGCCTCTCGTTTAACCGGCCGATAAGCCACTGCAGACGGTAGCTGAATCGCCGGCCTCGATTTCTCGACAATTTTGGACGAGCACGAATGCGAATTCTCGTCGGCTGCGAGATGACCTACGAATTTCAGTATCCGACAACCCTCATCGCGATGCTCAATATTCACTCATCGCGGTTTTCTGACCTCGAGCGGCCGGATTATATTCTGACGACGCCATCCGTACCGCTCGAGGGATATCGTGACAGTTTCGGAAATTGGTGCACCCGTCTGGTCGCGCCGGCCGGCCGCCTGACGCTGAAGACCGATACGGTCGTGCGCGACCACAGCGAGAATGAAGCACCGCCCGACACGGGCGCGACCGAGGCGTTAGCCTCGATGTTGCCGACGGACACGCTGCTCTTCCTTCTCGGGAGTCGTTATTGCGAGACGGATCGGCTCTCGGAGATTGCCTGGAATCTTTTCGGAAGCCTGCCGCCAGGGTGGTCGCGTGTGCAGGCCGTCTGCGATTACGTGCATGATCGGATCACGTTCGGATACGAATACTCGCGGCCGACGCGCACAGCCGCAGAGGTCTTCGAGGAGCAACGAGGCGTCTGCCGCGATTATGCTCACCTCGCGATCGCCTTTTGCCGATGTCTGAACATCCCCGCGCGCTACTGCACCGGTTATGTCAGCGACATCGGCTTGCCTCTGCCGCATTCACCCGGCGATTTCGCGGCCTGGATGGAGGTTTTCCTGGGCGGACGCTGGCACATGTTCGACCCGCGGAATAACAGCCCACGTATCGGCCGAATATTGATTGCATATGGTCGCGATGCTGCCGACGTGCCGCTGACGCTCACCTTCGGGCCGAACTCGCTCGTCAATTTTCTGGTTACGACTGAAGAGGCGCCCGCCATCGCGCGTTAATGTCGGCTTCGCATCGGTCATTTTCGACAGCTTTTACGAGCGTATACTTATCTGGCTAAATTTTCATGATTGCTACACTTGCGGCTTTTTCGGCGCCCGCACCTTGTCTCAATGACGCGCAAATGGAGGACGATAAAATACTGATTGCGTCCGTTCTGACGCCTTCGTAGTCAATGGTTTGATCAAAATCTTTGGTTTGCTTTGCATGATACGAATTAGGATAATGTTGATCAACGTAATTCTGGGTCAGGCGCATTGCCAGTCGATACTTTTCGTCAAAATCACGACCACCAAAAGTGGATTCATCGGAAAATGTACCGTTTTCGATCGCGTCAGCTCGTCTTTCGCTCAAATTTTTATTTCGAGAAGATTCTTTTCTCCGCCGAATCTGATCTGTCAGCCAGGCGATAATTTTCATTGCCGATTCTCAAATTTGATGGCGCGTAAAAATTTACACTATCGATCTAGTGCGCGGATCATAAAACCGAACACGAGCGAAAATATTTATTCTGAACCGGCAGGTACCTTTCGATATGCCTTCCGACGAACGCACATCATCGATCATCTGGCGCCAGGCACGAGCGACATCCGACCGATCGCGCCGCATGTGCAATCGCTGGCAGCCAGCACGCGAGAAACCCGCAGCTCTCGATCAGACGGTCAGCGCCGCCCCGAGCGCTCAATCGCCAGGCGTCCACTCAATGTTCGGTCGCTGCGCCAGCATTCGCTCAAAGTACCCGGCCACGGCCTGTGCCCCGTCGGAATGCATCATCGCGACCGGATGCGCGAGATAAGCGCGGGCGAGGTCGCGAGGTAAGCGGCCAGACTGAAACGCACCTAGCACCTCATCGATAAATGCGTCATTCGCCTCGTTGAAGTCGTTCGACAGCTTCTTACGGTCGTTGAGTGCTTTAATTGCCATGCATTGGTCCTAGCGTATCCACGATGGAGATCAGGCCAACGCCATAGGATGTCGAGATGGTCGACCCTTGTAGCGGCTCTCGAGGCGTGGGCAGCCGTCGTGCCGCTTGCGATGCTGAAGGTTGACCTGTCCGCCTGGGGTGTAGACGCCTGCGGTCGCCACGGCACCGTGACAGTCGGTGCAGCGCTTCACGTTGTCCCGATGGATCTTGTGCGCCACCGACACAGGCATCGCTACCCAGACGCCATCAATCTGGACATCGCAGAATGGTGAAGTTCGCTGGGTCATGAGCCTCTATGGCAGGCGAACGGCAAGACTTGGTTAACGGAACGGAAAAGTCTGGCGCAGCGGTCGATGGCCGTGCGTTTCGACCCGTCCGATGAAGCTCAGTTCGCGCTGCTGTCTACACCGATACCTCCGCGCGATCGGGGCTGCGACGGTGATGCCGAGTTGGCACCGGCTGCGGATGACGACGCGCCGCATCCGCCGAGACAGGCAGCGACAGTCAGTTTCTTCGTCTCCGGTCACGACTGCCCGCTGCGCCGCGCCGCCACGGTGGCCAGCGCCGCGAAGTCGAGTTCTCCGTCGCCGTGGCTGATCGCGTCGATGAGGTTGTCGCGCAGCACGCTGGCGAAGGGCATGGTCACGCCCGCGCCTTCCGCCGCGGCGAGGACGAGGCGGATATCCTTGGCGCCGAGCCGCAGGGTGAAGCCCGGCGGCTCGTAACGGTCCTCCGCGATCAGCGCTCCGTAATTCTTGTAGACCGGCGAGGCGAAGAGCGTGCCGGTGAGCAGGTCGAGCAGCGACTGCTTCGAGACGCCGTGCCCTTCCGCGAAGGCGGAGGCCTCGCCCATGGCCTCGATCGCCGAGACGATCATGAAGTTGCCGGCGAGCTTCACGGCGTTCGCGCTGAACGGCTCGCGGCCGAAGCGCCAGGTCTTGCTGCCCATGGCGTCGAGCAGCGGCTGCACCCGGGCGATGGCCGCCTCGTCGCCGGCCGAGACGATATTGAGCGCGGCATTCGCCGCCGCATCCGGCCGGCCGAAGACGGGGGCGGCGACATAGGCGATGCCGGCCTTCTCGTGCAGGGGCGCCAGCTCCTTTGCCAGGGCGACGGCCACCGTGGACATGCTGACATGCACCGCCGGGCGCTCGGCGGCCTCGAGCAGGCCTCCCTCGACGATCACCGCGCGCAGGGCCGCGTCGTCGGCCAGCATGGTGATGGCGGCGTCCCCGCGGAACGCCTCGGCCGCCGTGGCGACGGGGATGGCGCCCGCGATGCCCTTGGCGGCCTCCGGCGAGCGGTTCCAGACCCGAACGGTGTGGCCGGCCTTCACCAGGTTGGCGGCCATGGCCCGGCCCATGCGGCCGAGCCCGAGAAATCCGACATCCATGCTCATGCCTGCCTCAGCGGTCGTCGAGGAACTGCGGGCCGACGCGAGACGCGTCGGGGCTCCTTGGGATAGGAGCGGATCCATCACGCGCGGGAGATAGGGCGGCGCCCCGTTCCCGTCGCCATCGGAGACCCTCCCGGAACGCATGACGGATCCCCTTCACGACGGCCTGCCGGTCCGCGAGCGACTGCTTGCCCTCCTGGCGATCGCCCTGGCCATGACGCTGGCGGTGCTCGACGGCGCAATCGTCAACGTGGCGCTGCCGGCGATGGCGAAGGACCTCGCGGTGCGGCCGGATCAGGCGATCTTTCTGGTCAACGGCTACCAGATCGCGGTGACGGCCACCCTGCTGCCCTTGGCGGCGCTCGGCGACGGCATCGGCTACCGCAAGGTTTATCTCACCGGCCTGTCGGTCTTCACGCTGGCCTCGGCCGCCTGCGCCTATGCGCCGAACCTCGATCTCCTGATCGTCGCGCGGATCGCGCAGGGATTCGGCGCAGCCGGCATCATGAGCGTGAACATCGCGCTGGTGCGCTTCATCTACCCCGCGCGGCTGATCGGGCGTGGCGTCGGCAACATCGCGCTCATCGTCGCCGTGGCCTCCGCCGCCGGGCCGACCGTGGCGGCGGCGATCCTCTCGGTCGCGACCTGGCACTGGCTGTTCCTCGTGAACCTGCCCGTGGGGCTGGCGGCCCTGTTCGTCGGCGCGCGCACGCTGCCCTACACCCCGACCAGCGGGCGCCGCCTCGACATCCCGAGCAGCGTCCTCAACGCCCTGACCTTCGGCCTTGTCATCATCGGCGTCGACGGGCTCGGCAGTCCCGAAAGTCGTCCATTCGCCCTCGCCGAACTCGGCGCGGCGCTGGTCATCGGCACGGTGTTCGTGCGCCGCCAACTCGCCCTGCCGGCGCCGCTGCTGCCGGTCGACCTGATGCGCATTCCGGCCTTCGCCCTCTCGATGGCGAGCTCGATCTGCGCCTTTTCCGCGCAGATGACCGCCTTCGTGGCGCTGCCCTTCTACCTGCAGGACGTGCTGCATCTCTCGGCGACCCGGACGGGGCTGCTGATGACCCCCTGGCCGATTGCGGTGGCCGCGATCGCGCCCTTCGCCGGCCGGTTGTCCGACCGCTACCCGCCGGGGCTGCTCGGCGGGATCGGCCTCGTCGCCATGGCGTCCGGGCTCACGGCCGTGCTGATGCTGCCGGCCGACCCGTCGACCCTCGACATCGCCTGGCGGCTGAGCCTGACCGGGCTCGGCTTCGGGCTGTTCCAGTCGCCCAACAACCGGGTGATCATCACCAGCGCGCCGCCCGCGCGCAGCGGCGGCGCCAGCGGCATGCAATCGACGGCGCGGCTCACCGGCCAGTCGCTCGGTGCGGCGCTCGTCGCCGTGCTGTTCGGGCTGACCCATGCGGGTGGAGAGGCCGGCGGCAACCCGGCCCATGCGGTCACGCTGTCGCTCGGCGCGGCCATCGCGTTGGCGCTGACCGGAACGGTCACCAGCGTCCTGAGAAAGCCGCTGGCCTCGAAGCCGTGAGACTGGCATGGCCCGAGCGACCGTTTCGCGCGTTGGACGCGCGAGCGGGCGAGACATTCACGACGACTCGGGTGAGAGCATGGACATCGATCTCAAGGGCAAGAGCGCCCTCGTCACCGGTTCGACTGGCGGAATCGGCTACGCGGTCGCGCGGGAATTGGCGCGGCTCGGCGCCTATGTCGCCATCAACGGCCGCACCGGCGAGCGGGTCGAAGCCGCCATTGCGCAGCTCAAGAGCGAGGTTCCGGACGGCGCGTTCATCGCCGGGGTCGGCAGCGTCGCCTCGGCGGAAGGCGTCGCCGATCTGATCGCGGGCCTGCCGAAGGTCGACATCCTGATCAACAATACCGGGATCTTCGAGCCGAAGCCGTTCTTCGAGATCCCGGACGAGGACTGGCAGCGCTTCTACGACGTCAACGTCATGAGCGGCGTGAGGCTGTCGCGGGCCTATGTGCCGGGCATGGTCGAGCGCGGCTGGGGGCGCGTGGTGTTCATCGCCAGCGAGTCCGGGATCAACATCCCGGTTGAGATGGTCCATTACGGGATGACGAAGACTGCTCAGCTCGCCATCTCGCGCGGCCTCGCCGAGACCGTCGGCGGCAGCGGCGTCACCGTGAACAGCGTGCTGCCAGGTCCGACCCTCACCGAGGGCGTCGCCGACTTCCTGAAGTCGATGGGCGGTGCCGGCGCGGATCTCGAACAGGTCGGCCGCGAGTTCATCGCGGAGAACCGCCCGACATCCCTGCTCCAGCGCCTCGCTCGCCCCGAAGAGGTGGCGAGCATGGTCGCCTATCTCTGCACGCCGGCCGCCAGCGCGACGACGGGCGCGGCCCTGCGGGTCGATGGCGGCGTGCTGCGCAGCATCGCCTGATCACCCGTTGAGGAGCGCGCCAGCCCTGACAGGGCCGGCGCTGCTCCGAAGGAGGGTCGCTCCGGCGAGGCTCAGGCCTTCAGGTGAGCGGCGAGGTGCTTGTTCATTTCGAACATCGAGCACTTGTCCTTGCCGAAGACCTTCTTGAGCTTGTCGTCGGCGACGATCTCGCGCTTGTTGGCCGGGTTCTGGAGGTTGTGCTTCTTGATGTGCTCCCAGACCTTGCTGACGACCTCGCCACGGGCCAGCGGCTTATCGCCGACGATGGCAGCGAGTTCGGGCGACGGCTTGAGGGGCTGCTGAAGGGCGTTCGGCTTGGCGGCGGCGCCCTTGGCGGGGGCGGCCTTCGCGGCAGCGGCCTTCGGCGCGGCGGCCTTGGTCGTGGTTTTCTTGGTCGTAGTAGCCATTGGTTTCCTCCGTTCGGCGCTCAAGCGCAGAGAGTCTGCCTGCCCGCCCCACGGGCACGTCGCAGCAACAACTAGACGGTGATGCCGCCGTTCCAAGAGCGGGATGTCTCCGCCGATCGTGCCATCCACAGGTGTGGCCGTGCCGGGGGAGCGTTCCGCGCTCTCGGGGGAGTCTGCACTCACCGAGCGAAATCTGTTCTCCGTCCTGTGGGACAAGGTCAAGCCGAAATGGTCGACTTCCCCCTGGATCGCCCTGATTTCTCTCTCTTTCCGACGACATGACCCCGTCTTCGCGCAGGGAGCGCCCGTCCTGCGATCCCTTAGAGGGCCAGGGCTCCCCCGCACCGAGAGCAGGACGCCGGCCGCCGGAGACGTCCGGCCATGATGCACGAGGACGGCAGATCGGAGCCCTGCGCCCGGCCGCCGCGACCGACAGCCTGCCGCTCGTAGCCGCCCTCTCTGGCTGTATATTCGGTACAGTTCTAAAATACGGAACCGAACGTTGAATAAAAGGGCGTGAATTCGGTAGATCGAAGCTTATATGATCTGTATCTGGCGCGGGAGATTTGAGTTGCTCCTGCCGTACCAGTTGCGGAGACGATTTTGCCCAGGTTCTATTTCGATATTTACGACGGTGCCGACATCCGGGATGAGGTGGGGCGGATCCTGACGAGCAAGCAGTCCGTCCGCCAGGAAGCCCTCAAGGTTGCTCTGAATCTGCTCGCTGCCGAAGCCGCTGACGCACGTGAGAGCGCCCTCGTTCTCACGGTCCGCGACGAGGCGGGCAAAACTTCACTCAGGATCCGCGTCGTGAGTCAGATCGAAGAGAGCTGAGCGCGGCGTAGCCCCGACGATCCCCCTGTGCCGAGCGCTCGGCTGGGAACCACCGGCGGCTCCCGCGCTTTGGCAGCCCTGTGATCGCGATGATCTGGCAGGGAGACGACCAATGCCGACCGATCTGCCGAAGGAGCGCGCGCTGAGGCCTCCGGGAAGTCTGGAACTCGATCCGTCCTCCGGCGAAGGTGTCGCGGTCGACGAGACGGGGCGCCTGATCGCCTCGAGCAAGGTCGAGGGCACACCGGTCTTCGACGGCATGGGAGAACGGCTCGGCTCGGTCTACAACTTCATGGTCGACAAGGTCTCGGGACAGGTCGCCTACGCGGTCCTGTCCTTCGGGGGCTTCCTCGGCATCGGCGAGACCTACCACCCTCTGCCCTGGAACGCGCTCACCTACTCGGTGGAACTCGGAGGCTACGTGGTCGACATCGATCGCGAGACGCTGGAGGGGGCGCCAACCCATGGACCTGGCGAAGACCCCTTCTCGGAGCCCGGTTACGGCGAGCGCCTCAAGGGTCACTATGGTGGCAGGAAGGCGCCCGCGGCGTGAAGGACCGCCCCACCTCCTCTGCAGGGAAAGTGGCCGCGAAGGAGGGTCGGGACTCGCCGGGTCCCGCGCAGCCCAGCCTCGAGCCCAGCGTCACGGCTTCGCGCGCGGCCCCCGTCGGCCGAGAGCCGCATACGACACCCGGCGAAGGCTGCAATCGGACGGAAACGGTCGTCGTACAGACCTTAGAACTTGCCGCCCATGCCGATGCCGCCGCTGGGGGTCATGGACGGCCCCATGCTGCTGCCGCTGCTGCGGCCGCCGGTATCGGCACCCTCGATCTCGTCGCGGTTGATCCGGCGCGGGCCGGCATCGGCGCTGCGCACCTCTCCCTTCGCGCTCTTGGGCAGCGACAGCGCCCGGGTCGGGGCGGTGGAGACGGGGTTGCCGTCGTCGTCGACCGCTACGGAGGTGCGCTGCGGGGCGCCCTTGATGCTGCCGCGCATGGAAGGCGGAGGGCCGACCTCGGTCTCCGGCATGACGCCGCCCGTGCCGCCAATGATGTTCCCGAGGCCGCTGTTGCAGGCACCGAGCGAGACGGCGAGGAGCGCCACGGCGCAGAGTCTCGACGGAAGGGACATGGGCTCAAGATCCTCGAACAAGCCGCTAGTGCAGTCGGCGGGCTAGATCACGCTGCGTTTCGACGGCATCCGTCGAAACGCAGAAAACGTGATCGATTCAATGGTTTAGAGCATGCTTTGTGCGAAAAACCGTTGCCACTTTTTCGCAGCATGCTCTAGGCCGTGTTCCGGGCACGTCTAAGACCAGGATTGGGCGAAAAACAGACATCGCATCGACCCATGTCGAGCGGTCCCAACGTTGTCCGCACGATTTGGTGGGATTGCATCGCGGTTTCCCGCGGGCGTTGCACGGTTGCGCCACCGTGGCGGCGTCCCCCCTCGGGCGATCGGCCGCGCTGCCATCATCCGGCTGTGCGGCATCCTTAACTTCGCCCAGGTCGGGCGCGATATCGGCAAGCGCGGTGGCCGCTGCTTCTCCAGTGGTTTAACCGGTCGTTAACGAAGCCGGCCGAACCTTCGTCGTCTGTCAGATCTGCGACGGGTGGAGCCAACCTTGAGGTAGACGGGTGCTGAGACTGATCCGGACGATCGCATCGCTGACGATCGCCCTTGGTACCCTGGCGACGGCCGCCCATGCCGGCGAAGCTGGTTCCGCGGGACAGCCCGAGGCCCCCCCGAGCGCACCCGCGACCACGCCGCCGCCCGCGCCCCCGCCCGCCTCACCTGCGCCGACGCCTGCCGCACCGCCGCCTGTCGCCCAGCCGACGGGGTCTGCGCCCGCCGCCACCCCGGTCCAACCTCCTAGCAACGCTGCCAATGCACCGAGCCATGGCACCCCGGCCCTGGTCCTCGACACGGCCGATTACGAGGGACTGCTCGGCAAGAGCGTGCGCGCCCAGAACGGCGACGACCTCGGCCGGATCATCGACGTGATTACCGACCGCGAGGGCCATCCCCGTGCGGCGATCATCGATTTCGGCGGCTTCCTCGGCGTCGGCTCGCGCAAGATCGCCGTGGACTGGCGGGTTCTGAAGTTCACCACGGAGGGCAAGGCCGGCCGCATCACCCTGGCGCTGAACCGCAACCAGGTCCGTGTCTCCCCCGAATACAAGACCGGCGAGCCCATCGTCGTGCTCGGTGCCGCCGGCGCCAGCACGCCGCCCGTCGAAGGCGAGCAGGCTGCCTCCCCGGCCGCCGCTGCAACCGCTGCTCCTGCAGTTGCCGCGCCGGCTGCTGCTCCCCCTGCTGTGGCTCCGGCAGCGCCTGCCGCGCCCGTGGCACAGGACAAGCCCGCTGCGCCCGAGAAGGCGGCCGACAAGCCGGAGAAGACTCCGGACAAATGATCCCGAACCGTCCCCTGGAGAGACGCGCCATCGGGCCGCGGGACGCGGGCCGAGCAGAGATGCGCGGGCGCTCCTCCCGTCCCTCTCCGCGTCGTGATTCCTCGGCAGGAGGCCCGACACCGGAGCCAGGCGCGCCGCCGAAGGCCGCCGCGAAGGGCCTCGACGCCTTCACCTTTTTCATCGCGAACCTGCAGACCGGGTTCGGGCCGTTCCTCGCCGTCTATTTCACCCAGCAGAAATGGACACAGTCCGATATCGGCCTCGCCCTTACGGTGGGCGGCCTCGTCAGTCTGCTCGGCCAGGTGCCCGGCGGCGCCTTCGTCGATGCCTCGCGCTCGAAGCGCTTCGCGGCGGCCTTCTCGGCCTTCTGGGTCGGGGCGAGCGCGGTAATGCTCGCCGCCTTCCCGAGCTATCTCGTCGTGCTGCTCGCCATGGCGATCCATTCGGCCGCGAGCTGCGTGCTGACGCCGGCCATCGCCGCCATCGGCATCGGCATGGTCGGCCACGCCAAGGCTGGCGCGCGGCTCGGGCGCAATGCCAGCTTCTCCGCCATCGGCAACGCGCTCGGCGCCGCCTCGATGGGCGCCATCGGCTACTACCTGACCAACGACGCGGTGTTCTACTTCGCCGGTGCCCTGGTGATCCCGGCCCTGTTCGCCTTGTCCTTCATCCCGGCCCGCGCCATCGGCGAAGTCTCGCAGCCTGAGGCCGGCCTGGGCGATGCCGAGGGCGGCTCCTCGATGAAGGCGCTGCTCACCAACAAGGCGCTGCTGTGCTTTGCCGCCTGCATGGTGCTGTTCTTCCTGGCCAATGCCGCGATGATGCCGCTCGTCGGCAGCGTGCTCACGATGCGCGCCAGCGAGACCGCAACGGCGCTGGTGGCCGCCTGCATCATGATCCCGCAAGCCGTGCTCGCGCTCACCGCGCCGCTTGCCGGCCGTCTCGCTCAGGTCTGGGGCCGCAAGCCGCTCCTGCTGATCGGCTTCGCCGCCCTGCCGATCCGCGGCCTGCTCTTCGCCTACGTGGACAACCCCTACTGGCTCGTCGCGGTCCAGGTCTTCGACGGGGTCTCGGCCTCGGTGCTCGGGGTGATGGTGCCGCTGATCGTCTCCGACGTGACCCGCAGAACCGGCCGCTTCAACCTTGCGCTCGGCGCCGTCGGCACGGCGATGGGCCTCGGCGCCGCGCTCTCGACCTCGCTCGGCGGCTACATGGCCGACCGTCTCGGCAGCCAGAGCGCCTTCCTCGGCCTCGCCATCGTCGGCGCGCTCGGAACGGTGCTTGTCGCGCTGCTCATGCCGGAGACCCGGCAGGCGGACCGTACGGCCTGATCCCGGCAGCGCTCTTGCATTGCCGGCTCCTGTCGGGGGATTCGGGGCGCTCAACTCGGGTTCAGGTTCGCCCGCTCATAAGCGGAAAAACGGCCGCCTGCCGCAACAGAAGGCGACGCTTCGCGTTGCGTTCCGGGAGCCCCTTGCGTTTGGGATCGTTCCGCTTCAGCGACGGCGTGTATCGATCGAATCGGGATTTGCGATCGCGATGGAAGAACTCACCCAATACGCGGACAGGCCGTTTGCCTTCGTCGGCCGCTATCTGAAGCGGCGCCTGCTCCCGCATCTGGTGATCCTGATCTCCGTCCTCGGCGCGGTCAGCTTCTCGGTCTCGACCGACTGGGCGCTGAAGGGCGTCGTCGATTCGCTGAGCAAGGGCCCGAGCAGCGGCATGGTCTGGCCGGCGCTCGCGGTGCTGATTGCCTTCATCGCCGCCGACAACATGCTCTGGCGCGTCGCGGCCCTCGTCGGCGCCTTCACCTTCGTCGGCGTCACCGGCGACATTCGCCGCGACCTGTTCCGCCATCTCACCGGGCATTCGCCGAAGTTCTTCGCGGACCGCCAGCCCGGCACGCTGGCCTCGCGCATCACCGCCACCTCGAACGCGATCTTCACGGTCGAGAACATGGCGACCTTCAACGTGATGCCGCCCTGCATCGCGGCCTTCCTGTCGATCATCTACATCGGCACCGTGAACCTCACGATGGCGCTGGTGCTCGCCGGCATCTTCGGCGCGGTCGTCGTGCTGATGTTCAAGATGGCCTCGGCCGGCAAGCCGCTGCACCACGACTTCGCGGCCAAGGCCGCGAGCGTCGACGGCGAGATGGTCGACCTCGTCGGCAACATGAACCTGGTGCGCGCCTTCTCGGCCTTCCGCCGCGAGCAGGTGCGCTTCGAGGGCACCATCGGCACCGAGATGCGCTCGCGCCGCTCGTCGCTGCTCTACCTCGAGAAGCTGCGCATCACGCACGCCTTCCTCACCGTCGTCTCGATCCTCGGCCTGCTCTACTGGGTCATCAAGATGTGGGAGGCGGGCAACGCCACCAACGGTCAGGTCGTGCTGGTCACGACACTCGGCATCCGCATCCTCGCCGCCACCCGCGACCTCGCCGTGGCGCTGGTCGATGCCACCCAGCACACCGCCCGCCTCTCCGAGGCGCTGCACACGCTGCTGCAGCCGCACGACCTCGTCGACCACCCCGAGGCCGTTCAGCTCAAGGGCGAAACCGGCGTCGAGATGAATTTCGACCACCTCGCCTTCAAGTACCCGGATGGCCGCGCCGTCTTCACCGACTTCAACCTGCAGATCCCGGCGGGCCAGAGCGTCGGCCTCGTCGGCAAGTCGGGCGGCGGCAAGTCGACCCTGTTCTCGCTGATCCAGCGCTTCTACGAAGTGCAGGGCGGCAAGATCGAGATCAACGGCCACGACATCACCCTGGTGACCCAGGAATCCCTGCGCGAGGCGATCACCGTCGTCCCGCAGGACGTCTCGATGTTCCACCGCTCGCTCTTGGAAAACATCCGCTACGGCCGGCCGGATGCGAGCGACGAGGACGTGCGCAAGGCCGCCGAGGCCGCCCATTGCACCGACTTCATCGAGGCTCTCCCTGAGGGCTACGAGACCATCGTCGGCGACCGCGGCGTGAAGCTGTCGGGCGGCCAGCGCCAGCGCATCGCCATCGCCCGCGCGATCCTGAAAGACTCGCCGATCCTGCTGCTCGATGAGGCCACCTCGGCGCTGGATTCCGAGTCCGAGGCGGCGATCCGCGCGGCGCTCGCCAACCTGATGAAGGGCCGCACGGTCATCGCCATCGCGCACCGGCTCTCGACGCTCAAGGATTTCGACCGGATCGTCGTGCTCGAGGACGGCTCCATCAGCCAGGACGGCTCGCCCGAGATGCTCACCCACAAGGAGGGCTTCTACCGCGAGCTGCTCAAGAAGGAATCGATGTCGATGTCGCTGGCGGCGGCGTGATCGACAGCCGCCTCGGTCGGTGGCGGAAACGAAGCCCCGCGCTGAAAACGGCTTCGGCGACCGCGATGGTCCGTCTCGTCGTCAAGCCGAGCTAGCCGGCCAAGGGCCTATCCGTGACGAGCCTTCTCGTTGATGGCGCGCACGAGATTTCTCAAGATCTCGCGGATCTGCGCACGGAGTCGTGCCTCCGAGTCCTCGCTGGGTGCGAGGGAGCTTTGCTTCAGGCTCCGATCCTGTTGGGCCGCCATATCAGCACTCCTCAGCAAAACGGTGGTGAGTACTCAGCTTGGCAAGAAATCAAGCTGTGAATACTGATAAAGTTTATGGTCGCGATGTGTCAAAGTCCGTAACAATCCGCACCTGAGGTTGGATGACGTGCATACGCACCGTGCAGTGAAATGTTCGCCGCCCAACGAGCCGCGGAGGACGAGCCCGTGCCGCGCTATTACTTCGACCTTCAGAGTGGCTGCGAATCCCTCCGCGACGCGCAGGGCGTGATGGCCCGTGATCTCGACCAGGTCGTCACGGAGGCCCGGTTTGGCATCCAGGACATGCACGAGAGCGGCGAGTTGATCGACGCGAGCGGCTGGACGCTCGTCATCCGGGACGAACAGGGCGGCGAAGTCCAGCGGATGGCGATTTAGGCCCTTCGCCGTTCCGGTCTCCGGTCAGCCGCTGCTCGTAGGCAATGCGGTTCGTGGCTGCCTCAAGCCGGCAGCACCACCACCTTCGTCTTCACCGGCGTGCGGGCATAGAGGTGGATCATGTCCTGGCTCAGCAGGCCGACGCAGCCGCTGGTGATGCCGCTGCCGATCGTCTCGGGCGCACTGCTCGCGTAGATCGTGTAGAGCGTATAGGCGCCGTTCTGGTAGAGATGCAGCGTGCGGGCGCCGAGCGGATTGTCGAGCCCGCCCGGCATGCCGCGGGCGTATTTGGCGGCCTCGGGCTGGCGCTTGATCATCTCCTTCGGCGGCGTCCAGGTCGCCCATTCGGACTTGCGGCCGACATAGGCGTCCCCGTGCCACAGGAACCCGTCCCGGCCGACATTGGCGCCGTAGCGCGTGGCCGTGCCGTCGCCCTCGATGCGGTAGACGTAGAACTTGCCCGGATCGACGATGATCGTGCCCGGCGCTTCCTTCGACTCGTATTGCACGACCCGCCGATAATATTTCGGATCGACCTTGCTGATGTCGACGGCCGGAATCGCGAACTTCTCGTCCGGCATCGGCCCGTAATTCTGGCGCGCCTCGGCGAGCAGCAGGGCATCGGTCCCCGAGCACCCGGCGAGCCCGAGCGCCCCGAGACCCAAAGCCGTGCCGCCGAGAAACGCCCGGCGACTCACCAGCCCTGGCCGGCGAGCTAGCAGGGTGGCCTCGTCGCTCTCGCCGATCCCGGCATTCCCATCGTCCCACATCATGACCCTGGGATCCCCTCTCCGGCGCCCGACGCGTCAGCCGACGCTCCCGCGCGCTTATGGCCAAGCTGACATGGCCGAGGGACAGCGCGACTTGCAAGCTCAGCCTTCGCCGTATGGCACCGACTGTGCGGCATCCGTGAGGCAGGAGAGGGGGCGATGCGGAGGTTTTCCAGACCGTCGGTCATGCCAGGGTTGATGCGCCCGCGCCGATCCACGCGGGACCAAAAAGGCCTACGCGGCGGCCCGGGCAGCTTCGCGATCGTTTTGGTACTCGGCCCATCTTTGATTTAGGTCCTTCTCGGTGAACCTATAAGCAAACGGGACACTTTCGGGCGCGCTCTCCACGGCCGAGCTGTAATCCATCATAGCCAACAAAACATCCGGAAATGGATAACCACTTCGATCTGCCGTAATCAAACGAGCTCGAACTTCTTCTATAGCGCGCGCAGCTGACTTGTGTGCGACATAAGCACCCAACAAATCCGAAGACATCGCGAAAACCAAGACGGCCAAGCCAATTCTGACGATAAGAAGAGTTGTGTCACGCTGAAAGAAGGGTACGGCGGCAACAGCCGCAAGGGTCGCAATAGCAGTAAAAATTACTATGATTACAAGCATACAAGTTGCGCTAGCTCTTTGTAGATCCGCACTATAAAAAGCAGATTCTTCAAGAAGCTCTCCTAGCCGCGAGGCGCCTATTGGAAGTTTCGATGCATAATAATCTGTTTTTTCAAAGGACTTTGCTGTGACCTCAGAGACAGTAAGGCGACTCTTTAAGCTCATGATCTCACTGGGAGAAAATTGTTCCACCAATCCACCCGATAGCAGGGCGGCGCGACGTGCTGAATGAGCAGCATTGCGAGCGGCCAAATATGAAGCGTTAAGTGCCCACCAGAAAATTAGAAGCGCGACACCGATCAGCGCAAGTATATACGTCAGAATGGCATCACTAACGACTACAGATATGGCCGCTGGGACGGCGATGGCTAACTGTACAAAAAATAACCAGACCCGGCGTCGCGCTGCTTTTGAGAATTCGGCGCGCAAATATCCAACAAGATTTTCGGAGCTTAGAGCCATAATGCCGTCCTAATAGTAAGATGGAAAATTATTATCGAACAACATGTTCCACCAGTAGAAGGCCTCGGAGATGTTGCCTTTTTTCTCCGATTCTATCGCTTTTTCTGCTCTAGACAGCGCGGTGTCGACCTTCGATATAGCGCTTGGCTTCACTGCATCTGTGCAGGGATAGATATATCCCGATATGCCTTTCGGGTCTTGCATCGCGGCGAGTTCTTTATTTTTTATATGGCGCAGCGCCCTTAAGACATCCCATTTATAAATTATCGTGCTTTCACTGCGCGCATACTCTGTCGTCCGCAGTTCTAGATAAAATGATCTTATGCCCGCTTCTTTATAATAATTCCATGCCTTTATCATTCGAATTAGCGGTTTAAGTTTATTGCCAAGTCTTTGGTGTTCATCGGTAACCCATTTGTTATGAGCTGCCGGACTTGATCTCATCCAACCATTTTCTCGGTCAGGTATGTCATATACTCTATGTCCATCCTTTACCTCAACATAATCCGCGGGGACGATTTCGTGTTTTTCGCTTGGTGAATTTCCAAATGGGATAATAACGGCAGGGCTCCGAACGGATATCTCAGTATAAGGAAATCGGCCTTGCAACGATTCCTTGACTGCTCGGAGTGTGGCTCCGGAATTTTGTTTCAGCTTCTCTGCCGGAATAACGGCAAAATAATCAATGTCGCTATACCCGCTAACGCCTGTATCGTGTCCGAAGGACCCCGATCTAAACATCGTCTTTAGGTCAAAATCGGTGGTAAGTCTTCCCTGAATGCTCCTCCGATGAGAGGCTGCTCTTTCTGTTTCTGTTGTTGTTGCCCTTAGCCAGTTGGCGAATATGACGAACGCGTCGTCGACGGTTTTTGCCATGTGCGGCCTGACTCATATTGCGTTCGATTATGTCTTCCGTCTGATCGTTCCATAGTTAGCGCAGACGTACAACATCCCGTCGTGCATTCTGGCCTCATCACCGAAGTTTTGCTTTGCTTTCAAATAATAAGTTTGTTAATTTGAGGTTTTACATTTCTAACGAAGGTAGAGTTCTTTGATCGTCAATATAAAATAATATTATTTATACAGGCGGGGCTGTTACTTGTTTAAATACAGGATTTCAGCAGTTCTTTGACATCGACAACGGGGGCGAGCCATGCTGACGGAAACGACTTTTAATTGAGACTGTGTGAGGAGAATCTTGCTCCTGCTCGCGAATGAGCATCAGCACTGAATGCGGGATCTCCGTGATCCCTTGTCCCCCTTTACCCTTTGCGCCCGCGCCAACCGCGAGCGCGGCATCCCGGGCCGATCAAGCCGCTGCGCCAGCGCGAGCACCCGGACGGCGCGGGCGAAGGCCGCGGGGGTCGCGGTCGGGTTCAGCTCGACCTGTTCGACCAGATGCTCGGCCGCGCGCAAAACCCGCTCCGCCAGGAGGCCGCGCCGGACCCGGCGCTCGGCCTCCGCGCTGAGCGGCGGCAGGTCGTCGGCACCTGGGCCGCCCTGCGGCCTGATCCAGCCGCCCTCCAGCACGTGGCGCGAGATGGTCGCCCGCGGCACGCCGGTGATCCGCGCGATGGCCCGGTAGGACAGGGCGCTCGTCTCGATCAGCCGCCGCACCTCGGCCAGGGCTGAGGGATCATGCGGCTTGCCTCGCGGGCGTGTGGGGCTGACTGCTTCGCCCAGAGGGTCCGGGAGGGCGGTCGACAATCTGAGCACGCTTCCCCACATATAGGAAATATGTCATAATATGGGTTGGGTGTCAAGATTCTTGGGGTGGTGGCTTCCTACCTACAACCTCATCCTGAGGTGCGGAGCGTAGCGGAGCCTCGAAGGAGGGCTCCAGGGATCTCGCTGGCTTCTGGAGGGATCCTTCGAGGCTCCGCTACGCTTCGCACCTCAGGATGAGGGGGATTGGTGGGATCGGGCGGCTGGGATTGATGGGTGGGTGGCCGGCGATCGGCGCGGCTACGTTTGTTTGGGCGAACGGTGCGAGAAGCGTCCGCGGAGTGCGGGCCGGCGTGGGACGGGTCGGGACGGGTGGGACGGGCGTCCCAAATCCCGTCGATGGGACGCGTTTCGGCGCGGTTGCGTTCGGTTTGCCGATGCACGGCCAGGATGGCGAGCGTTGCGAAGCCACCCAGTGTGAGCACCCGCGTCACCTTCCCGGTGGCCCTGAATGGCGTCGGCGGGGCCTCGCCATGACGGGCGGCATGCGGCGCATGCTGTCGCGCGTCATCGCCCGGAACATGATCAGGCCGGGTTCGGCTCGCGGACGAAAGTGAAGTAGCTCGGGCGGCGGCCGGCGGCGATGGCCTTGGCCTCGTAGCGGGTGCCGGGCCAGCCCGGGAAGGGCTGGCGCCAGTCCTCGGCGCGCTCGGCCGTCCAGCGCAGGGCGGGGCAGCGGGCGGCGCGAACCAGGGTCCAGCCGGCATAGTCGTCGATGTCGGAGGCGAAGCGGAACAGGCCGCCGGGCTTGAGGACGCGGGCGATCTCGGCCAGCGAGGCATCCGAGACGAAGCGGCGCTTGCGCTGGCGGCGCTTCGGCCAGGGATCGGGATAGAGCAGGTAGAGGCGGGCCACGCTCGCATCGGGCAGGGCCGCGAGGAGCGCGGTGGCGTCCTCGTCGCGGATGCGCACGTTGCCGAGGCCGCGCTCGTCGATCTCGCGCAGCAGCTTCACCACGCCGTTCACGAAGGGCTCGCAACCGATGATGCCCACGCGCGGGTTTTTCGCAGCGTTATCCGCGAGATGCTCGCCGCCGCCGAAGCCGATCTCGACCCAGACCTCGTCGACGGGGGCGGGGAAGAGCGCGGGCGGATCGAGGAGGCTGCCATCCTCGGGGGGCGTGACGCGCAGCGCCGGCAGGAGCGAGGCGAGGCGGTCCTCCTGGGCAGGCCGCAGGCGCTTGCCCTTGCGGCGGCCGAAGAAGGCGCGGTCTGACGGATCGGGGGAAATGGGACTGGTCTCGCGCTGGACGGGAGGCCCGTGTCGCGCAGAGCCGGGGGCGGGACAAGCGCGTTTTTGGGCTGGCTTCCAACCCGCGCTCTCATCCTGAGGTGCGGACGCGAAGCGGGAGCCTCGAAGGAGGGCTCCAGGGATCGCAGGGCTGGCTGGAGGCCTCCTTCGAGGCTCCCGCTGCGCTTCGCACCTCAGGATGAGGTGGCTGGGTGGGATGTGCCGGTGGGAGTGGTGTGCCGGTGGCTGTGCGCCGTCGTCATTGCGAGGCTGAGCCGAAGCCATCCAGAGGGCCGACACGCCGCGTTCGCGGGTGTGGCCCTGGATGGCCTCGCTTTGCTCGCAATGACGGAGGAGGGTTTTAGAAGGCCGACTTCAGCTTGTCGGCCAGGTCCGTCTTCTCCCAGGAGAAGCCGCCATCGGCGTCGGGCTCGCGGCCGAAATGGCCGTAGGCCGCGGTGCGGGCGTAGATCGGCTTGTTGAGCTGCAGCGCCGTGCGGATGCCGCGGGGCGACAGGTCGATGGCGTCGTTCAGGACGGCCTCGAGCTTGGCCTCGTCGACGTTGCCGGTGCCGTGCAGGTCGACATAGATCGAGAGCGGCTTGGAGACGCCGATCGCGTAGGAGAGCTGGATCGTCGCCTTGCTGGCGAGGCCGGCCGCGACGACGTTCTTGGCGAGGTAGCGGGCCGCGTAGGCCGCCGAACGGTCGACCTTGGTCGGATCCTTGCCGGAGAAGGCGCCGCCGCCATGCGGGGCCGCGCCACCGTAGGTGTCGACGATGATTTTTCTGCCGGTGAGGCCGGCATCGCCGTCGGGACCGCCGATCACGAACTTGCCCGTCGGGTTCACGTGCCAGACGGTGCCTTCGGTGATCCAGTCCTTCGGCAGGGCCGCGCGGATATAGGGCTCGACGATGGCGCGCACGTCGGCCGAGTCGAGGGACTCGTCGAGGTGCTGGGTGGAGAGCACGATCTGCGTGGCCTCGACCGGGCGGCCGTTGGCGTAGCGCACCGTCACCTGGCTCTTGGCGTCGGGGCCGAGCTTGGCGGCGTCGCCCTGCTTGGCTTTCCGCGCGTCGGCGAGGTCCTTGAGGATCTTGTGGGCGTAGTAGATCGGGGCCGGCATCAGGGACGGGGTCTCGTCCGAGGCGTAGCCGAACATGATGCCCTGGTCGCCTGCGCCCTCGTCCTTGTTGCCGGCCGCGTCGACGCCCTGGGCGATGTCGGCGGACTGGGCGTGCAGGTAGATCTGGACGTCGTTGTTCTTCCAGTGGAAGCCGTCCTGTTCGTAGCCGATGTCCTTCACGGCCTCGCGGGAGAGCTCTTCCAGGTCCTTGAAGGTCACGGAATCGGGGCCGCGGACCTCGCCGGCGATGACCACGCGGTTCGTGGTGGTCAGCGTCTCGACGCCGAGGCGGGCCTCGGGCATCGCCGCGAGATAGGCGTCGACGACGGTATCCGAGATCCGGTCGCTCACCTTGTCGGGGTGGCCTTCCGAGACGGACTCACTCGTGAACAGGAAGTCGGAACGAGGCATGCAGCACCCCCGATGACGGGCGCGCCAGACACACCGCGGCGCTTGACCCAGAAGCCAAAGCTTCTCGCACCCCCCAAAAAAACGGTCAACCCGATCTGACGAAATCGTCCGCTATATCGAACGACTCCAGAAAGGGATCACCGGCTCAGCTGGCGCTGGAGCGCATCGATCACGAGACCAAAATCGCGCCGTCGCGGCTCGTCGAAGTGGTCGGAGACGTGCTGGACGACCACGGCGGCTAGCCCAGCCCAGGGCTCGTCCGAGGAAAAGGTCCGTTGCTCCGCATCGGCGAAGCCGCGATCGGGGACGTCGTCGAGGTGAGGGATTTCGGTGAAAAATTCCGACAAAGGCACGCCGGTCATTCGGCTCAGGATCTCGAGATGGATCGCGCTGACCCGATTGATGCCTTTCTCGTATTTCTGGAGCTGCGCCGCAGACATGCCGAAGCTTTGAGCGACCTTGCGCTGTGTCAGCGAGCGGCGTTTACGCTCCTCCGCCATCCGTTGGCCGAGATAGATATCTCGCGCGTCGGTTTTTTGCCCGGCCATCTCGCGTCCTGCGCAGCCCTGTCCCCATGCCAGATCTTTCGGGACGATCTCGGCACTGCGCAAGATCTAAATCATAACAAAAGATAAAAAGACAACTAATTCTGCGTTAAAAATGAGTGGTTGGCGTCCCCGGCAGGGCTCGAACCTGCGACCCCAGGTTTCATACCACTTCGGCTTTCGCCGCCACCCTAGGGTTGTCCTTCGGGTGTTCGTGGCCTGGACTATCCCTTCACCATGAGCTTCGCGCCGAAGCCTTTAGGTGCCGCCCGTCTAGTCTCTACACCTTCCTGCGGCGATCGCAGGCTTGGCTCGGGATTGGCAGGCGCCCTTGCGAGCGCTTTCAGCTTTCCCCGACTTTGAGCGGATCCGCCGCGCGGTTTCCCCTCGCGGCGCCCAATTTTCTCTAGGAAACCTGTGCTCTGTCCAGCTGAGCTACGGAGACAACCGCGACTGCCATAGCATCGCGGCGGAGCAGCGCCAACTGGCCGCTTGCGGAAGATGGCTGCCGGTTGATCGAGCGCTTGGCCGGCCTGCGGAAGCAACCTTTGCGGGAAATGCCCCCACACGGTCGAAGAACTGCCGCAGATGGTCGTGAAGATCTGCTTCGGGCTCACCCTTGGCCTCCCGTCCGCCGCATCGATACCGGTTCGACCCTCCGTGTCACGATCCTCCGTCCCTGCCGGCGCCTGCCTGATCTTCTTGCTGGCAATCCTGCCGGCGGCGGCCGCGTCACGCATCGCGCCGGATTCCTGTCGGGCCTCCGATCTGCGAGAGGATCGCCTCGATGCCGTCGGCCGTCGTGGAGAGTTGGTGCTGGGCTCTGGCACGCGGGCGATCCTCGATGGCATCCATTGGCCCGAGACCGAGCCGGACGCGGCGCAGGCCGCTGCCTATCTTGCCGGCTTCCGCGGCAGGGAGCTGGCGATCAGCCAGCGCGGCGAGGCCGACCGCTGGGGCCGCGCGCGCATCGATGCCGTCGTCGAGCCCACTTCCGATGCCGACGAGCCCGCGGATCTCGCCACCGGCCTCGTCGCCGCCGGCCTCGCCCACGCAGATGCCGGCGAGAGCGATCTTTTCTGCCGTGCTGACTTGATTGCGCTCGAAGGCGAACCACGGCTCGCGCGGCGGGGTGTATGGCGCGATCCAGTCCTAGACGCCCGCGACGGCCCGGCACTTGCGACACAGGCAGGGCGCTTCGTCGTCGCCGAGGGCCGGATCGTCGGCGTCGGTGAGCGAACCGAGCGCACCTATCTGGACTTCGTGAGACGGTCGGCAGACGGCTTGACCGTAACCGTGACGAAACGCACTTGGCGGATCATGCGCGAGCGTGGTTTGACTGCCGCCACGCTGAGGGGGCGCCTCGCGCGGGTTCGCGGCAGACTGGAGGTTCGGCGAGGGCCGGTCCTCGAGATCGTGAGCACGGACATGCTCGAGGTGCTGGAAGGGGAGCGGGCGCTGACGCGCTGACGGGTGATGGTTGGGGCTCTGCAGCATCGATCGTGGATGAGACTCGCACGGCGCCTGATCGCGCTCGGCGGGCTAGCCGCTGCGCTCGGAGGATGCGCAGGCGAACAGACCGGCACGATCCTCGCGCCGGCCACGATCTCCGTGCCCGCCCAGGCGCCGCGGACCACCGGGAGGCGCATGGCCGACGAGGCCGACCACGCCAAGCTCGTCGCTTCCTTCGGCGGCGAGTACCGTGCGCCCGCCACACTCCGGCTCCTGACTGAAGTCACTGACCGCTTGGTGCGCGCGAGTGAAAGGCCGGACGAGGCCTATGCCGTCACGCTGCTCGATTCGCCCGTGATCAACGCCTTCGCGCTGCCGAGTGGCCGACTTTACGTGACTCGCGGTCTCGTCGCCCTTGCCTCGGACACCTCCGAAGTCGCGGCCGTGCTCGCCCACGAGATCGCCCACGTCACTCTGCGTCATGCTACGGCTCGCACCGAGATGGCGCTCCGCTCGCAGCTCGTCAGCCGCGTCGTCGCCGACGTTCTGAACGACCCGGCCACGGGCGCACAGATGGAGAGCCAGTCGAAGGTCACCTTGGCGCGCTTCTCCCGCGACCAGGAACTGGAGGCGGATGCGGCGGGTGTGAAAACGCTGGCTGGGGCCGGATTCGATCCCTTCGGTGCCGCTCGTTTTCTGAATGCGCTCAACCGCAGTACCGCGCTGAAGAACGGCACCGGATCAGGAGCCGAACCGGATATGCTCGCGACCCATCCGGGCACGGCGGAGCGGATCAACCTTGTCACCCGGGCCGCACGGCGGATCGGCGCGCCGGGGCTCGGTGTCGACGAGCGGGCGCGGTTCCTCGCGGCGATCGACGGCATCGCTTACGGCGATAATCCGGGCGATGGCATGGTGCGCGGCAACCGCTTCCTGCATCCGAGTCTCGGTATCGCCTTCGAGATCCCCGATGGCATTGCCATCGAGAACACCCGCAACGCGGTCCTCGGCACCACCCGGGACGGAAGCCGCCGCATCCTGTTTGATCAGGTCGAGAGCAGCACCGGCCGCAGCCTCGAAGACGTCCTCAAGGCGACCTGGAACGACGGGATCGATGCCGCCTCCATCGAGAATCGGATCGTCGGTGGTCGCCCGGCGGTGTTTGCGGTCTCGAAGGGTAAGGACTGGACCTTCCGCCTCGCCGCCATCCGCGTCGGCGAGAGTACATTCCGCATGATCATGGCCGCCAAAGGCTCGGCCGACCCCGATGCCGCCTTCCGGCGCTGGGTCGAAAGCCTCTCGGGCGTCGATCCGGACGAGGCGCGCTCCCTGAAGCCGTTGCACCTGCGCATCGTCACGGCGTCGTCGGGAGATACGGCTGAGCAACTCGCCGCCCGTATGGTCGTGCCCGATCGTGCGCTCGATCGCTTCCTCGCCCTGAACGGGCTCGAACGGGGCACAGCCCTCAGACCGGGCCAGGGCTACAAGCTGATCGAAGAGTAAGGGGTCGATCTGCCGAAGGGACCCGACAGCGGCCAGATGGTGGGAGAGCGCTCTCGATCCCGCCATTCCTAGGCTGCGAAGACGGAAGCGGAAACCGAACCTCGAACCGCCTCTGCCCAAGCCTTGCCGTTGCACGCTGTGACGTCCATGGTGCGCGCGCTCCGCTGGACAGGGCTGGCGAGCGACCCATTTCCGCCCGACAGCACGGCTGTGTGCCCGCTGAACGAGGTTGCGTCTTGGAAGACAGTGGCGAGGACGACCGGGCGGCTCCGCCCGCTCCCGGCCTGCATGAGGTGGTGTTCTCGGCGGCGTCCGTCGGCCTCGCGCTGATCGCCGCGGACGGCCGGACTCTGCGCGATGCCAACCCTTTCCTCTGCCGCCTTCTCGGCTACACGCCCGGCAGCCTCGTCGGCGCGCCCGTCACGAAGCTGCTCACCGACCGCACGCCGGTGCTTGCGCCCGGCATCCGGCGTTGGCGCAGGGCTGACGGCGAAGGCGTCGACCTGCGACTGACGATCACGTCGGCGGCGCGGGCAGGAGGTGAACCCGACCTCGTCGCCGTGGTCGAGCCGGTCGACGCCGACGAACTCGTCCGGGCCGAGCAGAACCGCGACGCCGTCGTGGCTGCCGGCCTCGGCGAATGGCGATGGGAGGCGACGCGCGGCCAAGTCTCGCTCTCGCGCCGCGCCGGCGAGATCCTCGGCTACCCGGCCGGCCGCTCCGCGCGATGGGCCACGATGCAGACTGGCTTTTCCCCTCGGGACTACCAGCGCGTCTATCAGTCCGTGACCTCGGCGTTGGCCCGTCGCGAGCCCTGGGAGTTCGAGAGCCGGTTCGTCCGTGGCGGCGACGGCGTGGAGATCGCCATCGGCGTGCGCGGCCAGCCGACTTACGGCGCTGACGGGACGCTCAGCGGTATGGTTGGCGTCGTCCGCAACGTCACGCAGCGCCTCGAAGCGCAGCGGCTGTTGCGTGAACGCGAGCAGCGCCTGCGCGTCGCCACCTCGCTGGCCGAACTCGGCATCTTCGAATGGCACCTGCTCGACGATGCAGCGCTGTGGGAGAACGAACGCATGTTCGAGATCTTCGGGCGCCGGCGGGAGGATGGCGGCCTCGGCAAGGGCGAGTTCCTCAAGGAGATCGTCCATCCCGAGGATCGGACCAAGGTGCGCCGAGAGATCACCAAGGCTTTGCGCAAGGACGGTATCCTCCAGGTATCCGGCCGTATCAGACATTTCGAAACCGGCGCCTGGCGCAGCATCGAGATGGCAGGCCGCTTCGAGCGCGACGCCCCGGGGCAGTTGCCGACGCGCCTGATCGGGGTGATCGCCGACGTCACCGACCGTCGTGACGCGCAGGAACGCCAGAGCCTGCTGATCCGCGAACTGCACCACCGGGTGAAGAATACGCTGGCCACGGTGCAGGCGATCGTCGGTTCGACCGCGCGCACCGCGACCAGCATCGACAGCTTCTACGAAGCCTTCGTCGGACGCATCAAATCGCTCTCGCACACGCATTCGGTGCTGACCGAGGACACCTGGCAGACGGCGAGTCTGCACGGCCTGCTGGCGAACGAGCTGGCTCCCTATCTCGGGACAGGCGACGACGGCGGCCTCGAATCCCGCGTCACTCTCGACGGACCGGAAGTCGATCTCCCGTCGGACGTCGCCGTACCGATCGGCATGGCGATCCACGAACTCACCACCAACGCGGCGAAGTACGGCGCGCTCTCGACGCGACAGGGCCGCATCAGCGTGAGCTGGTCGATCGTCCCGGGTGGCGAGGCCGGCAACCTGCATCTGGTCTGGCGAGAGAGTGACGGACCGCTCGTCACCAAGCCGTCGCGCCAGGGGTTTGGCTCACGCCTGCTGCAGCGGGTATTGACCACGCAGGTCCAGGCTCATGTGGAGAGCGAGTACGCCGCTGATGGATTCCGCCTGGTCATGCAGGCGCCTCTGCCCGGTCGGAACGCAGCGCTTAATCCGTTGGTCTGACGCGTATTGCAGACGATGTGTGGTCTGCGGATCAGGCCGCTCCGCGGGTGCTCGCCTCTCCGCCGGAATCCACGAAGGCCTTCAGCTCGTCGAGCGACTGGAACGTGAAATGCCCGCGCGGCGTGTCCGCCTGGATCGTCCCATTGGCAAACATGACGTAAGTGTTGGCGCCGGACGAGTAGGTCCCGACAACCTGTAGCTCCTCGGGTTTCTGCGCCTCTGCCTCTTTAATCGAGACCTCTTCGGGGAGCGTGGTCGCAACCACGGCGGTGGCCTCAGCTTCAGCGGCCGGCGCGTCGAGGGCCGGCCGCAACGCGAGTTCTTCTTGAGCCGGATCGGGCTCTGCGGCAGGTTCGGGGGCCTTCTCGTCGATCGGCAGATCGGCAGCGGCGCGCGCGCCTTGCCCGAGGCGGTCGTCGGGCGAAGCGAACAAGTCCTCGTCCGGTGATACCGGCTCGCCCGGAGCGGGTGGTGGCACTGGCCCGGGCACGGCAGGAGGGATCAGATCCGGCAGCGGTGGCTCGGCGTCGAAGGATTGGGCGGGAGGCGTATCGAGGGATGGTCGACGGTCGCGGCTGAACATGTCGCGCGCCGCTCCGAGCGCAACGCCGGCGAGGCCGGCCGCGCCGGCCGTGGCCGCGGCCGGTCCGATCGAGACGTGCGGGGTATCCTCGATGGCGGGCGCACGCAGCGGGGCAGCCGTCGCATCGAGAGCCGGTTCGGACGCGGCGTCGCCGCCGTGGCGCTGGCCGAGCCGCGAGATGAGCCGCCTCACCTCGATGAGCGCCATGGCGATGCCGAGCAGCACTGCGCCTGCGGACGCTGCCGTGGCACCGCCCATCACCAGGACTTGCCCACTCTCGAGGCGGACGTAGGGGAAGCCCTGCGTCACCGCGGCGATGCCGCCGAGGATCATGACGAGGCTGAGCGCAAACAGCGCGACGATCATGGGATACTCATGTACGGCCGCAGCGAGGGCTGCGGGTGATGCGGCGAGGATAAAGCTTTGAGGTGCTTTTTCAAAATTGCGTGACCGGATGCGGCGGGCTTGCGCACAGCCGCACGATCGACGCAGGACGATCATGCGACATTGCGGCGTTGCCGAGGCGGCGGCGTGACTTACCTACAAGCCGGTCGTCCCGAGAGGCCACACGCACCCACCGTGCGCGAAGACCGATCCAGGCCCCGGGGCTCAACCGACACGGAGTGACCAGATGACCCTGACCCTGCCAGAGCTTCCCTACGCCTACGACGCGCTCGGCCCCTACATGTCGAAGGAAACCCTCGAGTTTCACCACGACAAGCACCACAAGGCCTATGTCGATACCGCCAACAAGCTGCTCGAAGGCAGCGAGCTTGAAGGCAAGAGCCTCGAGGAGATCGTCAAGGCCTCGCACGGCTCGAACCAGCCGCTCTTCAACAACGCCGCGCAGCACTTCAACCACCTCCATTTCTGGAACTGGCTGAAGCCCAATGGCGGCGGTCAGCCCCCGGCGGCGCTCGCCAAGAAGATCGACGAGGATCTCGGCGGCTACGAGAAGTTCAAGGCCGACTTCGTCCAGGCCGGCATCGGCCAGTTCGGCTCCGGCTGGGCCTGGGTCGCGGTGAAGGACGGCAAGCTCGCCATCATGAAGACCCCGAACGGCGAGAACCCGCTGGTGCATGGCGCCAAGCCGATCCTCGGTGTCGATGTCTGGGAGCACTCCTACTACATCGACTATCGCAACCGTCGGCCCGACTACCTCAAGGCCTTCGTCGAGAACATGATCAACTGGGAATACGTCGAGAAGCTTTACGGCGAGGCGAAATAAGCCGGCTCAGCACTGCCGTTTCGGCGAAGTGAGATCGAAGCCGTCCCTGCTCGGGGGCGGCTTCTTTCGTTTCGATCCATTGCAGCGGCGGATCGGCCGCTTGCGCGCGGCGCCGCGCGACGCTTAGACCTGCCACGCGCCAGGAGGCGTCGTTTGCGCCACCTCGTCCCGAGGCGGTTGAGGGCGTCCGGGAGGCGAGGCTGCGCGTGCGAATCCATCATTTCTCGCCGACATCAATCCAGCGACACGCATGATCCGCTCGATCCTCTCCGTCGGTGGCTGGACGCTGGTCTCGCGGGTGACGGGCTTTGCCCGCGACGTGGTGATGGCGGCGATCATGGGCGCTGGACCGATCGCCGACGCCTTCGTCGTCGCATTCCGCCTGCCGAACCATTTCCGTGCGATCTTCGGCGAGGGTGCCTTCAACACTGCCTTTGTGCCGGCCTATGCGCGGCTGGAGGAGGCGGGAGAAGCCGGGGCCGCCACACGCTTCGCCGATCGCGTCTTCACGCTGATGCTGATCGTTCAGGTGGCCCTGCTGGCCCTCGCGTGGCCGGCTATGCCGTGGGTGGTGCAGGCGCTCGCGCCGGGCTTTTCGCAGGATGCCCAGCGCTTCGATCTCGCGGTGTCGCTGACGCGGATCACCTTCCCCTACCTGCTTTTCATGACGCTGGTGACGCTGTTTTCCGGTGTGCTGAACGCCCATCGCAAGTTCGCGGTGGCGGCGGGGGCGCCGGTGCTCCTGAACCTGGCGATGCTGGCGGCTTTGGCGCTGGTCGGCCTGTTTCCGAATGCGGGCTACGCTGCGGCCTGGGGCGTCACGGTCTCCGGCGTGCTTCAATTCGCCCTGGTCTGGTGGGCCTGCCGCCGCGGCGGCTTCGCCCCGAACGCGACGCGCCCGACGCTGCGTGACCCCGACATGCGCCGCTTCTTCAAGGTGCTCGGACCCGCGGTGGTCGGCTCGGCGGGGTTCCAGATCGCCTCCTTCGCCGACACGATCATCGCAAGCTTCCTGCCGGTGGGCGCGGTCTCGGCGCTCTACTATGCCGACCGGCTCTACCAGCTCCCCTTCGGCGTCATCGCCATCGCGGCCGGCACCGTGCTGCTCCCCGAGATGAGCCGGCGGCTGGCGGCGGGGGACGCGGCCGGAGCCCATGCGGCGCAGAACCGGGCCGCCGGGTTCTCGCTGGCGCTGTCGGCCCCGTTCACGGTGGCCTTCCTGACCCTACCGGGCCTGATCATGGCCGCTTTGTTCCAGCGAGGCGCCTTCTCCGCGGAGGACGCCGCCCGCTCGGCCTCGGTGCTGGCGGCCTACGGGGTCTCGCTGCCGGCCGTCGTGCTGGTGCGAAGCGCCGTGGCGAGCTTCTACGCGCGCCAGGACACGGTGACGCCTCTCGTCGCCTCGCTCACCGGCATCGCGGTCAACGTGCTGCTCAAGATCGTCCTCACCGGCCCCTACGGCGTCACGGGCCTCGCCCTGGCCACCGCCGTCGGCCAGTGGATCAACCTGATTCTGCTCTACGGAATGGCCCTGCGCCGCGGCTGGACGGCGCCGGGCCGGACGCTCGGGGTGACGGTGCTCGGCGTGACGATCGCCTGCGGGGTGCTGGCCGCGCTCGCGGTCTACGGGCTGCCCTTCGCCGAGCAGATCGTGCCGCCGCTACCGCATCTGCGCGAGATCGCGGTGCTCTCGGTGCTCGGCGTTGCAGGGGCGGTCGCCTATGCAGGGGCCCTTGTCGCCGTTCTCGCCGCGTTCGGGCTGCGGCTCAGGCGGGCCTGATTACTCCTCGCCGGCCAGCGACCATTCCAGCACGCGGGCGAGGTGGTCGTACTCGTTGTAGGCGCGGGCATATTGCGGGTAGGGCCGCGAGACATAGGCGGCCTCGCCGGTCATGAACCGCGCGATCAGGCCGCGCAGCCGCGCGACATGCTCGTCGACGATAGCGTCCACGGTGCGCGCTTCTCCCTGCGGCGGCTTCACCGGCACGGGGCGGAACGGGTCGCGCCCGCCCGAAGCATGGACGTAGAGCAGGTCCGGCGTCGTCGTGGCCTTCATCCCATCGAAGGCGCCGTGCATCAGCATGGCAGCCTCCAGCGTGAGCTGTGGCGAGAAGCCGGCAAAGACCGTCTTGTTGCTCGGCGGCGCGCCCGTCTTGAAGTCGACGATGCAGTAAGTGCCGTCCTGACGCGCTTCGATGCGGTCGGCGCGCCCGGTCAGGGCGAAGCTTTCCTGGCCCAGCGGGATGGTCCACTTGCCCCCGATCTCAGGACGGATCTGCGCTAGCTCGGGCCGGCGGGCGCGTTCCCAGTTCAGGAAGGTCGCGGCCATGCGCTGGAAGCGCGGAAACCACTCGGCGTATAGTTCGGGATAGTCGCGTTTGATCCAGGCGAACTCGTCCTCGGCCAGCCGGTCGAGATCCGCCTTGGCCCGGTCCGGATCGTCGATGGCATCGGGATAGAGCCCGACGAACTTCGCCATGACGTCGTGAACCAGGGTGCCGCGTTCGCTGGCACCGGGCGGCACGGCGAGATCGTCGAGGGCTTCGAGGCCGAGCACGTATTCCGCGAAGATCGAATAGGGGTCGCGGACCAGCCGCTCGATGCGGGTGACACTGAGGCTGCGCGGAAACAGTGACGGGTCCGGCTTCGGCGCCGGCCGGGTCAGGCGCGGTGCGCGGCCATCGCCGCTGCTGTCGATGGCGACGGCGTAATCGCGCAGGCGCTGGCCCGCTTTGACCGAGACCTGCCAGGCCTCCTCGCCCGAAAAGGCCCGCAATCGCTGCAGGAAGCGCGAGGGCACCGTCGGCGTGCCCTCGCGTTTGGCGGCTCGGGTGATCACGGCGTCGTGGCAGCCGAGCGCCTGCACGAAATCGTGCGCGCTTTGGCCGATACGCCGCTCCGGCGGGTTCAGTCCGACGCGGATACGCATCGGCCGGTTGAGAAAGGCGTCGGTCTTGGTCCGCATCGGCCAGACACCTTCGTCGAGCCCGCCGAGGATGATGCGGTCGACGCTCAGGAGGCGCGCCTCGAGCAATCCGAGGATGCGCAGCCGTGGATGCACGGCCGCCGGCATCGCGACGATGGTGCGATCCTGGGCGAGGGCGGCGAAGAAAGCCGGATAGTCGCGCAGCTTTCCGGCCAATTCCTCGGTGGTGGCGAAACCGAGATCGTCGAACAGGCTGTCGAGCGCATCGAGAGAGGGATCGTCGGGCGCCCCGGAGGCGTCGCCGGCCGCAACGTCCATCAAGCGCTCGCAGGTCGCGCGGTGATGCTCTGCGATGCCGACGAGATTGCAGGCGTCATCGCTGGCACCGGCAAAGCCTGCGAAAGCTGCGTCGAGACGCTCGATGAGCGTCTCGGCCAGATCCCAGTCGATGGCTTTCAGCCGCCGACGCGCGCGCGGCACGCGGCCGATTCCCGATCTTGCCGCGCCGATCGCTTCGCGAAGGCCTACGAAACCCGGACGTGGGGCCGGCCCGCGCAATGTCCCGATCTCCAAGGCGGCCGCCCCGCGCACCACGTCCCCGCGCGTCAGCCCAAGGCGGGTGAAGGGATGCGACAGCAATGCGATGACCCGTGCCGGCTCGACGGCCACGGCGAGTTCGGCGACGAGTCGGGCGAAACGTCCGGCCGGTGCGCGGGCGAGGCTCGCGCCGGCTGAATCCTCCGCTGTGATGCGCCAGCGGGCCAGCTCTGCCGAAACGCGCATCGCCAGCATACGGTCCGGCGTGACGAGGGCTGCCGTGGCACCGGGCGTTTCCAGCGTCTCGCGCATCGCCAGCGCGATCACCAGGGCTTCCTCACGCTCGTCCAAGGTCTCGACCACGGCGATGCCGTCGAGGCCTCGGCCCGCGGTGGCGATGCGCACGTCGGTGTCGATCTCCGCCCAGGCGTCGGTGGTCTCTGCCGGACGCAGCGCCTGGGACAGCGCCATCTGCCGAGCCTCCGCGGCGGGCGATGGCGCGCCGAGGGAGACGACGTCCGCGCGGTCGACATCGAGACAGCCCGGCCCGAGCAGCCGATGAAGGATGGCTTGCGGATGGCTGTGTGCGATGTCCTCGTCCGTCTCAATCGCGTCCCAGCCCTCTGCGTCGAGGCTCTGGTCGAGGCCAGGCAGCACCACGGCGCCGCGGGGGAGCGAGGCGATCGCCGCGATGAGCTTGGCGGTGGCTGGGACCGAGCCCGTCGAGCCGGCGACGATGACCGGATCGGACGGTCTCTCGCGGCGCAGCCGCTCGGCTTCGGCCAGTACCATCAGACGCGAGCGGGCAACGGGGTCGCTCAATCCGCGCTCTGCGAGGATTTGCGGCCAATGCTCGGCTGCGATCCGCAGGAAGTCGAGGGTCAGGCCGAAATAGCGCGAATGCTCTTCCTCGACCGCAGCGCCGATCTCCTTCCACGGCAGGCCCTCGACGGTGATCGCATCCATCAGCCGTTCCAGATCCGCGGCGAGGCAGAGGGAGTCGGCCGGAGACGAGGGCACTAGGAAGGGGACGTCGTCGCTGATCGGCAGCAGGTTGCGGTCGATCGAACTCGACCAGCTCTGCACTAGCCGTGACAGGATCAGCCGGCGCTCCAGCGGCGGCATCGCTGGGTTCAGCGCCTGAGCGGCAGTCTCGAGCTGCGGGCTCGCCGCGAGATCGAGCTCCGCTTCGTCGGCCTCGCCGAGCGGGATCATCCGCGGCAGCAGGGCCGCCTGCCCGAGCTTCTCCGACAGGATCGCCGACAAGGCCGGCACGGCGCGCCGCGTCGGCAGATAGAGGGTGACCGTACCGAGCGCGAAGGGATCGGCCCCGACATCGCCCACGAGCTGCCCGGAGACCAACGCCTCCGCCAGTGTCGGCAGGAACGGGACGCCGGGCGGGATCGTGAAGATGTGAGACGCGGGCATGCGCGCGTCTTCTAGCACCGACCGCCGTTCGATGCCCTACGGCGCCGTCGCGCTCTCTTTCACCCGTGCCTCGGCGGCGGCAATGGCTTCCGGCGTGCCGACATGGAGCCATTGGCCGTCAAGGCGAAGGCCGTAGAGGCGCTGGCGCTCGATGGCGCGGCCGAACAGCAGAGTGAGGGAGAACGAGCCGTCCGGCGTATCCGCGAAGAGTTCGGGCTTCACGATCGCGACGCCCGCATAGATGAAAGGCGCCACCTCGCGCTCACCGCGCCAGGACAAGCGACTGTCGGGGTCCATGAAAAAGTCGCCGGCGCCCTCATAGCCGAGGCTCGTCGCGGTGGGGGCGACGAGGAGCAGGATGTCCATCGCGTCCGGGTCCCAGGTCTCGATGAGACGGGACAGGTTGGGCCGAGGGCCTTCCAGCCAGAACGAGTCGGAGTTGAAGATCACGAAGGGCTCCTCGCCGAAATGGGCGAGCGCCTTCTTCACGCCGCCGCCCGTCTCGAGCAGCGCGTCGCGCTCGTCGGATATGGTGATGGACGGAGCCTCGGTGCGGCGGCCGAGATGGCCCTCCATCTGGTCGGCGAGCCAGTGGATGTTGACGACGGCCTCGCGGATGCCGCCTTCCGCAGCCCGGTCGAGCGCATGGTCGATCAACGCCTTGCCGGCGACCTCGACGAGGGGCTTGGGCACCGTCGCGGTAATCGGGCGCATCCGCTTGCCGAGACCGGCCGCGAGGACGAAGGCGCGCGAGATCGCGGGCTGTTGGGGGGCGTCGCTCATACCGGCCGGCTCTCTCGAAGGCACAGGCACAGGCCGTGCCGCGGCATCCTGTTCACGGCGCTTCCCGCGTCAAGCGAAGATGGCGGCGATCGTTTAGTCCGGGAGCCGCATGCTGCCGTCGGGCAACAGGGTGAAGTCCGGATTCCAGGCAACCTCCCAGAGGAAGCCGTCGGGATCGGCGAAGTAGCCGATATAGCCGCCCCAGAATACGTCGTGCCCGGCCTTCACCAGCGTCGCTCCCGCTTCGACGGACTTGGCGAGGACCGCATCGGTCTCCTCTCGACTCGCCGTGTTGTAGGCGAGCGAGAAGCCGCGAAAGCCGCTGCCCTCCACGGGCAGGCCGGCATCCCGCGCGAGGTGTTCGCGGGGGTAGAGCGAGAGCGCGAGGCCGCCGAGCTGGAAGAAGGCGACGCCTTCGGCCTCCTTCACCGAGCGCGACCAGCCGAGTGCCTCGTAGAACCGGATCGCGCGGGGCAGATCGTCCGTGCCGAGGGTGATCAGGGTCAGGCGCGGCTGCATGACGGCTCTGATGGGCTCAGTCGCCGGCCGGCATCGCGACGAGGTCCGGCAGGTGCCTCGCGTGCCAGGTGCGCAGGCTTTCGAGCGCCGGATGGGCGAGGTTGCGGGCGAGGTAGCCCTCGATCCGCGGCAGGTGGGCGAGGTAGCCCGGCTTTCCGTCGCGCTTGTTCAGCCGGGCGAAGATGCCGAGGATCTTCGTGGCGCGCTGCGCAGCCAGCACCGCGTAGGCGCGGGCGAAGGCCTGCATGTCGAAGTTCTGGTCGCGGGCACGGCGCTCGCGGATGTAGAGGCCGAGCAGGCGCAGTTCGAAATCGGCACTGGCGTCGACGCGGGCATCCTGTAGCAGCGAGGCGAGATCGTAGGCCGGATGACCGAGCACGGCGTCCTGGAAGTCGATCACGCCGACCCGCTCCAGCCCGTCGCGTTCCGCGAGCCAGATCAAGTTCGGTGAGTGGTAATCGCGAAGCGTCCAGGTGGGCGGCTCGGCCAGAAGATCCTTCAGCGCGTCCGTCCAGAGGGCGAGGAACTCGCTCCGGGCAGCGTCGTCGAGGGAGCTGCCCTTATGGGCCGTGTACCATTCGGGCATCAGCTCGGCTTCGAACAGCATCGCCTGGAGATCGTAGGGCGGCAGATGGTGCTCGATGCCGTCCGCCACGGGCAGCACGGGCGGCAGGTCCGTGGCGTGGAGCCGGGCGAGCAGCCGCACGGCCTCCGAGTAGCGCTCGGGCCGCGGCGCGCCGTTTTCGACGACCGGCTCGCGGCCGAGGTCTTCTATGATCAGCAGGCCCTGTTCGCGATCCTCCGCGTAGATCTTCGGGGCCGAGAAGCCGAGCGCGCGCAGTCCGCGATCCATGGCGACGAAGGCGTCGACGTTCTCGGCGAGCTTCACGATGGCGCTGTAGGGCTTGCCGTCGCGCACCGGAGGCCCGTCTGGACGGGCGGGGGCGATCATCAGCACGGCGGTCGTGCCGTCCGGCTTCACCAGCCGCTCGTAGGCGCGGGCCGAGGCGTCACCCTGCATGAACTGGCGTCCGGCTTCGTCCCACCCACTGCGGCCGAGCAACGCGCGGATCGCGCGGGCACGGTCGAGCCGGGCGCGCATGCCGTTGAGCCCGTCGATTCGCACGAAACGCGCGCCCTCGCCGAATTCCGGCCTGAGCGACAGTTCCACCGTGAGAATCGGCGTGGCGCGCGGCTCCATCCGCTCTGGCCACTCGACCAGGGTGATCGCCCCGTCGGTGATCTCGTCGAACCCGAGCTCGATCAACTCGTCCGGCCCGCGCAGCCGGTACAGGTCGGCATGGACGATCGGCGCGCCCGGCTGGTCCCCGCGGGGTTTGGCCTCGTAAGGCTGGATCAGCGTGAAGGTCGGGCTCGGCACCTCGAGGTCGTAGTCGCGCGTCAGCTCGCGGATCATGGCGCGTGCGAGCACGGTCTTGCCGCCGCCGAGGCCGCCGGACAGCGCCACGAGGTCGCCCGGCACGAGCATGCCGGCGAGGAAGGCCCCGAGATCCTCGGTGGCGCCCTCTTCGGGCAGCACGATCTCCCAGGGCTTCAGCGCCTCCGTCGTGGTCTCCGCCGCGTGCCGGCTGTCCCGATCCTCGTTCACCGCATTCTCCTCCGCCCGGTCCCCCGCGTGGATCGGCCATGCGCGAAGGTCAACGTGTCCGGGTGCAACCTTAGACCAAAACAGCTTTGTTCCGGGAGCCTTCGGCCCTATTCCGCAGCGTTGCGGTTGCCCTCCGGTGTCTCCAAGGGGAAGACGCAGGTGACGCAAGTGCCGGCCCCCAGCGTCGACTCGATGGCGACACGGCCGCCATGCAGCTCGACGAAGGAGCGCACGATCGAGAGTCCAAGGCCGACGCCGCGGTGCTTGGTGCCCAGCGTGTGGCTCTCGAACCGGTCGAACACCCGAGCGATCACGTCGGCCGGGATGCCGCGGCCCTGGTCGATCACCTTGAGCACCAGCTCGTCGGAGGTGCGTCGCGCCTCGACCTGTACCCGCTGGCCGGCGCGCGAGAAGCCCACCGCGTTGGAGAGCAGGTTGAACAGGATCTGGCGCACCCGCTTGGCATCTGCCGGGAAGCTGCCGACATTGCCCGGCACGTCGAGATCGAGGGCGACGTTCGATTCCTTGAGCCGGTCCTCGACACCCCGCGCCGCCGCCTCGATCGTCGAGCGCACGTCCACCGTTTCGCGCTGGAGTGCCAGCGAGTGCGCGTCGATCGATGCGAGGTCGAGGATGTCGTTGATGATGGCGAGCAGCGCCGAGGACGAGCCCCGGATATGATCGGCATATTCGCGCTGGCGGCCGTTCAGCGGCCCGACGGTCTCGTCGCCCAGGAGTTCGGTGAAGCCGATGATGTTGGTCAGCGGAGACCGCAGCTCGTAGGAGACGTGGTGGACGAAGGTGTCGCGCAGCTGCGCTGCCCGCTCCAGCGCATCGTTCTTCTCGGTCAGCGCGCGTTCCACGTTCACGCTGGCGGTGACGTCGATGAAGGTCAGCAGCGTCGCTCCGGCCGGCAGAGGCTGGGCGGTACAGTCGAGCACCGAGCCGTCCAGCACCTCCAGACGGCACGACAGGCCCGAGCGGGTCTCGCTCAGGCCCGTGACGATGCCGCGGATCGCCATCCATGGTTCGGGGTCGGGCGAGAGCGTGCGGCAAGCTGCGATCACCGCATCGATTCGGGGATGTTCCTGCACGGAGGCTTCGTTGACACGCCAGACCGCCCGGAAGGCTTGGTTCGCGATCCTGAGGCGACCATCGGCACCGAACAGGGCCACCGGCTCCTTGAGTGTGTCGAGGGTCTCGGCCTGCTCTTTCATCGCCGCCGAGTAGCGGGATTCGAGCATCAGGTTCTCGGAGACGTCCTGGAACAGGTAGGTCAGGCCGCCCTGCGGGTTCGGATCGGCGATGACGTTCAGCGTGCGGCCGTCGGGCAGATACCACGGGCCTTCGGTGGCCTCGACGGCGCGGTAGGCGCCGAGAACTTCGGCCTTCCAGCTCCGGAAATCGGCCTGCTCCGGCAGCTTTCGCATCACGCGAAGGCGATCGAGGATCTCGCCATCGAGCGGTCGGCCGTCGAGGAAGGCCGGATCGAGGTCCCAGAGCTTCTGGTAGGCCGCGTTGTGGAAGATCAGCCGCTGGGCCTGATCGAACATCGCCACCGCCGTCGGCAGCCGGTCCAGGGTGCGGACATGCGCCGCCATCTGGCGCTGGTGGTCGGCCTTCACACTCTCTAGGTCGGTCACGTCGACGGCGATACCAACGCGGCCATCCTCGGCAGTGCTCTCGCTGACGTCGAGGATACGACGCGCTCCCGCGACGACGGCGGATAACCGCAGGGCCTGCGAGGCGCCTTCGAGCCCAGTCTCCTCGCGCGCGACCCTCTCTCGGGCGCTGCGGTCGAGCAGTTCGGTGGCGGCCTGCAGCACCGCCTCGCGGCTGCCGCCCTCGACTGCCGAGACATAGGCGGTGTTGACGAAAGCCAGCGCGCCGGCGCGGTCGCGATGCCAGACCGGCTGTGGGATCGCGTCGAGCAGGCTGTGCAGGGCGAGGATCTCGTCCGCGGCAGCGCTGATGCTGGCACGGGCCTCGATCAGCGCCCGGTGCTCGCCGGTGGTCTCGCGCAGCCGCAGGAGCGCACGGCCACTCACCGCCTGACCATGCGCCTCGACGAAGCGACCCGATTGCGTGCGCAGGGTCCGACGAAAGCCGGTGCCGCGCCGGCACAGCGTCTCGATCTCGGCCTCCAGCGCGGCCGCGTCGGATTGCAGGAGCCACGTGTTGAAGGCGAGGATGCGCCGGCTCGCGGAATGGGCCTGCGCCACGGCACCGAGATGCGTGCCGTCCAGCGCAAAGCTCGGATCGCCTTCGATGGTTGGCTCGCTGCGACCTGCCCAGGCGATGATGACCTGGCTGTCGGCGTTGAGCAGCAACTCTGCCCGGTCGTCGGCGCCCTGCAGGGCAATGAGCGCGCTCTGGAGGGCGCGCTCGCGGCGGTTCCAGCCGGAGCGCTCGCGCAGGTAGAGCAGTGAGAGGATGGTCGCGAAGGCCGTCAGTCCGACGAGAACGGCGAGAACGGTGGCACTATGCGCCGGCATGGCGTGCATCAGCGGACCGGCCGGCGCCACGGTGTCTTGCGCGGTCGCCGTGCACGGCGCCCAGGCAAAGACCACACACAGAGCGCCGGCGCGCGTCAGGCTGCGCGCCGCCCGTTCAAGCCCCATGACCCCCACCGTCTCCAAGACCCGCCGGCGGACCGCCGACGGGGTGCAGCCGGGGCGCTCCATCGAGCATCCCGGCTGGCAATCGCTGCCGATCCGCTCCCGGCAACGGCCGAACGCGAAGCACCCTCACCTGAGAATCGGTTCACCATATCTCGGTGCCGAATCGCGCCGGAAGGGGGAATTCGGCGTGCAACTCACGCCAGCGACGTTGGGCGCAGAAAAGACACAGTCAGAAAAACCGACCTTGACTTCGGCTCACGTTGGTGAGTCGGTTTTTGACTGGGAACGAAACAGGAAAAGCCCGGCGCAAGGCCGGGCTTTCCAGTCGTCGTCAAGTCTTCGGCGGGTTCGCGCCGAAGGCGAAAGATCAGTAACGGTAGTGCTCGGGCTTAAACGGACCGCTCTCGCTGACGCCGATATAGGCCGCCTGATCAGGCCGAAGCTTCGAGAGCTTCACGCCGATCTTCTCGAGGTGAAGCTTGGCCACCTTTTCGTCGAGGCTCTTGGGCAGCGTGTAGACCTGCTTCTCGTACTTGCCCGGATTCGTCCAGAGTTCGATCTGGGCGAGGGTCTGGTTGGTGAAGGAGGCCGACATCACGAAGGACGGGTGGCCGGTGGCGTTGCCGAGGTTCACCAGGCGGCCTTCCGACAGCAGGATGATGCGGTGGCCGTCGGCGAAGGTGATCTCGTCGACCTGCGGCTTGATGTTCGACCACTTGAGGTTCTTCAGGCCGGCGACCTGAATCTCGTTGTCGAAGTGGCCGATGTTGCAGACGATCGCGCGGTCCTTCATGGCGCGCATGTGATCGATCGTGATGATGTCCTTGTTGCCGGTGGCGGTGACGAAGATGTCGGCGCGCGGAGCCGCGTCTTCCATCGTCACGACCTCGTAGCCTTCCATGGCGGCCTGGAGCGCGCAGATCGGATCGATCTCCGAGACCAGCACGCGGCAGCCGGCATTGCGCAGCGAAGCCGCCGAGCCCTTGCCCACGTCGCCAAAGCCCGCGACCATGGCGACCTTGCCGGCCATCATCACGTCGGTGCCGCGGCGGATGCCGTCGACCAGCGACTCCTTGCAGCCGTAGAGGTTGTCGAACTTCGACTTGGTGACGGAGTCGTTCACGTTGATCGCCGGGAAGAGCAGCTTGCCCTCCTTGGCGAGGTTGTAGAGGCGGTGAACGCCCGTGGTGGTCTCCTCGGAGACGCCGCGGATCGCGTCGGCGAGGCCGGCAAACCAGCCCTTCGGCTTCTCTGCGAGCTTCTTCTTGAGGAGGGCGAAGAACACCTCCTCTTCCTCGGAGCCCGGCTTGTCGAGGAAGGCGGTGTCGCCGTTCTCGGCGCGCAGGCCGAGATGCACGAACATCGTGGCGTCGCCGCCGTCGTCGAGGATCATGTTCGGCATGCCGCCGTCATGCCAGTCGAACAGCTTGGCGGTGTAGTTCCAGTAATCCTCCAGGGTCTCGCCCTTCACGGCGAAGACCGGGATGCCGGCGGCCGCGATGGCGGCGGCGGCGTGGTCCTGCGTCGAGTAGATGTTGCAGGAGACCCAGCGGATGTCGGCGCCGAGAGCCTTGAGCGTCTCGATCAGCACCGCGGTCTGGATGGTCATGTGCAGCGAGCCGGCGATCTTGGCGCCCTTGAGCGGCTGCGACGCGCCGTACTCCTCACGGGTGGCCATGAGGCCCGGCATCTCCGTCTCAGCGATGGAGATTTCCTTGCGGCCGTAATCGGCCAGAGCGATGTCCTTGACGATGTAATCGGTGGCGGCAGCCATGCGTCTCAATCCTTTTGCTGTGCCGGCGGTCTGCGCTGTCCCTAGCAGGCTGCCAACTGGGAATCAATCAAGACATAAAGATGTCTTTATATAAGTTCGAAGCTGTCTGCTGATCTGGGTACGGCGAAGGCCCCACCGGGCGATCCGGCGGCCGTCTCAGGGCGCAGCCACAGGCGATTGACGAAAAGGCCACGCACTCTTGCAGAGAGCTTGCGCCGGCCGCTATCACCGCAACGCCGAGTCTGACGAGGACTGGATGCGTATTCTTTCAATCCTTGCGGTCTCGCTGTCGTGCCTCGCGGCGCTCACCCTATTCGGTCCGCCGGCTCCCGCTCAGGCCGCCTCGGGCCGGGTCGCATTGCTGATCGCCAATGCCGATTATCCCGACAGCGACGCCGAATTGCCGACGCCGAAGAATGATGCGGCTGCCCTGTCAGACGAACTGACGCGACGCGGATTTGCGGTGGAGGTCGCGACCAACCTCACCAAAGACCGCTTCCTGAGTGCGATCGAAGGCTTCCTGCGCCGGATCGAGCCGGGTTCGACGGCGCTGATTTTCTACAGCGGTTACGCCATCCAGGTCGCTCGCAAGAACTACCTGATCCCGATCGATGCGAAGATTTGGAGCGAGCCGAACGTGCTGGAGGAGGCGATCGGCGTCGATGCCCTGATGGCTGATGCGGCCAAGCGCGGCGCGACCAGCCGGGTGCTGGTGCTCGATGCCTCGCGCCGCAACCCGTTCGAACGCCGCTATCGCAGTTTCTCGACCGGGCTGGCATCGGCCGCGGCGCAGCCGGGCTCGCTGGTGCTCTACTCGGCGGCCGCCGGAAGCGTCGTCAACGAGACGACGGCCAGCAGAGGGCTGTTCGCCACGGAGCTCGTCAAGCAGATTGCGCTGCCGGGGATCAGCGCCGAGCAGGCGTTCGGCGCCACGCGCGATGCCCTGTCCAAGGCGAGCAAGGGGCAGCAGGTGCCCGCCCTGGTCTCGGGGCTCGAAGACCCCTTCTCCTTCGATCAGAGCTGGGTGAAGCCGGCTGTGGCGAAGCCGCCGGTTATGGTCGAAAACAAGGCGCCGCAGCTGCCGACCAAGCCCGTCCCCGTCGAAACGAAGCCCGAGCCCAAGCCCAAGCCGGAAGCGCCGGTGACGAAGCTCGACTTGCCACCAGACCCGAGCGATCCTCCGCTCTCTCCGGCTGCCGCGGACTCTGCTCCTGCCGTCGAGCCGAAAGCCACGTCGTCAGACCCCAAACCCTCGCAACCAGTCCAGACGGCCGCGAAAGAGCCGGATGCGCCGGCGGCGAGCGAGGCGACGACCTTGCGCGAATTCGAAGATGCGAAGGCCATCGGCTCGCGGGAGGCATACCAGGACTTCCTCGAGCGCCACCCTGACGGATCCCTGGCTGCCCAGGCGCGCGCCGAGATCGCGAAACTCGAGGCGGCCGCTCTGCCGCAGCCCACGCAGCCGCAGACCTACACGCCCGCAGAAAGCACACGTAAGGCGGCGCTTGACGAGCGGATCAAGATCAACCCGCGGGACGAGCAGGCCTATTACGAGCGCGGCCAGTTTTATGCCCAACGTGGGGAAACGGCGCCGGCGATCGCCGATTTTGACCAGTCGATCCGGATGAATCCCAACAATCCGGATGCCTTCAACAACCGCTGCTGGATGCAAGCCGTAGCCGGCGCGCTCGACCGCGCCCGTGCCGATTGCGATCAGGCGCTGAAGCTGCGCCCGAACTACGTCGATGCCCTCGACAGCCGTGGCTTCGTGAACCTCAAGGCGAGCCGCTTTCGTGCCGCCGTCGCCGATTACGACGCCGCACTTAGGCTAGACCCGGCCCACAGCTCGTCGCTGTATGGACGGGGAATCGCCAAGCGGCGGCTCGGCCTGACTGGGCAGGCCGAGAAGGACTTTGCAGGCGCTCTGCAGCTCAATTCCGGCATCGGCGAAGAATTCGCCGGCTACGGGCTGCGCTGAACTGGGGTAGCGGACGGATCGATCGAGGAGAACAGCAGCCTTTGGCCTGCACGGCGCCCGAAGACTGGGATGTTCTATCGTTACGTGCTGCGGCGCACGGCTGATCTGTGGGTCGCCTGTCATCACATCGTTGATCGGCGCGCCGCGTCGTGTGAAGACAACCGAGGCGCAGGATGTCGCAGGTATCGACCTCTACGCCCTGTCATGGGAGGCTCTGATGGTGAGCTCTGCACGAGCGGTCCGCCGGGTGATCGGATTTGGTGCCCTGGCATTGGTCGCTTTGTCCCAATCGGCCGGCGCCCAGGAGGTGACGGAGCAGCAGATCGTGCGTGCACTGATGCCGCCGCCGAAGACGCGCGGCCTGACGCTGGGTGGTCCGACCCAGGCTGCCGCGATCAGCCCCGACAAGGCTTTCGTCGATTCCCTGCGCGGGAAGCCGACGCGCTCGCTGACCCTGGGTGATCGGGCGAAACTCGACAGTGTCGCTGCCGACAAGCCGGCGATCGACCTCGTCATGGAATTCGACTTCAACTCCGACGTGCTGCGCGGCGAAGCCCTCGCGACCGCCGATAAACTCGGCAAGGCGCTTTCCAGCCCCGAGCTTCGCGGCCAGACCTTCATGATCGGTGGCCATACCGACGCGAAGGGCGGCGAGGATCCGAACCAAAAGCTTTCCGAGCGTCGCGCCGATGCCGTGAAGCGTTACCTCGTCCAGGCCTACCGCATCCCGGCCGACACGTTGATCGGCGTCGGCTACGGCAAGTCGCACCTCAAGAACGCGGATGATCCCTTCGGGCGCGAAAACCGCCGCGTCCAGGCCGTGAACATGCTTCAGGTCAAGACCGCCGAGCGCTGATCCCATGCCTCCGGCATGCCCGGCGGCACAAACGATACCCATGGACGGCCCGAAAATGGCCGAGACGGAGCAGCGGGGGCATGCGCGAGGATTCGATCGGGCGCCGATTTCGTGACCTCCTTGGGGTCACGTCGATCCTCGCCTGCCTCGTGACGCCTGTTCGGGCCGAGAGCACGCCCGAGGGCACCAGCGTCGTCGGCGTACGCGCGGGCGCTGCCTGCCTGAAGGAGCAGGTCCGCATCAGCGGCTTCGCGCTCGCCCGCGAGGAGAGCGGCGCCAGCGTGCCGCTCGAAGGCTACCGCATCTCCGAGATCCTGGTCGGCGAGGGCGACACGGTTAGCGCCGGGCAGGAGCTCTTGCGCGCAACGCGACTCGGGGCCGATGCGGGGCGGCCGGTGCCGCCGGCTCAGGCGCTTCCGCCGAGCTATAGCCTGCGCGCGCCGATCGCCGGCCGGGTCACCAAGCTGAACGTGCGCGTCGGAATGGTTACGAGCTTGCCCTCGGCGGCTCCCAGTGCCTCGGGCCAGCCGCCGGAGCCGCAGGTGCGGATCATGGCCGATGCCGGCATTGATCTTCTCGTCGACGTGCCGAGCCTGTTCGTCACCAAGATCCGCACTGGTCTGGCGGCCCGCATCCTCACCGAGGACGGCCGCGAGGCGGCCGGCACTGTGCGCGTTCCGGCGACCGAGGTCGATCCGTCGACCCAGCTTGGCCGCGCCCGTCTCTCGATCGAGCCGGCTACCGCCCTGCGCCCAGGCCAGTTCGCGAGCGCCATACTCGAGACGGCTCGCGATTGCGGCCTGTCGGTGCCGCGTACGGCGGTGAGCTATCGCAACGGCGAGGCGACTGTTCAGGTCTTGAACGGGACAGCGGTCGAGACACGCAGCGTCCGCACCGGGCTCTTCGACGAGAACACCATCCGCATCAGCGACGGGCTCAGCGAAGGCGAGCCCATCGTCGCCAATTCCGGCAACGACCTGCGCCCCGGCGACAAGGTGCGCTCGTTGATCCTTGAGGGTACCGGCGGAGCATCACGATAGACATGGGCTTGCGCATGACTGCGTCCGATCACCTCCTCCGTTCGCGCATGTCGTGATCTGATGTCGCTCAACATCTCGGCGCTTGCGATCAAGCGCCCCCTGCCATCGGTCGTCTTCTCGATCATCCTGCTCATCCTCGGCTGGACGAGCTTCATGCGGCTGCCGGTGACCCGGCTGCCGAGCGCCGACATCCCCCTCGTCTCCGTGGTGGTCTCGCAATTCGGTGCAGCGCCGGCCGAGATCGAGGCTCAGGTCACCAAGACCGTCGAGGACGGCGTCTCCGGCGTCGAGGGCGTGCGCCACATCGCATCCTCCGTGACCGACGGCCTCTCTATCACCACCATCGCCTTCCGCCTGGAGACTAATACCGACCGGGCGCTGAACGACGTCAAGGATGCGGTGACGCGCATCCGGGCGAACTTGCCGCGCAGCGTGCAGGAGCCGTTGATCCAGCGCGTCGACGTCGTCGGCCTGCCGATCGTCACCTACGCGGCTTCCGCCCAGGGCAAGAGCCAGGAGCAGATCTCCTGGTTCATGGAGAACACCGTCAAGCGCTCCCTCCAGGACGTGAAGGGCGTGGCACAGGTCGAGGTGATTGGCGGCGTCGAACGCGAGATCCGGGTTGCCCTCGACCCCGACCGGCTCCAGGCCTTCGGGCTGACCGCGGCCGATGTCAGCCGGCGCCTCTACGGCACCAACATCACCGTCACCGGCGGCCGGGCCGAGATCGGCGGCCGCGACCAGGCGATCCGCACTCTCGCCTCGGCCAAGACGCTCGAAGAGCTCGCTGGCACCATGATCACGTTGCCGGGCGGCGGCGAGGTCCGGCTACAGGATCTCGGCATGGTCACCGACGGCATCGCCGACCGGCGCACCTTCGCCCGGCATAATGGCGAGCCGACAGTGGCGGTCGGCATCAAACGGGCACAAGGCGCCAGCGATGTGGTCGTCGCCAATGCCGTTGCCAAGCGCATCAAGGAGATCAAGGCCGAGAACCCTGACTACGAACTGACGCTGATCGACACCTCGGTCGATTTCACGGTCGGCAACTATGAGGCGGCGATCCACACGCTGTTCGAGGGCGCGATCCTCGCCGTCGTCATCGTTTTCCTGTTCCTGCGGGACCTGCGCGCCACGGTGATCGTCGCCGTCTCGCTGCCCCTGTCGATCTTCCCCGCCTTCTGGGCGATGGACATGCTCGGCTTCTCGCTGAACCTGATCAGCTTCCTGGCGATCACGCTCTCGACCGGCATCCTCGTCGACGATTCCATCGTCGAGATCGAGAACATCGTCCGCCACATGCGGATGGGGAAGAACCCGGTTCGGGCGGCCATGGATGCCGCCGACGAAATCGGCCTCGCCGTCGTGGCGATCTCGCTGACCATCATCGCGATCTTCGCCCCGGCGAGCTTCATGTCTGGCATCGCCGGCCAGTTCTTCAAGCAGTTCGGCATCACCGTTGCGGTGCAGGTGTTCTTCTCGCTGATCGCCGCGCGCTTCGTCACGCCGATGCTCGCTGCCTACCTGATGAAGCCGCATCAGGCCGAGGAGAAGCCGCCAGGGCCGGTGCTGCGCGCCTATACGAAGCTCGTGACGCTCTCGGTTGAGTGGTCCTTCGTCACCGTGCTGATCGGCCTCGCCTTCTTTGCCGCCTCGATTGCCAGCGTCGGGCTGCTCTCGAAAGGGTTTTTGCCGGCTCAGGATACCGCGCGCTCGGTGATGGCGCTGGAGCTGCCGCCGGGCGCCCAGCTCTCCGACACCGAGAAGACCACCGAGCAGGTCGTTTCGGTGATCCGCGGGCTGCCCGAAGTCCGCAGCGTCTTCGTCGATGGCGGGCGCGTGCCGAAGGAGCCCGTGGAGTTCCGCCGCGCCTCGTTGATCATCAACTACACGCCGAAGGCCGATCGCTCGATCACGCAGGTCGAGTTGCAGCGCGAGATCGGCAAGCGCCTGCGGCAGGTGCCTGACATCCGCTTCTACTTCGTCGACGAGAACGGCCTGCGCGCGATCTCTCTCGTGGTGCGCGGCCCCGATCCACGCATCGTCGCGAACGTCGCCAACGAGTTGGCTGGCCAGATGCGTCGCCTGCCGACGGTGGCGAACGTCATCTCCGGCACCACGCTCGACCGGCCGGAGCTTCAGATCCGCCCACGCCTCGACCTCGCCGCGCGCCTCGGCGTCTCGCCGACCATCCTCGCCGAGACGATCCGCGTCGCCACGATCGGCGATGTCGGGCCGGCACTCGCGAAATTCGATGCCGGCGACCGGCTGGTGCCGATCCGGGTGCAGCTCGACGACAAAGCCCGCGCCAACCGCCACATCCTCGAGCAATTGCGTGTGCCCAAGGGTGGCGGCGGCTCGATCCCCCTCTCAGCCATCGCCGATCTCGATTTCCAGCAGGGACCCTCGAACATCGGCCGCTACGACCGCGAGCGTCAGGCGACGGTCGCCTGCGACCTCGTCGGCATGGCCGCCCTCGGCGACGTGCTGAAGTCGATCGACACGTTGCCGGTGATGAAGTCGCTGCCGAAGGGCGTCACCGTGAGCCAATCGGGCGATGCCGAGAGCCTGAACGAGCTCTCCGAGGGCTTCACCCACGCGATCTCGGCCGGCCTGATGATGGTCTATGCGGTGCTGGTGCTGCTGTTCGGCTCGTTCCTGCTGCCGCTCACCATCCTGTTCTCGCTGCCGCTCTCGCTGGGCGGCGCGGTGATCGCGCTGATGATCACGGGCAAGCAGCTCACGACGCCGGTCTCCATCGGCATCCTCATGCTGATGGGCATCGTCACCAAGAATGCGATCATGCTCGTCGACTTTGCCGTGGAATCGATCCGCCACGGCATGCCGCGCGACGCCGCCATCATCGATGCCGGGCAGAAGCGGGCGCGGCCGATCGTGATGACCACCATCGCGATGGTGGCCGGGATGCTGCCTTCGGCGCTGGCCTTCGGCATCGGGGGCGAGTTCCGCTCGCCCATGGCCATCGCGGTGATCGGCGGCCTGATTCTGTCGACGCTGCTGTCGCTGGTCTTCGTGCCGGCGGTCTTCGTGGTGATGATGAAATTGTCCGGCGGATCGGGGGCGGCCTTCCGCAGGCTCGCCTCCCTGTTCGAGCGACGTAAGAAGCCAGCGGGCCCAGGCGAGGCAACTGCCGAGTCCGCGAACCCGTCACCGGGTGCGGTGCCTCAGGCCGTCGGCTCCTCCGGACCGGCGCGCTGACCGCCGGTTGCCGATCGGCATTCCTCTAGGAAGGCGGTAACGTCCTCCGGGAGGCCGTAGCGCTCGAACTCGGTGAGCGGTACGCCAGCCGCGACCAGCGCCTCGGCGCAGCCGACATAATCGCGCGGCGCCGCATCGTCGGTCTCGCCGAAGCGCGAGGCGAAGGACAGCGTCCCGAGCGAGATGTCGCCGAAGCCATGCCGCGTGCGCCAATCGGCACCATGATCCAGAAGCAGCCGCGTCATCGCCGCATCGCCGCGGAAGATCGCGAGGTTCAGGGCCGTCGTGTCCCAGGCCGTCTTGACCTCGCGCGGCCAGCCGAGGGTGAGCATGGTGCGTACAGCATCCAGCTCGCCGGTATCGGCCAGTTGCGGCATCACTTCGAGCTGAACCGGACTGAGCCGGGCAAGAATATCCGGCACGCGATCCAGAAGCCGGCGCGCCGAAGTCTCGTCGCCCTGGGTGCAGGCAGCGACGAACGCGTCCTCCTCGCTCAGAGGCTCGTCGACACCTTTCTCGCGCAGCAGCCTGACGACATCCTCGCGGCCATGAATGAGCGCCCAGCGAAACAGGCTGACGCCCTGCGCGTCTACGGCGTGCGGATCGGCCCCGTGGTCGAGCAGGGCGCGGATATGCGCCAGCGAGCGACCGCGCAGGATGGCGTGATGAATCCAGGGTCGCTCGCTCGCGTCGCCGCCATGCGAAAGGAGAAGCAGCAGTCCATCGAGCCGGTCGAAATCGAGCACACGACCGATCGCGTTGGTGCGGGTCACGCGTGCGCCGGCTTCGAGAAGGAGCCGGGTGCAGGCGAGATCGCGGCTCTCCACCGAATGGTAGAGCGACTCGCCGTCATCCGTCTTCGCTCCCGCATCGAGCAGCAACTGCATCATGCTTGGATGATGCGTCCGGCCGGCCGCACCGTAGAGCGCGGAGAGCGGCGAGTCGGGAGAGCGTGGGTCGATCCATGTTGCGTTGGGATCTGCGCCGGCGCGCAGCAGCAATTCGGCGCTCGCGAGGAGGCCGCCCGTAAAGGCGTCTTCGAGGATCAGCCGAGAATGGGTGACGGCGATGAGCGGCGTCATGCCCGAAGGGCCGCCGGGGCGGTGCACCCAATCCGGGTCTGCGGCGAGGGCACTCCGGATGCGAGGCGCGTCGCCGATCGCGCAGGCGAGCCAAGGGTCGCCAGCGAGCAGCCCAGGCTCCTCGCGCAGCATCCGGATCGCCAATCCTCGGATGCCGGCATTGCCGTCCAATACCCAGCTCAGCCAGGTTTCGATGCGCTTGGCCGCCTCGCTGCGCTTCCACTCGACGAGCCGCTTCAACTCGCTCCAGGAAGCGAAGCCAAACTCGCGCGCCACGACGGATTGCGCATCGTGGAGCTTGAGCGCGTAATCGGCGAGGGCGGCGGCGGCCAGGCCACGGGCCGCCGGTAGCGTCTCGACGAAGCGCCGCAGCGCCAATGGATCGCCGGCCAGGGCATCGCGCAGAAGCACTTTCGCCTGCTTCTTCAGGTGCGCGAGATCGGGTGATGCAGGAAGGGTCTTCACGGTGCCTCCATGTGCAGAGGGCCGAAGACCCGCAATCCGGCTGCACAGGGGCAGAGCGTCGACGCATCGATCGTCCGAGCAGGTTGAACCTTTTCCGCGGGTCCGGCGGCGCCTCGGAGCGCCGTGGCCAGAGTACGAGCGCCGTATGCTAGGGGCAAGCCCAAGGCAGGCAGACTTCGGGAGCGGAGGCTATCCACGTCGGGTCGCTCAATAGTTACGTTCTCAAGATCAGATTAATCCCGGGCGCAAAGAGTTTTTGAGTGAGGCTCATTGTAATAGATATAAATACCAAATAAAAGATTTGCTTTCTTGCTTATTATCGATCACTCACGAGCGCGCACTTCCAGCCGGGATTTGTCTCGTGGTCAAATATGTCTTGGAATGACATCTTCTTTGCGCTCGATGCGCTCCTGATGCTGCCCATTCTGGCAGCCGGCATCGTCTTGGCCTGGAACGCTGCGACCTCCGCCGAAAGTGCCCTTCGCCCCGGCTGGCTCAAGAAGAGCCTCGGCTCCGTGAGCCGGATTGCGCTCGGGGAGATCGAAGCACCGGCGTCTCGTCACTACAAATAAATCGTGGATGGTGAAGAAAAATGCGTTCAATTGTTTTGGTTGCGTGTCTGACTGTGTTTTCATCTGCAGTTGCACAGGCTGCGCCAGTCGAAATTGTCGAAAATCCCAGCGCTGCCAGCGGTGAGGTCACGAATATCAGCATCAAGGACATGGCTTATGGTCCCGCGACCATAAAGGTGAAGGCCGGCAGCATCGTCCGCTGGAAGAACGAAGACGAAGTCGCTCACAACGTTCAGCTTCGCGGCGGGCCGGCCAAGGGCTGGGACAAGGCTCAGGGCCCGATGCTGAACAAGGACGAGTCATACGCCCTGAAATTCAACGAGCCCGGCAGCTACAAGTACATCTGCACTCCGCATTCCATCGCCATGAAGGGCGAAGTGACGGTGGAGTAGGCTGGCTTCGGTCCTGGCTGGTCGAGACGATCAGCCAGGATTGGAAGAGGCGAGCGACTAGCGTTCGGCCCTTACCTCATCGCCCAGCACAACCGGGTTGACCCTGTCGCCCTCGCGCACGAAGGCCCCGGCTCGCGTCAGGACAAGATCGTTCTCGCCGAGCCCGGAGCGAATCTCGGCGTCTTCACCGTTGGTGAGACCAATGGCGACCTGGCGCGCCTCGATGCGATCTCGCGCGACGACGTGGACGATGGTGCCTTCCGGCTCAAAGGTCACCGCCGAGAATGGCACCGAGAGCCCGCAGCTCTCGCCGACGTCGACGATGCCGCGCGCGAAGGTTCCGATGCGCAGATCCTGGCCCGAGCCGAGACCGATCCGCACCGTGCCGAGCTGCGTGGCGGGATCGGTCGCCTGATCAACCCGGCGCGTCTTTCCGGTGATCGGCGCGAGGCCGAGCGGCGTCACCGTTGCGGCCTGCCCAACCTTGAGCCTGGCGAGATCGTCGATAGCGACATTGGCATCGAGGTCGATTTCGCCATTGGCCGCGATGCGGAAGAGCGGACCGAGTCTCAACGAGACCGGGCCCCCCGCCGTCGCGATGCTTCGCACGATGAAGCCTGCGATAGGCGCCCGCACCGCCAGACCGGGTGCGTTGGCCGCGTCGCTCGGCTGCGCGACCCGCGCAAGCACCTGGCCCAAGGCTACCTCGTCGAGGGGCTGGGCCAGGACTTGGGTGACACGCGTCCCCTCCTGCTCCGCGCCGATATCGACGATCTCGCGGGCGACGAGGGTGCCGGTGACCTCGATCCGGTCTCGAAAGCAGCGCTTCTGCACCGGCCGCACGCTGACCGACATCTCCACCGGCCGGGCCGAGGGCTCGTCCGCCGCGAGACCCGGGCTGCAAGGCAATACAGCCGCGAGCACCAGCGCGCTCCAGAGGCGGGCGCTCGGCCAGACCATCTCGCGTCGTGGGATCATCGGGCCGCCCTCATGGCCGCGCTTGGGCCGGCATCATCGTGCGGAGTCGGGGTCGTCGTCGAGAGACCGCGAGCGGGGGCGCAGGGGCGATCCACGGTCCGATTTTCCGAGGAGACCGTCGAGCAGACCGCCCAGCGCATCGCCGATATCCTTCGTGCCCTTTTCGCCGATGATGCTGGAGCCGAGATCCTGGAGCGACTGCATGGCGCCCTCGGGATTTTCGGCGATGCCGGAGAAATCCGCAGAGACGGCGGGGTTGGCCCAGGGGCCGACGATGTGGACGGGCACGTCGAGCGGGTTGCGGTTTCCCTGCTGCCTCGCGCCCGAGGCGACGACCTGCGGCTTCAGCCGCACATCGAGGGTGCGGGCGATCAGATCGATGCTGCCGATGCCGGTCGCCTCGATCAGCGAGGTCTTCACCGCAAGGTCGTTCGAAATGGCCTGTCCCTCGGAGATGCTGAAATTGCCGGCGAGCCGGCCGAGCCGTGTGGCCAGCGCGCCGTTTCGACCATTCTTTGAGGGAAGCAAGCCGATCGCCCCGGCGAGGTCGAGCCCATCGATCTTGCCATCCGTCACCGACAGGTTGGCTGAGCCCTTGAGCGAGCGACGCACGGCATCGACTTCCGTGCCCGTGGCCTGGAGATCGACGCGCAGGGTGCCGCTGCCGTCGATGCCGCGCACTCCGAAGGCATCGGACAGGAGTGGGAGCACCTGCATCTTGCTGAGCGAGACGGCGAATTGGTGCCGACCTACACTCTCCGCCTCGGGCGAAAGCACGTAGCGGCCCCGCGCGCTGCCACCGTAGCCAGAGGCGGCGGTGAAAGCCGCATCGAGCCCGTTGTTCTTTACTGTGCCCGTCAGTGTGACCGTATCGAACCGCGTCGGGCCGAGCGTGAGGCGTGCGATACTGACCTTGCCCGTCGCATCGATGCCCGAGAACCAACGCACGTCCGGGATGGTGTCCGGGGTTACCGGCACGACGAGCCCGGCCTGCTGCCCAGATTCCAGCTTTGTCGCGCTGGTCGCGTCGATCAGTGTGAGCGCGTCGAGTTGTGCATCCAGACTGATCCGAGGCTTGGCCTGGTCCCAATCGATGGAGACGCTGCCCTTGAACGGCGCGGCATCGATCGTCCCAGCTTGGGTGTCGAGCGAGAACCCGGTCGGTCGCACGCTTGCCTTTCCGCTCGCTGCGACACGCACGGCCTTCGCGTCGCGCGGGTCGAGGGCGAAGGTGAAGTCGCCTTTGTCCTGGCGGGCGACTGGCCAGGAGAGGCTCGCCGTGGCGCTCGTGCGGGGCAGTTCCAGGGTCGCGCGGATCTCGCTCGTTGCCTTTGCCGAAGCGAGATCGAAGTCGACCTCCATGGTCTCGGCGGAGGCAAAAGCGGCACGGCCCGATTCCGCTAGGCCAGCATTGGCGCCTCGCGCGGTGATCTCGACGCTCACCGCCTTGCCATTGCTCGGCGTTGATGTGGCCGTTCCGGCCGTCCCAGACTTCCCAGTGAGGGGCGTCCGAATGCTCACGCCCTGCGCGACGGCGTGTCCGTTGCTGCCCGAGCCGAGCATCATCGACACCGGATTGCCGAGCCGCAGCTCAAGGATCCGCGCGCCGGCGATTTCGGACCCCTCGCGATCGTCGCCGAAAGCAAGGTTGCGAAGGACGATCTGCGGCATCGGTGAGAAGGTCAGGCCGACGCCTTCGACGCGCCAATCCTGGCCGGTCTCATCGCGCAGCCGGTCGGCTACGCGTCGGCGCGCGGTCTCGGCGATCGAGGGCCAGACCACCACTGCCGTCACGGCAACGACGATCAGAGCCAGTCCGGCAATGGCGAGGCCGCGAAGTCTCATGCAATGCTCGCCGAGGTCAGAGGCACGGGCATGCCCTGGTCTCCCATCGGCACGGTGCTTTTGTCGAGACCCCGCTACCCGCCTGGTCGCAGCCGGGTGACGTTTCGCATCTGTCGTTCGAGTTGATCCACGCCAGTGCCGTGGCCGAGCATCATCGATGCGGATGAGCGCCGGCTCCGAATTCGGAGCCGGTGCACATTCCCAGACGTCGGGAGCAGTCGCTGATGTAACCTGACGAACTCATAGTCGGCAGGCGGCCAGACTATTCTGCCGCCGCCGCCAGATAGCTTGCCGGATCGTAGTTGAGGATCGGCCCAAGCCAGCGCTCGACCTCACGAATGTCCATCGCCTTGCGCTGGGCGTAGTCCTCGACCTGGTCCCGCTCCACCTTGGCCACACCGAAATAGTGCGATTGCGGGTGGCCGATATACAGCCCGGAGACCGAGGAGCCTGGCCACATCGCGTAGGACTCGGTGAGCTTCACGCCGATGCGGCGCTCGGCCTTGAGCAGATCGAACAGCGTGACCTTCTCGGTGTGGTCGGGCTGGGCCGGGTAGCCGGGCGCCGGGCGAATACCGTCGTATTTCTCGTGGACGAGATCCTCAATCGATACGGCTTCGTCGGCGGCGTAACCCCAGAACTCCTTGCGCACGCGCTCGTGCATCCGCTCCGCGAAGGCCTCGGCGATGCGATCGGCTAGGGCCTTCACCAGGATCGAACGATAGTCGTCGTTCGCCCGCTCGAATTTTTCGGCGATGCGCACCTCTTCGAGGCCGGCTGTCACGACGAAACCACCGACATAGTCGGCCACGCCGCTGTCCTTCGGGGCGACGAAGTCAGAGAGGCAGGTGTTCGGACGGCCGTCGCGTTTCGAGAGCTGCTGGCGCAGGCCATGGAAGGTGGCGAGCACCTCGCCGCGGCTCTCGCCTGTGTAGAGCTGGATGTCGTCACCGACTGTGTTGGCCGGCCAGAAGCCGATCACCGCCTTCGGGTTGAACCAGCGCTCCTCGACGATCTGCTTGAGCATCGCCTGGGCGTCGTCGAACAGGGCCTTCGCGGCCGGGCCCTGCTCCGGATCGTCGAGGATCGCCGGATAGCGGCCTTTGAACTCGTAGGTCTGCAGGAACGGCGTCCAGTCGATGTAGGGGACGAGATCGGCGACCTCGTAGGAACCGAACACCCGCGCATCGGTGAAGGACGGCTTCTTCACCGAGTAGCCGGACCAGTCGATCTTGAAGGCGTTGGCGCGGGCCTTGGCCAGCGGCAGGCGCTGCTTGTCGGCTTCCGAACGGGCATGCGCATCCGCGACCTTCTTGTACTCGGCGCGCAGGTTCTCGATGACGCCGCCGCGGCTCTCCTTGGAGATCAGGCTCGACACCACGCCGACCGCGCGGCTTGCATCGGTGACGTAGACCGCCTGGCCGCGCTCGTAGGCCGGGTGGATCTTCACCGCGGTGTGGACGCGGCTGGTGGTGGCGCCCCCGATCAGAAGCGGTACGTCGAAACCCTCGCGCTCCATCTCGCCGGCGACATGCACCATCTCGTCGAGCGACGGCGTGATCAGGCCGGACAGGCCGACGATGTCGACCTCTTCCTTCTTGGCGACGTCGAGGATCTTGGCGGCCGGCACCATCACGCCGAGATCGATGATCTCGTAGTTGTTGCAGGCCAGCACGACGCCGACGATATTCTTGCCGATGTCGTGGACGTCGCCCTTCACGGTCGCCATCAGCACCTTGCCGGCAGCCTTGCGCTTGCCGTCGCCACCATTGGCCTTCTTCTCCTCCTCCATGAAGGGCTCGAGATAGGCCACGGCCTGCTTCATCACGCGGGCAGACTTCACCACCTGCGGCAGAAACATTTTTCCTGAGCCGAACAGATCACCGACCACGTTCATGCCGGCCATCAGCGGGCCTTCGATGACGTGAAGTGGGCGCGCGACGCCCTGACGGGCCTCCTCGGTGTCGGCGATGATGTACTCGGTGATGCCGTTGACCAGCGCGTGCTCGATGCGCTTCTCGACCGGCGCCTCGCGCCAGGAGAGATCGGCCGTCTTGGCCTTGGCCTCGCCGCCGGTCTTGAAGCGCTCGGCGGCCTCCAGCAGGCGCTCGGTGGAGTCGTCGCGGCGGTTGAGGACGACGTCCTCGCAGAGCTCGCGTAGCTCGGCCGGGATCTCGTCGTAGACGGCGAGCTGGCCGGCATTCACGATGCCCATGTCCATGCCGGCCTTGATGGCGTGGTACAGGAACACCGCGTGCATCGCCTCGCGCACCGGCTCGTTGCCGCGGAAGGCGAAGCTGAGGTTCGAGACGCCGCCCGAGATGTGGGCGTGCGGCAGGGTTTCACGGATAGTGCGCGTCGCGTCGATGAAGGCCACACCGTAGGGGTTGTGCTCCTCGATGCCGGTGGCGACCGCGAAGATGTTCGGATCGAAGATGATGTCTTCCGGCGGGAAGCCGACCTGTTCGGTCAGCACCTTGTAGGCCTTGGTACAGATCTCGACCTTACGCTCGTACGAGTCGGCCTGGCCCTGCTCGTCGAAGGCCATCACCACTACAGCGGCGCCGTAGGAGCGACAGACCTTGGCGTCGTGGATGAACTTCTCGATGCCCTCCTTCATGGAGATCGAGTTCACGATCGGTTTGCCCTGCAGGCACTTGAGGCCGGCCTCGATCACCTCGAACTTCGAGGAATCGACCATCACCGGCACGCGCGAGATGTCAGGCTCGGCGGCGACGAGGTTGAGGAACTCGACCATCGCCTTTTGGCTATCGAGCAGGCCCTCGTCCATGTTCACGTCGATCACCTGCGCGCCGGCCGCGACTTGATCTCGGGCAACATCGAGGGCGGCCGCATAGTCGCCGTTGGTGATCAGCTTGCGGAACTTGGCCGAGCCGGTGACGTTCGTGCGCTCTCCCACGTTCACGAAAGGGATGTCCTTCGTGAGCGTGAAGGGCTCGAGGCCCGAGAGGCGCATCAGAGGCTCGCGCTCGGGGATTTTTCGCGGTGCCTTGTCAGCGACGGCCTGGGCGATGGCGCGGATGTGGTCGGGGGTCGTGCCGCAGCAGCCGCCGACCATGTTGACGAGGCCTGAGGCCGCGAACTCGCCGACGAGCTTGCCCATCGCTTCCGGGCTCTCGTCGTAGAGCCCGAATTCGTTCGGCAGGCCGGCGTTCGGATAGGCGCAGACCAGCGTGTCGCAGATGCGCGAGAGCTCGGCGATGTGGCCGCGCATCTCCTTGGCGCCGAGGGCGCAGTTGAGGCCGAAGGTCAGCGGGCTCGAATGGCGCAGCGAGTGCCAGAAGGCCTCCGGCGTCTGGCCGGAGAGCGTGCGGCCCGACAGGTCGGTGATCGTGCCAGAGATCTGGATCGGCAGCTTGACGCCGGTCTCCTCGAAGACCTGCCAGGCGGCGGCGATCGCGGCCTTTGCGTTGAGCGTGTCGAAGATCGTCTCGATCAGGATCAGCTCGGCGCCGCCCTCGATCAGGCCGCGGACCTGCTCGACATAGGCCTGCTTCACCTGGTCGAAGGTCACGGCGCGGTAGCCGGGATTGTTCACGTCCGGCGAGATCGACAGCGTGCGGTTCGTCGGGCCGATGGCGCCGGCGACGAAGCGGCGGCGGCCGTCCTGCTCCTCGGCGAGCTTGGCGGCCTCGCGGGCGAGCCGCGCGCCTTCCTTGTTCAGTTCGTGGATGATCGATTCCATGCCGTAATCGGCCTGGGCGATCGTGGTGCCGGAGAAGGTGTTGGTCTCGCAGACGTCGGCGCCGGCCAGGAAATAGTCGAGGTGGATCTGTCGTATCGCGTCGGGCTGGGTCAGGATCAGGAGGTCGTTATTGCCCTTTTGGTCATGGCCGTGGTCCATGAACCGCGCACCGCGGAAATCCGCCTCGCCGTAGCCGAGACGCTGGATCACGGTGCCCATCGCACCGTCAAGGACGAGGATTTTCTCGGCCGCGCGCTCACGCAGGGCCTTTTCAATCTCGATGCCGTCGACAGGACGCAGGTCGGTCATTGGATATCCTTCGGGATCGTCGATCCCAGCGGTCACCTCATGTCGAGGCGCCGCAGCGAAACTCAAGTGCGTGTTTCCAAACCCACGTCACGCCCGGGCTCGTCGAAGGCGAGAGCCAGGCAGGACGGGGGATACTTCAAGCTGCTTTCCGATCCGTCGCCTTCGGGCCGTGCCCGCGCAGGCCGAGGATGTGGCAGATCGCATAGACCAGATCGGAGCGGTTCATCGAGTAGAAGTGGAAGTCGTTGACCCCCGCATCGACGAGGTCGACGACCTGCTCGGCGGCGACGGCCGCTGCCACGAGGCGCCGCGTCTCGACGTCATCGTCGAGGCCCTCGAAACGGGCGGCGAGCCAGTAGGGCACCGAGGCGCCGGTCCGACGGGCGAAGTTCGCCGCCTGCTTGAAGTTCTGGACCGGCAGGATGCCCGGGATGATCGGGATGGTGATCCCGGCTGCGCGCACCTTGTCGAGATAGCGGAAATAGACGTCGTTATCGAAGAAGAACTGCGTGATCGCCTGGTCGGCGCCGGCATCGACCTTCGCCTTGAGCGCGTCGATGTCGGCTTCGAGGGAGGCGGCCTCCGGGTGCACTTCAGGGTAGGCTGAGACCGAGACCTTGAAGTCGCCGATCTTCTTGATCCCCGCGACCAGATCGCTGGACTGGGCGTAGCCGCCGGGATGTGCCTTGTAGGCCTGTCCGACGCCGTCGGCCGGGTCACCGCGCAGCGCCACGATGTGGCGCACGCCGGCGTCCCAGTAGGACTGCACGACGCCGTCGATCTCCTCCTTCGTCGCGTTGACGCAGGTGAGGTGCGCGGCCGGCTTGAGGTTGGTCTCCTTTACCATGCGTGCGACGGTGTTGTGGGTGCGCTCGCGGGTCGAGCCGCCAGCGCCGTAGGTCACTGAGACGAACTTCGGCTGCAGCGGTGCGAGCCGCTCGATCGACGACCACAGGATCTTCTCCATCTCGTCGGTCTTCGGCGGGAAGAACTCGATCGAAACACGGATCGGCTTGAAGCCGTCCCGGCTGGCGCGGTGGCTCTTGGAGGGGGCCATGGTGTCGTCCTCTATGTCTATCGGTTCAGACGAGGCTGTCGGGCACGCCGGTCAGGCGACGGCGCGTGCGGAATTCAGGGCGACGGAGGAGGTATCGGCGGCGAGCCAGAGCGTCACCGTGAGAGGGTGTTCGGTCCCATCGGTCGGGGCGATGTCGCGGTGCTCGACATGGTCGAGCCCGGCCTCGACGAGCCAACCCGAGACCTGATCGGCCGCGAAGCCGAGGCGACGATGAGCTTGTGTCTCGCGCAAATGCTCGAGGCTGTGCGGGGCAAAATCCACCACGAGCAGCCGGCCGCCCGGCGCGACGAGGCGCCCGGCCTCGCGCAGGGCGCGCGCCGGGTCGTCGAGATAGTGCAGCACTTGGTGCACCACGACGAGATCGAAGCTGCCGCGGCCGAAGGGCGGCGCGTGGATGTCCCCCTGGCGCAGGTCGACCTTCGAGAGGCCGGCCCGTTCGAGGTTGGCGCGCGCCACAGAAAGCATGGCGTGGCTGCTGTCGAGCCCCGTCGCACGCCCTGAGAGCGGTGCGAGCAGACCGAGCATGCGGCCGGTGCCGGTGCCGAGATCGACGAGGTTCCGGATCGGCGCCTCGCCAAGGGCGTCGAGGACCGCAGCCTCCACGGTCGCCTCGGGTACGTGAAGCGAGCGGAGGCTGTCCCATTTCGGGGCCAGCCGCGCGAAGAAGGACTGGGCTGACTCCGCGCGCTGCTCGCGGACGGCATCGAGACGCGCACGATCCTCGGAGAGGGGAGGCGTCTCGCGGTCGAGCCCAGCGATCATGGGATCGATCAGGCCGATGCTCGCCTCCCGTAGGCGGAAGAACGCCCAGGCACCCTCGCGGTGCCGCTCGACCAAACCGGCTTCGACGAGCAGCTTGAGGTGGCGGGAGATGCGTGGTTGCGACTGGCCGAGAATGTCGGTGAGGTCGCTGACGGAGAGCTCACCATCTGCGAGCAGCGCGAGGATGCGCAGACGCGTCTCCTCCGCGACGGCGCGCAGCATGCCGACGGTGTCCGCGAAGGGGAGCGATGCTGTCGTGATCGGGTTCGTATCAGACATAAAGATATCTTTATGTTCGATGCGAGCCTTTGGCAAGCCTTTTCGGATGCGGTGGGACCGCGCGCGGGCGCCGGCTATCGTGCGCCGCGCGTAGAAGCGCAGAACGCATCCACCGCATCGGTTACGGCAGAGGCGATCCGATTCTGCCGATCCGCGCCCGCGAGCTGCTCCTCCTCGCCCCGGTTCACGATGAGACCGGCTTCCATCAGGACTGCTGGTGCCTCCGTCGCCTTCAGCACGGCGAGCGCGTCGTAGCGATAGATGCCACGCGACGCGTCGAGGAAGCGGCGGTTCTCGCCGCGGATGGCCTGGGCGTGATGGCGCGTGAAAGGCAGGCCAGAGGCGAGCAGCCTGTCGGCCAATATCCGAGCGAAAGCCGCGCTCTCGTTCGGGTGTCCGCTCGCCTGCGACACGAACAACGACCAGCCCTTGAAACGATCGCTGTACTGCTGGTCTGAGCCGTTCACCGACCAGGTTTCGAGAAACGCCTTCTGGACGGAATCGTGGTGCACCGACAGGAAGAGATCGGGTTGCAGCGCATTCGCCTTTGCGGCTCGGTTCCCGAGGCCGGCCCTGCCGCCTCCTGTCAGCATCCGGGTGGTTTCAGTGTAGCCGCGCTGCTGGAGATGCGCCTCGATCACCGCTGCGAGAGCGAGGTTGAATTGGTACTCGTCGACGCCGCGCGCACTCTTGGCGCCCGGAGACTCGGGACTGTGGCCGACATCGAGGATGATGCGGAAGGACGATCGCTCGCAGGCAGCGTCGGCGTGGAGCGCGGCAAAGCCGAGCATCAGCACCGATACTGCGAGCCGGGCGATCACGGCCCGATCTCCGCGGCACGTTGCTGAACGGCGGCGAGGAGGCAGCCGCGGATCGCACTCACGGGCGAGCCGGCACACCTGGCGTCGCGATCGAGAAGCCACTCGCGACTTTCGCGGACGAAGCGAAGACGGGCCTGACCGTTCAGCCGCGCGACAGTGCCGTTGTAGAGACGGTTCAGCCGCACATCCCAGCGTGACAGTTCTGGATCGGAGCAGATGATGCGCTCGATCTGATTCTTCGGCGTGTTGCCGAGGCACCATTCCGGCCGCTCGACCGCGATCTCCGCTGCCGTTGGCCGGTCTGGCGCGGACAGGGCGTCGGTGCGTTCCTCGATGGCTGCGAGCAGGCAGGTGCGGATGGCCGCATCGGTTCCGGCGGCGCAGCGCGCGTCTCGTTCGCGGATCCAGTCCCGGCTGTCCTGGATGAATCGCAGGCGCGTCGGCCCGGTGAGCTTCGCCGCCCGTGCAACGTAGACCTGGTTGAGCTTCACGTCCGAGCCGCCGAGACGCGGATCGGCGCAGATGATGCGCTCGATCCGTGTGCCGGGGCCGCCACGCGTGCACCAATCCGGCATCGGCCCGACGACGGGTTCGGGTTCGACCGGCCTCTGCACCACAGTCTGAGCCGGCGGCTGGGCCGGTGGCAAAGCGGCGACTTGCTGGGTAGCCGCCACAGGTGCTGCAACGGGGGCAGTCGCTGGGGCCTGCGGGGGCACGGTGGCCGGCGTCGGGGGCGCGCCGGCGAGGTAGAGTTTCCGCGCGCCGATCAGATCATTGTAGACGGCCGGCACCTGGTCGTGGCCGGCCGAGCGCGCCAGCATCGCGACGTCGTCGCGCACGGTCTCGCCCAATTCCGAGATGCTGACGCCGGGCTTTCTCAAGGTCTGCACGAAGATGCGCGTGAAGACGGAGTTGCGGTTGTCATCGCCTGCGATGCTGTCGAGGGCCGTCTGACCCTCGCGGGCGGAGTACAGGGTGAAGACGCCGTCGGCCGGGGTCATGCGGGTGAGGCCCCGCGTCGAATTGCCGAGCGCGCGCGTGCCACGAGGCGGAAACGGGTTGTTGCGGCAGGCATCGAGGACGACGAGGGCAGCACGTGCGCCGGTGCCGCGCAGCTGGCCGCTGATCTCGCGCTCGGCGATAGTGGCGCGCTTGGCGAGCAGTTCGTCGGTCGGCTTAAGGGCCGGCACGTCGGAGGGCAGCAGATAGGTGCCGTCGTCCAGCGAGATGCCGTGGCCGGCGAAGAAGAAGACCACGGTGTCGCCGGGATTCACCGTGCTGACGAACTGGCCGAAGCTCGACAGGAGCGGAGCGAGATCTGCCTTCTGCGTGAAGCGGGTAACCGTGAAGCCGATCTGCTCCAGAGCATCGCCGACCGCCTGGGCGTCGTTCCCCGCACGCTGCAATTGAGCATCAGGGCCGAGATTGGGATAGGCGTTGAGGCCGACGACGAAAGCGCGCTTTCCCTCGGCCCAGGCGGAGGAGGCCCCGACGACGGCAAACAGGCAGACGCTCAGCAAAGCTGCGATCGCGTACCGGCCCCTTTGCATGCAGGATCGTCCGTCCGTTTCGACAAATCCCGTTTAAGGCGTGGCGGCAGCGATGCAAGTCGCCCCGGCCGCCGCAGCGGCCGGGATAACGTGGAGTTGTGGAGGATCAGCCGTGGATGCCGGCCTGCTTCTCGATTCCCGCGAGCAGGATGCAGATCGCAATGCCCTCAGAAGCGGACTTCACGTCGGCGAGCGACGGGAAGGTCGGCGCGAGGCGGAGCGTCCGGTCGTGCTGGTCCTGGCCGTAGGGCGACGTGGCGCCAGCCGGAGTCAGGGCGATGCCGGCCTCCTTGGCGAGCGTCACGATCCGCTTGGCGGTGCCCTCGAGCGCATCGACGGTGACGAAGTAGCCGCCGGCCGGGCGCAGCCACTCGGCCGCGCCGGTGCCGCCGAGCTTGGCTTCGAGGATCTGCAGCAGCGCCTCGAACTTCGGCGCGATGATCTGCGCCTGCTTCTCCATATGCGCCTTGAGACCGGCGTGGTCCTTCAGGAAACGCACGTGGCGGAGCTGGTTGAGCTTGTCTGGCCCGATGGTGCGGAAGAAGGCGCGCTCCAGGTACCAGCGCACGTTCTCCGGCGAGCTCGCGAAGAAGGCGAGGCCGGCGCCGGCCAGCGTGATCTTCGAGGTAGATGCGAATATGAAGGCGCGGTCCGGATGCCCAGCATCGGCGCAGAGCTTCAGGATGTCGGGGACGGTGTGGTGGTCCTTGGTGAGGTGGTGGACCGAGTAGGCGTTGTCCCAGAAGATCCGGAAGTCGGGCGCGGCGGTCTGCATGGCGGCGAGACGGCGCGAGGTCTCCAGCGAGTAGGTCTCGCCCGAGGGGTTCGAGTACTTGGGCACGCACCAGATGCCCTTCACGGCGTGGTCCTCGACGAGGCGCTCGACCATGTCCATGTCGGGGCCCTGGCCGGTCATCGGCACGGGGATCATGCGGATGCCGAACTCCTCGCAGATCGCGAAGTGGCGGTCGTAGCCGGGGACGGGGCAGAGGAAGGTCGGCGCGCCCTGGCTCCAGGGTGCGGTCGAGCCCGGCACACCCTTCATCATGGCTGAGGCGATGGTGACGTGCATGAGCGCGAGGCTGGAATTGTCGCCGACGACGATCTGGTCGGCCGGGGCCTGGATCATCTGCGAGAACAGCGCGCGGGTCTCGGGCAGGCCGTTCAGGCCACCGTAGTTGCGCGCGTCGACATGGCCGTCGGCGAAGTAGTCGCCGTTGCCCGGCAGGGTCAGCATGGCGTTCGCGAGGTCGAGCTGCTCGGGCGAGGGCTTGCCGCGCGTCATGTCGAGTTTCAGCCCGCGCGCCTTGAAGGCCTCGTACTCGGCGCGCACCGCGTCATGGCGGCTGCGCAGCGTCTCGGAATCCATGCTGGTGATCGTGGTCATCGTAGTCTCGGCCTGACTGGGGCGAACGGACGGAAGCCGCCCTCCCATACAAGCGGCGGTTCCGTCTGTGTAGGGAGTGCCGGTGACACCTCCCATGCAGTGTCAAGCTGGCGCGTCCCAGAGCCATGCCGCGCCGCGTACGCCCGAAGCGTCTCCGTGCAGGCTCGCGCGGACCGGTGTGTCGAAGACGTCGGAGAACACGTGCGGAGCAATGGCATCCGGCAAGCGGGCAAGCAGCTCGGATACGCGGGAGAGGCCGCCGCCGAGGACGATCACGTCCGGATCGAGGATGTTCACCACATGGGCGATGCCGCGGCCCATTCGGTCTAGGTAAAGTGAGAAGGTCTGCTGCGCTGTCGGGTCGCCCTCGCGCATTGCGGTGACGATCGCCTCGCCGGTTCGTGTCTGTCCGGTTCGGCGGGCGTGGTCGGCGGCGATGCCCGGGCCCGAGAGCCAGGTTTCGATGCAGCCATGGCGGCCGCAATAGCAGGCCGGACCGGGCCTCTCCTCGTCGCGGGGCCAAGGCAAGGGATTGTGGCCCCACTCGCCGCTGACGCGTCCGCGGCCCGACAGAGGGCGACCACCGACGGCGATACCTGAGCCGACGCCCGTGCCGAGGATCGCTGCCCAGACGAGATGGGCGCCGGCGCCCGCGCCATCCGTCGCCTCGGACACGGCGAGGCAGTTGGCGTCGTTCTCAACGCGGACCGGGCGGCCGAGCAGCCGTGCGAGGTCGGTCTCGAACGGCTTGCCGATCAGCCAGGTGGAATTCGCGTTCTTGATCAGGCCCGTCGCCGGCGAGATCGCGCCGGGCATTCCGACACCGACGCTCGCGCCCAGTATGCCGGCCTCGGTTTCAAGGGTGGCAACCAGGTCCGCGACGGCGGAGAGTGATTGGTCGTAATCGCCGCGCGGCGTCGGGATGCGCCGCTCGGCAAGGGTGCGGCCGTCGGCGGCCAGCGCAATTCCGGCGATCTTCGTACCGCCGAAATCGATGCCAATGCGTGCCCGCTCCAAGGCCGGCGCAGATTTACTGCGCTGCTGCGATGGTCGGAGCGCCGGCCTGAGAGGGGGCTTCCGGGTCGTGGTCGGAAATGTCGGTGCCGATGGCGATCGGATGCGCCATCACTTGGCGCAGCTTCTCCTTGTCCAGCTCACCCTCCCAGCGGGAGACCACCACCGTGGCGACGCCGTTGCCGACCAGGTTGGTCAGGGCCCGGCACTCGGACATGAACTTGTCGACGCCCAGGACCAGCGTCATCGCGGCGACGGGGACCGGGTTGCCCGGAATGGCGGCGAGGGTGGCGGCCAGGGTGATGAAGCCCGCGCCGGTGACGCCCGACGCGCCCTTCGAGGTCAGCATCGCGACGAGGAAGATGGTCGCGTACTGCCCGACGGTCAGGTCCGCACCCACCGCCTGCGCCAGGAACAGCGTGGTGAGCGTCATGTAGATGTTCGTGCCGTCGAGGTTGAACGAGTAGCCCGTCGGGATCACGAGGCCGACGACGGAGTCCGAGGCGCCGAGGCGCTTCATCTTCGTCATCATGTGCGGCAGCACCGTCTCGGAGGACGAGGTGCCGAGCACGATCAGGAGCTCGTCCTTGATGTAGGCGAGGAACTTGAAGATCGAGAAGCCTGAGAAGGCGGCGATGCCTCCGAGCACCACGAGCACGAAGAGCAGCGAGGTGATGTAGAAGGTGCCCACCAGCCAGGCGAGGTCGATGACCTTGCCGATGCCGTACTGGCCGATGGTGAAGGCCATCGCGCCGAAGGCACCGATCGGCGCGAGCTTCACGATGATGCCGATGATGCGGAAGAACACCTGACCAGCGGCATCGATGCCGTGGGTGATGCCTGCACCCTTCGCGCCCATGCCGGTGAGCACGACGCCCGTGAGAATCGAGACCAGCAGGACCTGGAGCAGGTCGCCGTCGGCGAGCGCGTGGAAGAAGCTCTTGGGAATGATCGCGAGGATGTGTGCCACCGTCGAGTCACTGGCCGCCAGCTTGGCGTAGCCCTCGACCGCCTTGGCATCGAGCTTGGACGGATCAGCGCCGAAGCCTGCGCCCGGCTTGATCACTTCGCCGACCAGGATACCGATCAGCAGCGCCACGCTCGAGACGACCTCGAAATAGATCAGGGCCTTCAGGCCGACACGGCCGACCTTCTTGAGGTCTCCGATCGAGGCGATGCCGTGGACGATCGTGCAGAAGATGATCGGCGCGATCATCATCTTGATCAGCGCGATGAAGCCGTCTCCGAGCCATTTCAGCGACTTGCCCTGGTCGGGATAGAGCCACCCGAGCAGGACGCCCAACGCGATCGCAATCAACACCTGGATATACAACACCTTGTACCAGGGGGTGTGCTGCCCCGTGGAGTCGGCTGCTCCAGGATGATGTGTGATCGACTGGGCCATCTTTCCTCGCCTTTGACACTCGATCGTGTCGGCCTCTTGCGGGCCAAGGAGGACGCTAGCGGGTTTGCCGTTGCCGCTCAACGGCATATCGGTAGTTCAACAGCGCCGCGCATGTGAGAAAGTTGTCGAAACTGAGGCGAGGCCTCTTTTCTGCCACACCACGTAGTGCCACGAATATCCGTGCGGCCCAGCTCTTGATGTCGACCGGTCTTTGCTCGGTCGAGCAAGAGAAGCCGATGGCTGCGTTGGCTTGAGGCGGAGTTCTCCCGTGTCTTTGTCCAGATTACTCAAGACGGCCATTTTGGCCGTTCTCTCGGCGTGCGCGCTCGCGAGCGTCGTTGCCCCTGCGCGAGCGGACGTCGTCGCCCAGGTCGACCGGTCGAGCCAGCGCATGCGCGTCTATGTGAACGGCGTACTGGCGCATGACTGGGCCGTCTCGACCGCCCGGAAGGGCTACGTCACGCCGAGCGGCAGCTATCGTGTCGGCCACATGGCGCGGATGCACTTCTCGAGGAAGTATCACAACTCGCCGATGCCCTATTCGATGTTCTTCCGCGGCGGCTACGCGATCCACGGCACCTACGCGGTCGGCCATCTCGGACGTCAGGCGAGCCACGGCTGCATTCGTTTGGCGCCCGCCAACGCCGCCGCGCTCTACGGTCTGACGCAGACCTATGGTGGGACGCGGGTCGTGATCCGCTAAATCACACTGCGGTTCGACGGGAGCGAACAAACCGTAGGAAGACTTGGGTTTCGGAGTGCGCTTGGCATTAAAGGCGGCCTTGCGCGGTCTCTCAGCCTTGGCCGGGCGCGCCGCTACTTTTGGGCGAGCCCTCGCGCCGGCTTAGCAATGCGGCCGCTGCCGATACCGTCGGGATCGAGCGTCGAACGACGGCGACGTCCGATCGGCGACGGCCCGGCGTCAGCTCTGGTTCGTGCGACGGGGACGGACCGTCCAGCGCTCGAACGAACCGCCGGGATTGTCGTCCTTGGCCGGTTCCTTCGGTTGCTGGATCGCCGCGCTGAGGGCCTGCGACAGGCTCTCGATCACGTCGTCTATGCGTGCGTCGCCCTTCTCCTCGGCTGCCGCAGCGGACTTGGGCTCCTCGGTAGGAGCCGGTGAGGGCTGCGGCGCGGCGGCCGGCGTTTCGGCGACGGGCTCCGGAGCCGGGGCCTCGACCCGTTCCTGTGCGGGCATCTCGGCTACTGGTGCGGGCGCCGGCGGTGTGACCGGTGCAGGGGCTGGTGCTGCAGGGATTGACGATGACTCGGTCAAGGACGAGCGGCGCACGCTGCTGCCGAAACCGAAGCGCGGCTCGATCAGGTCGAGCACCGCGTTGAGGGCGGCGTTGCTTAGGCCAATCTCGCCCGCATCCGGGACGCCCTGGATTGCGACGGCGTGGCGTTCATAGGCAGCCTCCTTCGACACCTCGGTGCCGAACCAGGTCGGCGCCGAAAAGGCGTTCGCGGCGGCCTCGTCGTCGAAGGACACGTTGGCGATGTCGAGCCCGGCGGGCGTGACGTAGCGGTCGATCTGGACGTCTCGGCCACCGAGCGGGACAAGGGTGCGCTCGTAGGCAGCTTTGCCAGAGCAAACGTCGAGCAACGCGTCACCGTGGGCGCGCGGAACCTCTGTACGCTCTTCCGTCGAGCGGCCTTCGGAATCCGTGGTGACAAGGACGAGGTGGCAATCCTGCCCGTCGATCCGGACGAAGGACGTGCGCCCAGCCTGCGGGGCGAAATAGCCCTCGGTGATGCGGGCACCCCCGCGCTCCTTGCGGATCAGTCGCACCAGCGACGGAGCAATCAGAAAACGCCGGACGACACTCATACGCTCACCTCCCCGCGGGGTTCGACGTCGAGCGGCCCGGTCGCTTCGGCCGGGATCTCGCGCCGCCGGCGCCCTGCCGTCGTCTCGAAACCGGGTAAGCGAAGTCGCTCGGCATCTCTATCCCGTTCACCGCTAAGCGAAACGCCGTCGAAATCAAGACAGTTCGACCTTTGTCACGCCGCCATTAACCCTCTCGTCCCCATACAACGCCCTTCGAGCGGCGGCAGGATCAGTCCGCCGGCTCGAAGTTGAGCGACACGCCGTTCATGCAGTAGCGAAGCCCGGTGGGGGCCGGGCCGTCGTTGAAGACATGGCCGAGATGACCCTGGCAGCGCGCGCAGTGCACTTCGGTCCGGGTCATCCCGTGGCTGCGATCGACCGTGGTCTCGACGGCGCCTTCCAGGGGATCGAAGAAGCTGGGCCAGCCACTGCCGGACTCGTACTTGGTGCCCGTCTCGAAGAGCGGGGCACCGCAACCGACGCAGCTATAGGTGCCGGCGCGCTTCTCGGCGTTGAAGCAGCTCGAGCCGGGCCGCTCGGTGCCGTGCTCGCGCAGCACGTGGTACTGCTCGGGCGTGAGCATTTGGCGCCATTCCGCGTCGCTGCGAGTCTCGGGCGGGCTGATCGTGCCGGCATCGCGCTCGGCCATGTGCATCCTCCATATCTCTGGGGTCTTGTGTGGCCCGGATATGGGGTCTTGGCACCGATCCCGCGAGGCGTGAAGACGCCTTAGGCGGCCGCGCCCACGGTGTCGGCCATCCGGGCCTGGCGCTCACCGAGCACCTTCTCGCGGCCGGTGGTCGAGTCGTGCGCCGTCTGATGCTCGATCTCGGCGTTGATCTCGCCGCCGAGCAGAACAATGGTCGCCGAGATCCAGATCCAGGTCATGAAGCCGATCACGGCGCCGAGCGAGCCATAGGTCTCGTTGTAGGAGCCGAAATTCGCCACGTACCAGGAGAACAGGATCGAGGCGACGACCCAGAGCAGGCCGGCGATCGCGCCCCCGACGCCGACCCAGCGCCAGCGCGCCGGCTCGCGGCTCGGGCCGTAGCGGTAGAGGATGGTCAGCGCGCCGAGGATGACGATGAGCAGGGCCGGCCACCGCAGCATCGCCAGGGCCCAGGCCCCGTCACCCAGGCCGACGAAGTTGAACACCACCGGCAGCACGACGATCGCCGAGAGGGCGATGATCACGAAGAGCAGGGCGCCGATGGTGAAGGTGAGCGAGCGCAGGTTCAGCCAGAAGAAATTGCGCTTCTCCTGCTCCTCGTAGACGACGTTCAGCGCGTCGAACATCGCCTTCATGGCCGCGTTCGCGCTCCAGACCGAGAGCAGCAGGGTGGTGAAGAACGTGAGCCCGAGGGTGCCGCCGCTCTTGGTCGCGATGCGCTTTACCTGGTCGCCGACGATGTCGATGGCCGAATCCGGCAACACGCCACGCAGGCTGGCGAGATGGACGTTGATCGTGCCTGCGTCTGCGATCAGGCCGTAGCAGGTCACCAAAGCCGCCACCGCCGGAAACAGCGAGAGCAGGGTGTAGAAGGTGACGCCCGCCGCCACCGACAGCACGCGGTCCTTGTTGAATTCTTGGAAGACTCGGAAGGCGATGTCCTTCCAGCCGGGCGCTGGGATCTCGGTGGGATCCCTCGCGGCCCGGCCGCGATCCTCCTGCGTCGCCGCGACCCAGCGTGCGGTCCGGCCCTCGTGCGAATGGGCGCCGTTGGCGCGCGCAGTGCGCTCCGGCTCCGGCTCTGCGTCCCGCTCGGAGCGCCTGCGGCGCGGACTCGCGGCGATCGCTACCAGCGCGATGCCGAGCGCAACGGTCCAGAGTGCCGATCCGGCCTCGCCTGGGCGCTCGGACGGAGATGCAGGGGGCGATGGCATGCGTGTCGGGGCGGCTGGGGTTTGAGCGACGGGGGTCAACCGCGGAGTAGGCTTGGCTGTTCCTCGGCTTTCGAACGCGTTGCCGGATGCGTTGCAGACGATCGATGCCGGGGCGCATCAGCAGCCTTCGCCGTAGGCGAAAGCTCAGTAAACGACTCTCGAATTGCGATGGATCGGCGGCGTCACCAATCTTTCTTTCAAAGAATGATTTCAATGGAGAAGGATGATGAGTGCGCAAACACTGTCCAAGGCCAGTCGGATTGCCGTGAAAGACTGGAAGTTTGCGGTCGCGGTCGGGTTTCTTGCTTTGACATGCCTCGGCGCGGCGATGGATCGGCGTGGCGCGATCCTCGACAGAACCGTGGTCGCGTCTCGGTCGGCGGAGAGGCACGTCGTGCCGCTGACGACGGCGGAGCAACTCGCGGAGATGCTCACGCACGATTGACGCAGTCGCTCAGCCCTTCTCGTAGAGCCCCGCATGGGTCTCGCGCAGCAGGGCCTTCTGCACCTTGCCCATGGCGTTGCGCGGGAGATCGTCGGCGAAGAGCACGCGCTTCGGCTGCTTGAAGCGGGCGAGCCGGCCTTCCAGCGCCGCGAGGATCTTGGCCTCGTCGCGGGCCTCCGGCGCGGCGACGACCACCGCGGTGACGCCTTCGCCGAAATCCGCATGAGGCAGGCCGATCACCGCGGATTCGACAATGCCAGGCAGGCCGTCGATCTCGGTCTCGATCTCCTTCGGATAGACGTTGTAACCACCGGTGATGATCAGGTCCTTGCCTCGGCCGACGATGTGCACGTAGCCCCGCGTATCGATCTTGCCGAGATCGCCCGTGATGAAGAAGCCGTCCGCCTTGAACTCGGCTGCGGTTTTCTCGGGCATCCGCCAGTAGCCCTTGAAGACGTTGGGGCCCTTCACCTCGATCATGCCAACGTTGCCGTCCGGCACTGGCGCACCCGACTCGGGATCGACCACACGCAGCGCCACGTCTGGCAGCGGGAAGCCCACGGTGCCGGCGATGCGCTCGCCCTCGTAGGGGTTCGAGGTACTCATGTTGGTCTCGGTCATGCCGTAGCGCTCGAGGATGGCGTGACCAGTGCGCTCGGACCATTCGCGATGCGTCTCGGCGAGGAGCGGCGCCGACCCGGCAGTGAACAGGCGCATATGCGCGGTGGCCTCCCGCGTCAGGCCCGGCTCCTTGAGGAGGCGCGTGTAGAAGGTCGGCACGCCCATCATAGCCGTGGCCCGCGGCATTACGGAGAGGATCTGCTTCGCGTCCAGCCGCGGCAGCCAGAGCATCGACGCGCCGGCCATCAGCGCCGTGTTGGTGGCGACGAACAGGCCGTGGGTGTGGAACACCGGCAGCGCGTGGATCAGCACGTCGTCAGCCGTGAAGCGCCAAGCCTCTGCCAGTGTCAGGGCGTTCGAGGCGAGGTTGCCGTGGCTGAGCATGGCGCCCTTCGAGCGCCCCGTCGTCCCGGAGGTGTAGAGGATCGCAGCGAGTTCGTCGGACCCGCGTGCAATGTCCTCGAATGCGCTGCTGGAGGCGTCGGCCACCTCGCGCATGCTGCCGCGGCCGTCGCCCCCGAGGGTCCGCAGACTGGCGACGCCGGCCTCTTTCGCGACAGGCGCGAGAGCAGTCTCGCGGGCCGGATCGCAGACGAAGACGGCTGGCTCGGCATCGCCGAGGAAATAGGCGATCTCCCGGTCGGTATAGGCGGTGTTGAGGGGCAGGAAGACGGCGCCGGCCCGCACTGCGCCGAGAAAGAGGAAGATGACTTCTGGGCTCTTCTCGACCTGGGCTGCGACGCGGTCACCTGGCTTGACGCCCAGCGTGGAGAGCGCGGAGGCATAGGCGGCCGAGCGTGCAACGAGGTCGGCGTAGCTGACGCGAAGCCCGTCCGGGGTCTCGAGCAGGATCTTGCTGGCCGGCGCCGGCGGCAGATGCGCGAGGATGAGGTCGAAGAGATGATTGGCCATTGCCTGCCGTCGGCGTTTCCGGTCCCGGCGACGGGATTGGCGCGGTTCGGCGCGGCGTTCAAGCCCGTCGGGGGTCAGCCGGGCGGAATGCGTCCCACCGAACAAAGCGTGCGGAGGGACGATGAACCCGGATCAGCGTAGCAGCTCGCCGACCAGCCGCTCTGCTGGATGAAGGATTTGCGACGCTCGCGCAGCGCCGTGTCGTAGGCTTTCACCAGGGCGGCTTCGACGGCAGCCGGTGGAACCTCGATCGCAATCCCGCCGGCGATCGACAGGTCGCGGTAATAGCCGGCCGATGGGCTCGGATCGGAGGACGAGGCCTGGACGATCGGCTCGGCGCGGCAGGTGATGTCGATCTTGAGGCCGCCGGCCGAGCGCACGTCGACGCTGGGACCGACCCGCCGCCCCACTTTCTTGGCGCCGGTGGCATCGGCGATGCGCCCGACGAGGGCGTCGCACTCGTCGGCCTGTGCGGCGCTCGAGAGGAGAAGGAGGCAGGCGAGGGCGGTCCGGATCATGGCGCAGTCTTTGACAAAGGCGCCGTGGGAAGTCGAGGCCATTCCGCGTGGCCTCGCAGCCGCTCGCGCAGGCTTGACCGGAGGCCCGACGCGGCCGCAGGTGCAGACCGGTTCTCGGAGGAGCAGGTTTCATGATCGGGCGCGTCTGTGTAGCGCTGGCGCTGATGCTCGTCGCGGGATGGCCTGCGGCCGCTCAGCAGCCGGCAGCTCCGGCTCTGGGAGCTCAAACGGAGGCGCCGCGCGAGCGGTCGAAACCGCGCAGGCCGCGGCAGCCTCAGCAGCCGATCATGGTCTACGATGCCCGAATCGAGGCGGGCGACCTGCGCATCTCGGGCAGCGTGCGCAAGGGCGGCCTGATCGTCGTGCTCGACGACGATATCTCGGTGGCCGCCGATGGCCGCGGCCGCTTCACCTTCCGATTGCCATACCGCCCGCGCACCTGTGTCGCGACGTTGAAGGCCGAGGAGGACGAGCGCGAGGCGGTCATCGCCAATTGTGCGCCGGAGGGCGAACCCGGTCCGAAGGGCGAGCCGGGGCCGACGGGGCCGCAGGGCGTGGCCGGAGTCCAGGGACCTTCCGGCCCACAGGGTGCAGAGGGCACAACCGGAACCCCGGGAGCACCGGGTCCCGCTGGTCCCAAGGGCGAGGCGGGCGCGAAGGGCGAGCCGGGTGCGTCGGCACCGGCCGCCCTCCCGCTGCGGCCGGTGCATTCCGGCGCTTGTCCAGAAGCCGGCTGTGAGCTCTCTTGCGAAAGCGGTGAGCTGCTGATCTCGGCCTATTGCCTCGGCGGTGCAAGCGCGAGCTACCGATCTGGCGCCGGCGGCTCGGCGCAGGCGACCTGCCCGGCGGGCGCCGAGGGCATGACGGCCTTCTGCGCGAAGCCCTGAGCGCGCACGATCAGGGCTGGCAAGCCGAAAGCATTCAGCCGCCGGTCTCTCGCAGCCAAGCGATCATGCCCGAAGCGGCGGCGCGCCCGCTCGCGATTGCCGCCTGGAGCAGGTAGCCACCGGTCGGCGCTTCCCAGTCAAGCATCTCCCCGGCAAGGAAGCTGCCGGGCTGCGCGCGCAGCATGAAGCGCGGATCGAGGCCGTCAAACGACACGCCGCCGGCCGTCGAGATCGCCCTGGCGATCGGCGCTGGAGCGAGGAGCCGCAGGGGCGAAGCCTTGATCGCTAAGGCCAGCGCCATGGGCGCGTCCGGCAGGTGCAGGCCGTGGGTTTCGCGCAATAGGCCGGCGGCGACGGGACTGAGGCCCGCATCCTTGCGCAAGCGTGTCGCCATGGAGGCACCGGGTTTTGGATGGTCGAGGCGCCGGGCCAGCGCCTCCGCGTCGAGATCGGGGCGGAGGTCGAGGAGGAGCGTCGCGGTGCCTTCCGCCTGGATTGCCTCCCGGATGCATCGCGAGAGCGCGTAGACCGCGCCGCCCTCGATGCCTTGGGCGGAGATCATCGCTTCGCCGAGTACCTGCCTGTCGTCGAGCCTAAAGCCGACACGCTTGACCGGCTCGCCCGCGAAGCGGCCGGCGAAATGCTCGGACCATTGCACCGAGAAGCCGACATTGGCAGGAAGCAGCGGCGCGACTGCAACCCCGCGGTCTCGGAGTAGAGACACCCAGGCTCCATCCGAACCGAGTCGCGGCCAACTCGCGCCGCCCATGGCAAGCAGATGGGCGCGTGGTCGGATTTCGACGAGCCCATCCGGGCTTTCGAATGACAGCCCAATCCCATCCCAGGCCGTGAGACTGTGGCGGGTGCGGATGGTGACGCCGAGTGTGCCAAGGCGCGCGAGCCAGGCGCGCAGCAGCGGTGAGGCCTTGAAGCTCTTCGGAAAGACGCGGCCGCTCGACCCGACGAAGGTCGGCTGGCCGAGTCCTTCGCACCACGAGCGGAGGGCGTCGGGGGGGAAGGCCTCGACCGCCTCTCGCAGGGCTGCATGGGCCGGATGGTACCGTTCGAGAAATGCGGGCAGCTTTTCGGAATGCGTGAGATTCAGGCCGCCTCTACCGGCGATCAGCAGCTTGCGGCCGACCGACGGCATCCGGTCGTAGACCGTAACGCGCCGTCCCGCCGCAGCCAGAACCTCGGCGGCGGCCAGCCCGGCGGGGCCTCCGCCAACCACTGCGATGAAATCGTCTCGCTCCATGCCAGGGGCAGGCCGTGTCGGGAGGGCGGCTGTCAACCCTTCGCCTCTGTGGTGCTGTTGTAGAGGCTGCCCTTGATTCGCCAGACTCGGCTCGCTAACTCGCGCCCATCGGCTGCGGGCCCCTCTGGCGGACGCATCTCATGCGTCCGTGATGTCGGAGCCGATGCTCTCTTCAACGAAGCATGGGGCTCCGCGACCGATGGACTTCCTTCATACCCTATGGCTCGGCCAGCCCGTCTGGATGTGGCTGGGCTTCCATGCCCTCGTCATCGGGTTGATGGCCTTCGATCTCGGCCTGCTCCACCGCGACAAGGGCCGGGTGATCGGGGTCAAGGAGAGCCTCGTCCTCACGACCTGCTACCTGCTCCTCGGCCTCGCCTTCGGCGGCTGGGTCTGGTGGTACATGGGCCGCACGCATGGCGAGGAGTTCGTGACCGGATTGGTCATCGAATACTCGCTGTCAATGGACAACGTCTTCGTCATCGCGGTCATCCTGACGGCGCTCGGCGTGCCACGCTCGGCCCAGCACCGCGTCCTGGTCTGGGGCATCCTCGCCGCCGTCCTGCTGCGCGGCCTGATGATCGGGCTCGGCTCGGCGCTCGTCGCCCAGGCACACTGGGTCCTGTCGCTCTTCGCCGCCTTTCTGATCTATGCCGGCCTCAAGATGCTGTTCTCCAAGGAGGAGGACGAGGCCGATGTCGAAAACAGCGCCTCGCTGCGCTTCCTGCGCCGTCACCTGCGCATCACCCGGGAGCCGCACGGCCAGAAGTTCCTGGTGCGTCTGCCGGATCCCAAATCGGGCAAGTCCGTCCTGTGGTTCACGCCGCTCGCCCTGGCGCTGACGGCGGTGAACATCGCCGACGTGATCTTCGCCGTCGACAGCGTGCCGGCGATCTTCGCGATCACCACCGACCCGTTCATCGTCTACACGTCGAACATCTTCGCGATCCTGGGCCTGCGTTCGCTCTACTTCGCGCTGGCCGCGATGGTGGAGCGCTTTGCCTATCTCAAGACGGCGCTCGCCTTCATCCTGATCTTCATCGGGGGCAAGATCGTCGTCGCCGACACGCTCGGCCTCGTCGACCTGCCGCCCTGGGTCTCGCTCGCCGTGACGCTGGTGCTGCTGACGATCGGCATCGTCTACAGCCTGTGGCGCACCCGCGGGATCGCGGATGCGCATGACGAGGCACGGCACCGCGCCTGAGCGAAGATTGTCTCAGCCTGGAGGTTGGGCCGCGATCAGGTCGCGCAGCGTCGTGATCGTCGAGGCGTCGGCGACGCCGTCGACGCGGGCTTGCCGGAAATGACGCTGGAAGGCGGTGACGACGGCCTGCGTGCGCGTGTCGAACTGGCCGGTGACCGGCTGGTCGTAGCCGTACAGTGAGAACATCTCCTGCAAAGCCTCGATCGGCTGGCCCGAGTCGCCCTGCGCGAAGAAGCGGCCGTCGCGGATCGGGGCGGGCGTCACGAGATGCCCGATTCCAGCCTTCGCGAAGCTGTCCCACGGGAAGTTCTCGCCGGGATCCTCCTTGCGCTCGGGCGCGACGTCGGAATGGGCCAACACACGGTTCGCCGGGATCGCGTGGCGAGTGACGATGTCCTTCGAGAGCGCGATCACCGCCTCGATCTGCTCGGCCGGGTAGGGCGGCAGCCCCCCGATATGGCCAGGATGCACGATCTCGATGCCGATCGAGCGCGAGTTCACGTCGCCCTCGCCCTTCCAGGAGCCGAGGCCCGCATGCCAGGCGCGTCGGGTCTCCGGCACGAGCTGCGCGATGCGGCCGTCCTCGAAGACGAGGTAATGGGCGGAGACCTGTGCCGCGGCTTCGCAGAGCCGCTCCAGGGCGACCTGCGCATTGGCCATGCCGGTATAGTGGAGGATCAGCATGTCGAGGGGGCCGTCCTTGCGCTCGCCGTGGTTCGGCGAGGGCACGACCTCATGAACGAGCGGACTGTCAGCTGAGAAGCTCATGCCAGCGCCCGCTCCTCGGTGATGCGATCCCAGGCGGCGTTGATCGCGGCCAGTCGCCGCGTTGCGATCGCGACGGCTTCTGGCGGCAGGCCACGGGCAATGGCGCGATCGGGGTGGCTCTCGGCCACGAGGGAGCGGTAGCGAGCCTTCAACTCGGCGTCACTCGCACCGCGCTCGAGGCCGATGATGAGATACGGGTCGTCCGCGCGTAGGACGTGACGGGCCGCGAGCCGCTCGAAGGCCGGCTCGTCGAGCCCGAAGATGCGGGCGACCTCGCGCAGGTAGCGGTCTTCGTTCTCATGGATGGCCCCGTCGGCCTTCGCGATGTGGAACAGTCCGTCGAGCACGTCCTCCAGCAGGGCAGGCTCGTCCCGGAAGGTGCTGGCGAGTTGCTGCGCGTAGCCTTCGAACCCGTCCGTGGTCCGCTTGGCGAGGTCGAACAGCCGCTCGACGCCCGGGCGCGCCGCCGGCTCGACCTCGATCACCTGCCCGAAGGCTTCGACCTCGGAGGGCGTCACCACGCCGTCGGACTTCGCCATCTTGGCGGCGAGGGCCACGAGGCCGGTGGTGAAGACCACGTCTCGCGGCGTCGCGCCGAAGGGCGCGCCTTCGCGGTCCACCAGAAAATGCCCGGCCACAGAGCCGACGAGCGCGCCGATCGGGCCGCCGACGAGCGCGCCGAGCCCGGCCCCGCCGAGCTTGCCCCAGATGCCTAGGCTCATCGCGCGGTGCCGTTCGAGAGGGCGGCGAGGCGCCGCTGGCGGAGACGTTGGGGCACGGGCTGGGCCTGCGCAGCGTTTCGGGTCGGTTGCTAAAGCCGAATGGTGGGGCGGGCGCAAGGCGATATCGCTGCCCTGGCCTTCATCGACAGCGCTGGACTTCCGCCGCTTCACGCAGCCACGGTCATTCATGACCTTGCAGGATCTCCGCTATCTCGTCGCGCTCGTCGATCACGGCCATTTCGGCCGCGCGGCCGAGGCTTGCCATGTTAGCCAGCCGACACTCAGCACACAGATCAAAAAGCTCGAAGCGCAGCTCGGCGTGATGCTGTTCGAGCGCACCAACCGCTCGGTTCGCGTCACCGCCCACGGTGAGGAGGTGGTTGCGCGGGCGCGGCAGATCCTCACCGATGTCGAGGCCATCGCCAGTGTCGGACGGCGCATTGCCGGGCCGCTGGTCGGTACGTTCAGCCTCGGTGTGATCCCAACGCTCGGCCCCTACCTGTTGCCCTGGCTCGTGCCGGCGCTCAACGCCGACTACCCGGAGCTGCGTCTGGCGGTCCACGAGGACCTTACCGCCTCGCTGATCGAGCGCCTGCTCTCGCACCGGCTCGATGCCGCCCTCGTGGCCCTTCCTGTGGAGGACGGCCGACTGGAGACCCTGCCCCTGTTCGACGAGCCGTTCTGGTTCGCCGAACCCAGGGGCAACGAGCCCCTGGCCGAAGTGCTGACGAAGGACGATCTGCGCGGGCGGCGGCTGCTGGTGCTCACCGAAGGGCACTGCATGCGCGACCAGGTGCTTTCGCTCTGCCGAACGCCCGACCGGGATGTCGAGGAAGACTTCCGGGCGACGAGCCTAGAAACAATCCGCCAGATGGTGGCGACCGGCATGGGCAGCACGTTGCTGCCGGCCATGGCTGTTGAGGAATTCCGAAACCGCGGTGTTACGGTACGCCCGCTCGATGCCGGGTTGGGGCGGCGGATCGGGCTTGTCTGGCGGCGTTCCTATCCCCGATCGCGAGATCTCCAACTGGTGGCCCGGACTCTGCGCGATCACTTGCCGCATGGGGTGTCTCGTCTGCCGGCGACGGAGGCGTCATAGGTTCGACCAATCACAGCTATGTCGGCAATCAATTATACAAACGCTCTAAACAGCCCTACATCCCGCCGGCACGGTCTTCGATGGCGTGCCGTTCAAGATGCTGGCTTCCATACGAGCCAAGCTGCGGCGCGCCCGTGAACGATTTTCGCCGACGTGATGGAGTTCGACATGGACATGCAGGTTGATGGTCAGGGCGGCGGCAAATGCCCGGTGGCGCATGGCCCCGGCGGCCGACGTAACCGCGACTGGTGGCCCGAGCAGCTCAACCTCGAGCGCCTGAACCAGCACAATCCCCGGTCCAACCCGCTGGGCGACGTCTTCGACTACGCCAAGGAGTTCGAGACCCTCGATCTCGACGCCGTCATCAAGGACCTTCACGCCCTGATGACCGATTCCCAGGATTGGTGGCCGGCCGATTTCGGCCATTACGGCGGCCTGTTCATCCGCCTCGCCTGGCATAGCGCCGGCACCTACCGCACGACGGACGGGCGCGGTGGCGCCGGCGGCGGCCAGCAGCGCTTCGCGCCGCTCAACTCCTGGCCGGACAACGTCAATCTCGACAAGGGTCGACGCCTGCTGTGGCCGATCAAGCAGAAATACGGGAACAAGCTGTCCTGGGCCGATCTCTACGTTCTCGTCGGCAACGTCGCCCTCGAATCGATGGGCTTCAAGACCTTCGGCTTCGCCGGCGGTCGCGTCGACACCTGGGAGCCCGAGGAGCTGTTCTGGGGCCCCGAGGGCACCTGGCTCGGTGACGAGCGCTATTCCGGCGAGCGCCAGCTCTCCGAGCCGCTGGGCGCCGTGCAGATGGGCCTGATCTACGTCAATCCGGAAGGCCCGAACGGCAAGCCGGACCCGCTCGCCTCGGCTCGCGACATCCGCGAGACCTTCGCCCGCATGGCGATGAACGACGAGGAGACCGTGGCGCTGATCGCCGGCGGCCACACCTTCGGCAAGACACACGGCGCTGGCGACCCGTCCTTCCTCGGTGCCGAGCCGGAAGGCGCGGAGATCGAGGACCAGGGCATCGGCTGGCGCTCGAAGCACGGCATCGGACATAGCGGCGACACCATCGGCGGTGGCCCCGAGGTGACCTGGACGCAGACGCCGACGCAGTGGAGCAACCTGTTCTTCGACAACCTGTTCAAGCACGAGTGGGAGCTCGAGAAGAGCCCGGCTGGCGCCCTGCAATGGGTCGCCAAGGACGTGGCCGCCGACGTGCCGGATGCGCATGACCCGTCGAAGAAGCATCGCCCGAAGATGCTGACCTCGGATCTCGCGCTGAAGGCCGACCCGGCCTACGAGAAGATCTCGCGCCGCTTCTACGAGAACCCGGCCGAGTTCGCCGACGCCTTCGCCCGCGCCTGGTTCAAGCTGACCCACCGCGACATGGGCCCGATCCAGCTCTACCGCGGCAAGCTCGTGCCGCAGGAAGAGCTGATCTGGCAGGACCGCATCCCGGCCCTCGACCACCCGGTCGTCGATGCGCAGGACGTGGCGGCGCTGAAGCAGAAGGTGCTCGCCTCCGGCCTCACCGTTCCGCAGCTCGTCTCGGCCGCCTGGGCCTCGGCCTCGACCTTCCGCGGCTCGGACAAGCGCGGCGGCGCCAACGGTGCGCGGGTGCGTCTCGCTCCGCAGAAGGACTGGAAGATCAACGAGCCGGCCACCCTCGCCAGCGTGCTGAGCAAGCTCGAGGCGATCCGGGCCGAGTTCAACGGCGCGGCGTCGGGCGGCAAGAAGGTCTCGCTCGCGGACCTGATCGTCCTGGCCGGCGGCGCTGCCGTCGAGCAGGCGGCCAAGGATGCCGGCCTCGCCGTCACCGTGCCGTTCACCCCGGGCCGCATGGATGCGTCGCAGGAGCAGACCGACGTCGAGTCGTTCGAGCCCCTGGAGCCGCGCTCCGACGGCTTCCGCAACTTCCGCGAGGGCGCGCAGTTCATGGCGCCTGAGGAGGCCCTGGTCGACCGGGCGCAACTGCTGCGTCTGTCGGCTCCGGAAATGACGGTGCTGGTCGGCGGCCTGCGCGTGCTCGGCGCCAATGCCAACGGCTCCAAGGACGGCGTCTTCACGAGCCAGCCGGGCAAGCTGACCAACGACTTCTTCGTCAACCTGCTCGACATGGGCACGGAGTGGGAGAAGGCCGGATCCGAGAACGCCTTCGTCGGCAAGGACCGCAAGACGAAGGAGAAGAAGTGGACGGCGACCCGCGTCGACCTGATCTTCGGCTCGCACTCGCAGCTGCGCGCGCTGGCCGAGGTCTATGCCGGCTCCGATGCGAAGCAGAAGTTCGCCGAGGACTTCGCCGCGGCCTGGACCAAGGTGATGAACGCCGACCGCTACGACGTCGCGGCCTGAGCGTTCACACGACGTAACAAAAGAAGGGCGGCGCTCGGAGGCGAGCGCCGCCCTTTCTCGTAAAAGAGGCCGGGGTGATGCCCCGGCCTCCTGATCGATCGGTGTCGAGCCGGAACGGCTCAGCGGCAGTACACGTCGCCGTAGGCGTCGCGGTAGGTGCCGTAGGGGCAGCGCGGGGCGGTGGCAGCGCCGCCGATGGCGCCGGCAGCGCCGCCGATGGCTGCGCCGGCGAGAGCGCCGCTGGCGCGGCCGGTGGCCAGACCGCCGACCGCAGCGCCGAGGCCGGCGCCGAGGGCGCCACCGCCGACGGCGCGCTCGCCCGGCGTGTTGCAGGCGCCGACGGACAGCGCCAGGGTGGCGGCGAGCAGGGCCGCGGTGATCTTCTTCATGGTCGAACGACTCCCTTGTGCATCGGCCCGCGCGGCGTTTTCGCCGTCGCGCACCCTGAGGCCGATTGCGGCCTTCGATGCAGGCACGTCACGCGATACGGTCAAGATTGGGGCGGCCGCGGCGCGGGGCATGACATTTCGCGCGCGAGAGGCCATTTGAGGCGCAAGCTGTTGCGCAAACACACCGAGCCCTTTGAGGATCTCATGCCGAACGCCACCCTGATCGTCCGCAAGGCCGCCGTCCGGCCAGAGCAGGTCGTGGACACGGTCGTCCTCGACCACGCCGCGCGGAAGGTTTCTGCGAGATCTCTCAGCGGCTTAGGCGGGATCGCGTTCGATCTCGCGCTGGAAAAGCCCACCGAGGTGCAGGACGGGGATGCCTTCCGCCTCGATGATGGTCGTCTCATCGCTGTGAAGGCAGCCGAGGAGGCGCTCCTCGAAGTGCGCGCCGAGAACGTCGCCCGGCTGGTGCGCCTCGCCTGGCAGCTCGGCGGCAACCACGTGCCGGCCGAAATCGGTGCGGATGTGCTCTATGTCCCTGACAGCGCTGCCGAATTGGTGCGCGGCTCGGGCTGCGCCGCCACCCCGGTCCAGCGCGCCTTCCGGCCGGAGAAGGAGGCGCACGACCACAGCACCTGCGGCCACGATCACGGCCATGACCACGCGCATGACCACGACCATGGTCATGCTCACGGCCATTCCTGCGGCCATGATCACAGTCATGATCACCATCATCACCACGATCATGATCACGGGCACCATGGCCACCACGACCACTGACGACTGCCGATGACCCTGACCGCGCGAGATTTCCGCTTCTCGGTCGCCCCGATGATGGACTGGACGGACCGGCAGTGCCGGGCCTTCCTCCGCGTCCTCTCGGCGCGGGCCCGGCTTTATACGGAGATGGTGACGACCGGCGCGGTGCTGCACGGCGATCGCGAACGGCTGCTCGGGTTCTCGGATGCCGAGCATCCGGTCGCGCTACAGCTCGGCGGTTCGGATCCCGCGGCGCTGGCGGCGTCCGCCAGGATCGGCGCAGACCTCGGCTACGACGAGATCAACCTCAATGTCGGCTGCCCGTCCGACCGCGTGCAGGAGGGCCGCTTCGGCGCCTGCCTGATGCGCGAGCCGAGTCTCGTCGGCGAGTGCGTCGCGGCGATGAAGGCGGCAGTCTCGGTGCCGGTGACCGTGAAATGCCGCATCGGCGTCGACGACCAGGACCCGGAAGCGGCCCTCGATGCCCTCGTCGCGGCGGTGAAAGCGGCCGATGTCGACGGCCTCGTCGTGCATGCCCGCAAGGCCTGGCTGAAGGGCCTGTCGCCGAAGGAGAACCGCGACATCCCGCCCCTCGATTACGGCCGCGTCTTCCGCCTGAAGGCAGCCCATCCCGCGCTGCCGATCGCGATCAATGGCGGCATCACCGAGATCCGCCATTCCACCGAGCTCGTGGAGCAAGTCGATGGCGTGATGATCGGGCGCGCCGCCTATACCGATCCGGCGATCCTGCTCGACGTCGACCCGCTGCTCTTCGGCGAGGCCGCGCCTGCCGCCGACCCGTTCGCGGCGATCGACCTCTTCGCGCCGACCATCGCCGAGGGGCTGGAATCCGGCCTACGGCTGCACGCCTTCACCCGGCACATGCTCGGCTTGTTCAACGGCCGTCCCGGCGCCCGCGCCTTCCGCCGCCACCTCGCCACGGCGGGCATGGCGCCGGATGCGGGCCTCGCGACCCTGCGCGAGGCGGTCGGCAGGGTCTCGCGGGAGTGGCAGCCGCTGCCGGCGGGGCAGGCGGCCTGAACCGCCGAAGAGATCAGGCCGGTATGCGGCTCAGCCGGCCATCGGCGAAGCCGAGAGAATGGGCGAGCTCGGAGCGGCCGCGGCTGACCCGGCTCTTCACGGTTCCGATCTGGCAGCCGAGCAGCTCGGCCGCGTCCTCGTAGGTCATGCCCTGCGCGCCGACGAGGAGCAGCGCCTCGCGCTGGGTAGTGGGCAGCTTCGCGATCTTCGACCAGACCTGCCGCAGCTCCATGCCGTCCTCCTGGTCGGGCAGGGCGGCGAGATGGCTGGCGAGCATGCCGTCGGCATCCTCCACCTCGCGTTTCCGTTTGCGGCGCTCGCTGTAGAAGGTGTTTCGCAGGATGGTGAACAGCCAGGCCTTGAGGTTCGTTCCCGGCTGGTAGCGGGTCTGGTTCTGCCAGGCCTTGAGCAGCGTCTCCTGGACGAGGTCGTCGGCCTGGCTCGCACCGCCGGCGAGGCTCATGGCGAAGGCCCGCAATCCCGGCAGGGCGGCCATCAATCCATCGCGGAACGCCGCGGGACCGGATTCGTCGGGCGAGGGCAGCAATTCGAGCTGTGCGATCAGCGCCAGCAGGCGCGACGGCGGTTGTGCACTCTCCAGCACCTTGTAGACGTCGCGGAGTTGCCAACCGAGATGCGCACGATCGGAGGCCGAAAGTCTCGGCCGTCGCGCTGCAGGCCGCTCGACTGTCGCTGTGTCGTCCTCGACCGGCCACTCGGGCCGCGCTGTTACCAGTGTAGACAAACTACCAACCCTCCTTCGCTGCCTGTGTAGATGTTCATCAAGCAATCGAGACGAGGATGGTGTGGCAAACTGATTATGAATGGATAATTAAAAGTATAAAAATTCTAAATCTGTAGTACAGATGCAAAAATAGAGCCGAAAGCACTTCGATGTACTTCCTGCTCTAGGTCATGGCTGGCGCTTCCGGTCTGATCGAGCGCCACTCGTCGGTGAGCTCGCCTCACCATCGGTCGGTTTCGATCCGCCCGTCGCACCCCGAGAAGATGGAAGTCAGGCCGGCGAGCGCCACTAAATTCGAGTTTAAGTACGGAATGCACCGCGACCGGCGTGCTCGAATTTGGCCATACTGCATCCGCGGCGGCACGCGTCGCGCGTAATGGCGACGCTGGGATGGGACGGCTTCTGCTCGTCGAGGACGACGATGACACGGTCGAGGACGTGCTCGGTGACCTCCGTCGGCGCGGCCACGAGGTGGAACGGGCCGCGAGCGGCCCGGAAGGCCAGGAGGCCGCTTTCCGCGGCGGATGGCACGCGATCATCCTCGACCGGCTGCTGCCGGGCTGCGATGGCTTGGCCGTGCTACAGAGCCTGCGACAGGCCGGCGACCGTACGCCGGCCCTGCTGCTCAGCGCGCTCAGCGATGTCGACGAGCGGATCCGGGGCCTGCGCGCCGGAGGCGACGACTATCTCACCAAGCCGTTCGCGCTCGGCGAGCTCGCGGCGCGGATCGAAGCGCTGCTTCGCCGCCCCGTGGAAGCGAAGGAAGCCATCCTGCGGGTCGGCACCCTCGAACTCGATCTCGTCGCCGGCACGGGCCGGCGTGCCAGTCGGGATCTCGAACTCCTGCCGCGGGAATTGAAGCTCCTCGACTACCTGATGCGGCGTCCTGGTCAGGTCGTGACACGCGCCATGCTGTTCGAGGAAGTCTGGAACTATCGGTTCGTGCCGAAATCCAACCTGATCGACGTCCATGTCGGACGGTTGCGGCGCAAGCTCGAGGCGGCCGGCGAGCCGCCCCTGATCCACAGCGTGCGCGGCCTGGGCTTCGCGCTGATCTCCGATGATTAGGCTCGTCTCGACCACGGCTTTCCGCTGGTCCGCCGCCGTCGCGCTCTGGTCGGCTGCGCTGTCGCTGATCCTGTTCGCCTTCATCTTCTGGCAGACTTCCGCGCTCGAACGCGCCGAGAACGACGAGCTGGTCGAGACGCAGCTCGCCTACATCGCCGCCGATCCCGCTCGGACCGTCGCCCGTATCGACGACTGGCTCGGCGGTGGCGGCCACGACGATCGATTTGCCGGCTATTTTGGGCCGGAGGGAGCCCCTCTCGCCGGCAACATCACCGTTCTGCCCCGCGGATTGGCGCGGAACGGCAAAGTCCAGGAGCTTCGCGCTCCCATTGCCGTGGCAGGGGGCGAGCCTCGCGACGACCTGCTCTGTGCGGCCCTGCAGCATGCCGATGGTCACGTCGTCGTGGTGGCGATCAGCCGGGAGGACATCGACCGCGCCAAGGCCGTGACCGTGCGTGCCCTCGGCATGGCGCTGATCCCGATGACGATCCTGTCCATCGCCGGCGGCATCGTGCTGTCGGCGCACGCGCGTCGGAAGCTGGTGGCCACCGAGGGGGCGGTTACCGCCGTGATGCGCGGAAACCTGAGCCAGCGCCTTCCGGTCGGAAGCAGGGGGGACGAGTTCGACCGGCTGGTCGCTAACGTGAACACGATGCTCGACCGGATCGAGGTGCTGGTCGACGAGGTGCGCAGCGTCGGCGATGCGATCGCGCATGACCTGCGAACGCCGCTGACACGCCTTCGTGCGAGGCTGGAGCGCAGCCGCGACGAGGCGAGCACGGTCGAGGAGCTTCAGACGGCGATCGACCGCGGCCTCGATTGGCTCGACCAGTGCCTGAGCCTGATCACGGCGATCCTGCGGATCGGCGAGATCGAACACGGCCGTCGCCGCGCGGCCTTCGGCGAGGTCGATCTCGCCCGCAGCCTCGTCGAGGTGGCCGAAATCTACGATCCCCTCGCCGAAGAGAAGGGCATCGTGATCGAACGTGTCATCGAACCGGGCTTGCCGCCGGTCACGGGAGATCGCGAATTGCTGTTCGAGGCGATCGCCAACCTCGTCGACAACGCCGTGAAGTTCACGCCGGAAGGCGGCCAGATCCGCTTGTCCCTGGAGGGACGGGGCAACGGCCTGGCATTGAGCGTCGAGGACACCGGCGTCGGGATCGTTCCCGCCGAGCGCGACCGCATCTTCCAGCGCTTTTACCGCGCCGAGGAGGCGCGCCACAGTGTGGGCAGCGGCCTTGGCCTGAGCCTCGTCGCTGCGGTGGTCACGCTGCACGATTTCACGATCGCGGTCGAGGACGTGCCCCCCACCGGCTGCCGCTTCAGCATCGTCTGCCCTGCTTCGCAGCTGCCGCCACCTGCTGCGCGGCGGTCGTAAAGCCGGCTAAGCATCGATGGGTGTCGCGCCCGTACCACGGTGCATCGCGGCACGACAGGAGCGTATTGACCATCCGGCCGCTTACGGCCTAGCTCTCGGCAGACGGTTCCCCTCGGGGATCAAAAGGGAACGCGGTGAGGGGTTGACCCCGATGCCGCGGCTGCCCCCGCAACTGTGAGCGGCGAGCCTTCCCCCACCGATGTCACTGGGTTCCTCGCCCGGGAAGACGGAGGGAAGGCAGCGACCCGTGAGCCAGGAGACCTGCCGTCTGTCGTGGTCACACGCGAAACACGCTGGGCGGGGTGCTCCGGCGGGTGTCGAGACGCGGGGCCGAACCTCGCGCCGAGACCTCGTTCGCGGTGACGTGCCACTGCCGTTGCCCGAGGTCCCGTGTCCCGCCTGCCCACTTTCGCCGCTCTCGCGCTCCCTACGGCCGCCCTCCTCGCCCTCACCCTGACCGCAGCCGCCGAGGACGCGCAACTCGAAGAGATCGCCGTCGCCGGGGACAGTGCAGGCGCCCCTTCCACTGGTGCCCGGACCGCCGCGAGCGCTGGCTACGTCAACGGTGTCATCGGCACGGGCGGGGCGCTGCGCGTCGTCGATTCGGCCAGCGCCGGCACCATCACCGGGGCGCAGCTCAACAGCCGCCCGATCACGCGGCCCGGCGAGGCGCTGGAAGCGGTGCCCGGCCTGATCGTCACCCAGCATTCCGGCGAGGGCAAAGCCAACCAGTTCTTCCTGCGCGGGTTCAACCTCGACCACGGCACCGACATCGCCATCGAGGTCGACGGCATGCCGGTGAACATGCGCACGAACGCCCATGGCCAGGGCTATGCCGACCTGAACTTCCTGATCCCCGAACTCGTCGGCGCGGTGGAGTTTCACAAGGGGCCTTACTTCGCCCGCGACGGGGACTTCGCCTCCGCCGGATCGGTGCGGATCGACTATCTCGACAGCGTGGAGAAGAACCTCGCGCAGCTCTCGCTGGGCAGCTTCGGCTACAAGCGCGCGCTCTCCATCACCTCCGCACCCCTCGGCGAGGGCCGCCTGCTCGTGGCCGGCGAGGCGCAGACTTATGACGGCCCCTGGGACGTGCCCGATCGGCTCGGCAAGCTGAACGGCGTGCTGCGCTACAGCCAGGGCACGCAGCGCGACGGCTTCTCGGTCACCGGCATGGCCTACTGGGCCAAGTGGAACGCCACCAACCAGATCCCCGAGCGCGCCGTCTCCGAAGGCCTCATCGGCCGGTTCGGAACGCTCAACCCGACCGATGGCGGCGATACCGGCCGCTTCTCGCTCTCCGGTCGCTGGAGCATGACCGACGAGACCGGGATCACGCGGGCCTCGGCCTACGTGATCCGCTACCAGATGAACCTGTTCAACGACTTCACCTATTTCCTGAACGACCCCGTCAACGGCGACCAATTCCACCAGCGCGACCAGCGCATCCTCGGCGGCGGCGAGGTCTCGCATGTCTTCGAGGGCAGCCTGTTCGGGTTGTCGATGGAGAACGAGATCGGCGTCCAGACCCGGACCGACTCGATCCGGGTCGGCCTGTTCAACACCGCGAACCGGCAATACCGCTCGACCGTCCTCGATGACCGCGTGCTCGAGGCGAGCGCGGCCTTCTATTACGAGAACCGGGTCAAATGGACCGACTGGCTGCGCACGAGCGTCGGTTTCCGGGCCGACGGCTACTATGCCGACGTGGTCTCGGACACGCCCGCCAATTCCGGCAAGGCGCGTGACGGCATCGTGAACCCGAAGCTCGGCCTGGTGCTCGGGCCGTGGTTCGATACCGAGATCTTCGTGAACTATGGCGGCGGCTTCCACTCCAACGACGTGCGCGGTGTGACCGCGACGGTCGATCCGCAGAGCCCGCTCTTCACGCTGAACCGTTCGCCGTTCCTGGTGCCCTCCACGGGCTACGAGGTCGGCATCCGCAACCGCTCCATCGCCGGGCTGGAGACCTCGCTGGCGCTGTTTCGTCTCGACTTCGCCTCGGAGAATCTCTTCGCGGGCGATACAGGGACCACGGAGCCAAGCCGCCCGACCCGTCGCATCGGCATCGAATGGACCAACCGCTATGCCGTCACCTCCTGGCTGTCGCTGGAAGGCGACCTGACCATCACCAATGCCCGCTTCACCGATCCCGATCCGGTGGGCAACCGCGTGCCGGAAGCACCGACCACGATCGCCTCGGCCGGCTTCACGGTAGGGCAGGGGCTCGGCTGGTTCGGCTCCATGCGCCTGCGCTATTTCGGCCCGCGCCCGCTGATCGAGGACAACTCGGTGCGCTCGAAACCCACCGCGTTGTTGAACGGCCGCGTCGGCTACAATTTCGACAACGGCATGAGCCTGGCGCTCGACGTCCTCAACCTGACCAACGCCAAGGCCGACCAGATCACCTACTTCTACGAGTCGCGCCTGCCCGGAGAGCCGGCCGCCGGCATCGCCGACAAGCACTTCCACCCCGTCGAGCCCACCGCGGTCCGGCTGACTTTGGCGGGGCGGTTCTGAGATGCTCGGGCCTCAGCGCCCGTAGCAGCTCACGAATTCGCGAAACACCCAGCCGATCGGCTGGTCGCCGAGCTCGACATCGCCGACATAGACCCAGGCCTTGCCGCCGATCATCCGGCGCTCGAGGACGCTGACGCGCTGGCCGTTGACGAGCGTGCCGACCACGCGGCCGTTCGGCGCGGTCCGCACGTTGAGCGGCGTGCCGGTGGGATCGGTGACGCGGCACTCCGCCGCCTGCGCACCCGCTGCCGCCAGCAGGCCGATCGCCGAGAACCCCCACATCCGCATCTTTGTCTCCTCCGGCCCCGAGTCGGCCGGCAAAAGCGTAGCAGTCAGCCACCGTCCGGCGAAGTCCAGGGACCCTGCGAGACCTCCCCCATACTGAACATGGGCCGAGGGCAAGTCGCTAGCGGCTCCGCAGGATCAACCGGTCGCCACGCACCTCGTAGGACGGCAGCCTCGTCAGGAAGCTCTGGCCGAGGAGGTTGGAGTTCAGCGCGCCCGGCTGGCTGACCATCGCATCCACGTTGCGCTCAGTGATGGGCCCGATGGTGATGGATTCGAGCCGGATCGGCGCCGTCAGCGCGGTGCCGTTGGCGGTGGAGACCTTTTGCGTGAACTCCCGTTCGGCCGGCTTGATGCCGAGTGCGGCTGCGCTCTCCATGGTCAGCACCACCGAGCTGGCCCCGGTATCGAAGGCGAAGCGCTGCTCCATCCGACCGTTGATCTCGGCGAAGACCGAAAAGTCGCCGTCCGAGCGCCGGGTGATGGTGACCTCGCCGCCCGCCCCGACGACGGCGGTGCCCGGCCGAAGCGAGCCGAGCATGGTACCGCCGAACTCCTTGGCCTGCTCCTTGTAGGCGTAGCCGGCGATGACGACGGCGCCGATCACCACCCAGATCAGCAGGTGGCGCAGGTTCTCGCCCATGCGGTCGCGGAAGCGGTGCCAGACGCCGGCGGTCATCAGCACGAGGAGCGCGCCGAGATAGGCCATGCGCCCGAACTGATCCGAGTCGACGCCGACCACCTGGCTGTGGTCGCCGGCCACGATCAGCGCGATCAAGGCTGCGCCGAGGATGCCGAGGCCGATCCAGAGTCTCATCGTCCCTCGTCGATGCGGTGGGGGTAGGCCTGGCGCAGGCGCTCGGGAAGGAGCGCCATGACCGCCAGCCGCTGCGGTTCGCTCATGGAACCCCAAAGGGCGATCTCGTTCCGTGAGCGGCCGCACCCCTCGCACAGCCCGGTGACGGCATCGAGAATGCAGACCTTGGTGCAGGGGCTCGACGGCTTCGGACGGGGCGGGGCGTTCATCACGGGTGGCAGATGGGCCGACGGGGGGGCCGGAATCAAGGCCTCACACCGGGGTCGCGGCCAGCAGCCCGATCAGCCCGGCGATCTCCGCGACCTGCTGGCAGGCGCCGATGACGTCGCCGGTCTGGCCGCCGATCTGCCGGCGGGCGAGACGGGTCAGACCGTAGGCGGCGGCCGGGGCGAGCGCCAGCATCAGCGCGACGCCGAGAAGCGGCAGCCCGATCGCCCAGGCGATCAGCCCGAGGAGGATGCAGATGCCAGCTGCGACGGCGAGCGTCGAAGGCGACGGGCGGCCGACCGAGGCGCCGGCGCCGTCGGCTCGGGCGGGTTGCAGGAGCACCATCGGCGCGAGGGCCGCGCTGCGCGAGACGGCGGCCGCCAGCAGCAGCGCCAGGGCTGCGAGGGCACCCGAACGGTCGAGCAGCGTCGCCAGCGCGCCGAGCCTCAGCGAGAAGGACAGCACCAGGGCGGTGCCGCCATAGGCGCCGATGCGGCTGTCTCGCATGATCTCGAGCCGCCGCATCCAGGTATTGCCGCCGCCGAACCCGTCGGCGACGTCGGCGAGGCCGTCCTCATGCATCGCGCCGGTGACGAGCGCCAGCACCGCCAGCGCCAATGCTGCGGCGACGAACGGGCCGAGCCGCAATTCCCAGGCAGCGACGAGCACCAAAGCCGCCGGCTGCGCCAGCAGCAGGCCGGCCAGCGGCAGCACGCGGGGGACGGTGGCGAAATCCGGCGTCGCATAGGGCGCCGGTTCATCCGGCAGCGGCGGGATGGGCAGGCGCGTGAAGAAGCGCAGGCAGGCGGCGATGTCGTAGAGGACGCCCGCGCCGGGGAAGGGCGGGGTATGGTCGGCCCGGTCGTCGCTCATCGCTCGCCTGTTGCCGGGCTCGGCCGCGTCGGATCGTCCGCACGCCTTCACCGCGCTCGCCAGGACCTCTATAGCGCCGCAACCGCTTCCCGCCACGCCTCCCGGCGCCCCGTTCGCTCGAGTTCGCGCGATGACAGACGAATCCTCGCCCTTCGCCGACATTCGGCGCCTCGTCGCCGAGATGCCCGGCCCCGACGAGGATGCCCTCGCCGCGGTACGCGCCCGCGACGCCGTGCTGACCAAGCCCGGCGGCTCGCTCGGCCGGCTGGAAGACCTCGTGGAATGGCTCGCGGTCTGGCAGGGCAAGGCGAAGCCGAGCTTCGACCGGCCGCTGGTCTGCGTCTTCGCCGGCAGCCACGGCGTCACGGCACGCGGCGTCTCGGCCTTCCCGGATGCGGTCAACCGCCAGATGCTGGAAAACTTTTCGGCCGGCGGCGCGGCGATCAACCAGCTCTGCGCGGCCTACGGGCTCGGTTTTAAGGTGTTCGATCTCGCCATCGACATGCCGACCGGTGACATCTGCGAGGGGCCGGCCCTCGACGAGAAATCGACCGTCGCCACCATGGCCTTCGGGATGGAGGCGGTGGCCGCCGGCACCGATTGCCTCGGCATCGGCGAGATGGGGATCGGCAACACCACCATTGCCGCGGCGATCTACTGCGCGCTGTGGGGGGGCGAGCCGGAGCATTGGGTCGGTCGCGGCACCGGTGTCGATGCGGCCGGCCTCGCCCGCAAGGCGGAAGCGGTGGCGCTAGCTCTCAGGACCCAAGCCGGGCATCTCGACGATCCGCTCGCCGTTCTCGCCCGGCTCGGCGGCCGCGAGATCGCGGCGATGGCTGGGGCGATCCTGGCGGCCCGGCTGCAGCGGGTGCCGGTGGTGCTCGACGGCTACGTCTCGACCGCGGCGGCGGCCGTGCTGCACGCCCTCGATCCGCGCGCGCTGGAGCATTGCGTTGCCGGCCACGTCTCGGCCGAGGGCGTTCACGCAGAGGTTCTGGATCGCCTCGGGCTGGAGCCCGTGCTGTCCCTGGGACTGCGCCTCGGCGAGGCGTCCGGTGCCGCGCTCGCGATGGGCGTGATCAAGGGCGCGCTCGCCTGCCACCGCGACATGGCGACCTTCGAGCAGGCAGGGATCTCGGGGAAGAGCGCGGGCTGATCCCGGCATCGTTCCGGCGCAGCGACCCACGCCGGAACGATGCCGCGCCCGACGTCAGCGCCAGAAGCGGCGATGGTGCCGGTGGTGGCGCCAATGGTGACGGTGATGCCAATGGTGGTGCCGCCGGTAGTGACCGTGCATCCGGGGGCGGCCGTTGCCACTGCGTGCGGAGCCCGGCGTCAAGCCGTCGCCCGGGCTGTTCATCTGCGCGAGCTGGATGGGCTCGCTCGCCCGGATGCTCTCGTTAGGCGAAACGGCAGCGGCCTGAGCGCCCAGGCCACCGGCCACGAGCAGGCCGGCCGCGAGCAGCGCGGTGCATATCGTTCTCTTCATCCGTTCTGGGTCCTGTCTGCCTGAAGGGGCCGGCGAGGCAGCCGTGCTCCTGTCAGGCTAACGAACGAAGAGCGCGTTTCAGCGGACGATCGGCTGGAATGTCGCAGGACGCAGATGCGCGCCGCGAGGGGGCGATCCGAGCTCTCGATGCCGCCGGCGCCTATCCTCTGGACGGATGTCGTGAGGCGGAGCCCGGCGTATTTCACGAAGCGTGAGCGTGGGTTATGACGATCCATCTGCCCGCGAGGCCCGCCTTGATCCGCCGCACTGCCCTCTTGGTGTTCACCGTTGCGGTGCTCGCATGGGCGGCGGTGACGGAGCAGGCGGCGGCCGCCCCCCGTGTCGCACTCGTCGTCGGCGTTTCGGCCTACAAGAACGCGGCTGCGCTCCCCAACACCCTCAACGATGCGAACGGCGTCGGTGCGGCGCTGAAGCGGCTCGGCTTCCAGGTGCAGACCGTGCTCGATCCGGATCGGGCCACGCTGGAGGCGTCCGTACGCCGCTTCGGCGATGCGGCCCGGGGGGCGGAGGCCGCTGTATTCTTCTATGCCGGCCATGCGCTCGAAGTGGCCGGCCGCAACTGGCTGCTGCCGGCGAGCATGCAGCTCAAGGAGACGCGGGACCTTCGCTTCGAGGCGCTCGACGTCGACAGCCTGCTCGAACAGACGGACGGCTCGGCCCGCGTCACCCTGCTCTTCCTCGATTCCTGCCGCGACAACCCGTTCCAGAAACGTCTGACCACCGGAGGCCGCGGCATCGAGCGCGGCGGGATGGGCCAGGTCTCCGCGGGGGCCGGAACGCTCGTCGCCTTCGCGACGGCGCCGGGCACGGTCGCCTCCGATGGCGACGGCCCCGACAGCCCGTTCACGACGGCGTTGCTCCGCCATATCGAGACGCCGGGCCTCGAAGTGCGCCAGATGCTCTCGCTCGTGCGGCGCGACGTGAGGCAGGCGACGCGGGGGATGCAGGTCCCATGGGAGAATTCCGCGCTCGAAGGCGAGTTCTTCTTCAAGCCGGGCGTCGTGCCGGCCTCGCAGCAGCCGGCACGCGCGCCGTCGATCGATGCCGATCTGCTCTTCTGGCAGAGCGTCAAGGACAGCACGGAGGCTTCCGATTTCGAAGCCTATCTCGCGCGGTTTCCCTCGGGCACCTTCAGCGACCTCGCCAAGCGTCGCGTCGCCGCCGCGTCGCGCGCGAGCCCGCCGCCCGGCACGTCGACGGTGGCCGCGGTCGCGCCGCCGCCGGCCGCAGCGCCATTTTTCGACACCTTGCAGAAGCGGGTGGCGGTGCTCGCCCCGAACATCACGCGCGTGTCCGAGCGCCTGGGGAGCTACCTCCAGGAGCGCACGCACAAGGCGTTCGCGGTCTCGAACGAGCCACCCGGTACCTGGCGCGTGTCGAGCGCGCAGACCACGCGGGCAGCCGCGATCAGTGCCCTCGAGAGCTGTCAGATCCGGTGGGGCGGGGCCTGCACGCTGGCGGCCGTCGATGACGGCCTCGCCGACATGGATACTTCGGACTGGGTGCGCCAGGTCGCGCAGGAGGTCGGCTATGCCGGCCCGTTCGATCCGGCGCGGATGCCGATCGCGGAGACGCGCCGCACGGGCAACGACGTGGCCGGCTATCGGGCGCTGACGGGGCCGAAGGCGATGGCGATCCATCCGTGGCGCCGGATCTTCGTCGCGGGCGGTGCGAGCCAGCGGGAGGCTGAGATCGCTGCGCTCAAAGCCTGCAACGACGATCCGGTGCGACTGGGCAAGGACGGTCCGTGCTTCCTCTACGCGACCGCTGGCGAGGTGGTCCTCGTCCAGCGCAAAACCGTGCCGATCGCGGAAGCCACGCCCGCAAACCCCGCTCCGACCCCGCCGGCACAAAGTCCCAGTCCGTCGATCGGGTCGACGGCCGCCGCACAGCCTCCGGCGGTCGCGAATGCCGCGGTGGCCTCGCCCGAAACGCAACTGCGCGCGCTCTTCTCCGCCATCGGTCACGATGGCGGCGTGGTGACCAGCTATATGAAGCTCGGCGCGCACAGGGCGCTCGCCGTCCAGGTCGAGAGCGGCCGCACCTTCACATGGAGCCGCGCCGCATCGGATGCGGCGGCCGAACGGTCGGCCCTCGAGGCCTGCCAGCTTCGCTACGGAACGCCCTGCGTTCTGTTCGCGCGTGACGACACCGTCACCACAACCGATCTCAAGACCGCGCCACACCGCGACATGGCGCGCGTCACGCAGGCGCGTGCCTATGCGGCCGACGATGTGCCGTTCGCGCTCCCTCGCCAGGCGCAGGATCGCGCCAACTACGCCGCCGCCGTAAGCCCGAAGGCGATGGCGATCCACGTCCCGAAAGGCGTCTTCTGGGCGACGGGATCGACCAGCGCGGAAGCCCAGGCCAAGGCCTTCGCGGCCTGCAACGACGTCGACTCGCTCTATCCCTGCTTCCTCTACGCCATCGACGACCGCGTCGTGCTGGCGCAGCGCATGACGGAGGTGAAGCGATGATGTCGCCGAGAGCGGTCGCGATGGCCGCCGCGCTCCTGGTGGCCGGCATCGGCAGCGCGTTGGCCCAGGGCGCGATCGAGGAGACGCTCGAAGAGCTCGGCCCGGCCGTGCGTCCGATCCAGGTGAGATCGGTCCTGCCGAAGCAGGTCGATCTGTCGGCGACCGTCCCGCCGCCGCGCAGCCAGGGCGCCACGAAGAGCTGCACCTCCTGGAGCACGGTCTACGGCGCGGCCACGCAGGCCTACCGCCGCACGCATCCGGGCGGGCCGGTGCTCAGCCCGGCCTTCACCTACAACCAAGTCTCCAACGACCCCTATTGCCAGAGTCCGACGCGGATCTCCTCGACGCTCAACATGCTGCGCGACGTCGGGGTGCTGCCGCTCGATGACTACGCCTTCGATGCGGGCTGGTGCGGCCGCCGCCCCTCGGCGGCCGAGCGCTCGGATGCGGCCCGCTACCGGATCAAGAGTTGGCGGGCGCTCGACGGATCGCGGCTCGATCAGGTGAAGACCGAGCTCGCCGAGGGGCGGGTCGTGATCTTCTCGGTGGGAATGGGCGATGCCCTGCGCGCCCATTCAGGTACGGGCGTGTTCCTGAAGGACAGTGAGCCGAAGAGCGGGCACGCCATGCTCGCCGTCGGCTACGACGATGCGCGGCAGGCCTTCCGCATCCAGAATTCCTGGGGCCGAGGTTGGGCCGATGGCGGATATGCTTGGTTCGGCTACGATTACTGGCGCGAGCGGGCGCGGGCGGCTTACGTGATCGATTAGCGCCGTCAGGCAGCCCGGCGGCGCTTGGAGGCCGCGCCCTGGCGGCCATCAGCCGCCTCGTCCTTCTTCGGGGTCAGATCGACCGCCGGCAGCGTGTCCATCACCCGGCTCGCCGGGAAGGTCACGATCACCTCGGTGCCCTCGCGCGGCTTCGACTTCAGCTGGAAGCCGCCGCCATGAAGGTCGACGAGGCCCTTCACGATCGGCAGGCCGAGGCCCGAGCCCTGCTCGGCGGTCTTGATGGCGAGAGAACCGCGGCCGAAGGATGTGAGCACCGTGCCGATCTCGTCCTCGGGAATGCCCGGTCCGGAATCCTTCACGCTGACATACTGGCCGCCGGACGAGGTCCAGCCGACCTTGACGGTGATCTCGCCGCCCTGGGGGGTGAACTTCACGGCGTTGGAGAGAACGTTGAGCACGATCTGCCGAAGCGCGCGCTCATCGGCCCAGAGCCGCGGCATCGACGCGTCGACATGGACGTTGATCGTCTGGTTCTTCCCGCGGGCGCGCAGCGCCATCATGTGCTGGGCTTCCTCGACGGCGGAGGCGAGCGGAACCGCCTCCTCGTTGAGGTCGTAACGGCCGGCCTCGACGCGGGAGAGATCCAGAATCTCGTTGATCAGGTTGAGCAGGTGCATCCCGCTGTCGTGGATGTCGGTAGCGTATTCCTGGTAGGCCGGCGAGGCGTGCGCGCCGAAGATCTCGTTCTTCATCACCTCGGAAAAGCCGAGGATGGCGTTGAGCGGGGTGCGCAGCTCGTGGCTCATCGTGGCGAGGAAGCTCGACTTCGCGAGGTTCGCCTCTTCGGCGCGCTTGCGGGCCTCGTCGGAATTCGCCTTGGCCTGTTCCAGCTCGGCGAAGATCGCGTCCTTCTCCGCACGCGACTGCAGGGCACCCACCGCCGAGGCGTAGAGCCGGCGACCGAGCCCTGCGAAGAAGACCTGGCTACCTACGGCCATCACCACGAGCGGCACCGTGTGGGTGCCCTGCGCGTCGATGAGCAGCGACAGCGCTGCCAGTGTCAGGGGCGCCAGCGCACAGATCGCGGCGAGCGGCACCGTCGCGGCGAGCATCGTCGCCACCGCCGCGACCACGACGAGCCCGAACAGCGAGAAGGTGCGCGCATCCGCGACCGTCAGCGGGATGAGCAGCGCCCAGGTGCTGCTCTGCAGGATCTCGCCGAGCACGAAGTTGCGCCGCCAGCGCTTCATGGCGTTGCTGGCGGTCGCTTCCTTCAGGAAGCGCCGGCACACCATCGTCGTCGCACCCAGCGCCGTGACGACCAGGCCGCAGCCGAGCGCCGCGGTGATCGGAGGCACCCAGATGGTCGAGGCCCCTGCCAGCGTGATGGCGAACATCACCAGCGGGATGGCAGCGTCGGCGCGATACTGCGCGTAGAGCCGCATCAGCTCGAAGTCGAAGGCCCGTTCCAGGCCGCTGGTCGAGGTCAGCCGCTCGCGTGCCGAGCGAAGATCGCGCGACATGCTGCGGCGGCGAGCGACCTCCTCATGGGACGGGCCGCGGCCGCGCTGAACCATCTCCGCGGTCAGTTCGGACATTCGGGTGGGGCTGCGCAGGGAAGCCTCGCGCAAGGCGGGGCCGAAAACGAGAACCCACAGGGTGCGCCGGAACCGTTAAGAACCGCCTGCAGCGATCTCGCGGATTTTCGAGAAATCGCTCGCGATCCGCGGGTTTCTGATGCTTGCGGCACTGAGGCGCATGGATCTCAGGTGAAGGCGCGTCCGACGCCATCCGACCGCCCCGGACCATTGACCGCGAGTCGACTTTTCGGAACGATTCCAGCTTCATGTGCGCTGGCGCACATCGTGTGAGGCGCCCGCAGGCACATCACGTCGGACGCCCCAAAAAAGCGGAGACCGCGATGCTGAAGCTCACCGTCAACGGCGTCTCCCACGACGTCGACGCCGATCCAGAGATGCCGCTGCTCTGGGCCATTCGCGACCGCCTCAACATGACCGGCACCAAATATGGCTGCGGCATCGCGCAGTGCGGTGCCTGCACCGTGCATATGGACGGTCAGCCGGTCCGCTCGTGCCAGACCCGGATCGGGGATGTCGGCGAGGCCAAGATCACCACGATCGAGGGCGTGTCGGGCAAGGTCGCCGAGGCGGTGCAGGGTGCCTGGCGCAACCTCGACGTCGTGCAGTGCGGCTACTGCCAGTCGGGGCAGATCATGTCCGCGATCGGCCTGCTCACGGACAATCCGAAACCGTCCGATGGCGACATCGATGGCGCCATGGAGGGCAACATCTGTCGATGTGGCACCTACCAGCGCATCCGCGCCGCGATCCACGAGGCCGCCCGCACGCTCGGCTGATCGTTCTCACTGCCTTCCCGACATTCTTTGCCGAAGCGGAGCCTGCCATGCTCAAGATTGCCCGGCCCAAAGCCACGCCGTCCCGCCGCGCCTTTCTCGCCGGAGGCGCCGCCGGCGCCATCCTTATCGGCTTCCGGCTCGATCTGAAGAACCCGGCCCATGCGGCGGCCGGCCCGGACCTGTCGAAGGTCCCGGCCCAGCCCAATGCCTTCGTGCGCATCGCCGCCGACGACACCGTCACGGTGATGATCAAGCATCTCGACATGGGCCAGGGCAACACGACCGGCCTCGCCACCATCCTCGCCGACGAGCTCGACGCGGATTGGGCGCAGGTGCGCACGGCCTTCGCGCCCGCCGATGCCGCGCTCTACAACAACCTGCTGATGGGCCCCGTTCAGGGCACCGGCGGCTCGACCGCCATCGCCAATTCCTGGTTCCAGCTGCGCAAGGCCGGCGCCGCGGCCCGCGAGATGCTGGTCACCGCCGCCGCGTCCCAGTGGAAGGTGCCGGCCGGGGAGATCACGGTGGCGAAGGGCGTGGTGCGCCACGCCGCCTCGAACCACGAGGCCCGGTTCGGCCAACTCGCGGAGGCCGCCGCCAGCCTGCCGGTACCGCAGGAGCCGCGCCTGAAGGATCCGAGCGCCTGGACGCTGATCGGCAAGAAGGGCCATCGCCTGGACTCGGTCGCCAAGACCGATGGCAGCGCGATCTACTCCCTCGACATCCGCCGTCCCGGTCAGGTGACCGCGCTCGTCGCTCATCCTCCGCGCTTCGGCGCCACGGTGAAACGGGTCGACGATGCTGCGGCGAAGGCCGTGCCGGGCGTGGTCGCGGTGGTCAAGATCCCCTCCGGCGTCGCCGTGATCGCGCGCGACACCTGGACCGCGAAGAAGGCCCGGGAGGCCTTGAAGGTCGAGTGGGATGACAGCGCCGCCGAGTCGCGTTCGTCGGACAAGATCTTCGCCGAGTACCGCGAGACCGCCAAACGTCCCGGTCTCGTCGCCTCCCAGGCCGGCGATGCCGATGCGGCGATCAAGGGCTCGGTCAAGGTTCTGGAGGCCGAGTTCAGCTTCCCCTATCTGGCGCATGCCGCGATGGAGCCGCTGAACTGCACGATCGAGCGCGCGTCGGACGGCACCTTCGACGTCTATGCCGGCTGCCAGCTTCAGACAGTGGAGCAGGCGGTGGTGGCGGCGACCCTGGGTGTCACGCCGAACAAGGTCCGCCTGCACACGCAATGGGCCGGCGGCTCCTTCGGCCGCCGTGCGACGCCCGGCGCCGACTATTTCGCCGAGGCCGCGAGCATCGTCGCCGCCTGGGACGGCAAGGCGCCGGTCCATCTCGTCTGGACGCGCGAGGACGACATGGCCGGCGGCTATTACCGGCCGACGGTCTACCACACGATCAAGGCTGGCCTCGACGCCAAGGGCGCCGTGACCGGCTGGCGCCACACCATCGTCGGCAAGTCGATCATGATCGGCTCGCCCTTCGAGGCGATGATCGTGAAGAACGGCATCGACGCCACCACCGTCGAGGGCGCCTCAGACACGCCCTACCAGATCCCGGCCTATCGCTTCGACGTGCATAACGGTCGAGAGGGCGTGCCGGTGCTGTGGTGGCGCTCGGTCGGCCACACCCACACCGCGCATGCGATGGAGGTGTTCATCGACGAATTGGCGCATGCTGCCGGCGCCGACCCCGTCGCCTACCGCCTCGGCCTGCTCGGGCGCGCACCCCGGCTCTCGGCGGTGCTCAAGCTCGCCGCGAAGGAGGCCGGCTGGGACCAGAAGCCGACGGAGAAGGGTCGCGGCTACGGCGTCGCCGTGCACGAGAGCTTCGGCTCCTACGTCGCCATGGTCGCCGATGTGACGGCCGGCGACTCGTCGGTGAAGGTCAACCGCATCGTCGCCGCCGTCGATGTCGGCGTGCCGGTGAACCCGGACGTCATCCGGGCTCAGGTCGAGGGGGCGGTCGGCTTCGCGCTCTCCGCGGTTCTGCGCAACCGCATCACGCTGAAGGACGGTGTGGTTCAGGAGACGAATTTCGACAGCTACCAGCCGACCCGGATGCCGGAAATGCCGCAGGTCGAGGTGCACATCATGCCCTCGTCAGAGGCGCCCACCGGAATCGGCGAGCCCGGCGTACCAGTGCTCGCACCCGCGATCTCGAACGCGGTGTTCTCCGCGACCGGGCAGCGCCTGCGCTCGCTGCCGCTCGATCTGACGGGGTTGAAGGGCGCGTGAACGCGTGCGGTTGCACACATCGGCGGCGGCGGGATTGCGCGATGGTGCAGCCCTCTTGAAGGTTTAGACCCCCCAAGTCCCCTGCGGCGTGGCTTCCCGGCCACGCCGCTTTTTCATGCGCCGATGACGTGCCGCCGGCCCACAATGACGGCCGGCCCCATTCAGCCGATACTCTGCCGCTGCCGACGAGTCGGTGGAGGATACCCGGATGACGAAGCGCATCGTGGTGGTCGGCGGCGGCTTCGCCGGATTGTGGGCCGCGGCCGCGGCGTCACGCCTGCGCGACCTTCACGGCGCCGAGGGTGGGCTCGACATCCAACTCGTCGCCCCCGATCCGTTCCACACCATCCGCGTGCGCTGCTACGAAAGCGATCTCGACGGCATCCGCGTGCCGCTCGACGACGTGCTCGTACCGATCGGTGTCCGGCGGTGCGAGGCGCGGGTGGAGCGGATCGATGTGGCTGGGCGCTCGCTCACTTTGCGCGCCGCAGACGGCTCCGGGGAGGAACTGACCTATGATCGGCTGGTCCTCGCCGCGGGGAGCGCCGTGGCTCCGCCGCCGATCCCCGGCTTGGCGGATCACGCCTTCGACGTCGATACCCATGCCGGCGCGGCCCGGCTCGACACGCATCTGCGCTCCCTGTCGAAAGGCCCACAGCGCCCGGGCCGCTGGACCGCAGCCGTGCTCGGCGCGGGCCTCGTCGGGATCGAGATCGCCTGCGAATTGCCGGCGCGCCTCGCCGCTCTGAAGACGACGGCCGGTTCGGATGAGCCGGTCCGTGTGATTCTGATCGAGCGTGGCCCGGAGATCGGCGCCGATATGGGCGCTGGCCGCCCGGCCATCCTCGCGGCTCTGGCGCAGGCCGGCGTCGAGGTCCGGACCCTCACGGCGATCGCCTCGGTCGATGACCAGGGGATCACCTTGGGGAACGGCGAGGCCATCGCGGTCGGCACGGTCATCTGTGCGACCGGCCTGCGCGCGAGCCCGCTGGCCGAGCAGATCGCCGCGCCCCGCGATGCCCTCGGCCGCCTCGGGGTCGATGCCTACCTCGCGGTGGAGGGTGTGCCCGGCATCTACGCGGCAGGCGACATCGCTCGCGCGGTTGCAGACGAGGCGGGGCACGCGACGGTGATGTCCTGTCAGCACGCCCGGCCGATGGGCCGCCTCGCGGGGCACAACGCGGCCTGCGATCTCCTCGGCATTCCCGCCGAGCGCATCGCCTTTTCCGCGCCCGACTACGTTACCGTGCTCGATCTCGGCCCCTGGGGCGCGGCCTATACCAGCGGATGGCAGCGCGATGTCCTCGTCGCCTCCGGTGAGGAGGCCAAGCGGGTCAAGACGGTGATCAACCGCCAGCGCATCTATCCGCCCGGCGGTCGCGACGCGATCCTCGCGGCCGCCGCACCGATCGTCCAGAGCCGCCCGGCCGCGCCACAGGCCACGTGATCGGTTGCCGCACCGGCGAAGCGCCCATCGTCTTGGGGCGCCGGACAACCCATGTCCCGGTGATGCCCGCCCCCGTGCCTTTCGAGAGGACAGCCGCACGCCTGCGCGCCTGCCGGATCTGTCGCGACGACCCGCTTTACGGGGCGCCCCTGCCGCAGGAGCCGCGGCCGATCATTCAAGGGTCGGGCACGGCGCGGCTGTGCATCGCGAGCCAGGCGCCGGGCAACCGCGCGCATCGTTCCGGCGTGCCGTTCAAGGACCCCTCCGGCGTGCGCCTGCGCGATTGGCTCGGGCTCGACGAGACGGAGTTTTACGATGCCACCCGCCTCGCGATCGTGCCGATGGGCTCGTGCTTCCCGGGGCTCGACGCCAAGGGCGGCGACCGGCCGCCGCGGCGGGAATGCGCGGAACGCTGGCGCGAGGAACTGTTCGCAGGCCTGCCGAACCTGGAGTTGATTCTGTTGATCGGCCAATATGCGCAGGGTTGGCATCTCGGGCGTCTCGAGGGCGGCCTGACCGGGACCGTGCGGCGCTGGCGCGAGATCCTCGCCGAACCGCGCCGGCCGCGCATCCTGCCGCTGCCTCATCCCTCCTGGCGCAACAACGGTTGGCTGAAGGCGCAGCCCTGGTTCGAGACCGAGCTCTTGCCGGTGCTCAAGGCCGAGGTCGCGCGGGTGATGGGGGCGCCGCCCGCGGCATTGACAGCTCCAGCCGACCCGTGATGGTGCCGCCAACCTTCAACCGGGACCGCCGATGCCCGAGCTACAAGATCCCCGCGACCGCCTGATCGTTGCCCTCGACCTCGCCGACGTGGCGGCGGCCGAGGCGTTGGTCGAACGCATCGGTGATGCTGCGACCTTCTACAAGATCGGCTACCGGCTCGGTTACGCTGGCGGTCTCGACTTCGCGGCGCGGCTCGCCCGGCGCGGGCTCAAGACCTTCCTCGATCTCAAGCTTCACGACATCGGCAATACCGTGGAGGAGGGGGTGCGCTCGCTCGCCGGTCACGGCGCGACCTTCCTGACCGTACACGCCTATCCGCAGACGATGCGCGCCGCGGTGCGGGGCGCCGCCGGCAGCGGTCTCAAGATCCTGGCCGTAACCGTGCTCACCTCCTACGACGAGAACGATGCGCGCGAGGCCGGCTACGCCTTGCCTGTGCCCGAACTCGTCGCGCTGCGCGCCCGGCAGGCCGCGGAAGCCGGGATCGACGGCATCGTCTGCAGCGCGGTCGAGGCCATCTCGGTGCGGCGCGAGATCGGTCCCGACCGGCTCATCGTCACGCCGGGAATTCGCCCGGCCGGTGCGGATCTCGGCGATCAGAAGCGGGTGATGACGCCGGGCGAGGCGCGGGCGGCGGGCATCGACCATGTCGTGGTCGGCCGTCCAATCACCGGAGCGGCAGATCCGCGCGCGGTGGCGCAAGCGATCGTCGCAGAGATGGCGTGATATCGGCAGCTTTCTTGGGGCAGCGATCCGAGGCCGCGCGAGGGCTCAGCGTTCCGCGAACCGGCTGCGGCGGGCCTGGATCGTATTGGACGCTTCGGGCGGCGCTGCGGTCGGTTCCGGCGTCTCCTTCGCAGCCGGCTGCTTGAGCTTGCCGACCTGCTCGATGGTCACGCCGACATACTCGCCACGGCGCCACGCCACCTTTACCGCGCAGACGAAATCGCGGCCGAGCACCTTGAACTTGAAGTGATCGGGAAGCTCTATCTTGCTCGGCACGCCGAGCCGCGCACCGGATTTCGATACGTCCTTGACCGTGCAGGGGATCTCCGTCCCATCGGCGAGCCGGATCATCGCGATCCAGTTGGTCTCCCGACGCTCTTCGGCCCGTGTGATCATTTCCGCCCGAAGATCGAGGCATCCTTTTTGGAATTTACATTCTCACTCCTAGGAATGCGTAAACGTCAGATTGCCCTCGTGCAGGCCTTTCAGCGGCGGCCGCGCGGGCGCTGGGCCACGATCCGGTCGTGCAGCGAGGCGGAGCCGTCGCGCAGCCGATAAAGCTGTGCCGGCCGGTGCCGGCCGCCCTTCCGAAAGCCGTCCGGCACCGCCTCGATCAGGTTCATCTCGTCCATGCGCTTGCGGAACACGCTCTGGTCGAGGGCGAGGCCGAGCACGCGCTCGTAGACGTCCTGCAACTCCGGCAGCGTGAAGGTCTCGGGCAGCAGGAAACCCGGCAAGTTCGAATAGCTCGTCTTGGCGCGCAGGCGTTCCACCGCTCGCGCTACGATCGCTGCGTGATCGAAGGCCAATTGCGGAAGCGCGTCGACCGGCGCGAGCCGGCCCACCACACCTGTCAGCCGCGCCTCCGGGACGAGTGCGTAATAGACGACGCTGGCCGACCAGCCACGTGGGTCACGAGCGGATCCCGATACCGTGCAGAGCTGCTCGAGGAAGAACCTCGCCCCGCCAATGCCGAGCTTGGCCGCGAGCACGCGCCGCGCCGCCGCTTCGAGATCGGCATCCTCGTCGGCGTGGACATAGCCGCCGGGCAAGGCCGCCACGCCCTCGAAGGGCGCGGTATCGCGCATCAGCAGCGCCACGCTGAGGCCAGCCGCCGGCACATCGCTCGGCAAGGTCAGCAGCACGCAGTCGATCGTCAGGATCACGGGCGGGAAGTCGTCCGGCATGCGCACGTCTTACCCCATCCCTCCGGGAGTGCCAGCTGCCACATCTTTGTTATTTGCAAATAACAAAGATGTGGCGTATCAAGCGGTACGGCATGAGGCCGGACAGCAAGGAGGTCGCAATGGGACACGGACGATGGAGCACCGCCGATTGGCGGGATTGGGCGGGCCGCAACACGGCCGGCCGGAGCCGGGAGGAGATCTTCACGAGCCGCGGATTGCTGCCGGAATACGACCCGGCGCGCATCCGCATGAGGGAATCGCGCGACGGGCCGGATAACGCGGCCTCGACGCCGATCGTGCTGGCGAGCGACGTCACCGGCAGCCTCGGCGAAGTCGCGCGCATCCTGATGCAGGACAAGCTCGGGGTACTGGTCTCGGAGATCCTGGCCCGCAAGCCGGTGAGCGATCCGCACATCATGGCGATAGCGGTGGGTGATGCTACTTGCGATCGCGCCCCGCTGCAGGCGACGCAGTTCGAGGCCGACATCCGGCTCGCCGAGCAGATGCGTCAGCTCTTCGTCGAAGGCGGCGGCGGCGGCAATGGCGGCGAGAGCTATGCGCTGCCCTGGCTGTTCTGCGGCACCAAGACCGCGACCGACTCCTTCGAGAAGCGGGGCAAGCGCGGCTACCTGTTCTCCTTCGGAGACGAGCCGATCCTGCCTTACGTCACCCGCGAGGAAGCAGCGCAGTTCCTCGGCATCCGCCTGGAGCGCGACGCGACCGCCGCCGAATGCCTGGGCCTGGCCCAGCGCAGCTACGACGTCTTCCACGTCATCCTGCGCGAGGGCTTTTCGGCGACGGATGGTGGCTTCCACAAGGCGTTGCGGACCTGGCAGCCGCTGCTCGGGCGCAGGCTGCTGATCCTCGACGATTACCGCAATCTCGCCGAGCTCGTCGTCTCGGCGATCCAGGTCGCGGAGGGCGTCGACCCAGACGATGCGGCCTCATCCTGGACGAATGCCTCGGCCGCGGCCTCTGTTCGGGCGGCCCTGGCACCGCCATCGCCCGGCTTTTTCGGCACCTGGTTCCGCTGAGGGGAGGAGAGCATGAGCACAGCAGAGCGCGCACCCGCCTTCGCGGTGATCGGGGCGGGCTATGGCGACGAGGGCAAGGGCGTCGTCACCGACGCCCTTGCCGACCGCCTCGGCGCAGGCACGGTGGTGATCCGGCATAATGGCGGTGCCCAGGCCGGGCATACCGTGACCACGCCGGATGGGCGCCGCCACGTCTTCCACCATGTCGGGTCGGGAAGCTTTGCCGGCGCATCGACCTTCCTGTCCCGGCATTTTGCATCGAACCCGATCGTGCTCGCCGGGGAGATCGCGGCGCTCGCGCAGCTCGGTGTCGCGCCCCGCATCCGGGCAGACGAGCGCGGGCTGCTGACCACGCCCTGGGACATGATGATCAACCAGTTCGTGGAGGAGGCGCGCGGCGGCGGTCGTCACGGCTCCTGCGGGCTCGGTTTCGGCGAGACGATCGAGCGGAACCTGAACCCGGCCTTCGCCACCGATCTCGCCATGCTGCGCGGGGATCTCGGGCGTCTGCGCGACCGCTTCGACCGCATCCGCCGCCAATGGGTGCCGGCGCGCCTGACGCGGCTCGGCCATCCCGGCCTGTACCTGCGCCACCGCGACCTGATCCTGTCGGAGGAGGGGCTGGAGCGCGCGGTCGCGCTCGCGGTCGGCATGCTGGCGCATGTCGATCTGGCCGGCCGGCCATCGGAGGCCGTGGCCGCCGATACGCCCGTCATCTTCGAGGGCGCGCAGGGGCTGATGCTCGACCAGGATCGCGGCGCCTTCCCGCACGTCACCCGCTCGAACACGGGGCTCGCCAATGTGCTCGATGTGGCCGGCGAACTCGGCTTTGGCCGGCTCCAGGCCGTCTACGCCACCCGCGCCTACGTCACCCGCCACGGGGCCGGCCCGCTCGCCCACGAGCAGGTAGCGCCGCCGAGCCCGCTTTTCGCGGATGCCACCAATCGGCCCAACCCCTGGCAGGGGCAGCTTCGCTTCGGCCGGCTCGACCTCGACGTTCTCGGCGGTGCCATCCGGGCCGATCTCTCCGACGCGGAAGGTCGGCTGCAGGTCGAACCGCGCCTCGCGATGACCTGCCTCGATCAGTTCGAGGGCAGGCCGGTCTCTTGGATGAGCGGAGGCTGCACCGTCCAAGGGCCTGCCGAACGGCTCGCCGAGGCCGCAGCGGCAATGGTTTCCGATGGAAACCTTCCGCTATCGAGCTATGGCCCGAGCCGAACGACGCTTTGCAATCTCGCCGCCGAGGTGAAGGCCTGACGGCTCATCGCCAATTGATGTGTGCTCGCGCACGGCAAGATGTCTTGCCGCATTGGGCCTGCCGGTGGGATGTCATCGCTCGGCCGCAATGAGTGCAAAGGTTGGGTGCGCCTCGGCGAAAATCCCGTCGGACAGAGGATTGCGTGATCGGTGACAGGTTCGCATCGCGTCTCGGCGCGATCGTCATGCTCGGGCTCGCGCTGGTGCTGCCGGCCGCGGCGCGCCCGCGTGTCACCGAGGCGACCTACGCAACCGCAGCGGAGGGCCTGATCGAGCCCTACCTGCAATCCGGCCTGTTTTCCGGCACGATCCTGGTGGCGAAAGACGGCAAGCCGGTCTTCCGCCGCGCCTACGGCCTCGCCAATCGCGAATGGAACGCGGCCAACACCCTCGACACGCATTTCCGTATCGGATCTCTCACCAAGCCGTTCACTGCGGCGGCGATCCTGAAGCTCGTAGAGGCCGGCAAGCTCAAGCTGGACGACCGTATCCGCCAGTTCGTGCCCAGTGCGCCAGCTTCCTGGGACCACGTCACCCTGCGGCACCTGCTCAGCCACACCTCCGGCATCATCAACTACACGGCGCTGCCGGACTACTACGCCAAGATCTCCCGCCTCGAACGCTCACCGCAGGAAATCATCGCGCTGGTCGAGAACGAGCCCCTGCTCTTCGAGCCGGGGACGCGGATGGAGTACAGCAACACCGGCTACGTGCTGCTCGGCATGGCGATCGAGGCGGCGACCGGCCAGCCCTATGCGCAATACATCCGCGACACCTTCCTCACGCCGCTGGCGCTGACGGAGACGGGCTACGACGACGTCAGCTTGGTGCTGCCGCGCCGAGCCTCGGGCTACCGCTTCGGCCAGGCGCATTGGCGCAACGCGCCGGCCATGGCCTCCAGCATCGCCTATGCCGCCGGCGGCCTCTATTCCACGGCCGACGACCTGCTCGCCTGGAGCCGTGCGCTGTTCGGAGGAAAGGTGCTTTCGGCCGCCTCGCTCGCCGAGATGACCGACGATGGCGGTCGCGGCTACGGGCTTGGCTGGTATGTCGGCAAGGCGCATGAGCGCCGGGTGTGGTCGCACGGGGGCGCCGTGTCCGGCTTCCTCTCCATGATCGACCATTATCCCGATGACGGGCTCGACGTGATCGTGCTCGCCAACAACGAGAATGCGCCCGCGCAGAAGATCGCCCGCGAACTCTCCGCGCTCTGGCTCGGCGTGCTCGATCCGCCCGACTCGATCGTCCTCGAGGATGTGATCCTCGATCGCTATGCCGGCACCTATCGGCTCGGGCCGCGCTTCTTCCTGACCATCACCCGCGAGCATGGACGCCTCCTCTCGAAGGGGACGGGGGAGCCGGCCGTGCTGTTCCTTCCCGAGAGCGACCGCACCTTCGTCTCGCCAGCGATCGATGCCCGCATCACCCTGGACACCGAGCCGGACGGGCGCCCGAACGGCCTGATTTTCCATCAGGCGGGACGCGACCGCATCGCGCCGAGGATCGCTCCCGAGGAGGCGGATCGCATCCTCGCCCAACCACGGCCGCTCCGTCACGAGGTCGCGGTCGACCGCGCGCGCCTGCGCCGGCTCACCGGCCGCTACGACCTCGGCCCGAACGCCGTGCTGACCGTCAGTTTCGAGAACGGCCGCCTTTATGCCCAGGCCACAGGCCAGCCCCGCAGCGAGGTTTTCGCGGAGAACGAACGGGAGTTCTTCCTCAAGACGGTCGATGCCCAGTTGAGCTTCGAACTCGATGGCGGGGGGCGCGCCACGGGCCTCGTCCTGCATCGGAACGGTCTCGACACACCCGCCCACCGCATCGAGCCGGATCAGGCTTCCACGAAGAAGCCGGCCAGGACGCAGACCCGCTGAGGGCGCGCCGCCAGGTGTCGCCATCATCCCGGAACAGGCGTAGAAGACGCTCCCGCAAGCGGCACCCAGGCGGATTTCTGCCTTGAGAAAAAGCCGTTATCGGACAATGACTTGCGGGGTGCGGCGCGGGGTTGGCCTAAAGTCCACCTTGATTTGAGGCACCGGCTGGATTTGTCTCCCGCAACAAAGCCGCCAAAGAGCCACACGGAGGAATGCCGATGAACAAGCCGGAATTTTTGGCTGACGCCAAGACCAAGTCGCCCTTTTCGCCGCGCTACGACAATTTTATCGGCGGCAAGTGGGTCGCCCCCGCGGCCGGCCGCTACTTCGAGAACACCTCGCCGATCACCGGCAAGGTCATCTGCGAGGTCGCCCGCTCCGACGCGCAGGACATCGACAAGGCGCTCGACGCCGCGCATGCCGCCAAGGATGCCTGGGCCCGCACCGCGCCGGCCGAACGCGCCCGCATCCTCAACAGGATCGCCGACCGGATGGAGGAAAACCTCGATCTGATCGCGCTGGCCGAGACCTGGGACAACGGCAAGCCGATCCGCGAGACGGTGAATGCCGACATCCCGCTCGCCATCGACCATTTCCGTTACTTCGCCGGCTGTGTCCGCGCGCAGGAAGGTTCGATCTCCGAGATCGACCACGACACGGTGGCCTACCACTTCCACGAGCCGCTCGGCGTCGTCGGCCAGATCATCCCGTGGAACTTCCCGATCCTGATGGCCGTGTGGAAGGTCGCCCCGGCGCTCGCCGCCGGCAACTGCATCGTGCTGAAGCCCGCAGAGCAGACCCCGGCCTCGATCCTGGTCGTCCTGGAACTGATCGCCGACATCCTGCCGCCCGGCACGCTGAACGTCGTCAACGGCTTCGGCCTCGAAGCCGGCAAGCCGCTGGCCTCTTCGCCCCGCATCGCCAAGATCGCCTTCACCGGTGAGACGACCACGGGTCGCCTCATCATGCAGTACGCCTCGCAGAACCTGATCCCGGTCACGCTGGAGCTGGGCGGCAAGTCGCCGAACATCTTCTTCTCGGACGTGGCGAACGAGGACGACGACTTCTTCGACAAGGCCCTCGAGGGCTTCACGATGTTCGCCCTCAACCAGGGTGAGGTCTGCACCTGCCCGAGCCGCGCGCTCGTGCACGAGAAGATCTACGACCGCTTCATGGAGCGCGCCATCAAGCGCGTCGAGGCGATCACCCAGGGCTCGCCGCTCGATCCGGCGACCATGATCGGCGCCCAGGCCTCCTCGGAGCAGCTCGAGAAGATCCTGAGCTACGTCGACATCGGCAAGCAGGAAGGCGCGCAGTGCCTCACCGGCGGCGCCCGCGGCAACCGCGACGGTGATCTGGCGGAAGGCTTCTACATGCAGCCGACCGTGTTCAAGGGCCACAACAAGATGCGGATCTTCCAGGAGGAGATCTTCGGCCCGGTTCTCTCCGTCGCCACCTTCAAGGACGACGAAGAGGCGCTCTCGATCGCCAACGACACGCTCTACGGCCTCGGCGCCGGCGTCTGGACCCGCGACGGGACCCGCGCCTACCGCTTCGGCCGCGCCATCCAGGCCGGCCGCGTCTGGACGAACTGCTACCACGCCTACCCGGCCCACGCGGCCTTCGGCGGCTACAAGCAGTCCGGCATCGGCCGCGAGACCCACAAGATGATGCTCGACCATTACCAGCAGACCAAGAACATGCTGGTGTCCTACTCCGCGAAGAAGCTCGGCTTCTTCTAGGAGGCGTTTCCTCCCGCACCTCCGACCCCGGCTGAAAGGCCGGGGTTTTTTGTTTGAAGCGCTCCGCTCTCCGTCCGACGCAGCGTGGAATTCGACGCCGAACGCCTCACATAACAACAGAACAGCTTAGGGAGACGACCTCATGACTGAACAGGCCACGAGCCCCGTCGAAGCCGCCGAGCCGGTGACCGCCGAACAGGCCGACAATGCCGGCACGCCGCTGCGCGTGACGGCAACGCCGGCCGCACTGGAGCTCATCGAAGAGCTTAAGGCGGATTACGGTCCGGTGATGTTCCACCAGTCGGGCGGCTGCTGCGATGGCTCGTCGCCGATGTGCTACCCCGTCGGCGACTTCATCACGAGTGACGGAGACGTGCATCTCGGCCAGGTCGCCGGGGCGGATTTCTTCATCTCGCGCTCGCAGTTCGGCGTCTGGCAGCACACCCACATCATCCTCGACGTGGTGCCGGGCCGCGGCGGCATGTTCTCGCTGGAGAACGGCCGCGAGAAGCGTTTCCACATCCGCTCGCGCCTGTTCAGCCAGGCCGAGAACGATGCGCTCGCCGGCGCCTGCCAGATCTGACGTTCAGCCCTTCGGGGTTGGCGTTCCGCTCGCCTCGGCGCGCGAGGCGGCGCCCTCGGAGCCACGCTCGGGCACGGCGGCATCCGGATAGTGCTTGCGGTACTCGGCGAGGAACGCGCCAAGCGTTTCCGCGGAGGTGGCGCGGCGGGCCGCCTCACGGAAAGCCGCTGTGCGCGGCGCGTCGCTGCGGGTGAGCAGAGCGAATGTGCGCGCATCGGGTCCGTCGGCCATGGGGCCGGCGAACTTTGCCTTCAACCGCTCCAGGCCAAGGCTCTCGCCGGCCAACCCATAGGCGATCCCGGCGCGAATGACGTCGGCGCGAGCCGCATCGTCGAGGGGCTTCTTGCCGCGCCAGACGTCGCCGAGCAGTCCCTCGTGCGCCTCGCCGGCCTCGCGCCAGCGCCGTGCCGACCAGAGGATGTCGGCCCGCAGGCGTTCGGCATCCGGGCCGCTCTCTCCCTCGATCGTCTCCAGGGCAAGGTCGGTCCGCGTCAGGTCGGACAGGGCGCGGGCGCGCAGCAAGGCGCGGGCGCGGCGCAGGTCCTCGCTGAGCGATGGCAGGTGCGTCTCCTCCAGGACCTTGAATGCTTCGAGCGGCTTGCCCTCCATCAGGCGAATGGTTGCGAGCCGTGCGGCGACACTGGCGCGGGCCGGGCCGGTCAGGCGGTGCGCGACCTGATGGTCCAGGAGCTCGTCGGCGGATTCGAGCAGGTCGAGGGCGACGAGCCGGTCGGCCAGCCGCCGCACGATCTCGTCGGCGCGCCGCCCGATCGGCGCGAATTCCTTGAAGTCGAAATAGAGCGCCAGGGCCTCGACGCCGCCGAGCGAAGCGGCACGCTCGCCGAGGAAGAGATCCTCGAACAGGGCCTGCGCGGCTTCCTGCATCGTGCGCGTGGCGGGCGCGTCCGGCGCCAGGATATTGGCGCGCCGCGCCGTCGCGAAAACCTGCCGCCAGCGGCCGGCCTCGGTGTAGAGGCGGCCGAGCATGCCCAGCGTCTCGGCCTCGGTGGCGCCGCCGTGCCAGATGAGAGCCAGCGTCTCGAGCCGGTCGATGGCTTCCTTGGTGTCGATCTTGTGCTGCGTCTGCGACAGCATCGTCGCGCGCAGGCTCGCGGCCGCCGCGATGGGGCGCTGTGCCTTGGCGGCGAGGGCGTCGTAGCTCTCGAGCGCCGCTGCGACGCCGCCCTTGGCCTCGTCGATCCGGGCGCGCAGCAGCGTGACGCGGTCGCGGGTCAGCGCGTCGGCTCCGAGCGTCGCGGCGCGGATCGTGCGCAGGGCGCCGTCCCAGTCGCCGAGCTCGACCGATGCTTCCGAGGCATCTGCGTAGAGCGGTGCCGCGACGCCCTCGGGATAGCGCTCCAGCACCGATATGCCGGCATTCAGGCTCGAATCGGCCGCGCCCCAACGGCCCTGTCGGGCCGCGATGTAACCCCGCCAGAGCCGCGCTTCGGGATTGCGGGCGAACCGCTCGTTGGCCAATATCTTCTCGGCCTCGTCGAAGCGTCCGATCCGCGCCGTCATGATGCCGCGCATCAGCGCGGTCTGCGCTTCGCCGTCGAGGACAGGGTCTTCCGACGCGGCGACGGCGAGGACGCCGAGCGCCTCCATGTCGAGACCGTTGGCCATCAGTGCCTTGGCGAGCGCGAGGCGGGCCGCACTGCGTTCCGCATTCGAGGCACCCGCTGCTGCGGCATATTTTTCACGCAACGCCGCGCCGACATCGCCGCGCCGCGCGGTCTGCCAAGCATCGCGATCGATGACCAAATCACCGGCCGGCGCGACGGTCGGCTCCGGCGCACGGGTGAGGCCCGACACCGCGACGCCGCCCTCGCGCTCGATCGCAATCCCGTCGATGTCTGGTCTCACGGCGAGGTCGTCGGCATTGGCAAGCACCGCGAGGCCGACCCGGCTCGGCAGCAACTCGAAATCGACGAAGCGCTGCGGCTTCGACACACCTGCCCGCTTCGTGCCACCCGCCGTCACCACGGCGACGCGCTCGCCGTCGAGATCGAGCCAGGTGACCGAACCGGGATCGGGCAGGCCGACGCCGATGGCGACGCGGCCCTTGCCGCCCGATGCGCGTCTGGCGAGCAGGCTCTCGCTCGGCGCGACGACGTCGCCGGTCGCGAGTTCCCAGCCCCGTGGCTCCGTGACCGGAAGGAGGTCGACGAGGGTGCCCGTCGGCACGTTGAAGCGAACCACCGTCACGTTCCCGACCCGCTGCGTGGGGCCGAGCGGCACCAGTCCGGTCGCGCCGGGAGGCGGCACCGCGATCGGCCCCGGCGTCTCGAACACGAGCGTGGCAATGCCGGCCCGCTCGAACAGAGCGGCCGGGACGGCTTTCTCGAAGGGGAAGACCAGCCCAGAGCCGGCGCGACGCGGCGGCGGCTCCGTCGGTTGGATTTCCGCCTTGGCAGGTTCGCCCTTCGGGGCGGCCGTGGCCGTAGCCGGACCGTCTGTTTCGGCCTTGTCGTGCGTGGGTTTTCCGGGGTCGGCAGTTGCAGCCTTCAAGGCGTCCTTGCCGTCCTGGGCCTTCGCGGTCTCGGGCAGTTTCCAAAGGAAGTCGATGACCGCTTCCTCGCCATCGCGGCTGGTCTCGACCCTGACGCCGTCGGCAGGGAGCGCGGTCAGCTGCGCGCCCGAGGCATCGTTCACGATGTGAATGCTGCCGATTTCGGGCTTCATGCGCCCACGTGCGCCCTGATCGTCGATGCGCCATGCGCCGGCCAGCGTCAGGCGCTGACCCTCGTCGGCCTCTTCGAAGACCGCCTTGAGGTCGCGCGGCAACCTGAGGCTGACCCGGGTTCGTCCGGGCGCGTTCGAGACTTCCGCCGCAATGGATTGCGGCAGCGGTGCGGGCTTGCTGGCCGTCAGCGCGGCTTCTGCCTCGCGGGCACGGCGGGCGAGTTCGGCGATCGTCTCGGGTGGCAGCGGCGGTGGCAGTCCGGCCCAGCTTTCCGGTAGCAGGTCCACGAAGACCTGCTCGCCGGCTTGCTGCAGGTTCACGCGGTAGCCGCGCTGCAGGGCAAGCCTGAGGGCGGAGCCGTCGGGATCGCGCCGCACGATGCTGACGAAATCCGGCATGCCCGCTGCGATCCGCTCAGACCCTGCCTTGACGGCTTCGCCGAAGCTGAGCGTCAGGATCGCGCCCGAGAGGCGCGCCTTGACCGCGACCGGAACATCGAACGCAAGGATGATGCGGCCGTAGCCGCCGGGCTGGCTGCCATTGGCCGAAACCAGGCGCGCGGCCTGGGCCGAGGCGCCCGGCAAAGCGAGCCCCAGGAGGGCCGATAGCGCGACGAGCCGCAGCAGGGCACTCGCCCCGCGCGGCCGCCTCTCGCCCTCGGCTCGCAATCGCATCGCGCCCGTCCGAACTCTCGGCGACCCCGCGACAGGGTCGGCCGTACGCCACATTCGGGCCGGAGTGTCGCTGAACGGGGTGAATGCGCGCTTAAGGTCTCGTCACTGAGCCTTGGTTTCGGGAGGCTTCGCATCAGGAGCGGTGGCGTTTGGCGCCTTCGCGTCCGGTGCCTTGTGGGCGAGGAGCCCCGGGACCGTGGTTCCGCTTTCGCCGAAATGCTCGAAGGCGCGCTTGCAGCTCTCGGCGGTATTCTTCTTGTAGGCCTCGCTGTAGCCCAGCGACTCGATCATCAGCGGACCTTGTTCGAGGTCCTTGAGGTCGACGCCCATCGACGCGATGACCTTCTTGAAGCGGTCGTAATCGGGCTTCGCATCCGGGCACTCGACGTCCACGAAGCGGATCATGCCGGCGAGTTTCGCGGCGCCCTTGCGCTGGCGCTCGACGCGCGGGTCGGCCTGTGGGCCGGGAGCAGGTGCCGGCGCCGCTTGCGCCGGAGCCGGTTCGGGCGCAGCGGGCGTCTCGGCGGCGAGTGGGCCAGCCGAGGCCGCGGCGAAAGCGGCCGCGAGGCATACGGCGGATAGGGCCTGCTTCATCATCTTCCTCCCAAACGGATTTCCAGTGCGCCTGTGATCGCGCGTTGGCCTTCCGTTGCGGGAGGACGCTGCCGGGGTCAACCCAGCGCGGCTTGCCTGTTCTGCCCGGTCTCAACCACCGAAAGCGGCGGCTCTGGCGAAGGCGGCCGCGAAGCCGGCCAGCGGCACGCTGATCGTCGTCGGCTCCTTCGCGTCCTGCTTCATCCCCGACACGCTCATGGTCTGGGCGGTCTTCATGGTATCGGTGGCGAGCGTCGGCAGGCTGATCGGCACGAGGCAGCCGTCATTGACGCAGTAGGAGAAGGGCGCGCCCTTGCCGAGGGTGCGGTCGTCCAGCTTGAAGCTGACGCCGGGCTCGATCTGCATGCCGAACGGCATCAGGATCAGACCCTCGGCGCGGCCATCCTTCGGCGCACGCAGTTCGACGCTGAACTGCCGCCGGCCAGTGCGGCGATCGCCCTGGGACTGGATCACCACGCAATCCGTCTGCGAGCCCTCGCGATTACAGTTCATGGTCCAGTCGCCATAGGACTCGCTGACGGAGCGGGCCCCGTTCGGCCACTGCACTTTTGCATCGGAAACCGCCGGCTCCAGCAACGTGCCGTCAGAGGCCGCTTTGGCCGCAGGCTCCGCCGTCTTCTGATCGGCCGGCTTGGCATCCGCCGGTTTGGGCTCGGCGACCTTCGGCTTGTGCGGCAGGACCTTCTTGGGACGCGGCTTCGCCTTGGCGGCCTCCTCGGGCGCGGCCGGTGCTTCAGGCGCGGCGGCCGGGGCCTCGGGCTCCTGCGCCCGAGCCGGCGGCGCGAGCGTCGCAGATGCGATCAGCAACGTTGCCGTGAGCAGGGAAAAGCGGATCGGTGTCATGGAGCGGCCTTCAGCACAGCGTGTGCGCCGCCTAACGTTGCCAGCGGCGCGGCGCAATCATGCCGGCGGCAAAAGATTGGTGACGATGCAGGAATGCCGCGTTGATCTTGGATCTATTCAAAACTGAACTTGCCTAATTATCCCGGATCGCCCGCGGCGATGGTGCGAGCTTTTCCGGCGACGCCACTGTATGAGACCGCGGGCGTATACGAGGAACGCGGCATGAGCGGCATCTACGATTTTTCACCAAGCGATGCGGGCGGCGCGCCTCACCCGCTCAGCCAGTATCGTGGTCGCGTCCTGCTCATCGTCAACACGGCTTCGAAATGCGGGTTCACGCCGCAATACGAGGGGCTCGAAGCGCTCTGGCGGCGTCATCGCGCGGCTGGTCTCGTCGTGCTCGGCCTGCCCTGCAATCAGTTTGGCGCGCAAGAGCCGGGGAATGCCGAAGAGATCGCGCAGTTCTGCTCGCTCACCTACGACGTGACCTTCCCGGTGCTCGCCAAGGTCGAGGTGAACGGGCCGGCGGCCGACCCGCTGTTCATCCGGCTCAAGCGTGAGCGCCCGGGCCTGTTCGGGTCACAGTCGATCAAGTGGAATTTCACGAAGTTCCTGGTTGGGCGTGACGGCCGGGTGATGGCCCGGTTCGCACCCAAGACCAAGCCGGCGGATCTCGAACGGGCCGTGGCCGATGCTCTCGCCGAGGCGGCGCCAGCCTGAGCACGATATCGGGCCGGAGGTCCGGCGCGGCGCGGCCATCATTTGGAACTGTCCAGCTGTCGAGGTCGTTTGATGGGCTTGTCCCACAGCTCGGAGAGACTCATGCGAGCCCTCTTTCTCGCCGCTGCGACCGTCGTCGCCCTGAGCGGCGCCGCCTCCGCCCAGACCACCGTCATCGAACGCGACGAGCCTGCGGTCGTCGTGCGTGACCGCCCTGCCGCTGTCATCGAGCGCCGTGAGGTGGACCGCGATCTGCCGCCCGCAGCCGGATGCGAATCGAAGACCGTCACGCGCACCGACGACGACGGCGAGACCACGACCGTCCGCAAGGAGCGCTGCGACTAAAGACGGTCCCACCGGGTCGGCATCGAACCGGTTCGCGGCGATCGCGGGCCGGGAGCTACGGCAGACCCTTCTTCTCGAGCTGCTTCTTGGCCATCATCAGCTGGTCCCAGACCGTGCTGGGCGTGGTTCCGAAGAAGTCGAACACGGCGTTCGCGCTCCACCAGAGCGCAAGAACGATCAGTGGGACGAGGATCCAGGCCAGGATTTCCTCGCCGCGCCGGCGGGCCTTGCGCCGCTTGCGGCGCGCTTCGCGTCCGGTGAGCTTGGTCTTGGCCGTGACCCTCGGCTTGGGAGCCGGAGCCTGCCTGGGCGCAGGCGCGAGAGCGTCCTCATGCGTGTCGCTCGTCATGGTGCCCCCGTCGTCAGCAGATGCGCGAGAGCGCCCCCGCCCTCGCTCGTCTCATCTCGGTGCGCCCATATCCGCGACCGGCCCGAGGAAGGCAACCCGCCTTCCCCGAGTGGTTGCAACGATCACGCCTTGACGAGCGGCACCTTCGGCACCGTGCTGCGAACACTGCCGGTGCCGCCAGAGCCGTCCGGCCCGCCATTCTTGCCGCCGCCGCCACCTTTGCGCTTGGGAGCGGAGCGCGGCTTCGAGCGCTTGTGGCGCTTCACCGCGTTGGTCACGTCTTTTTCGGGACGCGGCGTCACCGGACCGGCCGGGAACTCGAAGGTGAGCGCGGATTTCGCCGAGATGTCCTTCAGCCCCTTGGCGTCGGCGTCGGCCTTGCGCAGGACGACGCGCACGAGGCCGCCGTTCTTCAGCTTGCCGAACAGGACCTCGTCGGCGAGCGGCGTCTTGATAGTCGACTGGATCAGGCGGGCCATCGGGCGCGCGCCCATCGCATCGTCGTAACCGTTCTCGACGAGCCACTCGCGTGCCTCGTCCGAGAGCTCGATGGTGACGTTCCGGTCGGCGAGCTGAGCCTCGAGCTGCAGCACGAACTTGTCGACCACCTTGGCGACCACGTCCTTCGGCAGGTGGCCGAACGAGATGATCGAGTCGAGCCGATTGCGGAATTCCGGTGCGAACAACCGGTTGATCGCCTCGACGTCGTCGCCCGACCGCTTGTTCTGCGTGAAGCCGTAGGAAGCCCGCGCCATGTCGGACGCACCCGCATTCGTGGTCATGATGATGATCACGTTGCGGAAATCGACCTGTTTGCCGTTGTGGTCGGTCAGCTTACCGTGGTCCATCACCTGCAACAGGATGTTGAACAGGTCCGGATGGGCCTTCTCGATTTCGTCGAGCAGCAGCACGCAATGCGGGTGCTGGTCGATGCCGTCGGTGAGCAGGCCGCCCTGGTCGAAACCGACATAGCCGGGAGGCGCGCCGATCAGGCGGCTCACCGTGTGGCGCTCCATGTATTCCGACATGTCGAAGCGCAGCATCTCGACGCCGAGCGAGGCGGCGAGCTGCTTGGCGGCTTCGGTCTTGCCGACGCCGGTCGGGCCGGCGAACAGGTAGGAGCCGATCGGCTTGTCCGGGTCGCGCAGGCCGGCACGGGCGAGCTTGATCGCCGAGGTCAGCGCCTCGATGGCGTTGGGCTGGCCGTAGACGACCCGCTTCAGGTTCTCGGTGAGGTTCTGCAGCACGACCGCATCGTCCTTCGACACGGTCTTGGGCGGGATGCGGGCCATCGTGGCGATGGTCGCCTCGATCTCCTTGACGCCGATGGTGCGCTTGCGGCGCGCCTCCGGAACCAGCATCTGCGAGGCCCCGGTCTCGTCGATCACGTCGATCGCCTTGTCCGGCAGCTTGCGGTCGTTGATGTATCGCGCAGAGAGTTCCACGGCCGCTTTCACGGCGTCGGCCGTATATTTCAGCTTGTGGAACTCCTCGAAATACGGCTTCAGCCCCTTCAGGATCTCGATCGTATCCGGCACTGACGGCTCGTTGACGTCGATCTTCTGGAAGCGACGCACCAGGGCGCGATCCTTCTCGAAGTACTGGCGGTACTCCTTGTAGGTCGTCGAGCCGATGCAGCGCAGCGTTCCGCTCGCGAGCGCAGGCTTGAGCAGGTTCGAGGCATCCATCGCACCGCCCGAGGTCGCGCCGGCGCCGATCACCGTGTGGATCTCGTCGATGAACATGATCGCGTTCGGGTGCTGCTCGATCTCCTTCATCACCTGCTTGAGGCGCTCCTCGAAGTCGCCGCGGTAGCGGGTTCCGGCGAGCAGCGTGCCCATGTCGAGCGAGAAGACGGTGGCGTCGGCGAGAACCTCCGGCACCTCCTTCTGGGTGATCTTGCGGGCGAGGCCCTCGGCGATGGCGGTCTTGCCGACGCCGGGATCACCCACCAGCAGCGGGTTGTTCTTCTGGCGGCGGCAGAGCACCTGGATCGTGCGCTCGACCTCGGAATGGCGGCCGATCAGAGGATCGATCTTGCCGTCCTTGGCCTTCTTGTTGAGGTTGACGCAGTAGGCATCGAGCGCGTCACCCTTCTTCTTGGTGCTGCGGCCACCCTCCTCGTCGCCACCGGGGCGCTCAGAGGATCCCTCCTCGTCCGAACCGCGCACGGGCTTCGACTCGGAGGCGCCCGGTCGCTTGGCGATGCCGTGACTGATGTAGTTGACCGCGTCGTAACGGGTCATGTCCTGCTCCTGCAGGAAGTAGGCGGCGTGGCTCTCGCGCTCGGCGAAGATCGCGACGAGCACGTTGGCGCCGGTCACCTCCTCACGTCCCGAGGATTGGACATGGATCACCGCGCGCTGGATCACGCGCTGGAAGCCGGCCGTGGGCTTGGCGTCCTGGCGTCCGTCGCCGGTGAGGTTGGAGAGTTCGGTGTCGACGTATTCGACGAGGTTGCGTTTGAGGACGTCGACCTCGACGGAACAGGCCCGCATCACCGCGGCGGCGTCCTGATCGTCGACCAGAGCGAGCAGGAGATGCTCCAGCGTCGCGTATTCGTGGCGCCGCTCACCGGCCAGGGCCAGTGCGCGGTGGAGGGCTTGTTCCAGGCTACGTGAAAAGCTTGGCAATGCTCGAGCCTTTGTTCCGGGGCCTTACTTCTTCTCCATAACGCACTGGAGAGGGTGTTGGTGCTTGCGGGCGAAGTCCATCACCTGCGTCACCTTCGTCTCGGCGACCTCGTAGGTGAAGACGCCGCACTCGCCGACGCCGTTCTGATGCACGTGCATCATGATCTGATATGCGTCGTCGTGGTTCTTATTGAAGAAGCGCTCGACGACATGGACGACGAATTCCATCGGCGTGTAGTCGTCGTTCAGGAGGAGCACCCGGTAGAGGCTCGGGCGCTTCGTCTTCGGCTTGGTGCGCGTGATGATCGCGGTGTTCGAGCGGTCGCCATCGCCGGACCCGCGCGGACCCGCGGCCGTGATCGGCGTGGCGCCGTTGGCGCGCCAGCCTTCGTGTCCAGCGGTCGCCATGGCCCGCTTCGGTGTCTGACACATCGGAATCGTATCGAGTCCGTCCGGCGGCATATTTCGTTCGTATGACGTTGTTCGTGGGAAGTGTGACGGACCTGAGGCGGCCCTCCGCCCAGGGCGCCGCTGAGACGCAACCAGCAACAGGCAATCTATAGGCCGTGATCCGACTCCGCCAGTCGGATGCGCTCACTTGTCCGGGTCCGGCGCACGATCTTTACGATTGGTGACGTGCGACTTTCGCACAGCTTGCTGTCGAACCACGCGGTTTCGTCGCCGAACGCGTCCGAATTAACGGCCGCGTAACCGCGTCCGCATACCGTTGCGCATCAGTGATGGAGCGGAATGCCGGGCCGACCCGGTGCTGTCCGCGATGACGGCGCGGCGCTGGCCGGCCAATCGGTTCGAAGAGTGCGGAACGGATCATCGGTAATGCGTAGCGCGTCAGGCCGTACCCTTCGTTCGACCGTTCCTCCCGCAGCCCTGGTCGCTGCCGCGATCCTTGCCGCGATCACCACCCCGGCCGAAGCACGCCGCCACGGGCATCATCGGGCGGCCCATCATCGCGCTGTGGCCGGCGGCTACAATCCGCCTTATGCCGCGATGGTTGTCGACGTGAAGACCGGCAAGACGCTGCACGCGGTCAACGAGGACGCCCTGCGTCACCCGGCCTCGATCACCAAGGTGATGACGCTGTACATGCTGTTCGAGCAGCTCGAGCGCGGCCGCTACCGGCTCGATTCGCCGCTGACGATCTCGGCCAACGCCGCCTCCATGGCTCCGTCGAAGCTCGGCCTGCGCCCCGGCTCGACCATCGAGGTCGAGGACGCGATCAAGGCCATCGTGACGAAATCGGCCAACGACGTGGCCTGCGCCATCGGCGAGAACATCGCCGGGTCGGAAGCAAGGTTCGCCGAGATGATGACGAGCAAGGCTCGCTCGCTCGGCATGACCCGCACGCACTATGCCAACGCCTCCGGCCTGCCGGATGCCGACCAGATCACCACGGCCCGCGATCTCACGGTGCTCGCCCGCGCGATCCAGGATCGCTTCCCCCACTACTACAAGTACTTCCAGACCCGTTCCTTCGCCTTCCGCGGCCGGGTCATCGGCAACCACAACCACCTGCTCGGCAATGTCCAGGGCGTCGACGGCATCAAGACCGGCTACACGCGCGATTCCGGCTTCAACCTGATGACCGCCGCGAAGTCCGACAACCGCCAGATCGTCGCCATCGTGCTCGGCGGCAAGTCGGGCGCGAGCCGGGACCGGATCATGGCCGACCTCGTCCGCTCCAGCCTGCCGCGCGCCTATGCCGGTGCCCGCCAGGTGCCGGGCCTGATCGAGACGGCCGAGCGCGGCCGCCCGGCCGTCATCGCCGACGCCGCGTCGAAGACCCGCACCCGCTACGCCTCGGCCGAGGACGACGAGATCGAGACGACGAACTCGACGGATGCTGTCCCGACCACGACGCCTGGCATGAGCCGCAAGCCTCTGCAGGCGATCCCCGGCGCGGCGCAGGCCTATGCCGGCGCCCCGGCGCAAGCCCCGTTCCCGGGTGGCAAGTCGAGCGCAAGGCTGCCGGCCTACGATTATGACGCCGTCGCCGCTCGCTCCGAGGCACCGGCCAAGCCCGAGAAGGCCGAGATCACCTCGCGCGGCGTGACGCCGACCGCCTGGGTGATCCAGCTCGGCGCCATGGATGACGAGGACAAGGCGAAGTCGATGTTGGCCGAGGCCCGTGGCCGCGCCGGTGGCGCGCTCGGCAAGGCAGCGCCCTACACTGTGCGCGTCAGCCATGGCGGCACGACGCTTTACCGCGCCCGGTTCTCGGGCTTCGCCGAACAGGGCTCCGCGCAGGATGCCTGCTCGGCGCTGAAGAAGAACGGCTTCAACTGCTTCGCCACCCGGAGCTGACGACCGGGAGCCTGTGACTACCCGCCGACCCTCGTCCGGGCCGGCGGCCAATCTCACCCATCACCTTCTGACAACGCGCGTGGAGTATCAGCGATGTCGGTTCGTCAGTCTGTCTCGAGCCGCGTTGACGCGAGCGGCAAACGCAGCGCTGCCCCCCTGGTCGGGATGCAGCCGCTTCATCAGCGTTCGGTGCGCCGCGCGGACCTCCTCCAGGGACGCCCCGCGCTCAAGCCCCAGGATCTGATAGGCCTCCTCCTGCGTCATCGCCCCTGGGTCAAGCGGGCGGCCCGTCCGCGGGTCAAGATCGCGCTCAGCGTCTACACGCCAGCCGGGATGCCGGCGGTCCAGATACGCCTCTAGAAGACCCGCGCCTTCGGGATCGGACCCTCGGCAGAGGGCGAGAAACGCGACGAGATCGTCGCGCGGAACGGCCGACAGGCGCTCCCCGGCTCGGGGGCCGGCCAGGACGAGGCCGTCACCCGAACCGTGATCGAGCTCGATGCTCGCGGTGCGCCGCGCCGACCGCCTCGGCGTCAGCTCCGACAGGAGGCGGCCCAGCCTGCCGGCCAGCCTCTCCCCACCCCACACGATCCAGAGGCCGGCTCCCGCCAGCAAGGCGGACGGCAGCAGGGAGCCGCGCATCGCCAGCAGGGCGGCGAGCGCGAAAGCCGCATATCCCGCGAGCCGACGCGGGGTCAGGCCCGCAGGCAGGCGGCCGCCGCTGCGGCCGAGCCACCAGAAGCCGAAGAGCGCGACGAGACCGAGGGCGAGAAGCATGGCCCCGTGATCGGATCGTTCGGCTCCCAGGTAAAGGCTCGAGACGGGTGCGCTCGATCACCGACGCCCGGCCGATACTGCCGAATGATGCAAGATGCCCACAGTCGTCCACAAGCTGTGAAGGTGCGCCACCGCACTGCAGCGATGGTAGCCGCCAAGCTAACGAATTGCTTACACTTCGAACGCACAGTCATCGTATTGCCGATGAGGAGCATCCGAGGTGCACCCAAGGCGCAAAGGCCGTGAAACCTTTGTGTCGGGAGTGTGGAACTGCGTCGAGAACGTGTCGATCAGGCCTGAATTGCCTGAAATGATCGCAAAGACGTCAACAGATGCTCCCAATTGCGCACGAAGAAGCATCATCTCGGCTCGTTGAAGCGACACATCGCCGATGAGCCTCAAGAGAACAGGGTTCAAGAGGACAGTCGAGACATGGAAACCGAGGCTCTCGAACGACCGGCCGACCTGACGATTTGGCGCACGCTGCCGGCTTCGTCGCCGCTGGCGCAGCCCGCTCGCTACGACACGCTGCGCGAGGCGCTCGCCGCCGCCGCCGGCGCCCTGACCGACCCGGCCAAGCAGCCCTGGATCATCACGGAAGAGGGCGAGATCCTCTCCCCCAACTGGATCCGCACCTACCTCAACTGATTGCGGCGTTTCGCCGATCGATATGGCCGGGCTTCCGGCAGAAAGCGGTCCGGCCCGATCTCGGGTCCGGGCCGTTTTCGTCTGCGGCGCCTCCCGGCGCGGTTCAGGCGCTTTCGGCAGCGGGCATCGAGACCGGCTCGGTCGCCGAGGCCGCCTCCCTCATGGCTCTCGGTCGGCTGACCAGCGTCACCAGCACGTAGGAGACGATCATCAGCAGGAACCAGGAGCCGAGCTTGGCGAAGGCGACCGGCGACCAGCCGGCGGCCTGGCTCGGATAGATCCAGACCCGGGTCGCCGTGCCGATGTTCTCGGCGAACCAGATGAACAGCGCGACGAGACCGAACCCGACGATGAGCGGCATCGAACGGTGCGTGTGCCAGACCTTGAAGTGGACGATCGTCCGCCCGAACAGCAGCGCGGTGACCGCGAACAGCGCGATGCGCAAGTCGGGCATGTAATGGTGCGCGAAGAAGTTCGCGTAGATCGCGGCGGCCAGCGGCAGCGTGAACATCAGCGACGGATGCCGCTTGAAGCGGAAGTCGAACAGCCGCCAGACGCGGGCGATGTAGGAGCCGATGCTCGCATACATGAAGCCCGTGAAGAGCGGCACGCCGGCAATCCGTAAGAGGCTCTCCTCGGGATAGATCCACGAGCCGACACCGGTCTTGAAGATCTCCATGACGGTGCCGACGACATGGTAGAGCGCGATGACCTTCGCTTCCTCCCAGGTCTCCATCCTGAGCGCCAGCAGCGCCGCCTGGATCGCCACCGCGGCGAGGGTGAGAAAGTCGTAGCGGCTGAGCGCGGCATGGGCCGGGTAGAAGAGATGCGTGCCGATGAGCAGCGCGCACATCAAGCCGCCGAACAGGCAGGCCCAGCCCTGCTTCACCCCGAAGCGCAGGAATTCGTAGGCGAAAGCCGCCGCCGGGCCCTTGGCGGCGACACGCGCGCCCAGGTCGGCTTCCGCCGTGATGAAGCGCGAGAGCGGGCGCCAGAGCCGCGCCGCGCTGGTCTCCTCGGGCTTGCCACCGCGTCGCCATGTCATGCGAACCCCTCCCATCGCGATACTCGACGCCATGCGAGCGTGCCAAGCTTAGCGATGATGGCCGCCCGCTCGCGTTCGCTGGCGCACGGATGAAAGTGCCGCCTTCAAGCGACAATCGTTCGAGCGACAACACTGCGCTTGGCGAAAGGGGAGGGCGCGATGCTGCCGTCGAGGACCCATGACAGCCGTGACCCATCGGTCATCCGCGTCGAGCGAGAGCTGGCGCGGCTCGAGGCGCTTGCTGCACGGCGACGCATCCGCATCGCGATCCTGAGGGCCCTGCGCGGCGGCCTCGGCGCCGGCGGGACCCTGGCGACGTTGCTGAAGTTGAAGGTCGCCGGCTCGATTACCCTCAAGCTCGGGCTCGCGCTCGTGGTCGGCATCGGGTTCGCGTGGCCGCTCTACGCGCTCGCCGCCATCGCGATCGGCTTCGTCCTCCTGTCCGTGCTGTCCTGCGAATCCCCGGATTGTCACTGCGATTGCCCCGGCGACTGTCAGCGCAAGGAGAAACGCCGGGCACGGCTCGATGAAATGATCGAGACGCGAAGGACTTGGCTTCTCGGCCGAGCGTGAATCCGCCCGGCGGCGCTTGTTGTTCACCGCCAGGCGCCGCCGCTGACATGATCCCGCCGCGAAGCGGGAGGATGGCGGCATCCAGGGGGTGTTTCGGGTCGGTAGGTCGGAGTCGAACATGGTATGGCGGCTGAGCAGCTTGGTGGGGGCGCTCCTGGCGGCGTCAACGCTGGCCGCCGAAGCGGCACCGCGAACCTTCGTCGTCGATTACGGCCTGTCCTTTCTCGGCCTGACGGTCGGCAAGTCGACGCTGACGGCGGAGCGGAACGCGGATCACTACTCGCTCGATCTCGACGGGGGGCTCGCCGGGATGGCCGGCTGGTTCTTCCAAGGCGGCGGCAAGGCCGGATCGAGCGGCCGGATGTCCAAATCGGGGGCCGTGCCTTCGTCGTTCAAGATCGACGCGCATTACTCGGATTATCCGGTGACGGTCGCCGTCGCCTTCAACGACGGCACCGTGAAGAGCGCCTCGGTCGACCCGATGCCGACACCGCGCCCCGATCGGCTCCCGGTCCCGGCCAGCGACAAGGTCGGCGTGACCGATCCGGTCGGCATGCTCGCGATTCCCGCTCCGTCCGGGCCGCTCCAGCCGTCGTTCTGTGATCGGCGCATTCCGGTCTTCGACGGGCTGACGCGCGTGGACATCGTGCTCTCCCGGGGCAGCGTGAGCACCGTCACCAAGGGGCCCTATCGCGGGCCCGTGCTCGATTGCCGGGCGCGCTGGGTGCCGGTCTCGGGTCATCGGCCGAAGGGATCGTCGGTGAAGCGGATGCAGGAAAACGACGACATGCGCATCCGCCTGGCCCCGGCACCGGAGGTCGGCCTGCTGTTGCCGCTGTCGATCAGCGTCGGCCTGACCTGGGGCACGGCCAAGATCGATGCGACGCGTTGGGGCGAGACCCCGCCTGCGCCGAAGCCGGGCAAGGGCGCCAAGGCCTCGGCACAACCTTAGCGCTCCACCATAAGGTGTGCTTGGCCGCCGCCTCAAAGCTTCTATAACCGGGCAAAGGCTGTACTAGAGTTCGCCGATGTCCCGGATTCCCGATTTCACCACCCTGTCCTACGCGGCCGAGCCGATCCCCGCTCCGCCGCCCCCGGTCTCCGAGCCGTGGATGACCCCCGAGGGCATCCCGGTGAAGGGCTTTTATGGTCCCGAGGACCGCGAGGGCCTGGAAGGGGTCGGCTCGTTCCCGGGAATCGCGCCGTATCTGCGCGGCCCCTACCCGGCAATGTACGCGGCGCAGCCCTGGACGATCCGGCAATATGCCGGGTTCTCGACGGCCGAGGATTCGAACGCGTTCTACCGGCGCAACCTCGCGGCGGGGCAGAAGGGCCTGTCGGTGGCTTTCGATCTCGCCACCCACCGCGGCTACGATTCCGACCACCCCCGCGTCTCCGGCGACGTCGGCATGGCGGGCGTGGCGATCGACTCGATCTACGACATGCGCACGCTCTTCTCGGGCATTCCGCTCGACGAGATGACCGTATCGATGACGATGAACGGCGCAGTGCTGCCGATCCTCGCCCTCTACATCGTTGCGGCCGAGGAGCAGGGCGTGCCGCCCGAAAAGCTCGCCGGCACGATCCAGAACGACATCCTCAAGGAGTTCATGGTCCGCAACACCTACATCTATCCCCCCAAGGGATCGATGCGGATCATCTCGGATATCTTCGGCTACACCTCGAAGAACATGCCGAAGTTCAACTCGATCTCGATTTCCGGCTATCACATGCAGGAAGCCGGGGCGACGAACGATCTCGAACTCGCCTACACGCTCGCCGACGGGGTCGAATACATCAAGGCGGGCCTCGCCGCCGGTCTGACCATCGACCAGTTCGCACCGCGCCTGTCCTTCTTCTGGGCAATCGGCACGAACTTCTTCATGGAGATCGCCAAGATGCGGGCCGCGCGCCTGATCTGGGCGAAGCTCGTCAAGCAGTTCGATCCGCAGAAAGAGAAGTCGCTGCCGCTGCGCACGCACTCCCAGACTTCGGGCTGGTCGCTGACGGCGCAGGACGTGTTCAACAACGTCACCCGCACCGCCATCGAGGCGATGGCGGCGACGCAGGGCGGCACGCAGTCGCTCCACACCAACGCGCTCGACGAAGCGCTGGCCCTGCCGACCGATTTCTCGGCGCGCATCGCCCGCAACACCCAACTCTTCCTGCAGCAGGAGAGCGGCACCACCCGCATCATCGACCCCTGGGGCGGCTCCTACTATGTCGAGCGGCTCACCGCCGACATCGCCAAGCGGGCCTGGGAGCACATCAAGGAGGTCGAGGAACTCGGCGGCATGGCCAAGGCCATCGAGGCCGGTGTGCCGAAGCTGCGTATCGAGGAGGCGGCGGCCCGCGCCCAGGCGCGCATCGATTCCGGGCGCCAGACCATCGTCGGCATCAACAAGTACAAGCCGGACGACGAACTGGCGATCGAGCTGCTGCGTGTCGATAACGGCAACGTTCGTCGGCTCCAGATCGACAAGCTCAAGCGGCTGCGCTCCGAGCGCAAACAGGCCGATGTCGATGCGGCGCTCGCCGCGCTCACCAACGCGGTGAACACGAGCGAGAACCTGCTCGAACTCGCCGTGAATGCGGCGCGGGCCAAGGCCACGGTCGGCGAAATCTCAGAGGCGCTGGAGAAGGCCTGGGGCCGTCACCGTGCCGAGATCCGCTCGATTTCGGGCGTCTACAAGCGGGAGGTGGGCGGCATGTCGCCGGCGGTGGAACAGGTGAGGCACCTCGTCGAGGACTTCGAGGAGAACGACGGGCGCCGCCCGCGTATCCTCGTCGCCAAGATGGGCCAGGACGGACATGATCGCGGCCAGAAGGTGATCGCCTCGGCCTTCGCCGATCTCGGCTTCGACGTGGATATCGGACCGCTCTTCGCCACGCCGGACGAGGCTGCGCGCCAGGCGGTGGAGAACGACGTCCACATCATCGGCGTCTCCTCGCTCGCCGCCGGCCATCTCACGCTGGTGCCGGAATTGAAGACTGCGCTGACGGAGCAGGGCCGCGAGGATGTGATGATCGTCATCGGCGGCGTGATCCCGCCGGCCGATTACGACGCGCTCTACGCGGCCGGCGCCTCGGCGATCTTCCCGCCCGGCACGGTGATCGCCGAGGCGGCGGTCAAGCTGCTGAGCGAGCTGAATGAGAGACTGGGCTACGCGAAGCAGCAGGCTGCGGAGTAATCCCCGCTGAAGCGCCTGCGCGATTTTTGCTTGGGCGGATCTGAGTTGACCCGGTCCGTCCCGGAGCGGGTCAGTCTCCCGCAGGCTTCCCTCGTTCACGTCTCAGGCCGGGACGTCGAGGGCGCCTAGCGGACCATCATCTGTCTCTTGGGGCGGCAAGTTCTGATGTCCGAAGTCAGCGTCGAGCGCGTTCTTCCGGTGATCCNCCCGGCGCAGCGCCTGCACGAGCTTCTTTCCTGGCATTGGCGCCCGGCCACCGGTCCGTGTGCCGAGGCAGCCTGAGCGCTATCGCCAGCCAGCCTCAATCCTGACGAGACGATCATGCCGTGGTTCGCGCCACCGTCCACGATCCAAGCGACTCCAGGCGAGGCCGAGACTTCGCAACCTGATTGGGGCTCACGTTAGGTCTGATCCCCAGCGGGGGCAAGGACAGGCTCGGATCGATTTAGAAGCAAAGCAACGTCGGCCCCGGACGCTCCTCATTGTCGGCGCTTAGTCGATCATCAAGCAGACGAAACGCGGGGTGCCGTTGCCGGCTTGGCTGACGGCCCTGCTGGCTCGCAGGCTCTACAAGCTTGCGGCCGTCACACTCGCCAGATCATCTGGGCCCTCCCCACCAAGGGAGGAACGTACAGGGAGCCGGAGCCGACCCCGGTGTGATCACGAGATCTGGGCAGAGTAGCCGAACACGAACACGGTGCAGAAGCAGGGAAGTCCACGACGGGCACGCGCCCGATATCTATTACGCCGCCTGACTCAATGAACAACCGAGCTCGCGAAATCGATAAGGCGATCCGACATCGCGGAGTTGATCATGGCCAGCGGTCCTCAGGTCTGCATTGAAGGCCGGACGTATGACTGCACCGCCCCCGGCAGGATCACACCTCCAAAAGCCGCTTGCGACTCGGGCCGTTCGACATATGAGTCAGAGCTGGGTGCGCAAGCAACTGCTGCACGCTAAAGCGAGGCATGACCAAATTTCAAGACGCCGACTATTTCGATAAGATGCTTACGTTCGCCGAGGACGCGGCGGAGATGGCGCTGCGCGCCCGCGCCGAGGGTCTGGTTGTTTCGCACAAGGGAGAGGGACTCGGGCAAGCGCTCACCCAGACCGACCTCCGCATCAGCCGGCTCCTGCACGACCGCTTCGGCGTTCGCATCGTCGAGGAGGAAACCGCCGAGACAATCGGCTGGGATAGGGCGGCTCGGATGATCGGCGAAGACAAGTGGACCTTTGTGGCGGACCCGATCGACGGGACAAAGCCTTATGCCGGAGGCCTCTCTGCATGGGGCACGATGATTGCGGCATGTCGAAACGGGCGGGCACGAACCGGCGTCATGATCCTCCCCGCTTGGTCCGGTGATCGACAGCTCCCGAAAAGCCCTATCGATCCAGCAGGGCAGCGAGGAATTTTGATCGCAGCACATGAAGGAAGCGCGCTCTGGGCTCCGACGCTTGGTGGTCGGCGCATTGATGACCTACAAACACTCGAACCGTCCATGACTCCAACCTTTCACGTCGGCTGGCTGTGCCAAGCCTCGAAGCGCTACCTGTTCGATTATGAGAGAGGCTACTTTCCATGGTGTGAAAGTAGCGCAATTGCGGATGCGGCACTTTTGGCGACGGGTCGGCTAGACGCAACCGTTCACAACCATAAACTTTGGGACCTTGCTGCAGCCTTGCCGATCTTTGAGGCTCTCGGCTTCGAGCTTTACCGTTGGCCAGACGTGACCCCGGCACCATCGTCACTCATAGCGCTCTTCGACAACGATTTTTCAGCACACAGTGAACTCTGGCTGGTCTGTAGAGGCCGTGATGATGCGGTTAAGCTGGCCTCTGCTATACAAATTGCTCTTCCCATCCCACCTTATCCCGCACAAATCGAGACCTGACTGGGCCTAGAAAAGATCTGCCGCCGGTTACATCGGCGCCGAACTGGAAGAGTTCGCCGTGCGCTCGGAAGTATCGCGCGACCGGCTTTCTTTTTTCGAGACGTCGAGCATCAATCTATATGTGACGGGCCGGTCGAGAAGCGTAAGCGGTAAGCGGCAACCGCCACAACGAGCCCCCCCGAAGAAGCTTTTCGATATGACCTCAACAGGGTCGAGCCGTGGGAACACTACAAGAATACTCGGGAACAGCTACCGCCTACTGCGGTGTCCGCAGCGGCGTCGCGTATCCGGAACCCTTGGAATCGTCGGTCCATGCCGTCGTGCTGTCCATCGACGATCCTTCGAAGGCCTCAGGATGAGGAGAGCCAGATCCAGGCCCTGGAGCGGAACTGCCCCGACCTACCACTCAAGCCAGGGCATCCGGCCGCCCAAACTCACGACTATACGCACCACGGCCGACCCTGTTTGCCGCTCTCAGTGTGCTGGAGGGCACGGTGCTGGGCCGATTCATGCAGCGCCACCGGCCTGGTGAGTTCATCCGCTTCCTCAACGCCGTCGAAGCAGCCGTCCCGACAGGCAGGTTCACGCGATCCTGAATAACTACGCTGCCCACAAGCACCCGAACGTCCGCGCCTGGCTCGCGCACCAACCGCGCTGGACCTTCCACTTCACCCCGACCTCGGCTTCCTAGCTAAACGCCGTCTAGGGCTTCTTCTTGGCCCTCACGCGCTGTCCGCTCCAACGGGGCACCTTGACCGGGATCGTCGATTTGCAGGCGGCCATCAAACGATACATCGCCCGGTACAATCAGGACCAAAACCCTTGACCTGGACAAAACCGCCGAAGCCATCCTCAAAGGCATCAGTCGACTGCATCATCACCCGTCTAAGCCACCGCCTCACCTCGCGCAAGCCCAAGTAACTTATTGTAATGTCTTCCAAAATATTTGAATTAACCAACTAACTTGATCGCCGACTTACTGTACGCTCAAGCAAAAGACCAAATGTTAGCGATCCAAATACCCACATAAACATATATATATAATCAATTTCTATGGGCAATGACGGGTCATATCCAAGCCTTACCCACTCGACGAGCTGAAGTATCGGATTCCACTTCATCACTCCATATATCTGGGAGGGAAAATCAGTTGCTAGAAAGAAAACTCCAGCAGAAATATACAGGAGGATGTTAATGCCAATGAAACCGAGGAGCCATCCGGGAAAAAATTGGACAATCGCACAATTTACTGTGCCAATACCAATGCCAAGACAGACCGCACACAGATAACCCGATATTGCGGTAGGTATATTTTCTGGAATAGGATTAATTCCAAGACAAAGTAATAATACAAAAATTATAATAACGCCCATTAAGCTACCGATTATCTCAATTGTGGCTCTTGAAATCATTACATCAAAAGCTTTCACTTGTGGATAATAGATCAAGGGCCTATTAAGAAGGATGCCTTTCATCATCTCTCTCGCAATATATTGAAACGCCAGAGCGGGAACAGCTCCTGACGCAGCAAAGATCATGACACTGTCACCAAAAGGCGCGGGCACTTTACGAAATACCAATGCGCCCGAAATAATAAACATATGCGCGACAGGCCAAAGAACCTGGGCGACGTAGCCCCAATAGGATCCAAAAAAACGCGTTCGCATGTCACGCAACATTAGAGCACTGATTACCCGTAGATAGGCATCAACCGAGTCGTGGCTAGGCTGTCTTAGTTGAGAGGCGCGAACTTCAATTTCGGCATCCATATTTTATTCCGCATTCTCGCTTACTGATCGAGGAATATTCGAAAAATCTCGCAGCCACATGTAGCGCAAGCCAAATAAATCAATAATATGGCTCCAAAATGGCATCGTTACCCACTGCGAGCTACCATCTAACAATTGCCCGGCGGTCGATGTCCGAGACGCAATCGAGTCAGCTTAATCGATAAGTATTTTATAATAAAAGATCGCCAAGTTATTGATCGAATTACGTGTAATTTGAGGAGAACCCGCCCCGGGCGATCTTCGGACTGATTGTAACTATCTTTTCGCGAATCGAAGCGCCTGATGAGCCGCCGTCTCAGCTGGCTAAGGGTAGCAATCATAAAATAATGACCAATTATATTACCATAATAAATATCGCAAATAAGTAAGCTAATTCGTTATTTTATTTATCATGTATTTAAGTTTGATAGACGAATATAATGAGATTTTTAATAAATAAAAATTGTTGCAAATAGTTTATGAATTTGGAAAACTATCTTAATTCACGGTCGTCCCACCGCATTGCAATTCCTCCTAGCGATCGCCGCAAATAAATTGTCGGCGTATATTTAGAAGTTTCGCGATTGACTTCAGGGAGGCACGAAACGATAGTTGTGGTTCAATGTTGCGTCTCTTCCAGCCAAGAGATGTAGGTTCTATAGATCATAAGTTTCAAATATCAGCAAAAGGGAGTAAGTTAGATGAGTGAAGCGCCGCAGAGAAAAACGCTCGACTTTATAGGACGTTCGGATAACAGATTTTGGTGGTACCAACGGCCACAGAACAATTATGTGCCTCCGATATTTCAAAGTATGACTGATGTTGAATGGTCTTTGATGGCTGACTGGTTTCTGGATACCGGAAAAAAATTTAAAAGCCCGGGTGAAATCAGCGTTCCGGGAATTAGTCTACTGCTAGGCCTTATATCTGGTAACGGAATATCTCGCGTCGTTCAGTGTGGCCACTATGCTGGATATAGTACGCTGTTGTTAGGTTTTGCTTTAGCGCGAATGGGTAAAAATCGCGCATTATGGAGCGTTGATATTGATAGGGATATGACTGATTACACTGAAGCATGGATTCAGCTGGCAAATTTAAGTCAGATCGTCAAACTCGAAGTTATGGATAGCGCAGATAAAGTTTGCCCAGAGCGAGCGTACGAATGGCTTGATGGGAAGCCACAAATCGTTTTCATTGATAGTTCGCATATGTACGAACACACTCTTCGAGAACTGGAATTATGGTGGAATGAGATAGTGCCCGGTGGTTTCTTGGTGCTTCACGATGTTTCTCGATTCGCTAAAGCTTTCGACGCTTCGTCCAATGGTGGAGTTCTACCAGCTGTCCAGGAATGGGCAGCATGCATGAATCTAACCCCTTTTCTTATTAATTCGTTTGTGGATGGAAATGAGAATGCTGATGATTTGCCTTATCAAGACGGATGCGGGCTGGGAATTGTTCAAAAACCTTGGATAAGATGCTGATTGACATCGTAACTAGGCTGCAGCAGCTGTCCGATGCGATTAGTGCAGTAACTCAGGCGGGTGGTTCGGGGACTGATGGCGCCGAGATGGCGTTTGGGGCTTTTTCAAGCGAAACGGCCGTGCGCGCTCGTTGTGCTCGGCGATGTAGCGGCAGATCGGGGGCTGGAGATCGGCGATGCCGTTCAAGTTGCCCCGGCGCTCGACAGGGCCAAGAAGGAGCCTTCGACAGTGCTGAGCAGAGAGGCTGAGGTCTTAAGTGAAGTGGACGATCCGGCGCGAATGGCGCACTAGCTAAGCCAGTACCTTCCGGAGTTTGTGAGCGGCGGCATAGTTGTCGAGCATGCCGCGGACCGTAGCCTTCGCCACGATGCAGTTGCGTCGGGCCAGGATCGAGCGGCTGGACGCCGCCCTGATGGCCGCCTTCACAGCACTCGTTATCAAGAGCCAGCCCGGGCGCGCCGCCCCCGATCCGCGCCTGCAACCGCTGGCCGATCGCCTCGTCGCGGCGGTTCGGGCCGAGCCCGATCTCGCGATCGCGTCGACCTGCTCTAGCCCCCTGGCCTCGGCCTCAAGACCGCCCTGCGGCTCGCCGTGCTGATGCCCGAACTCGGCCCCCTCTCGCGCGAACAGGCAGCAAGCTTCGCCGGCATCGCTGCGAACGTTACAAATCAGCGGTGGGCGCGCCCGTGTGCGAACCGCCCTTCACACCTCGGCCCTGCCGGCCATCTATCGCTGGAAGGCGGCCCCCGTCGCCCTGCACATGCGCCTCACCTCACGTGACAAGACCCATAAGTCCTTGAAAGAGGTTTTCCATGGCTTCGGGATGTGAGCCCCTCACAAAGGTTGCTCAGAATAGGGCTGGCGTCGCCGGGAGGGCCATGGCAGCAGGTCGTCGAGACGACGCTGTGGATGGGCCCTCGACGATCCGGGTGCTGACGTCGGTGAGATAGGAGTGCGGCTCGACGCCGACGAGCTCGCAGGTTTCGATCAGCGAGGCGATCACCGCCCAATGCTGGCCGCCGCCGTCCGAGCCAGCGAAGATCTGTTTATTCGGTTTAAGGCCAGGGGCCGGATCGCGCACTCGACGATGTTGGAGTCGATCTCGACCCGGCCGTCGCCGAGGAACAGTCTCAAGCCAGCCCAGCGCGACAACGGCGTAGCGGATCGCATCGACGAGCTTACTCTTGCGGCTGACGAGGCCGAGCCTCTCGCGCATTCACGGCTCCAGCGCGTCGATGACCGGCCGGCTTCCCTCCTGGCGCATGGCGCGCCGCTCGTCGGCCGGGCGACCACGGATCGATCTATACCCGATAGAGCGCAGCGATGCGCGCCAGCGCCTCCGTGGCGATCGGCGAGGCGGCGGCGAGTTCGTAGAAGCTCGACGGACATGGCTTGAGCAAGGCCGGCCGCACCGCTCCGCCCTTGGCCAGCACCCCGTAGGCGGAATAGCGGTCGAGTTGCAGCACGCCTTCGAACCCCGCCAGATGCGCGATCGGCCGGCCGCCAGTGCGGTCGGGCGCGTAGACGTAGGCAACGCCCGGCGGATCAGATCCGCCCCAGGGCCGGTCGTCACGGGCATCAGCCCAGAGTTGGCCGATCTTGGTGCGACCGGGCCCTGGATCGAGCACCGGTGCGGTGGTCTCGTCGGCAAACAGCTTGCCTGATCGGTTCAGCGTCTCCAGCAGCCGCTCATGCACGGGCCGGAGGAAGAAGCCTGTGCGTCCGACCCAGTCGGCCAGCGGTGATCAGTCGAAGATGGCGCCCTGGCCGGCGAAAATCTGCACCTGCCGCTAGAGCGGCAGGTGGTCGGCGTATTTGGAGACGAGAACCTGCGCCACGAGAGCGTCGGGGGGCAGGCCGCCCTCGATTAGCCGTGCCGGTACCACAACCTGCACGATCGCGTTTCGCAGGCACGGTAGGCGTAGGGCGGGCGGCTGATGACTAGCACCCCGAACTGCCCTGGCCACCTCGAGGCGCTCGGACACGTCCTCGCTGATCTGGTGCAGGCGGACGAGGGCGAAGCAGGTGCAGCCACGAGCTTGATTAGAGCAGATCTGTCAGTGCCTTACCACTGCGATGCAGCCCGTCAACTAGGCTTTTTGCTCAGCTTACCACTCTCGGCACGCTGACGGGACGAGCCGCATGGATGCGCTTCCAGTCTAAGCCTTCGAGGAGTGCCGCGAACTCCGCCGCGCTCAGCCGGACGACGCCGTTCTCGATCATCGGCCATCAAACGATACATCGCCCGGCACAATCAGGACCAAAACCCTTCACCTGGACAAAACTGCCGAAGCGATCCTCAGACGCATTAGTCGACTGCATCATCACCCGTCCGAGTCACCGAACCGCCTGGCGCAAGCCCAAGCTGATGCGGCGACGATAACAACTTGGCCGTCGCTACGTGAGTGGGCCCAGCTCTCGATACCGTAGCAAACGCGGCGACCGGTGTTGACAACCTTGCAGCTAAGCGGGCAGAGCGCTCGCTCGACGGGCATTGATGGTCAGGTCCAATGACTCATTGATGCTCGTTGAGAAGGCTAGTCCGCCCTCAAGATAGCTCATTCAAAAGCCAAGGCGATAGCCGCTATAGGCCGAGTAAGCAGCAGTCTAGATCGAACAGATTCCGGACCTAAATGACATTTAATTTGAAAGAAAATGAGATACTGAACATAGCACGAAAGATTAATACGAAATTACATCAATCGATAATTTTATAATTTATTTGACGAAGATACCTCTACTGATAAAATAGACTAGTTAAAAAGGACTCTTTAAATGGCGAAGCTGATCTTGCGATTTCCAATAAAACCAAATGGATCTCGCGCCCATTCAAGCCTCGCTATACTGCGAGTCATGATCGAAATAAATGGCATGCGACTTTATAGAACCAAATTATTTGGAAACCCGCGCAAGTTTATAAAAAGATTAGAATTAGCGAATATAAGCGATCTGTACCTATTTGATCCAATTTTCTATCAACAAAAGTATGACGACATATCTGGATCGAACGCTGACGCTCTTCGGCATTTTGTAAACCATGGGCAGTATGAGTTTAGGGACCCATGTCCGCTATTCGATAGTCAGTATTACATGACATGTGTCAGGTCGCATGATGAATATTCTGAAACAAATTTTAATGAGATTCCCCCATATTTGCACTTTCTAACAATTGGCTGGAAGCGCGGCCTTAATCCGAGCCCGTTTTTTAATCTTGATTGGTATGTGTCTCAAAATTCTGACGTCTCAAAGGTTAAAATAAATCCGTTATTTCATTTTCTAAAGTATGGCATCGAAGAAGGGCGGCCACCGCACCCGAACGTCGATTTGCGATGGTATTCCCGTCGATACAGTTCTTTCACAGGCTCAAAATCTGAGTTACTGACGCACCTTGTTCTGAATTCTAAGATGAAAGCGACATCGGCCAAGGATGATCAGCGGCGTTTCGGATATCGCGTCACGTTAAGCGACGCAAGAAAGCCTTACCGAAACAAAGCTGAAATAATGCAGCAAGCGAAAGCCGATACGCCTGTGCCTGCGATCGACGTTTCGTCCGAAATATTTCCATTTATTGGTGATGCCGCATTTCTTACAGTTGATATTTGGGATACTATATTACGTAGAGATTGTCATCCAGATGAAATCAAACTACAGGTCTCTCGAAGCTTGTGCGTAAAGTTCAAACTCGACATACTGCCTCATCTTCGTGATCCTAACGCTCTCCTTCGATGCAGATTTGAGGCGGAGCGTGAGGTTGCAACCGCAGACTGGGAATACCGTCTTGAAGATGTGGTAACCCGATGGCTTCAAATAAGTTTAAAAAATGGTTTGTCGCAGACGAGGCATTTGGAAATATATACAGCCGCGATACAGTTTGAGCTTTCAGCAGAGCGGCGCTCGACGCGGGTAGATGAACTTGCAAAATCTGCACTTATTGAATACAAAAGGCCGATATACTTCATATCAGATTTCTATACGGATTCTAATTTTATAAGAAATGTTCTGAAATCTCACAATATTGATAACCTTTTGATGAATGGGTTCGTTTCATCTGAAACCTATAAAAACAAACGCAGCGGTGAATTGTACAAAGTCGTAGAGGATGCTTTGGAAATTGAGAGTACGTCTCACTGGGTTCATGTAGGTGATAATATTCAGGCTGATATAACATCTGCGCGGAAAGCGGGGATCGACGCTCGCTTGTACAAGAACAAAATCGAAATCGACAGAACTAATTGGTTTAAAGTTGCTTATGACGATGGGGCGGCGGGTAATAATCTCACTCATGAGGCTCGAATTTACAGCATATTAGAGAACGCTGCCCAGAAATTAGTTAGTCAGGGGAGGTTTAAAGAGGCTGTAGGCGCAAGATTAGCGCCTATTGCGATAGGTTTTGCATTGTCAGTTATTGAAGACGCTATCAGCGAAGGTGCATCTGATGTTTTCTTCTTTACAAGAGAGGGTGTGTTTTTCAGAAAAATAGCTAATCAAATAATTCAGGAGGATCCTTATTCTTCAGCTTATCCGAATTTGGAAATTTTGGAGGTCAGCCGGCGGTCAACATATGGTCCGTCGCTATCGCAGAATTTTACAGGCGATCTTATGCGGATGTGGAGTTTATATAGCTCGCAATCTTTAAGGTCTTTTTCGGTTTCCCTTAACTTAGATCTAAAGTTAATGGAAGGCGTGTGCGGTGATCTACAAGTGCAATTTGATAAAAAGATTCAATATCCATGGCTCGATTCCGATTTTATGGCTGTTGTCATGGACTCTAGGGTTCAATCGATTATCACCGAGACGATTGAATATCAAAGAGTAGTTTTTTTCCGGTATTTGAAGAGCAAAAACTTTGACGCCTCACATGATCGCGCACCGATCGTCGTTGATATTGGTTGGAGAGGCACGATACAGGATAATATAGCCCATATAACGGGGAGGCCTATTCGCGGTCATTACCTGGGACTTAATAAGTTTTTGAATGAGCAACCCAAGAACAGCGTAAAGTTTGGCTGGTTGTATGATGAGAACGGCGACCCAACTTCAGCGCTTGCCGCCGATGTTGCTCCTCTTGAAATGTTATTTAATTCGCAAGGCGGATCTGTTCTGAAATATCTAGATGAAACAGATTCAGTTATTGTCTCACGTCTCATCGTGAAGAATGAAGAAGCCGTTATTAAGGAATACATAGAGCCGATACAGGCGGGAATGCTTCATGTCGTAGGACTAGTTATCGAATATATTCGCTTACACGGACTCACATCATCGAGTCTCAAGGAATTTTCGAGGTCATTATTATTAGATCTCTCCAATAATCCCCCTTCTGAGGTCGCTGATGCGTTTCTAGCACTTGAGCATAACGAGACTTTTGGGACGGGAGATGTTGACATAATAGGTGGGCATGACTTTCTCGATGAAATTTTGGACCATACCACAAGCGCTGAAGTCCACTTAAGGATTTCCGATGCTGCGAAGAATCATCGATGGCCACAAGCTTTGTACAACTCTGAAGCAGTAGTCAGGTGGTGGGAAAGGCAGTCGACGCAACAAGTAATCTCCTGTCCGACCGCGTTGACTTATGCTCGCCTGGGAGGGAGTACTTGCACTGGACAGTTGCGCGTAGGAGTATTTGCACCGGCACCAATTGCAGGATCAGGAGGACACCGGACAATATTTGCGGTGGTCAGAGCAATTCGCAGGCTCGGGTGCGAGGTTCATTGTTTTGTGGAACAGGAGGGGGAAGGTCTTGAGTTAGTAGAAGAATGGCTTGAAGATTCATCTGTTGTCATCCATTCGCAATGGCACAAACATATTAATTTGGACTATGCCCTAGCCACTGTTGCTCATTCAGCTTCGTTCGTGGCGGAGTTAAGTAACGCGAGACATAAGGGGTACCTCGTTCAAGATTTTGAAGCGTATTTCAATCCTATGAGCGATGGTTATGTTAAAGCGGAGAATAGTTATTCGTTTGGCTTAACACATTTTACTATTGGTCGGTGGCTGTCTCATCTTATTCCAAGCATGACTGGGGGAGTCGCAATTTCGTCAGGACTAGGTGTGGATCATAACATCTATCGTTGTTTAACTGATACGAAGCGCGAGCGCGCGATCTGCTTTTTGTATCAGCCGGAGAAGCCTCGTCGGCTAGCTGAGACTGCATTGGATGCGCTGTCGTTGATTAAGAGGCTGGATCCATCTGTTCGAATTTATGCCTATGGCTCTAATGTTGCATTAAATTCAATGCATGGTATTGAAAATCTTGGATTGATCTTTGATCAGAATAAGATCAATGAGCTGTACAATAAATGTTCGGTCGGGCTTTGCTTGAGTCTGACTAATCCATCTCGCATACCATTCGAGATGATGGCCGCCGGGTGCATTCCTATTGATTTGTATCGGTATAATAATTTATTTGATTATGCTGATGGCACGGCAGTGCTTGCATACCAGGATGCGCCATCAATTGCGGATGCTATACTGCATGTTTTAGAGCTCGATGCTGAGCAAGCCGCAACTCGACGTGCGCAGTCGGTCAAAGCAATGCGTAGTAGGACGCTGAGTTGGGAGAGTGATGTAATAGCCAATGCTATTGTCCTTCAGATGACGGGTTCACGCGTTCAGGGAACAGCACCAACAATGAGTTATTTTGATGAGCCGTTTATCAGTCGGTTTGACGATCGATCCGAGGTTAGAAATTATTGCCGTCATCAAAGAAAGTTGGCACAGTAGTTGACTTACGACAGGAACGATTTATAATATTTTATAGGGAGTTTTGAAATACAATATATAAACTCATTTGGATTATAGTTACTTTAGCTTGAATCGGTATATAGGCAGTGCATTGGATTGGAATTTAAGTTATTTAGGGGTATGATTGATGAGTTTTGATTTTGTGCACCGCTAGGACTGTATTGCCAGTTGTTTTGTGTGGAGGTTCCGGCACGCGGTTGTGGCCGGCCTCCCGCGAGAGCATGCCGAAGCAATTCTCACGGCTCGTCGATGCCGAGACCTCGACTTTCCAGGCTACGGCCCAGCGCGTGACGGATGCCTCGATCTTCGCACGGCCGATCGTGATCGCTTCCTCGGATTCGCGCTTTATCGTCGCCGAACAGCTTCAACAGGTGGGCGTCGCGGCCGACATCGTGCTGGAGCCGAGCCGGCAGGACTCCGCCGCGGCCGTCGCCGTTGCCGCGCTCAGTGCGGCCAAGCGGGATCCCGAGACGGTCGTCCTCATCCTGGCGGCTGACCATGTCATCGGCGACACCGAGGCCTTTCGCAGAGCCGCTCGAGACGCAGCGGTGGGTGCCGGGGCCGGCCACATCATGACCCTTGGCATCGAGCCGACCCGGCCGTCGAGCGATTACGGCTATGTTCGCCCCGGTCTGGCCCTAGACCGCCTGCCCGGACTCCACGCAGTCGAGCGCTTCGTCGAGAAGCCGGACACGGCCGGCGCCGAGCGGCTGATCGCCGAGGGCGGCCTGTGGAATTCCGGCTACTTCCTGTTCCGTGCCGACGTGATGATCGCCGAGCTGGAAGCCCACGTGCCCGAGATTCTCGCCGCCGCCCGCGCTGCGCTTGAGGCAGCGACCACCGACCTCGACTTCATCCGCCTGGACGCCGCTGCCTTCGCCAAGGCGCCCAAGACCTCGATCGACTACGCCGTCATGGAACGGACCAGTCGAGCAGGGGTGCTACCCGTCTCGTTCCCGTGGTCGGATGTCGGCACCTGGGACGCGGTCTGGAAGGTTCTGGATCATGACGCGCAGGGCAACGCCGTGCGCGGCCGGGTCGAGCTCGTCGGCACCAGTAACAGTCTCGTGCACAGCGAAGGCGAGGGGCTGACCACCGTGGTCGGCCTCGACGACGTCGTGGTCGTGGCAACGCCCGATGCCGTTCTCGTCGCCTCGAAATCCCGCTCGGGCGAGGTCAAGGACCTCGTCACGACCTTGCGCCAGAAGGCCCATCCGGAGGCGGATGCGCATCGCCGCATGTACCGTCCCTGGGGCTGGTATCAGCGCATCGACATCGGCGAGCGCTTCCAGGTGAAGCGGATCATGGTCACGCCAAGCGGCCGGCTCTCGCTGCAGAAGCACTTCCATCGCGCCGAGCACTGGGTCGTGGTCAAGGGCACCGCCGAGGTGACGTTGAACGAGCAAATCGTGCTCGTGCACGAGAACGAGGCCGTTTACCTGCCGATCGGCTCGATGCACCGCCTCACCAACCCCGGCAAGATTCCGCTGGAACTGATCGAGGTCCAGGTGGGCTCCTATACGGGTGAGGACGACATCATCCGCGTCGAGGATATATACGGGCGTTGAGCACCGCCTTTAATTCGTGATGAACTGAAATTCGATGGATAAGCCATAGCAGATTCACTTGACTTCCTTTGGCGGGTTGATGTCAGCGAGGCTGTTATCCTTGGCTCACTCGAACAAAGAACTGAGCTCCTTCAGCATCGTGCTGGTGGCGGCGGGCGTGTCGACTTTCTCGTTCCGCATCGCGCGGATGCGGGTATCCGTCCGGTGAAGGACTCGTGGGCTTCGGTTTAGGCGGCGGCAGGTCTTTTTCCGCTCTGTGGGCGGCGATCCGCACCTTGACCTTGTTGATGCCGTCGCGGGTCAATGCGGGGCATGCCTCGTCGCCCAAGCCGTGGACCCAGATCAGACCGTCCTCAGGGTCCATGTCGACGATGATGTCGCACAGGGCGTCTTCGTCTACTCCGAGGCCAGCGGCGACCCTGGCCAGCGTGAAGACGGCGCTCACCTTGTTGCGCTGCATCGGTTCAAGTCCGNCCGTTTACCTGCCGATCGGCTCGATGCACCGCCTCACCAACCCCGGCAAGATTCCGCTGGAACTGATCGAGGTCCAGGTGGGCTCCTATACGGGTGAGGACGACATCATCCGCGTCGAGGATATCTATGGACGGTAGCCGCCGGCGGCCGTCATGAAAGTGTAGCCGGAGCTGAGCCAGGAACACGCCCGGCCTGCGATGTCGTCGCAGGTGTTCCAGACCTCGGGAACGGCCGGCACTCATCCCCATGCAACACCTTCTGAGCGACGCGCCGGCCATGCCCGGCCTTCTCTGGGCCATGCGCTTTGACGAGACGGGCCTCGGCCATCTCGTTCCTCACGGCGAGCCCCTGCCGGCGCCCGGTGAATTCGGCGAGTCGTTCTTCTGGCTGCACTTCAATCTGAACGATGCGCGGCTGACCGACGCCATCGCGGAAGGGCGGTTCGGGCCAGCCCATCTGGCTGCCTCCGCCTTCGGGTCGGACGAGCACCAGCGCATCGCGGTCGAGGATGGCCATATCGGCGGCGTGGTGGCGGATCTCGTCCAGGAATTCTGCCCGGAAGCGAACGCGGATGCCGCGGGGCGGCTGCATTTCGTGATGGGGTCGCAGTTCCTGGTGAGCGGCCGCCGTCATCCCGTCCTGGCGCCCGAGGCGGTCCGTGAGGCTGCGGCCGAGGGCAAGAGCATGAACGCGCCGATCGCGCTGCTCGAGACGCTCGTCAGCCACGTCATCGCCTCGATGGCCGCCACGGGCGCGCGCCTCGTCGACGAGCTCGATACGATCGAGGACCACATCCTCGAGCGGCGCGGACGCACCCGCGGCGAGCGTCGGCGCCTCGGTCCGATCCGACGCGATGCCGTGCGTCTGCACCGGCAGCTGCTCGGCCTGCGTGCCGTGTTTCACCGCCTCGAGGCAGCGGATGAGGACGAGAACATCGCGCCGGCCGCGGTGAAGACGGCCAGCCGGATCGCCCAGCGCCTCGACGCTCTCGACCGCGACATGGTGATGATCGCCGATCGCAGCCGGCTGATGCAGGAAGAGGTGACCGCGCACCTCGCCGAGGAGTCGAACCGCCAGATCTACACGCTCTCGATCCTCACGGCGGTCTTCCTGCCGCCGACGCTGGTCACCGGCCTGTTCGGGATGAACACCAAGGGCTTGCCGCTTTCGGATCTGGAGAACGGCTCGACGATCGCGATCGTCATCGGCGTCGTGTCCGCTTTGGCGGTGTTCGGCGTGATCCGCGCGCTCGGCATCAGGTCGCCGCGTGAGTGAGGTTGACCGTTCCGATCAGTAGTTGATGGTCGTGCGCAGGCCGAAGACGGCGGCGTTGCGGATGCGATTGCCCTGATCGTCCACGAGACCGCCGCCGGGGCGCATCACGTACTGAAAGTCGGGCTGCACCGTCAGGCCCGGCACGATTTCGGCCTGATAGGTTAACTCCAGGACCGCCTCGCTGCTGCGGATCGGGCCGGTTCCCTGTCCGAGGAAGACGAGGTCTCGGTCGTAGCCGCGGGCGGCCGAGCCGATCCGCGAATAGAGCAGGCCGAGACCGATCGTATCGTTCGGGCGGTCCGGGAAGAGGCCCTTATAGGCGATGCCCGTATCCAGGTAGAAGCTGACCAGGTTGCGGTCCGACGGTGTCGCCGAAACCCGGAAGAACACGCTGGCGCCCTGGTCGTCGTGATCGGGCTCGCGATAGATCGTCTGGTCCAGGATCGCGTAGATGCCGTCGTCGCCCCGGAAGCGGCGCGCGAAGCCGCTGGCCTGGGGGTCGGCCAGAAGGCGGCCGCCGACACTGTCGAAGCGCGGGCTGTCGAATTGGCCGAAATGATGCCAGCCGCCGAGCGTCGCCGTGCCGGGCAAGCCCTTTGCGTCGTTGGCGATGCTGTAGGCGTAGGCGACCTCGGCGATGGCGAGAGCCGGGTCGTTCACCCGGAAGCTCGTCCCGCTGGGGTTGCGGCGCTGCGGATCGGTGACGTCGCCCGCGGCCGGCACGCCCGCAGGGTCGCCGTTGAAGAGCCCGGCCTGGAACGAGAGGTGCTCGTCGGGCACGTATTTCGCGCGGATCGCCGGGGTCGCCAGGGGATAGATCGGGCCGCCGCTCGGCAGCACGACGGCGCCGATATTCGGCCAGCCGAAACCGGCATTGAGAAACACCACCGCCGACTGGGCGATGGCGAACTCGGTATCGGCCGAGATCTGGCCGACCTTCAGCGACAGCTTGTCGTCGAACAGGCGCTGCTCGATCCAGAGTTCGAACAGCCGCGTCGCCGACAGCGCCTCGATGCCGCTCACGGTCGTCAGGTTGTCGACGAACTTGCGGCTGAGGCCGTGGCCGTTGATCTGGAAGAAGTCGGTATGGAAGCGGGCTCCGCTCCAGCCCGCCAGCTTGTCGAGGTCGACGTCGAGCGAGGTGTCGAGGCGCCCGCCATAGGTCGCGCCGCGGCGCAGGCCGCCGCGCACGTCGGCGAGCCCCTCGCCGATATAGGTGACGACGTAGGTGATCCCGCGCTCGGCGAGGTAGGCGCGGTATCCGAACGGATCGCCGTAGGGTCCGAGCGACGACTGGATCGAGCCGCCATTGGTGACGGAGACCTGATCCGAGGTGCGCGATTGGGCGACCGCGGTCTGCGGATCGCCGCCGGCGCCGGTCAGGGGCAGCTGCGATTGCTGCGCCTGAACCGGGCCGCCGCCCCAGAGGGCGCCTGCCATCGCGACGGCGGCTGCGACGTGTCGCAGCCGTTCGGGCAGGCGCCGGCGGGCCATGGCCGACGCGTCTGCCGGATCAGAACTTGGCCGGAACGTACAGCTCCGGCGCGACCGGGTGGCGGATATAGTCGTCGTGGCGGACGCGGTCCGGCAGGTTCACCGGCGGATGCGGAACCTCGCCGTAGGGGATCTGCTCGAGCAGGTGGCTGATGCAGTTCAGGCGGGCGCGCTTCTTGTCCACCGCCTCGACCACCCACCAGGGCGCCTCGGGAATGTGGGTGCGGGCCAGCATCTCCTCCTTGGCGCGGGTGTAGTCTTCCCAGCGGCTGCGCGACTCGACATCCATCGGGCTGAGCTTCCACTGCTTCAGCGGATCGTGGATGCGCATCTGGAAGCGGAACTCCTGCTCCTCGTCGGTGATCGAGAACCAGTACTTCACCAGGATGATGCCCGAGCGAACGAGCATCCGCTCGAATTCGGGCACGGAGCGGAAGAACTCTTCCACGTCGTTTTCGGTGCAGAAACCCATCACCCGCTCGACGCCGGAGCGGTTGTACCAGGAGCGGTCGAACAGCACGATTTCGCCGGCTGCCGGCAGATGGGCGACGTAGCGCTGGAAGTACCATTGCGTGCGCTCCCGCTCGCTCGGCGCGGGGAGCGCCGCCACGCGGCAGATCCGCGGGTTGAGGCGCTGGGTGATGCGCTTGATCGCGCCGCCCTTGCCGGCGGAATCGCGACCTTCGAACAGCACCACGACCCGCAGGTTTTGGCTCTTCACCCAATCCTGCAGCCGGACGAGTTCGTGCTGGAGGCGGAGCAGTTCGCGGAAATAGACCTTGCGGTCGAGCCCTCTGGCCTTGCGCTCGGCGGCGGCCTCATCGAGGCTCTCGAGGCGGTCGTCCTCGAGTTCCAGCTCGAACTCCTCGTCGTAGCTGTCCGCCAGCTCGCGGCGGATGGCCTCGATGGTGGCTGCGTTGTCGGTCATCTCGGCTGTTCCAGGTTATGTCGTTCCGACCCGGATTAGACCGCCGTTCGTGACAGTTCCGAGAAGGCCGTGCTCCTGGACGAGGTTTCCCCACCGCCGTCCGCCGCGCGCGATGCAGCAGGGCCACGCCCCGTCGCCATCTCGTCCGCGGACGGCCTCGTCGCTTGACGGCGATGGCGCCCCTCCCAAGGTTAGCGCACCTCACGCTCCGCGAGCCCCCATGGCGCTGTTCGCCCGACTGATCTCATACGCCTCGGCGGCCTTCGGCTCCGACAAGCCCGTACGCCTGGACGCGGAAACGGCCGCCCAGGCCGACGAGCATCTCGCGGCCACGGCCCTGCTGGTCCACGTCGCGCGGGCCGACGGCGTGCTCGACCCCGCCGAGGCCGAGCGGCTGACCCGGCTCGTGCGCTCCCGCTTCGCGGCGACGGAGGCCGAGGCGACGGCGCTGATCGCCCGCGCCGCCGCGTTCGACGCGGAGACCCGCGACATGTCGAGCCTCGTCGAGCTGATCGGGGAGGGCGATACCGAGGAGCGCGAGCGCATCCTGGCCATGGCCTGGTCCGTCGCGGGAGCGGATGGCGACGTGCACGAGTTCGAGGAGGCTCTGGTCTGGCGGCTCGGCAAACTGCTGGGCCTCGACGAGACCGCCATCGGCCGCGCCCGCGACGGTGCCCGCATGGCGGCCGAGGCCACGGCGGAGCTGGCGCAGGCTGGCCGCACGGGCCGGTGACGGATCTCGGGCGGAGCCCCTTCCCGCGGTGATCGTCAGCCTCGCCCTCATTCTGGTCGCCCAACTCCTCGGCGAGGTTGCGGCGCATGCGAGCGGTCTGCCTGTGCCCGGGCCGGTGCTCGGGGCCGCGCTGATGTTCGGCTTCCTGCTGATCCGGGACCGGTATCGCCGGGCCGCCGAAACGATCCTGCCGCGCCCCCTCGTCGATGGCGGGCTGGAAACTACCGCGAAGGGCCTGCTCGCCCATCTCTCGCTGATGTTCGTGCCGGCGGGCGTCGGCATCGTCGGCCGGCTCGACGTGCTGGCGGCGAACGGCCTCGCGCTCGCCGTCGTGCTGCTCGTCTCCGTGGTGCTGACCCTGTCGGCCACGGCGCTGACCTTCGCCGCGGTCTCCCGCCTCGTGCGGCCGCCGGAGGAGCGCCCGTGAACGGCGATTTCGCCCTCTGGGTCTATCTCTCGCGCACGCCGCTCCTGTGGCTGACTGTGACGCTCGTGGCCTACACGATCGCGGACCGGTTCTCCGAGGCGACCGGACGCCACCCGTTCGCCAACCCGGTGCTGCACGCGATCTGGCTGACCGGGCTTGTCCTGAAGCTCACCGGCACGCCCTACCAGACCTATTTCGAGGGCGCGCAGTTCGTGCACTTCCTGCTCGGCCCGGCGACGGTGGCTTTGGCCCTGCCGCTCTACGAACGCAGAGCCATCGTGATGCGCGCCCTGCTGCCGATGCTCGCGGCCCTGGTCGTCGGCTGCGTCACGGCGCTCGGCACCGCCCTTCTGCTCGGCCGGGCGCTCGGTCTGAACCACGAGATCATCGTGGCGATCGCCCCGAAATCGGTGACGACGGGCGTCGCCATAGGCATCGTCGAGACGCTGGGCGGCGATCCGACCCTCGCCGCCGTGCTGGTGATGATCACCGGCGCCGTTGGGGCGATCATCGTCTCGCCCCTGTTCAACCTCCTGAGGATCCGCGACCTGCGTGCCCGTGGCTTCGCCGCCGGGCTTGCGGCCCACGGCCTCGGCACTGCCCGCGCCTTCCAGGTCAGCGAGACCGCCGGCACCTTCGCCGGCATCGCCATGGGGCTGAACGCGTTCCTCACGGCGATGCTCGTGCCGGTGGCGCTCGGGCTGATCAGGTAGTCCCTGCTTCGGTCGCTCCATTCATTATTCCGCCTCGCGCAGCAATGAACTGCCGAGATCGGGCATTATCATCGGCAAGGTCCCAGAGCACTCTCTGATCACGGCCCGGGGACATCCCGGCCATGACAGCCAGGGATCAAACCGATGAAACTCCATGTCCATCCCCTATCCGGCCACTCGCACCGGGCTCGCCTGTTCCTTTCGCTGCTCGGTGTTCCGCACGAGCTGGTCGAGGTCGACCTCATGGCCGGCGCGCATAAGTCGCCCGCATTCCTCGCGTTGAACCCCTTCGGCCAGGTGCCGGTGCTCGAGGATGACGGCGTCGTCGTCTCCGATTCCAACGCGATCCTCGTCTATATCGCTCGCAAGCTCGGACGGTCCGATTGGCTGCCGTCGGATGCGCAGGGCGAGGCTGCCGTGCAGCGCTGGCTGTCGGTTGCCGCCGGCGAGCTGGCCTATGGCCCGGCCGCGGCCCGTCTCGTCACCGTCTTCGGTGCGAAGTTCAGCCCCGAGGAAGTGATCGGCCGGGCCCACACCCTGCTGGGGCGCCTCGAAGCGCATCTCGGCAGCCGCAACTGGCTCGTCGGCGAGCGCCCGACCATCGCCGACGTGGCGATCTACAGCTACGTGGCCCGCGCTCCCGAGGGCAATGTCGATCTCTCGGGTTATCCGAAGGTGACGGCCTTCCTGCGCCGGGTCGAGGCGCTGCCGGGCTTCGTCTCCTTCGTCGAGACCCCGGCCGGCCTCTCGGCCGCAGCGTGACATGAAGCTCAGGGCGCGCCGGGTGGCGCGCCCTGTCTCACCCGATCGGAGGACACGGCCATGAGCGACGTGACGACGATGAGCAAGCTGGCCACCTGGCATGCCGGGGAGAAGGCCATCCAGGAGAAGGCCGGCGTCGCCGAACGGATGGAGCAGGTCGGTCAGCGCGTGGTCCGGGACTACCTGCCGGACCAGCATCGCGACTTCTTCGAGCACATCCCCTTCATCATCCTCGGCAGCGTCGATCGCCAGGGCGATCCTTGGGCGACGATCCTGCCGGGACGGCCGGGCTTCATCGCGTCCCCCGACGCGCACATCCTCGAGATCGGCGCACGGGGTGACGCGAGCGATCCGGCCACCGAAGGCATGGCGGAAGGCAATGCCATCGGCTTGCTCGGCATCGAGCTGAACACCCGACGCCGCAACCGCGCGAACGGTATCGTCCGCGCCGAGACCGGCGAAGGCTTCCGCTTCGACGTCGATCAGAGCTTCGGAAACTGCCCGCAATACATCCAGCTGCGCGACCTCGACTATGTCCGCGACCCGCGCGAGCCCTTCGCCGGCCTCGTCGAGGAGAGCGTCGCGCTCGACCCATCGGCCCGCGCGATGATCGCTGCGGCCGACACCTTGTTCGTTGCCTCCTATGCGGAGCGCGACGACCGGCGGCAGGTCGACGTCTCGCATCGCGGCGGCAAGACCGGGTTCGTGCGCATCGCCGAGGACGGCACGCTCACCATCCCCGATTTTGCCGGCAATCTGTTCTTCGCGACGCTCGGCAACATCCTGCTGAACGGCAAGGCCGGCCTCGTCTTCGCCGATTTCGAGACGGGCGACCTGCTACAGATGACGGGCGAGGCCGAGGTCATCCTCGACTCGCCCGAGATCGCCGCCTTCCAGGGGGCTGAGCGCCTGTGGAGCTTCCGCCCCCGCCGCATCGTGCGGCGGCGTGGCGCGCTGCCCCTGCGCTGGTCGTTCCGCAAAGACGGCTGGTCGCCGAACGCCCTGATGACCGGCGATTGGCAGCAGGCCGCCGACCGCCTCCGTGCGGCCGAACTGGCGACGCGCTGGCGCCCGATGAAGGTGGCGCGGATCGTCGACGAGAGTCAGGCGATCCGCTCGTACCACCTGATTCCGGACGATGGCGCCGGGCTGCTCCCGCACAAGGCGGGGCAGCACCTGCCGATCCGCGTCACGCTGCCGGGATCGGAGAAGCCGGTCATCCGCACCTACACCCTGTCGGTCGCGCCGTCAGATGCGGTCTACCGCATCAGCGTGAAGCGGGACGGCGTGGTCTCGCGGCACCTGCACGACACCCTGCGCGTCGGCGACATCATCGAAGCGCGAGCGCCGAACGGCATGTTCACGATCGATGCGCGCGAGAAGCGCCCGGCCGTGCTGCTCGCCGGCGGCATCGGCATCACGCCGATGCTCGCGATGCTGCGCCACGTCGTCTACGAGGGCCTGCGCACCCGCGGCATCCGTCCGACCGTCCTGTTCTACGCGGCCCACTCGAAAAGCGAGCGCCCGTTCGACCGGGAGCTCGAGGCCATCGTCGAGGCCGCGCAGGGGGGCGTGCGGGTCGTTCGCGTGCTGAGCGATCCGGAGGGCGCCGAGGAGGGCGTCGACTACGATGTCGCCGGTCGGATCGACATGGCGATGCTCGGCCGCTTCCTGCCGTTCTCCGATTACGACTTCTACCTCTGCGGGCCGCCGCTGTTCACGCAGGCGCTCTACGACGGCCTTCGCGGCCTGAACATCGCGGACGAGCGCATCCATGCGGAGGCGTTCGGGCCCTCGTCGCTGGTCCGGACCCTGCCGGCGGCGGCACCCGTATCGTCCTGGCCGCCGCCCTCGACCAAGCCGGTGCCGGTGGCGTTCATGGACTCGACGAAGGAGGCTCGCTGGACGCCTGAATCCGGGTCCCTGCTCGACCTCGCCGAGGCGCGGGGACTCAGCCCGGAATTCAGCTGCCGGACGGGCTCCTGCGGCACCTGCAAGACCCGGCTGCTGGCCGGAAAGGTCACCTATCTGCGGGAGCCGACGGCTCCCCTGGAGGAGGGCGAGGTGCTGATCTGCTCGGCTGCGCCGGCCGAGGGCGAGGACCGCATTCAACTCGCCCTCTGACATCGTCAAATCGCGGAAAAAACGAGGTTTTTCGCGATTGCCCTCGGTCTCTCGAGAGGAGCCGACGCCTCGAACGGGGATGAGATCATGCACCGTCTTTCGATTCCCTTCGGCCTGCAGCACGGCCCCTCCCGGTGGTTCCTGCAGGCACTCCACAGGCATCGCGGCCGGGTGCCGGAGGCGATCCGCGGCCTCCCCGCCTCCGTCGGGATTCCACCCGTCTGCGGCGCGGTCGCCCTGAGTGACATGGCTGCGGTCCATGCGGCCGGTTTCGGCGACGCCGAGATCGTCGAGGCCATCGCGCGCGACAGGCGAGCCGGTGTGATTGTCCCCGTCTCCGGCCGGCAGGCGACCTGACTCCAGAGCCACGAAGCCGCCGATCGGAAATCCCACAATGTCCTCCTTCACGCTCGACGAGCGCGTGCGCCTGTCGATCGCTCTCGGTCTCACGGCGGGTTACGGCGATCCGGCGCTGCACCGCCGACAGGAGAAAGCGGCCTGCCGGCTCGGCATGACCGGGGCCGAGATCGACGCCGCCCGGCATGGCCGCAGCTTCGACATGCGGACCTCCGCAGCCCTGGCCCTCGCGCTGGCTTCGGCCTCTGGCGACCGGGACCGCGTGCGGATCGAGCGCGCCCGCGCCCGACGGTTCGGCATCGCCGAGGCCGTCTGCGACGAGATTGAGGAGTTGGCCGCTCGGGCGTGATCCACTGCCTTAGCGGTGAGAGCCGCGTGTTCGCGCCTTGCCGATTGGCTGTTCCATCCCGGATGATAGGGGCTGTCGGAGGGCGCGGCTGCGCGCTCCGAGTCTCGTCCGGGAGCGAACGACAGTCGATGGACCGCTGGCATGCCATGCGCATCTTCGCGAAGGTCGCCGAGACGATGAGTTTCGCCGAGACCGCGCGCCAGATGCACATGAGCGCTCCGGCCGTGACCCGCGCCATCGCGGCGCTGGAGGAAACCATCGGCGCGCGCCTGTTCGTGCGCACCACGCGTTCGGTGAAGCTCACCGAGGCTGGCGGGCGCTATGTCGAGGATTGCCGGCGCATCCTCGCCGACATCGCCGAGGCGGAGGCTGCCGCTGCCGGCTCCTACGCGACGCCGTCCGGGACGCTCTCCATCACCGCGCCGCTCCTGTTCGGGCACATGTACGTCCTGCCCGTCGTCACCGAGTACCTCGACAGCTACCCGACCATGGCGGCGCAGACGCTATTCGTGGATCGCTCCGTAAACATCGTCGAGGAGGGTATCGACGTCGCCATCCGAATCGGGAACCTCGCGGATTCCGGCTTCACTGCGGTCAAGGTCGGCGCGGTGCGCCGGGTCGTCTGCGGCGCGCCGTCCTATTTCGAGAAGCACGGCGTTCCCGAGACCCCGGCCGACCTGAGGAGCCACCGTATCGCGGCACCCACGAGTGCCTGGGCTTCGCCGGAATGGCGTTTCGGGGGGGACCACAGGGTGACGATTGACGCGGTTCTCCAGTCCAACACGAACGAAGCCGCGATCTCCGCCGTGTCGGCAGGCTGGGGCCTGACGCGGGTGCTGCACTATCAGATCGGTCCGGCCCTGCTCGACGGACGCCTGCAGATCGTGCTCGGCGATTACGAGGAGCCACCCCTCCCGATCCACGTCATCTACGCCGAGGGGCGCCAGGCTCCGGCGAAGGTCAGGGCCTTCGTCGATCTTGCCGTGGCCCGCCTTCGCGCCGACCGGTTCCTGAACTGAGCGGCGGCAGCCGCTCCGTGGATTCAGCCGAAGGGGCCTACTCGACCTGCCCGGAGCGCACCGTCGCGAGCCACAGGACGTGGCGGCGGCCGCTATCGACGTTCGAGCGGATGCGGATCTCCTCCACGGAGAACCCCATCCGCTTCAGGCGCGCCTTGAACTTGCGGTCGGGGTGGCCGGACCAGACCGCCAGGATGCCGCCGGGGCGCAAGGCCCAGCGCGCGCGCTTCAGACCCCATTCGTCGTAAAGGCGGCTGTTCTGTCTCCGCGTGGCCCCCTCCGGGCCGTTGTCGACGTCGAGCAGGATGGCGTCGTAAGCCGCGGGGGCCTCCTGGATGATGCGGTTGACGTCCTCGAGCCGCAGCACGACCCGCGGGTCGTCGAGCGCGCCCTCGAACAGATGCGCCAGGGGGCCGCGCGCCCAGGTGGCGACGGCGGGGACGAGTTCGGAGACGACGACGCCGGCTTGCGGGCCGAGCCCATCCAGGGCGGCGCGCAGCGTGAAACCCATGCCGAGCCCGCCGATGAGCATGCGCGCGGCCGGACGGTCGCGAAGGCGTTCGCAGGCCAGGGTCGCCAGTGCTCGCTCCGAGGCGCAGAGCAGGTCGCTCATCAGCTCGACCTTGCCCACCATGATGGTGAAGCCGTCGCTGCGCTGCATCAGCCGCATCGTATCGGGCGTGCCGGGCACCGCGCCGACATCGCGTTGGATCCAGTCGTTCACGTCGTTGGCTTTGCTGTGAGTGAGAAGAGGATGGCTGCCGGCGCTTAGCAGACGCGACGCCGGGCGGGGTAGGCGGCGACCGCGGACGGGGCTATGCAGGCGCCCGAAGCGAGACCCATTGGTCTCGTCGTTTCGGGCATTCCGTATCGCCGGCCTCGCCAAGGATGGCCGCGATCGATCAAAAGAGTCTCCTCCCATGGCCAAGCGCGTGAAGTCGAAGCCGCAGGAGCGCGGGTTCGTTCTGTTCGACGTGGTGTTCGAGGATGGCAGCCTCGCCTCGAACCGCCGCATCCCGATGGAGATCCTCGGCGGCCTCGACGGCGACGAGCCCGCCCGGACGATGATCGAGGAGCAGGAAGCCGAGATCGCCGAGAAGGCGAGCCGTCCGCCCCGCGTGATCCAGACGCTGGCCCGCACACCCACGCGCCGGGTCGAGGCGAAGCTGGACTGAACGCCGCGCGCTAGCCCAGCGCGTCGCGGAACGCCCGGAGATTGGCGCGCATCATCTCGAGATAGCCCGGCGCCGGCCCGTCCGCCGCGCTCAGCGCGTCCGAATAGACCTTGCCGCCGACCTTGGCGCCGCTCTCGCGGGCGATCTGCTGCATCAGGCGCGGATCGGCGATGGATTCCAGGAAGACCGCCGGGATCTTCTGCTGGCGGATCTGCCGTATGATGCGGGCGACGTCCCGCGGGCCGGCCTCGCTGTCCGTCGAGAGGCCCTGCGGCGCGACGAATCGCAAGCCATAGGCCTGCGTGTAGTAACCGAAGGAATCGTGCGTGGTGATGATCCGCCGGCGCGCCTCGGGGATCTCGGCAATCGTCATGCGGATTTCCGCATCGAGCGCGTCGAGCTTGTCGGTATAGACCCTGGCATTCTCGGCGTAGGTGGCCGCGTGGGCGGCGTCGATCCGCGAGAGCCCGTCGCGGATGGCGGCGACGTAAAGTTTGGCGTTCGCCACGCTCTGCCAGGCATGCGGATCTTCATGGTTGTCCGCGACATCGCCGTGATCATGATCGGCGTGATCACGCGACCCGGCGATGGTTTTCGCCCCGCTCGACGCGACGATCACCGGCGCCTTGGTACCGGAGGCGCGGATCAGCCGCTCCATCCAGCCCTCGAAGCCGAGGCCGTTGACGAAGACGATGTCGGCGCTGGCGAGCCGGCGCGCATCGTCCGGTGACGGGCTGAAGCTGTGCGCGTCGGCATCCGGCCCGACGAGGTTGGTGACGGCGACGCGGTCTCCCCCGACTTGGCGCACGAGATCGCCGAGGATCGAGAAGGTCGCCACCGCCTTGATCGGCTCCTCGGCCGAGGCCCCGGCCGGCGCGAGGACGGCCAGGATCAGCAGCAGCCACGCCCCCGCTCGCTGAAGTCCCAAGTGCCGGTTGCCCTTCATCGATCCCGTCCGCCTCTCACCGATCTCGGTCAGATAATGTAACATTATCACATTGCCAATCGGGTCGCGCGTTACGCAACGTGACGAAGCCGCAACGTGCCGGACATACGCCGGATACACGGGCTTGGGCATTCTGTCGGCCTGGGGTGAGTTCATTCGTTGGATCGAGGTTCCGCCATGTCGAAACGTGTGATCGTTGCGGTGATGCTGGCCGGGCTGGCCGGTGCTGGCGCCATTGCCTCGGCGAGCGCCGAGGGGCGTCACGGCTGGGACGGCCCCGGCCATCGGCACGGGCGCTGGAGCGCGCTGACCCCCGAAGACCGTGCGGCCTTTGCCGATGCGCGCATCGCCGCGCTCCACACCGGCATGAAGCTCAATGCCGACCAGGAGAAGCTCTGGCCACCGGTCGAGGCGGCCATGCGCGACATGTTCAAGCAGCGGCAGGCCCGGATGCAGGCCTGGCGCGAGCGCGGCGAGAAGTCCCAGGACGCACCGACCCGCCTGCGCGCCATGGCCGATGCGGCGACCGCCCGCGGCGAGGCCCTGCGCAAGCTCGCCGACGCCACCGGGCCGCTCTATGCCACCCTCGACGAGGGTCAGAAGCGACGCGCTGCGATCCTCGCGCATCCGCTGCGCGGGCGCGGTGGCGATGAGGGCGGCCATGGAGGCTGGCGCCATCGCGGTGGCGAGGGCGACGGGCCGGGCGACAAGCACAACGACTGATCGTTTCGCGGGTTTCGCTTGATCCCGGGGGGCGGCGGCGGCAAACACCGCTGTCCCTTCGACGGGGTCGGATCACGGAAAACGCGAAACGCATGGCGCGGCGCCCGCTCCTGAGAGGCGACACTCTCCCCCTTCTCGGACGGCTCTGGCGCGAGTGGATGGCGCCGCATCGCGCGACGCTCGCAGCCGTGCTCGTGCTGATCGCCATCGTCGGGGCTGCGACTGGCCTGTACCCGACGCTGATCAAGGCAGCCTTCGACGCCTTCGACGCCAAGGACCAGCGAGCGCTGATCTATGGACCCTTCGTCGTCATCGCGGTGACGGCCGTGCGAGGCTTCGCGCTCTACGGCCAGACCGTGCTTACGAACCGCGTCGTCACCCAGGTCGAGGCCGACATGCAGGCTGCGCTCTATGCGCACCTGATCGAAGCCGACATGGCGCAGCTCGGTCGCGAGAGCGCCGCCTCGTTCACACAGCGCTTCACCACCGATTTCGCCTTCATCAAGGAGGCGCTGACCCGCATCTCCACCGTGATGCTGCGCGACCTCGCCATGCTGATCGCGCTGGTCGGCGCCCTGCTCTGGATCGACCCGATCATGACCCTCGCGGCCGGCGTGACCGCTCCGTTCGTCGCCGGGCCGATCGGCCGGGTCGGCAAGAAGCTGCGCCGCGTCTCCACCAACACGCAGGAGCAGATGGGCCTGATGGCGAGCCTGATCAGTGAGAGCCTGCAGGGAGCGCGCGTCGCCAAGACCTACGCGCTCGAAGGCTATCTGAAAGGCCGTGCCGCCGACGCCCTGCAGCATGTGCGCCGGCTCAAGATGAAGGCGGCCAACACCCGCGGCCGGCTCGATCCGCTGCTCGAGGTCGGCGGCGGCTTTGCAGTTGCCGCCGTGCTGGTGCTGGTCGGGCAACGGGTGATGTCGGGCGAGAAGACGGTCGGAGATTTCACGGGTTTCGTCGCCGCCCTGCTGCTTGCCTCGCAGCCCGCACGCGCGCTCGGCACGCTCAACGCCATCCTGCAGGAGGCCTCCGCCGCCCTGACCCGCTACTATGCGCTGCTCGACGAGCCCGCGACGATCCGCGAGCCGGCAGACGCCGTGCCTCTGCAGGTGACGAAGGGGGAGATCCGCTTCGAGAACCTGCATTTCCGCTACCGCGAGGACGCGCCGGCCATCGAAGGGATCGACCTGACGGTGCCGGGTGGCACCACCACGGCGCTGGTCGGCCGTTCGGGCTCGGGTAAGTCGTCGCTGCTCAACCTCGTGCCGCGCCTCTATGACGTCACGCAGGGCCGTGTGCTCATCGACGGCCAGGACATCCGCCGCGTGACGCTGGCCTCGCTGCGAGAGGCCGTTGCCGTGGTCTCGCAGGACGTCGTGCTGTTCGACGACACCATCGCCGCCAACATCGCCTTCGGCCGCCCCGGTGCGAGCCGTGCCGAGATCGAGGCCGCCGCCGAGGCTGCCGCGGCGCATGGCTTCATCTCGCGGCTTGCCGAAGGCTACGACTTTCGCGTCGGGCCGTCCGGCAGCCGGCTCTCCGGCGGTGAGCGCCAACGTGTCTCGCTGGCCCGCGCTTTCTTGAAAGATGCGCCGATCCTGCTGCTCGACGAAGCGACGAGCGCGCTCGATTCCGAATCTGAGCGGCTCGTCCAGGCCGCCCTGGAGCGGTTGATGACGGGGCGCACGACGCTCGTCATCGCTCATCGCCTCTCAACCGTGCGCGATGCCGGCCTGATCGCAGTGCTCGATGCAGGACGGGTCGTCGAGACGGGAACCCACGACACCTTGGTCGCGGCGGGGGGCGCCTACGCGCGGCTCCATCGCCTGCAACTCTCCGAGCCGTCGGAGCCCCAGCCGGTCCTCGCCGAAGAATAGGGCAGGGCGTCCCGAGCCCATGGACGAAGCCGGCTCGCGCGCAATGTTCCACGCGGGAGCGTGGCAGGCGGGAGATCCGAATGGCCGGCGAGATCTTCGGCAAGACCAAGGGCGGCGAGATCGTCAGCCGGCTGACGTTGGAGCGCGGCAATTTTCGCGTCCAGGTACTCGATTACGGCGGCATCATCACCACGATCGAGACGCCCGACCGCCAGGGCCGCCTGGCGAACATCGTGCTCGGCCTCGATTCCGTCGAGGGCTACGAGACGGTGAGCCCGCATTTCGGGGCGCTGGCCGGCCGCTACGCCAACCGCATCGCGAGCGGCCGCTTCACCCTCGACGGCACGGCCTATGAGCTGCCGATCAACAACCCGCCCAACACCTTGCATGGCGGCGTGAATGGCTTTGCCAAGCGGCTCTTCCGGATCGAGGCTGCGGATGCCCAGCGCGTCGTACTGATGCGGCGCAGCCCCGATGGCGAGGAGGGCTTTCCGGGCAATCTCGACCTCGAGGTGGTCTACAGCCTGCCGGAGGATGGCGTGTTGCGCATCGATTACCGCGCCTTCACGGACAAGCCGACCGTCCTCAACCTCACCAATCACAGCTACTTCAACCTTGCCGGCGAAGGCTCCGGCGACGTGATGGGCCATGTCGTCGAGATCGCGGCGGATGCCTATACGCCGACCGATGCCGGCCAGATCCCCACCGGCGAGATACGCTCCGTGGAGGGCACGCCCTTCGACTTCCGCAAGGCCACGGCGGTTGGCCAGCGCATCCGCCAGGACGACCCGCAGATCGTGCTGGCCAAGGGCTACGACCACAATTTCGTGCTTCGCAATGCCGGCGGCGGCCTGCGACCGGCCGCCTCCTGCCTCGAGCCGTCGAGTGGCCGCCGCCTCGACATCGCGACGACCCAGCCGGCCGTGCAACTCTACACGGGCAACAATCTCGACGGCACGCTGGTCGGCCCCTCGAAACGCACCTATCGCTCCGGTGACGGCGTCTGCTTCGAGACGCAGGGCTTTCCGGATGCACCGAACCACCCGGACTTCCCCTCGACGGTGCTGAGGTCTGGCGCGCCGTTCGTGTCGACGACGACGTTTCGGTTCTCGGTGGCATAAGCCGAGCTTCGCCATACCCGAAATGGCTTGACGGGCAGCTCGAACAGGTCTCTAATTTCTGTCATGACAGAAATAACGGACCAACAAAGGAAGCTTCCCGCAGCCGTCGAGGGCTTCGTCATGCACTGGGGCAACCTGGGCAGCCAATGGGGCGTAAACCGCTCCGTCGCGCAGATCCACGCCCTGCTCTACCTCTCCGAGAAGCCGATCACGGCGGAGGAGATTGCCGACACGCTCGGCATCGCCCGCTCGAACGTCTCGAACTCATTGAGGGAACTCACCGGCTGGAACCTGATCCGGCGGGTGCCGGTCTTCGGCGACAGGCGCGATCACTTCGTGGCCGAGACCGATCTCTGGGAGATGGCGACGCGGATCGCCGCCGGACGCAAGGAGCGCGAGATCGACCCGGCCATCGCGGCTCTGCGCGCGTGCGCGCTCCAGGCAGAGGGGGATCCCGCCATCGGCCAAGTGGCACAGCGGCGGCTGACAGCGATGCTCGATTTCACGCAGACGATGGAGGGCTGGTACGCGCAGATGCTGCACGTGCCGCACGGGACACTCGCCAAGCTGATCAAGCTCGGCAGCCGCATCGTCCGTTTCCTACCCTCGAAGCCGGAGGGGTAGTTCGATGTCCGCACTCGCACGCTGCCGCCCGGCGCCCACAGCGCCCGTACCGGCCAGGACGGATCTGCTCGATCTCCGCTTCCGCGCGCTGATCCCGGAAGCGCAATGGGCCTGCCTGCCCGAGGCCGTGCGCCGCCGCTTCTCGAAGCGGCTGCCGCAGGGGGCGAGCGCAGTCTATGCCGGGCAGGTCGTCTCGACGCGGATGAATTGGGCCGGGTGGCTCTTGGCCCAGGCGACGCGCTTCATCGGCGCGCCGCTGCCGCTCTCCCGGGCTGTCGGCATGGCGAGCGTCGTGTCGGTCACCGAGGACCCTCAAGGCGGCGGCCAAATCTGGACGCGGCTCTATGCCCGGCCGAGCGGCTTTCCGCAGATGATCCACTCGGCCAAGCGCTTCGCCGGGCCGACGGGCCTCGAAGAGCATATCGGCGCGGGGATCGGCATGAGGCTGAGCGTCGGCGTCGAGGATGGAGCGCTGGTGTTTCGCAGCCGCGGCTATTTTGTCGATGTGCTGGGTCTGCGGCTCACGCTGCCGGCCTGGCTTTCGCCGGGCGCTCTGAGCGTGACCCATGCCGCCATGACGGACGACGCCTTCCGCTTCATCCTCGACCTTCGGCACCCGTTGCTCGGGCTGCTGATCCGACAGGAAGCGGAGTTTCGGGACAGCGTTCCGGGCACGCCAGGGCGCTGAGACCGGTCAGGCGATCCCTGGAATCCTTCGAAGCCGCTGCGCAGCACCTCGGGATGAGTGCCGTTCGGCGGATCGAAGGAGCTGCGGTGCCTAAGACTCAGCCGCCGAGATGGGCCGAGGGGCGATCGTCGCCCCAGATCTTCTCGAGGTTGTAGAAGCCGCGCACCTCTGGACGGAAGATGTGGACGAGGAGGTCGCCCGCATCGATGAGCACCCAGTCGCAGGCCGGCATGCCCTCGACACGCGGGGTGCCGTATCCGCCATTCTTCAGACCCTGCAGGATCTTGTCGGCGATGGCGCCGACATGGCGGTGGTTACGGCCGGAGGCGATGATCATGGTGTCGGCGAGAGACGTCTTGCCGGCGAGATCGATGGCGATCGTCTCCTCGGCCTGCATGTCGTCGAGACAGCCCAGCGCGAGGGACTTCAGATCCTCGGAGGCCTGCGCTTCTTGTGCGTGTTGGTCGTTCAGCGGATCGGTTCCCACTATAGGCGCGGCCTCGTCCGAGGCGGCTGTCGTTCTGTCACGAAAACTTGGATGGTTTGGCCGCCGACTTCAATGCCGCCTCGCCAACCGCGCCTTCATACACGGTTCCGCAGCGCCGTCGATGACAGGGATGAACGCGGGCCATGCAGGAAGACCCAAGCCGGCGGCGGCAGGCCCGCCAGGAGCGGGGCATCGGTCTCGTCGATGCGCCAGCGGGCGAGCGTCCGGGCTCCGGGGGCGTTCGGCCCGGACAGGGTGTAGCCGGGCCGATCAATCACGGCGATCGGCATCAGCGAGGCGATTTCCTGAAAACGCTCCCAGCGGTGGAAGCTCGCCAGCGAATCGGCGCCCATGATCCAGACGAATTGAACCGAGGGGTAGTGGCGGCGCAGCCAGCGCAGGGTCTCGATGGTGAAGCGCGCGCCGATCGTCTCCTCGAACCCTGTTACGGCGATGCGGGGATCGCGGGCCACGCGCATCGCAGCCGCCATGCGCTCAGCGAGCGGCACGAGGTCGTTGCGGTCCTTCAGCGGATTGCCGGGCGTCACCAGCCACCAGACCCGGTCGAGCCGCAGACGCTTCAGCGCCATGCGGCTAACATGAAGATGACCGGCATGGGCCGGGTTGAACGAGCCCCCGTAGAGCCCGATCCGAAGGCCGGGCAAAGCCGGCGGCAGGCGCGCCGTCTCCATTGCCTGTCGTCGCAACGCGTCAGACCGGACGCGTCTGCCCGTTGCCGTGGACGCGGTACTTGAAGGTGGTGAGCTGTTCGACGCCGACCGGACCGCGCGCGTGCATCCGGCCCGTGGCGATGCCGATTTCGGCACCAAAGCCGAACTCGCCGCCATCGGCGAACTGCGTCGAGGCATTGTGGGTAACGATCGCAGAATCGACCTCGGCCAGGAAGCGGGTGGCCGCCTCCGCGTCGTCGGTGACGATGCAGTCGGTGTGATGCGAGCCGTAGGACTCGATGTGGTCGATCGCGGCGTCGAGACCGTCGACGACACGCGCCGCGATGATCGCGTCGAGATACTCGGTGTGCCAGTCGGCTTCGTCCGCCGCCGTGACACGGGAATCGACTGCGCGCACTGCCTCGTCGCCCCGCACGGCGCAGCCGGACTCGAGCAGGGCCTCGACCAGCGGCTTGAGGTGCGTCTCGGCGACCGCCTTGTCGACGAGCAACGTCTCGGCCGCGCCGCAGACGCCGGTGCGGCGCATCTTGCTGTTGAGGAGCAGCGTGCGGGCCATGTCGAGATCGGCGCCGGCCGCGACATAGACATGGTTGATGCCGTCGAGATGGGCGAAGACCGGCACTCGCGCCTCGGCCTGGACACGTTCGACGAGGCTGCGGCCGCCGCGCGGCACGATCACGTCGATCGAGCCATCGAGGCCGGACAGCATCAGGCCGACCGCGGCGCGGTCGCGAGTCGGCACGAGCTGGATCGCGTCCGCCGGCAGGCCGGTCTGGGCGAGGCCCTCGCTCATGGCGCGGGCGATCACCGTCGCGGTCCGGTGCGAATCGGAGCCGGCGCGCAGGATCGCGGCGTTGCCGGCCTTGAGGCAGAGCGCCCCGGCATCGGCCGTGACGTTGGGCCGACTTTCGAAGATCACGCCGACGACGCCGAGCGGTACGGCGATGCGTTCGATCATCAAGCCGTTCGGCCGTTCGAAGGCGGCGAGCTGGCGCCCGATCGGATCGGGCAGCGCTCCGACCTGGGCCACCGCTTCGGCGATGCCGGCGACTCGGCGCTCGTCGAGGGTGAGCCGGTCGATGATGGCGTTGGACTGTCCCGCCGCCTTGGCGGCGCTGACATCGCGCGCGTTCTCGCGAAGAATCTCGGCGGCGTTGATGCGGATGCGCTCGGCGATGGCGCGCAACGCATTGTCCTTGGTCTGAGCGGACGCGAGTGCCATGCCGCGCGTCGCAGCGCGAGCCCGGCGGCCGATCTCGGCCATCTGTGTGGGCAGGTCGTCGGCGTCCGCGAGTTCGGAGCGCAGGTTCAGAACAGGCACTGTCCCGTTTCCATCATCGGTGGCGCGTGCGTTGCGCAGGATATTTCGCTGTCTCATCGCACGTGGGGTGTTTTCCCAACAAGTCCAGGAGCGCCTAGGCCGGGGACGGCACCGTTGCGCCCAGCGCGGAGCCTCAGACAGGATTGATCTGGCCGACCGTCGCCATGTCGTCGCGATGGACGATCTCGCTGCGGCCCGAATAGCCGAGCAGCTCGGCGATCTCGCGGCTCGGCCGACCGATGATGAGCTGGGCCTCGGTGCTGTCGAAGGAGACGAGGCCGCGGGCGAGCACGCGGCCGGACTTGTCGCGGATCAGCACGGCGTCACCCTTGCCGAAGGCGCCCTCGACGGCGGTGACGCCGACGGGCAGCAGGCTTGCGCCGCTCTGCAAGGCGCGAGCGGCGCCATCGTCGATGACGAGCGCGCCGCTCGGCTCCAACGCCCCGGCGATCCAGGTTTTCCGAGCCGCCGTCGGGGTGGAGGCCGAGAGGAACCAGGAAGAGCGCTTCCCCTCGCGGATGGCGCGCAACGGGTTTTTTCCGCGGCCGTCGGCGATGACCATGTGCGTGCCGCCGGCCACCGCGATCTTGGCAGCCTCGACCTTGGTGCGCATGCCGCCTCGCGAAAGCTCGGAGGCCGGTCCGCCAGCCATCGCCTCGATCTCGGGCGTGATCCGGTCGATCACAGGCAGGTGTTGTGCATTCGGATCGGTATGTGGCGGCGCAGTGTAGAGCCCGTCGACATCGGAGAAGAGCACCAGCACGTCGGCGCCGATCATGGTGGCGACGCGAGCGGCGAGGCGGTCGTTGTCGCCGTAACGGATCTCGACGGTGGCGACGGTGTCGTTCTCGTTGACGACGGGCACGGCGCGCACCTCCAGCAGCTTCTGGACGGTGGCGCGCGCATTCAGGTAGCGGCGGCGCTCTTCGGTGTCGCGCGGCGTCACCAGGATCTGGCCTGCGACGATGTCGTGATGCCCGAGTGCCTCGGTCCAATGCCGGGCGAGCGCGATCTGCCCCACCGCTGCCGAAGCCTGGCTCTCCTCCAGCCGCAGGAGGCCGGGTGGCAGGCCGAGCACGGTACGCCCCAGCGCGATGGCACCGGAGGACACCACGGCGACGTCGACGCCTGACGCATGCAGCTCTGCGATGTCTTCGGCAAGCGCCGCGAGCCAGGCATGGCGCAGGCGCCCTCGGCTGCTGTCGACGAGCAGGGCGGAGCCAACCTTGATGACGACGCGTCGGAAATCTTCGAGGGCAGGTGTCGACACGAGAGGATGCAGGCGAGTGGAGGCGGAGGGGACGCTTCCCGTTTGCACGAACTCGCAGGGCTTGAACAGCAGAGGACAGGATTGCGGCGTGGTCACACAGGCTGCGCTTGAGGCGTTCAGGGCACAGGCGAACCGGAATAATTTTGCATTTCGTTCGTATCGCTCCGGCGGCGTGTTCAGCCGCGATTGCGGCATGTTAATAAATTCGAGCGCCGGCGGAGATCGGCCCGCACGATACGAAGTGATGGGAGCGATGCGATGAAGGCGTTTCTCACGGGTCTATCCGCCTTTGGACTCTGTGCGATCGCCATGACGCCCGCGTCGGCTCAGCCTGCTTCCCCGGGGGCGCCTGGGGCCGAGGCGCCGATCGTCCGGCCGAAGCCCGGGCCGGCCAGGGCGCGGGCCGCGAGACCGCGTTCGGCGCGGGGCGGCCAGAGCCAGGGCATCGCCGCTGCTGACAGTGCCCAGGGCAACGCCTCTCGGCAGGGCCAGACCGCCGCGCCTGCGAAGTTGCCGCCGGGCACCTTCGATCTCGGCAACGGCCTGACCTTCCTGCTCAACTACACGAGCGAATCCGCTGCCAACCCGATCGGCGGCATCCGGCAGGGCACGGCCTATTCGGCGCAGATCTTCTTCGGCATCGACGCTGACCTGAACCGGCTCGCTGGGATCGAGGGCGCCTCGCTCCACTCCATCGTCACCCAGCGCCACGGCCGCAGCCTGTCCAACGACTTCATCGGCAACGACACATCGGTGCAGGAAATCTACGGCGGCGGGCAGACGGCGCGGCTGACCCAGCTCAGCTGGCAGCAGAAGCTGTTCGACAACCGGCTGGATTTCGAGGTCGGGCGCCTGAACGGGCAGGGCGCCTTCCTCGGCTCGCCGCTCTATTGCAACTTCCAGAACAACGCGACCTGCGGCTCGCCGACCTTCACCTTCAAGACCACGAACTTCACCTACTTCCCGACTTCGAGCTGGGCCGGCCACGCCAAGCTCTGGATCGATGACGAGCGCAAATTCTTTGTCCATATCGGCGCCTACGAGGTGAACCCGAACCTGCTGCTGTCGACCGACAACGGCATCGACTGGTCCACTCGCGGCGCGACGGGCGCGGTCATCCCGATGGAGGTCGGCTACTCGACGACCTTCGACAACGACCTGATGCCGCGCAATTACGGGATCGGCGCCGTGGTCGACCGTTCGAAGTACAATGACCCGGTGCGCGACGTCCTTGGAGGCTCTTCTCTGTTCTCGGGGCTCGATCCGTTCACGCAATTCGGCCGCTCGCTCGTCTACGCGCGGTTCGACCAGATGGTCTGGCGGCCGGATCCGACGCAGCCGCAGGGCTTGAGCCTGTTCGGCGTGGCGATGAAGTCGACTGGCGGCCGCCAGACTCAGGACTACTTCCTCGAACTCGGTGCCGTGGAGACCGGCACCTTTGCGGACCGTCCCTTCGATACCGTCGGTTTCGTGGTCTCGGTCCAGAAATACTCGTCGCTCGGCCTCGCCAACATCCGGGCGGCCCGTGCCTCTCAAGGGCTCGACCCGCGCGACATCGCCACCCAACAGATCATGATGGAACTGAACTACGGCATCCAGCTCTCGCCGGCCGCCCGCCTGACGCCGCAACTCCAGTACATCGTCAACCCGGACCAGACCCGCTTTCCGTTCCGGCCCAAGCCCATCCCGGACGCCTTCGTGCTCGGCGCCAAGTTCTCCTGCGACCTCTTCACGCTGTTCGGCCTCGCCAAGGGGCCCGGCAGCATCTAGCAAGCCATTCGGCTTGAGAGTGCCGCGCAGCATGATGTGTTGCGCCGCACTTTGAATGACGCCATGCCGTCCCAGATCCGCTTCACATCTCAGCTGGTCCCGATCGCATCATCGGCCAGTGACATCGAAGCGGAGCTGTCCATGAGCCAGCGTATCCTCGTTCTGACCGCCGTCGCGGCGATTGCCACCGGCGCGACCATCTCCACCGCCAACGCGCAGGGCTACGGTTCGACCGGTAGTGTTGCGGCGTCGCTCGGCGCGACGGCAGGCCCGCCGATCCCTCAAGGCCGCACACTCGCCGGTGATCCCGTGTCGATGTTGCAGCCGGCGACCACTGGCTCGCTTGCGCGTGGGGATCGCACGTGGTCGAAATTCGAGCATGCGCGAAGATCAGCGTATCGGGCTCAGCCGATCCGGTGACTGATTAGCGAAGCCGCTGGCTGCGGTTTCGGCTTTCGTCATGTTGCCGTTGCGTCGCAACTCTCCCTGATTTTGGGGATAATTTTGTATTCATTTGCCGCTCGTCTCGGGCGACGCCCGATTACGTGGATTGCCGTCTATCCTTAGCCCTTTGGCCCCCTTGGACACCCTCGGTAACGTCGCTATAGCGACGCGAAACTTCGTACCTGAGGAGTGCCAAGATGGCATCGAGCGCAGCGGTGACCCAAACCTGGACGGGTGGGTCCACCGAGAAAAAGGACCTCTATGATCTCGGCGAGGTCCCGCCGCTCGGCCACGTGCCGAAGAACATGTACGCCTGGGTGGTTCGCAAGGACCGCCACGGGCCGCCGGAGAGCGCCAATGAGGTCGAGGTCGTCCCGACCTGGTCGCTCGGCGACGACGACGTGCTCGTCTACGTGATGGCTGCCGGCATCAACTATAACCACGTGTGGGGTTCGCTCGGTGAGCCGGTCTCGCCGATGGATTCGCACAAGTGCGACATCCATATCGGCGGCTCCGATGCCTCGGGCATCGTCTGGGCGGTCGGCTCCAAGGTGAAGCTGTGGAAGGTCGGCGACGAGGTCGTCATCCACTGCAACCAGGACGACGGCGACGACGAGGAGTGCAACGGCGGCGACCCGATGTTCTCGAACTCCCAGCGCATCTGGGGCTACGAGACGCCGGACGGCTCCTTCGCGCAGTTCTGCCGGGTGCAGTCGCGCCAGCTGATGCCGCGCCCGAAGCACCTCACCTGGGAAGAAGCGGCCTGCTATACGCTGACGCTCGCCACGGCCTACCGCATGCTGTTCGGCCATACGCCGCACCAGCTGAAGCCCTCCGACAACGTCCTCGTCTGGGGCGCCTCGGGCGGTCTCGGCGTGTTCGCCGTGCAGCTCATCGCGGCTTCGGGCGCGAACGCCATCGGCGTGATCTCGGACGAATCGAAGCGCGACTACGTGATGAGCCTCGGTGCCAAGGGCGTCATCAACCGCAAGGACTTCAACTGCTGGGGCCAGATGCCCAAGGTGAACTCCGAAGAATACAACGTCTGGCTCAAGGAAGCCCGCAAGTTCGGCAAGGCGATCTGGGAGATCACCGGCAAGGGCAAGGACGTCGACATGGTGTTCGAGCACCCGGGCGAATCGACCTTCCCGGTCTCCTGCCTTGTGGTGAAGCGCGGTGGCATGGTCGTGTTCTGCGCCGGCACCACGGGCTACAACATCACCTTCGACGCCCGCTACGTCTGGATGCGCCAGAAGCGTATCCAGGGCTCGCACTTCGCCCACCTCAAGCAGGCGGCCTCGGCCAACCGCTTCGTGATCGACCGCCGCGTCGACCCGTGCATGAGCGAGGTCTACCCCTGGGAGAAGATCCCGGAGGCCCACACCAAGATGTGGAAGAACCAGCACCCGCCGGGCAACATGGCCTGCCTCGTCAACGCGACCAAGGCCGGACTGCGCACCGTCGAGGACGTGATCGAGGCCGGCCCGAAGAAGGCGGTCTGAGGCCTTCGCGCCAACACATCCGTCCGCGAGGCGATCAGCCTTTGCGGACGGGTTGCAGGTCTCCGAAGAAGCCAGTCCATTTCATGCCCATTGCGTGCGCGCGCTGGGCGATGACCGTTTGTGCTGTCATCACGCCGATCGCGGGCGCGGCGCTCGTCACCGGGTCGCTGAGGATGCGCCCGATCTGACGGCCGCCCCACCAGAGCTGTGCGATCAGCAGTCCGACGACCACGATCAGGCCCCATGTCGCGAGACTCTCGCCGTAGATGTAGAGGCCATAGGGCGGCTTCAGCCAGGTGCCGAGAATGCTGAGGCCCCAGCAAGCCGGAAGGCCCAGAACACCCAGCGCGATGACCGTGAGGACGGTTCGGCGGTAGAGCCGCAGCGCTTCGTTGAGCTCTTCGACGGTCGATGGGTGTTGCCCAGGCGCGGTCACAGGCTGTCTCGTCCTCCGATCACGAGCGATCATGGATCACTCGGCAAGCGGAGCGGTGGCACGGCACTTTCGATGCCTCAATGCACGACTTGGTGAAGCAAAGCCGTGATCGAGACCCGGTGTCTCAGCGCTTGCCGGTCTCGTTCTGCGGGAGGTGGCGCTTATACGTCTCCTCCTCTTCCCCACGCTTGGTGATGAGATCGGCATAGGCCTGCTTCATCTCTGGCGACATCGTGACCCGACGGCCTTTGTCGCCTTTGCGCTTCGGTGCCTTCTTGAAGGTGTTGGACGAGTCGGACATGGGGTCCTCGACGGTTCGGTCGGTCACAGGTCTTGATCCCGCCGGCCTTGGGCCCCTTCCGAATACTGTTCTTGAGACCGAAACATGACGGACAGCGCTCCGCTCGCGGCCTTTCCCCGGCGACCGATCGCGCTGAAGGCCGGCTGGCGCGCCCAGGGCGCCCTCTACTTCGGCGCGTTCATGGTCGTCGCCTCGCTTGCCGGAGCCGCATTCATCGGCATCAGCCAGTCGCGCGAGATTCTACAGGATCAGCGGATCTGGAAGGAGGGCCGCCTGGTTGCGGTGAAGGACGTCCGCGGAGGTTGCCGCAGCAATCTCCTCCTCGCCGCGCAGTGCAGTCTCACGGTGAGCTACGAGCCTTCGCCAGGCAAGAGCGAGGAGACGGAAGTGTCGGCGCTGGTCTTCGGCGGTCTCGACAACCCGCTCCCTCGCCCGGTCGCCAAAGTCGACCCGGCCGATCCACGCAGCCTCGCGCTCAACGCCATGGTCGACGCCGCTGCGGAGCGTTGGATCGCCGTCGCCGAGTTGACGGGTGGGTTGGCCTTTCTCAGCGCCGTGATCGCCTTCGGCGTCTGGATGGCGCTTCGCGAGGCCCGGCTGTGGCGCATCCTGGTCAAGGATCCCCAGCCCGTCGCGGCGCGCGTGATCGCCTCGCGCTACGTCAAGAACCCCGAATATGCGCGCGAGATCACTTTCGAAGTCGACGGGCCGGAGGGGTTGCGTCGTTCCAAGCAGCGGCTGGGGATCGTGCCGGCGAATCCGGGCGTCTACGATCGAAAGTCGCGCTATCGCGAGCCGATCTCGCTCGACCCACAGGGGACGCGACTTCTCGCCCTGACCAGCCCGAAGGGCGCGTTGCTCGTCGCCACCGATTTCCGCCCGCTCGTCCTGACGGACGAGGAGAAAGCCGCGATCCTCGGCAAGAACGCGTGAGCCGAGGGCGGCTTCCGACGGCCTCGGCGCGCTGCTAGAAGGCGGGTTCAGAACGGCGCGAGCCGACGACAGTCACGACGGCGACGATCATGGACAAGTTCACGACTCTGGAGGGCGTTGCCGCCCCCATGCGCATCATCAACGTCGATACCGACCGCATCATTCCGAAACAGTATCTCAAGACCATCAAGCGCTCCGGCCTCGGCAAGGGCCTGTTTTCGGAGATGCGCTACCGGGACGACGGCTCGGAGAACCCGGACTTCATCCTGAACAAGCCGGCCTACCGCCAGTCCAAGATCCTGGTGGCTGGCGACAATTTCGGATGCGGATCGTCGCGTGAGCATGCGCCCTGGGCGCTCGCCGATTTCGGCATACGCTGCGTCATCTCGACGAGCTTCGCCGACATCTTCTTCAACAACTGCGCCAAGAACGGCATCCTCGCGATCGTCGTCTCGCCGGAAGATCTGGAAAAACTGTTTGAGGATGCTGAGCGCGGCGCCAACGCGACGCTTACCGTCGACCTCGCCGCCCAGACCATCAAGGGGCCGGATGGCGGCACGCTGCATTTCGACATCGACGAGGCGCGCAAGCACAGTCTGCTCAACGGTCTCGACGAGATCGGCCTGACCCTGGAGCGTGGCGCGGCGATCTCCGGCTACGAGGCCAAGCTCGCGGAGCGGGGCTGGGCCTGAGACCGGAGTTCGAGAAGATTTCGTTAGAGAAGTCTTTACCATCCGGGCGCCTTAAATCTGCGGAATAGCCAGAGCACGATCCGACGAAACGAATTTCGGTTCGTCGTCGGACAGTGCGGCGACGGCAGAGCCGGCAGGAGACGCTCCGATGACCTCGCGCGCCACGATCACCGCCCTCGTCTGCTTCGCCGGCCTCGCAGCAAGCCCCGCACGAGCCGACTTCGATTCCTGCCTCGCCGGCATTCAGAATCAGGCCGCAGCGGCCGGCGTCTCGGCGCAGACCTTCCGTGCGGCAACCCGCGGGATCGAATACGACGACAAGGTCATCGAGCTTTCGCAGAAGCAGCCCGAGTTCAAGACGCCGATCTGGGACTACATGGCCGCCCTCGTCGACGACGAGCGCGTCGAGGACGGCAAGGCCGCCATGCGCCGTAATGCACAGGCGCTCGCCACCGCCGAGCAGCGCTACGGCGTCGATCGCCACGTCATCGCCGCCGTCTGGGGTGTCGAGTCGAATTTCGGCAAGAACCTCGGCACCATGCCGCTGGTGCAGTCGCTCGCGACGCTCGCCTGCTCCGGCAGCCGCCGTCGCGACTATTTTCGCGGTGAGCTGATCGCGACGCTCAAGATCATCGAGCGCGGCGACATCGAGCCCTCGCGCCTCACCGGCTCCTGGGCCGGCGCCTTCGGCCAGACCCAGTTCATGCCCTCGACCTACCAGCGCCTCGCGGTCGACCTCGACGGCGATGGTCGCCGCGACGTCGTCGATTCCACCGCCGATGCCGTCGGCTCGACCGCCAATTTCCTGCGCGCCGCGAAATGGTCGAATGGCATGGGCTGGGGCTACGAGGTCCGCCTGCCGCGCGGCTTCAACACCGCCGCCGCCGGCCGTACCCGCAAACACCCAGTCGGGCACTGGAGCGCCTTGGGCGTTACGAAGGCCGATGGCAGCCCGCTCACAGCCTCCGGTCCCGTCGGTATCCTGGCGCCCGCCGGCGCGAACGGACCGGCCTTTCTGGTGACCAAGAATTTCGACGCGATCTATTCCTACAACGCTGCCGAATCTTACGGGCTCGCCATCGCCGTGCTCTCGGACCGCCTTCGCGGCCGTCCCGGTGTGCAGGCCGACTGGCCGACCGACGATCCGCCGCTCTCGCGCGCAGAGCGTCGCGATCTCCAGGTTCGCCTGACCAAGCGCGGCTTCGACGTCGGCGAGCCGGACGGCAAGGTCGGCGAGAAGACTCGCGAAGCCATCAAGGCCGTCGAGCGCAGCCTCGGCATGCCGCTCACCGGCCGTCCCGGCGGCAAGGTGCTGCAGGCGCTAGGAGGCTAACCTCGGTCTGCCTCTTCCGGCTGGATCTCGCATCTGGTCGCAACGAAAAGCCCGCTCCGAGACATCGGAACGGGCTTTTGTATTCTTGGACGTAGGCTCCGCGACAGGAGCCCGCGAGCGATCACTCGGCGGCGGCAGGAGCCTTGGCGGCCTTCGCGGTGCGGTCGGTGCGCTCGACGATACGGGCCGACTTACCGCGACGGTCGCGCAGGTAGTACAGCTTGGCGCGGCGCACCTTGCCGCGACGGACCACCTTGATCGAGTCGATCAGCGGGCCATGCACGGGAAACACGCGCTCGACGCCCTCGCCGTAGGAGATCTTGCGGACGGTGAAGCTCTCGTTGAGGCCGCCACCCGAGCGCGCGATGCAGACGCCCTCATAGGCCTGGACGCGGGTGCGCTCGCCTTCCTTGACCTTGACGTTCACGATGAGCGTGTCGCCGGCCTGGAAGTCGGGAATGGTCTTGGCGAGACGAGCAACTTCTTCCTGCTCGATCTGCTGGATGATGTTCATGGCAAAGCTCCGGCCGTCGCGCCGCGCCATCCCTCATGGATAACGGGCGTCAGGATTTCGGCATCCTGTTGTGAGTTGGCGTGCGCCATACAGGAGGCGAGGACGTTTGTCACGCCGCGGTCATGGAGTGGTATCGTGACAGGGGCTGAGCGTTGCAGATCAGCTCGGCACGTTGCCCTGCCATGTTGAGAAAATCGGCATTCGGGTCCACATGAAACATGGTGTCGGACCGCTCCGGCGCCGTTCCCGGCCGGCCTTGAACCGGCGCCAGCGGACAAGGATTTTTCGATAGCCATGTTCATCCAGACCGAAGCCACCCCGAACCCCGCCACGCTGAAGTTCCTGCCCGGACGCGTGGTGCTGCCCGAATCGACCTTCGAGGCGAAGGATGAGGAGGGTGCTGCGCGCTCGCCGCTGGCCAAGGCGCTGTTCGACGTGCCCGGCGTCTCCGGGGTCTATTTCGGGCACGACTTCATCTCGGTGACCAAGGCCGACGGTGTGAGCGAGTGGCCGCAGGTGAAGCCCGCCGTGCTCGGCGCGATCATGGAGCACTTCCAGTCCGGCGCCCCGATTCTCGCCGAAGGTGTGGTGCTTGAGGAGGGCAGCGCGGAAGAATTCTACGAGGAGGCCGATCACGACATCGTCGTGACCATCAAGGACCTGCTCGAGACCCGCGTGCGTCCGGCCGTGGCGAGCGACGGCGGCGACATCACCTTCCGCGGCTATAAGGAAGGCGTGGTCTACCTCGAGATGAAGGGCGCCTGTTCGGGCTGTCCGTCCTCTACCGCGACGCTGCGCCAGGGCGTGCAGAATCTCTTCCGCCACTTCCTGCCGAGCGTGCGCGAAGTCCAGGCGATCTGAGGAAGCGCCGGGCACACCGGCAACACTTCCTCGTCAATGCACCTCAAATCGGCCGCCCCGCGCTGACGGGGCGGCCGTTCTTGCCTTAAACGTGGTGCCAGAGGGGCGGTGATCGCGAGCACCGCGGCCCGAAACGGAGTCAGAGTGCGCATTCTCGCCATCGATACGGCGCTCGACGCCTGTTCCGCTTGCGTCGCCACCGACGAGAGCGAAGAGCTGCTCGGCGAGGAGTCGATGACGCTCTCGCGCGGCCATGCCGAGGCGCTTCTTCCGCTTGTCGAGCGGGTGATGGCGCGTGTCGAGGGCGGCTTCGAGACCCTCGACCGCGTCGCGGTCACGGTCGGCCCCGGCAGCTATACCGGGCTGCGGGTCGGTCTGTCGGCGGCGCGCGCCATCGGGCTTGCCGCCAAGATCCCGGTCGTCGGGGTGACGACGCTGTCGGCGCTGCTCGCACCGCAACTCGCTCTGCAGACCGAGGGCCTGGTCGTCGCTGCGATCGATGCGCGCCACGGCTCGGTCTATCTGCAGGCGATCAGCGCCTCGGCCGGCGTCGCCGTGCCGCCCGTCCGTCTATCCGTCGAGGAGGCGCTGGAGCGCATCGTCGGTGATCGGATTACCCTGGTCGGCTCCGGAGCCCAGGCGCTCGCAGCGGCCGCGAAGGATCGCGGCCTCGAAGTCACCGTCGCCGAGACCGGCGCACCGCTGATCGCCTGGGTCGCCCAGCTCGGCCTCGTGGCCGATCCCGAACAGGCGCTGCCGAGGCCACTCTACCTGCGCGGCGCCGACGCCCAGCCCCAGGAACATACGAGGATTGCGCTCCAATGACGCGCGGCCTGTCCCCCTTCTGGGCTCTCGACTGGTGGTCCGCCTGGTGGGATGCCTGGGGCTCGACCCCCTACATCGCGCCCTTGCGCGATCCGGGACAAGCCTCGGCGCTCTCGCGCCTGCACGCCACCGCTTTCGCGCGTCCTTGGGACGCGCATGAATTCGAGCGGATGCTCTGCGAGCGTTCCACCGAGGCGCATGGTCTCTGGCGCGGCAACGGCGTCCATGGTTTCGCGCTATCCCGCAAGGTCGAGGACGAGGCTGAGATCCTCACCATCGTGCTCTCGCCCGCCCTGCGCGGCGGCGGCCACAGCCACCGGCTGCTGCGCGAGCATCTCGCTGCGCTCAGCTTCGCGGGCGTGCGCAACGTCCATCTCGAAGTGGACGAGGGCAACGATCCGGCCCTGCGGCTCTATGCGCGTCACGGCTTCACCAAGACCGGCGAGCGTACCGGATACTATCCGCGGCCCGACGGCAGCCGCGCCACGGCGCTGACTATGCGCGCTACGCTGGCCTGAGCGTGCGTACCGCGTGAACGCCATGGCGCGCATCGGGATCATCGCGCGGATGATGTTCTACGCGCTGTTCTTCGCGCTCATCGTCGGTCCGCACGTGCTGAGTCTGCGTTACGGGCGCGGACGCCTCGCCGGCCGGCTGCCGGTCCTGCTGCACCGCGTTTTCCTGTGGCTGTTTTCGGTGCGGGTGATCCAGAGCGGCACGCCGCCGCGGGCGGGGGAGGGCGCGCTGGTGCTGGCCAACCACGTCTCCTGGCTCGACATCGTCGTGCTCGGGGCGCTGCGCCCGCTTTCCTTCGTGGCGAAGTCGGAGATCGCCGGATGGCCGGTGATCGGCACCTTCGCGCGGCTCCAGCGCACGGTGTTCATCGATCGGGCGCGGCGTGGCGCCACCGCCACCGTGAATTCGATGATCGGCGAGCGGCTCGCGGCGGGCGAACTCGTCGTGCTGTTCGCCGAGGGCACCACCGGCGACGGCCTGCGCCTGCTGCCGTTCCGCTCCTCCCTGGTCGGCGCCGCTCGCGAGGCGCTCACCGAGGGGACCGGAGGCCTTGCCCGCATCCGGCTGCAGCCCCTGGCGCTCGCCTATACCGGGCGCGGCGGCCTGCCGCTGACGCGGATCGAGCGCCCCGATGTCGCCTGGTACGGCGACATGGAGCTCGCGCCCCATCTCGACCTCTTCGCGCGGCGCGGTGCGATCGATCTCCACGTGGTCTGGGGCGCACCAATCGCCTTCGAACCCGGCACCGACCGCAAGGTTGCGACGGCGCAGGCCGAAGCGGCGGTCCGGCGGTCGCTCCGCGATGCCCTTGCCGGTCGTCCGACGGCGACGGCGGGCAACCGCGCCGCCGAAGCCGCCGACCGCCAGGCCGGCAACGAGGGCGCCGACGTCTCCGCGCCGGGCATCGCGGCGGTCTGAGACGAGCTTCTAACCGTTCGACGGCAGCCGATACGTCGCGGCCTGACCGTGGGTCACGCCTGCTTCGTCGATCAGTTGCCACACCACGACGTCGACGATCGGGAAGCGACGGCCCGACTTGGCAATCCGGATCCCCGAATAGCCGGCGACGTAGCCATCCCGCGCCACGGCTGCCAGAAGCCGGTCACGCTCGGCGCGATCCGGCGCTTCCGCCGAAAGCCGCGAGGGCATGCCGATCATCTCGCCGAGCCCATAGCCGAAACTCTGCTGCGCCATGCGGTTTGCGTAGACGAAGCGCGGATCGGCATCGGTGTCGTGCGCCAGAAGTGCGAACGGCGCGTCCTCGTAGGCCCATCGCGCATCCGCGCCGTCGGGCAGAAGCGGCCTGCCGACGAGGCGCTGGTGGCTGCCGGCCAGGAGCGCGAAGAAGTCGGGATCTTTCGTCAGGTCGGCGATGGTGATCTCCCGGGTTCGGCCTCGGCGACGTGAGCCGGAAAGCGTGCTAAGGCCGCCTCCATATCCTGAAACGACCGTCGGCGGGGCCGTCGGCGCAGAGCTCAACACGGCCGGACCACGTTGAAGAAAGCCTTCGTCAAATCCTACGGCTGCCAGATGAACGCCTACGATGCGGGCCGCATGGCGGACCTGCTCGCGGCGGAGGGCTATTCCGCGACGGAAACGGTGGAGGAGGCGGATGTCGTCGTCCTCAACACCTGCCACATCCGGGAGAAGGCTTCCGAGAAGGTTTTCTCCGAGGTCGGCCGCCTGCGCGTGCTGAAGGCAGAGCGGGCCCAGGCCGGGCTCGATACGCGCATCGTCGTCGCTGGCTGCGTCGCGCAGGCCGAGGGGCGCGAGATCCTGGCCCGCACGCCGGCCGTCGACGTGGTGGTCGGTCCGCAGAGCTATCATCGCCTGCCGGAATTGCTGGCCGAGTCTCGCAGTCGCCGCGTCGTCGACACCGAGTTTCCGATCGAGGACAAGTTTTCGAAGTTGCCGGCCCGCCGCAACCGCGGCGTCACCGGCTTCCTGACCATCCAGGAAGGCTGCGACAAGTTCTGCGCCTTCTGCGTGGTGCCCTATACCCGCGGTGCCGAGGTCTCGCGGCCTGTGGCCCAGATCCGTGCCGAGGCCGAGGCGATGCTCGCCGGCGGCGTCCGCGAGATCACCCTGATCGGCCAGAACGTGAATGCCTATCACGGCGAGGCGCCCGGCGGCGGCTCCGCCACGCTCGCCGACCTGATGCGGGCGCTGTCCGACCTGCCGGGGCTCGCGCGGCTGCGCTACACCACGAGCCACCCCAACGACATGGGCGACGACCTCATCGCCGCCCACGGCGACAACCCGCTGGTGATGCCCTACCTGCACCTGCCGGTTCAGTCGGGCTCGACCCGCGTGCTGCAGGCGATGAACCGCAAGCACACGGCGGACGAGTATCGCCGGCTCATCGCGCGGGTTCGCGAGGCGCGGCCCGACATCGCCCTGTCCTCGGATTTCATCGTCGGCTTCCCCGGCGAGACCGACGCGGAGTTCGAGGAGACCATGCGTCTCGTCGCCGACATCGACTTCGCGAGCGCCTTCTCGTTCAAGTACAGCCCCCGCGCCGGCACGCCCGCTGCCGAGCGCGAGGATGCGATCCCGGAAGCCGTGAAGACCGAGCGCCTCGCCCGGCTGCAGCACCTCCTCGACCAGCAGCGCCACGCCTTCAACGAGAGCATGGTCGGTCGGACCGTCGAAGTTCTCGTCGAGAAAGCCGGACGCCACCCTGGGCAGGTCGCCGGCAAGACGCCACATTTGCTCATGGTACAGATCGATGCGCCGGCATCGACCATCGGTACCCTGCTGACGGTCAGGATCACTCGGAGCGGCGCCAACAGCCTCTTCGGCGAGCTGCTGCCCGATGCGGCTGCTGCCTGACAGAAGGAATTCCGCTTGAAGGATCTCGCCAGTGCCGAATGACGCCGCCGGGCGGGCCCTGAAGGGGAGGGGACCAGCCGCGCCGGGCGGCTTGGCCGAGACCGTCGAGGTCTCGTTGACCTTCGAGGATAATCGGCTCGCGAGCCTCGTTTTCGGCCAATACGACCAGAACGTCGCGCATATCGAGCGGCGCATCGACGTGACGGCGACGGCGCTCGGCAACCACCTCGTCATCAAGGGTACGCCCGATGCCGCCGAGAAAGGCCGCCGGGTGTTCGAGCGGCTCTATGCCCGCGTGCGCAAGGGCGGCACGGCTGTGACGCTCGGCGATGTCGACGGCGTGATCCAGGAGGTCACGATCCAGGGCAATCTGTTTCCCTCGGCCGAGATCGCGGCCGAGCCGGATCGCGAGCATTTCGAGCAGATCGCCACCCGTCGCCGCGGCGCCGTGCGGGCCCGCAACGCCGCGCAGAGCGACTACATCAAGCTGCTGCGGACCAAGGAACTCGTCTTTGCCGAGGGCCCTGCCGGCACCGGCAAGACCTGGCTTGCCGTGGGGCACGCCGTTTCGCTGCTGGAACAGGGGCATGCGGAGCGGCTGATCCTGTCGCGCCCCGCGGTGGAAGCCGGGGAGCGCCTCGGCTTCTTGCCCGGCGACATGCGCGAAAAGGTCGATCCGTATCTGCGGCCGATCTACGACGCGCTCTACGATTTCATGGAGGCGCGCCACGTCGATCGCGGCCTGCAGACCGGCATCATCGAGATTGCGCCGCTCGCCTTCATGCGCGGACGCACGCTGACCAACGCCGTGGTGCTGCTCGATGAGGCGCAGAACACCACCTCGATGCAGATGAAGATGTTTCTCACCCGCCTGGGAGAGAACTCGCGGATGATCGTCACCGGCGATCCGAGCCAGATCGACCTGCCGCCCGGCCAGAAATCCGGTCTCGTCGAAGCGGTGAACGTGCTCGACGGAGTCGAGGGCATCGGCCGCGTCCGTTTCCGCGACGTCGACGTGGTGCGTCACGACCTCGTCCGCCGCATCGTCACCGCCTACGAGGCCGCGAGCCACGGCGAGGCGGAGGCCGACCGCAACCCGAACCCGCGGCGGCGCCCAGTGGCGTGAGCGGACCCGTGCGCGCCAGCCGGGCCGACACGCTCACGGCGCTTCGCCGCGGCGATCTCGCGGGAGCGCGGGAACTCTTCCTACCTGGCGGTCTTGCCGAGTTCCCGCAGGAGATTTTCGGCCTGGCCGACAGCCTGGAGGTGCTCGATCTCGGCGGCGGCAACCTCACGAGCCTGCCTGCCGAGCTTGGCCGATTGAAGAAGCTGCGCGTCCTTTTCCTGTCCGGCAACCGTTTCGAGCGGATGCCGCCGGCGCTGGGCGATTGCCCCGCGCTGAGCCAGATCGGCCTGCGCGGCGCCGGGCTGCGCGAAGTCCCGGGCGAGGCGTTGCCGGCCGCCCTGCGCTGGCTGACGCTCACGGACAATACCGTCGAAGAGCTGCCGGCTGCGCTCGGCGAACGGCCGCATCTTCAGAAACTGCTGCTTGCCGGCAACCGACTCCGCGCGCTGCCGGAGGGGCTGGCCAACGCCCGGGGTCTCGAGCTGATCCGGCTCGCGGCCAACCGCTTCGAGGCGCTGCCAGCTTGGTTGGCGACGCTGCCCAGTCTCGCCTGGCTGTCCTATGCCGGCAATCCGCTGGAACGCGTGACGCCGCTGGCCGGCGTCGCTGCCGTATCGTGGAACGATGTCACCCTCGGCGAGCGGCTGGGGGAGGGCGCGTCCGGCATCACCCACCGTGCCTCCTGGCGCGCGGCCGGCGAGACACGCAGCATCGCGCTCAAGCTGTTCAAGGGCGCCATGACCAGCGACGGGCTGCCGGACCGCGAGGTGGCGGCATGCCTGGCTGCTGGAGAACACCCTCATCTCGCGAGTGGCATCGGCCGGCTGGCGGGGCATCCCGACGGCGTCGAGGGGCTGGCGATGCGCCTGCTGCCATCGCACTGGCACGCACTGGCCGGGCCGCCGAGCTTGGCGAGCTGCAGCCGTGACGTCTACGACCCGGCCCTGTGCCTCGGCGACGATGCCGTGCGGCGGCTCGCCCGGGCCGCTGCCTCGGCTGCCGCTCACCTGCACGGGCGCGGCCTGCTGCACGGCGACCTCTATGCGCATAACCTGCTTTGGGACGGCGAGGCCGGCGAAGCGGTCCTCAGCGATTTCGGCGCGGCCTCGTGGCTTCCGCCCGGTTCGGACGGCGCGGCCTTTCAGCGGATCGAGGTGAGGGCCTGGGGCCTGCTGCTCGGCGAACTCCTGGCCCTCGGCCCGGCGCCAGCGGCAGCGCTGCAGGAACTTCAACGGGCCTGCAGCCAGGCCGAGCCGGCGGCGCGCCCGCTGATGGGCGAGGTGGTCGCTGCGCTCGACGCAGCGTAAGCCCGCTACGCCGTCCGCGCAGCGCTGCGGCGGACGAGCCTGAGCAGGATCAGCCACGCCGCGGCGACGGTGCAGCCCTCGATGATGTAGAGGGCGGCGAACGTGCCGTTCGGCGGGAGCCACCACGAAAACCACACGATGAGCAGCGAGCCGCCGAGATTGGTCGCATTGACGATCGCCGCGCGCTCGCCCTGGTGGCTGGAGGCGCCGAGCACGTCCATGGCGATGGAGGAGGCGGCGATGAAGAGCGGAAGCCAGGCGAGGATCCCGACGAACCGCGTCAGCGACGTGTAGTCCTGCCCGAAGATCAGGGGCAGGTAGCCGGAGACGACGAACAATCCGATCGAGGTGGCGAGCCCGAGTGCCAGCGCGACGGGCAGGAGCCGCAGGGCGCTCGGCATCGCGGCGTGGATGCCGCCGAGGCTGGTCTTGGCGAAGCTGGGAAACGCGATCCGGTTCAGCGCGTCGATCGTGAGGTAGCTGCTGTCCAGGATGCGCCGCGCGACACCGTAGCTGCCGACCACTTCGATCGAGGCGACGAGGCCGAGCATGAACAGGTCGGCGTTCTGCCGGACCGAGCGCGCCACGAATTGCGAGCAGAAGAACAGGCCGAGCCGGATCTCCTCGCGCACGACCGTGAGGCGCGGCCGGCCGAGCCCGCGAAGCCACCACGCGTAGGCCGCAACCACGACGAGGTTGCCGGCGAACTGCCAAGCCGTCCATTGCGCGAGACTCGCGGTCGAGAAGACGAGACAGGCGAGGATCGCGGTGACCGTTCGCGCCACCGCGTAGCCGACGACGGCACGGTTGGCCGAGGCATAGCGCGAATGACCGAGGAAAATCAGATCCGTCAGCAGCGTTAGCCGCACCAGGACGACGTTCGTGATCAGGAAGAGTGCCAGCGCGCTCAGATTGACGACTGGGTCGGGGCTAATCGTGATCCAGAATGGCAGCACCGCGAGGCCGAGGGCGACGAGGAGCGCGCCGGTCAGGCCGATGAGGATGAGGTTGTGGCCGAGCATGGCCGGATACATCGCCCTGTCCTGCGACACCCGGCGCAACAGGCAGTCGGAGGCACCGATCCCGCAGACATGCACGGCGACGTTGGTGATCGCGGCGAGCTTCACGAAGAGGCCGAACTCGTGGGGGCCGAGTGCTCGCGCCAGGATCGCGAAGGTGACAAGCTGGGCGGCGCTCGACGCGACGAGGCTGCCGCTGGACGCGATGTAGGACAGCCCCAAGGGCAGGTGCCGTCGCAGGGCAGCCAGCCTCGGGGAGAGCAGACGGATCAAGAGTTTGTTATCTCCGGGATTAAAGAGCTACGCAGATTCACCCCTTGCCGAGGCGTTGCGACTGGCGTTTGACGGTGCGGGGGCCATGCTGCCGTCGCTTGCGATGGCAGACGATCCGCGAGAGGCGTCATGGCGGCGCAAGACACCCTGAGATCCAGCCCCGGTCAATCCGCACGGCCGACGGATGCCACCGGCGACGAGGCAGAGGTGATCGTGCTCGGTGCCGGCATTGCTGGCATCGCCGCCGCCTCTGCTCTGGCCCGCCAGGGGCGGCGTGTCATCCTGATCGCCCAGCACGAGCGCCACCCTCCCGAATTCCGCGCGGAAAAGCTCGGTGAGCCGCAGATGCGGCTTTTCGACAAGATGGGGCTCGGCGAGGCGGCGCGTGCGGCCACGACGGGGTTCGACGGGGTCTGGCTGCATCGTTTCGGCCGGATCGCCGATCGCAATACGCGGCGGGAATACGGCTGCGACTACGCGCGCCTGGTCGATGGTCTCCGCGCCGCCTTGCCGCCCACGGTCCGGATCGTCGTCGGGCGTACGGATTCCATCGAGACGAACCCGAGCCGGCAGACGGTCCGGCTGCGCGACGGCCGCAACCTCACGGCGCGGCTCCTCGTCGTCGCGACCGGCCTCGGCGAGGAGGTGCGTCGTGGTCTCGGCCTGCGCAAGGAGATGGTGAGCCCCGCCCACACGCTTGCGGCAGGGTTCACGTTGACGCGCCCGCCGGGTGACTTTCCGTTTCCCTCGCTGGTCTGGACGGGGGAGCAGTTCGGTGACCGCGTCTCCTACCTGACGCTGTTTCCGGTCGGTGGCACGATGCGGGCCAACCTCTACGTCTACCGCACGCCGTCGGATGCCTGGTCGCGGGATTTCCGGCTCGCCCCGGAAGCCATGCTGCGCGCGCTGATGCCGACGCTGGAGGAGACTTTCGGCGAGATCCGCGTCGACGGCCCCGTGGTGCTGCGCCCGATCGACCTCTACCGCGTCCGCGACCACGAACGCGACGGCTTCGTGGTGGTGGGCGACGCCTTCTCGACGAGCTGCCCGATCACCGGAACCGGCATCGACAAGGCGCTGACCGACGTCGACCGGCTCTGCCACGTCCACATGCCGCACTGGCTCGCGACGCCGGGGATGGGGGCGAGCAAGCTCGCGAGCTTTTACGCCGACCCGGTCAAGCAGGCGCGCGATCGCTCGGCACTCCGCGTGAGCCTCGACGCCCGCTCGATCAAGATCGAGACCTCCCTTCGCTGGAAGCTGAAGCGGGTGAAGAGCGCGACACTGGTGAGGATGCTCTACCGGCTTCCGGCCAACCGCTTCATGGAGCGTCGCTAGACCATTTCGCGGGCCAGCCTTGTCTCGTGGCCTGTTGCCGGAAGGGGCGTGCGCTCGCTAACAGCGCCTCTCGCACCGCCGGACAAGCCTCGCCCGTGAGCCAACCCGAGATCGACGTCGCCATCGAGGACGAGCGCTGGCAGGCGGCCGTCCCCGACCTCGAGGCCCTGGTCGAGCAGGCCGTCACCGCGGGCCTCTCGGCCCTGCCCGATTCGCATGTGGGGCATGTCTCGGTGAGCGTCATGCTCGCCGATGACGCGACCGTGCAGGACCTCAACAAGACGTGGCGCGGCAAGGACAAGCCCACCAACGTGCTCTCGTTTCCGGCGGCCGACCAGCCTGTGCCGCCGGGAGAGCCGGAGCCGCTCGGCGACGTGGTTCTTGCTTATGACACGGTGCTGCGCGAGAGTACCGAGCAGTCGAAGCCGCTCAGCCACCACCTCGCGCATCTCCTCGTCCATGGCACTCTTCACCTGCTCGGGCAGGATCACGAGACCGGCGAGGCCGAGGCCGACGCGATGGAAGCCATCGAAGTCGCGGCCCTGGCGACGCTCGGCATCCCAGATCCCTACGCCGACTGACCCGCTTCGACACCGGCACTTCCGCCTCGGACATTCAAGAGAGACATGACGAACGACCGAAGTCGCGGCGCGGCCCTGGCCGCGCCCAATGCAGATGCCGACGCCCAGCCCCGCGAGGCCTGGTACGATCGCCTGCTGAATGTCTTCAACCTGCGCTCACGTGACAGCCTGCGCACCGGCATCGAGGACGCCCTGGCCGAGCCCGATACGGGCGAGGATTCGTTCTCCCCGCTGGAGCGGGCGATGCTCAAGAACGTCCTCGGCCTGCACAAGGTGCGCGTCGACGACGTCATGGTACCCCGGGCCGACATCGTCGCCGTGCCGGTTGACAGCAGCCTCGGCGATCTGCTCAAGCTCTTTCGCACCGCCGGCCATTCGCGTCTGCCGGTCTATGGCGAGACGCTCGACGACCCGCGCGGCATGGTCCACATCCGCGACTTCGTGGAGTACCTCGCCTCAAAGGCCGAGCCGGCCACCCGCCGCGCAGCCGCTCCTGCTGCGGCCACGACCGAAGACAAGCCGGCGACGCCGACCCGCGTACGTCGGCTGCCGGCGCGCGCGGTGCGCGATCTCGATCTCGGAAAAGTCGATCTGTCGGCGACCCTAGCCTCGACCCGGATCCAGCGCCCGGTCCTGTTCGTGCCGCCCTCCATGCCGGCGATCGACTTGCTGGTCCGCATGCAGGCGACGCGCACCCACATGGCGCTGGTCATCGACGAGTATGGCGGCACGGACGGGCTGATCTCGATCGAGGACCTCATCGAGGTGGTGCTCGGCGACATCGAGGACGAGCACGACGTGGCCGAGGGCCAACTCGTCAACCGCGTCGAGGGCGAGACCGAGGCCTATGTCGCCGACGCCCGCGCCGGCCTCGCCGAGGTCTCGGAGGCCACCGGCGTCGACCTGGTCGCCTCGGCCGGCGAGATGGCGGAGGAAATCGACACGATCGGCGGCCTCATCGTCACGCTCGCGGGCCGCGTGCCCTCGCGGGGCGAGATCATCGCTGGACCGAGCGAACTCGAATTCGAGGTGCTCGATGCCGATCCGCGCCGCGTGAAGCGCCTGCGCCTGCAGCGCGGGCAGGCGAAGGTCGGTCAGGTGGTGCCCCTGGCGCTGCCAGCTCCGTCAGCCGAGCCGCCGCCGGCTCAAGCGGCCGGGGGCTGAAGACCGCTGACGCGCCGATCTCCGCGCGCCTCGCTGATCGGAAGGCGAGGCGGGGCAGGAGGCCAAGGGCCGTGGCGATCGGAACTGGAGCGAAGCTGTACTCCGCCGATTCACCGAAGCGCGGGTCGAGACGGTCGGATCGCGGCTGAGTCTCGCAGGAGGCAGCCAAAGTCTGGGAATCGTGTAATGCCCAGCGGCTCAACGCCAAGCTCGGCCGTCCGATGATCCGCCTCGCATGACCCTCGCGCGCAAGAGCGATGCCCAGACCGGTCTGCCCGTCGGCGGCTGGCTCGAGGCGATCGCCCATCGCATCATCCTGAGCCACGGTTGGCCGAGGTTCGGGCTCGCCGTCCTGGCGGGTGCGGTCGGGGCATTGGCGATGCCGCCCTATGGCATTCTGCCGGCCCTCGTCGTGTCGCTCACGGTGGCCGTCTGGCTGATCGACGGCGCGAGTGCCGGCCCTCGCGGCTGGAGAACACTCCGGGATTGCGCCCTCGTCGGTTGGGGCTGGGGCTTCGGCTACTTCGTGGCCGGCCTGTGGTGGCTCGGTGCGGCCTTTCTGGTGGAGGCCGATCAGTTCGCATGGGCGATGCCCCTCGGCGTGGTCGGGCTGCCGGCGGTGCTCGCCGTATTCTACGCCTTCGGGTTCGCGGCGGCCCGGCTCGTCTGGTCACGCGGGGCGGGACGCCTCTTCGCGCTCGCCTTCGCCATTGCCGGCAGCGAGTGGCTGCGCGGGCATCTGTTCACCGGCTTTCCCTGGAACAATGTCGGCATGGCGCTCGGCGGCAATCTTTGGCTGATGCAGGGGGCATCGCTCGTCGGCCTCTACGGCCTCAGCCTTATCGTCGTGCCGATCGCTGCCGCTCCCGCAACGCTCGCCACCGGCGCCAGCCCCCGCGCTCGCTTCGGACCTCTCGTCCTCGGCGGCTCGATCCTGGCGGCGCTCGCTCTGTTCGGGGCCTGGCGCATCCCGAGTGGACCCGACGCGACCATCGCCGGGGTACGACTGCGCCTGATCCAGCCGAACATCCAGCAGGATGACAAGTTCGAGCCCGGCCATCGCGACGCCGTCGTCGACAAGTATCTCGCGCTCAGCGATCGCGCGACATCCCCCGAGCGCAGCGGCATCGCCGACGTCACCCACATCGTCTGGCCGGAATCCGCATTTCCCTTCCTGATCCAGCGCGATCCCCAGACGCTCGGGCGCATCGGCGCGGTGCTGCCCAGGGACAAGCACCTGATTACCGGTGCGGCGCGGGCGCAGGAGCCCTTCACCCGAGAGCACGCGGTGTTCTTCAACGCGATCCTGACGATCGAGCATGGCGGCACCCTCGGCCCGATCTACGACAAGGTGCATCTCGTGCCCTTCGGCGAATATCTGCCAGCTCCGTTCGACGCGATTCTGAAGGCGGTCGGCCTTCGGCAATTCGTGTCGGTACCGGGCGGCTTCACGCCGGGATTGCGGGCGGGCCAGCGTATCCTCGCCGTGCCGGGCCTGCCGCCGGTGGCGGCGACGATCTGCTACGAGTCGATCTTTCCCGGCGCCATCGTGCCGGCCGACGCGCTGGATGGCGGTGCCGTGGTGCCGGGCCTGATCCTGAACCTCACCAACGACGCCTGGTTCGGCAACACGCCGGGGCCACATCAGCACTTCGCCCAGGCGCGGCTGCGCGCCGTCGAGGAAGGCCTGCCCCTCGTGCGCGACGCCAATAGCGGCATCTCGGCCGTGGTCGATGCACATGGACGCATCGTCGCCGCGCTGCCCCTCGGCCAGGAGGGCGTGCTCGATGCGGAGCTGCCGGCGCGTATCCCCGGCCGCACCGTCTATTCTTTTCTGGGCGACGCTCCCTTCGCCGCGATGCTGCTCGGCGCCCTCCTCGTCGCCTTCGCGGGCCGCCGGCGCGACGCCAATGGTGCCGCATGAACGCGACGACTGAAGCAAGACGATACGGCCCGCTCCTCTTCGGCCTCGCTGTGATGCTGGTTGCGTTCAACCTGCGGCCGGCGCTGACGAGCGTGGGGCCTTTGCTGACGCAAATCTTGGCCGATACCGGATCGACCGCCACGACCGCCGCCTTACTCACCACCCTGCCGGTGCTGTGCCTCGGCCTCGGCGGCGCCTTCGGGCCGCCGGCGATCCGACGGCTCGGCGTCGATGTGGGCATTCTCGCGGGGCTCGTCGCCGTCCTCGCGGGCCTGCTACTGCGTGGTCTCGGAGGCCTGCCCGCCCTGTTCGCTGGGGCGGCTTTGTCCGGGCTCGGGATCGGACTGTCTGGCGTTCTGCTGCCGGCGCTCGTGAAGCGCGACTTCTCCCGCCATGCCGGCCGCGCCACCGGGCTTTACACGATGGCACTCTGCATCGGCGCTGGGACGGCGGCCGGACTGACGGTGCCACTGGAACACTGGCTTGGCCAGGGTTGGGCTGCCGCACTCGCCGTCTGGGCGCTGCCGGCGCTCGCAGCCGTGGTCGCCTGGATTCCGTTTGCACGCTTGCGCCCCGCGGCGGCCGCTGTCCGGGGCGCGGAGCCGGCAGTTCGGCTCTGGCGGGAGCCGCTCGCCTGGCAGGTGGCCGGGTTCATGGGTCTGCAATCCTCGCTGGCCTACATCCAGTTCGGCTGGCTGCCGGCGCTGTTGCAGGGACGCGGGCTCGATGCCGTCGATGCCGGCTATCTCACCGCGCTGTCGGCCTTCGCGCAGGCGCCGGGCGCTCTCGTGGTGCCGATTTTGGCGGCCGGCGCACGCGATCAGCGCGGCTGGATCGTCGGCAGCCTCTTCATCACCGTCGTGGTCTTCGCGGCGCTCGGCTTCGGCCCGGCGAAAGGCATGGTGGTGGCGGCGATCGTGCAAGGCTTCGCCCTGGGAGGCTGTTTCGGGCTCGGCCTGACGGTGATCGTTCTGAGAGCGCGCGATGCGGCGAGCACCGGTGCCCTCTCCGCCATGGCGCAGGGTTTCGGCTACACGCTCGCCTCACTCGGCCCCTTCGGGTTCGGGCTCGCACACGAGATCAGCGGTGGCTGGGCCTGGCCGACGATCCTGTTCGCCGGCGTGGCGCTCGGGGCTGCGCTCTGTGGCCTCGGCGCAGGGCGCAACCTGCATGTCGGTCAGGCCGCGCGCGGTCCGTAGAGGATCACGGCCATCCCAGCGAGGCAAAGCCCTGCACCCGCGAGGTCCCAGCCATCCGGGTGGACGCCTTCGACGAGGCGCAGCCAGATGAGGGAAGCGACCACGTAGATCCCGCCATAGGCCGCGTAGGCGCGCCCTGCCGCGGCCGTATCGGCGAGGGTGAGCAGGCTCGCGAAGGCGAGAAGCGAGGCTATGCCCGGCAATAGCCAGAGCGCGGAGGCGTTCATCCGCGCCCAGGCCCAGAAGGCGAAGCAACCTGCGATCTCGGCGAGCGCAGCACCGATAAAGGCGGCGAAGGTCGTCATAAACCCTCTCTCGAACGCCGACCGGCATCGAGCAAGCCACGCTTCGAGCTTCGTCGGCAACAAATACCGTTATGCCGCATGATCAAACCAAGCTCAGGCGCGTTTCTTCCCCAAGGGACATCTCCCGCAACGTGGTGAAGACGATGAAGCGTATCCTGACGGCATCGGTGGCATTGGCCGGTGCTCTCCTTCTGGTTCCTGCGACCGCGGACGCTCGCGGCGGCTTCGGTGGCGGAGGATTTCACGGCGGCGGCGGTGGTTTCCACGGCGGTGGCGGTGGTTTCCGCGGCGGCTTCGGTGGTGGCGGTGGCTTCCGGGGCGGAATGGGCGCAGGCGGCTTCCGCGGTGGCAATTTCGGTGGCGGCTTCAGGCCGGCCGGATTCGGTGGTGCCTCGGCGATCGGTGCCCAGCGGGGTGCGATCGGTGGCGTTGGAGTGAATAACGGCTTCCAGCGCGCCGTTGTCGGCGGCGGTATCAACCGAGGTCTCAACCCCGGTGTCGCCGGACGGGGCTTCGCGGCTAACCGCGGCTGGAACGGCCGCTGGCATGGTCGCCATAACCGCTATGGTTGGGGCTATGGCGGCCTTGGCCTCGGCTTGGCGCTCGGTGGCCTGGGTTATGGCTACGGCTATGACGGCTACGGGTACGACGACGGCTATTACGGCGGTTACGCCCCGGCGGCCTACGGCTACGATCAGGAAGGCTATGACGTCGGGCAGCCCCAGGCCGTCCAGCCGGCCCGATCCGTCGCCTACTGCGTCAGCCGCTTCAAATCCTACGACCGCCGCACCGGGACCTATCTCGGCAATGACGGCGCGCGGCACGCCTGCCCGTAACCGAATCGGAAAGGGCCTGCGCCGCTTGGCGCCGGCCTTTTTTAGTCAGTCGGCTTCCTGAAGACGCCCCGCGAAGCTCGAGCTTCGCGGGGCTCTGTCGTACCGGCTGAGGAAGAGGGCTTCTCACGTCGTCGAACCGTGACAGGCGCTCGCAAGCGGTGTAGCGGCACCGGGCGCGGTGCTCCCGCGCGCGCTCCCTGGAACCTGCGGCAGCAGCCCTTGCTCGATCTCCGCACGCCCGCTCGCTGGATGGGGCTCCTCGCGGTCTCCGCCGTTTTGGCCATCGCGCTCAGCTACGCCCGGTTCCCCGCGGCGCTGCTGCTCGGGCCCATGCTGGCCGCCATCGGCTTCGGCGTCGGTGGCGCCCGGCTCCTTCTGCCGCGTCCACTCTTCCTGGCGGCGCAATCGATCATCGGGTGCCTCGTAGCGCATTCGGTGACGCCCGAGATCGCTCGGACCATCATCGACGACGGCGCCCTGATGGTCGCGGCAGTGCTGGTCACCGTGATGGCCGGCGTCGTCGTGGGCATCACCCTGACGCGGCTGCAGGTCCTGCCCGGTGCGACTGCGGCCTGGGGTTCGGCGCCGGGGGGCGCCGCCGCGATGGTGGCGATGTCGGAGGCCTACGGCTCCGATCCGCGTCTCGTCGCCTTCATGCAGTACGTCCGCGTCGCGGCCGTCGTTCTCACCGCCTCTGTCGTGGCGCGTCTGCTCGTCGACGTCTCTGCCGAGCCGGCGAGCGTGGCGGCCCCACTCCTGCCGCTCACCTCGATCGCCGCGACCCTCGGGATCGCATCCGTCGGCGCAGGCGTCGCGCTGATGCTGCGGATGCCGGCCGGCGCCCTCGTCGGTCCGATGCTGCTCGGCGCGGCCCTGCATGCCACGGGCATCGCCAGCGTCGCGGTGCCCGGGCCGCTGCTCGATGCCGCCTATGCAGCGATCGGCTGGTATGTTGGTCTGCGTTTCACGCGCGAGACCCTGCATACGACGCTGCACGCGCTGCCCGGCATCCTGATCGCGACCATCGCGATCATCCTGCTCTGCGGCGCCTGGGCATACGGGCTGACCTTCCTCCTGCCGATCGACTTCCTGACCGCGTTCCTGGCGACCAGCCCCGGCGGCCTCGATTCCGTGGCCATCATCGCCGTCGGCTCGAAGGCCGATGTCTCCTTCGTCCTCGGCGTGCAGACGCTTCGCTTGTTCACGGTCCTGCTGACCGGCCCGATCCTGGCGCGCTGGATCGCCCGCTCCGCGCCGGATGCGGCCGCATGAGGGCGCTCTACTTCGCCTTCCTGAATTCCTGGCGCGGCCTCGTCTACGGAGCCCGCACGGAGCGCGCGATCCGGCTGGAACTCCTGCTGCTGGCATTCGGGCTGCCCGCCGCCCTGCTTCTCGGCACGGGCCTCTGGGTGCGCGTCGCGCTGCTGGCGAGCCTGCTGCTGATGCTCTGCGCAGAGTTTCTCAACACCGCGATCGAGAAGCTCTGCGACCATCTTCATCCCGACCGGCACGCCCGCATTGGCGTGGTCAAGGATCTCGCCTCCGCGGGAGCCTTTGCCGCGCAGGGGCTCGCTGCTCTCGTCTGGATTGCGGCGCTGATCGACCGGCTCTGAAGGGCAGACCTGCGCCAGGGTGCTCGCGTCCGGCGGCCGGAGGGACTAGATCGGGCTCTCCGGAGTCCTCCCGCCCCGTCGCGAAGTTCCCCTGCCGTGACCGACTACATCAAGAAGATCCTCTCCGCCCGCGTCTACGACGTTGCCAAGGAGAGCCCGCTCGATCCGATGCCGCGCCTGTCGGCGCGCCTCGGCCGTCCCGTCATGCTCAAGCGCGAGGATCTGCAGCCGGTCTTCTCGTTCAAGCTGCGTGGCGCCTTCAACAAGATGTCGCAACTGCCGCCCGAACAGCTCTCGCGCGGTGTTATCTGCGCCTCGGCGGGCAACCATGCGCAGGGCGTGGCGCTCGGCGCGGCGCAACTCGGGGTGCGCGCGGTGATCGTGATGCCGGGCACGACGCCGGCCATCAAGGTCGATGCCTGCCGCGCGCGGGGTGCCGAGGTCGTGCTGTTCGGCGACAACTTCGACGAGGCGCTCGGCGAAGCCCGCCGGCTCGAGTCCGAGCAGGGCCTGGTCTTCCTGCACCCCTTCGACGATCCCGACGTGATCGCCGGCCAGGGCACCATCGGCATGGAGATCCTGCACCAGCATTCGGGGCCGATCGAGGCGATCTTCGTGCCGATCGGCGGCGGCGGCCTCGCGGCCGGCATCGCCACCTTCGTGAAGTACCTGCGGCCCGAGACCAAGGTGATCGGCGTCGAGCCGGATGATGCCGCGAGCATGAAGGCGGCATTCGATGCGGGCGGCCTCGTCACGCTGCCGAGCGTCGGCCTCTTCGCCGACGGCACCGCGGTGCGCCAGGTCGGCGAGGAGACCTTTCGGCTCTGCCGCGAGCATCTCGACGGGATCGTCACGGTGGATACCGACGCCATGTGCGCGGCGGTGAAGGACATCTTCGACGACACCCGTGCCGTCTCCGAGCCCTCGGGCGCGCTCAGTCTCGCCGGCGCCAAGGCCTGGGCGGCCGAGAACGGCGGCGGCGGAACGCTCGTCGCGATCTCCTCGGGTGCCAACCTCAATTTCGACCGCCTGCGCCACATCGCGGAGCGCGCCGAGATCGGCGAGGAGCGTGAGGTCCTGATCGGCGTCACCATCCCCGAGCGGCCGGGCTCGTACCGCGCCTTCATCGCCGCGCTCGGGCCGCGCGCCATCACCGAGTTCAACTATCGCTACGCCCGTGATGCACAGGCGCAGATCTTCGTCGGCATCAACCTGCCCGGCGGCCGGCCGGAGAAGCGCGAGCTGATCGCCTCCCTGACCGCCGAGGGCTATCGCGTGCTCGACATGAGCGACAACGAAATGGCCAAGGTCCATGTGCGCTACATGGTCGGCGGGCGCGCTCAGGGGCTGCCCGACGAGCGGCTCTACCGTTTCCAGTTTCCGGAGCGGCCGGGGGCTCTGATGAAGTTCCTCGAGGCGCTCGGCGACGGGTTCAACATCACGCTGTTCCACTACCGCAACCACGGCGCCGATTACGGCCGTGTGCTCGCTGGGATCGACGTGCCGCCGGCCGAGCGTGCCCGCTTCGACGCGGCGCTGGACGCGCTCGCCTATCCCTATGTCGACGAGACCGACAACCCGGCCTACCGGCTGTTCCTGGACGACGCCTCGGTCTGAACGGCTCGCCGCTAGTCGTCCGAGGACGCGACGCTGATCACGTTTTCGTTCTTGCGCAGCTTCGCGGCGATCGCGTCGACGCTCGTCTGCGACAGCCGGACGAATGACACCGTGACCTCCTCGTGGTCCGGGTCCGCGCCTGGCCTGACCACGAACTGACGCACGCGGGAGGCGCGGGCGCCGGCGACCACGTGCAGCGTGTCGATCGACATTGTCCCGCTCCGCACGGTCAGTTGCAGCCCACGTGTCTGCATGTGCCCCCGCCATTTCTCCTCGATCGGCTTCACGCCGGCGAGGATGCCGATCACGATGACGGTGGTCGCGATCCCCGCCACGTAGAGGCCGCCGCCGATGGCGAGGCCGATCGCCGCAACGGCCCAGAGGCTCGCTGCCGTGGTGAGTCCCTTCACCACCTCGCCGCGTAAGAGAATGGTTCCTGCGCCGAGAAACCCGATGCCCGAGACGACCTGGGCCGCGACGCGGGAGGGATCGAGCACGATCTTGTCGGCGCCCATCACGTCGGCGAAGCCGAAGGCGGAGACGATCATGATCAGGCAGGCGCCGACACAGACCAGCATGTGCGTGCGCAGGCCTGCTGCCCAGAGCAAGCGCTCGCGCTCGAAGCCGATCACGCTGCCGAGCGCGCCCGCCAGGACCAGACGCGCCACCATCTCCACGTTGCTCAACAAGCCGACTGCCCTCGTCGCTTCGTCGTAAAGCTGGAGCTTTCCCGCGCTACAGGCATCGAGGCAAGCACGGGCCGCCGCGCTTGACGGTTCCGCGGGCGCGGGTGCAAGGCCAGCGCGACCGATCGCATAGCCCGACGCTCCGGGACCTCAGCCGATGCCACCCCTCTTCGCCATCCCGTTCCCGGCCATCGATCCCGTCGCGATCTCGATCAGCGGCGTGCCGATCGTGAAGTGGTACGCGCTGGCCTACATCGCCGGACTCGTCGGCGGCTGGTTCTACGCGCGCCAGTTGGTGGCGTCCGACTCGCTTTGGGGTGTGGTCAAGCGGCCGAAGCTCAGCGACGTCGACGACCTGATCGTCTGGGTGGCGCTCGGCGTCGTGCTCGGCGGCCGCATCGGCTACGTGCTCTTCTATAACCTGCCGATGTACATGGACGACCCGGCCGAGATCCTCGCGATTCGCAACGGCGGCATGTCGTTCCACGGCGGGTTCCTCGGCTCGATCTTCGCTCTCCTGCTGTTCGCGCATCGGCGCGGGCTCAACGGCTACACCATGCTGGATCTCGCCTCCGTGGTGGTGCCGATCGGGCTGTTCTTCGGACGCATCGCCAATTTCGTGAACGGGGAGCTCTGGGGCCGGGCGGCACCCGACTTTCCCTACGCCATCGTCTTTCCCACCGGGGGGGATGTTCCGCGCTATCCGAGCCAGCTCTTCGAGGCGACGGCGGAAGGGCTCCTGCTCTTCATCGTCATGGCGATCAGCGTGCGCCGGTTCGGCTTCCGCAAGCCAGGGCTCCTAGGCGGCATCTTCGTCCTCGGCTACGCCATCACTAGGACCTTCTGTGAGTTCTTCCGCGAACCCGATCCGCAACTCGGCTTCCTGTTCGGACGCGAGGTCGGCGCGCTCGGTGGAGGCATCACCATGGGCATGCTCCTGTGCGTGCCCATGGCCATCGTGGGGATCATGTACATCGTGCTCGCTGCACGCGGCGTCACCCGGCCGCGTCATCCCGAGGTCGAGGTTCAGGCCGAGGCGGGACAGATCTGACCACTACCAGCCCAGAGCCGACGCCGCTCTTCGCGGAGATCGCGGCCGAGATCCGTGAGAACGGCCCGATCGGCCTCGACCGGTACATGGCCCTTTGCCTCGGCCACCCGGTCCACGGCTATTACCGGACGCGCGATCCCCTCGGACGCGGCGGCGACTTCATCACCGCGCCTGAGATCAGCCAGATGTTCGGCGAGCTGATCGGTGTTTGGATCGCCGCAACCCGCGCCGCGATGGGATCACCCGAGAGGCTGGATCTCGTCGAGCTGGGTCCGGGCCGCGGAACGCTGATGGTGGATGCCGTGCGGGCCCTGCGCTCTGCCGCACCCGGTGCCGCGATCGATCTCCACCTCGTCGAGACCAGCCCGGTTCTGCGCGCACTCCAGGAGGATCGTCTCTCCGGGGTCTCGCCGCACTGGCACGAGGCCATCGACACCCTTCCCGACGGTCCTGCGATCTTCGTCGCCAACGAGTTCTTCGATGCACTGCCCGTCAGGCAGTTCGAGCGGCGGGAGACCGGATGGTGCGAGCGGCTGGTCGGCCTCTCGGCCGATGGAACGCGTCTGGTGCGCGGCCTGTCCCCCGAGCCGGATAGGACGATCACTCGTGATGCACCCGTCGGTGTCGTGTTGACCGTGCCGAGTGCGGCGCTCGCAACCGCGCGCACACTCGCTGGACGGTTCGTCCGCCAGGGTGGCGCTTTGCTCGCGATCGATTACGGCCATGTCCGCCCAGGCTTCGGCGACACGTTGCAGGCGCTCGCCAGCCATCGTTTCGTCGATCCGCTGGAGGCGCCTGGCGAGGCCGACCTCACAACCCATGTCGATTTCGCCGCACTCGCTTCCGCCGCTTCCGCCGAAGGTGCGCGCATCCACGGTCCCGTCGGCCAGCGCGATTTTCTGGGCGCCCTCGGCCTGCGCCTGCGCGCCGACCGGCTGAAGCAGCGCGCGACGCCGGCTCAGGCCGAGGCGATCGAAGCGGCCCATGCGCGGCTGACCGACCCGGCGCGGCGCGGCATGGGCTCCCTGTTCAAGGTGCTCTGCATCAGCCATTCCTCGCTCGACGCGCTGCCCGGCTTTCCGGCATCGGCGTGACCACGGCCCTCGCAACGATCGATCGCCCCGGACCCGCCATGTTCATCGAAGCGCCCGAACTCTCTTCGCACTCTTATGTGCGGCACGCTTTCTTCACCCGTCAGGGCGGCGTCTCGGAGGGGCTTTACGCCTCGCTCAATGGCGGCATCGGTTCCCGCGACGAGGCAGCCTGCGTCGCCGAGAACCGGGGGCGGATGTGCGCCCAGCTCGCCCTGCCGAAGGATGCCCTGGTCAGTCTCTATCAGGTGCATTCGAACCGGGTGGTGACCGTCGAGGCGCCGTTCCCGCTCGACGAACGTCCGCAGGCCGACGCAATGGTCACGCGGGTTCCGGGGCTCGCGCTGGGCATCGCCACGGCCGATTGCGGGCCGATCCTGTTCGCCGATCCCGAGGGCCGCGTCGTCGGCGCGGCTCATGCCGGCTGGAAAGGCGCGCTGACTGGCGTGATCGCAAACACGGTCGCCGCCATGGAGGAACTCGGTGCGGATCGGAGCCGGATCGTCGCCGTGCTCGGGCCGACCATCTCGCAGCCCGCCTATGAGGTCGGACAAGACTTCGTCGAGCGCTTCCGCGCGGAGGCGCCGGGCTCCGAGCGTTTCTTCGCCGAGGGCGAGCGGCCCGGGCACGCGCAGTTCGATCTGCCGGGCTTCATTCTGAATCGCTTGGAGGAAGCTGGTGTCGGCGAGGCCGTCATCCTCGGTGCATGCACCTATGCCGACGACGAGCGCTTCTACAGCTACCGGCGCACGACCCATCGCGGCGAGGCCGATTATGGCCGGCTGATCTCGGCAATCGCCCTGACCCCGTGATCTCGGAGCCGGAATTCGGGTGCGGCACCGCACATCGCAGGCTCCTACCAGCTTGGTATCACGCTCTCGGAACTTGGCCGTACGGGTTCCACCCCTGCGACAACTTGTCCAACAAAACAGGGGAAAAAAGCTCGGCGGTAAGGCAACCTTGACCGTTTGGTGGCGTTTTAGCCTCAAGTGACCAAGGGATCGGCAACCACTGCCACAAAGGGGCCGCCTTCGGGACGGCTGGCGTGGTTGCAGCGCAACAGCATCCCCTCGGTTGCTGGAATAGATACGGGGAACCGCGCCGGACCGGCCCTCAGGGTGGATCGGTGCAGAGTAAAAGGGACCAGTACGATGAAATCTTTCCTCCGGGCCACGACGGCCTTCGCTGCTATCGCTCTCGCTGGCTCGGCCTTCGCTGCCGACCTGCCGCGCCGCGCTGCGCCCCCGCCGGTCTTCACGCCGGTTCCGGTCTTCACCTGGACGGGCTTCTACGCCGGTTTCAACGCCGGTTACGGCTTCGGCACGTCTGACAACAACGGCCCGACCGTCCTCGGCGTCAACGGCGCCAGCACGCTGGTCCTGCCGGGCACGACCGCCGCGATCGCTTTCCCGGGCAACCGCAGCAACGACGGTTTCGTCGGCGGTGGTCAGATCGGCTACAACTACCAGTTCACCCCGGGCTCGGGCTTCGTGATCGGTGTTGAGGCTGACGCCCAGTACGCCGATTTCGGTCGTGAGCGGAACCGCTTCGTCTCGACCGGCCCGCTCGCTGCGCAGGCCGTGTTCAACCCGAACGGCCTCTCGGGCCTCGACTACTTCGGCACCGTTCGCGGCCGCCTCGGCTACGCCTTCGACCGCACCCTGGTGTACGGCACCGGCGGTTTCGCTTACGGCAGCGGCGGCGGCAGCCAGTTCGGCACGGGCGTGTCCTCGAACGACTTCCAGACCGGTTGGGTCGCAGGCGGTGGTATCGAGTACGCTCTCCCGACCGACTCGTTCCTGAACTTCTTCCGCTCGTCGGCCGTGACCCTCAAGGTCGAAGGTCTGTACGTGAACCTCGATCGCAACAGCAACGCCAGCGCCGGCGCCTTCGCCGTCAACAACGCTGGTGCGCTCGTCACCACCTCCAGCCCGGGCGTCGTCGTCGCCTCCGGCGGCTCGCGTGTCCGCGACACCGAGTTCGCTGTCGTCCGCGCCGGCATCAACTACAAGTTCGGCTCGTACTAAGACCGAACTTGGGGGGCGATCCTCGCGGTCGTGCCCGATCAAGCTCTGCCGCTTCGGTATCGCTCAGGAAGCCCGGCCTCACGGCCGGGCTTCCGCCGTTTCGGGCCTATGCCAACCGCGGCGGCCACCGGCGATTTTCATCCCGCGGCCCCTGAGCGCAGGCCAAAGTTTGCGGAGACCCCTGACAAAGCTGTCGCAGCCCCCCATCTCTGAGGCGTCATGCGGTGGCCTTGCTGCCGCCCGCCCTCAGGAGGACGGCCTATGAACAGCGAAGAACGCGACATCATCAACGGCATCTTCCAGCGGTTGGAGCAGGCTGGGAACCAGCCGCGCGACGCCGACGCCGAGCGCTTCATTGCCGACAAGCTGCGCAGCCAGCCCTATGCGCCTTACGCCATGGCTCAGCTGATCTACGTGCAGGAAGAGGCGATCAAGAGCCTGAACCAGCAGCTCGAACAGACCAGGCAGCAGGCGCAGCAGCAGCCGCAGGGCGGTGGCGGCTTCCTGTCCAGCATCTTCGGCGGTGGCGCGCGCCCGGACCAGCAGCCGCAGCAGCGTCCGGCCGGACAGCCCTGGGGCAACCAGGGTGGTCCGCAGCAGGGGTACCCTCAACAGGGATATCCGCAGCAGGGCGGCTATGGCGGACAGCCGGCCTATGGCGGTCCGCAGCAGGGCGGTCCCTGGGGTGGGCAGGCTCAGCAGGCCCCGGCAAGGGGCGGCGGCTTCCTCGCGACGGCTCTTCCGATGGCCGCGGGCGCGGCCGGCGGCATGCTCCTCGGCAGCGCATTGTCGAACGCCTTCGCGGGCGGCCACTCGCATCTCGGCAGCGCCGCGGCGGCGGGCCTCGGCGGTGGCGACAACATCACCGAGAACAACTTCTTCGGTAGCGGCGGCGACAACCAGGATCTCGGCTCGGCGCTCGGCGGCGGCAGCGATTCCGGCAACTTCGACGACGCCTCGTTCGACAGTGACTCGGGCGGCGACTTCGGAGGCGGTGGGGACGACGACTGGGTCTGATCGCAGTCGCCCGTATCGCACGAAACAGAATAGAAAAGCCCCGGCGTGGAGAGATCCGCGCCGGGGCTTTCTTTCGGAAAGCCGGTCGTCAGATCACTTCGACGCGCGTTCCCACGGGGGTGCGCTCGTAGAGATCGATGACGTCCTCGTTCATCATCCGAATGCAGCCCGAAGACACCGCCTGGCCGATCGTATGCGGCTCGTTGGTGCCGTGGATGCGGTAGAGCGACGAGCCGAGATACATGGCGCGGGCGCCGAGCGGGTTGGCCGGTCCGCCTGCCATGTGACGCGGCAGGTCGGGACGACGCAGCAGCATCTCGGCGGGCGGCGTCCAATCCGGCCATTCGCGCTTGGCGCTGATCGTCTTGGTGCCGTGCCAGAGGAAACCGGGCCGGCCGACGCCGATGCCGTAGCGGACGGCGCGGCCGCCGCCCTGCACGAGATAGAGATATTTGGCGTTCGTATCGATCACGATCGAGCCTGGACGCTGGCTGCCGGAAAACTCGACGACCTGGCGCTCGTAGCGCGGGTCCATCGCGCGGCCGATCGTGGCCTCCTGAGGAGCGGCCTGCGGGGGGAGGGCGGCGAGGCGCGTACGCGGTGCCGACGCCTCGGGGCTATTGCCCGAATAGGGATCGCCATCGGGATAGCGCATCGCATCCGGCCCACCATAGCCGTAGGCTGCGGGGTGCCGCGGCAGCACGCCGTCGTCGCGCAACGCGCGGCCGCCAGCCGGAGCGCGCATCGTCTCGCCGCCCGTCACCAGATACTCGATGAAGCCGCCGCCGTACTGGCCGGAACGCGACTGGGCCTGCGCCGCCGTCGCCGAGAGGATGGCGGCGATCCCGGCCGCGCACAGAGTCACCGTCAAACGCATCGCATGTCGTCCTCGTCGCGCCCGGGAGAGCCGGCAGGGCTCATGCGGGGCTGTCCGGGACGAGCTTGGCCGGACAGCACGAGAATGCGGTGAAGGAACGTGGTGAATCGTTCACGACGTTCCGGGAAGCGCGCCGCGGGCAGGTTGACTAAAATCCGATCGATTTCAGTAACTTACTCGTGGGAAACGGGTCTCGTCGAGGGGGGAGGGAGGCGATATCCGGCGCACGGCCGAGACGATTCGTCGTGAACGCCCGGTAAATACGAAAGCGACGCTGAATTCTTTCAGCAATTGGAAACCGTTTTGCGGGATTTTCACCTGCCATCCCCGCCATGGGCCGAAGCCGACGATGACCGCCAAACGCTACCGCATCGAGGATACCCTCGGCCTCAGCTTCGACGCCCAGGCCGAGTCGGCGGCGGCGTCTCCGGCCCGAGCGGCCCAACTCGACGAGATCCTCTCCGCGATCCAGGACCTGAAGCGTCTCACGCAGGCCAGTGCCGGCGAGACCGTCGATGCCTGCCGGCGCGAGCTGAGCGAGGCCTTCGCCATGCGCTCCGAACTCGACCTGATGAAGGACGCGATCACGCGGACCAAGCAGGAGATTGCGAACCTCCACCGCTCGGACAGCGCCGGCAAGGGTATGCGCCGTGTCGCGGGCGAGCTCGATGCCGTCGTCGAGTCGACCGAAGCCGCCACCTCGACCATCCTCGGCGCGATCGAGGAGATCGAGACCAACGCCAACATGCTGCGCGGCCAGCGCCTTCCGAAGGCGACTCAGGCGCATGTCGACGTCATCCTCGAGCGTGTGATCGTCGCCTACGAGGCCTGTAACTTCCAGGACCTCACCGGCCAGCGCATCAGCAAGATCGTCAGCGTGCTGAAGTTCGTCGAGGAGCATCTCGACCGGATGATCGAAGCCTGGAGCGGGCTCGACAGCTTCCGCGAGCTGATCACCGTCGATGCGCCCGCCGTGAGCATCGACGACGAGAAGTCCCTCCTGAACGGGCCGAAGCTCGACGAGGATCCCGGTCACGTCGATCAGTCGGACATCGACGCGCTGTTCGACTGAGGCGCACGCCGCCGGCCCTTCCAAGCGGAATCGCCGGGCCTTACATCGGGGCCATGAGCCGCCCCGGACCCCGATCGAACCAAGGCGACGTTCCCCCCGATGGGTTCGACGCCCCCGAGGACGACGAGCCGGAGGCTCCCGCCCTCGACGATGCGGCCGAGATCGACTTCGATTTCGAGCCCGGCGCAGTCGCCGCCGGCACCGAGGTGATCAAGCGCTTCTGGTCGACATTGCCGGGCTCGCCCGGCGTCTACCGGATGTTCGATCACAAGGGCGACGTCCTCTACGTCGGCAAGGCCAAGAACCTGAAGGCGCGCGTCGGCTCCTATGCCCGCGGCCAAGCCCATTCAAATCGCATCGCCCGCATGATCTCGCAGACGGCGGCGATGGAATTCGTCACTACCGCCACCGAGACCGAAGCGCTGCTGCTCGAGGCCAACCTCATCAAGCAGCTCAAGCCCCGCTTCAACGTGCTGATGCGGGACGACAAGTCGTTCCCCTACATCCTGCTCACCGCCGACGGGCCGGCCCCTCAGATCGTCAAGCACCGTGGCGCACGGCGTCGGAAGGGCAACTATTATGGACCCTTTGCCAGCGTCTGGGCGGTCAACCGCACGGTGAACGCGCTGCAGCGCGCCTTCCTGCTGCGCACCTGCTCGGACAGCTACTACGAGAACCGCAGCCGGCCCTGCCTGCTTTTCCAGATCAAGCGCTGCTCCGGCCCCTGCACCGGAGAGATCTCGGAGGCGGACTATGCCGGTCTCGCCGAGAACGCGAAGGCCTTCCTGTCCGGCAAGTCCAACGCCGTAAAGGACCGGATGCGCGAGTCGATGCAGGAGGCCTCGGATGCCATGGAGTTCGAGCGCGCCGCGCGATTCCGCGATCGGATCGCCGCGCTCTCGACAATCCAGGGCACGCAGGGTGTGAACACCCAGGGCGTCGAGGAAGCCGATGTCTTCGCCCTCGACGAGCAGGCCGGTCAGTTCTGCATCGAGGTGTTCTTCTTCCGGAACCACCAGAACTGGGGCAACCGCGCCTACTTCCCCAAGGCCGACAAGAGCATGAGCCCGGACGAGGTGCTCGCCTCGTTCATCAGCCAGTTCTACGACGACAAGCCGGCCCCGCGGGCGGTCCTGGTCAGTCATGCCATCGAGGATGCGGAGCTTGTCGCCGCCGCCCTGTCGAGCCGTGTCGAGTATCGTGTTGAGATCCACCAGCCTCAGCGCGGCGAGCGCAAGGCGTTGGTCGAGTACGCGCAGCGCAACGCGAAGGAGGCCCTCGGCCGTCGTCTCGCGGACACGGCCTCTCAGGGCAAGCTACTTGCAGCCCTCGGCCAGGCGTTCGGCCTCGCGACGCCGCCGCGACGGATCGAGGTCTACGACAATTCTCACATCTCGGGCACGAATGCGGTCGGCGCGATGATCGTCGCCGGGCCGACCGGCTTCATGAAGACGCACTACCGCACCTTCACGATCAAATCGGAGGAGCTGACCCCAGGCGACGATTTCGGCATGATGCGCGAGGTTCTGCACCGGCGCTTCAAGCGGCTGGTCAAGGAGGCGCCTCGCACGTCCAGGGAAGTGGCCACCGCCGCGGAGGATGGGGCGCCGGAGCCCGTTGCAGAACCGGATGCCGACGGCGATGTGTTTCCGGCTTGGCCCGACCTCGTCCTAATCGACGGCGGCAAGGGCCAGTTGGAGGCTGCCCGCTCGACGCTGGAGGAGGTCGGCGTCACCGACGTCGCGCTGGCGGGTATCGCCAAGGGGCGCGACCGCGATGCCGGCCGCGAGACCTTCTTCATTCCAGGGAAGGCGCCCTTCAAGCTGCCGCCCCGGGATCCGACGCTCTATTTCGTGCAGCGCCTGCGAGACGAGGCCCACCGTTTCGCCATCGGCACGCACCGGGCCAAGCGCAAGCGCGAGCTGGTCCGCAACCCGCTCGACGAAATTGCCGGCATCGGGCCGACGCGCAAGCGCGCGCTGCTCCACCATTTCGGGACCGTGAAGGCGATCCAGCGCGCCGCGCTGGAGGATCTTGCCCAGGCACCGGGTGTGAATGCGGCCACGGCAAGGGCGGTCTACGACTTCTTCCATGCAAATGCCTGAGCCCATGTCTCAAACGCCGCGGTTGACGCCCTCGCAGGCGCGTGATTTCACCGCGCCGATGAACGTGGTCTTTCCTCAGAGGCGCTCGCAGGCTTGGACGCTGGCGAACTGCCTGACCTACGGCCGCCTCGTCGCGGTCCCGGTGCTTGTGGCACTGCTGTTCTGGCCGGAAGAACATTCGGCCCGCTTCGCGGCCCTCGGCGTCTTCATCGCTGCCGGCATCACCGATTATCTCGACGGTTACGTCGCCCGCACCTACGCGCAAACGTCTGCGCTCGGCCGCATGCTCGACCCGATTGCCGACAAGCTCTTGGTGGCCGCCTGCCTCCTGATGCTGGTGGCCGATCACACGATTGGCGGCGTGTCGGTCTGGGCCGCCATTGTCATTCTGTGCCGCGAAGTACTGGTGTCGGGCCTGCGCGAATATCTCGCGGAGCTGAAGGTAGGCGTGCCGGTCAGCAAGGTCGCAAAGTACAAGACGACGCTACAGATCATGGCGCTCGGCTTCCTGGTGGCTGGGCCTGCCGGTGAGACGATCCTGCCCGGCACGGTCACCATCGGCCTTGTCCTGCTCTGGATCGCCGCAGCCCTCACGCTCTATACCGGCTGGGACTACATGAGAGCGGGGATCCGGCACGTCATCGACGAGCCTTGAGTTTGGTCGGGACCGTCATGAAGCTCGTGTATTTCGCGTGGGTGCGCGAACGGATCGGCAAGGCCGAGGAAACCGTTACGCCTCCTTCCGACACCAGAACGGTCGCTGACCTCGTCGCGTGGCTGAAGGGCCGCGGCGAGGAATATGCCTACGCCTTCGAGAACGAGGGTGTGGTGCGCGCGGCCATCGATCGGGTCCATGCCCGCACCGACAGCCCGATCCACGGGGCTCGAGAGATCGCGTTCTTCCCACCGATGACCGGCGGCTGACTCGAGCAAGCCGAACAGCCGCTGCAAGCAAGCGGTATCGGCGTGACGACGTTCCCTCACTCCGGATGACCGGCGACGTGCCGGAAAGGCTCTCGTCCCTCGATCCTCGCCGTCCGATCTGCGCATCGGGCGGCGCTTGTCGACCTGTGACACCGGGACATTGAGAAGCAGGTCAAACGGCGAAGGCTATGCTAAAGCCCGGGCGTGCGGCGACACGGGGATGATCGATGGCGGACGTGTCTCAAGATGATCTGGCCAAATTGATCTACGCAGCGACTTTCGCCGAGGAAGCCTTGAGGGCTGTGTACGAGCGACACGGCATCATCGTCGCTCGGGACGCCATGGGTGAGCTTGCGGCGGCGATCAGGTTGCTTGAATCCTACTCCGCATCGTCGAACGCAAAGGCTGCAGCCACGGCGGCGGCGGCCAGCTGATGAGAAGCGGCGGCGCATGCTGCCCGAAAGCAGACCCAGATTGGGTTTTCGCTCGCTGAGAGTGGCCGAATGCGGAACGTCAGCTTTTGAGATGAAGGCAACCGGAGTTGGCCGCCTGGAAAAACGATACGCTGGTCAGGCCCAACGACGAGCCTGATCACAGGTCATGCAATCAAAGGCTCCATCGAGACGTCTTTAGGCGGAATACGATGTCCGAGCGCGAGTTTAATGCCACCGAACACGAGCATCGTCCCGCCAGCGAGAAACAGCGTGTTCACACTATCCAACATGTAAGAGAGCACACCCGAATCCGCCGAGATCGCCGCGACGTTGGAATCTATGATTTTCGCGTAAAGCGGCCGAATAGCGCCGATCCACTGGCCATCCCGGTTGTAAATCATCAATTGCGCGGCAACGATTGCAACCAAATAACATCCTGAAATGAGAAGCATGTGATTGGCAAGCGAATGCAGTAGTTTTGCGAAACCGTTGAGATCTTTGTTGGGCTTGCCTTCGTCCGGTGTAAGTCCTTGTGTCATCGATGCGACCTCAATCGGATCGAGCGCTCTCACTCGACAGCCCCTGAACACGAATAGACGGGGCAACTTGCGTGCCACTCCCCGACTGAGCGGACTTCCTTGGTGGTGGCGGCCGCACTGCGCGCTGTCGTCAGGAATGCCATCGGCGTGTGCACCTCACGCGGGTCGAGGCACCTCTCCTCGCCTCGATGCAGAGCCTTTCGATGCCCATTTGATGGGCATTTGGTATACCAAACACGATATACCTTTATTGCGCCGGCTCATTTGAACCGGTAATGCTGCAATCCTGAGCGGCTTTGCACGCGCAATGTGCAAATCCGCTCTGCGTTTAGACCGCTCATTGCCGAAGCGTGGCCACTGCTACGCTCAGCCCGGCGCTTCGATGGAGGCTTGGCCCGCTTGCGTGGCCTCGCTTCCGAAGCTCCCCGCGTGCGTCGAGGAAGACAGCGAATGGCCGATCCCAAGGTATCGACACCAGGAGCGAAACTCTTCGGCTTTCAGATCTTCAGGCCGATCCTCGCCGGAGCCACGCTCAGGGAGCGCCTTATCGCCTGTCTCGGCGCCCTCATCGGCATTGCCCTGACGGGTCTCATCTGCGGCTGGTTCTTCGGCGAAGGGCCACACATCCCCCTGATCGTTGCACCGATGGGCGCTTCGGCGGTGCTCCTTTTCGCGGTGCCTGCAAGCCCACTCGCCCAACCCTGGTCGATCATCGGGGGGAACACGATTTCCGCGCTCATGGGCGTTCTCGCCGCCCGGTTCGTTCCGGATCCGATCATGGCGATCGGCGTCGGCGTTTCACTCGCGATCGCGGCTATGTCGTTTACGCGCTCGCTTCACCCGCCGGGTGGCGCGGCCGCGTTGACGGCTCTGATCGGCGGTCACGCTGTGACGTCGGCTGGTTTCTTGTTCCCCTTGTTTCCGGTGTGCATCAATTCGGTGATCCTGGTCACCTTGGGTGTCGTCTTTCACAAGCTTTCGGGGCGGAGCTATCCGCACGTGCCGGTCAAACCACCGGTCAACACACATGGGACGGCTGATCTTCCTGCTGGCTTGCGCGTCGGTTTCAGGGCCGAGGATGTCGATGCGGCTCTGACGGTGATGAACGAGACACTGGATATCAATCGAGCCGATCTCGACCGTCTCCTCCACCAGGTCGAGTTACAGGCCCTCGTACACACCCATCGCGAACTCACTTGCGAAGACGTCATGTCCCGCGACGTCATTACGATCACAGGGAGCGGGACGATCGAGCAGGCAACGGCACTGCTTCTCGACCACAACATCAGGACGCTTCCCGTTGTCGACGAAGGCGGCAGACTGCTGGGAACGGTCGGCCTTCGCGAACTCGCGAAGAAGGCCGCCGTGCAGGTTGCCGATGTGGTCCAAGAGGCGAAGGTCGCGGCCAAGGACGACCCGGCTGTCGGCTTGGTTCAGACGCTCACGGATGGTCGGACCCATGCGATTGTCATCGTTTCGGCCGACCGGATGATCATTGGCGTCATCACGCAAACGGATCTTCTCGCCACGCTGGCTCGTCATGCCACGTTGCAACCCATTGCTGGTCGTTCCCAACCAGTTGCTGCCTGATGATGTCGGCTTCGGCTCGATCGCTCGGAGAAGCGCCTAGCGGAGGTTCTGGAGAACCCGGTCGATGTCCGCCGAGCTCATCTCCCACTCGTTCTGGAAATTCGCCACGACGTTGCGCATGAAGGGCTCCTGCAGCCGCTCCGCCTGAGCAGGATCGCCGAGGTGCTCGACGAGCATCGCATAGGCCAGCTGGGACGGCTCCGGGCCCTCGTAGCTCCATTCGAACCCGTTGCGCGAGTAGCAGCGCGTTCCAGCGTGGTCATCGAGCGGCTCACCATCGACGGTCAGGACGATGCCGTCGATGGTGCGGTCGCCCAGATAGATCCTGCTCATGGACGCGCATCCCTCAGTTGATGGCGCGGCGTACGGCCCTCGGAGCGGGTGCGCATGACCTCCGGGAAGATCCATAGGCTCACGACCATGAACGGACCGAGGAAGGCGACAGCCCATTGCGGGCCGCTCTGACCTAGGTAGCGCATGTAGAACCAGCCTCCGAGCGCAGCCAAGGCTACGGCGACGGACAGACCGAACTTGATACGAAACGGCATGGGATCGCTCCTGGATTACAGGCTGAAGACCGCACCGACATGTTGCAGCAGGCCGACCGAAATGCTGATCCCCGTGAGGACGATGACGAGCCCGGCGACCCCGTCGCGCCAGCCTTGCGGCCAGATGTTGAACAACCCCGGTGCGAACAGAACCGCGAGACCGCTGACGATGACGAGGCTCGTCCAGCGCAGCTCCGCAGCGCCGTAGGCGAGGCTGCCGCCGATCAGGGCGAGCAGCAGGACCACGTTGGCGACGACCAGCGCGAGGCCAAGCGGACGGCCCCTCAAGTCCGGGCGCGTCTCCAGCGGAAACACGCCAGTCAGGACGTAGAAGCCCGTGCTAGCGACGCCCGCGAACAGGGCGAACCAGGCGAGCGCCGACACATTCGGTTCGATCATGCTCATGGCGGGCTCACTCCGCCGGCTGCATCGCACCCGACGGCGTCGCGCCGGGCGTGCGGGCGGTCTTGCGCATATCGGTCTTCACGAAGCGGGTGTCGTAACCGTTCAGGAGCGTCCCGAGCAGGCCGCGGTTGAGATCGGACGTTCCGAACAGCCAATCCATGATCGGGAAGGTGAGGTTCATGTTGCGCTCCATCATGATCGACTGATCGTGGTGGGCTGTGTGATGCCGCCGGTTCGTGTTGATGAACGGCATGTTCCGCACGAACCAGTTTTCGTCGACGTGGCAGCAGAAGTGCATGAACTCGTAGATCATGTAGATGCTGGTCGTCGTCGTGATGAACAGCCAGCCGACATTGGCCGAGAACAGATTGCCGAGGACGATCGCGCCCGGAATCGACAACAGCGTGAAAGTCGCCAGCGCATAGGGCGGGAAGAACGTCACCCGGTAGTCCCGGTGATCGGCGAAACGCATCTCGTGCTCAGTGAAGAACTGATGATGCTGCAGCGTGTGGCGGTTGTAGACGGCGCGCGCCACCGGGTTCTGCGACGGGCGATGCATCACGTAGCGATGCAGCCACCATTCGAAGAAGTTGCAAAACAGAAATACGACCGGGACCGTCAGCAACTCGACCCAACTCGGCGCCTTGAGGTTCGAGATGTAGATGTAAAGCGCCGTCAGACCGATCGTGTAGATGATCGCGATGTGCAGGACGCCGTTGTACCAGCCGGCAACCCGCTGGCGGTAATTAGCCCGGTAGGCGCGCTGCCGCTCGCTCATCTTGGTGACCGCGAGTTCCATGGCATCTCCTCCGTTCGTCGGCGTTTAAAATATCACTGATATATTAGATTGCAACGCCTACGGCTGCGCGATCGATGCGAGGTGCGCCACACACCCTGACCCGTCAGCTCGATATGGCTTCCAGCGCCTGACCCTTCGTCTCGATCCCGAGGAAAGCCACGCTCGCCGCGGCGATCACGAACGAGCCGGCGCCGAGAGCGAAGACGCCGCCATGGCCGAAGGTCGGTAGGATGATGCCGATGGCGTAGGGGCCGATCAGGGAGCCGATGCGACCGATGGCGGAGGCACAGCCGGCGCCTGTGGCCCGTGCCCGGGTCGGGTAGAGCTCGGGCGTGTAGGCGTAGAGAACGGACCACATTCCGAACAGGAAGAACTGCATCACCAAGCCGAAGGCGATCAGCCAGCCGAAGCTCGGCGAGTGGCCGTAGAGGTAGGCGGCTACGGCGCTCCCAAGCAGCATCAGCACGGCGGTCGGCTTGCGGCCCCAGCGCTCGACCAGGATTGCCGAGGTGATGAAGCCGGGGACGCCCGCGAGCGAAATCAGGATCGTCCAGAAAGGAGAAGCGCCGTTCGCCCTGAGGCTGCTCGGGCAGGGGCTGCGGCTCGGGAAGCGAGCGGCCGGCGAGATGCGCGCCGACCTTCGCTTCGATGCCGCTCATCACTCTGTTCGCCTCGTCGTGCTGACCGCGATCGGCCAGCCAGCGTGGCGACTCAGGCACGTAGAACCGGATCACGAAGAGGAAAAGCGCCGGGATGGCCTGGGCGAGGAAGACGGCACGCCAGTCGAAGTAAGAGAGCAGCACGTAGCAGAGGCAGCCAGCCGCGATGAAACCAAGGGGCCAGAAGCCTTCCATGATCGCGAGGTAGCGACCGCGTTTCGCCGTCGGAAGGAACTCCGAAACGATCGCGAGGGCGACGGGAAACTCCATGCCCATTCCGAAGCCGAGCAGCAGTCGGGCGTAACCCAGTGTGGTGGCGTCGTGGGCGAAGGCGCACCACAGGCTGCCCAGGCCCCAGAAGATCATGCTGACCTGGAAGACGATCTTCCGGCCAAAGCGATCCGCCAGCATTCCGGAAATGCCAGCGCCCAGGAACATGCCGACGAAGCTCATGCTCGACAGCAGGCCCGCCTGGGCGGTGGTGAGGCCGAACTCTGTCTTGATCGAACCGAGCAGGAAGGTGAGCGAGCCGAGATCGATCGAATCGAAAAACCAGGCAGTCGCGATGATGAGGAAGATGTTGCGCTGAAACGGCGTCATCGGCAGCCGTTCGAGCCGCGCAGCAATCATTCCGCTCGACGCGCGCGCAATGGATCTCGTCTCTGCCTCAGCCGGCAGTGCGCCGCTGGCCGGTATCGCGATCTGCCCTACCAAGACACCCTCCCACATGCATTATTTTATCTAGTCAGCATGAAGGATATGTCTGAGATGCGCAAGATATATCAGTGGGCGATCATGTGCGCACACTGGCTTTATCAGCCATGCATCGCCGAAGGCGGCGTGCTAGGCATGCGGGGCAAGTACGAGGCGGATGGAACATGAACTTCGTGAGCGGGAAGTCCTCGACCCGTGGCTTGGAGAAGCGTGGGCGAGCGAGCGCCGGCCGTGCCAAGGCGGGTTCCGTCACTCGGGCCGATCAGGGGGATCTGCCCGACCTCACGCTCACGGAGAAGGCCTACCGGCAGCTCGAGGAGCTGATCACCACCCTCGTCCTGCCGCCGGGCATGGTCCTCGGTGAGCAGAATCTCGTGCAGCGTCTGGGCATCGGCCGGACACCGATCCGAGAGGCCCTCCAGCGTCTCGTTCGCGACGGCCTCGTCGTCGTGATGCCGCGGCGCGGGATTCTCGTATCGGAGATCAATGTGCGCACTCAGCTGCGTCTCCTCGAAACGCGACGGGTGCTGGAAGGCCTGATCGCCCGGCTCGCCGCCGAGCGTGCGACGCAGGAAGAGCGCACGGTTTTCGATGCGATTGCCCGCGACATGCGCGCGGCCGCCGCCTCTTCGGACGATCTCGCCTTCATGCGGCTCGACCATCAATTCAACGAGCTGATCGCTGCGGCCTCACGCAACGAATTTGCCGTGCGCTCACTCGCGAACATGGCCGGCCTGTCGCGTCGATTCTGGTACCAGCACTACAAGCAGGCTGCGGACTTGCCCTTGACCGCCAACCTCCATGCCGACGTCTGCGACGCCGTCGCGAGGCGTGATGCCGAGGCGGCCGGCGCCGCCTCAGATCGGCTCATCGACTACATCGAGAGCTTCGCCAGGAAGACGCTCGATACGTGAAACCGAAGACTGTTCGCCGAAGTCCGTCGCCGCGCGGCTGATATTCAGATGCGGCGCTGGATGAAGCCGTCGCTCGATGGCGATCCTGCTCTCCCGACGACCATACGCTAGAGGCTGCGGACGTCGGCCCGACGCGAGGCTGCCGAAACCTTTCGAGCCCTTCCGGCAACTAATTGCTCGCTGGCGTCTCTTACGCCGGTTCTAATCCACCTGCCTTCAGGCACCAGTGGATGACGGACCCACCATGAGATTGCCCGAACAACCGCCGTTCGATCCCGAAGCCGTTCCGACCGATGCCGTGGTCTCCCGCGGTGGTCGCGACCTGCGTCTCGTCTGGGCGAATGGCGAGGAGGCTGTCCTGCCAGCCGAGACGCTGCGACTGCGCTGCCGTTGCGCCTGGTGCACGCGGGACCGGATCGAGGACAAGTTCCCTGCCTCGTTCCAGGCCGTGGCCGTCACCAAGATCGATCCGCTCGGCGGATACGCCGTGAATCTCGGCTTCTCCGACGGGCATGCGCGCGGGATCTTCCCGTGGGTCTACCTGCGCGACCTCGCCCGAGAGGCCTCCGACCCGGCGATCGCCGTCGACGACGACCGCACGCCCCAGGCGGCATGACCGACCGAACCTGTTTTCTTTCCCGAGTGCGCGGCTCCGGCCAGCGCCCGATCAGCGAGCCCGCATCATGACCGAAACGAGTCCCATCGTCGAAATCGTTGAGACCGACATCCTCGTCATCGGTGGCGGCACCGGCGGCCCGATGGCCGCGATCAAGGCCAAGGAGGCCGATCCGAAGCTGCGCGTGCTGCTGATGGAAAAGGCGAATGTGAAGCGCTCGGGCGCGATCAGCATGGGCATGGACGGGCTGAACAACGCCGTCGTGCCGGGCTACGCCACGCCTGAGCAATACGTGAAGGAGATCACCGTCGCCAATGACGGCATCGTCAACCAGAAGGCGGTGATGGCCTACGCCCAGGGCTCATTCCCGATGATCCAGTACCTCGACAAGCTCGGGGTCAAGTTCGAGAAGGACGGCTCGGGCGAATACAACATGCGCAAGGTCCACCACATGGGGACCTACGTGCTGCCGATGCCCGAGGGGCACAACGTCAAGAAGGTGCTCTATCGGCAACTCCGCCGCCTCCAGGTCGCGGTCACCAACCGCTACATGGCCACCCGCCTGCTCAAGGATGCGGATGGCCGCATCGCCGGTGCCATCGGCGTCAATACGCGCACCTCCGAGTTCCTGATCGTGAAGGCTAAGGCCGTGGTGCTCGCCTGCGGCGCGGCCGGGCGGCTCGGTCTGCCGGCCTCAGGCTACCTGTTCGGCACCTACGAGAACGCGGCGAATTGCGGTGACGGCTACGCCATGGCCTACCATGCCGGTGCCCAGCTCGCGAACCTCGAATGCTACCAGATCAACCCGCTGATCAAGGACTATAACGGCCCGTCCTGCGCCTACGTGACCGGCCCGTTCGGCGGCTACACCGCCAACAACAAGGGCGACCGCTTCATCGAGTGCGATTACTGGTCAGGCCAGATGATGCTCGAGTTCTGGCGCGAGCTTCAGGGCGGCAACGGCCCGGTCTTCCTCAAGATGGACCACCTGCGCGAGGAGACGATCTCCGAGATCGAGACGATCCTTCACTCGAACGAACGGCCCTCGCGCGGCCGGTTCCACGAGCGGCGCGGCACCAATTACCGCCAGCGCGCCGTCGAGATGCACATCTCCGAGATCGGCTTCTGCTCGGGCCATTCGGCCTCGGGCGTCTGGGTCGACGAGTATGCGCAGACGACCGTGCCCGGCCTGTACGCGGTCGGCGACATGGCGGCCGTGCCGCACAACTACATGCTCGGCGCCTTCGTGAATGGCGGCATCGCCGGCGCCCATGCGGCCGCCTACTGTGCCTCGACGACGCTGGCCGAATACGACCAGGGCGACGTCGTGGCCGAGCAGGAGCGCGTGCTGGCGCCGACCCGCCGCGAGGACGGCATCACCCCCAACGAGATGGAGTTCAAGACCCGACGCTTCGTCAACGACTATCTCGAGCCGCCGAAGGTCACGGCCAAGATGGAGCTCGGCCAGCGCCGCTTTGCCGAGGTCCGCGAGGATCTCAGCCACCTCGTCGCCCGCGACCCGCACGAATTGCTGCGCGCGCTCGAGACGCAGACCATTCTCGACTGCGCCGATATGGCCGCCCACGCCTCTCTCTATCGCACCGAGAGCCGCTGGGGCTTCTACCACCTGCGTGTCGACCACCCGGAAACCGACCCGAACTGGGCCTGCCACACGGTCCTGTTCAAGGACGAGAAGGGCAGGATGGCGAGCGCCAAGCGCGAGGTCGACCCGTTCATCGTTCCCGTCGCCGAGGAAGAGATGAGCGCCTACCACCAGCTCCGCATCAAGACGCCAGTCGCCGCCGAATAGCGCGCCGCGACGGCCCTATCCCCCTGAGACACGGAGATACTCCATGCCCATCATCAACCAGGCCAAGAGCGCCGCGGTCGTCATCGACGACGACAAGTGCATCGCCGAGAAGGGCTGCCGCGTCTGCGTCGATGTCTGCCCGCTCGACATCCTCGCGATCGATGAGACGCGCCAGAAGGCCTACATGAAGTACGACGAGTGCTGGTACTGCATGCCCTGCGAAGTCGACTGCCCGACCAATGCAGTGAAGGTCAACATCCCCTACTTGCTGCGCTGAGGTCGATTATGGCACCGGTATTCGAAACCTTCGACGACGACTTGGAAGATCTCGCAGAGCGCGCTGAGAGCCCCGATGCCGGCATCCGCCGCGTCGCGATGATGGAGCTTGCCGAGGCCGTGGGCGCCGAGGCCAAGGTCCTGCTGCTGAAGGGCCTCGCGGATGACGACGCTACCGTGCGTGCCGCGGCCGCAAAAGCCCTCGACGAGCATGACGGCCCCGATGTGGTCGAGGGCTTGGTCGCGTCTCTCGAGGATGCAGACGAGGAGGTTCGCCGTACCGCTGCCGAGACTCTCTCCGAGAAGAAGGAGCCGACCTGCGGGCCGCTGCTCATCGAACGGGCAGAGCACACCGACCCCTTCGTCCAGGCTGCGGCTCTCCGCGCTCTGCGCGAGCTGGTGATCCCCGACGCTCTCTCCGCTGCCCTGAAGGCGCTGCAGAGTGTCGCTCCGGAAGTGCGCCGCGAAGGTCTCGGCGTCATCGGCTACCTCAAGGCGGAGGAGGCGCTTCCGGCTCTGCTCGCCACGGCACGGGACAGCGACGCGAGCGTGCGGCGCGCCACCATGTCGGCGCTGGTCTTCCTGCGCTCCGGCGGCCCCGGCGTCTCGACGCTGCTTGCCGGCCTCCAGGACGAGAACTGGCAGGTGCGCGAGGAGGCCGCCGTCTCCATCGCCAAGAGCCGCCTCCCGGAGGCCGTCGAGCCGCTGATCGCGGCGATGGCCGATCCGGTCTGGCAGGTGAAGACGAAGACCGCCAACGCACTCGGCCGGATCAAGTCCACTGCCGCCATCGACGTGCTCGGCAGCGCCCTCGAATCCGAGGTGAGCAATCTGCGCAAGGAGGCCGCCGCGGCCCTCGGCGAGATCGCCCATCCGCAGGCGCTCAGCTACCTCGAGCGTTCCTCCGAGGATCCCGATCCCGACGTGCGCAAGCTGATCCGCTGGGCCATTGGCAGGTGCCAGGCGGAGGTCTGAAGCCAGGACCTCAGCGCATACCGTCGACAGAGCGGCATCGGACTTTGAAGGTCCGGTGCCGCTTCGCTTCGGGGAGGCACGCCCGTCCGATCCCCGCGTCCAGCGACTGGCTCGCCTCCCCGTAGTTTAGAGCTGGTACAGGCTTTGCTGCACTGCCCTCGTCACATGCGAGGTTCAGCGATGCAGCCCATCCCCGTCCGGACGGAAACGGCCCATCTCTCATCGGGCCTGTCGCTTCCGACATGCTTCGGAGCCGCGACGAATCCAATGGAGGCGTTCCCCCAGCCCGCTGGGCCCCGGCCCCTGCTTGAAGGGCTCAGCGAGACCGAGCGCAGCCAAGTCATGGAGAAGGGCCGCCGCCGTGTCCTCTACCGGGGCGCGACCCTGTTCACCCAGGAGACGCCGAACGACGGTATCTGGCTGATCGAGACCGGTCGCATCCGCGTCTTCTACGCCGCGCCGACCGGCCGCGAGATCACCCTGGCCTATTGGTATCCCGGCAACTTCGTGGGGGGGCCGGAGGTGTTCGGCACGGGCACCCATAGCTGGTCGGGCATGGCAGCGAGCAATTCGACGGTGCTGCACCTGCCGGGCACGGCCCTGCGCCAGCTCGTGACCAAGATCCCGTCCTTGGCCTTCGGCATCATCGACGGGCTCACCTTCAAGGGGCGCTGCTACTCCGCGCTTGCCCAGATGCTGGGCACCCGCTCGATCACCGACCGGCTCGCCTTCCTGCTGATGCACCTCTCGGGGCTCTACGGCGTCGAGGAGGATGGCGGCGTCCTGATCGCTGCCGACTTCACCCATGCCGATCTCGCACACATGGTCGGCGCGACCCGGCAATGGGTGACGATCAGCCTCAAGCGTTTCGCCGAGCAAGGCATCGTCTCGACCAGGCGCTCCCAGATCCTGATTCAGCGTCCCGATGTCCTCGCGCGCATGCCCGGAGCCAAGGACGACGCTTAATTCGAATGCTTCTCGCTCAAAAGTGCGTCACGCCCGCGGGCGGCGAGACTTTTTGAGCAACTAATCGACTCGACTTCGACCTCTCCATTTGATCGCGATCCGACAAGCGCCTGATCATGACCTGGATGTCGAAGCGACATTGCACAGGACGGAGCGCATGATGACGTCGACTTGGGTTGGACGAAGCGCGGTCTCGGCGATCGCGCTCCTGGCAGCCGCTGGCGCGATGCTCGCGAGCCCCGCCAGCGCCGAGACCGCCCTCACCGTTGGCATCGGCACGCAGGACACCACGACGAACACCGCCACCGTCGGCGTCGTGATCCGCCAGCTCAAGCTCATCGAGAAGCATCTTCCGAAGACCGGCAAGTATGCCGACATGAAGATCACCCTCGACTGGCAGAACTTCACCTCCGGGCCGCCCGTCACCAACGGCATGATGGCCGGCAAGCTGCAGTTCGGCGCGATGGGCGACTATCCGCTGGTCGTGAACGGCTACACCTTCAAGAACAACCCCGAGAGCCAGTCCGAGCTGATCTCGGTCGCGGCCTACAATCTCTACGGCTCCGGCAACGGTATCGTGGTCAACAAGGAGACCGACAACTTCTCCTTCGACGACCTCAAGGGCAAGGTGGTCAGCGTTCCCTTCGGCTCTGCCGCCCACGGCATGGTGCTCAAGGCGCTGCAGGACAAAGGCTATCCGCAGACCTTCTTCCGGCTGGTGAACCAGAGCCCCGAGGTCGGCTCGACCAACCTGCAGGAGAAGAAGATCGACGCCCATGCCGACTTCGTCCCCTTCGCCGAGCTGCTGCCGTTCCGCGGCTTTGCCCGCAAGGTGTTCGACGGTGTCGAGACCAACCTGCCGACCTGGCACGGCGTCGTGGTCCGCACCGACTTCGCCAAGCAGTATCCCGAGATCGTCGACGCCTATCTCCAGGCGGTGCTCGATGCGCAGGCCTGGGTGAAGGCCGATCCGAAGCGCGCCGCCGAGCAGATCGCGGCCTGGACCGGCACCGACAAGGAGGTCGTCTACATCTTCCTCGGCCCGGGCGGGATCATGACCATTGATCCCACCATCAAACCGCAGCTCGTCGACGCGGCCAAGGAAGACGTCAAGGTCCTGCAGAAGCTCGACCGGGTGAAGGAGTTCGACGTCTCCACCTGGGTCAACGACAAGCCGATCCGCAAGGCCTTCGCCGAGCGTGGACTCGACTACGACAAGCAACTCGCTAGCACCGCGAATTACGAAGTCTCCGGCGAGGACAGCTTCTGCAAGAAGCCGATCACCGATCCGCGCAAGGCTGGCGAAATCTGGGTCAAGGGCGGCGACATCAAGCCCTATTCGAGCGCGGCCTGTACGCTCGGCGCCATCAACGATCTCAAGTCCAAGGGCAAGGAGATCAACGTCGCCTACGTCTTCGATACGTCGCGCGGCATCAAGCTCTTTGCCAAGGAGGCGTTCTACGCCGTTGGCGGCAAGGGCGAGATCGCGCCGTACCTGCTGAAGCGCGATGCCGAGGCTGCGGCGGAGAAATCCGGCTCGAAGGTGATGCCATACGACGAGGCCATCAAGGCCGCAGTGACGGGGGGCTGATCCGTTGGAAGCCGCTCTCCGTTCCCTCCCCAACCCGACGCCCGTGCCGGAGGCGTCCAGCGACGCGCTTGCACCAAAAAAGACCGAACCGACGCCAAGGGCGTCGGTTCGCAAGGACCACATTGCCCGCTGGTTCCGGCTGCATCGAGGGCAACTGCGCGGCGCGATGCTCGGCCTCGTCTCGCTGGCCGTGTTCATCGCGGTCTGGCAGCTGCTGACGGTGAACCACGCCATCTTCTACGTGCGCTTCACCAACGTGCCGAGCCCGGAAGAGGTGTTGGCGCGTGCGATCCTCGCGGCCCACAATCCCGTCTTCGGCGATCATATCTGGATGAGCTGCCGCCGCATCCTCTACGGCTTCACCCTGGCGAGCGTGGTCGCGATCCCGCTGGGCCTGCTGATGGGCCGCTTCCGGATCCTGCGCGAGATCGTCTTCCCGATCTGCGAGGTCACGCGGCCGATCCCGGCCATCGCCTGGGTCCCCATGGCGATCATGCTCTGGCCGACGAACGAGGAATCGATCGTCTTCATCACCTTCCTCGGTTCGTTCTTCCCGATCCTGATCAACACGCTGCAGGGCATGGCGACCGTCGATCCGGTGCTGGTGCGGGCCGCGCGCTGCCTGGGAGCGAAGGAGGCCTCGGTCTTCCGCGAGGTCTACCTGCCGGCCTCGCTGCCGCAGATCTTCACGGGGCTGACCGTGGGGATGGGCGTCGCCTGGGTCTCGCTCATCGCCGCCGAGATGATCTCCGGCCAGTTCGGCATCGGCTACTTCACCTGGGAGGCCTACTCACTGGTCCAGTATTCCGACATCGCGCTGGGCATGATCACGATCGGCGTGCTCGGCCTTGCCTCGAGCTTCGCCATCCGCCTGCTCGGCCGGTTGGCCATGCCATGGGGTGCGGCCCGCTGAGGGCCGCCTCCAACCAGCGATACCGTCGATCCATCCGATGAAGGGACACGCCATGGCCGGGACGGCTCGGGGCCTGATCGAGGTCCAGGACTTCTGCCTGCGCTACGAGACCATGGAGGGCGCCGTCGAGGCCGTCTCCGACGTTTCGCTCAACGTCCAGCCGGGCGAGTTCGTCTCCATCGTCGGCCCGTCGGGCTGCGGGAAGTCGACCCTGCTCAACGCGCTGGCCGGCTTCCTCACGCCCTCGGGCGGCACAGTGACGGTCGACGGCGAGGCGATCTCGGGGCCCAGCGCCGACCGGGGCATGATCTTCCAGCAATATTCGCTGTTTCCCTGGAAGACCGTGCGCGAGAACGTCGAGTTCGGGCTCAAGATGAGCGGTGTCTCGCGCAGTGAACGCGAGCGCCGGGCCCGGACGCTGCTCGGCCTCGCCGGCCTCACGCAGTTCGAGAACCACTACCCGGACCGGCTCTCGGGCGGCATGAAACAGCGCGTCGGCATCGTGCGGGCGCTCGCAACCGGCCCGCGCATCCTGCTCCTCGACGAGCCGTTCGGGGCGCTCGACGCCCAGACCCGGCTGATCATGCAGCAGATCCTCACCAACATGTGGCAGCGGCTGAAGATCTCGGTCCTGTTCGTGACCCACGACATCGACGAGGCGATCTTCCTGTCGGACCGGATCTACGTGATGACCGCCCGCCCAGGCACCATCAAGTCCGAGATCGTGGTGCCGTTGCCGCGTCCGCGCGAACCCTCGATGACCCTGTCCTCGGAGTTCTTGGGCCTGCGCCGCGGGCTGATGTCGCTGATCCGCGAGGAGAGCATCCGCGCCATGGGCGGCGAGGTGAGTCTCGACTCGCTGAAGGGCCTCGCGATCAACCTCGAAGGGCAAGATCTCGCGACAGTCCTCTAAGGCGCTTTCCGACGGCAGGGGTGCCGGTTCGCCGACGGAAAGCGCGTCCCATCCATGATCCGAGAGAGCCCGTCTCGACCCGATCGGGTCGATGAGCGCTCTCGTCGTGCCGGCACCTCAGCAAATCCTACAGGTTCCAGCCATGGCCTATGCCGTCACCGACAACTGCATCCGCTGCAAATACACCGATTGCGTCGAAGTCTGCCCGGTCGACTGTTTCTACGTCGGCGAGACCATGCTCGTGATCAATCCCGACGAGTGCATCGATTGCGGCGTCTGCGAGCCGGAATGCCCGGCCGATGCGATCAAGGCCGATACCGAGCCGGGCCTCGAAGGCTGGCTCGCCCTCAACGCCAAATACGCCGCCATCTGGCCGAACATCAGCGAGAAGCTCGACCCCTTGAGCGACGCCGCCGAATGGGACGGCCGCACCGGCAAGCTTGAAACCGTCTTCGGCGTCGCCGACCCGGCCGCCGCCTAACCGCAATCTCTCAGATCATAGGTGATGCCATGAGCAAGTACCTCGAAGAGCGAGTCCTCAGCGTTCATCATTGGACCGACACGCTTTTCTCTTTCCGCACGACGCGCGATCCTTCGTTCCGCTTCCGCAACGGCGAATTCACGATGATCGGCATCGAGGTCGAGGGACGGCCTCTGCTGCGCGCCTACTCGGTGGTCTCGGCCAATTACGAGGAAGAGCTCGAGTTCTTCTCGATCAAGGTGCCGAACGGCCCGCTCACCTCTAAGCTCCAGCATCTCAAGGTCGGCGACCCGATCATGGTCGGCAGGAAGCCGACCGGTACGCTGGTGCTCGACAACCTGCTTCCGGGCAAGAACCTCTACCTGCTCGGCACCGGCACCGGCCTCGCGCCGTTCATGTCGATCATCAAGGATCCGGAGACCTACGAGCGCTTCGAGAAGGTTGTGCTGGTCCATGGCTGCCGGCAGGTGCAGGAACTCGCCTATGGCGAGACCATCACCGAGTCGCTTCCGAACCATGAGTTCCTCGGCGAAGTGATCTCGGCCGGACTGATCTATTACCCGACGGTGACCCGCGAGCCGTTCCGCAACCGCGGCCGCATCACCGACCTGATGGTCTCTGGCAAGCTGTTCGAGGATGTTGGCCTGCCGAACATGTCGATCGAGAACGACCGCTTCATGCTGTGCGGCTCGCCGGAGATGATCCGCGACACCCGCGAGCTGCTCTCCGGCCTCGGCTACGAGGAGGGCAACCACGGCGAGGCCGCCCACTACGTCATCGAAAAGGCCTTCGTCGAAAAGTGAGCGGGCTGCGCTCTCTTCCCCTTGTGGGGAGAGAGCGACAATGCGTGTCGTGAAGACCAGAAGAAGGTTCAACGGGAGCACACTTGCCGCCACGCCCGCTCGCACAGGTCTTGCAGGCCTCCCTCCGGCTGCGCTTGAAGGGGATCCGAGCAGCGGAACGAGCAGCGAATGAGCAAAGATGCGTCGGGCGCTCATTGGCGCACGCAGGAGATGTTTCTTCTCCAAGAGGTCATGAGCCTCATCGGGAAGGGCATCCAGCTCGACCAAGTCGCGCGCGAGATGCTGCACCTGCTCTCGGAGATCATCGGCCTGAACCGCGGGCGCATCGTCCTCAAGGACCCGGATGGCGACGGCTACCGCATCGCGCATTCCTACGGCCTGACCCGCGAGGAGGCTGCGCGCGGCCGCTACGTTCTGGGCGAGGGCATCACCGGGCGGGTGATCCAGGACGGCCATCTCATCATCGTGCAGGATATCGACAAGGATCCGATCTTCCTCGCGCGTGCCGTCGAGCGCGCGCGATTGCCGAGGGGCGTCGTCTCGTTCCTGGCCCTGCCGATCCGGGTCAACCACAAGACGATCGGCGCAATCGCCTGTCATCGCATCCGCCATCGCGAGCGCGCACTATCCGACGACCTGACGATCCTGCGCATCATCGCCACCATGGTCGGCCAGTTGCTGACCCTCAACAGTCAGGTCGAGCAGAAGACCCGGGCACTCGAAGAACATAACGACATGCTCGCCCGTGAGCTGCGCATCAAACGGGCGCGCTACGGCATCATTGGCACCTCGCCGGCTTTGCTGCGGGCGCTCGTCCAGGTGGAGAAGGTGGCCGATGCCACGGCGAGCGTCCTGCTCCTCGGCGAGTCCGGCACCGGCAAGGAGCTGTTTGCGCGCGCGCTGCACCTGGCGAGCCCGCGCCGCGACCGGCCCTTCGTTAAGGTCAATTGCGCGGCGATCCCCGAGAGCCTGTTCGAATCCGAGCTGTTCGGCCACGAGCGCGGCGCGTTCACCGGTGCCGTCGAGCCGCGAGCCGGCTGGTTCGAGCAGGCGAGCGGCGGCACCATCTTCCTCGACGAGATCGGCGAGATGCCGGCGGTTCTACAGACCAAGCTGCTGCGCACGCTCCAGGAGGGCACTGTGGTGCGCCTCGGCGGCAAGCGCGAGATCCGCGTGGATATGCGCCTCGTCGCGGCGACAAACCGGGATCTCGCGGCGGAAGTCGCTCATGGTCGCTTCCGCGAGGACCTTTTCTACCGGCTCAACGTGATCCCGATCGTCCTGCCGCCGCTCGCTGAGCGGCGCGGCGACATCCCGGACCTCGTGCTGCATTTCCTGACGCGGGCGAACCAGGACAACCAGCGCAACGTGAACCTGACGCAGGACGCGTTGGCGCTCCTCGCCCGCCACCCCTGGCCGGGCAACATCCGGCAGCTCGCGAACTTCATCGAGCGCCTCGTGCTGCTCGCCAGCGAGGGCGTGCTCGACGCCAGCGATCTCGCGCCGATGCTGGCCGGCTCGCAGGGCGCAGCGCCGATCCAGGCGGCAATGCTGGAGCGCGTGCCGACTCCGTCGATGGGAGGCATCGTGCGTCCGTACCTTGCTGCCGATTCGCATGGCCACGAACAACTGCGGATCGCGCTCGCCCAGGCCGGCGGCAACAAGACCCGGGCCGCCCAGCGGCTCGGGCTAACCGAGCGCCAGTTCTCCTACCGCTGGCGCAAGCTGCAACCAGTCCCCGGTACCGGCTGAACAATGTCGACAATGTCGATATTTTGTCGACATTTCTTGTCGCGCTCATATGGCTCCGTGATCCGGATGTTTTGCCAAATCATTGGAAAATTTATTTTTTTAAGAAAATCCCTGAAGATTCTGATCTTGGCACTTGCCTTGCGCTGATTCCCTTGAGCCGGCCCGCATGGCCGCGCCAGAAAAGGATCAGCCATGAGCGCCAGCGCCGCCCCGACAACCGTCTCCGCCTATCTGCGCCCGATCGATCGCGACGGCCTCGCGGCCTTCGCCGAGAAGGGCCGATGCAACCCGGGCTCCCGCGGCACCAACAAGGTGCATACGGTGGTCGACGGCCAGTACCGCACCCTCAGCTATGTCGGTGACCATGCCCCGGTGGTGGTGGACGAGCCGCTCCACCTGTTCGGTGAGAACACCGCACCCGCCCCCGGCGAGATCGTCCTGTCGGCGCTGGGCGGGTGCCTCGCCGTTGGGATCACGGCCGTCGCCACCTGGAAGCGGGTCCGTCTCTCGCGCCTTGAACTGCATCTCGAAGGTGACATCGGCAACCCGGCGGCCTGGGGCGCCGGCGGCGCCGAGAAGATGCCGGCCGACATGGGCTTCCAGGCGATCCGGGTGAAGGTGACCATCGAGGGCGACGCCAGCCGCGAGGAACTCGACGAGATCGCGCGGCACGCGAACACCTACTCGCCGGTCGCCAACTCGATGCGCAACCCGATCCCGTTCGAGATCGGCCTCGCCGACTGAGCCCGTTCGAGGAGCGGGCCACCCCGCTCCTCGCGTCGCCCCCATTCCGAGGAGATTGCACGATGCCGAGCGCCCTCGCTCTCCGTCCGGCCGAGACCCCCGATGCCTCCGAAGCTGGCCGATGGTCGGACGAGGCCGTGCTGGCCGCGACGACGGCCATTGCCGATGGTCCGCTCGCTGCCGCGGCAGGTGCGATCGACCACGGAACCTACCCGCTCGACATCCTGGGACAGCTGGGCGAGGCGGGCGCGCTGGGCGTCCATCTCGACCGTCACGGTGGGCGAGTCGGCCTCTCCATCGCCGCCATGCAGGCCGTGAGTCGCGCCTGCGGGGCGACCGGCTTCCTGATGTGGTGCCACGACGTCTGCGGCCTCTACATGGAGCAATCCGGCAATCCCGCCCTGACCGGCACGTTGCTCGATGACCATGCCGCGGGGCGCAGCTTCGGCGGCACCGCCCTCTCGAACCCGATGAAGGCCTTTGCCGGGATCGAGCCGATCCTGCTGCGGGCTCAGCGTGTCGCGGGCGGCTACCGGGTCAGCGGGATGCTGCCTTGGGTGAGCCATATCGATCCGGGCCAGTATTGCGGCGCCATCGCCGGCGTCGACGCCAACGGCGGGATCGGCCACGAAATCATGTTCCTGCTGCGCTGCGACCGCGCCGAACTGCGCCGCTGCCCGGAATTCTCCGGCATGGAGGGGACCAGCACCTGGGGCCTCAAGCTCGACGACTACTTCGTCGGCCAGGGCGACATCATCGCAGATCCGGCCCGGCCGCTCATCGGACGGATCCGCGGCGCCTTCATCCTGCTCCAATGCGGTATGGGCCTGGGCGTCGCCGAGGGAAGCCTCGATTCCATGCTCGCGGTCGAGGAGACCCTCGGCCACGTCAACCAGTTCCTCGACGACCGGCCCGCCGAGATTGCGGCGGAGCTGGCCGAGTTGCGCGCCCGCGTCATGCGTCTCGCTGAGACGCCCTACGAGAGCGCAACGGACTACCTGATCGACGTGCTCGATGCCCGCGCGCAGACTTCCGAATTGGCCCTGCGCGCCGCGCAATCGGCGCTGCTGCACCAGGGAGCGCGCGGCTACATGATGTCGGCCGCCCCCCAGCGTCGCGCCCGAGAGGCGCATTTCGTGGCGATCGTCACGCCGGCCATCAAGCATCTGCGCTGGGAGATGGCGCGGCTTTCGCGAGAGGTCCTTCCCGCCGCCAGCGCTCAGGGAGCCGTGGCATGAGCGTCATCGAGCCCACCGACGGCCTCGGCCCTTGGAAGCAGTTTCTCTGCCGGGCCTGCGGCCTGATCTACGACGAGGGCGAGGGCGACCCCGACAGCGGGCTTGAGCCGGGCACGCGCTTCGCCGACATCCCCGACGATTGGGCCTGCCCGATCTGCGGCGTCACCAAGACGGATTTCGAGCCGTATCAGCGCCGAGCCCCGGTCGCGCCGGCAGCCGTCCCGGCGATCCGCCAGCGCCGCCCCGGTGTGGTGATCGTCGGCGCCGGTCTCGCCGGCTGGAGCGCCGCCGAGGCGATCCGCGCCGAGGATGCGAGCCTGGCGATCACGCTCGTCACCGCCTGCAGCGGCGACGTCTACCACAAGCCCGAACTGTCGGTGGCGCTCGGGCGCGGCCTCTCGCCGGAGAAGCTGCGCCGCGAGAGCGGCGCAGAGGCTGCGTCTCGCCTCGGCCTCACGCTGATGACCGATACCGTCGCGATCGGCCTGTCTCCGGAGCGGCACAGCCTGCGCACCACGCGCGGAACGCTCGGCTACACGCATCTCGTGCTGGCGCACGGCGCTCGCTCGGCGCTGCCGGGCCATCTCGATCCGAGCCTGTGCTGGCGGGTCAACGATCTTGCGGCCTGGTCCGGCATGCATGCCGACCTCGCGGGCGCGCCCCGCGACGTCACGGTGATCGGTGCCGGCATGGTCGGATGCGAACTCGCCGAGGACCTCGCGCGGGCCGGCCATGCCGTGACGCTGATCGGCGCCGCGTCGCTGCCCTTGCCGGAGATCCTGCCCGAGCCGGCCTCTCGCCGCCTCCTGGCCGGTCTCGAAGGCCTCGGCGTGATTTTCCGGGGCAACACGCTGGTGAGCAAACTGACCCGTACCGCGAACGGCAAGGTCGCCCTCGACTTCGCCGACGGCGCCGCGATGGAAGCCGCCACCGTGATCGCCGCGACCGGCCTCGCCACGCCCTCCCGTCTGGTGCGCGGAGCCGGCCTCGCGTTCGACAGCGGCATCGTCGTGGATCAGGCCACGCTCCGCACGAGCGGCCCCGACATCTACGCGCTCGGCGACTGTATCAGCATCGCGGGCCAGCCCTGCCGGTTCATCGAGCCGATCGGGCGCCAAGCGGAGGCCATCGCCTTCGCGATCCTCGGCCGGGACCATTCGGGCTATACGCACAGCGCGCCGGTGATCCGGCTGAAGACGCGCTCGGCGCCGATCGAGCTGCATGGACGGCCCGTCGCCGGGGCCGCCTGGGCCATCACGGAGCAGACCGAGCATCGTCTGGCGATGGAACAGCGTCACGAGGGCCAGGTCACCGCCTGGCTGGCAGCCTGAGGACCGGATCATGACGAACCACAGCCTCACCGAAGACCAGGCGCTGGCCCGAGCGAGCGAGCAGGTGACGGCGACGCTTGCCGGCAAGCGCGCGAAGGGCGTCGTTCAAGGGTTTTTCGACGAGCCGACGAACACGGCGACCTTCGTCGTCCACGATCCCCGCACTCGCGCGACTGTAGTGATCGACAGCGTGCTCGATTTCGATCCTGCCGCGGGCGCGATCTCCTACGAGGCCGCCGACAAGGTCATCGCCTACATTCGCGAGAACGATCTCTCGGTAGAGTGGATTCTCGAGACCCACGTCCATGCCGACCACCTGTCGGCGGCGCCCTATCTCCAGCAGCAGCTCGGCGGCCGGCTCGGCATCGGCCGCGGCATCCTCCAGGTGCAGAACGAGTTCGGGAAGCTGTTCAATGCCGGCACCGACTTCGCGCGCACCGGCGAGGAGTTCGACCGCCTGTTCGACGACGGCGACAGCTTCATGATCGGCGACGTGGAAGCCACGGTGCTGCACGTACCAGGCCATACCTCGGCCGACCTCGCCTACGTCATCGGCGACGCCGCCTTCGTCGGCGATACGCTGTTCATGCCGGATTACGGCACCGCGCGCGCCGACTTCCCCGGCGGCGATGCCCGCCAGCTCTTCCGTTCGATCCGCCGGCTGCTGGCACTCCCCGACGACACTCGCCTGCTCCTCTGCCACGACTACAAGGCGCCAGGGCGCGACAGCTTCGTCTACGAGACGACGGTCGCCGCACAGCGGGCCGGTAACGTCCATGTCCGCGACGGGACGGCGGAGGACGATTTCGTCTCGATGCGCACCGCCCGCGATCGGACGCTGAAGGCGCCCCGCCTCATCATGCCCTCGATCCAAGTCAACATGCGCGGCGGCCGCCTGCCCGAGCCCGAAGAGAACGGGACGCGCTACCTCAAGATCCCGCTGTCGCCGACGTCGCGATCCTGAAGGCGCTCACCGCCCTGGCCGTCGGATGCCGAGCACCTTCATCCGCGACGCCAGGGTGGTAGGCTTGAGATCGAGGAGTTCGGCCGCGCCGCCGGCCCCGAAGACCTTGCCGCCGCAGGCGGCAAGGGCCGCCTCGATATCGGCACGGTCGCGGGCGCGACGCTCGGTCTCCGTCGCGGGGCGCCCTGAGACCGTGGGCCGGCTCACCACCTCTTCGGGAACGGGTGCATCCACCTCCGGCAGGTCGAAGCGCAGGCGCCCGCGCAATGCGAGGATGGCGGCGCGCTCGATGACGTTCTCCAGTTCGCGCACATTGCCCGGCCAGTCGTAGCGGGTCAGGCGACGCACATCTCCTTGGGTCAGGCGCGGCTCCGGGATGTTGAGCCGTCGGGCGGCACCTTTCAGGAAATGCTGCGCGATCAGCGGAATGTCCTCGGGGCGCTCGCGCAGTGGCACCGCGCCGATCGGGAAAACGTTGAGCCGGAAGTAGAGGTCTTCGCGGAACTGCCCGCGCCGAACGGCGTCCTTGAGGTCGCGGTTCGTCGCGGCCACCAGGCGGACGTCGACGGCGCGGGTGCGTTCGTCGCCGATGCGCTCGAAGGAGCGCTCCTGCAGCACGCGCAAGAGCTTGCCCTGCAGGTCGAGGGGGATCTCGCCGACCTCGTCGAGAAAGAGCGTCCCGCCATCGGCCAGCTCGAAACGGCCGACGCGGTCGCGCAGCGCGCCGGTGAAGGCGCCCTTGGCGTGGCCGAAGAATTCGCTCTCGAACAGCTCGCGGGGGATCGCCGCGCAGTTCACGCGGATCAGCGGCCGCTCGCGGCGGCGGCTCGCCTCGTGGATCGCGCGTGCGATCAGCTCCTTGCCGGTGCCGGATTCGCCGATGACCAGCACCGTGGCATCGGTTCCGGCGACGAGCTCGACCTGTCGCAGCGTCGCCTCGATCGCCGGCGAGCGGCCGATGATGCCCTGGTGGTGGCTCTCGGCCCTGATCTCCTCCTTGAGATAGGCGTTCTCGAGTTCGAGCCGCGTGCGCAGCGAGTCGACCTCGGCCAGCGCCGTGCGCAACTGCTCGTCCGCCTCGCGCCGCTGACTCACGTCGCGGAAGATGATGACGGCGCCGAGCAGCCGGCCGCGATCCCGGATCGGCGTCGAGGTGTACTCAACCGGGAAGGCCGTGCCGTCCTTGCGCCAGAAGACTTCGCTGTCGACCTGGTGCACCGCGCCGTCGCGAAAGGCCGCGTAGATCGGGCAATCGTGGTGGTGATAGTGCGCGCCGTCCTGGTGGGTGTGGTGGACGGTGGCATGCATGTCCCGTCCGACGAGGTCGGTAGCCTTCCAGCCCAGCATGCGCTCGGCGGCCGGATTGACGAAGGTGGTCACCCCCTCGGCGTTGACGCCGTAGATCCCTTCGCCAGCTGCCCGCAGGATCAGCTGATTCTCGCGCTCGATGTCGCGAAAGATCCGCTCCATCCGCTGCCACTCGGAGAGGCCGGCCCGCATATGGGCGTCGGCCTCGCTGTCGATGCCGCGGTTCCGGCGCTCTTCGAGATCGGCCAGGGTCACGAGAATGCGCTGCTTCGGGCCGGGCAAGAGGGAGCCCGCATATTCCAGGCGCAGCACCTCGCCTTTGCTATGGCGCGGCGTCAGCGCATGCGTCCACCAGCGCCGGCTCGCCTGCACGGCCTGGGTGAAGACGATGAGCGTCGGGAGTTGGCCCGGATGAAGAGTACTCACCGCCATCCCGACGAGATCATCTCGCGCGTAGCCGAGGAGCCGCGCCGTCGCGGCGTTGGCGTCGACGATGCGGTCCTCGCCGGGATCGAGGACGAGCATCGGTTCGTGCGAGGCCTCGAAGACCAGACCGAAGCCATCCGGCTCGATGCCATGCGCCGAGATCATTACGAACTTTCGTACCTGAACTACGAATTTTCATAATACACGAAATCTCGTGATTTTTGGCAGATTTCTAAATCATTGATTTTATTCAATATATTTTATTTGCGAGGCTGGCACGCCGCTTGCCACGGTTTCGCTGTCACGAACCGTGCGAGGCGCAAATGGCTCTGTTCGACAATCCTTTCGGCAAACGACATCGCCTAAGCCGCAGCGCATGCTCGTGCGGTGCCCATGCTAGCCAGGCCGAGCACGAGGCCGCGACGAGCGACGCCGCCATTCAACGCACCGTCGAGCAATCGATGCTGCGTGCGGTTCTCCCACATGAGGTCGAGCGCCGCGCCTTCCTGAGCAGCGTCGGCGCCGCCACGGCGCTCGCCGCCATCAGCCAGATCCTGCCGACCCGGTTCGTCGCCGAGGCTTTCGCCGAAGCCGGCAAGCCGGAGAAGACCGACCTCAAGGTCGGCTTCATCCCAATCACCTGCGCCACGCCGATCATCATGGCCAAGCCCATGGGCTTTTACGAGAAGCAGGGGCTCGACGTGGACGTCGTGAAGACCGCCGGCTGGGCCGTGGTTCGCGACAAGACGCTGAACAAGGAATACGACGCGGCCCACATGCTGGCGCCGATGCCGATCGCCATCACCATGGGGCTCGGCTCGAACCCGGTGCCCTTCGCGGTGCCGGCGATCGAGAACGTCAACGGCCAGGCGATCTGCCTCGCCAACAAGCACAAGGATAACCGCGACCCGAAGAACTGGAAGGGCATGAAGCTCGCCATTCCGTTCGACTATTCGAACCACAACTACCTGCTGCGCTACTACCTCGCCGAGCACGGCATCGACCCCGATACCGACGTGCAGCTGCGCTCGGTGCCGCCGCCGGAGATGGTCGCGAACCTCCGCGCCGACAACATCGACGGCTTCCTGGCGCCCGACAACGTCGTGCAGCGCGCGGTTTATGACGGCGTCGGCTTCATTCACATCCTGTCGAAGGAGATCTGGGACGGGCATCCCTGCTGCTCGTTCTCGATCGCGCAGGAGACCGTCCAGCAGATGCCGAACGCCACGGCGGCGCTGCTCAGGGCGATCATGGAGGCGACCGCCTACGCCTCAAAGCCCGAGAACCGGAAGGACGTGGCCGCGGCCATCGCGCCTGCCAACTATCTCAACCAGCCGCTCACCGTGATCGAGCAGGTCCTCACGGGCACCTATGCGGACGGCCTCGGCAATGTGAAGAAGGACCCGAAGCGGGTGGCCTTCGACCCGTTCCCCTACGAGAGCTTCGCGGTCTGGACGCTGACCCAGATGAAGCGCTGGGGCCAGATCAAGGGCGAGGTCGACTACAAGGCGGTGGCCCAGCAGGTCTACCGCGCCACCGACGCGGCCCGGCTCATGAAGCAGGCCGGCCTGACGCCGCCGGAGGCCACCACCAAGACCTTCGTGGTGATGGGCAAGACCTTCGATCCGGACAAGCCCAAGGAGTATCTCGACTCCTTCGCCATCAAGCGGGCGAGCTGAGCCATGCGGAGCTCCCTTCGCCTGCGCGCCGGCCTGCTCTCGCTGGCGATCTTCGCGGCCTTCCTGCTGCTCTGGCAGGTCGCCGTCGGCGGCATCGCCAAGACCGAGGCCATGGACCCGGAATATGCGGCGTTGATGGGCCAGTCGGCGACAACCGGGAAGTCAGCCATGCCCGGCCCGCTGGATGTCGGCGCCACGATCTGGAAACACCTGAAGGACCCGTTCTACGACCGCGGCCCGAACGACAAGGGTATCGGCATCCAGCTCGGCTATTCGATCGGCCGCGTCGCGCTCGGCTACCTGCTCGCCGTCGCTGTGGCGATTCCGATCGGCTTCATGATCGGCATGTCGCCGCTGATGAGCCAGGCGCTCGACCCCTACATCCAGATTCTGAAGCCGGTCTCGCCGCTCGCATGGATGCCGCTCGCCCTCTACACGATCAAGGATTCAAGCCTGTCCGCGATCTTCGTGATCTTCATCTGCTCGATCTGGCCGATGCTGATCAACACGGTGTTCGGCGTCGCCTCGACCCGCAGGGAATGGCTCAACGTCGCCCGCACCCTCGAGGTCGGCCCCGTGCGCCGCGCCTTCACGGTGATCCTGCCGGCGGCCGCGCCGACGATCCTCACCGGCATGCGGATCTCCATCGGCATCGCCTGGCTCGTCATCGTCGCCGCCGAGATGCTCGTGGGCGGGACCGGCATCGGCTACTTCGTCTGGAACGAGTGGAACAACCTCTCGATCACCAACGTGATCACCTCGATCCTGGTGATCGGCCTCGTTGGCATGGTTCTCGACCAGATGCTCGCTCGCGCCCAGCGCCTCGTGACCTTCCCCGAGTGAGGCTGACGCGATGAGCAAGCTCCTTCCCTTCGTGCGGCGCTCAGGCAGCACCGCTCCCGACCAGAACGCCGGGACCAAGCGCATGTCCTCGTCCGAAAAGTTCATCTCGATCGAGGGCATCGCCCGGCGCTACCCAGCCCCCGGCGGAAAGCAGACCACGATCTTCGAGAACCTGTGGCTGCCGATGCGGCGCGGCGAGTTCGTCTGCATGATCGGCCATTCCGGCTGCGGCAAGACGACGGTGCTGAACATCCTCGCCGGCCTCGAAGCGCCGAGCGAGGGCGTGGTGATCGTCGACGGAAAGGCAATCGAGGGCACCAGCCTCGACCGCGCCGTGATCTTCCAGGGCCATGCCCTGCTCCCCTGGCGCACGGTGCTCGGCAACGTCGCCTACGCGGTCTCCTCGCGCTGGCGGAAGGCCCCGAAGGCCGAGGTCGAGGAGCGGGCGAAGAAGGCCATCGCGACGGTCGGCCTCGCCGGCTCCGAGCACAAGCGGCCCTCCGAGCTCTCGGGCGGCATGAAGCAGCGCGTCGGCATCGCCCGCGCGCTCTCCATCGACCCCAAGATTCTCTTGATGGACGAGCCGTTCTCGGCGCTCGACGCCCTCACTCGCGGGACGTTGCAGGACGAGGTCCGTCGCATCTGCGTCGAGACCGGCCAGACCGTGTTCATGATCACTCACGACGTCGACGAGGCGATCTACCTCGCCGACCGGATCGTGTTGATGACGAATGGCCCAGAGGCCAAGGTCGCCGAGATCGTCGAGAACCCGCTGCCGAAGGACCGCGACCGCACGCAACTCCACCACGCGCCCGGCTACTACGCGATCCGCAACCACCTGATCGACTTCCTCGTGACCCGCTCGAAGACAATGCGGGACGCGATGCCGGCCTCTTACGATCCGCGTCATCCGTCGGTGGTGCGCCCCTCGCTCAGCGAGGCGGATGCGGCCGCCATCGGCTCCGAACCACCGGCCAAGCGGGCCTGAACCGCCCGGCCACGGCCTCGCCCGACCGCCTCACTCGTGAGGCGGAACCCTCAGTCACGTCCCAACGCAAAAGGAGACACCCATGAAGCGCGAAGACCTCACCGAGAAGCTCCTCGACATCAAGCGCGAGAAGGGCTGGACCTGGAAGTACATTCAGGACGAGATCGGCGGCATCTCGCCGATCCTGATCACCGCCGCCTGCATGGGCCAGATGAAGCTGCCGAAGGCCCAGGCGAAGAAGGCCGCCGAGCTGTTCGGCCTGAGCCAGGCCGAGGAGCGCATGCTCAACGAGGCGCCCTATCGCGGCTCGATCGCCCAGATGCCGCCGACCGACCCGCTGATCTACCGGTTCTACGAGCTGGTGATGGTCTACGGCACCACCTGGAAGGAGCTGATCCAGGAAGATTTCGGCGACGGCATCATGTCGGCGATCGACTTCAACATGACCATGGAGCGCGAGCCCAACAACAAGGGCGACCGGGTCAAGATGAGCCTCTCGGGCAAGTTCCTGCCCTATAAGTATTACGGTGCCGAGGATGGCGTGCCGGAATACGGCTTCAAGGAAGCATGAACCCAGTCATGGCCGGCGAAACGCTTTTCGCCGGCCGGCTACCCTTGCAACCCAAATGCATCAGGAGCCTCAGATCGAAGCTCCCCTATGCTGCTGTCGAGCAAGTCGGCATTCAGAACACGAGACTGTCCTGCAAGCCACAGCACGGTTTCGTGCCTCAAAATGTAAAAAGAACGCCCGCTAAGTCGTTGACCTGGCGGGCTGAATTGATGGTGCCGGTTGCGGGACTTGAACTCGCGACCTACCGCTTACAAGGCGGTTGCTCTACCAGCTGAGCTAAACCGGCATCGGGAAATGGGCTACCAGCCGCTACCGCGCCATGCAAGCCGATGCGCCCGCCCGCGGCGCGCTGCCGGAACACCGGATCGGTCCGCGCAACCTTCAACTCTCGCCGAGCCCGACAAGTCCGCCCCGCCGCGGGCTTGAAGGTATCGGTTCTGGAAGCATTCGCTTGAGCATTGAGCGGCCCATGACGGTATAGCGGCAGCTGCGTCCGTGATTGACTTGGCTATAAGCCCGATTTGCGTTGTGTTTCTGATCGTTTCCGATTCTTGAAAGGCTTCTGAATACGTATTTCAGAGGCGGTTAAATCGCGCCGCACTACCACGTCGACCTTAAGTGATGGCCTCGTCCGACGGGAGCAACGGTTTCAGAATTTCCGCACGCTCCGAAGCCGGCCTTGGCCCTCAGGCAGGCACGATGATGGGGAGCGATGAGCGATCGCGAGCGCAACCAGTCCGAGATCGAACACTCGAAGCTCCGCGCATCCGAAGTGGGAGCCGAGAGGGCGCCGGTCGCCGGCGTTGCCGCCGAGGCGCAAAGACGCATCGGGCGCGATCTGCGCCTTCTCTATGCGGGCGTCCTCAATCAGCCCCTGCCCGAGAGATTGACGCGGCTCGTCGACGAACTGGCCGTTCAGGATCGAAGCAAGGAGGGCTCATGATGACCCGGATTGCAGTCACGATTCGGCCGGCGTCGAACACGTCGCCTGGAGCCGACGCGGAGATGCGATCTCTGCTGCTCGGGGCGATCCCTGCGCTCAGAGCCTTTGCCTATTCATTGACCTACGACCTCGATCGCAGCGATGATTTGGTTCAGGACACGCTGGTGCGCGCCTGGACCAAGGCGGACAGCTTTCAGCGTGGCACCAATTTGACCGCTTGGTTGTTCACCATCCTGCGCAACCTGTTCTATTCCGAGTTGCGTAAGCGCAAGCGCGAGGTGGAGGACGGCGATGGCGCTCTGGCGGCCAAGCTGACCAGTCTGCCTGAGCAGGAGGTGCGGCTCGAGCTGCGTGAGTTCCAGGAAGCGCTCGACCTGCTGCCCTTCAGCCAGCGTGAGGCCCTGGTGCTGGTGGGAGCGCAGAGCTTCACCTACGAGGAGGCAGCCGAGATCTGCGGCGTCGCCGTCGGTACCGTGAAGAGCCGGGTGAGCCGCGCGAGGCTTCGGCTTACCGAGATCCTCGGCACCAAGGCAGGAGACGAGATCGGTGCCGACGCCATGACGCGAGCGGCTCTCGGTTCCTCATAGTCTCGGCGCCCCTAGGCGGCCAGTTCATCGGTGAGGAAGGCGCGCACGTCCGATGCTTCGATGCCCGGGGCGATGAAGCTCTGGCCGATCCCGCGGGACAGGATGAAGGTCAGCCGCCCGTCTCGCACCTTCTTGTCCTGCGCCATGGCGTCGAGGAGAGCATCGGCGTCGCCGCAGCCACCTGGGACCTGGCTCAGGCGCGTCGGAAGGCCGGCCAGAGCCAGGTGATTGGCGACGCGGCCGGCATCCTGGCCGGGACACAGTCCCAGCCGCGCAGAGAACCGGAAGGCCAAGGCGAGGCCGATCGCGACGCCCTCGCCGTGGACGAGCCGGGTCGAGTCGTAGCCGGTCAGGCGCTCTAGGGCATGGCCGAAGGTGTGGCCGAGATTGAGCAGGGCGCGTTCGCCGTCCTCACGCTCGTCGCGCACGACGACACCGGCCTTCGAGCGACAGCAGATCGCCACCGCTTCTTCGCGCTCTGAGCCGCCCGAAAAGATTCCGGACCAGTTCGCCTCGCACCAATCGAAGAAGGCCGCATCGTTGATCAGGCCGTATTTCGCGACCTCGGCATAGCCGGCGCGCATCTCACGCTCGGACAGCGTATCGAGCGTCGCCGTGTCGGCGAGGACGAGGCGGGGCTGGTGAAACGCGCCGATCAGATTCTTGCCGAGCGGCGAGTTGATGCCAGTCTTGCCGCCGACCGAAGAATCGACCTGCGCGAGCAGGCTCGTCGGCGCCTGGACGAAGCGCACGCCGCGGCGGAGCGAGGCTGCTGCGAAGCCGGCGAGATCACCGACGACGCCACCACCAAGGGCCACGACCAGATCGCCGCGCTCGATCCGGTGCGCGAGCAGACCGTCGCAGACCTCGGCGAAGCGCGCGTAGCTCTTTGAGGCCTCGCCGGGCGGTACGCTGACCGTCCCGGAGCGCAGGCCGGCGGCCTCGAGCGACAGCCGGACCCGATCGGCATAGAGGCTCGCGACGGTGTCGTCCGTGACAATGGCGGCTGCCTTGCCGCCGAGGGCGGCGACTCGTGGGCCGGCCTCGTCGAGCAGCCCACGGCCAATCAGAATGTCGTAGTCGCGGCCCTGGTCGAGGGGCACGTGGACCGTGAGACGTTCGCTCATTCTCTCGCTCTACTGCGCGGCGACGCCCTGGGCCGGCGGGGTCAGCCAGACGTCGAGGGCTTCCAGGACGTCCTGCACCACGCGGTCATGCGAGACGTCGCGGGACAGGACCATGACGTCGGCCTGTCCATAGATCGGGTGGCGCACCGCCATCAGGTCGCGCATCGTCGCCTCCGGGTCGGCCGTCTGCAGCAGGGGGCGGGTGCCGCGCTTCTTCACGCGCCGCATCAGCACGTCGAGTTCGGCGCGAAGCCAGACGGATACGGCGCTCTGCACGATCCGCTCGCGGGTCGCGTCGCGCATGAAGGCGCCGCCGCCGGTCGCCAGCACCATGGGCCCCTGGCGCAGCAGCCGGGCGATGACCCGCTCTTCGCCCTCGCGAAAACTCTCCTCGCCGTAGATCGCGAAGAGATCGGTGATGGTGAGGTTCGCGGCCGCCTCGATCTCGGAATCGGCGTCCTTGAACATCAGGCCGAGGCGCGTGGCGAGGCGGCGTCCGACCGTGCTCTTGCCGGCTCCCATCAGGCCGACGAGCACGATCGAGCGCGCGCCGAGGGCGCGGCGAATGCGCGCCTCGATCGGGTCGTCCGGCTCTGAGCCCGTGGTGTCGGGGTCGGTCATCGCGCGGTCATAGACGGTTTTCGAGAGCGGGCGAAGCCATTCGCCAAGCTCTGCCTGTGGCTTCGTGGACCTTGCCTTCGCGCGCCACGCATGGGACCAGATCCTCCCGGTCCGACAGGCGTAAGCGGCCTTGCCGCGCGCATCGTAGAGTTCGTCCGAAAGGTTCGCGCGCCGTGCCGTCCCTGTTCCGCTTCCTGGCGATCCTGGCCATCCTCGGGGGGGCCGTCTTCGCCGGCATTTTTGCATTGGCGACCTTCGTCCAGCCGACCCAGCGCGAGATGAGCGTCACCATACCGGCGTCGAAGCTCCAACCGGGCAACAAGTGAGCGGCGGCCATCCAGGCGCATCACGCCGAGGACGCCGCCCGGAGGCAGCGCCCAACGTTGCCGGTGGAACGGAGAAGCTCCCTGCCGACGTGGCGCAGCCGTATCTCGACATGCTGGCCGCCGAACGCGGCGCCGCCGCCAACACGCTGGCGGCCTATCGGCGCGATCTCGACGACTACCTGACGTATCTCGGAGCGGAGGGGATCGATCCCGTCGAGGCCGATGCGGCGAGCGTGCGCGCCTATATCGCGGATCTCGAGTCGCGCGGCCTGAAGGCGTCCTCCGCGGCACGCCGGCTCTCCTGCATCCGCGGCTTCCACAAGTTTCTCTATGCCGAAGGTTTTTCGGATTCCGACCCGAGCGCGCCGGTGGCTGGCCCTCGCCGTGCGCAAGCCTTGCCGAAGGTTTTGTCGATCGCCGAGGTGGACAGCCTGCTGGCGGCCGCGCGCCAGCGCATCGCCGTCGCGGAGAGCGCCGGGGAGGCGGCCAAATCCAAAAAAATGCTTTGCCTGCTGGAGCTTCTCTACGCGACGGGCCTGCGCGTCTCGGAACTGATCGCGCTGCCGCGCTCGGCGGCCTCGACGCGCGAGCGCTATCTCGTCGTGAAAGGCAAGGGCGGGCGCGAGCGACTGGTGCCGCTGACCGAGGTCGCCCGGGAGGCCATGCGTGAGCACCTCGGTCATGTTCCGGGTGATGGTCCGTGGCTGTTTCCGGCCGACAGCGAGAGCGGCCACCTCACGCGGCAGGCTTTCGCGCGCGATTTGAAGGTCGCGGGCGCCGCGGCCGGCATCCGGGCCGACCGGATTTCGCCGCACGTGCTCCGCCACGCTTTCGCCAGCCACCTGCTGCGCAACGGCGCGGACCTGCGGATCGTCCAGGAGCTGCTCGGCCACGCCGACATCTCGACCACACAGATCTACACCCACGTGCTCGACGACCGCCTCAAGAGCATGGTGCGCGACCTGCACCCGTTGAACGACGGCTGACGGGTCTTCGGACAAGGCGATTTGGAATGAAACGTTGTCTGCTGCCGGTGCTCCTGTGGAGCCTCGCCGGGCCCGCCTTCGCCGTCGGCCAAGCCGAAAGATCCGATCTCGAAACCCGGCTCGCCGATCCCGGTCAGCAGGTGCTGCAGACGGTCGACTACGCGAATACCCGCTATTCGCGGCTCGACCAGATCACCGCCGGCAACGTCGCGCAGCTCAGGGTGGCCTGGACCTTCTCGACCGGCGTATTGCGCGGACACGAGGGCGCGCCGCTGGTCGTGGGCAACCGGATGTACGTGCACACGCCGTTCCCGAACAAAGTCTACGCGCTCGATCTTGACCATGACGGCCGCATCCTCTGGACATACGCGCCGAAACAGGCCGCCGACGTCGTGCCGGTGATGTGCTGCGACACGGTCAATCGCGGGCTCGCCTATGCGGAGGGCGCGATCCTGCTGCACCAGAACGACACCACCCTGGTCTCGCTCGATGCCGAGACGGGCCGAGTGAACTGGTCGGTGAAGAACGGCGACCCGTCGAAGGGAGAGACCAACACCGCCACGGTGCTTCCGGTGAAGGACGAGGTCATCGTCGGCATCTCCGGCGGCGAATACGGCGCCCGCTGCCACGTCACCGCCTACGGCCTCAAGGACGGCAAGCGGATCTGGCGCGCCTATGCGACGGGGCCGGACGCGGACATGCTGGTCGATCCGGAGACGACGACGGAGCTCGGCAAGCCCATCGGCAAGGATTCCTCGCTGAAGACCTGGGACGGCGACCAGTGGCGCATGGGCGGCGGCTGCGCCTGGGGCTGGTTCTCCTACGATCCCGCCCTTGACCTCCTCTATTACGGCACCGGCAACCCCTCGACCTGGAACCCGGCCCAGCGCTCGGGCGACAACAAATGGGCCATGTCGATCGTGGCGCGCCATCCCGAGACCGGCCGGGCGGCCTGGCTCTACCAGATGACGCCGCATGACGAGTGGGACTACGACGGCGTCAACGAGATGATCCTGACGGATCAGGAGGTCGACGGCCGGCCCCGCCATCTCCTCACGCATTTCGACCGCAATGGCTTCGGCTACAGCCTCGACCGTGCCACCGGCGAACTGGTCACCGCCGAAAAGTTCGATCCGACGGTGAACTGGGCGTCGGCGATCAATCGCGACCGTGCCTCGCCGACCTACGGGCGCCCCCTCGTCGACAAAGACCACGCGCCGGAGACGACCGGCGAGGACGAGGTGATGAAGGGCATCTGCCCTTCGGCGCTGGGCGCCAAGAACCAGCAGCCGGCCGCCTACTCGCCGCAGACGCACCTGTTCTACGTGCCCACCAACCATCTCTGCATGGATTACGAGCCCTTCCACGTGACCTACGTGCCGGGCCAGCCCTATGTCGGCGCGACGCTCGGGCTCTACCCGCCGCCCGGCTCCGACCGCACCGGAAATTTCATCGCCTGGGACGGAGTGAAAGGGCGGATCGTCTGGTCGATCCCGGAGCGGTTTTCTGTCTGGTCCGGCGCACTGGCGACGGCAGGCGGCGTGGTGTTCTACGGGACGCTGGAGGGCTGGCTGAAGGCGGTCGATGCCCGCGACGGGCATGAACTCTACCGCTTCAAGACGCCGTCCGGCATCGTCGGCAACCCGATGACGTTCATGCATGGCGGCAAGCAGTACGTCGCGGTGCTCTCCGGCGTCGGCGGCTGGGCCGGGATCGGCCTCGCCGCCGGCCTGACCGACCCGTCCGACGGCTCCGGCGCGGTCGGCGGCTACGCGGCGCTCTCGCAATACACCGCACCTGGAGGCCAGCTCACGGTGTTCGCGCTGCCGTGAGGCTGGCGATTGATTGACGTCTGACGCTCGCTGCTTGCTCGCAATATCCGGGTGGGAATCTGTCGGTCCGCCTTCGGGCGCAAAAAATCGACAGGCGAACATCCGACGTCCGGCAAAAACTGAACGACGTTCTTGGCTCGGCGGGTCAGCGAACCGACGCTCTCGAGGCTTGTCTTCGCGTTGCTGAAGCGATCGCAGGCTGTGCGCCCTGGTCGTCAGCACGCTGAGAAGGCGGCCGAGGTCACTCGCCTCTTGCGGTTGAGGAGCCTCTACACATTCCCGATCCAGGTCCCTGACTTAGACGATTGCCGGTTTATCCCGCAAAAATTTGCCGAATTATTACTGCAAATGTTCCGAAACAGCTCGGATCTTTTGCCTTATTGACCCAAGTTTTTCTGGTTTGTTTCATTTTTACAACCTATTCAATGACTCTGATAAGCCTACCAACATAAGTATTGAATGAGCGTGATCGGCATGCTTATTCAAGGTGTCTTGAGGTATGGTCCGTCTGCATTGCGGAAGGAGGCGCCTCGACATATCAAATAAGTATTGGGGGAAGTGTCGTGAATAAGAACGGGCGCGCAGAATCCCTGCGTAGGTCTCTCCTTTTGAGTATTCCGGTCTGGACTTTTGCTGTTGCTGGCGCTCACGCAGCCTGCGCGCCGGCTGCTCCGACGAATGGCGCGACCGTGACCTGCGCGGATACCACCGCGACCGGCTTCGTCGCTCCCGCCGGTGTTACGGGCCTGACGGTCAACATCCAGCAGGGTGCCACGATCAGCGGCTCGACCCAGACGGGCGGCTCGGGCGCAAACCTTGCCTTCTCGAACGTCCGCGTGAACGACGGCAGCGTCGTCAACAACAACGGCACGATCTCGATCACGACGCCGAAGAACCGCGACAATTTCGGCGTGAACCTCTACGGCAGCAACGTCACGCTCAACAATAACGGCACGATCTCTGGGGCAGCCACGACGATCGGCAACACGCAGCGCCTCTACGGCGTCTACGTCAGCGCCGATGGCGTGCCTGCCGGCACCGAGTTCGACGACGTGCGGGTCGTCAACAACAACTCCATCAGCGTTTCGCAGTCCGGCAACGGCCGGGCCATCGGCATCTATGCCGGCGAGGACATCGACGAACTGACGATCGTGAACAACGGCACGATCACCGCGACCCGCGCCGCGACGGCGACTCAGACCACGCAATCGGTCGCCGGCGTCGATTCCGACGACGACGTGGATTCGTTCACGCTGCGCAATGCCGGCAAGATCACCGCCTCGGGCGCCAACACCCGCGCCGTCAACGGCCGCGCCTCGTCCTTCACGGTGATCAACAGCGGCACCATCGAAAACCTGAGCACCGCGGCAGGCTCGGCGGCGATCGCCACCTACGCCGCCAACGTTGTCCAGCCCTACAATACCTCGATCACCAATACCGCAACCGGCATCATCAATGGCGACATCCGCAATACGGACGTCGACCAGCAGACGGCCGCAAGCGCCGTGGTCAATCGTCGGAACGGCCAGCTGACTAACGACGGGACGATCAACGGCAATCTGTTCTTCGGCCAGGGCAACCAGACCATCGCTAACAACGGCAAGATCAGCGGCAACATCACGTTCCTGGACGTCGGCCAGGCCGGCCTCGTTCCGGGCTCGGTGAATACCGTCACGCTGGGCACCGATTCGGTGATCGGCGGCAACATCACCGCCCGCGGCCTCGGCGCGAACAGCCTCATCCTCATGGATGTCGCCGGCGGCGCCGGCAACGGAGGCGGCGGCGGCGACGATGATGACGACGACGATGATGATGACGTGGTTGCGGCCGCTCCCGCCGCCGCTGCCACTGGAAGCGGGCACGGCAGGCTGACCAGCAACGTCAGCGGCTTCAGTTCACTGACGGTCACGAGTGGCACATGGACGCTTGCCGCCGGCTCGACCCAGACCTTTTCGCAGGGCGCTGCGGTCAATGGCGGCACGCTGTATGTCGACTCGACGCTTAATGCGAATACGACTGTCGGCGAGGAGGGCACTCTCGGCGGCAACGGCCGGATCAACGGCCGCGTCTCGAACTTCGGCGTGGTCATGCCGGGCTCGGATGTGACGCCCTACGGCACGCTGACCGTCGCTGGCGCCTATCGCCAGGACGACGACGCCCGGCTCGCCGTCAACGTCAAGGCCGACGGCACCAGCGCGAAGCTCCAGGTCAACGGCACTGCGACGCTGGCCGGCGACGTGCAACTCGTCGGTGCGGCCGGAACCTACGTCCCGGGCACGCGCTACACGGTGCTCAACGCGACGGGAGGCTTCAACAACAGCCGCTTCGACACGGTCTCCAAGATCGGTCTACCGACCCTGCTCGCTCCGGTTGCCACCACCGAGGGCAACACCATCGTGCTGACGCTCCAGCAGCAGAGCTTCGGCGTGCTGGCGCAGACCCCGAACCAGCGCAGCGTCGCGCCGAGCTTCGATGCCTTGCTCGCCGGCAACACGGCCGCCTTGACCTATATCGACAACCAGAGCGACCGTGCGGTCATCGGCATCCTCGACCGCGTGGCCGGCCAGGGCTACGCCTCGGTTGCCGATCCGCAGTTCCGGGCCGGCCGGGCCTTCACCGACTCGCTGATGACACGGGCCTATTCGGGCGTGTTCGAGGCTGGCGCCACGGGTTTCACCCTGCCGCCGGCGACCTACGCCGCCGACATGCCGAACCGTGGTCCCGTGCCCGAGCCCCGTTTCGTCGAGGCCACTCGCGGCTACGGCGTCTGGGCGACCGGCTACGGCCAAACTGGCAACGTCGCGGCGACCGTCGCCAATTCGGGCCGCAACGAGACGATCGGCGGCTTCGCGGCCGGCGTCGACATGCATCCGAGCGCCGGGACTTTCCTCGGCATCGCGGCGGGTTATGGCTCGGTCGACGTCTCGCTGCGGCAGACGGGCGAGCGCGCCCATACGGACAATGCCCAGGTTGGCCTCTACGGCGGCATCGGCAGCGGCCCGCTCTATGCCACGGCGGCGGTGGGCTATGCCCATGTCGATGGGCGCATGACCCGCTCCCTCGCCGGCCTGCAGGCGCTGCAGCCGGGTGGTGCACGCGGCAAGCTCACCGGCGACCAGTTCCTGTCGGCGGGTGAGGCGGGCTACCGCTATACCTATGCGCGGGATGCCTCGGTGACGCCCTTCATCGGCTTCCAGGTGTCGACCTTCAGCCAAGATCGCGTGTCGGAGACCGGCCTCGGCCCGTTCAACCTGAACGTCGCGGCGAAAGACTTCCTGTCGGCTCGCTCGCAGATCGGCGCGCGCATCGAGCATTTCGCCGAGATCGGCGGGCGGCCCGTCACCTTCGCAATCAAGGGCGCCTACGTCCACGATTTCGCGGATGTGGACCGTACGATCCAGTCGAGCTTTGCCCTGGTGCCGGCCCTGCCGTTCACCGTCCAGGGGCGCCGCCTCGACCGCGACAGGGCCCTGGTGGGCGCCGGCCTGAACGCAGTGTTGGCCCCCGGATGGACGGGCTTCGTCAACTACGATGCCGAGGTCGCGACCACTGACACCATCCAGGCCGGACGCGCCGGAGCCCGCTACAGCTTCTGAACGCGACTGTCCCACTCGATTTCACGAATGAAGCCCCGCATCACCCAACGATGCGGGGCTTTCCCTTTAGAGAACAGGCCTCCGTCGACGGACGAGCATTCTTGCGCTCGAGTAGCAAAAAGCAACGACGGTTATTTGTCTGACAAAGATTGTTTTATCGGTTCAATTTTGTAATTCCTGAATATTTTATTGCCTGAATTGGATCACAAAATCTACGAGATGCGACCTAACGGCGAGCTTGACAATTTTCTAAATTTGATTCCAGCGATTTGCTCTTTCGCCAAAATTTCCCTTTTCTTCGCTCGATGGCCGAAGCAAAATGCCGGGGCGCAACGCGATGGTCCGAAATTGTCCGGGCTGCAATGGTCGATTGCATCACGCTCTCCGAGATGGTCGTCGATCTTCGGCGCGAACAGATTCTCACTCATGCCGGGCGGCGGCTGGAGCTTCGACCTCGCTCGTTTGATGTGCTTCGCCGTCTAGCGTCGAGCGCAGGCGATCTCGTCACGAAGGACGATCTCCTCGCCGATTGCTGGCCAGGCGTGATCGTGACCGAAGATTCACTGACGCAGTGCATCTCGGATATCCGCAAAACCCTGGGTCCCGACGGGCGAGACCTGATCCGGACCATACCGAAACGCGGCTATATGCTGGTCCTCCCCGGCGCATCAGAGCCGGCCCCTGTCGCGGCGGCGGCGATCAGGGCTCCGGGGAGCTTCTGGCCGAGCATCGCCATTCTACCGTTTGACGAGTTCACTGCCGCGCCAAACACGTATGGCGTCCTCGGAGCGGGCTTTGCCGAAGACATCACCACCGAACTCGCTCGAAATCGAAACGTCACTGTCATTGCGCGACACAGTTCGTTCGCTGCGAAGGCGCTGGGCGGCACGGCCTCGGACATCGCGCGGGTCCTCGCCGTTCGGTATATTCTTGAAGGCAGCATCAGGCGCTCCGGCGACCGCATGATCGTCAACGCCCAGCTCGTAGACGGGATCTCCGACAGCCACGTCTGGGCGGAGCGCTACGCTTTTGCGGCACAAGACCTGTTCGTGGTGCAGGACGAACTGACCGCGCGGATCGCTGCGACCCTCTTCTCAGGCGTTCAAAGCCACGAGCAGGGCGCCAGCCTGCGCCGACCGCCTGCCAGCCTCGATGTCTACGAGCTGACGGTCCGGTCCGCGGCCAAGATGTTGCAGTTCAGCCAGGCGAGTGTCGCGTCGGCGCTGGAAGACGTCGAGACGGCCATTGTTCTGGACCCGCTCTATGGTGCTGCGCATGTTGCGCGCGGTTTCTGCATCGCAACCGATGCCGCCATGGCGATTACGGGAGAAGCAAGCCTGGATCGGCTTGACCATGCCTTGTCGGCGATCCGGCGTGGTTTGGAACTCGACCCCATGCTGCCAACCGGCCACCGTGCCTTGGGCTACGCGCTTTTGTACACGGGACGATACGAGGAAGCCCTGATTGCCGCGGAGCGCAGCGTCGCGCTGAGCCCAGGCGAGGCCATGGCCTTGGCCTTCCTCAGTTTGACGCAGACGGGGGTGGGCCACTACGCCGACGCACTGGCGAGCGTCGAGCGAGCGATCAGCTTGAGTCCCCTGGCTCCGGGCTTCTATCAAGGCATCGCCGCCGGCCCTCTCTACGCCCTCGACCGCTTCGAGGAGACTCTGCGCAACGCGACCGGAGCCCTGATCCGTAGTCCGGGTTATCTGATCGCCTATGCCATGGCGGCAGCGTCCTGTGTCCGTCTCGACCGCACAGAGGAGGCTGTCGGCTGGATCGCCGATCTGCTGCGTCGGAGCCCGACATTTAGCCTGAAGATTCCGCGGGTCGCGCATGCCTTCGGAAGAGACCGACGCATCGCCGATCGCTTTGCTGAAGATCTTCGGGCGTCTGGACTGCCGATGTGACGTGTTCGCAGATCAAGTGGCTGCGTTAAGGCGTGACTGTTCAGTATATATGAAAAACTGAGCAATGTTTGGTTCGAGATATATTTATGATATAGATTTGTCGTGGAGGATCAGATGTTTCGCGCTGGTGCTCGCCGCGAGGTTCCTGACTTCAGCTGCTACCCTGATCTTGTCGTGATTATGCTCGGCATGCGGGTGCGGACGCTCTACGGATTGAAGATTCTGCTCGGGCTCAACAAGCCCATCGAATGGGCAGGCAGGAGCCGGCCGAAAGGGCTGCTCCACTATGAAAATCGGATCATCTACAGCCTCAGGCCCGCCCATGTCGGCATGCGGTGGTACTGGAGCGACATTCACTGTCTCGAGGCTTGGGCCAAGACAGAGCCGCATCATGAATGGTGGCGCACCTTCCTTGAAGATTCCCGCGGCACCGGCTTCTGGCACGAGACCTATCATATGAGAGGCGGCATGGAGGCGGTCTATGTCGACATGCCACAACCTGTTGGCCTCTCCGCCTTCATGCCCATGCTTCCGGCTCACGGCACCATGATGAGCAGATATCGGGCAACGGCAACGAGCAGCGCCTCGAACCCGGACTAGCGAGCCCAGACAGGGCGAATTCTGGTCGCTTCCGTGCAAACGACACCTGTGCCGGTCGTCAGACTTTAGCGGAACCGGTCAAACGATCGTTCCCGGATGGGCCCTGGGTCTGTCTGCGGTTTCGCTAGACACTCCTGCCGAGCCTGATCCGCCCCCGGCGCGACAGGGCGGATTTCAGCGGCATTTCAGCGTTCTCTCAGGACACTCCTCCATTGATGGGGCATTCTTTGCCTCAACAACCAATAGAATACGAAGAAACACAACAGGCTATATATGCCAATTATCTCCCCGTAAGAACTCGGTTCTGCGCCGAGATATCCGAAGCTATTTTCAATGATGCTGATGAATTACGGAGATATCCAATGACTCGTCCAGTCAGAATCCTTGCTATCGCGCCGATCTTCGCACTGGTTGCGACGAGCGCATATGCCATGCCGATGGGTGGCACATTCACCGTGCGCTATGATCAGCAGAATCCTCAGCCGATCGCACCGAACCAGGTCGTGATCGACGAGCGGGGGACTGGGGTGAACAGGAGTCCCGGCCAGCCATTCGATAACGCGCAGGTATCAATCGTCGAGACGGTGAGGCTCACCGCCGGCCAAGGCCCCGTGAAAGGGACGATCGTCTTCACGACGCCCGATGGAACGAGCGCCAGTCCTTACACAGGCAAGGTCACGACCGATGCCCAGGGACGGATGACCGCCACGGGAACATTCAAGGTCTCGAAGGCGACCGGCGCATTCGCTGGCTTGAAGGGAAAGGGAACATTCTCGACATCCTTCACGTCGCAAACGGATCAGGTCACCGACTGGCGAGGTGAGTTCCGGCCGCCCGCCACCGTGGCGTCCAATCGCTGATACGAAGTCCGTCGTACTTGATGTGATCCTGCATCTGGTCGAGGGTGATCGACGGGCTGATGCGCTCAATGATTATTGAGCAAAATGTCGGCCCAGGCGCTTGCCACCTTTGCGGCTCCGGCCCCACCAATGTGGCAGTCATCGTATCGGTCATCCTCACCAAGCAGAGCATCGGTGTTGACGCCCCGCCTGATGCCTCCTGCGCCGCTCGATAGAGCCAGTTGAGCCCGGACGACCGGGTTGTCGGCGACGTCTTCCTTGAAGCCGCCGTTGCTCGGCTCCAGACATTTGGAGGCGATGCTGACATAGAAGGGCGCACTGACCCCTTGGCCTCGCAGCGTGTCGATCACCGAGGTGAGCCGCTCGCTGTAGGTTTTTTCTGTCGTACCCAACACATAATCGTATTCGCCTTGGTCCCACATGACCCGCGTTGGCTGATAGCCGGCGGTTTTCAGTGCACCGACCGTCGCGACCATGACATCATTGAACTTGCCGCCCGCCGCCCAGAGTGCGACTGCCGAACCCGAATAGGCGATCGGCACGATGACGACGTTGTCGACCTTCTGTGAGGCAATGAGCTTATTGGCCAACTCGGTCCAATATTCTCCTTTCGTGCCGGTTGATCCCAGCAATGGGGAAGCGGCGATGAAACATTGCCCATCGAAGAAATTGACAATCTTCTCGCCAAAGTTTGAGCGATAGCGCTGACCCGCATAGTTGGCTGCATTGGATTGTCCGAGCACCAGCAGCACCTCGGTTCGATTGGTCTGTTTTGGGCAGGGCACGGCAGGTCGCTTCTCGTCGCCGATCAGGCGCTCCTGGTTGTCGAAGAGATATCGGCTTTCCGGTTTGAATCCGGCCGGACGAAAATGCTCGCGAAGGGCCGTCAATTGCGGCATCGGAAAAACGTTATGGCGGTCGCTGAAAGCGCCGAGCAGATATGCGGCAATGCAAGCTGATATGACGACAATGTAGATTAAATTTTTAAACTGATTTTCCGCAAATTTTACCGACATTATGATCTCCTTGTCAAAGGAAAACCATCCAAAATACACTGTTTAGATTGATATATTGAGCTATTGCAGCAAGTAAAGATTGAATCTGCTGGCGTACATTGCTTTTCACGGATTAGGTGAATCATGATTACAGGTCGTGCGCAATATGTCGAGTTGCCGCCAGGGCACGCGTCGCTATGAAACTGCCAAAACCCGCGATCGCCCATGTGCGGGGGCGTCGCCGGCATTGTCTGGCGATTGGCTGTCTTGGTGGCCGCCTCGCGCGTGCCGTGATGGATGCAGACGGCGCGCAGGCGAGGCGGAGCGCATTGAGAGCGTCGCGGTCCAAGCCCGCATCGCGCTGGCTTGAGAGAGCGACCCCGGCAGGGTAGGGCGGTCGCGAGCCGCTGGACGATCGCATCTCGAACAAGAATGACCGCGTGGAAACAGGCTGTCGCGCGGGCCTTCGATCGCGCGGACGAGTATGACGGTGCCGCCCGGATTCAGGCGATGGTGGCCGACGGCCTCGCCGTGGCGATTGCCGCCGAGCCGCTGGCGCCATCGCCGCATGTCCTGGAGATCGGCTGCGGCACCGGCTTCCTGACGCAGGCCTTGCGGAGCCGGGTCTCGGTCGGGCCGATGCTCGCCAGCGATATCGCCGCGGCGATGATCGCGCGTTGCCGGACCCGGATCGGGGAAGTCCCCGATCTCCACTTCGCCGTCATGGATGCCGAGCGTCCCGCGGCGACAGCCGGGTTCGACCTCATTGCGTCGAGCCTTGCGGCGCAATGGTTTGCGCATCTGCCGGGCGCCTTGGCTGGGCTCGCCGCTCTGTTGCGTCCCGGCGGCCTCCTCGCCGTCACCACGCTTGCCGCCGGAACGTTTCGCGAGTGGGACGCGGCGCAGGACAAGGCGGGACGGGTCTCGGCGACCCCGGCCTATCCGACGATCGAGACCCTTCGGTCGATGCGCTTCGAGAACTGCCGCACCGAGATCCGGCTCGAGGACGTTCGGGAGACCCACGCGGATGGTGCCGCCTTCCTGCGCGCGCTTCGGGCGATCGGTGCCGACACGCCCGCCGAGCTCGCAGCGCCCCGCTCCGCCGGGCAGCTCCGGCGGGCTCTGCGCGCTTTCGACGCGCAGGGCGCGAGCGTCACCTACGCCGTCGCCACTTGTCTGATCCGCCGGGCTGGGGAGCCGAAATCTGCGAGGCAGCCGTAGCGCACTCAGTCGTTTTTCACGGTGACGGCGCGATCCGCATTGACCCGCGCCGCCCAGTCCTTGGCGCTGTCCTGACCCTTGAGGTCCAGGAGCCTCGCGCCGCTCACGTCGACGTTCTTGAAGTCGGCCCCGGCGATGGTGGCGCCGGTCAGGTTGGCGCCCGATAGGTCGGATCCCATCAGCACGACGTCGGTGAGGTCGGCGTCCGTGAGGTTGGCGTATTCCAGACGGGACCGGCCGAGATTGGCCCCCTTCAGCTTGGCGCCCGACAGGTTCACCGAGGTGAACACCGTCCGCATCAGGCCCATCGACTGGTTCTTGAGATCTGCGCCACCCTTGAGGTCGAAGAGGGTCGCCCCGCTCATGTTGGCACCCTTGAAGTCGCCGATGGGCATGGCACGGCTGAGGTCCGCTCCGCTGAAATTGGCGTCGCGTGCGGTGATGCCGAACATCTTGGCGTCCTGCAGTCGCGCACCGGACAGGTCGGCCTTCAGGAGCCAAGCCTGTTCCAGGTTCGCCCCGCTGAGATCGGCGCCACGCAGATTGGTCTTGTTGAGACGCGCGGTGCGGAGGTTCGCACCCCGGAGGTTCAGCCCGGAGAGGTCGAGACCGGACAGCGCCTTGTCATGGAGATCAAGGGGTTGGCCGTTCGCCTTGGCGATCATGCCCTGAATGTCGGCGCGGCTCATCTCGGCCTGGGTCATGGCTGGGGCGGTCATGTCCGCCCCGAGCAGCAGATCCTGTTCGGCGGAGGCGGGACGCGCGGCCAGCGTGACGAGCATGAGACTGAGGGCGGCGGCACGCATCATTTCTCTCCTGTCGAAAGGCCGGGGATCATTGCCCGCGGCCTTCATCGTGTTTTGGTCTGAGGGAATGCTAAGAGAGATCGCCGGACGGATCGGTGACCCAGGTCACCGAACCCCTGTCCAGCGGGGGAAAAACGCAGGATCGGCCGGGCGGACCACGCAGCGGGCCGGTGCGAGGTGACGCCAGATGCCCGACAACCACCGGATCGAGCGCTGGATCGAGCGCTTTCCCATCGTCCAGGCGCTCGATGCGTCGCAACTCCAGATCGCCCGCGGCACCGTCCATTTTCCGGTGCTGGAGGCTGGCGCCACGGCCTACGAGCTGGAGGGCGAGTGCGCCAATTACCTGATGTGTATCGAGGGGCGTACGCGCGTGTTTCGCCTGTCGGAGGCCGGCCGCGAGATGCTGATCTACAAGGTCACGGGCGGCGGCACCTGCGTGCTGACCACGCAGTGCCTGCTGACGGGCGGCACCTTCCCGGCCGAGAGCATTGCCGAGGAGAGGACCGAACTGGCTGCCTTTCCCGTCAGCACCTTCCGGCAGCTCATGGCCGGGAGCGAGGATTTTCGCCGCTTCGTGCTGGACGATTACACCAGGCTGCTGGCCAACCTGCTGACGCTGATTGAGGAGGTGGCCTTTGCTCCCTTGGAGCAGCGCTTGGCGCGCCGGCTGCTGGTCGAGGCCAATCCCGCCGGCATCGTCGCCAAGACGCACCAGCAACTCGCCGCCGACCTCGGCAGCGTGCGCGAGGTGGTCAGCCGTGTTCTGGGCGAGTGGGCCGACAAGGGCCTGGTCGAGCTGAAGCGCGGGCAGGTGGCGATCATCGATCGGGCTGCCCTGGCAGGGCACCAGCCGCATTAGGAGCCGTCGGAGGGGCGGCTGAGTGGGACGTGCTCCAGCCGCAGCGGCCTGCGGCGCGCTTAGCGGATCCCGCTTCCGGTCACGCCCGCTTCGACCGCCAGCGACAGGCGATCGGTGACGGCCCATTCGACGCCGACGCGCGCGTCCGGCCGGATCGCGATGTCGTCGCGCGTGAAGGGCTGCGACACCGAGGTTGCCCCCACGCGCCATTGCTCGTGCACGGCCAGGGCGCCCACCTTGGTGTAGACCAGCACGTCGGGCGTCACGAGCGCGCCGAACTTCATCTGAAGTGCGCCGGCGAAATCGCGCGAATAGGCGAGGCGCCCGAAGCCCGGATTCAGGCTTCCGCCGACCGCCGAGAGGTAATCGAAGCCGCCGACGATGCCGTAGACGAAACGACCCTCCTGCCACATCCGGCCGCCCTCGAACCCGACGGTCGGGCCGGAATAGCTGCCGAAATGCTTCGAGGACGACACCTGGTAGCCCGCCGACATCGCCGCGTAGGAGCCGGCCCAGCGGCTGTCGTCGACCGCAACCGGCTGCGGCCAGGCGAAGGAGGGCAGCGCTCCGAAGCCGATATAGGGCGAGTAGCCTTGTGCCGCCGCAGGGTTGGCCCAGCCTGCGCAAAAGCCGGCCGCGAGGCAGGCGGCCCAGCAGGTCACGCGGCGGGGATGGCGAAGCAGGCTCATACGGCCAAGATAGACCGAGCCGGCCGCCCGAGACAAACCGACCTTGTGTCGCAAATTCGACCGATCGTACGGATTTGCGGAGTCTGTCATCGAGCATGACTGCGCCACTTCGGCCCCTGCCGGCGCTAAGAGAATGTCGGCGCTCGACAGCGACGTCACTCCTGCGTCTCGCAACCTCGGCGCCGTCGTTCGGCGGGCGCGAGTGCGGCGAGATGACCTCACGTTGCGTAAACGCAATCTTGGCGGTTGATGGTCAACAATCTCGTGATCGTGCCGGCCCGGTGACGGCAATCGAGGGATAGACCGCGACGGATGCGTCTGGACACGCCGACCCTGTTTCTGATGACGGTCGTCGTCACCTTCATGGTCGGCGTGCTCTTCTTGCTGTCCTGGAGCCAGGACCGAAAGTCGCGCGCGCTTGCGATCTGGGGGATCGCCCACATCGTCGGTGCGGCCGCCTCCGCGCTGCTGTGCCTGCGCGGGGCCATCCCGAACAGCCTCTCCATCGGCGCCGCCAACGCGCTGATGCTCGCAGCTTACGGCTTGATCTGGAGCGGCGTGCGCGCCTTCGAAGGCCGGCCGCCGTCCTACCGGCTCGCCGTGTCCGGCGGCCTGCTCTGGGTTCTCGCCTGCCTGGTGCCCGCCTTCTACGCGTCGCTGCCCACGCGCATCGTGCTCGCCTCTTCGATCGCGGGACTGTTCTGTGCGTTGAGCGCTCGAGAGATCCTGCGCGGGCGCGACGAGCCGTTGGCCTCCCGCTGGTCCGCCATCATCCTGATGTCGCTCTATGCGGGCCTGTACTGGATCCGCGTGCCGCTCGCGGTGTTCGTTCCGTCGATTCCGGCAGCCCGCATCCCGGAATCGCCCTGGATCGCCATCCTCTGTTTCGCCGGCGTCCTGTTCACGGTGGCGATCGCCTTCGTCCTGATCGCGATGACCAAGGAGCGCGCCGAGCGGCAGCAGCGGCTCGCCGCGGAGACGGATTCGCTCACCGGGCTCGCCAACCGGCGCGCCTTCGTCGGTAGAACCGAGCGCCTTCTCGCGAGCGGCCAGCCTGTCACTCTGCTCCTGTTCGATCTCGATCACTTCAAGGCGGTCAACGACACTTACGGGCACACGGTCGGCGACGGCGTGCTCGTTGCCTTCTCCCATGTCGCGGCGGCCATCCTTCCGCCCGGCGCGGTGCTCGGCCGACTCGGCGGCGAGGAATTCGCCTGCACCTTGTCCGGCCGCGACGCCGGCGAAGCCGCGCGCATCGCCGAGCGCGTCCGCAATGCCGTGGCAGCGGTTTCGGTGGCCGCCTATCCGCGGCTGCGCATCGGGGTGAGCGTCGGCGTCGCCGTGGCGAATCCCGGCGAGATCGCGGAGTTCGACGACCTCATGCGCCGCGCCGACGCCGCGCTCTACGCCGCGAAAAGGGCTGGGCGCGGCCGCGTCGTCGTCGCCGAGCCTTCGCTGCACCGGCTTGCCGCCTGAAAACGACGACCGTCCCAAGATTTAGGCCGGATGCACGGGCAACGTGCTTCCTGCAGCGAGGCTTCGTCGTCTACAAGGTGTTTCAGGGCCAAGCTTGGACGGGGGTGCAGCGGTGGCGGGTATGGGTCGATCCGGCGGACCTGACGGGCCCGGTCGAGGCCTCGAGCGCAGCCTCGAGAACCGACACATCCAGATGATGGCGCTCGGCGGTGCCATCGGCACCGGCCTGTTCATGGGTTCCGGCAAGACCATTTCGGTCGCCGGTCCCTCGATCTTGTTGGTCTACCTGATCATCGGCGTGATGCTGTTCTTCGTGATGCGGGCGCTCGGCGAGCTGCTGCTCTCGAACCTGGCCTACAAGTCCTTCACCGACTTCGCCGACGACCTGCTCGGGCCCTGGGCCGGGTTCTTCGTCGGCTGGACCTACTGGTTCTGCTGGATCGTCACGGCCATCGCCGAGGTCGTGGCCATCGCGGCCTATGCCAAGTTCTTCTTCCCGCTGATGCCGAGCTGGATTCCGGCACTCGCCTGCGTCGCGCTGCTGCTCGGGCTGAACCTCGTCAACGTGCGGGCCTTCGGCGAACTCGAATTCTGGTTCGCGATGATCAAGATCGTCGCGATCCTGGCGCTGATCTTCGTCGGCATCGCGCTGGTCGCCACCGGCTTCACCGCTCCGTCGGGCGCCAAGGCGGATTTCGCCAACATCACCCGAGACGGGCTGTTTCCGACGGGGCTGTGGGGCTTCTTCGCGGGGTTCCAGATCGCGGTTTTCGCCTTCGTCGGGATCGAACTCGTCGGCACCACGGCCGCCGAGACGCGCGATCCGGAAAAGACGCTGCCGCGCGCCATCAACGCAATCCCGATCCGCATTCTGCTGTTCTATCTCGGCGCGCTCGCCGTGATCATGGCGGTGACGCCCTGGAAGACCCTCAGTGCCGACAAGAGCCCCTTCGTCGAGCTGTTCGTGCTCGCCGGCCTGCCGGCGGCGGCGGCCTTCGTGAACCTCGTGGTGATGTCCTCGGCGGCCTCGTCGGCCAATAGCGGGATCTTCTCGACGAGCCGCATGCTCTACGGCCTCGCCGACAAGGGCGATGCCCCGAGTGCCTTCGGTCGCCTGTCGGCGCAACGGGTGCCCTCGATCGGGCTCTATTTCACCGGCTTCTGCCTGCTCGGCGGCGTGCTGCTCGTCTATCTCGTGCCGGATCTCGGCGAGGCCTTCACGCTCGTCACGACGCTGTCGGCCGTGCTGTTCATGTTCGTCTGGGCGATGATCCTGTTCTCGTATCTCGCCTACCGGAAGAACAGGCCCGAGCTGCATGCACGCTCGTCCTACAAGATGCCGGCCGGCGTGCTGATGTGCTGGGCGTGCCTGGCCTTCTTCGCCTTCATCGTCGTGCTGCTCACCTTCGAGGCCGACACGCGGCTGGCCCTCATGGCGTCGCCGGTCTGGTTCGCGATCCTCGGCATCGCCTGGATGGCGTTGCGCGGGCGCCGCACGGCGGCTGCGTGATGCCCGCGACCCGTTTCGGCGCAATTAAGCCATCCTGATCAGCGAGTTGTCTTCCCGCGTCGATCGAAACACGGCCTCGAGCCGTGGCGGTCGACCGGGAGGGGATGATGCGGGCCAAGGCTTTTCGGATCGGCGCACGGTTTTTCGCCGCCACGGCGCTCGTCTGCGCTGCATCGCTCGTGCGGGCCGAGACGATCGACGAGCGCGTCGAGGCGCTGCTCGGCAAGATGACGCTCGAGGAGAAGGCGGGGCAGCTCAACCTCGTCTCGCTGGAGCCCGGTTTCGACCCTGAGAGCGTTCGACGCGGCGAGGTCGGCGCGGTCATCAACTTCTCGAACCAACACCTGGCCTCCAACATCGATTCCTATGCCCGCTCCTCGCGGCTCGGCATCCCGCTCCTGGTCAGCCTCGACATCGTTCACGGCTACCGCACCGTGCTGCCGCTGCCGATCGGCATGGCGGCGAGCTTCGATCCCGGCCTCGTCCGGCGCGCCACCGCGGCTGCGGCGCGCGAGAGCCTCGCCGTCGGGGTCAACTGGTCCTTCGCGCCCATGGCCGACGTCGCCCGCGACCTGCGCTGGGGCCGCGTGGTCGAAGGGCTCGGCGAGGACCCCTGGCTCACCGGGCAACTCACCGCGGCACAGGTCGAGGGATTCCGTGATGGCGGCGTCGCCTCCACGCTGAAGCATTTCGCCGGCTACAGCGCCGTCAATGGCGGGCGCGACTACGACGTCACCTGGGTGCCGCCCACCGAGCTCTACGACACCTACCTGCCGCCGTTCCGCGCCGGCATCCGCGCCGGTGCGGACTCGGTGATGACCGCACTCACCGCGCTCAACGGCCTGCCGACCACGGCCGATCCGCATCTTATGACGCAGATCCTCCGGCGCGAATTGGGGTTCAAAGGCGTGCTGATCGCCGATTGGGAGGCGGTGGCGAGCCTGATCAAACACGGTGTCGCAAAGGACGGTGCCGACGCCACCCGCAAAGCCTTTGCGGCGGGCGTCGACATGGACATGACCAGCGGGCTGTTCGTGAAATACCTGCCGGACGAAGTCAGGGCAGGGCGTATCACGCAGGCCTCGCTCGACGAGTCCGTGCGCCGTGTGTTGCGGCTGAAATTCGGTCTCGGCCTGTTCGACAAGCCGCTGCTCGACCCGGCGTCGGCAGACGGCAAGCTGCTCACGCGCGAGACTCGCGCGGTCGCCCGCGAAGCCGCGCAAGCGAGCTTCGTGTTGCTCAAGAACCAGAACGATCTGCTGCCGATCAATCCCGCCAAGGTGAAGCGGATCGCGCTGGTTGGCCCCTTCGCCGAGTCCAAATGGGACCAGGTCGGCCCGCACGAGGGCAACGGCCAGGTCGACGACGTGATCTCGATCCGCACCGGCCTCGCCGAGCGCGCCGAAAAGGCCGGCATCACCCTCGACTTTGCCCCGGGCTGTGACCGCCTCTGTGCGGACCCGAGCGATGTCCCGAAAGCAGTGGAGGCGGCCAAGGCGGCCGATCTCGTCATCGCGGTCGTGGGCGAAGGGCGCGACCAGTCCGGCGAGGGTTCCTCGCGGGCCTATCTCGGCATGCGCGGCGCGCAGCAGGATCTGATCAGGCAGGTCGCCGCCACCGGCAAGCCGCTGGTGATGCTGGTCTTCGGCGGACGTCCGGTCGAATTGCACGAGGCGATCGACCGGGCCCAGGCCGCGATGATGATCTGGATTCCCGGCACAGAGGGCGGCCCGGCCGTGGCCGAGACGCTGTTCGGCGACGTCGCGCCGTCCGGCAAGATGCCGCTGAGCTGGCCGCGCACCGTTGGCCAGTTGCCGCTGACCTATGACCGCCGCCCCGGCGGCCGACCGCATATCGACGGGGCACGCTGGACGCTCGGATATACCGACGAGACCATCTCGCCGCTTTTCCCGTTCGGCTATGGGCTCACTTACACGCACTTCGCCTACGGGGATCCGGAAGTGCTCACGCCGAAGGTGGGCGTCGGGGATCGCCACGAGGCGACTCTGGAGGTCAAGACCAGCGTCACGAATACGGGCACGCGGCCCGGCCGCACGGTCGCCCAGCTCTATCTCAGCCAACCGGTGGCCAGCCGCAGCCGCCCCCTGCGCCTGCTGAAGGGTGCCGTGCCCTTGAGCCTGGCACCGGGCGAAACGGGAATCGCGCGCTTCCGGATCCCGTCTCGCGACCTCGGCTTCCACGAGGCGGACGGCACCTTGGTGGTGGAGGCCGGCAACTATCGCGTCTTCGTCGGCGAGGATTCCGATGCGGTGAAGGGCGCGGATTTCGCGGTCGAAACGGGTTGGCGCGGGGCGCCTGGCAATATTGAGGCGAGGAGCCGGTAGGTCGCGCCATCGTTTCATGTCGGCGATGCTGGCGGGCTATGGTCTCGCGCCGCTGGAAATCTGATTTCGGCCGGCGCATCACCTGTTCTCGTTCCGGCCACTCCCGCCACTGCTGCACTCGGCCTACCCTCACCGCGCAGCAGGAAGCGATGCGCCGTGACCAAAGCAAGCGAAGCCTTCGATATCAGCCTCTTCTGGATGGCAGGGCCGGACAAGCCTGATCGGACCTGCCTGCAATGGCCGGATACGACGGCCTGCGCGTCTTTCTCCGACGCGCTGGACAAAGCCAAATCGTCGTCGCCTGACGCAACCGCGCGACCCTGGATCGAGGCTGATGGCGTTCTCTTCGGACCGGCGCAGATCGAGGTGCTGTGTCGATTGACGGGTCTGCACGCGTAACCAGTCTCAGGCGGCATCGCATGCCGTTTTGCCAGAGCAGGATGGCAAATCGGGAAGCGGTCCAGGCCTCAACGTTCGCTGTTCGCTGGGCTCGACGCGGCAAGCCGGTCTCGTCTCACATTGGTTCGTGATCCCTCCGGCGGCGGTGTCGATCCAGGCTTGATCGCCCGGCTTCCGGCTCTGCTGATCGGCCTTGACGGCGGAGTCGATGCGTCGCTAAAACGAGAACAGAAAGTGAACAAAGTGCTTCGCGCACCGGCGGACCGGGCCGGAGCGGCGGATCGAGGAGAGCGCACATGGCCGAGGAGCGACTCAGAACCATCGCAAACCTGCGCGGGACGCCGGCGGTCACCTTGAGCGCCTGGCGTGGCCGGTCGGGCCGGCGCTATGTCGTCGGCGTGCACGAAATGGCCGAGACCGATCTCGCGGAGATGGGCGATGTCGTGGTGATCGCGGTGCGGCGCGACGGGTCCGGTATCGCGCAGCCCGTCTGCGTGGCGACGTCCGGCGAGAGCCCGCGGGAGCGGTTGAGGGGCGGCTGGCTGGCGCATGTCGCCCGGCGCGGCGCCACCGAGATGCATGTCCACCGCCTCGCCCAGACCGAGGACGAGCGCCGCGCCGTCCTGGAGGATTTGGACATTCCGGCCTCGGCTCTGAACTGATCGAACAGCGACGATCGCGCCGTCGCCCTTGCGCCGGCCGAACTCCTGTCGTCAAAGACGGCCCGCCCGCGACGTCCGGGCAGAGCCGAGGGACCGGGATGGCGCAGGGATCCGAGCCGAACACCGAACCGTCACCCGCCAAGGGGCGGCGGCGCTCGCGGATCGGGCTGTTTCTTCCCTACATCCTGCTGCTCCTGCTGGCGCTGCTGTGGTCGGCCGGCTGGTTCTGGATTCGCGGCAAGGCGGCCTCGGAGATGGATGCGTGGCTCGGCCGCGAGGCGGCGGCAGGACGCAACTGGACCTGCGCCGACCGCACGATCACCGGCTTTCCGTTCCGCATCGAACTGCGTTGCGCATCCCTGAAATTCGCGCGTTCGGATGGCGGCTTTACGCTCGGGCCCATCACGGCCCTGGTGCAGATCTACCAGCCGCGCCATGCCATCTTCGAGGCGACGGGGCCGTTCCATGTCGAGCAGGGAAATCTCGCCGGCGACGTGAACTGGTCCTCGCTGGAAGGGAGTTTCCACGGCGCCTCGGGCGGTTTCGTGCGCGCCTCGGTCGTCGTCGACGGACCGAAGGGCAGCGTGCGCGGTGGCCTGCCGGGCCAAGTGGATTTCGCGGCCAAGCATCTAGAGATGCATGCCCGCCCGACGCCTGGCCGCTTCGAGTCCGACGGAGCGGTCGATCTCAACCTGCGTCTGACCGACGGCGTGTTCCCCATGCTCGACCCGCTCGTGGGCAATGCCGATCCGATCGGGGCGTCCCTCGACGCGACGCTGGAGCGCGCCACCGTGTTGCGCACCCGCGCCGTCGAGCGTGAACTGGAGGCTTGGCGGCTGGCCGAAGGCCAACTCGACGTGACCTCACTCTCGCTGATCAAGGGCAACCGCCGCGTCCAGGCCAAGGGCGAGGTCGGCCTCGACGAGGCGCACCGGCCGGAGGGGCAGTTCGATGTTCGCGCCGCCGGTCTCGGAGATCTCGTCGCTCAGGTCATGGGCAAGCGCCTCGGCAACGACAAGGGCGGGCTGATCGGCAACCTCGTCGCCCAGTTCCTGGGGGGGATGAAGCGGCGCGATCCGGAAGCGGAGTCGGGGGCCGCAACCGCGGATCCGGCTCTGCAGCCCATCCCCACCGTGAAGCTCGCGGGGGGACGGTTGATGCTCGGGCCTTTCGCGATTCCGAACGTCGCGCTGCCGCCGCTCTATTGAAGTTCGGCAGGGTTGGCGGCACCTGCAACCGGGCGTAGACAGACGTTCGACCAGATGCCTCCAAGCAAAGATCCATGAGCCGAGAAGACCAGGCCGTCGCCGCCAGCAGCCGGCGCTCGCCCGAGCCGCCGATCCACGGGCCCGAGGGGTTCGAGGGAATGCGCCGAGCCGGCCGCCTGACGGCCGAGGCGCTCGACCTGCTCGTCGAGGCGACGCAGCCCGGCGTCACAACGGAGCATCTCGACCGGCTCGCCTTCACCTTCGCGATGGATCACGGGGCCTATCCGGCCTCGCTGATGTATCGCGGTTACCCGAAGTCGATCTGCACCTCGATCAACCACGTCGTCTGCCACGGCATCCCGAACGACAAGCCGCTTCGCGATGGAGACATCGTCAACCTCGACATTTGCCTGATCCTCGACGGTTGGCACGGGGATTCGAGCCGCATGGCCTACGTCGGAGAGGTGCCGCGCAAGGCGCAGCGCCTGTGCGAAATCACCTACGAGTCGCTGATGCGCGGTATCCAGGCGATCAAGCCCGGCGGCTCCACCACCGATATCGGCCACGCCATCCAGACATATGCCGAGGCCGAGCGCTGCTCTGTCGTTCGCGATTTCTGTGGCCATGGCCTCGGCCGTGTCTACCACGACGCACCGACCATTCTGCACTACGTCGAGGCAAGCTACGACGTGCCGTTCAAGCCGGGCCAGTTCTTCACCGTCGAGCCGATGATCAATCTTGGGCGCCCGTCGGTGAAGGTGCTCTCGGACGGCTGGACTGCGGTGACACGCGACCGCTCGCTCTCCGCCCAGTTCGAACACACCGTCGCGGTCACCGAGACCGGGTACGAGATCTTCACGCTGTCGCCGAAGGGGCTCGACCAGCCGAAGCCGCAGGTCTGAGCGAAGGCCCGCGCCGATGAAGAGCCGAGTGCCGTCGTCCTCGACGCCCGATCTGCTCGGCGCCGAGCCGGCGGCCAAGCCGGAACAGCCGCATTACATCGGGCACCGTGACCGCCTGCGCGAGCGTTTCCTCAAGAACGCCGAGGCGCTGCCTGACTACGAGTTGCTCGAACTCGTTCTTTTTCGTTCGATACCCCGCAAGGATGTGAAGCCGCTCGCCAAGAAGTTGGTCGATCGCTTCGGGTCGTATGCTGCGGTTCTTTCAGCCGAACCGAGCCAATTGGCAGAGATCAAAGGTATCGGAGACAACGTCGCCGCGGATCTGAAGCTCGTCGCCGTTGCCGGGCAGCGCATTGCCCGCAGCGTGATCGGAGAGACCCCGGTGATGTCATCGTGGAGTGCGCTCGTCGAATATCTCCGCTCGGCCATGGCTTTCTCAGGTCGCGAAGAGTTTCGGGTGCTGTTCCTCAACAAGCGCAACCAGCTCATCCGCGACGAGGTGCAGGGACGCGGCACCGTCGACCACACGCCAGCCTATCCCCGCGAGGTCGCCAAGCGCGCGCTCGAACTCGGCGCAACGGCACTTATCCTCGCCCATAACCACCCATCGGGCGACCCCAAGCCGTCCGGCGCGGACATCAAGATGACCCGCGAGATCGTTTCGGTGCTCGCCCCGCTCGGGATCGTCGTCCACGACCACGTCATCCTCGGCCGTGACGGTCATGCAAGTTTCAAGGGACTGAAGCTGATCTGAGATCGTGGCGAACCTCAGGTCTTCCCCTGGCCTGCCTCTTGCCTAGGTGAACGTAGAGCAAGGGGAGTCACGAATGGCGCTGGCGAAAGCCTTCGACGAAATGAACGGGCCGGGAGATCTGCCCGCCGGAGGACCGGTCCGCGACGCCTACGACACTCTGAAGGCTTGGCTCGACAAGACTCCGCCCGAGCATTTCAACACCCGCCGCAGCCAGGCCGAAATGCTGTTTCGGCGCATCGGCATCACCTTCGCCGTTTACGGCTCGAATGATTCCACCGAGCGGCTGATCCCGTTCGACATCATTCCGCGGGTTTTGACCAAGCCGGAATGGGATTTTCTGGAGCGGGGACTGAAGCAGCGCGTCACCGCGCTCAACATGTTCCTCAACGACATCTACGGCGCGGAGGAGTGCATCAAGGCGGGCGTGATCCCGGCCGATCTGGTCTATCGGAACCAGCACTACCAGATGGAGATGCGCGCCTTCCGGGTGCCGCACGATCTCTACGTCCACATCGCCGGCATCGACATCGTCCGCACCGGCGAGAAGGACTTCTTCGTCCTCGAGGACAATGCCCGCACGCCCTCGGGCGTCTCCTACATGCTGGAGAACCGCGAGGTGATGCTGCGGCTCTTCCCGGAGCTGTTCTCGCGCCATCGCGTCGCGCCGGTCGAGAACTATCCCGATGCCCTGCTCGCCACCTTGCGCAGCCTCGCTCCGCAATCGGCGACGCGCGATCCGACCGTCGTGCTGCTGACGCCGGGCCGCTACAACTCGGCCTTCTACGAGCACTCGTTCCTGGCGGACAAACTCGGCGTCGAGCTGGTGGAGGCAGGCGATCTCTTCACCAAGGACGACGTCGTCTACATGCGCACCACCGAGGGGCCGCGTCGCGTCGACGTGATCTACCGCCGGCTGGACGATGCCTTCCTCGATCCGCTGGTCTTCCGGCCGGACAGCGTCCTCGGCGTGCCCGGCCTGATGAACGCCTATGAGCGCGGCAACGTCACGTTGTCGAACGCCGTCGGCACCGGCATCTCGGATGACAAGGCCGTCTACAGCTATATGCCTGAAATCGTGAAGTTCTTCACGGGCGAGGAGCCGATTCTACACAACGTGCCGACCTATCGTTGCCGCGAGAAGGAGGCCTTCTCCTACGTGATGGATAACCTCAAGGATCTCGTCGTGAAGGAGGTCAACGGCTCGGGCGGCTACGGCATGCTGGTCGGCCCACACGCGACTCGCCGCGAGATCGAGGAGTTCGGCAAGCGGCTGCGCCATGCGCCGGACGGGTTCATTGCTCAGCCGACGCTGTCGCTTTCGACCTGCCCGACCTTCGTCGCCTCCGGCGTCGCGCCGCGCCACGTCGACCTGCGCCCCTTCGTGCTCGCCGGGGCCGACGAGATCCGCATCGTGCCGGGCGGCCTGACCCGCGTGGCGCTGAAGGAGGGCTCGCTCGTCGTCAATTCCAGCCAGGGCGGCGGCACCAAGGACACATGGGTGCTCGACGCTTGACCGGATTGCGCAACGCAGAGGCGGCTGCTGGGCCCGCCTTCCAAAGGAGCTGCGCAGGAAGTGAGCAGATGCCCCTTTTTCAAGCAATTCCGCGTCGCGGGGTAGCGGTTCGGGCCGCCGCTTGCGACGACATTCTCGCTCTTTCCTCCCATATCGGCCTTTTCGGGCCCGACGCAGCCGTGACCTGAGCCATGCTGTCCCGCACCGCCGACAACCTCTACTGGCTCTCGCGCTACGCCGAGCGTGCCGATTTCGTCGCGCGCATCCTCGATGCGGCGCATCGCCTGGCCGCCCTGCCGTCGAGCTACGGTGGCCGGGCAAGCAACGAGTGGGCATCGGCACTCGAATCCACGGGCGACGCCGACGAGTTCAAGAAGCACTACGACGCCGTCAACGAGCACACCGTCTGCGACTTCCTCGCCTTCTCGCGGCACAACCCGTCCTCGATCCGCTCCTGCATCGAGACCGCCCGCGAGAATGCCCGCTCGATCCGCACGGCGCTGACCACCGAGATGTGGGACGCGATTAACGGCGCCTGGCTGGAGCTGCGCAGCTACGAAGGCCGCGAGCTGTCGCGGGACGAGTTCTCGCAGTTCCTCGATTGGGTGAAGCAGGTTTCGCTGGCCTTCGACGGCTCGGCCTACCGCACGATGCTGCGCAACGACGGCTACTGGTTCACCCGCCTCGGTATGGCGATCGAGCGGGCCGACAACACGGCCCGCATCCTCGACGTGAAGTACCAGATCCTGCTGCCGGCCTCGGAGCGTGTCGGCGGCACGCTCGACTATTTCCAGTGGACCACGATCCTGCGCGAAGTGTCGGCTTTCAACGCCTATCATTGGGTCTACCGCGAGAGCATCAAGCCGGTGCTCGTCGCCGACCTCCTGATCTTCAACCGCCAGATGCCGCGCTCGCTCACCAACTGCGTCGGCATGCTGGTGGAACATCTCGACCTGATCGCGGATTCCTACGGTCGCCGCGGTGAGAGCCAGCGGCTGGCGAGCAACCTGCGCAGCTATCTGCACAACGCCGACATCGACCGGATCTTCGCCTCGGGGCTGCACGAGTTCATCGAGGCCTTCATCGGCGAGAACAACAAGCTCGGGGCGGCAATCAGCGACCAGTATCTGATATAGGCTCGCGCCAACCGCTCCTCGCTCACCCCACGCATCCGGGATTCAGGCATGCGCATCCGCGTCGTTCACGACACGATCTACACCTACGAGCAACCGGCACGCGGCCTGATTCAGGTCCTCCGGCTGACCCCGCGCGACCACGATGGGCAACACGTGCGCGAGTGGCGGATCGAGCCCTCGGTCGACGGGCGGCTGACGGCGCGCGAGGACGGGTTCGGCAACATCGTCCACTGGTTCACTGCCGACGAGGCGGCCGATGCGCTCACCGTGCGCGTGACCGGCGAGGTCGAGACCTTCGATACCGCCGGCATCGTGCGCGGCGCAGTGGAACGGCTGCCCGAGCCGTTCTACCTGCGCGAGACGCCGTTGACCGAGCCGAGCCCCGAGATCCAGGCCTTCGCACACGAGACCACGTCGGGCGGCGCGGGTGAACGCCTGTCGGTGCTGCACAAGCTCCTCGCCGCGATCCCCGAACGCGTGGCCTTCGAGCCGGGTCCGACCAGCGCCAGCACCACGGCATCCGCCTCGTTCGAAGCCGGCAAGGGCGTCTGCCAGGACATGGCGCACGTCTTCATCGCGGCGGCGCGCCATCTCGAGATCCCGACCCGCTACGTCTCCGGCTATGTCCGTTCCGAGGAAGAGGTGGACGAGCAGCGTACCGGACATGCCTGGGCAGAGGCGTTGGTGCCGGGCCTCGGTTGGGTCGGCTTCGACGCGGCCCACGGCATCTCGACGACCGATGCCCATGTCCGAGTTGCGATCGGCCTCGATTATCTCGGCGCAGCCCCGATCCGCGGCAGTCGTGTCGGTGGCGGCACGGAAGGTCTGGAAGTGCGCCTGCGGGTCGACGAGGCGATGCTCGCCCAGAGCCAGTCTCAGGGCTGACCGCCTCACCAATCGACGGCCTTGCGCCACGCCAGCCCGATATGCGATCCGGGCGCCCGATTTCCCCCGTGACGAGGCCTCTGTCGCGATGACGTACTGCGTCGGAGTCCTGGTCGAGGATGGGCTGGTGATGATCGCCGATACCCGCACCAATGCGGGGCTCGACGACATCTCGACCTTCCGAAAGCTGCAGCTGTTCAACGTCCCGGGCGAGCGGGTGATCATGCTCGCCTCCGCCGGCAACCTCTCGGTGACGCAGTCCGTCCTGAGCCTGCTGCGCGAGGGCGTCGACGACGTCGAGGGGCAGCCGCCCGAGAAGCTCGTTGACGTGCCGAGCATGTTCAAGGCGGCGCAACTCGTCGGCCGAGCCGTCCGGCAGGTCCGCAAGATCGAGCACGAAGGCTTCGAACGGGCCAATATCCGCTTCGAGGTCTCCTTCCTGCTCGGTGGCCAGATCGGCACCGGCGAGATGCGGCTGTTCATGGTCTACTCGGCCGGCAACTTCATCGAATGCGGGAAGGACTCGCCCTTCCTGCAGATCGGTGAGCACAAATACGGCAAGCCGATCCTCGACCGCGCGGTTACTTCGAGTCTCGACCTTTACGACGCCCTCAAGGTTGCTCTGGTCTCGATGGACTCGACGATGCGCTCGAACCTCGGCGTTGGGCTGCCGATCGACATCGCGGTGGCGCGCCGCGGAGCCCTGACCCTCGAAGTCGATCACCGGATCGAGGCCGGAGAGCCCTATTTCCACGACCTGCGCGAGCGCTGGTCGGCCGCTCTGCGTGCAGCGCACCGCGCGATCCCGCGCCCTCCCTACGGTCCTCCCAAAAACAAGTAATCGAGCGCGCCGAGGCGGCCTTTGAACTCCACGAGCTCAAGGAGCATATCGGGGCGCTGAGGCCGGGTGCGGCGAGAGAGTGGAGGGACGGATGGTGACACGGGGCTTTACAGGCCGGCCGCCGAAGGCCGACGTCGCTGCGCGTCTGCCGCCGGGCCAGTATCTCACCGAGGACTTTCCGGTGTTGCAGCTCGGGCCCACGCCTCGGGTGACGGAGGAGACCTGGAGCTTCACCCTGCGCGATGGCCCCCGGCCGTTGAAGAGCTGGACCTGGGCCGAATTCGCGCGGCTGCCGCATACCCGCTGGAAGGGTGACATCCACTGCGTCACCAAGTGGTCGAAGTTCGACACCGCCTGGGAGGGCGTGAGCTTCGACGACATCCTGGCCGATGTTGGGATCGAGCCGCCGACGGACTTCACGTTGTTCGAAGGTTTCGACGACTATACCACCAACGTGCCGGTCGCGGATCTACGCGGTGGCCGGGCGATGGTGGCGACCTCCTACGAGGGCAAGCCGATCCCGCCCGATCATGGCGGCCCTGCACGCCTACTCGTGCCGCATCTCTATTTCTGGAAGAGCCCGAAATGGGTGAAGGGCTTGCGCTTCACCCGGAAGGACGAGGGCGGATTCTGGGAGCTTCGCGGCTATCACATGTATGGCGATCCCTGGCGCGAGCAGCGCTTCACCGGAGACTGACGTGGCCGCAGACAGGGTGCCCTGGCGTAAAGCCAGGATTGGCGCGATCACGCCGGTGACACCGCGCGTGAAGAGCGTGCGTTTTACGGGACTCGACGGGACTCATCGGGCCGGCCAGCACGTCGAACTGCGCCTCACGGCGCCGGACGGCTATCAGGCGCAGCGCAGCTACTCGATTGCTTCTGCCCCGGGTGACGCTGACGGGCTCGAATTGATGATCGAGGGGCTCACGGGCGGAGAGGTGTCGAGCTACTTCGCCGATATCGCCGAGGTCGGTGACGAGGTCGAGCTGCGCGGGCCGATCGGCGGGTCCTTCGTCTGGTCGCCCGAGGATGGCGGCCCCGTCCTCCTGATCGGCGGCGGGTCCGGCGTGGTGCCGCTGCTCTCGATGCTGCGGGCGCGCGCCGAGACTGGCAGCGAGACGCCGATGCTGCTGATCTATTCCGTGCGCGAGGCGGCGGAGGCGATCCTGCGGGAGGAGTTGGAGGCGCGCGCGCGCGACGAACCGGGCTTCGATCTCACCCTGCTGACGACCCGGGAGGGCGCCACGGCCGGGCGCCGCGTCGACCGGGTCATGATCGAGACCGCCCTCGACCATATCGGCAAGCCACGCCACGTCTTCGTCTGCGGCGGCAATGCCTTCGTCGGCACGGTCTCGGATCTGCTCGTCGATGCCGGGGTGAAGCCGGGCGCCATCCGCACCGAGCGCTTCGGCGGCTGACTCTGCCTTCAGGCCCGCAGCTGGTCGGCCACATGCTCAGCAAGCGACAGGGACGACGTCAGACCAGGGCTCTCGATACCGAACAATTGGACAAGGCCGGGAAGACCCTGCTCGTCCGGACCGTCGATCACGAAATCGGCGGCCGGTTCGCCGGGCCCGGAGAGTTTGGGACGGATCCCGGCATAGTCAGGCGTCAGACGTCCAGCCGGCAGCCCCGGCCAATAGCGCCGGATCGACGCCTCGAACACGGCGGCCATTTCGGGCTCGACCGTATAATCGGGCGTCTCGATCCATGCGACGTCCGGGCCGAAGCGCATCCGCCCGGCGAGATCCAGCGTGAGATGGGTGCCGAGACCGCCCTCGACCGGGGCCGGATAGATGAGCCGCGTGAAGGCCGGCTTACCCATGCAGCCGAAATAGCGCCCCTTGGCGAGGACCTGCCGTGGCACGCGCTCTGCGGAATAACCCTCGATCGCTCGGGCGACGGTCTGCGCGCCGAGCCCTGCGGCATTCACGACGGCATCGACGTCGAGGGTCCCAGGGCTTGGGCCGCCGAAATCGACCCTCCAGCGGTTGGCGACGCGCCGCATCGAGCCGACCGGCGTGCGTAGCGCCAGTGTTCCGCCCGCATCCTCGATCGTCCCCAGAAGCGCCAGCATCAGCGCGTGGCTGTCGATGATGCCGGTCTCCGGCGAGTCGATTGCGGCGACGCAGGCGAGGTTGGGTTCGAGCCGCCGCGCTTCCGCGCCCTCGAGCAGCCTCAGACCTTCGACGCCGTTGGCGAGCCCACGGGCCTGGATCGCCTCGATACTGGCGCGCTCGCCCTCCGAGGTCGCGACGATCAGCTTGCCGCAGGCGCGATGTGGGACACCGTGGCGCTCGCAGAACGCGTAGAGCAGGCGGCGTCCCTCGACGCAGTGGAGCGCGCGCAGCGACCCGGCCGGGTAATACATGCCACCATGGATCACTTCGGAGCTGCGGGATGACACGCCAGTCCCGAAGGCCGTTGCAGCCTCCGCCACGATGACGTCGTGCCCGCGCAGGGCCAGTGCTCGCCCAACGGCGAGACCGATCACGCCGGCGCCGATGATGAGCACGTCCATCGTTCAACTCACGGCGAGAAGATCAGCGTCAGGTAGACGAAGAACAGCACTAGATGCACCGCCCCTTCCAGCACCGTCGTGCGGGTGCCGGAAAAGGTCAGCGTGCTCAGGATCAGGGTGACCGCCAGCAGCGTCATCTCGGTGGGGGCGAGGCCTAGGATGACGGTCTGGTGGGTGATGAGGCCGACGGCGAGGATCGCCGGCACGGTGAGGCCGACCGTCGATGTGGCCGCGCCGAGGCAGAGGTTGATCGCCCGCTGCAGCTCGTTGCGCGAGACGGCCTTGAGCGCGCTGATCCCTTCTGGCGTGAACACGATCCCGGCGATGAGCACGCCGCCGAGCGCGTGCGGCGCGCCAAGCGCGGCGATGCCGTGGTCGAGCAGCTTGGCGAGGCTCTTTGCGAGCAGCACGATCGGCAGGATGTTGGCGAGCAGAAGAGCCGTATGGATCAGGACGGCCTTGGCCGAAGCCTCGCCCTTGTGCCCTTCAGGCGCGGCCTCGCTCTCCTCCGCCTCGGCTTCCAGGAAGAAGCTCTTGTGCCGGTTGGTCTGGATCAGCAGAAAGACGCCGTAGAGCGCGATCGTGAAGATCGAGAACGAGATTGCCTGGAAAGGCGTGAGAGAGCCGTTCGTCGTCGAGGTCGTGAAGTTCGGGATGATCAGCGCGATCACCGTCAGCGGAATGATGACCGACAGGAAGGCGGCGGCGCCCTTCAAGTTGTAGCGCTGCTGGTGGTGGCGCAGGCCGCCGATCAGCAGGCCGAGGCCCACGACGCCGTTCAGGACGATCATCAGGACGGCGAACATCGTGTCGCGCCCGAGCGTCGGCGCATCCTTGGCTGACAGCATCACGGCGGAGACCAGCACCACCTCGATGATGACGATGGAGAGGGTGAGGATCAGCGTGCCGAGCGGCTCGCCGAGACGATGCGCCAGGTCTTCCGCTTCGTGCACAACGCCGAAGGCCGACCACATGATGACGAGGAAGAGCCAGAGGAACAGCCCGGTCACCCAGAGTGGCGAGGCCAGATCTCCGAGCCAGCCGGTGCCGAACACGGCGAAGGCCGCCACGCTCGCCCAGGCGACCACCAAGCGCAGAAGCGTTCCCATCCTCTCCCTTTCCCACAGCGACACGGTTTCGTGGCATGCGTCGGTCGGCGCGACAACCCGATGAAGGGATGGACAATTTTCCACTGCAGCGCGGGACGTGCCGCATCGCACGAGCGGCATGCGTCGCTGGCCGTGGCCTTCCGGGCCGGGTGCGCGTAGGAAGCGCGTCTGCTTCTCATCCGAGACCGGCTTGCCGCCGGACGGATCGCGGGCCGCCCAGCGTTGCCCGCCCCAAGACTCCAAGGTCGATTGCCCGTGCCGTTTCCGATACTTCCAGCCCCGCTCGCGCGGACGCTCGCCGCACGCGGCTACGAAGAGCCGACCCCGGTTCAGGAGGCCGTGCTCGATGCCGGGTCCCAGGGCCGCGACCTGCTGGTCTCGGCTCAGACCGGGTCGGGCAAGACCGTGGCCTTCGGCATCGCCCTCGCCGAACGCCTGCTCGGAGAGGACGAGACGCTACCGCCTCCCGGCGCCCCGCTCGCGCTGGTGATCGCGCCGACGCGCGAGCTGGCTCTGCAGGTCGAGCGCGAGCTGTCCTGGCTCTACGCCGAGACCGGTGCGCGGGTGGTGCCCTGCGTCGGCGGCATGGACCCGCGCCGCGAGGCGAGGGCACTCGATGCCGGCGTCCATATCGTGGTCGGTACGCCGGGGCGCCTGCGCGACCATATCGAGCGCGGCCGCCTCAAGACCGAGACGCTCGCGGCCGTCGTGCTCGACGAAGCCGACGAGATGCTCGATCTCGGGTTCCGCGACGACCTCGAATTCATTCTCTCCGCAGCGCCTCCGACGCGGCGCACGCTGCTCTTCTCCGCCACGCTGCCGAAGCTCATCACTGCGCTCGCCGAGCGTTACCAGCGCGACGCCCTGCGGCTGGCCGTGGCCGGCGCCTCGCGCGGGCATGCGGACATCCAGTACCGGGCCGTGCGGGTCTATCCGCGCGAGATCGAGCACGCCGTCGTCAACGTGCTGCGTTACGTCGATGCGCCGACCTCGATCGTGTTCTGCAATACCCGCGAGGGCGTGCGCCATCTCCAGGCCTCGCTGATCGAGCGCGGCTTCACCGCCGTGGCGCTGTCGGGCGAACTCGGCCAGGGCGAGCGCAACGCGGCGCTCCAGGCCCTGCGCGATGGCCGCGCGCGGGTCTGCGTCGCCACCGACGTCGCCGCCCGCGGCATCGATCTGCCGGGTCTCGACCTCGTCATCCATGCCGACCTGCCGCACGATGCCGAGGTGATGCAGCACCGTAGCGGCCGCACGGGCCGTGCCGGGCGCAAGGGCACCAGCGTGCTGCTCGTCGCCGGCTCGCGGCGCCGCCGTGCCGAGCAGATGCTCGCGATCGCCGGCGTCAGCTATGAGTGGAGCGGCCCGCCCACCGCCGACGAGGTTCGCGTCCTCGATCGCGAGCGTATGCTCGACGACCCGTCCTTCAGCGAGGAGCCGAACGAGGAAGACCGGGAATGGGCCGATGCCCTGCTCGCCAAGCTGCCTCCCGAGAAGCTCGCCGCAGCGCTCGCCCGCGCCTACCGCGCCCGCATCCCGGCCCCCGAGGAGGTCGGTGATCCGAACTTTTCCACGGAGTCACGCCAGAGCCAGCGCAAGGCCGCAGCCGGCGAGCGTGGCGCCGTGCCGGTCGGCGCGCCCCGCGTCGGCGAAGATGGTCCCTCGGTCTGGTTCCGGCTCAATCTCGGTCGCCGGGACTCCGCCGATCCGCGCCGTCTGCTGCCGATGCTGACCCGTCGCGGCAAGATCGGGCGCGGCGACATCGGCGCGATCCGGATCTTCGAGCGCGAGACCAAGTTCGAGATCCGCGCAACGGCTGCTGCCGACTTCGCGGCCGCCTTCGAGCGCGGGCCGCCCGACGTCGCCATCGAGAGGCTGGCGGGTGAGGGGGCTCCGCCGCCGAAGAAGCATAGCCCGCGTGCCAACAAGCATCGTCGCGAAGTTGGAAAGCCGAAGCGCCAGCATGGCTGAACGCGTCCGGCTGGCCTGAGCCGTCTACCGGCTCAGTCCTCCTTGGTGTCGCCGCCGAAGATTCCGGTGATCGCCTTGACGCCAGCCCGGAACTGACGGGCGCCCGGAATATCGGAATCGTCGCTGCTTGCTGCAGCGGGCGTTGCCGCCGGGGCATCGTCCGGCTCGGCCGAAGCGGTCTTCGCGGTCGCCTTGCGCGCAGCCGCCTTCTGCACCGTCGGCTTGGCCGCAACGGCCTTATGCGCCGGGGGAGGGGAGGTCACGGTCGCGGTTGAGGTCGGCTCCGCCTGCGCGTCCGGCTCGTGGCTCGGCGAAGCCACGGGAGCGATGGAAGCCGCCTGCACAGGCTTTGCCTTCACCGTCTCGGCGCGGGCCGGCGCGATGGTCGCGACGGTACGGACTGGCGGCGCGACGATCGCGGCCGTCCGGGTTGCGGGGACCGTCGCCGCGTTCTGGATCTGGGGCGGGGTCGGGCCAGTGCGAAGGGCCGGCGCCTGCGGATCGAAGGCCGCGGCACTCGCGACGGCCTCCGGCTTGGCGGCCGGTGCTGCGGCAACGGCCTCCTTGGCCGGCTCAGGAGCGGGGTCGGCAACGGGCGTCGCGACGGCAGCCTTCTGGACGATCGGCTGCGATGCCTCCACGGGCTCGGTGGCCGTGGGACGCGGCAGATTGAAGGTCGTTGCCTTGGCCGGGCCGTTGCTGTCGACCAGCGCAGGCAGGCCGTCCTTCAAATCGGGCATTGAGGCCGCGGACTGCATCGGCTTCGGCAAGCGGGCGCGTGGATCCGCAAGCGTCGAAAAGAACGAGAAGGCGCCGACGGTGAAGGCGATCAGCCCGGCTCCGCCGAGGCCGCCGATCAGCATCGTGCGCAGCGGCAGCCGCAGGCGAGCCTTGGCAAACGACGGTGCGGGAGAGGCGCCGCCTCGGACCTCGGACGGATCGATGTTTACCGTCATCAGATCGGACTCTCGAACGTTGTACAATGGCAACGACCCGACCCCGACATTGCGGCTACAAGATGTCTGAAGCGCTGGGCACAGTCGTCGTGACCCAACATTCTCACAGAAACTGATCTAGGCGCGCACGATTAAGGAAGGGTCACCGGCCTGCACTTGACCAATCCCGGTATGGGGCGCGGCGAGACTCTCGGGAGCGGCTTACACTCCTGTCTCGTCTCCAGATTGGCGCTCTTCATGCGGCCGCCTCGCATCCCGTCGCACACTTCCTCCTAAGAGAATCATCAGTGCATCTGGTCGTCCCGCGTCATGGACATCGTCCCGGTGATCGGCGAAGTTCGAACGAGCGAAAACAGCAAGGACCCAAGTGCCTTATCCGATGGTCCTTTGCCGAAATATCCCGAGTTCGGGGCTGGCGCGGATGGATGTGACACCGATCTGAATGCCGCGCCGATGACCATGATGCCGAAAAGCACGGAGTTCGATCACCAAATCGTCGACCGGGATGCGGTGCGACGCCGCGCCTCCATCTGGGCGAGCCTGCCGACGCGCACGCGGCTCATCTTGGTGGTGCTTGCAATCGATGTCCTCGCCGCGATCGTCTGCTGCGCGGTAATGGTGCTGAATGCGCGCTCCGCCGTGATCGTGGAGATGAATGCGACGCGGGCCACCGTCGAGCCGCTGGTTGCCGACACCATTCGCATGGCGCGCAACCCATCGCCCGAGAACCTGCTCCACACCCTCGATCTGCGCCTCCAAACCCTGCGGCACGTGCGGGTCGCGGTCTTCGATGCGAAGGGCGAGCGGATCGGCTTCGTGCTGCCGAACCTGCGCCGAGACGATCACGTCGCGCCGTCCTGGTTCGTGGCGCTGATCGCGCCTCCGCCCGAGCAGCACGAATTGCCGATCGTCGTGAACGGAAGTCCGATCGGCAAGGCGGTGGTCACCGCGGAGCCCTTGGATGAGATCGACGAGGTCTGGGGTTACGCGGTGTCGCTATCGCTGGCGAGTCTGCTCCTCAATCTCGCGGTTTTGGCTGCTCTCGCCATCGCCTTCGGGCGCGTCCTGAAACCCCTGGAGCGTCTCGCCGATGGGCTGACCCGTCTCGAGCGCCACGACTACACGGCCCATCTCGATGCGCCGGCCTCTCGTGAACTGGCGGTGATCGCAGAACGCTTCAACAGTGTCGCCGGTGCCCTGGGAGAAGCCCGGGCGGCAAATGGCCGGCTCAACCGCCAATTGCTGACGGCGCAGGACGACGAGGGACGTCGGATCGCCCTCGAACTGCACGACGAATTCGGCCCCTGCCTGTTCGCCCTGGAGGCCAATGCGTCCTCGATCGCTCGCATTGCAGACGGAGAAAGCACACCGGATCGCGGCAAGCTCGCCGCGCGTGCGGCCGAGATCGGCGGCATCGTCGGCCAGGTTCAGGCCCGCAACCGTGAGCTGCTCAATCGGCTTCGTCCCCATGCGCTTGGTCAGGTGCCGCTCTCCGAGTGCCTGAATCTGCTGCTCGCGGATTTTGGCAGGCGTCATCCCGGTACGGCGTTCGAAGGCAGCTTCGAGGGTCTGGCGCGCGGTTACGGTGACCTCGTTGATCTGACCGTGTTCCGCTGCATCCAGGAAAGCATGACCAATGCCGTCCGCCACGGCGGGGCCACGCATGTCCGGGCCGAGGCCCATGAGCGCCGCGGATCTTCCGGCGGTGGCCTCTCGACTTTGCACGTCGTCATCCGAGACGACGGCACGGGATTGCCGCACTCGCACGGCACCGGGCTCGGCCTGTCCGGCATGCGCGAGCGCGTCGAAGCCCTCGACGGCACCTTCGCGCTTGACAATGCGGCTCCCGGAGCGGTTGTGCGGATTGTCATCCCCATCGAGCCCGAGGTAGCCGAGGATGTCCGGTCCGAGCATCCGCCAGCCCCGCCCTCGTCCTGAACGCGCCAGCATCATGAACGCCCTGACCCGTCCCGACCCGAGCCGTAGCCGCGCCGTTCTTCCGGTGCTCGTCATCGACGACCATCCGATCGTGCTGCAGGGATGCCGCCGCGTCCTCGAGGATGCCGGCATCGAGACCGTTGCCGAGGCCACCGGCGTCGTCTCGGGCTACCGCGCCTTCTTCCGGCTGCGCCCCCCGGTGGTCATCTGCGACCTCACCTTCCAGGGCAACGGCCTTGCCGGGCTCGGCCTGATCCGGCGCATGCGGGCCGTCGAGCCGAGCACGCGCATCCTCGTCTTCTCGATGCACAACGACCCGGTCATCGTCTCGCGGGCGTTGGAGGCGGGAGCGCTCGGCTACGTGCTCAAGGACCACGCCTCGAACGAGCTGTACCAGGCCTTCGAGCAGGTGCGGATCGGGGAGGTCTATCTCGACCGCCGGCTCGCCACCGAGGTGGCGATGCTGCGGGCCGACCCGCGCCGTACGCCGGAGACGCAGCTGACGCCGCGCGAGCAGCAGATCCTGGCGCGTCTCGCCCAGGGCAAGTCCTACGGCACCATCGCCTCGGAATTGTCGGTCAGCTACAAGACCGTCACCAATGCCTGCTCGCAGATGCGCCAGAAGCTCGGCGTGCGCACCCTGGCCGAACTGATCCACGTGGCGGTGACGCAGGCACAGCGGCAGGGCTGAAGGTCAGCTCTCACTCGGCCGATCCGACCGTTCGGCGCTACGATCGCGCGACGTAACCGCGAGGCGCCGTGTCTCGCTGTCGGCGGCGTGGCTGGCAGTGCCGTCGATGGGCTGCATCGCGTCGAGCGGCCTCGACGCCGTTCAGTCGTTCGGGTCGTCGCCGCCGAACAGGCCGAACTGTGTGCCGGGATCGCGCTTCGGTTCGGCCAGCCCGAGATGCCGGAAGGAATGGGCCGTGAGCACCCGCCCGCGGGGCGTGCGTTGCACGAAGCCCTTCTGGATCAGGTAGGGCTCGATGATGTCCTCGATGGCGTCGCGTGGCTCGGAGAGGGCGGCGGCGATGGTTTCGATGCCGACGGGGCCGCCGCCAAAGGAGGTCGCGATCATCGTCAGATACTTGCGGTCCATCACGTCGAGTCCGGCCGGGTCGACGTCGAGCAGCTTGAGGGCGCGGTCGGCAACGGCGCGCGTCACGCTCTCCGCTTCGGAGACCACGGCGAAGTCGCGCACCCGGCGTAGCAGCCGACCGGCGATGCGCGGTGTCCCACGGGCACGCTTGGCGATCTCGTTGGCGCCCTCCGCCGCCATGGGCAGGCCGAGCACTCGCGCGCCGCGGGCGACGATCTGCTCCAACTCGTCGATATCGTAGAATTCGAGCCGGATCGGGATGCCGAAGCGGTCGCGCAGCGGCGTGGTCAGCAGTCCGGCGCGGGTGGTGGCGCCGACGAGGGTGAATTTCGGCAGTTCGATCTTCACCGAGCGGGCGGCAGGCCCCTCACCGATGATGAGGTCGAGCTGATAGTCCTCCATGGCCGGATAGAGGATCTCTTCCACCGCCGGATTGAGGCGATGGATCTCGTCGATGAAGAGGACGTCACCCTCTTCGAGATTGGTGAGCTGCGCGGCGAGATCGCCGGCCTTTGCGATGACCGGGCCGGAGGTCGAGCGGAAGTTGACGCCGAGCTCGCGCGCCACGATCTGCGCGAGCGTCGTCTTGCCGAGGCCTGGCGGCCCAACGAACAACACGTGATCGAGGGCATCCTTGCGCGACTTTGCCGAGTCGATCGCCAATTTGAGCTGAGCGCGGCCCGCCCGCTGCCCGATGAATTCGGACAGGCTCAAGGGCCGGATCGACTGGTCGATGTCGTCCGAGCGTTGCTCGGGCTTGAGCAGCGGGTTCGGTGTAAGCGCCTCGCCGATATCCTCCAGGGGAGTTTCGGATGCCCGGCGTGGTGTGGACCTGCGCTTACTCAACGGGACTCGCTCGTGGGAAACAGGCGGTATGCCGTCCAGTCGAGCCTGTCAGCCCGCGAGGCATTCTCTCCGCCTGATGTCGCATACCGTTGCCGATCACGCTACGGGCGGACGGCGCCGGTCGCTTCCCCATCGCAAGGCCGGCCGCGGCTGCCTTCAACCGCCGCGGCTCGACCTCTTGCGCGATGTCAGTCCTTCTCGGGCTGGATCTGCTCGAGGCCGCCCACATGCTTCTGCGCGTAGAGCGGCAGGCCGATCTGGCCAATCAGGTCGAGTTGGGTCTCGAGGAAGTCGATATGGCCTTCCTCATCCTCGGCGAGATGCTCGAAGAGGTTCTTCGAGACACGGTCGTTGATCGACTCGCAGTACTTCGCGGCTTCGAGGTAGAGCGCCCGTGCTTCGTTCTCGGCAGCGAGATCGCACTCGATGATCTCTTGAACGTTCTGGCCGATCCGCAGCGGATCGAGCTCCTGGAGGTTCGGGAAGCCGTCGAGGAACAGGATCCGGTCGATGAACTTATCCGCGTGGTTCATCTCCTCGATCGACTCTTTGCGCCAGAACTTGGCGAGCTCGACGTAGCCCCAGTCGTTGAGCATACGGAAATGAAGCCAGTACTGGCTTACGGCGGTCAGCTCGCTGCGCAGGCCTCGGTTGAGATACTCGACGACCTTGGCATCGCCCTTCATTCGCTACTCTCCTCTCGTATGCGAGGGTCGTAGCTGGCGCGACGAAACGTCTAGGCTGCGACCTCTTCGAGGTCCTCTGTAGTTTGGAATTGTCCCAAACTGCAAGGGGTGGAGCAACTCGTGGCGCAGGAGGCGTGTGCATCGCCGCCCGCTTCCATCAAAGCCGTCTGCATGATGGAGCGGATCGTGCGGGCGCAGCGACCGCATTTCGCGCTGCATCCGAGACAGGCATAGACCTGGGCGGGCGTTCGCGGGCAGCCGGGACCCGGCGTGATACAGCCCCGGACTTGGCCATCCGAGAGGATGTTACAGGAACAGACGATCATGCGTTTGGTCGCGGGCTCGTCGAATGGGGGCCGATCGAGTCGTGCCCGCCGGGAATGCCTCGTGCCGAGATGCTTCGACTTCGTGGCGATTCCGAGCCGATGCAAGGCCCCGATTGCAGTTTAGAATACTTAAAAAGTTCAGTCCTATCAGGACTTTAGATGGCTCGCGGGCCATTTGCAATCGCGGGGCTGCCACACGCGGGAAGCATGCCAAGCCCCTGGGGGGCGGTGTCCACCCTCAATGGGCCATCAGTACAGGGATCTGGGCGTGCGACAGGATGTGACTGGTCGGACCACCGAAGATCATCTGGCGCAGCCGGCTCTGCGTGTAGGCACCCTTGATCAGCAAGTCGCAGCCGAAATTCGCGGCCTCGTCGAGAAACACTTCGCCCGGGGTGAGACGGCCGGCGGGCAGTGCCTTGTGAGACGCCTCGATTCCTTCGCAGGCCAATGAGCGGGCGACCTCCTCGGCACTGGGACCGGGTACCATGCCGCCCTCGGCGCTGAGCACCATGACGCGCCGGGCGCGGCGCAGGAACGGCATCGCGAAAGCCACGGCGCGGGCGGTCTCTGTCGAGCCGTTCCAGGCGACGATGATCGTCTCGCCGAGTGACGAAGGCGGCCGAGGCGGCGCCAGCAGGATCGGACGGCCGCTCTCGAACAGGGCTGTCTCGACGGTGGTCATGCGCGGCGCGGCGTCGTCAGTGCCGGGCCTGCCGACGATGGTGGCCGCGAACAGACGGGCATATTGACCCAGGAAGGCGTCACCGGGCGGCGCATCGGTCCGCCACCGAAAGCGGGGGCCTGCGCTCACCGCGACTTCGGGCGCGCAAGAGCCGACGGGATCGCGACGCGGCAATCCCGCAGCCTCCATGAAGGCGACGAAGCGCTGGCCTGCGGATTCGGCCTCGGCCCGGTCGGCTTCTTCGTCTCTCAGCCAGGTCATGCCGCCGACCATGTCGACGGGCACGTATTCCGCGAGGGCCGGCCGCAGCGACACGCCCTCGATCATGCTGCCGAAGCGCTGGGAGACGAGAAGCGCCGTCTCGAAGACCGAGGGCAGCGCATCATGCAAGGCGATCGGAACCAGCAGTGTCTTCAAGACGCGAAACCCTCCGTAAGACGTCGCAGACGCTAGATCGGTTTCGCACGCGGGGAAACGCGAGAGCCCGCCTCGTCGACATTTTTCTCTTAGACCGACGGCTCTTCAGAACTGTGGTGCGTCTTCATGTCTTCGGCAAATGGCGAGCGCTGCTCCCATGCGAGGATGATCGGGAATGCTTCCTTTTTAATCGCGACGACGGGACATGTGCATATGCGAGTATTTCATGCATGACTTGGCAGCGGCAGAGAATGTTTCTAGAATTTTCGGACCGCTCAAGGCTGCCGGCTACCGTTGAAAGACGGGGCTGAGTAAACTTGCGTTAATGTTTTGAACAGATCGCAAAATAAAATTAAAGAATTTGATCGTTCTGCATGATGAATGCGTTTGTCAAAACTATCGCATCATATCGAATGCGAAAGAAGCCGAGGAGGTTATTCTGGATACAAAAGAAAGACAGAAGATCGAGTCGGTCATTGAACTTTGCCGCAACGCGAAAAAGCGGCTGCCCTCCAACGCACCCTTCCGCCTGAAGGTGCTCTTGGACATGACCTTGCTCGAACTCAGCAAGGATCTGGCTCAACGCGCCGACGACCGGGCGGCCTGACCATCCCTGATCAGGCCCGGTCATTCAGCCCCGTCAGGGCTCCGAGCAGCCGATCAACGCCGATGGTCTCAAGCTCTTGCCGTCGCGCTCCACGACGGACTGAAACTCGCCGGTCCCTGGATTGCGGATCAGCAACTCGCCCTTCTCGATCCCGAAATGGGCCCCGTGCAGGTGCAGATCACCGCGCTCGACCCGCTCGCGCACGAAGCCGAAGGTCAGAAGGTTTTCCAGGCTCTGGGCGATCGAGGCGAATTCCAGGCGCGTGAGGTAATCCGGCGCGTCGGCGGAATCCCCTCGGGCTTCGAGAGCCTTGGCGGCCGGTTCGACGAGGCTGACCCACTTGCCGATGAAGTCTCCCGGCGAAAGCGGTTTTGCACCTTTCGCGTAGGCCTTGATGCCACCGCAGGTGGCGTGCCCCAGGACGACGATGTGCTTCACGTTCAGTCCCTGGACGGCGAACTCGATCGCGGAAGACGTGCCGTGATACCCGCCGCCTTCCTCAAAGGGGGGAACGATGTTGGCGACGTTGCGGATCGTGAAGATCTCGCCGGGGCCGACATCGAAGATCACTTCGGGGGCGACCCGACTGTCGCAGCATCCGATCAGCAGAACGTCCGGATCCTGGCCCTCGGCGAGGCGCTGGTATTTCTTTCTCTCCTGGGGGAGACGCTCGCCCAGGAAGCTGCGGTATCCTTCGGTCAGTACGGCCGGAAACATCGTCGCTCTCTCCTCTCGGCTTTCTTGAATTTGAGCCGATCACGGCACGAGAGATCACTCAGGCTCCGTGCCAGTGCAAGACCGTTGGCGTGACGGGCACGTCGCCCCGCACGATCCGGCGCGCGAGATCGACGAGGCCGGCCGGCTCGACACGGAGATCGGTCGCGGCGAGTTCGTCGAGCGGCCACCAGCGCGTGCCCACTACCGGATTGTCCTCCGTCTCGGCGAGGCGGCTGGTGTCGACGCAGTCGTCGGGCAGGCGAACGAGAAAATAGCGCTCGCGGGCGTCGCGGGACTTGTCGAACAGCAGGAAGGGGCCGTCGCAGAGCGCGACTTGGGGACCGAGCACGACATCGTGGACGCCGATCTCCTCGCCGAGCTCGCGCCGGCAGGCCTCCTCGTGGCTCTCGCCCGGCTCCAACCCGCCGCCCGGCATGAACCAGAAATTCTTCGAATCCGGGTTCGAGGGCGCCGGCCGGACCGCCTTGTATTCGATCAGCAGAAGGCGGTCGGCCGGATCGAACACGAGGGCGCGCGCGATATGGCGGATGGCAAGCGGGGAGTCGGAGGTCATGGTCGAGCCCTATCAGGAAAGATCGCCCGGCGCCCAGATCACGATGGGCAGGCCATAGGCATCCCGCTCGATCGTCGCTGGGAGCGGCAATGCATGTCCAAGGGCGATGTCTCGGGCAACGATCAATGCCGCCATGGCATCGATATGATCGTCCCGACCTACACCTCGTGGCGGATCCGACCGCACGAGAGCTTCGGGAAGACCCGCGCCGATCAGGAGCCTTCGCCGATCTTCGAGGCCTTCCTGCCGGTGAGGCCCCTTCTTGCCGGCCTGCAGCCGGCGGTCGCCGTTGAGGCGAAAGAAGGCCACCTCCGGGTGAACCTCGTGCAGGCGTCTGCGGCACTCCGGTCGCTGGAGCAGAAGGCGATCGACTTCCCTCACGTAGCGCAAGATATTCCAGCATTGGATCGAAGGCGCGAAAGGCGGATCGGAATGAGCGCGTGAAAGCGCCTTGGCCGTCTCGTAGTCCGGGGCATGGACTGCCGATCGCGGTGGCACCGGGAAGACACTGGAACGCTGCGCTCCGAGAAGCGCGCGCGCGGCTCGATCCGCCGTCCGCCCGCTGCCGATCATCTTGTCGGGCAAGCCGATCGGCACATCGATGCCGACGACAGCCGGCGCCTCTGGCGCGTCGAGCAGATCTGCGACTGTGGTGAAGCGCTCGGCGCGGAAGCTCTCGGGTGCGTCGAGATCGAGCAACACGCCGGCCCAGGCGCCGCGGCAGCCGTCGAGACCGGCGATCCAGCACGGCATCGGGCTGCGCCGTCAGCTGCGTGCCGCCTGCGGTAACGGATACGGCGTGCCGTCCTTCCGCACGAAGCGTCCGTCCTTGTTGGCGCTCTTCATGTCGATGTCCGAGCAAGTGGTGAGATCATCCATGTCGCGAGCGCCGACTTCGAGATAGACCGCCTCTGCCGACGAGCGGTTGATCATGTGATGCCCGTTGCCGCTGTTTTTCGGGAAGGCAGCGCAATCGCCGGCCCGCAGAAGCATCTCGCCGCCATCCTCGACGAGGACCAACTCCCCCTCGACCACATAGACGAACTCGTCCTCGTGGCTGTGCCAGTGACGCTGGCTCGACCATCCGCCGGGAGGCAAGCGCATCAGGTTGATCCCGAAATCCCGCAGGCCGCCGGCATCCCCGAGACGCCGCCGGATGCGGGTGGCGCAGGGGACGTCGAACGGGGCCGGATAGCCCGAGCCCTTGCGCACGGGCACAGCATCGAGATCGATCTTGGGCATGGGCCGCTCCGTGTTTCGTGACGAGCCGATACGGCGCGGAGGTTAGGGCCGCCCGTGCAATTCCGTCGACCGTGCACGGTTGTGGCACGCGACGGAGGCCGCTATCGGCACCCCATCTGAACGGAGAGATGGGCCATGACGATGACCGGGTTTCCGCACGACCTTGCGGCGGTGTGATGCGGATCGCCGTCCGTGTGCTCGATCCGCGTGTCACGTCCTGGGGCTTCCCTCGCCGCGGCTCGTCCCATTCCGCCGGGCTCGACCTCTTTGCCTGCCTCGATGAGCCGCTGGTTCTGGAGCCGCAGGCGTCGGCCATTCTGATCCCGTCTGGTATCTCGGTGATGATTCGCGATCCGGAGTGGTGCGGATTCGTGCTGCCGCGCTCCGGCCTCGGCCACCGCGATGGGCTCGTGCTCGGCAACGGCACCGGTGTAATCGATGCCGACTACGAGGGGCCGTTGCTGATCTCGGCCTGGAACCGCAATCCGACACCCGCGCCCGATCAGCCTGCCTCCCGGATCGTGATCGAGCCCGGGGACCGCATCGCCCAACTCGTCGTGGTGCGGGTCGCCCAGCCGGAATTCGAGGTCGTCGACGAGATCCCGCCCGGCGATGAGGGCGCGCGGGGCGGTGGAGGCTTCGGGTCGAGCGGCCGCCGCTGATCGCAACGCAGGCTGCTCTGACGAACGGCCTGCACTGGCACGACCGGAACGTCTCGACTGGCGCGCCTTCAATTGCGGTTAACGGCTCTCGGCTAGATGTCGTCAGTCGTTGCGATGCGGGCGGGCATCGGCTCGGCAGGTATCGGCCGACAGGAACCGGGATATGCTGAGCGCGGAGACTGGCAACGCCCTCGTGGCGGTCGTTGCGGCCAAGACCCCGATCCAGCTCGTCCTCGCGTTGCGCGCCTTCGATTGCACGACGCGCGTCATCGAGAGCGCCCATGCCGCGCTCGCCGACCTGTCCGTACAGCCATCTGACGTGATCGTGATCGAACACGATGCTGTCGTGGACGCCTTCGCGCTCACCCGATCGCTGCGCGCCGTGCCGGTCCTGGCGCATGTTCCCATTCTGATCGTCACCGCGGGCGAAGGCCGCACCGAGCGTCGTGCTGCCCTCCAGGCAGGGGCGACCGACGTCATGCTGAAGCCGGTCGACACTCTGGATCTTCAGATCCGATTGAGGACCCTGATCGAGCTCGCCGCCGCCCGCCGGGACAGCGACCGGCAGGCGCAGGTCATGAACGAGCAGGTCGAACGTGCCGTCGCGGAGGTGTCCGCTCGCGAGCGCGAGATCGTCCGACGGCTGATGCTGGCAGCCGAATTCCGGGACGATCAGGCCGGTGATCACCTGACGCGCGTCGCCGGCTGCACCATCGCGGTTGCCGAGGGGCTGGGACTGTCGGAGGCCGAAGCCAACGACATCGCGCTTGCCTCCACCATGCACGACATCGGTAAGATCGGCATTCCCGACGGCATCCTGCTGAAGCCCGGCCCCCTGACCGATGCCGAGCGCGAGGAGATGAAGCAGCACGCGCTTCGCGGCTATCGCATGCTGCATGACAGCCCGTCGCGCCTGCTCCAGCTCGCCTCGGAGATCGCTCTGACGCATCACGAGCGCTGGGACGGGAAGGGCTATCCGCAGGGACTCAAGGGCGACGAGATCCCGCTCTCTGGCCGAATCGTCGCCGTAGCTGACGTGTTCGATGCACTGATTTCGGCTCGGGTTTACAAGCCGGCCTGGTCGCCGGAAACGGCGCGTGCTCACCTCGAGGAGCAAGCCGGTACGCATTTCGACCCTGCCTGTGTCGCGGCCTTCGTGTCCCGCTGGGAGGATGTCGTCGCCCTGATCCGCGACCGACCGGCGAGCTCCCAGGCAGCTTGACTACAAATTAGGCAGTGACGTCACTTGAATCGGCGGAATGACTGCGTATTGAGCAGTCGATCGATCTTGGCCGTTTCGAAAGTCTCCGTGATGCGCTGTCTCGCCCTGTGCGGCTCCGCCGGTCTCGGCCTGGCGTTGCTGGCCACCCCCGCCTCTGCGGCGACGGTGGCCGATCCCGGACATACCGCCTGGATCCTCACCGCCTCGGCGCTTGTGCTGTTCATGACGCTGCCCGGCCTCGCGCTGTTCTACGGCGGCTTGGTTCATGCGCGGAACGTGCTCTCGGTGCTGATGCAGTGCTTCGCGATCTGCTGCGTGGCCTCGGTGCTCTGGGCGATCTGCGGCTACAGCCTCGTCTTCGACGGCAACGGTGCTGTGATCGGTGGCCTCGGCAAGGCGTTTCTGACGGGCCTCGACGCGGTGCGGACGCCGACCTTGCTGCCCGAAAGCGCCTTCGCGCTCTATCAGATGACCTTCGCAGTGATCACGCCGGCGCTGATCATCGGCGCCTTCCCCGAGCGTGTGACGTTCCCCTTCGTCGTTCTGTTCTCGGCCCTTTGGCTGATGCTGGTCTACGTGCCGGTGGCGCATTGGATCTGGGGCGGGGGCTGGCTGTTCGGCCTCGGCGCGCTCGATTTTGCGGGTGGTATCGTCGTGCATACCACGGCGGGCATCGCGGCCCTGGTGCTCGCCGTGATGATCGGCAAGCGCCGCGGCTTCCCTGCTCAGATGACCCCTCCGCACAGCCCCGGCATGACCATGGCCGGTGCCGGTATGCTCTGGGTCGGTTGGTTCGGCTTCAACGGCGGCAGTGCGCTGGCCTCGGATGCAAGCGCCGCCAACGCGATCCTCGCGACGCATCTCTCCGCGGCGGCGGGCGCGATCGCCTGGACGGCCGCCGAATGGATCAAGATCCGCAAGCCGACCTCGATCGGTATCGTCACCGGCGCCGTGGCTGGCCTCGCCACGATCACGCCGGCTGCCGGCATGGTGGCGCCGGGCGCGGGGCTGCTGATCGGCTTCGCCGGCGGCATCGTCTGCTTCTACGCGACTCTCCACGTGAAGCAGCGCCTGCAGATAGACGACTCGCTCGACGTGTTCGCCGTGCACGGCGTCGGCGGCATGCTCGGTTCGCTGCTTCTCGCAGTCTTCGCACTGCCGGCGCTCGGCGGCATCGGCTTCGGCGAGACCGGCAGCGCCGTGCGTCAGTTCGGCGTCCAGTTGCTCGCGATCGCCGTGACGCTCCTCTGGTCTGGCGCCGTGACCTACGGCTTGACCAAGGCGATCAGCCTGCTCACGCCGGTGCGCGTCGATGCAGAGGCGGAATACGAAGGCCTCGACATCGCCTCGCATGGCGAGCGCGCCTACGAGTACAACTGAGCCTGGACCGGCCGTCTTCCGCACAAACCCGCACAGAAGGCGGCCGCCGGACTCGAGCGTGGCCGAAACTGGCCGAACTTGCTCGTCGCTTCCGAACTCGCGGCGGGTGAAAACCTCATCATCAGACGACGCGCCGCAGGGCGCACCGCGATGGGGAGACGACAATGCTGCGGATCGACGAAATCCCGAGCAGCCGAGGCAGCGCCAGAGCCCACCCGGCAACCCTTCTGGCGCTCGCCTTCGGCATCATGATCGGCGCCTATCTGTCGAGCGTGCCCGCCAGGAGCGCCGAAGCCGAGACCGGTGCCACGACCACTGAACTCGTCGGGCCGGCGCCGGGTGCCCTCGGCGCGCCGAAGCGCGTCCAGACGGTCCGTATTCCCGTCGAAAAGGGCGCCGCACCCGCGACGGCGCCCAAGCCGGCCGAGTGGCACTATGATGGGGATGCCGAATACCGGCGCTGCATCGACCAATCGGACGGGACCAACGTGGCCTTCGGTGCCTGCGGCGGCGCCCTCATCGCGCGTGAGGATGTGCGGCTGAACGCGGCTTGGAAACGCGTCTATGCGCCGGACCGGGAAACCAAGCTTCCGGATCTGCTCGACGAACAGCGGGCATGGATCCGGTTCAAGGACACGAGTTGTAACTTCTACGCCTCCGGCTCGTTCGGCCGCGAGGGACAGGTGCTCTCCTACCCGGTCTGCCGCGCCGGCATCATCGCGCAGCGAATGGCGACGCTCGAGAGCTACGAGAGCGAAGACAACCGCTGAGCGGAAGGCACGCTATGCGTCGCCGACGACCCCGGCCTCGTCTTGCGCCTGCAACACGTCGGGTCTCGGCATCGAGATGATGTTGTATCCGGAATCCACGAAGTGCACTTCGCCGGTCACGCCGCTCGACAGGTCCGAAAGCAGGTAGAGCGCCGAGCCTCCGATATCCTCCAGGGTCACCGTGCGGCGCAGGGGAGCGTGGGCCTTCTGGTGGTTGAACATCAGCCGGGCGTCGGCGATGCCCGCACCGGCCAGCGTCCGCATCGGACCGGCCGAGAGGGCGTTCACGCGGACGCGATCAGGCCCGAGATCCATGGCGAGATAGCGCACCGAGGCTTCGAGCGCCGCCTTGGCGACGCCCATGACGTTGTAATTCGGCATGACCCGGGTCGAGCCGCCATAGGTCAGCGTGAGAAGCGAGCCGCCATCCGGCATGCGCTTCGCCGCACGTTGCGCGATCTCGGTGAAGGAGAAGCACGAGATCGTCATCGTGCGCGCAAAATTGTCCCGGGTGGTGACGTCGACGTAGCGGCCCTTGAGCTGCGCCTTGTCCGAGAAGCCGATCGCGTGGACGACGAAGTCGAGCCGGCCGTCGAAGCGTTCGTCGAGGGCCGCGAAGGTGGCGTCGACCGAGGCGAGGTCCTCGACGTCGCAGGGCAGCACCAGATCCGAACCGATCGAGGCCGCGAGCGGAGTGACCCGTTTGCCGAGGGCATCGCCCTGGTACGTGAAGGCGAGTTCGGCCCCCTGCGCATGCAGGGCCTGCGCGATGCCCCAGGCGATCGAATGGTTGTTCGCGACGCCCATGATGAGGCCGCGCTTACCCGTCATCAGACCCGTCATGCAGCGCCGCCTTGCCCGACCGATAACCCTATGCCGGGTCTCGGAACCCGGTCTCGAAGGGGACGCTTAGCGTGCGAGCGGCGGCCCTGTCCACGCAAGAGGGCGCAAACAGGCTCGCCGACAAACGAAAGCCCCGCATTGGCGTCGGCCAAAAACGGGGCTGCACAATATGGGAAAACGAAATTCGTGGAGCGTTAGAAGTAACCCTTGGTAGCCGACCGAGCATCCTCGATGAGACTCTGCTTGGCAAAAGCCGCGAGGCCAGCTGTCAGTGCAAAGCCTCCAAACGCGACGATAGTCATCCAAAGCATGGCAGCATCTGTCCTGCGGATCGCAAAAACAAACGCCCCTTGTGTCGATCGGTTCCGGGCAGAGATTTGAGCCGAGAGTTTCGGCTGGCCTGGATCTACTTTTGCCTCGACGGTCGCAACTGCAAAGCTTCGCTTTCGCAACTGCAGCCAAGCTTGTCCGAAGCGCCAGGCTGCTGCCCGGCGCTTCGCATTAGCTTGGCTGTTCAGGCGTCGATGTTCTTGAGGATCAGCGTCGCGTTGGTGCCACCGAAGCCGAACGAGTTCGACATGACGTGTCCGAGCTTCGCCCCGTCGCGGCGCTGGCGCAGGATCGGCATGTCGGCGAAGGCCGGGTCGATCTCGTCGATATGCGCGCTCTCGCAGATGAAGCCGTTATTCATCATCAGGAGCGAGTAGATCGCCTCCTGCACGCCGGTCGCGCCGAGCGAATGGCCGGTGAGCGACTTCGTGGCGGAGATCGGGGGGCAGGCGTCACCGCGGCCAAACACTTCGCGGATTGCCTCAATCTCTTTGTCGTCGCCGACGGGCGTCGAGGTGGCGTGCGGGTTGATGTAGTCGATCTTGACGCCCTTCAGGCCTTCCAGCGCCTGACGCATGCAGCGAACCGCACCTTCACCGGAAGGGGCGACCATGTCGTGCCCGTCCGAGGTGGCACCGTAGCCCGCGACTTCGCCGTAGATGCGGGCGCCGCGCGCCTTGGCGTGCTCCAGCTCTTCCAGCACTAGGACGCCAGCGCCGCCTGCGATGACGAAGCCGTCGCGGTTGGCATCGTAGGCGCGCGAGGCGCGCGAGGGCGTCTCGTTGTACTTCGAAGACATCGCGCCCATGGCGTCGAACAGCACGGACAGCGTCCAGTCGAGCTCCTCGCAGCCGCCGGCGAAGATCACGTCCTGGCGGCCGGCCTGGATGATCTCGGCGGCGTTGCCGATGCAGTGGTTCGACGTCGCGCAGGCGGACGAGATCGAATAGTTCACGCCGCGAATCTTGAACCACGTCGCGAGCGTCGCCGACGCCGTAGACGACATCGCCTTCGGCACGGCGAAGGGACCGACGCGCTTCGGACCTTTGTCGCGCGCGATCGCGGCAGACTCGACGATGGTGCGGGTCGAGGGGCCGCCCGAGCCCATGATGATGCCGGTGCGGTCGTTCGAGACGTCGTTCGCCTCGAGGCCGGCATCCCGGATCGCCTGATCCATGGCGACGTGGTTCCAGGCGGTTCCGCCGCCATGGAAGCGCATGGCGCGGCGGTCGACGGCGGACTCGGCGTCAAGGTCCGGGGCACCCGAGACCTGACTACGGAATCCGTGCTCGGCGTAGGACGCATCGCGGTCGATGCCGGAACGCGCCTCGCGCAGGGAGGCCAAGACCTCCTGAGTGTTGTTGCCGATGGACGAGACGATGCCCATCCCGGTGATCACGACGCGCCGCATGATGGCCTGGCTTCTCCGCCGCGACGCCCCGAACCGCGCCGCGTGACGTCACCTAGGATGATGCGCGTCCAATCTCAACAGCAGGATCTCGATACGGCTCAGCCGCTCAAGCCTGGAACAGGGCGACGCGCAGATCCTTCGCCTCATAGATACGCCGTCCGTCGGCTTCGAGCCAGCCGTCGGCGATACCGAGCACCAGCTTTCCGGTGCGCACCCGCTTGATGTCGATGCCGTAGACGACCTGCTTCACGCTCGGCAGCACCTGATCGGAGAACTTCACCTCGCCGACACCGAGAGCGCGGCCGCGGCCAGGGGCGCCGAGCCAGCCGAGATGAAAGCCGACGAGCTGCCAGAGCGCATCGAGGCCGAGGCAGCCCGGCATGACCGGATCGCCCTTGAAGTGACAGGGAAAGAACCAGAGGTCCGGCCGGATGTCGAACTCGGCCAGCACATGGCCCTTGCCGTGGAGTCCGCCTTCCTTGCCGATCGACGTGATGCGATCGAACATGAGCATCGGCGGCAGCGGCAGCTGGGCATTGCCGGCGCCGAAGAGTTCTCCGCGGCCGCAGGCCAGCAATTCTTCGTAGGAATAGCTCGATGCGCGCACTGGCGTGGTTGCTCCCTCGGCGGAAGAGCTGTGATCCGAGGCGGTGGGCGCGTCAGGCGGCATCGGCTGAATTTCGTGTCCTGTCTTGAGGTCGTCCGACCCGGTCGAGCCCCGATCCGGGGCCATTCCGGACAAAATCGGCGTCTCGTTAACACAGCGCCAGAGCGCCTCAAAGCCGCGGGCTGAGGAGGCGAGTTCTACCGAAGCCAGAAGCCGTCATGCAGGGCGCCGGAGGCGAACCCGCGATGAGGATGCCGACAGCCGTGGTTCGAGCACAACTCCGCGGATCAGTTCGACGCCCTCTCCGATACCGGCAAGGCATTGACGAGATCGCCTTCCCTCACGAACGGGCCGGCGCGCAAGAGAACCGCCTCGTTGCCATCGAGCCCGCTGCGGATCTCGACGGCGTCGCTCGAGCTGAGGCCCGTCGTGACGAGGCGTCCCTCGACATGGCCGCGATTGCTTACGAAAACGACGCTGCCCTCGGGACTGCGCAGGATCGCGGATTCCGGCAGGCCGATGCCACAGCGCTCGCCGACCGTCGCCACGCCGCGCGCGAACTGTCCCTGCCGCAGGTCGGCACTGCCGACCAGGGCCACGCGGGCACGTCCGACTTGTGTCGCCCCATCGATGTCGGTCGAGACGCTGCGCACGCGGCCGGCGATCTCTGGCAATCCGAGCGGGCTCACCTGGACGCTCTGCCCCGCCGCGAGAGTCCCGAGACCTTTGACGGGCACTTCGGCAGCGAGCTCGAATGTGCCCTGGGGCACGATCTTGAACAGGGTTTGGGCTCGCGCTGTCAGTGCGCCGACATGGGCCTGGCTCTGGCCGACCGAACCGGCCACGGGCGCGCGAAGGGTCGCGGCGACCTGGCCCGGCTGGTCCGGACGCGCGAGTTCGGCGAGGACCTGCCCCTGGGCGACCTTGTCCAGAGGCTTGGCGAGCACGCGAAGGATGCGCAGGCCGTCCTCGTCGGGGCCGACCTCGACCTCGTTTCGCGGCACCACTGTTCCGGATAACCAGACCTGCTCCTTGAAGCAGGCGCGCTGCGGCTGCACCACTGCGACGGAGAGGAGATCGGCTCTTTCCAGCGCTTCGCGCGCCGCGACCGGTGAGAGCGGCTCGGCCTCGGCGGCGCCCTCCGTCTTGCCGAACAGATCGTCCTTGAACGCCAGGGCGAGGCCGCCGGCCAGGAGCACGAGGAGCACCGCGGCCACGCCGACGAGGCGCGGCCAAGGGCGCCGGACCTTCGCCGTCTCGCCTGGGCTGTCCCAAGGCAGCACGACGCGGAAGGCGTGAATTGGCCGCGGGATGTTCTTCAGGGTCTGGGGGCCGATGTCGCGGAAGGCGACGGCGACCCGTGCTGCGATGGCCTCGTGCACGGAGCGCGACAGACAGATGCCGCCGGGCTCGGCGAGGCCTTCGAGCCGCGCGGCGATGTTGACGCCGTCTCCGAGCATGTCGCCGCGATCGGTCTCGACGACGTCGCCGATGTTGAGACCCATGCGGAACAGGATACGGCGCTCCGGCGGGTGATCCGCATTCGCGTCGCGAAGCTGCTCCTGGATCGCGATGCCCGCGCGCAGGGCTTCGACGGCGCTCGGAAACTCGGCGAGGATCGCATCGCCAGCCGTGTTGAAGACCCGGCCGCCGACGCGCGTCACTTCATCGCGATAGACCCGCGAGTAGTCTTGGAGGCGACGAAGCGTGTCGTCCTCGTCTTCCGCGACGAGACGCGAGAAACCAGCGACGTCGGCGGCCAGGATCGCCGCGATGGTCCGCTTCACGGACGCGCTCCATGCCGGCCGATCAGGGCCGGAATGCACGTGAGGGTCGGAAGGGGTCCGGCGATCATACCGCTTACGAGCAGGAGCGACGCTGCATCACCCTCCGGCGAGCCTGGCGGCTGCGAGAGGCGGCAGCAGGACGGGCAATCGTTCCGGTCTTGTCAAGGCTGATGGAGCGGGCGGCTGTGAAATCCGGCTTTGCCGCGTCCGGAACGGACTGCGGACATCAGCGCCAGCGGACGAAGAGGGCGATCACGAGGATCGCCAGCAGGGCCACGACCCATCCGGTGCCAGTATGCAGTGCGACGAGCAAGGCAGCGACGTAGCCGACGGTGATCACGGCCATGACGATGAGGGCGACGGGATTCATGGTGCGTGGGCTATCGCGCCGCCTGACTGAGTTGAAACTTCAGGATTCGAAGAATGTGGGGGCCGAGATCCCGCCTCGGTCGCGGCACGACCGAATCGATCTGATTGTTCCAAGAAATCGTTCCATGCGCGGCTCGTGTCTCGGCCGACGGCGCATTCCTCATGCGTGGCCGATCCGGCTAAACTTGGAATAGCTCAAATAGGGCGCGGCGCATCCTCCCAGGCGGTGCCATTCCACAGCCGCACCGTCACCGTTGCCGCGCCGTTCTCGACGACGATGCGATTATAGGCGTTCGGCTCCCTTCCGCGCAGGCGCGTCGAGGTAGCCGACCCCGCTTGAACCGCGAGCAGCCGCTGGCCGGACGTTGCTCCGGCCACGTCCTCCCGGACGCCGTCCGGCTCGACGAATCGGGAATAATGCCGGTGGAGGTGGCCGGCGAGCGTGAGGCCGACGCGATGTCGGCGGAAGGCGGTGAGCGCCGCCGCTGCCCGCCCCACCAGGCGAGCGTTCTTGTTCCAGGGGGGCGCCGCGAAGGGGTGATGCCCGACGACGATGCGGAAGACGTGCGGCGGCAGGGCATCGAGCCGGGCCTCGGTTCGCCTGATCTGATCGCGACCGATGCGTCCCTGCGACCAGTCGGGATCCGGCGCCCAGGTCCGGACCGTATTGAGGCAGACGACGCCGATCTCCTCGTCGAGGAAGGTCGGCTCGGTCTCCTCAGCGATGAAGCGGCGATAGCGTTGGAACGGCCGGAAGAAGCGTGTCGGCAGCAGGAAATAAGCGATGTCGTGATTCCCGGGCACCCCGATCCAAGGGGAAGTCAGCCGATCGAGAAAGGCGCGGGCCTCCCGATATTCCGCCCGGCGCGAACGCATGGTGAAGTCGCCCGAGGCGATGATCAGGTCCGGCCGGTCGGCGTTCAGTTCGGCGATCAGCCCCTCGACGACGTCGGGGTTCGTGCAGCCGAAATGCAGGTCCGAGATATGCGCGATGCGTCGCAAGCGATGGTCCGGGATGATCCGTGGGTCAGCCGCGGGCCGGCTCGCGCCGCACGATCCGCGCCTGCAGCCAGTCCCGTATCAGCTCGCGCTCGTAGGTGAAGCTGCCGCCGCTCAGACTACGGGCATAGCGCGACAGAAAGTTGATGTCGGTCAGCGTTTCCTCGCCCGCGAGGACGGTTCGGCCGCGCTCCTTCAGGACATAGCGCAAGCTTAGGCGCGGCGGCGTGATGTCGGAGACGATGCGTGGGCTCGTCGGCAACCCCACGGGCCGTTCCTGGCCGGCGAGGTCGATGTCGAGCACGGTGATCGCGAGGCTTTCACCCGGACGGAGCACGCGGTCGCCGCCTTCCGTGAGGAGGCGCCGGATCTCCGCCAGCGTCACACGAAGCGTAGGACCGGATCCGAACCGGCTCTCGGCGTCGGTAAAGCGCTCAGGTGCGACGAAGGCTACGCTGACCTGGGCCGCGGCCGGCAGCGGCGCCAGGAGCCCGGCCGCCAGAATGACCGCGGCGCGGGTCGTCACGATCCGCACCGCGTCATTGCTGCGCGCGGTTGATGATCGCCTGAAGGGCCCGGGCGACGGGCTCGGTGACCGTGCGCCGGTACTTGCGGTGGACGAGTTGGCCATTGTGGTAGACGTCGTGCTCGACGTAGAGCCGCTCCCCGTCCCACCGGACGATGTTGTCGGACTCGCTCGTTTCCTCGACGCCCAGTTCCGAGCGCAGGATCGGCGCGCCGGCAGTGGTTTGCATGGGATGCCTCGGGTCTCAGGTCTCTCGCCCGATCCTTCTTACGAAGTCGGGAGGCCGTGCACCAGAGCATCGCGATGCGATCAGCGGACCGTGACCTGGTCCTTGATGCGCTGATAGGTCGTCCGACTGAGGACGCGCTTCGAAAGCAGCTGGTCGGTCGAGGTATAGGGGCGGCGCTGGATGATGGCGCGCCCGATGCTGCCGCCGCCCTTCAGCCCATTCAGCTCCGCCAGCGTGGCGGTATTCAGGTCGAGGAGATCGACCGCCCGCGCCTCTGTCGGCTCGGCGGGGTCGTCCTGCGAGGGCTCAGCTTGCTCGGCCACCGGCGCGGCAGGGGGCTGTGGCGTCGGGCGCGCGGGGGGCGGCTCCACTGGAACGGCCGGATCGGCCGCGACAGGCTGAGGACCCGGTCCCTCAGTGTTAGGGGTTTCCGGTGTCGGCGCTGGAACGGGCGTCAGCACCTGCGTCGGCGGCTCGGGCGCTTCCGTCGGCTGCGGTATCGACGGCTGCGTCGGCTGCGGGTTCGGAGCAGGCTGCGGGGGCGGCGCTGCGGCGACACGAGCCGGAGGCGGCTCCGGCCGGCGGATGACGGGGGTGTTCTGTGCGGTCGGGCGCAGGACCGGCTTGGAAGGCTCCGGCGGGCTGCTATCGAAGATCCAGTAGTGCTGGACCAACGCGGTCAGGACCGCGGCCGCGATTACAACCAGGAAGACGCGCAGAAGCGCCGGTCCGTTGAGCATGCGAGGGCCTTTCCGCCCAGGTTCCGGGCGTCCCTCGTCCGCCACCGTACCGTGCGCAACTCACTGTCGCGCAAGAATGGCAAACATGTGTTGGCCTTAGGGAGCGCAGGGGGAGGCGGCGGCGCCCATCAACCGCTGCGCGTATCGGCCGATGAGACCCGATTGCCACAGGTGCCGGCGACGACGCCCGCGGCCTCGAAATAGCCCAGCTTGCGCGGGAACGAGATATGGCCAAGCTCGTTCGGTACAAGCTGAGCCATTGGTCCGGGCCTCGTCGTAATGTCGTTCCTGTCCTGCCTGCGCGTCTCGCGTGCCCTATCCGGCCTGCTGCTGGCGGGTGGACTTGCTGCGTGCTCCTCGCTGCCGCGCGCTCCCTACACGGCGCAGGAGGCCTCGCTCGCCACCGTTCCCGGCATGGGGCCCGTGCGAGCCTATGCGGATGCCACGGCGGCCGAGATCGCGGCTGTCGCGGCCCGGCCAGAGGGACGGCGCAACGGTTTCAGCTATCTCGCACTCTCGGGTGGTGGCGGTGACGGCGCCTATGGCGCGGGCATCCTCAATGGCTGGACCGCTTCGGGTACCCGGCCTGACTTCACCGTCGTCTCCGGCGTGTCGACCGGTGCCCTGATTGCGCCCTTCGCTTTCCTTGGCTCGAGCTACGACTCGTACCTGACGGATTTCTACACCAGCGGCATCGCCGAATCGCTGGTTCAGGCGCCGAGCATAACCAACGTCCTGTTCGGCTCCGGCCTTTTCGGCGACGGCAAGCTTCGTGAGATCATCGGCCGCTACGTCACGCCGGACCTGCTCGCCGCGATCGCGGAGGAGCATGCCAAGGGCAAGCGCCTCTACGTCGTGACGACCAATCTCGACCAGCAGCGCGCCGTGATTTGGAACATGGGCGCCATCGCCGCGAGCGGCGCCCCGAACGCGGCCAACCTGTTCCGCGACGTGCTGACGGCCTCCGCCAGCGTCCCGGCGGTATTCCCGCCGCAACTCGTCGACGTGCAGGCCGGCAACCATGCCTTCCAGGAGATGCATGTCGACGGATCGGTGGTGATCCCGGTCTTCACCCTGCCGCAAGGGTTCCTCGCGCGCGACGAGCGCCTGCGCAGCAAAGGGAAGGCGGATATCTATGTCGTGATCAACGGGCGGCTCGATCCCGATTTCGCGGTGACCCAGAACAACGCCCTGGCGATCGCCGGCCGCTCATTCACCACGGCGAGCCGTGCGCGCACCCGCGCCACGCTCACCGCCACGGAGGCCATCAGCCGCCGGAGCGGCATCGGCTTCAACCTGACCTACATCGACGAGAGCGGCCCGAGCACGACGGCCGCGCGCGGCTTCGACACCGCCTATATGCGCAACCTCTACAACAGCGGGTACGAGAAGGGTCGTGCCGGCCACTTCTGGCAGCACAGCGTTTCAGGCTCGCCAACCACCACGCTGATGGAAGCCGCCGCCGGACGCTGAGACCTGACCGACCCGGCTCCGTCGATCGAGCCGGTGCCGTTTCAGAACGCTACTTGCGCAGGATCTTGGTCACGAGCCGACCGATCGGCGAGCTCGAGCCAGAGTTGCGGTCGTCGCGGACGACGGGCCGGTCCTCGGTGCCGAGGATCTTGGTGACGATGCGTCCGATCAGGCTCATGTCCGTGCTCCGTCCAACGACACGCTGCCGAAAACGGCGCAGCTTCTCCCAGTCAACGGAGTAGCCGCTCCTCGTGTTCCGGCGATCCCGCGCGATGGGCTGCAGGAACGCCTTTCAGGATAACGAGCACGACGATGGCCGCATAGGCTACGAACATCGCCGCCAGCGTCCAGGCGAATCCCTGCGGGACTATGAGGTCCATGCCCCCACCGATCATCGCTGGGCCGAGCATCAATCCGACGCCATAGAGGGCGATGAAGGCCGCGTTGGCACCCGCGAGATCGGGGCCGCGCACGCTCGCGCCGAGATGGGCGAGGCCCACCGTGTAGAGCGTGCCCGCCACACCGCCCCAGACGAAGAGCAGGACTGATAGCATCGTGAGTGAGCCACTCGCCGCAGGCATCAGAGCCGCGCCGAGCGCTCCGGCCACCGCGCTCGCCAATAGCACGAGCCCCCGATCGGTCCGGTCTGCGAGCCATCCGATGGGGATCTGGAACAGCACATTGCCGAGGGCGACCACGCTGACGAGGCCGGCCGCCGTCTGGGCGTCGAAGCCGAGCCGCAACCCGTAGAGCGGCAGGATCGCGAACCCGCCCGTCTCGACGGCCCCGTAGAGCAGCGCGGCGAAAGTCGCGATCGGCGCCACCCGGAGGTAGCTGAAGAAATTCAGGCTCTGGCCTTCGTGCGGGATGCTCGGCGACACGCCTCGCGCCAGTGCGATCGGAATGGCGGCCAGGACAAAGAGTCCGGCTCCGGCCAGATAGGGGGCGAACCCGTCGGTCCCGAGGATCACGAGTAGCCCAGGTCCCACCGCGAAGCCGATGGCCAGCACGGTGGCGTAGATGCCCATGACCAGCCCACGACGCTCGGGCGGCGCAGCCTGGGTGATCCAGAACTCCGACAACACGAACAGCGCGCCGAGCGTCACCGAGAAGAGGAAGCGCAGCGGGAACCACCAGGCGAGGTCGTAGAAGACCCGGAACCCGACGAGCAGCACCGCCCCGAGCCCGATCGAGAGCAGGAGCAGCCGCAGGACGCCGACACGTGCGGCGAGCCTCGGCACGAACGGCACCGTGATGATGCTCGCGAAGCCGCCGACCGCCGTGTTGAGGCCGATCAGGAAGCTCGATGCCCCCATCCGCTCCATCTCGAGCGAGAGCAATGGGATCGAGAGGCTGAGACCGATGCCGACCACCGCGACGCAAGTGATCGCCGCGGCGATCGCCGTGAGGCGGTCGCGATGGGCGGACGAGGTAGGGGCGGGCATCGACACGGGAGGGCTGAGGGGCGCGGCGGACGCGGATGAGCAGAGCCGTCACATCGGCACGAATGTACCGGCTGTCGAGGCCTCGATCGGTGCTTGCAACCCTCACCCGAGCAGCAAGCGTAACGGGGATTAGAAGCGGCTCAGGCGGCGTGCCGGTCCGCCTCGGCGCCGAAATGGCCGATATAGCGAGCAGCGATGGCCTCCACCGGCAGCACCACGAAGACGTCGGTGGTGCCGAACTGATGGTCGATCACCGCGCCGTCGCCGAAGGTCGCGCCGATGCGCAGGTAGCCCTTCATCAGCGGTGGCAGGCTTTGCAATGCGAGCTTCGGGTTCACCGCCTCGGGCGCGAGACGGTCCATCGCCACGAAGCGGTCGGACAGAGCCTTCGCCCGCCACGCCTCGGGGGCGCGGGCATGCTGATGCAAGAAGCTCAGCTGCAGGGCGAGCCGGTCCGGGTTGGTGCCCTCGAGGCTGGCACACCCGAGCATCGCGTCGATGCGATGATGCAGCACGTAGGTCCAGATGCCGTGCCACAGCAGTTCCACGGTGCGCTTGTTACGGTACGGCTTCAGCACGCAGGAGCGGCCGAGCTCGAGGAATCGCTTGCCGGGATGACGGTCCAGCAGCGGCCCGATGTCGAATTCGCCAGCGGTATAGAAGCCCGCGCCGCCATCGACCCGGTCACCGCGCAGCAGCCGGTAGGTACCAACGACCTTCGGGCGCGGCTTACGGAAGGGTTTGGCCTTCACCGCAGCGTGGTCGATGACGAGGATGTGGTCGCAGAGCGTGTCGTAGACGTCGATGTCGCGGCGCTTGAGCATCGCCATGGCGGAGGGGATCGCCGACATCTCCTCGTAGAAGACCTTGTAGCGCAGGCGCTGGGCGCGGCGGATTTCGGACTTCTTGGTCGCAAGCCGCACTTCGAGATTGCCTATGCGGCCCAGCGTCGGCCCGAGGCCGGGTTCCGGCTTTGGCATACGGGGCTTCAGCAGGATCGGCGCGTTGCCCGGCATTGCGATCCCCGGAATGCCGCCCTCGAAGGTCTGCTTGAAGCGGGCGAAGGGGGCTTGGACGTGCGTTTCCCAACCCGTCTTCCACGCCGCCGAGGCATCACGCCCGGAGAAATTCGGCACCATGTCCCTGCCCGCCCCACCAGGCCATGCGGCCTTGTTGCGCGCACATCAGCACGAAGGGCGCACGCTTTTATGACATTGGAAGACGAGATGGGACAGTGGCTTAGGATCGTGCCGGCCCCGCAAGATCGTAAGCGCAGCGCTGTGTGACAATCGTAGCCGCCGAACGAAACCGACTAAGGATTTGGTGATTGGCTCGAAGACCCTCCCCCGCAAAGGGGGAGGGTTAAGGGCTGGGCCTCACACGAACTGGCTGATGCCGGGGATCGCGCCGATGATGCGGCCCATCGTGTCCTCGCCGGCCTTCTCGCGGCCATAGGCGAAGAGCTCCTGCCCGAGCGGTTGCATCTGGCCCATCGAGACGCCGGCCGACATCAGCTTCTGGCCGAGCGCCATGACGCCGCCACCCAGGCCGCCGAGCATGCCCATCAGGCCACCACCGCCGTCTTCAGCGTTCGACTCGGCGATCGCCGCCTCGGCACCGGGCAGCTTCGCGAGGAGCTGCGCCACGTCCTCGGGCGGACCCTCCTTCTGCAGGAAGGCGAGGATGTGCCCGATCGCGGTTTTCGCCGTCTCGGCATCGACGCCCGTGCGGTTGGTGATGCGGGCGATCAGCTCTTCCATGGGGTGTCCTCTCCTCGGTTCGGACGTCCTTCCGACGGGTGGGTGCCGAAATCAAGGGTCCGGGAGCCGGTGCGCCCCTGCCGCCGCCTGGAAAACCGTCGTGCTTCCGGCCTAGAGTGCGCGCATTGCGAGAGGAAGACACGGCATGGCGGGCGACGGCACGATCCTGGTCGGCAAAAGCACGGGCAAGAACCCGAAACCGGAGGTGCTGGCACTGAAGCTCGCCAACCGGCACGGCCTCGTCGCCGGCGCGACGGGCACGGGCAAGACCGTGACCCTGCAGGTGATGGCCGAGGGGTTCTCCAATGCGGGCGTCCCGGTCTTTGCCGCCGACATCAAGGGCGACCTCTCGGGCATCGCGGCTGCGGGTGAGTCGAAGCCGGCTTTCGTCAAGCGCGCCCAGGAACTCGGGATCACCTACGAGCCCGATCGGTTTCCGGTGACGTTCTGGGACATCTTCGGTGAGCAGGGACACCCGATCCGCTGCACCGTCACCGAGATGGGCCCTTTGCTGCTTGGCCGGCTGCTGGAGCTCAACGACACGCAGGAGGGCGTGCTCAACATCGCCTTCCGTGTCGCCGACGAGAACCAGTGGCCGCTGATCGACCTCAAGGATCTGCGCGCGGTCCTCACTTTCCTCTCGGAGAACGCGAAGGAACTCGGTGCGAAGTACGGCAATGTCGCCGCGGCTTCGATCGGTGCGATCCAGCGCGGGCTGCTGGTTCTGGAGACGCAGGGCGCCGACAAGTTCCTGGGTGAGCCGGCGCTCGACCTGCACGACTTCCTCCGCACCGACCGCGACGGCCGCGGCATGGTCAATATCCTCGCCGCCGACAAGCTGATGCAGAAGCCGCGGCTCTACGCCTCGTTCCTGCTCTGGATGCTCTCCGAATTATTCGAGCAGCTTCCCGAAGTCGGCGATCTCGATAAGCCGAAGCTTGTCTTCTTCTTCGACGAGGCGCACCTGCTCTTCGATGGCGCGCCGAAGGCGCTGCTCGACGCGATCGAGCAGGTGGTGCGCCTGATCCGTTCAAAGGGTGTCGGCGTCTATTGCGTGACGCAGAACCCGCTCGACGTGCCGGAGACCGTGCTCGGCCAGCTCGGCAATCGCGTCCAGCATGCCCTGCGGGCCTTCACGCCGCGTGACCAGAAGGCCGTGCGCGCCGCCGCCGAAACATTCCGGCAGAATCCGGATTTCGACGTCTCGAAAGCGATCACCGAACTCGCCGTCGGCGAAGCGCTGGTCTCGTTCCTCGAAGAGAAGGGCACGCCATCGCTGGTGGAACGCGCCCTCATCGCCCCGCCACAGGGCCGGGTCGGGCCGCTGACACCGGCCGAGCGGGCCGAACTGATTGCGAAGAGCTCCATCAAGGGCAAGTACGACGAGCCTGTCGATGCCGAGAGCGCTTACGAGATCCTCGCCAAGCGCAAGAACCTCGATGCCGACACCGCCGAAGCCGCCAACCAATCCGAGGGCGGTCTCGGTGGTTTGTTGAACAGCATCGGCAGCATGTTTGGCGGTGGTGGATCGGCCCAGCCGCCGGCCGCGAAGGGCAGAGGGCGCGCCAAGCCCAGCCTCACCGAGCAGGTGATCAGTAACGCAGCCCGCTCGATGGCCCGCAGCGTCGGCACCCAGATCGGCCATGCCATCCTGCGCAATGTTCTCGGTGGCCTGACGAAGCGCTGAGACGGCTCCTGCCCAGCCGGTCGCGGGCCGGTCTTCGCGATCAGGGGGGCGCTTCACTCATTTCTGGGCGAGCAGCAAGGCGATGACGAGCGACGTGTGATTGCCGGGTCCATGGCTCGTTTACCACGACGGCTGGATCTTCGGGGCCAGCCTTTGTCACTGCGGCCGTGCGCTCCGGCGCTCTGGCCCGCGATGCCGCCGTGTTCCAGGAGGCAAGTGCCTGCCGCGATGTTCAAAAGCCAATTGCCGAATACATCGACATTACTCCTGATTAATAATGTCGCCAGACTGGTAAGTGGTCGTTAATCATCTTGTTTGGCTTGTAATCTTTGTGTCGATAATTGGCGCAACTTTATTTTAATCGGCGCGAGGCAACAGTCGAGCATGCGTGCTCTTCTCGCCCTCTCTCTGATCGATGTGATCGGCCGCCTTCGACGACATGAAGGCGGCAACGTTGCGGCGATCTTCGCGGTCACATCCGTGCCGATGGTCATGATGGCCGGCGTGACGATCGATTACGGCGCCAACTCCGCGGTTAAACAGCAACTGCAGAACGCCGTCGATGCGACGACGCTCTCGCTCGCCAAGCTGCCGCTGACGCTCAGTCAGAGTGACCTCGAGAGCAGGGCGATCACGCAGATCGCGGCCGCTATGGCGAAGTCGCAGATCGCCGGATTGAAGATCGATGCTCAGCGGTCCGACGGCAATTACACGGTGACCGCGACGGGCACGACGCCGACGACGCTCACCAGACTGGCCGGGTTCAGCAGCCTGCCCTTGAAGGTGATCGGCACGACGAAGCGCGGCTCGGGAAACCTCGAGATCGCGATGGTGCTCGACAATACGGGGTCGATGGACGGCGCGAAGATCACGAACTTGAAGGCCGCTGCGACCAAGATGGTCGGCGACCTCTTCGACCAGGTCGATCCCGCCAAGCCGAACTCGTTGAAGATCGCCGTCGTGCCGTTCTCCCAGACCGTGAACGTCGGCGCGTCGAACGTTACGGCAGGCTGGCTCGATACGAAGGGCCTCGCCTCCTATCACTCCCAGATCTTCAACGCGAAAGGCAATCGCCTCGCGCTGTTCGCCACGCTGGGGCAGCCGTGGGCGGGCTGTGTCGAGGGCAGGATCATGCCCTACGACGTGCAGGACACGGCCGCGTCGCAGACGGCACCCGATACGCTCTTCGTTCCCTATTTCGCACCGGACGAGTCGGACAACGACGGCGATGCGATCAACAATTACCTCCAGGATTATGCGACGTCCGCGGAGAACAAGATCGCCAATAACAACGGTGTGAAAGACCGCGACAGACAGGGGCTGCTGGCGAAGTACGCCTTGCCGGTCTGGAAGACGGCGACCTCGAACTTGCAGGCGCCGAACTATGCGAAGGGCCCGAACTACCAGTGTTCGATGCAGCCCATCACGCCCCTGACGACGACGAAGTCGACCATCACCACCGCGATCGCGAACATGAACGCGACTGGCGAGACGAACATTCCGATCGGTTTGGCGTGGGGCTGGCACAACCTGTCGCCCAACGGGCCAATGGTGAAGGGTGCGCCGTATAGCGATCAGAATACGCGTAAGTTCATCATCCTCATGACGGACGGCGACAATACCAATTTTCGATACTCGTCTGACAATGGGTCTAAGTATTCTGGCATCAGCTACATCTGGACCAAGCGCATCGGAAATCTGAATGAATATTCGAGTGATGCGGCGCGCACCAAAGCGATGGATGCTCGGATGAGTATTCTCTGCGATAATATCAAGAGTGCGGGCGTCCAGATCTTCACGATCAGGGTCGAAGTAAAGTCGGGCACGAGCACGCTCCTACAGTCGTGCGCCAGCAATCCAGGCATGTTCTTCGACGTGGCCGACTCGGCCAATCTCACTGCAGCGTTCCAGCAGATCGGTGCGCAGATCAGTGAATTGCGGCTCTCGCGGTAAGGCGCGCGCTATGGTCGATGCGATGAGATACCTCACCAGATCGTCGGGACGCAGGCTTGCCGCCCTGTTGCGGCATACCGGGGGGGCGAGCGCCGTCGAGTTCGCACTCGTGGCGTTGCCCTTCTTCATGGTGCTCACGGCGGTGTTCGAGGCAGGGCTGGTGACCCTGGCGCAGCAGGGCCTCGATAACGGGCTCGACCGCGCCGCCCGGACGCTCTTCACGGGCACGTTCCAGACGAATTCCGACGGCACCCCTGCCGCGAACCGGTTCAGAGCCGAGATGTGCCCGGCAGTCGTCTACATCGACTGCTCGCAGATCAAGGTCGAGGTGACTACGGGCTCGACCTTCGCAAGCAGTTCGCCGACGAGCCCCTACAATTCCAGCACCCGCACGGCGAACAGCTCCTTCGGATCGAAGTTCCAGTGCCCGTCCGCCAACAATATCGTCACGGTCCGCGCCGTCGCGACCGTGCCGCGGTACTTCAAGTTCCTGACGCTGAACGGATTGCAGCTCGCGGCAGGCGGTCAGATGGTGGTCTCGACGCTGGTCTTCCGCGCCGAGCCCTACCCGAGCGGGTCGTGTGGATCATGAAGCGTCTTAGCGATTTCCGGCGTGAGGAAGGCGGCATTGCTGCCCTCGAATTCGCGCTCATCCTCCCGGTCATGATCACGCTGTTGTTCGGGCTGATCGAATTCCCGAGAGCTTACGGCGTCAGCCAGGGCTTGAGCCGCGCGGCGAGAACCATGGCCGACCTGATCTCGCGTGGCAGCCTGAGCGATTTGACGGACGTTTATGCGGCCGGAAATTCCGTCACGTACCCGTATGATACATCGGCGGCCGGCATCGTCCTCACCGTCGTCGGCGTCTACGCAAAATCCGCGTCGGATCCGACTCTCGAAGCGCGAGTGTGTTCGAGTGATGCGCGCAACGCCACGAAGCGCGTTGCGAACAGCGTCATCGGTCCGCCTGTTCCATCGGAGGCGGTGGCAGGCAACCGCTACGTAATGGCCGAAGTGACTTTTACTTACACGCCGGTCGTCAACCTCTTCCCGATGCTCAAGGGCCTCGGCTTGAGCAAGACGGTCACCTGGCCGACGCGCGGGACCGGCGCCAACACCAATGCACAGATCGTCTTGGGGAGTGGGAGCCCCTGTCCTTAGACGGTGGCGCGTTCATTGACTTCCGCCTGCTGACCGACTATCGGCCTCCACAACGCGCGGCTTCCTCGACGAAGTTCGCGCGTTTCGCGTTCGCGCCGATCACGGCGCGGATGACCTGAACAAGAAGACGGCCCATGCGCCTCGCGGTGCGGGAGGCCGGCAGAGAACACGAGAGACCAACGATGTTCGCAGTCATCAAGACGGGCGGCAAGCAGTACCGCGTTGCCGCCGACGACGTCATTTCCGTTGCCACGATCGAGGGTGAGGCCGGCTCGGCCGTGACCTTCGGCGAGGTCCTGCTGTTCACGGACGGCGATGCCGTGCAGGTTGGCGCCCCGATGCTCGAGGGCATCACCGTCACCGGCGAGATCGTCGATCACGGCCGCACCAAGAAGGTCATCGCCTTCAAGAAGCGCCGCCGCCAGAACTCGCGCCGCAAGCGCGGTCACCGTCAGCACTTCACCACCGTGCGGATCACCGAGATCAGCGCCGGCGGCAAGTCCTCGCAGTCGGCGCCGAAGAAGGCGAAGGCTGCGAAGGCCGAGACCCCTGCGGTCGCCTCCGCCGAAGCCTGATCCGTCCGCCCGCAGCAACCTAGAGATTTTGGAGTAGCCCTATGGCTCATAAAAAGGCAGGCGGCTCGTCCCGCAACGGCCGCGATTCCGACGGCCAGCGACTTGGCGTCAAGAAGTTCGGCTCCGAGGCCGTGATCGCCGGCAACATCATCGTGCGCCAGCGCGGCACGAAGTGGCATCCCGGCACCAATGTCGGAATGGGCAAGGACCACACCCTGTTCGCCCTCGTCGACGGCCGCGTGGCCTTCCAGACGAAACGCGGCCGCGCCTTCGTGGCCGTGGTACCGGTACAGGAAGCCGCAGAGTAACGGCGAACGCCTCTCGACAGCGCGTTCCGCCGGTGCACCACACCGAACCGGCGGACCGGCGCAGCACGCGAGACGCGACAGCGCAGATCGGAACACCGGGGAGGATGGGCACCATCCTCCCCTTCGTCATTCCAGGGGTCGTGCTCCATCAGGAGGCGCCCGAGGAGCGGACGCGATGTTCCCCGATCTGACACGAGACGACGTCTTTCGCATCGAGACCAGACGGCTCTGGCTCCGCTGGCCGCGGGCCCGCGACGCCGAGGCGATCGTACGGCTTGCCGGTGAGCGGGTCGTCGCCGAGATGACCTCGCAGATCCCGCATCCGATCGATCCGCTCGGAACCGATGCTTTCGTCATCGATGCGCGGCGAGGCAACGCTGAGGGAGAGGGGCTGGTCATGGCGCTGTCGCTTCGCTCGGCTCCTGCTGCTCTGATCGGCGTGGTTTCGATCGGTCCCCATCCGGCACGTCCGGGTGCGCATCTCGGCTACTGGCTCGGCATGCCTCACTGGGGCAAGGGCCTGATGAGCGAGGCGGCCGCGACGATGGTCGATGCCTATTTCGCCTATGCGGGCGGCGAGGTGCTGAGTTCGTCGGCGATGATCTCCAATGGCGCCTCGCGTCGCGTGCTGGAGAAATGCGGCTTCGTGCGTCAAGGATCGGAGCGCCACGCATTTCCGGCCCGTGGCGGCGAACGCGAGGTCGACGTCTTCCGGCTCACGCGTGCCGAGTGGTCGGCGGAGCGAGGTGACGGGTGATCGCATGAACCGGGTTGTGCTGACGATGATCGGAACGGCGGCCCTGGCGGCCGTGATCGCGACGACGATCGCGTTGCGCCCTCGTTCTGACGGGCCAAGTTCGGAATCTGCCAAGCCGGGGGCGCAGTCCAAAGCCGCAGTGCCGACACTGTATTGCGAATTCACGAACTTCGCCGACCGTACGCCTCTGGTCGGCTTCTACTTCACCATCGAGCAGGATCGACCGAAGCCGGTCTATGCTCAGGTCTTCCAGCGCGAGCAGGACGGCACGAGCGACGATTTCGGCGGCCCGGCGGCGCCGCGCCCCGAATGGTCGTTCGACGGCGCGGACAAACCTGCCGTGCTGCACTCGCCGGACGACGCCATGCAGATCAACCTCTATGATTACAATCCGGATAAGCCCGGCTCGAACTGGTTCGAAGCGGGACTGCGCAGCGTGCGCTACCGGAACCTGGGCGGCAAATGCCGCCACAGCTCAGCCTGAAACGAGACCCGACCCGTGAAATTCCTCGACGAAGCCAAGGTTTATGTCCGCTCCGGTGACGGCGGCCGCGGCTGCGTCTCGTTCCGCCGCGAGAAGTTCATCGAGTTCGGCGGCCCGAATGGAGGCGATGGCGGCCGGGGTGGCGATGTCTGGGTCGAATGCGTGCAGGGCCTGAACACCCTGATCGACTACCGCTACCAGCAGCACTTCAAGGCCAAGAAGGGCGAGCACGGCATGGGCTCGAACTGTCACGGGGCCAAGGGTGACGACGTGCTACTCAAGGTTCCCGAGGGCACTCAGATCATCTCAGAGGATGGCGAGACGCTGATCGCCGACCTTACCGAAGTCGGCCAGAAGGTGCGACTCGCCAAGGGCGGCAATGGCGGCTTCGGAAACGCCTATTTCACGACCTCGACCAACCGCGCGCCAAAACACGCCAATCCGGGCCTCGAAGGCCAGGAAATGTGGATCTGGCTGCGCCTGAAGCTCATCGCCGATGCTGGCCTCGTCGGCCTGCCTAATGCCGGCAAGTCGACCTTCCTGGCGAGCGTGACGGCAGCCAAGCCCAAGATCGCCGACTATCCCTTTACCACCCTCCATCCCGGCCTGGGCGTCGTGCGCTCGGACCAGCGCGAATTCGTGCTTGCCGACATCCCCGGCCTGATCGAGGGCGCGCATGAGGGCATCGGCCTCGGCGACAAGTTTTTGGCGCATGTCGAGCGCTGCCGCGTGCTCCTGCACCTCGTCGAGGGCACCTCTGAGCATGCCGGCAAGGCCTACAAGATGGTCCGGGGCGAGATCGAAGCCTATGGTCACGGCCTCGCCGACAAGCCGGAGATCGTCGCGCTCTCGAAAGCCGACGCCCTCGATCCCGAGACGCTCAAGAAGCAAAGGGACCGGCTGAAGCGGGCGGCCAAGCGCACGCCTCTGGTTCTGTCCTCGGTATCGGGCCAGGGCGTGCAGGAAGCCCTGCGGGCGATCCAGGCCGCGATCGGGACGGATGTCGCGGAGCAGGAAGAGGCTTCGCCAGCCCCTGCCTGGCAACCCTGAACGGACAGCCGCTCAGTTCGCTCCTTCCAACGTGATCGCCGACGCGATTGACTTTGCCAAGCGCCCCGGACAACGGGCGATGAAGCTTGGATCGCGGCCGGGATTGGCCGGCATCGCACGTGTGGCCGGTCGGGCCAGCGGATCGCGGATGGAGGTGGGATGCTACCCAATGCCGGAGCGAGCCGTCGTCGCCGCGGATTGCCGCCTGCGCTCGGCCTCATCACCTGGGTCATTCTCCTGCCGCTCTGCCTCATGGGGCTGGGGCTCTGTCAGTTGCAGCGCGGCACCGAGACCGCATCCGAATACGCGCAACTGAAGGCCAGACTGCCCAACGTCATCGAGCGCGCGAGGCAGGCCGCGGCGCCCAAGCCGGGCCAGAGGCCCGATTTCGTCGATGCGCCGATGCTCAGAGCCCGGTTCGATCTCAAGCGTTTCGAAGACGCCTTGCCCGCGGTGAACCGGGATGCAGGCTTGGCGCGGGCGAGGCCGCCGGCGGCCTGGGCGGTCATTCTCGGTGCGGGTCTGGCTCTGGTCGCAGGGCTCATTGGCCTCATGTTGAGCTTCGTCGCGGGGATCGCCGCCCGGCGATCGCGCGACTGGCTGGTGCGGGGCTTTGCCGTCATCCGGGGACTGCTGCCTTTCCTGCTTGGATTCCAGCTGCTTGGGCTCGCCGTCTGCGCCCTCGCGGCGACCGCGTTCGAGGCGTCCGGCCTGTGGTTTACGGATCATCTCTCCGGCAATGCCATCAAGCTCGCCGGCGCCGGCATCGTCCTGGCCGCGGTCGCCGCCTATGGTGCACTGCTCGCGGTTCGTGGCCTCCGGCAGGTCTTTGCGCTTCAGTCACCCGATCCGATCGACGTGAACGGGCGGCTGGTCACCGAGGCGGATGCGCCGGGCCTCTGGCGTTTCGTTCGCGAGTTGGCGCGCCGGCAAGACAGCCTCGTCCCGGACGTCATTGCCGTGGGGCTGACCGAGGGCTTCTTCGTGACCGAGGCGCCCGTGCGCCTCCTGCCGGAAGACAGCGTGCTCGAAGGCCGCACCCTTTACCTGCCGGCGCCGTTTTTCGGATTGCTGGACGGACGGGAATTCGCGGCCATCATCGGGCACGAGCTCGCGCATTTCTCCGGCCAGGACACGGTCTACAGCCGGCGTTTCGCGCCAATCTATCGAGGCCTGCGTCGCGCCTTGATGGCCCTGCAGCGCGACGAGACCAACACCTTCGTGCTGCTTCCGGCAATCCGCCTCGGCTTCCACGCCGTGGAGACCTTCGATGCCGCCGTGGGCCGTTGGAGCCAGCTGCGCGAGCTGGAGGCCGACAAGCGCGGCGCGACCGTGGCGGGCGCCGACGCCGCGGCGAGCGCGCTGCTACGCACGAGCGTGGTCGCCCCGGTCATCGGCGCCGGGCTCCAGCAAGCCTTCGAAGGTGCGGCGCGGGCCCAGCCCGACATTGTTGCCGAAATCGGGCGTCTCGCCGATGCGCGTGGCTTCGGTGAGGCGAGGGCCCATCTCGATGACCGGCAACCGCACCCGACCGACAGCCATCCGCCGGACCGGATGCGCATCGAGGCGCTCGGCGTCACCGTCGACGGCTCCCTGTTGGCTCATGCCTCCCGCAGACCCGGGCAGGCTGAGCGAGACCTGCCGGTCTCGTTCTTCTCCGACTGGCCCGGCCTGTGCCGGCAGCTCAGCGGCGCGTTCCTTGCAGATGCCGAGCGTCATCACGCGGCCGAGACGGCGTTTCTCCAGGACGCCGCTTCTGCGGTCTCGATGGAGGCGACGCAACTGCACGAGAACGGCCGCGTCATGGCGTGGACCATGGGCGTGTTGGTGGTGATCATGGCAGCCTTCGGGGCCTGCATCGTGCTGTTCGCCCGGCAGATCGGGATCGGCTACGATCCGAGGGCGCAACAGATCATCCTGTCCGTCCTCGCGGCCATCATCGCGCTCGCGACATTGTACGGCTGGTGGATGCTGCGCCGAAGCGCCTCGCCATTCCTGATCCTGACGCCGGATGGCTTCGCGTCGCCCTACCTGCGTGACTCGGTCGTCTGGACCGATGTCGAGGCCTATCGCGTGACGGCCGGGCGCAGCCTTACGCTGGCTCTCAAGCTCGTCGACGAGGCGCCGCTACCCCGGGCGGCAGCCCGATTCCGGGCGCGCCTCGACCGGCGCAAGCGCATTCTCAGCCTCAACACGATGGGTGCGCGGGGCCTCAAGGCGCAGGCCTATGCCGACCTGATCGGCCGCTACATCGACGCGGCCCGCGCCCGCACTGCGCTGGCGGAGAAGAGCGGCAGGTAAGGCACAGCGGCGCCCGTCACGCGGGGCTGCGCCCGACGTAATCCGGAGCCGATGTTACTGGTGGACTGCCCCCACAAACGAAGAAGGCCCCGGCATCGCTGCCGGGGCCTCTTTTCGTTCGGTACCCTGTCGGGCTTAGCGGCGGTCGCCGAGCAGCTGGAGCAGGAACTGGAACATGTTGATGAAGTCGAGGTACAGCGTCAGCGCGCCGTTGATCGACATCTTGGCGGCCGCTTCACCGTCAAAGCCACTGTAGAGATACATCTCCTTCAGCTTCTGGGTGTCGTAGGCGGTCAAGCCCGCGAAGATCAGCACGCCCAGCACCGAGATGGCGAACTGCAGGGCCGACGAGGCCAGGAACAGGTTCACCAGCGAGGCGATGATGATGCCGATCAGGCCCATGATCAGGAACGAGCCCATGCCCGACAGGCTACGCTTCGTCGTGTAGCCATACAGGCTCAGCGCGCCGAAGGTCGCCGCGGTGATGAAGAAAACCCGCACGACACTGGCGCCCGTGAACACGAGCATCAGGGTCGACATCGAGGCGCCCATCACCGCCGCGAAGGCCCAGAACATCGTCCGCGCCGAAGCGGCCGACATGCGGTCCATCCGGAACGAGAAGACGAAAATGAAGGCCAGCGGCGCGAACATCAGCACCCATTTGAAGGGGCTGGTGTACAAGAACTGGCCGAACGGGGTCAGCGCGAGCTTGCCGGTCGCGGTCGTCGCCGTTGCAGCCATGTTGAGGCCGAGGGCGACGAGACCGGAGATCCCGAGGCCGACGACCATGTTGTTGTAGACGCCGAGCATGAAGGAGCGCAGGCCCTGGTCGACTTCGACCTGGGGAGCCGCATAACCCTGAGGCTGGGCAGTCTGACGGAACGGACTGTTTTCGAATGCCATGAAAGTTTCCCTTGGAAGCTCTCTTAGCGTGGGTTGAGTAGGCTCACGCGATACCTTCGGCTCCGCGGACGGCGCCTCATGCCGAAATATGTTCGGTCGGCGCGTCATAAACAAGAGCCCGCCGAGCTTGCATGTGCGAAATCCAATTACGGTCCAGATCGCCGTTTCATCCCGAAAATCAACATTAAAACTTCGTATGCTGTAGGCTTGAACAAGTTGTCGACGCGCCTTCAGTCGCTTCTGCCGATCGGCCGCCCATCAGAACTGGCGTAAATACGGGGCCGGCTTCTGGCCGAGAATCCGCCAGGTACCTCCAAGGCCGATCAGGATGGCAAGCACCACGGCACTTGCCGCTGCGATCGAGGCGCTGCCGAGATCGAGCGCAAAATCGAGTCGCATCACCTTGGTGACGATCGCCCAGGCGGCCAAGGTGCCGGCGAGGAGCCCGAACACGGCGGCCGCGAGGCCGAGCGCCCCGTATTCCAGCCCATAGGCCAGCATCAGCCGCTGCCGGGTCGCGCCGAGCACCTTCAACACCACGGCATCGTAGAGACGCGCCCGATGTCCTGCCGCGACCGCGCCAGCCAGGACGAAGAGGCTCGCCAGCACCGCGACCGCGCTCGCGCCGCGGATGGCAAGGGTGAGCTTTCGGACGAGATTATCGATGGTCTCGAGCGCGTCCTTCACGCGCACGCTCGTCACCGAAGGGAAGGCTTTGGCGACGTCGCGCAGAATCGTCGCCTCCGCGGCCGGGTCGGCGCCGTTCTGCAGGGTCAGCGTCGCGAGGTCCGAATGTGGTGCGCCGCGGAAGGTGCCCGGCGAGAACACCATCACGAAGTTGATCCCGAGCGAACGCCAATCGACCTTGCGGAAATTCGTGATGGTCGTGGTCAGCGTCCGGCCGAGTACGTTGACCGTCACCGTGCTTCCGATGTGCAGGCCGAGCGCCTTGCCCATGTCGGCCTCGAAGGAGAGCTTCGGCGTCTGGCCTTCTTCCTGGCTCCACCATTGCCCCTCGACGATCCGAGCGCCCTCGGGAGGGTGCTCGGCGGTGGTGATGCCGCGGTCGCCGTCGAGGACCCAGGAGGCATCCTCCGGCGGCTTGATCTTCTCGACAGGGACGCCGTCGAGCGCGGTGATCCGGCCGCGAAGCATCAGTACGCGCTCGATTTTTGCGCCCGGCGCCTTGCCGCCGAGGAAGGTGGTGAAGGCGTCGGAATCCCGCGAGGGGATGTCGAGGAAGAACAGGTTCGGCGCCTTCCCGGGCAGCGTGCTCGTGAGCGCGCGGGTTATGTTCGCGTCGATGACGCCGAGCGTCACGAGAAGCGTCACGCCGAGCCCGAGCGACAGCGTGAAGGCCGGAGTCAGCGCGCCGGGGCGGTGGAGGTTCGCCAGCGCCATGCGCGGGCCGGCCGCGGCCGGATGCGGCAGACGGCGGGCCGCGGCCATCAGGCCGATCGCCACGATCCGCAGCAGGCCGAAGGCCAGCGCTGCCGCCACCATGAAGTACAAGGCCACGCGCCGGTCAAAGGCCGTCGCCAGGGCGAGCCCGGCGAGCGCCAGCAGCGTCAGGGCGAGGATCGCCTTGTAGCGCAGCCGCGTCCGCTGGGCCGACGGATCGACCGTGTCGCGAAACAGCCCCGAGACCGGGATGTCGTGGGCGCGCCCCAAGGGCAGGATGGCGAAGGCCAATGCCGTCAGCAGACCGTAGGCGGCGGCGAGCGCGAGTTCGCCCGGCGCGAGCGTCGGCTCGAGCGGCAGCGGGAGCTGCTCGTGGAACACCGCATCGACCAGGAAGGGCAGGGCTGCGCCGATGCTCAGCCCGATCGCGATGCTGAAGGCGGCGATCAGCGACACCTGCAACAGGTACAGCGCCACCACCTGCGAGCCCGGCGCGCCGACGCTCTTCAGTGTCGCGATCGAGCCGCGCTTGCGCTCGACGAAGGCGCTGACGGCATTCGCCACGCCGACGCCGCCGACGATCAACGCGGTCAGTCCGACCAGCGTCAGGAACTGCGTGAAGCGCTCGACGCTCTTGGCGAAGCGCGGATCGGCGTTGAGGCGCGAGCGGGTTTCCCAGCCGGCATCCGGCAGGGCCTTGCCGATGGCGTGGCTCGCGGCCTCCAGCTGCGCATCGGTCGCATCCGGGAGCTGGACCCGGTAGCTCCACTTGTTGAGGCTGCCGAGTTCGCCGAGCCCGGTGGCACGCAGGGCTTCCATCGAGACGATCAGGCGGGGGCCGAAGCCGATCCCGGCGGAGATGGTGTCGGGCTCGCTGACGAGCGTGGCCCGGATCGTGATCGGCTTGCCGGCGATGGTGATCCGGTCGCCGACCTTGAGGCCGAGGCGGGTCAGCAGGGCCGGATCGGCGACGGCGCCGAAGGTGCCGTCCCGCGTCGCCAGCAGATCCGCCGCCGGAGCCTGCGGATCGGTGAGGAGGCTGCCGACGGCCGGGTAGTTCCCGTCGACGGCCTTCATCTCGACGAGGGCAGCGCTGCCGTCGCCAGCCACGGCCATGGCGCGCAGGGTGGCCACGGTGGCGACGCGACCGTGCTGGGCGAGGATCCCGGTCTCGGTCGGCGTCGCCTCCCGGTTGATCAGGCTGTAGACGAGGTCGCCACCGAGGATGCGCCGTCCCTCACGACCGAGCCCGTCGCTGAGCGAGCTCGAGACCGAGGTCACCCCGGCGATCGCCGCAACGCCGATGGCAATGCAGGCGATGAAGACCGTGAAGCCGCGCAGGCCGCCGCGCAATTCGCGCAAGGCGAGCCGCAGCGTCAGCGGCAGGCCGAAGGTTTTGCGCTGCCCGGGCAGGGAAGGTGGGAGTGTGCCGTGCATGGGCTCAGCGCTCCCCCGATCGAGACGGAGCGATCCCTGGAACCCTCCGTCGAGGCTTCGTTTCGCTTCGCAGCTCAGGATGAGGGGGATTGGTGAGAGCAAGGCTCACGCCGTCACCGGCTCCTCGACGCGGCCTGCGCGCAGCCGCACGGTTCGGTCGCAGCGCTCTGCGAGGCCTGGATCATGGGTGACCAGCACCAGGGTCGCGCCGCGCTCGCGCTTCAGCCCGAACAGCAGGTCGACGATGCCGCGGCCGGTCGCCTCGTCGAGGTTGCCGGTGGGCTCGTCGGCGACGAGGATCGCCGGATTCGGCGCCAGCGCGCGCGCCACGGCGACGCGCTGCTGCTCGCCGCCGGAGAGCTGGGCCGGGTAGTGGTTCAGACGATGCCCGAGCCCGACGGCCTCGAGTTCGGCTGCGGCGCGAGCCTGGGCGTCCGGCGCGTCGGCGAGTTCGAGCGGAAGCGCCACGTTCTCGAGCGCCGTCATGGTCGGCACGAGATGGAAAGCCTGGAAGACGATCCCGATGTTGCGGCCGCGGAAGCGCGCCAGCGCATCCTCGTCGAGGCCGCCGAGATCCGTGCCGGCGACAGTGATCCGCCCGGAATCCGGCCTTTCCAGTCCGGCCATCACCATGAGCAGGGTCGACTTGCCCGAACCCGATGGACCGACGAGGCCGACGGCTTCGCCCCTGTTCACCTCGAGGGAAATGCCGCGCAGCACGTGGACGCGGGAGGGGCCGCGACCGAGGCTCAGATCGATCTCGGAGAGGGAGACGGCCTTGTCGCTCACGGCCGGGAGACCGATCTGTGCGCGGATGGGGAAGACGTCATCGGCGAAAGGACCGGTCCAGTGCAGGTTGAATCGGGAATCGTCGCGCGCCTTGTGTCACGCATCGGATTCGCGGGCGAGGCCCCCCGGCCCCACGGAAACCGGCATGTGGGGTGGCGTCGCGCTCGGCGCATGGCCACGCTGATGCTCCTCTTTGCCGCAGTCACGCTCATTGCTCCCATGCATTCCGCAAGCGCCGCAAAACCGCTCAAGCTCGTCGCCTTCGGGGACAGCCTCACGGCCGGCTACATGCTGCCGGCGAACGCGGCCTTTCCGGCGGTCCTGGAAAAAGAGCTGAAGGCGAAGGGTCACGACGTCGCGATCAGCAATGCCGGCGTCTCGGGCGATACCTCGACCGGCGGGCTCGACCGGCTCGACTGGTCGGTGCCGGACGGGACAGACGGCGTCATTCTCGAACTCGGCGCCAACGACATGCTGCGCGGGACCGACCCGGCCGTGACCCGTCAGGCGCTCGACACGATCATCTCGCGGCTCAAGGCACGCGGCATTCCGGTGCTGCTTGCTGGCATGAAGGCCTCGACCAATCTCGGGCCGGACTTCATCGCCAAGTTCGACGCGATCTATCCCGATCTCGCCAAGCAATACGGGCTGGTGCTCTACCCATTCTTCCTGACGGGCATCGCCGGCGATCCCGCCTTCAACCTCGCCGACCGGCTGCATCCCAATCCGAAGGGCGTGCAGAGGATCGTCGAGGAGATCCTTCCCTCGGTGGAGACCTTCCTCGGGCGACTTCAGGCCGGCGGCAACTGAATGCCGCGCCTGTTCACCGGATTGGAGATCCCGGCCGAGATCGCGCAGCATCTCGGTGCGTATGGCGGTGGCCTGCCCGGTGCGCGCTGGGTCGAGGACGGGGACCTGCACATCACGCTGCGCTTCCTCGGTGACGTCGACATCGCCACGGCGAACGAGGTGCATGCGATGCTCGAAGACGCGCGACCGCGAGCGCCGATCGAGATCGTGCTCGACGAACTCGCGGTCTTCGGCGGCGACAAGCCGCGCGCCCTCTATGCATCCGTCGCGACCAATCCCGAGCTCAACGACTTGCATGCGGAGCACGAGCGCATCGCCCGCCATGCCGGTCTGGAGCCCGAACCGCGGAAGTTCACGCCGCACGTGACGCTGGCCCGGCTCGGCCGTGGCATGGGGGCCGAGGCGGTCGCGCATTACATTGTGCAAACGGGGATTTTCGCGCGGATCGGTTTCACAGCGAGGCGGGCGGCGCTGTTCTCGGCAAGGGCTTCACGCGGCGGCGGGCCATATGTGGTGGAAACGGCTTACCCCTTCGTGTTGGGTGAAGAGTAAGCTGCTCGCACTGCCGAGGAAGGTTCAGCGGCAATAGCGCAGAGGTCGGCCGAACGGGTCGTCGCGGCCCGGGCCGGGCGGGTTGCCGTAATAGCTCGGCTTTCCCAGGCCGAAGGCCGAGCCGACATAACTCGGATCGTCGAGGGCATCGGTCGGTACGGGAACGCGCCAGGGCGTGCAGCCGAGGATGCGATGCCGTACGGGCACCGGTGCGAGCGTCGAAGCATCGGCCTCGCCATCGCCGCGCGGGAAATAGCGGGGACCCGGGGCGACCAGCGGCTCGTCGATGATCTCGGGGTAGTCGGCAGCGAAGACGGTCGCGCTGAAGCCGAGCGAGGCGCCGAGACACAGCAGCGCCAGCGCCCGATACGCTGCCTCCCACCGTTCCCGTTCCATCGTCATCTCCCGCAATGCGTGAGAGGACTGTCGGAGTGTATGGTAAACGAGGGCTTAAGCGGCGGCGTCTGCGGTCAAATGGCCGCCGTCATTCCAGAACCGCTGGGCGGAACTCGGAATGACTAGACGGGGCTGATGGGCGCGCTTCAGCCGTAGTGACGCGCCAGCACTTCACGCACGCGCTCGACCATCTCGGCAACCGGCACCGAGAACTGGGCGGGCCGCGCGGCCTTCCACTCGGCGTTGCTGGCGATGTTGGCCGCAGCCTTGGCGCCTTCGATCAGGTCCTTGATCTGGATCTCGCCGGCTTCGCGCTCGTTCGAGCCCTGGATCAGGGCGACGGGCGAACGTCGACGGTCGGCGTATTTCATCTGGGCCTTCATGCCGGACGAGCCGAGATAGAGCTCGGCCCGGATGCCAGCCTGGCGCAGGGCTGCGACATGGGCCTGGTACTCGGCGATGTTTTCACGGTCGAGCACGAGCACGACGACGGGGCCGGGCTTCGCCGCGCCCTGGAGCAGGGGGCTGTTCGTGAGCTGCAGTGCCGAAAACAGCCGCGAGACGCCGATCGAGAATCCGGTGGCCGGCACCGGCTCGGAGCGGAAGCGACCGACGAGGCCGTCATAGCGGCCACCGCCCGCGACCGAGCCGAAGCGCACCGTCTGGCCGTCCTCGTTCTGGACGGGGAAGGTCAGCTCGGCCTCGTAGACCGGGCCGGTATAGTATTCGAGGCCGCGCACCACGGACGGATCGGCCCGGACGCGGTCATGGCCGTAACCGGCCGCCGTGCAGAGCCGCATGATGGCGTGCAACTCGGCAATGCCTTCGCGGCCGGTCTCGGATTCGCCGACGACGTCGTGCCAGGTGCCGAACAGCTTCTCCCAGAAGGCCATGCGGTCGCTGCCCTGGTGCGGCGCGGCTTCGAAGGAGACGTAGGCGAGGATGCGATCGATCGCGTCGGCCGAGAGCCCCGCGCCCTTCGTGAAGTCGCCGCTCTCGTCCTTGCGTCCGGCGCCGAGCAGGAGGCGCACGCCGTCGGCGCCCAGCCGATCGAGCTTGTCGATGGCGCGCAGTACGGTCAGGCGCTGGCCGGCCTTGTCTTCGCCCGCGAGCCCGCAGGCCTCCATGACGCCGTCGAGCACTTTCCGGTTGTTGACCTTCACCACGTATTGGCCGGCGAGGCCGAGCCGGTCGAGGGTGTCGGCCATCAGCATGCAGACCTCGGCATCCGCTGCCACGCTACCGGCGCCGACGATGTCGGCATCGAACTGCATGAACTGGCGGAAGCGGCCCGGACCCGGCTTCTCGTTGCGGAAGACGTAGCCGTTCCGGTAGCTGCGATAGGGCTTCGGGATCGCGTCGAAGTGTTCGGCGACGTGACGGGCGAGCGGCGCGGTCAGGTCGTAGCGCAGCGAGAGCCACTGCTCGTCGTCGTCCTGGAACGAAAAGACGCCCTCGTTCGGCCGGTCGAGATCGGGCAGGAACTTTCCGAGCGCCTCGGTGTACTCGATGAACGGCGTCTCAAGCGCCTCGAACCCGTAGAGCTCGAAGGCCTGCTTGATCGTCTCCAGCATCCGTCCCTGCGCGGCGAGGTCGCTCTCGCTGCGGTCGAGGAAGCCGCGGGGCAGCCGCGCCTTGGGTTTGTCGCCCGTCATGGGGATGTCGATCGTTCTGGAGCCCAGGGAATGGTCCCCGGCTCTATCGCAGGCCCTAGTCCGGCGGCAAGCAGAGGGCGCGCACCCGTCACCGCCGCATGGCGAAGATCATCAAGCCGGAATAGGCGAGGGCGGCCGCCATGAGCGACAGGGGCGCGAATCCGAGCGGCAGCATCTCCATGCGCCTGCTTGAACCGCGACGGCGGCCCGGGTCGATCAGGCGTTCGGTCGCTGCGTCATCGCTTCCGGTGGTGTATGGTTAAGCCGTGTTTAACCATGGCGGCCGATCCTGCCCGCTTCCGGACACAGCAGCGAGGGCGCCGCGTGCGAAGCCTCCTCCCCGTCCTACTCGCCGGCGCGGTCCTTGCCGCGTCGCCGGCTTCCGCCGAGGAGCCGCTGTTCCTGCGCATCCGCCCGAACGACGATGCGGCCGTGGCGGCGCGGGCAAGGGCCTTGCGGGCGTCGGTGTGGGCGCGTAGCGACCGTCGGGCACGCATCGCCATCGCTTCGGTCTGCACCGGATGCATGAAGCCGCTCGCTCCCGTCCCTCCGGACGGCGTTCGAGGCTTGGCATCCGATGTCTCCGCCACCGGAGCGATCCCAGACCCGTCCACCGTCCCAGCAGGTGATCCATGAGCCAGGCCCATCCGACGACCGGCGCCGAACCCGACAAGGAATGCCCCGTCTCGATGGAGCTGCTGGGGGAGGTCTATCGCGCCGACGACTACGACCTGCCGTACATCCTCGAGGAGATCCCGCCGCTGACGCGGGCGCGGCTCGCGGGCTACCTCTACAGCAAGAGCCACATGCACCAGCTCGGGCTCAAGGTGGCGCGCGCCTGCGAGCGCGACGACCTGATCCGCGCCGTTGGCGAGATCGGCTCGGTGATCCACGGCCAGGCCTCGCTGAAGCCGGCTCCGGTCGTCGAAGACCCCAAGGCCGCGGCCCCCGCGCCGAAGAAGGTCAGCCTCGGCGGCGCCCAGGCGAAGCCCCCGGCCAAGAAGATCAGCCTCGGCGGATCCCAGGCCAAGGGTCGCAATTTCGACTTCGATTGAGCCTGCCGGCGCTCGATCCGGGCGCTGGGCGGGAACGTTTCGAGCAAGCGGGGCTTTACGAAGGCCTCAACTCAGGAGCCCCTTTGCATGTTCGGACCGTGGTGGAAGCTCGGCATGGACACCGCGATGCTCGCCCTCGAATCGCAGGCGGTGATCGGCCTGCGGTTGGCGAAGCTCGCCGCCGGCGGCACGGGCGCGCAGATCGAAGCGCAGCGCATGATCAGCGAGAAGATGTTCGCGGCCGGCGAGGCCGCCATGACGATGGCCACGGGCGGTTCGACCCAGAGCGTCGTCTCCGGCTATCGCCGCAAGGTCCGCGCGAACCAGCGCCGGCTGTCGCGTCGGACCTGAAGGCCGGGTCGTCGACGGGGGCATTGTGGCCCGGATGAGACGCATCGCACCTGTGCCAATCCCGCGAATATTGCGGCGCAAGCGATTTAACCATCTCTTAACCATGCCCTCCCAAGGTTCGTGTCGGACGACCCCACGGGAGAGCATCATGGACACCATCGAGCACCGCGTGCGTGAGCGCGCCTACTACATCTGGGAAGGCGAGGGCCGCGTCGCGGGCCGGGCTGAGGCCCATTGGATCCAGGCCGAGATCGAGATCGCCGCTGCCCGCGTCGAGACCGCTCCCGCCGCCGAGGCGAGCGCCAAGAAGGCGCCCGCGCGCGCCAAGGCCCCGGCCAAGGCTGTCGCTGCCAAGCCGGCTCCGAAGGCCGCCGCCGCGAAATCGCCCGCCAAGCCGAAGAAGGCCTCCCGCGCGTCGACGACGGGAATCGCCCTGCACTGACACGCGCCGCAACGGCCTTTCGAGGCGCTCCGTACGACTCACGTGCGGAGCGCCTCGCGCATTTCGGCGGTCAGGAATCCCGTGCTGCCCATCGCTGGCTGCATGGCCGTGTTGCATGGAAGCATTCCAGGCTGTGCAAGGCCTGGGGATAGTCGGCAAAGCTATGGCGCGATCCGGCGGATGGCCTTAAAGGCCCGCGGCGAGACACGTCCGAGCGGGACCGGATCATGCAGACGACAGCCGAGCCGACTTCGAGCAAAGCGACCGGAGCACTCCAGCAGCAGGTCGCTGACGCGCTGCGCAACCAGACTCTCCCGATCAGCAAGCTGCTGCGGCTGATGTGGGCGATCGAGGCCGAGGCGAGCCCGGTCAGCGAGAGCCTGCGGGATCAGCTCCGTGCCAGGATCGGCGCGCCTCTCGCGAACTGACCCCCATCAGCGCCGGTGATGCCGGCGCTTTTTCTTTTGATGGGCGTGGCGTCCGGAATGCGACCCGCGCTTCATGCAGCCGAAATAGAGCTGCTTGCCGATCTCGCGCAGGCCGAGATTCAGCGGGTCGGGCATCGAGAACACCTTCGCCTTCGCCTCTGCACGGCAGGCGGCATCCTGCAGGCTGGTGATCGGCGGCTCTTCGGCCCGCGCCGCACCGGAGACGCCCAAGACGGCCAGGAACAGCATCGCACCGAGACAATGGGACCGAGCGGGCACAAGGCCCCCTCGCAGGCGGGCGACGTGACGCTGCATCAGGACGGCTCCCTCGCTCTCTCGATCTGCGGACGTTGTGCCGCCCCTCACGCCCGATCCCTGGTCAGGCGCATCGCCCCCGTCTGAACGATGGGGCGGCGACTCCGCAAGAGGGGTGGACGACTGAACCTGATTGCCGACCGCATGGTGGTCTTCGGCGATTGCTAGCCCGCACCGCTCACGGTCGCAGCCAGAGGCAGGACGCTTCCTTGACGTTCCTGCACTCGTAGGGGACGTCGCCGATCATCGAGCGCTTCTCGACCTCGCCGATCCGGTCGGCGGAAATGGCACGGCATCCGCCGATCTCGGCCGGGATGTCCGGTCCATCCGGGTTCTGCATGGTCAGGCGCCTCAGGGTTATGAGGTTGTCGCAGCCGACCACCGTCGCCGCCGGTGCGGCGAGAGCGTTGGCAGAGGTGAGCAGCAGCAGGCAGAGGGTCAGGGGCAGCCGCAAGGCAGCGTCTCCGGGTACGGTTACTCCCGCTCAAACTAGGCCGATTGCCGATTTTGCCCAGCCTTGGCAGCGTCGACCGGGCTCAGCGTTTGTTTTTCGGCTGAGCTGGAGACGCCCCGGCACCCCGCGCCGGTGTCGAGGGGGCGGGGGGCGGAGCCGCCGAGCCAGCCACGGTCCACTGGCAGATGCTGGTATTCTGCAGGCCGAGGCATTCATAGGCGCGGCCGTTCAAGGCGACGTGATCGGAGATGCCCGTTACCGCCTTCTTATCGAGGACCGAGCAGCCGAGATCGGATTTGGGATCGGTCACGACCTGCACCGCTGCTCCGGCATCACCCTTCGCATCGCGCAGCACCGCGCGCAGATTGGCGAGGGAGGCGCAGGCGATGATCGGCGAGGCGCCTGCCGTGCCGGTCGTGGACGGGACGTCGCCCGATCGGGAGGGCGCCTGTGCCGCACTCGGCAGGGCCGAGGCGGTGACGAGCAGAAAAGCGGTCGCGAAAGAGGCGCGCATCGACCTGTCCGAGAGATGCCGCCCGGGCTTTAGCACGGCGTCCACACAGGGAGCGATACGACCTTTGGGCTCAGGCGTTGGCGCGCCGGAGTTTCGCGTAGCGCTTCACCGCGCGCTCCCGCCGCAATCGCGTGAGCCTCTCGATCCAGAAGGTGCCGTCGAGCTGGTCGATCTCGTGCTGGAGGCAGGCTGCGAGGAAGCCCTCGGCCTCCTCTTCCTGCTCCAAGCCATCGAGATCGCGGTAGCGCACGCGGATGCGCGTCGCTCGCTCGACCGGCTCCGAGACGCCGGGCATCGATACGCTGCCCTCGACCTGCGGCGCCCTGTCCGGCGAAGCCTCGACGATCTGCGGGTTCACGTAAACGACATGCGCCAGATCCGGCTGCAAACGGATCACGACGAGGCGTGACGGCACGCCGATATGCGGCGCCGTGAGCCCGATGGCGGACACGGCGCACAACGCCTCGAAAACCTCTTCGGCGAGGGCACGCAACTCCTCGTCCCACGTCTCGACGGGCTGAGCGACGCTGCCCAGCCGAGCGTCGGGAAAGAAGATCAATTCGCGTGCAGGCATGTTCAGATCGACCGAAAACTATTCGCGAGCGAAGGTGGAGTAAAAATTCTCGAATGGAGCATTCGGCAAAAGTGCGCGGGATGTTCAGGCTTCGTTCAATGGCGCATCAATTGGCCGTGAACTGGCAGAGATCCTTCGAAAACAGCGCTAAACTTTTTTCGGAACGATGCCGGCCGCCCCGTGTTGGCCTCACAACCGTAGCATGAGAAAGGAGGTCTACTGTGAAGACCATGAAGATTATGCTCGCCGGCTCCATCCTTGCCGCCACCATGGCTGCAGCCGTACCTGCTTCTGCTCAGCGTATCACGATCGGCCCTGATGGTCCGGGCGTCGATCTGAGGAGCCGCGGACAGCGTGAACGCGACCGTGAATGGGCGCGACGCGACCGCGAGGACAGCTACTATCGTCAGCAGCGTTTCCGCGACCATGATCGTGGCTACCGCCGCGGCTACGATTACTGATTTAGAAGACAGCTGACGCTGTCGAGGGGCCGGGTGACCGGCCCCTTTTTCGTGGGCGCCCGGCGCGAACCCTCAGAGCGGGGCGCCTCGTCCCATTCGCGGTGGGCGATACGCGAGCGTTGCGTGATCGGGGCTGGGAAACCTCACCTTCGATGGTCGTCCCTCGCTTCGCATGTGCTGGTCCGCAACCTGCCACGAGGGCAGAGTCGGCTCCGCCTGCGTCCAATGGACGACCGAAGCCTCGTCGCACCATGTCATGAGACGGGGCATTGCGGCGCGATGCGCGCCCGCCGTCATGTAGCGGCGCATGCTGTCCTGGTCGTCCCACATCGTCAGGGTCCAGAACGTCATGACGCGGTCGGAAAGGACCGAGCCGGACAGCAAGCCCTGAGCCTGCCGCGCCTGACGACTGGTCCGAAACGCCATCCATAGGAAGGGGGGCAGGTAGCGGAACGAGCGCAGCCGCAGCCGCGTGACGTTGACGAAAGGCATGAACCCGACCGTTGGCCGATGCTGATCCGATCAAACGACCCACGTGCTTCGACCGTTGCCGCGTGTCGTGCGTCAGCTGCGCAGACGTGCCTCGCCGAACCTCACCATTCCCACTCGGCGCCGACGCCGAGAGAGGTGCGGCCGTCGCTGCCGGCCTCGCCGTTGAGCTTGATCCGGCGGGTGAGGTCGTAATTGACCGTCGCGGCCGTGTCGGCGGGTTTGGCGCCCGCCTTCACGCCGACGCTGAGATCCTTGGCAATGTAGCGCGAGGCGCCGACCGCCGGGCCGCCGCTGGCGCCGGTGGAGACGTCGAGGCTGTCGAGCCCAAGTCCCTTGCGGGCCGCCTCGAACGCGTCGGGGCCGCCGGATGCGCCGGAGAGCTGCGCAGCGGCCTGGGCGAGCTGCAAGGCCTGGAACGGTGACAGGCTGCCGGAGGCCTTCTTGAACAGGATGCGCGAGAGAACCTCGTCCTGCGGCAGGGCCGGATCGGAGGTCAGCGCGAAGGCGGGCTGGTTCGCGGGGCCGGTGACGGCGACACGGGCCGTCACGTCGGACGCCTTCGTCTCCGCGATGAAGTCGAGTTCGGGTGCCGTCACATCGCCGTTGAAGTTCAGGCGTCCACGGGTGAAGTCGAGGCGCTGGCCGACGATGCTGATCTTGCCGCGGCGCATCTCGAAATCGCCGTTGGCACGCGGATCGCGTGAGGAGCCGCTCACGCGCAGCTCGCCGCCGAGTTCGGCATCGATGCCGCGCCCGCGCACGAAGATGCGGTTCGGCGCGCTGATCACGAGGTCGAGGGTGGCATCGAACGGCGCGACGGCCTTGCCCTTGCGGCCGGCGGCGGCGATCTGCGCCTTGCGGTCGGCCCGCTTGGCGAGGCGGGCGCGAACCGCCGGCGTCGCGTTGACGTGGCGGATGCCGGGCAGCGGCTGCACCGTGGCAGGCAGCCGGTCGGGCACCGAGACGTCGATGGAGACGACATCGACCCGACCGCCGATCTTGGGTTTCTGGGCGAGCGGGCCGCTCAGTGCGAGGTTGAGGTTCGTCACCGCCGTCATCAGCGGGCTCGAGACGAGCTCGGCCTTGTCGGCGGTGATGCGCAGGGAGCCGGGAAAGCCCGAGGCCGGCTGCAACGCGACGCGGCCATCGACCGAGAGGCGGCCGCCGTTGCGGGTCGCGGCCGTCAGGCGTTCGAGCACGATGGTCTCGCCCTGGCCGGTGACGCGGCCCTGGATGTCGGTAAGGCGGATGCCGTTCAGCGGATCGGTGATGCTGCCGCCCGTCAGCGTGGCAGAGCCTTCGACGCGCGGCGCGGCGATGGTGCCGCTGACGCCCGCATCGAGGGCGACGCGGCCGCCGACGCGCTGGCCGCCGGTGCTTAGCAGGGAATTGGCCATCGCCGCATCGAGGCTACCGCGGGCCTTCAGCGCGAGCGCGCCGCCCGGCTCGATCGGGATGGAGCCTGCGACGGTGACCTCGGCGCCGCGCCCGGCCGAGACGCGGCCATCGATGCTGGCGGCACCGTCGCTCAGCGTGCCGCTCGCCTTGGCATCGATCGGCGGCAGGCCGGCCTTGCGGGTCTCCGGCGCGACGAGTCGCGATACCGTGAGCGCGTAATGCCCCTCGGGGCGCTGCGCCGAGCCGTGAATGTCGGCATCGCCTTCGACGGTGCCCGAGAGCGCGAGGCTCGGCGAGGCGATGCGGGCCATGGCCAGCGGCAGGGCGCGGATGCCGACCTTCAGGTCGAGGGTCTTGCCGGCGCGGCCCTGCACGCTGACACGGCCGGAGCCTGCTGCGATGCTCAAACCGTCGATCACGGCCGCGCCGTCCTCGATGGTCACGCTGGCTGGCCCCGCGAGCGCGACCTTGTCGCCGCCGCGGGTGGCCGAGAAGCGCTGCAGCTCGATCCTGGTCGCGCTGCCCGGCACCAGCCGGGCGGCACCGTCGAGGGCGAAGCCGCGCGCTTGGGCCGTCAAGGTGACGTCGCTCGCCGTTGGCGTCCCGGCGGCATTCAAGCGCACCGTGTCGATCGTCTGGCCAGCCGCGACGAGCCGGTCCGCATTGAGCCGGCCGTCCAGCGAGGGATGGGCGCGGACGTCGCGCGCCGTCAGGTCGGCATCGAGCCGGGCGAGGCCGTAGCGGTCGTAGCGCAGCGAGGCGCCCGTGGCGCGGATGGCGGCGTCCTGGCGACCGCCCTCGCGGGACAGCGTGATCGCCGCATCGAGATTGCCGCCCATCGGCGCGAGCGCCAGGGGTGAGAGATCGTCGAGATTGCCGGCGCGCAGCGCAATGCGGCCCTCGCTCAACAGTGTGTCGATGTTCACGGCCGCGCGGCCGTCGAGCGTGACGGAGCCGAGCGCGAAGGCGAGCTGGTCGAGCGAGAACTCCTTCGGCGCGGGCCTCGCAATCCGCGCCTCGCCGGTCAGCGGCTTCTCGGCGACGCTGCCGCTGAGCCGCACGGTGCCGTTGAGCGCGTTGGTCAGGTCGGCGAGGACCGCGTCGATGCGCATGTTCCGGATCGGCTTCGCATTCGCCGAAGCCTCCGGCACGGCGATGGTCGCGGTCAGAGACGGCGACAGGAGCGAGCCGGTGAGGTGGGCGTCGAGACCCGCGTGACCCTTCAGGCGCCCGTCGAGGGCGGCGAGGTCGCTGAGATCGACGCGGCCTGTGACGTCGGCCTGGGATTGGGTCGCCTGGCCCTGCAGGGTCGCGGCGATCGTGGCGCCGGCGAGCTTCAGCCGGTCGAAGCCGTAGCCGTCGAAGGCCTGAGAGACCCGGCCCGTCAGGGTCGGTTCGCGGCCGAGCAGACGGTCGGCGGCGTCGATGCCGAGGACGAGGCCCTGGCCGCGCAGGTCGAGATCGGCCGCGACGGATTTGCGGGCCGGGTCGCCGCTGAGCGCGGCCTTGGCGTCGAGACGGCCGGCGAGCGTCCGGCCCGCCATGCCCGAGAAAGCGCCGATATCGGCGAGCGCGGCTTCGACATTGCCAGTGAGGGTGTTTTGGCCGATGCGGCCGGCATAGGTCAGCCGGGCCGTGTCGGCGTCGAGGGTCAGGGTCGAGACGTCGAGATTGCCGTCGGTCGTCGAGGCCGCGCGCAGGGTGAGCGCGGCGCGCGAGCCGATGGCGCGGCGCAGGGCCGGGTCGGCGAGGCGCAGGCCCTCGATCTTGGCATCCGCCATCAGGGCGAAGCGGGTGGCCTTGGGATCGTTGCCGATCGGCTCGGCCCCAATCTTGGCTTCGATCCGGTCGAGAGACGATTCCCTGGTGCGAAGGCCGGCGGCATTGAGCGCGCCCTTCACCACGGGGGAGGCGAGGGGGCCCTTCAGGCTGCCGTCGAAGACAAGGGTCTGCAGCTCGGTCTCGTTCGCCTTGGTAACGCCGCCTTCGGTCGGGACGGCGCGGGCCTGGATCGCCATGTCGGCGACGCGATCCGCGGTGATCCCGCCGGTCGCGGCGAGACGGGCCGTGCGCGAGGTCAGCTCGAGGCGGTCGATGCGGAAGGCGCCGCTATCGGCGAAGCCGAGACTGCCTTCGAGCTTCGTGGTGCCGGAGAGGATGGCCGCGGCGGGACCCGGCACCAGCCCCTCGATCCGTGAGGCGAGATCGAGGCTCATCCGCCTCTCCTTGCCGATACGGGAGATGCGGGCGGTGCCCTTGGCGCCGATATCCGGCCCGGCATCGAAATCGAGCCGGGCGTTCCAGGCATCGAGGGTGCCGTGGCCTTCGAGATTGAGGTTGATCGGCGGTTCGCCCGGAAGACCACCCGCCTTCGAGAGCAGGCCATGCGCCTCTTCGACGAGGCTGGTCTTGAGTTCCAGCGTCTCGCCCTTCGGCACGAAGAGCAGCTTGGCGATGAAGCGCCCGGCGGCATCGAGGCGGCGGGCATCGACATTCAGATCGAGGCCCTCGGACGGGTTGCCGAGCTTGATCGTGCCGTCGGCGGCGAGGCGCGCCGGCTGGCCGGCGATGGGCTCGCCCAGCACGAGCTCGTTGAGCTTAAACCCCTTCACCTCGACCTTCACCGGCAGGTCCGGCAGCAGCTTGCCGTCGGGCGCCTCGGCCGGCACCGCGTTGGGGTCGGGCAGCGGCTTCCGCATGATCTCGAGGCGGCCGATCTCCAGGCTGTCGACCTGTAGGCGCCCGGAGAGCAGCGCGAGACGGCTCCAGACGAGCCGGGCGCGGTCGAGCTTCAGCCAGACGCCGTCGCGGTCGCTGATCGTGACGTCGCGGATGGTGGAATCGGAGGAGAGCGCCCCGTCGACGCCGCCGATCGTCACCTTGGAAGCCGGCGTCGAGAGAGTCTTCGACAGCAGGCCGCCGAGCATCGTCTTCTCGCCGTCGGCAGCGCTGGACAGCCCGACGGGGAGCGCGACTGCGAGGAGCAGCAGGACGAGAAACGCCGCGATCGCGCGGCTTCGTGCCGTTCCGGCAACCACCATCAAAACGCTTGCCCTAAGCTGATGTACAGGGCGACCGGGCGCTCGTGGTACCCCTTGATCGTGTCGAGCGGGAAAGCGAGGTCGACACGGATCGGGCCGATGCCCGTGTAGTAGCGCAGGCCGATGCCCGCCGCGGTCCGGATACGTTCATCGAAATCGGGCAGGGACGAGGCGAAGGCCGTTCCGGCATCGAAGAACGGCACCACGCCGATCGTGTCGGTGACCTTGATGCGGGCCTCGACCGAGGCCTCCAGCAGGCTGCGGCCGCCGATCGGCAGGTTGAAGGGTCCGCGCGGGCCCAGCGTGCGATAGGCGAACCCGCGCACCGATCCGCCTCCGCCGCCGAAGAAGCGGAAATTGTCCGGGATCTCCGACAGCGAGGCGCCCGAGACCGAGCCGAAGCCGAGGCGGCCGGCGAGGATGTAGTTCGCGTCCTCGTCGAGGGCGTAATAGGTCGAACCCTGCGCCTTCGCGACGAAGATGCCCGGATCGGAGCCGAGGAAGCTCGGATAGGGCGCTACCGAGGCCGAGAGGCGCACACCCTTGGTCGGGTCGAGCAGGCTGTCGGTCGAGTCGTAATTCACCGAGACCGGCACGCCGATCAGGCGGTAGTCGACGGTGCCCAGCGCGTCCTTCGAGCGCCCGACCTGGCCGTCGATGCCGACCTGGGCCGAGAAGCTGTCGGAGAAGCGATGGCGGATGCCGACCGAGGCGCCCGCGGCGTCGACGAGGTAGCTCTGCTGCACCTCGCGGGTGACGAAGACGTTCGCGAGAAGGTCGTTGCGGGTGCCGGCGAGCGCCGGCTTCACGAAGGTCGCCGAGAGCCGGCCACCGAGGCCCGTCGTGTCTATGCCGGCGAATTTGCGCTGCTGCGCGAAGGGATCGTAGCCGAGGCCGAGATAGTAGAGGTCGGCATCGATCCGCAGGGTCTCGCCGCCGCCGAACAGGTTGCGGTTGGCGTAATAGGCGCGCACGCCCGGCCCATCGACGGTGGAATAGCGTGCCGCGACGCCGAGCAGGTTGCGCTCGCGCTCGCCGATCTCGACGAAGACCGGCAGGTTGCCGTTGGCATCCAGCGTCTCGCCCTCGCGCACGCGGATCGCGCCGACACCCTCGACCTTCGCCACCGTCCGGCGGATCTCGGAAATGGCCTTGGGCGAATACGGATCGCCGGGCTCCGAATAGATGAAGGAGCGGATCACCGCCGGGTCGATGCCCTCGCCGCCCGAGACGGCGACCTCGCCGATGCCAGCCCTCGGGCCGGGATCGACGGTGAAGGTCACGTCCATCACGTGCGCGGCGTCGTCGACGACCGGATCGCGCGAGATCACCTTGGCGAAGGGATGGCCGAGCGACCGGAACCGGTCGACGATCTTCGCCTCGCGGGCGAGCACCGTGGCCGAGCGGGCCGGCGCATCGTCTTCGACGCGGAGGATCTTCGGCGGCAGCACGTCGCTCGGGAAGCCGCGCCCGGCGCGGTCGCGGACGGTGACCGAGCGGACCGTGTAGGCCGGGCCGAGATCGACGACGATCTTCACCGGCACCAGCGCACGGCTGCGAGAGGTCTCGGCCGCGCGGGCCGCCGCGGCGAGCGACGATTCTCCGGTGACGGTGACGCCGTCGACGCGGATCGTCACCGTGCCCTGGTAGAAACCGTATCCGGAGAGAACCTCGGTGAGGCGACGCAAGTCGGCCTCGGCCCGGCGCACCAGCCCCTCGCCGTCGGGCGGCGCCTCCTGGCGCAGGCGATAGAGGGTCGAGGTGTCCTGAAGGGCCTGCACCACGTCGTTGTCGTCGACGCCGGTGATGCGCACCGTATAGGGCAAAGCCGTCGCACTCGGCTGCGGCGGCTCCTCTTCCGAACCGAACAGGCCGAAGAAATCGAAGGCGCGGGCCGGCTGCGGCACGGCCAAGGCGGCTATGCACGCAATCGTCAGCGCCAAGATGGGCTGGCGGCCGAAACGGCGGCTAGGGAAACTGGGGGCCCTCGAGGGGGTCAGGACAAGCACTGGATCGCGATGGTCATCCAGTCGTGTGCGTCAGCGCACCGAAGCTTTGTCCGCGAATGTCCAACGAACCGTCTGCCATCTGCTCACCCCTCGACGGATAGGCCGCTCGGGGCGTCGGGACGAGCCGTCGAAAGGCTCGGACCGGACGCTGTTCTGCGGCTTTCGTTATGGCCAAGCCTAGCCGCAAGGTGGGGGGCGGGGCAACCTTGGCGGCCTTTTCGCCCTCCCTTCCCTACGGTTGACGAGAGCGTGAGGGGGAGATTCCAACAGGTTGTGAACTCTTGTCGCTCCGGCGGGCGCGACCTAACTCAAGGCCATCGCGCGACCCACGGCCGCCTCGCCAGCACCCGTCCACGACGGAGTGCTGCGGCCGAGTGACGACTTCCGCTGTGACGGATGCGTCGGCCTCGATCGAGGCAGGGCACGATACGCGGAAAGGGTCGGCAGAACGGAGATGACCGAATGCAGACGGGTACCGTAAAATGGTTCGATGAGATCAAGGGTTACGGCTTCATCCAGCCCGATACCGGCGGCAAGGACGTGTTCGTTCACGTCTCGGCTGTTCAGGCGGCTGGCCTGCGTGGTCTCGCCGAAGGTCAGAAGGTGAGCTTCGATGTCGAGAACGATAAGCGTAGCGGCAAGGCCGCGGCCGTGAACCTGCAGGCCGGCTGAGGTCGCCTAAGATCAGCGTTAAGCGTCTTCGAAGATTTCGCGCAACGCTTGCTGAAAATCTTCCGCGAAAGGCGTGCCCGAAGCTCGCCTTCTGTTGATTGTTGCGGCGCAAACGTGCATCGGCTGCGCCGTTGCGTAACCCGGCTTCGATCCGGGTCCCTCCCGCCGTGGATTTCTGCTCAGACCCCGGCGGGGTTTCGACTCACGACACGAGAAAGGTCAGATGGGCGCATTCGACTATCGCAATTTCGACGACCGCCGCCAGAATTCTCAGAATGCCAAGGCGGCCCTGCTTGAGAAGTTCAAGTCCCGGCCGGCCCTCGACGATCCCGAGATGATCGCCAAGGCCAAGGCCCGCGCCGAGGTCGCCAAGGCACGTGAGGACCGGACCCGCGAGCGCGAGCGCGCCCGCGTCGAAGCCGAGCGCAAGGCGGCCGAGGAGAAGCGGCTCCGCGAGGAGGCCGAGCTCAAGGCCCAGATCGAGCGCGAAGAGGCGGAAGCCGCCGCACTCGCCGCACGCAAGATGCAGGAAGCCGAGGAGCGCAAGGCTGCACGCGATGCGCGCTACGCCGCCCGCAAGGCCCGCGTGAAGATCAAGCGCTGATCGACTGCAGGCGCCGCAAGGTCGGCGCCGCTGTCCTCTCGAAACGAGAATCGATCGAGCCGGGCTCCTCGCGGGTCCGGCTTTTTCGTTCTACGCTGCTGTCTCGATCCGCGTCGTTTCCGTCGCGGATCTGCACTCGAGGAGACCGACATGACCAGCGTCGACGTCGAGATGGTGAAATGTGCCTGCCCGGACTGCGTCTGCGTGGTCTCGGTCGAGAAGGCGGTCCAACACGACGGCAAGGCCTTCTGCTGCGACGAATGCGCGAAGGGGCATCCCGATCACGACGGCTGCAACCACGCCGGCTGCAGCTGCCACGGCTGAGCCGGCTGGGCCTCAGAACCGTGCGGTCATGAACAGCCGCACGTTTCGTCCCTGCAGCAGGATCTCGTCCTTCTTGAAGGAGGCCGAGTTGCGGATGTCATCGTCGAGCAGGTTGCGGCCCTGCAGGCCGAGCGTGATCTCGTTGGCGCCGTAGACGGCCGGGTCGAGCGTCTTGGTGTAGCTGACCTCCGCGCGCAGGTCGTTCCAGCCCGCTGTCGTGGTCTCGAAGGCCGCGATCTCGGTATGGTCGAAGGCGTGGAGCAGGTTGACGCGCGCATACCAACCATCGGCGCGCACGAAGACACCGCCGCCGAGGCGATGCGGCGGGATGCGCGGCACGTAGCTGCCGTCATCGAACTGTGCGTGCACGAAGTCGTATTGCGCCTCGATGCCCGCCCAGCCGTTTCCGACGGGAAGCAGATCGATCTGCGCGCCGATCTCGGCGCCGTAGAAGGTCGCGTTCTGCTGCTTGTAGACGATCTGGCGCAGCTCGTTGCCGCTGCCGCAGGAGGCGAAGTCGTCGTCGCAGAGCGCGCCCGTGTAGTTGCGGTAGATGAAGCCCGTATAGCGCGTGTAGTAGCCGGTGGCGTCGAGCCGGAACGGCCCCTCGGCGCGGCGGATGCTGATCTCGGCCGTGCGGGCGCGTTCCAGCTTCAGGTTCGGATTGCCGATCTCGAAGGTCGCAGTGGCGTCGTGCGGACCCTGCGAAAACAGCTCGTAGCCCGTCGGCGCGCGCTCGACATAAGAGCCGTTCAGGCTGGCGACGAAGCCGTAGGGCAGGTCCTGCAGCGCGCCGAAGCTGGCGCTTTTAGGGGCGAAGCGTCGGGTCAGGCGAAACTGCTCGGGGTCCTCCCCGGGCACCGGCAGATAGTCCGACGGAAACAGCGTCGCGGTGCTCGCGATCCGGTCTCCCTCGATGCGGCCGGCGGCCTGGAAGCGCAGGCCGTTGCCGACTTTCAGCTCCTCGAACAGGTAGGCGGCGTTGCTGCGCGAATCCGTCGGCGGCAGGAAGGATTCGAGTGCCGAGTTCAGCACCCTGCGTCCGCTCTGCAGGCCGAGCGCGCCGGTGAGCGTGCCGAAGGGCAGCGTCACCGGCACGTGCTGCAGCTCGACCCGGCCTTCGACCTCGCGATTCTTGAAGGTCGCCTGCAACCCGTCGATGCCGTTCTCGCCGATCCCGATCTCGTCGTGACGATAGACCGAGCCGCCGGCCCAGTAGCGGATCACCTCGAAGGGACCCTGTGTCGGCCGGTACTCGCCGCGTGACATCAGCTTGTCCTGGCGCGGATCGAGCCGGGTGCGCGCCTCCTCGGCCTCGCCGCCAGGGATCTGATAGAGCGCATCGTAATGGCTGAAGGCGATGCCGACGAAGCCCTGGTCGCCGATTGCCGAGATACCGACCGAGCCGCCCTGGGACTGCGTCGCCGAATTGCGCTGGATGCCGCCGGGGATGGCGTAGCTGTCGGTGGCGCTGGCAAAGCCGTCAGCGTGGACCGCGATGCCGTCTCCTCCGGCATCGACCGTCGCGGCGCCGAGCCGGCCGTTATCGACGCTCGAGAAGCCGGTGGTGACCTGTCCGGAATAGCCCTTGGCCGGAATGAAGGTCGGCACCCGGTTGTTCTCGGACGAGACGACGCCGCCGATCGAGCCCGAGCCGTAGCGCAACGTCGCCGGACCGCGGATCACCTCGATGCGCTGATCGACCAGCGGGTTCATCGGCACGCCGTGATCCTCGCCGAGGTCGGACACGTCGCCGGTGATGACGCCGTTTTCCTGGATGCGCACCCGCGCATTGTCGAGGCCGCGGATGATCGGCCGCGAGGCGGCGCCGGGCGCGTAGCTCGAGGAGGACAGGCCGGGCCGGTCGGCCAGCGCATCGCCGAGCGTGGTCGGCTGGTTGCGCGAGATCTGGTCCTGCGTGACCACGGTGACAGGCGAAAACGTGTCGGTCGCCACCGGCAGTACGCCCGTCGCCACGGCGCCCGGTTGGCTGCCCTTGGGCTGCACGGGGCTGACCGACGTCACGGCGATCTCTTCCAGCGACTCGGATTGAGGCGCCGCCACGGCCGCGAGCGGAAGCAGAACGGTGGCGAGCATCGTCCCGGCGAGCAGACTGGCCCGCCGCGATCCGCTCTGCAGCCCGACCCCGATCACGATACGCATCACACCTCGCCAGTAAAACGTTACAACGTTTCATCCAGTGAATGTGATAATGTTACAAGATGGAATCGCGGGTCCTTGGCGGACGTTTGAGCGGTGTTGCACGAGCGCATCGGCTCGCCGCACGCGGTGACAGAGAGCTGCCGCAGAGGTGAGGCCGGTCGGTCAGCCGGGAAAAGTCAGGCCGGCCCGGTCGCCACGGGGCGCGTCTCGTCCGACCCCCAATCCGACCAGGAGCCGTCATAGAGCGCCTTCGGGGGATGCCCGAGGGTTTCCAGCGCCAGCGCGATGATCGCCGCGGTGACGCCGGAGCCGCAGGTCGTGATGATCGGCTGCTCGAGATCGACCCCGGCCTCGGCGAAAGCGGCGCGGAGCGAGGCCTTGTCCTTGAGGCGGCCATTCGCCTGCAGGGCGGCGTAGTGCACGTTGCGGGCGCCGGGCATGTGGCCGGGGCGGACACCGGGGCGCGGCTCGGCCTCCTCGCCGCGGAAGCGCGGGCCGGAGCGGGCATCGACGACCTGAGCCGAGCTCCGGTCGAGAGCGCGGGCCACGTCGCTGCCGTTGGCGACGGCGCCCTGATCGAGCCGAGCGGTGAAATGCCGGCGCTCGCGGGCGCGGCCCTCGCCATCCTCGGTCGGATAACCCGCGGCGAGCCAGGCCGGCATGCCGCCTTCGAGGATCTCGACGTCGCGCACGCCGTAGGTGCGCAGCATCCACCAGACGCGCGGAGCGGAAAACAGGCCGAGCCCGTCATAGACGACGAAATGCGCGCCATCGCCGATGCCGAGCGCCCGCATACGAGAGCTGAACACCTCCGGACGCAGGAGCATGTGAGGGAGCGGAGAGGTCTCGTCGCTCATCGCGTCGATGTCGAAGCGGATGGCGCCGGGAACATGCGCGGCCCGATACTCGGCCTCCGCGTCCCGTCCCTGCGCGGGCAGATAGCAGGAGGCGTCGAGCACCACGATGTCCGGCGCGGTGAGGCGCTCTTTGAGCCAGTCCGGCGTGACGAAGGGCGGGGTCGCCATGGTTCTCTCGTTCGGCTTTTTGCGCGGTGCAATCAACCACATCCGGGACGGGCATGCACGCCGTCCGTAGACGCAGGTTGCCACGCCCCTTACCGCGCTCGGCCCCGTTGGCACGATCCGTCCGATCACATGCCGGTGAAGAGGTGAAAGGCGGGGATGCACGCCGATCGATGCCGGCGCGGCATGAATGGACCTGCCGCCGGCTGTCCCGGCGTTCTATGTGGTGGTCCGATCCAACCCGATCCGGAGCCGACCGGCCGTTGTCCTTCCGCGAGACCTTTCACATCGAGCTGCTGGGTGTCCAAGACGGCGCTGCGGCCGAGCCCATCCAGCAGCGCATTACCGTCCGCACAAGCGACCTCGACGGCGCCACGGAGCGCGCGCTTCGGCTGTTCGCCCGGGCTCGCGCACCCCAGCGCACCGAGGTGCGTCCCGAGGCCGTGCGCGTCATCGACGGCGCCGGCCGCGAGGTGTTCCGCTGGAGCCGGTTCGACGAGCCGGGGGGCTGACCTGCACGCGTTCGATCAGGCTTTCGAGGTGCGGACCCGTGCTGCCTGAGCGCGCAAGCCCTCGAGCGCGACGGCCGGCCGAAACAGCCTGTCTCCGCCGCCGGCCTCGATCAGGCCGTGGGCGAGCCGCCTGCGTTCGCTCCAGAAGGTCTCGATCAGCGGGAAGTTCGGAGGTGCGCAGGAATCGGCCGCGGCGATGCGCGGGTCAGCGAGCAGCGAGCGCGTCACGCGCTCGACGAGAAGCGCGCCGGGCGAGTTCTTCGCCTCGGTCTCGTCGTGGGCGATCTTGAGGAACCAGAAGGTCGAGGCGGTCTCGAGCGAAAGCGACACCGCGAGGCTGCGCCCATCGCGGCGCAACCGGTCGAAGCGGATGCGACGGTCCGTACCGTAGGATCGGACCAGGCCCGCGAGAAAGGCCGCCTCGTTCGGCCGCTTCGCGACGGCCGTGCCGGCCTGTCCCTTCCAGCCGGCGGATTCGAGCGCGATGTAATCGTCGAGTGCCTCTGCGAGCCGGCCGGGCTCCCGGACGATCTCGTGCTCCACGGAGGCGTCGGCCGAGATCCGCCGGAAGAGGCGGGCGAGCTGGCGCGCCTTGCGCTCCGAGAGGTGGGCATCGAGATAGGCGTCCCGCGTCCCGTCTCGTCCCACCGCCGGGGCGAGGAAGCCGCGCTCGTGCGCCCAGAAATCGGCGCGTCGGCGTCCGCTCCGAGCCAGCACGTCGTCGAGAAGCGCGGCAAAGGGGCCGTCGAGCGGCAGATACGGCATCAGCAGCCGGCGCGGCAGGCCGAGATGGCGAGGGGCGTCGAGCAGGGCCCGCAGCGCCGGTGCGGCCTCGCTTTTCGCGAGGAGCGGCGCACCGAAGATCGAGAAGCCGTGCGTCCAGCCCATCAGGGCCGGAATCGGCACGCCCCAGCGGCGCACGACGCGACAGGGCCAGAGCGCGAGCAGGCGGGCGCCCGGCGCCTCGGGCGGACGATCGCTGACGGTGAGGAGCCGGATGCCACCGCCGAAGGCGTGGGCCGCCGCCAGGGCGAATTCCGGTTCGAAGAACAGGTTCTCGACCAGCGGATCGCGGGCGAGGTCGCGCCAGGCCGGCAGCAGCGGCGAGCCCGCATCGAGCGGGAGGGCCGCGACAACGAGGCCCTCGGCGGTTCGCCCGGTGCTCGGCATCAGGCGGCGCGCCGCGCCCGGCGCGTGAGGATCTCGGCGAGGCCGATGATATTGAAGCGCCAGGCCGCGCCGGCGGCAGCCAGGCCGATCACGGCGGCCTTGAGCACGAGCAGGGCCGGTGTGCGTCCGCCTGCGACGAGATCGAGCGCCGAGGTCGCGGCATAGGCCAGCAGCGCGCAGGCTGCGATCGCGACGATGTCGAGGACCGGCACCGGCATCTGCACCCGCCCTTTGGCAGCGACGATGTAGACGAGGCAGGCCACCGCCTGTCCGGCAGCGAGCGCGATGGCCGCGCCCTTCACGCCGTAATGCGGGATCAGCAGCAGCGACAGGCCGCCGGTCGCGGCGAGAAGCGCCCCGGAGGCGACGGCGTCCAGCGTGCTCGATCCGTTGAAATAGATCACCTGCCCGAAATAATAGGCGCGGAACATCATACAGATGCTCGCCACGATCAGGTAAGGCGCCACCGCCATCGCCGAGGCGCGGTAGCTCGGGCCGAGCAGGATCGACACGACGACCTCGTCGAAGGTCAGGAAGAACACCGCTCCGAAAGCGCCGATCAGCGTGAGCGCGCGCGCCGCATCGCGCAGGACCGGATTGGCAGCTTCCATGCCGCCGCCGCGGGCGTCCCGCTTGGCGATGGAGATCATCGACAGGGCGATGCTCTCGCCGAACACGACGAAGCTCTGGCGCAGGAAGTCGCCGATCGCGCCGTAGGCGCCGAGATCCTCGGTGCCGATCGTCTTGCCGATGATCAGCCGGTCGATCGTCTGCGCCAGCGCGGCGATGCCGAAGGAGATCACCAGCGGCCAGCCATAGGCGAGCAGTCGCCGCGCCTCGATCAGGCTGCCCCGGCCCCCGCGGATCTGCGGCCAGACCGACAAAGCCGCCGGTATGGCCGCCAGCGCATTGGCGAGCCCGAAGGCCAGGACGAGGTCGAGGGCGTCGCCGGTAGAGGCGAGGGCCGCGCTTCCCAGCGCCAGGACCAGCACGCCGCGGGACACCACCGACATCGCGACGGCCTCCGCGGCGAGGCGCGTGCGCGCGATCTCGTTCATGCCCTCGAAGAGCGTGATGCCGACCGTAGCCGCGACGACCGCCATCGCGAAGCGGGGATCGGTCAGGCCGAGCGCGGCAGCCGTGCCCATGGCCAGCGCCGTCAGCGTGAGCAGGATCGCGAGCATCCGCACCAGCGTGGCGATCTGGGTCGGTCCGCGTGCCTCGTCATAGAGGGCGAAGAATGCGAATTTCGGCCATTGGCAGGTCGCTCCGTAGAGCACGATCGACCAGGACAGGATCAGGAGATAGGTGCCGAAGGTGTCGACGGGCGCCAGCCGCGTGAAAGCGGCCAGCGAGGCCATGTTGAGCGCCGCCGCAACGGCCCGCGAGCCGACATAGGTCAGGGTATGGCGCGCGATCATCCGCGTCCTCGGGCGGCGACGCGCCGGCGCGGAGGCGTTCCGCCGCGCTGGTCCGTCACCTGACCGTGTAGCACGAGCTCGGGTTCGATCTCGCTTCGAAACGCAGCACCGGCTGTGTGGACGCCGATCGGTTGCGATCGTGCCATTTCCGGACATGAACTTCGCATCGGGTCTCCTGCCGTGATGCCGTTGCAGTCGCCGTGCCGTTTTCGGCTGGTGGGTTCGCGAGCACGGCATGAGTTGCATTGACTTCGCGTTGCAACATGCGCATATCGCAAGCGCAGCGTCAGCGGCCGATATGAGGTCCGCTTGAGAGGGCTGCGTGACGGTCCATGTCCGCGCATCGCGTCGGACGCGTTCCGGCCCCTCTCTTCATAACGTGCATGCACCTGACTGCCCCATCACGCGGGCTGTCCCCGACAACGGACCGAACGAACTCTCGCGCCGATGATGGCTGCCGAGATGCGGTCCTGCTGCCCGAAAGACCACCCTTGACCCAGTTCATCGATTTCGGCCTCTCCCAGCCTGTCCTGAAGGCGCTGGAAGAGGTCGGCTACACCACGCCGACGCCGATCCAGGCGCAGACCATCGCGCCCGCCATGGAAGGCCGCGACATCTGCGGCATCGCGCAGACCGGCACCGGCAAGACGGCGGCCTTCGCGCTGCCGATCCTGCATCGCCTCTCGCTGAAGCGCACCCGCGCTCCGCGCCGCGGCTGCCGCGTGCTCGTACTCTCGCCGACCCGCGAACTCGCCAACCAGATCGCCGAGAATTTTTCGGAATATGGCCGGCACCTGCCGCTGACCAGCACCGTCGTGTTCGGCGGCGTTACCATCAGCCGCCAGGAGCGCGCGCTGGCCAATGGCGTCGACATTCTCGTCGCCACGCCCGGCCGCCTGATCGACCTGATCGAGCGTCGCTCCCTCACGCTGGAAGGCGTCGAGATCCTCGTCCTCGACGAAGCCGACCAGATGCTCGACCTCGGCTTCATCCACGCCCTCAAGCGCATCGTGAAGATGCTGCCGCCGGTGCGCCAGAGCCTGTTCTTCTCGGCCACCATGCCGAAGAACATCGCCGGCCTCGCCGAGCAGTACCTGCGCGATCCCGTCCAGGTCGCGGTCACCCCGGTGGCGACCACGGCCGAGCGCGTCGAGCAGCAGGTGATCTTCGTCCATACCGGCGCGAAGCAGGCCCTGCTCAACCACATCCTGCGCGATCCCGACTACGAGCGCGTGCTCGTCTTCACCCGCACCAAGCACGGCGCCGACCGTGTCGTGCGCGGCCTGGAGAAGGCCGGCGTCAATGCTTCGGCGATCCACGGCAACAAGTCCCAGCCGCAGCGCGAGCGGGCGCTCGCGGCCTTCAAGGACGGTTCCTGCCGCGTGCTCGTTGCCACCGACATCGCTGCCCGCGGCATCGACGTCGAGGCGGTCAGCCACGTCGTGAACTACGACCTGCCGAACGTGCCGGAGAGCTACGTCCACCGCATCGGCCGCACGGCCCGCGCAGGCAAGGCTGGCCTCGCCGTCTCGTTCTGCAACGACGAGGAGAAGGCCTACCTGCGCGACATCGAGCGGACCACGCGCCAGAAGGTGCCGGTCGGCGCCTTCCCCGAGGGCTTCAACGCTCCGTCGCGGCAGGAAGCCAGCGAGACCGCAGCCGAAGAGGCTCGCCGTCCGCCCCGCCAGCCGCATGGTCGCCCCGGCCAGCGCCAGGGCCGTCCCGGCGGTGGTGCTCCGGGTGGCCGCAACGGCCGTCCTGGCCATCGCCAGGAGCCCGGTCGCCAGGGTCGTCCCGATGCCGGCGGCCAGCAGGCCCGCGGCCCGCGTCCGGATGGACGCCAGGGCGAGCGCCAAGACCAGCGTCCCGGCCGTTCCGGCGAGCGTCAGGACCAGCGCCAAGGCCGCCCCGGCGGTCATCAGGGCCAGCGTACCGACAGCCGCAACGATCGCCGCGGCGATTCCCGTCCGGGTCAGGGCCGCAACCCGCGTCCCGCCGGCGGCGCTGGTGGCGGCGAGGGCCGCAACATCGGCTGGCTGGAGCGCTCTCCGCGTTCCTGATCCAGTCCGGATGAACCGATCAGGGGCCGTCGGGTCCGAGCGTTGCCGCTCGGGCTCGGCGGCCCCATCTTTTTGCGTGAGGCCATGGCGGCCGGGAGAGACAGCGCATGCGCTTCGAACTGTATCGGGATGCCGGCGGCGAATGGCGCTGGCGGCTGCGGGTCCAGAACGGCAACGTGATCGCCGAGTCCGGCGAGGGCTACGTCCGCCGCGAGGATTGCGAGCACGCCATCGGTCTCGTGAAGAAGAGCGGCGACGCCAAGACCGTCGACATGACCACGAAGATCGCCTGATCCGCGCCGCCGCAATGGGAGGCCGCTACCAGAGCCCCGGGCATCCCCGAGGCCGGTGTGGGTGCGGCCTCGGTGGTGCCGTCGGGACGGTTCCTTAACCATACGTGCCACAGGATCCGCATCTCTCGGGATGCGGGCCGATGCTGAACACCGTTCGTGCGCTCCTTGGTGGAGTAGTCCTCCTCGCGATGCCGCTGTTCGGTGCCGTTCCCGCAGCGGCCGGCGATTGCACGGCCCAGGCCGTCGAGGTGCTGAGGGCTGGATCGTCGAACGGCTACGCGATCTTCCGGCAGGTCAAGGACAAGGCCTTCTTCCGCGCGTGGCTCGATTGCAGTGACGCGCAGTTTTCGCTGCCGACGGCGGTGCACGAGTCCGTGCACATGATCACCGGCGATACGGATGCCTATCCGCTGATCGGGGGTGGGGCGGTGAAGCGCCCGCGCGAGAGCAGCGTTCTGTTCGCGCCCAGTCGGATCGCCCGCCAGTTCCAGCCGAGCCTCTTCGTGGACACCTATCTGCGCAAGGGGAGCGCGAGCTCGGCGACAGATTTCCGCTACCTGCTCGACGAACTCAACGCCTACACGCACGACCTCGATGCTGCGATCGCGCTTAAAGACCGCCGAGACCCGGACGTCCAGCTCTCGCACCGAGACGGACTCGCGGCGCTGATGAGCTTCGTCGCGCTCTACATCGAAGCTGCCGAGAACGATCCAGCCGCGTGGGATGGGCTGACCCGCCCCGACACCGCCGCCGCCGTTTCGACCCTATGGGGTCAGGCGGAGCGGACCATGGCCTCGTCCTGCCGCATTCCGGATTTCGGCACGGAAGACAAGGACTTCCTCACCCGGCTCTGCGCGGCGAAACCGCAAGCCGCACTCGGGCGCCTGCTCGGGCGTGCGCCGGTCTGCCCGAAGGCCTGTCTGTCCGCCCTCCCGAGGACGGCCAGCCGCGATTGAGGGGGCCGAGCCGACGGCAGGGCCCCCGCTGAGGGATCGGATCCTGCCTCAGCGGCAGCCGCAGCCGTAGTAATAGTTCTGCACGCTGTTGGTGCGAACGTACTGAGCCGGCAGGCGCTGCACGCTGGAGACGTTCACGTTGTGGATCACCGGCACCGTGTGATGGTGAACGCGGGTCACGGTATGGACCCGAACGATCGGGCGGACGCGCGTGACGTTGTAGATGTAGCGCGTCTTGTGATCGTAATGCGTGCGGTTGACGTCCCGATACTGTGTCCGGTTCGAGACCTTGTTGACGGTCTTGTAGTGATAGACGGGAGAGACGGGGCCGCACTTCCTGCAGCCGGCCTGTGCTTCGCCCGACGTGCCGACAAAGGCCACGGCCGCAATCAAAGCGACACAAACGGCCGTGATCGCCTTCATCATGTCTGTATTCCTTGAATAAAAACCTGCTTCAGTGTCGGCCTACCAAACGGGGTATCGGGGTCCAAGCCGAATCCACGATCTACGTAATGTTCGGAGTGGATCTCCTGGGGGCGTTCATCCCTCCTGCGCTCAAGCCTCGCGCGCCGCCCTCTTTCGCTTGCGCCGCGGGTTCTCCTCGGCCGTCGCGTTGAGCCAGATGACCATCACGGCCGATGCGAGACCCGCGAGGCCGAGGGCCAGGAACGCCCCCGGCCAGCCGAGCCAGCCCTGAACGAGGCCGCCATACCAGGCCGACAGCGCGCCTCCGGCACCCTGGATCGCGTTGAGAGTGCCGAGCGCCGTCTGCGTGCGGCCAGATTTCCAGGTCAGGTCGGCGACCACCACAGGCACCGCCACGCCGACGATCCCGGATGCGACGCCGTCGAGCACTTCGGCCGAGATCAGCCAGAGCGGATCGTCGATGAAGGCGCAGAGCCCCGCGCGCAGCGGAAGCGCGAGACAGGCGATGATGAGGATCCATCGACGCCCCTTCCGGTCGGCCAACGTCCCGGCGAGATAGGCGACCGGCACCATGACCAACTGCGCCACCATCACGTAGGTCGCCGTCCAGCCGGTGCCGTAGGGCGAGACTGAGACCAGCTTCTGGCCGAGCAGGCTCAGCATGCCGCCATTCCCGAGCTGGAACAGGGCCAGGGCCAGGGCCAGGACCAGCAGCCGGCGATTGCGGAGCGCTTCCGTCGTCGACGAGCGCCGAGGCTTGTCGTCGCCCTCGTGATCCTCCCAGCCGACCGCCCGGCGCGATTCCCAGGCGCCCCCCGGCATCGTCACGGTGGCGATGATCGCTGCCGCGGCCATGGCGCCGAGCACCCAGAGCGAGATCGCCGCGCCCCAATAGGGCGTGCCGAGGGCGATGATCCCCGCTGCCGTGAGGATACCGACATGGTTGAAGGCTTGGTTGCGCCCCTGCTGGCGCGGATAGGCCTTCTTGCCGACGAGCCCCAGCGTCAGCGCGTTCACGGCGAGGAGCAGCAATGTGCCTCCCGCCGCGGCCAGCGACTGTGCCGCCAGCACCAGCCAGAAGCCCTGGGCTGGCAGCAGCAGCAAGGTCCCGCCGAGGATCGCCGCGCAGGATGCCGCAATCAGCAGGCGTGGGCGGCCGAACTGGTCCACCAGCGCGCCGAAAGGTCCGCTCAGCAGCAGGACGCCGATGCCCGACAGCGTCGTGACCAGCCCGATCCGCGTGGGGCTCCAATGCGCCGTTTCGGCGAGCCAGGTCCCGAGAAACGGCCCAAGCCCTCCCTGGATGTCTCCGATAAACAGGTTGATCAGGGCGAGATGGCTCGTGGGCGACATCGAGGCTCCGTCTGGCCGCGAGGGGGGCGTGGAGGCGCCCCGATCGCGGATGATTCCTAAGGCCGGGCGCTAACCGGCCGCAGACCGGAATCGATCACCCGATGATCGGTTCCGGCATCGGATTTCGCTTTTTGGCTGGATTCGCCTGACCAGCCCCACGGTTCGGTCGGCGCGGCTCTAAATCCGGCCCGGTCCCGCTCGTCCTAGCCATATGGACTTGAGCGAGAAACAGCGGTTTCTGTTGTTGGCGTTGCGGCGTGGCCCCGTGATCTTCACGGGTCAGGAGCCGCAGGACGAGCATCTCGCCATGCTTCAGCTCTGGATGCAGGGCCTCGTCGACCGCGAGGACCAGGAGCAGCCCGGCCCGATCAAGTGGCGCATCACCAAGCGCGGCGCGACCGAGGCGGCGCAATTGCTGCGGTGACGGTGAGCCCGCGCCTGCCCTAGGCGAGCGCGTCGCGCTCCTGCTTCAGCAGGCCGATCAGCCGCTCGGCGAGCTGGCTGACCGGCCGTCCCGCCGGACGAAGCAGCATCGTCTCGATCGGCAAAGCGGGCTGGAACGGCCGCAGGGTGACGGCGGCTCCCGCCAGTTCGCGCGCCGGCACCGGATCGACGATGGCGAGCCCCATCCCCTCGGCGACGAGGCCGCATCGCGCCGCCGTGTATTCCGCCATGAAGACGAAGCGGGGCGTCACACCCGCCGCCGCGAAGATCGCCTCCACCGACTGCTGGAAGACGCCGGCGCCTCCCGAGATCAGCGGCTCGGCCGCGAGATCCTCCACCGAGATCGCGCGTTTGCGCGCCAGCGGATGCTTTCGCGGAATCGCGCAGACGGCCTCGACTGTCATGAAGGGCTCGGCCTCGACGTCGGTATAGCCGGTCCGCGGGCGGGCCAGGCCGATGTCGCACTGGCCCGACGACGCGCAGGACCAGATCGTATCCGGGCTCGGCACGTGGATCGATACGCGGGCCGTCGGCAGGTCTGCATTGAGGCGCCTGATCGCGCGCGGCAGCAGCCTCGAAGCCAGGGACGGCTGACAGGCGACGCGCAAGGTGCCGGTGCCGCGCTCGCGGATCTGCCGGGCGGCGTGGCGCAGGTGATCGAGCCCGGCATAGGTCTGCTCGACCTCGTGACCGAAGGCCTCGCCCTCCTGGGTCGGGCGCGCGCTGCCGTGCCCGCGCATGAACAGCGGAAAGCCGATTTCGGCCTCGAGCTGCGCGATGGCCCGGCTGACATGCGGCTGGCCGATACCGAGAGCGGTGGCCGCGCGGGTCATGCCGCCATGCCGGAGGACCGCGCGAAACACGTCGAGATGGGTCGGGTTCATCATGACTCGTTCGCATGGATAAGGCGCCATGCGGCATTTGACGGCATGGCGATGGCCATGGTGTCAAGGTGCGCGAAGCGGCTCATAGCCGCGACCAAGCGGTGGATGACCGTGCGATGCTTCAGATCCTGCTCCCCTCGGCTCTCGCCGCCCTCGCCGGTGTCAGCATCGTCGTGCAGCAGGCACTGAACGCGAACCTGCGCGTCGCGCTGCACTCGGCGGCTTGGTCGGGTTTCGCCAGCTACGCGGTCGGCCTAGCCTGCATGGCGATCCTGGCGCTGGCCCTGCGCGATCCGCTGCCATCGGCAGCGGTCGCCTCGCGCATTCCGTGGTGGGGCTGGTTCGGCGGTCTCTTCGGCGCGATCTTCATCGCGCTTGCCGTCTTCCTCGTGCCGCAGATCGGCGCTGCGACCTTCATCGCGCTGCTCATCGCGGGTCAGATGATCGCCTCGGTGGGCTTCGACCACTTTGGCGTGCTCGGCCTGGAGCAACGCTCGGTCGACCTGCCACGTCTGCTCGGTGTCGCGTTGCTGATGAGTGGGGTCGTGCTGATCCGCCGATGATAGGCGCAACGCGGCGGCAGACGTCTCTCTGTCGCCCTAGGACGGCGCGTGGCGCGCCCATCGTATCGACGCGCCCCTGTCGCGAGCGCGTCGAAACATGGTCTGCGGACCCCGGCCGGTCTCAGCCGACCAGACTTGCAGGCACAGCCACGACGACGTTGGCGGCGGGGGCCTGCATGGTGAGGACGACGCCGGCCTTCGGAAAGTCGAGCTTGGCGCTCCCCCCGAAGCTGTGCACGAGGCTGCGCTCGATCAGGCGACTGCCGAAGCCGACGCGGGTCGGCGGCTCGACCGCCGGACCGCCGATTTCCTCCCAGCGGAAGCACAGGCGCTCCTCGCCCTCGACCGTCTCGATGTCCCAGCGGATCTCGACATGGCCCTCGGACTTGGAGAGAGCGCCGTATTTCGCGGCATTGGTGCCGAGTTCGTGCAGGATCAGCGCGAGCGTCAGACCCGGGCGTGGCCCGAGCGTCACGTCGGGCCCGGAGACGACGAAACGGCCGGGCTCGCCGTCGCTGTGAAGCGCGATGGCGGTGTCGACGAGGCCGCGCAGATCGGCGCTCGACCAGGCTCCCTGCATCAGCACGTCGTGGGCCTGGGCGAGCGCCAGCAGGCGCGCGCCGAGCGCCTCGCCGGCCTCGTCCAGGGAATGCGCGTTGCGCAACGTCTGCGTGGCCACCGCCTGCACCATGGCGAGCGTATTCTTCACCCGGTGCGCCATCTCGTGCATCAGCACGGTCTGGCGGTTCTCGGTCTGCTTCAGCTCGGTGATGTCGCGCGAGACCGCGAGCAGCCGCTCGGGGCGGCCGTCGTCGCCGTTCATCGGCGCGACGACGATGTCCCACCATAGCAGCGCGTCGGCATTGCCGCCCGTGTCGAGGGCTGCCTGGAAGCGGCAGGTGCGGCCGCCCCGCGCCTCTTCCAGCGCGCCGAGCACGGCGTCGCGGCTCTCCGGCAGGTGCCAGACGTCGGACCAGGGCCGGCCGACCGCATGCGCGAAGCCGGCCTTGCCGAAGATCGGGATCGCCACCTCGTTCATCGAGATCAGGCGGCCATCGATGTCGAGCACGCTGATGCAATCCGTCGTCGAGGCCAGAATGCGGCGATTGAACTCTTCGGTCGCGCGCAGCTGAGCATTGATCTCGTCGGTTTCCGCAGCGCGCATCACCTCGGCCTCCGACTCGATCCGGAGCGCCGCGACGGACCGGCCCATGCCGGTCTCATCCGCATGGCGCCGCTCCGCATTCACGTAGATGTCGTTTGCACTGAGGGGCCGCTGCGCGAGCAGCTTGCGAAGATAGGCATTCTCGGCCTCGAGAATGGCTCTTCGATTGGTGCGGGACATGCCCGCCGAAACGATCGTGGTCTCCAGCACCGAAGCCCCCCGGGTTCGGCGCATTGGCCTTCGATGGAATCGATCGGCCGCCGCGCTTGATGCGCCGACGGGCGGATGGGGATCTGCTCACCTAGCTTCGAGGGGATAGACGGCTTGAACGCCCGTTTCTCACCCCGCCGCGCTACCTGTTGCATCCCGCGAGTCGGTTGATAAGTGACCATATCACGATGCCGTGACTCGGCAAGTGATGTGTCAAGTTTTCGTAAATGCAAAAAAGTCTTATCCGCAGCCAAGGTTGCTGTTGGATACTGTAAAATGCCGACTCGACTCTGTTTGCCGACGCTGCATTGCAACCTCACCGAATCGGGGTGGTGAACGGTCGTACGACATCATGCGGATCCGTGCTCCTGCACGATCCCGGCGACGAAGGGAGGGCCTTTGGCGAGGGACGTCTCAGCGGTTCCGGCCGAGAAGCACCAGCCAGCCGATGCCGACCACCGACACGGCGAGAGCGATCAGGACGAAGACGGGCGTGCCGAGGTCGATCAGCCGAGGCGCGAGCTGCGTTGCGAAGGCGGCGACGACGAGGCCGACGGCCACGCGCGCGGCGCCACGCTCGATGCCGCGCACGAGCTTGTCCATGCCCTTCAGCTCGATCTCGACCGTGACCTTGCCCTGCTTGAGGCGCACCAGCAGCAGGTGGATCAGCGTCGGCAGCTCGGAGGCCGCGCCGTAGAGACCGGTCCCGAGCGCCTCGGCCTTCTTCAGGAGAGCCCGCGCCGAGAAGACGCTGCGCATCGAGGCGCGCACGGTGGGGCCAGCGGCCGAGAACAGGTCGAAATTCGGATCGAGCTGGCGCATCACGCCGTCGGCCGTGACCAGACCCTTGAACAGGATGGCGAGGTCGGTGGGCATCGCGAGGTCGTTCTCGCGGGCCATGGTCATGAAGTCGGTGAGGACCAGCCCGAGATTGAGCGGGATCGACGAGTGGGTCTGCACGAAGTTCTGGGCGCTCTGCTCGAGCTTGGTCAGGTCCGGCGCGGTGGGGCCGGTCCAGTCGAGAAGCGTGGCCATGAGGCCGTCGACGTCCTGTTTCAGCATGGCGCCGATGAGCACGAGCAGTTGCTGCCGGCGCTTGTGCGAGAGCCGGCCGACGATGCCGAAATCGATGAAGCCGATGCGGTTGCCCGGCAGGATCAGCAGGTTGCCGGGATGCGGATCGGCGTGGAAGACGCCCTCGATCAGCGCCATGCGCAGGAAAGCGTCGCAACCCTTCTGGGCTAAGACCTTTTTGTCGGCGCCCATGGCGCGCAAGGCCGCGGAATCGTTCGGCGAGACGCCGTGCACGAATTCCTGCACGAGCACCCGCTCCGAGCACCATTCCCAATGAATCTTCGGGATCAGGATGTCGTCGCGCTCGGCGAAGATGCCGGCGATCATCTCGCAGTTTCGCGCCTCGTTGAGCAGGTCGAGTTCGCCGTTGATGCCGGCCGCCAGGTGCTTCATCTGCTCCTGTGGCTGGTAGCGAGCCATCTCCGGCCATTCGGTCTCGACGATGCGCGCGCCGTGACCCATCAGCCGTAGGTCTGCCTCGATGATCTTCTTCAGGCCCGGCCGCAGTACCTTGACCACGACTTCTTCGCCCGTCTTCAGCCGCGCCCTGTAGACCTGGGCGATCGAGGCCGAGGCGATCGGGTTCACGTCGAACTCGGCGAAGATTTCCTGCGGCGGCGCGCCGAGATCGGTCTCGAGTTGCGGCCCGATCATCTCCCACGGGATCGGCTTGACCTGGCTGTGCAGCTTTTCGAGCTCGTCGGTCCAGATCGGGGAGAGCAGGTCGGGCCGGCTCGCCAGGATCTGGCCGAACTTGATGAAGGTCGGCCCGAGCGTCTCGATAGCCCGGCGCAGGCGCTCGGGCTGAGACAGCCGCGTCACGTCCACCCGCGGCGTGCGCCGCGGGATCAGCGGGATGTTGCGCAGGCCCAAGCGATCGACGGCCTTGTTCAGGCCGAAGCCGATCAGGACCGAGGCGATCTCCGAGAGGCGCTGACGGTCGCGCGCGGCGACAAAGGCTGTCTTCAGCATGAGGTTGGGATGGACCCGGTCTCGGGGATTGGCAAGCGTAGGGCAGGAGCCATGAGCCTGGGGCTTTTTTGCGGAGCGGGCGAGTTTTCGTCGGGCGCAATCGACGGCATCGGCATAGTGGCCGAGCGCTTCGCGAATGTCTTGCGGTTATTGAATTTGGCCGGCTTCGCTGTCGGGACGGCGACAAAAGTCGAGCATTGCGACGCCCGCTGTCGGAATTTCAGTCCTGCCTGTAAAGAAGCCGGCGGCCGGCCGAGCCCCATCGATTCGGCTGTCCTTCGGACGTCTTGGCCCGATTTCCTCTTTCTCTTTGGTGAGCCATGTCGAGCACGTGGATCGTTTTGATCGTCCTGGCCGTCGTGCTGGTCTGGTTCGTGATCACCTATAACGGCCTCGCCACGCTCAAGCAGCGTGCGGCCCAGGCCTTCGGCGACATCGACGTGCAGCTGAAGCAGCGGCATGACCTGATTCCCAACCTCGTCGAGACGGTCAAAGGCTATGCCGCTCACGAGAAGGGCACGCTGGAGGCCGTCGTCCAGGCGCGCAACGCCGCCGTCGCGTCGAAGGACCCGGCCCAGATGGCACAGAACGAGGCTCAGCTTCAGGGGACGCTCGGGCGCCTCATTGCGTTGAGCGAGGCCTATCCCGACCTCAAGGCCAACACGAACTTCCAGGCGCTCCAGGGCGAACTCTCGGCGATCGAGGACAAGCTCGCGGCCGCCCGGCGTTTCTTCAACAACGCGGTGGCCGAATACAACGCCGCCATCGGCTCGATCCCGGCAGTGCTGTTCGCAGGGCCCCTTGGCTTCAAGCCACAGAGCTTCTTCGATGTCGGCGAGGGCGCCCGCGTCCAGCTCGACACGGCCCCCTCGGTGAAGTTCTGAGCGGAGCCACGGCAGTTCGATGCTGCCTGCCTTCGGCCTCTACACGCATATCCGCCAGAACGAGGTGCGCTCGCGCGTCCTCGTCGCCGGGCTGTTCGGGCTCAACCTCGTTCTCGCCTACGGTATCGCGCTGATCCTGAGGGGCGTGAGCGCGAACTTGCCGGCGGGCGCGCGGCCGGGACTTTCGGCCTATCTTCACGCGGCTTTTCACGACCTGCTCTGGATCGGCCCGCTCTCCTTCGCGGTGACCTTCGCCTGGCTGTTCATCGCCTACCACGCCCATCGCACCATGATCTCGGCGACCGTCGGTGCGCATCCCGTGGCGCGCGAGGAGGCTCTGGATCTCTATCGCCTGCTCGAGCCGCTCTGCATCTCGCGCGGCATGACGATGCCGGCGCTGTTGGTCGCCGACGATCCGGCGCTCAACGCCTACGCAACCGGGCTCAACCCCGAGCAATACGCGATCACGGTGACGACGGGCCTGCGGGAGGCACTGACCCCGCGGGAGATGCAGGCGGTGCTCGGCCACGAGCTCACCCATATCCGTAACGACGACGTCCGCACGATGATGATCGCCATCGTCATCGCCGGCATCTTCGCCTTCGTCGCCGAGGCCGGCTACCGCACCGACATGCTGCGCGGGCTGTTCAGCGGAAACCGGGACGGCAAGAACCGCGCGGGCGCGCTGCCGGCCATCCTGATCGGGGCGCTTCTGATCGCGCTGGCCTGGATCCTGTCCAAGCTGATCCGCTTCGCTCTGTCGCGATCACGCGAATACGTCGCCGATGCCGGCGCGGTGGAACTGACCAAGGATCCGGACGCCCTGATCTCGGCGCTGATCAAGATCTCGGGCCGCGGCGACCTCGTCCATGCCCCGTCTGGCGTGATGGAGCTGTGCTTCGACAATCCGCGCGTCGGCTTCACGGATTTCCTGGCGACGCATCCGCCGATCGAGGCGCGGATCGATGCGCTGGTGCGCTATGCCGGCGGGCGGCTGCCGCCGCCCGTCTGACCACGGGGCGGCTTTACGGAGCCCGCACCATTTCCAGCGGCTTGCCGCCCTCGGCTTTGGCGTAGCTCTCCGGTCCGGAGGCCTCGAATCGCAGGGAGGTCTCGGGCTCGCCGTAGAGCATCAGCGCGATGTCCTCGACATGGGCACTGTTGAGCTTGAGCTTCGCGATGGCGGGATCACAGGGCATGCCGGCCTTCAGCGTCAGGTCGGTATCGCCATCCTTGGCACCCTTCGACAGTGTGACCGTGCAGAGCGCCGGGCCTCCGGGACGTCGCAGGACCCAGGCGCCCACCAGGGCCGCGGCGTAGGGCGCGCGGTCCACACCCGGCTTTGCGCGAACGATGTAATGGACCGGCGGCTTCTCGTAGCTCGTCTTCATCAGCGTGGTTTCGTCCTCGCCGAATGCGAGCAGGATCTTGCTGTCGGCAGCGTAGAGACGGACGCCCCCATCGAAGTCCCACGCGACCGCTTTCGCGACGGTTGGCAGGCGCGTGGCGCAATCTGCGGAGGGGCTCGCGCGCCAGATCTTGCCGACGGGCTCGCCGGCCAGCGTGATGCGGCAGCCCGGTTTGCCGTCATCGGTGGCGACGAGCCATTCGCCGAGCGTATCCTTGATGAAATCGGGCATGGGGGCTGCCTTCGCGCCCGTGCCGAGCACGAGCACGATCGCAGCCGCGAGGAGGTGACGGTGCATGGCGGGCGGCCTCAGTTCAGCTTGACCAGCTCGACGCGCCGGTTCTTGGAGCGGCCGGCCTCGTCGTCGTTGCTGGCCGTCGGCGCCACCATGCCGACGCCTGCCGCCTTCAGGCGTTTGGCATCGACCCCGTAGCTCGCTGCGAGCACCTTGATCACGGAATCCGCGCGCCGGCGCGACAGGTCCACATTGTAATCGTAGGCACCCTGGTTGTCGGTGTGGCCGACGACGATGACTGCGAGCTTCGCATCCGCCTTCATCAGTGCAGAGATCTCCTGCAACGTCGGGGCGGATTCGGGCTTCACGTCGGTCTTCGCCGTATCGAACAGGATGCCGTAGAGCGTGACCTTGCCGGTCGAGCCGATGCTCTTGGCCATCTCGTCGGCCTTGACCGTCGTCATCTTCTTCTCGCGTGCCTTCGGCTCCAGGATATGCACGAGGGCGAAGGTGCGGCCGGTCACCGGCTTGCAGGTGGCGCCGCCATCGGCCTGGAAGGTCTGGACCGTGATCCAGGTGTCGCCGTCCGGCCCCGGCTTCCTGCCGGTGAAGTAGCGCTGGTCCGAGATCCAGCTCGTCAGGGCGCATTGCCCGATCGAGAAGGGCGCATCCTTCACGTCGGCGGCGTGGAAGAAGTACATCATCAGGCTCGACCGGCCGCCGCCGCCATAGGACGAGCGCTCGTGGTCGCCGCCGCAGGTCTCGGCCTTGCAAGAAAACAGCACTTCGCCGCCCGCAGCCTCCAGCTCGTCCTGGTAGTTGCGCATGACCTCGAAGGGCGAGCGCCCGTCCGGGATCCAGTAGGCGAGCCGCGTCAGCCGGCCCTCGAGTTCCTGCTGCTGCTTCGGCGCGAACAGTGTGTTGTTGTTGACGTCGCGCCGGTCGGTTTCTTCGAGCTTCGAGAGCGGCGCCTTGAAGTCGCTATAGGCGAAGCCCGCGGAGCTGATGATGAAGGAGCCCTCGTAGCGCTTGAGCGTCGGGCTGTCCTTGGCGCCGGGGATGTCCTTGGTCGGGATCGGCGCGTCCGCGGCGAAAGCAGTTCCGCCAAATGCCAGCGCGGAAAGAACGCATGCCTTGAGTATCGACGACTTGATCACGCCAGCAGCCCCCTGCTTCAGGTCTCGGCTGGGATTTGATTCCCGGCACGCGGGGATTGCCTTTATAGAGGAGCGCTCAGGCTGTCACTGCGGGGTGCTTCACGGGATTCGCGTCAACTGGCGATCGAGAGCTTGCGTCGAATATCTCATCTCACGTTGTCTTGCTCGGATTTGATGTTTCCTGCCTGTGCAGCGGCCCGCTGCTTGGCTGGGCGCGTCTGCCGGCGCACCGAGCCGATGGGCGCGTCGATGCCTGCAGGTGCGTTTTGGCGTGTGTAGGCATCGCTTCACAGTGGCGGCTCGGTCATATCTTCGCCTACAACGGCAACGATTTGGGCCGCGCTGCCGGGTCGTCACCGACGAGTCCGGGCAACTGCCAGGGAGTTTCCAGTGACCGACCACAAGCGGCGCATCACCATCACGGCCGCAGCGCTTGCGGCACTCGTCAGCGTGGCCGGACGGGCCGAGGCCGCGCAATGCGGCAACTCCGCCGGCGGCTTCGAGAATTGGAAGCAGGAATTCGCGGCAGAGGCGCGCGGACGTGCCAGCGCCTCCAGCCTTCAGGCCCTAATGGGCACCTCCTATTCGACGCCGACCATCGCGGCCGATCGCGGCCAGCACAGCTTCAAGCTCTCGCTCGGCGAGTTCATGAACCGCCGCGGCTCGACGACCATTGTCTCGCAGGGACGCCGGATGAAGGCCGCCAACGCGGCGCTCTTCTCCTCGATCCAGCAGCGTTACGGCGTGCCTGCCGGGCCGCTGATCGCGATCTGGGGCATGGAGACCGGCTTCGGAAAGGTGCGCGGCAACGTCAACACGCTCTCCGCCGTGGCGACGCTCGCCTATGATTGCCGGCGCTCGGCCTACTTCACCGACCAGCTCTACGCGGCGCTTCAGCTCATCGATCGCGGCGTGATCACGCCCTCGACCCGCGGCGCCGCCCACGGCGAGGTGGGGCACACCCAGTTCCTGCCGAAGAACATCCTGCTCTACGGCACCGGCGGCGACCTCAACAACGTCGCGGCTGCGATGACCTCGACGGCAAACTTCCTGAAAGGGCATGGCTGGCAGCCGGGCCAAGGCTACGCCCCGGGCCAGCCGAACTTCGCCGCCCTCCAGGGGTGGAACGCGGCCTCCGTCTATCAGCAGGCCCTCTCGATCATGGGCCGCCAGATCGACGGCGCAGAGTAAGATCCAAGTCGTTCTGGGCCCCACCACAGGCGAGAGGCCAAGGACGGCGATATCCTGATCGTACAGCCAAGCTTGGTTGGTGATCGGCGACAGATTTCTGGAGGCTCGGCGACCATGCCGGGCCTCTTTTGATTCGGCTCTGGCCTGTCGGGACGCCGCCGCGGGGCCGATTCTGCGCGGCAACCGTCCGGCAAATCTGCTTTCGAGGGGTCATCTCCCCCTCTGGAGACGCGAAACGCCCCGGTTCGGCCCAGATTCACCATGCTCCTGCCCCACAAATGCCCGGCGACCTCGGCTGTTTGATGCATGGCGGATTCACCGGGCTGCCAGGTCCGGGGCGAATCTCGCGAGGCGAGGAGGGCCGGCGCTCCGGATGACGAAGCTTCCCCAACCAACGGTGGCCGAGATGGCTCGCCTGTCGGGCCGCTACCCGATTCTGGTGCGCAGCGCGTTCGTGGCGCTCGCCGGGCTCGGCGTCGTCGGCGGTCTCACCCATTCGAGCCGAATCGCCCCCTCCGGCGCCACGCCCGCGGCCCCCCAGGCCGCCGCCGAGCTGCGCCAGAGCCTCCCGGCCCTCGACTACGAGTCGATCAACCTCCTGCGTAGCGCGCTCATCGCGCAAAATGCGCAGCCGCTCGATGCATCCGAGCCGGCGAAATCGGCCGCCGCCGTCACCGGCTCCAACGCCACGCCCGACATCGCATCGGCCGAGGCCGTCGACCCGTTCACGCAGCAGGCGATGGTCGAGCCGCCGCCGGCCACCGAGCCCGAGCCGCCCACCCCGTCCGTGACGGATCTGCAGACCGGCGACCGCCTCGTGCAGACCGTGCCGCTGCCGGTGCCGCGCCCGCCCGAGCTGCGCGGACCGAATCCGTTGCAATATTCCCGGCGTGCCGCGCGCCGCGTAGCCGCTGCTGCCCCGCCGTCGCAGGCCCCGCAGGAAGACACGCGCTCGTTCTTCGACAAGGTCTTCGGCATCACGCCCGAGCCGCAGAGCCCGGCGCTCGCCTATGCCGCGCTCAACCAGCCGCCTGTGGCCTCGGCCATCCCGCGCCAGGTCGCCCCGGCACCTCCGCCTTCGGGCGGCGGCGTCGCCGTCTACGACATCAGCGCCCGGATCGTGACGCTCCCGAGCGGCGAGAAGCTCGAGGCCCATTCCGGCCTCGGCGAGCACATGGACAACCCCAGCTCGGTTGCGATCAAGATGCGCGGCGCGACGCCACCGGGCGTCTACGACCTGACCGAGCGCGAGCAGCTCTTCCACGGCGTCAGGGCGATCCGCCTCAACCCCGTCGGCGGTGCCGGGGCGATCTATGGCCGGGCGGGACTGTTGGCCCACACCTTCATGCTTGGACCAAGCGGGGCCTCGAACGGCTGCATCTCGTTCCGCGACTACAACCGGTTCCTGCAGGCCTACCTGTCCGGTCAGGTCGCCCGGGTGGTCGTGGTACCCGGCAATGGCCAGGACAGGGTGCCGGCCGTCGCGTCGCGCGGCACCGTACGGACGGCGAAGGCCGGCGATTAGTCGATGCCGTCATTCCGGGCCGTGGGCCCGGAATGAGACCAGCGGCTGTCGGTCAGTGCTTGTGGCGTCTGGCCGCCTTCGGCGCTCCGCCTTCGACCGTGAATTCCACCACACCGGTCCCCGCCTTCTCGAAGTGCAGGATGCTCTGTGCGGTCAGGCCGGGCTCGAGTGAGCCGATCAGCCCGACGAACATGATGTGTGGCCCGCTCGGCGAGAGGGTGATGGTCTCGCCCGGCTTGATCACGAGGCCGCCCGGGATGTCGCGGGTCGCCTTTCCTGCGCCGGACACGATGGCGAGGCGGTTGGCGTCGGCGAAGGAGCCGCCGATCAGGGTGTCGGGGGCGCTGCCGGTATTGGTGACGGTGAAATAACCGGGCGCGTCCTTGGCACCCTCGGCCGTGGCCGGTGCGTGGGCGTTGGAGATCTTGAACGGGCCGATCTCGGCATCCGCTGCAAGCGCGGCGCCCGGACCGCCGAGGATGAGGGCCAGGGTCATCGCGAGAAGCGTGGTGGGTGTCTGTCTCATCGGGTCCTCAGGGTCGGTCGACGTGGACGGGCAGGTCCGTCATCGCAAGCACGTCTCGTGCAACCGGCTTTCCGCATCGGCGGCGCCTGCGGCTGCAGCAGATGGCGCGACTTGCGGCCGAGATTGCGGCAGTGATCCCGGCGGAGCTGCGACATCTCGGCAATGCCGCATCACCGTTCTGACATGGCCGGAACGGGTCCCCCCGATCCGAAAAGAACGGCCGACTCTAAATTCCGTGCCCGGCTGCGCGTCTCAATCGTGACCCCACACCTCCGGCACGCGCCGGCGGACTCGTGCGGTCGAGCTCCAGTGGCGATGAGTTCCTGCGCATGCGAAGCATCACGGACGATGCGTTGACGGCGCAGCGCGAGATTGCGAAGGCGCTGGCACAGGGATTCGAGAGGGCAACGGCGTGAGTGGTGCGGGACATCGCCGATCGCAGGACGTGCCTTCCCATTTTCACGAGACCGCCCGATGAGCGCTCCTCTCTTCCAGTTCGACAATCTCACCTTCGCAGTCGAGGGCCGCACCCTCCTGCAGCCGGTGAGCGCCACGCTGGAGCGGGGCCGCGTCTATGGCCTGATCGGGCACAATGGCTCGGGCAAGTCGACCCTGCTGAAGTTGCTCGCCCGTCAGCAGGACCCGAGCGGGGGCACCATCCATTTCGAGGACAAACCGCTGAATTCCTGGAACCGCCGGGAATTCGCGCGCAAGGTCGCCTACCTGCCGCAACAGCCCCCGGCGGCCACCGGCCTCACCGTGCGCGAGCTGGTCGGACTCGGCCGCTACCCGTGGCACGGGGCGCTCGGCCGTTTCGGCGAGGCCGACCGCGCCAAGGTCGAGGAGGCGATGCGGCTCACCGAGGTCGAGCCCTTCGCCGACCGTCTCGTCGACAGCCTGTCGGGCGGCGAGCGTCAGCGCGTCTGGCTGGCGATGCTAGTGGCCCAGGACGCGTCCTGCATGTTGCTCGACGAGCCCACCTCGGCCCTCGATATCGGCCACCAGCTCCAGGTGTTGCGCCTCGTGCGGCGGCTGGCCGAGCGGGGGCCGAGCGTCGTGGTCGTGCTGCACGACGTCAACATGGCCGCCCGCTTCTGCGACGAGCTGATCGCCCTGCATACCGGCCGGCTCATCCGGCGCGGCCCCTGTGCCGAGCTGATGACCGAAGAGGCGCTCAGGGCGATCTACGACGTGCCCATGGCCGTGCTGCGCCACCCCGAGAACGGCCAGCCGGTCAGCGTGGCGCTGTGACCACCTCACGCCGCGCCTTTCTGGCTGGCTCCGCGGCCCTGCTCGCCGCGACGGGTCGCGCTGCCGCCGACGATCAATCCGCTCGTGTGATCGCCGTCGGCTGGGCTGGCGTGCAGGCCCTTCTCGCCCTCGGCATCGCACCGCTCGCGCTGCCCGAGATCGAACGCTATCGCAACCTCGTGGTCGAGCCGGCCGTGCCGCCGGAGACGCGCGAACTGGGGCTGCGCTCCGAGCCCAATCTCGAGTTGATGAAGCGTCTCGCGCCGCATTTCATCGTCAACGAGACCGGCGTGCAGGTCGCCCGGACAACGCTGGAGCGGATCGCGCCGGTGGTGGATTTCCAGGCCCTCGCCCCCGGCAAGAGACCGCTCGACGTGTCTCGCCCCTCGACGGTCGCGCTGGCTCAGCGGCTTTGCCGGGAGGACGTGGCGCAGGCTTATCTAGCCGGCTGGGATGCCCGCATGGCCTCGGCGGCGGAAAAGCTGGCCGCCTATCGCGGCGGCCCGCTCTGCCTCGTCAGCGACATCTTCGGCAACCGCGCCCTCGTCTTCGGTGCCAACAGCCTCTACCAGGACGTGCTCGATCGGGTCGGCATCAAGAACGCCTTCACCGGCTCGACCAGTATCTATGGCCACGCCACGGTCGGCCTCGACGTGCTCGCCGGGCTGGCGCCGGACACCCGCCTCTGCATCCTCTCGGCCCGCGTGCCGAATCCCGAATTGCTGATGAAATACCGCCCGCTCTGGCGCGCCCTGCCGATGATGCGCGAAAACCGCGTCACCATCCTCTCCGACATCCTGTTCTACGGCGGCCTCCCCTCGGCCGATCGCTTCGCCAGGCTGCTGGTGGAGAAATTGCCGTTGGGGGCGTCGTGACAGCGGTGCCGCCGATCCCCGGTCACCAGACAGCCGTGATTGCTTCGCCTTCGGCGCGCAATGACGGGCGTTTCGTCCAGCCCGCGAGCTCGTTTCGATGCACGGCGTGAACGGTCCCGTCGTGCGCGTGTCCGAAGGCAGCTGGCGGCTGCCGGCGCTGATCGTCATCGGGCTGCTTGCCGCCGCGGCGGCGCTGGCTTTCCGCGACCTCAGCCTGCGCTTGCCCTACGACCAGTGGCGCGCCGGGTTTTTCGATCCGGACGTCACCGACACCCGCCAGATGCTTCTGCATTACACGGTGCTGCCGCGCATCATGGTCGCGATCCTGTGCGGGGCCGGGCTCGGCCTCGCGGGCACGGTCTGCCAGCAGGTGCTGCGCAATCCGCTGGCCGAGCCGACGACGCTCGGCGTCTCGGCCGGAGCGAGCCTCGCCTTGTCGGCGGCGACGCTCTGGGCGCCCTGGCTCTTCGTTTTCGGCAAGGAATGGGTGGCGCTCGCTGGAGCGGCGCTGGCGATCCTGTTCGTGTTCGGGCTCGCCTGGAACCGGGCGCTGTCGCCGGTCTCACTCGTCCTCGCCGGCCTGATCGTGACGCTCTATTGCGGCGCCATCGCCAGCTCGCTGGGCATCTTCCACCGCGACTACCTGATCGGCATCTACATCTGGGGTGCGGGCTTCCTGACGCAGCAGGGTTGGGAGAACGTGCTCTACCTGGCACCGCGCCTCGCCGGAGCCGCGGTTCTGATCGCGCTGATGATCAGGCCGCTGACCCTATTGGGGCTCGACGACGAGACCGCGCGCAATCTCGGTCTCGGCCTGACCGGGGCGCGGCTGGCAGCGCTCGTCGTCGCCGTTGCGCTGAGCGCGGCGGTGGTGACGGTCTCCGGCGTGATCGGCTTCGTCGGGCTTGCCGCGCCGGCACTCGTGACGCTGGCCGGCGCGCGAAAATTCCGCGACCGGCTGATCTGGGCGCCGCTCTGCGGGGCCGGTTTGCTCTGGCTGACCGACGGGCTCGTCCTGCTGATCCCCACCGGCTACCGCGAGATTCCCACCGGTGCCGCGACTGCGCTGCTCGGCGCGCCGATGCTGCTGATCCTGCTGCCGCGCCTGCGCACCGGCACCCTGTGGCGGCCCGAGCCGCCGCCGGTCGCACCGCGCGTCGCCCGCGGCGGCCTGCTGCTGACCTTGAGCCTCGCGGCGCTTGCCCTGGTGCTCTGGGGCGCGCTCGCCTTCTCGAACGGCCCCGACGGCTGGCATTGGGCTGGCCTCGCCGGCATCGAGGAGATGTGGCCCTGGCGCTGGCCGCGCACCGCCGCCGCACTCGCTGCCGGCGCGCTGCTCGCCGCAGCGGGGACGCTGCTGCAGCGGATGATGGGCAACCCGATGGCCGCGCCGGAGGTGCTCGGCGTGTCCTCGGGTGCTGCCATGGGCGTCATCATCGCGATCTTCGCGACGGCCGCGCCCTCGCGCGGCGTCCAGATCGTGGCGGGCGGGCTCGGTGCCTTCGCCGTGCTGTTCGGAATCCTCCTGCTCGGGCGCCGCTCCGCCTTCGCGCCGGAACGGCTGCTGCTCGCGGGTGTCGCCACCAGCGCGGCCTTCGGCGCGATCGTCGCCGTGGCGATGGCCACCGGTGATCCGCGCGTCGGGCTGCTGCTGACCTGGCTCGCCGGCTCGACCTATCAGGTCACCGGCAGCGAGGCCGCGCTCTTTCTCGGCGTCGCCGCGATGCTCCTGGCGTTGACGCCGCTGCTCTCGCGCTGGCTCGACATCCTGCCGCTCGGTGATCCGACCGCCCGCGCCGTCGGCCTGCATGTCGGCCGCTGCCGTCTGATCATCATGAGCGTTACCGCGCTGATGACAGCGGCCGCGACCCTCGTCGTCGGCCCGCTGAGCTTCGTCGGCCTGATGGCGCCGCATATGGCCCGCCTGATGGGCCTGCAGCGGGCGCTGCATCATCTCGTGGGCGCGGTGATCCTCGGGGCGCTGCTCATGACCTTCGCCGACTGGGCGGGGCGCGTGATCATCTTCCCGTATCAGGTGCCGTCGGGGCTGCTGGCCACCATCATCGGCGGCCCGTACCTGATGTGGCTGCTCAGGCGGCGGTAGACGTTCAGTCGTCGTCGACCGACCAGTAGCCCACGATGAGCTGCCGCTCCTTCGGCAGCCCGCGCTCCTTCTCGAAGTGCCGGCGCAGGGCCTTGGCGATGGAGAATTCGCAGCCGATCCAGATGAAGGGCTCGGCCCCGTCCGGCCAGGATGCCGCGGTGAGCGCGGCGAGCAGCCGCTCCTGAGACCCGGCCGGTGCGCTGTCGCGGTGAAGCCAGCGCAGGGCGACGCCTGCGGGCTTCGCGAGCGGGATCTCCTCCTCCGGTCCGGCGACCTCCAGGAACACTTCGCCACGGGCGTCCGGCGCCATGCCTTCGAGGATGCGGGCGATGGCCGGCAGCGCCGTCTCGCATCCCGCCAGCAGGTGCCAGGAGGCCGGGCGCACCGTCCGCCCGAGCGGGCCGACCATGCCGAGCCGCGCGCCCGGCTGCGCCGTCTCCGCGAAGGCCGAGCCGGGGCCGGCATCGGCGTGGAGCACGAAGTCGATGTCGAGGGTGCCCGCCGACAGGTCGATCCGGCGGATCGTGTAGTAGCGCGGCGTCGGCTTGCGGTCATCCGCGGGCCAGAGCGTGCGCCCGTCCGGGCCGGGCCTCGGCCATTCCGGCTCGGCAAGACCCTCCGGCGGGAAGTAGAGCCGCACGTGCAGGTCCTCGTCGCTGGCGAAGCGCGCGAGGTCGGGGCCGCTGAAGCGCAAGCGGCGCAGATGAGGCGTCAGATCCTCCGCGGAGACCAGCCGGATCTCCCGGAAATTGGCGAAGGCGTCGGGGCTTTCGCCGAGGCCCGTCCAGCGGATCTCCAGCGGCTCTTCGGCGAACTCGACGATGTGCTGGGCGAAGACCGAGCGGAACATCTCCAGATCGCCCGCATCCTCCGCCTCGACGCGCACGTTTAGTGCGCGCGCCGATACGGTAAGCGTGCCGGTGCCGCGGCCGAGATCGGCCACGGTACTGACGCCGCGCGTCTCGAACACGACCTCGTGCTCGACCATGTGCTCGATCAGCCGGGCGGCGAGCGTGGCCGGGTCGGTGAGCGCGATGTCGGTTTCGGTGACGGGCATGCGGATGGGGTCCCGGCCGCTGGTCTCGAGGGTCGGCGGAGCCTTACGCGGCCACGGCCTCGTGCGCCACTGGACCCTCGTCTTCGAGCGCCTTGCGGCAGAGGGCGGTCGCGTCGCGGATCATGAAGTTCACGAGCGTCGGCGAGACGCCGTTCTCGGCCGCGATGGTCTTCTGGGGCACCCCGTCGAGGCGATGGGCGAGGATCGCGTTCCGCATGCGCGCGGGCGCCTGATCGAGTGCCGCGAGCACGGCCTTCAGCGCCTGGCAGGCCTCCATGCGCTCGTGCGGGCAGGGGCACGGGCTCGCCGCCTCGTCGGCATCGCCGATCGGCGCAAGCAGGCGGCATTCGAGCCCGACCTGGCGGACGGCGTCGATGGCGAGGTTGCGGATCATCCGGCGCAGATAGCCGGCGGGGCTGTGCAACTCGGGGCCTGGTCCGTTCTGCCAGATCCGCAGGGCAGCATCCTGCACCACGTCCTCGGCCTTGGCCCGGCACTTCAGGATGCGGTACGCTACCTCGACGAAACGCGCGCGGTCGGCGAGCAGCAGATCGAGGAGATCCTGTTTCGGAAGGCTGGGTGGCATTGCCGGCACGGCGTCGTTTGCGGGCAAGCGCTTCCGCGCCGGCCGCACGGAGCGCCCGCCGATGCTGCGATCGAGAGGCGATGGTCGCACGGAAAACCCGCTCAGGGCCGCCTGGTTGCCGAGTTTGTTCATCGCGCCGGGTCTACCAGCGCAATTTTCCGTATTCAACAAGAAGAAATGGCAATCCGGCCCCTACGATTTGGTCAAAATACACAAATTATACTTATTCCAATGTAGAACTACATCGCTAGTTAGTGCCGGAAATGAACTCAATCCGACCCTCGCGCCCGACTGACCTTGCCGCGCCGCCGCCGGCTCTGTACTCCCCGGTCCGACTTGAGGCGGCCAGCGCCGCCTCGTGACGGGACACCCCATGATGACATCTCGCGGTGCGCCCGACGCTTCCGTGTTCGGACTGATGCGGCCCTATGCGCCGCTGATCGCGGGTTGCGCCGTGCTCGGTGGGGTGGGCGGCCTCAGCGTCGCCGGGCTCCTCGCCGTCGTCAATCGAGGGCTGCATGCGGGGCCGGATCAGGGTTCGGCGCTGGTGCTCGCCTTCGCGGGGCTCTGCATCCTGGCCCTGATTGGCTCGATCGGCTCCGATATCGGCACGAATTTCGTCGGCCAGCGCATCATCGCGGCCCTGCGCAAGGCGCTCGCGGCGCGCATCCTTGCGGCACCGATCGAAGCGCTGGAGCGCTACCGCAGCCACCGCCTGATCCCGGTGCTCACTCACGACGTCGACACGATCAGCGATTTCGCCTTCGTGCTGTCGAGCTTCGCCGTCTCGCTCACCATCAGCATCGGCTGCCTGATCTATCTCGCCATGCTTTCGCTGCCGATGTTCGCGGTGGTGGCACTGGCTGTGGTGATCGGCGTCGCGGTGCAGGCCTGGGCGCAGGTGCGGGGCGTTCTCGGCTTCCACGCCGCCCGCGACGGCGAGGACCGGCTGCAGAAGAACTATCGCGCCATCGCCGAGGGCGCGAAGGAGTTGCGCATCCATCGCGGCCGGCGCCGCCGCATCTATGCCGGCCAGCTCAATGCCACCATCGACTGGATCTGCGAGAAGCAGATCAGCGCCATCACCCTGTTCGTTTCGGCCCGGGCCTTCGGCACGGCTCTGTTCTTTCTCGTGATCGGCCTCGTGCTCGGGCTGCGCCAATGGGTCTGGACCGACATGGAGGCTTCGGCCGCCAGCGGCTTCGTACTGGTGCTGCTCTACATGCGCGGACCCGTGGACCAGATCATCAGCGCTCTGCCGGCCATGAGCCGAACCCTGGTGGCCCTGCGCCGGGTCAACGATCTCACGGCGCAGTTCTCGAACCCCGAGCAAGGACTGCTCAGCTCGCTCCATTCTCCGGAGCCGGAGACGAGCAAGCAGATTCGTTCGATCACCCTTCGCCAGGCCTCCTACGCCTTTCCGGCCTCCGGCGACGCGGCGCCCTTCGTTCTCGGCCCGGTCGACCTGGAGATCCGGGCCGGCGAGATCGTCTTCGTCGTCGGCGAGAACGGCTCGGGAAAGACCACGCTGATCAAGCTGCTGCTCGCCCTCTACGAGCCGGCTTCGGGGGGCCTGCTGCTCGACGGGGTACCGGTCACGGCGGAGACGCGTGACGCCTACCGCCAGCTCTTCACCACGGTGTTCTCGGATTACTACCTGTTCGAGGATCTCGTCGGCTCGGATGCCGACGTGCCGCCCGAGGCCAACCGCTACCTCGAGCGTCTCGAGGTCGCCCACAAGGTCAGCGTGAACGACGGGGTTCTCAGCACCGTCGATCTCTCGACCGGCCAGCGCAAACGCCTCGCCCTGCTCAACGCCTGGCTCGAGGGTCGTCCGGTCCTCGTCTTCGACGAATGGGCCGCCGACCAGGACCCGACGTTCCGCGGCATCTTCTACCGCGAATTGCTGCCCGACCTGCAGCGGCTGGGAAAGACGATCGTCGTGATCTCCCACGACGATCGCTATTTCGATGCGGCCGACCGGGTCGTGCGGATTGCAGGCGGACGAGTGGTGGCGGAGGAGCGGGCCGCGGTGACCGCCTGAGGTCGTCCCTACCTCGCGATGCCGGCCGGCGTCAGGCCCGTCCAGCGACAGGCGAAAGCATGGCCGGTTCGATCCCGTTCATGCGCAGGACGCGGTCGTACTTGTCGTCGAGGACGGGGTTGAAGATCAGCTCCGGATCGGCCGCACAGGTGAGCCAGCCATTGGCCAGGATCTCGTTTTCGAGCTGCCCGGCCTGCCAGCCGGCATAGCCGAGCGCCAGGATCGCGCTCTCCGGGCCGCAACCCTCGGCGATGGCACGCAGGATCTCGACCGTGGCGGTCAGGCAAATGCCGTCATCGATCACCAGCGTCGACTGATCGATGCGGAAATCCGACGAATGGAGCACGAAGCCACGCTTGGCGTCGACCGGGCCGCCCATCAGCACGGGCATGTGCCCGACCTGCTCGCGCAGCCGGATCTCATCCGCCGCCGGCGCGATCTCGAGCTGCATCAGCAGATCCGGCATGGTGAGGTCGGTCGCGGGCTTGTTGACGATGATGCCCATCGCTCCGTCCGCCGAGTGGTGACAGAGATAGATCAGCGAACGGGCGAAGCGCTCGTCGCCCATGCCCGGCATCGCCACGAGGAATTGCCGATCGAGATAGCCCGATCCGTCATCCTCGGCGGGGTCGTGTTCAGGGCTTGGCGGCGGGAACGGCTGCATCTCCTCATGCTAGTTCGAGGCCCGGTTTTGTCCATAACAGGATGGTGACTGCTCCATCGCGGCAGAGGCGTGTCTCCGCCTCGACACTGTCGTCTCGCCACGCTAACGCTGCCGCACGATCGAGGAGACGGTGAGAATGACGATTCAGGTTGGCGACCACCTGCCGCAGGTGACCTTCCGCGTGAATGGAACGGATGGCCCGCAGGCGAAGACCACCGACGACGTCTTCAAGGGCCGGCGCGTCGTTCTGGTCGGTGTGCCGGGTGCCTTCACCCCCGCCTGCCACAAGAACCACCTGCCCGGTTTCGTCGCCAACAAGGACGAAATCCTTGGGCGCGGTGTCGATGCCATCGCGATCACCGCGGTGAACGACATCTTCGTGCTCAACGCCTGGCAGGAGGCGACCGGCGCCCAGGGCCTCGAATTCCTGGCCGACGGCAATGCAGAATTCGCCAAGGCGATCGGCCTCGAGCTCGACGGCAGCGGCTTCGGCCTCGGCTCGCGCTCGCAGCGCTATGCCATGCTCGTCGATGACGGCGTGGTCCGCGTGCTCAACATCGAGGACTCGCCCTCGAAGGCCGAGGTTTCCAGCGCCGAGGCTTTGCTCAAGGTCATCTGATTTTCATCGCATGTCGCGATCATGAGCCGGGGTAAATCCCCGGCTTTTTCGTGCCCGCCACTGTTCCGGTTTCGCGAACGCTCGCGAGCACGGGTCAGCTCGCGACTTTCGGAGCCCTGAGCCGTCCGATCAGATTCCGCGCCTTGCGGTCCAGGTCCGGATAGCGGCGCAGGCCTCCGGCCGCGGCAGCACGAAGCGTCGCCGGAATGCCGGCAAGGCCGAGGCTCTCGGTGAGGTCGACGAGCGGGATCGGCGTCACGCCGAAGCGGCGCTTGTAGTCGTAGTTGCCGATGCTGAAATCAAACGAGCGGCAGCCTTCCGCATGCAATGCGGCCATGGTGCGCTCGATGATCAGCCGGCCCGGAGAGCAGTTGCTCCAGCGGCCCGAGGCATTGCTGATCCGGATCATCACGTAGGTCTCGGCGTCGCGGATGCCGAGCAGAGAGGCGACGACCTCGTCGCCGGCCATCAGGGCCGAGACCAGGACCTCCCCGCTGCCGAGGGAGCGCTCGATTAGCGTGCGGTAGAATCGGGCGAAGTCCGGATCGTCGAGGGCGTAGTCGGCGCCCTTCGCCCGCATGCGGATTTCCTGTTGATGCTCCATCGCATCGACGATGCGTTGCGCTTTCTCGGGATCGGTGACGATCTCGAAGGAGGTCTCGGGCTCGCGCGAGAAGACGCGCCAGCTCCGCTCCAGCTCCTTGCGCACCGTCTTCTCGAGGCCGCGGCGCCAGCCATCCCAGTCCTCGCCCGTGACCACGACGTTGCCGTTGAGGGCGCAGGGCTGGGCCTTCGGGAGCAGGGCCAGCGGGTTGGGGCGGCCACGCAGGGTCAGCGGCATCTTGGTGAGGCGCACGAGATCCGCAGGCGGAAGCGCCCTGCGGATCGCCTTCCAGAGGGCTGCCGCGCCCTCCGCATCGCGCGGCGCCGCCGGACCGAGGGCCGGGGCGTTGTAATCGGTCAGGTCGAGGTCGGCGAAGCCGATGCTGCAACGGCGCCCGACGCGCTGAAGCACGAGCGGCAGCCGCACGGCGACCTCTCGGCTCGCGACGTCGCGGGCCGTCACCAGCAGCGGCGTCAGGCCAGGGCGCTCGCGGAGCGCCGCATACCAGGCATCGAGCCAGGGCGTTTCCTGGAATGGGGTGCCCGCTCCGGTCCAGCCGGCCGAGACGGCCGACCAATCGGTGGTCGTCTCGACGACGTAGCGGGCCGCGCGCCGCGCCGCCGGGGCGGCGGAGGCGGCCTCGGCGGTTGGCGCGAGGGCGATCATGCGGCGACCTTCAGCTCGACGATCTCGCCGGGCGCCTCGGCGTCGAGGCGGAAATCCACCATGCGGCGAATGCTGCGCTCGCGCTTGACCCAGCTGGTATTGCGCATGGCCTTCTGCAGCAGCAGCTTCGACCAGTAGCTCGGGCCGGTGATGGCGCGGCTCTTCGGCTGATAGCCGAAGCGGTGACGCAGGATGCCGTTGGCGAGGTTCACCTTGCCGAGGCGGCGGATCGACTCGTCGTTGAAGGACACCGTCATCGAGACGTTGAGGCAGTCGAGGTTCTCGACGCGGTGCGGCGCGTTGAGCGGCCAGCTCAGCATCTGGCCGGGCGCGAGGTCGAGCGCCTGAGCGTGCTCGTCGTACCAGGGCGCGTAGGGCATATCGACCTCGACATCGAACAGCGCGATGTCCTCGAGGTTGTGCGGCGTCACGAAGGGCGCCGAGGACGGGTACACGTAGACCCGCTTGCGGCCGATGATCTGCCAGAGGTGCTGACCGGGCAGGTCGCAATGATAATAGACCTGGGCGCTCGGCGACGAGATCAGGATGCCGCTGGTGTATTCCGCCGGCTCGAAGCCCGGCACGCGCTCGGCCAGTTCCGCGAACATCGCGTCGAGCACGGCGCGGTAGCGCGTGTCGACGGTGTCGACGTTGCGCAGGTTGAGCCACATCCGGCCCTTCTCGATGGCATCGATCACGCCGGCGCCCGGCATGTTGCCGATTTCGCCCTCGCGCCAGAATCGACGCTGACCCGCCGCGCCCATATGCACGAGGCCGTATTGCTCGCGCGGATAGCGGTCGATCAGGTCGGCGAGTGCGTCCTTCGAAAAGATTGGCATCTCGTGCAGCCGATGCTGCAGGCGCAGGGGCTGGTGGCTCCAGAGCGCTAAGTGGGTGTCGTTCCAATCCGTGAAGATGGCTGGGCTGCTCATGCTGTCCTCGTTCGTCGACGTGGCCGGCAATCGGTCTCGTTCCGGCACACGCCTGACCCGCTCTCGGACGTTCGGCCCGTGAAAGGCGGCGTGTGCCGACCGGGTCGCAACCGCGATGCCGGATCGCCTGTCTTGTTTTTGCGGCCAGATGAGAGCCCACGACGCTGCTCGGACCCTTCGAAGCATTTCGTAAGGCAATTCGGTCAGGCTCCGACGCCGTGCGGGCACTGCGCCCGGTGCGAGATCCCTCCGTGACGCCGTCCATGCCCTCAGCCGATCGGTCGCCGGCGAGCCTTCACCTGCTCGGCAGTGGCAAGCCGCCGTGCGGCATCGGCGATTTCAGCCGGTTGCTTCTCGAAAGCCTGCAGGATGGCGAGCCGAACCGGCACGCTGCGCTCACGGTCGAGCCGCGCGCGTTTCGCCTCGCCGAGACCTGGCGCGCCCTCGGGCGGGCGGATGCGGTGGTCGCGAACTTCCCGGTGGTGGCCTGGAAGCAGGCTTTGTTCGGCCCGCTGGCGATCTACGCACTTGCCAAGCTTCGTCGGCGCAGATGCGTGACCGTCCTCCATGAATGGGCCGGGCTGCATCGACTGCGCCGTCTCGTTCTGAGACCCATCCTGCTCCTGTCCGACACGATCTTTCTGGTCTCGCCGCAGGTGCGCGAGGAGCTGGCCGCCGACCCGCTGGTGGGCTCTCTCGCGAGCCGGGCCGCGCTGATGCCGGTGCCGCCGAACCTGGCGCGTCCGGCCAGCGTCGCCGACAGCCCGTTGCGCCAGCGCCTGCTCGATGCGCGGCGCGAAGGACGGCTCGTCCTCGGCCATTTCGGCTCGATCTATCCCGGAAAGCAGCCGGAGGCAGTGCTCGACATCGCGGCCGCCTTGAAGGCGCGCGGCGCCGCTCCGCTCCTGGTGTTCATCGGCTCCTTCATCAAGGCGAGCGACGGGATCGAGGACATCTTCCGCGACAAGGTCGCAGCCTCGGGTCTGGCGGACGACGTGATCGTCTCGGGCTATGTGGCCTCGGCCGAGGAACTGTTCGGCCTGTTCGAGACAGTCGATGCCTTCGCCTACGTGCTGCCAGAGGGTCTGACCGCGCGCCGCGCCAGCGTACTGGCTTCCGTTCAGGCTGGCCGGCCGGTGGTCGTCACGGCTCCGGCGCTGCCGGACGAGTTCGACCACCATCCGCGCTACCGGGCCCTTCTCGACAGCGGCGCGATCGTGCTCGTGCCGCGGGATGCTGGTTCGGATGCCTATGCGGAACATGTTCTGGCTGCGCGCGCCCGTCCGACCAGCCATCCCGATCTCGACCGGCGTACGTGGTTCCGGGATGCGGCGGATGTGCTGCGCGGCAAGTTGAGCTGACCTCGTTCAGCGTATTCGGAACCGCGCAAGGTAATGCAACCCGAACGTCGCGAACAGGAACATGATCCAGATCGCGTCGCTGCGGTCGAAGAAGAAGCTCTCCATCGACGACAGCAGGATGCCGAACAGCCAGATCTGCAGGAACATCGTCGCAAACGGGCCGGTATTGCCGGTTTCGAACTGCAGCTTCTGGTAGTTGCGCAGCGGCCCGAGCACGAAGACGACCAGCAGCAGGACCAGGCCGACCGCGCCCAGCGTCAACGTCGTGTCGATATAGCCGTTGTGGCTATGGCTGGCGTAGCCGGCCCACGTCGCGCCTTCCTCCGACACGTCACGAACCGTCTGGGTGCCCCAGAACGCGGCGAAGCCGTAGCCGGTGATCGGCCGCGCGGCGATGGTCTCGATCGCGAAGCGCCAAATGTCGGTACGGCCGGTGAAGGTCGAGTCGACCGGCAGCGCCGCGACGACCGAGGCTAGGCCGTCGCTCATCACCGTTCCGATCGTGAAGACGTTGAGCATCAGGACGGGGCCGATTGCGATCAGCACCCGGCCGCCGAAGCTCCGTATGACGGCGAAAGCGCCGGTCAGCCCGAAGACCACGAGGCTCAGCGCGAAGGCGCTCTTGCCCTCGGAGCCGACGAGGAACACGCAGGCCAGTCCGAGGATCGCCAGTCCGGAGACCCGTCCGCCCGCTCGGAAGACGGCGACACCGATGAAGAGCAGCATCGCCATCACGGCGGCGGCCGCGTTCTTGTGGCCGAAGGAGCCCCGCCAATTGCCCGCCAGTCCCGGTTCCTGCAGGTCGTGCGCCTGATGGATGGCGAGGTCAGGGACTACGATCATTCCGACGTAGCACAGGGCCAGTAGCGCCAGCGCGGTGATCGCGAGCAGGTTGCGAAGCTCGGCGCGGGTCTGGGCCAGCAGCGGCAGGCAGGCGGTCATCAGCATGACCGCCGCCGTCAGGGCCAGACGCTTGGCCGAAGTGCCATGGTCCTGGGACAGGATCACGCTCATGGCGAGCCACGCCGCGAGCGCGAGATGCGTCGGTGTGATCAGCGAGGTGAGCGCCGGGGCATGCTCGCGCATCGCAAGCAGCAGGGCGGCGAGCGCGAACGTGCCGAAGATGGCGTAGGTCATCGTCTCCTGGCCGGTGACGATGTCGCCGAGTTCGAGCCGCGACAGGTCGACGAACGGCTTCAACGTGATCAGCGCGAGCAGAAGGATGGCCAGAAACAGAGCCTGCCGCACGAGCCGCAGAATCGGCAGCCCGGCGGCAAGCTCGCCGATTTGGCCCAGCGTGACTGTGGCCGCGTTGGCGTCTCCCAACGGCGCTGCCGCCGCCGTCCGTATCCCGAAGGCTGGTTGCTTCGGGGTCATTTCGGCGCCGCCGCGCGATACTGCTGCGGCTCGATGCCTGCCGCGGCGAGGCATCGCCCGAAGGCGACGAGCAGGGGATGCAGCGCGATCTTCGGCTGGCGGGTCTCGGCGAGGAGTCGCAGCCCCCGAACCATCGAGATGGCCAGCACGCCGAGGGATTTCGCGGCGATGGCGATCCGTTCCGGGCCGCCGTCGGCATGCTTCAGCTCGATCCGGTGATTGATCGCGCCGATGCGCAAGCCGCGCGTCGCCAGCCAGCGCATCGTCGTGCGGGCGAGCGGCACGGTCTCGCGGATCACCGCCTCCTGCACCCATTGGAACGGGATGCCGGCCCGCTGGGCGCGCACGAAGAAATCCGTGTCGCCGCCGCCGAGGAAGTTATAGGCCACGTCGAAAGCGGGCAGCCCCAGCCGCTCGAAGGTGGTGCGGGCGATCAGGCAATTGCCGCTTCCGTAAATCCTCGGCACGGGGCCGCTCGTGTCGAAGGCCGGCCGGAATGCCGGATGCTGGGCGAGTGCGGGGGAACCTCCGCGGGCGATCTGCGGCATGACCGGACCTCCGACAATGCCCGCACCGGTCCGCTCGGCCGTGGAGACCATGGCCTCGAGCCAGCCCGCCTCGGCCCATTCGTCGTCGTCGATCATCAGAAAGTAGCGTGCGGCCGGGAAGGCGCTGAGCGCGGCCGAAAAGGCTGCGTTGATCGCGTGGCAATTGCCCTGGCTCCGCTCGATCAGGGTGAGGCCGCGCAGATGGCCTGCCGAGAAATACTCCCCGGCGACGTCCGCGCCCTGCTGCTCGACGGCGTCGTTCTCGACGACGACGACCGCGAAGGGCCGACGGCAGCTCTGCGCAATCAGCGAATCGAGCGTGCGCGCAAGCCAGTCCGGCCGGCGGAAGGTTGGCACGCAGACGACGATGTCGATGTCGCTCGTATTGGTCATGACGCCCTCCGGCATCTGCCGTCGCGTGGGACAGGGCTGTGTCATTGCGAAACCTCGACGGCTCTCATGCCACCCGAATTGCAAGTTCGGGTCCGTGGAGGCCGCGGCGCGCATATCGCGCTGCATGGCGTCCGGAACGCGTGGCCCGCGAGGGAAGCCGTGTGACCGTCCAACAGGGCATCCGGCACGTCCCACGCTTGGTGTCATGGGTCTGGCACGCGGCCTGCGGACAGTCCGGCCATGAGCGCAACTCTGTCCCGAAATCCGACCCTTATCGGAGCGACGACCGTCACGGAGCGACCCGTTTCGGGACGTCGCTTCAATCCGGCACGGCTACTGCCCGAGCAGTGGGCGTCGCACCGGAAGGCTGCGCTCGGATATTTCCAGCTCCTCGCAGGTTCGGGCGGGCGCCTCGGGCTGCAGGTCGTCTACTTCTTCCTGCTCGCCAATACTCTGAGCCTCGCCGACATGGGCGTGTTCGCCACGGTGTCGGCGACCGGCGTGCTGATCGGCTGTTTCGCTGGCTTCGGGTTCCAGGCTTTCGTCATGCGATCGGCCGCTGGCCGGCGCTCATCGCTCGGCGGCTATCTCGCGGCCTATTACGTGTGTTTCGCCGCCGCCCTGCCGATCATGCTGGCGACGGCTTGGCTGCTCTATATCGCCCTGTTCAGTCACGTGATCGCCCTGCCGGGCTATTTCGCGATCATCATCGTCGAGGTGGCACTCTGGCGGCAGATCGAGCTTCTCGTCCAGGTCAATAACGGGCTCGGCCGGTTCGGCGCGGCCTCAACCCTCGTCTCACTGCCTGTCGGCTTCCGTGCCGCGGCCGCGGTCGCGTTCTGGGCCATGGGCGGCGGCAGCGCCGAGACCTGGAGCCTCTACTACCTCGTCGGCAACCTCATCGCCGTCGTCGTCCTGGTGGCTGTCTTCCACCCCCGAATCCGCATGCGGTTCCGTCCGAGACTTCTCAAGGCGAAGCTGCGCGACGGGCTGTTCTTCGCCGTGTCCTATTGCATGTTCCTGGCGCAGGGCGAGATCGACAAGGTGATCATCCTCTCGCTCGCGGGCGAGCGTGCCGCGGGCATCTACGCGATCTCGATCAGGCTCATCGACCTCACCGGCGTGCCGTTACGGCCGATGTTCATGATGTACTCGCGCAAGCTCATCCAGGCGGGTCGGGCGACCAAGGCGCTGATCCGCGAAAGCCTCAAGATCGAGGCATTGGTCGCGGGTGTCTCTACCGGCGGTCTGCTCGCCCTCATCGTGCTGCTCACGCTCTGGCCGACCATCCTCGGCGCCAACGTCTCGTCGGCTTACGGGATGCTGACGGTCATCCTCCTCGTGCCTGCCGTCCGAAACCTGCTCGAGTTCCACAGCGAGCTGTTCTTCGCCTTTGGAAACATGGGTCTTCGGGCCGTCGTGACCGCCGCACTGGTGGTCATCAAGGCCGCCGCCGTCGCGTTGCTGATCACCGCTCTGCCGTCGACGGCCGATTGGGCGCCATGGCTGAATGGTGTTTTCGCGGCAATCTACGCCCTTTCCTTCGTGGCCGTGTACGGCCTGTTGACCAGGAACGCTGCATCATGAGCGCGGGTCCGATCATCCCTTTCTCGGTCGGCGGGAGACCGGCCTTTCGCAACGGCCCCGGACTGATGGAGGCGCGCATGCAGAGTCAAACCGGAGCACCGGAGCAGGGGCGCCCCGAGACCGTCGGCCTGGTCACCCTCAGCCATCGCGGAGATCTCAAGCGCTGCGCGCTGCTGTTCGACAGCATCGACCGGCACGTGCCGCGCCGCGGACAGCACTACGTCATCGTCGACGACGAGGATGTGCCGCTCTTCGCGCCGTATGCGCGCGCCGATCGCCAGATCCTGCCGCTCTCGCGCTTCGTGCCGCGCTGGCTGCGACCGATCCCGGCGCTTCGCTGGCGCGGACGCCGCTACTGGTGGTCCACCCACGGCAAGCCAATCAGCGGCTGGCATATCCAGCAGATCGTGAAGATCGAGGCGGTGCGTTCACTGCCCGAAGAGCGCTTCTGCCTGATCGACTCCGACATCTACTTCTTCAAGGACTTCGACGCCGCGGAGATCGCCGATCCCAACCCGACGCCGTTCCACGTGCATCCCGGCGGCGTCACCGAGGCACGTCCCCGCCACAAGCTCTGGGTCGCCACGGCCGCGCGGCTCCTCGCGACGCCGCAGCCGTCGCTTCCGGCCGACGACTACATCGACCAGATCATCGTCTGGGATCAGGCGACCATCCGCGCGATGATCGCGCGCATGGAGAGCGTCTCCGGGCGCAACTGGGTCGCGGCCATGTGCCGGGACCGCGACTTCTCCGAGTATATGATCTACGGCGCTTTCGTGGTGACCTCGCCGGCCGCCCTGGCCCGGCATGCGCCCACCGGCGAGAGCTTCACTCGCACGCATTGGGATGCGGATGAGCTGAACGTTGCCGACATCCTCGCGATGCTGCGCGCGGCGACCCCGCGCGAAAGGGCCTTCTGCATCCAGTCGTTCGGGTCGACGCCGCTCGCAACGATCCGCACGGCTCTCGATACTTTTTATTCCGAACCGTCAGAATCGAAACAAAAAAGTCGAACGGAAGCTGCCTGAAGGCAACACTGACGTGCAGCGATAGCTTCGGTGCACGTGCGATATTGGACAGTTGCACGCGGATTTCGCGCAAAGCTCTGATCTGTAGGTGGAAAAATAACCCGTACTCTGCCAAAAGCGGTGCTCGGTCTTCAAATCGGGACCTCCATCGCTGCGGCAGATGAAAAAATTGTCCTCGACCAGGACAGACATCATTCGACGATGGAGGATTGATCATGCATCAGACGATCGCGGCGGATGGGCTGATGCCGATCGCCCAAAGCGACCTGCACCACGACACCGAGATGCCTGCGGGCGAGGCGGGCTATAGCCTCGCCAAAGTCCACTCGGTTCTGCAGAAGCTTCTGCCGGCCGGCAAGGTCTCGGTCTACGAGGCCGGCGGCGGTGCAGCCTCCTACCTGCCGGCAGCGCTCCTGAGGCGCTCCAGCGTCACCGTCGTCGACATCGACCCGACCCAGATCTTCAACAACGCTTATGCCGAGACCCGGATCTGTGGCGACGTGCAGACCCATCGCCTGCCGGCCGAGAGCATCGACCTCATCACCAGCTACAACGTCATCGAGCACTTGCCCGAGGTCGACGCCGCGCTCGAGTGCTTTGCGGGAGCCGTGAAGCCCGGTGGTCTCATTCTGATCGGCGCTCCGCACCCACGCTCGCTCTCGGGGCTCGTGACCAAGCACTCGCCGCACTGGTTCCACGTCTGGTTCTACCGCCACATCCGCGGAAACGAACGCGCGGGGCAGCCGGGTGAGGCACCGTTCCCGGTCCACTATCATCCGCTGGTCCTGCCGGCCCGCCTCAAGGCCTTCATGGCCGCGCGCGGCTTCGAGACCGTTTACGAGCGCGTCTACGAGAGCCCGCGCTTCGCGGAGATGCGTGTGCGCCATCGAGCCCTCTCGATCGTGGTCGACGGGATCACGGGCCTGGTCAACGGGCTGCTGCTCAACCGGGTGAACCTCCGCCACGGCGACTATCACCTCGTCCTGCGCAAGCGTGCGGATGCGCGCGTCGCGGCGGAGTAGTCGCTTGCTCACGGTGCCGCTGGATGGTGACGTCGCGCGTGCCGCCAACTGGCGGGCACGCCTGACGCATCGTCTTGCCCGGCACCTGCGCACCTCTCCGGCGACGCTTGCCCCCGCGACGCCGCTGGTCAGTTTCACCTTCGACGACGTCCCCGTCTGCGCCGCCACGACAGGCGCGCAGATGATGGAGGCTCATGGCGCCAGAGGCACCTTCTATATCTCTGGCGGCTTGATCGGGACGCAGGCCCTGCATTGGCGCGTCGCGGATGCGGATCAAATCGTGGCCCTGCACGAGGCCGGTCATGAGATCGGCAGCCATACCTACTCGCACGTCTTCGTGCCCAATCTCCGCTCCCAGGACATCGTCGCGGAATCCCAGCGCAACGCCACCTGCCTGCGCGCGATCGTGCCCGGCCTGACCCTCGAAAGCTTCGCCCTTCCTTATGGGTTCGGTTCGCTCGCGGCCAAGAAGACGCTCGCCTCGATCTACCGGACCAGCCGCGGCATCGTGCCTGGCCTGAACGTCGGCAGGGCTGACCTGCAACTCCTCAACGCCCATCCGCTGATGGATGGACGGACGGACGCCGCCCGGATCGCGCGGATGATGGACGAGGCCCTGGAGAAGAAGGGCTGGCTCGTCTTCTACGGTCACGACGTCGTCGAGAACCCGAGCCCGTATGGGTGTTCGCCTGCCTTGCTCGAGGCAGCCCTGCGCGCAGCCAGCGACCGCGGCATTGCGTGCGTGCCCGTCGCCGAGGCCCTGCGCCGCTCGCTCTGACGAGCGCTTAACGCTCTCTTAACCACATCGACGCGCGGCGATCCCTGCCAACCTCAGCTTTTGCTCCGGTGGTTCGCAGGTTGCGACCTCGAGACTGTCGCGGCGCCCAGACGCGGAAGCTGTCTCACTCTGAGGCAGGTCCGTTCGAGGGAGACGCCGACGATCCGGTTCCGGGACATGTCCCGTTGCCGGTCTCGACCGGAGCCTTTCGATGCTGGTTTACGATGACGTCGATCCGCGCAACAGCACCGCTCTTCAGCGGCGCCGGGGGGCGGGTGAAACGACGGCACCTCGCGGTCCCTCGGTCCGCTACGTTCTTGCCCTCCTGCGGCGCCGCGCGCTGTTGATCGCGAGTTGCGCGATCCTCGGCACGGGGCTCGCCTTCGCGGTCGGCAAGATGCTCACGCCGCGCTACACGGCCGAGGCGCAGCTCTATATCGACCCTCGCGATCTCCGCCTCCTCGACAAGGAGCTGACGGCGGCCGGGCAGGATTCCGGCGGGTTCCTGACCATCGTCGAAAGCCAGGCGCAGGTGATCACGTCGAGCAACGTGCTCGGCCGCGTCGTCCGAGCACTCGACCTGACGGACGATCCGGAATTCGTCGGAGGGGGAGCCGCGGTCGGCCCGCTCGCCGCTCTGGCCCAGAAATTCGGCCAATCCCCGCCGCCCGCCCCAGATGCGGCCGCCGACTTCTCTGCCGCGCTCGATGCTCTCTCGAAGCGCATCGCCGTGCGCCGCACCGGCCGCACCTTCATCGTCGATGTCGAGGCGACCTCGCGCGATGCCGACAAGGCCGCAAGGATCGCCAACGCGGTGGTGGACTCCTACCTCGCCGAGGAGGTCGCCAACCGGGCCGAGGCGGCCAATCGCGCCAGCGCAGGCCTCTCGTCCCGGCTCGTCGAGCTGCGCGAGGACGTCAATCGCGCCGAGAGCCGGGTTCAGGCCTACAAGGCCGAGAACGGCCTGATCGGCACCCGCGACGTGTTGGTCACCGACCAGCAGCTGACGCAACTGAACGCGCAACTCGCCGGCGCTCGCGTCCGTGCCGCCGACGCGCAGGCCCGGGTCGACCAGGTCCAGCGCATGCAGGCCGCCGGCATCGACGCGGGCGCGACCGAGGATGCGCTCGCCTCCCAGGCGATCACGGCCCTGCGCACCCAGTACGCCGAGCTTTCTCGCAAGCAGGCCGAGCTCGCCCATGATCTCGGGCCGCGCCACCCGCAGGTGACCTCGATCGCCTCGCAGCTTCAGCTCTCTCGACGCCTGATCGACCAGGAGATCGCCCGCTACGCGCAGGCCGCCAAGACAGATCTCGCCCGCGCACAGGCAACTGTGACCTCGCTCGAGAAGAGCTTCGACGCGGCCAAGGGCAAGACCGTCGGCCTCGCTCAGGCCTCGATCCGGCTTCGCGAACTCGATCGCGAGGTCGATGCCAGTCGCGCGGTCTACGAAGCCTTCCTGGTGCGTGCTCGGGAAACCGGGCAGCAGGCTCGGCTCGACGTCAGCAACGCCCGCATCATCACGCAGGCGGTGAAGCCGCTCAATCGAAGCTACCCACCGCCCGCGCGCACGCTCGCCATGCTCGGGCTCGTCGCCGGCCTGCTGCTCGGCATCGCGCTGGCTCTCGCCGAGGAGTGGCTGAAGGGCGAGATGCGTGCCTCGCGCGAGGCAGGCGATAGCACCCTCGATGCGATCTCGGCCGCACGCCGCCGCCGCCCGAATGCGGTTACCATCGTCGGTGGCGAGCGCCTGCCCGCGACCGTGGGAGGCTACCTGTGAGCGCGGGCCTCGCGATGGCGCCCGTCGCCCCCCATTCCCGTGACCTCGTTCGCGACGTGACCGCGACGAAGCTCGGCGGCATGCCGATCGCCGTACTCGGCATGCAGGAGATGGCGGACCTGATGATCTCTGCCGCGGAGAGCCATCCCAGGCCCAATCTTCCGCTGTTCCTGACATCGGCCAACGGAGAGGTTCTGTCGCGCTATGCCCGTGATCGAGACTTCGCGCGAATGCTGGCGCAGGCCGATCTCATCAACGCCGACGGCCAGCCCATGGTGGTTGCCTCCCGCTTCTTCGGCGAACATCCGCTGCCGGAGCGCGTGGCCACGACGGATCTCTTCCACAGCGTCGCGCGCGGCGCAGTGGAGCGGGATCTCTCCTTCTACCTCTTCGGTGCGAGCGAAGAGGAGAACCGCAGCGCGGTCGAGAACGTCCGCCGCCTTCATCCCGGCATTCGGATCGTCGGCCACTCGCACGGCTATCTCAAGGGCGAGGCACTTCGCGAAAAAATCCGGGAGATCGATGCGCTGGCGCCGGATATCCTCTGGCTCGCCCTCGGCGTGCCGCGCGAGCAGATCTTCGTCTACGAGTTCGGCCCGCTGCTGACGAATGTCGGGCTGATCAAGACGTCGGGCGGGCTGTTCAATTTCCTGTCGGGAAGCCGCGCGCGCGCGCCAGACTGGATGCAGCGCTTCGGGCTCGAATGGGCTTGGCGGATCAAGGAAGAGCCGGCCCGGCTGTTCTGGCGCTACCTCACGACGAACCCGCACGCGATGCTGCTGCTCGTCTCTCGGAGCGGCACCGTCTCTCAGATCCGTGCTGGGTTCCGCCGACGCCTCGTGCAGCGGATGCCGCAATGGGTGCGGCGAGCCGCCGGCGCGGTTCCGAGTCCGATCACGCCCGATCTCCCGACCGACGCGAACGGCGCATGACGTCTCCCGTTTCAGCCAAAGCCCATTCCGGAGGAAAGCGGCACGTGTCCGAATCAGCTCAAACAGCGACGGAGCCGAGCCCGGCAAAACGCCAGGACGGTCTCCATGACCGCCTGTTCAAGACCGGGTTGATTGGAGCCGGCGCCCTGACCATCACCTGGTGGGCGCTGATCGCCTGCGGTGTCTGGCGGGCGCTGGAATGGGCGGGAGTCTAGGCTGCTGGCCCGATCGGCCGGGTCGCCTCGTCGAGCCACGCACGGACGTCCGCATCGAGCTCAGGTCCGAGCGTCTGACGCACGAGCGCATGATAGGCGTCGAGCCACTCGACCTCTGCCGGGGAGAGCAGTGACGGCTCGATCAGCGCGCGGTCGATCGGCGCGAGGGTCAGCGTCTCGAAACCGAGCATCGGCCGGTCTCCCCCCGTGATCGAGCGTTCCTCCACGAGGATCAGGTTCTCGATGCGGATGCCGTAGGCGCCGGCGCGATAGTAGCCTGGCTCGTTCGAGAGGATCATGCCCGCTTCGAGCGCCACTGCGCCGGTCTTCGCAATGCGTTGCGGCCCCTCGTGGACGGACAGGAACGACCCGACGCCGTGGCCGGTGCCGTGGTCGAAGTCGAGCCCGGCCTCCCAGAGCGCCCGGCGCGCGAAGGAATCGATCTGCGCCCCTGTGGTTCCCTTCGGAAACACCGCGCGCGCGATGGCGATGTGCCCCTGCAGCACCCGCGTGAAGCGGTCGCGCATCTCGGCCGTGGGCGTGCCGATCGCGACGGTGCGGGTGATGTCCGTGGTGCCGTCGGCGTATTGAGCGCCTGAATCGATCAGGAAGAGTTCGCCCGGTCGCACCCGCCGGTCGCTGGCCGTGGTGACACGGTAATGCACGATCGCGCCGTTCGGTCCCGAGCCCGAGATCGTCGGAAACGATACCTCGCGCAGCAGCCCACCCTCGGCACGAAAATCCTCCAGCGCCTCGACGGCCTCGATCTCGCCGATGCCGTTGCTGCCTTCCCGCTGCAGCCAGGCTAGGAAGCGCGTTACGGCGACGCCGTCACGCCGATGGGCGGCGCGCGAGCCGGCGATCTCCGCCTCGTTCTTGATCGCCTTCATGACGGTGATGGGATCGGGACCGACATCGGCGGTGCCGCCGGCCGAGGCGATCATCTCCTTCAGTGCGGCGCCCGCCGTCGCGACGTCGATGCGGATCTTGGCGGGGCGGCCCGCGAGCGCGCTGAGCGCCTGTTCGAATGAAGCGCGCGGCGCGAGTTCGGCAAGCGCACCGAGTGTCGTCCTCGCGTCCGGCGCGACGTCGCCCGAACTCAAGAAGAGGCTCGGTCGCCCCTCACGCGGCACGATGGCATAGCCGAGCGCCAGGGGCGTGTGATCCACGTCCGCGCCCCGGAGGTTGAACGCCCAGGCGAGATTGTGCGGGTCCGAGATGACGAGCGCGTCGACTCCGGCTGCTGCGAGCTTCTCCCGGATGCGGGCCAATTTCGCCTCGGCGTCTTCGCCAGAATGCGCGAGGGGATGCAGGACGACGCGCCCCGCAGGCTGCGACGGTCGCCCGGCCCAGACGGCGTCGACGAGATTCGACACGGCCTTCAGCGAGCCGCCGCCCTTGGCGACGGCTCGCTCCAGACGTGCGACGCCATCGGCGGTATGGAGCCAGGGATCGTAGCCGAGCACCGTATCGGCTGAGATCGTCTCGGCGATCCAGGCATCCGGCGTCTTGTCCGCCAGCGGCACGACCGTGAACACGGCCGTATCGACCTGCTCGGGCGCCTGAAGCGTGTAACGGCCATCCACGATGATCGCCGCCTTGTCAGCCAGCACGACCGCCGTTCCGGCAGAACCCGTGAAGCCCGTCAGCCAAGCGAGCCGTTCGGCATTGGCCGGAACGTATTCCGACTGATGCTCGTCGGCGCGCGGCACCACGAAGCCGCCGATGCCGGCCTCCCGCATGGCGGCGCGCAAAGCCGCGACGCGTTCGGCGCCCTTGCGATGGCTCGAATCTTCGAAGGTCTGGAAGCGGCGGCGCGGGCTCGTCATGCCCCGAAGCGTTACGCGGCGTGCCGGTGCCGGGCAACACGGCTCGACGCCGCTCCGCCCCGGCGCAGCACCAGGGTCGCCCAGCCCTCGATCACGCCCATCCTGGCGAGGTGAAATCCCCTGTGCCGGTAGGTGGAGAGAACGCCGGGGACATCGCGCTCGATCAGTCCGGAAAGGATCAGGATACCGTCATCCGCCACGACCGCCGTGAGCGTCGGGGCGAGCTTCTTGAGGGGCTTTGCCAGGATGTTGGCGAAGACGACGTCGAAGTGCCGCGAACGATCGGCCAGCGCGTGGCGCACGCCGGGGCCCTCGTAGAGCCGCAGGTTTGCGCCGATGCCGTTGAGCCGGGCGTTGCCCTTCGCGGTCCAGACCGCTTCCGGGTCAAGATCGCCCGCAATCACAGTGGAGCGGAGGGCTTTCGCTGCAGCGAAGGCGAGGATGCCGGTGCCGGTGCCGACGTCCAGGACCCGGCGCGGGCGGCCGCGCTTCAGCCTGTCGGCAAAAGCCCGCAGGCAGCCGAGCGTAGTGCCGTGGTGTCCAGTGCCGAAGGCGAGCGCCGCCTCGATCTCGATGGCGAGATCATTGGAGCGGATCTGATCCCGGTCGTGCGAGCCGTGGATCAGGAAGCGGCCGGCGCGCACCGGCTTGAGGCCTTCGAGTGAGGCCTTCACCCAGTCCTGCCGCTCGATCGTGTCGAACACGGCCTCGTCCGCCTGTTCGCCGATGATCGGGCGGATGAGCTCGCGGACGAAGTCCTCGTCCGGTTCGTCGGCGAAATAGGCCTCGAGCCTCCAGGTGGTCGTGCCTTCGACCTCGAAGGCGGCGACGGCGGTCTCGGTGGGATCGAACATCTCGCCGAGCACGTCGGTCATGGCGCGCGCCGACGATTCGTCCGTCGAAAGGCGCAGCACGTGGGTCGGGCGGTGAGGGGGCAATCCTTCGAGCATGGCGGGCGCAGTACCACCGACGCGCCTTACCCTCCACGAATTTTGCGAAAGGGGTACGGAACGCCCAACGGCTGAGCAGATTGTCCATTGCCTGAGCGATCGGGGAAAAGGTGGCGCCGCTTGGCATCCCGACCTTCCGACCCCAGATCGGGCTGGCGCCGAAGCAACAGTATGCGTCATGAAAGCAAGAAAAGTCCTACGCCGCAGCCCCGTCGTCATGCGGGGAGTCCTCAGTCGCCGCCGCCGTACTCGCTCGCCTCAGGAGGAGGTGCTCGGGGCAGAGGCGCTCGAAGCGCCGATGCCCGGTTCGCTCCTGGTGCTGCTGAGCCGTCTCGCCCGCTCGGATCGCACGAAGCGGACGGACGACGAAACCGCAGGTTGATCCGACACTTATCAGTACGGTGCTGCCATCAGACGGGTTGGCGGACCGTTGCCACACCACTATGGTCGCGTCATTCCCGAGCGGACATAACGCCGATCCGGAATGGGACGCGCCGTGGGGAGCGTCTCGTCGAATTGAGTGACGTGCGGTCGTGCCTTCGAGGTGGCCGTGCTCCGATCGAGGCGCGATCATCGTGATGCATGCAGTATCGACCCGCCGCTCTTGGCTTGCCGGTCTTCTGGCGCTGTCGCTGGCGTTCGGATCCTTTGCCACGGCCAAGCCGGGCCGGGCGGCCGATGCCCCCATCGTCATCTTCGCCGCGGCGAGTCTGAAGAACGCACTCGATGAGGCGACGGCGAGCTGGGGTAAGGAGACCGGCAAGACCGCCAAGATCTCCTATGCAGGCTCGAACGCCCTGGCGAAGCAGCTCGAATCCGGCGCTCCGGCCGACATCTTCTGGTCCGCCGACCAGGCCTGGATGGATTACGCGCAGAAGAACAACACGATCCGCCCCGAGACGCGCACGGACCTGCTGCGCAATGCCATCGTCCTCGTCGCGGCGAAGGATTCGACGACCACGGTCGATCTGAAGCCGGGTGTCGATCTCGCCAAGGCACTCGCTGGTGGCCACCTCGCCATGGGTAACGTCGATGCCGTGCCGGCAGGGAAGTACGGGAAGGCCGCGCTCACCCAGCTCGGGGCCTGGGACGGCGTGAAGGATAAGATCGCGCAGGCCGAGAACGTCCGCGCCGCGCTGCTCCTCGTCGCCCGCGGCGAGGCTCCGCTCGGCATCGTCTACGCGTCCGATGCGGTCTCCGAGCCAGGCGTGAAGGTGGTCGCAACCTTCCCGGCCGACAGCCATTCGCCGATCGTCTACCCGATCGCCCGCACCAAGGATTCCGCGAACGAGGACAGCGTCGCGCTGCTGAAGTGGCTGAAGAGCCCAGCGGCGAAGCCCTTCTTCGAGAAGCAGGGTTTCACCGTCGTCAGCGCTGCGAAGTAACCTAGACCCGCAGCTCCACCGGCCCGGATGCGATCAGAATCGCGTCCGGGCGCTTACGTGTCTCCGCGAGCGCATAGTGCAGCGCGTCCTCCCGGCTGCGGAAGAGGCCGCCACCCAGGCCGTGCGTCTCGACGGCGATCCAGCGGCCGGAGGTGTCCTGGCCGACGATGAAACTCGGCATGGCAATCGTGACCGGTTGTCGGCCGGGTACGGTGACGAGGGAGGAGACGGGCATCGATCGTTCGGGTTCACGCGATCCGACTGGGAACCGCGGCCATAAGCTGGGCGCTCGGCCGTTATGATGCGAGGGGGCGCGACACCCCGTGCCGTTAGGGCCGCGTGAGGATTCTGCACTGGGAGGGGCTTCGAGCCTTTGTAGTCTGCCACGAGAGCCCGGCTAAACACTCATCCGAGATGGCGGTGCTCAGCGGCGATCTCGAATCGAAGCGCTCTCTGGAGTTTCCTTCGAGGCTGCTGCGCAGAACCTCGGGATGAGGGTGTGAGTGGGAGGAAGATGAGCGGCATCGCCGTTCGTAAAACTGCAGCGGCTTTGGCTACAGACCTCACGCTCGGGACGGCCCGACCCTATCTCGTTGGCTCCAGGGAGCGGCGACGAGGTCGATGGTGGGATTGAGGATCCGGCGGGAGGCGCTCTTTCTCGTCCTCGCCGCGGCCGTGGCCGTCGCGAGCTTCACAACCTTCTACGCCACACGGGCGACCACCCTGAAAGTTGCGGTCGCGCCGAAAGGCGGCACCGAGCCGGCGCTGCTCCAGGCCTATGCCGAGGCCTTGAGGGCTCGCAACAAGGACATCCGGCTCAAGATCCTGCCCTTCGATGGCGTGCGCGAGAGCGCCGAGGCCCTGCGGACGAAGGCCGTCGATCTCGCCGTCGTCCGGCCCGACATATCCTTGCCGGAGAACGGCCTGACGCTGGCAGTCCTCCGGGAGCAGGCGGTGCTCGTGATCACCCCGGAGGCATCCGGCATCGCTGCGATGCCCGACCTCGCCGGGAAACGCCTAGGCTTCATCGCGCAGCGCACGGCCGACAAGACCCTGATCTCGGAGCTTCTGGAGCATGACGGCATCACGGTCGCCGCCGAGCCCGTCCCCGTAGACGGGGTCGCCCTGATTGGATTGGAGGAGAAGGATCTAGCGACGGCCCTGTCGGAGAAGCGCATCGACGCCGTCGTCACCGTAACGACGCCGACCACACCTGCTGCGAGGCGCATCGTCGGCATCGTGCGGCAGGCAAGTCCCGACAATCAGGTCCGACTGATCGGCGAGCAGGACACCGCTGCGCTTGCCGAGCGGATGCCCAAGCTCTCCGCGGTCACGATTCCGGCCGGGCTGTTCGGCGGGAATCCCCGGCTTCCCGCAGAGGACATCACCACGATCGGCGCCACCTACCGGCTGATGGCACGCGACTCGCTCTCCCGCAGCGTGGCGGCCTCGGTGACGCAGCACCTCTTCGAGATGCGCGGCGGCCTGGCGGCTTCCAATTCGGCTGCGAACGCTATCCGCGCGCCCGCCTACGAGACCACCGCCGAGGCGACGAGCGCCAAACTGCCGATCCATCCCGGCGCGATCGACTATTTCGAGCGCGAGCAGGAGAGCTTCATCGAGCGCTACGAGACCTGGATCTACCTCATCGCGTTCTTCGGCGGCGGCATCGGCTCGATCCTCGCCTGGCTCAGGCAGCGGCTGTCGCGCGTGCGCCGCGAGCGGATCGAGGTCGCCACGGAGCGGCTGCTCGAAATCCGTGATCAGGCCGGCGAGGCCTCGGAGCCCGCACGTCTCACGGCCCTCGCCGACGAGATCGACGGGCTTGCTGCCGAAGTCGCGCGCTTCGCACTGCATCGCCATGTCGAGGCACGCACGATGGGCGCGGCGACCATCGCCATCGAGACGGCCCGCGCCACGCTCATGCGCAAGGCCAGCCCCCTCGATGCACGGCAAGCATCGATGCTTGGCGCTCGAAACGTTGACTGACGGGCTGTGTCCGGGCTGATACAGCGCACATCCCCGCTGAGAGCCGACACCGCACCTTGGACCGCTTCGGACTGACTCCCGACGAATGGACCGCAGTCATGCTCAGCCTGCGGGTTGCCGCAGTGGCAACCCTGGCGAGCCTCGTTCCCGGCCTCGCAATGGCTTGGCTGCTCGCCCGCAAGCGGTTCCCCGGCCACGCCCTGCTCGACGGACTGATCCACCTGCCGCTGATCATGCCGCCGGTGGTGACGGGCTACCTGCTCCTCGTCACCTTCGGGCGGAAGGGCACTCTCGGCGCCTGGCTCTACGAGATCGGCATCGTGTTCTCGTTCCGCTGGACCGGCGCTGCGCTCGCCTGCGCGGTGATGGGCTTTCCGCTCATGGTCCGGGCGATGCGACTCTCGATCGAGGCGGTGGATGCCAAGCTGGAGCAGGCAGCCTCGACACTCGGCGCATCGCCGCTCGTGGTCTTTCTCGTGGTGACGCTGCCGCTGAGCCTGCCCGGCATTCTCGCAGGATCGGTGCTCGCCTTCGCCAAGGCGATGGGCGAGTTCGGCGCCACCATCACCTTTGTCTCGAACATCCCTGGCGAGACGCAGACGCTTCCGTCGGCAATCTACACCCTGACCCAGGTGCCCGGCGGCGAGCCCGCGGCCATGCGCCTGACCCTGATTTCGATCGGGCTGTCGATGATCGCCCTGCTGTTGTCGGAACTGCTGGCGCGGAGACTCGGTCGGAGGCTGGCGGAGTGAGCGCGGCCTCACGCATAGGCGTAGGGACCGCCCCTCTCCAGCGCCTTCCGATAGGCGGGGCGCGCATGGATGCGCGCCAGCCAGTCCGTCACCTTCGGACCCGCGCCGGTGCCGCGCGAGGCAAAGGCTTCGAGCGGGAAGCTCATCTGGATGTCCGCGGCCGTGAAGCTATCGCCGGCGAACCAGGGACGGTCGGCGAGTTCGCTCTCCCAGTAGGCGGCGTGGCGGCGCAGGTCCGGATTGACGAAGCTGCCCATGACCTTGGCCGAGATCGCCCGGACCAGCGGGCGCACCAGCGCCGGACTTCCCGGCGCGAGCCGCGAAAACACGAGCTTGAGGAGAAGCGGCGGCATCGCGGAGCCTTCCGCGTAGTGCAGGAAATAGGTGTAGCGCCGGTGATCGGGCGTACCGGAGGCGGGTGCCAGGGCTCCCCCCTGGCGGGCGGTCAGATATTCGACGATGGCGCCCGATTCCGCGACGATCGTGCCGTCGTCGTCGAGGATCGGCGACTTACCGAGCGGGTGGACCGCGCGAAGCTCCGGGGGCGCCAGCATGGTCTTCGGATCGCGGGCATACTTCTTCACGTCATAGGCGAGGCCGAGTTCCTCCAGGAGCCACAACACGCGCTGCGAGCGGCTGTTCTCCAGGTGGTGGACGACGATCATCGAGGGCTCCTGGCTGTGGTTTCGGACAACGTCCGGCGCGGGGCGCTCGGTTCATGACCATCGACGTCGAGCTTTCGCTGCGCCGCGGCTCATTCGCCCTGGACGTCGCCTTCAGTGCCGGTGCCGGGCTGACCGCCCTGTTCGGGCGCTCGGGTTCCGGCAAGAGTACGGTGATCCACCTGATCGCCGGGCTCGCTCAGCCCGACAATGGACGGATCGCCGTGGACGGCACAGTGCTGCTGGATAGCGCGCGCCATCTCCGCGTGCCGGTGCACCGCCGGCGGATCGGCTGCGTCTTTCAGGAGGCGCGACTGCTGCCGCATCTGAACGTCCGGCACAATCTCGGCTTCGGCCGCTGGTTCGCGCGCCGTCGCGGCATCGAAACCTCCACAGCGGAGGTGGACAACCTCGTCGCGATGCTCGGCATTGGCCCCCTGTTGGAGCGGCACCCGGCAGGGCTCTCCGGCGGCGAGCGCCAGCGCGTGGCGATCGGCCGGGCACTGCTGTCGAAGCCACGTCTGCTCCTGATGGACGAGCCGCTCTCGGCGCTCGACGAATCCCGCAAGAGCGAGATCCTGCCGTATATCGAGCGGATGCGCGACGAGGCCGGCGTGCCGATCGTCTATGTCAGCCACTCGGTCGCCGAGGTCTCGCGGCTCGCCTCCACCGTGGTCGTGCTGGAAGCCGGGCGCGTCGCGGCGAGCGGATCGGCCGATGCCGTCCTGCGCCGGCCCGACCTGATTCCCGACGCGGCCGAGGCCGGCGCGATCCTGCACATGACCGTCGCCGCGCATGACGAGGCGACCGGCCTGACGCGGCTGAGCGGACCGGCCGGTCCGCTCACAGTGCCTCGGCTCGGCGCCGCTCCGGGAAACGAGGTTCGTCTGCGTGTTCCGGCCCGCGACGTGCTGATCGCGACCGAGCCACCGCACGGGCTCAGCGCCCGCAACGTCTTCCCGGGGCAGGTCACGACGATGCGCGAGACCGGCGCCTCGGTGATGGTCGAGATCGACTGCAACGGCGCGATCCTTGCCGCGCGGGTCACGCGGGCATCGGCGCGGGATCTCGATCTGGCACCGGGTCGTGAGGTCTTCGCCATCGTGAAGAGCGTGGCCTTCGATCCGCAGGGCGTCGGCACGGGGCACGGCGCGCCAGTCGAGATCTGATCACAGGATCCTGTGATCCTCAGACGCGCTCATCCAGAAAATCACGCAACAGCAGATGAGCGATCGCCAACGGCTTCGGCGCGGTGATCTCCTCGGGGTGGCTGCCGTCGAACATCGTGCGCAACTCGTCTCGCGACACCCATCGGGCATCGGCGAGCTCGAGCGGGTCGATGGTGATCGCCTCGCTCGTCGCTTCGGCGATGCAGCCGATCATCAGCGAGGAGGGGAATGGCCAGGGCTGAGAGGCGCGGTAGCGGACCGCGCCGACAACGACCCCCGTTTCCTCGAAGGTCTCGCGCCGGACCGCATCCTCGATCGTCTCTCCTGGCTCCACGAAGCCGGCGAGGCAGGAATACATGGTACCCGGAAAATGCGGGCCGCGCCCGATGAGGCAGGTATCGCCGCGACGCACCAGCATGATCACGACGGGATCGGTGCGCGGGAAGTGATGCATCGCGCAGGCCGGGCATTCACGCCGGAAGCCGCCGGCTTTCACCTCGGTTGCCGTTCCGCAATTGGCGCAGAATCCATTGCGGCCATGCCATGCGAGCACGGATTTCGCCGTCGCGAGCAGGCCGAGTTCTTCAGCTGCCACTGCGCCCTCGGCCGCGACGCCGCGCAGGTCCGAAACACGGAATGTGGGCTCCAAGAACCCCTCGACCGCCTCCTCCGGCAGCGCGACGGCGAAGACAGGGCGGCCTTCCGCCCGGCCGAGAAACACGATGAGGCCTTCGCGTAGGGGCGGCGCAAAGTCGTCAGGCGTGAGGAGGGCCGTCGGTGGCTCACCGGAGCGCAGGATCACGCGGTCGCCGGCAAACAGCAGAATGCCAGTCCCCGGCGCGTCGATGGGTGGGATCGCGACATGCTCTCGCTCGGCGCTGTGGCGCACGAGCGCGCTCTTCACGAAGCCGAGGCGGTCGAAGGCGTCCGTCATGGTCAGGCCGCCGCGAAGAGGGCGCCGGCGCGCTCGACCAGCTGCGCACGGGCATGGGCGGGGTAGGGGTTACGCGTCCCGACGCCCCAGACCGGTCCGGGCCAGGCCGGGTCTGAGCGAAACCGACCGACGACATGGACGTGGAGCTGCGCCACCACGTTGCCGAGGGCCGCGACGTTGACCTTGTCCGGCTTCGACAGCGCCTGCATCACGCCGATGGCGATGCGGACTTCCTCCATCAGCAGCGCCGAATCCTCCGCCGAGAGATCGGTCAGCTCGCTCACATCCTCCCGGCGTGGCACCAGGATCAGCCACGGGAAGCGGGCATCGTCCATCAGCAGGACGGAACAGAGGGCGAGATCGCCCACCGCGACAGTGTCGGCCTGGAGGCGGGGATCGAGCGCGAATTCTGCTGTCATCACGCCCGATGTAGGACGCGCGGGGACTGGAGGGAATCCGCCGTCCCACCTTCGTCAGCGCAAAGCCGGCTAAATCTGTGAGCTTGGCGGTGTCGCGTGTGCCGGAACACCACCAAGACCTCGCCGATCTGAGAAACAAGACCCGCGCAATCGAGACGCGCCGACGACGGCACGATCACAGCTTTGGCATCGTGCCGATCGTGGCCAGCCGCGGGGGTTCCCATGGTTATCTGCAATCAATACACCCGGCTCCTCACCGTGGCTTTCCTGGCGGGTCTCGTGCTGGCGCCGATGGTCAACATGATGTTGCCGTGATCGGCTCAGCGGGCGTTCAGGGAAAACCGTGTTTGATTCAGTCTCCGGCAGCGGTCGCCGCATGCCGGATGGTTGAGGAGGTCCCAGTATGACGCACCTGAAGATTTTCGCGACCGCGGCGACGCTCGCGGCCGGGCTCGGTCTCGCGACGTCGGCGAGTGCAGCCCCGCTCAGCCCAGGGCTGATCGGCGCGACGGACGGCGCCAATGTCGAGCGCGTGGCCGGCGGTTGCGGCCCCGGATTCCACCCGAACCCATGGGGCGTCTGCCGCCCGAACTTCTATGGCCCGCGGCCCTTCTATGGCCGCCCAGTCTATCGTCCCTACGGCTACTACCGCCCGCGTCCGTACTACCGTCCCTACGGCTTCTACGGTCCGCGCCCGTTCTTCTAGGAACACCGGCCGCGAGGGCTTCGCGCCTCTCGCGTCGGACACCAAAAAGGCCGGCGAGCTTCGTGCTCGCCGGCCTTTTTTGCATGCCTCTCGGCTTTGGTTCGAGACGTGGCTCACCCGTGTGCCGGGCGAGCTCCATGCGTATCGTCTCCTTCGGTCTTCCCGCGAATCTTCGCGATCCACATCACGAAGCGGCGGATCACCACGTAGAAGACCGGCGTAAGGAACAGACCGAAGAAGGTCGCGCCGATCATGCCGAAGAACACGGCCGTTCCGAGTGCCTGACGCATCTCTGAACCGGGGCCGGTGGCGATGACGAGCGGCAGCGTGCCGAGGATGAAGGCGAACGCCGTCATCAGGATCGGGCGCAGACGCAGTCGACACGCCTCGACAGCGGCAGCGACCGGACCCTTGCGCTCCGATTCCTCGATGTCATGCGCGAATTCCACGATCAGGATCGCGTTCTTCGCGGCGAGACCGATGAGCACGATCAGGCCGATCTGGGTCAGGATGTTGTTGTCCTGCCCCCGAAGCTGCACGCCGAAGAGCGCGGCGAGCACGCCCGTCGGCACGACGAGAAGGATCGCCAGCGGAAGCGCCCAGGATTCGTATTGTGCCGCGAGCACGAGGAAGACGAGCAGCACGCCGAGCGCGAAGACGTAGGCTCCGGTACCCGAGGCGGCCTTCTGCTGAAAGGCGATCTCGGTCCAGTCGTAGGCGAACCCGTCCGGTAGAACGCGCTTGGCGACGGCCTCCATCGCGTCGAGCGCCTGACCCGTCGAGATGCCCGGCCGCGCCACGCCCTGCACTGGCACGGAATAGTACAGGTTGAACCGCTGCACGATCTGCGGGCCGGTGATCTCCCTGATGTTGGCGAGCGTCCCAAGCGGCACCAGCGCCCCGGTCGAGGACCGGACCTTGAGCTGCTCGATGTCGCGCCGCGACTGCCGGTAGATCGCATCGCCCTGCAGACGCACCTGGTAGATGCGGCCCAAGGTGTTGAAGTCGTTGACGTAGGTTCCGCCGAGCGCCGCCTGCAGCGTGTTGAAAACGTTGGCGAGCGGCACGTTCAGCATGCGCGCGACCGTACGGTCGATATCGAGATAGTATTGCGGTGTGTCGTTGGTGAAGGTCGTGAACACGCGCGTCAGGTTCGGGTCGGCATTGGCCTGCCCGAGGACCTCGCCGGTCGAGGCCAGAAGCGGGCCAATCGCAGAGGATTGCCGGCTCTCGATCTGCATCTTGAAGCCGCCACCCTGTCCAAGGCCGCGCACGGGCGGGGGCGGGATCACGATGATCCGCGCATCCTGGATGCCAGCGGTGGCTTTCAGGACGTCGCCGGTGATGACCATGGCGCTGCGTCCGGTCTCGGCACGTTCCTTGGCCCCCTTGAGCGTGAGGAACATCACGCCCGAATTGGTGGTGTTGGTGAAGGTCGCACCGTCGAAGCCGGCGATGATGACCGAGTGGGTCACGCCGTCGACCTTTCGGGCAATGGCGGCGGCCTTGTTGATGACCTCGGTCGTCCGATCGAGGGAGGCGCCGGAGGGGAGCTGGACCACGCCGATCAGATAGCCCTGGTCCTGATCGGGGATGAAGCCCGTCGGCACCGTCTTCGCCAGATGCAGCGTCGCGAAGATGACGCCGGCATAAACCACCAGCATCAACAGCAGGCCGATGATGGAACTGGTCAGGACCCGGATGGTGCCTGCGTAGAAGTTCGACACGGCGTCGAAGCCGCGATTGAACAAATCCGCGAGCCAGTTGACGAACCGCGTCAGGAAGAACTTCGGCTTCGGCCGATCATGGTGCGGCACCAGCAACAGCTTACAAAGCGCCGGCGACAGGGTCAGCGAATTGAAGGCAGAGATGATCGTCGAGGCCGCGATGGTGAGCGCGAACTGCTTGTAGAACTGGCCCGAGATGCCGGGGATGAACGCGGTCGGGATGAACACCGCAGCAAGCACCAGGGCGATGGCGAGGACTGCCGATCCAACCTCGTCCATGGTCTTGTGCGCGGCCTCGCCCGGCGACAGGCCCTCCTGCATGTTGCGCTCGACGTTCTCGACCACGACGATCGCGTCGTCGACGACGATGCCGATGGCGAGCACCAGCCCGAACAGGGTGAGGTTGTTGAGCGAGAACCCGAACGCTGCCATCGCCGCGAAGGTGCCGACCAGCGACACGGGGATCGCGATGACCGGGATCAGCGCCGTGCGCCAGCTCTGGAGGAAGACCAGGATCACGATCACGACGAGGCCGACCGCCTCGAACAGCGTCTTGTAGACCTCGTGGATCGACTCCTCGATGAACTCGGTCGGGTTGTAGGCGATGGCGTATTCGACGTCGGGCGGGAAGTTCTTCTTCACCTGCTCCATGACGGCCTTCACCGAGGCCGCCGCGTCGAGGGCGTTGGTGCCCGGGCGCTGGAAGGCGCCGATGCCGACAGCCGGGGTGTCGTCGAGGAACGAGTTCGTCGTGTAGTCCTTCTGGCCCATCTCGACGCGGGCCACGTCCTTCACGCGCACGAGGCGTCCATCTTGGGCCTTGACGATGACGTCGGCGAATTCTTCCGGCGTCTTGAAGCGGCCCTGCGACTGGACGACGAACTGGAAGGCTGCGCCCGTGGCGGCAGGCGGTCCGTTGAGCTGGCCGGCCGCGACCTGGACGTTCTGTTCCTGCAGCGCAGTGACGACGTCGGTCGTCGTCAGGCCGTAGGCCGCGAGCTTGTTCGGGTCGATCCAGATGCGCTCGGCATATTCGTTGCCGCCGAAGATCGTGATGTCGCCGACGCCGTCGAGGCGCAGCAGCTCGTCGCGGATATTCAGGTAGATGTAGTTGGCGAGATAATTCTGGTCGTAGGTGCGGTTCGGCGAGCGCAGGTGCACCACCAGCATCAGGTCGGGCGAGGCCTTGCGCACGGTGACGCCGAGGTTGCGCACGTCGGGCGGCAGGCGCGGCTGTGCCACCGAGAGCCGGTTCTGGACGAGAACGTTCGCGATATCGAGGTTGGTGCCGACCTTGAAGGTCACGGTCAGCAGCATGTTGCCGTCGTTGGTCGACAACGACGTCATGTAGAGCATGTTGTCGACGCCGTTGATCTCCTGCTCGAGCGGCGTCGCGATCGTCGCCGCCACCGTCTCGGCATTCGCGCCGGGGAAGGAGGCGCGCACGGTCACCGTCGGCGGCACGATCTCGGGATATTGCGAGACCGGCAGCGACTCGTAGGCGACGAAGCCGAGGATCAGGAAGATGATCGACGTGACCGAAGCGAAGATCGGCCGGTCGACGAAAAAGTGGGCAAAACGCATCGGCTAACCTCTCGCCGCCGGGCCGCAGGACACGGGTAGGCGCCTCATTCCTTCGTCGGCGGGAGCTGCTTCGTCTCGGGCTTCACTTCCATCCCCGGGCGGATCTTGGCGATGCCGTTGATCACCACGGTCTCGTCGCCCTTCAGGCCGTCGGCGATGACGCGATAGCCGTCGACGATGGGGCCGAGCGTGACGGGCTTGGCGGTGACCTTGTTGCCCTCGCCGAGGATGTAGACGATCCGCTTGTCCTGGTTCGCCGAGATCGCGTCATCGGGCATCAGGACGCCCTGGTAGGGCTTGGTCGCCGGCATCGAGACGATGCCGAACAGGCCAGGCTTGATGAAGCTGTCGGCATTCGGAACGGTGGCGCGCAGCAGCACCGTGCCGGTCTGGTTGTCCACGCGGTTGTCGACGAAGTCGAGCGTACCCTTGTGCGTCGGCTTCTTCTCGCCGCTCAGCGCGATCATGACCGCTGCGCCCTTGCCGCGCTGGATCACGCCCATGCCGATGCCGATGCTCGTCTGGTATTTGAGGAAGGACTGCTCGTCGACGGTGAAGCCGAAATAGATCGGATCCAGCGAGACGATCGTCGTCAGCAGCGTCTGGTCGGCGCTGACGATGTTGCCTTCCGTGACCAGACGCCGGCTGATGCGCCCGTTGATCGGCGACTTCACCTCGGTGAAGTCGTAGTTGAGCTGGGCATTGCGCAGAGCGGCCTCGGCGCTGTCGACGTCGGCCTGCGCGGTCTGCGAGGCCTGCCGGCGCTGGTCTGTGACCTGCTCGGAGATGTTGCCGCCCTTCGCGAGCACCTGGGCGCGTTCGAGATCGGTCTGCGAGAACGACAACCGGGCCTTGGCGGAGGTCAGGGCGGCCTGAGCCTGCTCGAGGGCCGCCTTGTACGGACGACGATCGATGATGAAGAGCGTTTCGCCCTTCTTCACGTCCGCGCCGTCCTGGAACATGATCTTGTCCAGGTAGCCGGTCACGCGGGCGCGCATGTCGACCTGCTCTATCGGATCGAAGCGGCCAGTATACTGGTCCTGTTCGACGATCTCCTTCACCACGGGCTTGGCGACCGTGACGCCGGGCGGCGGCATGCCGGGAGCTTGCGCCAGCGCCGACTGCGAAGCGAGCGCGGCACCGAGGCCGATGGTGAAAAGGCTGAAGACCCGAAGGTTACGCATTTTTAATGTTCCCTTGGTCCCGCGCTAGAGGCTCGGGATGGGTCGTGTTGTGCGGTTGCGCACATTGCCGCCGGCAATGGCGTCTGAGTCGGGGATGATCGGCACGCGTCCCCAGCGCCGTCCCCGACCCTGGCGGTCGGCTCAGCGTTCGACCGGCTCGCCGGAGGCGAACCAGTCCTTGAACGCGCCCTTGTAATGTTCGCTGACGTCGATCCCGGCTTGCCGGGCCGCATTGATCGCATGAATGGAGCGGACGCCGGAGGCGCAGGAGAAGACCGGCCGGCGCTCGTCGCCCTCGATCAGAGCCTTGAGCGTTGCCGGATCAAATTCCGAAAGCGGATAGGACACGGCGCCGGGGATACGCCCGGCTGCGAATTCGTGCTCCTCGCGCACGTCGATCAACAGGATCGACCCATCGGCCAAGCCCTGTTTAACGGTTTCGCGGTCGAGATCGACGATCGTCATCGCGTGCGAGCCTCGCCGGTCGGAGCGTAGGGGGAAGACCCAGGCGGCCGAAGGCGGCCGCGGGCTGGTGACGTTTTTTCATATTCGTCAGCCCAGCTTGAGGCAAGCTGCGCTATCGTTCAGGTTTGGCTGAGCGTCGCCAGCACCGTGTCCAGCTTGACGAGGTGATCGGGCCAGTTCGGCGGCGCGAAGCCGTCGAGCCGCGCGGCCAGCGATTCCCGCAGACCGGAATTGGGCGCGCTCAGATCTTCGATGGCCCGTCGCCAGCCCGGCCCATCGAGGGGATCGAGGAACTGGGCGTAATGTCCACCGATCTCGCGATGCACAGGGATGTCCGAGGCGACCACCGGCAAGCCGCTCGCGGCCGCCTCGACCACTGGCAGCCCGTAGCCCTCGATGAAGGAGGGCATCAGCAGCGCCGTCGCGCCGCGCATGAGCCGGGCGAGGCCGGGTGTTGAGAGGCCGGTGATCTCGGTGACGTGCGGGGCGATCGTGGGGCAGCGGTCGAGCAGGTCGATGACGTTCTCTACCTCCCAGCCGCGTCGGCCGACGATGACGAGGCGCGGTGTCGCTGCTCCGTGCCGCGCCGCGAGATCGCGCCAGACCTGCAGGAGCAGCAGATGGTTCTTGCGGGACTCGATCGTGCCGCAGATCAGGAAGGTCGGCCGCTCGAAGGCTGGGGCATCCCCGTCGAGTGCCGAAAAGATCGGCTCGACGCCGAGCGGCGCCACGGTGATCGGCCGCGGCGCGAAGCCCTTGGCGGCGAGATACGCGGCGAAGCGGGCGCCGACATCGGCAGAATTCACGATCACCGCTGCAGCGTGCCGGGCGATGCTCTTCATCCGCTGCTCGTGCCGGGCAGCCTCTCCGGGGCGTCCGTATTCCGGATGCGAGATCGGGATGAGGTCGTGGACGAAGAAGACCGGCTTGATGTCCTGGCGCTCGTAAAGCCAGTCGAACCGTCCCGGCAGGTCGAGGCGCAGATGCGAGCTATGGAGATAGATCGTGCCTGGCGGCAGGGCGTCGATGCTGCTGCCCCGAAGGATCCGAAGGCTCGTCCCCGCCTGGATCTGCCGGCGCCGCAGGGCACTCCGGCGGGCGCTGCCGGCCCCAGCGCGTTTTTCGCCATGTGCGCCGATCAGGCGGAGATAGACCGGATCGTCTTCCGGTCGCACGTCCTCGACCCAGCCCGCCGCGACGGCCTCGACGATGGCGCTCGCCTGCTCCCGGTCGATGACCCGCGGGCCGACTGCGCTGGTCACCACTCCGTAGCGTGGTCCCCCGCCGGCGAGGACGTGGCGCGCATAGGCGAGATCGACCCGGTCGATGCCCGTCGGGCTGGCATGGCGCAGCCGCGTGATCAGCCGGGTGAGATCAAAGGCGATGGGACGCGAGGACATGAGGCTCCGCTGTTGCGGGGTGGTGCCGGCCGACGCCGACGGTCGCTCCTTAGCCCGATCCGGCCCTTGCGACGACCACGGTGTGCCGCCATTCGGGGTTGCGCCCGACCCGGCGCGAAGCTAAGAGCGCCGTCACCCTTCGGGGGTATCGGGACGGACGTGACGGAGTATAGCGCAGCCCGGTAGCGCACCTGTCTGGGGGACAGGGGGTCGCAGGTTCAAGTCCTGCTACTCCGACCAACCAAAACGATGAGGCCAGCCTCGGGCTGGCTTTTCCGTTCCGATAAGAGGCCGGGTGCGAAAGCCCCGGCCTTTTTCGTTTCGCGCTTTAGTCGGTTGCGCGGTAGGGGACGTCGAAACGGATCGAATCACGACCTGTTCTCTGCCTCGTCCCAGTGCTTTCGGCGGCGACCACACGCCGAAGAGAGTCGGGATCATATGGCAGATTGTTACGGGATAATTTGGCATAACCGCTCTCGCCGAATTCAGCCAAGCCTGAATAACAGTTTGGAATTACTCTGACTTTCGCGGCAGCTCTTGATCGGCTCACTGCTTCTCGGTTACTGCAGCGCACAGCCATCCGACGCCGCCCGACGGTGCCGGATGGCTTTACTTATTCGATCTCTTGCTCCGACGCGGGTTGTCCTCGGTTATGGCGGTCTCTAGCGGTTCCGTCCGCCCGACCTGCACGTCCCGGCAGCAACGGATCCGGACAGGGATACCGGCCGATCCGGCACGGGAGCGCCGCTCCGATGCGCCGCCCCTCTTCTGACGGGCGCCGGGGACGGGTTCGATGGGGCAGGCCTATCTCAAGGGCCGCCGCCGACAGGAGGACAGTCACCGTGGTGCAGGAGTTCGAAGGGGCAATGAACGGACAGCTCTCTCGTCGCGTCGGGCGCATCGCCCTCACAGGCTGCCTGCTCGGCTCCGTGCTGGTGGGTGCCGCCGTTGCCCAGGATGCCAAGCCGGCTGCATCTGCCGGGCCGGCGCTCAAGCTCGAGCTGAACCGCCTCGAACCCGCAGGCGAGAATTGCCGAACCTATCTGCTCGTGGACAACGCCAAGGGCTCGGCCTTGAAGTCGCTGAAGGTCGATCTCTTCGCCTTCGACACCGAGGGCGTCGCCCAGAAGCGCCTCGCGGTCGAGCTCGGCCCGGTCCAGGAGCGCAAAACCGTGGTGCGCCTGTTCGATTTCCCCGGCATCGCCTGCCCGAAGATCGGTCGCGTGTTGCTCAACGACGTTCTCGCCTGCGAAGGCGGCGAGGCCAGTCGCGAGAGCTGCCTCGAACGGATCGAGACGAGCAGCAAAACCGGCACAGAGTTCGCGCGCTAGCCTGATTCCTGCGGCCCTGGCCGCACCCATGATGCGGGCTTCGGGGGGCCTGCATCGACCCGATTACTCCTGAGGAGCCCGAACATGGATCCGACCGCCGTGCCGCTCGAGGCTGCAACGCCCGACTTCTCGTTCCTTGGCCTGTTCCTGCAGGCCGATCCGATCGTGAAGGGCGTGATGGTCGTCCTGATCATCGCCTCGATCGCGTGCTGGACGGTTGTATTCGAGAAGATCGTTCGGCTCGCGAAGGCGCGCAGCCAGGCGAAGGCGTTCAACGCGCAGGTCCGGACCGGTGGCTCGCTGGATTCCAACGAGAAGGGCATCGCTGGTCACATCGTCCAGGCTGGCCTCGAAGCCTGGCGCGATCAGGACTCGACGGAGAGCCGCGCCGAGCGCCGCGACCGCATCGAGCGCGCTATGCGCGCCGCCCTCAGCCTTGAGGTGAAGCGCCTTCAGACCGGCCTTCCGCTCCTGGCGACCTCGGGTTCGACCGCGCCGTTCATCGGCCTGTTCGGCACGGTCTGGGGCATCATGAACTCGTTCTCGTCCATCGCGAAGAGCCAGGATACCAGCCTTGCCGTCGTGGCCCCGGGCATCGCGGAGGCGCTGTTCGCCACCGCCATCGGCCTCGTCGTCGCGATCCCGGCGGTGATGGCCTACAACAAGCTCAGCGGTGACGTCAGCCGCCTGCAATCCTCCTTCGTGTCCGGCATTGGCATCCTCGGCAACCGTCTGGCTCGCGAACGCGGCAGCGCGAGCCGCGCCGCCGCCGAGTAGCCCCGGCAGGCCGCGCCGATCTTTCCGCGCGGCCACGGGCCAGCGAGCACCGGCGACCGTTCCGAGCCGTCCATCGGCGCATCGGGGTCGTCTAACCACATCGATCGCGGCAGCCTCGACGGCGCCGCCGCCCAGGAGGGCAGACACCATGGCGATGGGTTCGATCCGCGCAGGCGGCGGAGACGACGAGGACGACCTCGACGCGACCCCGATGTCCGAGATCAACGTCACGCCGATGGTCGACGTGATGCTGGTGCTGCTGATCATCTTCATGGTCGCCGCCCCGCTGATGACGACAGGCGTCCCCGTGCAGTTGCCGAAGACTTCGGCCGCGAAGGTGGCCCAGTCGCAGAAGCCTCTCGAGGTCTCGATCGACAAGGACGGCCATCCCTTCATCGCCAAGGACGGCTTCACCAACGACACTCTGATGGTGCGCCTGCGCGAGTTGAAGGCGCAGAACCCCGATCAGGTCGTGCTGGTGCGCGGCGATCGCGACGTGCCCTACGGCAAGATCATGGAAGTCATGGGCCTCGTCGGTCAGGCGGGCTTCACCAAGGTCTCGCTGATCGCACAATCGCCCGGTGGCCCGGCCAATACGGCTCCGGCTCCGGCCGCTCCTGCACCGGCGAGCGGGACGGCAAACTGATCCGATGACCACGCTTGCTTCGACATCCGATCCAGGTCGCGGTGACAGTGGATTCGTTGCGGCCCTGGTCGTAGCGCTGGTCGTCCATGCCGCTGCGCTTGCCGGGCTGATGTTCCTTAATCTCTCGCATGCGGCTCCGCCCGGCGAACAGCAGATCACCATCGACCTCTCGCCCGAGATGACGGCCGCGGAAGCCCAGGCGCCGGAAGAGCAGGCAGCCCAGATCGAGGCTCCCGAGGAGGCGAAGCCCGTGGGTGATCCTCCCGAGGCAACGGCCCCTGAAGTGGCCGAAACCCCGACTCAGGCGAAGCCCGAGGAGGCCGCGCAGGTCGAGCCGGACGTCGCACCGCCGCCGCCGGTCGAGTCGATCATTACCTCGACGGCTCCGGAAGCCGAGCAGACTGCACCGCCTCCGCCGGCCGTGATCGCACAGGCTCCGGAGCCGCCGAAGGAGGTCGAGCCCGATCCTGCCAAGGTCGCCGCCGAGCAGGAGGCGAAGCGTAAGGCCGCTCAGCTCGAAGCCAAGCGCAAGGCCGCCGCCGAGGCGAGGCGCCGCGAGGCGATCGAGGAACGCCAGGAGGAGATCCAGGAGGCCAAGCGCAACGCTGCGAGGGAGCGGGCCGCCGAGGTTCGCCGCGCTGCGGCTGCCGCCTCGAAGGCGAAGGAAGATGCGGCGCGCCGTGCCGCGGCCTTCAGAGACGCGCAAGGGCGGCAGAACGCTGCGGCTTCTGCCGCGCGCTCCAACGGCGGCCGGTCGGGTGCCGCGGGGAATGATCCCAACGCACTTGCCGCTTGGAAGGCATCGATCTCCGCCACGATCCGCAGCCGCATGAACCGCAACGCGGCCGCCGGGACTTCGGGCGGCGTGGCGTCGGTCCGCTTCACGGTCAGCCGTTCGGGCGCCGTCAGCGGGGCCGGGCTTGCCGGAAGCAGCGGCATCGGTGCCATCGACAGCGCAGCGGTCGCCGCCGTGCGCGGTGGATTGCCGCCGGCGCCCGCAGGCTTCACCGGATCGAGCCTGTCCTTCACCGTGCCGCTGCGCTTCAGCCCGGGTCGCTGAGCGCGGAGCAAGGATCAGCCTCGCTGCGTTTTCTCGGGGTTCCGAGGAGCGTGGCTTGGCGGTCTACTTCACCAGCGATACCCATTTCGGCGACCCGCGCATCCTGCGGATCGACCGGCGGCCTTTCCCGGATCTAGCCGCGCATGACGCCGCATTGATCGAGGCCTGGAACCGCGTCGTCGGAACCGACGACGAGGTCTGGCACCTCGGTGATTTCGCGCTCGGGCCGAAACGCGACCGGATTCGGGAACTGCTCGGCGCGCTCGCCGGCACCAAGAACCTGATCGTAGGCAACAACGACGGGCCGGAGACACTGGATGCGCCGGGCTGGGCCTCGGTCGGCCACTATGCGGAGATCGAGGTCGAGGGGCGCCGCCTGGTGCTCTGCCACTACGCCTTCCGGACCTGGAACCGGATGGGTCGGGGCGTCATCAATCTCCACGGACATTCGCATGGCAAGTTGTCGCCGTTGCCGCGGCAATACGATGTCGGAGTTGACGCGCAGGGCCTCGCACCGGTGACGCTCAGCGCGATCCTGGCCTCCAGAAGACGCCGGTCTCCGGCCAAGTCTCGGCTCGAAAAAAGCGGAACCTAACGGCAGCTTGACCGTTCATCGGTTCGGAACCGCTCATATCGGCCACGCCGTGATTGATGGCGATTGGCCGGTCCCGCAGTCACCGCATCGAGTAACCTGCCATGCGTCGCACCATCCTTTCCGCCGGCCTCGCCGTGAGCCTCCTCGCGCCGTTCGTCGCTTCTGCCTCCGCGGCCCCTTCCTGTATCGAGGGTCGTCGCAAGGTCGAGGAGGCGAGCGCGCTTCGCTACCAGGCCCGCCAGGAGGCTCGCCTCGGGCGTCACGACCGTGTCTGCGACACGCTCGACGAGATCGGTGACCGTTACCACGATGCGCAGGGCGCTTTCGAGGATTGCGGCGCAGATATCGCCTCGATCGATCTTCGCAGCGAACTGCGAAACCTTCGGCTCGCCAAGCACGTAAACCGCTGCGATTGAGCGTGGCTGTTCGATGAGGCCGTGATCGGGTGTGCCGCCGCACGCCCGACCAGCCCGAAACACGGCACGGTCAAGTTCGAGACGACGTCGATTCGCTCAACGCACCGATTTCAAGAGCACGGCCATGACCAGCGCTTCCGATACGATCCCGACCGGCCCGTCCTTCGCTGCAGCCCTGTGCGGCTTTCTCAGCACCACGGTCGCGACGACGATGCTGATGCTCCTCGTTCGCAGCTTCTGAACCCGCTCCGTCAGGGCGCGACGTACCAGAAGCGGCGACGCGAGAAGAGCGCGTCGGCTTGCGCCGCGGTGGCCTGCGAGGGTTGCGGTGTGGCCGGAGGGGCGCAGGCGATCTCTTTCCGGACCGGTGGCTCGATCAAGGCGGCTTGGGCCGATGGGATGAGCCCGAGGCGGGCCTGGATGTCCGGGTGGCGCGCTGCGGAAATGGTCGCGATGCAAGCGATCAGGCCGCCGGCAACCAGACCAAGTAGAAAGTTCATCATCCAGGCCGGGTCCCGGCTCAGTCGCGCCGCACGAGGTAGAGTTTTATTTCTCGCCGCTCATCCGGGCGCCATTGCGGCAAGCCCGGATGCTGAATCCAATTTTTAATATTCCCCGTGCCAGAACTCGCATGCCGGAAGGGTCTACCGTCCGAGCGAGGAGATGCCAGGGCGATGATGCAAGGGGCCAACGCATACGCAAGGGTTGCTCGCAGCGCCCTGACGCCTCGAGAAGCCGAAGCCGCCGTTCTCCTCAAAGCCGCCGGACGCCTCCAGGCCTTCACCACGGGTGAGGTCATGGGCTCCGCTGCTCTGAATGAAGCGCTGATGTTCAATCAAAGGGTCTGGACGATCCTGGCCGGCGCAGTCGCCGACCCGGCCAACCCGCTGCCCGACGATATTCGCCAGAACGTCACCAACATCGCGGTGTTCGTGTTCCGCACCATCATCGACGCGATGATCGAGCCGGCCGCTCACAAGCTCGAGGCGCTCGTCTCACTCAACAACCATCTCGCAGCCGGCCTGCAGGGCAGCCCGACTCCTTCCGCAGCCTGAATTCAGCTCCCGCAGGAGCGATGAGGTGCACGCCGATCAGGCGTGCTTCTCGATGCGTTCACCCACCGGAGGGTTCTGCTCGCGGCCGTAGACTCGCGCCTTGATCACGACCTCGTTCGGGATCTGAACGATGATGTCGCCACTCACCTTGTCGGTGATGCGGAAGACGACCGAGTCAGAGTCCTTGTCGCGGACGTAGCCGCGGCTCTCGTCCTCGGCACTGCGCCGGCTGGCGGCTTCCGGGCTTAGGTCGAGCGAGACGGCGGGATCGAGAGTGCGGTCACCGTCATTGCGATCTCCGACGCCGCTGGGGCGCGCAGGCGGATCGATGGCGGGGACTGGCGGTGAAAACTGAACTGAACGAATCGGCTCCATGGCATGCTCCCATTGTGCGAGTGAGCAACGCCTATGGATTCCGCGCGCGGGGTCTCCGGAGACTTAACGCAACTCAATTGTCCCCCGCCAACCTCGAGTAGTGTTGATGCGGCGTTAAGATCGTTCGAACTTTTGTCGGCAAATGCGGCCGGCGTGCCCTCCCGAGCACGCCGACACGCTTGGCTGTTCTACTCGGCAGCGTCGACGTAGAGTTTGCCGCCTTCTTCCAGGAACTCCTGGGACTTCGCGGCCATGCCGGCCTTGCGCTCGGCCTCCGACATCGGCTTGGCCTCGCCGATCTCGATGCCGGCCTCCTCCATGGCGAGCACGTCGGCGCGCAGATCCTGCGTGATCTTCATCGAGCAGAATTTCGGGCCGCACATCGAGCAGAAATGGGCGACCTTGTGGGCGTCCTTCGGCAGGGTCTCGTCGTGGTAGGAGCGGGCCGTGTCCGGATCCAGCGAGAGGTTGAACTGGTCCTCCCAGCGGAAGTCGAAGCGGGCCTTCGAGAGGGCGTCGTCGCGCAGCTGCGCGGCCGGGTGGCCCTTGGCGAGGTCGGCGGCGTGGGCGGCGATCTTGTAGGTGATGACGCCGGTCTTCACGTCGTCGCGGTTCGGCAGGCCGAGATGCTCCTTCGGCGTGACGTAGCAGAGCATCGCCGTGCCGAACCAGCCGATCATGGCGGCGCCGATGCCGGAGGTGATGTGGTCGTAGCCCGGCGCGATGTCCGTCGTCAGCGGGCCGAGGGTGTAGAAGGGGGCCTCGCCGCATTCGCGAAGCTGCTTCTCCATGTTCACCTTGATCTTGTGCATCGGCACGTGGCCGGGGCCCTCGATCATCACCTGGCAGCCCTTGTCCCAGGCGATCTTGGTGAGCTCACCCAGCGTCTCCAACTCGCCGAACTGCGCGGCGTCGTTGGCATCGGCGATCGAGCCGGGGCGCAGGCCGTCGCCGAGGGAGAACGAGACGTCGTAGGCCCGCATGATGTCGCAGATCTCGTCGAACCGCTCGTAGAGGAACGATTCGCGGTGCCCGGCGAGGCACCAGCGCGCCATGATCGAGCCGCCGCGCGAGACGATTCCCGTGGTGCGGCGCGCGGTGAGCGGCACGTAGGCGAGGCGCACACCGGCGTGGATCGTGAAGTAGTCGATGCCCTGCTCGGCCTGCTCGATCAGGGTGTCCTTGAAGACCTCCCAGTCGAGCTTCAGCGGATCGCCGCCGACCTTCTCCAGGGCCTGGTAGATCGGCACCGTGCCGATCGGGACCGGCGAGTTGCGCACGATCCACGAGCGGATGTTGTGGATGTTGCGGCCGGTGGAGAGGTCCATCACCGTGTCGCCGCCCCAGCGGATCGACCAGACGAGTTTTTCCACCTCGTCGGCGGCCGACGACGTGACGGCCGAATTGCCGATATTGGCGTTGATCTTGACCAGGAAATTCCGGCCGATCGCCATCGGCTCGAGCTCGGTGTGGTTGATGTTGGCCGGGATGATGGCGCGCCCGCGGGCCACTTCCTCGCGCACGAATTCCGGCGTGATGAAGGGCGGGACCGAGGCGCCGAAGCTCTCGCCGTCGGCGAGCGCCTCGTGGGCGCGCTCCAGCATCTGCTCGCGGCAGGCATTCTCGCGGTGGGCGACGTAGATCATTTCCTCGGTGATGATCCCGGCGCGGGCGAACTCGTACTGGGTGACCATCTGGCCCGCATCGGCGCGGCGAATGACGCGCTCGGCAGGGCAGGGGGCAACGAGCTTGTCGGCGGCAGCGAAGCCGTTGTCCTCGGGCTTGACCTCGCGCGGCTTGACCGTGGCGTAGGCGCGCTTCGCGATCCACGGCTCGCGCACCAGCGGCAGGCCCTTCTCGAGGTCGATGCGGGCGTCGGTCTCGGTGTAGGGGCCGGACGGATCGTAGACCCGGACGGACGGCTCGTTGGGATCGGTCAGCACGATCTCGCGGAACGGCACCTTGATGTCGTCGCGTCCGGGGACGGCGGAATAGACCTTGCGCGACCCCTGGATCGGGCCGGTGGTGACGCTGGCGGGGGTTCCGTTCGGAAGGTCCTTGGGACGGACGGGTGCGTTCATTCTTGTCGCTCCTGGCGTTGGAGGCGACCCGATTTACGGCGGCGATCCGGCAAGAGGGGCCACGCGCTCTCCGCGTCCGCCCATCAGTTCCCGTCCCTACGCCGGTACGAGCCGGATCAGGTTCAAGGGTCAGGGCGACGCGCCCAATCTCAGCCCCCGTCTTGGGGCCCCCCTCGGAACGGTTCCAGAGTCGGAGTCTGGGAGGACTTTGTCAATGCGCCTTCGAAACGGCGCAGGCATTCCTACCAGAGCCGCATGAGACGGTAGCCCACCACCACGTCCTGCGGTGAGAAGCCGAGATGCACGGTGATCCAGAGGCCGGCCCGGAACACCGAGCGGGCGAAGGCGCCCGAGAGCAGAAACAAGCCGGTGATGACCAAGCCTGAGTACCGGGCGATGTGATCGCCCGACGCGCGCATGCCTTCGGGGATCCACGGACGAATGATGCCGTAGCCGTCGAGGCCGGGAATCGGCAGCAGGTTCAGAACGATCGCGGTCCCCTGATACAGCGCCGAGACCGCGATGACGGCGCGGATCGCGTCGGCGTCCTCGCCCGCGAACTGGTAGAGCAGAAGCAGGAAGAGCAGGAAGAGCAGGTTCATCGCCGGGCCTGCCGCCGAGACCGCGCTCTGCCAGACCGGCGAGCGAAGCAACTGCCGGTTCACGAAGACGGCGCCGCCCGGAAACCCGATGCCGCCAAGCACGGTGAACAGGACCGGCATGGCGATCGAGGTGATCGGATCGACGTAGCGACGCGGATCGAGGGTGAGATATCCGGTCTGCGCGATCTCGTGGTCGCCGCCCTTCCAGGCGATGTAGGCATGGCCGAACTCGTGCAGGCAGAGCGAGAGCACCCAGCCGGCGAGCACGAAAACGAAGGCGAGCCCCTTCTGACCGCCGATGCCGAACTGGATCGCCAGCCCCGCCAGCGCGAAGGTCAGCACGATCATCAGGAAGTTGAAACTCGGGGCGACCGCCCCGCTCAGTCTGCTGGTTCCTGGTACCTGCACCATGGTCACCTGAGTCGACGCCCGAGCTTTGGCCCGGGGTTTGCCCGATCGGGGACCGTCTTGGGAAGAGGTCAAGGTTTCCGCGAGATCACGAGGCGGTGTAAGCACCCCGCGTTCTCGAGCCCGACAGGACCATGCGCATCATCGGATACGGCGTCCTCGGCATCCTGAGTCTCTACGCCGCCGCGGTCGGCGTTCTCGCCGCCTACCAGCGCCGGATGATCTATCCAGGCGCGTTCCAGCCGGTTCCCCAGGCCATGGCCGCGCCGTCCGGCACCGAGGCGGTCACGGTGACGACCTCGGATGGCGAGCGCCTGCACGGGTTGTGGGCACCGCCGAAGCCGGGCTGCGGCGTGGTGCTCACCTTCCACGGTAACGGCTCGGTGCCGGAATCGCATGCCGCGCGCTTCGCCGATGCGCCCTGGACGGAAGCGGGCTGGGGCATGCTCGCCATTGCCTATCGCGGCTATACCGGCTCGACGGGGTCGCCAACCGAGACCGGCCTGATCGAGGACGGCTTGGCGGCGTATCGCTTCGTAGGCGAGAGGGCGCCGGGCTCGCCGATCCTGCTGCACGGACATTCGCTCGGCGCGGCCGTCGCCGTGGCCGTCGGCGAGCATCAGCCGCATCTCGGGCTCTATCTCGAGGCGCCGTTCGACTCGATGACCCATGCCGCCTCGCTGCACGTGCCCTATGCGCCGGTGGGGCTGGTCCTGCTCGACACCTATCGCTCTGATCGCCGGATCGCGCATGGGCGCGACCCCGTGCTCATCGTGCACGGCGCCGCCGATACGATCGTGCCGGCAGAACTCGGCCGGGATCTCGCCGCCGCCGCGGGAGCGCGCGCGAAGATCGAAGTGATCCCGGGCGACCACGTCTCCATCCTCGGCCTGCGCGACCGAGAGGTGGAAGCGTCGTTCCGCGCGAAGATTCCGGGTTCCTGTGGGGCCGCCCGGGCCATGGCGCGCTGATCCGCACTCTCGACGGCGGCCATGCGCGGATCCATCTCGCCTGTGGCCTGCAGCAGGATGGAGCGGCTCTTGGTCGGACGGCGCGCGCTGCGATGGAGCGAGGACGGGGCGCAACAGGACGTCGCCGCGCCGGTGATCTGCCCGCTCTGCGAGCGGCCGATCCCGCGCCGGGCGCGCCAGAGCTTGCATCACCTCCTGCCCAAGCTGAAGGGCGGCGCCCGCGGCGAGACCGTTCGGCTGCACCAGATCTGTCATTCGGCAATCCACGCCCGCTATAGCGAGGCCGAGATCGCCCGCCGCCTCGCCGACGTGGCGGCGCTTCGCGAAGATCCCGAGATTGCGCGATTTCTGGCCTGGGTCCGCACCAAGCCCGACGATTTTCACGCCCCGACACGCATGACGCGTGGGCGGCGTGCGGCGAAACGCGAGCATTGATCTGAGCGCATCAGTGTTTCGCCGCGCCCGCGATGCCGCGGGCGATGGTCCCCATATATTGACAAAAATCCTATTTTATGATTGTGTGCCTCGACTGGTCTCCTGGACCATCGGGGGAGCGCCGCAGGGTTGAGGGCGGTGCTTTGAGAGATCGGGCGATGCCCGCGTCGGCGGCCTCAACCGCTGCCGCCCCGGGCGGAGCTTCGACGCAAGGTCGTCCTGCCAGGGCGGGGTTCGGCGAGGAAATGCGCCGGGCATTGGCCGACCCTGGCTCGGCGACACCGAGATGCTGTCGGCGGCGTCCACTAGGAGGCGCCGTGCACGGAAGGAGGTGCCACGCAACTTCCTCGGGATGGGGCTTCACAAGAGGCCACGCACCGGGGCGTGTTGAGCGACAGGTCGAATGCTCTGGAGAGCATCGTGACGCAAAACCGGCCCGCGCCCCTCACAACAGCGCGGAACCGCGGGACGCCGGGGAACCGGATATGTCTGTGATCACTGTGCGCCGTGAGGTTCCACGGCGTCCCGCGTCACCCCATCGGTCGGGGTGCAATCTTGGGCCATGCCCCCGGCGGATTTTATCGCGCGGGGAGGCGGCCTTATGCCCGAGACGCCGCATCATCGCATTGTCTCGCCGTCATCCAGCAAACCACGTCGACGACGTGACTGCATGTCGATCGCGCGTAAACGTCTCAATCAAAAGACGAATTTGTCTGATCGTCGATCGCTCTTAACCCGGTGTTTTCCGCATTCGCGGTGAGCGCCCCCGCCCGGCTGCCTCCTTAACGATCCTGCCGCACGATGGGCCTGTCCAACAGACCCGATCGACATGAGCGCATCGCTAAACGCCCCCCGCACCCTCGCGACCTCCGACGCTGTCCGTTGCGCCTGGGTCGATGTCGCCAAGGGCCTGTGCATCGTCCTCGTGGTGATGATGCACTCCACCCTCGGCACGGGCGAGGCGATGGGCGGCGAGGGCTTCATGCACCACGTCGTGGCCTTCGCGAAGCCGTTCCGAATCCCGGATTTCTTCCTGCTCTCGGGTCTGTTCATCGGCCGCGTGATCGGCCGTGACTGGCGTCTCTTCGCCGACCGCCGCGTCGTGCATTTCGCGTATTTCTACATGCTCTGGGTGCTGATCCAGTCGGTGGTGAAGGCCGGCCCGATCATCGAGGGCACCGACGGCCCGGCTGGGGCACTGTCTGCCTTTGGCCTGCACCTGGCCTGGGCGCTGGTCGAGCCCTACTCGACCCTATGGTTCATCTACCTGCTCGCCGTGTTTTCGGTGGTCACCAAGCTGCTGCACCGGCGCGTGCGTCCGCTGGCGCTCATCGCCGGCGCGGCCGTGCTTCAGACCCTGCCGCTGCATGGCGTGCCGTACCTGCTGGAGGAGTTCTGCGGCCGCTACGTCTACTTCCTGATCGGCTTCGTCTTCGCCGAGCGCATCTTCGACATCGCACAGTGGGTGAGGAGCCGTGTCGGGCCGGCTTTGGCCGGGCTCGCGCTCTGGGCGGTGTTGAACGCTGCGCTCGCCTTCACCGCGACGGGGTTCGAGCATTATCCGACATTGGCGAGCCTGCCCGTCGTCAGCCTCGTCATCGGCAGCCTCGGCGCCATGGCGATCGTGACCGTGGCTGCGCTGCTGACCGAGGCCGGCGGCCCCGTGACGCGGGCCTTGCGCGCCTGCGGTGAGCGCTCGATCGTAATCTATCTCGCCTTCTTCCTGCCGATGGCCGTAACACGCGCCGCGATGGTGCGGGCCGATCTCGATATCGGCCTCGCCAGCCTGATCGTGACGGCGGTGGCCGTGGTGACGCCGCTGGTGTTCGCGAGGCTGATCAGCGGGACTCGGCTATCCTTCCTGTTCCACCGCCCCGCAGCCTTCCACATCGCCGGCGCCCCCAAGAAGGCGCTTCACCTGCAAGCGGCCTGATCAAGCCTCGGTCTCGCGGAAGCGGAGCGCGGTGGCGATCAGCAGGTAGAGCACCGCCGCGTTGAGCAGGTGCCAAAGGAAGTGCGTCCCGCTGGCGAACTCCCGGCAGACCGTGTGGTCGATCGTCCGGCAGGCCAGCGAGAGCAGGAAGAGCACGGCGACGCCGAGAAGCGACAGGCCTGCCTTGCGCCGCGCCGGACCACCGGAAACCGCGCTCGCTCCCCCGACGATCACCAGCGCCAGCACAGCCGGCACGTAGTCGATCGATCCGTTGCTGAGCGCGGCGCTCGATTGGCCCAGCACCCTATCCGCCAGGGCGCTGAAGCTGAGGTTGAAGGCCGCGAAGGCAACCGTGACCACGATCGCCATGAGGGACGACACGTCGAGGAAACGGCGCAGCGCGAGCAGCAGGTAGGCGTAGATGAACAGGCCGATCGGGATGACGTCCGCCAGCATCGACCAGCGGTTCGCGAGGGTGTGGAACAGGAACGAGCCGATCCCGACCACGGCCACCAGCCCGGCGAGCACCAGGGCAGCCGGATCGCGCCGGTCGCCACGCCGTTCGTGCAACACCGCGACGCTGGCCGCGGCCAGGAAGGCGCCGTTCGAGACCGCGTTCAGTGGCTCGGCCCAGAACGAGCCGTCGAGGCGCTCGCAATAGGCCATCACCGGCGCGAACCAGGAAGCATCCATCGTCCAAAGCCCTTCGTCGCTCGCGCCTTGCCAGAGCGGCGCGAAGGCCCGATGACGGCAGCCCGATCACTGGCGGCGAGCACGCGGCACCCGATGCGGATCACCACCTGGAACGTCAACTCGATCAAGCAGCGGATCGGCCACCTCGTCACCTTCCTCGACGAGGCCAAGCCGGACGTCGTCTGCCTGCAGGAGCTGAAGTGCCAGGACCCGGCCTTCCCGCGCGAGGAGATCGAGGCCGCCGGCTATTCTGTCGAGACGCTGGGTCAGAAGGCCTATAACGGCGTGGCGCTGCTGGTCCGTCGCCCCCTGGAGATGACCCAGGTGCTTCGCGGGCTGCCTGGCGACCCGGACGACGAGCAGGCGCGCTACCTCGAAGCCCTGGTGGTGGGTGAAGGCGAGGTGCCGGTGCGCGTCGCCACGATCTACCTGCCCAACGGTAACCCGGCGCCCGGCCCGAAATACGAGTACAAGCTCGCCTTCATGGAGCGGATGCGCCTGCATGCGCGCCGGCTGATGGAGACCGAGGAGGCGCTGGTGCTCGCTGGCGATTACAACGTCATCCCCATGCCGGAGGACGCTGCCAACCCCCAGGACTGGGTCCAGGATGCGCTCTTCCTGCCTGCGACCCGCCGCGCCTTCCGCGCCTTGTTGGCCGAGGGCTTCACCGAGGCGGTCAGGGCCTGCGACCCGCGCGAAAAGCTCTACACCTTCTGGGACTACCAAGCCGGCTGCTGGCAGCGGAATGCGGGCATCCGCATCGACCATCTGCTGCTCTCGCCGCAGGCTGCCGATCGTTTGGTCTCGGCCTCGATCCAGAAGCATCTGCGCGGGCTCGAGAAGCCTTCGGATCACGTGCCGGTGACGGTCGAACTCGCGGCGGCCGCTTGAAAGGCGGCAATCGCACCCCAGAACTCACACCATTTCGTTGCGAACAAACAGGTTTCCACGCCATGACGACCTTGCGCGCGCTGTTCACCCTGGCGGCCCTCGGGGCTCTCACCTTCGGCGCGCGCGCACAGACTGTCGTGACGATGGAAGGCCGCTGCGAGAAGCTCGTCATCGCCGGCCAGGACATCACGCAGAACTGCAAGGAAAAGCTGACCAATACGGTCGCCGGCCCCCGCACCAGCTTTGACTTCTCCGCCTGGGATGGCCAGACGCTGAGCTTTGCCGGCAGCGGCGCCCAGCAGGAGGCGACCGAGCTCACCGAGCAACTTCAGCCGATCAACCTCGTCACGCCCGGCCGCTCGAACAAGGAGGGCATCGTCCGCTCGCCTGCGCCCGGCGTCGGCTCCTGCAAGTTCTCTTCGCCGGAGCCGGGCAAGACGCAGATCGCATGCGAGGCCAATTCGCAGGGCAAGAGCTACGCAGGCATTTTCATCACCGAGACCAAGCCGAAGGACGCTCCAAAGCCCTGAGCCCGGCCATCACGAAGCTGCGAGCGGCTGATCTGGTCAGACCTCCATCGAACCCCATCTAACCCTGCGACTAACCTCACATCATGCGTACTGCTCCCGAGGGCTCCATGCTCACCGATGATCCCGCGCTCGGCGCCATTCCCGGCGGTCCCGGCGGGCTGGTCAAGGACACGACGACGGCCGGCTTCCGCGATGACGTGATCACCGAGTCGATGAACCAGCCGGTTCTCGTCGATTTCTGGTCGCCACGCGCGCCCTCCAGCAAGACGCTCTCGGCGACCCTCGAAAAGGTCGTGACGGGAGCGGGTGGTAAGCTGAAGCTCGTCCGGTTGAACGTGGACGAGCATCCGGCCGTGTTCAGCCAGATCGGTCAGCAGCTCGGCCTGCAGGGCGTGCCCGCGGTGATCGCGATCGACCGCGGCCGGCCCGTCGACATGTTCAGCGGCGCACTGCCGGAGGCCGAGGTGAAGGCCTTCGTGATGCGCCTGATCGGCCCTTCGGAGATCGACCAGTTGCTGGAGGAGGCCGATCGGCTCGCTGGGGAAGGCGATCACGCACAAGCTTCCGAGATCTACACGCACATCATCCGCGAGGAGCCGGACAACGTCCGCGCCTTCGCCGGCCTCGCCAAGGGCCAGCTCGATCTCGGCCAGGCCGAGAATGCGCGGCGGGTGCTCGACATGGTGCCGCCGGACAAGGCTGCCGATCCGGCACTCGTCGGCGTCCGCGCAGCGCTCGATCTCGCCGAACAAGCCGAGAGCCTCGGCGATGTGGCCGGGTTGCAGAGCAAGGTCGATGCGAACGGCGATGACCATCAGGCCCGGTTCGACCTTGCCCTCGCGCTCAACGCCCATGGCAGGCGTGACGAGGCGGTGGATCAACTCGTCGCCATCTCGCGGCGCGACCGTACGTGGAACGACGAGGCCGCGCGCAAGCAGTTGTTGCAGTTCTTCGAGGCCTGGGGCCTGATGGATCCGGCTGCGATCCGCGGACGCCGCCAACTCTCGACGCTGATCTTCTCATGACCCATTCACGGCGCCTCGGGGAGGCCGGCCGATGAGCCTGCATTCGGGCTACAAGGGACCGGGCGATTGCCCGGCCATTATCCCGGTCTTTCCGCTGCCTGGCGCTCTGCTTCTGCCGCGCGGACAGATGCCGCTCAACATTTTCGAGCCGCGATATCTCTCCATGGTCGAGGACGCCCTCCGCTCCGAGCGGATCATCGGCATGATCCAGCCCGACGCCGAGGGTGGTGGGCCGCCGATGGCACCGCGGCTCTACAAGGTCGGCTGTGCGGGCCGCATCACGCAATACGCCGAGACGGGGGATGGACGCCTGCTGATTTCGCTGACCGGCGTTGCCCGCTTCCGCATCGAAAGCGAATTGGCTGCCGCCACGGCGTATCGCCGCTGCCAGGTCTCCTACGACGACTTCTCTTCGGATTTCGAGCCGCGTGCCGGCGAGGAGGCCGTGGACCGCGACGGCGTGCTCAAGGCGCTTCGCGATTTCGTCGAGGTCAACGATCTCAAGGTCGACTGGGGCGGCATCGAGGAGGCGCCGAACGAGGCGCTGGTCAACGCGCTCTGCATGATGAGCCCGTTCGGCGTGCGCGAGAAGCAGGCGATGCTGGAGGCCGCCGACCTCAAAACCCGCGCCGAGGTGCTGATCGCGGTCACCGAGATGGAGCTCGTGCGTGGCGACGGCTCCGAACCGACCTTGCAGTGAAGTCCGGGCGTTGTCCCCAAGACCGCCCGTAATGCGGGTCGGGAGAATGGACGCCCTGTTGCCCGAAATGGCTTCCGGGTACCGCCCCGTCGCCCTGCCATAACGGCAGAGCCGCGCTCACGATTTGCCGCGCGCGAGAACTTCGCCCGCGTTATAGCGCTCGCGCTGTTACAGGAGCCGTAGCTATGTCCGAAGACACAACCCAGCCGGTCGAGGCGACCCGCGTCGATCCCAAACTCCTGGAGCTGCTGGTCTGCCCGCTGACCAAGCAGTCGCTCGACTACGATGCCACGCGCCAGGAGCTGATCAGCCGCTCGGCCAAGCTCGCCTATCCGATCCGCGACGGCATCCCGATCATGCTGCCGGAAGAGGCGCGCGCGCTGACCGATTGATCGCGGGACACGAAGCTCTCAGCGACGGCGCATCAGGCCGCCGCCGTCCGATCCCGCTCCGCGACCGCGGCTCGCCCGATGGCCCTGCGGCCAAAGATCGAGCGCGCGAAATCGTCGAGCGGCAGCATGATCGGCAGGACGTATTCCTTGAAGGTCGGCTCGAAGATGGGCGCGCCGACGAAACTCAGCCCGATGCCGAGCAGGAAGCGAACGATGGCCGGCAGTGGCAGTGCGTCCAACTGGCCAGCGGCCGCGAGCCGGCGCTGCTCCTCAGTGTAGAACGGTCGGCTCGGGACGTGGTTTGACTCAGGCAGCGTCGAGCGCAGGCGTGGCCGCGACGCCGTGCGGCCTTTCTGCGCCAGGACCGAGAGGATGATCTCGGTATCCGAGCGCAGGTCGGTCTCGGTCAGGCTGAAGCCGATCCAATGGCTGATGCCGTCGCGTCGCGAGGCATCGTAGGCCGCTTTGTAGAGGCGGCCGATGGCCGGCGAGCCGCGATGCTCCATGAGAATTGCGGCTCGGCCAAGTTCCGCGATTCGGGCGCGGGCTGGCATGTCCTCGATGCGGCATTGCAGTTCGAGCGGCAGCCCAAGGGGCAGGCGCTGCACATGCGCCACAGCCGGGTTCGGGCGCAGCAGCCGGATGGTACCCACTGCCTCCTCATCCTTGTAGCAGACGAAGTTGTCGGTGGTGTCGAGGACGTCGAAGCCATTGATCTCACGGAGCGCGGGCAGGAGCTCCGGCTCGAGCTGCATCGCCTCTGAAAACACCTGCCAGCGCACCCGCGCGGCAATATCGAGCTCGGCCACCGTGTTAGCCTTGGCGACGCGGTAGCTGCTGAATGCGGTGGTGTTAGTCGCCATCACGAAGGGGCTCGGTTCATTTAACCCTGACCTCTCGGACATCCTCCGGCGTCATTCCGGGGCTTCTCGGGCTTGGCATTTCGGGTGGAATCCGGGTTTCGCCTTCGGCGAAACCCGGGTTGACGATGGTGGCATGTGGACGCGTCAGTGAGCCGTCGCGCGGCTCCTCGCTACTTCGTCGAGCATGCCGAGATAGGCGCCGCGCGTCGCCGCCGCCGTCATGACGATGGCATCGCGCTCGGTGGCGTCGTCGAGGCCGGCGAGGACGCGCTCCAGGTCATCGACATGGCCGACATCCGCCTCGGCATGCAGGTCGAGGAAGGTGACGGCCTCGGCGATCTTCGGGATGCTGCTCGACGCCACCAGCGCCTTCGCCACCTTGCCGGCGCGCTCCACGGCGAGCCCTTCGAGGATGTAGGCGCTGCCGAGGAACGCTGCCGGATGGCGTCCGTTCGTCGCTGCGGTGATCCAGCTGTTGTAGGCGGTGATCCACTCGCCCGGCGGGTTCGCGGCCAGGGTCTTTTCCGGATCGAGACCGAGGCTGCGCAGGTCGTCATCGACCAGGATGTCGTGGCCGCTCTCCTCCTCGGCCTTCTGGAAGAACAGGTCGGCCAGTTCCGGGTGTTCGCCGAGAGCCTTCAGCCGGCGGCCAGCCGCTTCGAGACAGGGGGCCGTCAAGGCCACGTAATGGCGCGTCTGGACCAGAAACGAGACGTACAGATCCCTGCCCGCTGAGCCATCCTTGAAGGCCATGATCGTGGGCTCCTGATCGATGCTCGCGACAAGCAGGCTCAACTCGTTGCGCAGATCCCCGACGACCCCGTTAGGCGACAGTCCGACAGCAGCTTCAGCCATTCACACTCTCCTGATTCGGTCCCGATGACGGCGTCGCGGGCCGGGCCTTCCCTTGCCACTGCGGGCGCAGCGGCATGCTCGAAGGCTAGAACTTGAGGTGAAGCGGCGTCCAGAAAAAACTACCTGAAATGCATGCTTTCTATTAAGGATTGCATACTTCTTCACCTGAAGTTTGATTATTCGCCAGCAGGCTGTGGCGCCGACTCGGCGCCGTGGCCAAAAAAGAGGGCGCCGGAGAAATCCGGCGCCCTCTGACGATTCGGTTCTAGATCGAGGGACGTTTCAGCGGCCCTGTTGGATTGCCGAGAGTAGCCAAGCGCCACCGCGCTCGCGGGCGAAGGTCCAGAACTCCTTGGCTTCGGTCGGGCCATTCTCGACCACCCGCTGCGTGCTACGGTCGAAGGTCTCGTCCTTCAGGGAGAACCGCATCGCGACGGTGGCGTATTCCACCGGTCCCTCGCGCCAGGCCTCGGACAGGTCGCCCTGCAGCAGCTTGACGTCGGAGATCCGGTTGACGACGCCGCGCTGGGCGTTGGCCCGCAGCTCCTCGTCGAAGTAGCCCACCATCTCCGGCGTGGCGACGCGGCGCAGCGTGCCGAGATCCTCGCGGCCATAAGCCGTCTGCACCTCGTTGAGCGTGCGCTCGAAGGCTTCGTAATCGGCCGGCTGGATCGCGACCGGCTGGCCCTGCGGAGCGGCGCTGCCGCCGCCGAGGCCCATGCCACCCATCGGGCCGGCGCCCTGGCCCGCGCCGTCGAGGTTCGAGCGCGAGTAGGGAGTGTTCGCTGCCATGGCCGGTCCGCCCGCCTGGCGGCGGCGGAAGAAGCTCACCACCAGCATCGCGAGGCCGACGAGCAGGCCGATCTGAAGGAGCAAGCCGAGGAAGGAAGCGATGCCGCCGAGGCCACCGAAGAAGCCGCCGCCGACGAGCGCGCCCAGAAGCCCCGCGCCGAGCAGGCCTGCGAAGAACCCGCCGCCAAAGCGTCGGCCGCCGTTCGCCTGCATGCCGGGATTGCTCATGCCAGGGCTCGGCGCTGTCTGCGACCGCTGGATGGGCGCAGTAGCGCCCGGAGAAGTCGCAGTGCCCGCCGGCGGGCTATAGGTGCGCGAGCCGCGTGAGCCAAAGCTTCCGCCGCCGCCGCCGGGGCGCGCCTCGACGACCGGCGCGGCGGTGACCGCCAACGCTGCGGCGAGGGCGAGCATGGTCGCCATACGCCTGCGACCGGTCTTGGGGGTTGCCATGGACATCCTCTGCAAAAGCCAGACGGGCGGATTTGCCCGTTACGATATGGGAACGTCCCGGATCGAGTTTTAGTCCCGGCTGGTGCCGGCCATCTCGCGGCGGCTGCCGCGATGCTCGTCCGAAGGGCTACGGCGCTGTAGGGAAGACGAGGCGCACCGTGGTGCCTTCGCCAGGCCGGCTCTCCAGCGAGATCGTGCCGTTCTGGCGCTTCATCAGCCCGTGCACGATGGCGAGCCCGACTCCGCGTCCCGCTTCGCGGCTGGTGGCGAACGGGGCGAGCGCGCGGGTCAGCATCTCCGGCGACATGCCGTGCCCGCGATCGGAGATCGCGATGCCGACGGCGCCGTCGGAAGGACGATGCAGCGTGCTGTCGCCGCGCGGCACGGCGAAGGTCGCAACGGTGACTCTGCCCGCCTCCGTCGTGGCCTCCGCGGAATTCGCCAGGATGTGCCGCAGGGCAAGCTCGACCTGCGTCGGGTTGCACAGGGCCGGCGGCAGGCCGGCCGTCCCGGTGATCGACAGGCTCAGCCGGGGCGGCAGCGCGGCGGTCAGCGAATCGGAGATCGATGCAAGGAAGGCGTCGAGGTCCACCGCCCTCACGTCCGGCGCGATCCGGCGCGAATGGGTGAGGAGATGGCGCGTCAGCACGGCGGCGCGCTCCGCGGCTTCGGTCGAGCGGGTCACGGCGCGCTGAATGAAGGGCTCAGGCCGGTCGGCGAGCCGGCGCTTCAGCCCGTCCACGTAGCCGATCAGGATCTGCAGGAAGTTGTTGAACTCGTGCGCGACGCTGTTGGTGAGAAGCCCGAGCGCCTCGCGCTGCTGCGACAGCACGAGCGCTCCCTCGGCATCGACCCGGCGGGTGATGTCGACGACCTGGCCGATCACTGTCCTTGTGCCTCTGAGCGGCGCGAGGGCAATTGTCGCCCAAAATGACGAGCCATTGGCGCGCGAGCAGAGAAGATCGAGAGCTGTGGTGTGGCGTTGCGCGATCGCGTCTTGGAGTGCCGCCCAGGCGGCAGCGTCGCCCTGGCTGGCCTGAAGCACTTCTATGCCGCCGTCGAGGAACTCGACTGCCGGGCGATCGGCTAATGCCGCGAGCGCCGGATTGATCGCGCGTATCACGCCTGCCTCCGCGACAAAGGCTGGAACGGGAGATGCGTCGAGCAGGGTGAGCGCGTCCTGCGACAGCGCCATTGCGGATGGGCCGTCCTCGTCGGGCGATGGCATGGCCGCTTTCCCTGGCTGCAACCCGTCACGCTCGCGCGGCTGGGCCGGGCTCGCATCGGCGAGATCGATACCCGTATTCCCTCGAACGCCCAAGGCTGCGCGCGGGTCGGGGGCGGCCGCTATTGGCGCACCCACATCACGCGCACCATCCAGGCGATCTCGGAGACGGGGACGGCCCTGTCCTCGTGCTCGGGATTGAGGGAAGCGAGCTCGACCGTACGGGCGGTCCGGCGCCGCAACTCCTTGGCGAGCACCTCGCCGGAGGAGAGACGGGCCACCACGCGGTCGCCCTTGCGGACGCTCGCTGTGGGCGAGACGATGAGGACGTCGCCATCGCGGTACAGCGGCATCATCGAATCGCCCTGGACCTCCAGCGCGAAGGCGCGGTCGCCGCCGAGATCCGGAAACTCGATTTCCTCCCAGCCCGGCCCCCCGGCAGGCATGCCTTCGTCGGTGAAGAGTCGCCCGGCGCCGGCCTGCGTCATGCCGATCAGGGGCACCATGGTGCGCAGCGGACCGTCGCGGCCGACGATGAGCCGCAGGAAATCATCGAGACTCGCACCCGTGGCAGCGAGAATCTTGGAAACGGATTCGGTCGAGGGCCAGCGCTTGCGGCCGTCGGGCCCGATTCGCTTCGAGCGGTTGAAGCTGGTGGCGTCGAGCCCCGCGCGGCGAGCGAGTCCTGATGCCGAATAGCCGTGGCGCTCGGCCAGACGATCGATCGCCATCCAGATCTGGTCGTGCGACAGCATGGCGAGCTCGTGGATCGGGCCGGTTGAGACAGCCAGCCTAGTGCTAGGAAAGTAGAACTACGACGCGGCGAACGCAACGCGAAACGATTGCGATTCTGGCATGGTTGGGCGGTCTGAAAAAGCTGCGCTTTGCACCAAGCAGCTTTCCTGGGTTGCGGCCCTCTTGCGCCCGTCCTAAGCGCTCCGCGCGGCACGCGGGAGAGGCCCGACCCATCATGCTCGTCTACAAGATCTGCCCGCGCGCGCTCTGGGCCGAAGCCGAGGCCGCCGGACGCTTCACCGGAGCGCCGATCGACCATGCCGACGGCTTCATCCATTTCTCCACCGCTGCGCAGGCGGCCGAGACCGCTGCACGCCATTTCGCTGGCATCGAGGATCTGTTGCTCGTCGCGATCGAGGGTGACGCGTTGGGAGAGGCGTTGCGCTTCGAGCCCTCGCGTGGCGGTGACATGTTTCCGCATCTCTACGGCGACCTGCCGCTGAGCGCCGTCCGGAGTGTCGACGAATTGCCACTCGGATCCGATGGTCGCCACATATTTCCGGCCGCGGTGATGGCGGAGCAGGGCGCATGATCTCGGCGCTGTTTCCGCTGGCGCGGCCGCTGCTGCATGGGCTCGATGCCGAGACGGCGCACGACCTGACTCTGCGCGCCCTCGCGCTGTTGCCGCCACGCACCCCGGCTGCCGCCGATCCTCGGCTGACCATCGACCTGTTCGGCAAACGCTTCCCCAACCCCGTCGGCCTCGCCGCCGGTTTCGACAAGGGGGCGCGCGTACCCGATGCGATGCTCGGACTCGGCTTCGGCTTCGTGGAGGTTGGCGGCGTCGTGCCGAGGCCCCAGCCGGGCAACCCGAAGCCGCGGGTATTTCGCCTTGCGGGTGACCGCGCCGTGATCAACCGCTTCGGCCTCAACAGCGAGGGTCTCGACGCCGTCGCAGACCGGTTGCGCGCACGGCAGGGCAGGGGCGGCGTGGTTGGCGTCAACATCGGCGCCAACAAGGAGGCAGTCGATCGGCTCGCCGACTATGTCGCCTGCACCCGTTCGCTGGCGCCGCTCGTCGACTTCATCACCGTCAACATCTCCTCGCCCAACACGCCGGGCCTGCGCGACCTCCAGGGCGAGGCGTTCCTCGACGACCTGCTCGCCCGCACCATCGCGGCCCGAGACGAAGCGCATCCAGGCACCGCGGTCCTCCTGAAGATCGCTCCCGACATCAGCCTCGACGCCCTCGACGCGATGACGGCCACCGCGCTCCGCCGCGGCGTGCAGGCGCTCGTCGTCTCCAACACCACCGTCGCACGGCCTGATTTCCTCACCGAAAAGCGGATCGCCGGAGAGACCGGCGGGCTCTCGGGCCGGCCGCTCTTCGCGCCATCAACGCGGCTTCTCGCCGAGACCTTTTTGCGGGTCGGCCGGCAGATTCCGCTGATCGGCGTCGGCGGCATCGATTCCGCGGAGGCCGCCTGGACCAAGATCCGGGCCGGGGCGAACCTGATCCAACTCTATTCGGCATTGGTCTACGAAGGCCCCGGCCTCGTCGAGACAATCAAAAGCGGTCTCTCGGCACGGTTGAAGGCCGAGGGCCTGAGCGGCCTCGAGGCGGTAATCGGGCGCGATGCCAACGAACTGACCAAGCTGGCAGGATAACGCCTTCCGCTTTTCCGCGCTGCAACCAAGCCGCCTAAGGCCGCAGGTCTCGGCCGCACAGCCACCTCTCCTCTCAAATTATTCCAAAATTAGGTAGCTCAGGTAGGATAATGCCTGAGTTATGCGTTTTTCGCATGGGTATCCCAACGCTCAGCCGAAATCATTTTGCGGGTGCGAATTGCTACATTGCGCTGGCGCTTTCAGCCGCCGTGCAGCCATCGCGATGATGCCGCCGGCCGACAGACACTTGCTATTCTCCGACTTCCGCGATCGGACCTCATGAGCACCACGGAACACGGTCTCAAGCGCTCTTCTGCCGCCGGCGGATGGGGGGCCCTGAAGAGTTGCGGCAAGCACCTTCTCAAGAGCCGCGCCCCCTTGTCCGGCGCCCGCGTGTTGCTCGCGGCGAACCAACCCGATGGCTTCGATTGCCCCGGCTGTGCATGGGGTGATCCGGCTCACGGCTCGTCCTTCGAGTTCTGCGAGAACGGCGTGAAGGCAGTCTCCTGGGAAGCCACGGACAAACGGACGCCGCCGAAATTCTTCACCAAGCACACGCTGACCGAGCTGCGTGGCTGGACCGACTACGCCCTCGAGCTCGAAGGTCGCCTGACCCATCCGATGCGCTACGACGCGGCCTCCGACCGCTATGTCGCTGTCACCTGGGACGAGGCCTTCGCCGAGATCGGCGCGACTTTGCGCGGGCTCGATCATCCCGATCAGGCCGAGTTCTACACGTCCGGCCGTGCCTCCAACGAGGCGGCCTACCTCTACCAGCTCTTCGCGCGCCATTACGGCACCAACAATTTCCCCGACTGCTCCAACATGTGCCACGAGGCCAGCGGCATCGGGCTGACCGAGGCCATCGGCATCGGCAAGGGCACGGTGCTGCTGGAGGATTTCGAGAAGGCGGACGCGATCTTCGTCGTCGGCCAGAACCCCGGCACCAACCATCCGCGCATGCTGGCCGACCTGCGCCGGGCCGCCGAGCGCGGTGCCCGCGTCGTTGCCTTCAATCCGGTACGTGAGCGCGGGCTCGAGCGCTTTGCCGACCCGCAGAACAGCGTCGAGATGCTGCGCGGCGCGAGCCATACGATCGCCAGCCACTATTTCCAGCCGCGTCTGGGCGGCGACATGTCTGCCTTCCGCGGCATCGCCAAAGTGGTGTTCGCTCGCGACGACGCTGCGCTCGCCGCTGGCAAGCCCTCGCTGCTCGACCGCGCCTTCCTGCGCCGTCAAACCTCCGACTTCGAGGCCTACCGTGCCGCCGTCGATGCAACCTCCTGGGAGGCGATCCTCGACCAGTCCGGCCTGACCCGCGAGGAGATCGAGACGGCGGCCGACGTCTATCTCGGTGCCGACAAGGTCATCGCCACTTGGGCGATGGGCGTGACCCAGCACAAGCACTCCGTCGCGACCGTGCGCGAGATCGCCAACGTCATGTTCCTGCGCGGCCATGTCGGCCGTCCGGGCACCGGCCTCTGCCCCGTGCGCGGCCACTCGAACGTGCAGGGCGACCGTACGGTGGGCATCAACGAGAAGCCGCCGGCCGCCTTCCTCGACGCTCTCGACCGCCAGTTCGGCTTCAAGTCGCCCCGCGCCCACGGCCACAACGTGCTCGCCTCGATTGGCGCCATGCTCGACGGCTCGTCGAAGGCCTTCATCGGTCTCGGCGGCAATTTCGCCCGTGCGACGCCGGACAGCACTCTGGTCGCCAAGGCGCTCGCTTCCTGCGAACTCACCGTCCATATCGGGACGAAGCTGAACCACTCGCACCTGCTGCCGGGCCGCGTCGGCTACCTGCTGCCCTGCCTCGGCCGCACCGAGATCGACCGGAATTCGAAGCGCAAGATTCAGATCGTGACCGTCGAAGATTCGATGAGCATGGTCCACGGCTCGGGCGGCATCAACAAGCCGGCCTCGCCGGAGCTGCGCTCGGAAATCGGCATCATCGCCGGCATGGCGGCAGCGACGGTCGGTTCTGCCCATGTCGATTGGGCTGCGCTCGCCGACGATTACGACCTGATCCGCGATCTCATCGAGAAGACGATCCCCGGCTTCACCGGCTTCAATCTGCGGGTCCGCCGCCCGCGCGGCTTCATGCTACGCAATCTCGCCGCCGAGCGCGTCTTCGAGACGGCGAGCGGCAAGGCCAGCTTCTCCTTCGGCCCGATCCCGCAGGCGACCGAGCACCAGAAGGCTGCCGGCACGACGGATACGTTCGTCCTGCAGACGTTCCGCAGCCACGACCAGTACAACACGACGATCTACGGTCTCGATGATCGGTATCGCGGCGTTTACGGCGAGCGCCGCGTGATCTTCGCGCATCCCGACGATTGCGCCGTCCTTCGCGGCCTCTACGGCGAGCGTGTCGACGTCGTTCGTGCCGATGACGGGGATGGGGGCGACGTGGCCGAGGACTTCCGCCTGGTACCGTTCGAGATGCCGCGCGGCTCGCTCGCCGGCTACTATCCCGAGCTGAACGTGATGGTGCCGCTGTCGAGCTTCGGCGAGTTCTCGGACACTCCGACCTCGAAATCGGTGCTGGTGAAGATCCGCGCCCGCCCCGTGCTTGCCAAGGCGGCATGAGCGAGCCGCCCGCCGACGCGGAAACCTTCCTCGCCGCGACGGACACCATCGCGGCCCTCCGCTTCGACCTCTCGCAGTTGGAAGCCGGTGTGCTCGCCGGACTGTCGCTTGGGATCGCCGCGGACACGCGCAGCTTCGCGCGCATCTTCGGGATCGAGCACGCGCTGGTTCTGCGCGCACTGGAGATCCTGGTCGATCTCGGTCTGCTGACGGTCACCTCGCGCAACGCCCGCACGCAGCGCGCGCATTACGAGGTGAGCGAGGAGGGCGGATCGCTGCTCGGCGCGCTTAGGACCGAGACCAAGCGCGAGCGCAGCCGGAACTCCTGATCGGCGCCGGGAGCATCAGGAGAAGGCGGTCGAGCGCGACAGGCTCTCCCATTCCGTGATCTCGCCCCGCACCTGCTCCATCTTCTGCGCGACGAGTCCGAGCGCATCCTCGCCGAGGAAGAGGCGTGCCGGCGGGTTCTCGGCCTCGACCAGCCTGAGCAGGGCCTGAGCGGCCTTGTCGGGATCGCCCGGCTGGTTGCCGCTCTTCGCCTGCCGTGCGGCGCGGAGCGGGTCCATGACCGCGTCGTAGTCGCCGATGCTGCGCGGCGTGCGGTCCATCGAGCGCCCGGCCCAATCAGTGCGGAACTGGCCGGGGGCCAGGGACGTCACCCGGATGCCGAAGGCCGCCACTTCCTTGCCGAGCGCCTCCGAGATGCCCTCGAGCGCGAACTTGCTGCCGCAATAGAAGCTCACCCCCGGCAGCGCGACGGAGCCGCCCATCGACGTGACGTTGACGATGTGGCCGCGCCTCCGTTCGCGCATGCCCGGCAGCACGGCCTTGATCATGGCGACGGGGCCGAAGACGTTGGCGGCGAACTGACGACGAAGATCGTCCATCGACGATTCTTCGAGAACGCCCTCGTGCCCGTAGCCCGCATTGTTCACCAGCACGTCGATGGGCCCGATCTCGCGCTCCACGTTCTTGACGGCCTCTTCCACCGCCGCGTCGTCGGTCACGTCGAGGAGAAGCGGGGTGGCGCGCTCCGACGCGGCGAACGCGTCCGCATCGGCCTGGCGCCGGACGGTCCCGACGACCCGATGGCCGGCAGCCAGGGCGCCGGCGGCGAAGGCGCGGCCGAGGCCGGAGCTGACGCCGGTGATCAGGAAGGTCTTGGATTGAGTCATGAGATCACCGTGAGGCTGTTGGTTTATAGTTATATCATGATATAAAAATGGGATGAGCCGTGACAAGACCGCTTCCACCGCCAGGCAGCCGACCCGCGAACGCGTGCTCGACGCGGCCGAGCGCCTTCTCGCTCAGGGAAGTGCCGATTTCTCGATGCGGGAATTGGCCGACGACGCAGGGGTGAGCTTCGCGACGCCGTTCAATCAGTTCGGCGGCAAAGGCGCGATCATGCTCGCACTGTCGTCCCGGCGCATTGCGGCGATGCACGCGCAGCTCGGCGAAGCAGTCCTTCCGGAAGCGGCCTGCGGGCGCGTGCTTCTCGCCGTCGACATCGCGGTGCAGGTCATGCTGGCCTCACCTGCCGTGAACCGCGTCGTGATGGGCGCGATCGGAAGCCCCAACGAGGAGCCCGGAGAGGTTTCGGCTCAGTCCCGTTCCCTCTGGGCCGAGGCTTTGGGGCCGGGGGAGGAGCTTCTTTCCGCGACACGGCCGCTCGCGCTCGCCGTGCTCCCCGACCACCTCGCCATCGCGTTTCGAGGCGTGCTGTCCTTCTGGACGGCGGGAGAGATCCCCGATGCCTCGCTCGGGCCGCGCGCGCGGGCGGCAGCGGCAGCGGCTCTCCTGGGCTTCGTCGCTCGCGACGGACGTATCGAGCTTCTCGTCGCTCTCGAACACGGCGCGGCCGCTCAGCCATGAATCGAGATGCCGAGGCGCGGATCACCCGTGCCTCGGCATCTCTAGAGCATCGGCTCTCTTGAGAGCGGGGACGCTCAGCGGCGAACCGTGCCGTGGCTCATGCCGGAGACATGACGGCCGGCGCGGCTGTCCTGGACCGTGTCGGCGGGCATACTGGTGTAGCGGGTCGGCGCCGTCACGGACGAGGTCGCCTCCGAGGTCCCGGGGACGGTGAACTCGTGTCCCCAGGCCTGGAACGTCTCGGCCTGAGCGAAGCTCGGAGCACCGGCCATGCCGATGCCGACGACGAGGGCGGACAGAACGGAAGCAAGACGTGCGGTCATGACTTGGCCTTTCTGCAAGGTGATCTCTTGCAAATCTTGAGGTTCATTGTCGGTGTGCGATCGAGATCCTATCGATGATCCGATGATCGCGGCTCTGATGAGCGTAAGACTGAATCTCTACGCTGCAGAGGATTTCGCGGGGCACCGCGGAGAGTTACTCCGCGGTGCAATGCTCGTGTGCGCAAACACACGTCGACCGCTTTCGGAAATTCGCCACGGCGGCTTGGAGACGCCTTAACGCCGTCAGCCCGCACGGCATTTCGGTCGTCGCGGATGCGCGCATGATGTCGAGGGGCGAACATGGCGATGGGAGGAAGGGCGCTGATGTCGGCCACGGCGCTGGCGGGCATGCTGGCGTGTGCGCAAGCCGCCTCGGTCCTCAACGACGGGTTCTGGCTCGTTGCGGGGTCGTTCAAGGACCCGGACAACACGAATCCGCAATACGCCGCGATCAAGCAGGCGAGCGAGGCGGTGAAGCGTTGCGGTCTCGAGCCCTTCAACGACTTCAGCGTGAAGTTCGAGAAGTTTGCCGAGGGCTTCGACGTCGTGGTGGTGGGCGCCTACCGGACGGAGGCGCAGGCACGGGTGGCCCTGGCGAAGCTGAAGCCCTGCGTGCCCGAGCCCTTCATCAAGGCCGGCCGCTATCTCGGTGAATAGCGGGCCGGGCTGCGATCCTCGTCAGAAACCCTGCTCTTCGGTCTCCACCAGGATCTCGCGCTTGCCGGCATGGTTGGCCGGCCCGACGAGGCCTTCGGTCTCCATGCGCTCCATGAGCGAGGCCGCGCGGTTGTAGCCGATCTGCAGGCGGCGCTGGATGTAGGACGTCGAGGCCTTCTTGTCCCGCAGGACGACGGCCACAGCTTGGTCGTAGAGATCGCCGCCTTCGGATCCGAACTGACTAGCGTCGAAGACCGGACCGTCCTCGGAGGAGCCTCCGGCGCCTCCGGAGGAGGGGATGTCGCCCTCGTCGGCCGTGACAGCGTCGAGATAGGCGGGTCGGCCCTGGCGCTTGAGATGGGCGACGACGCTCTCGACTTCCGAATCCGAGCAGAACGGTCCGTGCACGCGGGTGGTGCGGCCACCACCGGCCATGAACAGCATGTCGCCCTGGCCGAGAAGCTGCTCGGCGCCCATCTCGCCGAGGATCGTGCGGCTGTCGATCTTCGAGGTGACCTGGAAGCTGATCCGGGTCGGGAAGTTCGCCTTGATCGTGCCGGTGATGACATCGACCGAGGGACGCTGCGTCGCCATGATCAGGTGGATGCCGGCAGCGCGGGCCATCTGGGCGAGACGCTGGATCGCGCCCTCGATGTCCTTGCCGGCCACCATCATCAGGTCGGCCATCTCGTCGACCACGATCACGATGTAGGGCAGCGGGTTGAGGTCCATGACCTCGTCCTCGTAGACCGCCTCGCCCGTGTGCCGGTCGAAGCCCGTCTGGACGGTGCGGGTCATGGTCTCGCCGCGCTCGCGGGCTTCGGCGAGCCGGGCGTTGAAGCCGTCGATGTTGCGCACACCGACCTTGGACATCTTCTTGTAGCGCTCCTCCATCTCACGCACGGCCCATTTCAGGGCGATGACCGCCTTCTTCGGGTCCGTGACGACGGGCGAGAGCAGGTGCGGGATGCCGTCATAGATCGACAGCTCCAGCATCTTGGGATCGACCATGATCAGGCGGCACTCCTCCGGCTTCAGTCGGTAGAGCAGCGAGAGGATCATGGTGTTGATGGCGACGGACTTGCCCGAGCCGGTGGTGCCGGCGACGAGCAGGTGCGGCATGCGGGCGAGATCGGCGATGATCGGCTCGCCGCCAATGTTCTTGCCGAGGCACAGAGCGAGGCTCTGCTTCGTTTCCGCGAAATCCTGCGAGGCCAACAGCTCGCGCAGGAAGACCGTCTCGCGCTTGGTGTTCGGCAGCTCGATACCGATGGCGTTGCGCCCGGGCACGACGGCGACGCGGGCCGAGATCGCCGACATCGATCGGGCGATATCGTCGGCGAGTGAGATCACGCGGCTCGACTTGGTGCCGGGCGCCGGCTCCAGTTCGTAGAGCGTCACGACCGGGCCGGGGCGAACGGCCAGGATGTCGCCGCGCACGCCGAAATCGGAGAGCGTGGCTTCGAGCAACGTGGCGTTCTGCTCCAGCGCGTCGGCTGAGAGTTCGGTCCCGGGAGCGGCGGGCCGCGGCAGGGCGAGGAGTTCGAGGGCCGGGTGACGGTATTCGCTCGGCTCGCCGCGCGGCATCGGTCGCGGACCGGCCGGCGCCGCCGGCGGCAGCGGAGCGGAGACGCGGCCGCGCGGAGCCTGGGCCGTCTCCTCGAAGGCGTCGTCCTCGTCGTCCTGCGAGATCGCCGCGGCGGGCATGCGGCGCGAGACGGGCTGGGGCGCAGGCGCCTCGGCCGCGGGATCGAAACGCTCGTCCCGGTTCTCGCCGCGCTCGTCAAAAGTCGGCTCGCGCCGCGCACCCGAGCCTTGCATGCGCTCCTGTGCCTGCTCGGCCCAAGGCGGATCGTCTTCGAAGGCGCGGCGGGCCGCGATGGCACCGGGCGAAGAGCCGGCATAGGCGAACTCGTCGGCCTGACGACCCGCTTGGAAATTGGCCAGGCGCGTGCGCAGCGCCCGGCGACCATTCATCATGGCTTGGGCCAGAGCGCCGAGCGACAGGATGCCGAGGCTCGGCTCGTCGGCATCGTGGCGGCTCTGGCGATCGTTCGCGTAGACCGGCTCGTCGTATTCCTCATCCTCGTCATGGATGCCGGCGCGGCAGGCGCCGGTGAGGGAAAGGATGGCGACGGCGGCATAGAGCACGCCGACCAAGGCGGCGGCCGGCCCTGCAATGGCGCCGACCACGAGCCTGGCGACCGAGAGCAGCGCATCCCCGGCGACGCCACCGAGGCCGGTCGGCAGCGGCCAACTCGCCGTCGGCGGCAGAGCGCTCGCGACGGCGCTGGAGGCAAGGAAGCCGATCACCCAGAGGGCGAGGCGCAGGCCGCCGCGAGGCAGATTGTGCTCGCGCATCAGCCGGGCGCCCCAGAGCACCGGCGGCAGCGCGAAGGCCAGCGAGCCGAGCCCGAGAAGCTGCATGGCGAGATCCGAGACGGCGGCGCCCGCGCGGCCGAGCACGTTGTGCGCAGCCCGTTCGGTGGCGTGGTTCAGACTTGGGTCGTCGATCGACCACGTCGCCAGGGCCACGATCATGGCCATGGCTCCGGCGAACAGGACGAGGCCGCCGAACTCCGTCAGTCGCTTCGCCATGAACGGGCGGAAGCTGTCGACGAATGTGTCGTACGGCGATGCGGAACGGCGGAGCGAGCGCATGCGGGACCGGACGCGGAGCGAGAAATCTTTCGCTAAGGCTATCCCGGTGCAGTTAACGGCCCTTTAAGCTTGCTTGGCTGCCGCGGCACTGATGCTTCAGGGCATCGCGGGCAGGCCGCATTCTGTTGTGGATGCGCTGCTGTGACGGCTCCTTCCCTTCGGTCATCGCAAATGACGACGTTTCGCGGCGAAAACGATCCTGCCATGCAAAGCTCGGTGGAGGCGAAGCCGATCGCGGCGCGCTACTTCACTGGCGACGCATCCTCGATCCCGCACCGGACAATGGCTGGGCCGTCGAACCCACGCCGCAACGCGATGCCGTGAGCTAAGCCGATCGATGTCCTCTCCAGGTCCGACACCACAGGCGCTTGCCCGAGACGGCGTGCCGCTGGCTCAGCGCAGGCGGGCCATGGCGGCCATCCTTACCGGGATCGGGCTCGCCGTTCTCGACACCGCCATCGCCAACACGGCGTTGCCCACCATCGCCGCCGATCTGGGGGTCGATCCAGGGACTTCGGTCTGGATCGTCAATGCCTATCAGCTCGCGGTGATGGCGACGTTGCTGCCGATGGCAGCGCTTGGCGAGATCATCGGGCAGCAGCGGGTCTTCGTGGCCGGGATCGCGCTGTTCACCGCCTCCTCCCTCGTCTGCGCCCTGGCCTGGTCGCTGCCGACCCTCGTTGCCGCCCGCGTGCTCCAGGGCCTCGGCGCGAGCGCGATCATGGCGGTCAACATCGCCCTGGTCCGCTTCGTCTATCCCCTCAATAATCTCGGGCGCGGGGTCGGGCTCAACGCGCTGACGGGAAGCGTCTGCTTTGTGGCCGGGCCCACGGTTGCGTCCCTCATTCTCCTTGCGTCGTCCTGGCCGTGGCTGTTCGCCGTAAACGTGCCGATCGGGCTCGCCGCGCTGGCGCTCGCCCTGAACGCCTTGCCGGATACCGGCCGCGCGGCGCATCGCTTCGACGGGATCGGCGCGATCCTCAACGTGATCACCTTCTCCCTACTCATCCTGGGGCTCGGCGAGGCAGCGCACGAGCAGCCTCCCTGGCGGATCGCACTCGAGCTCGGCGGGACGCTCCTCTTCGGCACGATGCTGCTGCGGCGACAGGCCAACCATCCCGCACCGATGCTGGCGGTCGACCTGCTGAAGCGGCCGCTGTTCACGCTCTCGGCCGTGACCGCCGTCTGCTCTTTCGCGGCCCAAGGCCTCGCCTTCGTCTCCTTGCCTTTCCTGTTCCAGCATCAGCTGGGGCGCTCGCAAGTCGAGACCGGCTTCCTGATGACGCCCTGGCCCGTCGTCGTCGCGCTGATGGCGCCCGTAGCGGGGCGACTCTCGGACCGCCACGCGCCGGGCCTGCTCGGTGGCATCGGCCTCGCCGTACTGGCCGTCGGGATGGGGCTCCTCGCCACCTTGCCGGAGGCTCCGAGCGTCGTGGACATCGCTTGGCGGATGATGATCTGCGGGGCGGGATTCGGCTTCTTCCAGGCACCGAACCTGCGCGCCCTGATGACCAGCGCTCCGCCCGAGCGATCCGGCGGGGCGAGCGGCATCGTCGCGACCTCGAGACTGCTCGGTCAGACCCTGGGCGCCGCGCTCGTCGCGGCCTGTTTCGCCATCTCGGAGGCGCATGGGCCGGCCCTTGCGATGGGGCTCGGCGGCCTTTTCGCGGGCGCCGCGAGCATTGCGAGCTTCACGCGCCTCGCCGTTCGGTAAGCTTGAGGCTGTCTGCGGCTGCCGGAATCGAAGCCAATCGTCAGTAGGGATCGCTGCGCTCGAAGATCTCCTGTCCCATCAGGACGCAGCTTCTGGGCATCCGCGCATAGATCAGGCGCATGCGGTACTCGCCCTTGTAGATGCTGCCCTCCACCTCGATCACGTCGAAGCGGCGGCTGCCCACGAGGGAGGCGACCGTGCCGATCTGCTTGATGCTGGCGGCATCGATCGTGGCCCGATCGTCGCCATCGCTGTGGAAGCGCAGCAACTTGAGGGCCTGCTTGCCAGCGTCCGTAGCGCAGAGCGGCGGTGCTGCGAGGGCGGCAGAGGATTGCAGGGCCAGGGCGAGCATCGCCTTCAGCAGCAATGACCTCATTCGACAACGCCTCCAGCCATTCGGAATCCCGTATCACCTATCTGCCGCGCGCTGGTAAGTCTCTCGGCAAAGCACGTGGATGCCGCTCGGCGGAGCTCGACGAGGACGAATGCCCATGATCGCCCGTGCTGCCGCCGCGCTCCTCGCCCTGGCTGTCTCCTCTGCCGCCATCGCGACATCCTGGACGGCCTACGGCAATGCGCGCTTCGGCTACGTCGTCGATCTGCCCCCGGGCTTTCCGCCGATCCGGGAGGCCGACAACAGCGATGGCGGTGTCTCCGCGTCGGCAGAAGGGCACGCGGCGCTCTCGGTCTGGGGCTCCAACCTGCTCGATTCGACGTTTCGGCGTGAGGCCGAGTCGCGCATCGCCGGTGACGCCGAGAAGGGCTGGTCGATCGGCTATCGCGCGGTGACGGCGCGCGCTGCCTCCTGGTCTGGGTCCAAGGGAGACAGGATTCTCTACGTGCGGGCGATCGCGGGCTGCAAGGATCAGGCGGCCTTCATGCGGATCGAGTACGACGCGAGTGCCAAGGCGGTCTACGATCCGATCGTCTCCCGGCTCGCAAGGAGCCTGAAGGCAAGCGGCGGCTGCTGAGCGGCCGAGGCGGCTTCCGCGTCGCGGCATCTTCCCATCTCAGTCCCGGTCGCGTTACAGCGCGTGACCCTTCGGCCGTGCGATGGCCGCGTGACGTGGAATGACGACGATGAGCCTGCTGACCCGCATCCTTTCGCCGCGCTCGGGTTCGAGCGACGGACCGCGGACGCTGCGCCTCGGCATTGCCGGGCTCGGCACCGTCGGCGCCTCCGTCATGCGGATGATCGCGCGCCGGGCCGAGGCGCTGTCGGCGGCGACCGGCTGCACGATCACGGTCACGGCAGTTTCGGCCCGCGACCCGAAGCGCGACCGCGGCATCGACCTCACCGGCATCACCTGGTTCGACGATCCTGTCGCCCTGGCGCGCTCGGAGAACGTCGATTGCGTGGTCGAGCTCGTCGGCGGCTCGGAAGGTGCGGCCAAGGATATCGTCGAGGCAGCGCTCGCAGCCGGCAAGCACGTCGTCACCGCCAATAAGGCACTCCTTGCCCATCACGGCAACGCGCTCGCCAGGCAAGCGGAGGAGCGTGGCGTCTCGCTTGCCTACGAGGCATCCGTGGCGGGCGGCATTCCGGTCATCAAGGCGATCCGCGAAGGCCTGGCCGGCAACGAGGTCAGCCGCGTCTACGGAATCATGAACGGCACCTGCAACTACATCCTCAGTCGAATGGAGGCGGAGGGGCTGACCTTCGAAGCCTGCCTCAAGGACGCGCAGGCGTTGGGCTATGCCGAGGCCGACCCGACCTTTGACGTCGAGGGCTTCGACACCGCCCACAAGCTCGCCATCCTCACCAGCCTCGTCTTTGGCGTCGAGATCGACGTAGAGGGAGTCTCGGTGGAGGGCATCTCCGCGATCCAGCCCCTCGACCTGACGATGGCGGACGAACTCGGCTACCGGATCAAGCTGCTCGGCGTCGCCCAGGCGACCGAGGCAGGTATCGAGCAGCGCGTGCACCCGACCATGGTGCCGAAAGGCTCTGCCATCGCCCAGGTCATGGGCGTGACCAACGCCGTCACCATCGACGCCGATGCCGTGAAGGAGTTGACGCTCATCGGACCCGGCGCAGGCGGTGATGCCACGGCCTCCGCGGTCGTCGCCGACATCGCCGACGTGGCAGCCGGCCTGGTGCGCCCGACCTTCGGCCAGCCGGTGACGCAGCTCGCCGCGCCGCGCCGTGTCGAGATGCAACGCCATGAGGGCGGCTACTACATCCGGCTCACTGTTCACGACCGGACAGGCGTCGCAGCGGGTGTGGCCACCCGCATGGCCGAGCGCGAGATCTCGATCGAGAGCATCGTCCAACGCCGTTCCGCGAAAGCAGAGCCGGCCGATGCCCGGGCTGCATCGAGCGATCCCCGTGGCTTGGCGCGCCAACCGGTGCCGTTGGTGTTGATCACTTACGCGGCAACAGAGGGGAACATCCGTGCGGCCCTTGACGCCATCGCTGCGGATGGTCTGCTGGCGGAAGCGCCACAGTTGATCCGCATCGAGCGCGAATAGGGCTCCAAGGCCGCAAGACGGCCGGCCCAAAGAACCAAAAGGGACGGAACCACGATGCCCTTGGCCGATACCGGGATCTTCAGCGACCGCTCCGCGCGGGGACTGACGCTGGAGCTGGTGCGTGTGACCGAGCGTGCGGCTATCGCCGCGGCACGACTGCGCGGCCAGGGCAAGGAGCGCGAGGCCGACCAGGCTGCCGTCGACGCCATGCGCGACGAGCTGACGGCGCTCCCCATCGTCGGCACGGTCGTGATCGGCGAGGGCGAGCGCGACGAGGCGCCGATGCTCTACATCGGGGAGGTGCTCGGAACCGGCAACGGCCCCGAGGTCGATATTGCTGTGGACCCGTTGGAGGGGACCACCCTCTGCGCGAAAGACATGCCTGGCGCCATCGCGGTGATGGCGCTTGCGGAAAAGGGCACGTTGCTCGCCGCCCCCGACGTCTACATGCAGAAGATCGCCATCGGTCCCGGCTACCCACCCGGCACGATCGATCTCGACAAGAGTCCGGCCGAGAACATCGCCGCGCTCGCCAAGGCGAAAGGCGTCGAACCCTCCGCGCTCACGGCGATCATCCTCGACCGGCCGCGCCACATCGACCTCGTCGCGGCAGTGCGCGCGACGGGAGCGGGTGTGCGCCTGATCTCGGACGGCGACATTGCTGCCATCATCCACACCACGGCGCCCGAAGAGACTGGGGTCGACATTTATCTCGGCTCCGGGGCGGCCCCGGAGGGCGTCATTGCGGCAGCTGCCCTCTGCTGCATCGGCGGCCAGATGGAGGGCCGGCTGATCCTCGACAGCGCCGACAAGCGGGCGCGGGCGTCGAAGATGGGCATCACCGACCCCAACCGGAAATACGACATGCACGATATGGCCCGTGGCGACGTGATCGTCGCGGCGACCGGCGTGACGGATGGCGCGCTGCTCGGTGGCGTGCGCTTCAAACCCGGGATGATCGAGACCGAGACCGTAGTCTATCGCTCCAATACCGGAACGGTGCGACGCATCGCCTGCGAGCACCGCCGGCCGGCACTGATGGACCATTGAGGATCGTCTGCCGCACCTGACGCCGGCAGGAATGGTGTCGGAAACGAAAAGGGCAGCGGATGACCCGCTGCCCTTTTCGTTTTCTGATCTTTTCCGAAACCTAGAAGATGCTGCCCGACATCCGGCTCATGCCCTGCTTGGCAACCGAGTTGTTTGGATCGAGAGAGGAAGCCTGAGTGTAGCTCTCGCGAGCTTCCTTCTTGCGATTGGTCTTCTCGTAGGCGAGGCCGCGATAGGCCCAGGAATTCGCGTCCTTCGAGTTGACGTTGAGGGCCGCGTTGTAGTCCTCGATCGCCTTGTCGTACTGGTTCGTGGCGATCAGGCTCTGGCCGCGGGCGGCGTAGGGCGCCGCGACGAAGGGGTTGCGGTCGATGGCGGCGGCGAAGTCGCCGATGGCCTCGGCATCGTGGCCCTGCCTCTGACGGACCAGGCCGCGGGCATGGTAGGCCTCGGCGGATTCCGGAGCGAGGCGGATCGCGACGTTCAGATCGTTGACGGCGCCGCCGAGATCGCCCTGGGCACGCTCGAGGTTGGCGCGACCGATATAGGCGGCAGCGAAATTCGGGTCGTTGGCGATGGCCTTCGAGAAATCCTGCAGAGCGGCGTCGTTGCGACCCGTCTGGCGGTAGGCGAGGCCGCGGTTGTTGTAGGCCGAGGCCGAATTCGGGTCGATCTGGATCGCCTTCGAGAAATCGCCGATCGCGTCGCCGTACTGGCCCGAGCGGGCATAGGCCGCGCCGCGGGTCACGTAGGCGCCGGCATCGTTCGGATTGCGCGAGATCACCTCGCTCAGCGAATTGATGTTGGTGTTGGTGGCGCCGGTTGTGTCGGCAGCGTCGAGCACCGCGTATTGGCGCGGCGAACCGGCGCTGTAGGTCTCACAGCCGCCCAAAGCGGCTGCCGTCAGCACCAACGCGCCGACAAGTCCAACGTGGTGCGTCCTCGGCTTCATGGACGTCATCGACCCGCTCCCCTCCGGCCATCCCGCGCTCGCCGCGTCGGCCGACACTGTCTACGATCCCGTCGCGCTCTCGACGAAGGTCGGAAGTGCAAATGCACGTTCGCCGATTGCGGTGAACGCGCACTTAAAGCGGCGCGACTTTGCCGCTGAAACCTTTCGATGTGGCGAAGGTGTGGCTCCCTCGGGCGCGGAGGCCGATTGGGGGTTCCGGAGGGTCCGATCCAGCCCGCCTGTGGCGCGCGGGTTACGACTCGCGCTGCCGGATGAGCCGTGTCACGTGACCCATCTTGCGGCCGGGACGGGCGTCGCCCTTGCCGTAGAGATGCAGGTGCGCGCCGGGCTCGGCCAGGATCGCCAGCCAATCGTCGACCTGATCGCCGATCAAGTTGCGCATCTCGACGTCGAGGCCGCCGACGCGCGAGGAATTGCCGAGCGGCCAGCCGCAAACGGCCCGCACGCATTGCGCGAATTGCGAGGTCAGTGCGCCCTCGATGGTCCAGTGGCCGGAATTGTGGACGCGCGGCGCGATCTCGTTGACGACGAGCCGCGCAGCGCCGGCCGGCCCGGCCACCTCGAACAACTCCACGGCCAGCACGCCGACATAATCGAGCGCCTCGGCGATCTGCCGGGCGATGCTGACCGCCGCGTCGCCCGTCTCACGGACGAGGCCGGGTGCGGGCACGCGGGTGACCGCCAGGATGTGGTTCTGGTGCTCGTTGGCACAGGGATCGAAGGCCGCGAAGCTTCCATCGGTGCCGCGCGCGGCGACCACCGAGATCTCGCGCTCGAACGGCACGAAGCCTTCCAGGATGCAGGGCACGCCGCGGAACTCTGCGAGAATCGCCGCGAGGTCGTCGCCCTCGCGGATCATGCGCTGGCCCTTGCCGTCATAGCCGAACCGGCGTGTCTTCAGCACGGCCGGATAGCCAAGGGCGTCGAGGGCATCCGAGAGGTCCTGCACTGTATCGACGGGCCGGAACGGCGCCGTTGGGATGCCGAGGCCATTGACGAAGCGCTTCTCGGCAAGGCGATCCTGGGTGGTCAGCAGGGCGCGCGGGTTGGGATGAAGCGGGGCGTGCCGCGCCAGGATTTCGGCGGTAGCGTGCGGAATGTTCTCGAATTCGTAGGTCACGACGTCGACGCTGTCGGCGAAGGCGGCAAGCGCTTCGGCATCCTCGTAGGGCGCCACCGTGGTCGCAGCGCAGACGTCGAAAGCCGGGCTGTCGGCATCGGGCGCGTAGACATGGACCTTGAGGCCGTAATTCGCGGCGGCGAGCGCGATCATGCGGCCGAGCTGGCCGCCTCCGAGAATGCCGATGGTGCCGCCGGGCCGCACAGGCCCTGCCTTGATCTTCTTCGCCATGATAATTGTCTTTTAGTGTTCGGTCGTGTCGGGCCGCTCGGCGACAGACGCCGTCTGGCGCTCGCGCCATGCATCGAGCCTGCCGGCGAGACCTTCATCCGTCAGCGCCAGCACCGCGGCGGCGAGGAGAGCTGCGTTGATCGCTCCGGCACGTCCGATCGCCAGTGTACCCACCGGAATGCCGGCGGGCATCTGTACGATTGAAAGAAGGCTGTCCTTGCCCGAAAGCGCCTTCGACTCCACCGGCACACCGAAGACCGGCAGCGGCGTCATCGCGGCCGCCATGCCCGGCAGATGGGCGGCGCCGCCCGCACCGGCGATCACTACCTTGAAGCCGGCCTCGCGAGCGCCCTTCGCGAAAGCGACGAGCCGGTCGGGGGTGCGATGGGCCGAGACGATGCGCGCGTCATAGGTGAGACCGAGCGCATCCAGGGTCTCGGCAGCGTGCCGCATAGTCGCCCAGTCGGACTGGCTTCCCATGATGATCGCCACGGGGGCCGATCCCGACATCCTCGTCACTTTCGGTTGCTAGAAGTGGACCGGCGATGAGACGCCAGGGTCATGCTGCCGAATACAGGTGGGGCCGCGAACCGGCAAGGCTCGGGCCCAAACGATCACAGCCAAGACCCTGGCCTGCCCAAGGCAAATCCGGGCGCTGAAGGACAGGCAGAGTGATCAATCCACGATTGGGCTCGATTTCATCGTGCGCGGGCGCGGCACGGGTCGAATTGAGATTTCCGCCGCCGAGTTCCGGAACCACGGTGGACAGGCGCCTTGCTGCTAGCGGTTACGCGATGATATCCGGATGGATCTGGTCCTCCAGATGGCTTATCCGATCGCGAAGAAACAGCTTCCGCTTTTTCAGCCGCTGGATCTGCAACTGGTCGCTGACGATGCCGACCTTCAAGGCCTCGATCGCTGCATCAAGGTCGCGGTGCTCCTCCTTCAGGCGCCCCAGCTCCGATCCGAGATCGGTTTCCGCATCGCCGGTGTCGTTGGCTCCCATCATGGTCCGCAAAACTCGATCACGCTTTCAAGAAACCATGCGCCAAGGTCCGGTTCCGGGCAAGGCGGCAAAGCTTGGTCGACCGGCGATCCACGCCGATATCGTCGTCGCGGCGAGAGGATTTTTTGCGCCTGAGACATGCCGACACAGATGCGGAAAACCAGCAGCAATTCGATGACGAAATCGAGAGCTTGACCGCCGAATCGCTTCGACAGCCGGCTCATCGTGTGTCAGTCTGGATGAGTCGGTAACGATGACAGGAGAGACGCCTCATGTCCTTGGACACGCATTTGAGCCAGCTCGCCCGGAAGCATGATGCCCTGGAGCGGGAACTTCACGACGCGATGCAGTCGCCGTCGAGCAACGACCTGCTGATCGCGGAGCTCAAGCGCAAGAAACTTCACCTCAAGGACGAGATGAATCGCCTCCGGGACGAGAGCGATACCCTCCACTGACCCGGTCGGCCGGTTGGTCCCGGCCGCTCTATCCAAGCCTGACGAGTTCGCCGCCGCTCCGGATCTCCGGCGCGGCGGTTGTTTTTTGGGCATCGCTCACCTGTTTCGTGAAAGGATGCGGCAAAGCCGGCGCCGACCGGTGCAAGAACGCCGAGGAACGCCATGACAGCCGCTGCGACCGCCGCCTACGCCCCCGTGCATGCGGCTTCGATCGCGGACCCCGAGACCTTCTGGCTGGATGCCGCCAAGGCGCTCGATTGGGACCGCTCGCCCAGCCGTGCGTTCGACCCGAAGGCCGGCGTCTATGGCCGCTGGTTCCCGGACGCCCGGCTGAATGCATGCTTCAACGCCGTCGACCGGCATGTCGAGCGCGGACACGGCGAGCAGGCAGCGATCCTCTACGACTCGCCCGTTACCGGCACGAAGCGCCGGATCAGCTTTGTTGAGCTGCGCGAGGAGGTAGCAACGCTAGCGGCGGTTCTCGCCGGTTTCGGCGTAGGCAAGGGCGACCGCGTTGTGATCTACATGCCAATGGTGCCCGAGGCACTCGTAGGCATGCTGGCCTGCGCCCGTCTCGGCGCCATTCACTCGGTGGTATTCGGAGGCTTTGCCGCCAACGAGCTTGCCGCACGCATCGAAGACGCGACGCCGAAAATGATCCTGGCCGCCTCCTGTGGCATAGAGCCGACCCGGGTGGTCGCCTACAAGCCGCTGCTCGATGCCGCCGTCGCGCGCTCCGCGCACAAGCCGGAGGCCTGCCTCGTCCTGCAGCGGCCGCAGGCGAAGGCCGATCTCATCGAGGGGCGTGACCATGATTGGGCGGCAATGGTCGCCGCGGCGAAGAAGGCTGGGCATCGGGCCGATCCCATCGCGATGGCCGCGACCGATCCCCTCTACATTCTCTACACCTCGGGTACGACCGGAAAACCGAAGGGTGTGGTGCGCGATACCGGCGGCTACTGCGTCGCGCTCGCCTGGTCGATGGCCAACCTCTACGGGGTGAAGTCCGGCGAGGTCTATTTCTGCGCCTCCGACATCGGGTGGGTCGTTGGGCATTCCTACATCGTCTATGGGCCGCTCCTGCACGGCTGCACGACGATCCTCTACGAGGGCAAGCCGGTGGGCACGCCGGATGCGGGCGCCTTCTGGCGCGTCGTCTCCGAATATGGCGCCTGCACGCTCTTCACGGCACCGACGGCGCTCCGGGCCATCAAGAAGGAAGACCCGCGCGCCGAGAAGCTCGCCGAATACGATCTCTCCGGCTTCCGCGCGCTCTTCCTCGCTGGGGAGCGGGCCGACCCGGATTCCGTCGCCTGGGCCGAAAAGGCGCTCGGCAAGCCGGTGATCGACCATTGGTGGCAAACCGAAACCGGCTGGGCCATCGCCGGCAATCCGCTCGGTATCGAGCGGCTTCCAGTGAAGCATGGCTCCACCGCCGTGCCGATGCCGGGCTACGACCTCCACATCCTCGACGAGGCCGGAAAGCCGGTACCGGACGGCGCCATGGGCACGATCGCGCTCAAGCTGCCGCTGCCGCCGAGTTGCCTGCCGACCCTGTGGGGCTCGGATGAGCGAATGCGCGCCAGCTACCTGCAGACCTTTGCCGGCTATTACGACACCTCTGATGCCGGCATCCGCGATGCGGATGGCTATGTCACCGTGCTGGGTCGGACCGACGACATCATCAACGTTGCTGGCCACCGGCTCTCCACGGGCGGCATGGAGGCGGTGCTCGCCTCGCATCCGGACGTCGCCGAATGCGCCGTGATCGGCATCCGCGATGCTGTGAAGGGCGAGGCGCCCTGCGGCTTCGTGGTGCTCAAGTCTGGCGTCGCGAAGGAACCTGCAGACATCGAAAAGGAGCTCATTGCCCGGGTCCGTGACGAGATCGGCCCGGTTGCCGCCTTCAAGCTCGCGCTCACCGTCGGCCGACTGCCAAAGACCCGATCCGGAAAAATCCTGCGAGCGACCATGAAGGCCATCGCCGACGGCCAGAGCTACACGACGCCGCCGACCATCGAAGACCCGGCGGTGCTTGAGGAAATCGGTGAGAGCCTCAAGACGCGGGGCATCGGCATCTAGTCTGAAGCCCGGGCTCACGCACGGCTAAGGCGAATGTCGATCTCCCAATCGACGTAGCGCCACTCCGGGGTCGCGCGCAGCTGCGCCACCATCGTTTCGAAGGCATCCGCCTGTGCAGGTGCGTATTCGAACCAGGTAAGGAAATCGAAGGGGCCGCCGAGGTCGCGAGCGTGATGGAGGCGCCGCGAAACCTCGGGCAGCACCGTCATCCCGATGCCGATATGTTGCGACTGCTCTTCGAAGACGGCGCGGCGCTCGTCCTGGGTCAGCGCCCACCACGCCGCATTCTTTCGAATCGGGATCAGTGCGGCACGTACGGCCTCCGATCGGTTGAGGCCCTGCTGCTGCGAGGCCAGCGCATCCGCCTCCCGCCGGTTGGTATAGCGGATGTTGCTGGTCACGCCCCGCAGGATCCAGGCGCAGTCGTCATGAGCCTGCCGGTCGACGTCTTCGATGACCGTGAGGCGCGTGGCCGCCGGCAGGCTATCGCCGATCACGGGCTTCACGGTCTCGATCCGCCAGAGGCCGGATTTGCCGGCTACGAAGGCAACGGGAAGCGGCGAGGTCATGAGAAGCTCATCTGAATTGTCCCCGCAGGCCTTCGCTAGCTTCGTGCCGGGCGTTACGTTGGGTCCATCGTGAAGCGCCGTCGTCGACCGTGCGGCCTATTCCCGGAGACCCGATGTCGCCACGCCTGTTCACGCCGCTCCGCCTCGGTGATCTCGATCTCGACAACCGCATCCTGATTGCGCCGATGTGCCAGTACTCGGCGACGGCCGGTGAGGCCTCCGACTGGCACATGATGCATCTCGGCCAGCTCGCCATGTCGGGTGCCGGGCTGCTGACACTGGAGGCCACCGCGGTGTCGCCCGAGGCGCGCATCACCGATTGGGATCTCGGGCTTTACTCGGACGGCTGCGAGCGTGCGCTCGCCCGCGTTCTCGACGCGATCCGCGAGTATTCGCCCATCCCCAGCTGCATCCAGATTGCCCATGCAGGCCGAAAGGCATCGAGCGAAAGACCCTGGGCCGGCGGCGCACAGATCTCTCCCGAAAGTCCGCATGGCTGGCGCACCGAGGCTCCCTCGCCGATCCCACATGGCGAAGGCGAGGTGGCGCCGCATGCCCTCACGGCCTCTGATCTCAAAAAAATCCGCGATGACTTCGTCGCTACGACCAAGCGCGCCATGCGGTTGGGCATCGACGCGGTCGAGGTCCACGGCGCCCACGGCTACCTGCTGCACCAGTTCCTCTCGCCGCTATCGAACCAGCGAACGGACGAATACGGAGGCAGCCTGCAGAACCGCATGCGCTTCCCCCTCGAAATCTTCGACGCGGTGCGCGAGGTCGTCCCGAGCGGCAAGCCCGTCTGGTTGCGCGTCTCGGCAACCGACTGGGTCGAGGATGGATGGAGCCTCGACGAAACCGTCGCGTTCGCTCAAGCGCTGAAAGCAAGCGGCGCAGCGGCGATCCATGTCTCCAGCGGTGGCCTATCGAACCAGCAGAAGATCGCGCTGGGGCCAGGCTATCAGGTGCCGTTCGCCGAGCGGATCAAAGCCGAGACCGGACTGACCACGATCGCCGTCGGCCTCATCACCGAGCCCCGCCAGGCCGAAGACATTCTCGCAGAGGGCAAAGCGGATGCGGTCTCGCTCGCGCGCGCCATGCTCTACGATCCGCGCTGGCCCTGGCACGCCGCTGGCGCCCTCGGCGCCGAGGTTCGCGCGCCGAAGCAGTACTGGCGGTGCCAGCCGCGCGAACTCAAGCACCTCTTCAAGGACACGCAGTTTGGCCAGCGCTGATGGAAATGGAGTGGTCCCCGAGGACGTCGTCGCCTTCACAGTCGAACGCGTACGCATCGACGAAGAGGATGGCCTGTGCCTGATCTCCGGCGCCGATGACGAGGCGGAGCCTGCCGGTTATTTCATCATCCAGATCGATGCCGTTGGCGCGAGCCTGGAGTTCCTGGGCGAAGAGCTGAGCCAACGCGACGGCGTACAGGCGCTTGCCGTCGGCGACCATCGGCTCGACTTTACGCTGGACGCTGCCAGCACCATTGGTGCGCAGATGCCGAAAGTACGGATCACGTCTCGCGAGGCAATCGGGCCCGCAGTGAAAGCAGCGCTGAAGACGGCTTTCGGGGATCGCGTCCGGGAAATCTGATGTACCCTCCTCCGCCCTCGCGCGCTCCGCTCGCAAGAACGGGGGTTAGCGTGGCATCGCTCCGACCAGGGGGCCGAGTGGGCGGCTGAGGTCAGAGCGGCCGAGACCCGGCGCGTAGAGGCTCGAGACGGAGCCGTCGAGAAAGAGCGCGTTTCGGCAGCCGAGGTCGTCCTTGAACAGTCTGGCGAAGGCGCCGAAGCTGACCGGACGCTCCGAGATCGCGAAGATCGCCGTACGGCCGTCATCGCGCACACCCACACCATTGCGCACCTTCTGGCTCGGACCATCTTCCGAGATTTTCGGGTGGATCTTACCGTCGATCACCAGCATTGGGCCGGATTGCGTGGCAAAGTCGGGCTTCAGCTTCGCCTTGAGGTAGCGTCCCGTGTCCAGCACGCCGGCGCGATCGCCCTTAACGTAGAAGATGCCGTTGGGCTTCAAGTGAAAGTTGCCTGGCCCGTTGGCGGTGGACACGCGCTTCAGCTCGCGTCCTTCCTCGATATAGAGCCCGACCGGAGCCTGGTCCTTGTCGTACATTCCGGCATTCATGGCGAAGCTCAGTGACGGCCCCTGCCGTCTCGCCAAGCCCGACAGCGATGCGTAGGGAGCGCCATCGGCGCCGAGCCAGAACAGGCGAACTCGCTCGCGCCTCAGATCCAAGACACAGACCGTATAGGTCTCGTTCTCCGAAACAGTCGCGCGGCACGGCCCTTTGGCGGAGGTGGCGGCGCCAGACGTGGCCGTGGCGTTCCCTTCCTCGCGCGCCGACGCGGGCACGGTTGTCAGTGCGCAGAGGCCGATCGCCAGTCCGGCAAGACGTGAGCGCATCCCTGAATCCCGCTTCTGGCCCCTGCGGGGCTCGACCGGACGTAGCCACGCTTTCCTCGCCGCAAAACGCGGCCATTTTCAAGGCCGTCATGCACTCGTCTGCAACCGAGGGCGACCGCACCTGCAATCGGGACCGCATGCCGCATGAACCGTTTCCACTGGTTGTACGTTTGATGGGCTGGTGGGGGAGGAACTCCTCGGAGATGACATCATGAAACGGGTAATTCTGGCATCGGCCCTGGTGGCGGGCGCCCTCGCAGCCCTACCGGCAACGGCTGAAGCGCGGGGTTTCGGCGGCTTCCATGGCGGCGGTTTTCACGGCGGTGGGTTCCATGGTGGCGGCTTCGGCGGCTTCCGTGGTGGTGGTTTCCGCGGCGCGGGCTTCGGCGGCGGGTTCCGGCCAGGTTGGGGCGGCGGCTACCGCGGCTATGGCTGGCGCAATCGCGGCTGGGGCTATGGCGGTCTGGGCCTCGGCCTCGGCCTCGGCCTTGCCGCAGGTGGGCTCTACGGAGGCTATTACGGCTACGGTTATCCCTACGGATACTCGAATGTCGGCTATGATGGTTACGGGTATGGCTACGGCGGCTGCTATTCCGTGCCGCGCGTGCGCTGGACGCCTTACGGCTATCGCCGCGTCTTCGTGCAGCGCTGCTACTGAGCCGTTCCGCGGCATTCGCGAAGGCGGGAAGAAGGGGCCGCGAGAGCGGCCCCTTCTTCTTGTTTGGGTCAGCAATATCGTGAGCGGCGCGTACGTTTGCGGCGCTCGCCGCGACTGGGCAGACGTCACAATGCGTGAAGCAGGCGCAGCAACCCGAACAGCAAGACTGTGCCGCCAAGGAAGCGCCGCCAGGGATTGACCCCGCGCAAGACCTCGTCGGCGGCCCACCAAGTGAGACTTGCCATCGAGGCGATCTGCAAGCTCCCGTTCAGCCAGGGCGGAGCGGCCCAGGCAGATGCTTCCATGATCCACGTGACCGCCGCAGCTCCGGCGAAGATCCAGAGCGGGAGGTTCGGCCACTGAGCGATCACGATGGCGCCCGTCGCGCGATCACGGAAGAACCAGTTCAGAACTCTCATGTGTCCGGATTGACCGTGTCCAGCTGCTGACGGGCTGTGGCGATGTCGCAGAAACGCAACCGCGGCTGATGGGGAGCGACATGTCTCCCGACTGAGGCGAGGGAGTGGCCCATGACATCTCCGAGATGCTCGGTCCGCCCATCCGTCGCTCCTCCCCATCACGGGTGGCTCGCCGACGGGCGGTTTGTCGCCGGAAGGCGTCTAGCGCGGTGAACTCATCGGCGCCTGGCGGTCCGCGTCGGCTGGCGGCTTGCCTTTGGCGTTGAGATATCCGTTGTCCTGCAGCCAGATCATCAGCAGCAAAGCTGCCACGAGGCTGGCGACCTGCATCAGTGACCCGAGGTGCCGGCGCCAGAGCAGCATCGCCAGGAGAGTGCCAGCCAGGATGATACCGAGAACGGGGACCATCGCGGGATTCTGCCACGTCCCCCGTCGCGATGCATCCCGCCAGCGCCGGGAGCAGCTCGATTCGTCACGGTTAACGGAGCAGGTGCCGAATACTTTCATTTGCTGGGTATGAAAAATTTTCGCGGCTGATCCGTAGAAAACACCCGAATAGAATCATTGCCGAACACTGAATTGCGTGACAGAAGCCCTGGTCATACCGGGACGCGGCACAAGCCGGTCCTGAGGACCAACGCCGATGACTGCCCCTCTCTCTGACGAACTTGCCGGTGCCCTGATCAGCGCGCCGGTTGCCACGATCCGTGCACGCGCTGCGGCGGATGCTCGCTTCCTGCGAGCGCTCGCGCGCACGGCCCTGGCCGACGGCCTTCCCCGGCCCGAGCTTCGGGCCCTTAACGCCCGCAACGCTGCTCGGCGCGTACTCGACCACGCGCGCCGCATGTCGTCGGTCATTCCCGCCGCGGCCGATGGTGTCCGGCCCGCCGAAATGGCGGACTGATCGGCCGCTCTCTCTCGGTCGCCAGCTCCTCCGCGAGGGGCGTCGAGGTATCGGGCAAAACCTGGACAGCTTGGGCTGGACAAGCGGCACCGAACTCCTTAAACGGCCCGAGCTACGCCGACCGGCCGACGATGATTTCATCGAAGCCGGTGCCCGACGGTGGGTTTCGAGAGCCGAATGCGCTCTCGGCGGTGGGGGATAGTTTAACGGTAGAACAGTGGACTCTGACTCCTCTAGTCGAGGTTCGAATCCTCGTCCCCCAGCCAATCTCTCGACCTCTCTATCTCACATCTAAACTGAAGCCCGATCGGGGAGCGCGTCGCGACAGCTCGCGATCTGATCCTTCGCTGCCCTTGTAGGGAAGGCAAGCCTGACCTCATCCGGATTTGAGGGAGCCGCCGCAGGCGGGCGCGGCGACCCGAGCGCGCGCGCCCGCTTCGGTCAAAACACAGCGTGGGCGACGGACGCCGGTCGGAGGTGCCCATCGGACGCACCGGACGTCAGCCAGCGGCTACAGGCTCCGGCTGGTCTTTCCCGAGAGCAGCCAGGTCCGTGCACGCACGAGAAGGGCAGGACGGACGCGGGTGACGTCCTCGTCATCCAAGAGCGGCGAAGTCGCGAGAGCAGAGAGATAAGCGGTTTCGCTGTCGCGGCACTCGCGGATCGCGGATTCTGCGGCCAGCGCCCTGCCGGACAGGGCGGCGCGCAGTCTGTAAGCGTCGGAGAGGCAGGCGCGCCAAGCGTCATGGCGGTCACTCACGCTGCTCTCGGCCAGCGCGGGAGCCGCCGTCGCGAGCGCGCCGGCGAGGATGACGAGGCGGGCAATCGTGCCGACCGAGACCATCGGGACCTCCGGGCCTCCACCGAACCTCTTGAGAGGCGCGCTGGACGTGAACGGAGCGCATTCGCCGGATTGGCGAAACGCTCCGGTAACCCTTGCGTCGGAAGTGTTAAACGTCTGCAACGACCAGTGTGGTGGAGAGTCCCGTTTCGGGAAAGCGTGCTGGGCTGAGGGCCAAGCCCTCAGCGGTTGGCGGTGGTCACCGGCGAGACGGCCACACCGAGGCCGACCCAGGCCACTGCATCCTGGCTCTCGCGCTTGATGTAGGTGTAGCCGGTCTGGCGCCAGGGCAGAACGACGCTGGTCTTGTTGTCGAGGATGAGGTCGCCGCGGTCGGTGATCAGGGTGAGCACAGCGTGGCCCTCGCCCTTCTCGTCGATGACCACGGTCATGCGCATGGCGCGGCGGGGCAGGCCGGCCTCAACGAGCATCGAGCGCTTGCGCAGCTGGAAGTCCTCGCAATCACCCTGGCCGTCCTCGGCGAGGTCCCAGCGGTCGGCAACATTCCAGTGATCCTGGTCGGTCACGGCGTGGATCGCCTTGTTCACGCGGCGGTTCACCGTGTTGATGGTCTGCCAGATCGTCGGGGTGAGGGCGATCGAAGCTGCCTCGCCGCGGTTGACGGCGCACTCGTTCGGGTAGCGCTCGCAGAATTCGGTCCAAGCGGCGATCGGGCGAGCCGAGCCGGTGATGGAAGCGGCGAGCCCGGAGGCCGGCAGCGAGGCGAGTGTCTGAGCCTGAGCCTGGGGGCCAGACGCCACCGACACCATCGCGGCGAAGGCCGCAACGAGACCACGAACCGAAGCCTTGATCCGCATGGAAACGCCGGTACGCATGGCTTCGGAGAACCTCGTTAATCTTCTGTTAACGAACGTCTCACAGGTGCCGGGCGGCCGCAATCATTCGGTTAAAGGTCGGTTAACGGGGCTGTTGAGACCCGTTAACGGCCGGCTGGGTTCGCCGGCGCGACGAGGCGGACCAGGGTGGTCTCGGCGCGTAAACGCTCGATCGTCTTGGCGGCCGCGTCTCCGGCCTCCGTGATCCGCAGCCGATAGATGCCACCGGGCAGCGGACCCTCGATGATGGCAGCATGGGCATCGCGCAACAGGGTTTCGATCCGCTCGGCCGTTGCCGTGGGTGTGAAGGCGATCAAAACCGTGATGCCCTGCGACGTCGCCGGCGCGGGAGCGGAGGCGGTCTCGTAGCCGGCGGGTTGGTTGCCGAGATAGGCCCTGGTCAGCAGCCCGGCCTGCACCGCGATCACCAAGGCCGCGAACGCGCCGGACCAGGCGAGCGAGCGCGGCGAGAGACCGGCGAGCCAGCCGCGCCAGCGCGGAGCGAGACCCTCGGCGGGCCTGCGGCCCTCGGCCTCGATCCGCGCGAACAGCTTGTCGCGCGCGGCTCTCGATGGTGCGCCGAGGCCCTGGTTCAGTGCGACGGTCTCGGCCCGCTCCTCGCGGGCGATGTCGAGATGGCGGGCGCGCTCCGGGTCGGCGCGGAGCGCCGCCTCGACCGTTTCCGCCTCCTCGGGAGAGAGCCGCTCCACCGTGTGCCAGGGCAGCAGCAGGTCGATCTCGTCGGGATCCTTGCTGGGGTCGCGTGCGGTCATGGCCAGCCCCGGTCGATGCCCATGGCAGTCAGCTGCTCCGAGAGCCGCTTCCGTGCATGAAAGAGCCGCGTCTTCACCGTGCCGGCGGGGACGCCGGTGATCTCGGCGACCTCCTCGACGCTGCGCTCGTGATAATAAACGAGATCGATCACCTCGCGGTGCTCCGTGGACAGAACCGCGAGGCATCGGCGGATCACTTCCGCCTTGCCGACCTTCTGCAGCAGGATCTCGGGCGTGTCGGCCTCGTCCTCGATCGCCTCGGCGAATTCGGGTTCGAGCGCCGCGTGCTGGCGTTTGCGCAGGTGTGAGAGTGCCTTGAACCGGGCGATGCCCAGCATCCAGGTCGTGACGCTGGAGCGGCCCTCGAACCGGGCAGCCTGCTGCCAGACATCGAAGAACACGTCGCTCATCAGATCCTCTGCTTGCGTGGCGTCCCGAACGAGGCGCACGAGGAACCGGTACACGCGGGTGGAATGCCGCGCGTAGAGGCTCTGCATCGCGAGCGCATTGCCGCCCGCGATCCGCATCACCAGCGCCTCGTCGGAGGCGTTCGTCATGCGGCCGGGCTGCTCATGGGTCGCGCGAAGCGAGGGGCCGGTTCAATCGGGATGCAAAAAACGCCGGCAGACACGCTCATCGATCGGCTGCGCCATCCTTAGTCGACGCCGAGGCAGGGCTCGGCTCCGTCGACGGCGCTACCGCGGTGCGGGGGGCGTCATCCATGGCTGGCTCGACCTTGCTGGGCTCGGGCGTTGCGGGCGGTTCGGCCTTCGCGGTGTCGTGGGGAGGGCCCATTTCGATCCGTGCTGCGCCGAGCGGCGGCTTCGCATCCATCGCCACCGGAGCCTCGAAGTGGACGCCGACGGCCTCGAGCGCATCGCGCGCGTCGGCCGAGCCTGCGCCGTAATCGGGGTCGCGGCCTGCCGAGCCGAGGTCACGCGCGCTCCTCGTCAGCGCCTCACGCAAGGTCGCGAGAGTCAGCGCGGGCTTCGCCTCGAGCATCATCGCCGCGATGCCGGCGACCTGGGGGGCGGCCATCGAGGTGCCGGTGAGGAAGCCGTAGGCGCCGCCTGGCGCGGCCACGAACACGTCGACGCCCGGCGCCGCGACCGAGACGTGCGGCCCACGATTGGCAGCCGGATAGAGCTTATCCTGCGCGTCGGTGGCGGTGACGGCGATGACGTTCGGATCGGCCGCCGGATAGAGCGGCGGCGAATCCGGCCCGGCATTTCCGACGGCCGCGATATAGACGAAGCCCTTCTCCGAACCGGCGGCGAGGAACTGGGACAGCTTGGCATCCGCGGGCCCGGCGAAGCTCATGTTGACGACGCGGGCCTGTGCGCTCGCGGCGTGGTCGACGGCGCGCAGCACGTGAATGGTGGTTCCCTGAGCGCCCGGTTTCTTCGCCTGGGCGCCGACGAAGGCCCGGATCGCGACGAGGCGCGCCTCGGGCGCGGCGCTGGCGAGTTGCGCCCGCGCTCCCAGGATGCCGGCGACGGCGGTGCCGTGCGGATCGGCCCCGTCGGTCGGCATCGCGGCCTTGGTGAGCGCGTCCCAGCTCTCGGCCATCGCTCCGGCTAGCGCCGGATGGCCGCTGTCGACGCCGGAATCGATCAGCGCGATCGAGACGCCTCGGCCCGTTGCTGCGCGGTGCGCCTCGTCGAGATGCAGCTTGCTCACGACCCATTGCGCGCTGGCGAAGGGGAGGGCCGCTGGGGCGTCGGCGACGAGGGCATAGGCGTGGTTCGGCTGTGCCGAGGCGACCTGAGGATCGGCTTGCAGGGCTCGCACCACCGAGGCCACCGAACGGCCGTCGCGGATACGGAGCCGGTGCAGAGTCAATGGCACCAGTGTGAAGCTCTCGCTCGCGATGGTTTCGAGGCGCTGCTGGCGGCCGAGCCGCGCCAGGGTATTGGCCGGCGCGCCGGATTTCAGCTCGATCAGGACCTCGCCGGGTACGGTGCCGGGTTCGTCGGCCTGTGCCACTGCGACGGGGCGCTGCGCAGCCGGAAGGATTGGCGCGGGCGGCCGCTGCGGTGGCACTTTGCCGGCCACGCGAGGCGGAGTTGGCCGAGACGGCGTCGGATGCGCGGGCTTGGCGACCCGCATCGGCGGTTCGGCCGGCCGTGGTGGATTCCGCATGGTCGTCGGCGGACGGTGCCGTGGCGGCTTCTCGACGACGCGCTTCGGCCGTTCAGGGATTGGGTATTGCCGCTGCGGCGGTTCGGCCGTGCGTCTCGGGCGGCGCGGAGGGGGAGGCTGGTCGACCTCCTCGACCTCCTCCACTTCGTCGCGCGTACGGCCACGGCCCATTGACCCGACCACGCCTCCGAGAATGGCACCGCCTATGCCCAGGCCCATGCCACCGGCGCCATATCCGCCGCCATAGCCACGGCCGCCATATCCGCCGCCGGTGATGCCCCGGTACTGAGCAAAGGCGGGGAGTGGGGCCAGCAACAGAAAGGCGCAGGCGGCAGCCCACACCATCGACCGGCTCGCTCGTGCGCGATCCGCCATGGCAGACACTTCCCCGATCCTTCCCGACCTCGGCGCCTCGACTCGCCTCGATTGAACATCTGCGCGAGGCGCTCACTTTGTCCGAATGACCAACCCGCGTCCATGCGGGCTTCGATCTTGCGAACACTCGTATGCCGCTGGTCGAAACATGCAGATCGGGCGAGACGCCGAAAACGCCCCGCCCGTCATCTTCGCCGGGTTCGTGAGAGGATTCACTCGCAGACGCGGACCCGGCGGTAGTAAATATTGCCATCTTCGTCGAAGGCACGGCGGCGCTCGATGGCGCAATCCTCGCTGTCCGCATTGGCGGCGCTCGCCGCGATCGCTCCGAGGGCGAAGCCGCCGGCAATGGCTGCAGCGCCGTAGCCCGGGAAGGACTTGGGGCCTGGCTTGCAGGTTCCGAACTTCCAGCACGGCAGATGGAATGCGCTGGCCGAGGTCGGAGCGCCGATGCCGGCGCCGATCATCGAGGCGGAGACGGCGACGAGAACGATCTTGCGAGCGCGAGGAGCTGAGATAGCGGAGAGCAGCGACATGGCCTGTTTCCCTGAAGAGGCCGGCCCGCCCATCGCGGTCCGGATATGGCTGTGTCGTGCCTGACCCGCCGCCGGTTCATCGAACCTCGAAACTTTTTTTGTCGGCCCGACGCTTCATCCGATGTCGAAAGCTCGCGTTGAGAGGAACGCGTCGCCGCACGCCTTTTTTTGTTGGCCGATGAACCATTCGCGCCGCCGCCACGACCCATCGCCATCGCCCGACCGGATCATCCGTCGAGGGCCATGGAGATGCAGCGATGGCTCGGCCACTCATCACCTTCCCGAAAGTCCGCTGGGGCATCCCGCTGGTGCTGCCGCATGTGCTCCTGAGCATCGGACTGCTCGTCTTCGCCGCCATCAGCGAGCGGCCCGCCCCACACGTGATGGTGTTGGACGGACCGGACATCGCCTCGGTCCCCGGCGCCTCCATCGTCGGCCTGTCACACGCCGTCCGTAGGGGCTGATGACCTGATCGCTCTAGGGGGCTCCTGTGCTTGGGCTTGGGCCGTGGCATGCTCGGCGCAAGGCGCAGGCAAGAGTTGCTGCGCGTGACGGAGAGCCAGGATGAGCGAAGATCAAGCCGGGTCGGCAGGCCAGCCCGTCGATCGCGGGCCGCCCGTGATCCGCACCGTTGCCATGCCGGCCGATACCAACCCGGCCGGCGACATCTTCGGCGGCTGGCTGATGGCCCAGATGGACCTCGCGGCCGGCAACGTCGCCGCGCGGCGCTCGCGGGGCCGCTGCGCCACCATCGCGGCGGAGGCGATGACCTTCCATCACCCGGTCTTCGTGGGTGACGAGGTCAGCCTTTATGCCTGGATCGTCTCGGTGGGGCGGACGTCGCTCAAGATCCAGGTCGAGGTCTGGCGGCGGGAGCGCGAAAGCGAAGAGACGATGAAGGTCACGCAGGCGCTCTTCACCTTCGTCGCGATCGGGTCGGATCGCCGCCCGAGGCCGGTGCCACCAGAGGGGGGCTAGCGCATCCGCACCGAGCTCAGCTGTCGGCGCTCGGCATGCTGGTGGAGGAAGGCCGCCATCTCGGAGAGTTCGGGCGCCTTCGAGCGGAAGGTGATCGAGAGCGCGAGCAGCGTGTCGGCATGGTCGAGGCCGGGATAGATCCGCTCCTGTACTCCGACGCGCATGTCGCGCAGCCGCGCCGCGAGGTTCCTGGTGTTGGCTGGGCGGACCGTCTTGTCGGCGTCGCCGGTGGCCAGGAACGTCGGCGGCGAGTTCGGGCCGGCGAAATTGATGGGCTGGGTCGCCCTCGGGTCGGGCGCCTGCCCGAACACGTCGATCGAGGTGCTCTGGTCGAAGGGGAAGAAATCGTAGGGGCCGGAGAGGCCGGCGACGGCGCGGATGCTGCGCGGCTCGACGCCGGCGCGACGCAGATAGGTCGGGTCCAAAGCGAGCATCACGGCGTTGTAGGCGCCGGCCGAATGGCCCGCGAGGACGATCTTCTTCGGGTCGCCGCCATAGGCCGCGATGTGGTCGCGGGCCCAGGCGATGGCCCGCGCGCCGTCGTCGAGGAAATCGGGGAAGCGCACCTGCGGGTAGAGCCGGTAATCCGGCAGCACCGTCACGAAGCCCTGCGCGGCCAAAGCCTGCGCGACGAAAGCATAATCTTCTTTCGATCCACTCTTCCAGGAGCCTCCGTAGAAGAAAACCAGCACCGGGGCATTCCTGACGTCACCGACGGGCGTGAACACGTCGAGGCGCTGGCGCGGGTCCTCACCGTAGGCGGCGTCCTTCAGCGAGAGGCGGGCGCCGGCATCGCGCGGGCCGAGGGCATCGAACAGGGCAAGGGGCGAGCAGCCGGACAGGCCGAGCGCGGAGAGCAGGAGGCAGCCGAACGAGAGCGCTGCGACGAGGACCCGGATCATGCGTCTCCAAGGGATTGGCTTGCGAGCGCAATTGAGGGGGCAGACGGGGCGGTTTCAAGGCCGCCGCGAAACGCGGCCGACGCCGTGCGCACTCCGGCGATGTTCCCGGTGAGCACGCGCATCATGTTTTGAGCACGATGCAGGCGCCCCCCGCCTTGCGGATGTGCCCGCACAGGATTTCGCCCGCCGCGCGCGTCTCGGCCGGGATGCGGATCCGGTAGAAGGCGCGCGTCCCGCGGGAGCGCAGGCGCGTGCCGATGATCATTGGGCGCACCGAGCCGATCACCCCGGCATAGCGGGAGCGTGTCCGCGAAAAACTCGCCAGCGCCAGGGATTTCGAAAAGTTGCCGGCGAGCTGGATGCCCCAGGGCGCCGTCACGCCGCCCTCGACCGGCAGGGCGAAGCGGTCGCCGCGCGAGGGGATGCGCAGGAGGGCGGTGACCTGGAGGCAGGTCTGAGCCGGTTCGGCCTCGACCTCCTTCGCGGCCTCGCCGGCCGTGTCCTGCGGCTTCGCATCGGACTTGGCGGCCTCCGCCGCCTTCGGGGCGCCTTCCAGCGGGGCCATCTCGACACCTGAAGGGCGCCAATCCTCGGCCGGGTGGCCGGTCAAGGCGATGACGTAGGCGCGGGTCTCCGCGGGCAGGCCGCCCTTCCCGGCGAGCCAGGACGAGACCCGGCCGGCCCCTCCGTTATAGGCGGCGGCGGCGAGGCCGAGATTTCCGAACTGGCTGCGCAGATCGGCCAGGAGATGCGCTGCGTGCGGGATGGCCTGCTCCGGATCGAACGGGTCGAGCAGGCCCCGCTCCTTGGCCGTGCCCGGCATGAACTGCGCCACGCCCTGCGCGCCGACGGGGCTGACCGCATTCACGCGAAAGGCGCTCTCGCGGAAGATCAGACGGGTCAGGAAAGGCACCGGGATGGAGCGAGCCCGCGCCGAACCCTCGATCAGCCGGCAGAGGGCCTGGGTGACGGTCTCGCCGTCGCCCTGGGCACGGGCAGCCCCCGACGTCATCGCGATCGCCGCGGCAACAGCAAGACAAAGGATCGTTCGCACGCGCACCCGGTCAGCCCCGCCCGCTTCTCAGGCTCTGCTAGCAGGATCGGGCCGGACAATCACGGCGGGCGCGCCCGCGGGCCGCTCTTCGCCCTGGGGCATGGGAGCGCTATAACCCGGCGGCGAGGCCTGCCGCCCGGTGGCGCCGATCGCATTCGCCGACACTGTTGAGCGCTCGTGTCCGAACCGCTTCTCTCCGTCCAAGATCTCTCGGTCGCGTTCCGCTCGTCGGAGGGCGAAACCCTGGCCGTCGATCGCGTGAGCTTTACCATCGCGTCGGGCGAGACGCTGGCGCTGGTCGGTGAATCCGGGTCCGGCAAATCGGTGACGGCGCTCTCGATCCTGCGGCTGCTCGATGGCGCGGCGCATCATCCGGGCGGGCGCATCGTCTTCAAGGGCCGCGACCTGCTGACGCTGCCCGAGCGCGACCTGCGCAAGGTGCGCGGCGCCGACATCACCATGGTCTTCCAAGAGCCGATGACTTCGCTGAACCCGCTGCACACGATCCAGCGGCAGATCGGCGAGGTGCTCCAGCTCCATCGCGGTCTCACGGGCAAGAAGGCGCGGGCGCGCATTCTGGAGCTGCTCGACCTCGTCGGCATCCGCGATGCCGAGCGCCGGCTCGGCGCCTATCCGCACGAATTGTCCGGCGGCCAGCGCCAGCGCGTGATGATCGCCATGGCCCTCGCCTGCGAGCCGGACCTGCTGGTCGCCGACGAGCCAACCACGGCGCTCGACGTCACCGTGCAGGCGCAGATCCTGACCCTGCTCGCCGACCTGCAGAAGCGGCTCGGCATGGCGATGCTGTTCATCACCCACGATCTCGGCATCGTCCGGCGCATCGCGAATTCGGTCTGCGTAATGCTGCGCGGGCGGATCGTCGAGGCCGGCCCGGTGGCGGAGGTGTTCGACCGGCCCCAGCACGAATACACCCAGCGCCTTCTCGCCTCCGAGCCGACCGGCCGCGCCAATCCCGTCGCCGAACGGGCGGTACGGCTGGTCGAGGCCGGGCCGATCAAGGTCTGGTTCCCGATCAAGCAGGGCCTGCTCCGGCGCACCACCGACTACGTGAAGGCGGTGGACGGCGTGAGCCTCGCCGTGCGCCAGGGCGAGACCATCGGCGTCGTCGGCGAATCCGGCTCCGGCAAGACCACGCTCGGCCTCGCGCTTCTGCGCCTCACGGCCTCCGAAGGGCCGATCGTCTTCCTCGGCAAGCCGATCGAGGCCCTGTCCGTGGGCGCCATGCGGCCGCTGCGGCGGGACATGCAGGTGGTCTTCCAGGACCCCTACGGCTCGCTGTCGCCGCGCATGTCGGTGGCCGATATCGTCGCCGAAGGGCTCGTGGTGCAGGGGCAGGCGAAGTCGCGCGCCGAGCGCCGCACCATCGTGGCGAAGGCGCTGAGCGATGTCGGGCTCGATCCGGCGGCGATGGACCGTTACCCGCACGAATTCTCCGGCGGCCAGCGGCAGCGCATCGCCATCGCCCGTGCCATCGTGCTGAACCCGCGCTTCGTCGTGCTAGACGAGCCGACCTCGGCCCTCGACCGTTCGGTCCAGGCGCAGATCGTGACGCTGCTGCGCGACCTGCAGCGCGAGCGCGGCCTCGCCTACCTGTTCATCAGTCACGACCTGAAGGTGGTGCGCGCGCTCGCGAACTACGTGCTGGTCATGCAGAACGGCCGCGTGGTCGAGGAGGGGCCGGCCTCCGAGATCTTCGCCCGGCCGAAGACAGAGTACACCCGCACCCTGTTCGCGGCCGCCTTCGACATGGAGGCCGAGACCGTGGATGACGGAGCCACGCCGGTCGCCGACGCCGTTCCGGCCTGAGCTGCCATGGCCCGCGCGCTCCTGATCGTTCTCGATTCCGTCGGTATCGGCGGCGGCCCGGATGCCGCCCGCTACGGCGACGCGGGTGCCGATACGGTCGGCCACATCGCCGAAGCCTGTGAGCGCGGGCAGGGCGACCGTGACGGCCTGCGCTCAGGCCCGCTGCGTCTTCCCAACCTGACCGCCCTCGGCCTCGGCCTCGCCGCCGAGGGCGCCACGGGCCGCGTACCGCCGGGGCTGGAACCCGTCGGCGCGGTCGAGGGCGCTTACGGCCATGCCGTGGAGACGGCGGCCGGCAAGGACACGCCCTCGGGCCACTGGGAGATCGCCGGGCTGCCGATGCTCGAGGATTGGGGGCATTTTCCCGATACGCAGCCGGCTTTTCCCGCCGAGCTGGTCTCGGCTCTCGTCGAGGAGGCCGGATTGCCGGGGATCCTCGGTGACAGCCATGCCTCGGGCATCACGATCATCGAACGGTTCGGCGCCGAGCATGTCCGGACGGGCAAGCCGATCTGCTACACCTCTGCGGACAGTGTGTTCCAGATCGCCGCGCACGAGGAGAGCTTCGGACTCGACCGGCTCTACGAGGTCTGCCGCATCGCGCGCACCCTTTGCGACCACTGGCGTGTCGGCCGGGTGATCGCGCGGCCGTTCGTCGGTTCTGAATCCGAAGGCTTTCGTCGCACGAAGAACCGCAAGGATTTCTCGGTCGCGCCACCGGGCGACACCTTGCTCGACCGGCTGACGGCCGCCGGCCGCGACGTGGTGACCGTCGGCAAGATCGGCGACATCTTCGCCCATCGCGGCACCGGCCGCGAGGTGAAGACGGCCGGCAACGCGGCCGGGGTCGATGTGGCGCTCGCCGCGCTCGCGACCCTCGGCGATGGCGGCTTCGTCTTCGTGAACCTCGTGGATTTCGACACCGAGCACGGCCACCGCCGAGACGTGCCCGGCTACGCTGCCGAGCTCGAAGCTTTCGATGCCCGCCTCCCGGAGATCCGGGCGGCTTTGCGGTCGGGCGATCTCTGCGTGATTACCGCCGACCACGGCAACGACCCGACCTGGCACGGCACCGAGCATACCCGGGAACAGGTACCGATCCTGGCCTTCGGGCCGGAGGTCGCGACCGGGCCGATCGGCCGCCGCGACACCTTTGCCGATATCGGCGCGACGGTGGCGCGGCATCTCGGCATCGCTTGGAGCGGCGCGGGTCGATCCTGGTAATCAGAGCAGACCTAGTGGTCAAAATCTGACGCTTGGCACCCACTCGCGACGTCCGCAGAGTGTGGAATCGTGCCGGTCCGCTTTCCGGACAAGAGGCCGGCAAAGCAGTCATCCGATGCCGCCGCCTCGGTTCGAACGCGTAGAGTGCTTGCTGCGACCACCACCAGCATCGACGCCACGATCAGCTAAGCAGCGCGAGCGCGAGACCGGCGAAGCTCGAAAGGACAAACACGAGCGGCAGCGCGACCGCCATCGTCCAAACCCGAGCGCCCCGCGGCGTAGGGCACGATCGGAGCCCAAGCGGCCGTGGCCAAGCCTGCGATCACGAACGCCAGGCGACTTGCTGCCAGCTCGGCTGAACCAGCAGTCAAGCGGTCCGGGCTCGAAGAGGAGGTGATCGCCGAGAGCCACGCAGGTGACGCGGCTGTACGGTCTCGGAAGCCCATGGATCGTGCTTCACACGCATGCCGCCGCGGACAGTGTCAGCGACCGCCGGCAGGCGCACGAGCTGGGCGAGAATTTGTATAGCTGAAGGGTTTTCAAGATTCTTGGGAATAATTTTATCGCTAAGCTGCGTGACAATCCGCACGTGCTGCGAGATTCGACGATCTATATGCAGTCGTGATCGCGCAGTAGTCGGAGAGCACACCGCGTATGGATAGAGAAGATAATTCTTCTGGATGGAAAGTGCCATTTGAACTTCGTTGGCGCATCGCAATCTTGGCGGCATTGGCCATTGTGCTGTCTCAAAGCAACAAGGCGAATACCCATAAAGCGGAAACGCCCGTAACCGTGACGGACGCATCGCCTGTCGTCGGCAAGCAGGGATGGGGTATGGCGGGAATGTTACCGGGCGTGTCGCCGATCACACTCGGTCGAACGCTCTATCGATCCTCCAATATGCAAGCATCGCCTGCCGGCTGACACCTGTCGGGGATCCACGGCGCTCTCGGACGCAACTGGTTCGAGAGCGCTTTTCTATGACTTCAGATGCGCTTTTCGAGGAGTGTATGAGTTCAACTGCGGACTATTCGTTTCCAGCGAGTTCGACCTCGCGCATTCCGCTTGCCGTGATCTTGGCAGGGCTCGCTGGCTGCACCGACTCGATAGGTTTCCTAGAGTTCTCGCAGCTCTTCGTCTCATTCATGTCTGGGAATACGACCCGTTTCGGCGTCTCCATGGCCCTCATGGAATGGTCGAGCGCCGCGCGGGTCGCGAGCGTTATCGCGCTCTTCTGCTTCGGAGCTTTCCTCGGGACGCTGATCGCCGCAGGGGTTGGGCGCTGGCGATTGCCGATCCTCCTTGGATTGCAGGCCATTATCATGTCGTTTGGTCTGCTGTTGCCCGTGGGCACAGACGCGTTGCCGCTGAGCGCCTATCCGATCGTGCTCGCGCTTGGGATGCAGAACGCTACGCTTCAGGACGAAGGCGGCCGCAGCATCGCATTGACCTATGTCACCGGAGCCGTGGTTCGGTTTGGCACAGGACTGGCCAATCTTCTTTTGCACCGGCCAGCTGCGTCGTTCTGGATCCAGGCGCCTCTCTGGGCCGCGCTGAGCGTCGGAGCCGTCATCGGCGGCATTCTCCAGGTACATTTTGGTGAGATGGCTTTTCTCTTCCCGATCGCTCTCGCACTCGGACTTTCGATCATCGGCGCCTTCCTTGTCGTCGCCTACCCGAACAGCCCGCTTATCGCTGGTGTCTCGCCCACTCCGGATGCTCCTCCGGACACGCGACCGGTCTTCCGGGTCGCCTAGGATCAGCGTGTGCGGTCGTTTTGGCCCATCAGACAGCGGCGAAGACCGCTGTCCTTACACGAAGCTTGCATCTCCTCAATCAGTTTTTAATCCATAGTATTCAATATAAAATGCATCAAATCCTGAAAAGACTACTGCAAAATCACCGCATATGCATAGGTAAATATTTTTAATCCTGACTCTACCGTGCGATCTGGCACTCATCGACGGATTATCATTCTATATATTCTACGAACCGCAATAGAAACGAACCCACGACCTGGGTCGCATCACCCCTAGGAGCACAATCATCATCATGAGAACGCGAATCGCCGTTGCCGTTTCCTTCCTTATGCTTGGCTCCGTAGCTCCGCTCTCTTCCGCGATGGCATCTCTCGATCCTGGCCGTGCCGAGCGCGTTGCGCCGGCCCCCTCCTATGAGCACTACCGTGCGCAGCCGCTCGGTGCTCACGACCACCCACGCTTCACCGGCTGCCCGATGTCCTCGGCGAGCGAGGGCAATGCCAACCAGCAGAATTTCCCGGTCAAGCAATACGGTCAGACCTCAGGCGGCAACCTCTGCTGATTTCGAGAAGGCGTGCACAGTATGGTTCTCAAGCTCATCACCTACGCGACGGCGGTCGTCTTCGGCCTCGGTCTTGCAACGACAGTCATCAGCTCGGTCGGCGTTCTGTGGGGTGCCTAGTGGCGAAACCATTTTGGCTTTGCGTCGCATGCCGCGCCCGAAGCCCTGTCGGCCAATGACAGGTGGGCGCAGTGATCGGACCGCGGCGCCATCGAGGCGCTTCGGCCAAGCCAATGCCCGTTTTCGGGAACCGCACGGCCCCGAATGTATGACGCGGTTGGGTCGAGAGCAGCCGAAGTCAGCGGGAGCGCTGACGCTCCACCCGTCCCGGGAGTGGAGCAGTGCTACCGAAGCCGTGGTTTTCGAGACTGCATGAGCCGCGGCCGATGCACCCGACGGAGCGCGGCACGCTACCTGTCGGACCTTGCGATCGCCTCCGGCGTGATCGGTGTGAAGAAGTTGACCAGGTTGCCGTCGGGATCACGGAAGAGCAGCGAGCGATTGCCCCACGGCATCGTCGTCGGCTCCTGGACGACCGAATTCGGCAATCCGGCCAATGCGCGATGGCTCTCGTCGACGTCTGCGACCCGGAACTCGATGATCACGGATTGGTTCGCGGCGGGACGCGCGATGTCCCTTCCGAACAACGCGAGCGGCCGCGTGGTCGAGAACGCCAACTTGCAGGAAGGGGTGGCGATCTCTGCGAAATCGTCGGTGTACCAGGTGGCCGCGAGGCCGGTCGCCTGCTCGTAGAAGGAGACGAGCCGTTTGATGTCGTCGGTGATGAGACGGATCGAGACGAAGTTCATGGGTTTCTCCGGGATCGCGCCCTGAGCGCGTCGCGGAGGCGTCCTATGCGGCCGGGCTGACAGATCCTGTCAGGAGCGAGGATCGCGCAGCACCGATCCCATCTCGGCGACCAACGCCGACACATCGTCCGCCTGGATGGCGTCGATGGCCTTCCGGATCCGGAAGGCCTGTGTCGGCTCGCCGGAGCGCATCACCAGCACGATCGTCTCCATGTCCGGGCAGCCCGGATCGGCGCAGGCGATCTCGTTGACCGCCACGGTATCGTCGGGGCCGAGGCCGATGGCCTCGATCACCCGGGTCTTCAGCGCGGCCCGCATCTCAGCCTGCGCTGCGCTGCGTTGCCTCTACGCTTTGAGGTTGACGAACCCCACCGGCTCAGGCCGCGCGGCGCCATTCGGGGAAAGGGTCCGGCAGGCGCCGATAGGCGCTCGGGTCGAACCGCGTCGTCCGCTCCGAGCCGATCAGGCAGGCATCGAGCGCGGCGGTGATCGCCTCCCGGTCCATGCCGGTGCCGATGAAGACGAGTTCCTGGCGGCGGTCGCCCCAGACATCGCTCCAGTTCTTCTCGAGATGGCTCTTCCAGTAGGATTCGTCGGGCCAGCGTCCGCGCGGCACGGCGGCCCACCAGAAGCCCATGGCGGAGACGCGGGCAACGGCGCCTGCCAGGGAGAACTCTCCGACCCAATCGGGCCGCGTCGCCAGCCAGAAATGGCCCTTGGCCCGGATCAGTCCCGGCCAGGTCGCATTCACGAAGGCATTGAACTTTTCCGGGTCGAACGGCCGGCGCGCCCGGTAGACGAAGCTCGACACGCCGTATTCCTCGGTCTCGGGGACGTGTTCGTGCGCGCCATAGAGCTCCTTGAACCAGAGCGGATGGCGCTGCGCCTTCTCCTCGTCGAACAGGCCGGTATCGAGGATGGCATCGAGCGGCGCACGGCCATGCGAGGTCTCGACGAGGCGCGCATCGGCATTGAGCCCGCGCACCACCGAGCGCACCAGGGCCAGCTGCTCCGCTGACACGTCCTCGACCTTGTTGATCACGACGACGTCGGCGAACTCGATCTGCTCGACGAGGAGGTCGACCAGCGTACGGGTGTCTTCCTCGCCGGTGGTCTCGCCGCGGTCCCGCAGGAAGGCGGCGGAGCCGTAGTCGCGCAGCAGGTTCACCGCATCGACGACGGTGACCATGGTGTCGAGCCGGGCGACGTCGCTGAGCGAGCGGTCGTTATCGTCGCGAAATGAGAAGGTGCTCGCTACGGGCAGCGGCTCGGCGATGCCGGTGCCTTCGATCAGCAGGTAGTCGAAGCGGCCTTCCTCCGAGAGCCGGCGGACCTCGGCGAGCAGGTCGTCGCGCAGCGTGCAGCAGATGCAGCCATTGGTCATCTCCACGAGCCGCTCATCCGTGCGGGACAGGTTCGCGTCGCCCTCGCGGACGAGGTCGGCGTCGATGTTGACCTCGCTCATGTCGTTGACGATCACCGCGACCCGCCGGCCTTCACGGTTGCCGAGCACGTGGTTCAGCAACGTGGTCTTGCCCGCGCCGAGAAAGCCCGAGAGCACGGTGACCGGGAGGCGAGTGTCGAGCGATGCCATGTTCGTCTCATCTGCAAATGTAATACTATAACATTGCTAATGTGCCGATCTGTCAACACCCATCGGCGGAAAGCGTGCACTTGTTGACGGGCGAGGCGCAAAGCGCTGGCCGTCTGCCGCGTTCATGTGCAACCTCACCCTTCCGAGCGGCTTTCCTGATCGGGCAGGCAATCGGCCAATCGAGGAGACGGTTTTCGTGCGACCCTGGCGCGAGCGGCCGGAAGACCGGCGCAGCTACCACCACGGCAACCTCAAGGAGGCGCTGATCGAGGCGGCCCGCCGCTTCATCGCCGAACGCGGCGTCGGGGGATTCACCCTGGTGGATGCCGCCCGCCTCGTCGGCGTGACGCCTGCGGCGCTCTATCGCCACTTCCGCGGCCGCGAGGCGCTGCTCGAAGAGGTGGCCGGACGCGGCTTCAAGGATCTTGCGGAGCGTCTCGCGCGGGCATTGACCGGGCGGGGCACGCCGCTCGAACGCTTCACCCGCATGGGCGAGGCCTATCTCGCCTTCGCTGAGGAAGAACCCGGCTACTACGCCGCGATCTTCGAGGTGCGCAGCGCAGCGCCGAACCCGGACCGTCCCAATCCGTTCGACCTCCTCGTCGAGGCGCTGAGGGCGACCTTTCCCGACGGATTCGGCGGCGTCGATCCGCGTTTCATCGCGCTGGAGGTCTGGGCGCTCTCGCACGGTATCGCGACGCTGGCCGCCTCCGGCCAATTGCCGAAGACCGGGCCCGACAAATACGAGCTGCTGCGTGCCGGCGTGCTCGCCCTGGTCCATGGCGCCGGAGCCGCCGAGACGAATCCGAAAGCCGGCTTCGATCCCGCCTCTTGAAACCAGATGTGCGGGTTCGCATGTGAATGTTGTTCACATTCACACCCGGAGCGATCATCCGTGAACACGACCTCTGCCTCTTCCCCCTGGTCGGGCGCCCGCGCCTGTCATGGCGGGCCATTCCCGCGCCGCTCTCTCGAGATCGGCGCCATCGTCATCGGCTTCATCTACTGGTGGCCGGCGGCGCTCGCCTATGTTGCGTGGAAGATCGCGGGCTATCCTGCGCTCGGCCAAATGCGTGAGTTCGCCCAGACCGGATCGTGGAAATTCGGCTCCGCGGGCGGCACGTCGCGGTTCGCCAAGGCCTTCGAGGCGGCGAAGGATCGCGGCGTCTACCGGTCCGGCACCGGCAATTCGGCCTTCGACGAGTACCGGAAGGCCGAACTGGAGCGTCTCGAAGCCCGCCGCCGTGCCCTCCAGGAGGAGAGCCGCGCCTTCGCCCAGTTCGTGGAGGAGCTGAAGCGGGCCAAGGACCGCGAGCAGTTCGACGCCTATATGGCGAAGAAGCGCTCCGAGGGCGGTGGCCCGACCATCGACGCCTGACCGCTCAGGCAACCGCATTCAACGAATGTCTCGCGTAGGGTCTTCCGCCAGAAATGGCGGGAGACTTTTTTGCATGTGCGAGATTCAGCGGGAATCCATGCTGCTGCGCGGTTGCCGGAGGCCGCCTTCGCCATAGTTGCGGTCGCGGAACCAGTTGCGACGGCAGGCCTTCTCCCGAAGGCGCCCGCTCGTGCCGGTGTAGATCTCTCGAGAGCTGAGGACAGCGGCTGAATGCGGCGAAGCCATGCGATGGTCTACGGCAGCGAGTTGACCGACGATGGCGCCCGCTTCGCGATCTGGGCGCCGAGCGCGGCGGATGTGGTTCTCGCCATCGACGGCACTGATCACGCGATCCCCGATGTGGGCGAGGGCTGGCGTCGCGTCGACGTGCCGGGTGTGGGTGCCGGTGCCCGCTATGGCTTCCGCATCGATGGCGACCTCACCGTTCCCGACCCCGCCTCGCGCTTCCAGCCCGACGACGTCTCCGGACTGAGCGAACTGATCGATCCGTCAGCCTATGTCTGGTCCGACGGTGCCTGGACCGGCCGCCCCTGGGAAGAAGCGGTGATCTACGAGCTGCATGTCGGCACCGCGACGCGAGAGGGCACCTACGCGGCGCTGGAAGCCAAGCTCGACGATTTGGTCGATCTCGGCATCACCGCCATCGAAGTGCTGCCGCTGGCCGACTTCAAGGGCACGCGCAACTGGGGCTACGACGGCGTGCTGCCCTACGCGCCGGATGCCGCCTATGGCCGGCCCGAGGACCTCAAGCACCTGATCGACGCCGCCCACGGCAAGGGCCTGATGGTGCTGATCGACTGCGTCTACAATCACTTCGGCCCGGCCGGAAACTATCTCCACGCGTACGCCAAGAGCCTCTTCACCGAGCGCCACCAGACCCCGTGGGGCGCAGGCATCAACTTCGACGGCAAGGAGAGCGGCCGTGTCGTCCGCGACTACTTCATCGAGAACGCGCTGTACTGGCTTGAAGAGTACCATTTCGACGGCATCCGCTTCGATGCCGTCCACGCCATCCTCGACGATTCCGAAAAGCACTTCATTGGTGAACTCGCCGAGACCATCCGCGCGCGGCTTCCCGGCCGGCACATCCACCTGATCCTGGAGAACGAGGCCAACCAGGCCCGCTGGCTGGAGCGCGATGGCCGGGGTCAGCCTGTTCAGCACAGCGCGCAATGGGCGGACGACCTGCACCATTGCTGGCACGTCCTGCTGACGGGCGAGGATGCCGGCTACTACGCCAGCTTCTCCGACAAGCCGGTCGAGCACCTCGCCCGCTGTCTCGCCGAGGGCTTCGCCTATCAGGGCGAACCCTTCAAGACGCTGGACAACCACCCGCGCGGCGAGCCTTCGGGCCACCTGCCGCCCTCGGCCTTCGTCACCTTCCTGCAGAACCACGATCAGGTCGGAAACCGCGCACTCGGTGAGCGGCTCAGCGACCTCGCCGATCCGGAGAAGCTGGCTCTGGCGCGCGCCGGGCTGCTCCTCGCGCCGCAGATCCCCATGCTCTGGATGGGTGAGGAATGGTCGGCCTCCGCGCCGTTCCTGTTCTTCGTGGACTTCGCGCCGGACGAGGAGCTGAATAAGGCAGTCCGCGAAGGCCGGCGCCGCGAGTTCAAGAGCTTCGCGGCCTTCGCCGACGACACCTCTGTGATCCCCGATCCGACGGAAGAGAAGACCTTCCTGGACTCCAAGATCGATTGGGGCGAGGCCGAGCGTGAGCCGCATCGCAGGATCTGGGCCGACACCCGCAACCTCCTGCAGATCCGTCACCAGACCGTCGTGCCGCTGACGAAATCCGGCTTCCTGGGAGCCAAGGCGACGATCCCGGCGCCCGGCGTGATCGACTGCATCTGGCGGTTCGAGGGCGGCACCCTGCGCTTCGTCGCCAATGTCGGCACCGACGAACACGACGCAGACAGCGAAGGCGGTCAGGTGATCTGGTCGAGCGCCTCGTCGCGGCAATCGCTGCACCTGCCGCCCTGGACAGGCGTGTTCCTGATCGGAGCACCGGCATGAGCGACGCACTGACCCGACTCGCCGACCTCGTCGGCATCGCCAAGGGTTACACGGACGCCTTCGGCACGCCCGTCGAGACCTCTGACGAGACCCGCGCCGGCATGCTTGCGGCCCTCGGTTTCGCCGTTGGAAGCGAAGACGAGATTGCGAACAGCCTGGCGCGCGTCGAGGACGTCCGCCGCAATCTCATCCCGCCGCTGCTGCCGGCGGAGGCACGGCGCTCCCTGCGCGTGCCCCTGCTCGTCGACGGCACGCCCGGATCGGTGACATGGCGGCTCGTCGACGAGCGCGGCCATGCCAGCGAGGGCCGGGCGACGCTCGACGTAGCCGGCACCGGCCCGAGCTTTGAGCTGCCGCCGCTGACGCCGGGCTACCACCGCCTCACCGCGACGCTTGGGGATCGCAAGGCACAGGCCTGGATCGTCGCAGCGCCGCAGCGCTGCTGGCGGCCGCGAGCTTATGCGGAGGAGGGCGCGCGCGATTGGGGTCTCGCCGCACAGCTCTACGGATTGCGTTCGCCGAACAACCTCGGCATCGGCACCTTCGCCGATGCCGGGCGCGCCGCCGCCGCTGCGGGCTTGCGCGGCGCGTCCTTCCTGGGGCTCAGCCCGGTCCACGCGCTCTTCCCGACCGACCGCGAAAAGATCTCGCCCTATTCGCCCTCGTCCCGGCTGTTCCTTGAGACGCTCTATATCGAGCCCGGCGCGCTGCCTGGCTTCAAGGGCAGTCGGGCGGATGCGCTGCTCGACGAGCAGCTGCCACGCCTCGAAGCGCTGCGCGACGCCACCCTCGTCGACCATGCCGGCATCTGGGAGGTGCTGTCCCCCGTCCTCGAAGCCTTGTGGCAGAACTCTCCCGCCCGAGAGGGCAGGGACGAGGACTTCTCCTCGTTCCGGGCGCAGGGCGGCGAAAACCTCGAATCCCACGCGATCTTCGAGACGCTGTCCGAGCACTTCAAGGCCGAGGGCGCCCATTGGCTCGGCGAGTGGCCGGAGCCCTTCCGCCGGTCCGGAACGCCGGAAGTTCGCGCCTTCGCCGAGACGCATGCCGAGCGCGTCAGCTACCACGCCTGGCTGCAGTACCTCGCCGACCTGCAACTGAAGCGGGCTTCGGAGGCAGCGCTCGATGCCGGCATGCGCCTCGGCCTCTATCGCGACCTCGCAGTAGGTGCCGATCGGGGTGGCTCGGAGATCTGGTCGCATCCCGAGCGCTTCGCCAACGGCGTCTCGATCGGCGCTCCGCCGGATCTGCTCGCGCCCAAGGGGCAGGATTGGGGCCTGCCGGCCTTTCATCCGCTTGAACTGGAGCGCGACGGCCTCAAGGCGTTCCGTGATCTGGTGCGGGCGAACATGCGCCATGCCGGCGCTATCCGCATCGACCACGCCTTCCAGCTCGCGCGCCTCTTCCTGATCCCGGTCGGCCATTCGGCCAGGGCCGGTGCCTATGTTGCCATGCCGTTCGAGCCGATGCTGGCGGTGCTGCGGCTCGAAAGCCACCGCTCGAAATGCCTGGTGATTGCGGAAGACCTCGGCACGGCGCCCGAAGGGTTTTCCGATGCCCTGATGGCGGCTGGCATCCTGAGCTACCGCATCCTCGCCTTCGAGCGGCAGCATGGTGGCGCCTTCAAGCCGCCCAGCCTCTATCCGCACGACGCGCTCACCGCCATCACCACGCACGACCTGCCGACCTTCCTCGGCTGGTGGCGCGGGGTCGATACGGACACGCGCCAGTCGCTCGGCCTCTACGATTCCGACCGGGCCGATGCCGAGCGCGCAGAGCGCGTCACCGAGCGCCGCCGGCTCGCCGAAGCGCTCTATTCCGAACAGCTTCTGCCGAGCGCCGAGCCCACAGATGCGGCCCCCTTCGAGGCTGCGGCGCGCTATCTGGCGCGGGCGCCCTCCATCCTGACTGCGGTCCAGTACGAGGACGTCGTCTCTGAGCTGGCCCAGGCCAATGTGCCGGGCTCGACCGAGGGGCATCCCAACTGGCGACGCAAGCTCGATCGGACGCTGGAGGCCATCGCAGCGCCCGGCGGCCCGCTCGCCAAGCTCGCCGCCGCTCTGGCCGGCGAGGATCGTGGCCCACGTTCGGGTGCCGCGCGGCTCAGCTCACCCCCGCCGCGGGCGACCTATCGTCTGCAATTCCATGAAGGCTTCACCTTCGCGGATGCCCAGAAAATCTTGCCGTATCTGGCGCGCCTCGGGATCAGCCACGTCTACGCCTCGCCGCTCCAGCGTGCGCGGCCGGGCTCGACCCATGGCTACGACATTGTCGACCACTCGCAGATCAATCCGGAGATCGGCGGCGAGGAGGGTTTCATCGCCTTCTCCGACGCGCTGAAGGCGAACGGCCTCAAGCTCCTCGTGGACATCGTTCCGAACCACATGGGCGTCGGCGGCGCCGACAATCCGTGGTGGCTCTCCGTGCTCGAATGGGGCGGCCTCTCGCCCTTCGCCCATGCCTTCGACATCGACTGGGAGCGGCTCGGCGCCAACGGCAAGCTCGTCATCCCCTTCCTCGGCGAGCGTTATGGCGACGCCCTGGAGAAGGGCGCGCTGGAGCTGAAATTCGACGAAGCCAAGGGCGGCTTCGGTGTCTGGCACTACGAGCACGAATTCCCGATCTGCCCGCTCTACTATCCGGCGATTCTCAACCGGGCGCTCGCCGCCCTCGGCGAGGTCGGCGACGACCCTTCCGCGGATGTGCTCGAAGTGTCCGAGCGCCTGCGCGGCATGGGCGAGGAGACCGATCCCGAGCGCCGTCGCGCACTCCCTGCCGAGGCCGAGGCCCTGAAACAGGACCTTGCCGATGCGGTGCGCGCTTCACCGCAGATCGCCGCCGCGATCTACCGCGCGCTGCACCTGCTGAACGGCAACAAGGACTATCCCGATTCCTACGGCCCGCTGCACCGGCTGCTGGAGAGCCAGTCCTACCGGCTCGCCCACTGGCGGATCGCGTCGAGCGACATCAACTATCGCCGCTTCTTCGACGTGAACTCGCTCGCCGGTTTGCGCGTCGAGAAGTCCGACATCTTCCAGAAGTCGCACGCCCTGTTGTTCCGCCTGGTCGGCGAGGGCCGGATCGACGGCCTGCGCATCGACCATATCGACGGCCTCGCCGACCCGCTCGGCTACGCCCGCGCCCTGCAATCGGCAGTCGGTCCTGGCTTCTACATCGTCGTGGAAAAGATCCTGGAGCCGGGCGAGAAGCTGCGGCCCTGGCCCGTCGCCGGCACGACCGGCTACGATGTGTTGAACCAGCTCGACGGCATCCTGGTCGATCAGGCGCGGAAGTCGCGGATCAAGAAGTTCTACCAGTGGGCGACCGGGGTCGACGAGCCGTATGGGTTCCAGCTCCGCGCCACCAAGGCCGAGCTGCTCGAGACGAGCTTCGCCAGCGAACTGGAGGTGCTCACCGGCGATCTCAAGGCGATCGCCGATGCCAACCGGCGCACCCGAGACTTCTCGATCAATGCAATCCGCCGCGCGCTGATCGAGATCATCGCGCGTTTCCCCACCTATCGCTCCTACCTGCCGTCCGACCTCGACGAGACCGATGTGGACCAGGAGGACATCGAACTCGTCGAGCAGACGGTGCGCAAGGCCAAGCGGTGGAGCGTCCTGCCCGACCGTTCCGTGCACGATTTTGCCAGGGACGCGCTTCTCGGTCGCATCGACACCGTCGGCTCCGGCCGCTCGGAGCCGCGGATCATCTTGCGCTTCCGCCGACGTTTCCAGCAGCTCACAGGGCCGGTCATGGCCAAGAGCTTGGAGGACACGCTGTTCTACCGGTTCAGCCAGCTGTTGGCGCTGAACGAGGTGGGTGGTGATCCGGGCGAGTACGGGCTCGACCTCGCGCATTTCCATGTGCTTCAGGCGGCCCGCGCCCGTGACTGGCCGAACGCCATGATCACCACGGCGACGCACGACACCAAGCGCGGTGAAGACGCCCGCTCGCGCCTGCTCGCCCTGTCGGAGCTGCCGGAGGAATGGGCGCGCGCCTGGGACACCTGGCGCCGAGCCGCCGAGCCACATCTCACCACCATCGAGGACGAGCCGGCGCCCGATCGCAACGACCAGTGGATGTTCCTTCAGGCGATCCTCGGCGCCTGGCCGATCGCGCTGCTGGATGGCGAAGACGCCGAGGCCATCGAGAGTTTCCGCAAGCGGCTCGATGCCTATGCCGAGAAGGCGCTGCGCGAGGCCAAGCGCTATTCGAGCTGGGTGAACGTCGACGAGGCCTACGAGGGCGCAGTGCATGCGCTCTTCGCCAAGCTGATTGCGCCGGGCTCGGATTTCCTCGCGCGGACGCGGCCTTTCGCCAATCGGCTCGCACGGCTCGGCATGATCGCGGGCCTCGGGCGCACGGTGCTCAAGGCGACGTTGCCGGGTGTGCCGGACATCTACCAGGGCACCGAGAGCTGGGACTTCTCCTTCGTCGATCCCGACAATCGCCGGCCGGTCGATTACGAGGCGCGCGAGCGTGCCCTCACGGATGGGGGCGCGCCGGCCGATCTCCTGGCGCATTGGACCGACAATCGGGTGAAACAGGCGACGCTGGCCAAGCTCCTGGCCGACCGCGCCGAGCGGCCGGCCTTCTATGCGGATGCCGGCTACCAAGCCGTCGAGGCCGGCGGCGAACACGCCGAACACGTCATCGCCTATCTCCGCTCCGAGGATGACGGAGGCGAGGGCGACCTTCTCGTCGCCGTTCCGCGCTGCGTGGCCGAGCTCGTCGGCGACGCGATATGGACGGGGCAGCCCTTCGGCGGGACGTCGATTCCCGTGCCTCAAGGGAGCCGCTGGATCGACATCGTCAGCGGTGCCGAACGCTCCGCCGATGCCGGCCGGCTCGACCTCGGGGCGCTGTTCGAAGCGCTGCCCTATGCCGTGCTGAGGCGAACCGCCTGAGCCTGACCGACTTGACCCCAGAGATGACGGCGCGCTCCAAGGCGCGTCGAGGGAGGCCGACCATGAACGCACCGACGACCTCGAAGGGCACCCAAGGGAGTGCCGTCAAGCGGAGCGATGCGGCAGCCACTACCCTGCCGGCCATTCTGGCGCCGCGGGCGCAGGGGCCGCGGATCTACAACCTGTTTCCGCTGCTCGTCGGCACGGTCTCGGCCTGGACGGCGGAAGTGCCGCGGATTGCCGGCCTCGGCTTCGACTGGATCTACCTGAACCCGTTCCACCAGACTGGCGGATCGCGCAGCCTCTACGCGGTGCAGGATCCCGACAAGCTCGACGACCGCTTCCGCGACCAGGACGGCACCTCGGATGACGAGCAGATCACCCGCTTCTGCCGCGCGGCGGAGGCGCAGGGTGTCGCGGTGATGACCGACCTCGTCATCAATCACACCGCCGACAATGCCCGCCTGCTGCACGAGCGGCCGGACCTGTTCCTGCGCGACGGCGAGGGTCGCCCGATCAGCCCCGGTGCCGTCGATCCGGACGATCCCTCGAAGAAGACCGTCTGGGGCGACCTGATCGAGCTCGACTATCATTCCGACCATGCGCGCGGCGCGCTGATCGAAATCTTCGACGCCTATATCGCGCGCCTGCAGGGGCTCGGCGTGCGCGGATTCCGGTGTGACGCCGCCTACAAGGTGCCGGCCGATGTGTGGCGCGCATTGATCGCCTCCGCCAAGAAGCGCGAGCCTGGGACCCTCTTTGCCGCCGAGACACTCGGCTGCACCTTCGAGGAGGCGCAATCGACCGCCGGCGCTGGCTTCGACTACCTGTTCAACTCCTTCGCCTGGTGGGACCTCAAGGCGCCCTGGGCGCTGGAGCAGTACGATCGCCTGCGGGTCATCGCGCCCTCGATCGCCTTCCCCGAGAACCATGACATGCAGCGCCTCGCCGCCGACATCCCCGGCGATGCGGGGGCGATCGCAGCCCGGCTGAAGACGCGCTACGCGCTCTCGGCTTTCTTCTCGGCCGGCGTGCTCATGCCGATCGGCTACGAATGGGGTTATCGTCGCGCGCTTCACGTCGTCGACACCACTCCCGGCTCCCGTGAGCACGAGACCGGCATCGACATCTCGGCCTCCATCAAGGCGATCAACGCGCTGAAGTCCGAGCTGCCTTCGGCCAATGTCGAGGGATACCAGGCGCGGCTGTCGTCGCCGGACGCGCCCTATGTCGCGCTGTTCCGCACCGATACCGGCCACGCGGCTTCGGCCACCCACGGCACGCTGCTGCTTTACAATCCAGGCGCGCATCCGGTCCCGGTCGATGCGGGCCGACTGATCGAGCGCACCGGCGGCCGGCTCGGCGCCTTCGTCGACCGCACGCCGGAGGCCGACCCCATCGCCTTCCATCCGGGCGCTGGCATCGACCTGCTGCCCGGCGAGCTGCGTATCCTCGCCGCCGGCGCGCCGAAGGAGAAAACTGCGCCGAAGCCGACCGTGCCGAAAGGCGAGGGCCGCGTGGTCATCGAGGCCGTCACGCCGGAGATCGATGGCGGCCGCTCGGCGGTGAAGCGCGTCGTCGGAGAGTCCGTGCACGTGGAAGCCGACATCTTCTCCGATGGCCACGAGATCATCGACGCGGCGATCCTCTCACGCATCGTCGGCGAGACCGAGTGGCGGCGCAATCCGATGGTCTTCGTCGACAATGACCGCTGGGCCGGCCAATTCCCGCTGGAGCGCAACGCCCGCTACGAATTCACCATCGAAGGCTGGCGCGACGGGTTCTCCTCCTGGGTGCGCGACACGCTCAAGAAGCGCGATGCCGGTGTGGACGTGCGGCTGGAGACGATCGAGGGCGTGAACCTCGCCCAGAGCGCCGCAGCCCTCGCCACCGGGCGCGACAAGGAGCGACTCTCGGCGCTGGTCGCCGCGCTCGCAGCTGAGCAGGAGGGCTCGCCAGCCGTCCTCGACAAGCTTCTGGAGCCGGAGGCCAACACGCTGATTCGGCGCAATGCCGAGCGCGTGAACCTGTCACGCTATCCGGTCTCGATCCCGGTGATCGCCGACCGGCTCGCGGCACGGTTCTCGGCCTGGTACGAGATCTTTCCGCGCTCGCAGTCCGGCGATCCGAACAAGCACGGCACCTTCCAGGACGTGATCCGGCGCCTGCCCTGGATCCGCCAGCTCGGCTTCGACGTCCTTTATTTCACGCCGATCCATCCGATCGGGCGGACCAATCGCAAGGGCAAGAACAACACGCTGAAGGCAGAGCCCGGCGATGTCGGATCGGTCTACGCCGTCGGCGCGGCCGAGGGCGGCCACGAGGCGGTGCATCCCGAGCTCGGCACCCTCGACGATTTTCGCCAGCTCGTCGCGGCGAGCCACGCCAATGGCATGGAGATCGCCCTCGACTTCGCGATCCAGTGCTCGCCCGACCACCCGTGGATCAAGGCCCATCCCGAATGGTTCGAATGGCGGCCCGACGGCACCCTGAAATTCGCCGAGAACCCGCCCAAGAAGTACGAGGACATCTCGAACGTCCACTTCTACGGCGGCGCGCTGCCCTCGCTCTGGACCGAGCTGCGCGACATCGTGATGGGCTGGTGCGCGCTCGGCGTTCGCATCTTCCGCGTCGACAACCCGCACACCAAGCCGATCCCGTTCTGGGAGTGGATGCTGAGCGAGGTGAACGGGCGCTACCCCGACGCGATCTTCCTCGCCGAGGCCTTCACCCGCCCCAAGATGATGAAGAAGCTCGCCAAGGCGGGCTACCAGCAGAGCTACACCTACTTCACCTGGCGCAACACGAAGCAGGAGCTGATCGACTACGCGGTCGAGCTCGCTGGCGAGATGGGCGAATATTACCGCCCGAACTTCTTCGCCAACACGCCGGACATCAACCCGTATTACCTGCAGACCAGCGGGCGACCCGGCTTCGTGGTGCGCGCCACGCTCGCAGCGACGCTCTCCTCCGTCTACGGCATCTATGCCGGCTTCGAGCTGTGCGAGGCCGCGCCGTATCCTGGCAAGGAAGAGTACCTGAACTCGGAAAAATACGAGCTAAAAACCTGGGACGAGGATCGTCCCGGCAACATCCGCGAGCACATCGTCAAGCTGAACCGGATCCGGCAGGACAATCCGGCGCTCCAGGACTTCCGCAACGTCACCTTCACCGGCGCCGACAACGGCAACGTCGTCGCCTACGCCAAGATGACGCCAGACGGCGACAACTGCGTTTTCACGATGGTCAACCTCGACCCAAAGAACCGCCAGGAATGCTCCTACGAGATCCCGCTCTGGCTGTTCGGCCTGCCCGATGACGGTGCGCTGGAGGTGGAGGATCTGCTCGAAGGCTACAGGTTCGAGCTGCGCGGGCGCGGCCATCGCATCGCCCTCGATCCGGCCGAGCGCTCTTGCGTGATCTGGCGGCTCAGGGTGCCGCAGCGGGTTGCGCAATGAGACCGGGCGTGTAACCCGGTTGCCCCGTGGCGACGCACGGCCCTCCGGGCAACGCGTCGCCGGCAAGAGATGCGGCTGAAGCCGCGCCACCTTCGTGCCCGGTCCCCGATCCGGGCTGGAAGGTCGTCAGAGATGCCCTCGAACCGAGCTGAGGCAGCGACGGATGATCGATCGCAGTGATCCCCAATGGTACCGCGACGCCATCATCTACCAGATCCACGTCAAGTCGTTCTTCGACTCCAACAATGACGGGATCGGCGATTTCGAGGGGCTGACCCAGCGGCTCGACTACGTGCGCGACCTCGGCGTCACCGCGATCTGGGTGATGCCGTTCTACCCGTCCCCCCTGCGGGACGACGGCTACGACATCGCCGACTACGAGGGCATCAACCCGTCTTACGGGACGATGGAGGACTTCAAGCGCTTCGTCGAAGAAGCGCATGCGCGCGATCTGCGCGTCATCACCGAGCTTGTCATCAACCACACCTCGGACCAGCATCCCTGGTTCCAGGCCGCGCGCGAGGCGCCTCCCGGCAGCCCCGAGCGTGACTTCTACGTCTGGTCGGATACGGACGAACCCTACGGCGACACGCGCATCATCTTCCTCGATACCGAGACGTCCAACTGGACCTGGGATCCGGTCGCCAAGCAGTATTTCTGGCACCGTTTCTACAGCCACCAGCCGGACCTGAACTTCGACAATCCGAAGGTGCTCGAAGCGGTCATCGCGACGATGCGCTACTGGCTCGACATGGGCGTCGACGGCCTGCGGCTCGACGCGATTCCATACCTCGTCGAGCGCGAGGGCACGAATTGCGAAAACCTCTACGAGACCCACACGGTCATCAAGAAGATCCGCGCCGCGCTCGATGAGAGCTACCCGGACCGGATGCTGCTCGCCGAGGCCAATCAGTGGCCGGAGGAGACCGCGCAGTATTTCGGCGACGGCGACGAATGCCACATGGCGTTCCACTTCCCGCTGATGCCGCGCATGTACATGGCGATCGCACGCGAGGACCGGCACCCGATCACCGACATCATGCGCCAGACGCCGGAAATCCCGGATGGCTGCCAGTGGGCGATCTTCCTGCGCAACCACGACGAGCTGACGCTCGAAATGGTGACGGCCGAAGAGCGCGACTACCTCTGGTCGTTCTACGCCGCCGAGCGGCGCGCCCGCATCAATCTCGGCATTCGCCGGCGCCTCGCGCCGCTGCTGGAGAACGATCGCCGCAAGATCGAACTGATGAAGTCGCTCGTGTTGTCGATGCCCGGCACGCCAGTGCTCTATTACGGCGACGAGATCGGGATGGGCGACAACATCTATCTCGGCGACCGCGATGGCGTGCGGACGCCGATGCAGTGGTCGCCGGACCGCAACGGCGGCTTCTCGCGGGCGAACCCTCAGCGGCTGTTCCTGCCCTCGATCCAGGACCCGATCTACGGTTTCGACGCGATCAACGTCGAGGCACAGACACAGGCGCAGACGTCGCTCCTGAATTGGACGCGGCGCATGATCGCGATCCGCAACAACTCCGTCGCGCTCGGCCGCGGCGGCATCCAGTTCCTGTACCCGTCGAACCGCAAGGTGCTGGCCTGGCTGCGCGAATTCGAAGACGAGAGAATCCTCTGCGTCGCGAACCTCTCGCGCGCACCGCAGGCCGTGCAGCTCGACCTGTCGGACCTGCGGGGGGCCATCCCCGTCGAGCTGACCGGCGGCTCGGAATTCCCGGCAATCGGCGATCTGCCATACCTGCTGACACTCCCGGCCTACGGTTTCTACTGGTTCTCGCTGAGCTATGCCGATACCGGCGAAGTCGGCCCGCAGCCTCTGACGCCCGAGTTGTTCACGCTGGTCCTCACCGGCGGCATCGAGACGCTGATGGCTGGGCGCGAGCGCATCGCTTTCGAGCGCACCGTGATCCCGCCCTTCCTGGCGACCCGCCGCTGGTTCGGCGCCAAGGGCTCGCGCATCAAGAGCGTGCAGGTTGCCGATTGCGCGACGCTGGACGCCAAGGGCGAGGCGCGCTTCCTGCTGCCGCAACTCGACGTCCAGCTCTCGAATGGTGAGCGGCATTCCTACTTCGTGCCCGTCGGCGTCGACGAGGGCCGCGAGGACGAGACGCTGATGGACCACGCGGTGGCGCGCGTCCGTCGCGGTCCGCGCACGGGCCTGCTCTACGGCGCCATCGCCTCGTCCGAATTCGCGATCTGCCTGGTCGACGGCATGCGCGACGGCCGCGAGATCAAGTCCGAGCGCGGCAAGCTCGTCTTCTCGGCAACGGCGGCCTTCGACCGCGACGTCGTCATCGAGGCCGAGGAGGTTCGCCGCCTCTCCGCCGAGCAGAGCAATACCTCCATCGCCCTCGGCTCGAAGGCGATGCTCAAGATCCTGCGTCGGCTGCAGACGGGGACCCACCCCGAGGTCGAGGTTGGCCGCTTCCTCACGGAACAGGCGCATTTCCGGAACACGCCGCAACTGCTCGGCACCCTTGAGCATGTCGACGAGAACGGCGTGCACACGGCGCTGGCCGTGCTGCAGACTTTCGTCCGCAACCAGGGCGATGCCTGGACGCTGATGCTCGAAGGCCTGCGCCGCGACTTCGACACCGTTGTGCTTGCCCCCGAGAGCGAGGCGCCGAGTCCGCAGGACGCCTTCAAGGACCATCTGCGCTGGGCAGAGCTGCTCGGGCGCCGCACGGCGGGGATGCACAAGGCCTTCGCCATCGAGACCGACGATCCCGCCTTCGCGGCCGAGCCGTTCGGCGAGGACGATCTCGCCACGCTCGTCGCAGATGCGCGGGCTCAGGCGAAGCGCGCCTTCGATGGCCTTTCATCGGTTGCGGCCTGGGCACAGGGTCCTGCGAGCCAGGCGCTGGCGAGTCGTCGGGCCGAGGTCGAGGAACTGATCGACGAGCTGTCCGACCGGCCACCGATCGGCGCTTACAAGACGCGCATCCACGGCGACTACCATCTCGGGCAGGTGCTCGCCTCCGAGGGTGACCTCGTCATCATCGATTTCGAGGGTGAGCCGTCTCGCCCGGTCGACGTGCGCCGGTCGAAATCGACGCCTCTGCGCGACGTCGCCGGGATGCTGCGCTCATTCGCCTACGGCGCGGAAACGGTGGTACGCGAGATCGCGGCCCGCTTCGGCGACAGCGAGGAGCGCGCCCGCAACGCGGCCATCGCCTGGCGCGGCATGATCGATGCCTCGTTCCTCGAAGGCTATGCCGATGGTGTCGCCGGCAGCCGCGCCGCGGTCTCCGACGGCCCGACCTTCGAGCGGCTGCTCAAACTGAGCCTCGTCACGAAGGCGCTGTATGAGGTCGATTACGAGATCAACAACCGCCCGGATTGGATCGAAATCCCCGCGCGGGGGGTTCTCAACATTCTGGACGAAGCCAAGCGTTCGTGAAGGGAGAGGTCACTGGATGACGGATGCCGACGAGAAGCTCGCGACCAAGGTTGCTACTCCGGCGAGCGCCGGCCGGCCCGCGGATGGAGCGTCTCGTGACCTCGGTTCCAGGACCGGCGCGACGCAAGTCGGCTCCGAGACGGTGAAGGCACCCCAGGCGCGCGATTCGCTGGGTGGCACCGCTCCGCCCGCGTCTGCCGCCTCCGGCAAAGGACGTGGCTCGACGCTGCACCCCGATGCGATCTCCGCCGCGATGGGCGCCAACCACGGCGATCCCTTCGCGATCCTCGGACCGCACCAGGTGGCCGATGGCCGCTGGGAAGTCCGGGCGATCCTGCCGGAGGCCAAGGGCGCGACACTGCTTGTCGGTGATCGGCGCATCCCGTTCGAGAAGGTGCATCCCGACGGCTTCTTCGTCGCGACCATCGAAAGCGCGAGCCGGCCGCTTTACGAGATCGCGGTCGGGCTCTGGGATGGCACAGAGCGCCCGCGCTACGACCCCTACGGCTTCGGTTCGAGCCTCGAGCAACACGATATCGACGCGCTGCGCGAGATCGGCAGCAACGTCACCTATCGGGTGCTCGGCGCTCACGAGCGCAAGCAGGACGGCATCGAAGGCTTCCGCTTCGCGGTCTGGGCGCCGAACGCTCGTAAAGTGAGCGTCGTCGGCGACTTCAACGACTGGGACGGCCGCCGCCATCCGATGCGCCTCTGGCAGAGCGGCGGCATCTGGGAGCTGTTCATCCCGGGCCTCAAGTCAGGCCAGAGCTACAAGTACGAGATCCGTGGTCCCGACGGTTCGCTGATCCCGCTCAAGGCCGATCCCGTCGCCTTTCGCGCCCAGCATCCGCCGGAGACGGCGTCCGTCCTCCAGGGCGGAGACGAGCCGGTCTGGCATGACAAGGCCTGGATGGCATCGCGCGGCGAGCGCGATCCGCGCCATATCGCGATGTCGGTCTACGAGGTCCATATGGGCTCGTGGATGCGCGTGCCCGAAGAGGGCAATCGCTACCTGACCTACAAGGAACTCGGAGAGCGGCTGATCCCCTATGTGAAGGAGCTCGGCTTCACGCATATCGAGATGCTGCCGATCACCGAGTTCCCGTTCGACGGGTCATGGGGCTACCAGGCTGTCTCGCTCTTCGCGCCGACGAGCCGCTTCGGCACGCCGGACGAGTTCGTGGCGTTCATCAACACCGCGCACGAGGCCGGCATCGGCGTCCTGCTCGATTGGGTGCCCGGACACTTCCCGCTCGACGCCCACGCCCACGGCCTCTTCGACGGCACGCATCTCTACGAGCATGCCGATCCACGCCAGGGCTTCCACCAGGATTGGGGCACGTACATCTACAATTTCGGCCGACAGGAGGTCTCGACCTACCTCGCGGCCAATGCCCGGTTCTGGCTGGAGCACTACCATCTGGACGGCCTGCGCGTGGATGCCGTCGCCTCGATGCTCTACCTCGACTATTCGCGCCGCGCGGGCGAGTGGATCCCGAACCAGTACGGCGGCAACGAAAATCTCGACGCCATCCACTTTCTGCGGAAGACCAACGAGGCGACCTACAGCCACGCCCCCGGCACGATCACCGTGGCCGAAGAGTCGACCTCATGGCCGGGCGTCTCGCACCCGACCTATACGGGCGGCCTCGGCTTCGGCTTCAAGTGGAACATGGGGTGGATGCACGACACCCTGAAATACATCTCCGAAGACCCGATCCACCGGCGCTACCACCACCACAACCTCACCTTCGGGCTGCTCTACGCCTTCTCCGAAAACTTCATCCTGCCGCTCTCGCATGACGAGGTCGTGCACGGGAAAGGCTCGCTGCTCGGCAAGATGCCCGGCGACCGCTGGCAGAAATTCGCGAACCTGCGCGCTTATTTCGGTTTCATGTGGGGCCATCCCGGCAAGAAGCTGCTCTTCATGGGCGGCGAATTCGGCCAGGAGCGCGAGTGGAACCACAACCACTCCCTCGACTGGCATCTGCTCGACGATCCGCATCACCGAGGGGTCAAGGACCTCGTCCACGACCTCAACCACGTCTACCGGGCGACGCCGGCGCTCTACGAGCATGACTTCGAGCCGGCGGGCTTCCAGTGGCTGGTGGCGGATGACCAGGACAACAGCGTCATCGCCTGGGCCCGCAAGGGCAAGAAGGACGGTGAGATCGCCATCGTCGTCTCGAACTTCACGCCGGTGCCGCGCGAGAACTACCGCGTCGGCGTTCCGGCCGGCGGCTACTACCGCGAGGCGATCAATTCGGATTCCGAGCGTTACGGCGGCTCGAATGTCGGCAATCACGGTGGGCTGCACGCCGACCAGCAGGAGAGCCATGGCCAGCAGCATTCGCTGAGCCTGCGGCTGCCCCCGCTCGCGACGCTGATCCTGGTGCGGGAGGCCTAGGCCGCCCGCATCTCGCGGTTTCCGAAGGCGCGGGCGTAGAGGGCGCTGTAGTCCAGCGCCGCACCATTCCAGGTGCGCTCCCGCGTCATCGCCGTCTCGCGCATGCCGTTGAGGCGCTTCTTGCGGCCGAAGGTGTCGATGGCACGCTCGATGGCATGCCTCAGACCGTGCACGCTGGCATCGCGGAAACTGAACCCCGTCACCTCGTCCTCGACGGTGTCGGCAAGACCCCCCGTCGCGTGGACGATCGGCAGCGAGCCGAAGCGCTGGGCGTACATCTGCGCCAGGCCGCAGGGCTCGAAGCGTGACGGCATCAGCAGGAAGTCGCTGCCCGCGAACATGCGGCGCGCAGCCATTTCGTCGAAGCCGACCCTGACGCCCACTTGGCCGGGATGACGCGAGGCGAGAGCCGTCAGGGCGTGCTCGAAGCGACCCTCGCCCTGGCCCATCACCACCAGTTGGCCACCTCCGTCGAGGATCGAGTGTGCGGCGTCGAGGCTCAAATCGATGCCCTTCTGATGCACGAGCCGAGAGACGATGGCGAAAAGTGGTCCGCGCGAGACCGCTAGGCCAAAACCCTGTCGGACGGCTTCGGCATTCGCCGCCTTTCCCTTCCAGTCGCCGGCTTCGAATCGGACTGCGAGATGTGGGTCGAGCCGCGGGTCCCAGCTCTCGTCGATGCCATTGAGGATGCCGGCGAGCTGCCCGCTCGCGGCCCTGGTGCGCAGCAGCCCATCGAGACCACAGCCGGATTCGGGGCGGGTGATCTCGCGGGCGTAGGTTTCACTGACGGTCGTGACCTGCGAGGCGTAGAAGAGCCCGGCCTTCAGGAAGGAAAGCTGTCCGTAGAATTCGACGCCGTCCATGCGGAAGGCATCGTCCGGCAGCCCGATGCGGTGCAGGGTCTCCTTCGGGAAGACGCCCTGATAGGCGAGGTTATGGATCGTCAACACGCTCGGTGTGCGTGCACCGCGCCAGGCGAGATAGGCGGGCGCCAGGGCAGTCTGCCAGTCGTTGAGATGCAGGAGATCCGCCGACCAGGTCGGGTCGGCGCCACGCGCCAGTTCCGCTGCAGCGAGGCTCAAGCGCGCGAAGCGCAGGTCGTTGTCGCCGAAATCGACGCCGGCGTGCCCGTAGGGCGTGCCGTCGCGGTCGTAGAGCTCTGCCGAGAGCAGCACGTAGATGCCGAGCCCGTCGGCCGTCTCGGTAAAACCGAGGTTGCAGGGCGGGATATCGGCGAAGCCGGAGAGATGGCCGATCACCGCGATCTCGCGGCAGCGCTCGACGACCTGTCTATAGCCGGGGATCAGGATGCGGACGTCGTGGTGCCGTCTCAGAGCCCTGGGCAGAGCTCCGGCCACCTCACCGAGGCCGCCCGTCTTCACGAAATCCGCCATCTCCGCCGTCGCGAACAGAACACGCGGCGCGAGTGCAGTGCGATCGAAGGGCGGAGAAACGCTCATCCGATGGCCGCCTCCGAGAGGTCGGCCAACCATATACGGATTCGGAGGGATCAGGCTGGTCGGCGGATGACCCAGCCCCGGCGTCGACATGCGAGCTTTCCCGTCGTGCAACTGCAGAATTGCGTTGCACAATCCAGGCCATCAACTGGGTTAACGAAAGCTTTTCATATCTCGCGTTGCAACAAAAACGCGTGATCAATTCGCCTCGAGGGGTGTGAGGATCAGCCCCTCGCTCGGGCCGATCGAGAGATCGCCGATTTCGACCGCGCCGGAGCGGCCCGACCGGCTCGACAGGAGCACCTTCCAGCGCGTGCCGTCCGGCAGGGCGTGCTGGCGCTCCTGATCACCGAAGTTCAGGACCACACGCACGGTCTCGCTGCCCTCGGAGCGCTCATAGATGAGCAGATCGTGGGCAAGCTCAGCCGGGGACGACACCGTTCGGTAGCTGCCGACCGAGAGCGCGGCATGGTCCCGGCGCAGGTGAAGCAAACGGCGATGCAACGTCAGGATCGAGCCCGAGCTGTCGCGCATCTCGTCAACGTTGCGGCGCGCGCAATCGGCGCTCAGCGGGAGCCAGGGCTCGCCCGTCGAGAAGCCGGCATGCGGAGCGTCCTCCCATTGCATCGGCGTTCGCTCCGGGTCGCGGCCGTGACCCGGCTCGTTGCGCTCCCACGGGTCCTGCGCACGGTCCGAGGGGATCTGCACGTTCCCGAGGCCAATCTCGTCGCCATAATAGAGGGTCGGTGTGCCCCGCAGCGTCAGCAGCAGCATCGCGGCTACCCGGGCCTGTGCCTCGCCGACGCGATCGACGATGCGCGGCCGGTCGTGGTTGCCGAGCACCCAGTTCGGCCAGCCGCCCTCGGGCAAGGCCGCCTCGTATTCCTCGACGAGCGCCGCCACGGATTCGGCCTGCCAGGGCGTCGAGAGGAGCTGGAAGTTGAAGGGCAGGTCGGCTCCCGCCAGGTCCTCGCCGTAATACGCGACGAGCCGCTCGATCGGCAGGTAGATCTCGCCGATCAGCACGCGCTCCCCGAATTCGCGCAGCACGCTCCGCATCCCCGCGACGACGTCGAAGACCTCCGGTCGGTCGCAGGAATAGATCTGATCGAACCGGTTGATCTCGGGCAGATCCGGTACGAAGGCCGGGTTGAGAGGATTGTCGCGAAACCCCTCGTCCTTGATCAGGTGCCAGATCACATCGACCCGGAAGCCGTCGACCCCGCGCGCCAGCCAGAAGCGCAGCACGTCGTGCATCGCCTCCCGCACGGCAGGGTTGCGCCAGTTCAGGTCCGGCTGCTCGCGAAGGAAGGCGTGGTAGTAATATTGCCCGGTCGTCTCGTCGCGGCTCCAGGCCGGGCCGCCGAAATTCGAGACCCAGTTGTTGGGCGGCCCTCCATCGGGGGTCGGATCGCGCCAGATGTACCAGTCGCGCTTCGGGTTCTCTCGCGAGGCGCGGCTCTCTGAGAACCACGGATGCGCGATCGAGGTATGGTTCGGTACGAAATCGAGGATGACCCGGAGCTTGCGCCGATGCGCCTCCGCGACGAGGGCGTCGAAGTCATCGAGTGTGCCGTAGAGTGGGTCGACGTCGCAGTAATCCGAGACATCGTAGCCGAAATCGGCCATCGGCGAGGTGTAGAAAGGTGATATCCAAATCGCGTCGACGCCGAGCCAAGCGAGATAGTCGAGCCGAGCGGTGATCCCGCGCAGGTCGCCGACACCATCGCCGTTGCTGTCCTGAAACGAGCGCGGATAGATCTGGTAGACAGTGCCGCTCTTCCACCAGACCGTGTCGGACATCAGGATTTCCCCGGCCAATCCTCATGGTGCACAGGGCAAGCTTAGCCGCTGTTGTCTCTCAAAGCGAGACATCGAATCACGTTCGCAATAACCGATCCTTTGCCGTATCCGGACGGAACACCTGCGCTGTTCGCTCGTTCAGGAAGGCTTCAAGAGCACATCGGCACGGTCCATGCGTCGTTGCTGCGGCGCGGTTTGTGTCGACCGGGACACAGATGAGCAGGCAAAGCATTTGCTGCCTGGGCGTGCACCATGCCGAAGTCTCGACAGACCGATACAACCGGGGACACCATGCCGGACGAAGCACCCGGAGCTGATCAGCGCCGAAAGAAGCGCGTGAAGCCCTCGGAGTCCGGACGCGCTCCGGTAGCGACGAAGGGGGACCTGAAGATGCTCAACGAAGCTGAGGCTCGTCACGAGTCGGCGGCGGACGCGGATGCATCCGCGGCGTCGTCTGCCAAGTTCGCGAGGGAATCGGCGGCGACGCGGGCGCTCGCAAAGGAGAAGCTCTTCAATGGCGATGCCGTGGTCGAGCTGCGGGAAGCCATCCGGGCCAAGCTCGTCTATGCGCTCGGCAAGACGCCCGAGAGTGCCCGTGACCGCGACTGGTTCGCGGCGACCGCGTTGGCTTTGCGCGACCGGATCGTCGATGCCTGCCATGAGGGCAGCAGCGGCAAGGTCCCGGAGAAGCGGGTCTACTATCTCTCGCTGGAATTCCTGATCGGCCGGCTCCTGTCGGACGCGATGAACAATCTGCGCCTCGTCGAGACCACCAAGGCGGCGCTCAGGGACCTCGGCGTCGAACTGAACGAGGTCGAGGAGGCCGAGCCTGACGCCGCACTCGGCAATGGAGGCCTCGGTCGTCTCGCGGCCTGCTTCATGGAAAGCATGGCGAGCCTGTCGATCCCCGCTATCGGCTACGGCATCCGTTACGATCACGGTATCTTCCGCCAGTCGATGGAGGATGGCTGGCAGCGCGAGGCGCCGGAGACTTGGCTGGCGGAAGGCAACCCGTGGGAGTTCCCACGCCCGGAATCGACCTATCGCATCGGCTTCGGCGGCCATGTCACCATGTCGGCCAGCGGCGATAATATCCGCCGCCAGTGGCATCCGGCCGAGACCGTCAACGCAGTCGCCTACGACATCCCCGTGGTCGGCTGGCGCGGCCGGCACGTGAACCAGCTCCGCCTCTGGAAGGCCGAGGCAGACGCGCCGGTGGAACTCGCCCGCTTCAACCACGGCGACCATGTCGGCGCGGTGGCCGGCCGGGCTCGCGCAGAGTCGATCTCCCGCGTGCTCTATCCGAGTGATTCCTCGGCCGAGGGCCAGGAGCTGCGCCTGCGCCAGGAATACTTCTTCACCTCGGCCTCGCTGCAGGACCTGGTGCGACGGCACCTGAACGAGCGCGGCGACCTGCGCTCACTGCCAGACCATGCCGCGATCCAGCTCAACGACACGCACCCGGCCATCGCGGTGCCCGAGCTGATGCGCATCCTCATGGAGGAGCACGACTTCACCTACGAGGATGCCTGGCACATCACCACGAATACGCTCGGCTATACCAACCACACCCTGCTACCCGAGGCCCTGGAAACCTGGCCCGTCGAGCTGATGGAGCGGCTGCTGCCGCGCCACATGCAGATCATCTATCTGATCAACTGGATGCACCTCGAGGAGCAAGCCAAGCAGGGCAAAGGCGACGCCGCCCACGTCGCCGCGGTCTCGCTCATCGACGAGTCGCACGGCAAGCGCGTGCGGATGGGGCATCTCGCCTTCCACGGCTCGCGCCGCGTGAACGGCGTCTCGGCCCTGCACAGCGACCTCCTGAAGACCACGCTCTTCAAGCCGCTGCACGAACTGGAACCGGAGAAAATCGTCAACAAGACCAACGGCATCACCTTCCGCCGCTGGTTGCACAACGCCAATCCCGAGTTGACGCAGCTTGCCGTTGAGACCGTCGGCGAGGGCGTTCTCGACGATCCCGAGCTGCTGCTCGGGCTGGCCGACCACGCCGACGATCCGGATTTCCGCAAGCGCTATGCGGCCGTGCGGCGCGCTCGCAAGCGTCGGCTCGCCCAGGTCATCGTCGAGCGCACCGGCATCGCGGTCGATCCCGCCGCGCTGTTCGACGTGCAGATCAAACGCATCCACGAATACAAGCGCCAGCTCCTGAACTTGGTGGAGACGGTGGCGCTCTATCAGGCGATCAAGGAGGCCCCGCACAAGGACTGGACGCCGCGCGTCAAGATCTTCGGCGGCAAGGCGGCACCGAGCTACGTCCAGGCGAAGCTGATCATCAAGCTCGCCAACGACATCGGCCGGACCATCAACGACGATCCGGACATTGCCGGCCGGCTGAAGCTGGTCTTCCTGCCGAACTACTCGGTGAGTCTCGCCGAGGCGATTATCCCGGCGGCCGACCTCTCCGAGCAGATCTCGACGGCAGGCATGGAAGCCTCTGGCACCGGCAATATGAAACTGGCGCTGAATGGCGCGCTCACCGTCGGCACGCTCGACGGCGCCAATATCGAAATCCGCGACCATGTCGGGGCGGACAACATCTTCATCTTTGGCCTCGACGCCGCCGGCGTGCAGCAGCGCGTCGCGGAGCCTGCCTATGCGCAGCGGGCGATCGCCGCCTCGCCGCGGCTAGCGGCAGCGCTCGACGCGATCGGGTCGGGCGTCTTTTCGCCGGAGGAACGCGGCCGCTACGGCTCGCTGGTCGACGGGCTGCGCTACCACGATCCCTACCTGCTGACCGTCGATTTCGACGATTATTGGCGGGTACAGCGCGAGATCGACGCGGCCTGGAAGCGCCCGGCCACCTGGTGGCGCGCGGCGATCCTCAATACCGCGCGGATGGCGTGGTTCTCGTCCGATCGCTCGATGCGCGAATACGCCGAGGAGATCTGGCGGGTGAAGGTGGCCTGATAGCCGGCGTTTGGAACCAGGCCCGTCTCGACATCGAGGCGGGCCTTCTTCTTTTTTCAGATCGTCGCGTCCAGGGGAATCGTGTAGCAGCGGGCCCCGACGCTCGCGGCCAAAACTTCCACGGCCCCGACCGTCGCGGCGCGGCCGGAGACATGGACCGCATCGTTCGCGCGCAGCATCGGGATATGTGCGGTGAGCGGTCCGGGTCGCACGTCCGGCGGCCGCTGCCGGTTGCGATCCGCGACCGTGATGATCCGCGAGACTCCAGTGGCCGTCAGCCAATCGAGGGCCGGCCGCATGTAGAGGTCGAGCGGATCGCGCGCTCCCACCACCAGGGCCTGCTCCCGTGCCGGCTCGATGTAGCGCGCCGCGCGGGCGATGGCCCAGATGCCGGCAAAGCCGGCCTCGTCCGCCACCAAGACCATGCGGCCGCCGCCGGGCCGGTATTGGCCGCGGCCGACGGGTCCCTGCACTTTCACCGGCTTGCCGAGTTCGAGCTCGCCCGCGAAGGAGCCAGCGACGACGCCGGCTTCCACGCCGATATGGAACACCAGCTCGTTCAGCTCGGCCGCGCCGTCGACCCGGAGCGAGGGTGTGAGCGTGACGGGATGCCAGCCGGTCAGCGACAGCACCACCTGGTGACCGGGCTGATAGGCAAGCGGATTGGTCAGCGTGACCACGGCCTCGACGACGCCGGGGCAGAGCCGGGTGATCTCGGTGATGGTGCCGCTGCGCTTCACCGATTCCTGGGCCAGCTCGGGCTCGCCCGGCGCCTGCAGGGGGTTGGCGGCGGGCATCTTGAGGCGCATCGGCTCGGCGCGCTGCGCGCGCGGCTCGGCCCGGCGTCCGGCCGGGGCGCCGCCTTGGCCGAACGCGGCGGCACCGTGCACGCCCTGCATCTGGGTCATCATGCCGTCGGACACGGCATCATCGACCTGCGTATCTCCCGTGGAGACGCGCACCGACTTGCCGTTGACGACGAGTGAGCAACGGGCGCTCATGGCCGTCTCCCGTTTCGATAAATGATGATGACGCGGGCTTCGCGCGTCAGACGGGGGCGTGCAGCAGCCGGTCGACCAGGGTGGCCCAGCGGTCGCGGACGGCGCGCGCTTCGGCGCCGAGGGTGTCGTCTTCCTCGTCGAGACCGAGGCAGGCACGAAGGCTGGCGTTCTCGCTGCGCTCGGCGTGGAGCACGGCCTTCAGCAGCATCATCTCTGTCCGTAGACGTTTGATGTCCGAGGACACTGCATCGGCCGGCTCGTCGAAGCTCGTCTCGGGCTCCTCGGCGATCGGCTGCGGAGCGCTGGCCAAGGGCGTCCGCGCGGCCGGCGTCGCGTGCATGTGAATCGGGCGCGCGATCAGGCGCCGAACGACGTCGGAGCCGTGTCCGTATCTCGTCCGCCGCGCCGCCTCGGCCATCGCTCGTCTCCGCAAACCGTCCGCAGACCGCTCAAGAGCGATCGTCGTGTCTCCACTGGACTTTGCGACGACATGGTTAAGGGAGCTTTAAAACGATCGTCGAGATCGGGCCGTATCGTTGCTGGCCGCGAGTTGAATGAGACCAGCATTCCGATCGTTCTGCGAAGCTGATTTTCAATAAAATTGTACCATTGACGAGCGTCCGGCCAAGCTGCAATCTCGGTGTCGCAGACTGCTTCGCGAGACGTGAACTCAAGCTAATCTCACGAGCTCACCTCGGCATCGGTCTGCACTGTTCCCGAGTACACGGTCATCTTTGGCTTGGCGCATCCACGCGCCGGGGAGCACTTCATGCTGCAGGGAAGGCGAGTCCTCATCGTCGAGGACGAGGCGCTGCTCGCGATCGAATTGTCCGACATCGTCGAAGGGAGTCATGGCCACGTCGTCGGGCCGTTCCGGACCAACCGCGACGCATTGCGGCTGCTGGACACCGAGACCGTGGACGCCGCGATCCTCGATCTGAACCTCGCCGATGGCGAGGCCACGCCGACGGCCGAGCGTCTCGCTGCGGCCGGCGTGCCCGTCCTGGTCTGCACGGCCGGGACATTGCCGCGGGCGATGAAGCTGCAATGGCCGGACATCCCGATCCATCGCAAGCCCGTGAAGGCCGAGCGGCTGGTCGATACCCTGCGCGATCTCTGCGCGCAGGCTTAAGATCAGGCCGCTTCCGGCGCCGCTCCCACGAGCTGGCGGGCCTGCAGCACGGTCATCGGCTCGCCGAAGGCCGCGCCCTGAGCGTAGTCGCAGCCCACGTCCTGCAAGCCTTGCGCGTCGGCCTCGGATTCCGCCCCCTCGGCGATAATGGCGAGGCCGAGCTCCTGCGCCATCTTGACGATCGAGCGCAGGATCGCCGTTCGGCCGGAGCCCATCTGCCGGACGAAGGAATGGTCGATCTTGATCGAGTCGAAGGGGAAGCGCTGCAGGTAGGACAGCGCTGAATAGCCGGTGCCGAAATCGTCGAGCGAGAGGCCGGCGCCGAGATCGTGGATCCGGGCAAGCATCTGGGCCGCGTATTCCGGGTTCTCCATCACCAGACTCTCGGTCAGCTCCAGCTTGAGCGAGCCGGGGATGACGCCCGAGCGGGCGAGCACCGTCTTTACGTCGTGCAGCAGGTCGTGCCGCAGGAGCTGCCGCGACGAAATGTTCACGGTGGCGAAGATCGGCGGCTCGACTTCGAGCGAGCGTTGCCAGGCGGCCAGCTCCAGCGCCGTGCGCTCGATGGCGTAGTTGCCGAGATTGACGATGAAGCCGGTCTCTTCCGCCACGGGCATGAAGGTCGAGGGCGGGATTCGCCCGAGCTTCGGATGGTCCCAGCGCAGGATCGTCTCGAAGCCGGCGACGGTCCTGTCTTCCAGCCGGACGATCGGGTGGAACAGTACCTTGATCTCGTTGCGCTCCAGCGACTTGCGCAGGTCTCCTTCCAGCATGAGCCGGTCCGAGCGCTCGGTCCGCATTGTGGCGCGGAACACGTCGGTGCGGTCGCCGCCGCCGCGCTTGGCCTGGATCATCGCCATCTCGGCGTTCTTGAAGACGTCCTCGCGCTTGGGCGCCGCCGTCCCCTGGCCGCCCTCGTAGAGCGCGATGCCGACGGACACGGTGAGGAAGACTTCGCGGTCGGCATAGGTCACGGGCGTCGCGATCGCGCGCCGGATCATCTCGGCGAAGGAGAGAATGCGGTCCGGATCGCGCTCGGATTGCAGGATCACCGCGAACTCGTCGCCGGCGACGCGCGCCAGCGTATCTTGCGGCCTCAGCAGGCGGCCGAGCCTGCGCGAGAGCGTAAGGAGGATCGAATCGCCGGCCGAGAGGCCGATCGCGTCGTTGATCGCCTTGAAGCGGTCGATGTCGAGCACGATCACCGCCGGCTTCAGGCGCTGGTCCTGGCCGGCCATCGCGAGAGCAGCGTCGAGGCGGTCGTAGAACAGCTCGCGGTTCGGCAGTCCGGTGAGGCTGTCATGCACGGCATCGTGCAGCAGCCGCTCCTCGGCGGTCTTGTTCTCCGTGACGTCGGCGATGGTGCCGACGATGCGCACGACCTCGCCATCGGTGCCGATCACTGGCCGCGCCTTGAGGCGGTACCAGTAATAGGGGCCGGAAGCCGAGCGCAGCCGGAAATCGTGCAGGATGCGCCCGCGGCGTTCCTCGATCACGGTATCGAGCGCTGCCGAGTAGCGCTCGACGTCGAAGGGATGCAGCAGGCCGAGCCAGTTCGAGGCCGGCCCTTCGAGGGAGCCGCGTTTGAGACCGAGCTGGCTCTCGATCTCCTGGCCGGCGAAAACCCGGTCGCCGAGCACGTCCCAGTCGAAGACGATGTCGCCAGCCCCCGTCAGCGCCAGCGCGCGCCGCTCCGTATCCGAAACCAGGGCGTGGCCCATGCCGCTGCCAGTGAAGGCGTGCTGCATCACCGTGAAGCCGATCAGCATCACGATCAGCACGAGTCCGCCGATCAGCGCCGGCTGGACCAGGTCGGACCCGATCTGGCCGGTCACCGTGAAGGCCGCGGCTACCACCCAGACCAGCAGCAGCAGCCAGGTTGGGATCAGCAGGATGGCCCGGTCGTAGCCGTTATGGACTGCGAGGTAGAGGATCAGCAGCAGCCCGACACCGGCCACTGCGGCGATCGAGATGCGCGCCACGCCCGCCGCCACCGGCGGGTCAAAGGCGGCTAGACCCACTAGGCCCGCGAGGAAGGCCAGCCAGAAGAAGGCGACGTGGCTGTAGCGCACGTGCCAGCGCGACAGGTTCAGATAGGCGAACAGGAAGACGAGCAGCGTCGCACCGAGCACCGCCTCGGCCGAAGCGCGGTAGACGCGCTCGACCACTTCGGTTGTGGGAAAAACCCGCTGGAAGAAGCCGAAATCGATGCAGGCATAGGCGAGCACCGACCAAGCCAAAGCAGCGGCGGCTGGAAAGATGATCGCGCCCTTCACCACGAAGATGATCGTCAGGAACAGTGCCAGCAGGCCCGCAATCCCGATGATGATGCCCTCGTAGAGCGTCAGGCCCGAGGTTTTCTTACGGTAGGCGTCCTGGTCCCAGAGATAGACCTGGGGAACGTTCGGGCCTTTCAACTCGGCGACGTAGGTGACGGTCGTGCCGGGATCGAGCGTGATCAGGAACTGGTCGGCGTCGGTGCTTTCGTCGCGGTCGGGCCGGATGCCCTCGCTCGCGGTGATCGCTGCAATGCGCGAGCCGCCGAGATCCGGCCAGACCACGCCGGAGCCGACGAGGCGGAAATGCGGGGCGACCAGCAGCCGGTCGATCTGCTCGTCAGTGTCGTTGGTGAGCGCAAAGACCATCCAGTCGGGCCGGGCCCCGGCCTCGCGCGCCTTCACGGCGATGCGGCGCACGATGCCGTCCTTGCCGGGGGCGGTGGAGATCTGGATGAGATCGCCATCCGAGCGATAGCGCTCGATCGTCGAGGTCAGGTCGATGGCCGGCGCGTCGAGCGTCACGCGCACTGCCTCGACCGCGTGAGCGGGCAGCGTAAGGCCGAGAGCGCCAAAGAGCGCCGTCAGGAAAGCGAGGACGAGGGGAATCTGGCGCAACGGAGCTTTTCTTCGGGACCGCTCTTCAACCACGGCATGCGATCCGGCAGGCGGGACAAGTGGTATCGGCGCGGCTTTCCATGGGCAAGGTGGTGGACTCCGGGACGTCGGAGTGCTCACCGCTGAAATGTCGCGCGGTCGGACCACGGCGTCGCGTGGATTTGCGGCCAAAACAAGCCAGGACGGCCCGGGTCTTTAGCTTGGCCGTTGGATAGCCGCCTTGGGGCCGTCTAGCGCCGTGCCTGCCCGTGCTTGCTTTGATGGTTCTGGCCCGGCACCGTCATGGGGTCGATGGCGGGCGACGGTCTCGTCGCCCTGCAGCGCCAGCGAGGCAGTACGAGCATGAGCGGACCCTTGATTGCGCTCACCGGCGCGACCGGATTCATCGGCCGGCATCTGCTCAAGGCGCTCACGGCGCGAGGCTATCGTGTTCGGGTCCTGCTGCGCCGGCCCGTCGAGGTGCCGGAGGGCGCCAGCAGCGCCGTCGTCGGCGATCTCGCCCGGCCGATCAACATGGCCGCCGCATTGTCTGGCGTGGATGCCGTGGTGCATTCGGCGGGTCTTGCCAATGCCATGTCGGGGGCGCCGGAAGACGATTTTCGCAGCTCCAACACGGAGGCCACCCGGCGCCTCGCCGAGGCGGCGCAGCGTGCCAAGGTGCGGCGCTTTGTGTTCCTGTCCTCGATTCGGGCGCAGACGGGGGCGAGCGCGCCGAACCCGGTCACCGAAGCAGACCCATCCGTCCCGACCGACGCCTATGGGCGTTCCAAACTCGCGGCCGAGCAGGTCCTTGCAGAGACCGGCCTCGATTGGGTCGCACTCCGACCGGCGCTGGTCTACGGCGTCGGCGCGAAGGGCAATATGGCGGCGCTGCTGAGACTTGCGCGGTCGCCGTATCCCCTGCCGCTGGCAGGCCTGTCGGGCCGGCGCTCACTGGCCTCGGTGGAGAGCCTGTCTGCTGCGGTTGCGACGGTGCTTCAGACGGCAGGGCCGCTGGAACGCGCCCTGATCGTCGCAGATCCTGATCCGCTGACCATGCCGGAAATGTTGGCCGCCCTGCGCTCGGGCCTCGGGCGACGCCCGGGCCTGCTCCTGGTGCCATCGCCGCTGCTCGGCCTCGCCTGTCGGATCACGGGGCGCGAGGAGATATTCGACCGGCTGTCCGGCTCCCTCGTCGCGCGCTCCGACGAGCTGGCCGCGCTCGGCTGGCAGCCGGCGCAGACGTCGCGGGACGGGTTGGCGGAGCTCGCCCGCAACGCAGCCGGCTGATTGGACGCGATCAGGCGGTCTTCTCGGGCTTCCCCGCCAGCGCGATATAGAATCCGAGCCCGTCCTCAGCCGGCAGCGTCTGTAGACGGTCGACCCAGCCGCGGCGCTTGGCATCGAGCAGCAACCGGCCGACGGGCTGGAAGAGCGTCTCTCCGCCACCTTCCGGCGGCGGTTCGAGGCGCACGGCCACGGTCTTGCCCTTCGCGAAGCGGCTGCGCTCCAACATGTCGTTCAGGGAGGCCTCGGCCTTTGCCCAGGCCGCGCCACGCAGGTCGAGCACCGATTCCGCGTCGGTCAGCCCGAGCGCGCCGCGCAGCTTGTTGGCGTAGAAGTCTTCGAGATGGGGCAAGGCCGGGAATCCGCGACGGTGGCGTCAGGACGCGCGACCGCCGCAAATCTCGGCGGCGGGGCGCAAACTCCAGCTTCCCGCACTGTCGGCGGGGCGTCCAGCCCTCACGATACGATCGCCGGCCTTGCCTGCATGCTCCTCAGGCCGTTGCGCGATACCGTTCGGCAGCGTGTGACTGCGCGAAATTCGGGATCATCGCCGTCCGTGCCGCTTCCAGCGCGTCCCACTGGCCTGCGCTCGGCAGCGGCGGAATCGTCACCGGCTCCCGCCGGTCGAACCCGACGAGGGCGGCATCTACCAGCTCTGAGGTCTCCATCACACCCTGCAGGCTGTTCACGTCGCGTCCGGAGCGCTCCCAGATTTCCGTGCGAGTCGCGGCCGGCAGAACCGCCTGGACGTAGACGCCCTTCGGTCCGAGTTCCTGGGTGAGTCCCTGGCTCAAGAACAGCATGTAGGACTTGGTGGCACCGTAGACCGTCATCCCGAATTCTGGCGCGAGGCCGACGACCGAGCCGATATTGACGATCGCGCCCTTGCCGGATCGCGCCAAACGCGGCGCCACGGCGGCTGCGAACCGCGTCGGAGCGGTGATGTTCAGGGCGATCAGGTCGGCCGTCTGCTCCGGGGACTGCTCCACGAAGCTGCCGGGAAGCGCCGCACCGGCGTTGTTCAAAAGAACCTCGATTCGCTCATCGCTCCGAAGCCGCTCCTCGATGCGCGCGATGTCCGCCGCCGCCGTGACGTCCGCCTGGATGACATCGACCGTAACGCCGGTCTCCGCTCTCAGGCGTACGGCAAGACTCTCGAGCCGCTCGGCGTTGCGGGCGACCAGAACGAGGTCGTGGCCGCGCTTGGCGAAACGATCTGCATAGATGGCGCCAATGCCGGAAGAGGCGCCTGTGACGAGGACGGTGGACTTGCTGGCCATGAGGGAACTCCTGGTTTTAAACATGATGATCATCATGTATAATAAACATGACGAGCATCATGTTTCCAAGCAAGAGGGTTGGTGCTCGATCGAGGTGAGGTTCCGCACATGAGAGTGAGCCGAGAGCAGGTGGCCGAGAACCGCGGCAGGATTTTAAAAGAGGCCGGACGCCTGTTTCGGGAGCGCGGCTTCGAAGCGGTGACGGTGGCCGAGGTGATGAAGGCCGCTGGGCTGACCCATGGGGGCTTCTACGGCTACTTCCAGTCCAAGGATGAGCTGATCGCCGACACGCTGGCAGAGCTGGTGGTCGCGCCCGCTCCCGAGCCGGCATCGATCGAACGTTACGCCGACCGTTACCTCACGCTCGACCACGTGGCCGATTGTGCCGGAGGCTGCCCGGTCGCCGCCCTCGCCACGGAGACGGGACGCCAGACGCCCCAGGCGCGTGCCGCGATGACCGAGGGCCTTCGGCGCCAGATCGAGCGGCTCGGCCAAGGGATAGCTGGCGAGGATCGAGACGCCGCGCGGCAGGCCGCCATCGGCAGCTGGGCGGCTATGGTGGGGGCGGTGGTGCTCGCCCGGATGTGCGATGATCAGGCCTTGTCCAGCGAGGTGCTGGAACAAACCCGCGCCTTCATCGGACGTCGCGTCGGGACGGTGCACGGCGCGACCTGATCCACGAGGCTAACGGGGCCGCCAGCGGAGGCGAGCGGCCCCGGGATCGTCAGCCGCGAACGAGAATGTTGCGGAACTGCCAGGGATCGCTCGTGTCGATGTCGTCCGGGAACAGGCCTGGCCGGCCGTCGAGGGGCGTCCAGTCGGTGTAGTAGCCCTTGACCGGGCCGAGATAGGGCAGCTGGATCTCGAGGCAGCGGTCGACATCCATCTCCTCGACCTCGACGATGCCGGCATTCGGGTTCTCCAGCGCCCAGACCATGCCGGCCAGCACGGCGGAGGTCACCTGCAGCCCGGTCGCGCTCTGGTAGGGGGCGAGCGCCCGCGTCTCCTGGATGTCGAGCTGGGAGCCGAACCAGTAAGCGCCCTTCTCGTGGCCGTATAGCAGCACGCCGAGCTCGTCGACGCCGTCGACGATCTCGCTCTCCTCGAGGATGTGATGCTCGGTCTGCGGGCGGCCGGCATTGCCGAACATCTCGTGCAGCGAGAGCACGGCATCGTTCGGCGGATGGTAGGCGTAGTGGCAGGTCGGCCGGTAGACGGCTTTGCCGCTCTCATCGCGCACGGTGAAGTAGTCGGCGATCGAGATCGACTCGTTGTGCGTGACGAGGAAGCCGTATTGCGGGCCGGGCGTCGGGCACCAGCTCCGCACCTTGGTCTCGGCGCCGGGCTGCATCAGGTAGATCGCCGCCTGCGAGCCGGTCTCGTGGGTGCGGGCATTCTCCGGCATCCACTTCTCATGCGTGCCCCAACCAAGTTCGGACGGCTGCAATCCCTCGGAGATGAAACCCTCCACCGACCAGGTGTTCACGAAGACATTCGGTGGCTTGGGGTTCTTCGAGCGCTGCGTGTCGCGCTCGGCGATATGGATGCCCTTGACGCCGACGCGTTGCGCCAGCGCCGCCCACTCCTCGCGCGTTGTCGGCTGTGTCGCGTTGAGGCGCATGTCGGCGGCGAGGTTCGTCAGCGCGCGTTTGGCGAGCCATGACGCCATGCCGGGATTGGCGCCGCAGCAGGAGACGGCGGTCGGCGAGCCCGGGGCGCGGGCGCGCTTGGCGTCGAGGGTCATCTCGCGCAGCGCGTAGTTCGACCGCTCGCCGGGACCCTTGCTCTCGTCGAAATAGAAGCCGAGCCAGGGCTCGTTGACGGTGTCGATGTAGAGGGCGTTCAGGCTCGAGCAGAATTCCATGATGTCGCGCGAGCCGGTGTCGCAGGACAGGTTCACGCAGAAGCCCTGACCGCCGCCGGCGGTGAGCAGGGGTTCGAGGATTTCTTTGTAGTTCGCAGGCGTCAGGGCTTCGTGGATGAAGCGAATGCCGCGCTCGTCGAGAAGGTGCCGGTTCTCGTCATCGGGCGCGATGACCACGAAGCGGCTCTTGTCGTACTCGAAATGGCGCTCGATCATCGGCAGCGTGCCCCGGCCGATGGAGCCGAACCCGATCATCACGATGGGACCGGTGATGCGGCCGTAGACAGGCCATTCGGTCGGTGTGCCATTTGTCACGGCGCGGTCACTCCTCAACGGTTCGCCTCTCGATGAAGGCGATGTCCTTGCTCATGGGAAATGACGTGCGGATGACGCTTGATCCCCTCTAGGTCAACCTGCTGCGCCATGAGATTCTTGCAGAAGTGTGAAGCTCGTCGGATCGCGATATGCTTCCACTGCAATGCGGACGAGAGTCAGGCTGTCTGACGAGCGTTTGATGACCCCTTATATTGCGCTGCAACAAGGGCGCAGAGCGGGATGTTCCCGCGAGGCGATCCCAAGGGGAAGTCCACATGCTTAGTCTCGTTGCCGCCAAGGAATTCAGGCCCGAATTCGATGCTCTCGACACGGATCCGGGCATCCTGAGCCTGATCGCCGCCTTCGCTCGCTTCACGGCGCGCCAGACGGCTTCGACGGTTCGTTCGATCAAGACCTTCAATCAGCGCGTGAAGGCCGCGGAGGCTTTCAGCTCTTCCACCGCGTGGCCGTACTACGATCGGTCGCGCTGAGCCCCGTCGCGGTTTCGGGCGGGTTGAGCCGCTTGGCCGCCACAGGAGAGCGCGTCGGTGCTCGGATCTCCTGACGCCACGTAGACCGTGGACGGGAAGTCGTCCTCGACGTTGGTGACCTAGTCAGGCGGCCTGTCGTCGCGCGTCCGCCACCAAAGTCTCGGCCGCGAAGGCCGGGATTGGCTCGAAGGCGCCGGTGGCGTGCAGAACGCCGCTCGCGCCGCTGAGTGCTCCGGGCTCCAGTTCGAGCCCGAGCAGGCGCTCGCGTTCAAACGGACCGGGCATGTAGAGGCCGGCAGCCTTGTCCCCCGAGAAGCCGAAGCGGGCATAGTAAGGCGCATCGCCCATCAGCAGTACGGCGCCGTGTCCGAGCTTCTGCGCGCGGCCCAGCGCAGCCTGCATCAAACTGCCGCCGAGGCCGCAGCCCTGGATCGAGGGATCGACCGCGAGCGGGCCGAGCAGCAGGGCAGGGCGGCCGCGGCCAGCCTCGACATGCCACAGGCGCACGGTGCCGACGAGGCGGCCGTCAGCATCCTCGGCACTGAGGCTCAGGCCGTCGGCCGGCAGGCGGCCTTCGCGCAGGCGCTGCGACGTCTTTGCGTATCGGCTTTCGCCGAAGCAGATGTCGAGAAGGCGCTCGCGGGCGCCGACATCGGATGCGGTTTCGTGGCGGATCAGGATCACGGCCAACCCCTCCTTTTTGGGTCGTTCAGCCGGGAAGATCAGCCCTCGCACCGGCCGCGTGCGGCCAGCCGTCCGGGTACTGGGTGGGTCTAAGCGTGAGCAGATGAAGGGACGCTGAAGCGGCTCGGGTTTTCGGGCCGCTTCCCCTTGTCAGATCACAATCTGCTCGAGCGGGGGAAAGCCGTTGAAGGCCACTGCCGCGTAGGTCGTCGTGTAGGCGCCGGCGCCGTCGATCCAGACCTTGTCGCCGATCGCGAGGGAGACCGGCAGCGGGTAGTGGTTCTTCTCGTAGAGCACGTCGACCGAGTCGCAGGTCGGTCCGGCGACCACGCAGGGGGCCATGCGGTCCTCGTCGTGGTCGGTGCGGATCGCATAGCGGATCGACTCGTCCATGGTCTCGGCGAGGCCACCGAACTTGCCGATGTCGAGGTAGACCCATCGAACCTCGTCTTCGGCCTCGGACTTCTTCGAGACCAGCACCACCTCGGCCTCGATCATCCCGGCATTGCCGACCAGGCCGCGGCCCGGCTCGATGATCGTCTCGGGGATCTGGTTGCCGAAATGCTTGGTCAACGCCCGGAAAATCGCGTCGCCGTAGGTCTCCACGCCCGGCACCTGCTTCAGGTACTTGGTCGGGAAGCCGCCACCGAGATTGACCATCGACAGGCCGATGCCGCGCTGGGCGCACTCGCGGAAGATCATGGAAGCAGAGGCGAGCGCTCCGTCCCAGGCCTCCGTGTTGGCCTGCTGCGACCCGACATGGAACGACACGCCGTAGGCCTGCAGGCCCTGACGGTGCGCGTGCTCCAGCACGTTCACCGCCATCTCGGGCTCGCAGCCGAACTTGCGCGAGAGTGGCCAGTCGGCGCCGGCTCCGTCGCACAGGATGCGGCAGAAGACCTGGACATCGGCCGCGTCTATGCCGGCCTCGCCAGCGGCCCGGGCGATCTTGTCGGCCTCGTCCTGGCAGTCGACGGCGAAGAGGCGCACGCCGAGCTTGAGGGCGCGGACGATGTCGCGCTCCTTCTTGATGGTGTTGCCGTAGGAGATCCGGTCCGCGGTGGCGCCGGCGGCGAGCACCATCTGCATCTCGGCGACCGAGGCCGTATCGAAACAGGAGCCCATCTCGGCGAGCAGGCTGAGCACTTCCGGCGCCGGGTTCGCCTTCACCGCGTAGAACACACGGGTGTCGGGCAGCGCGCGGGCGAAGGCGGAGAAATTGTCGCGAACGACGTCGAGGTCGAGCACCATCACCGGGCCCTCGTCCTGTCCGAGGTCGCGGCGTGCGCGCAGGTAGTCGCGGATGCGATCGGTCATGGTCGTCCCCACCACACAGGTTCGCGAGCGCCCTTTCGCGGGGCGCGCTGTCGAAATCTGACGATCCTCGCGGACCGCCGGCGTCAGGGGGCGATGCGTCGCGCGCGAGGGCGTGCTGTGGAGACACGGTCCTGCGAGCGGGCGCAGAGCACCCGGATGCTGCCGTGGATTGGTAGGGGGAACCCCAACCGCACGCCGGGCAAGGAGAAACAAGCCTCTTCGGTGTCGGCCTTTGGAGGGCCGACGAGACCAAAAAAGCCCGTTCGTCGTTGCTTTAAGCTGCGTCCCCCGTGGAGAGCGGGGTTCGCCGGTTTCGCCTCCGGCTGCCGGTTGTTGTCGGGGTCCGGTGTTGCCACCTGGATTGCCGGCCGTAGGGATCCACCCTTGCGACCATCGATCCTAAGACCCCTGGCGGCTGTCCGGCAGTTGACCGGATGCCCACCAACCGACACGCGGCCACAGGCACGTGCGAAATTGGGCAAGGCGGCATATACGGATGGTCGGTCCCGACGACAACCGAAGATAGCCGGCAATTGCGCGGATTCGTTGGATGAATCGGCCCTCGTGGCGAAAAAGCCGCAGCTGCCGAGCATCGCCCTTTCCAAGCGCAGCGCGACAGGCCATTGAACCAGCCTTCGCTGCGGCGCAGGAGTTCACGCCACTTGGTGCATTACGTGACGCAGTGCCGATGACCGGGCCATCCCGCCGCTCCGTCCTCGCGGGGCTCGCCGCTGCCGGTCTCGCCGGTCCCGCCGAAGCGGGCGAGGGCTTCGGGTTCGAGACCGTTGAGCAGCAGGCCAAGGCGCTGGCGCAAGCTCCGTTCGACGCCACGGTGCCAGCCATTCCAGCCGCCCTCGCGGCGCTCGATTACGACGACTGGCGCGATATCAGATTCAAGCCGGACAAGGCCTTCCTGGGCGAAGATGGCGGGCCGTTCCGGCTGCAGCTCTTCCACCGCGGATTCCTGTATCCGCGCCCCGTTGCCGTGAACCTCGTGCGCAACGGCGTGGCGAGCCCGATCGCTTACAACCCGGAACTGTTCGACTTCGGAAAAAACGCGCTTGCCGAGCCATTGCCGGCCGATCTCGGCTTCGCCGGCATCCGGATCCATTACCCGCTCAACAAGCCGAACCTGCTCGACGAACTGATCGTCTTCCTCGGCGCGAGCTATTATCGGTTTCTCGGCCGCGACCAACTCTACGGCTTGTCGGCCCGCGGCATTGCGCTCGGCACGGACGGCGACAAAGAAGAGTTCCCGAGCTTTCGCTCATTCTGGATCGAGGTGCCGGGTAAGGATTCCGACGCGCTCACCATTCACGCTCTGCTCGATGGGCCTTCGCTCACCGGCGCCTTTCGCTTCAGCGTACTTCCAAGCGAGGCCAGTGTGGTCGGCGTGATTTCCACTTTGTATCCACGCCGCTCGCTCGATCAGGTCGGGATTGCGCCGTTGACTTCGATGTTCTTCATCGGTGAGGCCGAACGCGGCCATGTCGACGATTATCGGCCGGAACTGCACGATTCCGACGGACTGCAGATCGCGGCTGGCTCTGGCGAGTGGCTCTGGCGTCCTCTCGACAATCCGAAGGCGCGCCGGGTCTCTTCGTTCAGCGACCGCAACCCAAAGGGGTTCGGGCTGATGCAGCGCGACCGCGCCTTCGAGGACTACCAGGACCTTGAAGCGGGCTACGAGCGCCGGCCGAGCTATTTCGTCGAGACGGAAGGCGCCTGGAGCGAAGGCAAAGTGGTGATGGTCGAGCTGCCGACGGACAACGAGACCGCCGACAACATCGTCGCCTTCTGGCGGCCAGCGAAGCCTTACGCGCCAGGCGAGCCGGTGCGCTTGGCCTATCGCGTGCGCTCTACCCTGGACGGGGCCCTGCATCCCAATGCCCGCGTGCTGAACACCTTCGTCGCCAAAAGCGCCGCGAGCGGTGCGGCCCGACAGACCCAGACCGATCTTGCAGCGCGCCTGAAGCAGCGCTTCCTCGTCGACTTCACCGGCGGCGATCTCGGGCATTACCTGCCCGATCCTGCGGCCATCGAGGTGGTGGCGAGCGCGACGGTCGGTACGATCACGGCGACGTCGATCACGCCGAACCCGCATATCCGCGGCTTTCGCGCGGCAGTCGACGTCGCCCTCGATGCGCCGGGCGCGACGGAGCTGCGCGCCTATCTGCGCTCCGGCGGCAGAGCCTTGTCCGAGACGTGGTCCTACCCCTGGACTGCGGCATGAGCGTCGCAACTGCCAAACCAGTGATGGCTTTCTCTGCCTTGGTGCGCCTCGCCGGTCTCGCCGACCTCGACGCGCTCGTCGCGCTGGAGAACGCCTCCTTCGTCGACGAACGTCAGACCCGGCGCGCCATCAGGTACTCGCTCGGCTCGCCGACCATGAGCGTGCTCGCCGCCGTCATCGAAGACCTGGCCGGCGAGATGCTGGTCGGCGCGGCGACGCTGGAGCGCCGGCGCAAAGGCCGGATCGCACGGGTCGCCTCGCTTGCGGTGCTGTCCACCCGTTCTGGCTACGGGATCGGCGGCCTTCTGCTCGATGCGGCGGAGACCGAGGCCGTGGCCCACGGCTGCTCGGTGCTGCGGCTCGAGGTGCGCTTCGACAATTGGAGCGCCATCCGCCTCTACGAGCGGCACGGCTACACGCACTACACGACCAAGGAAGACTACTATCAGGATGGGTCGTCGGCACTCTGCTACGAGAAGACACTGACGGCATCGTCGTGACGCCAGGGTTCCCAGCGCAGGTGCGCTACCGCACAAGGCAATCCCTTGCGCTGGGACGAGCCAAGCCGCTCGGGGGTGGCGTGATCGTCCTCGGTGCCCATCTCACCCGTCGAGGTGGCGAACCCGCCGGCCGGCTCATGCCGTGCGCGGCCCGACCGATCGCTCAAGGACCTTCATGCCTTCACTTTTCGATCCGATCCGTCTCGGTGCGCTGGAGCTGCCGAACCGCATCCTGATGGCGCCGCTGACCCGGGGCCGCGGTACCCGCCAGCATGTGCCGACGCCGCTCATGGCTGATTACTACGCCCAACGCGCCGGCGCCGGACTGATCATCACTGAGGCCACCGGCATCAGCCAGGAAGGGCTCGGCTGGCCTTACGCGCCCGGCATCTGGAATCAGCCTCAGGTCGAGGCCTGGAAGCCGATCATCAAGGCGGTCCATGACCGTGGCGGCCGCATCGTCTGCCAGCTCTGGCACATGGGCTATCTCGTCCATTCCGACTTCCTCGGTGGCGAGAAGCCCGTATCGTCCTCTGTCGCGACGGCGCCCAGCGAGGCCTACACCTACGAGGGCAAGAAGCCCTACGGCGAGGCGCGCCCGCTCGACGAAAACGAGATCCCGCGGATCCTCTCTGACTACGAGAACGCGGCAAAGAATGCGGTCGCCGCCGGCTTCGACGGCGTGCAGATCCACTCGGCCAACGGCTACCTGCTCGACGAATTCCTGCGTGACGGCATCAACAAGCGCACCGACCGCTACGGCGGCTCCATCGAGAATCGCGTGCGGCTCGTGACCAAGGTCGCCCAGACCGTGGCGGGCGTGGTCGGCGCCGACCGCACCGGCATCCGCTTCTCGCCGAACGGCCCGGTCCAGGGCGTCGACGATTCCAATCCCGAGCCGCTCTTCGCGCTGGCCGCCGAGATGATGGCCCGCGTCGGCCTCGCCTATATCGAGCTGCGCGAGCCCGGCCCGAACGGCACCTTCGGCAAGGCGACTGTCCCGCCGGTGGCCCCCGCCATCAAAAAGGCCTTCGGTGGCCCGGTGATCCTCAACTGCGACTACGACGGCGCGAAGGCCGAGGCCGCAGTGGAAAGCGGCGAGGCCGACGCCATCGCCTTCGGGCGGCCTTTCATCGCCAATCCCGACCTGCCAGAGCGGCTCGCCAAGCGCGCCCCGCTCAACAAGGACGCGATGGCGACCTGGTACAGCCAGGGACCGGAAGGCTATGTCGACTATCCGACGCTCGACGGCGCCAAGGCGGCCTGATCGACGCGCGCATGAATGGCGACGAGCCCGCTCACCGTTACCGGCTCGTCGTCTTCGATTTCGACGGAACGCTCGCGGATACCTACGACTGGTTCGCGAGCGTCATCAACGACGTAGCCGACCGCTACAATTTTCGCCGCGCGCAGGAGCACGAGGCAGAGCTGCTGCGCGGCATGGATGCGCGCGGCGTGATGAGTCACCTCGGCATCCCCTCCTGGAAGCTGCCCTTCATCGCCCGACACATGCACCGGCTCGCCGCCCGCGACGTGGCCTCCATTCGGCTGTTCCCGGGGATCGAGGCGATGCTTGTGGAGCTCGATGCTGCGGGCTTCGTGCTGGCAGTGGTCAGTTCCAATACCGAGGACAACATCCGGAAAGTGCTCGGTCCGGCGCTTGCGGGGCGGTTCCTGCACTATGCCTGCGGGGCCTCCGTCTTCGGCAAGGCGAAGCGACTGCGTGCAGTGATGAAGGCGGCGCGGGTTAGGCCGTCCGAGACATTGGCCATCGGCGACGAGATCCGCGACGGCGATGCCGCCGAACGGGCTGGCTGCGACTACGCCTCCGTCTCCTGGGGCTACACAAGGGCCGAGGCGCTGGCCGCGCGGAAGCCGATTGTCGTGTTCGAGATGCCGATAGAGATCACGGCACTTCTGAACGAGAAACCAGCGCCGTTGCGAGCGTAGCGAAGCGAGGACGGATGGGGGCGATCAGCCATCGCCCCCGCTTGTCTTATTGCCCGCGGGTCGCGCCAGGCACGATCGAGGTGCCCGAGCCGGAGCCGAAGGGCTCGTAGCGGGTCAAGCCGCGGAAGAGCTGGCCGAGGAAGGCGCGGTCTGCGCCGCTGGACGCAGTCTTGCGCTCGATGAAATCGAAGATGCGCCCGTCCTGCAGGCCGTAGAGCGCTGTACGCTCCACCTTCATGCCGCCGTTGAAATAGACGGCCGTAACCTTCTGGTCCTCGACGCTCTCGCCCATGAACAGGACGGTGCGGTGAGAGGTCTGCGAGATGTAGTACCAGCTCTTGTTGCCGACCGTGGACACGGTGGAGGGTGAGCCGAGGATCTGCAGCACCTGCTCGGCGCTCATGCCGGGCCGCACAGTAGCCAGGGCAGCCTGGTCGACGACGTAGCCGTGTCGGATATCTTCGCCGATGCAGCCGGACAAGCCGAGGCCGAGCACAGCGAGCACGCTTACGCGCGCAAGCGACGAGACGAGACGGCGCGACATCGAAGCCCCTTAATCCCTGACCGGAGGCCCACGGCGCGATTTGCTCGCACTCTTCGGGCTTGCACCTGGAACGGGGGTTGCCGTACCGCGGGGTTATGGCTTTGACAAGGCAAGCTTGGTCGCAGGCATTTTCCTTTCGGTGGATCTGATGATCCTGGGTTTCTTTCGTCGCGCGGAGTCGCGCAAACGCCTCATCGTAGGCTTGCACCGGCATATCGACCGGGCCGCACGTGCGCCCGGCCTCTACCGCGCGCTGCACGTCCCCGACACGGTGGAGGGCCGGTTCGAGGCGGTGTGCCTGCACGTCTACCTCGTGCTGCGGCGCCTGCGGCAATTGCCGCCCCCGGCCGAGGACGTGGCGCAGGATCTCGTCAATGCGGTCTTCGCTCAATTCGACGCGTCCTTGCGCGAGCTCGGCGTCGGCGATGTCGGCGTCCCGAAGCGCATGAAGAAGCTGGGCTCGGCCTTCTACGGACGGGCCGGCGGCTACGATTCCGGCCTCGATGCCGGCGACCATGGCGCGCTTGCATTGGCCCTCGGCCGCAACGTGCTCGGCGATGCGGATGGTAAGCGGGCCGGGCCGCTGGCCGAGTACGTCATCGCTGCGGATGCCGCATTGGCCTGCGCCAGCCTCGATGATCTCCTGGGGCAGGGCCCTCGGTTCCCTCAAGCAGACGATCGATCGATCCCCGCGAGAGCAGAGTCATGACGAAAGCCTCCGTGGGCCCGCTGAGCCGCCCAACCCGTGTCGACCGTCTGATCGGTGCCCGCCCAGCTACCGTGGAGGTCGAAGCAACGCCCGAGGAATGCGTCGCCCTGGCAAGGGACTTCAGGATCCCTGCGATCCGCGATCTCAAGGGGACCTTTCGGCTCACCGGGACCTTGGCGAGGCTCAGCGTCGCCGGGATGGTCGAAGCTGTTGTCACCCAGGTCTGTACGGTGACGCTCGAACCCTTCGAAGCGCCACTGACCTCGGAGGTCGAAGTCGACTTCTCGGACGGCGCCGAGTCCCTTGGGGCCGATCCCGATTCCATCGACGTGCCCGATCCGATCGTGAATGGTCAGATCGATTTCGGTGCGCTCACCGCCGAGGCCGTCGCCCTCGGCCTCGATCCGTTTCCGAGGATCCCCGGGGCAGAGTTCGAGACGGTCACGGTGGGCGACGACGAAAGCCCCTTCGCGGTGCTGAAGAAGCCTCCCGCGAACGACGTTTGACCGCGAAGGAGACCTCGGCAGGCCAGAATTCGTTTGCCCCACGCCCGCCGATCGTTATTTTCCGCGCGTTCGGCGCGCCCTATGTCGCCTTCACGTTTCTCTCCATCGCCTCTCGCGAGGGAGCCCTCCGCGACAGGCGTTGATTCCAGGACAAATGTCGAACCGCGTTTGCATCTCGCTCGACGCCATGGGTGGCGATCACGGACCCTCGACCGTCGTGCCCGGTGCGGCCATCGCCCGTGAGCGGCATCCCGAGACCACCTTCCTGATGTTCGGTGACGAGGCGATCGTGCGCCCGCTCGTCGATGCCGAGCCGCGCCTTGCTGGCGCCGTCGAGATCCGCCACACGACCGTGTCCATCGCCATGGACGAGAAGCCGAGTCAGGCGGTGCGCACCGGCCGCGGCAAGTCGTCGATGTGGCGGGCGATCCAGGCGGTGAAGGACGGGGAGGCCCAGGCTGCCGTCTCCGCCGGCAATACCGGCGCGCTGATGGCGATGTCGAAGATCTGCCTCAAGACCATGGCCGGTATCGAGCGCCCGGCCATCGCTTGCCTGTGGCCGACCGTGCGCGGCGAGAGCGTCGTGCTCGATGTCGGCGCCACCATCGGCACGGATGCCGAGCATCTCGTCGAGATGGCGGTGATGGGCTCGGCCATGGCCCGCATCGTCCTCGACATCGAGAAGCCCACCGTGGGCCTGCTCAACGTCGGCACCGAGGAGATGAAGGGCAACGAGGCGGTGAAGGAGGCGGCTCGCCTGCTTCGCGAGACCGAGCTGTCGAACTTTTCATACTTCGGTTTCGTCGAGGGCACGGACCTCGGCAAGGGAACGACAGACGTCGTCGTCACCGAAGGCTTCACCGGAAACATCGCCCTGAAGACCGCCGAGGGGACGGCCAAGCAGATCGGCTCATATCTGCGTTCGGCGATGAGCCGCACGCTATCGGCGAAAATCGGCTACTTCTTCGCTCGCTCCGCTTTCGCGGCTTTGCGCGAAAAGATGAATCCGAGCCGTGCCAATGGTGGCGTGTTTCTCGGGCTGGAGGGCATCGTCATCAAGAGCCACGGTTCCGAGAATGCGCAAGGTTTCGCCGCCGCCGTAGACCTCGCGCACGACATGGCCCGTTACGACCTGATGCGCACCACGCGAGAGATGCTGGAACACACGCCGGCAGTGGCGCCGGTATGATATGTCTGGCGCCGGAAGGACTGACCCGATGACGACCCTGCGTTCCGTGGTCGTCGGCTGCGGCTCCCACTTGCCCGCCAATGTCGTGACCAATGCCGATCTCTCGGAGCGGATGGAAACGTCCGACGAGTGGATCGTCCAGCGCACCGGCATCCGGCAGCGCCACATCGCGCAACCTGACGAGACCACTGCGGTGCTCGGCGCCCGCGCCGCACGCGCTGCTCTGGAGGATGCTGGCCTGTCCGGTGCCGACATCGACCTCGTGATCTGCGCGACATCGACGCCAGACAACACCTTTCCCTCCACCGCGACGCAGATCCAGGCAGCGCTAGGCATCGAGACGGGATTTGCCTTCGATCAGCAGGCGGTCTGCGCGGGTTTCGTCTACGCTGTCGCCACAGCCGACAGCCTGCTCCGGACCGGCGCCGCCAAGCGCGCGCTGATTGTCGGTGCCGAGACGTTTTCGCGGATCGTCGATTGGGAAGACCGCACCACTTGTGTGCTGTTCGGCGACGGCGCCGGCGCCATCGTGCTGGAAGCCCGCGAAGGGTCGGGCACGACGGATGACCGCGGCGTCCTTGCGAGCCGCCTGCGCTCTGACGGCCGCCACCGCTCCAAGCTCTATGTCGATGGCGGTCCCGGCTCGACCGGCACGGTCGGCAAGCTGCGTATGGAAGGGAAGGAAGTCTTCCGCTTTGCGGTCGGCTCTGTCACCGACGTGATCGCCGATGCGTTCACAATGTCGGGAACGACAGCCGACGACCTGAACTGGTTCGTGCCACACCAAGCCAACCGCCGTATCATCGAGGCTTCCGCCGACAAGCTCGGCATTGCACGTGAGAAGGTGGTGTTGACCGTCGACCGGCACGGCAACACCTCGGCGGCCTCGATCCCGCTCGCTCTCGACGCCGCCCGCAAGGACGGCCGCATCCGAGATGGGGATCTCGTGATGATCGAGGCGATCGGCGGTGGCTTCGCATGGGGCGCCGCGCTGATCCGCTGGTGACGTTTTTGTTGCAGTCCAGAGTCAGGCCAGTCGACAGCCTCGGTTGACCGGGCCCAGCGGGCAGATTAGCGTTAGCGATCATAAACATACGCCACGAACGACGAATCGCTCGGAGGGGGAAACATGACGGGAAAGACGGTCACACGCGCCGATTTGAGCGAGGCCGTCTACCAGCAGGTCGGCCTGTCCCGCGCGGAGTCCGCGGCCCTGGTCGAGACCGTTCTGGCCGAGATCTGCAACACGCTGTCAGAAGGCAAAACCGTAAAGCTGTCTTCGTTCGGCTCGTTCCTGGTCCGTTCGAAGGGTAAGCGCGTCGGCCGTAACCCGAAGACCGGCGTCGAGGTCGAGATCGAGCCCCGCCAGGTCATGGTGTTCAAGCCTTCGAACGTGCTGAAGGCCCGCATCAACGGTCTAAACGGCGTCGTCGAGGACGACGAGTGAGATCGTCTGCCTCGCCGTAAGCCATCCATTCGCAACCGTTAGGGTTTCGCCATGGCGCTCGCCGTGCTTGCCGCATCCGACACCGATGAGGACGCTCGGAAGGCCGAAAAGCGGCCCGGCGCATTCCGTACGATCAGCGAAGTTGCCGAAGACGTCGGGGTGCACCAGCACGTCCTGCGATTCTGGGAAGGCCGTTTCGCACAAATCCGGCCGCTCAAGCGCGCCGGAGGACGGCGCTTCTATCGTCCGGACGACATCGACCTCATCAAGGGTATCCAGCGCCTGCTGCATGGGCACGGCTACACCATCAAGGGCGCCCAGCGTGTCCTGAAGGATAACGGCGTCCGCTTCGTGCAGGCGATCGGCCGCGGAGAAGCCGAGGTTGGCAAGCCCTCACTCCAGGATCGAGAGACGGACGGCGAGCCTGAGATGATGGAGGCCGCGACCGAAGTCGATGCCATCCTGCATGATGTTCTCGGCGAGTTGCGGGCCTGCCGCGAAGCGCTAGCGTCCTTGCGCCCCGACCTCTGACCCTCGGTTTTCTTCGTGGCGCCCGGCATCCAACTCTCGGAGCGCGAACTTTGAGGCTGGCTCGGCGTTGAGGCGCCATGGCCGAGCAGCGTCAACCGAGATCGCCGACCCAGGAACTGATCGCCCGCGTCTTGCGGATCGTGCGCGCATCGCCAGACGCCGCCACCGAGATGCTCGAATTGATGTTCCTGGTCAGCCAGATCGAGGCGCTGACCACGGTCGACCGTGAGTACCGCGACGCGCGGCGCGTGATTAGCCGCCTGCGCAACCCGCTTTGGGACATGGGGCCAGCTGATCGGGAGCAACTGCTCAAGGCCGCTGAGACCATTCGAAAAGCCTGTAATCTCAAGGAAAAAGATATTCCTGTCACGCCCATCGCTGATCTCGGCGAGCGCGAGAGGGTCGAGCGCCATCTCGTTGCGGCACTCGGCAAGGATTTCGACGCGGCGCAGATTGCCCGAGTCACCGGAGCCGTTGCTGCTGCGCTGCAGCATTAATGCCCGACTGCGAAGCCTCGACGGCGCGCGCTGTCATCCCCACATCGGCCGTGTCTCACCAGCCCTCTCGTTTTCCGGATGGTCCGGCGGACGGCAGGACACGGAGGAAACTGCATGATCGCCGCCCGTCTTCTCGCCGCAGTTCTGGCCGCCGGCCTCGCCTGCGCCGCCCCGGCCCATGCCCAGACCGTGACGACCCGCAGCGAGACGGCTGCGCCGGGCAAGGTCAAGCGCCTGGTCATCAGTCCGAACCTGAAGAAGGATTGCTCCACCGGTCCCTTGCCGGAAATTAAGATCGTGACCGCGCCGAAGAACGGCCAGCTCCAGACGAAGAGCGGCAAGCTGAAAACGCCGTCGAGCTATCGCTGCCCCAGCAAGGAAGCTCAGGCGGCTGCTGTGTTCTACAAGAGTAGAAGCGATTTCTCCGGCACCGATCAGGTCCTGATCGATGTGAAGACCGCAGACGGTGTCGTCGAGCGTCAGGACATCCGCATCACGGTCGAGGCCGCCAAGGCGGATGATAAAAAGGCTGACGACAAGAAATCGGATGCCAAGAAGGACGAGAAAAAGGACGACAAAGACCTCTCCGATCTCTGAACAAGAGAGCCGTCTTCCTTTCGTCGGCATCCTTATTGCGTCGCACCAAGAGTTCTGGCGCCATGCGAGGCGCACTCGACTCGGCTAGGCCCACAAAAGGGCGCGGCCGAGCACGAGAACTGCTGCAATCCTGCAATAGTGTTACCCGTTTCACACGCCTCGACTGCATGACGTGGGCGCTGCGACAAAACCGATAATGTCCGTTGCATCCAGACCGGGACAGGATGAAGCTGTCCTGAGTTTGATGGGGGTGTCCGAATGCCGACGCACTCGACGAGCGACCTGTTCCAGAGTTTTGCCCGTGGATATGAGGCACGCCGGGACACGGAGATGTCTCTCTCCGAATACCTGGAGGCATGCCGCGACGAACCGCTGATGTATGCCAGCGCTGCGGAGCGGATCCTCGACGCAATCGGTAAGCCGGAGATGGTCGACACGGCGCGGGACTCGCGTCTCGGCCGGGTCTTCATGAACCGGACGATCCGGGTCTACCCGGCCTTTTCCGAATTCTACGGCATGGAAGAGACGATCGAGAGGATCGTCTCGTTCTTCCGCCACGCGGCGCAGGGCCTCGAAGAGCGCAAGCAGATTCTCTACCTGCTCGGCCCGGTCGGCGGCGGAAAGTCGTCCCTCGCCGAGCGTCTCAAGGCGCTGATGGAGGTCCATCCCGTCTACGTGCTCAAGGCCGGCGACGAGGTCTCCCCGGTCTTCGAGAGCCCGCTTGGGCTGTTCGATCCGGAAGCGATGGGCAAGGAGATCGAGGATCGTTTCGGTATCCCGCGCCGCCGCCTCACCGGTCTGATGAGCCCCTGGGCGCTCAAGCGGCTCGACGAGTTCGACGGCGACATCTCTCGGTTCAAGGTGATCAAGGTGCGCCCATCGCGCCTGCGCCAGATCGCCATCGCCAAGACCGAGCCGGGTGACGAGAACAACCAGGACATCTCCTCGCTCGTCGGCAAAGTCGACATCCGCCGCCTGGAGACGCTCTCGCAGGCCGACCCGGATGCCTACAGCTACTCCGGCGGTCTCAACCGGGCGAACCAGGGCGTTCTCGAATTCGTCGAGATGTTCAAGGCCCCGATCAAGATGCTGCACCCGCTGCTGACGGCGACGCAGGAGGGCAATTACGTCGGCACCGAGAATATCGGCGCGATCCCCTTCACCGGCGTGATCCTGGCGCACTCGAACGAGGCCGAGTGGCAGTCATTCAAGACCAACAAGAACAACGAAGCCTTCATCGACCGCATCTACGTGATCAAGGTCCCGTACTGCCTGCGTGTCCAGGAAGAGCAGCGCATCTACGAGAAGCTGATCTCGCGATCAGAGCTGTCGGAAGCCGCCTGCGCGCCCGGCACTTTCGAGATGTTGGCTCGGTTCTCGGTGCTGTCGCGCCTTCGCGAGCACGCAAATTCGAACCTGTTCTCGAAGATGCGGGTCTATGACGGCGAGAGCCTGCGCGAGGTCGATCCCCGCGCCCGCTCGATGCAGGAATACAAGGACACCGCCGGTGTCGACGAGGGCATGGACGGGATCTCGACTCGCTTCGCTTTCAAGGTGCTCGCGGCGACCTTCAACCACGACACCACCGAGGTCTCGGCCGATCCGGTGCATCTGATGTACGTGCTGGAACAGGCGATCAAGCGCGAGCAACTGCCGCCTGAATCCGAGAAGCGCTACATGGAGTTCATTAAGACTGAACTGGCGCCGCGCTACGCAGAGTTCATCGGTCACGAGATCCAGAAAGCCTATCTGGAGAGCTATCACGACTACGGCCAGAACCTCTTTGACCGCTACATCGACTACGCTGATGCCTGGATCGAAGATCAGGACTTCAAGGACACTGAGACAGGCCAGCTCCTCAATCGCGAACTCCTCAATCAGGAACTCACCAAGGTCGAGAAACCGGCCGGCATCGCAAATCCGAAGGATTTTCGGAACGAGGTGGTCAAGTTCGCGCTGCGCTCGCGGGCGCAGCACGGCGGGCACAACCCGTCCTGGACAAGCTATGAAAAGCTGCGCGAAGTCATCGAGCGGCGCATGTTCTCCCAGGTGGAGGAACTGTTGCCGGTGATCTCCTTCGGCTCCAAGAAGGACGGCGAGACGGAGAAGAAGCACGGCGAGTTCGTCGAACGCATGACGGCGCGGGGCTATACGGAGCGACAGGTCCGGCGGCTCGTGGAATGGTACATGCGGGTCAAGCAGGCGGGCTGAGGCGGGGTCTCCACCACGCCCCCGCTCCACTGCCGCCGCACTTCCGTACGGTTGTCCGGGTTTCTGTCCGGAAAGGTTTGAGGACGAGGCGCTTAGCGAGACACGATGCACATCGTCGACCGTCGGCTCAATCCCGGGGGCAAGAGCCTCCCGAACCGTCAGCGCTTCCTGCGTCGCGTCAAGGACATGGCCCAACGCGCGGTGCGGGAATCCGCCCGTGAGAAGGACATCAAGGATCTCGGCAAGGATGGCCGAATCTCGGTGCCCGCCGACGGGGTGCGAGAGCCGCGCTTCAGCCGCCAGCCGGGCACCGGCCTGCAGGACTACATCATCCCCGGCAACAAGACCTACGTCGAAGGCGATCGCATCGAGCGGCCGCCGGGCGGCAGCGGCGCCGGGGGCTCGGGTGAGGGCGGCGATGGCGGCGAGAACTCGGAAGACGCCTTCCATTTCGCGCTGACACGCGACGAGTTCCTCGAGCTATTCCTGGACGATCTCGAGCTGCCCGATCTCGCCAAGCGCCGTCTCTCCATCGTCGAGACGGAAGGTTTGCGAAGGGCCGGCTACACCGTCAGCGGCTCGCCCGCGAACCTCGCCCTGACGCGCACGCTCCGCAACTCGATGTCCCGGCGCATCGCCCTCAAGCGTCCCAAGCTGGAGGAGTTCGCGGCGCTCGAAGCGCAGATCGCAGCAGTCAGCGAATTCGATCCGATCCTGCCAGAGCTCAAGCTCAAGCTCGAAGCGCTGCGCGAGCGCTCGAAGCGCATCCCTTATGTCGATCCGCTAGACCTGCGTTTCCGCCGCTTCGAGCCCTATCCGCGCCCGATCGCGCAGGCGGTGATGTTCTGCCTGATGGACGTGTCCGGCTCGATGACCGAGCACATGAAGGACCTCGCCAAGAGGTTTTACATCCTGCTGCACATCTTCCTGACGCGCCGATACAAGCACGTCGAGATCGTCTTCATCCGCCATACGGACAAGGCGACCGAGGTAGACGAGGAGACCTTCTTCGGCTCCCGCGAGACCGGCGGCACGCTGGTCTCCTCGGCGCTCGTCGAGATGAAGCGTGTCATCACCGAGCGCTACGACCCGAACGACTGGAACATCTACGCGGCGCAGGCCTCGGATGGCGACAACGTCTCCTCCGACGGCCCGACATCGACGGAGCTGCTTCGCGCCCACATCCTGCCGGCCTGCCAGCACTTCGCCTATCTCGAGGTCGGCGACGAGAACGGTCCGCGCGCCGGTTTCGTCGAGCACCGCACAACGTTGTGGCGCACATACGAGGCGCTCGCGAAGTCCGGGGAGCCGCTCGCCATGCGCAAGGTCAACCACCGGCGCGACATTTATCCGGTGTTCCGCGAACTGTTCGGTCCCAAGGATGCGCGTCAGAGCGCGGAAGCCTGAGAGGATGGTCTGAATGACCGCAGGCCTGATGTCCAAGACGTCCAAGCCGGTCGCGAAGGCGGCCGAGCCGCTCTTCACGGGCAATGACTGGGATTTCGACACCATCCGCCGCATCCACGATGCCTGTGAGGTCGAGGCGACGGCGCTTGGCCTGTCCTGGTATCCGAACCAGATCGAGATCATCACGGCCGAGCAAATGCTCGATGCCTATGCCTCGATCGGAATGCCGCTGTTCTACAAGCACTGGTCCTTCGGCAAGCATTTCGCCCAGCAGGAGGCGAGCTACCGGCGCGGCCATATGGGGCTCGCCTACGAGATCGTCATCAACTCCGATCCGTGCATCTCCTACGTGATGGAGGAGAACTCGGCGACGATGCAGACGCTCGTCATCGCGCATGCCGCCTTCGGCCATAACCACTTCTTCAAGAACAACTATCTGTTCCGGCAATGGACGGATGCCGAGGGCATCCTCGACTATCTCGACTTTGCCAAGGCCTATATCTCGCGCTGCGAAGAGCGCTACGGTCATACCGCCGTCGAGCAGGTGCTGGATGCCGCGCATGCCCTGATGAGCCAGGGTGTTCATCGCTACCCGCGCAAGAAGCGCCCGGACCTTGCCTCTGAACAGCGCCGCGAGCGCGAGCGCCAGGAGCACGGTGAGCAGATCTTCAACGACCTCTGGCGGACCCTGCCGGCCAAAGCCGATGCCGCGAAGGGCGACGCCGCCCTCGACCGCCGTCGTGCCCTGCTGGAGCTGCCGCAGGAGAACATCCTCTATTTCCTGGAGAAGGTCGCTCCGCGCCTGCGGCCCTGGCAGCGCGAGATCCTGCGCATCGTCCGGCTCGTGGCGCAGTACTTCTACCCGCAGCGCCAGACCAAGGTGATGAACGAGGGCTGCGCCACCTATTGCCACTACCGGATCATGAACGCCCTCTCCGAGAAGGGCTTGATCGGCGATGCGGCCTATCTCGAATTCCTGACCTCGCACACGAACGTCATACGCCAGCCGAACTTCGACGACCGAAGCTTCGGCGGCCACAATCCCTACGCACTGGGTTTCGCGATGATGCAGGACATCCAGCGCATCGTGGAGCAGCCGACCGAGGAGGACCGCTCCTGGTTCCCGGACATCGCCGGCACCGGCGATGCCATGAGCGTGCTGCGCAATTGCTGGGAAAACTATCGCGACGAGAGTTTCATCGCGCAGTTCCTGTCACCGAAGCTCATGCGCGACATGCGCTTGTTCCACGTCGTCGACGATCCCGACGAACCGGACCTGCGGGTCGAAGCGATCCACGACGAGCGCGGCTATCGCAAGATGCGCCGATCTTTCGCTCGCCAGTACGACGTGGCCTGGCTCGATCCGGATATCGAGGTGGTCGACGTCGACCTCGAAGGCGACCGGAAGTTGATCGTCCATCACAAGGCGCTAAACCGCATCACCCTTCAGAAGGACGATGCCCGGCGCGTTCTGCAGCATCTCGCCGACCTCTGGGGCTACGATGCCGTGCTGAAGGAAGTCGATCCGGCTACCGGCTCGGTCTTGGTCGAGCATACGGCGAGCGCGCGGCCGATCTTTTTTTAGACGTGTCGCGTCGCATGCGGAGGGCGCCGTTCGAGCTCTCCGACCGCGGATACGTCTGTGGTTTGATCTGAAACGCGCTCGCGACGGGTATCCAAGGATGACGCGCCTCGGCGCGGCCGCGCCGAGTTCGTCGTGTTCCGTCAGTCCGCTCGCGCCGGGGCGAAGACGAAGCGTTGGTAGATCAGGCCGATCCCGATCAGCACCGCGCCGAGCCCGAGGAAGGACAACGCCCGCAAGGGCCCGTCGAGCCCGGAGAGGTCGAAAACAAAGACCTTTACCGTTGAGAGCCCAACCAGTGCCGCCGAGGCGAGCCGTGCCGTCAGGGATTGGCGCAGCAGCCCGTAGGCCAGAAGAACCAGTCCGAAGATCAGCCACCCGGCAGAATAGGCATACCATTCGGGCTGGCTCGTCTCACGGTCGATGCCGAGTTGAGCGCCTTGGAAGCCATGGCGGATCAGCAGCGTCACCGCCAGGAAGCTGAGCACCACGCCGACGCCTCCCGCCCCCAGCACGTACCATTGCGGCCGCGTCTCGCGAGCCGTCCGGGCGAGCGCCAGGGCGACGAGCGCCGGCAGGCCATAGGCGATCAGGATCTCGTTGAAGACCAGGCCGCCAGCCACAGCGTCGTCGGTGAAGTAGGGATTCACCGCAAGCCCCAGCGCAGCGAGGCTCTGCACGAAGGCGATCACCCCGAACGCGAGACTCGCGAAGCGGATCACCGGTGAGCCGTGCACACCGTCCAGGCGCACCAGCACGGTCGCGAAGCCGAGTGCCGAGAGCGACAGCAAGCCGTGCTCCAGGAGCCCGCTATCGAGCGCATAGATGTCGCCTCCATGCAGCGCGTGCCGGATCTCGAAGAAGACGAGGAAGGCTGCGAGCAGCAGGCTCAGCGCCTGCGCGATCAAAGGCGGCGCATCTGGCTTGGCATCGGGCAGGCGGATGATGCGGGAGACGATACCGAAGGCGAGTGCCGGTACTCCATAGCCGACGAGCAGCCAGTTGAAGATCGGCGTGCGTCCGAGCTCTCCGCCAACCACCATCGGGTCCCAGGCGAGCCGTCCGGCCACCACGACCCCGAGACCGGCTACGCACCAGCGAAGGGCAGGGATATCGAGCCGACGGGCGATGGCGCCGGTGCCCAGCGCCGCCAGCGCCATGGCCACGGTGAGAGAGCCGCCGGAGACTGCGAAGACCATGCCCAGAGCGAGGGCTGCCACCGCAGCCGAGCTGAAGGCGCCGAGGCCAATGGTGAGCGCGTCGGCAGGCGTTCTCTCACGTTGAGCGCGGAAGGTGCCGGCCAGCCATGTCATGGCGAGGGCCAGTGCACCAGCGACGACGGCGAAGGAAGGCGAGACCTCGGCCTGTGCCAGTCGCAGGTAGGTCAGCGATAGGGCAGCCAGCGGCGTCAGCGCGGCTCCGGCTGCGTAAGTCAGCAAGGTGGCGAGCGGGAGGCGTCCACCACCGATCAGCCTGAGCGCGCCGGCAGTCGCAATTCCGATGGCGGAGAGCCCAGCTACCGCGATCAGCACGCCCGGATCGGTCGTATCGAGGCGGATCAGGAAGCTGACCCAATCCTCGCTGGGAGGCGGCGCCCACAGCACGATCGTGCCGCACAACGCGAGACCGGCGACGACGAGCCCGGCAGCCAGGGGCGGCATGCAGAAGCCAATCGCAGCAGGGATCGCAACTGCGGCGATTGCTGTGAGAATCCAGAGCGGACCATAGCCGGCACTCGCGGTCAGCCCGAGCAGGGCGACCAGCACCAGCGTCGCCACGGCAAGCACGGCGCTGCCGAAACGGTCAGGCTTTGCCTCCTCGGCCGACGTAGAGCGATGGGGCAGTGCGAAGACGATGCTCGCCAGGATCGCCTGCAATACGCCATGGACTTGCGCCGACCCCGCGACGGTAGCGGTGTAACTCGCAAACCCCAAGACGAGCGCCCAGATCGTCGCACCGATGCCGGCAGCGACGGCGAGCGCGCGCCAGCCCTTCAGCCAAGCGAAGCCGTAGGCGCTCGCCGCGACCACCGGCAGGTAGAAGGCGAGGGGCCAGGGTGTCCCGCTTTTTCCGACAAGGAGCGGCGTCACCATCGCGGCGACGAGGCCAAGCCCAGCCAGGGCTGGCCCATGCAACAGCGCGGCCGTCATGACGCCGAGACCCGTCGCGGCGAGAGCCATGAAGGCGAGCTGCGGTCCGATAAAGTCGTAGAGCGCGTGGGCGGAATAGATCGTGCCGAACAGCGCAACTGTGCCGGCGGCGGTCACCATGGCTGGGATGTCGGGCCACGTCGACGGAACCGGTAGGCTGCCGCGCAGACGCCGCCGCAGGACTTCGCCGATGGCGAGAAGGCCGAGCGCCAGGGCAAACCCCGACAATACCCGCATGGCCGGACCGAAATAGCCTGCCTCAACGGAGTAACGCACCAGCAACGCTGCGCCGAAGGCAAGGGCAACGCCGCCGACCCAGACCGTCCAGCGCGTTCCGAAGCGCTCCTCGAAGGAGGCGCGCGGCTTCTTCGGTTCTGGAGTAGGCGACGACACGGGCATTGATGGCACCGTGGCCGCGGGTCGAGGCGGCTCTCGAGCGGATTCCGGTGTCAGAGCCGGCTCTGCCCGCGTGACAGGCTGGATAGTCTGCGTCTGTGCCGTATGCGCGGCAGGCGGCAGGCGCTCGAAATGCGCCACCTTCTGCTCCAGCGCCTGGATGCGTCTGCGCTGCGACAAGGTGAAGGCCAGTGCGATTGGCCCGGACGCGGCCAGAGCCAGTCCAATCAGCGCCAACCCCAAGAAGAAGATCGTCTCGTCCATCGTCCGCGCGTCCGAATGACCGTCTTCCGAGTTGAGACGATCAACCTCGACCGTCTGTGCGCTCGGTCACGCGCGAAGAAAAGTCAGGATCAGCAAGAGAGGCCGACCTTCCACGACGGTCAGCCGGTTCCAACCCAAGCGGCACCACATAACGAAAGCGCTCTACGGGCTGGAGCCCATGGAGCGCAGCGTCCAGGTGCTGTGCGTGTCGTTACGGGCAGGCGCGACGCTTGCCGCCCTTGGCAATATAGGTCCGCGTTTGCGGATCGTACGTCTTGAAGCGCTTCGCGCAGTAGGCTTCTTGCGCGTCATCGGCCGGCGCGACCTCCTCGCCGTAGGTGGCCGGAGCGTAGTAGCCGTCGTCGTAATAGCCACTCCCGTAGCCGTAGCCGTAGCCCAAGCCGGTGCCGAGACCGAAGCCGTAGACGGGATAGTAGCGGTTACGCCAGCCGTGATGGCCATGCCAACCTGGGCGGCCGGGGCGGTTCCAGCCCGGCCGGCCTCCGAAACCATTGCCAGCAATGCCGCCGGGCCGGCCATGGATGCCCGGGTTCACGCCGCCGGGAAAGCCAGGCCGCACGCCCGGAGTGCCGGGGACAACGACGGCGCCGGGCATCGGTCCAGCTGCAGAGGGCAGACCGCCGATTCCAGCCGGGCGGGCGAAGGTGCCGCCGCCGCCAAACCCGCCTGGGCGCCCAGCGCCAAAGCCACCCCCACCCAAGCCGCCACGGCCGCCTCCGAAGCTGCCTCCGCCCACGTGGCCGCCTCCACCAGCGCCAATGTGGCCACCGCCGCCCGTCGGGAAGTGGCCACCGGTGATGGTCTGAGCTTCGACGATCGCCGATGTCATGGCCAAGCTTCCAATGGCGATAACCGAGGCAAGAAGAATGCGCTTCATGTCTAAAACCGCTGCGTGAAAATCCATCATATGAACCATTAACGCGCGACGACGGGCGAAAGTCCCAGGATAACATTGAATGCGATGATCCGGCGCGCAGCGTAACCGGATCTGCCCAAACTTGTCCTCGCCCGCGCCGCCGCTGATCTTCAGCAGGGCTTCCGGGCTGGGCCGATCATCTTCAGGGCACCCTGTCGGTTGTGTAAATGTCGTGTCGCGCCACCGCCGCCCTCGGCTCCGTTCTCGATGATCCGGCGAGTTTTTCTTGAAGGGTCGAGCAGTCTTTTTCAGGTCCAACCGGCGGACGATTGCGGTAAGCTGTTGCTGTCCAAGCTTGTGCGACCTGCCCTCGAAGTCATTGTGCGGTGCAGCGCAAATCTAAGCAATTCTGCGTCGGCCAGACGCGGTGTATTTTGCATGCATTAGCTTTGGCGAGAAAAATGGCGTCGCGATCCCCTCGAGTGAGCACTTGTCGGGGCCGTCGAACAACGTCGGATACGGGAGGAAGACGCAGCCGATGAAGAAGAACAAGGTCATCACGGCCCAGGAGGCGATCGCGCTCATCCGCGAGAACGACGTCGTGACCACGACCGGGTTCGTCCAGAGCTGCATCCCCGAGGCTCTCCACGCGGCGCTTGAGAAGCGCTTCGTCGACAGTGGCTCGCCCCGCGGCCTGACCCTGATCATGACGGCGGGGGCCGGCGACAGCAAAGGCCTCGGCACTGGCCGCCTGCATCATGACGGCCTGCTCACCCGCGTCATCGCCGCGAATTTCGGTCGGATGCCGAAAGTCGCCCAGGCTGCCGCCGAGAACCGCATCCGCGGCTACAACCTGCCCCAGGGCGTGATCTCGCAGCTCTACCGCGCCTGCGCTGCCGGGCAGCCCGGCCTCTTCTCCAAGGTCGGACTGCACACCTACGTCGATCCGCGCCATGGCGGAGCCAAGGTCAACGAGCTGACCCAGGACGACATCGTCAAGCTGGTCGAGGTCGATGGTGAGGAGTGGCTGTTCTATACGGCCACCAAGATCGACGTCGCCTTCATCCGTGCCACCTCGGCCGATCCGTCGGGCAATCTGAGCTACGAGAAGGAGGCGCTAACGCTCGACTGCCTCGCCCAGGCGATGGCTGCGCGCAACAATGGCGGCATCGTCATCGCCCAGGTCGAGCGCATCGTCGATGATGGCTATCTGCTGCCGAAGGACGTGCGCGTGCCCGGCATCCTCGTCGACTGCGTCGTGGTCGCCGAGCCCGAGATGCACCGCATGAATTACGGCGTCATGCACGATGCCGCTCTGGCTGGCGAAATTCGCGTGCCGGTCACTGGCATCAAGCGGATGGCGCTCAACGAACGCAAGATCATTGCCCGTCGCGCCGCTTTCGAGTTGCCGCCGAACGGCGTGGTCAATCTCGGCGTTGGCGCACCCGAAGGCATCTCGTCGGTCGCGAACGAGGAAAAGATCACCCCCTACATCACGTTGACCACCGAGGCCGGTGCCGTCGGTGGTGTGCTTGCCAGCGGGTCGAGCTTCGGCGCGGCGACGAATGCCGATTGCATCATCGACCAGAACCAGATGTTCGACTTCTACGACGGTGGTGGCCTCGACATGACCTGCCTCGGCATGGCCGAGTGCGATGAGGCCGGCAACGTCAACACGTCGAAGTTCGCCGGCAAGCTCAATGGCTGCGGCGGGTTCATCAACATCAGCCAGAACGCGCGCAGCGTGGTCTTCGCTGGCACCTTCACGGCCGGCGGCCTCGAGATCGCGGTCGATGATGGGCAGGTGAAGATCGTCAAGGAGGGCAGGGCGCGGAAGTTCGTTGCCCAAGTCGCACAGAACACCTTCAGCGGCCCCTATGCGGTGCAAAAATCGCAGCCCGTCATCTACGTGACGGAGCGCTGTGTCTTCCAGCTCACAAAGGAGGGGCTGGAACTGATCGAGGTCGCTCCCGGTATCGACATCGATCGCGATATCCTCCCCCACATGGACTTCAAACCGGTGATCCGGAACCCGGTGCCCATGGATCCGCGCATCTTTCGCGAGGATCCGATGGAGTTGGCCGCCGACCTGCTCAACCTCGATCTCAAGGACCGCGTCAGCTACGACCCGGAGCGCAACCTGCTCTTCATCAACTTGGAAGGTTGGTACTGCCGCGTGAAGAGCGACATGGACGAGCTGCGCCTCACCATCGTCGAGGCTTGCAAGAAGGCCGGCCAGCGCGTGAACTCGGTGGTGAACCACGACGGGTTCAAGCTCAACGAGAACCTCTACGACGACTATGCCGGCATGATTCAATATCTGCAGGCGAACTACTATGCGACGACCACACGTTACGCGACGAGCGCCTTCCTCCGGCTGAAGATGGAAGAGGCGCTGAAAAAGCGCGGCGTCGCTCCGCACGTGTTCGAGCGGAAGGAAGACGCACATTCCTTCGTCGGCACGGTGGACAAGCGGGCAAGGAAGCAGATTTCGCCGGCTGTAGCGGCGGAGTAGTCCTCGTCATCGTGAGCGAAGCGAAACAATCTAGGGCCAACGGGCCTATGCCGCCGGTTTGGCTCTAGATCGTTCATTAAGTTCGCTATGACGGGGATCAGGCGAAGGTCTTCCGCGGATCGAACGCGTCGCGCACAGCCTCGCCGGCAAACACCAGCAAGCTCAGCATCGCCGAGACGACAAAAAACCCGGTCAGCCCGAGCCACGGCGCATTGATGTTGTCCTTACCCTGCGCCAGCAACTCGCCGAGGGAGGCGGAGCCAGGAGGCAGGCCGAAGCCGAGGAAGTCGAGGGAGGTCAGCGTCGTGATCGAGCCGTTCAGGATGAACGGCAGGAAGGTCAGCGTCGCGACCATGGCGTTGGGGAGCAGGTGGCGGGTCATGATCGCCACGTTGGAGAGACCGAGCGCGCGGGCGGCGCGAACGTATTCGAAGTTGCGGGCGCGCAGGAACTCGGCGCGCACCACGCCGACGAGGGCCGTCCAGGCGAACAGCGTCAGGATGCCGAGCAGCGTAAAGAAGCTCGGCGCGAGGAAGGCCGACATGATGATGATCAGGTAGAGCGTCGGCACCGCGCTCCAGATCTCGATGGCGCGCTGGAAGATCAGATCGGTCCAACCGCCGAAATAGCCCTGGATCGCTCCGGCGATGACGCCGATCACCGAGGAGATGGCGGCGAGCACCAAGCCGAACAGCACCGAAATCCGGAAGCCGTAGATCACGCGAGCGAGAACGTCGCGCGAGGCGTTATCGGTGCCGAGCCAATGCTTCTCGATGTCGCGACACCCGAGTTGGCGGCCCTCCGCCTTCACGCCGGCCCGCTCGGCGACGGGCCGGCACTGCTCGTCCGTCAGATTCCAGGTCGGCGGGGAGGGCGACGGCGTCGGCAGGTCGCTCATGAAGGTGTTGTAGGAGTAGGGGATCGGCGGCCAGATCGTCCAGCCGTTCTCCTCGATCTCCTTGCGGGTTTCGGGCGCGCGGTAATCCGTCTGTGCCAGGAAGCCGCCGAACTTCTCGTCCGGATAGTCGACGAGGACGGGCCAGAGCCACTCGCCCTTGTACGAAATGAAGAGCGGCTTGTCGTTGGCAATGAATTCCGCGAACAGGCTTACGACGAACAGCCCAACGAAGACCACTGCAGACCACGAGCCGCGCTTGTTCTTCCAGAAGTTCGCGACGCGGCGGCGGTTGAGCGGCGAGAGCCCGTGCCGGGTCTCCGGCGGCATGGCCTGCATCTGCGGCGCATTGCCGGGCGCGGTCACAGGGACCGCGTCGACTTGCGGGCGCGGCACCTCGTTCATCGGCAAACGGCCTTGGCGCTGAAGACACTCAATCGAGGCGGACTGCCGTGCCCTCGATCTCGTTCGGCCGCAAGGTCCCCTTTTTCTCGAGATGCTTGCGCAACAGGCGGACGTTGCGGCGATTGGCCTTGAAGGCCGCGTCGAACAGGTCGCCTGCTACCGGCACGACACCGACGAGGCCGTCGAAGGCGACGTTCGCCGCCATCCGCGCGATCAGCCAGCGCGGTGCACCGAGCCGCTTTGCCTCGTAGACAATATACGAGGCGATCGCGACGCCCGCGATGTCGCCGATCACTGGCACTAGGCCAATAACCGCGTCGAGGCCCACGCGCCGATTGATGCCCGGAAGCACGAAGGCCGTGTCCATCAGATGCGCGATGTGCTCCAGGCGCCGGAGGCTGGCTTCCGGTCCGGTATCGGTGAAGCGGCGCAGCTCGGCCGCTCCGAAGGGCTCGGCAAAGACGTGCGGGTTGCGGGGCGTATCGGCGGCGCTCATGCCGGAGCATGTGGTCCGTGCCCCCCCTGGCGGCAAGGAAGCGACCGTTGCCCGCGGAAAATTTCATCAGGCGGCGCTCGCGCGGCGCGATAGCCGGTCGAGGGCTGCATCGAGTGTCGCGTCGGTCTTGGCGAAACAGAACCGCACGAGGTTCCTGACCCGCCCCGTCTCGTAGAAAGCACTCACTGGAATTGCGGCAACGCCGTTTTCGCGCACCAGCCTCTCGCAGAAGGCGACGTCGTCGGCGTCGCCGATATCGATGCTGAGGAAATAAGTCGCGGCGCTCGGCAGGACCGTGAAGCCGAGGGCCGACAGACCGTTCGCGAGTCGATTGCGCGAGCGGGCGAGCCCGGCCCGCATGCCCGTGAAGTAAGTTTCGTCCTTCGCCAGACCGTAGGCAGCTGCCTCCTGAAGATTCGGCGGCGTGGTGAAGGTGAGGAACTGGTGGGCGCGGGCGAGCACGCGCATCAGCCCGGGCGCGGCCATCACGAAACCGACCTTCCATCCGGTCAGGCTGAAAATCTTGCCGGCCGAGCCGACCTTGATCGTTCGGTCGCGCATGCCCGGCAGTACCATCAGCGGGACATGGCGGGTGCCATCGAAGACAACGTGCTCCCAGACCTCGTCGCAAAGCGCGACTGCATCGAATTGCCTGCAGTAGCTCGCGAGCAGCAACAGATCGGCTTCACCGAAGACCGTAGCAGAGGGGTTCAGCGGATTGTTGAGGATGACGAGCCGCGTACGCTCCGAGAACGCGGCCGCCAACGCCTCCTCCTCCAGCCGGAAATGCGGAGGCTTCAGCGTGACGAAGCGCGGTACACCGCCGGCCCGGCGGATCAGCGGCAGGTAGGCGTCGTACATCGGCTCGAAGAGCACGACCTCGTCGCCGGATTCGATCAGCGCGAAGATCGCGCCAGCCAAGGCCTCCGTGGCTCCGGAGGTCACCATGACCTCCGTGTCGGGGTCGAGCTCAAGGCCTTGATGGCGGCTGTAATGCGTGGCGATCGCGGTTCGTAGCGAGGCCAAGCCCATCATCGGCGGGTACTGGTTGTAGCCGTCGCGCAGGGCCTTCGCTGCGACCTCGCGCACGTCTTCCGGGCCCGGGTTGTCTGGAAATCCCTGACCCAGATTGATCGCCCCATGCTCGCGGGCGAGCCGCGACATCGTCTCGAAGACCGTAACCGGAAGATCGGCGAAGACGGGATTCATATTCGGCAGATCAGGGGAAGAGGCGACGCCTGTCGCAGAGTGCGCGGCGTCAAGATGAGATCCCGATACCATGAGGGGATATCATGGCGAAACGTGCGGGAGCGCACACCACTTCGCCCCCCGGCGAGCCGCACGACTGACGAATGTTGACAATCGTCAGTCGTGAGATAACTCTCAACCCACGGCCGACCGGCGGCCGCCTGTAGAGAACTCCGCCCCCTCGTTCCCTGCATGTGGCCGCCGGCTCGGTTGTAACGAAGAGGCTGCCGTTCCGCACGGCAGCCTCTTTGCGTTTCTGCCGGACCGATTGGCCGCGCGTCGCTGTCGGTGGCCGTTGCGGACCGTATGACCGGCCTTCGTTCGATTGCCGCCAAGCGCGAGACCAACGCGCGCTGCACTGGGTATCTTACGCAGTGACCAATGGTTCGCAGCGCAGCAACATCCGGGAAACCTGCACGCCGTACTGACGACGTATTGCCGAGAAAGGGTTCGTATCGATCTCCGATGCGTACCTTCGGGTTTCGGGGTGGCTGGTTCCGCTGGCCCGGCAATCCGAAGGCTTCGGGACAAGTCTCGCGGCTGGTTTGCGTTTTCCCGCCGAACGGAAGCACAGTCTGGCTCGTGACGGGTTGGGAATCGGTGTGGCGGTCTGATTGAGTCGAGGATGAACGAGAGTTCGCCGATCCGCAGGGAGACCGCCCGGGAATATCCGGGGCAGGCGCCCACACCCGCCCGCCGGCGCAATCGCGTCGGGCGTTGGATGCTGCTGCTCCTGCTGCTTGGTTTGGCTGGCGCTGTTGCGCACCGGATGTACGAGGCCAAGCAGGCTCCCGCGGGCGCCACGGCGACGAAGCATGGCCGCGGCGGTGGTCGTCACGGCGGTGGCGATATCGCCCAGGCGGTCGGCATCGCCACGGCGTCGACCGGCGACATGCCGATCGTGCTCCAGGGCCTCGGCACCGTGACGCCGCTCGCTACGGTGACGGTGAAGTCGCAGATCAGCGGCTATCTGATGGATATCGGCTTCCGCGAGGGGCAGACCGTCAAGAAGGGCGATTACCTCGCCCAGGTGGACCAGCGGCCTTACGAGGCCCTGCTCGCGCAGAACCAAGGCCAACTCGCCCGGGATCAGGCGCTCCTGCAGAACGCCAAGCTCGACCTGGTGCGCTACCAGACCCTGAACCGCCAGGATTCGATCTCGAAACAGAACGTCGACACGCAGGCTGCCCTGGTAAAGCAGAACGAGGGCACGGTTGCGGCCGACCAGGCGATGGTCGATCAGCAGAAGCTGAACATCGCCTACGCCCGCATAACGTCGCCGGTCGATGGCCGGGTCGGACTGAGGCAAGTCGACCAGGGCAACTACATCTCGGCCGGCTCGACCAACATCGTGGTGGTGACGCAGCTTCACCCGATCTCGGTACTGTTCACCTTGCCCGAGGACGACGTTGCGCGGGTGATGAAGCGTATGCGCGAGGGCGCCAAGCTGACAGTGCGCGCCTACGACCGGGGTGACCAGCACGAGATCGCCACCGGCTCCCTCGACACGATCGACAACCAGATCGACGTCACCACCGGCACGGTGAAGCTGCGCGCGCTGTTCCAGAACGACGAGGAGACGCTGTTTCCGAACCAGTTCGTCAATGCGAAGCTCACCGTCGACACGATCAAGAACGCCACCGTCGTCCCGACATCGGCGATCCTGCGTGGCACGCCCGGCGCTTACGTCTACCTGATGCAGGGCGACGACAAGGTCACCGTGCGACCGATCACCGTTGGCGAGACGGATGGTGTCCGCGCCGTCGTCACGGCCGGCCTCCAGCCCGGTGACCGCATCGTCACGGACGGCACCGACCGCTTGCGCGAGGGGGCACCAGTGCGGATTACGGCCGGCGGCCAGAAGAAGGCCAGCGGTGCGCCGGGTGACAACACGGCGCCGGGTGCGGCCTCCTCACAGCAGGCCGAGACGGGCAGCGCCGGTAAGACGGATGGCGGCAAGGCACCGGACGGCCAGGGCGACGCCGTACAGACCCAAGGCGGCGAGCACCCGCACCGGCGCGGCCGACAGAAGGCTCAGTGATGAGACGCGCGACGGCCTCGCGCTCCCTCTCTTCCCGCAGGCGGGGAGAGAGGATGCGCAAAGTGGCCTAGGCATACGCCATGAACCCGTCGCGTATCTTCATTCTGCGCCCCGTGGCGACGACGCTGCTGATGCTGGCGATCCTGATCGTCGGCATGGTCTCGTACGTGGGCCTTCCGGTCTCCGCGCTCCCTGCCGTCGACTATCCGACGATCCAAGTTCAGACTTTCTATCCGGGGGCGAGCCCCGAGGTGATGACCTCGGCCGTCACTGCGCCGCTGGAGCGTCAGTTCGGCCAGATGGCCAACCTCAGCCAGATGTCGTCGCAGAGCTCGGCCGGCGCGTCGGTCATCACTCTCCAGTTCAGCCTCGACATCTCCCTCGACATCGCCGAGCAATCCGTCCAAGCGGCGATCAACGCGGCCGGTAACCTTCTGCCGTCGGACCTGCCGGCGCCACCGGTTTACGCGAAGGTGAATCCGGCCGATGCGCCGATCCTGACGCTCGCGTTGACGTCGTCGACGATGCCGCTGACGCAGGTACGCGACCTCGCCGAGACGCGACTCGCGCAGAAGATCTCACAGGTTGCCGGCGTCGGCCTCGTCAGCATGGGCGGTGGGCAGCGCCCGGCCGTACGGGTGCGGTTCAATTCCCTGGCGCTCGCCGCCTACGGGCTGAACATCGACGACCTGCGCACCACGATCTCGAACCTCAACGTCAATACGCCCAAGGGCAATATCGACGGGCCGACCCAGTCCTACACGATCAATGCCAACGATCAGGTCCGCGACCCGGCAGTCTATTCGAGCGCGATCATCGCCTACAAGAACGGCTCGCCGGTGCACCTGTCGGATGTGGCGGAAGTGGTCGACGGAGCCGAAAACACCAAACTCGGCGCCTGGATGGACCGGACGCCGGCTGTCATCCTGAACATCCAGCGCCAGCCCGGCGCAAACGTCATCGAGACGGTCGACAAGATCAAGGCCTTGCTCCCGCAATTGCAGGCCAGCATGCCGGCGGCTGTCGGCATCGCGCTGCTTACCGACCGCACGATCACGATTCGCGCCTCGGTCGAGGACGTGCAATTCGAGCTTCTCCTCGCCATCGCGCTGGTGGTGATGGTGATCTTCCTGTTCCTGCGCAGCGTCTCAGCAACGATCATCCCGAGCCTGTCGGTGCCGCTGTCCCTGGTCGGTGCGCTGGCGGCGATGAGCGTCTGGGGTTTCTCCCTCGACAACCTCTCGCTGATGGCGCTGACCATCGCCACCGGCTTCGTCGTCGATGATGCGATCGTGGTGATCGAGAACATCGCCCGTCACGTCGAGGAGGGGATGTCGCCACTCGAAGCCGCAATGAAGGGCAGCAAGGAGATTGGCTTCACGATCGTGTCGCTGACCGTATCGCTGATCGCGGTGCTGATCCCTCTGCTGTTCATGGGCGATGTCGTCGGCCGGCTCTTCCACGAATTCGCGATCACGCTTGCCGCGACCATTGTCATCTCGGCCTTCGTCTCGCTGACGCTTGTGCCGATGATGTGCGCGCGTCTTCTCAAGCCGGAAGCCCACGGCGAGCGGCGCGAGGGTTTTATCGGTCGCGCCGGTCGCCGCCTCACCGAGGGGACCATCGCAGCCTATGGCCGAGCGCTCCGCGTGGTTCTCGCCAACCAGGGCCTCACGCTCATCGTCACCGTCGGGACGATCGCGCTGACTGCCTACCTGTTCGTGGTGATCCCGAAGGGTTTCTTCCCGGTCCAGGACACCGGCGTCATCCAGGGCATCTCGCAGGCTGATCAAAGCGTCTCGTATGCGGCCATGGCCGAACGCCAGCAGCAGCTCGCCGACGTCGTGCTGAAAGACCCGGACGTCGCCAACTTGTCCTCTTTCATCGGCGTCGACGGGCAGAACGTGACGCTGAATTCCGGCCGGATGCTGATCAACCTGAAACCTCAGGCCGAGCGCTCGGCGAGCGCCAGCGAGATCATCCGGCGCCTCAACGGGGCGACTCGGCAGGTGCCAGGCGTGCGCCTCTACATGCAGCCGGTTCAGGACCTGACCATCGACACGGCGGTCTCGGCGACGCAGTACCAGGTCATCCTGGAGAACCCGAACCTCTCCGAGTTCGAGACCTGGGTGCCGCGCTTCGTCGATGCGCTACAGGCCTCGCCGCTCCTCGCCGACGTCACCAGCGACTACCAGGGCAACGGGCTCGCAGCCTACGTCACCATCGATCGGCCCACCGCTGGCCGCTACGGGATCACGCCGGCTTCCGTGGACAACGCGCTCTACGATGCCTTCGGCCAGCGCATCATCTCCACGATCTTCTCGCAGTCGAACCAGTATCGCGTGATCCTCGAAGCCGATCCCGCGCTCCACACGACCCTGGATTCGTTGAAGAAGCTCTATTTGCCGTCTTCCACCGCGGCGTCGGGCCAGGTGCCGCTCTCGGCCATCGCCCGGATCGAGGAACGCCGCGCGCCGCTGCTCGTCGGCCATCTCGGCCAGTTCCCGGCCACGACCGTGTCGTTCAACCTCGCCCCGGGTGCAGCACTCGGGCAGGCGGTCGATGCCATCGAGAAAACCCGCAAGGAGATCGGCCTGCCGGCGAGCTTCAACGTCGTGCCGCAGGGCTCGGTCTTCGCCTTCCAGTCGGCGCTCTCGAACGAACTGCTGCTGATCCTCGCGGCGATCGTCACCGTCTACATCGTGCTCGGTGTGCTCTACGAGAGCTTCATCCACCCGATCACGATTCTCTCGACCCTGCCTTCGGCCGGCATCGGCGCCCTGCTCGGGCTGATGCTGTTCGGGCTCTCCCTCGACATCATCGCGATCATCGGCATCGTCCTGCTGATCGGCATCGTGAAGAAGAACGCGATCATGATGATCGACTTCGCGCTCCAGGCGGAGCGCGAGGAGGGCATGAGCCCTCGTGACGCGATCTACGAAGCCTGCCTGCTGCGCTTTCGCCCGATCCTGATGACTACCTTCGCTGCCCTGTTCGCGGCAGTGCCGCTGATCCTCGGGACAGGCGTCGGCTCCGAGTTACGCCAGCCGCTGGGCATCGTCATCGCTGGCGGCCTCATCGTCAGTCAGGTCCTGACGCTGTTCACGACGCCCGTGATCTACCTCGCTTTCGACCGGCTGGAGCGCCGGCTGACGGGCCGACGAGAGGGTGGCTTCCGCACGGGTGAGGCGCTGCCGTGAACATCTCGGAGCCGTTTATCCGGCGCCCGATCGCCACGACCCTGCTCACCGTCGGCGTTCTGCTGGCGGGGATCTTTGCCTTCATCAAGCTGCCGGTAGCGCCGCTGCCGCAGGTCGACTTTCCCGTCATCCTCGTCCAGGCGCAGATGGCTGGCGCCTCGCCGGAGACCATGGCGACGACGGTAGCCGCGCCGCTGGAGCGACGGCTCGGTATTATCGCCGACGTCAACGAGATGACGTCGACGAGCTCCACCGGCAGCGTCCGCATCGTCCTGCTGTTCGGTCTCAACCGCGATATCGACGGGGCCGCCCGTGACGTCCAGGCTGCCATCAACGCAGCGCGCGCGGATCTGCCAACGGCGCTGCGCCAGAACCCGACCTACCGGAAGTTCAACCCGGCCGACGCGCCGATCCTGATCCTGGGCCTGACCTCGAACACGCTCTCGCCCGGTCAGCTCTACGACTCGGCAGCTACGGTCGTTCAGCAGAAGATGTCCCAGGTCGAGGGCATCGGGAATGTCGATATCGGCGGCTCGTCGCTGCCGGCCGTGCGCGTCGAGCTCGATCCGACTGCCCTGTTCAACTACGGCATCGGCCTGGAGGGCATTCGCGCGGCGCTGGCCTCCGCCAACGCGAACTCGCCCAAGGGCGACGTGACCGCAGGCGACCGCCGCTACCAGCTCTATGCCAACGACCAGGGGCGAAAGGCCGCCGATTATCGCGACATCGTCGTCGCCTACCGCAACGGTGCGGGCGTGCGGCTAACTGATGTCGGTGCGGTCGAGGATTCCGTCGAGGACAAGCGCAACCTCGGCCTCGTCAACGGCAAGCCCGGCGTCATCCTGTTCATATACAAGCAGCCGAACTCCAACGTCGTCGAGACGGTGAAGCGGGTGAAGGAGGCGATCCCGCAGATTCAGGCCGCGCTTCCAGGCGATATCGACCTCAACATTTCCGGCGATCGGTCGGCGACGATCCGGGCTTCCCTGAAGGAGACCGAAGAGACGCTGATCATCGCCGTCGTTCTCGTGATCCTGGTCGTGTTCGTGTTTCTGCGCTCGGGACACGCGACCATGATCCCGGCGGTGGCCGTGCCGATCTCGATCATCGGTACCTTCGCCGCGATGTATCTCTGCGGCTTCTCGCTCAACATCCTGTCGCTGATGGCGCTGATCATCGCGACCGGCTTCGTTGTCGACGACGCCATCGTAGTCCTCGAGAACATCCAGCGGCACATCGAAGCCGGGAAGCCGCGGATGGAGGCGGCGTTGCTCGGCGCGCGCGAGGTCGGCTTCACCGTAATCTCGATGAGCCTGTCGCTCGTCGCGGTGTTTCTGCCGATCCTCATGATGGGCGGCATTGTCGGCCGGCTCTTTCGGGAATTCGCGGTCACGCTCTCGCTGGCGATCCTGATTTCGCTCGTGGTCTCGCTGACCACGACGCCGATGATGTGTGCACGCTTCCTCAAGCCGCACGGTCATCCGGCAAAGTCCAAGCGCCCCAACCTTTTCGTCAGGATGCTGGAAGGGGGGTTCGACGGCTTGCTGCGCGGCTATGAGCGCTCGCTCGGCTTCGCCCTGCGCCATCGCCGCCTCGTGCTGCTCAGCGTGTTCGTGACGATCGGGCTCAACGTCTACCTCTACGTGATCGTACCGAAAGGCTTCTTTCCGGAGCAGGATACCGGGCAGCTCATGGGTGGCGTTCAGGCCGACCAGCGCATCTCGTTCCAGTCCATGAAGGAGAAGCTGACGCGCGCGAGTGCCATTGTGCAGGCCGATCCCGCCGTCGAGAGCATCGTGGGCTTCACGGGTGGACGCGGGACCAATTCGGCCAACGTCTTCGTGGGCCTGAAGCCGCTGGGGGAGCGCCCGCCGATCGAGACGGTGATGGCGCGGTTGAGGCCGAAGCTTTCGCAGGTTGCGGGGGCGAGACTGTTTCTCTTCGCCCGGCAGGACCTGAAGATGGGCGGGCGGCAGAGCTTCGCACAGTATCAATACGCGCTTCAGGCCGATTCGGCTGACGAGCTCTATGCCTGGGCGCCGAAGCTCGTGACGGAACTCCAGAAGCAGACGGACCTCTTCGCCGACGTGACCTCCGACCAGCAGGAGGGCGGCCTGGAGAGCCGGATCGTGATCGACCGGCCGACGGCCTACCGCTACGGCATCACGCCCGACAAGATCGACCAGACGCTCTACGACGCCTTCGGCCAGCGCCAAGTTTCGACGATCTACAACCCTCTGAACCAGTATCACGTCGTGATGGAGATTGCGCCGCGCTATCTCCAGAGCCCCGAGACACTGAAGATGATCTACGTCTCGACCTCGGGCGGCAACGCGCGCGGCTCGGCCACCACCAACGCGGTGGCTGGCACCGTCACCGGCCCGTCGAGCGCGGCGGCGACGTCGAACGCTGGCGGTTCGTCTTCGCCGCCGACGTCGGGCTCCGTCGGCAGCGCGACGTCGGCGGTCTCGGGCACGCAGGGCGGCGCTCCGGCGGGAAGTGTCGGCTCGACTGTCGCATCGTCCGGAGCGGGATCGGGCACATCGACGAGCAGCAGCACGGCCTCCTCGGTCGCCTCGGATTCCGCGCGTAACGCCGCCTCCAACGCGATCGCCGCGAGCAAGGGAGGGGCATCGTCCAGCGCGCCGGTCTCGAGCGCCAAGGAGACGATGGTGCCGCTGTCGGCCTTTGTGCGCTTCGAGACCGGCACGGCGCCGGTTCAAGTCAGTCACCAGGGTCTTTTCGTGGCGACGACGGTCTCGTTCAATCTGGCGCCGGGCAAGAGCCTTTCAGACGCTACCGCGGCGATCGAGAAGGTGATGACCGAGCTGCGCATGCCGGCCACCATTCACGGCGAGTTCGCAGGCGCCGCCAAGAACTACCAGGATTCGGCTTCGCGCCAGCCGTTGCTGATCCTCGGCGCGCTGCTCGCAGTCTACGCGGTGCTCGGGATCCTCTACGAGAGCTACATCCACCCGATCACGATTCTCTCGACGCTGCCCTCGGCGGGGATCGGCGCCGTATTGGCGTTGCTCGCCACCGGTACCGAGTTCACGCTGATCGCACTCATCGCCGTCTTCCTGCTGATCGGCATCGTGAAGAAGAACGCGATTCTGATGATCGATTTCGCCCTTGATGCCGAACGCACGCGCGGCGTTGCGCCGGCCGATGCGATCTATGAGGCCTGCCTCTTGCGCTTCCGGCCCATCATGATGACAACGGCGGCCGCGCTTCTCGGCGCCGCGCCGCTGGTGCTGGCGATGGGGGAGGGCGCGGAGCTCCGCCATCCTCTCGGTATCGCGATCGTCGGCGGCCTCATCGTGAGCCAGATCCTGACCCTCTACACGACCCCCGTCGTCTACCTTTACCTCGACCGGCTGCGCCTTTGGGCGCTGAACCGGCGCAGGAGACGGACGGGCGGCGGCGCGGCTCCGATCCCGGCCGAGTGATGTCCCTCAAGCTCATCCGCATGGCGGCGGCCCTCACCGTGGCCGCCTCGACCTCGGGCTGCCTCGTCGGTCCCGATTACGCACGCCCCTCCGTCGAGACCCCGCTCGGGTTCAAGGAGGGTGGAACGCGCGAGGACAGTGTCGCCTGGGTCCAGAAGAAGAAGGGCTGGCGGCCGGCGCAGCCAAATGACGGCGCCGTCCGCGGTGATTGGTGGCGGGTGTTCCGCGATCCGACCCTCGACCGCCTCATGCGGCTCGTCGATGTCGACAACCAGAACCTCCGGGCGACCGTTGCCAACTATTCGCAGGCACGCGCCCTCGTCGCGCAGTCCCGTGCCGCGCTCTTCCCGACGGTTATCGGCGCGCCGACGATCACCCGCGCCCGCTCGTCCGGCTCCGAGCGGACTAGCTATCAACTGCAGGGTCAGGCCACCTGGGAGCCCGATCTGTTCGGTCGGATTCGGCGCCAACTCGAGAGCGACGTCGCCAGCGCCCAAGCCTCGGCGGCCGATATCGGCCTGGTGCGGCTCGGGATCCAGGCGGAACTCGCCACGACCTACCTGCAGCTCCGCTACCAGGACACGCTGAAGAAGGTCCTCCAGGAGAATGTGGAGGGCTACAAGCGCAGCCTTGGCATCGCCGAGAACCAGTACAATGCCGGTGTCGCCGCGCGCTCCGACGTGATCACGGCGCAGACACAGCTTCAGACGACAGAGGCGGCGGTCATCGCCACCGATGTTCAGCGCGCCGTGTACGAGCATGCGCTCGCCACGCTGATCGGCCGCCCGCCTTCCGAGCTTAACATCCCGATCGGGCGGCTTGCGGAACGCCCGCCCTCGGTGCCGGTGGGCGTCCCTTCGGAGTTGCTGGAGCGACGCCCCGACGTTGCCCAGGCCGAGCGCCTGGTCCAGGCGCAGAGCGAGCAGATCGGCGTCGCTGTCGCGGCCTTCTTTCCGACGGTGACGCTCTCCGCCTCTGGCGGCTTCGCGGGCCTGACCCGCGACGGCATTTTCTCGGCGACGAACACGGTCTGGTCGGTGGCCGCGGCTGGCAGCGAAGTTCTGTTCGACGGGGGCGCGCGCAGCGCGGCGGTCCAGTCGGCCCGCGCTGGCTACGACGCGGCCGTGGCGACCTATCGTCAAACCGTGCTCACGGCTTTCGGCGAAGTCGAAAACGACCTCTCGGGTGTGCGTATCCTGGCCCGCCAGCAGGCCAAGCAGGACGAGGCTGTGGTCTCCGCCCGCAAGGCCGTTGAGATCACCCTCAACGAATACCGCGCCGGCACGCAGAACTACACGACGGTCGTCACCGCGCAGGCGCTGCAGGTGAGCAACCAAGTCGCCGCGCTGCAGGTGAAGCTCAGCCGCTTCACCACGGCGGTCGACCTGATCCGCGCCATCGGCGGCGGCTGGGATGCCCGCTCCCTTCCGACGGGCGAGGAGCTGAAGGACAAAGCGCTCGACCTTCCGGTCGATCACGGCCAGGCCCTGCGCACCGAGGAGTGACACTGCGCCGGTCGCATCGGCGCGCGGGGCATGGAACGCCACGGGTGCCGACCGGTTGATCCGCCGCTGCCGCGTTGCGCTGCGTCATTCGGAGCGATTGTGATGGGCGATCAGGTCTCGCCGAAGAAGGGTAGCGCACCGGGCGCCGAGCCGGCTCCTCCCTGCGCCCTCGTGATTTTCGGTGCGAGCGGCGACCTGACCAAACGGCTGCTGATGCCGGCGCTCTACAATCTCGCCGGCAGCGGCTTGCTCTCGAACGATCTCACGATCATCGGCGTCGACCACAACGAGAATACGGACGAGGGCTGGCGCAAGGACCTCACCGAGACGATGCAGTCCTTCGCCAAGGACAAGTCCGGCGAGTTCCACACCGATCATATCGAAGAGGCCCAGTGGAGCTTTATCCGCGACCGGCTGCATTTCGTGCAGGGCGACTTCGAGAAGGACGAAACCTATAAGGCGCTCGGCCAGCACCTCCAGGGTAGCGCTGTCTTCTATCTCGCTGTCGCGGCTCGGTTCTTCGGGGCGATCGTCGATGGTCTCGGACAGGCCGGGCTGCTCAAGCAGGGCGACGACCGTTTCCGCCGCGTCGTGATCGAGAAGCCCTTCGGCCACGACCTCGCTTCTGCGCAAGCGCTGAATGCCCGCATCCTGAAGCAGGCTGACGAGAGCCAGTTCTACCGGATCGACCACTTCCTTGGGAAAGAGACGGTGCAGTCGATGATGGCGATCCGTTTCGCCAACGGAATCTTCGAACCGCTTTGGCGGCACGAATACGTGGACCACGTGCAGATCACCGCGGCCGAGACTGTCGGCGTCGAGAAGCGTGGTTCCTTCTACGAGGCAACCGGCGCGCTGCGGGACATGGTGCCGAACCACATGTTCCAGCTGCTCTGCATGGTGGCGATGGAGCCGCCGAACTCGTTCGATGCGGAGGCTGTTCGCACGGAGAAAGCAAAGCTCGCCGAGGCAGTTAAGCCGATCCGGCCGGAGGATGCGGTGCACGGCCAGTACACGGCTGGCGTCGAGCTCGGCAAGGATGTTCCCGCTTATCGCGACGAGCCGAATGTCGATGCGAACTCGAACACTGAGACCTACGCCGCCCTGAAGCTCGAGATCGAGAATTGGCGCTGGGCCGGCGTGCCGTTCTACGTGCGCACCGGTAAGCGGCTGGCCGGCCGCCTCACCGAGATCGCGATCCACTTCAAGCCGGCGCCTTATCGGCTATTTCGCGACACGCCTGTCGAAGAGATCGCGCAGAACGTCATGCGCATCCGGATCGCACCGGAACCCGGCGAGACCACCGAGATCAACGTCAAGGCCCCCGGGCCACAGATGCGGCTCGGCACGGTCGAAAACGCGTTTCGTTATAAGGACTTCTTCGACGAGAAGCCGAATGTCGGCTACGAGACCCTGCTCTACGACTGCATGATCGGCGACGCCACTCTGTTCCAGCGTGCCGACAACATCGAAGCCGGCTGGGCCGCGGTGGATCCGTTGCTGAAGGCCTGGAAGGAGGCTCCGGTAGAGTTCTATCCTGCGGGTAGCGACGGGCCGAAAGGAGCCGACGACCTGCTGGCGCGCGGCGGGCGCTCATGGCTGCCGCTGCCCGGAAAAACCGTCGACAAATCAGGCGGGTAGGCGCCGGCTGGCGGATTGCATCGGGCGCAGGCCCGCGAGATCGTCGTGGTGGAGGAGCTGGACGCCGGTGGTCGCGGCGAGCTTTCGCGCGGCAGGGGTGAAACCGGCATTGGAGACGACGGCCGCCATGTCGGCCGACCAGTGTCGGGCTGCGGCTGCGACTTCCTGCACGGCGGCGTTGCCCACGGGCTTTCCGTAGCGCTTGCATTGGACGACGAGGCGGGTGCCGGCGGCCTCGGCGATGACGTCGGCCCCTTGGTCGCCGCTGGCCTGGGTCGGCCGCGCATGCCAGCCGGCCTGAGTGAGCAGGCCGGCGCAGAAGCGCTCGTAAGCCACTCCGTCTTCAGGCATTTCCGTCTCGTCGGGCAGTTGCACGGAGACTGCCACGGCCTCGACGATGGCGATCATCTGGTCCCAGCGCGGATCGATGTAATCGGAGAAGCCGAACTGCTCGAGGCGTGGCAGGATCGTGCGCTCGATGAAGTATTCGCGCTCGCGCAGCCAGCCATCCTCGACAGTATTGCCGTAGGCGTCCACGAAACGTTCCTGGCGTCGGCGCAATGCCAGGATGCGAGCGTGGCGACGGGCGGTCCGGCGCACAAGGGCGCGAAATCTGCGTGGCCGGTCAAGGCGATAGAGCAAGACGGCGGCGATCCCCAGGCCGGTTGCGATCAGCGCCGGCCGCCCATAGGCGAGTGCTGCCGCGCCCCCGACGACGAAGGTCCAGAACAGGTGTGTGACCGTCTTCGAGCGCGCGGACATCGGTGTCGACAAGGGTTTCTGGACGCTCTCCGAACGCGAGCAAATGCAGGGTGCCGGATCGAGATTGTCCGACCCCTAATGCCGGGCGGTAGAAGGCACGTACCCGGCAAAGTCCTGTGGACGGAGACCCTCCGACACGCGGAACGCCGCCGCAGATTGCGCCTATCTCGCTCCCGGCAGGGGGCGATAGAGCGATCCGAGGAGATCCAATATTTAGAATGATTGATTTTCTATTGTCGACGCCTCCGGACACTGGCGCCGTTCCGCTCGATACTTGCGATCTCGCGCTTCTCATCATCGCGAAAGGCGGCGCGGGGGTTCAAAAGCCATGAAAGGCTGGTACTGCTCCGGCGTCCCGTTTCGGTGATCCTGGCGGCGTGATTGCGATCACCGGGATCATGTTCTGCGCGAGCATCCGAGCCAGCTCATGAGCACCTACGGATTCGCGACCATGCTCGCCCCGCGCAGCATCGCCATCGTCGGGGCGGGCGAGCGCGAGGGATCGGTCGGCCGGGCGGTGATCGACTCGCTGCGCGCCGGCGGGTTCGATGGCCCGATCCGGCCGGTGAACCGGAACTACGACACCATCGACGGCCTGCCCTGTTTTCCGAACCTCGCGAGTCTGCCCGAGACGCCGGATCTCGTGCTGATCGCGACCCCGCCGGAGACGGTGCCGGGGATCGTCGCCGAGGCGGGGCAGTGCGGGGCCGCGGCGGCGGCGGTGCTGTCGGCGCATCTCGGCCGGGGCGAGGAGGCGCCGATCGGCGTGGCCCGGCGGGCGGCGCGGGAACACAGCCTCCGCCTGCTCGGACCCGACAGCATCGGCCTGGCCGTGCCGGGGCGAAAGCTCAACGCGACATTGCTGGCGCATCCGCCGCTCGCGGGAGATCTCGCGCTGGTCACCCAATCGGGCACCGTGGCCTCGGCCATCGCGGCCTGGGCCCATCGCCGCGAGGTCGGTTTTTCCGCGATCCTCACCGTGGGCCGCTCGGCCGATGTCGACGTGGCCGACGCGCTCGACCACTTTGCGGCCGATCTCCACACCCGGGCGATCCTGCTCTCGCTCCACCGCATCGAGGACGCGCGAAAGTTCCTGTCGGCGGCGAGGGCGGCGGCGCGGGTCAAGCCGGTGGTGGTCCTGCGCACCGGGCGCCACGAGCCGCAGGAGGAGACGCCGCAGACCCATACCGGCGCGCTCGCCCGGCCCGATGCGGTCTATGCGGCGGCCCTGCGCCGGGCCGGCCTGCTCTCGGTGGACACGCTGGACGAGATGTTCTCCGCCGCCGAGACCCTACGCAGGCAGCGGCCGTTTCCCGGGCGACGGCTGATGATCGTCGCCAACGGCCGCGGCATCGGCGCGCTCGCGGCCGACCGGCTGGCCGAACAGGGCGGCGTTGCGGCAGACTGTGCGCCCGAGACGCTCGCGGCGCTCGACGGCATCCGTCACGGCGCCTCGAAGAACCCGATCGATCTCGGCGTCGATGCCGAGGCGAAGGATTATGCCGCAGGGCTGAAGCCGCTGCTCGCCGCGCGCGAGAACGACGCACTCCTCGTCATTCACGTCCCCACCGCCCGCGCCCGGGCCCACGAGACGGCCGAGGCCATCGCCGCCGCGGTTACGGCCGTGCGGCCGGACGGGGGCCGCAAGAAGCCGGTTTATGCGGTCTCCGTGGGCGAGAGCCCGGCCGCGACGGCGGTTCTCGCCAAGGCCGGCATCCCCCTCTTTCCGACGGATGCCGATGCGGTCGACGGCTTTCTGCATGTGGTGCGTTACCGCGAGGCGCAGGACGACCTGATGCGCACTCCGGCCTCCCTGCCGCAGGATTTCAGGCCGGACGTCGCGGCGGCCCGCGCCATCGTCGAACAGGCCCTGGTCGGCGGCCAGAGCTGGCTCGATCCGCTCTCGGTGAAGGCGCTGCTCGCGGCCTACGGCATCCCGATGCAGCCCTGCCTCCTGGCGCCGGATGGCGAGCACGCCGCCGAGGCCGCCTGGCCGATGATCGCGCAGGGCCAGCCCGTCGCGCTGAAGCTCGTCTCGCCGGACATCGTGCACAAGACGGATGTCGGCGGCGTGCGTCTCGGCCTCACCTCGGAGGCCGACGTGCGCGAGGCCGCGACCCGCATGGTCGCCCGTGTGCGCGCCCTGCAGCCCGAAGCCCGCATCACGGGCTTCGCCGTGCAGGCCATGGTGCCGCGCGGCGCGCGCCGGGAGCTGATCGCCGGCCTCGCGGAGGACCCGACCTTCGGCCCGGTGGTGGTGTTCGGCCGCGGCGGCACTGCCGTCGAGGTGATCGACGACCGGGCGCTCGGCCTGCCGCCCCTCGACCTGCGATTGGCAGCCGACCAGATCGCGCGCACCCGAGTCGCTCGCCGGCTGGCCGCCTACCGTGACGTGCCGGCGGCGGATGTCGATGCCATCGCCCTGGTCCTGGTCAAACTCTCGCAGATCGCCATCGACCTGCCTGAGGTGCGCGAGCTCGACATCAATCCGCTGCTGGCCGATGCCGACGGTGTCCTCGGCCTCGACGGGCGGGTGCGTGTCTGGCGCGATCCGGATCTCGGACCGAAGGCTTTTCAGGCGAAGCAGTCACGACTGGCGATCCGCCCCTATCCGGTGGAGTGGGATCGCCTGATGACGCTGAAGGGTCGCGCCATCCAGGTGCGCCCGGTGCGCCCCGAGGATGAGGGGCTGTTCGCGGCCTTCTTCGCCGAGATCGATCCGGAGGACGTGCGCCTGCGCTTCTTCACTCCGATGAAGCACTTCAGCCACGCCTTCCTCGCCCGCCTGACCCAGCTCGACTACGCCCGCGCCATCGCCTTCGTGGCCATCGATGCGAACACCGAACAGATGCTCGGCGCGGTGCGGCTCCATGCCGACGCCAACCACGAGAGCGGCGAGTTCGGCATCCTGGTCCGCTCGGACATCAAGGGCGTGGGGCTGGGCTACGCGCTGATGCGGCTCATGCTGGACTGGGCGAAAGCCGAAGGGATCGAGAGGGTCGAAGGCACGGTGCTGACGGAGAACCGGGCGATGCTGGCGGTGTGCCGGCGGCTGGGGTTCGAGGCGAAGGCCGATCCCGACGATCCGAGTGTGATGAAGGTGACGCTAAGACTATGAGGGATTTGCACCACACCCCATGCTTGTTGCTGTTTCGATGTGGTCCGCTCAGCTCGATGGACAGCTGGCAGCGATATGCTGGCGTTATCCCGAAGCGCCAACCGGTCTCACGCTAAAATCCTAAGCTTGCTGCCGTTTCGCGAGGTCCGCCATGAGTGGATCTCGGTCGGTCCGCTTCTGAGCATCAACACATGGCGGCGGACGTCGCTGCGCTCCCTACACCGCTCTAAACCCGCCATTAACCAAGACCGGCGATTTCTCGGATCGTTGGGAGCTTCGTGCGGGCTGGATCTGCCGCGGCGCAGGGATGGCAAATTATGCGGCTGATTGTCGGCATACTGATCGTTTTCGGCTGTGTCTTCGGCAGCTACTCACAGATGGGCGGCCATCTGGAAGTCCTCTGGCAGCCCTACGAGTTCGTCATCATCCTCGGTTCGGCGATCGGTGCCTTCGTCATCGGCAACATCGGGCCGGTGCTCAAGGCCGTGCCCTCCATGTTGGGCACGCTGGTGAAGGGCCCCAAATACAATCAGCAATCCTATGTCGAACTACTGGGAATGCAGTATTCGTTGTTCAAGCTTGTCAAACAAAAAGGTTTGATGGCGCTCGAGCCGCACATCGAAAATCCAGGCGAGTCGACGCTGTTCAACGCCTTCCCGACCTTTGCAGCGAACCACCACGCGGTCGAGTTCGTCTGCGACTACATGCGCATGGTGACGCTTGGCGCGAACAACGCCTACGAGATCGAGGCTCTCATGGATGAGGAACTCGAGACGCACCACCAGGAGCGGGAGCGTGTCGTGTCGGCCATGCAGTCGCTCGCCGACGGAACACCGGCACTCGGCATCGTCGCCGCCGTGCTCGGCGTGATCAAGACGATGGGCGCGATCAAGGAGCCGCCGGAGGTGCTGGGACATCTGATCGGTGGCGCGCTCGTCGGCACCTTCTTCGGCGTCTTCATCGCCTATGGCTTCTTCGGGCCCATGGCGCAGTCGCTCAGAAGCCTCTTCGAGGCCGAGTCCAAATACTACATTTCACTCAAAGTGGGGCTGCTTGCCCATATCGGCGGCCAGCCGCCGGTGATGGCCATCGAATTTGCTCGCAAGGCTCTGATGAGCGACGTGCGCCCGACATTCAGCGAGGTGGAAGAGGCAACCGCCGCCCTGCCGGCCTAACGCGCTCGGTGATCCCCGGACCACCGAAAACGCCCCAAACTTTTGATGTTGCGGGCTTTCTGATCGCCGAACCGCCAACCAATTCGGCGGAAATCGCACGAGATCCGACCCGATCTCCAACAGGGACTCGACGGCCGTGGCCATCCAGCCGATCATCGTCAAGAAGGTCAAGAAGCACGGTCACGCACACCATGGCGGGGCCTGGAAGATCGCCTATGCGGACTTCGTGACCGCCATGATGGCGTTCTTTCTGCTGATGTGGCTGATCAGCATGACGACGCAGGAGCAGAAGATCGGTCTGGCGGAATACTTCGCGCCGGCGGCTTTGAGCCCGTCAAACAGTGGTGCTGGCGGAATTCTGCACGGCAGAGCCCTGGACAGTTCAGGCAACAAGCCGGCGACGCCCAGCGAAGCTGAGACGGGTTCTGCCGAGCGGAAGCCGGGAGCGTCCTCCACCAGTCCCGACCGTGCCCGCGACCTCGATGCCAGCCGCTCAGCCGCCAGCGAGGAGGCCGACTTCAGCGCCGTAGCAAGCCTCCGTCAGGCGCTTCAGAAGATGCCCGAATATGCCGAGCTGTCGCGCAACATCGTCTTCGAGACGACCAAGGAGGGCGTGAACGTGTCCCTCGTGGACCAGGACGGCCGCTCCATGTTCCGCGAAGGCTCTGTCGACCCCTACGACCGCACGCGTCGCGTGCTGGAGGCGCTCGCGCCCGCACTGCGCCGGCTGCCCAACCGCCTGTCGATCACCGGCTACACGGCCGCCGCGCGCCCGGGCTCGTCGAATGCCGGCGAACCCTGGAACCTCACCGCCGGGCGTGCGCTCTCCGTGCGCGAGATCCTGTCGGGGGCCGGGGTTCCCAACGACAACTTCGCTTCCGTGGTGGGACGCGGCGACACCGAGCCGGTTTTCCCCGACAATCCCTACATCGCGCCGAACCGACGGGTGACGATCACCCTGCTCAATGCGCGCTCGCCGGTGCCCGCGAACTTTCTTCGCTGACGACGCGGCGCCTCGAAACCCCTGGCTGATCGCAGCCACAGGTCGAAAGTCTCGTTGGCTCGGCGCTGCGAGGGGTGCATGGCGAGACAACCGCTTCCGGGCACCGAAGCCTCCCCTTTGCTTCGACGTCCCACATACGTGGATCTGAGGTCGGAGCGGTCGCCTGCCTTGCCATCCCGACCTGCGGCCCCATCTCCCTTCGATCGATCTGTGGCCGGACTTTCCGGGTCGTGACTCCTTCGCAGGGCGACCCCGTCGTTTCCACCCCTATCGGTATCTCCGGCCCTTCGCGTCCGCGCGGAGTGCTCTCCACTCGAGAAGCCTGCGAAGACCAAGGACTGACATGGCGACCGGCACTGTAAAGTGGTTCAACGAAACCAAGGGTTTCGGCTTCATCCAGCCGGATGATGGCGGCCAGGACGTGTTCGTGCACATCTCCGCCGTCGAGCGCGCTGGCATGCGCAACCTGATCGAGGGCCAGAAGATCTCCTTCGAGCTCGAGACCGACAAGCGCTCCGGCAAGAAGGCCGCAAGCCAGCTCCAGGCTGCCTGAGCCTCGACACCGCTTTCGCCAGGCTCCTCGGGGCCGGGCCTATACGACGAGAAAGCCGCTCCTTCGGGAGCGGCTTTTTTCGTGTCGCGTCGTGGTATCTCCGGTGCCCTCCTGCGAGGCCCTGGACGCGATGAGACCGCGGAGGCGCGGTTCGACGGGGCGCCGAGGGCGATCGGAATGCAGAAAGCGCCGGCGACGGGCGCTTAGCGCCAGAACAGGTGCAGCCCTTCGCCAACGCCGTATGCCGTGAGAACGACCCCACCATCGGCCGCCAATACCGCGAGCGTGACCGGCGCAGCCTGTTTGGCGCACCGCGCGGCGAAAGCCTTCATGCGCGACTTTGCGGCCTTCTCGATCTCGGACCGATCGGCGCATTCGGTGCCCGCTTCATCCCAGTCAGAGTCGCCATTGTTGTGGACGTCAAAGAAGTAGCGGGCCACGAGTGCGTTCCAGGTTCGATCTGTACGAAACCATACATTTCAATCGAGATTTGGTTCCAGGTCGCCGTCCAGCGTGGCCGCCGAGTCGACGACCGAGAAGGCGAGCCGGAACAGGATGAGGCCGTCGCGATCGGTGACCTCCATCGTCCAATCTTCGCCGAGCTTCAGCCGGGTCGACTCGCGTTCGATGTACTCACCGGAACGGCGGATCGCTTCCATCTGGGCCGACTTCAGGTCGGGCAGCTCCGTGCCCTCGGCGTCTCGCGCCGTGTAGCCGTCGTACACATTGAAGAAGTAGCGAGCCATAACGTGCTCCGCTCGCGTGGGCAGGAGCACCGTGCTCACATTCGCGGGATGCCGAAGGATCGAACCGCGAGTGCGGGGAGGCTAGCACTGTACGGTAGACGACACTACCGGGGGCGCGTGGCTCGCAAGGGGTTTGCGCGCCAAAAAAGGGCCCTCCCCGGGAAGCGGAGAGGGCATGGGCGTCAGCCTTCGGTGGATTCGGTGGCCTCGGTCGTCTCCGTCGTTTCGGAGGCCTCGGGCCTCGGGGGAGCCTTGTCGCGGCGGAAGCGGGCGGGCGGCGAGCGGCGCGCATCGCCCTTCTCGATGTCGCCGGTGGACGCGGCGATTTTCTTGGCGCGGGCGTTGAACTCGGCCATCGAGAGGCCGGGCGTGCGTCCGCTCGTGCTGTTATGCGCCATGATCTATCCTCTGAGCGTCGTGCGCCGGCCCGGAAACGGGCGGCAGATTGGAACGGAGAGTCGTGGTCCGGATACGGACGGCTCCGGCATTGCCCAAGGCACCGGATTGCGCAGAGGGTGCCTATCAATAACACGTCCGGCACGACGATGTGCCGACAAATTCCGGCGCGGTTTTCGTGCAATTTCTGCGCTGCTCTTGCCGAGAGGAGCGCGAGGGTCTACTTACCCGTTATCGATCTAAGCCCGGAATTTGGGCCGTATACGCCTTCGCAGGGCGGTTCGGAATTTCTCGTCTTCTATCGGTTATCGAACCGTTCGCCGTCTCACGATGGTCGAACGACTGCGCATGATTTCCTGCGAAGCGACAAGGACGACTATGAGCACCGGCACCGTCAAGTGGTTCAACGAAACGAAGGGTTTTGGCTTCATCCAGCCGGATGACGGCTCGAAGGACGTCTTCGTGCACATCTCCGCCGTCGAGCGCGCCGGCATGCGCAACCTCGTCGAGGGCCAGAAGATCTCCTACGAGATGGAGACCGATCGCCGCTCGGGCAAGCAGTCGGCCGGTAGCCTCCAGAACGCGTGAGCCCTGCTCCGCAACCGCTAACGAAGCCGCTCCCGATGGGGCGGCTTCTTCTTTTGTCGTAACCTGCCCCTTCCAGGCCGGGCCATCGGGGCCGCGGCCGCAACAAGGACACTACGTGAGCTTCATCAACCAGAACGCCCTCGACGATCGTCTCTCCGCGCAGCAGAAGGCCCGCCAGGCCATGGTGGAGCGCTTCCGGCAGCGCCCGAGCGCCGACGATCCGGCCGTGATCGCTCGCAATGCCGAGCGTAAGGCCATCGCCGAGGCCCGCGCTGCCCGCGCCGAGGAGCGCGAGCTCGCCCGCATCGCCGAGGAAGAGCGGAAGGCCGCCGAGGCCGAGGCCGCCCGCCAGGCCGAGATCGCCCGCAAGGCCGCCGAGCTCGAAGCCGCCGCCGAGCGCGCCCGCGCCGTGCAGGCCGCCCAGAAGGCCGAGCGCGACGCGCGCTACGCGGCCCGCAAGGCCAAGATCAAGCTGCGGCGCTGAGCGCCGCGCGGACCCCACGAGACGAGGAGGACGCGATGTCCCACAAGTACAAGCTCGGCCAGCGCGTGAAGCGCCTCGGACCGACCCCCACCAACGACAAGACCGGCTTCGGCGAGATTGCCGAGATCGTCCGGTTGATGCCGGCGGATGCTTCCGGCGAGGTCTCCTACCGGATCCGCTCCGGCGTCGCCGAGCGCGCCGTGCGCGAGGACGAGATCGAAGAAGCGGCCTAACCGCCGGCTTCACCTCGGAGCACGAAAAAACCCCGCATCCTGCGATGCGGGGTTTTTCCTGTTGCCGTGAGGAGAGGGCAGCTCAGTGGCCGCCCTGCGTGGCGTCGCGGGTGATCTCGTAGAGGAACCAGGTGCGGCGCTCGGACTGGTCGATCCACTCTTCGAGCAGGCTGGTGGTCGAGACGTCGTTGGCCTCGTCCGTGACCTCGTGCAGCTCGCGCATGTTGGCGGTGAGGTTGCGGTTGTCGTCGCGCAGCTCCGCGAGCATGTCGAGCGGCGAGACGTAGTCGGCGTCGTTATCCGGCACGCGCTTCAGCTTCTCGGCCTGGCCGAGCGAGCGCAGGGTGGTGCCGCCGATCTTACGGGCGCGCTCGGCAACATCGTCGATGATGCCGAAGATCTGCTCGCCCTGCTCGTCGAGGAGCAGGTGGTAATCCCGGAAATGCGGGCCGCTCATGTGCCAGTGGAAGTTCTTGGTCTTGATGTAGAGGGCCAGGAGATCCGAGGCCAGGATCGTGAGGCCCTGGGCGATCTTCTTGGTATCGGCTGGATCGAGATCGGTCGGGGTGTTGAGGCGGTCGCTGGCGACGCGCAGGTTCGGCTTGGCCTTGGCCATGGGACGCTCTCCGTTCGGGTATGCCGTGAATGGCTTCGAGGCATCCGCTCGTCACTCTGGGAGCGGCGCCTCACGCCCGATGAATGAGCGACGAAAGCGAATGTTCCCGACGGCATGGCCGGGCTGCATGAAATGGATAGCTTAGAGCAATTCTAAAGATGCTCAGCCGGCTGCGGCAGACCTGTCGTCGGGCCTCTGCGTGGCGCCCGAGACGAGCCTCAGAGAATCGACCGTGACCTCGGAACTTGGCCGGGACAGAGCGGCGAGTCGCTCCGGTGTTGGGGCGGGCAGGCGCACCATCACGATGGTGCCGACGCCGACATCCGAGCGGATGCGCAGGGCGCCCCCATGCAGCTCCGCCGTCGAGCGAGCGATGGCGAGGCCGAGGCCCGAGCCGCGGTGGCTGCGGGTGAGGTTGTTTTCGACCTGCTCGAACGGCTTGCCGAGCTTGGCCAGCGCGGCCTTCGGAATGCCGATGCCGCTGTCCTCGACGAAGAGATGGACATTGGTGCCGCAACTGCGGCCCCGCACCAACACGCGGCCGCCGGATGGCGTGAACTTCACCGCATTCTGCAGCACGTTGCCGAGGATCTGGATCAGCGCGCGCTCGTCGGCGAGAAGGCGAAGGCTCGGCTGCATCTCGACCCGCAGGCGGACGCCCTTGGCCTTGGCGGCGAGTTCGACGAGCTTCACGGCGTCGCGCACCGCCTCCGTGGCGGCGATCTCGCGGCGATCGAGGCTGACGCGCTTGGCCTCGATCCGGGCCATGTGGAGGATGTCGTCAATGACGGAGAGCAGGTAGGTGCCGCTCTCCTGGATGTCGCGGCAATAGCTGACGTAGCGCGGATCGCCGAGCCGTCCGTAGACCTCGCTCTCCATCAGGTCCGCGAAGCCCATGATGGCGTTGAGCGGCGTGCGCAGCTCGTGGCTCATGTTGGCGAGGAATTCGGATTTCGCCTGGTTGGCGATCTCGGCCTTGGCCTTCTGGTCGAGATGCTGCTCGGCGAGGTCGGCAAGCTGGTGGGTCTGGAGCTCGAGAGTGCGACGGGAGCGCTTGAGATCCTTCACCGTGGCGAGCAGCTCGCGTTCGGAGACGACGAGCTTGTCGTGCTGGCGCTTGAGGCCGGTAATGTCGGTGCCGACCGAGACGTAGCCGCCATCCTTCGTGCGTCGCTCGGAGACTTGAAGCCAGCGCCCGTCGGTCAGCTCGACCTCGAAGGTGCGGGCGGAGGGGCTGGCGCGGCCGACATCGGGCAGTTCGCGCCGGACGGGGGGCAGCACGCCACGGCCCATGATGTCGGCGTAGCGGCGGCCGGGCTGGGCATCCTCGGCGGCCAGCGCATGCAGGTCGCGGAACTTCGAATTGCATAGGACGAGGCGGTTCTGGTCGTCCCAGAGCACGAAGGCCTCGGAGATCGCCTCGACCGCATCACGCAGGCGCATGTCGGCGGTGGCGTTGGACTCGGCGAGCTTCCGTTGCTCGGTCACGTCGACGGCGATGCCGACAAGGTGGCGGCTGCCATCGGCCTCGTCGTGAACGATCTCGGCGCGGGTGCGCAGCCAGACCCACTCGCCGGAGGCGCCGCGCATGCGGAACTCGTGATCGATGGTCGATTGCGTGGCGGCGAGCTGACGGGCGAGGCTGTAGAGGTCGCCATCGTCGGGATGCACCAGGTCGTTGACGTCGCCAAAGGAGAGAAGGCCCTTCTCGGCTGGGTAGCCGAGCATGGCGTACATCGAATCCGACCAGAAGATCTCGCCGCGCGGGATGTCCCAGTCCCACAGGCCGCAGCGGCCACGGCCGAGCGCCGTGTCGAGCCGACGGCGGACTTCGTCGCAGACCCGGTCGGCAGCATGGGCCCGCCGGCTCTGGAGCGTGTAGGCCGCACCGATTCCGACGACGACCAGCGCGGTGGCGCCGAACAGCACGGCGAGCGTGAAGAGCCGCTCCCGCCAGGCTGCCGTCACATGCGCGACCGGGCGGATCACCGCGACCTGTCCCGTGCCGTTGGGCAGGCTGTGAACCGCGGCGATGACCTCGGCGCCGTCGGCGAGGCGCAGGATCATCGCGCCGGCGGTCTCGGCCAGGGTGCCGATGGCCTGGTCGGCTCCGAGCACGGCGGTGAGAGTCGATGGCAAACGGCCCGATGCGGGGTAGGCGGCGACGATCCGGTCGTCGCGTCCGGCGACGAAGATCTGGCGGCCGGCCTGGGCGCCGGACGACATCAGGGCATGGAGTCGATCCTGAGCCGAGCCCTTGTTGGTCTCGCCGGAGATGCCGTTCTCACCGAACGCTGCCGCGGTCAGGCGCGCCAGACCCTCGACTTCTAGATGAGCAATGCGGACTGCCTCGGCATGCTGGAGGCGCAGGTGAAGTGTGAGGACGGCGAGCAGGCAGAGCAGGAAGCCGGCGAGCATTCCCGGGACGGCGATACGCAGCCAAGTCTCGGCCCGCATCACCCGTTCATGGGCCGGATTTCGCGGTCGCCGGATCCCGAGGATCGTGTCGGCGCGCACGCTCGCGGCCAGGGAAGCGGAAACCGCCTCCGGCATGAGAACCCCCACTCAAAATCGGCTGAAACGCCCCGCAGCGGTCACTCACGCCCCACCACGAATCGTATTCATATTGAGCACTCGGACGGGCGATTTGTCCACGATTTTTATGGATCGTTTTGTTGACTCTTTAACGATGATGCGACTCGGCGAGCTTCTCCGTGAGACTCTGAAAAGCCCATCCGTCGCAGTGTCTTAGCGGACAAGACTCAGTCTCCTGGCCGCAAGCGCGTCGGGGTGGCTTTTTCGTTTTCGGAATGGGCGTGTCGGAATTTGGTACGGCCGCGGGTTTTGGAGCCGGCAAGCGCGGATTTCGGGGCCGGTTTTCCGGGCGGTGTTGCGAAACTGTCGCTGCGAGAATCTGCGGCAGTTTGTCGGCTCGGTTGGCGACGTGGCGCTCCTCGCGTCACCGCAAACGCCCAAGGCCGCTATCGCGCCATCACGCCGCGTGCCGAGCACCCGGACGGGCTGCCCTCAGCGCTTGACGATGGCCTGCTCGAAAGCCGCCAGCAGGTCGAGGTCGAGTTTGTTGCCCATGCCGCGCAGAACTCGCAGCGCTTCTTCGTGGCCCATCGGCGCGCGGTAGGGCCGGCGTTCGATCAGGGCTGCATAGATGTCGCAAATCGTGATCAGGCGGACGCGGTCGCTGATCGCATCGCCCTTGAGGCCGTCCGGATAGCCTGATCCATCGAGCATCTCGTGGTGATGGAGCACGACGTCCAGGGTCTCGGCATCGAAGCCGGTCGCCTTGACGAGCAGCTCGTGGCCGAGGGCGGCGTGCGTGCGCATGATGCGCATCTCGTTCTCGTCGAGCCGGCCCGGCTTGTTGAGGATCTCGAGCGGGATCTTCGCCTTGCCGATGTCGTGGATCAGCGCCGAGCGCACCAGATGCAGCCGATCGCTGGCCGAGAACCCGACATGCAGCGCCAGGGCGGCCGCGAGCCCGGCGACCAGCATGCAGTGCTGGTATGTGGCATCGTCGAAGTTCCAGACGATGTCGAGCCAGCGCACGAGCCCTCCATCCGCCACGGCGGTGAGGATCGGATCGACGCCCATTTCGAAGGCATCGACGTCGAGCGACTGGTCCATCCGCGCCGCGTCGAGCAGCGTCGTCAGGGCGCGTCCTGCTCGCCCGATGGCCCGGGTGATGGTGAGATCGATCAGCTCGCGCCGCGGATGCGTCTGCGCCAGGAACGTCTCTGCGACGACGTGAGGTGCCGTGCGCGCCGCAAGGCAGACATCCGCGCCGACGGACTTGGCGTCGGCGAAGCTGCGCGCGCTGCGATTGCGCATCAGCAGCACGAGCGGGGCGTCGCCCGGTACGGCCAGCTCGCGCAGTTTGCGCACGGTCTGCTTCGCCTCGGAGCGAACGATGTCGACATCCGCGATGATGCCGGCGAGCGGTGTGGACTCGGTCCAGGCCTCGTCCATCCCGAGGACGTGGCAATCCACTGCCGGCTCCAGCGCAGCAGCAATCTGCGCGCTCCGGTCGGGGCGGTCCGTGAGAAGAAGGGCAACTGGATCGCGCATGGCCCGTCCGCAGCAATCATCTCATCTGCCGGACGTCCGAAATGATGGCCGGCGAAGGAGTGCCCGACTTTTGACCACCGTAAGTTAATTTATGTTTTCCACCCTGAGATTTTCACGGTTGCAGCGCTTTCTGGGCACAGAAGGGGAAAAGCAAGCGAAGTCTTGGAAATACAGTCATTGAATTAGGCATCGGCCTCAATTCCATCGTGCCGAGCCAAGTTGATAGAAACACGGTCGGGTATCTGGCATGCCAGATCGTGATATTCAGTATAGGCTGATGTTGCTTTTCGACGTCGATGTTCTTCGCAGATTGTCCTCACACCTGGAGGCTGCGACCCGCGATGTCGGCGACGTCGCGTGACAGGCCGTCCGTTCCGGCGATCCCGCGCAGGGCTGCCTCTGCTGCAGCGCGCCGCGCCGGTTCCAGTTGCCGCCAGGAGCCGAAAGCGGTGAGGAGGCGCGCGGCGATCTGCGGGTTTCGCTTGTCGAGCGCCAAGACAGTCTCGGCGACCAGCGCATATCCGGCGCCGTCCACCCGGTTGAACTGTGTGGAGTTCGACAGGCTGAACACGCCCACGAGCGAGCGCACGCGGTTCGGATTGGTGATCGAGTAGGCGGGGTGCTGCTGGAGCGCTCCGATGCGCGCAAGGCTGCCGTCCTCAGGGATGGCAGCCTGGATGGCGAGCCACTTGTCGAGGATCAGCGGCTCGGCAGCGTAGCGTTCGGCGAAGGCAGTCAGCTCGGTCTCGCGGGCCTCGCCGGGGATCTGCGAGAGCGTGGCGAGGCCGGCGAGGCGGTCGGTCATGGTCGTGGCGCCGGCAATCTGCTCGCGGGCCAGCGCCGTGCCGCGTTCGGGGTCGGCCACCGCGATCAGGTCGAGAGCGGCGTTCCGGAAGGCGCGCTGGCCGGCCGAGGCGGCATCCGGGCTGAAGGGCGCACCGGCAGGAGCGGCCAGTTTCTCGCGTAGCGAAACGAGTTGATCGTGCAGCCGCGCGGCGATCGTCTGCCGCAGGCGGCGTCGGCCGGAAAAGATCGCGTCGGGATCGATGTTCGCGCCGATCTCGCTGGCAATCTCTCCCTCGCTCGGCAGAGCTAGCATCAGCGCTGCGAAGGCCGGATCATGGAGGGCTTCCTGGTCGAGGAAGGCGGCGAGCGCATCGGCGAGACTCTCGGCCCCATCGAGTTGCTCGGCGCCGCTGCGGGCGGCCTCGATGATGATGCGAAGCGCCACGCGCTGCGCGGATTCCCAGCGGTTGAAGGCGTCGGTGTCGTGGCGCAGCAGGGTCAGGCGTTCGGCGTCGCTCAGGCCGATCTCGACCCGCACCGGTGCCGAGAAATCGCGGAAGAGCGATGGCACCGGCCGAGCAGCAACGTTCTCGAAGGTCAGGCTGTCCTCGGCCTTGTCGAGTACAAAGACGCCGTCCTTCACGCGATCGCTCGTCGCGTCGAGCGGGCCGTCCTCGCCGATGAGCCCAAGCGCAACCGGGATCACGAGGGGTGGGGCATCGGCGCCCGCGCCGGGGCGGGTCTGCCGGACATCGAGCCGGTAGGTTTTTGCCGCCGCATCGTAGTGGCCGGAGACGGCGATGCGGGGCGTGCCGGGCCGCTCGTACCACTGGGCGAAATGCGAGAGATCGCTGCCGGTCTCTGTCGCGAAGGCCGCCAGGAAGTCCTCGACGGTGGCTGCGGTGCCGTCGTTATCGGCGAAGTAGCGGTCCATTCCCTTGCGGAAGGCCTGTTCGCCGATCAGCGTCTTGAGCATCCGCACGATCTCGGCGCCCTTCTCGTAGACGGTCGCCGTGTAAAAGTTATTGATCTCGGCATATTGCTTGGGTCGCACAGGATGGGCGAGCGGGCCGGCATCCTCCGGGAACTGGCGGCCGCGGAGCGTGCGCACCTCGCTGATCCGATGCACGGCGCGCGAGCGCATGTCGGACGAGAATTCCTGATCGCGGAAGACCGTGAGGCCTTCCTTCAGGCAGAGCTGGAACCAGTCCCGGCAGGTGACGCGGTTGCCCGACCAGTTGTGGAAGTATTCGTGGGCGATGATGGCTTCGATGTTGGAATAGTCGGCGTCCGTCGCGGTCTCGGGCGAAGCGAGCACGTATTTGTCGTTGAAGATGTTGAGGCCCTTGTTCTCCATCGCGCCCATGTTGAAGTCGGACACGGCGACGACGTTGAACACGTCGAGATCGTAGGCGCGGCCGAAAACCTCCTCGTCCCACTTCATGGAGCGGGCGACGGCGTCGAGGGCATAGTCGGCACGGGCCTCCTTGCCCGGCTCGACATAGACGCCCAGGCCGACCTCGCGGCCCTCCGAGGTGTTGAAGCGTCCGGTGACGCTGCCGAGGCGACCACCGACGATCGCGAAAAGATAGGCGGGCTTCGGATGCGGGTCCTGCCAGATCGCGTAGTGCCGGTCGGTATCCTTCACCGTGCCGGTCTCGACCGGATTGCCGTTGCCGAGCAGCACGGGCGCCTCTTCTCGCGAGGCCTCGATGCGCGTGGTGTAGATCGAGAGAATGTCGGGACGGTCGAGGAAATAGGTGATGCGGCGGAAGCCGTCCGCCTCGCACTGGGTGCAGTACACCCCGCTCGAGCGGTAGAGGCCCATCAGTTTGGTGTTGGCCGTCGGGTCGATCTCGGTCTCGATCGAGAGCGTGAACGGGCGCTGCGGGGGGCGATGGATCGTCAGGCCGGAGGGCGTCGCCGTATAGGCGTTCTCCAGCAGCACCTCTCCGTCGAGGGCCACGGCCACGAGCTTCAACTCGTCCCCGTCGAGAATAAGCGGCGTGCCGTCCTTGCCCTCGGGGTTTGGCCGCAAAGCCAGCACGGCCGTCACCCGGCTCGCATGCGGATCGAGACGGATGTCGAGATCGACCCGGTCGATGAGGTGATCGCTGGGGCGGTAGTCTGCGAGGCGGATCGTCGGGGGCGTCTCGGTGCGCATGCGGGCTCGACCTTCGGCTCGGACGGAGTGCGCCCTCTATCGAGTCCGCTGCGCCCGAGCGCAACCGTTGACGGGTGCTAGCGAGAGGCCATCTCACCTGTCACAGCACTCAGCCCGGATACGACGATGAAATACCTGCACACGATGGTCCGCGTGGCGGACCTCGACAAGGCGCTCGACTTCTACGTGAACACCTTTGGCCTCAAGGAGGTCCGCCGGGTCGACAACGAGAAGGGCCGTTTCACCCTGGTCTTCCTCGCCGCGGCCGACGACGTGGCGCAGGCCGAGGCCGAGAAGGCGCCGCTGATCGAGCTGACCCACAATTGGGATCCCGAGACCTATTCGGGCGGCCGGAATTTCGGACACCTCGCCTATCAGGTCGACGACATCTACGCATTCTGCCAGCGACTGCAGGACAAGGGCGTGACCATCAACCGCCCGCCGCGCGACGGCTACATGGCCTTCGTGAAGTCGCCGGACGGCATCTCGATCGAACTCCTGCAGAAGGGCGGGGCCAAGGAGCCGCAGGAGCCGTGGAAGTCGATGGAGAATACGGGAAGCTGGTAGATAATTCCCTCTCCGGATCCCGGGTTCGCCTGGAGCGCCCCGGGATGACGAGGGTGAAGTCTAAACGCTCACCGCCGGCGTGATCCCGAGTTCGGCGAGCTTGGCGGTCACGGCTTCCACCGGCCGCTTCAACCGCATGCTGATGACCGGCACCGGCACGCCCTCGCGAGCCAGTGTGCGCAACTGGTGGACGGTTTCCAGGGTCCAGTTCGTTTCCGTCATGGCGAGACCTCCTTCACGCGTAATGGCAGGCCCGGCGCACAAAGGCGCGCGGCCTCCTTGGGAGTGAGTTTGGCGCTGTGTCCCTGCGCCGGCAATGGATCGCCGCAAATCCGTGCAGGCCCGAACTTTGGGCAGATGGCCGGGATGGCGAATGTCCTTGACCGCATCGCTCCGCGCGGCGCACATCCGCCCCGGATCAGCCGGCCGGGCGGCCGCTCCGTGTTCGCACGGGGAGGAAAGTCCGGGCTCCATGGAGAGACGGTGCCGGATAACGTCCGGCGGGGGCGACCCCAGGGACAGTGCCACAGAGAGCAGACCGCCCTGCTTGCAGGGTAAGGGTGAAAGGGTGCGGTAAGAGCGCACCGCGGACGCGGCAACGCGGACGGCATGGCAAACCCCACCGGGTGCAAGACCGAATAGGGGTGACACGCATTCCCCGAGAGGGGAGGGCAGGCCGGCTCTCCAGGCCCGTCGCCCGGGTTGGTTGCTCGAGGCGGTCGGTGACGACCGTCCCAGAGGAATGGCCGCCACGTCCGGGTGCCGCAAGGTATCCGGGCCCTACAGAACCCGGCTTAAAGGCCGGCTGATCTCCCCGCTTTCCAGTGCCGTTTCCGGTCGGAATCCCGGCCTCGGTTGACGCTCGGTTAACCTTGCTCGGGTCTTTATCGAGGGGTGCATTTCCGTTCGGCCACGCTCGTTGACGGCGCTCGAAACCCCATGGTACCCGGCTCGAACCCGCTAAAGGTGATTTTCGGATCGGCCACCTCTCGCCCTGGTTGTGAGGGGAGCCGTTTTGCGCGAGCTTTTGGCCGGCGTCCTGCCAGCCGCGACGTCTCCGTCCGAACCGCCATTGCGCGCCCCAAGCGCCCTGCAGGAACGCATGAGCTGGATCGCATCCCAGATTCCGCAGTTGGCTTCGATTCCAGCATTGGCACGGGAGGTCGTTTCGTGAGCCGCTCCCCGCGCAGCAAAACTGCCGCCGCCGAAGGCACCCACATACCCGTCCTGCTTGCCGAGGTGATCGAGTCGCTCGCCCTGAAGGGACCGGGCCTCGCCGTCGACGGCACCTTCGGCGCGGGCGGCTACACCCGCGCCCTACTCGACGTGGACCCCTCGATTCGCGTCGTCGCGATCGATCGCGACACCACTGCCATCAGCGCCGGTGCCCCCCTCCAGAAGAAGGCCGGCAAGCGACTCCGTCTCGTCGAGGGCCGGTTCAGTTTGTTGGATTCTCTCGTCGAGGCGCAGGGCGAAGCCGGGGCCGACTGGGTGGTGCTCGATATCGGCGTCTCGTCGATGCAACTCGACCGGGCCGAGCGCGGCTTCTCCTTCCGAAACGACGGCCCCCTCGACATGCGCATGTCGAGCGAAGGCGAGAGTGCCGCCGACCTTGTCAACGAGGCCGACGAGGCGACGCTCGCCGACATCTTCTTTCATTACGGCGAGGAGCGCCGCGCCCGCGCCGTGGCCCGCGCCATCATCGAGACCCGCCGCCGCGGGCCGATCGAAACCACGGGCCAGCTCGCCGAGCTGATCGCTGGCGTGGTCCGTGCCGAGCCCGGCAGCCACATCCATCCTGCCACGCGTAGCTTCCAGGGCCTGCGCATCGCAGTGAATGACGAACTCGGAGAGCTGGTCGCCGCTCTCCACGCTGCCGAGCGCATCCTGCGCCCCGGCGGCCGTCTCGCGGTGGTGACCTTCCATTCGCTGGAAGATCGCATCGTAAAGCAGTTTCTCTCGGCCCGCAGCGGCCGCGCGGTCCAGGCCTCGCGTCACGTTCCGAGCGTCGAGCGTCCGGTGCCGCGGAGCTTCGCACCCGTGACCAAGGGGCCGGTATTGCCGAGCGACGAGGAGTGCCGTGCGAACCCACGCGCACGCTCCGCCAAGCTACGTGCCGCCGAGCGCACCGATGCCCCCGTGCCCGCGCCGCTCGATGCGGTTCAGGACCTCGCCATCCTTCCGGCCACCGCCGCACTTCGTGGAGGATCGCGTCGGTGATCCGCATCCTCAACATCCTCGCTGTGCTCGGGCTGATGGCGTCGGCCGTCCACGCCTACTCGACGAAATACGACACGCTCTATCAGGCGGCGCAGGTCTCGAAGCTCAAGAGCCAGCTGCACAACGAGCGCCAAGCCATCGCGGTGCTGCGCGCCGAGTGGCAGCTCCTCACCCGTCCGGACCGGCTTCAGGCCGCGGTCGAGCGCCACCTGGCGCTAGAGCCGATCGGCGTCGAGCATCTCGCCCGCATGTCCGACCTGCCGGCGCGCCCCGACCGAGGCGACGAGATCGGCCGGCTTCTCGCCGCGACCTCGACGCCGAAGGAGAAGACCGTGGCTCGGGCTGACGAGCCGCGCACCACGGGCTCGATCACCCGCTCGACCACGACCCGTACCGTCAACACCCGCACGCCGACCACGGCTTCGAGGTAGGTCCCGTGTCCGAATATCATCCGCAGGATCAGGACGCGCCGGTCGCGAGCGAGCACGAGGCCCACGAGGCCGTGCCGCACGACCAAGCCGAGCAGCAGGTCTACGTCGAGACCGATGTGCCCGAGCGTATCGTCGCGACGGAGCCGCGCGATGCGTTCCTGGTGCGGCTGTGGCGCACGATGTTCCGCCTCGCCATCGAGCGCTCCTACACCCGCGTCGGCATCGTCGGGCTCGGCTTCGCTGCCGTCTTCTGCGCGATCTCGGTTCGGCTCATCATCATGGCCTCGAGCCCGAGCGCCAGCGACGACCACCGCATCGCGGCCGCCGCCACCACGGCGATCCGGCCGGACATCATCGACCGCAACGGCGAGATCCTGGCCACCGACATCCGTACGGTCTCGGTCTTCGCCGAGCCGCGCAAGATCTATGACAAGGACGAGGCGACGGAGCTGCTCACCGCCGTCTTGCCCGAGCTGAACGCTTCGGAGCTGCGCGCCAAGCTCTCGACAAAGAAGGGTTTCGTCTGGGTCAAACGCGAGATCACGCCGAAGCAGCAGCAGGAGGTCCACCGCCTCGGCCTGCCCGGGGTCGGCTTCCTGCCCGATCACAAGCGCGTCTACCCGAACGGCGTCGCCGCGGCCCACATTATCGGCGCGACGAACCTCGACAATATCGGCATCGCCGGTATGGAGAAATACATCGACAACCAGGGCAATGGCGCCCTCAACAGCCTCGGCTTCGTCGCCAAGCAGACGGACCTCGCGCCCGTTCAGCTCTCTCTCGACCTGCGCGCCCAATTCGCGGTGCGCGACGAGCTCGTGAAGGGTATCGAGCACTTCAAGGCCAAGGCCGGCGCCTCGATGATCCTCGACGTGACCACCGGTGAGGTGATCGCGCTCGCATCCTATCCCGATTTCGATCCGAACGAGCCGAAGGACGCGCTCTCGCCCGATCGCATCAACCGCATGAATGTCGGCGTCTACGAGATGGGCTCGACCTTCAAGGCGATGACCCTCGCCATGGCGCTCGATTCCGGCAAGTACAACGTCAACTCAACCTTCGATACCCGCGGCGGCGCGATGCATTGGGGCCGTCAGACCATCCACGACTACCATGCGACAGGCCGCGTCCTGACGATGCCGGAGGTGTTCACGCACTCCTCCAATATCGGCTCGGCCAAGATGGCGCTCGGCGTCGGCATCCCCGGTCACCAGGCCTTCCTCCGGAAGATGGGCCTGCTCGACCGCATGCGCACTGAGCTGCCGGAGAGCGCTTCGCCGATCCTCCCGCCGCGCTGGAGCGAGATCAACACAATCACCATCGCCTTCGGCCACGGCATCGCCGTCGCGCCGATCCAGGCGACAGCTGCCGTCGCGGCCATCATCAACGGCGGCGACTACATGGTCCCGACCTTCCTCAAGCGGGACGAAGCCACGGCTCGCGCCAAGGCCACCCACGTGCTCTCGGCGCAGAACAGCGAGGCCATGCGCTTCATCATGCGCCTCAACGCCACCGAGGGCTCGGCCAAGAAGGCCTCGATCCCGCTCTACTATGTCGGCGGCAAGACCGGCACGGCAGAGAAGGTGATCGGCGGTCGCTACAACAAGAACCGGCTGTTCACGACCTTCATGGCGGCTTCGCCCATGAATGATCCGAAATATCTCTTCGTGACGCTGATGGACGAGCCGCAGGGCCTGCCCGAAACCGGCGGCTACGCCACGGCGGCCTACAATTCGGGTTCGGTGACGGGTAAGATCATCGAGCGCGTCGCGCCGATCCTCGGCCTGCCGCCGCAATTCGATCCGCCCGCGAGGCCGTTCCCGCTGATGGTCAAGGCCGGCGCCTACCACGCGAACATGGTCGACGGCCGGTGAGCGGCGCGACGCTCACCAGCCTGTTCCCCGACGCCGACGTTGCAGACCGGCCCGTCGCGGGCATCACCGCCGACAGCCGCAAGGTCGTCCCTGGCGGCGTCTTCGTTGCGATCCCCGGGACCAAGGCCGATGGCCGGCTCTTCGCCGCCAAGGCCGCCGCTGCCGGCGCCGTCGCCGTGGCAGGGGAGGGCGATCGCCCGGCCGACCTTCCGGCCGAGACTGCCTGGATCGCGGTGTCCGATGCCCGACGCACCCTGTCGCTTGCTGCTGCCCGCCTCTCCGGCCGTCAGCCGGAGACCGTCGTGGCCGTCACCGGTACGGCGGGCAAGAGCTCGGTCGCCGATTTCGTCCGTCAGATCCTGTCGCGGCTCGGCCGGGACTCTGCCAGCCTCGGTACCGTCGGCATCGTCACCAACAAGGGCGCGGCGTATGGCTCGCTGACCACGCCCGACCCGGTCACCCTGCACGAGACCCTGGCGCGGCTCGCCGATGACGGCATCACCGACCTCGCCATGGAGGCCTCCTCGCACGGGATCGAGCAGCGCCGGCTCGATGGTGTGGCGTTGGCGGCGGCCGGCTTCACCAATCTCGGCCGCGATCACCTCGATTATCACCCGACCGTCGAGGATTACCTCGAGGCCAAGCTCCGACTGTTCACGACGCTGCTGCCGAAGGGCCGGCCGGTAATCGTCAATGCCGACGGAGCCTATGCCGAGCGCGTCATCGGTACGGCCGACGCGGCCGGCCACGAGGTCCGCACCACCGGCCGCGCCGGCCGCTACATTCGCATCGAGGACGTGCGGCCGGAGGGCTTTTCACAGGCCCTGAGCCTGCGCGGACCCGGCAAGGACGGCGAGACCACCTACACCGTTCGGCTGCCGCTCGCCGGCGAGTTCCAGATCGAAAATGCTCTCGTCGCCGCCGGTCTCGCGCTGGCGACGCCGGCAGGTGCTGCTGATCCGGCCGGCGTCTTCGCCTCGCTCGAGACGCTGACCGGCGTGCCCGGCCGTATGGAGCGCATCGGCGAGGCCAATGGCGGCCTCTGCCTCGTCGACTACGCCCACAAGCCCGAGGCGCTGGAGCACGTATTGATGGCGCTCCGCCCCTTCGCGAGCGGGCGCCTCGTTCTGGTCTTCGGCTGTGGCGGCGATCGCGATACCGGCAAGCGCCCGATCATGGGCGAGATCGCCCAGCGCCTCGCTGACCGCGTCATCGTCACCGACGACAACCCCCGCACCGAAGAGCCGGCCACGATCCGCGCCGCGATCCTGGCCCAGGCTCCGCACGCAGAAGAGATCGGCGACCGCGCCGAGGCGATCCGTACTGCGGTGCGTGAGCTGCGACCCGGCGACGTGCTGGTCGTGGCCGGCAAGGGTCATGAAACCGGCCAGATCGTGGGCGACCGGGTGCTCCCATTCTCGGACCACGAAGCGGTTCGCGCCGCTATCGCTGAGCTGAAGGGGTGACGATGGACATCGGCGACACGCCGCTCTGGACGCGCGAGGCGTTGCAGGCGGCCACTGGCGGCAGCCTGCAGGGCGAGCCGCACTCCGTCACGGGCGCCTCGATCGACACCCGCACGCTTCAGCCGGGTGATCTGTTCTTCGCCATCCGCGGCGAGACGCGCGACGGGCACGACTTCGTTCGGTCGGCCCTGGAGAAGGGGGCAGGCGCGGCGGTCGTCGCGCAGGGCAGGGCAGGGGAGTTTTCGAGCTTCGGGCCCGTCCTCGCAGTGCCGGAGACCGGCGAAGACCCCGTCCTCGATGCGATGCGCGCCATTGGCCGCGCAGCGCGTGCCCGCTCGCATGCCGGCATCGTCGCGGTCACTGGTTCGGTCGGCAAGACCGGCACAAAGGAAGCCCTGCGCCACGTCCTTTCCGCGCAAGGCGAAACCCACGCCTCGGTCGCTTCCTACAACAACCATTGGGGCGTGCCGCTCACCTTGACTCGGATGCCGGAGAACGCCCGCTACGGGGTCTTCGAGATCGGCATGAACCACGCTGCCGAGATCGTGCCGCTGACAGCGCAAGTCCGCCCGCAGGTGGCGCTCGTCGTGACCGTCGAGCCGGTCCATATCGAGCATTTCCGGTCGCTCTCGGCCATCGCCGACGCGAAGGGCGAGATCTTCTCCGGGCTCGAACCCGGCGGCGTCGCCATCATCAACCGCGACAACCCCAACTTTCCGCGGCTGTTGGCCCATGCGCAGGCTTCGCGGGCCGGCCGCATCGTCACCTTCGGCGAGCACGAAGAGGCGGATGTGCGCGCCAACCGCATCGTTACGCGTCCCGACCTCTCGGTGGTCGACGCGACGGTGATGGGCGTGCCGGTGACCTACCAGCTCGGCACGGCCGGGCGGCACGTCGCGATGAATTCCCTCGGCGTCCTCGCGGTGGTCCATTCCCTCGGGGCCGATCTCGCCCGCGCGGCGATCTCGCTTGCTGGTCTGAAGCCGCCCGTTGGGCGCGGCGAGCGCACGGCCCTGACCATCAAGGAGGGCGAAGCCTTCCTGGTCGACGAAAGCTACAACGCCAACCCGGCCTCGATCCGCGCCGCCCTGTCGACGCTCGCTGGCATCGAGGTGACGGGCCGTGGCCGCCGGATCGCAGTCCTCGGCGACATGCTCGAGCTCGGGCCGTCCTCCGAGCAGCATCACCGCGAGCTCGCCGATGCGGTGCGCGCCAACGGAATCGATCTCGTCTTCACGGCAGGCAGCATGATGCGCCACCTGTTCGAGGCGCTGCCCGTGGCGAACCGCGGCGCAGCCGCCGCGACCTCGGCAGAGCTCGTCGACGCAGTGCTCGATCGCCTCCGTCCCGGCGATGCCGTGATGGTGAAAGGCTCGAACTCGATCCGGATGGGCAGGATTGTGGAAGCGGTGAAGGCCCGTTATGCGAGCGCCACCGATCCGCGGGACGCGCAACTCAAGGCTGCCCCCTGACCCCTCGATGGCGGCTGCCTTCCGGCGCGGCCGTGCCCTCCCGACCTCGCTGACCGGCGCAGACCTTGCCGCCGGACGCGACCAGAGCCCGCGGCGACTGTCAGACGCATGTTCTTTCTTCTCTCGGACTTGAGCAGCAGCTTCAACGCGCTCAACGTCTTCCGCTACATCACCTTTCGCACCGGTGGCGCGCTGTTCACGGCGGGCTTGTTCGTGTTCTGGTTCGGGCCCTGGATCATCTCCCTGCTGCGCCTGCGTCAGGGCAAGGGCCAGCCGATCCGTGAGGACGGCCCGGCCACGCACCTGACGAAACGCGGCACGCCCACCATGGGCGGCCTGATGATTCTGGCCGGCTTCCTCGTGGCCGTGCTGCTCTGGGCCAATCCGCGCAACCACTATGTCTGGATCACCCTCGCGGTGACCGTGGGCTTCGGCGCGATCGGCTTCTACGACGACTACCTGAAGGTGACGAAGCAGTCGCATCTCGGCTTCTCGGGCAAGTTCCGGCTGCTGCTCGAAGCCTCCATCGCCGGCGCGGCCTGCGTGCTGATCTCCTACTATTCGCCCGCCAGCCTCCAGAACGAGCTGGCCTTCCCCGTCTTCAAGGACGCGCTGCTGAATCTCGGCTGGTTCTGGGTGATCTTCGCCGGCTTCGTCATCGTCGGCGCGGGTAATGCCGTAAACATCACCGATGGCCTCGACGGCCTCGCCATCGTGCCGGTGATGATCGCCTGCGGCACCTTCGGCTTCATCGCCTATCTCGTCGGCAACTCCTTCACCGCGGGCTACCTGCAGGTGAACTACGTGCGCGACACCGGCGAACTCGCCGTAGTCTGCGGCGCGGTGATCGGGGCGGGCCTCGGCTTCCTGTGGTTCAACGCGCCGCCCGCGCAGATCTTCATGGGCGACACCGGCTCGCTGGCGCTGGGCGGCCTGCTCGGCACCATCGCGGTCGCTACCAAGCACGAGATCGTGCTCGCCATCGTCGGCGGGCTGTTCGTGCTGGAGATGATGTCGGTGATCATCCAGGTCGCCTCGTTCAAGCTCACGGGCAAACGCGTCTTCCGAATGGCGCCGATCCATCACCATTTCGAGCAGAAGGGCTGGAAGGAAGCGCAGGTCGTGATCCGCTTCTGGATCATCGCCGTAATCCTCGCGCTGGCCGGCCTCGCCACGCTGAAGTTGCGCTGATGACCCCCGCCACGACCTTTGCCGGCAAGAGAATCGCCCTGTTCGGCCTCGGCGGCTCCGGCCTCGCCACGGTCCACGCTCTCAAGGCCGGGGGCGCCGAGGTGATCGCCTGGGACGACAGCCCGGAGAGCGCCGAGCGCGCTCGGCAGCAGGGCATCACCGTCTGCGACCTGCGCACGGCCGATTGGAGCGGCTTTTCCTCGCTCGTTCTGGCGCCCGGCGTGCCGCTGACTCATCCGGAACCGCACTGGACCGTCGGCCTCGCCAAGGCGGCCGGCGTCGAGATCATTGGCGACATCGAGATCTATTGCCGCGAGCGCGCGGCCATCGCGCCCGACGCGCCCTTCGTCGCCATTACCGGCACCAACGGCAAATCGACCACGACCGCACTGATCGCGCATGTACTCGCCAGTGCCGGCTACGACGTGCAGATGGGCGGCAATATCGGCACGGCGATCCTTTCGCTGCAGCCGCCCTCGCGCGAGCGCATCCACGTCGTCGAGCTCTCGACCTTCCAGATCGACCTGACGCCCACGCTGAAGCCGAGCGCCGGCATCCTGCTCAACCTGACGCCGGACCATCTCGACCGTCACGGCACGATGGAGAACTACGCCGCGATCAAGGAGCGCGTGGTGCAATCGGCCGACCTCGCCATCGTCGGCGTGGACGACGCCTATTGCGAAGCCATCGCCAGCCGCCGCTCAGCGCCGATGATCCGCGTCCATGTCGAGGGCCACGGCCATGCGGAGGCCGAGCTGATCGCGCGCGACGCCAAGGTGTTCGAGGGCGACGTGGTGCTCGCCGATCTCGACGGCATCGGCTCGCTGCGCGGCGCCCATAATTGGCAGAACGCGGCGGTGGCCGCCGCCACCGTGCGCGCCTTCGGTGTCGAGGGCGAGCGGCTGGCCGCTGGCCTGAAGAGTTTTCCGGGGCTTGCCCACCGCATGGAGCAGGTTGGGCGGCGCGGCCGCGTGCTCTTCGTCAACGACTCGAAGGCGACCAACGCCGATTCCACCGAGAAGGCACTCACCGCTTTCCGTGACATTCATTGGATCGTCGGCGGCAAGGCAAAGGAGGGCGGCATCACTCCGCTCGTGCCGCTCTTCGACCGGGTCGCCCACGCCTATCTGATCGGTGCATCGAGCGAGGCTTTCGCGCAGACGCTGGAGGGTCGGGTGCCCTACACGCTCTGCGGCACACTCGACGTCGCCACGCAGAAGGCCGCCGAGGCCTCTGCCTCGTCTGACGCGGCCGAGCCGGTCGTGCTGCTCTCGCCGGCCTGCGCGTCCTACGATCAGTTCCGGAACTTCGAGATCCGGGGCGACCGCTTCCGCGAGCTGGTCAGGGCGCTGGACTGATCGACTTAAAAAGTCAGAGCGGGCTTCACGCGAAAATGTGTCGCCGGCTTTTCGCAGCCTGCTCTAGCGCGCCAGCACCTGCGCGGCGTTGCGCGTCGTCGCGACGGCATCGGAGACCTGGGTCACGGCTGCGGTGATCGTCGTGATGTTGTCGGCGATGGTCGCGACGGCGCGGGCGGCATCCTGCATGTTCATCGACATGTCGCGCGTCACCGCGGACTGCTCCTCCACCGCGGCCGCCGTGGCGACCACGTGGTTGCGCATGACATCCACGGAGTCGCGGATCGAATCGAGCGCGCCGACCACCTCGGTCGAAACCGTCTGGATGCCCTCGATCTCGCCGTTGATCTGGTCGGTGGCGCGGGCAGCCTGGCTGGCAAGGCTCTTCACCTCCTGCGCCACCACCGCGAAGCCGCGTCCGGCATCGCCGGCGCGCGCCGCCTCGATGGTGGCGTTCAGGGCGAGCAGGTTGATCTGCGCGGCGATGGTGTTGATCAGCCCGACGATCCCGCTCATCGAGCCGGCAGCGTCCGACAGCCGCTTCGTGTAATCGCTGGCCTCGCGGACCCGCTCGAAGGCGCTATCCGTGGCGGCCTGCGACTTCTGCATGCTCTCGGAGACCTCGGCGACGGATGCCGCGAGTTCCTCGGTCGCGGCGGCCATGGTGCCGACGCTGCCGGATGTGTTGCGGGCAGCCTCGAGGGCGGTGCGCGATTCCAGGCTCGAGCGGCCGACAGCCTGGTCGATCTCGCCGAAGTTGTGGTCGATCATCACGCGGAGCTTGGCGAGCAGGCCGACCTGTTCGGTGATGTCGGTGGCGAATTTGACCACCTTGTAGGGACGGCCCGAGGCATCGAGGATCGGATTGTAGGAGGCCTGGATCCAGACCTCGCGGCCGCCCTTGGCGATGCGCTTGTACTGGCCTGCCTGATAGTTGCCCTGCTTCAGCGCCGCCCAGAAGGCACTGTAGTCCGGATCGGCGCGGTAGCCCGCCTCCACGAACATCGAGTGATGCCGCCCCTTGATCTCGTCGAGCCGGTAGCCGACCACCGAAAGGAAGTTCTCGTTGGCGTCGCTGATCGTGCCGTCGAGATCGAACGCGATGACGCCCTGCGACTTGCCGATGGCCGCCACCTGCCCGGCGCGGTCGGCATCCTCGGCCTTCTGCCGGGTGATGTCGGTAGCGAACTTGACGATGCGATAGGGCTTGCCGGCCGAATCGAAGAGCGGATTGTAGGAGGCCTCGATCCAGATCTCGGCGCCGCTCTTGGAGACGCGCTTGAACTGCCCGGCCTGATATTGGCCTGCCCGCAGTCTTTCCCAAAAGATCTGGTACTCGGCGGAATCCTTGTAGCCAGGCTCGACGAACATGTTGTGATGCCTGCCGGCGATCTCGGGCAGCGTATAGCCGACGGCGGAAAGGAAGTTCTCGTTCGCGACGAGAATCTTGCCGGTGAGATCGAATTCAATCACCGCTTGAACACGGTCGAGCGCCGCCAGCTTCGCGCTCTTTTCCAGCGTGCTCTTCGATCCGAACATCACGTTTCCCAACCTCATCGACGAGCCGTGTCGACGTTCCAGAACCACTATGCTGCCAGATTTAACCACAGGTTGCGGCTCTGGAATCTGAATTCGCCTTGCGCTATCGGGCGGCGAGAGCAGATTAGAGTGCAGTATCAGACCGAAATACCTAACGGCCTTTAAATGAAGTCGATGATGTCGGCATCGCTCAAGCGCTGTGGTGGAAAGCTTTATTCGAAACCCGGCGCCGCAAGCCTAAGAAAGCGTTTACCAATCCACTTCACCATTCCCGCCGGCTGCGGTCTCGCCTGTTGCGAGCCTCCGGAGGTTGTCCAACGCCATGATGTCTCGCGCCGAGCGCACGCCCCTGAACGACTGGTGGTGGACGGTTGATCGCAGCCTGCTGGCCGGTCTCGGCTGCCTGATGGTCGCCGGTCTCGTCTTCCTGATGGGCGGTGGCCCGCCGGTGGCCGAGCGGATCGGCCTTCCGACCTTCTATTTCCTCAACCGGCAGGCGGCGTATCTCGTCCCGACGATCGCGCTGATCGTCGCCGTGTCCTTCCTGTCGGTGCGCCACATCCGCCGCTTCGCGCTGGTGACGTGGCTGATCGGCGTCGCCCTCTGCGTGCTTGCCGGCAAGTTCGGCCCCGAAATCAAGGGCGCACACCGCTGGATCCAGTTCGGCTCCTTCGGCCTGCAGCCGTCCGAATTCGTGAAGCCAGCCTTCGTCGTGGTGGCCGCCTGGGCCTTCTCAGAGGGCGCGCAGCGTCGCGACATGCCCGGCGGCCTGCTCGCGATGGCACTCCTGCCGATCACCATCGTGCCGCTGCTGCTGCAGCCCGATTTCGGACAGACCATGCTCATCACCATCGTGTGGTGCACGCTGTTCTTCGTGGCCGGCCTGCATTGGTTCTGGGTGGCCGGTCTCGGCGGCGCGGGCCTGCTCGGCGTGGCGGCTGCTTACACGGTGCTCCACCACGTCAAGGAGCGCATCGACCGCTTCCTCGACAAGGATTCGGGCGACTCGTTCCAGGTTTTCTGGTCGCGCGAATCGTTCACCTCCGGCGGATGGTTCGGCACCGGGCCGGGCGAGGGCATCGCCAAACGCCACCTGCCGGATGCGCATACCGACTTCATCTTCTCCGTCACGGGCGAGGAGTTCGGCGTGATCGTCTGCCTGTGCCTCGTCGCGCTGTTTGCCTTCATCGTGATGCGGGGCTTAAAGCTCGCCCGGCGTACGGACGACACCTTCTCGAGGCTTGCCATCACCGGGTTGACCACGCTCTTCGGCCTGCAGGCCTGCATTAACATGGCGGTGAACACGCAGCTGATGCCGGCCAAGGGCATGACGCTGCCTTTCGTCTCCTACGGCGGTTCGTCGCTGATCTCGCTGGCGCTCGGCATGGGCTTCCTCGTCGCGCTTACCCGCAAGCGTCCGCGCACGACGAGCCTCGGCCAACGCCCGCCGGGCACGACCCCGTCGGCCGTTCCCGGTCTGATGCAGTGACCGTCTTCCAGCCTCTCGTCCTGGTTTGCGCGGGCGGCACGGGCGGGCATCTGTTTCCCGCCGAGAGTCTCGCGCATGCTCTGAAAGCGCGTGGCATCCGCGTGGCGCTCGCGACCGATGCCCGCGTGGATTCGATCTCGGGCGAGTTTCCGGCCGAGGAGATCGTCACGATCCCGTCGGCGACGCCGTCGGGCCACTCGATCCTGAAGCGGGCAGGGGCGCTCGGGAAGCTCGGCCGCGGTTTCGGACGCGCCGCCAAAGAGATCCGCCGGCTCAACCCGGCCCTGGTGATCGGCTTCGGTGGCTATCCGACCGTGCCTCCGGTTCTCGCCGCGCAGATGCTGCGCGTGCCGACGATCCTGCACGAGCAGAACGCGGTGATGGGCCGGGCCAACGGCTTCCTGGCTCGCGGGGCGCGCGTCATCGCCACTGGATTCGCTGAAGTCCGCGGCGTGCCGGCCAAGGCGACTGCCCGGCGTGTCCATACCGGCAACCCGATCCGCCCCGCCGTGCTGGCGGTGGCCGCTACGCCGTATCCACCCCTCGACGCGAATGCTCCGCTGCACCTCCTCGTCTTCGGCGGCAGCCAGGGCGCGCGGGTGATGAGCGACGTCGTGCCGAGCGCGATCGAATCGCTGCCCGCCGATTTCCGCGCGCGGCTTCACATCGTCCAGCAGGCACGGCCGGAGGATCTGACCTCTGTCCAGAACCGCTACCTCGCCATGGGGCTCGCGGGGGTCGAGGCTGCACCCTTCTTCAAGGACCTGCCCGGCCGGATGGCGAAGAGCCATCTCGTCGTCGCACGGTCCGGCGCCTCGACGGTTTCGGAACTCGCTGCCATCGGCCGTCCGTCCATCCTGGTGCCGCTGCCGGGCGCACTCGATCAGGACCAAGCCGCCAATGCCGCGACGCTTGCCGCCATCGGCGCCGCACTCAACCTGCCGCAGGCCGCCTTCACGCCCGATCGGCTCACGGCCGAGCTGGTGGATTACTTCGAGGCACCCGAAAAATTGACCGCAGCGGCCAAGGCCGCCAAAACCGCGGGCATCCTCGACGCGGCCGAGCGTCTGGCGGCACTCGTCGTCGAGACGGCGGCCCGCACCTGATTCATTTCGTTTATTTCCGCTTCGGCGCCCGACACGGACACATCCCATGAAGCTGCCGGAAAAGCTCGGCCCCGTTCACTTCATCGGCATCGGCGGCATCGGCATGTCCGGCATCGCCGAGGTCATGGCCAATCTCGGCTACACCGTGCAGGGTTCGGACGCGAACGATAACGCCAATGTCCGCCGCCTCGCCGAGAAGGGCATCAAGACCTTCGTCGGCCATAAGGCCGAGAACGTCGAGAACGCCGCCATCATCGTGGTCTCGACGGCGATCCGCCGCGACAATCCCGAGTTGATCGCCGCTCGCGACCGTCGCCTGCCCGTCGTCCGCCGCGCCGAGATGCTGGCAGAGCTGATGCGTTTCAAATCCTGCGTCGCCGTCGCCGGTACGCACGGCAAGACGACCACGACCTCGCTCGTCGCGACGCTGCTCGATGCCGGCAACATGGACCCGACCGTGATCAATGGCGGCATCATCAACGCCTATGGCACGAATGCCCGCATGGGCGCCGGAGATTGGATGGTGGTCGAGGCCGACGAGTCGGACGGCACCTTCCTCAAGCTGCCGGCCGATGTGGCGATCGTCACCAATATCGACCCCGAGCATCTCGACCATTTCGGCTCGTTCGACGCGATCAAGGACGCCTTCCGGCGCTTCATCGACAACATCCCGTTCTACGGCTTCGCGGTGATGTGCATCGATCACCCGATCGTGCAGGACCTCGTCGGCCATATCGAGGACCGCCGCATCATCACCTACGGTGAGAACCCGCAGGCCGATGTGCGCCTGATCGACATCGATCTGCGCGGCGGCCAGAGCAAGTTCCGCGTGATGATCCGCGACCGGCGCCCGGGCCTGCGCCTCGAGATGCAGGACCTCGTCCTGCCGATGCCGGGCAAGCACAATGCGCTGAACGCCACTGCCGCGCTCGCCGTGGCGCATGAGCTCGGCGTACCCGAGGATTCGATCCGCAAGGCGCTGGCCGGTTTCGGGGGCGTCAAGCGCCGCTTCACCCGCACGGGCGAGTGGAATGGCGCCGCGATCTTCGACGATTACGGCCATCACCCGGTGGAGATTGCCGCCGTGCTGAAGGCCGCCCGCGCCTCGACGGACGGCAAGGTCATCGCCGTTGTCCAGCCGCACCGCTATACGCGCCTGCAATCGCTGTTCGACGATTTCTGCACCTGCTTCAACGATGCCGACACGGTGGTCGTCGCCCCGGTCTATGCCGCGGGCGAGGCGCCGATCGAGGGCATCGACCGCGACTCCCTCGTCGCCGGCCTGCGCTCGCGCGGCCATCGCGACGCGGTGGCCCTCGAGAAGCCGGAGGATCTCGCCGGCATCGTCGCCGGCCATGCCGGACAGGGTGACTACGTCGTCTGTCTCGGCGCCGGCACCATCACGCAGTGGGCCTACGCATTGCCGGGTGAATTGGCGGCTTTGAAGGGCTAAGCGAGCCTCCATGGCCTCCACGACCCTCATCGACGACATCCGCGGCGCGGCACCGGCCCTGCGCGGGCGCCTGCTCGCGAACCAATCCCTTGCCGACCTGACCTGGTTCCGCGTCGGCGGTCCGGCCGAGGTGCTGTTCAGCCCGGCCGACGAGGAAGATCTCGCGCTGCTGCTCGGCGCGCTCGATCCGGCGATCCCGGTGACGGTGATCGGCCTCGGCTCGAACCTCATCGTGCGCGACGGCGGCATCCCCGGCGTCACCATCCGGCTCGGCGGCAAGCCCTTCGGCTCCGTGGAGATCGACGGCGAGAGCATCCGCGCAGGCACCGCGGTGCCGGACATGCGCCTCGCCAAGAGCGCGGCCGAAGCCTCGCTCGACGGTCTCGCGTTCTATCGCGGCATCCCCGGCTCCGTCGGCGGTGCGCTGCGCATGAATGCCGGTGCCCATGGCGGCGAGACCACCGACGTGCTGATCGAGGCCCGTGGCGTCGACCGCTTCGGGACATTGCGAACGCTCAAGCATGCCCAGATGGGCTTCTCCTACCGCCACTGCTCGGCGCCGGACGACATCATCTTCACGAGTGCGCTCTATCGCGGACGCCCCGGCAATCGCGAAGAGATCGAAGCCGAGATGGATCGCGTCACTGCGGCGCGCGAAGCCGCGCAGCCGATCCGCGAGCGCACCGGCGGCTCGACTTTCAAGAATCCCGAGGGCGGTAAGGCCTGGCAACTCGTCGACGCCGCCGGCTGTCGCGGCCTGACGCGCGGTGGCGCGCAGGTCTCGGAGATGCACTGCAACTTCCTGATCAACCGCGGCGGAGCCACTGCGGCCGACATCGAGGGGCTCGGCGAGGACGTGCGCCGTCGCGTCCGCGAGACCTCCGGCTACGAGCTTCACTGGGAGATCAAGCGCATCGGCGTCGCCGCCGAACCAGCCTGACCCCGAACGATTTCTCCGCGCCCCGCGGGGCCTGACCCGGAGCCCACCGATGCCGAAGCACGTCGCCGTCCTGATGGGCGGATGGTCCTCCGAGCGGCCGATCTCGCTCAGCTCGGGCAATGCCTGCGCGAAGGCGCTCGAGGGAGAGGGCTATCGAGTGACCGCGGTCGATGTCGGGCCGGACATCGCCACGGTGCTGACCCAGCTCAAGCCGGACGTGGCGCTGAACGCACTGCACGGCCCGGCCGGTGAGGACGGCACCATCCAGGGCCTGCTCGAAATCCTGAAGATTCCCTACACGCATTCCGGCGTGCTGGCCTCGGCGCTGGCGATGCACAAGGAACGTGCCAAGACGGTGCTGCATGCCGCTGGCGTCGCCGTGCCCCAGGGCTGCGTCGTTAACCGTTTCGTTGCAGCAAAGTCACACCCGCTGGCTCCGCCATACGTGATTAAGCCTATCGCCGAGGGCTCTTCAATGGGGGTGATTATCGTGCGCGATGAGCGCTCGCATCCGCCCCAGATCCTGGCCTCGGACGAGTGGACCTATGGCGAGGAAGTCCTTGCGGAAACTTACATTGCGGGCCGCGAGCTGACCTGCGCCGTGATGGGCGACAGGGCCCTCGGCGTCATCGAGATCAAGCCCGCTTCGGGGGAGTGGTACGACTTCGATGCGAAGTACGCCGAAGGGGGCTCGATCCACGTGCTCCCGGCAGAAATTAAACCGAATGTTTACCAGCGTGTCCAAGAGTTGTCGTTAACGGCGCATCAAGCACTCGGGTGCCGGGGCGTAAGCCGTGCCGACCTTCGTTACGACGACACGCCGGGGGGAACCGGGGCGCTCGTCGTCCTGGAGGTCAACACGCAACCCGGAATGACCCCGACGAGCCTTGTGCCGGAGATGGCGGCCCATGCGGGCTTGAGTTTCGGTGAGCTCGTTCGATGGATGGTGGAGGACGCCTCTCTGGGACGCTGAACCCCGCCGGGAATCCGGAAGGGGCCGGTTTCCCCGCGGCGATGGCAAATCGGCTGCAGGGTCTCCTGAAGCCGGTCCTGCGGACCCGCCGCTATCGGGCTTCTCTGCCGATCGAGGCGCGCATTCCCCGTGGACTCGGCGTGGCCCTCGTCGCCGGTACCATTGCCACCGTCTCTCTCTTCGGATTCGTCGCGAGCGGGCGTTACGACGCCTTCATCGTCGAGAACGGCCGGCCCCACGACATCCTGGCGCGCATCGCCGGTTTCGGTGTCGAGCGCGTGACGATTTCCGGCATCTCGCGGATGTACGAGCGCGAGGTCATGCAGGCTGCCGGCATCGACTGGCGCTCTTCCGTGCCGTTCCTCGACGTGAACGAGGTGCGCGAGAAGTTGATGGCCGTGCCGTTGATCGCCTCGGCTTCGGTGCGCAAGCTCTATCCCAACGAGATCGTCATCACGCAGGTCGAGCGTGAGCCGGCTGCCCTCTGGCAGAAGAACGGCGAGATCCGGGTGATCGCCGCCGACGGCACCGTGATCGACGAGATGCGCGACGAGCGCTACGCCAATCTGCCCCTGGTGGTCGGAGAGAACGCCAACGTCCACCTGCAGGAATATCTCAAGCTGATCGATGCGGCCGGCCCGCTCGGCGAGCGCGTGAAGGCCGGCAGCTACGTCTCCGGCCGGCGCTGGACGCTGAAGCTCGACGGCGTCGACATCCGCTTGCCCGAGACCGGCGCGAACGAGGCGCTCGCCCGTCTCGTCGACCTGGAGCGCAAGAACCAGCTTCTGGAGAAGGACATCATCGCGGTCGACCTTCGCATGGACGACCGGGTGGTGGTGCGATTGACCGAGGAGGCCGCAGCGGCCCGCGCGGAGGCGCGGAAGAAGACGAAGAAGGGAGCTGCGACATGACCGGCCCCCGACCCGCCTTAGCCGTCGACTTCGCTGCAGCGTCCTCTCTCCGGTAAGCGTCCCATGTCATCCCACCACGGCCTCACGCCGCGTATGAAACCCCTCTCCGCCCGGCGGAGCGCAACGTTGTCGATCCTCGACATCGGCACGAGCAAGGTCGTCTGCCTCATCGCCGAGCTGCAGCCGATGGAGCAGCTCTCGACGCTGCGCGGCCGCACGCACATCGCCCGTATCATCGGCATTGGCCACCAGCGCTCGGTCGGTCTCAAGGGTGGCGCCATCGTCGACCTCGAAGCCGCCGAGAACGCGATCCGCCAGGCGGTGCATGCCGCCGAGCGGATGGCGAAGGTCGAGGTCCAGTCGGTCATCGTGAACATGTCCGGTGGCCGCATCGCCTCGCAGCGCTTCGAGGCGCGGGTCAGCGTCCGCTCTGGCACCGTTACCGGTTCGGACGTCGAACGCGTGCTCGAGACCGCCAGCGCCCACGGCGTCGGTCCCGGCCGCACCGTCCTCCATGCCCTGCCGACGGGCTACGCCCTCGATGGTCAGGGCGCCGTGATCGATCCGTCGGGCATGATCGGCGAGATGCTCGGCGTCGACCTCCACGTCGTCACCAGCGAAGCCGCCGCGGCGCGCAACTTGATGCTCGCCGTCGAGCATTGCCATCTCGGCGTCGAGGGCGTCGTCGCGACTCCCTACGCCGCCGGCCTCTCCGTGCTCGTGGACGACGAGGCCGAGATCGGCTGCGCCGTCGTCGATATGGGCGGCGGCACCACCAGCGTCGGCGTGTTCTCCGGTGGCCACCTCGTACACACCGACGCAATCGCGGTCGGCGGCCATCACGTCACCATGGACATCGCCCGCGGCCTCTCGACCCGCGTCGCTGCGGCCGAGCGGCTGAAGACCCTCTACGGCTCGGCCATCTCCACCACCTCGGACGAGCGCGACATGATCGCGGTCCACGGTGTCGGCGAGGACGAGGCCGAGACGCCGAGCCACGTTCCGCGCTCGCATCTCGTTCGCATCATCAAGCCGCGGGTCGAGGAGATCCTCGAACTCGTCCGCGACCGGCTCCGCAAGGCCGGCTATGCGGCCCAGGCCGGTAACCGGCTCGTGCTCACGGGCGGCGCCAGCCAGCTCGTCGGCCTGCCGGAGACGGCGCGCCGGCTGATGCAGGGACAGGTCAGGATCGGGCGCCCGCTCGGCATCCGCGGCCTGCCCGAGGCGGCCAAGGGACCGAGCTTCTCGGCTGCGGTCGGCCTGCTGGTCTACCCGCAGGTCGCCCATGCTGAGCACTTCGAACCGCGCCGGCATCGCGCTTTGGCGGCGACGGGGACCAACGGATATTTCGGCCGCCTCACGCAGTGGATCGGCGAAAGCTTCTGAGACGGATTTGAACCCGGTCTCCCGCGAGGGAGGCCACCAACGAGAACCGGGCGCTCCAGGGCGCACACGCAAACGCTAAGAATCGAAGGGGCTTCACACCATGGCCATCTCCCTGCAAGCGCCGGACATCCGCGAACTCAAGCCCCGCATCACCGTGTTCGGTGTCGGTGGAGCCGGCGGCAACGCCGTCAACAACATGATCGAGTCGGGCCTGCTCGGCTGCGAGTTCGTCGTCGCCAACACTGATGCGCAGGCTCTGACCTCCTCGAAGGCCGAGCGCGTGATCCAGATGGGCCTCGGCGTCACCCAGGGCCTCGGCGCCGGCTCGCACCCGGAAGTCGGCTCGGCCGCTGCCGAGGAGGTCATCGACGAGATCCGTGACCAGCTCTCGGGCGCTCACATGTGCTTCATCACCGCCGGCATGGGCGGCGGCACCGGCACCGGCGCCGCTCCGGTCATCGCCCGCGCCGCCCGCGACATGGGCATCCTGACCGTGGGCGTCGTCACCAAGCCGTTCCAGTTCGAGGGCATGCGCCGCATGCGCACGGCCGATGCCGGCATCGCCGAGCTGCAGGCTGCCGTCGACACGCTGATCGTGATCCCGAACCAGAACCTGTTCCGGGTCGCCAATGAGAAGACCACCTTCGCCGATGCCTTCGCGATGGCCGACCAGGTGCTCTACTCGGGCGTCGCCTGCATCACCGACCTGATGGTCAAGGAAGGCCTGATCAACCTCGACTTCGCCGACGTACGCGCGATCATGCGCGGCATGGGCAAGGCCATGATGGGCACCGGCGAGGCCTCCGGCGAGAACCGCGCCCACCGCGCGGCCGAAGCCGCCATCGCCAACCCGCTCCTCGACGAAGTCTCGATGAAGGGTGCGCGCGGCCTGCTGATCTCGATCACCGGCGGCGCCGACTTGACCCTCTACGAGCTCGACGAGGCTGCCACCCGCATCCGCGAGGAGGTCGATTCCGAGGCCAACATCATCCTCGGCGCCACCTTCGACGAGAGCCTGGAAGGCATCATCCGCGTGTCGGTTGTCGCCACCGGCATCGAGCCCGCCCTGATCTCGGCGAACTCGCCGAACAGCCAGGTCGTCGCCGAGACCGAGCAGCGCATCGCCGAAGTCGCAGAGAAGCTGCGTGCCGAGGCCCGCGCTCGCGCTGCCCAGGCTGCTCCGCAGATCGCCCCGGCTCCCCGTCCGGTCGCCGAGATCCCGGCTGCCGCTCCGGTCGCCCCCGCTCCGCAGCCCGTTGCCGCCGAGTCCACTCCGGTCGCCGCGCCCGTCATGCGCGACGACGTCGTCCTGACGCAGGCCCCGCCGCGCGCTCCGGTCTCCTACGAGCAGCCGCAGGTCCAGGCTCCGGCCGTTGAGGCCGCCCCGGTCCAGAACGGCCCGTTCGTGCCGCCGCGCCCGCAGGTCGCCCGCGCTCCGCGGATGCCGCAGATCTCTGATCTGCCGCTCCACACCCAGGCCCAGATCCGCCAGAACCGTGGCGAGGCCCCGGCAGAGCCCGAGCAGGACTCCAAGCGCATGTCGCTGTTGCGCCGTCTGGCCACCGTCGGATTCGGCGGTCGCCGCGAGGAGGCCGAGGCTGCTCCGCTGCCGCAGATGCGTGCTCCGACGGCTCCGGTCGCTCCGCCGGCCCCGGCGGCCCGCGCTCCGGCCGTACAGCCGCCGCAGTATCGCCCTGCTCAGGGCAATCTCGACGCGCAAGGACGAGTCGCTCCTCAGTCGCGGCTGATGGACGACGATCATCTGGAGATCCCGGCTTTCCTCCGTCGCCAGGCGAACTGAGCCGTCTCCGACCGACCGTCTGAAGCCTTTTTACCACACACCCGGGGCCGGGAGGCCCCGGGCTTAACTGTTTGTTAGAGCATTGAGCAAATTGAGCTTTTGAAACTTTGTGGCGGAACCGTGGCTGTAACAGAACGTAAGAAACCGTGATTTGGCCGACCTGTGCAGTGCAGCTATAAATTTCCCCGGAACGAAAAGGCGCGGCTGTTTTCGAACGGTCAGTGCTCGCAGGGGCTTCAAGCAGCGGACGGACTGAGTGGGCGCCGTGCTCTCTTTCGAGGGCGTGTGTGCCGGGTCCTGGCCGAGGGCTAAGGGAATGCGGACGAACCAACAAACGACGCTGAAAGCGTCTATCTCCCTGAGCGGTATCGGCGTCCATTCGGGCAATCCGGTCGAGATCACGCTCCACCCGGCTCCCGCTAATGACGGGATCTGCTTCCTCCGAACCGGAATGCCCAACGGCAACGACCGGCTCATCAAGGCCCACCACGCCTGCGTGTCGGCCACCGAGCTCTGCACCGTCATCGGTGACGTAGAAAGCGGAGCGGTCGCCACCATCGAGCATCTGATGTCGGCCCTGTTCGGCCTCGGCATCGACAACTGCCTCGTCGAGATCGACGGCCCCGAGATGCCGATCCTCGACGGAAGCGCACTGCCCTTCGTCCGCGCCATCGACACCGCTGGGATCGCGTACTGCGCTGCACCGAAGCGCTGGATCAAGGTTCTCCGCCCCGTCCGTATCGAGGTCGACCGCGCCTTCGCCGAGCTTCGCCCGATCGACCGTGGCTTCCGCCTCGACGTCGAGATCGATTTCGAGAGCCCCGTCATCGGCCGCAGCCGCAAGGCGATGGATCTCAGCCCGGCGACGTACCGCCGCGAGATCGCCGGCGCCCGCACCTTCGGCATGATGAAGGACGTCGAGCGCTACTGGAAAGCCGGCTTCGCCCTCGGCGCGTCCCTCGAGAACACTGTCGCCGTCGGTGAGACCGACGTGGTCAACCCAGAGGGTCTGCGCTTCGCTGACGAGTTCGTCCGCCACAAGATCCTCGACGCGATCGGCGACCTCGCCCTCGCTGGTCTGCCGATCCAGGGTGCCTATCGCTCTTATTGCGGCGGCCACCGTATGAATGTCGGCGTCCTCACGGCGCTGTTCGCTGACCGCGCCAACTACCGCATCATCGAGGCCCAGAATACGCGCCGCGAGACCTCCCTGGTGGAGCTCGGCGCCGGCCTCGGCATCGCCGCCTTCGCGGCTGATCTGTAACCTCGGCGACACACCGGCACGCGTCCGGGGAAGTTGTCCCCCGGCGCCGCATCACCGCCGCTTTCACGCCCGAATCTGAAGCCACGGTTCACCGAACGTTAGGAGATGCGGTTTTCGCCGCGTATCGCCACGAGACGGTTCGAGGGACGCTGCCCGCCGCAGAGGCTGCGCCCGCATAAGGACGTGACAGGGATGCCTCTGACCTTCGCCAGGAAAGCCGCCGGCAGTGCCGCCCTCGCGGTCGTGCTCGTGTCGCTCAGCGCGTCTCCGGGCTTCTGTGCCTGGTACGACTCGCTGGATCCGTCCCAGTGGTTCGCCGAGAAGTACAAGCCGGAGGTCCAGCCGGACATCCCGGCCGACAAGCTCTACAGCGACGGCCTCGCCAACCTCGAGGATCGCAACTTCGAGATCGCCTCGCAGAAGTTCGAGGATCTCGACAAGCGCTATTCCGGCTCCGACTGGTCCCGCAAGGCGCTGCTGATGACGGCCTACTCGAACTACGAGGGGCAGAAGTACGACGACGCCATCAACGCATCGAAGCGCTATCTCCAGCGCCATCCGGCCACCAAGGATGCGGCTTACGCGCAGTATCTGATGGCGATGTCGCAGTACAAGCAGATCCCGGACGTCACCCGCGACCAGGACCGCTCCGAGAAGGCGCTGATCGCGCTGCAGGAACTCGTCCAGAAGTATCCGACCTCGGAATACGCTGCCGACGCCAAGGCCAAAATCCAGATCACCCGCGACCAGCTCGCCGGCAAGGAAATGGAAATCGGCCGCTTCTACCTGGAGCGCCGCAATTTCCCGGCCGCGATCAACCGCTTCCGCGACGTGGTCTCGAAGTACCAGACGACCCGCCACGCCGAAGAGGCGCTGGAGCGCCTGACCGAGGCCTACATGGCGCTCGGCATCACTGCCGAGGCCCAGACCGCGGCGGCTGTCCTCGGCCACAACTATCCGGACAGCCAGTGGTACAAGGACGCCTTCGCTCTGCTGCAGAACGGCGGCCTGGAGCCGCGCGAGGAGAAGTCCTCGTGGCTGTCCAAGATCTATCGCGGCGTCATCGGCCGCACCGCCGCCGCCGAATAAGCGGGGTCGCTCGTCGAGATCGGAAAGGGTGGAAGCGGCGACGCTTCCACCCTTTCTCATTTTGGGCGTGAAGTCCGTGGCGCTTCCGCCTAAACAGCAGGAACCGTCCCTAACAGCCAAGGCGCGCCGCGCGGCATGCTGGTCCAGCTCGCGATCCGCGACATCGTTCTCATCGACAAGCTCGCGCTGAATTTCACCGAGGGGCTGAGTGTCCTCACCGGCGAGACGGGTGCGGGCAAGTCGATCCTGCTCGACGCCTTCGCCTTGGCCCTGGGCGGACGCGGCGATGGCGGCCTCGTGCGCCACGGCGAGAGCCAGGGCGCGGTCACGGCTGTGTTCGATGCCCCGATGGATCATCCCGCGCGAAGGATCGCGCAGGAGGCCGAGATCGACACCGAGGGCGACTTGATCCTGCGCCGCACGCAATTCGCGGACGGTCGCACCCGCGCCTTCGTCAACGACCAGCCTGTTGGCGTCCAGGTGCTGCGCGCCATCGGCGCCGCCCTCGTCGAGATCCACGGCCAGCACGACGACCGCGCGCTTGCCGACCCGGCGACCCACCGCGCCATCCTCGACGCGTTCGGCGGCCTGCAGAAGCCGCTCGCGGCGACGGCCCAGGCCGCCAAGCGCGTCCGCACCGCGCGCGAAAAGCTCACCGAGCACCGCGCCCGCGTCGACGCCGTGCGGAAGGAGGCCGACTTCCTGCGGCACGCCGTCGAGGAACTGGCGGCCCTCGATCCGCAGGACGGTGAAGAAGCCTCGCTCGCCGAGCGCCGCACCGTGATGCAGCAGGGCGAGAAGGTCGCACGCGAGCTGAACGAAGCCCTCGATGCGGTCGGCGGCCCGAACTCCGCGGTGCCTCATCTCTCGGCGGCCGTGCGCAAGCTCGAACGTCGGGCTGCACAAGCGCCCACCCTCGTCGAGCCTTGCGTCGCCGCCCTCGACGCCGCGCTGCTCGCCCTCGACGATGCCCGCACCGCCCTCGATGCGGCGATCCTGGAAGCGGAATTCGATCCGCGCGAACTCGAGCGCGTCGAGGAGCGGCTGTTCGCGCTCCGCGCCGCATCCCGCAAATACGATGTTGCTGCGGACGAGCTGGCGCGTCTGCGCGAGCGCTACGTTGCCGATGTTGCCGCCATCGATGCCGGCGAGGAGGCCCTCGGTGGTCTGGAGCGCGACCTCGGCGAGGCCGAGGCCGATTATGCCAAGGCCGCCAAGACCCTGAGCGACGGCCGTGTCCGCGCGGCGAAGTCCCTCGACGGCGCCGTGAAGGCCGAGCTGCCTCCGCTGAAACTGGAGCGCGCCCGCTTCATCACCCAGATTCTCACCGATCCGGAATCGCGGGATGCCGCTGGGATCGACCGGGTCGAGTTCCACGCGCAGACCAATCCGGGCACGAAGCCCGGACCGATGATGAAGGTGGCGTCCGGCGGCGAGCTCTCGCGCTTCATGCTGGCACTGAAGGTGGTGCTCGCGGACAAGGGTTCGGCTCCGACCCTGATTTTCGACGAGATCGATACGGGTGTCGGAGGGGCGGTGGCGGATGCCATCGGTCAGCGCCTGGCACGCCTCTCGGACCGGGTTCAGGTCGTGTCGGTCACCCATGCCCCTCAGGTCGCGGCACGGGCGGGTACCCATTTTCTGATCGCCAAGGACGCGGTCCGGGGAGCGGACCGAGTCGCCACCCGGGTCGCCTCATTGGCGAGCGAGGCGCGCCGCGAGGAAATCGCCCGGATGCTGGCCGGCGCGACCGTAACCGACGAAGCGCGTGCCGCCGCGGCGAGATTGCTGGAATCTTCCGACGCCTGATCAGAAAAGCAACGGAAACCCAACCTTAACCATAAACCTTTGTTAACCATGCTGCGCGACCTTGATCCGAGACGAATTCGATCGCGCGGGCAGTCACCGCGTCGTTGGGTGGAAACAAGGTCCCCGGTTTATGGCACAGGTTGCCCTGCAGGCTGACGCCGGCATCTCCGAGCACAAGCATCCTGTTCTCTGCGGGGAGGCGCGTGAACGTCTCGGCGTCGCGCTGAGAGCTGTCTACGAAGGGGCCGTCGAGACCCAGCCGCTCCCGGACGTCCAGGTCGACCTGTTGCTCCGGCTTCGTCACAAGGAGCGGGACCGGCAGCGCTCTGCTGCCTGATCTTCGGCTCTACCAGCGTCTGGCGCCCGGCTGCCGCTTGTACTCGGCAGCACGAATCAGGGTCATGACCCGGTCGAGGTCCTTGAGCAGAGATGCTTCGAGCATGCGGGCCTGCTCGATGTCGGCATGCTCGGTTCCGTAGCGCTGCCGCTGCTGGGCCAAGGTGAGTTCGCGCTCGATCGACTCCCGCTCGCTGTGAAGCGCTAGGAAGGCTGCATCTTGCGGGCTGATCGGCGAAGCCGCATCAGCCGATGGGGGCGGATTCTCCGCCACGCTTGCATTCTCCACGTCGAGCATCCGATACGCCGCAATCGATGAACGCGGCCGGGTTCGTCGTCGGCGCTGTACGAGCCTGACCGCTACCAACGCATAGGTATGCAAGCGGGTTCGGATCCTCGGTAACGCAGCGCACGCTGGCGCCTATCAAGCACTTTCTTCACGGGTTCGTGAAGCCAGTCCACCGTTGTCATGCAGCTGTCATGTCACCGTCATATGGCCGGCGGCGTCGGGAGACTAAGGCCGCCTTGCGAATAGGGCTTGGCATCCGCCGACGAGAGCGCGGCGTGAGCGCTCCGGCCATTCGCCGACACGACACGGAGATGAAATGAAACCCTTCGCCTTCGCGCTGGCCCTCGGTCTCGCGACCGTCCAGCTCGCCTCCTCCGCGCTCGCCGCCGACATCACCGGCGCCGGCGCCACCTTCCCCTTCCCGGTCTACTCCAAGTGGGCCGAAGCCTACCGCAAGGAGAGCGGCAACGGCCTGAATTATCAGTCGATCGGCTCCGGCGGCGGCATCAAGCAGATCCAGGCCAAGACCGTCGATTTCGGCGCGACCGATGCTCCGCTCAAGGGTGAGCAACTCGCGAAGGACGGCCTGATCCAGTTCCCGACCGTCATGGGCGGCGTCGTGACCGTGGTGAACATCGCCGGTCTCGAGCCTGGCAAGCTCAAGCTCACCGGCGACATCATCGCCGACATCTACGCCGGCAAGATCTCCAAGTGGTCGGACCCGAAGATCGCCAAGCTCAACGAGGGGCTGAAGCTTCCCGAGGCGAACATCACCCCGGTCTACCGTTCGGACGCCTCCGGCACCACGAACATCTTCACGACCTACCTGTCGTCGGTTTCCGAGGGCTGGAAGAAGGAGTTCGGCGCTGCGACGACGATCTCCTGGCCGGCCGGTCAGGGCGGCAAGGGCAACGAGGGCGTCACCGCCAACGTGAAGCAGGTCCCGAACTCGATCGGCTACGTCGAGTCCGCCTACGCCAAGCAGAACAAGCTTGCCTATGCCCTGATCCAGAACAAGGCCGGCAAGTACCCGACGCCTGACGACAAGGCCTTCCAGGCCGCTGCCGCCAGCGCCGATTGGAAGGCCTCTCCGGGCTTCGGCATCTCGCTGACCAACCAGGCCGGCGACGACGCTTGGCCGATCACCGCCGCGACCTTCATCCTGGTCCACAAGGAAGCCGCTGACGCCGCCAAGACGGCCGACGTGCTCAAGTTCTTCGACTGGGCCTACAAGAACGGCGGCAAGCTCGCCTCCGATCTCGACTACGTGCCGCTGCCGGCCAACGTCGTCGGCCTGATCCACGACGAGTGGAAGACCATCCAGACCAAGGACGGCAAGCCCGTCCTCTGACCCGACCCGGCTCCTCCCCGCTCGGGGAGGAGCCATCTCGCCCCGCTCCCGGAAGGGGAGGGGCGATGAACGCAGACCCTTGCGCTCGCCTCGTATGCCCGCCCGCGTTAAACGCCCCGCACCCAAGAGCATCAGCGGATGACCGCTTTGACCGAACAGATCGCCCTGGCCAGCGACACACGCTCGAGCCGAACCAAGCCGAGCAGGGGGCTCGACCGCGCCTTCCACTTGGCCGCCGTCAGCTCCGCCATGCTGGTCCTGCTGGTGCTCGCCGGCATCCTAGGCTCGATCGTCTACGGGGGCTGGCCCGCCTTCCGGGAATTCGGCTTCGGCTTCGTCACCTCGAGCGCCTGGAACGTTGGCACCGAGCAGTACGGTGCCCTCGTCGCCGTGATCGGCACGCTCGCCTCGGCCTTCCTCGCCCTGCTGATCGGCGTGCCGATCTCCATTGGTATCGCGGTCTACCTGACGCAGCTCTGCCCGGGCTGGGCCCGTAAGCCCGTCGCCATGACGATCGAGTTGCTCGCGTCGGTGCCGAGCATCATTTACGGCATGTGGGGCCTGTTCATCTTCGCCCCGCTCTTCGCGCGCTACATCCAGATCCCGGTCTCGAACGTGGTCGAGGGGCTGCCGATCGTCGGCACCATCCTCTATGCCCGCGTCCCGTCGGGCGTCGGCGTGCTCACCGCCGGCATCATCCTCGCGATCATGATCGTGCCCTTCGTGGCCTCGATCACCCGCGACATGCTCGACCAGATCCCAACCGTGCTGCGTGAGAGCGCCTACGGGATCGGCTGCACCACTTGGGAAGTCGTTCGCCACGTCCTGGTGCCGCAGGCTTCGGTCTCGATCATCGGCGCGATCATGCTCGGCCTCGGCCGCGCGCTCGGCGAGACCATGGCGGTGACGTTCGTGGTCGGCAACGCCAATCGCCTGTCGGCCTCTATCTTCGATCCGAGCTCGACCATCGCCTCGCGCATCGCCAACGAGTTCAACGAGGCCGATGGCATGCAGCTCAACGCGCTGATGGCGCTTGGCTGCCTGCTCTTCGTCATCACCTTCATCGTCCTGATCATCGCCCGGCTGCTGACGCGCCGCGCGAAGGTCGCCTGAGCGACAGGAGCCTCGACCGATGGACGCCCAGAACCCTATCCTCGCCCCGGCCCCGGCCGGTGCGCCCTCGCTTCGCGCCAACCGGGTGCGCCCCGGCCGCCGCGTCGCCGACAAGATCCTGATCACCGCGAGCACCGCGGCGACGATGCTCGGCATCCTGGTGCTCGGCTCGATCCTGCTCATGCTCATCGTCGAGGGCGTGAAGGGCTTCTCGCCCCTGCTGTTTACCCAGCCGACGCCCGGACCGGGCACGGAAGGCGGCGGCATCGCCAACGCCATCGTCGGCAGCATGGTGCTCACCTTCCTCGGCATCGTGATTGCGACGCCGGTCGGCCTGATGGCCGGAACCTTCCTCGCCGAATACGGTCGCGGCTCGAAGCTCGCGGATGTGATCCGCTTCCTCAACGACATCCTGCTCTCGGCGCCGTCGATCCTGATCGGCCTGTTCGTCTACACCCTGATGGTGCGGCCGATGGGGAGCTATTCGGGCTGGGCTGGCGGCGTGGCGCTCGCCATCATCGCGACCCCGGTCATCGTGCGCACCACCGAGGACATGCTGCGTCTCGTCCCGAGCCAGATGCGTGAGGCCGGTGCCGCGCTCGGTGCTCCGCCCTCCCACGTGATCAAGACGATCACCTGGCGGGCCGCTTCGGCTGGCATCGTCACCGGCATCATTCTGGCGCTCGCCCGCATCGCCGGAGAGACCGCGCCGCTGCTCTTCACCGCGCTGAACAACAACAACTGGTTCAACGCCAACCTGCTCGGCGGCATCCCGAACCTGCCGGTGATGATCTACCAGTTCGCCCTCTCGCCCTATTCGAACTGGCAGGGGCTCGCCTGGTCCGGCGCGCTGCTGATCACGATCACCATCCTCGCGCTGTCCGTGATCGCGCGCATCGTCGTCAAGGATCAGCGGGCGCGCTGAGCGCGGCCCGCCCTGCAACCCGCCAAGGACTCTGACACCATGAGCCCGACTTCCACGCTGAGCAGCCAGCTCACCAGCCGCAACCCCGCCGACGAGACCGCTCCGGTCCGCATCGCGGTCAAGGACCTGAACTTCTATTATGGCCAGTTCCACGGCCTGAAGAACGTCAACCTGAACTTCCACGACCGTCAGGTGACTGCGCTGATCGGCCCGTCGGGCTGCGGAAAGTCCACGCTGCTGCGCACCTTCAACCGGATCTACTCGCTCTATCCGGAGCAGCGCGCCACCGGCCAGATCCTGCTCGACGGCCAGAACGTGCTCGACCCCAAGATCGACCTCAACGAGCTGCGCGCTCGCGTCGGCATGGTCTTCCAGAAGCCCACGCCCTTCCCGATGTCGATCTACGACAACGTCGCCTTTGGCCTGCGCCTCTACGAGCGTCTGCCGAAGTCCGAGCTCGATGGCCGCGTCGAAGACGCCTTGCGCAAGTCGGCTTTGTGGGACGAGGTGAAAGACAAGCTGAAGCAGGCCGGCACCGGCCTCTCCGGCGGTCAGCAGCAGCGCCTCTGCATCGCCCGCTCGGTCGCCCAGCGTCCCGAGGTCATTCTGTTCGACGAACCGACTTCGGCCCTCGACCCAATCTCCACGGGCCGCATCGAGGAGCTGATCGAGCAGCTGCGCAACGAGTTCACGATCGTGATCGTGACGCACAACATGCAGCAGGCCGCCCGCATCTCGCAGTTCACGGCCTTCATGTATCTCGGCGAGCTGATCGAGTTCGCGCCGACCACCAAGATGTTCATGAACCCCGAAAAGCGTCAGACGCAGGACTACATCACCGGCCGCTTCGGCTGAGCCTGTCGTCTCCTATCGAACTGGCCCGCGCCGGAGCCCGTACATGTCCGAACATATCGTCTCTTCCTACGACCAGGATCTCGAAGACCTTCGCCGCCAGATCGCGGAGATGGGCGGCGTCGCCGAGAAGATGATGGCCGACGCCACGGTGGCGTTGGTCCGTCGCGACACGGCGCTGGCTCAGACTGTCATTACCTCCGACAAGCGTCTCGACGTGCTTCAGCGCGAGATCGAGGAGCGCTCGGTGCTGCTCATCGCGCGCCGCCAGCCGCTCGCCATCGACTTGCGCGAGACCATCTCCGGCATCCGTGTCTCGGGCGACCTCGAGCGGATCGGCGATCTCGCCAAGAACATCGCCAAGCGTGTGGTTGCGATCGCCGACCAGACCCAGCCGCAGAAGATCGTGCTCGGCGTGGAGCACATGAGCGACCTCGTGCAGGAGCAGCTCAAGGATGTGCTCGACGCCTATGCGAGCCGCAACCTCGACGCCGCCCACAACGTCTGGGAGCGCGATGGCGCGATCGACGCGCTCTACAATTCGCTGTTTCGCGAACTCCTGACCTACATGATGGAAGATCCGCGCAACATCTCGTTCTGCACGCATCTCCTGTTCTGCGCCAAGAACGTCGAACGCATCGGCGATCACACCACCAACATCGCCGAGACGATCCATTATCTCGTCACAGGTGAAACTTTGGCGGGAGAGCGCCCGAAGAATGATGCGTCGAACTATGCGACGGTCAAGCCGGGCGCATAGGATTAGAGCGCTCCCCTCTACTCAGCCGGCCGGCCAATGCACGCCAAAATCCTGATCGTTGAGGACGAAGAATCCCTCACGACGCTGCTGCGCTACAACCTCGAAGCCGAAGGTTTCGAGGTCACCTGCGCGGCGCGCGGTGACGAAGCCGACCTGCTGCTGCGCGAGCAGCTTCCCGACCTCATCCTGCTCGACTGGATGGTGCCGGGTCTGTCGGGGATCGAGCTGTGCCGGCGCATCCGCGCCCGCCGCGAGACCGAGCAGTTGCCCGTCATCATGCTGACGGCGCGCGGCGAGGAGGGCGATCGCGTCCGCGGCCTCGCCACGGGCGCCGACGACTACATCGTCAAGCCGTTCTCGGTGCCTGAATTGCTCGCTCGGGTCAGAGCCCTTCTGCGCCGGACCAAGCCGGCCCATGTAGCGGGGACGCTCCTGGCCGGCGACATCGAGCTCGATCGGGTCAGCCACCGCATCCGCCGCTCGGGCCGCGAGATCCATCTCGGCCCGACGGAGTTCAAGCTGCTCGAATTCCTGATGCGCAGCCCCGGGCGGGTCTTTTCACGCGAGCAGCTCCTCGATGGTGTCTGGGGCCACGACGTCTATATCGACGAGCGCACCGTCGACGTGCATGTTGGTCGCCTGCGCAAGGCCATCAACCGGCCCAAGCAGAGCGATCCAATCCGTACCGTGCGCGGTTCCGGCTACTCGTTCGACGAGATGTTCACGGAAGTCTGAAACCTCCCGCGGCACAACAAAGCCGCCGGACGATCATCCGACGGCTTCGGGCCGGCGCCACAGCGCCGGGCAATTCCGACAATCTAGCGGATGCCGGCAACGCGGCGGTCGCGCTTGCGCTCGGCGGCAGGCTGGTAGGCAATCTGCGCATGCTGCGTGCAATAGGGCAGGCCGGTGATCGCGCGACCGCCGCAGAAGCGGAAATCCGGCGAGGTCGGGTCGCCGAGCGGCCAGCGGCACATCGACTCCCGAAGATCCATGATCGTGACCCGCTCCGAGACGGCGAGGCCGTTCGGCTCCCTGGCTGCGGGCGGCGGCGTGATCGGGAACGACGGAGCCGGTCGATGCGAGATCACCGCCGGCGGCTCGGAGATGGTCTGCTCGCTGGCGAGCGCGACGGCGGCCTCAGATTCCGTTTCCACCTTCTTGCGGCCGGTAACCTGGCCGGCGCCGTTCGGCTTCACTCGGCCGGCGAGGCCAAGACGATGCACCTTGCCGATGACCGCGTTGCGGGTGACGCCGCCGAGCTGAGCCGCGATCTGGCTCGCACTCAGGCCGTCTTCCCACAGGCGGCGGAGCAGCTCGACGCGCTCGTCCGTCCAGCTCGGGATTGCTTCCACCATGGCCCCCTCCGATTCAATCGCGCTCATCGATGGCCCGGTGCTCCGCGCAGTCGTGTTGGTTGGCGATACGCAACAAGCCCGCCACGCGCGTTCCGGCGACCTGTCGATGACGTCCGCCGAGCCCTCTCCCGGTGGACGGATGGACCCTACAGGAGGGCTCGTTACCGGTGCAAGCGTCGCGTTTAGTACGGTGACGGTTTCCACCGACAAAGCTTGTTGCGCGGCTGGAAATTTCCGGCATGAGAAGCGTTCAATAGGATTTCGTACGTCAAGTGCGCGAAAACAACGATCCACATCGGGCACAATGCAGATTTCGAGACATTCCAAAAAGTCGGGATTGTTCGGCTGAGCGTGGCGTCAAGATAATAATTTCGATTTTTGTTGCCGTGGGACGCATATTTGGGCTTGCAATTGCGATCGGATAGTATTCTCGACGTGGCGCGGCGCAGGTTTGTCGTGCGCGATCAAGCACCTATGTGAGAGGCGGACCGGCCCACGATCCGGCCCCAGAATGCCCACGATCCGGGTTTCTCTGGTGCCACGAACACAGTCCTTCGGGAGATATCATGCGCCTTCGCTACGCGACCGCCTTCGCATTCCTCGCGTCCGCGATGCCCGCCGGCGCCGCACCGGCGCAAGGCGCACCCGCCACGCCCGCCGACGCGCCGATCCGGCTCGCCAACCATCGTGCGGTCTACGACCTGTCCCTCGCCAAGAGCGAGGGCACCCGCGCGGTCGAGACCGCACAGGGACGGATCGTCATCGATTTCTCGGGGGATGCCTGCAAGGGCTACACGATCCAGACCCGGCAGGTGACGATCCTTTCCTCCGGCGAGACCGGAGAGCGCACGTCGGACCTGCGTAACACCACCTACGAGACCGGCGACGGCAAAAGTCTGCGCTTCAAGACCGGCGCTGTCCTCAATAACGTGCCGTCTCCGGCGATCGACGGAACGGCCGAGGCCTCCGACGAGGGTGTGAAGGTCAAGCTGAAGGAGCCCAAGCGCGACCAGTACAAGGTCGACGGCACGGTGCTGTTTCCGAGCCATCACATGCTGAGGCTGATCGAGGCCGCCCGGAAGGGCGAGACCACGGTTGCGGTGAAAGTGTTCGACGGCTCCGACGACGGACGCAAGGTCTACGACACGCTGGCCGTGATCGGGCGGCCCTCCGCCACACCCGCGGCAGCCAACACCGACCGCGACAAGCCTCTGCGGGAGGGTGAGATGGCCAAGATGCGCCGCTGGCCGGTGACGCTCAGCTACTTCACGCAGGGCGAAGGTGAACGCACTCCGATCTACACCTTGAGCTTCGACCTCTACGAGAACGGCGTCAGCGGCGCGATCCACCTCGATTACGGCGACTTCGCCATCGATGGCACTGTCAGCCGCTTCGACATGGCCAAGGCCGATCCGAAAGCGGAAGGGGAGTGCGGGAAGTAGCCGGCACTCGTTCCTCGCGACTGCGGCAATGCCGATCGGCAAGGCTGCAAAGCACCCGACGCACAGGTTCCGGCATAGCCAGTCGTGGCACGCCGGGGCCGGACATCGGCCAGAAACGAAAGCCCCCCAGAGAAGCTGCCGCTCGCTCTTCTTTGGACGGTCACCGACATGACGCTGCTTGGTTCCGGGACGCTGGCCCTTGCCGTGGCGTTCACCATCGCGGTTCTGGGCTGGACCAGATCGACGCCGCGCCGGATGTCCGGCGGTTGCCTGTGCAGCCTCAGAGTGCTGGCAATTGTCGCGCTCGCATCCGCCGTTGCGCTGGCTTCGGCCTCACCGTCTTTTGCGCGCCGCTCTCGCGGGACGCAGACCAGTGCCGCGACCGCGACGCCGGCCAATGCCGGCGAGGCCGTCTGCCGGACGCGGGCACGCGACTACGCCTACGACAAGCACGCCGATCCCGGCCAGGAACGTCGCTTCTTCGAAACGTGCATGGGCCGCTGACCGAGACGGCGACGCGTGAAGGCTCTGCCGAACGCCGTCTTGAAGAAGTGTCGCCTGGAACATGCCGATGCCAGACGCGACGGTGTCGATTTGTTTTCCATTTTTTGAACCCGGCCGATCTTCTTACCTCGTCTTAAGGTGCAACCGAGAAAGTCTTTTCCGAGAGCAGGAAAGGACCGATCATCCATGTCCAAGCAAACCTACCGGCTGGTGACGCGCAGTGATTTCGACGGACTCGTGTGCGGCATGCTGCTGCGCGAGGCCGGCCTGATCGACGACATCAAGTTCGTTCACCCGAAGGACATGCAGGACGGCATCGTTCCGATCACCGATCGCGACATCATCACGAACCTGCCCTACGTTGCAGGCTGCCACATGGCCTTCGATCACCATTCGAGCGAGGCCAAGCGCGCCGGTGGCGAGACCCGCGCCAACCACGTCATCGACCCGAACGCTCCTTCGGCCGCCCGAGTGGTCTACGACTATTACGGTGGTGCTGCCGCTTTCCCGAAGATCGGCGCGGACCTGATGGCTGCCGTCGACAAGGCGGATTCCGCCCAGTTCAGCCGCGAGGAGATCCTCCACCCCCAGGGCTGGGTCCTGATGAACTTCCTGATGGATTCGCGCACGGGCCTCGGCCGTTTCCGCAGCTTCCGCATCTCGAACTACGAGCTCATGATGCAGCTCATCGAGAATTGCCGCGACCTCACCGTCGAGCAGGTTCTCGCGCTTCCGGACGTTCAGGAGCGCGTCGAGATGTACATGGCGCACCGGGATCTCTTCCGCGCCCAGCTTCAGCGCTGCGCCCGGGTACACGGCAAGCTCGTCGTGCTCGATCTGCGCGAAGAGGATGTGATCTACGCCGGCAACCGTTTCATGATCTACGCGCTGTTTCCGGACTGCGACATCTCGGTGCACGTCATGTGGGGTATGAAGCAGCAGAACACCGTCTTCGCCGTCGGCAAGTCGATCCTCGACCGCGGCTCCGCCGTCGATGTCGGTTCGGTCTGCCTCGGCTATGGAGGCGGTGGTCACAAGGCGGCCGGCACGTGCCAGATCGCCAACGACCAGGCCGAGCGCGTGAAGAACGAGCTGATTGGCGCGCTCAACCCGATGATGCAGGCTGCCTGAGCGGAGCTGCACCTATCCAGTGCTGATCGACCATCCGAAGGCCGCGCGCTGAAGAAGCGCGCGGCCTTCGGCTGTTGTCGCTGGGCGGAAGCAGGCATCGTCGGGGCGCGCCGAGAACGATTCGAGGGAGACGCCCGGAATGTCGAAGGTCAGCACCTGCCTCTGGTTCGAACGCGACGCCGAGGAGGCCGCCCGCTTCTACACCTCGCTGATTCCTGGCTCCGCTATCGAGCACGTTCAGCGCTCGCCGGCGCAGTGGCCGGGCGGCGAGGCCGGCGACGTCATCCTCGTCCTCTTCAACCTCGCCGGGCAGAGCTACCAGGGGCTGAATGGCGGGAACCGGGCCGATTACGGCACGGCCGCCTCGATCTCCGTCACGTGCAAGGATCAGGAAGAGGTCAACCGCCTGTGGGCTGCGCTCACCGCGAATGGCGGATCGGAGATCGCGTGCGGCTGGCTGCGCGACCGCTGGGGCGTGCCGTGGCAGATCGTACCCGAGATCATGGTGCGGCTGCTGGCCGACCCGGATCCCGCTGTCGCCGGCCGCGCCTTCACGGCGATGACGACCATGATCAAGCTCGATGTCGCTGCCCTTGAGAAGGCGGCGGCAGGGTGAGGTCGGCAATCGGCGTGATCTCGCTCGAACGCCGGCACCGCCAATCGGGACTTCGGCCTCGTCGCGCCAATCCGGTTACAATCTAGGGCAATAAGCCGTTCCGTTGCTTGGCGGCATGAAAATCTAATTTCCAGGATTGCCTGTGTTTGGGCGCAGGGCAAGAACCAGTTGTTTCCGCATTATTCGCAGGATGAGCGACAATGTCCTCTCCTGGATATGACATCGCGGAAATTGACGACGTTCACATGATGCCTGCGGCTTTAGCCAAAAGAGGCGCGTCTCGCGCGTCGCGAACTTCCGCCGTTCAAGAGACGGAGCAGCTCTATAAGCTGCTTGCCGACAACACGACGGACATTGTCGTCTGGTTGGATCTCGAGGTTCGGCGGCGCTACGTCTCGCCTGCGGTCAAGACCGTCCTCGGATATGAGGTCGACGAGCTTCTCGGGACGCATCCCGTCGATACCGTGCATCCCTCCGAGAAGAAGGCGTTCCGGCACATTCTCGACGACCTGGCTCAAGGTCGAAGCGACTATGCCCTGACGATCCAGCGCTATAGGCACAAGGACGGGCACTGGGTCTGGGTCGAGTCCTCATTCAAGCTTACCCGCGATGCCCAGGGGCAGGCGACGGGCTATGTCGCCTCCCTGCGCGACGTCTCGCAGCGTCGCGCGGCCGAGGATGCGCTCCGCTTGAGCGAGGAAAGATTATCCCTGGCGCTTGACAGCGGCAGCGACGGCCTCTGGGATCTGGACCTCGCGACAGGTGAGATCGAACTGTCGAGTCATTGGTTCGACATGCTCGGCTATCAGGCAGCCGAGATCGTCGCGCATATCGACACCTGGCACGAACTGGTGCACCCCGAGGATGCCGAGCGCTCGCGCCGGCTGTTTCTCGATCATCTCAGCGGCCTCACGCCCGCCTACGAATGCGAGTACCGGCTGCGACAGAAGTCCGGCGCCTATGCCTGGACGCTGGCGCGCGGCAAGGTCGTCTCCCGCGATCACGATGGCCGGGCGCTCCGCGTCGTCGGCACCCACATCGACATCACGCGCCGCAAGGAAGCGGAGCTGAAGATCGCTCATATGGCGACGCACGACGCGTTGACCGGCTTGCCCAACCGCGCCCTTTTTCGCGAGCGCCTCGACCAGGAACTGACAAAAGTCCGGCGGGTCGGTGGCGGCTTCGCGATCCTCGCCTGTGACCTCGATCGCTTCAAGACCGTCAACGACAGCCTGGGTCACCCGGCCGGTGACGAACTCCTTCGGGTCATCGCCAGGCGGCTGACCTCGACGTTGCGCAAGGTCGATACCGTCGCGAGACTCGGTGGCGACGAGTTCGCGATCATCCTCAGCCAATCGGATGATCCGCGTGCCGCGAGGGCCGCTGCGAAACGCATCATCGAGATCGTCGGTGAACCTATCGACCTGAGCGGACATTCGGCCAGCATCGGGGTGAGCTTGGGGATCGTGCAGGGTACTGCCGCATCGAAGGACGGCGAGCAATTGTTCCGGCATGCTGACATCGCCCTCTACCGGGCGAAGAAGGCCGGCCGAAACACGTTCTGCGTCTACGACGAGGGCATGGGCTCCGAGGTTTCCGAGCGAACGCTGCTCGAACTCGATCTGCGCGACGCTGTCCTGCGCAGCGGCTTCCTGCTGCACTACCAGCCGATCGTCGATGCCGCGAGCCGAACGGTGAGCGCGTTCGAGGCGTTGATGCGCTGGACCCACCCACTGCGCGGCGCCATTCCGCCCGCGGAGTTCATTCCGTTGGCGGAGGAGACGGGCCTGATCGTGGCGCTCGGGACCTGGGCGCTGCAGGAGGCGTGTCGCGAAGCCGCCTCCTGGCCCAACGACCTGCGCGTCGCGGTGAACGTGTCGGCGGTCCAGTTCGCGCAGCCCGGCCTCGAGCAAGTCGTCCGCGACGCTCTCTCGGCGTCGGGCCTTTCTGCGGACCGGCTCGAACTCGAAATCACCGAGAGTGTCCTGATGAGCGATGCCAAGAGCGTCGTGGCCAGCCTGCACCGGCTGCGCGACCTCGGAGTCCGCATCGCCCTCGACGATTTCGGAACGGGATATTCCAGCCTGAGCTACCTGCGCCGGTTCCCCTTCGACAAGATCAAGATCGATCGCAGCTTCATCCGCGACATCGGTGACGAAGATACGGCGGCGATCGTGCGGGCCATCGTTGGTCTCGGCGATCGCACGGGAGCGACTGTCACGGCTGAGGGCGTCGAAACCGAGGAGCAGTTCGAGAGCGTCTGCCGGGAAGGCTGTACACAGGTCCAGGGCTATCTCTTCAGCAAACCCCGGCCGGCATCGCACGTAGTGGATTTCGTGGCGCAGATGGGAAGGCGCGCGATCTCATCTGGACAGTCCGTCGTGCGCTAGGCGGTTTCGCAGGACGGAAGGCAGAAGGCGTCACGGCAATGGCTGTCGCCTACGTTGGTTCGCTCGCATGCGTCATCCTGCAGCGATGTCCGCTACCCTAAGAGTTTGAACCGCTCATCCGACGACGTTCCGGCGGGTCTCATCGGGAAGCCGTCTCGCGGAACTTCCTGGACGCCCGCTCAATCCGTGAAGACGACACCCATCTTGGGACCGATCCGCCAAAGAACACGGCAGGGTCTTGGATCCTTGTCCTCGGTCGGAGCCAACAAGAAGTGGTCCGGAAGCTTCGAGGAGTCCTCGACTTCGATCTTTGCGCCGCGATCTGTGACGTTGAGGGTCATGCAAGTGTATGTCGCAGAAGCTTCCTGGACGACTGCAAATCCGAATTTGAATATATCTGACCTTGGAAGCTCTCGTCGGTCTTCAATCATAGTTTTCGCTCCCCAGCGTTGCAATGATCATGATCGCATCGCGAGGTTAATGATTGTCGACGATCGCTGGTATTGTGATTATTCCGGTTTATAACTTTTGGTTGTTGATCGAAGTTGTGATCAACTAGATGCTGCCGACGCAATCGCGCGCTCGGAATTCGGTCCACGCGGACGGTCCCGTGCTGCGGCGCTTCAAGGACGTTTGAAACGTACGACGTCGGGTTTCAGCGCGGCCTCTGCCGGCTGAAACGTGAGGCCGCGCTGGATCACCGCCGCTCCGAATTTCTCGCGCACACGGTCGAGCGCGGCCTCACGCTTGGCGGTCGCTGCGACGCTACCGTCGGCGAGGTCGCCACGATCCGCGTGGATGGCAGCGCAGAGATCGCCGCCGCCGATGCCGATGAGGCGGAACGCGGTGCCGTCGCAGGCCTCACGCAGCATCGCCTCGCCTTGCCGGAAGAGCTGGTCCGCAAGCTGGGTCGGGCCAATGCCGCCGCGGGTCCGGGTACGCAGTCGAAAGCTGCGGTCCTTGAGTTTCAGGGTCACGCTGCCGGCGGCGAGTTCGGCCTTCTTGAGGCGCGATGAGACGCGCTCACAGAGCCGCCACAGGATCGGCCGCAACTCCTCGAACTTGGCGAGGTCAGCTGAGAAGGTGGTCTCGGAGGACACGCTCTTGGCTTCGCGGGTCGTCTTCACGACGCGACGATCCTCGCCACGAGCGAGCGCGACCAGCCGATCGGCATCGCGGCCGAGTGCCGTATGCAAGCGCTTCGGATCGGCACACAGCAGGTCGGAGACGACGCGCACGCCGGCCCGCGCCAGCCGCTCTCGTGCCGATGCGCCGATGCCGGGCAGGATCCCGACCGAGCGCGGGCCGAGGAACTCCACGGCCTCCTCCGCCGAGATGATCGAAAAGCCACGGGGCTTGTCGAGGTCGCTCGCGATCTTGGCCAGGAACTTGTTGGCCGAAAGTCCCACCGAGATGGTGATCCCGATCTCGTCCTCCACCCTCTTGGCGAAGCGGGCGAGCGAGATCGCCGGACTCGCGCCGTGCAGCCGCTCGGTGCCCGAGAGATCCAAGAAAGCCTCGTCGATCGAGACCGGCTCGACCATCGGCGTCAGGTCGAACATCATCGCCCGGACTTGTCGACCGACGCCGACATACTTCTCCATGTTCGGCTTGATGACGGTGGCGTCAGGGCAGAGTTTGAGTGCCTTGAACATCGGCATGGCCGAGTGCACCCCGGAGACGCGGGCGAGATAGCAGGCCGTCGAGACGACGCCACGCTTGCCGCCGCCGATGATGACCGGCTGGTCGCGCAACTCCGGGTGATCCCGCTTCTCGATGGTGGCATAGAAGGCGTCGCAATCGACGTGAGCGATGGCGAGCCGGTCGCGGGCCGGGTGCAGCAGCAGGCGCGGCGAACCGCAGTCCCGGCAGCGCACGGCCCCGGACGTCTGGTCGGTCACGCAGTCGCGGCAGAACGGGGTCACGGGTGCTTTCGTCTCGCCGAAGCAGAATCCGGTATCGGCACGCGCTTCGCAAGCTTCACTGAAATAGCCGGCCACAGCTTCCTTCTGGAGCCGACTCGGATCGTTGCGGCTTGTGGCACCGCACAGGTTGCGGCTTTGCTGTGAGGTATCAGCTCGGCGCAACGGCAGCGTGGGAGAGTGGGCGAGTGCTTCCGAAACGGATCGAGACGACGCCACAGCAGGCAATCGTTCGCCGGTACATCGCATGGGTACTCGCGACAGTTCCATTCGTCGCCGGCGCGTTCCCGGCGCTCAGCCAGGGAGCGGCGCCGACCTCGGAGGTGAAGACGCTCGCGATTGCAGCTGCGCATGAGATCCCGAAAGCGCCGCCGAAATCCGAAGACGCCGAGTCATGCCAGCACCTCACCAAGAAGCCGTCGACCGCCGCCGGGCGGTTGGTCGCGGGCCAGGGTTGGGCCATCACCGGAGAAGTGGCCCTGCCGGATGGCATTCAGGCGATCAGCTTTGTCGGCAAGTTCGAGCAGGGCACGAGCGGCTCGTGCCTGCTTTCGGATGGCAACGTTGCGATCTTTCGGGGCGACGCCCTTGTTGCCATCGCCTACGCACCGCGCGGAGCGAAGGACACCATCGGCAGCATTCTGCCGCTCGAGGGTGGCCGGGCGCGGATCTGGAGCGGCGACTACCTGAGTCAGCCGCTTGCCGATCTCCTCATCACGGGCGAAGGCGCACCGAACCTCGTGCCACTCGCGCCCCTGGAGACGCGCTGCGGCGGCAAGGCCGTGGTGCCGAATGTCTACGGCGTGCCGATCGACAAGGCGCGAAAGCTCTTCGTCTCCAACGGCTGGAGCCCCGTCCCCGGCAAGATCGGCAAAGACCGCGCAGAGCAGGGCCGCGAGATCGACCTCGTGAAGGGCGGCGTTGTCGAGGTCGAGAGCTGCTCGGGCACCGGCTTCGGCTATTGTGGTTTCAACTACCGTGGCTCGGCCGGCACTCTCGCCGTCACGACCGTGGGTGATGGCGACTATCCGAATGTTTCGGATTACGGCGTGACCTGCCGCTAGGTCATCGGCAGATCGGGGTTCGATTATGGAGGTGAGCGAGGACGCGGCAGGGCTACGACCCGTCCTGATCCTGGGCGGTACGAGCGAGGCCACGGAGTTGCTCAAGCTGCTCTCCGGGCTCGCCCAATTCGCCGTGACGCTCTCGCTCGCCGGACGCACGTCGAAGCCAGCCAAGAGCGCTTTCTTGACACGCATCGGCGGCTTCGGCGGTCCTGAGGGGCTCGCGACATGGCTCACCGAGGGGCGCATTGCTCGCGTCGTCGACGCCACCCACCCCTTTGCTGCGCGGATTTCGCAAAACACGGCAACGGCTTGCGCGCAGGTTGGCGTGCCGCTTCTCGCCATCCGCCGCCCAGCCTGGAAACCCGTAGCAGGTGACGCCTGGACCGAAGTCGCAGATATGTCAGAGGCGGCTGCCGCGCTCGGTCCCCTGCCGCGCCGCGTCGCCCTCACCATCGGCCGTCAGGAGCTCGCAGCGTTCGGCGCTGCACCCCAGCACGACTATGTCGCTCGGACGATCGAGCGGGTCGGAGACCTCGTTTCGCTGCCGAAACTCACGGAGATCTCGGCCCGCGGCCCATTCGCTGTGGATGAGGAGATTGCCTTCCTGAAAGAGACCGGGACCGAGGTGCTTGTCACCAAGAACTCCGGTGGCACGGCCACCTACGCCAAGATCATCGCGGCACGCGAACTCGGCATCCCGGTCATCATCGTCAAGCGTCCCGACGTGCCGGACGTGCCTTCGGTGCAAGATGCCGGGCAGGCAAAGCGCTGGCTGACCGCGCCCGACGCGTCAGTGCGAACGAAGCACGCAATGACGGCGAAGCCTCATTTCGGCACACTGCGCGGGGTGTAGACGAAGGGTGCTCTGCCTTCTCGCGTGATCAAGCGCGTGCCGGAGGCACCGATGATTACCACCGTCGCCATGTCGGCAGTGGCCTCGCGTGCGTCATCGAGCGACATGACGCGGATCGCCTCGTCCGGTCGCGTGACGGCACGGGCGAAGACGACCGGCGTGCTGCCGGCGCGACATTCCGCGGCGAGCCCGAGAGCGTGGCCGAGTTGCCATGGCCGCGCCGACGAGATCGGGTTGTAGAGCGCGACAACGAAATCGGCCTGGAATACGGCCCGCAGCCGGGCGGTGATCACCTCCCAAGGCTTCAGGTTATCCGAGAGCGAGAGCGCGCAGAAATCTCCGCCCAAGGGTGCACCGAGCCGCGCTGCTGCTGCGAGCATCGCGGTGATGCCGGGCTCGACCGTAATGTCGAGCTCGCGCCAAGCGGGCTCGCCGTGTTCCACCGCCTCGAACACGGCCGCTGCCATCGCGAACACACCCGGGTCGCCCCCCGACACGACGGCTACCCGCCGCCCCGATGCCGCCAGTTGCAGCGCATGGCGTGCACGGTCGACTTCGACGCGGTTGTCGCTGGCATGCCGCACCAGCCCCTCGCGCTCGGGAACGCGGGCTACGTAGGGGAAATAGCCGATCAGATCCTCGGCCTGGGCCAGTACCTCGCTCGCGGCCTGGGTCAGCAGGCGCGGATCTCCGGGACCTAGGCCGATGACCGTTACCGATCCTCGGGTCACGGGCGGCGGCCCTCGCCGGGCACCAGCACCATGGAGAAGTATGGTGCCTTGTCGTCGGCTTTCTCGGCCAGCGGCTCGATGCTCTCGCCGGCCATGGTGCCGCGCTCGACATAGACTGCGCGTTGCAGGAGGCCCGTCGCGGCGAGCGTTGCGCGCACCTTCGGGAGATGCCGGCCGAGCTTCATGATCACGGCGGCGTCGGCGTCGCGCAGGCGCGCGAGCAGCTTGTCCTCCGGCAGGGTCGCCGGGAGCACGGTGAGCACGTCGTCGCCCCAGGTGATCGGTGTGCCGGCCCGCGTCCAGCAGCCGGACATGCCGGTCACGCCGGGGATCACCTCGATGGGGAAGCGCCCCTTCAGGCGCCGCCAGAGATGCATGAACGAGCCGTAGAAGAAGGGGTCGCCTTCCGACAGGATCGCGACGTCGCGGCCGGCTCCGAGGTGGTCTGAGAGCCGGGCTGCGGCATCGTCGTAGAAGGCGGCCAGCGCCGAGACGTACTCGGCATCATCTGGCGCCAGTTCGGTCGTGTAGGGATAGACCAGCGGAAACTCGCGGCTGGGATCGTTCACGACGGCATCGGCGATCGTCCGGGAATTGCCGCGTCGGCTCTTCTTGCAGAAATGGACGAGCACAGGAGCCCGCTCCAGCACGCGCAACGCCTTGAGCGTCAGCAGCTCCGGATCGCCCGGCCCCATGCCCACGCCGTAGAGCGTGCCTGTCTTCGCCATGAGCGACACCTCAGGCATCTCGAGTCTTTCAGCCTCGATGCGCTCGCTCGCCTCCATCACTCGACCTCGCTGGCGAGTGCATTGACGGCGGCAGCCGTCATGGCGCTGCCGCCGCGGCGCCCATGGACGACGATGAAGGGCACGCGGCCATCGCGGGCGAGTGCCTCCTTAGATTCAGCCGCGCCGACGAAGCCGACGGGAATGCCGATCACGGCGGCAGGCGGTGCGACACCCTCGTCGAGCAATTCGAGCAGGCGGAAGAGCGAGGTCGGCGCGTTGCCGACCGCCACGACGCTTCCCGGCAAGTGTTCGCGCCACAGCTCCATCGCAGCGGCGGAGCGGGTGGTCTGCATCTGCGCGGCGAGGTTCGGCACGCTGGCATCGCCAAGGGTACAGATCACCTCGTTGCGGGCGGGCAGCCGGCTTCGGGTGACGCCATCGGCGACCATGCGAACGTCGCACAAGATCGGCGCGCCGGCCTTCAGCGCGCGCTCACCGGCCTCGGCGAAATCGGCGGAGGCTTCCACGTCCTTCGGCAGGTCGGTCATGCCGCAGGCGTGGATCATGCGCACGACGACGCGCTCGGCTGCGCCCGTGAAGCGGGCGAGATCGGCCTCCGCGCGGATCATGGCGAAGGAGCGCGCATAGATTGCGCTGCCGTCGCGGATGTAGTCGTGCCGGGGCCGCATCGTCCTAAAGAATCCTGGAGGTCATGAAGGGAAGGCACCGGCTAAGGACCGGGCCGGATCGGCCCTCCTTACGCGGTCGAGCGCCGCCTCGAAAGTCAGGCAAGGCGCCTGTTGTGCATCTCCTGGTGCGCCGTCGAGCGCCGCGCGATAGCGGCCATCCTCGGCAACCAGCGTGAGATCGGCGGGGCGGGGATGGGCGCAGCCCTTGCCGCAGCCCGAGACGTGGGCCGTGAGCCCGCGGGCGGCGAAGGGCGCGAAGGCTTTGGCTAGACTGGCGGCATGGTCCTGGACGGGTGTCGTTCCCGAGGCGCAGGCGGGGGCGCCGGGGCAGGCGGCGACGGCGCGGCGGGGATCGGCGGGGTCGGTGATGAAGCCGGCGGTGGCGAGGGCATCGAGCGCAACTCGTGCTTCTTTTGGCTCGCTGAAGACGATCACGAAGCCTCGGCTTGCTGACGTTTCAAGACCGCCCTCCGCAGGCGCAGCGGTCTGCGCCAACAGTTCGAAACCGGAGGTGTCGCAGCGGCCGAACGGAGCTTCTACGACGACGGCCGTTACGGCCGGCAAATGAGCGAGCCCGACGTCTAGGATCGCCGTCGTCGTTTCAGCTTCCCGTGTGCCAACCTTCTCCCCTCTCCCGCCGAGAGGGGAGGGCGATGCGCGTGCGGGTTCAGAACAAACTGCGCAGATCGTTGCCTGCTCTTCCGAGTCCAGATCGCGCATGCGGCGGTGCTCGGTAGTGACGAAGGCGTTAAGCATGCGGCCGAGTAAAGCCGGCACCTCATCGAGCGCCACCTCAGGCATCCAGAGTGCCTCGGCGTCCGTCGCCAACCCGATCGCGACGCGATCCCTGCCGGTCGGTCGGATGAGCAGATCGGCCTCCGACGCGCCGAGCCCCCATTGCCCCCCGCTCTCGATCGCCACGAGCATCTTGGCTGGCAGCCCCGCAATCGTCAGGCCGACGGCCTCGATCTCGCGCGCCAGCGCTATGGCGTCGATCAGCGCATCGGGATCGCAATCCGCAAGGGGGCTCGTCATCGTCAGCCGCTGCGGACCGCCATCGGCGCGGACGTCGCCGAGACGGGTATCGGTGAGATGGGCGGCCAAGGCGCACGCGGTTTCGTTGCTGACCCCGCGGATCTGCAGGTTGCCCCGCGCCGTGATGTCGATGTGGCCGTTGCCGTAGCGCCGGGCGCCTTCGGCGACGGCGCGGAGCTGAGCTGCGCTCAGGATCCCCAGCGGCGGGTGCACGCGCGCGAGCAGGCCATCGCCTGTGGGCATCGGCCGGGCGAGGCTCGGACACCAGCCGCGGCGGCTTGGCTCGCTGGGCAAAATTCGCCGCGCGACGCTCACTCCGCGGCTTCCTGCATCAGCACCTCGGCCGAAGGCGTGTTGCGACGGCTCTGCCAGAGGCCGCGCTCGCGCAACTCGTCGAAGCGGTCGAGGATGGCGCGGGTCGCGTCGGGGTTGGCCGCGCGCAGGCGCTCGAAGACGTCGAGATCACCGATCCAGGCTGCGTGAAGCCGGTCGAGGTCGGCGCTCGATACGGCATCCGTGGTCGCGGCGAGAACGAAGACCGCGTCGATCCCTTGGGCAAGCTCCTGTGCGCCGCGCCAGCCATGGCGAAGCTGTCCGTCGATCCAGCGCCGATGCGAGAGGCGGCCGTGGATAAGCCGGGTGACGTCCTCGCGCGCTGTGCGGGCGCGCGGCTTTTCGGGGTCGGAGACGTCGAGGCTGTAGAGCGCAGGCGCCGCCTCGTCGCGCCCGGCTGCTGCGAAGAAACCGCCCATGGCGTCTGCCGCGGCATCGCCGTCGAGCAGGTCGCGCTCGGCGACGTCGAAAGCGTGCACATAGGCGTCGGCGCTGGCCACGCGCGCCGCGAAGCCTGCATCACCGGCCTCGGCATCGCCGAAGGCATGCGAGGTGGCCGCGATGTAGGCTTCGCCGAGATCCGCGCGGTGTTTCCAGGCTCCGTCGAGAGCCAGTTCGGCCGCACCTGCGCCATAGCGCCCTGGTGCTGCGCCGTAGACACGAGCAACGGATTCGCCCCGGCGGCGCGAGGCGGCGAGGGGATTTTCGACGTCTTCCTCGTCGCGCGAGGCGACGGTGCGGGCCGCCCGGTCGAGGAGCGCCAGCGTGTCCGGAAACGTGTCGCGAAAGGCGCCGGAGACGCGGCAGGTGACGTCGATGCGTGGACGATCGAGAACGGCGAGCGGCAGCACCTCGAACCCGGTGACGCGGGTGGTGGCGTTGTCCCAGGTCGGCCGCACGCCCATCAGCGAGAGGGCGTGCGCCACGTCCTCCCCGCCGGTGCGAAGCGTCGGCGAGGCCCAGAGATCCATGACGATCCGGGCCGGGTATTCGCCCTCTTCCTGCAGGTAGCGCCGCACCACAGCGTCGGCCGCCTTGGCGCCGAGCATGGTCGCGGCCCGCGTCGGCAGGCTTCGCGGATCTAGGGTGGTGAGGTTCCGGCCCGTTGGCATCACGTCGCTGCGCCCGCGCGAGGGCGAGCCGGCTGAGCCAGGCGGCACGAAGCGTCCGTCGAGGGCGGCGAGCAGGCCAATGCGCTCGGCTTCGGCGCAGGCACGCAGGGCCTCCGGCGCATCGGGCGTGGCCCGGCCGAAGACGTGGAGCCCATCGCGGATCGGCGTCTCGCCGAGATCGCAGAGATGGGCGTCGAGCGTAGTGAGTGCATCAGCCATCGGCGTGTCGGCCGCGATGCCCGCGCCCGCGAGCAGGCCGGCCCGCGCCGCCTCGTCGAGGATGGCGGCGGCAATCAGGCCGGCGCGGCGCGGATCGAGCACGGTCGCGGACGAGTACTCCTCGACGAGCTCGCGCAACGCCGCCGCCTCGGGCGTTAGGCCGGAGGCCTCGACGCTCGGTGTCAGATGACCGAGCGCGACGCCGCCGAGACGTCTTTTTGCGGGCGCAGCCTCGCCCGGGTCGTCGACGATGAAGGGATAGACCACCGGCAACGCGCCGACGGCGCGAGCCGGCCAGCAATCGGGCGAGAGCGCTACGGCCTTGCCCGGCAGCCATTCGGTAGTGCCGTGGGTGCCAAGATGAATCAGGGCATCACAGTGGCTGCGCAAGCCGAGATAGAAGGCGAGATAGGCGTGCGTCGGCGGTTCGTCGGGGTCGTGATAGCCAACCTTCCGGTCAACGGCTCGGCCGCGGTCTGGCTGGAGGAAGATCGTGAGGTTGCCGCGCAGCACCTCAGGATGAGGATGCGGGCGAGAGGCTGCCGCAGCAATCGCGCGGAAACGAAACGCGCCGTCGCTGCAGACCGGATCGGCCTCTGGCTCACCCCAGCGATCGACTAATTCTGTCCGCAAATCGTCTGGGAGGTCGTCGAACCAGGCGCGATACGCTTCGAACGGTACCGAGAAGCAAGCCTCGCCCTCGGTCAGCGCACGCATGAGACCCTGCTCATCGGGCAGAGCGTCGACCGCGTAGCCGGCCTGCGCCAAGTCTTCCGCGATGGCGCGGGCGCTCTCCGGCGTGTCGAGCCCCACGGCATAGCCGGCGCGTCCGCCACGGGCGGGATAGTCGGACATCACCAGTGCGATCCGGCGTTCTTCCCGCGGCTTGGCGGCGAGACGAACCCAGGTGGCGGCGCGGTCGGCGAGGGCGGCGATGCCCTGCGCATCGGCCACGGCACGGCGGCCGATGAATCCATCGACGACGTCGATCTCTTCCTTGAACGAGACCGGGAAGCCGGAGAGGCGTCCGTCGAATTCTGGCAATGCGACCTGCATGGCGAGGTCGGCGGCGTTCATGCCACGGGCCGACGCCTGCCAAGCCTCGCGGGAGGCGCCGATCGTATAGGCCTGGAGCACTGGGCAATTCGCCTCGTCGAGGACGAAACCGGCATCCTCGCGCGCCGAAAACGCGGTGGCAGCGATGATGATGTCGGGTTTTCTGGCGCGGATCGCAGCCTGCACCGCAGCGACGGCCTCGGGATCCTTGAGGCTTGAGATGGCGAGGGTGATGCAGCCGAGGCCGCGTTCGCGCAGGGCCGCGACGATCGTCCTCGCCGGGGCCGTCTCGCCGGAGAGCACGGCCGAGCGGTAGACGAGCAGCAGCGCGCGAGGTCCCGGGCCTGCGGCAGCCTCCGCTGCTTCGAGTGTGCATGGTCCCAGGTCTGGCGACCAGGGAAAGCCGCGCGGTAGTGCTTGGGGCGCCTCAAAAGCGACGGCGCGCCCGGCCTCGGCGGCGAGGCGGCGCAGGAGGTTGCGCAGGTTGTCGATGCCGCCTGCGCGGAAATACGCATCGACGGTTTCGGACAGCTCGGAGGGCACGGTCGAGAAGGCGTCCAGCCGCGCATCCGGCCGGTCGTCGCCCGGCAGCACCACCAACCGCACGTCATGGGCGCGGGCAGCGGCCGAAGCGCGCTCGATGCCGTAGCGCCAGTAGTCGAGGCCGCCAAGGCAGCGGATCAGGCAGACCTTTGCCTGCGCGATCACCGCATCGACGTAGAGATCCACCGACATCGGGTGGCGCAGGGTGGCGAGCTTTGCGAGCCGGAGCGAGGGCAGCTCTGGCTCAGCCGCATAGGCATCCGCAATGGACGACAGGTCGCTGTCTGTGAAGGACAGCACGACGATGTCGCCCGGGCTTTGCCCGAGATCGACCGCCACTTCGCCCTCGTCGAGCGAGACCGTGTCGACACGCAGGAGGTGCATGTGCCTCTATATCACCCCGCCAGGGCGGCAGCGACGGCCTTCTGGTCGAAGTCCTTCAATCCAATCACCACGAGGCGGCCGTCGCGGTGCTCGCTCGGCTTCCACGGGCGGTCGTAGTGATGGGCGATGCGGCGGCCGACGCCCTGGACGACGAGGCGCATTGGCTTGCCGGTGACTTCGGCAAAACCCTTGATGCGCAGCACGCCGGGGATCTCGGCGGCTTTGGCAACACGGGCTGCAAGGTCTTCAGCCGTCGCGGCGGTGCCGACCGGCATGGCGACGGAGTCGAAATCGTCGTGGTCGTGGTCCTCACCCTCGCCGTGATGCGAAGGGCGGGCGTCGAGATCGTCCTCGGCGGCGGCCTGGATGCCCAGCAGCACGCGCGGATCGATGCGACCGTGTTCGGTTTCGACGATCTCGACGGCGCGGGGAAGATGCTCCTCGATCTCTGCACGCACCTTGTCGCGGGCGGCGGCGTCGATGAGGTCGGCCTTGTTCAGAACGACGAGGTCGGCGCAGAGGATCTGGTCCTCGAAGACTTCTTCCAATGGGTTGTCGTGATCGACGGCCTGGTCGGCCGCGCGCTGGTTGGCCAGCGCATTTGGATCGTCGGCGAAGAAACCGCTGGCCACGGCCGGTGCGTCAACCACCGCGATCACGCCGTCGACGGTGACGCGCGAGCGGATCGCCGGCCACTGGAAGGCCTGGACGAGGGGCTTGGGCAGGGCGAGGCCGGAGGTCTCGATCAGGATGTGCTCGGGCGGATCGGCCCGGTCGAGCAGGGTGTTCAGCGCCGGAACGAAATCGTCGGCGACGGTGCAGCAGATGCAGCCATTCGGCAACTCGACCACCGAATCCTCGTTGCAGCCCTCGATGCCGCAGGAAGCGAGGAAGGAGCCGTCGAAGCCGAGATCGCCGAACTCGTTGACGATGATAGCCAGCCGCTTTCCGGCCGTGCGCTCCATAACGTGGCGCACAAGCGTGGTCTTCCCCGCGCCGAGGAAGCCGGTGACGATCGTGCAGGGAATTTTTTCCACGATGCTCATGGTGTGTCCGTGGGTCTCGTGAAGGGCGGGATGCGGGCGACGACGCCCTTGCGAAACGCTTCGGGCCGCTCGCGCCAGGGCACGATGCCGTCCGCCGTGCCGGCATAGAGGCCGATGCCGGCGAGGATCGTCTGGGCCGAGGCTTCGGCGTCGAGATCGCCGTAGACGTAGGTCCAGCGGCCGGGCGAGGCGACGGCGACCGTGCAGGGCCGCTTGCAGACCGAGAGGCATTCGACGCCTTCGATCCGCGGAGCTTGCGTGCCGGCCGCTTGCTGCTTCAGCGCTGCCAAAAGCCGGGCGCCGGCGCGGGTCTCCGAGGTGTCGCCCTCGGCGCGGCAGGTCGTACAGACGTAGAGGATTGTCTCGTCAGGCATGGGAGCGCCTAGCCGCTTCCCGCTCGCCAAACAGGTGCCAAGCCCAGCCATAGGCGAGACCGATCACCGCCCAGAAGACGAGGCTGATCCCGAGAGAACGCGCGGCGAACTGCGCCGCGAGGGCGGCCGGAAGCCGCGATTCCTCGACGACGAAGGGCGCGCCGACAAGGTGCGGGGCCATGATCAGCGCGAGCCCGCCCGCAATGGTCAATGGCACGCGTCGAACGGCGATCAGGTAGAGGCCGACGGCGGTCGCGAGTGCCGTCATCAACCACCACGCTTGCCGGATCCCGAGCGGAGCTGAGCCCATGCCCGGCAGTTCCGGCGGCAAGCCCATCGCCGGCGCGAGGGCAACGCATAGGAATCCGGCAATGCCGAACGCCAGCCCGATCTCGGGTGACGGCTGGCGTCGGAGTGCGAGCATCGCCGCGCCGAGAAGCAGCGCATATCCGACGCCGCCGACGAGCGTCGCGAGCCCGGTATAGGCCATGCGCTCGACGCCCGGGGCAGGCTGCCATTCCTCGGCGGCGCCGTGCTCGTGGTGCTCACCACCATGTGCAGGCACGATCAGGCCGGCGAAGGGCGACGCGAGAGAGGCCTGTTTTGCTGCCTGCTCCTCGTAGACCTCGGCCTTGAGGATCAGGGGAGAGGTGAGGGCGAACTGCAGGCCCGTCGCGACGACGGCCGCAAGGAAGCCGGCGACGAGAGCCGCCGACAACAATCGAATGGTCATGGTGATCTGCCCGGCGATTCAGAGAGTGAGGGCAGGCTTCGCGTGAAAATCCGAATCCACTTTTGCGCAGCCGGCCCCAGCGCCGTCAGTGGCAGGGGAAGTTCTGCGTGTGCCGGAAGTCGTGCGCGGCGTTGTGCAGGGCCATAGCCGGGGCAAAGCCCGTCATGAACACCAGGCCGAGGCCGAGCAGGGCAGCGATCACGATCGCGCGGGTGCTCTCGCTGGCGGAGGCGGTCGTTGCGGTCTGGAGGGTAGCGCTGGTCGACATCACAATTCACTCCGGCCGCCCCGCCGGCGGCATCGAGAACACGGGGGACGGCAGGTCTCCTGGCTCGCGGGTCGATGCGCCTGCCGCCTTCCCGGATCGCTCCGGTGGCTCTCGGCAGAAACTCGCCGCTTACAGTTGCGGGGGCAGCCGCGGGATCGACATCCTCTCGGATCTCTCACCGCATTCCCTTTTCACCCCGTCGCCAGGGCACCGTCAGAACCGCTTCTAGCCTGCTCACGGGATGGTTGCAAAGCGCCATTGCGCCATGCCGACGGCTTCTGGCACAGGATCGGCCCATGGTGCCGCCTCGCATGACTTTGGTCCTCGGAGGAGCCCGCTCCGGCAAGAGCTCTCATGCCGAGCGGCTGATCGAGTCTGCCCCCGGCCCCTGGACTTATCTCGCCACCGCGCAGGCCTGGGACGACGAGATGCGCGAGCGCATCGCGATTCACCGCCAAAGGCGCTCGGCCGACTGGATCACGCGCGACGTGCCGATTGATCTGCCTCAGGCGGTCTGCGAGGCCCACGGGCCGGTTCTGGTCGATTGCCTCACGCTCTGGCTGACAAACGTAATGCTCGCCGAGGTCGACTTGGCCGCCGCGGTGTGCGCGCTCTCGGAGGCATGCGCCGCAGCTACCGGTCCGCTCGTACTCGTCGGTAATGAAGTCGGTCTCGGCATCGTGCCCGATAACGCACTCGCCCGGCGTTTTCGGGACGAGGCCGGGCGCCTGCACCAGCGGCTGGCCGCAACGGCCGATCGCGTCGTCTTCATGGTCGCCGGATTGCCCATGACCGTGAAACCATCGCCTGAAAATCCGGGGAACCCATCATGAGCGACGACGATCGCCATCGCGAAAAGATGGCCAAGCGCAAGGCCGTGCAGGATGCTGAGGTCGCCCAAAAGACCATCGAGAAAGGCCTGCTCATCGTCCATACCGGCCCCGGCAAGGGCAAGTCGACGGCGGCCTGGGGGCTGATGCTGCGCGCGCTCGGCCGCGGCTGGCGGGTCGGCGTGGTGCAGTTCATCAAGGGCGCCTGGGACACGGGCGAGAAGCACGCCCTCAAGGCCTTCGGGGACCGGATAGACTGGCACACGCTCGGCGAGGGCTTCACCTGGGAGACCCAGGACAAGGCCCGTGATATCGCCGCTGCAAGGCAGGCCTGGGCGGAGGCGGAACGTCTCCTTGCCGACGAGCGTATTCGCCTGGTCATTCTCGACGAGCTGAACATCGCCTTGCGCTACGACTATCTCGACGTTGATGCCGTCGTTGCTGCGCTGAAGTCGCGGCGCCCCGACCTCCACGTTGTCGTCACCGGTCGCAACGCCAAGCCGGCCCTGATCGAGGCCGCCGATCTCGTCACCGAGATGGGGAACGTGAAGCACCACTTCTCGGCAGGGGTGAAGGCGCAGGAGGGGATCGAGTTTTGATGGCCGCTTTCGGCTGCCTGCCCGGCTCCCCGAGCAGCGGCAGCTTCAGCCGATCTTCTCGACCCACCGAGCGCGCGAAGCCCCTGGCTCGAACGGATCTCCGAAATACTGCGTTTCGCGGACAACCTGCGCGTCGAGGAACTCCATGATGCTCACGGTGTAGGACGGCTTCCCATCGTAAGTCAGGACGTACTCGGTGACCCAAAGGTCGCCCGTGCCCGTAATGCGGCGGATTGCGAAGCGTTTCTGGTTCGGCTGCGCGGCACGGGACGACTGGATGTTGCTCCGACCTCGGATACGCTCGCCTGATTGCGGGTAATCCAGCACCGCGTCGTCCCTGTAAATCTTGTGCTCTTCCTCGAAGTCGTTCACGTCGGACGCAGCCCAGTGTTGATCCAGAGCCGATCGAATCTCCTGATCCCTCATGTCGACCTCGCTGACCTTGGTCGCGGAGCTGCGGCTGGCTATGCGGTCGACGACCGTGAAGCTTTGCAGCGGCTCCGGAGATGAGCCGCGACTCTGTCGGTTTGGAGCACTGATTGGCAATGACCCGCGCCCTCATGATCCAGGGCACCGGATCCGACGTCGGCAAGTCACTGATCGTTGCCGGTCTGGCACGTGTCTTCACTCGGCGTGGACTGCGTGTCCGGCCGTTTAAGCCGCAGAACATGTCGAACAATGCCGCTGTGACGGCCGATGGCGGTGAGATCGGAAGGGCCCAGGCGCTCCAGGCGCGAGCCGCGCGCGTCGCGCCCTCGGTCCACATGAACCCGGTGCTCCTGAAGCCTCAGAGCGACGTCGGCGCCCAGGTCATCGTCCAGGGCCATATGGTCGGTACCGCAAAGGCGCGAGAGTACCAGTCCTGGAAGCCGCGCTTGCTCGCATCGGTGATCGAGAGTTTCGAGCATCTCAAGGGCGAGGCCGATATCGTACTCGTGGAGGGCGCCGGCTCGCCGGCCGAGATCAACCTGCGCAAAGGCGACATCGCCAATATGGGCTTTGCGCGCGCCACGGATACGCCGGTCGTGCTGGTCGGCGACATCGATCGCGGTGGCGTTATCGCCAGCCTCGTCGGCACCAAGACGGTGATCGGTCCAGACGACGCGGCAATGATCCGCGGCTTCATCGTCAACCGCTTCAGGGGCGATCCGAGCCTCTTTGCCGACGGTATGGCGATGATCGCCGAGGCGACCGGCTGGACCCCGTTCGGACTCGTCCCGCATTTCCACGCCGCGGCACGCCTGCCGGCAGAAGACGCTATGGCTCTCGGGCCACTGATCGCCCGAACGGGGCAGGGGGCTGTCGTAGCGGTGCCGGTGCTGCCGCATATCGCGAATTTCGATGATCTCGACCCACTGCGGCAGGAGCCCGGTGTCGAGGTGGTCTGGGTGCGGCCCGGCGAGGCGTTTCCGGGAAACGCCGATCTGATCCTGTTGCCGGGTTCGAAAACGACGATCGACGACTTCCTCTTCGTCCAGGCGCAGGGCTGGGACGTCGATATCCGCGCTCATGTCAGGCGCGGCGGCCGGGTGATCGGTCTGTGCGGCGGCTTCCAGATGCTGGGTCAGCGTATCTCGGACCCCGATGGGATCGAGGGTGAGCCGCGGTCCATCGAAGGGTTAGGTCTTCTCGATGTGGAGACCGTGATGACGCCGGCAAAGCGCCTCGTCGCGGTTGCCGGCTCGAGTCTCGCAGATGGCGTGAGCTTCGCGGGCTACGAAATGCATGTCGGTGATACGAGTGGCCCCGATGCCGCGCGGCCGCTCCTGCGGTTCGCCGATGGCCGACCCGATGGAGCGGTGTCGGCCGATGGGCTCGTCAGCGGGACGTACGTGCACGGGTTGTTCGCAGACGATTGTCAGCGGGCAGCTTGGCTGATGCGCCTCGGCGCGCCGCCGGGAGGTGCTTCCTACGAGGCGGGGATCGAGACGGTGCTCGATGCCTTCGCGGACCATCTCGAAGCTCATCTCGATTGCGACGGACTTCTGGCGCTGGCGGCAGTTTGACACGAGTTACGCGGCCGTCCTGGCAAAGGCCGCTTGCTGATCTGCAAAGACTCACTCAGAGCAGTCGCGGACTTTGCACGGCCGGAAGGATGGCTGCTTCGGATCTTGGCGTATCAGCCCGAGCACGGCGCCGGGCGTAGAACTGGCGTATGGCACGTTGCGCAGGACGCTCGACGCCGAAGCACACGATCGCGGCCAGGCTGAGCACGACGGTCAATGCAAGCGCGATCGCCACGTTCGCGTGGAGCCCGCGCTCTACGAGAACGCGGATGACCTCCTCGCCGATGACTTGGTGCAGCAGATAGAGGCTGTAGGAAATCGCTCCGAGAAAGATAATCGGCCGGTTGCGCAGGATCCGCACCCGTCCGGAGGCGGCACCGGCCACTAGAGCGACGTAGAGCGCGGCTTTCAGCGCGAGCATCGGCTGGAAACCTTGAACCGGCCAGAACGAGATGCTGCCGGCAAGGATGGCAGTCACGAGCGTCATGATGACGAGAGGCGAGCGATCGCCCGCGTGGAGTTTGTGCAGCATGGCCCCCGCTGCGAAAAGATGCGCGAAGGTGGCGTTGAGAAGGATGGCGCCGCAACTGGCGCCGGTGCGGCATCCGTAGATGTTCTCGTCCATGACGAGGACGTTGTAGGCCGATGTCGCCAGCACCCAGCCGAGGATCACGGGAGTGAGGCGACGAGAGCCTGCACCGTAGAATGCCGTCGCCATGAACGCGTAGAAAAGAAGCTCGCGCGTCAGCGTCCAGTAGGATGGATCGACGAACGGCAGATCGATGATGCCGTTCGCCATCGTCAGCGTGGCGAGGAACCCGGCTGCGGTCAGGTGAAAGGGGTTGAAGCCTGTGAACACGATCAGCGCCGTGGTCATCAGTGCACAGGTCCAGAACGGCGGATAGAGCCTCGCAAAACGACTGAGCGCGAAATCGGATACCGTTTCCGATCGCTCGAGGGTCATTGCAATGACGAAGCCGCTGATCACGAAGAAGATCGAGACACCGACCTGGGCCGACGAGAACATCAGGCTCGGAGGCGAGCCGGGCCAGCCGAACTCCGCGCCATAACCGACGGTGAAGTGGTAGAGCACGACGAGAAGAGCAGCGAGGCCGCGCAGCGCGTCGATCTCCAGGAGGCGCGGCTGAGGAGCTGGAACCGTCGACGCTTGGACAGCAGGCACAGCTTGGCTCCGGACGGCTGACGGTCAGCGGCCATGGTGCGAAGAGCACAGGTTCTGGCAGCTTTGCCGAGAACTAGCAGAGGTTTTCGGCAGCTTCGACAGGTCGAGCCGAAGTTCCGTTCGGTACCGTTAATCGCGAAGTTGGCCAGAATTTTTCGAGATTTTCAGCCTGTGCCGGAGAACCGCTCGCGCAAGGCCTCTGCGGATCGCGGAAAGCGGCCGTCGTCTATTCGCGTCGGCCAGGCGCCGTCGACATTGAAGTAGAGCGCGTAGGCGATTTTGTCCGAATGTTCGGCGAGCCAGTCGGCCATTCGCTGAACGAAGACGGGATTATCGCCTGCCTGCCCTATGCCCCACTCGGGATAACTCATCGCTTTGCCGTGGCGGCGCGCGAAGGCTCGGTGCCAGAGCAGACCGGACGGTCCTTCCAAGTCCTCGGCGATCCAGCGTGCCTCGGCCTCGCGCTCGCTGCGAAAATCGTAGATGTCGAGACCGACGACATCGACGACGTCATCGCCGGGATAGGCACGTTCGGCCGGCATCGCCTGCGCTCCCCACCCGGGACACCAATCGAATCGAAAGCGGGCAGATGCCTGCCGGAATAGCTGGACGACGTGCCGGTAGGCGCGGATGTAATCCTGCTCGCGGTCGGCCGCGAGCCACAAGCTTCCAGCCACGTTCATCTCCCAGCCGATGCGGATTGCCGCTTCCGGCTGCGCTGCGGCGATGGCTCGTGCCGCGACACGGAAGGGCTCGTCGTGAAGGCCCTCTCCGACCGAGATGATGTCGGTCCCGGCCACGGTCAGTGGTATCGACCACACCATGCGGCGTCTCGGATTGGCCTTGGCCCAGAATGCCGGAAGCCAGTCGAGACGATGGAAATCCTCCCAGGTGGCCTGACCGTAAAAGTCCATGGCGGGGACGGAGGAGGTCGGCTGCCTCAGTGAGGCTTCCCACAGCCGAACGTTGGTCTCTCGCCCGGCTGCACCCCAATCGACGAAGGCGCCTGCGCATTTCGCCGGCATCGCCGCAGGCACTGGGCGCGCCATCACTGGCGCACTGGCCAGCAGGCTGCCCAAACCGAGCAGGGCTGCGCGGCGGGTTTGGTACGGGAGGGCGGCTGCAGCCATGGACGCAGGCTCTATCCGGCGCACGGCGTCAGAGTCGATCGGCGAGGAATGCCGTGGCCGCCAGAATTCCAACCAGCGTTATCAGCAGCAAGCAGCTCGTCCGGTACAGGGCGAGTGCAAGCGAGATGTCGCCGGGCCCGGCGTCTGCCCGGCCGTCGCCCATCCAGGCATCCTCGACACGCGTGTCGCCGTAGATCCGCGGCCCGGCGAGACGAAGGCCGAGCGCGCCAGCCATGGCCGCCTCCGGCCAGCCGGCATTGGGCGAGCGGTGAAAGCCGGCGTCACGCCGCACGGCGCGCCAGGCGCCTGCCGGTGAGGCGTCGCGATGGAGCATGGCAGCGGCGATCAGCAGCAGAGCCGTTAGCCGCGATGCCGGCAGATTGACGAGATCGTCGAGGCGGGCAGAGGCCCATCCGAATGCGGCGTGGCGCGGTGTGCGGTGGCCGATCATGCTGTCGGCTGTGTTGATCCCCTTGTAGATTATGCCGCCCGGCAGGCCGCCGAGCCCGAGCCAGAAGGCGGGCGCGACGACGCCGTCCGAAAAGTTCTCGGATAGGCTCTCGATGGCTGCCCGGCAGATAGCGGCCTCGTCCAGGGTTTCGGGATTGCGGCCGACGATCATCGAGACGGCCCTTCGGCCGCCGGCGAGGCCTTCGATGCGCAGGTCGCGGGCGACGCGGGCGACGTGGTCGTGCAGGCTGCGCTGGGCGGGCAGGCTCGCGGCGAGGATGGCAGCAAGCAGCAGCGACGCCACTCGTCCGGCCGTCGCCGCGAGCATCGTCGCCATGATCCCGGTGAGCGCGCAGATCATGATCAGCGACAGCAAGGCCGCGACGCCCCCCGCGCGCCGCCGTGCCTGGCTACCGCGGTTCAGTCCGGCCTCGAGGGCCGAGATCAGCCGGCCGATCCAGGTGACAGGGTGGCCGAGCGCCCTGTAGAGCCGGTCCGGATAGCCGGCCGCCGCCTCGATCGCCAGCGCGAGGCACAGGATCGCGAGGGCGTCCGGCGGGTGCGTGAGGCTGGTCCAAGGCATCGAAGTGTCTGCGATTCCCGCAAACGAGACGGATGAGGAAAATCCGCCCCCGGTGTTTCACGGTGGCGATCTCGACGCGGCGCGGACGATGTTTCCGGACGCGCCGGAACCCTGGATCGACCTGTCCACCGGGATCAATCCGGTCCCCTATCCGCTGCCGCCCTTCGAGGCCAGCGCCCTGTGCCGCCTGCCGTCCGCCGCCGACCTGCTCGCCCTGAAGCGCGCGGCGGCCGAGGCCTACGGCGCATCGGGACCGGAAAGCGTCGCCGCCGCTCCCGGCTCGCAGATCCTGATCGAGACGCTGCCGCGCCTGCGGGCGCGGGCCCGCGTCGCCGTGGTCGGGCCGACCTATGCCGAGCATGCCGCCGCCTGGGCCAGGGGCGGCCATGACGTCGAGACGGTCCCGGACCTGCCGGCGGCCGGGCGCTTCGAGGCCGTCGTCGTCGTCAACCCGAACAACCCGGACGGGCGCGTTCACGAGACCGGGCGGCTCGCGGAGATGGCGCGGGATCTCGCGGCCTGGGGCGGCATGCTCGTCGTCGACGAGGCCTTCGCCGATTTCGAGCCGGGCTTTGCCGAGCCGGGCGCGCTCGGCCCATCCGCGGTGAGGTTGCGCTCCTTCGGAAAGAGCTACGGCCTGGCCGGCCTGCGCCTCGGCTTCGCCCTGGCCGCCCCAGCGCTGGCGCGGCGGATCGAGACCGCGCTCGGTCCCTGGGCTGTGTCGGGGCCGGCGATCGCGGCCGGCCTCGCGGCGCTTCCCGACCGAGCCTGGTGCCGCGAGGCTGCGGCGGCACGGGCGCAGGATGCGGCGCGGCTCGACCGGATGATCCAGCATCACGGCGGCCGGATCGTCGGCGGCACGGCTTTGTTCAGGACCGCGGTCTTCGATGACGGGCCGGCCGTCTTCCGGCGCCTCGGCAAAGCCGGGATCTACGTGCGGCGCTTCCCCGCGACTCCGGCCCAGCTCCGGTTCGGCCTGCCGCCCGACAAGGGGGCGTGGTGCCGGCTCTCGCGGGCGCTCAAGCTGGTCTAGAGCGGCCGCCGAGCCACGAGACGCCGAGGGCACCGAGGGCGCAGGTGCCGCCGACGGCACAGACGCCGAGCCAGCCGGCCATCATGAAGGCGCGCGAACCGGCGAGCGCCCCGAATGCTCCCCCGATGAAGACTGACGTGAACAAAACGGTATTGATCCGCCCGCGCGCACCGGGGGCGAGGGCATAGGCCCGGGTCTGGTTCGCAATGAGCGCGGTGTTGATGCCGAGATCGATCAGCAGCACGCCGGCGACGATGGCGGCGAGCGACCAGGTCCCGCCGGCCGCGAGCACGATGAAGGCCGCGAGCATGCAGATGCTGCCCGCGATCACCACCGGGCGCGCTCCACGCTGGTCGCTGTAGCGGCCCGACAGCGGCGCAGCCAACGCGCCCGCCACGCCGATGATCCCGAACAATCCTGCGCCGGCCGGAGACAGGTCGAAGGGCGGAGCTTCGACGAGCAGGGCCAAAGTCGCCCAGAACGCGTTGAAGCTCGCGAAGAGCAGCCCCTGCGACAGGCTGGCATTCCGCAGGACCGGCTGCGAGCGCAGGAGTTGCAGCAGAGAGATCATCAAGGCCCGGTAGCGCAGGCGCTGCGTGGCCACGGTCCTCGGAAGGGTGGCCGCTGCGATACCGGCCATGAGGATCGCGATGCCGGCCGCCGCAGCGAAGACGCAGCGCCAGCCGAACTGGGCCCCGAGGAGGCCGCTCGCGGTTCGGGCGAGCAGGATTCCGGACAGGAGCCCGGTCATCACCTGCCCGACCATGCGGCCGCGGGTTGCGTCGGGCGCCAGCTCGGCCGCGAAGGGCACGGCCTGTTGGGCCGCGGAGGCCAGCACGCCGATCGCGAGGCTCGCCAGGCCGAGCACCGGGAGGTTGGGACTGAGGGCCGCGATCACGAGGGCGACCGAGAGGCCGAGCAACTGGCCGATGATCAGGTTGCGGCGCGGCAGCGCATCGCCGAGCGGTACGAGGCCGAGGATTCCGAGGCCGTATCCGACGAGGCATGCCGTCGGCACCACAAGTGCCGCCCTGTCTCCGAACTCGGCCACCATCAGCCCGAGCAGCGGCTGATTGTAGTAGATGTTCGCGACCGCACCGCCGGCGATCAGCGTCAGGCCGAGGCGGGTCTTCGTCGTGAAGCCGTGCGGGGCCGCGTCCACCGGGGCGGTCACGGGCGAGCGGCCGAAGAGGGTTGGCGCCACGAATCGGCTTGGCCGGCAAAGATGAGCTTGGACATCGCGCCCCGGCTAGCCGCGCGGAGAAGCCTCCGCAAGCCGAGGGGCCCTCGCGGCCGGGTTCATGCGCCGGTGCTGTCTCCCCGGTCGGAAAGCAACCTTTCCGCGAAAGGCCTGTCGAATCAGGCCCTCATCCCCATATCGTGTCTCTTGCGGAAGGAAGATCCGTCCAGGCATCGTTCAGGTCTGTGATGCGAAGTCGATTCCACCGCAGCATGCGTTCTGTTTCCAGGAATGGAGTCGTACGTGGCCAATTACCGCATACACTTCGCCAAGGAGATCTTGGGAGTTCCCTTCACGATCGGTTCCGTCGAGATCGCCAGGGCGCGCGATCCGATCCGGGCGTTACGTGCCGCAGAGATCCGGTTCGCGCGTCAGCATGGATTGCTGGACTGGCGCGAACGCGCCGACACGGCCGACATCGCGGCCTCGGAGGGTAGTCCGCAAGGCTGACCTCCGCTGGCGAATCGGGTGCTGGCCTCGGGCTCCGCTTGGCCCTAAATCTCGAGCTGAGCAGCGTGCTCTCGCCGGCGCGCTGCTCGGTATCGTAGCGGTCAGTGCCGGAGAGTCGGGCGTTCCATGGCGACGATCTCATTCCTCGGTGACCTGCTCCAGACGATCGGGGATCGCGGTCGCGACCTGATCAACTTTGGCCGGGGCGAGATCGCGCGGACGGCGAACGCCACCGATCTGCTGAAGCTCTGCGAGGATCTGATTTCCCGGCGCGGCGAGGCCTCGGGCGTCGCCTTGGCGCGGCTGATCCTCGAGCGCTATGCGGCTCTGCCGCGCGAAGAACGCCTCGCCTTTCTCAGGCTGGTTGCGGCCGAGTTCGATGCGGACCACGAGGCGGTCGACGAGGCCATCGTCGCCTACCGCGCCAACCCGACTCGCGCGCAGCTTGGCCTTCTGCACGAATCCGCCGAGCCCCGCTCCCAGGAACTCATCCGGCGGCTGAACCTCGCGCGTGGGGGCACCCTGGCGCTGGTCCGCATGCGCGAGGACCTGTTCGAGCTGCGCAAGCAGCTCAAGAAGGAGGGGGCGGACCCTGATCTGATCGATGCCGCCGTCAGCCTCGACGCTGATTTCCAGCACCTGTTCGCCTCGTGGTTCAACCGCGGCTTCCTGGTGCTGCGCCACATCGACTGGAGCTCGCCGGCCGACATCCTGGAAAAGATCATCCGCTACGAGGCCGTCCACGAGATCAGGGACTGGGATGATCTGCGCCGGCGGATCGAGCCGCAGGACCGCCGCTGCTTCGCCTTCTTCCATCCGGCCCTGCTCGACGAGCCCCTGATCTTCGTCGAGGTGGCGCTGACCTCGGACATCGCATCCTCGATCCAGCCGATCCTCGCCGACGAACGCGAGCCCCTGCCTGTCCGCGCGGCGACGAGCGCGATCTTCTACTCGATCTCGAACTGCCAGGCTGGGCTCGCCGGGGTCACCTTCGGCAATTTCCTGATCAAGCAGGTGGTCGAGGACCTCGCCCGCGAGATCCCGACCCTGAAGAATTTCGTGACGCTCTCGCCGGTGCCGGGATTTCGCACGTGGCTCGACCGGGAGCGCGGCTCGGACGCGCCGCAGGGCCTGACCCGGGAGGACGTCGAGACTCTGCGCATGCTCGACGCGGAGGATTGGCAATCCGACAAGGCGAAGTGTGAAGCGGTGCGCCGGGCGATGTTGCCGGCGGCGGCCGCCTATTTCCTGCGCGCCAAGAACCCCAAGGGCCGGCCGCTCGATCCGGTGGCGCGATTCCACCTCGGCAACGGCGCCAGGCTCGAGCGCATGAACTTCCTGGGCGACGTTTCGCGCAAGGGCGTCGGGCAATCCTACGGCTTGATGGTCAACTACCTCTACGACCTCTCGGCCATCGAAAAGAACCACGAGACCTACGCAAACCTCGGCACCGTCGCCGCCTCGTCGGCGGTCAGCCGGGAGCTGCGCGCGAACCTGCCGCCGCCACGCAGCGTCGTTCTCGCGGATGCGTGAGCGCGCAGCGAGGCGACACTCCCGCCAAACTGCGGGAAGCGGCGCTTTGCCAGTCTAGACACGTTCGCATCTGTCATGTCACAGAGCGCCGCGACAGGTGTGCGGTGCGGCCATGGCCGAACCTTCACCGGCCACGGCGGGTTGGCGGTTGCCTTCGCGCCGTGCTGATGATCACGCGCAGGGTTTCGCTAGGCGCCGCCCCGGCAAAAGGCCGGAGGGGATCTCGTCGAGACGGTTGCGCCTTCTCCGTTCGGAGCTCGAGTCTTGGCGAACATCCCGGCCCCCACCGCTGGCGCACAGGATCAACACGGCAGCCGCCGCGACTTTCTGTTCCTCGCCACCGGAGCCGGTCTCGCCGTCGGCGCCGGTCTCACGGCTTGGCCCTTCGTTTCGTCGATGAAGCCCGATGCGGCGACAGTGGCGGCCGGCGCGCCGCTCGATGTCGACCTCTCGCCGATCACCGATGGCCAGATCGTCAACGTGTTCTGGCGCGGCAAGCTGATCTTCGTCCGGAAGCTCACGGAGAAGGAGGTCAAGGATATGAAGGCGATCCCTCAGTCCGACCTCTCCGACAAGGCGACCTTCGACTCGCGCGTGAAGCCGGGCCACGACAACTGGCTCGTGGTCTACGGCAACTGCACGCATCTCGGCTGCGTGCCGATCGGCCATGCCGGCAATTTCGAGGGCTGGGCCTGCCCGTGCCACGGCTCCCAGTTCGATGCGGTCGGTCGCGTCCGTCGCGGTCCCGCACCGATCAACCTGCCGATCCCGCCCTATACCTTCGCCTCGGACACCAAGGTCCGGATCGGCGAAGAGGGCGGCAAGGCCGCAGCCTGAACCAACGATAAGCGGAGCCGAGCGGGTCACCTCATGAGCGCGCACGCCACCTCGACCTACGTTCCCAAGAGCCGCATCGCGAAGTGGTTCGAGTCGCGCCTGCCGGTCGTCGGCCTGGTCCACGGCTCCTTCATCGCCTACCCGGTCCCGCGGAACCTGAACTACTTCTGGACCTTCGGCGCGATCCTGTCGGCCTTCCTCGGCATCCAGATCATCACCGGCGTCTGGCTGGCGATGCACTACGATCCGAGCGCCGCCAACGCCTTCGAGAGCGTCGAGCACATCATGCGCGACGTGAACTACGGCTGGCTGCTGCGCTACGCGCACGCCAACGGCGCCTCGATGTTCTTCCTGGCGGTCTACGTGCACATCTTCCGCGCGCTCTATTACGGGTCATACAAGGCCCCGCGCGAGGTGCTCTACCTGCTCGGCGTCATCATCTACCTGCTGATGATGGCCACCGCCTTCCTCGGCTACACGCTGCCTTGGGGCCAGATGAGCTTCTGGGGCGCCACCGTCATCACCAATATCCTGGCGGCGATCCCGGTGGTCGGCGACTCGATCCAGAGCCTGCTCTGGGGCGGCTACTCGGTCGGCAACCCGACCATCAACCGCTTCTTCTCGCTGCACTATCTGCTGCCCTGGATGATCGCCGGCGTCGTCGTGCTCCACGTCTGGGCACTGCACGTGACCGGCCAGAACAACCCGGCCGGCATCCCGATCAAGTCGAGCAAGGACGCGGTTCCGTTCACGCCCTACGCGACGATCAAGGACGTGTTCGCCACCGTGGCGTTCATGATCATCTTCGCCTGGTTCATCTTCTACCAGCCGAACTACCTCGGCCATGCCGACAACTACGTCCCGGCCAACGCCTCGGTGACGCCCGCGCATATCGTGCCCGAATGGTACTTCCTGCCGTTCTACGCGATCCTGCGCGCCGTGCCGGACAAGCTCGGCGGCGTGATCATGATGTTCGGCGCCGTGGCGATCCTGGCCTTCGCGCCGTGGCTCGACACCTCGCGTGTCCGGTCGACGAACTACCGCCCGGTCTACAAGGTCTTCTTCTGGGTCTTCGTCTTCAACGCCATCCTGCTCGGCTGGCTCGGCGCGAAGCCCCCGGAGGGCGGCTACGTGATCGTCGGACGCATCTGCACGATCTACTACTTCGCCCACTTCCTGCTGGTGATGCCGCTCGTCGGCCTCTTCGAGACGCCCAAGCCGCTGCCGGGCTCGATCCTCGAGACGGTCACCGGTCCCCGCTACGGGTCGAGCGAAGGCCCGACGCCGGGCGCACCGGTCGAGGATGCGAACAAGAACATCCCCGAATGGGCCAAGCCCGATGCGGTCAAGAGCCACTGAGCGGCGGGAGACGAGATGATGCGTACCCCGACCCTTCTCGCGGCGACCCTGATCGCCGCCCTCGGTATCGGCCAGGCCGCCGCCGAGGAGCACGGCCATAACCCGCCGCGCGAGCACTGGAGCTTCGCCGGCGTGTTCGGCAAGTTCGACGAGGCGCAGCTTCAGCGCGGCTTCCAGGTCTACAAGGAAGTCTGCTCGAACTGTCACTCGATGAAGCTGGTCAAGTTCCGCAACCTCTCGGAGGAGGGCGGTCCGGGCTTCAGCGAGGCGCAGGTCAAGGCGCTGGCCGAGACCTACCAGATCAAGGACGAGAACGATAAGGGCGAGACGATCGAGCGGCCCGGCCGCCCGGCCGATGCCTTTCCGCTCCTGCATCCGAACGAGAAGGCGGCCGCCGCGGCCCATGGCGGCAAGGCGCCGCCGGACTTCTCGGTGCTCGCCAAGGCCCGCACCTACGAGCGCGGCTTCCCGGCCTTCGTGTTCGATGCGCTGCCGCTCACCGGCTATTCGGAGCAGGGCGTGGACTACATCCACGCGCTGATGACCGGCTACGGCGACGCGCCCGAGGGCAAGGAAGTCCCGGACGGCGCCTTCTACAACAAGTACTACCCGCAGGGTCAGGTCATCGCGATGCCGCCGCCCCTGAGCGACGGCGCCGTGACCTATGCCAAGAACGACAAGGGCGAGCCTGTCGTGCCGGAGACAGTGGACCAATATGCGCGGGACGTCGCGGCCTTCATGGCCTGGGCAGCCGAGCCGCACATGATGGAGCGCAAGGCGCTGGGCTTCCGCGTGATCCTGTTCCTGATCATCCTGTCGGGCCTGCTCTATTACGTGAAGAAGCGCGTCTGGAAGCCGCTCGGCGGCGAGGTGCACGGCCTACAGCCCGAGCTTCACAAGACCTCGTGAGACGGCGTCTCATCCATCGATCCGCGTGACAGAACGGGCCCTTCGTGGGCCCGTTTGCTTGCGCGAAGCCTGCCGTGGCGGCAGAACGGCTGCCGCTCACTCCCCTAGCGAATGGAATTCGGCCATGACCGCAGCGGTTCTCGGTGTGATCGGCGGCTCGGGCGTCTACGACTTGCCCGGCCTCGAAGACATCCGCGAGGAAGCGATCGGTTCCCCCTGGGGCAAGCCGTCGGATGCATTGAGGTTCGGCCGGATCGGCAGCACCCAGGTCGTCTTCCTGGCCCGGCACGGGCGCGGTCACCGGCTCTCGCCCTCGGGCATCAACTACCGCGCCAATATCGACGTGCTGAAGCGCGCCGGCGTCACCGACCTCGTCGCGATCTCGGCCTGCGGCTCCTTCCGCAACGAGCTGCATCCGGGGCTGTTCGTCCTGGTCGATCAGTTCGTCGACCGCACGCATGGCCGCGCCTCGTCCTTCTTCGGCAATGGCTGCGTCGCGCACGTGCCCTTCGCCCATCCCGTCGGACCGATCCTGCGGCGCCGCATCGTCGATGCCGCCGCTGCCGAGGAGATCGCGGTGCACAAGGGCGGCACCTACGTCTGCATGGAAGGGCCGCAATTCTCCTCGCTCGCCGAGTCGAAGGGCTACAAGGCCGCCGGCTACGACGTCATCGGCATGACGAACCTGCCGGAGGCCAAGCTCGCCCGCGAAGCCGAGATCACCTTCGCCACCATCGCCATGGTGACGGATTTCGATTGCTGGCACCCGAGCCACGACGATGTCGACGTCGCCTCGGTCGTGGCGGTCGCCCGCGCCAATGCCGACAAGGCGGCGCGGCTCGTGGCGCGGCTGGCCCGCGACTTCCCGGCCGAGCGTGAGGAATGCCCGGCCGGCTCGCACCGGGCGCTCGACGGGGCCATCATGACCGCTCCGAGCCACCGCGACGCGGAGCTCGTCGCCAAGCTCGACGCCGTCGCCGGTCGCGTGCTGAAGGCTTAAGCCGTCCGAAGCCGAAGCGACCGGTTGGGCTCGCGGCCGAAGCCGCGGATGTCGAGCCGGTCGCCCGCGAGCTCGACGATCGCGTAGGCGTTCTCGGCCGGCGTATCGACCATGCCGTGGAAGTTCACGTAGTGGAGGCCCGCGGCCTCTCCGTAATTGCCGGCATGGTTGTGCCCGCAGAAATACGCGACGACGTGCGGCTGTCCTTCGAGAAGCGCGGTGATCCGATCCGAGTCCCACATGTTGTGAGGGTTGGCCGGGAAGACGGGATAGTGGTTCAGCACGATCACCCGCTGGCCCCTGGCCCTGGCATCGCCGAGCACGCCGCCGAGCCAAGCGAATTGCTTGTCGCCGAGCGATCCGTTCCACGGATTGGCGTTCTCGGCACCTTGCGCCGCGAGGCGGTTGATCCGGTCCTGGGCGATCTGCCAGCGCGGATCACCCTGCGGCGGTGCGAAGAGCGAGACGTCGTTGCCGTCGAGAACGACGAAGCGGATGCCGCCTTCCGTGTAATCGTAATGCGCCTCGGCGAGGCCGAGGAGACCCAGCTGTGAGGTCAGGTGTTCGGGCGCGATCGAGTAATCGTGGTTGCCGAGCAGCACGACGTGGCGATGCCGCAGCGTCGCGTAGATCGGGAGGATGGCGGCGTAATTCGCGACGTCCCGGTCGATCACGTCCCCGAGGGTGACGACGAAATCCAGATCCTCCGCATTGAAGGCCGCGACGGCCACGCGCAGCTTGTCCAGGCTGTTCCGGAAGTAGCGATCCATGCCGAGATGCGGGTCGGCATCCGCGTATTGCGGGTCGGCGACGACGCCGAAGCGCAGGGGCCTGACATCGGCATGGCTGGCGAGTGGGGCAGCGAGCACGGCGGCACCTCCGGCGAGTACGGTCCGTCGGGACGGCATGTCTGACTCCTCGGTCGGGCAGAGATTGCACGATCCGGGGAGCTTAAGCGAACGCCCCGACCGGGATGTGACGCCGGCATGACCCGAATTCCTGAAGCCCTTCCGCCTTTTCGCAGGCCAAGAGCGTTCGAAACCCTTCCCCCCGCAGCCGGAACCGCTCTAAAAGGCAGCCCCGGCCGCGGATGCGGCCTCCTGGAAGGCCTTCACCAGCGATGCGCGCCGCGAGCATCAGCCGCCGGACGGCGGAGACCGACGTCAGCGTCTCGATCGCCCTCGATGGGACCGGAAAGGCGACCATCGCCACCGGCGTGGGCTTCCTCGACCACATGCTGGAGCTGTTTGCCCGGCACGGCCTGTTCGATCTCGAGGTGAAGGTCACGGGTGACCTGCATGTCGATCAGCACCACACCACCGAGGATGCCGGCATCGCGTTGGGTCAGGCCTTCCTGAAGGCACTCGGCGACAAGCGCGGCATCCGCCGCTACGCCGATCTGCACCTGCCGATGGACGAGGCGCTGACCCGCGTCGCCGTCGACATTTCGGGTCGGCCGTTCCTCGTCTTCAAGACCGAGTTCCGCGTCGAGAAGATCGGACAATTCGACACCGAGCTGGTGCGCGAGTGGTTCCAGGCCTTCGCCATGAATGCTGGCATCACGCTGCACGTCGAGACCCTGTACGGCGACAACGCCCATCACATCGCCGAGAGCTGCTTCAAGGGTCTGGCCCGAGCCTTGCGCGACGCGGTCGCGGTCGACCCGCGCGAGGGTGACCGCGTGCCGTCGACCAAGGGCTCGCTGTAGGAGTCTGGGGGGATCAGGATGCGGCTGCGGACCTATACACTCCACCTGCCCGACAGCGCGCTGCGCGGCGATGCCCGCGCGTTCGATGACGCCGTGGTGGTGCCCGACGGCTTCTCCTGGCCGGCCTTCGCCTTCTCCGTCGCCTGGTTCCTGTACCATCGGCTCTGGCTGTCGGCGCTGCTCGTCCTGGCCTTGCTGGGCGGCCTGATCGTTGGCGGCCGTGTGGTGGGCATTTCCCCGGTTGCCGGCACCGTGATCGCGCTGCTCGCGTCACTGCTGATCGGGCTCGAAGCATCGAGCTTGCGGCGCTGGACCTATGCGCGCAACGGCCGCCCCGCCCGTGATGCCGTCGTTGCCGCATCCTCCGACGAGGCAGAGGCGAAGGCCGTCACCCGGTGGCTCGATCCGTCCGCCGCACCCCGTCCGACGGCGCCGCCAGCCCCCAGCCGGCGCTTCGACGACTCGGTGATCGGATTGTTTCCTCTCAGCGAAGGCCACCGGTAGCGCCCGTGACCGTAGCGATCATCGATTACGGGTCTGGCAACCTGCACTCGGCGGCCAAGGCCTTTGAGCGTGCCGCCCGCGAGGCTGGCCTCGACGGCACCCGCATCGTCGTCACCGACAGGCCGGACGATGTTGCCGTTGCCGAGCGCGTCGTGCTGCCGGGCGTCGGCGCCTATGCCGATTGCCGGCGCGGCCTCGATTCGGTGCCCGGCATGGTCGAGGCCATGACCCAGGCCGTACGTGGGCGCGGCCGGCCCTTCCTCGGCATCTGTGTCGGCATGCAGCTCATGGCGACGCGCGGGCTCGAATACGAGACCACGCAGGGTCTCGACTGGATCGCGGGCGATGTCGCGCCGATCGCCCCCTCCGACCCGTCACTCAAGATCCCGCATATGGGCTGGAACACGCTGACGGTGGACCGGCCCTCGCCCCTGCTCGACGGCATCCCGACGGGCGAGGACGGACTGCATGCCTATTTCGTGCACAGCTATGCCCTGAAGCCGGTCGACGCGGCGGATGTCGTGGCGCACAGCGAATACGGTGGCTCGGTCACCGCGATGGTGGCGCGGGACAACGTCGCCGGCACGCAGTTCCATCCCGAGAAGAGCCAGCGCCTCGGCCTCGCTCTGATCGCGAATTTTCTACGGTGGCGGCCATGATGCCCGATCGACGGGCATCGTGATCTCCATTCCTGCAATCGATAGACGAGCCGTTTCGTGATCCTCTTCCCGGCAATCGACCTCAAGGAGGGACGCTGCGTCCGCCTGGTTCAGGGCGACATGGCGCAGGCCAAGGTGTTCAACGACGACCCGGCGGCGCAGGCCTCCGAGTTCGAGCGGCAGGGCTTTTCCTGGATCCACGTGGTGGATCTCGACGGCGCCTTCGCGGGCGCGCCCAAGAATGCCGAGGCCGTCGAGGCGATCCTCGGGCGGGTCGAGGTGCCAGTTCAGCTCGGCGGCGGCATCCGCGAGATGCGCACGCTCGAAGGCTGGCTCGACAAGGGCGTGAGCCGGGTCATCATCGGCACCGCTGCCGTGCGCGATCCGGCCTTCGTCCGTGAGGCCGCACGCCGGCATCCCGGAAAGATCGCCGTCGGGATCGACGCGAAGGACGGCCGTGTCGCCGTCGAGGGCTGGGCGCAGACCTCGAGCATGACGGCCGAGGAACTCGGCCAGCGCTTCGAAGATGCCGGCGTCGCCGCGATCATCTACACGGACATCGCCCGCGACGGCATCCTGAAGGGCCTCAACATCGAGATGACGCTGGCGCTCGCCAATGCACTGACGATCCCGGTCATCGCCTCGGGGGGGCTCGCCTCGATCGAGGACATCCACCGCATCCTGCAGCCGGACTGCGCGATGCTTGCCGGCGCGATCACGGGCCGCGCGCTCTACGATGGCCGCATCGACCCGCAGGAGGCGCTCGACGCCATCCGGCAGGCTCGGCAGGCCTGAACGAGACCCGAAAGCGCGCCGTGCTCAAGACCCGCATCATTCCCTGCCTCGACGTCAAGGACGGCCGCGTCGTCAAGGGCGTGCAGTTCCTGGAACTGCGCGATGCCGGCGATCCTGTGGAATCCGCCAAGGCCTATGACGCGGCCGGTGCGGACGAACTCTGCTTCCTCGACATCGCCGCGAGCCACGAGAACCGGGGCACGCTGCTCGACGTCGTCAGCCGCACGGCCGAGGCCTGTTTCATGCCGCTGACCGTCGGAGGCGGCGTTCGTACCCTCGCGGATGTCCGCGCGCTCCTGCTGGCCGGTGCCGACAAGGTCGGGATCAACACGGCCGCAGTGAAGAACCCCGACGTCGTGGCGGCGGCCGCGGAAAAGTTCGGCGATCAGTGCATCGTCGTGGCGATCGATGCGAAGCGCGTCTCAGGACCCGGTGAGCCGTTGCGCTGGGAAATCTTCACCCATGGCGGCCGTACCCGCACGGGCATCGATGCCATCGAATTCGCTTTGGCTGTGTCCAAGCGCGGTGCCGGCGAGCTGCTCGTGACCTCGATGGACAAGGACGGCACGCGGTCGGGCTACGACATCGAGCTGACGCGCGCGATCACCGATGCGGTGACGATCCCCGTGATCGCCTCGGGTGGTGTGGGCGGTCTCGACGATCTCGTCGCGGGCGTGCGCGACGGCCATGCGAGTGCAGTTCTCGCCGCCTCGATCTTCCATTTCGGCCAGCACACGGTCGGCGAAGCCAAAGCCCACATGGCGGCGGCCGGCCTCGACATGCGTATTGACCGCTGAAGCTTCCCCCTGAACTTTCGTCCAAGTCGGCTCCCTTGACCGAAAACCTTGCCCTAGATCAGGGTCCGAAGCCGGCACGCTTTCCCGACCAAGCCGCTCCACGGACCGTATGACCTCCTTCTCCCTCCAGGATTTGGCCGATCTGGTCGATGCGCGCGCGGACGCCTCGGCGGAGACGTCCTACACGGCCAAGCTCTTGTCCGGAGGTCCGGCAAAACCGGCCAAGAAGCTCGGCGAGGAGGCGGTCGAGGCCGCGATCGCCGCCGTTCAGGGCGATCGGCCAGGCCTCGTCGGCGAGGCGGCCGACGTGCTCTACCATCTGGTGGTCTTGCTCAAGGCTGCTGGCATCCCCCTGAGCGAGGTCATGGCCGAGCTCGAGCGCAGGACGGCGCAGAGCGGGATCGCCGAGAAGGCAGCACGGAGGCATACGTGAAAGGGGCTCCGATCCCCTCCAGCGGCATCGAAGATGCCGATCGCCAGAACCCGGTGACGGGCGTGGGGCCCGCCCGGCTCTCGCCTTACCGCCTGTTCACACGTGCGGAATGGGCACAACTGCGCGCCGACACCCCGTTGACCCTCGACGTCGAGGACGTCACCCGGCTGCAGTCGCTCAACGACCCGATCTCGATCGAGGAGGTCGTCGAGATCTACCTTCCGCTCTCGCGCCTGCTCTCGCTCTACGTCGCGGCGACGCAGGGCCTCTTCAAGGCGACGCAGCGCTTCCTGATGGCCGAGCGCGAGGCGAAGGCGCCCTACATCATCGGCCTCGCGGGCTCGGTGGCGGTCGGCAAGTCGACCACGGCGCGCGTGCTCAAGGCCCTGCTGGCGCGCTGGCCGAACACCCCGAAGGTCGACCTCATCACCACCGACGGCTTCCTGCATCCCAATGCCGAACTGACGCGCATGGGCGCGATGGAGCGGAAGGGCTTCCCCGAAAGCTACGATACGGCGGCGCTCCTGCGCTTCCTCACCGACATCAAGGCCGGCAAGCAGCGCGTCGCAGCTCCGGTCTATTCGCACCTCGTCTACGACGTGGTGCCGGGCGAGGAGCAGGTCATCGAGCAGCCGGACATCCTGATCGTCGAGGGCCTGAACGTGCTGCAACCCGCACGTCTGCCGCGCGATGGCACGGCAATCCCCTTCGTCTCCGATTTCTTCGACTTCTCGATCTATCTCGACGGCCACGAGGACGACCTGCACCGCTGGTACGTCAACCGTTTCCTGCGCCTGCGACAGACGGCCTTCCGCAACCCGCTCTCGTATTTCCGGAAATACGCCGAGGCGAGCGAGGCGGAGGCACTGACCATCGCCGACGGCCTCTGGGCGACGATCAACCTGCCCAACTTGCGCGACAACATCCTGCCGACACGCCAGCGCGCGAGCCTGATTCTCGCCAAGGGCGCGAGCCACCGAATCGAGAGCGTCGCCCTGCGCCGGCTTTGAGCCGACCGGCTCTCGAAACCGCCACAAAGCGTGGCCGTTCGGCAACGCTCGTCGCTAAACCTTCGCCAGTGGTCCGCTCATCCCGCGCTAAGCGGGGCCTTGCGGCTGGCCGCGCCCGCGAATTTGCCCTGCACTGCCCCAGGTCTGCCACAAGCGCAGCCGTGTTGTCGCCACACCGGTCAAGAAAAGTTCTGGTCATCGAATCAGGCCGTGAAGAGCGGTAATCCAGGGGACAAGCGTCCGACCATGCAGGGCCGTACGAACCGTTCGCAGACGACGACCCCCGCGCGCCGCTTTGGTACTGGCGCCCGGCAGGATGTCATCGCTCTCTCGAACAAGGTTGGACGCGACCACGGCAGCCGCAAAGCGCTGATCCGTTCGGTTCTCTCGATGACGCTCGTCGCAGGCGGCCTCGGTGCCGTCCTGCTCAATGCCGGCACCGAATTCGGCCGCGCCGAGGCCTCCACCAAGGTCGGCCACGAATTCGCGATGCCCAAGCCCCGCGTGCAGGCGCTCGCCCCCGAGGCGCCCCAGCCGCAGCCGCAGGTGACGCTGACCGCCGCATCGAGCTTCGCCCCGATCCACGATCTCGACACCGAACTCGGTGGCAACAGCGTCGATCGTGTCTCCTATGACTTCCTGCTCTCGCAGACCGCCACAGGCGATCCGAACGACATCCTCGAATTCGGGCCGATGAAGATCCGGCGCCACATCGTCCAGACGATCGTCAAGGCGGCGCAGGCGGTCGAGACCGATCCCGTCCTGCTGATGGCGATCGCCGACAAGGAATCGAGCTTCATCACCGCCGTGCAGGCCAAGACCTCCTCGGCCACCGGCCTGTATCAGTTCATCGAGCGGACCTGGCTCGGCGTGATCCGCGATTTCGGCGCCAAATACGGGCTTGCCCAGGAGGCCGCGCTGGTCACGAACGACGCCAACGACAAGCCGGTGATCGTCAACCAGGCCGACCGCAACCGTGTGCTCGAACTGCGCCGCGATCCCTACCTTTCGGCCCTCATGGCTGGCGAGATGCTGAAGCGCGACTCCGCGCGCATCGCCCAGACCATCGGTCGCGACCTGTCGCTCGGCGAGATCTACCTCGCCCACTTCCTCGGCCCGAACGACGCCGAGAGCTTCCTCTCCAAGGTCGTCGACAAGCCGGATGCGGCCGCCGCCGCGCTTCTGCCCGGCCCGGCCCGCGCCAACCGCTCGATCTTCTTCGCCGCCCATGCCGGCCGCACCGGCCGCGGACGCCACGCCAAGAAGGTGCCGAGCCTCTCCGTCGCCCAGGTCCACGAGAAGTTCGAGGCGATGATGAGTGCCCGCGGCGACCGCTATCGCGACGTGACGTCGATGGCCGGCGTGATGGCCTACGCGGATGCAGCGGGCCAATAGTTCCGTCTGCTTTCGGACAATGAAAAGCTCCTTCGGACGCAACTGACGAGCAGTTGGGGGCATTCCCATCTACGTCTCCGCTCATTCAGCGGTTGCGAGATGAAAGGAAAGCGCGTGCAGAAGCCGAACCCAACGATGCTCGATGGATCGAGCCCGAAGGCCGGCCGCAGTCACACGCTCGATCCGCTTCTGCCCGGCATGCCGCTCGACCAGATCGGCCAGGCGCTCGCCTCAGCCTACGACGCGCTCGTCTCGGAAGGGATTCCCGAACACCTCGCCGCCCTCGTCCGGCAGGTGAAGCACGCCGACCTCGACGCTCCACCCAAATGCGGCCGGATGGCCCTCGTGGTGGAGGACGATCCGGACGTGCGCGGCCTGGCGGAAACGCTTCTCGACGAGACCGAACTGTCGGTTGTCGGTTGCGACAGTGCCGAGAAGGCTCTCAACGTCCTGCGCGAGGCCGGTGGAGACATCGCGCTGGTCTTTGCCGACATCAGCCTCGCGGGCCAGATGGATGGCATCCAACTCGCCAATGCCGTCGCGACCCTGTGGCCGAAGACACGGCTCGTCATCACCTCGGGTGTGGCGCCGGAACGCCGGACCGAGATCCCTGACCGGGCGGTCTTCATCCCCAAGCCCTGGCGCGCGCTCGACGTGCTCGTCGAGGCCGGCCGCGCCACCCGGCTGCCACCCCCGGCCGTCGCCTGACGAAGCCTCGTCAGCCCGAACGCCGATCAAGTCGAACGCATCGTTGAAGACTGGCGTTAAGCCTCGTTTGGATGCGCACGGCGTTATGCACAAAATCGTCGAACAAGCGTGGAACCGCGTGGCCACGGTCACGCTTGTACAGTCAAGATAAATGCACAGGTAGGCTTCCTCTCATGAAGACTCTGGCTACCGCGCTCGCTGGCGTCATCGGCGTCTGTGTTCTCGCGACCGCTCCTGCGATGTCTGCGCCCTACGACCCGTTCGGGACGAATGACGCTGACGATTACTATTCCGGTCAGACTTACGGTCGCTCCGGAGCCCAGCAATATGATCCGTATGGCGGCCAGTACGGCGGTGGCCAGGGCGTCCAGGCCGCGCCGCAGGCCCAGGTCGCCCCGATCCCGCGCGAGATGGTGAGGTTCGACTCGCGCTACCCGGTCGGGACGATCGTGGTGTCGACCTCCGAGCGCCGTCTCTACTTCGTGACCTCGCCCGGCGAAGCCATCCGCTACGGCGTCGGCGTCGGCCGTCCCGGCTTCGAGTGGTCGGGCGTGAAGAAGGTCGTCGCCAAGAAGGAATGGCCGTCATGGGTGCCGCCGAAGGCGATGCTGGCCCGTCGTCCCGATCTGCCGCGCTACATGGCCGGCGGCGTCGAGAACCCGCTCGGTGCCCGCGCCATGTATATCGGAGGCACCGAATATCGCATCCACGGCTCCAACGAGCCGGATACGATTGGCCAAGCTGTTTCCTCGGGCTGCATCCGTATGACGAACGACGACGTCACCGATCTCTACGAGCGCGTCAGAGTCGGCGCCAAGGTCGTCGTCCTGAACTGATCGTTCCGACCGCGAACGAAAAGAAGCCCGCCCTGGTTCGACCGGGGCGGGCTTCTTCGTTGGTCCGGCGATTAGGGGACGACGCGGCCGGCGACGGTGTCGCCTCCGCTCAGCGGCGCCGTCGGCGTGTCGCAGAAGCAGCGGGCGCCGAGCGGGCGGGGGCCGGGGAGCGGGCACGAGAACGGCTTCGGCCCGAACATACCCGGCTGGATCGCATCGCAGTTCAGGCCAACGTCACGGCGCGGCGGCGGCGGACGACGGCGCTCGTAGCGGGACTCGTAGCCGCCGCGGGGCGGAGGCGGCGCGTCGTAGTAGCCTTCATCGTCGTACTGCGCGCGGGCGCCTTGAGAGCCGAGCGCACCGAGGAGAACCGCGGCCGCGATGCTGAGACGAAGGGCAGGGCGCATGGAGGTCGATCTCTCTCGATGGCGTGAGGCCGCGCCGAACGCCGACACGGGATGCGCCTCGCTAAAAGTCTGGATCGGCCGAAAAAAGGCGGCGCATCGTCGAAGCGGACGGTCGCATCGCCCTGAAAAAACGGCTCGCCCGTGAGGGCGAGCCGGTTGGGTGGTCCTGAGTCGGCCGCTCGTTGAAGCGCGGCCGTGATCGGATGATCAGGCGGTCGGCTTCTTGGCAGCGCCCTTAGCGGCGGCCGTACCTTGCTCGAAAGCCTGGCGAGCCTCGTTCTGGCCCTGCTGAACGGCGCTCTTGGCGTTCTCGGCGCCCTGCTGGAGCGCGCTCTGCGCGAGGCCACCGAACTCCTTGGCCTGAGCCTGGATGTTGGCGAATTGCGAGCGCACGAACTCGGCCTGATGCTGCATCGCTTCCTGCACATCCTTGGCGCGCACGAGCTTCTGGGCCAGGTCGAACGCAGCGTTCACGTTCTGCTCGGCGAACTCGAAGGAGCGCGAGGACAAAGTGGTGGTGTTGGTGCGAGCCAGTTCTGCGGAACCCTGCACGGTGTCGGCCGTGCGGCGCGCGGCGCCGAGGAACGAATCGAACGCCTTGCGCGCCTGGTCGACGCTCTTCTCGGCGAAGTCGCGCATCTCGGCAGGCACTTCGTAATTGGGATTCTGGCTGCTGCTCATGTTCGTTTCCTTTCCAATTGCCCACGAATTCATCATTGTGCATTGCACAATAACATATATTTCATGCGGCGCCAGCCCCCGGTGCGGCGGCAGGCCGCGTATTAGGGTTAAGCGTTGATTAACGTGTGTCAGATCGCCTTCATGTCTATGACGGCGCTACGCAAAGTTTCAGACTGCAGTCCGATTTCCCCTCACGTGGCGCACGACTAGGCTTTTGATGTCCGACCGCGCAAAGCAGGCCGATGGCGGCGAAGCGACGCTTGCCGCCGACTTCGCGCGCTGGTCCGCCGATGCCCGGCTGGCCCCCATTTTCGCGGCGCGTGAGCGCGCGGTTCTCGTTCTCGATCGAGCCGCCGAAAGCGTGATCGGTGCCCATGGCGACGCTGCGGCTTTGCGCGGCGCGATCACGCGCGAGGCCAACCGCGTCGATCCCGGGCTGAGGCTTCCGCATCAAATCCGATCCGTCGGCGCGTCGGATACGGGCCCGCGCCTCGTTCGACTTCGCCTCGATACGCGAGGCCTGGGGCGGCCGGTCACGTGCTTGATCGCGTCGGTCACGAGCGAGACGAACGGTCCCCTGCTGCTTCTCGCATCCACCGAGGCAGTGCCGGCACGTCGCAGTACCGGCGAGCGCCCGACGATCGAGGTGGCGCCGTCTCCGGTCGTTGCTTCGGAACCGGAAGCTCCAGCGTCGGCTTCGAAGCGGTTCGTCTGGCGCAGCGACGAACATCACGTTGTCACGGATCTTTCAGGCGCCTCATCCGAGATCGCCGCGCATCTCCTCGGCCACGGCTGGACAAAGCTCGGCGAAGCCGGAACCGTCCTCGGGGCTAGCCTGTTCGAGGCGCTGACGGCCCATCGGACCTTCCGAGCGCTTTCCGTCATCCTCCGTCCGCCAGGGACCGATCGCGAGATCGCAATCGACCTGTCCGGAACGCCATCCGGACGCGCATCGCAGCCGTTTTCCGGTTTTTCGGGGTTCGGTGTCGTGCGCGAGGCGCGGTCCTCGCTGGCCGAAGCGGCCCCGCTGCAGGAGGGAACCGCGGGGGATATGATCGCGGGCGAACTGGCGCTGCCACCCTCCGTCGACGGCCGAGACGAGGCTCTGGCGTGTCCGGCCGCCGACGAGGCGCAAACAGGACCATCGGCGCCGCTGACCGCTGAATATCCCGCCCCGGACGTGGCGGATGCCGTTGCCACGGCCGACGCGCCCAGCGATCACACCGATGCAGCCGTGCTTTCCGCCGCGGCTGAGGAGATCAGTGAGGATCGCGCGCCGGCGCAGAAGAATTCGGATCTTTCGACGAACGAGCACGCGGCATTTCGCGAGATCGCGCGCGCGCTCGGCGCGCGCTTCGCGGGCGACGACGACGCCTCGCCAACCGAGCCGCCACAAGGCTCGGGGCGCAGCGGCTCGGTTACGGCCTTCCCAGTCGCTGCACCGCCGAGTGCGATCTCATCCATCGATGAGGCAATCGTCGCCGCGCTCGATCGGCTGCCGGTCGGCGTTCTGGTGCATCGCGGAACCGCGATCCTTTACGCGAATGGCAGGTTCCTCGATCTCACCGGACATCCGGACCGTGATGCGCTGCAGGCCGCCGAGGGCGTTGGCAAACTTCTCGGCGAGTTGCCGCCTTTGAAGGATGGCATCCTCCCCGACACGCCGGTCTCGATGACGAGGGCGGGCGGTCTGCCGCTGTCGCTGCTCGTCGAGCGCTCGCGGGTCGATTGGGATGGCAGCTCGGCCGAATTGTTGCTGGCCCGCGTCGCAGCTCAGGCCGACAGCGCCCGCGAACACATCGCGCGCGGCCTGCTGCAAGCGCGCGACGCGGCACGCGAGCGCGACGCTCAGGATCTCCTTGACCAGATCGAGTTGGGCGTAGCCTCGCTCGACGAGAGCGGCCGTGTCCTCCGATTGAATGCCGGCGCGCGCAGCATGCTGTCGAGCGAGCCGCGCGAAGTCGTCGGCGGCCGACTCGCGGATTTGTTCACGGGCGACAGCGAGCCGGCCATCGCCGCGTGCCTGGACGAGGCGCGAGAGTCCGGCACCGGAGCAACCTGCGAAGCGACCGCACGTACGGACCCGCAGAATGGCGTCCTTCACCTGCGCGTCGCTCCGCTTCCAGCGGAGAGCAACGCCCGGTTCTGTGTGACCTTGAGCAAGCCACCCTCGCCAGGGTCGAGCACACTGCGCGTCGGACCGGAGGCGCGCTTCCGGGCAGACTTCGCCGCGATCCTATCGCATCAGATCCGTGCGCCGATCGTCCAGATTGCCGACCGCACCGAGATCCTTCTCTCCGAGAGTATCGGACCGCTCGGGAGCGGGCGCGGAAACGACTATCTTCAGGAGATCTACCAATCCAGCCAGCATGTCGTCGGTGTGATCGACGACCTTTTCGATCTCTCACGCATCGAGGCAGGGCAGGGCGGACTGAAATTCACCGACATCGCACTCAATGACGTGGTGTCGGGCTGCATCGCCCTGATGCAGCCGCAGGCGGCGCGCGACCGCATCGTCGTGAGGACGAGCCTTTCGCCCGATCTCCGGCCGCTCGTCGCCGATGAGCGCTCCATGCGTCAGGCCACTCTCAACGTCATCGCCAACGCCATCCGCCTGACCGAGGCCGGCGGCCAGGTGATCGTCTCGACGACCGACGAGCGCGGCGAGATCGCTTTCCGGGTCCGCGATACCGGCATCGGTATGACGCAGGAGGAGATCGAGCGGGCGCTGATGGCGCAGGGCGTTGGCGACATTGCGGGCGGACGCGCCGGGATGGGGCTCGGGCTGACGGTGACCAAGGCGCTGGTGGAGGCAAATCGCGGGCGTTTCCGGATCTCCAGCCGCAAGAACGAGGGCACACTCGTCGAGATGCTGTTTCCGCCGCCGCAAGCGCTCAGCGCCTGAAAGTCACCTCGCATTCTAGACTTTTTGGTGCTTGTCCCGGCGTTTTGGCGGTGCAACTAGTTAGTGACTGGAAGTCCCGGCTGCGCGAACCTTCGCGATACGATCGGGCGCCTCGAAGGGAAGAAACGGCATGACTGAACGCGTGGTCGACGTCCAAGACGCGTGGCGTGAGCATGGGCTCGTGGACGACGCAAAGTACCAGGAGATGTACAAGGCTTCGGTTGCCGACCCGAACAAGTTCTGGGCCGAGCACGGCAAGCGCATCGACTGGTCGACGCCCTTCACAAAGGTCAAAGATACCAGTTTCGCTCCCGGCAACATCTCGATCAAATGGTTCGAGGACGGCAAGACCAACGTCTCCCATAACTGCGTCGACCGGCACCTCCAGAAGCGCGGCGACCAGGTTGCGATCATCTGGGAAGGCGACGACCCGAACGAGCAGAAGCACATCACCTACAAGCAGTTGCACGGCGAGGTCTGTCGCTGGGCGAACGTGCTGAAGAACCGCGGCGTCGAGAAGGGCTCGCGGGTCATCCTCTATCTACCGATGGTGCCGGAAGCGGCCTACGCGATGCTCGCCTGCGCGCGCCTCGGCGCGATCCATGCCATCGTCTTCGGCGGCTTCTCACCGGATTCGCTGGCCCAGCGCATCAAGGGCTGCGAGGCCAAGGTCGTGATCACGGCCGACGAGGGCCTGCGCGGCGGCCGCAAGGTGCCGCTCAAGGCGAATGTCGACGAGGCGATCAAGCGGCTCGACGACGCCTCGGTGGATCACGTCATCGTCGTGCGCCGCACCGGCGGCAACGTGGAAATGGAGGCCGGCCGCGACGTCTACTACGACGAGGCCGCCAAGCAGGTGACGGACGATTGCCCGGCGGTTGCCGTCGAGGCGGAGCATCCGCTCTTCATCCTCTACACCTCCGGTTCGACCGGCCAGCCGAAGGGCGTGGTGCACACCACCGGCGGCTACCTCGTCTATGCGTCGATGACGCACAAATACGTCTTCGATTATCACGACGGCGACATCTACTGGTGCACCGCCGACGTCGGCTGGGTCACCGGCCACAGCTACATCGTCTACGGCCCGCTCGCGAACGGCGCGACGACGCTAATGTTCGAGGGCATCCCGACCTATCCGTCGAATTCCCGCTTCTGGGAGGTGGTCGACAAGCACAAGGTCAACATCTTCTACACCGCACCGACCGCGATCCGCTCGTTGATGGGTGGTGGCGAGGAGCCGGTGAAGAAGACTTCGCGCAAGAGCCTGCGCGTGCTCGGCTCCGTCGGCGAGCCGATCAATCCGGAAGCCTGGGAGTGGTACTACAAGGTGGTGGGCGACGAGCGCTGCTCGATCGTCGACACCTGGTGGCAGACCGAGACCGGCGGCATCCTGATCACGCCGCTGCCGGGCGCGACGAAGCTCAAGCCCGGCTCGGCGACGCGTCCGTTCTTCGGCGTGCAGCCGGTGATGGTCGATGCCGAGGGCAAGCAACTCGAGGGCAAATGCGAGGGCAACCTCTGCATCGCCGACTCGTGGCCGGGCCAGATGCGCACGGTCTACGGCGACCACGAGCGCTTCGAGCAGACCTACTTCTCGACCTACAAGAACCTCTATTTCACCGGCGACGGCGCACGCCGCGACGAGGACGGCTATTACTGGATCACCGGCCGCGTCGACGACGTCATCAACGTCTCGGGCCACCGCATGGGCACGGCCGAGGTCGAATCCTCGCTGGTGGCGCATGCCAAGGTCGCCGAGGCGGCGGTCGTCGGCTACCCGCACAACGTCAAGGGCCAGGGCATCTACGCCTACGTCACCCTCAACGAGGGTGAGGAGGGCGACGATGCGCTGCGCAAGGAGCTCGTCGCCTGGGTCCGCAAGGACATCGGCCCGATCGCCTCGCCGGACCTGATCCAGTTCGCCCCGGGCCTGCCCAAGACCCGCTCCGGCAAGATCATGCGCCGCATCCTGCGCAAGATCGCCGAGGACGATTTCGGATCGCTCGGCGATACCTCGACGCTGGCGGAGCCCGCCGTCGTCGACGACCTCATCGAGAACCGCCAGAACCGGCCGAAATAACAATAACCCGGACTGAACAGCACGGGCGCCCGATGCGGGCGCCCGACGTCTCGTGCCGAAGGCGAGACAGGGCGCCAGCGCCCCCTCGTCACGCTATAAGAACGAGCCGCCGGACCCGAAGAATGTCCGGTCGGGCGGGAGGACATCTATGAGCGCAGTACAGACGGCGGGAAGCGCCGCGTCATCGACCCATGCCGTGCAGGGTGGGGCACCGGGGGGCGAGGCGCCCGATCCCCGGCTCGAGCGCGTCACCAGCAATCCGACCTTCCAGACGCTGGTCTCCGAGCGCACGCGCTTCGGCTGGATCCTGACGATCCTGATGCTGGTCGTCTATTTCGGCTTCATCGGCCTCATCGCATTCGACAAGCAGCTGCTCGCGACCAAGGTGTCCGGCACCGCCTCGCTCGGCCTGTTCCTGGGCGTCGGCGTCATCGTCTTCGCCTTCATCCTGACCGGCATCTACGTCACGCGGGCGAATACGCGTTTCGACCGGCTCTCCGCGGAACTCGTCCGGAGTCTCGCCCGATGAGCCGCGCCCACCTCTTGGGCTTTCTGGGCGCCTTCGGCATTCTCGGGATCGCGGCGACGGCGGCACTGGCGGCTGGTCCCGATCTCGGGGCCGTCCAGCAGCAGGCAACGAACTGGCCGGCCATCGGCATGTTCCTGTTCTTCGTGCTGCTCACCTTGGGCATCACCTACAAGGCGGCGAAGGGCACGAAATCGGCCGCCGACTTCTACGCGGCCGGTGGCGGGATCTCGGCGGGCACCAACTCGCTCGCCATCGCCGGCGACTACATGTCGGCCGCCTCGTTCCTCGGCATTTCCGGCCTCGTCTACACCTCGGGCTTCGACGGGCTGATCTACTCGACGGGCTTCCTCGTCGGTTGGCCGATCGTGCTGTTCCTGATCGCGGAGCGCCTGCGCAACCTCGGCAAGTTCACCTTCGCCGACGTCGCCTCGTTCCGTCTCGACCAGACTTCGATCCGCATCATCTCGGCCACGGGCACGCTCGTCGTCGTGGCGTTCTACCTGATCGCGCAGATGGTCGGCGCCGGTAAGCTGATCCAGCTCCTGTTCGGTCTTCCCTACCTCTATGCGGTGGTGATCGTCGGCGCCCTGATGATCGTCTACGTGGCCTTCGGCGGCATGAAGGCGACGACCTGGGTCCAGGTGATCAAGGCTTGCCTGCTCCTCGGTGGTGCCAGCTTCATGGCGGGTGCCGTGCTGTACAAATACGGCTTCCATCCCGAGGCGCTCTTCGCTGCGGCGGTCGCGACCCACCCGAAGGGCGACGCCATCATGGCACCCGGCGGACTGGTCTCGAACCCGATCGAGGCGATCTCGCTCGGCGTCGGCCTGATGTTCGGCACGGCCGGCCTGCCGCACATTCTGATGCGGTTCTTCACGGTCGCGGATGCCCAGGCCGCCCGCAAATCCGTGTTCTACGCCACCGGCTTGATCGGCTACTTCTATATCCTGACCTTCATCATCGGCTTCGGTGGCATTGCCCTGCTGATGTCCGATCCGAGCTACTTCAAGCTCGGTGCGGCCGGCAGCTTCGACAAGCTCAAGGACATGATCGGCGGCACCAACATGGTCGCCGTGAACCTCGCCAATGCCGTCGGCGGCCCATACTTCCTGGGCTTCATCTCGGCGGTGGCCTTCGCGACCATCCTCGCGGTGGTGGCCGGTCTTACGTTGGCCGGCGCCTCGGCGGTGAGCCACGATCTCTACGCCCAGGTCATCGCTCGCGGGCGCACGACGGAGGGCGCGGAGGTCAGGCTCTCGAAGATCGCTGCGGTGGTGATCGGGATCGTCGCGATCTATCTCGGCTATGTCTTCGAGAACCAGAACGTGGCCTTCATGGTCGGGCTTGCCTTCTCGGTGGCGGCGAGTTGCAATTTCCCGGTGCTCTCGATGTCGATTCTTTGGCGGGGGACGACTACGTGGGGCGCGCTTCTGGGCGGTCTCGTGGGGCTTCTCACGGCCGTGATCATGGTGGTGTTGTCGAAGGCGGTTTGGGTGACGACCTTCGGCCACCCCGCAGCCCTGTTCCCCTTCGACAATCCGACGTTGTTCTCGATGCCTCTGGCGTTCCTGACCATCTACGTGGTGTCGAAGCTGGACAATACACGCCGTGCCCAGCGTGAGCGCGCAGCCTTCGATGCACAATTCGTCCGGTCCGAGACCGGGATCGGCGCCAGCGGCGCTCACGCCCACTGAAAAAGAATCTCGTTTCGGGCGGGATTAAAAAGGCGCGGCGCAAGCCGCGCCTTTTCCATTGCAAAAATGCGTCTAAGCGCTTTCGCACGCTTGCTGATGCTCTTTCGTCCTTGGCACGGCACAATACTGAAGTAACAATGCCGCATGTGTTCCAAGGTCGTTTCAGCGACCTGGGGCCCGGAAATCAAGAAAACGAGCGGTTAGCCCTGGAGGCCCCGCCGGGTGGAGGAAAGAGCAATGGCTGTGGCAGCAGCAGCGTCGCATACGGGTGATGCCGCGCGACCGATGACGGCATCCGAGAAGAAGGTCATCTTGGCCTCGTCTCTCGGTACGGTGTTCGAGTGGTACGACTTCTATCTTTATGGATCGCTTGCCGCGATCATCGGCGCGCAGTTCTTCTCTGCCTACCCGGAATCGACCCGCAACATTTTCGCCCTGCTCGCCTTCGCGGCAGGCTTCCTCGTCCGCCCCTTCGGCGCGCTGGTGTTCGGCCGGGTCGGTGACCTCGTCGGCCGCAAGTACACCTTCCTCGTCACCATCCTGATCATGGGCTTGTCGACCTTCATCGTCGGCATCCTGCCCAACGCCGATAGCATCGGCATCGCGGCCCCGATCATCCTGATCACGCTGCGCCTGCTCCAGGGCCTCGCCCTCGGCGGCGAGTATGGCGGCGCTGCAACCTACGTCGCCGAGCACGCCCCGCATGGCCGCCGCGGCTTCTACACCAGCTGGATCCAGACGACGGCGACGATGGGTCTGTTCCTGTCGCTGATCGTGATCCTGGCGACCCGCACCTTCACCGGTGAGGATGCCTTCAAAGCCTGGGGCTGGCGTATCCCGTTCCTGGTCTCCGTCCTGCTGCTCGCCGTCTCGGTCTGGATCCGGACCAAGCTCAACGAGTCGCCGGCCTTCCAGAAGATGAAGGAGGAGGGCACCACCTCGAAGGCGCCGCTGACGGAAGCTTTCGGCCAGTGGAAGAACGCCAAGTTCGCGCTGATCGCGCTGCTCGGCCTCACCGCCGGGCAGGGCGTGGTCTGGTACACCGGCCAGTTCTACGCTCTGTTCTTCCTGCAATCGATCTTGAAGGTCGACGGCTACACCTCGAACCTGCTGGTGGCGTGGTCGCTCCTGCTCGGCACCGGGTTCTTCGTGTTCTTCGGCTGGCTCTCGGACAAGATCGGCCGCAAGCCGATCATCCTGGCCGGCTGCCTGATCGCGGCGGTCTCCTACTTCACGGTCTTCCAGCAGATCACCACGGTCGCCAACCCGAACCTCGAAAAGGCCGTCGAATCCGTGAAGGTTAGCGTAATCGCCGACCCGAAGGAGTGCGGCAGCTTGTTTAACCCGGTCGGCACGCGCAAGTTCGAGACCCCGTGCGATCTGGCTCGCGACTACCTCGCCAAGTCTTCGGTGAAGTACTCCACCGAGGCTGGGCCGGCCGGACAGCCGACCAAGATCAAGGTCAACGACACCGAGGTGCCCTACACTGCGGGCATGCCGGCTGCGGACTTCGCCAAGGCTGCGTCTGCCGCTCTGCAGGGCGCAGGCTATCCGAAGGCGGGCGACCCGGCGATCGTGAAGATGTCGAACCCCTTCGACATCTTCCGGCCTCAAGTGGCCAAGGTGATCGGCCTGCTCTTCGTGCTCGTGCTGTTCGTGACCATGGTCTATGGCCCGATCGCCGCCGCCCTCGTGGAGCTGTTCCCCACCCGGATCCGCTACACGGCGATGTCGCTGCCCTACCATATCGGCAACGGCTGGTTCGGCGGCCTTCTGCCCGCTACCGCGTTCGCGATGGTGGCCGCAACCGGCGACATCTATTACGGCCTCTGGTACCCGATCGTGATCGCGGTGATGACCTTCGTCATCGGTCTGATCTTCGTGCCGGAGACGAAGGACCGGGACATCTTCGCCGAAGACTAGCTCTTGGAGTATGCGAAATAGGAAAGGGCGCCCTTTCGGGGCGCCTTTTCTTTTGCTGTCTGGGTTGTCGTGACGCAATCAGCGAGCGTGTCACCGGTCTCAAGCGCCGGAAAGCCTGCTGAGTGCCTATCGGTTCAGTGCCGGAAGTGGCGCGTTCCCGTGAACACCATCGCCAGGCCGGCCTCGTCGGCGGCGCGGATCACCTCGTCGTCGCGCATCGAGCCGCCGGGCTGGATCACGGCGGTGGCACCGGCTTCGGCCGCCGCAATCAGGCCATCGGCGAAGGGGAAGAAGGCGTCGGACGCCACGACCGAACCCTTGGCGAGGCTGTCCGTTGCACCGATGCGCTTGGCGCCCTCCGCCGCCTTCCAGGCGGCGATGCGTGAGGAATCGACCCGTGACATCTGCCCTGCGCCGATGCCGACCGTCGCGCCGGCGCGGGCGTAGACGATAGCGTTCGACTTGACGTGCTTCGCTACCCGGTACGCGAAGCGGAGGTCCGCGAACTCGGCCTCGCTTGGCTGGCGGGCCGTCACCACGCGAAGCGACATGTCGTCGATGACAGCGCTGTCGCGGCCCTGGACGAGGAGACCGCCCGAGAGCGTGCGCACGACCTCGCCCGCCGCACGCGGATCGGGCAGCGCGCCGGCCAGCAGGAGCCGGAGATTCTTCTTCCCGCCGACGATCGCCAGGGCCTCCTCCGAAGCGTCGGGCGCGATGATCACTTCCGTGAAGATCTCGACGATCTTCCTGGCGGCCTCGGCGTCGAGCGTGCGGTTGAGGGCAACGATGCCGCCGAAAGCCGAAGTCGGATCGCAGGCCAAAGCCTGTTCGTAGGCCTCGAGGAGACTCGAACCCTCGGCGACGCCGCACGGATTGGCGTGCTTGATGATCGCGACGGCGGCCGAGCGGGCCGGATCGAACTCGGCGACGCATTCATAGGCGGCGTCGGTGTCGTTGAGGTTGTTGTAGGACAGCTCCTTGCCCTGGATCTGGCGGGCGGTCGCGATGCCGGGGCGCGCGATGCCTGGGGAACGGTAGAAAGCGGCCGACTGGTGCGGGTTCTCACCGTAGCGCAAGCTCTGGCCGAGCGTGCCGCCAAAGGCCCGGAACGCGGGCGTCTCATCGCCGCCGATCTCGCCGGCGAACCAGTTGGAAATCGCGGCATCGTAGGAGGCCGTCCGCGAGAAGGCCTTCTGCGCGAGCCGACGGCGCATTTCAGAGCCGATGCTGCCGTCATGCGTCTGCAACTCGGCAAGGACAGAGGCGTAATCGGCCACATCGACCACAACGGCGACGTCAGCGTGGTTCTTGGCGGCGGCGCGGATCATCGCGGGGCCGCCGACATCGATGTTCTCGACGCACTCATCGAAGGGCCGTCCGGCCTCCAGCGTCGCCTCGAACGGGTAGAGATTGACGACGAGGAGATCGATGGCCTGCAGGCCATGGGCCGCGAGAGCTGCCTGATGCTCGGGATTGTCCCGGATCGCCAGCAGGCCGCCATGGACAGCCGGATGCAGCGTCTTCACGCGCCCGTCCATCATCTCGGGAAAGCGCGTCAGCTCGGAGACTTCGGTGACGGGCAGGCCGGCCTCGGTCAGCGCCTTGTGTGTGCCACCCGTCGAAACGAGAGCGATGCCGCGTTCGGACAAAGCGCGGGCAAAGTCGACGAGGCCGGTCTTATCCGAGACCGAGAGGAGGGCGCGGGTAATGGGAGCAGTGTCGCGCGGCATCAGGCGTGTCCGGGTCGTCAGTCCATCGGGGATGCGCGCGGGTAGCACGAAACCCACAGGTGGAACCAGCGCGTGCGGCGCAACATGGCGGGAGAGGCCAGATAATCAGGCCGCAGCCGGTTCCTTCTGGGCGAACTGCCAACGTACGTGGGCGCCATCGGTCAGCGTCAGGTGCAGCACGATCTGCTTCGTGCGGCGAGGGCCGGCAACGCCGGCGAAGAAGACGCTGTCCTCGATCGCGACCTCGGCTCCTTGCGACGCGAAGGTCCAGATCCCGCCGAGCGGCGTCGTCAGCATTAGGCGGCCATCCTCTCCGCCCACGACGCTGACGGTCGGATGGAGATGGAAGCGGATCGCGACGTCCCGCGCGCGACCTCTGCCACGCCCTTCGCGGAAGAAGGCGTCGTCGCCGTCGAGCTGGGTGCCGTCGCTTGCGAGCTCCCAGCGCCGTTCGTGCGTCACGCCGAACGGATACTGATAGCCGTCGTGGCGGCCGGCCAAGATGGCGCGGCCCGGCTCGTTGCGTCGATCGATAGGCACGGGGCTCGGCCCACGCAGGATGATCGGCCCCCAGCGGTTCAGCAGCCAGCGGCCGATGAGGCGGCGTCCCCACCAGCCGTTCTCGCCGGTGAGGAAGCGGCAGGATGAGGCGTCGGCGATGGTCGCGGTCGAGTGGGCCGCCGTGCTGCGCGAGAGGTGGCGCTGATCGGCACCACTGGCCGGCGCACCGCAATTCACGACGAGCCGCTGCAAGCCGCTCGACATCTCGAAAGAGAGGCAGCCGGCGCAGGCCAACTTTGAATAGGATTGTCGCGGCGGCCCGCCGACATCGGCCACGAGAACCGCCCGGCCACCCTCAAGGCGCTCGTAACCGGAGAACGGTGCGTGCCGCATCGTCTCGATCATGGCGCCGTCATAGATGAGCAGCGTCGTGAGATGGTCGGCTTCGGTGGTGCCCATGCCGTTGAAGTGGCTGAGCGAGGCATCGGGGTGCCGCATCAGGCGCAGCATCGGCAGCATCCGGTCGATGGCGCGCAGCAGCGCCTCCGGCGGCTCGAGGCCTCGGCTGAGGAAGCTTTGCCGAAGCGGCAGCAGGTCGAGCAGCAGCTCGACGGCAAAACGCGCATTGCGGCTGCGGTGGCCGCCATCGGGGAGGATCTGGCGGTCGAGCTCTCTCGACAGCACGCGCGTCGCCCGCCGCAGGATCGGCTGAAGTCCTTCGCAGCACAGGCCCGCATAGCAGAGGGCGACCGCGGCAAGCAGGCGCGAGGGCCGCTCGGTGCCGCGCCGCAGGGCCCGCTCCAGGTCGCGCGCGCTGCGCCCGATCGCCTTCAGGAAGGCTTGGTAGAAGGTGTGGTCGGCCCCCTCCAGCACCAGCGGCGACTGGCACAGGAACGAGATCAGCCGCCGCGCGGCGATCGGCACGGGGCGCGCCAGGGCGGCATCGCCTCGATTGGCCAGAAAGTCGGAAACGAAGGCGCGGGCGTTCGCGCGGGCCAACGCAGTATCGGCGGCGCGCAGATGGCGCAGCCAGCCGAAGCCGTAGAGGACCTCGGCCCATTCGGGCGAGGGCGGATCGTAATCGAAGGGCGAGCGGCCGCTGACCGAGAGCGCGCGCCCGGCGAACACGAAAAGCCCGGAATAGATGTCGTCGGCGAAGGTCGCGTCGCTTGTGCGCAAGTCGTGCGGCGCGATCACCAGCGCCGTGACGCGCGCGCCCGCGAGCAGGTCGGGAGGGGCTGTGAAGCGCGCAGCGGCGCTGCGCACCGTGCGCACCGCCTCGCGCACGGCGAGCCGATACAACACCCAGCGCTCATGGCCGCGCGCCACGCCGTACCCTCTCGTTGGTGTGTCGGGGATGCCCCGTCGGGACGTAGACGACCGGCCTCGCGGCCTTCGGTCAGACTAGCGCCTGCCTCTTAACCGTCCGCTAACGCTGTGTCCTCCCGCAGAACCGTCCTGCGACGAAGACGTTCAGGCCTTTCGCCGAAGACGTGCGGCGAAGAATCCGTCGAGGCCGCCCCGGCGCACGACCGGAATTCCCTCGGACGATAGCGGAAGGTGGCAGGGGAGGGTGCGCAGATCGCCGTGCCGGTCGATCATCTCGGCTTGGCCGGCCACTTCGTCCGCGGTGACCGACACCCGCTCGAAGCCGGGCTCTCGACCGAGGAAGGCGGCAACCTGCGCTTCGCCTTCTTCAGGCTCCAGCGAGCAGGTGCAGTAGACCAAGCGCCCGCCCGGCCTGACCAGGGCGGCTGCCTTACCCAATAGGCGGCACTGGAGGTCGGCAAGGCGGCCGATATCGGCCTCGGTCTTGGTCCAGGCGACGTCGGGATGTCGGCGGATCGTGCCTGTTGCAGAACAGGGCGCATCGAGCAGCACCGCATCGAAGGCGCCGTCCTCGTCGAGCGAGAGGGCATCCGCGACACGAACCTCCGCGCTCAGGCCGAGGCGTTCGAGGTTTTTCCGGAGGCGGTCGAGACGCGCGCCCGAGCGGTCGACGGCGACGACCGAGGCCCCTGCCGCGGCCAGCTGTGCAGTCTTTCCGCCCGGCGCGGCGCAGAGATCGGCAATCCGCTCGCCCGGTGCCGCGGCGAGGAGGCGCGCGGGAAGGGCGGCTGCGGCATCCTGCACCCACCAGGCGCCCTCGGCATATCCGGGCAGCGAGGCGACGGGTGCATCGACATCCGCGAGCCGAACGCTGCCGAGGCCGAGCGCCACGCCACCGACCCGCTCTGCCCACGCTGCCGCATCGGTGGGGATCGTGAGGTCGACCGCCGCTCCATCGAGATGAGCCGCGGCGATCTGGCGTGCAATGTCCTCGCCATAAGCCGCGCGCCAGCGGGCGGCGAGCCAGTCCGGCGTGTTGGCATCCAGCGGGTCGCCGCCCGCCGCGAGGATCGCGTCGCGCTCGCGCGTCACGCGCCGCAGCACCGCATTCACGAGGCCAGCCAGATGGCCGAGATCCGGATCGGCCTTGGCAAGCCGCACGGAGAGGTCGACGGCGGCGTGGTCGGCCACGGCCAGATCGAGGATCTGGGCGGACCCGGTCGCAAGGAGCGCCAGAAGCCGCGGCTGATCCTCGGGCAGGCCCTGGCTCATGCGCTCAGCGAGCACCGTACGCAGCAGCCCGAGGCGCCGGAAGGTGGCCGTCGCGATGGCGCGGGCCAGCGCCGCCTCGCCCGGATCGAGCCGGCCGCCGGCCTGGGCCAGAGCGTCCTCGAGGGCGAAGGCGCGCCCCTTGCCGAGAAGCGCCGCGACGGCCTCGTGAGCGGTCCGCCGCGCCGCGAGGCCGGCAACCGCGCCGTCCGACGCGTCGTTCGCGGAGGCCGCGTTGCGGCGTGGGGTCATGAATGCCACTTTCGGGGTGCGCTGCGATGTCCTGCCGGACGCACTCCCATCCGCAGCCGCACGATGCAAGGGATCGATGACGAGGACCGCGATGAAGGACGAGACCGGCGACCAGGCCCAGTCCCCCGAGCAGGCCGCGCCGCGCACGCTGACTCCGGCAGCGCAACGCGCCCTGGCCGAGGCGGCCGAGCGCCGCGCGGCGATCGATGCGCGCGCGGCCGAGATCGCGGCGAAGCGCGAGACCAGCGGCCGCGGCGGCCTCGAACCGGTCCGCTACGACGACTGGGAGGTCAAAGGCATCGCCGTCGACTTCTGACGGCGATCGCGATCAGCGCACCACCGTGACCTGCGTGCCGACCGAGACGCGCTCGAACAGATCCGAGATGTCCTGGTTCAGCATGCGGATGCAGCCGTAAGACGCGAAGTGGCCGATCGATTCCGGCCGGTTGGTGCCATGGATCGCATACTGACCGCCGCGCAGGGTCATGGCGGCTACGCCCATCGGATTGCTCGCCGTTCCGCCGCGGATGAGATTGGGCAGGCGCGGATGATCGCGCTTTACGACGGCGGGCGGAGACCAATCGGGCTGATAGTATTTGCCGTCGATCATGGTCTGTCCGGCCCATTGCTTGCCGGGTTTGCCAACGGCGACGGGATAGCGGATCGCCGTGCCGTCGCCGTTGACGAGATAGAGTCGCCGCTCGGAGGTCCTCACGACCAGCGTGCCGGCGGGCGCGCCAGAGAAGGGCACGACCTCGCGCGCCGAAGCCGGCGCGGTCGCAAAGACACCGGACCACAACGCGGCAGCGACGCCCGCGCCCAATACCGACTTGCCGAACATAGATTTCGAACCTCCAAGCGTGGTCTTACGCAGGAGAGATCTTGTCGGTTCGGTCTTGAGATTTTATTGCCAACGCCTGGATGGCTGCTTTGATGGGGCCGGGATCATTTGTGTGCTTAACAAATATTGCAAATATAGATCCGATCTCGAAGAGAAAATTTGGTAGATGATAAAATATGAATCCTTCCGATGCCGGAACGAAAACGCCGTGGACGAGAACTCAATCCCGTCCACGGCGCCTGATCAGGTGAAAAACGAATTCAGCGTGTCACGTAGACCTGGGTGCCTACCGAGACGCGCTGGTACAGGTCGGTGATGTCCTGATTATACATGCGGATACAGCCATAGGACGCGAAGGTGCCGATCGAGTTCGGCCTGTTGGTCCCGTGGATCGCATATTCGCCGCCGCGCAGCGTCATCGCAGCGACACCCATCGGGTTGCCGCGCGTTCCGCCGCGGATGAGGTTCGGCAGGCTCGGATGATCGCGCTTCACGTCGGCGGGCGGCGACCAGTCAGGATGGAAATACTTGCCGTCGATCTCGGTGCGCCCGGCCCATTGCTTGCCGGGCTTGCCGACGGCGACCGGATAGCGGATCGCGGTGCCGTCCCAATTTACGAGGTACAGTCGGCGCTCCGAGGTGCGCACGACGAGCGAGCCGGCCAGTCCCGGCTCGTTGAACGGAACGATCTCGCGCGCCTCGACGGGCGCGGCGAACACGCCGGTCAACAACGCGGCGGCAACACCAACGGCCACTCTCCCTGTTCGGAACATCGGATTTCGTCCTTCAAGCGTGAGCTTACGCGACGGGACAATTCGCACCCAAGCTTGTCGTTCCTGTTACTGCGCATGGTTACGTGGCGGCGAATTACGTAATTCGAGCTGGAGGGCTAACGAGCTGTTGTCGAACTCAGTCGACTCAACCAAAGCCCGAGTCGAGATCTCGTAAGATTTACCGCTCGGTCAGTCGTGCCGAGTCCGGCAGACGCTCTTGCCAGCCGTGCCGGACGAGTTCGGGATCTCGGTGTTCTTCCACCGGATGGCCGACGCAGAGATAGGCGACGAGCCGCCACGAGGCCGGCACGTCGAGCAGCCGTGTTACCGTGTCGGGCTCCAGGATGGAGACCCATCCGACACCGAGGCCGTGCGCCCGGGCCGCGAGCCAGAACGAATGAACTGCCGTGACGACCGAGTAGCGTAGCATTTCCGGCATGGTCGCCCGGCCGAGGCGATGACCCGTCTCCGTCGCCTCGTCACAGAACACCGCGAGATGAAGCGGTGCCTCGCGGAGGCCCTCGAGCTTGAGGCTGGCATAGAGATCGCGGCGCGCATCCGCGTAGGAGGCGCAGGCCGCCTCGTTGCAGCGCGCGAAGGTCTCGATCACGGCCGAGCGGCGGCCCAGATCTGCGACCCGCACGAAGCGCCAGGGCTGGCTGTTGCCGACCGACGGTGCGAGGCTCGCCAGGGCGAGACAGGCCGCGAGCGTGCCCTCGTCGACGGAATCGCCACGGAAGCGGCGCACGTCCCGGCGCCATGCGAACAGGTCGGCGAGACGATCGCGAAAGGCGGCGTCGAAATCGGGTGGCACGGTCTGCGGTTCCGACGGGCGGGATGCCCGACGGGTCCTGTTTAGCGGATCGCCGCGGTCTGCGTCGGACAAAAAAGGGGCGGCGCTCCGGAGAGGCCGCCTGAAGTCCTTGGGTCTCGAAACCTCGGAGTGTCGGACGCGAGCCGGATCCTCGGCGGCCACCGCGGGCTGGGGAGCTGGGGTGCGGAGCCGCCTCGGGGCCCGAGGCCGACGAGGTTTCGGGCGACAGTCAAGCGTTCCAGCAAGGCGCTCGGAGGGCGGCAACACGGCGAGATCGTGACAGAGTGTTTCGGCTCTTTGCGGGCGCTGCGGCGACGGGTGGCCGCGCGACGGGCTTGCGAGCCGGCAAAGGTGGCCCCATCATTCCGAACCGGCCGCGTCGACGGCTTCGCACGGGAGAGACGATGAGCGAGTGGCGCAGCGTCGATACGCAGGGTGAGGACCCGAGTTCTCGCGTAATCCCGTTCCCGTCCGGTGCGTCCACTCCACAGATCGCCTTTGACCGCACCGAGTTGCGAACCATCTTCAATCTTTACGGCCGGCGCGTGGCCGAAGGCGAATGGCGCGACTATGCCCTCGACTTCCGGAGGGACAAGGCCGTGTTCTCGATCTACCGGCGCAGCTCCGAAATGCCGCTCTACCGGATCGAGAAGGATCCCAAACTCGCGCGCCGACAGGGCGCTTATGCCGTTATCGCTGCGACGGGGGTGGTGCTGAAGCGAGGCCAGGATCTCGCCAGGGTGATTGCCGTGCTAGAGAAGCCGCTGCGCGCGGTGTGAGACGGCGAAGGGCCGTGTGGCTACTGATCACAGTCGCTTAGGCGCAGCGTTTCCACGAGCCGGCGGCGGCTCGGAGCGGCCGTCTGCCCATTACGCCGTATCCTCGGCGATCAGCTCCATATTGATGGCAAACGCCGCCATGGCGCCCTCGGCCGCAGCCACGATCGCGAATTGGACGCGACGCGAGGCATCGCCGGCCACGAAGAGACCGGGCACGTTGGTCTTCTCGTAGTCGTTCCTTGTCGGCACGACGCCGGTCTCGCTGACGTCGCAGCCGAGTTGCTCCAGGAGATGAGAGGGCTCGCATTCGACCGGCATGAGGAAGACCCCGGAGCAGGAGATCGTCCGCCCGTCGCGAAACGTCAGCCTCTCCGCCTGCACCCCGTCGCCCACGAGTCTCGCGATTGGCGTCTCGATGATCCGGATGCCGTTCCGTTCCAGCCGGGAGCGATCCTTCCGCGACAGGTCGCCGTCGGTTCCGTCGGTACAGAGGGTGACGTCGCGGCTCCAGCAGCTCAGTTCGAGTGCCAGTCCGCACCCGCCATGTCCGCGTCCATAGGCGACGATCGCCTGATCGCGATTCTCGTAGCCGTCGCAATACGGGCAGGAATGGACGCCCGTTCCCCAATAGGTCTCGAAACCCTCGACCTTCGGCAACTCCTGCCGGAGGCCCGTCGCGAGAATCAGCCGCCGTGTCCGCTCACGCGTCCCGTCGGTGAGCGCGATCTCGAAGCCGGGCTGGCGGACGTGCGCCTCTGCCACCTCGATCTCGCGACGTTCGACCGTCTCGTAGCGATCGAGGTCGGCATGCGCCTGCTCGCGCAGGGTGAAGGGCGGCGTGCCGTCGCGTGTGAACACGCCCCAGGTCAGCGGCGTCGCCGCGTTTCGCGGGCAGCCGGCATCGCAGAGCAACACGTCACGGCGGCAGCGGCCGAGGATCAGGGCCGCATTGAGTCCGGCCGGGCCGCCGCCGACGATGATGACATCGCGCATCCCTCGTCCTCCTTGGTGAAAGGACGCGGGGAAAGCCGAATTCGTTGCGCGATCCGTGCGCGAAAAAGGGCGCCGAAGCGCCCCTATCGTCTTTTCAGGTGGCCTTTCGATCAGGCAGCGGCGGTGTTCTTCACCGGGACGCCCTTCTCGGACAGGAAGGTCTGCAGCTCGCCCGACTGGAACATCTCGCGGGTAATGTCGCAGCCGCCAACGAACTCGCCCTTCACGTAGATCTGAGGGATGGTCGGCCAGTTGGAATAGGCCTTGATGCCGTCCCGGATGGCCATGTCGTCGAGCACATTCACGCCCTTGAACGGCACTTCCAGGTAGTTGAGGATCTGCACGACCTGACCGGAGAAGCCGCACATGGGAAACTGCGGCGTGCCCTTCATGAACACGACCACGTCCTGCGACTTGATCTCGTTCTCGATGGCGGTGTTGACGTCGCTCATTGTCTGGTCCTCGTTCTGAATTTCGGTCTCTGACCTAATCCTGGGGGACGCCCGTGGTCAGCGCAAGGGCGTGAAGTACGCCGCCCATGCGACCCTGCAGTGCGCCGTACACCATCTGATGCTGCGCAACGCGCGTCTTGCCCTTGAAGGCGGAGGAGATGACGGTGGCAGCGTAGTGATCGCCGTCGCCTGCGAGATCCTTGATCTCGACATGCGCGTCGGGCAGCGCCTCGCGGATCATCGTCTCGATCTCGCGCGCATCCATCGGCATCGGGGTCTCTCCAAGGTCGCGGTGATATCGGATCAGGCGGCGGGGGCGGCCGGCTGGCTCGCCATGTAGGTCGGGAACCAGCCCTCGTTGGCGGCGCGAAGCTCCGCCACCGATATGGTCTCGCCGTTCGGCAGCGTCAAACCCGTCCCGCCCGTCGTGCCGATGCGAAGAGCCGAGATGCCCTGCGCCTCAGCGCTGTAGAGCAGATCGTCGGCAGCGTCCTGTCGAACCGAGAGCAGGTAACGGCCCTGATCCTCGCCGAACAGCCAGGCATGAGGCACAGCACCGGCATCGGTTCCCGCCAGGCTGGCGCCGCGATCGCCGGCCATCGCCATCTCGGCGAGCGCCACGGCGAGGCCGCCGTCGGAGAGGTCGTGGACCGTGTCCGCGATGCCGGCCAGGATCAGGCTGCGCACGAAATTGCCGGTCTTGCGCTCGGAGGCGAGATCGACCGGGGGAGGGGCTCCCTCTTCGCGCCCAGCGATCTCGGACAGATACAGCGACTGGCCGAGCCAGCCTTCCGTCTTGCCGAGCAGGATCAGGGCGTCGCCGTCCCGCTTCAGCGCGAGGTTCGCATGCACGGCCACGTCGTCGAGCACGCCGACACCGCCGATGGTCGGCGTGGGCAGGATGCCGACGCCGTTGGTCTCATTGTAGAGCGAGACGTTTCCGGACACGACAGGGAAGTCGAGGGCGAGGCAGGCTTCGCCGATGCCCTTCAGGCAGCCGACGAGCTGGCCCATCACCTCGGGTTTTTCGGGATTGCCGAAATTGAGGTTGTCGGTGATCGCAAGGGGCTTTCCGCCGACGGCGGTGATGTTGCGCCAGACCTCGGCCACGGCCTGCCGGCCGCCTTCGACCGGATCCGCCTCGCAGTAGCGCGGCGTGACGTCGGTGGCGATGGCGAGACCCTTCGGGCCGTCCTCGACGCGCACGATGGCGGCGTCGCCGCCGGGCTTCTGGACCGTGTTGCCCAGGATGAAGTGGTCGTATTGCTCGTAGACCCAGCGCTTCGAGGCCAGCTCGGGCGACCCGATCAGCTTGCGCAGGGCCTCGCCATTCGAGAGAGGCGCAGTGATATCCGCGGCTTTCACGACGGGCTGGTGCGTGTTGGCGATGTGCGGCCGGTCGTAAAGCGGGGCCTCGTCGCCGAGTTCCTTGATCGGAAGGTCGGCGACGGTCTCACCGTTCCACTTGATAACGAAGCGCAGCGTGTCAGTGGTGTGCCCGATCACCGCGAAGTCGAGACCCCACTTCACGAAGATCGCCTCGGCCTCGGCCTCCATGCCCGGCTTGAGCACCATGAGCATGCGCTCCTGGCTCTCCGAGAGCATCATCTCGTAGGGTGTCATGCCGGCTTCGCGCACCGGCACGGCGTTGAGGTTCAGCTCGACGCCGAGGTCGCCCTTGGCGCCCATCTCGACGGCAGAGCAGGTCAGGCCGGCTGCGCCCATGTCCTGGATCGCGATGACGGCGCCGGAGGCCATCAGCTCGAGGCAGGCTTCGAGCAGCAGCTTCTCGGCGAAGGGGTCGCCGACCTGTACGGTCGGGCGCTTGGCCTCCGTCTCCTCGTCGAACTCGGCCGAGGCCATGGTGGCGCCGTGGATGCCGTCGCGGCCCGTCTTGGAGCCGAGATAGACGATCGGATTCCCGATGCCGGTGGCCGCCGCGTAGAAGATGCCGTCGGTCTTCGCGAGGCCGACCGCCATGGCGTTGACGAGGATGTTGCCATCGTAGCGCTTGTGGAAGCCGACGAGGCCGCCGACCGTCGGCACGCCGAAGGAATTGCCGTAGCCGCCCACGCCCGCGACGACACCCGAGACGAGGTGCCGGGTACGCGGATGGTCCGGCGAGCCGAAGCGCAGGGCGTTGAGCGCTGCGATCGGCCGCGCGCCCATCGTGAACACGTCACGCAGGATGCCGCCGACGCCGGTCGCCGCGCCCTGGTAGGGCTCGATGAAGCTCGGGTGGTTGTGGCTTTCCATCTTGAAGACGCAGGCCAGCCCGTCGCCGATATCGATGACGCCGGCATTCTCGCCCGGTCCTTGAATCACCCATGGCGCCTTGGTCGGCAGCCCACGCAGGTGCTTGCGGGATGACTTGTAGGAGCAGTGCTCGTTCCACATCGCCGAGACGATGCCGAGCTCGGTCAGCGTAGGGTCGCGTCCGATCAGGCCGCGGAAGCGGTCATACTCGTCGGGCGTCAGGCCGTGCTGGCGCACGAGCTCCGGCGTGATCGGGACGTCGTTGCGAAACATTCGGTCTCTCGCCTGGGACTAGCGTCGCGGTCGGCTCGCCATGGGGAGACACCGGCCTCGGCTCTCCCTGCATTGCGGCACGGATTAGATCGGCAGCGGCTCCACTGCAAACCCTGCGGCGCCGTTCTGCCCAATCATCCCCGCGCCCCGCGCGGGGCTCAGGCGGCCGGAGGTGGGCCGGCCCCCGTATAGAGCGGCGAATCCTCGATCGCCGCGACCGCGCGATGAACTGGTTCCGCCCCCGAGATCAGCGCGATGTAGTCGAAGGCAGTGCGGTCGCGGCTCGACATGAGCAGCTGGAAATGCATGCGGAAGAAATTCCAGCGCAGGGTGGCGACGGCGCTCGGCTCGATGAGATCGGAAATGCTGATGCTGCGGATCATCGGCCGGTCCGGCCTCGCCATGGCCGGATTGACCGTGGCGACCGGGCTACGCAGGTGGATCGAGAGCCAGTCCCAAGGCGCGCGCAGGTCGAGCCAGGCGATGGCATTGGCGTCGGCAACCCGGCGCAAAGAGCCGCGTGTCGCCTCGGCGAGGGGATCGAGCGTAATCCACGGGATCACACCCCCGAGCGTCACCAGCGTCACCGGGACGCCGCGCTCGCCGAATCCCGGATCGCGCATCAGGACCCGATCGAGCGCTTCGAGAGCGAGAAAGCTCGATGAGGAATGCCCGATGACCACGATCTCGGCCGCCTCGGCCTCGGCGGCTTGGATGCGCTTCGCCCAAGCGTCGAGCCGAGCGCGCATGTCGTGGTCTTCGCCTGCCGCGTGCTCATGGGTGAAGGCGGTATCGTCGACGAGGTGGGTGATGAAGAAGGGCCGCCCCTTCGTGATCCGCGAGATGACGCTGAGGATGCCATAGGCAGCCGGCAGCAGGAGGATCCAACGTAACAATGCGGAACCTTCGCCGAGCGGCACCACCGCCAGAAGCGACGCCGCGAGGCCGAGGCTTGCGACGACCAGGCCGGCATAGAGGAGATGAACGACGAGGATCACCGCCGAGAATTGCCAGGCCTCCCGGCGGAAGGCCTCGAGGTAGCCGCAGCGCCAGAGGCGCCACCACAAGCGGGGAATTTCGATGAGCCGTCTCAGGTTCGAGCGCGGGAAGCGCGAGCGCACGATGTCGTCCCAGCGCAGCAGGCCGTAGCGCGAGCGGGTCGCGACGCCGTGCTCGGCGCTTTCGACCATCCAGTCGAGGCTGAAGCCATCGGCGGACCGGACCGGTTCACCCACGTCGATCGTCAGGCCGCGCCGGCTCGCGGTCAGCCGACCCTCACGGCGCAGCAGACCCCAATAGGCCTCCGGCTCGCGTGGATCGAAGCCTGGCAGGTAGAAGACTTGGCGCAGCTTCGTCGGATCGCGCTCTTCGGAAATGATGCCGGTACTCGGTGAGAGGGCGGGAATCAGCCGGATCGAAAGGGCCGCTTGAATAGCAAACTCGCGTGCGACCAGTGAGCTAAGCTGTTTTGGGTGTGATCCAAGAGGGCGGCTTGGCTGCCGCTCTCAATCCGCAGCGACCCGACCGCGCCTGCCATCGTCGGCCAGGAACTCTGCGATGGCCTCGACGAAGCGCTGGCCATAGGCCTCGCGCTTGCGCTCGCCGACGCCATGGACGCTGCGCAGCGCCCAGAGGTCGACCGGCTTGGCACGCGCCATCTCGATCAAAGTTTTGTCCGGAAACACGATGAAGGCGGCTACGTTCTCGGCCCGTGCGATCGAGGCGCGCAGGCCGCGCAGGTGCTGGAACAGCGCCTCGTCCGCCTCGCCGAGTTGCAGAGCGTCGTCATCCCGCGCTGCCGCGCGGCGGCCGCGGGGCTCGGCCTTGCGCGGCTCGGGATCGGGCCGGACCTGAATGGTCTCGCGGCCGAACAGGATCGCCTCGCCCTTCTCCGTCATGGTGAGACCGCCGAAGCCATCGGCGCTCTCGGCGACCGCTCCTGCGGCGAAGAGCTGGCGCAGGATGGCGCGCCAAGCGGCCACCGGCTTGTCCGCACCGACGCCGAAGGTCTTGAGCTGGCCATGCCCGTTGCGGCGGACCTGCTCCGATTCCTTGCCGTGCACCACATCGCAGACATAGGCGGCGCCGAAACGCTGCCCGGTGCGAACGATCGCCGAAAGCAGCTTCTGCGCCTCCACGGTGCCATCGATCAGCGAGACACCGCCGCGGCAGAGATCGCATCGCCCGCAGGGCTCGCTGGCTTCGCCGAAATACGAGAGGAGCGACTGGCGACGGCAGGCCGCGCCCTCGCAGAGCGAGATCATCGCTTCCAGCTTGCGGCGCTCGACGCGACGGCGCTCGTCGGGCACCTCCTTCTCGTCGATCTGGCGGCGGCGGAGCGACATGTCGTCGAGGCCGTAGAGGGTCAGCGTATCGGCCGGCAGCCCGTCGCGGCCGGCGCGGCCGATCTCCTGATAGTAGCCCTCGACGTTGGTCGGCATGTCGGCGTGGCAGACGAAGCGCACATCCGGCTTGTTGATGCCCATGCCGAAGGCCACCGTGGCGGTCATCACGACGCCGTCCTCCTGCAGAAAGCTGTCCTGGTTGCGCATCCGCGTGCCCTGGTCGAGCCCGGCATGGTACGGCAGGGCGTTGAAGCCGTCGGCTTTGAGGGTGTCGGCGAGCTGCTCCACGCGCTTGCGCGACGAGCAGTAAATGATGCCGCTCTCCGCCCGACGGTTGCGCAGGAAGCGCTCCAATTGCCGGGTCGGGTTGTCCTTGGCCGCGAAGGTCAAGCGGATGTTCGGCCGGTCGAAGGAATGGACGAAGGTCCTGACCCCGCGTCCGGCCGGAAACAGGCGCTCGGCGATGTCGGTGCGGGTGGCCGCGTCCGCGGTGGCCGTCAACGCCAGCGTCTGCACGTTGCCGAGCGCTTCGCGAGCCCGGGCGATCTCGCGGTATTCCGGCCGGAAATCGTGGCCCCATTGCGAGACGCAGTGGGCTTCGTCGACCGCCAGACGCTGTACGCCCGCGCCGCGCAACGCCTCCATGCAGCCGTCCATCAGCAGGCGCTCGGGAGAGACGAAGAGCAGGCGCAGCTCGCGCGAGCGGATCTTGCGCCATGTCTCGCGTGACGCCGTCTCGGCGACTGTGGAATTCAGCGTCGCCGCCTCGACGCCGAAACCGACCATCTGCTGCACCTGATCGTGCATCAGCGCGATCAGCGGCGAGATCACGACGGTTAGCCCGTCATCGACGAGGGCGGGCAACTGATAGGTCATCGACTTGCCGGAGCCCGTCGGCATCACCGCGAACACATCCGATCCGTCGAGCACGGCGCCGATCACCTCGTCCTGGCCGGGCCGGAAATCGTCATAGCCGAACGTCTTTCGAAGCGCGGCGCGGGCCTCGTCGAGGCGGGTCATCCAAGGTCTTTCGCGGAGGAACGGATATGCTTGAAGATGGGCTGTGCAGACATAACCATGCCGGTGTCTACACGGAGGGTCCGATGCCGCTGAACATGCGCAGCGAGGAAGTGAACCGACTCGCCGACAAGCTGGCATCGCTCCTGAAGGTCAGCAAGGCTGAAGCGGGGCGCATTGTGCTGACCAACGAGCTCGAACTGCGCGACAAGAGGCCATCGCTGCGGTGATCGCGCAATAGGCCGGTCATGACGAGCTGGCCGAGGTATTGGAAGGGGCCACGTAGCCGCGGACGACCTCGAGGATCGCGATCCTCGAAGCGGTCATGGCCTTGCGTCGAATCGTGGCCGTCGGCGTTCCGGAGGCAGAGTCGATCGTCCGGAGTTTTCTCGACGAGGCTGACATCCCGATCGTGGCGATCACCGATCTGGAAATGCGCGGGGGGCGATCGCCGCATACGGCCGGCACGGCAAAAGGCCAGGGCACCCCGCTCAGCTCAACATGGGCGATTGCTTCGCCTGTGCCAGCGCCCGCGCGCATGATGTCCCGCTGCTCTTTGTCTGCAATGATTTTTCGCAGACAGACAATCGCTCGGCGATGGGCTGACCGCGCTCAGCCAGCATCCGCCGGCACGACCCGTCCATCGGCGACCTTCACGATATCTGCGCGTTCGCCCAGCTCGGCGAACAGCGCTGGATCAGCCCCCGTCATCCAGACCTGTCCGGAGAGCGCATCGAGCGCATCGTAGAGACCGGCGCGGCGGCGCGGATCGAGATGGGCTGCGACCTCGTCGAGGAGGATCAGCGGGGCGAGGCCGCTCATGGCTTGGACCAGCCGGGCATGGGCGAGCACCAGACCGATCAGCAATGCCTTCTGCTCGCCGGTCGAGGCGGTGGCGGCGGGCACGTCCTTGGGGCCGTGTCGCACGACGAGATCCGTGCTCTGCGCACCGATCAACGTGCGCCCGGCCGCACGGTCGCGATGGCGGCCCTGGCGGAGAGCCGAGCGAAACCGATCCTCTGCCTCCAGCGCCGACCAGACGGCGACGAGATCGTCGAGCTCGCCCTCGAGGCGCACGGCCGCCCACGGGAACGGCTGGGCGTCGTCGCGGCCTTCGCCGATCAGCCGGTCAAGACGCTCGACCGTCTCGCGGCGGGCCAGCGCGACGGCGACGCCGAGTTCGGCCACCTCGCGTTCGACCGCATCGAGCCAGCGCCCGTCGTCGGGGCGCTCCTCCAGCAAGCGGTTGCGCGAGCGCAGCGCACGCTCCATCGCGCTGACGCGGCCACCATGGGTCGCGTCGACGGCGAGGACGAGACGGTCGAGGAAGCGACGACGATCGCCGGCGGGGCCGCGAAACAGGCCGTCGAGGTCGGGCGTCAGCCAGACAACGCGCAGGAATTCGGCAAAAGCCACCGGCGAGCCGACGCCAGCGCCGTCGATGCGGCAGAGGCGGCTGGCACGGCCGTCGAAGCTCGGCGGCTCACAGCCTGTGCCGAGCCGGTGGCCGTCCTCGCGCTCGCCGAGCGTGAGCGAGACGGCGAAACCGCCTGGGCCGCCGTTCCGCGCCATGCCAGAGAGGTCCGCCCGCCGCAATCCGCGGCCGGGCGAGAACAGAGAGAGGGCTTCGAGCAGGTTTGTCTTGCCCGCGCCGTTCTCGCCGACCAGTGCCACGAAGCGGCTGCCGATCGGCAGGTCGAGTTCGGTGTGATTGCGGAAATCGCGGGCGATCAGGCGGGTGGGGCGAGCGCCCCCGCCCGGCATTGTGTCCATGCCCCGCGATGTAGGATGTCAGGCCTGTCGTGAACAGCCCGCGTCAGACACGCATCGGCATCAGAACATAGAGAGCCGGCGCGCCCTCGCGATCCTGGATCACGGTGGGCGAACCCGGATCGGCGAGCTTGAACAGGGCGGTGTCGCCTTCGAGCTGGCCGGTAATGTCGAGGAGATATCGGGCGTTGAAGCCGATATCGAGCCCCGCCGCCTCGTAGTCGACGTCGAGCTCTTCGGTGGCCGACCCGGAATCCGGGTTGTTCACCGAGAGGGCCAGACGGCCATCCGTCATGGCGAGCTTCACGGCACGGCCGCGCTCGGACGAGATCGTCGAGACGCGATCCACCGCGCGCGCAAAGGCGTCGCGCTCCACCGTCAGGCGCTTGTCGTTCCCGGTCGGGATCACGCGCTGGTAATCGGGGAAGGTGCCGTCGATCAGCTTCGAGATCAGCATCACGCCGCTCTCGAAGGACAGCCGGATCTTGGCCGGCGAGATCTCGATGGAGACGCTGTCACCGCCATCGTCGACGAGCTTCTGGATCTCGGCGACGGCCTTTCTCGGCACGATGATGCCCGGCATGCCGCGGCTGCCCTCGGGCGCCTCCATCTCGACCCGAGCGAGGCGGTGGCCGTCGGTGGCCACGGCGCGGAGCTTGAGGGCGCCGTCGACCTCGATCGTGTGCAGGTAGATGCCGTTGAGATAGTAGCGCGTCTCCTCGGTCGAGATCGCGAATTGCGTCTTGTCGATCAAGCGCTTGAGATCGAGCGAGGCAATCGAAAAGGAATGCGGCAGTTCGCCCGCGGCGAGATCCGGGAAGTCGGCCTCGGGGAGTGCCCCGAGGGCGAAGCGCGAGCGGCCCGACCGGATCGTCATCTGCCCCGTCTCTTCGCTGGTCTCCAGCGAGACCTGAGAGCCGTCGGGCAGCTTGCGGACGATGTCGTAGATCACGTGGGCCGGGACCGTCGTGGCGCCGGCCGTGGCAACGTCGGCGGCAATGGTCTCGGTCACCTCGATGTCGAGGTCGGTGGCCTTGAGCTGGAGGCCGTCGGCCGAACCGCGCAGGAGCACGTTGGACAGGATCGGGATCGTGTTGCGTCGCTCGACGACGCGGTGCACGTGGCCGAGCGACCGAAGAAGGGCCGCGCGCTCGACAGTGACTCTCATCGCAACAAACTCTGAACTTCGGAGAACGCCAGCCGCCACCGCAGATGCAGGTTCGGGCGCTTGAGCTTGGCGAAGCTGCACGCTCAAGGCAAGAGAGACGACGGCACCTTCCCGCCCGTATTGGCGCGGATGCGCATCAGGCGCAGCGTGGCTCGCTGCGCCTGATCATGTTCCAAGACATGGAATGGGCCTGCCTCGGCTAGTCCTGCAGCATCCGCTTCAGCAGCTCGACCTCATCGCCGAGCACCGGATCGTCGCCGATCAGCTTTTCGATCTTGCGGACCGCATGGAGCACGGTGGTGTGGTCGCGGCCACCGAAGCGGCGGCCGATCTCGGGGAGCGAGCGCAGGGTCAGCACCTTCGAGAGGTACATCGCGATCTGGCGCGGCTTCACCACGGCGGCGGTGCGGCGCTCGGACAGGATGTCCGAGCGCGAGACATTATACCGGCTGGCGACGAGCTTCTGGATGTCCTCGATCTTGATCCGCTTCGGCTCGCGGTTCTTGACGAGATCGCGGATCGCGGCCTCGGCCGTCTCCACGGTGACGGGGGCGCCGGTGAGCGTCGAGTGGGCCAGAAGGCGGTTGACCGCACCTTCCAGGTCGCGGCCGTTCGCGGTGATCGCCTTGGCGACATAGGCGGCGACGGCAGGAGCCACGTCGAAGCCCGGATGCGTCACCCGCACGGCGGCGAGGCGGGCCTGCAGGATCGAGGCGCGCAGGCCCTCGTCCAGCGTGCCGATCTCGACGACGAGACCGCCGGCGAGGCGCGAGCGCACGCGTTCGTCGAGGGCTTCGAGCTCGGTCGGCGGACGGTCCGAGGCGACGACGACCTGCTTGCCGGCATCGATCAGGGCGTTGAGCGTGTGGCCAAATTCGGCCTGGATCGACTTGCCCTGGATGAACTGCACGTCGTCGAGGATCAGCAGGTCGATGGCCCGCAGGCGCTCTTTGAAGGCTAGCGCGTTCTGGGTCTTCAAGGCGTTGACGAAGCCGTACATGAAGCGGTCGGCGGTGAGGTAGATGACCCGGCGGCCGGCCTCGCGGGCAGCGTGGCCGATGCCATGAAGCAGGTGGGTCTTGCCGAGGCCCACGCCCGCATGGACGTAGAGCGGATTGTAGAGAGCACCTTCGCCGTCATGGCGCGAGACGCGCTCGCCGGCCGCATGGGCCAGGGCGTTCGAACGGCCCACGACGAAGCTCGCGAAGGTGAGGCGCGGGTCGAGCGGCGCGCTGCTGAGGTCGCCTCCCGAGGCGTCGCCGGTGGCGGAACGGGCGGCCGCGCCGGCATCAGAGGGGGCTCCGGCAGCAACGCCCGGGGCTGAGGCCGACGGTCTGCTGGCCGGATAATGGACGACGGCGCCGGTCGGGGCGGCCGGCTTGGCCGCAGCGGCTGCTGGGCGCGGCGACGAGGACGGGCCGCGCACGCTGACGTCGAGGCGCACGACGTCGTCGAGCTCGGATTTGAAGGTGGTGAGCACCCGGTCGATGTAATGCGACTCGATCCAGCTCTTGAGGAAGCGCGTCGGGACGCTGAGCCGGGCGATCCCACCAACCACGTCTTCGAGTTCAAGGCGGGCAAACCAGCTCGCGAACACGTCCTCGCCCAGCTCGGCCCGCAGCCGCCGCTTCACGCGGGTCCAGGCAGCCTGAACGTCAGCGGCGCCGTTGTCGCCCCTGCCGTTTCCGTCGCCGTTGCCGTCCGTCCTGCTGCCGTCGAGCTGCATAACCTGACTCTCCTCGCATCCGGGGCGGCGGAGCCCGCCGGGGACACGTACGCTCACGCTACTTGAAGGAGACCTCAGCGAGTCGCGAGGCCTCCTGAACCACTTGCCTGTCAAGCCCACGAGCGGAACCAACGACCGGCAGAACCGGTCTATCAACAATCCTCTATCGTTCTCCTAACACCGGGAAGTGTGGGGATAGCTTCTGCGCTCTCGATAGGCTCTTCGTGCAGCCTTTCGGAGTCGAAGCAGAGGTGCGGATCTTGGGGACGACTCGGGCGCAAGCCGTTGACACTTCGGACCTGATCGGTCGTAGCAAGGTTTTGTTAAGCTACAGGGTCCGATGCATTCGACGCAACTGAATCGATTCAGATTAGCGTTAACGCGGTCTAAACGGACTGCTTGGCCGGGGCCGCAAGAGGCTCGCTGGGACAAGTCCGACGAATCTGTGCACAACTTCCGACCCCTCGGGGAAAACCAGGGGGCAAGCTGTTGGCGACTCGGATGCCGGTGATGGGCGCGAGCGAAGCCAGGCGAACCTTCGAATGGGCTGCGGCGCCGGTTCCGACCCCCGCGCGGGAGCAGCAGAGGCCCACGATCTCGTCCCGCCCGTCGGGTGCGATTTCAGGGCGGTGTCAGCGTCGATTAAGCTGATGCGGCGATCCGAGAACGCCAGTTTGGCTTACAGCCACGAAAAAGCCCGGCGCGAGGGCCGGGCTCTTTTCGTCAGCGATGCCGATACGGCGTCTCAGGCGGCGAGCGCCTTCACGCGAGCGGCGAGGCGCGAGACCTTCCGCGAGGCGTTGTTCTTGTGAACGATGCCGTTCTGGGCAGCCTTCATGAGCTCGGGCTCGGCGGCGCGGAGGGCGGCGGCGGCCTGAGTCTGATCACCGGAAGCGATGGCCTCCTCGACCTTGCGGACGAAGGTGCGCATCCGCGAGCGGCGCGAGCGGTTGATCGCCGTGCGCTTGGCGATCTTGCGGGTCATTTTCTTGGCCGACACGGTGTTGGCCATGGGGCATCCTCGTCTCTATGGGCGACACCGCAGCGGCCTCGATGGGCGCGCATCTGGTCGACGCGTCAGGGGTGATCAGGCAAAAGCGACGCTGCCGGTCCGCGAAGCGCGTCCGGAGGCAGAGCCGGCTCTATAGACATGGCTTCCGAGTCCGTCAACGGATCGACGCGAAACGTGTCGTCGAGGCCGTTGCCAAGCCCGATCCGATCCGTTAGAGCCGCCACCTGCCGGACGGAGCCGCTTCGCTCGTCCCCGCATGCTGCGGTAGCTCAGTGGTAGAGCACTTCATTGGTAATGAAGAGGTCGAGAGTTCAATCCTCTCTCGCAGCACCAGATTTTCCCAGAAATGAGAGCAACTTAGTGCGCCGGCGCTTTCGCGGAAGGCGTCAGACGTCTCCCTGAATGCGGATCCGGGCCGAGGCACCCGAAGGTCGCTCCTCGGCCGATCGGCCACGCTGTCGTGGCCTTGCATGCGAGATCATCATCTCGTCGGCTGAGACCGTGCCGTGAGCTTATTTCCGTCCGGATCGCGAAGATAGGCGACGAAGGCCCCGTTCGGACGCTCGGCGGGCGGGCTCTCAATCGAGGTTCCGCCATGCTTGGTGCCTGCCTCGTGCCACGCACGAACATGGTCAGGGCTCGAGGCGGCGATACCGATCGTCCCGCCATTGGCTGCGGTCGCCGACTTGCCGTCGATCGGTTTCGTGATCATCAGGCGACCGCCCTCGTGCTTGTAGATCAGCCTGCCTCTCTCATCCATCCTGCCGGGCTTGCCACCCAAGGCGGCGAAAGTGGCGTCGTAGAAGTCCCGGGCCCGCTCGAGGTCGTTGCTGCCGATCATGACGTGGGTGAACATGGGTCCTCTCAAGTAGCGGGCTGCGTGGAATAACCACGATCTAGCGCGGAAGCGAGCGGCTGGCCGCTTTGCCGCTCGGCGCTCCCGGATGAGCGCCGCCGAAATGGCGGACCCTGTCCGCCGGACGGGGCCGTTCAGTACCGATAAGAATGCGGCTTGCAGGACGAGTGATCGCCTCGTACTGGAGAATAATGGAAATATTGTTCCTGAAACTTGAATAATTAAAAAGAGACCTGTCTCATGAGTCCTGATGATCCAGAGATTAGAGTTGATAATTATAACAAGAGCAAAGATGTGGGCGGCGATACCGTCGGCGGAGATTCCACGCATGGCGATGTGGTTAGCTCGATGAACCTGCTGAAAGGCCGTCGCCAGCTGACGATCTTGCACGGAAACGAGCGCTATCAGCTCCGGCTGACCACCAACGACAAGTTGATCCTGACCAAATGACGAGCTCGTCCGTCTCACGCCGCGTCGTCCTCGCCGGCCTGCTTGCCACCGCCAGTCTGCCGCACCCTGGCGGGGCCACCGAAGGCACGTCCGCCGAGGTCAAGCGCATTGCGTCACTCGGCGGAGCCATCACCGAGACGCTCTACCGCCTCGGTGCCGCAGACCGGATCGTGGCCATCGACACGACCAGCCTCCATCCGGCCGAGGCGCTGCGCGAAAAGCCGAATGTCGGCTACTTCCGGGCCCTGTCCGCGGAGGGGCTGCTCTCGACGAAGCCCGACATCGTGATCGCAGCCGAAGGCGCGGGGCCGCCGGATGTGCTGGCTCTCATTCGCGAGGCCGGTGTGCCGATCTCGATGATCAAGGAGCCGCCGACCCCCGAGGGCGTGCTCGACAGGATCATCACGATCGGGCGTCTCGTCGGCCTCCGCGACGCAGCAGCGATCCTCGCCAAGGATGTGGGAGAGCATTTCGCTGCTCTCTCCCGCGAGCGGGCCCGCATCACGCGCCCGGCGAAGGCGATCGTGATCCTTTCGATGGCCAATGGGCGCGTCATGGTCGGCGGTCGCAACAGCACGGCGGATGGCATCCTGACGCTCGCCGGCGCGCAAAACGCAGCCTCGGAGATCGACGGCTTCAAGCTGATCACCGACGAGGCCATCGTCGCGGCAGCGCCGGACGTGGTGGTGGTGATGCGCAGTGGCCCCGATGCGCCCGGACGTGACAGCGTCTTCGCGCCGGGCACCGCGCTGAGCCGGACGCCGGCAGCAAAGAAGGATGCCTACGTCTCGATGGACGGTCTCTACCTCCTCGGGTTCGGACCGCGAACGCCAGAGGCGGCTCGGGATCTGATGCGCGTCTTCTATCCTGACCTAGCCCATGACTGAGGCCGAGGGTCGGACTGCGCTCCTGCTCCGAGCAGAGAGGTCCAGCCTCGTCGTGCTTCTCGGTCTCGCAGCTTTGACCGTGGGCGCCGCCGTGCTTTCGATCGGCGTCGGAGCGATCCCGATTTCGCCGCTTCGGATTATCGCCGTGCTGACGGGAAGCGTCGACGATCCGACTATGACGCGCGATGCCCTCATCGTGCAGGGCATCCGTCTGCCGCGGACCCTGCTCGGATTGCTGGTCGGGGCGGCGCTGGCCGTGTCGGGCGCGCTCATGCAGGGCCTGTTTCGCAATCCGCTGGCGGATCCTGCCCTGGTCGGCGTTTCGGCCGGTGCCGGCCTCGCAGCCGCCTGCGTCATCGTACTCGGCGATGCCGCTCTTGCTGCCGTCGGCTTGCCCCCGCCGCTGCCCTACTGGGTCCTGCCGATCGGGGCGTTCTTCGGCAGTCTCGCGGCAATGGTCGGGCTCTATCTCGTCGCGACGCGGTCCGGCCGCACGTCCGTTGCGACGATGCTGCTCGCAGGCATCGCGCTCGCTGCCTTCGGCGGAGCGATGACCGGACTGCTGGTCTTCGCCAGCGACGACCGGCAGTTGCGCGACCTGACCTTCTGGACGCTCGGCAGCCTCGGCGGCGCGAGTTGGACGAAGCTTGCCGCCACCGCTCCGGCGATCCTGCCAGTGCTCTTCGCCGTGCCTTTTCTCGGGCGCGGCCTCAATGCGCTGGTACTCGGTGAGGCGGAGGCCTTCCACCTCGGCATATCCGTGGAGCGGCTGAAACGCGGCGTCATCCTGCTCGTTGCGGTGGCCGTCGGTGCGAGCGTTGCGGTTGCCGGGATCATCGGCTTCGTCGGGCTGGTGGTGCCGCACTTCCTGCGGCTGCTGATCGGTCCGGAGCATCGCCGGCTGCTGCCGGCTTGTGCCCTGCTCGGTGGGACCCTTCTCGTCCTGGCGGATGTGGTGTCCCGCATCGTGGTGAAGCCTGCTGAACTGCCCATCGGCATCGTCACCGCGCTGATCGGCTCACCGGTTTTCCTCTGGCTGCTTCTCGGACGTGGCCGGACTCTCGATGTCTGAGCACGCGCTCCTCACCGCGACCGAACTCTCGTTCCGGATCGGCGAGCGCACCCTCGTCGATGGGATCTCCCTTTCGGTCGAGCCGGGCGCGCTGCACGTCGTCGTCGGATCGAATGGTGCAGGAAAGTCCACGCTTCTTCGTATACTCTGCGGCGAGCTCTCACCCACGCAAGGGCGCGTTGCCTACGGGACCGAGGCCGTCGCCGACATTCCGGCATGGCGCCTCGCCGGCTTGCGCGCCGTTCTGCCGCAAAGCGCGCGGCTCGCCTTTCCCTTCTCGGTCGCCGAGGTGGCGCGGATCGGCCTCGATGGGATCGGCCATGGCCTGTCGCGCGGGGACAGGGCGACGATCCTGTCCGACGCTCTCCGCCACGCAGACATGCTGCATCTTGCCGAGCGGGCCTACCAGAGTCTGTCGGGCGGCGAGCAGGCCCGGGTGCAGTTCGCCCGTGTGCTCTGCCAGCTCGCCGCCGGCCGAACGGTGACGCAGCGGCAGGTATTGTTTCTCGACGAGCCGACCGCGAGCCTCGACCTGCGCCACCAGAGCGCCATCCTCGAAACCGTGCACACGCTTTGTCGGGGCGGGGTCGGTGTGGTGGCGATCCTGCACGACCTGAACCTCGCAGCGGCCTATGCCGATCGCCTTCTGGTGCTTGATGGCGGTCGTCTCGTCGCCGAAGGGCGGCCCGCGGAGATCCTGCGCGACGATCTGATCGCGGCGGTGTTCGGCGTCGATTGGCCAGTCGGGCGAACGCCTCCCACCGGTCAACCCTTCATCCTTCCTCGCAAAGTTGTTGCAAGCTGACCACAACTCACAAGGCTGTGATATCGACTTGGAACGATTTAAGTCTCCTGTAGAGGGTGCTTAGACTGCCACTAAATTACGGATGAAAGCGTTTCGTTGACCTTGGCCTTAGCCTGAACGCATCACGATATTCAGCCAGCCAGCCCTCCGCCAGCCAGCCAGTCGACCTTCCCCACGCTGCGTGCTGTCTCGCGGAACCCGAAAATGCGCTCCCCCCGTGTCTCGTCCTGCCGTCCCGTCTTCGTGGCCGGCGTCTCCCTGCTGTCGATCGCCGTTGCACAGGCGCAGACCGACGCTGCCCCTTCTGTCGTCGCGCCTGCGGAACTCGTCAGCCTCGACACCATCTCGGTGACCGCCACCAAGACGGAGGAGAAAGCAATCGACGCGCTCTCCGGCACCAGCGTCGTCACCCGCGAGCAGATCGACCGCATCCAGCCGAGCCGCCTGTCGGACGTGCTGCGCGACGTGCCCGGCGTGACCACGCAGGAAAACCAGAACGATCCGGCCCAGGCCATCAACATCCGCGGCCTCCAGGATTTCGGCCGCGTGAACGTGCTGGTCGACGGTGCGCGCCAGAACTTCCAGACCTCGGGCCACAGCGCCAACGGCGTGTTCTACCTCGACCCCGAACTCGTCGGCGGCATCGACATCACCCGCGGCCCTACCTCGACCATCTACGGTTCCGGCGCGATCGGCGGTGTCGTCGCCTTCCGCACCCGCTCGATCGACGACATCCTGAACCCGGACGAGAGGGCGGGCGTCGTGCAGAAGCAGGGCTTCGGCACTAACGGCCAGAAATTCCTGAACTCAACCTCGATGGGTGCCCGCATCGGCGAGGGTGCGGACGTGTTCGGCCAGTTCGTCTACCGCAACAACGACCCCTACCGAGACGGCATGGGAACGCTGGTGCGCGACACCGGCAACGAGCTGACCTCGGGCCTTGCCAAGGTCAACCTCCGGCCGGCGGAGGGCCACGAGATCAGCGGTACGGCGCTGCTGCAGAACTTCGACTTCACCAATAACGGCTCGAGCAATGCCGGCGCGCGCTTCGCGAATGCGGTGCAGGCCGACACCTATACCTTGGGCTACCGCTTCGCGCGGCCCGAAACGCCGCTGATCGATTTCAGCGCGAAGGGCTACTACACGACCACGCACAACACGCTGACATTCCTCAACGACTCCGCCAGCGGGGTCTACGGCAATCTGGGCGTGAAGGCCGGCAACCGGATCAACTACGACATCGAGACCAGCGGTTTCGATATTCACAACACGTCGCGCTTCGATACCTGGGCGCTCAGCCACGCCCTGACCGTCGGTGGCGATGCGGTGTTCGACCAGGTCAAGACCACGGACAGTGCGGGCGGCTTCGGCGGCGCGTTCACGCCCTCGGGTCAGCGGACGCTCGCCGGCGCCTTCATCCAGGACGAGGTCCGCTACAGCTCGTGGCTGCGCGTGATCGGCGCCCTGCGCTACGACCATTACGACCTGTCCGGCGGCACCTTCCGCTCCATTGGCGACCGGATCTCGCCGAAGATCACCGTCGGCGTCACGCCGCTGCCGGGCATCGAGCTCTACGGCACCTACGCCGAGGGCTATCGCGCGCCCTCGATCACCGAGACGCTCGTCCAGGGCATCCACCCCTTCCCGGCCTTCAACATCCTTCCGAACCCGACCCTGCGGCCCGAGGTCGCCCACAACATCGAGGGCGGCGTCAACCTGAAGTACGGCGACATCTTCACGCCCGGCGACACCTTCCGCGCGAAGGCGAACGTGTTCCAGAACGAGGTCGACAACTTCATCAACATCTCCGGGGTCGGGCCGACCTATTTCGTCCCGGCGATCCCCGGCATCCCCGCCTCGATCTGCGCCCGCATTCCGGGGCGGTTTCCCTGCGTGATCCCGGTCCAGTCGTTCCAGTACCTCAACGTGGCCCAGGCCGAGCTATCGGGCGTCGAACTCGAGGGCGCCTACGATTGGGGCGGCGGCTTCGTCTCGGTCGCGGCCACCCATACCGAGGGCCGCGATAAGGCCACCCGCCAGTCGTTGCTGACGGTGGCGCCGGACCGAGTCAGCGGCACGATCGGGCTGCGCTTCCTCGAGAACAGCCTCACCGTGGGCAGCCGCCTGACCTTCGTCGACAGCCGCCTCAACGTTCCGGCCGGAGCCACGATCCTGGCGACCAAGGCCTACGGTCTGGTGGACTTCTTCGCGTCCTATCAGGTCAATGACCGCGTCAAGGCGGACTTCATCCTGCAGAACGCCTTCGACAAGCGCTACACGCAGTATCTCAACCTACTGCAGAGCCCCGGTCTGACCGCGAAGGCGGCGATCAGCATCAAGTTCGCGACACGCTGATCGACTGGTGAGCTGCGGTCTTCTCCCGAGTTGGGAGCATGCCGAATGGTGGAGAAACGGCGATCCGATCCGACCAAAATACTCAGCCGCTCGATTTGGGCGGTTGAGATTTGAGCGTGATCTGTCGAACCCAAACATCTTCACGAAAGGTGCCCGGTAGGCCGAGCGATCTACTCGGCGGCGTGTAGATAATGGGTGTTCGCGTTCGATGTTTTCTGCTGCTCGTCGGGTAAAGGTTCACTGACCGTGCGGTGATGTCCCTTCGAAAAGAGCTGCGCGAGCTTGTCGAGATAGATGTAGATCACCGGTGTCGTGAACAGCGTCAGGATCTGGCTGACCGCGAGGCCGCCGACCATGGCGTAGCCGAGGGGCTGGCGGATCTCCGAGCCGGTGCCGCTCGCCACCATGAGCGGGATTCCGCCAAGCAGTGCGGCCATGGTCGTCATCAGAATCGGGCGGAAACGTAGAAGCGCTGCGCGCCGGATCGCCACTTCCGGCGACAGATTCTCGGCACGCTCGGCAACGATCGCGAAGTCGACGAGCATGATGCCATTCTTCTTCACGATGCCGATGAGAAGGATGATGCCGATCAACGCGATTAGGCTGAAATCGTAACCGGCGATCAACAGCACCGCGAGGGCGCCGACGCCTGCAGAGGGCAGGGTCGAGAGGATCGTAATCGGGTGGATGAAGCTCTCGTAGAGCACGCCCAGGATCAGATAGACCACGAAGAGGGCCGCGAGGATCAGGAGCGGCACCGTGCTCAGCGACTGCTGGAAGGCCTGGGCGGTGCCCTGGAAGCCGGTGCTCACGGTGGCTGGCACATTCAGCTCGCGCTTGGCCTGCTCGATCGCAGCGGTGGCCTGGCCGAGGGCGACGCCGTTGGCGAGGTTGAAGCTGATCGTGATCGCCGGGAACTGGCCCTGGTGGCTGATCGAGAGCGGCGCTACGGGCTCGGTGGTCCAGCTCGCGAAGGCAGCGAGCGGCACCTGGCCGCCGGTGAGCGGCGACTTCACGTAGATCTTGTCGAGGTTGTCCGGTGAGGCCTGGAGCGCGGGCAGCACCTCCATGACGACATGGTAGCTGTTGAGCTGCGTGAAGTACTGCGCGATCTGCCGCTGCCCGAGAGCGTCGTAGAGGGTGTCGTCGATCAGCTGCGACGAGATCCCGAAGCGCGAGGCCGCATCGCGGTTGATCTTCAGGGTCAGGGTGGTGCCCCGCGTCTGCTGGTCGCTGGCGACGTCACGTAGCTCCGGCAGGGTCTTGAGCTTGTCGAGAAGCCGGGGCGCCCACAGGTTCAACTCGGACAGGTCGGGATCCTGCAGGGTGAACTCGAACTGTGTGCGCGAGGCACGCGCGCCAGTCCTGACGTCCTGCGAGGATTGCAGGAAAGCCTTGACGCCTTCGAGGCGGTCGAGCTTCGGCCGCAGCCGGGAGATGATCTGGAAGGCGTCGGCATCACGGGCGTCGCGCGGCTTCAGTGTGATGTACATCCGGCCCGAATTCAGAGCCTGGCCGTTGCCGCCGATCACCATGGCCACAGTGGCGACCGCCGGATCGGTCTGGATGATTGCGCCGACCTCCTCCTGCTTCTTCTTCATGGCCGAGAAGGAGATATCCTGCCCGGCTTCGGTGACGCCGACGATCAGGCCGGTATCCTGTTGCGGGAAGAAGCCCTTGGGAATGATGACGAAGAGATAGACCGTCAGCCCCAGCGTGGCGAAGAAGGTTATCAGCGTGATGAAGCGGTGCCGCAGGGCGACGTCGAGGGCGCGCTCGTAGGCGTGGAGCATGCCGTCGAAGAAGCGCTCGCTGATCCGGTAGAGCCGGCCGTGATGCTCAGTGCCATGCTCCTTGAGCAGGCGCGAGGCCATCATCGGCGTCAGCGACAGCGAGACGAAGGCCGACACGGCGATCGCCATGGAGAGAACCATCGCGAACTCGCGGAACAGGCGGCCGATGATGCCGCCCATCAGCAGCAGCGGGATCAGCACCGCGATCAGCGAGACCGAGATCGAGACGATGGTGAAGCCGATCTCGCCTGCGCCTTTGAACGCGGCCTCCATCGGCTTCATGCCTTCCTCGACGTAGCGGCTAATGTTCTCCAGCACGACGATGGCGTCGTCGACCACGAAGCCAACGGAGATGGTCAGCGCCATCAGAGAAAGGTTGTCGAGGGTGTAGCCGGCGATCCACATCAGGCCGCAGGCGCCGAGCAGTGCCAGCGGCACGGTGATGCTCGGGATCATCGTCGCCCAGAAACTGCGCAGGAACACGAAGATCACGGCGACGACGAGAACGATCGTCAGCAGCAGCGTGAACTGCACGTCCTCGACTGAGGCGCGGATCGTTGTTGTACGGTCGCTCAGGATGCTGATCTTGATGGCGGCCGGGAGAGCCTGGGTGATCTTCGGCAACTCCTGCTTGATCCGGTCGACAGTGTCGATGACGTTGGCACCGGGCTGCTTGAAGATGACGAGGAAGACGCCGCGCTTGCCGTTGGTCCAGGCCGCCTGCTTGACGTCCTCCGGTCCTGCTATCGCTTGGCCGATGTCACGCACACGCAAGGGCGCGCCGTTGACGTAGGAGACGATGACGTCGTTCCAATCCTTGGCTGCCGTGAGCTGATCGTTGGCGTAGACGGTGTAGCTGCGCGTCGCGCCATCGAAGCTGCCCTTCGGGTTGTTGACGGTGACGAGCGAGAGCTGCGTGCGGACGTCCTCCATCGAGAGGTTCTTGGCGACGAGCTTGGCTGGATCGATCTGGATCCGCACGGCCGGCTTCTGCTGGCCGCCGATCAACACCTGGGCAACGCCTGGGACTTGGCTGATGCGCTGGGCGAGTTGGACGTCGACCGCATCGTCGACCTCGGTGATCGGCAGGCTGTCGGACGTGGCGGAGAGCAGCAGGATCGGCGAGTCGGCCGGGTTGACCTTGCGGTAGGTCGGCGGGCTCGGCAGGTTTTTGGGCAACTGGCCGCCGGCCGCGTTGATCGCAGCCTGGATGTCGTTAGCCGCCGCGTCGATGTTGCGGTTGAGATCGAACTGCACCGTGACCGCGGACTGGCCGAGCGCGCTCGTCGACGTCATCTGCGAGACGCCCGGAATCTGAGAGAACTGGCGCTCCAGCGGCTGGGCCACCGAGGAGGCCATGGTCTCGGGGCTGGCGCCCGGCAGCTGCGCCGAGACCTGGATCGTCGGGAAGTCGACCTGAGGCAGGGGTGCCACGCCGAGGAGCGGGTAGGCGACCACACCGAGAAACAGCACGCCCACCATGATGAGCGTGGTCGCGACGGGATAGTGAATGAAGTAGCCCGAGATGCCGGTCTTCATGTCAGCGGGCATCCTTGGCGGTATCCGCCGAGGCCTGATCGGCCACATGCGTGTTCGGCGTCTTCGCCTCCTCGACGAGGCTGCCGTCCTGGACCTTGTACTGGCCGGCAGTGATCACGGTTTGCCCGGGAGTGAGCCCTTTCAGGATCAAGGTCCGGCCTTCGTTGGAGCGTCCGGCGGTGATCGGCTGCTGGTGGGCCTTCCGATCGCCGTCCACGACGAAGGCGAACAGCCCGTCGGGGCCGTGCTGGATGGCGTCGTCCGGTACGATGACGGCGTCGCGCCTCCTGCCGAGCCGCATACGGGTCGAGACCGAGAGACCGGGCCAGAGTGCATGATCCTTGTTCTCGAAGACCGCCTTGATCCGCACCGTCCCGGTCGCCGTGTCGACTTGGTTGTTGATCAGGGAAACCTTGCCGACCGACAGCTTGGTCTTGCCATCCGTGTTCCAGGCCTCGACGGGCACATCGCCTTGCCCCATCGACGTTGTGATCGCGTGAAGCTGATCCTCGGGCGCGGTGAACACGGCGAAGATCGGTTCGACCTGGGTGATCTGCACGATCGGCGTCTGCGACGAGCCGTTGACGAGATTGCCGATATCGACTTGCCGGAACCCAGTGATGCCATCGAGCGGTGAGCGCACCGTGGCGTAGTCGAGCTGGGTCTGGGCATTGTCGATCGCGGCCTGATCCGAGGCGACCTGTGCAGCGAGTTGCGCGACCTTGGAGCCCTGGGTGTCGGTCTGCTGTCGCGAGGCGTAATCGCCGAGCTTGGTGTAGCGGTCGAGGTCGAGCCGGGCGTTCTTCAGGTTCGATTCGTCCTGCACCTTTTTGGACTTCGCCTGGTCGAGGGCGGCCTGATAGGGGCGTGGATCGATCTGCACGAGGACATCGCCCTTGTGCGCGGTCTGCCCTTCGGTGAAGGCGACCTTCTGGATCTCGCCGTCGACACGCGACTTCACCTGCACCGTATTGAAGGCCTGAATGGTGCCGAGCCCATTCAGAACGGTGTCGAACTCTCCGCTTTCGACCTTCGCCAGAGTGACCGGTACGGAAGCGGGAGGACGCGCTGTCTTTTCCGGCTTCCCCTTCAAATCCATGGAATGTTGGAAGACGACGACGCCCGCCAGCACGCAGAGCAGGACCGCTGTCATGAAGATCTTCGCGAAGCGCGATTTCGGCGGCTTGGCCTCAGATCTGGTCACGAGACGGCACCTCTCAGCGATGCTCATGTAATGAGCTGCATTTGCGTGACCGAGGTCGCGCAAAATACTCGATTTCGGCTCTCCTCTTACGTATGATGTGTATCCGTATTATTTCCGGGCAGAACCATCGATGGATCCGTCCCCCGATCTCGCGATGCGCCGTGCTTTCGTGACGCAGCTCATGGAAACGGCCCAGATTCTCCGCGGCTATGTCGATCGGCGCGCCCGCGCGCGGGGGACGAGCCGGGCGCAATGGCTGGTCCTGCTCAGGCTGAGCGAGAGGGAGGGCTTGTCTCAGGTCGAACTCGCCACCGCCCTCGATCTCAAGCCGATCTCTGTCGTGCCGCTTCTCGATCAGTTGGTGGTGCTCGGCCTGGTCGAGCGGCGCCGCGGAACGATCGATCGGCGGACCAATCACCTCCACTTGACGACAGCCGGCCGAGCGACAGTCGCCGACCTCGACGGATTACGGAGCGAGATCGCGCAATCCGTTCTGAATTCAGCAAACGTAACCGACATCCAACTTGGACTCGACTTGCTGCTGCAAACCAAGAGGACGCTTCGGGAAGCCCAGTCGGCTTCCTGACGGAGGGTTCACGCCGACTGCCTTCAGCGTGGGCGAGGCACGCCCCGTATCGTGGTCGTGGCGGCGCGTGCCGGGCGCACCGTAATCTTTCCCCGCACGAAAGCGCCTCTCGCGAAGCGCGAAGGCTGTACGCGCTAGTCTGCGCTAATTCTTGCGCATACGGTGGAGTGGTCCGCCTGGTGGTTGATCATGCCTACGATGTCTGGCCGCAATCGATGGCTGGAGCGCGCGCTTCTCGATAACATCCCCGACATGGCGTGGCTGAAGGACCGCGACTCACGCTACCTCGCGGTCAGTGCCACTTATCTGAACGTTCTTGGCGTGGCCGAAGCCGACGTCATCGGGCGGCTTCCCGAAGAGGTCTGGCCCGCGGATATCGCCAGGGTCTACCTCAGGACCGACCATGCCGTCATGCGAAGTGGGAAGCGGCGGCGCTACGAGGAGTCGCGGCGCGGCCCGGAAGGATCTTTGCGCTGGTACGACACCATCAAGTCGCCAATCCGGGACGAAGACAACCACATCGTCGGTACCGTCGGCATCTCGCGCGACATCACAAAGCGCAAGGCCGCCGAAGCAGAACTGATCGCCTCGCGCGAGCAACTGCGAAAGCTGTCGGAGTTCGAGCAGCAGGCCCGTGAGCAGGAGCGCGCCCGGATCGCTCGCGAGCTCCATGACGAGCTCGGCCAAACGCTGACTGCAATCAAGATGGACCTGGCTTGGATGAGGGACAGGCTCGGCGAACCGGACATCGTCCTGGCCAGGGTCGAGAGGCTCATCGGCATCGCCGACCAGGCAGTGGTCGATCTGCGCCGCATCGCGACAGAACTGAGACCGTTGATCCTCGATGAGCTCGGGCTGCGCGCAGCCTTGGAATGGCTGACTCAGAGCATGGCCGAGCGCAGCGGGCTTCCGATCACACTCATCTTCGAGGAAAGCGGGGCCTACGACCCGGATGTCAGCACTGCCGCCTTCCGGATCGTGCAGGAGGCCCTCACCAATGTCCTGCGCCATGGGGCGGCAACACGCGCTGGGGTAAGCGCGCGCCACGAGGAAGACGCCCTGCTCATCGCGGTCTCGGATGACGGACGCGGTATCGACCGGGCGGCCTCTGGCAGCGGAAGGCTCGGCCTCGCGGGAATGCGCGAGCGGGCGCGACTCCTCGGCGGCAGCGTCGCCATCGATAGCAAGGCAGGCGCAGGCACCACGGTCCGCGTGCGCCTGCCCCTCGATCGCCGGCCTCGACGGAAAACCGCGCGATGATCCGCCTCTTCATTGCCGACGACCATGCGATCTTTCGCGAGGGGCTGAAGCAGATTCTCGCCGAACAGGCCGATTTCGCGATCGTCGGCGAAGCGACGACGGGCGACGGCCTCGTGGAGCGGCTCTCCGAGGCAGCCTGCGACGTGGTGCTTCTCGATCTCTCGATGCCCGGCCGCAGCGGCATCGCTCTCGTGCGCGAGGTGGCGGCTGCCGGAACGGCGCGCATCGTCGTGCTCAGCATGCACGAAGAGCGGCAATATGTGATCGAGGCTCTCAAAGCCGGGGCCACTGGCTACGTCACCAAAGCCAGCGCCTCAGACCAGCTGATCGAAACGATCCGCAAGACGGCGGCGGGCGAGCGCGTCGTGAGCCCCGCCGCCTCGCAGGCCCTGATCCGCCAGATGCTCGAACCGGATCTGCCGCATACCGCCCTGACGCCGCGCGAGCGCCAGATCTTCGATCGCCTGGTTGCCGGTTGCTCCGTCTCGGCGATCGCTCGCGAGTTCGATCTCAGCATCAAGACGGTCAGCACGCATAAGAGCAACGTTCTGCTCAAGCTCGATGCCGGAACGACCGCCGAACTCGTGCGCTACGCCATCGCCCGCGGCCTGGCGTAGTCAGAGGCCGAGGGGCCTAGTGAAATCAGTTTGGAGGCGGCTTCAGTTCGAGAGCCGCAATTCGCTGATCTGAGAACCGATCGCTTGAAAGGCTGCAGTGAGGTTGGCCGAGTTCGAAACGTCGTAGAACATGCTCGGGCTACTCGCGCAGGATTGCAGGAGTGTGCTGGTGCCGCTCGTCACCTCCACCCTGACCGTGAAGATCTGAATTCCGGCGGCCTTGATGTTGGTGCACAGAGTCGACAATCGGCTGTCGAGCGCTGCCGTCCGCGATGCATTGCTGCTGTATTCGTTGAAATTGCCCAGACGATCAGCCCAAATATAGCTGATGCCAGAATAGTACGATCCGTTGTTCGAGTAGTTCAACGTGCTCTGGTTCTCGCCGTCCGTCATCAGGATGATGAACTTCCGCGTCGTCTGATCCGAATATGCGGCACCCTTCACCAGTGGCCCGGTCGGTGACAGGTTGTGCCAACCCCAGACCAAGCCCATCGGAATGTTTGTGTCGCCTGACACGGTCAGTTTCGACAATGCGGTGGTGATGGTTGATTGCGAGGTGGTCAGCGGAGTGATCGGTTGCATGTCGCAGCCGGCATTCGGCCCGTAGAGATAGGTCGTCGAGCTGTTGCGGCTGGTTTTGCTGACCGTCCAGGTATTCGATGTATACTTGGAAATCGAGGCCTGCCGCGTTCTGTCGTTCGTGCTGTTCGAATAGTCCTTGAGATAGTCGTTCGACGCATAGCTGTCGTTGTCCGACTCGTCAGGCGCGAAGTAGGGCACGTAAAGTGTGTCCGGTGCCGTGGCGCTCGCCGTCGTATCCTGCACGTCGTAGGGCATCATCCGGCTCTCGACGCAGCCGCCCCAAGGGACACCCATGGCTGCGAACAGGGCCAATCGATTCACTTTCGAAGCGAAGAGCTGCGAGTGGTACGAGGCCAACCCTGCCGTATCGAGCCAACTCGCCGAAATGTTCGACGATCCGACGTTCACGGTTTGAGAAAACGGAACGATGGCGATCTTCAGGGAATTCGGCTTGCTCGGGTCGACCTGCGCGAACAGGTTGTTGACCATAGTCGTCGCGGCCGACTTCAGATTGGTGAGTTTTGCTCCCGCCATCGACCCGGTGTTGTCCAGCACCATCGCGATTTCGAGATTTCCCGAACCACGCTTCGTCGTGCCTGTCACGTTCAGAGGTAAGGTCTTGAAGCCGACGATCTTCGTCAGTGTCGTCGGCGTCGTGCCGGTCGCAGTCACTGTGTAATTACTATCTGACCGCGTTGTCGTGATCGTAAGGTTCACCACCTGGGAACCTGTCATCGCCGCTTTGATTTGCGTGTTTGCACGATCACTGAGCTGCTGGTCGGTCAGCGACAGCGGCAACTTGGCGAGCGACAGCGTCGTCGCATCGACGGCATTCTGCAATTGTTGGCGTGCGCTGGAATTGGCGCCGTAATCGATGACAACACCCGCCATCGTGACGATCGGGATCGACGTCGCCGCGAAGATCGTCGCCACGTTACCGCGCGCATCGCGCCGGAAGCGGCGAAGGAGCTGACACGAAGAGAGGGCGAGAAGTCTACGCATTCCTGATCGTTGATTCTCATCAATTAAAAATGAGTTTCAGCGGATGCGGAACCGAGACAATTCGAGTCTTGGCTGTGGATTGCCGGGCGATCCAGAAATACGAGTCGGGTTGTTTTCCTATAAAGGCCTGCATTTTAGAGTTTGTTATCTTAAATTTTTATCCGAATGTTTCTGGCGGCTGCTTGTCTAGCGACCCTCGCAAAATTCGGGGCGGTCAGTTCTTCACGAACTCGGCCAGGGCCAATTGGTAGGCTGCCAAAACTCACTTTGCTTCGAACGGCTGCAGTCGGTGCGTCGCCGTGCTTGGCTCTCGCGGCGTTGCCTTTCTCGAAGACGGGAGCCGACTCATCCGGCCGATGCTGCGATGCAGCTCGGAATAATCCGAGCGGGCCCCCGGAAACGGCCGATTGTTTGCAAGCTTGGTGACCTGCGATGGTGCAGCCAGGGAGTGATCCGCCGCGCTGGCCAACGAGCCGGACAAACTACGGGATGAGGCGCACCATGGATATCGTCATCCGCCGGGTCCGCATCGACGACGAGCGACCGCTCGTTGACATCGGCATCGAGGCAGGCCGGATCGTCGAGATCGCCGAGGCGATTCCCGAAGTAGCCGACGAAGAGATCGATGCCGGTGGGCGCGCTGCCTTGCCGGCCTTCGTCGAGCCGCATTTGCATCTCGACAAGGCCTTCCTGCATCGCCGCATGCCGGCCCGCACCGGCACCCTCGAGGAGGCGATCCGCGTCACCGGCATCCTCAAGGCGAAGCAGGAGCGCGAGGATGTGCTGGAGCGGTCCCGCCGCGTCCTGGAGATGGCGGTCCGTAACGGCACGACGCTGATCCGCGCCCATCCCGACGTCGACCCGATCCAGGGGCTGATCGGCGTCGAGACGGCCCTGCAACTGCGCGAAGAATACCGCGACCTGATCGATCTGCAGATCGTCGCCTTCCCGCAGGAGGGAATTCTCAAGACGGGCGGCGTGGTCGAGTTGATGGAGGCGGCGCTCGATGCAGGCGCCGACGTCGTCGGCGGCTGTCCCTACAACGAGCTGACCCCGGAAGACACCCGAACCCATATCGACCGGGTCTTCGACATTGCGATGAAGCGCGGGCTGCCCATCGACATGCATGTCGACTTCGCCGACGACACCCGCGATGCGCGCTTCGCCACTGCCCGCTACATCGCGGAGAAGACCATCGCCACAGGCTACCAGGGACGGGTCGCGCTCGGCCACGTCACGAGCATGGGCGCGCTCGAGCCCGAGGAGTCCAAGCCCGTCATCGATGCCCTGCGCGAGGCAGACATCTCGATCGTCACACTCCCGGCCACCGACGTCTATCTCGGCGGCCGCAAGGATGAGGCGAAGCCCCGGCGGGGGCTGACGCCGGTGCGCGCATTGCATGCGGCCGGGGTCAACGTCGCCTATTCCTCGAACAACATCCGCAACGCCTTCACGCCCTTCGGGAAGGCCGACCCGCTGCAGATCGGCAACCTGCTCGCGCACCTCGTCCAGTTCGGTACTCCGGAGCACCAGGCCGAGATCCTCAAGATGGGCACGATTAATGCTGCCCGGGCAGTCGGCATCTCGGAGGCCTATGGTCTCGCCGTCGGCAAGCGCGCCGACATCGTGATCCTCGACACCCAGACTGTCGCCGATGCGCTGCTCGACCTGCCGCCGCGCTCCTGGGTGCTCAAGAACGGACGCGTCACGGTCGTGACCACCGTCGACAGCCGGATCTGCCGTGGCTGCGGCCAGGTGCACGATCGGCCGATGCAAGCGGAACCTGTCTGAAACAGAAGCCTGAAAACGGGCCTGAACCTAGGGAAAGCCACCATGAAGAAGCCACCAGCCGAGATCGTCGCCTCCGCCCTCGCCGTCACCACCCTGTTCATTCCGCATCACCTGCCGCCTTGGGCGATCTTCATCGGCTGGGCCGGCACCTTCGCCGCCGGCGGCCCGAAGCCGGAAGTGCTCAAGCGGATCTGGCCGACCATGGCGCTCGGCAACATTACCGCCTGCCTGATCGTGCTCGGTTTCGGCTTTGCCGGACAGCATCTCTCCGGAACCGCGCTGACGCTCGCGCAATGCGCAATCCTGTTCAGCCTCAACGGATCGATGATGGCGCTCGGCCGGTTCGAGCCGCTGAGCTTCGTGCCCGGAATGTTCTTCGGCTTCGCCTGCTTCTTCGCGACCTATTTCGGGGGCTTCGGCCCCGTGCCGAAGGACCCGCTGGTGGCGCTCGCCTCGGTGATGGCGATGAATGCCCTCGGCCCCGTCTACGCCTGGCTCACCGCGACGCTCGGCGCACACCATCCGGGTCGCCCCGAGACCAACCTGTCCCATCCGGCAACGCAGCACTAGCGCGCCGAACAGTCCTCCCTGGCGCCACCCGACGCCAGGGTCTCCACTTGGAAATCGCCATGACACGTCCTGTCGCCACAGCGGGCTGCCCGGATACGGGTGCGCCCGGTCCCATTCTCGCGAGCTCGAACCGCGGCATGGTGACGAGCCCGCACACGTTGGCGAGCGAGGCTGGCTTCAAAGTGCTGCGCGAGGGCGGCGACGCCATCGAGGCGGCCATCGCCATCGGTGGCGTGATCGCGGTGACGTATCCACACTTCTGCGGCATCGGCGGCGATGCCATTTGGATCATAGCCGATCGCGAGGGGCGGCGCACCACGCTCACCGGCATCGGTCAGGCTGCCTCCACACCGCCTGCCTGCACAGGCACGATTCCGACGCGCGGCCCGCTTTCGACCCTCGCATCGGCCGCTGTCGTCGACACCTGGCGCCTCGCGCAGGATTTTTCGCGCCGACACTGGAGAGGGCGGACCAGCCTCGCCAGCCTGCTCGATCCGGCCATCGGCTATGCGGAGAACGGCTTTCCGTTCTCGGCCTCGCAGGCATTCTGGACTGAATTTCGCCGTGCAGACCTACCGGCTTGGCCCGGCTTCGTCCGAACCTTCCTGCACGAGGGTCGCGTCCCCCGCGTCGGAGAGCCCTTCGTGCAAAAGGCGCTGGCGCGCAGCCTTCGCCTGATCGCCGAGAACGGCCCCCGCGACTTCTACGAAGGCGAGCTTGCCGCCGGTCTCGCCAAGGGCCTCGCCGAAGTAGGATCTCCGCTCACGGCCGACGACCTGCGTAATACGCATGCACGGGAGGAAGTTCCGATCTCCCTCGACTATCGCGGATTGACGCTTCTGGCCCCACCACCGCCCACGCAGGGCGTCACGACACTCGCGATCATGGGCGTGCTGGAACGTCTCGGATTGTCGGACGTGAAAGAAGGTAGCGTGGACTACTTCCACCGCTGCGTTGAGGCGGTGAAACAGGCCTTTCTCGATCGTGGCGAGATCGCAGATCCAGCCTACATTGCCCCAGCGGACGACCTCTGGATTGGCGCGGACCGTCTCGCCGCGAAGGCGGCTTCCGTCGATCTCGATCGTGCGCTGGAATGGCCGCAGCCATACCGGACGGGCGACACGGTCTTCTTCGGCGCGACCGATGCGCAGGGGCGCAGCGTCAGCGTCTTGCAGAGCACATACTTCGATTGGGGCAGCGGTGTCGTGGTTGGCGATACCGGCGTGCTCTGGCAGAACCGCGGCGCTGCCTTCAGCCTCGATCCGGCAAGCCCCAACGTCTACGCGCCGGGCAAGCGGCCATTCTACACGCTGAATCCCGGCATGGCCCTGAAGGACGGGCGCCCGCACATCCTTTACGGAACACAAGGCGCCGATGGGCAACCCCAGACCCTGTCCGTGCTGCTGACCCGCCTCATCGACTACGCCCTCAATCCAGCCGAGGCGCTGGCTCGCCCGCGCTTCCTGCTTGGGCGCACTTTTTCCGACGAACGCGATAGCCTGAAGCTGGAGAGCGACGTCGATCCGACGACTGTGGCGGGCCTGCGCGAGCGCGGGCATGCGATCAGCCTGATCCCGGCTCAGAGCCCGTTGGCCGGCCAGGCTGGTGCCATCGTGATCGATGCCGAAGGGCATATGTCGGGCGCGCACGATCCGCGGAGCGACGGACTCGCGCTCGGGCTGTGATTTCAGGCAGTGGCTGCCTGCGATGCGAAGGTCGCGGAGCAGCGAGCTAGTTTTGGTCGGAAGCCGGTGTCAGCGTTTCGAGGGGGCGGTGCGAACTGGCAGCAGTCCGCTTAGCGCCAAGAATCGTGCGGCTGGTGAAAACGCCGATCGCTACGCCGACGGCGTGAAGGAAGGCGGTCGCGGCGAGGAAGCCGAGACCGAACAGCACCGCCGATGAGTTTTCCGGCATCTCGACCACATGGGCGTAGCCGTGAAACACCGCGAAGGCGCCGATCAGGCCGGCGAGAAGCACGGTCGGCAGTCGCCGGCTGGAGATCGCGAGCAGGCCGAACAAGACGACCGAGGCGAGAATCGCGCCCTCAGCGTAGGGCAATGGCACGCCGAGCAGACCGAAACCGGCGCCGGCTACCATCATACCCAGAAAGGTCGCTGGCAGCGCCCAGACGGCGCGACCCCCGCGCAATGCACCGATCAGGCCGACTGCGACCATCGCGAGCACGTGGTCGGCTCCTAGGAGGGGATGGAGGACACCGGCAGCGAGGCCGTGGCCGTCGTCATGGCCCGGATGTGCCAGCGCCCCAGTGCTCATACCCGCGAGGAGTGAGCCGGCGACGGCCACAGACATGAGGCGACGGATCATGGCGGTTCCTGATGGTCTCGTGAGCAGGCGTTGCAGCCGAACCAAACCGGGCGGCAAAGGCAGGGTCAAGCGAGACCGCCGGCCGTCTTGATGAACTGGGTGACCTCGTCCGCCCCACGGCCCTCGCGCAGCGAAGAGAACACATAGGGGCGCGCGCCCCGCATCCGCTTCGTATCTGCCTCCATCACACCGAGATCGGCACCGACGAGGGGGGCGAGGTCCGTCTTGTTGACGATGAGCAGGTCAGAGCGGGTGATGCCCGGGCCGCCCTTTCGCGGGATCTTTTCGCCTCCGGCGACATCGATCACATAAAGCGTGATGTCGGCCAGTTCCGGCGAGAAGGTCGCTGCGAGGTTGTCGCCACCGGACTCGATCAGCACGACGTCGAGCAGCGGAAAGCGCCGGCGCATCTCAGCGACCGCTGCGAGGTTGATCGAGGCGTCCTCGCGGATCGCGGTATGCGGGCAGCCGCCGGTTTCGACGCCCATGATGCGCTCTTCTGGCAACGCCCCAGCCATGGTCAGGATGCGCGCATCCTCCTTGGTGAAGATGTCGTTTGTGATCGCGCAGATGTCGTAGGTGTCGCGCAGGCGCTTGCAGAGCTGCTCCATCAGAGCGGTCTTGCCGGAGCCGACGGGGCCGCCGATGCCGACGCGGAGTGGTCCGTTCGCGGATGCCATGATGGGTCCTCAGGAGCGGAAGATGCGGGAATATTGGGTCTCGTGCCGGAACGAGCCGAGATCGACCCTGAGCGTTGCCGAGCCGAGCGCGTCGAGCCCGGCATCTTCGAACTCTTCGGCAAGCACGGTGACCCGTGGGGCGAGCGCTGCGACCAGGCGCGTACCTACGGTCTGACCGATGGGCGCGCACCGTAATGCCGCCGAGATGAGGTTTTGGACGAAGGCGAGGCCGTAGGCCGCGAGTGTCTCGCGCCGCGCCGTACCATGGGCGGCTGCAGCCGCACCTACTGCGACAGGAAACGCCACCGTTGCGGGCAACGCCGTAGCGATACCGGTCATACCGTCGCAGGGCCACGCGGCGAGCGTTGCGTCGAGGAAGCTGCGGCCCTGCTGGCTCGTTTCGAGATGCAGCTCGCGCGACGGCGCCAGGGCCAGCGCCAGTTCGTTCACTGCTGCGAGCGCTGCGATGTCGCCCGCGAACCGATGCGCGTTACCGGCGAGGATCAGGTCGTTCCGGCCCGCGCCGAACTCCAGCACGTCGCCGAGCCAAGCCTCCAGGCTGGCCTCGTCGTGGATCTCGCCAGTCTCCACCGCCCATTCGAGCCCATGCGAATAGGCGAAGCTCCCGACCGGATAGGTAGGCGAGAGCCAGGCCATGAGACGCAGAGCCTCAATCATGAGCATGAGCATGATCGTGGTGCGCGTGCCCGTGCCTGTGCGCGTGGTCGTGCCCATGTGAATGGCCACCGGCATAGGCGCCGCCCTCCGGACGGAACGGCCGGTCGACGGCCTCAGCCGTGCCGCCCAGGCCGCGCACCATCTCGGCCAATACGTGGTCGTGGGCGATGTAGACAGCATCAGCTGTGATCTCGGCCGGGATGTGCCGGTTGCCGATGTGCCAGATCAGCCGCTTAAGGGCATGATCGGAAGCGGCACGGATTTCGAGCAGCGCTTCCCGTGCGGCCTCGACCCAGACCAGCCGGCCGTTCTCGAGCACCAGCGCATCGCCGTCGTCGAGCACGGTCGCTTCGTGGAGATCGAGCAAGAAGGCGAGGCCGCCGACGCCCTGCATGGCCATGCGGCGGCGGTGGCGGTCACCATGGTCGAGCACGATCCGGTCAACGATCTCGCCGCCGCCGAGCCGGTCGCGGCGGATCACATGGGTGGCGCGGATCATCAGAACAGGAAGTAGCGCTGGGCCATGGGCAATACCTCGGCCGGCTCGCAAACCAGAAGCTCGCCGTCGGCGCGCACGTCGTAGGTCTCGGGATCGATCTCGATGATGGGGGTGGCGTCGTTGAGGATCATGCTCTTCTTCGAGATGCCGCCACGCACGTTCTCGACGGCAACGAGTTCCTTTTGGACGCCGAGCTTCTTGCGCAAGCTGTCCTCGATCGCCGCGTTCGAGACGAATGTCAGCGCCGTGGCATATGGCGCCCGGCCGAAGGCACCGAACATCGGGCGATAATGGACGGGCTGCGGCGTCGGAATCGAAGCGTTCGGGTCCCCCATGGGGGCCGTGGCGATCATGCCCCCCTTGAGAACGAGATCAGGTTTCACGCCGAAGAAAGCGGGCGACCAGAGCACGAGATCAGCGAGCTTGCCCGGCTCGACCGAGCCGACATGCCGCGAGACACCGTGGGCGATGGCCGGGTTGATCGTGTACTTGGCGACATACCGGCGGGCGCGCAGGTTGTCGTTGCCAGAGGCGTCACCGGGCAGGCTTCCCCTCTGGCGCTTCATCTTGTCTGCGGTCTGCCAAGTACGAATGACGACCTCGCCGACGCGACCCATGGCCTGGCTGTCCGACGACATCATCGAGAGCGCACCGAGATCGTGCAGGATGTCCTCGGCGGCGATGGTCTCCTTGCGGATCCGGCTCTCGGCGAAGGCGAGATCCTCTGGAATCGACGGGTCGAGGTGATGGCACACCATCAGCATGTCGAGATGCTCGTCGATGGTGTTCTTCGTGAAGGGCCGCGTTGGGTTCGTCGATGAGGGCAGCACGTTGGCGAGGCCCGCCACCTTCATGATGTCCGGCGCGTGGCCGCCACCGGCGCCCTCGGTGTGGAAGGCGTGGATGGTGCGGCCCTTGAAGGCCGCGATCGTGTCCTCGACGAAACCCGATTCGTTCAGTGTGTCCGAGTGGATCATCACCTGGACGTCGTAGCGGTCGGCCACAGAGAGGCACGTGTCGATCGCGGCAGGTGTCGTGCCCCAATCTTCGTGCAGCTTGAGCGCGCAGGCTCCGGCGCGAACCATCTCCTCCAGCGCTCCCGGCACGGAGGCATTGCCCTTGCCCGCGAAGGCGAGGTTCATCGGGAAGGAATCCGCCGCCTCGATCATCCGGGCGATGTGCCAGGGACCGGGCGTGCAGGTGGTAGCAAGGGTGCCGTGGGCCGGCCCGGTGCCGCCCCCCAGCATCGTCGTGACACCCGAGCAGAGCGCCTCCTCGATCTGCTGCGGGCAGATGTAGTGGATGTGGCTGTCGAAGGCGCCGGCGGTGAGGATTTTTCCTTCACCGGCAATCACTTCGGTGCCCGGCCCGACCACGATGTCGACGCCCGGCTGGATATCCGGGTTGCCGGCCTTTCCGAGTTTGAAGATTCGGCCCTGCACGATGCCGACGTCGCATTTCACCACGCCCCAATGATCAAGGATGACGGCGTTGGTGATGACGGTATCGACCGCGCCTTCCTTGTTGGTGCGTTGTGACTGGCCCATGCCGTCGCGGATGACCTTGCCGCCGCCGAACTTCACCTCCTCGCCATAAGTTGTGAAGTCGCGCTCGACCTCGATCTCGAGGCTGGTGTCGGCGAGCCGGATACGGTCGCCTTTGGTCGGGCCAAACATGTCGGCATAGGCGGCGCGCGGCAGCGATGCGGCCCTGGGGGGATTCGCCATCGTCAGAGGCTGCCCATCACTTCACCGCGGAACCCGTAAACGGTGCGGCTACCGGAGAGCGGCACCAGCACGACCTCTCGAGTCGAGCCGGGCTCGAAGCGCACTGCCGTGCCCGGCGAGATGTCGAGCCGCTTGCCGCGGGCCTGCTCACGGTCGAAGACCAGCCCCGGATTGACCTCGTAGAAATGGTAATGCGAGCCGACCTGGATCGGACGGTCCCCGCTATTGGCGACCTCGATCACGGTGCGCTCTACTCCCTCGTTGAAGACGATCTCACCCGGCTTGGTGGTCACCGTGCCGGGCACATCGTCCGAGGCCGCACCGCGGATCGGATGATGCACGGTCACGAGCTTCGTGCCGTCGGGGAAAGTCGCCTCGACCTGGATGTCGTGGATCATCTCCGGGATGCCCGACATCACCTGATCGGCCGTGAGCACGGTGGCGCCGGCCTGCATCAGCTCGGCGACCGAGCGGCCATCTCGCGCCCCCTCGACCACGAAATCCGTGATCAGCGCGACCGCCTCGGGATGGTTGAGCTTGATACCGCGAGCCAACCGATTGCGTGCCACTTGCGCGGCCATGGCTACGAGGAGCTTGTCCTTTTCGCGAGGTGTCAGCAGCACAAGGCGCGTCCCGTTCCCGATTGGATCGTGCCGAGCAAGGATCATGCGCGTTCAAAGATCAACCAGCCCGGCTCAGCTTTGCCAGACGCGCGGCATCGTTTTTCCGCGATAGGCGCTCACGAAACGCGCGGCGGCGGTGCGAAGAGGCCCGATGGCTGGACCGAGCAGACGCACTGCGAGATGGCCGTTCCAAGCGCTAGCACCGGCGTCGATTCCCGCGGTCGTTTCGTCGAGCAGCGCCCGAACCTCTTCGAGCCTCGCCTCTGCGCCTGGCGTGAAATCGATGATCGTGCCGAGCGCCCGCGCGCCGCCGCCGATCGCTGCGCGCGCCAGCATGGCATCGATCGGACCGTCGAGCCTGAGCGCATCCGCGTAAGTCAGCCGGCCATCGCGGCGGATACGCCAGACGTCCTCGAACAGCCCGTCGGTGAGCCGTTCGCCATGCGCGTTGCGCCCGAAGGCGAGGAGCTCGACCACCAGAAGGCCAGCATCGCCGGCGAGAACCGCCTCGAAGCTGCGGCGGAGGCGCGAATGGTCAAACAGAATGGTCTCCTGTGGCAACCAAGCCAGATTCGCGCCCGCGGCGACCGTGACCCGATTGATGATCGTGCTGGTCGGCCCATCGGATTTGTAGATTTTTTCGGCCGCCGTTGTCGTCAGGACGAACTCGGTCCCAGGGGCCAGATCGAGCGCGGTCTCAAAATGGTCGCCGCAGGCAACGCCACCGGCTGTGTTGACCAGGATGCCTTCAGGCGTGCCGTCTACGACATTGGGAAAACGCAACCGCAGAGGACCGGCCTCGGCGAGATCGACGATACGCGAGCGACCTCCGAACGCAGAAACGGACAGGCGCACTGTGCCGTGCGAACGTTGACGGACGGGTGCTTGCGCCATGGCCGGTGGAAGCGGAGCGTGAATGGAGCGGACCTCAGTTCAGGCTGCCGGGATGAGGCACAGCGTCGATGATCGGCGTCGGTCGATCGAGGATGCGCCGGCCGAACAGGCTCGCCACGAGTTCGACGAGGACGCGGGCACTGCGGCCGCGCTCATCGAGGAAGGGGTTCAACTCGACGACGTCCAGCGAGCGAACCAGACCGGAATCGTGGAGCATCTCCATGATGAGATGCGCCTCGCGGAACGTCGCGCCCCCCGGCACCGTCGTACCGACGGCCGGGGCGATGCCCGGATCGAGGAAGTCAATGTCGAAGCTCACATGGAGATGACCGCCCTCGGCCTCGACGCGGGCGAGAACCTGTCGAAGTGGCGCGATCACGCCGAACTCGTCGATTGCGCGCATATCGGTGACGCCAACCTGCGCCGCGGTCACGAGCGCACGTTCGCCTTCATCAATCGAACGAAGCCCGAATAGATGCAGACGACGCGGGTCGAGCAGAGGACGATCCGGATCTGGAAGCAATTCGGAGCAACCTTCCTGTCCGCAGAGCGCGGCGAGCGGCATGCCGTGCACATTGCCGGAGGGCGAGGTCTCCGGCGTGTTGAAGTCGGCATGGGCATCGAGCCAGAGCACGAAAAGCGGCTTTCCGAGATCGCGACAGTGACGCAGCGCGGCGTCGACCGTGCCCAAAGACAGGCTGTGGTCGCCGCCGAGCACAACGGGGCGGCTCCCCTCCGCAAGGCACGCGCCCACCTGCTCGGATAGGACCTTCGCCCAGGCTGCCACGGCGGGAACCCCGCGCTCTCCTGGCGCTCCACGGGGGCCGACGTCGCCGTGGTCGATCACCTCATGGCCGAGGTCGCGCAGCGTATGGACGAGGCCGGCCGTGCGGAGGGCGGCAGGCCCCATCACGGCGCCCGGTTCGCCAGTGCCGATCTCGATGGGGGCGCCGATGAGTGCAATCCGCTGCATGAGGCCTCGTCTCTGATCTCCCGGCAGCACCTTTGGCAACCGTCAAATGTATGCCGCCAACGCGCGGCGCTGCCACGGCGACACAAAGAACCTTGGCCAATTTTGCCTATTTTCGCGCCACTGCCGAGATCATGAGCACAGGCTTGTCCGACGTTCGGCTCCTACCCGCGCTCTGCCCAAAGGTTTGGCACAGCGCTTGCCAATGTGGGCTCACCAAGAAGAGCCGGGGACGGGCATGCAAGACGCGATTTGGAAACGTTGGGGTCGAGCCGCCGCGCTGGCCGGTGGGCTTCTCGCTGGAGCGCTCGGCGCCCGTTCCGTGAAGGCCGAGGAGACCATCAAGGTCGGGATCCTGCACTCTCTATCGGGCACGATGGCGATCTCGGAGACGACGCTCAAGGACGCGATGCTCATGCTCATTGCCGAGCAGAACGCCAAGGGGGGCGTACTCGGCAAGAAGCTCGAAGCTGTCGTCGTTGACCCGGCCTCGAACTGGCCGCTCTTCGCCGAGAAAGCCCGGGAGCTGATCTCGAAGGATAAGGTCTCGGCCGTCTTCGGCTGCTGGACCTCCGTGTCCCGCAAGTCTGTACTCCCAGTGTTCAAGGAGCTCGACTCGATCCTGTTCTACCCCGTCCAGTACGAAGGCGAGGAGAGCGAGCGGAATGTCTTCTACACGGGTGCCGCCCCGAACCAGCAGGCGATCCCGGCCGTCGACTACCTGATGAAGGAAGAGGGCATCGAGCGCTGGGTGCTCGAGGGGACCGACTACGTCTATCCTCGCACCACCAACAAGATCCTCGAGGCCTATCTCAAGTCCAAGGGCGTGAAGCCGGAGGACATCTCCATCAACTACACGCCGTTCGGCCAGTCCGACTGGCAGACGCGCGTCGCCTCCATCAAAGCCTTTGGCTCGGCAGGCAAGAAGACCGCCGTCGTCTCCACGATCAACGGCGACGCCAACGTGCCGTTTTACAAAGAGCTCTCGAACCAGGGCGTAAAGGCCACCGATATTCCAGTCGTCGCCTTCTCGGTCGGCGAAGAAGAACTCGCCGGCATCGACACCAAGCCGCTCGTCGGCCACCTCGCCGCCTGGAACTACTTCATGTCGATCGATACGCCCGAGAACAAGGCGTTCATCGAGAAGTGGCAAGCGTTCACGAAGAATCCGAAGCGCGTCACCAACGATCCGATGGAAGCCCATTACATCGGCTTCAACATGTGGGTGAAAGCGGTCGAGAAGGCTGGCAGCACCGATCCCGACAAGGTCATCGCCGCGCTGCCCGGCATCGAGCAGAAGAACCTGACCGGCGGCACGGCCACGATGCTCCCGAACCACCACATCACGAAGCCGGTCTTCATCGGTGAGATCAAGGAAGGCGGCCAGTTCGACACCGTCTTCAAGACCGAAGACCTGATCCCCGGCGAGGCGTGGTCCAAGCAGCTCGAAGGCTCGAAGGATCTCGAAGCCGACTGGGTCAAGCTGAACTGCGGCAACTTCAACACGAAGACCAAGAAGTGCGGCGGCGCGTAGCGCACTGCTCTCCGACCCGCGCAAGCGTGATTGTGAGCGAAGCGAAGCAATCCAACCTCCATCGCAGGGCGCCAGCGTCCTTGGATTGCTTCAGCTCCGCCTCGCAATGACGGACCCCGCCTCCGTGATCGGTAAGGCTCAATGATCCGCATCCTAGCCCTGTTCCTGCTGCTGCTGTCGCCAGCCTTCGCTTTGGCCGAGGGCGGGGCCGATAGCGCCTACGGCAAGCTCGGCGCCGGTGGCTATTCCGACATCGAAACGGGGATCGTTGAGCTGGCCGCCAGCGGCGATCCGCGTGCCGCCATCGTGCTCTCGGCGCTCGCCGATGGCCGACTCTACGCCCGCTCGGCCGACAAGGCCGTCTTGATCAAGGAGGGTACCAATTTCGTCGATGCCCGCACCGGCAAGCCTGCCGAGGGGCCGACCGACGGTCTGAAACCTCTGCGAGTGAACAACAAGGTGCGACGCGCCCTCGACGCGGCGCAGGGTCAGCTTAATCTCGTGAGCCCCGATCCGGCAAAGCGCCAGGAGGCGGCAGATGCCGTCTTCAAGGCGCGCGATATCGCCGCGTTGCCCGCGCTGGATGCGGCGATTGCCAAGGAGAAAGATGCCGGGATCAGGCGCACGATGTCCGAGGCACGCGCAGCCGCGATCCTGTCGAAGAGCGGTAGTTCGGAAGCCGACAAACTCGCGGCGATCCCTGCGATCCAAGCGCGTGGCGACGGCGATGCCATGGCCGTGCTGCGCGGGCTTGCCAACGATCCGAGCGAGGCCGCGCGCAACGCTGCCGCCAAGAGCATTGCGTCGATTGAGACGCGGCTCGCGACCATCGGAGGCGTCCAGAACATCTGGTACGGCGTCTCCCTCGGTTCTGTCCTGCTGCTCGCCGCCATCGGCCTCGCCATCACCTTCGGTGTCATGGGCGTGATCAACATGGCCCATGGCGAGATGGTGATGATCGGCGCCTACACGACCTACCTCGTGCAGGAGGCGTTCCGTGCCCACGCGCCGGGGTTGTTTGACTGGTCGATCCTGGTGGCGATCCCGGCGGCCTTTCTCGTGTCCGGCGCGGTCGGCGTCGCCATCGAGCGCGGCATCATCCGCTTCCTCTATGGCCGGCCGCTGGAGACCCTGCTCGCGACCTTCGGCGTCAGCCTGATCCTGCAGCAGACTGTGCGCACGATCTTCGGTCCGACCAACCGAGAGGTCGGAGTACCGGGCTTCATGACCGGCGCCTTCGATTTCTTCGGCCTGTCCATCACCTGGGGCCGGCTCTGGATCGTGGTGTTCTGCCTCGGACTGTTCTTCTTTCTGCTCTTCGTGCTGCGAAAGACTTCGTTCGGACTGAAGACCCGCGCGGTCACGCAGAACCGGCGCATGGCCGCCGCCATGGGCATCCGCACGCCCTACGTCGACGCGATGACCTTTGGTCTCGGCTCGGGCATCGCCGGCATCGCCGGCGTCGCGCTCTCGCAGATCGACAACGTCTCGCCGAACCTCGGACAGAGCTACATCATCGACTCCTTCCTCGTCGTGGTGTTCGGCGGCGTCGGGAACCTTTGGGGCACCCTCGTCGCGGCCCTGACGCTCGGCGTCGCGAACAAGCTTGCTGAGCCGTATTTCGGCGCGGTGCTCGCGAAGATCGGGCTGCTGATCTTCATCATCCTGTTCATCCAGAAACGGCCGCGCGGCCTGTTCGCGCTCAAAGGCCGAGCGGTGGAGTCGTGACATGAGCCCACCGCGCGCTTCCCTCGTCGACACCAAAGGCTGGATCATGCTCGCGGCCATTGCGGCCGCCTGCATCGCCGTGCCCGTGTTCAACCTCGCAGTTCCGGAAGGCTCGGCCCTGCATCTGCCGACCTATCTGGTCTCGCTCTTCGGCAAGTACCTCGCCTTCGCGCTCCTCGCCGTCGCCCTGGACCTGGTTTGGGGCTATTGCGGCATCCTCTCGCTCGGCCACGGCGCCTTTTTCGGCCTCGGCGGCTACGCGATGGGCATGTACCTGATGCGCCAGATCGGTCCACGCGGCGTCTACGGTAATCCGATCCTGCCCGACTTCATGGTGTTCCTGAACTACAAGGAACTGCCCTGGTACTGGCTCGGCTTCGATTGGTTTCCGTTCGCCGCGCTGATGGTGCTCGCCGTACCGGGACTGCTCGGCTTCCTGTTCGGCTGGCTCGCCTTCCGCTCGCGCGTCACGGGCGTCTACCTCTCGATCATCACGCAGGCGTTGACCTACGCGCTGATGCTCGCCTTCTTCCGCAACGATATGGGGCTGGGCGGTAATAACGGCCTGACCGACTTCAAGGACATCTTGGGATTCCCGGTCCAGGCGCAGGGCGTGCGCGTCGCGCTGTTCCTGGCAACTGCCTTGGCGTTGGCCCTTGGCTATCTCGTGGCCCGGCTCATGACCGTGACGGCTTACGGGAAAATCCTGATCGCAGTGCGTGATGCCGAGAGCCGCACGCGCTTCCTCGGCTACCGACCGGAGCACTTCAAGACGCTCGCCTTCACCGTCTCCGCGATGATGGCCGGTGTCGCCGGGGCCCTCTACGTGCCGCAGGTCGGCATCATCAATCCGGGTGAGTTCGCTCCGACCAACTCGATCGAAGCCGTGATTTGGGTCGCTGTAGGGGGCCGTGGCACGCTCGTCGGTGCCGCTCTCGGCGCGGTGCTCGTGAATTACGCCAAGACCGTTCTGACCGGCGCTCTGCCGGATGCGTGGCTCTTCGGCCTCGGCGCGCTGTTTGTGCTGGTCACCCTGTTCATGCCCAAGGGCATCGTCGGCACGTTGGTCGAGCATTTCGGCAGCCGCCGCGCTGCTGCGAAACTCCCACCAGCTCCCGAGATCGCACCGAAACTCGCCGAAGAGGGGCGCGGCTGATGAGCGAGGCTGCCGTTCTCGAACGTCCCATTGCCCCATCGGGCAGCCATGCGCCGGACATGCGCTTGACCTCGGCGCTGCTTTATCTCGACGACGTCCAGGTCACCTTCGACGGCTACCGTGCGCTGCGTGGCCTCTCGTTGACCCTCGACAAGGGTGAGATGCGTGCGATCATCGGCCCGAACGGTGCCGGCAAGACCACGATGATGGACTGCATCACCGGCAAGACCCGGCCCGATACTGGCCGCATCGTCTTTGACGGCATCGTGGACCTGACGAAGCTCGACGAGCCTGCCATCGCTGATCTCGGCATCGGCCGGAAATTCCAGAAGCCGACCGTGTTCGAGAGCCACACGGTGGCCGACAACATCTTGCTCGCGCTCAAAGGGCCGCGCGCGGCCTTCGCGTCGCTGTTCGGCTGGCGCAACCGGGTCGAGGCCGAGAAGATCGAGCGATTGCTGACCAAGGTCGGCCTGATCGAGCATCGCAGCCGGCCGGCGGCGGATCTCTCGCATGGCCAAAAGCAATGGCTCGAGATCGGGATGCTGCTGGCACAGGACCCAAAACTTCTGCTCGTCGACGAACCTGTGGCCGGCATGACCGACCATGAGACCGCCGAGACAGCGACCCTGCTGCGCGAGATCGCCAAGGACCACGCCGTCGTGGTGATCGAGCATGACATGCATTTCGTGCGCGCTCTGCAATGCCGGGTCAGTTGCTTGCATGAGGGCTCGGTGCTTGCCGAGGGTTCGATCGATGTCGTCTCCGCCGACCCAAAGGTCGTCGAAGTCTATCTGGGACGCTGAAGCATGCTGACCGTCGAAGGCATCGACCTGTTCTACGGGGCCGCAAAGGCCCTGCGCGACGTCTCGCTCACGGCCGAGCCCGGCAAGGTCACGACCGTGCTCGGCCGCAACGGTGTCGGCAAGACCTCGCTGATGCGGGCCATCGTCGGCCAGCAGCCGATCGCCAAGGGGGCAATCAAGCTCGGTTCGGACGATATCTCACGGCTCGCGCCCTACGATCGCGCCCGTCGCGGCGTGGCTTTCGTTCCGCAGGGGCGCGAGATCTTTCCGCTGCTCACCGTCAAGGAGAACCTCGAGACCGGCTATGCGCCGCTCAAGCGCGCGGATCGTTTCGTGCCCTCGGAAGTCTACGATCTGTTCCCGGTGCTCAAGGACATGCTGCACCGACGCGGCGGTGACCTCTCTGGAGGCCAGCAGCAGCAACTCGCCATTGGCCGCGCCCTGGTGACCCGCCCGAAGGTGCTGGTGCTCGACGAGCCGACCGAGGGAATCCAGCCCTCGATTATCAAGGATATCGGCCGGGCGATCACTTATCTGCGCAGCAAAGGCACCATGGCGATCGTGCTGGTCGAGCAGTATTTCGAATGGGCCCGCGATCTCTGCGACGACTACGCCGTCATGGATCGCGGGCAGGTCGTCGGTTTCGGACCAAGGGCCGAGATGGACGAGGAGCAGGTGCTGCGCTGGCTTTCCGTCTAGACGGATACTTGGCGGTCACTCTGCGACCCGGCTGCCTACAAAATCCGATCGGAACAAAGCGAGCCGCACCGTGCTCGACGCGCGCCCTCTCGCTTTGACTCGACCCGAAAACAGCAAGATCGGAGCGCGAGCATCGGCCAAAAGCTGACCGCCCCGTTTACGCATTTCGCATGTTCGGGCTAGGCAGGCCCGGATCGAGGCCGCCGAGATCGGTCCACCATGAGTCGACCCTTCGAACAGACACGAGCGAGACGCGGAACCTCACCCACGAGCGGAGCTGTCGTTCGATGATGAGCCGTCCTTATCACGAGGCCGCCGGCGGTCTGCCGGACCAGTCCGCGCTGCATACCGGGCGGGCCGTCTTCACGGATGCCTACGTATTCATTCCAAAGGGGGTGATGACGGACATCGTCACGAGCCTTCTGCCGTTCTGGGACAAGACCCGTGCCTGGATCTTGGCGCGGCCGATGAGCGGCTTCTCCGAGACGTTCTCGCAGTACCTGATGGAGACCGAGCCCGGAGGCGGTAGCGAACGCCCGGATCCGCATTCCACGATCCAGAGTGTGCTTTTCGTCGTCGAGGGCGAGCTGACCATTTCCCTCTCCGGCAGCGCGCACCCACTGGGACCGGGCGGTTATGCCTATCTCCCGGCAGGAGCCGACTGGACGATCCGGAATCAAGGTGCGGTGGCAGTGCGCTACCACTGGATCAGGAAGCCCTACAGCGCCGTCGATGGCCTTGAGCGGCCCGAGGCGTTCTTCACCTCCGACGCTGATGTCGAGCCGATCGCGATGCCGGGCACCGATGGTCGTTGGGCGACGACGCGCTTCGTCGATCCCGCTGACCTGCGGCACGACATGCACGTCAACATCGTCACCTTCCTGCCCGGTGGCGTGATCCCCTTCGAGGAGACGCACGTGATGGAGCACGGCCTCTTCGTGCTGGAGGGCAAGGCGGTTTACCGGCTGAACAGAGACTGGGTGGAGGTCGCGGCCGGTGACTTCATGTGGCTTCGCGCCTTCTGCCCCCAAGCCTGCTACGCGGGCGGTCCTGGTCGCTTTCGCTACCTCCTCTACAAGGACGTCAACCGCCACGCCGGCTTCGGCAGGATCGGCGTGTGATGGCGGCAATCGAGGCGAGAACCTTGGCGGCACGGCCGCTGACCCGCGAGGCTTTCGCGCCGTTCGGTGATGTTCTCGACATCAGCGGCGATCAGCCGATGTCCATGAACGGTGACAGAGCACTACGCTACCACGCCTTGGCCGCGGCGCAGGCGCTCGGCAGCGATGCCAGGGTGATCGTCAGCATCGCCGTGTCGAAGCCGGTTTCGGGGCTGGTTGAGATCGCGATGGTCGAACGCCACCCGCTTGGATCGCAAGTCTTCATGCCGCTCGATGACGGCGGCCTGCTCGTGGTGGTGTGCCCCGACGAGGGGGGCAGGCCGGGGAAGCCTGAAGCCTTCATCGCCTCGCGAGGGCAGGGCGTGAACTATCGCGCCAATGTCTGGCACGGCATCCTTGCCCCAATCGAGCAGCAGCAGAGCTACCTGATCGTCGACCGGGATGGGCCCGGCCTGAACCTTGAGGAGCATTTTTTCGAGAAGCCCTGGTTCGCCAGGGTGTCCTGACGCGAAGTAAGGCGCCCCGGATCAGGCCTGCGGTTCCGCAGCTACGATGCTGGCGAGGTCCGGCGGCGGGTTATCGAGGACGGTGCGGGCGCGGTCCTTGTCGAGGTCGCCCTCCCAGGCCGCGACCACCACCGTCGCCACGCAGTTGCCGATGAGGTTGCCGACGGCGCGGGCCATGCCGATGAACCAGTCGACCGAGAGCACCAGCACCAGTCCGATGGCCGGGATCGAGGGCACGGCATTCAGCGTCGCAGCGAGGATCACGATGGCCGAGCCCGGCACGCCGTGCGCACCCTTCGAGGTGATTAGCGAGACGCCGAGCACGAGGAGCAGGTCGCCGAAGGAGAGCGGCGTGCCCGTCGCCTGGGCGATGAACACCACGGCAAGCGTCAGGTAGATCGAGAAGGCGTCGAGGTTGAAGGAGTAGCCCGTCGGCACCACGAGACCGACGGTAGACGGCTTGATGCCGAGATACTCGAGCTTGGCCATGATCTGCGGAAGCACCGCGTCCGAGGAGGCGGTGCCGAGTACGATGGTCAGTTCTTCGCGCAGATAGGCTAGGAACTTGAACAGGCTGATCCCGGCGAGCCGCATCACCCCGCCGAGGATCACCAGCACGAAGACCGCGACCGCGACGTAGTAGAGCGCGACGAGCGAGAGCAGCCGCGTGAGCGAGCCGACGCCGAACTTGCCGACCGTGTAGGCGACGGCTCCCAGGACGCCGAGGGGGGCGACCCGCACGATCAGGCCCATCGCCTTGAACAACACGCCGGCGACGGCGTCGATCATCTCGGAGACCTTCTGCCCTTTGGGGCCGGCATACAGGGCGAGGCTGACGCCGAAGAGGACCGCGAAGAACAGCACCTGCAGCACGTCGTTGCGCGCCAGGGCATCGAAGGCGGTGGTCGGGATGATGTTGAGCAGGAAGGCCCCGATGCCACCGCCCTGCAGCTTGTGGGCGTTGTCGGCGTAGTTGCCCATCGCCTTGGCATCGAGCGTCGTGGTGTCGATGTGCATGCCGTGGCCGGGGCCGACGAGGTAGGCGATGACGATGCCCAGCGCGAGCGCCACCGTCGTCATCACCTCGAAGTAGATCAGCGCCTTCACCCCGACGCGTCCGACCTTCTTGAGATCGCCGGCGCCAGCGATGCCGTGCACCACGACGCAGAACACGATCGGCCCGACGATCATCGAGATCAGTTTCAGGAAGGCATCGCTGAACACCTTCAGGCCGATGGCGAAGTCGGGCACCGTCACGCCGATCACGACGCCGAGGATCAGCGCCACGACCACCTGGACGAACAGCGAGGCGTAGAGCGGCTTGGCCGTCTTCGCCGGCTTTGCGGCCGTCGGGGAGGGCGAGGCGGAAGCGGCCGACATCGGGAGTAATTCCTTCACGGGCCCGCTACGGCGGGCATGCGGCCCGCCATGCAGGAGAGGTGCCGGGGCTAATGCTGCAGGATCTTCGAGAGGAAGTGCTGGGCGCGTTCGCTGCGGGGCTTGCCGAAGAAGTCGTCCTTCCCCGCGTCCTCGACGATCTCGCCCTTGTCCATGAAGATCACCCGGTCGGCGACCTTGCGGGCGAAGCCCATCTCGTGGGTCACGACCATCATGGTCATGCCGTCGCGGGCGAGCTCGACCATCACGTCGAGCACCTCGCCGACCATCTCCGGGTCGAGGGCCGAGGTCGGCTCGTCGAACAGCATCACCACCGGGTTCATGGCGAGCGCGCGGGCGATGGCCACGCGCTGCTGCTGGCCACCCGAGAGCTGACCCGGGAACTTGTCCGCATGCGCGCTCAGGCCGACCCGGGCCAGCAGGTCGCGGCCGCGCTTGCCCGCATCCTCCGAACCACGCCCGAGCACCTTGCGCTGGGCCAGCGTGAGGTTGGCGATGATCGAGAGATGAGGAAACAGCTCGAAATGCTGGAAGACCATGCCGACGCGCGAGCGCAGCTTAGGCAGGTTGGTGGCCTTGTCCTTCACCCGGGTGCCGTCGACGGTGACCTGTCCGGACTGGAACGGCTCCAGCGCGTTGACACACTTGATCAGGGTCGACTTGCCCGAGCCGGAGGGGCCACAGACCACGACGACCTCGCCCTTCGCGACCTGCGTCGTGCAGTTCGTCAGCACCTGGAAGCTGCCGTACCACTTGCTGATACCGTCGATGGCGATCATCGGCGCGCCGGTCGCGGTGGCAGCGTGAGGGGTGACCAGCGGGCCTTTCTGCAGGCCCTCGTCCTCGAGCGCCTCGGAGCCCGTCACGACGGTGGCTGTGCCGCCGGGAGCCGGCATCGGTGTGGAGGTCATCGGCCGAACTCCTTTGCCGCATCGTTTTTGCGCGGACCTGCGGTCACCGCGCTCGAAAAGGCTCTCATCGAATGATCGCCACGCGGCTGTGTAGGCGCCTCACCAGGAAGGAGGCAGTGAAGCAGACGGCGAAGTAGACGACGGCCGCGAACAGATACATCTCGACGAGCCGCCCATCGCGCTGGGCGACCTTCGAGGCGGCGCCGAGGAAGTCGGTCAGCGAGAGCACGTAGACCAGCGAGGTGTCCTGGAAGAGCACGATCGTCTGGGTCAGCAGCAGCGGCAGCATGTTGCGGAAGGCCTGCGGCAGGACCACCGTCGCCATGGTCTGCCAGTAGTTCATCCCCAGCGCCTGAGCGGCAGCCGTCTGCCCCTTCGGGATCGACTGGATGCCCGCGCGCATGATCTCGGAGAAGAAGGCCGCCTCGAACAGCGTGAAGGTGATCAGCGCGGAGGAGAAGGCGCCGACCTGGATCGGCGTCGGCGAGCCCGTCAACCAGGCGCCGATATACGGCACCAGGAAGTAGAACCAGAAGATCACCAGCACGAGAGGCAGCGAGCGCATCAGCTCGACATAGCCCTTGGCGAGATGCGTCACGCCGGGGATGGCCGAGAGCCGCATCATCGCGATCAGCGTGCCGAACACGACGCCCATGGCGGCAGCCAGCGCCGTCAGCGTCACGGTGAAGACCATGCCCTGCCCGAACAGGTAGGGCAGGGAGGAGGCGATGACCCCGAAATCGAAATTCGAGAACATCAGCGCGTCCCCGGCACCGCGACGGAGCGTTCGAGCCAGGTCGCCAGCACGATCACCACGAGGTTGATCGCGATGTAGAGCACCGTCGCCGCGGTGAAGGCCTCGAAGACCTGGAAGGAGAATTCCTGCATGGCGCGCGCCCGCGCCGTGAGTTCCAGCAGCCCGATCGTCAGGGCGACGGAGGTGTTCTTGAGGTTGTTCAGGAATTCGGAGGTCAGCGGCGGCAGGATGATGCGGTAGGCGTTCGGGAGCAGCACGTGCCGGTAGCTCTGGGCCACCGTCAGCCCGAGGGCCGTCGCCGCCATCCGCTGGCCGCGTGGCAGCGCCAGGATGCCGGCCCGCACCTGCTCGGCGACGCGGGCGGCGGTGAACAGACCGAGGCAGACGACCGCCGTGTAGAACGGCGCGTTCGGCAACTGCTTGATCGCCGAGCCGAGCTTCTCAGGGAGAAGCTCGGGCACGACGAAGTACCAGAGGAACATCTGGACGAGCAGCGGGATGTTGCGGAACAGCTCGACATAGGCCGTGCCGACGGCATTCGCTGCCTTGGAGGGCAGGGTGCGCATCACGCCGATCGCCGAGCCGAGGCAGAAGGCGATCGCCCAGGAGGCAAGGGCGGTCGCGATCGTCCAGACCAGCCCGGACAGGAGCATGTCCGTGTAGGTGCCGACCCCCTCCGGCGACGGCTCGAAGAAGATGCTCCAGTTCCAGTTGTAGTTCATCGATGGGCGATCAGTACGCGGCCGGATCGGGGCTGTCGCTCGGCGAGGCGAACTGCTTCACCATGGCCTCGCTCATCGGGAGCTTGAGGTTGATGCCGCGCGGCGGAATCGGCTGCGTGAACCACTTTTCGTAGAGTGCCTTGCCCTCGGGGCTCTTGTAGAGCGCGCTGGTGGCGGCATCGACCACCGCCTTGAAGGGCGCATCGTCCTTGCGGAGCATGATGCCGTAGGGCTCGGGCTTGGAGAGCGCCTCGCTGGAGATCGCATAGGCGTCGGGCGTCTTCGAACTGGCCGCGAGCGAGGCGAGCAGCACGTCGTCCATCACGAAGGCATCGGCGCGGCCGGTCTCGACCATCAGGAAGGCCTCGGCGTGATCCTTCGCCGGCAGGATGGTCAGGCCGAGGCTCCTCGCGGTGTTCGCCTCGTTGATCATCTTGATGTTGGTGGTGCCCGAGGTCGAGACCACGGTGCGGCCCTTGAGGTCCTCGATCTTGTCGAGCTTCTTGTCCTTCTTCGCGACGTAGCGGGTCGCGGTCAGGAAGTGGGTGTTGGTGAAGCTCGCCTGTTTTTGGCGCTCGGCATTGTTGGTCGTCGAGCCGCATTCCAGGTCGATCGTGCCGTTGGCGATCAGCGGGATGCGGGTGGCTGAGGTGACCGGGTTGAGCTTCACCTCGAGCTTGTCGAGCTTGAGATGCGCCTTCACCGCATCGGCCACCTTGCGGCAGATCGCGTAGGCGTAGCCGACCGGCTTCTGGTCACCGTCGAGATAGGAGAACGGCACCGAGGAATCGCGGTAGCCGATGGTGATCGCCCCCGAATCCTTGATCTTCTTCAGGCTGCCCGTGAGCTCTTCGGCGCGCGCAGACGCACTCGCTGTCAGAGCCGCGAGCGAGGCCAGGAAAAGCACGTGTCTGAGGCGCATTGCGCATCCTTTTCGCGTGAAAGGTTCGGCTCGACGTCCGGTCCGGGAGGAGCCGGCGATCGGGCCCGTGCGGGCATAGTGTGCCCGCAGGCCGGACTTGTCATCCGGCGCTGCGCAAAGGGCGTACCGCCTCAGAAGTCGCGCTGCACGCGCATGCGGATCTGAGTCGCGTCGTAGCGCTTGACCGTATGGATCGGTACGCCGTTGACGTCGTTACCCGGCCTCGTCGCGTCGGCAACGCGGCCTTCGAGAACGCTGGTGCCGATATACGTGCCCTCGACCCCGATATCGAGATCCTTGACTGGCGACCAAATGATGCTCGCGCCGGCGGTGACCTGGGCGTTATCCCTGAGCACGGGGCTGACGGCGAAGGCAGCTGGGTTGGTGAAGGCGCTCGGCGGAGCGCCCGTGGCGAAATTGGTGCCGAGCAGGCTGTAGGCCTGGCGCGTGCCCCTGTTGAAATTGACCTGTCCGTAGCTGCCGAAGAAGGCCGAGCGCCATTGCGGCGTCCAGTAGTGCAGATACGCGGCTGAGACGGTGAAGGCCTTCGTCAAGTCGAGTTTGCCGGTGATCGGATTGACGACCGCGTCGGGCACATACTGGTTGAACGAAGCGCCCTGGACGGGCGTCAGGTTCGTGGAATAGCTGCCGGTCAGGTAGGTGTAGCCGGTGTAGCTCATGGCGCCTTCCGCGTAGGCACCTTGCAGGTAGAAGCCGTCGCCCGGGGCGATCATCGGCAGGTTGACCTTCAGGCCGCCCTGGACGGCCCAGCCGTCCGCGGTCTGGGCACCGGACGTCACGCCGCGTGCGGCAAGGAGCGCTTGAGCCGCTGCGGCGCTCGGTGCTGCGATCGCGCCGGAACCGGCGGTGGACAGGAAGCCGCCGACATTGGTCTCGTGCAGAGCACCCGAGAGCTGGGCCGATCCCCAAGGCGCGTCGTATCGCAACACGCCGACGAAATCTGGAAGGCGGCTGCGCTGGACGGCGTCGAGGTACGCGACGCTCGTGGCGTCGAAGGCGCCGTTCGTGGTGAGAATGATCGGTGCCGGCGCATTCGTTCCGAGGCCGAGAAACGTCGAAGTTCCGGCGACCGGCAACGTCGTCGTGAAGTTGGGCGAGTAGACGGGCTGCCTGCGGAAGGCGGGATCTTCCATCGAGATGGTTGCCGAGAACCCGCCATCGAAGGTCTTGGTGTAGGCGAGCAGATTTGTGGAGGCGATGTCCGAGCCACCCGTCGTGCCGATCAGCTCGTAATCGTGTGCGTAGAAGTCGAAGAACGAGGAGGCGCGGCCGGCGGTCAGGCCGGCGAACTGGATGAAGGCCTTCTCGGTCACCGCAAAGTTCTGCACGCGGCTGTAAGAATCCTGGCCTGTCGCGAAGAAGGCGTTGGCGATGCGAAGCTGTGTCGCCGACGAGAGCAGCGTTCCCGAACGGCTCGCTATCTCTTCGCGCACGAAGGCGCGCAGAGTGCCGTAGTCGGTCTGCGTCCGAGCATCCACGGCGATGCGCAGGAGCCCGCGAAACTGAGACTCATCGCCCGAGCCGCGACTGCGGTCGGGATTTGGGATCGTGCCGGCCTCGAACCGGGCTCGGCCCGAGACGCGAATGCACGTGTCAGTGCCAGGAATGTAGAAAAAGCCTGCTCCATAGGCGCCGCAAACACGAACGTACTCGATCGGCGCAGCTTTCTTGACCGGCAAATCCGCAGCGTGGGCCGCTCCTAGTGCCGTCACAGCCGCCGTTCCACAGAGCAGCGCCGATCGAATCCCGTACATACCGCCAACCCCCAACCCAAAGCCCGCGGCCCATCAATCGAACGAAGTCGATCGCAGGCGGTAATACTGTCCATTTGCGAGGACGAGCATTTCGTGACCATTCGGCCTTGTTGTCGAAACGTCCGCCGCCCCCAATGCGGTGAGCGCTCTCGCGTTCCACGCATCTCTTGGATCGATGACCAGTTCTTGTGCGCCGATGTTCTTTTTGTAAGCAGCGACTGTTCGAAAGACCCGAAAGGAATTCCATCTCTGTTGAGACGACGGCACAAGTCCATTTCCGCATCACTGGCCGGATTAATCGCAAGAGCCGAGCGTGTGTGTCCTTTTGCGCACAATGCCGCAGGAGCATTCGACCAGAGCGCCGCAGTGCGAGGTAGTGATTTCCCACGACAATGCTCACGAACCCGTGATCCGTTCTCGGTCCATCGATTTCAGAAGATTTCGTGATCTGCCACTTGCGCTTGGCTTGTTTCGTGCTTCAAATCGGCCTGTAATAAAAAACAACCTTGTGCCCTGAGGAGCAATCATGAGCGGCAGCCGGCTGACGACGATGATTTTCATCGGCATGCTGCTCGGCATCGCCGTAGGATACCTTTGCAGTATCACTTGGCCGGATCCACAGACCGCCAAGGAGATCTCAGGTTATATTGCGCTGATCAGTGACGTCTTTCTCCGCCTGATCAAAATGATCATCGCGCCACTGGTGTTCTCGACGCTTGTGGTCGGTATTGCCCATATGGGCGACACAGCCTCCGTCGGCCGCGTCGGTGGCAAGGCCTTGCTCTGGTTCGTCGGCGCCTCGTTCTGTTCGCTGATGCTCGGGCTTATCCTCGTCAATCTGCTGCAGCCCGGGCACAACCTGAACCTACCGCTCCCCGACGTTGGAGCCGGCACTGGCCTCAAGGCGGCCTCGCTCTCCCTGAAGGAGTTCGTGACGCACCTCGTGCCGAAGAGCGCCGTCGAGGCGATGGCGAACAACGAGATCCTGCAGATCGTCGTCTTCTCTATCTTCTTCGGCGTGGGCCTCGCGGCCCTTGGCGAGAAGGGTCACGCACTGGCCCAGGGTGTCGAGCAACTCGCCGAGGTGATGCTCAAGGTCACCGGCTACGTGATGATGTTCGCGCCGGTCGCCGTGTTCGCGGCCATCGCCGCGACGATCACCACGCAAGGCATCGGCGTGCTTGTGACCTACGGCAAGTTCCTCGTGGAATTCTACCTGAGCCTTGGCGTCCTCTGGTGCGCATTGGCCTTCGCCGGCTTCCTGCTCCTTGGTGGCCCCAGCCTGATGCGCCTCCTGAACCTGATCAAGGAGCCGTTCGTCCTGGCCTTCTCGACGGCATCGAGCGAGGCGGCCTATCCGAAGACGCTGAGCAACCTCGAGAAGTTCGGTGTGCCCAACCGCATCACCTCGTTCGTGCTGCCGATGGGCTACTCGTTCAACCTCGATGGCTCGATGATGTATTGCACCTTCGCGGTGATGTTCATCGCGCAGGCCTACAACATACCCCTGACCTGGGGACAGCAACTGACCATGTTGTTCCTGCTAATGGTGACCTCGAAGGGTATGGCGGGTGTGCCGCGCGCCTCGCTCGTCGTGATCTCGGCGACGCTGTCGCAGTTCAACATCCCGGAAGCCGGCCTGCTGCTGATCATCGGCATCGACCAGTTCCTCGACATGGGCCGTTCGGCAACCAACGTGCTCGGCAACAGCGTCGCCACGGTTGCCGTCGCCAAGTGGGAGGGCCAGCTTGCCGCGACCGATCAAAGCCTCGATCGCGACGCGGCCCCCGTGCCGTCGCCGGCTGAGTAGTGGAACGGCGCAGGAGCTACGACATGTCGGTTGCCGGAACACGCGCTTCGGCATGGTTCGGGGCGGGGCTCATCGCCCTGGTGACCTCGATGGCCGCCACGCCCGTGCAGGCGGTAGAGGTTCTCACCGGCACCATCAGGAAAGCTGCCGAGACCGGCGAGGTCGTAATCGGTGTTCGAGCGAGTTCGGTGCCGTTTTCCTTCCAAGAGAAAGTCGGACAAAGCGAACACCCGATCGGCTACGCCGTCGATATTTGCCAGGAGATCGTCGACGACATCGGCAAGGCGAGCGGTCGCGAAGGGCTCAAGATCCGTTACGAGCCCGTCACCTCGGAGTCGCGCATCCCGGCGGTGACTTCAGGGAAGGTCGACCTCGAATGCGGATCGACCACCACCAACGCTGAGCGCCGAAAGAGCGTTGGCTTCTCGCCGGTGACCTTCATCAGCGCGACCAAGCTGCTGGTGAAGCGCGATTCTGGAATTGCGTCCTATCGCGACCTCGGCGGGAAAAAAGTCGTCGTCACGGCCGGTACGACGAACGAGGCAGCTTTGCGCGACCTCCTCGCGAAGTCGAAAATCCAGACCGAGATCCTGATCGGCAGGGACCACGCCGACTCATTCGCCATGGTCAAGGACGGCCGCGCCGACGCCTTCGCCACTGACGACGTGCTGCTCTACGGTCTCAAGGCCGCCGCCGGGGCTGACGGGGCGAACTATACTGTGCTGCCTGAAAAGATCTCCTTCGAGCCCTACGCGATCATGTTTCGTAAGGACGATCCGGCGCTGGCGGCGCTCGTGACCGGCACGTTCGAACGTCTCGCCGACACGCGCGAGCTGCGCTGGACCTACGAGAAATGGTTCATCAAGCGCCTTCCGAACGGGGAGCGCCTCGATATCCCGATGTCTGAAGAACTCAGGACGGCTTTCACCGTAATGGGTCTGCGCGATTGAGACCGGGCGCGACGTCCAGCCCGGCATACCACTCGGCGTAGGGCGTGTTCCGGATCAGGTGCCTGTTGAGATCGGGCGCTCCGTCAGTCCACCAGACGGGTCCGCGCTCGCCGAGCCCATGCTTCGCCGCGTCGACCGCGCTGCGGGCCTCTGCGAGGGCGCCAGCGTCGCCGCTGCGCTTGGCCGCGCCAACGGAACGGCGGGCATCCATGAGCTTTTGGACGAGGCGGTCGCGCTCGGGCAACGTCAGATCCGGCCGCTGGCGGCGCCAGAGCCGGCCGCGCACGACGACGTAGCGGCCATCTGGTGTTTCCAGGACGCTCGCCATGTCGCTCCGCGGAACGGGTTATGTCGCTGAGTTGCAGCTTGCGAATACCGATCAGCCGGATCCGTAGCCGCCCCTCTTGTTGTCGGCGGGCTTGCGGTCATCCAGTTCCTTCTTCCTAACGGATGCTGGCGCTGTTGGACCGTTAGTATCCGGCGCTTTCGCGGTTTTCTTTGGCAGTCGTGCTGATGTCGATGTCGACATGGGAAGCTCAGCGGAATGCTGTAGAGAGCGCTGTTCGGATCCGAAGGTTCCCTCCCCAGTGCTCCCAAAGCATCGTCGGCCCGGCATGAAACGACGCCAGAAGGTGTCAGAGGCCGGCTGCCATCGCCGCCGCTCGGAGCTATAAGGAGCCATGAGCAACGTGATCCGACCGACCTTCGGCGCGCGCCCGAAGCCCGAAGCCCAGCCGCAGGCTGCCGAACACCGCGCGTTGCGTATCTTCGGGCAGGCCGCAGGCTATACGGTCGCGCTCATCCAGGATGAGGATGACCGGACCGGTCCCGCGCTCAAAGTCGTGGTTGGGCCGACGACGGGCAACGAAGTCGAGGCCGTCGCGATCCTGCCGGCCCTGCCGGAGGGCGAAGCGGATGCGGACGTGGTCGGCCTGGCGATCCTGCGCACGCTGGAAGTGATCGAGGCGGCCGGCCGCGATCCGGAGATCGCGTGAGTCGTCATCGACTCGTCTCATGGTCTTCACCATACGGCGTAATGTTGTTGGCGCGGCAGTGAACGCTTCCTCCGCTCCACGCTTAAGCTTCGGACGACCGGGCCAGCCACCGTGGCTCGAGCGAAAGGAATCCAGTTGGCCCTGTTGGATCCACAAGCTGCGAGCGCGGCCGTGACGGGGCTCGGTCCAGTTGACGACCTACGAGTGCGCGTGGCCGACACGCCTTCGGCTTTCCCTGACTGGCCGCGCACCGGTGATCCGGGACAGGCGCAATGCCACATCTTTCAATGCGCCGACGTGCTGGAGATCTGGCTCGACACGATCGGCGCAGCGCGGCGCATCCGACCGCTTTTCGTGGGCATTGCCACCGCAGCGGGCGCTACGGTGATGCTGCTCCCGCTCGGCATCGAGCGCATCAACGGTATCCGAGTTCTCGGGTTCGTCGACGGCTCGGTGATGGATTACAGCCAGCCGGTGCTGTTTCCCCCGGCGGCGCAGCTCGACGCCTCGGCGATGGCGCAGCTCTGGCCGCGGATCCGATCAGCGTTGCCCGGCTTCGACGTCGCCATTCTCGACAAGATGCTCACCGAGGTCGGAGGCCTTGCGAACCCGCTGATGCATCTCGGCCCAGTGGCTATGCCCGTCTCCGGCCACGTGATGAGCCTGCCGGTCGGCCGCGAGGAACTCGAGGCGCGCATCCCCGTCTCGAAGCGCCACCTGCGCTACATGCGCCAGCTGGCGAAGGATCAGACAGTCGCCTTGGAAGTAGCGGAGACGCCCGAGCGGGCGCGGCTCTTCCTCGACGAGATGATCGAGAACAAGACCCGCAAGTTTCACGAAACCCGCGTCCCTGGCTTCGAGATTCCTGGCAAGCGCGCGTTCTACGACGAGGCGACGCGGCGGTTGCCGAATCTTGCGCCGGTCCACCTCTCGGCGGTGAGGGCAGGCGAGACGGTGGTGGCGAGCCATTGGGGCCTCGTCTTCGCCGACCGGTTCTACTTCCTCATGACCGCCTATGCTGGCGGCGAGTGGCGCAAGTTCTCGCCTGGTCGCATTCTCAACGACGAGCTGATCCGCTGGTGCCATGCGAATGGCTACCGCTGGTTCGACTTTGGCATCGGCGACGAAGCCTACAAGGATGAGTACTGCGACGTCGTCGTGCCGCTTCATGCGGCGGTGATCCCGGTTACGGCGCGCGGAAAACTCTACCTGCAGTCGGGCGCCTTGCTCGCACGACTGCGCGCCCTTCCGCTCTGGCAGCGGCTGCGGCCTTACAAGTGGGTGGTTCTGCGTGCCTTGAAACGCGGGCCGTCGCCTACGGGGAAGGACGGGGAAGCGGCGTAAGTCCATCGGTGCCAGGCTCACGATCCTCATCCCGGTGCAGGCTCTCGTAGATGCGGCGGATGTCCCCGGCGATTGTGTCCCAGTCGTAAGCGTGGCTCACCCGCGCCCGCGCCGCGTCCCGCTCGGCTTCGGTGAAGGGCTTCGCACAAGAGTTGGCGATAGCTGCCGTGAGGGCCGGGATGTCGCCCACCGGCACATAGCATTCCTCCGGCAGTCCGACCTCGCGGTTGGCGGGGATGTCGCTGGCGATCACCGGCAGGCCGTCGGCCAGGGCTTCGAGTAGTGCGATCGGCAGGCCCTCGTGGCTCGACGGCAGCACGAACAGGCCCGCATGCGCCATCAACTCGCGAAGCGCGAGGCCGCTCTGGAAGCCTGTTGCGACAACGCCGGGCGTCGACCCGGCGGCGGCGAGCACGAGGCGCGAATAGCTGTCCTCGTGGTCGGCGGCTCCGACGATGGCGAGCCTCCATCCCTCCGGCGCGCCCTGGGCGAAAGCCTCGATCAAGTCGAAATGCCGCTTCTCTGGCACGAGGCGGCTGAGCATGATGATGTAGCGGCGCGGGGTCAGTCCGAACCGCTGCAGCGCGCCGGTGCTGGCGGGCCGGGCCTGCGGCGTCACACCGTTCGGTACGGCCGCGATCGCGACGCCATAGCGCTCCTTCATCGTGCCCGCGATGGACCGCGAGACCGCGATGCGCCGGTCGGCAAACCGCATGCCGGCCCACTCGCCGAGCCGTAATGCGGTTTTCGCGATGCGCCCCCATTTGGCCCGGTCGTAATCGAACCCGTGATGCGTGACGACGACGCGCAGGCCGAGCGCCCGCGCCACCGGCACCAGCAGCGACGGGCCGACGGCGTGGATATGCAGGACGTCCGGTCCGCGCCTCGCCGCGTGGACGACGCCGACGAAGGTATGCACCAGGGCTTCCAGCGAGCGCGCGCGAGGCACTGGCAGCGGCATGACGAGAAGTCCGGACCAGCGGTGCGGGCCCTTTCGCTCGACATAGGGCTGCCGTACCAGGATCTCGATGGAGCAGCCTGACTTGGCAAGGCGCGAGGCGAGCTCCTCGACATGGCGCTCGACGCCGCCCTGAACGCGCGGCAAACCGCGCAGGCCGAGCATCATCACCTTGAGCGGGCGGCCGGGCGCGCGTCGGCGCGGCTTGATCGGCAGCCTCATCAGCGCGCCCTGCGCAGGGAAGCGTAGAGCGAGAGAAGCCGATCCCGGTAAGCCTCTCGCGAGAAGTCGGTCTCGACCCAGTGCCGTCCCGCCCGGCCCATGGTGGCAGGAACCTCTGGCGGCAGGGCGGCAAAGTGAGCGAGCGCATCAGCGAGAGCCACGACGTCTCCCGGCGGCACGATAGCGCCGGTCTCTCCTTCGCGGATCATCTCCGGCAAGCCGCCGATTCGGGTCCCGATTACAGGGCGGCCTAGGGCGTAGGCTTCGAGCACACTGATCGGCGCATTTTCGTACCAGGTCGCGGGAAGTACCACGGCGCGGCAGGCGCGGATCGCGTCGTGGAGCGCCTCGCCGGTGCGGAAGCCGAGGAAGCGCACGTCGGCGCCGGTCTCTGCAACGAGCGTGCGCAGCGAATCCTCCATCGGTCCGGTGCCGACGATCGTCACCTGCTGGCGCGAAAGTGCAGCGGCGCGCACCAGGGCTTCGAGCCCCTTTTCCGGGCTGAGCCGGCCGACATAGAGGAAGCCATCGCCCGTATCGGTCCCCGGCCGCAGCTCGGCGGCGTCAACGAAGTTCGGCACGTAGACGAAGCGCTCGCGCGGCCAGCCCCATTCCACCAGCTTGTCGATGTAGAACCGACTCGGGACGGCGAAGGCATCTACGGTGTCGCGGTAGAGTCCGAGCATCCGATGCACGGTCGTCTCCAACAGGACGAGGCCACTCAGCGGCAGCGATCCCTTGATGCAACGGTTCAAGACGACGTTGTGAATGCGGCCTCCTTTGCAGCTTTCGCAGACCTGGCCGTCGCGCAGCATCGTGTAGGCGGGGCAGGCGAGCTTCAGGTCGTGCAACGTCATCACGACGGGCACGCCGGCCTGTCGCAGGAGCGGCAGAAAGGAAGGTGAGAGGTGATGGTAGACGTTGTGCAGATGCGCCACGTCTGGCCGTGCCTCGGCCAGGATATCGCGCAGCCGCGCGCGGGCATCGCGCGAGTAGATGATGCTCGCCGCATGCCGAAGCTGCCGCAGCGGCCCATAGGCGTGGCCGAACTCGATTTCCTCAACGAAATGGCGGTCGTAGCGTGAGGGAAGGTTGCGTGGGTGCCGCATGGCGAAGGGAACCACGTCCCATCCAATCTCCTCGAACAGGCGGTTCTGCTCGAGAAAGACCACCTCGGCGCCGCCGCGGCGATAGTGGTAGTTGTTGATCGAGAGCAGCCGCCCGCCCGATGGCGAGGCAGCCGGCACGAGGTCGAGTCCGGCTCTCTCCGCCACCGGCATCATTCTGGGCGGACCGCGCGGTCACCGATCACCTGCGCCAGGCCCTCGCGCATCGTGACGATCGCTGCGCCCTGGGCGCGCGCTTCGTCGGCGGCGAGGCGCAGGAGATCCGGCTGGCAGCTGTAGGGCTCGGGGTTCTCGCTGATGCCGTGGCTGAAAAAAATCAGCCAGCCTCGCGCCGCGACCGTCCGGGCGATCCACCCGCGCACGATCTCGGCATTGCTGCACCGGTCGGCGAGCTCGACCGCGCGCAGAAAGCCGAGATCGATGCGCCCGGAGTTGATTCCCGACACGCCGCCGCGGCAGCTCGCGAAATGTCGCTCGAGCTGCCGCTTTGCCCGCAGCGACGTCGTGTTGAACGGATAGGCGAAGCTCGTCGGTGCGACGCCTGGGGCGACCCCATCGAGGAAAGCGGCGTTGCGCGCGAGGTCATCGGTGAGCGCTGGCCCAGCCATGTCCGAGACGGCGCGGTGCGCGAAGGTATGGCAGCCGATCTCGTGGCCGCTGCGATGCAAATTGCGGCATTGCTCGGCCGTGACGAGGCGCCGCTCCGGCTCGACGGTCCCGACGAGGCTGCCAGCGATGTAGAAGGTGCCGCGCCCGCCTGCCGTTTCGAGGATCGACGCGCCGTGCTCCGCTGCCGTGGCCGGGATGTCGTCGAAGGTGAAGCTGACCAGCGGCGCATGAGGCCGTTCCTGCACCGTACGCGTGCGGACCGTGCGCGCTGCGAGCCGCGCAAAGCGGAGCCGTAAAGGCTCACGGCCTGTCGATACTGCGGCGCCGATCATCGTGCCGCCTCGGGTGCCGCCACGATTACGCGGGCGCAGGCGAGAAAACGCAGGCCGATGATGGCAAGCAAGAACATGAACCAGCCGGGCGTGTTGTTGAGGAATATGCTCTCCAGGAAGGCGGAGAGCAGACAGAACATCCAGATCCGCGTGAAGAATGCCGTCGTGGACGGGTCCTTGCGGTCTGCGAGGCTGCGGTTGAGGTCCAGGATCGGTTGAACCACGAAGGCGCCGAGAGCCAGGACCAACCCCGGCAGCCCCGTTGTGAGCAGGATGTCGAGATAGCCGTCATGGCCGTTGGCGGCCTGGCTCGCGAAGGTCTCGGTCGCGCTGTAGAACACCGAGTCGGAGCGCCAGAACGCCTCGAAGCCGTGACCGATCAGCGGCCTCTCGCCGAGCTTCGACAGGGCGTAGCTCCAGATCTCGGTGCGGTTCGTATAGGTCGGGTCTGACGAAATCGCTGCCAGCATCGTGTGGACCGGCGGCAGCACCACGGAGCCGACCGTGAACAATCCGAACAACGCCAGGACGGCAACGACAATGGCGCTGCGCGTCGGCGCGCTGGGCAGCCGAAGCAGAAGCTCCGAAAGCAGCAATGAGACCGGCAGGAGCGCGATGGCCGTCTTCGACACCGTCGCGAACAGGAAAAACGCCGAGGCGATCCCGAGGAGCCAGCCGAACGCGCCGTTGAAGGCGCGCCCGACATAGATCGAGACGATCACCGCGAGCGCCATGGCGCCGCCGGCGGCATTCTTGTGCAGGAACGATCCGCGCCAATGCCCGGCATGCATCGGCTCCAGGATGTCGTCGGCGGAATGGATAGAGTGGCTCGGCCAGAAAATGACGCCGCCATAACAGATCGCCAGCACGGCGAGCACGGAGATGCCGAGGAAGGCCGCGAACAGGCGCCGGTCTCCGGGCATCAGCAGCACGTTGACCACCTGCACGATGATCAGGAAGGTCAGCACGTAGCGGCGCGCTGAAAGGGCCGGATCGACCGACAGGCCGGCTGCCAACAGGAACCAGGCGAGCGGCGCCAGGAACAGCGGAACGGCGAGGCTCTTCGTATGGCGCCAAGCACCGAAGGCGAGGCTGACGGCCGACAACGCAGCCAAGAGGATGCCGGCCACCTGATTGAGGACGCCCGCCGATTCACTGGGAGTCTGTGAGGTCGGGTCCGTCAGGTCGATGAAGGGGTTCACCGAGATCCAGAAGAACAGGAACACCAGCAGGAACAGGGCGCCGGAAGCGACGAGGCTAGGGAGCGACGCGAAGCGGCCCGTCCCAGATTCCGACACAACTTCGGCCGGCTCGGCAGGATGCACCGTCTTCGGCTCTGCTTCGGCCTCGACCGTCGGCTCGGGTTGCTGGCGCTGCTCCGCACGCCTTGGCCCGATCCGATGGCGGAAATCGAGGGGAGGGGTTGTCTCGGCCGCCATCACGACCGCTCGATCAGGAAGAAGGTCGTCGGGCCGTGGCTCGGCGCCGTGTTGTCGAGGTCGATCACCAAGCCGCCCGGTTCGACTCGGGTTTTCATCGCGTCTCCCGGCGCGCCGTCGAGATGGAGTGCGTGCAACCTCCATCTGCGGGGCTCGTCGAGTTCCAGTCGCAGGCGCACGGTCTGGCGTTCGATCAGCACCGGCATCGCTCCGAAGTCGTCGATTACGCGCTCGTCGGCATCGCGGAACCGCATCCCGGTATTCCGGGCATCGGTTGCGAAGATCAGGAGAACGCGGTGCGATCGCACGAGGTCGCGCCCATCAAGCGCACTCACCGCCAATAGGGCAGGTCCGCTGGCGGCCTCGATCGTCGCTGGCCCCAGATGCAAGGGGTCGGGCAGGGCGGCATAGCTCGCGGCGACCGTTCGGGGTGTCACGACCTGGACGCGCCGCGCGCGGGGTTCGAGCTGGATCTGGCCGCCGTCGCTTTCGTAGGTGCCGGCCGAGCCATCTTGCGCGAGCCCGGCATCCTGCAGGAGGCGGCGATACGCGGTCTCGTCGGCGGACGTCTGCGAAAGGGGCGGCAGGAGTGTGGTGCTCTCCGGACCTGTGTGAACGGAAGGTGGAACGAGGCCAAAGCGCGTCGTCAGCCCGAGCCTGGTAACGGCATCTGGCAGGGAGCCGAGGCCGTCCTCGATCAGATCTGAACTGCCGAACGGCAACGCCGCTCCGCCGCGCGCCTGCGCGACGTCACCGCGTCGAAAGAGCAGCGCCGCGAGCGTCTCGCCAGCTCTGGCCACCGGGTCGAGGGAGATGCCGAAGGGCAGGAGGCGACGCTTGTGCGGCCAGGGCTGATCGAATGTCAGGTCGATCGGCCCGGCGGCGTGGCGGCAGATCGCGTCCCAGCCTTGCAGGGCTGCGTAGGCCGGCACCACGACCCCGGCCTCGTGCCGAAACCGGTTCCAGAACAGGTGATCGTACTCGGTCACCACGAAGGGCCGCCCGAAGCGCCGGCGTCCGATCAGCTCGCGTAGGTAGCTGGCGGCATCGTCGAGCGAGCTCTTCTGCGAGATCTCCGTGCCTGGATCGAACGAGAGAACCTCGTCGAAATAGGCGTTCATGCTCACGACGGGCAACGCTGCGCGGCTCAGGTCAGTCTGGCTCGACAGGCCGTTGTTGTAGGCGGTGACCAGCCCGGTATAGCCGAGCCCGGCCAGCGCGTCGGTCATCCAGCCGAGCGTGTCAGTCTCCGACGCCACGAAGAAGCGCTTGAGATCGCGCATGCGCGGGCCGGGCGTGTAGCGATCCTGGGGCACGCGCACCGTGCCGGATTCCAGGCGTTCGTCGCTGCCGAGATCGCCCCAGGCGGCGCGCAGGGCGGAGGTGCCACGATAGGTCTTGCGGAGCCACGCATTGAACGGCGCCCGAAGCGTCTCGGGATAGGCCTTGCCGGTGTCCTTTTCCGCCAGGATCGTGTCGAATTCGACGCCGTTCTCGTTGGCGAGCACCACGAGCGCCAGAGCCGGATCCTTGAGCGGGCTCGATCCGGTATAAGGATTGACGCTGCCGTAGATTGTCTGGACCAGCCTCCGCCAGTGCGTGCGAGCCGCTTCGTCGAAGTGGACGGCGAGTTTCAGGCCGCCCGCATTTCCCCAACGGTCCTCGATGCCACCGAGGCCGCCGGATTGCGAGGTCAGACCGTCGATCATCCAGTAGATGCCGTTCCGTTTCAGCGCCGCGAGCAGATAGCGGAGCCGGTCGAACTGCTCCGGATCGAGATCGAAGTCGTTCCGGCGTCCGCTCATCAGGATGGCGTCGGCGAAATGGATCCGGGCGACGTTGTAGCCGTGGATGCGGAGCTGGCGCGCGTAGCGGTCGGCCGTCGGCTTGTCCGGATAGCTCCCAGAGGCGGGGCTCCAGGCAAGCGAGGCGCACAGAAACGGGACACGACGATCCGGCTTGTCGGCGAGTGCGAGCTGGCCGGCCGAATTAGCGATTACCCGGCCGCTGGTGCCCGCCGCACCGGGCGGCGAGAGCGCAGAGAAATCGAGCGGGCTGCCCTCGGCGATTGCAAGATTGTGGTCCTTCACCGCGACCCATCGGGCCTCCGCCGGCTTCGCCTCGGCGGGTCTCGCCACGATGGCCGAGGCGACGGTTAGGGCGAGCGCAAGAGATAGGGCCACGGCCTGGGTCGTTCGCGCAATCGGCGAGGGAGGCTGCGCGGCTGCCGCGACGTCGGTACGTGCGGTGCTCGGCTCGGCCATGGTGCTGGCGATCCAAGCCTCCGGCGCGATGCGGGGTTGAAGAAAGCCGCGCGCCATGCCGAAGGCGTGCGCGTTCCAGGCGACGAAGGCGTAGAGGCCGAGCGGCGCCGAGCGATAGCGCAGGCTCAAGGCGGCGATGGGTAACGCCATCAGTCCAGCGAGCGCGGCGAGCTTCGTCCAGCCTGGAAACGTTGTGGCGATCGCCGCCGCGATCAGCCATCCGGCATAGACGCCGAGCCAGAGCCGGATCTCGGGGAGGTCTCGCAGGGCCATCCGTAGATGCGGTCCGCCGATGGCGGCCCTCAACAACTCCCCGATGCCGTCGAGGTAGCGGCTGCGGATCCGCCGCAGCAGCAGGGCATAGCCACCGATCACGTGGCCATGATGGTCGACGAACGACGCGGCCAGACGGTGCAGTGACCAGCCCGCCGCGCGAAGTCTCACCGCGAGATCGAATTCCTCGTAGCCGTGCAGATTCCGGTCGCTGAAATGGCCAACCTGCGCGATGGCCTCGCGGCGATAAAGGCCGCCGCCATTTAACCGGTCGACCGGGCCGGCTTGCAGATCGGCTGCGCCGCGAAGGGCACGGCGCTTGAACTCGAGGTTCACGACGTTGACGTCGTGCACCTCACCGCCGATCCCGGCCGCGCCCTGATTGTCGGCCAGATAGCGCATCCCTGCGTCGAGGAAGGCTGGGTCGAGCACCATGTCGCCGTCGATCAGGCAAACGAAGCGACCGCGGGCGTACTGGTAGCCGAGCTGCGGACCAACCCCGCAACTGCGGGGCACGTCATCCGCGAGTCGAGCGACCCGGCTCCCGCAGGCCGCTGCGATGGCGGCGGTCCGGTCCGTCGAGCGGCTGTCGGCGAGAATCACCTCGCCCTCGCCCCAGCCGGCCTCTCCGGCGACATGCAGGGCTTTCTGGGCGCTCTCCACAGCGCGGCGGATATGCGCCTCTTCATTGAGCGCCTTGATCACCACCGTGATCGCGACCTCAGTGCCCGGCGCGTCCTTGGCTCCACTGGTCATCGGGAGTCCATCCGTCGGAATGCCGTCCATGCCTCTCATCTCGCCACCGACGATGCCGGTGGCCGCGCCAGATAAGTCGAGACGCCCGGCTCTTTCACCCCCAAGGCTGACCGCTATACCCGATCTTCGTACTTAAGCAGATATTACGCCCGTCTAAGTGGGCGCATTTCTGCGCGACAATGCCAGCACTTCAACTTCATAAATACCATCCTTCCGAAGCATCTCTGGCTAAATGCTGTGGAAAGATCTATGCATTTATGGTTTCACGGCGCGAACGAAGCCAGTTAGAACGTGCATGTCCGCCTCCGAGCCTGAGAATTTGGCATCGAGCCCAGATGCGCTCCACTCAGTATATTTGGGAGCGGCCAGGTCGACAGGGCGGCACTCGGCTTCCGTCCAGCCGAAATTCTGGAGGATCCGCAGGTAGTCGGCTGGGCGACGCCGGTTTGGCTGGCCCGGGAACGACAGGCTGCGATAGAGGTCCGGTGAGAACCGGTAGATGCTGTTGGGATCGTTGCCCCGGATGCCGCGGGTGTGAGTCTGGAAGTCGACGCCCGCGAGGAAAATGGCGCCTGGCCGCGCGACCTTGCTCACCTGGCCGAGCACCTGCTCGATATCGTCGAAATGCTCGAAGGCCGCTGCACTCAAGATGAGATCGAAAGATCGACCCGCGGCAGCGCGCACGATGTCGAAGTCCCGATCGACGACGTAGGTGATCGGATCCGATCCCTGGTTTGCTACCTCATCGACTGCGTTCCGGATGCGCGCCTCGTCGAAACCAGCCTCTCGCACCGCTTCCTCGAGGGCTCGGTAGAATCCGAGCGGCGTGCCTTTCGCGAGGGCGAAGGCATCGATGGCGCGGTAGGAGCGGGCACCGAGTCCCACGAGCAGGACGCCCGTGCCGAGGGTTGCGCCGGGACCGAGTTCGAGGATGTCGAGGCCCATGAGATCGTACGCTCGGCCATCCGGGCCCGCGAGGTGACGGATCCAATCCTCGACGATCTCGCGGACGTGCGTGACCGCGGTTGGCCAGTCGTCTGGCGAGAAATCTGTCGCCCGCCGGTAGCCGCCGATCCGATGGCGCAGACTCGCTGCCGCAAGCGCCGCGAGGCCGAGTGCGTAGTGAAAGCCGTTTCGGAGAGAGATCACGCGTCGCTGATACAGCGTGCACCAATCGCTGGTAAAGCGTGCTGCAACGTATCAGCGCTCGTATCGGGCGAGGCTGTCTTGCCGGCCATCGCGGCCTCGATGCGCAAAGGGTTGACCGTGAAAGCCGAGCATGGCTTTTGCCCCTTCGGGCATGTCTGACTCCGTAGCTCAGCTGGATAGAGCAGCCGCCTTCTAAGCGGCAGACAGCAGGCGGCCTCTCCCAAATACTATGTCAGCGTAGAGCAGCCGTCGCGGCGGCGTTCCTTGCCGCTCCGTAGCAAACCCGTAGCAAACCGCGGCAGCCCATGATCGCCCGCGACAGCTATGCTATATGCCGGCCCCGGGGAGCGGAGCGGTTGTCGAGCATGATCGAGGGGTTCAAGCGATGGCGGTACCGACGCCAGGTGCGCCTCTACATCGCGGTCCTGCTCTACCCGGATAAGGAGAGGAAGGTTCGTCACACGCTTCGGGACGACGTCGAGCGCTGGATGAATGAGGGCCGTCCCCGGGGCTGGTCGCCTCAGACCGTGGCGGTCATGACGATGGCCGGCAGCCTGATTCACGTCGTGCGCAACGACCTGACGCTGCTGCAGCGGGAGCGTTACGTCGAGCAGCTCCGCGACCGCGCGCCCCAAGACGTGATGGCCGAGCTCGACTGGCTGACGCGCGTGAAGGACGGCGCCGGCAGCGACATGGAGCCGTTCGTGTTCCGGTTCACGTTCATGAACGCGATGCAGGCGTCCTGGCTGCTGCGCGATCAGACCATCGACATCTTCACTAAGGGGGCCTTCGTCACGGCCGTGTCCTGGGCCCTGACGGGCGTGGGTCTCGAAGAGATCTACGTGAAGGTCTCCGAACTCGCTGACCGCATCGGCACTGACCCCAAAGCGCAGAGGTAAGACGTGCTGCATAGGGTCAACGTCGCCCGGGGGGCATTTCGAATCTGGACGGTGCTCAGTGTCCTCTGGCTGGGCATCATCTCGTTCCTCGCGTGGGATGCTGTCAGCTACGAGATGATCGGCAACTACCAGTATGCAGGCGAGCTTCGGGAGGACCTGGGGTCGGAGCCTTTCGACAGCAAGCGCCCCATCGCCGAGGTTTTCAAGAAGCCTTCGCAAGCCAAATGGCCGGCGTCCTTCTCCAAGATCGAATTTCGATATCAGTCGAACTTCGACGCGTCCGTGAAGGACGGCACGCAGATCGTCGTCGACTTCCCGGACGGCTGCGTCCTCTACCTCTATACGGCCTTCGGAAAGCAGGAGCAGGAGCTCGTCGGCCGATGGTTCTGGGAGAAGCGCTGGAAGCGTCGGTGGAACGCTCTGGCCCGACAGTCCTATCTGCTGTGGGTCGCCCTGGTGCCACCGCTGTTGTTGTTTGCGCTCTGGTTCATAGGGCGCTGGATCGTAGCAGGTTTCCGCCGTGCGTAGCTCAGTTTTGCCTATGCCTGCTCAACGGCCGTAGGAACGATTGGGCGCTCGGCAGTCTCGGTCGGTACACTCCTGATTGAGAACGGGGCCGCCCTCGCCACCTAAGCTTCCGATACACACGCTCGTGTGGTTTTGAACGCTCGGGGCTGAAATACACACGCTCGTGTGGTTCGCCGGCGAGGTACCCGAGCGGGGACTTTCCGGGCCTGCGGGGCGAAAAGTCCCCGAGCGGGTGCATTTAGCCGAGCGGATGAATTTCGCGTTCAGTGGGCAAATTCATCCGCTCGGGTGAATCCTCCGTAGGGAGACTCGATTGCCCGGCAGCCGTGCGAGCTGCGATCGTGTCGGCATGACGGACGACACCGACCGCGCCACCGCCCTCGACCGCCTGCGCGCCGCTCGGGACGCCGGCTGGCCGGACCCGCTGGCCGTCCTCGACGACTGCGAGCGAGCGCTAGGCGGCAGGCCATCCCGGATCGCCATGCCTGCCAGCCGGACCCGGGCGCTCTGGTACACGACTGACCGAGACACCGGGTTTCCCTTCGAGGACGTCAAGCTGGTCGAGGAGGCGCTGCAGGCCATCGACCGGCCGCTCGTCGGATCGAATCCTCAAGGCCTCGATGCCGACTTCGACCCGACTGAAAGCCCCGAGTTCAGGGAGATGCTGCAGAGGCAATCCAATGCCCGCCGGGACGCCGACGGGCACCCCAGGATCGATCTGTTCCCCGAGGATGGGCGGCCGCTCTACGGCGCGCTGCAGGGGGACCGAAGGACGCGACAGGGCCTTATCGCGGAGGCGCTGCGACTGCTCGACCTCGCGCACGCTCTCCCGTACGAGGCGCCGCCTGCCGCTGAGCGGGATCATACCGACAATCCAGTTCACGCCGCGACCGTCCAGGCCTACGCCGACGCCGCGGCGATCAGATCGCACGTGCATCGCATGTCAGACGCCCCGCGATATCCTGTCGAGGACGGCCCGGGCTCAGGGCGATTCGTCGAGCTGACCGTCCGCGTGATGGTCGGGACCGCCCGCAGCACTGTCATCGTGTCGGAACGGGATCGCGGGGCCGCCCTGCACGAGATCCGGCAGCATGGGCGCGAGACGGACGGCCTGGGGGCCACGGTCGAGGCGGCCGTGCAGGATGGGATCGAGCGCCTGAAGGGTTAACTGACGACTTGGTAAACGATTTTATTCTGACTCGCACAGATTTCTTTTGGGGAAACGGACCGAGAACGTGACTTCTATATGAGCCACCAACTATATTAACTTTATCTATTCAGTTAATCTGTATTTACTTCTCGTAAACCACGCCAGCAGTCAGTTCCGCGTCCCGATCTCGCCCTGATACTCCCCAATTTCCTTGACCGTCCCATCCGCCGGATGCAGGCCGCTGACGCCCTCGCACTTGGGGCGGACGAGGCTCCCGCCGCGCAAGATGATCTTGCCGAACCGGAACCGGCTGCTGCACACGAGGCAGCACCAGGGCTGCTGCATGACGTCGTCAGCGGCCGGTGCTTCGCGCTCCTGGGACATTGCGTCAGCCCTCATGTCGTCTGCGACGGACCAGCCGTGGGTGGTGATCTGACGGGGTCTCACGCCGCCTCGTCCTTCGCCTCGCGGAGGAGGTCCATCGCCCGGTGCATGGCTCGGATGCCTTCCTGGTGCTTGGCCTCCCAGGTCGTGAACCAACGCTCGACATCGGCCTGGACTGCCGGGCTGATCAGACGGGATCCGCGGAGCATGATGAGGGGCGTGCCGCCGTCGAAGGACGCCTGGAAGAAGGACAGCATCGCCTTGGCCAGCGCGACGCCCAGATCGCGGTGCCCCTCGACCACGACGGCGGCGACGTCGGCCTCGATGCAGGGCGGGATGACTGGCGCGATCAGGCGCACCGTCGGGCCATACGTCTCGCACTCGTTGCCCGTCAGGAAGACGATGAAGCTGTCCGGCGTGTTCCGGCAGACCTCGCCGACCTCAGGCTTGTCCCAAGAGCCGTCCTTGCGCTGGGTCTCGATCCAACAGAATTCGCGCCTGCTCACGCCTTGGCTCCCTTCTCATCCCGGCGCTTCGCCTTCAGGCGCCGCTGCAGCGAGGTCGCCCGGACCGTGAGCGACTCGATGTCCTCGACGATGCCGGCGAACGCCGTCATGCGGCGGGCGTCCTTGCTGATGTGCTCCAGCAGCGCGAACTGGGTTCGCACCTTTCGGAGCTGGTCGATGCCACGCCCAAGGGCATGCACATCCAGGCCAAGGCGCGCCTGATCCTGCTTGCGGGCCAGCCAGATTTCAGATCGCTCAGCCATGGAACGACCCCACCTGCGGAAGCGAGAGCGACGTCTGAATGGGGCGCGTCGACCGGCGCACCGCGAATCCCCCGCGGTCGTCCGTAGCCACGCAGAGACCGACATGCGGGACCGGCACGGCGAGGCGGCCGCAGCCCTGGATCTCCGGGCGCATGCCCTCGTGCGGAGGATACGGCCGCCCGCAATCGGGGCAGACGAGAGCGATCACGGTCTCAGTGGTCATCGGCATCACGCGGATCGATGGGTATCTCGGCACCGGTGCAACCGGAGAGGATGTCTATCCAGGCCATGATCAAAGGTTAGCCTCGGCGCTGGCGAAGAACAGATGTCAGGCCGTCCAGTTCGGGGGTAGGTTGACGGCCGTTAACCGTGGGCCCTCAAGGCTATTGCCCCGGTGATCCGAATTCGGGATGCTCCCCAAACCGCGAAACAAGACGCGGCCCGGCCCAAGCGGCCACCGCGCAATAAGCACGGGCAACTCAACGATAACCTTCGACACCGCGCCCTTGCGTGCGGGCAACGGCGGGATTCCTCCGGGGATCTCGCTCGCCCAAGCTCGGCGCTTGTGCATCCCCGTATTGTCTGTATATATGGACATTACCGGTTCGGACCAATCCGAACCAGTGCAAAGAAAGACACCTCATCCATGACCAAAGTCACGCTGCAGGACCGCGCGTCCGTCGTCCGCGACGCCTGGATCCGCGCCTACGATTCCGCCATCCAGACCGAGACCCCGGTCAGCCAGCATCTCTCCAGCGCCATGCGCGCCGCCTGGGCCTCGTTCCGCTCGGCTCAGGCCTCGGGCGAGTACCGCCTCGCAGGCGATGCCTACTATGAAGAGCGCTACGGGCGGCACGACCGCGCCGCCGCCAAGAAGAAGCTCAAGGCGATCCTCGCGGCCAAGGCCGCCCCGTCCGCGATCTCCGGCTTCCGCGTGGTGAAGTGCTGGTTCGATGCGAGCGACACGTTCCAGGCGCACGTCTTCCCACAGATCTACAGCCGCCCCGAGGACGCAACGGGCGAGATCGTCTCGCTGCTCGGCGGCCGCGACCCCAGCTTGTTCAGCCCGACCGAAAGGGAGGCGGGCGTGATCCTGATGATGGAGCAGGTCCCCCCGACCCCGGCGATGATGCGCACGCCGGTCCAGCAGGCCCAGGCCCAGCACGTCCCCGCCGGCAAGGAGATCGAGGGCTTCAATCTCATGAAGTTCTGGATCGACGAGTACGGCGGGCTCCGTCACGACACGTGGCCGGTGCTCTTCGCCCGTGCCGCCGACGCCGAGCCCCTGAAGGCGGCGCTGCTTGCCGGCACGGGCGATCCCACGTTCTGGGGTCCCGATGACGTCGAGTGCGGCGCGAGCCTGGAGATCGAGCCGGTGTACCGCCCCGCCAGGGCGAAGATGCCGACTCCCGTGCAGCAGGCGCAGGCCCGGGATCTCCGGCTTGCCTCGACGACCTGCGACCCCTGCGGCCGCGAGCTCACGGATCCCGTCAGCATAGAGACCGGCATCGGTCCGGTCTGCAGGGCCGCGGGGCACCAGCGCCGCCAGCTCAGCCTTTTCGACGAGCCCAGCGACTATCGCATCGAGCTCGCCGGGGCGGTGATCTGCATCACGGATCTCGCCCGCGGCGGGAGGACCGTGACGAACGACGCGGCCGGTGTCGTCGAGGACCTGCGCAGGCTCGGGTACGACCTCGACCGCATGCCGGTGATCTACCGGGACACGCAGGGCAATTGGGACGAAATGGTCGTCCGGAACGGGGCTTTCCTCTGCTTCCACGGGATCGATCAGGAGCGAAAGCAGGCCCTGAGGGCGCTCCGGTGAGGCGCCGCCTTCCACATCGCTACGCCGGCACGATGCCCATCGTCATCCTTCAGGGGCGCCCGTGGGCACTCCACTGGGAATTCGTCTCTATCGCGAACCGCGCCGCCTGCAGGCTCAAGTCTTTCCAGCAATACTCATTCGGAGACAACTGATGAATACTATCGGATTCCGTGTCTCGTCTGAGACGCAGCCCGCCGTCGAGCGGCTGGAGCGGGAGCGCTACGTCGCTAACGTGTCGCTCTCCCTGTTCGAAGGGCGTTACTGGACGACGCTGCAGTGGAAGAAGGACCATCAGACGGCGTGCGGCCGCGCGCGCAGCACGATCTGGATGATGTCCGACGGCCGCCTCGCGACCGACCTGCACGCCAGCTGGCTTAACCGCGCCGACGATTTCGAGGGCGAGGCTGCCGGCACGATCGAGGAGGCTCTCGACGAGATCGACCGCCTCCTCGCCAGGGCTCAAAGCCAGAAGGCGGCTGCCTGATGGCCTTCTCTGCAGATTTCCGGACGAATAGCCTCGCAGTCGGCTGTTTCGAGAGCGTCGGCTTCGAGGCCATGCTCAAGCTGCACTACCAGGGCGACCGGTACAGCACGACGCTTACGTGGTTTCGTGACACGCCGACGCCGTTCGGCGACGTGCTGGCCTCCATCGAGCTCACGGACGATGGCCTGCTGTCCCCCGGGATCCAACCGGCTCCCACGTTGACGATCCCGGTGATCATCAAGGGCGAGCCGGGCCACATACCTTGGCTCGTAATCGACGAGATCGACCGCCTCATCGAAGAATACGTCGCCGGGAGGGAAGCCGCGTGAGGATGCCACTCATGATCTACGGCGGACGTGTGTTCATGCTGCAGCACATGTCCGTGCCCGATCTACAAATCGCCGGCAATCAGAATTCCGGTCACTATCTCATCACTGCTTATTACTACGCGTTTGCTTAGAGGACCGTAATGGCTATCCGCATCATCGCCGTCCCAGGAAACCCGGATGCCGTCGGCTACGTCGGTGTGCCGGCGGGCGGCTTGGCGAAGCTCAAGGGCCCCTACGGCTCTCGCGGCGAATGGGGCGGCCTGCCGGTGCTGACGTACGCTGGCCGGCAGCCCCTCGTCGACGGCGTGCCAGTCGACGCCAAGGGCATGAAAGATGAGCTTGCCGAGGCCATCGAGTTCGCCGGGCAGCGAGTTTTCGGTCAGGACTGGATCGGGCACGTCTCCACCGTCTCGGGACTCGCGCACCGATCCGTGCAGCGCGACCGCATCGCGGAGCATGGCCTGCCGGCGCCGGTGCTTCAGCTCCTCGCTCGCGCCTGCGCGCACCACATGCCGAGGACGCTGGGCTTCGCCATGCTCTCGATTGCTTACTCTTGGCGCGAGGCGACCGAGGGCGACGACCCCGCCGAGACCGCGGGGCGCATGTCCACGTCCGCCCGCGACGAGCTCGGTCATCATCTCAAGGGCGTCGTCGACGTGGCGCTCGATCAAGTCGACGATATCCGGGCCTCTATATTCGCATTCCGCTCGTCAACTCGATCTTAACGCCTGTCTGTCAGTCTTCCGGCTGGAGCGCCGCCATGAGTTGGCGCACTGACCGAGAGACTAGCAGATGACCGACGCCGACCGGCGCGCTCAGCGCGCTCGCGCGAGCTTTATCGCGCTCACTCCCCCCGAGACCTCAGCGACACCGGCGAGCTACCGAGACCTGCTGCTCGGCGCGCCCCTGTATTGGGATTCCCCGTACGCTGACGGGCAAGCCTGGGCTCAGACGGCAGACACGGCCGGGCTGCCGGACGACGTGCGCGCGGCCATCTCTGCCCTGGCACACGGCGGCGTGACGGCGGCCGCTCTGGTCGCATGCGCCGAGGCCTGTGAGCGGGCCGTCGCCAACGAGGGCCTGACGGATCTTGGCCGCGATGCATGCCAGAAGCATGCCGGCCGGTGCCGTCTCCTGGCGGCGTGGCTCGGCCACTATGGCTCGGCATGCATCGCACACCACCAGGCGGACCTCGCGGCCGGACTCGCCACGGATGATGCCGAGAAGCGGCTACTCCTCACGACGCGCCAGGAGATCAGCCACCTCGCACACCTGATCATCTGCAACACGCTAGAGACGCAGCGGGACTCGGTCCGCGCGGGCATCCGGGAAAGCGTGTGGAGCGACTTGCGCGCCGATGCCGAGTGCGTGATCTTTTGGCAGCGGGCCGACATGGCCGAGGCTGTCAGGGATGCGGTTGCTACCAGGTCGCTCTCGGAGCGGCTGCTTGGCCCTGTCCGCGACGACACGGGCTGGGATCCAAGAGACCCGGATCACGCCGATTACATACCGGACAATGGCCCCGGTTTGGTTGTCCTGAAGTCGGTCTCGCACCTGCCCGGCACGACGTCAGACGGCTCACGGACGGCATCCTCGTCGACGCCGCGGGCAGAGTTCGCCTGCATCGCAGGGATCAGGCTGCCTTGCTCTACGCCGGGGGATCTCCCGGCGATTCGTGCCGCCTTGGTCGGCCGTTTCCCGCATGCCGAGGCGGTGATCGACAGGATCCTCAACCTGGCGCTCGGGCAACCGTTTGCCCGGCTCCGGCCGCTGCTGCTCGTCGGTCCTCCTGGGTCGGGCAAGACCCGACTGGCGAGGGAGATCTGCGAGGCCCTCGGGCTGCCTGTCACCGTTTTCGCCTGTGGCGGTGTCGCGGACGCGGCGTTCGCCGGGACGAGCCGCCAGTGGGGGACGGGCCGGGGGTCGGTTCCCCTGCAGTCGATCCGCCGGGCGATGCTGGGCTCCGTGGCCATCATCCTCGACGAGGCCGAGAAGTCCGGTGACGGTAAGTCGAACGGCAATCTCCAGGACGCGCTGCTCGGCATGCTCGATCATGCCGGCCACTTCCACGACCCGTTCCTGGAGTGCGCTGTCGACCTATCTGGCGTGACCTTCATCGCGACGGCCAATAGCCTCGCTGGACTGTCGGCGCCGCTGCGGGACCGGTTTCTCGTCATCGAGATGCCAGCGCCGACGCAGGAGTCCCTGCCGGCCCTCGTCACCGGCATCCTCGCCGACATTCGGCAGGAGCGCGGCGTCGCGGAGGAATGGCTGCCCGGGCTGGACGGCGAGGAGTTCGCCGCCGTCGTCGAGAACTGGCGGCCGGGAGGATCGATCCGTTCGCTCCGTCGACTTTGCGAAGCCGCCCTGGCGGCCCGCGAAGTTCTGTCGCCGCGTCACTGAGGGAGGGCAAGATGGTGACTTCTTTCCTCCACGTCCCGACGGCCGAACGGATGCTCGTCGTAAACCGCGAGATCGTGCGGCGCGCCCTGGATGCCGGGCAGATCGATGTCGGGCTCGGAGCCGGCGCTGTCCTCTACATCCGCCGCCTGGAGCACGAGCTGCGCGAGGGGATCATCGATGGCGACGTGGCCGTCCTCGACGCCTCCCGGGTCGCTCGTGCGATCTCGCTCACACGGCCCGATGCCCGCCGCGAGGTTCGCGATGCGGACGTTCGAGCCTGAGACCGTCGAGGCCCTCGACGACATCGCCGCCGGCATCCGTTCCTGCTGGGTGCCGGGGCGGTCCTGCAGACTGCCTGCCCGCGTCGCGCTGGTGCGTGTGCTCCGCATCCGGTCGCTCGTCGGCCGGGGAATGATCGAACCGGGGCGCGCGCTGCGTGCCGCCCGCGCCGCCGCATGGGATGCTGAGGAGAGACTACGATGACGACACGCCTCTGGATCCTCAGCGACCTGCACCTCGGCGGCACGCATCCGCTCGATCTCACGCTGCCGGAGCATGACGTCGTCGTTATCGCCGGCGACGTAGACGAGCGCCTCGCGGATCGGGTGCTGCCCTGGCTGCACAACCGGTTCGACCGTCCGCTCGTCTATGTGCCGGGCAATCACTGCTACTGGCATGGCCGGGCCTCGTATCAGAGCCAGCTTGCCGACGCGCGCGAGCTTGCCGCGGCCTCGGGGATCCACCTGCTCGCCGAGGGCGACGTCGCCGAGATCGCGGGCGTGCGATTCGTGGGCGCGACGCTGTGGACGGACTGGTCGATCAGGCCAGGCGCGCGTGGCCTTGCGCAGAGCACGGCGAGTGACCGCAACACCGGTATGCGCGACGTCCGGCGCATCCGCTGGCGGCGCGGGCCCGGCGATTACTCGGCGTTCCACCCGTCCATCTCGGGCGGGCTGCATGCTGAGCAGCGCCGCCGTATCGATGCGGCCTTGGCCGTCCCGTTCGCCGGTCGTACGGTCGTCGTCACACATCACGCCCCGCATGAGCGGAGCCTGCGCGGGGGCGAGTGGAGGGAGTTGCTGGACGCGGCGTATGCCAGCGACCTGTCCTCGATCCTGCAGGGGCCGCATGCCCCGGACCTCTGGATCCACGGGCATATCCATGAGTCCCGAGACTACCGAGTTGGGGAAACGCGTATCGTGTGTAACCCTCGCGGCTACGTCACGGAGAGGCGCGGCGGCCGGGCGCTGGCGGTGCCGGAGCCCGAGAACCGCTCGTTCGATCCGGCGCTCGTGATCACTGTCTGAGTGACGAACCAGGTGTTGGTCGTGACAAACGAGGTGTTTTCGGGCTCGGAAATGACAAACGAGGTGCGCGAGTGACAAAGCGCGTGCGTTGGGCCCCCAAAATGACAAAACGCGTGCGCTGCGGGGAGACCGGCGCGGTGGCAAACCTCGCGCGCCGGTGTCAAACCGCCTGAATTCCACGCGAAAAGTGGCAAACCTCGCGCGATAGGAAGCGAAGCCTCGATAGCTTCGCTTTCCTTGCATCGGTTCTAGAGGTCGAGATCGCCCTGGATTTTGGCCCTCTCGACCTCGCGCGCGTCCCGGGCGAGCTTGGCCTGCCACCGGTGGCCGAGCCAGACGAGGCCCTGCCGGGTGACGAGTGTCTGCTCGCGGTGCTGTCCCGGCCGCGTCCGGACAAGGCGGACCCGGGCGTGCTTGCCTGATGTGTCCATGACATCTGCGACCGTGAGCGGGTTCAGCTCCCTACGAGAGGGATAGATCTCCAGGCGGTCGACGTGCGGGGAACCCATCAGGATTTCTTCGCCTCGGCATCGAGGGCGGCGAGCGCGCGTTCGAGGGCGGCCGCCAGCTCGGAGGGGAGCGGCCTCTCAGGCGGGAGCTTCATGCGCCAGCGCTCCCGAAACACCAGGTCGCGGGCGGCCTTGATCACCGCGGCGGCCGCCTCACTCACGGCAGACTCTGGGGCGGCGGAACGAGGCAGAGCATCAGTGCGACGCCGATGGCGAACATGATCACCGGCGCACTCGCGGGGGCTTGAGGGCGGCGAGCGCTGCCGACACGTCCGGCTTGGCATCGGGCACCGGCTCGCCGCGCAGAGCGGAGAGGACCGTGGCGTCGACGAGCGGCCGCGGCGGGGGATTCCAGCAGGCGAGCGGGACGATGAGGGCCAGCGTCAGGTTCACGGCGTGCCCTCGACGATCTCGCGCACCGCGCCGAGCTTGTCGTGGCAGTCGCCATGTGCGTCCGCCAGGTCGGAGACGTAGCCGGCGACGACGAGCTGCGTGCGGCCCTGCCGGGACGGTACAGCCGGGCGGCCGGAGCAATGGAGCAGCTCGCCAGGGACTGCCAGGACCGGCCTGTCGTGGCAGCCGGCGAGCGGGAGGACGGCGGCGGCCGCGAGGATCAGGCGTCTCACCGCAGGCTCTCCAGGGTGTCGTCGAGGATCTTGGCCACGGGCCCGTCGTCGGACGCTGGGGCCGAGAGGATCCGGTCCCGGCGGGTGCGGGAGGCCGCGTTCCGAGCCGCCGTCGCCCTGGCGTTCCGCTCCAGGGCCTCGATGGCCTTGCCCTTGGCCGCGGCGTCCGCCTTCGCCTCCCGCGCCTCGATGCGCGAGGCGGCGAGATCGGCCTGCAGACTGGCGACGTAGGCCGCCCCGGCGAGCAAGACTGCGACGCAGGCCAGAGGCAGCGCGGCGCGCGGTAGGTACGCCAGCGCCAGGGCGGCGGCCGCCACCGCGACGAGAGCAGCTATGCCCAGCGGCGTCCAGACAAGGGCGATAGCCAGATCAAGCACGCCGGGTGTCCCACAGGGCCCGGAGCGCCTTCCAGACATTCCAAACCATCAGCACCAGGGCGACGGCGAAGAAGACAAAGCCTAGTGCCCTAAGAACCGCCATGGTGAGCGGTGACGCCGTCAACGGCTGGCAGGCGAACATCCAGATGATGCCCGCCAGCAGGAATGCCGGAGCCCTGTCCCGCTCCAGCCGGGCGGCGAAGGCCAAGCGGTTGACAAGGATCTCGACGACGAGTCCGAAGGACGCGATCAAGCACACGAATTGGAATGGTGTCATGGTCAGATCCCCTTGAGGCAGAGGGCGCGCTCGCGCTCGCGCCGGGCGGTCAGGCCGGGGATGACCTTGCCGCCGGCCTTGTTGAACAGCAGGAGCGCGTCGCAGGCGCCGCGGCGGTCGCCGGCGTTGAACTTGCGGACGACGGTCGAGCGGCAGAAGGCGCCGGACCCGATGTTGTATGCGAGGTCCAGGAAGGCGACGTAGGTCGGGTCCAAGATCTCTCGCGTGATGCACTTCTCGACCGACGCGCCGGCGAACTCGCCGAGCGCCTTCACGAGCATGGCGTCGCACCCGGCCCCAAAGGGCGGCGCCGATGGCGGCGGTGACGAACCGGATCGAGGGGCTGTGCCGCTTCGATCCGTTGACCCAGAGGCCGAGCATGCGGATCACGGAGACCGCGAGCAGGCCCACGCCCCAAGTTCCCTCAGCAGCGATTGCCGCGAAGGGATCGAAGGTCGGTCGCGAGAAGGTCGGCCCAGGCGATAGCAGGGCGAGCGAGACGCCGAAGCAGACGAGCGCGCCGACTCATTCGGCCTCGCGGCGTTCGTGATGCCCGGAGAAGGGGAGACCGGTCATGCCGCGGCCATCGCGCTGAGGGCGCGGGCGGCGCAGGTTCGGGGCACGCGGCGGTCGACGACGGTGGGTGCAGGCTCGATGATCATGATGGGACGGGACCGCGCACGGTAACGTCGTGGAACCTCTACCGATTCGGCGCAAGGACGGCCTATTCGGTCTTTGACGCCTCCGATCAGGCCCTGTTGCGGGGGCGGCCGCCTCGTCTACGCAAAATGACGCGCGGCCCGGCGAGGGCGATTTCTCGGCCGTGGAGCGGACTGAGCGCGCCGCCTGCAGGAGTCGCGATCAGGCGTGGCTCGGTCGGATGGCGCGCATCCAGGGGCCTTCGGGCGGCGGCGGCGGCCCCGTCGGAGGGGCTGATTTCGCCGTTAACGGTGGGCCTTCAGGAGCAAGGCGCGGCGCTTGTGGCAGGCCCGCGAATTCAGCATCTTAGCCTTGCTTGCGGGTGTGGTGCCCCGCTGGCAGCCACCGTCCCGGATCGAATGCAGCCCCGCCCGTACGTGATCCCAGAGATGCCGGCGTTCCTACTCGACGAGCCTGTCGAGACGATCGCTCGTGCCGAGGATCTGGCCTCCGCCCCCAGTTTCACCGACTACGCCTTCGCGCCCCTCTCACCTGAGGCGATGGAAGTCGTCTGGTGCGACGGCATGGACGAGACGGCGCTCGGCGAATGGGAAGTCGGCCGGCAGTGGAAGCCGGATCGAAACAACGACCGCAATGTCCAGCAGTCTCAAGCGCGCGCTGCCAAGCTGGCTCATCTCGATTTCCTGCACCCTCGCTCCTGCACAGCTGGCGAAGTCATCCTGCTTGATAAGGACTGCCGGCGCCCGAAGGCCCTGCATCCGAGCCAATTCCGCCGACGCGGGCAAGCCCTCGACGAGGCGCAGTTCGTCTCGCTGAACACGTTCGATGATCGCCGCGTTGCCGCCCAGCTCGCCTCGATCCGTGCCGTCTGGGCCGATGCCGAGCTTCGCAAGGGCTCCCCTTTCGAGGGCATGGACAGGCGCATCGTCGCCGAGGTTCTGCTTGCGCGACTGAAGTCTAAGAACATCCCGTTCCCGAGCTACATCCTCGACAGCGGCCGCGGGCTGTGGCCAGTTTGGGTTTTCGAGGGCATGTGCCCCGGCGCCCGCAAGCGCGTGCGCGCGGTCATCAACTTCTTGAACGGGCCCCGCGTGGCCGAGGACGGCACCGTTATCCACTCCCGCCACGCCAAGCATGATGCCCGCGTGCGCGCGGCCGAGGCGCGTGCGGCTCGGATCTGGGACGGCTTCGCCCTAGATCATGCCGTTCGGGACGTGACGCGCGTCCATCGGCTCGCCGGCACGGTCAATCCCAAGTCGGGCACGGTCGTTCGCATCGTTTGGCCAGCCTCCTTCGAGGAAGCCGAGCGCGTCGATTTCGAAGCGCTCGCCGCCGCCGTCCTGCCCTACGGCCGGGCCGAGGTGCAGGCCTACCGCGAGACCAAGGCCTCGAAGTCTAAGCCGGCCGCCACCGCCAAGCCGCGCCTGCGCATGTCCCGCTGGGGCGCCATCGCTGCCGATATTCTGACCCTCGCGCGCTATCTCGGCCCCACCGGGCTGGAGGGGCGCCGCGACCTCGTCGCCTATCACGTCGCGACAGCTTGGTCGCACATGGGCCAAGGAGACACTGCGGCCTCTTGGGCTGCCAAGCTCTCGCCCATCGTCGGGCTGCCCGAGGATGAGCTTGCCCGATATCTCTCGGGCGTCGCCCAGCGCCTGCGCCGGCATGAGGCGGGCGAGACGACGACGTGGGACGGCCGGCAGGTCTCTGTGCTCTACAGCCCGAGCAACGCGAAGGTCATCGAGAGCCTTGGGCTTACGCCGGATCTCGCCGAAGCGGCCGGCCTGACGTACCTGCGCCCGGGGGCCGAGGCTTGCCAGGCGGTGCCGGCGAAGGCCCGCAAGGCCGCACAGCGCCGGCGTGAGGGACGTGCCACTCGCGAGAAGCAGGCCGACTCCCGCGCCACGCTGGCCCGCGTTGCCCGCGAGATGCTCGCAGACGGGATCCCGCTCACGGACATTGCGGCCATGTTCGGCTGCGCCCGCGGCACCGTGTATAGCGCGCTCGCGGCGAACCAGGCGGACGCCGTCGAGGCTGCCGCCACGGCGATCGGGGAGGCAGGAGACTCCTCCGATGCTGTTCAATCTGTGTCACGGCATCTAATGGTCCCCCCTTATGCCCCCTGCCGTGGCCAGATCGACGCCTCGGAAAACGCCGTCGTCCCAGCCCGGCGCAGCAAGCCCAAGGCGCGCCCCACGGCCCCGAAGCCGAAGTGGCCTCCACATGGCCCCCTGCTGCGCCTTCTCGCCATCTACCAATACGTCCGCGGCTGCTGTTGGGACGATTGGGGCGATATGACCGGGGCTGCCATGGTCCTGGAGGAGGAGATGCTGCAGGGCAGGAAGCTGCACCCCGCTCCGGCTAAGCCGCATCACGAGGACAAGCTTCGCGCGCGTCTCGCCAGACTACGCATTGACCCCAACAACTACTTGCCTTGTCCCCGGCCAGCGACCCGCCTACACTAAGGCATGGGTGGCGAGAGCCTCCCGGGACTGGCTCACTGATGCACCACATCGTCCGCCAGGACACACACCCCGCCCCGGAAACCCGGGCGGGGTGTCGTCGTTTCAGAGGCCGTGGTGCCTTGCCAGACCCGCAGGCACGATGCCGGCATGATCCCGGCACCGTCCCTCTCAATGACCCATACAGCGCCTTCCCGGGCCGCCCGTCGCGATGCCGACCGCCGGCGCAAGCGCGAGGCTCGCGAGGCCATGCGAGCCGCAGGAATCCCCGATGCCAGGCTGCTCGACGCGGCGATAGTCGACGCCCTGCGTGATCTCGTTCTCTCCTACGGCGTGCCGAACGAGAAGACGATGGTGGCGTTCCGCGACGTGCTGCGCCTCGCCCTCGACGGCCTCCAGGGGCGCGAGCAGCAGGGCATCCCGCTCAACCGAGCCCAGATGCACCTCGCCCTGGCTAACAGGCTGGCGCCTCGTCAGGACTGACCTAGGCAGGTCCCGGCTCGGCACGCACGATGCCGGCATGGCCAACGACCATCTCATCCAGCTTCGCTTCCAGGTGGACACGGCAAGCTGGGGCTCGGCGGGTTCGCCAAGGACGTTCTTCCCTTCGCCTCGTCCTATGCCCTGAACGGGGTGATTTTCCGCGCACGCGACAACCTCCGCGACGAGGCCTAAAGGGAGTTCGATAGGGCCGTCGACTTCTCGATCAGGAACGCCTTCGGCTATCCTCGGGAGGAGGAATAGGCATAGGCCGGCGTGGGAAACCCCGCCCGGTTCGCCACAGATTCCCTGCGTGGGAACATGGTAGCTTAAGTGCAGGTAAACGAACAGAACCGCAAGTAGTCCCGGAAAGAGAGCTGGGAAATATATCGAACAAGATCAACGCGCTGCGTAGTTTTGCGTGATGTGGCGGTTCTAGTACAATCCGGAAACTCGGAGTTAGGGAGTTAAGCGAGCGCTGCGCAGGACAGCAAACGCGTGGCGTTGGCGTCCGTGGCGGCCTCGATCTCGGAGCTTGGCAATCCAAGAAGCTCTGAAAGACGGGACAGGGTGGACCGAAGGTCTCCCTTTCCGCCTCGCAAAGGGGCGTCGCTCTCGATCAATAGTACGTCTCGGGGGATCGCCTCTATCATCGATCGTGACCGAGCGCTGCTCAGCATGGATCCATTCACCGAGAACCAACATCCCAGGGAGATGGCTCGGGCAAACTCCGACGCCGAGCCCGAGAACCAGTGCAAGACCGCCAAGACACCGCCGCGGGTAGGACAGGTTTCGATTTCATCGAGAACCTGGGTCGCGGCACGCCGGCTATGGATGCTTAGAACTCGGCCACCGAGAGCTCCGGCGCGAAGCACTATCTCGCGAAACACGCGTCGCTGGAGGTCGAGTGAGCTGGCATGTTGCGGGCTTCCATCCAGGCCGATTTCGCCGATGAAATGGGCTTCGGACATGAGGTCGAGCATAAGACCGACCTCCCTGTGTGCCTGCTCCACAAGTTCGGGATGAAGCCCCAAGGCTGGCTTGGTCCATGGGTTCCCGTCAGCCCACGACATGTTCTGCTGCCATGCCCGTGGCGTGGTCGTCACGGCAAGTGTCGTCACGCGATACTTCTGACGGGAGAGATACTCTGCGGCCGGATCTGCCATGAGGTCGAGGTGGCAGTGAAAATCGTGCACGCCGTCGCTGCCCACTGCCTCAAATCGCGGTGGCGCGCACTCCTCTAAGGGCACGGCCGACTTCTCTAATACCCTCGGCGAACACGCCGGTGTAGGCCTGGATGTCGTCGGGCGTGTAATCCATTAGCGGCCCGGGCTTGCGGACGAGGGTTCCGGTAATCTCAGGCTTCTGGCGCAGGCGCTCGGCCATATAATCAAAAGCCCTGATATGCTCGCCTATCGATGTGCGGGGGTCGACCCTTCCGTTCAGTTGGGGCAGTCCAACATAAGCCGTTGGCTCACGCCCGTATGCCCGCGTCTCAGCCGCGCGCCGGATGAGGCACGGAACGCAGTAGCCGCAATGGCCCGGTGCATGGCCATCCCAACGTGCCTTGGAGATCGAAGAGCACGAGATGGTGGTGGGTACGGCCCTCTCAACGAAACCACGGTGGGCAACCTCGTCGAGCATCTGCCCCTTGGTCTTGAAGCGGTAACGGTTCTCCACTCGATCCGCGAGATCCAGAGCCCGCAGCAGCTCCTCCCACCGTGCCAGGTAGAACGGGTGGGTCGTCCTGGTGCTCCAAGCGCCTAGACGCAACGGATCCAGAGGCACGTTGAGGGAAATGAGCCCGTTCTCGGGTGTGTTTCGGCGTGCAACTTTGGCTCTGACTCACTCTCGCTGATGCTTATGGCGATAGGCCAATGAGCCGGGCTTGGAGGAGATCCATTTTGCCGCGGCCGTACATCTGGCGCTTCACGAGC